>CAWCKJ010000001.1:0-68536 GCA_963796105.1 candidate division FCPU426 bacterium
TTTAATGCCGCGTCCCGGATTATGCCGCGCGGCTCCGGGATTCCCGTTGAATCGACCCCCAAAGCCACGCGGCCATTCGGCATAAAACTCGGGAACTGACCGATGCTTGAAGTAGAGACAAGGCCATCAAGTGTGGACAGGATTCTGGCAAGACCGTGTTATTTTTGCTCCTTCGCAGGAAATTCCATCGGAAGGAGCAGTGAAATGAAAACACTAAAGGCGGACAGCAGACAGTCTGAAAGCGGGAGGTTGAGAGAGCCCCTTGGCGATTATCTGGATCAGTTTCGAAACCATTTGGAGCGTCAACATTACTGTCGAGTGAGAATCAACGACTATATCCGCTACATCTCGGCTCTCGGCGAACTCATGAGAGAGTCCGGCGTCAGCATAAAAGACCTTGATGAGAATCAGGCAATGGACCTTTTCAAAAGGGCGAATCAACCGCCCTACTGGAAGAAAGAATCGGGCTGTCCAGCCCGGCGGTTCGTCGAATTTTTGAGGGAATTAGGGGTGACGAAGAAGGCCGCGCCCGCTGTGTCTGGTGACACTTTCCAATTACGCCTCAGGCAGGATTACGAAAAGCATCTTCGCCTTCAACGGGGTGTCGGCGAGAAAACCATCTATGATCGCTGGCGTTTCGCCGCCCGCTTCCTGGCGTTCCGCTTCCCTAACGGGAAAGTTGATCTTTCCCGGATTTCAGCCATCGACATTGCAAGCTTCCTGCAACACTTGGCCGCACGCGGAAAGCCGTTTCTCGATACGACCCCACCCGCGCACCTAAAGAACTTTTTCCTATTCCTCTTCGAAAGTGGGAGGACAGCCAACAATCTTGCTCCAAGTGTCCCCAAAATGGCTCATCGGCGCGGGGCGAAGCTCCCTCGGTATATCACGCCTGAACAGGTGGAAATCTTGATTGCCGCTGTTCGAGAGGATACGCCAATCGGGCGGCGAAATTACGCCATAGTGCTTCTTCTGGCACGGTTGGGACTACGGCCAGCGGAAGTAGTTGCGATTCAAATCGATGATATCAATTGGCGTGATGGCGAGATTCTCATCCGGGGTAAGGGACAAAGGCATGATGGCATGCCCCTCCCGCAGGATGTTGGAAAGGCCCTGGTCGATTATATCCATCGAGACCGAGTGACGGCATCGCGGGCACTATTTGTCACTACGATGGCACCACATAACCCGTTCAGCAATGGATGCATACTCAACAAAATATTGAAGGATGCCTTCGCCAAGTCCGGTCTAAAGCTACCAATTCCATATGTGGGAGCCCACGTTCTAAGACATAGCCTGGCAACGAGCCTGGTACGGCGAGGAACGTCGCTTGCCGAAGTAGGCGACGTGCTTCGCCACCGATCTCTTGAATCAACAGTAATCTACGCCAAACTCGACATTGAAGGTTTGCGCTCGGTCGCCCAACCCTGGCCGGTTGAGGGAGGCGCAAAATGAACCAACTATCTAAAGAACTTGATCGTTATCTGGCGATCCGTCGTAGTCTTGGCTTCGACCTCAGTACGACGGCCACGATATTGCAAAGATTTATCGATTTTGCCGAACAGCAAGGCGCTGAACATATTTCCACCGATCTGTTCCTGCGATGGAAAGAATCCTTTGGCCATGCCAAACAACACACATGGGCCGGCTACCTAGAGATGGTTCGGATTTTTGCGCAATGGCTCCACGGCCTCAATCCGGTGAACGAGGTGCCGCCGAAAGGGCTTATTCCATGTAGGTATCGCCGTTCACAGCCCCACATCTACAGTGACGAAGAAATCAGGAAAATCATTGAAACTGCGGCTGGACTTCCATCGTGGAGTGGTGCGCGTGCGTTGACCCAATCAACCCTATTCGGCTTGCTCGTGGTTACAGGCCTCAGGATCAACGAGGCATTGGCGCTAGACAATGGTGACGTTGATTTGGATCAGGGAGTACTGACCATCCGGCGGGGCAAATGTGGAAAGGCACGCCTAGTGCCGATTACGGAAAGCGTCGTCAGCCGCCTAAAATCCTATATCGGTGAACGTGACCGGCTTCTTGGTTTTGCCCCGAAACCCTTCTTCGTCAAGGAAGGAGGGACCCGCCTCAACGGGGGTCGAGCACGCTACGATTTCTCGACTGTCTGTCAGCGCATCGGCTTGCGTCCCGTGCTTAAACCTCGGTATGGGAGGCATGGGCGGGGGCCCCGAATTCATGATCTTCGCCACACCTTCGCCGTTCGCACACTCATCGGCTGGTATCGAACGGGGAAAAACCCCTCCCGAGAAATGCACAAACTGACAACTTATCTCGGCCATTGGAATCCGGAACATACCTACTGGTATATCGAGTCGGTTCCCGAACTGCTTGAACTCGCCTCCCGGCGGGTGACCGGCGCTTCAGCCGGGGAGGTGCAATGATGAACCCATCTACCTTCCCGGAACTTCTTCAGCATTTTTTCACCGACCGTCTACGCAACCAGATGGAGGCGAGCCCGAATACGATTGCCGGATATCGCGATACCTTTCGCTTGCTCCTTCGTTTCGCTGGTGAGAAGCGCGGAAAGGGCCCGACGAAACTCCGGATTGAAGACCTGGATGCCGAACTAGTGGGTAATTTCCTACTCCATGTCGAAACGGCGCGGAGGAATACCGCACGCAGCAGAAACACCCGCCTGGCCGCCATCCGCTCTTTTTTCCGCTACGTGGCAATGAGCGAGCCCGCTTATATGCTCCATTGCCAAAGAATCCTGGCCATGCCGAGCAAACGCTACATCCGTCGAACCGTTAATTTTCTGGATCAGTTAGAAATTGAAGCGCTACTCAAAGCGCCCGATCGGTCAACCTGGGTTGGTCGTCGTGACCATTTGATTCTACTCATGGCGGTGCAAACCGGGTTGCGTTCCTCAGAATTGGTCAACTTGAGGCATCGGGATGTCGTGCTCGGAGTGGGTGCCCATATCAGGTGTGAGGGAAAGGGGCGCAAGCAGCGATGCACGCCACTCCGGCAAGAAACCGCCAAGTTGATTGAGCTATGGCTGAAGGAACATCAAGGCGCTGAAACTAATCCACTCTTTCCGACAATCCGGGGAGACAGGATGAGCCGCGATGCGTTTGAGCGTATCGTCCGCAAGAACACTCTATCGGCGTCATCATCCTGCGGTTCACTTGTTGGAAAGCGCGTCAGCCCGCATGTCCTCAGGCACAGTACGGCAATGGAACTGCTGCAAAATGGGGTTGATCAATCGGTGATCGCGCTCTGGCTCGGGCATGAATCCGTCGAAACCACGCAGGTCTACCTGCATGCGGATCTTCGGATTAAAGAAAAAGTCCTGTTGAGCATGGCAGCAACCACGAGTAAGCCGGGACGTTATCGCCCCAACGACAAGTTGCTCGCCTTCCTTGAGGCGCTCTGATTATGCCGAATGGCCGCGTGGCTTTGGGGGTCGATTCAACGGAAATCCCGGAGCCGCGCGGCATAATCCGGGACGCGGCATTAAGCTCGTTATGCCGATATCGGCATAATGTTTTGTGGGATATGGCCATGCGAAAGGGCTATTCCACCCCCTCTTGGTTGACCTTCAACCAAGCCAAGGCGTTAAAGGGTTCCGTCCGCAAGGGCGAAAAGGGATGCGGGGTCGTTTTCTACAAGCGGTTAGCCAAGACCAAATCCTTGAACCTTTCGGATGAAGTCTGCTTGGAACAGCAGACCTTTTGGGTTCTCAGGACTTATACGGTTTTTAACCTCGACCAAGTGGAGGGGCTCGACCACTTGAAACCCGAGCCCGAAATCATCGAGCCCTTTAAGGCCGTGGAGGAGGCCGAAAAGATTTTGAAGGACTCTGGGGCCAAGATCATCCACACCGCCAGCGACCGGGCTTTTTACGACCGCACGGGGGACTTTATTTCCCTCCCTCTCAAGGAGAGCTTCAAAACCCCAGAAAAATATTACGGCACGGGTTACCACGAAACTTGTCATTGGAGCGGCGCAAGCCACCGCCTCAACCGGGAATTCGGGAAACGCTACGGCGACCAAGCCTATGCCTTCGAGGAACTGGTGGCCGAAATGGGCGCGGCCTTCCTTTGCGCCTCTTGCGGCATCCCCTACGACACCCAACATTCCAACTACATCGGGGACTGGATTCAGGTCTTGAAAGACCACAAGCGGGCCATCTTTACGGCGGCGGCCAAGGCCCAGGCCGCCATGGATTTCATCTTGAAAACCGACTTCGTGGAAACCGGCATTGTCGAGCCTGCGCCCGACAAGTCGGCAGCTTGAAAGGGGGAGACCATGAAAAAGCAATTAGTGATGAGGTTCAACTTGGATGATTTTCCACCGCCGACCGTTCCGCCCACTTCGTGGGCGGAGGCAAATTCCACTTATCATCGGGGACCAGTTGTGGGAACCCCGGATGATGCGGTTTCCTATTTCAAGAAGTTCATCGGAGGGAAGCCCATCGAGGCCTTCCTTTGCATGTACCTCGACCACCGCAACCACATCTTGGACGTGGTCCTTGAGGGGGAGGGAACCGTGGACCATACGGCGGTTTATCCTCGGAATATTCTCAAACGTGCTTTGGAGCTTGGCGCTACGGGCTGCATCCTGGCCCACAATCACCCAGCTGGAAGCTTGGAAGCTTCCGAAGGAGACAAGGCTTTGACCCGGCAGATTTTAACCGCCGCCAAGGCCATGGGGGTTTCCGTCCATGACCATTTGATCGTGGCTCATGAGGGCCATTTTTCGTTCCGCCAAGCGGGACTTTTATCCTAAGGAGGAGCTATGGAAATCAAGATCAAGAAGGCCGAGCGGGAAGAGTTTTTTGTCCATGGATGCCAAAGGCGGGTCGTCACCAAGGTTTATTTCAGGGACGGGACGACCCTTACCTTTGTCGGGCATCTTTCCAGAAAAGAGATCACCTTTAACGCTTATTACCAGAAGGGGAGGGACGCCGGAATGACGGTTGAGGAGGCGGCGTTATTTGCGGGACGGGGTTCTTTATGAACCCCGTTGAACCCAATTCAGGGAAGGAGAAACCCGCCAGGATGGGCTTCGATTACTTCCATCTTGTGAATTTTCATTGCTGGTCTTGTGGGATTCAAGTGGTCATAAACGTCAGGTATCACCACAACATGCTTTGCCCGGATTGCAATCCGGATTATCTTCAGGGAATTGACGAGAATTGAAAACCCCTAAAGGGGAAATATTTTAGAACTTGAATGAAAAATTGACGAAGTAGCCGAACCGGTTTCATTGTTGGAGCTTTGAGAAGGAAAGAAATCGCCACCGGGCCGGTGTTGCCTTTCGTGACCCCGGTGGCAATTTTCATTGTCTGGGACTGTGAGATTCAATTTATAAAGGCTTCAAGTCTAACCTATGGCCCGAGTTTTAAGCTCCGAGGACTCCCCCAAACTCATGTAATTTGAATAGTTATTCCTCCAAAGCCGGAACGCTTTCTTTCGCCCAACCCCTACCGGGATAGGTTAAAATCCACAAAACCAAGTCACCCAATAAGGTAAAAAATGTCCCAATCCAATCCTGTTCTTTACTTCGCATATGGTTCAAACATGAATGCAGAGGACTTGGAAAAATGGTGTATCGAACATAAAACAAAAATCACACTTAACAATCCAAAGGTCGCTTGCTTAAAAGATTTCCAATTGGCTTTTACTCACAAATCAGATCGCCGCAATGGAGGGGTTGCCGATATCGTAAGAAAAATGGATGAAACGGTTTGGGGAGTGTTGTTTGAAACGGACAAAGAATCTTTGGATGTCATTGATGTAAAAGAAGGGATTGCAAAAGGTTTCTACAGGCAATTTCGAGTTGAGGTTTCGGTGGGAGGGCGATTGATATCCAATGTTATTGCCTACGAGGTTATCAAAAAAGGAAACTATAATCCCAGCAAGGAATATCTTGATATCATTTTAACCGGGGCGGTGGAACATGATTTGCCCGAGGACTATACCCGAAAATTGGGACACCTAAAGATGAAAGAGCGTTAAATGAAAGAGTCCATGCAAACTTGGCGGGGTTGTTTTGGACTTTGTCGGTTTTTAGGGGACAGGCGTAAAATCTTTCTTGTCCTTTAGGTTCCGTTGGGTTGAATGAGAAATGTTGTAGTGCTTTGATTTCAACCATTAGTGTCAAAATATGGAGTGGTTTTCCTGCACTCCTCCCACAAAAACATTAGTCCGTCAGAAAGCCTGAAAATAGACACCTTATTCCGGTCACTTATTCCTTTTTTTCTGGGGGGGGGGGGGGGTAAAATACTGAAAACTTTAAAAAAAATTTTTGGCTTAGGTTATAAAAGTCCCGAGTTTTTGTTTTCTGAAGGAATCATGGAAAAAATTTCAGTTCACATTACCGGCCATCCCCAAAATAAAGACATCACCCTGCTTTCCGTGAAGGGGCATATCGACACCCTCACCGCCCCGGAACTTGAAAAAAAGCTCCTTTCGGCATTGAAGGATGAAAAATTCAAATTAATCGTCGACCTGAATGAGGTTGATTACATCAGCAGCGCGGGTTGGGGTATTTTTATCAGCCAGATCAAACATATCCGCGGCCAAAAAGGGGATTTGGTGCTTGTTGGAATGAAATCTGATGTCTCAGAAGTGTTCGAGCTTTTGGAATTTAACAGCATTATGAAGTCATTCCCCGATGTCGAAAGCGCGATCAAAAAGAGTTTTAGTTGAATGAGGCACTGAGGAAACATCCGACGTTTTTTAACTCATTTTGAAGGTTCAATCCTAAGTTTGGGAGATTTTTTATGAAAGGTTTCACCGGTTTTTGTTTCGGTTGTTGTTTTATGATGCTGCCATTGGTCGTTTCCGCCGGAGAATCCTTCGACGGCTTTTGGGATTTTTCAGCCCAGGGCGCCTTGGGCTACGGGCTTAGCGGGAAGGGGAATGGAATTGAAGGAGGGCTCTCTCTTTCGTTGGAACGCAGGCTGATTAAGGAATTGTCGCTTGGACTTGAGACTGGTTTTTTCGGGACCGGTGCGAATGGCGGTTTTTTCGCCGACTCGTTGGATTTAATGGGACATGTTTTTCCCTTTCCTGACAAAAAAGATAATTGGACTCCCTTTTTGGCCGGGGGAGCAGGTTACCGGCCCTTATACGGCTTAGGCAACGCCTGGAAAGGCGAATTCAACGCATACGGTGGAGTGGGTGTGAGAAAGCCGTTGGATTCCTCAATGTCGCTTGACTTGGGGGTTAATTACCAATTTTTTACCCCGGTGAGCAGTCCTTTCCAAGCCATTGAGGCGCGGTTCGGCTTGGTTTGGTCCTTTGGGAAAGCGAAACCGAACTCCACTTCCCAATTGAAACCGCAAATCAAGACGTCGACCACGACTACAATCACAACCACCACAACCCTCACCAAGACCCGAACCAAGGCTAAGACACATTCACAAACCCAGATGTCGACCCCGATCCCAGTAAATCATTGAGGAAAAGCGGATTGATTGAACAAAAGACCGCATCATCTAAAAATCTTGCTGAGAAAAAGTTCAAAAAAGTTCTAAAGGAATCAGTGAAAAAAATATAAGTTTTGATTTTGAAATAAGATGTTAACTGCCTAATCTCTAACTTATATTTCCGAATTTAAGTACTTGGTGCCCAATGAAATCTTTCCAACTTCAACTCATCTTCCTCGGCTCTCTGGTCTTGTCCCTTACTTTGACGCCTCTCTTCACCCGACTCGCCCGGCACTGGGGGCTCGTGGACCGTCCGGCCCATCGGAAAACACATAAAGAACCCGTTCCTTACCTGGGAGGGGTAGCTCTTTTTACCTCCGTCATCCTTGTTTCCTTCCTCGTTTTCGGCCTGGGCTTGTATTTGGGACAACCCCTAATCAACCGGGGTTTCTTGAAAGCTCTTTTTATCCTGGGTGCCACCCTTGGAATGGTGCTGGTGGGTTTATGGGACGATGTTAAAAATATTCGGCCTCGTTATAAGTTGATCGGACAGGTTCTGTTGGCCCTCTTCTTCACCCTTTTCGGTTTTTCCTTCCAAATCCTGCACTTGCCGGGACTGCCGCCGGTGCACTTGGGGCTTCTTTGCGTGCCCGTGACAGTCTTTTGGATCGTCTCGATAGTCAACGCCTTCAATATGATTGACGGTGTGGATGGTCTGGCGGCGACTGTTGGCGCCGGTTCCCTCATTCTTTTGGCGGTGGCCTCCGCCTTGGTGGGGAACGGCATGGAATTGTTGTTGGCGGTGACTGTCCTGGGTGCGGTCATTGGATTCCTGGTTTATAACTGGAAGCCTGCAAAGATTTACCTGGGTGACGCTGGTTCGGGGGGATTAGGCATGTTCTTGGCCTGCGCCTTGGTGGCCTTGGGACAAACCTATGGACAATCTTCCTCCGATCCTGAGGCAAGAAGTTTGGGCCAGCCTTTCTTTTACCAGATCCTCATCGTCACCCTCCTTCTCGCCTATCCGGCCTTGGAAATAATCTTGTCCGTGGCCCGCCGTCTTTTCCATGGACGTCCCATTTCCAGCGCCGACCGGGGGCACATCCATCATCGTTTGCTCAAGGCCGGATGGCGCTCCAAGGGCGTTTGCCTGACGGCGTTGCTTTTGACCCTCCTGCCGGGTATGGGCGCCCTTGCCACAATTGCCAACTACCACGGTTTGGCCACCTGGCTTCTGTCCATCTATGGTGTCATCCTCGGCTTGGGCCTTTCCAACCTGGGCTTCCTCGACTTCCTTAACCCAAAAGTAGTGGAACGCTTAAAGCCCCATTACCAGATCGCCCATTATTTTATTTCCATGCAAAAGCTTAAACTCACCCTGGTGGCAACCCGGGAAGACGTCCTGACCCTCGTCAACAAGGCCTGCCAGGAGATGGGAGTGAAAAGCTACCGGCTCATCGTGAGGGCGGACGAAAAAAGGAAGGGTGGTTTGGACTATACCTACCAATGGGACCCGGCCCGCCAACCGGGGACGGAGGGGGACATTGCCGGTTCCACGGATAGCATCCGTCTTCCGGGAGGTTTGGGTGGGGCGGAGTGGGTGTTCGACCCCCCCACCGATGAGGAAGAACTGGATATGGAATACCGTGTTCTTATCAGCGAATTCATGAGGGAAGCCCTCCGGGCCGCCTTGCGATTGGGCAAACACAAGGCCACCCTCGAAATACCCAGCGTCGCGGCCTTATCGGCCAGGACTATCAGCGGACACCACTTGCGCAAGCGCCATACCGCGAAGCTGAATTAAGGTATCGAGAAATGGGAAATGGGCCACGGGGTCAAGGACTACCCTGAGCCCCCTACCGGGCGATTATTTTAGTAGAATGAAGCCCATCTAAGACGAAAGCGGTTTCCAGGTTTTTGAATGTTTTGAATTAGGTTTTAAAATAAGCAGGAAGAAAAAATGGAAAAAAATGAAAACCTATTACCCCGCTTAAAAAACCTATTAAGGTATGCCGTTATTATTCTGGTTGGCGTAGCGATTTTCCCGTTGTTATGTTTTTTGTTTTTAGTTCTGTTAATTTTTTATTTTTTACTCAAGTTAAAACCGAAAAAAGAGCCTTCTTATGGTCGATTCGACGATTCATACTTCTATTAAGCCCGGATGATAATTACGTCCTCAAGGACGACCATGTGCTTCCGACCCCGATGAGGAAGTTTCGCGAGGCGAAAGTGAAGAACAGCCCCACACGGTGACGGTTTGGGGAAAATGTTACTTCTATTGATAGGTGAATCAATGGTATTCCGGCAATTCATTGCGCGAGTTCTAAACAGCCTTCACATGCGGGTGAGGGTGAACATTTTCACACTATGGGTCCGGTTTAAACTGTGGTTTTGGGGTGCAAAGGTGGGACGGCGGCTCATCTGTCGGGGCAATGTAAGGCTCTACAACCGCGGAGCCATTGAAATAGGTGATGATGTCATTCTCTCATCGGGTTGGGTGGCCAATCCTGTTGGCGGCTCCCAATGCACAACATTCTATGTCCAAAAAGGCGCTACCTTACGAATTGGCAATGGGTGCGGTATTTCCAATACTGTTATCTGTTGTAGAACCGGGATTACCTTGGAAGATGAGGTGTATATTGGCGGCGGTTGTTCCATCTATGACAATGACTTCCATCCGCTTAACGCCGAGGACCGGTTGGCCAATCGGGGTAACATTTCAACCAAATCAATCACCATTCGCAACCGCGCCTGGGTTGGGGGGCACTGCATTATCCTTAAAGGGGTAATCATTGGTGAAGGTTCCGTTATTGGGGCGGGAAGTGTGGTGACGGGCAATATCCCGGCGGGGGTGATCGCTGGTGGGATTCCCGCAAAGGTTCTGAAGCGTCTGAAAAAAAGATGAATTCCACCCATCGCGTTGTTATCAATACCTTAGCCACTTATACCCGATCTGTTCTTGGCGCCGGGTTGGCGCTTTTCAGCAGTCGGTGGGTGTTGAATGCCCTGGGACAAACCGATTTTGGTTTATACAATGTGGTCGGGGCAGTTTTGTTTTTTGTGACGTTTTTCAGCGCTACATTGGCCGCTTCTTCGGTCCGCTATTTCGCTTATTCCATCGGGAAAGGCGACCCGGATGATACCAATAGATGGTTCAATGCAGCACAGCTATTACATGCATTGCTTGCAGTAGTGTTGATTATGGGGGGATGGCCGATTGGCGAACATATCATCAGGCAAGTCCTCACGATACCACCTGATCGCATGGCGACCAGCATTTATATATTTCGATTATCTTTGTTATCGGCCTTTTTCATTATGTTTGCAATCCCAACGGTTGCCATGTTCACAGCAAAGCAACTGATATATGAGCAAGCTGTCATTGGGATTATATCGTCGATGTTAACGTTCGCCTTTGCTTTTATATTGATCAGTGGTGTGCAGGGCGATCGATTGGTTTTTTATGCCAGGTATATGGTGGGTATTACCATCTTTATTCAAAGTTTATATATGTTCAGGGCTGTGAGAATCATGTCGGAATGTAGACCCGTGCTTCATCGTTTGTTTGATGTAACTCGATGGCGGATGATCATTAAGTTCTCTGCGTGGCATGCGATAAATGGAATTGGATATGGGGCAAGTAATCAGGGCATTTCAGTTTTACTGAATATATTTTTCGGACCAAAAGCAAATGCGGCCTATGCTATTGCGAATCAAGTATCAGGCCAGGCAAACCAACTTTCAACGGCAATGGTAGGTGCGCTTTCTCCAGAGATCACATCTGTTGAAGGTGGTGGCAACCGCGCGAGGATGTTGTTGTTGTCCAACCGCGCAAGCAAGTTCTCAACACTACTGGCTCTTTTGTTCGTTGTTCCTGTAATGATCGACATGGATTATTTATTAATTCTGTGGTTAAAAACACCACCTGAATATGCCGCGTCATTCTGTCGCTTAATCCTTCTGGCATTTTTGTTGGACAAAATCACAATTGGCAATGAAATGGCCGTTAATGCTGTCGGGGAAATTGGGGTTTTATTTGGTGTGACTGGATTATTAAGAATCATCACATTGCCCTTGGGATATTTATTCGTTTTAGGTGGTGGAAATGCCGTACATTGTGTCGAATCTATCGTAGTTATGAATATTGCAATAACAGTATTTCGCATTTTTTGGTTGAGCAGAATATTAAAAGTCAATTTTCGTGAATGGGTACGGGATGTGGCTATGAAATGTATCATCGCAACGATAGTGGCGATGACATTAGCTTCAGCGCCATTTATATTATTAGATCCTTCAATTGGCAGGCTCGCTTTAATTGTATTGATGGGCGCAGGTGGATTGTTGGTAATAAGTTGGAAATACTCATTGAGTGATAGCGAACGCAAATATATATATGAGAATGTCCAAAAAGCGATTATGAAGTTAAAGATACGTCTGCATGTTTAAAACACCTGTTGCGATTTTTGGATTCAATCGACCCAGTTTAATTAATCAAGTGTTTGAACGTGTCCGCGAAGTGAAACCGCAACAACTGTTTCTCATCCTTGATGGCCCGCGCGTTAATACACCTGATGATTTAACAAAATGCAATATGGTAAAAGAGATTCTTTCGCGTGTTGATTGGCCTTGCGAGACATTACGCAATTACTCAAAAACCAATATGGGTTGCCGCCGACGAATAAGTTCTGGCATCTCATGGGTATTTGAACATTCGGAAGAGGCTATCATATTGGAAGATGATTGCGTTCCAGACCTGACCTTCTTTAAGTTTTGTGCCGAATTATTGGCACGCTATCGTAATGATTCTCGCGTTGGCATGATCGCTGGCCACATCGAACACTTTGACCCACCACGCGTAAACGGATGCAGCTATTACGTAGACCACTTTACCACAATTTGGGGTTGGGCGACCTGGCGTCGAGCTTGGGCAAAATACGATGCAGAGCTGACCAATTGGCCATTGGCAAAGGAACAAGACATTTTAATGCGTGTTTTAAAAAAACAACGTTACGTGAAATCATGGACGCGAATGATTGATCGAGTTTGCGAAGGCAAGACTGACACCTGGGATACCGCATGGGCATTCACATTGTTTTATGAAAACTGGTTATGCGTCCATCCGAAACAAAATCTAGTCACCAACATTGGTTGCGGAAGTGATTCCACACATACCATAAACGTAACATCTCAATGGGCCAATCAACCTACAGTACCAATGGACTTCCCTCTGGTTCATCCCGCCCATTTAATTCCCGACCTTTGGTCGGAGAAACGTGTACAAGAAACCCTATACTCGCCTTCAATTACTAAAAGAATCATGTCTCGAGCGAAAAAGCTATTTAACCCCCCCAAAAAAAATCTCACGAATTAAGGCCCCATACAAAATGCGAGTTCTTTGGTTCACCAATACTATCTTGCCCGCTGCCGCAAAAGAGATAGGTATACCAGAAGCTCCAAGTGGCGGTTGGATGGACGCATTGCTTAAGGCAATGCGGCAATACACTCCGGATGTTGAGTTTTTTGTTCTCGCCACGCATCGGATTCATCGAAGTGTCACTGTGGATGGCGTGACTTATGCGACCTTTGGTAATCCACGAAAAATGGTTTTTTCAGATAACATACCTGCCGATTTGGAAAAGGAAGTCCAGCAACTGGTCAGTAAGTTCAACCCCGATGTCATCCACATTCATGGCACAGAATATTTCTACGCCTGTCTAAGCCCCAAAGCTCTTTGCCATAAACCCGTGCTTGTTTCACTCCAAGGCATCATCAATGGCCTTCATCCGTACTATAACGGTAATCTATCACCGCTTGAATTGGCTCCTTATCGCACATTGCGTAATCGCATATTCCAAGATGGTGTGTTCGAGAATCAGCGAAGATGGGCTTTAGAGCGATCAACCATGGAACGAAAATCTCTGTCCTATCACCAGCACTACGCTGGTCGTACTGCTTGGGATAAGGCCTTGCTGTTAAAATTCAATCCAAAAGCTACTTATCATCACCTGGATGAGATCATGCGGCCGGAGTTTTATACAAACCGGCACGATTTCGCCAAAATTCGACGGTATTCAATTTTCTGTTCTGCTGCCGCCTCTTATCCACTTAAGGGTTTGCATTGGCTACTTCGGGCTGCTGCAATATTGAAACCACGCTACCCAGATATTCAAATCAGGATTGCCAACGCCCAAAAGACGTTAATGCCGCCGCAGGGGCTGATAGCTTGGCTGAAGGATTGTGATTATCCGGCCTATCTACGGCATCTCATTCGGGAGCTTGACTTGCAAGAAAATGTGGTAGGTTTGCCAGCATTAACTACTAACGAGGTAGCGACTGAGCTTCAAAAAGCACATGTTTTCTGCTTGCCATCGCTTTGCGAAAATAGTCCTAATTCTCTCGCGGAGGCTATGCTTATCGGCACCCCAAGTGTGGCAGTGAAATCAGGTGGTGTTCCTTCCATATTGGAGCACGAAAAAGAAGGTTTACTTTGTCCGGCGGCTGATCATAATGCCATCGCAGATTCAATTGGTCTATTATTCGCGAATAAAAAATTAGCCGAGAGATATGTTACTAATGCGCGGAAAACGGTTTTAGAACGGCATAATTCAAAGCGAGTAGCAGATATGACATGGGGGATTTATGAAAAAATATGCGGCAATGAATAAAAGGTGGTGGATTATTAGTTTTTTCCTGATCACTAACTGTTTTGGAGGCTTTGGTGATTTCTACGATTAAAAAAATTGTTAAAGCGAAAATCCCTTTTATATTGCCAATTATTAAAACCGGCATTTCGGTTATAAAACAGCATATTTCCAAACGATATATTAAAAGACTTTTAAAAGAGCGAAAGGCAATATATCTAGAACTAGGGGCGGGAGATAAAAAAGGGGAGGGCGCATGGGTTACAATTGATATTACGAAGCAATGTGATATTTACTGGGACCTTGGAAAAGGGTTGCCTTTTCCAAATAAAAGTATAACAAAAATATACTCTTCACACTTTTTTGAACATCTTTCATTTAAAGAAGGCCAACAAATTCTTGATGAATGCATGCGAGTACTTATTCCAGGTGGCACGTTTTCAATATGTGTGCCAAACGCAAAATTATATATTGATGCATATATAAAATCAAAAACTTTAGATCGTAATCAGTATTTCAGCCACAAACCCGCATATAACAATACAACACAAATAGACTATGTAAATTACACAGCTTTTATGGACGGTCATCATAAATATATGTTTGACAAGGAAAATCTTCTTAATGTTTTGAAGTCGAAAGGTTTTAAAAACGTGCACTTAAGAAAGTTTGACCCAAATCTTGATCTTAAAGTCAGGGACTTTGAATCTATTTATGCAGAAGCTGTTAAATAAAGTTAAACCAAGCTCTGTTAATAGCTGGTATTTTAAAGCGATTTAAAATGGCAACGTTAATGAACCGAATTGGATATCTTTTGATATTAAATGTTTCCTGAGTTCAATAAGTAAGTGCAACACTTAGTGCCTAAAGAAGGCCGCATGAATAGGATATGCGGCCATGAAAAAGAACTACAAGCATTTAAGCATTGAAGAAAGAGATCATATAGCCGTTTTAAAGGAGAAAGGTCTTAGCCTTCGGGACATCTCCTTTTTCTTGGGAAGAAATCCATCCACCATCTCCAGAGAACTCAAACGAAACGCGCCCCCCATCCATTCTAGATATTACCTTCCTCATCGAGCCCATCAACGCTATGTCTTGCGAAACCAAAAAAGGGCATGCCGTCCACCCTGAAAACAAAACAAATTCGAGCCTATGTGGGCCGTCAACTGAAACGAGGCTGGTCTCCCGAACTCATTTCGGGTCGTTTAGCTCGGTTGTTGCCGCAAGTGACTATTAGCCCCGAAGCAATCTACCAATGGGTGTACATTGAAGCCACTCATCTCATTGCCTGCCTGGTTCGACACCATCGCAGGAGATACTCTTTCGGTCATGGTCGAAAACACGCCAAAAAACATATTCCAGGCCGTGTTCCCATCAGTAAAAGACCCAAGATCATCAACCGGCGAAAGCAGTTTGGCCATTGGGAAACCGACACCATCGTCTCTCGCGAAAGTAAAGCTGTCGTTCGGACCCTCGTCGAACGCAAAAGTCGTTATTGCAAACTAAAAAAACTAAAACGAAAGACCGCTCCGCAGATGAGCCAAAGTCTCAACCGAACGTTAAGTCGTTATCCTAAAAAAGCCCGCCGAAGTTTGACCTACGACAATGGGAGCGAAAACGCCAACCATTTGGAAACCAACCGCGCGCTTGGTACTAAATCCTATTTCTGTGCGCCTTATCACAGCTGGGAAAAACCAACCATAGAAAACACCAATGGTCTTATCCGCCGTCATTTGCCAAAAAAGACCGACTTTGCTAAAGTGCCTCCAAAGAAATACAGAGACATCGAAAGATGGCTAAACGATAGGCCCAGAAAGTGTTTGGGCTTTCTAACTTCCGCGGAAGTCTTCAGGCGTTGTGTTGCACTTACTCCTTGAATTCACCTTTATGAATTTATTTGGTATAGATTGATTTCCAAGGTGGAATTATTTTATGAACGTTTTCGAACACAAAACTTCCGACAGGGTTACTTTGATAGATATTTATCTATCAATTGGCATTTTTATCATTTTTGTTCCGTATGTTTATTACCGCGTTGGAGGAATACCGTCAATTATTATCGCTTTAATATGGTTTGAAATGACAGGGAAAAAAAATTTCCATTTTATAACCCTTGATCGCTATGCCAAAAAAACTCTATTCTGGATCTTGATTTGGGTTTTGTATATTTCGTATCGCCAATTCACATGCGATGGTATTGAAACGGATGCTTTCGCACAGATGTCCATTCAGACTTTAATTTGGTCTTATCTTTTTTGGTTTATTGCACAATACTATATTGGTAACAATCAATTAAACCGATTTAAATTTATTACCCTCGTAGCACTATGTGGTTTTATGATCTCAGCCACCATACAATTTCAAGCTTTATTAATAAATCCATACTTCTCAAGATCGATTACCGGAATGGCGGGGGCAACTTCTTCTAACCGAGCGATAGCGGAGGAAGCATATAAACTAGGGGTTGGTGGTTTTGATATTTTGTATGCAATCATTCTATTGAGCGTACCGATAATTTTTACATTTCTAAAAAGCAAACCACCGATTCGATACTTATTCTTGGTTGCTGGATTACTGTTAATGGCGGCAGGATTTCAAGCAACCTACACAATAGGAACGCTAAGTATGATTTTAGCATTCCTAATCATTTTATTATTCCACCAAAGAATAATGCGACCAGTTAATTTTCTAATTGCGTCAGTTCTTTTAATTCTTTTTTTTCAAGTTGAAATTAGAGATTCATTGGTGTCGCTTTTAAATTATATATTGCAAATAGTAAGTCTAAATGCAGAGTACGCTGGAAAGATACAAGCCATACAAAACGGACTTACATATTTAAGTTTAAAAGAGGACACTATTCGCTTTGATCAGTACGGTGAGTCTATAGACGGATTTTTAAAAAATCCATTATTCGGAGATATATCTGGTTTATGTGGGGGTCATTCAGCAATATTAGATTCTTTAGCCCGCTTTGGTTTAATTGGGACTATCCCGTGGATAATGATTATTTTTTATTTCACCAAACAAACAAATCAATCGGTCTACAAAAACGATCTTAATAAAATTATGTTAGGCAACATTTTCTTGATACCGTGGATTTTTACATTGTTTTTCAACCCAACCATTGGCAGAACGGTTTATGCTTCATTTTTTTTAATTATTCCGGGATTAAGTTTGTTTATTAAGGAAAATATCGAAATTGTCCCGTTCGTAGTTGAAAAGAAGGTGGTGGCTCCTCTGCCCAGACTGTAAAGTCTGGGTGACCATTTTTTTAAAAAAAGAGAGGAAACCACCATGAAAAAGTTACACCGTAGCGCCTCAAAAGGCGACAAGAATTTTGTTCAACTGCCGTTAAGCCGGGAAGAGCGAGTGGCGATGATCCAGGATGGGCTCAACAGCCTGGCTTGTCAGTTGGGGTTGTTGGCGGCCCAGGAATTGCTTCAAGCGGAAATCCAAGACTTGTGCGGGCCGATGCACTGGCGCCAGCCGGAGCGATCCGCAAGCCGTTGGGGAAGCCAGGGTGGGACGGTGGTGCTGGCCGGACGCAAGGTTCCTATCCAGAAGCCCCGTGCGCGGATGAAAGACGGCGGTGAAGTTCTCCTTCAGACCTACCAGAAGCTTCAAAACCCCCAAGCCATGCCGGAAAGCGCGCTTCGACACATGGTCCGGGGGGTGTCCTGCCGGGAGTACGAAGGCTGCCTGGAGCCCTTGGCGGAGGGGTTTGGGATGAAGCGCTCCAGCGTGAGCCGGGGCTTCGTGAAGGCCTCGGCGAAACAGATGAAAACCCTTACGGAAAGGCGTTTTGAGGGGCAGGAGTTCGTGGCGGTGTTCATCGATGGGGTGCCCTATGGGGGTGAGATGCTGGTGGTGGCCCTGGGGGTGAAAGCCGGGAAAAACGCCGGGGAGAAGGTCATTTTGGGGCTGCGCCAGGGGGCCACGGAGAATGCCCAGGTCTGCACCGACCTTTTGACGGACTTGAGGGATCGGGGGTTGAGCTTCGAAACCCCCATGCTGTTCGTGCTGGATGGGTCCAAGGCTTTGGCGGCGGCGGTGAAGCGGCTGTGCGGATCGCAGGTTCGAATCCAGCGCTGCCAACAGCACAAGATCCGAAACGTGCTGGGCTACGTGGCCAAAAAGCACCACGACGACATCCGAAGCCGCATGGCGGAGGCTTACGCCTGCAAGGACTGGCGTGAAGGCGAGAAGCGCCTCAACACCCTGGCCGCCTGGCTCACGCGGATCAACAAAGACGCAGCCGCAAGCCTGAGAGAAGGCCTGGAAGAGACCCTGACGGTGGCCAAGCTGGGCCTACCGGCCCTGCTGGCGAAGAGTTTGGTGACGACCAACCCCATCGAGTCGGCGTTCAGCGTAGCCGGCAAGGTGACGGGGCGGGTGAAGCGGTGGCGGGGTGGGGACATGCGCCAGCGCTGGGCGACAGCGGGCCTGATGCGTGCGGAAGGAGCCTTCAAACGCCTCAGGGGATACAGGGAAATTCCAATTTTACAGGCGGCTTTGAGGAGGTGCACGGCGAACGACGTTGACGGAGAAACGGCTGCGGCCTAAGGTAATCAAACCAGGAGCCACCACTTCACTAATTCAACTGTCGGCGGGACAACTTCAAAATATCAAAACACAAGCCAACCGGTAATTACAAATTAAAACCTGAATTTTGTAACTAAGCACAATGTACATAGGAAAAGACTTAATAAATGGGTGAAAAAGCTATATTAAACAGGAGAATACTTGATGGATATTAATAAAGACAGAAAAATACTATTTCTCGAAGCCTGTAATTATGTCAATGCTCCGCTTGGTGGACAACTTACAATGGCCCGTATGCTCATGCGGGCCTTTGGCCCGAGGTTATCACTTGTCGGTTGGACCAATGACCCAGACGCACCTATTGGCCGCTGGCACAAACGGATTTTCGACGGCGTTGAATACGATTTTTTCGCGACAGATTATGTACCCACGCCTATTCCCAAGCCACCTCTTGTTCCCGCTCGAGCAAAGAATTGGTTTCGCTTTGCAAAATACGGCAATGAGATTCTTTCATGCGATGTCCGAAACATTTTAACGCGGGAAGCATCCATCGTTATGGCGCTCCCATTCAAACCGAAACATAACGTATGTTTCTGGTTTCCGGGTGTTTACTCACCTTTGTCCGCCTCCCGTTATAGATGGGCAAAACCATTTGCGCCTCTTTTTGACGCGGTTCTGAATCAAAAGTTGCGAAAATATGTAGGAACAATCTTGGCCGCCGCTGATGCCGAGGCAATCGCGGATTTACGTCATCGCGCGGGTGGTGTTTTGGACGATTCTGATATCCTCTTTTTCCCGACCCGTGTTGATACCACGCTGTTTAAACCTGGTGATAAGAATGACGCCCGTAAAAGATTATCTCTTCCATCGGGTTCGATGCTTGTATTGACATCCGGTCGTCTTCAAAACATTAAAGGTTGGCCCTTGTTATTAAATGCATTCAAACTATTTAGGGCCAACCGAGACAAAGCCAAGTTGGTTTTTGTAGGTGATGGTGTTGATCGGCCATCTATCGAGAGGGCTATTACCAATCAAGGACTAGGCACATGTGTCACTCTCGCCGGTCACCAACCTCCTACACAATTGGCGCTGTATTTACAGGCAGCCGATTTGTTTGTCATGGGTTCCAAAAAAGAAGGCTGGAGTACATCTTTGGTAGAAGCTCTGGCAACTGGACTGCCTATTGTCACTACCCAGTTCAGTGGTGCGACGACTATTGTTAAAGACGGTATAAATGGATTTGTGGTTTCTCGTGATGCTAACATTTTCGCTAAAGCCATGGAAAATGCCGTTAAGTTGGAAGGGATATCTAACTATTCTGTTCGTGAATCGGAAAAATATTCTTTAAGTAATCTTGCGTCTGAATTGGAAAAGATTTGGCTTGTTAAAAAAGATGCATATTACAAGAATGAATTTGATTCTAGTGAAAATAAAATTTCAATTAAACCCCGAATATTACTTCTTGAAGCATGCAATTTCGTTAATGCGCCGCTGGGTGGTCAACTCACGGCGGTTCGAATGCTAATGAGGGCTTTCGGCAAACGACTAGCACTGGTTGGGTGGACAGATGACCCCGCCGCACCTATTGGGAAATGGCATAAGCGTGTTATTGATAGTATAGAGTATGAATTTTTTGCAATTAAATTTGTACCAATGGCAAACCCAACTCGTCCTCTAATCCCTGCCCGTCTCTCCAGCTTTTTGCGGTTTAGAAGGTATCGCAAATCAATTCTCTCTTGTGGCATACGTAATATTCTGACTCAAGAAGCAACAATCATGATGGCGCTGTCGTTCACTGCTAATCATAATGTTTGTTTTTGGTTTCCAGGACTTGCCTCCCCGTTGTCCGTCTCACGTTACAAATGGGCGATAATATTTTCTCCTATATTCGATATGATCACAAACCGACGGTTGCGACTTTATGCAAAAACGATATTGGCTGCAGCGGATGACAATTCTATTGCCGATTATCGTCGGAAAGCACAGGGCGTTTTAAACCATTTGGATATTTTTTCATTTCCTAGCAGGGTAGATACAATGCTTTTTCACCCGGGCGACCAGCTCGCTAGTCGTAAAATATTGTCACTTCCGATTGATGATTTGGTCTTGGTGACTTCCGGCCGTTTACATAGCGATAAGGGTTGGTTGTTGCTTTTAGAGGCGTTCCAAGTTTTTCTTGCCAGTCATCCCAAGGCCTGGTTGATTTTTGTTGGTGATGGTAATGAGCGTTTGGCCTTCAAAAAAAACGTGCTTAAAAAGGGGTTACGGGAACATGTGGTTCTCACTGGTTATCAACCACAAAACACTTTGGCTATCTATTTGCAAGCTGCAGACTTATTTGTAATGGGCTCTAAGAAGGAGGGTTGGAGCACATCATTGGTGGAGGCATTGGCTTGTGGCCTACCGATTGTGACTACTCGCTTTAGTAGTGCAGATAAAATTGTAAAAGATGGTGTGAATGGATTTATTGTGCCGCGTGAGCCTATCGTATTTGCAAAGGCTATGGAGGATGCATTGGGATTATCGGGTGTGGCCAGTTATTCAGCGCGCGAAGTGAAAAATTATTTATTAACTAATCTGGAGTCGGATATGGAGGAAGTATGGCCTATTTTATAACGGTTATTTAGGTAACTTCTCATGAATACCGTACCTAAAATTCTTATCTCCGCTTATGCATGTTCCCCGAAACATGGTAGCGAGCAGGGCATGGGATGGAACTGGGTCAACCAGATATCAGAACAATTCGAGACATGGGTCTTGACTGACGAATATTACGCTGTTCATTGCCGGGAATATATAACTACACATGATATTGTGAAGCCGAAGCTCCATATCGTTGGTATTAAGCGCCCGGGTGGTCGCCACCGCATCTATGGCTATTTCTGGTTGCATTATCTCACCCAAAATTTATGGCAGCGCAAAGCTTTTATTTTCGCAAAAGAACTCCATGAGCGAGAACATTTCGATCTTATCCATCAGCTAAATATGATTGGTTATCGCGAACCTGGTTACCTTTGGAAGTTGGATAAAGGCAAACCTTATATTTGGGGGCCGATAGGTGGGCATACTCAGATGCCGGTAGCTTTTTTGCCGTTTCTTGATTTCAAGGACAGGTTGGTATATCAACTCCGGAATTTGTTGAACGATTGGCAGATGACGCATTCGCGGCGCGTTCGCTATGCAATGCGCCGGGCAGATGTGCTATTTGCCGCCACACGGACAGATGCGGAGGCTATCCACCGGATTCACGGACGCGAGGCCATCCTTTTGAATGAGACAGGAACAACTATACGAGTTGAGAAGATACCAAATGATAAATATATTAATAATGTACGGCCTTTGGAATTGGTTTGGTCAGGTGTATTCCTTGGACGCAAGGCATTACCGCTTGGCCTTCATGCATTGGCGCGTGTGCGGAAGTTGAAGCCGGATTTGAAGGTGAGATTAACGATACTAGGGGAAGGCTCATGTAGTTCGGCATGGAAGAATTTGGCTTTAAAACTCAAAGTAAACGATATATGCGCATGGGTTGGATGGTTGCCTCATGAGCAGGCGCAAGCACAAATGTCGAGGTCGGATGCCATGCTATTTACTAGCCTACAGGAAGCAACGAGCACAGTCGTTCCAGAGGCGCTTATGCAAGGTATCCCGGTTATATGTCATGACGCCTGTGGGTTCGGAGATATGGTAACGGACAAATGTGGTATTAAAGTCCCAATGACAGATCCAGAAACCAGTATAAAAGGTTTTGCAGGCGCTATTCTGGCATTGGCGCAGGATCGGCGCCGGCTGGCAGATTTGGCAGGTGGTGCACTATCTCGAGCCCGAGAATTAACATGGGAGAACAAAGCGAAATACCTACTAATGGAGTATAACCGGTTACTTAAAGGTGGTTGAGAAGTGGATGCTTACAAAATGCCTTGATCACACTTTTTTCACCCAATAGTGAGAGACTATTTTTCTTGTATTGCTACCATTTTTTGACTAAAAAGCGTCATAAAAAATCCTGAATTCATAATAACTTTTAATTTCAGACACCAAGGGCGGTAGTGAAATGAAACGATTGTTTGCAATAATGGCAATTCTGGGTTTTGATCCTCGAAAAACTTTAGCTTTTTTTAAAGGACTTCCATTTTATATACCCGAGTTCCATAAGTAAGTGCAACACTTAGTGTCTGAAGAAGGCCGCATGAATAGGATATGCGGCTATGAAAAAGAAATACAAGCATTTAAGCGTTGAAGAAAGAGATCATTTATCCGTCTTGAAAGGAAAGGGTCTTAGCCTTCGAGCAATTTCACGCGCCTTGAAGAGGTCTCCTTCCACCCTCTCCAGGGAACTCAAGCGCAATGCTCCCCCTATCCGTTCTGGTTATTATCTTTCCCATCGAGCCCATCAACGATATGTTGACCGCAACCAACAACGGGCACGCCGTTTACGCCTGAAAACAAAACGAATTCGTGCCTACGTCCGTCGTCAATTGAAACGAGGTTGGTCTCCAGAACTCATTTCAGGTCGTTTAGGCCACCTACGGCCTAAGCAAACCATTGGCCCCGAAGCCATCTACCAGTGGATTTACGCTGAGGCCACTGATCTGATTCCTTGCCTCGTTCGACACCACCGGCGACGATCTCTCATTTCGGCCACAGCCGTAAGCACGCCAAAAACCATATCCCAGGCCGTGTTTCCATCGACAAAAGGCCCAAGATCGTCAATCAACGCAAGCAGTTCGGCCATTGGGAAACCGACACCATGGTCTCTCGTCAAAGCAAAGTCGCTATGCGGGCTCTCGTCGAGCGTCAAAGCCGTTTTTCCAAGTTGGGAAAGCTCAAACGAAAGACAGCTCGCCCAAATGAGTCATAGCCTCAATCGCACTTTATGCCGCTTCCCTCAAGACGCCCGCCTGAGTCTGACCTATGACAACGGAACCGAAAACACCAACCACTTGGAAACCAACCACGTGCTTGGTACAAAATCCTTTTTCTGTGCCCCTTTCCACAGTTGGGAAAAAGGTACGGTGGAAAATACTATCGGTCTTGTCCGCCGCCATTTGCCTAAAAAGACTGATCTTGCTAAAGTGTCCCTCAAAGAATTCAGAACCATAGAAAGATGGCTCAATAACAGGCCCAGGAAATGTTTGGGCTTTAAAACTCCGGCGGAAGTCTTCCGGCGAAGTGTTGCACTTACTCCGTGAATTCAGCATACATGATTTTTTAACATTTCGTCGACAACAAGAACGACACGGCGGATCGGGTGATTTCCCATTCGGAAAACCATATCCGTGTCTTGGCGAACGATTTTCAGAAAGTGGTTCTGCAAAAGGGCACTATTTTCATCAAGATTTATTAGTGGCCAGAAGAATATTCTTGAATAATCCGCAGATTCATTTTGACGTAGGTTCAAGGATTGACGGGTTTGTCGCCCATGTTGCATCGTTCAGAAAGATTTTCGTGTTTGACATCCGTCCTTTAACTAGCAATATTACAAATGTTGATTTCCTCCAAGGGGATCTTATGGCCAAGGTTCCAGAAAGATTTAAAAATTATTGTGATTCGCTCTCATGTTTGCATGCGGTTGAACATTTTGGTCTTGGGAGATACGGGGATCCTATACGTTCAAATGGTTATCTTGTTGGGTTGGATAACTTATATCAATTATTAAAAAGTAATGGAAAATTTTATTTTTCTGTGCCAATTGGCCCCCAGCGGATTGAGTTTAACGCCCACAGAGTGTTTTCACTAAAGTACCTTTTGGAAATAATTAAAGGCAAGTTCAGAATAGAACTATTTTCATATGTGGATGATAATGGCGATCTTCATGAAAATGTTGCTCTGGCAGATGATTTCATTGACAATAATTGCGGTTGTATATATGGATGCGGTATTTTTGAAATGACAAAGGTCTAATAAGTAAACTACTCGGGGAATTAGATATGAAGATTCTTTTTTATCAACGTGATTATCCTGCCCCCGAGGATTATGGCAGGGATTATGCGGAGATTGCAGCCGGTCTGGCAGCGAGAGGGCATAGTGTCACAGTATTGACCCCGCATAGAACTATACCGGAAATGGAATGGCGCGGGACTCGAATTCTTGATTTACCAAAATCAGGTTATAACGTCTTTTGGTATTCTTTAAATATTCTTAATAAAATTGCAGATGAAATGCCGCTTTCTGAAGCGTTTAATGTTTTCTTCGCCCATGAGTGGTGGAACCTTGGTTCACATGCTCTTGCCCGAACGGCCATACGGCAGGGGGTTCCCGTATTATTTGCACCCTGGGCCAGCTTGAATCTATATGCTATTGGACGCGACCATCGGGGCCAGTTTAAACGGTTAGCCTGTCGTATAGTGTCGCTTTGGTATGGTCGTAAAACACCAACATTAAGCTTGTACGACGAAGTGGATGCCGGTTACGCATCCCGAGTTGGCATCCATTGGCCATGGACTCTTGGTTCTCTGCCAATCTACCGTTACCCACCACACGATCCGTCTTTTAATTGGTCAAAGGCTTTAACCCGAAATACTGATGGTAAACGGATATTATTCTTTAACGCAAGACTTGATATTTGGCAGAAAGGCTATGACATCCTTTTAGAAGGATTCCGCCAAGCGGCAGCGCAAGCTGGAAATACATTCAAAACCTTATTAGTGCTTTCTGGACGTACACCCGATGGTCCCCTTGCGTCGGATGGACCGAAGGCCGAAGAAATGTCACGTCCCCTTTGCGACACCGGGCTTGCGGTATGGAAAGGGTTTGTTTCCGTCGAGGAACGCCGTAATATGCTTGCTCATGCTGATATGTTCGTTTATCCCAGTCGCGTTGATGGACCACCCCGGCCATTGCGCGAATCCCTATGGCGTCATACCCCAATCATGGTCACCCATGAGACTGGTTTGGCATCTTATGTCGCCCGTTACGGAGCCGGAATACCGATTGGGTCACCGGACATAGATCATATTAGAGAAGCGATCCTACGATTTGACCGAGCATCATCGGAGGAAATTTTGGCAATGCGCAAGGGGGCTGCTAAATTGGCTGAACACCTTAGTGCCGAGCGTATAGCCGAGGATTACGAGGTTGCATTGCAAACTGCAATACAGAATTACAAAAAATATTAAAAACCGAAAACAAAACATGAATAGTTCCACCCATATCCATTGCGTCTGTGGCGGATTCGGATTTCCGGTTGGTACAGCCAGCACCAAGCGCATTATGCTCATGGGCCGGGCCTTACGAGCCGCCGGAATGTCCTTTCACGTTTGGCATCTCGGCCCGAGTGCTTTTCCTGAAAACATACTCAAGCAGGGTGAAATAGATGGTATTTCATGGGAATATTTAAGCCCCTCCATTCGGCGTCCGACGTATCGTTGGTTGAGGATACTTTATTATCTTTATGGATGCTTATTATTACCTCTTCGCTTGGCGAAACATCGGCAGGACATGTGCGTTTACCTATATTACCAAGGTGATTTGGTTGACTTTTGGGTTCTTTTAATTTGCCGCTTGTTACACATCCCAGTTGCCCAGGAATGTTGTGAATGGTGGCCGGGTACGCCTAATGAGTCCCGTCTTAACCGTTGGATGTATCATCGTATAATGTTTCGCTGGAGCACAGGTGCATTGCCGATTTCCACTCTAATTGAAACCCGCATCCGGCAAGTGATGAAGAAGGACTATCCATTAATGAGGGTTCCCGTTTTGGTAGATGCTGATGAAATCCAGCGAGAATACGACCATCCACCGGAAACGCCCGGCACGGACAAACCATATTTATTCTGGTGCGGAATGGTGGACGGGTATAAGAATGATGCTCTTTTCATGATACATGTCCTCGGGGAACTAAGGAGACGATATGCACTCCGGCCGCGTCTGCTATTAGCTGGCCCCATCAGCGACCCGGTCCGTAAAGAACTATTAACTGTGGCAGTTGATGCAGGGCTCACACTAGGTGAGGTTATTATCACAGGATTCATATCGGAAACAGAATTGTTCCGGCTTGCCACTCATTCAAGGATAGCCTTGTTGCCACTCTGGGATGATGACCGATCCAAATCTCGTTTCCCGACTAAACTCGGGCTTTATTCTGCTTCTGGCCAGCCGATTGTGACAAGTGCCATGGGCGAAATGCCCTTTTTTCTTAAAGATGGGGTTACAGCGCTATTCGCCCCGCCGGGCGATGAAGTTGCTTGGGCAACAGCTATAGAGCGTTTATTAAAAGATCAGGTATTGCGCTCTCGTTTAATTGATCGGATACGGTTGGAATTATTACCACATTTTGAATACCGCAGTATTGGCCCATCATTAAAGTCGTGGTATGTGGAACTTAGTCGGCAATTTGGACGCCAAGCCGATGGAGATGCATAAATGAAAGCCTTCACCGAAGACATTCTTGGGTATGCGGTGGCAACGGGGGATATTTCCACGTGCGCGGAGAATATGGCTAATTGGATCGCCAAAGGCGATCATTGCCGATGGCTTGCTTGTTTAAACCCTCACTGTTATGTGGTTTCCTTAACAGACAAACTATATTCAAATGTCCTTAAGGAAGCTGACTGGCTGATCCCCGACGGCATTGGTATCGTAATGGGCTCTAAATTCTTGGGTGGGAAAATCAATGAAAGAGTAACGGGTTTCGACGTTTTTTCTAACCTTCTTGAAAGATTGAATCGAAAACGCGGTACTAAAGTCTTTTTTCTTGGCGCATCAGAAGAAACCCTTGCGATTATTAAAGGAAAAATGAGAAAGGATTATCAGAATATCCGAGTGGTCGGCACATTTTCTCCACCATTTAAACCGGAATTTACACAGCAAGAATTGGACGACATGATAAAGGCCATCAATTCCGCCAAACCAGATGTTCTTTGGGTTGGAATGACAGCCCCTAAACAGGAAAAATGGATTTACCAAAACAAGCATCGTTTGAACGTGAAATTCGCGGGTGCCATAGGCG
Organism: candidate division FCPU426 bacterium; assembly: GCA_963796105.1. Lineage (GTDB taxonomy): Bacteria > Oederibacteriota > Muellerivitia > Muellerivitales > Muellerivitaceae > CAWCKJ01. The sequence continues at coordinate 27,533 of CAWCKJ010000001.1, forward strand.
CGGTTTTTGACTTTTACGCTGGAAACATCAAACGTTCCCATCCTATTTTCCAAAAACTCGGTTTGGAATGGCTGCCCCGTTTGATCCGCGAACCTCGGAGATTGTGGCGTCGTATGTTTATTTCCGCCCCAATCTTTCTTTGGCATCTTTTATTAGCGAAACTTTCGGATACCAAAAGAAATGCATACCTCTGATATCCGAAAAATAAATTCCGGAAATGGATGCTGTGTAATATGAATTTAAAACAGATTAACGGCTGGAAAACTTATTCTTTTATTATTTTTTTTATAATTCTTCTTATTCAATTTATCTATTACGTTCATGTAATACAGGAACCTTCAATTCTTCCTTCGGAAACTGATATGGTCTTGGTTTACAGCGTGGATCCAATCCGAATCCCGGCTGGAATAAACCTTGCCCGCCAATACCATGCGTCCTATTTCATGGTTTCGGACAAAGGGTTGCATGATCTACAAAATGAAATAAAAAAGTACGGAAAACCCGGAACGGCCCAAATTTTCCTTGAGGGAGAAGCAACGACAACAGACCAAAACGCCCGGTTCTCCGCTCCCATGATTCGCAGTTTACCGGTCAAAACGGTCATATTAGTCACTTCCTGGGCCCACATGCCACGCGCTTTGTTTCTGACACGAAATTATCTTTTTGGCTCTCCCGTAAAAGTTTATCCCTTTCCCGCCGACAGCACGCCACCTGGGTGGTGGAGAGAAAATGTTTTTTGGCAGGAATACGTTAAGTTCTGGGGGAGCCTGGGACGGGTCATTTTGGCAACCGTTGGCATCCAAAATTGGCCTGGGCATTTTTCGATATAATCCAGGATCTGGATTCTTTAAAAGAGTTTTCGATTTTCAAAGGGTCCGGACCGCAAGGCCGAGATTTTCAAGCACTGCTAAAAAAGCCACACGGCACTTTTCAAAAAAACCGTCATTGAAAATCGGAATAAGGAAATAAGGGGATTGTTTCAGCCCTGAATGGCGGAGGTTGCGGCTATAATGACACCCAAACATGATTAAATTCCGGGAGGAACTTCGTGGATAAAAACTCCAAAATCTACGTGGCTGGACACAAGGGCTTGGTGGGAAGCGCCCTGGTTCGCGGCCTTCAACGGCAGGGTTACAACAACTTGGTCTATCGCACTCACAAGGAACTGGAACTAACCCGACAGGCAGACGTGGACGCCTTCTTCCAAAAGGAAAAGCCCGAGGTGGTGTTCCTGGCCGCCGCACGGGTGGGCGGCATTCTGGCCAACGAGACTTACCAGGCCGAATTTATCTATGATAACCTGATGGTTCAGGCCAATGTGCTGGAATCGGCCTATCGCAACGGTTGTAAAGAGCTTCTTTTCATGGGCTCCTCATGCATCTACCCCAACAATAAAACCGTGGCCATTAAGGAAACGGATTTCATGGACGGTCCCCTAGAAAAGACCAATGACGCCTACGCCATCGCCAAGATCGCGGGGATGAAATCCTGCGATGCCTACCGGCGCCAGTACGGGGTCAGGTATATCGCTGTGATGCCCACCAACCTTTACGGCCCCAATGACAATTACGACCTCAAGGACGCCCATGTGCTTCCGGCCCTGATGAGGAAATTCCACGAAGCGAAAGTGGGCAATAGCCCCACCGTGACGGTGTGGGGAAGCGGCACCCCGAAGCGGGAGTTTCTTTACGTTGACGACCTAGCCGACGCTTGCCTGCATTTATTGGTAAATTATAAGGGTGAAGAATTCTTCAATATCGGATGCGGGGAAGACCTGACCATCCGCGAGCTGGCCGAGTTGATCGGCAAAATCGTGTGCTTTAAGGGCCAACTGGTTTTCGACCCCACCAAGAAAGACGGTACCATGCGAAAACTTCTCGATATCAGCCGGATCAAAGAAACGGGTTGGGCGCCCAAGGTTTCGTTGGAAGAGGGCCTCAAACGTACTTATGAAATCATGCAAATGGAACTGGCCGAGGATGGAATAGTAAAAAAATGAAGAGCCGTTTCCTGAAAATAGCCTTGGTATGTCTGGCCCTGTTGATCCTCCAAAGTGTTTATAGCCTCTCCACCATCTATTCAACCACCGTTCTTCCAAATAAACCTGGCGCTGTTATCGTGTTCTGCGGAGAACCCAATCGCGTGGTTTCGGCTTTCAAAATAGCCCAGTCAATAGGCTGTGCCAATCTGATCATTTCGGGGACCCAACAGGAAATGGACGTCTTGAAACCCTTCCTAAAGAATAAGCCGGATATCCAAATCCAAATGGACTATTACGCCCAAACGACCGATGCCAATGCACGGAACACGGCGCTGATTGTGAAACGGCTGGGAGCAAAGTCCGTTGTCCTCGTGACTTCCTGGTACCACTTGTCCCGGGCCGCTTTTCTCATGCGCCTTTACCTTGTGGGGAGTGGAGTGAAGGTCTACCCGGTGGCGGCGGAAGAACGTCCGGCTCGTTTCTGGGACGAGGGACAGTTTTGGTTGGAGTCAGTGAAGTTTTGGGGAAGCCTGGGCCGAGTAGCTTTAGCTAAGTTGGGATTTGAAAAACCCTGGTTTCACAGCTAAACAGATAATTTTCTTGGAGATTTTCCGTCCTAGCAAAAAACGAAAAGCAAAATTCATTCAGACCTTGACAATGTGTCGCTAGTAAACGACAATTGATCCATGGAAGCTAGGCCCCGAACCGTTATTAATTACGCTAAATCCGACGGGGTCGAACCGGTCGATGTTTGGTTCCGGCATCTGAAAGATCCGATAGGGAAGAAGGCAGTTTCAGATCGGATTAAAAGGGTTAGGTTGGGCACCTTGGGCCACGTTGACAACGTTGGCGAAGGTGTTTGGGGTTTGAAGGTGGACGTGGGACCGGGTTACAGGGTTTATTTCGGTCAGGACGGACCGGTGTTGGTTATCCTTCTTTGTGGAGGAGAAAAGCACGGCCAGGACAAAGACGCGGCAACCGCGAGGAAGTTTTGGCAAGACTATAAAAGCCGGAAGCAGAAGGAGGATGGCAAATGAAAAATAAAAAAGTTTATTCCCCGAGGGGTAGTGAGTTTAAAGACACTGTTGTTCGTGAGCTAAAAGAGGATGCCGCATACCGCGAAGAGTACCTCAAAGACCTTTTAATCGAGCAAGACCTTCCAATGTTGTCTCTTGGGCTTCGTGACCTTATTGAGGCTTTAGGGGGGATCGGGAAGCTTGCGAAGGAAACCGGCCTCAACCGGCAGAACCTTTACAAATCCCTTTCCGGTAAAGTCCGCCCGGATTTTCCAACCCTCTTGAAAATTATTAATTTCGCTGGATTCGACCTTTCCATCAAGAAGAAATCCAAAGGGAAACCTTCCGGGCACACCTTGGCTTTGGCACATTAAAGTTAGAGGGCTTTAAACGAGTTTTTGGGATGCTCCGAGGATTGCAACTAATTTAATTGATAAAGATTGAAAGGCCCGTAGCACCGGGGCAGTTTTGTATCCAAAATTCCTCCGGGAAGATCCCCAAACTTATTCCTTCGATTTGGCCTCGAAAGAGTGATTCCTTATTCTTTTTTTGATTGATTTAGTCAGTTGAATTTCCCAATAGCGAAACCAAACTTTTTTACCACTTTTGGATTTGTAGCGCGGGAAGGTAGGGGCGATCAGCAAGCCAGCAAGGTCAATGGCTAAGTCTTCTACCGGTTTTTCCACTTAAAAACCTCAGTCGTTTTCTGGCCCAAACAGGCAATTTCGTAATGATTTGGGAACCCGGTCTTTACCCTCGTAGATGATCTGTCCCATCCGCCATTGGGTTACCCGAAGGCATTTCAAAAGGGCGAAATCCGAATGAAGTGCAGGGGTTGGGTAAATGGCACCGAGCCGGGCATTCCTGAAGAAATATAGGTAATCCGATTCCAAACGGCCTCTTTCATAACGATATCTATAGATATTTCTGATAATAACGCCCTCCATCCTATCTTGTAAAGCATGAAAAAGTCCAAATACACTGAAGTCATAAAGTTTGGGGAGAATGTAAGGAAGTTACGGGTGAAAAAGGGTTTAACCCAGGAAGATTTGGCTGAATTAACCGGCTTACAGGCCGCTTATATCGGTTTTGTTGAAAGGGGATTGAGGTCACCTTCCATTCGGACCACCGCCAAGCTTTACAAGGCTTTGGGTTGCCAACCTAACATCTTGTTCAAAGGCGTCTAGCGGTCCGCGAACAGCCACTCATGTCAAAAAGGTGGCGAAAAAATCAACAAGGCTCTTTTTATTTTTCTTCCCTTGCCCCGGAGGTTTTAAAGTTTTATTATTTTCTTAAGGAAGTTTTAACCTGTGTAGGCGGCAGAGCATGAAACTTTTAGGCGACATTTTTTCCAACCTTTTCCTTCTTGGCCTTGTGGTTTTCATTGGCCTCTTCTGCTTGATGATGGTCTTGGGCGGTATTGCTTTTATTGGCAAGATTTTGTTTTACGTTTTTTATCCCCTCTATTTCCTAACTTTAAAACCAGTCATTTGGGCTGTTAGTTCAGTTTTTCAAAGCCGGTGTCCTCAGTGCAAAGGGTTCTTCAAAAGAAATTTGGTCGATTTTGAAGTTGCTAGTGCGGAAGAAGTCCGCAAGACCGTTAACCGGGTTGATCGGGGAACCATTTATTCCAATCGGCTTTTTGTTCCAAATATGGGATACGAAGTAAATCGTAAGGAACAAGTAAGCCTGATTCAAAAGACGATTCAAAACCATTGGGAGTGCAAAAATCCTAACTGCGCCCACCAGTGGCAAACCGAAGAATTCCAGGAATTTGAAGGTTCCTTGGAGCATTGAAAATTTGAGTTGACCTAAATTTCTTAATTAACTCGCTAGATAGTGAATGTCCCTTCTGCCACCCAATCAAAAAGTACATAGTTATCAGGACAAACCCTTTAAGTTGGATTATTATGAATTTCCATGTTTGACGTCATCTGAACTGAATCTACTTTGAGCCAACGTTTGGCATCCTTAAAAGAAATACCTGGAAATAACTAATGATTTTATCCCCGCAAACTTCCACTTTGGACCGCAATAGTTTTGAAGGCTTGGTTCCTGATAATTTTGACAATGATTTGACTGTTGACCTAAGTCGTGTTGAATTTGTGAAACCTTGGGGCATTGTCGGTTTGTGTCTTCTGCTAACTGAATTGCAGGGAAAGGGTTTGAATTTTGAAGTGGTCTTGCCTAAAAAGCATGACGTGCTGGTTTACTTGAAAAGGATTCATTTCGGGTCGTTCGTAGAGGAGTTGGGATTATCGGTAAAGTTTGAAGCCCTCAATAGAGTGAGTATTCAGGAACACTCGACGGAAGGAACTCTAATTGAATTGACTCGTCTCAAATTGAGAGATGATTTTCAGGCTAGATTTGAGCAACTGGTTCGTATTCTCCAACGAATCGGCCTGGATGAGGAACGTTCTTTTTTAACGGTTGGCTTGATGGGAGAGGCCGCCGATAACATCTTCTTTCATAATTTTGGTCGTTGGCCTTTTCGCCAATTTGTCGGAGGGCTTTTCATGGTTCAAAAATGGCCTAAGGTCAACACGATTGAAGTGGCTGTTGGTGATTTCGGAATTGGAATCCGTGCTTCTCTTATGGAGGTTGATGAATATAAGAATTTACATACAGATGAGGAAGCCATTCGAAAAGCCTTGGAAACAAATGTTACTTCTCGGCCACAACAGCGTGGCGGCAATGGTCTTCCGTTCATTTTGCGGACAATTCAGGCTGATCTTCGCGGTGAAATGGATATCCGCTCAGGTGATAGTCAATTGCGGGTAAATGGAGGGACTCAATGCCTGTTTAAAGGAAAACAGTTAGTTGGTACAATGATTGGGTTGACGATAAATTATTAGGATTGGTACAAAGTCATGGTTGTTGTACACCAAAAATCCGATGCGGGCAGGTTTGTCGCTTTTGATTTCAGCCGTTTTGGGCTGATGTTAAATGGTCGTGAGGACGGGATGAAGGCTTTCCCACAATTAGAAAGCGCTGTTTTATCTTTAAAGCCTGGCGAGAAGTTATTAATAGATTTAGGCAACGTGAAGATCTTAAATCCCTCGTTTGCCGATGAAACTCTTTCCATTCTTTTGGAAAAACACCCGGATTCTTTTTTAATCACTGGCAAGTTGGGTCTTGCGGTTCAACGTGGCTTGGAACAGGTTGAACGCCAAAGAAGCATAAACTTTCCAGTCTTGGAATCTTCACCTAAATAATTCCCTCATAAGATTCGAAAATTTTCAATTTAGATTTAATTGCATCTTTCCTCTTTTATTTTAAAAACTCCTTTGCCAAATCCTCTGCTTTGTAAACCAGATAAGGCCAGGTCATTTCACCAACTGTAGGCTTTTGAAAAACCCAAAACAAGAGTTTTGAATTATCATCCGGGAAAGTAAGTAATCGGAGTTGTTCCTTTGTAAAACCTCGGACAACATATTTTTTTATGTCCTGTTCTTGACGGGTAGAACGAAAAATCTCAGCATCGGTTTCTCTGAAAAATAATGGGAGTGCCATTTGAAAATCCTGTGATTCCACAAGGATAACGTAAAAGTTGCCGGTAATTTTCCCATTGGACAATTCCATCAAACCCCAAAAGGGCTGTCCCTCAATATTCTCATCAGGAAATAATTTCTTTAAACGCTCGCCTAAATCCTTTAAGAAGCCTTTTTTATCCTTTCCGTTCATAACGTTTCCTTAAATCTCAAACCTTTAAAACCATCGTGCTTCAAAGGAGTTTATTTGAAGTTTTTATAACCGCCAGGAACTGAATCATCTGGAAAAAAATCATGTATTGAACAGTCAAAGACTTTCGCAAGCTTGAATAAGACCGTAGAAGGTACACGTATTTCTTTATTTCTTTCCCATCGCTGAACCTGCCTTGGCTCCACGTCCATTATTACGGAAAGATCCTCTTGGGTCATTTTCCTTTTGCACCTTATTACAAAGATGCGACGCTGAATTTCTTCAAAAAATGATTGTTCAGAAGGATATGGATGAGCCATTAATTTCATGCTATTCCAACTGAAATAATTTTTTAAGGTCTTCAAAAGACGTGGTGTTCCTTAAGAAATAATTCAAAACTACCTCCTAGTCATACGGGCAAAAACCAAATGGAAGTTGAATGAAAACTTTGGTTATGCGGTGGGAGCCCGTAGGCGCTTATGGAGGGTTAGTATGAAAAGGGATTCAGCTATTATTTTGGGATTATTGCTGACTGCAACTTCTGCTTTAATTTGTTCAATAGGCTGTCAAAACAAAGGCCCTTCCAACCCTTACGACTTACCTTTTACCCCCACTCCTACCCAGATCGTTCATATCACGGGATCAGTTAGCGCTTTTGCGCAAGACAAAGGTTTAGCCGTTCCGGGCCTTTTAATTCAAGCAATACCACCCTCAGCCGTTACGGTTTACAGCCAGTCAACTACTACAAGCGGAATAGCGACTTTCAACCCGCCCTACCTGGAAGTGGGGAATTGGACATTCGTTGTACCCGCCCAAACGCCCTTTCCATTTGCCCCCAGCACGATCACCATGCCGGTATCCGTTGCGAACGAAACGGCCAATTTCAATTCAGCGGGAGTCACAATTCAGATGACCCCGCCTATTCCCGCCGCTTATACGGGAACAAATGGCGGAGTATTTGTTTATGGGCTTGCATACACCCAACCCGGAAGTCTTTTAGTTCCGGTTAAGTTGGGCTTTCCTTCTTTGCCCCCTAATTGGAGCAGGTCTTATTCCCCGACCACCATTGGGTATGTCTCGAACGATTCCGCCACGGTAACAATTACCGGCTCTTCCTGTGTGGATCAGCCACTCAGCTTTGCCGTGACAGCACTTGACCTGGAACCCACACCTTATCCCAGGGCTTATAGCACCCCTCAAACCATTACTAAAAACTTTACTTCCACGGTCACGGTGTCTTGGTATTCCCCAAACTTCAACAATATTTCAAATTGCAATGTCGAAAGGCAATCCAACGCTGGAACCCTCACGGTCTCAAGCACAAATTCTTGCGCCACGGTGAATGTTTGGATCAATGAACCTTCCACCAATTGCACTTCCGGCTCATGGAATACCCCAAATGGGAATACAAACGCCGAAGGCGGGGTGATTTCGTTTGGCCCTGGCTCTTACTCCTGTCAGTACACCAGTGACGGGGGATTCCCAACGTTTCATGCTTCTTGTAGCAGTAATGGAGCTTCCGGAAGTGTCCAAGTTGGGAATGGAACCTTTACGGTTTTAAACACGGGTTATTGAGGAGGGGTACTCATCATGAAAAAAATAACTTTAACCATCTTTTCGTTTTTAATGACGTTCCAAATCTTCTTATCCTTTTATGGGTGCAACAACAAGAACAGCCCTGCCACACCCTACGACCTTCCATTTAGCCCCACACCAACCCAGATCGCCCACGTTTACGGCCCGGTCATGGTTTCGGTTATTGATAAAAATTTAGCCGTACAAAGCGTGACGGTTTTAGCAATACCGCCTTCTGGGTCTGCCACTTTTTCGGGGGCAACAACGACTACGGGGATCGCAACCTTCAACCCGCCCTACCTTGAGGTGGGAAACTGGACTTTCATTGTTCCACAGCAAACGGGTTTTCCCTTTGCCCCCTCCACCATCACGATGCCGGTTTCTGTTGCCAATGAGCAGGCCGGTTTTAATTCTGCCGGTGCAACAATTCAACTGACCCTTCCGGTGCCTGCGGCTTTTAGCTCTACCAATGGCGGGGTTTTTGTTTATGGGGTTGCATACAACCAGCCGGGAAGTCTCTTGGTGCCAGTCCAACTTTCCTTGTCCAGTCTTCCAAGCAATTGGAACTGGGGTTCCTCGCCAACCACCCTTGGCTATTCGGCAAGCGTAACCGGGGCCGTGACAATTACAGGGGCTTCCTGCGTTGATTCCTCACCAAACTTCACGGTTACGGCCTTTGATTTTGAACCCACGCCCTATCCAAGGGCATCGAGTTCTCCCCAAACGATCAGCAAGAATTTCACTTCTAACGTTACGGTTTCTTGGAACACAACGGGCCTCAACTCTAGTTTTTGCAACAACGGGACCGCCATTGGGATTGTTTACGGGACCCTTACGGTTTCGACCTCCAACGCTTGTTCCTCCACGGCTGTTGTATCAGTTTCCATGAACGCGGGAAATTGTTGTTACAGCCGTTTCGCCACCCCGAACGGGACCCAGAGCGGTGCTAATTGCGGGGGAGGGGGCATCCAATTCGGGCCGGGGAGTTATTCCTGCGAGATCGACAGCGGGGCCACTTGGGGGGCTTTGAACTGCTCTTTCAAAGGAAATTCCAACACGGTCAACGTGCCCACTTCCGGGTCCGTGCAGATCCTCAGCGTGAATTATTAGGAGTGAAAATATGAAGTTTCATTATTGGTTGGGGCTGGTTTTTCTATTAACCGGATGCGAAAAGGGTCCAGCCGGACCAACGGGACCGCAAGGCCAACCGGGGGCGGGAATTCCCGGATATTCGGCGGAGTTTGAAAACGGCCTTTACCCTGACAGTGGGTATGGCGGATGCGATCCCCATTGGCTGGATGGTGGAAACCCCAATACGGCACAGGGGACCGGCCAGATTGAGGTTGCCACGGGAGCGGCAAGTTCCAATGTGGCTTTAGGCTTGATCCGTTTCAACCTTTCCTACGCCGTGCCTTTCAACGCGACCATCACCTCTGCCAGCCTTCAATTGACGACCCAAACCACCACTACCCTTTCCACCGGAACCTATGTTTTGGGGGCGCATCAAGTAATACCACCGCCCGCAGGACAAGTGCCCTGGAACGATTCCAGCACTTGGAACGTGGTGGTTCCTCCGTATGGATGGAACGGAGGGTCAAGCTCACCTATCACCGCCGGAATGGATTACAACGCCACGCCTATTGACGCCGTGACCATTACCTCTTCTCAGGTCAATTCCAACCAAGTCCTTTTGGCTTGGAACATTACCCCTTCCCTTGCCCAGGTATGGGTTAACCCTTCCAACAATAATTACGGGGTTTTGATTTCCCCCGAGCCCGAGACGAGTGGAACCCTATCGGGGTTTATTTCCTTTTGGGACAACACCGGAACCAACCAGCAGAAACCGAAAATGCTGGTTACCTACACCATTCCATAAGGGGAAAAAATGAAAAAATTAACTTTTATCGTGATCCTTTTAATTTTGTCTATTTCGGGACCAGTTTTCGCAAAGACCAAGCCGAAACTTACCCCCACTCCCAGCCCTTCACCCACCCCGCCGCCTAAACCAAATTGGCTTCCGCCCCCCCATGTGGATAACGACTCAAAAGCGCTTAACGCAACGGTGGCGGCCCATTATTCAACGGATGCTTCCGGGACATCAGGTTATGGCTTGTTTGATCTTTCGGCGATAAGGAAGTTGGATGAAAACGATGTTTCGGCAATGGGGACCATCCGCTTTAAAAAAGCCTATTCCAGTACGGATGAGGCCGGTGCCATCGACTTAAGGGAAGCGAATCTTTCCCTATCCGAACCCTGGATGGAAGCCCGGATCGGTCGCATGGATTTATCTGATCTTGTCAGTACGACCCATTTTTTTGGGCTGTATCCCCTAATGGGAGAAAGACGGCTTGATGGAATCAAATTTTATCTTCCGTTCAAATTCTTTTTTGGGGTTGAGGATTACAAGAGCGTTTCAAGTCCACCTACTTCCTTGAGTTTCTTTTATTTTCCAACCCTTCTTTCCGCCCAAAACGCCATCCTCGACGGCTCCCAAGGGTTCTTTATGGGACAGGCAAGGATGAAGCTTAATTTTGGGGATTTAAGGACGGTTCTTCTTTTTAACTTGGGTGCCAGCTCATCCGATTATTTCCATTTCGGTTCCTTGAGTGGGAATCCTACCTATTCCATTTGCGGGGAAGCGAATTTCTCCAAGTTTTACACCCTTTACTTTGAATACGGTGTCCAGGATTCGTCCCATTCGGGCGATACGAACGCTTTTACTTTTGGGGCAAGGGTCGAACACCTGTTTACTTGGGAATTCCTATCCCTCGATCAGGTCACGTTTGAAGCCCAAATTCCATTGGCCGACAACCTGAACAACCCTTTCACCGGGGGTAACGGCATTAATCCTTCCCTGGCAATGTCCCCACAGATGGCTTGGTATGGAAAGGCAAGAGTGCGGATCAGATCCATATTCATCGACTTTAATGTCACCAATACGGTGAACGACTTTACCTTGGCGCGGTTGAATTCCTCGAATATCAATACCCCTTTGCCAACTCCGGTTGGAAAAGGAAATGAAACGGATGGCCTAGAAATTCCGCTTTCGTCCTCAAGTTACAACAACATTGCTTTTGGAATCGATACGGGGGTTTCATTTTGAGAACCATAGCCCCTTTGATTTTTTTCGTCACAAGTTCATATGCCTTCGCGGATGGGAACCCCTTTATGACCGTGCGGGACAGATACCAGTGGGCCATTGAACAAGTCATGCAACACAAGGGCTCTCTTTATTCATCAAGTTCCAATACTGAAAATTCTCCCCAATCAGGGAAACATAAAAAAATAAACCAAGGCCCTGTCGCTACTCCCCAGCCCGTCTTCCAGACGCAAACCTTCAATTTTCAAACCGAAACCGACAAAGCCAAGATCAATGTGGCGATCACTAATTTTGGGACTTCTTTCATCATCGATGTGGTCAGCGACCAAGTAATCCAAGGGTGGTTATTAAAAGTTCAATCCGCCAGGGAAGTATTCCTGAAGGGAAGCGCCCCAAGTGACAACCCTTACAAATGCCGAATCCGGGTGGACCGCCCTTATATCAAGGACTTTGGGCTTACCGTTTATGTCACCCAGGACAGCGACCCGGCTTTTATTCAACTCTTTTAGGCGGAATAGATGGAAAACCAAAAACTGAAGTTAGAAAACCTAAAGTCATTTCACCCCTCGTTCTATCAATGCGTTCCGGTGTTTTTTATCCCATTCCCGTTGTTCCTCTTTGCCCTGTTGGGAGTCCGCCTTTATTACATCCTGATGTTTTTTTGGATCTTGGAATTGTCTTTCCTTTTTTACATCTGGGTTTTCCTCTCGACCACCCTTTTCATCATCAGGCCCGACCGGATTGAGATTAAGACCGGGGTTTTCGTCAAACGGTCCCGGACGGTTCCTTTCGACCAAATCATCAACATTACCTGCAAACAAACCCTTGCACAAAAGCTTTTCCGAATCGGGGACATTTTCATAGATACACCCGGAGGGAAACCTTTTGAATTGGCCCTTGGGGGTATTGATAACCATGAGGAAGTGGCGGAATTTCTCTTTGCCTTGAAGAAAAGAGGCAAAGCGTGAACCCTTTTCTTCCTGTGCTTTTGATTGTTTTTTTTGGGTGTCAATCGGTAATGGCCGACACCACTCCCAATGACCCTAAAACCGAAGAAGCGTTAAGGAATAACGTCATCGATTTTAGGGACTGGTTTATGAAACACCTTTCTCAATTTCCAAAAGCCGATTCACATAGCACGGGGATGATGCCCCGAAATTACGCTTCTGTCCCAAAAAAGAACCCGACTTTCACTGCCAATCAGTACAACCAAGCGTCCAAATCCGATTGGGTGAAATGCCAAATAATGAATGGGCTTTCGACCTTGAGCCAGCAACTATCCAGTACGGCGGGAACGGCCTTTGCCCCCAATAGCGCGAATCAACTTCAACAAAACGCCGTCCAATTGCAACAAAGCAACGACCCTCAATTCCAACAAATAGGGGCGCTTTTTAGCCAACAAGCCCAAGCCTTGAAATCCGGGAATATCCAAGCCTCGGACCAGATAGCCAACCAAGTTTCAGCCATTCCACAACCCAACGTTCCCCCCGGATACCAACCGACTCAAGGCGAGAGCGCGATTGTCCAAGCCTTCAATCAGGTTATCGGAACCGTCTTGGCTGGTTTGGGTGGAGCCCTTGGTTCACTAGCCGTTGCGCAACTTTTACAGGCACTTGGAATCACCAACTTGGGTTCGCTTTTGGGCACGGGCCAATCAACAGGAAGCGCAATCGCGTTAGGGCAGAATCCGGGAGGGGCACTAAACACCGGGGGAGCCAACGTTGTTCAAACGGGAGGGGGAGCGTTGATGCAACAGTTGGGAAACGTCAATGTTAAACCGCTCCAACCACAAAATTCGGCTAACGCGGGTGGGCCGCCCCCAGCCCAATAAAAATAAAAAATCGGAGAAATTAAATGAAAAAATCCAATTTTATGAATCATGTGAAACGGGCCGTGATGACGGCCTACCTTCTCATTTTGGCAAGTAAGGCGCATTCGCAAGCGCTTACCAGTATGCCGGAGCTTTCACCCGTGAAACTGATGATTCTTTTTGTCCTTGATGCTTATGGGGTCTGGAAACTTTTGCAATGTATCAAAAATGTTTTGGATCACCTTGCCGATTCAAGCAAGGGGGACCCGACGGCGAAAGACCGGATTTGGGGAAGCGTTCTGGCTTTCATCGGGATTCTCATGGTGGGAGTCATGATAAATGTACTTCTTCTCAAGGCGGGGGAATTTGGGGCGAAGCCGGTTAGCTCAGTCCTGTCCGGGAATTGATCCAACCATGAAAAGAGTATTTCTTCTACCCTTGATTTGTCTTTGCCTTGGGGCATCCACCGTTAGGGGGGTTACCGTGTTATCGACCGATAGCGGCCCCTCCGAGCAAAGCATCAAGCAGGGTGTCAGCGACGGGATTTTTGACACCATGGCAAAACACGCCGGGGATTGGGTCGCTAATGGGATGGACAAAATCGGAAATTGGGCCTTGAAAACTTTATTCGGGATTTACGACAAATATATTGGAACCTTCCTGATTAAGATCCCCGATTTAGCTTCTCCCCAGACTTATACGGCTTTAGCCAACGGTTCACTAAACACTTCCGCTAACGCCGTCCAAGTTGTTTTAAACATTTTAAAAATCACCAGTGGGACAGGACTCTTCATCCTGATTGTTGGTTTTGTCATCGATACCGGCCAGAGGTCATCCGGCTTGTGGGATAGGTTTATAGATGGATCAGTCGTGATCGGATTTGTAGCGGCATTCCTTTTTCTTTTCGCTTGGCCGACAGTCAATTCCTACCTGACCAACGGCGTAACGGCAATGGGCTATTACATCTACAACCAGAACACTTTGAGGACTTCCGGGGTTTTGGAAGGAATCCAGAATATCGACCTTAATTCGGGGGGTGTAGCGAACTCCGTCCAATTGGCCCAATTTGACTTCCGGGGAAATTTCATCACCATCCAGGGAATCGTTTGGAACCTTATTTACCTTATTTCCATTTCCCTGGTCGTCCTGGGTTTCTACAACTGTTATTCGGCGGTGTCCGCGGGTGATTCCCAAAAAGGGAATTATAAATTCTTCCAGGCCGTCGCGGGGATGATCCTGATTCTCGGTGTCCCGACGATCATCCACGTTTTCATCGCCAAGGGAGCCGATGCTATTGGGAGTCAACAGGCCATTCCGGGCCAGACGCTAACCCCTTTTTCCTTGCGAGGACTGGTCCAGGATAACGGCGTTCAATATCCCCAGCAACAAGGGCAAGCCCCGCCCAACATAGGAACTGCGGGGAACAGTACACAGGGTCCAGCCCAAAGCCGTATAGCTAAATTTTCCGCAGGTTTACTCAAGTGCGGGGTTTCGATTTGGGGACTCATCGTCTGTTTTTCCGTGATCTTCGCGAAGTTTTTTCAGGTTTTGAATATTTGGGTCATGTTCGTCCTTGGCCCCATTTTCATCGGGTGCCTTGGACACCCCGCAACCTCTTCCATCTTTTGGGGCGCGGCCCGTTACTTCATAAAACTTATTCTTTATTCCGTGATTTGGGCCATCACCCTTAGTCGGCCTTTATTTGATACCCAACATCAATTGGGGGGTGGAAACCATTGGGGTGAACAGTCTGTTGACGGCTATTGCGGTTCTGGCCGGCCTTCAAATGATCGCCAATGTCCAGGAGTTCGCTTCCTTATTCACTACCTTTTCGGGTGCAAACCTAAAAGGTGAAGGTTACAAGGAATCCTACCGTGATACCAAAGCAGCCTTTGGGTCCGCCAATTCGATGCGTCTTGGAACTTTTGGAGCCCTGCAAGGTGCAACCGGTGAGACCAGTCAAGGAATGGCCGCCGCCACCGGTGCGGCGGTTGGTTCCATCATTCCGGGTGTCGGAACGGCGAGTGGAGCCTTGGCAGGACAAAAGACGATGAAGGGATTTAATGCCCTAGCCAAATTGGGGTCTATGGGTGGAAGAGGAAAAAATGAAGAGGAATCGAAAAATCCGATTTCAAAAGCCATTCAAAATTTCTCAGGCAATGTGATCTCCAAGAATCTTAAAAAAGAAGACCAGCAAGGCAAAACTTACACCTCGAATGAAATAAAAAAACGCCAACTCGTCAGCGAATACGCGAAAAAACTTCAAGGCAAGAAACCAAACGCAAAGCCGGGGGACCAGGGACCAAAAGGGAATAGGAACGTTTAAATGGCGATACCGTTAGAAAAAGAATCCAAGATGTGGGGTCTCTTTTATACATCGGATTTTAACAAGTTGATGTTCGCCACTATTGGGGACGCCTTTGCCTTCATGGCGTTTTTCATCCTCTGGGGCCTTGAAGGTGCCCTCGTTCTTTTCTTCGCGACTATGACCCTTGTGACCACTTACTTCGTCATGAAGAGTTTTTGGCCTGAAAAATACTTTGAAAACATCGTCCGTTACCACAACGAACCTAAACATTATTTTCCCGGCGGGGAACCAAGTGAGTTTGAACTATGAGAAACATTTTTAAATCAAAAAAGAAGCCGGTTTCAGTAGCGGGGTTACTCAGGATAAAGGCGGTAGGACCGGGTTACATCGTTTTAAGGAACCCGGAGCAATACGTTTCAATATTCAGGATTGCGGGAGGGTTGAATCCTTGGATGGAAGATCCGGATGTATTAGGGGAGAAAATCCGAAAGCTTGATTCAATCCTAACGGATTTGAGAAGAGGTGAGGAAGTCCAATTCTTGACTAAAAGGATCAAGGCCGATCCTGAAGGCACTATTGAAAAATTCGATGAACGGATTCACGACAATGCCCCGGAGGTTTTCAGGAACCAGTACCCGGAGTATTTAAGGAATTGGCTTAGGCAGTTCTACGCGCAAGAGAAGATATGTCACTACCGCTCATTCGTTCTATTTACTATTCCACCCCCTCGCTCTTCAAAACCCACCAAGGATTTCTTGAAGATCGAGGAGGTTCTTCGAAGGGGAAAATCCTGGGCGTCCCAACTCAATATGGTTGGAATGGATGTCCAGGAACCAACGGAAGAGGAGATTTACACCCTTCTTTATGAGGAGTTGTCCCAACAAAGATTTTATGGAAACCCTGAAAGATTCAAGAACGCGGTGGGCTCCTCCGGTGGGGACTATGGGTTACAAACCCTAAGGGAGATGTTGACCACCTATCCTTGGGATTTTAGGGAGCCTAACTTCTTCAAAGTGGGGGATGTGTTTGGCAAAACCCTCTATGTGACCGAATTTCCATCGTTCAACGAGCAGAACCTTTTCTTTCAGGAGCTATACGAGCTGACGGATGATTTCAAAATCTCTTTTTTCGTTAAGGGCGTGGATCTCTTTCGGGCTCAATCCATTGTTGAAAAGCAAATTCAAGGGGACCAGGGAGCCCTTTGGAAAAGAAAGAACGTCATGAATTTCGAGGCGAAAGCTTCGTTGGATTATCGCCAAAGCGTCCTTGAGCTTGTATCGGAAAGAAAGACTTCCCTAGCCAAATTTTCCCTCTACGTGACCCTCTTTTCCGACGAACAAAAAAAACTCATGACAAGTTTTGAGAGCTTGACCCGGATGTTCAAAAACGTTCACCCCTTATCAGGTTATGCCGAACAGAAGAGACTCTTTCTCTCGACCATTCCCCAGGCAACCGATGTAGCTTGCCACGAGCATCTTCAAGCCACTGCGGTCATCGCAAACGCGATTCCCTGTCTTTATGACCCCATTGCCGATACGGATGGAGTCCCGCTTGGCAAAACTCTTTCCGGTGAAATGGTTCAACTGAATTTATGGGGAAGGGAAACCGAAAACTGGAACGTTCTGGTGGTCGGCTCTTCCGGCACGGGAAAATCCTTCACCATCAACCAGCTTCTTATCAAAAATCTTGCGATGAACCCCTATGTCATGATTATCGACAAATCCCAATCCTATAAAACCCTGTGTCGATTAGCCGGTGGGCGCTACCTGAATTACGACCTGGATAGTTCCCATCACTTGAATATCTTCGACTATCCAATCGATGAGATTAAGGAATTGGACGGGGAGATTGACCCGGATCATATCGCCAACATCATCATGTATTTGGGAGTAGTCCTTGCGAACATTAAAGATAACCGCATAGAGGAAGCCGAGGAGTTGGACAAAGCCCTTCTCCAAGAGGCGGTCAAACAGACCTATCGGAACAGCATTGGCGAGAAAAGGGTTCCTCTCTTGACCGATCTCAAGGAAACACTCTTAAAGATGGCCGATGACAAGAAAGTACCCGCCCAATTCCAATACATTTGCAGGAAACAATCGGAAGTTTTGAAGTTATATACCGGCAAGGGGATGTACGCCAACCTGACCGACCGGGAATCGACCGTCAACGCGGACAACTCTTTTATTGTTTTCGATACATCGGGAATAAGTGATAACGACAAAAAAGCCGTAGGCTTGGCCGTCTTTGTGATCTCCAATTACTGCCTCAATAAGGCAAAGCAGAACAAGGAATTGAACCGCCTATCCCAATTGGCAATGGATGAATGTTGGTATTTGGCCCAATATCCCGCAGGCCTAGCCTTCTTATTAAGAATCGCAAAGACCGCCCGGCATTTGAGGCTCCAACCCATCTTCGCCACCCAAGAGATAGGAGAGTTTTTCGGGGTGAAAGGTGTAGAAGCAATCCTCAAGAACACTTCCACAAAAATACTCCTAAAGCTGGTCGGGGACGACATTGACCACGCGAAGGGGCTCCTTCAATTAAATCCAACCCAAGTCGAGAGGGTAATGAATCTCCATTTGGTAAAAGGCGTTTATTCACAAGCCCTGATCCACCAAACCCTTAGGCAGGGAATCGTGAACATTTTCCCCGATGAATTGGCCTATCACATTGCCACGACTTACGGCCCCGAGGCGGCAGTCCGCGACCATTACCTTGAAACCTATTCAAGCGAGGATGACCCTTTGACGACTCTTGGAGCTATCAGCAAATGGATTGAGGACAAGGAAAATAATTGTGTCCTGAAACCAACAATCAAGGATCAAGACAGATTGCCAATAGTTAAAAAGATCGAAGAGGTATTGATGAAATGAGTGCACCAAACGAAAAAGATGATTTGAAATTTCTGGAAAAGTTGGATGAGGAGCCGAAAAGGTCGGGGTATACCACAACCATTCTCATCGCCATTTCGTTTGTGGCCCTTGGAATCGCAACGACTCTTTTTTGGGGGCGGTCGAAGATTTTCAATTCTCCCCAAACAAAAGTATCCGATACGAAAGGCCAACTAGCGGTACAGCAGGAATCCCAAAATACCGAAATTATCAACTTCGCAGAAAAATTCACGATCATGGTTTTTAACGTGAGCTATACGGATATCAACCACCAGGAAGGCAAGGTTGCGAACCTCATGAGCGACAACATGATGTCCTACTACCAGGATGCTTTCCTGGACCCAAAGTGGATTGCTTTCTTAACAGATAACAAAGCCTATGTCACATACCAGGGCATCGAGAGATCAACGGTTGAAAACACTGATGGAACCCATTATTGGGTTCGTGTCATCGGCAAATGCCTCTACAACTCCGATGCCAAAGGCCCAAACTCCCAGATTGAATTGCCGTTCCACTTGGTAGTGGTCGTCAAGAACGACAACGGAAAACTCATCGTTACTGATTTTCAGAGGTTATAGCCATGGAAGAACTTGTTTTGCGGATCAACCCCCAGCTAGCCAGGCGCTATATGCAAGCGGCAAATTTTTACATTGAAACCAATCGTTATCTTGTGACTTTAAAGCTTTTTGAAGAAGTAGTAGGGAAATACGAAAAGAAAAACAACATAGGGAATTCCGAAGTTACCTGGATTTATGCCAAGTTCAGAAAACCCAATGGCCTATTAAAAACGATAAACCGTCTCAACGATTTCTTCCCTGCGTTTACAAAAAGAATTGCCTTTATCGCGAGAGCTCAATTTCTCTTGGGAATATATGTTTTTTCAGTAAAAGACGAACATGGAAAATTGATAATCACGGATTACAAAAGGCTTTAATCGATGGAAGAAAACGTTTTGCAGATAAACCCGGAATTAGCCCGAAGGTGCCTTCAATCGGCCCATCTATATATGGAAACAAACCGTTACCGGGAAGCCTTGAAGCTTTTTGATGATGTTATTGGCAGGCATCAACCCCAAAACGTTGAGGCTCACCTTGAATCGGCGAAGATTTACGCCAAATTCAAGAAACCTAACTCCATTTTAAAGGTAATCACCCGCCTCCATAATTTCGCTGAAAAGACTCCCGAAAGCCTTGTCTTGCTTGCCAGAGCCCAATTTCTCCTTGAGCTTTATAGCGATTGCGAAGAAACGTTAAAAGAAATCTTTTCCAAGACAAGGGACTTTCCCGAAGCTGTCGCCTTGGAAGGGGAATTGTTTGTCCACACCGGGAGATATGAATCCGCAATTGAAAAATTTGAAAGTCTTAGCATTAGGTATCCAAAAAATTACAACTACCTGGCTCTTTTGGCCCTTGCCCAATATGTAGGGGGACGATACCACCGGACGATCACCAATTGCACAACGATCATGAAAACCGGGTTTGCTGATCCTAAAGTCACGAAATTGTACGAAATGGCGAGGAAAAAGAAGCGCCGGGAAGCTTTGGGAAAGTTGAAAAAGGTGAAGCCCCTCAAATGGCTTTTTGCCCACCTATTTGACCCGTTCCTTGAAAGCGAAATGAGGGCTGAATCGCAAAGCCAAACAACCCAGGAGGATCTTGTCCAGGAAACGTTGGTGGATCACAGGACGGGCCTTTTCAATGATCGGGCGGCTACTCAACAAATACCAGCGCTTGCGGCCCGTAGGAAGGCCCAGTTTTTCTTGACCATGGCCGATATCGACTTTTTCAAATCATTTAACGACGTCCATTACAACCATCAAGTCGGCAACGCTGTTTTAAAAGCCCTTGCGAAAGCGGGACAGAAAATCTTCTCAAAAAACAATATTTGGCGGTATGGGGGAGAAGAAATTGTTTGGGCCGTGGATAGTTCTGAAGACCAAGTGATCGAAAAAGCCGAACAATTCAGGAAATATTGCGAAGAAAGCGTGGTCGAAGAAGCCAATGAGATTATCAAGAAAGAGGGAATTAAGCATTTTGCGGACGGATTGGACCATAAAAAAGACGAAACCTTCTATATCTACTACCCGGTAACCATCAGCCAAGCCATTGTTCAATGGGGCGAAGATGGGACAAACCTGGAAAGCGTCCTTACGGCGGCGGATAAGGGCCTCTATACCGCAAAGGAAAGCGGTCGTAATGCCGTTGTCTACAGGGGCACTCTCAAGAGTAGAGGGAAGCGGCCCATTAAATACACGCCTGAAATGCTCGGAATTCTTCACGACCAGTCCGTTAAAAAAGGTTCGCCCCATTGGTGGGCTCAAATGAAAGGCCTTTCCGATAAGTCACAGGAAGAGGCCCTTGAGTACGCGAGGAATACCTTGAGCAATAAGGAGGTGCCAACGAAAAAATAGTTCGTGCCGCAGGTCAAAACAATAAAAGGAGAAAGAAAATGGGCTTAAAAGTCAGGATTACCAGGATGTTTCCGTATGACGGGGAACACACGAAGGCTTTTGTGGGAGCTAAGGTGCAAATATCAGGTCGAGTCTTTGGTTACAACGAATTGACCCTTGTAAAAAAGAAGGAAGGCAATGGGTTGTTTCTGGGTCTTCCCTCAAGACCGGGAAGACAGGAGGGGGAATATCACGATATTTGTTATATGGACCCGAATACCCGGAAGGAGATTGAAAAAGTCGCCATTGCTGAATACGAGAAGAAGTTAAAGGAAAACAAGCCGCCGGAAGTCCAGGATTAAGTGATGGTGATCCTTGGTTGGAGAAATTTATGAGCGAGCGTAGGAAAAACGACCGACGGAATAAGAACCAAGATTACCTTATGACGGACGGCCAGATTGCTAATTTGGCGGGAGTGTCGATCCATACCGTCAAATATTGGCGGATGGTCGGAACCCTGCCATATGTAAAAGTCGGTCGTCATCCAAGGATTTGGTTTTCTGTCTTTCAAAAAGCTTTTCATAAACCTGATGCAAATGGCCCTTGGGAATTGACGGAAAAGTTTGGTAAAATACCTCCAACAGGGGACATTAGGAGGAAGCGATGAGCAAGCCTAATGTTTATGGATTGCCCCAACATCTTCGCAAGGATGAGTGGGGTTATTTTCTGGATTATTTTGTTGAGGAAGGAGGGAAAAGAAAACGAAATAGGGTAAGGCTGGGAGAGATTCCCTTGGAAAAGGCCAAGAAGATTTTGGCCCAACACATGCAAGCCATTGTTGAACATAAATTTTTGGACGTTGATAAGCCAAGGATTACTTTCAACGAGGCCGCACAAGGGTTTCTGGCTTACTCAGGGTCAAGAAAGAAAACTTTCAAAAGAGATGGGGAGATAGTTGCTTGTCTCGGAAAGTTTTTCGATAACCGGCCCTTAGAAAGCCTGTCACTGGACCTGATCGAGGAATATGTCACGCTCAGGAGAACACAGCGACCTACCATAATGGGCTCAAGCCTGAACCGTGAGATTGCTTGTTTGAAGGCGATTATCAATCGAGCGATTCGGAACGGACAGCTTGATAAAAACCCGATTTCGTTCTTTAAGTTTTTTAAGGAAACACCGCGAAGTAGGACGCTGACTCCGGACGAATTTAGGCGCTTATTGGAAAAATGCTCGGGGCGCACCAAGATTTTCGTGCATTTAGCCTATATAACTGCCATGCGCAAGGGGGAAATTATCGGGCTTCGTTGGGATCAAGTGGACTTTCAGCACAAAGTAATTGTTCTGGAAGCGGCTGATACCAAGACTTTGGAGAAAAGGGAAGTACCTTTGGACGAAGCGTTAATGGATGTGCTTCGACAGGTTCCCAAGACTCTGGGAAGCCCATTCGTGTTTACCTTCAAAGGTAAACCCTTCGGGAACATGAAGACGAGCTTTAACACGGCGTGTAGGCGGGCCGGAATCAAGGATTTTCGTTTCCATGATCTCAGGCATTGCGCCATCACGAACATGCGGAAAGCCGGGGTTCCCGATAACGTGATAATGAGCATCAGTGGTCACAAGACGACCGCTATGTTCCGGCGTTACGATTCGGTTGATAGGGCAGATCGTCATAAGGCCTTAGAGCGGTTAAGGCTGAATGACAAGTCTCTAGAATTGAATGACAACCTTATGACAACTGGGAGTCAAAAGATTTAAGAGAGTCATGGCTCCTAACAGAAAAGGGTATGTTTTAAATGGTTTTTTTGAGGAGAGCAACGTACTTTTACTCTTGAGGTCGTTGTTCGTAACCAATGGATCTTTTATTGATGGTAATGCTATGGACGGTTTCCGTAAGTGCTTAACCGATGATTTCTCCTCTATATACTGCTTTAATCTCAGGGGCAATCAGCGGACACAAGGAGAACTTTCCAAAAAAGAAGGGGGTAAAATATTTGGTTCGGGGAGCCGGGCATGTATTGCTATAACCCTGCTTATCAAAAACCCGGAGATAAATGGTTCCTGCAACCTTTTCTATCACGATATTGGCGACTACCTCACCCGTGAACAAAAGTTCAAAATTATTTCAGAATTTGAAAGTGTAAAGACCATTCCTTGGACCAAGATTACTCCCAATTCTAATCATGATTGGATAAACCAACGCGATCCAGCCTTCGAAAAATTTATTCTCTTGAGTGGTAATGAACCTCATGTATTTTTTAGTGAATTTACAACGGGTGTTTTATCAAGCAGAGATTCTTGGGTTTACAATTTTTCGGATACTACACTTTCTAAAAACATGAAAAAGATGATCGAATTTTATAATGACCAAACAATGCACTACAAGATCAAATGCTCTTCATATAAAGGTAATGGGAAACCGGATTTAGAAACATTTATTAACACCGATTCCAAAAATATTAGCTGGTCAAGGTCGCTAAAAAATGACCTTATGAGACTTCAGTTTCATGAATTTTCAAGGAAACTCATGGTTAATAACTTGTACAGACCTTTTTGTAAGCAATGGATTTACTTCGATAAAAATTTCAATGAATACCTATCAAAAACTCCTAAATTGTTCCCGGAAGGGAGAGACGAGAATCTAGTAATTTGTTTAACGGGTAAGGGTTCAACAAAATCCTTTTCAGCTTTAATAACCAATACCTTGCCGGATTACGAAATGATTTCAAAAGGCCAACTATTCCCCCTTTATACTTACGAAAAGGCGGAAGAATCTAACAACCAATCCCTACCCGGCTTCGGCACTACTCAGGGTGGATACATCAAGCACGAAAATGTCACAGAGGTCATCCAAACCGATTTTAAGAGGATATACAATCCCAATGTCACAAAAGAAGACGTCTTTTACTACGTTTACGGTATCTTACATTCACCCGAATTTAAAAACCGGTTCCCTTCAGATTTGGCTAAACAAATACCACGTTTACCCTTTGTCAAAGACTTTTGGGCATTTAGCAAAGCTGGACGAGCTTTAGCCAAATGGCACCTCAACTACGAAACCGTGGACCTTTACCCGCTTAAGGAAAGCAAAGACGAATTTGAACTTAATTCAAAGGAATTCTTCAAAGTCAGGAAGATGACCTTTGGCAAACGCGACGGCCAAGTGGACAAAACCACCATCATTTACAACAGCCATATCGCCTTAAAGGGGATTCCGTTGGAGGCCTATGATTATGTGGTCAACGGCCGCCCGGCACTAGAATGGATAATGGAGAGATATCAGATTGCCACCGATCCGGACAGCCATATCACCAACGACCCCAACGAATGGTCCGACGACCCCAAATATATCCTTAAATTAGTGAAACGCATCGTCACCGTAAGCCTTGAAACGATGAAAATCGTGAACTCTTTGCCGCCATTGAATGAGAAAAAATAATAAATGATATTCTCTTAATAATCAGTCTTAGTGTTTCAGGGCACTATTTTCGGGGACTCAAGTAGTTTTTACTGAGAGGAGTTAGACATGGCTTCAAAGAAAAAGGTTTCATTTTGGGCAACAGAAGTAAAGAAGGTGCCTGTAAGAGTAAAGTTCACTACTGCCGATGGTAGAAAAATATCCTTTACTGGCACTAAAGCCGTCAGCAAGGATGTACGGGTAAAATTTAGCGCGAAGAAAAAGTAATGAAGACTCAAAAAGTTTATCTGGACACTTCAGTTTTTATGGCAGAGTTTAATAAAAAAGATCCACGTCATTGTCTATTAACCGAATTTTTTAACGAAGCTAAAAAAGCACAAGACATTGAATTGTGTTCATCAAAATGGGCTTTAACCGAAATGTATAATCGTTTGACAAAAGATCAAATCGAAGAATTAAAGATTGTTAAGTACATCAAAGATTTGCTCGATAAAAATACAATCAGAAGTATCAAATTAAGATTTTTAGATGTTAGTCCTAATAAGGAGTACAACTTCAACCACTTCTTTAATCATTTAACAGGTGATCTGATTAAATTT
This sequence comes from candidate division FCPU426 bacterium, assembly GCA_963796105.1. Lineage (GTDB taxonomy): Bacteria > Oederibacteriota > Muellerivitia > Muellerivitales > Muellerivitaceae > CAWCKJ01. The sequence goes on from CAWCKJ010000001.1 coordinate 52,298, forward strand.
AAAACTGGTCCTAATAGACCCGGTTTGGGGGATATTCTTCATATAAGGATAATGAAGAATAATAGAGTGAATAAAATAATTACTTTTGACGCTGACTTCGAAGTAATTGAAGGCTTAACGACTATAAATCTACATAAAACTAAAATAAGCACGGCGTTACCAAAGATAATAATTTAATTGGATAAACCTCTTCTCGGGTTCTCTGGAGATTTGATTTGTTGAATTTTCTACTTTATTAGGAAATAAATGACATGCCAGAAAAAAAGAAAGCCAATAATAGACCGACGGTTGTTTTGGATGACGCATATCTCGCAGAGGAAGAAAGGAGGAAAAGAGAACACCTTTTTGCTGAGTACAAAAAGGAAAACTTAAAAATCCAACAGGTCAATTACGAACATCTTGATAAATCGCTTTTTACCGCCTCTGCCGGAAGCTTGGTTTTAACAATCACTTTTATCCATGACGTTGTTCCGGTAACTTATTGGACTTGGGTTTGGGTTTTAATTTCCGCTTGGATTTGTTTTGTTCTTTCAATATTATCACTGATTTTTTCATTTAAAGCTTCCAACATGGCCATCAACGCCCGGCTTGTAGCGGCCGAAAACTATTATCTCAATATGGATGATAGCGCCTTTAATGCGAACAGCACTGCCCTAGTATGGCTTAAATGGCTTAATACCTTTGCCCTGATTTTCTTCATTTTTGGGGCCTCTTTGACTGTAGTTTTTGCTACGATAAATATTATTCATTACCGGGAGGCTATAATGGCTGAATCAAAATCAGGGGAAAACAAATCGGTAAAACATAGTGATGCGGTTCCTCCAACCGAAATGCAGAAGATCCCGACAGCCCCGGTCAAAAAATCTAACGTAACTCCCGCAAACCCTCTATCTCCCCAAGAGGGCAAATCAAATGAGGGAACAAGCAAAAGTAACGGTGGTTCTCAAAAGGAGAAGTAAAATGGATCAAAATACAAACGGTGAAAAACCTTGCAGAGAAGCTGGATTTCCTACCCCCATGAATAAAGTTATACCCTCTCCGAATCAAAAAGGCCAGCCCCCTTCAAATAAGACGCCCGTTAAGCCTTCAGCTCCAGCACCATCTAACCAAGGCGGGGGACAGTCCCAGGGCGGATCCGCGCCGAAAAAATGACCAAAAAAGATCAAGCAATAAAAAAAGCTATTGAAATATTAGAGAAGAATCCTTCTGGGCTTCGTTATACAGCTATGATCAACAAAGTTTCAGAAGCATTGCCTGATTTCCCTAAAAATACTATTCATGGTTCTCTTTGGGAAATGGATAAAATTTATCCAGATCAGGTGTTCAAACCGGCTCGCGGATTATGGAAACACACAAAATACAGAGAATTAGACAAAGAATTTGTTGGTTCTTCCTCAACCATGGTTCTAATTGAAACAAAAAATAATAATAAGGTCAAAGAAGAAGACTTCTATCAATCCTTTGCCGATTGGTTAAAGAACGATTTAGAAGATTGCACAAAAGCTATTCCTCTTGGCGGTAATCGTTTTGGTGGAAAATGGGGAACACCAGATGTAATTGGTATACGGGAAGCATCAAGAAGCGACATTATTAAAGGCACTACGGAAATCGTTTCCGCAGAAATTAAATTGAATGAATCAAGCCTTATTGAGGCTTTTGGCCAAGCCTGTTCTTACAAGCTTTTCAGTCACAAATGTTATTTGGTCGTGCCGGATTCATCCAGTGAAGATGACATCGCCCGTTTGGATTCGCTTTGCATGATTTTTGGGATTGGCCTCGTCCTTTACGACAGCAGTAATGTTGCAAAGCCTACCTACCAGATCAAAACCCGACCCCAAAAACACGAACCTGATATGTTCTATGTAAACCGCAATTTAAAGCTCATCGAAAAAGAATTATTCGAAAATTGAGTTTTTAATAATCCATGACCAACTTTTCCACCTGGCGAACCGCGATCCTCAACGCCAAAACCATCCCCGACCTAGCCCAAATAGGCCATGAAATCGCTGTTTACCAGAAACAATCCGATTTCTTAGACCCTAAAAAGATGGGAGAATCCCAACTAGCCCCCCTCCGTAAAATGTTCGCAGAGAGAATGAAAATCCTTAAATCTAAGCGTAAGGAATAAGTGAATGTCCAAAAAATATTTCGCATTACAGAAGGAAGCAGATAAATTCTGTTTATTTGTGGGGATAAAACCCGACATAGTTGACCGGGCAAAATCGTTAATGGTTGAATTCTTTTACGAGGAAGGCACCTGTAATAACCATAAAAAGACGCCTGAACTTATCCGCGTGGAATATGAACCTTTGGAGAAAGATACTATAAAATTAAGGTATCTTTGCTGTTGTGAGGAATACAAAACCAAGTTGCAACTCTTGGTTTACCCTTTTCTGAGGAAAGACACAGAACTTTTAAAATCTTTAAACGAATAGCTTGAAAACCCTTCCATCTTTTCCGAACAGATTCATAGTGAATCTGCATTGGCAATCGCTGCCCTCGGCTTGTTGCCTCTGGCGACCAACCAAATTCCTTATTTTTTTACTCCCTCAAAGTGAAGATTCCTGACAACTTTAAATTCGTTAAACCGGTTTCCATAAAATCCATCCACGCTAGGCACAATTCACAAAACGGCGATATGCTTACTATGAGTATTGTTTTAGCCGGGGTGGTATATGGAACAAAGTGAATCAAAAAGGTGCTTTATCCTCAACAAAGACGTCCATTTGATCCATGAGATTATTATGGACCTCCGGGACAGCCTGATAATTAAAAGCAGGGGAGCAAGAAGGTGCAGCGAAGCCTTTAGTTGCGATAAACAAAAGATGAAATGCAAGTGGGTCTCAATGCAATATAACTTCGACGGAATGAACCCAAAAAACTTACCGCCCCCGGAAGAAAACCCTCTCAATAATTAATCTTTAAACACGGCTTTCCAGGCAGTTATCCAACATTCCCTATTACATGTTTCCACGATTGTCGTCAGTATCCACCGGAAAGATTTTTGAGGCGTGTTGTGTCAACACCTTGTCCAGGTCGATCCTGTTATCCGCGAAATGGATCAATTCCTTGGGTTGAATATCCGGAAACAGCGCTATTTCAACATGCTTTCCAGTTTGCTTAACCAATTCCATTATGGGGGAATAATCGTCATCCTCGGTTACTAGAATAGCGGTTTCGTATAAATTTCGTGCCGCGTAAAAGACCATTTCGGAAGACAGCATGACTTCAACGCCCTTTTCATGGTAACTATTTTTATCGTGGTTAAGCACCATGCGCCCCAATCTCGTCTCAAGATAAGGTGTACGGTCGAGGGAATCCAGGAATGGTTGCTGGATTTTAGCCTTTTCTGGGAAGTTTTTCTGGTCGTAGGCGACATTATAGTAGAAGGAACGCACTAATTTCCGTTCCGGTCCGACTAGGGCGGAACACAGTTGGTAGTAATCAACCCTTGTCGCCCGATTGTTTCGTTTAAGTCCAAAATAGAAATTGTTTCCATCGATAAAAACACAAACCCGTTCCATTTTTACCTGTTTTTCCTGTTTAGTTTAGAAAAGGGGATTAATTATAAAAAAGAAAAACTAAAATACAATGTAGGGCACCTCTAAAAATTCATTGTAAAGAGGCAGTGGATTCGGTACAAGGAAGAATCGGCGCGTGAAAGCGTTGAAAATTCCTTTTGTGAGGTGTCACCCATGGGCCAAACCGGTTTTTTTGATCTACAAGATCGATTGAAATCACTGGATGAGATGGGAGACCCGCTGGAAGCCCTGAACCGGGTGATCCCTTGGGAGGATTTCCGAAGCGTGTTGCGGAAAGGTTTGCGCAACAAGGATAGAAAGAGCGAAGCGGGACGCCCGCCTTACGACGAGGTTTTGATGTTCAAGGTGCTGGTTCTACAGGCATTGTACAACCTAGCGGACGACCGGACGCAGTTCCACATCCAGGACCGGCTGAGTTTCATGAGGTTCTTGGGGTTGGGGATGGATGCCCAAGTGCCAGATGCCAAGACGATCTGGCTGTACCGGGATATGCTGGCGCAGGGAGGGTGGATCGACCCATTATTCGATAAGCTCAACAGGCATCTGGACAAGGCTGGGTTGAAGGCACAGGAAGGTCAGATCATTGATGCCTCCATCGTGGAAGTACCCCGGCAAAGGAACAGTAAGGAGGAGAACGACCAAATCAAGAAAGACGAAATCCCGGAAGGGTGGAATAAAGAACCGGAAAAACTCAGGCAAAAAGATCTGGATGCCCGGTGGATGAAGAAAAATGGGGTGAACCACTATGGGTACAAGAACCATATCAATGTGGACAAAAAATACAAACTGATCCGGAAGTTCGAGATGACGGCGGCATCGGTGCACGACAGCGAGATTTTTGAGGTGATTTTGGACGGGAAGAACCGGAAGAAGATTTGGGCGGATAGTGCGTACCGATCAGGTAAAAAGAGTAAGGCTTTGAAGCGTAAAGGCTATGACAACCGGACTCATTATAAATCCAAACGGAATCATCCGCTAACGGCGTTCCAGGAGAAATTGAACAAGGCCCGGTCTAAGGTTCGGGTTCGGGTGGAGCATGTATTTGGGCACATGGAAGTGGCGATGGGAGGCAATTGGTTGCGGGTGGTGGGAAAGGTGAGAGCCCGGATGAAGATTGGAATGAGGAACATCGCTTACAATATGCAACGGTTTGCTTACCTGATGGGACGAATGCGCCCAAAGACGGTTGTTGGATAGATTTTGGCTGTTTGGAAGGTTCTGAAGGCTACTGAAAGGTTGAAAGAGAGCGAAGCAGGGAGTAAAAGCCCTCCGCATCAGTGGGTTGAATGCTACGAAACGGCTTTCATCATCTGATAGCACTTCAAACAGGAATTTTTAGAGGTTCCCTGTATTAGATATTCTGAAAACCAATTTTGAGAAAGCGGTGGCTTGAAAATCTATTTTTTGTTTGCGCTTAATTTTATCGTTTCACCCTTATTCGTGATTAAATCCTAAAATCTTTATCAGGTGAACAACTAAATACAAGGGGTCGACAACGGACTTGCTCGCTTCGACGAATTGGCTGACCCAAAATACACCGATACAGGGGGTATTTTCGACATCATGGCCATAACAGTTATCCAAAGCCATTTGGTAGCCTGAACCAAATAAAAAAAGTTAATTAATCAATTGTTTTAGTTGTGATGACCTTTTTCTTTCTTGGAAAGCCCCGCAATGGTCGGTTTGTTTTAGGAGCCTTAAAAAATTCAATGATAGGGCAATCCAGTGCTTTCGACAATTTTCGTAATGTTTTAAGACTCACGCCCCCTACCGTTTCCCATCTTTGGATTTCCTTTGTGTCCGCATTAACCCTTCCACCAAGTTGGTCTTGGGTTATCCCTTTTTCACGGCGGATTTCCCCTATTCGGTGATATAGATTCCTGAAAAATTTCTCATCCGTTTCCCATTCAAGCATTTCAGCATCGTCCTTAATACACTTCCCGAATAACACCTAGAAAACTCTAGGTGTTAAATTTTTGCTGAAAATACCAGAATATCCGTCTAGTCAATTCGAAAAATGTTCTTTGTAGGGCAATCCAGCCGAGGGTTAAAAAGATGATTGTTTGTAAATCGATAGAATTTGTGACGCTTATGGAGGGTGCAATATGAATAAAACCTGGCTTCTTGTTACAACGCTTTTTCTGTCGGAAATTCTAGGGATCTGTTTTATAGGCTGCCAATCCAATCGCGGTCCCTCCGTTCCTTACGATATTGGCTTTACTCCTACTCCTGATCGAATTCATGGCGCCGTAAGCGCGTTCGTGGAGGATAAGGGAATCGGTGTTCCCAATGTGTTGGTGAAGGCGATACCGCCTTCCGGGGTGACGGTCTATAGCCAGGCAACCACGGCCAGCGGGATCGCAACTTTTAACCCTACATGGCTTGATATAGGGAATTGGACTTTCGTGGTTCCGGCCCAAACGCCTTTTCCATTCGCTCCCAGCACAATCACTATGCCGGTCTCGGTCGCCAATCAGACGGCCGACTTCAATTCCGCGGGAGCGACGATTTATTTAACCCCGACCGTGCCGGAAGCCTTCACTTCCACGAATCCTGGAAATCCCTTCACCTATAGCCTCGTTTATAGCCAACCCGGAAACTTGTTTATTCCCGGAAAGATCGCTTTCTCGGCATTCCCGAATAATTGGAGCGGAACTTACGGACCCGCGACGATTGGATATGGAAGCGCCGATACGGCCACCGTCACGATTACAGGTCTTACTTGCGTGGACCTGCCACCCAGTTTTTCGGTGACAGCCCTCGACCTGGAACCCACGCCATATCCAAGGGCTTACAGTTCACCCCAGACCATCACCAAGGGGTTCACTTCCTCAGTCACTGTGACCGTCACCAATAACCTTATAGGAATCGGTACTTGCGGGAGCAATAACGCCTTTCAATTCGACGGGGGGTTGAAAATCACCGCCACGAATTCCTGCACCCCGGTCACCGTTTGGTTCACCAGCGGCAATTGCTGCAATACCAACGTCTCCATGAATGGCCAGTCGGTCAACACGGAGGATTGCGGGGGACCAAAATTTACCTTGGGACCGGGCAATTACGGATTCACCATCAATACCACCCAATATTCCCCGGACTTGTACTACTCCTACCTGGGAAAAACGGGTTATGTCGCGGTTCCCATCAACGGATCAACCACCACTGTCTTTACCGACTCCTATTGAAAGGGAACTATATGAAAACCATTTCGATTCTGGCGATTGCTTTTTTATTAGCCGGTTGTGAAAAAGGGCCTTCCGGCCCAACCGGGTCCCAAGGCCCAGCCGGACCGACCATTCCGACTTATTCAACGGTATTTGAAAATGGGATTTATCCCGATTCGGGATATGGCGGGTCGGACACCCATTGGATCGATGGAAGCTTCCCCAATATCGCCCCTGGTACAGGGGAAATCTTGGTGGCCACAGGATCAAACACAGCAAACGTGGCATTGGGTTTGTTGAGGTTCGACCTGTCCTACGGCATACCCTCCAACGCCACCATCACAGCCGCGAGCCTCCAATTGGCCACGGAAACCACCACGAACCTTTCCACGGGCACTTACGTTTTCGGCATCCACCAAGTCATACCACCCCCAGCCGGCCAAGTACCTTGGAACGACTCAAGTACCTGGAACGTGCTTGTATCCCCATATGGATGGGATGGGGGAGCCAGTTCACCCATTACGGCAGGGGTGGATTACAACTCATCTTTCATGGACGCGGTGACTGTTACCGCCTCCCAGATGAACGCGACCCAAGTTCTCCTTGCCTGGAACATCACGCCATCCCTTGCCCAGGTTTGGGTGAACAAGGCCAACAACAATTACGGGGTTTTAATCTCGCCGGAGCCGGAAACAAGCGCGTCGCTTTCTGGCTTCATATCGTTTTGGGACAACACGGGGAACAGCCAGCAAAAACCGAAGATGTTGGTCTCTTACACCATACCGTGAGGGGGTTATATGTACCGATTTTCATTGATAAAAAATTACAAGGTAATCGGCACTATACCGACCTCATTTAAAGATTTATGGAAGGTCGGTATGAAAATGAAAATGGCATTTTGTATTTTCTGTCTGCTGATTTTTATAAACGTTTCTTCCGTATATGCAAAACCCAAGGGGAAGAAAACACCAACTCCCACCCCTAGTCCCACTGCGACACCCAAGCCAAACTGGGTTCCGCCGCCTTACGTGGACAACGAATCCAAGGCACTCAACGCGAACGTCGTAGCCCATTATGGCAGTGACGCGTCCGGGAACCTTGGGTTTTCCTTGCTCGACCTTTCAGCTGTCCGAAAACTTGACGAGAACGACGTTTCGGCTCAAGGAACAGTCAGGGTTACCAAATTCTTTTCCTCGTCCGACGACGGGGTAGGCCTTCAATTAAGGGAGGCAAATTTCTCCCTGTCGGAACCTTGGATGGAGGCGCGGATCGGGCGGATGGATTTATCGGATATTGTCAGTACCACCCACTTTTTCGGGCGTTATCCCTTGATGGGTTTGAGAAGGCTGGACGGGATAAAGCTTTATATTCCCTTTAAGTTCTTTTTCGGGGTGGAAGATTACAAGAGCGTTTCCAGCCCTCCGACTTCGTTGAGCTTCTTTTATTTCCCGACGCTCCTTTCCGCCCAGGACGCCGTTATTGACGGCTCCCAGGGATATTTCATGGGCCAGCTCCGGATGAAACTCAATTTCGGGGATTTGAGGACGGTTCTTCTTTTCAACCTGGGGGCCAGCGCGGCGGATGATTTCCAATATTCCTCCATGAGCGGGAACCCGGCCTATTCCATTTGCGGCGAGGCTAATTTCGCCAGGGACTACACCCTTTACTTCGAGTACGGGGTGCAGGATTCCGCCCACTCAGGCGATACGAACGCTTTCGCCTTTGGGGCCAGGGGAGAGCACCTTTTCACCTGGCATTTCCTATCCCTGGACCGGATCATCCTGGAGGCCCAAATCCCGATTGCCAACAATCCCGATAATCCCTTCACCGGGGGAAATGGGATCGACCCTCCATCCGCGCAGCTTCCCCAAAGGGCCTTGTATGGACAGGCGCGGATACGAATCCGTTCCATTTTCATCGATTTCAATGTCACCGATTCCATGGGCGATTTCACCTTTGCCCGGTTGAACCCCTACAACATCAATACGCCTTTGCCCATGCCGGTCGGGGGCGGGAACGAGACTAACGGGCTTGAAATTCCTCTTCTTTCACCCGGTTACAACACCTATGCCTTCAGCATTGATACAGGGGTTCAGTTTTGAGGTACTTCGTACCATTTATGTTTTTTTTAATCATTACCCCCGCAATAGCAGAGGAAAACCCATTTATTGCTGTCCGGGAAAGGGATCAATGGGCCATTGAACAGGTAATGGAACATAAGGCTCCGGATGATTCTTGGGCTGGGAATCCAAGCGGGGAAACTTCAGGCACCCACCGGGCAAAGAGGGCCATGCCGAAGGCACTTCCAACCGGAATCCCTTTCCAGACCCAAACCTACAACTTCCAAACCGAAACCGACGTGGCCAAGGTCAGCGCATTGGTTACGAATTTCGGCCCCAATTTCATTATCGATATTTCAAGCGACCAAACCATCCAGGGATGGCTTTTGAAACGCCAATCCAACAGGGAAGTGTTTTTGAAAGGGGGAACGCCCACGGATAACCCCTACAAATGCCGGATCAGGGTGGACCGGCCCTATATCAAGGATTTCGGGTTGACCGTTTATGTCACCCAGGACAGCGACCCGGCATTCGTTCAACTCTATTAATCAAAGGTGAACTTTGGAACAGAACATTTCTGAAAATTTCAGGGTACTGCATCCATCCTTTTTTCAATACCTTTCCGTTTTCATTGTTCCCGTGGCCTTGTTCCTTTTGGTTCCCCAGGGAGTGAGGCTTGTCTATGTCCTCAGGGGATTTTGGATTCTTGAAGTTTTCCTATTCCTTTGCGTTTGGTTATTCCTAGCTACTACCAAGTTCATCATAAAACCTGATTGGTTTGAAATCCGCACCGGAATCTTGGTGAGACGCTCCAGATCCATTCCTTACGACAAGATCATCAACATCACTTGCAAACAAAACCTTGTCCAAAAGCTTTTCAATATTGGTGACCTTTTTATTGAAATCCCCGGTGTGGAACCATTTGGAGTCGCCTTATCAGGTGTTGAAAGACATGAGGAACTAGCGGAACTGTTTTTCACCCTCAAGAAAAAGGGTGAGATATGAAAGGGATTTTCTTTTCTTTGCTTATTTTGTCCCTGGTCCACCTTCCGGTTATCGCTAGTCCCGTTCCCGATGACCCCAAAATAGAGGAGGCCTTGAAGGCAAACGTTGTAGATTTTAGGGACTGGCTCATGAAACAACTTTCCCAGTTTCCCAAGGCCGATCCAGCAAAGGCGGTTGTGAGGAGTTATGCCGCTGTCCCCAGGAAACTCCACATCTTTACGGCCAACCAGTACAACCAGGCGAGTCATTCCAATTGGGTGAAGTGCCAGGTCATGCAGGGCCTTTCCCTCTTGAGCCAGCAATTAGCCAATACGGCGGGGACTGCTTTCGCGCCCCAGAGCGCCAACCAACTCCAGCAATACGCGGTCCAGTTACAGCAAAGCGATGACCCGCAGTTCCAGCAGGCGGGAAGTCTTTACACCCAAGAAGCCCAGGCCTTGCAGTCGGGGAACATCCAGGGAGCCGACCAGGCGGCCAACCAGGTCGCGGCCCTGCCCCAACCATATGTCGCCCCCGGCTATCAGCCCACCCAAAGTGAAAGCCAATTGGCCCAAGTCTTCAACCAGGTTGTCGGGACGGTCATCGCCAGCTTGGGTGGAATCCTAGGAACCTTGGTTGTTTCCCAGCTTTTGCAGGCCCTTGGGATACCGAATTTAAGTTCCCTCTTGGGGACGGGACAGCAATTGGGGACATCCCTTGGGTCGGGACAGAGTTCTGGAACAGCCCTAAATACAGCAGGAACCAACACGAATCAAACCGGGGGAAGCGTCGCCCTCCAACAATTGGGGGGCGTCAACGTCAAGCAACTGCAATCCCAGGGGTCGGCTAACGCTGGCGGGGCACCGTCAGCCCAATAAATTGAAGGAGTAGAACATGAGGATAAGAAGCAAGTTGGTTTGGATAAAGACGGTCTGGATTACGGCTTTAGTTTTCATGTGCGCGGATAACGTTCGTTCCCAGGCATTGGCGAGTATGCCGGAATTGTCCCCCCTCAAGATGATCATCCTGTTTCTCCTGGACGCCTATGGCCTTTGGAAGATTTTGATGTGCGTCAAGAACGTCCTGGACCATCTGGCCGAATCCAGCAAGGGGGACACGACAGCTAAGGACCGGGTTTGGGGAAGTGTTCTTGCCATCGTGGGAATTCTCATGGCGGGAGTTGTTTTGAACGTTGTCATCCTCAAGGCGGGCGAATTCGGGGCGAAACCTGTCAGTTCCGTCCTGTCGGGGAGTTGAATGGTCAAGCGGCTCCTACCCCTCATCTTCATATGCCTTTTGGGAGCCACAAGGGCTGAAGCTATTTCGCTCCTATCCACCGACAGCGGCCCATCCTCACAGACCATCGAGCAAGGGGTGTCGGGAGGGATTTTTGATGCCATGGCCAAACACGCGGGGGATTGGGTCGCACAGGGGATGGATAAAATCGGGGATTGGGCCTTACAAACCCTCTTCAAGATTTATGACAAATACATTGGCACCTTCCTGATCTATATCCCGAATTTAGCCTCACCCAATACCTACAACGCATTGACCAACAATATGGGGGCCAACGCCGTCCAAGTGGTATTGAATCTCCTGAAGATCAGCAGTGGTACGGGGCTTTTCATCCTCATTGTGGGATTCGTGATCGATACGGGACAGAGGTCATCCGGCCTTTGGAACAGGTTTGTGGACCCAAGCCTTGTCATCGGATTCGTGGCGGCGTTTCTGTGTCTTTTCGCCTGGCCGACGATTTTTTCTTATTTAACGACCGGCGTGACGGCTATGGGTTACTACATCTACAACCAGAACACCTTGAGGACTTCGGGGGTATTGGAAGGTTTTCAGAATATCGACTTGAACGCGGATGGTGGGGCCAGCACTTTCCAATTGTCCCAGTACGACTTTCGGGGAAATTTCATCACGGTCCAAGGGGTCATTTGGAACCTGATTTACCTGGTTGCGTTGGGGCTGGTGGTGATTGGTTTTTATAACTGCTATTCGGCGATTTCGGCGGGGGATTCCCAAAAAGGGAATTCCAGGTTTTTCCAGGCTATGGGTGGGATCATCTTAATCCTTGGAATGCCCACATTAGTCCATGTGCTGATCTCAAAGGGTGCCGACACCATTAGTAATCAAACACCAGGCATCTTTTCACTCCAAGGATTAGTCCAGGATAACGGGACCCAATATCCCCAACAATCAGGACAGGCTTCCACCAATATCGGGACGGCGGGAAACACGACGGCGGCAGCGTCGACGAGCCGGTTGGCTGAGTTTTCAGCCGGGTTGCTCAAGTGTGGGGTCGCCATCTGGGGACTCATTACTTGTTTTGCGGTCATTTTCGCGAAGTTCTTCCAGGTGTTGAACCTGTGGGTTTTGTTCATCCTTGGTCCCATCTTTATCGGCTGTTTGGGTCACCCAGCGACTGCTCCCATCTTTGGGGCGGCGACCAAGTACTTCGTGAAACTCCTTCTCTATTCAATCATATGGGCCATCACTTTGGTCGGCCTTTACCTGATACCAAATATCAATTGGGGGGTGGAAACCATCGGCGTGAACAGCCTTCTGACTGCGGTGGCGGTACTTGCCGGCCTTCAATTGATCTCCAATGCACAGGAATTCGCAGCGCTTTTCACTTCCTTCAAGGGAGGGAATTTGAAAGGGGAAGGGATCAATGAATTCGCCCGTGACACCAAAGGGGCTGTTTTAGGGGCTAATAAGGCAAGGCTTGGGGGATTTGGGGCCATGAAGACGATGACAGGCGAAACCAGCCAGGCCATGGCAGCCGCAACGGGTGCGGCGGTGGGCTCCATCATTCCGGGGATTGGGACAGCCGGGGGAGCCTTGGCCGGGCAAAAGTCCATGCAGGGATTAAACACAATCGCGAAATTGGGAGGCCTTGGCGGTAAGCCAAAGAGAGAAGACCCGGACAACCCGGTTTCTGGTTTTCTCAAGAAATTTTCGGGAAATGTCATTGCGGGAAGCCTCAAGAGGGACGCCCAGGGTAGTGGGATATTTTCGACCAATGAAAATGAGAAAAGAAAACTTGTCGGGGATTACGCCAAAAAGCTTCAACAAGGGAAGGACTACAAAAGGCCATGGAAGGGACCCCAAGGACCCCAGGGGAAAAGGACGGTTTAAATGGCGATACCCCTTGAGAAGGAATCCAAAATGTGGGGGCTTTTCTATTCCTCCGATTTCCACAAATTGATGTTTGTTTTCATCGGGGACGCCATTGCCTTCGTGGGTTTCATGATCTTCTGGGGTCTGGAAGGCTCCCTTGTTAGTTTTTTTGGAATCCTGATTCTCGCCACCCTCTATTTCGTGATGAAAAGTTTTTGGCCCGAAAGGCACCTGGAAAACATCATCCGGTACAACAGAGAACCCAAGTGTTATTTCCCAGGTGGAGAACCAAGCGAGTTGGAAATATGAGCGGCTTTTTCAAATCGAGGGCTAAGAACAATCCAGTTGCCGGGTTATTGAGAATTCGATCCGTTGGGCCGGGTTACCTCGCTTTGAGGAACCCGGACCAATACGCCTGCCTATTCAAATTAGCCGGTGGGTTGAACCCATGGATGGAGGACCCGGAAGTGTTGGGGGAAAAGGTCAGAAAGCTGGACTCGGTATTGGCCGATTTGAGGAGCGGGGAGGAAGTCCAATTTCTTACCAAAAGGGTTCTGGCCGATGTGGAAGACGTCATTGGCCGATATAACGAAAGAATTCATGAGAACGCACCAGAAATTTTCAGGAACCAATACCCGGAATTCCTGGGGAATTGGCTCAGGCGGTTTTACGCGGATGAAAGGATTTGCCATTTCAGGTCGTATGTCCTTTTTACAGTTCAACCACGAACGGTTTCGAATAGAAAAAAGGTAACGAACGTTACCCCCATTGAGGAAGTCCTCAGGCGGGGGAAATCCTGGGTTTCACAGCTCAACATCGTGGGGTTGGAACCCCAGGAGGCCACTGAAGAAGAAATCTTTACCCTCTTATATGAGGAATTATCCCTCGAAAGATTCCAAGGGAATCCAGAAAGGTTCAAGAAAACATCAGGTTACTCAGGGGGTGAATACGGGATTCAAACCTTGCGGGAAATGCTTTCCACCACCCCTTGGGATTTTAGCGATCCGAAGTTTTTCAAGGTGGGGGAAACCTTTGGAAAAACCCTATATGTGACGGAATTTCCGTCTTTCAACGAGCAGAACCTATTTTTCCAGGAACTTTACGAACGAACGGATGATTTCAAGGTTTCCTTCTATATCAAGGGGGTGGACCTGTTCCGTGCCCAATCAATAGTTGAAAAACAGATCCAGAGCGACCAGGGGGCCTTGTGGAAACGCCAGAACGTCATGAACTTTGAAGCCCAGGCGGCGCTGGATTACCGCCAAAGTGTTCTTTCGCTCGTTTCCGAGAGGAAAACATCACTCGCCAAGTTCTCCCTCTACATCACCTTGTTTTCCAAAAGCCTAAAGGAACTTTCCTCAAGTTATGAAAGCCTTTCCCGGATGTTCAAGAACGTTCATCCCCTTTCAGGATACGCGGAACAGAAACGATTGTTTCTTTCAACTATTCCACAAGCCACGGATTTAGCAGGCCATGAGCATCTCCAGGCCACGGCGGTTATGGCCAACGCGGTTCCTTGTTTGTTTGAGCCCCTAGCAGATACCGATGGGGTTCCTTTGGGGAAAACCCTATCGGGTGAAATGGTTCATTTGAACCTTTGGGGAAGGGAAACGGAAAACTGGAACGTGCTTGTAGTAGGTTCATCCGGCACAGGAAAGTCATTTTCCATTAACCAGCTTCTCATCAAGAACCTTCCCATGAATCCCTACATCATGATCATCGACAAGTCCCAATCGTATAAGACCCTTTGTAGGTTAGCGGGAGGCAGGTACCTTAATTACGACTTGGACAGCAAACACCACCTAAACATCTTTGATTATCCCTTGGATGAGATAAAGGAAAAGGAGGCGGAAATAGATCCGGAGCATATTTCCAGCATCATCATGTACCTGGGGGTGGTGCTGGCCAATATCAAGGACAACCGTATCGAGGAATCGGAGGAATTGGACAAGGCCTTGCTCCAGGAGGCCGTCAAGCAAACCTACCGGAACACTATTGGAGAGGGGCGGGTGCCCCTATTAACCGACCTAAAGGAAACACTCTTAAAGACTGCGGACGACAAGAAAGTTCCTGCTGAGTTCCAATACATTTGCCGCAAGCAAGCCGAGGTCTTGAAGCTTTTCACGGGCAAGGGAATGTATGCCAACCTGACGGATCGTGAATCCACCGTCAAAGCTGACAATTCCTTCATTGTTTTCGATACGTCGGGCATCAGCGATAACGACAAGAAGGCCGTGGGATTGGCCGTATTCGTCATTTCCAATTACTGCCTATCGAAAGCAAAAAAGAACAAGGAACTAAACCGGTTATCCCAACTTGCAATGGATGAGTGCTGGTACCTGGCCCAATACCCTGCTGGATTAGCTTTTTTACTCCGTATCGCCAAGACTGCCCGGCATTTGAGGCTCCAGCCCATTTTCGCCACACAGGAAATCGGGGAGTTTTTCGGGGTGAAGGGTGTTGAAGCCATATTGAAAAACACCTCTACCAAAATTCTTTTGAAGTTGGTCGGGGATGATATCGACCACGCCAAAGGCCTTCTCCAATTGAACCCCAATCAAGTGGAAAAGGTCATGAATCTGCACTTGGTCAAAGGTGTCTATTCCCAAGCCCTGATCCACCAGACCCTACGCCAGGGAATCGTGAACATCTATCCCGACGAATTGGCCTACCACATCGCCACCACTTACGGCCCAGAAGCCGCCATCCGCGACCAATACCTGGAAACTTACGCTCCTGACGAAGACCCGGTTACGACTTTGGGGGCCATCGCCAAGTGGATTGAGGACAAGGAGAACAAAACCGTCTTGAAGCCAGCCCCAAAGGAAAAAGAAGCCCAGATGGTCGTAAATAAACCTGAGGTGGAGATGTCCTAATGATCCATAAAAAGATTTTAAAGGATATTAGGACTATACCGACCTCCCTTAAAGGTTTATGGAAGGTCGGCATGAAATGACAGAACCGAAAAAGGAGGACGGGCATGACATTCTTGATCTCCTCGATAAGGAACCTGAGAAAAAGGGTTATGCCGGGAAAATCATTTTTGGAATCGTTATTGCCCTGGTTGGTTTTGGTTCCACCCTCTTTTGGGGAAGGTCAGGCCATGTTGCGGATTCCAAGAAAGAAGTTTCTGGGGAGAAATCCCAGGTAGTTGATAAGGACCCCCAAACCAGGGAGATAACAGACTTTGCTGAGAAGTTTTCCATCATGGCTTTCAACATCAGTTACACCGACATCAACCGCCAAGTGGACAAGGTGGCGAACCTCATGAGCGACAACATGATGTCCTATTACCAGGAAGCATTCCTCGACCCTAAATGGGTCGGCTTCCTTACGGACACCAAGGCTTATGTCTCCTACCAG
>CAWCKJ010000002.1:0-485784 GCA_963796105.1 candidate division FCPU426 bacterium
CAAATCGACCGGTCGAGCGTGGAAAACACGGACGGAACCCATTACTGGGTAAAAGTCATCGGGAAGAACCTTTACAACTCTGACGCCAGGGGGCCTGGTTCCCAGATCGAGCTGCCCTTTCACCTCGTGGTGGTGGTCAAAAAAGAAAACGGGAAGCTGATCGTGACGGATTTCCAGAGGTTTTAGCCATATGGAAGAAAACGTATTGCAGATAAACCCGGAGTTGGCCAGGCGGTGCCTTCAATCCGCCCATTTGTGCATGGAGACGAACCGGTTCAAGGAAGCTTTAAAGCTTTTTGATGAGGTCATCTCCAATCACCAGCCCCAGAACGTGGAAGCCCACCTGGAAGCGGCCAAAATTTACGCCAGGTACAAACAACCTCATTCCATCCTCAAGGTGATTAACAGGCTCCACAACTTCTCCCCAAAGACACCTGAAAGCCTCGTATTGCTTGCCCGAGCCCAATACCAAATGGGACTCAATTCCGATTGCCGGGAAAGTTTAGGGGAGATTTTCGCCATGAAGAGGGATTTCCCCGACGCCGTGGCTTTGGAAGCAGAATTGTGCATCCGCACCGGGAAATATGATACCGCTGTGGAGAAGTTCGAGACCCTAAGCCTCAGGTATCCCAAGAACTACAACTACCTGACGCTCTTGGCTGTTTCCCATTACGCCTGCGGTCAATTCCACCGCACCATCACCCTTTGTACGACCCTCATGCAGGCAGGGGTTACTGATTCCAAGATCACACGGTTATATGAAATGGCCAAAAAGAAAAGAAGAAACGAAGCGCTTGGAAAGTTGAAGAAAGTGAAACCCCTCAAATGGCTTTTCGCCCAGATTTTCGACCCCTTCCTGGAAAAGGAGATGAGAGCCGAATCCGAAACCCAGACCACTCAGGAGGATTTGGTGCAGGAAACCTTGGTGGACCACCGGACAGGGTTATTGAACGACCGGGCGGCGGTGCAGCAAATACCCGCCTTGGCCGCCCGTAGGAAAAACCAATTTTTCCTGGCCATGGCTGATATCGACTTTTTCAAATCCTTTAACGACGTCCACTACAACCACCAGGTTGGAAACGCCGTATTGAAAGCCTTGGCCAAGGCGGGCCAGCAAATCTTCACCAAAAACAGGATTTGGAGGTATGGCGGCGAAGAGCTTGTTTGGGTTTGGGATGGAACTGAAGAAGAAGCGGTGGAAAAAGCGGAGGAATTAAGGAAGCACTGTGAAGAGAAGGTGGTGACGGAAACGAATGAAATCATCCAGAAAGAGGATATCCGGCACTTTACGGACGGGTTTGACCACAAGAAGGACGATCTGTTTCTTATCCACTACTCGGTGACCATATCCCAAGCCCTCGTTGAATGGGGGGAAGACGGCACCAACCTGGAAGGAATTATTACGGCGGCGGATCACGGCCTATACACCGCCAAGGATAGTGGAAGGAACACGGTGGTCTTTCGGGGAACTCCCAAAAGCGCCGGGCCAAAACCCGTCAAATACACCCCAGAACTTCTCGAAATCCTCCACGAGTATTCCACCAAGAAAGGTTCCGCCAATTGGTGGGTCTATTTGGAGAAGACCAACGAAAAGGGGAAAAACGAGGCATTGGAATTCGCAAGGAACACCCTGGCTGACAAGGAGGTGATAACGAAAAAATAATTTTTTTTGGTCATTAAATTCAAAAGGAGAAGGGGCATGGGTTTAAAAGTCAGGATTACCAGGATGTTTCCATATGACGGGGAACACACGAAGGCTTTTGTCGGAGCAAAGGTCCAAATATCTGGTCGTGTCTTTGGTTACAACGAATTAACGCTTGTGAAGAAGAAAGACGGGGATGGTTTTTTCTTGGGCCTTCCTTCTAGGCCTGGAAGGCAGGAGGGAGAGTACCACGATATTTGCTACATGGACGCAAATACCCGGAAAGACATTGAGAAAGTCGCAATCGCCGAGTACGAGAAGAAAATCAAGGAAAGCGCACAGGTGCCTATAGAGGATAACCAAGGACCGAGGGAGGAAAGGAGAAAAGTGAAAAGGTGACGGGCAGGATAAAAATCAAAGGAGGAAGCAAATGGCTTTAAAGGTCAAGGTTACGAGGATGTACCCCTACGAAGGGGAGAACACGCAGGCGTTTTTCGACGTGAAGGTTGCCATTGCCAGTTATGAGTTCTATTTCAACGACCTGACATTGGTGAAGAAGAAGGATGGGGATGGGTTATTCGTGGGGTTCCCGTCCCGCCCGGGCAAGAAGGATGGGGAGTATTTCCACTTTTGCAACGCCAACAAAAAGGCGAAGGCGGAAATAGAGAAGGCGGCAGTAGCCGAATTCAAGAAGAAAGCCGAAAAGAAGGAATCGGCCCCAGGCAACCCTTAAGTTTTAGAAAACAGCTGATTTTGAGTCTTATCAAGTCATTTCAGGAAAACAATGATGATGGATAGAAGAAGAAGCGAGAGAAGGAAAAGGGAGGAGGATGACCTTATGACGGACGAAGAGGTGGCCCTCATGGCAAAGGTGCCGGTGCGTACCGTCCGATTCTGGCGAAATTCCGGCACTTTGCCTTGCGTGAAAGTCGGACGACACCCGAGGATTTGGCTTTCGGATTTCCAAAGGACGTTCCATAAACCCCCCGACAAAGGGGCTTTGGAAATTGAGCCCGATACTGTTAAAATATATTCTGCTAGGAACATTAGGAGGCAGTCATGAGTAGGCCTAATGTTCGTGGTTTACCCCAACATCTGCGAAAGGATAAAGGGGGATACTATCTGGATTATGTGGTCCAGGAGGAGGGATTAAGAAAGAGGAAAAGGGTCCGGTTGGGACAAGTGCCCTTGGAAAAAGCCAAGAAGGTGCTAGCCCAGCATATGCAGACCATCGTTGAAGGCAAGTTTTTGGCTGTCGAAATGCCGAAAATATCGTTCAACGAGGCCGCTGACGCGTTTTTGGCCTATTCCGAATCCAGGAAGAAAAGTTTCCAACAAGACAGGTTTTACGTTAGGAATCTCAAGGCGTTTTTCGGCAACAGGGCCTTTGAGAGCATCAATCTGGACCTGGTGGAAAAATACTTGAACTGGAGGAGGAAGGAGGGCAATAAACACTGGAAGGAATTAACGGGCACGACCCTTAATCGGGACCTGTCTTGCTTGAAAACCATCGCCCGAAGGGCGGTGTTGAACAGGCAAATCGACAGGAATCCCCTTGAAGGTCTGAGGCTCTTTAAGGAAACTCCAAGGGATAAGACCCTTACCACTGAGCAATACCAAAGCCTTATTGAGAATTGTCCCATGCACCTTAAACCCATTGTGGAGCTGGCTTACTTTACCGGAATGCGGAAGGGTGAAATCATGGGGCTGGAATTGAAGCAATTGGATATTAATCAAGGGATCATCACGCTTGAGGCGGAAGACACTAAGACGCAGGCGAAAAGGGAAATACCCCTTGATGAAAACCTAAGAACAATTCTCAAGAAGATCCCGAGGGTTTTGGGTTGCCCGTATGTTTTCACTTATAGGCGTCAAAAGCTGACGGATATGAGGTCCGCATTCAAGACCGCTTGCAGGAAGGCAGGATTGAAGGATTTTCATTTTCATGATCTTCGCCACTGCGCGGTGACGAATATGCGGAAGGCGGGTGTTCCGGAAGGCGTCATTATGAGCATTACAGGCCACAAGACCCACGCGATGTTTAGGAGGTATGACCAAGTGGACCGGGTGGACCGGTTGGAGGCCTTGGAACGGGTCCGGGGCTTCGTGGATGCGAATAATACACGATTGGAACCCCTTGCCAAGCATCCCAAAGACACGTATAAGACACGGACGGATATTTTAAAATTGCACAGAGATGGGGCCGGGTAAATTTTTCCGAAAAGCGACCGAATAAGACACCGACAAATTTCGCTTTCCCGGAAACGAAAGACACGTATAAGACACGGAGGGGTATTTTTGAGGTTCACTTTTTCGGAACGAAAAAAATTATTTTTGGACGATGTTCGGAAATTGTTGTAGCATAAGGCTTTTGCGAGATTTTCTAAAAGTTTTTTCCACACGCGGAAGTGGCGAAATTGGCAGACGCACTAGATTCAGGTTCTAGCGGGGGCAACCTCATGGGGGTTCAACTCCCCCCTTCCGCACCAATTATCCTTGTTTTAAAAAATAATTTAAAGAAATTGGCGCAGTACCGATGTCATTGCGAGGAATACCCGGCGAATAGCTTGGTGGTAATGACGAAGCAAACGCAGCCATTCGAGAGCCTCATGGCCCTGAGCGAAGTCGAAGGGTTTAAATCAACTGGTATTGCCCTCGGCAAAACCCTCAGCTATAAATCACCCGTGAACTTGGGTTGCTTCGTCACTGAAACCAATGAAAGACGCTCCTCGCAATGACAACATGAAATCAAAGATGAAAGTCTAGGGAGACAAAAATCCATGGCCAAATTAAAAAGCGATCCATCGGGTGATGAGGTTTCGCGGGTACGCCTGCCGAACGGCGCTACTCTCCTCGTGAAGGAAACGCGTTCCAATCCCGTGGTGTCACTGAACCTCTGGATCGAGGCGGGATCCATCGACGAAAAGCCCAATGAGCGGGGCATGGCCCACTTGATCGAGCACATGATCTTCAAGGGCACCAAGAGCCGGGGGGTGGGGCAGATTTCCAGGGAAGTGGAGGGAGCCGGCGGTTACCTGAACGCCTTCACGAGCTTCGAGCACACCTGCTTTTACGTGGTTCTTCCCAAGCAGCAGATCCGGAAAGCCATGGACGTCGAGTTCGACGCCTATTTCAATTCCATGTTCGACGCTATGGAGCTGGAAAAGGAAAAGGAGGTCGTTTTCGAGGAAATGCGCATGAGGCGCGACGATCCCTGGAGCTGGTCCTGGGAGATGATGTTC
Source organism: candidate division FCPU426 bacterium (assembly GCA_963796105.1). Classification (GTDB taxonomy): domain Bacteria; phylum Oederibacteriota; class Muellerivitia; order Muellerivitales; family Muellerivitaceae; genus CAWCKJ01. Next base: position 4,885 of record CAWCKJ010000002.1, read on the forward strand.
AAGACCCTGTACAAGAAATGCCCCTACCGCTGGCCGGTCATCGGGGACCCCGAAATCTTGAAAAAAGTCCCGAGGGAAAGCCTGTTAAGGTACTACCAAACCCATTACGTGTCGAAGAACACCGTCGTGGCGGTCGTGGGGGATGTCAAAACCAAGGATGTCATCCGCTGGACCAGGGAAATGTTCAGGAAGGGAGCCACCCTCCCGGTCCCTCCAAGGCGGTTTCAAAAAGAGCCGGAACCCTCGGGGCTCCAGGCCCGATGGGAAGAAGGCGACATCCAGCAAACCTACGTTTCCCTGGGTTTCCCCTCGGTCTCCCTTTTCGAGCCTGACGCGCCCGCTTTGGAAGTGTTGGACTCGGTATTGGGCGACGGCAATTCCAGCCGGCTGAACATCTCGGTGCGGGAGCAAAAACAATCCGCCGATGAGGTCGGGACGGATCATTTCCTCGGGAAATACGGCGGGGCCTTCGTGGTCCAGGGCCTGACGGACCAAAAGAGGCTGGAGCCATTCCTTCGCGACATCATGGCGGAGGCGCGGAAAATTTACGACCAAGGGGTTTCCGAAGGGGAACTGGCCAAGGTCAAGAATAAGCTGAGGGCCTCCAAGATATTCGAGAAGCAAAGCGTTGACGGCCAAGCCAAGTCCCTGGGTTTCTGGGAACTCCTGGGGGATTACCGAAAGGAAGAGGAGTATTTGAAGGCCCTGGAATCTGTGACCAGCGACGACTTGAGACGGGCCGCGCGAAAATACCTCCACCCCTCCCGGGCATCCCTGGTGGTGTATCACCCTAGGGGTCAAAAGGGAAAATCCAGCCCGGCGCGTCTGCAAACCCTGCTCACAAAATCTTTTTCCGAGGCCGGAAGGGCCGCCCGTCCCAGGCTTTCGATGGATTCCTCTACACAAAAAATCACCCTGGCCAACGGTTCCACCCTCCTGCTGAGGCCCCGCAAGAACCTGCCGATTGCCTCCCTTGGCGTATTTTTAAGGGGCGGATTCGCGGATGAGACCGAAAACAACTTCGGCATCACCCACTTGATGACCAAATGCCTCTCCAAAGGCACCCAGCAGAAAAGCCATGAGGAACTTTCCGGGAAAATAGAGGGCCTGGCCGCCCAACTGGACCCCTTCATGGAAAAGGATTTTTGGGGGATCAGCCTGGAGGTCCTTTCCTCGCGGTTCGAGGAGGCTTTCGGGCTCCTGGGGGAAGTTCTTTTGGAGCCGGCCTTCGCGGAGGAGGAAGTGCTCAAGGAAAAAAAGATCCAACTCGCGTCCATCCGCCGCCTGAAGGATGACCCTTCCGAGTACACCATGCTGCAATCGGACGTCCTGACTTTCAAGGATACGCCCTACGCCCACATGCCGGTCGGTTCCGAAAAGAGCGTTTCCGGGATGACGACCCTGGACGTGAAGGGGTGGCACGCCAAGTACCTGGATCCTTTCCAAATGACCTGGGTGGCGGTGGGGGACATCGAGGCGGGTTTATTGGTTAGGCTCTTGAACAAGAAAATGCCGGGGATTTCGAACAAAGGGACGAGCCCTTCGAAGGTCCCCCCGCAACAGGGCCCCCTATTCGCCTCCCTTGAGGAAACGATCGATAGCCAGCAGACCAACATCGTCCTGGGTTTGCGCGCCCCGGACTTGAAATCCAAGGACTATTTCAACTTCCGGGTCCTCAATACCATGTTGAGCGGCATGGGGGGCAAGCTGTTTGCGGAATTGCGGGAAAAGAGGAGTTTGGCCTACAGCGTCCATGCCTCCCATGACGCCGCGGCATTGGGCGGGGCTTACCAAATCTACCTGGGCTGCTCCCCGGATAAGACCGAATCGGCGCGGAAGGGCCTGGAGGAGGTCCTTCAGAACTTCGCGGAAAACCCGATCTCGGAGACTGACTTGAAAAGGGCCAAAACCTACATGGTCGGATTGTTCTGGGTCGGGCTCCAATCCAACCGCTCCCAGCTCTATGCCTTGGGACAATACCATCTCTCGGGAATGGGAATGGAAACCTTGGATAAATTCCCTAAAATAATCGAGGCCATCACCAGTAAAGAGTTGGGAGAAACGGCCAAGAAATATCTGTTATCGGACCAGAGGACCTGGGTGGTCGTAGGGCCCAAAACCTCCGGGAGGAAGTAATGTTTGTTTTGGGAAATTTAATCTCCGCCCTGGCTTGGATCGTAGATTGGGCCCTGGCTTTCCTGGAAATCCTCGTCATCGCGCGGGTCATTTTATTCTGGGTCAACGCCGATCCTTACAACACGATCGTCCGGGGAGTCCAGACCATCACGGAGCCCATCCTGAGGCCCTTCCGCAGGCTTATTCCTCCCTGGAGGGTCGGCGGCTTGGATTTATCCCCCCTATTTGCCATCATATGCATCCATTTCATCCGAATCTTTTTAACCCCCACCCTTTACCAAATCGCTGAAAAACTCAAATAAAACACGATACATTAGGCCTTTTTCCCCTTATCCCATTCATCTATTATTAATAAACCCATGTTAACCAACGTCCAGGTATGGAAAAATTCCATTAAATATCACAAAAGAATCCAAAGCGTCTTCTTGAGTTGTTTTTGGGTTTTGTTGTTTTCTATCGCCTGTTTCCCTGGGTCATCCCAAGCCCAAACTTTAAACTTGGACCAGGATGCCTATGGAATCGGGATGGGGGAGGCGGTCGCGGCTATATCAGGCGGGACCCATTCGGTCCTCTGGAATCCGGCAGGAGTCGCAAGGGCGACCGAACCCTTGGTTCAAATGGGGTTGGGGTATCTTCCCGCCAATTCAGATTTTCACCTCAATACCGGGGCATTGGTGCCCCTCCAGGATGGGACGGTTTTCGGCCTTTCACAATATTCGGATTTCCCCAAAGCACCCTACTCCGTCACGAGCTACATCGGCTCCATCGGCATTCCCCTGAATTCTTCGAGGGATTTCCTAATGGGCTTGAACCTGAAGTACCTGGCCCTTTCCACCCCCATGGGAGGCCAACCGGTTTCCGGAAATGGGATCGGCCTGGATCTGGGTCTGCTTTACGATCTTCGCAACGCCCAGGGAGTCCTTGCCTCCTTCGCCTTGGCGGTCAAGGATTTAGACACGGAAATCCGCTACGACAATTCAAACGAGCAGGTTTTACCGCGCTCTTTCGTCCTGGGAGCCGCCTACGAGAACCTGCCGGACACCCGTTTCGAAGCGGATTATCAAATCGCGGACAAGATCCTGGAGTCTTCCAGCCTCGAGAACCGGCTTCGGATTGGAGGGGAACGTTTCCTGGACAACAGAATTTACAGCATCCGGCTGGGTTACGAGGGCCTATTCAATTCCGATGGTTCCTTCACCTTCGGCGCCGGTTATCATCCCTCTCAGCCCTTGGAAATGGATTACGCCTTCAAGGTCTCCCATGAGAACGGCCAATTCAGCCATTTTCTGAATTTCATTTACAGGTTTGACCATGTCTTTCAATTTCCAGACCTTTCCGGGGGAGTACCCTCCCAGGCTGTCATCAACCTAGGGACTCCCGCCGAAACGACGGAGTTGACTTCCGGCGAAGGCAAGCCTGTTTCACCCATTCCCATGAGAAAACTGAATATCCAAGTTGATCCGGAGTCCTTCTCCCCTTCCGGCAAGCAAAAAACCACCGTGATTTCATTCCCGAACGACTGGGCCGCGGATACGGCCAGGTGGGTTCTCCTCATCCAGGACAAGGGACAAAAGGACATCCGCCGGATCGGGGGAACGGGGCCCCTCCTGCCGTCGCTGGAATGGGACGGGATGGACGACAAGGGGAACCCCGCGCCGGAAGGCGCCTACCAGGTGAACTTGAAAACCTTCAACGCCAGGAACGAATTGCTCTCGAGCGATCTCGAAAAGGTGGAAATCATTTCTCCTAGGTCCAGCTTTGGAATCAGCGTGGAAGATCCTTATTTCTCAACAAGAAGCGTGAAAAGAAAACATGAGATCCTTTTCTCGGTGGATCCGGGGGGAAGCTGGGAAGTCGGCCATTGGGATTTCGAGATCAGCGAGGCTACCACGAACAGGGTGATTTACTCGAGGAAAGGCAAAAACCGCCTGCCGAAAACCCTCCGCTGGGACGGCCGGGGATCAAACCATGCCCCTGTCCCGGATGGGTCCTATCTGTGCCTGCTCCTGGCGGAGGACAGGGCCGGCAACCCCCTGAAATCGGACGCTCTTCATGTGTTTGTATACAACACCCCTCCGGAGCTTTCCTTGAAGGGGCAGGACAACTGGTTTGATTTTAAATCCGGTCAAACGTACCGGCTTTCCCTCTCGGCGGCCGATTTAGCGGGATTCAAGGATTGGAAGGCCGAGATTGCCGGGGAGAATGGGATCATCTTGAGGACATTCCGGGGAAGCGGGGACCCTCCCGCGGAGTTGGTTTGGGACGGCAACGGCTTGGACGGACAGCCGGTCGAACCGGGCAGCCTGTTGAAAATTTCATTTACGGCCACGGACAGGGCGGGGAACCGTTCAGCCGCCGATCCCTATCCTCTTCAACTGGAAGCCGGGAGCGCCTCCCCCGGCGAGTACATGGCCATGGGCCTAGCGACCGTCTATTTCGAGAAGGCCTCCTCCGACCTGACGGAGAACGGCAAAAAGGATATCGAGAAAACCGTGGATGCCATCCGGCCCTACCTCGCCAAATGCATCCTGGTCGTGAAGGGCTACGCGGTCCCGGGCGAAGCGGAGGATTTGCTGACCTTGTCCCACCGCAGGGCGGCAGAGGTCGAGAAATACCTCCAAAAGATCCTTTCCTTCCCGCCCAAGACGCTTTTCGCGGTCGGTTATTCCGATAGGGATCCATTGAAAACAGAATCGGGTCCGGCGCCGGATGAAAAATCAAGGCGGGCGGTCATCACCCTCCTGACCAAGCCTTAAAATTGGGACCCATTGCAGGCCGTTTGCTTTTCCAAAACCCCCGTGATTTGTTAATATATCAATGCGGTTTTTATTAAACAACTCAACATTGGCAAATTTGCGGGACATACTATGTCTCCCCCTCTGAAAGAGGGGGATTAAGGGGAATTTAGACTTGTTTCGGGTTTTAGCAACAACTAATACCCCCCTATCCAACATCGCTCATAGGGAAAAACCCCTATGTTACCCACAAACCGAAAGGCCCCTTTTTCAAAGGGACTTATTTACTTCACTCCCGAAAGGACGATATGCCCGCAAATAAACAAAAAACGCCTGAAAAAAAGAAGGCAAAAGAAGGAAAAGGGAGTTAAGTATATAAGCCCCTTTTCAAAGGGGGGAATAGCTAGCTAAAGCATGCCTTTCGGAATTTGCCAAAGTTGAGTAAATAATGAATTTTCAACCACTGACAAGCGGCCTCAATACAAAAAAATCATTCCGGGGATGGTCCATTCCATGAGATGGTTCCTGACAATCGCAGCGCTGGCTATCCTGGCTTTCGGTTACAGCCAATACCTTTCGTGGAATCATCACCAGGCGATCCTCGATAAAAACACCACTCCACTTCGCCTGTGGAACGTTCCGCCCAGGTCGCTTCCCCTGGACCGTCAATTATGGGATGAGACTGTGGAGCGATTTGAAAAGGCGAATCCTGACATTAAGGTTGAGGGTGAGGAAAGGGAATACCAGCCGGAGGAATTTATCACGGTCATGGCCGGCGGGAAAGGCCCGGACCTAGTCAAGGTCTGGGTCGGGGCCATCCAAACTCTGGCCAACATGGATTTTCTCCAGCCCGTGGACGCCTACATCCAGAACTGGACCCAAAGGGACTTCATCAAACCGGTCCTTTGGGAAAGCGTCAAGGTGGGAAACCATTATTATGGGGTGCCGGCGGACACCTATTTCCTGTATCTCTTCTACCGGAAAGACCTTTTTTCCAAGGCGGGGCTTTTTCCCGAGACGCCCCCCGCCACCTGGGAGGAACTCGCCAGGGACGCCAAGCTCCTGACCAAAAGACAATCGGGGCAATACGGCCTGGGATTAGTCCCGAAAACCTGGTATTTCCAGGACTTCGTCTGGCAGGCCGGCGGGGAAATGATCCGCGACGAGAACGGCAAGATCCGCTCGGCCTTCGCCGAGCCCCCCGCGGTCTCGGCCCTGAAATTCTGGAAAGATTTGCGCTGGAAGTACAATGTCCTAGAACCGGACCTGTTGAATCCGGAATCGGAACTGCTGCATCTCTTTGCCCTGGGAAAAGTCGCCATGATATTCGGCGTGGCCAACCAACTGCCCTCTTTGATCGCGCGTTACAAGATCTCGCCCCAAACCTTGGGAATCGCGCCATTGCCGGCGGGACCGGCGGGCCGGGCGGCCCATCTAGGCGGGGAAGTCTACGTTGTCAACGCGACTTCAAGCGAGGATGTCAAGCTGGCGGCTTGGAAATGGATCGAGTTTGAGCTGTCCCCGGCCAACCAACTGTGGAAATGGACCAGGATGCACGAGTTGAAAATGCCCATATTCCCCGGGGCTTTCAGTTCAGCCACGGAGGTGGCGGACCTTCCGGACTTCAAGATGGTGAAGGATGTCCTGGAAACCGCCCGATTCGAGCCTCATGTGAGGGGCTGGCCCCAGGTTCGGGAAATGCTGGACCAGGACCCGCTCCAGGAAATTTTCCTCAATCCGGACGCCGATCCACGGCAGCTATTGGCGGCGAACGCCAAAGCCGCGGATAGGGATATCCTCTCCAAATGGGAGGGGTCCGAAATCCCATGAGCATTCGAAACTACCTAGTGTTTTTCATTTTTGACCCAAGTAGCGGGAGGAAGGAAAACCATGACTGAACCCTTCAAGCCTTTCTCCATATACGATGACGATGAGGAAAAGAAGGGGCCGATCCTTCCTCCTGACATTCATGAGCAGGAAGGGGAGCTGAACCTTGAAATCGAGGATGACTCGTCCAGTGTGGACTTGGATACCCGCAGGGACATGATGAAACAACTGGAAATAGGGGGAAGGACGGCTTCCGATGTCTCCAAACCGGACGGGGAGAGCCGGCCGGAGTCCGAGACCTTGAAAAAAACCCCCTTCCTGCAGGGACAGGCTGATAAAAACATGGAGGACCGCGCCAAGGATTTGATCCGAAAAAGGAAAGAAACGGGGAAAATAAGGGATAGGCGCGTCACAGCCTCCATCTTTGACAAACCTGTCGAAGGAGACAAACCCATTCGGCAGGGAAAAACCGCCTGGCATCCCCTTAGCTATCGGGCCCAGGCTTTTTGGTTTCTCTTTCCGGCCCTGGTTTTTTTCGGTTTGTTTTATCTTTATCCACTGGTTCAGGGGCTTCTCATCAGCCTGAACCATTACAGTCCCCTGGGGAAAAGCTTTCCCGTGGGCTTGGACAATTACAACCGGGCTTTCCAGGACCCCCTCTTCAGGCAAACGGCCGTCAACGCCGCGTCCTTTACCCTCATCTCCCTGCTCCTCGGATTCTGGCCGCCCATCCTATTGGCCATACTTTTGAATGAAATTCCCGCATGGAAGGGACTTTTCAAGTTCCTTTACCTGGTGCCTTTCATCATTCCAGCCATTCCTGCGGCGAACCTATGGAAATGGATGTATAGCGAGGGGTCCGGGGTATTCAACTCCATCCTGAGGGAATTATTCCATTCCCCGGATATTCAGGTGGGCTGGCTGTCGGATCCGCGCTGGGTCCTGATCTCCATCATCATCATGTTCGTTTGGAAGAACCTGGGATGGTACATGCTTATTTATTTCACCTACCTCCAGAGCCTTCCCGAGGAGCTTTATGACGCCGCGGAATTGGACGGGGCCGGGATATTCCACAAGGTTTTCAACATCACCCTGCCCCATCTCCGCCCAGTGATGGGAATCCTCCTGATCATCCAGGTCCTGACCACCTTCCAGGTGTTCACGGAGGTTTACGTGATGACGAACGGGGGCCCCATGCACACCTCGGAGGTCCTGGGAACCTACATTTATAAGACAGCCTTTGGCGCCATGGATTTAGGTTATGCCTCCGCCATGGCCATGCTCATGTTCGCCGCCTTGTTCGTTTTCTCCATGATCCGCTTGTGGCAGCTCAAGCGGGAAGTGAGGTGATACCATGAACCATCCGAAAAAAAACCGTCCTATTCAACGGCAGGGGGTGACCCGGGGCCTGTTGTCGGTCAAGGAGAAACGTAAACCCCTTGTCCGGCTAATGCTCACCCTCGGCTCCTTGCTACTCGTGCTTGGAGCCCTGGCCATGATCGCGCCGGTTGTTTGGATGCTTTTGGGATCCCTCAAGACCTCGGAGGAAATATACAAGCTTCCCCAGGTTTACCTGCCAGGAAGGTTCCGGCTGGACAATTACCAGGAAGCCTGGAAACTGGTGGATTTCGCGGGCTACCTCCTTAACAGCGTGATCATCTGCTCCGGAACCGTGCTTGGCCAGCTCCTTGTTTGCTCCATGGCGGCCTACTCACTCTCAAAGCTGAGGGTCCGGTTCGCGGGAGGCATCCTGTTGTTGTTCATGACCAGCCTGATGGTGCCGATGGAAGTCTTGGTCATCCCCCTTTATCTCATCGTAAAGCATTTTCCATTCGGCCCCGGATTTGAAGCTTGGAACCTGGTGAACACCTATTGGGCCGTGATCCTGCCTGGGATTTTCAGCGCTTTCGCTATCATGGTCCTCAAGGAGTTTTTCGACTCCATCCCCGATGACATCCTTTACGCCGCGAGGATCGACGGCTGCGGCGAGGCGTGGGTGTTTTTCCGGTTCATCCTCCCCATGACCAAGCCCATCCTTTCCTTTTTGGCGGTCTTCGCGTTCGTCGGGGCCTGGAACAGCTTTTTCTGGCCCCTCATCGTGTTGAATAATCCCGATTACTATCCCTTGGTCCTGGGCGTGCAGCGGCTCGTTGAGACAGGGGAGCCATGGAACGTGGCGCTCGCGGCGCTGGCGATCAGCGCGGTTCCGCCCATTCTCCTTCTTGCCCTCTTCCAGCGCGCCATTATCCGGGGTATTGCCTATACGGGTATTTACGGTTGAACCGCCCTGTGGTCAAATTGGAGGAAGTCAGGGATTGGGTCAGGACCCAGGTCAGCCCTGGACGCTACCGGCACATCCAGGGGGTTGTGGAATGCGCCGGGCGTCTCGCTCTCCGCCATGGCCTGCCGGCCGGGAAGGCGCGGATGGCGGCTTGGCTGCATGACTGCGCGAAGGAACTGACGTGCGGGGAAATGAAGAGCTGGCTGAGGGACAGCCCATTCAGGCTGGATCCTCCGGAAATAAAAATGCCGGGACTGTGGCATCCACACGCCGGCGCGGCCATCGCCTATAAAAAGTGGGAGATTCGGGACCAGGACATTTTGGAGGCGATCCGCTTCCACACGACCGGGAGCCCCGAAATGGGTCCTTTGGCCCAGGTCTTGTTTTTGGCGGATTTCATCGAGCCGGGCCGGAAATTCAAGGGCCGCCTAAAGGCGGCAAGGATCGCCGGGAGAAACTTGAGGGAGGGAGTCTTGATCAAGGCTTCCATGACCTTGGACTTCCTGTTTTCAAGGAAAGCGAGGATCCATCCAAGGCTAGTTGATACATGGAACGGATTCTTGAATCAGGGAAAAGTATGAGGAATTTAACCAAACTGCTATTTTGGATCGCTTTTTTTTCCATCTTTGGGACCGCCAGTTATCAAGGGCTGGGGAGAAATCCCTTGAGGGCCTTTGTCCTGAGGGGGAGCGGCCAGAACCTGGAGGCTTTCCAACTGGATATTCCCCTCAACCATGGGGAATCCAAAGTGCGTTCCATAGCCTTGAGCGCAGAACAGAGAAGCGAGGGTTCCGAGATTATCACTCAAATGGATGAAAAGCATTTGGTGATCTATTCCCGGCAGTTCGGCAAATGGGCCATTGTCGCCGGAGTCCCCCGAGCGGAGGAATCGTGGCCTTGGTACATGGGTGGAGGATTCAAATCCCTTCTCGCGGACAACCCGGAAACGCTGGTCGATAACCTGACCTGGGCGGACCATATTTTTCTCGCGCTTTGCACCTCCAGCCCTCCTCCGGCGCCCTACCACGCGAGCGAAATCCAAATCGAGGATTTGGGGCATCCCTCTTTCGGGGCGCCCCAGGTCGCGGAAAAACCCTCAGTCTCGCCGACCCCCTTGGGGTCGGGGCCCGTGCGTGTGGAAATCCTGAATGGATGTGGTATAACTAATGCCGCCGATTGGGCCGCGCGCCGATTCAAGGGACCGGGAATCGTCATCATTGACACCGGAAACGCCGACCATTTTCACTATCCCAAGACCATCGTCCGGTCCGGCCTGGGTCTTCCGGTCGCGCTGGAGGAGGCCATGGGACGGCTGGGACTCGACAAGGACCGCTTGGAGGATGCCACCGCCCCCAATCCCCTGGTCGACGCGGTGGTCATCGTGGGAATGGATTACTCGAAATTGCGGGAGCGCCGTCATGGACGATTACGCCACTGAGAGAAACAAGTTCAAGAAGCTTTTTTCCAATACGACTTCCCGCATCCTGCTGGGCATTTGGGTCCTGATGAAGGGGTCCCAGTTTCCCTTGAAACTCATCATGGAAACCCTCTCCCTTTCGGAAGACGCCCTGGAAAGCAAGCTCCAGACTTTCGCTGGGATGGGATTGGTGCATGTCACCACTGATGCCCTGGGGGAGAGGGAAATTGATTTCCTGCGCTCACCCAGCCCCGATTTGGAAAAAATGATCCTTGAGTTTTTCGACGGCAGGAAAAGCGACTTCACGGCCATCGAATTAAAGGTCCATTCGCTTCTTTATAAAGCCATCCTCAACTCCCGGCTGTGATGAAGTGAACCCCGATATTTTCACCCTCCAGCAGGCGCTTCGGACGGCCCTGAAGAACTCCGCATCCTCCCTCGGCCTTCCCGATTGCGCTATTACCTTGGAAGCTCCCAAGGACAAGTCCCACGGTGATTATTCAACGCCTCTGGCCCTTTCCCTCGGAAAACAATTGAAACGGCCCCCATTGGAAATCGCCAGGGAGATCGCGGCGAACTTGAAAACGGAGGAACCCCTCCTGGAGTCGGTCGTGGCGGCCCCGCCTGGTTTTATTAACATGAAACTCATACCCTCCGCCTATTATTCCGCGCTGTCGGGCGCCCTAGCCCAAGACGAGCGGTATGGGACTAACGTGCAGGGAGCGGGCCAAAAGATGCTTTTGGAATTCGTCAGTTCCAATCCTACCGGCCCCTTGAACGTGGTGAACGCCCGGGCCGCCGCCCTGGGGGATTCCATCGCCAATCTCCTGACCGCTTCCGGCACGCAAGTCCTCCGCGAGTATTACATCAATGACGCGGGGGTTCAGGCCAGGCTTTTCGGCGAATCCCTCCTGGCCGCCTGCGACCGTGTCCAAGGCGGCAGCCGTCCGGCGCCCGAGGGCGGATACCAGGGGGTTTATATGGAGGACTTGGCCCGGGAATATCTCCTTCTTCTGGAACCCCGGCCGGAGCCGGGGCCATGGGGCATGGAGCGGGTTATTCAATGGCACGGGAAATCCTTGTCGGATTATGGTGTTTCCTTCGACCGCTGGTTTTCGGAGAAAAAAGAACTTCACGACTCCGGGTATCTTTCGGCGACACTGGATAAAATCAGGAAGTCCGGCATCTGTTATGAGAAGGACGGGGCCGTTTGGATCAAGGTGTCCGAATTCGGGGCGCCCAAGGATGAGGTCCTGCTCAAGAGCGACGGCCAGCCGGCCTATTTCGCCGCGGACATCGCCTATCACCTCCAAAAGTTCGAAAGGGGTTTCACGAGGCTGCTCGACATTTGGGGTCCGGACCACCACGGGCATATCCAGCGCATGAAATCCGCCTTGACGGCCTTGAGGCTTCCCGCTGAGAACTTCATCGTCCTGGTCGCCCAGCAGGTCAACCTCCTGGAGGGCGGGGAAAAAGTGAAAATGTCCAAGCGCGAGGGGAAATTCGTGACGATGGACGAGCTTCTGGAAAAGGTGGGGAGGGACGCCGCGAGATTTTTCTTTGTCATGAGGGGTTCCAACAGCCACCTGGATTTCGATATCGAAGTGGCCCGGAAGCAGACGGAGGAAAACCCCGTATTTTACGTCCAATATGCCCATGCCAGGATTTGCAGTCTCTTAAGGAAGGCCCTGGAAAGGGGGTTAAAACCCGCCCTGGAGCCGGGCCGGATGGCTTCACTGAGGAAACCCGAGGAATTTTTACTCTTGAAAGAAATCCTGGAATATCCACAATGGGTTTTTGAGAGCGGACGATCTTTCGAGCCGCAACGGATCGTGGCATATTTGCAGTCGCTTTCCGCGGATTTCCATTTTTTCTACGCCAAGCACCGGGTCCTGGACGCGCCAGAGGAGACTGCGGCTGCGAGGCTGAGCCTGGCTTTAGGCGTCAAAAACGTCATTCGCAACGGCCTCAAACTCCTGGGAGTTTCCGCCCCGGAACAAATGTAAACGAGGTGGCCTTGAAAAAAACAATCTGCGTGATACTCCTGGCCCTATTCCCCCTTGCCGGCTGCGGCGGGCAAAAAAAAATGGAGGCGGAACCCGTCAGCGGCCCCGTAAAACAGCTCAGGGATCTGGTCGCGGCGGGAAAATATGACGAGGCTTTGGGGATCACGAAGATCATCGCGAGCCAAACTCCCCCCTCTCCTGACCGGGAGGAAGCGCTCTATTTGGAATCCTACGTCCTGGTTTACGGAAAATCGGAATTTGGGCCGGCCAGAATTACCTTGAAGCAAATGCTGGACGCTTATCCGAATGGTCCCAAGGCCGCCGCCGGCCAAAAACTCCTCGCGGATTGTTTTTATTGGCAGGGGATGAATGAGAGGGCCATGAGGGAATACCAAAAACTGCTTCTTTCCGACCAGGGAAAGGGCATGGCCGGTTACGCCCAGTACCAGATCGCCAACTGCCTCTTATTGGCCCGGAAAATAGGGGATACCTTGACCGCCTTCCGCGAGGTGGCGGAGAAAGCCCCTGGTGATCCATTGACCTCCCCGGCCCAACTGATGGTCGCCAATATCTACCTTCGGATCCAAAACTACAACCAAGCCAAATCGGAGTACCAAAAATTGCTGGCCTTCACTAAGGACCCGGGCTGCCGGCTTGCCGCCGAGGACGCCTTAAGCCGTATCGAGCAAAAGTAAACCATGAAGAAAGGGGCGGTAGTCGAAGAATGATCCTCAACCTTTCGCCTGAGTTTTTGCCTGGAATCATTTTGGGTAGTTTTTCGGCCGCGTTGACGGCCTTCAGCCTGGCGGTGTTGATCCTGGGAAACAGGGCAATACCCTCCGGATCAGGCTGGCGTTTGCCCTTACATGGGTTTCCCGGTATCAAGAGATTATCAACGCAAGACGCCTTTCCCGCCCTGATCCTCCTGTCCGGTATTTCCCTTTTTCTCTTACAGCTTCCGGAATATGGATTCTTATTAGCGCTGGTTTCCGCCGTGATTTGGTTGATGCAAAAGAAGGCCCCCCTTTGGAGCAAGAAGAGGTCACAAACGAAAAAACTGAGGGGAATGAGGGAAGTATTCCCCCAAACCCTCGGGATGATGATACAGGCCTTGAAAAGCGGCCAGACTGTCATCCAAGTCTTAGGCTACCTCTCCCGGGAATGCCCATCCCCCCTCAAGGATGAGATCGCGGGGGTTTGCGCCGAAATCGATTTGGGTTCCTCCGCCGAGACGGCACTAACCAGGATGTCCGACCGCTTTCCCGATTTCCTGGAATTCCGGCAATTTCTGGAGTCCTACCTGGTTGCCAGGCAAACCGGGGCCAATCTCAGCCACCTTCTTCAAGTCTTATTGGATGCCATGGAGGAGAAAAACAGGATCCTCCGGAAAATGGGAGCCATGACGGCGCAAGCCCGTCTTTCGGGGCTCATGATGGGCTGCCTTCCATTCCTGCTGGGAGCGGTATTCTTCATGATGGACCCCGCCCTCATGACCCCCCTTTTCACCCAGCCTTTGGGATGGGGCTTCCTGGCCGCAGCCTGCTTCCTGGAGGCGATCGGCTTTCTTTGGATCCGCCGGCTGCTTCAATTGGAGTATTAAAATGGCCTATTTCCTCATCCTTCTTTCGGCATGTTGTTTCGGCTGGCTCGCGAGGGAACTGGCTCTCGAGGGAATTCAAAAGATTTCAGGATACCGGCAAAATCTCCGGCTGAAAGGTTTTCTGGGTCAGGGAACAAAAAGGCCGGTTCATCATTGGTTATCCGTTTTTTCAGGGGATGGATTAGATAAACTTTGCACCGGCTGGCCGGTCCTCCTTCGTTACAGCCATTACCTGGCCAGGCAACTGCAGCGGTCGGGACGGGAGGATCTCAAACCGTCCAATATCCTGAATGTCCAAATCCTCTCATCCTTGGGCGCCTTTCTTTTTTTTCAACTCCTCTCAGGGAGCTTTCTCTTATCCATCCTTGCCTTTGTTGTGGGCGCCGCCCTTACCTTGATCCGGCTTGGGGATCAGGCGGTCCGCAGGGAGAGAATCCTGTTAAGGGACCTGCCCAACGCCTTGGAGGTCCTCGCTCTTTGCTGCGAGGCGGGACTCACGGTGGAGCAGGGTATCGCCCATTATCACGAGAACACCCGTCCGGGGCCCCTGACCCAGGAGTTCGGGCTTCTTCTGGAGCAAACCAAGAGCGGTTCCAGCCGCAAGGCCGCGCTGACGGCCGCGGCAGACCGCCTGAGACTGACGGATTTTTCCCTTTTCACCACCAGCTTGATCCACGCGGAAAAATTCGGGACCGGGGTAGCCAAGACCCTGGGACAATTATCCCTGACCATGAGGGACAAGCAGTCGCAACGGGCGGAGAAGGCCGTGCAGGAATTGCCGGTCAAGATGCTGCTTCCCTTGATCCTCTGCATCCTCCCCGTGACCTTCATCGTTATTTTCGGTCCCATCCTCCTCCAGTTTTTCGGCCGATGAAACCAGGTCCGGGGCCGGGGACATTGCGGGTCAAAAGGGCAGAAAGTTATTTTCCGAGGCTGGCCGGCCTGATGGGCAGAAGAACCTGGCCTCCGCGCTGGAGCGGGATTTTTTTCCCCAGATGCCGTTCAGTGCACACCTTTTTCACATTCCTAAAACCGGACTTATTATTCCTTGACGGCCAGGGACGGATTTTGCGAATTTATCCCTCGGCCAAGCCATGGCGTTTTTTCTTCGGCCCCCGGGAAACCCGGTCCTGCCTGGAGGCGCCCTCCGGCTGGTCCAGGAAAACCGGGTGGCGCAGGTGGAAAAAGATAACCTGGAGAGAGGTTTAAAATCTTCTTTGGGTGGGAAGAAGAGCCTGCTGGACGTATAATTCTAAAACCAAGCGCGCGGGCCGGCTCCAAGAAATGTAAACCTGTGAACGCCGACGAAGGCAGATCCAATAGCCTTCCGCGAGGCCAAAATTTAATCATGAAAAGGGGTATGGGTCATGTCCATGGAATATTTGAAAGCCGATCCCGAGGTGTTTGAGGCCAATTTAAACGAGGTGAGGCGTCAGAACGAGAAACTGGAGCTTATCGCTTCCGAGAATTTCACGAGTCTCGCGGTCATGGCGGCCCAGGGCGGGGTGATGACTAACAAATACGCCGAGGGATATCCGGGAAACCGCTACTACGGCGGTTGTGAGAACGTGGATGTGGTGGAGAACCTGGCCCGGGAAAGGGCTGGGCGCCTTTTTTCAAACGCCGAATACGTGAATGTCCAGCCCCACTCCGGCAGCCAAGCCAATATGGCTGTCTATTTCACCTTCGTGAAGCCAGGCGATACCATCCTGGGCCTGGACCTGGCCCACGGGGGGCACTTGACGCACGGGAGCAAGGTGAACTTTTCCGGGAAAATGTACAATTTTTTCGCCTACCAGACCCGGAAGGAGGACGGCAGGGTGGACCTGGCCCAGGTGAGGGACTTGGCCAAAAAACACCAGCCCAAGATGATCAGCATCGGGGCCTCCGCCTATTCGAGGGATTGGGACTACGCCGAATTCCGGAAAATCGCCGATGAGGTGGGGGCGTTTCTTTGGGCGGATATCGCCCATACCGCCGGCCTCATCGCCGCCGGGGAGTTGAACAACCCCATGCCCCATTGCCACGTCGTGACCTCCACCACCCATAAGACTCTCCGGGGGCCGCGCGGGGGTTTGATCCTGATGGGAAAGGATTTCGACAATCCCTTCGGCGTGACCGCGCCTAAAAGCGGCCGGACCCGTAAAATGGGGGAGCTCTTGGACAGCCAGATCATTCCCGGCATCCAGGGAGGGCCCTTGATGCACGTAGTGGGCGCCAAGGCCGTGGCCTTTGGGG
Source organism: candidate division FCPU426 bacterium (assembly GCA_963796105.1). GTDB lineage: Bacteria > Oederibacteriota > Muellerivitia > Muellerivitales > Muellerivitaceae > CAWCKJ01. Next base: position 21,125 of record CAWCKJ010000002.1, read on the forward strand.
AGGCTCTCCACCCGTCCTTCAAGAGCTACGCCAGGCAAGTCAAGGCCAACGCCAAGGCCCTTTGCGACGCCTTGGTCGGGTATGGTTTCCAGGTCATCTCTGGAGGGACGGACAACCACTTGATGCTCATCGATTTAAGGAACAAGAAAATAAATGGAAAGCAGGCCCAATTGGCGTTGGACGACGCCAACATGACCGCCAATAAAAACGCCGTGCCATGGGATACGGAGTCCCCTCTTTTAACCAGCGGGTTGAGGCTGGGTTCCCCCGCCCTCACCACCCGGGGGTTCAAGGAGCCTGAGTTCAAGCTGATCGCCAAGTGGATAAATGAGATAATTTCCGCGCCGGAGAATGGGGGGATCCGGGATAAGGTGAAGGGTGAGATCGCGGAAGTGGCTAAGAAATATCCCCTTTATCCGGAGCTTTTAAACAAATAGCCGGGCAAAACACGGGAGTGCCTTTTCAACAGGGATTTGAGGGGCGGGATTCCCCCGTTTGGGGAAAAAAAACGCCTAAAATACCAGGCATGATCAAATCAAATGAAAATTGGCTTTTCCAAACGGCCGGTTGTATTGAGTTTATTTTTTCGAGGCCTTGGAGGCTGGCGGGAGGGAAATGTCCGAAGCCAACGGGGTTGTGGTAGTTTTGGGCTTGGAGGGATTTAAGAGGGAATTGGAAGCGGCGACGGGAGTTGGAAGCGGGGCGGATATAATCCGAACCGGTCCCCAGCTGGGAGAGCAACCGCCCTCCGTGGTCAGGATTTTCGAGTCGGTGCCGTTTGCCTTCATGATGTAAAGATTCAACCCCTCGTCCTCGGAACCCTCCCATCCACAATACACGATTTTAGAATCCAACTGGGCGAATCGGGGGCAAAGACTGTGGTTGTTGGTCGTTAGATTCACCGGATCGGAACCGTCGGAATTCACCGTGTACACCTGGGAAATGTTGGATCGGTAGAGGTTGAATAAAATCTTCCTGCCGTCCTGGGAATAGGAGGGTGAACCCACATTCCAGTCGGTGTATTGGGTTAATTTTTTCAGGCTTTTGTCGGACAAAGTCAAGGACCAGAGGTTGTAAACCGTGTCATCCGCGTTGGAGACAAACAGAACCGATTTACCGTCGGGCGAGGGAGCCGGGCAAAGGGCGTTGTGGTCAAGCAGGAGGGTTTCCGGATTATAGCCGTCGGAATCCATCATCCAGAGGGTGCCGTTGATTGTGTAAAATATTCTTTTCCCGTCGAAGGACCAGGCGGGAGCCGTGTTGACTTGCAGGTTTTGATCCCCCGTCCTCAACGTAATGTCCTCGTCAAAAGTCATTTGGGTACGCTGGGAGCCATCCGCCAATATCTTCCAGATATTAAAGTGGCCGCCTTCGGAGTCGGACCAATAAACGACCTGGCTCCCATCGGGGGACAATGCCGGGAACCACTCGATGCTTTTACCGCCAGTCAAGGGGGTGATATTGGACGTCTCGATGTCCAGCCTGGCCAAGTGCCCGCGTTGGACGAATGCCAGGCTGCCCTGGGCGATGACCGGCGTCGGCACAGGGGGGGGCGGCGGCGGCGGGGCTTGTTTGTGTTTGCACCCTGCACAAACCAATAAACAAAAACCCAAAAAGAGAAAAAGGAAGGCTCCGATAGGCGATTGAATCGTCGATGGAAATAATGGCTTTTTATTCATTCCACACTCACTTTTTGGACCATGAAGGGCTGGAAATTCCAGTGGCTGCGATTCGGATTTTATTGTTTCCTGTCAAGCCGTCCATCACCCAGAGTTCCCCGTCCTTAAGATAAGCGATTTTAGTCCCGTCCGGGGACCAAATGGCGTTACTCACGCCGGGGTCAGTCAGGTATTTCAGGGATCCGATTTCAGTATCATCCTTGGCTGGTTTCTCGACGATGGCCACCCGATAACCGGTATCATCCGCCGAATCCTTCGCAAGCGTCATCAAGATAGGAGCCGCAGTCTCGATAGGGCAATAGGAAAGCAATGGAGCCAAGGTGGATTTGGGCCATTGGATCACGGGCCTGGGTTGGGAGGTGTCCGGGGAGGCGATAAAGATGGAATCGTTGCCGAAACCCTTGACCAAGTAGGCGACCCACCTGGCGTCCGGGGACCAGGAAATGTCGGTTACGGGATTGCGCACATCCGCCAGGTCCAGGGTGTCCTTGAGCCTGGGATTGACCAGCATTAGTTCAAAATAATCCACGCCTTTTTCCACCAGGAAAGACAAGTATTTAATGTCCCTATGAGGAGCCCATTCCAAGGCCGAAATCACGTAATTGGGGTCGGGAGTGTATAAGCTTACCAGCTCCGTGCCATCCGGTTGTATTTTCCAAACCTGTTTCCGATAAATGAAAGAAATCTCATCGCTTCGGGGGGACCAGGTCAAGGGCGGCTTTAAATGGGCCTCTTCCAGCGACATATCAGTGAAGAAAGTAAGTTGCTTGATCTCGGCGCTGCCTTTGTTGATGGAATAAAGGTTTAATTTCCCGTCCTCTTTATCGGAAAGAAACGCCAAAGTTTTTCCGTTGGGGGACCACAAGGGAAAATAACAACTGACGCCGACTTTGGTTATCCTTTCGCGATTCGTGCCGTCGGTATTCATAAGCCATAGCGAGGGTTTTCCCTGTTCTAGGGACGTAAAGGCAATTTTTTCTATATCCACCGGGGTCGGAACCGGGGTGGCTGTGGGAGTCGAGGTGGCCGTGGGTTTAGTCACGGACATTTCAGAAGAAAATTCCTTGGGGGCTTCCTGGGTTGGATTTTTAGACGATTTTACGGGAGCAGCCTCCACAGCCTTGGTAGGCTCACTTTGAGGCATCACGGGGGTATAAATGGGAACATTGGCGATGGGGGATGCCTGAACGGGGGTTTGATTTCCGCTAATTTGTTTGAAGAAAGGGAGGGAACGCTTCCCGCAACCGGGAATATTGACGGTACACCCGGAGGAAATGATCAAAAGCAAAAGCAAAATGGCGGAGAAGGTAGATAGTCTTTTAAAGGTTTCGGGCAATCGGGTGTCCCTTGTCAAGAATGTTAAAAAGCCTAAGATTTGATGGCAGTTTATGGTTTTCAAACAGAAAAGTCAACAAAATGAAGGATTTTGGCGTTTTGTTGGCTAAGTTTTTTCTAAAACCAAAATTATTCCTTGGGGAACGGGATGAGGAGTCGCGTTCAGGTTGGCGAGAGACATAAAAGCGTTTGAAATTCCGTGAGTACCGCCCTTTTGCATAGATTCAGTCAACAACGGACTGGGGTTTAAGTCAATCAGATGGGAATTCAGCAATTCAGACTCGGCTTTTCCAAGCAAGGGTAGGGCTTCAGGAGACACCTTAATGACGACATAATTATCATCCAGTAAAAGATAAGGTTTGCCGGTGAATGCCGAGAGTCCATCCAGCTTCCTTGAATCATCGGTTTTGTGCCTAAGCCCTTTTTGGGGGGGTGACATTTCTTTCGGGGTTTCCGGGGAATTATTTTTACCAGAAACCAAAAACCATATCAGTAGGCTTGTCATGAGGCTTCCAAGCCAACAACCCATTCCAACGACAATGGGTCCTGGATTTAAACGCAGAATCAGCATCCAAGAAAGTGAATGGCCTTGTCCCTTATCCATGGTCTGGACGCATACCCACCGGGACGGGACAAAAAAATGAACGCCAGGCGCGCATGGGTTAGCGAGAGCGCCCCGGTTTCCCCCGGCGCAAATCGGTTTAGAATCCAGCAGGGCCTGGAAAGCGACGACGCTCTCCAGTTTTTCCAATTGATGGGAAAAATCTATGACGGCAAGATCATCCTTCATCTGCAGGGCGTAGACAAAATGCGAAAGGGCCAACTGGGCTTCTTCGCCAGCCGCCAGGCGGTCTTTCTGGTAAGTCAGCCAAAAGCCCGATAAAAAGCTGATGAGGCCGATGCCTAACAGGGCCGGGAATGCTTTTTTTAGGGGTTGACGCTGGTTCATAATCTTTCCTTAGCCGTTTCAAAATATAATATAATTTCAAAACCCTCCGGGGTTAAAAATATTTTTAAATTTCGAATTCGAGATTTATGATTAAAAGGGTCAAGGACGTTGAGCTTTTAAAGGCTTTTGGTTTATTGCGTTTTGAGAAATCAGGGGATTTTAAAAGCTTGAAAAGGCGCCAAAATGAAAAACAGCGACAAAAACTTAAAAAAACTCAGGAATTCCATCGACCGGATCGACGCCCAACTGGTCCGGCTCCTGAACGAGCGGGCTAAGAACGTGCTGAAAATACGTGAGGTCAAGGCAAAGGGAAACCTCCAATACTACGCTCCCCACCGGGAACAGGAGGTTTACCGGAATATCGCTTCCCGAAGCAAGGGCCCCTTGCCGGCTGAGTCCTTGAACGCTGTTTTTAGGGAAATCATGTCAGGTTCCCTCGCCATGGAACAGAAGCTCAAGGTCGCCTATTTCGGCCAGCTGGGGACCAACACCCATATCGCCGCGCTTCAAAAATTCGGGAGTTCCTTCGAGTATTCCGCCGGCCCCACGATCAAGGATGTTTTCTTGGAGGTTGAAAGGGACCGGGCTCAGTTCGGCGTGGTCCCCATCGAGAACTCCACTGAGGGAACCATCAACCATACCCTGGACCTGTTCATGGAATCCGACTTGAAGATCTGTTCCGAGATTTTCCTTCCTATCACCTATACCCTGATGTCCCAGTCGGGGGATGCAAGAAAAATCAAGAAAGTTCACAGCCATCCCCAATCCCTCGGCCAGTGCCGGATATGGCTGGAGACCAACCTCCCCAACGTTCCAATCGTGGAAAGCGCCTCCACGGCCAGGGCGGCCCAAACCGCCTCGGAGGACCCATCGGTCGCGGCTATCGCGCCGGACCTGGCCGCCCGGCTCTACAAATTAAAGCCCATCGCCAAACGAATCGAGGACATGCAGGACAATTACACCCGGTTCCTCGTGATCGGCAAGACGAGCGCCGGAAAAACCGGGGATGACAAGACCTCCCTGATGGTTTCCATCAAGGACAAGGTCGGGGCCCTCTTCTCTCTTCTATATCCCTTTGAGAAGCTGGGGTTGAACCTGTCCAACATCGAGTCCCGGCCCTCGCGCAAAAAAGCCTGGGATTACTATTTCTTCATCGACTTCCTCGGGCACATGGACGATCCCAAGGCCCAAAAGGCCGTCGCGGATGTCGAGAAATCCGCGTTGATCGTGAAGGTCCTGGGTTCCTATCCGCGCAGCGGGACCTGAAAGGCATGCCATTCCAGGTGCCAATCCGCCCCCATCTCACCCAAATGAAGCCCTATGTCCCTGGCAAGCCCATTGAGGAACTGGAGAGGGAACTGGGTGTTAAAAACGCGTCCAAAATCGCCTCTAACGAGAATCCCCTGGGGCCGTCCCCCTTGGTGTTTCAGGCTCTCCAGGCGGCCCAAGGCGCCATCCACCGTTATCCAGACGGCTCAGCCCATCGATTGACCCAAAAACTTTCTTCTTACCTTGCGGTTGATTCCAGCACACTCATGCTGGGCAACGGCTCCAATGAGTTGATCGTGCTCCTCGGGCAGATGACTCTGGAACCTGGCGCGGAGGCGGTTTACGCGGATAAAAGTTTTGTCGTTTATCCCCTAGTGACCCAGATGATGGGGGCGGTTCACAGGGTGATTCCCCTGTCCAATTTCACCCATGACTTGCCGGCTTTCGGGCGGGCTCTCAACGAGAGAACCCGGGTGGTTTTCATCTGCAATCCCAACAACCCCACCGGAACCGCCGTGTCCCAGGAGGCAATAAAGTCTTTCCTTGAAGGATGCCCCCCGGGGGTGCTGGTCATCCTAGACGAGGCCTACCAGGAGTACCAGGAAGAGGCCGGCCGTTTCGCCTCGCTCAAAATTCAGGAGACTCATCCCAACCTCGTGGTCTTGAGGACTTTCTCAAAGGTCTTTGGGCTGGCTGGATTGCGTATCGGCTACGGCGTAGCCCATCCCAGCCTCGTGGAGGTATTCCAAAAGATCCGCCAGCCCTTCAACGTCAACCACCTGGCGATGAAGGCCGCCGAGGCGGCCCTTTCAGACCCGCAGCATGTTGGAAAAGTCTTGGATTTGAACCGGAGAATGAGGGACAAACTGACGGAAGGCTTGAGAAAGCTGGGATATTCCCCGGCCCCGAGCCAGGCCAATTTCGTCTATTTTGAGGTCTCCCGCGCGGATGAAATTTATGAGAAACTGCTTCGAAAGGGAGTGATCGTCCGGCCCATGGGGCCCGGGGCCTTGAGGGTCACTACGGGAACCGAGCAGGAAACGGAGAATTTTCTCAAGACCTTTGGGAGACTCGCGGGAGAGATGAAATGAAAAAGAAAATCGCAATCATCGGCGTGGGTCTTTTGGGAGGATCCCTGGCCAGGGACCTGGGGAAAAAAAAGGGCCTGAGCCTGGTGGGTTGGAACCACCGAGCCTCGTCCCGGCGCAAGGCCCGGAGCCTGATGCCTGTGGCCAAAAGTTTCGAGGAGGCGGTTGGGAACGCCGATGTGGCCCTATTGTGCTCCCACTCGAAGGCTGTGCTGGAGGCCCTGCCTGTTCTGCTGAACCATCCCCATCCGCCCTCCCTTGTGATGGACGTCTCCAGCGTCAAGAGCCGGATCGCGGAGGGCGCAAGCCGGTTGAGGGGGGCGGCCAAGTTTTTCGTCCCCTGCCATCCCATGGCAGGCCGGGAAAAGTCGGGAGTCCAATGGGCGGTGCCGGATCTTTACAAGAATAAAATCGTGTTCATTACCCCGCTCAAGGGAACGCCCGCGTCGCTTTTGCGCAAGGCCGCCACTTTCTGGAAGGGAGTCGGGGGAATTCCGGTCGTCTTGAAAGCCTCCCGTCATGACCGTTATGTGGCGCTTACAAGCCATCTGCCGCACCTCTTGGCCTCCGCCCTGGTGAATCTTTTCGAGGATCACGCTGTCCGGGACCCAGGGTACCGAAGGGCAGTGGGAAGCGGCTTCAGGGATTTGACCCGCATCGCCGGTGGAAACCCCTCCATGTGGGCGGATATCCTGGCCATGAACCGGGATGAGGTCAGGGTCTTTTTAAGGCAATACCTCTCCCGTCTGAAAATCCTTTCAAAGGCCCTGGGGACGCGTAAACCCTCCGCCTGGAAAAAGTATTTCGAGTTGACCCGAAGGAGAAGGGAGGCCTTGTGAAAAAGCTGGTCATACATCCCGTCAAGGCGCTTCGGGGGACCCTGGAGATTCCCGGCGACAAATCCGTTTCTCACCGCTCCATCATACTGGGGTCCCTGGCTACCGGAACTACCCGTATCCGGCATTTCCTCGCGTCCGAGGACTGCCTGGCTACCCTCAAGATATTCCAAAGCATGGGCGTGAGTATCAAGCGCTCCGGGGACCGGGTGACCATCCAGGGTAAGGGGTTGAATTCCCTCAAGCCATCCCGGAAAATCCTCGACGCCGGAAATTCCGGCACGACAGCCCGCATCCTACTGGGCCTGTTGGCGGGACAGCCCTTCAAGAGCAGGCTCACGGGGGACGAGTCCCTCCGCAAGCGCCCCATGAGGCGCGTGGTGGAGCCGCTCCTGAAAATGGGGGCCCGCGTCACGGGGCCCAACGAGGCGAACTTCCTGCCCTTGGAATTAGAGACCCGCAGGCTCCACGGCATCAAGTACCGCCTGCCGGTGGCCAGCGCCCAGGTTAAAAGCGCCCTTCTCCTGGCTGGCCTTTTCGCTGAGGGAACCACCACCGTGGAGGAGCCGATCGCCACCCGCGACCATACCGAGAGGATGTTCAGTTCTTTCTCGATACCATTCCTCAGGAAGGGGACTTCCATCACGGTCAAGGGGCCCGCGGCGCCTTTTCGGGGATGCGAGATCCAGGTGCCGGGGGATATTTCCTCCGCGGCTTTTTTCATTACTGCCGCCCTTCTAGCGCCGGGGCCGGGCGTGCTTTTACGCAACGTGGGCATGAACCCCACCCGGACGGGTTTTCTCGAGGTATTGGCCAGGATGGGCGCCAAGATCCAGTTTCGACGGAAGGCAATGAAAAAAGGGGCTGAGCCGGTGGGGGACTTATTTATCCGGCCCTCCAAATTGAAGGCCGTAAGGGTGGATGGGGAAGTCGTGCCCCGAATGATTGACGAGTTTCCCGTGTTCGCCGTGGCCGCCACACAGGCCCGGGGCACGACCGTGGTCCGCAACGCCGAGGACCTCAAAGTCAAGGAGTCGGACCGCATCCTCATGATGTCCATCACCCTGAGGAAAATGGGGGCGAACATCGAGCCTAAGGACGACGGATGGATAATCCAGGGTCCCACGCCCCTGAGGGGAAACTCCTTCTCCTCCGGGGGGGACCACCGCGTGGCCATGTCCCTGGCTGTGGCGGGTTTGATCGCCGAGGGTCCCACTACCATCCTGGACACGGAGAATATCGACACCTCCTTCCCCGAGTTCGAAGGTTATCTCGAAAAAATCTCGGTCTTTTGATTGCTTGAGGGCCGGAAAAGGAACCATCGTGAAACCACCCATCATCGTGGCCATGGACGGGCCCGCCGGCGCGGGAAAAAGTACCGTCGCCAAAAGCCTGGCCCGGAAACTGGGTTACCTTCATATTGACACGGGCGCCATGTACCGTTGCGTCACCCTGGCCGCCTTGCGTTTGAAGGCGGATTTGGGGGATGACGGGATACTAAAAAAAATCGCTGAAGATTGCCGAATCGAACTGACGCCTGGAGAACCGGAGATCCGGGTTTATCTGAACGGCGAGGATGTCAGCCGTGAAATCCGCGTACCTGAAGTGACAGAGGCATCGCGCTATATCGCCAACTCAGTTCCGGTGAGGAAAATCCTGGTGGCCCGCCAACAGCAGATGGGCCGAAACGACAGCGCCCCCTTCGGAGGGGCAGTCTTGGAGGGCCGGGATATCGGAACGGATGTTTTTCCGGACGCGCAGTACAAGTTCTTCCTCGACGCTTCCGTGGAAACCAGGGCCCAAAGGCGCTTCCGGGACCTTTTGAGGTCTGGAGTTCAAACCACCCTGGCGGAGGTTCTGGCGGACGTGAAGGCCCGCGACGAGAGGGATTACAACCGGCCCGTGGGCGGGCTCCGCAAGACGCCTGAATCCATCATCATGGACCATTCCACCTTGAGCGTGGAGGAATCCGCCGAGGCACTATTCCAATACATCGAAAAACACCCGAAATAACCGTCCTGCCAAATGGTTGAGCGGGTCCTTTCAGGCCGGTATGATGGTTGCAATTCCTTTTATCCAGGTTTAGACATTCCTGATCGAACGGCATCGGATCCATGGCCAACGAGATTGAAAATAAAAAAAATTATTTCCGGGTCGGAAAAATCTTCGCTCTTTATTGGATTCTCCTGATAGGGTTGGGAACCGGCTGGGCCTGCCGGTATTTCGGGGCTTCCTGGGAGGCGGCCTTGGCCTCCGGCTTCGTCTCAGCGGCGATACTCCCGGTTTCCTGGCGTTTCGTCTGGAGGAAATCACAGGCGGGGCTTCTACTGGAACTTCAGGATTTCCTTCTGAGGTGCCATATCCTTCCTAGCGACTACAAGATCGTCCATCGGATCCATCCCTCAGCCGTCCAAACGAAGAAAAAAGAGCTGATGGATACAGGGTACCAGGCCTTCAGCGAGAGCGAAAAGAAGCTCCACGAGACCCGCCACATCCTGGACAAGTTCGTGGGGACCAAGGCCTCCATCTTCGCCACGGCGAAGGGGGGAAAGGCAGTGTGGGAGGGGGAGTTGACGAGGGCCATCGTTATGTTCTCGGACGTCCGGGGTTTTACAGCCCTTTCCGAGAAACTCAAGCCCCAGGAGACGGTCCGCTACCTGAACCGGATGTTCACAGAGCTGGAGGAAGTCATCACCTTTTCAGGCGGGGAGATTAACAAATACATGGGGGATTCCATCATGGCCTTTTTTCCCTTTCCGGAGGAGAACCCCCTGCCCGAGGTGAAAAAAGCCCTATTGGCGGCCCTCCAGATGCAGGACCAGTTCCACCGGATCGAGGCCACCTTCAAGAATGTCTATAGCGAAACAGTCGAGACGGGGCTGGGCATGGGGCTCGTCGGGGGGAACGTGATCCTGGGCAACCTGGGCTCGGCCAGGCGCATGGAATTCACGGTCATCGGGGACACGGTCAATTTCGCGTCGCGGCTTTGTTCCATCGCGGGGGACGGGCAGATCCTAGTCAACCAGGATCTGGCTTTCGTCGCAGGCGATACCTTCCGGATTGAGGAGCTTGCCCCCGTGCACATCAAGGGCAAAACCGGTACCCATATCCCTTACTCGGTCCTGGGGGAAAGGCTTCAGCCAGGCCTGGCTTGAGGCGCGTGCTTTAAACGGCCAAACATAATGAAGGAAATAAAAAAAACGCCGGGGACAGCCCCGGCGTTTTTTTGTTTGATGCATTATTTTTTTGAATTGGCGAATTCCACGGACTGCCTCAGTTCGTCCAGGGCCCCGTTGATGGCCTGGATGGCCTGGAGCTTGTGGCCGCCGAAATCATCCGCTGCCGCCCAAAGGGTGTGCTTGGCGTTGCGAAGCTGTTGGGCCGCCTTCCAGATCATGGGATGGATATGGCCCCTGTCCTTAAAATGGAAATGGGCTTCATCATCCACTCCGACATTAACGCTCAAATTGATTCCATCCGCCCGGGAAAGCGCCGGGGCAAACAACATCACGATTAGACCCATCGACATGAAAAGCCACATCAAATTCTTTTTCATCCTTGTCTCCTCCATTTGATTTTATAAAAACCAAGCCTTAAGGGTTTGGTAACCTTTCGACGCCCCAGGGTCCTTGAAAGTTTCATGGCTGAAAAAAGGTCCGGTTCCATGCGTCATTTAAAATCATCACTTGCCTTGCGATTTTGCGAGTCTCATGCGTAGGGTAAGGCAAGGAATGGAGGCCGATGTGGGACCGCGTGGAAAGGAAAACGAACCACCCTTACTGCTCTTCGACGGCGATTGCGGCTTATGCACCGGATTGGCGGGGATTATTCAGAATGCTGCCAGGGGCCGGAAGATCATTTTTGAGCTGCTGCAATCGGCGAAATCGAAAAAAGCACTCTCGCGTTACGGTCTAGAAACGGGAAAAAGGGATTCCATCGTCCTGATCCGGGAAAACCGGGTTTATCTCAAATCGGACGCGGTTTTGGGTGTTCTGGAGATGATCAGGAGCGTGCTGGGCTTGCTCAGTTTCTTAAGGCTGGTTCCCAGTCCTACCCGAAACTGGGCTTATGGCTGGGTAGCCCGGAACCGTGGTTTATTCCGGAAAAGCCCGACCTGCCGGGCGCCTTTTTCCAAAACTGCGGGATAAGCTATTCGCATGGCCGGATCTTGCGCCGGGTCGAGGCAAACTCCGCCTTGATCCTTTTCATTTCATCGGTCAGCTGTTTGACGCGTTTGGAGTCGGTGTTGCTCTTTTCGATCTCGCTCTCCAGTTCGACCCTTTTGATATGCAGGGGATAGGACTTGTGGAGGGAATTGAAGAATTTTAATAATTCAGGGTCGCAATGGTCGGGTTGCAGGGTCATCAGGTTCAAGGCGTTCGCCAGGGCCACCTCCATGAAATCCTGCTTGAGGCCGGGATTCATCCCGATGTAGCGGTTGAACTCCCGGATGCCGGTCAGGTACATTTCCTTGGCCCGGTCATCCCGCTTGCGCTGGTAGAAGCGCCCCATCAGGTAGAAGAACTCGGGGTCAAAAATTTCCGAAAAGCCGTTCTTCTCGAACCATTCGACCGCCTCCAGGGTTTCGGCGCTCGTTTCCTTCGTGAAATGCCGGCGCAGGCAGATCTTGGTGAACTTCACCCTGAGGCCGATGTCATCCGGGATTTTATTGAGAGTTTCCCGGTATTGAAGTTCCTCAGCCGTTTGGGGGTTTTTTTTGAATTTATTGATAAGAGAAGTAAAGAAACCCACGTTCGAAGCCTCCGATCCTGCCCAAGCAGTGTAGCAGGGTTTTGAGGAGACTTATTATAGGGCCATACGGGTAATTAGTATTTTAAAAGTGGGATTGGCCCTTTAAATGTGAAAAAGCTTTGTATTCTCGGCTGTTTTTCCCCGCATTTTGGCCGTTAAAATGGGCAGGAAGGGATTCCAAGCCGCGGGTATATCAATAAGTGTTAGGCCCGAAAATTTGGATGTTGTCCCTGTCGTAGTCGCCCACGTAAATATTGCCGTTGAACAGGAGCAGGGCGTTCGGCCCCGAGAAGGGTGTGGCGGACCCGAAATTCCCGTTCATCTCGCTGATAAGCGCCCCGCCGTTGGTATAGACATCCACCACGCCCCGGTCGTAGTCGGCGACATAGATGTTCCCGCTTCCATCCACCGACAGGCTGAAGGAGGGCCAGTTGTCGTTGTTGGAGAAGATATTCCAGCTGGTGGCGGTCCCGGTGATGGAGGGAAGCTCCCAGACCTTGAAATTGCCCGCGTCAAGCACGTAAAGGTTGTTGGAGGTGTCCAGGGCCACGGCCGCGGGCCAGAAATTCCGGTTGTTACCGGCGTTCCACACTCCCAAGGTGGCGCCGCCGGAGGCGAATTCCTCCACCTGGTAGTTATCCATATCCGCGACATAGACGTTGCCGTTGGAATCCAAGGCGATGCCAGCGGGGCTGTTGAAGCTGGTGGATCCGTATCCGGTCCAGGAGGTAATCCCTGTCCCGGAGGAGGATGGACCGAACTCGTAAACCGCGGCTCCGGTGGTTCCCTCGTCCCTGGGGTTCCCTGCGTCCAGGACATAGACATTTCCAGTGGTGTTATTCACGGCTACGCCTGAGGGAATGTAAAAAGGCTTGGTCCCATATCCCGCCCATTGAGCCACGGAGGCGTTGGTTCCCGAGTCGAAAAGCTGGATTTGGCTGACTGAGGCCGCGTCGCCCTCGGCCGCGTAGATGTAACCGTTGCCCGCGGCCATGCCATTGGGGGCGCTGGCTTGCCAGCTGGAAATGAAGGGAGGGGTGGGCGACTGGGTAGGGGCAATCGTGGGGTTGGAGACGACGACAGGCCCGCTGCCGCCGTAGTAAGGGTTCAAGGGAATCGTGTTGTTCACGCAGGACCAGGAAAGAATGAGGGAGGCCGCCAGGGCCAGAAGTGAGAGTGTTTTTTTCATTTTGCGCCTCGAATAGGATGCGGGATTTTCAATCCATTATCTTTTAGACGATGCTGCCGGGTTAAAAGTTACGCTTTTTGGGTATCCAATTTCAACTGGGTTACCATACCCCGGTCGTATAAAAAAAGAAAGGCGCGGAACCCGGGGGTATTACCGCCGGGTATCGCGCCTTAACAAACCATCCGGAGGGGTTAAAGCAAAGCGTTGATGTTAGACCCCGAGCTCGACCCGAAATTGGCCAGGTCGTTGTTCACCAGCATTTGGGCCTGCAAAGCCAGGGCGCTATTCATGTTGGTGGCCGATTGGGTGCTGGAGGTTGGCGTGGAAACTATCCCCAACTGCTGTTCCAGCTGGCTCACCTGCGCCGACACCGAGCCCAGGTCCGAGGCGAGTGAGTTGGTGGAGCTTAAAAGCGAATCAGTTGAATCCGTTCCCGAGACCGCGTCATAAAGGGTGGTCATGTTGTCGTATTCGACCGCTAAAAAAGCGTCTTCCATCTTCTGGGCGGGTGTCGTGGCCTGGCTCATGGCTTGGCTGAAAATGGAACTGAAAGGGGTGGCCCCCCCCAGCAAGGACCCCGCCGAGCCGGAAGATAAAAGATCGTTCAACGCGCTGGAGCTGATGTTGTTTAAACCGTTAAGCATGGGATACCTCCTGATGTTCTTAATATCCCTAACGGCATTTTTAGGATTTCCTGAAGGGGAAAAACAAATGCGGTTTGTTGCTTTAAATGGTCGAATAACCCTATAACTATGGGCGGGTATTCGGGGTAAAATGGCGCTTATCCGCTGTACGCGGCCAAAGGGAGGCAGGCTATGTTTTGGGTGGACCACGAGAGAATAGTCCGGTTACTTTGTTTCTTGGTTGTATTCGGCCTAATGGCCTATTGGGAGCTCAAGACAACTCTCCGCGCTCCCTCCGCCCCCAGGAAAGTCCGGTGGAACGGCAATTTATGCCTCACGGTATTGAACACCCTGGTCATCCGGCTTTTGTTCCCTGGCGCGGGCCTCTGGGCCGCCCTCTGGGCCTCCCGCCACGGGTTAGGCCTTTTCAACAAGATCGAGGAACCTGGCGTCTTCGCGGTCCTCTTCACGCTGGTTTTCCTGGACTGGGTGGTGTATTACCTGCACCGGGCCTACCATGCCTTGCCGTTTTTCTGGAAATTCCACCGCGTGCACCACTCGGATACCGAGCTGGATGTCTCCACGGGTGTGAGGTTCCATCCCGTTGAGATGTTGTTTACCATGCTGTTCAAATCCGCCTTCATCATTATTCTCGGGGCCCCCTTGGAGGGAGTCCTGCTTTACGAGGTTCTCTTTAATATCTCCTCTCTTTTCAGCCATGGGAACGTGGGCGTCAAGCCGGCCCTGGAGAAGTCACTGCGCCATGTGTTCGTGACTCCTGAGATGCACTTGGTGCACCATTCTGCTGTTCCCGCTGAAACCAACAGCAATTTCGGGTTCGTTTTTTCCATTTGGGATAAGTTCTTGGGGACTTACAAGGCCCAGACGGAGGCCCCGCCGGAGGCGGTGAAAATCGGATTGGAAAATTTCAGGGAGCCGGCGTACCAAAGGATTGGCCCGCTTTTACTGATGCCTTTTTACGACAAACAGGGGTTCATTTCTTTCAAGAACCTGATCCGCCGCGATTAAAGGCGGCTGGCCTCAGTACCGGCTTCTTTTTTTGATGAGTGCTTTCATGTTCCCGTTTGTACGGGTTTTACCGGTGAAGCTGAGAAAGCTTACTATCAGGCTGATAACGCAAAGAACGTACAAGGGGATCAGTCTCATCGATCCCTTCGAGCCGGTCAGTTCCATCTTTTGTTTCATTTCATCCAGCCGGCCTTGTAATTTCCCCAATTGAGTCCTGAAGTCATTCTCTTCCCCGGCGCTCATCCGCGCCGAATCCCCGCTGTTTAGCGCCGGGACGGTTGACTTCGGGGCTTTTCCGCCGATCCAAATGACGGTTTTTCTGGAACGGTCTTTCTCAACCGTGAGTTTCTCCAAAAGATTTTTTGAGTTTTTATCATTCGGGTCCTTCTCCAGGGATTTTGCCGTCAAAAGGATGGCCTGGTCATATTTGCCCCCCAAGTAGGCCGCCAAAGCCTGGTGGTACAAAATATTCGCCTCGGAGGAGCGCGCCGGGGAAGGCGCGGGTGTTTGGGCGTTTAGGAAACTAAAGCCGAATAACGCGATCCCCCCGGCCAAAGTCCATTGGATGAGGGGTGTTTTTCTCATGGGATCAGGCCCTCGTGGCGCGCGGATTCCAGCTTGCGCAAAAGGTCCCTGATCTCGTAATTATTTTGGTCCAATTCCTCGGCTTTCCTGGCCGCTTGAAGCGCTTCCTGGTAATGGTATTGGTTGAAGGATTGGAGGCCGTCCTCGTAGAAATGCCGGGCCTCCAGGCTCATGGGCCTGGGCGTGGTGGTCCATTCCTCGCAGGAATATTTTTCCTCATCCCCGACCAGGGAGCGCACCACCAAGTGGTAACGGACCCCGTTTTTCGCCCCCCTTAAAAGGCAGTAATTGTTTTTTAGCGGGGCTTTTTTCGCCGGGTGGAAATCCTTCTCGCCGTCGGTTTTTAAATAAACCACATATCCATCCGCGCTGCTTCCCTGGGGTATTTCCCACTTTAAATAGACGCATTGGTCTCCCACATAGGATTCCACGACACGGGGTTTGGGGGTTGGTTTGGAGCCGGCGTTGTCGAATACCCAGCTGAAGGCGATCCTGTGGCTGTTTCCGAGGTTATCCGCGTGGTCCATGTAGGCGTAATCCACCGACCAATGGGCGGAGCGGTAGCTGGCGCCCAGGCTGAAATCCCCCGGCAGGGTCACGAAGCTGGTGAAGCCGGCCCTGATTCCAAGGCGCCCGTCGAGGAACCAGTGCTCCAGGCCCGCCCGGACCCGGACGTATTGGTTGTTGAGAAGGGGATCGTTCGAGAGGGTCCAGGGCAAATCAAACTCCAGAAGCGTCTCGGGGTCGAAACAAAACGCGAGGCCGGGGGTCAGGATGGGAGGCACGGTCTGCTCGACGCCGGATTGGTCGAACCGGACCGAGGTGGAGAGGTCGGTTAAAACCAGGCCCGCCCGGAACTCCATGCTGTTCTTCAGCGCCCGCCGGTACAGGAAGCCGATGTCGGCCGCCACGCCTTGCGACGTCCCATTGCCGGACCCGAGATCGGCGTACAGGTAGCGGATGTTCAAACCGGTAAAAAGCCGGTTCTCCTGGGTGTCCATCAGGGGAATGGCGGCGGAGGCGGTGTACTGGTCCTCATGCGAGCCGGGAATATCGCTGTAAAACAAGTTGTTCGCGCTGATGCCCAAATGAATATTGTCCTGGAGTGGATACTCGAAGGAGAGGTAGAGATTCTCGTTTTTGCCGTTGAAAAGCGACCCGTAGTTGCCCTGTAGCTCGGGGCTGTCCAGTTGGGCCAGGCCCGCCGGGTTCCAGTAGGCCGCGCTCGGGTCATCCGCGGCGGCGGTGAAGGCCCCCGCCATCCCCATCGCGCGGGTCCCGACTCCCAGTTCCCCGCCCCTGTCGAAGAGGGCGTGGAGCGGGGAGATGAGTCCCAGGAAGAACACCGCCGCGGCGGAAAATAACAAGAGCCTTTTTATCACGGGAGATCCTTTAAGCAATGTCAGCATATTCACCTTTTTCACCGTTAACGGGAAATCATTAATTTTATGCACTTGTTCAGTTTCTCATGAGTAGAGGGCTGAATTCCCTCCAGGACCAGAAGGTACAGGCCGGAAGAGACCCGATTCCCGTTCTTATTCCTCGAGTCCCAAACCGCGGCGCCGTGGCTCACGCTTAACTCGTTCACCCATTCCCCGGACAAGTCGTAGATTTTGATTGTACTTTGGCTGTCAGCCGGTATGCCAGCGAAAGAAACGGTTATTTGAACGGGTTCATAACTCCGGACCAGGTTGGGCCTGGCCGTAAAGACGAGTTCATGGATAAGGCTGGGGCCGATATAGGCGTCCCTCGCCAGGGTGACCGTATTTCCACCAGGGGCGTGTTCCACCAGGAGGAAATGATAAAAGCCGTTCGGGACGGGGATTCCATTATCCGCGAAGCCGTTCCACACGGCGGCCGGCTGGCCGTTCAAGTAGATCGTGATCTGCCCGCCTGTTCCGGAGGGGTTAAGGGTGAAAGGCGACAAACTCATGGTGAAGGATGTTCCCTCGGAGAACGGGATATTTCCGCAAAGGGAGGCCACTTTTTCCCCGCGCTCATCGAATATCTGGATGGTTTGGTCCCCGCAAACCGTGGCGCTGGGGGTCGGGGTGTAGGGAGACGTGAAGGTTGGGGTGGGAGTCACTGTCGGCGTCATAGTTTCGGTCGGGGTGTTAGTGACCGTCGGGGTGTAGGTCAATGTGGGTGTATTCGAGGGTGTATTGGTGATTGTCGGTGTGTTGGTGTCAGTGGGAGTGAGAGTAGGTGTTAGGGTTGCTGTATAGGTAGAGGTCGGCGTGTCGGTGGAGGTAAAGGTGTTAGTGGGAGTGTTCGTGATCGTCGGGGTATAGGTCAATGTGGGTGTTGGCGTAGCGGTGAGGGACGCAGTAGGGGTCATCGAATCCGTTGGAGTGTTGGTAGGCGTTTCTGAGGGTGAATTCGTAGGTGTGTTGGTAGGAGTGTTCGTTGGGGTATTCGTCGGAGTATCGGTCCATGTGGGTG
The DNA here is from genome assembly GCA_963796105.1 of candidate division FCPU426 bacterium. Lineage (GTDB taxonomy): Bacteria > Oederibacteriota > Muellerivitia > Muellerivitales > Muellerivitaceae > CAWCKJ01. The sequence goes on from CAWCKJ010000002.1 coordinate 38,901, forward strand.
TATTCGAGGCTGTATTGGTGATTGTCGGGGTGCTGGTGGCTGTGGGGGAAAGAGTAGGTGTAAGGGTTGCTGTATAGGTTGAGGTCGGCGTGTCGGTGGAGGTTAAGGTATTAGTGGGAGTGTCCGTGATCGTCGGAGTATAGGTCCATGTGGGTGTATCCGAGGGTGTATTGGTGTTGGTCGGGGTGCTGGTGGCTGTGGGGGTGAGAGTGGGTGTAAGGGTTGCTGTATTGCTCGGGGTATCGGTAGGCGTATCAGTAGGTGTGTTTGTAGGTGTATTGGTGGGAGTTGGAGTGTAAGTCGGTGTGGTGGTAGGCGTATTTGTGGGAGTGTTAGTGGGTGTGTTTGTAGGCGTATCTGTTGGAGTATTAGTGGGAGTGTCAGTTGGTGTATTCGTCGGTGTGTCCGTTGGAGTACATGTGGGCGTGCTGGTAGGAGTGTTAGTTGGTGTGTTAGTCGGAGTATTGGTGGGTGTATCGGTAGGCGTATTGGTGGGAGTTGGAGTGTAGGTAGGTGTGACGGTAGGTGTATTCGAGGGTGTGTCAGTCGGAGTATTAGTGGGTGTATCCGTTGGAGTGTTCGTAGGGGTATCTGTTGGGGTATTAGTGGACGTGCCTGTGGGCGTGTCCGTTGGAGTAAAGGTCGGGGTGTTGGTGGGCGTATCCGTTGAGGTGTTGGTCGGAGTGTTAGTGGGTGTATCCGTTGGAGTATTGGTGGGTGTATTCGTTGGGGTATTAGAAGGTGTATTTGTTGGGGTATTGGTCGGAGTGTCAGTCGGCGTATTAGTGGGAGTGTCAGTTGGTGTATTCGTCGGTGTGTCCGTTGGAGTACTTGTGGCCGTGCTGGTAGGTGTGTCTGTTGGGGTGTTGGTCGGCGTGTCAGTTGGAGTGTTGGTCGGAGTATTAGTTGGAGTATTTGTAGGTGTGGCGGTAGGCGTATTCGAGGGTGTGTCAGTCGGAGTATTAGTGGGTGTATCCGTTGGAGTGTTCGTAGGGGTATCTGTTGGGGTATTAGTGGGTGTGTCTGTGGGTGTATTAGTGGGTGTGTTAGTTGGGGTATCAGTAGGTGTGTTTGAAGGTGTATTGGAGGGAGTTGGAGTGTAGGACGGTGTGTTGGTTGGGGTGTTCGTGGGTGTGTTAGTCGGAGTATCGGTAGGAGTGTCGGTAGGCGTATTAGTGGGTGTATTCGTTTGAGTATTGGTTGGGGTGTTAGTAGGAGTGTCAGTTGGGGTATCTGTTGGAGTATTGGTCGGCGTGTCAGTCGGAGTGTTCGTGGGTGTATTGGACGGGGTATTTGTAGGTGTGTCAGTCGGAGTATTAGTGGGTGTATCTGTTGGCGTGTAAGTAGGTGTGTTGGTAGGGGTGTTAGTCGGAGTATCGGTAGGAGTGTCGGTAGGCGTATTAGTGGGTGTATTCGTTTGAGTATTGGTTGGGGTGTTAGTAGGAGTGTCAGTTGGGGTATCTGTTGGAGTATTGGTCGGCGTGTCAGTCGGAGTGTTCGTGGGTGTATTGGACGGGGTATTTGTAGGTGTGTCAGTCGGAGTATTAGTGGGTGTATCTGTTGGCGTGTAAGTAGGTGTGTTGGTAGGGGTGTTAGTCGGCGTATCGGTTGGAGTGTCAGTCGGCGTATTAGTGGGTGTGTCTGTGGGTGTATTAGTAGGTGTGTTAGTTGGGGTATCAGTAGGTGTGTTTGAAGGTGTATTGGTGGGAGTTGGAGTGTTGGTCGGAGTGTCAGTCGGTGTATTGGTTGGCGTATTAGTGGGTGTATCTGTCGGGGTGTTGGTGGGCGTATCCGTTGGCGTGTAAGTTGGTGTATTCGTCGGAGTATCGGTAGGCGTATTCGTTGGGGTGTTGGTCGGCGTGTCAGTTGGGGTATTAGTCGGGGTATCAGTAGGTGTGTTGGTTGGAGTATCAGTTGGTGTATTGGTCGGCGTGTCTGTGGGCGTATTTGTAGGTGTGTCTGTTAGGGTGTTTGTGGGAGTGTCAGTTGGAGTATTAGTGGGTGTGTTAGTTGGCGTGTTAGTAGGTGTATTGGTTGAAGTGTTCGTGGGTGTATAAGTCGGCGTGTCGGTAGGCGTATCTGTTGGAGTATTAGTGGGAGTGTCAGTTGGAGTGTTGGTCGGAGTATTGGTTGGAGTGTTCGTAGGTGTATCAGTTGGGGTATTAGTGGGTGTGTCTGTAGGGGTGTCAGTTGGAGTATTGGTGGGTGTGTCCGTTGGAGTAAAGGTCGGGGTGCTGGTGGGCGTATCCGTTGGGGTGTTGGTCGGAGTGTTAGTGGGCGTATCAGTTGGAGTATTCGTTGGCGTATCTGTCGGGGTGTTGGTGGGTGTATTTGTTGGGGTATTGGTTGGGGTATTAGTGGGTGTGTTTGTAGGCGTATCTGTTGGTGTATCGGTTGGAGTGTTTGTAGGTGTGTTAGTTGGTGTGTCCGTCGGCGTATTCGTGGGAGTGTCAGTGGGTGTATCTGTTGGGGTATCTGTCGGTGTGTCCGTTGGGGTTGGAGTAGGTGTGTTGGTCGGAGTGTTCGTGGGTGTGTCGGTTGGGGTATCGGTAGGCGTGTCAGTGGGAGTATCGGTGGGAGTATTAGTGGGTGTGTTAGTTAGCGTGTAAGTTGGTGTATTCGTCGGGGTATTGGTAGGTGTATCTGTTGGCGTGTTCGTTGGTGTGCTGGTGGGAGTTGGAGTGTAGGTCGGTGTGTCAGTCGGAGTATTAGTGGGTGTATCCGTTGGAGTGTTCGTAGGGGTATCTGTTGGGGTATTAGTGGGTGTATCTGTGGGCGTGTTCGTTGGGGTGTTAGTGGGTGTGTCAGTTGGGGTATCTGTTGGAGTATTGGTCGGAGTATTTGTAGGCGTGTCAGTTGGGGTATTAGTCGGGGTATCAGTAGGTGTGTTGGTTGGAGTATCAGTCGGCGTATTTGTGGGAGTGTTAGTGGGTGTATCCGTTGGAGTATTGGTGGGTGTATTTGTAGGTGTGTTTGTGGGTGTATTGGTCGGAGTATTTGTAGGCGTGTCAGTTGGGGTATTAGTCGGGGTATCAGTAGGTGTGTTGGTTGGAGTATCAGTCGGCGTATTTGTGGGAGTGTTAGTGGGTGTATCCGTTGGAGTATTGGTGGGTGTATTTGTTGGTGTGTCTGTAGGGGTGTCGGTTGGAGTATTAGTGGGTGTGTTTGTAGGTGTATTAGTGGGTGTGTCTGTGGGCGTGTCCGTTGGAGTAAAGGTCGGGGTGCTGGTGGGCGTATCAGTTGGAGTATTGGTGAGTGTATCTGTTGGGGTATTAGAAGGTGTATTTGTTGGGGTATTGGTTGGGGTATTAGTGGGTGTGTTTGTAGGCGTATCTGTTGGTGTATCGGTTGGAGTGTTTGTAGGTGTGTTAGTTGGTGTGTCCGTCGGCGTATTCGTGGGAGTGTCAGTGGGTGTATCTGTTGGGGTATTGGTTGCTGTGTAAGAAGGTGTATAGGTCGGGGTATCTGTCGGTGTGTCCGTTGGGGTTGGAGTAGGTGTGTTGGTCGGAGTGTTCGTGGGTGTGTCGGTTGGGGTATCGGTTGGAGTGTCGGTTAGTGTGTTTGTTGGGGTATCGGTAGGCGTGTCAGTGGGAGTATCGGTGGGAGTATTAGTGGGTGTGTTAGTTAGCGTGTAAGTTGGTGTATTCGTCGGGGTATTGGTAGGTGTATCCGTTGGCGTGTTCGTTGGTGTGCTGGTGGGAGTGTTAGTAGGCGTGTTTGTTGGAGTGTTCGTGGGTGTATCGGTTGGAGTATTGGTAGGTGTGTTTGTTGGGGTATTCGTAGGTGTATCGGTAGAAGTGTACGTCGGGGTGTTGGTGGGCGTGTCGGTAGGCGTGTCAGTCGGAGTGTTAGTGGGCGTATCGGTTGGCGTGTTCGTTGGGGTTGGAGTAGTTGTAGGTGTGTTGGTCGGAGTATCAGTGGGTGTATTAGTTGGGGTGTTAGAAGGCGTGGGCGTTTTGGTAAGGGTATAGGTTGGAGTGAAAGTCAAAGTAATGATGGGTGTTTTCGTAGGAGTGTTTGTTTTGGTTGGCGTATTCGTGATGGTGGGTGTGTTCGTAAAAGTGTTAACGGGTGTTAATGCGCAGTCATTCATGTTGAATTTGTAAACCAGACCGTTGACGTTATCCGCCGCGAACCAGTTGCCGGCGCTGTCCGCGGCAACACCTTCGCTATCAGAGAAGGTGGAGGAAGTGCCCTGCGTGGTGATCCCGATCACGCTTCCGCTGGTGGTATAAATGCCCACATCATTAGATCCGTCGGACACGTAAACATAGGAAACGCCGCTGTTCGCGCCCAAGGCAATGAACTCAATTCCTTGCAAACCGTTGCTGGCATCCAATTGGAAAAGCAGGGAAGTGCCCGGGTTGTTCAACTGATAGACCTGCTGGGTGATGTCATCACCCGCGTAAATACCGCTGCTGGCGTCAAAGGCCAAACCCGTAGGACTGCTGAAGGTCACGGGACTGCCGTCGGAGGGTCCGCCGAATTCACCTAAGGAGACGCCGGAAGCGTTAAACAACGCGACCCTGTCGTTGCCGTTGTCAGCCACGTACACCGTGGTGCCCGCCGAATTGACCGCGATCCCCCAGGGGCTGTTGAGAACACTGCTCCCCCATTGAACGTTGCTGGAACCCGTCGTATGGCCTGTGCCATAGCCCCAGCAGACATCCACCTGGTTGTTGTTTGAATCCGTCACGTAAACTTTTTCCGAGCCGTCAACGGCGATACCGAATGGGGAACTGCCGCCGTTTGATCCTCCCGGAACCGTCCAGCTGGCCACAGCGGCCCCGGTGGAAACGTTGAATACGTCGACACTGCTGTTGGCCCCATCCGCCACATAAAGGAGGGTGGCCGCCGAATCCAGGGCGGCGCCCCATGGGTCGGTGTCGTTGGACTGCCACAGGCTGAGGCAATCCCACGCGGGCGGAAGGGTGGGGGTCAAAGTAGGGGTGCTGGTGAAGGTTTCAGTGACCGTATCGGTCGGTGTTGAAGTGGAGGTGGGGGTGTTAGAAGGCGTGTTCGTGGAAGTGAAGGTGTTTGTGGGGGTGTCAGTATCCGTGGAGGTGAATGTCAGTGTGGGGGTTCCAGTGTTCGTGGGGGTATTTGAGGGTGATTGAGTTCCGGTTGGGGTATTGGTCGGCGAGAGGGTGATGGTCGGCGTGGGTGTCGAGGTAAGAGTGGGCGTAAGGGTTGGGGTGGGGGTAAAGGTGGGAGTCAAGGTTTTGGTAGGCGTCAGGGTTGGCGTGGAAGTAAGGGTGGGAGTGGGTGTTCTGGTCGGGGTGGGGGTACAGCCTCCCGGCAGGATTTCAACCGCCTGGAGGTCCGCCTTCTCGGACCTGCCGAAGGTATATGTCATGTTGTTGGCGCCGAGGGTTGTGGTGAGCTTATCGTCTCCAGCTGTTGTTTTGTTGTTCTGCTCCTTCCATCTTTGGATTTGGCCGGTCCCGCTGGAGGTGATATTCCTTGAACCGGTGCTGTTGGCCACCATGACCATGCCCGCGATAATGCTTTGGCTGGTGGTAGTGGTCAAGGTGATGGTATGGGAGGTGCTGGAGGCCTGGTTTACGACTGCGCCGGTGGCGCTGATGGGGCCGTTGGCGCCGTTTTGCAGGACGTTCTGGTAGCAGACAGCACCAACGTGCAGGACTCGCGCGGTGGCGGGGGTCAGAGTCACTACTACGGAATGGGTGCCTGTGGGTGGGTTGATCAGGTACCAGGTTTCCAATGAGGTGGCGTTTGTCGCGTCCGCGTCCCTCCGGATTTTGATCAAGGCCGTCCCATTGAAGGTGATGGTGCTTACCGAGGAGGTCGCGTTTGCGATGGAGATCTGGACCAGCAGGAGGTTCTCGGCGCCGGTAGTGGGAACAGTGGCGTTGAAGGTCGCGGTGGCAACGGTTCCCGTATAGGTTGCGGCGGCGCCGAACGCGATGGGGCATTGGGCTGAGGCTGAACGGGGAGATGTTAAACTCAAGAAAACGAAGAATGAATGAAGAATGAACAATAAGGTTAACCGGCGGAAAAGGATGGGAAATGGGCGGAAACGGGATAAAGATAATGAACAATTAAAAAATCGGATTGGGACATGAAATACAGCCCCAGTATCGAGTGCGGTTTTTTTGAAGTTCGTTGCTAAAAAAATCATCCAGTGACTCCCAAAAGAGACCCTTGTGGCGGTGAATGGGTTAAAAAATTAAATGTAATTCTTCCTGGCGCCATGAAAGTGAGGCCCTGATGGCGCTTAGGAATCAGGTGGAACACGGGAAGTTTGTTTAGGATTGGACTGCTTTGGAGGGGGACTAACGGACAGGCTAGACCCAACTACAATTAAGATTTTAGGCCTAAAAAGCCCTAAAATCAACGAGTTAAACGGGAAACCAAATAGAACCATTCGGCCCATCTATAAGTGACAAAGAGGCTCTTTTAAGGCTGAATTCAAGGGGTTTGCAAGGGTGCGAAACAGAATGCTTTCCAGGGAGTAACGTAAAAAGTTGGGAGTGAATAAAAAAGCGGCTGGAAGTTTGATTCACAGCCGCTTCAATAAACCAAAATTTGGAATTCAACCTTCAAAACCCGCCCTGAGTAAAATCGAAGGGTTTGCATTCTTTCGCTTTTTCGCGTCAGTGGATGGTTTAGTTTTGATTTTTTTAGTCTTTAACTCCTAATTCCTAACTTCGAATTTCTAATTTTCTCTCAGTGTATGATCGCTACTTTTCCGCTAAAAACTTTGTTACTTGTTTGAACACTATAAATATAAAGTCCTGCCGCCACAGGCGAGCCTGAAAGATTCTGTAACCCCCATTTCAGCGTGTTCAAGCCGGGATTGCCTGAGGTCTCGACCGAATAGACTTTCTCGCCCGTAATAGAGAAAAGGGACAACTTGATGGGGGAGGCGTCGGACAGGGTGATCCGGAATTGGATGGGCGACCCATTCTTGGAAATATTCGGCCAAGCGGCGGCGGAATTAGAAATGGGAAGCGAGGAATTTGGAGTTGAAGAAGCGGTAGGCGTGCAAAGTCCACGGACAGAGCGCGATTTTGCGTTGCTGATCAGGCTGGTAGTAACCGTATATTCATCCACAATCCAATTACCGCAATCCACCACGAACAAATCACCGGCTGGGTCCAGGGTCAGGCAACTCGGGTTACTGAAGCCGTCGATCTCGCCCAGGAATACGCCCTGGTTGGAGGCGTAAACCACTCGGTTGTTGTCCCAATCGGAGATGTAAAGGTTATTCAGCGGGTCCACCCCGATACTCGCGCTGTACCCGCCCAGCGGCAGATTCCAGCCGTTGCCCGTCCCGTTGAAAGAATTCACGAGAGCGTAGGAGGGGTTGTACTCGCGAATGGATATGCCGGAATCATTGACGTAAACATCGACATAAAAGTTTCCTCCCGAATCCAGGGCCACATCCTCCGGGTAATCCGTCGCTCCGGCAGGGATAATCAGGCTGGGGGTGTCATCGGGCCAGGTAATGCGGAAAATCCCCGTGTCATCCGCTACCAGGAGGTCCCCCTGGGGATCGATTTTGACACCATTGCACAAATAACAGGTCCCCTGACCGCTCCAGGTATAGTCCGGGGCGGGCGGGACAGAGCCGGATACCAACTGGTAACCCACCACGCCGGTCCCGTACTCTGGCACGTAAAGCTCGCCGTTGGAATCAATGGCCATGCTTCCCACGTAGCCGCCAGAGGTTTGGATGTTGTAGAGCCAATTGCCCGAGGCGTCGTACACCGCGATCAGCCCTGCCTGGTTTCCGTCGTTCACCGCGAGGAAACCCCCGCCCGCCGCCGCGCTCCAGGGGTTCGTGTCCAGGTGGGTCGGGATGAAAGAGCCGGTCAGGCTCCAGTAGCCGGAAGGCGTCTCAAGAACTGTCGGAGTGGATGTGGGAGTGACCGTTGGGGTTAAAGACAAAGTCGGGGAATAGGTAATGGTATTGGTCAGGGTAGCCGTTGGGTCCAAAGTTGGGGAATTGGTTAAAGTCGGAGTCAGAGTGGGCGTTGGGTCAGGGGTGGCTGAGTTCGTCGAGGTGTAAGTCAGGATCGGCGTTGGGTCCAAAGTGGGGGTATTGGTTGACGTTGGCGTCAGAGTCGGCGTGGGGTCAGGGGTGGGGCTGTTAGTCGAGGTGTAAGTCAGCGTCGGCGTCGGGTCCAAGGTCGGAGTATTGGTGGATGTAGGGGTAATCGTCGGCGTCGCTGTGCTGGTACTGGTATTGGTGTTCGTCGGGGTGCGGGTGGCGGTCGGCAAGGTTCCAGTGGCGGTGGCGGTTGCGGTGGGTGTCCTGGTTGGGGTTCGCGTGCGGGTCGGGGTCCTTGTGGCCGTGGGTGTCCTGGTTGGTGTTGCGGTGGAAGTCGGCGTTCTCGTGTTGGTAGGTGTGGGCGTCGGGGAATAAGTCGCGGTCGGCAAAGTGCCGGTGGCGGTGGCTGTCGCGGTGGGAGTGGCGGTGAAAGTCGGGGCCGCGGCGGCCAGGGCGCTCACGAGCGCCGGCTTGGGGCTTCCCAGGCCCGTGGCCAGGTCATATCCGGCGACAGCCTGGTAAAGGGCGGGATTCGTCGCCCAGTAGTTGTTGGTGCTTCCGTCGGCCACGTCCCGGAAATTGTTGTAATAGGGCGTAGGGCTGGCGGCCAGTGTGTAAAGGTAGGGGTTGGCGAAACCCACGTTGCCCTTGCCCGCGGAAGCGGACTGCTGGTTGGCCAGGGCCATCACGCCCGCCCAAAGGGGCGCCGCGGCGCTGGTGCCCCCGGTGCAGTAATCCCCGGCGTGGCTGGTCCCGCCGTAGAAATATCCGGAGAGATTGTCCGCCACCATGGAAACATCGGGAAGGTTACGGTAGCTGGTGGAGCCGTGGTTCTGGGCGTTGATGAAAGGCACTTGGTAGGTGGGGATCGTCAGGGGAGTCGGGCCGGAACAGACGCCACCGCCTCCGACCAGGTTGGCCGCTGGCGTACGGGTGGCGGAGGGATGGTCGTTCCAGGTCGTCTCGCTCACGTAGGTGCCCACGGGCGTGGGATTTCCACCCGTGCCGGTCCCGGAGGTGGTGAGGGCCGTCCCGCCCACGACCGTCATGAGGGAAGTCTCGTAGATGGGCTGGGGTACGGCGGTAGCGGGTCCTCCCGCGACATAGGCCCCCAGGTCGCCCACAGCCTGGAAGAAGGCTTGCCCCTGGGCCGCGTATTGGGCGAACACGTTGGCGATGTTGGTGTCGGTGGCGCCGGTCCAGGTCCAGGAGGAGCTGATCTGCATGGCCTTGTCGTCAGTCGCGATATGGGTGAGTATCTGGACCGGTTGGACCAGGAGCCCGAAGTTGGCGCAGTTCCTCGGCTGGCTGTTGGGTCCCTCGTAAACCAGGATGGCGGCCTGGGGTGACATGCTCATGACCATGTCGATGTCCAGCACGACCTCGTCCTCGGCGCAGGTGGTGGGGGTCTGGGCGGTGTAACCGGGCTCCGTCACCGCCGTGATGGAGGGGACGGCGATGCCAGTCTCAGTCGAGTAGCTCGTGATATCCGAGAGGGTGTAGTTGTCGAACTCGAAAAGAGCGACGGTTTGTCCAGCGCCGGTCTGGGTCACGCCCGGCAGGTAGGCGTTGCGGAAGTCGTTGCCGATATAGGTGTTGGAAGTGCCGATACATCCGCTGGGCCCTGTGCCGTTCTGGGGGGCGGCGGTCCCGCCCGAGGGCCTGGGGCCGGACGAGGGGATCTTGCCGGTGAAGTCGTTATGCCGGTAAACCTCGTCGTTATCCAACCCGCTGATGTGGAGGATCGGTACCCCCAAGTCCACCGAGGGCTCAGTGTCGGGGGCGTAGAACCGGCCCCCGTCCGGGCGGATGTATTGGTTCAAGCGCACATGGAAGGCCGCCTCGATTTCCTGCGCGGTCCCGCTGAAGGCCACCAGCAGGCGGTTGGAGTAAGTCTGGGTGATATCAAGGCCATGAGCCTGGAGGAAGGTGAGGATCGCCTGGTAATCTTCCTCGGTTGCGCCGAAACTAACGGCGAACTGGGCTGGGGTGAGGAATTTCCGGAACTGGGGGCTGGAGGGATCGTACAACTCATTCAGGAGGGTTTGGAGCGCGTCGGCGTTCCGGAGGGGAAGACCGACAGCCAGGTTCAAGCGCTGGTTTCTTGGCAGGGAACCGGACGGCTTCAAGCTGGACCAGGAGGACTGGAGATGGCCGCTCAAGCGCTGTTGGCCGAGGGATTGGGCGAACAATGAAGAAGAAAGGAAAATGAACAATGTACAATGAACAATTAACAATGGGCGGAAACGGAGGAAAGAAAGTGGGGGAGGGTTCAATTTTTTAAGATTCGAGAAACTCATATAACCTTTTTCGTTAAGCCGAAACAACGATTGCTCAAATGGCGGGGCTGCGTGTCAGCGCGCCCCTAAACCGGGTACTTTATAAAGATAAATGAAATAACAATCAAGACCAAAAAGGCGGAAATTTGGCGGTTTTTCAATGGATATAACAACGAAAACAACGTTGAGTACAGGCCCGAGGAACTGGAACAATATTTGAAGTCAGTAACCCATTATGAAATGCCCGCAACCTAGTATTTGTTCCTGGAGTCCCGGTTCTCGTGGTTCCAGGCCAGTTCCAGGAGTTCCAGAGTTCCAGATTCCCGGGTTCCAAGGTTCCAGGCCGGTTCCAGAAGTTCCAGAGTTCCAGGATTCCCGGTTCTCGTGGTTCCAAGCAAGTTCCAAAGTTCCAAGGTTCCAAGATTCCAGGGTTCCCGTGGTTCCAAGCCAGTTCCAAAGTTCCAAGGTTCCAAGATTCCAGGGTTCCCGTCGGCAGGGAGGATAAACCGCCCACATTCCTGCCCGCATGGCCGTTAACCTGCCCTCATGAGGAGATAAACTGCCCACATTTCCGTCGGCACGGTCGTTAACCTGCCCTCATTAGGAGATAACCCGCCCACATTCCTGCCCGCAGGTTTTGGGATTTGACGGTTTGGCACAATCGCTCCTAAGTGGCACAATCCCCGAAAAGTGGCACAATCGGTCAGATAAGCCGGTGTCAGATAAAACTGTGGTTTTATTGGTGTTTTTAAGAACCGTATTTGATTGTGCCACCCGATTGTGCCATTGTGCCACTCGGTGACATGCCGATTTTTAGCGGTTTGGCACAATCGCCCCGAAATGGCACAATCCGGCTCCGGGAGCATGAGGATAAACCGCCCACATTTTCGCCGGTAACCCGGGATAACCTGGTGACACCTGCTGGCATTTTCGTCGGTAAGCCGGGATAACCTGGTGACACCTGCTGGCATTTTCGTCAGTAAGCCAGGATAACCTGGTGACACCTGCTGGCATTTTCGTCGGTAAGCCGGGATAACCTGGTGACACCTGCTGGCATTTTCGTCAGTAAGCCAGGATAACCTGGTGACACCTACCGGTATTTCCGCCGATAACCCGGGATAACCTGGTGACACCTACCGGCATTTTCGCCGATAACCCGGGATAACCTGGTGACACCTGCTGGCATTTTCACCGGTAACCCAGGATAACCTGGTGACACCTGCCGGTATTTCCGCCGATAACCCGGGATAACCTGGTGACACCTACCGGCATTTTCGCCGATAACCCGGGATAACCTGGTGACACCTGCGCCCCAAAATAATCAAGTCTCTAAATGCCGATAAGCCGAGAACAGTGGGACTTAAGCCAGGAACCGGGAGGATAACCTGCCCACATTGCTGGTGGCCTGTCCTGAGTGTCACTGGCCAGCCACTTTAACCCCCCTGGCCGCCTACTTTGCCCCCCCTCTTTTGGGCACTTCGAGGGGTGCCTGTTTCGGGGACTTCGACCCCTGCCTTGCGGGGCCTCTTTTTTAGATTAATTTAGACCCATCAAACTCCTTTCACAAGATGCGTTTTGCTTCCCCAACATTGGATGATACGAAGTCCCGCGCAAATCCCGTAACCAATAGGCGCAAGATTGCACGAATAAGACAGCATCGAACGATGGGTTTCTCATAGTTTTGCCTCTTTTTCCCTGCTGTGTTCTTTTTTCATTTCTTCGCGCATGGAACGGGTCCGAAAGGAAGGGCCCTGAATGACGACGGCAGTGGCATGGTGGACCAGGCGGTCCATGGCAGCCGAGGCTAGGAGGGCGTCGCCGAAAAGCTCCGGCCACTCCCGCAGACTGCGGTTGGTGGTAAAAATCAAGGAGCCCTTTTCATAACGCTCACAGATGATGTCGTAAAAATCCTCGGCGACCTTGGTGTCGAAGGGCTTGAGACCCCAGTCGTCCAGGATCAAGAGGTCGGGTTTCAGGAAGGATGCGAATCGGTTTTCCCAGGTACCGTCCCCGCGCGAGGCCGCTAATCGTTGGGCCGCATGCGAGGTCTTGATAAAGAGTACCTCATAACCCTTGCGGCAGACTTCATGGGCCAAAGCGCAGGCCAAATGGGTTTTGCCCACACCTGAGGGACCGATGAAAAATAGGTTCTCTTTTCGCTCCACGAAAGAACAAGTACCCAAATCCAGGATTTGTTGCCGGTTGATGGCCGGGTTGAAGGCGAAATCGAACCCCGTTAGAGTCATATGGGTTGAGAAGCCCGCCTTTTTCAGCCTTCTTTGGAGTTGGCCCACTTGGCGGCGCTCCAGCTCATCCAACAGCAACTGGCCCAGGAAATCCATATAACCGATCTGGGATTCAATGGCCTGCTGGTTTCGGATTTCCAGCGTCTCCAACATACCTGCGAGTTTTAACCTTCTCAGGTGCGGCTCCAACTGATGTTTATTTTCCATATATGCTTCCTCCTCAATTTTTATCCAGAGCCAAGGCACGGAGGAAATCCTCCGCGGGCCGGGCGAAATCGAAAGACGACTGGGGTTTGAGTGAAGGATCCGACGGCGGGTCCAACGGGTTTTGATCGAGGTTCTTTTGAAGGATGTTTTTGATGGATTGGTACGTGTAGTTTCCGAAATGGAGGGCCCTTAGACAGGCTGCCTCCAGACGGGAAGGCAGGTACTTTTCCCTCAAGCGCAGAATGCCCTGGGCTTTGCGCAGATGGTCCAGGGGGTGGGAGTGTTCCAGCAGGAGTTGGATTAATTGATGGGTATTAGGTCCAATGGCCTGGGCCTGTTTGAGGCACCATTGTGGGGTTCGTTCCAAGAAGACCGCTTTTTCAGGGGGATAGTGGCCCGGGTTGGTGCGCCAGGTTCCCTTGCGTGTGGCCTTGGCGTGGGAAGCCACGCATTCGTGTTTGAGAAATATATCAACGGTGGTGTCGGTTAATTGGGCCAGTAGTTTTTGGCCCCGAAGACGGTAGGGAGCCGAGTAATAGGAACCTTCCACGACTACGTGGCAATCGGGGTGCAGAGTGGCTTCTTTGAAGAAAGTTGGATGGTAAGCCGCGGTAGGCAGGGGCAAAAGGGCCTTCTGTTCCACGCTCTGGAAGACGGCCAAGGGTTGAAGCCGGGTGGTGCCATGATCCCGTAAACCTGCCTTGTTCATCACCCAATCGCGGAGTTGATGGTTGGCATCGGTGCGGCCCTGGAAGGAACGACCCTTGAAGAAGGAATTACGGACATAGGGCACGCCGCGTTCAACTTTACCCTTGTGGCGTGGAGTGGCGACGCGGCAAGGGGAGATGATGAAGCCGTAATGGTTGGCGCATTCCACGTAGGTACGGTTGGCCAAGGGATCATAGAGGGCCGCCTTGACGATGGCGCTTTTCAGGTTATCGATTACGATTTTTTTAGGGACTGAATTGAAGAACTCGAAAGCCCGGCGGTGGCAGGCGATCCAGGTTCTCACGTCCTGTGCGAATACAATCTCGGCGTACATATGCCGGGAATGGGAAAGGGTCATCACGAAAACCCAGGCCTTGGCTTGCTTGCCACGCGTCTCGTCCCACAAGCGGCCCAAAAGCCCGAAATCCACTTGGGCCTCCTCGCCGGGCGCAACCTCCAGCCTCACGTAGGCGGGTTTCTCATTGCGAAAAGGCTCCGTATACCTCTTCAGGGTCGAGTAACTCCCCTTCCACCCGTGCCGCTCTTGAAGCATCTCCTGGATGCGAATCAAGGTGAAATCTTCCTTCAACCATTCTTGGATGATTCCCTTGAGGGCCTCCAAGGCATGAGCGGGAACGGGCGTGGATTTTTCGCCGTCTTCCCAAGCCTTCGCCAAATCCTTTTCCAGGGGAAGTTCCCCTTGGAGAAAGCCATGTTCTTTCGCCCAACGCACGTATTGCTTGACCGTGTGCTTATTGCATCCCAGGGCCCGGGCAGTGGGTTTGAACCCGCCCAAGGCCTGGTAAGTCCTCAAAATCTCACGAATAGTCGCCATGTCGCTCTGCCTCCCTTGTCGGGTCATGCCGTTCTCCTCACATGAAGTGAAAAAAGAAAGGAATGACGGTTAGAGAGGCCCTTGGCAAGGGGGTCAAAGTCGGTGGCCAGACAGGGGGTCAAAGTGACTGGCCAGAGGTGGGGTCAAAGTGCTTGGCCAGCTAGGGGGTTAAAGCTCGCGGCCAATGACACCTGAGCTCTGTCGAAGGGCATCTGCCCTGGTGACAGCTGGGCCTTCGCCCGGAGGACGTGGCCGCGGCCGTGCGGCAAGTTCGTAAACGGTGAAGCGCGTCGTCTTCGATACCAATGTCTGGGTTTCGGCGTTTGCTTTTCGGGGGCGAGTCCGCCTCCTTTTGGAGCCGCTCCTGCGCGGGGAGGTGGATGTGGCGCTTTCCCCCTTCATTCTTGACGAAACGGCCCATGTCCTAAGGGGGCGCAAGTTCAAATATTCAGCCGAAGCGGTTGCGGCCGTCGAGCGTGAGATGAGGGACATGGCCCGCATGGTCCGTCCGGTTGAGCGTTTGAGGGTTCTGAAAGACGATCCGGACGACGATCGGATCTTGGAATGCGCCGTGGCATCTGGCGCCGAAATCATCGTTTCAGGGGACCGGCTGAATTCAGGCCCCGGCTTTAGCCGGGGACAAGCCGTGCACTTGGCCGGGGATCTTACTCCGGCCAAGTGGCGACCCGAAGCTCTGACCTCCGCTGCGGTGAGGAGGGCCGCCCTTGGCCGCATCTTTTATCGCTCGGCTCCTACAGGGGCATACGCATCCTGGATCCCGCGGCGTTCCTCGGGGAACTTGCGGGGGTATCGGATGCCGGGGTAAATCCGGAAGGCGGTCCTGGCGCGCGGGAGAATCAAGCTGCCTACCGGATGAGTGGGCCAAAAGTGAAGCCCCAGTCCAAGAAAAAGAAAAGGTCAGCCTGAACCAAAGCTCACGTGAAGTTATATAAAATGACCTCCAAACTTTTAATGCGGGGAACGACAAATTATGGCGCTTTGGGTTATAATGACTTTCAAAGAGATAGTTTGTTAACTGATTTTAGGGGCGAAATCATGGGCATCCAAGAAATCCTTCAGAATCAACGGTCTAAAATTCTCGAAATCGCGCATAAGCACGGGGTCAAAGACATAAGTGTCTTTGGGTCGGTGGCCCGTGGTGACGCCCAGGAAAACAGTGACGTGGATTTTCTCATAACGGCGGGTTCAAAAGTTAGTCCCTGGTTTCCAGGGGGACTTGTCGCCGACTTGGAAGATCTCTTAGGCCGGAAAGTCGATGTAGTGGAACCTAAGGCCTTACGACCGGAAATCCGGCAAAACGTGCTTTACGAAGCCCGTCCGCTTTGAAAGACGAAAGCTCTTACCTGCGTCATATTTTGGAATGCGCTGCGGCTGTTCAAGGCTATGTGGCTGAAGGCCGCGAGGCGTTTAATCACGACCGCCGTACCCAGAAGGCGGTCCTTAGGGAACTCCAGGAACTATCGGAATCACTTCAACACATTTCCAAAGAAACAAAAGAAAAACATCCTGAAATCCCGTGGCGTGACATTTCGGCTTTCCGAAACGTTTTGGTGCATGATTATCTCGGCATTAATTTAGACCGAATTTGGGAAATCATCCATGAGGATTTGCCGACTCTTGCGGAAACAATTAAGGCCTTGTTTGGGTCGTAACGCGGGAGAGAGGAACCGACCGAGAAGATAAACCGCGGGGTTTTAAATAAAAAAAAGCCCGGCGGCTTTTCAGCCCCGGGCTATCAACAATTAAAAATTCAAAATTAAGAATTTAAAATTCGGTGGTTTTCCCGCTCAGCGGACCGTAACCGGCGCGCTTGCTGATCCGGCTGGTTTGTGGTTGAGATTGCGGTGGAACCTCGGTCCCACGAATTTCTTCTTGCTGTATTCCTTCTTGGGGCCGGTATAGGCCGGGCGGGTGTGGACGCGTTTGGGCTTGGCCGTAGAATTATCCTGCGCGAAGCTCATTCCCGCGAACACCGCCAGGAACATCATCACCATCCCGATCGTGAATATTTTTTTCATTTCAATCTCCTTAATTTAAAATTTAGAATTCAAAATTTAAAATTCGCGTTCTTTCGCTTATTCGCGTCAGTGTATTATTGCCACTTTTCCAGTATAGGTCTTTCCATCTACTTGTATTTTATAGATATACAACCCCGTCGCCACCTGCGATCCGGCTTGGTTCTTTAAGGTCCATTCCAATAAGTTCGTTCCCGTTGTGCCTGAAATCTTCGTATTGTAAACCAACTCTCCAATAAGGGAATAAAGGTTTAATTTGATAGCGGAAGCGTTAGTTATGGTGACCCGGAACTGGATCGGCGTGCCGTCCTTGGAAATGCTTGGCGCTGAAACCACAGCAGGTCCCACTCCCGGTGTAGGCGTAGCGGTCTGATAAATCGGCGTCGGGGTAGGGGTTGTTTCGGGTTTGACTCCTAAAACCACATTCTTGATTTTGACGGAGCCGGTGTTTGAATATTCATCAATGACATAATTCCCGCAATCCACCACGAATAAGTCGCCGGAAGAATCGTATGACAAACAGCTAGGATTATAGAAATCGATGGTCCCGCCATCAACTTCGCCTGAATGAGACCCGGTGTTGGAGGTCAAAACAACGCGGTTATTATCCCAATCGCTGATATAAAGGTTGTCATTCGAGTCAATTACCAAGCCAGCGCTATAAGTGCCTAAAGACGTGCTCCAACCACTACCTGAACCATTAAAGGAAGTTATAAGACTATATGTATTTTTGTTGTACTCGGAGATGGTTATTCCTGGATTTCCATAAGTATCAACCCAGTAATTTCCGCTTGAGTCTAGGGCTAAATCTTGTGGGTATTCTGTGGACCCTGCGGGAATGATGTTGGTTCCTGTATCATCGGACCAAGAGATGGACCAGACCCCCGTGTCGTCCGCCACCAAGAGGTTTCCGTTTTTATCAATTCTGACACTGTTGCACAAATAGCAGGCGCCTTGTGCGTTCCAGGTTATATCGGGCACATAACCCGTAGCGTTAAGGAAAAAGCCGGCTACCCCATTGCCATATTCAGGGACGTAGAGTTCGTCGTTACTATCAATAGCCATATTTCCAATAAAGCCGCCTGTTGTGGGGATGGTATAAAGTAAAGTAGTGCCGGTAATGTCATAAACGTAAATATCTCCAGTCGCGTCGCCATCATTGATCACTAGAAAATTAGTACTATCCGTCACGACACTCCATGGATTAGTGTCGGAATCCATGCCTGAGGGACTATAAACCGTTGATAAATTCCAGCCGGTTAATTGCTGGGGCGGGGTAGAGGTAAAGGTGGGCGTATAGGTGGAAGTCCCAGTGGGTATTGGTGTTGGGGTATTAGTAGGCTGGCAGGGAGGTACAATTTCTAAAGCAAACAATTCCGCGCCATTTGCTTTTTTAAAGCCACAAGTTACGGCATAAGAACTTAAAGGACCAAAAGGGGGAAGAAAGTTCGTGTCAAGGTCCCCAATACCGCCACTTATTGGGGATTTGTATTCAGAAGTATGTACTAATGCCGGGGATGAAAAAGTAACTGGCAATAAAGTAGAACCGGCTAGATAACCCTCTATGTCGGTAAATATTCGACTGTAATATTTGCTAGTGTTTAATGTAATCGCATGTTGGGTATTTGAGTTTAATGTATCGTCAAAAAATGACACTGCTCCGAAAGGAGCGCTAGTATTAACATTCCAATAACTCGCGACATAAGCATTGAATCTTGTTGCCGAACTACAATTTACAGATACTCCTGAGGAGCCGGTAGGAGGATTGGAAAGATACCAAAGGGAATGTGTGAAATTGGAACCAATTATGGGTGTGAAAACCGGCGTACAAATTGAACCCCCAATATTAACTTGAGATATGGTTGAGGTTTTATCAGCAATGATGACATCAACAAGCGCTATTGGATTAGGGTTACTCCCAATAGCTATAGTTGAAACCTGACGCAAACCCGCCGCGGCCGCTGTTCCATTTGTTGAATTATCAAATTGAACAAAGCATTGCGGGGTGATGGTTGGCGTAAAAGTAAAGGTAGGTGTGTATGAAGGGGTATAAGTATATGTTGGTGTATAGGTATAGGTAGGTACGGCACCATTTCCAACAAGTTCCACCCCTTGGAAATCGGCTTTTTGGGCTGAAGATAATGAATAGGTCATTTGTGTCGCGCCGGCGGCTCCTTTTGTCAAATAATCTCCCTCAGTAGTAAGGCTTATGGGCTCATTCCAAGTTTGTGTATGCCCTGTTCCGGTCGGGTTGATGGAAATGACCGTAGCACCAGTAGCCTGCAGGCACATTCCCGCGATCAGGCTTGTATTATATTTTGTGGTAAACGCGAATGACTGGCTAGCCGTCGCTGTAGTGTTGGCTAAATATTTAGTGTTTCCAAAATACGGGTTTTGATTGACATTTTGGTAACAGACCGCGGCCATATTAATATTCGAGACGGGCGTACTTGTGACAGTAAGAATGACAGGAATACTTCCAGTACCCGGGTTGAGAAAATAATAAGTATCAAGAGTTAATCCGTTCGTGGCATCCGAACTATGAATGGATCGCGTCATGGCTTTTCCATTGCAGGTCGCGGATATTGTCGCGGCCGCTATTTGAATAGAAGCTTGAAGAAGCACCACCGAATTTGTGGTGCCAGCGGGAATATTCAAGGTAACAGTTGCGGGCGAGGTACTGGATTGAGTCGTGGCCATTGAAACATACACAGGCTGGGCCTGGGCCAGATGAGAATTAAAAAGAATGAAAAGCAGGAAAAAGATTTTAACCGGATGAAAAAGATTAATATTTTTTGTAGTAAAAAAACGCATTGCGGCTTCCGATCCTCCGGGAATAGACCAGCTTAAAACTTAAATAAATTCAGGATTTTCACTCAGGGGTTTGGGGTTTGACAGCCATTGTGTGTAGTATAGTGGTTGGAACCTTTGGTACCAGCTGTAAATATTGAACCCTGTCCTTAAATTATACAGTTTATCGGTGGGGATAGATTAAATAACAAATAGTATTAAACGCACAAATATGGGATTTTTATGGATTTAACAATGAAAAGAGGGGGGGTAAAACAAAAAGCCCGGCGGCTATTCAGCCCCGGGCATTCAGCAATTTAAAATTAAAAATTGAGAATTTAAAATTCGGTGGTTTTCCGCTTAACGGACCGTAACAGGCGCGCTATTTGATCCGGCTGGTTTGTGTTTTAACCTGCTGGGGGCCAAGAACTTGGGCCTTAACTTGCTGATGTCGCCCCTCTTCACCTGGTGAGGAGGCCGGCTGTGCCGGGCCTTGTTATAAGGCACTGTATTATCCTGCGCGAAGCTCATTCCAGCGAAAACCGCCAGGAACATCATCGCCATCCCGATCGTGAATATTTTTTTCATTTCAATCTCCTTTAAATTTTTGTTTGTCATTGCGAGCTTCGAACTTAGAAGCGAAGCAACCCCAGTCGGTGGTGGTTTTGATTTGTGTTGTTTTTGCACTTTCCTTTGTAATTTAAAACTTAAAATTCAAAATTTATAATTCAAGTTTTCAATGAATAATTGCAATTTTTCCAGTGGAAACTTGATTGTCCGCTTGAATCTTATAGATGTAAAGCCCCGCAGCTACTTTTGATCCCGATTGGTTCTTCAAGGCCCATTCCAACATGTTCACGCCAACGCTTCCAGAGATGGTCTCTGAATAAACCAAATTGCCCGTAAGGGAATAAAGGTTTAATTTGATCGAGGAAGCATCGGTCAGCGTTATTTTGAATTGAATAGGCGTTCCGTCCTTCGAAATGCTCGGCTCGGTTATAACGGCCAAGTTTGGTTCCGGTATTGGTGTGGCAATCGCGGCGGTGGGTGATGGAGTAGGTGTCGGCGTCGGCCTTTCGGTGCCCCAAACCGCGTTCATGATGATGCCGCCCCCATTGCCGGGTGCGTAAACATCCACAAGTTCATTTCCGCAATCAACTACCCAAGTTTGCGTGACGCCGGAATTGTTGAAAGCCAAGCAACTTGGATTGTTGTATAAAGTGGCTGGTGAACTGGGACCGAGTTGGGTTAAAGCCCCCATGTAATTACCGGTAGGTGAGGCGTAAACCACCCGGTTATTGTCCCAGTCGCTGATGAAAAGATTATTTTGGGCGTCGATGATGAGGCTGGCGCTATAAGTACCCAATGTTGGGGCAGTGGTGGAATAGGCTGGACCCGTGGGCCAGCTTGATATCCCATTGCCATTGAAGCCAGATTGGTAAACACCTGAGGAGTTGTACTGACAGATGGATGTCCCGGAATTATTGACGTAATAATCGACATAATAATTTCCATTTGTATCCCAAGCCACGTCCTGCGCGGTTAACCCAGTTGGCGGGGAGATTTTTAATGATTGGGTGTCATTTAAAACGGAAGTGACATAAACACCAGTATCATCAGCGATTAACAGACTCACAGGTGATGATGGGCTATTGAGCCTGACACCATTACATAAAAGGGCATTGCTATCCGAAGTATATTCGTAGTCAATTTTGGAAGGCGTAGAGGTAAGTTGATAAGAAATCACGCCGTAGCCATATATGGGGACATAAAGAATATGGTTGGTATCAATGGCCATACTGCCAAGAAAGCCATTGGCGGCGGCAGGCGTAATAGTCCCAGGGGTAAAACTATAGTCAAAAGTACCAGTAGGGGAATACACATAAATATTACCATTTGCATCCCCGTCATTGACCGCGATGTAAGCCCCATCCGTCACAGCGCTCCAAGGATTAGTATTGCTGTTAAAAGTTGTTTGGGCTTCGGGCATGAAAACGGTAACCGCTGAACCTGCCCAAGCACTAATGGGTATGGGGGTGGGCGTGCAACCAGCCGCAGAAGCAATTTCAACTACCTGAATATCAGACGATGTAGGTACGGAAAAAGTGTAGGACATAATATATGAATTGGTAGTGGTAGTAGGCATATCATCGCCTTCACTCGTTCTACGTGTAGTTGGTCTTTCCTGCCATCTTTGTTGTTGAGTACCGCTGGGGGTAATTTTTGGGGTACCTCCACTTGATGCCATACACAGAGCTGCTAAAAGGCTGTAATCGGCATTAGTTGGTATAGTGAAACTTGGGGTGGTACTAGAAGGGTAAGGAGAATTGGTTACATTAAGAATGGGATTAGTTTGTGCTACATTCTGGTACAAAAGGACTCCGAAATTCATGCTTCTGTATTAAGTGACCCTTGAAATAAAGGAATACATAGGTATACTGTCCGCTACGGGAGGTGGTACATGAGCTACCAGCGGATGAAAAGCATTAAAATTCTGAGGAAAATCCACACGGAAGAAGAAGCCCGCCAATGGGTGTGGAGATGCCGTTTCGGCGGGAAAGACTTTGTTTGTCCCCAATGTGAGGGCGAAAGCTTCTGGCAACACCAGGCCAAGCCTGAAGTGAGGGAATGTGACTATTGCCGGAAACGTCTTCGGCTTCGCGCCGGGACGATTTTTGAAAGCTCCAAGCTGCCTCTTTTAACCTGGGTCAGGGCCATCAGTTTGATGATGCAGGGCAAACGGGGTATTTCGGCCCTGGAACTGAAGCGGCATTTAAATCTTTCGGATCATTCGGCATGGCTTCTATTGCATAAGATCCGGGAAGGTCTTAGGCAAAAGGACGAAAGCTATACTCTAAAGGGCGTCATTGAGTTGGATGGGGCGGTTTTTGGGAAAAAGGCCAAGGAAAACCAAGTGGAAGTCTTGGTGGCGGTGGAAAGCAAGGAATGGGTGGATGAGAATGGTTGCAAGAAGGAAAAAGCGGGTTTTGCCAAGGTGAAGGTAGCTATGGAAACCAAGTGGGAGAGCCAGGAATTCGTGAATCAGACTATGGAAAAAGGCTCTTTCCTCAACACAGATGCTTCGCCAGCCTTGCGTGAACTCAAAGGAGTGGAGGCAGACTACCGGGTGATGGCCAATGACCCGAAAGAGTTGGAAAGTTGGTTGCCCTGGGTACACCGGTTCATTTCCAACGCCAAGGCCTGGATCATTGGAACTCATCATGGCGTTGATGCTAAGTATTTAGGCCGGTATCTAAGTGAATATGCCTATCGGTTCAACCGTCGTCATGATCCCGATTCCTTATTTCACCGTGCTTTGACCGCATGTGCCTTAGCAAAACCCATTACAGCACGGTCACTTTGTGCATAAGCATACCGAAATTAAGTTGACAAGCGTTATTGAGATTAACTGCAATAGTATTTGGACCGCTTGGATTAAGAACATAATAAGTTGCAAGCGCATCATCTGAATCAATATATGGGGTTGAGGCCGGGATCACACCAGAAGTACTACCATTATCTGTCACTGAATTAATAATTGGGGCGGCAGTACTTTGGAGGGCTATTTGAATGACCAATAAAGTATTTAGAGGACCTGAGGTAACAGTATATGGGACTGAACCACCCAAAACGGTAACGCCACTACTTGTAAATGTAACACCAGAAACGAATGAAGGAACACAACTTTGCCCCTTCGCCTCCTGGGGTATCGACATGATTAAAAATAGCGCGGGGAGGAGCAGGGCTCCCAGGCTCCGGGATAGGTTCTTTTTAGACCTGAATAAAGACTTCATAGTCAATCTCCTTTAATTTACCGACCCTGTTTAGTGGTTTCTCGGTTTGTTACTCCCCTGAATAATGACCTTCTTTAATTCAACATTCAAAATTAAGAATTCAGCATTGTTTTTACAGTCTCTCGGCTGTTTCTGGTGGGTAATGAAGAGGTGTCGTCCATACCAAGCCGCATCAATATTTCACGTAGTAAAGTCTATCCTTGGATTAGGGTTTCCGCTAGGTTTAAATATGAATAATCTAAATAACAATTAATGTTAAATGAGAAACTTAACGTGCAGTTTACAAATGACAATAAAAATGATCACAAAGTGGGGATTTAAAAGAACAAAGAGAATGCGGAATGAAAGTTGAACAATGGAAAAGAATTGGGTTTTAAAAGATCGATATGATAATGTAAATATAATATTTATATTATCATGATATAATAAACCTATGTTTGATCGGCTCCAAACCTTTCATAAACGAAAAAACGAAAGCGCCTTTCTTTGGGGAGCGCGGCAGACCGGGAAAAGCACTCTCTTGAAGGAATTGTTTCCCAAAGCGCCCTATTACGACCTGCTTCTTTCCGATGAGTACGCCCGCCTCTCCAGGAAACCCTCTCTCTTGAGGGAGGAAGTTCTCGCTTCCGCCCCGCCCGAGGGCGTTCCCATCATCATCGACGAGGTCCAAAAATGCCCGTCCCTGCTGGACGAGGTCCAATGGTTGATGGTCAACCAGGGGGCCGCTTTTATCCTATGCGGTTCCAGCGCCCGGAAACTCAAACGGGCGGGAGCTAATTTGCTGGGAGGGAGGGCCCTTCGCTACGAGCTTCATCCCCTGGTCAGCGCTGAAATACCCCGGTTCAACCTGGAAAGGGCGCTCAACCATGGGCTCTTGCCGCGCCATTACCTTGTTGAGGACGCCGAAAAACTCCTGGCCGCTTACCTGGGGGATTACTTGAGGGAAGAAATCGCGGCTGAGGCGTTGGTCCGCGACATTCCGCTGTTCGCGCGTTTCCTGGAAGCGGCGGTTTTCAGCAATGGGGAAATCCTGAATTACGCCAATATCGCGGCTGATTGCGGCGTGAGCGCGCCGACAGCCAAGGAATATTTCCAAATTTTGGAGGATACCCTTTTGGCGCGGACGCTTCCTTCCTACCGTAGGAAGCCAAAGCGCCGGGTTATCCAAGCGCCCAAGTTTTATTTTTTCGACGTGGGCGTGGCCAACCACCTTTTGAGGAGGGGAAAAATTGTCGAGGGCGGCGAGTCATTCGGAAAAGCCTTTGAGCATTTCATGTTCCAGGAAATTTGGGCCCATAGCCGTTACAGCGGCCTGGATTATCCGGTGTCTTATTGGCGGACAGCTTCGCAGTTGGAGGTGGATTTTATCCTGGGGGACAACGAGGTCGCGGTGGAGGTGAAATCCACTTCCTTGGCGGATGACCGCCATTTCAGGGGCCTTCGGGCGTTTCAGGAGGAATACAAGGTTAAGGAAGCCTTGCTAGTCTCAAGGGATCCGAAACCCCGCAAGGTGGGGAACATTCGTGTTTTGCCCTGGGAAGTTTTTCTGGGAGAGCTTTGGTCCGGAAAGTTGATGACCGGCTGATTTCAGGCCCCGGGCATTCAGCAATTTAAAATTGAGAATTTAAAATTCGGTCGTCAAGGGACGACCCTTCGGGTCGCCACTTGGGCGGGGTAAGTACCCACGCCCAAGTACACGGCTAGGCCCTCGGGCATGCCCGTGGCCAAGGCAGCCTGTATTTCCGCTCAGCGGATCGTTGCCGACGCGTGCTTAAGATTTCGGTGGAACCTGGGGCCGACGAATTTCTTCTTGGTGTATTCCTTCTTGGGGCCGGTATAGGGCGGGCGTGTGTGGACGCGCTTGGGCTTGGCCGTGGAATTGTCCTGAGCGAAGCTCATTCCCGTGAATGCCGCCAGGAACATCATGATCATTCCGATGTTGAATATTTTTTTCATGTTTTCCTCCAAAAAATGATGAACCCAGTTTAACCACAGGGACTCATGCCGAACCACTATAAGGCTTAAAATGAAAGTTCGGTATAGCACCGATTTCATTAATTTAATTATGGAAAATCGGCGCAGAGACTCAGCAACAGCAAAACCCAACACCTCAATTAGCTGGGATTCAGGGGATGCAGGGGGATGGCAAAAGAAGTGATAGGCATAATCTTCAGATCATGACAAGAGCTTTGCTCTTGCGCCCGATGGGCGTTATGGTCAAGTCTGCGGACCGTGGAAAAATCAATTTTTCCATCGGCCGTCAGCTGGACCATAGAACATGATCAAAATGCGCTTTAAATCCCATGTACCCATGTATCCGTGCCGAACATCTATAAAAATATCTTGAGATCAGTACTGTACCAGCCTCCTTCAACTTCTTTATGGTGGGCTGGCACGTGGCAAAATAACTTTTTGAATTTAACTGTGTCTCTGTGTGGTGCGAAGCACCGCTGTGGTGAATACGTTTTTAATGAATTACGGCTATCTTGCCGCTGAAAGTTTGGCTCCCCGCCTGGATCTTGTAAATATAGAGCCCCGCCGCTATTGGCGCCCCGGACTGGTTTCTTAGGTTCCAAGTCAGCGTATTCAATCCCGGTTGTCCCAGGAAGCTTACGGAATAAACCAGCTCGCCCGTGAGGTTGTAGAGGTTCAATTGGACCGGCGTGGCTCCTGTGAGCGTGAGGCGGAATTGGATGGGCGTCCCGTCCTGGGAAATATTCGGCCAAGCGGCGGCGGAGTTAGAAATGAGGAATGAGGAGTTAGGGGTGGGAGACAAGGTATAAGTAGGAGTTAGGAGTGGGGAGTTAGGAGTTAATGTCAAAGTCGGGGTGGCTGTGTTGTAAGGTGTCGCGGTGTAAGAGGGCGTAGCTGAAGGCGAAGCGGTGAGGGACGCCGTAGGCGTCATCGAATCCGTCGAGGTGGGCGTGGAAGTGGATGTGCTTGTGGATGTGGGGGTAGGCGTAAAGGTGCAGGTCGAAGTGGGGGGCGCTGGGGTGCAGGTGGAAGTGGGTGTTGGGGAAGGGGTAGGGGTGGGTTCCAGCCTGACGCCGAAAACCACGTTCATGATCCTGCCGCCCGTGGGGGCGGAGGTGAACTCGTCCACTTCCTTGTTCCCGCAGTCCACCACGAACAGGTTCCCAGTGGGGTCGTAGGCCAGACAGCTCGGGTTATAGAAATTCGTGACACCCGCCCCGTCGATCTCGCCCAGGTAGCCTCCCTGGTTCGCGGCGTAAACAACCCGGTTGTTATCCCAGTCGGTGATGAATAGATTTCCCTGCTTGTCCGTCACGATCCCGCCGCTGTAGCTACCGAGAGCTTTGGGCCATCCTGTCCCGTTGAAGGAATTAACGAGGGTATAGGATGAGTTGTATTCGGCGATGGAGACGCCGGAGTTGTTGAGGTAATAGTCCACGAAGTAGTTGCCGTTCCCGTCGAGGGCCACGTCCTCGCAGTAATTGGTGCTCGAGGCGGGGATGATGTTCGATCCGCTGTCATCCGCCCAGGCCAGGGACCAGATTCCGTTGTCATCGGCCACCAGCAGGTTCCCATTGGGGTCGATCCTGACGCTGTTGTCCAGCACGCAATTTCCAAGTCCTGTCCAGGTGTAGTCGTAAACCGCCGAGCTGGCGCCGAGTTTGTAGCCCACCACGCCTGTCCCGTACTCGGGGATGTAAAGCTCGTCGCTGGAATCAATGGCCAGGCTTCCGGTGTATCCGCCGGTGGTGGGGATGGTATAGAGCAGGGTCTGCCCGGTGATGTCGTACACGTACACGTTGGAGTCCGCGTCGCCGTCGTCCACCACGAGGAAACTCACCCCGTCGGAGGCCACGCTCCAGGGGTTGGTGGTGCCAGCCGGGCTGAAAACGTTGGGCACGTAACTGGTGGTCAGGTTCCAAGAGCCGATGGGGATGGTGGTCTGAGTGGAAGTGACGGTGGGCGTGAAGGAGGATTGCGCTATGGCCGTCTGGGTCTCCTGCGCCTGGTAAGTGGCGGTGGGGGCGGTGGTTCCGGTCATGTTGGGGGTAGGGGTATTTGTTTTGGTGAGAGTGGGCGTGAGCGTGTTCGTGGGTGTGTTGGTCACGGACGGGGTGTAGGAATAAGTATAGGTATAGGTAAAGGTATTGGTGTAAGTAGGAGTAGCAGTGGGGGTATTGGTGGGTGTGTTCGTCGGTGTCGCGGTTTTGGTGGGAGACAAAGTAATAGTGGGGGTGCTAGTTGGGGAAGGCGTCGGGGTGGCCGTCGGGTTGCAGTTGGCCGCGTAAAACTCAACCGCCAAAATGTCTGAAATGGAAGCGCCGCTTAAAACGCAGGTCACAGGGTAGCTGTTGATTGCCGTTGCGGTACGGTAGTTTCCCTCGGTGGAAAAGCCGGTATTGGAAAACGACCATTCCGGGGTTTCCCCGGTTCCGGTCAAGGTAAAGGTCCTGCTGTTATAGACGTTGAATAATCCCACCACGATGGAGTTTTGCTGGCTTGTGGAAAAGGGCATGGATGGATTTGCCGTTGAGGCAAGAACCGTCGAGGCGGAGTTGCCGAGGGGAGCGATTGGGTCCATCCCCGTGAAAACCATGGCGCCGATATCCATGGTTTGGGCGGCGGAAGCCGTGATCACGATGTTCCGGGACGCGCCGAGACCGGTCATTTGGGAACTGGGCAGGTAAAAGATGAAATTCTCGTGGCCGTTTGCGGTATCCGTGACACCCAAGGCGGGCACCAGGTTGACATTGTTGTAAGTGGCGGTGTTGATGGTGGCGGTAGTGTTTTTTATGGAGACTTGGACCACCAGGAGGGGGTTGGTTACTGGGGTGGCGATATTCAAGGCGAGAGTGTAGGTGTTGACGCTCCCGGGGAACGCGCTGGTCACGGTGGAGAAAGCGGATTGGCAGGTGACATAAGCCGTGTCCGTGGGTGTCTGGGTGGGAGTGGATGTATTCGTGGATGTCGGGGTATTGGTAGGCGTGGAAGTTTTCGTCGGGGTTAGGGTGATGGTGGGCGTGGCTGTTTTGGTGGGGGTAAGAGTGATGGTGGGCGTGGAGGTATTCGTGGAAGTGATAGTCGGCGTCGAGGTTTTGGTCGGCGTGGGAGTGATGGTGGGTGTGTTGGTGATCGTGGGCGTCGAGGTCCAGGACGGCACGAAACCCACGCAGGAGTTGGCGTAAACCTGGTAGCTAAGTGTGCTCGCCGCGCCAGCTGTCCCGTTGGCCGTGAAGGGGTCCTGCATGCCATTATAGGGCCCGCCCGAGATGCCCTCGGAGTAGCTGGTTCCTGATCCGGTGCAGGCGACCGTGCCCGTGGTGCCGGTCACGTAAAACGCGAGCCAGTAGCTTCCGGCCGGAAGGGCAGTCGCGGGAACCGGCAGGGTATTCAATCCGGCGGTCACGGCAGTCTGCTGGGTTTGCACGAGAAGCCTTCCAGGGGTGTTGCCGGTGACGTTGGCGTAGATCCCCAGGATGGCCGAGACCGGTGCGGTCGCGGCGGTCATGCTGATGGCCATGGAAGTGACGGTGGCCCCGTTGGAGAAACTGTAAAGGGAGCCAGCCTGCGTGTTGATCCCATTGGCGCTAGGGGTCGTGCCGGGAACAGCCGGACCCGTGGTTTGGACCCAGGTGCAGACGGGAGTGGCTGTGGCGGTGGCGCAAGCCCCGGTGTAGGAGATCCACTGCTGGTTGCTCGACCCGCCGGTGGCGGCGGTGAATCCGTAATAGACCATGGTCTGGTTCTGGAAGACGCTTCCCACGAGGTCTCGGTTGTAAACCATGGTGCGGGCCGTGCCGCCCGCGTCCACGATCGTGAAGGACAAAATCTTGTTCACCGCGTCCCAGGTCACGGTGACTGGATCGACCCCGCCGTTCAGGATCGTGGCGGGGAACACGTAGGGACAGCCGGTGACTGAGGCGCTGGGTGTGACGTAGGGGCAGACGGCCGCGGTGGTCACGCCGTTCTCGAAAACTTCCAGTTGCCCCGTTTTGAAGGTTGTGTCGTAAGTGTTGATGGCGAAAGCCACCGAGGGAGAGACGGGGTTGGTGCCGGAGTAGCCCAGGCAGGCCCCGCAGGGTCCGCCGTTTCCGCTGAGGGCCGAGAGCCCGTTCTGGTCTTTCTGCAGGACGAAAGCGATCCCGTCGGCTCCACCCGCCGCGCCCAGGCTGGCGTTGTAGGTCTGGGTGAAGCCTTGGCTGAGGTCAATCTGCGTGGAGTTCCAGCAGGCCCCGCTTTGGCTCGCCACGTTTTGGGTGAGATAGACGGTCGTGCCGATGCTGGTGGCGTCCCCAACCAGGTTCCAATTGGGACAGACTTGGGCGGAAGAGAAAGAGGAAGAGAACAAAATAATGAAGAATGAATAATGGGCAATGGACAATAAGGACAAACGACGAAGAAGAACGGGGAATGAAAGGCAACGGCGAAGAAAAGCAGGGCGATGGAAAACGGACAATCGGGACGATTGGTGACGAGAAAGTTTTTTCCTGCCCGGCGACAAAAACATGAATTGCCCCCCTATAACGGCCGAAAAGACATGTACAATGACGAATCATTACTTTGGAAATGGATAGTTTCTCGGTGGGATCAACGGGCAGGTCTAACCCAACAATTGTGCAAATTATACAGCGCTATAAAGAATAAGTCAACTCAGTAAAACGAGAAACTAAAGGGTTTTTAAGGTTTTCTTACCATTGTGATTATTGATTAAAGACTCGTAAATAGGGGTTTTTGTGGGGAGGTAGAATGGGACTGCTTTCCCGTTAGTAACTTAAAAACAGGGTTCATGTACAAATTAAGAATGATGAATGAGTGACCCGCCAAGCGACTTTGAGGGAAGGCGGGAAGGGTAGTGGAACAAAGGCTCTCGAGTAATAAGTGCCGCCACTGATTTGATGGTTCTTCTTAAAACATCAACGACTGAAATGTTAATTGGTGAATGGCCGGGAATTCCCGGACCGGGAAAACATTCCGGAATTTAGAAAGGAGATGCTTCTTAAACTTTCCTTATAAATTTAATTGGAAAAATAACGTCTCTATAAGGAAGTGTTTGGCTTTGAATGAACTGATGGACAAACTTTGATTGTTCATGGATTTTTCCCGGGCGCCTGGTTTTCAGGGGATTAATTTTACGGTGATGGTTTAAGATTCAGGAAAGATCTTCGGACCTTAAATAACGCTCCAAGGTTTTGGGACTCACATCCATAAATGTGGCGATCTTCCTTTTTTGCAATTTATTTGGACCCAGGAGTTGTTCCAAAAAAGTCCTCGTGAAAATACGTTTAGCTTGATTCAGATTGGTGTTTTGGTAGTAAGAACGCTCGATCGTTGAATAGGAGACACTGCCAAAGTTATCAACGCTGGACTCCCTAGACGGCGTACCCGCGAGAAATTCCTTGATCTTTTGCTCCAGCACGGATGGTTCCCAAGCGACGCAAAGAACGTCTTGAAAACCCGACTTCAAAGCGGTCAACACATTGCTCAAATCCAGGGCTGAAAACAAGGCCATGCGCTGGGAGGTGGGCTGGATATGTTCAATCTCCGCGAATAAACCAAAGGCCCATTGCTGATTATGGATAAGATGCCAATCAATCAATAAAAAATCATAGGCGCGGCTGGTTAACTCATGAATGGCGTCCTTGATGTTATCCGCGGCTTTTGCGTCCCCGTATCGGGAACATACGTTCATGAGTACCGGCCGGAAATAAGCGTCATCCTCGAGGATAAAAATATTTTGTTTTTTTGGGCTGATTGGAAGCATGAGCTTCTTTCCTATAAGGATGTCTTTAATTTACCATAAGTGACCGCAACCTTAATACCAACCATTGGTACTTTTAAACATCGAGAGAACGGCCGACACCAAAATCAATCCCGTTTCAGCTTTTGGATTTCCTGATTCTCCATTAGTCATTCTATGGTCCGTTAAGCGGGAAAATATACCCCTGCCTATTTCCCGCGTAAAATAAAGAAGATATCCGGATTTTCCAAGGTGACACTAAGCAAGGAGGGCCGCACTTTGGAAGGGGTCAATAGCGTAATTTTGGGCCCCGTCATGGAATACAACCGTGTTAATTATGCAAAGAAAATAGGGTCTGGACGACATACTGCACAATATTAGGCTTTTATGGATATTCCTCAGGTATTTCATTGAGTTCTAAAATTAAAAACTGCACAAATTCTGATCTATGCAAGCCCATGTCACGAGTTTAACGTTCATTGCCTGAAATATTAAAATGAAATAGGGAAACAGGAGTTAAAATAAAGCCTCTCGGGATAATGAACCCTTTCAATGAATGTCTTCATTGGAAATAATAAGCCCATAGTTTCCTTGGCATGGTTGGAAAGAAATATCTTGAATCTTCCTATCTTCGGTGATGAGTTAAACGACAATGGCTAAAATCTCAGTATCAACATTTCCGGAAGGTTGAGCGATTGAAACCCACCATATTAATAGTTGATGACGAGGAAAGCGTCAGGGAATCCCTGAAACTGATCCTGGAAGGGGATTACCACCTGGTATTCGCCGTGGACGCCAAATCCACCTTGGAGACATTAAAATCAAAGGCTTTTGACCTCTGCCTCCTGGATATCCTCCTGCCCGATGGAACCGGTACCGACCTGTTGCGCCAGATCAAGCGCCGGGATGATTCATTGGAAGCCATCATGGTGACAGCCTTGCAAAGCGTGGACACTGCTTTGGAGGCCATGAAACTCGGGGCCTGCGACTATGTCACCAAGCCGTTTCAAGTGAAGGAACTCCTGGAAAAAATCAAGGCTGCCTTGAGTAAGAGGAACCTTAAAAAAGGTTTCCGGTTTTTAAAGGACGAGAACGAGCGTTTAATCCCGGCCAGTCTCACCGGAAAAAGCAAGGCCATTCAGGGGGTTCACGCGAGAATCAAGGAATTAGCCCAAACCGGCGAGGCGGTCCTGATTAGGGGGGAAGCGGGAACAGGAAAAGCGGATGTTGCCTGGGAAATTCACCGCCAAAGCCCCCGCCAAAAGGGTCCTTTCGTCACCATCGCCTGCGGAACCTTGTCCAAGAGCCAATTGAGCCTCGAGTTATACGGCCGGGAGGAGAAGGACGAGATCACCAAGCAGGACCAAATAGGGAAGCTGGAGTTCGCCGAGCATGGAACCCTTTACTTGGAGGATGTGGACAAGCTTTCCCTGGAGACCCAGGATGAACTGGCGAAAATATTTTTGGAGCGAAAAATTCAATGGGGCAAAAAGCAAAAAGCCATATCCCTGGATTTCAGGCTCATCGCCTCCAGCGGGAAGGATTTGATCCCTGAGGTGGATAACCGAAAGTTCAGGGGCGCTTTTTACCAGTTATTAAGCTCCCAGACACTCCTGGTTCCGTCTTTGAGGGACCGCCGCGAGGACATTCCCGGGTTGATCCGGCATTTCCTGGAGGCCGCCAACCAAAAAGCCAATACGCCCGTCCAGGGCATTCACCAGGATGCCATCCAACTTTTTATGGAATACGGCTGGCCCGGAAACCTATGGGAATTGGAAAGCAGCGTCGAAACCATGGTGCTTTTCGCCGGCAAGGAGAACCTGGACGTGGAGGATGTGCCGCTGGCCATCCTGTCTAAAAAGATTGAAACGGCGAAGGCGAAGGCCCAAACGAAGGTCTCTCTCCGGAAACTCCGCCACCAATTTGAGCGCCAATACATCCGCAAGGTCCTGGAGCGCACCAGGGGAAACCAAACCCGGACCGCCGCCACCTTGGGCCTCCACCGAAATACCCTCATTTGGAAATTGAAAGAATTGGACCTGGAGGAGGATTACAAAAAAATCGTCAAGAAACGGCGCGAGGGCGGAGTCGGTTTCAGGGATTTGTGACGGCTCATTTCCGGGAATCGTTCTTTTCCCGGGCAAAGGACAGGCAAAGAATTTTCCAACCTCCAACACCGCGCTTGACCCGGAACCATTAGCTTCTTTCAAGGCCTGTTTAGGGCGCGGGATTTTTCATTAGACGCTTAAAAATGATAGAAGACAAAGCCTGTCAACTAACCTCGCCAGAGCCTTTTATTTCCAGAAGGAATATTTCCTGCGGTAAAATTCTTTTTTCCCCGAAGTTTGGAATCATCAAGGAGTCATTCGATGAAAAAGGTCGCTGTCACGGGTCTGGGGGTGATATGCCCTTTGGGGGACAACGCGGCTTCCGCCTGGGACGCCATGCTCCAGGGCCAGGTCGGGACCGGGAGCCTCCAGTTGATGGATCCCTCCCCCTATCGCGTGAAGATCGGCGGCGAGATCAAGAACCGCGCCCGCATCGAGGCCTTTGAGAAGGAAAACTCCGGCCGGTATGAAAGGGCCTCGGTCCTGGCCATACTCGCCGTGAGGGAGGCCTTGGACAACGCCGGTTTGAGCCAGACCGGGTTGGAGGACTTCCGGATCGGGAGTTTTTTCGGCACGACCATGGGGGAGGTCCAGCTGGCCGAGCGGTTATCGGAACTGGTTTCCCAAAACCGCTCGGGGGAAATCAAGGCGGAAAGTTTCCACAAGGTCCAGGGTTCCAGGATCGCCTTTTCAGTGTTGGAGGACTTGGGAATCGGCGGCCAAACCATGGTTTTTTCCAACGCCTGCGCTTCCGGGAATTACGCCATCGGCTGGGGTTTCGAGCAGATCCGGCAGGGAAACCTGGACTTGGCCCTTTGCGGGGGCGTTGATCCTTTTTCGCGGATCGCGTTCACCGGTTTCAACCGTCTCCTCTCCCTGACCCCCGACAAGTGCCGGCCTTTCTCGAAAAACCGCAAGGGTTTGGTCGTGAGCGAGGGGGTGGGAGTACTGGTGTTGGAGGATCTGGACCGGGCCTTGGCGAGGGGCGTCCATGTTTATTGCGAGGTCGGCGGCTACGGCCTCGGGATGGACGCGCACCATATGACCTCCCCCCATCCGGAAGGAAACGGAGCTTATGAGAGCATCTTGAGGGCGTTGGACCAGGCAGGACTCTCACCTGGGGAAGTGGATTACATCTCGGCGCATGGCACAGGCACTCCCGCCAACGACAAGACGGAATCCATCGCCATCAAGAAGGTGTTCGGCCCGGATCGCGCGATACCCGTCAGCTCCATCAAGTCCATGATCGGCCACACGATGGGGGCCGCCAGCGCCATCGAAGCGGCAATGACCTGCCTGTCCCTGGACCGCGGGATGCTTCTTCCCACCATGAACTGGGAAGTCACCGACGGGGACTGCGTCCAGGATTGCGTGCCCAACCGATCCCGTCCCTTCCAGGGTAAAACCGCGCTCTCCAACTCTTTCGCTTTCGGGGGAAACACCTCCTGCCTGGTCCTGGTAAAAAGGGAGGCGCGCCCGTGAAGCCGCTTTTCATCCAACGCAAGGGAGAGGCCATCCTGGGCCGGGGAGGGATCTCTTTAGATAACTTGCCGGTGGAATTCCAAAAGTTTTATCCAAACGAGTCGCCCAAATACATCGACCCTCTGTCCCTGCTGGCCGCCTTGGCCGCGGGACGGGCCCTGGAAGGGGTTGGGTCCTTGGCTGGGGAGGAATTCCGGGGGAATTTCGCGGTGGTTCTGGGTAATGGTTTCGGCGCCCTCGAAAGCTCATTGGATTTCGACCGGCAGGCCCTGCTCAAGGGCCCCAATACCGTCAATCCCATGGATTTCCCCAATACCGTGGCCAACGCGGCAGGAAGCAGGATCGGGATCTGGCTCCAACTCAAGGGGCCGAATGTGACCCTCACCAACGGGGCGACCTCCTTCATCGACGCGGTCGGGTTCGCTTTTGAGGGGTATAACGCCGGGCTTTTTAAGCGGTGCCTGGCCGGTGCGGTGGAAAAGGTTCCGGCCTTCCTCAAACCCATGACAGGACAACCGGGAACAAAATCAGAATCCAGGGAAGGGGCATGCTTGTTGCTGGCATCCGAGGATCAGGAAAAGGAAAGTTTATTCGAGGTGGTTGATTTTTTTTCTGTACAATTGAAACCGGATTTAACCCTTCCCGAATTGTCCCCCGGCCGTTGGGAGGGATTGTGGGAGGGATTGTCCTGGCTGGGTTATCCGGCGGATACGCCCCTAGAGCCTCTTTTTCCCCGGAAAATCTCCCGGACTTTTCCTGATCCGTCCGTAATGGAACTGGGCTTAAGCGGTTTGGGGTCCTTGAACGCGTTTCTTGCGGCGCCGCAGCCGCTGGGGATGGTTGGCGCGTATTCCGGTGTTGATAAAAAAGTATCAATGATAAAAATAAAAAAGAAATAAGGAGCCTTTAAAAATGGAAACCACCGAAATTAAATCGAAAATCAAGGAAATCATCGCGGGCATGTTCGACGTCCAGCCTGGGGACATCCCCGACGCTAAACCGTTTCCTGAAATCTCGAAATACGATTCCATGAGGGCCTTGGAGTTCCTGGCCAAGTTGGAGACCGAGTTCAATGTCACCATCGATCCGGACCAACTCTACACAATGACAACGGTGGAAAAGACGGTAGAGGTCATCCGAAGCATGGTCAAGGACTGAAATGGAAACGCCCAACGAGATCCAAGTTCAAACTTTGCTGAAACAACGCTATCCCTTTGTGATGGTGGATAAGGTCCTTTCCTGGGAGAAGTGGCGGGAACTCAAGGCAGTGAAAAATGTCACATTCAACGAGCCCCATTTTCAGGGCCATTTTCCGGGATTCCCGATATTTCCGGGAGTCTTGACGATCGAATGTTTCGCCCAAGCCTCCGCTCTCCTGATCGGCCTTTCCCGGGATGAGCCCTTGGCCCCGGGTTTATTCGACGCCATTGGAACGGTCATGGATTTCCGATTGGAAAAACCCATCTTTCCCGGCGATCGCTTGGAAAGCAACGTGAAAATCGTCAAGATGGCGGGCTCGAATCGGATTTTGGAGGGGAAAATGTATGTGGATCAAGAGATCGTCGCGACTGGAAAAATGATTTTTGGGGAAATCAGATTGCCGAAATGATTTATGGCGCTGAAAACCGCCGAAAAGGATGAGGGATGAAAAAAATCGTTATCTCCGGCGGCTCTTCGGGAATCGGCAAGAGCCTGGTGGAAAAATTTTCCGAAAAGGGCTGGAAAGTCCACTTCACCTTTCATTCCAATGAGCCTTCAGCCCGGGAAATGGAACGGCGGTTCGAAGGCAAAATAAAAGCCCATAAGTTGGATGTCACGAATCGCGAGGCCTGCGACCAATTTTGCAAGAACGTTCTAAAAGAGGAAGGAAGCGTTGACGTATTGGTCAATAACGCGGGTATCACAAGGGACAAACCGCTTTTTGTCATGAAAGACGAGGATTGGTCGGAAGTCTTGAACACGAACCTTTCCGGGGTTTTTTACCTAACACGGGCTTTTGTACTGGACATGTTGAAAAAGAAAAGGGGCCGAGTGGTCAATATCTCATCCGTCTCCGGCCTTCACGGACTCCCGGGGCAAACCAACTATTCCGCCTCGAAAGCCGGGATCATTGGGTTCACCAAGGCCCTGGCCAAGGAAGCGGGCCCCTACGGCGTGACGGCCAATGTGGTGGCTCCCGGAGGCGTTACAACGCCCATGATCGAGAAAATGACTCCGCAGGCCAAGGAAGCCATTCTCCAGGCGGTGCCGCTCAAAAGGTTTTGCGAGCCGGAGGAAGTCGCGCGGGTGGTATTTTTCTTGGCTGAGGAAGCCCCGAATTATATGAACGGCAGTGTCCTGGTCCTGGATGGCGGGGCGGGGTGAAAGGAATATGAAAGACAAGTTTCCGGATATAAAGGCCGATGAAATCCATATCCACCTTCTCTGGACAGAGCCAATAGGATTCCTGAATAACATGATTGAATTCCTGCCCCTTTTGCCCCCAGACGAACAAGAAAAATACAAGCATTTCGGATCGGAAAGGCGGCGGCGGGAGTTCTTATCGTCCCGTTTACTGGTGCGCCATCTCCTAGCTGGATATTTGAACAAGCCAATGGAAAGTATGGAATTCGGCTACTTGGAGCGGGGAAAACCCTTTGTTGAAGGCGCGGAATTACATTTCAATCTTTCTCATACTGACGGCCTCATCGCTTGTTCTTTTGGCTGGGATGAGGTTGGGATTGATGTGGAAAAAGCGGATACCCAAGCACGGCCGAATTGGCGCCTCCTGGCAAAGAGATATTTTTTATTGGAAGAACAAAATTTCCTGAATGGGCTATCGGAGGTGGATCAACCCATAACTTTTTTCAGGATATTCACCGCGAAGGAGGCTTTAGGTAAGGCCACGGGGCGGGGTATCAACTTCCAATTAAATGATTGTAATGTTCCTTTACCGCCCGTGGAACGCGCCCGGATGGGCCAGTGGGAATTTTTCTCAAAAACAATCAACCGGGATGTTTATTGCATGGCGCAAGTTACTAACAATCCGACAAGCGTTCCGCTGAGATATCAAATTCGGTACTGGGGTGAGGAAAGTTTAATGGATTTCCTTCAACAGGATTTTTTCGAACGTCCTGGAAATCAAACCGCGGGCTTGCAAAGGGGGATATCCATATGAAGACGAGTGGGAACACAGTTTTGATTACCGGGGGAGGGTCGGGGATTGGTTTGGCCTTGGCGAAGGAATTTTTAACCCGCGGGAATACGGTTGTGGTTTGCGACCATAAGGCACAGAGGCTTCGAGAGGCCAAAAAGGCAAATCCTGAGCTCCAAACAATTCTTTGCGATGTCAGAAGCCCAGCGCAACGCAAAAGGCTGATTGCCGCCGTGATAAAAAAGTTTTCAAAGCTTAATGTGCTTGTCAATAACGCGGCGGTGTCCATGTGGCATGATTTTGTTGTCCCGGAAAAGGATCAAAGCGTTCGGATTCAACAACAAATCGAGACTAACATTTTGGCTCCTATCGAATTGACCAGGCTATTCCTCCCACACATTCTCAAGCAGGATTATTCCGCATTGGTATATATCACTTCAGGCCAGGCCTATGTTCCGCTTTCAAAAAAGGCCGTTTATGCGGCCACGAAGGCGGCCATTCATTCTTTTTCGCAATCGATCAGGTACCAGCTCAAGGACCGCCCGGTTTTAGTGATGGAGGCCTTGCCCTCTTGGGTGGACACGGACATGATCAGGGACCTGGCCATAAAAAAGATGTCCCCTGAAAAGGTCGCCGGGGAAATATTGGCGGGGTTGGAGGAAAACACGCAAGAGCTCCGGATTGGCTTATCGGGCCTTTTATTTCACCTCAGCCGTTTGATGCCGCGCATGATGTGGAAGAAATTCAACGATTACGCGCCAACGCCAAAAATGGATAAATTTTAACCACTACGCACGGAAAAAAAGGCCCATGGAAAAGACCCGACAATTCGACGCGATCGTCATCGGCTCAGGCATGGGCGGTTTAGCGGCCGCTTCCCTATTGGCCCAGATGAAGCGATACCGGGTTCTTGTTTTGGAAAGACATTTCAAGTTGGGGGGATTCATCCAGTCCTTTCAACGGCCAGGCGGTTACCATTGGGATGTGGGACTCCATTATGTGGGTGAGTTGGAGTCGAGAAGCCCCTACCGCCAGGCTATGGATTACATCACGGCAGGCCGGTTGAAATGGGTCAAAATGAAGGACCCTTTTGATGTGTTCCTCTATCCCGACTTGAGATTTGAGGTTTCCTCCGACCGCGCTGATTACCTGCGGAAACTCCAGGACCTTTTTCCTCAGGAGTCCGGACCCCTCCAGGATTATTTCTTGGATATCATCCGGGTCCGTGAAATCCTGATTGGGCGGTGGCTTCCATCCGCTCAAATGCTGAAACGCGAGGAAGCCTACCGCCAAAATTATGATTTGATCCGGCAAACCCTCCAAACCTACCTCGATTCCCATTTCAGGGACAGCCGGCTCAAGGGTCTTTTGGCTTCGCAATGGGGTAATTACGGTCTGCCCCCGAAATTGGCTAGTTTCGGGACCCATGCCGCCACGGTTCGTCATTATTTGGACGGGGGATATTATCCTTCCGGCTCCTCTTCCGCATTGGTGGACGTTCTCGCGGAAATTGTGAGGGAGGCGGGAGGCGAGCTTAAGACACGGCACCGGGTGGTCCGCATCCTAGTCGAGGACCGGAAAGCCAGGGGAGTGGAGGTGGAGACTTTGGGCGGACGGGTCAGGTTCGATGCCCCGGAAATATACTCGGACGCGGGCGCGGAGGCGACCTACAATGGGCTTCTTTCGGAAGAAACGCACGCTCCCGAGATCCTTAAGGAACTTTCCAATTCGCCGGTCCATGGGGTCGTTGTCCTGTACCTCGGCTTGAAATCCACCTGCGGATCTTTAGGCGTTCACGGGCAGAATTTTTGGATCTACGAACATTATGATCATGACGCGATGTGGGAAAATAGAAATTCCCTCGCGGGGGGGAAAGCCTCTTATTGCTTCCTTTCATTTCCCGGAATCAAGGACCCGGGCGCTAAAGCGCCCACGGCGGAAATTATCGCGGACCTTGACTACGATGTCTTCCAAACCTGGCGAGACAAGGAGTGGATGAGACGCGGGAGGGATTATTCAGCCTTGAAGACGAAGATCACCGAAACATTATTAAATTTTGTAGAATCGAGGTTGCCGGGTTTCCGTAAGGAAGTGGCCTACGCCGAGCTGTCCACGCCCCTTACCGTCAAGCATTTCACTGGTTACCGCGGCGGGAACATTTACGGATTTCCCGGTGTTTCCAGCCGGTATGAAATGGAATGCTTTAAACCCAATACTCCCATTGAGGGCTTGAAACTCGTCGGCGTGGACGCGGGATCCTCCGGCATTTCCGGGGCGATGTTTGGCGGCCTTTTAGGCGTCGCGGCCCAGCATGGAAACGCCATTTTTCACGGACTGGCAAAAGGGAATTGAAGGAAAAACAAGCTTCATCGCGCATGAAAATTTAATCAGGGAATCGAGTGGCCATGGCCGTGTCAACGAGTAAGGACATGTTTATTGTTTGCCG
Organism: candidate division FCPU426 bacterium; assembly: GCA_963796105.1. Lineage (GTDB taxonomy): Bacteria > Oederibacteriota > Muellerivitia > Muellerivitales > Muellerivitaceae > CAWCKJ01. The sequence goes on from CAWCKJ010000002.1 coordinate 78,693, forward strand.
GAACAGCCAGGGAACGGAGTTCCGCGCCACGCTGCTGCGGCTGATGCAGTACACGGTCGTTTTCGAGGTCTACAATCCCTATAGCATCATTCAATTGGGGGAGGTCCTGACCAATTTCAAAATGGTCCTGAATGACCGCGTGGTTTATTCCGGAAAGGCCGTGGTCAGCAATTTGGTGAATACGGGAATCCTTCTGGTTTGCGAATGCACCTTGGAAGAGAGCTGGTTGGACGTGAACGCATTCGCCTCCATACACAAGGAGGAAAGGCTCCAGGAGGAGTTCCAGGGATTTTTGAGGGATTGGGAGAAATTCCACCAAATCGACGATAAGCTCAAGGTGGCGGTGGCTGATTTGCAGACCTTCCTATTGGATGTCAGGCGTTGGCTGGAACAAGTGGAATTGGGCATTCGTTCCGACCCCGCCAGGGAGCGAAGCCGGATGGAAATGGATGTTATCCTGAAATTGAGGGGTTCCATGTCCCCCGCCATTGACAAGCTTTTCCAGCGTTTCGAGAAAACGGCCGCCAGTATTCCCGAGGAATTCCGGGCCATCCATTGGTCCTACAGCAAGCAGCAGCTTCATCCCCTCATGCTATGCTCGCCATTTGTCTACCGGGTTTACCATAAACCTCTGGGTTACGCGGGTGATTACGAAATGATTAACATGATGTTGAGGGACCCTTACGAGGGCGCGTCTCTTTTCGCCAAGATATTGAACATTCACTTTCTGGACACGTCGCCTTGCCGGGCGCACCGGAACCGCATCAAGACTTTGACGCGGAATCTCAGGCGGGAGGCGGGGCGTGTATTGAGGGAAAAAGGGGAGTTTCGGATCATCAATATGGGATGTGGGCCCGCCAAGGAAATCCAGGACTTTATCGTCGAAGAGGAACTGAGCGACCGCTCGAGTTTTGTCCTGATGGATTTTAACGATGAGACGTTGGAATATGCCGAAAAAACCTTGGAGGATGTAAAAAGGAAGCACCACCGTAGGGCTCGGATCCAAATGGTCAAAAAATCGGTCCACCAAATCCTGAAGGAATCCTTCAAGGCTCCCGGCCCCCAAGAAATGAATTACGATTTCATCTATTGCGCCGGGTTGTTTGATTATCTGGAGGACAGGATCTGCAAAAGATTGATGGAATATTTTTACGGCCTGTTGTCACCTGGTGGATTATTGCTTGCCACCAACGTGACCCCCAATAGTCCCATCCGGAATATCCTGGAAAGCCTGCTGGAGTGGCCGATGGTTTACCGGAACGCTGAACAAATGTCGGCCCTCATCCCCGACTTGGCGGGGAAAGGCTCCTTTAAAGTTTATACTGAGGAAACCGGTGTCAATATTTTCGCGGAAGTGAGGAAAGCCGGATGAACAGGGATCTGCTCACCCAACCAGCAATGAAGAAGTTGTTCGCCGAGTATAACAGCCGCGAATGGGTGCGTTTGTTTAAGGTGGCATGTTGGGTTTGCGCTATCGCCATGCCTTCCGCGGTTTTCCTGGACATGATCGACTATCCAAACTATGTCGCTTATTTCCTTGAGCTTCGGTTGGTTTGCGTGGCGCTAGCGATGGTTCTTTTGGGGGTGGTTTATACCCCCTGGGGGCCGCGCCACCAGTACATCTTAACCCTGTTCCTGGCCATCATCCCCCAGGGTTTCGTCTGTTGGATGATCTACATTACCGATGGCGCTGTTTCACCTTATTACCAAATCCTGAACCTGCCATTACTCATTTACTGCCTATTGTTCCCCTGGACCTACCTGGCAACCTTCAGTCTTTCCATCATCACCATGGTTTTTTACCTTACCGCGTGTTTCGCGCATGGTGGGGCATCGGGAAGCGGGTTATTCCTCAGCAACATCATCTTTCTTCTTTACACGGTTTCTTTCGCGGTGATCGGGAGCTATTTCACCAATGGCCTCCGCGCCAGGGAATTCATTTCCCAGTTCGAGCTGGACCAGAGCCGGAAACAGCTCGAGGAATCCAACCAAAAACTCGTCGAAATGGACTTGGCTAAAAACCGGTTTTTCGCCAACATCAGCCACGAGTTGAGGACGCCCCTGACCCTGCTCCTTTCCCCGCTGGAATCGATCCAGAAGATGAAATCCCACCTGTTGGATGAGGAAACGAAGGGCGTCCTGAGCCTCATGCATAACAACGCCATGAGGCTGTTGAAGCTCATCAATGATTTGCTGGACCTGGTCAAGCTGGAGTCCGGCCGCACGGAAGTGAGCAAGGGCCCCCTCAAGGTGGAGGAGTTCATCAAGGGGCTGGCCCTATCCGTCCAACCGGCGGCTAAGGAAAAAAGGATCGCTCTTTCAACCACGGTGGGTGTCGCTTTGGGGACGATCCTGGCGGATCAGGACAAGCTGGAAAAGATCACCTTGAACCTGCTTTTTAATTCCTTGAAATTCACCCAGGCGGGGGGGCTGATCGAGCTTTCCGCGAATGCCGAGGGCCCATTCCTAGTGTTGAAAGTGAAGGACACGGGCATGGGAATCTCGGAACTGGACCTGCCGCGCATATTCGACCGGTTTTGGCAGGCCGATACCTCCTCCCAACGCAAGTACCAGGGCACGGGCATCGGCTTAGCGCTGGTGAAGGAGCTCGCCGAGGCCATGGGCGGATCCATTTCAGCCGAAAGCCAGATGCATAAGGGCACGGCCATCTCCGTCAAGATTCCCCTCGAACGGCCTAAAGAAGAAGCGGCCAGCCTGCCGGATGTTTCTTCCGGGGCCGCCCCAGCCGGGGAAAAGGCTGAGTCCCCGGAATGGCTCTCCAGCCTCTACCGCAGGGCGGAGCTTTTCCCGGCCATCACCCCAGTCTCGGAAACCATCCGCCGGGACGATTTCAGCTCCGGCAAACCCAAGGTCCTGGTGGCCGACGACGAGCCGGATATGCTGCGCTACCTGAGATCCCAATTGGAGGGGAATTTCACGGTCTTGGAGGCCGTGGATGGGAACCAGGCCGTGGAAAAAACGAGGCAGTTTCTTCCCGACCTCGTGCTCTTGGACATGATGATGCCGGAGAAAGACGGGGTGCAGGCCTGCCGCGAGATCAAATCCTCGGTCTCCACCCAATCCATTCCCGTGATCCTCCTGACCGCGCGGGCCGACGAGGAGACCCGCATCGCGTCCCTCAACGTGGGCGCGAACGACTTCCTGACCAAGCCTTTTTCCGCGACGGAATTGCACATTCGGGTCCGCAACCTGGTCCAATCCCACGGGTATCAAAAAGATTTGGCCCTTGAAAAAAGTGCACTGGAAACGACACTCGAGCAGTTGAAGGAGACGGAGGGACAATTGGTACAAAACGAGAAAATGGCTTCCCTCGGCCGCCTGAGTGCCGGTATCATCCATGAGATCAACAATCCCCTGAACTATTCCGTGGCGGCCCTGAGGCTCCTGCGGCCGCGGGAGGCGCAGCTTCCGGAAGAGGAGCGGGCCAAGTTCAAGGAGACCCTGGCCGACATCGAGGAGGGACTGGGTCGGGTCGCGGGAATCGTCTCGGATTTGCGGGCCTTCAGCCACCCGAAATCAGGCGGGATGGACCTGATCGACCTGGAGGATGTCGTCTCATTCTCCCTGCGCTTCCTGAACCATGAGCTGGCGGACAAGGTGAGGGTCGAGGTGGAGGTGCCGGGGGATCAGAAGGTGCTGGCGGACAAGAACAAACTGACCCAGGTTCTCATCAACCTGATCCAGAATTCCCTCGACGCCTTCAAACGGAAGGATTTCCAGGGCGAGAAGCCGGTGATCTCGGTCAAAAGCCGGCAGGTGGATGGAAAGGTCCTGGTGGAATTCCGGGACAACGGATCGGGAATTGGGGAGAAGGACTTGGACAAGATTTTCGACCCCTTTTACACCACGAAGGACGTGGGGGAGGGGATGGGGCTGGGCTTGAGCATTTGCTACAAGGCGATGATGGACCAGGGCGGGAAAATCTCGGCGGCGAGCGAGAGGGGGAAATTCACACTTTTCACCCTGGAACTTCCCTCGGGGACTTAAACCCGCCCAAAAGAATTCGGAGAGGCTCATGGAAAATTTATACGATTACAAGAAATTTTACGTCCTTTACGTGGACGACGAGCTGAAGTCCCTCAAGTATTTCAGGGAGACCTTCGGGGAGAAGTTCGCCATCCTGACCGCCGTCAACGCGGAGGAGGGCTTCCGGATCCTGAAGGAGAACCAGACCACGACCGCGGTGCTCATGACCGACCAGCGCATGCCGGGGGAGAAGGGCGTCCAGCTTTTGGAGAGGGCCCGGCAGTTGAACCCGCGCGTCCTGCGCATCCTCATCACAGCCTACTCGGACCTGGACACGGCCATCGATTCCGTCAACGTGGGGGCCATCTACAAATACGTCACCAAGCCCTGGGACATTCCCCAGTTGGAGGTCACCTTGAAGAGGGGCATCGAGTTCTTCATCGTCCAATCCGAGAGGGACCAACTTCTCCGCGAGAAAATCTCCACCCTCTACAACGTCATGCTGACCGACCGGATCCTGGGCCTGGGCCTCCTGGCCACGGGCCTGAGCCACCACATCCGCAATTCCCTGGTGGCGGTCAAGACCTTCCTGGACCTGGCCCCCGTGAAATTGAAGGAGGAAAACCTGGACCTGGACCAGATGAGGAACGCGGATTTCTGGAAGGAATACTACAAGAAAGTCCAGGGCCAGATGGACAAGGTGGCCGGGCTGTTGAACGACCTATGGGAGTCCTCAGAGCGCCCGTACATCGAGTTTCCCGACCAGATGAGGGCGGGCCAGGCGCTGGGGGAGGCCCTCGCGAAGGCCGGGCCTGATTTGGAAAAGAAGGGGATTGCCGTGGAGAACCGGATACCCGCGGACCTCCCCGACCTGAGGGTGGACAAGAAAAAATTCCTGCGGTTGTTCGAGCTACTTCTCCGGGAGGAGGCCTCCGCCCTGCCTTCTGGGAGCCGGGTGGGTTTCACCGGCCGGGTGGCCGGGCCCAAGGGCGGGCCGGAGGAAATCCAGATCGAGATGGAGGACAACGGGCCGGCCTTGAGCGAGTCCGCCTCCAGGTCCCTGTTCGATCCCTTTTTCGTGCGAACCGCCAACCCCCAGGAGTTCGGGCTTTACCTCATGACCTGCTTTTTCATCGTCTACCATCACGGCGGAAGGATCGCTGCCAGCCGTGATGAGAAGCGCGGAAACATCCTGACGATCACCCTGCCCTTGAACCCGCCCGTACAGGTTTCCGGCGCCGACCAGCGGGATTTCATCAGCAAGATCCTCATCAACGAGTCCATGTGGGAGCGGCTTCTTTCGGGAATTTGATTGGCGGGATCTCAACCGGCTATTGGGTTTTTTAAATATTTTTAGTTATTTTTTTATAATTTGTCGGGCCGGTAAAACTGCTCAATATCTGACCCTTGCTTTCAAGCTCCTGGATTTTCATTGCCAATATCCTCGGAATAAAATTGCCCGATTCCGGCATCGGTCTGCTGATCGAATTTTTCCGGGTGGATAATTCATGGCAGGCCCCTTGATTCAGCGGTAAACTATCCCCGTCAATTAATTTTTAACACGCCCTGTGAATTCCTTCACCGGGTTATCATCATCAAAGTTTCCCTCAACGGTTTCCGACTCGGGTGAAGCCGCCAACAATAAATATCTCAACCGTCTCTTTTCACTTTTTCAGAAACCGGTATCGGGTCTCCAGGTATTTCTATCTTCAAAAAAGCGGGTTCGAGCCGTTGGAATGCTTGCGCTTGGATTCGCGGCGTGGAAGGGAGTCGGTCATGGAAAGCTTGTTATTCGTCACGAGGGAAGTTTCCGTCGGGGGTGAGGCCGTCATCCTAAGGCTGGAGGGGACGCTGGATGTCACCACGGTCGTGCAATTCGAGGCCAAGCTCCAGGAACTCGTTTTGGACCGGAAACTCAAGATCATCGTCAACCTGGAGAAGCTATCCTACATTTCCAGCGCCGGCATAGGGGTTCTGGTTTATTTCAACCAGTTCCTGAGGAACAACCGCGGGAGCATCATCCTGACCAACGTCAACCGGGAGACCTTCAGGATTTTCGAGTTGCTGGAGCTTCCCGAGCTGTTTCAAATCATGGTCGCGGAGAAGGACGCCTTGAGTGAGTTCGAGGGGATCAGGAAGGCCCCTTCCCTCAGGCTGAACCCCGTGCGGCTGTTCGAGGAGTCCCATGCTTGAGGCCAGGCTTTTTATCGAGAACCGCGCCTACCCAAGGGTCCTGACGAATATCCAAATCGGGTACCGCGTGATCTTGGAGCAAAAGGAGATGGAGCGAATTTTCCTCAGGAGAAAAAGGGAAACGGCCCGGACCGGGGACATCAGCCTGGGGGGTCTTTTTATCCTGGTGGAAGACGGATTGGAGGCGGGGCAAATCCTGCGCCTCTATATCACCCTGCCTGAGGGTTCGAGCGTACTGGCGCCAACCGCCGAGGTGGTCTGGACCAACGGGCAAGGAGGCGGCCTCAGGTTCATCACCCTTCATGAGGAGGAAAAAAACCAGCTCAGGGAGTACCTTGGGAAGTCTGCCTGTCCACCTGAGCCGACCATTCATTAGTCGCCACTCGTTATTGCCAAATATATTCATCCCGCCACCCGCGAACTTTTCCGGCAAATATGCAAATCCGATAAACCGTTTAACGGTTTTCCATCCTTTTTCGATGACCCGAAGTATTCCCCAGGCGTTATCCTTTCTGTAAATATTTCGTATCGCGAGGCCCGTATGGAGCAGAGGGAAATCAAGCAGTGCTTCATCGCCCGGAAAAATGTGTTCATGATCCGCGAGCTGGAAATGGCTATTGACGAGGCTGGATTCATCCAAAGCAGGGTGAGGAAAAAGTGCAGTGAGGCCGGTCTTTGCGACCAGAACAATATCATGTGCAAATGGGTTTCAATGGATTTTCATTCCGACGGAATGGACCAAAGGGGCTCCCCACCACTAGAAGCAAATCCCCAGGACAATTAAAACAGCCTTTGCGCTCCGTTCAATTTGATCCTATGAAAAAATATTCACCTGGTCGCCCATGGTTTCATGTATTCATCATGGGTTTTCATTGCCTTTCAAATTAAACATAAACCAAGGAACAAAGATAAATAAAATCAGAAATATAAAATTCTAAAAGGCGTTACGTAAAACCAGGCCCTTTGCCACGGATTCAGGGGATGCACTTGGATAGAACATAGAAAAAAGGCTTTAAGCTTATATTTTTTAAATCCCACGTATCCCGTGCATGCCGACCTTCCTATAAGTAATAAAAGAGGTCGGTATCGTACCAATCTCCTTTTAAGTTTCATGGAAGATTGGCACATCTGTGGCTAAAGTTTATTTTGGACCGGTGTGATGGGTTTTAATTAATTTGTGATGATTGAGGGTTTTCAAGGAGGGCCAAGATTATAGGGTGACGGGAAATGACCCTATTTGTCAGGCGGGATCCTTGGCTTTTAAATAGCGCTCCAGCGATTTATAACTTATTTTCATGAGGGCCGCGACCTGCTTCTTGGTAAATTGATTCTCGGCCATCAACCGCTCCAGGAAATACTTCGTGAATTTTTTCTCTGCCTGGAAAAGCGTTTGTTTCTGGTAATAGGCCTTCTCGATCAACGCGTTATCGGCCGAAGTGGGGGTGTGATGCGCGGATTTTTTGGGGGTCGAATCAGCCAGGGATTCCCTGATCTTTTTCTCCAGGACCGCCTGGTCCTGGCCCGCGAAAAGAACGTCCCTGAACCCGGATTTAACCGCGGACACGACATCCCCCAGGTCCTGGGCGGGAAACAAGGCGAGCCTTTCAGCCTTGGATTGGAAATCATCTATCTCGGAAAACAAGAATAACGCCCAGTCCTTATCTTTGTTGAACTTCCAGTCCAGGAGCAGGAGATCGTAATTCTGGCGGGTTAAAGTTTGAATGGCTGATTCAGCTGTCTCCGCGGCGGTAGTGTCGCCGATCCGGGAGCAGATTACCTCCAGGGTCGAGCGGAAAACCGCGTCCCCTTCGAAAATGAAAATTTTAATTTTTTCCGGGACCATTTCCACCATTCTAAAAAATCGATAAACCTAGTTTACATCCAAGAAAGTCCTTTTTAATGCACCCCCCGGAAATGGTTTTGTGCAATTTCAAGGATAGGATCAATGACCCGGCAAAAAGAAGTATCAATGGTCGCGTGAACCTATACAGTGGTTTAATTCGGTCATTGCCATCTACTTTTTCCCTATATGGGTAAATAAGGTCAGAAATTTTGCATTTTTATTTTTTTTATTTCTATATGTGTTAATACCCAATATTTTGAGGGATAATCAACGGGTATATAGCGGATGAGAAACGGGTTAATGCGTTAACTTTAGTATTTTAATTTTAAACCGTATCCAAGCGCCTGGTCATAAACAACAGTTTATCCTGGAAAATAGGGATACACGCGACGTATCGGATAGGGCGGCTGAATGATTGGGTTTATCGCTTAAACGCGGATATTCAATCGGAGGCAGGGTGTATGACCATTGAAGCCAGGGCCAAATTTATCGCCGAAATTGTGTTCGCGGCTGTGATAGCCATAATCCTGTTCGGCGGAATTTGGTTTTACGTGGTGCAGGAAAGCTACCTGAAGCGGATGGTCGAGGATGATCTTTCGAACATTTGCCGTTTGAAGATGGAAGGGATCACCGCTTGGAGGGGGGAACGCCTGGGGGATGGCGCGGTGCTCCGGGAAAGCCCTGGCGTGAACAGGGATTTGCCAGGCGCTTTGGCCCATCATCCCCAGGCCATCCGGAATATCCACGCGCGGTTCCGCTCCCTGGCGGCCCACTATGGTTATGACAACATTTACCTCGTTAATTCCTCCGGCGGCATCCTCATCAACCTGAACGGCTGGAAGGCCGAAAGCCCCGAATCCCTTTCCTCCGAGATGGCCCCCGCTTTCGAATCCGGAAAACCCGTTTTATCGGATTTGACGGCTTCCGCCCTTGACCCCAAACCCCATAATAGCGTCATCGTTCCATTCACCATTGGCGCCGGGATGAGGGCCGCGCAAAAATGCGCCGTCATCATGGTGTATCCGGCGGAAAAATTCCTATATAGCTTGATCCAAACCTGGCCGGTTCACAGCCGGAGCGCCGAGACATTCCTTGTCCGCAAGGACGGCGATTCGGTCCTATACCTGAGCCCCCTGCGCTTCAATAAGGACGCCGCGCTCAAATTGCGTATCCCCTTTGCCCAGGATGAAGAGCCGGCCGTCAAGGCGGTCAAGGGGTATGAGGGTATTGTCCAGGGGCCCGACTACCGGGGCGTCGAGGTCTTGTCCGCGGTAAAAGCCGTCCCTGAAACCCCCTGGAAAGTTATCGCGAAAGTGGACGCGTCGGAGGCCTTCTCGGCCTGGCGCGCGATGGCCCTTTTCATCATCATCCTGATTCTGCTTCTCGTGTTGATTTCGGGAGTGGTCTTTTATATCGCCTGGCAGAGAATCACGCGTGAGTATAAACAAACCCTCAGCCGAACCCAAGACGCTTTGTCAGAAAGCGTCGATCAGTTTCAAATCGCTTTTATGAATATGGTTACGGGGATGTCCATGGTCGATTTGAGCGGCCGTTGGACCCTAGTCAGCCCAGGCTTGTGCGTCATTACGGGTTATTCGGAGACTGAGTTGCTGAAGATGAATTTCTTCGACCTTTCCCTGCCGGAAGGCCTTGAGACGGTCCTCTCGAAATTTCGCAAGCTGGCTTCGGGAGAAATAGACTTTTTCCGAATGGAAAACCGTTACCGCCACAAGGACGGCCACGTACTCTGGATAGAATTGACCGTCACCCCGATCCTGGCCGCGAACGGAAAACCGAAATATTACATTTCCCAGATCTTGAATATCAACGAGAGGAAAATGATCGATGAAATCCTGCGCTCCACCGAGGAGAAATACCGGCAAGTCGTGGAAAACGTCATGGAGGGGATAAGCGTGATCCAGGACGGGCAGATCAAGTTCGTCAACACCTTCGCCGCCCATTCCATGGGTTATGAGCCAGAGGGGATGAAGGACCTGCCCTTCGAAAAGATCATCCACCCAGACGACCGGGCCCAGGTGGCCGAGAACCACAGACGCAGGCTGGCTGGCGGGAAATTCGAGAGTAATTACCAGTTCCGGATCGTGACGCTTTTGGGCCAAATCCGGTGGGTCGAGATCAACGCGGTCAAGATAGAATGGGAGGGTCGCCCGGCCACCTTGAATTTCACCAGCGACGTTACCGAGAAAAGGAAAGCCTTGGCCTCCCAGAGCGAAAACGAGAGGCGCTACCGCGCCCTCTTCGACTCGGCCCTGGACGCCATCTTCATCAGCGACCAGGTGAGCCAAATGGTCCTGGACGCCAACCCTGCGGCCTGCCTGCTTTACGGCTATACCAGGGGGGAATTCCTCCGGAAAAAAATGGCCGAAGTTTCCGCGGAGCCCGCCAAGACCATCCGCGCCATTACGGACAATACCGTCCTGGTTTCGGACCGTCTTCACCGGAAAAAAGACGGGACCATCTTTCCGGTCGAGGTTTCCTCCACCATCATCAACCTGGGGGGCCGGCTCCTGAGGATCGGCATCATCCGGGACATCACCTCCCGGCGGAAGGCCGAGGAGGATTTACGGGACAGCGAGGAAAAGCACAGGATCCTTTTCGAGACCTCTACCGACGCCCTCATGACCCTGGAACCCCCGGATTGGCGATTCTCCCTGGGGAATCCGGCCTGCCTCAGGCTTTTCCTGGCCAAGGACGCGGCCGAGTTCGAGTCGAAGGGCCCCTGGGACCTTTCCCCGGAGTTCCAGCCGGATGGGCAGCCCTCCGACGAGAAGGCGGGGGCGATGATCGAGAAGGCCGTCCGGGAAGGCTCCCATTTCTTCGAGTGGACTCACAGGCGCCTCGACGGGGAGTCGTTCCCGGCGACGGTTCTCCTGACTAGGTTCGAGCGCGGCGGCAAGCTTCTGCTCCAGGCGACGGTGAGGGACATTACGTTCCAGAAGAAGGCGGAAACCTACAGGGAAATGGGCAGGGAAATCATCCAAATCATGAACCAGCCTGGGGACCTGAGAGAGGTCCTCCAGAGGGTGGCGGCCCATTTGAGGGAAAGGACCGGCTTCGACGCCGTGGGAATCCGCTTGCGGGAAGGGCAGGATTTTCCCTATGCCGCACATCTGGGTTTCTCCAAGAATTTCCTTTTGACCGAGAATTCCCTGACCAGGGCCGGGAAGGACGGCCTGGCTTGCCGGGACCAGGATGGAAACGTCCTGCTGGAATGCACCTGCGGTTTGGTCCTGCGGGGAAAAGCGGATCCTTCCAATCCCCTTTTCACGAAAGGCGGAAGCTTTTGGACGAATGAATCGCGCCCCCTCCTGAACATCCCGCCGGAGGAGGAACTGCGCCTTTACCCGCGGAATAAATGCGTCCACCTGGGTTACGATTCCCTCGCCCTGGTTCCCATCCGCGATAAGGAAAAAATCATTGGACTGGCGCAGTTCAACGACCCCCGGTCCGGGTGTTTCTCCCTTGAGATTGTTGAGATGCTGGAGGGGATCGCTTCCATCCTCGGGGAGGCCATCACCCGAATCCGGGCGGAGGAGGAGCTGAGGTTCCAGAATCTCCTGCTTTCCACCGAGCACGAGGCTTCCTTGGACGGCATCCTGGTGGTGGGGGAAAAAGGAAAAATCCTTTCCTTTAATAAAAAATTCATCCAAATGTGGAGGATTCCTTCCAGTGTCATCGCCACGAAATCGGATGAGAAGAACCTGGAGTACGTGATTGGCCAATTGGCGGAGCCGGAGTCGTTCATGTTGAAGGTCCAATACCTCTACCAGCACAGGTATGAGACCAGTTTCGACGAGGTCGCCCTGAAAGACGGCAGGGTCTTCGACCGCTATTCCTCCCCCATGATCGGGCCGGATGGAATTTACCGGGGAAGGATCTGGTATTTCCGGGACATGACGGAGCAGAAAAAAGCCCAGCAAACCCGGGAAAGGCTGAATTTGATCCTGAAAAGCGCCCCGGAAGCCATCACGGGAAGCGATCTTCAGGGTGTTTTTACCGATTGGAACAAGGGGGCTGAGATTCTCTACGGCTACAAGGCCTCGGAGGTCCTGGGGAAACCCGTGTTGCTTTTAGCGCCGGAGGGTATGGAAAAGCAATTCCTTGGGTTGAGGGAAAAAACCTTGAATGGCGAAACCGTTCTAAACCACGAGACGAAGCGCCGCAGGAAAGATGGAAGTCTGGTAGAGGTGTCACAGACTCTTTTCCCGATGAGGGACAACCAGAACCGGATCATCGGGGTGACCGCGGTGGCCAGGGATATCACTGAACTCAAAAATGCTGAAAATGTGCTCAAGGAGAGTGAGATCCGGTTCCGGACCCTCATTGAGAAGGCGCCGATCGCCATGAGCCTTTCCCGCGACGGCGTCAGTTTGTACGGCAACCAGAAGCTCCGCGAGATTGTGGGCTTGAACAGTCCCAAGGAGACGGTTGGAACCAAGATTGGGGAATATTTCGCGCCGGAATACCGGGAGGCGAGCCAGGAGCGTACCAAGCGGCGCGTCAAGAGTCTTCCGGTTCCCGAGGAGTTTGAGTCGGTCTTTTTGCGCGGGGATGGCTCCTCATTTCCCGTCCGGATTTCGGTGAAGGAAGTCCAGCTTCCGGATGGACCGGCCCACATGGCCTTCATAACCGACCTCACCGAGCAAAAGCAATCCGAGAAATTGCTTGTCGCCAAGGGGGCCTCCGACGCCGCCAACCAGGCCAAGAGCGTGTTCCTGGCCAGCATGTCCCACGAGATCCGTACCCCCATGAACGCCATCCTGGGTTTCGCCCAGCTCCTGGCGAGGGACCCGGACCTCACCGCCCGGCAGGCCAGGCAGTTGGACAACATCGACCGGGCCGGGAACCACCTGCTTTCCCTCATCAACGACGTCCTGGAAATGTCGAAGATCGAGGCCGGCCGGATCACGCTTCATCCCAACCATTTCGGATTGGATGCCTTCCTGGGCGACCTGGAGGTCATGTTCCGTCTTCGCGCCGCCGAGAGGGGGCTGGATTTCATGATCGAGAAGAGCGGGGATTTGCCCAAGTATGTATGCGCGGACGAGGCCAAACTCCGCCAGGCCCTGATCAACCTGCTGGGGAATTCCCTGAAGTTCACTGAAAAGGGAAGCGTCCGGCTGAGGGCCAGGTCCGAGCGGTCGAAATCAAACGACCTTCGCCTCGTTATGGAGGTTTCCGATACGGGTCCTGGGATTTCTCGGGAGGAAATGGAATGCCTTTTCGACCCCTTCGAGCAGGGCAAGGCCGGCCAATTGGCCGGTACAGGCACGGGTCTGGGCTTGACCATCAGCCGCCGTTTGGCGCGCCTCATGGGGGGCGACCTCACGGCCGAGAGCCAAATAGGAAAGGGAAGCACCTTCAGGCTGGAAGTCCAGGTCGAGGAGGGTTCCCCCGAGAAAGTGGCCTCCCCGCTCGAGGGGCGCAAGGTGAGGGCCCTGGCCCAGGGACAGCCCCATTACCGCGTTCTGGTAGTGGACGATCGGGAGGATAACCGCGCGGTCCTGAGCGGAATCCTTTCCCCCCTCGGGTTCGAGATCCAGGAGGCCTCCGACGGCAGGGAAACCATCGAGAAGAACCTCGAGTGGAATCCCCAGCTCATCCTGCTGGACATGAACATGCCGGTGATGGACGGCTACGCGGCCCTCCGGCTCCTGAGGGAAAAGGGCTCGGCGGTCCCCGTCATCGGGATCTCGGCCAGCGCCTTCGAGGAAAACCGCAGGGCGGTCCTGGCGGCGGGAGCGGATGATTTCATCGGAAAACCCCTTCGGGAGGAGGACCTGCTCGAGAAGATCAAGTACGTCCTGGGGGCCCAATACGAGTATGGGGAAAAATCCCCCCTCCTATCCCCTTCCGCCCCCCCACTGGATGAAAAGGCCTTGTCCTCGGCCCTGGCGGAGCTTCCGAGAAAATGGCTGGAGCAATTGGCCGAGGCCGCCTCCAAGGCGCGCCTGGACCGTTTGATTCTTCTCATCGGACAGGTGGAACAACAATCGCCCGAGGCGGCGCGTCAGCTCCGCCAGCTGGCGGACGGTTTTAGGTACGCGGACTTGATCCGGTTGCTTCCCAAGGGGGTCCTGAAATCGTGAATCAAATCTGGCGGGATTGGAAATATTTTTTGATAAAAAAATCGAATTTGGCAATTTTGCGGGACACATTTTGTCTCCACCTCTGAAAGAGGGACATTTCGGTTTGTGGGTAACATAGGGGGTTTTCCCTATGAGCGCCTTTGGAATAAGGGGGAGTTAGTCTTTTCTTGCCTCTTTGTCAAAGGCTAATACCCCTATCCCCCTTTTTCAAAGGGGGGAGTTGATGTATGCGACTCGTCTTTAAAGATTCGCAAAAGACGAGTAAGGAGATTATTTTGAACGAAAAAAAAGAAGTTGTTCCCAATATCTTGATCGTGGACGACCTCCCGGCGAACCTGGAGGTCCTGGCTGGCATGCTGAAAAAGCGCGGCTTCGAGGTGAGGCCGGTCTTGAGCGGTTCCCAGGCCCTGCAGGCGGCGAAAAGCGACCCGCCGGACCTGGTTTTATTGGACATCAACATGCCGGAAATGGACGGTTTCGAGGTCTGCGAGAGGCTCAAGGCCGAGCCGAAGCTTTCCGAAATCCCCGTGATCTTCATCAGCGCCTACACCGAGACCGTGGATAAGCTGAAGGCCTTTCAGGCGGGGGGCGTGGACTTTGTGACCAAGCCCTTCCAGATCGAGGAGGTCCGCGCCAGGGTGGATGTCCACCTCAAGATCCGGAGCCTCCAGAGGGACCTGCGATCCAGCAACGAGAGGCTCTCCGCGAGCCTGGCGAGACTGCGCGAGCTGGAGTCCCTCCGCGACAGCCTCGTGCACATGATGGTGCACGACCTCAAGGCGCCCCTGACGGCCATTGGCAGCGGCCTCCAGATGCTCCAGGCCAAGGCCGGGGACAGCCTGCCGATCAACCTGGTGAAAAGCGTCCATCTTGCCGAGAGCTCGGTCAAGGCGATGATGAGGATGGTCAATTCCATCCTGGGTATCAACAAGCTGGAGGAGGGAAAGCCCGAGTTGAACCTGGCGGTGACGGACCTGGGGGCTTTGGCCAGGGAGGCCTTGGGAAGCATGGAATTCTTCCGTGGGGGGAACAGGGTCATCGTCAAATCCACCCCCGCGGGGCTGACGGCACCCCTGGACGCGGAAATGATCACCAGAGTGATCCAGAACCTTTTGGACAACGCCTATAAATTCTCCCCGCCGGACACCTCCATCCATATCGCCATCCGGCAAGGGGACGGCGGGGTGGAGCTGTCTGTCTCGGATTCAGGCCCCGGCATCCCCGGGAAGTTCCACAAGAAGATCTTCGATAAATTCACCCAGGTTGAGCCTGGCGGAGGCGGGCCCATCGGCTCCACCGGACTGGGGCTGGCTTACTGCAAACTGGCCGTCGAGGCCCACGGCGGAAGGATCTGGGTGGAGAACAGGAAGGAAAAGGGAAGCGTCTTCAAGTTTGTCCTGCCAGCAAGCGCTCAAACTGAAAAATAAATTTTGAATTTTGAATTCTTAATTATGAATTGCGGTTAGATTTCCCCGACTCGGAAATCCTCAAATTGTTTTAGCCTTTTTCTTTTAGAAAATCCTCGTCCCCCTCAATGCAAGGCAATTTTGAATTTTGAATTCTTAATTATGAATTGCGGGTTGTTTTATCTAGTTCGGAAATCTACAACAATTTAATTTTTTAAATTAAGAGTTTTGTTTTATTAAATCCCATGCATCCCATGCATGCCGACCTTCCTATAAGTAATTAAGGAGGTCGGTATCGTACCAATCTTCGTATAGCTTTATGGAAAATTGGCACATCCGTGGCTAAAACTTGCTTTTGATGTTTTTAAGCTGTGCCCAATTTAAGCTGTTGCTACTGCTTTAAGGGTTCAATTCAAAATTTAGAACATGCTCTGAGCCTAGTCGAAGGGTTTAAAATTGCTTATTTCGTCTTCGGCCTTTTCTCCAGTATCTCCCTGATCTTCGCCTTCAGCCCCGCCATGGCGACCGGTTTCGCGAAGAACCCCAGGATGTTGAACCCCTTCAGGTGGAAATCGTCCTCAAGCCCCTTGAACGCCGAGACCACGATGATGGGGAGGTCCGGGAAATCGGCCCTGACCCTCGGCACCATCTCGAAGGCGTGCATGTCCGGCATCTTCACGTCGGTCATGAGAAGGTCCACCTTCTGGTCCTCGAGGGTCCCCAGCACCTGCAGGCCGTTCTCGGCCGTGAGGACCTTGTAGCCCTCCTCGGAGAGCTCCTCCAGGTAAAGGAATAGTGAGGCTTTTTCGTCCTCCGCCACCAAAATCGTATAGTCGCTAGGATTCATTTTTCGCCCCTTCCTCCAACGGCAGATAGAAAATAAACTTGCTTCCGGCGCCCACCTGGCTCTCGACCCTCATGAAGCCCCCGTGCGACTCCACGATCTTGTGGCAGATGCTCAGGCCCAGGCCCGTTCCCGTCGTCTTGGTGGTGAAAAACGGCGTGAAGAGCTTGTGCAGGTTTTCCTTGGTGATTCCGCATCCCGTGTCCTGGACGCAGACGGAGACCATCTTTTGCTGGAGGAAGACCTGCTGGAGGAGCGATTGGTCCGGGTTCGTCAACTGCTCCGCGGGAAGCATGCCCTCCTCGACCCTGGCCCCCACCGTGAGGGTGCCCCCCTCCTCCATCGAGTGGATGGCGTTGAACATCAGGTTCAGGAGTACCTGCTTGATCTTGTCCTTGTCCATCGGTATGAGGGGCAGGTGGTCGTCTATTTCCTTGACGATCCGGACGTTGGAGGCCTCGGCCTTCTCGGCCACGAAGACCAGGCTGTCCTCCAGGGCCGCGTGGAAGTCCACGAGCTCCGTGGAGGATTTCTGGTAGCGGCTGTATTCCAGCACGTCGCTGATGGTGGCGGCCATGCGGTTGACTTCCTCGATGATGATCTCGGCGTATTTTTTCTGCTTCGGGTCCTCCAGCTTGTCCGCGAGGCGCTGGGAGAAGCCCAGGATCGCGTTCAGGGGGTTCTTGATCTCGTGCGCGACGCCCGCCGCCATCTCCCCCAGGGTGGCCAGGTGCTCGGAGCGCACCAACTGCTGTTCCATCTGCTTGACGAGGGAAATGTCCTTCAGGGTCACGATGACGCCCAGGTTTTCCCCGCCTGGCCCCTGCAGGGGGGTGGTTTGCAGGGAGAGGGTCACGGGGGTCGATTGGGGCGTCTTCATCTCGACGTTCTCCTGGGAGAAGGGCTTGCCGGTCGTAAGGGTGCGCCTCATCAGAACGGCGATGGGCTGGAAGCTCTCGGGCAGGTCCGCCAGCCGCACGTCCACCACCTTGTTCTCCTCCAGGCCGGTGATCCGGCAGGCCGCGGTGTTGAAGGTCCTGACTTTCTCGTCCTGGTGGGCCACGACGATTCCAGTCTGGATGCTGGCCAGCACCAGGTGGTGGTAATCCACCAGGTCCTTCAGGTGCTTCTGGGAATCCAATAGTTTCCGGATGGCGGTATCGGCCTGGTCGGAGATGGACGCGTTGATTTTACCGTAGCGGTGGGCCAGCTCCTCCCGCTTCCGGGAGTCCACCGCGAGGTAGCCGCTGAAGGTGGCCACGATCAGGAGGAAGGGAATCTTGAGGATGGTCGTGGTATCGGTCAGCACGAGCTGGCCTGTGATCCGGTATTGGAGGAAAAGGTAGATGAAGCAGGCGGCTACGCCCACGACGAGGCACTCCTTCAGGTTCCGCACCAGCGCGCAGATGAAGATGGTGAGGAAGTAGAGGGCCATGAGGTCCCACTCGTGGACGCCGGTCAAGTAAAGCCCGCAGGCCACGAAGAAAGTGTCCAGGAAGAAGATCAGGATCAGGACCAGCTTGACCTCCAGCCAGGCCTGGAAAAGGAAGAACATGGCGATGATGGAAAGCAGGAAGAAGGAAAGCAGGATGATGGCGTGGATCTCGTAAGCCTGGGGCGGGGGGTTGAAGATGAGGAAGAGCGTGATGATGGAAAGGGAAAGCAGGCGCAGCGAAATCAGCACCCGGCGGTGCTCGCTGGCGAGGGCGATGTTCATCTGGTTGTCTTCCATGATTCTAGCGCCCCTTTCCGGGCTTTTTCCGTCACCCGTTGATTTGGGGGACAGATTGCTTTTGCAGGATTTCCGCGATGCTTTTCCGTAAGTCTTTCAGGTTGACCGGTTTCTTGAAAAAGGCCCTCACCATGGGCTCGTTGCGCTGGAGGTAGCCCTTGTAGGCTGGATAACCTGAGACCACCACCACCGGGATGCTGAGTTGGGCGTCGCGAATCCGGGGGATAAAAGCGGTGGCGTCGCCCCCGGGAAGCTTGATGTCCGTCAGGATCAGGTCGATGTGGGTGTCCTCCAACACCACCAGGGCCTTCAGGGCGTCCGGGCAGGCAATAACTGTATAGCCCGCCTCGGTGAGGTCCTCCTCGAAAAGGAACCTTTGGTTTTTCTCATCTTCGATCACCAGGATGGTTTTGGGGTCTGACATACGCGCGTTCCTTTGCTAGTTCGTCATTTTCACCAAGCTGTTCGTTTAACCCGCCTTGAATAAAACTATCCCCGGGATGGTCACTGCCGGGGGTGAATGGGGGATTCGGATACCTTGTGTTGAACCAGCGGGATCATCCGCCGGTGAAACATTTCCTGATTAAATTGTATGACTTATCGGGGGGAATACAAGGAAGGCCGTACACTCAAAAGGCGGCAGAGACTAAAATAGTGCAAAAAGGACTCGCGGAAAAACCATCCGACAAAGTCCAGTAATCAAGGGAAAGAAGCTTCAGGCTTAGCTGGGATTCAGGGGATGGCAAGACATTCTCTACAGGATGAATTTTAATTTTTTAATTTTAAGTTTTAAATGAAGGATTGCTTAACGATCGTGTTATATGGCTCGGCCGACGGCCGATGGAAAAATTAATTTTTCCACGGTCCGCAGGCAGGGCCAAAACGCCCATCGGGCGCAAAGGCAAAGCCTATGCCACGATCTAGTCTTGTTGTATCCCATGCATACCCGCTAAAATGGCAAAGCCATTTTCTTCCTATAAGTAATTAAGGAGGCCGGTATCGCAGCAATCTTCAAATAAGTTTTATGGAAGATTGGCACAACCGTGGCAAAAGATGTTACTGTGGTTTCGATGAAACCCGTGGTGTGTTGTTGTTGCTTTAGCTGAGTCTCCGTGTCCCTGTGGTGAGAGATGTCCGTTGTCTTCAATCCACCATTCAAATTTTAGAATGGTCCTTCTTGAGCAGGTGATAACATTTTCTCGCCCAATTGAACAACCGGGTCTTCAGCCTTTTATCCTGGGTGTACTCGAAACGAGGGTTGGTCCTGATATCCTCCCCGATGATTTCCTTGAACCTCACGCCGGGATGGTTTTTCAAGACGTGGGAGAAGCTGACCTGGTCCCTGAACTGCCACCGGCATAGTTCCGCCCACCAGGATTCGAACAATTCGTTGACCCTGGGGATGTTCCTCCTGAGGATGAGATTGGTTTCCCATAAACCGGCCTTCTCGGGGAAACCCAGGCTTCGGTAGTGTTTTTCCTGCTCCTCCAGGAGCCTCATGAGCCATGGGTCCGACCTGAACCGCCTGTCCGTACGGAGGATTTTGATCTCCTCATAAAGGCAGTCCCGGGCGGGATGCTTGAACACCGCCAAATCCGCGTCTCCCAGGTATCTCTTGACCGCCTCCGACTCGCTGATCCTCAATTTGATGTTGGCGTCCATCCAGATCAGGATGCCGCTGTCGGGGAAATAAAGGTGCCCCAGCATCTTGGAGCGCCTCGCCTCGTAAACAGGGGATAGCAGGCCCCCCTCCGGCCCGAAGCAGGGAATGTCGGTTCTCTTGAAAAAGGCGCCGTAGCGGTTTTGGGTCAGGGCGGTATAGGAGGCGATTTTCAATGGTTTAACCCTTTCCGCCTTTAAATAGCAAATCTCCTCCCCAGATTCAAGAGTTTTCGGGGTCAGGTCTTCATTTTATATTAACTCCTGGTACAATACATGAATGGCCCGACCCCTCCGAGTGCACTTTGAAGGCGCTGTGTATCACGTGACTTCCCGCGGGAATGAACGGGGGGACATTGTCCGTTCGGATCAAGACCGGGAATTGTTTTTGCGCGTTTTGTCCCATGTGGTGGAAGACCACCATGTGTTGTGCCACGCCTGGGTGCTGATGAATAATCATTATCATCTGCTTCTTGAAACACCGGAAGCCAACTTATCGAAAGCCATCCGGCATCTCAATGGGGTCTATACCCAGAAATTCAACAGGACCCATGACCGGGTGGGTCATTTATTCCAGGGCCGTTTCAAGGCCATCCATGTGGAGAAAGGCTCTCATTTGTTGGAACTGTGCAGGTATTTGGCGTTGAATCCTGTGCGAGCCGGCATGGTCAAGCATCCCCGGGAGTGGCGATGGAGCAGTTACCGCGCGACAGCGGGGGTCTCCGGGAAGGAGCCATGGCTTGAGGTGAATTGGGTTTTGAGCCAATTCGGGAAGCGTTTTAAGGTGGCCCAAGCTTCTTACAGGAAATTTGTTTTGGAGGGGATTGGGAAAAAGGGGTCGCCCTGGGATGAGATGGGCGGGAGCATTTATTACGGAGGAGAGGCGCTCAAGGAGAAGTTAAAGGGGTTGTTGAAGCGCAAAGACCCGGAGATACCCTTAAAACATCACCGGATTGAGAGGCCGGCGGCAATGGAGGTGCTGAAACAAGTGTCGAGAGCCTATCGGGTGGATGAGAAAGTGATCACGGACAAACGGCATCAAGTGAACGAGGCAAGGGATGTGGGCATGTACTTATTGCGGAAAAGATCGGGAATGTCTCTGGGGGAAATCGCGTCAAAGTTCGGCGTGAAATACCCGGCGGTGGGAAATAGGCTGGCGGTGATGAGAAAGAAAGTTGAGACGGATCCTGGATTCAGGGCCAAGTTAGATAATATAAAATGAAGACCTGACCCCAATGCGGGGGTGTGCCGGCTCAAGAATGCTTGGCCTTTTTGCCTTTAATTCATAATTTAAAATTCAAAATTTAGAATTCATTCATGTGCCGATCATCTGTGAAAACAAGATGAGAACGGTACGATACCAGCCTCAGTAAAAGTTTTATGGAAGGCTGGCATGTGGTTTTCACGAATGCCTTGGCCCCCTATGCCGAGCCCACAAGGCGAGGCGTGAGTCTTGGGTGTGCCGGCTCAAGAATGAGCCGGCCAGTTGTCTACGCCGATCACGTGCAGTCCCACCCTCAGCAGGCTTCCCCAAAGCTTCGCGTATTCCACCCAGAATTCGCGCTCCATCCAAAAGCAGCTGGGCGCCGGCTCATTGGGACAGGAGACCACCTGGAATGAGGCCTTCCGGGGGGCGCCGTGCCGGTTTTGGGGCTGATCCGGGTAGGCGCCGGTCAGGTGAAAGCCGGAAAGGAAAAGGTACAGCCTGGTCAGCAACAGCGACCGGGGCTCATGCTGCCAGGTGGTGACGAGCGCGATCCGGTTGAAACCGCGTTGCCGGATAAAGGGCGCGGCTAAGCGGGCGTTCTGGTCGGTCGTGCGGGCGTGGGATTCGATGGTGATGGAGATGTTCTTGTCGGCCTCGGGGTTCAGCAGGGGCCGGACGTCCTGGACCATCTCCGAAAAATAAGCCGTGGATTGGTATTGGCGGGCCAGCGCGATGCCGCGCCGGTCGGATTGGGTGGTGCCCCCGTAAACCAGGACCAGTTCAGGCCTTTCCGGTCCGGGTTTGCCCGCGTAAACCGCCCAGTAATAGATGAATTGGGCCAGGAGCAGAACCGCCAGAAGGCAGAAGGGGACCAAGAATAGTTTCCGCCGGAGAAGGTAGAGTCTCAGGTTCGGGTAGGAATTGCGCGAGACGCGTTTTTGCCCCGCGGGGGGTTGATTGGGATATTCTTTTTTATATCTGTTGTTTCTGTCATACATAGTCAGTGGTTCCTAGCTCCCGGATAATTTGTTCTATACCTTTTGGCGGTTAAAGTAAATCTCGTTTAAGGTCATGTTTGTAATCGAATCGCGTCGAACCGTTCGAAATGGCTTGCCAAGTGTTGTTCCGCGGTTATTGGGTATTTTCTTGAAATTCAAAATTTAAAATTGCCTTTTAAAAATTCGGCCCGTTTGTTTTGCTAAAACGAATTCCCGTTAATACCGTGGTGCTCCGCGGGGTGCCCGGAATGGCCCGGCGTATTCGGCGGGAAAATCTTGGAACTGGCATCCTCCAACAACCTTTCCAGGTCGAGGATGCCGGCGGAATTATTCATCAATTCCTTGGCCGGGTGGTCGGGGAACAAGGCGACTTCGACGCGCTTGCCTAGGGCGTTCACCGATTTCAAAAGGTCGGTATATTCCTCGCTCTCCGAGACCAGGATGGCGGTGTCGAACAAGTTGCGGGCCGCGTAATAAACCATCTCGGAGGCAAGAAGGATGCCCACGCCCTTTTCCCTGAGGCCTGTATGCCCGTTGGAGGCCATGTGGCCCAAGCGGACCTCCACGAAGGGGGTTTTGTCGAGGGATTCCAGGAACGGCTGCTGCGTCGCCGCTTTTTCCGGGAAGAGTTTCTTGTCGTAGGAGCTGTTGTAGTAGAAGATCCTCTCCAGCTTCCTTTCCTTGCCTGTCAGGGCGAGGCCGAATTGGTAATAATCCACCCGGGTCGGCTGTTGGTTGCGCTTGAGGGCGAAATACAAATTATTCCCGTCGATAAACACGAAAACGCGGTTCATGGGCGATGGTTTCACTTTCTTTTTCGTTTCAAAAAAGCTGGCTGATTATAGCCAAAAAAACAACTTGAATGCCAGCTATCAAAAGCGGCGCCGTGCGGTTGATTTACCGGCTGATTTAGGCTCCGTTAAAAGGGGATCATCCAGGCCTTTCTATATATAACTGCAATCATGAGTTTTGCTTTTGAATCGTCAATTGTTGAGGGCATTCGTACCGAGCATCCATGCAAACATAAGGAGATCGGTACAGTACCAGCCTCCTTTAACTGTGTTATGGAAGGCTGGCACGTACCGATCATCCATGCAAACATAAGGAGATCGGTGTTATACCGAGCTTTCCAAAAAAGTTTCATCGAGGTTCGGCATTTGGTGAAACGGAATTTTTTTGCCATACCGTGAGTTCGAAGAAACCTGTCGTTTGTAGTTAAATGTATTTTTTGTTTTGCGGTTTTTGCCTTACCCAAGAGGAAGCTTTTCCGTGACCTCTGTGGTTTCTAAGAAACCTGTGCCGATCATCCATAAAAATATATCGAGATCGCTACTATGCCAGTCCCAATATCATCCTTTTGGAAGACTGGCATGTGGTGAAATGTTGAAGCCGTTTGTTTTACTGTTGTTTTCATTTTTCATTCTACATTTTCCATTATCCATTTTTGCCGGGTATTTTCCCCCTCCCACGCCCATCCGCCTTATAATTAAGGAAGAAGGCAATCCCATTGGTCAAGGCGGGGCATTCATGAAATTGAAACTCTTGGTGCCGCTCGGGCTGGTCCAGGAACGCTGGCATTCCGACCGGAAGCTTTTCATGGACAGGGCCAAGGAGCTTGGCGCGGAAGTTCTCCTGCAGGCGGACCGATTCAATGACGTGCTGAAGACCATCCAGGAAGGGAAGCTCAAGGACCAGGGCGTGGATGTCCTGGTGGTGGTGAGCCACAACGACGAGGACTCTGCCCCCATCGTGAACGCGGCCCATGAGGCGGGAGTCCTGGTGGTGGCCTACGACCGGTTGATCCATGACTGCGACCTGGACCTTTACGTGTCCTTCGACAACGAGGCCGTGGGGGAGATGCAGGCCGAGTACCTGGTGGAAAGAAAACCCAAGGGCAATTACGTCCTCATCGGGGGCTCCCCGACGGATGTCAACGCCGAGCTCTGCCGGAAGGGGCAGATGAAGGTTCTCCAGCCCTTCGTGAACAACGGCCGGATCCAGATCGTGGAGGACCAGTGGGCCAAGGACTGGCTTCCCATGGAGGCCCTGAGGATCACGAAGTCCGCCCTGGACAAGACCGGGAACCAGGTGGACGCGGTGCTGGCCTCCAACGACGGCACGGCGGGAGGGGCCATCCAGGCCCTGGCGGGAAGGGGCCTGGCGGGCAAGGTGCCCGTCACGGGGCAGGACGCGGACCTGGCCGCCTGCCAGAGGATCGTGGATGGGACGCAGTGCATGACGGTTTACAAGCCCCTCAAGCGCCTCGCGGCCCAGGCCGCCGAGGCCGCCGCGGCCCTCGCGTTGAAAAAGCCCATTCCGGACACCCGGGGGATCCACAACGGGAGGAAGGTTGTCCCCAGCATCCTGTTCCAGCCGGTCCTGGTGGACTACACCAACATCTACCAGACCGTCTTTTCCGACGGCTTCCACGACGAGTCGAAGGTGTTCAAGAAAGAACCGACCTAAAACCCACCAAAAGACAATTTTGAATGTTGAATTTTAAATTGCTGAAGACTCAATTAAAGGCGTCAGGAATAGCTGGGATTCAGGGGATAAACATATTAACCACGGGTTCCCACGGGAACCACAGTGCTTACGCATCACAGAAGAAGATTTAATGGGATCTGTTTAGATCGTGTTCTATGGCCAATGCCGACGACCCCGGGAAAATCTATTTTTCCGAGGACCGCGGGCATGTACCGGTTCACCATAAAGCAGTTAAGGAAATCGGTACGATACAGGCCGCATGAGGCTACCAGCCGAGAGCGATGGTTGCCGGGGCAGATTTATAGTAAATCTGTACCAGCCTCATTTAAAGGTTTATGAATGGCTGGCATGGCCATATCGCCAATGGCGCAAAAGCCATGCTCTTGTCACGATCGCGGTTTTTAACCTATTTGATGTTTTAACTGTGTCTCTGTGTTGTGCGAAGCACAACTGTGGTGAAACGTTGAAGTTGTTTGTTTTGCTGTTGTTTTCATTTTCCATTGTCCATTTTTCATTATGTCCACTTGTGTCCCTGAAAGTTTGCGCGTCAACCTGTTTTGGGCGGGTCTTGTGCTATACTGCCCCGCGCTTGATGTGGATTTCCGTAATTAAATAAATGGGGAGCGGATACGATGAGTTTCCAACAAAAACGCGTCTATTCCTTTTGGCGCAACAGGATCAGGGCCGCCAAGGGCATGGATGCCTTGAACGAGATAGTCAACGGCCTTAACCGGCAATTGAACCGGATCATCCAGAACAACGCGGACAAGGGTTTATCCGAACAGACCATTATCGAGCTGTGGGACCTATTGAAGAAAAAAAGAAGAAGTTATTTGGCGCGGACCGAGTTCTTCAGGTGCGGGAATTTTTCGGTCTAACCGCGCGATATTAATTGTTAATTTTTCATTCTACATTGCCTGTCCATCGACCAGTCTTCCGACATGTCTCCCGACCTGTGTCCCGTAGCTTGCGCGTAGGGACAAGCTTTAGCAAAGGAAGAAGCTCAAAGAGCGCAGTGGTATGTTGAATTGTTTATTGTGGTTTTGATATTTTTTATGGTACCTAATGAAATGTTTTAACTGTGTCTCTGTGCCAATCTTCCATAAAGATTAAATGGAGATTGGTACGATACCGATCTCCTTATTAATTTATTTGGAGGGTCGGCATGTGTGGTGCGAAGCACCGCTGTGGTGAAATGGGTTTTAATGAATAACCGCGACTTTCCCGCTGAAAATTCGTGATCCCGCTTGAACCCTATAGATGTAAACCCCCGTCGCGACAGGTGTCCCGGAGTTGTTCCGTAGGTCCCATTCCATCTCGTTCAAGCCCGGGTTTCCGGAGATATCTGCGGAATAGACCAACTCACCCACAATGGAATAAATGGCAAGCTTAATGGGTGTCGATTGGCCCGTGAGCATCACCCTGAATTGGATGGGTGTCCCATCCTGGGAAATGTTCGGCCATGCCGCGGCTGAATCAGAAGTGGGGAGCGGGGGAGTGGGGTTGGGAGTGGGTGTCAGGGTCATGGCCGGGGTGGGCGTGGGTTTGGAGCCAAGGACCACGTTCATGATCTTATCCGCCGTGCCGGGTTTATATTCTTCCACGACGGTGGTGCCGCAATCCACCGCGTACAAGTCCCCGGCGGGATCGAACGAAAGACAGCTGGGGTTGCGAAAATCCAGGACACCTCCGTCTATTTCCCCCGAGTAGGCCCCGGTGTTCGAGGCGTAAACCACCCGGTTGTTGTCCCAGTCGGAAATGAATAGGTTATTGTTGGAATCCACCACGATCCCGGCGCTGTAGGTCCCCAGGACCTGGGCCCAGCCGGTGCCGTTGAATGAGCCCTGCGAAACGTATGAGGAATTGTAAGAGGTGATGGAGGTTCCCGGCTCGAGGTAGTTGTCCACATAGAAGTTGCCGCTGGAGTCCATCGCCGCGTCCTGCGGGTAAACCCCCGGGCCCGCCGGGATGATATTCGATCCGGTCCCATCGACCCATTTCAAAAGCCAAACGCCGGTGTCGTCGGCGATCACCAATCGCTCGTTCATCCCGCTTCCATTAATCCTTACACTATTGGGTAATACGCAGTCTTCCTCACCGTTCCAAGTGTAATCGCTAACGGCCCCGCTGGGACCCAGGATATAACCCACCACCCCCGTGCCGTACTCGGGAACATAAAGCTCGCCATCTGTATCCAGCGCCATATTGCCGAGATAACCCCCGTTAGTGGTGATGGTATAGAGTGAATTGCCATTGATGTCGTAAACGAAGATATCACCGTTCGCGTCCCCGTCATTCACCGCGATGTAATAAGCCCCGTCGGTCGTCACGCTCCAGGGGTTGATGTCCCCGTCGAACCCGGAGGGGACGTAATCGGCCGTCAGGTTCCAGCCGGCCAGTTGCTGGGGGGGCGTCGGCGTAGGGGTGAGGGTGTTGACGGTCATGGACGTGTACCAGACGTCGTTTAAGGCCGTTGAACCGGTGTACCCGCCCAGGGTCCACATCCTGTTGTTGAAAACAACGGCGCTATTGGAATCCCTCGGCGGGAAAGCGGCCGAGGCGTTGACCTCGTTCCATTGGTTCCCGTCCGTGGAATTCCAGACGTCGTTTGAAGGCGTACCCCAGTCCTGCCCGCCGATCAACCACATGGCGCCGTTATAAACGAGGGATGGAAATGAGTCCTTTTTTCCGAACGCGGAAATTTGGGAGACTTGGGTCCAACTGACCCCGTTGGAGGAGGACCAAACATCCTCGAAACCCTGGCCCCCGGCTACCCACATTTTTCCGGCGTAAACAAACGCGGAGGCGAAAGCCCTGGCGGCAAAATTGGCGCTGGCGGTGGCCTCGGTCCAGTTGACGCCGTCTGGGGAATACCAAACATCATTCAGAAAACCGCTGAGGCCCCACCCTCCGATCACCCACATCTTGCCCGTCGCGGTCCCGTCCGCGGGATTGTAAACCACCCCGCAATGGCCGAACCTGGCGGGAAAGGCTGCGTTGGTAGTGGCGGACGACCAATTGGCGCCGTCCGGGGAATACCAAACGTCTTTCTGGCAGGTAGCGTTTGCTAACCCGCCGATCACCCACATTTTGCCGGTCGCGGTCCCGTCGGCTGGGTTGAAAACCTCGGAGGTATGATCGGCCCTGGGGCTGAACGCGGCGTTGGTAGTGGCGGCCGACCAGTTGGTCCCGTCCGGGGAATACCAGGCGTCGTTCATCGCGTTGCCTGAATTGCCCCCGCCGCCGATCACCCACATCTCGCCCGTCTGGGTCCCGTCGGAGGGGTTGTAAACCACCGAGCTATGGCCGTTCCTGGCGGGGAAGGCGGCGTTGAGCGTGGCCGGGCTCCAGCAGTAGCCCGTGATGGAAGAGGAGCAGGTGGGCGTAGAGGTCGGAGTGGAGGTGGGGGTGTTGGTTGGGGTGTAAGTGTAAGAAAAGGTATAAGTAGGTGTGGGTGTCCAGGTAAAGGTCGGGGTGGGAGTCAAGGTAGGGGTCGGGGGCAGGGCGTTTGAATGCCAAACGTCGTTCAGGTAGGGAGTGGTTAGGTTTCCATCCCAGCCGCCCAGGACCCACATGGCCGGTCCGGACCCATTGTCGAACGTCACTCCGCTCATGCCGGCGCGCGGGGGGAAAGGCGCCGAGGAGGTAGCCTCTGTCCAGTTGGCCCCGTCGCCGGAGCTCCAGACGTCGTTGTTCTCGGGGCTTGATAGTCCGGTTCCGCCTATGACCCACATTAAACCGTTATAAACCATGCAAGCGTCGCTGTACCTGAACCCGAAGCCTGGAGAGGAGGTGGCCAGGGTCCAATGGACGCCGTCGGTAGTTGACCATACGTCGCTGGTGGCCGCGCTTCCCCCGATGACCCACAGCCTTCCACCGTAAACCAGGGCCGAGGCCCAGGATCTCGGGGTGAACGGCGCGTTGGCGGTGGCCTGCGTCCAGTTGGCGCCGTCGCTGGAGTACCAGACGTCGTTCGCGAAACCGTTTGCCGTGTAGCCCCCGATGATCCACATTTTTCCCGAGGCGGTCCCGTTGACCGGGTTGAAAACGGCGCTGCACATGCCCCAGCGGCCGGAAAAGGCGGCGTTGGGGGTGGCGGGGTTCCAGTTGATGCCGTCGGTGGAGTACCAGGCATCGTTGGCATAGGCCCCGGAAGAAAGTTGCCCCCCGATCACCCACATCCTGCCCGTCGCGGTCCCGTTTGAGGGGTTGAAAACCACCGAGGCGTGGCCCACCCGGGGGGAGAAGGCCGCGTTGGCGGTGGCGGGAATCCAGATATCTCCATTCGAGGAATAATAAACGTCATTTAAAAAAGAGGGGGCCGTGCCGTATTGTCCGCCGATCACCCACATCTTGCCCGTTTGGGTCCCGTTGGCGGGGTTGAAAACCACCGAGCTATGTCCGGTCCTGGTCCGGAAGGCCGCGTTGGCCGTGGACTCGGTCCAGCAGGAGCCCAGGACGGACGTGGAACAGGTGGGCGTGTTGGTGATTATGGGGGTAGGGGTTGGCGTATTGGTGCTGGTTGTGTCATTGTCAGAGAGAATCTCGATGCCCTGGTAGTCGGCCGTATTAGCTGAGCTTAACGCATAGGTCGGGAAATAGGTTCCGGGTGACGGGGCGGGCATTTCGTCGCCTTCGCTCACCTTAGGCATCGGTTGTGCCCATCTTCTGGTTTGTCCCGTGCCCGCCACGATGCTGACCGTGGGATTGGTATTGCCCTGCATGCACATGGAAGCGATGAGGCTATTGTAGTAGAGGGTGTTGTCCGTAAAGGTCTGGGTCGTATTCGCGGGATTTGAGTAAAAAGTAGTCGCGCCATAAGGGGTGGTTTGGTTCACGTATTGGTAGCAAAGAACAGCCATATCCAGGTATGCGCTTGCGCTGATAATGACCGTCACGGTATTGGTACCAACCGCGGGATTGACCAGGTACCAGGTTTCCATGGAATCGCCATTGGGCGGGTCAGAATCCCTTCGGATCAAGCTGAAGGGAGTTGTGTTATAAGTCGCGGAAGTGACTGAAACGGCCGAATCGAAGATGGCGACCTGCAGGAGCAAAAGGGTATCGGTTCCGCTGGGGGATATGTTGGCCCGAAAAGTTGCGGCCTCGGTAGTCCCAGTTCCACCTTCGGTTACGTAAGCAGGTGAGGTTTGGGCCTGGAGGGAAAAGGGAAGGGACAAAAACAAAATGAATAATGCGAAATGGATCAACAGGAATGGGGAATGAAAAAAATCATTCCGCTTAAGCAAGGGAACGGTCAATCGGCTCATACAACCTCGCTGTATCTTCATAAACATCGTTCAGATTAGAATACGGACAGTTGCGACTTAATGTTTAAAGTGTAAACCCGGATGGTGTTTTATGCAATTTGCCGGAAGGGGGCTATATAAAGGGTTTTAGGGGCATTTCAGGTTTTTGTAGAAGCTGAGCCTCTGAATACTCTTTGGTTAAATAAGTTTGTAATTGGTTTAATTTTTAATTGTTCATTTTTCATTGCCGTATTGGTGCCTTTGATTTTCCATTGTTCATAGTACATTTTTCATTATGTTCACCTGCGTCCCTGTGGTGAGAGGTAGTCTTTGATACTGTGGTTTCGAAGAAACCTGTGTTTTGGCCTTTGGTTATCTGTATTTGTTGCTTTTGAAGTTATTTAAAAGGACCCAATTGAAGTTGTTATCGTGGTTCTGAAAGAAACCGTGGTGAGATGGCCGTTGCCTGAAATTCAACATTCAAAATTCATAATTTAAAATTCGCGTTCTTTGGTTTTTCGCGTTAGTGGAATGCCACGATGCGGTAGTTGTACTTGTCCAAAACGTAGAAGGTGCCGGCCCCGTCCGTGGCGACGTCGCTGATCCCGGTGGCCAGATTACCCGACCCGAATTGGCCGGTCACGGTCCCGGAAGGATTGAATTCCCAGACCATGGCGTTGTTGTTGTCCGAGGCGTAAACGTTGCCGGAGGGGTCCGTCGTGACGCCGGTGGGGTAAAAGCCGGGGGAAAGTCCAGGTATCGTGAGGGTGTTGAGATGGGTCCCGGTCGGGCTGAATTCCATGACGCCAAAACCATTATTAGCCCCCCAAATATTGTTGCCGGCGTCCATGGCCAGGTTATAGGAGCCCCCGCAGAAGAGGCAGGTATAGGCGGTGAGGGCGGTATAGGTGGTTCCGCTGATGGAATAGGAGATGAATTCGGCGTAATAAGGGACTGAAACGTAAAGGGTCGTTCCCGCGTCGTTGACGGCCAAGCCCGCTGAGTATTTAGTGAGGGCGAAAGAGGCCAGGTAGGCGCCGGACGGGTTGAAGACAACCCCCAGGTTGTTGCCGCCGTCCACGACGTAAATGTTGCCGGTCGTGGGGTCCAGCCCCACGCCCTGCGGCGAGTAAAAGGTGCTGCCTCCGTTGTAGGTGGTGATGGTCGTCACGGGGCTGGTGCCGTTCGTCGCCCATTCCTGGAGGTTGTTGTTGTACTCATCAGAGACCCAGAGGTGGCCGTTCGTGTATTGGATCCCGTAGAGGCCGTTAAAATAGGAGCCGGACCCGAGGGTGGCGAAGGCGCTGAGGGAATTGGTGGGCGTGCTCGTGGCGGTATTGGTGGCGGTCGGGGTCGGGGTGAAGGTCGGGGACGGCGTGGGGGAGCCGGTGGGCGTATTGGTCGGGGTGGGGGTGCTGGTGGGGGTCGGGGTGGAAGTGGCGGTGAAAGTCGCGGTCGGCACCAGGACCGAGTGGGTGTTTCCGTTGATGGGCCCGCCGATAACCGTCGCGGGGGTTCCCGTTTGCGCGCCCACTGCCGAAATCGTTTCCGCGCTGACAGAGTTGTCAAAGGACGCGTTCCCGGAGGCATCCAGGCTGAAAACCAGAAGCAGGGTCTGCGGTGTTCCTGGCGAAACCTCCAAAAGGCCCCCGGCTTTGGTGAAAGTCACGGCGCCGCTGGTGAAGGTTCCCCAGGCCAGGGCGGTCCCGCCGCCCGTGTACAAACCGTTCGCGCCGGAGTCATCCCCGCTTGCGCCGGTATCCTGGTACAAGCTCACGCTGTTGGCTGTCACATCCGCGCCGGTCAAAGAGCCCTCCAGGCCGAAGGCGATCTGATTTATCGAGACAGGCTCCTGGCCGAGAACCTTCAAGACGACCTGGATTCCCGTCACATCCGCCTGGCTGGTGAGGTAGTTTTGGGACGCCGGATCGCCGTTCCAGGCAAGGATCAGCTTGGGCTGGGGCGTGGGAGTCACGGTGGGAGTTTCAGTGGGTGTAGGCGTCTGGGTCGGCGAGTCGGTGGATGTGGGGGTGGAAGTATTCGTAATGGTATTTGTCCAGGTGGGCGTTGGCGTCATCGAATCCGTGGGAGTCCAAGTAGGAGTTAGGAATGTGGAGGTAGGAGTTGTTGAAGGGGTGTAGGTCAGGGTGCCGGGAGGGAAAGTCGGCGAGTAGGTCGGGGTTTCCAGGATCGTCACGGGCGTGTCCGTAAAAGTCAAAGTAGGAGTTAGGAACGTGGAGGTAGGAGTTGTAGTAGGCGTGTAGGTCAGGGTGCCGGGCGGGAAAGTCGGCGTATAGGTTTCAGTCACCAATACGGTCACGGGAGTGTCCGTAGAAGTCAAAGTAGGAGTCAGGAATGTGGGAGTAGGAGTTTCGGAAGGCGTGGCTGTCAGGGTGCCGGGCGGGAAGGTGCGGGTGTAGGTCGGTGTTTCCAGGATGGTCACGGGGGTGTCGGTCGGCACGGGAGTGTCCGTGGAAGTCAAAGTAGGAGTCAGGAATGTTGAAGTTGGGGTCGCGGAAGGCGTGGCAGTCAAGGTGCCGGGGGGAAAGGTGGGGGAGGGGGTGGCTGTCACGAGGATGGTGACAGGCTGGGTGACTGTGACGGGGGAGGAGGGCCCGGCGGTATTGTTCGAGCATCCGGTGGGGAACAGCGATAAAAAGGACGAAAGAACCAAGACGCAGCATGGAATATAAATGGAACGGCTCATGACTTGTCTCCCCTGGAAGAAGGTTATGCATCGCGGGGGAGAAGGTCAACAAGGTAAAACGAATAATGGGGGGCTTTTATATGAAGAGTTACTTTAGGTAATGGGCAGTCATGCGTTGTATTCATTTTCCATCGTACGTTGTTCGTTGCCCTATCGCGGTGCGGGAGATCTGGCCCCTTTGTCTTTGTACAAATAGTATGTAACCTCTGAAAAAGTCGGCCATCGCCTCCTTTTTCAGAAAACAAATTATGGAAACCCCACGATTTCCTGCGGAAATCTTTGGGGTCGAAACCTCTGTTGGTCGCTTTTAATAGTTTTTCAGAGGTTTCAGTATTACTAAATGTACATATCAATCTCAGGGGAACGGCTGATTCCAGGCCCGTCTTGCGCCGGGGCTTTCTGGGGTGGTTTAGATTGGGGCGGCCGCTTCCATCACGGCTGGATCGTTAATATAAAATGAAGACTTGACCCCAATGGTAAGAGTTCCCGGGCCTGCCCCGAGCTTGTCGAGGGGTTATCGGACCCTATATATCGCCCTGGGTTCCTCCAAATATCCGATCCGGTGCTTGGGCTTCTCGGGCACTTTCATCAGCTCCCTTAAGGCATCGAAAACAGCCTGGATTTTCGCATCCTGGGAACCCACCTTTTTCTCTAAAGCCTCCAGTTTTCGGGCCAAGTCCTTATGAACCGCCAATGCTTCCCGCAGACGCACGAAAGCGCGCACGACAAACACACTCATTCGAACGGCCTGTTTGCTATTGAGGACATTGGCCGCCATTAGTGCGCCATGCTCGGTAAAAGCCCAGGGAAGGAATTTTCGGTGCTTTCCACGTCCGCTTTTTAAGGTCGCAAATTGCGACCTTAAAGGCTCAATTCGAGTTTTCAAGTACGACAACTCTTGGGTGGTCAGTTGGAAAGAGAAATCTTGCGGAAAACGTGCTTTGTTGCGCCGCACTTGTTCATTCAGCCGTTTCGTCAGAACGCCGTAAACACGGGCAAGGTCGGAATCCAATATGACCTTTTGACCGCGAATGATGAGAATCAATCCCTCGACAACAGCCGGAACCTTATATTCACCTTGGACTTCCGTCATAAACATCTCCATATTTTGAATTTATATTTTTAATCAGTTAAAAGGGTGCTCCATCTTGAATGTCTTTTGGGCCATATCCCGTTCTAGTGCGACATCGGATGGTTGGTATTTTAAAACCGGGAATTATGGGAGTGAAACAAAAAAAGACCCAAAACGGGTAATAGTTTGCATTGGCCTTAAATCTAGTTAGAAAAGGCGCAAGAGGATTAGGATTTTGCAGTGTTCTGGTTGGCTGAAAAAAAGTAAGGTTTTTTGGCCCTCAATTTCTAATTTCTAACGGCTAACTCCTAATTCATTCTGTTATGAATGTCTTGGCGTATTTATTAGGCGGAAAAAGGGGAGGTGAATTATCCAACTAGAACCCTGTACAAGATCGCCGATGCCCTGGGATGCGACGTAACTGATCTCTTTACCGGCTGCCAAGGCCCCGGGCTTGCCCGGGGGCCTAGCCGTGTACTTGGGCGGGATTCCATGCCCGGCCCAAGTGGCGACCCGAAGGGTCGTCCCTTGATAAAACCCACCACAGATCGGCCCGCTCCGGGGCATTCTTCCAAGAAACCAAAACCCAAAAAACACGTATTACCGTGATTTCGAAGAAACCTGTGCCAATCTTCCATAAAGATTAAATGGAGATTGGTACGATACCAGCCACCCTATTAGTTTTATGGAGGGCTGGCATGTGCCAATCTTCCATAAAGATTAAATGGAGATTGGTACGATACCAGCCACCCTATTAGTTTTATGGAGGGCTGGCATGTGCCAATCTTCCATTAAGCATATGTGGAGATTGGTACGATACCAGCCACCTATTAGTTTTATGGAGGGCTGGCATGTGCCAATCTTCCATTAAGCATATGTGGAGATTGGTACGATACCAGCCACCTATTAGTTTTATGGAGGGCTGGCATGTGCCAATCTTCCATAAAGATTAAATGGAGATTGGTACGATACCAGCCACCCTATTAGTTTTATGGAGGGCTGGCATGTGCCAATCTTCCATTAAGCATATGTGGAGATTGGTACGATACCAGCCACCTATTAGTTTTATGGAGGGCTGGCATGTGCCAATCTTCCATTAAGCATATGTGGAGATTGGTACGATACCAGCCACCTATTAGTTTTATGGAGGGCTGGCATGTTGGTGTGCGCCCCAAACCTTGGACAGTTTTTACTCCAAGTTGAGAATAGGTTTTCCGGCGATTGGTTTGAGTGACTTTAAAGCCTCGAACTCCTCAGGCGGCATGTAGCCGATAGAAGAATGCAACCGTTTTTTGTTATACACCTCCTCGATGAAGTATGGAAGTCTTTGAAGCACTTCCTGATAAGTTTCGTAATTGAATAGATGCACCTCCTCATATTTCAAGGTTTTGAAAAAGGATTCCGCATTTGCATTGTCGTAAGGGTTGCCTGTCCTGGACATGCTGATCCTTAATCCTTTGGACTCAAGCAGGGCCACGTAATCCCAGCAGGCATATTGCACCCCTCTGTCTGAATGGTGGATGCATCCCGGAAGAGGATTCCTTTCCTCTAAAGCCATGCGTAAAGCCGAAAGCGACAACTCCCGATCCAGTCTCTTGGAAACCGCCCACCCGATCACCTTTCTGGAAAAACGATCCAGAATGGCCGCCAGATAAACAAAGCAAGTGAGGATTCGGATATAGGTAATATCCGCCACCCACACTTGATTGACAGCAGTTTCTGCCACCCTTTCCAAGAGGTTGGGGAACACCGGCAGGTCGTGATTGGATTGGGTGGTTTGGATCTTGAACCTTTTCCCCCAAATAATAGGGTAAAGACCGTATTTCCTTACCACCCGCCGAATCCGTTTGGCGTTAATCCTTAATCCCTCCCGTAAAAAGTGGTGGTAGAGCCTCCGATAGCCGTAGTAGGGGAAGGTCAATCTCACCTGCTCGATTCGGTTCTTTAAGTCCAAATCTCTTTGTTCCTGAATCTCCGGTTCACTTTTAAGTGCAGAATAATAGGTACTTCGAGGAAGCCCCATCATTTGGCATCCTCTTGAAATTGAGCCAAATTCCTTGAGGTGATCACGGAGGTATCGAGCTTTCTCTGGTTTTCCGCGTATTTTTGGAATTTTTTTAAAAGGTCTATCGCCATGATCAATTCCCCAATCTTGGCTTTGAGTTTCTCATTCTCTTTTTCCAAGGCTTTTTCACGGGGGGAAGGCTTTTCAACCAGTGATCCTTGGCGAAATTTATCCCGCCAATTCTTTATGACGCTAGGGTCGATTTGATATTGGCGTGCGGCCCCATTAATGGACTGGCCAGACTCTATTTCCCGAACAACCTGTTGTTTGAAATCAACACTGAATTTTCGTCGTATTTTACCCATCTGGAAACGCTCCTTTGGGGGGCTACCCCTTGAGCCGTTTCCCTATTCTCTATTTTTTGCTTCAACTGTCCAACCTAAGGGCGCATACCACCCTCTCATAGTTGAAAAGAAGGTGGTGGCTCCTCTGCCCAGACTGTAAAGTCTGGGTGACCAATTTTTTTAAAAAAGAGAGGAAACCACCATGAAAAAGTTACACCGTAGTGCCTTGAAAGGCGACAAGAATCTTTGGCAGATGCCGCTCAGCCCGGAAGATCGGGTGGCAATGATTCAGGACGGGCTTAACAGCTTGGCTTACCAGTTAGGGGTGATGGCGGCCCAAGAGTTTTTGCAGGCTGAAATCAAAGACTTTTGTGGTCCCCGATACCAACGCCAGCCGGAACGGTCGATCAGCCGTTGGGGAAGTCAAGGCGGAACCGTGGTTTTAGCGGGCCGAAAAGTGCCCATCCTCAAGCCCCGGGCTCGGATGAAAGACGGCCGTGAGATCGTTTTAGAAACCTACCAGAAACTCCAAAATCCCGAAGCCATACCTGAAAGCGCCCTTCGGCATATGGTTCGAGGGGTTTCCTGCCGGGAGTACGAAGGTTGCCTGGAACCGTTGGCCAAAGGCTTTGGGATGAAGCGCTCTTGCGTGAGTCGAGGGTTCGTAAAGGCCTCGGCGAAACAGATGAAATTACTTGCGGAAAGGCGTTTTGAGGGCCAAGAGTTTCTGGCGGTATTCATCGACGGAGTGCCCTATGGGGGCGAGATGATGGTAGTAGCCCTGGGAGTGAAAGGCGGAAAAGACGCTGGAAAGAAAGTTATTTTGGGGCTTCGTCAAGGGGCCACGGAGAACGCCCAGGTCTGTAGCGACCTGCTGACGGACTTGAGGGACCGGGGTCTTTCCTTTGGAAATCCGATGTTGTTCATACTGGATGGGTCCAAGGCTCTGACGGCAGCCGTGAAACGGCTTTGTGGGGAAAAAGCGAAAATCCAACGTTGTCAGCAGCACAAAATCCGAAACGTGCTGGGCTATGTGACTAAAAAACATCAAGACGAAATCCGCGATCGCATGGCCGAAGCTTACGCCTGCCAGGATTGGCGAGAAGGGGAGAAACGCCTGAATACCCTGGCCGCCTGGCTGACGCGGATTAACCCAGATGCCGCCGCCAGCCTGAGGGAAGGCCTTGAAGAAACTCTGACGGTGGTCAAACTGGGCCTCCCTGCGGTGTTGGCGAAAAGCTTAGTGACGACGAACCCCATCGAGTCGGCATTCAGTGTGGCGGGCAAGGTGACCGGGAGGGTGAAACGGTGGCGAGGTGGAGACATGCGCCGACGCTGGTTAACGGCGGGCCTGATGCGGGCCGAAGAGGCTTTCAGACGCCTGAAGGGATACAGGGAAATTCCAATCTTACAGGCGGCTTTGAGGAGGTGTACGGCGAACGACGTTGACGGGGAAACAGCTGCGGCTTAAGGTAGTCAAATCGGAGCCGCCACGAATTTCAACTGACGGCGGGACAACTTCGCCGATTTTCCATAAATCAGTTAATGAAATCGGTGCTATACCGAACTTTCCTTTTAAGCCTTATGGTGGTTTAGCATGAGTTCCTGTGCCAATCTTCCTTTAAGCATATGTGGAGATTGGTACGATACCAGCCCCCTATTAGTTTTATGGAGGGCTGGCATGTGCCAATCTTCCATAAAGATTAAATGGAGATTGGTACGATACCAGCCACCCTATTAGTTTTATGGAGGGCTGGCATGTGGTTAGATGTTGAAGTTATTGGTTTTGATGGTTTTAGCCGTACCCCAAAGAATGCCTTACCGTGTTCTCTGTGGTTTCGAAGAAACCCGTGGTGAGAAATTGTTGCTTTCAATTCATAATTTAAAATTCAAAACTTAAAATTCGCTCTTTTGCGCTCTGTGGTGAGAAGGTCGTTGCCTTCGATTCATAATTCAACACTCAAAATTTAGAATTGTCCGCGGTTGATGGGTTTTTCCGTCAGGAAATTAAATGGGTGATGGGAACGGCCCAGAGGTTCTTGCCCAGGGGAAGGGTTTCCCGCCCTGTGGTGGCGAGTATCCCCATAGCGGGCCCCGCCTGGGCTTTCAGGAAGGCCTCCAATCCCCTCAGGTCATCCTTCCTGGGGCGGGAACCCCATTTGACCTCTACCGCCAGGGTTCTTTGACCCGATTCCAGGATGAAATCCACTTCGTGACGGCCTTGGATGTTCCAGTAAAAACCCCCGGCATCCGGTAAAACGGCCTCGGATAAGGCCAGCAAATTCTGCGCGACCCAATTCTCAAGGAGGGCGCCTTTCAAGGGATGATCCCCCTGGGACGCGCTCATACCGGTCAAATGGGCGGCCAAACCGGAGTCGGTGAAGTAGAGCTTTGAGGATTTCACGAGGCGGCTGGTTGGGTTTCCAAGGTACGGCGGCAGGCGGCGGATCAGGAAGGATGTTTCCAGGAGGGAAATGTACCGGGACAGGGTCATCACATTCATCTTCGCGTCCCGCGCCAGGTCGGAGAGGCTCAGGATACCGCCGGTTCTCAGCGCCGCCAGCCTCATCAACCTGCGGAACCCGGCCAGGTCGCCCACCTGGCTCAAGTCCCTTAAATCCCTCTCCAAATAGGTTTGGACATATCCCTGGAACCAAATCCCGGGTTTTTTGACCTCACCCAGGATGACACTCGGCATCCCGCCCCTGAGGACAGTCTCAAAGTCGAAGGCCTCGGCCTTGCCTTCCGGGGGGATCCCTTGAAGCAGGCTTCCCAATACAGGGGGGAAGGATGTCCTTTTCCGCGCCTCGCGGGCGGTAAAGGGCTGGAGTTCCATGTAAACCGCCCTTCCAGCCAGGCTTTCGGAGACGCTTTTCAGGAGCCGGAGGTTAGCCGACCCGCTCAGCAGGAATTGCCCGGGACGGCGGTGACGGTCCACCGCGCGTTTGACCGCCAAAAGAATTTCGGGAAACCGCTGGACCTCGTCCAAGGTGAGGGGGCCGCCCTCCAGGAAGGTTTCCGGGTCCCGTTGGGCGGCATCCAGGGTGGCAAAATCGTCGAAAGAGGCGTAACGCCGTTTCTTGAAGGCGGGATCAAGTTGGAGGAGCGTGCTTTTGCCGGCCTGGCGCGGCCCTGTCAGCGCCACGACAGGCATGTTCTCCAGGGCCTCCAGTAAACGGGGGGTGATCTCACGGGGATGGTAGTTAGTCATAACTTAACTATAAATGTTAAAATATGACAAGGTCAAGGGGATTCTTGGGGTTTGTGAATGCCAGGTTGTTGCCTTTTATTTATCATTCTACATTGCCTGGCGGTGAGCGGAAAACCCGTTCTTCGTTTATTGAATCCATCATTGTTCATTGTACATTTTTCATTTTATTCAGCTGTGCACATGGCGCAGAAATGGGAAAGTGGGGAAGTGAATTATCCATGCTTCTGTATTAAGTGACCCTTGAAATAAAGGAATACATAGGTATACTGTCCGCTACGGGAGGTGGTACATGAGCTACCAGCGGATGAAAAGCATTAAAATTCTGAGGAAAATCCACACGGAAGAAGAAGCCCGCCAATGGGTGTGGAGATGCCGTTTCGGCGGGAAAGACTTTGTTTGTCCCCAATGTGAGGGCGAAAGCTTCTGGCAACACCAGGCCAAGCCTGAAGTGAGGGAATGTGACTATTGCCGGAAACGTCTTCGGCTTCGCGCCGGGACGATTTTTGAAAGCTCCAAGCTGCCTCTTTTAACCTGGGTCAGGGCCATCAGTTTGATGATGCAGGGCAAACGGGGTATTTCGGCCCTGGAACTGAAGCGGCATTTAAATCTTTCGGATCATTCGGCATGGCTTCTATTGCATAAGATCCGGGAAGGTCTTAGGCAAAAGGACGAAAGCTATACTCTAAAGGGCGTCATTGAGTTGGATGGGGCGGTTTTTGGGAAAAAGGCCAAGGAAAACCAAGTGGAAGTCTTGGTGGCGGTGGAAAGCAAGGAATGGGTGGATGAGAATGGTTGCAAGAAGGAAAAAGCGGGTTTTGCCAAGGTGAAGGTAGCTATGGAAACCAAGTGGGAGAGCCAGGAATTCGTGAATCAGACTATGGAAAAAGGCTCTTTCCTCAACACAGATGCTTCGCCAGCCTTGCGTGAACTCAAAGGAGTGGAGGCAGACTACCGGGTGATGGCCAATGACCCGAAAGAGTTGGAAAGTTGGTTGCCCTGGGTACACCGGTTCATTTCCAACGCCAAGGCCTGGATCATTGGAACTCATCATGGCGTTGATGCTAAGTATTTAGGCCGGTATCTAAGTGAATATGCCTATCGGTTCAACCGTCGTCATGATCCCGATTCCTTATTTCACCGTGCTTTGACCGCATGTGCCTTAGCAAAACCCATTACAGCACGGTCACTTTGTGCATAAGCATAGAATTATCCAATTGACACCCTTTACCGGGTCGCTATTGCCCTGGAATGCAGCGTACCTGATCTTCTTATAAGTCCCACCACGTTATGGCCCTTTACGGGGAGACTTTCCAAGCAGCCAAAAACCCCCAAATAGGGTTAAGTGAATTGATTCGCTGATTTCGTGTTGTTTCCTGAAATTCATAATTCAAAATTTAAAATTGATTTTCCGGGTCGTCCTTCCAAACAGCCAAAACCCACCAAAACAGGGTTAAGTGAATTGATTCGCTGATTCCGTGTGTTTTCCTGAAATTTAAAATTCAAAATTTAGAATTCAAAATTGTCTTTAATATGCCTCGATTGTCTTTCTGAAAGATAAACAGTGATTGGGATTTAACGCTTTTTCCTGGTAAGAACCTTCGATTTGGTTTTGCGGACTCTTCGATGGGTTCGTTTGGATTCACCACTGGAGGATTGAAGAGGCTGGTAAACGGCATGGGATTCGTTTAGAACAGAATCGCTTTCGGGATTTATTTCACCGAGGGGTAGGCGCCTGATTCGATGTTGTTTCTTATCTACTACCACTACACAGCCGGCCAAAAGGGGTTCAACTGAGTCGGCCAAGATCGTCTGGAGACGGCGGATGATTTCGGGATGCTTTACTTTTTGGATTCGGAAAAGGATGATGCTCGCGCGCTTTTCCCGAGTTAAAAAAGCGATCCTATTAAAATCCAGGTCGAAGGTTAAGAGGATACGTTCTTCAGAACGAGCTTTTTGGAAGATAAGCTCATCAGACGCGCGGTGTAAGCCCTGATCCCTCAGATGGATTACGTCATGTCCTTGGCTGCTCAGCCATGATGCGACACGGATATCCACCCCCATGTCCGCTAGGAATTTCATTAATCAGGGAGTTAAAACAGTATCTTGGGTTAGCCACGCCGCGTATTCGAGGGCTTGCCGGATATCCGCTGGTTCCAAATCGGGATAACCAGCCAAGATCTCGTCTACCGTAGAGCCAGCGGCTACTTGATTAAGCACTATCGAAATGGGTATCCGCATTCCGCGAATGCAAGCTTTCCCGCCCATTATTTGAGGGCTAAAAGTAATACGGTCGAACTTCACGTTAATACCTCCAGGGGATACCCCCCCCAATGTGATTGTTTAGAAGTCTATTATCTCTTTTCCACATGGTTGCTTCAAGTCGGGTATAAAATGCTGATTTTTCAACAAATCCCCTGAATCCGTGCCGATCATCTATAAAAATATATTGAGATCGGTACTGTACCAGCCACCATCAACTGCCTTATGGCAGGCTGGCACGTGGCAAAATGAGGTGATGTGTTTTTGTTTTAACTGTGTACTTTGTGGTTTCGAAGAAACCCGTGGTGAAAAGTAGTTGTTGTTGCTGAGTCTCTGCGCCGATTCACCAAAAAGCAGTAAATGAAATCGGTGCGATACCAGCCACATTATTAGTTTTATGGAGGGCTGGCATGCGCCGATTCACCAAAAAGCAGTAAATGAAATCGGTGCGATACCAGCCACATTATTAGTTTTATGGAGGGCTGGCATGCGCCGATTCACCATAAAGCAGTTAAGGGAATCGGTGCTATACAGGCCGCATGAGGCTGCCAGCCGAGTGCGACGGTTGCCAGCGCATGCCAGCCTTCCATAAGGCTGTTATGGGGGCTGGTATTGCACTGATCTCAAAATCCTTTTATGGTTGATCAGCGCATGCCAGCCTTCCATAAGGCTGTTATGGGGGCTGGTATTGCACTGATCTCAAAATCCTTTTATGGTTGATCAGCGCATGCCAGCCTTCCATAAGGCTGTTATGGGGGCTGGTATT
This sequence comes from candidate division FCPU426 bacterium, assembly GCA_963796105.1. Classification (GTDB taxonomy): domain Bacteria; phylum Oederibacteriota; class Muellerivitia; order Muellerivitales; family Muellerivitaceae; genus CAWCKJ01. Next base: position 120,772 of record CAWCKJ010000002.1, read on the forward strand.
GCACTGATCTCAAAATCCTTTTATGGTTGATCAGCGCATGCCAGCCTTCCATAAGGCTGTTATGGGGGCTGGTATTGCACTGATCTCAAAATCCTTTTATGGTTGATCAGCGCATGCCAGCCTTCCATAAGGCTGTTATGGGGGCTGGTATTGCACTGATCTCAAAATCCTTTTATGGTTGATCAGCGCATGCCAGCCTTCCATAAGGCTGTTATGGGGGCTGGTATTGCACTGATCTCAAAATCCTTTTATGGTTGATCAGCGCATGCCAGCCTTCCATAAGGCTGTTATGGGGGCTGGTATTGCACTGATCTCAAAATCCTTTTATGGTTGATCAGCGCATGCCAGCCTTCCATAAGGCTGTTATGGGGGCTGGTATTGCACTGATCTCAAAATCCTTTTATGGTTGATCAGCGCAGATTTAATGTAAATCTGTACCGAACTTTCATTAAAAGTTTTATAGAGAAAATGGCTTTGCCATTTTAGTGGGCATGTAGTGAAACGTTGAAGTTAATGGTTTTGCTGTTGATTGCATTTTTCATTCTACATTGTCCATTCTTCATTGCCGTTTTGTTGCCTTGTGTGTTAAGCCGGGATTCTTTGGGATTCCTCGGGAATGATCCTCAAATCGAGTTTGACCGATTTCCGGATGATCGTAAGGGATGTTATCTCCCCCAGTTTTTCCTCGCACAGGAGCCGGTGCAAGTCGTCCATGTTCTCCACCGGGCTTCCCTGGAACTCCACGAGGACGTCTCTTTCCATCAGGCCGGCCCTCTTGGCGGGGCTGTCATCCTCCACTGCCACGATCAGGACGCCTTTTTCAGCGGACAGGCCGAAGTGCCGGGCGATCTGCCGGGGGATGTCGATGTTCTGGCCTCCAATCCCGATATAGCCGCGCCGGACCCTCCCGTATTTCATGATCTGCATGGCCGCCCGCTTGGCCGTGTCGATGGCGATGGCGAAACAAAGGCCCTGGGCCGAGGGGATCATGGCGGTATTGACCCCTACCACCTCCCCGCGAGAGTTGACCAGGGGGCCTCCCGAATTGCCGGGGTTCAGGGCCGCGTCGGTCTGGATGATGTTGTCGATGAGCCGTCCCGATTGCGACCGGAGGGAGCGCCCGAGGGCGGATACCACGCCCGCGGTCACGGTGGTCTGGAAGCCCAGGGGGCTTCCGATGGCCGCAACCAGCTGGCCTGGCCGCAGGGCCTGGGAAGAGCCCAGGACCGCCGGATGGAAACCGGAGGCGTCATCCACCCGGACGACTGCCAGGTCCGAATCGGGGTCCTCGCCGATCAGGCGGCCGGGGTGGGAACTGCCGTCCAGCAGGGTGATTTCCATTTCCTGGGCGCCGCGCACCACGTGGCTGTTGGTCAAAAGGAACCCATCCGGGGTGAAGAAGAAACCGGACCCGCTTCCCGCCTTGCGGGGGGAATGGGCGGATTCCCGGTACCGGGGGTCCTTCTGGAAAACGTCGATGTTCACGACCGCGGGGCTGGCCTTTTCCGAGGCGTAAATGACGGAGCTGGAGTAGGCGTCCAAGAGGCCCTCGTTATCATAGGGAGGCTGGGCTTCCTGGGCGCGGTTGGGCTGGCGGTTATCAAACGAGAGAAATTGAATGGATTTCATGACGGCCTCCCATTCCGAAAACAATAGGAAGATGGACGCCAAAATCCAACACGAGGGGTTAAAAAACAGGAAAAATAAAGGATTACTTGAAATGAATATTTCCGGCTGTTGGTTGGTTGTTCCGCGGTTTCTTAAAATTTGCCTGAAAATTTAGAATTGCCTTTATAGAGACTGACTCCAAAAGTATAGCTCTTGTTAAATTCGACCCAAAAAATCACGGGCTTTTATGATTTCAATATCTTGATAATGGACCAGCGATAAAAGATCCTGGCGGTCACCGCTGACGATAAACGAGCAAAATCCATCCACCGCGCATTCAAGGACGCGGTTATCGGCGGGACAGCGGCTGATGATATTAACCTTCGCGTTTGGGGTTATTATTTCGGCAATATCGAAAAGAGGTTTGGTAAGGACCCGTGTTTCATTTGGGGTCAAACCGAATTTAGCGGTTTTAAGAACACGCTTTGTTTCTTCCATCAGGAAAGGTGAGGTAATACAAGCGAATCGACGGTCTAAAGCCGCTTGAATGACCTTTAAAGGGATGCCGCCAAAAAGAAGTCCTGATACCACGACATTCGTCAAGGGACGACCCCACGGGTCGCCACTTGGGCGGGAACTGAGACTCGCCCAAATACACGGCTAGGCCCGGGAAAAATCCGGGCCAAGGAAGCCGGTATCAATGACCGCCCTAATCAAAAGCGCTTCCTCATTTCAGATAGGGACTCCTCGACATCAGTGGGGGTTAAACCCTTCTTTTTCAGGCGCTTCGATACGGTCTTCCTTGTCTCCTCGAATTCCTGGAGGACCATATATTTACGGACGGCTTCCCGGATGTATTCGCTCACCGTTCGGTGCTCATATTCAGCGTGCCGTTGGATATCCTTTTCAAACTGCGGCGGTAGGGAAACGGTGATGACTTTGCTGGTTCTCATGTGGGTGACCTCCCAAGGATTTAACAGAAATTCCAATGTACTAACAAGTAATACATAGTAATAATAATATCCGCGCCGTTTTTTTCAATAAAAAATGAAATAAAGCGAATAATGCCTGTGGCTGCGGATTTATTCCACTGGTTCTAAGTAATTGTCTTCAATTCAAAATTAAAAATTTAGAATTTGGATTTATTGAATCCCATGAATCCCATGAATCCCAGCTAAATGAAGATGTTGGTTTTGATGTTTTTAGTCTTACCTAAGGGACGCTTTACCGTGTACCCCGTGGTTCTGAAAGAACCTGTGGTGAATTAGGTGAAAAGCGTCTGCAATTCTTTTTCCCATTTGTTCATGATGATTTTTTTTGAGAAATGGGCCTGATAGACTTTATGGCAATGCTTGAACATGGCGGATCGCCCGCGCTTGTTGGCGGAAAATTTCAGCAGGGATTTGGCCGTTTCCCCCGGGTTCGTGGGAGTGAGCACCCAGCCTACACGGTATTCCTCGATCCATCGGGCGATACAGCAATCCGGGCTTCCCTCGAACAGGACCGGGCGGCCCGCCGCTAGGGCGCCGAAAAACTTGGAGGGCACCACGATCCCGTTCCATTCGGGGCGGAGGGAAACCAGGTGGACGTCGGGCGCGGAAAGGCGGGAGGATAGTTGATCCCCCGACGCGGGGTCGGCGAAATGGATATTGGCGTCCTCCGGGTTGACCGCGAGCCTCAGCTCCGCCAACCGGCTTCCCCTGGCGCTGAAAACGAACAGGCCCTGGCTTCCCATCAATCGGGCCAGTTTCAGGATCATGTAAAACTCATGGGCCCGGCCGAAACTGCCGGAGTAAAGGAGGCCGAGCTTGGCCTTGCCGAAAAGGTTTTCACGTTCCTTCTTATCAATGGGCAAAGGCTTGGCCGGCTCCTCGAGGGCCCAAGGGGTCAGGGTCGCTGATTTCTTAATGGGATATTTTTCCAACCTTTTTCTCATGCAGGATCCCAAATCCACGGCCAGGCCGCATTGGAAGTAACCCCGTCTCACCAGGGCCGTCAGGGCCATGAGAATCGGGTTATTTTTTCCGACGATACCGTCGGCCAAGGCGGCTTCCGGGTAAAGATCGAAGCACCAATGGACGATTTCGGCCTTGGGCCTGAGGAGTCTCAGGAAGGGGTGGAGGATCACCGTGAGCAGGGGGTCGGTGCCGGTGATGATCACGTCCGGCCCGCAGGAGGGGGTGAAGGCCAGCCTCAGCCACCAAAATTTGAGCATCCAGAGGGCGTTCAAGACCCGGCCAAGGAAAGAATGCTGGCTCAAGGGGGGCCGCCAAACCCGGCGCACCAGCACGCCGTTCAAATCCGCCGGTTCCAGGGAATAGGCGGCCTTGCCGTGACAGCTTCGGTTGGAGGGCCAAACCTCGACCTTGTAACTTTTTTTGGAAAGGTTTTCGCAAAGGTCCGTGAACAGGCGGGCGGCCGCCACGTCATCCGGGTGGTAGTAATGGTGTAAAACTAAAATCTTTTGGCTCATCCAAAATTCTTTCCGAAAAAGGGTTTGTGAGGCTTCCTGAAGCCCGGCTTGGGGCAAGGGAAGGGAGATATTACAACATTTAGGCCATGGATTTTAACCGCGAAGGCGCCCGGAGTCCTTCTCCGCGAGGAAGCTTTGGTAGGTCTCGCGGATGCCTTTCTCCAGGCCGATCCGGGCTTTCCAGCCAAGGGCCTTGAGGCGGGACACGTCCAGGAGTTTACGGGGCGCGCCGTCCGGTTTGGAGGCGTCCCAAAGGGTCTTTCCCTTGAAACCCACGGCGGAGGAAACCAGGACAGCCAGTTCCTTGATGGAAACATCCTCTCCCACCCCCACGTTCACCCAGTCCGGGGGATTGTCGAGGCCCAGGAGGAAGGCGCAGGCGTCGGCCAGGTCATCCACATGGAGGAACTCCCGCCTGGGGGTTCCCGTGCCCCAAAGGGTCACCTCCGCCGATCCTTCCGTTTTGGCCTTATGGAACTTGGAGATCATGGCGGGAAGGACATGGGAATCCGTCGGGTGGTAGTTGTCCCCCGGCCCGTAGAGGTTGGTGGGCATGACCGAATGGTACAGGACGCCGTATTGGGAGCGGTAATATTGGCAGAGCTTCAGGCCCGCTATCTTGGCGATGGCGTAGGCCTCGTTGGTCGGCTCCAGCGGCCCGGTCAGGAGGCAGGTTTCCGGCATGGGCTGGGGGGCGTGGCGGGGATAGATGCAGGAGCTTCCCAGGAACAAAAGCCTTTTGATGCCGGCTTGGAATGATCCCTCGACGCAGTTCATGGCGATGATCAGGTTTTCCCGGATGAAGTCGGCTGGATAGCTCGCGTTGGCCAGGATACCGCCCACCTTGGCGGCGGCCACAATGACCGCGTCCGGCTTTTCCCTCAACAGGAAATCATGGGTTTTTTTCTGGTCCTTGAGGTTCAGCTCCTTGAATGTCCGCGTGAGAAGTTGGACTGATTTGTCGCCCGTGAAACGGCGCGCCAAGGCCGAACCCACCATGCCGTTATGCCCCGCGATGAATAGTTTCATGGATGATCCTTGAGCGGTATTTACTTAAGAATCCCGCTTCTTTTCACGAACGGCCAATTCCAGGTCATGGTCCACCATGCGGCGGATCAACTGCCGGAAGGAAGTCTCGTTCCGCCAGCCCAGGACCCTCCGCGCCTTGGAGGCGTCGCCCCGCAGGAAATCCACCTCGGAGGGGCGGAAATAACGAGGGTCGATTTTTACGTGTTTTTTCCAGTCCAGGCCGGCGTAGCCGAACGCCTCCTCGGCCATTTCCCGGACCGAATAGGCCTTTCCGGTCGCCACGACGTAATCATCCGGCTTGGGTTCCTGGAGCATGAGCCACATGGCCTTGACGAACTCCTTGGCGTCCCCCCAGTCGCGTTTGGCGTCCAAGTTGCCCAGGAACAAGTCTTTCTGGAGGCCGGCCTTGATCCGGCCCACGGCCCTGGTGACCTTCCGGGTGACGAAAGTCTCGCCCCGCCTTTCGCTCTCGTGGTTGAAAAGAATGCCGTTGGAAATATGGAGGCCGTAGGCCTCCCGGTAGTTCCTGGCGGACCAATAGGCGTAAAGCTTGGAGACCCCGTAGGGGCTCCTGGGGTGGAAGGGGCTGGTTTCGTTATAGCCGGACTTGGGACAGTCCATGCCCCCGTAAAGCTCCGAACTGCTGGCCTGGTAGAAACGGGCCTTGGGACAGGCTCCCCTCATGGCTTCCAGGAGCTTGAGGGTCCCCACGCCGGTCACCTCGCCGGTATATTCCGGCTGGTCGAAGGATACCATTACGTGGCTCATGGCGCCGAGGTTATAGATCTCATCCGGCCTGATCCGCGCCAGGAGCTTGTATAGGCCCGAGGAGTCGGAAAGGTCCCCGTAATGGAGGAAAAACCTGCGGCCGTGGACGTGGGGGTCCTGGTAGATGTGGTCAATGCGTCCCGTGTTGAAAACGGAGGATCGGCGGATGAGGCCGTGGACCTCATAGCCCTTTTCCAATAGGAGGTCTGCCAGCCAGGAACCGTCCTGGCCCGTGACGCCTGTCACGAAAGCTTTACGGCCCTTGGAGGATTTCCCGGCCTTACCGCTCATTTTCATTTCATTCACTCCGGTTTCCTAAAGGGTGGAACGGCTTGACTCGAATGGGTGCCCTTAATAAGGAAGAATCATTTTAACTTGAAACCTCTGAAAAACTGAAATAAAGCTTCAAACAGAGGTTTCGACCCCAAAGATTTCCGCGCCATTTTTTCACATAAACCTATAAAGACAAAATGGCATGCCCAGTTATCTTAATCAGATTTCCAACCTAACTGGGCAGGAAATAGGCCGGGATAACCCGCCGACAGTACCGTCGGCCTGGGTCGGTAAGCTGAGATAACCCGCCGACAGTACCGTCGGCATGGGCCGGTAAGCCGAGATAACCCGCCGACAGTGCCGTCGGCATGGGTCGGTAAGCTGAGATAACCCGCCGACAGTACCGTCGGCATAGGCCGGTAAGCTGGGATAACCCGCCGACAGTACCGTCGGCATAGGCCGGTAAGCTGAGATAACCCGCCGACAGTGCCGTCGGCATGGGTCGGTAAGCCGGGATAACCCGCCGACAGTGCCGTGGGCATGGCCCGGTAAGCTGAGATAACCCGCCGACAGAGCATGAAAAAGGCGAAAAACGGGTATACATAGGTAAAAATGTTGACAGAAATCATATTTATTTTGGCCGGTTTATATTAATTTTTACCCTCTGAAACAAATACCTATCAAGACACCATGGAGGACGCCATGGAAAATATTAGCCAGGATTCCTTAAATTGGCTGGGTGATCTCAATGACCTTTCCAAACAGGCGCGAAAGGACCCCACCAAAAGCAACACCGATTTGGCCAAGGAATTAGGCATCCACCGCGGGTCGGTCATTACCCTGAAAGTTCTTATAACCCTGCTCGACCCCTCCGCCATTGAAAAGATCCAAAAGGCAGCGCGGGGGAAATACCCCTATACCCTGTCCTTCAGGCAAGCCACGGCCCTGGCCCGATTGGAAGGGGGGATAACCGGCAAACCGGGGATTGTCCATGAAACGCTGGATATGGCCATTGCCCGTAGGTTAACCACCAAGGAAATTTTGGGGTTGGTGGCCCATGTCAAAAGCGGAAAACCGGCCAAGGAGTTCGACCGCACCCAGGTCAAGAGAAAGACCCGTTCCGATAAAAAAGTACGGATCCCGCGCAATCAACGGCAGGGGGTTAGCGGCGGGGAGTCGGGGACTTCCATAGGGCAACCGGGAGAAAGGGAAGAAGAAACCCAATATCCGGAGTGGGTGCTGAAAATCCGCGCGTTTTTGGAAAAACTGGATAAGTGGGAGCAAAGCGATCCGGTGGATAGGTTCATTGAGAAACATGCCGGACTGTTATTCTTCATCCTTCTAGTGCTTATATTCGCGAGCTGTAGGGTGACCCATTGCGGCAAGTCCCAACAACCTGAGGCCCAGCCCCCGGCGGCGGTCTCAACCCCGGCCCAAGATACCAAGCCATAACCAAAAGTTGACAACATGACCTCTATAGGTCATCATAAGGTCATGATTAAAAATGATAAAACCTCCGTGCGAATGGCTGACTTTAAGGCCCACTTGAGCCGGTATATCCGCGATGTCCGGCAGGGCCGTCCCTTGACCCTTATGGACAGGGAAACACCCGTGGCGCAAGTTATTCCCTATCCCGGGAAGCCCGGGAATTTGGCGGTTCGTCCGGCCGTCCGCCGGCCGGGCCAGGTGCGTTTTCCAGCGCCCCACAAGAAAAAGCTGGATGTGGTCCAATACGCCGCGGAGGAAAGGGAAAGATACCGTTGAACGCCTACTTGGACACCTCAGTCGTATTGAGGCTTCTCCTGGGCCAGCCTGACGCGCTCAAGGATTGGGGAAATTACGAGAAACTGGTCGGAAGCGCCCTGGTGGAGGTGGAAAGCCTGAGGACCCTGGACCGAATGAGGCTCAAGGGGGAAATATCAGAGCCGGAATCGCAGGAATTCCGGGCCGGGTTGTATGAATTCCTTGAAACGATGGAATTGGTGGAACCCTCCGGGGCCATTCTGCGAAGGGCGTCGGGATCTTTTCCCGCGGTCCTTGGCACGTTGGACGCCATTCACCTATCCACGGCCTTGGCCTGGCAGGACGAGCGCGCGTCATTCCTGACAGTGGCCACCCATGACAAGACGTTCGGAAAAGCCGCCAAGGCCCTGGGCTTTAAAACCGTGGGATTTTAATTATCCATTGCCCAGTGGTGAACCTGTCGAACCATTCATTTTTCATTGTTTTTTCGTCAATTCCTAACTGCTAATTCCTAATTGCTTTTCAGAGTGTTCCTGAATCGCCTTTTGTATTTGCGGCCAATTTCTAATTACTAATTCCGAATTCCTAATTTATTAGTTGTTCTATGGCTTCGACCATTTTCGTCAAATCCTTTTTCCATTTCCCCCAAGCTACCTTTCCTGATGCCTCTTGGACCAGCATCGGGGCGGAAAGGGCGAACCGCAGGCCCCAATATTCCGGGCCGCCTGGTTTTTTCGCGTCGGGGGGGGAAAGCCTTACGGGCTTACCGAGAAGGTAACCAGCCTGGAACAGTTTTTTCCTTAATTCGGCGAGTTTTTCCTGGCTCATCCGGTCCCGCTCATTTTTCCTATCAGAGGAATAGACCAAGACGGTAAAGATGGACCGGCAATGATTATCAGTCCCGTCCACCAGGGTGAGACGTTTGGATTTTTGAACCGCGTTGGATGCTTCCCGGGACATCCGGCAAAGAACCGCCTCCCTTTTTGGCTGGGGGATGGAGAAGTAAGCCTTCATCTCCGCCAGCGCGGCCTCCCAACGCAGAAGCAAGCCCAAGTTCCAGGAACCCAAGGGGTGCTTCGAATTTAATAGGGGAGAGAATTCCGGCCCAAAATCAGCTTTTGTAAGGTAAGGGGAAAGTAGTCGCGGGAACAGGGAATGGTTCGGGCGGCGCAGGAGCGAATCCAGCTTTTTCCGGGGCATGAGCAGGGCCCCGCAAAAGGGAGGCCCTCCGAAGAACTTGGAACCGCTGATAAGGACAAAATAACCCTCCTTAAGGTAGGCCTTGAAACCATCCGGTCTCCACCGGCCCTGAGCCGCGTCCACCAGGACGGTCACCTTGCCGGGGTGGGCTTCACGGAGGCGTTTGACGAAACCCAGCGAGGGCGAGGAGGCCCCGGTCTTCGAGGAATCCACGAGCCGCAGAAGGATATGCTTGCCGGCCTTGATAGCCTGGCCCACAGCCTGATGGAGGCGTTGCTCAACCGTTCTGGCTGGCAGGAATTTTCCTTTGGGGTTCCGGATATGGATTTCGGTGTTCCAGATGCGCTTGAATTCCTTGCCCACGAAAGGCTTACCATGGACCGCGGAGCGCCCGTTGGGAAGCATGGAGTCGAAATACCTCCCGGAACCGGCCAGGGCGGAGCCTTGTCCCAGTTCCAGGGGAGCCATGAAGATGTTCCGGATAGGGCCGGGAAAAGCGGTCAGGGTCCAGGCCAGGGGTATCGCCTCGGCGTCGGTCCCGCTGGGGGAAAGGATGATCTCGTAATCGTCCAGTTCCTTGTAGGCGAGTATTTCCCTCAAACGATCCCGGACCAGGCGCGCGGCCTCAACCGCCCCAAAAGACGTGGAGTGTTTTTTCTGGGACAGTTTTTTCCAAAGTCCTTGGGCAGCCTTGAATCCCCTGGGAGAGGGGGGAACGGCGGTGCAGGAGGACCAAATCGAGAGGTTTTTCATGGGATAAGGGGCGCAGTAATAGGGGTTCAACCCGGTGTTGGGGTCCGTGACGGCCCTGCTGTCAGCGCCCTGGCCTAATAGGATTGAAAGGGAAGGAATGGAGGAAGACATGGATTCAATAATACAACATAAAGGAAAGTTAGGAATTAGAAGTTAGGAGTGAGGAATGGACGACTAAAATCGCCATTATAAAATTTGTTGAAAACCACAAAAAAATCAAACAACCGTGAAAACATACCTATAAAATACGATAATTACATTTGGGGAGGTAATTGAAAATTGGCTTCTAATAGCATTATCCGGGAAAAAAGCTTCGCTTTTGCTTTGAAAATAATCAAACTTTACAAAACACTTCTTAATCAAAAAGAGTTTATTTTATCTAAACAATTATTGAGGAGTGGAACCAGTATCGGAGCTAACGTAGAGGAGGCATTGGCCGCCCAAACCCGCAAGGAATTTCACTCGAAAATGACCATTGCGTTCAAGGAAACGCGCGAAACCCGTTATTGGCTTCAATTACTCAAAGAATCAGAATTGGTGGTATTTGATTTTTCTATTTTTTTGACGGATGTTGATGAACTGAATCGAATATTGTCGTCTATTACAAACTCTACAAAAATTACTTCTGACAAATCAAACAATTCCCATAACTAGTTGGTCTTTTGACTTTTTCCCGGACTTTGCTTATTTTTAAAAACTCCTAACTTCTAACTCCTCACTCCTAACTGAAGTTTATTCTTCTTGGTCGAGTTTATCTTCCATTTCTTTCACCATCTTTTCCACCGCGCCTTCCCCCGGCTTGACCGCGAAGAGGGTCCCGTAGGCCCCTCCAGTCTTTTTCCTTTTTTTCACGCCGGGGTATTTCCCGGCTATTTTCACGCATTCCGCCAGATCCTTGAGGAACTCACCGGCGACAGGCCCGTGGACGGGGGTAATGACCATGTGGATGGCGGGAGGGTCCATCAGGCAGTCCAGGTTCCATTTTCTTTTTTCCAGCTCGTCCGCGACCCTAAAGATGTCCAGGGCAGGGTTGGAGGAGCCAAAGGCGAACACGCTCATCTCGGGCTTGCCCAGGATTTCCAGGCCCTGGATGGCCTTGATGCCCTCCTGGAGTTTCCGGGTGGTCCTCATGATCCCCTCGAAAAGCCCGAGATAACCTTCCTCGCCCAGAGCCCTCAAGGCGGCCCAGGCGGAGGCGGCGTTGCCGCCGGACCTTGTTCCCAGCAAGCCGGGGCTCGCGAAGGGGCCGCCGGACCATTGGGTGTCGGCAAAGAATTGATGGCGCCTGAGATCCGGGTTTTTATAAAGCAGGACCGAGGCGCCCTTGGCCGAGAAGCCGTATTTGTGCAGGTCCAGGGCCAGGGAAGTCACGCCCGGAACCTCGAAACCGAAAGCCGGGATGGGTTGGCCTAATTTCCGCAGGAAGGGAAGGGCAACCCCGCCAAGGCAGGCGTCCACGTGAAGGCCGATTTTACGCTTCAAGGCGATTTGCCCCAGGGCGCCGATGGGGTCCAAAGTCCCGTGAGGGAAACTGGGGGCCGAGGCGATGATGGCGGCGGTATTGGGGCGGATTCGTCCCGCGATGGCCTTGGGATCAGCCCGGAGATCTGGGCCGCAGTCCACAACCACGGTTTTCAAACCCAGGTATTGGGCCGCCTTGAGGTGGCAGGGGTGGGTGTTGCGGCTCAGGATGATTACAGGATGGGTCGCGCGGTTTTTTTGGGAATCCCTGTAGGCTTTCAAGGCCAGAAGGGCGCTTTCCGTCCCGCCGGACGTGAAACTGCCGCGAACCTTGGAATAACCAGGCTGGGCTTTCGGGCCTGCCAGGAGGTTCCGGACCATGGAAACCACCTCGGACTCGATTCTCGCCACGCTGGGGAAGGCCCTGGCGCTCAAGGCGTTCTCGGACTGGTAAAGCGCGAAGGCCTTTTCCAAAAGGGCCTGGTGCTTTTTGCCGGCGAAGTAAACCAGGCTGAAGGACCGGCCGGTTTTCCAGTCCCAATCGTCCTTTTTTAGTTTTTGAAGCTCCGCCAGGATCTTTTTGGGGTCCTGGGAACGGGGAGGGAATGGGGGCATAAACATAATCATACAATCAAAACTTCAATTTAAAATGAATAATGAACAATGAACAATCGACAAACGGAAATCAGGAACATGCCGAAGGCAATTAGGAACACTCTGAAAGGCAATTAGGAATTAGAAGTTAGGAATTAACTGAAAAACAATGAAAAATGAATGGCTCGACAGGCTCACCACTGGGCAATGGAAAATGAATACCCGACAAAAAGAAATTAGAAGCAACTTCAAAAGAAATTGCTGGTTCAGTAAAACACTTAAGGAATGCAATGAAAACCATGTTCTCGAAAATGCTTATCGAAGGTGAGGATGTTCTTGATCCCTTTCTTCCGCATCACTTCAAAACTTACACAATCCACCAAGCTTAAATCCCTTTTTTTAACCGCCAGCACGGCGGCAAGGCCCGCTTCATGCGAGTATTCGTCAATCCATTCCACCGATAGGATTGGGACGACATCATTTTTAAAATCAGATACGGCCTCAAGGCCTAAGCGGTTTTGGAGCAGGGAAAAAGTCTCCAAAATGATGTAATTGCTGCAAACAAGTGTGGTATCCGACTCCAGCAAGGATTTCCACGCCTGGTCCGCTCTTGAATGAAACCGGTCTTCCTTAGTTAGAAGGGCGATAAAAAAAGAAGTGTCAACAAAGGTGGTCACTTGGCGTAGTTCTCGGCCAAGTATTTATCGTGGTTAATGGAGAGATCGGAATAACGAGAATGGAATTTCCCCGAAATGGCGATAGCGCGTTCCCGCCTTTCCTCTGGGCTGGGGGTGCCGTTTTTAAGGTATGCATCAACCCCTTGGCGGATGACCTCGGCCATGGAGATGTGCCGTTCCATGGCGATTCTTTTCAACGAAGCGGATTGTCTCTTAGTCAGTTGAATTTGGGTGCGAACCATCGAGACCCCCTAGGTGATAACACATTGACTATAATGATAACACGTCACTCGAAAATCTCAAACCCTTGTTTTTCGGGTGGCTAAAAGGACGTTCTGTAGCAGTTTGCGGCTGAATTCCTTGTCGCGGAAAGGCAACAGCCCCCCGTTGGGCGTGAAGGTGAACTCGCTGAAGTAAACCCCGTCCGGCAGGTCGTACAGATCCACCCGCACGAAATCGAAGGGCTTGGACAGGTCGCTGGCGATTTTAAGCATTTGTTTCCAATGCCTGGGCTTTCTGGGCAGGGGATCTGGCAGGGGATTGATGTCGTCAATGGGGATATGGCGGAAGCCGGGGACCGTGAAAAGGGCCTGCCGGTGGTCAATGAAGCGGTCCTGGTCATATTGGCAGAAAAAGACCTTTCCCCGAGAGCAAAAGAGCCGGTAATCGGGGGGATTTCCGTCCCCCAGCATTTCCTCAATGATAATTTTCCAGGGAAGGCGCTTGTATTGAACCTCCCGGTCATTAAAAAAGAAATTCCTTTGGGCTGATTTATAAAGACGTTTCAATTCCTCAAAGCCGGACTTTTTTAAATAAATAACACCACCCGTGACATGGGTTGGCTTTGCCACGAGGTTTTTCCCTTTATAGGGAAGAAGGAAGCGTTCCACGTCTGACAATTTGGTTTGTTTTGACAACTCCATGACGGCGATGGTGCGGGGCGCTTTGACAGCGGGGCAAAGGGATTGGGCGATAAGTTTAGCGTTCTGCTTGTCCACGCAGATTTCGTGTAAAAGCGGGCAAGGACGGATTTTTCGTGAAAATATAAAGTCCTCAAAGGCTGCGTCCGGCGCGTGGATAGGTCTTGGAAAGCGCTTGTGATATTTGAGGAAAGGTCGAATGACGAATAACCAATTTAAAACCACGAAGTCAGGAAGGCATTTGGATATTGTTAATTTGGCCCAATTGAATAATGTGTGAATAATATTTTTCAATCGCATTTAACCCTTAAAGTTAGAAGGACTGTTAAGTAACTTTATTTTGAAGATTATAAAGACGAATAATTTTAAAATTATAAAATCAATAATCATCCCCCCATAAATGGATAGGGTTTTTCAATAGGTCTTTTTATCAAATTTCCTTCGTTCCTTATTTTGTTAATCTTTGCACGTTCCCGGCCCTCTCTGGTTTTGTAAAGCTCCAAATCCCGGTACATGTCACATTTTGAGCAAGTAGAGTTCAATTGATCAGTTCCAAAACTCTTTCGGATATTTTTTAGTTTTTGGCCAATCCAAATTTCACTTAATCTCTCATCGTGTATGTTTCCGATGGAAAGATCTTTTTCTGAGTCCATAGCCGCGACGCATGAACACGCCAGCACTGTACCATCCCGCAAAACCATGGGGCCATTGTAGGTATTGACGCAGGGTTCTTTTTTCTTTCCCACAGTCCTTAATTTCATGGTTTTGGGCAGATTATCACTGGTGATACGCCCCCCTGCTGATGTGAAGGACCAGGTAAAATCAAATAAAGGTTTATATTTGCATATCTTTTGAAAATCCGGATGTTTTTCAACCTCAGCCAACGAAATATCTGGACGCAGGGCAATGGTAATTGGGATGGGAGTCGGCCTTTTTGAGTTTTCTTCCAAAAGGTTAACAACATTTTTAAGCATAATCTCATAAGAGGAGACGCGATAAACACGCTTATACATTTCTTTGTCGAATCCCGCCGTACTGATATTAACGAAACTTATGCCGGAATTCAAAAACTCGGTAACCCCGTGTTTGTGAAGCAGAATAGCGTTGGTAGTTACGATTATCCTATCTATTTGTGGTAATGCCCTTAGGAATTTCACTCGTTTGATGAATTTCGGATCAATAAGAGCGTCTCCAACTATTGGTGTTAGATCCACCGATCCTCCACCGGTTTCACAAAAATCGCGAACTGCCTTATCGAATACTTCATCCGGCATAAATTCAGTACTACGTTCCTGGTACTGAAACGGGCAAAAAACACAATTTGCGTTACAAAGATTTGTTAACTCCAAATGCAGTTCAAATGGTTTAATCTCAATTTGTGCCAAGGTGGCAGCAATCGGGAATAATTTGCCTACAAAAGCGTCAGTTTTGCGGGCTAAAATTCGGTAAATCTTATTTAAAAAGATTTTTGTCATTCCTAGTTCCATTCCAAATGCTGAACAAAATTTCTGCGATTGTAAATCTAATAATCAAAAACAGTGCTTATGAATTAATCACTTTTACGTTCAGAATCTATTCTCTCATTTTGATTGTAATCATGAATTCATAAAAACTTTGAAGAACGCAATAGACTAAGCCAGGGGTCCCATCCAGGAAACCACGTTTTAAAAAGTACAAGTAGATAAATTTGAGCATTGGACGGAATGGCATTCGAAAGGACAAAGCTTTTAGGAATTTCCTGCGCTCATAAGGATCTGAATTCAGAAAACCTTTCAAAGAAATTGGCGTATTAAGTGCTTTTATTCCCTCTGATGCCTCGAATGATGAATATCGATTGTGTTTCGCGAACCATTCCTCCAAGCCCTTGCTGAAATTATAGTGGTCGAAATAATTTCTTAAATATCCATAAGAACCGGAAATGACCGGGGTTGGATTCACCAACCGCTCGAAACGGACATGCTTTGGCTTGAAAAATCGAAGGATATGGCTGGGTGGATAGGCGTGTTTGATCCATTTCCCCTGAAAAAAATTCCGGCGCCCGCAGAAATACGCTACTTCTGTTCGAGTTGAATTGGCGGCAAGGGAAAGCAATTCATCTTTCAATTCAGGTGTCATCCGCTCATCGGCGTCCAGGTAAAAGACCCAGGGGTGGTTGAATTTGATGTTTTTCATGGCCCAATTTTGGTGAGAGGCCCAATTATCGAAAGATCTTTTGACTATCCGGCCATGCTTCTTTCTTGCCAATGAGATGGTTTTATCGGTGCTCCCTGAATCGAGTACGACGATATCATCGGACCAGGCCACTGAATCCAAACAGTCCTTGATATTGATTTCCTCGTTTAAAGTAAGAATAAGTATGGAAATCACTGGTTATTCACCTCGTATAAAACCCAGTTTTGACCACCGGGTAATGTGATTCTTTTTGCCGTTGCCAAGCGGTCCTTCACAGATTGAAGGATGAAACCAGGGATATCAGATGTTGTTTTATCCCCCAATGTTTTGACTTTATCGAGAGTGAAATTTTTGTATTCAAGCAAATCAACAAACAGTCGGATTTTTCCAACGGCTGATTGCATTTGGCTAATTTCCTCGGAATTAAAACTTTTTTTTGCCAGTATCGGATGAAAGTATGAATATTTCCAAGGTGAGAATATTTTAGAATGGTAATAAATACCCGCCTCATTTCCCCATAACAGGACCTCACTATTTTTATAACCTTTATTATGGATATAATCCACGGTTTCCCAATAGGATTGCCAGCGGGGCTTGGCGCGATCCACACGAGCGATGAAACGATAAAAGCCTAAAACGAAAACGATGAGAATAGCAATGCCGAAAATTAATCGCCGGCCCATGAGAAACTGGGACAAATCATTTAGGCCCTCCGCGTGACGCAACACGCCAAAAACTAAAGGTATCATCGGGACTAAAAAATAGTGCGGGGTGGCTCTCCAGGATAGAGAAGATAAAGCCACCTCGATTACAAAAACCAGAGCCAAAAACAGATCTTTTTTATCAAAGAAGGTATTCCGTCGATAGATTGCGCCTATGTATAAAACTATGAAAGGGGAGAGATATAAAAGGCATTTGATGACGGAAATGAATCTCGATAAAAACGTAACGTCGGAATAATGGAGGTTGTATTTGAGAACCGCGTCAATTAAGGCGGACCTGGAAGCAGGGTCCCAAAACCAAACTATAAAGGGAAACGAACCAATAACCAGACCCATTAAAACATATAAGGTGGTTTTGATTGGTTTATTAGAAAATAGAATTAACCATACCAAGCATAATGCAGTCGATGCGCCTAAATTGGGGCGAAGCATTATTTGAGCGATGAGACCTACGGAAAGTGAAAAGGTAACAAGAAAACTCTTTTTATTTTTAATTAGCATGGCCAAAGCCCAAGCTTGGAACGGCAATGCCCATTGCTCAGTTAAATTCCCGCTTTGCACTAAAAAGGCGAATTCCAAGGAGAAAATTGACAAAATCAAGAAAATAGTCAGAGAGTTTGTTTTTGATTCATTCACTATCAAGATAATCGGAATAAAGGTTAAAACCAAAAATAATAATTGAAGCCCCCATACTCCCCAATCACCCCCTAGAAATATACCAAGGGCGTTTATGGCGAATACGAGTGGCCCTTTGTGGTCCCAAAAATCAATATACGCCCTTTTGCCCTCAAGCAAACTCCAACCCGAGTAAAGAAATACCCCAGGGTCGCTTAAAGGGGCTTTGCGTAAAAGGGGAAAAAAAAGAGTTGCGAGTATTATTGCGAATACAAAACTTGAAGAAATGACCGGTATGCGGTCTCTGGCAAATAATCCTTTATCAAACATTCTTGATTATTCTTTTTGCGATTTTTTGGGCGGGGTTTCCACCGGCGATTGTCCATGGATCTACATTGTGAACGACCACAGCTCGAGCGGCTACTACCGCGCCATCTCCAATCTTGATCCCGGGTCCGATATAGGCTTCCGCGGCAATCCAGGCCTTTTCACCGATAAAAATGGGGGCGGTTAACAAATCAAAGGTTGAGGAACGAATATCATGAGTCGCGGTACATAAGAATGTTCTTTGGCTGACTGTAGTCCAAGCGCCAATAGTTATCCTATCCACGCAATAACAATCAACTCCTGGGGCTAAACTTGAGCCTTCCGCCATTGTGAGATTCCACGGTGCCCAAATGCGAACACTGGGATAAATATGAACATGGGGGCCGATATATGCGCCAAATAGTTGTAATAGCATTCTCCGCCAGCCATGGAAGGGAATAGGCGATGGACGAAATAAAATCATCCAAATCAAACCCCATAAAATACGGATAAATCTTGAGCCAAAATCAAAATGGCTTGAATAAGCATGAAGTTTTAAGGAATCCAATGAGTCATTTGATTTGGTGTTCAAAACAATTTCCTTACCTTTGAAAATTATTCGGGTAATAAAAAAGGTGGTTTTATGCCTTTGCCCAAGATCCATTCATATAATATTTTCATTTTTTTACCGGTGGATTTCCATGTGTATTTGGACTCAACCAATTTTCGACCCCTGAGTCCCATATTCTGGAGTTCTTTTCCAGATATTTCAGTAGCCTTTCTCAAAGCTTGCGATAAAGATTCCGAACCGATAGGGATCCACCAACCGCAATCATGGGTATTCAGTTCTTCCCAAGGTGTTCCTTGGGTCGTAATGACTGGAATTCCATGAGCCAGGGCCTCTGTGACCGCGTTCCCGAAATTTTCATTGAAAGAGGGTAGGATAAACAAATCTGATTTTCGATAAAGATTCGATAATTCTTTTCCATAAACCGGGCCGAGATATACAAAATCATCTTTCAAACCATATTTTTGAATTACTTTTTGGATGACGGCCATATATCCATTTTCATCCGGGCCTACCAAGATCATCCGCCAGTTTATCGGTCTGACCTCGGCCCATGCTTTAACGAGGTTTAATAAACCTTTTTTGGGGTGGATACGGGAGACGAAAAGAGCTGTTTTGGTTTTTCTTTTTTTAAAACGCGGATTTTGATATTTGGGGATGATCACGCCATGGGGAATAACAGCGATTGCCCCCCTATACCCGAATTTTCTCAAGTCTTCACCCTCGCTTTTGGAAGTGACATGAATGGCTTTGGCGTTTTCCAAATCTTTTTGTTGATAGAGCCGCCAGGCGAGTTTTTTCTTTAAGTTTTTGTATTGGAAACTCCATTGTGTCAGCATCCCATGGGGGGTGACAACCATGGGTATTTTTAACTTTTGGGATATTTTGGAGATTGAATGGTTAATGGGCAACCAAACGCCATGATTGTGTATTAAATCAATATTTTCTTTAACGCAGATTTGCTCGAGCGTTAAATCCAACTGTGGTGAATAAAATTTATTAGAAAAAATAGAGCGAGTACTATTGATTGATATGAGTTTGACCGCGGTTTCATCTAAAAAATCTGATGTTTCTTCTTTATCTTTTTGAATGGTTACTAAAATTCTTTTGACTTTAAGTTTTGCTAATTCATTACTCCAGGATGGAACGCTATAGGAAGTTCCCCCTCCGGATTTAGATAAACCTCCAACAACTGCCAAAGTATTCATTTATGATTTCTTTTGAAGTCGGTATTTTGATTAAGGGTATATTGCCTCTTAAGAAGTTTTTGTTGAATGACGCAAAAAATATAAAAAGCGAAAATAGGAAAAGCTAAATTGCTTAAGATATATCCTTCGAAGATGGCTCCGATGAAATAAGCAATAAAACTGGCGAAAATCATTTGGGCGAGATTTATCATATGTGGATCGCCGGTAGTTTGCCGTAAGCCGCGGTAAGAAGTTTTTAAGGCGGAAAACGCCAGCAAAGTCACGAGCACAAGTCCGAAAAATCCTCCGCGCGCGGCAATGAGAAGGTAAGAACTTACCGACTCTTTGATTTCGTCCAAAGGAGCGCCGAAAGCAGGTTTACTAAGAAAGGTATTCATGAGGTTTGACCAATGAGAACTGCGGGTATCCTGGGCCGAAAAAATATGGGTAAGGGCGGTGGAAAAATTGGGGTAAACCAATGTCACTACATATATGGCGAGAATCGTGGAAATTATTATTATTTGCGTTATTAACCGTAAATTCCTGTGGAAATAAAATATGAAAGCGATGAACAACATTACAAAACCTGTTCTTGATCCAGTCCAAATGAGGAAGATGAAAAATAGTGTCTCGATTAGATACCAGATAATCGGTTTTAACCTTCCACTGGCGGTTTTGGCCATCCAGTGACAAGGTAAAATCAATAAAGCCAGTATGACAGCCGCGTGTTGGGGACTACCGGTGGTTCCGAATAAACGTCCTTGCCAAATGATTGCGGTGGGATTTAAAAAGAGTTGAGTAGATGAAAAAAGAAGAAAAATTATGCCGCTTCCCACAAAACTCCTTATCAAATCCCGCATATTCTCACCGGATTGGATCCAACTCGGTAGATTCATGGCAAAGACCAGGAATAGCAGGAAATTGAGGATAAGGCGTATTAACGAATCTGATTCATTGCCCCTGAATAATTCTAGAAAATTAATGTAAAACTGGAGAAAAAAGAAAAGGATAACAGGCGCAAAAACATTTCGGGTCATTTTCTTATTTTTCAAGAAGAAAAATAAAAAAAGGGCTAATAAGCACCCGACGCTAATTGGGCGGCTTAAATTCCTGAGTGTTTCAAGTGGACGGATGAGGTGATTGTCCAAGCCTTGGATACCGGTCGTTTCCATCGAGGAAAGATATACGGTAAATGAAAGGACAAGCCATTTGGCTTTCGGGAAAAATAAAAGAATGGGGTAAGTGAAGAGGCCGAACAAAAGGAGAACTTCTATCATTTTTTGCATGATTGTTTTTTAACTTTCAATGAAATGTTGATTCGCGCAAGAATTATTGATTTTCTTGAAACATATTCACTGCTTTACCTTTTTGCCAGTAAATATAAAAACACCGAATCAATTAAGTTTGGCTTTTTTCTTATCGATAACAAAGCCTTTTCCATCGTTTTATGAGCGCCTTGGGCAAAACGGTTAGGCCCCCATTTGGAGATGATTTTAAGGCCGTTAGATGCCCATGTCTTTCGCAATTTATTATCACTTGCCAGTTTCACCATTAACGCTGATAAAGATTCAGCGTCACCAGGGGAGAAGGTAGTTCCCGTGTTTTTATCCATTACCAATTCCGGCGCGCAACCACAAATATTTGAGATGATGACAGGCGTGCCGCAAGCCATACTCTCATTTACGACCAAACCCCAAGGTTCGATTTTACTGGGTAGGATTGTGGCGGCCGCCAGACTATAAATCGCTGGTAAGTTTTCATAACCGCATTTACCTAAAAAATGAATATTATTTTCAATTTTCAAATTGCTTGCTTGTGCTTTCAATTTTTCTAATAGGGGTCCATGACCGGCAATGACCAAATGCCATTGATTTCCAAGACCTTGATTAATAGCGTTAGAAAAAGCCTGGATTGCTGTACTTATGTTTTTTTCTTCGGAAAGGCGGGCGACAATTAAAAAATATTTTTCCGGCAAATTTAAACGTTTTCGTGTTTGGCTTCTTTTAAGCCGGGCTGATTGGGCTTGTTTAAAAAAATAAGTGTTGTCCACGACATAAAAACCTTTTTGAATGCCGCCTCGAAAACCGAGCTCAATCAAGTATTTTTCCTGCGAGACGCCCGCGACTAACGCCGCGGAAAATAAGTTCACGATCCTGGATTTGACCCATTCCCCCAAAAAATTCCTAGGCCGGTCCATTTCCGTCGTATCGCTCATGACGATAGACGGCACTTTATTCTTCAAACACCACCCCAAAGCCCGTAAAGAAAATGGCGAAAACCAGCCCAATATAAACAGGGCATCAGGCTGTAATGTGTTTAACCAAGTGAATAACTCATGACAGGATTCGGAATTCGTGTCATCAAACAATCTGGCCTTCAGGCCCCCTGAAAAATCACTTGTTTCATAAGCCACTTTTTTGTTTTTGTTGCTGAAAATTCCCACATGTAATGATACGAGCTTGGATAATGCTTTAATTCGGGCCCAATGATAGGGACCCGCGTTATTGAATAATAGAACGACTTTTTTCATGTGAAACCCCGTGATAAACCTTTTTTAAGTTGTTCGATCTGATTTATGGTCGATGGATTGATTCATGCTGGGAGAGGACTCATATTCCTTAAAGTAGGTATTTTTCCCAAATAACGTGCTGAGTTGTCCACAAGCCCCGCAAATATAAGTCAGCAATCTAACAAAGGCGGGAAAGGATAAAATAAGGTAAATAGGCGTGATCAATATACCCCCAAGTATTTGGGTGATTTTTAACATCAACCAATATAATTTTCGGGGAAGGGAATACTCTTTCATATAAATCCTCGCGTTAGTTTGGCCACTGCGGAAACCGCGTCTGCAAACCCAGCCGATTGTCAGGCGCTGATTCGGCACAGGTTCATTCACGATTCCTTCATTTCCCTGGATCAATTTTCCGCCTAATTTCGATAAACGATAAAAGAATTCCGTATCCCCTCCGCCTGTCAACCCATAGGCCGGATCGAATAACTGGGGGGGAGTTCCCAATGCCGCGGCGTGAATGAGTACATTTGAGGTATAACCGGTGGTAACCACTTTTCCAGTTACCAATATAGGCCTAACGAAGCAGGGATGGCTTTTGGCCCATTTTGGGGCATTTCCCGGTAGAATGCTTTGTACTTTACCAAACACCACATCCACGTTGGACTTATTCATGGCATTAAACAATTCCATAAGCCAATTCGGTTCCGCGATTTCGTCATCGTCGATAAAAGCGAAGTATTCGGATTTGACGTTTTGGATAGCCCGATTGCGGGCGTAGGAAATGCCTTGCCGTGGCTCTATATCATAAATGACATCAAAAGTAGAATTGGTTTTGAATGTTTCAGCAACACTTCGGGCGCTTGCCGCGGAATCATTATCCACTACGATAACTCGCATGTTTAAACCCGTTAACTTTTGTCCGGCTAGGGAAACCAATAAATTCTTAAGCCCATTGGGCCGTTTGTAAGTCGCGATACAAACATCAATTGTTAATTTATGGTTCAAAATCTTTTTCCCTTGTAAATGAATCGATTCAGTTTATTTCCGGAATTTGGACTGATTTCGTGCGTATTCTTGTGATTGTTTTCCAAAGCCAATGGTTATTGACCCAAAATCTTAAAAATAATCGGGCGATCTTGGGTGAATTTCGCAACAAATATACGCCAGCAATGCCAAGCTTCATCCTGAATGAAGGAATGGTGAATAGCGCTTGCCAATTCCATTCTTGGAACCCATCAAACCCATCGCAACTCTTCATTAATTTTTCAACTTTGGAAACCATCTCTACTCGGCTCCGGTAGATGGATATACTTTCAGGGTTACATCCCTTGGATTCAGCGAATTCAGCCACGTATTTTTGCCCCATCAGCACTTCTTTGGTTCTCGCCGAGAAAATTCCGACTCCAGAGCGATAGATGCCCAGGTATTCATCGATATACCCAACAGAACCACATAGGGCGCGGTCAATATACAATAGCCTGTCTATGATTGGCTTCTCAGATTCCCATAAAGTTTGACGGTTTTTCCGAAACATGGTGGAACTGTTCACGAAAGGCAGTCTTTTTAATAATAAGTCATCAACGGATAATGAATTCCACGCGATTCCCAATTCCAGGGGAATAAAACTTCCATCCGGGTTCAATTGCCATACTTTATGCCCAACCATGCTGAAATCCGGGTGGGAGTCCAAATAATCAGCCTGCCTCTGGAGTTTTCCTGGGAGCATCTTGTCATCCCCATCACATTGGGCGATATAGGCGCCCTTGGACCGGCGGTATAAATCCAGGACATTATTGGAGGAACCGATGTTTTTCTTCCGCCAAATAGGGATAACCAAATTCGGGAACCGGCCCGCGTAATCCTTCAAAACACGCCGTGACGGCAAATCAGTCGAGGAATCATCCCCGACCAAAATCTCAAATGGGAAGCTTGTTTTCTGCGTGACAATACTTTCCAGGCATTCAGCCAGCCAATTCCCTTGGTTAAAAGTGGGAACGGTGACAGTCACCTTTGGCTTGGAAATATTTTTGCCATTATTCGCCTTCGGCACGCGCTGCCCCCAATAATTGTGATGTTTTTTTTATAATCAATGAAATTTCATCCCTACCCTCACGCGTCACCAAAGAAGTAAAGATGAGAGTCGCGATAGACCATAGGGCCAACAGGGAAATTGTCCATTTCCGGGATTCGCAGTTTAAGGGCGCCATGCTCATCAGAAAAGCCATAAAAGCCAAGGCTCCGACAACCGGCAAAATATCTTTTATCAACCAAGTCATATGTTGTTTCGGCAAAAAACGATGATGAACAATGGGTGTCCATCCCAGGAGGAAGAGAAGGTTAATCATCATCCACATGAATGACGCCCCCGCCATGCCGTAATGGATTGCGGCCCAAATGATGCTTGGCACCAGAACAATGGGGAAAATAATGTTTCCTTTTATATGAAGACGAAGGTCGCCATGCGCGAACTGGAGGTTGTATTGCAGTCTTGAGACGGCCAGGAAAAAATTTCCCAGAGCGTAGAATAAAAGGACTTTTGCAGCTTGGGAGGCAATGGACAGATCCCCCGTCCAGGCCCATAAGAGAGGTTGGGCGTACATCACCAATATGACGGCCGCGGAACCGGAAATAACGCAGTTGATCCTGGTCGTTTTCCGGTAAAGGGCGCATAAGTCATCCGGCTTTTTTTCCGCCACGAGGCGGGTAAGCCTGGGCAAAACCGCTTGGGTGATGGGGTTGATCAATATCATGATCCCCCCTGCCGCCGTCACCGCGATGGCGTAACAGGCGTACTTGGAAAGGGGGAGTAACTTGGTCAGGACCAGCTTGTCGGTTTGTGTGACCATGGTCCAAACGAACGATAAAAACGCCACGCTCAGCGCGAACCGCCATATATTCTTGAGGGGGGCCAGGGTCCAGGGGCGTTTAAAACCTTCCGGCCAGGATGGAAGAAACCGATAGTTTAAGCTGGTCAAAAAAATAAGTTCCAACAACGCGACTAGGGCCTGGTAGGTGAAAAAGACTCGGGGGGTGGCTCCCAGCCAATTGAAAACCGGGATGATGCCCACGAACCGGATCGTCGCGATCGTGATATTGACGGTATTTAACCACACCTGACGCTCGAAACTGGTGATTACGCTCCGGAATATGCCCGACGGCCACTTGAGGGCGAAAACGATGCCCATCAACGCGATTGCCAGGCTGACTTCGTCATAGGGAAGGTTCTCCACCTTGAGCCAATGCTTGGCGATGATTTCCGATGAGAACCCCACGGCTGTCACGATTACCAGGCCGATACCAGAAAACAACATTAACATCGCCCGTTCAAGGGAGCGCAGTTCGCCCGCGTCAATCGCTCCGCCCCGGAAACGCGCCACTTCGCGGCCCAAGGCCGGCGTGAAACCCATGTCAATCAAAGCCAGCCAAGTGGTCATAATCCCGAAAAACCCGACCAGTCCATAGGCTTCCTTGCCCATGAAACGCAAATAGACCGGCAGCATGATGATGCCGATAATAGTCACATAGAATTGTCCTATGTAGTTGGCGATGACATTGTGTTTAATCGACATGTATTCTTTCCGTCGAAAATGTTATTTGAGGTTTAAGCTTTAATTGGCGGCACAATGGGAACGTCTGTTAATCAACCCTGTTGATCAGGGCCTCGATCATACCGCAATCGAAAGTTGGTATGGAACATTTAGCGCTCACTTCAAGTCTTTCCGAGAAACTATCGTCCACGAAAATTGAGTTTTTATCTTTGACATAATTCGATTTTTTCGCGGTTTCGGGCAAAACATTCACCGTGTCGAAAAGCTCCGAGATGCGGTGTTGTTTAAGGGTTTGGCGGATATCCCCCCGATGCCTTGTTAATAGATGGACTTTTTTTCCTGCTTCCACGCACATATGAATCAACAGCATGGCTTGTGAATTTAATTGCCCATGTAGGATGAGGGTGTCGTCCAAATCGATATAAAGGGAAGAGTATTCGATGCTCATTTTATAGCGGACGCTATTGAGCGCCCGATCCATCTCAATGGATCCATTGTTGGTTAAAATGGAAATTGGCTGGCGTTCCTCCTCGAATAGGCTGAGTAAGGGGAAATTCACGCCCATGGCCCGATGAACCGCCATAGCTCCCGCTATCCGCGGGGCGACCTCCAAGAGCACAAGCTTTCCATCCGCCGCGCGCTTAAGCTGGAAAAACCAGGCGCCTCTCATCCTCAAAGTTTTTCCTATGATTTCGGCGAATTCATTGGCACCCGGAAGGTCAATGGTGCGGGTATTGACGGAAATGCCGTTTCTGATTCGGCCGCGAGTCCGAGCGCCATAAAACAAAAGCCCTTGGTCGCGGTCGGAAAAACAATCGACGGTGAACTCATCCCCGGGTAGGTACTCGCAAATGATGGGATCATTCAATAATTTCATGTTGTAGGCAAGCTCATATTCATTCGATACGCGAACAACCCCTTGTGAGCCCTGGCCGCTATCCGGTTTCACGAAAACAGGGTAAGAGGATACATCCGATGGGCTTGAAAACAATTTTGGAACTTTGAGCAGGTTGGAAAGCTTATCGTAGGTTTTGGATTTTGAGCGGCATATGACACAGGCGGGGGTCGGGGAAGTAATGACGCGGGCAGGAATATTATCCTGGTTCAACGCCAAGGCGACTATAGCGTCATCATGGCCTGGAAAGATGTAATCAATGTGAAGCTGTCCGCATAAGGCGGATAATTGCCCCAGCCATCCTTCCTCATGGACACTTTTTAAAAGGTGGTATTTCTTGTATATAAAGCGCGCGTGGTTGGAGACATCCTGGCCCGCGCCGAACAGGTTTACTTCCTTGCACATCGATAAGGAACGGTGAATCTCAAGGCCTATCTCACTGCCAGCCGGGAATAATAAGACATTCCTTTTTTTTATGGCTATTCCCATTAATGACCGCTGTTGGAAATGATTTTTACGACAAGGTCCACTTCTTTTACCGTCATCGAGTCATAGATCGGCAGGCAAATGACTTGCTCGGCGATCCTATTCGCGCTTAGGAGATTATTGCGCGCAGAGGATTGCAACGCGCGGTACATTTGCATATTGCTGATGAGGGGGTAGAAATACCGGCGGGCATAGATATTGTTTTGTTTTAAATGCGCGTACAAGGCATCCCTTTTCATGGGATAATTTTCCTCAATTAAGACCGGGAAATAAGCGCCGTTGATGGATATGTTTTTTTGCGGTTCCAATAAACGGATACCTGGAATGGCTTTTAACCTGGCGCGATATTGGGCATCCAAAGCCCTTCGCTTTTCCAGGACCTCTTCCATATGCTTCAACTGCATCAGGCCGAAAGCCGCCTGGACCTCGCACATTTTCCCATTGATTCCCACCTCCGCGATACTGAGCTCATCGACAAAGCCGAAGTTTTTCAAATGATCGATATAACGCTTGGTTTCTGCGTTCGGGCTGATGATGGCCCCGCCTTCGAATGTGGTGAATACCTTGGTGGCGTGAAAGCTGAGAACGGAAAGGTCGCCGTGACGCAGGACACTGCCGCCGGTATCCCGGATGCTAAAAGCATGGGCGGCGTCATAGATTAATTTCAAACGGTGTTTTTTGGCGATTTCCGCGAAACGGTCCACATTGCATAATCTTCCATAACAATGTACCGGCAGGATGGCCCTGGTTTGGGGGGTGATGGCCGACTCGACCTTTTTCGGGTCAAGATTCATGGTCTCAGGATCGATATCCGCGAAAACAGGCGTAAGGTTGTTCCATTTGATCGCGTGCGCCGTGGCGACGAAAGAGAAAGGCGTCGTAATGACCTCGCCTGTAACGCCAAGCGCCTGCAAGGCGGTTACCAACGCGATGGTGCCATTCGCGAAAAGGGAAATATGCTCAACGCCTAAATAGGATGATAAATCCTTCTCTAGACGTTGGTGGAAAGGCCCATTGTTGGTAAGCCACTGGGTGTCCCAAATCTCACGAAGATAGGGAATGAATTCTTCCAAAGGAGGCAAATATGGTCGTGTCACAGGAATGATATTTTTATCCAATTCGGGAATTCCATAAATTGAAGGTTGAATAGAATTTTTGTAATTTTGATCCATGAAATGAATAACCTCGGTTTTATTTTGATGGTAATTAGTTTTATTTGGGTTTTTTACATTCTAACGCCAATGCTTTACCAAATCTTTCCGCTCTTTCTACTTCCTTAAAATGCTTATCGGGGCAATCATTGAATTTGCACTTCCTAATTTGAATAAAACCGGCCTTATCTAATGCGTCACGTAAGCTATAATAATCCCACATCCATTTGTGGCGTGAACCCCGTATTGCTTCGTAAATAATTCCCCGAATTCCAACCGCCTCTTGCTCGATTCCTAAACCGGACGATTTAATAAAATTCATGGAGGCATTCTTATTATGCCTGGAATATTGATGTTGGTACTCTTTCACGATATGAAATAAATCCGGCACTACCAATCGGAATATTCCTTCGGGTTTTAAATATGCATAAGTGTTATTTAGTGCTTTTCTGAAATTTTCAAGAGAAAGATGCTCCAACACGTGACTACAATAAATACCATCGCATGTATCTTTGCTGATGGGTAATCCGGTAACAATATTTCCGTATTTGATATGTTTGGGAAATCGTATTTTATTTTTTGTATAAAGATTCCCGATTAATGGCAGTCTTTCAAAACGCAGTGTCGGGGACGAGTCGAAATTGAGCCACGTTTCCGGCGCGTCGAAACCACAACCATATTGAACGTATTTTGAAATTTTATTATTCAAACAATCCCACTCATTACATTTATTTAAGTAAGGGGTAAGTGTTACATTGAAACATTTAAAATATTTTTCACGGATTGCCACCAGTCAATTTGGGCATCAAAAGGTTGTCCTTTTTTAACCGCGTCCCAAATAATGACTCCATCCGCGTATTCCTTCACGGTTTGCAATTCCATCTCCCAATAGGTCTTTGGTACATACGTATGAGACAACTTTTTAACTAATTCATGGTACCGAGGCCATATATATGGATAAACGGGTTTGCCGTATTTAGCGGATTCCTTAAGTCTCGTTATAGATGATTTTTTCCATTTTTCGGAATCGGTGGTGATGGAATAGAGGCTTGGAAAAATGACATCCACCATTTGAGCGACGGGGTCCATCCGTTTATTCTCGACTTCCCAATCTTTATAAGATTGGGAAGTCGGGTCTTTTAAAGAATGGGGGAAGTCGAGAGTGGGAGGAAATCCATAGATACCCAATTTTACATTGGGCGCTTCATCCTTGATCCAGCCGAGGACCTTCTTGAATTTATTCACCGTCCCTAAAACCTTTTCATCACTTCCGGTAATGGGCCACCGCTCAATATCCAGGCAGACGAGATCAATATTTTTGATTTTCCAAGTTTTAGCCAAGGCCCGAATACGGTTCTCGTCTTTTATGGAAAGATCGTCTTGGGACGAAACGCCGTTTATTGATTTCTGTTTTGGGCTCAAAAGGGAGCTTTCATAAGCAACCACTAATCTTTTGATTTTAGGGTTAATGAAGGAAGGACCATTCTGATACCCCGCTGTCCCGTCGAATATTTTGAAATCCGCGCCCGCGGCTGAGCTGGAGACGGGAAATAGTCCCATGAAAATAAACAACAAGGTTATTTTTAGGAAAGTTTTTAACTGGTTCATTTAATGACCCCTTTTCAATTTTTCTTAGAAATTTTAAATTCTAAAAGGTGTTAAGCAAGACCAAGCCCTTTGCCACGGATTCAGGGGATGCACTTGGATAGAATCTAGAAAACAGGCTTTAAGCTTATATTTTTTAAATCCCATGTATCCCATGCATCTGTGGCTAAATTTTATTTTGGACAGATGTGAATCCTTTTCAATTTTTCCAGGAATCATATTTAGGAATTGATCTCGATAGTTACAATGAAATGCGGAGGGAATCAACAATTTCCTCAATGCTGGAAATGCTCAGGCTTTTTTCCCTTTGCTTTTTCCGTTTCCGTTATGGTTCTCCTGCCCGTAAACCTTTTTTCCGTAGCCATAGCCGTAACCATAACCATAGCCGTAGCCATAACCATAGCCATAACCCAGCCCATAGAGGCCCCGGCTGGCTTCGGCCCCGTTCAGGACGGTGCCCAGGCACTGGGCCTTGATTCCGATCAGGTGCTCATGGGCATTCCGGAGAACTGAGCGCCGGGTGGAACCCCAGCGGGCCAAAAGAATCACGCCATCCAGCTGGGTAGAAAGAACTACCGAATCCGTGACAGGCAGAAGGGGAGCGCCGTCAAAGATAACGTAATCAAATTCCTTGCGCATGGCCACGATGCATTGTTTCAAGGAATCCGAGCCCATGAGTTCAGCGGGATTGGGGGGAACCGTCGCGTTGGGTAAAAGCCATAAGTTTTTGTAGCCTGACTCAACGGTCATTTCATTTAGCTTACCCTTGCCCGCCAATAGGAAAGGCAAACCGCCATTTTCCGGCACGGAAACCCCGAACATCACGTTGATAGTGGGTTTTCTCAAGTCCGCGTCCACCAAAAGAACCTTGTAACCGGCGTCCGACAAGGTCAAGGCCAAATCCGAGTTTACTAGGGTCTTGCCTTCCTCGGGACCGGGTGAGAGAACAGCCAGGACCCTCGGGTTCTTATCCACGAGCGCGAAAGTCAGGTTCGTTCGTAGGACCTTGAAGCTTTCCCGGTAAAAGGAAAACTCGAATTGGGGGTCCACGATCAAATGCTTGGGTGAGAAGCGTTCGGCAATCGGGAAAAGCTGT
The DNA here is from genome assembly GCA_963796105.1 of candidate division FCPU426 bacterium. Taxonomy (GTDB): domain Bacteria; phylum Oederibacteriota; class Muellerivitia; order Muellerivitales; family Muellerivitaceae; genus CAWCKJ01. The sequence goes on from CAWCKJ010000002.1 coordinate 151,134, forward strand.
TTTTTGCCCTCTTTCCGGAAGTTTGGCACCACCGACAGGCTCGGAAGACCCGTGGCGTGTTTCATTTCCTCGCTGGATTTCACCCGGTCCTGGATCTTGTCCAGGATGAAGGCGAATTGGATACCGAAGAACAAACCCAAAAACAATCCGGCCGCGAGGCACAAGAATTTATTGGGCCAAATAGGTCCTTCCGGTACGAAGGCCTTGTCCAGCACCACGATGCCGGGATCTTCAGCCTTGGCCTCGATCTGGGTTTCCTGGTCTTTTTCCAACAGGACACTATAGATGAGCTCATCGGCTTGGGACTCGCTGGAGGGGTTGAGGTAGTATTTCTTGACCTGTTTATCCTGTTCCATCTTGTCTTTCATTTCCTGAAGCTGGTTGTGGATGAACTCATACCGAGTGAGTGCGCTTTCACGGGCGATCTGTGTGTTTTCCATGATGAAACCCTGTGCCCAGGTGTTGGCGATGTCCGCGGCCAAATGCGGGTCCTTGGTCTTGGCCCTGATTGTGATAATGTTTGATTCCTTGGGGTTTTCAACCTTGATGATACCCTTGAGTTTGTTAATGATTCCTTGGTCGGAGAAATTCTCCGGGGGACGGCCCTGTGTGAAAGCGGGCCTGGACCTAAGATCCAAAGCTTTGAGCGTGTAGGCGGCCACGGTATTGGACTGGGCGATTTCAAGGTAAGTTTCGATGGGGTCACCGGCTGTGGGCATGAAGGCTAGGGCGCGGATGGCGTTTTCAGTGGCTTGGGAGGATTCCGGTACCTTGACGGTCGTGATGGCCTCGTAGGTGGGGGGCCAGAAATAAGCGTAAAGACCGAAAACCGCGAGAAAGAATAAAGTGAATCCTAAAATGAGCCACAGGTGTTGAAAAATAATACGGAAGGCATCCCCGATGGAGAATGACTCGTCCTGTTGCGGCTGATATAGGGGTAAGTTGTTTTCCATGGAGCTCACTTTTTTGAGAGGGCGTTGGCGGCGATGGTTGCCGTATAGAGGACAGTCACCACTATGGCTAGTTCACCCAGGGTGGGCCAGGGATTTTTGGGGACATAAATAATATCCCCCGGGTAAACCAAAGGCCCATCCTGGTGATAATTCTTGTCGTTCAAAAGACGGCCCAAGTCGGCTTTGATTTTCTTGCTTCCGTGAGTAATGAGCACTCCTCCTAAGTCGGCGTCGGGCATGGGGCCGTTAGCCAGGGCCACCATGTTCACCAGGTTTGGCTGTCCCCGGATCATGTATTGTCCCGGCCTGACGACGTCCCCCAGAACTGAGATGTTATAGGTATTAGTCTGCGTGATAAGCACTGTGACTTGCGGGAATTTCATGTAGGGCCTGAGTTTTTTCATGAGAAAGGTCCCTGCCTTGTTGGGAGCTAGACCCGAGAGCTTGACCATGCCCACAAAGGGGAAAAGGATGCATCCATCGGTATCCACCATATAGTCCGTGGGAAGCGCGGAATTCTGGTTGGAGGCCTGGCCTGAACCTCCGCCGCTTGGGGAAAGGCCCGCCCCTGAGATCTGGTGCTCATAACCCACCACGTTGATGGTGAGAAGGTCCCCTGGGCCGATCAGGAGGGGAGGGTATTTGGCGGCTTCTTCCTTAGGCATGGCGCCAATTTTATGTTTGGAAATTGGCACACCCAAGGCTCGCTTCTCGGCTTGAGACCTCGAAGCAGGGGATTTTTTCACTACAGTTTTCTTAACTTTTTTCTTGTCTTTATGGGTCTTGATAGCGGATTCGACACGTTTTGTTTGCTCACCGTTCGCTGGGGTAGGGGTACCAATTTCTTTTTTGGAAATTGGCACACCCAAAGCTTGCCCCTCAACTTGAGATTTCGGGGCAGGGGTCTGCGCGAAAGCGGAAGGGGATATCATTAATAAGGAAAGGACGAGAGCGGTCGAGCGCTTGAAAAAAGAGAAATGAAAAATGGACAATGAACAATAAACAATAAAAGCAAAGGCGGAAAAGGTATTTCCCTTTAATTTAAAATTTTGAGTTTTAAATTTTGAATTGTCTTTAAGATGTAGGCGTCGAGAGGCGTTTAGTTTCATCTTTATTCCTATATATTCAATTTAACAACTACATTTAACCAGCAGACTCAGAGACTCAGCCGCGTGAACCGAAGGAATCATTGCTTCGATTCGCTATGTTTACTCACCATCCGTCCCACAATTTACACTTTTGCTGTTTGCCATTAACAAACACGATAGGCTGCCTTTGGCTCTTCAAGAAAACCAATCCGATGTTTGGGTTTCTCCGGTGTTTTCATCAGCTCTCGAATAGCGTTAAATACACCCTGGATTTGGGAATCGTGGACCCCCACTTTCTTTTCCAAATCATCAAGTTTTCGGGCCAGGTCTTTATGTGTGGACAAAACCTGGCGAAGGCGTACAAAGGCACGCATAATCTCAATATTCACTCGTACGGCCTTCTTGCTCCTTAAAACACTGGAAAGCATAGCCACACCTTGCTCCGTGAAAACCCTAGGTAATTTGCGAGTGCCACCCCAACTTGATGTTCCATTCTGGAACATCAAGTTTTCGAACTCGATTTTATTAATGAAAAACGAGAAATCATCGGGAAACCGATCCTTGTTCCTGGTAACAGCTTTGTTTAAATTCCGCGTTTCAACGCCATACAATTGAGCCAAATCACTATCCAGCATGACCTTTCGTCCCCGGATCAAATGAATTTTTTTCTCGATACCGGAAACCGGGATTAATTCGGCCATAAGCGGTCCTTTTTCAAGAACACTTCACACACAAAGGGGTCAGGCTTACATTTTACACTTTAGGCTAAAACCCTTCTCACCACAGGTTCCTGCGGAACCACAGAGTACACGGTAAAGCGTCCTCTTGGGTACGGCTAAAAACATCAAAACAACAACTTCATCTCACCACATGCCAGCCCTCCATAAAACTAATAGGGGGCTGGTATCGTACCAATCTCCACATATGCTTAAAGGAAGATTGGCACAGGGACTCATGCCGAACCACCGTAAGGCTTTAAAGGAAAGTTCGGTACAGATTTACTATAAATCTGCCCCGGCAATCCTCTCACTCGGCTGGTAGCCTCATGCGGCCTGTATAGCACCGATTTCATTAACTGATTTATGGAAAATCGGCGCAGAGACTCAGCTAAAACAACCATCTTTTACCACAGGTTTCTTCGAAACCACAGAGTACACGGTAAAGCGTCCTCTTGGGTACGGCTAAAACATCAAAACAACTACGTCATCTCACCACAGTTGTGCTTCGCACAGCACAGAGACTCAGCTACTACTTTTGCCACGGATGTAACGATCAACCATAAAAACATATAGAGAGATCGGCACTATACCAGCCCCCGTATCAGCCTTATGGAAGGCTGGCATGCATGGGATACATGGGATTTTAAGCAACTTCAGATCGTGACAAGAGCTTTGCTCTTGCGCCCGTTGGGCTTTATGGCGCATCCGCAGGCCTCGGAAAAATGGATTTTCCCGGTGGCCGTCGGTTCCGCCATAGTACACGATCAATAACCAAGGCTTCATTTAAAACTTAGAATTCAAAACTCAAAATTCATTCTGTAAAGAATGCCTTGCCCATCCCCCTGCATCCCCTGAATCCCAGCTAAAACTCAGTTATTAACTGTTATCGTACGCACAAAGGGGTCAGTGGTTCGAGAACCTCACCATCCGCAGGCATTTTACACTTTAGCTAATTTTTTATAACTATCGGTAAACCAATGGGTATTCCTACATGAAGGCCGGAATTATAGCATAACCATCTTGGAAATGACGTGAAAACCTTACATGCTTCTGTATTAAGTGACCCTTGAAATAAAGGAATACATAGGTATACTGTCCGCTACGGGAGGTGGTACATGAGCTACCAGCGGATGAAAAGCATTAAAATTCTGAGGAAAATCCACACGGAAGAAGAAGCCCGCCAATGGGTGTGGAGATGCCGTTTCGGCGGGAAAGACTTTGTTTGTCCCCAATGTGAGGGCGAAAGCTTCTGGCAACACCAGGCCAAGCCTGAAGTGAGGGAATGTGACTATTGCCGGAAACGTCTTCGGCTTCGCGCCGGGACGATTTTTGAAAGCTCCAAGCTGCCTCTTTTAACCTGGGTCAGGGCCATCAGTTTGATGATGCAGGGCAAACGGGGTATTTCGGCCCTGGAACTGAAGCGGCATTTAAATCTTTCGGATCATTCGGCATGGCTTCTATTGCATAAGATCCGGGAAGGTCTTAGGCAAAAGGACGAAAGCTATACTCTAAAGGGCGTCATTGAGTTGGATGGGGCGGTTTTTGGGAAAAAGGCCAAGGAAAACCAAGTGGAAGTCTTGGTGGCGGTGGAAAGCAAGGAATGGGTGGATGAGAATGGTTGCAAGAAGGAAAAAGCGGGTTTTGCCAAGGTGAAGGTAGCTATGGAAACCAAGTGGGAGAGCCAGGAATTCGTGAATCAGACTATGGAAAAAGGCTCTTTCCTCAACACAGATGCTTCGCCAGCCTTGCGTGAACTCAAAGGAGTGGAGGCAGACTACCGGGTGATGGCCAATGACCCGAAAGAGTTGGAAAGTTGGTTGCCCTGGGTACACCGGTTCATTTCCAACGCCAAGGCCTGGATCATTGGAACTCATCATGGCGTTGATGCTAAGTATTTAGGCCGGTATCTAAGTGAATATGCCTATCGGTTCAACCGTCGTCATGATCCCGATTCCTTATTTCACCGTGCTTTGACCGCATGTGCCTTAGCAAAACCCATTACAGCACGGTCACTTTGTGCATAAGCATAAAACCTTATGTTAACTGTTTAACTTTTCTCCCTTCTTTACATTTTTAAGAGTAAAATTCAAGCCATGGGGGGATTTCCAGAGGGTGTTTTCAGGTCTTTGGGATATGAGATTGACGCCATCAAATGGACGTCGGATTAAGCCTTACTCCTAATTCCTAATTTCTTTTCAGCGGTTCTTAACTCCTAACCCCGCCATGAAAGCGCCGCCGATACCCCCGGCGTCCGCTTCAGGGTCCTCATTTTTAATGCCTAACTGCTCTTGAGGGGGGTTATTTCTTTTTGCGGGGGCGGGTTTTTGATTTGGATTTACTCACCTTGTATTCAGCGTGGGGTTCTTGAAGACCTGGCGGCAGTATGTTTTGGAGCTTCTGTTTTAAAACCGGAAGATCCTTTACCGTTACTCCCCAAACAACTTCAAGGTCTACTTGGAAATAATCATGGACCAGTATATGCCGCATTCCCTGGATGGCATCCCATGGTACCTCGGAATGTTTATTCCGGAATTCAGGGGGTACTTTATATGCCGCTTCACCCAAGATTTGGAGATAGTGGAGGATATAAACCTGAATCAATTCGTCTGCATTGAAGGCTTTGCGGCCCTGCGAAGAATATTTCTCGATCCGATGGATGGCATCAAGCATATCCTGGACCCGATTCAAATGGTCCCTCATAACCGAACGGCCTCCTGAAGGACTCTATCACGGAAGGAATCCCGAAGGCCTTTTTCAGATACGACATCAACCGGACGGCCTAAGAGATGTTCCAGGTCCGTTAAAAGCCCCCCCATATCCAATAAGGTGCGGCCTGGTTCCATGCGGACGAGAAAATCCACATCACTTCGTTTATCCGAGTCTCCGCGAGCAACTGAGCCAAAAACGCTTATTTCGCGGGCACCATGGCTGCTGGCAAGTTTAAGGATCTTGTTGCGTTTTTTTTGGAGGATTTGACCGATTGTCATGTTTTATCCCGCTCGGTTAACTTGCTGAAGGCCTTCCAGGTAACAAGTAATAGCTTCTTTCGCGTTTTCCAAGGCCTCCTTGATGGTCTCACCTTGGGAGAAGCAACCGTCCAAAGCCGGGACTCGGACATTGAAACCGCCCTCATCGGCATGTGCCAATCGGACATGAAAATAAATCGGGATTGGTACCATACCAGCCACATTAAAGTTTTGTGGAAGGCTTGCATGTTCCAGAACAACGTCAAGGGACGACCCATTGGGTCGCCACTTGGCCGGGACATGGTCCCCGGCCAAGTACACGGCTTGTCCCCGGCTAAAGCCGGGGCCTGAAGGCAGCCGGTCAAATTTCATGTTGACACCTTTCTAAAAGGCTTCTGATGGCTTCCATCAATCTGCCTTTGAATTGGAATTATAACCTGGTAAGACACTCATATGGCCAGGGAACATAAAACAGAAGGGGGTCTCTATTTTATGTATTCGGCCCTTTGTTATTCGCTTTTTTGAGAAGTTTTCGATAGAGACCGCCAAAAGGGCCTTCCAGGGCGCTTTTCTCGAAATATTCCGCTTCTTCCCTCCAAGTCATGCCTTTAGTCGCCTTGTGGATTTTGCGTTGGATCTCTTCTTTCATTTTTAAGGCATCGAAACCCTTGATGGGCTTAATTTTTTTAATTTTGCGATGCCGCGTTTTTGGTTTGGGTTTACCTGGTTTATATATGGAATGGATTTCGTGGAAGCCGGGTGGATTGAATTCTCCAATAGGTAGACGCCGGATTCGGACATCATCTTTCTCAATAATGATGATGGCGCCATTTATAAGAGGTTCCTCGATGATTGACCAATTTTTTTCAAGGTTACCGGCCAGGTTAGCGACGGTCATTTTTTGCGTGCGGAATATCACGACTGAAGGCCTGGATTTTCCTGAAAAAGCCAATATTTTCCCAAAATCCAAATCGTGGGTTAAAAGTACAGAACCCCTTGACTCAGCGAGGGATAAAATAACCTCGTCGCCCGCTTTACTATGACCAAGTTTTCCTGAGTGTATGGCTTGATGACCAAGGCGGGCCAAGTGCTGGCAAAGTGATGGGGAAAGGTTGTTATCTAAAAAGAATTTCATGGACGAGAAGGTATGAAGCGTTCCTCGGCCTCAAGGGAGCAATAGGCCAGGGCCTGAAGGATGTCCTCTTCCTCGAGTTCGGGCCATTCTTTTAGGATTTGGCGAATGGTCATACCACCGCTCATGTAAGCCAATATACTGGCCACCGGCATGCGGTAACCCCGAACGCAGGGTTTCCCGAAACATTTTTCCGGATCGAATGTGATTCGCTCAAATTTGTAATGGTGGTGTTCCATAACGCTGCCTTTCAGCGGTAATTATAACATTGGATGGGAATGAATGGTATTCGGCAACTCCTAATTCCGAATTGCTAATCGTTCTTTAGGAGTTATTTCTTTTTACGGGGCCGCGTTTTTGGTTTTCTTTGCCTTTGCACAGATTTACTATAAATCTGCGCCGATCTACCGTGAAGAGACATTGAGATCGGTGCAATACCAGCCTCTTTAAAGTTTTTTGGAGGGCTGGCATGCGCCGATCTACCGTGAAGAGACATTGAGATCGGTGCAATACCAGCCTCTTTAAAGTTTTTTGGAGGGCTGGCATGCGCCGATCTACCGTGAAGAGACATTGAGATCGGTGCAATACCAGCCTCTTTAAAGTTTTTTGGAGGGCTGGCATGCGCCGATCTACCGTGAAGAGACATTGAGATCGGTGCAATACCAGCCTCTTTAAAGTTTTTTGGAGGGCTGGCATGCGCCGATCTACCGTGAAGAGACATTGAGATCGGTGCAATACCAGCCTCTTTAAAGTTTTTTGGAGGGCTGGCATGCGCCGATCTACCGTGAAGAGACATTGAGATCGGTGCAATACCAGCCTCTTTAAAGTTTTTTGGAGGGCTGGCATGCGCCGATCTACCGTGAAGAGACATTGAGATCGGTGCAATACCAGCCTCTTTAAAGTTTTTTGGAGGGCTGGCATGCGCCGATCTACCGTGAAGAGACATTGAGATCGGTGCAATACCAGCCTCTTTAAAGTTTTTTGGAGGGCTGGCATGCGCCGGCAATCTTCTCCTTCGGCTGGTGGCCTCAGGAGGCCGGTATTCAGCGGGGGATTCGTGGACGGCGCCGCCGGACGGCAGGATTTCCAGAACAAAGGGGTCAGGCCTACATTTTACACTTTACAAATAATTCGCCATTTTTAGAATATGCTTATGCCAAGACCCAGGCGAATTCATTATGAGGGGGCTGTTTACCACGTGACCTCCCGAGGGAACGAGCGGCGCGAGATTGTCAAGACCGACTCGGACCGATGGATGTTTTACAGACTATTGGGGGAAATGATCGAGGAAAATAAGGTGCTTTGCCACGCCTGGGTACTGATGAACAACCATTACCATCTCTTGCTGGAGACGCCCGCAGCCAATCTTTCCATCGCGATGAAGCATTTAAACAGTATTTATACCCAGCGTTTTAATAAAAAATATCAAAGGGCCGGCCATTTATTCCAGGGGCGGTTCAAGGCCATTGTGGTTGAGAAGGATAGCTACTTGAAAGAGTTATGCCGGTATGTGGTTTTGAATCCCGTGAGGGCGAAGGCGGTCAAGGCTCCGGGGGATTGGAAGTGGAGCAGTTACCGCGCGACTGCCGGCCTGGAAAAGGGGGAACCGTGGCTGGAAACGGATTGGATTCTCAGTCAGTTCGGAAGTACCCTCAATGAGGCACGGAAAAGCTATCGGGCTTTTGTGGCTGGCGGAATCGGGAGCAAGGTTTCCCCCTGGGAAGAACTTTATTCCCGCGTATATTTGGGAAAAGAGAAATTTTTGATCAAGGTGCATGAGGCGGGGCGAAAGCATAGGCATTTGGATGTCCCGAAGTACCAGAAACAAGTGGTGAAGGCTGACCCGGAAAAGATTCTCGGGAAAATCGCCGAAGTCTATGGGGGAAAACCCGAGGAGATTTTGCAAGCCGGAAGAAGGGGGATGGATTCCCGGGACGCGGCGATCTATTTGCTGAAGAGGGAAGCGGGGCTAAGTTTGAGGGAGATCGGCAAAAGGATGGGAGTGGGTTTTTCGGCGGTTGGGAACCAATGGACCAGGATCAAGAAGAGGATGCCGGTGGACCGGGAATTCGCCAAAAAAGTGCTAAAGTGTAAAATGTAGGCCTGACCCCATTGTGGTGTGGGGGGAATGGAGGTTTAAATTGATGGATTTAATCAAGGGGGCGGTGAGGCGCTTGGCGGGGCTTTTCGGGCTGGAGGTCAGGCTCGCGCCGACCAGGACCGGGGAATACGGGAACGTGTTCGCCCGCGCGATCTACAATCCCTGGAACCTGGACAAGGCCTTCCAGGAGGTTTACGCCTCCCTGGGGCCCGCCACGGTGGTGGACGAGTACTGCTGTTACGAGCTCTGGAAGCTGGTGGAGCAAAGCGCGAAGCTGAGGGAGGGGTGCCTCATCGAGGCCGGGGTCTGGCGCGGGGGGTCCGCCGCCCTCATCGCCCGGCAGGCCAGGAATTGCGGGATCAAGGACAAGGTCTATCTCTGCGACAACTTCAAGGGGGCGGTCAAGACAGGGGAAAAGGACACCTATTACAAGGGCGGGGAATTCACCGCCAACAGGCTGGAGCCGGAGGAACTGATCTTCAAAAAGATGGGGTTGGACAACGCCGAGATACTGGAGGGCATCTTCCCCGAGGAGACGGGGCACAGGGTCAAGGACCTGAAATTCCGGTTCTGCCACATCGACATCGGGGTTTACCAGGCGGAGAAGGACATCGCGGACTGGATCTGGGAAAGGATGGTTCCCGGGGGGATGGTGGTCTTCGGCTGTTACGGCTTCAAGGGGTGCGAGGGGACCACGAGGTACGTGAACGAGCGGATGGACAGGCCGGACAGGCTGGTGATCCAGAACCTCAACGGCCATGCGATATTCGTGAAGATTTGATAAGGAAAATTAAAACTTAAACAACTTCAATTTCACCACAGGTTTCTTCGAAACCACATGCCGAACCTCATTTAAGCATTCAATGAAAGTTCGGTACAGATTTACTATAAATCTGCCCCTGCAATCCTCTCACTCGGCTGGTAGCCTCATGCGGCCTGTATAGCACCGATTTCTTTAACTGCTTTATGGTGAATCGGCGCAGAGTACACGGTAAAACATTCTCTTGGGTACAGCTAAAACATCAAAACAACTACGTCATCTCACCACATGCCAGCCCGCCATAAAACTAATAGGGTGGCTGGTATCATACCAATCTCCACATATGCTTAAAGGAAGATTGGCACAGGGACTCAGCTACTTCAACAACATTTAACCACAGGTTCCTGCGGAACCACATGCCGAACCTCATTTAAGCATTCAATGAAAGTTCGGTACAGATTTACTATAAATCTGCCCCTGCAATCCTCTCACTCGGCTGGTAGCCTCATGCGGCCTGTATAGCACCGATTTCTTTAACCGCTTTATGGTGAATCGGCGCAGAGTACACGGTAAAACATTCTCTTGGGTACAGCTAAAACATCAAAACAACTACGTCATCTCACCATCCCACTATGCTCTATGAGCTTCGATGGACAGGCAGCTTCAGATCGTGACAAGAGCATGGCTCTTGCGCCCTGCGGTCTTTATGGCGCATCCAAAGGCCTCGGAAAAATGGATTTTCCCGAAGGCCGTCGGTTACGCCATAGTACACGATCTATACATAACCTCTAACCTCTGAAAAAGTCGGCCATCGCCTCCTTTTTCAGAAAACAAATTATGGAAACCCCACGATTTCCTGCGGAAATCTTTGGGGTCGAAACCTCTGTTGGCCGCTTTTAATAGTTTTTCAGAGGTTTCAACCTTTTAAATCTTCTACTGTGATGCGTTAGCACTGTGGTTCCCGTAGGAACCTGTACCGATCATCCATAAAAATTTAGAGAGATCGGCACTATACCAGCCCCCATATCAGCCTTATGGAAGGCTGGCATGTGGTTAATCTGTTTATCCCCTGCATCCCCTGAATCCCAGCTAAGATACTTTTTTTTCCTGTGTTGCGTTAGCACTGTGGTTCTGTAAGAACCCGTGGTGAATCCGGGCATTGGCGGAAACCTTTGTTCCCCCAGTGGAAAGTTGTACAATGATTTTGATGGTTTTGGTGGTTGAAAATCGGAAAGGGGAAGCCATGCGACAAGTTCTTATTTACCCAGGAGAAGACGGTTATTGGGTGGCTGAATGTCCCAGCCTTCCGGGCTGTATTAGCCAAGGAAAGACACGGGAAAAAGCGATTCAAAACATCAAGGAAGCCATTGAAGGTTATATCGCCTCATTGAAAGACGACCATATCAGCATTCCCAAGGAACATTTCGAGGCCATGTTAGTAGCCATATGAGTAAACTCCCCCGTTTATCGGGAAGGGAATGCGTTCAGGCACTTTCCAAAGTCGGCTATGTTTTTGTCCGGCAACATTCTTCCCATATCATCCTCCGCCGTAAAGAACCCTTTTCACAATTGACAGTGCCGGACCACAAGGAATTGGACCGAGGCACACTCCGCGCGATCATCCGGCAAGCTGGTTTGCAGGTGGAGGGTTTTACAAAATTATCATAAAAACCGTGTCTTAAAATCTGCTTCTTCGCCGCCAACCTGCCTTGATTAGTTCTGCGGACTATCGATTGCACTGCCACTCGAAGCGTTGGGTGCGGACTGCTTTATACAAGTTTTGGTTTGGAGATGAATGAATAAGGCCCAAAACACCGCCGCGGGGTTCCTTGTAAAGTCCCTCGCGAGCCTGCTATCCAAGAAGCAGATGCTCAACAAGGCCGCCCTGATGACGGGGGCCAAGGTCCTGGGCATGGGCATCGGGGCGGCGGGAACCATCTACGCGGCCAGGTGCCTGGGGCCCCGCAGCCTGGGACTGTCGGGAATGGTCCAGAACATCGCGGGGCAGGGCATGCTCGCCACGGAATTCATCTCCACCACGGTCCTGATCCGCGAGTACAAGAACGCCAGGGACGCCGGGGACAGGGACAGGATCGTCCAGGCCGCCAACGGCTTTTGGCTCCTGCCGGGCCTGGTTTTCTCGGTCCTGGCGGCGTTGTTCTTGATCCTCAAATGGGTCCCAGGCGATTACCAGACCGCCGGCTGGTTTTTCATTCCCTTGATCCTCCTGAGTTCCGTCCAGCCGGATTGGATCTTCCAGGCGGAGGAGAAACAGCAACACCAGTCGCTTTTCGCGCTCATCCAGCCCCTGCTGATGACGGGCCTCTACCTCATCTGGTTCAAGCCGGGCGCGCAGGCCAGCGCCGATTTGTTCGTGAAATCCTCGGCGGCGGCGGTGATGTTCTTTGTTTACTGGCGGGGAATTTTCAAGCTTAGCTCCCTCAAGGGGTTCTTCATCCGGATCGATTTTTTCAGGGACATGAGGGACCTGGTCCTGAAATCCCGCTGGCTTTTCATTTCAGCAATCGCCGTTTACGTCTACAGCACCCTGGAACAGCCCCTTTTGGGCTGGCTTTTCTCGGTGGAGGAGCTCGGGAAATACCGCACAGCCTCCTCCGCGACGAACGCGGCCTGCTCCTTTTTCAACCTGATCCCCCTCATCCTTTACCCGAGGTTCATCGAGTGGCGGAAAAGGGGGGAAGAGGTCCTTTGGGTGAGGCAGTTGAAGCTCACGGCGCTTTTCTCGGCGGGCGGGGGCATCCTGGCCCTGGGAGGGTTTTGGCTGATCCCGCTTCTTTACCCCTACGTCTTCGGGCCTTCCTTCGCGGGAGCGGCGGTGCCCTGCGCCCTGCTGCTTCTATCGGAAATCATCGTGGTCATCAGCGGGCTCTTCAGCTGGGGCTTGTTGACGGACCACACCTACGACAAATTCGTGTCCTCCACCCTGATCGGCACGGCGGTTTTCTCCCTCGCGACGAACCTTTTGTTCATCCCGAGGTTCGGGATGATGGGGGCGGCGCTGGTGCATTTGGCGAGCGAGATTCTGATATTGGGGGTGTTCTTCGGGCTGGCTTACAGGAGAATCGGGAACATTAGGAAGAAACAGGTTTGAAGAAATTCTTTTCTTTTTTTGTCCCCATCATTCAAACCCTCATTTAAACAATGGGGTTTCGTTATAAAATGTATTTATTGCTGGCTCGCTCCACACATTCCCCTGTGGGTTTCTAGTTATCTGAACTTGCGAATTTCCTTTTAATATTCCTAGCGATAAGGCCTAGAGGGCTCCCCTTACGCTTATATGAGTTGATCCTTTATGCCGCTTGGGTGGGGTTTTCATGAAGGGGACGGGGTTTTTTAAAACAAAAGCAAACCTTACCTTGCGGCCTACGAGACTTTGATACTGGGGGGGGTGTTCTTCGGGCTGGCTTACAGGAGAATCGGGAAAATACGTAGAAAAATATAATTTTGAATTGAAGGAAAAAACCACATATCAACACAGGTTCTTTCAGAACCACAGCAACAACCTTGATTTAATACGGCTAAAAAATATCAAAAGCAACAACTTCAACATTTAACCACAGGTTCTTTCAGAACCACAGTAACATCCTCAATTTGGTACGGCTAAAAACATCAAAACAACAACATCATCTCACCACAGGTTTCTTCGAAACCACATGCCGAACCTCATTTAAGCATTCAATGAAAGTTCGGTACAGATTTACTATAAATCTGCCCCGGCAATTCTCTCACTCGGCTGGTAGCCTCATGCGGCCTGTATAGCACCGATTTCCTTAACCGATTTATGGAAAATCGGCGCAGAGACTCAGCTAAAACATTCTATGGGTTGCGGCTAAAAACATCAAAACAACAACATCATCTCACCACGGGTTCCCGCGGAACCACAGCAACAACCTCGATTTAAAACGGCTAAAAAATATCAAAAGCAACAACTACAGATAACCCCTTACCAAGGCACGGGTTTCTTCGAAACCACAGTAAGACAAACATATTCCGGTTTACCACAGGGTTTTTTTAACGCAAATGCAAACCGGCATTTAAAATTTATTTTGATTTTGGGGATAAATCCATGGCGCCGTGGACAACAGCCAAGACATCTATTTGATCGGATTTAATCCGGTAAAAAATGCGGTAGGGGCCTTCTATGACTTCTCGTATTTGATCCGCGTCAAACTCCGGTACTCTGCGGCCGGATGTGGGAAAATCGGCAATTTGTTTGGACCTGCCGGTAAGGCGATCGACCATCCGTTTAGCGTAATCCGCTGAATCCCGAGCGATATGGGCGTGGAGCGCGTTGAGATGGTCTTCAGCCGAGTGAGTCCAACGGACCCTCATCCAGGAAGACCGTATTTGGCCCGGATATCTCCTACGTCTTTAGTAAGACCAGCTTCGCTATCGGAAAGCCCCCGCTCAATGGCTTCCAAGACATAGATCTTGTGCATTAAATCATCCCATGTGGCGTTTGAGGGCATTTGGTCAATCAGTTTGTGAGCCTCTTCTTTTTTCATGATCTTGGACATGGGTTGCCTCCCGCTTTCATAATGTAGTTTATCAAGATGAAATACCCAAATCAATTCGGGCTGAAATGATTGAAAAGGCCAATCCCCGCGTTTAAAACTATAAATCGAGAAACAGGAATTACGCGAATAGTCTCAAGAGAAGCCTGACGAATTTCCCGAGGGCCTGGTAGCCAGGCAGGGCATTCAAGCGCAGGCAGAAGCCGCTGGTTTTCACCCGGTACTCGAGAAGGCTGGTCCAGGAGAAAACCATGATCCTTCGGATCTCCAACAAGTCCTTCGCGAAGAGGACCGGGCCGCTGTCCACCGCCACGCCGAAGGAAAAACCTTCCCGGGCCGCGGCCGCCTTGATTCCGGAATTCACCGCCCCATAGGGATAGGCGAAGGAAACCACTGGTATTTTGAGGAAGGACTCCAGCGCTTTTTTGGAGCCGCCGATCTCCTTACGAATTTCCCCCGGGCTTAACGCCGTCAAATCCGAGTGGCTCATGGAATGGGCGCCGAATTCCACCAGCCCGCTCCTGAGCATCTCCTTGATCTGGGAAGGTTTCAGGAGGGAAGCCTCTGGGTAGCCATCTTTCAGGTCCCAGAAATTGTTCCTGGGGCGCCTGTTACCGAGGAGGTAAAGCACGGCCTTCATCCGGTACTTTCCCAGCAGGGGGAATAAATAATGATAAAGGTCCTCATAACCGTCATCGAAGGTGAGGATGACGGGTTTCCTGGGGAGGGGGCGGCCCAGGAGATCCATGAAGCCGATGGACACGAAGCCATGGCTCCTCAGGTAACACAACTGCCGGTCCATGGCGGACTGGGAAACATGCAGGTTGAATCCAGTAGGGGGAGGTTCCTCCGCCGCCACGCGGTGGTACATCAGCACCGGAAGCTCGCGGACGCGGGAAAGGTTGTCTTTCAATATTTCCGGATTGGGTTTAAACAAGGAATACCTTCGCGCGGGGATAACGGCTTTGTGTATTATATAGCGGCTTTTGCCGAAGAAATGATAGCCGCCGCGAGGAATTTTTGAGAAAAGAAACCCACTCCTATTTCCAGGGACACTTGAGAGGACGCCGGCCGTGAAAATCCTCGTGGTCCACGATTTTTACAGCTCCATCAGCCCCTCCGGGGAAAACGGGGTCGTCCTGGCCGAGATCAAACTGCTGAAATCCCGGGGCCACAAGGTTGAATTGTTCGCGCGCGCCAACGACGGCCTCAGGGTCATGGGAACCAGGGGCTTGATCCTGGGGGGCCTTTCCACGCCCTGGAACCCCTGGGCGGCCTCCGCCCTCCAGGAGAAGGTCCGGGATTTCCGGCCGGATGTTGTCCATGTCCACAACACTTTCCCCCTTTTGTCCTCGGCGGTCTTCCACGCGATTGGAAAAAGCGCCGCGAGGGTCCTGACCCTCCACAACTTCCGGCTTTTCTGCCCCAACGCGATCCCACTGCGGGACGGCGGTATCTGCACCGAATGCCTGGACCGGCGCTCGGTCTGGCCCTCTTTGAAATACGGGTGCTACCGCGGGAGCCGGATCGGGACCGTCCCGCTGGCGCTCAGCGTCGCCCTGCACCGCTTGATCGGCACCTGGAAAAACCAAGTGGAGGTTTTCATCGCCCTGACGGAATTCCAGAGGCGCAAGATGATCCAGGCGGGCCTGCCGGGGGAAAAGGTTCATTTGAAGGCGAATTTTTTCCCGGGCAATCCGAGGCCCATGCCCTGGGCCAAGAGGAATTCCGGCGCGGTTTTCGTGGGGAGGCTCAGCCAGGAGAAGGGGCTGGAAACCCTCACTCGGGCCTGGGCCCTTTGGGGAAAGGATGCCCCCGAGCTGCGGGTGGTGGGAAGCGGGCCCCTGAGAAAAAAATTGGAGCAGGCGGCCAAGGGTCTGCCAATCAGGTTCCTGGGGCAGTTGAGCTTGAAAGAAACACACCGGCAGATCGCGGGGGCCAAGATCCTGATCCTGCCCTCGGAATGGTTCGAGGCTTTCCCGATGGTGTTGGCGGAATCCTTCGCCTTCGGAACGCCGGCTGCTGTGTCGGATATCGGGGGGCTTTCCACGATCATCCAGGATGGGAAAAACGGGCTGGTGTTCAAGCCGGGGGACAGCGACTCCCTGGCCGGGGTCCTCCGGAAAGGCTGGAACAAGCCGGGCTTGCTGGAAAGGCTGGGGGAGGGGGCCAGGAAATCCTTCGAGGAGTCCTACACCATGGAGGCCAACTACCGGCAGCTCATCGCTATTTATGAGAAAGCTGTCGGAGCGGGACGGGCCCAAGAAAACGGTTGATTCCATCTTCCCGCACTTTAGATAAGCAACCCACCAGCAAGAGCTTTTTTCTTTTTTTCGTCCCCATCACTCAAGCTTTCATATAATCCATGGGGATTCGTTATGCAAAGGGAGCACGCTAGTTCGCTCCACACATTCCCCTGTGGGTTTCTCGATATGAAACTTTTAGATATTCCCTTTTAGATTGCTAGTTGAAATAAACTTAGAGGGTTCCCCTTGCGCTCATTTAAAATTGTTCCAATAGGCCTTTTGCAGGAAGCTTTCATGAAGGGGCCGGGGTTTTTAAAACCGACAATAAAAGATTTTCCAATACAAAATATAACGACTTGGAGAGAACGGTGAAGTCTTCGACGGAAAACATGTTGGGATACGCCGTGGACAAGAGGGAACCGGCCTTGTACGTGGACGAGGTCTCCGACTGGATCGCGAAAGGGGACCATTGCAAATGGCTGGCCTGCGTCAATCCCTACTCCTACATGGTGTCCCTCAAGGATGAGGTATTCTCCAAGGCCCTGCGCGACGCGGACTGGCTGATCCCCGACGGGATCGGGATCGTGATCGCCTCGCGGCTGTTGAGGGGCGACATCCGTGAGAGGGTGACGGGCTTCGACTTGTTCGACCTTCTCCAAAAGAGGCTGGATGAGGCCGGGGGATACAGGGTGTTCATCCTGGGCTCCACCGAGGTCAACCTCTCGGATATCTGGGAGAAGATGAAGAAGGATTACCCCCATTTCAAGGTGGGGGGAATCTACTCCCCGCCGTACAAGAGCGAATTCACCCGCGAGGACACCCAGGCCATGGTGGATGCCGTCAACGCGTCGGGCGCCGACGTGCTCTGGGTGGGCATGACGGCCCCCAAGCAGGAAAAATGGATTTTCGAGAACCGCCACAAGCTCAAGGTGAAGTTCGCCGGGGCCATCGGCGGGGCCTTTGACTTCTACTCGGGCCGCAAGATGAGGGCGCCGAGGCTTATCCAGAAGGTGGGAATGGAATGGGTGGTCAGGCTGGCCCAGGAGCCCTTCCGGCTATGGCCCAGGTTTTTCCTGTCCCTGCTTTTTTTCTGGAAGCTGTTCCTGGCCATGATGTTCGGCAAAAAGCCGATGAAGGAATAGGCTTGGCCGCTGAAGCGGAATTTTAAATCATGGGATGCAACGGAAACCATGCTCCCGAAAATGTTTGTCGAAGGTAAGGATCTCTTTAATCCCGTTCCGGCGCATTACCTCAAAACTGACACAATCCACCAAACTTAAATCCCTTTTCTTGGCCGTCATTACGGCGGACAGCCCCGCGTTATGCGCTGCCTCGTCCACCCAAACCACCGATAGGATGGGGACGACATCCTTCTGGAAATCGGATAGGGCCGCGAGACCCAGCCGGTTTTGGATAAGGGAACAGGTCTCCAAAAGAATGTAATTAGTGCAAACTAGCGCCGGGTCCGTTTCCATCAGGGATTTCCACGACTGGTCCGCCCTCTCGTGAAAACGGTCGTTCATGGTTAAAAGGGCGATGAAAAAAGAGGTGTCGACAAAGACGCTCACTGGGCGTAATCCCCGGCCAGGTACTTGTCATGGCGCAGGGAAAGGTCGGAATGGCGGGAATGGAATTTCCCGGATATGGCGATGGCGCGTTCCCGCCTTTCCTCCGGACTCAGACTTCCGTTTTTCAGGTATAAATCAACCCCTTGGCGGATGGCCTCGGCCATTGAGATTTTTCGCTTCCGGGATAATTTTTTCAAGGAAATGGTTTGTTTCTGGGTCAATTGGATCTGGGTGCGGACCATCGGAACCTCCTCGGTGATAACACATTACTAATTATGATATCACTTTGGTTCAAGGCTTCAAGCCCCGTCAAGGGTAGGCCTTTCGGTGAAATCCTTGGCCCTGATACGCCCGCGGGTTATTGGCTAAATCAAAACACCTTTTATCAAATCTCGGACTTTCTCGCCCGAGGTTTTCCAATTCAACCTTTGGGAATATTCCCCGAAAGAGGAAAGGGCCAGCCGCTCATATTCCTTGGGGTCTGTCATGAGCCTGGTGATGAAATCGCAATAGGCTTCGGGGCCGGCATTGACCGGGAAGGTTTGGCCGTTTTTGCCGTTGAGGATGACGGAGGGGACCCCCCCGATCCGGGGCGCCAGGGAGGGCAGGCCGAAGGACGAGGCCTCGGCGAAGACGATGCCGAAACACTCAGCCCTGGTCGGCACCACCAGGAAATGGGCCTGGGAGTACAAGTCGTCCAGCTTTTTCCGGCCCTCGCCCGTCTTTTTGGATAGGACTCCATGCCGTTTCACGAAATCAGGCAGGGGGCCTGGCGGCTCGCAGCCTACCACGTCCAATTGGGTCTTGATCCCGCGGTTGTTCATTTCCTCCGCGATTTTCAGGGCGGTGTCCCCGCCCTTCCAGCGCCAATTCCCGCCGATGAAAAGCAGTTTGCAGGAACCGAAACTTTTGGAAGCGGTGATTTTCTTGACCATGGAAGTGTCCCGGCCGCATTCCAGGTTCGCCCCAAAGGGCACGACCTTCACCTTCGCTGGGTCCAGGCCGTAGTCCTTGACCGCGGAGTCCGCGGCCCATTTCGTGCTGAAAATGGCCAGGCGGCACTTGTTGAGGAACAATTGTTCCGTCAGGTTCCCATCCCTCAGGGATTCCGCCGGCAGGTTGGAATCATAGGCCGGGATGAACTCACCCCATCCGGCGAAGGTGAAATCGCTCCAATAGATAACGGGTTTGGTTGTTTGCAAATAAGAAAAAGGCGCGGAACCGCCGATCACGAAAACGGCGTCGCTTTCGACTTTCAAGAGGGCTTGATCCGCCCGGCGGCACAAATGCCGGACCAAGGGCGGGTATCGCAGCCGGTCGAAATCCCTTCGCTGGAAGGCCTTGTACAGAAGCTGTTTTGCCCGGGAAGTCAGGAAATGGAATCCCTCGCCCAGGTTTCCGATGGGGATGGTGGTTATACCGGCGCCGGTCAAGGCGCGGTTCATGTAATAGGCCGTCCCGGACCAGACCGACAGGTTCGAGGAATCGTCCTTGGTGATGTAGGCTAAACGCATGGAACCTCGGTAAAAAACAATGAAAAATGAACAATGAAAAATGAAAATCGAAAAGATTTCTTCTTTCACTTTTCGCATAGCCGCTCATTATCAATTGTTCATTATACATTTTTCATTATATTCTTCGTACCGCAGTGCTTGTGGATGAGATCCCTCACCTTTTTTCCCGAGGTTTCCCAGTTTAACCGTTGCTGGTATTCCTTTAAGGAGGAAAGGCACAGCTTTTCATAGAGGTTCTTGTTTTTCATGAGACCCGCGATGTACCCGCTGTAGGCCTCAGGGCCGGCTTTGAGCGGGAAGGTCCGGCCGTTTTTACCGTCCCGGATGACTGAGGGAACGCCCCCGATCTTGGGCGCGAGGGAGGGAACCCCGAAGGACGAGGCCTCGGCGAAGACGATCCCGAAAGCCTCCGACCGGGTGGGCAGGATCAGGAAATGGGCTTTGGCGTACAGCTCATCCAATTTCTCCCGCCCTTGCCTGGTTTTCTTGGAGATGAAACCGTGGGGTTGGACGAAGCCGGGGACGGGGCTAGGCGGTTCGCAGCCAACGACATGCAATACAGTCTTGATCCCGCGCCGGTTGAGAAGCTCCGCAGTTTTCAAGGCGGTTTCCCCGCCTTTCCAATGCCAATTCGTCCCAACGAACAACAATTCGCAGGCATGGGCGCTTTTCCCCGCGATGATTTTCCTGACAGAGGAAGAGTCCCGATCACATTCCAGGTTCGCCCCGAAAGGCACGATTTTGACTTTCTTGGGATCGAGATCATAGTGCCGGAAGGCGGTCTTCGCGGCCCAATCGGAGCTGAAGACGACCAAACGGCATTTGGAAAGGAACTCCTGCTCCATTTTTATTTCGTCCCGGATCGTCTCGGAACAAAGACGGGAGTGGTAGGGATTAAAATCCACCAGGGAGGCGAGTGTGGAGTCCGCCCAAAAAACGATGGGATTATCCGTCCGGGAAAAGGAAAGGGGAAGGGGATCCACGCAAAAAATCGCGTCATAAGTCTGGGATAAAAGGGCCTTCTCGATTTGCCGGTAAAAGTGCCGGTTCAGCGCGGGATCGCCTTGCCGAAGGTATTCCCTGGAAAGAACAAATTTATAGAGGACTTTCTTGATTCCGGTGGATAGGTAATGCCAGCCCTCCTTCAGGCGATCGACCGGGAGGATCTGGAGACCTGCTTGCTCCAACGAGTGCCTCATGTAGAAGGCGGTGCCGGACCAGTAGTTGATATCGGAAGAATCCCCGATGGAAACGTAGGCTAGGCGCATGAAACCTCGGTAAAAAACAATGAAAAATGAACAATGAAGAATGAAAAATGAAAATCGAAAAGATTTCTTCTTTCGCTTTTCGCATTGCCGCTCATTATCAATTGTTCATTATACATTTTTCATTGTAACTTTCGGTTTGCAGTGCTTGAGGATGAGATCCCTCATCTTTTTACCGGAGGTCTTCCAATTCAAGCGCTCCTCGTATTCCCTGAAGGAGGAAAGGCATAGTCTTTCATAGCGCTTCCTCTCTTTCATGAGCTTGGCAATGTAACCGCAATAGGCCTCGGGAGGGGCGCCGGGGGGGAAGATCTGGCCGTTCTTACCGTTATGCACGGCCGTGGAATTACCGCCCACGTCCGCGGACAAGGAAGGCAGGCCGAAAGAGGAGGCCTCGGCGAAGGTGACGGCGCAGCAATCCGCCCTGGAGGGAAGCAGCAAGAAATGGGATTCGGAATACAATGCGTCCAAAAACCTGCGGCCCCTTCCGGTATTTTTGGACAGGAACCCATGGCGCCGAACGAAACCAGGCGTGGGGCCAGGCGGTTCGCATCCCACCACGTGCAACAGCGTCTTGATGCCGCGCTGGTTGAGAAGCTCCGCCGTCCGCACCGCCAAATCCCCGCCTTTCCTTTCCCACTGAACCCCGACGAACAATAATACGCAGGGATCGAAATAGCGGCCCGCGATGATTTTCTTGACCGCGGGAAGGTCCCGGCCGCATTCCAGGTTTGCCCCGAATGGAACGACTTTCACCTTTTTAGGGTCGACATCATAGTGCTGGAGGGCGGTCTCGGCCGCCCAGTCGGAACTGAAAACGGCCAGGCGGCACTTGGAAAGGAGCTTCCGCTCCATATTCATCTCATCGCGGATCGTCTCGGCGCACAGGCGGGTGTGCTGGGGATAATAATCCACCAAAGCCGGGAAGACGCAGTCGTGCCAATAGACGACCGGTTTATCCGTTTCCAGGGAGGAGAGGGGAAGGGTGTCCACGCCGAAAACAACGTCGGGCTCTATGGCGGAGATGGCTTTTCCGGCCTGGCGGCTTAAGCTTTTAAGCAGGGAAGGGTCCCCATGCCTGTGATAATTTTTCCGCAGGAACAGTTGATAAAGGAATTTTTTCAAATGGGTCGTCAGGTATAGGAAGCCTTCTTTCAATGGACCGGCGGGGATGACCTCCAGTCCGCTTTCCCGCAGGGAGCGGTGGATATAGTGGGTCAAGCCGGACCAATCATCCTGATCCGAGGGATCTTTACGAGTCAAATACGCTAATTTCATATGGAAATAATCCTTTGCGTCCGAGGCCAGTATCGCGAAACACCCGGGGTCTAAGGGCAAATCTTAATAACTGTGCCAAAGGGTGTCGGCTGAGAAATACCTGAAATTCAAACAAGGAAAAAGGCTAGTTCAGGCGGGAATGGTCGTTCAGCGAGACCTCGCCGCTGGCCGCCAAGGGAACCTTGGCCCGCTTGGAACGGTGGCGGCGCCGAAGCAGGCTGGAAGTCAGGCGGGGAGAAGGAATCCGGACGGGCTGGCTGTCAGTGGAGGGGACCGGCGCTGGTTTCAAAAAGGCGATCCGCTCCAGGGCCTCCCTCATGAACTCGCTCAACAAAACGTGGTACTCCACGTCCAACTCATCCTCCACGGTGTGGGGTTCGAAGATCCAATTCGCGGCTCCCAAGGTGGGCTTGTGCTCGACGCGGTCCTTGAACACGCTGAAGTTTCCCGTCAGGATTTCCGTCTTGATCTCGGTCAAATATTGCTTTTGCTCGTGCATGGGCTTTTCCCAGAATGCGGCGCAGGGATACTGACCGGGTCCGGCTGGCACTTGGAGGCGGTAGGCTTGCACGCCGAATTCCAGGCAAACCTGGTTGATGAGCTGGAGCACGTCATCCTGGTGGATGACTAGGCCGAGTTTCGCTTTTTGCATGGAAATAAAATGGTGGGAGATCAGGAAATGAGGCCGCGTGAAATTGATGACATGCGGCTTCAGGAAGTCCAAAAAACCCAGGATGGGAAAGGAAAGGCCCAAGAGGGCTCCCGAAACAACCAAGAGCCAAGTGGCCCTCCCGAACTCGTGCCCGATAATGGCGAAGGCGCTCCAACCCGTGAGGAGGGTGAAGGACAGGGCGATCAGGCAGATCCATTTTTTCTGGAGGCCCAGGGCCAGCATGCGGTGATGCAGGTGGCCGCGGTCCGCGCGGCCGAGGGGACGCCCGTGAAGGGACCGGCGGGCGACCGTCAGGAGGATTTCCAGGGCCGGATAGGCAACCAGAAGAGTGAGCACGAAAACCTGGTAATGGAAGGGCTGTCCGGCGGTCTCGGGGTTATGGGCGATTCCGGGAAGCCAGTTATGGGTTTGGCCCAGGCCGATTAGCAAGCCGCCCAAAAGCATGGCCAAGCCGTTGGAGCCGCAATCCCCCAGGTAAATCTTGGCAGGGGCCCAGTTGAATTTCAGGAAACCCAGGACCGCGCCGAAAGCGGCCAGGCAAAGAAGCATTCCCCCCGGGTTGTCAGCCAGGGCGGAGGCCGCGCTCAGCGATAGGAGTGAACCCGCGAAAATGGTGGAGGCCAAGCCGTCCAATCCATCCACCATGTTGAAGGCGTTGATGACGGAAAGGAGCCAGAAAACCGTCAAGGGAACCGACATGAAACCCAGTGGAAAGGGAGGGAGGCCCGGGACGTGCATGACCTCGAAGCGGAAACCAAAAACAGCGAAAAGCGCCGTGAAAAAGACCTGCCCGATGAGCTTGTACCTGGCGCGGACCTGGTGAAGGTCGTCCCAAAGGCCCACAACGGCGAGCCCCAAACTGCAGGCCAGGATAATGGCGATTTTTTCGAAAGCCTGTGTTTCCATGTTGGACAAAAAGCCGAGGGCCCAAGCCAGAAAGAGGGAAAGGAGGATGGATGTGAAAACGGCCGCGCCGCCCAGGTAGGCGACGGCTTGGGAATGGTGCTTTCGGTGGCCCGGCTGGTCCAGCCAGCTGAAGCGGTGCGCCAGGCGGATGGCCAGGGGCGTCAGGATGAATCCTAACCCCAGGCTCGACAAGAAAATGAAAATATACTCGTTATAAATCATTCCAACTGCCTCTTCTCTTTCCTGGGTTACTTGCCGCCGAGGGTTTGCCCGATATTCCAGGTCACGCCAGCCTTGATCCCGACATCATGAAGGGGAGCGAGGAGAATGACCGGGGTGTAGATGTCGTACTTGAGGCCCAGGTCGAGCGCCATGCCGGGCCCGAGTACGAAGGCGCTGTAGCCGAGAGCCGCCCCACCGTGGAAGTTGCCGGGAGCCGAGTGGTTGAGGGAGTCTTGAATCAGGTTATAGCCGAACATTGGCTGGATGTAAAACTCGCCGCTGTTGTCAGAACCAAATGGAAAGATTTTCCCGCCTAAGTCAAAGGAGCAGGTCTGCCAGGATCCTGTGAGGTAGTCCGCGAAGGAGAACCCCCCGCCAAAGGCGATGGACTCCAGGGGGCGCCAGTCCGCGAAAATGGAGCCGCCGACCCCGCTGGTGAGGCTGATGTTGGAAGGTCCTCCGAGGGCTCCCTGGCCCGACACGTCGAGGGTCAGGTTGTACTCCGAATAAGTCCCTGCTTGTGCGCTTTGGCCAGCGAGGGCCAGGAACGCGAAGGATGCGGCGATTCTCAAGAATTTTTTCACGACAATCTCCTTTTATTACACTTTTTTAAGATCCCCTACCAGCCCGGGGTTTTAATCAGGCCCCGGATTCAGAACCGTTCAGCACTGAAACTTATCTTCTACTTGTCCCTAAACCCTCCCCGGGTCGAAGCTGCGGGTTACTTGGTGTCGAACATCCAGGCTAAGCCCGCCTTGACGCCCATGTCGTAGAGGGGCGAGGAGGTGGCAGTCCTGCTGTAATAGTTCAACTGGAGGCCCAAGTCCAGGCCCATCGTGGGACCGAAGACGAAGGCGCGGTATCCGCCGCCGGCAAACATGTGGTAATTCCCGGGCGTCATGTAGCTGAGGGATTGTGTGACCAGGTTAAAGCCAAGCCCACCCATCAGGTAGCCCTCGCCGTCCCTGCCGGTTCCGAAGGGGAACAACCGACCTCCCAAATCCACTGGACCGACCTGCCAAGTCTTGCTTCCCGGGAAATCAATGTAGTTGATACCAACCCCGAGTGAAATGTACTCGATGGGGCGGAAATCCGCGAAGAGCAAGCCCCCGAAACCGCCCGTGGAGCCCATGTTGGAGCTTCCAAAAGCGCCGTGACCTGTCACATCGAGGGTCAGGCTAAATTGGGAATTGAAGGAACTCCTTGAGGTTTTCCGGGACGCCACCTGAACTGGGGAAGATTTTACCGGAGCGGCTGTGGGAACCGGGGTCGCGGGGGCTTTCGCCTGGGCTTGGGCGGCGGCCATTTGGGCCGGGGCGGCCGATTGGACCGGGGCGGTTGATTGGGCCGGAGCGGCCGAAGAGGGAGCGGGGACCGAGGCCAAGGGGTTGGACTTGGGTTGGACAGTCACCCGGGCCAAGGGGTTGCCCCTTTCCAAAGCCGGAACCGATGAGTTGGAAACCGAGGGGACATTGGCGGCGGCCGGAGCCCTGGCCAGGGCCGGAGCGTTGACCGGCACTGAAGGCATGGAAGCCACTACGAAAGGCATGTAATTCAACCGGCCCAGGGCGGGGTTGCTGGTGTTGTCGTAAATGCCCCTCGCGATTTCCTGGGAGTTGGTGGCGTTGAAATTGTTGTTGGGAATGCCAAGGGGTTTCGCCGTTGAGTTCACGATATTGTATTTGAGGTTGTCATAAATCCGGTTCTCGGTGATGACCGGGGCCCCCATGGCTTTCATGTAAATCCCGTATTGGTTGCCGACGATGTCGTTGTTCTGGACGACCGGGCTGGCCGTGTCAGCCATCAGGACCATGCCGTAGCCGTTGCGCTTGATCTGGTTGCCGATGATTTTTGGCTGGGAGTTAGTGGAGACCTCGATGCCCCTCTTGCCCTCCGAGATCGAACAGGAGGTGATGGTGGGGGATGAATTGTTGCAGGATATGCGGCCTCCGATGATCCTACAGCCGTCGAGCAAGGAATTGGCGGAATCACATTTGAAGAAATATAAAGCTCCCCAAGGTTTGCCGGCTTCCGCTGAGACAAAGGTTATCCCTGCATCGTGGCTAGACACGGCCTTCAAGCCTCCCTCGATCACCAGGTTGGGGCCTGTCCCAGCCTTGTCGCCCGGCAAGGGGACGAAACGCACTGTAACGCCTGGGTCAATGGTCAAGACGGCCCCGGGGGAGACGGTGATGTCGTTCTGGATCACGTAAGGGCTGTTTTCCGGGGTCCACTCGCTCGAGACGGTGATGTTATTCTGGACATAGGAGGGTCCGGCGGAGACAGGCTTGCGGGATAAAACCGCCGCCAGACTAACTCCGATCAAAAGTACCAAGCCGACAAAAATGAGGATGTCCCTGAGTTTCATTTACTACGCTCCTTAAAATTAAAAATTACATCCATCACTATTCGATAAAGTGATTTTGATCCGATCTCGTTTATAAATTGTTTAAGAGGTTAGTATTGTAAATAAACGAGGTATAATGATTTGAAAATATTAGGTTTCTACTGAGTTAACCCTTTAACCTTCATGTGTTTTTAAATTATAGTCAAACATTCCTTTTTGGGAACTCATTTGTGAAATATTTTGTTTTTGCGAGAAAAATACTTAAAAAAACAGGGTTTTGAAGGTTTTGGTTAAGGGGGAACTTTGTTTAAAGAATATTTAAGACGCTCCAAGGGTGGTGAACCCGGCGCCGGAGGCGGGTTTGGTTATTCGGAAGGTTTGAGGTATTTCCTGGCGGTTTTAGTATTGGGAAAGATTCGAAGGGCCTCACGGTAATTAATTTGAGCTGCCTTGGGCTGGTGGAGGTAGAACTGGCAGGTCAAACCCAGCATGGTGTAAATCTCGGCCGTAAAGGAATTCGGGACCTTCGGACTTTTTTCACGCAGGGCCTTCTTAAAAAGACTGGCGGCCTTTTTGAAATGTTTTTTCCTGTAAGCCTCGATACCCGCGTCAAAATCAGCCATCATCCGCACCGACCCGATATATTTCCTGGCCGTACCGGTCAAGGGGTCGATTTTCAAGGCCAACCGGTAGTATTTGGCGGCCTTGGCCGCCTGGAGCAAGTTGAATTCGTACATCAAGCCAACCATGGCATAGGCTTCAGCCCTGTAGTAACTCGGAACGGAGGAATCCTTCATCCGCGTTGACTTCAATAAACACTCGATTGATTTGGAATAGGATTTTTCATGGTAAGCCTGGATGCCCCGTTTATAAGCCCCCAACAATGACGTTGGACTGGCCTGAGGAACTTCGGCCGCCGCGACACTGGGCCCATTCGCGGTTTCCGGCTTGGCTGATGAGTTCTCAAGGTTGACCTCGACGGCCTCCGCCCCTTCCGGCTCCATGGAAGCCGCAGGTGTTTTTTCGGCGGGGGCTTGGGCTGTCTTTTTAACAGGTTCTCCCGCGGAGTTCTTGGTCCCAAAGAAGAAGGTCAGACCCGCCTTGATTCCGGCGTCATAGAGGGGCGGGAGGTTGGCCAAACGGGAGTAATAGTCGCATTGGGCGCCCAGGTCCAAGGCCATGTCAGGGCCGAAGATGAAAGCCCGATAGCCGGCCCCGAGATACATGTGGTAATCGCCGGAGGTCTTAGCGGATGAGGACAGGCTCAAGAGATTGTAGCCAAAGCCGCCCTGCAGGTAAACCTCGCCGGACTTGGACGAGCCGAAGGGGAAGATTCTTGCGCCCAGGTCAAAGGGGGCGATCTGCCAATTGTTGGTACCTGGAAAATTCAAGTAATTGACTCCGATCCCGAGGGAATAATACGCAGTGGGCCGCCAGTCGGCAAAGAGGGATCCTCCGACTCCGCTGGAAAAATTAAGATTGGAGGCGTTGTTGAAACCCTCGCGCCCAGTCGCGTCCAGGGTTAGGCTGAAGGGAGAATAGGAACCGGAGTCAGCGGCAGCTGGGATTGTCAGAAGGAGAAGGGAGGCGGCGAGGTAAGGTCGCAAATGATTCTTCAGGATGAACTCCTTAAACTAAAACCCGTCAATAAATCCAGACGACGGCTTTGTGACAGGGGCCGAAACACGGCTGTTGATTTTGGCAAATGGTTAATTCTATTGGGGAAACCATTTAACTAATCGTGTTTTGCTGATTATATTGACAAGATAAAAAAGCACAATATTTTTTTAAATTATGATCAATACCAGGGGACAGGCAAGTTCACGAGAAAAATAAGCAACAACATAAACCTCATGTGGCCAAATGGAACCGTTTTTCACACTTTTGAGCTGGTTTTTTTATTTTTACTTTGAAAGGCGGATGGGCGGGAGCATGGAATCGCGGGCCTCTTTCGCGGTCCGGACCGGCCCTCCGGCCGGCCCGCAACCCAGTTTCGGATCTCCCGGGGCGGAGGGAATCCAGACGGCTTATTCCTCGGATATTCCCACCGGAAAATTCCGGAAGCTGACCCCAACCGGGACCTCGCGGGTTTCCCAGCACTCCCCTGTTTAACCCCTTCAATTCGGTATCTCTTTGAAACCACTATTGCTATTTTTTCCGTAACAGGGTTAGGGTATGCGCGGTTGATCCCATCAAAAAAACGGAGCCAAATCCATGGATCGAATCAAGCACCTTTTGTTCATTTATCAGTCCCCGGATAAACCCCGCGCCAAGCGGACGAAAAAACTGAGGGTTCTCGGGACCCAGGGAGCGGCCGCCGTGAAAAAGCGGAGAAAAAAACTGGCGGGAAGCGAGAATTAAGAAGTTCCCGACGCCGCAAGACTTCGGAATTGAACGAACAACATCAAAGTGATCCGTTAAAGGCATTTGGATGCCAAACGGACCTCGCATCACTTGATTCGAGGATTGCGCATGAGGGATCGAAAAGACATTAAGGAAGTAGCTTTCAATAGGATATTGAATGCGCCCAGAGAGCTAGTGTTCATGGTCTGGACGGAACCAGACCGGTTGAGGCAGTGGTGGGGACCAGCGGGATTCACCAATCCTGTTTGCGAGGTTGACCTGAGGCCGGGAGGATCGATACTAATTCATATGAGGGGACCTGACGGAACCGTTTATCCCATGACGGGAATTTTCAAGGAAATTGCCCCGCCTGGGAGGCTGGCCTTCACCAGTTCCGCGTTAGATGACCAGGGGATGCCCCTTTTCGAGGTTTTAACCACCGCGATTTTCACTGAAGACGGGAAAAAGACCCTTCTTTCAC
This sequence comes from candidate division FCPU426 bacterium, assembly GCA_963796105.1. GTDB lineage: Bacteria > Oederibacteriota > Muellerivitia > Muellerivitales > Muellerivitaceae > CAWCKJ01. The sequence goes on from CAWCKJ010000002.1 coordinate 180,231, forward strand.
TCAGCCAGTGTGTTATTCACGCGACCGCGGGGGCTACCCGTCATTTAGCCGGCATGGAGTTGGGCTGGACCCAAGGCCTGGACCGATTGTCGGAGCATATCGCGAATGGGAAAGGCCCGGCCTAAAATGGCGCAGGTTTCATGGGCCGATTCCACGGTCATTTCCCGGGTTGCCTCTGGTCGCAAGTGTGGATAAGCTATAAGTATTAAATGACAGCATCAGCCCGAGGGTGAAGATGTTTCGTTTTCCTTTCCTTGCCGCATTACTCCCCCTGTTCTTGTACGCGCTTCTTCCTATCGCCTGCAATGACAACCCCACCTCGGCCCCGATCCGCTATCTTCCCACCCCCACGAGCGTCTGCTATCCGCTGACCTGCACGCCGACCATTACCTTTTCCCCGACTCAGACCCCGACGCTTACTCCTTCTCTCACCCCTTGCGGGTATCCCGGAAACACCTGCACGCCTAACCCGACCAACAGCGGGTACGTGTCCACCCTGGCTGGCTCGGCGGGAGTCAGCGGTTTTTACAACGCTCAGGGGACGAACGCGACTTTCAACTACCCGGAGGGCGCCGCAGCCGACTCCTCAGGAAACGTTTATATCGCGGACTGGGCCAACCACGCGATCCGGAAAATCGCGCTGGGCGGCCAAGTCTCAACGCTGGCGGGAAACGGGCTGTCAGGGTCGGAGGACGGGAAGGGCGTTTCCGCGTCATTCGATTATCCCTCGGGAGTCGCGGTGGATTTATCAGGGAATGTCTATGTCGCGGACACTTACAACCAATTGATCCGGAAAATCAACTCCGGGGGCCAGGTGTCAACCCTTGCCGGTGTGGCGGGCGTATCCGGGCACACCAACGGGCAAGGCGCCACGGCGACTTTCAATTATCCGGTGGGAATCGCGGTGGATTCCTCGGGGAATGTCTATGTCGCGGACACCTCCAACCAATTGATCCGTGAAATCACTTCCGGGGGTGTTGTATCCACCCTGGCCGGGAAGGGAACCAGCGGAAGCGCGAATGGACCGGCCACAGCCGCGACTTTTTACAATCCTCAGGGAATCGCGGTGGATTCCTCGGGAAATGTCTATGTCGCGGACACTTATAACAACATGATCCGTGAGATAACGCCAGGGGGGACGGTATCCACCCTGGCTGGTTCAGTCACGGCGGGATTCAACAACGCGACCGGATCCGCGGCTAAGTTTCATAGTCCAGTGGGTATCGCAGTTGATTTATACGGGGTGGTTTATGTCGCGGATTCATTCAACAACATGATCCGGCAGATTGCTCCGGGGGGAGCGGTTTCGACCTTAGCGGGCACCGGATCCGGCGGTTCCGGAAACGGGCCCGGGACGAGCGCGACATTTTATAATCCGGAAGGAGTAGCCGTTGATCCGTCCAGGATTGTTTACGTCGGGGACACCGACAATGATTTGGTTCGGATGATTCAATAAATTAAAACGACCTATTTATCCCCTCATTCCCAGCTGGGTGGTCCGGACTGCAATTCCATCAAGAACCATCCTTTTATGTGAATTATAAATGGTTTGTTTTGTATTGTTTTCATAGCAAATTGGTAACCAGAAGTAACCAAATGATTTATACCCAAAATGAGGTAAAAACACGGGATGAAATCAAAATGTGCAAAATGAAGCCACGGTAGCGCTTTTTTCTGTTTCCGCGAAGTTTAGTTAAATTTTCGTAAAATCTCAGACGTGAAGGTTTTCCGTTTACCTTTTTCATTGACTGAAGTTTTTTTAAAAAGTAATATGCGAAAACACTCTACCTTTGCCCACCCATTTATCCCTCAGCTTGGAAAATAATTTGCGACAGAAACTTTCAACCTCTTTGGTCAACCTTCGCTTGCTCTTCGTTTTTTTCCTAGCGGCTGGTTCCTTCTATTGCTTTTTCTTCCTATCCATAGCCAAAGCACAAGCTGCGGATGACGCTTCCAAGGCTGGCGCAAGTGTTTCACCCCAACCTGGGATGGTGGACTTATATAGGAAAGCTACCGATGCTTATAAAGGCAAAGATTTTGAGACAGCCTTAAACGATTACAAACAGGCTTTGGCCATCCAGGATCCCAAGGTCAAGCCCCTTTATTACGCCGAGTCCAACGCCATGCTTGGAGCGATTTACGAGTATTACCGCCAAGAGCCGGGCCATTTGGAAAAGGCCCTGAAGTATTACATGGAAGCCCTCAAAATAGACTCTGCCAATTTCATCGCCAATAAGCATTTGAAACCCCTGGAGGTCAAGATCAAGAAGGCCCAAGAGCAAGCCCCGGTTTCCATGGTGAAAGCCGAAGCGACGACTCCGATGGCTCAGTCCTCATCGCTGAGCTCACCCACAGTTAGGCTGGCGGGGAACACTACGGTCCGCCAGGCCGTCAGGAACGCCGTGCCGTCACCGAAATCCAACTCGAACATCAACTCAGGTTTGAGTATCGGCGTGGGTTATCCCTACTTCAGCTTGAAATATTATTTCGACCAGGATTTCGGGACCGAGTTCAGGTTCGCGTTCGGCGACGGCATCAACGTTTTCGCGGGAAGGGGCTACTGGAGTTTCGAGAAGATCAGCGACTTCAGCCTTTTCACGGGATTGGAAGCCGGTTACATCACCTTCAACACGATGAACTCGGACAACACCATGAGAGTCAACGGGACGGGATACGAGTTCTCCCCGTTCGTCGGTGCTGAGTACTTCCTGGACAAGAAAATCTCCTTCATGATTGATTTCGGAATGCCGGTCATTGGGGTGACTTCCCGGGACATCAGCCTGGGCGGTATCGAATGGGTTACCAACGGCGCTTTATATTTCTATCCCTTTTAAGGAATGAATCAATTGATTAAATTGAATCGGATATTTTTAATCACGGTGCTTTTGCTTTTCCCTGCGGCGATTACGCTCGCCGACTTCAACCTGGGCATCATCTCGGCAATAAAAAATGAGCTGAAGTTCAAGCCGGAAGCAACTCCCCCGACCCCAACCCCGACCAATTTCGGGGGCTACACCAGCACCCCGACCGACACCCCCATGCCTACCTTGACTGACACCCCTACTTACACGTTGACGGAAACTTCGACCGAAACGCACACCAAAACCCCGACGCTCACTAACACCTCCACCGACACATTCACAAAAACACCCACTCCTACGCTGACGGCGTCAAATACTCCTACGGACACGATGACGCCGACTTCATCCTTTACTGCCACACCCACCGCCACGGCAACCCCGACGCCTACCGCCACCTCCACCTTTACATTCACTCATACCCCAACCAATACTCCTGCGGTTACAAACACTCCTACTGACACAATGACGCCCACCTTAACGGATACGACTACGCCGACACCGTCGGCTACGTCCACCGCTACGGCAACGCCGACCTATACCAACACGTTTACAAACACATTAACGCCCTCGAACACAATAACGAATACCCCGACTGTCACCAATACGCCAACGACCACCGATACCCCGACTAACACACCGACCGTTACAAACACACCCACCAACTCGCCTACGGTCACGAACACTCCGACTCAAACCCCGACTATCACGAACACCCCTACCAACACACCGACCATTACGAACACGCCCACCAATACGCCAACGACCACCGATACCCCGACTAACACACCGACCGTTACAAACACACCCACCAACTCGCCTACGGTCACGAACACTCCGACTCAAACCCCGACTATCACGAACACCCCTACCAACACACCGACCATTACGAACACGCCCACCAATACGCCAACGACCACCGATACCCCGACTAACACACCGACCGTTACAAACACACCCACCAACTCGCCTACGGTCACCAATACCTCGACTCAAACCCCGACTATCACGAACACCCCTACCAACACACCGACTATCACCAATACCCCAACTAACACACCGACCATTACAAACACACCCACCAACTCGCCTACGATCGCAAACACTTCGACTCAAACCCCGACTATCACGAACACCCCTACCAACACACCGACTATCACCAATACCCCAACTAACACACCGACCATTACAAACACACCCACCAACTCGCCTACGGTCACAAACACTTCGACTCAAACCCCGACTATCACGAACACCTCTACCAACACACCAACTATTACTAACACGCCCACCAACACGCCAACGACCACCAATACCCCGACTAACACACCAACCATTACCAACACGCCAACGATCACCAATACCCCGACTAACACACCGACCGTTACAAACACAACCACCAACTCGCCTACGGTCACAAACACTTCGACTCAAACCCCGACTATCACAAAAACCCCTACCAACACACCGACTATTACAAACACGTCTACAAATACCGTAACTAATACTCCGACAGCCACTCCCACCTATACGAACACTTCCACTTACACCTACAGCTACACCCAAACGGCGACGGATACGACTACGCCGACACCGTCGGCTACGCTCACCGCAACGCCAACGCTGACCGATACCAGTACATCAACAAATGCTCCTACGGATACGCCCACGAACCTGGGAGGATATACAAGTACGCCAACTGACACTCCCACGCCTACCCCGACCAATTTCGGGGGCTACACCAGCACCCCGACAAACACCCAGACTCCAACGGATACCCAAACCGACACTACAACCAATACTCCAACGAGTACTTCCACGAACACTTTGATACCCACGGATACTCCTTCCAATTCGCCAACGAATTCAACCACCGCGACGCCTACAACTACTAACACCTTCACGCCCTCCAGCACAAATACCTCCTCAAACACCTCGACTCCAACCGCGACTTCTACTTCCACGACAACAGCCACGAACTCGCCCACCAATACATTTACCATTACTCCTTCACCCACGGTCACGAGCACTCCGACGGTCACCTATTCGCCCACGAATACCTTCACGCCGACGAATACTTCCACGCCGACGCCGGATCCTTATGTCATCACGGGAACAGCGCAATACACTGGACCCAACAATACCTCAGGGAAATATCTGCTGGTGTGGGCAACCACCAACCTCAACGGAAACGGCAACTCGGCGTCCGTGGCGTTGACACCTTCCGCCAGCCCCATTCCATACACGCTTAATCTTCCCGGACCGGGGAATTACATCGTTCTGGCTTTCTTGACGAGCTCGCAAAATTTCAATAACGGGGGGCCGTCCGCTGGCGACCCCTATATGATTTACGGCGGAACCACCAACGCCTGTCTTACATCCGGAACGCCTACAACCCTAGTATTTGCCGCGCCGGGGCCCTCGACGCAAACCGCCAACCTGAGTTTCGACAACGGGTGCATGATATACGGAGTTTCAGGGCCCATTACCTTCACCGGAACCGGCGCTGTCAACGGGCACAATTCTTTGTACGTCCAGGGGTATATTGATCAGAATTACTTGACCCCGGTGAGCGGAGGGTCCAAATCGGCTACGGTGAATGGGGGCACTTACAGCGTGTTGAGTCTGTCCGGGGCCGCTTCGATCTGGCTCCAGGCCTATTACGATCAATCTGGAAACGGGGGCAACGGGCCGGCGACCTGCGATCCCGTGACGAACTGGGGGCCTGTGTCGGTGGGAAATACAGCTGTCTCGAATTACGGGATTACCTTGACCAGCCAAAACCTATACAACTGCAATAGCAGTTTATCCGGGCTCGTCTATTATTCAGGAATCGGGTCTGTCGGGCCGTCACATCCCATCGTGATCAGGGCCGTTACCTGCTCAGGAAACGGGGGATGCAATACTATCGCGGACGCGGTCGTGACTCAAAGCGGGGGGACATATTTCGTGGGCCTCCCTAACGGATCCTATTACATCACTGAGGAATACGTGGCAGACGCTGGGGCCTCCTGGTCAAACGGATCCTATGCCATGGGCAGTTATGTGCAGAATTCCGACGGGTCCTGTTGCGGGAGCGGGCCTAGTGGCTACAGCACCCCGGTTGTAGTTAACAATTCCACTGTGAAGGACCTGAGTTTCTCGAGCAGCTGCCAGCAAATAGAGGGCTTCACAGGAACCCTGACCTATACCGGTTCCCAGGGAAGCCCAACCTGCAACAACGGACCCAACACGGAAATATGGGTCATGGCAGTGACCCAGGCCGCCCCTGACATTGAAAACGGTAATATGGCGAATGTCTGCGATAACGGTGACACTTACTCGATTGAGATAGGCGGTTTGTGCTCTGGACCGATTACCTCCACCTATTACCTGAGGGCCTGGTTCGACAATGCGGGGGCCAACGCGACAAGCTGCTGCCAGGGGCCTGTGGCAGGGGAGCCATGGACGGTGCTGGGGCCATATACGCCCAGCGCCAATCCCACGCCGATCAATATCAGCATCGGCGATTCCAACACCTGGGTACCGCCGGTCAGCACTCCCACGGATATCACCAACAATATCAATGGTTCATGTGTGTTTGGAAACACCAATGGACTCGCCGACAGCTACAGCGTGACGGTTTACAGCCAAGCCGACAGCATCACCACCACTTACGGATCCGGGGCGGGCGACGCCGTATACTCCTTCACGCTAAGCCAGCCCACCAACCTATTCTTGAACCTCTGCGGGGCGTCCGGCAACGGTTTCAATTCACCGGTGCTATACCTGATGACGGATTTGACGCATACCAGCACGACGTTCGCCTTGGATGAGAACTCGGCGTACTGTTCGGATCATTCCCCCGCGTTGGTGACAGGGCTCCTTCAGCCGGGGACCTACTACGCGATAGTGGACGGGACGCAAGCGGGTGATTCAGGAAACTTCAACTTGTGCGTAAACACCTTCAATCCCAACTGCTCGCTGAACCCCGTATCGACTCCGGTGACGCTGGGGGCGGGAGTCACGACCGGGGGATTGGGGACGGTGACGGCGGACGCGGCGGGAGCGGGACATGTGGATTGGAATTTCGAGTACACGAACAGCTGGACCTTCACTCCAGGGGTTGCGGGCAACTACCAGATTTCGCTGGACTGTTTCGACGACGGATCAAACAAGGCCCAAGTGGCTTACGATTTGTACGACTCAACCGGCAACCCCATAGCGACCTCCAACGGGAATGACAACCTGGACCAATTGACGCTGAGCTTGACCCAACAGCAATACACGGTGGTGGTATTCCCGCCGAACGAGAATGAGCCGAGCGGGGACTATCGACTGGTGATCCAGACATCAAACTCCACGCCGACACTTACCCCCACACCGACCAACTCTCTCACCTCCACCCCGACAGGTTCAGCCACGGCCACGCCCACGATTACGCCAACGATTACTCTGACTCCGACTCAAACCTCCACCCCGACCGTGACGAGCACTCCGACCCAGACCTCCACGCCCACCATCGATCCCTACGTTATCACCGGGCAGATCACCTACAACGGCGGTAATTCCCAAGCAGGACTAAATCTGCTGGCCTTCGCGACCACCTGCCTAAACGGTTGCAACGGCAACGGCAAAATGGTTTTTGATCTCCACTCTCCTCCCGGCCCCGTCGACTACACTCTAAACCTTCCGGGACCTGGCCAATACACCTTGGGCGTCTTCCTGACTGCCAATACGAGTCTTCAAAACCAATCTCCTAACGTAGGGGATTCTTACGCGGTTTATAACAGCTCGGGGAACGTGTGCTTAGGTCAAAGCCCTACGACCATCGATATGAGTTCTCCCTCTACCCAAACAGTGAACCTTACCTTCGGGGATTCCTGCCAGTTCTATGGGGTTTCTGGAACCATTCATTACAACGGCAGCGGTCAGGTAAATGGCAGTAACCGACTCAGGGTGATGGGTTATCTTGATTCCAATTATTTGACGCCCGTGGCCGGCGGGGGAAATGACGGAGTCTCGGTTAATGGCGGATCCTACCAAGTGGTCAATATGTCGGGCTCGAGTCAGATGTACCTTCAGGCTTATTACGACGCTGGCGGCAACGCCAGCAACGGCGTGACCAATTGCGATCCATATATCAACCTCGGTCAAGTCACATCAAATCCGCCCAGCACCGGATATAACATCACCTTTGATGGTTCCAACCTATACAACTGCACGAATACCCTGTCAGGAAATGTCAACTTTAATGGAACAGGATCGGTCAGCCCATCGAATCCCATTATCGTGCGGGCATGGTCCTGCACCATATCAGGACCCTCCACCAATTGCGGTCCGGCGGCTTACAGCGTTGTGACTTCTAACCACGGAAGTTACTTTATGGGAATGCCCAATACGGGCAATTACTACGTGACCGAGGAATACGTTGCCTCCGCGGGCGCTTCTTGGTCCCCAGGGAGCTACGCCATCGGGAGCTACATCCAAAACTCTAATGGCGCCTGTTGCGGTGGACCCAACGGAATGGGAAACCCTATCAATGTCAGCAGCGCGGTGGTAACCAATTTGACCTTTAGCGACTCCTGTACGCAAATCAAGGGCTTTATTGGAACCCTTAGCTACAACGGCTCCCAGGGCGGTCCTTCCTGTAACAACGGAGCGAGTACTCAAATTTGGGTTATGGCGGTTACTCAGACCGCCCCGGACACCGAGAACAATTACATGACCAATGTCTGCGATAACGGAGACAACTACTCGATGGAGATGGGCGGTTTGTGCTCGGGTCAGTATGGGACCTCCTATTATCTGAGGGCTTGGTTTGACAGCGCTGGGGTGAATTCGAACAGTTGTTGCCAGGGGCCTGCGGCAGGTGAACCCTGGACGGTGCTGGGGCCTTTTACCGTTACGGCAAACCCAACCCCCATCAATATCACCATTACGGATAATAATGTCTGGAGTATTGGGGGAAGTACTCCTACCATTACACCCACGGCTACCCCGAACTGCGGAGGCCCTTATTCCATGTCAGGGAGTGTTACCTATACCGGGCCGACTAGTAGTGGGTCCAGTCTTCTCGTGGTAGTGCCACCAGCAAATGGTGGGAATTGCAGTACTCAAAATTCTGTGGTATCCGGAACACAAGGACCCTACAACATTTCAAATTTAGGGCCTGGCTCATACAACGTCATAGGCCTTTATGGAACATTCAATAATGGGCCGAATCTAGGGGACTATATCGCTTTTTATAACGGCGGAGGGGCGGGAACTTGCGCGAATCCTTTTCAGTCAACCATCACGAATTCCAGCTTATCGGGGATCGATCTCACTTTTGACAATACATATCAGTTATATGGAATCAACGCCAACTTGAGCTACACCGGATCCCATACGAGTTGGGTTAATGTCGGGATTTTTACTGACAGCGCTTATACCAACAAAATTAACAGCAAGTCCTTGAACAACGGTGTTTATACCGGCACCATCACCCTCGTCGACAACAATCTTCTGTGTGGTTCTGAAACAGTGTATGTCATGGCGTGGGTCGGGACTAACAACAACGGACCAAACACGGGAGATCCTTACGTTCAGCTTGGCCCTACCACCACTGTGGCTGACTCAACTTCTCTCACAATTAATTTTGCGGACGGAAATATCAAATAAGATTCTCAAGTTAAATCCTAACTGCCCTTTTCTGATATGGATTGGAGCTTTTTTATTGTAGTGTTCGGACTACATATAGGGACGAGGGTACTCAACCCTCTTGATGGAAAGGGCTGGGAACTGAGAGAAAACACACTATTTTTGTTGAAACTTTTTTCCGGCTCCTTGCGTCCTAATTGTGGCTTGCTGAAAAGGTGGCTTCAAAGAGGCCTTTCCGGAAAAAGGCCAAATCTAGGAGGAATAAAATGAAAAAGTTCATCGTGGTGTTGTGTGGGTTGATGTTTCTGGGAGCCGCTGGCATGGCTATGGCGCAAGATGCTAACGGAAAAAATCCGGCTATGAGCCCGAAGGCTAGGCTTCACCGCCAGCATAAAAGGATCATGCAGGGAGTGAAGAGCGGGAAGATCAGCAAAGCCCAGCACAAGCAATTAGCCCAAGAGGGAAAGATTATCAACAAAGAGCGCAAGGCCGACCTGAGGAAAGACGGCGGAAAACTGGACAAGCAAGACCGCGCGAATTTGGAATCCCAGGAGAATCTTCGCTCCAAACAGATTTATGATGACAAGCATCCAGCTCCTGCGAATCAGTAAGGTTTAAAAACATCAGCTTCGGTGAATTATTCCGAGGCACCAGAAGGGCGGGGAATTATATCCCCGCCCTTTTTTATTTCGGGTCAAATCGATTAAATATCCGGGGTTTCTATGGAATCCATGGGGGCGTCTTCCGCTCCGCAAAGAGAAGGCCTTCCTTTATTAGTAAAGAGATGTAACCTTTTTCATGGGTTGAAACGTCTAAATATTACACGGATTTGAACATTATCCATGAAGAAGAGGTGCGCCATGAATAAAACTGTCTTGATCCTTTCCTTGATTTTCCTTTTTCCCTGTTCAATGGCGTTGGCTCTTCATGAATCTGGAGGTGGATTTTCCGGAGGAGGAAGTGGAGGAGACCGCGGGAATTCGGGGGCCGGGGGCGGTGGGTATAACGGAACTGATACCACTAGGTCCACGGCTGTGGACAATAAAACCGACGCCAGGGAATCAACCGGCACCACCCGGGTCCGGTCCGCAGGCAATAAAACATTGGGCAATAGAACCCTTGGAAACTCATGGCGTATCGGAAACTCGTGGAATCGATCCAGGCTAAACGGGACGAGCCGTTTCAGGGCGAATAATACCCCGCACCATTTCAACCATTCCAACGGAACCGCGGGATACAACGGCTCATCCTTTTCCCGGAGGGTAAACACGAACCACTTCGCAAGCTCAGGCTCTGCCGCGAAAGGAAAAACGCTTCCCATGAGCTTACAACATTCCTCCATGGGTCTACCAACAAAGGGGCCGGGTGGAAAACCTTTCTCCGCTTCCCTCGTATCACCCAAACTCATGAGCTCTTCCGCTATGAAGGTGCGTATGTCTTCGATTGCTCAAAGCAAGGGTTTAATCGGAAAGATTGGAGCTTTCAACAAAGCCGAAACCCTAAGAAACCATTATTATTGGCATACTTGGGGTGGTTACCCTTACGCCCACTATTGGGATGGGTGGGGAGGCAACTGGTACGGCTGGTGCTGGGGAAATTCTTTCTTTTGGACGCAATTTTACGGGGACAACTGGTGGTGGTACGACCCCTATGGGGCCCGCTGGTGCTATTGGTGGAATAACGGCTGGTGCTGGAACGATCCCGAGACTACAGTGGTTTATGTCTATCAGAACGGAAATTATAGTCCAGCCAACGGAAGCGAAAATGACAACTACCAAGCGAACCAATCGCAACAAGAGGAAAGCAGCAATAGCGTCGGCGAGCAACAGGCTGATGGAGCCGTGGCCTTCCACAGCCCCGATGGGTCTCTTATGGTCAAGGTGCTCACAGGCGGGGATGCCTTCCTTTACAACCAGGAAAATCCCGGTTCAAAACCAGTCTTCCTTGATTCCCATGTTTCAGACGTGAAGTTCAGCAATCAGGGCAGAGGAACCACGAGGGTTCTCCTGATCATGGACGACGGCAGTTTTGAGACTTATGGTTCTGATGGTATACCGGAGGGGCAAGCCAAGAGCTGATGCCAAGAGATAATAAGACAGTAATCGATCTTGAATAAAAATTGGTTTATAATTTCAGGTAAGTTTTTAAAAAATTAATAGTTGGACTAAAGGAATCAGAAAAAACTGGTTCCTTTGTCGTTTATGGCGTGGTGAAAAACTGGGTGGACTGGTCTATACACCAGTAGTCAGAATTGAAGGATTCCACGATTAAATTGTATTGGGTTTTTGAAGACAAAGCGGCCAAAGCTGGGGCGTATGTCACGCCATTACCGGAAAACCCGTAAGTAACGCTAGCGTTTCCGGCCCCTTCATCCCCCCATTTCCAATAAACCTTGGGTTGCGAGGAAGTGTCCTGTACCGTCCATACTCTCTTGACAGATCCTGTTACCGTTCCTCCAGTAATGGATAAAGTTGGTGATGTGCTCTTCGTAATTGAAAGAGTTAAATTGTAGGTTCGGAGATTGCTCACTGCGTGGACTATTCGGGAATGAGGACCAGAAGGAAGAGTTCCGTTGCCGATCACGTAATAGTATTCGTTAAAAGTGAGGCCGTCGGGATTATCGGTAATGGTTATGAAATCTCCACCGACGCTCACTGTGGTAACAGGGGAAAAACTGCTCCCGTCAGAACTGTCCCAAAAGCCATAATTTTTGACATAGGGGCTTGTGTCAACCGCCCAAAATACCTGCGCATAACCCTGCGGAGAATAGTCGCCCAAAACTCCCATCGGGGTAGGAAGAATGGAAGGAGTTGCGGTTGGGGTGGGCGCTAAGGGGGATATATGAATATCTTTTTGGCAATTCAGACTTAAGAGTGCGATGGTTATAACGCAAAAGGCTAGAAGCAGATTTTTCACGAGCAGGATTCCTCCATAATCTTGAAAGATAATTTTATCACAATCTGGTTGATTGTATTTTTGAATAGCAGGGAACCGACTTTAATAACCATTTTGAACTTATTTGCCTAGCAAATATGAAATTCGATTCCGTAAAGTGTTCAAACCGCTGTATTTTCTCATTTTTTATTAAAGGCAATATTGTTAAACAATATTTATCAACCGACGAAATCTTTTTTTATATTAAAAATCAAGTGTTTTAACGAAAAACCAGTTACTATTAGTGGTATAATTCAACTATTGAAAGTTAAACCCTTTTGGGGAAATCTCCTTAAATTTTAACAAAAATTTTTTTAAAAATTTAGCTTCTTAATAAACCTCTCACTTAATTTTTCTGGAAATATAAATGAAAAAAGTAAAATTTCCATCCAGCCATCCAAAATATTTTTTCTATCCTTTTTTGGAAGGCATTAAAAGCTTCTGCTTAGCCTTTTCCTTTTTAGCTGTCTCGAACATTGTTTTATGTCTTACTGCCCAACCCGCAAGTGCCCAATGTCCTATCGGCTTTAGTTCCGCCGCGACCTATACCGGCACCGCCAAGAGTGCTGTAATTAACGCGACGGTCGGGGGAACCCAAACACTTCTACTTTTACAGGTAAGCATCCAGAATGCCTCGAATTCTGTGACCCAGGCGACTTATAACGGTACTTCTTTCATTAGGGTTCGTCGGGGTGTGGACACTACGAATGGAGTTTCACTGGAAACTTGGTATCTGGTCAACCCGCCATCTGGTACCTACCCTGTGACAGTTAAAACCAACAGCTTGACCGCGCGAGTCCTACACATCGGGGCGGTTTGTTATGATTTAGTGAACCAAACAAATCCCATCGGCGCGTCAAACGCTGTCACGAACCAGGCTTCCAACAGAAACCATTCCATTGGGCTTACCACCAAATACGCCCAAAGCATGATCGTCTCCATGTGTATGGTGGCAAACAGCACTGGATCTCGAACAATTACCTCGGCTGCTGGTCAAAACCAAAGATGGAGGGAGCTGAACAATAAAACGACCGCGGGGGACGACAAACTTTCAACTACGGTCGGCGCTTACACCATGGCTTATACTTTCAACAGGTCCCAAAGGGCGGATATTCAGGCAGTGGAAATTATCGCGGCTGGTTGCACCCCGACACCAACACTTACCAATACCGTTACAAGAACCCCAACGATAACCAACAGCCCCACCCCCTGGCCGACTGGTGTTCCAACTTGGACTTCCACCAACACGCCGACCATTACCCACACTCCTACCGCGACGGCAACAACGACTTTCACCCCAGCCCCTTATGACATCACTTCCTTTATCAATGGAACCTGCGTCACGGGAAACACGACCGGACTTGTCGATAACTACAACGAATCAATAGATGGCATTCCATTTGGGCAAGGAGCTCCTGACACTATTTATTCTTTCAGCCTGACCCAAACAACTAATCTTTTCATCAATCTCTGTGGCGCTAATTTTGATTCAGTGGTTTATTTAAGGACTAATCCGAACGATCCAAACACAACCTTGGCATTTGATGATGATTCCGACTTTTGCGCCACTTCCTCCTCCTCTTTTGTGATAGGTGACCTTCAACCAGGCATATATTACATAATTGTGGATGGAAATAGTCCGGGTGATTACGGGACTTTCTCGCTTTGTGTCACTACCTTTAGCCCCACTTGCTCCTTGACTCCCGCGGCGACGCCGGTGGCGCTGCAAAGCCCGACCAGCACCACCAACCTGGGAATCGTGTTGACGACGGCAGTGGGAACCGGTCACTTTGATTATGATTTCGAGTACACGAACAGTTGGACTTTTACTCCAGGGAAAATAGGATCCTATGAAATTTCGCTGGACTGCTTTGATGACGCAACGGGCAAGGCCCGTGTGGCTTACGATTTATTTGATTCGGGTGGTAACTTGATAACGAGTTCAGCGGGGAGCACCCCCTTGGACCAAATGGCCGCGAACCTGACCATTCAACAATACACTGTGGTGGTTTACGCATTTTCCGCTGGTGCCCCGAGCGGGGATTACCATTTGATCATCCAGGCGCCGCTACCGACGGCCACGCCTACGCCTACATCCACCGCTACTAAAACGATGACTCCCACTTCCACGCCAACCAATTTGAACGGCTATACCAACACCCCAACCTTGACACCTACGTTAACCCCTACTAACTTGAACGGCTATACCAGCACCCCTTCATACACTAAAACATCCACCCTCACCAGTACGCCCACACCGACCCCTACCCTCGTTCCAGGCGTCACAGACATCACCTCCAGCATCGGAGTATCATGCATAACGGGAGATACGACCGGGCTTACAGACAACTACAACGAGACAGCAGACGGTATACCTTATGGTTCCGGGGCCCCTGACACCATTTTCTCGTTCATCTTGACCCAAACCACCAGCCTATTCATTAACCTATGTGGGTCTGATTACAACTCAGTGATTTATTTGAGGACCAATCCGAATGATCCAGCTACCACCCTTAACTTGGACAATGATTCGGACTTCTGCGACACCCCTACCGGTTCCTCGCTTGTCACGGGTAATCTTGCTCCTGGGACCTATTACGTGATTGTGGATGGCTATGGTTCGGGGGATTATGGAACCTTCTCCCTTTGCCTCACCCCCTTCAGCCCTACCTGCTCGTTGACGCCTATCGCAACACCGGTGGCGTTGCAGAGCCCCACCGGCACCACTGACCTGGGAACTGTGATTGTGGACGCGGTTGGAATCGGCCATGTGGATTATTATTTCGAATACACCAATAGCTGGACCTTTACGCCGGCAACGGCTGGTTCCTTCGCGATCTCTCTGGACTGCTTTGACGACGGAACTGGCAAGGCCCGCGCGGCGTTTGACCTTTTCGATTCCATCGGCAACTTTGTTGGGAGTTCCACTGGGAATACACCCTTAGACCAACTCGCTGAGAACATGACCGTACAACAGTACACTGTGGTTGTTTACGCTTTCTCTGAAGGGGCTCCGAGCGCAGATTACCGTTTGGTCATCCAAACACCCTCCACAATACCCACTCCCACTCCGACCGTCACAGACACTTCAACAAATACTCAAACACCGTCCAACACCCCGACTTCAACACCAACCTATAGCCCGACACTCAGTTCGACATCAACGCCTAGCGATACACCAACCTCGACTTCTTCAAATACACGCACTCCTACCGTTACCTTTACACCCACTGCCACAGATACGCCCACTGTCACCAATAGCCCCACCCCTTGGCCCACGGGAGTTCCCACTTGGACTTCCACTGACACTCCAACCACCACCGACACTCCGACGGATACCCAAACGCCGACAAACACCCTGACTTTAACACCAACCTATAGCCCGACACCCAGTTCGACATCAACGCCCAGCAATACACCCACCTCGACAGCCTCGAATACACCTACTCCGACCGCTACCCTTACATCCACTCTCACGGATACGCCCACTATCACCAATAGTCCCACCCCTTGGCCGACGGGCGTACCTACTTGGACTCCCACCAACACTCCAACTGTCACAGATACACCCACAAATACACTGATGGCAACGAATACCCAAACCTACACCAAGACGGCTAGTCCAACCGCAACTCTAACAGCAACTTCCACGGATACGCCTACTATCACCAATAGTCCCACCCCTTGGCCGACGGGTGTGCCCACTTGGACTTCGACTAATACATCGACTGTCACAGAAACTCCCACAAAAACCCTGACATCAACCTCCACTTTGACGCGGACTCCGACTATGACCCCAACAACCACCCTGACCTTGACTCGGACCCCGACCGCAACGCCAAGTCTGACCCGAACACCGAGTGACACTCCAACTGATACTTATACTGTTACGTCCACGTCGACTCCCACTTTTACTCCGACTAATTTGGGTGGTTATACCAGCACTCCTACGGCAACCCCTGGTTCTTCCTTCTCGTTAAGCATCAACCAAATGAATTCAATATCGGGACCACCTCTAGGTATTAATTACCAGGTTGTCCAGGGCGGAAAGGTTCAATTGGAGGTTTTCAACGATGTGGGAAAAAAGATGAGGGATTTAGCCGATGACAACCAAGTACCAGGTTATTACAGCATCAATTGGGATGGGAAGGACAACTTGGGCCAGCCACTTTCGACAGGGCTTTATTTGATCGTTTATGTGGAGAATTCAAACACTCAGATCAAAAAAGTTATAGTGATTAAACGATGAGAACATTAAGCCTTTTCCTCGCACTAGTTATATTTTTTGGATTATATTTCCGGGCAATGGGAAGCGGTTTGTCCACCGGCGCTGATTTTCTAACCGCCACCACCGGCGCCAGGCCTGCGGCCATGGGCGAGGCTTTTAGCGCCTTGTCGGATGATATCAACTCTCTGGCAGTCAATCCGGCCGGATTGGGAAACCTTCACTTACCTCAGGTCGCTTTCTGCCATTACCAATTCGTGTCCGACCTCGCCTATGATTTCGCCGCCGCGGGAATCCCCTTGGGCACGGCAGGAACCCTTGGGATAAGTTATTTGGGCCTGGGAGTTCCTCCTTTCAATAGCACCTTGAATCCTTTGGCGACCTTGGGCACGGATTCGGAGGGGAATCTGACAGCTGGATGGGGAAATTCCTGGGGTATCTTTCAGGCTGGCGCGGCATTGAAATATATTTACCGGGATGTCGGAACCGTGAGCGGAAAAACCTGGGCGGCTGACCTAGGAGTTAGATTAAGACCCATGACCCGCCTCTCCTTCGCGGGAAGTTTGCTGAACCTTGGTCCCTCCATCAGCCTTTCCAGCGAGGAAAGTCTTCCTACTGAGTTGAAATTAGGGGCGGCTTGGCGGGCTCTGGAACATTCGGAGCACTCTTTAGATTTGGCCTGCGAAACCAACGTGGCCCTGGCTTCCAGCCAGCTTCCGCGTTTCGGGTTCGGGATGGAATATTGGTACAAGGATCTTTGCGCCTTGCGAGCGGGCTATTTGGTTGACACCAGCTCGGAAGGGTTCACCGCTGGAGCGGGCATTCAATTATATGGATTGGAAGTGGATTACGCTTACCAGCCTTTCGACCAACTAGGTGCGACCAACCGAATCTCCGGGTTATACCGCTGGGATGGGCCCTGGATTTCCGGTGGGGAATTGAATCCACCGAGACTTTTAACTATTCGCACCAGCCCCAAAGGGGCGGTGGCTTCCTGGATCGAGCCAAAAGGGCCGGTGGATCATTATGAATTGACGGTTGTTCTTCTGGAGGATAAAAAAATCCAGGTGTTTGACAATATCCCTAAATCCCCGGTTGTCTTGAAGCACCTGAAGGAAGGAGTCCTCTATAAGGCCGAAGTTGTCGCTGTTGGGAAAGGAGGTGGAAAGAGTATGCCATCCAACACGGCATTCTTGAAAACCTCGTCGGAGATCACACCAGAGGGTGCCCCGGTGACCGCGTCCTCCAAGGAAACTGAAAAGCCGCAGACAACTATTACTA
The DNA here is from genome assembly GCA_963796105.1 of candidate division FCPU426 bacterium. GTDB lineage: Bacteria > Oederibacteriota > Muellerivitia > Muellerivitales > Muellerivitaceae > CAWCKJ01. The sequence goes on from CAWCKJ010000002.1 coordinate 198,150, forward strand.
CGACGATTCAGGGCCAGGTGGATGAAGTAGGACTTAAATTAACGTGGGAACCGATAGCCGGGTTTTCGACGAAAGGTTATTATCTTTACCGAAAATCCATTGACGGCAAATTGGAAAAACTAACCGGTACTCCCAAAAAGGGAATTGTCCTGTGGATAGATGATATTTTAGGCTTGGAGGGAGCGGAATGGATTGTCACCTCCGTGAACGCCGAGGATGAAACCGAAAAAACGGTTGGTTCCTTTGTTTGGAAACCAGGGCCGAAAGACGTTGATATTCTCAAAATCAAACCCCAAGTTAAGGTTTCTGCGATCCCTCAAAAAGAGGGAAAAGTCCTGATGGAATGGGAACACAGCCATGCCGCTGGTTCGCTTCTGTTCGTGTCTCGATCCCAGGAACATGTTTTCTCGCTTGTGGGTAAATTGAATACTCAAATGTCCAAGAACCTATTAAAGGGGTTTGAGAAGGGTCAGGAGTACCAGTTTATTATTGTTAATTTGGACGCTAACGGTGCCTGGCTGAGTCATAGTAGGGTGGTTTCTGCCAAAATATCCGACTAATTCCTCGCTCAAAAAGACTTTTATGGGTAACGTTTATTAATCCCGAAATATTCGATCATTCTTTCCTCATGGATGAAAAAACATAGCTGGGGATACATTGGTTTTGCCAGCCTCTTCATCCATTTAAAAGCCTTCATCCGGAAGCTCTTGGTAAGTTAAACGTCTTAAAACCTCCTGCTGTGGCAAAAAACCTTGTAAATAGGCCCCAATTCATTGCGATTTCCATATGGCAATGTTATAGTAAAAAGGCTGTTCAAAGCTAACCATCGATAAAATTCTAACCCAAAGGGTATTTTTTTGGGTTTTTTCGCCGGGTGAAAAGTCAGGGGTTTTATGGCCGATTCGGGTAATGTCGATAAAAAAAACATTGTCAAAATGGCCTATATATATTTCCAAGAAGGCCGTTGGGACAAGGCTATTGAAGAATACAAGAAGCTGATCTCTTTGGACCCCGAAGACACCAACGCCCACAATATGTTGGGCGATGTTTACGTCAAAAAGGGGGCTATTCGTGAGGCCTTTGAGGAATATAACCGTGTTTCCACCGATCTCTCAACCCGAGGCCAAACGGAAAAAGTCATTATTGTTAACAAAAAAATAGCCTCGCTTGACCCCACCCTTCTTCCCGCGGACGCTCAGAAAAAACAAAGTCTCATCAAACAGACTTTCAAGGCCGAGAACGCCATGGAACATGGCGACATGGAGTCGGCCATCGGGGCCTTGAGTGAAGTCATCAAATTGGATCCCGATAATCTTGCGGCTTATTCCAAATTGGGGGACCTTTTCGAGAAAAACGGCCGTTTCGAGGAGGCTGTGAAGGAATATTTGGTGCTGGGAGAAGTTTTCCTGAAAAACCGCCTTTACAAGAAAGCCCAGGAAATGTTCCAAAAAGTTGTCCAACTTGAACCCAATAACACCGATGCGAGGGTAAATCTCGCCCAAATTTATATCAAACAGGGTTCTGAAGGCGACGCGAAAAAGGAATTTCTCATCATCGCCGAACTCGCATTGAACCAGAATGACATGGAGCGAGCCACTCTTTACTCCCAAAAGGCTGTTGAATTCAAGAGTATTGAGGCCCATTACATCCTTGGCATGGTTTATTTCCGAAAACAACAATTCTCAGAGGCCAAGGTGGAATTTGAAAACCTCCTCCGATTCAAAGTCAACCATGTCGGTGCTTTAGCGCACCTGGGCAAGGTCTTGTTGTTGCAAAACCAAGCAGATAAGGCGACAGAAATAATTCAAAAAGCTTTGAAATTGGAAAAAGATAACCTGATGGCACTCGAAGTTTTCGTGGAACTTTCCTTAAAAAAAGGCGCCAAAAACGAAGCTACCCAAACTTTGAATTTATTGGTGGATCGTTATGACGCGAAAAAGGACACGAAGAAAGCCATAGAATTCGCCAGGTACCTGGTTTCTGTGAACGAGTCAGATCCGGCGCCTGAGACGAGGCTAGGGGATCTTTTATTGCGCGAGGGGGATAAGGATGGGGCGGCAGACGCCTACTTCAAGGCGGCCATGGCATTTGATAAACATGAAAAAAAGCCTCAAGCCCAGGAGTTCTTGAGAAAAGCTTTGGAATTGAATCCTGGGCATTCAGAGGCTCAAAAGCGGGTCATGGGGGAAGTCGTTGCAAAGGCCCCACAAGCGGAGGAAAAACAGGCTGTGCCTCAACCCTCGGTTCCTGCCGCGCCGGCAAAGGCCTCCAAAACCGATGTTTTGGATTTGGAACAGGAAGTGGATAATTCCCCAACACCTCCGCCCAAGCAAGTTCCCGCCCCTGCTGCACCATCCACTCCTCCTTCTCCGGTGAAATCAACCGTGATGGAATTGGAATCTTCCGATGATTGGAGGACGGAGCTCTCTATTGCCGACAATTACGTCAAACAGGAGATGGTGGAGGAGGCGATCGAAATATATCAACGTTTGGCTGAAGCCCATCCCGAGGAAGCCGGAATCAAGGAAAAATTAAATCAGGCTTATACCGCTTATGTGAAAACCGGGGAGGATGTTTTGGGAGCCCTCGAGGCGGAGAAAAAGGTCAAGGAGGAGGAAGACAAACGAATTCACGCGGAGATGGAGAAAAAAGCCCAGGAAGAGGTTAGGCGTCTCCAATTGGAAATGGAACAAAAAGCCAGGATGGAGGCTGAAGTCAGAATACGGATGGAATTGGAGCGCAAAGCCAAAGAGGATGTGGAGAGAAAGATTCAGGAGGAAGCTGAAAGAAAAATCAGGGAGGAGGCTGAGCGAAAAGTCCAGGAAGAAGCCGAGCGAAATGCCCGGGAAGGGGCAGAACGGAAAATCAGGGAAGAAGCAGAACGTAAAGTCCGAGAAGAGGCTGAAAGAAAAGTCAGGGAAGAAGCTGAGCGCAGGGCCCGGGAAGAAATGGATAAACGCGCACATGAAGAAGCCGTTAGAAAGGTTAAGGAAGAGGCTGAGCGGAAAGTCAGGGACGAGGAGCAAAGGAAAATCCGAGAGGAGGCGGAAGCCCGTCGAAAAGAGCGCGAGGAGAAGGAAAGGAAAAACCGGGAGGAGTCGGAAAAAAACAGCAAGAAGAACGCGCCGATTGGAAACATAAAGGTTTTTCGCGAGGAGCCAACCTCTAAAAGCGATAGTTTGGTGGAGGATGGAAAGGATGAATTTATGACTATTGCCGTGGCGGATATTTACGCGCGCCAAGGACTTCTTGAAGAAGCCATTAAAATATACAAACGCATTTTACAAATGGAACCTGACAATCTTGAGGCCTCCAAAAAGTTAAAGGATGTTGAAAGCCGCTTTAAATCTATTACCCCGGTTGTTTCCGCTCCCATTGAAGCTGCTCCTGCACTTAAAAATCCAGCGCCCATTCCGGTGGAATCCCAAACTGACCCACCTCGTGAGAAAAATTCGGATGGCAAAAAGAAATCAAATAGGGTAGGCTACGTTTAATATTTCCGTTAATGTCATTTGCTTCCCGAAAAACCACAAGCATTAAATCAACGGAATTAAGTTCTCTATGTGTTTTCTTTTCCTCGTGTTTTCGGGTTGTTATGAATATTGGCGAATTTTTCCCTTTTGACTGACTGTACCTAAAAGTCAATCCCTTTGACTAACAGGTTATAATGTTCATTAAGGTCGGGAAACATTTGGAAGGGATCCAGTATGAGCTATGAAAACTTTTACGGCTTGAAGGAACAAGCGTTTTCAAACGCGCCTGACAGCCGCTTTTATTTTGAAAGCAGCCAACATTCCGAAGCCATGGTTCGCATGTTGCATGCGGTGGACACCATGAAAGGCCTAACGGTCGTTGTCGGGGACATCGGCACGGGGAAAACCCTGCTAGCTCGAAAAGCGCTCGAAATGCTGGAACAGGATCATCAATACGAAGCCACCCTGCTTGTGATTGTCCATAGTGAAATCACTGCTGAATGGATGTTGAAAAAAATCGCCCACCAATTGGGAGTGGAAAATCCCAGCGACGCCAAAGCCCAGATCATTTCCCAATTATACGAACGCCTCATGAAAATTTACGAAGAGGGCCGCAAGGCGGTTGTGGTCATCGACGAAGCAAATATGCTTCAAAAGAAAGAGATTTTCGAGGAGTTCCGGGGTTTGCTGAACCTGGAGGTTCCCGGAAGGAAACTCATATCCTTTGTCTTGTTGGGCCTTCCTGAGCTGGAGAAATACCTGGCCTTGGATCCGCCGCTTTTCCAGAGAGTGGCCATGAAATTTTTCATCAAATCCTTGACTCGTGAATCCACGGAACAGTATATCCGCCACCGTTTAAGTGTCGCGGGTTGCACCAGGGATCTTTTTACCGCCAACGCTTACCAGAAAATTTTCGATTACACGAAGGGAATTCCCCGCTTGATCAACACCTCCTGCGATAACGCCATGCTGGAAGGTTACCTTTTAAAAAGGGAAGCCATCGACGCGGACATTATCGAACAGGTTGTCAAAGATTTGGGGTTGAAAAAAGATTAGCTATCCTCCCTGCATCAATCCGAACTTCTCCCAGTCTCCCCAAAAACGATCGTTTCAGTTGAGCCCTATTGGATTTTGCTTACCGGATTGAAAAGGCATGGAAAAACAGGGCCTAAAATTTTAGATTCACCCATCACGGTTTTCATTGCCAAGGTGTAAAAGCCCAAACCATCAGACGGAATTTCTCGAAAAAAATAGTTGAAAGAACGCCGGCGCATAAAAAAGGCCCAAAGGGAATGGGAGATTTTGGCTTCAGCCTGCCGGTCAACATTAGAAGAAGACCCAAAAACCCCGCGGTAATGGAACCCGCAAATAGCGCGTCGATCACTCTTTCCCATCCGACAAAGATCCCGAAGGACGCTAAAAGCTTGATGTCACCGCCGCCCATGGCTTCCTGCTTCAAGAATTTTTCACCAAGCCAGGCCATGAGAAGCAAAACGCCGCCGCCCGTGAGGAATCCTAATAAGGCTGATTCCACGCGGTCCGGCCAGCGCCCTCCTAAAAAGGGATTGAATGGAGCGAAACATAGGGCTGAAACCAGGAACGGAAAAACAATTTTATTGGGAATGGTATAAGTCCTGAGGTCGATTGCGGAGACGAGAATAGAAACGAGAACCATGATTTCTAATATGACTAAGCTCAAAGGCGAATTGCTGAATTTCAGGTAGGCCCATAGAAACAGGACGCCAGTCACGGCCTCGACAAGGGGATATTGCCAGGAAATCACTTTGCGGCAATAACGGCATCGGCCTCTCAAAAGTAAGAAACTGAGCAAAGGGATATTATCCCGCCACTTCAAGCGTTTTTTACATCTGGGGCAATGGGACGGCGGACGCACGATGGACCGGCCCGAGGGAATGCGCAGGATGCAGACGTTCAAGAAGCTTCCAATGGTTAAACCGAACGTTAAAACAACCAGGGAGGGAAAAGACTGTCCTGCCCAGATTATGACGCTTGAAGCCATGCTTAACACCCCTAAATCCTAAAACTGAAAATGGAATTTCCCGTAGATCGTGCAGACAGGACTGATTTTGAAAAAGTTAACCCCATAGTAACGTCTGGGAATATTTGACACAAGATTATAGGTAAAAATGCGCTTGCCTCAACGGGGCCTGAATTAAAAATAAAGTTGAAACGCAGAAAGAAAAAATAAATGGCTTTTCAAGATTCGGGACAATTAAAGGACCCAATTTGACTGTGGAACGTCATTGAAGCTAGGTGATCAATGAGGGGCTGATAAAAGGGTTTGAAGAAAAGAAAACCATTCTTCCAGGCCTTCTCCCGTTTTGCAGGATGTCTGAAAATACCGATGGTGGGGATTGAGCTTATGGCAATCCTCCTTGACCCGGTCGACTCTGAAATCGACGTAGGGCAAAAGATCGGCCTTGGTCAAAACGACAGCCCCTGCCCGAAGGAAAAGGGCCGGGTACTTCATGGGCTTCTCATCGCCCTCGGCGACGCTTAAGAGGGCCACTTTCAGGTCCTCACCCAAGTCGTAGGTGGATGGGCATACCAAGTTGCCGATGTTCTCGATCACGAGAATTCTGGTTTCTTTTAATTCCAATTCAAAAAGCTTGCTCTTGACCATGGCGGCCGTCAGGTGGCAGGTGCCATGTGTCTCAATTTGGACCGCTTGGCTGCCGGCGGCGCGGATGCGGTCGGCGTCAAATGTCATTTGAATGTCGCCGGTGATGACGGCCATCTTGGGACCGTAACGCTTGGCCATGGCTTCCAATAGGGAGGTTTTACCCGATCCGGGGGAGCTCAGGAAATTCAGGGTGACGAGACCCTTTTCCTTGAAAAACGCGCGATTCTCGGCCGCTACCTGGTTGTTGAGAGTTTGCGCGGATGCCTTGACCTCAATTTTCTCCGCCATCGTTCACCTCGATACTTTCCACCCGGCAATCATTTCCGGTAGTGATTTTCCGGTCGTATCCGCCACAAGAGGGGCAGGACTCCGCCATATTCTTAACTTCATAGGATTTTCCACAAACGCAAAGGAACGTCGCGGGCGTGAAATGGGCCTCCAACCGGACGCCTTTTTGCCCCTTTTCCTCGAAAACCAATTGTAAATACATCTCAAGGGATTCGTAGGCAATGCCGGAAAGGGCTCCGACGCTTAAGTGGACCTTCTCTAGCCGTTTTCCGAGGCTGTGCTGGAGGACCAAATCGGCAATATTCAACGCAACCGAGTACTCGTGCATGTGATTATTCACGCATGGCGTCAGGCGAAAGTCAAGATCCCTGCAATCGGGTCAAGCCGGATTCGCGGGTGGAGCCGTAGCCGCGGGTTTGGGCGGAGGATTCTCCTGCGTCCAAGTTAACACCCCGCGTTTGTCGGTGGGAGGAGCGTAATGATCGGCGATATGGATGGAGTTTTTCGTCAAACAGGCATCCACACAGGCCCCACAGAGAACGCACTTGAAGCGGTCCAGCTTGAAGACCCGAGGCTGGCTTTTTCGGTCCATCTCGATGGCGCCGGTAGGGCATTTCCGTTGGCAAAGGGTGCAGAAAGTGCAATTCTCGATGTGCATGTCGATGCGCCCCCGGGTTTTCGGGATGTCGGGCCTGATCTCGAAGGGATACCGCCGGGTGGCAGGTTTTGAAAAAGCGCTCTTCATCGCGGTCTTAGACATTTTAAAGTAGGGCATTTTATCTCTCCGTACAGCTGATACAGGGGTCAATGCTCAACACGATCACGGGTACATCGGCTAACTGGCATCCGCCCAACATATGAACTAGAGGAGGAACGTTGGCGAAAGTGGGCGTCCTGACGCGGTAGCGTTCCAGGAACTTCGTTCCGTTCCCCTTTACATAATGGATCACCTCACCGCGGGGCTGCTCCAACCGGTTGAAATACTCGCCTGAAGGGGTTCCAGTTACTTTCACATCGATCGGCCCCGTGGGGATCTTCTCGATAGTCTGGCGGATCATGCCAAAGGACTGGTAAATCTCCCGGCAGCGCACCATCGTGCGGGAATAGCAGTCTCCCCCGGTTTCCACGACGGGCTCGAAAACAAGCGCACCATAGGCCCCATATTTCAACATTCGTGCGTCGGAGGCCCATCCGCTGGCGCGAAGTACCGGCCCGACTGCTCCCAAGAGATAGGCGTCATCTTTGGAAAGCACGCCCACCCCGACTGTCCGGCGCTTGACGGAGTTGTCATTCACAAAAACCGCGGTGATATCATGACATTGTTCCTCAATCTCCCTTAGCTCCTTGAAGACGTTCGTCATAGCGTCGGTTTGGATGTCGCGGCGGACGCCGCCTACCTTTGAGGCGCCAAAAATGACCCGGCCGCCGGTCGTGTTTTCTACCAGGTCCAATAGCCTCTCCCGGATTTTCCAGGAAAGCATGAAGAGATTCTCGAAACCGAAAGAGTCCGCCATCAAGCCCAGCCAAAGCAAGTGGCTGTGGATACGGGAAATTTCCGACCAGATCACTCGCAGGAATTTGGCCCTCTCCGGAACCTCGATCTTCATGACGTTTTCCAAAGCCTGACAATAGGCGGTGCTGTGGATGAAACTGCAGATTCCACAAATGCGCTCGGCCACATACACCATCTCGGTGAATTCCTTTTTCTCGGCCAGGCGTTCAAGACCCCGGTGGATGAAACCGATGGAAGGGATCGCCTGGACAACTTTCTCATCCTCCAGGACCAAGTCCAAGTGGATAGGCTCTGGAAGAACCGGATGTTGAGGCCCGAAAGGAACTATTGTTTGTTTACCCATGTTATTTTCCCTGTACCGAAGTTTTATCATCAGCGAACGGCGTCTTCTTGGCCAATTGGTAGAAGTTGCCGTTGAAATTCAGCTTCAAGTCAGTCACTTTCAACCCAAAGAGGTCCTGCAGCTCGTTCTCGTAGGAAAAGGCCCCGAAATACTCCCCGGTGATGCTGGGAATGACCGCGTCGGAACGGGGGACCATCAGCCGCAGGCTGATGAATTTGCCGTTTTTATCAAAACTGTATGAAATCTCGAAATTTTCGGGCATTGTCGTGGCGCAGATCTGAACCATGCGGTACCCGTCTTTCCTGAGTTCCGCAACCTTGGCCACCAGCTGAGACCGGTCCAAGGAAACTAATGTTTGTTCCTCGATGTTCATCATGACACCAACGCCTTTCCCGCGGTTTTTCCGGCTTTGTACTCCGCCGCCTTTTTTTCCAGGGCGCCAAGGCCCTGTACCACACCGTCAATAATGGCCTCAGGCCGGGCAGCGCAGCCCGGCACGTAAACGTCGACTGGGATGGTGGAATCCACGCCCTGGTGGATGTTGTAGCATTCCCGGAAGATGCCCCCGGAAAGCGCGCAGGCGCCGATGGCCACCACGACCTTGGGCTCCGGCATCTGGTTGTAGAGGTTTTTCACCACTTCCTGGTTCTGCTCGTTGACGGAACCAGTGATAAGAAGGATGTCGGCGTGCTTGGGGTTTCCGGTGTTGATGATACCGAAGCGTTCCACGTCATAAAGCGGGGTCAGGCAGGCCAGAACCTCGATGTCGCATCCATTGCAGCTGGAGGCATCGTAATGCAAGACCCAGGGAGATTTTTTTAGGAAGCTCAAGGCGTCACCTCGCGATCAAGTTGTAAAAAAGATACAAAACATTTCCGGCGCCCAGAACCGCCGTCACCCCCCAAGCCGACTTCAGGGTGAACTGCCAAGTCAATCGGGCGTAGGAGTTGTCGATCAGTATCTCAAACAGGAAAATGACCAGGGTAGCCGTCAGGGCGATCCAGGGGGAGAAGGCCGCGAAAAACAGGTAAACCAGGCCCAGCAGGAGGACATTCTCGTACCAGTGACCCACCTCGATCATGGCCAGCTGGGAGCCCGAGAATTCGGTGGTCAAGCCCTTCACCAGCTCCTGGTGCCCGTGGTGCGAGGTGGAAAGATCAAATGGGGACTTCCGCAGTTTGATGGTCAGGATGAAGATGAAACCCAGGAAAATTCCCGGGAGGGTGTAGAGCAGGGGATGGACCGAGGTCATGAGGGAGCTCACGTGGAAGCTTTTGACCGATTGGTACATTCCAAGGACCATCAAGAGAAGCATGGGCTCGTAAGCCATCATTTGCAGAAGCTCCCGCTCCGCTCCGATGTTGCTATAGGGAGAGTTGGGGGAATAGCCGGCCAAAACGAGGAAGATGGAGGCGACGGTCAGCGCGAAAACCACCAATAAAAGGTCGCCGCCCATGAAGAAGAGCGCACCCGTCAGGACCACGAACAGGAGGAAGCAGAATACATAATAGGCCTGGGCGTGATTGACGACGACAGTCCGTTTTTCCATGAGCTTCATCACGTCATAGAAGGGCTGAAGAAGCGGCGGTCCCACCCGGCCCTGCATGCGGGCGGTCACGATGCGGTCGAAACCAGCAAGGAGGCAGCCCAAGATGGGGGCGCCAACGATAAAGGCTATAAAGAGTGCCAATTTTACCATTGGATCCATGGGAAGAGCCGGGGCTAGGCTTTGAACCAGGGGCTCCACACCGCCTCGATAGGAAAAAGCCATCCAAATCAAACCCAGGATCAAGCCCTGACAGCAGATCCTACCCACCAATGACAGGGTGGTTTCATTCAATATCGAACTCAGGTAGTAATTGCGCATTTCAACACCCATGGAACGGCCGATGGCTCCCTTGAATTGGGAGCTTCCATTATTCAGGTTCGCCCCCGCCAAGTAGGAGGTCACCTCGGTTTCCTTCCGGGGGATGAACCGTAAAAGGGGAGGAAGGATCAGGAAAGAACCCAACATGATGAACATAATGGACATATTTCCCTGTGTGAGAGGTTCCATAACACCCGCGGGGGCTTGCAGATAAGGCATGATCATGTAGAGGGAAATAAGGGGAAAAAGAGCGCAGGCGGCGATGGTCAAGACTGAAAGGGTTCCCAGGGAAGTCCACTCATCCCCGCTGAGGGCGCCTTTGGCCCTCTCCACGGTAGGCATGCTGATGAGCTTGCCCATCCATTTGGCCCAGAAAAAGAGGGTTGGTGCGCTTCCGAAAGCCAGGAGAATGGCCAGCATGGGATTGCTTTGAATGAAGGCTTCCAAGCAGGCCCATTTGCTGATGAGCATTCCGAAGGGCGCCAGGAACATGCCCAAAATGCCCACCAGAAGGACGAAGGCCAATCCTGGGCGGGTGACTATCAAGCCATCCATGTCCTCAATATCCCTGCTTCCAATCTTATGCTCGACGGAACCGACCGCCTGGAATAAAAGGCCCTTGGCGATGGCATGGAAAATGATCAGAAGAATCGCGGCCCAAATGGCTTGGGGAGTCCCGACCCCGGCGCAGGCCACCACCAAGCCCAGATTGGCGATGGTGGAATAGGCCAGGACGCGCTTGGCGTTGCTCTGGGTCACGGCCGCGAGGGAAGCGATCAGGAAGGTGACTCCGCCCACCATACCGAGGAAAAAGCCAACGCTCGGGTTTTTTTCCATCACGGGGGCGAACTTGACGATGATAAAGACGCCGGCTTTCACCATGGTGCTGGAATGAAGAAGGGCGGAAACGGGGGTGGGGGCCACCATGGCTCCCAGGAGCCAGGAACTGAAGGGAAGCTGGGCGGATTTCGCAAGGCCCGCGAAACAGATCAAGACCGCGGGAAGAACCGCCACTAAGGCGCCCGTTTTGCCCAAAGTAATGACCAGATCCAGGGCTGGCGCCTGACTATTGGCTGATAAAAATAGAAGGGCTGCGGAAAAACCCAAGCCTCCTATCAAATTCAGGCCTAGGGCTTTGAAAGCATTGCGTTTAGCCTCTTCCTCCTCGGTGTAGCCAATCATGAGGTAGGAACAGAGGGTGGTTATTTCCCAGAAAAAGAAAAGCCAGCCTAGGTGGTTCGAGAATACCACCCCAAACATACCCGTGAGGAAGAAGAAAAGCTGGAAGAAAAAACCCCGGCGCTTGTCCTTGAGCTTGGGATGGTGTTCGTGGAAATCTTTCATATAAGCGATGGCGTAAACACAAATCAACCCACCGATGACACCGATAATGACCGCCATGATCAGGGAAAAATTATCGACATAAAGCTCGTTCAGAACCGGCTGGGAGGGAAAACCGAGTTCGGTATAGGCTGTTACCCCGGCTTGCAAAACCAAAAGGACAGGAATCCAGGCTTCTTTAGGCCGGATGTCCTTGCAACAATATAGAAGGTAAAGGGTCAGGAGGAAGTCCCCGGCCAGGAGTGCCTTATCCGTCCAAGGCTGATCCACCCTGAAATAAGTGGTGGAAGGCCCCATGTATAGGTAGACCGTGGCCATTGAGGCGGCGATGATCGCCAATACGCTCAACCGGACCACCCAGGCTCGAAGCGTTTGGTTGGTTGTCACCAATAATATCAAGGCTGGAACCAGCGGGAATAAAATCAGGAAGCTTATTAGATTCACGGGACCCCTCTTGGAAATGGGATTTATTAAGATGACCTTATTTTATGGCCAAGTTTAATTTTGATTATGACCCCCGTCACACAAAAAAAATATTTCAATTGGTTCAAATTAAACTTTTTGAAGAATCGGAACTTACGGATTTGATTGAGTTCTGCCATATTCAATTTGTTCCTAATGTTGTCTTCGATTTTTTAAAAACCACGAGAATCGAAAAGATGAAAAAGCAGGCTATCGCCACTTGGGGATCAATTGGCGGTATTCCTTCGTTTTTTAAAGGCCCCGCGTCCATTTTCCAGGTTGACCTCTTCACTTGAGTGTGGCAATCTCCTTCCGGCATTTTAGAAATTCATTACACCTGCCCGGAGGGAACATGTTCAACTTTCTGATTCCGAAGGAATACGGCTTTTTCGAGGTGTTTGATCAGCACGCGGCGGCCTTGGTGGAGGGCTCCCAGATTCTCGTGGATATGCTGGAACATTACCAGGAGGCGCCGGCCAAGGTCCGCCGCCTGAAAGAAGCCGAGCACAGGGCCGACGAGCTCACTCACCACACCATGGAAATGCTTCACAAGACCTTCATTACTCCCATTGACCGGGACCAGATCCACCAGCTCATTTCCCTCATGGATGACGTGATTGACTTCACCGACGGGGCAGCCCGCCGAATGATGCTTTACGGCGTCACGGAAATACCACCCGAACTCATCGAGCTCGCGAAAATTCTCCACCGTTCCGTTTTAGAAGTCCAGAAGGCAGTTGCCGGCCTGAAGAATCTGAAACACGCGAGTCAAATACAGGCTTCCTGTATCGAGATCAACAAGTTGGAGAACGACGGCGACGCCGTTAGGGACGCGGCCATCGCGAAACTTTTCAAGGAAGAGAAGGACGCGGTCAAGGTCCTTATCTGGAAGGAAATTTTCGAAAATATCGAGACGGCCGTGGACCGCTGTGAGGACGTGGCGAACATCATCGAGGGAGTGGTTCTGGAAAACGCCTAAATCTTTCTTTTGAGATCGGATGAAATTTTAGGGGCCTGAAGGAATTATAAATATTGGGAGAGGTTCTTTGAATCCGGAAATGACGGTTATTGTCCTGGTCATTGTGGTCGCGCTGGCCTTCGACTTCCTGAATGGTTTTCACGACGCGGCTAACGCAATCGCAACGGTTGTTTCCACAAGGGTTTTAAGCCCCGGTCAGGCCGTTGTCTGGGCCGCTATATTCAACTTCGGGGCCGCCTTTTTCGTGGGTACGCATGTGGCAAATACGGTTGGAAAAGGGCTGGTACAACCTTCCGGTATCACGGTTTTCGTCATCTTGGCCGCGCTCATCGGAGCCATTGTTTGGGACCTTATCACCTGGTATTACGGGCTACCCACCAGTTCCTCGCACGCCTTGATTGGGGGGTTTGGGGGAGCGGCGGTGGTTTACGCTGGCTGGAAAGTTCTCATCTTGGCGGGTTTCCAAAAAACAATTCTCTTTATCTTTATAGCGCCTTTTCTCGGCATATTTTTAGGTGCTTTCCTGATGACCATTGTTTTCAACTTGTTCCATAAGTTCACTCCTTCCGCTGTGGACAGCATATTCAGAATTGTCCAATATTTCTCCTCCGCAGCCTATTGCGTGAGCCATGGCGCCAACGACTCCCAGAAGACCATGGGCATTATCGTGGCGCTTTTGGTGGCTTCCAACCAGGCTCAGTTGACCCACCGGGGAAACGGCCAGGATATCGCCTGGTGGATTATCATTTGTTGTTACGCGGCCATGGGTTTGGGCACCATGTCGGGCGGGTGGAGAATCGTCAAGACGATGGGCCAAAAGATCACTAAGTTGAGGCCTGTGGGAGGCGCTTGCGCCGAGACTGGAGGGGCTCTTTCGATCTTTTTCGCGACTTATCTTGGAATCCCGGTTTCAACCACACACACCATCACGGGTTCCATCATTGGAGTGGGAAGTGTCACTTCGATCTCCTCGGTAAAGTGGGGGGTGGCTGGCCGTATCGTCTGGGCCTGGATACTGACTATTCCCGCCAGCGCGCTCATCGCGGCTTTTTTCGAGTGGATTTTTCTCTCAGCGGGTTGGAAATAAAAAGGGCTTGACAGCCTGTTCCCATTGTTTGTCCCAACCCAGCTTTTTGTTAAATTTTCCATTAGTTGTTTTGAGGTTCGCGGGGATCGAATTATTGTTTTTTTCCGCGAGTTCCCGGCAGGTTTCCAATAATTTTCCGTTGATTTCCAGCCAGTCATAAGAGGCCGCTGTTTCGAGGGCCCCTTTTGATAAGTGTTCCCTGAGTCTTTGTCTTAGAAGCAAGGGTTCAATTTTCGAGGCGAAGTCGTGGGGATTCTTGGGTTTGGAAAGATAACCATTCACTCCGGAATGGACCAAGTCCGCTGAACCGCCCTGATTCGCGGCGATGACCGGCAGGCCCGAGGAAAAAGCCTCCAGGATGACATTCCCGAAAGTTTCCGTGGTCGAGGGAAAAACAAACAAGTCCGAGGACGCGTAAAGTTCCGCCAAATCCCGGCCTTGGACGAAACCCAAATAATGATCCTGGGGCAGTTTTTTTTCCAAAACGGACCTGTAAGGGCCGTCGCCCGCGAATACCAATTGGAACTTATGGCCTTTGGCCCTTAACAGGACCGCGGCATCCGACAAGACTTCCAGGTTTTTCTCGGAAACCATCCGGCCCACAAATAAAAGCAGAGGATCTTTCCCGCCTAATTTTTTTCTTAAACGATCACGCCTGAATTGGGGCGAGAACTTCCGCCGATCCACGCCCCTCGACCATAAGCGAACATTCTTGAAACCCCGGTTTTTAAGTTCCCGGACGGTTCCGGGCGTCGGCGCGAATGTCAATTTGTTGCGGTTGTAAAACCATTTCATCCATTTCCAACCCAAACTCTCGGCCCATCGCAGTCCGTAATAGGGGAAATAGTCCACAAAGTGCGTGTGATAACTCGCCACAGTGGGAAGATTCCTCCGCATGGCGTAGTTTTGACCGTACAGACACAGACCCGTGGGAGCCCCCACCTGGACAAGGTCAGGTTTAAACCGGTCCAGGACCTTGTCTAGTTTCGGCGGATAGGGTATTCCCAGCCGGTAATACCGGTAGAGAGGAAATGGCACGGAAGGAACCCAGACCACCCTGCCTCTCCATGGCTCTTTTTCAGCGGGAAGTTTGGGCGCGATAAAAAGAAAATCCAAACCTTTATGGTTAAGGGTTTCCGCAAGGCGGGTGTAGGTACGGGCGACGCCGTCAGTGAGGGGAGGAAGGCTTTCCGTGAAGTAGGCGATTCTCAAAAAACCTCCCATCCTGAGGTGGATGTGTACAGTTTCACGCCTTAAAAGATAGGGAACCTTCAACCGTGGGGAATGAACGGGGGGTTACGAGAAGGTTAAAATAAAAGGAATACCCTCCAATCAGCTGTTTATTCACATACTGTTAACACCATTTCGATTGCCTCCGAATCGTCAAAAAACCAAAATGAAGTCATCCCTGTAAACATACACGGAAGGGATTATTTCTTTGCGAGGTTGATTCATGCGAAAAATCCTTTTGCTGCATTGCTTGATGTTGTTTTTATTTATCAGCGGGCCATCCGTGGCTGATGAGGATGACGGCGCCCCAGGCCTGGATGTGCCTGGTCAGGAGCAAAAACTCAACGCCGAATTGTGGCGGTTCGCCAAGAATACCAGCTATGAGGCCCTTCAAAAGGACCTGAAAGAAACCCAGGAGGAATCCAAAAAGAACATACCCGCAGAAGTACGGCTTCCCACAGGCTGGCGATTCACCCCAGCCGGAAACCAATTGGAGGCCGGCCGGTATCCCCTGGTCATTACCCCCTTCGCCGGAAACCTGGTGGTTTTGAACAACGGCTATTACGTGGAAACCAACCCGGAAGTTTCGGTCGTCAGCGGGGACGGATCACAGGTGCTGAAGACCTTCACGGTTCCTTCCCTTTTTCCATCGGCCAAGGTCGGACCGGACGGAATTCTTTACATCAGCGGCGGATATGACCAGACCATCCGAGGTTACAACGATAAATTCGAGGAGGTAAGGGATTTTACGGTCAACGGCTATAGCGCGGGCCTCGCCCCTGTGGGGAAGTCCCTCTTGGCCGTGGCTTATATGCTTATCGACAACAACAAGGGAGGCTATAAAAGCCAGGGCCGATTGGCTCTGATCAACACCCAAACCGGGGAATTGAAGGATGAGTTGGACTGCGGAAGGATGCCTTACGCCCTCGAATACCAGGATGGAAAACTTTTCGCGAGCCTTCTTCAGGACGACAAGGTTGCGGTTTACTCTGCGCCGGGAAACCGGTTAAAACTATTGAGGAGCCTCCCGGTCGGGAAGAATCCCACCGCCTTCGCGGCCGACCCGAAGCGCCACCGCTTGTACGTGATAAACCAGAACTCGGATGAGATCAGCGTCCTGGACACCCTGAAGGGCAAGAAAACAGCGACCTGGAACCTGCGCCAGGGGGGCTTCAAGTTTGGCGTCGCACCCACCTCGGGCTATGTCCTGGAAAACAGGCTTTTCGTGACCTTGTCCCGCTACAACGCTCTTGCAGTTTTGAATCTTAAAGACGGTCACGTAGAGGGTTTCATTCCCACAGGCTGGTATCCCACCTGCGTGACCGGATACGGTCAAAACCTTTATACCCTTAGCGCCAAAGGCATCCATGAGCGCCGTCCCAATGCCGCGGGCCCCCAGCCGACTAAGAAACGCGAGGAGCCGGGATATGTGCTGACTCTTTTAAAAGGCTCCGTAGGAACCATCCCACTTCCCGATCTTAACGGCAAACTCGGGGACTGGACCCAGGCGGTCACCCAAAGCTCCCCGATTTATAATCCGGCCCAGGGGTTTAACTTACCCATTAAATATATTTTCTACATCGTGAAAGAAAACCGGACTTATGACCAGGTCTTAGGCGACCTTGGCAAGGGAAACGGGGACAAGGACCTGACCATCTTTGGTAAAGAAGTCACTCCCAACCACCACCAGATGGCGGAGGAATTCGTTGATTTGGACAACTTTTTCGTGGACGGCGAGATCAGTGTACTCGGCCACAGCTACACTACCAGCGCCTATGCCAGCCCTTTCCTGGAATGGCTTGGCATGAACGATTACGCCGGGCGCCTCGGCGCCAAGGACGCCACCAACCCGCGCAAGAACGAGGATTTCTGGCCTTTTGGGACAGTGCCTTTCACATTTTCCCCTTCCTACATATGGGATTCACTCGACTCCCGTAAGGTGGATTACCGTATTTATGGGGAGGACTATTATGTTTTTTGCAAACCCTACAAGATCATCGCGGACAAATTCGGGGAAGAGAATGAGTTGACCCGCAAGTGCTACGACCAGCTTATGGCCATTTCCAAGGACAAAAAAAGGGACTATGCCTTCAACCAATTGGTTTATCCATATCTGGGCCATAATGACAGCCCCGAGAAAGCCGCTGAGCTTTTGGACAATCCCGATTTTCTCTCCAAATTCTCGGAATTTTATTCCGGGGGCCAGGAATTGGCAGTGGCCGTTGGGAAAGACCCGGGGTTCAAGGCTCAATGGGCTGATTTCCTCTACCATTACGCCTTTGATTTCGCGGGTTGGGACCTTAGCTATTCGGACTTGGGAAGGGTGGCCTGTTGGCAAAGGGATTTCCAGCGCCAATTGGACGGCCAAAGAGTCTTTCCCCTTCAATATATATGGCTCCCCAACGACCATACTGCGGGAATGGATCCCAAGTCCTTGAATCCGAACCAGTTCCTGGCCCAAAACGATGCGGCGGTGGGGATCATTTTGGACACTATCTCCAAAAGCCCCGTTTGGAAGGACAGTTTGGTTTTCTGCATCGAGGATGACTCCCAGAACGGCCCGGACCACGTGGACGCCATGCGCTCTATCGCCTTCGCTGTGGGACCCAACGTGAAAAGGCAGTCCGTGGTGAGCGATCTTTACGACCAATTGGGTATGCTGAGGACGATGGAATTGATTTTGGGCTTGGAGCCCATGAACATGAACGACGGAATGGCCGCACCTATGTTTTCCATCTTCACGGACACACCGGACCTGAGTCCCTACAACCTGCCCCCGCCCTCACGCTACCTGACGGAGAAGGACCGGGAGATTTACGAATACCTGCTCAAGCCGGTCAAGGCCAGGCCCTCAAAGGCGCCCACGGGATCAGAAGGTTACAACCCCACGACCGTCCGCTAAATTAAGCTTTGCGCTTAAGACGGAGCCTGGTTTAAACCAGGGCCAATTCCACCCGCGTTTCCCCCTTAGAAAGCAGATCCAGGAGCTTTTTTCGGACGGTTTCACCTTGGCAAGGTTTGACGAAAGCGAAACCCGCCCCGAAGGTAAAACTGTTTTCAATGGGTTTGAGGGTAGCCATCCGGATCAGTGAGATGATCGGTATTGAATTTTTCGGGTATTTCCTGCGGACTTGATCCAGGAAAATCGAGGCGTGTAAACCATCTGCCAAAGGGTCGAGCAGTAGCGCGTCGGGCTTGAACAAACTGAACAGTTCCCAGGCTTTGTCTCCCCTGCTGCAAATCAAGACATTGAATTCCTTGGATAAAGCATCGCTCAACTTTCTCAGGTGGGCGACATCCGAATCAATCAGCATAATTTTTTTCATTTTATCCTCCCCGTTCTTTGACGTTGAAAGGATAGGCAATGGAGGAAAGATTCGTTTAAAAGTCTGGTTAATTGGAGGTTAAATCATTTGAATAACATTAAGCCGTCATGGTGCCTTCCGAGGAAAGATCCACCTCGTTTTCCAATTGTACCCGGGCCAATTCCAGGCGTTTCCTCCGTTCGGCAGTGAGTTTGGGGTACTCCAGTCCCAGTGAGCATATGGTCCCGGTGAGAATGTCCGCTACCAGGGAGCGGGAAGCCCATTTGTGGTTGGAAGGGATGATGTGCCAGGGGGCCCACTCGGTGGAGGTGGCGGCAAGGGCGTCCTCGTAGGCTCTCATATATTCGTCCCAATAGGCCCGCTCGGGCAGGTCGGAATCGGAAAATTTCCAATGCTTGGCTGGGTTGTTCAACCGATCCAGGAGCCGGCGGCGTTGCTCATCCTTGGAAATGTGCAGGTAAAACTTAAGGATGATGATGCCGTTGCGGGTCAGGTGCTTCTCGAAATGGTTGATGTCGCTGTAACGGTGTTTCCAAAGATTCTCGGTTTTCACCCCCGGTGGCAGTTTCTGGTTATCCAGGTGCTCCGGGTGGACCTTCACCACTAGGACGTCCTCGTAATAGGATCGGTTGAAGATGCCGATGCGCCCCCTCTGGGGCAGGTTCTTCATGTAGCGCCAAAGAAAATTGTGGTCCAGTTCGTCGGGGGTGGGTTTCTTGAAGTTGTGCACCATGCAGGCCTGGGGATTCAAACCCGACATCACGTGCCGGATGATTCCGTCCTTGCCCGCGGCGTCCATGGCCTGCAAAATCACCAGGATGCCATAAGTGTCGGATGCCCATAAAAGGTTCTGGGCTTCCGCCAGGTTATCCAGGTTCCGTTTGAGGATCTTATGGGCGATTTTTCTTACCCTTTCCTCTCCAAACCGGTCCAAAAGGTCCTTGTGGGACGCCCAGCCAGGGTCGAGATCCTTTAGGTAAACCCGGCTTCCCGGTTTCACGACGAATTTATTGACGAAGCTTTTTTGCATCATGAGAGAATCCCTTGGAATGAAGTCGGAACCATTATCTGGAAAAGAGAGGGTCCGAAAAGGCTGGATTGAATTGTTTACGCAAAAGTAACAAGGTTTAAAAACCGTGATACTGCTGTAGGAAGGCCCTGAATTTAAAGGCTTGAAATGATCATTCCCGCCAACAGCATCAAAACGGCCGCGAGGGCGTCTTTCCAAGGTGTCGGGGATTTTGTTTTTTGGTGTAACAGGTAATTGGCCCAAAACAAGCCGGTACAGAATAAAACACAGATCAACGGGATCGTATATTTCAAGAGAGCATTCGGCGCTTGGCCGGTCAGAACTGGATAAAACAGCAATAGCATAGCTACCACTAGGAATCCCAAACCGGAAACTCTCATCAGGGCCAGGAGGACCGCCTGTAGGGAAGAATCTATTCGATCCCAAGACATTCCGGCGGCCTTTTCGTGGAAAGGGATAAGCTTATTTGAGAATAGGCATTTATAGGCCATGACCAGGGATAAAACGCCAACTAGCAGGTACATAACATTGGGCATTAGATTTACAACTTCTCTCACGCACGGCTCCTGAATAAAGCTGGATTCGGATCTCCACAACAGATTGAGAAAGCGGATATTCCTTAACGATTTATGCATTGTAACAAAAAGGGAACCATCCATAAGTCCCAACCCTATAATGCCAATGTTTCAAATCAAATAAGTTCCTATGTGTTATGATTTTCCGTTCAAGATTCTATCGAGGTAAACATTGAACTTATCCGAACTTTCCATCAAGCGGCCTGTCTTCGCCTGGATGCTCATGGCGGGGCTCATCATCTTCGGGGCCATCTCCTTCTCGCGAATGGGGATCAGCCAGCTTCCGGACGTGGACTACCCGGTCATTTCGGTGAATATCCGCCTGGAGGGGGCCGCCCCGGAGGTGATCGAGACCTCCATCGTGGACATCGTCGAGGACGCGGTCATGGGCATCCAAAGCGTGCGCAATGTTACCTCCGAGTCCGAGGACAGCGAAGGAACCGTCACCATCGAGTTCGAGCTCAACCGCAATATCGACCTGGCGGTGCAGGACGTCCAGGCCAAGGTCGATTCGATCCTCCAGAAACTTCCCAAGGAAATAACATCCCCCACCATCCGCAAATCCAACCCCGAGGATCAGCCCATCCTGTCGCTGACCCTCTCCAGCGATAAATACCAGCTCAAGGACCTCATGCTTTACGTGAACGACCGCCTGAAGGACCAGTTCTCCATGGTCTCCGGAGTGGGGGACATCACCCTGGGCGGCTACCGGGACCCCAACCTACGCGTCTGGGTGGATGGCAAGGCCCTCGGCCGCTATGAGCTTACCGTCAACGACGTCATCTATACGATCCAGAACGAGCACTTGGAATCCCCCTCTGGCCAACTTGAGGAGGGAAAACAGCAATTGAACGTGCGCACCATGGGCGAGGCAAAAACCGTCGGGGAATTCAGCGACCTGCTCATCAACCAGCGCGGGGGCCAGCCCAACTACATCCCCATCCATTTGAGCCGGGTGGCCCGGGTGGAGGAGGGAATGGCGGACGTCCTGAGCCTAAGCCGCGCCGTCGGCGTCCCCTGCGTCACGCTGAACATCCTCAAGCAGAGGGGATCCAACGCGGTTTCGGTGGCGAAGGCCGTCCGGGCCAAGGCCGTGGAGATCCAGAAGGGCCTGCCGGGGGGCATGAAGCTGGCGGTCAACTTCGACGCCACCCGCTATACCGAAAGCGCGGTTCGGGAACTGGACTTTACCCTGGTGCTATCGGCCCTCTTGACCGCCTTAGTGTGCTGGATGTTCCTGGGGAGCTGGTCCTCCACCCTGAATGTGATCCTGGCGATACCCACGTCCATCGTCGGCGCCTTCACCGTGCTTTATTTCGCCGGCTTCACCTTGAACACTTTCACCCTGCTGGGATTGAGCCTCTCCATCGGAATCGTGGTGGATGACGCCATCATGGTGCTGGAGAACATCATCCGACACCAGGAGATGGGGAAGGACCGTTTCCGGGCGGCCCTGGACGGGTCCCGCGAGATCACCTTCGCGGCCATGGCCGCCACGGTCTCCATCGTGGCCATCTTCCTTCCGGTCGCCTTCATGAGCGGAATTATCGGGAAATTTTTCTTCCAGTTCGGGGTGACCATCACGGTGGCGGTGGCGCTTTCCCTCCTGGAGGCCCTCACCCTGACCCCCATGCGCTGTTCCCAGTTCGTGGACATCAACCCCCGGGATACGCGCCTCGGCAAAATGATGGAAAACCTGTTTGATAAAACGGCTGTGTTGTATGAAAAGACCCTGGGAACGGCCCTGGATCACCGCTGGAAAGTGATTCTCGCAGCGCTCATCCTCTTCGCCATGAGCTGTTCGGCTTATTTGGTGTTGAACAAGGAATTCATCCCGCCCCAGGACCAGAGCCGGTTCAACATACGCCTCAAGACCCCGGTCGGCTCGGGCCTGTCCTATTCCAACCAGACCTTCAGCAAGGCCGAGCAGTTCCTGGCGTCCCGGAGCGAGGTGGACCGATACGTGATCCAGGTCGGGGGAGGAAGCCCCGGGGATTCCAACAGCGGCTCGATCCTGGTCACGATGAAGGACTCCGGCAAACGGGGCGTCGACCCGAAAATGGGCCACGAACTGCGCCAGCAGGAATTCATGGCCGTCTGCCGTAAGGAGCTCAAGAAGATCCCCGACCTCAGCGTGGTCATCCAGGACCTCTCGACCAAGGCCTTCACGGCCTCCCGGGGCTTCCCCATCGAGTTCACGATCCAGGGGCCCGAGTGGGACCCCTTGGCGGAATATTCCAAAAAGATCATGGCGGAGCTGGATAAGACGGGCCTTGTCACAGACTTGGACACCAATTACGCCCTGGGCCAGCCCGAGCTTCACGTGGTCCCGGACCACAAGAAGGCCTCCGAGCGGGGGGTGAGCATCGCCAGCATTTCCCAGACCGTGGAGGCCATGATCGGGGGCGTCCTAGTGGGCACCTATGAGAAGGGCGGACACCGCTACGACATCCGCTTGAAACTGGAGGAGAACAACCTGGACCCGCGCGCCAAGGTAAACGGCTTATACGTGCGCAACAACCGGGGGGAACTGGTCCCCCTGTCGTCCCTCGTCACCTTCGAGAATAAGCAGGGCATGGTGGCCATCTGGCGCAGCAACCGGGAAAGGTCCATCACGGTTTATGCCAACGTCAAGGCGGGGGAGTCCCAGCAGGGGGCGCTCCAGGCCGCCCAGGAGATTGCCAAGCGAATCCTGCCGCCTGAATACCACATCACCCTGACAGGCAGCTCCCAGACTTTCATCGAGTCCCTCAAGAGTCTCTTTTGGGTGCTGATCCTGGGCATCCTGGTGGCCTACATGGTGCTGGCCAGCCAGTTCAACAGCTTCATCGACCCGCTGTCGGTGCTCATGGCCCTGCCGTTCTCAATCTCCGGGGCGCTCCTAGCCCTATTGGCCACCCACCATTCTATCAATGTCTACAGTGTCATCGGGCTCATCCTTCTGATGGGGATCGTCAAGAAAAACTCGATATTGCTGGTGGATTTCACGAACCAGATTAGGGAAAAGGGGGAAGAGTCCCTTCGGAAAGCCCTCCTGACCGCTTGTCCCATCCGCCTTCGTCCCATCCTCATGACCTCGGTGGCCACGGTCGCGGGGGCCGTCCCAGCCGCCCTGGCTTTGGGTCCGGACTCGGAGACCCGCAACCCTATGGCGGTAGCGGTCATCGGCGGGGTGGTCTTCTCGACCCTGCTTACGCTCTACGTGGTGCCGTGCTTTTACAGCGTGATGTCGCGATTCGAGAAAAAGAAGGCGCACGCCGCTCTCTTGGCGAGCGTCGAACCTGAAAAAGAAAAGATATGACCCAGTCCAGGTTTAATGACGAAAGCACCGCCAAAATTTACCAAGACTTGCTCCTGCCTTTGATTTTTGAGCCTTGGGGCCGCTTGCTCATCGGAAAGGCAGGCCTCAAGACGGGTGACCAAGTCTTGGATGTGGCCACGGGCCCCGGGACCTTGGCCCGCATGGCGGCGCAAACGCTTGGTCCAAAGGGCGGGGTGGTTGGAATTGATAATAGTCCCCAGATGCTGGCCCAGGCGAAAGCCGCACCTCCCGTCGTCAATGGCGCCAAGTTGGATTTCGTTGAAGCCTCGGCACAATCCCTTCCTTTTCCTGATCAGCAATTCGATAAGGTCTTTTGCCAGCAAGGGATTCAGTTTTTTTCGGACCAGTTGGGCGTGCTCAAGGAAATGAAAAGGGTGCTGAAGCCAGGTGGTTGCTTGGCCCTGGCTCTTTGGAGTGACGGCAGGGCGATGTCCCTTTTTGCTGCGATTCATGAAGCCCTAGAGGCGGCTATGCCGGACCAGCCAAGGAGACCGCCCCCGAATTGGCTGAATCCTTCCAATCTCCGGGATTTGTTTGTGGGCGCCGGTTTTGCGAATCCTATCATTACAGAAGAAACCTTGACCGTGGTTTTAGACCGTGGTTTTCCCCAGGCGTTGGAATGCGCGATTGGCACCACTTCGGGCCCGGCCATCCGGGCTTTGAGCAAGAGTGATCGTGCCAGCTTCGAGGAAAAACTCTTCAAAAACCTGTCGCCATGGCTCAAGGGTCAGGTTGTTTTCGCCCCAGCCAGGGCGCTGGTTGCTGTGGCGATAAATTAATTCTGATCCGAAAACTTTCTCCCCCCTTTTTTGACCTGAAGGATTTTACAAAAATTTAACTTGATTATATCGTATATATACGATAAAAGAGCACATGGCTTATTCCAAAGAAGATCAATTCCATCCGAAAGACGGGGACCTTGCGAAGTACGCCTCGGCTTTGAGTCATCCCGCCCGCATCGCCATCCTGAAAACCCTGGCCAAACAAAAGGAATGTGTTTGCGGGGAGATCGTGAAGGTTATGCCCCTGGCGCAATCCACGGTTTCCCAGCACCTCAAGGTGCTCCTGGAGGCCGGCCTCATCCAGGGCGAGGTGGACGGCCCCAAATCCTGCTACTGCCTGAATCCCAAGGCCATCGAGGAACTCTCCGATTTGTTTCACAAGCTCCTGGGGGAACTGCCGAAAACGAAAGGAAAAAACGATGGAAAAAGAAACAGCTGCTGCTGAGAAGATCAAATCGACCGTTCGGGAAAAATACGGGCAAATCGCCAAGTCCGCGGTGAAAACATCCTGTTGCGGCATGGAAAGCCCAAAGGAGCAAGAATCCTCATGCTGTTGCGGCGGCGAGAAAAAAGCGGAGGGGTTCTCCTATAGTTTTATCGGGGAAGACTACGCGAAGCTTCCCGGATACCAGCCCGAGGCCGACTTGGGGTTGGGCTGCGGTTTGCCCACCCAATTGGCTCAAATTCGTGAAGGTGACACGGTGTTGGATTTAGGAAGCGGGGCGGGAAACGATGCCTTCGTGGCCCGCAGGGAAGTCGGCGAGAAAGGCCGGGTGATCGGCGTGGACATGACTCCCGAGATGATCGAGCGCGCCAGGGAGAACAACCGCAAACTGGGTTTTAAAAACGTGGATTTTTATTTGGGAGAGATCGAGAAACTGCCGGTTGAGAGCGCGGAAGTGAATGTGGTGGTCAGCAACTGCGTGCTCAACCTGGTGCCGGACAAGGCCAAGGCTTTCCAAGAAATCTATCGTGTTCTCAAGCCTGGCGGCCATTTCAATGTCTCGGACATTGTCTTAAACGGCGATTTGCCCGGGAAAATCAAGTCGGAAGCCGAGCTGTATGTTGGCTGCGTGGCCGGCGCGGTCAAGCGGGAGGAGTACATGGGTTTCGTCCGGCAGGCCGGTTTCCAAAACGTCAAGATTTTGAAGGACCGTCCAGTGGAAGTTCCACGGGAAGTCCTGTTGAAATACCTGACGGAAAACGAAGTCCGGGATTTGGAAAAATCCGGCATGGGAATATTCAGCGTGACGGTTTGGGGTGAGAAGCCTAAAGATTAAAAGAAATCAGCACGATGTTGGCAGGGCCGTAAAAAATTTGGGAGGCGCCTAATGGCACAGAAAGTCTTGATCTTATGCACCAAAAATTCATGCAGGTCCCAGATGGCCGAAGGGGTCCTGAGGCATTATGGCAAAGACAAGTTCATCGTGGAAAGCGCGGGCCTGGAGCCGTCGCACGTCAATAAAAACGCCATCAAGGTCATGAAAGAGATAGGCATTGATATCTCCAGCCATAAATCAAAAAATGTCGTGGATTTCCTGGGCCAGTATTTTGGATATATCATCACGGTATGCTCGGATGCGGATAAAAGATGCCCCATCTTTCCAGGTGTTTCACAACGATTCTATTGGCCTTTTAACGACCCTCCCCAAACCGAGGAGGAGTCGGAGGAAATCTTGAACGAGTTCCGGAAAGTCCGGGACGAGATCCACGTCAAATTCAAGCAGGTTGCGGAAAAGGGGTTTGATGTCGTCCCGCTTCACAGAAACTAAGAAAGGCATAAAATGAGCGGGCTATCCCAGAAAATGAACGTTTTTGAGCGTTACCTGACCCTATGGGTGGCGCTCTGCATGGGACTGGGAATTTTGATCGGCAAAACCATGCCTCAAATCATCACGTCCCTCCAGGGCATGGAATTCGGGTCCGGTAGCCATATCAATATCCCCATCGCTATCCTTATCTGGCTCATGATCTATCCCATGATGCTCAAGATTGATTTCGCGTCCCTCAAGGGCGTGGGGAAGAGGCCCAAGGGATTGCTGGTGACCTTGTTCGTCAACTGGCTGGTGAAGCCCTTTTCAATGGCTTTTTTCGGGTGGGTTTTCCTCAAAGTGTTTTTTGCCCCCTTCATGGGACCTGAGATGGCAAACCAATATTTGGCGGGCCTCATCATCCTGGCCGCCGCGCCCTGCACCGCCATGGTTTTCGTCTGGTCTTATTTGGCGGGAGGGGACGCCGCCTACACCTTGGTCCAGGTCTCCGTGAACGACCTCATCATGCTGGTGGCTTTCGCGCCCATTGTGCGCTTCCTCGTCTCGGGGGCCTCGGGTTTAGAGGTGCCTTTCCAAGTCCTTTTGTATTCCGTGGCCATATTCGTGGTGATACCCCTGGTCCTGGGAGCCTTGAGCCGCTGGGCACTCATCCGGAAGAATGGGGCGGAATGGTTCAACGGAAAATTCCTTCCGGTATTCCATCCCGTGACCATCCTGGCGCTGTTGGCCACGCTGGTTTTGATTTTCGCCTTCCAGGCGGGGAACATCACCAACCGCTGGCTGGACGTATTCTTGATCGCTATCCCCATCCTGATACAGGTCTATTTCAACGCGGGGCTGGCTTACGGGTTGATGAAATTCCTCAAGGTGTCCTATGCCGTGGCGGCGCCGGGGGCCTTGATCGGGGCCTCGAACTTCTTCGAACTGGCCGTGGCCACCGCCATCGCGCTTTACGGCCCGGGAAGCGGGGCCGCCCTGGCCACGGTCGTGGGGGTTCTCGTTGAAGTTCCTGTCATGCTGTCGGTCTGTTCCATATGCACAAGAACCACCGGATGGTTTGAGAAGGAGGGCTAGGTGGAAAAAATTCTTTTTCTTTGTGTCGCCAATTCCGCGAGAAGCCAGATGGCAGAGGGCCTGGCCAGGCATCTTTTGGGGGACAAAGCCATGATCCAAAGCGCCGGCTCAAAACCTTCCAGCGTCAATCCCTTCGCCATCAAAGCCATGGCGGAAATAGGCATTGATATCTCCAAACAACGCTCCAAATCGGTGGAGGAAATCGACCCCAAGACCGTGGATACGGTGATTACCCTCTGCGCGGAGGAAGTCTGCCCGGTTTTCCTGGGGAAGGCCGAGCGGCTCCATTGGGGCCTGCCGGACCCGGGGGTCGGGAAAAACACTGACGGTGAAAAGCTTCAAAGTTTCCGGGAAGTTAGGGATGAGATCAAAAAAAGGATAAAGGCGCTTTATCACGTATAAGGAGATTAATATGACGCATAAAGCGGATGAGGCTGTAGCCCTGTTCCAGAAGGGCTTCAATTGCGCCCAAAGTGTCCTGGGTTCCTTCGGCCCGGATACTGGCCTGGATAGGGAATCGTGTTTACGGGTGGGGGGGAGTTTTGGCGCGGGAATGGCCCGTAAGGCGGAAACTTGCGGAGCGGTCACCGGGGGGGTTGATGGTGATAGGCCTCCACCATGCCATGGTGATGGAAGGGGACGCCCAAGCTAAGAAAACAAACTATGACGAGGCAGGAAAGTTCATGGATGAATTTAAAAAAACCAATGGGTCCCTTATTTGCAGGGAATTATTGGGTTGCGACATCTTCACGCCGGAGGGTTCGAAAATCGCCGCGGACAAGAAATTAACGGCCACTCTTTGCCCTAAACTGGTAAGAAGCGCGGCTGAAATATTGGAAAACCAATTTGGCAATCGGTAATTCGCGATGAAACCTTTAATGGGATCACGGGAATAAATGGATAAAGCGAAAGGTAGGAAGTTTAGGATCATTTTATTGTACGCGTTGATCGGCTGGGCGGTTTGCGCCATGACCATGGGGGTTGGAATGGCGTTTTTACCGGCTCATATTGTATTTGTGATCCATGCCTTGGTTGCCCCCCTGGCTTTTGCCTTCCTATCGTACCATTACCACAAAAACCATCATTTCACTGAACCTTTTCAAACAGCTTTGATCTTCGTGTCTGTTGTTGGGTTGGTTGATTTTTTCCTAGTGGCCTTGGTTATTCTTAAGAGTTTGGATATGTTTAAAAGCCTTCTGGGGACATGGATTCCCTTGGTATTGATCTTTAGTTCCACCCTTGTTGTGGGGTTATTTACCCGAAAAAATAACGTTTAAACCACCCACCTAGGGAATAAATCAACTGAGTCCCGAAGTATAATCAATTCCAATTCTTGCCTTCGCCGGCAACACACCTGGGAATTTAAAATGTTTAATCAGGGGATTTGGATAATCAGCGGTCTCGGACTGCTCATGGGATTGGTTTTGTTGACGCCTTTTTTCTACAAAAAAGCGGAGGTGGAACTCGAGACATTTCTTTTTATTATGGGATTGGCGGCGGTCAGCATCTCCAACCTTTGGTCATGGCCATTGGTGGTGGAAGCCTTGAAGGAGCCCATCCCCATCACCCTGGCGGTTTTGGCGGCGTGATCTTCCGGGCCATAAAAATTTATTTGTTTGTGGCGGGACTTATCCTGCTGGGAACGGGCATGACGCCCATGGTAGCCCGGTTCTTAACCGGCTTACCGCCCAGTGTCCTCTATTGGGTCAATATGACTTCGGCGGTCTTGGATAACGCTAGCATGGCGGCCGCTGAAATAAACCCGATGATGTCCTTGGCGACTGTTCAATACGTGATGCTGGGGCTTTTGCTCTCGGGAATCATGCTCATTCCCGGAAACCTCCCGAACATCATTACGGCAAACAAACTCGGGATTAAAAGCTCCGAATGGGCCAAATGGGCTTTTCCATTGGGCCTGTTGTTGATGATGACTTATTTTTTACTGCTCATTGGATTGCGCTAGGCCATTCGGCCAAGCAGAGTAAAGGCCCTTCTGAAATCCCCCCTGTACCACCCGGATTCTCACAGTCATTTCGCTTTCGTGGAAATAACCCCACTTTTAAAGTCCTGATGTGTTTTTGGATCAGCACTTTCCTTTGGTAACCTAGTTGAAAACAGCTATCAAAATCGTTTTCCTCTCCTGGAAAGCGGTTTCCTGCGTATCGAAATTATTCCGCAACTATTTCGCCGAGGGCCTATCAATCCGATCCAGAGGGGCGGTACTATTTTTTTGAAGATGCATCAGAATGTTCCCGGCTTAAAACGATTTTAAGCCGGCACTTGGAGTGAAAAGAAAACCCGCGGAAAACTCCCGCCACGAATGGTTAGGGGAGAAAATGGCCAAGCGAAGAAAAGAATTTTTAACCGCCCTGATCCTTTTCACCGTTGGAATGTCCTTCTTTACCCTCCCGAAAACCGCCTCGGCCCAGTGTACGCCCTCAAGCGCGAGAATCTGCGTGGCCAGCGACGACTGGTCCCAGATCTATGTCGGCGGGGTTTACCTGGGCCAGATCAATTATTGCAACTGGGACGGGACGGGGAGCTGTCCTCCCGGTTGTATCACCGTCCCCACCTCGCTCATCTCCGGCAGCCAGGTTTATATTTCCGTCTACACCCAAAACACCGCTTGCAACAACGTCTATTCCTCCTGGGACCTGGATATCACCTGCACCAACGGCCAGCATTCCGAAATTACCAGCGCCAGCGGCGGCGTATCGCTGGACTATATCAGCTCAGGAAATCCTACCACCCCTCCCGCCTCCAACTGGTACGCGACCAATTTCACCGGCGGTACTTGGCAGACCCCCGCGGTGGTCAACACCACCGCCGGTGATTGCTGTTGGGGCCAAAGCATCTATAACCCTGTGACGGGCCAGACGGTACCCTTCACGTCCACCGATACCTCGGGCGCCTACAGTACGAGCAATTGCGGCGGTGCGCTTTTCTACTCCCAGGCCACTACGATCCCGCCTCCCGCCGCGACCGTGGGGCCGGCCACCATGACCGTCACGAAATCCCTGGTCGCGGGCCAGCCCGTCACCAATACCAACAATGACATGTTCGTGACCTTCCAAGTGGTGGTTTGTAATACCGGCGGACCCGTGACGAGCGGAGGCGTGACCCTGACCGACACGCAAGCCGGGGGAACTGCCTTTGCCTTCATCGGCTGGATCATTCCCGCGCAATCACCCATCTCCATCGATTACAACGCGAACGCGAGCTGGCCGGTTCCGGCGGCCAGCGGGGGAAGCCCCGCGACCTGGGGCAATTTTCCAGGGAACTCCTGCGTAACCCTTCTTGCCAGCATGGAGGATTATTACTGGGAAGGGAACGCCTGCCAAACGATCACCAATACGGCCAGCATAGCTTATTCCGGGGGAACGAAAAATTCTGGGATCGTGACGGTGGGCCGGCCCTGTACTCAGGGCACCCCCACCTTCACCAACACTTACACCTTCACCTATACCCATACTTTCACCTTCACCAACACTTTCACGCCGACCAGGACTCCCACGCCGACCAACAGCCCCACGAGGACTCCGACGCCCACTCTCACCAACACCCCCACCAACACGTCCACTCCCACGAATACCCCCACCCGGACGCCGACCCCGACACCCACTAACACCCCGACTCCCACCCCCACGAATACGCCCACCCCAACCCCCACACCGACACCCACGAGAACACCGACTCCCACGCTTACGAACACACCTACACCGACCCCAACGAACACCCCTACGCCGACACCATCACCCACACCTACTCCAACAAGGACGCCGACCCCGACACCCACTAACACTCCTACCCCAACACCCACTCCATCACCCACACCTACCCCGACCCGGACGCCGACACCTACACCCACCAACACACCTACGCCAACCCCCACCCCTTCGCCCACTCCTACCCCGACTAGGACGCCAACGCCTACACCCACCAATACTCCGACTCCTACTCCGACACCTTCACCTACGCCTACGCCCACGGTTTCACCAACCCCTACTCCAACCAGGACACCCACTCCAACTCCCACGAACACCCCAACCCTAACACCTACAAACACTCCCACTCCGACACCCACACACACCCCGACGCCTACTCCGACTAACACTCCTACCCCCACCCCGACCGTAACGCCTACTCCCACGCCAACCAAGACACCAACACCCACTCCTACGCCTACACCTTCGCCGACCCCTACCAATACGCCTACTCCTACACCCACCACGACGCCAACACCAACCCCAACCAGGACTCCTACTCCCACACCCACCAACACTCCGACTCCTACCCCGACGACAACCCCTACCCCAACCCCCACGAATACTCCCACTTCGACCCCTACAAGGACACCTACACCGACGCCAACAACAACACCCACACCAACGCCTACCAATACCCCAACTCCGACACCCACCAACACGCCGACTCAAACCCCGACCAGAACCCCGACGAACACCCCTACTCCGACTCCCACCAATACACCCACGAATACGCCCACACCCACACCCACGACTACTCCAACGCCTACCCCGACGAGGACTCCAACGCCAACCCCTACCAACACCCCGACCCCCACGCCTACAACGACGCCGACTCCGACACCCACCAATACACCAACTCCAACTCCCACACATACTCCGACTCCAACACCGACAACCACCCCTACCCCGACCCCGACGAACACACCGACCAGGACTCCCACGCCGACTCCGACTCCTACTCCGACAACGACGCCTACCCCCACTCCAACTAATACACCAACCATTACTCCAACACCCACTAATAGCCCCACGGGAACCCAGTCGCCCACAAATACGCCCACTATTACCCCAACCAAGACTCCGACCCCGACTCCCACCAATACACCCACGATTACGCCTACACCAACACCTACCAATACCCCGACTCGGACACCAACCCCTACCCCGACACCCACCCCAACAACAACTCCCACGCCAACGCCGACGAATACCCCGACACCCACCCCAACCAATACGCCTACGCCTACTCCAACCACGACGCCGACACCTACCCCCACGAGGACTCCGACACCAACTCCTACCAATACTCCGACTCCCACCCCGACAACGACGCCTACTCCAACACCCACTAATACGCCCACTCCAACCCCCACGAGGACGCCCACTCCCACATCCACCACCACCCCATCACCCACTCCAACCAATACTCCTACTCCTACCCCCACGAATACCCCGACACCCACTCCTACAACTACCCCGACCCCTACTCCAACGAGAACCCCGACGCCTACCCCTACAAATACGCCTACTCCAACGCCAACCACCACACCCACTCCCACACCCACCAATACCCCGACTCCTACTCCCACGAATACTCCTACACCCACCCCCACGACCACCCCGACACCTACTCCGACTAGGACACCGACACCCACTCCTACCTCCACGAATACCCCTACACCCACCACAACCCCCACTCCGACCCCCACCAACACGCCAACCATCACCCCGACTCCGACCAATACGCCCACAGGGACCCAGTCTCCCACGAATACGCCCACCATCACCCCGACCAAGACCCCGACCCCGACACCTACCTCTACCCCGACTGTGACACCTACTCCCACTCCCACGAATACCCCGACTTCTACTCCTACCAACACCCCTACGCCCACGCCCACTACGACGCCAACTCCAACACCGACTTCCACCCCAACTAGGACTCCAACATCCACACCAACTCCTACTCCTACGACCACCTCCACCCCAACACCCACTAATACGGCTACCTCTACCCCAACTAATACCCCGACACCCACCCCAACCCTGACACCCTCGCCGACTCCCACTAAAACTCCGACGAATACACCTACTTCCACGCCAACCCCAACCCCCACCATTACGCCCACCCCGACGAACACCTCGACCGGTACGACTTCTCCCACGAACACCTTTACGGTCACTCCGACCCTGACTCCTTCACCCACTCCCACGAATACCCCTACGAATACGCCGACACCCACCCCAACCCCCACACCTACTTCAACACCGTCCAATACCCCGACTTCCACACCCACTTCCACCCCGACACCCACACCCAGCAATACCCCTACAACTACTCCCACCCCCACTTACACGCCTACTCCCACCCAGACTCCAACTCCCACATCAACCGACACTCCGACCGACACGCCTCCTTTCACCTATACAAACACCAATACCCCAACAAACACATCCTCCCCGACGGATACCTATACATCCACTCCCACTCCGACTAACACCCCTACCCCGACTCCAACTAACACTTCCACAAACACCAACACTCCGACCGACACACCAACCAATACCCCGACCCCCACACCCACAAACACTCCCACCAATACCAATACCCCGACACCGACTTTCACGGACACACCAACATCCACGCCAACGCCTACTCCTACCGCCACCCCGACTGATACACCTCCATTCACCTATACAAACACCAATACCCCTACCGACACTTCCACCCCCACAAACACCAACACACCCACGAATACGCCGACTAATACCCCCACTCCAACACCCACTAACACTCCCACCAACACCAATACCCCGACAGATACCGCCACACCGACCAATACCAATACCGCTACCAATACCTATACAGCGACCAACACTCCGACCAACACCAATACGCCCACTAATACCCCCACCGCTACCAACACCTCTACTCCTACCAACACCTATACGGCCACCAATACCCCCACCAATACCAACACCCCGACTAACACCAATACTCCTACCAATACGCCTACTCCTACTCCCACCAGGACGCCTACTAACACTTCCACTCCCACGAATACGCTTACAGCCACGAATACACCCACTAATACTAATACCCTGACACCTACCCCCACGGCGACCTTCACTCCCACCCCCACGCCTGCCGCGGTATTGGCCTTGCAAAAACAGGAGTCAGAATCAACAGGTTCCTCGGGGGATATGGTGACCTATACCTTGAATGTGAATGTCTCCAACGCCAACGCTCCCGGGGTAGTGGTGCAGGACCAACTGCCTCCCAACTGCACTTTCACGGCCTTCGGGGTCTCACCAGCAGGAACATCGGCCGTAACCACCGTTTCAGGCGGGGTGACCATGATGAACTGGACATTGCCCACCCTTATCCCTGGAAGCTACCAATTGACTTATACAGTCTCGATTAACAGCTTCACGCCCGCGGGACCCATTGTGAACTGCGCGGTCTTAAACTATCCGGGAATCTCACCATTGAGTTCCTGTGCCACATTAATGGTGACAGGGAGCTACACGGTGAAGATCGGGGTGTATAACGAGGCAGGAGAACTGGTAAAGACACTGTTGGTAACCCAATATTCCCAGCCCTTGGTGGACCTGCAGTTGAAGAACGGGGATCTGATTAATGGGCTGAATGATCCCATCCTGATATATGACCAGAATACCCAGATCACGGTGTGGAACGGGACAGACCAGAACGGGAACCCGGTGCCCAATGGTGATTATTACGTGAAAGTGGACAATGTCGATTCCTTCGGGGTGGATAAGAGCGTGGTATTGAACGTGGTGGTGAGCAGGTCGTTGGAGAAGGTGACGATCGACATATATAACGAGGCTGGAGAGATCGTGGACACGCTCTACAGCGTGGTGGAGGACCCACAAGGGACGGTGATCACAGGGGTGAAGCTGTCAGGGACGGTTTTGGAGCCAGGGTCGCCGACGGATGGGAACCTGATCATTACAACCAATAACGGCGTGACAGCCACATGGACAGGCTATTCCTCAAGCGGGGCGGTGGTACCCAACGGGAAATACTTCATCGAGGTGCACTCCACCGATGGAAAAGGCGGGGAGACGGTGATCGTGACATCGGTGATGGTGTTGAACAATCCGAAACAGACGGTGCCGAAAGTCTGGGCCTATCCGAACCCGTTAACCGGGGGATTCAGCCAAGTGGAGTTCCAGGCCTCAAATCTTGGGATTAACCTGACGGTGAGGATTTACGACCTGGCGGGAGAGCTGGTGACGGAACTCAAAGGCGCCGGGGGAACGAGCCGGGTGACCTGGAATGCCGCAGGAATCTCAAGCGGGCTCTACATCGCCAAGGTGGAACAGAAGGACCTGACCGGGAAGATCATCGCCAAGCAGACACTCAAGATCCTGGTACAAAAATAAGAAATAAGTGAAACTATTTTTGGGCACTTATTCTTTAGTTTTATTCATTACGTGTCAATACTACAAAATTGTCAGGTCAGTCGGACATTTCATGTATATCCCAGTTTGAATCTTTGAGGGGTTTTTAATGAAAAAGTATTTATTCAGAACTTTATATTGGTTTTAATCTTTGGAAAACCCGCCTTAAAGTTTTATTCCTATTCCCTCGAGGTGTTTTTCTATTTTTAATTCCTTGTAAAAACTTGGCATGGGCCTTGCCTTATTTCCTTAAACGGGTAAATCATTGTCGTGGTTCGCGATGATGAGTTCCGGCATACGCCGGAGGGAGGCAAGCCATGCAAAAAAGGATAATTTCCAACGACCCCAGGGACTACCAAGCAGGGAACTTATCCCAAGCCTCTTTCCGGGAAACCCCCGGGATTTTTCTGGAGCCGGATGTTCATTCGAACCACAACAGGGCATCCGGTTTGGAGGCCCATGGCACAAAAAAAATTCAGGAAATTCAGGAAATTTAGGAAAGGGGGATTCCACCGGCTTGTTCAGCCGCTTGGATCATTGGGATGAGCGGGCCCAGGGAATCCTGGAGCGCTTTATCCTCAAATTTTGGCTGGAGGGTTTCCGGGCTTCCAGGGGCGGGAAATCCCCATCAGCGCTGGCGGATTTAAGGAGGCACCGGGGTTTTCCGGAGCGGATGCCCCGCAGGGATTAATTTTCAAGGAGGCAACGATATGGTGACTCCCCCCCTTCCGCCCGATGAGGAGGCCAGGATCAGGGAACTGGACCGTCTCCATCAAATGGATACCCCCGATGAGGAACGTTTCGACAAGCTTGTCCGGCTCGCCGCGGGTCTTTTCAACGTGCCGGTCGCCCTGATTACCCTGGTGGATGAAAACCGTGTTTGGTTCAAGGCCCGGCACGGCCTGGAAACCCAGGAAGTCCCCAGGGAACTTTCCTTTTGCGCCCACGCCATCCTTTCCCCGGAGCCTTTCCTGGTGCCGGACGCCAGGTCGGACGACCGTTTCAAGGACAACCCCTTCGTGAAAGGGGAACCCCATATCCAGTTCTACGCCGGTTATCCCCTGAGCGGAGCCCAGGGACAAAGGGTGGGAAACCTCTGCCTGGTGGATTACAAGCCCAGGGAAATAGGCCAGGAACACCTGCAAGCCCTGAAAGACCTGGCGGACCTGGCAGTGATGGAATTGGAGATACAGCAAATCCACCAGGCCAACCAGGCCCTCCTCAAGGAAAGAAATTTTTTGCGCAACCAGGCCCTGGTGGATTCCCTGACCCGTCTCTGGAACCGGGGCGCCATCCTGGAAATATTGGAGTTGGAATGGAGGAAAGCGGCCCGGGAAGGCTCCTCGGTGGGGGTGATCATGGCCGATTTGGACCATTTCAAGAACATCAATGACACCTTCGGCCATCCGGTCGGCGACGTGGTCCTGCTTGAAACGGCCCATATGATCAGGTCTTGCCTGCGCTCCAGCGACTCGGCGGGGAGGTACGGCGGTGAGGAGTTCCTCATGGTTTTTCCCGGGGTGGGAGCCTCCCTGGTCCGGGAGATCGGCGAGAGGATCCGCTCCGCCATGGAATCCAAAGCCATCATCACCCCGAAAGGCATCCTGAAAACCACCATCAGCATGGGATGCGGGGTCACCCCCGTGGACCGCAAGATTCCCTTGGACACTCTCATCGCCCAGGTTGACAAGTCCCTCTACCAGGCGAAGAGGGAAGGGAGGAACAGGGTCTGCCAAACCGCGCTGGAATAAGCATTTCTTTAAAAAGTGTTTTCAAATTTGCCGGTCCCGGCCGGTCAGGGGGTCGGGGTCGAAACTGTTCCCTCGGTGGGGGCGGGGCTGGGGTTGGTTTGGGGCCGGGGATTGAAGTCGGCCGGGACGGGGTTCGGCAGTCCCAGGGTCTGGTCAATCGGGACGACCCCGATGTCCTTTAAGCCGTACCCGCTATTTTGCGGAAGAGTACCCACGATGGTTTCGGGAATGGAGACATAATCGGGCTGGAGAATCGAAACCGCGCCGCTGAGGCGGGCCGGGTCGAAAGCCGCCACCAGGTCGGAGACATCCGGCGTAAGTGCGTCATCCGGCCCCCAATTGTCCTGCCCCAGGTTCTTCTTACCGAGTTTCCGCCCTTTCATCTCATCCGGGAGTTTAGCCAGGGGGGTAAGCCCGAAGACCGTATCCACGAACTTCACGACCGAACCATGGTCGCCCGTTTCATGCACGACCGTATGGACCCTCGCGTAAGGGGAAATGAGAAGGAAGGGAACCCTGGGCCCGTCGCTGATGGCTTCCTTATCCGGGCCGAAGACGCGCAGGGGGGGCGGGACGTGGTCGTAGAATCCCCCGTCGTCATCCCAGGTGATGATGATGGCGCAGTTGTTCCAATATTGGCTCTTGGCGATGGCGTTGATCATCTTGGCCAGCATGGCCTCGCTGATCTGGGAGTCCGAACCGCCGGGATGGTCGTCGTCCCCCAGGTACTTTTTCTGGACCGCCGGGTCCTGGTCGGCCGGTTTCATGCCTAATAGGTTCCAATGGCCGCCCTTCACGTAATAAACGCCCCCCTCTTGGGAAAGGGTTCCCTTGGAGACGGCGGGAATAAAATCCCTCAGGTCCTGGAGACAGCCGGCCATGGCCGGACTGTGGACGATGTAACCGAAATATTGCGGGCCGTTATGGTGGGTGACATAGGAGAAGTGGGCTCCTTCGGCGTCGGTCGGATCCTCACCGCCGGGGATTGGTTCGCCATAGCCTTCCTGGTACCAGCCCCAGGAGACCGCTTTGCTCCCCTTTTGGTTTAAATAGGCCAC
The DNA here is from genome assembly GCA_963796105.1 of candidate division FCPU426 bacterium. GTDB lineage: Bacteria > Oederibacteriota > Muellerivitia > Muellerivitales > Muellerivitaceae > CAWCKJ01. Next base: position 236,262 of record CAWCKJ010000002.1, read on the forward strand.
GTCGTCCTGCAGGTCCTCAAGGTCGGATTCCTTCTCCGGGTCCTCGGAGGTCTGGCTTCCCGCCTCGGAGCCCGCCAGGGAAAGGGCCAGGGTGGCGTAGGTCTGGTTATTTTGGACATCATCCTGCTTCTTTTTGGAGAAGTCCTTCGGGTTCACGGGCATTTTGGGGTTGGACTGGGTGTCCTCCGGGGACCCCCAGTAAGGGTCGGAGCTGTTCAGGACAGGTTCGCCCGCGCCTTTTTTCCCGAAATCCTTCTCCATCTTCTCGGGGTGGAGGACGCCCTCGGTTTGCCCGCTTTGGGCGGCGATGATGGACAGGTTGCCGGGCGTGGAGGGGCCGACCATCAGCTGGAAAAAGCGGTCGAAGAGGACGAAACGGTTGGCCCAGTGCCAGAGGAAGGGGATGGTTTCGCCGTCGAGATGGGCCATGGTGATTTCCCCCAATTGCTTGGCTTGAAGGGTGGGAAGGCCGGTCGGGAATTTTTTCATCTCCTCCGACAGGGCGAACTTGTCCATCAGCGGTTTCCCGTCCACTACGTCCATCTTTTGGGTCAGCAAAAAGTGCCCGTGGCCGACGTCATCCAGGTCGGAGGCGTATTCCTTGGATCCGATCCGGAAGGGTTGGATCTGCTCCGTGGTTCCGTCGGGGTTTTCGATGGGCTGGTTAAAGCCTGGAGTCTCGCTTTGGGGGTGGGAATAGATGCCCTCCACGCCCGGGAAGGTGCCGAAATAGGAGTCGAACGATCGGTTTTCCTGGTAGAGAATAAATACATACTTGATGTTTTGACGCAGGAGCGAAACCAGTTTCTTCCGGCTGAGGCGCGGTTCATTGGCTTTCGGGACCTCCAAAGGGGCGATCTCAGCGTCGCCCGTGGGGGGCAGGGATTCGACTATTGATTTGGAAACAGTTTGGGAAAGAGCCCGGGATTGCGGGCCGAAGACCGTGAAAATTACCAACAAGCAGAGAACCCCTACGGCTGTTCGAATGAAATTCATTTTTTACTCCTTTTCAACACAAATCGAACTATGACACTTCAAAAACTGACTAAGCCTATGTACAAAACACCTGCGGTCTATTGGTTTTTTTAATCTTCCCCCTTTGAAAGAGGGGGATAGAGGGGAAGTTAGCCTTTTATGTATTACCTGAATTTTGCACCGAGTTTACCGATTCCGTGGCCAGATCGGCCTGAATCGGGACCCGACAGTGGCCATTTTCATCAGAAGTGAACTTATGTGCAAAGAATTTTTTGCACCAAGCCACTTCTAGGCCGCCCTGGGTCTTTCCAATCGTTTTCGATCAAGGTATTTGAGGAAACCCAATAGGCCCGCTGTCCTATCATCATGGATTGAATACCTCACCACATCCCGATGGCCGTGATACTGGATTCGGGCGGCTACAAAGAGCATCTTCAAACGTGCGATCCGAAGGGTATGGTCCGGCATGGTGATCTGTTCCTTCTCCTGTGGCTTCTTTCCCGGTCGCTTTTCTTTTCCACAATGGCCCACCATTAGTTTCATCCACCTCCAGAGGTTGTAAGCCAGCATCACGATCTGGAAAAAAGCATGGTGGCTTTGGAAACTCTTAGAGGGAATTGCTAATAACCCCTCCCGTTGCGCCTCACCAATCAGGTTTTCCACATCCGCGCGCAGGTCGTATTCCTCAACCACCCGATGGGGTGCTCCCAGACAGTTGGTCGCGAAGATTCGGTAGACATATCCTTCCATTTCAGGAAGGCTCAATTGTTTCTCCCGCGCTTTTTCATCCAGCGTCCTCATCGCCACAAACCGGACTGGTTGTTGCCAGCCTATGGGTTGATGGACACATTCGTTGTATTCGTGTTCTCCATGGCGGTACCAACCCTTTTTCGTGAAAGGCGGGTCATGCCGCTTGTTCCCGAAGATGAAAGAAAACCCTTCTTTTTCACAGGCTTTCACGCTTTCCCAGCCGATCATTTCACCGTCACCGCGCACCAGAATCGTCCGGACACAGGACGGCAAGAGTCGCCGGAATTGTCTAATTTGGCGGGCCACTTCCTCAGAACTAAGGGTGGTTCCGCGTCTTTGGGTTCCGCACAAATATTCCCGGGTTTCCTGGAGAAAACACAGAATGGGCCTCAGTCCCTTCTTGCCCCGGTGCTTGGGGTTGTATCCTTTTCGGCTTCCCTCGATATTTCCGTAGACCGTTGCGGTGGTGGTATCGATGTTGATCTCCACCTTCTTGGGGGCATATTTCACCTGTCCCCAAACCTTGGCCCGTAACGCCCCACTCAGATTCAGCAACGATGCCGACTGCCCGATCCCCAGCGACCTCAGGTATCTCCAAAAAGTTGTCACTACCGGCAACAAGGGAACCCGCAGTAAACCGCACAGCATGACCTCACCCCGCAGGTAGGCAAAATGGCCAAGTCTTTGGAACCCGATGAAAAGAAGCATTAGGATGCCGCTTACCATCCGGTAGTGGCCCAAATTCGGAAGGCGTTTAGGTGCGGCATAGTGTTTTTTGAATTCCCGCTCAAAATCAAGAAGGTCGAACATCTTCGCCAATGCCAACAATCCGCCAAAAGCTGTTAGGCGGTCTTCGCAAATACCTACGGGAGTATTGGCCGTAATCTTGGGCGCGATTCTCCCGTTTCGATTGGCTTTTTTCTGGACTTGCGGGTTTGATTTCTGAGGCGTATCTTGACGTTTCACCATCTGGGGGACCCTCTTTTAGGATGAGTTGGCTTCGCAACCCTTATCCTATAATGGTTTCCTAGATGGTTTTTTTATTAGGCGCAAAATTCAGGTATTAATTAGAGAACGACTAATACCCCCCACCCAAAGGCGCTCATAGGAAAAACCCCCTATGTACAACGAACTCATAGGGAAGAGCCCCTATGTACCCACGAAACCGAAATGCCCACAAACCGAAAAGCCCCATTTTCACCCCCATTTCATCCATGTGATAATAATAAATGGAAAATGGGGACGTCCCCATTCCCAATATCTTTGTTTTTCAAAGAGGCATGGGGGAAAGGGGGGAATTAGCACCAGCAACATGTTTTTCGAAATTTGCCAATGTTGAGACAATTATTTTTAATTCAGCTTAAAGGCGATGGGAAGCCGCACGCGGCAATTAATCGGCTGGCCCGATGCGTCCAGGGCCGGCCTGAACCTGGCGTCCTGCAGTTTTGCCATGACCACCGTGTTGAACTCGGGCGTACTGCCCTGGACGATGCTGACGGACTTCACCTTTCCCTCGATATTGATGAGAAGCTCCGCCACCACCCTGCCTTCCTTCTTTTGCTTGCGCATCTCAATGGGGTAATCATCCTCGCCGATCATACCCCCTACCCAGGAGGGCTGGCGGCTGGCGACGACCGCCACGGCCAAATCAGGCTCGGGAGTGGGCTTGATTGTGGGCGGCGTGGGGGATTTCCCTTTTTTGGCCATGATCCAGGTCTCGATGACCGGGGTGGCTTGTGTCCCTACGGATAAAAGCGGGGTGCTTTTCATGTCGATGTCGACGCGGTATTCGGTATGGGCTTCCCCCCAGGCGATAAGCCCCAAGGCCCCGCCGAATAGGCCGCCGTGGATCAGGCTCGAAATCAGGATTCCCCTGAATAGGCGGTTCATTATTTCCGGTCCATCGCGAGAGCCACTTTCTGGACCCCGCCCATCTTGATGGCGTCCAGGACCTGCGCCACTTTCTCATAGGTGATTTCCTTGGGCGCCTTGAGGATCACCTTAACGCCGGGATTCACGCCGGACTCAACCGTCATTTGCTGGGTCAGGCGGGGCAGGTCGATGTCCTGGAGGTTGAACTTGAGTTCGCCGTTCAAGCCAAGGCTGACAGTCAAGGCTGGCTGGGGGGCCATTTCCTCCTTGACCACCTTGGGCAGATGAACCTGGAGGGCCTGCTCGCTGACGAAGGTGGCAGTTACCATGAAAATAATCAGCAAAACCAGCGTGATGTCCACCAAGGGCGTGACGTTGATGCCCGTGACCAGGTTGCTTTCGTCGGAGGCGGGGACCATTACTTCACCTTCTCTTGCTTGAGGTAGGCCAGGAGGACCCTGGAAAGGCTGTCGGTGTTGGTCTGGATCTCCCTTAACCGTGTCAGGAAAAAGTTGTTGGCCACGACCGCCGGGATGGCCACCAGGATGCCGAAGGCGGTGGCGATCAAGGCGGCGGAGATGCCCGACATGACGACCGAGACGCCGCTTTGGCCGGTCATCCCCAGGTCGTTAAAGGCCTTGATGACTCCCAGGACCGTCCCGAAAAGCCCTACGAAGGGGGCGTTGTTGCCGAGGGTTCCCAGGATGATCAAGTACCTTTCCAACTCCAGCTTTTCCCTCAACCAGCGGGAGGCCATCACTTCCTCCACCGCCGGGGCGCCTTTCTTGAAGCTCTTCAAGCCGGCCAGGGCCACCCGGGCCTCCACCCTGGCGCTCTTCTCGGCCCTTTCCACCGCCCCGGGAACGTCATGCTTCTCCAGGCTCGCCGCCAGGCCGTCCATCAACGCCGACAGGTCGCCCCGGTTCTTGTGGAAGACCAGCCAGCGCTCGATCATGACCCCGATGGAAACAACTGAAGCTATGATCAGCAAAACGATGACCCAGGTGTCCCCCACCAAGGCCATGTGCATGAAAATCGAGTTCATTGAAAACTCCCCTTTAATTATTTTTTAAACCGGTGTAACAAACGTCACGTACATAAAAATAGTCCGAACCCGGCGCACGGTTTCGGTCCCTGAAGCCGAAACCGTTCTGGGGTACACGCCGGGTTGGACAGGAGATGATTGCTGATTCCCCTTTAATCCTTTTTTCTTGAAGCCTTAAAAATCGACCTTTACGCCTCCGTCGAAGGAAGCCCCGTAATACTCGTTCTGGATCGGGAAATTGGGGGAGCCCTGGTAAAAACGATGGTTCGCGTTGTTCAGGTTGTTCCCGTCGGCATAGATCGTGAAGTCCTTGCTTAAGGCGTACTGGGCCTTCGCGTCGATCTGGAAATAATCGTCATAATAAATGTTCGGGGAGTTGTCCTGGGTTGGGTCCCCGATCGTGGTCAGGTTTTTTCCGGTAAAAGATCCGCCAATGTCGAAAGTGAATCCGTATTTCTTGTAAAAGATACCGGTGTTCCAAATCAGGTCGGACTGGCTGGGCAGTTCGGAATAGACATTCGGCACGATCTCGCCCGAGGAACCGATAAAGGAAATGGACCCGCGGAAACCCAGCCCATTCAGGGGTTCGGGCAGCATGGTGTATTGCTGTTGGTACTGGAATTCCGCCCCGTAGATCTGGGAATAGGGAATGTTAACGTAGGAGACCGTATTGGTGACTCCCCCCGAGCTATCCGCCTTTGAGTAATCGGTCGCGAAATAGTTGGCGATGTCCTTGAGGAAAAAATCGGCGGCCAGGATAGCGCCCTTGGCCGGATAAAACTCCCAAGAACTGTCGATGTTGTTCGAGATCATCGGCTTCAGGTTGGGGTTGCCGGATTGAAAATTAATGACCGAGTCCCCTTGTTGCGCATCGAGAGCCGCCCCTAAGCTAAACGAGGGGATATACTGGTTTTGGGTTGGACGGGCGATGGTCTGCGAATAGTTGGTCCGGGTGACGAACTGGGGATTGAACGTGTACTTCATTCCCAGGCTCGGCAGGGCATTGGTATAGTCGATGGTCCCCGTATGGGCGATTGGGGCGGATAATTCTGTTTTCGTATAATTCCCGAAGGCGTCATAGGCGTAAGACTGCCACCAGTTGTATTGAATGTGCGTGGCCTCGACCCGGACGCCGCCCATGATCTCCATTTTTCCGCTTTTGATGGTGTCCATGGCGTAAACCGCGTAGACATCTTCCCAGTTGTTATAGTCACCCCCCTGGTCATCAATAGGGTCGCCTTGGTAATAAGGACCCTGGTAGGCGTTCGAGCCACTAAGAAGTTTTGTTGTCATGCTGAGGCTTGGAAGCGGCCCCATGTTATAGATGTTGCCGGGATAGTAGGGCGTACTGCTGGAACCCAAGACTTGATCCATTGTAAGGGTTCCGGTTTGGTCTGAGGTGAGGCTCACTTGGTTGAAGACGGAGTATTCTAACCGCGCTGCCGCGCCGAATTTGACCGTTCCTGTATCGTCCCCTCCGAGGGGCGTATCGAACTTGCCGTCGGCCTTGAGGCCATACTGATTCACGTTGTAGGTGCTTGTGCCGTCACTTGAGCCGGTATAGGTGAACAGGCTCGGGTCGTTCTGCCCGGTCATGTTGCTCATGTTGATGGTGGGGTTATTCCCGTTATTAGCGGTATTGTTGTAAGTGAGCGAGCCTGTAAGATTATTTTTATTTGCGAAACCATAACCAAAGTCATAGGGCACATTCTGGTCCGCATAGGCAAAACTGGCCTTATAGTCCAGGATGAACCCGCCGAGATTGTTTTCGCCCCCCACTCCCGTGGCCAAGGTGCGGAACTGGGTTAATTCATTCGTCATGCTTTTTTTATCTTGAACCCCGGCGGCCTGGACATCGGGAATCGTAATGCTTCCGTCGGGATTCACGACGGCGGCACCTTCCGCATCCAGGTTTTTAATATCCGTGTGCCATACGGGATTGCGGTATTCGTCATAACCGCTATACATTAAATTGGCGTAGAGCTTGTTTTCTTTGTCCATTGAGAGGTCGATATTCGCCCCGATCCCGCCCCGGTCACGCTCATAGTCGTAATAACGGAAATCATAGTCCGTGACGGAATTAGGGACTAAAGGCGGATCAGCGGGGTCGCTATAGCCGTTCTCCAAGTCGTCGATCCCGAACCTTTCATACTGGTACGAGGCCGCGACCAGGATCCCCAGATTGGTTTTCCCCCCGAGGTTGAGGGTCTCGCCCCAGGTTAAATCCTCCTTCGTGGTGGCTTGGCTGCGCTCCGGAACATAACCCCCCTCGACCTGGAGTTCGTGGAAGCTTCCGGGATAATCGAAGGCTGATTTTGGGACGAGGTTCATCTGACCGCCGACACCCTGCGCGTCCATATCCGGCAGGATGGTCTTGAAGACTTCCATTTCACCCGCCATGCCGGCCGGGATGGCGTCGAGGTCCACAGACCTCGCCGCTTCATCATAGGAGGGGATGATGGTGTTATTGAACGTGATGATGTTCAGGTTCGAGTCCGTGCCCCGGATGTCGATATAACGGGGCTCGCCGGTGTCATGCTGGACCCCGACCCCGGGCAATTGCTGGGCCGCCTGGGCGACGGTCTTGGCCGGCGTCTGGTTGATCTGGTCCTGGGAAAGGATGTTCACCTTGTTCAGGGAATCGTGCATCTCGTCGAAGGACTGGGCCTGGTCGATGCCGTGGGCCTTCACCGTGATCTCGGGAAGCTCCGAGACCGCGGTCGTGGAGGCCGACAGGGTATCACCCTGGCTGTCCGCCTGTTTGTCGTCAGCCACAGCGGCCCGGATATCCAGGCATAAAATCGAAACTATCGAGAGCATCAGCGTGATAAAATTCAAACCCAGCTTATTCATCCTCATAACGACTTCCTTTCCCGATCAGAAGAAATAAAAAACATCCAAGGGATTCCATTGCTTGATATTCGAGGGGTGTCCTGATGGAACCGGCTTATGACGGGGGAGAATTTAACGGAAAGACATCCGCTTATTGTTATGGAGAGGTTAATTGGAGGTAACGATACGATGACGAAATCGTCATCTTCGATATTTATATATTCCCGGTACTATGATGGGGATCATTTACGTGAAAGTGGTTACCAGCAGAAACTGCGCGGCTTTAGAATGTCTCGGCGGACCGCCAGTCCATAAAATTAAATTTTGTTCATCTTCCAAATTTAGCTTGATACTTCTGCCGGATTAAATTACATAGACCCATGAGAATCTTGATCATCGAGGACGAACCGAAAACTTTGGCCTACTTGGCCAAAGGCCTTTCCGAGAACGGCTTTACTGTGGACCGCTCCGGGAACGGCGGGGACGGATTCCGGATGGCCCTGGCGGGCTCCTACGACCTTCTCATCCTGGACATCATGCTCCCGGGCAAGGACGGCTGGTCGATCCTGTCGGACTTGCGCGGCTCAGGACGAAGGATTCCCGTTCTTTTCCTGACCGCGCTGGACGCGGTGGAGGACCGCGTGAAGGGGCTGGAATCGGGGGCGGACGACTACCTGGTGAAACCCTTCGCTTTCACGGAGCTATTGGCCAGGGTGCATACCCTTTTGAGAAGGGGCCAAGCCCAGCCGCCGGAAGCTCTCAAGATAGCCGACCTTGAAATCGACCCCATCAGCCACAAGACCCTGAGGTCCGGACGGAAACTCGACCTCACCCCCAAGGAATTCTCCCTCCTATATCTACTCGCTTCCAAGAACGGGGAAGTTTTGTCCCGGGCCCGCCTGGCGGAACTGGTATGGGACATGAGTTTCGACAGCGGCACCAACGTGGTGGATGTCCATGTCCGCCGGCTTCGTTCCAAAGTGGATGACTTATTCAACCCGAAACTGATCCATACCGTCAGGGGGGTGGGCTATGTCCTCGAAGACCGCGGATAAAAAGGGGCTGGGTTGGTTCGGCTCCCTGGCCGCCCGCATGACCCTCTGGTACGCCCTTTCCGCCTTCGCGCTCGTCCTGACGACTTCCGGTTTCATCTATCACGCCCTTACCGACAGCCTGGCCCACGAGGATGATGTCCTGCTTTCTGAAAATGTTAAAAATTTAAACGCTTTGGCCAAAAAGTCCCAGGGTGACCTGGAGGATATCCAGGAGTTCGTGGGCGAAACTCCAAAGTGGTACAGGGAAATCTCGTTTTGGACGAGGATATTGGACAGCAGTGGGCGGGTCTTGACCGAGACCCCTGGAATGTCCCAAACTTTGCCCTTGCGTTTGTTTTTGGGAGGTTTGCCGGACGACCGGAATTCCACGGTCCGCTCCGGGGAGGGAAAGCCCTTTCGGATCAGGTCGTCCCAGGAGGTTTGGCCCGGTAATGCCCCCGCCCGCGTTACCGTCCAAATGGCGATGGACATGAGTTCCGACGAGATCATCCTGAGAAAATTCCGGGCGGAGCTTATGACCATCCAATGCTTTTCCCTCCTGGCTTGCGCCTTGGCGGGCTACTGGATCGCCCAGAGGGGCATCCGGCCCGTGAGGAGAATGGCGGATACCGCCGCCCGGATCAGGTCCAGCACACTTTATGAGCGGTTGGGCCGGTCCGGCCTTCCCTCCGAGCTTTCCGACTTAGCCGCGACTTTCAATGACATGCTGGACCGCCTGGAAGAATCCTTCGCCAGGCTGTCCCGTTTCAGCTCCGATATCGCGCATGAACTCCGCACCCCCATCCAGAACCTCCGCGGGGAAGCGGAAGTGGTCCTGAGCAAGGAGCGGGAGCCGGGAGAGTACCAGGACCTCCTGGGTTCCTCCCTGGAGGAATACCAGCGTCTTTCCAGCCTCATTGACAACCTCCTTTTCCTCGCGCGGGCGGAAAATCCCCAAACCCAAATCCAGCGGGAGGAATTGGACTTGAAAAAAGAACTGGGGCTTCTCCAGGACTTTTACGGCCCATCGGCGTGGGAATCGGGTATCGCTTTACGGGTGGATGCCCCGGAACCTTTGCGGGCGCACATGGACCGTTCCTTATTCCAACGGGCCGTGGGTAACTTGGTCGAAAACGCCTTGAAGCACACTTCCTCGGGAGGGAACCTGCTTTTGAAAGCCTCCGCCAGCGATGGAAAAGTTCTTGTGGAAGTTACCGACACGGGAAAGGGGATTCCCCCGGACCGGATTTCCAGGGTCTTTGACCGATTTTACAGGGTGGACCCCTCGCGCTCCCCCTCTTCCGGGGGCGCCGGGTTGGGGCTTTCCATCGTGAAAAGCATCATGGACTTGCATGGGGGGACAGTGGAAATCCGGAGTGAAGTTTCCAAGGGGACCACCGTCACGCTTTTGTTTCCCGCTGTTGGGTCTGTTTGAGCTTCATATGCTTTGTTGTTCCGTTTGCCGGGGCGTTAATAGGTTTTCACCATCCGCCCCGGAAAAAATTACGCCGCTGTAATTTGGCTGTCATATCAATGACTTACCTTGATGTAAAAATAAAATGGGAGTTTATGGAGTCAAAAGGTTTAACGCATATTAATTTGATAGCAGGAGAGTTGTTGAAGCCTGAAATTAAGCTTTGAGGCGTCTTAAGGTGTGTTCCTAGTTAAAGTAAAATTTTTTTACGGGGGTCGTTATGAACTGCTTTAAACTGTTTTTGCTGATAGGGCTTTTGACCGCATCAATAGGCTTGGCCGGCGCGCAGGAGGCGGGGAAGAGCGGATACAAGATCCTCCAAAAAGTTTCCCTGCCGGGGGACGGGGGCTGGGATTTTCTGACCGTGGACAGCGTGAACCGCCGGGTTTACGTCACCCATAACAACAGCGTGCAGGTGCTCGACGCGGATTCCTTGAAATTGGTGGGGACCATCGAGAACGTGCCCCATCCCCACGGGGTGGTGGTCCTGCCTGATTTAGGAAAAGGCTACGCCACCAGCGGTGTCCCGGGAAGCGTGGTGGTCTTTGACCTGAAAACCTTGAAGCGTATTACCGAGATACCGGACTCCAAGGATGCGGACGTGATTTTCTATGACGAATCCTCTGGGAAGGTTTTGACTTTCAACGGCGACAGCGAAAATGCCGAAGTTATCGATCCCGCCACCGACAGGGTGGTTAAAACCGTTGAACTGGGAGGGAAACCGGAAGTCGCGGTGTCCGACGGAAAAGGCCACCTCTATGACAACCTGGAGGATAAAAGCGTGATTCTCAAGATCAATGCCAAGACCATGAAAATCACCCAGCGCTGGCCTTTGGCGCCGGGAGAATCCCCCTCCGGGCTTTCCATGGACGTAAAAAACAACCGGCTCTTCAGCGGCTGCCACAACAAGAACCTGGTGGTGATGAACGCGAAGAACGGGAAGGTCGTACAGACCCTGCCCATCGGCGACCACGTGGACGGCACCTGTTTCGATCCCGAATCCGGCACCATTTTCAGCTCCAACGGGGACGGCACCTTGACGGTGATCCACGAGGATTCACCGGACCAATACACCCTGGTGGAAAACGTCAAAACCGAACCCGGCGCCAAGACCATGGCTTTCGATTCCAAGACGGGAAGGGTTTTCATGACAACGGCCCGGATGGAGCCGCAGTCCACGCCTACCGAAAAAGACCCCAAGCCGCACCACAAGCCTGTGCCTGGGACCTTTCATGTCCTGGTATTGGGGAAATAAGCCTTTGGAAAAAAACGGGAACGGAATCGCATTGAGCAAGGTTCCCGAGCTGACCTTGCTCTTTTGGATCATTAAGATCGCCGCCACCACCCTGGGTGAGACAGGCGGGGACACGGTTTCGATGTCCATGAACCTGGGATACCTGGTGGGTACGGGGATCTTCGCGGTCATTTTCCTGGGGGCCGTCGCCATCCAGATCAAGGCCAAGAAGTTCCATCCCTATATCTACTGGTTCACCATCATCGCCACCACCACCGTCGGCACGACCCTGGCGGATTTCTCGGACAGGTCCCTCGGCATCGGTTACGCCGGGGGTTCGGCGATTCTTTTTTGCCTTCTCATGGGCTCCCTCTACGTTTGGAAAAGGACCCTGGGGACGGTAGCGGTGGATTCGGTCAAGGACCCGAAATCCGAGATGTTCTATTGGGTCACCATCATGTTCTCGCAGACCCTGGGGACCGCCTTGGGGGACTGGACCGCCGACTCCGCCGGCCTGGGGTACCTGGGGGGAGGGGCCTTGTTCTTCCTGCTTTTGGCGGTGGTGGCGGGGCTTTATTACGGGACCAAGATCTCCCGGACCATCCTCTTTTGGTCGGCCTTCATCTTGACCCGCCCCTTAGGCGCGGTTTTGGGGGATTTCCTGGATAAGCCCATTGATCACGGGGGGGTGGCCTTGAGCCGTTATTCCGCCTCCGGGGTGTTACTTCTCTTCATCTTGGGCTGTATCTTTTTCTTCCAACATCGGCCCGCCCGGAAAGTCCATTGAATTGTCAGCCGCTTCAAGATTTTCCCAAGGAGAAATCGGCGCCCAAACCGGCTGGTAAATCCAAACCATTCCGGCCCTAAAGGTGTCAATGCTATGGCTCCATTCAAGTTTTCCATCCCTCTTGCCAGGCCAAAACCACCTCGTGAAAAAATAATGGGAAGTTTTGTTATTCCGTTGCGATCCATATAATGTGGAACATGCTCAAACCGATCTTCGGGTTGAAACGATGCTTGAGAATGCTCCTCGGAATGGCGGCGGTCCTTAGTTTCGTCCCCGCGGCTTGGGCTGGCCCCCCTTTTGAAACCGACGATCCCGAGCCGACGGAACTGGGCCATTGGGAAATCTACCTGGGGGGAACCGCACTTCAAATCCAGGACGATTTTTCCGGGACAGCCCCTTTCTTTTCCGTAAATTACGGAGCCTTGCCGGATGTCCAGTTAAGCCTGACCCCACAAGCTTCTTTTAATTTTCCAACAGGCAATATCCAGTACTTTGGTTTTGGGGATACCCTGGTTGGCCTGAAGTACCGTTTTCTCCATGAAAGCCCGGATATACCCCAGGCCGCTTTTTTCCCCCAGGTCAATTTCCCCACAGGCGATGCCGGGAAGGGGTTGGGGTTCGGGCAGTACCAGTTACTGCTTCCCCTCTGGGTCCAAAAGAGCTGGGGCCCCTGGACCACTTTTGGGGGCGGGGGCTATTGGGTGAACCCGGGAGCCGGCAGCCAGAATTGGGTTTTCCTGGGTTGGGAAATCCAAAGGGACCTCTCGCCCCTGTTCACCCTGGGAGGGGAAATTTTTTTTCACAGCGCCAATGAAATTGGCGAAAAGGACAGTGTGGGATTCAATCTCGGGGGATTCATTAATTTCGACCAGGTGAACCACATCGTTTTCTCTGCGGGAAGGGACATCTTCCAGCCCGAGTATCAATTCACGGGTTATTTGGCCTACGAATGGACATTCCCCAAGGGTGAATAAAATAATATTCCATGGTCATATGCTTTAAGAAAAAGTCATTAGAACCTATTTCAAAATCAATTTTGCTTATTCAACAAAACACGAACAATATGGAGTCTCCCCTTCTGTGCTAAAGCACTATGCTGTTCTCATTTTTTAAATTTTATATGAGGAACAGTATGAAAGAGGGGCATTTCGGTTTGTGGGTACCATAGGGGTTTTCCCTATGAGCGCTTTTGGAACAAGGGGGAGTTAGCCTTTTCGTCATGTTTTATTAACAACTAATATCCCCTATCCCCCTTTTTCACCCCCATTTCATCCATTTGATAGTTATAAATGAAAAATGGGGAAGTCCCCATCCTCAATGACTTTGCTTTTCAAAGTGGCATGGGGGAAGGGGGAACCTGCTATCGCCCGTTCAATAGGTATTTTGAGATAGGTTCTAAATGATCACGCACCCAATCCCTTACCCGTCGAATTCTTTATCACAATGTTAAATCTAATTTTGTCCCGTTCAGTCCTGTTGTCGGAAATTAGATTCAACGATAATATTTATCCGGGGAGACTTCTGGGATTGTTTTTAAACCTAACGGATTTTAAGGTGATTATTTTTTAGGAGGTCCCCATGCGCCGATTCGCACAGAAAAGAAATAATTACATCTGGTTTTACGTCCTTTTCTTAGGGATCACTGCGGCGGTTATCGGTGCCTGCAGTAGTTCCAAGAGTCCTAGCTCCCCCGCACATTCCTCAGCCACCAGCACCTACACCTACACCCCCTGCACGGATGGAAACGGCTACACCTGCACTCCGACTTCAACCAACACGGCTTGCATGGTGAACGGCACGCCCTGCACCAAGACGCAGACTTTCACCCCGACCCAGACCTTCACCCAAACATGGACTAATACCCCGACCAACACATCCACGGTCACTTCGACCATCACCCCCTATCCCACCGCGACGGTAGGACTTTACGTCATCGAAGGACAGGTTCAATACAACGGATCCACCAATTTATCGGGAAAAGCGCTCCAGGTGTGTGGAAGTCCTGGCTTGATGGCCTGCGGGGTAACTTTCAGCGGCGACACCATTAAAAACGAGCTGTCCGCTCCCGGTCCCGTTGCCTATTCACTCAGTTTTCCAGGGAACGGCTCCTACGTTGTTTGGGCAAATCTTTGCCGCCCCGAGAACGAGATAGAAGTATTGGGCGGCGTAACGACCACCAGCCTGATCGGTTCCGCTTATGTTAACGCTCCCTACGCGATTTACGCGGGCACGACCAACGCATGCTTCAACTCCGGTACCCCCACGACCTTCACTTTCAGCGGGCCCAATACCTTCACCGGCGTCAACCTCACCTTCGGCGACACCTGCGAGTTACCCGGCATATCCGGCACCATCACCTATACCGGCGCCAACGTGGTCAACGCGCAAAACGCCCTCTTTGTCCAGGCTTATAGCAACAGTAATTACACCGGTGGCCTCTTTTCTTCGATGGTGTCTGAGAATGGTGGAGCGTTCAAGGTGCTTCCTCCCTTGTGCGGCGGGCCCGTCTATCTCCAGGCCTATTCTTCCCCCGGGAATTATTTATTAGCGGACTGCGATCCCGTGACGGACCTGGGTGCGATGGCGGCGAATTACGAGAACATCACCAACTACGCCATCACACTAACCGATGCCAACCTGTATAACTGTACTTTCACCGCGACCCCCTCCGTAACGTCCACCCCCACCAATACCGTCTGCACGGATTCCAACGGCTATACCTGCACCCCGACTGGAACTTTCACCCCCACCCCCACCAATACCGCCTGCGTGGACTCCAACGGATACACCTGCACCCCTACCCCCACCCCGACTGACACGAAAACACCGACCTCGACCTTCACCAGCACCTTCACGCATACACCCACCCACACCTGGTCTCCCACCCCGAGCCCGACGATCATTCCTGACGCTTCCATCGGGTTCTATACCAACTCCCCCTTAGCGGTCCAAGCGGGTGTGCCCATACCCGCATCGACCAACCTGGCCAACAGCGCCTACGGGGGGACATCCCCCTATTATTACGAGGTGGGCACCCTCGCGGAGGGGACACCGCCCCTGGGGACCGTGGTGGACCTGAACGGAAACCTGGACGGCACGCCCTCCACCGTCGGTAGCAATGTCTTCGATGTCTGCGCCGTGGACTCCACCGGCAGGGGAAGCTGCCAGCCCGTCACCGTGGACGTGGTATCGGTGACCGTCACTTCCATCGTCCAGACCCTGGGGACCAAGGTTTTTGATGGAAACTGCGGCGACTACGGAAATTCCGAATACGTCACCATCACCGTCAACGGAACCGCGGCAGGGCCAGTCAGCACCTACCTCGACCTCGATATCGCCGGGGGAATGAATTACACCTGCCCCAGTTGGACCGTCGGGACCCAGACGGGACAGTTCTACCGGGCCACCGGCCAACCCTTGAGCGTGTCGTTCTCGCTCCAATACGTGGATTTCCTGACCAATTGCAATTCGGATACGGGCGGCTATTACAGCGCCGAGGTTGTCGCGGACGGATATGACTTTTTCAGCCTCAACCCCAATTTCACCGTCTTCTGGCAATAATAAAACGCTAGCGGCCCCGGTTTGGGGCTTTTTCAATTTATTGTCCCTAAAATCCTAAATTCCTTAAAAGTTACTAGAACCAATCTCAAAATCAATTTTGCTAATTTGACAAACCACGAACAACATGTAGTCTCCCCCTCTGTGCTAAAGCACTATGCTGTTCTCATTTTTTAAATTTTATATGAGGAACAGTATGAAAGAGGGGCATTTCGGTTTGTGGGTACCATAGGGGGTTTTCCCTATGAGCGCTTTTGGAACAAGGGGAAGTTGGTTTTTCCGTTGAGCATTATTAACAGCTAATACCCCCCTGCCCCCTTTTTCAAAGGGGGATTATCACTAGCGCCATACTTTTCGAAATTTGCCAAAGTTGAGCCGCTTAGAAGTAATTTTGAGATAGGTTCTAATAGATACTACCCTCATCCCTTTGGGAACCCTCGACCTGATACCCCGGGAAATCAATCCCATGAGCCATTTGGAACCTGAAAATTTACATGAATTTTAACATGGACGAAACACATGGGCGCCCAGGGGGGATAACATGTTGTCCTAACGTCCGGCCAAAACCCATTCTCCCCCCCATCGGCATCGAGCCCCCGGCCTGGTTTAAATCGCTTTCCTTTTCCCTGTGTAAGGCGGCCGGCATGGAGGCAGAAATCCTCCGCTTAAAAGTTTCCCCAATGATCAATAAGAAAAAAGAAAATGCGGGCCTTATCCAGCGTCTATTGGTGCCGGTACCGCCGGTGGGCCCCGAAGCCCCATGCGAGGAGGTTTACCGCCTCTTCGCCGAGGACAAAGCCCTCCAATCCATCGCCGTGGTGGAGGACGAGAAACCGGTGGGCTTGGTGAACCGCTACGCGCTCGTGGACCGGTTCTCCCGGAGATACTTCAGGGACCTATACGCGCTCAAGCCCATCCATTTGATCATGGAAAAAAACCCCCTCATCGTGGACCGCACGGTTTCCCTGGACAACTTGAGCGCCATTGTCGCGGATGAGGAGGAAAGGTACCTTTATGAGGGCTTCATCATCACCGAGGAAGGGAAGTACCGGGGCATCGGCACGGGCCAAAGGCTGATCAAGGAAATCATGGAACAAAAGCAGGCCGACCTCTACCATTTGGCGCACCACGACGCCCTGACGGGACTTCCCAACCGTCTTTTGTTTTACGACCGGCTCTCCCAGGCCCTCGCGCAGGCCCAGCGCAACGTGAAGCGGTTGGGCGTGCTTTTTATCGACCTGGATCATTTCAAAAACGTCAATGACTCTCTGGGGCACGGGGCGGGTGACAACCTTTTGAGGGAAACGGCCCTGAGGATTTCGGGGTGCTTGCGCGAGGGAGACACGGTGGCCAGGCTGGGCGGGGACGAGTTCACGGTTATCTTGACGGACATCGCAAATCCCGCGGACGCGGCCCTGGTCGGGAAGAAGATCATGGAAACCATGGTCCAGCCTTTCTCCCTGTCGGGAAACGAAGTCCGCGTATCCTGCTCCATCGGGGCGAGCCTTTTTCCGGACGACGGCGCGGACATGGAAACCCTCGTCAAAAACGCCGACACGGCGGTTTACCGCTCCAAGAAAACCAGGAATTGTTTCTCTTATTTCGGGACGGATGTCCGACAGGAAAAAGCCGGGCAAACATGACCGCCGGGCCCGTTAATCCCCGGAAAAGGCCATCAGCCTTCCCATCCGCTGAAAATAGGTGGGGACCACGTCCACGCAGAGGATGTTGATATTCCCGAGCTTGTCGGTGAAAAGTGTGGAGATGGTCAGGCAAAAAAGCCCCGTGGCCGGGGAGATATAAGGGTCGGTGGTGAACGTTTTTCGGGTGAATCCTGGCTGGGTGAGGACGTAAAAATAATCCCTTGAGGAATGGTCCGTCCCCGGGGGGGGCAATTTGAAAAAACCCTTCCGGGCCTGGATATCCCTTTTGCAGGACATGTCCGTCAGCTGGATACCCGACTGGTCAAGGACGTAAACGGCCTTCGTGACCGGGTTGCCCAGGATGGTTTGGCAGGCTTTCTCCTGCATTTCCGGCCTGTCCATCCGCGAAAAATCATCGACAAGGTATTGGATGATTTGGCCGTAACGCTCGTGCTGGTGCTTCCGGATATTCAGCTTATCCAGCATGTACTTCTTGTAATGCCCCACCACCGAATCCATCTTTCCCGCCATCCCTTCCATGAAACCGGCGCGGGGCAGCTCGGGTTTGGAAAAATAATAACCCTGGAGGAGGTTGGCTCCCAGTTCCATGGAACACAAAACCTCATCCTCCGTTTCGACGCCCTCGGCCAGGGCGTAGGCCCCGATCTTGTGGGCCAACTGCACGAGGGCCTTGAAGATTTCCTGCCGGTAATAATCATCCTGGATGTTCGAGACCAGGGACCGGTCAATCTTGATGATGTCGGGCTGGATGACCGGGATTCGGTCCAGGTTCGAGTGTCCCTTGCCCACGTCGTCCAGCGCCACCAGGAAGCCCAGCGCGTGGTGGGCGCGGATGAAGTTGTCCAAGGCCTGTACGTTCCGCACCTTGGATTCCAGTATCTCGATCACGATGTTCCCCGGGTTCAATCCCAAACGCCTGCAAAGTTCCGCGAGGTGGGGTGTCCCATTTTCCTGGTCGAGGATGGAAGTCTCGAGGTTGAGGCAGAGGATCAGGTCATGGGGCTGGGGGAAAGCCCCGCGGAAGCTCTCAAGAATTTTTTTGCGGAAAAGGCGGTCCAGCTCCAGGGTCCGGTTGTTTTCCCTGGCGGTTTTGAGGAGGGCCATGGGAGGAATCAAGCCGTGTGTCACGGGATGAATTCCACGGGATAAGCCCTCGAACGCCACGATTTTCCTCTCGTGGATCGAGAAGATGGGCTGGAAATGGACTTGCACCAGTTCCTCATCGAGGATTTTCTGGAATTCGAGTTCTTTGCCGGTGGTTAAAAGCATGGGAAATCTCCTGGGAACGCTATTATCCAAGGAGGGGTCCAATCCTGATGTTTTTTCTGTGTTAATTAGTAAGTTTTTTGTGATGGATCAGGACTTGTGCAAAATGGGAAGCGGCAGGGCCGTGAAAAACTTCCATTCCCCATCCGCTTGAAAGGATGGGATCGAATAACAGACCGAAAGGCCGCTTATTTCCGGCCGAAAGTATAAACCTACTTTTTACCTTCCCTTAACATCCCCCCCGGTCCCGTGAAATAGAATCAACTCTCACACCACGCCCACGCCGGCAGAATCCTCCTTGTGAAAACGGAATGAACCAGACTGGTTGTTTCAAGCATGAGCGGGGCCGCGAACCGGATGAAAATACGGTTCGCCTTACCCGGAATCGGGGGAATCATGGACTCGGAAACCTTCAAGGCTGAACGCGCCAGGAATATTCTCGCCTTCGCCAGGGAAAAAGGCTACATCACCTACAAGCAGGTGAACGACATCCTGCCGGAGGAGGCCGTCTCCGCCGAGGAGGTCGATGAAATCCTGTTCATGCTGGATGAAAACGACGTCCAGGTCGTGGAGCACGTGAAGGATGTCGACGGCCTGGAGGAGGAAGGAAAGGAACCGTTCCCCGCTCCGGGGGCTTCCGCGGAGGAAGATGAGCCTGGGACACAGCCTGGACCGGAAAAGGACGGCGAGGCCGCCCGATCCAACGCCCCCATGTCCGACCTGGTCAAAATGTACATGAATGACATGGGCCGGATCCCGCTTTTGTCCCGCGATGAGGAAATCGCCATCGCCAAGCGCATCGAGGCAGGCGAGTTCAGGCGGGAAAAGATCGTGCTGGGATCGGCCCTGGGATTCGTGGAACTGGGCGGCCTCCTTGAGGACATCCTTCTAAAAAGGAAAAGCATCCAGGAAACCATCGACATGGAGCCCTACGAGGACCTGCCGGAGGGGCCGCCGGAAGGGAAAATACTCTTAAAACTCAGGAGGAGGCAAAACAGGCTGAAGGCCCTGGAGTCCCGGATCAAGTCCCTTCAGCGCCGGGTTGAATCGCGGTCCCTGGGAATTGAAAAACGAAAGCTCCTGGCCAAACAGCTGGATGACCTGCTCGTTGACCTGGTCTGGCTGGTGAAGGACTGCCAATTCCAGGGAAAGGTCAAGGAACGCCTTCTGGGTTGTTTCCGTGAGACCGGAGAGGCCCTTGAGGAGCAGGAATATATCATGCGCCAGCAGGAGAAAAAGCTGAGGCTCGCCCCCAAGGAATACCTCAAGCTTCCCGGAAGGCTAAAGTTCGGTGAGCCGGGCGGGTTCATAACGCTGGAGGGAAAGGACGACCAAAAAACCGGGGATTTCGCCGAGGCGTGCCGCCTCTGGAAGGGGGCGAGGCGGGAGATCAAGCGGCTGGAGAAAAAGGCCATGGCGGGCCGGGAACGCGTCAAGGCCATGATGCGCGGGATCAGGGAGGGGGAGAACGCCGCTTACCGCGCCAGCATGGAGATGGTGGAAGCCAACCTGCGCCTGGTCATCGCCATTGCCAAGAAATACCAGAACCGGGGACTGCCATTGCTGGATCTCGTCCAGGAAGGCAATATCGGCCTCATGAGGGCGGTCGAGAAGTTCGAGTACCGCCGGGGCTACAAATTTTCCACCTACGCCACCTGGTGGGTCCGCCAAGCCATATCCAGGGCCATCGCGGACCAGGCCCGAACGATCCGCCTCCCGGTGCACTTGAATGAGGTCATCTACAAGTCCATGAAGGCCACCCGCGACCTGGTGCAGGAACTGGGCCGTGAACCCATGATGGATGAGATCGCCGAACGTATCGATATGCCCGTTGAAAAGGTCCGAGGGTTCCTCAAATCAGCACAATCGCCCGTCTCGCTCGACTTGCCTGTCGGGGAATACCAAGAGTCCCGTTTCGGGGATTTCATAGCCGATACGGAGGCCGTCAGCCCGGATAACGCGGCCGTTTTCACGATCCTGCGGGAAAAGATCACGAAGATTCTTGGGACCCTGAATGCCAGGGAAGCGGAGGTCCTGCGCCAGCGGTTCGGGCTGAACAACAACAATCCCCGCACGCTGGAGGAAGTGGGAAGCGTTTTTCAAGTCACCCGGGAGCGTATCCGGCAGATTGAGGCCAGGGCCTTGAGAAAATTGAAGCATCCCACGAGACTCCGGGTTCTCCAGAGTTACAGGGATTTGGCGTAGAAAAATAATTGTCTCGGTTGAAATATCCGATTTTCAGTTGGGAATTATTTAACACAAAATTCACGTTAGCCAAGAAATATATTTTTCCATAAGCGCTACTATTAAGCGCACTTATCCAAAATAGACTTTAGCCACAGATGTGCCAATCTTCCATAAAGCTTATATGAAGATTGTTACGATACCGACCTCCTTAATTACTTATAGGAAGGTCGGCATGCATGGGATTCAACAAGATTAGATCGTGAAAAAGGTTTTGCCTTTGCGCCCGATGGGCGTTATGGCCCTGCCTGCGGACCGTGGAAAAATTAATTTTTCCATCGGCCATAGGCTGAGCCATAGAGCACGATTGATAAACTTTTTACGCAAAATCCAATTTCTTCCTATCCCCTGCATCCCCTGAATCCGTGGCAAAGGACTTTGTTTTGCTTTATGTCTATTAGAATTAAAAACTTCTGATTTTATTTATCTTTGTTCCTTGGCTTTTGTTTAATTTGGACGCTATGACTTTTAATGAGTTTTTCTTTTACCGGAGGGATCATGGAAATCAAGGAATCGTTGCGGTGCTACATCCTTCAAAAGTTTGTTTACTTGATCCGGACCGTCAATATGGACCTGCGAAACAACATGGTTATCACCAGGACGGAGAAAAAATGCAGTGAGGCTCATTTATGCTGTAAAACAAACGTGCTTTGCAAATGGGTTTCATCGGATTATTGCTATGATGGAATGGATCGGAAGAACCTCCCCCCCTTTATCGACGACCCCCGTAATAACTGATCCCATAGACCGGCTTGACCCCTGGTCCTTGGCAGGCTGTTAATAGGCCTAACCCTTTCATATCCCGGTTCTTCAGGTTGGCCCCCATTCGCGAATCGCGCAAGTTGCGCGAATGGAAAGTTGCGCGATTCAACCTTGCGCGATTCGGCTTGGAAGTTGCGCGAATCCCAAAAAAAGTTGCGCGATTCGATCCCATGGGTGTCATTTGTCCCGCCGCGGGACAAATCTATGGTCATAAGCTAATAAACACGGCAATTATGTCCAGCCGCTGGACAAAACTTCCTCGGAGATATGGGCTCTGCCCAGCGGCTGGGCAGGAGAGGGGAAATCCAGAGAATACCAGAGGCTAACCCGGGAACATTCGGACTTAAGCCGGGAACAGCGGCAGATAACCCGGGAACAGGGTAGATAACCCGCCCACATTGCCGGGAACATCCGTCGGAAAGGGAGATAACCCGCCCACATTTCCGCCGGTCGGGAGGATAAACCGCCCACATTGCCGGGAACATGTGTCGGCAGGGAGGATAACCCGCCCACATTTCCGCCGACACCTACCGGAGTTGAGGATAAACCGCCCACATTTTCGTAGGTAACCCGGGATAACCTGGTGACAGGCTGGGATAACCTGGTGACACCTACTGGCATTTTCGTCGGCAACCTAGGATACCCCTATGCTGAGCCTACAAGGCGAAGCATGCGACTCGATTATTTTTATCGCCCTTGGACGTAAGTCCATCCAACGGGTGGGTGTGTTGGCGCCAAGATAATGGCGCCAATAACCTGGTGACAGGAGCCCTGTCCCCATAGCGGAGTTATTTCACCAATTAATTGTGATTTTAGCTGGGTCTCTGGGTCCCTGTGGTGGATATTGGTTTTCCGCCCACATTACTGGCGGTATTTTGCCCTAACTCAGGGCAAGACTGGAAGCTAGATGTTGCGCGAATCGGCTGAAAAGTTGCGCGATTCGTATAGAAGGTTGCGCGATTCAAAATACCCGTGATAAAATCCCATTTATATGGTGCCTAAATTTATAAACGCCTTGTTTTCAAGCTTTTTATCGGTACTCCTGTGGATTGCCAGCCTTTACCACGGGGGTCTGATTGTTTTAGCCATCCTCTGTTCAGCCAAACTCCCACCGGCCTACGATGTACCCTTGGGCTGGACCCAATACCTGGATTCTAATGGCGCCAGCTCATTTTCCTTTTGGGTTTATTTTTCCTCCTTAACCGCCTACCTCATCTGGGAGACTGTCCATTCGGACTTCAAAAAACCCAAGGGAATTGAGCTGTTGTTCCAAAAAGCGGGAGCAGGGGAGAACGCCGTGGTGGGGTGGTTCCTATTAGACCTGTTCGCACGTTACAACCATCATCATTTGTTTTACAGCCTTATGCCCGACTACCTGGATAAGACCCTGGCGGTTTGTTTCCTGCTTTGGTTGGACCAAAAGATCGTAAACTCCATTTTACGAAACCGGCAAGCCATCGTTGTTGCCAATCCAGTTCGGATTCCCAAAGCTCCTGTTGAAACTATCCCTTTACCCTCTAAAGATGTCATGGAAGAAAAAAACCAACTAAAGTTGATTGTCCCGGTAAAGCAAGAATTACCCAATGATCAATCACTGGCTGAATTGGAAGAAAAAATTTTGAAATACATCCGCCGCCATGAAAAGGCAGGCACTGCGGAATTGGTAAAAGCCCTTAGAGTTCCTCCGAGGACGGTGAATTACTGGCAAAAGAAACTGCTCTCGAATGGGCGTTTGGAGAGAGTGGGGAAGGGCAAAGCGGCGGTTTACAGACTGAAATAGGATCATAGAGTAAAAGTTAAGGCGAAAAAAACACCATTAATTGGTAATAGGGCTATTCAAAAAGTCCCTATTCTTTTACGCCGGGGCGTTAAAATAAAGGTTAATGAGCGACGGTTCGAGTCCAGTCCGGGGACCCGTCGCGGACAAATAAAGGCAACTTTTTGACAATTAAGCGTGGGTTTGTATCCAACCCAGGGAGCCATTTACACTGTTTTAGAAATAATCATATATATATAATCACTGGAATTACACAAGCTTTAATGGGGAAGAGAAGGAATGGGTAATGTTTGACCGCAGGGAACATTGGGAAAAGATCTACCGGGAAAAGCATCCGGACCAGATGAGCTGGTACCAAACGGAGCCGAAAAAGTCCCTCGATTTGATAACCCACGCCAGGACTCTATTGAGTGGAAATATCATAGATGTGGGCGGCGGGTCATCGGTCTTGGTGGACCGCCTTTTAAAAACCGGCTTCAAGAACATCACTGTTTTAGATATCTCTGAAACAGCCCTCGAAAGCTCCAAAAAGAGGCTGGGAATCAAGGCCAAGAAAGTGAAATGGGTGGTTGAGGATATCACCAAATTCAATCCCACCCGTAAATTCGACCTCTGGCATGACCGGGCGGTATTTCATTTCCTCACGGGGGAAGTGGACCGGAGAAAATACGTCGAGGCCCTTAACAAGGCGCTCAAACCGGGAGGCCATTTGGTTCTGGCTTCTTTCGCTCGCCGCGGCCCTAGTGAATGCAGTAACTTGAAAGTGTGCCAATATGACTCGGCATCCATCCAAAGGGAGCTGGGGATTGAGTTCAAGCTCGTCAAGGAAGAGCAGGAAAACCACATCACTCCCTGGATGAAAGAACAAAAATTCGTTTATTTTTTGTTCACAAAAACCAAGTAATTCTTCACCACGGGTTCTTTCAGAACCACAAAGGCACAGTAAGGAACATCTTTAGTTTTTTAATACCTCACAACCAGATAAAGCTTACTTCGGTGCGAAGCCCCACGGTTTTAAAGAAGAGATTTTATTGGCTTTTTTAGATAATATTTAACCTTTCTTTAACATTCCGCTGGTTTTTGAGAAATAAAATATTTTTCTTTTTAATAATCCTGAATTGAATTCCACCATTGATTATGAAAACCATTTCTCGATTTTTGGCGTCGATTCCCTTGGCTTTATTCCTGCCTTTTGAGTCCTTCCTTTATGGCCAAACTCCAACACCCTCTCCCACGCTTCCTGACAACATTTACGAATTGAAGGAAGTGGTCGTTTATGGGGAAAAAGCCGGGGGCGATGTTCTTGAGGGCGCCGCGCTGGACTCCCTGGAGTCCGATGGCCGTTTGGGGGATTTACTGGACCAGATCCCCTCCGTGGAATCCCAGGGCCTGGGCGGGGCCAAGAGTTTCGGCAATCCCTCCATCCGGGGGGCCGCGGCCGAGCAAACCGTGATTCTTTTGAACGGGCAAAGGGTCAACCAGGGTTTTGATTTGGGGAATATTCCTACCGATAATATCGAGCGGATTGAGGTGATCAAGGGGCCAGCCGCCTTGGCCTATGGCTCGGACGCCACGGGCGGAGTCATCAATATCATTACCAAGACCGGGGGACAGGAAGGGTTGATAGGGGCGTCCTACGGCGGCTTTGAAACTTACCAACTGAGGGGTTCCACCGGAACCTGGAAAACCGGGCCCTGGGAGGCCTCGTTCGGGGGCAATTGGTACCAAACCGACGGATACACCATCAACACCGACCAGAAATCCTGGGAGCTAGACCACGCCTCCTCCTTTCGCCTGGGTCAAGGCAGGCTGACCCTATCGGCACAATACACTAACCGAGATGGCGGAGCCCCGAACGGGGACAGTCTTTCGGCCCAGGATATCGGTGAATTTGACACGGATGACCGGGGCCAAAAGCGGACCTTCAACGCGGTCATTGGGGACCAATTGCGCTTGGGGGATTGGACGCTGGATTCCTCGCTTTCGTACAACCACACCTACGCCTACCGTCTTAGCCCATTGGCGGCGGATAACGCGGACGGCGTTCCGCTCGTGGACCTGAACAACTACGACACTTATGACGGGTGGTCTTCGGCTTCCGCCAAATGGAAGGGTTTGCTTAGCGCTCTCACCTTGGGCCTGGAATTCCGAAGCGAACAAATTCAGGGCATCGAGGGGCTGGATGGAGCAGGAATTAGAGAAAACAACGTAGGCTCTATTTTCGCCCGAGGAACGATTAGCCTCAACCCGGGCCTCTCGATCAAGTGGAGTGGACGGCTCGACGGGTACGCCGATTACAACACAGTGGTTTTCAACCCCTCGGGAACGCTGAGGTACGATCTGGAGCCTGGCCGTTCTGTTTATCTGGAGTCGGGCACGGGATACCGGCGTCCGGATTTCGACGAGCTTTACCATCCCTTGATCCCTTATGTGACTCCTGGGCCGGTGGAATTCGGGAGCGGGGAAACGGGCAACCCCGCTTTACAGCCGGAAAGTTCGATCAATTGGGAAGCAGGGACGGATTTGGTTTGGAACCAATTGATCCTCAAGGTAGACGGTTTCGCCGATTTTTACTCCAACCTGATCGTTCCGGCGCAAAACACAACGGGCTATTGGACTTTCGAGAATATCGCCCAGGCCCGGTTATTCGGAGCGGAAGCCGATCTGCGCTGGAGCCCGGCACCTTGGTTTTCGCCCTATGGAAATCTCCTGTATGTGGATTCCCGGGATACAGAAACCAACCAGCCCATAGCCATGAGAATGAAGGAAAAATTTACAGGCGGTATCAGGTCGGATATTTTCCCGGGCGCCGAATTGAACCTTTACACCCAATACGTGGAACATAACCCCGCGCTCTATCAAGGCGCCTATGACGAGGAGGCACCGATCATCACCTTGACTTCCTATTGGATCTGGAACGCGGAATTCAAACTCAAGGTTGGAAAATCCTTGAAAATTTTCCTGAACGGCACCAACCTTCTTAACTCCTATTTCGCCACGCTTCAGGGCCTGCCTATGCCGGGACGTTACTTGGAAGCGGGAACCACCTGGAGTTTCTAGGGTATTTAAGTATTACCTGAATTTTGCACCGAGTTTACCGATTCCGTGGCCAGATCGGCCTGAATCGGGACCCGACAGTGGCCATTTTCATCAGAAGTGAACTTATGTGCAAAGAATTTTTTGCACCAAGCCACTTCTAGGCCGCCCTGGGTCTTTCCAATCGTTTTCGATCAAGGTATTTGAGGAAACCCAATAGGCCCGCTGTCCTATCATCATGGATTGAATACCTCACCACATCCCGATGGCCGTGATACTGGATTCGGGCGGCTACAAAGAGCATCTTCAAACGTGCGATCCGAAGGGTATGGTCCGGCATGGTGATCTGTTCCTTCTCCTGTGGCTTCTTTCCCGGTCGCTTTTCTTTTCCACAATGGCCCACCATTAGTTTCATCCACCTCCAGAGGTTGTAAGCCAGCATCACGATCTGGAAAAAAGCATGGTGGCTTTGGAAACTCTTAGAGGGAATTGCTAATAACCCCTCCCGTTGCGCCTCACCAATCAGGTTTTCCACATCCGCGCGCAGGTCGTATTCCTCAACCACCCGATGGGGTGCTCCCAGACAGTTGGTCGCGAAGATTCGGTAGACATATCCTTCCATTTCAGGAAGGCTCAATTGTTTCTCCCGCGCTTTTTCATCCAGCGTCCTCATCGCCACAAACCGGACTGGTTGTTGCCAGCCTATGGGTTGATGGACACATTCGTTGTATTCGTGTTCTCCATGGCGGTACCAACCCTTTTTCGTGAAAGGCGGGTCATGCCGCTTGTTCCCGAAGATGAAAGAAAACCCTTCTTTTTCACAGGCTTTCACGCTTTCCCAGCCGATCATTTCACCGTCACCGCGCACCAGAATCGTCCGGACACAGGACGGCAAGAGTCGCCGGAATTGTCTAATTTGGCGGGCCACTTCCTCAGAACTAAGGGTGGTTCCGCGTCTTTGGGTTCCGCACAAATATTCCCGGGTTTCCTGGAGAAAACACAGAATGGGCCTCAGTCCCTTCTTGCCCCGGTGCTTGGGGTTGTATCCTTTTCGGCTTCCCTCGATATTTCCGTAGACCGTTGCGGTGGTGGTATCGATGTTGATCTCCACCTTCTTGGGGGCATATTTCACCTGTCCCCAAACCTTGGCCCGTAACGCCCCACTCAGATTCAGCAACGATGCCGACTGCCCGATCCCCAGCGACCTCAGGTATCTCCAAAAAGTTGTCACTACCGGCAACAAGGGAACCCGCAGTAAACCGCACAGCATGACCTCACCCCGCAGGTAGGCAAAATGGCCAAGTCTTTGGAACCCGATGAAAAGAAGCATTAGGATGCCGCTTACCATCCGGTAGTGGCCCAAATTCGGAAGGCGTTTAGGTGCGGCATAGTGTTTTTTGAATTCCCGCTCAAAATCAAGAAGGTCGAACATCTTCGCCAATGCCAACAATCCGCCAAAAGCTGTTAGGCGGTCTTCGCAAATACCTACGGGAGTATTGGCCGTAATCTTGGGCGCGATTCTCCCGTTTCGATTGGCTTTTTTCTGGACTTGCGGGTTTGATTTCTGAGGCGTATCTTGACGTTTCACCATCTGGGGGACCCTCTTTTAGGATGAGTTGGCTTCGCAACCCTTATCCTATAATGGTTTCCTAGATGGTTTTTTTATTAGGCGCAAAATTCAGGTATTAAGTAATGCGGTTACTTCCGCGACGATTTTTTCGGGGTCGGCAGGTTTGCTTAAAAACCTCACGTTCGGGAGAAAAGCGGCCTGGGACCTTAACTCCTCCGTGATCTTTCCCGAGAAGATCAACACAGGTTTTTTTGACAAAAGCTGGTTGCCTTTTAGGAGATTGAGGAAAGTCAAACCATCCATCCCGGGCATTTCCAGGTCCGTCACGATCAAATCCACTTTTTTTTGGGCCATTTCCGAGATGGCCTGGCGTCCTTCCTCGGCCTCACGGATCACATCCTCCGGAAAAGCCTTTTCCAGGGTCCTGCGGATGATGCCCCTTAAAGTGGGGGAGTCCTCGATGACCAGGATTTGACGGCGGGCCTTGGCGGACTTTCGAGTCGTTTCTGATTCCCGGAGGGACTCGCGATTTGAGGATAAAAACCTCATGATGTTGCTCGCTTGGGCGCCCCGGTCCCTCTTGGAAACGATGGCGCGTAATTTCATATCCGGGGTCGGAACATTTTCCGATCCATCAAGGGTTGTATTGCAAAAAATGACGGGTAAGGAAGCGGATATTAATTTCGCCCGGAGAAGAGAGGCATTTTCCCAACCCGGAAAGGGCCAATCCATCAAGACCAAATGGGGGTTTCCTTTTTCCAAATGGTCCAGCGCTTCCCCGATAGAGGAAGCCGCCAGAACCTCCAGGTTCATGAAGGACAGCCATAGGGAAGAAAGCTCCCGGGAGCGGTAATCAGGGTCCATCAGCAGGATTTTTTTCAACGCGACAGCGGATTTTTCCATGGTTGTTTACTCCGCCAAGGCCAGGACTTTTTCAATCACTTCCTCGAGCATCTTGGGCTGGAAGGGTTTTCGGATGATTTCCTTGACCCCCCTTTGGATCAGGGAATGCAGGACCGCCTGGTCGCCCTCGGAGCTCACCACCACGACGGGAAGGACCGCCAGCATGGGTTCCAGGGCCATCTGATCGATCATTTCCACGCCCGTCATGTCGGGCATGTTCAAATCCGCCAGAACCAGGTCCACCCAATGGGCCTTCATCTGCTGGAGCCCCTCCCTTCCGTTAGCGGCCTCTAAAATATCCCCCAAGGGAATGCTGGTGGACTGCAGGGTGCGCTTGATATAGCCCCTCATCGTCGCAGAATCATCCACGATTAATATGCTGATAGACATTTTCTCCTCCTTGAAAATACAAATCACCACAGGTTCTTTCAGAACCACAAAGACACAGTTAGGAAAAACACAATATTTTATGGGCTTAAACTCAAGCTCAATATGCTTTGGCGCATTGCGCCACAGTCTTAAATAAATTTATTTGTATCCAGTTCCCTTAAAAATTAATTCGTGCGGACTTTGGCCAGCTCCTGAGGGGGGCTTAAGACTTTTCCGACAGGGGAAACCCTGGCTTCTCTTCTGCCGAACCATCCGGCCCAGGTAGTCCTCGGGGGCGCTGGGGGGGAGGGAGGACTCATGGGCATCAACGGCTTTACTTCCGCCGGGACGGCTGGTTGACCGGCATTTTGCCCGCCTTCCACGATGGCCACCAACTGGGTCACCACCCCCTTCAAACCCGAGGCTTGGCGCGCCATATCCTGGCTGGCGTCGGCGGTCTGTTTGGCGTTGGCGTTGTTGTCCTGGGTCACGGCTTCCAGCTTGTCCATCATGGTCCCGATTTCCTTGATGGCCTTGGATTGCTCCTGGCTGGTGGACTGGATTTCCGTCAGGAAGCCCGCCACCTTCTGCGTGTTTTCCATCATTTCCCTCAGGGCCGCGCCGGCGGAGTCGGCCACAGCCATGCCCGAGGAGGCGTGCTTGGCGTTGTCCTCGATGAGTTCGGCTGTTTCCTTGGCGGCTTGGGAGCTCCTCTGGGCCAAACCCCTGACTTCCTCCGCCACGACCGCGAAGCCTTTCCCGTGCTCGCCAGCCCTGGCGGCCTCCACCGAGGCGTTCAGGGAGAGGATGTTGGTCTGCTGGGCGATTTCCTCGATGGATTTCACGATCTTATGGACCTTTTCCGCGCTGTCGTTGACGGAGCGCATGGCGGCCAGGGTGTCCTGCATCGAGCGGTTCGATTTGGCCATGGTCACGAGGGTGTCGTCCATCAAGCGGTTGGCCTGGACAGCGCCCTCCGCGCTCTTGACCGTTCGGGAGGACATTTCCGAGAGGGCAACGCTGGTCTGGAGCAGGCTGTTGGTGGAATCCACTGCGCCCTTGGCCTGGCGGGAGCTGGCGTGGGCGACTTTCTCGGAGACCGTCCCGACCTGGCCCGCGCTACCCACCAGCTCGGCCGCGATGGACTGAAACCTCCGGCTGATGCCCAGGGCCACCAGCAGGCTCATGCCCAATCCCAGCAGGAGGCTGGCCCCCGCCAGGATCAGCATGAAGACAAAGGCGATCTGGCAGTCCCTCAGGGCCTTGGCGACGATCATTTCCGACCTTTTCCACTTCAAGGCGATGAGCTTGTCCATCTGTTCCACGATGGGGTCCACCACGGGGTAAAGGTTGCTGCTCTCGAGCATTTCCAGGGACTTGGCGTCCCTTTTCTCGAAGGCCTCGCGCACCTGCATCAGGAAAAGCTTGTTGTTGCTTAGGGCGGCGTTCACCACCGCCACGGGGATTTTCTCATCCTCGCTGACATCCTTGAGGGCCATATAAGCGCTCCAGTTCTCCTGGGCCGTCTTGATGGACTCCTCCAACTGGTCCCGGCCCATCTCCCAGCCTTGGCCCGCGCGGGTCTTTTCAACCGCCCCCGCGATGCCCACGGCGTAGGCGTCCGAGATTTTCTTGAGGTTGTTCAGGGGATGGCTGCTGTCATAGACCAGCTGGAGGTTGTCCGACATGTTCGTGGCCACCTCCAATCCCACCACCGCCTCAACGATGAGCGCGGCCGCGAGGATGGCCGCGGACAGGAACAGCTTGTTTTTCAGGTTCAAGTTCTTGAACATAATTTCCTCCTAAAGTAGTTGTGTGGAATCCCTTTGTTTCAAGCCTTCCACTCCCAAGCCTCCCTCGACCTGGTCCCGAATGAGTCTTTCCATATCCAATATTGGGAGTTTCTTTCCAGAACCCGCCCAACCCTTTAAATAGGGAAGATCCAACCCCTCCAATTCGTTTTCCTCCCCCTGGTATTCCGAATCCGGAACTTTGATAAAACCCATGACCTCATCCACCGCGAAACCGGCCAACATTTCGGAAATTCCAGGTAAATTCATCGTGACGAATCCCCCGGAAGGGGGGTCCACGGAGATTCCCAGGATTCCCGCCATGTCCAGGACCGGGATGATCTTGCCGTGGAGCTGGGTCACTCCAATGAGATGGCTTTCGTTCAAGGGAACCTCAGTGAAAGAGGAGGAGACAGCCGCCTCCCAAAGGAAGCGGGACTCGAAGCCGTACTCCTTAGGACCAAGTTTGAAAACCAGGTAGGTTTGGAGCGTTGCCGGGGCTTCCGCCGTCATGAGTCCCCCTTTCCCAGTGAACGGGATAAGGCTTGATCCCTCTCATCGGCCGCGCGGGTTATTTCCCGGGCAAGGTATTGAATGTCGAGAACCAGCGCCACCCGTCCATCGCCCAAGATGGCCCCGCCGTTGATGCCCTTCAATTTCCCCAGGATAGGGTTCAAGCCCTTGAGCACGATTTCCCTTTTGCCAAGGATTTCATCCGCCATGAGGAGGATCTGTCCTTTGTCCGTCTCCAATTGGATTCCGACCAAATTATTAGATCTTTCCGACCTGCTGCCGAACCATTCAGCCAGGTTTATTTTCCTGGGGAAGCCGGGCAGGTTCCGGTTGAAAGCCGAGTCCCCGCCGGCCAGGAGCGAGAACTTTTGGATTTGGCTGAGGGGAATGATGTAAAGGCCCGTGCCCACCCGTATCAAAAGACCGTCCAAAAGGGCGAGGGTGAGGGGGATGCGCATGATGAACAGGCAGCCCTCGTCCGGCACCGTGGCGACCTCCACCCAGCCCTTCAGGGCCTGCAGGCGGCGCCGGACCAGGTCCAGGCCGATTCCCCGGCCCGAGACGTTTGAGGCCTTTTCCAAGGTGGAAAAACCGGGCCGGAAGATCATCTCCTGGCACTCATCCAGTTCCAATTCCTTTCCTTCCTCCAGCCAGCCCAAGGCCCTTGCCTTCTTCTCGATCTTCCGGGCGTCCAACCCCCGGCCGTCGTCCCTGATGGAAAGGATGAAATGACCCTCCTGGTGCCAAGCCTTGACCCAGAGGCCCCCCTGGCTGTTCTTCCCTTTTTTGGCCCTTTCCCCCGCGCTTTCCAAACCGTGGTCCACGGCGTTCCGTACCAGGTGCAGAACCGGCTCCCAGAGCTCATCCACCAGCCTCTTATCGAGGCTTGTATTCGCGCCCTCCAACTCAAGCCGGACCGTTTTTCCGGTCTTTTGGGAAAGGTCCCTCGCCACGCGGCCAATGCGGGAGAAAAGGGGCTGGATAGGGACCATCCGGAGGGAAACCACCTGGTCCTGAAGCTTTCGGGCGATTTTTCCCATCCGCTCGATGGTCCCGCTCAAGGGAAAATATTCCGGTGAATCCTGGGCCATCATTTGGATGCGCGTCTGGTAGGTGATCCATTCCTCCAGGGTCTCCATAAGTTCGTCCATTTTCCCGGTGTCGATGCGGATAATTTTTTCCTCTTCCTCAGGGGTGTCGGCGGGGACGGGAACCGCCGCTTGCGGGACAACGGCAGGGGCATTCCCAGGAACGGTATTGCCAAACAGGGGAGGGATGGGGCAGATTTCGATTTGGCCTTGGGCCAGGCCCTCCCTGATGCGGTTTGTTTGGAGCCGGAATAGGTCCAACGCTTTTAAAAGCAGTTCCACCTCAGGGCCGGAGGGTTTATCCCCCGATTTTTTATAGGGTTCCAGGAGGGTTTCCGCCTGGTGGGAAAGGTCTCCCAGGCCCGGGAAGCCCAAATACCCAAAAAGGCTCTTGAGGGTGTGAAAGGGCCGGTAGATTTTAAGGATGTCCCAGTTTTCCTTCCCCCCCGCGTGAAGCAGGCCTTCCTCAATGGCGGAATAATGGGAGGGAGCCTCCTGGAGAAAATCCCGCAAGCCCGGAAGGTCCTCTTCCTTCACCTTGAGGAAACCCGGGGCTTCCAACTCGGGAATGTTTTTTTGCGTCTTGGACTCTGGGTCAAAGACCAGCACCTCCGTGCCGGGAACGGGCATACCCGCTTTCTCGGCCTCGCGGGCCAACTGCTTGTCCGCGTCCAGGAGGGCCTTGAGAATCCGTTCCCAGCCCTGGTTGACGGGACGGCCGGCTTTCAAGCCCTTGATCACCTGGTTGGCCTGGAGAAGGAATGAGGTGGTCCAGGGACCGTAGGATTTTTTGGCCTCCTGGGCCCAAAGCTGGAGGTACTCCGCCAGCCGGAGGACGTTCGGGAAATCATTGGGCGGTGTTTTGACCGCCAAATAGGATATCTGGGAGAGTTGTTCCCTGGAGCCGGCTTTAGGCGCGGCGGCTGGCTGGTCCATTTCACTGGGCCTTTTCAAGGGAGGCGGGGACAGGGTGGATCCAAAGTTTGACGTCCAGGACGATGGACTCGACCGCCACCGTCATGCGGGCCTCCGGGAACCTGGCAGGCACTTGGACTTCCCTGGCGGGCACGGGAAGGAAATGCCGGAAAGCCACTTTGTCGGAGGCCCGTATTTTGTTCATGATATGCCCGCAGAACATGTTGGAAAACTCGTTGAAGGCGTCCTCGGGGCTCGTGGGAGTGTCCTCCAAAAGGGCCTCCGCCAGGACCCTGCCCAGGGCTGTCGTGGTCCTTAACATCACCAACCCCTCGTATTGGCCTGTCAGGCTCACGCAACGGATGAGGTCAAAAGCCGATTCCCTCGGACTTTCCTTCACCAATTGCACGAATACCCTGGGCCAGAACCAAAGGATATTCTCCAGGGCGTCATAAAGGTCTGCGGTGGTGGGAACATGGATGTCCTTCGGCGGCTCCGCGCCCATCAAATCCTGGCCGTATAAACTGTCCATGAGCGCTCCCTGTCAAACGGTTTGAATGAATTGGGAATGAAATTAAAGCGGAACCGGGGGAAGGCAATGTTTTATCCATGAAATTTCCAAGTTAATTACTTTTTCCGAAGTAAAGAGCGTGAAAATAAGAAAAAACCGTTAAATGAACCGTAACAGAAACGATACCTTGGCTTTCGCTGGAATTAACAAGGGTTCCTGTATGCTCCTACTCGTGAATTCAACGGAAACCTTTTTGCAACCACCCACCCAGCCTGTTTTCAGACTTCCGGGAGGCGAAGGGCTGGCCCGGCCTTTTTTCAACATCATCGAGAATCTTTTAGGCCTGACCAGACTGGAGTATGTTCACCGATGTCTTCAGGGAGTTCCGTTTAACCCGGAGCAAGCTTTGAAGGTGCTGGGTGTTTCCTGGCAGGCGGATGAGCAGGACTTGAAGGGCATTCCCCCTTCAGGTCCCTTGATCGTGACCGCCAATCATCCCTTCGGGGGCCTGGAAGGGATCGTTCTCTTGGCGCTTCTCAAGACCCGCCGCAAGGACGTGAAGATCCTGGCCAATTCGCTCCTTTCCCGGGTCCCGGAACTTCGGGATGATTTTATTTTCGTGAACGTTTTCGGCGGGGAAGAAGCGAGGCTCCTCAACCAGCGGCCCTTACGGGAGGCCCTGCGCTGGCTAAGAGGCGGGGGAGTCCTGGCGGCTTTTCCGGCGGGTGAGGTCTCGAGTTTTGATTTGGGAAAAGGCCGGGTGGCGGACCCGCCTTGGAGCAATACCATCGGCCGTCTTTTGAGATTATCGGGCGCCCCGGCTCTTCCCGTGTTTTTCCACGGCCAAAACGGTTTCGGTTTCCACGCGGCGGGACTTGTCCATCCCCGCCTGAGGACCGCCCTTCTTCCCTTGGAGATTCTCAACAAGAAAGGGAAGGTAGTACTGGTGGAAGTAGGCAGCCCAGTCGCGGCTTCCCGGCTGGCGCGTCTGGGTTCCGAGGATGAAATGACCGAATACCTGCGGTACCGGACTTACCTGTTAAAAGCCCGCAAAGCCAAAACCAAAATCCTTCCATTCCCATTGTTGAACTTGAAAGCCCCCAAGCCTCCCTTGGCCTCACCATTGCCCAACGCCCTTTTGGAGGATGAAATCAGCAGACTGCCGGAGGGAAGGCGGCTGGCCTTTTCCGGGGAATTGGAAGCTTATCTGGCCCTGGCTCCGGAGATTCCGGGAGTGTTAAGGGAGGTGGGACGGCTAAGGGAAGTCACCTTCCGGGCCTGCGGAGAAGGGACGGGAAAGCCCTTGGACCTGGATTCTTTCGACGGGAGGTACCAGCATTTGGTCCTGTGGAACAAAGCCGCTAAGGAGGTGGTGGGAGGATACCGGATGGCAGGCACCGACAGGATCCTGCCGAGTTGGGGGACCTCGGGACTCTACACCTCCACCCTCTTCAAGTACCGGCCTGAATTCTTCCAAGCACTCAAGCCCGCCCTGGAACTTGGACGTTCCTTTATCAGGCCGGAATACCAGCGTGAGTACGCCCCTTTGTTTCTTTTGTGGAAGGGTTTGGGAGCCTTCGTGGCGGAGAACAACCGCTACCGATACCTGTTCGGGGTAGTGAGCATGAGCGACGATTACCGGCCCCTCTCCAAGGAAGTCCTGATGAGGCACCTCATCAGGCACAAATTCCGGGCCGAATTATCCGCTATGGCGCTTCCCCGTAATCCCTACCGGGGCCTGCCTTTAAAGGACCATGAATGGGAGGCAAGGGCGGAATGGGACGAGGGGCTTGAGGAGGTTTCGGATTGGGTGGAGGATGTGGAGCGGGGAAGGGGAGTGCCGGTTCTCCTTCGGCAATACCTGAAGCTGGGGGCCGAGTTCCTGGGCTTCAACGTGGATCCCCGGTTCGCCCATGTCCTGGACGGGCTGTTGGTGGTGGATTTGACGAAGACTGATTCCAAGGCTCTGGATAAATACCTGGGCAGGGATGGGGCCAGGTCCTTCCTGGCTTTTCATGGGATGTCTTCCCCCGCCGCCCAAGAGCTGGCCGTGGGATGATGATGCGGGAAAAAACGAAAGAGGATTTTCAAACTTTAAAGCGAATGGAGAATTTATGCCCCTGAAAGCTAAGCCGATACCGGATGGATACCATAACGCCACTCCCTACCTGATCGTCCGAAAGGCGGCGGAAGCCATCGAGTTTTACAAGAACGCTTTCGGCGCCAGGGAAAGGTTCCGGATTCCCGGACCCAACGGCCTGGTCATGCATTCGGAAATCATCATCGGGGACTCCATCTTCATGATCGCGGATGAGTTCGGGGAAATGAGCATCCGCAGTCCCCAGGCCCTCAAGGGAACCTCCGTCAGCTTCATGCTCTACGTGGAGAACGTGGATAAAATATTCGAGCAGGCCCTGGAGGCCGGGGGCGTCGAGACCCGGCCGGTGAAGGACCATTTTTACGGCGACCGGGCCGGAAACCTGGTGGATCCCTTCGGCCACAAGTGGACCATTGCCACCCATATCGAGGATGTTACGCCCGAGGAAATGGAAGAACGAATGAAGGCGGAACACACGCCCTAAGGTTCGCTTGTAACATTCCCGCTACCTGTGGTAGCCCCCCGAAAAACACGATGACAGACTTCGGCATGAGGTCCATCACTCTCTTGAATATGAGCAAATAACCGCTATTGTGGAAAGGCAGTTATTTCAAAGCGAGGGAGACAAAAGTGTTTATCAAAATCACGAATGTCGAGGATGAAAAGGAAGTGGTGCTGAATATCGATCAAATCCAGTATATCGTTCCAAAGGGTGCGAAGAAAGCCAGGGTGATTACCGGCAACCCGAACTACAAGCTGGTGGTGTCGGAAAAGGACAAGCTTTTGATCTACAGCAAGATCGGGATCAGGCACGTCCCTGCCGCGAAAAAGCCCGCGCCGAAACCCGCCGAGAGCGAGGAGAAGGTCCACAAGGCAGCGGAATAAATTTTGAAATAAAAAAATTCAATTTCACCACAGGTTCCTACGGAACCATAGCAGGCTCAGTAAGGAAAAAAATTATTATTAGAAAAATTTTAATTGTGTCTTTGTGAGTTGCCAAAGGCAGCTTTTGTTTTAAAGCCTTTTTATTATAAGCTTTTAGAATAAGTACATCAGGGTGAGGAATGGGGTGAATCCTCACCCTGATTTTTTTGCCCGCGGATGGAAGCCCTTGGGGTTCCCGGTTTTTATTTTTGGGCTACCAACAGGTGGCGATTCAGGCTGTAAAAGTAGCTTTTTCTTCTAGCTTGGACCTTCAAATCTGCCAGGAAGCGAGACAGGTCTTTCTTGGACACCCTATATTTCTTATGCCCTAACCCCACTTCCAGCGACCGGCTTAATTTATAACCAACCAGGTTGGGCTTGTACTCGGTATTGGTCAAAACGCAGGTTTCCAGGCTTATTTTCCTAAAAAATTTCTTCTGGTTTACCCATCCCCATAATTTCCGACCCATCCAGCCCTCGGCATGGGCCATCCATTTCTGCTTGGTATCGCAATAGGCGTGGACCAAATTGCGTTCCAAATCCTTGTAACTGCTGTTCCAGGCCTGGGTGTCCCAATCGGTGTGACCCATAATCATGCGGCCGGCAGGTTTTAGCACCCGGTAAATTTCGCTCAGAAGCATCAACCGTTTGGATTCATTCAGGCATTCCAGTAAATCCAGGGAAAAAACAGCGTTGATCGAGGCGGATTTGAATGGCAGGGGATGGGACGCGTCAAATTCCATCAGTTCCACTCTTTTATTGCGAATCTCCCCGCGGAGATTATTCGACGCGGTGCTCAACGCTTTTCTTGAAACGTCCAGGCCGTAAACCTTTTTGACCCTGGACGAACCACAGATGATTTTAATTTCATTCCCATGACCGCAACCGATATCCAATAAAACTTCCCCTTGTTTTGGAGCCAGAAGGCCCACGAAGAATTTGAAATATTTTTGATCGTCGGGTGAATGGATATCCTTCATTAGCTTGAACCCCGCAAAAGTTAAGAATGGTTGGAGGCTGTATTTTATCCACTTGCTGGGAATCAGTCACTTCACTTTGAGATTGGTTTTAGGACGCTTCAAGGAATGGAAGGGGACTTAAAACGGAAATGAAGAGGGTGGAAACTAATTGATCCGGCTCAAGGTAATATCGTTGGATAACCCGCTTTTTTCACCGGGAATCGAAGCCTTCCCAACGGCGTAACTACCTCTCAGGACCCATTGGTTATTGACGAGATATCCCATTAGGTTGACCTGGTTTAATTTCGATTCCGTCATCCATTCCAGATTCAAGATGGGGCTTGATCCATTGCCGGTATAAACCCACCCGAATTTGACATCCTTGACCTCTTGGCCCGCAAGAAAAACCCTCGCGTTTTGTTTATTCAAGTTGTCCAAATCAGAAAGAATGATTTTTAATCCATCCTTGGAGTCTTTGACAACCCAAGCGCCGTTGAAGAGATTTGGTCCCGTATAAAGGGTTGAGTTCAGATCGTGATTTGGAAATACCACAAATCCTCGGAGGGGATACAAAATAAAAAAGGCCAATAAGATTATGGCCCCGTATGAAAAATATTTTAAGTTCACTTTTTTAGTTTCC
The DNA here is from genome assembly GCA_963796105.1 of candidate division FCPU426 bacterium. GTDB lineage: Bacteria > Oederibacteriota > Muellerivitia > Muellerivitales > Muellerivitaceae > CAWCKJ01. The sequence goes on from CAWCKJ010000002.1 coordinate 274,852, forward strand.
CAAAGACGAAGTTCACTTGATTGAAGTATCTCGTAGAAAATAAAAATACGCCAGCGACAGTGTATTAAATATGTTAGACCACAAATTTAGATTTTTAATTTTCGAGTTGCGCCAAAGTGAACCGGTTACAAAGAAAGAAATGAGGACTCGTGGGGAAGTAAGTTGAATGACAGGGATAGAATCGAATCTTTGTTAAATCGTTTTGGAATGGCGATGATTTATCACAACTGTCCTGATAAAACTAAAACTGGGAAACTAAAATTTTTGAAAATCAAGAATACTTAAACATAAAAAGGTTCAGGCAAAACCAAGTCCTTAGCCACAGATTCAGGGGATGCACGCGGATAGACAAAGAAAAAAGGCTTTAAATGTTTATGCTTATTAAATCCAATGAATCCCATGTATCCGTGGCTAAGTATCATTTTAGATAGGTGTGAGGATTTTATATTTGAATTTTCGAGAAAAGATAACTTCCCACCACCAGAAGCAGGGCCGAGCAAAGGCTCAATACCATGAAATCCAGGCCTGAACCGTAGAAAGCCGTTTGCCCCAAGGCCGCCCTCAGGCCGTCGATCCCGTAGGAAAGCGGGTTCAAGGTCGTCACCAGCGCCATTCCCTTCGGAAGCTCGGAGAGAGGGAACATCGCCCCCGACATGAAGAAAAGCGGCATGAAAAGAAAATTCATGATGAGGGGAAAGCTTTGCATATCGTTCACCTGGGAGGCCAGCGCCGTGCCTGCGGCGGTGAAGAGCAGGGCGATGAGGAACATGAAAACCAGGGCCAATGGCAGGGCCGAGAGGGAAGGACGGAACCCGAAGAGGTAAGCCAGGCCGAAAACGATCATACCCTGGAGAAGGGCCACCGTGGCGCCTCCCAAGGTGCGGCCAATCATGATATGGAGCCTGGGCACGGGAGCCACCAGGGTTTCCTTTAAAAAACCAAACTGCCGGTCCCAGATGATTTCCACCCCCGAAAAGACGCCCGTGAAGAGAATGCTCATGGAGATGACCCCTGGCGCCAGGAACTGCAGATAGTCGCCCTTGCCCGCCTGGGAAAAGATCTTCCCGAAACCAAAGCCGAAGGCCAATAGGAAAATCAATGGCTGGCCGAGGGAGCCGATCATCCGGGGTTTGGAGCGGAAATACCGCTTTAATTGGCGAAGCCACATGATGTAAATGGTGCTCATGTCAGCGCCTCCACAATTTTCGATGCATTCGCATGGCATCCACACTCGAGGCGTCCTCATCCCTGAGGGAATGGCCAGTAAGCTTGATGAAGGCTTCCTCCAGGGTTTTGACCTTGGCCTTCTTCTTGAGCGAAGCCGGCGTTCCCCTGGCCACGATTTTGCCGTGATCCACGATGGTCACCTCATCCGCAACGCGGTCGGCCTCCTCCATGTAATGGGTAGTGAAAAAAACCGTGATTTTTTCCCTTTTGTTGAGGCCTTGGATGTAGTTCCAGATATGGTTGCGGGTTTGGGGGTCCAGGCCCACGGTGGGCTCATCCAGGAAAAGGATCTTGGGATGGTGCAAGAGGCCCCTGGCGACTTCCAGCCGGCGTTTCATGCCCCCCGAAAACTGTTTGACCAAGTCGTTTTTGCGGTCCCAAAGCTCGACGATCTTGAGGAGTTCTTCTGTACGCGTTCTTCTCAATTCCTTGGGTACCTTGTAAAGGACACCGTGGAATTCCATGTTTTCCCACGCGGTCAATTCGTCATCCAGGCTGGGGTCCTGAAAAACGATACCGAAAGTCCGGCGCACGCTGGTTTGGTTGACCGCTGGATCGTTGCCGTCCAGGAGGATTTGCCCTTTTGTGGGGTTCAGCAATGTGGTGAGCATCTTGATGGAAGTGGTCTTGCCCGCGCCGTTAGGGCCGAGAAAACCGAAGATTTGCCCCTTTTCCACGGAGAAGGAAATGTCGTCCACTGCGGTGAAATTACCGAATTTTTTGGTGAGGTTTTTAACCTCGATGATGGCTTCTTTCATGACGGTCTTTCTAGCATAATTTTAGGGACGGGCCAAGAGATAGTGACTTTTTTACCGCTTATAAAGCTTGCCCGGCGGCCCAGCCGGAAGACCAGGCCCATTGGAAATTAAAGCCTCCGAGTTCGCCTGTCACGTCCAGGACCTCTCCGATGAAATAAAGACCTGGCACCTTATTTGATTCCATGGTTTTGGGCGATAACTCCCTGGTGTCCAGCCCGCCCCTGGTCACTTCAGCCTGCCGGTAGCCAAAGGTATCGGCGGGAATGAAGCGGTACTCATGAATATCCTTGGCCAGCGCCAGGAGCTTCGCGTCGGAAAGGGCCGCCCAGGACCCACGCGCTTCCGCGTGCCAGGCGATGCGGTTCGCGAGGCGTGTGGGAATCCTTTTTTCGTACCAGACCCGGAACTCTCCCCGGCCCCCCGCGACCTTGTCCTTTTTCAATTCCTGATAGGTTGTTTCAACCGTCATTTCCGGAATCCAATTGATCACGATCTCCTTGCCAGGTTTCCACACCAGGGAGGCGTTGAGAATGACAGGGCCGCTGAGTCCCTGGTGGGTGATCATGAGGTCCTCTTCCAGTTTCCATTTACCGCAGGAAACCCGTACCCGCAGATGGATTCCGGCCAGGTCCTTGAAGCGTTCCAATTCCCGGGCGGGAAATAGAAGTCCCGTCAGGGCAGGCGCCGGCTCAAGCACTTTCAGGCCAAATTGCCCGGCGATCTTGAAACCCAGGTCTGTGGCGCCCAGCTGGGGCCAGGATAATCCGCCGGTGGCCACGACCAACTTAGGGGCTGAAAAGGTTTCCCCCCCGGATTCGACCGTAAAAATTCCCACTGAATGGGCCACTTTTTCGATTTTCTTTCCCAGAAGCAGGGTCGCGCCGCTTTCCGATACTTTGGAGGTCAATAGTTCGATGATCGCCTTGGCGCTCTTGTCGCAAAAGAGCTGGCCGTCCTTCTTTTCATGGTAGGGAATGGCGCGCTTCTTGACGAGCGCGATGAAATCCTTCGGGGTGAACCCGGAGAGGGCCAGAGTCGAGAATTTCTGGTTTGAGGAGATGTAATGGTAGGGGGTGACATGCAGGTTAGTGAAATTACAGCGGCCACCCCCGGAAACCAGGATTTTGGGGGCGGGTTTGGCGCCTTGCTCCAGGACCAGGACCTTACGGCCTCTGGCTGCGGCCTCGGAGGCGCACATCAGGCCCGAGGCCCCGCCTCCCAGCACGATGACATCATGTGTGTTCATGCCGATAAGATAACAGGCGGGGGATTCAAGGAGAAATTAAAATGAAAGGGTGTAAAACAGGAAAGGGGACAGCAATTTGGATTAATTTCCAATGGGTGGGTTTAGTTCAAGTATCTGGAGTGCCACATCCGCGACTGATTTTTTCACCTGAAGTCTCACCCCTCCAAACACCATGTTGGCGGAGTAAATGGAAACGATTTGCTCATCCGCGACATAAGCCTCGATTCCTTCCGATTCCAGTTTGCTCTGGGCCAGGTTGGCCTCCATCGGGTTGCCGTACCGGGCGATGGTGACAAGATCGTCGGTTTTTTCCTCGGCGGTTAACTCCCGCAATTGTTTCCCACAGGAGCCGCAAAAGGGGCTCACGGGATTGTACTTTTTTCCGCAATAGGGGCATTTGCCTTGAGCCTGGGCCTTTTCCAATTTGAGGGTTTTGAGGCATTCCGGTTTACGGCAATAATAATGCTCGGGGCCCTCGACAGCGCAATCATTACAAAGCCAGTCTTGGCATTGATGGCAGAAACTAACGGCTTCCATGCCGGGATGGTTGACGCAAATATGCTCGGGTTTCATTTTTAACGGGCTCCTTAATGAATAGTTTACCTGGCAAACAAAGTATCGTCTTATAAAATTTGCTTTTAACAGGTAAATAATATTCCCCTGGATTGCTTTTTAAAGTTATACGACTCATATTAAAAATAATTCAAATTCATCCAATTAAAACCGATTCATGCTCTGGGGGAGCCAAACATGAAAACACAGGTTTTGAGGACCTCGATTGAGGTTGATCGAAAAAAATTCACTGTTGAAACCGCCTATCATGAGACGGGGAAGAACCTGATTTCCACCATCCATTGGGACGATAAGATACTAACCCGGCGGGAATTAGAGGTAACGCCTGAAATGGCCGGGCCCGATCGAAAGCACCTTGAGGAATTCATCTCCCAGACCCATCAAGCCTTTACCTCAGACCTTCAATCCCTGTTTACCATCGCCAGAAAAATAGATGAGCAACCTACACCGGACAAGTGTTTCATGATGGGAATTCTTTTCCTATCGAGGAACCTGATGGCGGAAGCCCTGGCTCGATTTCAAGCGGTTCTCTCCATAGACCCCTCCCATATCCAGGCAATCAAGTATTACGGGGTGGTGTTGACCCTTCAGGAGGATTACGAGGGAGCCAAGTATGTCCTTTCCGGCGCCTTGGAAGCCGCGTCAAAATACCCGGATATTTATTTTTGCCTGGGGAATGTTTACTTATACCAACGTAAGTTCAAGGAGGCCAAGAAATGCTACATTTCGGCCCTCCAAATCAATCCCGCCTACGCGGACGCCCACTGGAAAATGGCGGCTTGCGCCTTGGGCATTCTCTCCGACGAGAGAAACCCCCTGCCTGTATCCGATATTCAGGATCATGTCTCGGAGGCTGAGCAGGAAGCCCAGCTGGCTATTCGACAAAACGACTTGTTCAACAGCGTCCCGGCCAAGAAAGCGATTGGAAACCTCAGGGAAGGGAAGTTCCAGGAGGCTTACAGTTTATTTCTGGAGGCAAGGCCCAAATACACCACCAAAACCGGCGCCGAGGAGATTTATTTCTACTCCCTCAAGCTTTTGTACGGAGAGAAAGGCGTGAGCGCCCCTGAGACGGAAATATATATCCGGCTTTTAGAACAATTGGTCGAGGGGTATCCGAACTACGCAGACCTTCGCTTCCATTTCAGCATGGCACAGATGGTCAAGTCCAATTTCATCGTGGGACGGTCCCTTCGGGAAATGAACAAGGCCATTGAGGCCAATCCGAGGTTCGAAAAGGCCCGAGCCAACGCCGACCTCGTGGGGGATATATATAAAAAAATCCTATTGATCATGCGCAACGCCTATCAATCCTCTGCCGGAGAATAACAACTCCAAGACACTTTGGGATTATGGCATAGGTTTGTCGAGAAAATTTAGCTCCCCTAAGCCCGCTTGTTTTTCCGTTTTAAATGAATGAAATAAACGGTAATTTGATTAATCGTTAAAACGGCAACAAATAAATGAAATAAACGTGTATAATTACAAGTAGAGGTGGTTGTTTACGATTAAGATGGTTTTGAGATGTTGTTGAACCGAAAAGGAGGCAGTTTATGTTTCGTTTGAAAGCGAAGGGTTTCACGTTGATTGAACTGATGATCGTTGTCGCGATCATCGGAATTTTGGCGGCTATCGCCATCCCGCGTTTCGCGCAGATGCTGGAAAAATCTCGCGAAGGGTCCACGAAGGGAAATCTGGGAAGCCTGAAGTCTGCGGCGTCGATCTATTATGGCGATGCCCAGGGAGTTTGGCCCACGACTTTGCAGGCCTTCAGTAGTTATTCCTTCAGCAAGTATTTGGACAATATTTCGCCTGTGAAGGTGACGGGGTCCTTTGTGGTTGGAGCAACAAGCCCCGCTGGCGCCATCGTGTCGATGACAACGATGGTTTCAGTCCCAACGACGAATGGAACTGGCTGGTTGTACGACAGCACGATGGGAAATGTGTACGTCAACAGCACGGTTCAAGACTCAAAGCAGATCCCGTATTCGTTCTACGGGTTTGAGTGAGATGGTTTAGAAATTAAGGAAGTTAAAAAGGGCGGCGAATTTTCGCCGCCCTTTTTTTATGCCTGGTTATATTGGCACCCTTACGTTAGCCGAAAGGATTCCCGTTAAAATTCATGTGTCCTTTATGATATTTCACCGGGCATGGGTGAAACCTAGGGCTTTATATATCGAGATAATTTTTAAGGACGCGGCTTCTCGAGGGATGCCTTAGTTTCTTTAAGGCTTTGGCCTCGATTTGGCGCACCCGCTCCCGCGTGACGTGGAATACATTTCCCACTTCCTCCAGGGTCCGGGGAGGGCCGTTGTCCAGCCCGAAGCGCTGTCTCAAAACCTCCGCTTCCCGGTCCTTGAGCGTTCCCAGGGCCTTGGTGATTTTTTCCTTGAGAAGGGCGAATGCCGCGGCGTTATCCGGGCTGATGGCGTCCTTATCCGCGATGAAATCCCCCAGATGGCTGTCCTGCTCTTCTCCCACAGGTGTTTCCAGGGAAATCGGCGACTGGGCGACCTTGAGGCAGGAACGGATTTTTTCCACCGGCAATTCCAGGCGCTCGGCGATTTCGTCCACCGTGGGCTCGTGACCCAATTCCTGGACCAGGTCCCGGGAGGCCTTCACGGACTTGTTGATGATCTCGTTCATATGCACCGGGACCCGGATGGTCCGGGCTTGGTCCGCGATGGCGCGGGTAATGGCCTGTCGGACCCACCAGGTGGCGTAGGTGGAGAATTTGTAGCCCCTGCGGTACTCGAATTTCTCGACTCCCCTCATCAGGCCGATGTTTCCCTCCTGGATGAGATCCAGGAAGGGCAGTCCGCGGTTGACGTATTTCTTGGCGATGGAAATGACCAGCCGGAGGTTGGCCTCCACCATCTCCATTCGGGCGCGGTAGGCCTCGCGCTCGCCCGTGCGGATTCCGTGCATCATGATCTTGACATGCTCCCGGCCGGCCATGGCTTTCTTCTCGAGGCGCTTGATATTGCGCCGCGCGTCGTCCCAGAACCTGCAGGCTTCGGTGAAATCCCGGCCCTTCAGGGCGCTTTTCTTCTCCAGCGTTTTGAGCTCGGCGGGATCGCCGTGCTTGACAGCGCCGGGAAGCTTGAGATAGTACTCGGGGGAGAGCTTCAACTTCCTGTCCTGCTGGTGCATGACGTGTTCCTGCTCTTCGATGGCCTCCCCGGGGCCGTGGAGGCAGCTCAAAAGGCGTTCCTTGACCTTCTTCTGGAACTGACAGTCCTTGACCAGCCAGATAAGATCAATGAGGGTTTCGTCCAGCTTCGCCGCGAGATCTTTCCGCTTTCCGACTTCCATGTTTTTCCAACCCACCTTGTGCTGCATGGCCTTGATCTTCCGCTCCAGAATCTTGAGTTTGGAATAGTTTTTCTTGAGCTTGGCCAGGATCTTCTTCTCGGGGGGGCCCGCGGGAAGGTCCTCGTAGGGCTCCAAATTAATGGTCTCCTGGAGGGTTTTCCGCTTCTTGAGGATGTCCTCGAGGAGGGCGTGAAGTTCCACGAAACCCAGGGCCGATCCCAGGACTATTTTCTCATGTTTGAATTCGCCAGCCTCGATGCGCTTGGCAATGGCGATTTCCTGGTCGCGGGTTAGGAGTGAAATGCGCCCCATCTCCCGGAGGTACATTTTCACCGGGTCGGCCATCCTGGCCTCGACCCCCGGGGTGAGGGCGGCCTTATCGAACTCTTCGCCGTTTCCTTCCTCATCATCTCCTGCCGCGGCTCCGGAGGGCGCGACAACGGCCTTGCCATCCTCGCCGAGGCCTTCGTCCTTCTTGTCCCGGTCCACGATCTTGACGTCGTTATCTCCCAGCAAAAGGAGGATTTCATCAATTTCAGCGGAGGAAACAGCCTCTTCCGGCAGGAAGTCGTTCACTTGCTTGTAGGTGATATAGCCTTTTTCCTTGCCGACCTTGAGGATGTTCTTGGCTCGGTCGATCTTGGACATGTCTGGCTTCATGGTTTCTCCGTCTGTGGGGATATCCGCTATTGAGGGGGGGCATCTTACTTGAATTGGCCGTCAAAAGCTTATAATTCGTGAAGGATACCACGATTATTTTGAATATGTTGGACAATTACCGGCGGGGCTTTCTAGTCAAAACAATCGATAAATTATGGAAATAACGGTTTAAGCCACATTTATCGGAATTTATCCGGCTATTTAACCCAAGCTGGAGAGGATCAGTTCTCGGAACTGGCGTGGTTGAGCTTTTCAAGGGCGGATTCGTCCAATTCCAACCGAGTGGCGGCGATGAGGTCCTGCAGCTGTTCTAAACTGGTCGCGCTGGCGATGGGCGCCGTGACGCTGGGCCGGGACAAGAGCCAGGCTAGGGCCACGCATGCGGGTTTGGAGTTGTAATCCCGGGCGACGTCATCCAGGGCTCCGAGAATTCGCCAGCCCTTGTCGTTCATGTATTTGCTGACCCGGTCCGCGCGGGAGCTTTTGGAAAGGTCGGCTCCGGGCCGGTATTTGCCCGTGAGGAATCCCGCCGCCAATGAGAAGTATGGGATCACCCCGAGATTTTTCTCACGGCATAGGGGCTCCAGGTGCCATTCATAATCCGCGCGTTCGCAAAGGTTATAATGAGGTTGAAGGCTCACATAGGAGGGCAGCTGGTTCTTTCCGCTCACTTCCAGGGATTCGGCAAGCCTTTCGGCGGTGAAATTAGAGGCCCCAATAGTCCTCACTTTCCCCTGCTTGATCAGTTCGCCATAGGCTCCCAGGCTTTCCTCCAGCCGGGTTTTTAGGTCATCCCAATGGGACTGGTAAAGGTCGATCCTATCCGTTTGGAGCCGGCGGAGGGAGGCCTCCGCTTGTTTCAGGATCTGTGCCTTGGATAAGCCAGCGTCACCCAAGCCAACTTCTGATCCCACCTTTGTGGCAATTACCACCTTCCCCCGATTTCCACGGCTTTTCATCCACTTCCCCAGGATGATTTCCGATTCGCCTCCCAGGTGGCCCGGCACCCAGCGCGAATAGCTGTTAGCCGTGTCGATGGCGTCAAAACCGGCTTCGACAAAAGCATCCAGGATATTGAAAGACGTAGGCTCGTCCGCCGTCCATCCGAAGACATTCCCTCCAAATACTAGGGGAGCTATTTCCAGGCCGGATTTTCCTAATTCGCGTCTTTGCATTTGGACCCTCCAAAGTAAATAGGGGGATATCATGGGGTTAAACCAAATTGGATTTCAAGCCTACGAGCCGGTTGTTATCCATAGGGCATAGTTTAACCTTGGGGATAAACAGGGGATTCCATTTGATTTTATTATGTCAAACGCTTAAGAATGTCCCTGCTCGAGGTAGGGATGGATTTCCAAAACCACGGCGATCCAAGAAATACGCGGCCATCAATCAGCCGGAATAATAGGGGCAAAGCAATGAAAGGAAAGATAAACCGGCGGCGTTCCTGGAATAGCCGGAATTTGATAATTCGAGTTTCTGGATGGATAAGGGGAGCGTTTGATACATTCGGAAAATCCAGGATTAAACAAACTATTGGACTCTGTGTTTTGTTAACCGCCATTATCGCGGGTTTTTGTTTTCGGAAGAATTTCCACGTTCCCCGCCTAACGCCAATACCAGGAGAGGTTTGGACCCAAGCTGCCTCCTCCTCGGTTTTCACCGCCAGGTATTTTCAGTCCGGCGTTGTTTTTAACGATGCCATGTGGATTATCGGGGGAAACAACGGACACGAATTCCTGAATGACGTCTGGTCCTCCACGGATGGTATTAACTGGAAGCTCGTCACGGGAGACGCGGTTTTTAACCCGAGATACTCGCACGCATCGGTGGTTTATGACGGGAAAATTTGGGTCATCGGAGGTTTTGACCATGCGTTTAAAAACGATGTTTGGTCCTCCGCCGACGGGGCTCATTGGGCCCAGGTCACGCCCGAGGCGGCTTTCAGCCCGAGGGCGGCCATGTCCTGCGTGGTTTTTAACAACGCCATATACCTCATCGGAGGATATTCCAAGACGGCGGGTGGCGAAAAAAACGATGTTTGGACCTCTACCGACGGGGCTCATTGGTCGCCCGTTGTCATGGCGGCGCCTTTTCAGCCCCGGGATATCTTCAGCAGTGTGACCCTAAACGGCTCGATTTGGGTGATCACCGGGCTTCATACCGTTGGGAGCAGCGCTTCTGTTTATAACGACATATGGTCTTCCTCCAACGGAATCGATTGGGCGGAAGTAACAGACAAAGGGGAATTTTCTGGACGCTATGGGCAGACATCAGTTGTTTTTAACGAAGCCCTTTGGGTGATCGGGGGGAATATCGGGCTATCGCCGTATCTCAACGATGTTTGGCGCTCGAAAGACGGCGCCCATTGGGACCCAATCACGACAAGGGCATCTTTCCCTGAAAGATATGCCCACACCAGTTTGGTTTTTAAAGGCAAAATGTGGGTTCTCGCCGGACTCTATTCCAATTCCACGCCCTTGAACGACGTCTGGTACTCGCCTTAAACAGGACGGCCAACATTCCGAAAGCCCTTTATTTTTGGCGCTTACACCCTTATCCTTTCACCCCCATTCTCTAAAAACCAAAGGACATCATGGGAATTTTGCTGAGTTGTCAAAACATATCCAAAAGCTATGGTATCCGCCCGTTATTTGAGAACCTTTCCTTCGGACTTTTTGAGGGGGAACGGACGGGGCTCATTGGTCCCAACGGTGCCGGCAAGTCTACTTTACTCAAGATCCTCGCGGGGTTGGAACCGCCAGACAGCGGGCTTCTCTCCCTGCGCAAGGGACTAAGGGTCGGTTATCTTGCTCAAAAGGGTCTCGGGGATGGTTCCGTGGATAGTCTTGGTGTTCGGGAAACATTGGTGAAATCACTGGGCGGCCTGGGCTTGGAGGATTACGAGATCGATATTCGGGTGGAAGCCGGGCTCATGGACGCTGGATTTCGGGATCCCGAACAAAACGTCGGAAAACTTTCCGGAGGATGGCGCAAAAGACTGTCCATTTTAAGCCAAGTCCTTCGGGAGCCGGATCTTCTCCTGCTGGACGAGCCCACGAACCACCTGGACCTTGAGGGAGTCCTTTGGTTGGAGGGTTTCCTCGAAAAACTGGAGTTTCCGTTTCTGGTCGTGACCCATGACAGGCGTTTCCTGGAGAGGGTAACGGACCGCGTGATTGAGCTCAACAAGCGTTACCCGGAAGGTTATTTATCAAGCCAGGGAAATTACAGTGAATTCCTCGAGAAGCGTTGGAACCTTTTCAACTCCCAGTCCAAGCGCGAGGACACTGTGGAAAACCTTATGCGGAGGGAAATCGAGTGGCTTCGACGAGGGCCCAAGGCCCGCCAGACCAAACAACAGGCGCGAATCGACCGGGCCGGCGAGTTGATGGACGAACTGGACGATTTGAAATACCGCAATTCCCAGGGCAGAAGCGTTGATATCGATTTTTCGGGAAGCGGACGGCAGGCCAAGCGCCTTGTCGAGGCTTCCAAGGCATCCAAGACCCTCGGCGGTCGAAAGCTTTTCGGGGGGCTGGATTTATTACTGACTCCCGGGGACAAACTGGGGCTTTTGGGCGAGAACGGGAGCGGAAAAACCACCCTGCTGAAACTTTTAGCCGGTGAAATCCAGCCCGATTCCGGCACCGTCCGGCAGGCGGATTTATTGCGGGTCGTGACCTTTGACCAGCACAGGGACCAGTTGGATTTAAGCCAAACCCTCCGCCAAGCCCTATGCGAGAAGGGAGACTACGTCTTCTACCGGGAAAGCCCCATCCATGTCGCCAGCTGGGCCACCCGGTTTCTCTTCGATAGGGACCAGCTCGACCGGCCCCTCAGCCGGTTCTCGGGTGGAGAGCAATCCAGGGTCCTCATCGCGCGCTTGATGTTAAAGCCCGCGGATCTCCTGCTTTTGGATGAGCCCACGAACGACTTGGATATTCCATCCCTGGAGGTCCTGGAACAGAGCCTTGTGGAATTTCCCGGGGCTTTGATACTAGTGACCCATGACCGTTATCTCCTCGACCGCGTGAGCGGCCAAATCCTGGCTTTCGACGGCAGGGGAAATACGGAGTTTTTCGCGGATTTGTCCCAATGGGAAAATTTCAGGGAAAGGGAAATGTCAAAAGGGGCATTGAGGAAGGGGAAGAATTCCGGGCCTGATTTGCCTTCTTTTAACAAGGAATCCAAGAAGATTATGTCCTCCAAGGAACTTCGCGAGCTTAAGGAGATGGATGCAATGATTCTGTCCGCGGAGAAGGAACTTGAAGCCGCCAAAGGCAAGTTGGAGGATCTTTCCATTGCTTCGGATGCCGGTAAACTATTGGAGCAGCACAAAAAGATAGAGGATGCGCAATCCAAAGTGGAAGCGCTGTTCCGAAGATGGGAAGAATTGGAGGAAAAACGCAAAAACGAGGAAAAAGTTCAAGGCTTTTAGGCGCTCAAAGGGAATTATGAGGTGATAAACGATTTCAGCCGCCTAGCACAAATCCGCAAAAAACACTTATTTAAAATCGTTTTATTAAAACAGGCCTGGGTCTTGTTCAATGAAAGAGTTAAAATCAGTAAGGATATTTGGAGTTTGCCGGCGGCCCACAGGGTCGTCCCTTGGCTGCCAATTGTGTTAGGAGGTCATCTGTGAAAGACTTTGAGAATTTCATGAATAATTTATCGGATAAAGATTGGAGTTGGTGGCCTTTTTTATCCTTGAGGCCGGCAAAGAATCAATTAATGGATAATGCGTTCCTGGTGAAATTAACCGCGGTGTTTGGGACGATTATCGGATTGATGACCTTTGTCATCGTTAGTTTTATCGAGATTACTGTGGCCACGCTGAATGGTTCTGTCGTTATCATGACATTCTGCTGGTTCCTGTTTTTCTTCTTGTATAAATACACTTTCGCCCGTTATTGGAATATTCGGGCTTCCCGCCTGCAAGATAAATAGTAAACAAGATAAATATTTGACATTAAAGTCCTATGGCTTTTTTCCATTCGGGGGATGGCGGGATCAACCGCCGAGTGCGAAGGTCGAAAAACCCAAATGTCAGTTCCATCTCTGTTGCAATAGTTCCGTCGTCCTTGATCATCTCCTGCCGGTAGTGGCTGAGCAACCCCTTGGCGCTCACCAGCTCGAAAGTTATCTTAATTTTCTCGCGGAGGGTGATTTCTTTTTTGAATTTTACCCTTAAATTCAGGATGATCGGACCTTTTTGGAATTCCCGGACTTTATTCAGGCCATAGCCATTCTTGGTAATGAATTCCCAGCGGGCTTCTTCAAATAACATCAGGTATGCCGCGTTGTTAATATGGCCAAAGGTATCCAGGTGGGATTCCCTTATCGTCACTTCATAAAAGAATGGAGGGATAGCCAAGTTTTCTTCCTTCTTAAATGAATGATTATGATCCTGACGCCAACTTGGCTCCGAACTCATACACCTTTTTAAGCTCCTCACCCGGAAGCTCCGTGCGGGGTTTCATCCCTGACAACCCATACCTCAATTGTTTGATCACTTTGGCGCCTAGGGTCTTAGCGGTTTGTTTCAAGGTGTCGGAGGAGTGCGAAAACAATATAGGTAATATGAAACCTGGAGCGGCTGAGGAAGTAAGCAGAATGGCCTTTCGGTTTTTTTTCCTGGACCTGAAAGAGGGGGCGGGTTTGTCCCAGGGCCAAAACCCGAGAGGGGCCAACCTTTCCAGGAATTTCTTGGTCATGGCTGTGGCTTGATAAAAATTAATAGGGGATGAAAGAACAAGAATATCACTGGATAGGCACTCCTTGATCAGACCTTTCATGTCATCCACTTGAGCGCATTCCCCTGGTTCGTCACCGGGTTTTTGAGTGCAGGTCCGGCAATTGTTGCAAAAGCGGATGTCCTTTTCTCTGAGTGCCACGAAGAGAGTTTGCGCTCCTTTTGAAGACGCGCCCGCCAGCAGGGCCTTGGCGGCTTGCTCCGTGGGACCATCCGGACGATAACTTCCAGAAAGCGCGAGAATTTTCATGAAGGACTCTCCTTATATGAAAGGGGTTTAATATTTAAGCCATCTAAGATTCATTTTAAGGGGCTAAATATAGGCACGTAAAAACGATTTTGCCGGCCATTATTTTATGAGGTTAATTGAATTTTGAAAGGATTTTAAAACACCAAATGGGTTTTTTTCATTGTCGCGTTAGAAATACCGAATTTTATTACCCGCGATCACAAGATTCGAAGATTCATGCAGGCTTGATGCAAATCGTTTCAACATCCGGTTTCGGGTCATTCTCCGGAGGAAGGTGCGTTGAGAGGAACCCACGAAAACGTTTCGGCTTTTAAGCTCACTTGCAACCCTGTATCCTTCAGTCCTCATGTCAAATATGGTTGCGAATTTTCTATGGCTAACCAGTTTTGGAAGGGCTATTTGGCAGGAATTGAATTGAAAATCCCTGTTTTTTTCCTTAAACTTGATTTACACCGTCGAAAGCATCAGTGGCGGTGGGCCGTCTAGGCCGGGCATCTTCGATCGGCATCCCTGTAACAGGAACGCGGTGGAGGGATAGTCTCGGATGTGGACGGAAAGCAAAGATGCGGAAAAGGAAGGGTTTGAAAGATGCCTACCGGGCGAGTCAAGTGGTTCAATGCCGGAAAGGGATACGGGTTCATCGAACAGGAGGGCGGGGAAGATGTGTTCGTGCATTTTTCCGCGATCCAAGGGGATGGATTCAAAACCCTGACGGCGGGTCAAGAAGTGACGTTTGAGATTGTGCAGGGGGCCAAGGGCAAACAAGCCGCCAATGTCACAAAGGCTGGCTGAATCGACACCTTGAAAAAGGCTCCGGTTTATAACCGGGGCCTTTTTTTATTTGGATCCAGTCTGTTTTTTCTTAATGGGTTTTTGGGGAATTCCTTAGGTGTGGCGTTTTCCCCAAAGAAAAAACCCTTTTTTGTTTTACCCTGTGAACCCCGCCAACTCTATGGTTCAATATTCCTTGCTTTCCCAATAAAGCGTTAGGTGCGACATGGCAAAAAGAAAAAATATAGCAACCTTTGAGACTCTTTCTCCCGGGGGAACCAACACCGCGAAAAGCTTGGTGGATGTGTTGGCTTTCGGGGCACATCCCGACGATGTTGAAATCGCCATGGGTGGAACTCTTTTGTCCCTAAAGGCCCGTGGGGCCAAGGTGGTAGTCTGCCACTTAACGGATGGAGAGCCAACACCCTATGGAAATCACAAGACCCGATTAAAAGAAGCGGAAGCCGCCGCCAGGGTTCTTAAACTTGATGACTATTTAATCCTGCCGTTGAAAAACCGCGAACTTCAGGACACCTTGCCTGCCCGCCGGAAAGTGGCCGAGGTCATTAGGTGTTATAGGCCGGGGATTATATTCGCCCCTTACTGGGTGGATGCCCATCCGGACCATTGGGGGGCTAGTGCATTGGTGCAATCCGCCCGTTTTTGGGCCAAGCTGGTAAAGACAGATATGAAAGGTGAACCCTGGTATCCCCCGAAGCTTTTTTATCATCTTTGCTCCCACTTGAGGCCGAACGTACAGCCGTCCTTCATCGTGAACACAACCTCGTACCACGAACAAAAACTCAGGGCAGTGGCCTGTTATGAAAGCCAGTTTATCAAAAAGCCTGGGAGCCGAGCCCTGGAATTCATAAATGTCTCCAACCGCTATTTTGGATCGCTCGTCGGGGTTCAAATGGGGGAGCCGTTTTTTTCAAAGGAAAACCTGGGCATTGAGGATCCAAGACTTTTGATTTAACTCTAATTCCGTAAAGGCGGGAAAAATATCTTTTCTGGAGCAGTGTTTATGCGACTTAATCGCGGCTGGTTTTTTTTAACCTTTTTTTTGTCCTTTGCGGGAATGGTCATTCCTTGTTTGGCCGCCAATTCAAATGAATATTTCAACGCGGGGTTGAATCTATACAATCAGAAGAATTACGCTCAGGCGATCCAATATTTCAATGCCGCTTTGTCCCTGGACCCGAACCTGTGGCAGGCATACCAAGGGATTGCGCAAAGCGAACTGGCCTTGGGCAAGAATGCTGAAGCCTTAAATGCCTGCGAGAAAAGCCTGGAAATTCACCCGGACAATACCTTTTTGGTCAAGATGGACAACGAATTGAAACCCAAGGTGAACGGGCCCCTTGTGGTTCCCGCGGCGATTCCCACCATAGGGGGAAAATCCGTTGCGGTAGGTTCTGAATTCGCGCCCAGCTTTTGGTTTAAGGTTTCCGCCCTTTATGGTTACGCGACAGATAGCGATTTGAACAACGCGGTGGATGGTTGGAAACATGTCGCTGCCGATTACAGCGCGCACCAATTCGATAGTGCTGCGGGGACCATGGGTTTCGGTTTCCATCTTGAGTTGGGTCATCCCTTGGACCCTGAAAATTCCTTTTCATTGGGTTTGCTGGATGACTTCAGACCCGGTTTCACGGGTCATGCCACAGGTACTGGATGGGCTATCTCCGATATCATTCAACCAACTATCTACGGTTTGGAATTAAGTTATTCCCATTTTTGGCCAGGGCGAAATTACCGGTATTTTGCTCAAGCAGGGGTGGGTTATTATTACGCCTCAGTTAAGATCAATGAAACTGCATCCGCGTCAGCTCCCACCACTTTTGAAAATCTTGCTGGTACCATCGGAAATGGTGACTTCGGGGCGTTTCTGGGCGGGGGTTATGAATTGGAGTTCTCGAATCCCTGGGGATTGGAAATTTCCGCATTTGCGCGGACTGCAACCATCAGCGCGATCACGGCTCCTCTCAATAACAGCACATATGGATTGGCACTTGATCCTAGGGGTTTAGTCCGAGCGGTGGATACCACCCTTATCGGACAGAATGGGTACCGCTTTGCGACAATCGATTTGACGGGTTTTGATATCCATTTGGGTCTGGTCTATTACTTTTTCGAGTGAGGTTATTTGCGATTTTCCCATGAAAACAAGTTAGTATACGGTTGTATTCTTTTTCCTTGACGAATCATCTTCCGCCCTTTAGGATAACCACGGTTTCAAGAATAAAAGGCGTTATCCACTAAAAACAATACTTTTTTAATATCAAACGAGTTGAAACTATAAACGCGAGTGTGCGGGCGAAACCGCGCGTTGTAGTGAAAAAAGGAGAATGATATGGCGTTGGACAAACAGAAGGAAAAAGCCCTGGATGTGGCGATTCTGCAGATCAAGAAGGATCATGGCGAAGGCGCCATCATGCGGTTGGGGGAATCCAAAGTACAGGATGTTAAAAGCATTTCCACCGGATCCATTGGATTGGATATCGCGACTGGAATCGGGGGTGTTCCCCGTGGGAGAATCGTGGAAATTTTCGGCCCGGAATCTTCTGGAAAAACCACACTCACCCTTCATATTGTCGCGGAGGCACAGAAGGCCGGAGGAACTGCGGTTTTTATCGACGCTGAGCACGCCATGGACCCTGTTTACGCCAAGAAACTCGGCGTGAACGTCGAGGAACTATTGATTTCTCAGCCCGATTCCGCCGAGGAAGCCTTGCAGATCGCCGACACCCTTATTCGCTCGGGCGCCATCGATGTGGTGGTCGTGGATTCGGTTGCGGCTCTGGCCCCGAGGGCTGAACTGGAAGGGGAAATGGGCGACGCCCACGTGGGCCTGCAGGCCCGCTTGATGAGCCAGGCCCTCCGAAAACTTACGGCGCTGCTTTCCAAGTCGAACACCTGCGCCATTTTCATCAACCAAATTCGCGAGAAAATCGGGGTCATGTTTGGCAATCCCGAGACGACGCCAGGGGGAAGGGCCCTGAAATTTTACGCTTCCATGAGACTGGATGTGAGGAGAGTGGAAAGCATCAAGGTGGGTGACGCGAATATCGGCAACAAGGTGAAGGCCAAGGTGGTCAAGAACAAGACAGCCCAACCGTTCAAAGAGGGGTTCTTTGATATCATTTTCGGGGAGGGCATCTCCAAGGAAGGTTCTCTTTTGGACACGGGAGTGGATCTGGGAATCGTGGACAAGAGCGGTACCTGGCTTTCTTTCGGCGAGATCAGGATCGGACAAGGGCGCGAGGGCGCCAAAGCGTTCCTCAAGGAGCACCCGGAGGTTTACGCACAGATAGAGAGGAAGGTCAAGGAGAAAGTGGGATTGATTCCCGCCCCTGCGGCGCCTGAAAAGACTGATCCCAAAGCCGAAACGAAAAAAGAGCCGGAAAAACCAAAGGTGGCTTTGAAGAAATAACATTCCATATTTAAACTGAAATACAAAAAGGGAACGTTGAAAACGTTCCCTTTTTGTTTTCTGATCTTTTAAAGCACATATCTTTTGCACAGACTAGGGCATAACCGCTACCAAAAACCTGTCAATTGAATACAATAGGGGACATTCTTTTTACGGAGGTTGCGTCGAATGGAAACATCACAGAAAAAACCCATGAATAAATTCCTGAAGTTCGTCCTTGTTTGCGTATGCATTGTGGCAGGGTTGTTTATCGTCCTATTGGGCATAGCTGCCGTCATCATTCCCGTCAAGTATCCGCCCGCGAAAATGAAGGCCATAGCCACCCAGTGGTTCGCGGACAACCTTCACCACCAGCTCTCCATCGGGGACATTCATTTCAATATTTTCAGCGGTTTTGAAATCAAGGATTTGAAGGTCTCCAACCGCGCCGGTTGGAACCCCAGCCCCCTGGTTTCGGCCAAGGACATCTCCATTTCCTACCATCTTTTTCCCCTGCTCTGGGGACAGGTTTCATTGGGGGAGGTGCGGCTGAACCAGCCTGATATCCTGGTGGAAAGAAGGGGTTTGAACAGTTTTAATTTCAACGACATGATGGGAGCCGCTTCAGAAGCCTCTCCCGCGCCTGTCGTGGCGCCTTCGAGTAAAAGCGATAAACCGGTTAAGGACAAGATTAAAGGATCAAATAAACTTAAATCTCACGCGACCCTTCCGGATTCCGAGAGGAATCAAGCATCGGAATTTTACTTCGCCCCCTCGGCTTGGGCCGATACAAACACATCCTCTGGAAAGAGTTCATCATCTCTCAACTATACGGTGGGTAGCGTCAATATCATTCACGGAAAGATGCTATACCTTGATGAAACCACTGGGGCTTCCCAGAGTTACAACCTTAAGGACTTGAATTTAAATGTGAAGAATATTTCAACTATCGGCGGGAAGACCAGCTTAACCTTGAGTACGCCATTGGATTACAACAATATGGTTTACCAGCTTTCAATGAAGGCATCCTTTCGCTATTACCTTGCCAGCCAATCTTTGAAGGAATTGAAACTGGACGGACAGGTGAATGATTTAGGTTTTGGACTGAGCGGTTCTGCCGAGGATATGACAGTCAACATCACGCCTGATATGGATGGAAACGCCAGCCTGGATATGCTCAAGTTTTCCGGATTGGTCCCGAAAAACCTCTCCTCGATGCCACAAGGACTTTCCCTGACCGGACCGGCGAAAGTTAAGTTTCATCTGGGTGGGAACAAGAAAAAAGGCTTGGAATTGTCAGGAACAGCGGACGGGTCGGAACTGGCCATCCAATATAAAGATCTCTTTATCAAGAAAAGCAATACTACTTGCAAGATCGATTTTAAAAGCGTGATGGGAGATAACTTTTATGAGCTTCCTTCCTTTACCGTGACCTACCAGGATTGGAGCCTTGACGGATCTTTCCGCTATGAGAACGGCTCATCCTATACTTGCAAGCTTAATTCTAAGGCGCTTCCGCTGAAAGGCCTTTCGGATATGGTACCGCGGTTGAAAAAGGCCACATTTGATGGGGAGACATCCTTGAACGTCACCCTTTCTCAGAACCTCAATAAAGATAAATCCTTCCGCGCGAATGGCCAAGTAAACATTAAGGACGTTGGAATTACCTTGCCTGATGAGCCATACTTGGAAAAATTAAACGCCGTCATCAACTTTGACAATACCGTGGTGAAGATACCCTCGGCCACCTTCCAATCTTTTGACGGTTCCGGCGCCATTGGCGTGACGGTCAACCTGGCATCGTCCGCCTATCTCTACTCCCTCAGCTTGAAGGGGGTGAACGCACAAAAAGCGGTCAACACCTGCGTGGACGTTTACGTGACCTCAAATCCCCAAGCGGATAAGGATAAACTCTTTGGGACAATGAATTTTGCTTATAAGGGAAGCGGGAAAGGATTTTCAGCTGCCGAGGCCACTGCCAGCCAACTGGGTTCAGGTAATTTTTCCATAGAAAATGCCAAGATCAAGGGGGTCTCCGCGATCACGGCCATCAATAAATATTTCAAGGATAGCAGCGACGAAATGGCTTTCGACCAAATTATCGGCACTTTAGGAATGAAGAGTAAGGTGTTCTCTAATACCGTTAATACCACAGGTAAAGTGGGAACCATCCGGGAAACCGGCGGAGTCAATGTCGCGACCATGTCTTACTCCCCCGACATGAGAATTCAGTGTGATGTCAAAAAGGAATTCTTGAACTCAGACGCTATTCTCTCGGCTCTTCCCGGAGAGGTTAAAGGGCTCGTAAAGAACCTGGATTGGTTCGTTGATGATAAAGGGAATATTCCGGTCGACATTAAGATGACTGGTTTGGTATCGGCGAAAAATTGGACGTATGATTGGACCCGGCTTATAAATAATGTCAAAAAACACCTTAGTAATGCTGCCACCAAAGCCGTTCAGAACGCCGCGCAACAAGGGGTTCAAAACCTTGGTAACAAACTAAAGGGTCTTTTTGGGCATTGATTCATTTTCTAGTTGTTAACTTAAGAGCGGGGTTTCACACCCCGCTCTTTTTTTATTGAAAGGGATCTAATGGATTTGTTTTTTTCCTACATTTATAAGTTTCTGGCTAGGTTCTTGGGGGTGAGGAGGCACCTGCCCTCCAGTACCAAGACTCTAATCTGGATGATCGGACTTTACGATTTCACCTTTGCCTTGTCGTCTGTTTTCATCAATGTCTTTCTTTTTCGGCGACATGACGACTGGAACGTGGTTCTTCCATTCAATTTGATCCAATTTATCTTTGTGCCACTGGGTTTTTGGGTAGGAGGATTCCTTTCTCCGATGTTTGGACACCGGATTTCCTACCAATTGGGGTTCGTGTTTCAAAGCTTGTTGTTTCTATCGGTCCTGCTCCTGAGGGAATCGGCCCCTGCCTACGGGAATGAGCTTGGGATTCTGAGCGGTTTGGCTATAGGCTTTTATTACCTTGGACAGCACGCCTTAACACTGGACTTGACGGATTCCAAAGACAGGGACTATTTCTTTTCCCTTTATCTTCTTCTAAGCTCCATATTAAAGATTCCCGCTCCGACCCTGGCGGGTTGGGTGATAGCGTCTTTTAGCGCCAGCAAGGGAGAATCCGCAGGAACCTTGACAGGTTATTATCTAATATTCGGGTTCACCCTGCTTATTTACCTGGGTTTGATCCTTCAGAGCTTTCGTCTTCATGTGCCCCACAAGGCGGCTGATTTTAACGTCCGGAAAATTGTTCAATTACGTTGGAAGAATGATTGGAAAGGGCTTTTGACGGCCTGGTTTTTTTCCGGAATCAGGGGAGGAGTTTTCTGGTTTGTCACCAGCTTGTTCGTCTATAAGGCCTGGCATAACGAACTTGCGGTTGGGAATTACAATACATTGGCCACTTTTCTTGCTGTTGTGACTGCCTACGCTTTGTCACGCTGGGAGGTTTACCAAAACCGCCGCGGGGGCATGGCTTTATCCTCGCTCCTGATCGTCTTATCCACACTGGTCTTGGCTTTCAGCCTGGGACCCATGGCCCTTCTATTATTCGTGATTCTTTACGCGATTGGCATGACTTGGTTCCAAGTAGGCTTCAGCGCTATTTCTTTTGATGTAATTGAGAAAGCTAAAGATTCCCGCAAACGGAAACTGGAATATTTGACCCTCCGTGAGATACCATTGGCTATCGGGCGGGTTTTAGGATTATCCCTTTTTTGGTTCGGACAATCTCGGTTCGGCGACATGGGCCTTCGGGTCGCTTTGGTGGCACTGGGATTGACGCAATGGGGAACGTACGCTTTTTCCTTTCCCAAAACAGGTAAAAAATAACCTTAGTATTGAACGGAGCGGTAATGATATACGTCATCGGGGACATCCACGGTTGTTTGGCGGCTTTGAAGGAATTGCTGGGCCAATTGCCGTTGAAACCGGAGGATGAACTGGTTTTTCTGGGGGACTATATCGACCGGGGACCGGACAGCAAGGGAGTGGTTGACTATCTCCTGATGAACCAAAAATCCAATTGGCGGTTCCTCAAGGGCAACCATGAACAGATGCTATTGGAATGGCTTGGTTCCCCCAGTAATATGACTTCCGCCAACTGGCTCTTGAACGGGGGATTTCAGACCCTCCAGTCCTATGTGCCAGCCCAAAAAATGGATGAACTCCGGGGGGAAGGCGCTCACATGATCCTTCAATCCCATATTCCGACTTCCCACGCTGAGTTTTTCAATTCGCTTCCTCTCACTTATGAGACTCCTGAATATTTCTTTTGCCACGCCGGAGTCAACCTTGACAGGCCCTTGGGGGCGCAGGAACGTGATGATTTGCTTTGGATACGGCGAAAATTCATTGAGGACCCCAGGCCAACGCCCAAGCTGGTTGTCCATGGACATTCACCTATTGAGAAAGTGGACTTAAATCGCGATCGGATTAATATCGATACTGGTTGTGTTTACGGTGGAGTTTTGACTGCTTTGGCTTTTCCTGATAAAAAATTATACCAAGCCAAGCAGAAATAATTTATTCACAAAATTATTTTCAAGTTTATTAAACAATTGATTAAGCTTTTTTTGCGCAGTAAAAACACATTTTTTTAATAATTATGGTATCTTTGGTATGTCCGGACTAAAGGTGCCCCTTTCCTCCACATCTTCAAAACCATTAATAAGAAATGATTAAGGTTTTTGAATTATGCCAAACTTAAATTGGATTGGCTTTTTGTTATGGTTTTAAGCTGCAAGACGATCCGCTAGAAACGGGAAAGGATATCTGATGAGCTTAAAAAACTCTGTTCGCAACGCTGGTTTTATTGGGCTCATTCTTTTTGCATCCAATCATTTATCCTGTAGTAAATCAAACCCTACATCCCCAGCCGGGCCTACCCCCACTCCAACTTTTCCGGCCTATTCAGCGAGCGCCACCTTTGGAAATGGAACATCCCCCAATATGGATGGCCCGGCGGGGATTGGAATTTCGGGAAGCGGCGTTTGGGTGATGAACTATAACACTTCAGTATTTCAGGAGTGGACGACAACGGGTTCATTCTCCACATCCATCACAGGGTACGGTTCCGGACCTACAAATTTTAATCACCCTTGGGGTGTAGCCGTAGGACCGGATGGATATATTTATGCTGCGGACCAATCGAACAAAAACGCGGTTGAATTCACACCTGCGGGTCAATATGCAACAATATTTGGCAGTAACGAGTTGGGCTCGGATTTGGTGTTAAATGTAGCCGTTAACTCCCCTCACGCTTATTTATTAGATTACATGTCTGGTTTGGTTATCGGGTACAACATTTCGGGATCAGGCGTCTCGAAAACTTTCACAAGCCCCATCACATTTGGCAATTCCGGAACTGTAACCTTATGCTCCTATAGTTTAAACCTAAATCAAGAAGGACCCTATGGTATTTGCCTGGACAAATCCGGAAATGTTTATGTCGCCGATACGGGGAATGCACGTGTACTGAAATTTGGCCCTACAGGCAATTACCAATCAGCGGTAACCAATGGGTTGAATTCTCCGGCTGCAGTAGTGGTTGACTCCAATGGAAACCTTTTTGTATCCGATCTTGGTGATGGTTACATCCATCCTTATACTTCGGCAGGAATTGCAAAAATTCCATTTGGGGGTTCTGAATTGGGAGGAAATTGTTATGGACTTGCGTTGGACAGCAAAGGAAGCCTTTATGCGACTTCCTTTGATAATAATGAAGTCGTTGTCTTCAAAAGCAACTAAATCTGATGAACAGGCTTTGTTAGGATTGAAGTTTCTTGGAATTTTCTGACAACCTGTAATCTTTTTCATACTGTGAGTTTGCTTGTCGAAGGGCCATTTCGGCATGAATTCCCTTTTGTTGGGCCACGCGGACGAATTCAAACAGGAATTTCCCGGCGGCTTTTTCCTGCTCCCTTATATTTCCTCTTAAGATTCTGTTGAAATACTTCCATACTTTGCCTTGTTTTCTTGTCGGATTGGCTGATCTGGGTTTTGTGGTTTTGTCCAACATCCGCTGGGTCCGCAGAAGCGCCGGAAGAGACTTGGGAAGACCGTCCAACACTGATTTTCGTTTGGGCTTTTCCACTCGCTTGATTTCCTCCCACTTGCGGTTTATCTGGTCTATACGGCGGCTTGATTTGCCGAAAACGTGGGGATGGCGTCGTACCAGCTTATCTCCGATGGCTTTTGCAACGTCCTGAAGGCTGAAATTACCATTTTCTTTAGCGATTTGGGCGTGAAAGACCACTTGCAAGAATAGGTCGCCCAATTCCTCGCGAAGATGGTCTGAATCGCCGGTTTCAATAGCTTCAAGCGTTTCGTAGGCTTCTTCCAGGAGATAGGGCCTAAGGCTTTTATGATTTTGTCTTTTGTCCCAAGGACAGCCTTTTTTAGACCGTAATCTGGACATGATTATTTCTAGGCGTTTTGTAAAATCCATGTTGTCTCCAGTGGTTTTGGAATTTAACATGGGTGGCATCCATTTCCAACCCAATTCAAGAGGGATTTGATGATTTTAAACGATTGGAAAAATATCCTCCTCAAATCGCCTGGCGCGAAACAGGCTAAGGCACATTTGATTCGGCAGGGCCATAGTGAATCGGAGGCCAATCTGGGTGGTTTGGCAGTGGGCGTCCTATTCTTTCTTCTCCTTATTATCCTCTTCAATAGCTTTCTTTTTGGAATCATGATCGCTTTTTCCAAAGATCTTTGGAACTACTGCCGAGAAAACACGGTTGAGGCAACGGGTATAGGGATCTTCGGTACCGTCATTTTTTTGGCCATTCTTTTCAGAAGCCTGGAAACAAGATCTGTCAAATTGAAGGAACAGGATTTGGAAAGCCGGCGCAAACGCCATCAATTAGACGAAAAAAGACAATATATTCGAAAAGGCGCTATGGGTAATTTCGAGGAGGTTTTTTGTTTTTTCCTATCGGAAAAATATCCTGATATCGAGATCAAGTCGATCCATACCATTGATTTGACGCCCCGTATCCGTTTCGCCGCGAGGAAGTTTATCCCGGAAAAAGATACTGACGTGAATAAGAATTTTCAGCTTTTTCGCGAGGCACTCTTCAAGGACTCCTTGAGTCTTATTGATATGTGTTTTGGAATTTCCGAAAACATTCCCTCGGTCATAGTGGATGCGATGATGAGTTTTATTGATCGCAAGGCTAAATATTATGATGGCACGGTTTTAAGTGTGAAGGCCAAAAGAGAGACTTTCAAAGGTTTAGTTCTGGGTAAAACTTCGCCTTTCAAGGCTCTGACTTCTTTCGATCTTCGTTATAACGACGGCATGGAGGTTCAACCCTTGCCGGAGGATGTCAGCAAGCAAGCGCGGGTCATAGAAAAGCTGATCGAAAAGGCCCCGAAGATCAACGTTTTTTATGAGACCAAACGCACAGCCATATCCGATGGCTGGGAAAAGCCTAAGGTCCTTTCAGACGTCCCCGAGAAAGCCATTGATACTCTCCGCGAAAGGCAAATGAGTGAAATGCCTTTAGCTGAGTTTCAAGACCTGGCTGTGGGCCTACTTGGTAAGCTCGGATTTGATGTTCGGAAGGTAAAAAAAGTACCAGGCGGAACAATTCAGATCCAGGCGGATTTTCCCCATCCGGTCATTGGTGGAAGTTTCATGGTTCTTGCGCGGCAATATCCAGAAACGGCTCCGGTGCATGTAGATTTAGTCCGAGAGTTGGACGAGTTGACTAGGGAGGAATCCTGCAAAAGAGGGATCTATATCGTTACGGGACAATTTACGGAGGAAGCTGTGAATTCCACCAGGAAATTGGCTGTGGATTTGGTGGATGGCCGGAAGATCGCTGAATTATTGGATGGGCCTCCTTATGAAGACCGCTGGACTATCCGGGTGGTGGATGAAAGCGGGAAGGTGATGGATTTAAACCGGATGTCCCTTCTGGATTTTCAGCAGGAAGTGGATCAATTCCTGAAAAGCATGGGATTTAAGATCTCGAAAATCCGGCGGGACCCCGGCGGGTCCGTTGTCGCGGTGGCTGAGCATCCGCATCCGGTCACTGGCGGTAAATTTGCCGTTCTGGCTCGGCAATTTCCGGCTGACTCACGAGTTGAAGCAGAGGTGGTCAGCGAATTCGCTATGATCATGAAAACCGAATTTTGCCAGCGCGGTATTTTAATGGTGCCGGCTGATTTCGCCCGGGATGCCCAGGCTCTCTCCCGCTTCTCCGGGGTTGAGCTGGTTGACCGGAACACTTGGGAAAATCTTCGCCGCCATAGGGAAAAGAATATCTGAACCCCTTGACAGAAGTTGCGAGTCGAAGTAATCATTGTAAACAAATCACCCTAGGAGGTCCAACGTGTCACCCAAACGCCGTCATAAAAGTGAATTTATGGATGACGACGAACCCATTGAGGATGAGCTGGAGGAAGAGGATGATGAGGAAGATGAGGACGACGATCTTGATGATGAGGAAACCATTGATCTAGATAAGGCCAAAAAAGAGGAAGAAGACGATGACCCTGATGAGGATGACGAGGAGGAAGCACTAGGCGATTCTGTTGCTGATATCGAACGCCGCCGCCTTTTCCAGCATGAGGCGGAAGATTTGATGGAAAACTTAACTTTAGATGATATCCGTGAAGTCCTGAAAGAGAACGGGGTGGATACGGATCTCGCCTCCCGTGTAAAAAAACTCCTAGTAGAAATCATCGGCGAGGGTGAAGCTGCGTCCATGGACGAGGTTTGGGAAGAAGCCCTTGAAAGATTGGAAGATTAAAACGCAATCAGGAAAAACGCCGGGCGGGAGCTCCGTCCGGTTTTTTTATAGACTAAATCCATAACCAAGTCTTATCTGGAACTGTTCCTTTATGCTAAACTTGTCCGCGAAATGATCAAAGATTACTTTGAAAAACTTAAAGCCGTTTGGACAAAAACGCCGGAATTTTACGAAAGCATCTTAAGCCGGGATAATTCCTCTGATGCGGCGCGCTTCGCGGCGTTGACCGGCGTTCTTGTGGCTTTGGAATTGGGTTTGGTGGAAGCCGCTAATAAAGGCTCGATTTCCATGGTGGCCATGGTTGTTGGAATAATGCTCGTAGTCGCGCCATTTTTGACATTGACCTGGGTTTATCTTTGGTCCGCGTTTATACGGTTATGTGGAATGCTCCTGGGTGAAAAACTGCCCTTGAAACCTCTCCAATTAGTTGTATCGTACTCCTCGGCAGGGTTAGTGACCCTCGGAATTGGTATATTTTGGGGAAAGTGGCTAGCTTTGATAGTGGTGTTTTTCCAGATGCTGGGGACTGAAAGGGCCTTAAAATGCTCCAGGAAGACCGCGGCGGTTTACGTGATGCTTCCCGTCTCATTGGTGATGATCTTGCTTGGTTTATTTACAATCATGTTCAAGGTGTTTTAAATGGCAAAATCCGACACGGTTAAAATAACTAGTTCTATTCATCATGAGGCCAAGCCTAAAAATTTCTCACGAAAATTCGTTTCGGCTCAAGTTTTTGAGACCGTTCATCCCGAGTTAGGCGCCAACCGAAATCTCGTGACCTCCTTCCGTTGGGGATGGTACCTGTTATCCCTTATCATTCCATTCGCCGGCATTTTTATAGGACTGTTTCTTTATGACCAAGAT
This sequence comes from candidate division FCPU426 bacterium, assembly GCA_963796105.1. Lineage (GTDB taxonomy): Bacteria > Oederibacteriota > Muellerivitia > Muellerivitales > Muellerivitaceae > CAWCKJ01. The sequence goes on from CAWCKJ010000002.1 coordinate 302,472, forward strand.
TCCAAGGAAGTTCGCAAAGTGGGAAGGAATTCCCTTTTGCTTGGTTTCCTGGTTTGGGTGGCATTCCCGCTGTTTCTGTTCATGGCTTTATTTTTCTTGGGGACCATGACAGCCCTTTCTTGGTTATCCGACGTGATTCCTCCAATGAATTGACAGTTGTTTGTTCGGGAACTCCGCTGAAAATCCAACCTATTTAATTGAAGGATCATTAATTGCCCTCAATACTAATTACAGGCGGCACCAGGGGAATAGGTTTAGCCCTCATAAAAAACTTTGCGGGCAGGGGCTGGAAGGTGGCGACCTGCTACCATCAGGATGAGGAATCTGCAGTCACGGCTCTCATTGAGATTTCAAAACTTAACGGGGATTTCCTGTTGAAAAAATGCGATGTGACGGATGAAACGCAGGTGAACTTGTTTGTGGAGGAAGCTGCGGATCGTTGGAATGGACTGGATTGTGTCATTCACAACGCCGGATCGACCCGGAACGCCAGGATTCTGAATATTGAAGAGGCTCATTGGGAAGATACCCTGGCGGTCCATTTAAAGGGCGCCTTTTTAATCTCCAAGGCTGGGGTCAAAACCATGCTCCGCCGTAATACAGGCCATTTGATATTTATTTCCTCTATTGTAGGCACCACCGGAAACATCGGGCAGGGAGCTTATTCGGCCGCCAAGGCGGGATTGTTTGGGCTATCTCGAAGCTTGGCCTGGGAATATGGGCCCAAGAACATTCGATCGAATGTTGTTTGCCCTGGTTTTCACAAAACAAGGCTTTCCGCTGGACTGACTCCTGAGGCTGAGGATGCTATCCGCATGAAACATTTCTTGAATAAGACGGCCGACCTCGGGGAGGTCGCCGATTTTGTGGTCTGGCTGGCGGGCACAAACACTATATCTGGACAGGTTTTCAATCTAGATTCGAGAATTCCCGGCCTGATGTGACATTCTTCGCCCTCAGCGTGAAAATTGTAAAACTTTTCATACTCGGATCGTAAATCAAATGACATCTGATAAGAAAATATTTGTGACCGGAGTGGGTATGGTTACGCCCCTCGGATTGGACTGTGCGTCAACCTGGAAAGCCTTGATCAGCGGGATAGGCGCCGGTGAGATTCTTAAAGGTTCGGAATGGGATCGGTTTAACAACCCCGTAGCCTGTCGGATTCTGGATTTCAAACCTTTTGGCGGATTGGAAAAGCGGGATAGGTCACTTCAATTGGCGGTGGCTTCCGCGAGGGAAGCCTGGAATCAAGCGGGATTGAAGCAAGTTTCCCCAGAAAGGATCGGCACGACATTTTCCTCAAGTAAGGGGGGGATTCTAAGTCTTCTTGCCGCAACGAGTTATACTGAAAGGACGGATTTTTTATCAGATTTTTTCCCCCACGCTGGAGGAAGGATTTTTCAAAAGCTCCTGGGATTTACCGGTCCCTGTCTTTCGGTTTCCTCGGCCTGCTCCACAGGGCTGGGAAGCCTTGTGGCCGGTGCGACTCTATTAGCGGATGGAGGATGTGACGCAGTTATCGCCGGTAGTACAGAATCATCTATTCACCCCTTGATATACGCAGCGTTTCAGAACATGCGCTTGCTTTCCCGCCGGGAGATGGGACCATCTCCATTTGGCGTGGGCAGAGATGGGTTTTTAATGGGAGAGGGGTCGGCTGTACTTGTTTTAGAGAGGGAAAGACCGGATTCTACTAGAATGATCAAAACCCTGGCCAGCTTGTCAGGTTGGGCCTTAGGCGGGGATGGCTATGACTGGGTGGAGTTGAACCCTAAAGGAAATGCCATTATTCGGATTATTTGGAAAGCCCTGGAAGAAGCCGGCCTGAAACCGCAAGATATCGGGTATATCAACGCCCATGGAACCGGAACGAGGCAAAATGATTTAATTGAGGCCAATGCCATCCGTGAGGTGTTCGGTTCGCCGGGGCCTTGGGTGAGCTCCACGAAAAGTTCCACGGGTCATTTACTGGGAGCTGCTGGAAGCGTGGAGGCGGTTCTTTCGATTTTAGCAATTATTCAGGGAGAACTGCCGGAAACGCGGAATTTAATAACTCCCGATCCCGAATGCCGGATTCGGCACGTTGAAAGAGGAGGGATGCGCCAAAGGGTGGAACACGTCCTCTCTCTTTCTTATGGTTTCGGAGGTCAATTGGGAGCTGTTATTTTCTCGAGAATTTGATTATAAAAAAGAAAAAATGGAAAAAACCATGGGCTTAATTGACAGCCTGCGCGAAAAACTTGATGAATTGGAAAGACAGGGACTTCGGCGGCGTTTGCGGGAAGTTGATTTTCTTGGCGGAATGAGGGCCGTTCTCCAAAACAGGGAATGCGTCCTATTTTGCACCAACAATTACCTCGGTTTAGCGGATCATTCACACGTATTGGAACGTTCACAACAGGCCTTGCTTCGTTTTGGGGCTGGTGCTCAGGCGTCCCGCCTCGTTTCAGGCCATTTTCCCATCCATCGGCAGTTGGAAGAGAAAACCGCGGCCTTCAAGGGTTCGAAAACATGTCTAGCCTTTCCGACTGGATACATGGCTAACTTGGCGGCAGTTTCCACCCTGGCGGGGGAAGGGGATGCGATCCTTTGCGATCGCCTCAATCACGCCAGCCTCATTGACGCATGCCGAATGTCCAAGGCTAAACTCCTGGTTTATGATCATCTCAATATGGACGACCTTGAAAAGCAGCTGGTAAGGTCGGAGAAATACCACACCAGCCTGATTGTTACGGATGCTTTTTTCAGCATGGATGGAGACTTGGCGCCTTTACTGAAAATAATTGAACTGGCACAAGATTATGAAGCTCTGGTGATAGTGGACGACGCACATGGCACAGGTGTCCTGGGTCCGGGGGGCAGAGGTATCACGCATCATTTCCCGTTGAAGCATTTTCCGGATGTTGTGATGGGCACCTATAGCAAGGCACTGGGAAGCCTAGGAGGGTTTTTGTGCGGCGAAAGTGAATTTATCGATTATTTATTGAATAAAGCCCGTTCTTTCATTTATACAACAGGCCTTCCGCCGGCTGTATGCGGCGCCTCGCTGGGAGCATTGGAAGTCCTTGAAAAGGAACCGGCAAGAGTAGAACGTTTATGGGAGAATGCCAGAAAAATACGGGAAGGTCTGAGGAGTTTGGGTTTCGATATTCCCAAGGGCGCCGGACCCGTCATACCCGTTCTTGTGGGAGAGAACGAGGAGGCGGTCAAGATGTCGGATAAACTTTTAGAGGAGGGTATTCTCGTTGTGGCGATACGGCCTCCGACGGTGCCAAAGGGAACAGCCCGTTTGAGGTTATCTGTTTCAAGCGAACATTCAAAAACAGATATTGATCAACTGTTTACCGCGTTCAAAAAATTGTAGGAATATGTCCTCATGTTCGGCCAATTTGGTCCGGGACAAAGTAGACTTGAAAAGGCGGAAAAAATGAAAAGTTTATTTGTGGTCGGCACCGACACAAATGTCGGAAAGACTTTGGTGACTGCGGGTTTGGCCCGGATGTTGGTCAATAAAGGTGTCAAGGTGGGAGTAATGAAACCCGTGGGTTCGGGTGGGTTTCCCAACCCCGATGGAAAATTCCTGCAAGCGGCGGCAAAACTACCCGACTCGGCTTTTTCGGATATCGTCCCAGTCCAATACCAGCAGGAATTGGCGCCATATGTTGCGGCATGGAAGGAGGGGGGAGTCCCACTCGGGAAAATCGAGAAATCCTTCAAAAAGGCGAAAAAAAAATACGATTGCATGATTGTCGAGGGAATCGGGGGCGTTCTAGTGCCAATCACCCGCGATTTCTTCGTGACGGATTGGTTAAGCCAATGGAAATTACCAGCTTTGGTAGTTGCACGGGCGGGACTGGGAACCATCAATCACACCCTTTTGACTGTTAGTGCCCTTCAATTTAGGAAAGTGAAAGTGTTGGGAGTCATCTTAAACGGATCCAAAGGGATAGATTTGTCCGAGAAAACCAATGTCGCGGCTTTGAGCCGCCTCTTGAAAGTGCCGATTTATGGACCCCTCAAGTACAATCCGAAGTACCAGACGAATTTGGACTTATTGGCCAAGGACCTTACTAAATTAAAACTCAAAATATAGTCCTCGCCAGGCGGAAAAATGAATTACAAAAAACTATCGGCCCTGGACAAAAAATACCTTTGGCATCCCTTTACCCAGCAACGGGATTGGGAAGAAGACCCGGATGTTCCCATTATCAAAAAGGGTAAGGGTACCTATCTTTACGACGCCATGGGGAAAAAATATCTGGACGGTGTTTCCTCCCTTTGGTGCAACGTCCATGGGCACAGGGTTCCTGTAATCGACGATGCGATCAGGAGGCAGCTCGGTAAAATCGCCCATTCCACCCTTCTTGGGGCCTCCAACGAACCGGCGATTTTATTGGCGCGGAAACTGGTGGAAATCGCTCCGAAAGGATTGACTCGGGTTTTCTATTCCGATTCTGGTTCTGAAGCAAATGAAATCGCCGCAAAAATGGCGTTTCAGTACTGGAAGCAAGTCAATCCCGCTCTACCTAGGAAGGACCTATTCCTGACGGTTCGGGAGGGTTACCACGGGGACACACTTGGCTCCGTCAGCCTCGGCGGAATAGATTTATTCCACGGTATCTACGGCCCTCTTCTCTTTAAAACCCTGAAAGTTAAAAGTCCGCACCAATATCCCAGCCGAAAAGTTTCGAACTCAGAATGGCTTCGGGATTGCGTTTATGAAGCCGAGGAAGTCTTCAGGAAATACTCGTTTCGGCTCGCTGCAGTTCATATGGAACCCCTGATCGAGGGGGCGGGAGGAATGTTGGCCCATCCCAGGGGATACCTTAAGGCTGTCAGGCGCTTGTGCGACCGCTACAAGGTGCTCTTAATCCTGGACGAAGTGGCAACGGGATTTGGGAGGACGGGAACCCTTTTCGCCTGCGAACAGGAAGGGGTTTCGCCGGATCTTTTATGTCTGGCCAAGAATCTGACGGGCGGGTACCTGCCTGTCGCGGCCACTTTGACGACTGAAAAAATTTATCGGGCTTTCCTGGGGAAATTCGAGTCTCTGCGGACTTTTTACCACGGACATACTTTCACAGGGAACCAGCTGGGTTGCGTTGCGGCGCTGGCGAACCTGAAATTGATCATGAAACCTGGGTTTCTGGAACGTGTCCGAGAAAAGGGACGTCTGTTGGAGTCTTTGCTGAAACCGTTGAAATCCCATCCCCACGTGGGGGACATCCCTCTTCGCGGGCTCATGGGGGGGATTGAACTCGTTCAAGACAAGAAAACCAACGAACCTTACCCCTACCGTATCAAAATGGGATACAAGGTATGTGCCGAGGCGAAAAAGAAAGGCGTTCTGCTGCGCCCGCTGGGAAACGTGGTTGTCCTCATGCCTCCCCTTGGCATCCATAAAAAGGACTTGGCTTTCCTGGGGGACGTCATTTCCTGGAGCATACGCCGGGCAACAGAGGTTCGTTTTTCATAGGTGCTGTGTTAAAGTATGCCCGCCCATGACTAAAAAAAATAAAATTAAACAATATTCGAGCAAAACAGTAGCCTTGGTCAGCTTGGGATGCCCCAAAAATACCGTGGATTCCGAAGTGATGCTCGGGAAATTGGCCTTGGACCATTACCAGCTCGTGGCAGACCCGGCGGGAGCGGAGATCGTCATTGTCAACACTTGTGGTTTCATTGAGGCGGCGAAGAAGGAATCCATCGATACCATCCTTAAACTGGCAAAGCTCAAACAGACAGGAAATTTGAAGTCCCTGGTCGTGTCGGGATGCCTTGCCCAGCGTTATGGGGAAGAGCTCAGGAAGGAGTTGCCTGAGATCGACATACTCTTCGGATTGAACGATGTGGAGAGGGTTTCTGAACGGATCAGGCCTTCCCTGGATGCGGGTAGTTCATTTGAGAAAGCCGTAATTGCCGGTCCGCTTCGGTTTAAGCAGAACTTGCTCGCATCTTCGCTTCCAAAAGCGACCTATGTTTATGACGCTTCCTCTCCCCGCCTTCTTTCAACACCGGCTCATTACGCTTATGTGAAGATTTCCGAGGGATGCGATCTTCCCTGTACATTTTGCATTATCCCCAAAATCAGGGGAAGCCACAGAAGCCGCCCTCTTGAGGATATTGAAAAGGAAGCCGCGGATTTGGCCGCCCGTGGTGTAAGGGAAATTTGTCTGGTCGCCCAGGACAGCACTTGGTACGGCTCGGACTGCTATGGAAAACCCAGAATCTCGGAGCTTCTCGACCGCTTGTCGAAAATCAAGGCTTTGAACTGGATCCGGCTTCATTATCTTTATCCCAGCCGCGTCTCGGATGAGCTGATCGATATGATGGCTTCCCGAGAGAATATCTGCCCCTATTTTGATATTCCGCTGCAACACGCCAGCGACAGGATTCTCAAATCGATGAAAAGAATCGGGGACAAAAACCTGTTGAAGGCCTTGGTGCAAAGGATCCGGGCACGTATCCCGAAGGCGTCTATTCGTTCCACCTTTATCGTCGGCTTTCCAGACGAAACGGATGAGGACTTCGGTGAATTGCTAAATTTCTTGAGTGAAACCAATATGGATTATGTCGGCTTTTTCCCTTATTCTCAAGAGGAGAACACCCCGGCGGGTTTGATGGATAAACAAGTTTCGGAAAATGTGAAGAAGGAAAGGCTGGCCCAGGCTAGCCTTCTCCAGGAGACCATTACGGAAAAATCCCACCAACGTTGGCTGGGGGAACGGCTTGCCGTGGTTGTGGAATCAGAGGATGGCGGCGGCTTCCAGGGACGAACGAAGTACCAGGCTCCGGAGGTGGACGGAATCGTTCATCTGGAGGGGCTACAAAGGGCGGGGATAGGACAGTGGGAGGAAGTTTCCATTACCCACACTCTCGGGCATGATTTAATCGGGAAGGTTATTCGTTAAGCGATTTGCCTTATGTAAACCTGATTATTTAAACTAATATGACTGATTAGTGAATGAGCTTGAGGTGGCCTTTGATCGAGGAAGTAAAACCCGTCATTCAATCGCGCTGGAACGCGGCCAATCTGGTGACTTTATCCCGGATATTGGTAACACCGATATTTCTCCTCCTAATCTTCCGGGACGAGCTATGGGCTAAGTGGATCGCAGGGATTTTGTTCGCGTGGGGAGGAATCAGCGATTATCTGGATGGATATCTTGCGAGAAAATATCAGTTGAAAACCGTATTCGGCACCCTTTTAGATCCCCTAGCGGATAAAATTCTTTTTATTTCGGTAATGTTGGCTTTTGTCCAGCTCCAGCTAGTCCCTGCCTGGATGGTGGTGATAATCGCCGGGCGGGAATTTTTAATCACAGGTTTGCGCCAATACGCCCAAAGCCTGAATGTCGTCATCGCGGCTAGCCGGGGCGGAAAGCATAAAACTGTTTCCCAAATCGTGGCAATCTCGGTGATCCTGGCGATTATCTGTGTCCGGGCTACCGTGGAGAAATACCAGGGAAATTGGGACCTGGTAGTGGCGAAATTAGGCGCGCCGGGCGAATGGCTTAACACCGTGGTTTGGTTCGGGCCCTATTGGCTTATGTTTTACGCCACCGTCATGTCAATCATCTCTGGTGTGGACTATTGTGTCAGGAATTGGGATATCATCAGCGGGAAAAACAGATGAAAAAAATCAACTTTTTAATCGCGACATTTTTCGGCATCGGGAAAATTCCTGGCGCTCCGGGAACCTGGGCTTCCATCACAACAGCATTTCTTTTTTACCCCCTGGTGATACAGCCGTATCTTTTGGGCGGATTACTGACGGTTATCTTTTTTTTAGGTGTTTATTCCTCTGGCCGATTGGAAAAAGAAATGATCGAAAAGGATCCTTCATGTGCCGTGATAGATGAGGTTTTGGGTATGGGGGTGGCCATGCTTGGAATCAGGACGGACTGGCAGTTTACAGCCATGGCTTTAATCCTTTTTAGACTTTTCGATATCTGGAAGCCAATTCCCATCCGCAGACTTGAGAAACTTCCAGGTGGCTGGGGAATTATGTGCGATGACCTTTTAGCTGGCATCTATGCCAATGTTTGGATACAAATCGGGGCATTCCTGGTTAAGAACATTATGGCCTGAGAGAGGGTATCACTTTGAACGCGGAAATTATTGCCATCGGAACTGAGCTTATTCTGGGCCAGTCTGTCGACACGAATTCATCATGGATTGCCTGTGAAATGGCATTAATGGGGGTCGATGTCTACGCCTTTCAGGCTGTGGGCGACAACGAGAGAAGGGTCGAGGCGGCCATCAAGGCGGCCTGCGAAAGAAGCCAGTTGGTGGTCACAACCGGGGGCCTGGGACCTACGGTGGATGACGTTACCCGCAAGGCAGCCGCCAAAGCGGCCCAGAAACAACTGGTTTTTCACGAGGAAATCGCAAAAAAAATCGAAGAGCGTTTTTCCAGATTTCAGCCAGGCCGGACGTTTCCGAAAGTGAATGTCAATCAGGCTTTTTTCCCTCAAGGCGCCAGTATCATCCCCAACCCGAACGGGACAGCCCCGGGCTTCATCGTGAAATTGGGGAAAACCCAGGTTGTCTGCCTTCCGGGCGTCCCACAGGAAATGAAGAGCATGTTCGAGGCCTCGGTAAAACCAGTGATCAAATCCCTGATACCATCCGGTCCAATCATCAAATCTCGGGTTTACCGGACCACGGGATTGTCCGAGTCGCTCTTGAACGAGAAGATCGTGGACCTTTTCGAGAAATCCACCAATCCCACTGTGGGAGTCCTAGCCCACCCGGAGGGGGTGGATATCCGGCTCACCGCCAAGGCCGGCACGGAGCAAGAGGCGGACGCCCTTATCGATGCCTTGGGAAAAACCTTTACATCCAGGCTGCCCAACAACCTCTACGGGTGGGATAAGGACAGCCTGGAATCCATCGTGGGTCAAATGCTCACAACGAGGAATCTGTCCCTGGCCATAGCGGAATCCTGTACAGGCGGCCTCATAGCCCACAGGATTACTCTAGTTCCGGGCAGCTCCAATTATTTCAAGGCGGGTTTCGTGGTTTATAGCAATGAGGCTAAAACGGAGGTTCTGTCGGTAGAAGGGACTTTGATCCGTCAAAAGGGAGCTGTGAGCCTGGATGTGGCCAAGGCCTTGGCTGAGGGCGCGCGAAAAAAAGGAAAGGCCGATATAGGGCTTTCCACGACTGGTATCGCGGGTCCCTCCGGAGGAACCCAGGATAAACCGGTTGGATTGGTTTTTGTGGGAATCGCCGACGACCAGGCTAGCCAGGCTTTTGAGTTCCGGTTTCCTGGAAATCGCGAAACTATCAAGAAACGGGCTAGTCAAGCGGCTTTAGAGATCCTGCGCCGCCGTTGCCTTCAAATGGCCCTGACGGATTGAGATAAATTGAGATCGTTCCGGCTTTTCACGGCCGTCTCATTGAACGAGGTTTTGAGAAACCGCATCGGTGATATCTTGCAAAACGGCGCTAGGTTGAAAGCCCCAGTCAAATGGGTGGAACCCCACCAACTGCACCTGACCCTTTTTTTCCTGGGGAGCCAGCCCGAAGACCGACTGCCACCGATCATGGGTTCGTTGGTCCAAGCCGCCGAAAAGATTAAACCATTCACCCTGAAGCTGGGGGGAATTGGGGTCTTCCCCTCGATGGAAAGGCCGAAAGTGGTATTCATCCCGGCGTTGGTGGGAAAGAAAGCCCTGGGTCTCCTGGTTTCGAGCAACTCCGAGGTTTTGACCCCGTTAGGCTTACAGCAGGAGGAACGGGAATTTCACGCCCACGTGACTTTAGGCCGCGTGAAGGAACCCAAGGGGATGGGGAATGTCCTGAAATGTCTGAAGGAGGGCTTCCCGCCGTATCTGGGCGAAATGACCGTGGATCATTTTTCCCTTTTTGAGAGCAGGTTGACAACGAAAGGCCCTTTTTACAGCGAACTAAGAAAATACCCTTTAGCGAAAGGATAACTTATGGAACAGGGGAAAGCGGAAGGACTTGATCCTGAAATGAACGAAAAGGAACTAGCAGAACAGTTGAAGGCCTACCAACAAGCACAGATGAACTTCCTTCAACAGGAGTTCCAGTGGCTTATCCAGTTCGTCGCGAGTTATTTCCCTGGAGACCAATTGGCCATGGAGGACGCGGGTCCTGATGTGCATTTTATACATAAGGTGGTGGTGGAGGATAAGAATCTCGGAGCCTTGGTTTACCGCTTCCGGAAGATCATGGACAAAAAAGGATATTTTGCCGAAGTGGAGGCGGCCTACCGCGAGGAAATGGAGGTGCCGGAGGTCCTGTTTGTGGACACGGAAACCCAGAAATTCACTGCTCCGGAGACCCTGGAAACGGATGGGAATTATGTGGAAATCCCGCCAGAGAAATTAACTGGAAAAATCCGGGAATTGCGGGAAGAAATTAAAAAAAGATTCAATGTCAAGCAACTGAGGGAGAGCGTTTAGATGGGAAAGCGAAGGAATTCCGATCCGAACTCCCTCATGATTTATGCGGACAGCGAGAGGGACTCGAATCTTTATTACGCCGTAAAATTTGTGGCGCCGGATCCCTTCCCTTTTTTCCTAATCCGCGGCAGGAAAATCATCCTGATGAGTGACCTGGAATTGGGAAGGGCCCAAAAGCAGGCGGAAGTGGATGAGGTCCTTTCCTATTCAAAAATCCAATTGAAAGTCCAACGATCTTATGGCTCTAAAGCCTCATTGGCGGATGTGGCTGTTTTTTTCTTAAAAAGCCGTAACGTGAGAAAGGTCAACGTTCCGGCGAATTTTCCACTGGCCCTGGCTGATTCATTAAGGAAAAGAGGGTTGAGAGTTTCCGCAAAACAGGAACCTTTTTTCTCTGAGCGGGTTTACAAGTCCCAGGCTGAAGTCCGAATGATCACACGATCCCTCCGATGCACCGAAAAAGCGATTCGCAAGGCTGAGGACTTGCTTCAGAGGTCCAGAATTATAGGTAAGCGGGTTTATTTCCGGGGAACCTTGGTGACTTCGGAACTCATCAAAAGGGTGATTAATGTCTCCTTGATGGAGGATAACTGCATCGGGAGCCATACGATCGTGGCAAGCGGTAGCCAGGGCTGTGATCCTCACCAGGAGGGGCACGGGCCGGTTTGGGCCCATCAATCCCTGGTGGTGGATGTCTTTCCCAGATCGGGGGATACCTTATATTACGCGGACATCACCCGGACCTTCGTGAAGGGAAAGGCCTCGCCGGCATTGAAAGCCCAGTACGTGGCGGTCAGGGAGGCGCAGGTAAAGGGGATCAATATGGCACGCCCCGGTGTTAATGGAAGGGAAATTCACGAAGCCATCCAATTGGAAATGAAAAACAGAGGATACAAAACTGAAAAGAGAAATGGGGTCGTGGTCGGATTTTTCCACGGTACCGGGCATGGACTTGGTCTGGATGTACATGAAGCTCCCCGCGTGAACAGTGCCGATCACATCTTGAAAAAAGGCGAGGTGGTTACGATCGAACCGGGGCTCTATTACCCTGAGGTGGGTGCGGTGAGGATTGAGGATCTTTTGGTCATCACAGATGAAGGGCACCAAAACCTGACAATTTATCCCAAGAAAATGGAAATCAGATGAAACCCGCTTTTGCGGGGGAACTAGCAAGAAACGCGTTCTATTTCCTTACGAGTTGTTTTTTTATTTCTTTTTCAGTTTGGGCTCAGAATCCATCTTCACCCGTACGAGGAGCCGTGATAACTCCTACTCGGACATCAACCCCTTCTGATACGCCCACTCCAGCTCCTCTATATTCGGACTACTCCAGTGCTTATAACGCGGGTGCCCAGGCCGCCAATGAGAATAGATGGAAAGACTCCCTAATTGCTTTTCAAACCGCTTTAAATTACGCCACCTCTTTCCAAACCCGCAGCGACTGCAGAAAGGGACTGGAAGAGGCGAAAGCGCAATTGAAAAATGCGCTTCCGACCCCAACTCCGATAGCGGCAATTGCCTTCACTCCAACGCCAGCCGGGAAGGTCGAATTATCACCTTTGACGGGTTTGCGTCTAGGTGTTTATTACTACAAGCTCCACGACTTGAAAATGGCACTGTCAGAAGTAATGAAAGCCAAACCGAAAAGTTTAAGTCAAAAGACCTGCAGATATTTCATCCTTTATCGGATCTATGTGAAAAAAGCTATGGAAACAGTGAAACAACAAAATGTCTGCCAAAGGGCCAAGGACAAAGCTTTGCGTTACAAAACTGAATGCCAGGAATTGATTTCAAGGGAAGGAAACAAACGGGCGTCTGAGAACAGTCACATCAAATCCTTACAGAAAAGCATAGATCCCATTAAGGAATTTCTGGATTGCTGCGATGAGGGCAAAGGGAATTGTGGGGACATTCCCGAGGACATTTGATTGAAAAGGTATAAACGAATATTTTATGAGGGGAAGCAAATAATATATGAAACAAAAGATGTTTTGATTTTACGAGAACTGGGGTTTGCGTTGATTTGTGATGGGAAAGGCAGGACTCGGAATGAATTAAGCGAACATTCGGGAATGACGGGTAATTTCATAGGTTTCGTGGAGCGGGGCGAGAGAAGTATTGCCTTAAAGAATATCGTCAATATCCATAAGGCTTTGGGTTGCCAGAATAAAAAAACTTTGAGGGAATTTGATTAATTTTCTATCCGGAGAAAAAGGACAGTCTAACTGAAACTGTTATTTTTACCGCGAGGCAACGAGAAAACCTTAAATTAAACCTCAGCCTTGCTTGATAGTCCCGGAGTATCCTGAATCGAGAAGGTCAAAATTCCGCAAAGTCGTTCCTTCTCCTTTTCGTCAACCAAGCGGTCCATTTCAGGATATAAAATCCTGTTTTCCCGTGTTGAATGTTGTTGCATGAATTTCTTGAACTGTGCCTCATCGTCGAACAGGGAAATAACTTCTTTCCAATTGATATCGATCGCACTTAACCGGGAAGATCTCAGGGTGATTCGATTGAACCACTCCCTGATTTTCTTATGGTCCGTGGAAAAATCCTCAGTGTCACCGCCCGGTATATCGGCGGCTCTTTGCCTGAATAGCGGAAGAAGGAACTCATCTTCTTGCTTCATATGGTTCATCAAGGCTTTTCCTAATTGGTTTAACAATTTGATGGCTTGATTGAACTCGCCTTTGAGGAGTGATATCTGATGTTTTTCAAACAACTCTTTCATCTCAAGGTGGATTTGATTCAAGACTTGAAGATTTTTGCCCTTGATTTTTGCCATATTGAATCCTTGGGTTCAAATATTATCAGGAAAAGAACTTTAAAAGAAGAATTCATTGTATTCTTTCAGCCCATAACTTAGTTGTTCCGGATTATAACTGGATTAATTTATATACTCCATATGACTTGTTCGAATTCAATAAAATCCTTTAAAAATCATAAAATCAGTTACCTATGGTTACCGATGGTAATGATCTGTTCTTAATATCGTTTGATCATTTCATTGACTGGGAGCCTGGAAACAATTTGCTTTTGTACGCTCATTTCTTCCAAGAGGTTGATTCGTATTCGATATATTTTTGCCTTTCCTGGCCGTCGTTGCTTTTTGTGCTTGATGTTTTAACTCATGTAAACAAGGGTATCTGCAATCGATCTTTTTTTGACCAAGTGGTGGAATAGATTTATTTAGGTTTATAATCCAGGCATGTTTACTACCCCAAACCCCCTTCTTAAGTGGTTCCTGCTTTTCTCGGTCGCTTTCAGCCTTCAAATCATACCCCGCTGGTGGAGTGATTCCGTCGTCATGGACGAGGAATGGAACCTCACTGCGTCTTATTACTATTTGAAAAAGGGCGATGTCATGACAAGTTGCGGAACCACGTTACCGGGTGCTCTTTGCGCGGCACCTCTGCTTTTCATGGACTTGAAAATGGATCCCAGGACCGGAATTGATTGGCGTAACCGTTCCCTCAGTCTTCTATTTATGAATAACCCGGGCAAACTGGAAAACATTACAACCTGGAGCCGATTTGTTTCACTCCTCCTTGGCTTGGGGATTGGGTATTTCCTTTATCGAGCTGTTCGGGATGGCCCGATGTCACTCGGCCTCTCGGCCCTCGCCCTCTGGGCGTTTGAACCGACCCTGCTGGCCTTCAGTGGTACAGCCAAAACGGATATCTCCGTGGTATTCTGGTTCTTCCTTTGTCTCCTTTATTACAAGCAAGTCCAAACCCATGAAAGATATTTTCATTTCGCCCTATTGGGTTTCCTGGCGGGGCTGACGTCCGCGACTCGATACAATGGTCTCTTTATTCTCCCCGTGCTTTTTACTCTGGAAATATTTAGTTTGCTAGATCAGGGATTAAGTTTTAAAAATTTTACAAAGCGGATTATCTTATGGGCCTTTACGGTGACTGGGTTTGCCGCTTGTATCTTGATAGCCTATTTTCCAGGAATATTTTTCTCGGTCAAACATCACTGGCCGACCTCGATATTTTTTCTAAACATGGCCGCATATGTCACCCAGCGCAAAGCCATCGCGGATCAACTCGTATTTTTTGCAAATCATTATTGGCAAAACGGATCCTATCTTTGCTTTCCATACCATTTCTTTTATAAAAACACCCTTCCTTTTATTTTCCTGCTGGCTGCGGGCGGTATGCTGGCTTTTGCGAGAAAGGGAATTTTACCCAGATGGATCTGGGTTCCCCCTTTGGTTTACCTGGGACTGTTTTGGCTGATGGATAAATCCATGGACATCCGGCATGCATTGCCGGCGTATCCGTTTCTCATTCTTATCGCGGCCCAAGCGTTCCATTGGTTATGGTGTAAATGCCAGGCGTCCGTCTGGTGCTTTATTAGGTTCCTGCCGCTCATCCTTCTTCTTTGGCACGGAATCAGCGTACTTCACGCGTTTCCGCACCATATCGCTTATGCAAACGATTTGATGAAAAACACCAAAAAGCCCGGCTGCTTGTACTCGTTCAATTGGAACCTGGGGCAGGACATGAAACGCTTGGCCGAGACGGCCAAAGAACGTGGCTGGCGAAGAGTGAAACTCATTACGGAACAAAGGACAGATCCCTATTTTTACGGTTTATCCTGGGAACCCTGGACTGAGCAGGATTTTATCAAGCCCGAATTGGGAACGGTCTATGTTGTGGATCCTTCCATCTTTTTTGACCATCAGTACTACGGAAATTTATACACGAATCCAAACGGGTGGTTGAGATATGCGCATTCTTCCGGGAATATCGGAGGTACCTTGTATTATTACGAAATTCCAGGCACTTGGGATCCCGCGCAAAAAGTCGATTCCCCTATGGTTAATTCTTTCATCTATTACGCCGATGGAATCCCCCCTTACAAACGCACCACTCCGCCCGACACTTGGACCGCTCCATAAATTAAATAAAAGAAATGGACTATGGCGATAAGTCTAATTGGGATTATCCAAACCTATAAAGACCCCAGAATCCCCTTATTTAAAGCCATTTGACTAGGCATTACTTAGACCTGTTTTTTTGAATTGTGGATAAAATACATTGTAATGAGGTTTTGTGGATTCCCATGCATGACGTTAAAGAATGAGGTTTTGTGATATTCTTTAAAAGCGATTTAAAAAGAAACTTACTTGGTTTAATGGGTTTCATCTTGGCGCTAACCTCACAGACGGCCACGGCGGCGTCAATCCTGGGGCACATTAAGATCGACAACTTCGGCTACCGCACCGCCGACCAGAAGATCGCTTATTTCACCGCCAACCCCGGCGCGAGCGTTGGGGTCTACAACGCCGCGACCAGCACCCTGGCTTACACCACCACGACAATCACCAGCAAAGGCACCGACCCGACCAGTCCGCAAATTTCAGGCGACACCTTATGGTGGGTTGATTTTTCCGCCTTTACCACGGCGGGCCAGTACTATTTGTACTCTTCCACCTTGACCGAACAGTCCTATAACTTCACGATCTTGGATTCCGTCTACCAGGCGCCCATGTCGTCCACCCTCAAGGCAATCTATTACCAAAGGTGCGGGTGCACCCACCCCGCAGCTTACGCCGGGACCAACTGGTCCGACGCAGCCACCTGCCATGCCTCGGACGCGACCTGCGCACCGGCGTCCGGATGCACCTTCCCTAACGCCTACGGCACCCTGAACCTCATGGGTGGCTGGCACGACGCGGGGGATTACAACAAGTACATCGGCTCCACACCATCCGGGGCCTGCGCCAACTGGGGAGGGGACAGCGGGGAAGCCCTTTGGGATTTCCTTACGGCTTACGAGTGGAATCCCACCCTTTTCGCAAGTATCACCAGCAATATCCCCGAGTCGGGCAACGGCATTCCCGACATCCTCAACGAGGCTAAGTGGGAATTGGACTGGTACCTGAAGATGCAGATGACAGATAACCATATCCTTTCCGTCGTCCACGCGCCGGGGGGCGGCGGCTCCTCCCCCCCCAGCGCGGATACCACCGCGCGCAATTACTATCCCCCCAACCCCGCGGGGGAGGCCCAGTTCGTCGCCATTATGTCCCACGCCGCCCGGGTGATGTCCGGGGTCTCGGGATTGGCCAGCTACGCCACGACGCTCCGCACCGCGGCCGAAAAAACCTGGAACAGCTTCGTGGCCACGGCCGCCGCGAGCGACCAGCGGTTCTGGGCCGCCGCCGAGATCTTCCGCATGGAGGAGGCCCTGGGCGGACCGGCCTCCATCACCAGCGCGGCGCAATCCATCGTGGACAACTACAAGGCCTGGAACGGGTTTTGGCTCAACGAGGATTTGTTCCAGCAGAACTGGGGCATGTTGACCTACATGCAGGCCGCCAACGCCACGGCTTCGGTCGTCACCTACATGAAGGCGGATTGGGGCACCTTAATCAACGATCTTTTCGGCCAGAACGATTATTACAACTCGGGCATGCATAGTTACGACTATTTCTGGGGGGCCGACGAGGTGAAGATGAACTATGGCATGCAACTGGTGTGGGCTACCAAACTGGGGGGAACTGCGATGGGTACCTACACCAGCGCCCAGTGCATCCAGCACGCCGAGGACTTCCTACATTACATGAACGGAAGCAACCCGATTAACATGACCCTCATGACCAATGCGGCGGCGATTGGGGCCTCCCACGGGGTTTGGCGCATTTACCACCAGTGGTTTGGAAATTACAGCGTCACTTCTTCCTATAATAATTTCATCGGTAAACCAGCCTCGGTTGTCGATCCCCTTTACCCTTATTACACGGGGACGGACAATTTCGGCATCAGCGACAGCGGCCCCTCCAGCTTCGGCCCGCCGCCGGGAATCGTTCCGGACGGGCCCAGCCATGGGTACGCCGCCGACAATGGAACAGCCCAACCGCCCATGTTGGCCGGTAACGCGGAACCCCCCTATGAAAAGGAATACCGGGATTGGGATTGGGTGGATCCTAACGGTAACCAAAGCGTGCCCTGGGTCGTGAATGAAACGGGCCTTTACTACACCGGTTCCTACATGACTTTGGCCTCGTTCTTTGTCACCTCCACGAGTTCCACGCCGACCTCTACGCCAACCTTGACGAAGACATCAAGCCCAACTTTTACAAACAGCCCTACCCTGACTAGGACCCTTACATCCACTTTGACTCCGAGTAATACATCAACCCGAACGGCGACCCCTACTCCAACGATTACATCGACTAGGACCCCGACCCCTACTTACACAAACACCCTTTCGCCCACTCTAACGTCAACTGTTACTCCAACTAAGACTTCGACTCTAACGCCAACAAATACTCCTACGTCTACCCCGACTCAGACGAGCACTTCAACACCCACTCAAACGAGAACCTCGACACCAACTACTACCAATACCCCATCGCCGACCCCAACCCCAACAGCCACCTCAACGGTTACGTCAACACCTACTCCAACTAGGACTTCGACTCTAACGCCAACAAATACTCCTACGTCTACCCCGACTCAGACGAGAACTTCAACACCCACTCAAACGAGAACCTCGACACCAACCACTACCAATACCCCATCGCCGACCCCAACCCCAACAGTCATCTCGACGGCAACATCAACGCCTACCCCGACTAGGACAGTGACCTCGACACCCACCAATACACCTTCACCGACACCGACCCCAACCGCCACCTTGACGGCAACATCAACACCTTCCCCGACTAAAACATTGACCTCGACATCTACCAATACCGCTACCTCCACTCCGACCCTGACCAATACTCCGACACCCACGCCGACGAGAACCCCGACACCCACTTCCACCAATACACCTTCACCGACCCCAACCTCCACCTTGACAGCAACATCAACGCCTACCCCGACTAGGACAATGACCTCGACACCAACTACTACCAATACCCCATCGCCGACCCCAACCCCAACAGCCACCTCAACGGTAACGTCAACACCTACTCCAACTAGGACTTCGACTCTAACGCCAACAAATACTCCTACCTCTACCCCGACTCAGACGAGCACTTCAACACCCACTCAAACGAGAACCTCGACACCAACCACTACCAATACACCTTCACCGACCCCAAGCGCCACCTCAACGGCAACATCAACACCTACTCCAACTAGGACTTCGACTCTAACGCCAACAAATACTCCTACGTCTACCCCAACTCAGACGAGCACTTCAACACCCACTCAAACGAGAACCTCGACACCTACATCCACCAATACACCTTCACCGACACCAACCGCCACTCCAACTGCTACTTCCACACCTTCCCCGACTAAAACATTGACCTCGACACCCACCAATACCGCTACCTCCACTCCGACCCTGACCAATACTCCAACACCCACAGCGACGAGAACCCCGACACCAACTACTACCAATACCCCATCGGTTACACCCACCCCTACGACAACACCTACTCCAACAAGTACTCCCACATCCACCAATTCACCAACAGGGACTCAATCGCCCACCAGTACACCCACTAACACCCCAACCAAGACTCAGACTCCGACTTCCACGAATACGTCAACGAATACCTCGACACCCAGTATGACTAATACTCTTACGAGGACACCGACTCCTACCTCTACCCTAACTCCGACGACGACATACACGCTGACACCCACGATTACTAAAACTTTAACCCCGACACCTACATCGACTTGGACTACAACCTCAACGGTAACTAATACGACTACGCCCACATATACAACAACGCTTACCTTAACCAATACTCCTACCAGGACTTCAACTTCTACCTTCACATCGACTACGACATTCACGCCCACTCTCACGAACTCATCTACATCCTCCCTGACACCCACCAATACGCCTACTGCTACCCCAACTCCAACTTTAACCGCCACTCTTACGGCGACATCAACATATACCCCAACCTGGACACTGACCTCAACACTCACCCATACGCCTTCGTCTACTCCTTCTCCGACCCCAACGCTAACTGTGACCTGGACTTCGACCTTTACGTCCACTAATACGCTTACCGCCACTCCGACTCCAACATTCACCTCAACAAAGACTCCAACTCTAACCAATACTTCCACACTCACAAATTCACCAACAGGAACTCAATCGCCCACTAACACACCTACTATCACCCTGACCAAGACAATGACGCCCACTCCAAGCTTCACGCCAACTACAACGCCGACTTTCACACCCACAGATACCCCCACGAGGTCCTTCACCCCCACCCCGACACAGACTCCTACGAATACTTCAACAAATACACCGACCAATACCACCACGTCGACACCCACGAACACGTCCGCTTTCACCCCTCCTGAGACATTGACGCCTTCTCCAACTCCCACGCCCACCCAAACTTCCACTTGGACAACAACCCCAACGCCTTCTCCGACACATACTTTTACTCTGACTTTCACTGAAACGCCGACCCTGTCTCCCACGTCCACAAATTCACCCACAAGAACACCTACTTCCACGTCAACGCCTACAACCACCTCGACGATCACATCCACTTCCACCAATACGCCAACTGGGACACAGCCACCCACCAACACGCCAACTATCACTCCAACCTTAACAATAACTCCTACTCCAACCTTCACACCAACATTAACGCCGACCATCACTCCTACGGATACCCCCACGAGAGCATTCACGCCTACGCCCACTATGACGAACACCACAACGTCAACACCCACAAATACGCCGACTATAACCATGACATCCACAACCACGAACACACACTCGGGAACACCTACATTCACACCGACGCCAACTCCTACCGCTACCTCGTCATCAACGCCCATCTACACCTTTACTGGTACAAATTCATTTACCTTAACCTCAACCATCACCTTGACCTTGGTCGGGAACGGAGTAGCAATTGGGATGCCCTATCCCAATCCCAGTGGCCCGGGCCCAGTGACCATCCAGCTAAAAGCACCTATTGGAACCACGGTTGAATGGAGTGTCTTCACAACTGCATTCAGAAAGATTTTGGAAGAGAAACAATCCATCACAGGCATTAGAGCCGCTCTTGTTTGGAATCTGAAAGACGCTTGGGGAAAACCTGCGGCGGATGGCCTTTATTACCTTAGAATCCTTGTGGCAGGTCCTGTTAAAACCACCAAAATTCTGAAAATACTGGTTAACCGTTAGGGGAAATTTCGGCGCCTGCTACAATGCGAATGAATTGATGATCTCAATGAATACCCAGAACCCTCATATGGAAAAATAAGTTTTAATGTTTTTAAAAGGAGAACAAATGCCGAAAACCAATAAGAAATTTCTGGGATTGTTGATCCTGCCGCTTTTCCTGTTCCTATCAACAGAAGCTTTCTCCGACAGCGCCTCAAGCCGGATTCTCTCGGACGCGCAAAAGGCTTACGCGGCCAAGGATTACGGGAAGGCGGCGCGGCTTTACCAGGAGGTGGTCCAAGGCGATCCGGCGAACGCAGTGGCGTTCGAAGCCCTGGGAAACTGCGAATACGCATTGGGACATAAAGCCGAAGCCCTCACAGCCTATAACAACTCGCTCGTGATCAATCCTTACAACGCGCAACTCGCATCCTTCGCCGAGAAACTCAGAATGCAAATCAAAGATTCCCAACCCGCCGCCGAGTCCCCGACTCCGGCTCTCACTCCCATAGCTCCCGTCGAACACATCTGGAAAAAGGGAAGCGGATACGATTACATAGGACCCGAGTATGACTTGAGCGCCGGTCCCGTATTCGGCCTGGGCGGAACGGGTATAGGACTCGATCAAACCTATTATTTCACCAATGGGGGCATGTTTGCCCTGGGGGGCGCGGCGAATGTTTACATTTTCGGCCTTAACTCACCCAACCTCACCTATTTCGGGGAAGGTCTTCTTCAGCTCCGGGTGACCTTTGGGGACGGGGTGGCCAGGCCCTTCCTCCTCGTGGGGGGCGGCCTTAACGCCATCGACAGCGCGAACGCCTTCTCCAGCGCGGGTTCTTACGATTCTTTTTCCTTTGTGGTTGATCCCATGTTGGTCGCGGGAGCGGGAGTGCTTTTCTCGGTCAGCGAGTACTTCCGGCTTTTCCTACAGGCGAAAGCATCCATCACGTTCTTAAGCGGCGTCAACACGACCCTTTCCTCGGTTGGTTATACCCAAACTCCTTCCAGCGGCGGGACATTGACTTACTATCCGGTTCTTTTCGGTTTCGCGGTTTATTTTTAACCGCCAGATCCTGAATCTGAGGGCTCTCCTAAGCGGCAAATAAAAAAGCACAACCCCTATCAGAGCTGGGTTTTTATTTAGGAAATTGCCTGCGAGCCTTAATAAACAGCCTGGCGTTCGTTCATGAACAAGGTGAAGGATGACGCGCCGCATCCGGGGAATGAACCTTGGTTCAGCTGGATGATTTGCAGGAAAATCGCGTCCAGGCCATCGCCTGGCGTCTCATTGCTGAAAGCGGCGCCTGGTACGATATAAGGGTCGTCTGGGATCGGCGACCCGACATTCCACAAGACATTATCTTTTCCTTTTTCCCCGACGATAATCAGGCTCGCGTTCCCGAAGTTTTTGTTCCAAGAACAGGTCACTCCCAAGGACCCGGTTGTGATTACCGGGTCCGCGGTGATGGCTGTGACCGTCGAGGCGTAGGAAGCCCCGCCAAAGTTCACGTTGAAGGTGTAGCTCTTTCCAAACGCGATATCCATACTGTTTTGGTAGATCCCGCCGGTGATCTGCGTGACTCCGTATAAGCTGGCGGCACCGTTCATGCAAGGCTCAACTCCCTTGCAGGTTAAGGGCGATGAATTACTGTTGCCGGAAAGTGTGACGGAGGCGTCGGTCACCGGGCCGCCTTGGCTATCGGCGATATACAAGGTGCTGACTCCGAGTATCCCTTGAGGCAAGTCCACCGCCATTAGGACCGCCTGGATGACCGGGCCGTTGCTTTGGTTGACCGGTGTAACCGATGGAACCGCTGTTGTTGGAGTCGTCATGGCTGTAACGGCAGGTGTGGAATCAGAAGGGGATGAGGCCGCGCTTTTGAAAGTGAACTGTAGGGTCATGAACAAAAAAATCAGAATTGTCGAAACCAGTATGATTGGTTTTTTTTTCATAATAACCCCGGTAAAAATTGGACTTTCCCAAATTCTGTGCGAACCTATTAAATCACATTATTACCGCTCCATCCACATGAAGGAGGCCTTATGCGCGTATCCATTATCCTGGGTCATCCCAATCCTGACAGCTTCAACCACGCTTTGGCGGTGGAAGTCCGGGAACAATTGTTGAAACTAGGACATCAAGTTCATTTCCATGATTTGTCAGAAGAGGGTTTCGACCCCATTCTGCCCACCGGGGAGTTGGGCCGGGACGCCGTTTTGCCGCCGCTGGTAAAGATGCATTGCGAGGAGATCGCCGCCGCGGACGGCATTGTTATCGTCCATCCCAATTGGTGGGGACAACCACCGGCCATCCTGAAGGGCTGGGTGGACCGGGTCTTGAGGCAGGGGATCGCCTATGAGTTCGTGGCGGGAGATGGGGGAGAGGGAGTGCCCAAGGGGCTTCTCAAAGCCAAGGCCGCGATCGTGCTGAACACAAGCAACACCCCAACCCAGAGGGAGATAGAGTTTTTCGGCGATCCGCTGGACAACCTTTGGAAAAAGTGTGTTTTCGATTTCTGCGGGGTCAAGAAAGTTCACCGCATTCATTTCAACGTGGTCATTACGAGTACGCTTGCGGAACGCCGAAAATGGCTGGCGGAAGCAGCTGCCCTGGCGTCAAAAGTATTCCCGGAAGAAGGTTAGGTTTCTAACCGCTTGAGGGTTCGAGGGGTCCTATTTTTCCGAAACGGTCTTGCGAGACTGGCTGATCCACTCTAGCAATTTCTTGCGGTCCTCTTCCTTGAGAGGGGCGCCCAAGCCCAGTTCCTTTTGGGATTCGGGGGGCATCAGGCTGCGTCGAAGTTTTTTTTCTATTTTACCCAATTGCAATTTCGGGGTCCTATCGTCCGGAAAAGGGAATTGAGTTCCCATTTCAAACGCTCCTTCGGCCTGCATGATTTCCAAGGCTCTTTTCCGATCCAGCGGCGTGCCGGCATTTACCATGAGCGGATCTGATGCTTTCGGGGCATGGCAGGAAAAGCAGCTATTTAGGAAAATCGGCAATATGGTTTTCTCAAAATCAATTTTGGGCGTGGGGTTATCCGCGCATTTGCTTTGGCTCAAGGCGGATTGGGTCCAAAGCGCCAGGCCTAAAATGAAGGTAGTCCCCGCGGTTTTCTTGTTTAATCTCATATCAGATCCAATAAATCCCATTAAGGAATAAACCGATAAACTTACAAGCTAAAGGATGTGGCCACCCGAACCTGGTTGCGCTGGCTGTCGGTGAAATCCAGGGAACTGTTTCCGATATTGGCGACTTGTGGCAGATAAGTCAAGGCCACCCACCAGTCCTTGCCTGAATACTCCACGATAGGTCCCAGCGAGAAAACCGATCGAAGGGGCTGGTTATCGTAGAAATTCTCGTCCATCGACTCGAAACCCAGGAATAAGCGATCGTTGGCGAACACTCCCATGCCGAGGGAGGGTCTGAGCAGGAAACTGCTGTTTGTATCCGTGTAGTCGAATTCCGATTCACCCAGAAGGTTAAAAGTCCATAAGAAGGAGCCCATTTTTTTATCCACTATGATTTTTGTTTCAAGCTCGAAATCGTCCGGTTTGAATTCCGGCTCGAAATAGAGGCCTAACCCCACAACGTCGGAAGAGCTGTCGGTTAGTTTGATTTTCCATTCGTTGGAAACGCCGTCCAGGACAGGCCCTCCGCCCAATTGGGCCCCGGAACCCTGGTTTGCGAATTCTTGGGTGAAATTTAGGTATAGGGAAGTTTGAACCCCGTCGCCTAAGCCTACTTCGAACTCCAAGTTCTGGTCCATAGCTGAATAGAAATAGTCTCGACCGAACCTGTAGGTGGTGTAGGTTTCGATCTCTCTTTCGCCTGCCTCCAAAACGGAGCTCTCATAGTTATAGATAAAGTGCCTGTCGCCAGCCAAAGCCAGTACCGGAAGGAACGATAAACTCAAAACAGCCAGGATTCTTTTACCCGCCTTTAACATAGTAATTCCTTTTGAGTGAATTGATTCTGCAGATAACCCGGCCATGGTGGTGACGAATGGTCAAGCCATATAATTGATAATGATTATCAATCAGATGGCAGTTGTCAAGCCCTCTTTTCAGTTATATTGCACAGTCCTGTTCGGAAGAAATACTCACAGTCAAGGTTGGGGAAGGAATCGATAAATGAAGATTCCGTGAATCATGAAGGCGCGGCCGGAAGGGTTGACAAGGATGCGGGAAGGATCAGGAGGGAACATCGCGTCCTGGAATTTCTACAAGCCCAGACTGGTGGAAAAAGTGTAATGGGATAAACTTCCGGAAAAAGCGCTTCTTCTTTCTTGTTGCCGAAATCCACCAGCATCCATTTAAGTATTTACCATTGAACCCTATGAAGAAGGATGTTGCCGGGGATACAATGACTGGAGATTAAAAGCGAATAACCCACATAAGCCCGATGTGAGCGAGGAGAATGTATGAAATTTCAGAACACGAAAATGAGGACGTTTATCATGGGGACGCTTGGCGCGCTGCTCATGGCTTGCGTGATCTCTCCTTCGGCCTGCTCCAGGAACGATTCACCCTCTGGCGTCACGAGCGCCTACACGCCCACCAACACTGTCACGACCACCCCGACCCCCACGGTGACCGCCACCTGGGTACCCGCGGACACGGTCAACACCTGCAATGGCTACGAATCCTTAAACGTGGGAAATTATGTTATTGAGGCGGATTATTGGAATCCAAGTACCTGTCCTGGAACCCAATGCATGAACATCAATTCCGCCACCGGAGCCTTTTCTGTGACAGAGGCTCCCATTTGCGATAATACCGTGGCGACCTATCCCAATGTGCTTTATGGCAATTCCTTCGGGACCGTCAGTCCTGGAACGGTGCTTCCCTTGCAAGTAAGCTCGCTCAACCACGTGACCAGCAGTTGGAGTTTCAGCGTGGGGGGTGTTTCCACCGACCAATATGACGTGGCATACGACATTTGGTTTTGCCCCACTAACACCTGTAATTCCGGATTTCCCTGTAGTGGGACCGAATTGATGATTTGGCTCAACTATAAGAACGTCAACGGCTGGCAAACTTATCAGGGTGCCGTGACTCTCGGAGGGTACACCTGGGCGGTTTGGTACTCGGGAAGCGGAAGTTGGACCTACCTGGCCTATATGCTTCAGGGGCCTGCAGTCAATAACGTTACTAACCTGGACTTGAAGGCCTTTTTCACGGATGCCGTGAACCAGGGTTTCATCCAGAACTCCTGGTACATTTACGCGATCCAGGCGGGCGACGAGATCCGTACCGGAGGACTGCCTTACAACAACAACAGCTTCTCGGTCTCGTTTTATTAAGGCAAATGAATGGCAAGTCCGCAAAGTGTAAACCAAATCGAAACCTTGGTATTCAATATTTCCAAAACCTCCAAAAGGCAGGTCCGGTTTGCCCCCATACTTTTCTTCTCTGTCTCCTTCTTTCAATTCTTTTGGATATGGAGGGTTTACCAAAGAACAGGTTTCACCCTGAAAGTTGGAATCTCTCTTTTTCTCTGTGTTCTTCTTTTCGCTTTTTTCGTTTACAGTATTTATCACGCGGTCAAGATCCGGCAAGTGCGTTTCGAGACGGATTCCAAGGGGATTTCCAGGATGGAGGGAAATGGCAAGACCCAAAGGGCCCTTTGGGGTGAAGTGGGAATGATCCTGGAAACCTCAAAAGGCGGTTCCATTACCCTTTACGACAAGGCTGGCGTAAGGATATTCGTCGTTCCGGTGGTCCTGGATGGGTTCGACAGGCTCAAAAAATTGATTTACGCGAGAGCCGATTTGAGGAAAGAGCAGTCCAAGCCTCGAGCGGAGATGCCGTCCATGTCCTCCAAACCTTGAGATGAATGAAAATCTGAAGGAAACCGCTTTCCGGAATGGCAAACGCTTATTTTGGGCCGCCCTGTTAATTCCCCCTTTTCTAACGTTTCTGGCTTATCTTTCCTCGCTAAGAAACGGTTTCGTGGACTGGGATGACCCTCTTCTGGTCCAAGATAACTCCTTTATTCGTTCCTGGAGTCCGGCCTCGATCCGATGGATGTTCACACCGTTCCTGGCCGATAATTGGATTCCCCTGACATGGATATCATATTCGGTGGATTATTTTTTCGGACGGTTGAATCCCTGGGTCTACCACATTCATAACCTGCTTCTGCATTGTTTGAACACAGTCCTTGTGTTTCTCCTGAGCTTAAGGATATTCGGCATGGTTGGAAAGGGAAGTCCAGAAGAGGGAAATGAGGCCCGATCTGGTTGGCCCATGCCTGCGGCATTCCTAACGGCATTGTTTTTCGGTCTTCACCCCCTTCACGTGGAATCCGTGGCATGGGTCTCGGAACGCAAGGACCTTCTCTGCGGGTTTTTCTTCCTCCTAAGCCTTCTAAGCTATCTGGAATATTCCGCCGGCGTTTCCGCCAAGAGGGCTTGGCTATACGGAGCTTGCGTGGTGTTTTTCGTCCTGGCTTTGATGGCCAAACCCATGGCGGTTTCCCTTCCTTTTATTCTGCTGATTCTGGATGCTTGGCCTTTAAGGCGCATCACGGGTGATATTCCAAAAAGGTTTTTGGAAAAAGTACCCTTTTTAGCCATTTCCATTTTGTCAGGTTTGCTAACGATCATGGTCCAGTCAAGGTCGGGGGCCATGACGGCCATTGAAAAATTATCCCTATCCTTTAGGGTTATGAATGCCTTTCATTCCCTCGCGTTTTATTTATGCAAGATGCTCGTGCCGATGGACTTAACTGCCTTATATCCGGCCTTGTCAAAAGAGAATCCCTTCAAAGTGGAAAACATGGCCTCGGTATTGTTGGTACTCCTGGCGCTCCTGGCTTGTTTCCTTAACCGAAAAAAGTTTCCTTTTCTTATGGCCGCGTATCTTTATTACGGGATTACCCTCGCCCCTGTCCTGGGCGTTTTGCAATTCGGCTACCAAGCCTCGGCGGACCGTTATACCTATCTGCCCAGTCTAGCTCCTTTCATGTTAACGGCGGCTTTGGCCGCGATCGTTCTATCCAATCGAGTTAAATTATTGGGAATCCTGGCCGCAATTCTGGCCCTTGGCTTAGGGGTGGGGACCTACCGGCAATCCGGGTTTTGGAAAGATTCCGTGTCGCTTTGGGAGAATGTACTGAGGGTCAATCCTGATAACCTGGAAAACGCCTATACGGACCTGGCAGGCGCTTATGAACGGGCAGGCCGGGTGGATGACTCCTTGAAAACGTATGACCGCGTCCTTGAGAAGAATCCTTCCAATGTTCTTGGCCATAATGGAAGGGGGATCATCCTTGGGAAAACAGGACATCTTCAGGAGGCTGAGAAGGAATTCAAGATCGCTGCGGACTTGAACCCGCGATTCGACATCCCCCATCTCAATCTCTGGTACATCGACTACAAGTCGGGAAGGCTCAAGGAATCACTCCAAGAGGCTTTGACGGCGGCCAGGATCAACCCCAATCTCACGAAAACCTATGACATGGCTGGGTTAAGTTACGAGGCCTTGAAGAGTTATCCGGAAGCAGTCCAAGCCTTCCAAAAAGCATTGTCCCTGGAGCCCAATAACGAGTTGGTTGCCCGGCACTTAAGCGCGGCTTATCAGAAAGAGAGCACTTCCAAACCGACGCAGAGGTAAAAACTCCCCCATTTCGCCTATATGCGTTCATTTTCCAATATCCATATTTCATTATTTTTAGGCACCCCCTTTTTCCTATTTTCTTTTCCCTTTAAGCTATTTGGGATGAAAATCCATCCAATCCATAGGTCGAAAAGATGAATCCCCGGCGCATGGGCGTCAATCGTTCCACACTGGAGGCCATCAAAGCCTACCACGAACGAACGAAACACCATTACGTCCGTTACGCTGCGTCGTTAGGTTACCTGGATTGGGAGACCCAGCCGGACCCCTTCCGGCGGTACGAGGGCGCGCCGCTGGTTTCCATGCCCATCCCGGAAGAGGGTCAGGAGCTTCCTTTTTGGAGGCTTTATGTGCCGGGAGGAATTGTCCCTGTACCCCTCACCCTGGTAAGCCTCTCGCTCTTTTTCCGTTACGCCTTGTCCCTGACCGCCTGGAAACAGGCGGGTGAATCCAGCTGGTTCCTGCGCGCCAATCCCTCCAGCGGAAACCTGCATCCCACGGAAGGATACGCTGTCCTGCCGGCCCTCGACATGATTCGGGACCATCCCGGGATTTACCACTACGCCCCCAAAGAGCACGCGCTGGAACTCCGAGCCAAGGCCGACCAGCCAGCCTGGGAACTTCTAGCGGCCGTTTTCCCCCCGGAGTCTTTCCTCGTGGGACTTACTTCCATCCATTGGCGGGAAGCCTGGAAGTACGGGGAGAGGGCTTTCCGTTATTGCCAGCACGACGTGGGGCATGCCCTGGGATCACTGCGGTACGCCGCCGCTGCTCTGGGGTGGAGGGTTCACCTCCTTACTGGAGTAGGCGATGAAACGGTCGAGCGGGTTCTCGGCCTCAAACGGTTAGGGGATTTTTCGAAACCGGAGCAGGAACAACCTGAACTGCTGGCCCTGGTCGCGCCTGGAACTTGGCGTTCACCCAAGGGGCCCTGGTTTCCGGTTCTGGTCCTTGATGAATTACCGGTGGAGCCCTGGGCAGGAAAGGCCAATAAGCTCAGCCCCTACCATGAAACCGATTGGCCTGTGATCGGGGAAGCGGCCAAGGCTTGCGAGAGCAAGGGCATGTTATTCGACGAGGACTTTTCTGATTTCCCCACAAAGGAAGAGTTGTTTTTATCGCCTGTCCTTTCTGGTTTTTTGACAGCGGAAAAAGTGATCCTGGGGCGAAGGAGCGCCGTCAGCATGGATGGTATTACCTCAATCCCGGCCAAGGTTTTCTACCGGATGCTCGCGCGTTTGATCCCAACCAGGGACGGGGTGTTTGTCCCCTGGGACACTTTGCCCTGGCGGCCCCGGATTCATTTGGGAATTTTCATTCACCGGGTTGTTGGTTTGGTGCCGGGTCTCTACGCGCTGAATCGCGATCCCGGCAAGTTGAATTCGCTTCAATCGGCGATGGACTCGAAATTTACCTGGAAGAAGCCGGATCTCTGCCCTCCGGGCCTGGGACTTTACCTTCTCCAGGAAGGGGATGTCAGGCGCTTGGCGGCGGGAGTTTCCTGCGGGCAGGATATCGCGGGGGATGGGGCCTTCAGCCTGGGCATGATCGCTGAATTCCGGGAAAGCCTGGCTTACTACGGCGCGGCTTTCTACCGGAACCTTTTTTGGGAGGCTGGGCTGATTGGCCAGGTCCTTTACCTGGAAGCGGAGGAGGCGGGTGTCCGCGCCACGGGAATCGGTTGCTTCTTCGACGACCCCGTGCATGAGGTTTTCGGGCTTGATTTATCAGGAAGCTGGCGGAGCCTCTACCACTTCACCGTGGGCGGGCCAGTCGAGGATAGCCGGTTGGTTACCAAGTCACCTTATGGAGTACAAACTAAGTAATTTTGAATTTTATGTGTTGTATTATTGCTGAATTCCGGGGTTCTGAAATCTAAACAAAATACAAAATTGTCTTTCCTCCCTTGCTTCTTGATCCCTTGCAGGATGACAATCATCCAATTAGAAAAATAAGGAGAATAGCCATGCAAGAGCGCAAGGGCGTAATTACCTTCAAGGGCGGTCCGATGACTTTAATCGGTCCTGAAATCAAAGTGGGGGATAAGGCCCCAAACTTTAAAGTCCTGACCAACGGCCTCCAAGAAGCCACCTTGGATCAATACAAAGGGAAGACCTTGATCCTTTCAGTGGTTCCCTCGCTGGATACGGGCGTTTGCTCCATGCAAACCCACAGGTTCAACGATGAAATAACCAAACTTCCCGCATCCGTGGAAGTTCTGACGATCTCCGCGGATTTGCCTTTCGCCCAAAAACGCTTTTGCGGCGCGGAGAACATCAAGATCAGCACCCTTTCGGACCACCGGGATATGTCCTTCGGAGAGGCTTACGGCACCCATATCAAGGAATTACGCTTGGAGACACGGGCGCTCTTCGTGGCGGGCAAGGATGGAAAAATCAAGCACGCCGAGTACGTGAAGGAAGTAACCAACCACCCGGATTACGAAAAGGCGTTAGCGGCGGCCAAGGCCGACTCTTTATAAATCGATCAGCCCCATAGGAGGACTGTCATGCCATTTGTCATTACCGAGAAATGCCTAGGGGAGGTTTACGCCCAATGCGTGGATGTTTGTCCGGTGGATTGCATCCATCCGGGACAATACAAGGGCCAGCCTTTCATGGTGATAGACCCGCAAGAATGCACCGAGTGCACCAGCTGTTTCACCGCCTGCCCCATAGGGGCCATCGTGGAAAGCGTGGAGGCTGACCCGGAATACGGAAAGATCAACGCGGAACTGGCCCCGTCTTTCAAGAACAACCCCAAGGTTCCCACTCGTCCCTCGAACGACCCGCCCAAACGTCCGGGAAATGGATTAGTTAATTAATTTATTCCGCGACGATGTCTTTGTTTAAATGGGTTGACCTATAACCGCCCTAAAATGGCTTAGGTGTCTTCCTTTCATCATTTGGGCATCAATAAATCCAACTTTTCAGGCGATTCAGGCCTTACTCTGGCGGTACCAAGATTTTCCAGCACGTGGCTCTTCCTTTTCATGCCGACCAAGGCAGCGGTCACTCCGGGGGTGGACCGGACGAATTGGATGGCCCTTTGGGCGTCGGTTTGGAGACCGGGAAAGGTGTCCGCCACGGCGGGGGAGAGGTGATGGGAGAGCCGGGATTGAAGGATGGAGGCGCTGGTAAATACCGAGATTTCATTGGCTAGGGCCGCTTGGAGGAATGGGACCGTCTGGGAGCCCAAAACCTGGTTGGGAAAATCCCACGCTTCAGTCATGTTGAGATTGAAGGGAAGTTGGGCGGCCTTGAAATGGTGCCGGCCCCGGACCACCCTTTCCGCGGTACGCAACAGGTCATGAAGCGCGAGGTGCCCATTGCCGGCGCTGGGGGAGCGGAATCCATCCCAGGTGGCGGCGCCGAAGGAACGGATTTTTCCGGCTTGGACCAGCAGTTCCAGCCCCGCGAAGGTGTGGTCGAGTCGGAAGAGGAACTCATCCCTGGGGATCTCCTCCAACTGCGTCTCGGGATTATGCAGGTAGTAGAGGTCCAGGCAATCCAATCCGAGGTTTTGGAGGGACCGTTCCAGCTGGTTCCTGATATAGTCCGGCGCGATACAGTGACAGCCGGCCGCCAGCTCCCCTGGATTGATAATCCCGGTTGAAAGGTAGTTTTCCTGGATATAAAGGGACGGGTCGGCGGGAGGCTTTCCGTCGAAGGGGATGAATCCGCCCTTGGTGCATACGACCACTTCCTCGCGGGTGATTTTCCCCGCGCAGATCAAGTTCCGCAGGGCCTTTCCGATGTTGCGCTCGCTGCGCATACAACGGTAATTGACGGCCGTGTCGATCAGGTTGATGCCCGAAAGCAGGGCGGTCTCAACGGCTTCGATGTATAACCTGTCGTCGGTCTCATCGGCGTTCCCGAGGTAAGTTCCCAAGCCGATAGAAGAGACCATCAGCCCCATGTAATTCCGGAAATGACCCTGATTGGATAATTCCGGGAACCTAACGGCGTATTTCAACGTGCCTTCCGGCGTCGCGTAGTTCATCTTGATCCCCCTATCCATTCGTTCCCGGCGTCCGATCAAAGGGCCTTAATCCGAGTCAAAAGGTCGTCGAGGTTCCTGATGACCAATTCACCCCGTTTTCCCCGATCTGTAAAGATCAATCCCTCCGATTCCAGGCGCGAGAATGCGCGAATGCAGGTCTCCACCGTCGTCCCGGCCATCGAGGCGATCTCCTGCCGGGTCAGGGGAATGGTGTTCCCATATTGCGAGGCCATGGTCACCAGGGCGCGCAGGAGGCGTTTTTCGGCGCTTCCATGGGCGTTGGTCTGCATATCTTTGGCATGACGCAAGAGTTTGGAAACATGTGTGATGACGGCCGAAGCCAAACCGGGATATCTTTCCATCCAGGCCCGGAAAGACTGAATGGGGAAGGAGATGACCGTGGAATCGGTCTCGGCCACGGCATGGACACCGTATTTCCCGCCGTCGAGTGCGGAAACCCCGAAAAGCCAGCCGGGCCCCGCGACGCTTAAAATGATGCTGCGCCCGCCAGCCGAATAGTTGACTTCCTTGACGTGGCCCTTGAGGACCAACCAAACGGTCTCCGCGGGGTCATCCTCCATGAAGATGGTTTCACGCTTCTCGAAATGTTTTTCCGACAAGCCATCACCGATTACCTGAATTCCATCCGGTGAAACGGATTTAAAAAGCTCCAAATCCTGAAGGAGGTTGTTTTTCTGCCCATGGTAACTGGGTTGTTTCGTTTTCGATTTTGTGAGCATGGCGGTTTCCTTAATTGTTTGTTTTTCAAATAAGGACAAGAACGGGATGGTATCGGGGAAATAACGAACAAGAAATTTCACGGGGCTAATTAGGTTAAGCAAAGCAGGACACCACCATGCTCTACTCAAGTTGATGGAATAGCAATAGGGACATGTCATTTTCAACGTAACATTTAATTGGAAATTTGGATCATTAACAGGAAAGTTACGAATAAAAAAGATTGAACCAATTTTGAATAAAGGCTCAGGCGAGTAAAACGAGAAATTTTTGCACCTAAAACAAAAAGCCCCGCTGCAGGCAGGGCTTTTTAAAAAAATCTTAAGCTCATAAAAAACCACCCCGGGGCTTTGCTTTCCCAAGATGATTAACACTCAAGATTCTTTCAAAAAAAGATTACAAAAACCGGGACGGTCTGTCAAAGAAAACCCGAAAAATACCATTTGTTTTTCCGTTTACCTTGTCGCCTTCGATTTTTTATTTTTCCTTTGGCGCTAGACTGGATGATCCTGTTGACGACCAATGTGCGGCCTTTAAACCGAAGCGAACGATTTTAGTTTTTAGTACGAAGATTATTTTTCCTAATTCGGGTTTCCGGTTTGGGTCAATAAAAGAAAAAGGTATCCGCCAGGAAGGCGTAGGCGACCGGCCCATTGGCCGGGTCCATCCGGACCAGGTCGGTCTGGACCTTAAAATCTCTCGCGGGATAAAGACGGACCGAAAGCACCCTGCGGTACTCATCCGAGGCCGAGGCTGGGGAATGGGTCAGGTATTCCTGCGCCAGTCTCAAGTAAACGTTGTTTCCCAGATCCTCCTCCAGGCTGAGGTGGTAGGCCGAAAGGTCCGTCCGGTTGGAAGAAGTCAGTTGGTCATAGCCGGAGTCGTATTCACCCAGGATCACCAGGCTCTCGAACCTGCCCCACCCAAAGGCGCCATACCTTTCCTGCGGAAAGAGCTGGGGACTGTAGGCGGAGGCCGTCTGGTCGTAAAAGGAACCGCCCAGGGTCACATCCTCGAAGTGGAATCCGCCCTTTAGGGAATAGGTTTTTTGCGCGTCGGTCGCCAGAGTCGTGGTCGTATCGTTGAAGACCGCGGCGTTGAGGAAGAAGGGATCTGGATATGCCCCTGCCTCCAGGCCGTTTTGAGAGCGCTGGAAGCTGAAACCCAGGGGCGCCCGGACCAGGCTGTTGTCATCGGCCAGGGTCAGGCCGTAGGGCAGGCCGAACGTGCCGGCCTTGAGGTAGCCGTCGGCCGGAAGGTTGGAGATCAAGGCGTATATCTCCTGGGCGCTGTTGGGGGAATAGCTCACGACCCCCTCCACCGAGTCGCTCACGTGCGCCCGAGCGTAGAAGGCCTGGCGCCCGGCCTGGATATTGGAGGCTCCGATGGAGGAGTTGATGGAGTAGTCCAGGTGCATATCCGCCCCGAAGGAGAACCACTGGGGGCTGTCGTGTTTTTGCTTGGGCGCATCCTGCAGTATTCCCTGCCAGTCGAAGGTTTGTAAAGAAGACCCGTAGATGTGCCCGAAATCATTTCGCATATCACCGCCGGTCTGGTTTACGTGGCAGGCGTTGCAGTTCAACCCCTTGATGGCCGCCAGGTAGGGTTCCGCCAATGCCCCGGAGTATTGGCCGAGCAATAAGAGGGCGATCATTGGAAAGAAAAGTCCAGACCGGGAAAGACTATGCTTCGTTTTCGGAACAGCAAAGATTAATTCCATTTAATAACCCTCCCTCAAAAACATATTTTAAAACCCATCGAATATCCCGCGGCTTTAGGCAATTATTGGACTAGGACTTGGCCAACCATAATCCCGGTGCACCCGCTGCATTGGGAAGCGTCGCAGGAGGAATGCCCTGGAAGGGAGCAGTGGAAATGGAAGGTTCCTTGGCTCGGGAAGGTGACGGTCGTGCTGCCCGTGAAACTGCCCGACGGCGCACAGACCCCGTTGGAATCATCAAAGGTGGCCGTATGGTTGTTAATAGTGAACAAGACGGACTGTCCCGCCGTAATCGTGACAGAGCTGGGGCTGTAGGCGTTCGCCCCTCCGGAAGCCGCTGAGACTGTCACCGCGATGGAGGAGGCGCTGGCGTTGGAAAAGGGAGGTACGGCTGTCGGAGTGGGGGTGAAAGTAACAGTCGGGGTCGGGGTGATCGTGGGCGTGCGAGTCAAGGTGGGTGTGCCCGTGATGGTGAAAGTCGGAGTCGCTGAAGGGGTATCGGAGGGGGTGGGGGTGAGGGTCGCTGTGAAAGTTTTGGTTGGAGTGCTGGTCAAGGTGGGAGTATCCGTGATGGTGAAAGTCGGGGTGGCCGAAGGAGTATCGGTCATGGTGGGGCTGAGCGTGGGTGTGAGGGTAGGAGTCGCGGTAAAAGTTTGGGTTGGTGTTCTAGTGAGGGTGGGAGTGAGAGTATGGGTGAAGGTGGAGGTGATCGTTGGCGAGGAAGTGATGGTCGGGGTGGAGGTAATGGTGGGAGTGGGAGTAATGGTCGCGGTGGGTACGTTGCCCATGGGGGGCGTGGCGCTATTGTTGCTGCAAGAGATGGAAATAAACGATCCGAATGAAATGAGGCAAACAAGGATGAATATATTTCTCATACTTCACCTCAATTAAATTGAATTTACTCTTTCATATTGAATTAAACGGATATTGAGAATGGAAATCAAGAATGAGGGGAAGCGATTCGTGGAATCCGATTACCAAAGTGACCAGGAATAGTCATTAAATGGTTTTTAAATTAGTTACCATGCGGTAACAATTCAAAGCATTAAATGGATTTAGGATTTTTAACATGAAAGTTACAAACTAAAAAACATCAAAAGGTTTAAAAACATATTCCTGGATTCTTCTTAGAAATTATTTTCGTTATAACCACTACGTTTTTTAAGTCCAGGCATTCCCTGGGTTTGGATTTGGCTTTTCGAGGCCGGGGGGTCTTGAAAAAAACAGGTCAAACCAATTAGTTTTGGTTATTCATCCATCACAATCATCCGGGGAGGCTGCCATGACCGCGAATGGAACTTTTAAACCAGCCCAATGGGAGGAAAAGCAGTACGAGCAAATTTCCCCCCTCATGAAGATGACTAGGGTTTCGGCCACTTACCTATTCAATGGCCGGTTGGAAGGGGAGGCGACGGTGGAATACCTCATGTTCTACAAGTTCTTTGACGATAAGGACCCCCACCGTTCCGAGGCCGCTTACGTGGGTTTGTCCCGGTTTACAGGAAAAGTCGACGGCAAGGCCGGTAATTTCGTCATGGAAGACCGGGGGACCTTCCAAGGCCGCGAGGCCCGTTCCCGCCTTACCATCCTTCCCAGTTCCGGCACAGGAGATCTCCTGGGAATCACCGGTTCGGGATCATTTACCGCCACGCCCAAGGGCTCCGACTACCGCCTGGAATACGAGATTCATTAACCAAGGATGGAAGGGGATCTATGGACAACAAGAAACCAACGAATGTGGATTTGGCCGGGAAAAGGTGTAAACCCTGCGAAGGAGGCGCCCAACCCATGGGGGTATCCGAGGCGCGTGATTACCTCGAAAATCTTCCGGGTTGGGAACACAATCCGGAACGGGGAGGGGAAATAGGAAAAATTTTTTCCTTCAAGAACTATGGCGAGACCATGGCCTTCGTTAACGCGGTTGCTTGGATCGCCAACCGGGAGGACCACCACCCAGAAATGGAGGTGGGCTTCAAGACCTGCAAGGTGCGCTATAGCACCCACGCCATCGGCGGCCTTTCCGAAAACGACTTCATTTGCGCCGCGAAAATAGAAGGGCTATTGAAATAAGTATTTAAAACATGGATGCTTTACTTGGTTTTGCGTTCGGAATAATCTCGTAACTTTTTCACTCGACGTTTCTTCTTACGGCTGTTAATTACAGCCATATAAAAAATGAGGGAGGTAGCTTTCATGAAACGAACTATCGCGGTTTTGGCTGGTTTGTTGTT
The DNA here is from genome assembly GCA_963796105.1 of candidate division FCPU426 bacterium. Lineage (GTDB taxonomy): Bacteria > Oederibacteriota > Muellerivitia > Muellerivitales > Muellerivitaceae > CAWCKJ01. Next base: position 339,347 of record CAWCKJ010000002.1, read on the forward strand.
CTTGGCTGGGACAGGGCTGGTTTGGGCTGACGCTTATGCGAATGACGGAGGAATCACAGCCGCTCACAAGAAGCCGTTAAAACACCATAAAGGCACCAAGAAGGGCGGGAAAGGCGCGACCTCGCACTTAAAAAACAAAAAAAATTCGAAATATGGCGAGGATAGGGTGACTCGCTATAGGCCCGGAAACAATAAAATTGAAAAACCCGAGTTGAATCCCCAGCCTCTTCCTCCTGGCGTCAAATCCCCTGGAAACGGCGGCAATTCACAGACTGATAAAGAGATGCTTAATCCCCAACCGCTCCCGCCGGGAATGAAACCCCCGCCGGGCCAAGGGGGAAACAACCTCAAGTAACTCCCGGAACAATAAACCGTCAAATTTTTAAAGGTGGCTCTCTTTTGAAGGCACCTTTTATATTTAAGCCGGGTTAAACGTCGTTTAAACCCCCGGCCCGGAAAAAATTTAACCCTGTATTTACAGGGACCCCTTGTTTCCGGTGAGGGAGAGAAAGGAGAATGACGGCATTCACTTTTTCTATGGGGAGGATTTACATGAAGACTTATTCAATTTTGATTGCGGCGGTTTTGGCTTGTGCCAGCGGAAATCTTTGGGCGGATGATTGGAACGCCCCAGTGAATAAACAACCGGGGGAGCAAAACGCCCCGGGTGGTAGCGGCGCAGGGATGAGTTCGGGCGGTGACCGGCCCACCCTCAAGAACGCAACTATCGGAAGTGCGACGGGCGGCGCGGGATCAGGGAAAGCGGCGCTCTCAAAGACGTCAAATTCAGGAAAACACAATCGAAAAGCCGGTGGGACACAAATGCGAAAGGCAGGCGGGACACAAATGCGTAAGGCCGGAGGCGATCCGATGACCCTCCACGACAAGAATCAGATTGCCAGGAAGTTGAAAGGGAAATCCGCGAAGCCCGACCTTTACATCAAGTACTCAAAGGCCAACGGAAACCAAAAAATATCGCCCGACACCTGGACCAAGGGCGGAATCACAAGCCAGAACGGATTCCAGAAAACGGACAACGGGCTTGGGAACGACAAGGGAGTACCCTCGGCACATCAATAGTAATCGGACAACAACATAAAAGCCTTCCGTTAGACGGTGGGCTTTTTTTGTTTGAAATCCGCCGTTTTCAAGGGTGAATTTTCGTACAAAAGCTTTAATGGGTAATGTATCCTCTGTGAATCAGGAACCTTTTCATCGGGGCCTTCGCCTGAATGGCGGCGGGAGGAACCGATGAAAACAATCAAGAGGAGGCAATATCCATGAAACGTATCATCGCGGTACTAGCAGGTTTGTTGTTTTTAGCCGGGACTGGGCTGGTTTTGTCCAACGCCTATGCGAATGACGGAGGAATCACCGCCGACCAAAAGACGCCGCCAAAACATCGTAAAAGCACCAAGCATTTTTCAGCCCACGACAAAAGCCAAGTGTCGGGGAAACTGAAAAGAAAATCCACGAAGCCCAGCGCCTTCCTGAAAAACTCCAAGGGGGACTACATAAAGGGCAACTCTTTCGGGAAGTTCTCAAAAACCAACGACAAAAACGCGTTTATCAAGGGTGAAAATCCCAATACCAACGACAATAACTCGTATATCAAGGGTGAAACCCGCTTCGATAAATCCAACGGCTTTATAAAATCGGAGGCCGGGCCAGGAAACGACAAAGGGGTACCCTCAGCCCATCCTTGAAAAGAATTTTAAACCGGACGATTTTGGCTTAGCGTTTCCAATAAAATTGTAACCTCTGAAAAAGTCGGCTTATCGCCGACTTTTTCAGCAATCATTCAAGGTAATCCCATGATTTCCTGCGGAAATCTTTGGGGTCGAAACCTCTGTTGGCCGCTTTTTTTAGTTTTTCAGAGGTTTCAAATTCTTCGTTTCACCACAGACTCAGAGACACAGCTAATACTAAAGATTTTTTTTAATGCATTACCTTGGCTGGGCCTCTGGGTCCGTTGTGAATTTGTTTTTTATAATCCCACGGCTTCCTTCTTTAGATCCGCCGCGAAATCGCTCCCCCAGTAATCCTTGAGGTCGTTGGACATTCGATAGAGGAGCCTTTTCAACGCCTGTTTGTTCCCCCCCTCCACGTAATCGGCCGGGTCCGGCTGGTAGTTCCGGATATTCATCATGTTGGAAGCGTAGCAATCGCCGTCGTAAAGATGCAGGGGCGCCGAGAATTCGACGAGGCCGTTATCGTCGGTGTTCAAGGGCGCTCCGGCGCAGAAATCCCTCGTTTCAGCCGGCCCCATCCGGAGCAACGCCGCCAAATCCCCCGCCTCCGCCAACCTGACGCGCCCTAAGGCCGCCTTCAATTTTCCTTCCCGCAGGGTCCTTTCCATATAGGGGATGTCCGGCTTGAGCTCGCCCATCGAGCCCAGCAAGAACAAGTCCGGGACGGGGATTTCCTCCCCGGGGCGGGGAGGTACCCCGAAGACATAGACGTAAGGGAAGACCGACGAGAAGGTCCGGCAGACTGATTCCACGTCGCTGGTCCTCATGGCGTAAACCTGGAGCCATTGGCAATAGACCCCTTCCGGGGCCAGGGCCTTCCTTCCGATCTCAAAGCATTCCCGGGTGAAAAGGTTGGAGACGCCCGAAAGCCAGGGGTTGCTGGGCTCGGAAATAATGACGTCGTATTTTTTAGGGGTGACCCGGAAATAATGACGGGCGTCGTCGGGAATGAAATGGAATTTGGGGTCGGTGAGGACGTTGAAGTTGAAATCATTGAAGAGGGAGGCGGCACGGGGCATGAAGGGCTCCAACTCCACCACGTCCAGGGAACCCAGGTGGTGCTGGAGTGCGGTCCCGGGCGTGATGCCGCTGGCCAGCCCGATGACTGCCACCTGGTCCGCCGGTTTCTTGAGGGAGCATTCCCGCCAGAGGAGGGGCAGGTGGGCCGCCAATTGCTCGGTGGGAAGGTCCCCCACCGAGGAGGCCTCGACCTTGCCGTTGTTGGATAGGACCAGGACGCCAATTTTGACGGCCTTTTCCACGGTGACAGTGGTGACCAGCCCTTCCCGGTAATAAAGCAGTTTTGAGTCGGCCAGCCTTTGGCGGTATCCGGGAATATAGTCATTCCAGGCGGTGATGGCCTGGAAAAAAGGCCCGACCGCCAGGTTGTGGGTGTTCCAGGCGGGCAGGAGCGCCCAGAGGGCCGGGGGCAATGCCAGGGCCAACATGGCCATGACGGGCCAAAGCATCCTTGGAAAATAAAGGGTCCGTTGGGAATAAAGAAGAAGGCCCGCCGCGAGGAAGTTCAGGCAGGCCGCCGCTTCCAGGGTCTCCCGCACCCCCACTAGGGGTATCAAGAGGAAGGCCGCGAGAAGGGAACCCATGATGGCTCCAAGTGTATTGGCGGCGTAAACCAAACCCACCTTTTCGCCCGGGTCGCGGGAGAACCAGGGGTGGGATTTCAGCGCCAGGGGGAAGAGGGAGCCCGCCAGGAAAGCCGTCGGGAACAGGACCCCGAAGGCCAAAACAAACTGGATGGCCTTCTGCCACTGGTTCAGGTCCAGCCCGAAACGTTCGGTGAGCTGGGCGAGCCCCATGAAAACAATCCAGAGGCGGTCAAAGCAGTAGGCTGTGCCGATGACGACGGCTCCCAAAAGCGCCTGGAGAAAGGCCATCCTTCGCGCGGCCGGGGAACCCGAAAGGGGGGAGCGGGAGAAGACGAAGGCGCCGGCGCTCAAACCCGCGAGGAAGGAAGCCAGCATGGCGCTGAAGGAGTAAACCGAGCCGCCCAGGATCATCGAAAGGATCCGGTTATAGCCCACCTCGTCCATCATGGCCGCGATCCCCGACAGGCAGGCCGCGGCCAGCACCGCGGTGACAACCGCTTCCCGGGGCAAGGGGGATTCCTGTTTTTTTTCCGCGGGTTCCGGGAGGCCTTTACCGGAAAAATGTTTCCCCAGGAACCAGGCCGACAGCCCCAAGGCGGTGTTGACCAATACCGCCAGGAGGGTGGTGGATTGCTGGCCGAAAGCGGGAAGAAGCCAGTAACCCGCCGCCACGGCGCCCGCCACCGCCCCGGCGGTGTTCACGGCGTAGAGGCCCCCCGCGAAGGACTTGCCGCTTGGCTCCAATCCCTCCGAGAGTCTCGAGAGGCAAGGCAGGGTGGCCCCCATGAGTATGGTGGGTAGGATCAAAAGCGCCAGCGAACCCAAAAGCCGGGGAAGGATAAAGAGGGAATGGGAAAGGGGCCAATGGGTTTCCAGGAGCAGGAAGCCCGAGTCCGCGAGGGGAAAACCCAAGGAAAGAAAAAGCGCGTAGAGGCCGATGCCCAGTTCCAGCGCCCCGTAAACCTGGAGGGGATGGCGGAGGCGGGACCAGCGGCCGCCCCACCGGCTTCCCAAAAACAAGCCCGACATGTAGGCGGCTAAAACCACCCCGGCGGAATAGGTGGTCGCCCCCAGGATCAACTGGAATTGGCGGGTCCAGAGGACCTCATACAAAAGGCTGGTGGCGCCCGAGAAGAGAAAAAGGACGGCGGCTGCCGCGCGGGCCCGGTGGGAAGTAGGGTTCACGAAGACCGGTTAAATCTTGAACTCATAAAGCGCGTTGAGGGTCCAAAAACGGTAGCGCAGGTCCACCGGAATATCGAGGGCAGGGTCGTAAGCGGCGTTGTGCGCGATGACATAATCGAACCCCCCGGAAAAATTCAAGGCCGAGCCCTTGTCCAAGGGGACGAAATAGCTTGGGTTCAACCCGAACATCCATCCGCCGCCGTCATAAAGCCCGGAAGAGTCCCAGAGGGGATAGCCGTTGGCCCAGACATACTTGACCTGGCCGCCAATGGAAAAGTTCCCGAAGGTATAGGAAGGAGAGGCGTTCAATTGCTCTCCGGATGAGCCGTAAGGCTCAAAACCATAGACGACCGAACTGCCTGAGAGGTAATAGCGCTGGGCCAGGGTGTAAACCATTCCGCCGATTTCCCAGGAAAACCCGGCCGGGTTGTAAAAGGAATAGGAAGCGGTGAAATTGGGCCCCAATTGGAAATCGGTCAAGCCGTTTTCCAGCGTGGGTTCGTAGGCCATGGCCGAAAAGCGGAAAGTGCTGGATTGGTGGTTCGGGAAGGACTCAATCCGGTTGAGGGCCAGGAAAAAACAGTCCCCGATCTTGAAGGGGGAGTCCTGTGGAAAGCCGGAGTCGGGATTGTAGGGGCCCGAATAGTTGTAGCCGAGCGATACCCCGAATTTGACATCCTTCCCGGAGGGAAAGGAAAGGGCGTAAAGGCCGCCGATGCCCCAGCCCTCGTCCTGGTAGCGGCTGTTGATGAAGATCATGGGAACGCTGGACGGAATTTCCTTCGTTTCCCAGGCGGGATCGCCCGTGGGAATGGTCAGGTCCAACTCGGCCATGGAGGAGACCCCGAAGGTCTTGAAACAAAGCTGGCTTCCCAGGGAAGTCGCCGTCAGGTTGGACAAATCCAGGGTTTCGGTCCCGGCCAGCGAGTCGGTGTATTTGCCCGCGGCGAAGGCAGTTTGCCCGTAAAGGTTCCAATTGGGGTTGGGAGCGTAGCAAACGTTCAAAGGCGCGAGCAGGTCAAAACCGCTGTAGGGCCCGATGGAATTGAGCGCATTCCACCCGCTGTAATCCGGGCCGAACGTGATCATCCCTTGGTAATCAGCCTGGGCCGTTCCAAAACCGGTTAAAAACAAAATGGAGAATAACAGTTTAGGAATGAAGGATTGTTTTTTCATGGCGTCGCGTAAATGATGCCGCGGTTTGGGCCCGCCGCCGGGGGGGGATTCAACCGGTATTGGAGGCCTCCTGCCTGCGGGTCGTCGAAGGCATGGGCGTTGTAAGTTTGAACCCCGCCCATGAACTGCTTGTGAAGGTCCACGAAGACAGGGTCGGAGAATCCTAATGGTTTTTGGGTTCCGGTTTTAGAACCGTCGGCGGACCCAACGGATTTCGTGACTTCGCCTGGTTTGCCCTTGATGAATTGGAGTTCCTCACCCGCGTTCAATACCCTGTTGGTTCCGCCAGCCTTGGCATAGACGCTTCCCTCGGACACCCTCAAGTCCAGTTTCCCGGAGGCGGGTTCGTAATCCATGGTAAATTCCGTGCCGCGCACGCCACAGACCACGCCGCCAGCCTCAATCTCGAAAGCGGACTTGCTTGAACCCAGCTTGGCGGCCTGGGCTAAAAGTTTTCCCAAGGCCATTTTGAAGCGCATGATTTTGCCGAGATTAGGGAGCTTCCGGAGGCGGGTGATGGAAAAATCGGTGTCCGGGCCGAGGGCGATCCGGGAGCCGTCGAAAAATTTCAGGACGGCCGAGGCATTTTTGGATGTGAAAACCCGTTCCCCTTCAGCCAGAACGGTTCCTTCCTGAGCGGAACGGGTTGGCTGGCTTCCGGGGCCCGCCACCGTTACCGGGCCTGTCACTGAGGCCAAGAGGCACTGGGCGGGGTTAGAAGCCGCTAAAAGAGGAAGGATGGAATGGGGTGAACATAATAAAAGCGCCAGAATGAAAAACCGCTTTAATAACTTATTTTGATAGGCCCGGGTTGGCATAAGATTCCCCATCGAATGAATTGTCCTAAAGGCTAACAGATAGGAAAAACAAAAATCAATACTGGGGTCTTGAGATATGTGGGGTTTTCTTTGTTCCCTCAGGGTCCCCGTCGTGGACAACCTTTTCAACCCACTTTAGCTTTTTTCGGACTTAGAGCTCATGGGCTTTAAGAAGGTCAAACCAAATCCAATTTTCGATTGGATGCAAATATATCCAAAAAAACAATACCAATATAGCCAGTAAAAAATCAGGCCAATTTCTTCGTCCCAAACTAAACGAAATCCAGACCACATTTGCCAAAAGCATTAATACAAGGATCGGCAAGGCGGTAAATCCCCACCCAATTGCCATATTGCCAGTCACAATGTATCCCTCATTTGTTAGTTCCGGCCAACTTAACTTTGAAACCAACAAATACAAAATCAAACTCAAAAGATTTACAAACATCCAAATTTTATTTCGTTTCGCGGAGTCCCATAAAGCTATTCCGGATTTTTTCTCGTTTCCGGATTTAACACTCGTGTCTGAACCTTCGTGTTTTCGATTGTGTTTTTTTATCGAATAATAAAATCCTAATAATAAGGCAGCCAATGGAGGCAAAATATAAAACCATATTGAAAAAAACGCATAATTTACCGCTTCCCAAAACCAACGATTGAATCTCCAAAGCCAATTTTTCGAATCCTCCTTGATCTTTGAATACGTTGCCAATTCCGTCTGAGCTTGATGGTCGTCGGGATCTACAGCTAATGCTTTTCGAATTTCGGCGATAGCGCTGTCATAATCGCCTTTATGAAAAAAGACATCGGAACTCACTATGTAAGACCTGACTAATTTTTGTTTCTCAGTCGGGAATGGATAAACGGGGGTAGGGATAACACCGACATCGCTTGCATGGGGTGTGATCTGCGTGACTGGAGCACCCTGAGAGAAGAGGATAGGCCCTATCGAAAAAAGAATTAGGAGGGAAAGCAAGGGGATCAATCGTTTGATGGGTTTAATTTCAGACATCAATTACCCCTTTCCTGTTGTCCACGATGGCTCCCCAGAATGGACAATCTTTCTTGATCGGCGATCCCTCACGAGAAGGCTTTGATAACGGTGTCCTTGAAGAATTCCAGTTCTTGCTCAGACCCCAACGCTTGATAATTTCCCGCGGTGATAACGCAAACCAGGTCCATTTCGGGTACGACAATAATATGCTGCCCGCCCTTTCCATGGGAGTAATAGGCAAAGACATCCCCCCGGGGCGTCGGGATCTTTTGCGACCACCAAAGATAACCATAACCGGTAAAGGTCGGCCACGGTTTGCCATCCGGTGGGATCGGTTGGGGATGGGTGGATTCTTCAACCCATTTAGAAGAAACAACCTGCTTTCCATTCCAATTACCTTTGTCCAAACACAATAAACCCAATTTGGCCATATCCCTGGGTCTTAGCCAATGGCTCGCGCCCACTTCCGTGATGCCATTCGGACCGGTTAACCACTGAACACTATGAATCCCCAGCGGGTCATAAAGGTATTTTTGGGCGAAATCGCCCACGGACATCCCGCTTTGTTTCGACAACACCGCGCCTAAAAGAGTTAAACAAGAGGTGCAATAACCGTAATGTTGTCCGGGCCGATGGGCCATGGGCTGGGTCAAACAAAAATCAAGCCAATCAGGGGAGTTGAGCATATCCACTTCACAACCCGCCCCCCCTGCTTTCCGATATTGACCATCATCGCAAGCAAAACCCGAGGTCATTGTTAGGAGGGCGCCTAAGGTAATCTCGTTCTTGCGGACATCCCAGTTTGGTTTAGATCGATATTCAGGAAAATAATTCATGAGTTTATCGGTCGTCTTAAGTAGGTGTTGATCCTCGGCGATCCCCATAAGGATCGACAGGACCGATTTTGAGGTCGACTGGAGTTGATGAATTTCTTCGGGGTGATAACCGTAAAAATACTCGTCTAATAAAAGCTTTCCATGGCGAACCAACAGCAAACTATGGATGTTGGGTACATCCTGCATAAGAACGGCCCTCACGGCATCTTCGATCTTATTTCGATCCCCGCCCGCCTCCTGGATGTCTCCCGGTTCCCACCCGTCGTCCGTTCTCGCGGGTTTTCGGTAGGTATAATCGATGACGGCTTTGTTCTGATAGTTCACCCTTGGGACCGAATAAACCAAGCCCCTTTTCATTTCCATGGGGTAGGTTTTTCCCGCGACCAGAGAAAAGGAATCGCTGGTCATTTTCATGGTCCCCTTCAAGGTATCGGGACCTTCCAATGTCAGGTCTACGGCGCCGTCCGTACCGATTTCACCGTGAAAAGTCTTTCCGGTGACCACTAGGTTTTTAAAGGGTATGCCGATTGCACCCATTTCAATATTGTCGAGATGAGCAATATAGGGAACCTTGTCAGAGCCCTCGATCACTAAAGCTTGATGACCTTTACCCAGGCAATCCACGGTCCCATACCAATAGCCCGCCAGCCCCTTAGGGGTGCAAGAGCTTGTCAAAAGAAAGATTGAACAAAAACAGAAATAATAGAAAAGACGTTTGGACACATTAACCTCTTTCTTCGACCCTATAATCATTGAAATATTATCGTCCAATACACCTCCCCGTCGCGGACAACCCCCAAACCCATTTAGGCTCTAAGGAGTTTCCGAGCTTTGAGAAGAACCAAATCTCCAAAGACCGGCCCCTTTTGAATGTTCTCGAATCCCCCATCCCTCAAAGCGGTCATGTGTTCCGCCGGGTGAAGAAGATGCTTCAGGGGCTTGGATTTAATCTGGGATCGATCCGCCAGAAGTAGGATACCCCTCGGTTTCAAGGCCGAGAACATATTCCCATAAAGTCGCGGAATCTTGCGGGCATCCCGCAATTCATGGATTGCTTGGATAGTCACAATAGCGTCGAATTTACTCCGAAAGCCCCTCCACTTGGGTTGGTCCTCGAAGGAAACGGTCACTCTGCGGGTAACGTTCCTGAATTTCATCAATCTTTTCCCGGCGATTTCTTGCATTGGCTTCGAGGAATCCCAAAGTAGATATTGATCGACCGAAACGTTCGATAAAAGATACTCCGCGAGATAACCGGGGCCCGACCCTATTTCAAGGATTTTTAAGGGCCTTCCAACGAGCTTTAAATACGTCACCATCCAACGAAAGACCTTTCGCCGGAAAGGCCGTTTTCGGTTCACCTCTTCAGCCCATTTTTTGACGTAAGCGGGGTCGTCATAGTGGTGGGGACTGGTTTTTTTCAAAACAACTTCCTTTTGCATATTTTTACCTGTCCACGATGGGTCCCCATCGTGGACAAGAGAAGTTGAATCAAATCTTGCATTCGATTAGTCAGTAACGAACAGTTTAGCGGTTCGGGAATTTTCCTTTGATGGTTTTGATCGCTAGAAATAGCGTTTGGGGTTTGTTTGCCAAAGGATGGAAACCGTATTTTTGATAAAACCGGACTGCTTGATCATCTTTGGCGTCCACTACAACTCCGTAAATTCCAACTTCGTTTGATAAACGTTCGGCTCTCTGCAAAGCATCCACCAAGAGGGCGATACCGATTCCCCGGCCTTGGTACCGTTTATCCACAGCCAATCTCCCGACCCGAATGGCAGGAGCGGGATAACGGGGGAGGCCTTTTGAAAGAGGTGGCGGCAACATTTGAGAGTCGATTTCTGAAGACACGGCCGTGTAAAAGCCTAGAACCCTCCCTCCCACCTGCGCCGAGGTCCCAAACCGAGGCACCCGCTTTGGTTGTGCCGGTTCCATAGGGGAACCGGCATCACTCCTCAACTGCGCAACAAATGTTTTGCCGATGTTTCGTTCATGGTTTTGCCGGGCGTATTTTTGAAGATATTCATTGAGCGCTAATACCCCGCAATCAAATGAATCCAAATCTAAATGACGATTTATGGTATGGATCTCGAACGCTAAAGAATTCCCTGCGGGGTTCAAGGATGGCTATATTTCTTGATAGCCGCCGTTAAAGCCTTGTTGGGGTGGGGCGGATTTTCCAGGATTTTCATGAAAGAGTTCCACTCGCTTTCGGAAAGGGTGATGCGTTTTTGGGACGAAAGCCCTTCCTGGGCGGCCTTCAAGGAATTAGAAAGCATGAAAGCGCTGAGGCTAAGCCCATAAATCGAAGCGGCCTTCTCCAGCTTGTCCTTGTCTTTCGGGCGGATGCGAATTTCTATCCGTTGTTCCCTTGATTGTATACTCGTTGCCATAAAGGCCTCCTAACTTCTTTAAAAGAATCATACATCAACGTACGGATGATGTCCACACATATTCAGAAAATGGATCGTCCAATACACCCCCCCGTCGTGGACAATCAACTATCCTAAATTTACATGATTTTACTACTTTTGAAGTATTCAGGGGGTAGCGTGTGCTAAATCGAAGCATGTCAGTGAGATGGCGTATATAAAACCTATGAGAACTAACTTAAATATTTTTATCTAACGACGTAAGTGTTTTGTACTGCTCCAACCCTTAATAAACCTGATCCATTGATGATGTTGGTTGTCGAATTGGAAAAACAAAAACTAATTACATAAGTTCCAGGACCATAAGCATAATCCTGTGATGGAACGCTGATGGGTGGAACCGGATGATTACAGGTGAACGGTTGGTTATATGCACCGTTCCCTCCTGGCCAGCGAATATAGATTGGTTCGAATTCCGCACCAACACCCCATCCAACTGTAGATCCGTCTGGAGCGACCGTGAAATTTCCTGGCGCTTCCAAAGCAGCGGAAGCAGTCCCTATGGTTGTTGTTGTAGATAAAGTGAATGTACAGCCTGCGGTGAATACAAAAGGGACAGTATTATCGTATTCCGCATAAACATAACCCACTCCGATGGTCACCAAATAATTAAAAGATAATGACACTGTTGTCCCATTGGAACCGGTCAAGGTTACGCCAGCGGTGGTTTCAGGAGCACCATTAACCGAAAGCAAGAGATCTGCGCTGGGATTCGCACACTGGCAACCATCAATATCTGCGGACTCCCAATAGATCCCATTGGGTGGCGCTCCTATGTAGGGTTGAGGCGTGGGGACACAAGTTAAAGTAGTTGTGGGGGTTGGAGTAGCGGATGGAGATGTGAGAGGTGCATTTGGTGTGGAAAAGGGTTTCTCACAGGCCAGCGGTGAAAGAACCAAAAGAATTAAACCCATTAATATCCAAAGATGTCTCATATTTGTTTTCGTCTTTGACCTGAATTTAAAGGCACTTCTTTTCATATATTATAGATGGGTGAAAGATTGATTTATTCCAATAAAATATTAGGTTAATAGAACAAATAAGAGTTTCTGGAGGAACAAAATATGAGAAATGAGTATTAAGGTAGACATGCGAAAAAAACCTTAAAAAGGGTCGTCCACTCAGGGTCCCCGTCGTGGACAAACAAATAATGATTAATGGTCAACTGCAACCCGCTGAGGTGCGGGGTGCCAGACCCCATTTTCATAAGTCCCCAAAAAGATGGCCTGCTATTAAAGAGGGGCCGAAAGTCTTCCAACCCCTTGAAATTTGGGACGAAAGGGCCGGATTATATACGGAAGCAGAAGGTAGTAGTTCCATTCGGGACCGGACAAACCGGACCCCATCATCCACCCAGACCGGTATGCCAGTCAGCTGGAAAACCCGGAAGAGACCCCCATAGAAATTTAGAGGGGGCGAGAAACTCCGCGGGGACCGCCTAAACCGAAGCCCCCGCCCATTACGAGCGAACGCTCGGGAAAGCTACAGGTGTAACATGGCAATAATTTACGAGGATATTACCAAAACAATTGGCCACACCCCCCTGGTGAGACTGAACCGGATCGCCGAAGGAGCCGGGGCGACCGTACTGGCCAAGCTGGAATCCTTCAATCCCATGTCCAGCGTGAAGGACCGCATCGGTCTGGCCATGATCGAGGACGCCGAGAAACGGGGTGTTCTCAAGAAAGATTCCGTCATCATCGAGGCCACCAGCGGCAACACGGGGATTGGCCTGGCATTTGTAGCGGCCGCCAAGGGTTATAGGCTCATCCTCACCATGCCGGAAACAATGAGTTTGGAGAGGCGCCAGCTTCTGAAAATTTTAGGAGCTGAGTTGGTTTTGACCGAGGGGCCGAAGGGAATGAAAGGCGCCATCGCGAAAGCCGAGGAACTGGCCAAGGCGACTCCCAACAGTTTCGTTCCACAACAATTCAACAATCCCGCGAATCCCGAAATCCACCGCAAAACAACGGCTGAGGAAATCTGGGCGGACACCGACGGCAAGGTGGATATCCTCGTATCAGGTGTGGGCACTGGAGGAACTATCACTGGAGTGGCGGAAGTTATCAAGAAGCGCAAGCCATCCTTCAAGGCCATCGCCGTGGAGCCGGACGCTTCCCCTGTTTTGTCGGGGGGGACGGCGGCTCCGCATAAAATCCAAGGCCTGGGGGCTGGTTTCGTGCCGGTGATCCTGAACACGAAAATCATCGACGAGGTCATCCGTGTGACGCATGAGGATTCGGGAGAGATCGCGCGCCAACTCGCTAAAAAAGAGGGAATCCTGGCAGGCATATCCTGCGGCGCCGCTGTTTGGGCGGCTATCCAAGTGGCCAAGAGGCCGGAGAATAAGGGAAAGACCATCGTGGTCATCATTCCGGACACGGGAGAGAGGTACCTTTCCACATGGCTTTTTGAGGATTCAAAGGGATGAGAATGGGATAGTGGAGATGAAAAGAACAGGGAAGAAAATAATAAAAGGAAAAGCTGGGAAGGCATCTCCGGGCAATGCTGGTAACAAGGAAGCGGCGCTGAAGTTTTTATTCCTGGTGGTGTCGGGAAAAGTGAGCGAGGCCTTCGATAATTTTGTTTCCCCTGACTTCCGGCATCACAACCCCTATTTCCGGGGCGACCGGGTGTCGCTCCTGAAGGCGATGGAGGAAAACTGGGTAAAGAACCCCCGGATCACACTCGAACCCAAGATCGCGATGGAGGAAGGAAATTTAGTCTCAATCCATTCCCATGTAAAAACAACTCCGGAGGACCTTGGTCTCGCTACGGTCCACCTCATGAAATTCCGGGATGGAAAAATCGAGGAGCTATGGGATTTGGTCCAACCTATCCCGAAGGATTCTCCGAATGAGAACGGCTTCTTCTGAACTTCGGTTCTCAAATTTATCCTTTCTTTATTTTTATGACCCCACGCCGGTATTTCCTTGCAGGCCGTCTTGATTTCCTTGGGAGGGCCGGCGTAGAGTTTCTGTAAGCCGTGATATCAGCGGACCAAAAAGGGGAGTGGAAAATGGCAACTATTACGAAGCGAAGCACCATGCAGGAAGTCTTGGAGTCCTATCCCAGCGCCCAACGAGCCCTTTTCCGCAAATACCACATCGGGGGGTGCCACAGCTGTGGTTACGAGCCCCAGGATGTCCTGGAGGAAGTCGCGAAAAAGCACGGCCTGCTTGACTTTGACGAGATCATCCAGTTCATCGAGGAATCGGAAAAGAACGAGGGACGTATCCAGGAAAGCCCCGTAAACGTCGCGGCGGCCTTGAAGGGCGCCGCCCCACCGCGTTTGATCGATGTCAGGACCCCGGTGGAGTGGCAAACAGCCAAGATCGGGGGCGCGGCTCTCCTCACCGAGGAACTGGCGAGGGAAATCCCCGAGTGGCCCAAGGAAACACCCATCGTTTTTTACTGCCACCATGGGGAAAGAAGCCTGGACGCCGCCGCTTATTTCGCGGGCCACGGTTTCACCAACGTCAAGTCCATGACCGGGGGAATTGATGCCTGGTCCATCGCGGTGGACCCTTCCGTGCCACGCTACGAGGTAGCGGCGGAGTTTCCGGGCGGCAGACCTGTCATACGGCCCTTGAGTATGGCGGTCTCGAAACTCGACCAACCGCTTCATTCCTAGTTAAGCCCTTAATCCGGCCCATCCAAATTTTGGAAATCCTCAACATTCAAAATTTAAAATTGATGTTTTGACAAGGCACTGGGATTAAACGGGGAACAGGTGGGGATTCTCCGGAAAATGTACGCGGCGAGGATGGAAAAACTGAAGGCTGAGTATAAGGATGTTCCGGGGGCCAATAGACCTGAATTTCATGGAGCCCCACGGGCAAGCTCGTAGTACCTATATCGACTCACCTCCGCCATCCGCTTACGCGAGGCTTCAGAGGACAGGCGGCTTCGGCGAGTATCCGCCGACATGACGTATGCGGAATCCACCGTAGCCCTTCTTTCAGCCATTCATCCCCGGCTAAAGCCGGGGTGTTCTGGCGAAGGCGGATAAATAATCCACATCTAAAAATCGCACAAATCCTGGGGTCCCAATCCTCCCGTAAATTTAATGTTTCTTGAATTTCATTGTATTGCCGTCAATTCTTAACACCAAACTCCTAATCTCAAATTGCTTTTATTGATGCACCTAACTCCGCATACCTATTGAAAAGTCTTTTACTGTCGCTTTTATAGGAGTATGGTGAAGCATCCTCTGAGTATGGCGGTTTATATGAGTTTTTATTCCTATTGGGGCAAATTGGATACCGCGAATCACGTTTCTTTTTCAAATCACACCTTTATTTTCCACAGAACCATTCCAACCAATACCCAATAATATTCGGAGAACGCCCTTATGCCATATTTTGCCCATACCAAGGAAAATGATTCAGGTGAAGTTCTCCCGGAATCGTCTTGGCATTTGTTGAAAACCCACCTAAATGAAGTTGCGAGGCTTTCCGGGGAATTCGCAAAGCCTTTTTCAATGTCGGGAGATGCTAGCTTGGCAGGGTTGCTTCATGATTTCGGGAAGTACGGGGATAACTTCCAGAAACGCCTTCGAAATCAAATACGGGGCGTCAATCATTGGGCGCATTGAGGGAATTATTTTGAATGTCTTTCTGATTGCACGTACCATTTGAATGTTTGGAAAAGGGGGTAAAGGAAGCCATGGACAAGAGTTATCCCGTTGAACTTGAGATTTCTGGGCCCACGGCCATGTGGACCCGTCCGGATACGGGGGACGCACCCGTGAGTTATCTGGGGCCAACATACGCCGCCGTCAAAGGAATATTCGAAACTATTCATTATTTACAATTTGTTGAAGTGATACCAAAACGAGTCGAAATATGTCGTCCGATCATTTTTCATACATACAACACCAATTATGGGGGCCCCCTGCGTAAATCAAGAGTCATGCAAATAGGAAGCGGTTATCAATTGTTGGCTACCGTCCTAATCAACGTTTGCTACAAGTTATATGCGGTTGCGAGGGAATATCCGGCAGCCCAAGGCAAAGCGACCCGAAAATCCGAGGAATGGAGAAATAGGACGACCTCGCCAGCCCACGCATACCAGGAAATGTTTTCCCGCAGATTGAAAAAAGGCCAATGGCACGACATGCCGTTCCTTGGATGGAAGGAATTCGTTCCCGACTATTTAGGACCTCTTCGCTCTGAGACAAGCAAATGCGGCGACATTCGAGCTGACATTCCAAGCATGCTGTACCAAACTTTTTCCAAAAGGAATGGCCAGTACCTATTCCCCCGAATACAGAAAAATTGAAATTGTTAATGGGGCCTATGATCCCAAAGGAGCCCCTTTATGTTGAACGAACTGTATGAACTGGCCAACGCTTTGAAGAAAGCCAACATTGCAACAAGGGATTGGCATAAAAATTTCAAGCTACTTCCAAAAGGTGGAGGTTTTATCTTCAAAGTCTTTATTGATAAAAAAGCCCGTGTGACAGACCTGATAGTTGAACAGAGTTCACCATCGCTTCGTAAATGGGAAAAGGCAAACGGATTTTCTTTTCCATCTTTCAATGTGAGTCCACTTATTCAAGTTAAGGCAAAAACTAAAGAACTATTAGATTTGTTGAAGGATCATAAGCGGTCAAAAGTTTTAGAGCTTGCGAAAAACGGAAAATTTGATTGGCGAAAAGAAAGTTCGCGTATAAATGAATGCCTACAGAAAGTGTCCGAGGAACTCGCGACAAAAATAGGACTGAATATGCCTAATGAAATGTCAGGGTTAAAAGAGTTGATCCAAAGGGCCGACCTTATTTCCAAAACTTCTAAAAAAGGGAAAGCGGGCCATGAAGAATGTGTTTTCCTGGAACAATTGAGGGATGTCTTGATAGAAAAGGTTACCGACGCCACAATAAATCCAGAAAAATTATCTGAATTATTATTTGTCTCAAAAGAAAAAGAAAAATCCACGCCGAAATTAAACATATTGCTCGAATTGTCGGATAGCTCAAGATTTCCCTATCCAGCTAACCACCCCAAGATACAGGAATGGGTTAATGAACGACTCCTTGCCGATACAACACGATCTGATGAGAGTGACTTAAAACAAAAAGATGCTTTTGGAAATGCTGGCATCGGTGAGGACAAAATGCCGCCCACTAAGATTGCTGTGCTGGGCAAGGTAACGCTCCGTTCCATGAGTTCGGAATCACCTTGCCAGCAAAGGTATGGAAGAGCCGATGCAGCTTCTTATCCTATCGGTGAGCAAACAAGGAAATCCTTAAAAGCGGCTTTGGAGACAATTACAAGAAATGAATGGAAGGAAAAAACTTGGACAAGCTTTGGTGGCAAGGAAATGTTGATTGTCTATCCATTTTCTCTTCCGGCCCTACCGCCACCTTTCGTTGGGATGTTTGGCGGAACACAAAAGGAAAATCAACCACAAGAAGGTCGTTTCAGTTCGGCGGCACAAGAGGTGGCGCAAGCTTATAAAACCGGTACACCAGCGGAAATTGACAATGTTGCGGTTTTTTTATTGAAAAAACCTGATGGATATAGAACCAAAGTCGCCAATGGTGGTATCTATAAAGCACGTTATATTTTGGATCGGGCTGTCGCTTGGGAGGTAGCCTCTCAAAATATACCTTTTATACGCATCAAAAGTTGGGATTCGGACAAGAAACCCGTATGGCGTACATCCAAAACGCCGTTTCCTTTGGAAGTCATCACTTGTCTTAACACTCAATGGCTGAAATTTGGTCATGGAGCCACTGAATTAGTACGGTATGAGGCTTACGACGGGATCGAGTTGTTTTTGAGCGATGGTGAGAGGAAGCGCCAGATTGCCTCGAAGATGCTTATGGAAGGCTTGCGGAAATGGGCGCCTTTATTATTGGGGTTAGGTCAAGCTTGTCATCAAGGGGAGATACTGAAAGGCCCGTCTGCTTGGCAATGGAGGCTCATTCCCCCGGCTTTGGGGATATTTTTGAAAAAACTCGGTTTAAGAAAGGAGACTTACATGCTTGAAGCAGCCTATTTGGTTGGTCAGACGTTAGGCTTAGCTGATTCCTTGCACCATCAGTATTGCTTGAAGGTTCGAAAACAAAGCGTACCGCCGCAACTTATGGGGAACGGATTGATGGCAACGGCGCTCGAAAATCCAAGAAAAGCCCTGGCCCTTTTGGCCCGAAGGATACTTCCATACCAAGCTTGGGCAAGAACCTACAACGGGCAGGATGCCGGATTAAGCAAATGGTTTTTAAGGAAGTTTTCAGAAACCTCGACCTCTTTGGCCCAGGTTTCATGGCCGGAAAGAATGGGCGATGCGGATAAGGCCCAAATGCTGCTGGGATATTTGGCGGGTTTTCAAAAAGAAGATGAGGCGCAGGAAAAGACAATATAAAAATTAAGGAGGCGGTTTATGGCTAAAAACGTAATAGCCGTGGGGATTCGACGAGCAGTTGGATTACTGGTGATCGAAGTTCGGAATTCGAATCCAAATGGCGATCCCGACAGAGAAAGCGACCCCCGCCAAAGACCGGATGGGAAAGGTGAGATTTCACCGGTGTCTTTTAAAAGGAAACTTCGTGACCTTGTTCTCGAAAAAGAAGGTGATGTTTGGAAGGTTTTATCCAAAGAAATGGAATTAAATCCAAACCATTTTCAAATTCTTGAGGCACGGGGTAGGGTTCGTGAGCAAATTAAAAAGGAGCTGGATGACGACGATATGAAAAAATTCAAAGAGAAATATTGGGATGGTCGGATATTTGGAAACACTTTCCTGGAAGAAGGTGGTTCAGACACCATTCGCACCGGCATTGTTCAATTCGGGTTGGGTGTGTCCGTCGCTCCGATTGAAATTGAAAGGCAGACAAATACGAGTAAATCGGGTGTTGAGGAAGGAAAGGATCGTGGGATGGCTCCAATGGGCTACCGTGTTGTCCAGCATGGCGTCTATTGCATGCCATTTTTCGTCAATCCAAACCTCGCACATCGCAGTGGATGCGCAGCGGAGGACATCGAACTTTTGAAAAGGCTGATACCCTATGCATACTCCCATACCAGATACCCATATCAGAAATAGCGTTGATTTGATTCACGGTTGGTATGTCGAGCATAAAAATAACCTTGGCTCATTCTCTGATTTTTCGGTCCTGGACGCCCTTGCGCCCAAGAAGAAAACCGACCCCGATAAGCCGTCTGGAAGCCGTGCAGAGTACGATATTCCCGAGATCAAGGACTTGCCGGATAGCCTGAAAAGTAAAATTGGCTCAATCAAGGACCTTTTGGAAATCGAATGAGCTATTTTGCCCACAGTGGTCGGCAGGATTGCGGAATACCGCCCCAGCTTTACGCAGACCATGCCATTCGTGTCCGTGATGGCGCATTTGATCGCGCCACCATTGTGGGTCGGTATATGAAGAATAAGTCGAACCTTTTGGGTGTTGCATGCGCTAGGGCGGGTGATTTCCACGACTTGGGAAAGTTACACCCGGAAAACCAAATAGTTCTTGGTGGAGTTACCCGAAGTGCAAATCGCCTTCCATTCCCACACGCGGATGCCGGTTGTGCGATATTGTTAAGAAGTTGCTTGCCTGAAGACCTTATTGCGGCACTGCTTTGTTATTCCCATCATATAGGGTTGCCGTCATTTCCAGAAGAGACGTGTGGAAGAAAAGTTTATTTGAGGGATATTCGGTGTCTAAGCGAAACCGATGAAAATTTAGCTGCGTGGGTCGAACAACACAAGCGTTTGGTGCTGAAACGTGAAGGCCTTCCTGATGGGCAATGCGGTGTTTTGGACGAAAAGGACAGAATGTTTTTTCGTTTCGCGCTTTCCTGCTTAGCGGACGCCGACCACAGTGATACTGCACGGCACTATCGAAAAGAAGCTATTGTTCCAGAACTTTCACTTCGACCCGCCGAACGGTTGATGGCTTTGAAATCGTATGTTGCCGGATTGGGAAAGGATCGGAAAGATAGTCGTTCCCAAATGCGAACTCGAATTTTCGAAATTTGTTCGACATCCCAAGTGAAACAAAGGTTAGTAGCCTGTGATAGCCCGGTTGGTACCGGTAAAACGACAGCTGTTATGGCGCATCTTCTTGATGTCGCCATTAAAAGGGGATTAAAAAGAATCTTTGTTATTCTTCCTTTCACCAACATCATCGACCAAGCCGTTGAGAAATATAGGGAAGCCATAGTCTTAAACGATGAATATCCGGAGGAAGCGGTTCAAGCCCATCATCACCGCATGGAATATGAAAATTACAACGTCCGGCATTTGGCCGAGCGTTGGAAGAGCCCAGTGGTGATCACCACGGCCGTCAGGTTTTTTGAAACGCTTTCTTCTTCTTCGCCCGCTGTATTGAGGAACCTGCACCAACTTGCGGGATCGGCCATCTTTATCGATGAGGCACACGCCGCTTTGCCGGCAGGGTTATGGCCGCAGGCATGGCCTTGGCTTAAGGAATTGGCTGAATCCTGGGGATGTCATATTGTCCTTGGTTCTGGTTCATTGGCGCGGTTTTGGGACCTGCCGGAGTTTGATATACAGCCGCCTATGGTGCCGGATCTTTTACCAAGGGATGTTTACGCTGACACCTTAAAATCCGAAAAAGATAGGGTCATATATCGACGGGAAAAGAAAATTTTAAGTTTGAGCGATCTTGCGCGTTTTGTCGGTGATCAATCTGGGCCACGCTTGCTCATCATGAATACGGTTCAATCCGCAGCGGTAGTCGCCAGATTTATGATGAAGTCGTATGGGAAAAATAGTGTTCAACATCTTTCGACGGCATTAACACCTTTTGATCGGGGGAAATCCCTTGAGATCGTTAAAAAGCGCCTTTCGGCGGGAAAAAATGACAAGGACTGGACCCTGGTGGCGACTTCCTGCGTCGAGGCTGGAATGGATTTTTCCTTTCGTACCGGTTTCCGCGAAATATGCAGTCTTACCAGTCTTTTGCAGATGGCCGGAAGAATTAACCGGGAATTTGAATACAACGCATGCGATGTTTGGAGCTTTGAAACACGTAAAGTGGATGGACTCAACTGGCACCCTCAATTCGAAACATCTTCGAGGATACTTAAAGAAATATTCAACGAAGGAAAAGTTGGTCCTGATATGGTTTCAGAGGCATTAAGGCGAGAAATCCGGCAAAAGCCAATTGGCAGCAAGTCGGATGAGATAATGAATGCTGAAAAGGAAGGGGATTTTCCGAAGGTTGATGAATTATTCCGGGTTATTGATTCTTCCACTGTGACGGTTTTGGTCAACCAAGAACTTATCGGGAAAATCGAGAATGGGGAGGAAGTCCCCATTAAAGAGATTCAAAAATATTCATGCCTATCCGAACAACGCTTGCGCAGTAATGGGTTTTGCCAAAGCGCAAGCGGTTAAGGCCCGGTGAAATAAGGAATCTGGGTCATGGCGACGATTGAACCGATAAGTATATTCGCTCAAGTATCCAGGCAGATATTTCACGTTGACTCCATGATGGGTTCCTAGGATCCAAGCCTTGGCGTTGGAAATGAATCGGTGGACCCAAGGTAACCAGTGATTTAACACCACTGGGTCATTGGCTGTTACCTGGTACTCCACATCCACGTTTTCCAAGTTTCTCAAGCTGGGACTGGCATCCGTGTTTATCATGGCGCCTTTCTGGATTGCTTGATCGACGAATGCTTGGGCTTCCCACTTGGTTTCTGCGGTCACCTTTATCTTTGCAAAACCCGCTTTCTCTTTTTTGCGCCCTTTCTCATCTATCCATTCTTTGCTTTCAACCGCCACCAGCACTTCAGCCTGGTTTTCCTTTTCTCTCTTGCCGAATACAGCCCCATCCAACTCAATGATTTCCTTGAGTTGGTAATTTTCATCCCTTTGTCGAAGACTTTCCCGAATCTTATGCAACATCCTCCAAACGGTATCGTAGGAGGGCATTCCCAATTGCCGCTGAAGTTCCAGGGCTGAAATGCCCCTTTTCCCTTGCATCACCAATCCAATCATCCTCAACCAGGTTAAGATTGGAATCTTGGATTTCCGGAAGATCGTTCCGGCTCGAAGCCGTATTTGCTTTCGACAATAGTCACATTCCCGCACTTCGGGGCGGTTTTTGTGTTGCCAGAAACTTTCTCCTTCACATTGTGGGCAAACAAAGTCTTTTCCGGCAAAACGGCTCTTCCACACCCATTGACGTGCCTTTTCTTCTGTATCGATTTCCTTGAAAATCTCAATCCCCTTCATCCGTTGGTAGTTCATAATTTGCCCCTCCAACAATGAGTATACTCCTGTATTCCTTTATTTCAACAGGTACCGTTTGGAGAGGCATTAAAATATTCAATTCAAATTTGGTCAAATCGGATAAACGATTTGTGCTTGCGAAAGCTTGAGATGTTACCCGGCTTTTGGGCATGGACACTAGCTTATGACGATTTCTTAGGCTACATGAAAGGTGTTTTGGAGACACTAGAAGTTAAAGCTGGTCAACCTTTGGTTATTTAAATCGTACGAAAGGGTTAGGAGTGGACATGCCTTTTTCCGAGGAAGAAATCGTACTTATTTCAGCCCTCAACCAGTATGTATTCTGCCCCCGACGGTGCGCTTTGATCCATGTGGAGGGGGCATTCGTACAGAATTACCATACGCTCCAGGGAACCTTGGAACATGGGGATGCGGATGTGCCGGGTTACGAGATCCGCAACGGAGCGCGGGTGGTACGGGCGCTTCCGTTAAGCTCCATGAAGTACGGCCTTAGCGGCAAGGCGGATTGGGTGGAATTCCGTGATAGCGTTCCATACCCGGTTGAAATGAAACATGGGGCCAGGCGGGCCTGGGAAAACGACGATGTCCAATTGTGCGCCCAGGCCCTGTGCCTGGAGGAGTCATTGGGCGTTGCCTGCCCGATGGGGGCCATTTATCACGTAGCATCCCGCAGGCGCAGGGAAGTGGACTTCGACGAAAATCTACGGGATATGACCGTGGAAACAGTTGGGAAGGTAAGGCAAATGCTTGCGTCCCTTGCCGTGCCGCCCGCCCAATTATTACCGCACTGCGACGGATGTTCCCTTCATGGTGCCTGTCTGCCGGAGTTGTCCGGGAACAGGCTGGAGATAGCCGCGAAAAAACTTTTCAAGCCCCTGCCATGGACATAATCCTGAACACGCTTTATCTCATGACGGAGGGCGCATACCTCCACCGGGACGGCTTGGCCTTGAAAGTGGAGGTGGAAAAAGAGGAGAGATTAAGGGTACCGGTGCATCACCTGGAATCCGTGGTGGCCATGGAGCAGGTCATGGTGAGCCCCTCGGCCATGGGGTTGCTGGCGGAGAACGGTGTTTCACTGACTTTCCTCAGCTACTCGGGCCGGCTGTTGGCGCGGGTGGACGCTCCCGTCTCGGGGAACGTGGTCCTGCGGCGCAAGCAATTCCGGGCGGCAGATGACTCCGCCAAGTGCCTGGCCTTGGCCAAATCATTCACGGCGGGGAAACTGCAAAACGCCCGGAACACCCTTTTGCGGGCGGCCCGGGACATTGAGAAGGGGCCGGATTCGGAGGCGTTGGATCAGGCGGCCCGGGATTTAGCGGACAGTCTGCGGGCTTTGGAACGGGTGGAAAGCCTGGAGGAAGTCAGGGGCCATGAGGGCTCCGCGGCCAGGGCCTATTTCGGTGTTTTCGACCGCCTGTTCAGCCAACAGAAGCTGGATTTCGTTATGGACGGAAGGAACAGAAGACCGCCTAAGGACCCGGTGAACGCCCTGCTTTCATTCCTTTACGCCCTCCTGCTTCATGACTGCGTGGCGGCTTTAAGTGCCACGGGATTGGACCCCAATGTGGGTTTCCTTCACGGGGATAGGCCGGGGAAACCGAGCCTAGCACTGGACATGATGGAGGAATTTCGGACCCTTTTGGCGGACCGGCTGGTGCTGGCCATGGTCAACCGCAAGCAAGTGGCCGCCAAGGGGTTCGAGAAAAGGGAAGGGGGCGGGGTGGAGATGGACAACGGAACGCGAAAAGCCGTGGTGGCCGCGTGGCAGGAGCGGAAAAAGGAAGAAGTTACGCATCCCCTGCTGGACCAAAAGTGCCGGATCGGACAGTTGCCTTACCTCCAAGCCAAATTATTGGCCAGGGTTATCCGTGGCGACGATCCCGTTTACATACCCTGCGTTTTGAGGTGAGGACCGATGCTGGTGATCGTCGCATATGATGTGAACACTCTGGATAAACCGGGGAGGAAGCGGTTGCGGAAGATAGCCCAAGCTTGCAAGAACTACGGTCAGCGGGTTCAGAGGTCGGTGTGGGAATGTGTGGTGACCAAGGACCAATGGGTCATGCTGAGGGCGGCGTTGATGAGGATCATCAACAAGGACGAGGACAGCTTGCGGATTTATTTTTTGGATGAAGAGGCCAAGGCCAAGACAGAGCATCATGGGATAGCGAAACCGCCCGATTTGGAGGAGCCGTTGCTGGTTTAGCGCCCAAGCGCCGACCCCAAGTGGGGACGGAACCGGGGTGGGTGTGCGATTTGAAATTTTGGCCTGAATTTTAAGGGTTTAGAGGAGGTGTTATGAGCGGAAAGGGTGGTATCTACCCGCCGCATTTTCTGGGTATGCGCCGTAAGGCCCTAAAAGCCTTAATTGCCCAGGAGATTATGAGGCACAGTTCCCCCGGCTGAGGAAGCCGGGGGCGGATTGAAACTATTTGGTATGCGTTCAATTCACCTATTAAATTGTTCCCCCGGCTGAGGAAGCCGGGGGCGGATTGAAACGTTCTTGGAGAAGCGGTTCGCGCTGATGTTGCTGGGTTCCCCCGGCTGAGGAAGCCGGGGGCGGATTGAAACCAAATGCAGTGCGGTTCCTATCAGCCCCAGGAGTTCCCCCGGCTGAGGAAGCCGGGGGCGGATTGAAACTAAAATCAAAAGGTAGGTGGATACGCCTTAAACCTCAAGTTCCCCCGGCTGAGGAAGCCGGGGGCGGATTGAAACCATAATCCTGTCCTTGATTGTCGCTACGGGGGGCAGTTCCCCCGGCTGAGGAAGCCGGGGGCGGATTGAAACCAGTATTTGTAGAAGTTGCGTTGATTGGCTGAAGTTCCCCCGGCTGAGGAAGCCGGGGGCGGATTGAAACACGGTGAGAACATCGTTGGGGACATTGGAATAAAGTTCCCCCGGCTGAGGAAGCCGGGGGCGGATTGAAACCTTTAACAAATCAGGGTTAGGCATTTCATCCCTTAGTTCCCCCGGCTGAGGAAGCCGGGGGCGGATTGAAACTCTGGTGCTGTGGATTATCACACTGCTTTGAAGTTCCCCCGGCTGAGGAAGCCGGGGGCGGATTGAAACTAAAACAGGGCATTACAGCCTCACACCACCCCGCAGTTCCCCCGGCTGAGGAAGCCGGGGGCGGATTGAAACATACAAAACGTTCCCGGCCGTGACCGGGTTGTATGTTCCCCCGGCTGAGGAAGCCGGGGGCGGATTGAAACTGACTATGGCCATGTTGAACACAATCCAGGTTCAGGTTCCCCCGGCTGAGGAAGCCGGGGGCGGATTGAAACTCATCTGTCCCGAACAAAATCCCGAAATCTCCAAGTTCCCCCGGCTGAGGAAGCCGGGGGCGGATTGAAACATGGTCACGACATCATTTCCAACCGAAGAAGAAAGTTCCCCCGGCTGAGGAAGCCGGGGGCGGATTGAAACTCACCCTACGCTTCTTGATAAATTCAAGTTTGCGGGTTCCCCCGGCTGAGGAAGCCGGGGGCGGATTGAAACGTCTGCTCTGAAGAACCTTTAAATTTAGGTTTAGGTTCCCCCGGCTGAGGAAGCCGGGGGCGGATTGAAACTAGTTGTTCTTTTCGTCCAGGGTAGTCTCTCTCCGTTCCCCCGGCTGAGGAAGCCGGGGGCGGATTGAAACACGCAGACCCCCACTAATATTGCCGTCGACCAAGGGTTCCCCCGGCTGAGGAAGCCGGGGGCGGATTGAAACCGTATAATCCTCCCATATGTAAAGGCTTACTTATGGTTCCCCCGGCTGAGGAAGCCGGGGGCGGATTGAAACCATACAATTGGAACCGTCCATCAATGGAGGAAATGTTCCCCCGGCTGAGGAAGCCGGGGGCGGATTGAAACGCGAAATACGTTTCTTCATATATTACGAAAAAGTTCCCCCGGCTGAGGAAGCCGGGGGCGGATTGAAACAGCCATTTGACGTTGTTTTTGAGGATAGCTAACTGTTCCCCCGGCTGAGGAAGCCGGGGGCGGATTGAAACATCGAAGGACCTGAATATCAATTAAGAAGAAAGTGTTCCCCCGGCTGAGGAAGCCGGGGGCGGATTGAAACACTGCGGGAGTTTCGTTTTTCGGGTTCGCTCCCGTTCCCCCGGCTGAGGAAGCCGGGGGCGGATTGAAACATGCTGGTGGCGCAGCTATGAGTGGGGCTTTGCAAAGTTCCCCCGGCTGAGGAAGCCGGGGGCGGATTGAAACGTTTCGGAACGGTTATTTGCGTCCGAACTCGTATGTTCCCCCGGCTGAGGAAGCCGGGGGCGGATTGAAACTCATTGGCGCAAGCGGGTGTAAGCAAAATATTACATGTTCCCCCGGCTGAGGAAGCCGGGGGCGGATTGAAACTTGGCTCATGGAATGATGTAAATGGTGTTGTCTGCGTTCCCCCGGCTGAGGAAGCCGGGGGCGGATTGAAACATTAGATACCCCGGATGAATTGGTATTTACAACAGTTCCCCCGGCTGAGGAAGCCGGGGGCGGATTGAAACCTCAGCTGGCCGGTTCATTGATTCAACAAATGAGGTTCCCCCGGCTGAGGAAGCCGGGGGCGGATTGAAACTGGTCACATGCATTCGAAAAATACATTATCAGGGTGTTCCCCCGGCTGAGGAAGCCGGGGGCGGATTGAAACAATGGTCCCGGCGGTCACGGTATGATCATTACATGTTCCCCCGGCTGAGGAAGCCGGGGGCGGATTGAAACACGTTGGAGGAGTCGGAAACGTACTTTTTGAACGTTCCCCCGGCTGAGGAAGCCGGGGGCGGATTGAAACGCGTAAGAAATTTCCTCAAGCGAAGCAAAATGCCAAAGTTCCCCCGGCTGAGGAAGCCGGGGGCGGATTGAAACGTATTATTTGATCTGGTTTGCGGTACTCGGTACTGTTCCCCCGGCTGAGGAAGCCGGGGGCGGATTGAAACGTGATAGCAATCATCAAGTTCGTTGCGAGCAAATAGTTCCCCCGGCTGAGGAAGCCGGGGGCGGATTGAAACATTTTTTTCGGTGTGGAATTTAATTTCCTGCCACCAAGTTCCCCCGGCTGAGGAAGCCGGGGGCGGATTGAAACTTCGTTTTGAACGATAGCAACAATCAAGGCTGAAAGGTTCCCCCGGCTGAGGAAGCCGGGGGCGGATTGAAACCGTATGCGGCGGCGGTCCCTACCATCATTCCCCAAAGTTCCCCCGGCTGAGGAAGCCGGGGGCGGATTGAAACACGTTGGGAATGTTTGTTTACACCGGCGACTCAGGAGTTCCCCCGGCTGAGGAAGCCGGGGGCGGATTGAAACTCCATACCCCCTAAGATACGCATAATCTATTCCAGTTCCCCCGGCTGAGGAAGCCGGGGGCGGATTGAAACTTCTATGAATGCTGCTGCCAAAGTTGGTAGTGCTAGTTCCCCCGGCTGAGGAAGCCGGGGGCGGATTGAAACATTTTCGCATACTGCTGGTTCAGGACATATGCACGTTCCCCCGGCTGAGGAAGCCGGGGGCGGATTGAAACTAGCGTGAAGGAAGTAAAGGAAGTAAATAAAATAAAAGTTCCCCCGGCTGAGGAAGCCGGGGGCGGATTGAAACACGGTGTTCTTGTTTTTTTTCATGGCTCGCATTTGTTCCCCCGGCTGAGGAAGCCGGGGGCGGATTGAAACGCGAAACTAGCCCGGTTTGAATTGATCCTTTACCTCGTTCCCCCGGCTGAGGAAGCCGGGGGCGGATTGAAACTATTGGAACAGGAGTAAAAACAATGGGGTCTGGCCACACGCTCCGCAGCGTGTGGCAGTGATCATTCGTCACTTTAGGCTATTGAGCCATTTTCCAATCAACGCCCACATTTGAACTTTCCGCATACCAATTGCATTCCAATTGGTCGGGTAATTCGCCCGACACCACAAATGGTTTATGGAAAGCTATTCGAGGAAATCAGGGGTCAGGCACCAAGCCCCTAGCTTGGTGCAGTGACCATTCATCACTTTAGGTACTTGAGAAATATCCCTGCTTTATCCCGCGATACCAATTGTTTTAAATTGGTCGGGTAATTCGCCCGACACCACAAATGGTTTATGGAAAGCTATTCGTAAGGCCATTTGCAAGCCATTACCAACCGTCACCAATCAACTTGTACCAACTGCTTATGGCAGTTGGTACAACCAAATCTTGCCGTTCGCCGTGTGTGCTCACGGCAGGTGTGGTTGATTGGTGGGTAAATCCCCTCTGAAGTTCAGCCAGATATAGTAAAGCCGACCAAAAGAACCACTCGGCTTGACTGATCAAATCCCGTTTTTATTTTCCCCAGGACGACCCAAGAACAGCAATTTTGAATGCTAAATTTTGAATTATGTGCAAATTCACATTTATATTCCCGGCCCATGGGCGGTTAATTGAATGAAATTTGTACTATACCAGCCTCTCAATTAGCTTTATGGAAGGCTGGCATGAATTGTGGTGGGCTCTACATTCGCGGTCTCATTCGAACCACTGGGGTTATTGGCAACTACCGAAACAACTAACAATGGCGCATCGGTATTATGAATGATGTGCAAATTCACATTTATATTCCCGGCCCATGGCCGGTTAATTGAATGAAATTTGTACTATACCAGCCTCCCCATTAGATTTATGGAAGGCTGGCATGAATTATTCGGTCTTTGATTTATCGGGTGGTAATAGCAGGCGTGGCGGCGGGTTAAGAAAGCTTTTTATGAGTATCTGCAGGTCACATTCCAGGGCCTGGGCAATCCGGTAAAGAGTGGTGATTTGATAATCCATCGCCCCCTTTTCCCATTTCTGCAACATGCGGAAGGTTACATTCAGGTCCCCACTAAGTTGTTCCTGGGTCAGTCCCTTTTTCAGCCTTAATTCCCGGATTGTTTGCCCGATTTCTTTAAGCGCCGCTTTCTTATTCAACATTCCGCAATTTTGCTTTAAATGCGCGACCCAGACCACGACCTATGGGTCGTGTCAAAATCGCCCGGTTTATTGTGTAATTCCCCTTGGGTATTCCTGGAGCCCCTCGTATCTCAGAGAGTGGTAGGGGGCCTGGAACCACGACACGCAGGAATCCTGGAACTCCTGGAACCGGCCTGGAACCACGACACCCGGGAAACCTTGAACTCCTGGAACCGGCCTGGAACCACGACACCCGGGAATCCTGGAACTCTGGAACTCCTGGAACCGGCCTGGAACCACGACACCCGGGAAACCTGGAACTCTGGAACTCCTGGAACTGGCCTGGAACCACGACACCCGGGAAACCTGGAACTCTGGAACTCCTGGAACCGGCCTGGAACCATGACACCCGGGAAACCTGGAACTCTGGAACTCCTGGAACCGGCCTGGAACCACGACACCCGGGAAACCTGGAACTCTGGAACTCCTGGAACTGGCCTGGAACCACGACACCCGGGAAACCTGGAACTCTGGAACTCCTGGAACCGGCCTGGAACCATGACACCCGGGAAACCTGGAACTCTGGAACTCCTGGAACCGGCCTGGAACCACGACACCCGGGAAACCTGGAACTCTGGAACTCCTGGAACCGGCCTGGAACCATGACACCCGGGAAACCTGGAACTCTGGAACTCCTGGAACCGGCCTGGAACCACGACACCCGGGAATCCTGGAACTCTGGAACTCCTGGAACTGGCCTGGAACCGTAGAAAACAGGGGATATTGGCTGACTCAAGAACAAATGAAGGGGTTTTATATGGCTCAAGGATTATCTGAAGTTTTGGAATGGTTGGGTCAAGTTGAGGTTATTAAAAACCAATTACAAAAGGATCCCCAATCCCCCAGGGCAATCCTGATGCAAACCCTCAATGTTAAAAAAGGCCGTTTAAGTTATCTTTATAAGATAAACGCTTGTTTCGACCAACAGGCCTTAAATCGGGTCCGCCAAGCGGCCCAATCCACCCCTCCCGCCTTCGTCCCTTTCGGAAACGCCCGGGCCTTGGCTGTCTTGGGCGACAAGATCCCCAAACCTTATGAACCGGTCCATGAGGCGTTGGAAGTTGTTATTTCAAATCAACTCACTCTCCCGCAAATTGAAGCCCTGGTGGATCATATCGCCAGCGGCAAGCCAGCCAAGGATTTCGTTCCCAACCAGGCCAAAACGGATTCGACTCCAGTTGGTCGCTCACCGCTAACGGATTCAACAACCCAACCTCAAGTGGTTTCGACAGAGCCTGTAGAAGATACGAATCCAGGAAATGACGCTGAGGATTTCTTCGGTTTGAGCGGGCCTAATGTCCCGCCGAGGATCAACGAAATCAGGTCCAAGGTGAAGGCGGGCCAAAGGGTCGGCGTCAAGGATGGAATGCATCTGGTCTCCCACATGCTCGCCAGCGGAATCATTAAATTCCTGGGTGGTTTTACGGGGATCAGCCATAAGGATTTGGAATCCCAAAACCTGGGTAAGAAAACCCGCAAGGGCCTTTTCTGGCTGATCAAGCGCGCCTGGTGGCTTTTGAGATGGCTTTTCAAGCATGTCTGGCATTTACTCATGGCCGTCATTAAGGAACCCTTCAAATTGATTTGGGTCCTCATCGGGGGGTACGTTAAAAGCGGGTTGGGCTTAGCCCTGCTCCTCGTCCTCATTTACGGGATTTACCTTTACCGCCATGACCGCAAGGAATTCTGGTCCGATGTCGATGTCATAAAAAACTGGTCCCTCCAAACAGCGGAAAAGCAAATTAAAAATGAAAAATGGACAATGAAGAATGAAAAATCAAAAACACCCACCATCACTGCCACAGTTCAAAACAGCAATGAAAAATTAACAACTCCCACTATCACTTCAGCAGTTCAGATTCAGAATCCCGCCAAACCCGAATCGGATCAAGAAATTGTACATTCTCCATTATCCATTATTCATTCCGCCGCCCCCGGCGAACTAGCAAAACCCAAATCGCATCCAGGCATTGTTCATTCTCCATTGTCCATTATCCATTCCGCCGCCGGCGGGTTTGCGAAGCCATGGAAAGCCGAGGATGAGGATTATGATTTTTTATCCGAGGAAATTTATCCCATCCCGGAATCTTGCGTGATCAAGAGCCTCAAACCCGCGCTTGCCGGGGATATAAGCGGGAAAAAGGCTGAAAGTTATTTGGCCGATCTCCAGGACGCCGGCAAGTATTCCATGTGGCTGGGGAAAGAGAAGATGTCGGTCCTGAAAGTGGAACTTGTCCCTAACGGCGTCATCCTGCATACGCAGGACCCACAGGAATCAGGATTGAAGGTGAGTTTTGATTGGGTGGAATTGACGGCCATCCATTGCGATAAGCTCCAGGTTTTTCCCCCAGGGGACATTCCGGGCCAAACGATCTATCAATGCGGCTTGGTTATTCCTCCTTTCAAGAAAGCCATCACCATCGAATGCTCATCTGTGGAGAATTTAAGGCGCCTTTTATCAGCCCTGGAATATTGGATCAAGTCCGCGAAGGGCGGTGAGAAGGCCCCAATAACGGGATTGCCTTATCTTCACCAAGGCGTGCTGTTTACCGAAAAAAGCGGGGCGGCTGTGCTGTGGGTAGGAAGCCCGGTGGAAAAAGCGGGTTTGAGGCTGGGGGACGTGGTTTGGAGCCTGGATAAAGCCAATAGCTCCAAGATGAAAAGTTTCGATTTGGAGAAAGCGTTGAACAAGCTTACGGCGGGAAAACACGATCTTGATGTCCTGCCGGGCGGGAAGGAGGGACCAAGGAAAAAAATTGAAATGTTAGTTCAGTGAAAAGCTGGTTAGCTGGGATTCAGGAAAAAATACTATTCACCACAGTTGTGCTTCGCACAGCACATGCCGACCTTCCTATTGAGAAATTAAAGGGGTCGGTATCGTACCAATCTCAATTTAACTTTTATGGAAGATTGGCACAGAGACTCAGTTAAAGCTTTGATCGTGACAAGAGCTTTGCTCTTGCGCCCTGCGGGCTTTATGGCGCATCCAAAGGCCTCGGAAAAATAGATTTTCCCGGAGGCCGTCGGCTGTGCCATAGAACACGATCTGAAAAAATTCACCCTTTGCTATGTAGTAGCTGGGTCTCTGAGTCTCTGGGGTAAATCGGTTTATCCCATGTATCCCATGCATCCGTGGCAAAAGCCGTAGCTGGTTCTTTTCTTTAGCGGTTAAAAATTATGCTTCAGGAGGATGTGTTATGAAAAAGATATTTATCCTAATAGTTTTGCTTTCATGTGCCGGACCCCTTATGGCCTATGACACGGCAACGGAAAAGCCCCATTGGTTTTTCCAGGTACAAGGCGGGGAATATAGTTTATTGAGCAGTAACATCAACGCCATGTCGCAAAACCCCGTTACTTTCAACAGCCCCGGCTGGGGTTTCAACTGTTCCTTGGGTTATGCCTTTTCGAATGATTTCTCGCTTTCAGCATTGATTGGTTACCAAGTCGCAACAGTTTCTAATTCCTCAGCCCCCGCCACTTATGGCATCAGTATGGCCTATATTCCCATTCAATTGGCCGCCCAAGCCAATTTACTTGGGACGGGACCCGAGATTTATGGGTTATTGGGTGTGGGATTGGCGCTTAATAATTACAACGGATCAATCCCGAATTCGCCTGTGGATGGGGTTACTTCCTACAACGGGATATCCGAGACTGATCTTCTCTTGAGCCCGGGCTTGGGATTTTCCCTTAACCTCGGGGATAACGTGGATTTATTCCTTCAAGCCAAATTGGATTTCGATTTCTTCTCCCAAAAATTCGCGTCTTGGTTTAGTAACTTAGGCGGTTCCACTAAAAATTTCGACACTCCCCAGATTTACCTGCCCATCCAATTAGGCCTGAATTTTTCCCTGAAATAGATTGGATTATTTTTAGTATTTATAAATAAATTTCAGGGATTAAAAATATGCACCCAACAAATATAATGACGGTTTATGACCGGGAAAAACTTGGCACCGGTTTGAAAACATTGGAAGTTCTATGGTCCAGGGGCGTCACGCCTAGCCAGATCAAACCCCATTGGCTTTTTTCCTGGTACACCCTTCTCAATTGCAATTTCAGGCAAATGGCAAAAGTGACCGGGTTTTCCCCGTACACCTTGATGTATTACCACAATAAGAAATTAGGTTTGTATAAATTATTGCCGTTGAGAAAACTCTGGCTGGGTATTGTTAATAACGAAATTTACAAACATTTGAAACACTCGAAAATTACAATCGGGAATAAATTCAGTTTCAAACTCGATTTAAACGAGCACAAGGTTTTCATCAACGCCCTCCAGAAATACTGGATAAAAAATTTTTTTATCGAGCGGCATCACGGCTTATTTCATGAGTTTTGGAAAAAAACCAATTTCGAACCCCGTTTAAACCAAAGGGAGAATAAGGATCTAATCGGCCTTTGGCGGACGGGTTTTCCGAATAAGATGTTAGCGCCAAGTTTCATTCTTTGGGCTTTGCGGAACAATAAAGATAGCGCTTATATTCTCGATAAAATCGGATACAAATATAAAAATTACCTGCATCATCATTTCCGGAAATGGCGGCTTAAGCAATCCATGACCCATTATTGGCTTGGTCCCTTGGTACCGAAACCGGAGGATTGGCGTTTAAAAGGGAAAAAAGGACAGGGAAAAAGAAACAAGTTAGGCCGGTTTTGTTAATTGGTTGAATAAATTATTATGAATTTATTTATCATTTGGTTTTATATTTTGTTACAGCCATTTTGCGGCTAATAGGCAGTAGAGGTTGCCGCTAAGGGGGCCTACCGAGATTTGGGCTTTTATATATATAAACGTCTAAGATGCTTTAAAATCCCTTGATTCGTCTTAAGTTTAAGAGCAGAATTAAGAATACAAGTTCTCACTTTTTCAAGGAGTTAAACATGAAGGGTTCAAAGGTCGTTTTGGCTATTTCCTTGGGGGCTGTATTCGCCCTTTCTTATGGTTGCGGCACCAACAAGCGCATTGAAAGCACCGAAGTGCCTAAAACCCAGGCTACAACAGAGAAGCCGGTTGAGGCGGCGGCAGTGCCAACGCCGGTACCCTCGGGCAGTTACATGGTATCTCCCCATGACACCCTTTGGGACATCGCTGGCAAGTCCGGAGTTTACAGCGACAACTTCCAATGGCCTTTAATCTTCAAGGCAAACCGCGACACGATCAAGGACCCGGATTTGATTTACCCCAAGCAGGATTTCACGATTCGTAAAGGGGCAACAGCCGAGGAAGTGGCCCACGCAAGGCAATTGGCCATGAAAACCCCGAAGTATGTGCCTCACAGCAAGCCGCGTGAGACCCTGCCGTTGGATTATTTCTGACCTTAGGATTTCCTAAAGCCCGTTTCCTTCCCGGAAACGGGCTTTTTTTGTTTTAGGACTCCTTAAAAGGGTATAAGTGGGTATGATTTATGTCGAATCAGAAGGCGATTATTTATAGGGACGAACGCATGATATCTAAAATCCTCCATTCCTGTTTTTACCGCATGACGGCCGTGGCCATGGCCGCGATCCCGCTTTTGTTATCGCTTGCGGTTCCGGCCCAAGCTTCCATGGATTCCCACCTGAAAAAGGAATGGGCTTCCTTGTCTATTCAAGGGTCCTTGCCTTCCTCTCAACGGATCAGGTTGGCGCTGGGGCTTCCGCTGAGAAACAACACCGTCCTTCAACAGTTATTGAAAGACCTTTACGATCCCCGGAGCCCCGAATACCGCCATTTCCTATCCCCTCATGAATTCGCGGAAAGGTTCGGACCGTTCGATAAGGATTACCAGGCCGTCCAAGACTTCGCCCAGTCCAACAATTTGCGCGTGGTGAAGACTTACCCTTCACGGATGATCGTGGACGTTGAAGGCACCGCGGGGGACATCGGAAAGGCGTTTGGCGTCAACCTTGTCACCCATTCACGGCCTGATGGGACCCTTTTCTACGCGCCGGACCGGGAGCCGAGGGTTGCTGATGGAATCCCGATCCTTCACGCCTCGGGCCTGGACAGCTTCGACCGTCCCCGGCACAACCTCGTCATTTACCCAAAGGACACAGCCATGAAAAGGTCCGCCGGGGCGGTGAAGAACCTGGGCACGGGACCCTTGGGCAATTACCAGGGTTTTGATTTCCGCAATGCCTATTGTCCTGATGTGCCTGCCACCCTTAACGGGGCGGGGCAGACAGTCGGGCTGTTCGAGATCAACGGCTTCACCCTTTCCGATATCCTTCAATACGAAAGCACCTCCGTTCCCCCCCTCACGGCGCCAGCCCCCATCACCCACCTCCTGCACGGGTTCAACGGGGTCCCCACCGATACGGGCGACGAGAACGAGGTGACGCTGGATATCGACATGGTCATTTCCATGGCGCCTGGGGCCCAGGTCCTGGTTTACGAGGCGCCCGACACGAATGGGACTTTCGACGCCTACTCCAACGACATCCTGACCGCGATGGCCGCCCCTCCGCTTTGCCCCGAGATTAGTTGTTCCTGGGCCGGGTTCGGGGATACCACCACCGTGAACCTGCTGGCGGAATTCGCGGCCCAGGGGCAGGCTTTTTTCCTGGCATCCGGGGATTACGGCGCGTTCGGGACGGGGGATGTGCTTCCTTCCATGATATCGCCCGGTTCCCTGAGCCCCTATATCACGCTGGTGGGCGGAACCCAGTTGTGGACGGCCTCCGTGACGGGGACCCCTCCCTCGGTTTCCTACGATACGGAATCGTCCTGGAATTCGGCTTTCGGCTCGAGCACCGGTGGAATTTGCCAGCAACAGCTCGCGATCCCCAGTTACCAGATGGCAATTCCCACTGGCTCTAACGGCAGTTCCGCCATGTGGCGGAATATCCCGGACGTTTCCATGGTCGCGGACAACATCTTTATCTATAACGCCGGACAGCCCTCCTTCACGGGCGGGACGAGCGCCGCGGCCCCCTTATGGGCCGGGTTCATGGCCCTCGTCAACCAGCAGGCCCTGGCGGCCTCAGGCGTGAGCGTGGGTTTCGCCAACCCCTCCCTTTACTCCGCGGCCCTGGGTCCGAATTACCACTCCGACTTCCACGACATCGCGGACGGGAGCAACAACTGCTGGGACGGCCGGGACCCGGTGTTTTATAAGGCCGGGACGGGCTACGACCTCGCCACGGGCTGGGGAAGCCCA
Source organism: candidate division FCPU426 bacterium (assembly GCA_963796105.1). Taxonomy (GTDB): domain Bacteria; phylum Oederibacteriota; class Muellerivitia; order Muellerivitales; family Muellerivitaceae; genus CAWCKJ01. The sequence goes on from CAWCKJ010000002.1 coordinate 375,475, forward strand.
ACCGGGCAGAACCTGATCAACGACCTGGCGGACCTCAAGGCCGCCCTTCCCACGCCGGTGGCCCCCACCCCCACCGCGACGCCGTACACGGCGCCTCTTTGCGCCCCCGTGGTTTCCTGGAGCCAAAATTCGCCCCTGGACGCGGCGCTGGATGGGTCGGGGAACTTATACGTCACCGACGCCAACGACAACCTGGTTTATGTTTACAACTTCCAGGGACAGGCCGTCACCCATTGGGGGGGCTCGGGAAAAGGCCATGGAACATTCAACACGCCCACCGGAATCGCGGTGGATGGAAACGGGAAAGTTTACGTCGCGGACTCGGGCAACAACCTCCTGCAGGTCTTGAGCACGAACGGCGTTTTCATCACCCAATGGTCAAGTTACGGGGGCGAGAGCTTCAACTTTCCCCAGGGAGTGGCGGTGAACTCGGCGGGGACCAGCGTTTACGTCACGGATTGCTACAACGGCCGGGTCGCGGTATTCGATCCCTCGGGGAACCCCTTGACCGGCTGGGGGACACCGGGCTACGGGGGAGGAACGAACTTTGAGGAACCCATGGGCGTTGCTTTGGACACGTCCCAGAACGTTTATGTCGCGGATTTTTACACGGGATTGATCCAGGAGTTCACCCCGGGCGGCTCTCCCATCACCCAATGGGACGCCACGGAGGGAACGTGCCTTTGGGCACCCAATTACCTGGAACTGGATTCCGCCGGTAATCTATACGTATCCGACGCTTATGGCGACATCGGGGTGCTCAACACGCAGACGGGTTCCTGGTACTCCACCAAAATGCTCGATTCCACCGACACGGAGGGCATCGCGATTGGCCCCGGATACTGGTACATGTGCGTGCCGAGCGACAGTGAGTTGCTGAAATTCTGCCCCTGCCCGGGAAACCCCTGCCCCAGCTATACCCCTACCCCCACGATTACCCCAACGCCTACCATTACCTACACCCCCACTCGGACGCCAACGCTCACCCAGACGCCCACTTACACCCTCACGCCCACGGCGACCATGACGCCCACTCCGACCCCGACCATTACCCCCACCGCCACGATCAGTCCCACCCCGACACCTTCCCCGACCGGAACGATCACTCCGGTTGCCACCAACACAATGACGGTTTCGATGACGCCTACTTTCACCCCTTCCGCAACCATAACGGTAACCCCCACGAGCCTCCCGGGCGTATGGATTGGATTACCCTATCCCAATCCAGTAAGGTCCGGCTCCGGGGTTTCCTTCCGTGTCCAGGTTTCCGGGCTTTCCACAGTGCGGTGGGAGGTGTTTACCACTTTGTACCGGAAGATCCGTGATGAGACTGGATATGTATCGGGTAACAACCAATTTTCATGGGACTTGAGGGACAAGGAAGGGAATGAGGCGGCCAACGGCCTCTATTTCCTCCGCGTCCAAATAAATGGTCTTGTTTCAACGTCTAAGATTTTCAAGGTGCTCCTTCTTAGGTAGTCATTTCAAAGCCGTGAATCGAAACAACTCCTGAAAACTTCTATCGGGCACCTCTAAATATTCATTCAGACCCTCGCCCCTTGCGGGAGAGGGTAGGGTGAGGGGTAATAAATCAAAGCTTTTTCACCCTCATCCCAGCCTTCTCCCCTCAAGGGAGAAGGTGAACAGCAATTTTTAGAGGTGCCCTATATAATGCCACTGTTCATTTCCCTTCAATCAAGGAGCCCTTATGGCGAAAAAGCCCGTTATCCTTATTACTGGCGGTGCCGGTTATATCGGCAGTCACGCCATGCTGGCGGCCCCCTCGCGCGGATTCACACCCTTCGCCTATGACAATCTTTCAGAGGGGCACAGCTGGGCGGTTCAGAAGGGACAATTAATCAAGGGGGAACTGGCAGATACGGCCCTCCTCAGGCGGACATTCAAGAAATTAAAACCGGCCGCCGTGATGCACTTCGCCTCCCATTGTTACGTGGGGGAATCGGTCACGGACCCTGCCAAGTATTACCGGGATAACCTGACCAACGCCATGAACCTTTGGGGCGTCATGAGGGAATACAAGGTCAACTATTTCATCCTCTCCTCGACCTGCGCCACCTACGGCGACCCGGTGAAAGTGCCCATGGCCGAGGACCACCCGCAGAACCCCGTGAACCCCTACGGCGATTCCAAGCTGATGCTGGAAAAGATTTTGGCCTGGTACGACAGGGCTTATGGGCTCAAATCGACATTCCTTCGTTATTTCAACGCGGCGGGAGCTGACGCCCTGGGCCGGGTGGGGGAAGTCCACGATCCCGAAAGCCATTTAATCCCCCTGGTGCTGGACGCGGCGATGGGACGGCGGCCCAAGATCACGGTCTTCGGCGAGGACTATCCCACTCCCGACGGCACCTGCGTGCGGGACTACATCCACGTCACGGATCTGGCCGAGGCCCATTTCCTCGCCTTGAAAAGAATGATGGAACTCAACCAGAGCGATTTCTTCAACCTGGGAACAGGCAAGGGCTATTCGGTGATGGAAGTCATCAGGGAAGCCGAAAAGGCGACAGGACTGAAGGTGCTAGTCGAGAAGGGGACCCGCAGGGCGGGCGACCCTCCCCAATTGGTGGCGGACAACCGGAAAGCCGCGGAAGTCCTTCATTGGACGCCGGGCCATTCGGACCTGCCGAACATCCTCAAGACCGCCTGGACCTGGCACCAAAAGTGGTTTGGGAAAAAGGACCAAGCCCGTAGGAAAGGGAAATAAACCTTGGCCCCATCGTCTTTTGAGGGAAAGTGGGAACAGCGCTGGCACCCCTTACGGCGGGAATGGATTGTTTATTCCGCCCATCGCAACTCCCGTCCCTGGGACGGCAAAAGGGAATCGGCCGCCGAGCCTTCGCCTTCCTACGATCCCAAGTGCTACCTTTGCCCCGGCAACAGCCGCATCCACGGCCATTCCAATCCCCAATACAAGGATGTTTTCATTTTCGATAATGACCATCCAGTGGTGGGTCCTGATTCACCCGAGGTGTCTGGGGAGAGAATTCCGGAGCCTTACCGCCGAGCCAGGGCTGACGGATTGGCCCGGGTTATTTGCTACGATCCCCGCCATAACGTGACCCTCACCGACATCCCGCCCGCCAAGGCCGTGAAGGTTTTCCAGGCCTGGCGGAGCCAGACCCAGGAACTATCCCAGAACCCCCTGATCCATTCCCTGCTTTTTTTCGAGAACAAGGGGAGCATCGTGGGGACTTCCAATCCCCATCCTCATTGCCAGCTTTACGCCACCACTTTTCCCTTCAAACACGTCGAGCAGGAAATGGAGTCAGCGGCGCAATACCGGAAGGAAAAGGGCCGGGATTTGTTTGAGACGATCCTGGAAGCCGAAAAGTCAGATGGAAGCCGCCTCGTGGCAGAGAATGCCGCGGCCCTGGCCTTCATCCCGTTTTTCGCCCGTTGGCCCTATGAGGTTTGGATCTTCCCGAAAAAACGCCACGCGACCCTGGACACGCTTACCGATCCCGAACTGGAGGGCCTTTGTTCCATATTTCAGCAAGTGACCCGCAGGTACGACCTGCTTTACGGCATGGTATTTCCCTACGTGATGAGCCTTTACCAGGCGCCCTTGAAAGGGGGCCCTTATCCCGGTTATCACCTGCATTTCGTCCTTCTTCCCCCCTTGAGACAGCCGGGCATCCAGAAATTCCCAGCTGGCCCCGAGATCGGAGGAGGGAACTTCATGGTGGATTCCATGCCGGAGGAGAAAGCCGCCGAACTGAGGGCATTGGATCTGTCCCTTTTTAAGGAAATATCTTAAATCACACCGTCCAGAATAGATTCTAGCCACAGATGCATGGGATACATGGGATTAAAAGCGCATTTCGATCATGTTCCGTGGTCCAGCTGACGGCCGTTGAAAAAATTAATTTTTCTACGGTCCGCAAGCTTGACCATAACGCCCATCGAGCGCAAGGGCATTGCTCTTGTCATGATCGGAGACCTTGTTGAATTGTTCGTTGTAAATTTTCAATTTTGTTTATTTGTTATCATCCCCTGCATCCCCTGTATCCGTGCCGATCATCTATAAAGACATATTGAGATCGGTACTGTGCCAGTCTCCTTTAACTGCCTTGTGTTAAGCTGACACGTGGCAAAGGACTTGGTTTTGTTTAACGCCTTTTAGAATTGAAAATATCTGATTTTGTTTATCGTTGTTACCTGGAATTTATTTTGGCCGGTTATGGGACTATATGTTTTTTTACAATCTGCAAAGGAGTTTTACTTGAAGTTTCACACAAGAGCAGAATTTTTCGGAAAGCGCCGTAAGGTGGTTTCCGCGTCGGCGCCAGGGCGCCTGGATGTGATGGGAGGTATCGCGGATTACTCCGGTTCCCTCGTGCTGGAAATGCCCATCCGGGAAAGGACGGTCGTTTGGGCCGCAAACCGGGAAGACTCGAAATGGCGGGTTTTCAGCCGGGAGGCGGCCGAGGCTGGTCTCGCGCCCCTGGTGGAAGCCAGTACAGCCGACCTGGAAGAGCCGGGTAAAGCCCGAAAATTTTTTCATAAAAACCCCAAGAATTCCTGGGCGGCTTACGCGCTGGGTTGTGTCCCCCTGCTAATAGCTGAAAAGAAATTGAGGGCCTCCGGCGCGGATCTTTTTTTGACATCGGAAGTTCCTTTTTCAAAAGGCCTTTCCTCTTCCGCCTCGGTGGAAGTGGCGGCAATGGCCGCCATGGGAAAACTCTTCAGGCTTTCTTTCGGCAAAACAGAGCTCCCGCTCCTTTGCCAAAAAGTGGAAAACCTGGTGGCGGGCGCGCCCTGCGGGCTGATGGACCAGCTGACTTGCTACCTGGGGAAGAAGGACATGCTATTGCCTATCCTGTGTCAACCGGACAAGTTACAGGAGCCTGTGGCCATCCCAAAGGGAATCAGTTTCGTGGGATTGGATTCGGGGGTCCGCCATAGGGTGGGCGGCACCCAATATTCGGAGGTCCGGGCCGCGGCCTTCATGGGCTATAGCCTCATCGCCCTCCAAGCGGGAGCCAAACCCAAAGACCTCCGGAATGCGAAAAAAACGGGAAATATTTCTCATCTCCCATATGGGGGCTTTCTGGCTCGCATTACTCCTGATGATTTTCAAGCTCGGTTTCTCAGGACCTTGCCGGAAATAATGAAGGGGAAAGATTTACTCAAGATCGCCTGCTCCATCGATCTGGTCACAGAAGTCAAGCCAGGGGTGGTTTACAGGGTTCTTGCAGCAACCCGCCACCCGGTTTTTGAAAACGCCAGGGTGAATAGTTTTAAAAATCTTTTAGTGACCTTGGATCGGACGAAAGAAACAGGGAAGAAACGGGAGATTTTAGGAAACATGGGGGATCTCATGTTCCAGTCCCACGCCAGTTATGGCGCCTGCGGTTTGGGGGAGCCGGTGACTGACGCCCTGGTGGAAGAAGCCTGGAGTGCCGGTTCCGAAAAGGGAATTCATGGGGCGAAAATCACAGGCGGCGGGTCAGGCGGGACTGTTTGTTTCCTGGTAGAAGGACGAAAAGGGTTGGACGCGGTCCGGCGCATCGCGGCCAAAATCCTGAAAACACATAGACCGTTCATGACAACCGGTAGTTCCGACGGCGGGAGATGGTTATAAAGGCTGAGAACCAAACAGTAGTTTAAAAAACCGGAAAAGCTTCAGCCATATAGTTGTTAACATAAAGATAATGTCATTTTGTGGCTAAAGGTGGCCCTCAGTGGATAATATGTGGATATATGTAATAACAAATAACAAAATATAGGACAATTTTATCCCAAGTAAGACATTTATGTCTCTTAGTCTCATCTGTGGACATTCTTTAAAAATGTGATATTTTAGAGCCTCTTTAGGGGGTTCTAAATGCAATTGACCGTCAAAGACGTCACGAAGATCCTGAATGTCTCTGAGAAAACCATCTACCGCTGGGTCAAGGGCGGGCAAATCCCCACTTACCGTGTGGGGGAGCAATACCGCTTCAACCGCCTGGAAATCCTCGAATGGGCCACGGCGCGCCGCATTGATGTCGCCCAGGACATCGTCCTAAATGACGAGGCCAGGGAGATCAAGCTTCCTACCCTGGTGGAGGCCCTTAAAACCGGCGGCATCTTTTACCGCGTGGGTGGCCATGACCGTTCCAGCGCCCTCAAGTCCGTTGTCGAGACCCTCCGGCTTCCGGATGGAACCGACCTGAACAACCTTCTTCGCATCTTCATCGCCAGGGAAGAGCTGGCCACGACCGCTACAGGCGACGGCATCGCGATCCCGCACGTGAGAACCCCGGTCATCCTCCATATAGAGACGCCCCAACTCGCCCTATGTTTTCTTGAGAAGCCGGTGGACTTCGCGGCGCTGGACGGAATACCTGTTTACGCCCTCTTCACCCTGATCTGCCCGACGATCAAGTCGCACCTTCACCTGCTATCCCGGCTCGCCTTCGCCTTGCGCGACCCCGCCTTCAAGGAGGCGGTCATGAAGAGGTCGCTGAAGGAGGAAATCCTGGCCCAAGCCGCCAGGGTTGAGGAGAATTTAACCCCGAAAGCAAAACCATGACGCTGTTCCTCTCGGGAATAGCATTGCTGGCGGTAAGCGCCCTGGCCGCACTACTTTCGGGACGTTCCGCTAAGGTTTCCACTCTTCTTGGCGCGGGCGGGGCGGCGGCAGGCTGCGCTTTGGCTTTGATCCCGGCGGTCATGGGTCTTCTTGGCGCGCCCGATTCCATTCGGTTTCCCTGGGGACTTCCCGGCGGTTCCTTTTACGCGGAGATCGACCCCCTTTCAGCCTTCTTTCTTGTTCCCATCCTCGGACTCTCGCTGGTCTCGGCAATCTATGGAAGCCAATACATGATGGCTTTTGCCGGAAAGAAATCCCTCGGCGCAAGCTGGTTCTTCTACAACTTCCTGGTCGCGGGAATGGCCATGGCGGTCGTGGCCCGTAACGCGGTACTTTTTCTGGTGGCTTGGGAAGTGATGGCCCTGGCGTCCTTTTTCCTCGTCACCTTCGAGAATGAGAAACCGGAGGCGCGCGAGGCGGGATGGATCTACCTGGTGGCCACCCATATCGGGACAGCGTTCCTCTTGGTTTTCTTCCTGCTGGGCGGAGGGGAATCGCTTGACTTCGATAAATTCTCCGCCGGAAACCAGCCTGGCCTTCTCTTCATCCTGGCCGTCGTGGGTTTCGGTACCAAGGCAGGTTTCATGCCCCTTCATGTCTGGCTTCCCGAGGCGCACCCGGCCGCCCCCAGCCACGTGTCGGCGGTCATGTCAGGCGTCATGATCAAGACGGGAATCTACGGCATCCTGCGGGCCTTGACCCTCCTGGGACAGCCGCCAGCCTGGTGGGGCTGGGTGCTGGTGGCGATTGGCTTCTCCTCGGGAATTTTGGGGGTCCTATTCGCCCTGGCCCAGCATGACCTGAAGCGCCTATTGGCCTACCACAGCGTGGAAAATATCGGCATCATCACCCTCGGCCTCGGGGCCGGGATGCTCGGGGTCAGCTACCACTCGCCGGTTCTCGCGGTCCTGGGTTTCGGGGGAGGGCTTCTGCACGTCGTGAACCACGCCCTGTTCAAGGGACTCTTGTTCCTGGGGGCGGGGGCTGTCGCCCATGGGACGGGAACCAGGGAAATAGACCGGCTGGGGGGCCTGCTGAAACGCATGCCCTGGACCGGAACCACCTTCCTCGCGGGAGCGGCCGCCATCTCGGGACTGCCCCCCTTCAACGGATTCATCAGCGAGTTCCTTATCTATATGGGAGGCTTTGGGGCCATCCAGGGAATGCCGGTGGAATGCGTCTTGGGAATCATCGTCATCGGGTCACTGGCCTTGATCGGGGGACTGGCAGCGGCTTGTTTCGCCAAGGCCTTCGGCATTGTCTTCCTGGGGGAGCCCCGGGCGCCTGAGGCATCGAGCGCCCATGAGGCTGGATGGTGGATGAGACTGCCCATGCTATTGCTCGCCCTCGCCTGCCTCGGCATAGGGCTTTCGGGCGGATATGTCCTGAGGATTTTGGGACCTACCATCACCCAAGTATCGGGTTATCCCGCCGCAATGACCGCCGGGCACCTTTCCTCCACTTCTTCACTACTGACCCTCCTTTCGGCAGGGGCAGGATGCCTCCTCGGGCTAATCCTCATCCTGGCCTGGCTGAGAAAAGCCCTCCTTCACGGCGGCGAAATCGGGAGCGCCGTGACCTGGGACTGCGGTTACGCGAGGCCCTCGGCCACGATGCAATATACCGCATCCTCTTTCGCCCAACCCCTCGTCACCCTCTTTGGTTTCCTGCTCCGAGTGAAAAGGAAAGCCGCGCCGGTGGAGGGATTGTTTCCCCAAAAAACCGCCTTCTCGACGCACTCCGAGGACCCGGCCCACCAGGAAATGTACCGGCCCCTCTTTCTTTGGCTGGAGCGTACAGCTAACCGCTTGAAAGTGATCCAGCACGGAAGGCTCAACCTCTATCTTCTCAACGTGGTCCTGACCCTCTTGGCCCTTCTTCTTTGGGAGTTCCTATGGCCCTCCTAAGCGCCCTCATCCTGTCCCCGTTTCTTTTGGGGGTAATCAACCGCACCAAGGCCAAATTTGCCGGGCGCAAGGGCCGGCCCCTTCTTCAGGCCTACTATGACATCGCTAAACTTTTACGCAAAGGCGCGGTTTACAGCAGGAGCACTACCTGGGTTTTCCGGGCGGGACCCATCGTTGGCTTGGCCTGCGTGCTGACGGCTTTTATTCTGGTGCCATTCGGGGGAAGTCCCGCCCTGCTGGCATTCCCCATGGACCTTATTCTTTTCGCCTACCTTCTGGGACTCGGCCGCTTTTTCACGGTGCTGGCGGCGCTCGACACGGCCTCGAGTTTCGAGGGGATGGGAGCCAGCAGGGAAGTGACCTTTTCCGCCCTGGCGGAACCAGCCCTGCTTCTGGCCCTAGCGGTCGTCGTCAGGGGGACGGGTGAAATGTCCTTATCCGGCATGTTCGGGGGTTTGAGTTTCGCGTCCTGGGCCGCGACTCCTGCCCCTATGACGCTCGCCTGCGCCGCGCTTTTCGTGGTGTTGTTGGCGGAGAACGCCCGTATCCCGGTGGATGACCCCGAGACCCACCTGGAACTCACCATGGTGCATGAGGTGATGGTTCTGGACCACAGCGGTCCCGACTTGGCCTATATCCAATACACGGCGGCGCTCAAATTTTGGATCTTGGGATCGCTCCTGGTGGGAATGATCCTTCCCACCCACGGCTTGAGTTCCTGGGAATGCCTGGGAATTTCCACCGTTGGGTTAATTGTTCTTTCGGTGGCGGTCGGGATCGTCGAGTCCTTCATGGCGCGATTGAGGCTTTTGGTGGTGCCGCGTCTTCTATTGGGCGCGGCGGCCTGTTCCCTGGTGGCCCTGCTCTTGGCGGTGTGGTCATGAACAGCATTCTCGCGGCTGACATGGCCATTGTTCTCATCACCACCCTCATCATCTTGGGCTCCGGCCGTCTTGTCTTCTGCATCCGCCTGGTCGCGGTTCAAGGCATGGCCATCAGCCTCCTGCCCCTGGCTTCCCCTGACAACGCCTGGCTTTTCACGCTAGGCACTTTTGCCATCAAGGGAATCCTCCTGCCCTGGTTCCTTTTGAGGGCTAGGCGCCAAGCCGACGTCTATCGGGAGGAAAAGCCCATCGTGGGATTCGGGACCTCCCTGGCTGTGGGCGTCTTGATGCTGGCAGTCTCCTTCACGCTGGGAGCGCGACTGCCCCTGCCGGTTACGACCCTCCCCGCGCTGGTGGTGCCTGCCGCTTTTTTCAATTTGTTCTCCGGACTTTTCCTGATCATCGGGCGGCGCACGGCCCTCGCCCAGGTTCTTGGCTACCTGGTCATGGAGAACGGAATCTACGCCTTCGGGATGACCTTCGTCAACCGGCAGTCGATCCTGGTGGAACTGGGGGTCCTCCTCGACCTAGCCGTGGGCGTTTTCGTGATGGTTCTACTCGTATTCCATATCAGCCGGCAGTTCGAGCATACCGACGTGGACAAGCTGAACCACTTGAAGGGATGACGCGTGATGGATTTTAACGGCTTTATCTGGGTACTCCTGGCCCTACCGGCCCTTGCGGGAGCCCTTTGCCTTCTTTTGGGCTCGGCACGGAAAATCCTGGCGGTGGTGGCTGCCGCGGGATTGCTCTGGGCCGCGCTGGTTTCCTTGACGGCCTGGGCCGCGCTGGATTCCGGGCCCCTGGAGACTGCGAGCCGATGGCTGAGGCTGGACGCCCTCTCCGCCTACCACGCCATGGTCTTGGCCCTGGTTTTCGGGGCCGGCTCCATTTTCTCATGGGGATATTTCGGGACGGAAATAGCCTCGGGGAAATTGCGCCTGAGCGAGGCCAGGAAATTCGGCGTCTGCTGGTTCGGCGCCGGGGGCGCCATGGTCTTCGTGCTTCTTTGCAATAACATGGGGTTGATGTGGGTGGGAATCGAGGCTACCACCCTCCTGACCGCATTCCTGATCTGCGTGCACGTGAACTCCCTCTCGCTGGAGGCCACCTGGAAATATCTGCTGGTCTGCTCCGTGGGCGTGGCTTTCGCCTTTGTGGGAACCCTTCTGATCGGGGTCGCCTCGCAGGGAGCAAACCTGGCCCCTCCCGGGACGCTTCTCTGGACGAAACTGAACGCTTCAGCCGGTCTGCTCAATCCCAAAACCATGAAACTAGCTTTTCTTTTCCTTTTCGTGGGTTACGGCACCAAGGCGGGGCTTGTTCCCCTGCACAGCTGGCTTCCGGACGCGCACAGCCAGGCTCCCGCGCCCGTGTCGGCGCTTTTCTCGGGCTTCATGCTCAACGCCGCTCTTTACTGCGTCATGCGCTGCCTTTCACTGGTGGAGTGCGCGCCCGGGGCGGAGGGGTGGGGAAGGGGATTGATGGAATTTTTCGGGATCGCCTCGATCCTGGTGGCGGCGGGATTCATCTTCCTCCAGAACGACGGCAAACGCCTTCTGGCCTACTCAAGCATCGAGCACATTGGAATCATCAGCTTGGGGTTGGGGATCGGGGGTCTGGGGACTTTCGCGGCCCTTTGGCACGTCTTGAACCACTCCCTCGGCAAGGCCCTGGCCTTTTTCTCCATGGGAAAACTCGGCCAGGTTTACGGCACCCACAACCTAAAACAAATCGCGGGGACCCTGAGGCGCTCGAAAATCTGGGGAATGGGTTTCGCCGGGTGGCTTCTCGCCCTGATCGGGACCGCGCCCTTCGCAATTTTCATGAGCGAGTTCCTGATCCTGCGCTCGGCGGTCCAGGCCAAAAAATATTTGGTGGTTGTTCTTTTCCTGACCGGAATCATGACGGTATTCGTAGGCGCCTTGCGCCATGTGATCAATCCTGCCTGGGATAAAGCGGCGGAAGAGCCAAAACCGGAAAAAGCCGATATGCCGGGCCTGGTGATTGTCTTCTTTGGTTTGGGAGCGCTCCTGTTGTTGGGCTTTTGGATGCCAGAATGTTTGCGGGAAACCCTCGAGGCGGCTGTGAAGGTGCTGGGAGGGAAACCATGAACGTCGAACCTTTACGCCTCTTCAATGGAAAGGCCTCGTCCCTTCGAGAATTACCGGTTTTGCCTGTTGAAAAATTCCGTGAATTCGTCATAGCGGGTGTTAAAGCCGGGGGAAGGATTGCCGCGCTTTTTGGAATGCCCTTGTCCGGAAGGAGAATCGAAATTTTGGCGGTTCTCGCGCGGGATAACAAGGCAGACCTTTTGGCCGCAACCACGGAGGTTGTGGATTCATATCCCTCCCTGACGCCGGATTGCCCCGAGGCCCATTTGTTCGAGAGAGAAATTTGGGAACAGACAGGATTGTTTCCGGAAGGCCACCTCTGGCTCAAGCCGGTTCGGTTTTATAAGGGCGGGGCAGGGATCACCGATTTCTACCGGGTCGAGGGAGGGGAAACCCATGAGGTCGCCGTGGGGCCCGTCCACGCGGGGATCATCGAGCCGGGACATTTTCGCTTCCAATGCCACGGGGAAGAGGTCTTGAACCTGGAAATTTCCCTCGGCTACCAGCACCGGGGAGTCGAAAGGGCACTCCTGGGAGGTCCCGACAAGAGGACTAATCACTATATGGAGACCCTGGCGGGGGATACCACCATTGGACATTCCACGGCCTATGCCATGGCGGTGGAAGCTCTGGGGGGAGTGGAACCTTCCGCCCGCGCCGAGGCCTTGAGGGCTATCGCTCTTGAATTGGAACGGCTCGCTAACCACACGGGCGACCTGGGGGCCTTGGCTGGCGACGTGGGATACCTGCCCACCGCCTCCTATTGCGGGCGCCTCCGGGGGGATTACCTCAACCTGACGGCGCTTCTCTGCGGGAACCGTTTCGGGCGTGGAATCGTGAGGCCCGGCGGGGTTGCTTTCGACCTGGACCGGGATCGGGCCGAGAAGATGGCGGAAAAACTCCGGCAAACACTCAAGGACACCCAAGACGCAGTCAACCTTTTATGGGTCACCCCCTCGGTCCTGGACCGTTTCGAGGGTACCGGCGTTGTCCCAAGGGAAACCTGCGTGGCACTCGGGCTTGTCGGGCCAGCCGCCCGGGCCTGCGGTTTGGAGAGGGATGTCCGCTATAACCATCCCTTCGGCATTTATCGCTTCGCCCATATTCCGGTCTCGACCTGGCCAAGCGGGGACGTCTATGGCAGGGCCCAGGTGAGGGGCTTGGAAATCCATAGGTCGGCGGGATATCTTCAAGAACAGTTGAAATCCCTTCCGGAAGGGGACTTGAGGGCAGGCGTGGGGGAACTTGACTGTGACTCCATCGTTGTATCGCTGGTGGAGGGATGGCGCGGGGAGATCTGCCACGCGGTTGTGACGGGGCCTGATGGGAATTTCAAGGCCTACAAGGTCTTCGACCCCTCGTTCCACAACTGGATGGGTTTAAGCCTGGCGCTTCGGGGCCAGGAGATTTCGGATTTCCCGCTTTGTAACAAGAGCTTCAACCTCTCGTACTGCGGGCATGATCTTTAACGGGGGTACTAAGATGAGGACGGTATTCTTGCTTATAGGAAGCAACCTGTTCATGACGATCGCCTGGTACGGGCATTTGAAATTTAAAGGCGCGCCACTGTTCAAGGTCATCGTGGTGAGCTGGTTAATCGCCTTCTTCGAGTACTGCCTCCAGGTGCCCGCAAACCGATGGGGACATGAGACCTTCACCGCGCCCCAGCTCAAGATTTTGCAAGAGGTGATCACCCTGGCGGTCTTTATCGTTTTCTCGATCCTTTACCTGGGGGAAATGCCCAGGTGGAACCACTGGGTGGCCATGATGCTCATTTTCTGCGCGGTGGCTGTGGCCTTCTGGCCAGCCTTAAATAATTAAAGGGGATACATAAATGTTGAAAGCTTCGCTAACCCGCATCCGCCAAGGGAACAGGACGATTCAATTCCCAAACGGCTCCGTCACATTGCCGGACCGATACAGGGGAAAGCCGGTCCTGGACCCGGACAAGTGCGCCGGGGACTGCCAAAAGTGCGTGGAAGTTTGCCCTACGGACGCGATCACGCTCTTGGAAAAGGGCCCTTTTCTTGACCTTGGGCGCTGTCTTTATTGCGCGGAGTGCGCGGAGGCCTGCCCCCAGGGGGCCGTCCAGTTTACGGGGGATTACCGCATGGCGGGACGTGGAAGGGAAGACCTGGTTGTCCAAAAGGAAATGAAGCTCGCGAAGGCCCTGGACGTGGAGGGGAAAAGGATTTTCGGGAGGTCGCTCAAGCTCAGGCAGGTCAGCGCGGGGGGGTGCAACGCCTGCGAGGCGGATGTGAATGTCCTGAATACCGTGGTGTTCGACCTCGGCAGGTTCGGGGTGCAGTTCGTGGCCTCCCCCCGACACGCAGACGGCCTGCTTATCACGGGGCCAGTCACCCAAAACATGAGGGAAGCGCTCCTGAAGACTTGGGAGGCTGTCCCGGCCCCCAAGATCGTCATCGCGGTCGGCGCCTGCGCCGTCTCAGGCGGCCCCTATTCGGGCCACCCGGAACAAATCGGCGGGGCCGATTCCATTTTGCCCGTGGACCTTTACATCCCCGGATGTCCCCCTCATCCCCTCACGATCCTGGACGGGATCCTCCGGCTGCTGGGGAAAACAAAAGTATAGAAGGCTTTGGGATTATTATTCGGGGTCTTGAAAACATCATGTTTGGAATGGTGTTTCACCTTAAAAAGCGGAAATCAGATATCCAGTATTAAATCCAAGTTTTAAACAGCCCTTAAACCTTTCTCCCCGATTTTTTCAGCGATTGTTCATTGAGTAATGCTTTCCCCCATTACGGTGTTACAAAAAAGTAACACTCATTGTTCCACTTGGCCTTGAAATTCAACCACTCATGACTCAAATTATGCCCAATCATATTTAGGACATAAAAGGGGAGGAACCGGCACTATACCAGCCTCTTTCTAAATAAATTAAATGGAGGGCTGGCATGTACCGATCTTCCATAAACAAACAAAGAGATCGGCACTATACCAGCCTCTTTCTAAATAAATTAAATGGAGGGCTGGCATGTACCGATCTTCCATAAACAAACAAAGAGATCGGCACTATACCAGCCTCTTTCTAAATAAATTAAATGGAGGGCTGGCATGCCCAAGAAAACTTTTACGGTGATGGGAGCGACGGGCCATATCGGCCACGTGGTGGTGGAAAAACTACTGGAGAAGGGTCATCAAGTTAGGGCATTAGGCAGGGACGCCAAAAAGCTTTCAGGGCTAAAAGCAAAGGGCGCAAATACTTTTTCCATAGCCTTTGATGATGCGAAAGCCCTTACCACGGCATTCCAAGGCGCGGATGGGGTTTTCATCATGACCCCGCCTTCATATACCGAGCAGGATTTATCGGCTTATCAGGACCGGGTGGGCGAGGCGGTTATCAAGGCGCTGATTGATTCCGGGGTCAAGACCGCCGTGAACCTAAGCTCCATCGGCGGCGAACAACCCTCCGGGACAGGGCCCATCGCGGGCCTTTACCGCATGGAACAACGCCTCAACAAATTGGGGGACTTAAACGTCGTTCACTTGAGGCCTGGGCCCTTCATGGAAAACCAGTACTATTCCATTCCAGCCCTCAAAGCCCATGGCATTTTCGGTTCTACCGGCCCTGGCAACTATCCCATGCCAGCTGTCGCCACCAAGGACATAGGGGAAAAGGCAGCGGAGTTCCTGGACGGGTTCTTTATCCATGGGAAGATCGTATTTGATTTCGCGGGCCCCAGGGAATACACCCTTACGGAGGTGACCGCCGCCCTGGGAAAGGCTATTGGAAAACCCGGCCTCGCTTACGTCCAGTTCCCCTTTGAGGACGCCAAGAAAGCCATGCTGGGAAGCGGCATGATTCCCAAGACGGTGGATTTGATGCTGGAAATGTACAAGGCCGGCAACGAGGGAAAATTGAGAGCGACCCAGGAGATCACCCCCGAGCACAGGGGAAAGACCACGATCGAGGAATTCGCCAAGGAATTCGCGGCCGTCTATTCCCAAAGTTGAGACTCGTAGATGCGGCGTGAACTTAAAAGGAAACCAATCTAACGTGAGCGTGGGAATTGCATAAAGGCCGGTTGGAAGCTTTTAGTGACGGGGTTTTGGCCATCATCATCACCATCATGGTGTTGGAATTGAGGCCGCCACATAGCGTGGATATAAGCGCCTTGCGGCCCCTGATTCCGAGCCTGATCAGCTACATCCTGAGTTTCACTTTCGTCGGAATCTACTGGAACAACCATCACCACCTGATGCAAGCAGTAGAAAGGGTGAACGGCAAGATCCTCCTGGCCAACCTCCATCTGCTTTTTTGGCTTTCCCTGACGCCTTTTGTCACGGCCTGGATGGGGGAGAATGGGTTCGGCTCCTGGCCTGTTGCCCTTTACGGAGTGGTCCTGCTCTTTTCCGCGGTGGCCTATACCATCCTGGTGAAGTCCCTTATTTCTCATCATGGGAAGGACTCGCTCCTGGCCAGGGCGATCGGAAACGACTTCAAGGGTTATCTCTCCCTGGGTTTGTACGCCTCGGCGATTCCCGTCGCCTTCTTTTACCCCTGGGTTTCCTATGGAATGTATTTCTTGGTGGCGGTGATATGGTTGTTGCCGGATCGAAGAATCGAGAAAATTCTGGCCGTTAAGTAAAAAGATCTTTTTGAAATTTTCATCCGATAGTTTTGGAAATTAGTAGTTCCTTCAGGTAACTAGTATGATTTATTTACACAAATCTAACATGAAATCTTCCTGCATGGCCTTGAAACATTTTTCGTAAGGGGGGAGAATCTAGCGGTCATATAAACCGGACAATCAGGGGAGGCGGGATATGCGGAGATTTTTTAATTTCAAAATAAACGGGAAGCACGTTTACCTTTGGGTTTGTTATTTATTCTTAGGTCTCTTATCCGCAATGATCGGCGCCTGCAGTAATTCCAATAACCCTTCCTCGCCGAATAACGGTCCCACAAGTACTCCCACGAATTCACCGACCATCACCGACACGCCAACCATCACCAATTCGCCGACTATCACATCCACGCCAACTTTTACCAACACCCATACGCTCACCTTGACTCCGACAATTACTAACACCCCCACTGATACCTACACCCCGACCGAAACTTATACCCCTTCCAACACCTTCACCATCACGGACACCCCGACCATTACCAATACCCCTACCATCACCCCGACTTTTACCATCACGAATACGCCAACCATTACCAATTCACCTACTAATACTTTATCCCCGACTAACACGGTTCCGGAGACTTCCACTTACACTCCGTCACCTTCCAATACACCTACCAACACCCCGATCGTGCCGACCAGCACCTCCACGCTTTGCCCCACGCAAACCCTCACGAATACCCCGGGATCCACCACTAATACCATTTCGGGAAGCGTGACCTATACGGGAGGGTCCACGGTGAACAGCTCCCACACGATAGGGATCGCTTGTTTCAATCCCGGCGGCAATGGAAGCGGGAGTAATTATGTTCAGTTTTTAACCAGCTCAAAGGGAAATTATGAATTCTATGGATTATCAGCTGGGGCAACCTACCTTCTCGTCAGCTGGTATAACTCATCAGGCGACGGTAATAAAAACCCTCAACCCCATGCTGGGGATTACGCTTATTCATACAATGTGTCTTCCTGCGATGTTTCCACTTGGGATTTCATCGTGCTTCCCGCCGGAAACAATACCGGGTACAACATGACCTTTGGAAACACATACTTAGTTTCCGCCTATGGGGGAACGGTCACCTATTCCGGGTCCTTGGGCCGCGTTGACGGCTGTCACAACCTCTATATAGAGCTTTATCCCTCAGGGACCAGCCTTTACGGCGCCTCCAACAGCGTCACTTCCTGCAGTAGCAATTGCAACAACAACCAAGTGTCCTACAACGCCAATGGAGTTACTTTTAGCACAGTTCCATTCAGCCAGACCGTCAATCTCTGCAATACGCAGACAATGGATATCCTTTTCTATTATCAAAATCCAAACAGCGGCGGCGGGAGCGGAGGAGGTATTCAAACTGGCGATCCCTATGTTTACCTGACAAACGTGAATACCAGCACAAGCGCCACGTCTGTCGGCGCGGTCAACATTACGGATACTAATACCTATTAAAAAAATGCGTTCATAAGAGACGAAATCGAGCGACGCAATCTTTATTTTCAGATGCGGCCATGCCCTTATCTGTGTTCACCCTCATTCGATTGGTCCCATCCCATTAGAAACATCGAGAGATTAAATGAAATTAACCGTTAACGGCGAAGACCGGGAATTCCCAGGAGAAATGATGCTGGGTGAAGTTATGAGCCGATTGGAGATCAAAAAGGAGATGGTAGCGGCGGCGGTCAACCGGCAAGTCATCCATTCCAATGAAGTACCGAATTTCAAGCTGGAAGATGGCGACCATGTTGAGTTGATCCAAATTGTCGGCGGCGGATGAACCATTTGGTGCGAATCTGATTAGGTTTATAAATCTTAAAATGAGGAATAAACCATGAGCGGCAATGAAGGAATGGATTGCTGGCAAATCAACGGCAAGGAATTCACCTCGAGGCTTTTAATAGGAACCGGTAAATACTCAAGCCATGAGTTGATGGCTCAATGCCTGGAGGCGTCGGGGGCCCAAATCATAACGGTGGCTTTAAGAAGGATTCCCCTCGACAAGAAGAAGGAAGAGAAAAACCTGCTCGATTTCATCGACCTGAAAAAATACACCCTACTTCCCAACACGGCAGGCTGTTACAGCGTTGAGGAAGCGGTGCATGTGGCCCACCTCTCCCGGGCCGCCGGTATTTCTGATTTCGTCAAACTGGAGGTGTTATTTGACGAGGCGACCCTTCTTCCGGACCCCCTCGCCACCCTGGAGGCCACCCGGATCCTTGTCAAAGAGGGTTTTACCGTAATGACATACACCTCGGACGACCCAGTCATGGCCCAAAAACTGGAACAGGCCGGGGCTCACGCAGTGATGCCGGCTGGCTCTCCCATCGGCTCGGGACAAGGCGTATTGAACCCCAACAACATCCGGATCATTTTAGAGAAATTGAGGTGTCCTGTCCTGATTGACGCAGGCGTGGGCTGCGCCTCGGACGTGGCGGGGGCCATGGAGCTTGGTGTCGTCGCGATATTGCTGAACACCGGCATCGCCCACGCGAAGGATCCCTTGAAGATGGCCCGAGCCATGAAAGCCGCATGTGAGGCCGGACGTTTATCCCACCTCGCGGGGCGCATTCCCAAAAAGCTTTACGCTCAAGCTTCCACCCCCGCCAAAGATTTTTAAACCTGCCTTACAGAAGCCGGAGGTTTACGTTCCGGCCACCGCCATCATTGAAATTCTAATGTTGGAGACGCCATGCAAAAAATGAAAGTGATCGTGGTCGGAGGGGGCCTTATCGGTCTCTCCATTGCCTGGCACCTTAAAAAACGCGGGGCGAATCCTATCCTGCTGGATCGTCAAGCGCCAGCGAGGGAAGCCTCTATCGCCGGTGCGGGGATGCTGCCGCTCCACAGTGTCGCCTTTGATTCGCCGGCGCTCTTTGAATTGAGCCGCCTTTCCTACCGCCTCTATCCTTCCTGGGTGAAGGAGATGAAACGCGCTTCCGGACTGGACCCGGAGTGGGAGGCATCCGGCTCGATGGGCCTTTTATTCTCAAAAACCGAGGAAATGAACGCACGCGAGATCACGAAACGCCTGGTGGAGCTGGGCTTGGAAGTCCGGTGGCTGGGCGGGAGGGAAGCGCGGCGCGAGGAACCCGCCTTGCCGAAAGACATTCGAAAAGTCCTTCACCTGCCGGATACCGCCCAGATTCGTCCTTCCGCCATGTGCGAGATGACGGTGGAAGCGGTACGCAGATCGGGTGTGGCCATTCATTCCAACGACCCGGTTTTGTCACTGTTGACTCGTGCGGGAAAGGTAAGGGGAGTCAAAACTTCCCGCCGGACCATCGAGGCGGAGGCCATTGTGCTGGCGGCAGGGGCCTGGGCTCCGGAACTGCTGGATCCTCTGGGGATTGATTTGCCGGTTTACCCGATCAGGGGGCAGGTTCTCTTGCTTCAAGGACCCCCTTCCGGGAT
Source organism: candidate division FCPU426 bacterium (assembly GCA_963796105.1). Classification (GTDB taxonomy): domain Bacteria; phylum Oederibacteriota; class Muellerivitia; order Muellerivitales; family Muellerivitaceae; genus CAWCKJ01. The sequence continues at coordinate 395,036 of CAWCKJ010000002.1, forward strand.
CAATCACATCCTCTTCGGGGCTGGTTTTTACCTGGTGCCCCGGAAAGGGGGAGAGCTGTACGTCGGAAGTACCATGGAAAAGGCGGGTTTTGAGCGGGCCGTAACGCCGGAAGGAATAGCGGCCTTGGCGGGCGCGGCCAAGCTCATGGCCCCGGCTTTGCCGCTGAGGGTGAGTGGTTATTTATCCGGTTTTCGCCCTGGGTCGGCGGACGGCCATCCTTTCCTTGGAAATGTGCCTGGTTTTGACGGGCTCTATGTCTCAGCCGGACACCATACTCACGGGCATTTACTAGCTCCCGCCAGTGGGCACCTGATGGCGCAATTAATAATGGATGGGAAAACAGATATGGATCTTGCGCCTTTCGCGATAGGCAGAAAACCCCATAAGCTTCAGAAACCCTGGTGGATTAAACTGGCGCAGAATTGAAAAGAGATTTTCGGAGAGAACGGGACGGGTGGTATTGCGGACTCAATACTTGGGGACAGAGGGATCGACCTGGTTGGACCATTCCAGAATGCCTCCGGTTAAGTTCACCAACCGTTCATATCCGCTCCCCCGCAGGAATCGGATGGCCTTTCGGCTTCGAACCCCGCTTTTACAATAAACCACGATGTCCTTTCCCTTGAAATCCTTCAACTCTCCCAGCCGGTTTGGCAATTGGGACAGGGGGAATAGTATTGAGCCTTTGATGCGGGCGATTTCGGATTCGTTGGGTTCGCGTACGTCCAGCAAGACGAAATCCCGATTTTCTTCCATCATGGTTTTAAGCTTACGGGGCGTGATTTCGTCCCTACCCGGCGATAACCCCTGGTCCCGGTTGTCCCCCGCCTTGATCCCGCAGAACCGCTCGTAATCGATCAATTGCTTAACAGTTGGATTTGTTCCACAGACCGGGCAGGAAGGGTCCTTGCTGAGGTTCAACTCCCGGAAATCCATCCTCAACGCATGGTAAACCAAAAGTTTTCCAACCGCGGGTATTCCAATGCCGGTGATTAATTTCACGGCTTCCAGGGCCTGCAGGGAGCCGATGATGCCGGCCATGGCTCCAATGACACCCCCTTCGGCGCAGGATGGAACCGCTTCCGGCGGTGGCGGCTCGGGATAAAGACAGCGGTAACAGGGGCCCTCGGGCGTCTTGAATACCGATACTTGTCCCTCGAATTGGAATAGGGAACCGTAAATGTTCGGCTTTCCCTGGAAGAATGCCGCGTCGTTGGTCAAGTACCGGGTGGGGAAATTGTCCGTCGCATCGATGATGAGATCGTACGGCTCCAGAATGGACAGGACGTTGCCGCTCTTGAGGGCCACAGGATATGTGTCAATCCTCACCCCAGGATTCAAGGACTTCAACCTTTCGGCTGCGGCTTCGACTTTTAGCATTCCCACGTCCACGGAGGTGAAAAGGATTTGACGCTGGAGATTCGAGGAATCCACCTTGTCAAAATCCACCAGCCCGATCCGGCCCACGCCCGCGGCGGCAAGGTAAAGGGCTACCGGGCAGCCCAGACCACCCACCCCCACAACCAAGACCTTGGCCCCGATGAGTTTTTGCTGGCCAGCCAGGCCAATTCCTGGCAGGAGTATATGGCGGGAATAGCGTTTAATTTGTTCCTGGTTTAAATGCATTTATCTTTTCGTGTAAAAATTGGAAAACGGAGAGTCGAACTCTAAAAAGTATGATCATCATAGGAATTGGCAATCGTGGAAAGCAACCCTACCGGTTTGAACTTAGGAAGGGGTCGGGAACATTCTTTGAGGTTAAAACCGAAAGTTCGAGAATTTCAGTATTGGATATTAAGCATGAAGGTTTCATTCATGGAGAAGCGGTGCCCAGTTGTATTAATCGCAGGTAAAATCGTAATTTCCCATAAGAAATAGAGCCTTTTGATGATTTGCCAGCTTTGTAATATGGGTTTGATTGCGATATTATCTTTACCATATAAGAAAGGAAAGTCTTGAACCTGAGAAATTTCAAATTTCACCCAAAATCCTCTGACCATCTTTCCAACCGTGTTTGGTTGGTATTTTATTTTCTTTTATCGTCATTCATAATTAATACCGGGGCGAATGCCCAAACCGCTAATGGCTCCAATCCCGTTGTAACCATTTTAAATTCCAGCCTTAGCAGTCCGACCGAACCGGTCACGGTTGTCATCAATTATTGCCCCACGGCTTACACCGATACTTACATGGCCATGGTGGTCAATAACACCGCGACTGAACAGAGTGTTAGACTCGTAAAATTCTAATCTTTCCAAGATAGCTGTTTGAGGATTGACTAACCACGAGGGATGTTCATACCAAATGCGGACCCGGGCCAAAAAACAAACGTTGTCAAGAAAAGGGATGTGGAAAACATATTGGGTTTCCGCCATCCTTCTGATGGCGGGTGTTTCCGGCGTCCAAGCCCAGTACAACGTCGGGGACCCCGTGACTTTTTACGTCACCTATGGAAACCCGGCCGGAAGCATCACTTGGGGCCAGACTAAAATCGTGGACACCCTGCCCGCTGACTTGACTTATGTTTCCTGTTCGGGCGCCCCATGCTCGCTGGTCTCGGGAATGGTGGTCTGGAATTTGGGGAATGTGCCGTCGCCTAGTTCCGGGGTGGTCACGGTTGTTTCCTATGTCAGCTATTGCTCGGTCAACTCGTTCACGGACCAGGCGGCCATCGTCATCGGCTCACCCGCAACGGTGATCCAGACGAACGCCATCACCTATACGGTGAACTGCTTGACCGATACCCCGACCTCGACCCCGACGGACACACCTACCCGAACCGATACTCCGACCCCCACCCCGACATTCACATTCACATATACCCCCACGCTCACCCCTACGGGAACGCCTACCTTCACCCCGACCGTGACATGGACTCCCACGAATACTTTTACCCCGACTGAAACTTGGACCCCCACTGTTACCTTCACCCCGACTCAAACCAACACTCCCACTAATACTTTCACGCCTACAAATACCTTCACCATTACCCCGACATTCACCCCTACCTGCGCCGCTCATGTCTGGCCGGATCCCTTCAATCCCAAAACAGCGGTAGGGGGAGTGATGAAGGTCAACTGCGTTCCCCCTGGCTCGGTGGTTTCCTTTTACACGGTTTCAGGGGAACTGGTGAATACATCCCGAGGAAATGGGGACGTGGCCGTTTGGGATGGGCGCAACCAATACGGAAGCTGGGCGTCTTCGGGGATTTACTATTACTTAATCGATACCGGCGGAAAGGCTTGGGCCGCCGGCAAGTTCATATTAATCAGGGGGGATTAAAAACTGGTTTTGGGTCAAAAGGACTTCGTATTATCCGTGATTTTCAATGATGGCTTAGAACAAGAAGTAGGAAAGGACGATCAGGACCCCGCCCCAAACCATCATGCTGACATTCTGGGTTTTCTTTCCCCGGTAAAGCATGTACATGCCGATCGTTCCCATGACGAAGCTTCCGAGTATTTTAAACATCGACATAATTATTCCTCGATTGCGATGTTATTTCTTGCTGGAGTCCGATGTCAAATCGATGAAATCCATGATGCCCTCAAAGACTTTCCGGGCGATGGGAGCCGCCACGTCCTTGCCGGTCCCGCCGTTCTCGGCCAGGATGGCCATGGCGATCTTCGGGTTCTCCACGGGAGCGAAACAGATGAACCAGGCGTGGAAATTGGGGTCGCGGCTTCCGGAGGTCCCGGTTTTTCCTGCGATCTTGATGCCCTTGACTCGCGCCTTGACCCCGATGCCCCTCTCCACGTCGTTGTACATCATGGTGGTGAGGAATTGCGCGGTCTGGCGGGTGATGGTGTTCTTGTAAAGTGAAGGCTTTCCTTCCTCCAAGACCTTTCCGTTGATATTGGTCAATTTATCCACAAGGTAGGGAGACATCATCACTCCATCGTCGGCGATGGCGGAGGCTATGAGGGCGGCGTTGAAGGGTGTGATACGGAATGCTTTTCCTAATCCCGTGGCTGTTTCTGCCAGTTCATAGCGGGTCAAGCCCAGCTTGGGGGAGGTGCTCGTGGCCATGGGAAGGTTGATGGTCTTGGGGACGGAGTTGAAACCAAAGCGGTTGTTGAACTCGAAAAGCGCGTCCTCGCCCAGCTCGGCCCCCAACTTCGCATAGGACATGTTGCAGGAGGCGTCAAAGGCTTCCTCCAGGCTCTTCACGGTCTTGTGCTTGTGCCAGTCGTAGAATATCTGGCCATCAATGTATGTGAAACCCTTGCAGTAAAGGGGGAAGACCTTGTTGAGGTCGATGTTTTTTTCCAAGGCTGCGGCCGAGCTGATGATCTTGACGATGGAGCCTGGTTCGTACAGGCTCTCGAAAGCGCGGTTTTTCAAGGGATAGTTCTTGTTATCAATGTACTGCCACCACTCGTCGTGGACCTTCTCGGGCGTAAAGGTTGGCTGGGAGATACATCCGAGAATCTCGCCAGTCTTGGGGTTCAATACCACGATAGCGCCTTTTTGCCAGCCCATCGCCTTGGAAAGAATCCTTTGGATCCTGCTGTCCAAGGTCAGGTAAAGCTTGTTGCCGGGGAAATAATCGTGATAAAGCTTCTCCAGGCCCGAGCTCCCGCGGTTGTTCACGGTTTGGTTGTCCCGATAACCGATTAAATGGGCGAATTCCTTCCCAAAGGGATAACCGCTCTCGTTGTTCTTCGTCCATTGAAGCGCCAGGGGCACCCCGTTGCGGTCGAAGATGTAATAGATGTTGCCCCGGTCCTTTTCCTCCCGGGCCTGCTCCAGCAAAGCCTGCATTTTCTTGTTCTTGGGATCGTAAACGAGGGCCTGCTCGTAATATTTCTCGCCCTTCGTCACCTGGCCCAACGCGCGCTCGGTGGTCCCGAGTGCGATGAAAACATCCGGATTGTCCTTTTGAAGCTCCAAGGCATGCTGAAGCTCCACTTCCGCCAGGTTGTACTTGCCCTCATCGATGAAATACTGGCCAGTTTTCAAGTGGTTGAAGCGGCGGCTGTAGGTCAGGCCTTGCTTCAGGGCCTGGTCGTAAAGGTCCCTGGCCTTGTCGAGGTTGCCGGCCTTGATTTCCACCAGCCCTAGGCCGTCGATGGCCTTGGCGTTGCCGGGATTGCGGCTCAAGACCTTGTTGAACTCCATCCGGGCCAGTTCCAGGTTGCCGTTGCGCCAGTATTTAATTCCTTTCAGGAAGTTGTACTGGTTCATGAGGACGGTTTTGGAGGTCACGATTCCGGCGAAGACGAGAAGGAAAAAAATTACCGTCCTGAAAGAGGGAAGCTTGGACCGGCGTTTCCGGGACATGGACATGGAACCATAGCGTTGAAAAGGGTCGATCAGGGCCATGAAATTACTCTCCTTAGGGAATCCAGCCATTTTAGTGGGATTGAAAAAGGAATAAAGGGAAAAAAGGAATCCGCCGAAATAGGGGTTCGAATCAGTTGCCGGAAGGACCGGGAGAACGTTAAGATAACCCGCGATTAAGACGAATGCCCGTGATATCGGCTTCAAGGAAGGTTATGGCTCCCCTAGAAATTTCCATCCTGGCCCTGATTTTAATCCTGCTGATCCTGGTGGTATTCCTCCAGTTGCGCCATTCCAAGAACCAGTCGCCGAACTCTTTGGACGGGCTCCTCTCCCAGTTGGGCCAAAACCTTGACCGGCTGGAGAAAATCCTGAGGGAGGAAATGGCCCGCAACCGGGAGGAAGCCGGCGCGAACGAGCGCTTGTCCCGCGAGGAGATGAACCACCAGCTCCTCGGGTTGATCCAGGCCAACGACCAAAGGCTGGAGCGAATGAGGGAAACCATCGAGAGCCGCTTAAAAGTCCTACAGGAGGACAACGGCCGGAGGCTGGAGGAGATGCGCTCGGTGGTGGATGAGAAGCTGCAATCCACCCTGGAGAAAAGGCTGAGCGAGTCCTTCAAGCAGGTGAGCGAACGCTTGGAGCAGGTTCATAAGGGCCTCGGGGAGATGCAGTCCCTGGCCTCCAGCGTCGGCGACTTGAAGAAGGTCCTGTCCAACGTGAAAACCCGCGGTACCTGGGGCGAGGTCCAACTGGGGAACCTTTTGGAGCAGGTGCTGACCGCCGAGCAGTACGGAAAAAACATTTGCACAAAGAAGGGAAGCGAGGACCGGGTGGAATACGCCATTAGGCTTCCAGGACGGGAAAAGGGGGAGGAAATCTGGCTTCCCGTGGACGCGAAATTCCCCCAGGAGGATTACCAGAGGCTGGTGGAAGCCTACGATCAGGGGAATGCGGCGCTCGCGGAGGAAGCCTCGAAAAGCCTGGAAAACCGGATCAAGTCGGAAGCCAAGAACATCCGGGATAAATACCTTGATCCCCCCAACACCACGGATTTCGGCATCCTGTTCCTTCCCACCGAAGGCCTCTACGCGGAGGTTGTCCGCAGGACGGGCCTTCTGGACCTTCTTCAGAGGGAATACCGTGTGGTGCCAAGCGGACCCACTACCTTCGCGGCGCTCCTGAACAGCCTCCAGATCGGTTTCAAGACCCTGGCCATCGAGAAACGATCCAGCGAGGTTTGGAGCCTCCTCGGGACGGTGAAACAGGAATTCGGTAAATTTTCTGATCTTCTTGAAAAAACCCACAAGAAGCTCCTGGAAGCCAGCCATACCATCGAGGATGCGGCGAAAAAAACCAGGACCATCGAGAGGAAACTCAAGAACGTCGAGGGTCTTCAGCCGGGGGAACAACAAGAAGCGCTTGACTCGGAAACGGACGAGGAGCCGTGACGGATCGTCCCTTGTTTTTCTCCGGAAACCGGCAATTGGCCCCACTGGTATTTCTTTTTTCCCTTGAATGCGCCCTGTTGGGCCTAAATCCCACCTTTTACATGGACGACAGCCCCGAGTTCACCACCTGCGCGGCATCCCTGGGCGTGGCCCATCCTCCCGGTTATCCCCTCTATATCCTGTTGGGGCGTTTGATGTCCCTGCTGCCACTGCCCATTTGTTTCGTGCAAAACCTTCTTTCGGCCCTGTTAGCCTCTTTAGTTTCCGTCTTGATCTTCCTTTTGCTGAACCGGGATTTCAAAGTCCCGGCGGTTATCAGCTTTTGTTTCGCTTTGGCTTGGATGGCGGGAATCACTTCCTATCCGGCGGCTTTGAGCTCCAAAAGGGGCGTTTATGAGCTGACGGCGGTTTTTCTCCTGGCCATTCTTTCCAGCCTCCTAAGGGGAAAGGCGGCTCAAGTGGTTTTCTTTTTCGGTCTCTCCCTGGGGAACCACTGGATGAGCATGGCCGCTTACGCGCCGGGGCTCGCCCTGCTGGCTTATCAAAGAACAACTGGAAAAATATTTACCGGCGACCCAAAGAGTTGTCCCTTGACCGTCAGGACACTAGGGAACTTTTTATTTATTTGCCTCCTAGGCCTATCTGTTTATTTATACCTGCCTTTGCGGGCTGTAAACCATCCCCTGGTCAACTGGGGCTCGCCCAGCCACTGGACCGCTTTTCACCAGCACCTCAGCCGGCATGTGGATCAAGGGAGGGATTTGTCATCTGATCCGGGACAATGGCTCAAATATTCAGGTTTGTACCTCTTTTCATGCGTAAAGGAGTTTTCCGGATTGGGCTTGCTGGCGCTTTTGGGTTTGTTTTTCGAATGGAGAACCAACCTTTCAAGAGCCTTTGCCATGACCGCCAGCTGGGGAGGCCTGATGGCGGCTGTCAGCGTTTTCTCGAAATTCTCAAGTGAAAAGTTCTTCCTGTTCCAGGATTATTCCATCTCTTCCATGGTTTTCGTGATTCTCTTTTCGGCTCTTGGCATCAGGGGTTTATCGAGGCTTTGGGGAGAAACGAGAAACCGGAAGTTATTACTTGGAGCAGTTTTAGCGGCCTTAACCTTGGCCGGGTTATTTTTCCGGATCAATGACAGCGGCGAGGCATACTTCACCTACACATACGATCAAACCCTCAACGCCTGGAAATCCACGCCCCGAAACGCCCTATTCTTCTGCCAGGGGGACAATTATCAATTTCCCTGTTGGTACCTCCAGTGGATCGTGGGGAAAAGGCCAGACCTGGGAGTGGTTGGCTCAAGCCTGACTATGGATTGGTACCGGGAACAACTTGCGAAATCCCACCCAGACTTGAAGGTGCTTAACCCGCAATACGAACCGGATAAGATTTATGTTTTCGGGCCGCTCACACGCTGGATGGTGGAAAACAATCCGGATAAGAGTTTTTATTTCACCTATACCCCCGGGCCGGAAGAGGAGTTTTCGAATATGAATTGGGCTCCCCTGGGCCTCACCAGGGAAGGGACACCTTCCCCCCGAAAACCGGTTTTCCAGGCAGGCCTCAATGACCTTTTTTGGGACAACATCCGCTTAAGGCACGCAAGGAAGGGGACCGATCCGATTGATCAACGCACTTGGGACAACGTCCTCTGGGATTACGGCTTTTGCCGTTATTGGCTGGCTCAATACGAGATAAAACAAGCGGGGGATTTGGAATCCATCACCCCCATCCATGGGAAAACTAAAACTTCAGTGATGGCCAAGGGATGGTACGAAAGAAGCCTCGCGAATTTGCTTTGGACCAATGATTGGGAGCCGGGAGTCCCGGAACATTCTTTGGATGTCGGGGCCAATTACCTTTTTTTAGGGGATTTGGATCACGCCAGGGAATGGGTCCAGAAAGCCAACCAGAGGCTTCCTCGAGACGCGGAGATTTATTATGACGCTGGAGTGATGGCCTATAATTGCGGCAGTTTCTTTCCGGCGAAAAATCTGTTCTTGAAAGCGGTTGAGATGGATCCTACTTATGACCGCCCCAGGCAGGCGCTTCACCTCCTGGAGCGGAAGCCATGACATTAGAACCGGAAACCCATCCATCCCACCCAGGCACGGCTTCATCCAAGCGCTTCGATCCCTGGTTGATCCCTTTGTTGGCTTGTTTCGTTCTGGCTGGCCTGCTGGGGACCAGGCTAATTTTCGATTCTGACCTGGGTTTTCATTTGAAGGGGGGGCAATGGATCGCCCAGAACCACCAAGTTCCAACCCAGGACACCTATACCTTTACCGTTTCAGGGCATGATTATCTGGATATCCATTGGCTCTACCAGTTAATGCTTTACGCGCTTTTCAAACTGGGCGGCTATTCCATGATTTCCTTGGCCAATGCCGGATGCGCTCTTTTATTGGTGTTCCTGACACATAAACGGCTGAAATTAACCGATTCTCCGCTCTGGATGCGCCTTGTCCTTTTGACCACGGTTTTGCTGATGGTGGAAATCCGCTTCAGGGCCAGGCCCGAAATACTCAGTTATATCCTGATGAGCCTCACCCTTTTGATCCTGGAAATGAGAACGAAAGGGGAAAGGAACCTCCTTTTTCTGCTTCCGTTCCTCTTCGTGATTTGGGCCAATGTCGAGGGCCTATTCGCGGTGGGTTGGGTCATCGTGGGAATTTATTGTCTCGCAAGCCTGGTTCAATCCAAGAACACTGACCAAAAACTCATGCTTTACTCGGGAATGTCCCTGGCGGCCCCCCTGGCGAATCCTAATTTTCTCAAAGGCGCCGTTTATCCCTTCACCCAGATGCTCATGCTCCGAAATTCCAATGTCTTCAAGCAGGCTATTTTCGAGCTTCAGCCTCCCTGGCCGCTGGACTCGAGTTTTTTCCTGGCGCCGAGCCTTTATCTTTTTGTTTACAAAGTTTTCTCACTCCTGCTTCTTCTCGCGCTGGTCATGACTTTCCGGCAAAGAAAAATTCATGAGTTCCTTATATTCCTTGTTTTTTTCGGTCTTTCCCTCGCGGCCCTTCGCAACATCATTCTATTCATGTTCGTTTGCGGGCCTTTGGCGGTTTCCTGCTGGAAATCCTTGAAATGGGAAAAACTTCGTAAGGCGCAAGTTATCTTGTTCGGGCATTCCGCGGCCCCTTGGTTGGCTGCCCTGGTACTGGTCGGACTTTGCCTGAGGGTCGCGACAGGGGCCTATTACGTCAATGACCGGCGTCCTGATCGTTTCGGACTGGGGTTGGACCGGGACCAAGTGCCGGTGAAGGCATGCGAATTCCTTGCCCAAAACCATTTGGATGGGAAAATCCTCAACCAACTCAATCCCGGGGGCTGGCTTGAATGGCTGTGGTCGGGGAAAGCTTTCATCGACGGAAGGCTGGAGGTGATGGGGGAGGATTTCTTCCGGGACTTCATGTCCACCTCCACGCCAGGCAGGCTGGGTCTTCTGGCTGACAAGTACCAGGCCGACATTCTTTTTTTCAATCCGCTGGACGCCATGCAGTGGACCGAGGATCTTCCGAAAATGCCGGGATGGAGGCCTGTGTACCTGGACGGGAACACCGTGATCTACCTTCGCAGGGGATATGGGGACCAGGTTCCGGACCTGGATTATTCCCGTCTTCCCTCTGATTGGGGAATTTCCAAGGATATCCAGGACCAGGCTTTGACGATCCTTCGGGTGCCCTCGACCCCGAGATGGGTTTCTTTCTGGGAGGAATTCTTTTTTACGCCCCCTTACCCCAAGTGGTTCCAAACCATGGGAGTTTTCAACACCTTTGCGGGGCATCCCGAGACTGCGGAAGCCATGGACCTCGAGGCTATCAGGCTGAGCCGGGGCAGGTATGTCGAGTTTTTCTACAACCTCCGGGGCCTATTCGCAGCGTCAAATCGATCTGAGGAGGAACAGCTTTGTGATCAACAGGTGAAAGCCCTGAGGCCAGGTAGCCTGTTTCTCGAATACACAGGGAAGGCTTCAGGAAACTAACATGATGAATAAACAAAACGGCTTTCAATATCCATGAATGAAATTTCAAATTTCACGAATACTGGGGGAAAAATAAATACCAGTCATGAACAGAAAACCGTATTTGTTTTAAAGCCCTCCATTGTCTTTATCGCTCTGACGGCTTTGAACGCCCTGCTGGCCTATTCTCCCCTGGGTTGGGGCGGTAAATTGGCGATAGGTCTTTTCGGTTTCGGAGTTTTGGGTTGGGTTTACTTGAAAAATCGGTTATCCATTCCATCACCCCAACAACCATTTTTCTCACAGGAACTTTACCAACCAGCGGCCTGGCTTGTTCTTTTTATTTTCGCATTGGGTTTGGCCGCGCGCCTTTACCGCCAGACTTCTTCTCTAGCTTTTCCCGCCGTGGACGAGATGGAGAACGCCTATAGCGCGATCCATTTGAACAGCCATTGGACCTGGCATCTGTTCTTTAGGCCCCACCAGGTTCCGGTGCTCTATCTTTGGCTTTTAGCCGCGACTTTCAAGATTTGGGGATTCTCCTTCAAGGTTCTCTGGCTTGTGCCTGCTTTTCTTTCTTTCCTTGCCACGGTTTTTTATTACCTGGCTTTTAGGGTGTTTTTCACTAAATCTTTTTCTTTCCTCAGCCTCCTATTCCTGAGCCTCACCTTTTGGCCGGTATTTATCGGCTGTTATTCCCATGAGGCTGTGCTGATGGTTTTATTCCAATCCATGACTTTCTGGATTCTGGCCAAGCGGTTAAAAGCGGACCCATCCGGTCACCATCCGATTCTTTCCATTTGCTTTGGTTTATTCCTGGGAGTTGGTTTTTACACTTATTTCGGATGGCCCCTGGTTGCCTTTTGCGTTGTATTTACCTTGGGATGGTATTTCCTCAAGACTAGGCCGCGAGAGAAGAACGACCTTTATTATTGCCTTGGGACGGCGCTTCTCGTGGTTTTGCCCTTGGCGGCGGGTGGACTCAAGGAAAATTTCGGGTCCTATTTTGGGATGCTCTCCATTTTTAACGGCAAGAGCGACGAGGTTATCCATTGGCATTTCTGGCAGGCACTCTTTTATTTCACCGATTTTTTTTGGACAGGTTGGCCCAAATGCTATTCCTACTTCTATTATTACTATTCCGGATGGGGAGGCCTCTTGAATCCCGTGCTGGGAAGTCTTTTTTTCCTGGGGACCGTGGAATGGTGGCGGATCAGAAGGAATCCCATGGCCAAATGGATAGGAATAAGCTCGGTGGTTCTTTTCGTACCCTGTTTATTGTCCAATCTTCCCAATGGTTATCACATTTCGTCACTTTTGCCCCTTTTTATCGTCACGATGGCTATGGGGCTGGGGGCTGTCCTGGAAGGGATCACTAAAGTTCCCAATAGGTTTCTCCTGATGGTTCCATTTGTACTTCTTTCCTTGGTCTTGGATCTCGAGACTTTGACGCGATCCAAACCTGTTGCCAACAGCGATATCTCCCAAATGGATCCGAAAGTCATCCTTTGCGAAACCCTGAAGAATATCAGCCTGACCCAGGGGCCTGGATTGGTCTATTCCGATTTTTCCATGGATGGAACCCTGCCGGTTTTCCTGGAATTGGGGACCTATTCCTTCAACGCCCTGGCCAATCCTTCGTTGGATCAAGCGAAAGCCTCCTGGGCCGCATTGGTTACTGACGAGGGTTTCAAACCCTATTTAACAAAATTGTTTCCCAACGCCGCCTTTTCCAGGTGGAACGGCGATTCACCAACTGATGGAAATCTCTTATCAATCATTCCGCTTAATAACGAAAACCGCGGGACCCTTGGAGCCTGGAGGGAGGCGGAGAAGGTCATGGCGGAAATGGATTTCATGCAATTTGAGCATCCGGTGAATCATACCTATGACAATCTTATTGGTTATCTGGGAGATAAGGGCCAACTTTTCGAGGGAAATCCATTCCTAGGTTTTTATTATTGGGGGAAATTGGGGAACAATTATTATTGGAATAAGCAATACGACCTGGCCCTTCCAGCCTTGGAAAAAGCCTCGCAATACGGCTGTGACGGCATGGTGAGCCACAATTTGGGTTTTGTTTATTTGAATCTTGGGCGCTATTTGGAGGCGAAAAAAGCCCTTCTGGAGGCCGCTAAATACGACCCCAGGTATCAACCCTCCCCGGAAGTCCTGAGAAAACTGGATGAGCTGGCGGGACAAACCCGGAATAACCCGGGTGGTGGATAATTTCGTTTGGCCGGAGGATGAATATCCAGTCAAAAACATTTTGCGGAATTCGTTAGAATATAAAACCTTCACCGTTTGCTAGATAAATTACCTTAAAGAAGATAAGGCATTATGACTTCTCAACAACCACAACAAATTCCAAAAGATAATCGTTTCAGGCTTTTCTGGTTCGGATTGATACCAGCGGCTGTTACCTTCCTTTTTTACCTGCCGGTGATCCGGAATGGTTTTGTCTGGGATGACGAGGACGCCATCCTCAAAAACCTGCAAATCCGGTTTATTAACCTGGATTCCCTGCATTGGATGTTCACGAGTTTTCTACTGGGGAATTGGACGCCCCTGACTTGGTTTTCACTCGCCCTGGATTACCAGGTAGGACAGCTACAGGCCTGGGTTTATCACTTGGATAATCTTTTCTGGCACTGTCTTAATACCTTTATTGTTTTCTTGTTGGCTTTTAAAGTTTTCAAGATAACCCGTCATGCCTCCATTCAAATTGGGGCCATGGTTATCCCTTCCTGGGAATTGCCGGCGGCCATTCTTTCCGCTGTTTTTTTCGGTCTTCACCCCATCCATGTGGAAGCGGTGGCTTGGGCCTTGGAACGCAATGACCTTCTTTGCGCTTTCTTCCTTTTATTAAGTCTTATAACTTACCTGGAATACGCCGCGGGTCTGGCCAGGCCCATGGGGAAGTACCTTTTATGTTTATTCTTTTTTGCCTTAGCTCTTTTAAGCAAGCCTGTTGCGATTATTTACCCCATATTCTTTCTTCTCCTGGACGGCTGGCTTCTCGAACGATTTTCAAAAGACCGGTTTAAGGCATTTTGGGAAAAAATCCCATTCTTTGTCTTGTCCTTGCTGGCCGGGCTCATGGCCTTGATGGCCCGAGCTTCTGTCCATAACATTCCGTTATTTTCCGAAGAGCCCTTCCAGGTCCGTCTTATTAACGCGTTTCATTCCCTGGCTTTTTACCTTGGAAAACTGATTTGGCCAGTGGATTTGGCTGTTTTATATCCACTCACGCCCCAGACCGGGGTTTTATCCTTTGAGAACATTTTTTCGATAGTTTTTGTCTTATGCCTATTCACGGTTCTTTTTATTTATCGAAAGAAGCGTCCTTATATGTGGCTGTCTTGGCTCTTTTACCTTGTGACTCTTTTACCGGTTTTGGGTCTGTTACAGTCCGGGAATCAAACCGCGGCGGACCGATATACCTACCTGCCCACCTTGGGCTTTTTCTTTCTTTTCTCCGCTTGGATCGCCAGGTTTTTAACGGGACGAAAGCTTCCGGGGGCCATCGCCGTCTTTTTTTTCGCGATTATCCTGGGTCCTGTCACTCTGCGCCAAATTGAGGTTTGGCGGGATCCTGTGACCCTTTGGAAAAACGCGGTGAAGGTTTCCAAGGGCGGTTCTGAAACCGTATTGAATTATCTCGCGGATTCCTGCCGCGCCCAGGGCCGGCTGGTGGATGCCCTGAATATGTACGATAGGGCCATCGCCATTGGCCCTAAAGACGTTTACTCCCATAATGGCAAAGCCATTGCCTTATATTTATTGGACCGTCCCCAGGACTCCATCCAGGAATTCAAAACCGCCATATCCCTCAATCCCTCTTTGGACCTGGTTTATTTCAATTATTGGATTGTCTGCCAAAGGCTGAAAATGTACCAGGAATCCCTGGAGGCGGCCAGGGAACTGGTCCGGATCAATCCCAATTCCGCCAGGTCCTACGATCTTTTGGGAATCAGCTATGGGGATGTGGGACAATATGACCAAGCGATAACAAGCTTTGAAAAAGCCTTGGAACTGGAAAGGGGAAACCCTGAATTTTTACGGCATTTGGCCGCGACCCGTTACCGCTCTCAAAATCCCCAGGAGCCGATGGATTTGTACCAGAATCGATTGGAAGGACAAGTAAATCGGTAAAGTCTCACTACGATTTCCCATTTTATTGTCCTGCCGTGTACCTCCATAAGTCCTTTATTATTGCAGAAGGGGCGGTCTGACTGTCGGAAGCCCTGTCGGAAGGGCCGGGCCCCTGTCGGAATGGACGGTTGGCCTATCGGCATGGGGGTTTCAACTACCGGCATGGCGGGGGTCGCCTACCGGCATGGAGGTTTGAGCTACTGGCATGGCAGAGATCGTCTACCGGCATGGGGGTTTTAACTACTGGCATGGCAGAGATCGCCTACCGGCATAGGGGTTTTAGCTACCGGCATGGACGGGGTCGCCTACCGGCATGGCGGGGATCGCCTACCGGCATGGGGGTTTCCACCATCCAATGCAGGGGTACGACCGCCATCCGGTGACGGGATTTCCACCATCCGGGGCCAGGGTTCCGCCATCCAGGGTCAGGTTTCCGTCGTCCAGTGTCGAGCTTCCCGCCATCCGGTGTTGAGTTTTCCGTCGTCCGATGTGGAATTTCCACCATCCAGGGTCGAGTTTTCGGCCGATGCTGGGGATTCCGTTGGCCGGAGCCGGTGTTTCCATTGGCCGGAACCTGATTTTCGTTGGCCGGAGCCGTGATTTCCGTTGGCCGATGCCGGGATTCCGCTGGCCGGGATTGGATTTCCGCCGCCCAGAGTTCTAAGATTTTCGGGTTCCAGTGGTTCTAGGCCAGCAAGCGGTGAGTTTATCGAATCCGTTCCAGAAGTTCCAGAGCACAGATTTCATTTAAATCTGCACTGGCAAGCATCGCCCTCGGCTTGTGGCTTCGGGCGGCCAGTTCCCGGGTTCTCGTCTGGACACAGTGCGGTTCGTATGACAATTGGGAAATAAGCCGTAAAATGCTTCCGAAGGCGCGAGCTTGGTTAAGCCATTCGTCAGGGAGGGGAATCAAGTTGGATTTGAACGGCCTATCAATCAAGGAAACAGAAAATGGTTGTACCTTGACCGTTAAGGTCATCCCCCGTTCCTCCCGCGACGGGATCATGGGCGTTGAAAACGGGGAGCTAAAGATCAAGCTCTCGGCTCCGCCGGTGGAAGGCGCGGCCAACGAAGCGGCCATTGGTTATTTGGCGGGCATCCTGAAGCGCCCGAAAAAGGGACTGGAAATCATTCGCGGGGAAAAATCCCGGCATAAGGTGATCCGTATCCAAGGCCTCGGGCCAGGGGAACTGAGAAACCTGCTCGCCGAGCGTTTAAACGGAGCTGAAGCGGGGAAATAACCCAAAAAGGAAAAAAGGGTCGGGCACCAAGCCCCAGCTTGGCGCAGGGACACGCTCCGCGTGCCGGCCGTCAATAAGGGTTTTAAAGTGGACGTTATCGTGCCGATTTCAGTATCGTTTTTATGGTGAAACGGCACAGCAAAGCCGGGAGTCATTAAGCCGGTTTCGGGCCAGGGCCGGAGTCCTTCTTATCCACATCGGGGGATGGGCCGGACTCTTTCTTTTCCGCTTTGGGCGGGTTGATCGGGGGCATTTTGCTGGGGGGCTTCAATTGGGCCGGAAAGAATTTCTTACGGTCATCGTAAATAGACTCATCCATATTTCTCACGTTTAATATCTTGAATAACCAAAAACACACAAAGAAAAGAACCGCGATAACAAGAACGATCCAGAGCATAGAACTCCTCCCTGGGATAATTTAGCAGAAACCTGCGAGGAAAGTTGTAATAATACACCGCTTCTATCGCCAATGAGCGGGTAACCATGCCCAACGGAGGTTTTTGAGAATGAAGAGGGAACGGGGCCGCAAATCAAAATTCACCTTCATCCAATCACCCTGGCATGAGGCGGGACGCAGGTTGGTGGAGAAGTCCATAAGAAAACTCATGGATAGCGGCGGGCTGGAGGAGTTCTTATCCGCCATTGAGGACGTGGACTTTCCTTTCGAGATTTTACCCAATCGTTTTGACCCGGTAATCACCAAGGAATTCTACTCGGATGAGCTGGGAATCAAATTCGGGAAGATCGGCGGCCTCTTTTGGCGCGCGATCGGGGAGACCCCTTTCGCGGTGAAGAACAAGAAAAAAGTTTTTCCCTTGGGCAAGAATTCCGCCAAGCTGATCGCGCCGGGAATACCCCTCACCCGTGTGAACCCCAAGATTGTCAGGCTTTGCTTCGGGTCCTATTGCGTGAGGCTTTACCAGGCGTCTTTGGGCCGGGTTTCAAAGTCGGGAGGGAAGCGAAGCTTTTCATCTCCCATGAGGGAGCTGGTGGTCGCCTGGCTGGGGTTATTGGCCTGGGATAATGAGTTTATTACCCATCTGGGTTTTGCCCGTTGGGCATGGGCCCAGGGCCTTTTACGGCCCTTACACCGGTGGACCGCCTTCAAGGCGGTGGATCCTTTCCCGGAGGACCTGGAATTCGGCTTTGATTAAGATTTTGAAAAACCCCTATTAGTGTTAAAATTCAGTTAATAAAAGAGACTATTCAGCGGGAGGGGTCTATGCCTCAGGCCAATCTTTTCGTGGAAAAAAGGGAACATCCCAGGGTTTCAGTCAAGATCCCCATCACTTATTACTTCGCCGAGGATAACCTCGACCACATCGTCCAATGGCGCTTGCAGGACCAGAACGCGCAGGCCTTGGATTTGAGCCTGAGCGGAATGCATATCGTCGTGGATCACAAATTGCTGACTGGCACCGTGATCCGCCTGGATATGACCCTGCCCCACAAACCGGAGCCCTTGACCTTGTTCGCCGAGGTGGTTTGGAGCAACGAGAACGGCGCCGGGCTTCATTTCATCGAGATGCTTCTCGATGACGTGGAAGCCTTGAAAACCTACGTGACTGAAATAGGTACAGCTTCGAAATAGTTTCCTGCCAGTCCATACCAGTCATTCAACAAAGCAGATGACCCCCGCGTCAGATTAAAGGCCTCCGTCCATGTCACAATCCGATAAATTTGCCCTCCTGGGGCTTTGCCTTCTCAGCGGTACGGCTATAGCCTTTTTCACCTGGAAAAAATGGTTCTTTCATAATCCGTACACCGAAAAGCCGGTATCCCGCTGGTCCGGCATCAAAAAGAAAAAACCCGAGGTGTTCCAGCTCGAGACAGCCCAGCATTTGTTGGCCAGGGGTTCTTTTGATTTGGCGGAAAAAGCGTTCAAGTCCCTGTTGGAAACCGCGCCAGGAAGCGTCGAAGCCCATGTGGGCCTGGCTGAGTGCCTGTTCCATGAAGTCATAAAGGGATTGAGGACGGACCAGGGCAAGAAGGCGGAAGCCCTCACCCAATATCAATGGATCTTGGATTATTACATCAAGGCCGGCCAGAACCGGGAAATGGTCGATTTATACAAAAAACTTTTGGGCCCCTATACCGCCAAAGAATTCGGGGAGAAGTACCGGGCTTTCATGGACGAGCATGCCAAGGACCACGGAGGGGCTTTGGTCCAGGACCGCGTAACCTTCGAGGAGCACCGGAAAAAACTCCGGGAGGATTTCGACGTCTATGAGGGCAGAGGGGACTTTTCCCACGCTTATAACACCATCGAGGAGATCCTCAAAAAGGACGACCTTTTTGACATTGATCCGGCCCTATTGAGCCGGGGCGGGGAAGTGTGTTTGCGGGTGAACGAGATAAAAACCGCCGAGAAAATATTCGAATTCGTCGCCAAGAGGGGGGACCTCCCCCAGACAGTCCGGGCTTTGGAGGTGCTTTCCCAGTACTGGCTGAAAACCCAAAGACAGATCGACCTCGCCCGGCTTTACCGGGAAAGCGACTCGCGGTTCGTTGACTGCCATTTGTTTCCCGAATGGGTGGAACTGGGGAAGAAGCTGAGGGAGTCGTAAGCCCTTTTGAGGGTTCCCAATTCATTTGCGCAACCTTTTCGGCGAAAACCCATGATAATAAACTTTCAACCAAAAGCTTTTTTAACCGCAATTTTTTGCGATAAGGGGTACCATTTCTGGGATGGAATCATGGAAAATTGATGCTCTGATCCCTGTTGTGTTGCCGCCATGAATCATCCCTGGGAGTACGCGATGCGCTGGTACTTTTTTTTCGCCATTACGGGTGGTGCCATCATCCTTTCGGCAGGCTGTCAAAGGGACATCTCGATCGCCCCGAACCATATCACGCAGTCGATGACCGCCACCGCGACTCCTACCGCAAGCCATGCCGTTTATACCGAGACTCCCACACCAACCACTGCCTATCCCGTGACTTTGGGAACTACGGGAAGTCTTGACGCCGGAACCTTCAAGGACACCTCCGGCGTGGCCGCGGGATATAACGAGATTTACGTCGGGGATTACCAGGACAATGTCATCGAGGTATTTGACCTCCAGGGCCATTACCTGTCTAGTTTCCCGGCCAACAACCCCTGCGGGCTGGCCCTATCCACGGATTCCCATCTCTATGCCGCGGATTACGACGGGGGAAGGGTGGATGAATATACCCTTACCGGCGTTCCAGTCGCTTCCTTCTACGGAAGCGGGTTCAATTCCGCGTCATCCAATTTTTCCGGGCCCACAGGCGTGGTGGTGGACGCCGCCAACCATCTTTGGGTTTGCGATTATGAGATGGACCAGGTCTGCGAGGTGGACCAAACCGACGCCATCCTGGCCGCTTCCGGCGGGATATCCCTCAACGGCCCCTTCAACCTCGCGCTCGACCAGAATGGCAATGTCTATGTCACTGACACCCTGAACAACCGAATCGTGGAGTACAATCCCAGCCTGGTTTACCAAACGCAATTCGGGGAAGGCGGTCCGGGGAACACGGCGAACGGGAATTTCTTCATGCCCGAGGGCCTCACTATTGACGCGGACGGCCATTTGATCGTCTGCGACGCTGGCAACGCCAGGGTCCAAAAGATAACGACTTCCGGGGCTTACCTGGAAACCATCGGGGCATCAGCCGGCTTTTATTGGCCCTGGTTTACCGCAGTTGATACCAGCCACCATGTCTTTGTCTCGGATAATCACAATCTTTTTGTTTATATATTCCAGGACAATTAAAGTGGATCAACCGGAAAAGGAGGGCTCAATGAGGAAAGCGCCGTGCAAAACCCTTAATGCCGCGCGTGATTTTCGGGTCTTTCTCCGAAAAACGGCTTCGGCGCTTATATTCGTCATTCTTTTTAACCCCTATTCGCCCGTTTTTTCCCAGGTGACTTACCCCGTCTCGAACATGGATGATTTGGGAAACGCCACTGACTCAATCAATTCCGGCGGGGCCCCCGCCACCCTCCAATTCGACAATAATTCCCTCAATCTTTCAGATTTAACCGTGGACCCTTCCCTGAATACCCTCCAATACAATACCGCCCTGGCTGATGGGAATGGGAACGGGTACATCAACCTCACCAACAGCCCCTTTGGAAGCACCGTCTTTTTCAACTCCATCGCCCTTTTGGAGGTAACCCCCAATTACCGGTTCAACCTCCTGGCCGCCGGGTCCTTCGGGCAGGACGTGAATGGAAACGGCTTGTCAGGCAACGCGGCGACATTAAGCGCCGGCACCTTACTTTTGGACGATTCCTCCTCCGTCAGGGTTTTGGGAGGTTCCGCCTCAGACGGCGTCTCCAACGCGGGCGCCTCCTATGTTGACGCAACCTCTGGGACTTTTCTGTCCTACCAGGGAGGCTATGGGGGCGACTCTTTCACGGGGGGGAACGGCGGAAACGCCGGAAGCGCCTCTGTCTCCGCCGGGTCCGCGACTTTCCTCAACGCTGGAATGACCGTCCTGGGCGGGTATGCCGGGGCGGGGGGCGACGTTGGAATCGGAGGATCCGTAAGCCTGCCTGGTTTCGGCAACGAGGGATCATTGGCCCAAGGGGGCGACGGCGGGGTGTCCAACAGGGGAGGCGATGGCGGGGCCGGCGGGAGCGTGACTGTCTCCATGGGGCCGGTCAGCCTTCCTAATTCCTCCTTATATACTCAAGGCAGTTCGGGCGGGAATGGGGGAGACGCGGGAAGCGGAGGCTGGGCTTTCATGGCTTCCGGCTCAGCGGGTTCCACCGCCCTCGGAGGTAACGGGGGTGCTTCTAACCAAGGCGGAAACGCAGGGGCGGGAGGTTCGGCATATGTTTCACTGGGGGGGGCATATGGATACCAAGGTAATTCTCAATTCGGCGGGGGCAACGGTGGGGCCGGAGGTGATTCGGGGAATGGCGGATATGCGGATACTGGATTTTGGGATGGGGTTACGGCTGTTTCACAGTCCACACAGGGCGGGAACGGCGGCAACGAAAATGCCGGAGGCGTCGGGGGCGTCGGCGGGAACTTGACCATAATCACGGGCCCGGTTTCACTTGTTTCCGGCAACATCGAACTTTCAAGCGGTAACGGTGGAAATGGAGGCTCTGCCGCATCTGGAGGCGGTGTCACTTACACCGATTTTGCCAGCAACACTTTGGACCAATCGGGGAACGGCGGGGTTTCAAACATGGGCGGCAGCGGCGGAAACGGCGGAGCCTTGTACATGGGCTCGGGAACGTTATACATGAACGCCGGTTCCGGTTCCGTTTCATCGGGAAACGGCGGGGATGGGGGTTCCGCTGGTTTGGGCGGGGATATCCTATATAGAATTTCTCAAAGCGGTGTTTCGGCCATCGCGGGAGATGGGGGAGGCGGCAACACAGGCGCGGATGGAGGTAACGGTGGGGACGTCGCGGGAAACCTGGGCGGGGTGATTTTAACCGCCAATTCCGGTTTGACGGTGACCGTCGGATCCGGGGGCGGCGCGGGACCCGTAGGTAATGGCGGCAACGTTACATTGGGTTACCAAGACACTGGTTCCTCCATCCAGGGAGGGAGCGGGGGTGTATCCAACATCGGCGGGGCCGGAGGCGATGGAGGGAACTTAACTTTTTCTGTGGGTCCTGTCAGCCTTTCCAATGCCCCCTTTTACTTGGTTGGGGGTGCGGGTGGTGAAGGGGGGGGTGCCGGGAATGGCGGATTAGCGTATGTCTCCTATAATTCCGATTATTCCATCGCGACGGGGGGAAATGGGGGTTCATTCAACCAAGGCGGTAACGGCGGACAGGGCGGGAATTTTCTGGTTGCGTTGGGCGACGTTTCAGCAAGCGGAGGAAGTTTCGGGATTTATGGGAATAAGGGAGGGGCCGGTGGAGGCGCCGGGAACGCAGGGATTGGAATGGTGGATTACTATTCCCTTGAGTCTTCAGCCTATGGGGGTACAGCGGGCAATTTCAATGCCGGGGGATATGGCGCCAACGGCGGTGATCTACAGTATTCCGAGGACTCCGGCATTTTCAATGGCACTCCCGTGAGCCTACAGGCCGGTTCAGGCGGGGAAGGCGGCTCGGCTGGAATGGGTGAGGATGGAACCATCCAAGGTACTAATGCCGGCACCATGACCCCAGTTGGTTATACCGCCTTCGGCGACAACGGCGGTTCCGAAAATGTTGGGGGCGACGGCGGCAACGGCGGTGTCGCGTCCGTTTCGCCGGGTTCGCTGGTCCTGGGAAGTAGCGATTTCTTATCAGCGGCTGGCGCGGGCGGGGACGGGGGAACCTCGGGTAACGGCGGGAGCGCCGTGGTGGGCGCCAACGAGGGACAAACCGTCAGTTCCGTCGCCGGAGGAGGGGGAGGTTCCGGTAATTTTGGGGGGAACGGCGGTGAAGGCGGTGATTATTCGCTCTCCCTCGGGGCTTGGAACCTGTCGGCCGGATCGTCCCTGGTTGCCGTTTCCGGGGCCGGCGGCGCCGGAGGCTCGGCGGGAACGGGCGGTTCCGTCAGCTTCGGGGATTCCAATTATTCCTCGCTGGCCACCGGCGGCGCCGGTGGATCAGGAAATAAAGGAGGCTCCGCCGGCAGCGGGGCGGATTTGATCGTGATCGGCGGGCCGGTGTCCGCGGACTCCAGCAATATCAATTTGAAGGCCGGGAACGGGGGACTGGGCGGCATTGTGGGCGCGGGGGGGGATGGCGATTTCGCGGTTGACCAGGAAAATAATTTTGCCCAGGCGGGTAACGGCGGCAACAACAACCTCGGCTCAAACGGGGGCCAGGGCGGGTCCGTTTCATTATCCTTAGGCGCTATGACCTTAACCAACGGGACTGTTTTTAACGCCCAGGGCGGTAACGGCGGCATTCCCGGTGTTTCCTTGATCTCCTTTTCCCCCCAATCTGGGGCCGGAAACGGGGGAAACCTTAATTTCAGCAATGTCGATTCATACGACCCCTCAGTCACCCAGTACTCCCAGGCCGGGAACGGGGGCGACGGCAACATCGGGGGCATGGGCGCTAATGGCGGAAGCGTGAATGCCCGGATGGGGCCGGTCTCCCTGGACCAGAGCCAATTTGTTTTTAAAGGGGGCGGCGGGGGTACTGGTGGACCGGCTGGGATGGGCGGGTGCGTCAATTATTCCGAATTCTCCTCTTATACCAACGATATTCCGGGAAACGGGGGCAATAACAACATGGGCGGCGACGGGGGTAATGGGGGCTCGATCACTTTAACTCTCCCGACCTGCGTGCTCGCCAGCACTTCCACCCTTTTGATGACCGCGGGAACGGGCGGTGACGGCGGTTCAGCCGGAGTCGCGGGCTCCGTTAATTATTTTTATACCAACGGTGATGTTACTTCTTTCACCATCGGGACTGATGGGGTTGGTAACACCGGGGGAAACGGGGGAACGGGGGGGAACGCGGTCCTATCCTCCGGGGCGCTGAATCTCCTTTCCGTTTCTCCCATGAATTCCTTCAACTTTATCCTTGGAGGCGGGGGCGGCAACGGGGGCGACTCGGGCGGCGGAAACGGGACCCAGTACGCCTATGGCGCGGATACCTATTGGAGCAACAATTCAGTCACGGATTTCTTCGGCGATGTCATTGGCCAAGATTCTTCCCAGCCTTCGGATGTAACAGGCGTCAACGGCGGCATCGGTGGAACGGGGGGGATCGGCGGCGCCGCGATCGAGAGTTTAGGCTCGTTTACTTCCACCAACAGCTACTCCAATCTTTGGGCCGGGTTCGGGGGGGTGGATAATGTCGGGGGCTGCGGGGGAATGGGCGGGGACGGCCAAAACATCCAGGCCGGCATGGGGGCGGGAGGGAGCGCCAATGGCCTTCAAGATGGTATTTACATGGGCAATTACTTCGGCAGCGGCCAATCGGCTAACCTCGGGGGATCGGGGTCAGGCGGAATGGGTTTAGGGGGAAACGCCTTTGGGGGAAACGGCGGCAACGGAGGGGTAGGCGTCGGGGTTTTATGGGCTGGTATTCAGGCTGGGGGCGTCACCCTGTCCAGTTCCGGGGCGCTCATCAACGGAGGTTACGGGGGCGACGGCGGGGACGCGGGCTCCGGGGGGGCAGGTATCGGGGGCGATGGGAATGGCGGGACAGGCACGGGGGGTTACGGCGCCGAGTATTCCCCGTTGGAACCCGCCCTATATGGCGTCGGCGGGAATGGGACCGGCGGTTCCGGAACAGGCGGGAACGGAACGGGTGGAGACGGGGGAAACGGCGGCAGCGGCGGTAGCGGGGGAGTAGCTTATTTTTACTCCGGCATCGACGGCACCCCCATGACACTCTCAAACGGTTCCACCGTGATTTTGGCCGCGGGAATGGGAGGCGCCGGGGGAAGCGCCGGCAATGGGGGCGATGGTACCGGGGGAAACGGGACCGGGGGCGACGGGATAGGCGGTAACGCCGATGACTACGCGGGCGGAGGGTTCGGCGGTTCGGGACAAGGCGGCGTTGGTACCGGCGGGAATGGGGGCAATGGCGGCGGCGGAAATAGCGGTGGAGACGCCTTTTTCCAGGCCTCGGGCCAGTCCAACTTGTCGGGTTCAGGCATTTTCCTGACTGGCGGCATTGGAGGGGATGGAGGCGGCGGGGGCAACGGAGGCGGCGGTACTGGGGGAAACGGGATTGGGGGCGCCGGAACCAGCGGGACCGCGGGCTACCCAAGCGTTAATAATGGATCAGGGGCCGGAGGCAACGGGCAGGGGGGCAACGGCAATGGAGGCAACGGGGGCAATGGCGGCAACGGCGGCAATGGAGGCAACGCCTGGGGCAATTTCACTTCCTTGACCCTGGATGGCTCCGCGTTACAGGTGGCGGGCGGCGCAGGGGGAAACGGGGGTTCCGGCGGGACCGGCGGGACCGGGACGGGTGGAGCCGGATTCGGCGGAAGCGGCGGCACTTCTGCCGGGAACGGAGTGAACGGTAACGGTTTAAATGGTTTGGATGGAATCGACGGCAACGGGGGCAATGGAGGCAACGCGAGTTTGGAAGCGGCTTCCGTGACCCTTCTCAACTCCTCCCAGGTGACTATCACCGCCGGCAATGGAGGCACTGGTTCGCAGGGCGGGAATGGCGGAAACGCCCTTGTCTCCATCGGCTCCTTGAACCTGGTGGACGCGGGATCATCCATGGGGGTGACCGGTGGTAAAGGAGACATGGCGGACGGAGGCTTGAATGGAAGCGCCAATGTCATTCTTGGAAATCTCCAGGGCACCGGGACCTTGAGTCTTTACGGCTACGGCACCAGTATGCTTCAGGTATCGGCCGGAAATTTCAGCGGAGTCCTGGCTGGTGATGATATTTTGGTTAAGACTGGAAACGGCGTCCTCTCCCTATCTGGCAACAATACCTATAGCGGCGGTACTTTGCTTTCGGGCGGCATTCTCAACATCCAAGGGGACCAGAACTTGGGTACCAAGGGACTATTGACTTTCAACGGCGGCACACTCCAAGCCGGCGCTGATTTCGCGACCACTCAGACGGCATATCTTGATACGCCTATAGGAACGGTTGATACCAATGGGCACACGGTGGACTGGACCGGCACGATTATGGGGATCGGCGCTTTAATTGTGACCGATTCCACCGGCGGGGGAATCCTGGAATTGTATACGGCCAATCGCTATTGGTGGGGCGACACATATCTCGATGTCGGCACCTTGGTGATCGGAAACAGCGATGCCCTGGGAGTGGGAGAACTCAAACTCAACGGAGGCGTCCTGGCCACCATTGGCGGGCCTGTTTCGGTCAATGTTTGGGGCAATTACGCGCAGGCTCCGGCGGGAACCCTGCGGATTGGATTAGCCGGAACAGTCACTGGACAGTGGGACGAATTGTGGATCGCCGGGAGCGCAAGCCTGGCGGGAACCTTGAGAGTCGTTTCGGATGGGGGATTCGTTCCATCTATCGGCGATGATTTCCCCGTTTTGGTCACGGCGGGTGGAGTCACCGGTTTCTTTGCGAACCTGATCACCACCATCCCCGGGGAAAGATTTTTCCAGGTTTACCAGGCCGATGAAGTGATCCTGGAAACCCTGCCGGCCTCCTTCAAACAACTGGGCGCGACGGCCAACCAGGTGGCGGTAGGGGGGGCGCTGGACAATGTGTATTCAAATCCCGAAGCCCAAAGCTTAATGGCTTACCTGGGAACGCAGACGGCGTCCCAAGTGGTCAGGGATTACGATTTGATCAGCCCCTCGGGGCTCACGCCATTCTATAAAATGGGCTACGCGATCTCCGAAAGCCAGGCGGGCGTCATCAGCCAAAGGTTGGATAACCTCTTGGGAGCGGTCGGTTACGGACAAGGGGGACCTGCCGGCCTCGCGGGGCAAAATGCGGGAGTGTTTTTGGACGGCCTTGGGAATTTCGGGACACTTAAAAGCGACGGCAACGCCGACGGCTACAGTTTCTCCACCGGCGGGGTCGCGGCAGGCATGGACGCAGCGCTCGGGAAAAACCTGGCGGGCGGCCTCCAATTGGGCTATGCCCAAGGCTGGAGCGGGCAATCCAATGGAAACAGCGTGAGCGTGACCAGCGCCCTGGGGGCTCTCTATGGGGGTTTGAGGATGGCAAGCGGATTGCGGTTGGAAGCGGTAGTGAACGGCGGAATCAACAGCTACAAAACCCAGAGGGCATCCTTGGAAGGGACCGCCACGGGAACGACCCAGGGTTTCCAATACGGGGGACAAATCGGTTTCGGTTACGATTGGAAGTTTGGGAAAATCCTGTTAACGCCCTTCGGGTCGGGACAATTCACTTACGTCCAATTCGACAAGTTCCAGGAACAAGGTTCCCTGGCGCCGGAGACTTTCGGAGCCCAGGGACAGGGTTCCATTACCAGCGAGGCGGGGGTCCGGGCAAGCAGGGATTGGTTTTGGGGCGGCATGACACTATCGCCCTACCTGGGATTGGCATGGGAGCATGTGTACCAAGGCAACCTGGATAGCTTGACGGCCAACCTTGGAATACCCAACAGCACCTTCACGGTGGAAGGCCCCTACACGGGTACGGACGCGGCGGTGGTGGAGGCAGGGGTCCAAGCCGGGCTTGGAAAGGGCTTGAGCTTCTTCGCCCAATACCAGGGTAAGGTCGGGTTGGTCAACTACGCTTCCCAAAACCTGGAAGGCGGTGTTAACGTCGGGTTTTAAGCCCCTTTGGAAAAAGGCGTTTGGAAGATGATGGACGTAATTAAATGTTTGGGTCTTTCCCGAATTTGCAGATGAGTATTCTGGAGGCCGGTGCGCGCCGTGATAAAATTTCCGTCAGCGTAGATGTTGTTGACCCCCCTTTTTCAAAGGGGGGTGTAACTTCATCTGCAAATTCAGGAAAGAGGCAAATGTTTGAATCCAGAGGGACAACTCGGGGAATATTTACGTGTCGGACAATAACCTAAACAGCGTCTTCGTGTTCCACTAACCGCGATTTGGTTTTTTTGATATTTTCCTGGAATGTTTTCGGAAGAACGCCGCTATTTCAGGCTTTTCCATTTGTCCCTGAGCGACCTTCAAAACGATATTTTCAAACGCTTTTTCCTGCGCCGAAGTCAGTGTAAATCCGTTCAATTCCAGAAAAATGTCCCCGGCCATCGCGCCCACCCTCTTGTTGCCATCGATAAAAGGATGATTGAGGGTCAAGTGATAGACATAGGCGGCCGCCATTTCAAACAAATCCTGATGCAGGAATTGGCCGCCAAACTGCGCTTGGGGCATGGCTATGGCCGATTGAAGAAGGCCTTGGTCCCGGATACCGCTGCTTCCGCCCAAACGTTTAATTTGCTCATTGTGAATATAGAGGATTTGCTCCAAAGTCAAAAAAACGGGCGAGTTCACTCAACCCGCCAGGTTTTTATACATGTTAGGGAATTTTTTAAGGGATTTTTCCACCGCCATCCTGAATTTGGATTGTTTTTTTTCATCGTCAGCCGGGGAAACGATGAGGCTTCGGCCGTCGGTGGTGACGTAAAGGGCGGATTTCTCGCTGATGTTCAACAGGTCCATGATGCCCCGGTCGATGATGAGGGCGTAGCTGTTGCCATGCTTGGCGAGTTTTTTAATCATGTTTCCCTCCGTAGTAACGTTGTATATCCAATGTAATACCATTTGAAAGAAATGTCAATTTGACCCTCGGCGGGGCGCGAACTGAGCCAATCTTGAGTTTTCAAATAATGAAAATTTACGCGGTTAAACCCCTTCGTCGTCTTTTACCCGGCGGAATCCTTGGCTTTTCATGGCATTTTCCGCCTCGCAAACGGTTCTCCCGGGTTCCCGGTCCGTGCTTTTTTGGTTTTTATTTTTATCAAAAGCAATATAGTACCAATCGTTTGTGGCATTCAATTTTTATCTCAGGGGAGCGGGATGAAAACATTCATCAAGGTAGTTACGTCATTTTTCCTTCTGTTAATCCTTCTGGGGGCCGCTGGGTACTTTTACTTAACCGGCAACTACCCCAAAGTCAGCCCGGCCGAGAACATCAAAATCGAGTACACGCCCGCAAGGCTGGCCAGGGGCGAATACCTCGTTAAACACGTCGTAGGATGTTTGGGCTGCCACTCGCAGAGGGATTGGGATTCCTTCGGGGGTTCCTTGGACGAGGCGCGCATCGGCATGGGCGGCTTCCACCTGGACAAGAAGCTGATGGGGCTGCCGGGTGATCTTTACGCCCCCAACATCACGCCTTACCACCTAAAGGACTGGACTGACGGGGAACTGGTGCGGGCGCTCCGCTGCGGGGTGAACAGGGAAGGCAAGGCCCTTTTCCCGATCATGCCCTACGATGATTATTCGAAACTCTGCCAGGAAGACCTCTTTTCCATCGTGGCCTACATTCGGACCTTAAAGCCCGTAGTTTTCGATCCGCCCCAGACCCGGCTGGATTTTCCGATGAATCTCATTGTTCGGACCATACCCATGAATGCGGGACCCTATAGGCTCCCCCCGGACCGAAAGGTCCCCTTTCAGTACAACATTTACATGATCAACGCCGCCGATTGCCTCCACTGCCACACCCAAGTGGACGACCATGGACAGCCCCTGGTGGGGATGGATTTTGCGGGAGGCATGGAATTCCATTGGCCCGACGGCTCCACTGTCCGCTCCGCGAATATCACGCCGGACAAAGACACCGGCATCGGGGAATGGACGAGGGAATCTTTTATCAAACGGTTTCGGGATATGAAAAAAATGGTGGGTGCCCGCAAGCCGGTCAAGCCCGGAGAGCTGAAGACTATCATGCCCTGGGACGAGTATGGGGGAATGACGGATGAGGACCTGGGATCGATCTACGACTACCTTCACACCCAGATCAAGCCCGTGAAGCACCAGGTGGTCCAGTTCTCAGCGGTTTCCAACTAAGTGAGTTCCTGGAAATAAAACTGTATCGGACCCTTCTTTGGGGTGTTTCGAAATAAGAAGGAATGGCTTCGATTAACCCAAATGAAACCATGTGTTTTCAACAGTAATTCCGTCAGTTGGAAATCCTAACTATGTAGTAAAATCTCTCCTCGCGCTCATTACCGCCATAATTTATTCCGCGCAATCTTTTGACTCATTGAGACCGAATGTTTCCTAAAACGCATAAAAAAATATTTTTATCGGTACTTTTCAGTTTTTGTTTCTTATCGACCTTTTTTATTTTTTTCCCTGAAGGGGTTTTGGCCCAAACGGCAACGCCCACACCAACTTCCGTTTGTCCGTCAGCCGTTCCCATTAATTTGGGGGATTCAGTCCTCGGAAGTACCGTGGGTTCGCCAGAAAGTTTTAATACTTCTTGCCAAGGGCCGGACAGTCCCGATAATTTGTACGTTTTTACACTGCCTTACCCTGCAAACGTGGACATCAATACTTGCTCCGCGAATACCGATTTCGACACGGTTTTGACACTCTTGAGCAGCTGCGATCCTCCGGTTGAGGTCACTTGTAACGACGACAGCTGCGATTTGCAATCCGATATCTCGATCACGTTGCCGGCCGGCACTTACTACATCGTCGTGGGCGGATTTCAGGGGGACTCCGGCCAGTACCAGCTGAGCCTGACCGGGGCCCTTATCAACACACCGACGCCTTCCCTGACGCCGACATACTCCCTGACGCCCACCCTTATCGGGACACCCACAGCGACTGGCACGCCCACTTGGACCCCAACCAGTACTCCGTCCTTCACTATCACGCCTATTCCAACCCATACCCCCCAGTTTTCCCCCACTGCCGGACCCGGGACAAACCTGGATAACCTGATCACGGATGGAACGGTTTCCGCCATGGCGGTCACGGGCAACACGCTATATTTGGGCGGAACTTTCAACTTTATAGGGCCATCCACGGGCGGAGGAGCCTGTTTGAGCCCTTCCACGGGTCTTCCAAATCTTTCCTTTCCCCGGGTGGCTGGTACCCTAACCACGGCCATACCCGACGGAACGGGAGGCTGGTTCATCGGCGGGCAGTTTACCTGTTTGAGCGGACAGCCCCGTTTGAACTTGGCCCATGTCCGTTCCGATATGAGCGTGGACCCCATTTGGTCGCCCCAGGTGACCGTCCAGGTTAATAGCATGGCACTTTCCGGGGGGGTTCTTTTCGTCGGGGGTTCCGCGGGGACTGTCGATGGACAGCCGGCCAATTACGCTTTCGCCGTCAATTCGGCCACGGGAATCCTTCTTCCGTGGAATCCTGGATTGAACGGCCCCGTGAGCGCCATCGCGGCCTCGGGAACGACGGTATTCCTGGGCGGGTCCTTCACGACCGTCGATGGACAACCCGTGTCTTACTTTGCCGGGGTTGATTCCGCCGGCGGTTCTAACATTATTTTGAGCCCCAATTGTAATGGTTTCGTCGACAGCTTATTGTCCTCCGGCAGCACCCTCTTTTTAGCGGGCGGTTTTACCACGGTGGGAGGGCAGTATCGAAGCGAGATCGCGGCTTATAACCAGAATACCGGCTCCTTGCTCTCGTTCGGCCCGACGATTACCAATGGCCCCATCAGAAGCATGGCCTCGTCCGGAACCACCCTTTACTTGGGAAGTGCGGGCAGTTTCAGCGTCAACGGCACATGGTGTTACTACCTGGGGGCGTTGAACCCATCCGGCACTCTCTTAAGCTGGACCCCTTCCCTCAGCGGCTCCGTCTCGCAGATAGCCTTATCCGGTTCCACCCTTTACGTCGGAGGTTATTTCCTGCTTGCGGGAGGGCAAACCCGCGATTACATCGCAGCCTTTGACGGGGGGACGGGAAACGTGACTTCCTGGAACCCGGGCGGGTATGGCGGGACCGGATGTGTCGCAACCGACGGCACTTGGGTGATCGTTGGAGGAAGTTGGCAAAGCGTTGGGATGCAAAGCCGCACCAACCTGGCTTCCATCGATATTCCCTCGGGCAATTTACTGCCCTTTAATCCCGCCACCAACGGGAAAGTGGAAAGTCTTTTCCCGTACGGTTCAAATATCGTGATCGGCGGTAATTTCATCACCGTGAACGGTACCAGCCAGAATTACCTGGCCATGGTGGATGGGACCGCGGGAACGCTCCAGTCCTGGAATCCCAACCCCAATGGAGAAGTTCATACGCTTCTAGAACAGGGAACCACTCTTTATGTGGGCGGCTCCTTTACCACCATTGGCGGCGCGCCCCACAACAACGCGGGAGCGGTCCTGCTTTCGAATGGGGCCGGATTGGCCTGGGACCCCAACGCCCATTTGGACGTTTACGCTCTGGCGTCGTCGGGTACGACTATTTTTATCGGGGGAAGGTTCACCAGTCTCGGGGATTGGGCCGTCTCCAATTTGTCCGCGGTGGATTCCACGACCGGTTCAAACTTGGGCTGGCCCGTAACCGTGAACAACGATGTTAGGTCCATTGTCGTGGACCCCACCGGCCTCTACGTGGGGGGGGATTTCACCAGCATAAACGGGACGGCGCGCAATGAAGCGGCGGCATTGAATCCCGCTACGGGACAATTGCTGGCCTTTAATCCCAATGTCAACGGCACGGTCTACGATATCCTGCTTTCCAACCCCATGGTGTATATGGGCGGGTCTTTTAATATGGCCGGGGGTCAAAACCATCAGAACCTCGCGGCGGCCTATAATGCCGATGGATCGATTCTGCCCTGGAGTCCCAATGCCAACTCCAGCGTCTTTAGTCTGGCCCAGGCCGGATCGACGATTTTCGTTGGTGGTTCTTTCAGCCAACTCAACTGCTGGCCTTACAATGATTTAGGCTCGGTTTACGGTATGACTCCCGTTGCCACCCCAACATCCCTGAACACCTTCACGCCCACATCCACCCCCTCCCTTACCACCACACCCTTCGGGACCACCACTTTTACGCCGACTCCAACAAACACTTCCACGCCTAGTTTTACATCGACCCCCAAACCATCCTGGACGCCCATCCCCCCTGGAACTTCCCAAGTGATCACGTTCCCCATTACGGATGGTACGGTTTATTCACTGGCTTCCTCGGGATCAACCCTCTACCTGGGAGGCAACTTTTCCCACGTAGGACCCCAGGTGGGTCCGGCCGCGCCGCTGGATGGCACTACGGGCGCGCTCATAACGCCATTCGTCCAATTGGCGAACTTATCCGTGCGCGCCATCGTTCCGGATGGCTCGGGGGGATGGTACCTGGGCGGGGATTTCCAATGCGCCCAAGGGGTTACCTGGAACCATTTAGCCCACGTGTTCTCCAATGGGACCCTTGACCAAAATTTTGGGCCGGTGGTAAACGGGCCTATCGATGCCATGGCGTTGAGCGGCGGGGTTCTTTATTTAGGTGGTTCCTTCACGTCGGTGGATGGAAATAGCCGCACAAACCTGGCATCGGTGGCATTGGATGGAACCGACTTGCCTTGGGCGCCAACGGCCAATGGCGCCGTCAGCTGTCTCTTAGCCGCGGATGGGCAGGTTTTCGCGGGCGGGTCCTTCACCTCTATTAATGGTTCTCCCTGCTCTTGGGTGGCTTCCCTGGATCCCAATACGGGCCTGCTTAATAATTGGTCCCCGAATCCCGGCGGGAGCGGCGGGTATGTAAGTTGTATGGCATCTTCAGGGACTACCCTTTACTTGGGCGGTTACTTTGCAAGCATGGGGCCTAAGGTCCGGAATTATTTAGCTTCGGTGGATATGAATACCGCCGAGGTTTTACCCTGGAATCCCCTGCCCAATAATCCGGTTTATGCCATGACGGTGAACGGCACCAACCTTTATTTCGGGGGTAGTTTCAGCCTGGTTGGAAGCACAACCCGGAATGGCGCGGCGGCGGTGGACTCCACCACCGGCGTTCTTCAATCCTGGAACCCCAACACCTCTTGGGTCTTTGCCATGGCATCCGCGGGAAACACCGTGTACTTGGGCGGTAATTTCACGACCGTCAACGGCCAGGCCCGGAACTACCTGGCCGCGGTGGACACTTCCAACAATCTCTTATCCTGGAATCCCAGCGCCCAAAATGAAGTGTTCGCGCTAGCCCGGCAGGGAACCACGGTTTACGCGGGGGGCTCGTTCAATTCCATCGGCATGAGTCCCCGCAGTGACGCGGCCGCTTTTAACACGGCCACTGGAACCCTGCTTTCCTGGGGTCCTACCGTTATTGGTTCGGGTGTCTATGCTTTGTATACCTCCGGTTCAACCGTTTATATGGGAGGATCCATCTATACCATCAACGGCACGAACTGTAACAACCTTGGGGCGGTTGACGGCACCACTGGGAACTTGCTTTCTTGGGCGCCATCAGCACCTGGTAACGTGTATAGCCTGGCCGGAGAGGGCACGACGATTTACGTGGGTGGAAGCTTTACCCAATTGGCCGGACAAACCCGCAATTACGCCGGCGCCCTGGACAACAACGCCAATCTCCTGCCGTGGAACCCCAATGCCAATTCGACGGTTGAGAGCATGATTGCGTCCGGAACGACTATATTTATGGGAGGTAATTTCACGAGCTTTGGGGATTGGGTAAGGCCCTATGTGGGGGCGGTGGATTCAATCACCGGCTCCACACTCGCGTGGAATGTCACTCTCAACGGCCCCGTCAGCACAATGGCAATGGATGGGCCTGCGCTTTACCTTGGAGGGGCCTTCACCACCGCCAATGGGATGGCCCGGCAGGGTGTCGCCCAGGTTGATCCGGCCAGTGGGACCTTGTCATCTTGGAACGCGAATTTAATTGGCTCGGTGGCAAGCATCCTGCCCTCCGATCCGGAAATATATCTGGGCGGTAATTTCTCCTCGGTGGGCGGGCAAACCCGCGGCAACCTCGCGGCGGTTTATAACGCCGATGGATCGGTGCTTTCCTGGAATCCCATGGCCAGCAACAAAGTGAATGCTCTCGCCCAGACCGGGACTACGATATATGTGGGGGGAACTTTCGGAACCATCAGCTGCTGGCCTTCCTCGAACCTTGGTTTAATTACCGGGATGACACCCGTTGCAACGGCCACGCCCAGTAATACGACGACCCCCACTCCGACTTCAAGCCTCACTTCCACCCCTTTTGGCACTTCGACATTCACCACAACCCCCACATTTACTGCTACCCCCACGACCAGTTCCACTCCCAAGCCGACTTGGACCCCTACGGTCAATGGCGTTCCTGCTTTAGCCCCGGTTCCGATCACCAATGGAACCCTGGGTGCATTCGCCCAATACAACGGTATTGTCTATTTCGGGGGAAACTTTTCGCTCGTGGGACCGCGACTGGGTCCGGCGGCACTCATTGATGGAAACACCGGGTTGGTCCAGACCTCGATCCCTCAATTCGCCAATGGGAATGTTCAAGCCATCATCCCGGATGGTTCTGGAGGATGGTTCCTGGCGGGTAATTTCCAGTGCGTTCAAGGCTTGGCCTGGAACAGGCTGGCGCACGTTTTCGCCAACGGTAACCTGGATTCAACCTGGGGCCCAGCGGTGAACGGGACCGTATCCGCATTGGCTTTGAGCGGCGGGGTTCTTTATTTAGGCGGTTCCTTCACGTCGGTGGATGGAAATAGCCGTACAAACCTGGCATCGGTGGCATTGGATGGAACCGACTTGCCTTGGGCGCCAACGGCCAATGGCGCCGTCAGCTGTTTATTGGTCCAAGGCGGGCAAGTGTACCTGGGAGGAGCTTTCACCACGGTGAATGGAAGCACCCGAAACCATGTGGCTTCAGTGGACGCCACTGCCGGACAGTTGAGCACATGGGATCCAAACACGAACCAGCCGGTCAACGCTTTGTCCTCCGCTGGAACCACGGTTTTCCTGGGCGGCTCCTTCACGGCGGTCGGGTCCAAAGTGCGCAATTACCTGGCCGGAGTGGACGCTACCACCGCGGCTGATTCAGGCTGGGTTCCCTCCCCGAACAATACTGTTTATTCAATGATGGAAGCGGGAACTACACTTTATGTCGGCGGCTCGTTCAATATGGTCGGCGGGAATAGCCGGGGTGAGGGAGCCGCATTTAGCACAGTTGACGGTTCGCTTCAGGCTTGGAATCCGCAAATTATATACGGGAATATTACTACCATGTCTTCATCCGGTACGACCGTCTATTTGGGGGGCGGTTTTACGATGGTCAACGGTCAAACTCGAAATTATTTATCGGCGGTTGATTCCACTTCAGGAAGCCTGCTGAATTGGAATCCAAATGCCCAAAGTTCGGTCAACACGTTGGCTCAGCAGGGGGGCATTGTTTACGCGGGCGGAACATTCATGTCAGTGGGTATGGTCAGCCGCACTAACTTGGCGGCATTCGACCCAACAACGGGCAATATCTTATCTTGGACGCCGACTGCTTCCGGTGGAACGGGAGTCAATTCCATTGTTCCCATCGGATCAAACCTTTACATCGGCGGTTATTTTACAACTGTAAATGGCCAAACCAGGAATAACCTCGCGGCAGTGGATACCTCCGGCAATCTTTTGGCGTGGAATCCAAATGCCAATGGGGGTTATGTCATCTCCATGTGCGCTAATGGTACGACGCTTTATTTAGGCGGTAATTTTGGGACCATATCGAGTGCCACGAGGAGCACTCTCGCGGCAGTGGATACCTCCGGTAATCTTTTGCCTTGGAATCCAAACGGGAATTTCCTTGTCGGCGCATTGGTATATGCCGGCGGGTATGTTTACGCGGGTGGAGAATTTACCGGAATTGGTGGACAGCCTGTCAGCAACTTGGCCAGGTTGGATCCTGTGACAGGAAACCCCATCGGCTCTATAAACGCGAACAGTTTCGTGAATACCCTCGCCTCTGACGGCCAAAGACTCTATGCGGGAGGACAATTCACCCAAATTAATGGGGTTTCCAGCCCGGGGATGGGAATGGTAGATCTCGGGTCTGGAACCGTCATTCCCTGGCCATCCGCCATTGCGGGCGGCCAGGTGAAAACACTTGGAGTGTCGGGTAACGTGGTTTACGCGGGTGGGTATTTCACCACTGCGGGATCACAGCCGCGAAACCGATTGGCGGCCTTTTACTATATTGATGGAACCCTTCTGTCTTGGAATCCTTCCGTCGATAATATCGTTCAAACCCTCATGCCTTATAACGGGGAAGTTTACATAGGCGGGCAGTTCCAAACCGCGGATTGCTGGCCCTCCGATTCGCTTTATGCTTGCGCAGCGGTGACAATGCCTTCCGTAACGCCAACATTTACCGCTACAAATACTTCCACTAATACTCCCACCAGCACCTCGACGAATACAATTACCTTAACGCCTACTGCCACAAGCACTCCAACTGAAACCTTTACGAGAAAACCCACGGACACTCCTACCGACACCCCTACTTTGACCCCTACGCCAACTATTACCAATACCGTTACCGAGACATTTACGAATACGCTCACGAATACAATGACCAACTCGCCCACGATAACGGATACGCCAACGATAACGCCCACTTATACGCCGACGAATACCCTAACGGATACCTTGACTGAAACACCGACTGATACACCTACCCCCACCTCAACTCCAACGATTACCGACACACCAACCGTTACGGATACCCCAACTGTGACACCGACTTATACACCGACTGACACCTCGACAAGCACTTTGACGCCGACCCTGACATGGACAGCTACCGACACTTCGACATCGACACCGACCATTACGGACACTCCAACGATAACGGATACGCCCACGGTAACGCCGACCTATACTTCAACGAATACCCTAACGGATACTTTGACTGAAACACCGACTGATACGCCTACCCCCACCTCAACTCCAACGATTACCGACACACCAACCGTTACGGATACCCCAACTGTGACACCGACTTATACGGCGACTGTTACTCCGACAAACACTTTGACGCCGACCCTGACTTGGACGGTTACCGACACTTCGACATCGACACCGACCATTACGGCCACTCCGACGATAACGGATACGCCCACGGTAACGCCGACCTATACTTCAACGAATACCCTAACGGATACTTTGACTGAAACACCGACTGATACGCCTACCCCCACCTCAACTCCAACGATTACCGACACACCAACCGTTACGGATACCCCAACTGTGACACCGACTGTTACTCCGACAAACACTTTGACGCCGACCCTGACTTGGACAGTCACTGATACATCGACTTCTACACCAACGGTAACTGATACGCCGACGTTTACTGATACGCCAACGGTAACGCCGACCTATACTTCAACGAATACCCTAACGGATACCTTGACTGAAACACCAACTGATACGCCTACCCCCACTTCAACTCCAACGATTACCGACACACCAACTGTTACGGATACCCCAACTGTGACGCCGACTTATACGGCGACTGTTACTCCGACAAACACTTTGACGCCGACCCTGACTTGGACAGCTACCGACACTTCGACATCGACACCGACCATTACGGACACTCCGAAGATTACGGATACACCTACGATTACGCAGACTTATTCGCCCACAAATACCCTCACGAACACATGGACCGAAACGCCGACCGATACACCTACTTCCACCTCAACTTCGACCATTACCGACACGCCAACTATTACGGATACCCCGACAGTAACCCTGACTTTTACTTCAACCGACACTCAAACGGTGACATCCACTCCAACCTTGACGTTGACACCCACTTCGACGCTCACCGAAACTTCAACAAACACTATTACAGATACACCGACAATTACTTTCACCGATACTCCGACCAACACGCCCACTAATACGTCCACGAGTACCCTGACATCAACAAGCACGGACACGCCTACTTCCACCTCAACCTTGACCATTACCGACACGCCAACGATTACGGATACTCCAACGGTAACGCCAACTTATACCCAAACGAACACTCCAACGATCACACTCACCCCGACCTTGACTTGGACAGTCACTGATACATCGACTTCTACACCAACGGTAACTGATACGCCGACGTTTACTGATACGCCAACGGTAACGTCCACCTATACGTCAACCAATACGCTTACGAGCACCCTTACCGAGACGGCGACGGACACGACTACTTCCACCTTAACTCCGACCATTACCGACACGCCAACTATTACGGATACCCCGACAGTAACCCTGACTTTTACTTCAACCGACACTCAAACGGTGACATCCACTCCAACCTTGACGTTGACACCCACTTCGACGCTCACCGAAACTTCAACAAACACTATTACAGACACACCGACAATAACTTTCACCGATACTCCGACCAACACACCCACTAATACGTCCACGAGTACCCTGACCTCAACAAGCACGGACACGCCTACTTCCACCTCAACTTCGACCATTACCGACACGCCAACGATTACGGATACCCCGACAGTAACCCTGACTTCTACTTCAACCGACACTCAAACAGTGACATCTACTCCAACCTTGACGTTGACACCCACTTCGACGCTCACCGAAACTTCAACAAACACTATTACATACACACCTACAATTACTTTCACCGATACTCCGACCAGCACACCCACTAATACGTCCACGAGTACCCTAACCTCAACACCCACCGATACCGTCACGCCAACTGTAACCTTGACGATAACCGACACATCAACGATTACGTATACTCCCACTCTGACGCCGACATTTACTTCGACCGACACCC
The DNA here is from genome assembly GCA_963796105.1 of candidate division FCPU426 bacterium. Taxonomy (GTDB): domain Bacteria; phylum Oederibacteriota; class Muellerivitia; order Muellerivitales; family Muellerivitaceae; genus CAWCKJ01. The sequence goes on from CAWCKJ010000002.1 coordinate 434,201, forward strand.
CGACGGCGACATCTACTCCATCATCGACCTTAACATCAACTGATTCCCCGACTGAAACGGCCACGAATACCATTACCAATACGCCGACAGATACAGCAACACCTACACCAACTGGTACCCCGACGGACACACTGTCGGCAACGCCCAGCCCCACTTCCACTAATACACCAACTTCCACCCTAACCGGCACCCCCACGAATACCACTACCCTGACGCCAACATCCACGCTTACCAACACGAACACTATCACTCCAACGTTCACGGCCACGGACACCGCAACTGAAACATCCACCGAAACACCGTCGGAGACTCCCACGGAAACTCCAACGATTTCAATGACCATCACGCCTACCGTCGGCATATCCCTGGCTTTGGGCGCGAACCGCTTCAACGACCAGTCCGACCCGCCATTGAGGATCGATTACTGGGTGAAAAACGGGGGAAGCGTCCAGGTGCAGGTCTATAACGTCGCAGACCTACTCATCAGGCATCTTTCCAGCCAAAACCAGACCATCGGGGCCTATTCGATTTATTGGGACGGGAAGGACGATACAGGGGCACAGGCGGATTCCGGCCTTTATTTGATCGCCGTCATTGAACCCAACCGGGTGGAAGTCAAGAAAGTGCTGGTGCTGAAACAATGAGCAATAAACACTTATCACCCCAGAGACTCAGAGACACAGAGAGATTCATTTTTGACAAAACCTGCGCTTTTAAGATTTTGGCTGGTTTGCTTTTATGCCTTCCAACCATGCCTGCGAATGCAAGCCCATTAACAACAGGCGCGGATTTCCTGCTGATGACCACCGGCGCGAGGCCGGACGGCATGGGCCAGGCTTTCAGCGCCGTGGCGGACGACATCAACACCCTTTCCTTCAACCCGGCCGGGTTGGGAAATATCCGGATGCCCGAGATAGGGTACGGCTACGAGAGTTTCAACGCGGGCATCAATTACAACTTCGTCGGGGCGTCCATCCCCATGGGAACCACCGGGGTTTTGGGCCTGGGTTACATCAGCATGGGGACAGCCCCGTTCAACAGTACCGCCAACCCATCCACGCCGAGCGTTTCAGCCCAGGACCAGGCCCTCGTGGGGGGATGGGGAAGATCCTTCTACGACCTGCACGTGGGAGCGGCCGTGAAGTACATCCTCCGCCAACTGGACAACGTCCAGGGCAACGGGCTGGGTTTTGACCTGGGCCTTCGGTACCGGATCATGCCGAGCCTGACTTTAGCCGCGAGCGCCATGAACCTGGGGGCTGGAATCAAGCTCGCCAGCCTGGAGCCCCTGCCGACGCAGTTGAACACGGGCGCGGCCTGGACCGCCCTGGAGATGCCCCTCCACAGCCTTACCTTCATGGCCAATGGCGTTTTAAACGTCAACACCAACACCCAGGCGCTGGGTGTCGGGACCGAGTATTGGTACCGGGACTTGTTCGCCTTGAGGGCGGGTTACCTGTCCAATTCCCGAGATGACGGTTTCAACTCGAGCGGATTTTCAGCCGGCGCGGGAATCAGGATTTCCTTCCTCCAGCTGGATTACGCCTTCCAGCCCTACAATACCCTCGGGATGGTCCACCGCGTCTCGGGCATCTTGCGGTGGGACGGGCCATGGGTTGCGGGCGGGGAACCCAACGCCCCAAAATACGTGAACGCGGTTGAGACGGCCGGGGACATCGAGGTCCGCTGGGATAAATCCCAAGGCCCGGTCCAGTCCTATGAGGTCCTGGTCCAGCCCCTGGATGGGAGCGATTTGTTCGTCTCGGAGCCCGTGGTTAAACCCTTTTATGTTTACAAGAATGACAAACCCGATACCCTTTACCGCATCTCGGTCCGCGCGGTCAATAACGGAATCCGCAGTTTTCCCTCCAATGAGACTTATCTCGAGAGCCGTACAGTCCAAATTGCCGGGCAAAATACCGGTTTAGGCGCTCAAAATGCCCCGGCGCTTGCACCCGTTCCCCGCGAACAACAAGGACTTGAGACCATCCGCGTAGTTCCTCCGCAAGGAATCGGAGGGAACGGTAATATCGACCTGAACGCGGATGTTGTCGGTTTGAGGGTTTCCTGGAAAATCCCGCCTTTCGCCACCTCGGGCTATAACCTTTACAAGAAATCCCCCTCGAACCATGTGGAAAAGGTCACCCTGGAGCCGAAGAAAAGCAACGTCGTTTGGGTGACGGACACTTCCGGCCTTCAGGGCTGGGAATGGATCGTGACCGCGGTCACACCTGACGGGAAATCCGAAAAAGCCCTGGGCCATTTCCTCTGGTATCCCTCGCCCCGGGAAGCGGAAATCTTAACGGCTCCTCCGGTGGTGAAATTGAACGCCAGCCCCCAGGCAAGGAGGAAGGTCTTTTTGGACTGGGATCGGAACCCGTCGGAGGCGGGCTATGCGCTATTCGTCAGCCGGGAACCGGATAATGTGTACGAGCTTTTTGAGGTGTCCAAGAACAGTAACCCGAATGTGTTGCTTCAACTCTCCAATAATCACAGTCCCTATTTTTTTATGGTCGTTCCCAGAAACGCTGATGGGACTTGGTTGAATCGCTCCAATGAAGCCAAGGTGGAGCCCTTCTCGGATGTTCCGAAACAATAAGCGCGGATAATCCCTGTTTGTTCTCTCCTGAATCCGTTTCCTTTGTTGGCAGGAAATACAAGCTAATTCTTTTCGCGAATACTCGGAAGCCCTTATATTCCAAATATATTGTCAAGAATGTGGTAATGTATAAATCAACAAATGCCAAGTAAGGAGGTCATTCGATATGGCAGCTAAGAAAAAAGTCGCGAAGAAGAAAAAGAAGTAAATAACGTTCGCAATATTCGTTGAATCAAGCCTGGACACTTTTGTTCAGGCTTTTTTTTGTCTCGGGCACCAAAGATGCCGTTTAACTTGCGTGAAAGAATGAAGGTTTCTTACCGGAAATCCAAATGATTCCTGTCCGCTTGCAAGGCCGGCCTATTCTAAGTTATGCTTCGATGGGTATAGAGATAAGGCCTAAATCGGAGAACAAAAAAACCGATGAATCGAAGAAAATCCCCAATTTTTCATGGCTTTTTCCGGCTGGCTTTACTGGGTTTAGCGTTGTTTTCATTCTTGCCCCATTCCCGGGCTGAGGCGGCTGGCCACCAAATTTTGAAAGGCCATGTGCCGGAGGCTGTTTCAACCGCGCCCCTGGTGGGGCCCCTTGAAGATACTACCAAGTTCCATTTGGCCATCGGACTTCCCCCGCAAAACCAAGCTGATTTGGAGAACCTCCTTAAGGATTTATATGATCCCAGGAGCACCCTCTACAGGAAATTCCTCACGCCGGAAGAATACGCGATGAGATTCGGCCCCTCCGAGAGTGATTACCAGGCCGTGGCTGACTTCTTCCGATTGATGGGCATGAGGGTGGATCGGACTTATCCCAACAGGCTCTTGATGGATGTGAGCGGGACGGCAGGGGATATTCGAAGGGTTTTCCATGTCCAAATGAACAAATACCGCAGGCCTGACGGGAGTTTGTTCCAAGCTTCTGACAGCGAACCCTCTCTCGACTTAGATATCTCCATACAGCACGTGAGCGGTTTGGACAATTTCAACCGCGTCTATCCGAAAATGCGGAAACTGACCCGGTCCTTTAGAAAGTATGCTGGCGGCTTGGGCGCGAAAAACGGGTCGGTTCAGGTGGGCGTGACCCAACTATACCGGGGAAAGGATTTGAGGGATTCTTATGTCCCGAATCTTCCGGCATCGGTGAATGGAGCGGGACAATCCGTGGGATTGCTTGAATATGACGGCTGGTATGCTTCCGATTTAACTTACTATGAGACCCATTGGAGTCCCGCGATAACAGCACCCGCTCCAATAACCTATGTTGCGGACACCTATAACAGTTTTAACGGGACCCCGATTTACGCGCTGGATACCGACGAAGTTTCCTTGGATATAGAGATGGTGGTCTCCATGGCGCCGGGAGCGCAGGTCGTAGTCTATGAGGCTTCCCCTGACGACCCCAGCCTGAGCGCTTCCGCAAACGACATTCTCGCGGCCATGGCCACCACCCTCAGGTGCAACCAGGTCAGCAGTTCCTGGGGAGGATATGGTGACACCACTACGACCAACCTAATGAACCAGCTGGCGTCACAAGGCCAGGCCTATTTCGAGGCGTCTGGCGATTACGGGGCCTATGTCAGGGGAGATCCAACCCCCTCGATCGCGGCGGCGGGAGACCCCAGCCTCTATACCAGCCAGTTTGAGACCTTGGTCGGGGGGACGGCCTTGTCCACCACGAATCCAGCCGGAACTCCCGCGAGCATATCCTATATCTCCGAGAAGACCTGGAACGATTCCATTGGCGCGAGCGGGGGAGGTTCCTGCACGAACCTGATGAACATTCCCTCCTACCAGGCTCCCGTCCCCATGACAACAAATGGCGGATCCACCCAATGGCGAAACCTGCCCGACGTTTCGGCCGCGGCCGCCAGCCTGCTTCTGGTTTCCGAAAATTATAGTACCACCGGTAAGGCTGTTTCCTATTTGGGTTTGATAGACGGAACCAGCGCTTCCTCGCCCCTCTGGGCTGCTTTCTGGTCCCTGGCCAACCAACAGGCTAGCGCATCAGGCAAGGGTCCCGTTGGCTCGGCCAACCCCCCCTTTATTCCCTGGCTCTCACACCGACCTCGTACGCAAATGATTTTCATGATATCAACGACGGGAGCAATAATAATTACACGTTTTCCGGACCCTATACGGCTGTTACCGGCTACGACCTGGCCACAGGTTGGGGAAGCCCTAACGGGCAAAATTTAATCAACGATTTGGCCGGAGTCGCCCGAACCGCTACCCCCACCGCTACCCCCACGCGGACGCCGACCGCGACCGCTACCCGCACCATGACTCGCACCAAGACCTGGACACCGACCATTACTTTCACCCCGACGATTACCCTTACGCCCACGATTACCAATTCACCCACTATTACGAACACGCCAACCATTACCCTGACCCCCACTTGGACCCCGACAGTAACGGACACACCCACCAACACCCAGACCTATACTCCGACCGATAGTTTCACCCCCACGAACACCCCCACCGTGACCGACACACCCACCATCACCCCCACACCCACAATTACTGACACGCCCACAGATACCTACACCCCGACTATAACTCCAACTCCCACGATCACCGATACACCGACCGCGACACCCACTCCAACCCCGACTTTCGTGCCTGGGCTTCCTTTTTCAGTTCAAGCTTTCCCGAACATCTCCACCGCCGGGGCGCCCATCCAATTCAACGTGAACCTGCCGATTCCCATGAGGGTTTATTTGGTAGTCTTTACGTTGGCGGGTGAACCGGCTTTCGCGACCCATGTCCAATATTGGGAGGGCGCCAACAAGTACCAATGGAAGCCAATGAACCAAAATGGGGAACCGCTCGCCAGCGGGCTATATATCTACTATGTCCGGGCGGTCAACGGGGACCAAGCCTACAAAAAAATTGGGAAAATACTCATCTCCCACTGAGGGCTCATTCGAACCTTATCCGATGGACCAGTAAAAATGACAACTGGATTTGTTTGAGGTAAACAAGGCGACAGCCCCGCTAATCAAGGGCCAATAAAGACTGGAATGAATCAAGATTAAAAATGGATGGACGGTCCCGATGTATTGACTTAGGAGGACTGTTTAACTCAATTGCAGGGAAACAGGTTCCGGAAGAAACGCCCTTTTGAGCTGATCTTTGATCCTCGGATCGCCTTCTTTTTGAATGGCCGCCATTTCCGTCTCAAGCCTGCCCAAGACATAATCCCGGAAATCCTCGAAATGCAGGTAAAGGGCCATCACTGAAACGGCCTGACGGATGGCCACTGGGTTTTTGATGAGGACCTGGAGGAAAACTTTCCAGAATTCCCGGCGGGTGGAGGGCCTCATGCCCAATGTCCGCGCAAGACGGGTAAAGGAACGAAGGTACTTGACCTGAAGTCTCAAGGGGATTTTCAATTTATTCCGGGAACAATCCAGTATCAGCGACATGCGAAGGACCCTGCCGAAGAATTTCTCGGGGGTCAGGGATTCCTTCACCACGCGGTAGAAATCGTTCAGGATCTCATTGCGGGGGCGCAGCGTCGTGAAATTCAACCCTGCCACGCACTGGCAGGCGGTTTGATCGGGAGGTATCTCGAAATTCTCATCCAGCCGGCCCTCTTTCTTCAAACGGCGAGTAAGCTGGGTGTTGGGCAGGGCGAACAAGAGCCCCACCATGTTGACCGGGATGGAGGTGGCCTCGATGCAATCCAGGATGGACTGTGCAACGTCGCCTTTTTCCCCGTCGAAACCCACGATGTACCCGGCGTTGACGATCATGCCATGTCGGATGAGCTTGTGGACGCTCTCGGCGATGGAACGGTGGGTGTTTTGGCGTTTTTGGGTCGCCAGGAGGGTCTCCTCGTTGGGATTCTCAATCCCCACGAACAGCCAGGCAAAACCCGCTTCCTGCATCAAATCCATCAGCGGCTCGTCGTCCGAAAGGTTCAGGGAAGCCTCCGTGGAAAACTCAAAGGGCCATTTATGCTCCTTGGTCCAGCGGATGATATGGGGCAAAAGCTCCTTGACCGCCTTCTTGTTGCCTATGAAATTGTCGTCCACAATGTCCACGTGGCCGCGGTAGCCGAGCGCATAAAGTGTCTGAAGCTCCTTGAGAACCTGATCCGCGTTTTTTCCCCGGGGTTTGCGTCCGAAAAGCTCGATGATATCGCAGAACTCGCACATGAAGGGACAGCCGCGGTTCCATTGGATGCCTACCTGGAGGTAATCGCTGAATTTTAACAGGTCGAAACGGGGAGTAGGGCTCTGGGTCATATCGGCCTTGCGGTCCGCTGCCAGATAGAGGTGCTTGGCGGCGCCTTGGTTAAAATCCTCCAAAAACTCGGGAAAGGTTACCTCAGCTTCGCCAAGGATGAGATGGTTCGCGTTATCGTATAAGTGGGGGCTGGAGGTCGCGTCGGGTCCTCCCGTCACCACGGTCTTGCCCAGGAGGCGAAAATGTCCAATTAATCGCAGATGGTCCGGCTGCTGGGAAATCATGCCTCCCAGGAAGATCATGTCGGCCCATTGGACATCCTGTTCGTTGAGCTCACGGGTATTGAGATCGTTTAGACGGACCTCCCAATGGGAGGGTAGCATGGAGGCCACGGTAATAAGACCCAAGGGGGCCGCGGGATAACGGGCGCCGACTATTTCACAGGTAGCGCGGTAGTTCCAGAAGCTTTTGGAAGTGAAACGGGGATAGACGAAAAGACAACGGTGAGAACGACTAAGCATGAACCCTCCAAGGGCCAAAAGTACCAGCCGGTCTTGTGGCTTCCGGGGGGTTCGTTTGGAAGAAATTTACCATATGTGTTGATATATGACTTATATCACAATATGAGTCTCGTTCGCAACAACCCCAATCAAAATCAGATAACAAACAGGAGCAGATGAATGCGCCCTTGTTTATAAAAGAGGGATTTTGACTACAACAAATAGCTGTAAAGGACCCGAAAACAAGGTTTCGGAGGGCATAATTGGTTTTTGGGGATTGCCAATCGTGTTTATTTGCATATAAAGAGTTTGCTTGTAAAAGTTCGGTAAAATTTTCCAACCGGAGCAAATATCGGGGATTCGCCAATATAGCTTGGACGGCCAGATTAACCTTTAAAACAATCCGGTCTTTAAAACAAAATCGTGGACGCAAATGGACCCTGCGGGGTTGACGATGAGTTATCCTATTCGCCTATGGCCCCAAAATGAGGTCAAAAAAAGAGAGAGGATGAGCAAATGAAAATTCATTCTAAGGATTTCCGTGTCAAGGAAGGGGAAGAGGTCCGTCTTAAGAATTGGCCTACCAGGATAAAACCTTATTATGAAACAAAGGAAAAATACAAAAACATCCTGGAAGAGCAAATTGAAAGTCTTAGTTCCCTCCAGGGGCTTTTTTACGCCCACAATCGTTACTCCTTGCTCCTGATATTCCAGGCTATGGACGCGGCGGGGAAGGACGGGGCCATCAAGCATGTCATGTCGGGAATCAATCCCCAAGGCTGCCAGGTTTCCAGCTTCAAGCGCCCCAGCGCGGAGGAACTTGAGCATGATTTTCTCTGGAGAACCACCCGCAACCTGCCGGAAAGGGGAAAGATCGGCATTTTTAACCGCTCTTATTATGAGGAAGTCCTCGTCGCTAGGGTCCATCCGGAGGTATTAAAGGGAGAACAGATTCCGGAAGAATTGATCGAGAAGGACAGCCTTTGGATAGAGAGGTACCGCTCCATCGTGGAGTTTGAGAAGCACCTTTACCGCAACGGGACCCGGATCCTGAAATTCTTCCTCCATCTCTCCAAGGAGGAACAAAGGAAACGTTTTTTGGCCCGCCTGGAGGACCCGGAAAAAAACTGGAAATTCAGCATGAGCGATATCCAGGAAAGAAAATATTGGAAGGAATACTGGAAAGCCTATGAGGAATGCCTGGGTTCGACAAGCACCGAGAAGGCACCCTGGTACATCGTGCCTGCGGACGATAAACCGAACGCGAGATTGATTATTTCACATTTGATCCTTCATGCCCTCGAGAACCTTAAAATGAGTTATCCCAAACCGGATGAGGGGCGTAAAAGGGAATTGGAATCCATCCGGAAAGAGCTGAAGAAGGATTAGACGCATGTGTCCGGGTGTTTTCTTCCTAAACGCGCGCGGGTTTTGATCAACTGCTAATTTTTTAGTCTAGCGCTTCTTTGCCTTGGACTTGTTCTCCAACAAAAAGCCGAAAAGGGGAATCAAGAACAACAGGCAGATCCATAACCAATTGTTCCCTATAAACTCCATGATTTTTTTGGGAAAAGGTGGAGGAGGGGGCGCGACCACGGACACCATGGTATCAATGGTCTTGAGCAAGCGCGGTTCGTTGAGACTTTTTTTCTGCAAGACGATGGATAATTTTAAGGTCAACCGGTGGTCCCCTTCCTGAAGGGGGGTCACCATCCAGGTCCAAAGATTTGAATTAGCTGATACTGCCTGCTCGACTACCCCCGGAGGGGTAATACTAAAGGAACCGTCCCCCTCAAGGTCGGCCTCCAGCAAGTCCATTATATTGACATCCTTGGCTCCGCCCACATCACCGGATAGGGCGCCCTCCGCAACCTTTCTTTTAATTTTCTCAAGCTGGGCCGCCGCCAAAAGGCGAAGATCGATTTTTTGGGCCAGGTCTTTCATCATGGTTTGCGGCGGATTGTAAGTTATGTATTCCGGCAAGGTTAATTTTTTCAGAAGACGGTTCAGGGTCGTGGAGGGGTGGTTTTGCTGGGAAAAAACGCCGCTGGGATTTTCTGACTTTATTTCACTGGAAAGGGGTTTTTTCATACAGGACACAGAGAAAATGAAGGCGAAACAAAAAAGAATGACTACCACCCATAATGAACGGCTGTAGATTTTTTTCATGATTCCCTCGCGCGAAAGTTAGGCATGTCCTGCTAAACATTCCAATGAGGTCTTTTGATGCCAGACCCCAAACATCCAAAATTACAGGAAGAGGTCTCGAACATTTGAAAGCGAGTCCACTTCCGGAGAGCAACTCGCACTATTATTCCCAAAAATGAGCTCGAATGTTAGCTAATTATTGATAAGTACGGGAAAAACCAATGAGAAATTAAGCGTAAAAGGGGAATTTACTACTTTTGGTGGTGGCAGAAAAGGGTATTGAAAAAGGCAAACCGTTTTGAATGGTCTAAGAAGTTATTGTAGAGGGGGTTGTCAAATCATTCCTACAATTTTATTTTCCACTAAATGAACCCGTCAATTTCCGGTATTTGGGAATTGTGGACGCATCGGTCATTTTTGGCAGGCAATCGTTGTGAACCATTCCAGAAGGATTCTGCGTTCCCGCGACTCAAAAGATTTATATGTATTTCACAAACCGATATCAATTCAGAAGACAAAGTGAACTTAAAACTCAGCTCGATGTGGTTTCATGAATACTTTGGGTTAATGACCTTTCCTATGGCGCGGGTGGCATTCGACTCAACTGCTTGTACCAATTTAAAGGGAATAAATTGAAAACGCTTGCAACAAAAAGATAAGGTGGTTATATTTATATTTCCGAACAAAATCGTGGTGAAAGACAATTATGAAATGCCCTCATTGTGGAGCCAAAAACGACGCAGGAAACAAGGTTTGCAAGGATTGCGGTTTTGCCTTGAAACCGCAAACGGAAAACTCATCCTCAACCACTGTCACGGAATTATTGGGAAAAGACGTGGAGGTCCTATTTTTCACGGATAGTTTCACCGGGAAAATATCAGGTATCGTCAATCCTTCCCAGGACCAGATCTTGCGGTACAAAGACGGCATTCTTCAGCATGTCACGATCTCCACCGGGGTTAGTGGCGTGACTGACGAGATGGCCGGGACCCTTTTGACTTTTATTCGCCAAAGCAAGGATTACCTGGGCGAGAATTTTAACGAAAACAATTATCGATCCTGGTCCACTGTTGAACTCAAGAAGGAATATCTCCGGCTTTTTGAGAAAATTTTCCTAAGGGCCAAGGTACAGCCGCAGGAATCAAAACCAGGGGGGCACATGGACAAGCCGGAAAAGAAATAATTCCTGCCCCTTGGGCGCCTATAATCTCCAAACCAGACCTCAAATCCCTTATAAGTCATACCTTGAAAATTATTGGACTCTCCCAACCTCTGTGTTAAACTAATGCCCCGAAAAGCCCGTATTTACTGGGTTTTTTTTATTTGCCGGTTTATATGAACCGGGTACAATCAGCGAAAGAAAGAAATAAATATTAGAATTTCGTTTAACGCAAAATTCGGGTTTATCCTGCGTGAAATACCAACCTGAAAAAGGGGTTTGTCTTGCTCAATTTTCTCCTGGGTCTTTTTTCCAGCGATGTCGCCATCGACTTGGGAACAGCAACCACATTGGTATATGTCAAAGGCCGTGGAATCGTCCTCCAAGAACCATCCCTCGTAGTCGTTCATAAAAGTTCCAATCAAATACTGGCGGTCGGGAATGATGCCAAACTCATGCTGGGAAGAACGCCGGGATCTATCGTCGCAATTCGCCCCATGAAAGACGGCGTTATCGCCGATTTCGAGGTGACCGAAAGAATGCTTCGCTTTTTCATCTCAAAGGTCCACAACCGGCGATCCCTGATCCGGCCCCGCATTGTCGTGGCCATACCCTCCGGATGCACGGAAGTGGAGAAAAGGGCTGTGCGAGACTCTGCTGAACAGGCTGGCGCGAGGGAAGTTTTCCTCGTGGAGGAGCCAATGGCGGCGGCAATTGGGGCGGGCATGCCAATCGCCGAACCCCAGGGAAACATGATCGTGGATATCGGCGGTGGAACGACCGAGGTGGCGGTTATCTCCCTGGGCGACGTGGTTTACGGGAAATCTATCCGGGTCGCGGGGGACGAGTTGGACGAAGCCATTATCAATTACATTAAAAAAACCTATAACATATTGATCGGGGAAAGAACGGCCGAGGATATCAAAATTCAAATAGGCTCCGCCTTCCCCTTGGACCAGGAACTGCGCATGCAAATCAAGGGCCGGGATTTGGTGACAGGCCTTCCCAAAACAATCGAGTTGACTTCCGAGGAGGTGCGCGGGGCCCTGGAGGAGCCTTTGGCTCCCATTATCGAAACCATCAAAATGACCCTCGAGAGGACTCCACCAGAACTGGCATCGGATATCGTAGACCGGGGAATCATCCTGGCCGGAGGGACATCCTTATTGAAGAATTTAGATGAGCGCCTTCGGGATGAAACCGGGGTACCCGTTAACTTGGCGGACGATCCCACCACCGCCGTGGCGATGGGAGCGGGGCACCTCTTGGACAGGTCCATGGATTTCTTAAAGCGTATTTCAGTCCTCGAAAAGGATTACAACTGATAAGGATGCCCGCCCGACCCACGGCCGCCATACCATTCGGATGGCCGACTCTGATAGCAGGACCGTTGGTTGATATATGCTGAAATTTTTGCAGAAAAACTTTTCCCGTTTTTTTCTCCTATTCCTATTATTAACCGGCCTTTGGATCCTTGTTTACCGTAATAACCATCCTAAGTCCGAGCATCTGACGCTCAAAAATCTTTCCCTCTCCCTTTGGCTTCCGGTTCAAAGGTCTGTGAGCTGGGTTCTCGCCGTTCCGGAAAATGTCCTGACCGCGATCCTGGAACTGGGTCACTTGCGCCAGGAGGTAGCCAGGCTTCAAGTGGAGAACCAATCCCTCCGTCTGGAACTTTCAAACCATAAATCCATCGAATCGGAATTGACGCGCTTGCAGGAAGTCCTCCAAATCAAGGCCAAACAGCCTCACCAGACGCGCATCGCCCGGATTATCGCCCATGACCCCAGCACCTGGAACAAGAGTTTCATCATTGATGCCGGGGCCGAGGATGGCGTGACGGCGGATTCCCCTATCATCACGGAACAAGGAATCGTGGGAAGAATTCTGGAAGTTTCCCCGAAAAATTCAAGGGTCTTATTGATTACGGATACGAGCTCCAGCGTCGCGGGAATTGATACTAGGTCCCGGGTGACTGGAGTTGTCCTGGGTACCGGGGGGAGCCAGCTGAAATATGGATACGTGAGCGCTTCCGAGGACGTTCAAGTCGGGGACCCGATCGTTTCCTCGGGATTGGGGGGCGTCTATCCAAAAGGCTACGCATTGGGTACGATTTTCAGGAAAGCCATTTCAGAGAATGGATTGAACACGGATATAGAATTGGCGCCTGCTGTGGATTTGGGCGTCCTGGATTATGTTTTCATACTCCAGCCGGTTCCCGCCATCGGGGAATAAGAGTGCCGTTTTAATAGATATGATTTTCACGTGAGTAAATTAGTTGGAGGGTGAGGCGCAGGTATGACACGGATTTCAGCATTTTAAATAAATCAGGTTTAAGGATGCGGGATGAAATTTCCGAAAGAAATTCTATGGGTTCTAGGTCTTTTATACCTTCAACAAGTAGGGGGAATCTCCGAATGGGGAATAGACCTGCCCTTGATTTACGTAATTTTGGCGGGATTGAGAACCACCGCCCCGAAAGCCGCTGGTTGGGGATTCGTCATGGGTTTGGCGGAAGATTTATTATCGGCAGGCTGGTTTGGGGTGCACACCATCGCGAAAACTCTTACAGGAATTTTGTCATCGCTTTCCCAAAGGCACGTTTACCGCGAGAAAATATTAACCCAAACGTTTCTCATCTTTATCATGTCGTCCTTTCATCAGCTTTTCGTTTGGGGAATCCTAAAATGGGATGGCTCGGCACCGCCCTTTGCCGACGCTTTAGGGATTGTGGGTCGGACGGTTTTCATGACCATGATCGCCGGATCGGGAGTTTCTTATATCGTAGTGAGATTCCGGCGGCGCAAGCAGGATCCCGCAACCGCTTGATGGCGGTTAATCCCCGGAATCGACATTCCTTTTGCCTTCGGTTTGGGTGAGAAAGATTAAGTTTAAATCCTCCCGTTGAAAGGCGGTTTGAGAATGCCATGTTTCGAAGGTTTGTTTATTCCAACGGGGTTCTTAAAATTTTTTCAAAACAAAATTTTTCAGGTGTTCAAAATAAATGTTTTTAGGATGCCCATGTGGTTCTAGGAAAATCCAACTCAAAAATCGGGGGTTTTTCCGATCGGAAGTTGAACTTTCTTCTGGGAATCATTCTTTTGGCTTTTTTGGGCATTTTCTTGAAGCTGTTTTATCTCCAAATTCTCAACTACCCGACCTTCAGGGGTTTATCCGATTCCAATAGCTTAAGGCTCATCCCAGCCAGGGCCCCCAGAGGAATCATCACCGACCGAGACGGTGTCATTCTCGCGACGAATGTGGCGACTTATTCTGTTTTCCTTGTTCCGGCCAACTTGAGGACCTATGAATCCACCCTTTTCCGGCTAAGTCAGATACTGGGCGAACCGCTATCCTCCCTTGAGCTGCTGGTGGAAAGCCGGCGTAAGACCAGGAAATTCGAGCCCATCCGCCTCGAATCCCACCTGGATGAAAACCTCATCGCGCAGATTGAGGAGAATAGGGTCCGCCTTCCAGGTGTTTATATCCAAATGGAACCGGAACGCTATTATCCGCACGGGGAATTAGCTTCCCACATCTTGGGGCATATCGGCGAGATCAGCGAGGCGGATTTATTGCGGTTGAAGGACACCGGCTACGCCGTGGGGGACTGGGTGGGGAAGAAAGGGGTGGAACGAACCTACGATTATTTCCTCAGGGGAACAAACGGGGGAGTCCAAGTGGAGGTGGACGCCTCGGGAGTCCAGCGCCGAACCCTGGCCTACAAAGACCCCATCCAGGGCCAGACCCTGATGCTCAGCATCGACTGGAAGCTTCAAAAGTTGGCCGAGGAATTAATGGGCGACCAGGTGGGATCTGTTATTGTCAACAATCCCAAGACAGGCGAGATCCTGGCCTTGGTCTCCAGGCCCAACTTCGATCCCAATGATTTCGTCAGCGGCATTTCTTACAAGAAATGGAACAAGCTTATCAAGGACAAGGCCCATCCCTTGGAAAACCGGGCTATCCAGGGGCAATATCCCCCTGGCTCGATCTTCAAGCTGATCACGACCTTGGCGGCTTTGGAGGATAATGTCATGGATATGAATAAAGTATTGCTTTGCCGCGGCATCTTCTGGTTCAAAACCTGGCCTTACCGCTGTTGGAGAACCACCGGGCATGGATGGATGAACTTGAAGAACGCCATCATCGAGTCCTGCGATATTTTTTTCTATCAATTGGGTCTTCTGGTGAAGGTCGATAAGATCTACCGGGTGGCGCGAAATCTGGGTCTGGGGGCTAAGACACAGGTGGACTTGGATTCGGAGGTGCCCGGGCTCGTGCCTAACCCCCGTTGGAAGGAAAGCACTCAGCATATGCCCTGGTTCCCGGGCAACACGATACAAATGAGCATTGGCCAAGGGTATCTCCTGACGACTCCATTGCAGATGTTGGATGTCACCTCCGGAATTGCCATGAACGGAAAAATTTTTAGACCCCATCTATTGTACCGGGTGGTGGATCAGAAAACGGACCGGGCTGTTTTCGAGAAACAACCGGAGCTTCTTCAGGATGCTGGAGTGAATCAGGACTATCTTCGATTCATTAAGGACTGCATGGAACAGGTCGTGGCTTCCGACCGGGGGACCGGCAAAAAAGCACGTATCAGGGGGATTCGAATCGCCGGCAAGACGGGGACTTCTGAGAATCCCCATGGCGACAATCACGCCTGGTTCACGGCCTATGCGCCGGTGGAAGATCCCAAAGTTGGAATCATTGTTTTGGTGGAAAATGGGGGAGAAGGCGGCATCGTGGCCGCTCCTATCGCCAAACGGTTGATGGAACAGGCTTTCGGTCAGGATGTCGAGCTTTGGCAGACCCCGACGCCCTCGATACCAGAAGCCACCCCGGAGATTACCCCCACACCTGTGGTTGGAGTGGCTCCATGATTTTGGAATTGGGGCCTTGGTTTGCTGTGCCGGCGCCGGCCCAGGGAAATGCTTTTGATCACTGGGTCCGGAAAGGCTTTGAAAGGTGAATCATGACAAACGCCTTTAAAAATTATTTCAGGTGGATGGATTGGGTTTTGGCCTCGGAAGTCCTCGCCCTATCATTAATAGGAATATTTTTAGTTTATTCCGCGACTTCGCACAACTCCGACATTGCGGGTCTTTGGAAGAAACAAATCTATTGGTTTTTCATCTCTTTTGTCGTGATGTGGTTCTTTTCCAAAATTGATTACCGGTTTTGGATCGAGGCTTCCTATATTTTCTACTGGGTATCCATCGTTTCCCTCATAGCTGTTTTCGTGATCGGTGATGAGGCGAACGGAGCCAGGAGATGGATTAAGCTTGGGTTTCTTTCTTACCAGCCCTCTGAGCTTGCGAAATTATCCATTCTGCTGGTTTTAGCCCGGTATATAGGAAGCCGAACAGTGGAACTTTTATATTTGAAAAGCCTTTTCTTCCTTCTTGCCATGTTGGGTGTGCCTTTAATTCTCATCCTGAGGCAACCTGACCTGGGTTCAGCCCTTTTATTGATTCCGGTTTCTCTTGTCCTGATGTACGTGGGAGGTATTCGCTTTCGCTGGCTCGCTTGGCTGTTCCTTATGGGGACAGCGTCCTGCCCCCTGATATGGCATTTTTTAAAGGACTACCAAAAGGAAAGATTGGAGGTGTTTCTCAACCCCCAGGATGACCCTCTGGGCGCGGGATACAACATCATCCAATCAGTGATCGCCATTGGCTCCGGCGGATTTTCCGGCAAAGGCTATTTGCACGGAACCCAAACACAACTTTCCTTTATCCCGGAGCACCATACGGATTTTATTTTTTCCGTTGTCGGGGAAGAATTAGGCTTTATCGGATGCGTTACAGTCCTGGTCCTTTACTTCTTTATGGTTCAAAAATCTTTCGATATCGCCCGAAAAGCCAGGGACCGCGAAGGCTCTCTTCTGGCGTTGGGTATCGCCAGCATGTTCGCGGTTCAGGTAATCGTAAACGTCGGCATGACCATCGGCTTGCTGCCGGTGGCTGGCTTGACTCTTCCTTTCATCAGCTATGGAGGATCCTCGCTGGCTTTCAGCTATGCTGCGATCGGGGTTCTTTTAAATATTTCCTACGCTAACCGCAGGCCTACCTTGATCAGCATGAATAACTGAGGAAAAAAATCACAAGGACAGGTCTTTTGCTATACTTCCTGCATTATCGAGGATTTGAATGACCGTAAAAACCAAAAAATTAACCTTCACCAAGGGACTTTTGATCTATGTCTTTTGTTTCGCGTTTACTCTCCTGGGGGTTTATCTCTTACGCCAAGCCTTGATCCCAAAGGAAGAGATGGACTGCTATAACCGGGTGATCACCCTTCAAAAGGCCGTGAACCAGTGGAACCAAGTTCATCCGGATAAAATCATCAATGACGAGATTGACGACGCGCTTTTGACTAAAGAGGGCTTCCTGCGGCCACAAACTTATGATCACGAGAAACATTTCTACTTCGTGGGTGAAACCGCGCACGGCCTGCGCGTGAAATGCAACAAGCACGAGGATAATCCCCTGATCCTCCGGCTGACAGGGGACGCCATCCTGGCTGTTATGGTGTTCGTGGTTTTTTGCTCCCTCCGGGGCTATGTACTTTTCAATCCTGAGTAAACCGAGGAAAAAATGTCCAAAGTATTAATCGTGGGTTCGGTCGCTTACGACGGTTTGAAAACTCCCTACGGTTACACGACCCGCACTCTTGGCGGCTCCGCCACCTACGCCAGTCTTGCCTCCTCGCTATTTGCGCCCACCCATCTCGTGGGGGTTGTCGGCGAGGACTTTCGTCCCTCCGATTTGAAACTCTTGAAATCCAAGAATATCGGCCTGGACGGACTTGCCCTCGCCAAAGGAAAGACTTTCTATTGGAAGGGTTATTATAAAAAAGAAGATATGAACGTGGCTTACACCTTGAAGACGGAATTGAATGTCTTCGCCCAATTCGACCCGAAGATTCCCGAAAAGGACCGGCATATCCCTTATTTGTTTTTGGCCAACATTCATCCCGCCCTTCAATTGAATGTTCTCAAGCAGATGTATAAGCCAAAATTCACGATGCTAGATACCAGGGAGCTTTGGATCGAAAAGACCCCAAAAGAGTTGTTAAGGGTCATGGAAAAAGTGGATTTGATGGTGCTCAATGACATGGAAGTCAAACTCCTCACGGGGGAACACCATCTCGGGAAAGCTGCGCAAGCCATCCTGAAACTCGGACCGAAAAGGGTTATTGTCAAGAAAGGTGAGCACGGTTCTATGTTGATCGGTCCGGATGGCGTTTTCACCTCACCCGCGGTTCTTCTGGAAAGGGTGGTGGATCCGACAGGAGCAGGGGATACCTTCGCGGGCGGGATGATCGGCTACTTGGCCCGCCAGGGCAAAATCGAACTGCAAACCTTGAAGAAGTCTATTGTGGTGGGGAGCCTGACCGCCTCGTTTACCGTGGAGGAAATGGGTGTGAAGAGTATCGCGGCGCTGACCAGAAATAAAGTGTCGGCCCGGGCCAAAGAATTTTATCGATTTGCCAGCCTTCCTCTAATAAAATTGTAACCTCTGAAAAAGTAAGCTATCGACTCCTTTTTCAGAAAATCATTTATGGAAACCCCACGATTTCCTGCGGAAATCTTTGGGGTAGAAACCTCTGTTGGTCGCTTTATGAAAATTTTTCAGAGGTTTCAAATTATAAAACATTAAGCCGCATACTTAGACCATGAGCGCGAAAGGAGAGTCTTTCGCGCTCATGTTGTATAGGGGAAGAATCCATGGCTATTCAAACCGCGTCTAATCTCATCAAAAAATTTCCACCTTATATTTTCGCGGTGTTGAAGTCCGAGATGGTGGCGGCGCGGCAAAAGGGCATCGACGTTATCGATTTCACGATGGGCAACCCGGATGGGGCCACGCCCCAGCCAATCGTCGACAAATTAGTGGAAGTCATTCAGGACAAGAAATCCCACCGATATTCCACCTCCAAGGGAATACCGGCTCTTTTGAAATCCATTTCCCGCTGGTACAACCGCAAATACGGCGTTTCAATCGATCCCAAGACCGAGGCGGTTTCAGTGATCGGGTCCAAGGAAGGGCTGGCCCATTTAGCTCTCTCCATCATCAACCGGGGGGATCAGGTTTTCGTGCCGGATCCGACATATCCCATCCACCATTACAGCGTCATCATCGCCGGAGGGAAATTGGTCACCATCCCTATCCTGGGTGGGCCCGAGGATTTCCTTCGGCGGCTGGAAAAAGCAACTAGCAGGGCCGGCGCCAAGCCTAAAATGCTTATTATAAATTTCCCACATAATCCCACAACGCTCTGCGTGGAGAGCCAGTTTTTTAAGGACATCGTCAAGTGGGCCAAGAAAAATCAGGTCATGGTGGTCCATGACCTGGCTTACGCCGATATCGTTTTCGATGGATATAAGGTGCCGAGTTTCCTGGCCACCCCAGGGGCCAAAGAAATCGGTGTTGAGGTATTCACGCTCTCGAAATCCTACAATATGGCCGGGTGGCGGATAGGATTCGCCGCCGGCAACGCCAAAGTCATCGCCTCTCTGGCTAAAATCAAGAGTTACATGGATTATGGGATATTCACTCCCATTCAAGTGGCCGCCATCACCGCCTTGGACAGCCCCGAGGAGAATCTGCGTCAGCTGGCATCCAAATACCAGCTTCGGCGCGACATTATGGTGGACGCCATGAATAAAATGGGTTGGCCTGTGGAGAAACCCATGGCGGCCATGTACCTCTGGGCTAAGATTCCCCAAAAGTTTGCGCGCCTGACTTCCATGGATTTCTCCGTGAAACTTTTAAGGGAAGCAGCAACCGCCGTGTCGCCCGGCTCTGGCTTTGGGAAGCTGGGAGAAGGCTACGTGCGCATAGCGCTGGTGGAGAACAAAGACCGTATTAGGCAGGCTTTGCGTAATATGAAAAAGATCATGTGAATAAACGGGAATCATCTCCACGCTTCAAGAAGACTCCCGGATTTGCCACATGGTCAAAATAGAGGAGAATGAAAATGGAAATTGCGGAAAGAATGGAAAAAATTGCGCCGTCCATGACCCTGGCCATCGACGCCAAGGCTAAGAAATTGAAGGAAGAAGGCCAAGATATCCTGAACTTCGGGGCCGGGGAGCCGGACTTCAACACGCCAGCCCCCATATGCGAGGCGGCTAAAAAAGCCATTGATGAAGGTCATCACAAATATACCCCCGCCGCGGGAACTTTAGAAATAAGAAAAGCCATCGGCCAGTACCTGAACCAGAATTACAAGGTTCAATACGAGCCGGGGGACATAGTGGTTTCTTGCGGGGCTAAGCATTCCCTCTATAACGCCTTCTTGGCGCTGGTCAATCCGGGCGATGAAGTGCTGATTCCGTCGCCTTTTTGGGTGAGCTACCCGGAACAGGTCAAGTTTGCGGGAGGGATTCCGGTTTACGTGGATTGTCCGGAAAATGATGAGTTTAAATTGACGCCGGAAGCCTTGAAGGCGAGGATTACTCCCAAAACCAAGGTTCTCATCCTGAATTCCCCCAGTAACCCGACCGGGGCCGTGATAGGGCGCAAGGCCATGGAAGGTGTCGCGGAACTTGTAGTAAAACATAAAATCTGGGTCATCACGGATGAGATTTACAGCAAGCTTATTTACGGGGAAGAACATGTTTGCTTCCCGTCCTTGTCCAAGGAAGTAACCTCCCAGACGATCCTAGTGAACGGAATGTCCAAGTCATACGCCATGACCGGCTGGCGACTGGGTTATGCCGCCGGACCTTCCAAGGTGATGAAGGTTATCGGGGATTTCCAAAGCCATTCCACCTCCAACGCCACCGCGATTGTCCAAAAGGCGGGGGTCGCGGCCCTAGCCCTGCCAGATTCCGAGCTTCAGAAAATGGTGGACGTTTTTAGAAAACGGCGTGACCTCATCGTGGAGGGGCTGAACAATATACCAGGGATCAAGTGCCTCAAGCCAGCGGGTGCCTTCTATGTTTTTCCCAATGTGAAGGGCCTTTTCAAACCGGGACGGGCCAATTCCATGGAGCTCTCGGACTATTTACTGGACAAAGCTAAAGTTGCAATCACGCCAGGCATCGCTTTCGGAGCTGAAGGGTATTTGCGCTTATCCTACGCCACCAGCGAGAAGGCCATTCATGAGGGTTTGAAACGCATCAAGGATGTGGTTTGACGCGCGGAGGTGGTTGTTTTTAAGAAAGAAAAGGCTTTTTCTTGAAAGCACACTTCTTTTACTATAATCTATAAATCCTTCGTTAAAACGCCCCGACCCCCATGGGACCGGGGCGTTTTGCTATTTAACGAGGGAAGTCGGGGCGGTTGAATGAGTCTTTCGGGAGCGGTGAAATGGCTGAAAAGTCTGTAATTCAAATTGGAATGGTCGGTTTTGGGACCATAGGCCAAGGCGTATATCGCCTGCTGGAAAAAAATCGTCCCCTCATTGAGGCTAAAATCGGCGCCTCTTTGCGCATTAAGAAAATTGTGGACAAGGACATCAGCCGTCCGCGGGAAGTTATTGTGCCCGAGGGAATGATGTCCGCTAATTATGACGAGATCGTAACCGACCCTGAGATCGACATTGTCCTGGAACTCGTCGGCGGGCTGGAACCGGCGCGGACTTTCCTGCTGGACGCTATGCGCCGCGGTAAACATATTGTCACGGCCAACAAGGCGGTTCTTTCCACCTATTGGGACGAGATCATCCAGACCGCGCGCCAGCACAAGGTGGATATCTATTTCGAGGCCTCTGTTTGCAGCGGAGTGCCGGTGATCCAGGCCATCAACGACGGGTTGGCTCCCAATAACATCACTTCCATATACGGCATCTTGAACGGAACCACCAATTTCATCCTTCAGAAGATGACTGAGGAAAAAAAATCATTCAAGGAAGCGCTGCTTCTGGCCCAGAAAAAAGGCCTGGCCGAGGCCGACCCGACGCTGGACATCAGTGGAATGGACGCGGCTCACAAACTCTCCATCCTGGCCTCGCTGGCTTTTTCCAAGCGGGTCCGGGTCGAGGATATTTATGTCGAGGGGATCGACAAAATCACCTTCCAGGACATCGAGTTCGCCCGGGAGGAGTTTGGACGTGTGGTTAAATTGCTCGCCATTGCCGAGGTGGAAGGGGACGAATTGGAAGTTCGCGTCCATCCTACGCTCATTCCCGAGGATCACCTGCTGGCCAAGGTCGATGGAGAGTACAACGGCGTCTTGGTAACTGGGGATTTCATCGGAACCACCATGTACTACGGTTTGGGAGCGGGGCAAAGGCCTACGGCCTCAGGGGTTATGAGCGACTTGATTTACGTGAGCCGCAGCATCCATGACAACGTTGCGGGTGAGACTTCCAACTGCTGGTTCGTTAATGACGATTCCCAAATCAAGAGAATCCGCAAAATGGGCGATGTTAAATCCCGGTATTACCTCAAGTTCTCGGTCCTAGACCAAGTGGGCGTTCTTTCGGCCATTTCGCGAATTTTAGGGGAGCACCAGATTTCCATCGCGTCGGTCATCCAGAAAGAACAGAAAAAAGGCGATAAGGTGCCGGTCGTGATCGTCACGTACGAGGCCCTGGAGAAAAACGTCCAGGAAGCGCTGAAAAAGATCAACGGGCTTCCATTTATCCAGGAGGAAACCCTCCTGATCAGAATGGATCGGGGTGAATAATATGGCCCATTGGAAAGGCGTTATTGAGCAATACCGGTCCTACCTGCCCGTGACCGAAAAAACCCCGGTGGTGACCCTTTTGGAAGGGGGAACCCCGCTGATCTATGGAAAACGGATATCCGAAAAACTGGGAAACGGCCTCAAACTTTTTTTCAAGTTCGAAGGAATGAATCCTACCGGATCCTTCAAGGATCGTGGGATGACCATGGCTATGACGAAGGCCAAGGAAGAGGGAGCCAAGGTTGTCGTTTGCGCCTCGACCGGAAACACCTCGGCTTCGGCTGCGGCTTATTCCGCCCAGGCTGGGATTTCCTGCGCCGTCTTCCTTCCCCATGGCTCCATCGCCTTGGGAAAACTGGCCCAATCCATGATCTATGGAGCGAAGGTAGTGGCCGTGGAGGGGAGTTTTGACGATGCCCTGAAACTCACCCGTGATTTGGCGGACAAACACCCTGTGACGATGGTCAACTCGAACAATCCCTACAGGCTTTTGGGGCAGAAGACCGCTGCGTTTGAGGTTGTGGATGTCTTGGGCGATGCTCCTGAGTATCACTGCATTCCGGTTGGAAATGCCGGCAATATCACGGCCTACTGGATGGGATACCGGGAATACCGTGAAAAAGGTTTTGCCAAACAGCTACCCCGGATGTGCGGCTTCCAAGCAGCTGGATCCGCCCCTATCGTCAACAAGCGGATCGTGGATCACCCTGAGACCATAGCCACGGCCATCAAAATCGGCAATCCCTATTCCTGGAAAAAAGCCGAGGAAGCCCGGGACGATTCCAAGGGGGTCATCGAGTCGGTAACGGACGAGGAGATCCTGGAAGCTTACCGGATGTTGGCATCCATGGAGGGCCTTTTTTGCGAGCCGGCTTCCGCCGCTTCCTTGGCCGGAGTCATTAAAAAAAACAAGGATGGTTATTTCAAAGAGGGCCAAAGGCGGATCGTTTGCACTTTGACCGGGCATGGATTGAAGGATCCAGACCGTGCCGTGGCCTTGAGCGAGAAACCGCAGGTGGTGAAACCTGTGATGGAAGAGATACTCAAAGCACTAAAATTGTGATCGTCTGTACCAATAGCAACCTCGCGGCAGGATTTGAAAAACCGTTCAAGTTTTAAGGTGTTTAAAGATAATCCGCAAAAAGGTGAATTATGGCTCTGATCGTACAAAAATTCGGGGGCTCCTCAGTCGCGGACGCCCCTAAAATGCTTGAAGTAGCCGGGCGGATCGCCAAAAACCGGAAGCAGGGCCACGATGTGGTTGTGGTGGTTTCGGCGCCCGGGGATACCACCGACGATCTCATCGCCATGGCGCACAAGCTCACTGACACACCTGACGAAAGAGAAATGGACGTCCTTCTGGCGACTGGCGAACAGCAATCCATCGCGCTTCTTTCCATCGCGCTCAAAAGCCTAGGTTGCGACGCCATTTCCTTCACGGGACCCCAAGTGGGCATCGTTACCGACGACGTTCATACCAAAGCCCGGATTGTAAAGGTAGGGGATTCTAAAATCCGATCCGCCCTCAGATTGGGAAAAGTGGTTATTGTGGCTGGATTCCAAGGGGAGAACAAAGATCACGAAATTACAACCCTGGGACGGGGCGGCAGCGATTTGACGGCGGTCGCCATTGCGGGAGCCCTCAAGGCGGATGTTTGCGAATTTTACAAGGATGTGGATGGAATTTTCACCGCCAATCCCTCTATCGTGGAGGATGCCCGCAAACTTTCTGCTGTCAGTTATGATGAAATGCTGGAGATGGCCAGCGCCGGGGCGCAGGTGTTGAACGCCAGGTCAGTGGAGTTCGCCAAGAATTTCAACATCAAGATTCATGTTCGGCCCACTTTCAATGAAAAGGAAGGAACATTCGTCATGAAGGAAACAAAGGCAATGGAAAAAGTTGTCATAAGCGGTGTGACCTATAATAAAAACGAGGCCAAAGTGACTGTTCGCGGGGTGCCAGACCGCCCCGGAATCGCTTCCACGCTTTTCTCTAAGCTAGGGTCCGCTGGTGTCAATGTGGACATGATCATCCAGAATATCGGGGAGAAGGGCCACTCGGACATGACTTTCACTGTGGACCGTTCCGAACTCAAGAAGACCATGAGGGTCGTAAACGAGGTTTCCAAATCCTTGAAGCCGGCCGGTGTACTCTGCGACGAGAACATCGCCAAGGTTTCAGTGGTCGGCGTGGGAATGAGGTCCCATTCGGGAGTTGCGGCCAAGATGTTTCAAGCCCTTGCCCAAAGTGGGGTGAATATCCAGATGATCTCCACATCAGAGATAAAAATATCAGTGGTCATCGATCAGAAGGACGTGGCGAAGGCGGTCCAGGCCATCCACGATAAATTCAAGCTGGGCAAAAAACCATCTACTGAACGGACATGAAATTGGTTTCGGAATTTTGAATTTCCAGTGATATATCGCGAGAATCTTGTGCTGATGAAATGAGGGGAAATGCCGTGGATAAAAAAATAGTTATATATGACGCTCTTTTAAGGGAAGGACCTCAAACCAGGGGCATTACCCTCTCTGTCCAGGACAAGCTAAGGTTGGCTCGGGTTTTGGACGATCTTGGAATTCATTATATAGAAGGTGGCTGGCCCGGCTCCAACCCCAAGGATGACGCCTTTTTTCAGGAGTCGAAAAAAATCAAATTCCGCACTGCAAAAGTATCCGTTTTTGGGATGACCCGGCGGGCTAAAAACCGGGCCTCACAGGATCCGAATCTCCTGGGTTTAGTGAAGTCGGGGGCCTCCACCGCGACCATATTCGGGAAAAGCTGGGATTTTCATGTGGACCAAACTCTCAAAATCTCGAGGGATGAGAATCTGGAGATTGTTTATGATTCTCTGAAATTTCTCAAGACGCGTTTTGACAAAGTTTTTTTTGACGCTGAGCACTTTTTCGATGGATACAAGTCAAATCCTGAGTATGCCTTGAAATGCCTCGAGGCAGCCTTAGAAGGCGGCGCAGATTGTTTGGTTTTGTGCGATACCAATGGTGGCGCCATGCCGGAGGAAATCCGCTCTGCTACGACCTCTGTGAAAAGGAGATTTTCCTCCTCGGAATTGGGTATTCATTGCCACAATGATGGGGACTTAGGGGTGGCGAACAGTTTGGCCGCCGTCTCGGCCGGCGTGAGCCAGATCCAGGGCTGCTTAAACGGTTATGGGGAGCGCTGTGGAAATGCGAACCTGACGTCCTTGATACCGGCCGTAGCTTTCAAGTTGAAGATGCCCTTTATCCGGCCCCTGAGTCTTGAAAAACTTACGGAGGCATCAAGACAGGTGGATGAAATTTGCAATATGCACCCGCGGGAAAACGCGCCTTACGTGAGCAAAAGTGCCTTTACCCACAAGGCCGGCGTGCATATCGCGGCGGTCCGTAAGGCGTCGAAAAGCTACGAACATATCAATCCCGTATTTGTGGGAAATGACCGCAACATTCTCATGTCCGATCAGGCTGGCTTGGCGGTTGTCCACCACAAAGCTTTGGACAAGCGGATCCGAATGAAAAAAGGGGGGTCTGAGGCTCGGAACGTCATCGACAAGATCAAGAATTTGGAAAATGAAGGTTACCAATTTGAGGAAGCTGAGGCTTCATTTGAGATTCTCTTGAAAAAAGCCTTGGGACATCATCGCCAATTTTTCGAATTGGTTACTTTCAGGGTGATAGTGGAGAACCGGGGTGACGGGAAGTTGATCTCCGAAGCCACCATCAAACTCAAAGTGAACGGAATCCTTGAGAACACTGTGGGTGAAGGGGACGGTCCCGTCAACGCTTTGGATCAGGCTCTGCGGAAGGCGCTAGTGAAATTTTATCCCGCGCTTGGCAACGTACGCTTGACGGATTTCAAGGTCAGGGTATTAGACGCTAAAGAGGGAACCGCCGCCAAGGTGAGAGTTTTGATCGAGAGCGGGGACGAAAAACATACCTGGAACACCGTTGGAGTTTCAGAAAACATCATAGAAGCCTCTTGGGAAGCGCTGGTGGATTCTATCGATTATAAGCTTCTCAAGGATGGCGGCGTTTCAAAAACGAAAAAGAAAAAATCCTGATTGGTTATAGTTTTTTCTTGAACGGATGGAAATTCATTTGATGCCTTTTAAAATATCTTCATCCTTATACCGGATATCTTCATGAGAACTCGTCCCATTGGCATTTTCGATTCGGGTCTCGGAGGTTTGACCGTCGTAAGGGCCATTCGAAAAGAATTGCCGAGGGAGAAACTGGCGTATTTTGGGGACACGGCCCGCATTCCCTATGGCTCTAAAAGCCAAGACACCATCCTTCGATATGCCAGGCAGATCATTCGTTTTCTCCTGCAACGCGAGAAAGTGAAGGCAGTCGTCGTCGCTTGCAATACTTCCTCGGCTTGGGCGGTCAAAGACCTGAGAAAAGAGTTTGATATACCCATATTGGAAGTGATCATGCCCGGGGCTTCCGCGGCGGTTTCGGCGACCCGAAACGGAAAAATCGGGGTGATCGGCACGGAAGGAACCATTTTCTCGGGTGCCTACCCCAAGGCCATACTTGGATTGATGCCGGGCGCGAAGGTTTTGGCGAGGTCCTGTCCTTTATTTGTGCCGCTTGTGGAAGAGGGAAAACTTTCCGGGCCTGTTGCGGAGACCATCTCACGAGAATATCTCACGCCCCTCTTGAGGGCCGGTATTGATACCCTCCTTTTGGGATGCACCCATTATCCGCTTCTGAAAAGGACTTTATCCAAAATCACGGGAAAAAAGGTCAAGATTGTCGATTCGGCGGATGAAACAGCCCGCAGTCTGCGACGGAACCTGGAGGCGCATGGCATCGAAATTTCCGGACACGGAGGAGAGACTTATTACGTCAGCGACCTTTCAAGAAAATTTCGGGAACACGCCCAAAGATTCCTGGGCCGCAATATTCGGAAAGTGGATAAAATATTAATCGAGAAATATTGATCGAATCAGCAGACCTTGATTTGGGTGATGCGGTCCATGTTTCTCGGATTGACAATAGGTTCCTTCAATCTACAATTGAACTTAAAGGAGATCTCCATTAAAGTTACAAACCTTTTATTAATATTCTTTATTTTTATTGTTCCTCCAGCCCTTTGGGCCAAGGGAGAGGATGTTTCACCCCCGACCAACTACGAAATGGTGGAGGCTCCCACCGCATATACACTGATGCACGGTGGTTATGACTTGGTGACCCGCATCTACGAGAACGGCGGCCTGTTTTTGAGGGGCAATGTCGGATTCAAGGATATGTTCATGTTTGGTTTTTCTGCCAATGGAACCAACATGATTGGATCAGGGGATATCCAGGTACAAACCCCGAGGTTGGCCTTGAAATTCCGTTTTTTAGATGAAAAATCCGCTCCTCTAGCCATGGCAGTGGGTTGGGACGATCGAGGTTATGGAACGGAGACTGATGGGCGCTTTTATCCAGGCACTCAAAAAGGACTTTACCTGGCAGCCAGCAAGGAATTTCCCCACGCCGGTTACATCCAACTGCATGGGGGGGTAAACGCGGTGTCTTTCAATGATTTCAACTCCAGCCGTGATTTGGGAGCTTTTTTCGGAACTTCTTTCGCGATCGCCCCGCCTCTGGCCCTGAATTTAGAACTGGATAAAATTTTGAATGACAGCTGGCAATTCAACGGCAATATCCTTTTTAATGTGGACAAACCTTTACGTGTGGGCGTGGATTTCAGGGATATCAATCGGCCCGGCCTTTTTTCCAGGATCGTACGTATCCAATACATGGGATTTTTTTAAAAAGTTGAATTATTTATCCGCGAGAGGGAAAACCCGCCCTGATTTCAGGGGGAGAGCGCGGGCATTAATGTAATGGCTCTCGATACTGTGAAAAAGGCGGGTCGATTATGCGAAAGAAAATTATATTGGTCTTGTTTGTGGCCATGAACACAGTTGCTTGCGGTACTCGTTCAAACGTGGATATGATACCCGCGGATAAACGGCAGGTTCCTCCGGAGATCAAGGCCTCATTTTTCAATTCGTCTTCAGAAAATTTAACACTCGAAAAACTCAAGGGAAAAGTAGTTGTTATAGATTTTTGGGCCACCTGGTGCGGCCCTTGCCGGATGGAACTGCCGGATTTGGTCAAGATTTATGATCAATACCGCGCCCAAGGTTTGGAAATGCTGGGCTTGTCGGTGGAGGCGGGTGACAACAAACCGAAAGAATATTTTGATAAATTTATGGCTTCCTTCAACATTAATTATCCAATGGGATTGGCGACGGTGGAGACCATGCAAAACTACGGAATCAGGCCCATCCCCACGACTTTTTTTATTGATAAAAACGGAAAGGTCGCTATGACCTTTGTCGGGGCACATCCTCTGGTTGATTTCCAAGCGGTCATTGAGAAACTTTTAAAAGAGAAAATATAGTCTGCTGATTGATGGCGGAAACATGACGGCGTCTATTTTGACGGGACAAAAGAGGTATAATTTCTTGAAAGAGCTTCGGCGGAGATTATGAGCCCTACGCAGGAACCCGACATCAAAGAAAGCTTCCTGGATTTGTACCGTGATCTTTTTACGCATGTTCCCTTCCTGGAAGTCGTGATCGAGCGTCTTGTTCATGGACAGCTTGTAGACAGGGTCATGTTAGAAAACCATCTGGGACAAATGATTGCCGCGATTTCAATAAAACAAAAAAAAATCGGCCGGCAAACACCGGTGAAGCGGGTGCGTAAAGACCATCCCGATTACTTTAGGAGCGAAATGACGAAGGTTTCCCGCGTCATCAAGGGACAACTAGTGGTTCTGCTAAAGACATCTTTTCTGGTAGAGAACCGGGATGTGGAGGAGGACTTTCTCCAAACTTTAAGCGATGTAACGGACAATATCGCAGGAGCGTTCCAGCATGTTGTCCGATCCAATGTTTTGATGCCAGTTATGCTCAATTGAAATACTCCTGCCGCCGAGGCCCCGAAATCCAGAAGGAGCCAATATGAAAGATGCCGCCAAGACAGAGAGCAGAGAACATCAGGTGTTTAGGCGATATTTAAGAGAGAAAAGATTGAAGTTGACGGACCAAAGGGAATTGCTTTTAGAAACTTTTCTGGGACAACAGATTCATATATCTGCGGAGGAGCTCTTCAAAAAGGCCAGGGTCAAAAATCCTCATATGGGTTTTGCGACCGTATACCGCACTCTCAAGCACCTGACGAACTGCGGCTTGGCGCGGGAACTTGATTTCGGGGACGGTAGGTTCAAGTACGAGCCGGGTTTTGACCGCGAACACCACGACCATATGGTTTGCACCCAATGCGGTTCTTATATCGAGTTCATGAATCCGCGGATTGAAGAGCTCCAGGAACAAATCAGCCGAAAATACGGGTTCAAGATCAGCTCTCATCGGATGCTGCTTTATGGATTATGCCAGAAGTGCCAAAAGGGAAGGGCTGGAACAATAAACCGGATCTAAGATACGGCGGGCGGCTACTGCCGGCCGGAGATATCGCCCGCCATTGTCCCATTTCAAATTCAATCAGGAGAGGAAGCATGTCTGATTTTTTAGTCTCAAGCGCCACTCGGGATAAGTTGCAAGCCGAGCTGAACCGGCTCAAAACCGTCCGCCGGCCCCAGATCGCTAAGGCTTTGGAAGAGGCCAGGGCCCACGGGGATCTGTCGGAAAACGCTGAATACGACGCGGCTAAACAGGAACAAGGTTTGCTCGAGGCCCGTATCCGGGAACTGGAAGATAAGCTTTCCCGCGTCCGGATTTTGGAGAACGAGAATATCACCGGAGAGCATGTCTCGATCGGCTGCGCTGTGACGGTCATGGACCTTAAGACTAAAACCCAGGAGATATACAGGCTTGTGGGAGAGGAGGAGGCTGATTTCGCCCAGAACAAAATATCCATCCGAACGCCCATCGCCAAGGGAATGATCGGCAAGAAAATCGGCGAGAAAGTGGACATTCAGGTCCCGGCGGGAATTCTCCAATATGAAATCCTTAAAATCGAGGTATCGGTGGGTTAATTAGGCTTAAGGCCGCGGTTTTCCGCGTTAAGCGGAATGATGCCCTTAAAAAAACAAAAGGCCCCCGTTATTCACGGGGGCCTTTTTATTTGCCAGCGCGAGGTCAGCTTATTTCGCGAATGGGTTGCTGAATACTGCGGCTTTACCCAAGTCCTTCTCGATCTCCAGCAAACGGTTATACTTGGCAATCCGCTCGCTTCTGCAGGCGGACCCCGTCTTGATCTGGCCACCCCCCATGGCTACCGCGAAATCGGCCATGAAGGCGTCCTCGGTTTCCCCGGAGCGGTGGGAAATGACAAATCCCCATCCCGCCTTTCGGCAGAGTTGGATCGTCTCAACCGTCTCCGTGACAGTCCCGATCTGGTTGAGCTTGATGAGAACGGCGTTGGTGGATTTTTCCTTGATGCCGCGGACGACGAATTTCGTGTTGGTGACATAAAGATCATCGCCCACAATTTGAATCTTGTCACCCAGAACCTCGGTGTGCGTCTTGAACCCCGCCCAGTCGTTTTCAGCCAAACCGTCCTCTATTGAAAAAATAGGGTATTTCTCAACCCAAGTTTTATAGAGGTCGGTCATTTCCTTGCTTGATTTTTTTCCTTGACCAGACTTGGAAAGCACATAGGCTCCATTCTCGAAAAAGGAACTGGCGGCTGGATCTAGGGCGATGACTACATCCTTACCCGGCTTATAACCGGCGGCCTCGATAGCCTGGACAATCACCTCGACCGCTTCCTCGTTACTTTTTAAATTCGGAGCGAATCCGCCTTCGTCTCCCACGGCAGTGGAATAATTTTTCTTATGGAGGATATTTTTAAGGGCGTGAAAAGTTTCAGCCCCATAACGCAGAGCTTCCGCAAAAGTGGGAGCCCCTATCGGCATGGCCATGAATTCCTGTAAATCCACGCTGTTGTCTGCGTGTTTGCCGCCGTTAATAATGTTCATCATTGGAACAGGGAGCCGCGTGGCGCCTACGCCACCCAGGTAAGCGTAGAGTGGGATCCCAGATTCTTCCGCGGATGCGCGGGCTATCGCCATGGAACATCCCAAGATGGCGTTAGCTCCGAGCTTGCTCTTATTGGAGGTGCCGTCCAAGCCGATCATGAGCTTGTCCAACTCAGCCTGGTTGCATGAATCAAGCCCCTCCAGGGCCGGCGCGAGCTTCTTATTTACGTTCTCCACGGCTTTCAAAACTCCCTTGCCCCCATAACGTTTCTTGTCGCCGTCGCGCAACTCCACGGCCTCGTTTTCACCCGTGGAAGCGCCAGAAGGAACCGACGCGGTAACCGAAACGCACCCTTCCAGTTCGACCTTCACGCGGACTGTCGGGTTGCCCCTGGAATCCAGAATCTCCATACCTTGCACTGAACTGATTTTGCCCATGTCCAAGCTCCTTTCGGATTTTAAAACTAAAGCGGTCTCTCTTACGCTTTCCATCACGAAGTAAAAAAATCAAATGGGTTATAAAATAAAACGAATTTCAAAACTACATTGGCCCAAGAATATAACCGAAAGGTTTCAGGATGAATATGATAAATGCCTTAATGCCTATTTAAAATGTGCCGTTGAAAAAATAAACGAAATAGGGTAATCAACACGCCAAAAGCATGAAATGCCCTTTTGTGGGCATGGGTTCAAACCCGGTGTTATCCCCTTTGCGGGCTTGTTAACCATTATTAGGGCTGCCTTTGCAATAAATAAATTGTCGGAGACATCATTTAAATAAATATACTGGAGTTTAATGTGAAATTTAATCAACGGATTCATGCCGAAGGAGCCCAATGTTAATTGACGGAACGAAAATCCGGGAGGAAAGGCCCGCTTCGGTTCTTTGGTTTTTTCTTTTCGCGGTGATATTTGCCGGTCAAGTTCTTCCGCGATTGACTCAAGATTCCCCTGCAGGGGATGAGTGTATGGATGTCACTGATGGTTGCGATTATTGGAGCGGTGATATTGGGTTCTCGTTTCCCCAACATCTTCCGCTAGCCAGGTGCCTCCAGGGAATTCCTTTTCGACTGATGGGATTGAAGGTTGATCATGATGTTATTTTACCACCCCAAGCCGGTCCTGGTTCCTCGACCCGTTTGAAAAGATTCGAGACGGCATTGGCCATTTCCCGCCTCATCACTATGTTATTTGGCCTCGGCATCGGTTTTACCTTGTATTGGGTGTGCAGGTGGGAACAACTCGTTTTTGTGATTGTCACTTTGTTCTTGTGGTCGACCGAACCGGCTTTGCTCGCGTTTTCCGGTTTGGCGGGAACAGACGTTCCCCTCACGATGATGTTTTTTTTATCCGTCTTGATGTTCAAACGTTCCTTGGAAAAACCCAAGGAAATGGAATTTATATTATCTGGATTGTTGATGGGCTTAGCGTTGACGATTAAATTCTCCGCGCTGCTATTAATCCCGGTTTTTATTGCTTTGGAAATAATTTGGCGATTAGAGCCTAAAAACGCATCTCCGGATTATTTAGCTGACTTGTTTAAGAGATGGGCGCTTGGAGTGATAATCGTTTTAATTTGGATTTTTTCTATTTATCTTCCTGGGACGATTTGTGATGCTGAACACCATTGGCCATTTTATTATTATTTATGCTTATGCACAAAGTGACCGTGCTGTAATGGGTTTTGCTAAGGCACATGCGGTCAAAGCACGGTGAAATAAGGAATCGGGATCATGACGACGGTTGAACCGATAGGCATATTCACTTAGATACCGGCCTAAATACTTAGCATCAACGCCATGATGAGTTCCAATGATCCAGGCCTTGGCGTTGGAAATGAACCGGTGTACCCAGGGCAACCAACTTTCCAACTCTTTCGGGTCATTGGCCATCACCCGGTAGTCTGCCTCCACTCCTTTGAGTTCACGCAAGGCTGGCGAAGCATCTGTGTTGAGGAAAGAGCCTTTTTCCATAGTCTGATTCACGAATTCCTGGCTCTCCCACTTGGTTTCCATAGCTACCTTCACCTTGGCAAAACCCGCTTTTTCCTTCTTGCAACCATTCTCATCCACCCATTCCTTGCTTTCCACCGCCACCAAGACTTCCACTTGGTTTTCCTTGGCCTTTTTCCCAAAAACCGCCCCATCCAACTCAATGACGCCCTTTAGAGTATAGCTTTCGTCCTTTTGCCTAAGACCTTCCCGGATCTTATGCAATAGAAGCCATGCCGAATGATCCGAAAGATTTAAATGCCGCTTCAGTTCCAGGGCCGAAATACCCCGTTTGCCCTGCATCATCAAACTGATGGCCCTGACCCAGGTTAAAAGAGGCAGCTTGGAGCTTTCAAAAATCGTCCCGGCGCGAAGCCGAAGACGTTTCCGGCAATAGTCACATTCCCTCACTTCAGGCTTGGCCTGGTGTTGCCAGAAGCTTTCGCCCTCACATTGGGGACAAACAAAGTCTTTCCCGCCGAAACGGCATCTCCACACCCATTGGCGGGCTTCTTCTTCCGTGTGGATTTTCCTCAGAATTTTAATGCTTTTCATCCGCTGGTAGCTCATGTACCACCTCCCGTAGCGGACAGTATACCTATGTATTCCTTTATTTCAAGGGTCACTTAATACAGAAGCATGTTATTATTGGAATGCTTTCCTAAAGTTGACCCGTGACAATATTTGCATACATTTTTTTCGCGGCGCTCTCACGCGTAACAATGATTTGTCATACTATCCACTGGCTTTCATCTTAAAGTCGCCTTTGCCGTTTCTTGCGTTCTTTTTCGTAAGCGTTGTTTTAGTCTTGACCCGGAAATTGAGATTTCCGGCATGGATATGGCTGCCTCCATTGTTGTTTTTTTCCGCGTTTGTCCCTTTTCATAATGCCGGGGTACGGATCCTGCTTCCCATTTATCCTTTTTGCATTCTCATGGCCGCTCGATGCGGCGCTTGGTTTTGGAATGTGGAAGGCTTGCGCGAAAGAAAGGTTTTTAGATCATTGCTTATAGGGCTATTAGGCTTTCAAACGTATAGCTTGGGGTCGAGTTTTTCACGCCAAATCAGTTACTTCAATGAATTAATATCCGGGGACAGAAAAATTTATTGGTTCGGGGACGCCAACTTAGATATTGGGCAGGACACCAAGCGTTTGGCGCAAACAGCGAAAATACACGGATGGAGTCATGTCAAATTGGCTTATATGGGCCAAACCAATCCCTTGTTATATGGAATGAAATGGGATTATTGGCGGGAAAAGGATTTAACAGGCCCGCAATCCGGTTGGGTTTACGCTATTAACGCAGAATTTATCCAGATGGGGCCGGCTTTTTTTACAGGGGGAGGCGCTATCTTGAAAAGCTGGATCATGGACAGGCCGCCCACTGGAAAAATAGGAGACACTTGGTATTATTTCGATATTCCAGGTGTGCCTGAAAAAGATTCATCGAAAATACTCGAATCCGCTTTTGCATTTAATGGTTCTTGGGGTCCGAATCCATAATGCTTGTGTTAACCTGAATAAATCAGGACTCAAACCGATTAGAAAGATCTGAAACTGTTCTTTTGCGTTTGGGATTAAATCCTTTCATTTACTGATTTTATTTCTTTTGTGGGGTAATTCGAATGCCCAAAGGAAGATTTGATCCTCACGGTCCCGAAATTCCCTTGTTTTTACATTTGGATATGATTTCAACAGCGCTTGTTTAAAGATCACCCCGTCGTCATCGTTGGTCACGAGGACCACTCTTGGACGGACTAAGTCGGTTCCAGGCTTATCTTGATTGAGATTGTTTTTATCCAAGGAATTGACCTCGTTGACTTGTTTGTAGGGGCAATCCCGGTCGAGAAACTGGACCACGCTTGAGTTCACCTCCCAATGTATGAATAAATCACTATTAGCAGAGTATTCCCGGATTATCTCGGCGATGGTGATCTGCCTGAACCCCAATTCCCCCCATAAGCCTTTTCTTGGAAAATCGTGATAAAAAATATAACTATTCCAGGACGCAGCCGCGAGAATGGCTATACACCCGAGAAAGATCCCGATTTTTTTAATCATTAGATCACAGCCGTTGACCCATCCAACCAAAGCGTTTAACCCATAAGCCACGCCCCAGAAAACAAATGGAAGAAGGCAGAAGAGCCTCTGGCCGTTGACATAATCCTGACTCGGTTTATCCCCTAGGGCCGCCATGGCGTTGGCGGGAAGTGTTGCCATCAGACCCAGAATCAGGATTTGAGAAGGCCTTTCCCTCCAGATCCGAACCGCCAAGACCAGACCTATGAAGAAAAGACCGCTGGTAAGGCGGTCAAAGAGGGGTACCCCGGCCAGTCCGAAACGATCGTCCATGCCGAAAACGGCGAATGGGGAGAGCAAGGTAAAAGCCAGGGTCTTTAAAGGGAAGAGGTAGTTATGGGTTTTTTGCACGTAAGAAATCACGCTCAACTCAGTGACCCGGTAAAAAAAACTGTCGTGATTAGAGTAGGGATGCTGAATGATCCACGGCAGGAATGGGCCCAATATCCATAAAAGCCCTCCCAGCCAGGGGATCCAACCCCAAGGTTTTTCTTTACCCCGTAATCCGTTTTTATCAATTACAAAGTGAAATGCCTCTCCAAACGGTACCTGTTGAAATAAAGGAATACAGGAGTATACTCATTGTTGGAGGGGCAAATTATGAACTACCAACGGATGAAGGGGATTGAGATTTTCAAGGAAATCGATACAGAAGAAAAGGCACGTCAATGGGTGTGGAAGAGCCGTTTTGCCGGAAAAGACTTTGTTTGCCCACAATGTGAAGGAGAAAGTTTCTGGCAACACAAAAACCGCCCCGAAGTGCGGGAATGTGACTATTGTCGAAAGCAAATACGGCTTCGAGCCGGAACGATCTTCCGGAAATCCAAGATCCCAATCTTAACCTGGTTGAGGATGATTGGATTGGTGATGCAAGGGAAAAGGGGCATTTCAGCCCTGGAACTTCAGCGGCAATTGGGAATGCCCTCCTACGATACCGTTTGGAGGATGTTGCATAAGATTCGGGAAAGTCTTCGACAAAGGGATGAAAATTACCAACTCAAGGAAATCATTGAGTTGGATGGGGCTGTATTCGGCAAGAGAGAAAAGGAAAACCAGGCTGAAGTGCTGGTGGCGGTTGAAAGCAAAGAATGGATAGATGAGAAAGGGCGCAAAAAAGAGAAAGCGGGTTTTGCAAAGATAAAGGTGACCGCAGAAACCAAGTGGGAAGCCCAAGCATTCGTCGATCAAGCAATCCAGAAAGGCGCCATGATAAACACGGATGCCAGTCCCAGCTTGAGAAACTTGGAAAACGTGGATGTGGAGTACCAGGTAACAGCCAATGACCCAGTGGTGTTAAATCACTGGTTACCTTGGGTCCACCGATTCATTTCCAACGCCAAGGCTTGGATCCTAGGAACCCATCATGGAGTCAACGTGAAATATCTGCCTGGATACTTGAGCGAATATACTTATCGGTTCAATCG
Source organism: candidate division FCPU426 bacterium (assembly GCA_963796105.1). Classification (GTDB taxonomy): domain Bacteria; phylum Oederibacteriota; class Muellerivitia; order Muellerivitales; family Muellerivitaceae; genus CAWCKJ01. Next base: position 470,888 of record CAWCKJ010000002.1, read on the forward strand.
TCGCCATGACCCAGATTCCTTATTTCACCGGGCCTTAACCGCTTGCGCTTTGGCAAAACCCATTACTGCGCAAGCGTTGTTCGGATAGGCATGCAAAGTGAATAACCCCACCCCAAGCCGCCACCAGGAACGGTACGCATCTTCCCCAGACATAGGTCATCAGAGTCATGCCTGAAACTGCTCCGGACCACCAGTAAAACCCTGTCTTTTTTTCCCTGAGGGCTTTATCCAAGAAATAAAAAGAGGACACCATTCCCAGGTCCTGGACCATCATGGGAAAGGTGACAAAACTTCCCCAAAGGAACCACCATGAAACGGACATCAGGAATGTGGCGGTTAGGCAGGCGGCGGAATTGAAATATAAACGAGTCCATTTATAAAAAATAACGAGTAGCGCAAGGGATAGCAGTGATGAAAAAGCCCTGCCTCCCGCCAAGGAGGCCCCGAAAATCCTCAAGCCGTCGGCCAAAAGTGAAAATTCAAAAGTGGCCCGGCCCCACCACCCTGTGGCAAAGGGGGAAGCGTCATGGTTATGGATCATGTCATAGGCGGCGTTTAGGTCGTTGGCTTCGTCTATTTGGAAACCCGTGAAATTTTGGGAAAGGAAGGGAAAGCGAATGAGAGCGGCCATCAAAACAAGGAGACCCAGTAACCATTCCGGCCTCAAGCTTGTCCCAAAACTCATGGGAACCGTCCGGGCCAAATTTTTTCTCCAGACAAGAAACGCGCTTGCGCCCAGGAACAGAAGGCCTCCTCTTAAGACTTGATCATGGAAAAACCATTCTGCCAGAAACATGCAGGCGAGAAGGACGGCCAAGAACCGATATGATGGTTTCGCGGAGGTTTTTTTATTGACGACTTTCTTGGATGAAAGGGAGCGATTCGTGGGTGTTTTCAATTTTGGAAAAACTGGAAAGGCGCTAATGGCAACTAAGAAGGAGAGTGCCTGGCAGAACCCGCCCCAAAACCATTGGGTATTCTCCGCCCGCCAGAGGAAGGCTCCCACTAGGGTGAAAAAAATTGACAGCCATACCCGCACGCGGGAATAGGGAAAATGAATACCACGAATAAAGGGCGGGTTAAAGCCCCTGAAGGCCTTCCGCAGCGACATTGCCAACAGAGCGCAAGAAATAAAAAAACCGAGACGCTCCCGCCTGCCGCCACACTTAGAGAAGGCGGAACCAGCGCGAATAGGGCGAGAAGAAGAATCGGCAACGGGGATAATTTTTTTATTTGAAGGAAAAAATTCAGCATCAGTTCTGCTCTCCTGGGGAAAGACGATTAATTCATGGCTTTACGGGGATTGCGGGGTGAATTTCAATTCAACCCAATCCAATCCGCATTGAGTGTTATCGATATCACAAGGATCCGCTGAAAGGACGAGCTCTTTTACTCCTTGGACAGAAACCGAAATGGGATAAGCATCCAGATACTGGTACAACTTGGGACTCCTGAAAATTTCCCGTCCGTCGGCCAAGATGGCGCAAATCGCGCCGTGATTTTCCTTTGAATACTCGTCAATGCCGGCCCCGCAAGAGAAGCGGCTTATTTTTCCTTGGAGGTCGAAAGAGATCTTGGACGGGGCTTGAGTGCCCAGGCCCTCTGGATAGTTGAAGCCGTTGATTTCAAGTTTTCTCCCATTCGTGTTTTGGTTTTGGGCCGGGGGAGTGGAGGCGTCCTCGTGAAGGGGACTTAAATCCCCCAAACGTCCGGAGAACCCCCATTTGGCCCTGATGCCGTCCACTGTCAAGTTTAGGACATGCCTCTGGAAATTATCCTTTCCTGTCCAGGTTCGTAACATCCTCACGAGAGGATAAGGAAGGAGGCAAAAGATGTAAATCGAGAGGGAGATGGAGAAAATCCATCTTAAAACCAATTCGCATTTTTGCGCGAGGGGAAATTTCCACCTAGAGTCTGTTTGACCTTCGGGTTCAAGAACGGATTTCGTTTCCGAGAATGGCGGCAGTTTAGGCATTTATTTCTCGCCCCCTGAGCATGGTTTTAAGTCGCCTGGGGGGATTGGAACCCAGCCCCCGGGGTCATGCCGCAGCAGTTTCAAGCTGGCGTCCCATGATTTAGCCTTATATCGGATTCTGAACGGAAACCAACCGCCGCCCGGAGGTTGGACGATCTCTTGTTTCGGCTGGTCGCTGATTCCCTGGTGGAATTTACGGCCCGCCAGGATTCCCTCGACTTCGCCGGCTGTTTCCAAAGCCACAGGTACTCCCGCGGGATCGTAAAGGCGCCCCTTGGCTTCGAAATAGGCCACTTTTTCGTAAGGAAAAGGTCCGCTTTCCGGCGTTGAGTTGAACCAATAAATCCACTTTGAGAAAAAAGTGGGCATGAACCATTGCCCGAGTTTCTTGTTGCGGGAATCATACCAGACCAATTCTAGTCCGCCTGGCGGCGGTCTTTTTTTCAAGGCGGGGGTTTTCCGGACCTGCCCAGGACTGATTTCCCAGAGCCGAAATTGGACATCCCCGAAGGGATTTAAAAAAAGTTTCGGGGTGGAATCAGGATAATAGAATCGAATCCAATCCTGGAACGCCCGGCCTAATTCATCCGTTAGCAGGAGGACGGCACCTTTTTCAGGAGTCTTTTCAAGTGGAAGCGTCGATTGGGGGTTAAATAGCATGTAATTGGCCCTGCCGGGTCTCTCGTCAAATGCGCCCACTTGTTTAGTTCCCCAATAGCCGTCAGGAATGTATTTGTCCCAGCCAGGGCCGTATTGGGAAAGGATTTTCCCGGCCAGGACGTCATCCCCGAAACTTGTGGACCAAGTCAACCTGCTTTTCGGAAGCCGGTTGAAAAAAGAGTCATAGTGCCAACTTACTGAAATAGCCGTGATCAAAACCAGGAACAGGCCGGAAAGGATGCGGCCAGATCCTCCCAGGGGAGACGCGATGACCCGGCTGAGGCGGTCCAAGCCGATTCCGGCAATGGCGAAAACGAACGGCGCGGCCGCAAGCGCCCTGACCGGATGGGTGGGATCTTCCGTCAAGGCGACCGTGGCGAACGCCCCGAAAAATCCGAGTAAAAGCAAAGCCGTCGCTGGCTTCAGGAAGCGCCAAAGGCACCAAGCGAATCCAACCGACAGACAGAGGGTTTCCCAAGGGCTTAAAAAGGGGTCATACCTCAAGCTGAAAAACGAGTCAACACTGGATACGACTCCCAGGCACCATAGGCTCCTTGCTAGGTTGTGCCAAAAAAGGTGGAAATCGCCGGAATGGATCATGGACGGGATCAGGCTGACTTGGTTCATCCTTTGGCCCCAATAACCCAATCCCAGGGGATTCCAACCCCATCCGGATAGGATGTTGTTGACCATTGAGGGAAGGAACCAAAGAAGGAATGAGCCCCATGCCAGGGCCCAGGATCCCTTGCAGACGTAAAAATCGCGGGGACGGACAGCGCCATAGGCCAGCGTCATCAGTATGAAAAGAATGAGGACAAACCGTGAGGAAAGATAGGTGTACTGAAGAAGGGAAAGGGTGGTCCCGAATAATATGAAATCGGAAGGCCTTCCCTTTTCGAGAGCCTTGGCGAAAAAGTAAAGCGAGGCGGCTTCCAGCGCGACCAGGATGCTGCTTCCCATGTGCGGCATTCGACCCATGAATACGATCCAGGGAGAGGTGGCATAGAGGAGGGCGCCCGCCAAGGCGGAAGGTTTGGAAAGGTAAAACCTTAGGAAAGCGTGGAAAAATAAAAATCCAATTGTATTGACCACCGCGAAAACCGCGGAGGCCTTCAAGGGAGTGGCTCCCAGGAACTTAAAAACCATTCCGATTAAAAACGCGGGGAATAGCGGATTCTCCCCGTGACCCTCGGTGAAGGGGGTATTGTATAGGTTGAAACTAAATTCCCGGGCCGCCTCGAATGTGTCGCAGCTTTCCCCGTGCATGATATTGGGCCATTGGTTCAGCCTATAAAAAAGAAAAAAAGAACCGAAAAGGAAAACCAAGGCCGTAGGCCCAACCCCTTTCCACCAGTTCGAGGAAGGATCAGTTTGATTTTTCCAAAAAACCTCGGATTGGGATTCGAGGAAAACCAATATCCCGCCCATTGAGACCAAGGAAAGCACTGTCGAAAGCCAGGCCCCCGCGAAATAACTTTGGTAGGAGACGCCTAAAAGCCCCAGGATCATCGCGCTTGCCACCAGCGACCCAATCCAAGGCCATTCCAGGTTTCCGCTTAATTCTTTCAGGGGATTACGGGGGAAAAAGCCCAAGCCGGGTTTGGCGGATGCCAAAGGGAGGATCCGGCGAAGGGCGAGAACCCAAAGGATAATGCCAGTTACAGTCAGATAAAGGTGAAAGTGGGTAAATATAAGGAAAGCCCCTGAACAAAAGACTGCCAGAATGTATCGAATTCCGCGTTTACTTGGCAATTCTAATGGCTGTTCTGGAATCAAAACCTCTCCCTATCTCGTTCGAGAATATCACTTAAAACTTCAAATGTATGAGCTGTATCATTTTGTTAGGGCCCGAATATTTTTACTCTTGTTCATAAGATGTCAAATTCATTTTGACAAAACTTTTCAATAAGCATGAATTTACCGTCTTGTGGGGAATCAATGGCCGGAGTATCATCCGGCCTGTCTGTTGAAAAGATAGTGGCTTATTCAAAAGGCCTTCTCTTCACTGGAGCCGGCCGACAAATTTAAGGGGGAAAATATGGGCGGGGAAAATGAGTCGATGAAGATCGCGGACACTACGGCCAATCCGGCTCCTTTGGGGCTCCTGGGTTTTGGCATGACGACAGTACTGCTGAATTTCCATAACGCGGGATTCTATAAATTGGATTCCACCATCTTGGCCATGGGAATATTTTACGGGGGAATAGCCCAGGTGATCGCGGGAGTCCAGGAGTGGAAAAAGAACAATACCTTCGGGGCCACGGCCTTCACATCGTATGGATTTTTCTGGATGACTTTAGTTGCACTCTTGACCCTCCCTAAACTGACGTTCCTGGGCTGGGAAGGTCCCAGCGGAGCCTCCATGGCGGCCTATCTCGGGATGTGGGGCCTGTTCACGCTGGTTATGTTCGTGGGAACCCTCAAACTCAACCGCGCGCTTCAATTGGTTTTCGGATCGCTGACAATTCTTTTCTTTATGCTCGCGGTCGAAAAGGCCACGGGCAGCGAGGAGCTTGGCCAGATGGCCGGTTATGTAGGTATCGCATGCGGCCTTTCAGCCATCTATACCGGCTTGGCCCAAGTTTTGAACGAGGTTTATGGCAGGGTGGTTTGGCCCATCTGCCCCGTGAAGAAATAAGACGCTAATTCCAGAATATTTTCATTTCTCAAAATTAAAGCCTCTCGGTTTAAAACCGGGAGGCTTTTTTTGTTCAACGACAAGAAACATTGGGTTTAAAGGAAATCCTAAGCGCCTTAATTGGAAACGAATTTTATGCTTTTTAATTTAGGATTGGAGACTTAAGATTATTCCGCTTTAGGTTTTGGGCCAGGTTTTCACGAATTTTAAAATTCTTTGGATCTGATTTTTCGTTTTTATTCCGTTTGAAAGGACTTGTATGAAAAATAAAGCGTGTTTGATCGTCTTGACTTTTATTGCCATTTCGCTTTTAGGCTCGAAAGTTCATGCCTACAGCGCGGGTGATTATTACAACGCGGGGCTCAAATTTTATAACAGCCAGAATTACGCCCAGGCCATACAGTATTTCAACGCGGCCATCAGCATGGATCCAAATAATACCGGGGCCCTTCAAGGGCGGGCCAACTGCTATTACGCCCAGGGCCAATTCCAGCAGGCCTTGGATGATTATCAAAAGGTCCAAGCTTTACAGCCGAACCCTCAGTTGGCTTCGATGATCCAGTCGTTACAGGCGAAATTGGGCAATGCGGCACCCGCGGCCGCGCCGCCGGTTGGGGCTCCGGCGGCTCAAGTGGTTGCCCAGACCGCCACTGCTTTTGACCAGGGTGTGGCCCTGTACCAACAGAAAAAATACCAGGACGCTATTCCTGAGCTCCAAGAGGCGGTCCGGGAAAATCCTTTCGACGGCAAGGCTTATTACTACCTGGGCCTGGCCCAGATGATGTCGGGCGATCAAAGAGGTGCATGCGTGGACCTGACCCTTTCGGACCAGAAATTGCCCAACCCCTCGGTAAAGCAGTATGCCGATCAACTGAAGGCGCGTTTATCTCCTGACGACCAGAATTGGGTGAACGGCCAATTGGAGGCGTCGGCGACGGTCACCAATGCCAGAAGCGCCGTCACTAAAGGTAAGGGTGTACGGATTATGCCGGCCATTGTCTCTTTCGGCTTGGCTGATTTCACCACGAACGCGCAAAGCTGGATGGCCGTTACCAAAGCGGAGCAAAACATTGATCCCACTTGCCAATATTCCGGTTCTGTTCCCAGTGCGGCGGCAAATATTGGGCTGGAGGCGGATTTTCGGGTGAACCCGCAATTTGAATTTGGAATTCCTATTTGCATCATGCCGGTTGGAACTATCTCTGACAGCATTCAAAACGGAAGCGGAACTTTCAATTTAACGGATTCATTTAGCGTGGTGGGTTTTGCCTTCGGGATTGACGCAAGGTACTTTATTACGAAGGGGGATGTCCAACCCTGGATCGCTGCCGGCCCCCTTCTGGTGGGTGGTTCCATAAATTATAACTACGAACTTGTAGAACCCTCGGGTTCTGCTTCGTTCACTGGGCCATTCTCGGGTATTGGATTCGGAGGCCAGGGCCAAGTCGGATTGGACATGCATTTTGGAGAATCTTTTGTACTTTCCGTGTTCGGCGGGTACATTTCGGCTTCCTCCAGTAATTTTAGTGGAACGATTGGAAACTCTAACGTCACAGGTGTCACATCCGGTTCGAGTTCCCAATTGATGCTTGTTCCCACAAGCCAAGGAAAAGTCATCGTGCCTGTGGCAAACAACGTTCTTTGCGTTCCCGCCTACGGCATAATGGCGGGCGCCCCTGTGCCATCGGGTTCAACTACATTCACTTTGGATACCAGCGGGCCCGAGGGTGGGCTCAGTTTTTCCTATTATTTTTAAAAACGGGAATACAGGCCAGTCAATAAAGTTTGAAATGAGGATTTAAACCGAAACGGTTTTATCGGCTGTTTAATCGAAGCCCTGCGGGTAAACACCGATGGGGCTTTTTTTATTTATGGTTTCGGCTTTGTGAACGCTTATTGTTTGAAATTTTTTGCTCCAGTTCGTCAAGATCTTCTTTCGCGTTGCTCAAATCCAGGGGCGTTTTTATCGCCCGCTTGAAATCCTTGATGGCTTCCCCATAACGGCCAACCCGTTCCATTAAAACTCCCTGGTCATCGAGAAGGTGGGGAAGGGGATAACCGTGTGCCAGCGCCTGCTGAACAGCTTTCGAGGCTTTTTTGTCATCCCCGTTCATCTTCGCGAGAAAGATCATTTTTTCCCAGAAACAGGATTCCAGGAAGGGGTCGCCCTTCATGAGGGGATAAAGTGAAAGCAATTTGCCTTCCAATCCGGCGCGAACCGAAGGCTGGAAAGATTCCATCAGCTCAGCGGTGAAAGACTGGAACCCCCGCTCCGCATCCATCCAGCGGGCCATTTCCTTTTCATGGGAGGAGTCCAAGGGAATAACTCCCAGCATCCAGGGCTGGTTGTTCGTGGCTCCCTCCTTGTTCAGCCAGTACCACCGGCCTGTAGGGAAGCGGGCCTCCAGGAAAGGTTTGTAGTTGGCGTTTGCCAATACGGCCACCCAATGAACATCTTTCCATTTAATCGAAGGGTTGTTGGACGCGTCATAGGCGTAAACGGCCGTGGCCAGGGTCACATCGTTGGGATTGGGCCGGAGATCCTCCAGCACCGCGCCCGGGCCTTTTTCCGCCCTTACTTTTTCCAGGATTTCATAGGCTTCGTAGAGTTCCACTGATTTTATGTTCTTCCAAAATGGGCCTGGTTTACCCCAAAGGTCATGATAAGGTCCGTTTAAATGGTGCAAACTCATGGATGCTGACACAGCCAAAATGATCGCCATGACCCAGCCCCTTGTTGCCGGTCTTTTAAAGGGCCAGGAAACCCAAAGTTCCTGGAATCCCAACGCTGAAACCAATGCCAGGAGTGGAATGACCTGGACGTTCCTGAAGATCTCAAAACCCTTCGCGGCCAGTCCGGGCAGGATGAAAAGCCCGAGTGATAGGAGGAGCCACCTGTGAAAGGGCTCTCGCTTTCTCCTCCAAACAGATGTCAAGCCAGTGAGGAAAAAAGCCCCGGCGACAGGATCAAGCATGCCGCCCCAGAGGGGGCCATATGCGGATGGATCGGGAGAATACCAGAAGAGGGAAGCGATTTTTTTAACGGACTCATCCAGGAAAGGGCTCCAGGAAAAGGTTGAAAAGCCAACCGATCGGATGTGGGAACCGTAACCTTCCCGAAGGGCCGCGAAACAAAAAAGAAATGCGCCGATTGAGAAAGGGGCGAGATAAATCCACAACAACCTACGACGCTCTCCCTTGAAGATGTAGAAGGCTGCGATGGTGATGGAAAGGGCAACGATGGGCCAACCTGTTCCGGTAAAGAAACCCAGGCCGGCAATTATCCCGAGAAACAACGCCTGTCCCGTTTCCTCAGGCCTCCCCTTGGCGCTAATACCCAGAAAAAGCAAAGACACCACGGTGAAAAAAAGCATAAGGTACGCCCAAAAGCTGAACTGCGCCGGATAAATAAAAGCGAAATTGAAGGCGAGAAAGAAAAGCAGGTAAAAAGAAGTGAGGGGGGGGAAGAACTTCCGTGCGCCGGCCCAGCCAACAACTACCGTTAAAAAGGAAACAAGCGCGGGAAGAAGATGAAGCGATAAGAAAGAAGGGGGAATGGCTTTGTAGAATAATGCGAGGAGCCATTCTGCGAATGGGGGTTCCTGGGTGTAGCTGAAAAAGAAATTCCATTGCCACTTCTTACTGAGGGACATGGCGTAATAGGAATAAAGACCGTCATCCGGCATGGGCCATACCGAAAGGGAATTGATGCGCCAAAGCCTGAGGATAAGGGCCGCGGAGAGGATCAAAAAGACCCCGGAACCAGGAAGAAAGAAATTTTCCGTCGGCGGAGGGAAACGGCCGGCCTGGCTGGAGGACGCGCGGCGGAGAAACAGCCAGGGAAGAACCAGGCCCAGGATGGCAAGCGCAATTTGGTATTGAAAGCATTGCTGAATGCAAAAGGGCGAGTAGGAAAGCAGGGTGAGCGTGGCGAGAAATATCGGAAAAGAGAACCAGGGGTTATTAATAAAAATTTTCGAGGGAAATGTGAAAAACATGTCTCTATTTTAAGGTTGCAGGCACAACTGTGTACCTGAAAATGTTGCGTTTATTTCACGAATTCATTCACCCGGCAACAATTCGCGTAATCCACCACGTACAAGTCGTCCATCGGGTCCAGGGTTAAATAAGTCGGGGGGCAAGTTTGGATTAACTCCCCGAGGTAAAGGCCTTGCGGAGACGCGTAAACGACACGCTTATTGGTGTCGTCGGAAATGAAAACATTTCCCTGCGAATCCGTTCCGACGCCCCAAGGAATTCCCAATTGCGATACGGGAGACCATGCCGAACCGGAAAAGCCGCTTTGGAAAACGTAATTGGGATCATAGACGAGGATTCCATTACTGTGGTAATCGGCGGCGAAAATGTTGCCGTGGGCATCGAGCGCCACGTCCAGCGGCCAAACAATCGAGCCGCTTGCCTGCCTCAAGACTGAGTCGTCCACCCAGGAAAGGTTTACCAGGGCCGCGCCGTAGTAATCCCCGACCAGAAGGTTTCCGCTCGAGTCGATTTTAACGCAGGTGGGGGCGACCACGCTTCCTTGGCCTGTCCAGGTATAGTCATGGGCGTAGCCGGTCCGCGTGAGATAGTAGCCATTGACCTGGGAGACGCCTAAATCCGCTACATAAAGCTCGCCGTAGGAATCCAGCGTCATGCCCCAGGGCTGGTTTGCCGGGATGCTGTATAGGTATTGTCCATCGTAACTAAAGACCTGGATATTTCCGAGGGCTGATTGTGGCTGGTCGCCCACAGCGATGAACCCGGCCCCGACCGCGATACCCATTGGAGCTTGGAAATCGCCGTTGATCCCATCAGAGCCCAGCTGGCCGAATGAAAAGGATAAAGACCAGGCGGTGGTGGGAATGGGCGTAAAGGTTTGGGTGGGAGTCCAGGCCGGAGGCGTGGGTGTCACTGTTGGAGTTTGGGTAAAGGTGGCTGAGGGAATAGGGGTATGGTTCGCGTTGCGGGTCGGGACCAGGGTGGGGGTATTGGTATTGGTGGGGGTGGGTGAAAAAGTCGGGGTCGGGGGATTAGGGGGCGAGGATGGGGCGGGGGAGCCGCAACAAATGGAAATACAAACGGCGGTACCCAGAAGCGTGAGCATGAGAAACAATCGCATGAAATCCTCCTCGAATAAACGATGACTAATAGGTGGGGAAATTCTATCACTTATCCAAAGGGGAGGTTCAAGGAAAGAAGGCCTTTTGCGGGGAGCCCGTGATCTAAGGCGAGGAAGAAGCTTCCAGTTCCTGGAGTTTCGGGCCCACCGTGTCGCCGAGCTTGTCCCCCGCGTGGGCCAAAACGAACACGAACGCAATCAGGACAACCGCCAGGGCGATGAAAGACCAAAGGTGCCGGGACTCGAAGCGTTTGATGGTCCGGGCGTAGGCCAAAAGCGCGATGACGCCCGCCACCACGATGACCGCGTCCACGCTCACCCTCTGCCAGTAACTGCCACCCAAGTGGAGCCACATCCCGAACTCGTCAAAGGTAAGGGCCAGGGCCGCCCCGTAAAACATGGCCGTGAATTCCGCGGCCCTTCCGATGGGACGCCGGAATACGCTGTAGCCTCCCACGAATGAAAGCAGGAAAATACCGTAATTCAAGTGGTGGACATGGGTTCCTTTTAGGAAGAAATACATATTGGGAATCCAGCCGGACATTATCAGGAAAACATCAATCCGCGCGATGATGAAGAGGAGGAGGAACGTGAACAAGGCCCTCCGGGCCAGCCGGTGGGTTGTTTCCCGGTGGATATGATGCTCCGGGACCGATTCCAACTTTTCCATGGGGTTACACCCTCGGTTTATTCGACCGCCCGGATGAGCTTCAGGGTGTTTTGGTCCTTATGCTCAAACACATCAGGCTTACCCTTGATCTGGATAAAGGTGGTCTGGGAATAGGAAAGAGTCCGGGTGTCGATGATCTTCATTTCCACGTCGAAACTCAAGGTTTGGAATTCATCATTGAGGAAGGGGATGGAAAGAATCCCGAAGGATGGGGAACCGAGCTGGGCTGAAAGTTTGAATGCCTTGGCGTCGGGGTTCACCTTTCCCTCGGCGATGACCGCCACCCCCCGGGGGATGAGGATGCATTTCATGAGCCGGCTTTCCTTTTCCTCCCACAGCCAATAGCCGACCTCGTCATGGAAAGGGTCCGCCTCGCCCAGGCGCCAGGCCTGGGTGGAATAGCGCAAGCCGTAAAGGGTTTGCTCATGGTTTTGGGTCATGCCGGTTGGCTCGAAAACCATGCGTTCGCGGTACTTGTTAGTTTCGGTCCCGCGGTCATCAGAGGGGGCGATGTCATCCCCAGTTTGTCCTTCCCAAATTCCCGGCAGCGGGGCCAAGGGGCCCAAGTTCTTTAAAAGTGCTTTATCCATTTTTCAAACCTCCGAGCGGCATTTTAGTGGAAATTAAAAAGAATTGGCATAAATCCTTAATGCGCTAAACAGGGTTTTCAGGCCATTTGTGGCGGGGGTACCGGCGGGACAATTCCTTGCGGATTTGGGGATAGTGCTTTTCCCAAAATCCCGCCAGGTCGCTAGTGAGCTGGACCGGACGCTTCGCGGGTGAGAGCAGATGAAGCACCACAGGTACCTCGCCTCCCGCCACCGCCGGGCCTTTTTTCATCCCGAAGAAATCCTGGATGCGGGATTCTCCCCAAGGCGGCTTGCCTTCCTCGTAATGGAGGATGAGTTTCCGGCCTGAGGGCAGGGTTAATTTGGTGGGCGCCAGTTTTTCCAATAAAGCCTGGTCCTTTGGGGAAAGGCCCGCTTTCAAGGCCGCTACCAAACCGGCGGATTTCAAATCCTCCAGGCTCCGGCAACCCTGGCATAAGCCCTTTAAAGTGTTCTGAATGGTTTCCTCGTTGATGAATGGAAAATCCTTGGTCCTTCCCGCGACAAAACGCACTCGGCTCAATAACCATTCCAGTTCCTCGGGATCGCAATAGGCTTGGGGCCCAGCCGACAGGGCCTCTTTCAATAAAATGGAAGCGGCTTCGGAACCAAAATCACCTGGGGCCAAGGGCTTCTCATCCAAGACCAATTGGAAATATTTCAGGCGCTTGAAGCCTTCCACTCGCTTGGATTTTTCGTTCCATTCCAGGTTCTGCTCTTCGGAAAGGTTCTGGGGCAACAAGTCGAGAAGCCAATCCATCTCGACAGGGCAGAGGGAGCGGGCCTGAACCTGGGTTTGCGTCCCGTGGGTGGTTTCCTGGGCCTCGATCACGACGAAAAGCTCATGATGCCTGGTGAGTGAGTTATCGCCCGCTATGGCGGTCCCTCCCCCGCAAAGCAAAAGTTCCCTCTTGCTTGCCGTGGAATGGCGGGTGGCAGAGGATTGACCAACGCGGACCAGGGCCACCCTGTCTGGAAACGCCGAAAGAAGGCTTTTGGCTAAAACTGATGTATCGACTGAACCTGAATTGGCGGCGCCCTTTGGGGTCTCCAGCTTTAACAAGCCAGCCAGTTGTTCCTCCAACCGTTGGGACTCGTAACTGGGCTTGTATCTTTTCAACTCCTCCAACAAGTCCTCTGAATCGGCTTTTTCACCGCTGATGAGGGCGGCCAACCGGCAGGCGGAACGGAGCGTACGGGTATCCGTGGGGGCCAGTTCCTCGGCCTCCATTAGGAACTTGGAAAGGCGCGGATGGAGGGACATATGGGCCATTCTTGCGCCAAGAGGGGTCAGTTTGCCGTCTTCAAGTAGGACCTGAACGAAGTAGACATAAGCACAACCTGCGCATCCGGGTAAAGGCCTCGGGCCAATTTCGCCGACATCATGGCCCGCAAAGAGTCTCTACCCCGACGCGCCGAAGCTTCCCGCCGTCATCGGCTATGAAGTGTCAGGCGTCGTCGATGCCATTGGACCGGACGTGCCTGACGACTGGCTCGGCAAGGAGGTTCTCGCCTTCACGCGGTTCGGGGGCTATGCCGACACCGTCATGGTCCCGCTCGGGCAAGCGTTCGAAAAGCCGCCGGGCCTGACCCATGCCGAATGCGCGGCGATCCCTGTCAATTATCTGACCGCCTGGCAGCTGCTCGTCGTCATGGGCGCGATCGCCGAAGGCGACACCGTGCTGATCCATAATGCCGGCGGCGGCGTGGGGCTCGCCGCGATCGACATCGCCCGGCACAAGGGCGCTCGGATCATCGGAACGGCCAGCGCCCGCAAGCATGAATTCTTGAAATCGCGCGGCTTGGACGAAGCAATCGATTACACGGCCGGCGGTTGGGGTCCCCGACCTCATGCGGCTGACCGATGGGCGCGGTGCTGAGCTGATCATCGATCCGCTGGGCGGCGGCCATTGGAAGAAAAGCTATAAGGCGCTGCGCCCCACAGGCCGCCTCGGCATATCGGACATCCCTACCGCGACCGAAGGCGGGCTGCCGGGGCCGCTGAGGCTCTTGCCGATCGCGTCGGCACGCCCTGGTTCCACCCGCTGCCGCTGATGGATGCCAATCGCGCCGTGTTCGGCGTCAACCTGGGCTATCTCTGGGACGAGGGCGCGAAGGTGCGTCACTGGGGCATGAGCTTGCTGCAAGGCGTCGCGGACGGCTGGGTCCGGCCGCATGTGGACCGACCTTTCCGCTCGCGGCTGCGGGCGAGGCGCATGCCTATATCGAGGCGCGCCGCAACATCGGTAAAGTCGTGCTCGAAGTCCAAGCTTCGAGCACCTATGCCGGGACGAGATCTCGCCCTTGCCGACGCCGCCATATCGCCGGAGAAACGGCGCATCTTCGCTTTGATGCTTCCCGCGCCCTTGCTCTCTGGCTCCAGCAATTTCGCGAAGACACCGGGGAAGCTCGAAGCGAAAAGGCCCGAATCCGTGAAAGTCGCGCCCAGCACCGGCGGCTTGGCGAGCGCGATGGTGCCGCGCTTCATCAAATAGCCGGGATGCGCGCCGCAGCGGCCGAGGATCACCAGCGTTCCGGCGATCATGCGGCTGCCGGGGCAATCGCCCGTATCGCCTTCGATCACGATCGTGCCACGACGCAGCCGGTCGCCCGACCGAAGCCCAGCGCTGCCGCGCAGGACCAGCACGCCGCCCGACATGCCCTGCATCTCGCCTTCACGCGGGCCGAGCCGAGAAAATCGCCCGCATCGCCTGGAATCTCCATTGGCCGCCATTCATGCTGAGCCTGCAAAATACCGACGTTGCCGGAATAATCCTTGCCGCCCGACTTTCACGCCATCGCCATCTATGCCCCGACGTCGCCCAGCAACGAGATGCGGCCGCTCTCCAGTGCCCTGCCGATGCCGTCGAGCTTATCAAAGCCACCGGCGAATGACGGATATTCTTCCGTTCCGCTCCAGCGCGGATCTAAAACAAGTCGCCGACCCTGATTTTTTCTTTGTCGGTTTGCGATATCGATGCGCGGCGATTTGCTCGGGAGCGAGAGCTCTTGCATTTCAGGCAAAGCGCAGGAGGGCGGAAAGATCGAACACGTTGATCCGGTGCACGCTCTAAGAGTGAAAGTTAGCGCAGTCACGCCAGCAATCTCCTTAAATGAAAATGGAAGGGTCCGAGCTTGCCGCCATAATTGCCGGCGCCGATGCGGAGCGCGCCATTGCGCGGGTCCGAGTCGGACGATGGCGGCAATGCCGGCGCACATCGCATCGG
>CAWCKJ010000003.1:0-918340 GCA_963796105.1 candidate division FCPU426 bacterium
GTTGAAAAGTGTGACGGTGGGCGGTCCAAAAGTGTGACACCCCCCGCCTTCCACGAGCCTTACGGTTCATGGTCGTTGGTTTGTCTTTAGTCTTTACCCTTCCTTCTTGTCTTTGTGCCTTAGCCGTTTTTTCGATTCTGTTAATCTATAACTTTGGCCGTTGGCCTCCAGAATATGCACCCGATGGGTCAAACGGTCAATAAGAGCCCCCGTCATCCTCTCAGAACCCATGATTTCCACCCAGTTTTCGAAGGGCAGGTTGGTCGTTACCAGCAGGCTGGTCCGCTCGTAGGCCTTGCTGACAACCTCGAAGAGCAACTCGGCCCCCGCCTTGGTGAAAGGCACGTAACCCAGTTCATCCAGGACGATCAGATGGAGCCTGGCTAGCTGACGGTGGAACTTGGCCAATTGTTTCTCCTCCCGGCGCTCCAGAAGCTCCGTCACTAGGCCGGTGACGGAGAAGAACTTTACCGCTCGGCCCTGGCAACAGGCCTGGAAGGCTAGGGCCGAGGCCAGATGGGTTTTACCCGTTCCGGAGTTGCCGATCAGCAGGATGTTTTCTTTTTTGTCCATGTACTCGCCCCGCATGAGTTCCCGGATTAATTCCTGGTTGATCGAGGGCTGGGCCTTGAAATCAAATGTGTCCAAAGTCTTGAGCACGGGAAAACCGGCATCTCGGATGCGCCTCTCCTTGGCCCGGCGCTCCCGATCCAGAAGCTCTAACTCGGCCAGCTTGAGAAGGTACTGGGGATAGTCGCTGCGCTCAGTGCGGCAGAGCTGGGCCATCTTGTCGTACTCGCGCTGCATCGTGGGCAGTTTGAGTTTTTTGAGATGATGTTCCAGTAAGAGGGTCTTTTTTGATTCGCTCATGCTTCACCTCCCACGGGCATCAGTTCGCGGTAGGCCGAAAGATCCGTCCGGGCCACCTGAACATGACGCAAGTGCTCACGACCGGCAAGGCTGAAGGTGGTTAGCCTGAAATCTTCCCTGGAGTAGAGAAGTTGAGCGACAGCGTCTCGGGTATAGATCTCCATCCCCACGGCCTTCTTCACTGCCCGGTGGAGCCTGCCCATGGAATGTTTTTCCAAAAGCCTCATCGTCTTGATGAATTCCCGTGTTCCCTCGCCGTGGAGCTTTTCCTTGGATTTCATACGGCGGTGCAGAAGGGTGAAACTTTCCGGAAGATTCCAGTCTTCCAGGGGTCTGGCATGATCAAATGCTCCCGGTTTTCCCTCCAAGATCGCCAAATAATGCACTGGATTGAAGGATATGCCTTCCTTGCACCAAAGGCGATCATGCTTCGCAATACGTTTGTCCCTGTAGAAAACATCCACCCGGTCGATGTATCCCTTCACCACTACAGGATGGTGGGCGTACTCCGTGGGAACAGAATAGTCGTTGGTGTCGAAACGCACCAGGGACGAGGACGTTGCCGTTGTGGACTGCTTCAGACAGGCGTCAAAAGATGTGGCCGGCAAAGGCCGGAATTTGGCCTTATCCTCGTCAAGAAGCTGTTTTTTGGGGAGGAACTTGCCGCGCAATTTTCGTTCGAGATCCTCGCGGCATTTCACTTTCAATTGTTCGTTTAGTTCTTCTAGGGTTCCCACTTGCGGCACTGGCACCATGAAATTTAGCCGGACATATTTCACCCCGCCTTCCACGACACCTTTTTCATTTCCACGGCGTATCGTGCAAAAGTGGTGATCAAAGAGATAGTGGCTTTCCAACTGCTGAAAACTCCGTGCCAACACCCGTTTATGCACCCCGATAATTTTCGTCACGAGGGTTTTGGCGTTGTCGTAACTGATCCGCCAGGGCACTCCACCAAAGTATTCAAAAGCCCGGATGTGGCCTTCCCACACAAACTCCGTACTCTCTCGCTCAAACATCTGTACGAAAAAGGCATCCGAATAGGGCAAGGCCATTACAAAAAACGGACGTTTGACCAACACACCGTTGAGCTTCACCAAGGCGTGCCCAAAATCCACCTGCGCCTCGCCGGGTCGGTGGATCAAAGGTACGAACACCTCGCTATTTCTCTTTTTAATCCCCCGGACCGCTCTTTTTACCTGGGTATAACAGCCGGTGTATCCATCTTCGGCTTTCAGGCGTTCAAAAATGCGCTTAGCGCTGTGGCGCTGTTTTTTGTGGACGTGCTTGTCGTCCTCCAGGATTTGCTTGATCCGACCCAGGAAAGGCCCTACCTTCGGTTGGGGCCTCTCTTGACTCATTTGGTAACCTGGAGGCTCACTATTGGCGAGTATTTTCTTGAGGGTTTCCCAGTGAATGCCTTCTTCTGCCATCACCTGGCGCTTGGGAACGCCCTCCACCAGGATTTTCTTGCGGATTTTCGTCCATTTGTCCATGTCTTTGTACACTCCTTTTCCTTCCGGTTTCTGTAGTTCCATTTTCTGGAACCACATCATCCCGGAAAATCGGGGAGCGTCACACTTTTCGACCGCCTTTTTTGCCCTCTAGACCGTCACACTTTTGGAACGGCGTTTACAGCAAAGCAACTTATTAAACGTAATCGTCCTCTTTTACTATTCAGCTTCAAGCGCGAATACCGGCAATTGGTAGCGCGGTGCAACCGTCCAAGGTTGCAAGCCATATTTTCAATGAGATTGATTTTTTTGCCACAATTCGAAATTTTGAAAATCCCCTTTATCGATTGTCGAATTTACCCAGAAGTGCAACCTTGAAGATCGAGGACACAATTTTCAGGAAAATAGTTTTTTGCCATTTTTAAAAATGGCAAATTATCAGAAAATTCCGGAAACTAAAATTTTCAAGGTTGCACCACTTGTACCACAAGCGATGTTTTGACTGTAAATATCATGTGTTTATTGAGGTGAAAATATTTTAAAAATATGTATGACAAATGTTCCGCGTTGTGGTGCTACCTTTGCTTTAATAACTTCCGCAGCAATGATATATGGTTAATCATTATCCAGTATTTCTATGGCGATAAAGAAATGGCACTGTAAGGTGTAACCTTCAACCTCAATGGCATCAGAAAGTAAGAAGCTGGGTGGGGCTTTGAGGTTTGCGAGGGTTGGATTGTTTCTTAATAAATACTTTTATTTTACGGATTCCACAGTAATGAATTTTACACCCCTTAATTTCAGGAATTTCGTTTAAAAGAAATATTCCCATAGCTAACATGTTACGGTAATCACGGGAGTAATTATGGAAAAATGGAAAGTAGGCTTTTCACCCGAAGCGAAACAGCAACTTGAGAAAATTTATAAAGATCACAAGGATTTAAGGCCGGATATCTTGGCGCGCCTTAAGGTCTTGGAAGATTTCCCGCCGGAGAAATGGTTTTTTGTTTTCAAGCATAAAGGCCTGAACTACTTTCGAGCGGAAATGGGTCAAATGATACGTATTTCGGGGGAGGCTCACTTCGACACTAAATCAGTTCAAATTACCAATGTCGCTGTATCACGAAAACCACCATCCACTTGATATTGTAGTACACTTGTATTACACTAGTCGTTGAAAGTGAAGCGAAAAAGGAGGCGATCATGCAAGCCATTAACTTTCGGCCGAAGGTAGATCCTCGGAAGCTTCGTGAAATCGCAAAGAAGCAACACTATTCCGACTTGTCCGGTTTCATTAACGATGCGATTGAAGAAAAGCTCCGTCATATCCAAGAGAGCCCCAGGGACCACAAGCTTGTCAGTTCCATTGAAAAAGCCGTGTACGAATATAATGGTTGGACTTTCTCAAAACCTTCCGCTAAGGAAGCGGCGGAGATCAAGAAAAACGCGGAAGCAATGAGATCGGGGAAAGTAAAAACCATTCCTTTGGGAGACATAATCAAAAAGCTGGAAAAGATTTAAAAAGAAAAGGTTGCACGGTTTTCCGAAAGAGAAGCCGGGCTTTTTTGTTTGGAGTAGCGCTTAGGGTTTATTTATACACCCAGCATCCCCGAGGTAGAAGTTGAGCAGCCCACCGAGGTTGATTTACTTCAGCCATTCCGGTTTTCGATAGAACTGCATAACTATCCAAAAGGTTTCCTCTATAGAATACAACCGAAAACTGGTTGCACTAATCCATGCCACATTTTGGCACCAAAACTTTGCCACGGCTTAGCCGCAAGAAAATCCGTGTTGCTACACCAAGGCTTTTTACGGCTAAACAACGAGAAAAGCCGTGTGGGGAAGTTTTAACATACAACCCCACTGCTGTCCTAGATAAACCTATTTGTCTTTGAACCTCCCAGGAAAACAAGCGATTTAGGACAGGCTCGTGAATTTTCTGGGATAAGCCCCCCTCTTTCGTCCTGATGCTGTCCAAATTAAGAATGTATTAATTCCATCTGCTTTTCCAAGGGTTCCAGTCTCGCCACTAGGAACGGTGCATCCAACCAGGCCCACAAATCACGATAGGTCAACAGGTTGGTGTGCGCCCCAAACCTTGGACAGTTTTTACTCCAAGTTGAGAATAGGTTTTCCGGCGATTGGTTTGAGTGACTTTAAAGCCTCGAACTCCTCAGGCGGCATGTAGCCGATAGAAGAATGCAACCGTTTTTTGTTATACACCTCCTCGATGAAGTATGGAAGTCTTTGAAGCACTTCCTGATAAGTTTCGTAATTGAATAGATGCACCTCCTCATATTTCAAGGTTTTGAAAAAGGATTCCGCATTTGCATTGTCGTAAGGGTTGCCTGTCCTGGACATGCTGATCCTTAATCCTTTGGACTCAAGCAGGGCCACGTAATCCCAGCAGGCATATTGCACCCCTCTGTCTGAATGGTGGATGCATCCCGGAAGAGGATTCCTTTCCTCTAAAGCCATGCGTAAAGCCGAAAGCGACAACTCCCGATCCAGTCTCTTGGAAACCGCCCACCCGATCACCTTTCTGGAAAAACGATCCAGAATGGCCGCCAGATAAACAAAGCAAGTGAGGATTCGGATATAGGTAATATCCGCCACCCACACTTGATTGACAGCAGTTTCTGCCACCCTTTCCAAGAGGTTGGGGAACACCGGCAGGTCGTGATTGGATTGGGTGGTTTGGATCTTGAACCTTTTCCCCCAAATAATAGGGTAAAGACCGTATTTCCTTACCACCCGCCGAATCCGTTTGGCGTTAATCCTTAATCCCTCCCGTAAAAAGTGGTGGTAGAGCCTCCGATAGCCGTAGTAGGGGAAGGTCAATCTCACCTGCTCGATTCGGTTCTTTAAGTCCAAATCTCTTTGTTCCTGAATCTCCGGTTCACTTTTAAGTGCAGAATAATAGGTACTTCGAGGAAGCCCCATCATTTGGCATCCT
This sequence comes from candidate division FCPU426 bacterium, assembly GCA_963796105.1. Lineage (GTDB taxonomy): Bacteria > Oederibacteriota > Muellerivitia > Muellerivitales > Muellerivitaceae > CAWCKJ01. The sequence continues at coordinate 5,281 of CAWCKJ010000003.1, forward strand.
CTTGAAATTGAGCCAAATTCCTTGAGGTGATCACGGAGGTATCGAGCTTTCTCTGGTTTTCCGCGTATTTTTGGAATTTTTTTAAAAGGTCTATCGCCATGATCAATTCCCCAATCTTGGCTTTGAGTTTCTCATTCTCTTTTTCCAATATTTTTTCGTGAAGGGAAGGTTTTTCAACCAAGGTTCCTTGGCGATATTTATCGCGCCAACGGGTTATAACGCTTGGATTGAGCTGGTATTGACGAGCAGCTTCATTGAGCGATAGGCCAGTTTCTACCTCGTGGACGACTTGTTCTTTGAAATCAATACTGAACTTCCGTCTTATTTTACCCATTTGGAAATGCTCCTTTGGGGGGTTACCCCTTGAGCCGTTTCCCTATTCTCTATTTTTTGCTTCAACTGTCCAACTTGTAGGGCGCGTTCCAGGTTCATCCGTAGCATGGCAGCCAAGTGGGATAAACTCCAGGCGATCCGGCTCTTCAATTGAAGGAACTTCAACAGTAGCATGGCAATCAATGCTGTCCAAATCTGCGTCTGAACGGCATTCTCAGTGGTACCCACAAAAGTTTTTACCCGGAGGTTCTGCTTGAGAGCCTTGAAAAACAACTCGATCTGCCAACGTTCCTTGTAAATGGCACCCACCGTCGAGGCGGCAAAACCCATGTGGTTGGTCAGGAACACCAACTCCCGCTTCTGGTCTTCGTCCCATACCACCACCCGTCGCATCTCTTTAGGGTAGGCTTCATGTGACCGAAACGTCGTCAACCGTATCACCTGGTCCTTCAGGACGTTGCCCGTTTTCGGAACCGTCAGGCTTTTCACCACCTCGTAGGCCATGTTGATCTTGGCCCGGGTCACCCACCACACGCCTTGGAATGTCCATCGGGCCAGAAGAAAGAAATCCACATACCCCCGATCCATCACCACGATTGAATCCACTGGAAAATCGAGCTTTTGGGCCACCTTCACGTCATGCGTGCCTCCCTCCGTTACGAGTCCCCAGCAGGGCAAGTACCCCTGATGGTCCAGCAGAAGATGGAGTTTGATGGCCCCTTTGGTTCTACGGAATTTCGCCCAGTCGAACACTGACAAACAAAGGTCGATGGTGCTGGAATCCAGGCTATAAAGAGGATTTTTAAACCTGAATTTTCTTTTTGAGGTGGCCGCCAACAACTGGCACTTCGATAATAAATGGTAAAAAAGCTTTTGTTGAACCCGCCAAGAACGCTTGGTGTTGGCATAGGCCAAGGTGGATTTAGTGGGAGCTTTGCAAAGACCCAAGTGGGTCAATTTCCCAAGGGCCGTACTGAGGCCGCCACAGATTTCCCTCAAGGAATGGGCTGCTCCCATCTGGCAGAAAAGCATGGAAACAAACTGATCCCAGCAACTGAATCCCTTGGAGTGCTTTTCGGCTTCAATCTCTCGCACGATTCGCTCAAAAGCGGTTCGGTCTACGAGTTTCAACACTTGGGCAAATAGACTGGTTGGTGGTACCATAAAAAAGCGCCTCCGTATGTTTGAAGTAGCGACGGCTGGTAACCGTTGCTTTGGGCTGTCATCAAACCCAATTCTACTTCAATCGGAGGCGTCTTTTTTTAGGCCTTTATTTAGGACAAGAGTGATACAACCCATAGAACGAGAAGCACCTCGATCAGTTCTTTTCTACAAAAATCCCGTAATGGGCGACACTTTTAAAAAAATCCCCGTCTAATGCTCGGATGGTTTGGATAAGACCCGCATGTAATGCTGGGGACCTATTCCTACCATTACTAACGAAAATACCTCCAGCGGGATGTCGACATTAAGAACCCAATATTGAATCCGTTTCTTATCGTTACGCTTTTGGTTTTCACCCTGCCCTTGGGGCCGCCACCCGCTTCCGCGCACATCATTGAGAATTGGTCAGGGGTCATTCCTTGGTTCACTTTCACTTTCAGAAAATCCAACCATACCGGGCGTTTCATGGATGCCGACGGTTCCAAGATCGATTTCGGCACTGGCAAAACTCCTGATGGCGAAAAGGCCGTCAAATTAACCTACCACCTGTTAAAAGGCGGATACGCGGGCGTATGGAACTTTTTGGACCACACGGTGGATATTTCTCAGGACGATTTCCTGGGCTTCGAGGCAAAAGCCACGGTTCCCGGCCCGGTCCGGATGGCCATCAAGGACGATCAAAACGTCACTTATGTCACCTCTTTTCTCGCCACCTCCACCGATTGGGTCGAGGTGACCCTGCCGCTTTCCGCTTTCGTGAAGGACCGCTTCGCCACGCCGGATAACGAGCAAAAAACGGCTGCGGGCAGCGCCCAGTTTGACGACGCGGTATTCCAGAACCTGGACCCTTACCAACAATTCCTCAAGACCACGGAAATATCCAAGAAGAAAAAAAGAAAGAAATCCAAAAAGAAGCAGGATGAAATTTTTTTTAGGGAACTTCAGGAATTGGATGTCCGGCACTTGGCGGTGGCGGAAGTCCTTTGCGGGCCCGGACAGGAAAAATGGGGGCCCGATACCGGGATTGATTGGGAGAAGATCAGGACGTTTTGCTTATCGCCCATGACATTGGGGGAAGGCGTTGTTTGGGTGGGCTCCATCGAGGCCTTTAAAAGGGAAAAAAAGGCCGCCCCGAAGCCCACGATGACGCCGACGCCGACTGAAGTGCCGGTCCTAAACCAACCTGAGACGCTGGTGGTGGAGGAACTGCCCGCCAACCTATATGTCCAATTTTCCGACGGCCCGGGGATCTATCAATTGGAATTACTCAATGCCAAGGGAAACCATTATGTAACGTTGTTCCGCCAACGGATATCGACGCGGAAGGACGCCTGGGTCCAGTGGGACGGGAAGAATGAGCAAGGATCATCCGCGCCACCCGGCAACTACCAGGTTGAATTAACGAAAGATGGATTGTTTTTGAAAAAAATCCAACTTTCTTTCCAGGGGAAAAACCCATAGGGGGATTTTTGAAAGGAGGACATGGCTAAAGTGAAAATCCATATTTTCCTTATAACCGCTTTGGGGATTTCGGTTACGGCCGGTTGTGGCGCGGTTTTCATCAACCATGGGTCGAAAAACGCGACCTTGGCGCTCGACTTGGCCCCGCCCAAGGCAATCAAGCCCAATGTGAAGGTGACCCAAGAACAAAAGGTAATTGGAAATTTCGAGGACGGCACTAAAAACATTAACCGCAAGCTTTACGGGAATCCCGACGGGGTGTGGACGGCCCTTTCTTGGGCGGGGAACACCGTGAGCGGCGATTTCGTGGTGGCGGGCGGCGCCAACAACACCAAAATGTCGGCCCACGTTTTTGGGACCCTGGTCGACCGCGGAAATTCCCTATATCCCGGTTTTATGCTGATGGCCAAATTCAGGAACAAAGGCTATTACGACGCCAGCCCTTTCAGCGGGATACGTTTCTACTACAAGTGTCCCCTCGATGACATATCCCCAAAACGCCGCTTCTCCATTGCCACGGCCCCAACCACGCCTAGTTCCGGCGGCGGCACCTGCGAGAGGGGATGCTGGAACCATTACGGCGCGGACCTGGCCGCTTCCGATGAATGGGAACTGAAAAGCTGCAATTTCGCGGATTTGAAACGGGAGTCGGGTTGGGGCTCTCCCGTCATGCCCCCGGATTTAACCGACCATTTGGCCGAGTTCCTGGATATCCAATGGGTTAACTCGGGAGTAAACGTTCCGGCCTCCATCAACATCGATTATTGGGTGGATGAAGTCGAATTTTTCTGATCCCAAAGGGGGTTTCATTGAAGCTAAGGCATAAAATTTACATTGCGTGCCTTTGCCTGGCCGCCTATTTACTTGCCCTGGGTTCCACCAGGCTTTTCGCGTTTCCTTACGATAACGTGACCTCCGGGGAGGATCTTTACCAAAGGGTCAAGAAATTGGGGGATTACGGTTTATTGGATCCCAGGGACAAGGCCGTCCTCGATCAGGGGAAGACCGTCTCCCGGTTGGAGCTGGCATTTTACGCAGAAAAAGCCGGGTCCAACCTCCCCCCATCCAATGAGGATTTAAAGCGGGGGATCAGGGAACTGCTCAGGGAACTGGGCGAAGAAGCGGCCTATCTGCGGGCCCATTTAAGCCTGCAAGGCACGAGGCTGGCCCAGCGGGAAGACGAACTGGAAAAATTGTGGCCCATCCAGGACGAATTGGACGAGGAGTGGAAAAAGGCCAACCAGGCATCAGGCGTTCCCAGTTTCAACTCCAAGGGCAAATTCCGGGTGGAAAACCTGAGTTTATCCGGCATCGCCACCGAAAACGCCGCCCGGATCCAGGACGAATCGGCCATCGGGATGTGGAGCGACCTGGGGGGCAAGGGTTCCCTATCCTTTGGACTCGGCGGCGTCATGTCGCTTTCCAATTCCTCGGCCGAATCGGCGCCCGTTTCACTTTACACCTTTACCCCCGCCATTAATTTCATCATGGATGGGCCCCTGGGCCGATGGAGCACTAATTTCGCGGTTGAAGCCTACCAGCCCGACACAACCCTCGGCGATTTCGTCCGGGGCGCCTCGCCCACCGCGCTTCGCCGCTTCACTGATCCGGTCAACATCGTGAATTTTAATGAAGACCAGGACACCAAGAACTGGGACGACTACATGAGCAACATCGGATTCGTTCCACAGAATTACCTCGCCGCAGGCAACGCTACATCCGCCGGCGACCGTGTTTTTGATGGACTGTACGCCATCGGAACAGGCCTGCCTTGGGTCAGCAACGACGCGCGCCTAAACGTCATGCTGGGCCGGATGGGGACCACAGCCGACCAAACCCAACGCTGGGAGGAGGAAGTGAAATATTTCCAGTCTTGGGACAAGGGATTCATGCGCACCTCAGTGGCAGGTACGTGGGTGAACGACAATTTCGGCCCTAACCAACCCAACCAACTCGACATGCATAACTACGCGGGGGAATTGTCGTTCATCCGCAAGCCCGTCTTTTTCAGCGTGGAAGGCGCCTACTCTTATTTATACGCGGGTCCCGCCTACGCACCACCGCTTGCCTCGGGCGGCGGCCAGGCCTTCGTCGCCTTTTATCCCTTCGCTTTTTATTACTCGGCCATCGGCGATGGTTACGCCAACTTCCAAAGCAAGGTCATGATGAGCGGGGTCCATTTCGACCAATACGGTCAGAATTTCAACTTCAACCAGGCGGGTGACATGTACGGCGCCATCGGTGAGGTGGACAACCTCATCAGCGACCGCTACGGATGGCGGATGAACCTGGGGTGGGATGGCCGCCAGCAGGACTGGATGAAGGGCTGGCCCGGCTTCCTGGACGACTTCATCATCAACCTCGACCTGGCCCAAAAAACGGAATACAAGTCGGAAACGAGCCCCGAGGGCTACAACGTCATCGAGCCCTTCAACATCATCACCTTTTATTATCCCGATGACGAGGGGTTATGGGGCAGGAACCTCTGGGGCGGCTGGGGTCCGGGCGAGAGCCAGGTGGACCCGGTCCGCCAACTTTATACCGATAACATTCAGGACATCCGCAACGACGGCAATTCAAGTTGGGATGACACCCGGCACCAGTTCCAACTGACATCGGAGAGAATCCCGCTCATCCTGCCGGCGGCCAACGAACCTGTCCAGGATTTCAATGGAAAACCCGTGACTCTAACGAACGGCGCCAACAATACCTACATAAACCTGAACAATTTGAAAACTTACAACTATATCACCCTCACCACCAAGCTGAAGATGGACAAGATGACCGGCTCTTCCAACCCCTTTTACGCCTCCTTTTTCTTCACGGACAACGAAGTGTCCGGTTTCACCACCGACCCGGTCCTTTCCTATACGCCTGACCCCAACCGCCCCGGTAAGACTTTGGCCGATATCCCCAACCTTTTCGAACAGGTGGTTTACGACATCGCCGTCATGTACCAATGCGTCAAGAACGTGAACTTGATGGGGGATTACGGCTTTGAGACTTGGAAATCCCAATATACCTTTCCCCTGGTCGACTACCGCACCGACTCCATCGGGGGCGGGTTGGCATATGACCTTCCCTGGGGCGGGGGCAAGTTGGAACTGAGGTACAAGCACATCATATTTAACGACGCTTACGTGACCGCCAACAACTACCAGGGCGACCAGGTGTTTTCGACCTTGATGCTGTTGTTTTAAAGGCGGCCCATAGGATGAGGGAATGAAAAAGGGAATCAATCAAATTTATGTTTTTACGCTTTTGGCGGGAATGACCGTTCCGGTTTTCGCGGAGCACGGCCCGCTTTCCGCCACCCAGCGCGACGGCTGGATCGACTCAAGCGTCAGCGACCTCGCGGCGGAGGGGCTTGTCCCCCGGCCGGGAAAGCCCGTCAGCGAAATAACCAACCTGGAAGTGGCCCAATGGACGGCCCATGCGTCCCAAAATCTTCTGGATCAAGCGGATACGGCCGGGGTTTCACCGCCAGCCCTTTCATCCCAGGCCGCCGAAAGCTTGAAAAAATTAGTGAAGGAATTCCGGGACGAACTAGCCGGTATGGACGTGGACCTAGCCAAGTTGGACGAGCAGATTTACCGGCAACAACACCGCGACGAATATTTCACCGGCCTCCAGGGGGAATACCTGAAACGCACGGGCACGGTTATTAACGGCTATTCCAGGGGTTATGCCTACAACTTCCAGGGATCCGGAGCGCCTGCCACGGTGAACGGCACGGTTTATCCCGGCCCCGTTTACGGCCCCATGACCTACAACTCGGACATGTTCGTGGAGATGGACCTGAAAAGCATCCCGGTGCCGTACGTCCTGTTCGACGCCCGCTTGAGGTATTGGCGCTCCGTCGGTATGTATTATGCCGACCCTTTGGGTGGGGAGACCAATTTGGATATGCGTTGGATATCCCTAAGCTACTACAACCCCGTGGCCAACCTTACGGCGGGCGATTTTTACAAGAACTACACGCCTCTTACGCTGTGGAACAATGAAGTTCCGGTCTATACGTTCCTGGAACCCACCCCCCTGGAAAGTGAACGCAAGGACGTGGAAGAAATCGTCTTCATGGACCATGGCCCCTACTGGCATTTGAGGGGTTTCCAGGCCTATACGGCGGGAACTTGGACCCACGATCCGGTGATAAGCGGCATGAATCTTCATGTCATGGCGGGATCGTTGACTACGCCCTCCGACGCGCAATTCGGCGATGATTACGCGGGCAGCCAGGTCACTTTGGCATTATTCAACGGCCAAGCCCAGTTGGGGGCCCAAGGTTTGTTGATTTGGGCGGATCCTAACAGCGCGGCCATTCCTTACCTTCCGGATTTTCCCCTGAACTGGGCCAGGGAATACCAGGTCGGAAGCCTTTCAGGCGGTGTTTCCATCCCTGTCAACGCGGGTGTCACCGTGGGGGGATCGCTCGAGTACGCCGGAAGCCATTACCAGGACGACATGAATAACCCAGGCAGGAGCTTCCGGGATTGGGCCCTCCTGGCAAGCGGTTCGGTTAATTTTTCAAGGTACAGCTTGAGCGTCAAGGCCTTTCAAATCGAGCCTTTCTTTTACTCGCCAGGGGCCCAAACCAACCGATACTCGACCACCCCCCAGAACGGTTATTTGAGTACGAACAACAACGAGGACGAGTTCTTGATTGGTTACTTGAACCGCTTCCCCTTCCAGGGCGCGAACCGGCCCACTTTCGCGGGTTACGACCGCATGCTGGAAAACGCCATGCCTTATGGAGATGCCACGCCCAACCGCCAGGGGATCCTGCTGGGTTTTTCGGGGGACCTCGGAAAAGACGGTTGGTTGAAATCCCAGGCGTCCTGCGTCGCCGATTTGCGGGAAATCCAGCCGAATATCGTACTGAGCCAGGACGGGTCGCAGTCTTTGGCCGTGGACAGCCAGACCAATACGGCCGCCGCCCGCGTCTTTGGCGGCTATGAACTTGCCTTCAAAGCGGATTTGGCCAAGCTCGCGGAATTGGAAGGCTCCACCTACCAAGCGGGTATCGATTACAAGCACCAAACCACCGACTTGGGATTGGGCGCGAGCCCTTTCGCGGTGGACACCTTCATCGCGGCGTTGGACTTCAATCCTCCCCTGTCGGGTTTTGACGACCTGCTCGGGTCCGTGGCTTTTGAAATGGCCCAATCCAGCGGCAGTGAATTCGTTTTATCCGGGCAGGGAAGCCCCCCGACCTACGCGAGTTACCCCTTTTACCTCGACTCGTCGTCCCTGGGCGCCTATTCGTATTTGCCCCTGGACATCCTCAAGACCACATGGGTTTTAGGCCTGAACTATCCCTTGTCGCCCACCGTTAAACTGCGCGGCAGTTACTTTATCGTGCATTACACCTGGACGGATGTCCCGGACTTTGACCGGTGGGACAAGATTTGGAGATTCACCTATGAAGCTTCTTTTTAAAATTAAAACCTTTTTCATTTTCATCCTGGTTCTTTCCGGGTCATCGGCTGTTTGCGCCGGGGAAGGCGCCTTGTTCGACTTCGTACCCCCAGGCGATCCCACCTATCACCAGTTGAAACAATTGGAGGCGACGGGCCTGCTCAAGAAAGGCGCAAGCGGTAACACCCTCACCCGTTTTGAGGTGGCCAAGCTCATCTTGAGCGCGGAGGCCAAATACGGAGAAATCGTGGTGGCCCAAGCGGATATCGACCTTCCACCGCCGCCTGAATTCAGGGCGGAATACGAAAAGGACGCGGCCGAACCCACGGTTAATTCCAGGACCGCGCGCGCGCGCTTGACCCCTCTTCCCACGCCGGATGAATCGCCGGGCTTCCTGGACAGGGCGGCAAAGATCCTGCATAGCCTCGAGGAAGCCTACGATTACGAGGTGAAAGTGGTGAAGTACCGGGTGAAAGCCGCCCAATACGAGGCGGCTGGTATTGATAAGGAGCAATACGACTTATTGAAGAGACTCAACGGCATAAGCCAGTATCCAAGTATATCGATCCATGGCTTGGGCCGGGCTTTCGGCTTTTCACAGGTATATTCCGGTGATTTTCCGGTTTCCATCGTAAATCCGAGTTACCGCGGCACGGTCGGATACTTGGACCTTGAGCCCCAGGCCGTGGTTTCTAGGGAGGTGGGTTGGAACGCGATGATCCGGGTCGGGAGCGGTTTGCAACCCAATACGGCCCTGGATAGTTTAACCCTGCGCCGGGTTACGCTGGAGTTCGATCCGGATTGGATGTCGGCCACCCTGGGCGATTTTTACGAGGCCTATACCCCTCTCACGCTATGGAACAGGAACAGCTTGGACCTAAAGTACATGCCGGAAATGATCCAACGCTTTGATGAAATACAGAAATACGAGCAGTTCCTGGACCAGGAACCTTCCCTCCCCTTCCGGGGGGTCCGGTTGGAGACGGCGCTCAAGTGGCCCGATTCGGATGTCGTGGACCAGGCGAAAATATCGGCTTTCATCCACATGATCCGGAACGGCTTCAACGACGTAAACCCCGGTACGACCTACTATGGCCCCTACCAATTCACCGACTGGATTTTCGCCGGGACCGGCAGTGTCAATCTCAGGAAATGGTACTTGGGCGGGACATCCCTGCAGTTGTCCGTGGACGCATACGGCATCATCCTGGACGAACCCCTGAGCACGGACACTCCCGGTTCCCCCTACGGGCCGTTCGATCCCGCTACCTGGGCGCACCAATACCAGATCGGAAGCGTGAAGCCGTCCTTGAGATTCGGCTTCGGGAATGACCTGTATTTAGGCGCCGGGATGGAAACGGCGACCATGCTTTACGAGGACGACAAGTTGGATCCCGCCATGAACACCAGGGATTATGCGGCGATGGGCGGTCCGTTCATGCAATTCGGCGATTCCAGGGTCGCCTTTAATTATCTCCGGGTGGGGCCGTATTATTATTCCCCCTTGGCCCAGACCCGGCAGGATGCTTTATTGGGTCCATCGGCCAGTCCCTTTATTCCAGGCACAACCGGCATGTTCGCGCCCGATTTGTTTTACCCGCCGGTAAGAAGCGAATATTTCCTATCAAACGTCCCACGCCCCGGCGCCATTTATGGTTACTATGATCGCACCCAGGACAACACCTTCCCCTACGGGTTGGGGACCCCCAACCGAAGGGGCGGGGGGTTGGAATTGGATTTAAAAACCCTGAAACAAGATTCCCTAAAAATCGCGGGATCAGCCTACCTCGTCCAGGAAATAGTTGGGAATTATGTCGTTAATACCACGGGTTCGGCTTTGGTGCCGCTGGATGCGCCTCAGGGTTTAACAGCCCCTATTCGGAATTTTACCTACATTAACATCGGGCCCTCCTTCAATTTGGGGTCTTATTTCGGGTGGAAGTATGAATTGGAAGTGGGAACCAACTTCCGGTACGAGCAAACCAGCAGTTCCATCGGAATCTTGACCAGCAACTGGATCCTGGGAGGGGTTAAGGTGGGGTTGCTTTCCTTCTGGGACTTTTGCGCGGCTTACGGCAGCCAGGCTATTAACGGGTCGGACGCCGGTTTAAACGGAACCCTCTGGGCACGGTATTCCTACGTTTTAGACGGTACGGACTTGGGGCAATACAGCGTATTTAAGGTGAACGGCCGCGTGCAAAGCCTCAGGCTGTCCAACGATTTCAATTTGGGCAATCATTCGCGAATTTTAATGGATTACGATTTAACCGGCGGGAACATCCTTCCTTATGCCCCATCCCTCGCCGGGAACTTCTTCAATCAATACATGGAGGTTACTTATGAAATCCAATTTTAATTTGAAAGGGGGATGGCTCCCTCATTCTACGGTTTGGGGATCTGTTTTGGTCCTAACCCTTCTGGGAGGGGCTCTGGTTCAATGGGAGACGGGTTGCAAGGAACAGACACCCCTCTCCTCGGGCTTTCCCTTGCCCTACCCCACGCCGGTCTCGGCCAATAATTACGAGATGGTGTGTGATTTCGAGTCAAATACACCTACGGCCATTAATCCTTATTTATTCGACCTCAGCAACCCCCCGGCTTATACGCTATTAAACCCGGGGTCGGTTTTTTCCTGGGGAGGCGCTTCGGTCAGCATTTATAACTCCGGCCCTGTTTCCGGCGGTGCTAATGGCACCAGAACCTCTTATGGCTGCAATGGGTCTGTCACCGATTTCGGAAACGGTCTATACCCCTCGTTCAACCTTCTGGCCCAGTTCAAAAGCGGCGTGGCTGATTACAACATGACCCCTTTCACGGGCATCCAGTATTACCTGAAGGTAGAAAGCGACGACACGGCTCCATGGCGTGTCTTGGAGATACCCCTTTCCTCCACCATACCCGTGACCGCCGGCGGGTCTTGCTTGAACAACTGCTATGACAATTTTTACGTGGGATTCGGCAACACGGACGGCGCTTGGACCCGGGTAGTCCACGCTTTTGGCGATTTCAAACGGCAGGGATTTGGAAATCCCCTGACTCCATCCAATTTGACCGGCACGAACCTCCAACAAGCCTTTTGCCTGCAATGGGAAGAAGGCAACCAAAACACACCCGGTACCATTACTTTCGATTTTAACGTGGATGAAATCCAATTTTATTAATGGACCTCATTGATAAATCGGTTCATTCAATCTTGCATGCTACCAAAAGAATTCCATAACAATCTATAGTTGCGATTTATAGGAGTGCAACCGTTATCAGGTTGCGTTCGTCACTCTAATATATTTATTCCTTGCCCGTTAATGGGGTCAATTATTAATTTTTTAAAATACCGCGATCATTGAAACCGCTTATTAATTTCCGCTGGCCGCTTTATCTGTTTACTCGCCTACAGTATCTTTTTTAGGGGAGTTTTTTCAATAGTTCCAAATCGCCGAAACTTGTAACTTGAAACCACGAAAAAATATTTATTTTGTGGCGGAGGGGCACCACTTACTTAGGGTACAAACCGCGCACAACGGTTTGCGGGCGTCGCAGACCTTCCTGCCGTGCTGGATCAGCCTGTGGGAAATGTCGATCCACTCGTCCTTGGGAATGATCTCCATCAAGTCCCGCTCGATCTTGACGGGGTCCTCGTGTTTCGTGAAGCCCATGCGCTTGGAGAGGCGGGCTACGTGGGTATCCACCGTGATTCCTTCCCCAATGCAGTAAATTTCCCCAAGCACTACATTGGCGGTCTTTCGGCCGACCCCGGGAATCTTCACCATCTCGTCAATGGTCTTTGGCATCTTACCTTTATACAAGCCTAATAAGGCCTGGGCACAGCCGATCAGGTTCTTGGCTTTATTGTGGTAGAAACCGGTGGACTTGATGATTTTCTCAACGTCCTTCAGTTTCGCTTTAGCCAGTTTCTCTGGAGCGGGGAAGGCCTTGAAAAGATCCGGTGCGACGATGTTCACTCTTTCGTCGGTGCATTGCGCCGAGAGGATGACCGCGCAGAGCAATTGGAAGGGCGAGCCGTAACGCAGGAAACAGCGCGTGTCGGTGTAGATGCGCTTGAGTTCCTTGATAATTTTCTTCGTGTTTGGATTAGGTATCATTCGTAGACTCCCCGCTGTGGACAACCGAATTATATGTTTTTCAGGAAGTTGGATGGATTCATGATTTTGATATTTTGGTGTATTCCAACATCCAACAAAGCCTTATCACCAGAGACGATGATTTCAGCGCCTCCCGCCAGGGCAGCTGCGATAAATTTGTCATCATCAGGGTCTTTGCAAATACCTCGAACAGGTTTGGCGTTCACCAGTTCGCAATTCAATTCGATCGTTTGAAGAACCTGTCCTATGGAAACGGCCGGGAATTCCGATGACAATTTTCCAAGTGTTCGCTGGTATTCTTCCTTGATTTCAGGTGAGACAAGCCACCGGAATTCTCTTTTCCACCAAGAACTTAAAATCCGGGCAGGAGTTCCATTCCAAAAGGTACCAGAAGCCAACACATTCGTATCAATGACAACCCGTATCATTTATTTTTTGAACGGGCCCAAGTAATTGCAGCTTTGACATCGGATTTTCGGATGCCCGCTTTACGCGCTTGTACACGGACCTTTGCCAAAAGCGAATCAAATTGGCTTAACGAAGGCGGGGTAATTGCTTTAAAAATCATGGAATCCCCCTGCCCGACCACGATGAATTGGTCTCCCACTTTGAGTTTCAGGCTCTTCCGGATGGATTCAGGTATGACGACCTGACCCTTCGAGGAAAGCTTTGTAGTTGCTACGGTCATAGGTCACCTCCAGTAATCTTACCAGTAAGATTATATCTAAACCCGGACCAATTCAATCGTCTTTTTGCCTGTCCACCCCGGGTCCCCGTCTTGGACAGGGCTCTAGTGTATTTCTGAAATCAGTTCTGGATGGGACTTGAGTAAGCGGATAAGCTTTGAGGCGGAACCACTGGGCCGGCGAATACCCTGTTCCCAATGTTCAACAGCGCTAGGGCTTTCACCTACTACACCCGCAAAGCCGACTTGTGTCAGATGCAAAGCCTTGCGTATACCTTTCACTTCCTGGGCGGTAGCGGGTTTTTGCCGGTAACTTTCCCGCATCCCGTGGAGTTTTTTTCCCTTCTTGATCTCAACAACCTGCTTGAGACTTTCACGCATGAGTTTGAAATCTTTGTCGTTCATTTCTTCTTCCCCCCTTTATTTCCTTTACCCAAAGCTTGCCGTAAATCCTGAACAAGAATCTTTTCCTGTTCAACCGTAAGGTCCGGAGCTTTCCGCTTATCAATAATGAAAAAGAGGTAAATATCGTCGGGCTCATCGAAAAAGTACCAAACCCGATAACCACCGCTTTTCCCTTCCGGCCTCACGGTTGAGGCAACACGCAACTTGTGAATGCCACCGCCTAAACGGGTTCCACCATTGGGATTATTGTTGATGGCTTCCTCAATCGCGAGTTGCAAGCCCTCCTCACGAATTGCATCGATCAGTCTCGAATAGATAGGCGACTGAATAAAATGGTGTCGTTCCATCACTCATCCTTTGGATATATCCTACATTGTAGGACATCATGAGAAATAGTCAAGATTCATTCAAAACAGACGGAAAAGATTGTTCACAAAGGGTCCCCATCATGGACAAGCCTATTAATTCAAAATTCATAAATGTTGTACATCCATATCAGGGAGGGGCAAGCATTTTTTTCATTTTTTGTGCGGGATCGACGTAAACAATTTTTTTACCACGGATAACGGCTTATAGTTTAAGGCTTTCTCAAACTTATCGGCGTTTATGCCAGCCTTCCATAAAAATAAAATGTGGCTGGTATAGTACCAATCTCGAAATATTTTTATGTTAGATTGGCAAATGCCACTTCACTATTGAAAGAATTTCAAGTGAAAGTGGTATTGTTCCACAATCCATTAACTCCTTTATGGAGATGTGGGACATCGGATTTGATCGGCGGTTCCATATCTTTTGCTTTTGCTTGTTAAAGGGATACTTACTTATTTTTAATCAAGGCGCTTCGGTGTGGGGCTGAAATAATTCGGTTCTGGTGGTTGGAATCTTTCCGATGTGCTTCCTATAATGACCACTTCGCGAAGCAATAAAATCGAATGAAAGTTATCAAACCCATGCCCATTATTGAAGTGAAGGATCTTTCGAAAATCTACAGGACCCAGAAGCGCCTGCCAGGCCTGGGGGGCGCCTTCAAGGGGCTTTTTAACCGCAAATTCACCGAGGTGAGGGCGGTGGACGGGGTGAGTTTCTCCATCGCTGAGGGGGAACTGGTGGGTTTTTTAGGCCCTAATGGGGCTGGAAAGACCACGACGCTCAAGATGCTCTCCGGAATCCTTTTTCCGACTTCAGGGGAAGCCCGAGTGCTGGATTTCATTCCCTCGGAGCGCAAGAACGAATACCGGCGGCAGTTCGCCCTGGTGATGGGCCAGAAAAACCAGCTTTGGTGGGACTTGCCGGCGCAGGAATCCCTGTTCTTGAACAAGGAAATCTACGGCGTCGAGGACGATGACTATAAGAAGGTCTTGGACGAGATGACCGAACTGCTCCAGGTGAAGAAGCTCCTGGGAATCATGGTCCGCGAGCTCTCCCTCGGGGAGCGCATGAAGTTCGAGTTGATCGCGTCCCTCCTGCACCGCCCCCGGGTCCTGTTCCTGGATGAGCCCACCATCGGGTTGGATGTGGTGGCGCAAAAGAATATCCGTGAGTTTATTCGGGACTATAACCGCCGGACCAAGACCACGATCCTCCTGACCAGCCATTACATGAACGATATCCAGGCCCTTTGCGACCGGGTGATCGTCATCAACCACGGGAAAAAGATATTCGACGGCAGGTTGGACGACGTCGTGGAGCAGTTTTCCCAATCCAAGCTTATCTCCGTGACCTTCAAGGACGGCGGTGTGTCCGCGGAGCAATTGGCCCCACTGGGAACAATCCTGGAACATACGCGCCATAAGGCTGTCCTGAAGGTGTTGAGGGACCAGGTAAAACACGCCTCCAATGAGATCCTGAACCGGTTCGACGTGGATGACATCAACATCGAGGAAGTGCCAATAGAGGAAGTGATTGAGAAGGTGTTCAAAGGCGGATAATTCATAATGAAGAATGGAAAATGAATAATTCAGGAACAAACACAGCGCCCAAGTCGGTCATGCACAAGTACTGGGTGATTCTTTCCACCCGCACCCAGGAGGACATGGTTTACCGGGCCAATTACATATTCGGGGCCGTCTTCCGCTTTCTCCCGCTGTTAACGACCTTGTTCCTCTGGTACGCCATCTACCAGTCCCGTAAGTTGGGAGGGGCCCCTTCCAATATCCGGGGCATGAGCTACGAGGACATGGTGGCCTATTACGCCTTCATGTATATCGCCCGGGGATTTTCCAGCATGCCGGGCATGAGCCGCGACATCAATCTGGACATCAAGGACGGCCTGCTGAACCGATATCTGATCCGCCCCATGAGCTACCTTGGTTACCAGATCATGTACCGACTGGCCCACAAGGTGGTTTTCTGGTACGTGGCGCTTTTCACGTTTCCTCCCATCTTTTTCCTGATGCGGCATTACTTCAGCCACATTCCCACTCTCCTGGAATGGGCGGCTTTCGTGGTTTCCCTCGTCATTTGCTTTTGGATCGGCATGTTTTTCAACTTCCTGATCGGCACGCTGGCTTTCTGGTTCCTGGAGATTTCCACCTTTCTTTTCGTCGTGATGACCATCGAGTTCTTCCTATCCGGCCACTTGATTCCCCTGAATCTCATGCCCCTATCGCTCCAGCCTTTGCTCAATTATTCGCCCTTTGGTTACGAGGGTTATTGGCCCTGCATGATCCTTCTGGGCAAGGTTCCGGCCGGCCAACTGCCCCAATTGCTCGGGGTTGGTTTCATGTGGGTGGGGCTTTTCTTCCTCTTCTGCCAGATGACCTGGCGGGCGGGAATGAAACGCTATTCGGCGGTCGGGGGATAGAAAAACAATTTTGAATTATGAATGAACTGCTAAGGCAAACCCTTCTTAGCCACAGATGCAGGGGATGCATGACATTCCAAAAAACCAGGAATGAATTATGAATTCTAAATTTTGAATTATGAATGAACGACTAAGGCAAACTCTTCTTAGCCACAGATGCAGGGGATACATTTAGATCACTGAAGAAAAGAGGCTTTAAATATTTATGTGTTTATTAAATCCCATGAATCCCATGCATGCCGACTTTCCAATAAGTAATTAAGAGGGTCGGTATCGTACCAATCTTCATATAAGCTTTATGGAAGATTGGCACATCCGTGGCTAGGTTTATTTGGGACAGGCGTGATGTTAAATTTTTAATTTTAAGTAAATCCCATGAATCCCATGCATCTGTGGCAAAAGTCTATTTTGGACATGTGTGATTTTGAATTATAAATTTATAAATAAAGGAAACATGGCGTGAAGACACTGCAGCGTTATTTAAAACTTACCATGCTGATGATGAAGAACTGCCTGGTTCGGGAAATGCAGTTCAAGGTGAACTTCCTGGTCCGGCTCCTGACCGAGGTCCTTTGGATCGGCATGCAGATCATCTATATAGAAGTCATGTATTCCCAGACCGCCAATATCGGTGGATGGAACAAGTGGGATATGGTGGTTCTACTGGGAACCAACAACATTATCACCCAGCTTTTCGAGGCCTTCTTTTACGACAACTGCATGCGCCTGACCGACCAGATCCGCCAGGGGGATCTGGATTTCAATTTGATCAAACCCATCAACACCCAGTTCCTGGTGTCCCTTCGTTACACCGATTACGCCTCCATCAGCACGAGCCTGGTTGGCTTCGCCATGATCGCCTTTGCCTTGGCCCAGGGAGGAACCGTGGTGGGATTCGGGGAAGTGCTTCTTTTCGGCGCGCTGGTAGTCAACAGCATCCTCATCTACTACACCATGCTCTTTACCCTCTCGGTCTGGACCTTCTGGATTGGGCGATCCAGCAACCTCCTGGAGCTTTATTGGCAGTTCGGACAATTTTCCCGCTATCCCGGCGAAATTTATCCCTGGCTTTTGCGGCGGGTTCTCTTAACCATCATTCCCATGCTCATCGTTTCCAACTTTCCGGCGGGTGTCTTGATCAACAAACTCAAGGGAGGATGGATCGTCTATGGCTTCGCGCTGGGCCTGGCTTTCTTCGCCTTCACGACCTGGATATGGAAAAAAGGGTTGAAACGCTACAGGAGCGCGTCGTCCTAGGAAGCAATTTTAAATTTTGAATTTTAAATTCTTAATTATTAAGCATTGAAAAGGGAAAAAGCACTTTTGATTAATTCAATTCAAAATTTAAATGCCTCTCCAAACGGTACCTGTTGAAATAAAGGAATACAGGAGTATACTCATTGTTGGAGGGGCAAATTATGAACTACCAACGGATGAAGGGGATTGAGATTTTCAAGGAAATCGATACAGAAGAAAAGGCACGTCAATGGGTGTGGAAGAGCCGTTTTGCCGGAAAAGACTTTGTTTGCCCACAATGTGAAGGAGAAAGTTTCTGGCAACACAAAAACCGCCCCGAAGTGCGGGAATGTGAC
Source organism: candidate division FCPU426 bacterium (assembly GCA_963796105.1). Taxonomy (GTDB): domain Bacteria; phylum Oederibacteriota; class Muellerivitia; order Muellerivitales; family Muellerivitaceae; genus CAWCKJ01. Next base: position 23,242 of record CAWCKJ010000003.1, read on the forward strand.
TATTGTCGAAAGCAAATACGGCTTCGAGCCGGAACGATCTTCCGGAAATCCAAGATCCCAATCTTAACCTGGTTGAGGATGATTGGATTGGTGATGCAAGGGAAAAGGGGCATTTCAGCCCTGGAACTTCAGCGGCAATTGGGAATGCCCTCCTACGATACCGTTTGGAGGATGTTGCATAAGATTCGGGAAAGTCTTCGACAAAGGGATGAAAATTACCAACTCAAGGAAATCATTGAGTTGGATGGGGCTGTATTCGGCAAGAGAGAAAAGGAAAACCAGGCTGAAGTGCTGGTGGCGGTTGAAAGCAAAGAATGGATAGATGAGAAAGGGCGCAAAAAAGAGAAAGCGGGTTTTGCAAAGATAAAGGTGACCGCAGAAACCAAGTGGGAAGCCCAAGCATTCGTCGATCAAGCAATCCAGAAAGGCGCCATGATAAACACGGATGCCAGTCCCAGCTTGAGAAACTTGGAAAACGTGGATGTGGAGTACCAGGTAACAGCCAATGACCCAGTGGTGTTAAATCACTGGTTACCTTGGGTCCACCGATTCATTTCCAACGCCAAGGCTTGGATCCTAGGAACCCATCATGGAGTCAACGTGAAATATCTGCCTGGATACTTGAGCGAATATACTTATCGGTTCAATCGTCGCCATGACCCAGATTCCTTATTTCACCGGGCCTTAACCGCTTGCGCTTTGGCAAAACCCATTACTGCGCAAGCGTTGTTCGGATAGGCATGAAAATTTAAAACTCAAAATTCAAAATTCGCGAAAACTCTTTGCCGTTGATAGTTTTCGCGTTTAGAATGTGGCCATGACCGAACCCCAAACCAAGGAAGTCAAGGTCCTTTACCGCCGATCCACGGCTCTTTGGTTGACCTTAGGGGTCATCCTTTTTCTTTCCCTCTGCAATGCCCTCAACCTTTCCTTTTTCCAGGCTATCGAGAACAAATCCATCGATTTTCGCTTCGGCGTCCGGGGTTTTCGCAAGCCCCAAGCCCCGGTGCGAATCCTGGCTGTGGACGAGAAGAGCCTGAGGGAAGTGGGCCAATGGCCCTGGCCCAGGGCTTTCCAGGCCCAGCTGGTGCGGAAGTTGAAGGCCTACGGCGTGAAATGTGTTTTTTATGACGTGTTTTTCCCGGAGCCGGAACGAACCCAGGAAAAGTTGATCGGCCAGCTGAAATCTCTCCTGGATTCCGCGATGCCGGGGGACTCGGCGCAATCCCAAAAGAGCCGGGAGAAAATACTCGCTGACCTCCACCGCCTTGCTGAAAACCAGAATGGGGACTTGGATTTCGCGAAGGCCATCAAGGAAGCCGGCAATGTGTTCCTCCCAATCGAGCCCTTTATCAACGGCAAGGAGGGGAGAAGCCCCAACCCGGAATCCCTGCACATGACAGGGGCCGAGTTGTTCGGCGGTTTCACCCAGGATTTCATTACGGCCCAATCCCTCCTTCTTTCCATCCCGGGGCTTCAAAACAACGTCCGGGATTCGGGGCATATACGCTATTTCCCCTACTCGGACGGCATCTACCGTTATTTCCCCACGGCAATCACCTATAAGGAGAAATTGATCCCCCACATCTCCCTACAGGTGGCCCGCTACCTGTTGGATGATCCAAGCCCTATTAAAATTCATTCCGGGGAATACGCTGAGGTGGCTGGGAGAAAAATCCCAATCACGCAGGATGGGTTCGCTCTGATCAACTATTGCGGGAAGCAGGGAACCATTCCCACATACTCGGCCAGCGACGCCCTTTTCGGCAGACTCGACCCGGCTGATTTGAAAGGCACCGCTGTCATGATCGGGGTCACTGCCACGGGTTTATTCGACCTGAGGCCCACTCCTTTTTCCAGGGCTTTTCCCGGCGTGGAAATCAACGCCAACATCCTGGAAAACGTCTATTCCGGCAGTTTCCTCCGGCTTCTTCCCGATTATTGGACTTATCTGCTGATCCTGGTATTGGGGTTGTTGATTTGGTATTTGGTCCCGAGGCTTACGCCCATGCAGGGAACCGCGGGATTTATTTTTCTTTTGGCGGCGTACATCACGGCTGCCTGCCTCTGTTTTAACTACATGTTTGATGTGATTAACCTGATTTATCCGCTTACTTCCCTGACTTTAACCTTTTTAACTCTTACTACCTACAAGTTCCGAACCGAGGTCAAGTACAGCCGCTATCTCAAGCAGACCTTCCAAAGCATGGTGACGCCGAAAGTCGTCGAGGAAATCCTGAGGCTTCCCGCCGGGATCGAGCTGGGAGGCGAGGAAAAGGACCTCACGGTCATGTTCGCCGACATCCGGGGTTTTACCACCTATTCGGAGAAGCACCAGCCGTCCGAGGTTGTGGCATTGCTCAACGAGTACTTGACCCAAATGACTTACCTGATCTTCCAGACCGAGGGGACATTGGACAAGTACATCGGAGACGCCGTCATGGCTTTTTGGGGAGCTCCTACCCCCCAAAAGGACCACGCATACCGCGCTTGCAGCACGGCTTTGGGAATGGTGGACTTGCTTAAAAACCTCCTTCATCCCAAGTGGGAATTGGAGGGGAAGGAAAAACTACAGATCGGCATCGGGTTGAATACCGGCAACATGGTGGTAGGGTTCGTGGGCTCGGAGTCCATCAAGAACTATACCCTGATCGGGGACGCGGTGAACCTGGGGAGCCGACTGGAAGGGGCCACCAAGGAGTACGGGGTCGAGATCATCATCGGGGAGCCGACCTACCAGCAGGTCAAGGCCGACATGCTTTGCCGTGAGCTGGATCTCTTGAGAGTGAAGGGCAAGACCCAGCCCATAAGGATTTACGAGCTGATGGACCACCGCCTCAAGGCCGCTGGCATGAGAGAGATGAAGGCGAAGGTTTTCGAGGAGGGGCTGGGCCTCTACCGAGCCCGGAAATGGAAAGAGGCGTCCAACTGTTTCCAGAACTGCCTGAGCCTGGACGGCAAGGATTCCCCCGCCAGGATTTTCCTGGAACGGTGCAAAATCCTGGAAAAGGAACCGTTGCCGGCGGACTGGGACGGTGTTTTCGTCATGAAAACAAAATAAAGAGACGAAAATTTCACCACGGGTTTCTTCGAAACCACGAAGACACAGTTTAACTTCGACGAATACCAGATAATGTAAATTCTTACAATCGGTACAATCTGCGGCTAGATTTAAATTGGCAAGATTGTTACTTGATTTCTGGGCGCATTCAGTTAAAAATACCCGACACTTGAAGAAGGGATTTACATGAGAAGAATAACTATATGGCTCCTGCTGGCTTTCTTGGTTCCTGCTTTTAACACTGCATATTCCGCGACAACACCGGCTTCCGCGGTGAACCAGGCGGTTTTTACATCCGTCAAGGGAAAGGTCCAGGTCCGCAAGAAGGCGGGACAAAAGCCCCGGACAGTCCAGAAAGATTCCACGGCCTTGGAAGGCGAAACCATCCTGACCGGGCCTGATTCGAGGGCGGCCCTCCGTTTAGTGGATGGTTCCGAACTGAAAGTGGACCCTAAGACCACCTTTCGATTGACGAAATTACAGACTCCCACCCTGAAGGACAAGATATTCCGATTCAAACTATTGGTCGGCAAGCTCTTCGCAAAGGTCAAGAAATTGGCTTCCTCCAAATCCTCCTTCGAGATCGAGGCTGGCGGGGTAGTTTGCGGCGTCAGGGGCACTGAGTACTCAATGTTTTACGATCCCAACACCGGGAAAGTGGATGTGCTGGTTTTGGACGGGACCGTCTGGGCCGCTTCAGGGGGCCAGACGCAGGTTTTCGGTCCGGGCCAGGGTGGAACTTTCCTGAACGGTGGGTGGGAACTCTTGAATCCCCCTTCGGGATCCTCCGCCCAGGGTTTTAACGGCTTCGATCCTTTCTATGGGTTTAACGGAAACGCCACGGATGATTTCGGCACGGTTCTGACGGATCTTTCGGGAGGAGTGGGGGATGTGACTGGCCGGGTCAGCGATGACGGTATCGCGGGATTGGGTTCTCACACCTTGGTCTTGCAGTTGGGCTTTCCGCAATATCCCTAAATATCAAAGTGAGGAAATATTGACATGGTTCTTAAGTTAGTAAAAATCCTATCTATTATCTCTTCTCTACTGCTCTTAACCCTGGGTTCCACCAGGGCCGACCAGCAGGATTTCGAGTTCGGCTATGTTTTCAACGGTTGGGACAGCAATTCGCTATTTCACGGATCGGAGCACAGGATTCCCCTGACTTACAATTATATTACCCCCGATTTCTCCCTGAAGTTGAACACGGCGTTCGTTTCAGGGGATTACCAGGAAGACGCGGCGCCGGCCCAGGGTATTGCGGCTTACGATTATAATTCGAGCCAGTTCTCCGATACGACTTTAGGAATCAACTGGGGCCTGGATATGGGAAATTCCGTGAAGTCCACCTTCGTCGGGACCCTGAACATTCCTACCGGCGATTCGAGATGGGAAATTGCCCAAGAGCCTGGCTCCATTCCTTATATTTTCGAGCCGACCTATTACCATGGCCGTGGCTGGGGTGGGGACCTTTTTTATACTTTGACCGCTTCCGATCCCGGGGCCGCCTACGGCTTGGGAATTGGCTATATGTCCACCAGCACCTATGATACGGGCCTTTCCGCCGAGAATACCTTCAGCCCTGGGGACACGGTCGTGGCCCTGGGAACCGTCGGGTTCAAGATGTCACCTTCGGATACCTGGGGATTCCGTTTGGCCCAAACCTTTCCTATCGAGTCCACATACGCCGATCCGGCGGATGACTTTACAGTGGGTGAGTGCACGATTCTTACCACCCGATGGACCAGCAATATGGGGAAGGATAAACTGGTTATCAACCTCTCCTATAGCTTCTACGGAACTCCCTCTTCAGCGAGTCCCAACCCGCCATATTCCCTGACGCAGGATCCGGGCATCTATTTCGGGGACAGGTTGGAACTCCATCCCATCCTGGGCTATTGGGCTGGGAAAGACACGATGATGGAGTCGGGGTTGGTTTGGGATTGGATCATGCCGAACGGCTATTCCTTCGGCGACACCTCCTTTGAGGGGGGCGGCAACCTTTTGGGGGCGGAGCAAAGCATCACCTTCCAGCTCGATCCAAGCACTTTCTGGAGCTTCGCGGGCCTTTACCACTTCATCTCCAATGACAAGGCTGGCATTGGACAAACGACGATCAATTACGAACGGTACACTTTGGGAACGAATGTGGGGTTCAAATGGTGAAAAAATACTTTATATCAGTATCCCTGGGGATTTTTGCCATTGTTGGGGGCATGGCTGGCTGTAATAAAAACAACTCCCCTGTTATTCCGGCGGGCTCGGCGGTGTTAAAACTAACGATCCCCGCGAAAATCCTGAACTCGGTGCCCTCATCGAAATCCTTGAGGATGGCAAAAGGTTTGACTGTGCCTGATTCATCCCAAGGCCGTTTGAAATACTTCATGGTCAATAGCGGGGAAGCGCCCGTTACAGGATCAATTGATTTTGCCAGCGGTTCCCAGGTCGGGGAAGTAGCGATCAATCTTCCGAAAGCCGGGAAGTGGATCGTTTCGGCCGAGTGGTTTTATACCTATAACCCCAATGCGGGTTCGGCAAATCCATCCCGGGCGTTTCCAAAAGTGGCCCTCGTAGAGGTCCCTGAGTTTGTAGGAGCCGACATGGTGGACGTGCAGGGAACCACGCCCTTCACCCTGAACTTGGAGGATATTGGATATTCGGAATATGCTTGTTATTCGAACTATCTCACCGATCCAAACGACTGCGATTATGGGCTCAATGGCAATTTTTATGATTATTATTCCTTCGATTCGGGAGTGGCTTTCCCGGCGACATTGGCCTTGGCAACGCCGGATATCCAGGCGGTTTTTGATGCGGCGACCACATCAACTTATTTCACGAGTCCCGTGCCGGGCAATTCTCCAGTCCCCATCTACGCTTATTTGGGAACCGGGGACTTGGTAAATTTTCCTGTGCTCCCTGATAACACCGTTTTTTACTCGACCACCCTCCAGGCGAAGGCCGCGGTATTGGGCCAGGCCTCGGCGGCGTTAACCCCCCTTGATGTTTTCGTGGTTAAGGTTCCTTCGACCAACGGGTTAGCTTGGCTTCAAATCGACACCCAGTCCTTTACCTGCGCCGCGGCCCCCAGCAGTGCCCTCCTGTATTTCTGGTTTGTTTATAACAACCAGGGGCTTAATTACATGAAGTTCCAGGAAACTACCGACGGTCACTTATATTGCAACCTAAACACCCCAGCCTCATAAAATAGTTCTTATTGATCCGCGAAGTTAACAACTTGAATTTGACCTCCAAAATTCCGTTATTTTCTTTTTGAGTTGACCCGCGTTGTTGACAAGAATTTTATCGGAATCTTAGTGATATAATTTATTCCAATCTCAGCCCTGCGATTGGAAGGATACGTATAAATCCCATGAGGCACATTCCTTCCGCCGCTTTTTTCTTTTTTCTGGCTTTTTTTTCCCTCTTTAGCTCCACGGCGCAAGCCGCTTCCATCCTGGGCGATATCAAGACCGACCACTTCGGATACCGCACCGCTGATTCCAAGATCGCTTATTTCACAGCCAACCCTGGGACCACGGTGGAAGTGCATGACGCCAATACAAACGCCCTCATCATGTCCACCACCAACGTGACGGACAAGGGGACCGATTCCGGCGTAACGCTCATATCGGGCGACCATGTCTGGTGGGTGGATTTCTCCTCTCTTATTACTCCGGGGACCTATTACCTTTACTCCCCGGCCTTAACCGAGCAGTCCTACAACTTCCAGGTCTCGGACACGCGGTACCAGGCGCCCGTGACCGCCGCGCTGAAAAGCCTTTATTACGCCAGGTGCGGCGCGGCGAAAACCTCCACCAATGGGGGAGTCTGGAACGATTCGGCTTGCCATTCCTCCGACCAGGCCTGCACGGCTATTTGCGCCACCTCCGCCTCTTACCCTTCATCCATCAGCTTTAACTATGGGACCTTGAACCTATCGGGCGGCTGGCATGACGCTGGGGATTTCGAGAAGAAAATAGGGCCGGGGGCGAGCTGCGGGGTGACCGAAACGGGGGATAACGGCGACACCCTCTGGTACCTGTTAACGGCCTATGAGCTGAACCCGGGGCTTTTTCCCCAGAACCAGATCAACCTTCCCGAGTCGGGCAACGGCCTTCCGGATATCCTCAACCAAGCCAAGTGGGAGCTGGACTGGTATTTGAAAATGCAGATGACCGACGGACACGTGCTGGAGGGGGTGCACGTGACCAACTTGGGCACCCTTGCTTCCCCCCCTTCCACGGATACCACCCCTCGCGGCTACATGCCGCCCAGCTACGAGAGCGAGGCGGTTTTCACCGCGGCCATGGCCCACGCCGCCAGGATTTTCTCGGGCGTTCCCGCGGGCGCTTCCTACGCTGTGTCGCTCCGCACAGCGGCGGAACTGACCTGGAACGACTGGGTGTCGAACGCGCCCACTACCGTCTCGGCCCTGTCTTACCTCTCTTACGGGGTGTTCAAAGTTTGGGCGGCTTCCGAGATGTTCCGGATGGAAACCGCCTTGAATGGCCCGGCATCCATCCTGAGCGCGGCCCAGTCAATTGTTGACAATTACACCACATGGTCTTCCTATTCCTTGAATCCAACCGGCCCCTACGCCGACTGGGCCCTGTTGAATTACCTGCAGACTCCCGGGGCCACGAATTCCACCGTTACCGGCATGCAAACCGCCCTTGGTAATTACGTCAACGCTGTTTTCAACCAGAACGACCTTTACAATTCCGGTATCTATCCCTGGATGTACTCCTGGGGTTCCAATCAGAACAAGGCTTGCGCGGGACTGGAGTTTTATTTCGCCGGCAAGCTGGGGAATACCGGCTCCTACAGCGTTTCCCAATGCAATTCCCACGCCGAGGACTTCCTGCACTACTTCCACGGCGCTAATCCCCTGAACATGGTCTATATGACCAACACCGATTCCATGGGCGCGGAGCATTGCGTCTGGCATATCTTCAACACCTGGTTCGGACAATACGCGACCAGCTCTTCCAGGACCAACTATATCGGAAAACCCTCGGCGGTCGTGGACTCCCTTTATCCTTACGTAGCCTCTGATAACGAGACTTCCAATTATGGCCCTCCTCCCGGTTATGTGCCTGACGGCCCCACGTACCAATATTTCCAATTGCTTGGATTGGATGTTCCACCCGACAGCCCCGGCCCTTCGGAAGCCCCCTATACCAGGGCTTACCGGGACTTTGATTTCAATAATAACGGAGGGGACCAGTCCTGGATCGTGAACGAGGCGGGGATTTACAACGCCAGCTCCTATTTGGCCTTGAGCTCGGTTTTCGCGGGTTCAACCTACGTCACGCTCACTTCCACTGCCACACCCTCATCGACAACCACTCCGGCGTCCACCTTGACCCCAACTCCGACCATCAGCCCCACCCCCTCTCTCACGATCTCCCCTACTGCAACGGGGAGCCTTAATTCGCCAACCGTCACGCCGACTCCCACGATATGCGTACCTGTTGCCACCACCACCCCGGTTCTTATCGAGGACATGGAGGACGATAACTACCAAATCATCGTTCAGGAATGCCGGGACGGCTTTTGGTACGACAGCTCTGATGGGACGGCCCCTCTTTGGCCCGTAACGACGGGACCCTTTGTCATGAGCGCGCCCGGTTATTTGAGCAATTACGCCGCCAGGTTCACGAGCGGCCCCTGCGTGAGTTACGGCCCCGATATGGGCTTCACCCTCAAGTCCAACGGGGGCTTTTATGACGCTTCCAGTTATAACGGCATTTCTTTTTGGGCGAAAATCGGCCCAAGCGGGACCGGCGCCATCACCCTTCAGGTCTCGGACGTCAACACGGACCCCTCCGGGAACGTCTGCACGACATGCTATGACGATTTCGGCCAGGGCGTGGTGGTCGGGAGTTCTTGGGCACAGTACTCGGTTAGTTTCGCCGGGATGACCCAACAGGGATGGGGATTGCCCCAGGAGCCGGGCGGTCTCGTCACCTCGAAGATCAAGGCCATCCAGTGGATCGCCGGAAAGGGGGTTTCGGTGGATTTGTGGGTGGACGACGTGGCCTTCACCCAAGTGGGAACTCCCACTGCCACGAACTCATCTACGATATCATTCACGCCGACCCCTACCCCTACCCTGACGAAAACCCCGTCAGTCACTCCCACTCCCACCCCGACCGCCACCAACATGGGCGGTTGGACTTCCACTCCGAGCCCCTCGCCTACAGTGACCTACACCGCCACGTCACAAATAACAATCGTGACCTGTGCCCAGTACCAATTTGTGACAGTAGGGTCCTATATCGTGGAAAGCGATTATTGGAACCAGACGAATTGTCCCGGCACCCAATGCATGGTCATCAACGCCTCAACCGGGGCCTTCTCAGTGACCCAAATTACCAACTGCGGCGAAAACGTTTCCAGCTATCCGAACGTGCTTTACGGCGATTCTTTCGGGGTCTCCAGTCCCGGAAGCGTCCTTCCTATGCCGGTCAGCGCCTTGTCCTGCGTGACCAGCAATTGGAATTTCAGCGTGGGGGGCGTCTCCACTGACTCCTATGACGTGGCCTATGACATCTGGTTTTGCAAGGACAACACCTGCGGGTCCACCGGGTTCCCTGGCGGGGCCGAGCTGATGATCTGGCTGGATTACCAGAACGCCCCCGGCTGGGAGTATGACCTGGGAACGGTGAGCCTTGCGGGGCATAATTGGGAAGTTTGGACATTCAATCAAGGCTCCAATGGGGTCAGTTGGACCTACCTGGCTTACATGATCCAGGCCCCGATGGTCACTTCCGTAACCAATTTGGATTTAAACGCCTTCTTCAAGGATGCGGTCTCCAGGGGCTATATCCAGAATTCCTGGTATCTCTACGCCGTCCAGGCGGGGGATGAACTGAGAACGGGAGGCTTGCCTTTCAACAACAACAGCTTCTCGGTTGCCATCAACAACGGCTGTGGGTCTCCCACGGCCACAGGGACGCCTACGGCGACTCCGACCAGCACCTCCACGCCCTCTCCCACCACCACGCCTACATTTTCGCCCACCCCGTCCCGGACGAATACCTTAACGAATACTCCGACACCATCCCCAACCCCGACATCCACCAACACCCAAACCCCTACCTATACTCCAACCATTACGCTCACTCCGACGGCTACCCCGACTCTCACCCCAACGGCGACACCCACAAGCACCTCCACTATCACCAATAGTCCCACGCCATGGCCCACTGGAGTTCCTACTTGGACTTTCACCGATACTCCTTCGGTAACGCCAACTCCCACGAACACGATGACCCTTACTCCAACATTAACCCTCACTTCGACCTTTTCTCCCACAATGACACCGTCCCAAAGCCCTACCAACACGGCTACAAACAGCCCGACCTATAGCATCACACCGACATCATCATTTACCCTGGCGAGTACACCAACCTCGACTTTCACAAATACGCCCTCACCAACTGAAAGCCCCGCCCAAACCCTGACGCCGTCTCCGACCCCTTCCTTCACCTTAACGATCACACCTTCTTTTACCTCTGCAACAACGATCTCTCCGACGCCCGGGGTTTCGGGCGTAGTGATCGGCCTTCCCCGTCCCAACCCCAGCGGCCAGGGGCCCGTCACCATTCCTTTACAGGTTCCTGCCGGTTCCAGCGTCGAATGGAGCGTCTATACCACGGCCTTCCGCAAGATCCTGGATGTCAGCCAGCCCATACCGGGAAACAACGCGGCGATTGATTGGAAATTAAAAGACGCTTGGGGAACACCCGTGGCCGACGGCCTTTATTACCTGAAAGTCCAGGTTACGGGCCCAGTCAAGGCTTCCAAGGTATTGAAAGTCCTGGTGACCCGTTAAAAAATGCTGGGGAACTTGTATAATAACTAAATATGAAATACTTAAACCTGTTGATCTCCCTAGGGTTTCTCACTCTTCTCCCTTTCGCTTGTTCTAAAAATTATTCTATTGCCCCGACTCACCCTAATCCGACTAGTACTCCGACATCTACGCCTTGCGGATATCCTGGGAATACTTGCACTTTCACCCCCACCAACACTGCTACCTCCACTCCGACGGCAACCCCAACTCCGACCGCCACTTATTCTCCGACTCCCATTGTTTCGATGCCAAGGTTGTATGTCGCCCTGGGGGATAGCATCTCCTACGGTTACGACTTGACCGACACTTCGCTGAGTTTCGTGAACCTTCTTTTCCAGAATAACAACACCGCTTATCCGGCGGACACGGGCATGGACCTTTCCACAAAATATCCGGGAATGCAGCTGCTCAACCTGTCCATTCCCGGGGCCAGGACCCAAGAGGTTATCGCGGACGAGATGCCATCCATACCCCAAGGATCATCGGAGCCGATTTTCGTTACCATCCTCATAGGGGGAAATGAGTTGATTACTCCCTGCGGCTCCAGCTACTCGGACCCTCCCTGCGACGGCTATGTTTTTGGGTGCACCCTGGCCCAGGGTACGACTTGGTCCTACAACTTCAAGGCGCGCCTGGAAACCCAGATCGTGCAAGTGCTCCAAAACACCTCGACTTACCCTGGCATCCAGAAAATCGTGATCGGAAACATCTACGATCCGACGGATGGGACTGGCCTGGCGGCCTATGGCTGGGCTGCGGCGGAGGGGGTTTTGGCGCAATATAACCAAAGGATCAAGGAGGTTGCTTCCGAGACAGGTGTGGATTTGGTGGACGACTATACCCCATTCCTGGGGCACGGAACCCAATACAACAACACATCCAACCCCTATTACGATGCCTCCGATCCCACCTTTTGGTACGTCAATGCTACACCCATCCCCATCCACCCCGACGTTTTGGGGCATTACCACCTCAAGCACCTGTTCTGGCCGAATTTTTAGCGGAAAACCTGGTTCCCTAGATCGAAAACCCTGTTCATTAGGACTAGAAACCCGGTTCACTTTGCCAAAAACTCAGTTCACAAGAGCCGAAAACCCAGTTCACTTGGGGCAAAACCCAGTTCACTCCGGCGGGAAATCCAGTTTCACTTTGCCAAAAACTCAGTTCACAAGAGCCGAAAACCCAGTTCACCAGGTCGAAAACTCAGTTCACTTGGCCTAAAAACCCGGTTCACTAGGCATAAAACTCAGTTCACTCGAGCCGCTGGCCGGAGCCGGGATTACCGTTGGCCGGTGTCGGGATATCCGCCGCTTGGTGACGGTATTTTACTGATATATAGTTTTATCGTTGTTATATTCGCAGTGGCGGGGGAAAGTGGCCTTTTTCCAATGCTTTCAGCTGGGTCTCTGTGTCCCTGTGGTGAAATGGGCCTAGTTTCTTGGTCTTGCCAAAAGCCCTCCTTCGATTTATCTTGCCCCTGGCTTAGTTGTGCTGGTTTTTATTCATTTTAAGGAGAAGCAACATGAAACGAGTGTTTATCGCCGCTTTATTGCTGGGATTCTGCCTAGCCGGTTCCAGGCTCTGGGCGAAGGGTGCTGGTCCCCAAGCCATTATCAAGCTGGCCAAGGGGGGGGAGATCGTCATCAAGTTTTACCCCCAGGACGCTCCTGAAAGCGTGGCCAATTTCATCAAGCTGGCGAAGAAGGGCTTCTATGACGGGCTTGCTTTCCACCGGGTGGTTCCGGGCTTTGTGGTGCAGGGAGGGGACCCGAATGGCGATGGAAGCGGCGGTCCTGGATACACCATCAAGGGTGAATTTACGGAAAACGGCGTGAACAATACCCAGAAACATGTCGATGGGGCGGTAGCCATGGCTCGCACGAATGTTCCCGACTCAGCTGGAAGCCAGTTCTACATCTGCCTGGGCGCCCAACCCGCTTTGGACGGCAAGTACGCCGTGTTCGGCCAAGTGGTGAAGGGAATGGAATACGTCCAGCAGATTCAGATGGGGGATAAGATGGAAAAGGTCACTATCGTCGGTGGCGGGGCTGGAAAAAAGAAAGCGGCCAAGCCCGCAGCAGAAGCCACCCCTACCGGTAAATAGTATTTACGCTTAAGGGCCCGGCTCTACGCGCCAAAACGTAGAGCCGAAACTCCTTATTGTGGTTGTGCTAATCTACATGCGAGTAGTGAAAAGTAGGTCACTTTTATCTTTCTGATACTGCCCCTAAAATCCTCGCTCGACTATAATCGCCGTGGTGTAACATTCATCATCAAAGGGTTTTCCAATGACTATTTCCGATTTCCTTAGCCTCTTTTTGCCCTTGTTTGTGGCCATGGACCCATTGGGAGTCTTGCCTGCCTTTATCCAAATGACATCCGATATTCCATCCAAGAAGCGCCAGAAGATCGTAGATGGGTCTATCCTGACGGCTGGGGTGGTAGGACTTCTTTTTATCCCATTGGGTCCGCTAGTTTTAAGCGCATTGGGTTTGAAACCGGGGGATTTCCAGGTAGCGGGAGGTCTATTGGTTTTGGTGATCGCCCTGAGGGATATTATCTGGGACCAGAAGATGTTTACCCATGACCACCGGCCAGGGGCGGGCATTGTGCCCTTGGGGATTCCTTTATTGGTGGGGCCCGCGGTATTGGCGACCCTTATTCTCCTGAAAGCCCGTTTCAACCCTATTGAGATCGGGTCCAGCTTGGTCCTGAACCTGGCCATCAACTGGATTGTTTTCAGACAGTCGGATTTATTGATGCGTTGGATGGGAGTGGCGGGGACCAAGGTGGTCTCAAAGCTGGCCGCGCTTCTTCTGGCCGCCTACGCGGTGATGATGATTCGTGTTGGCCTTTCGTCTTTTAGGTAGGATTTTAAAAAATTTCAAACCGAATTCTAATTATCACCACAGTGGAGCTTCTCGACACATAGTGAAAAAGTTAAATAAATTTTAGGTTTTTACTGGGTCGCCGAGCCTCTGCGGTAAACATTTTTTATTAGAGGTTTTCATGTCCAAGTCTAGGGTTATAGTCATCTATAAACAAAGCGCCTTCATGAGATTGCAGGCGGGCGATATCCCCACCAACCGCCTGGAAAAAGGGCGGTATTGGAAGATTATTTGCGGAAGCCATCAGCGCCACACGGATACTATTCAAAAAGTTAAAGATGTTCTGAAACAAGAAGGTTTGCATGCGGTTTATTTCCACCGCAACCAACTCCAACAACTTCGGGATGCCGATAAAAGGTTCGATTTGGCCATTTCCGTCGGTGGGGACGGCACCTTGCTTGATTCCTGCCACCATCTCCATACCATTCCAATCCTGGGCGTGAATTCGGACCCGCAGCGGAGTGTCGCGCGGTTCAGCGGATGTGTCGCCGAGGATTTTCATCCATTATTAGCAGCTTATCTCGCGGGCAAATTAAAACCCGTGGCGGTTCCCCGGATTGAGTTTTCCATCAATGGAAAAGTCCACCCTTGGAGGGTTTTGAATGACATCTTGATCAGCACCCTCAGCCCGGCTGGGACCTCCCGCTACATGCTGAAGATCGGGGCCGATATAGAGGAGCAAATGTCCAGCGGCATTTGGGTGAGCACCGCGGCCGGCTCCACCGCCGCCAACGCCTCGGCCGGCGGAAAAACACTTCCCGCCACAGCCAAGAAATTCCAGTACGTGGTGCGGGAAGTCTATCAAAGGAAATTCGGGCACCGCAGGCACATTAAGGGGATTTTAAGCCAAGGCCAAACTTTGGAAATTATTTCCTACATGAAAGACGGGAGGATCTTCGTGGACGGCTCCAACCGGATTGTGCCTTTCGGACTGGGCGACCGGCTCAAGATCGGGCTTTCAAGGGCTCCCATGAAGTTGGTGGGGTTGAAACTGAAAATGCAGAAAAAATAGAAATTCCAAATAAAAAAATAAATTCAATTTAACCACAGGTTCCTTCGAAACCGCAAAGACTCAGTTTAAGCAATCTCGTTAATATCTTCTTCTGTGATGCGATAGCAATGTGGTTCCCATGGGAACCCGTGGTGAAGGTGTTGTGGTTTGAAAGCGGCATCTTTTATAGCTTTTACCGAATATAACTCAGATAAATTCCTTTAATGATTATGATTTTAATCAAATTGCCTATTGAGTCCTTAAGGTAAGCTATGCCCGCGGTTGAGACAATAATTAATCCAGGAGGCGTTTATGAGATTCATACTTTTGGGGGAACCAGGGGCCGGCAAAGGGACCTATTCCGCGGTTTTAATCAAGAAATTCCAAATCCCGCAGGTCTCGACCGGAGACATTTTGCGAGCGGCGGTGAAGGCCGGTACCCCCTTGGGCCTGAAGGCCCAGGAGTTCATGAAAAAGGGTGAATTGGTGCCGGATACCGTGGTGATCGGACTTGTGAAGGAAAGATTGAACCAGCCCGACGCTAATAAGGGATTCATCTTGGATGGATTCCCCAGGACCATACCCCAGGCCGAGGCTTTGGAAGGAATACTCAAGGAATTGGGTAAACCAGTGAACGCGGTGCTGAAGATCGAGGTGGGTAGGGAAACACTGATTACCCGACTGACGGGCCGCCGGGTCTGTAAGGGATGCGGGGCGACCTACAATGTCAACACAGGTCTTCCTCCGAAAAAAGAAGGGGTTTGCGACAAGTGCGGCGGGGAAGTTATCCAAAGGGCTGACGACGAAAGGGCCACCATAGAGAACCGCCTGAATGTTTACCAAAAAGATACATCGCCCTTGATCGCCTATTACGATAAAAAGGGTATCTTGAAACGCATTCCCTGCGAGGGGCCGTTGCAGGAAGTCTTGGATCGTTTCGAGAAGGCCGCTTTGGCAGCGGTCGGGAAGTAATTAAAGACCCGGAAAATTCTAATCCACCACAGGGACTCAGAGACACAGCCATACTAGGCTTGGTTTCTTTGCTTTAAACTGAGTCTCTGGGTCTCTGTGCCGATCTTCTATTTGGAGATATTGAGATCGGTACTATGCCAGCCTCGTTAAAAGATTTATTGAAGGCTGGCATGTGGTGAATGCTGTTCGGGAGTTTTAAATAAATCCGGAGGGTTCCATGACGAAACGGCCGGGGAAGTCGGCTGGGATCATGAATCCCATCACCGCGCTTTGGGAGGAATCGGAAGGTTCCGCTTCCCCCCTCGGCGCGACTTGGATTCCGGCAAGTCAAGCCTACAACTTTGCCCTCTATTCCAAAAACGCCTCCGAAGTCACCCTCTTGGCTTATGGCCCAAGTGATTTCACTAATCCTGTTTATACTTATTCTTTCGATCCTCTGAGAAACAAGACCTCCCGGATTTGGCACGCGCGCATCCCCAAGGGCGCGCTCCAAGGGGCACAGTATTACGCTTATTCAGTCAATGGACCAGCGGACGACGCTTCTGAATATAGTTTTTTCAATCCCGACAAGGTGCTCCTGGACCCCTACGCCCGCCAGGTTTTCTTTCCCCCGGATTTTTTCAGGGGCGCCGCTTGCGGGCCCGTGAGCAACGCCGGACAGGCCCCTTTGGGGGTTCTATTGGAGGGGCAGGAAGTTTTCGCCTGGGGGAATGAACCCCGGCCCCGGCACGACCACGACCTGGTGATTTATGAGACGCACGTGGGTGGATTCACGAGGAACCCCAACTCGGGTTTGCCGACGGGCCGTCGCGGCACCTTCCTGGGCGTCATGGACAAAATACCCTACTTGAAGGAATTGGGCGTCACGGCCGTGGAATTGATGCCGGTCCAGCAGTTCGACGCGACCGAGCCCAATTACTGGGGCTACATGACCCTTAACTTTTTTTCGCCCCACGCCGCCTACGCCACAGGCCAGAAGGCGGGGCAGGCCATCACGGAATTCAAGCAGATGGTCAAGGCGCTCCATAAGGCGGACATCGAGGTGTTCATGGACGTGGTTTATAACCATACGACCGAGGGCAACGAGAACGGCCCCTGTTTCAGTTTCCGGGGGATCGACAACGACACCTATTACATGACCACCCCCTTTCCGGACGCGCCTTACGCCGATTTCACGGGAACGGGCAATACCTTGAACTGCTCCAACCAGGCGGTCCAGCGTTTGATCACCGACAGTCTCCGTTACTGGGTGGAAGAAATGCACGTGGACGGGTTCCGCTTCGACTTGGCCTCTGTGTTCTCGCGCAGTTCCAACGGGAGCGTGAATTTCGATGATCCGCCCATCATCGATGAGATCGCCTTGGAGCCGAACCTTTACAACGTCCGCTTGATCGCGGAACCCTGGGAGGGAGGAGCCCAGGGCAATTACGAGCTGGGCAACGAGCCGACTCAGCGGAGCTTTCCCGGGATCTATTGGCGCCAATGGAATGACCAGTTTCGCAGGAAGACGCGCCAGTTCGTGAAGGGGGACGGGGGATTGGTCGCGGAAATACTCACGAGGGTATATGGAAGTTCCGACTTCTTCCCAGACGTACTGCCTTTTTCATACCGGGCTTACCAAAGCCTGAATTATCTTTCATCCCATGACGGGCCGACCCTCTATGATCTGACGGCCTATAACCGGGACGACCAGCAAAGCTGGAATTGCGGTTGGGAAGGCGACGCGGGAGCCCCGCAGGCTGTCCTGGCGCTTCGCAAGCAACAGGTGAAGAATTTCCTCGCCTTGCTTTTGCTTTCCAACGGCACCCCCATGTTTCGGGCGGGAGATGAGTTCCTCCAGACCCAGTTGGGCAACGCGAACCCTTACAATATCGACGATTTCACCACTTGGCTGGATTGGAGCAGGCTAAACGCGAATGAGGATATTTTCCGTTTCTTTTCCAAAATGGTGGCTTTCAGAAAAGCCCACCCCAGCATAGGGCGGTCCAGCTTTTGGAGGGAGGATGTGGCCTGGTGTGGAGTAGGCGGCCAAACCGACATTTCACCTGATTCCCACAGCTTCGCCTTTCGCCTGAAGGGCGGTTCCTTGAACGACTTGGACATCTATGTGATGGTCAACGCTTGGTGGAACCCTTTGATATTTCAAATTCAACAGGGAAATGGCGGGGATTGGAAGAAAGTCATTGATACGGGTGCCGCCAGCCCAATGGATATAGTGGATCCAGGCGTTGTAAAGCCCTTGATTACGCCCAACTGCCAGGTCCAGCCCCGGTCGGTAGTGGTTTTGGTGAGTTGTTAGATAATAATTCTTTTAAAACTTATTCACCACAGGCCGTCTTCGACGGCCACAAAGTACACAGTAGTAATGAAATGGAAATAGGTACCGCTTAAATGATTAAGGATACAAAAAATCTAATAATCGCCATGACCTTGCTGGTTTGTTTTACCATGTTATTTTCCGCCTGTGGCGGGACGAAAAATAATATTCGAACCGATTCAACCACTGTTTCATCTTCCCAAAATATCCTCGATACCCTCTATTTCGGCACGAGAAAAGCCAAGGGCACTGTGACGAAAAAGGATTGGGAAAACTTTTTGAAAGGGGTTGTAACGCCCCGGTTTCCTGATGGTTTGACAGCCTGGGAAGGTTACGGCCAGTGGAAAGGGAAGGAGGGGAAAATCATTCGGGAAAAGAGCCATATACTCCAGTTGGTTCATCCCGCTGGTTCAGGCCCGGAGAAATCAATCCTGGATATCATCGAGATTTATAAAAAGAGGTTCAACCAGGAATCGGTCATGAGGGTCAAAAGCCAGCCGAATGTGTCGTTTTAGGCATCAATATAAAAGGCCATCACCACAGGCCGCTTTCAGTGGCCACGAAGTACGCGGTTTCAAATTAAACATAAAGCAAATCAATAAAAACTCTATGCGTTTTTACTGTGGTTCAGAAGGAACCCGTGGTGATAGCCTTTGCTTTGGTGTTTAAATGTTTTTGCCGTAGATCCGATAACTTTTGTATTGGGTGGCGCCGGTGGCGGCGATGCCCTTATTGATCATGTCGTTGTCTTCCAATGTCCATGACAACTCGCCTCCGACCACATGCCGGTTCATGCCGGCCTTGAAAATCTCATGATAAAGAACCGCTTCGATGCCTTTCAAACGATACTCCGGGATTACCCCCAAGGCCATCAAGCGCGCCGCGTTCACCTTTTTCATTCCCAAAAGGAATTTGACCACCGCGAAGGGATCACTCAGCGAGAAAAGCTCGCCGTTTAATTTCATGAGGACTTGGTTCACGTCTGGGGTGCAGAGGCAGGCACCGACTGTTTTGCCCGCTACCTCTGCGAAAATGATGAAATCAGGCCAGACGATATCCTTGAGTTTCTTGGCCTGGTAATTCAGCTCGTCGTCCGTCATGGCGACGGCGCCCCAGTTCTTTTCCCAAGCCAGGTTATAGACTTCCTTGAAGGACATGACTTCCTGGAAAAATTTCTTCGTGTCCAGGGTCCGGATCACGAGTTTCTCGCGCTTCTTGATGTGCTCCGCGATGCGCACGATGCGCTCTGGGAAGGGCTTGTCGGTCCCCAGCCACCAGGCGTAAAGATCCTTGGCCTTGGCGTAACCGGCCTTCTCGGCCAGCTCCAGGTAATAGGGGGGATTGTAGGTCATGGCCATGACTGCGGGCTTGTCGTAGCCTTTCAAGAGGAACCCATAGCAGTCGTCATTGGAGGTGAAGCTGGCGGGCCCCCGGACGCAGGTCATGCCCTCACTCTTGATGAATTTCTCAGCCTCGGCAAAAAGGGCCTTGGCCGTTTCAATGTCGTTCACGCACTCGAACCAGCCGAAGAAGCCGGTTTTCTCGTTCCATTGCTTGTTGAAGTTGTCATCCACGCTCGCGGAGATCCGGCCGACCGGCTCGCCTTTCCCGTCCAGGGCCAGGAAAAGCCTGGTGCGGCTGTGCTTATGGTAAGGATTGGTTTGCGGGCTCAGCAGGCTCCGGTGGTCCGGGAGGAATGGAGGCACCCAATTGGTGTCGCGTTTCCCGCCAGGGGCGTAGATTTTCCAAGGAATATGCAGAAAGGCTTCCACGTCCTGCTTGTTCTCGACAACTTTAATGGTGACAGCCATTGAACTCCCCCTTAAATGACTTTGTATTTCTTGCCGACTTTCCTGAAACAATCCAAGACATGGTCCAACTGTTGATCCGTGTGGGTAGCGGTGTAACTGGTTCTAATCAAGGTTTGCTCGGGAGGCACGGCTGGGGAGACCACGGGGGTCGCGAAAACCCCCATTTCGCCCAATTCCTTGGTCATGGCGAAGGTCTTCATGTTATCGCCCACCATGAGGGGGATGATGGCGGAGTTGGTATTCAATGTGTTCCAGCCCATCGCCTTGAACTCGGAGCGCATGCGCTTGATGATGACCCAAAGCCGCTGCTGGCGGTCCGGCTCGCGCTTGATGATTTCCAGGCTCTTCAAGACCGCGGCGGTATCCGCGGGGGAAAGACTGGCCGTGAAGATGAGCGGACGGCTGTTGTGCCGCAAATAATCTATCACTTTATGGGTGGAGGCGATGAAACCGCCAATGGAGACCAGGGATTTGGAGAAGGTTCCCATTACCATATCCACGTCTTTTTGGACCCCGAAATGGGAGCCGGTTCCCTCGCCATTAATACCCAGGACGCCGAGGGAATGGGCCTCATCCACCATCAACCTGGCTCCATATTTCTTCTTGAGTTCGACGATCTTGGGAAGGTTGCAAACGTCGCCGCCCATGGAAAAGACGCCGTCGGTGACGATGAGTTTGGGCTGGTCCGCGTGGTTGGAAAGAACCCTTTCCAGGTCTTCCATGTCGTTATGCCCATACTTGACGGTTTTCGCGAAGGAGAGCTTTTGCCCATCCACGATGGAGGCGTGATTGTCCCGGTCCGAGATGATGTAATCCCCCCTGGTCGCGATAGTGGAGAGGGCTCCCAAATTGGCCAGATAGCCCGCGGAATAAACAAGGGCGTTTTCCATGTGCACGAAATCAGCCAGTTTTTCCTCCAACTCGATACGGATATCCAGGGTGCCGTTTAGGAAGGGGGAGCCTGTGCAGGCGGAGCCATATTTACGGGTTGCCTGTACGATAGCTTCCAGTACCTCAGGATGGGTGACTAAGCCCAGGTAGTTGTTGGAGCCTACCATGATCATCTTCTTCCCGCCGATGGTCACTTCCGTGCCGAGCGCCGAGGTGTTGGGACGGAAATAAGGGTAAACCCCCGCTTTCCTAACATCGTCCGCGGCGGTCCAGTTATTAGCCTTGTCGAAAATATCCATGGTTCCTCTTGTATAAAATGATTTTGCTACATTACGCTTGATTTTATTTCATATCAGCAAAATTGGTTCGTGAGTGACTTAAGAATATTTCGAGAATGGCGCCGAACTTGCTGATTAATGATCAGAAAGTACTAGATGTATATGAAATCTCCAGGTATCCCGAGAGCTTCGAGAATATTTTGGGATGATTTCCACACAAATGTTGTTGCTGAAGGCCGGGTTATTATAGGATGGTGAACTATGTTTATCAAACATTTTGCCGGTTCAGACCGGCAACCATGAAAATTCCCTCTCCCGTCTTAATTACAGGCGCAAGCGGTTTCGTAGGGGGCCATTTGGCCGAGACTTTGGCCAAAAAAAAGGTCAAGACGAAAATATTAATTCGCAATACGAGCAGGCTTCCATTTGAGCTTCTTCCTAATATGAAAATCTGCTATGGAGATGTGACGGACTTGGAATCGGTCCGGATAGCCGCCGATGGCGTCAAGACCGTTTTCCACTTGGCTGGAATATTACGTGGCTCGAACCTGGAGAACTACCGGAAAGTCAACGTAGTGGGGACCTGGAATGTTTGCAAGGCCGCGGCAGAGGCTGGAACCGTCAAGAAACTGGTTTATGTCAGCTCCCTTTCGGCCGCGGGGCCGGCCTGGGATAACCAGGAACTGGATGAGACTATGCCTTGCCGACCCATCAGCTTTTACGGGCAGACTAAATTGGAAGGGGAGAGGGTCGCCCAGAGTTTCCATGGTGATTACCGTGTAACGATTTTAAGGCCTGGCGCGGTCTATGGCCCAAGGGAAAAGGATCTTTTTGAGTATTTCAAGATGGTTAGGGGTGGAATCATCGTCAATTCAGGAGACGGCAGCCAAAGAGTAAGCTTTGTGCATGTCTTCGACCTGGTAGAGGCCATTATGCTCGCGGCGAAGAGCCCAAAATCCGGAGGCCGTATTTATTTCGTCTCGGACGGTCAAGGACTCAGCTGGAACGAGCTGGCCCGTCATATCGGTAATGTCCTTAAAAAATCCTATAAAACATTCAATGTTCCGCTGGGAATCGTTAGAATGGTGGCCGCTTTGGGGGATTGGACTAAAACCTTAACCGGGCAATCCTTTTTGCCCCCGATTGTGAGTTCTGACAAAGTGAAGGAAGCCGCGGCTCCCGGATGGGTTTGTGGAAACCACAAAATAAGAAGGGAATTGGGCTTTAAACCGCGTTTCGACATTAAAAAGGGCATCGAGGAAACCGCTAAATTTTATTTTGAAAAAGGTTGGCTGCAACCTTAAAGTATTCCCGGTTTTACCATGATTTTGGTATGTTCTCTTGTCCATGGTTCTGATTTTTTAAGTTTTATTTCCACTTTAATCTGCTGGAGGCCACATGGGTTTTGGAATTGCGAAAAGATATGGGTTGTTTCCATTTCTTTTCCTGCTTTTGGCGCCATTTGCTTGGGGCCAAAACCAAGTGACGGACTCCGTTTTGCCCCCGGATCATTTGCTGGAAAATCTTCCCTGGCTCAACGATGATGGGAAAATCGAAAGCAAAGGCCTTTTTGACTTCGAGGATATCCGCAGCTTGGGCGAGGAAGACATGATACTGGTCTACCGGCAAGCCATACCCGTCAATGAATTGGACAAGCCCCATGATCAGACGCTGATCGTTTGTTTTTACGATCCTGTGAAGAAAAAATACGTCAAGAATTTCGAGGATGATGGAGGGCCGGTTCTTTGGATGAAAGTCGTCACCCAAGCGGATCAAAAACGCTCCTTTATGCTTATGCAGAGGGATGATTTGAAGGGGAGCCAAATCTTGAAAGGTTATACTTATTTAAATGGAAATGTGAAGCAGGTTTTGGAGGCGATGGCTCCTGAAATGGCGGTGGATGTAAAGTCGGGTGGAGAAGGTCCTGTGCTTTGGTGTTCCTTGAAGGAAAAACCAAAAAACGAGAATAACGCGGAGCATGTCTTTTACTGGGACGCGGCAAAGGAACAATTCACGGACAAGAAAGTAGTCGCTTCTTCTAACGGTTGGTCCGGCTTCTCCCTCGTGATCGCGACACCGGTGGTGACAGTCAAAGGAAACCCGGGCGAAAATGGCGCTGCCGTGAAACCAGGACCGGTGAAGCACAAGTCGGCAAACGGATGGTGGGATGAGCCTTTGGACGCCAAAGCCTCCTTAACCCAGTTGAAAACGGAGTTGGTCCCGGACCGCATTAAAAACAAGCAAATCGCCCAATTGGGACAGGACGCCAAGGCTTTCTTCAACGAGCTTCAAAAGCAGGGAATCCCGGCGAAGGAAATCACCTCCATGAGGTCGGTTTATTATTCGTCGGTTGCGGGCGTCCTATTCCAGGAAGGGAACGCCAAGGACGCGGAGTATTATTTGAAAATCGCCTTGTCCTATAATCCGGAAAATCCCGCCGCTGTGGCCTTAAAAGAAAAGATTCAAAAATAGGAAATATTAATTTTTTTATTGTAAAAAGTGGTGCACTTGGGTTTCCAATTGGAAGTATCAAGGAAACCAAGTATGTGCCAATCTCTTTTTGGCGGCATAAGCCGCCATTCTTATAGAAAGATTGGTGCCCGAGGCGGGACAATCGAACCACGCTGACGCGCTCGCAGGGGAAATATCCCCTGCGGATCCCCGTTGAACAGCCGTGAAAACTCCCGTTTTCCCGACCTTTCCCAGGGTTCTCGTCCCAAATAATATAATAAAAAAATGGTGCCCGAGGCGGGACTCGAACCCGCACGGTCTCCCATACGCACCTCAAGCGTACGTGTCTGCCAATTCCACCACTCGGGCTTTTTCGAAACTTTTTCCGTTAAAGAAGGCGTATTATAACGCTCGACTCTTGATTGTCAATCCAACCCAGTTTTTCCATGAGACATGCTAAGCGAAGGTGAAACCGTTGAAAAAAACCTTAGCCTCCTTAGTGCTTTTGATTATTTTTATTTTCGGAGTGGGGAAATCCGGTTTTTTTCCGTCATTGCGTTTAATCCATGATTCCACCCTGGACATGAATAATTTCCTCCCGCTTTTGAAGGCAAAGCTCGGCTCGGTGTTATGGTTTCTATTTGCAGGGCTTGGGGTGATCGGCTGGGTAGGGACTTTCCAACGACTATTGCCGAGAAAAAGGAAAGTTGATAGGTTCACGATCCTAGGCGCTATTCTAAACCTCGCGGGTTTTTCACTTTGGGAATTCGGTTTGGGCGTCAACGGCTTATTGTATCGGCCATTGACGGTTCTGTTTTTCCTGCTGGGTGTTTTATCCGGGTATCCAAAATACAAAGAGGTTTTGACGGGTTGGCCCCGCTTTAAATGGGACGGTAGGATGTATTTGCTCTTGGCGTTGTTGGCCTTGCCTTGGCTTTTTGAGGTTTTTTCTCCTCCCATCATTTGGGACGCTATTCTCGATCATTTTCGTTACGCGAAAGAGATTTCCCGTTTGCACCAAATCCCTTTCCATTGGACCAACCACACGGGCGACATGCCCAAATTCGCCGAGTTGATCCTAGCTGGTTTTTGGAATTTAGGGGGCGAAGGACTTTCAAAACTAGCCTGCGCCTTACCAGCGATATTAATCGCGGCGCTAATTGTTTTATACGCCAAGGAATGGGGCGGGAGCGCGGCAACGGGATGGTTGATTTTCTTAAGTTGTCCTTTCTTCTTGGCGATTTTCACCTGGGGTTATGTCGAGGGTTTTTTGGTTTTATTTGAAATAACCGCTGTCTTCGGCCTCTGGAAGTCATTGGAAGACCCTGCGGATATAAGTTGTCTATATTGTGCGGCGTTCTTCATGGGTTGTTCCTTGGCGGTCAAGTACACGGCGGTTTTCACGATTGGAGCTTGCGGTCTGATCCTGGTTTTTATGTGGATCGGGAAGAAATCAAAGTTGGGATTGGACTTGAAATGTCTTGTATTATTCCTGATTCCTTTTATTCCCTGGGGATTAAAAAATTATTTGGCCAATGGAAATCCATTTTATCCCCTGGCAACCAGCCTATTCGGAGGACCTCCCGGATATAACACCAACCTGGAAGCGAGTTTATGGGAGGACACGGGTTTGCCCGGTAGTTTTTCCTTTTTAAGCGCTGGGAAATTATTGGCGCGTGTATTTTTTACCTCTGATAATTCCGTCAACGCAGCCTGGACTCCGATGCTTTTAATGGCACTTCCTTGGTTGTGGAAACCCATGAAAACAAGGCTTGGATTATTCCTGGGGCTATTTTCGGTTCTTTTTTTAGGGGGATGGCTCATGGCCTGCACCAACTTTAGGCACGCGGCGGTTGGGGCCATGGTTATGGTTTTGTTGGCCGCGATGGGCTGGGCGGAGGCTTTTGAGCAAAAAGGAATTGGAATTCGGATGGTTTTTACGGCGGGGTTAATCGTGTCTTTCTGGCTTTGTCTATCCGCGCAATTCACTTCGACCGCTCCTTATGCCTCTGCGTTAGGGCTCGAAGGCTCTATCGAGCGGCTCAAGCGAAATTATTATTACGATTGGGACACCTTTGCCGCTTACCGGCAAATAGAGATGAATTCCGATGAAAAGGATAAAGTCTTGGCATTTGGGCTTTATCAAACCTATCCCCTGAGAAGAACCGCGTTCGTGGACTTCTTTTGGAAACAACCGATATTTTTAAAATGGGCCTCCTCGTGCCGTACCGCCGAGGATTTGGCCTCCTTATTGAGGAAAGAGGGAGTTTCTTATTTTCTTTATCAGAAAAGGGAAGCTGAATTCATGTACCTGAAGGAAAAGGATTTTAATTTATCTGGAATTTCCGAGCTGGAATACCAGCGGTTTTGGAAATATTTTATGGAGCCTGTTTTCCAAGGCGAAAACACGACGCTTTATAAAATCAGGGACACGCCATCCGCAATTCCGGCTGCGCTTTCGCAATTGCCCGGATCGCAGGAAAAATACCTTATGCGCATTGGAAGTATCAAATCCTCCATTCTTCCTCACGCGGAATTGGAGCGAACCGCGGCGCGATGGACGAGGGATTATCCTGAATTGGGGTTAGCTTGGGCGAAAAGAGCGGAATTGGAAATACGGGAAAGCAAATATCGGAATGCAGTTGCATTCGGGAAAAAAGCGGAAGAATGCGGATATCAGGACCTGGAACTTTGCCGGGCAATGGCATATAGCTTGAAAATGGAGAAAATGAATGAAGAGGCGGACAACTGGACGAGAAGATTTAATGAAAGGACCGAGTGGCTGGGTGGGGAAACGGCAAGGGCAATTCATTATTACCAAGGTTATTGATCTTCTTTTTGGATGGCCGTCTATTTCTGGCAGTAAAGCAGGGGATCGGGTGTGATCTTACATTCCGTGGCGATCCGGATGTTATTGATTTTACCTTCGTTTCTCAATTGGTAGAGTCTTGGCACAACCATATCCCTCAACGAGACCGGGGAAATAGGATTGATGTAAATTTTAGTTCCGCCCTCGAAACCCGCCAGATTGGTGGCCCGCCATTTGATGAGAATATGCCAAGGCATCACATTCACTGCGGCTGGTGGAGAGTAATACCATTCTTCATTGCAGGGGCATTGGGACCCCATGGCGGCATGGCAAGCATGGACCAAATCCGAAAATCCACGAAGCTCTTCCTCGGTATGCTCCGCCGGGCGGGAATGTTTGCTTTTTGAGTAAATGGCGAGCGTGGGATACCTGTGCCCGATTTCCGATAAGGCTATGGCGTAATCATTTTCGGCGAAAATCAAATTGTGCAACGCGGAGAAGTTAATGATTGATTCGTTGTAAATATTGGGGTTTTCTTTCGCGATCTCCACCTCATATTGTATGGAGGTGCCCCATTCGTCCAACCCGACCAATTGCTTGTGCAAATGCTCCAGCGAGGCGCCCGCTGGCTCCAGCCAATTTTGAAATACCGTGACATAACGGACGAATTTATTATTCACGTAAATATCGGATATGGCGTCGATGGTGAATCGGATGTAACGATAATGCTCCTCGGGAGACATCTCCCCTGAGGAATAAAGCTCATTGTCATAATCGGCGTCGGCCTTGTAGTGGTGCCCCGCGATGATTAACTCGTGGCTTCCCCCGAAAAAAGCGTCGGCGATGGCGATCTTCTCTTCGACGCTGATATTGGAAATATCATCGGAATCCCGGATGCTCAGTTTTAACTTGTTGTTGATTATGTTGAGGACGTGCTCCATTCCCTTGGGATTGTTCATGTAACTTTGACGCCAATGCGCTTGGGCGGGGGAGAGCTGAAATCCGTGATTTTTCTTCCAGTATTCAACAGTCACAATTTCAAATAAATTGGCGACCCTCCGAAAAACCGCCTTGGAGGACTCCAGCATGTCGGGATTCAATTTTTCCAGGGTTTGATATTGGCCGTCGGTTTTTTGGATTAAACGTGATTTTTCAGGCGGCGTCCTAAAATATTCGGTAAAGCAAAAATCACAGTAATTTTCTTTTTCGTTTTTTACAATGGGTTTAGGCGGCTTAAAGGACCGATTGTAAAATGGACGGTGCGCTCTGGCGGGAACAGTCCAGACTTCTGTACCCGTTAAAGGATTGATATGCTTGAGCGTTCCATCGGGCATCGCGAAGTAAGGATTTTGAAATTTGGCCATAAAGTTTTTCGGGCTTTGATTGAGTGTTCTTTGTTTGTAGAGTAAAATTGTATCGAAAACTCGCAAGTGAAGCAATCTGGGTTTTTAACTTTTCAAGTTTGCGTGCCAGCCTCATTAATTTTGTCATGGAGTAGTTTTTGAAATTCATCTGCCTATCCGATTACCGGGGCTCCAGCGAGTACCTTTCTTTAATCCCCATCATGATCAGAAACGAAGAACCGGATGCTGTTTTTTATTGCGGCGGTTCCATGAAGGGGGAAAAAAGGCTGAACGAATATGAGACGGCATGGCGTTTTCACAGCAAACCGGACTCGACCAATCCCATCATTCAAAAAGAAATCGAGCAGGACACGGAGTATTTAAAGCAGTTTCTCCTTGTTTTGGCCGATACTCAAAAGGTCATTTACGTCATACCCGGGCACAATGACGCTTCCGAAGCCCTTTATTTCAAGACCATCTATAATTACGCCAATATTTACCCGAATCTAAAGCCCGTGCATGAAATGATGTGCCAGGAAGATCAGTTCCTGGTCGCGGGGTTTGGAGGGGAAATCACACTCAGCGAGGATAACCGCGACCTGGTTCTGCAATATTCAAGGCCTTGGGTGGAATTCGCGCTTAGGCGGCTGGAGTTTTTCCCGAATGACAAAATCTTATTGTTTCACTCCCCGCCGGTTTGTAGGTTGGATGTAGCGGATGGCAGACACTGCGGTGTTTTGCTCATCAATGAGATTATTGAGCGCGTTTCCCCGAAGCTGGTTTTATGCGGACGCGCTAAATCGGGTCAGGGGATGGTGAGGATGGGAAACACCACAGTTGTTAATCCTGGTTTTCTCGAAGACGGGCATTTTGCGGTAATCGATTTTCCTTCCTTGGAAGTCCAGTTCAAGAATCTTAAGAATATTTAAACACTCGTTAAAAATCGGACCGGTCTCATTTTCATCCTGGATTCAGGACGGGAATTTAAAGGCTATATACAAATGGATAAATCCCTATTGCTTGAAATTGAGAACCTGCAAATATCACTTCGTGACACCAGACGCTCCAGGCCGGGTATGGTTTTGAACGGCGTGAACTTGACTATTTCCGAGGGAGAGCGGGTATCGGTGGTGGGGGAGTCGGGCTGCGGGAAAAGTATTACGGCGCTTTCAATTATCGGTCTTTTGCCGAATCCGCCAATGGAATGGACGGCTGGCAAGGTTACCTTCAAGGGGATGGAATTAAACAGGCTTCCCGTAAAATCTTGGGAAAGTATCAGGGGGAGAGAAATAGGGTTTGTGTTTCAAGAGCCATTTTCATCGCTCAATCCCGTCATGACGGTTGGGAAACAAATTTCGGAAATATTGACTTTACATCAAGGCTTGAACTCGAAAACCATTCGATTTAAAACGCTTCAGCTAATCGATGATGTTGGCTTGCCTGATCCCGAACGGCTCTACCGGCAATATCCTTTTCAACTCTCAGGCGGTATGTGCCAAAGAGTCATGATCGCCATGGCTGTGGCTTGCGGCCCCTCCCTCTTGATCGCGGATGAACCTACTACCGCCCTGGATGTAACCGTTCAGAGCCAGATCCTGGATCTATTAATCCGAATGACTAAACAGCGTCAAATGGCGCTTTTATTTATAACCCATAATCTTCGGCTGGTCCGGGAACATTCCCACCGCGTGATTATATTTTATGCCGGGCGTATCGTGGAACAGGGAACACCGGGGGAAATATTCGAGCATCCCCAGCATCCTTATACTGAATGCCTGCTCGAGTCACTCCCGGAAAATCATCGCCGCGGAAGTTCGTTGCCGAATATCCCGGGAACTGTACCGACTCCATTTGACTCCTTTTCCGGCTGTGCCTTCGCGGATCGGTGTCAAAAGATGAAACCGGAATGCGCACGGCGTTCTCCCGAGCTAACTCCTGTGAAAGGAAACCATTGGGCGCGATGCTTTTATCCGTCAAACAAGTAAAAAAGAATTTTTCGGTCCAGCGTGGTATTTTCGGCAAACCGAACGCGACTCTGCGGGCGATTGATGATATTTCATTGGAATTGGAACAGGGGGAAATAGTCGGGTTGGTGGGGGAATCCGGCTGTGGGAAAAGCACATTAGGCCGTTGCGTGGTTGGCCTTGAAAAACCATCGGAGGGCGAAGTGCTTTGGGAGGGAAAATCCCCTTATAACATGGGCCGGGACGAAAGAATGGGAAAAAACCGAAATTATCAAATGGTATTTCAAAATCCTTTCGCCTCTTTGAACCCTCGCCAAAGAGTTGAAAATTTACTGATGGAGCCATTGGAAGTTCATGGATTGCTTGAGGGAAAAAATAAAATATCGTGGGCCAAGGAAATTCTTCTTCGAGTGGGCTTGGCGAAGGAGGACCTTGATAAATACCCGCATGAATTTTCGGGGGGGCAGAGGCAGCGCATTGGATTAGCCAGGGCTCTGGCGTGTCAACCGAAATTCATCGTTCTCGACGAGCCTGTTTCATCATTGGATATATCGGTGCAAGCGTCGATCCTGAATTTGCTCTCGGATTTGAACCGGGAGCGGGGAATAACATTTTTCTTTATCTCTCATGATTTGCAAGTAGTGGCTTATTTAAGCCCGAAAGTAAAAGTGATGTATTTGGGACGGATCGTAGAACAAGGCGAAACTGAAAAAATATTATCGAACCCCCGGCACCCTTACACGATGAGCTTGTGGAGGGCCACCCAAAATAATGCGGTTGCTTTAAAAGGGGAACCGCCGAATCCGGTGAACGTGCCCACGGGATGCGCATTCCACCCAAGATGTCCTTTTGCCGAAGAAAGATGTTCTCGTGAGGCTCAAATGCTCCAGGAGACGGAAACGGGTTGGAGTGTGGCCTGCTGGAAATGGGATCAAACTCTGGGGAAACGCTTTTGACCATGGGTATTAGAAAGCCTGTTTTGCTGTTAATTGGATGCTTTCTTTAAAAAACGTGATATTTGTTGGAACTGAAATATTAATATTTGCTCTGAGTCTTGCATCCTTTCGAACGTTTGAATTATATTTTTATTAGGCTTTAAAGATGGGGAACGACATGAAAATTGTCATTGTGAACCCTCCGACCTGCAATGGAATGGGTTATATCCGAGAAGGCCGTTGTGAACAGCGGTTGAATTCCTTCCAATACGTCATGGTGCCTATTTCCCTGCCTATGATCGCCGCCGCCTTGGAATCAGAGAACCATAAAGTTTTACTGTTGGATTGCATCGCGAATCACATGGATCTATATGGCCTGGAAAAATCGTTAAAAGAGTTTGACCCCGCTTTTGTTCTCTTCAACATGTCGACCGTGACATCGGCGAGTGATATTGAAATCATCGATAGTGTCCGGAAGATCTCCAAAGCCCATTTTACGGTGATAGGAAACCACGCAACGTCTCTTCCTGAGGAAGTATTAAAAGCCTCCGAATTGGATTCCATCATTCGTCGAGAACCGGAATTGACTGCGAGGGAATTGGTGGATGCCTTGGAAAAAAGAAGGGATCTAGCTTCTGTTTTGGGCATTTCCTATAAAAGCGAAGAGGGCAAAATCGTCCATAACCAGGATAGGCCTTTTAACGAAAATTTAGATGATTTACCTTTCGCGGCCAGACATCTTTTAGACAACGCCCGATATACATTGCCCGTCATCAATGAACCCTACACTCTTATCATCACGAGCAGGGGTTGCCCTCATTCCTGCATTTATTGCACTGCGCATCAATATTACGGGAAAAAACTCAGGCTTCGCAGTGCTTCAAACATTGTTGATGAAATGCAGGAATGTTTGGAAAAGTACGCAATTCGCAATTTCACGATGTGGTCGGACACTTTTAACCAAAGCAAGAAATTTGTTATGGAAATCTGCGGTGAATTGAAAAAACGCGAATTGGAAAAAAAGATTCGTTGGATGGCAAATAGCCGTGTGGATCATGTGGACGCAGAGGTCTTGGCTGAAATGAAAAGCTCGGGATGCATTGGTATTTCTTATGGGGTTGAATCCGGGGTCGATGAGATATTGGATAATATGAAAAAGGGTGCGAGCGCCGGGCAAGCCCGGATAGCGGTCAAATTGACAAAGGAAGCGGGTATAGAGGTGTTAACTCATATTATTTTCGGGCTTCCTGGTGACACGGTAGAAACGATTAATCAGACAATAAAATATGTAATTGAATTGGACCCGGATTATGCCCAGTTTTACTGCGCCATCCCTTTTCCAAAAACGGAATTGGAGGAATTAGCGAAAAAGAATAAGTGGATTTCCATTAACGATTATTCAAAATATGAGTTAAATCAGCCGATTTTAAATATGCCGTCATTATCGACAAAAGATTTGGAAAAAATCCGTAAAAAGGCCTATAGAGCCTTTTATTTACGTCCGTCCTACATGTTTAGACGTTTAAAAAAAATCAGAAATATTAAAGATTTTATGATTAATTTGAGACAGGCCCTAAACTTTAGTCAAAGTTGGATTTGGGAATGACGCTATAATTTGGACAAAATCCTTCAATCAGGCTATAAATTCCCCTTATTTACTCGTCTTGAAATAAGTTAAAAAATACTTAATATTTATTGACAGTGATACAAGGTTTTTGTATAAATAACCCCCTTGCCACTAAGGCTGGTGGTCCCTTCCTTTCGCTTTAAGCGGAGGAATGCGGCTCTTTGATTTGAATCAAATACAATCGAATTAATACTTTGTTTTCGATTGCGGCGCTCATTACGCCAAGGAATAGATTTTGTCCTTGTTGGGATGAGCATCGAGTGGGTGCTTTTCTTTGTGACTCGATTCATTTCGAGTTGACCTTTATTTGCGATAAAGGGTGATTGGTCTTTGAAAACTAAATAGTGCATATGAAATAAGTTTGGGTGCTTGTCAATGTAGTTTGAGTAGTGCAGAGCCTTTAAAAGCTCTTTTTATTGGAGAGTTTGATTCTGGCTCAGGACAAACGTTGGCGGTGCGTCTTAGACATGCAAGTCGAGCGTGAAAGCCCGCAAGGGTGAGTAAAGCGGCGAACGGGTGAGTAATACTTGGGTAACGTTCCTTCAAGATCGGGATAACGCGCCGAAAGGCGTGCTAATACCAAATGAGACCACGTCCACGATGGTGGATGGGGTTAAAGATGGCCTCTATTTATAAGCTATCACTTGGAGATCGGCTCAAGCACCATTAGCTAGTTGGTGGGGTAACGGCCTACCAAGGCGACGATGGTTAGCCGGCCTGAGAGGGTGATCGGCCACACTGGGACTGAGATACGGCCCAGACTCCTACGGGAGGCAGCAGTTTGGAATATTCCACAATGGGCGAAAGCCTGATGGAGCGACACCGCGTGAAGGATGAAGGTCTTCGGATTGTAAACTTCTTTAGACCTAGATGAACGATTGCAGGGTAAATAATCCTGCAATTTGACAGTATAGGTAAAATAAGCCACGGCTAACTCTGTGCCAGCAGCCGCGGTAATACAGAGGTGGCAAACGTTGTCCGGATTTATTGGGTGTAAAGGGCATGTAGGTGGTCTTGTAAGTCAAAGGTGAAATGGCCCGGCTCAACCAGGTCATTGCCTTTGAAACTGCTAGGCTTGAGTACGGAAGAGGAGAGCGGAATTCCCAGTGTAGCGGTGAAATGCGTAGATATTGGGAGGAACACCGGTGGCGAAGGCGGCTCTCTGGTCCGAAACTGACACTGAGATGCGAAAGCCAGGGGAGCAAACGGGATTAGATACCCCGGTAGTCCTGGCCGTAAACGATGAGTACTAGGTGTTAGAGGTATCCACTCCTCTAGTGCCGCAGCTAACGCATTAAGTACTCCACCTGGGGACTACGACCGCAAGGTTGAAACTCAAAGAAATTGACGGGGGCCCGCACAAGCAGTGGAGCATGTGGTTCAATTCGACGCAACGCGAAGAACCTTACCTGGGTTTGACATCCGCTGACCGCCTATGAAAGTAGGTTTCCCCGCAAGGGGCAGCGAGACAGGTGCTGCATGGCTGTCGTCAGCTCGTGTCGTGAGATGTTGGGTTAAGTCCCGCAACGAGCGCAACCCTTATCTTTAGTTGCCATCGGGTCAAGCTGGGCACTCTAAAGAGACCGCCGGTGACAAACCGGAGGAAGGTGGGGATGACGTCAAGTCCTCATGGCCTTTATATCCAGGGCTACACACGTGCTACAATGGTCGGTACAAAGGGCAGCAAACCCGCGAGGGGGAGCAAATCCCAAAAAGCCGGCCCCAGTTCAGATTGGAGTCTGCAACTCGACTCCATGAAGCTGGAATTGCTAGTAATCGCGGATCAGAACGCCGCGGTGAATACGTTCCCGGGCCTTGTACACACCGCCCGTCAAGTCACGAAAGCCAGTTGCACCAGAAGCGATTGCGCTAACCCGCAAGGGGGGCAGATTGCGAAGGTATGACTGGTGATTGGGACTAAGTCGTAACAAGGTAGCCGTATCGGAAGGTGCGGCTGGATCACCTCCTTTCTATGGAGACCATGGAGAGGAACCCCTTTTTTGAGGGCTGCTCAATCGTAACTCCAAAGTGGATGCCCAAACGAGTTATGCACTATTTAGTTTTGAGGGGCCGATGCGGATCCGGTTCTTTACCAAATTGGGTGTTTTTATAACCTCAAGTCCTGCGCCAAACTGGGATGGGCCTATAGCTCAGTTGGTTAGAGCGCACCCCTGATAAGGGTGAGGTGACTGGTTCGACTCCAGTTAGGCCCACCATTTTTTGGGGGGATTGCCTGGACGAAAACGGCGAAGGGGATGTAGCTCAGTTGGGAGAGCACCTGCTTTGCAAGCAGGGGGTCGCCGGTTCGATCCCGGTCATCTCCACCATTTTCGGGTGGAGTACCTGATAAAATTGCTTGAATCTTTTGCGTGGCGAATGATTCATGGAGCTTTTAGCTTTTTTGAAAGCCGCTTCTAGAATCAGCGGATTCGTTCCTTCGGGGACGGAAGTGTTCTTTGAAAAACGATAGAAATACTACTAATAGCTGAACCGAGTGCATAAAAGATTCTTATGCGGTGGCGAAGAAACATGTGATCAAGCTACTAAGAGCATACGGAGGATGCCTTGGCGTCAGATGGCGATGAAGGACGTGACAGCCTGCGAAAAGTTCCGTGGAGCCGGCAATAGGCATTGATACGGAAATGTCCGAATCGGGGAACCGCATGGGGCAAACCCCCATGACTCCCGCCTGAATTCATAGGGCGGGGTGAGCCGACCTGGAGAAGTGAAACATCTCAGTATCCAGAGGAAAAGAAATCGAAGAGATTCCCCAAGTAGTGGCGAGCGAAAGGGGAACAGCTCAAACCTTGTGTGTGTAAGCCCGTGAGGCGTTGCACATGGAGGGGTTGTAGGGCTTGCGTGGACCGTTTTACAGAGCGGTCGTGGAGTTACAAAGAAGGCGGATAGCCGAAGGGCCTGGGACGGTCCGACACAGAGGGTGAAATCCCCGTAGGCGAAATCCGACTCTTCCTCCATGCAAGTACCTGAGTACCACGAGACACGTGAAACCTTGTGGGAATCCGGGCAGACCACTGTCCAAAGCTAAATACAAGCTGACGACCGATAGTGAAACAGTACCGTGAGGGAAAGGTGAAAAGCACCCCGAAAGGGGAGTGAAATAGTACCTGAAACCGTGTGCTTACAATCAGTGGAAGCACTATTTTAGGAGGTCTGCTGGCCTACGGGTTAGCAGGCGCCTATCAGTGTAACCGCGTGCCTTTTGCATAATGATCCGGAGAGTTATTAAGTGATGCAAGGTTAAGCCCCGTTTGAGGGGTGGAGCCGTAGCGAAAGCGAGTCTTAAAAGGGCGATTCAGTATCATTTATTAGACCCGAAGCGGGATGATCTAGCCATGACCAGGGTGAAGCCTTGTTAACACGAGGTGGAGGCCCGAACCGATGTATGTTGAAAAATGCTCGGATGAGTTGTGGATAGGGGTGAAAAGCCAATCGAATTCCGTGATAGCTGGTTCTCCTCGAAATATCTTTAGGGATAGCCTCGGGAAGTAGTTGATGGTGGTAGAGCACTGATTGGGCTAGGGGCCTTAACAGGTTACCAAATCCTTTCAAACTCCGAATGCCGTCAACGTAAATCCCGGGAGTCAGTCTGTCAGCGCTAAGGTTGATGGTCGAAAGGGAATCAACCCAGCCCATCAGCTAAGGTCCCCAAGTACATGCTAAGTGGAAAAGGATGTGGAGTCGCATAAACAACCAGGATGTTGGCTTAGAAGCAGCCATCATTTAAAGAGTGCGTAACAGCTCACTGTTCGAGCGATTCTGCGCCGACAATTTAACGGGGCTCAAGCATGCCACCGAAGCTGTGGATTTGTTCCTTCCTCTGGAGGGAACAAGTGGTAGAGGAGCGTTCTATTTTAGGCATGAAGGCCGACCGTGAGGACGGCTGGACGAAATAGAAGTGATCATTCCGGATTAAGTAGCGAAAAAGCGTGTGAAAAACACGCTCGCCGTAAATCTAAGGTTTCCTCGAGCAAGGGTAATCCGCTCAGGGTAAGTCGGTTCCTAAGTCGAGGCTGAAAAGCGTAGATGATGGATGTCAGGTTAAAATTCCTGAACCACCGAAAAGCGTTATCACCGATGGGGAGACGCAGAAGGATAGGAGAACCCGGCCGCTGGTCGAGCCGGGAGGAACTCAGAGGTGGGCCCGTAGGTAAATCCGCGGGCCATATACACCAAGGAGTTTCTCGAGCCGCAAGGCGAAGTCTTTGACTCCACGCTGCCAAGAAAATCCTCTAGGGAGTCTCTAGGTGACCGTACCGCAAACCGACTCAGGTAGATGAGGAGAGAATCCTAAGGCGCTCGAGTTATGTGTTGCCAAGGAACTCGGCCAATTACTCCCGTAACTTCGGGAAAAGGGAGGCCACTTTGCGTGAAGGGCTCGCGCCTGGAGCGTGAAGAGGCCGCAGATAAATGGCTCAAGCGACTGTTTAACAAAAACACAGCACTCTGCAAAGCCGTAAGGCGACGTATAGGGTGTGACGCCTGCCCGGTGCTGGAAGGTTAAGGGGATGGGTTAGCGCAAGCGAAGCTCAGAACCGAAGCCCCAGTAAACGGCGGCCGTAACTATAACGGTCCTAAGGTAGCGAAATTCCTTGTCGGGTAAGTTCCGACCTGCACGAATGGCGTAACGACTTGGGCACTGTCTCGGCAACATGCTCGGCGAAATAGTAGTTCGAGTGAAGATGCTCGATACCCGTATCAAGACGAAAAGACCCCATGAAGCTTTACTGCAAGTTGACACTGAACTTTGATTTAACATGTGTAGGATAGGTGGGAGACTTTGAGGGGGGGGCGCAAGCCTTCCCGGAGTCGTCAGTGAAATACCACTCTTGTTGTATTGAAGTTCTAACCTCGGGCCGTTATCCGGCTCAGGGACAATGTCTGCTGGACAGTTTGACTGGGGCGGTCGCCTCCCAAAGTGTAACGGAGGCGCCCAAAGGTTCCCTCAGCGCGGTTGGAAATCGCGCTTACGAGTGTAAAGGCATATGGGAGCTTAACTGCGAGACAGACACGTCGAGCAGGTGCGAAAGCAGGGCTTAGTGATCCGGCGGTACCTCGTGGGAGGGCCGTCGCTCAACGGACAAAAGCTACTCTGGGGATAACAGGCTGATCTTGCCCAAGAGTTCATATCGACGGCAAGGTTTGGCACCTCGATGTCGGCTCATCACATCCTGGAGCTGAAGTAGGTTCCAAGGGTTAGGCTGTTCGCCTATTAAAGTGGTACGTGAGCTGGGTTCAGAACGTCGTGAGACAGTTCGGTCTCTATCTGGTACGGGCGTAGGACATTTGAGGGGAGCTTTCCCTAGTACGAGAGGACCGGGAAGGACGAATCTCTGGTACTCCTGTCATCCTGCCAAGGGTGTTTGCAGGGTAGCTATATTCGGACGAGATAAACGCTGAACGCATATAAGCGTGAAACTTACCCCAAGATGAGATGTCCCGGGCCGCAAGGCCCCTAAAGGCGCCTCGTAGACTACGAGGTTGATAGGCTGGGTGTGGAAGCCCCGTAAGGGGTTTAGCTGACCAGTACTAATCCGCCGTGAGGCTTGGTCATATGTTTCATTTTCACCGCATTCCTAATCCACTTCGGTTCAAGAGTTAGTATTTCTATCGTTCAATCTAATTTTGGAAGACTGCGTAAAACAGTTAACTCCATTGTTTAAAAATTTTTTTTTGTTTTCCTGATAATCGTTGTTTCCCGGTGGTTATAGCGGAGGGGAAACACCCGTTCCCATTCCGAACACGGAAGTTAAGCCCTCCAGCCCTGATGGTACTTCACATGTCTTGTGTGGGAGAGTAGGACGCTGCCGGGATTTAAAATCAAACCCAGTCATAGAAATGTGACTGGGTTTTTTTATTCCCGTAATTATTTTGAAAACGCAATATTCATGATCGATAACTCCTTAAGTATGGATTCCGCCAAATCCTGTCGATTGAACATTTCCGCAATTGCAACACAGCTATTAAAAGATTGGACAGCTTCCTGTTTTTTTCCCACCGCTAAATCGCCATCCCCTTTTTCGCGAAGTATTTGGATTTTCCAAATAGGATCACCGGTGGTCATGGCAGCTTTCTCAAGCCAGTTATCCCAGCGGCTCATATCGCCTCGGGCTTTCCAATAATATGCCGTATTCAAATAAGGATGGACGCAAGCGTTTAAGAGAAAATAATTCATGGGTAGTGGCCGGTTTAGAGCTTGCCTTAATGAGTGATCCCAAAAATCGTTCAATGCACTTGACGAGGAAGGGCATAAAAGTTGGCTTTTTAAGTTTATTTGGAGTAGAAGCCCGGTAGGGAGAAACTTTAAGGAATGATTTTTTTTCAAATAGAATTCCGAAAAGATTCCGTTAGTAAATGTGAAACATATCGGCCTAATATTTTGATTTGTATGAACAACTTCAGTGAAAAGATCCGGGGCCGAACCGGGTGAATTTAATGTTGTAATAATAGGTCGGTCAATCGGAAGGTTTGGGTACTGGGATTTAAACTCCGATTGAAGCCACCTCTTTTTGAAAAAAGGGGTGAATACTAGTTCAGTGTCTAGACGTTTATTCAAAACGAATTTCATGTAAAGACTTGAAAAATAGTCATAATCGGTTTCAGCGAAGTAAATTGAATCTTTCGGAAGGGATTTTGAAATGTATTCTCCATATTGATAATAAAGAAGTTCTTTACTCATATTAGAAGTTTTGAGGCTATTAGAAAATGTGAGGAATAAAAGAAGAACTATAAAACCGGTAAACACTCTGAAATGATTGTTGGGTTTGGCGCTCCGAGCGACTGCCCAACGAAAAATCCAATTTAAACCAAAAGTGCTGAGGAAAACCAATCCCCAGGTAGATCCCAATAAATAATTATCTAAGTGCCAATATTCAATTGGCTGCAATCGCATATAAAAAAGATTCGCTAATAAGAATGTGAAAATAGTCCACAGCACAAAAAATACAATGATTATATTCCGTAGCTTTTTAATAAATATGATCCCCAAAAGACATAATGAACCTGGAACCCAATCGAGTTCTTCCCGAAAGTGATTAACGATATAATTCGTTTTTTCATTAAGGTCTGAAAGCATTGACGATGACAAACGAGAGAGGAATGCTGTTGTTTTATCGACTGGGATCGTCACCGGCAAACCACTCTCGATTTTTCGAGCTTCGGCTCGACTGACAGATTCTAAAAAACGAGACCAATTGTTCGGAATGCCGATGTTCAACACCGGGTGCTGATTTGCCCTTAGCGGCAGATATAAATACAGGCTTAAACTGATGACACATAACGAAGCTGCGGAAAATATTATGGAAGGTGTTCTTTTCATTAAACGAATGCGGTGCAACATGACGATTATTAAAAAAATCGCTAGCGGGAGAAGAAGCAGTTGACTTTGCCAGTGATGACTAAAGCCCAAAACAAATATATAAATGAAACCGAGAAAATAGTTTTGAGATTTATCAGCGGGAATGATTGATTCCCGCTGTGCATTTACAAATTTAATGAGCTGGAAAATAGAAATTAAAGTCAAAATGGTTTGGAATATATAGATGCTACCTTTTGCCGAGAGGGAAGCGCTCCAATAGCTTTTTGCGAAGGCCAGTTCCGAGCCTCCAAAAAAAACGAGCAAATTAAGAAGTTTTTCTCTCGGCTTATTATCATCAGGCAAATGACGTGAGGAGTTAAAGAACATCCAAAGACAAAAAGAAACGAGAACGCTACCGAATGACGAGAGAATTAACGAAAGAAAAGTGTAGGAGAAAGCTGGATTGCCGAGATGGATCCATTGGAAGCAAGCCCCCAAAAGGGTGTGCAGGGGATAACTGGGTGCGTGGGAAACCCCGAGAATTTTAGAGGCGGTGATAGTTTCGGGAGAATCGTCTTGGAAAAAAGCAGGGTTTGCGGTCATGAGGTGAACGGAAAAAGAAAATATAAAAATAAACGACAAAAGATAAATGGGGCAGGCGGGCTTTTCTGAGATTGGATCGGTTATGGATGATTTTTGATACATGAAACTATATTAGCTCGGGCGAGACTGCGACGGAATAAGTTCTGCAATTAAAAACCCTAGTAAAAACACGAGATATCCTCGACGAACATATATCGGTTTACTGTGATGGGGTTTGTTTTAAGGAGATTGGAAGAGTAAGCGACGAGGTGAATTAATCCGATTGAATTTGCCAAATGGGTTGCGATGGGTTGCTTAATCCCGCTGAATTTGGTGAATTTAAAATTGGATATACTAGTAACTTAAGGAAACCATGTTGCGAGAAGATAACGATTAATCTCGTTATAATGAGAAATTGGAATTGTTTTTTCCCCTCTGTATACGTATATTTTCAATGTATTGGTATTACTAAACCACGGTTCTTATGGGAAAAGGGGAGAGACCTATGAAGGTGGTAAATGAAGTTTCGTGGATGATCGGCGGCCCGCAAGGAACTGGAGTTGATTCTTCTGCTAATTTATTCGCGCAAGCTTGCGCGATTTCCGGTTTGTGGGTTTTTGGAAAAAGAGAATATCATTCAAACATCAAGGGTAAACATAGTTATTTCCAGGTTCGAGTTTCAAATCAACCGATTCACAGTCACGTAGACGATGTTCATATTCTCGCTACGTTTGAGGATTCCACGGCTCGTCTTCACGCTTCCGAGGTGGTTAAAGGCGGAGCGCTCATTTACGATCCCACCAAGGTTATGCTTGACGACCTGGATTTAAAATCAGGAGTCATTACCCTGCCGATTGACTTCAACATGACTCTTCGGCATGTGGCGGAAATTACTGGAGTGGAGTACGGCGCGCTTTCCATCATGAAAAACATGATAGCTGTTGCCGCTTCCATGGCGTTGTTGCGTATGGATATTTCCTACATGGAGAAAACACTTTCCAGAATATTTACCGGAAAAAAAGCGAAATTGGTTTCCCTAAACATGGCGGCGGTAAAAAAAGCCTACGAGGCTGTGGAGGCCTTGCCGGAGGAAATGCATGCCCAGTTTCCTTATCATCTAGTGCCCAATCCCAATACTCCTAAGAGGTTGTTGATCAATGGCGCGACGGCTACGGCTCTTGGCAAATTGAAAGCCGGATGCCGTTACCAAACCTATTATCCAATCAGTCCCGCAACTGACGAGAGCGTTTATTTGGAAGGAAAGCCGGAATACGGGGTAGCCGTGGTTCAATGCGAAGATGAGATCGCAGCCATTAACATGTTACTCGGGGCCGCTACGACGGGAGTGAGGGCTTCCACATCCACCTCGGGACCCGGCTTTTGCTTGATGCAAGAAGGTTTGGGCTGGGCCGGGATGAATGAGGTGCCGGCTGTAGTGTTCAATTATCAAAGAGGCGGTCCTTCCACTGGGCTTCCCACGCGAAATGAGCAGGGCGATTTGATGTTTGCGGTTTTTGGCGGGCATGGAGAGTATCCCCGCTTGGTCATGGCCCCAGGCAGCATTGAGGACCATTTCCAGCTTGCTTTTGAGTCTTTTAACTACGCTGAAAAATTTCAAACGCCT
Organism: candidate division FCPU426 bacterium; assembly: GCA_963796105.1. GTDB lineage: Bacteria > Oederibacteriota > Muellerivitia > Muellerivitales > Muellerivitaceae > CAWCKJ01. The sequence continues at coordinate 64,965 of CAWCKJ010000003.1, forward strand.
GTTATCGTCCTAAATGATAAATTTCTGGCCAATAGCACCCAATCCACTTCTCTTTTCAAGGAGCAGGATTTAGTTATTGATCGAGGAAGATTAGCGACGACGCAGGAATTAGAAGCGGCCATATCAGAGGGAAAGGGATTTCCACGTTTTAGACCGGATCCAAAGACCGTCATTTCACCTCGGCCAATACCTGGACAAGAGGGTGGACCATATTGGATGACCGGAGATGAGCACGACGATTACGGGCATATCACGGAAAACCCGGATAACAGAAACAAGATGCACGAAAAAAGAATGGCGAAAAACCGCCTGATGTTGGAGCAGATTCCCGAGGATAGACAGTATAGCTTGATCGGCGAGCCTGATGCTGATGTCACCTTGGTGTGTTGGGGTTCCACATTGGGAGTTCTTCTGGACGCTCTCCCCGCCTTGAAGGAAAAAAATATTACCGCGAACTTTTTATTCGTGAGAATGCTGAATCCCTTCCCGGCCATCGGGGTCAAAAAAATACTCAGCTGCTCGAAGAAGATCATTCTTGTGGAAAGCAATTTTGGGGGGCAGCTGGGTCAATTAATCCGGATGAACACGGGAATAAATATTTCTTCTCAAATCATCAAATACACCGGCAGGCCAATGTCTTTGAATGAGATTGTGAATTCAGTGGAAAAATTCATGAAAAAGGAGGTGGCCGCCGTGATGGATCCGTTGACGGGAACACCTTCGGAAAAGATGGTGCTTAATTATGGCCTCTAAACTCCAAACCCCATTGACAGTTTCGGCGTACAAAAGCGAGGTCCATAATGATTGGTGCCCTGGTTGCGGCGACTATGGGGCTCTCCAAGCGGTCCAGCAAACACTCGCGGAGATGAGCCTGCCTCCATGGGAAACCATGGTTTTTAGCGGCATAGGTTGCTCGGGAAAAATGTTCAATTACATTGCTTCCTTTGGCGTTCACACGCTTCATGGAAGGGTTTTGCCTTTCGCCATCGGCGCAAAGTTGGCCAATCCCGATCTGGAAGTGATAGCGGTTGGTGGCGATGGTGACGGATACGGCATTGGGGCGGGCCATTTTGTGCACGCGGGCCGCCGCAATGTGGATATGGCTTATATCGTCATGAACAACGAGGTTTATGGGCTTACCAAAGGACAAGCTTCACCCACGCTCGGCAGGGGACAACAAACGAAATCCCTTCCCATGCCGAATATCAACGACGGAATCCAACCGTTGGCATTGGCATTGAGTTCGGGTTACACCTGGATTGGGCGCAGTTACGCATTTGACGGGAAACACCTGAAGGAAATGATCCGAAAGGCCATTGAGCATAAGGGGATGGCCCTGTTGGATGTCTTGCAACCCTGCCCGACCTATAACGATATTCATACGGCTGATTGGTTCAATAAAAAAGTCCGGGATGGAAATAACCAACTGCCGCGTGTTTTCAATTTGAGTGAACTCGGCTATGACGGCTCTGTGAAGGATCCGACTAATTTCGAGGAAGTTGCCGAAAAACAGAAAAAAGCTTTTGAAATGGCTCATTACCACGGCGAGAGGATCCCGGTCGGGGTTTTTTACGAGATCAAGCTACCGACTTATGTGGAGCGCATGCAGGCCATGGCTCCCATGCTGAAAAAATACGCCCCTGGAAGGGTGCCTTTCGAGGACGCGAATCATTTGCCCACGACGGATTTGACTTCCGCCTACGATGAACTCATGGTTTAGTGGTATGATGAAAGCCCGAATCCCAAAAGGGTTCGGGCTTTTTTTTTATCCCTTCAAGAAGGTATGCAATTGCCGAAAATCATCGTTGTTTTGCCAGTTTATAATGAAGAGAAAACCCTTAAAAATATCCTCCCTAGAATAACCGCCCATTCCGATATCCTAGTCTGCGTGGATGACGGCTCTTGCGATCAATCCCCGGCTATCCTATACAGGTACGCCAAGAAAATGAAAAACACATACATAGTGACTTTGCCGGAGAATAACGGAATGGCAGGCGCCCTTAAGAACGGATTTTTATTCGTTCTTTATCTTCTTAAGAAAAAGCTTATCCGGAATGAGGATATCGTCGTGACCATCGACGCTGACGGACAGCACAAACCCGAATATATTCCCGAGATTGCGGAATATATGAGGCTAAAAGAGGCGGATGTAGTCCTGACGAGGAGGGATTTTTCAGCCTATCCACTTTATAAAGTGATAGGAAACAAGTTTCTGACTTTCACGAATTCCTTACTGTCGGGGAAAAAATACAAGGACGTAGAATCAGGGCTGAGATTCATGAAGGTACGAACTCTTGCCCCAATTTTGAGGTACTATACCGGTGTTCAGTATTCCTGCGCCCAGGAAATCGCCCTTATTTCCGCTCGACTGGGGTTGAAAATCAATAATGATTTTTTGGTCAATATCGCCTATTACCGCCCAGGGACTACGGTTTTGGACGGTTTTATCGTTTTGTTTTACAGCTTAATGACTTTTATGAAGTGGCTGTTTCAATTCGAGGAAGTTGTGGAAGCCGATATTCCCCTCATGAGGGAATCTCTTCGGTTGTCCCGAATAATCTGGAAAAAGCGCGATTAAAAAGGAAGTGAAATTATGAATGAAACTGGTTTTAATATCCCGAAAGTGGCTGGGTTTTTGTTTTGCAACCATATCGCCCAGGATGTTTTGACCAAAAATTACGATTTGAGGGGTGTTTTCCAAGGTTTCAATCTTCCCCAGTACCCCATGGGAGTAGAATTCGTGACGTTCGCCAGGTTTTGCTACGAGCAGGGGGGGGAATTCCAGGTTGACATCAGTCTTTATAACGAAAAAGGTGAAAAAATCACCGAAAGCATGCCTCGGAAATTACCATTTCAGGATAGTATTTACCATGATCTGATCACAGCCTGGAGAATCATGATGCCGGCTCCAGGGACATATGTATTTAAAGTTTTTTGTAACAATTTGAATTTGGGCGATTTCAAGCTGATTTGCCGCTAAATAGCTAATAAAGCGGGAATTTTGCATGCCTATCCGAACAACGCTTGCGCAGTAATGGGTTTTGCCAAAGCGCAAGCGGTTAAGGCCCGGTGAAATAAGGAATCTGGGTCATGGCGACGATTGAACCGATAAGTATATTCGCTCAAGTATCCAGGCAGATATTTCACGTTGACTCCATGATGGGTTCCTAGGATCCAAGCCTTGGCGTTGGAAATGAATCGGTCATGCTTCTGTATTAAGTGACCCTTGAAATAAAGGAATACATAGGTATACTGTCCGCTACGGGAGGTGGTACATGAGCTACCAGCGGATGAAAAGCATTAAAATTCTGAGGAAAATCCACACGGAAGAAGAAGCCCGCCAATGGGTGTGGAGATGCCGTTTCGGCGGGAAAGACTTTGTTTGTCCCCAATGTGAGGGCGAAAGCTTCTGGCAACACCAGGCCAAGCCTGAAGTGAGGGAATGTGACTATTGCCGGAAACGTCTTCGGCTTCGCGCCGGGACGATTTTTGAAAGCTCCAAGCTGCCTCTTTTAACCTGGGTCAGGGCCATCAGTTTGATGATGCAGGGCAAACGGGGTATTTCGGCCCTGGAACTGAAGCGGCATTTAAATCTTTCGGATCATTCGGCATGGCTTCTATTGCATAAGATCCGGGAAGGTCTTAGGCAAAAGGACGAAAGCTATACTCTAAAGGGCGTCATTGAGTTGGATGGGGCGGTTTTTGGGAAAAAGGCCAAGGAAAACCAAGTGGAAGTCTTGGTGGCGGTGGAAAGCAAGGAATGGGTGGATGAGAATGGTTGCAAGAAGGAAAAAGCGGGTTTTGCCAAGGTGAAGGTAGCTATGGAAACCAAGTGGGAGAGCCAGGAATTCGTGAATCAGACTATGGAAAAAGGCTCTTTCCTCAACACAGATGCTTCGCCAGCCTTGCGTGAACTCAAAGGAGTGGAGGCAGACTACCGGGTGATGGCCAATGACCCGAAAGAGTTGGAAAGTTGGTTGCCCTGGGTACACCGGTTCATTTCCAACGCCAAGGCCTGGATCATTGGAACTCATCATGGCGTTGATGCTAAGTATTTAGGCCGGTATCTAAGTGAATATGCCTATCGGTTCAACCGTCGTCATGATCCCGATTCCTTATTTCACCGTGCTTTGACCGCATGTGCCTTAGCAAAACCCATTACAGCACGGTCACTTTGTGCATAAACATAGAATCGGTGGACCCAAGGTAACCAGTGATTTAACACCACTGGGTCATTGGCTGTTACCTGGTACTCCACATCCACGTTTTCCAAGTTTCTCAAGCTGGGACTGGCATCCGTGTTTATCATGGCGCCTTTCTGGATTGCTTGATCGACGAATGCTTGGGCTTCCCACTTGGTTTCTGCGGTCACCTTTATCTTTGCAAAACCCGCTTTCTCTTTTTTGCGCCCTTTCTCATCTATCCATTCTTTGCTTTCAACCGCCACCAGCACTTCAGCCTGGTTTTCCTTTTCTCTCTTGCCGAATACAGCCCCATCCAACTCAATGATTTCCTTGAGTTGGTAATTTTCATCCCTTTGTCGAAGACTTTCCCGAATCTTATGCAACATCCTCCAAACGGTATCGTAGGAGGGCATTCCCAATTGCCGCTGAAGTTCCAGGGCTGAAATGCCCCTTTTCCCTTGCATCACCAATCCAATCATCCTCAACCAGGTTAAGATTGGGATCTTGGATTTCCGGAAGATCGTTCCGGCTCGAAGCCGTATTTGCTTTCGACAATAGTCACATTCCCGCACTTCGGGGCGGTTTTTGTGTTGCCAGAAACTTTCTCCTTCACATTGTGGGCAAACAAAGTCTTTTCCGGCAAAACGGCTCTTCCACACCCATTGACGTGCCTTTTCTTCTGTATCGATTTCCTTGAAAATCTCAATCCCCTTCATCCGTTGGTAGTTCATAATTTGCCCCTCCAACAATGAGTATACTCCTGTATTCCTTTATTTCAACAGGTACCGTTTGGAGAGGCATTGAATTTTGAAAGTTTTATTTGCCGAAAACATACGTTATACTAGCCCGCGTTTTTCCTTAAAAACCGTTTGATTAATTCAAACTTGTTGAGGTCAAGAGTGCCCAAGCAATCATTTCTTTCAACTTATTTTTCGAATATTGGGAGATTTTTTCGCAACCATTATTTATTAGTCATCATCATCGCCCTGGGAGGATTGTTCCGTTTTTACAACTTAAACTGGGATTTCCAACATTCCTTCCACCCAGATGAGCGCAATATTCTAGGCCAAACCGCAAGTATTCAAGCCTCGACAGGTTACCGTGTCCAGTTCTTCGCATATGGTCAGCTTCCTGTCTATCTCTATCGGGCAAGTGGGGAATTGATATCCACGCCCCAAGCCCTTTTTGATTTCTTTCATGGAAATTTCACTTTTACCAGAATCTCTTATTTTTTCCTTTTACTTCTGTTGGGTAGCTTTTGTTTCTGGCTTTTTTATAGTGAAAAACCAAAAATCATTAGTTTGAAATTGCCCGAATTTGGCCTTTTTGCTTTCAGTAAGTTAGGTCTTCTAACTTTTATTTTGCTGCCGATTTGGTTCCATAGATATGAGGAATGGGTCCAAGGGGCTTATTGGCTTTCCGTATTGCTTTTATTCATAGGAATTTTTTGGTTCTTTCCACAGGAGAAATTCAAAAATATCACTTTAGGAGCAAGCTCGGCGTCAATTTTATTCGTATTGTTCCTTTACCCCCGGTTTTTCGATGTCTTCTCGATCTGGTTCAACGCCATCGGCGGAATACCTCTTAAAATCACATCCTTCGTTTTTGTTGTTGCGATTTCCCTTGGCCTCTGTGCGCTTATTACGGATTTTCTTGATATCAAGTGGTCGGGCTTGCCGTCCAACATCGCTTTGGGATCGATGGTATTTTTGGGGGTTGTTCCCCTTGTTCTGCCTGATGCTTTCGCGAGGGCCTTTGGTGTATTGGCCTTCATCCTCATAATCTTTACTGGGTTCACTTGGTTTGCTTGGGTATCTCGATGGGGAAGGCTTTTGAGCGCTGGCCTGGCCTTGTGGGCGGTGCTGGCTTCCTTTCCCCATGGGGGAATGCAATATACAGGCTACGGGGAATGCATGATCGTTGGCCGCTTTTGGGCGGCTTTATTCGCGACCTTGACCATATTGGCTGTTTATCTATTCGTAAAGCGAGTTTACAAAAAGGACGGGATGGCCCTTGTCGCGGCAGCTTCCTTCTCCTTTGCTGTCATCAGTATTGAAAATTCCCATTACTGCATTACCGAGTCTTTTATCACCTTGATGCTGATGGTGATGGCCCTGCTTTCCTATGAGATTTCCATCGAGGGAAGCTGGAAAAATTACCTCTTAGCGGGGGCCGCTTTCGGCCTTTCGCTTGCCGCGAAGACCAGTACGCTTTATTACGTGTTCATATTCTTCCTGGGCCATCTTCTGTTACTTTCTAAGAAATCTGAAATCGATTGGCTGCGGGAAGGGAAGAAACTCAAACGGAAATTATTTTTACCCCTTTCTTATGCCATTTTGTTCGTCTTAACCGCTGCGTTTTTTGTCGTGGGGTACAAATTCAAGGGCGTCCTACAGGACTTGTGTCCCTCCAATTCGGCCGAAGGGACTGTTCTCTGGGTATTGCTGATGGTCATCCTTTCCGCAATCGGCTTTGGAGTGGCCATTTGGGGCCTGAGCAAAATCAAGGTCATCCAAGCCCAAATGCCTTATTGGTTAAAACTCTCGGCATCGGGCGGCCTCTCGCTCCTTCTTTTCTGCCTGTTATCTCCGTGGTCCCTGTTGGATATTCAAAAGTTCATGGAATCCCAGAATTACGAATGGCATGTTGTTTCCATCTCTGATGCCTGTTATGTCCTGCAGTTTAAGGACACCCTTCGTTATATCTATCATCTTCAAAACCTGATGAGCGTGGAGTTATGGTGGCCATTGGGCGTTACTGCTGTTATAGGTATGGTATGGGTTCTCGGCCGCTTCCTTTTTCACTTGTTGAGGCCCGTCGCATCCAAGGGTCTTCTTCCCGTCCCGTTCATGAAGGGGAAGCATTTCAATTTCTCCCTGCCCGATTTGATGCTCTTGTGCTGGTTCATACCTTATTTTGGATTCATCGGCGCTTGGAACACCAAGTTCGTGCGTTACATGATCCCCTTGATCCCGGTCTTTTGTATATTCGGCGCCCGCTTTTTATCCGACTTGTTCGCGTGGATGAGTCGTTGGAAATTCCCCTCGATGGTTTTAAAGCCGCTCTTGACGGCGCTGGTTTTAGGCGGGGGTCTTTTTTACGCGATCGCCTATATGCATGTTTATACCGCGCCGAATCCTTGGATCGATTCATCCGTTTGGATTTACAAAAACGTTCCGCCTGGTTCCGAGATCTTGAACGAGGCTTGGGGAGACGGACTTCCGGTGGACGTGAATCCCCAGCAGGATAAAAGGGTCGATAAGATCATGAGTCCAGGGTTGTACCGTTCTAAGGACATCACCCCTTATGAAATGCACGGGTTCCCGACAGACAACAATCAGATCAAAAAGGATTACTATGCCAATATTTTCAGGGATGCGGATTACATCAGCATTTCCTCAAAGAAACTATGGTACACCTTGACCGACAGCAGTCCGGAATTCCGGCCGAACGGTTTCAACGCCTATCCTGTCACTTCCCGTTATTACCGGCTTCTTTGGTCCGGCCTGTTGGGTTTTAAAATGGCGGCTGAGTTCCATAATTTCCCGACCCTTTTCGGTTGGTCCCACCCGGATGACACGGGTGAGGAATCCTTCTCGGTTTACGACCACCCCAGGGTTTACCTTTTCAAGAAATTCGAGAATGTTACTTCCGACAAGATCTTGAAAATGATTGAAACCGACGATTATGTCAAAGGGATCAACCGTGACATGATGCGAAATATCACTCCGGAAAACGTGGATTCCTTCATAGCCCAACGGCATCAATACCTCCAATCCAAGGGGCTGCTGGCTAGTCTTGAGGAGACGTCTTCACCCACTCCGGTTGAAACTCCAGCGGTTGTCCAGCCAGCGCTGTTGAAAGACAGGTTTCAAAACGCGAGGAAAATGAAGGGGGAAAACATTCCCCCTCAAACAACGGGAACTCCCTTGCCGACCCCGGAGGCCAAGGTGGTCGCTCCCGCCACTGTGCCTGGCTTGCCTAGCGGCAAGACCCTTCGGGCTTTGGAATCTCTCGCCCAGCATCCGGTCATTGAGACCGATGTCCCTAAACTTCCATTAGCGGGTTCAGGCGTTTTTTTCTCCCAGGTTTGGGCTTGGATTTCTTGGGTAGTACTATTGATTGTTTTGGGATGGATCGCTCTTCCATTGACGCTTCGGGTTATGGCTCCCTTGAGCTCGGGCGCCTATTCCCTGAGCAAGGTATTCGGCTTTCTTGTATTTTCCTGGGTGGTCTGGTTTTTCACGAGCATCAAAGTGGCCGGCTTCACCCTTTCCGCCTGCTGGTTTTGGCTTCTGGCGTTGGCGGCCTTATCCCTCTATGCCTATTGGCGGGACAGGGTTTTCCTGAAGGACTTATACGCCAAGTGGGGTCCCTCTTGGATCAAACAGGAAACAGCTTTCGTCACCGCCTTCGCGATTTTCAGCCTGGTGAAGATATTCATTTCCCATATCCACGACCCGGTTTCGGATGGCTATAACGGGGGCGGGGAAGCGGGGATGGATTTTGGCTTCCTGGCTTCCGTCGTCAGGGGAGAGACATTTCCGCCCCAGAACATGTGGATGGCAGGCCAGCCCATTGGATACACTTTTTACTATGGCCATTTGATGATGGGAATTTTGACGAAAACCCTGGGCCTGGCCCCGGGAATCACTTACAACCTGGCACTTATCACGCTGTTCGCTTTGGTCTTTTCCTCGGCCTTTGGCTTGGCTTTCGCCCTTTCCGGCAGGCTTTCCAGCGGATGGATTGCGGGGTTCCTTTGCGCCGCCGCGGGTAATCCCGCCGCGGCCAAACAGCATTTGGAAGCCCTCCACCAATGTTTTATCTCAGCTTGGGAGGTTTTCCACCAGCTCTTTTCTGCGGGGGGAGTAGGAAATTTTTTCAGGCGTATCCCTGATATTTGGGCGCCTTTATTAAATTTCCGGTATGACTATTGGGCCCCCACCCGGGTTATTCCATTTGGAAATAACGAGGGTTCGACCATCAACGAGTTCCCGTATTTCAGCGTTTTATATGGGGATATGCATGCCCATACCTTGGCCATGCCCTTTGCCATGCTGTTGATCGGGGTGATCGCCTCCTTGTACATGTCGAAGACCGATGGCGCGTTCAAATGGAAGTGGGACTGGAAATCTCTCGTGAGCGCCGGTTTTATCTTCGGCGCTATCGCTTTCTTGAATACTTGGGAAGTCCCGACATGGCTTATCCTCCTAGGCATCGCGCTGATGGTTCAGAGCATGATGAAATTGGAAAAGTCTCTATTAACCAAAGGCATGACCCTGTTGGCCCTGTCGATCTTGGGCGCGCTGACCCTTCTGGGGTGGTGGTTGAATTTCGGGTTGGAAAGCCTGGCGCGGAACCTATTAAAGTTCCGTTTCGAATTAAGCCCCCATGCCCTTGGTGGAACGACCGGTTATTTTGTTTTCTTCGCGGTTTTGGGCGTCGCCTTCGCGGTTATATGGTTTTATTCCCGTAAGAAATCCAAACCCTTTTCCATCCAGCTTCTGGGTGTTTTAACCTCACTTGGGTGGACTCTTTTTTGCATGGCGGTTTTATGGATCCCGTTCTTTTCCCAGTTTCATCCCCAGCAAAACAAGGTCATGTGGGTGAAACCCGACATCCGGACAAGCTTGTGGAATTATTTCAACGTGTACGGCCTTTACCTCGCGGTCCTGCTATTAAGTTTTTTAATCGCATTCAAGGACCGGGTTTTCAAATGGACTGGCAGTAAATCGAAGAAGAAATGGAGGTGGATCGGATTCTTGGATAACTTGATGGATTGGGGTTCGGGAATTTCGACCGTTAAAAGCCCCATCCATGGGATGCTTCTTTTGGGATTGTTCTCATTGGTCTCGATTTGGGGAGCTTCCTGGGTCCATTGGACCGAGTCCCAGGACATCAGCGGAACGGTTATCGCCCAGGTTTTCGCGACATTGGCCGTGGCCCTGATTGGTTTCGCCGTCTATCTTAAGGATCGGTGGGAAGTTTGGGCCGCCTTGGCAGGATTGGTGGTTTTTTGGGTTTCCCTGATGGCTATCCACGTGACCCACTTGACCCAGGATTTGCTCCCGACCCTCGGCCTCCTTCTGTTTTCCTGCCTTTGGATGCTGGCCTTTTTCCACCTGGGGCTAGCCATCAAGACGTATTCGGACCGATTGCTGTCATTTTCTTATATTCTCGTTTCGTATTTCTTCTTCGTGACCGCAGTCCTGGAAGTATTCGTGATGAGCGAGTATTTTGGCTTTGGAAACGGCATGAGGAATAACTCCATGTTCAAATACGGGATCAACGCCTGGACCCTGGCCGCTATATCAACCGGAATATTCCTTCCCAAGATCGTGGATTTCTTTGAGGTTTTCATGCGCGCGAAGGTGAAAGAGGCGGTTTTACCGGGCTGGTTGATGAGGATAATATCCGGAATCCTGGTATTCGTCCTGTTCAGGGTGTTACTGAACAGCTTCGTGCCATCCTTGCACTCGGGCGTTGTTTACGCCTTGAATTTGATCTTGATCGGGGGAATCCTTTCCTGGTGCTACATTGAGGAGTGGCTGGAGGAAGGTTGGATCCGTTCCGTGGCCCTGGCAGTTGGCATTCTACTGGTCATTTACAATTTATTGCCTTTCCTTAATTTTGGTTCCGGCCCGATTTTCGGCTATCTGGAGAAATTCGGCGAGGATTTGAGCGTGGAATTTGTGTTTCCCGCCATGATCACCGTCGTGCTTTTGTCTTCCTTGTCCCTGGCGGTTCGTTACTACCGGGACCGCAAAGACGGCGGAAGAAAACTGCTGTACCATTCCTGGGCTTTGCTATTGGCTGTGTTGTTCCTGATGGTCTCCATATACCCGGTTTTTTCAACCGTCCGGAAATGCCAAGGTTTCCTGAACCATTTTAGGATGCAATGGGTGGGTTACGCGGAGGCCCCAACCCTGGACGGATTGGCATACCTTCCGCGGGTTAATCCCTATGACGCCGCGGCCATCGCCTTTTTAAACAAGAATGTCCCCGACCAGCCCTGTTTGGCGGAGTTTGTCGGGGAAGGGTACAATTCCTGGGGCTCAAGGTTTTCCATTTTCACTGGAATTCCGGCGTTGATGGGATGGGACGGCCACGTGAGGGAATGGCTGACGGGACGCTCGGGAATGGATGCTGATATCAACCAGCGTTTCCAGGCCACCGATCAAATCTTCCGGACCCCTGACGAGACCCTCGCGAAAAAATACCTGGATGCCTATGGTGTCCGCTTGGTAATGGTGGGGACCGTCGAGAGAAACGGAGTCCCGGGAAGAAAAGGGGGCTATCCCGCCGAGGGTTTGGCCAAATTTCCCAAGTTTTTACCCTTAATCTATCGAAACCCCGAAGTCGAAATTTATTATAATCCTCCCTCCGTTTCCCAGTGACGCGTCCGAGGAAAGGTTTCACCAAATTCAAAATGGTTTTGGAGGTTTATTAAATGGCACCCCTTTTTGGCTGGTGGTTGACCGTGGAAATTTTGGGTCTGTTGGCCCTGCCCTTGACCTTGGTGCTTTTGAAACAACTTCCCGACAAGGGCTATATCTTCAGCAAAGTAATGGCCCTGTTGGTCGTGGGTTATTTTTCCTGGGTCTTTGGATACGCTACTTTCGGCGTCTCCACGATCATCCTGGCGGTTCTGGTTTTGGCGGCCGCCTCCGCTTATCTTTTGAAGGATTCCTGGATTTCCTTCAAGGAATACTGGACTCGAAACCTGGGCTTCATCCTGGTGGTGGAATGCTTTTTTCTCGTGGCCTTCCTAGTGGCGGGCGCCTATAAAATGCGCACGCCGGATATTGTCGGAACGGAAAAACCCATGGATTTCGCCATGATCAATGGAATCCTCGCTTCTCCCTCCATGCCTCCCCAAGATCCGTGGCTTTCAGGCGGAAGCATCTCTTATTACTATTTCGGCTATTTCATCGTCGCGATCCTGAGCAAGATGACCGGCGTCGAGTCGGGGGTCGCCTATAACCTCGCCGTGGCCCTGACCTGGGCCTTGGCCGCAGTCTGCGTCTTTTCCATCGCTTTCGCCATGACGCGCCGCTACCGCTACTCGCTTTTTTCGGCGGCCAGCGCCGTCATCTTCGGGAACTTGGACTATTGGCACCGCGCCATCCAAAGTTTCCGGATCGGGGATTTGAGGATTCCTTATTACAATTTTCCGGCCAATCCTAACGCTCCCGCCGGCTTATCCGGTTTTTTCAATTTCCTTTTCAGCCCCCTTGCCAATTATTGGGACTATTTCCAGGCGTCCCGGATTGTTCCAGTTCCGCCCACGGACAAAATGATCAACGAGTTTCCCTCGTTCAGCTTTTTCTTGTCGGATCTTCATCCCCATGTTATGGCCATTCCTTTCGTGCTCCTGGCGGTGGCGGTCATCCTGAACCTCCTGAAATCCCCCTACCCGGGATTAGGCGTTTTTTCAAACAGGCGTTCCTGGCAGGTGATCCAATGGGTTCTGTTCATGATTCTCTTTGGGGCACTTTCCTTCCTGAATAGCTGGGATTTTCCAACCTTCCTGCTTCTGCTGGGAGTCAGTCTTGCCCTGCAACAATGGTGGGCAAATGGGAAGGACTTCGCGAGCTGGCTCAAATCCACCGCCCTTGTGGGCATTCCCATCGTGATCGGATCTTTCCTGCTCTACGTGTTTTTTTATTTTAGGTTCCAATCCCAGGCCAAAGGTTTGGGTTTCGTGGGGGATCGGACGGATCTATATTACATCGGAGTGATGTTCGGGCTTTTTCTTGCCATCCTGGCGCCGGCTTTGATTGGAAAAGCGATCCGAACCAACAATGAAAAGGGCTCAAAAGCGAAGGGCAAGCGCTCCGAGGATTGTAAATGCGTTTACTGCGGCCGGGACAATTCGAACAAGAATTTCTGCGGTTTTTGCGGGGGCGAGTTGGCCCCTGCCGGCATGGTGGAAATCACGCCCCTTCCGCATGATAAAGCCAGGCAATTCCTCTCGGGGTTGAAGAGGTTTGTCTATTCCGACTCAAAACCCCTGAAAGGCTGGATCGCCCTCGGGATTGGGATCGTCGCTTTAATCCTGCTGAATTTGGGGTTCCTGAAGCTTTCCACCATTCTTTTCATGCTCCTCCTGATTCTTTTCGCGGTCCTCTCCCTTTCCGGCAAGGAAGAAAGCCACGAAGGGATTTTCGCGACCCTTTTGGCCATCCTGGCTTTTGGTTTGGTGCTGGGATGCGAGGTCTTGTACATCAAGGACCATTTCGACGGAAGCGCCCTTTACCGCATGAACACGGTCTTCAAGTTCCATTACCAGGCCTGGCTGTTATTCAGCATTTCCTCGGGATATTTCCTTAAGTGGATCATGGAAAACCAGTTTAACCAGTGGGCTGTTTGGAAAAAAAGCCTTTGGATCGCAGTGACCGGCATCGCCTTTTTAGGGGCGGCCCTTTATCCGGCCATGGCCTTCACCTCGCGCATGAGGGGATCCTCGATCGAGAATATCACCTTGGATGGGTCCCTCTTTTACGAGAGAACCTACGGGGTGGATTACCAGATCGCGCAATGGATCAAGTCGAACGTGAAGCCTGTTTCGGGTAAAATTCCCGTGATCCTGGAGGCTTGGGGAGGGTCCTATCAGCAGGAGTACGCCCGGCTGGCCACCGTGACGGGATACCCCACCATCCTGGGATGGAATTTCCATGAGGCGCAATGGAGAGGCTCCTGGGACCAAGCGGTGATCCGGGGCCAAAGCTCCGACGACACGGTCCAAAAAAGGCAGGCGGACGTGGACGCGATCTATACGAGCCCGGATTTGAACCAAACCCGGGATTTATTGAAAAAGTATTCGGTGGATTATGTTTATGTGGGGGACTTGGAACGCCAAAAGTACAAGGATCACCCCGAGAACCTTGGCAAGTTCGCGCAGTTGGGCTTGCAGGCTGTTAACATGGGCAGTTCGGTGCTGTATAAGATCAACCCTTAAACGGGACAACATTTTACTTTAGGGAGGACGAGGATGCTGAAAATCGGCGAGAGGGAATTGACGACGAAAGACTTGATCCTGGCGGGAGTCCTGGCGCTGGTCGCGGCCGCGGCCATCTGGGCCATGATGGGCTCCAAACCCAAGCCCATTATCGGGCAGGCGCCTCCTCCGGCGAGGGCCGGTTTGGTGCTGATGGAAGGAGGCCAGCCCGGCGCGGGACCGGGGCAGTTTAATTATCCCCGGGGTATCGCCGTCAACAGCAAGGGCGAGATGTTCGTGGCCGACAGCCGCAACCACCGCATCCAGAAGTTCAGCCCCGCGAAATGGCAGTTCGTGAAGGAATTCGGCTCCTTCGCCAACGTGGGCGGGGGCGACCCGAAGAAGCTGGCCAACATGTCCCCTGGAAAGTTGAACGAGCCCAACGGCTTGTGCATTGGACCGGACGACAATGTTTATGTCATCGACACCTGGAACAGCCGTGTCCAGATTTTCTCTTCCAACGGCGGATTGAAGAAGGTTTTCGCCAGCGAGGACGGTTTCTTCGGCCCAAGGGAAATCGTGGCCGACCCAAAGGGATTCGTATTCGTGGCGGATACCGGACGGCACCGCATAGTGAAGTTCGACCCCAAGGGTCTTCAGGTGAGGGCTTTTGGGATCAAGGGGGACAAGCCGGGCCAGTTCAACGAGCCGATTGGTTTGGCCTTGGACCAGGCGGGAAACCTTTACGTGGCGGACCGCTTGAATTTCCGTATCCAGGTATTCAACTCGGAGGGCCAGTACCTGCGGGAATGGCACGTGGACGGATGGGCCCAGGAGCAGGTGGATATGGAGCCCCATTTGGCCATGGATTCCGCCAAAGGACTGCTTTATGTGACCGACGGCCGTGGCAAGAAGGTTTTCGCCTACCACGTGAACGACGGTTCGCTGGCCGCGACCCTGGAAAAAGACTCGAACGGGGGCAATTTGTTCAGCACCCCGATCGGCGTGGCGGTTGACAAGGACGGGAACGTCTATGTGACCGACGCTTCCACGGCCAGGATTTATAAACTCAAGGGACAATAATCCCGAACCTAAAACGGTTAAGGAAAGAGAGCTCGAAAAATGGCGATCAAGAGATCTGCGGGGAAACGCAATAAGAGGAAAAAGGGCGGGAGAAAACGCAAGAGCTTTGGGAAGGGCGCCAAGCTTTTCTTCGCCGTCCTGGGCATTACGGTTTTGGTCTGCCTGCTTTACGGTTCCCTGCAGAAGATCACCCAGCAGCTGGTCATGGCCAAGACCATGGACGTCCGTGTGGATTTGGAAAGCGACGGGAACGGCACTAAAACCGGGCCCTTCAAGGAGCCCTGGGGTGTGGCCTCCGATGATGCCGGGAATTTTTACGTCTCGGAGTTCAGCGGCCACAGGGTCCGCAAGTTCGACTCCTCCGGCAATGAGCTCTTTTCCTTCGGCGAGATGGGTAAGGACAAGGGCCAGTTCAACCAGCCGAGCGGCATATACGTGAATAAGCAGGGAATGATTTTCGTCTGCGATACCTTCAACCACCGCATTCAAAAGTTCGACGCGGAGGGAAATTTCCTCAAGGAATGGAGCCGTAGTTTCAACGGCCCAAGGGGAATTTCCGGCGATGGAAGCCGGGTCTTCGTGGTGGACACGGGAAACCACAAGGTCCAGGTTTTCGACGAGGAGGGGAATTTTATCAAGGAGTGGGGAAACTACGGGAAGGAAAACGGCAATTTCCGGGAGCCGGAAGGCTGCGTGGTGGACCCCGCCGGGTTTCTTTACGTGGTGGATTCGGACAACACCCGGATCCAGAAATTCAACCTGGATGGGAAATTCATGGCGGCATTCAAGGTGAGTACATGGAAGGGCAAGAACGACGAGATGCCTTACCTGGCCTTGGGGCCTGGCTGTCTTTACACCACGAACGCGAGCCAGCAATGGGTCCTGAAATTGGCGAACACCGGCGGAAGCCTTGAGGCCATCTACAAGCGCCCCGGAAAAGGCCAGGGATTTCCCGGAGCGGCCGGCATCGCCGCCGACAACCAGGGAAGGTTGATCGTGGCTGAAAGGGGCCAAAACAGGGTTGTGAGGCTCATCCCGTCCTCCGCCTCGGCCAGCCGTTAAGAAACGCCTGGGCCTGAAAACCGGCGGGGGAGACCATGAAAAAACGGAAGAACCAGACCCTGATCGTGGTTCCGACCTACAACGAAAAAGGGAACATCGAGGCCGTTTACCGGAAGATTTTCCTGGCCACCAAGGCCTGCGATCTCCTTTTCGTGGACGATAATTCCCCGGACGGTACGGGAAAAATCGCCGATTCCATTTCCCGCAAGAACCCCCGGGTGCGTGTCCTGCACCGATTGAAGAAGATGGGCCTGGGTTCCGCCTATATCCACGGCATGGAAAAAGCCGTCGAGTGGGATTACCAATTCGTGATCGCCATGGACGCGGACTTGTCTCACGACCCCTCCAATATCCCAACCATGCTGGAGATGGTAAAGGTCAACGATCTCATCATCGGTTCCCGTTACGTGAAGGACGGGGGAATGGTGAATTGGGGGATGGGGAGGTTCTTTATCAGCAGGTCGGCCAACCAGTTCGCCCGGAGCCTCCTGGGGATTCCTTTTCATGACTGCTCAGGAGGTTACAAGTGCTATCGGGTCGAGCTTCTCAGGAAAATCGGGCTCCAAAACATTTTTTCATTCGGTTACTCGTTCCAAGTGGAGATTCTCTTCCGGGCGATCAGGGCTGGGGCCAGGGTGATGGAGTTCCCGATAGTGTTCGTCAACCGCCACCAGGGTGCGAGCAAGCTCAATTCCAGCGAGATGATTCAATACGTCACCACGGTTCTAAGGCTCAGGTGGCTGGCCTGGATTGGAAAGGTTTGAGATGAAATACCTTAAGTCCATGAGAATTTTGATTCTTGCCGCGGCTGTCCTAGCGGGAATCGGTTCATCTTTTCCGTTAATGGCCCGGCCTCCCGTGATTCCCAAGGCCCCTCCCATGAAAATTAAGATTCCGGAATTCCACGTGAAAATCCTATCCTGCGGATTGAAGGTCATTCTTCTCAAGGATGATGATCTTCCCCTCGCATCGGCGAATCTTTATATCCCGGGAGGGAATATCATGGACCCCCCGGGCAAGGAAGGGCTGGTAGGCCTGGTTGGCGAGAGCCTTCGCAATGGGGGGGCTGGGAAACTCAGCGCTGAGGCCTTTGATGAGGCCCTGGAGGAAAAAGCCGCGACGATGGAAGCTACCGCGGATCAAGAATCTTTCACGGTGTCTTTCAAGTGCCTCTCGGGTGATCTCCCTGATGTTCTCGGCCTTTTCGCCGACATGCTTCTGAGGCCGGGATTCGATGACAAGCGCATCGGCGCGGACCGGGCTAATCTAGTGGATTCCCTTAACCGGTTAGAGGACATCCCTGATAACCTGACCAGGGTTCTCTTCACCAAGGGGTTATTTGGTTCACACCCTTACGGAAGGTGGGGAAGTCCCAAAAGTACGAAAGGGTTGTCGAGAGAGGATATCCTGAAGTTCTACCGTGAGCATTACGGGCCGGAGGGTTCGGTGCTGGCCATTGCTGGTAAATTCAACGAGGATGAGATTTTTCAGGCCCTGGAAAAAATCTTCGCGGGTTGGAAAAAACAGCTTCCCCCTCCCGTATTCGCGGATGGCAAATCACTTGGCCCGGTCATTTACTTTTACCCCAAAGAAGTCTCTCAAGTCTTCATCCGCTATGGTGTTCCCGGCCTGAAACGCCACGACCCGAGGGATTTTCCCCTCCAAGTGGGCAATTACATTCTTGGCGGTTCGGGCTTCACCTCCCGACTCATGCGCAATATCCGGTCCAACAGGGGATTGGCGTATTTTGTGGACAGCGTGGACGTCCCTTATAACATCCCGGGGGTTTTTGAGGTGATCGGGGGAACCAGGCCCGATTCCGTGACGGAATACCTGTCACTCATGTTCAAGGTTCTCGGTGATTACGCCAAGGAAGGTCCCACGGCTGAGGAGCTAAGCCAAGCCAAGCAGGGAATGACGGAGGAATACGCCTATAACTTCGAGTCGTCTTTCTCGCTGGTTCCCTACAAGGCTTCGCTTGATTTTCACGGTTATCCGGATGATTACCTGGCGTCCTACCGCAACAAGATCAAGGCCGTGACGAGGGAGGAAACGGCCCAAGCCGTGGCTTCCATCCTGGAACAGAAAAATTGGGTGATGGTGGTTTGCGGCCCGGCGGAATTGGAGAAAGAGCTTGGCGAATTCGGCAAAGTCGTCAAGATCACGGACATTTTCGCACCCTTGACTGAGAAACCATAATTTTTCTTGATGTATTAAAGTTGTAAAGAGGGCGAACTTTCCTTAAAATTCTGTGCTCGAAATAGAGTATTAAGTTTTTTCTAACTTAAAATTTAGAATTCAAAATTTAAAATTTTTTTTAAGTGTTAGGGCCCCATCGTCTAACGGTTAGGACGGATGGTTCTCAGCCATTAAATCGGGGTTCGATTCCCCGTGGGGCTACCAAAACATGAACCCAGGTTCGACTGAACCTGGGTTTTTTATTTGGCCCTACGGGGTGGAAAAGTCTGAAAATGGGAGTTTTCTGGTAGTTCGATGGGGTACACAGGGGGTTCATCCCCTGTGAGCGAAGCCCCGTGGTGGTTACCAAAACATGAACCCGGGTTCGACTGAACCTGGGTTTTTTATTTGGCCCTACGGGGTGGAAAAGTCTGAAAACGGGAGTTTTCAGGTAGTTCGATGGGGTACACAGGGGGTTCATCCCCTGTGAGCAAAGCCCCGTGATGGTTACCAAAACATGAGCCCGGGTTCATTCGAACCTGGGTTTTTTAATTTGGCTCCGAGGGGGAAGTGGGAATGGTTCGGGAAACGGAAGTTTCCCGGCCTTTCAAAGGGATAGCATAGGGAATTACAACCTTTAAGAACGATGCGAGGTACTGCTTCCCGGTGCGATGGATGAAACGCTTAATTGGGCGGCAGCCTTTCAAGGATGCGACGGGCTGAAGAGTGGCTGGGGTCTTTTTTTAAAACGCGCTCCACGCAGAGCCGAGCTTCGCTGTAACGTCCTAATAAGTAATACAGAACGCCGAGGTGGCTGTAGAGATCGTAATATTTTCCGCCCGTAAGCCGGACCGATTCCAGGAAAAACGCCTCAGCGGTTTCGTTATGGTCATCCAGTAAGAAGAAGTTTCCAATAACGGGAAAACCGTTGGGATAAATCTGGGGTGCGTAAAAGCCTTCCAAAAAGGTATGCCAAGCCGGGGGATCGGGTAAGCGCAACAATTCCGCGGCCCGGTTCAGGATGTCCGCCGGAATGTTGTTTTCGGCCATGAAGCGTAAAGGGTTCAGGGCCGGCACTTGAGGCGCGTATCCGTTTCTCAAGTAAATCGCGTCATTTCCATCCAGGTAAACAGGCCTCCACTGACCGCTAGTGTGGAGGTCGGATATCCACCTTGGGGTAATCGAAGGATTGAAAAGAAGTATGTCGGCGGAATATTTGTCCGCCAATGGCAAGACCCCTCCGGCGTTCAGGGACGCGATATATTCACTGAATAATTTTTCGCCCATCACTTCCAGCCGGCCGTCAATAAATACCTTTTGGGGCCCCTTCCAGTCCAGCCAGCCCCCGGAGTTCAAGGAATTCAATATCCTTCCGTCCAGATGGTTTTGAACCAGAAAATCCGTTGCGTGAACAGGCTGCATTTCTTCGTTTATCCCCAAGCCGAAACGTTCAAACCGGCGGTCATCCACGTAATAAGCGTTCGTGACGACTCTCAAGGATAATCCGAGAAGCAGGGCAGTAAGAATCCAGGATGACCAGGCTGATGACAAAAAAGTCTCCTGGAATTTCCGCGACCAAACCCATTCCAAGTCCTTCCAGCAGGCGGCTAACATGGGCAGGCAAGTGAGTATGAAAAGAGGAATGTTGCGGACGGCTGTTGCGGAAAGGTAAAAGAATAGGCCGGCCAGGAAAAACTCATGTATCTTCCGCCTTTTAAAGGTCGCCAGGAACAAGAATATCAAAAGAAAACTGAAAAGTTTGTAGGCCCAAAGCTGGACATCGAGCATGGTACGGAGGCTTGAATGACTCCAGGGCGATATGAATTCAGCGATGTGCAACTGGAACAATTCCGAGTGGATTGATTCCCAAAGTTTGAAAGGGAAAAACACCCCACGGAAGAAATAAGGGTTCACCAGATTCAAGGCCATGGCCAGGCCCGAGAAACGCAGCATTTTCAGGTCAAACTGGCGCTGATGAAAATAGCTTGAAACCAAGTAGGCGGCCATCAGGCCCCAACCCAGGATGTTGAGGCCTTCCACGTTGACCCATATCACCTGGAGAAAGGGAAGCAGGAAAAGAAGATCCTTTTTGCCCTCCGACTTTAGTTCCAAGACCCAAAGCATCCCGCCCAAAAGAATCCAACTGAGTATTTCCGGTCTTACCTGTAAACGCATTTCGCAGGCCACAACAGATCCCGCGAATAAAAGCGCGGACATCCACAGCGATGCGCCGGTTGATCGGAGGCGCGCCCATAACAGGGCGAAGGCCGTGACTATCAGGACAATATTGAAAATGGAAAGAAGGGCGTAATTTCCGGCAAGGTAAAGCAGGTAAAGCACGATCTGGTACAGCCATTGACTATTAATATAATCGTGATCAGGGACCGTATAGGTATAGGTATCTGTGGACGGAAAACAATGGTTTTGCAGAATCCATTGGCCTCCCTTGAGATGGAAGCCCAGATCGGGATCGTGGATGTAGTGAGCGCTAAACAGAGCTAGTAGTAGAAAACTGGATAAAAGAGTCCAGGACCAGGGATTGAAAAGTAGAAGACGAAAAGAGGAAGACCACTCCCGGGATTGGGGTGACGTATCCGTTGGCATGAGGGGAATTATAACAAAATCCCCACCGCTATCATCTAATCAGGATGGAAGGGAAGAATGGAAAACATATTCGGGAAGGAGGGGTATTGCCGGACGTCCTGCGTTCACGCTGAGGCAATCCGGTGTCATTTCTATTGCCTATGCTATCCGGACTTATTAAGGAAGGTTTTTTTGATTTAAGGAGTGTCAGCCAATGGCTTGATACCGGCTGCAATGGCCCCGGACTTGCCCGGGGGCCTAGCCGTGTACTTGGGCGAGGTTCCATTTCCCGCCCAAGTGACGAGCCGAAGGATCGTCCCTTGATAGTTTTTCCGAGCAACCTTGCTATAGTCCATATTTCCAGACGATTCTCGGATAATTTAACCCGCGTAATGGTATTATTTCGGCAAGTTTTCCGCCGCCCTTCCACGCCCACCAGCCAAATTCGAGATCATCCATACGGAGAAACAGATCATGGACCTGGGTAAATTCCTGGCAACAGGCATCGGCAGTCTTCCTTACTCTTCGCCGGAACATGCGGTCGAGATGGTGCTTTCCAAGATCCCGCGCGCGCCTCATTGGCCCCAATTGCCTAAATTTGGGTTTTCCGAGCAGATGGAAATCCAATATTCGGAGGGCCTTCCATGCGCCGTGGTGGACCGAGTCAAGAGCCGCCTGCACTTGAATACCACTGGGGACTACTCCGAGGCTTTCGCGGATTTTTACACCAAATACGAGCAAGCTGTCACTGGGGGCGGAGTGGACCCCTCCCTGGGTTTGGGCGTCGATTACGCCCACGGTTTCCACGCCATGGAACGGCGCTTGAAGGAGGAGGGTGGAAAACGGCCCTTCGTGAAGGGCCAGACCTGCGGGCCCTTGACCTTCACCCTCACCGTCACGGACCAGGACAAACGAGCCCTTTACTATAACGAGGAGTTCCGGGATGTCTGTGTCAAGCTGGCCGTGGTCAAGTGCCTCTGGCAGATCGAGCGCCTCAAACCCTACGGGGAAAAAGTCATCTGCTTCGTGGACGAGCCCATCCTGACCGCCTTCGGCAGTTCCACCTACGTTTCCGTCCGGCGCGAGGACGTGGTGGCAATCATCAAGGAAGTTGTGGACGCGGTGAAGGGCGCCGGGGCCATTTCCGGCATTCATTGCTGCGGCAACACCGAGTGGAGCATCCCCCTGGACGCGGGTGTGGATATTCTCAATTTCGACGCTTTTACCTGCGGGGCATCCCTGGCCATGTATTCCGAAGCTGTCAAGGCTCACTTGGACCGCGGCGGTTACCTGGCTTGGGGTATAGTGCCGACTTCCAACGCCATCCATGATCACGCGCCAGCGGGCTTGGCTTCACAGCTTGAAAACTATTTCCGGATGCTGGGGGAAAAGGGCATCAAGACGGCCATGCTGGCCGAGAGGGCCCTGTTGACGCCCTCCTGCGGAACCGGAACCCTCGATCCCCATGACGCTGAGCTTGTTTATGACACCCTGGGAAATCTTTCCAAGCTTTTGAAACACAAATACGGGTTCTAAACGGACCAAGACATCTCACCACATGCAAGCTTTCAACAAAATATTTAATAGGGCTAGCATGTGGTGAATAATGTTTTGATGGAGGCTGCATGAAGATCGCCATATCCGGAAAAGGGGGAGCGGGCAAGTCCACGATCTCTGCCGCTTTGGCCCTTTTGATGGCACGCCGGGGCAGGAAAGTTCTCGCGGTGGACGCTGATCCCGCCGAGAGTCTCGCGGCCTACCTGGGATATTCTCAGGAGGAAAGGGCCAAATTTATTCCCGTCTCCCGTCAGATGAAACTCGTCGAGGAGCGAACCGGCGCCAAGGTCAAGCAATACGGCCAGGTTTTCCAATTGAACCCCAAAGTCGATGACATCGCGCCCCAATTCGCTTCCCTTAAAAACGGGGTGGCGCTCCTAGTTCTCGGGGCGGTGGAGGGCGGGGGAAGCGGGTGCGCCTGCCCGGAAAGCACCCTTTTGAGGGCTCTCGTCACCGATTTAGTTCTCTATAAGGACGATTCGCTGGTCATGGACATGGAGGCGGGCGTGGAGCACCTGGGGCGTGGAACCGCCAAAGGCGTGGATGTGATGCTCGCGGTCGTGGAGCCCTCGCAAAGATCCGTGGAAACAGCCAAACGTGTGGAAAAACTCGCTGGCGAGATCGGCTTGAAGAACATTTTGTTTGTAGGCAATAAGATCGAGCGTGCAGAGGATGAGAAATTCATCTACGGCTGTTTTCGAAACCAAAAAGTCATTGGGATGATCCCTTTTTCAGACGTCATAAAGCGCTCAGAGCGCGAGGGAAGGGCGGCCCTGGAATCCTTGAACCCCGATATGGTCAATAGATTCGAGGGTTTGCTGGATTCTCTGGAGAAATATTCCTCTAATCGAAAACACTACTCAGATTAGTTTTATGACTGAAAACATTTACGGAAAACGGATAAAGAATGAAAATACAGTATGTCGGTTACCAATTGCTATCAAGCGGGATGAGGGGCGGCTGTGAGTAAGCTGATCGCGGTGGGGGGCAAAGGAGGAGTGGGCAAGACCACGATTTCAGCCCTCCTGACCCTGAGGCTGGCCGCTAGAGGTATGAAGCCGGTCCTGGCGGTGGACGCGGACCCAAATTGCTGTCTGGACGCGGCCCTGGGAGTGAAGGCGTTAAGCACCGTGGGGGGCGTTAGGGAAACGGCCAAACAGATCGCTGGCACGGGCATGGCGGTAGGGGTCTCCAAGCAAGACCTGCTGGAGCTCAAGATCGCCGAGTCGATCGTGGAAGCGGATGATTTCGATTTGATCGCCATGGGCCGGCCCGAGGGGCCCGGCTGTTACTGCTACGCCAACAATGTCTTGAGGGCCACGCTGGAGAAGCTGGCCTCCAAGTATCCGGTGGCCGTGCTGGACAACGAGGCGGGCCTGGAGAACTTGTCCCGGCGCATCGCCCCGAAGGTGGACGCGCTTGTCCTGGTGACCGACGCTTCGAGGGCCGGGCTGGAAACCGTCAAGCGACTCCACGCGCTATCGAAGGAGATGGGTATCATCTATGGCAAGCTCGGTTTGATCGTCAACCGGACGCGTCAAGGTGAATTGTCCGAGGAGGCCAAGCAAACAGCCGCCTCGATCGGCGCTTTCAAGGCTATTGCCCTGCCTTCCGACCTGGAAGTGGCGGAATTGGCGGAAAAGGGATTGAGCCTTAAGGAGTTGAAGGATAGTAATCCGCTAGTCAGCCGGATCGATGAACTGCTTTCAAGCTTAGGATAAAACCAATCTCACCACGGAGGTACAGAGGCACAGCTGAAAATGAGATGGGATCTACAAAACTCGAAATAATGCCGGGTAAGGATGAGAATTTAATACTTAACTCAACTTTGGCAAATCGTGTCAATTCCCCCTCTTTCAAAGGGGGAGACATAGTGTGCTCGGTAATTTTGCCAAAGACTGCTAGGTTATGTTGTTTGACTGTGTGTTTTTGTGAACTCTGTGTGCCGCCCCAGGCGGTCTGTGGTTAAAGCCGTTAAATTTATGGTTTAGGAGTGGGAATTGGCCCCCAAAAAAACACCCGAGGAAAGAGTCTGGGATTTGGCGTCCGTGGAGACGCTCGCGAAAGCCGAGCGCGATGGGGTTGAGACTTGTTTCCTTCGAATGGACGCCCAGGGAACCGCCTGCAAATTCGGCACTGAGGGTCTCTGCTGCAGGGTTTGCCATATGGGACCCTGCCGGATCACGCCGAAATCCCCCCGTGGTGTCTGCGGGGCGGACGCTGATACCATCGTGGCCCGCAATTTTCTCCGGGAGGCCGCCGGGGGAACAGCCGCCCATTCCGACCATGGCCGCCATCTGGTACTGCTTTTAAAGAAGGCCGCGGAGGGCAAGGGAGGGGATTACGCCATCAAGGACGAGGAGGCGCTTCGCCGGAACGCCCGCCTCTGGAATGTCCCCGAGGAAGGCCGGGGAGTGCCGGAAGTCGCCCTGGATCTGGCCAACCGCTTCCTGTATGAGTTCGCCTCACAGGAAGATTCCTTGGCAACCCTCGCCTTGGCGCCGCCAGCCCAGCAATCTGCTTGGAAAAAACAGCATGTTTCGCCCTTGGGAATCGACCGGATGGTGGTAGAAGCCATGCACCGTTCCACCATGGGCGTGGACCATGATTACCGCCATCTTCTCTTATCTGCTTTCCAAGTCTCCCTGGCCGACGGCTGGGGAGGGTCGCGCATCGCCAGCGCAGTCACAGACATCCTTTTCGGCACTCCTATGCCCATCAAAGGCGAGGCCAACCTGGGAGTGCTCCGGACCGACACCGTGAACGTGGTGGTTCACGGACATGAACCGGCGCTTTCTGAAATACTGGCTATCGCCTCGCGCGACCCGCAGATTCTCGAGGCGGCCCGCCAAGCGGGCGCCAAGGGCGGGGTAACCCTGGCTGGAATCTGTTGCACGGCCAATGAGATCCTCATGCGCCACGGAATCCCCGTGGCTGGCAATTTCCTCCAACAGGAACTGGCGGTCGTGACGGGCGCGGTGGAGATGCTCCTGGTGGACGTGCAATGCTGTATGCCGAGCCTTCCTGATATCGCCGCTTCCTACCATACGGAGGTGGTTTCCACATCCGATATCGCCAAGACGGTGGGAGTGGATCATTTTACTTTCGATGAGAATCACGCCATGGAGTCGGCCAAGTCGCTCCTAATGCGGGCCATAGCCAACTTTAAGAAACGCGATCCGAACAAGCTTTCCATCCCCAAGGCCAAAAGCCCGCTGGTGGCTGGTTTTTCCGTGGAGGCTATTCGTTACATGCTGGGAGGCTCCTTCAGGGCTTCCTTCCGCCCCTTGAACGACGCCATCATTTCAGGGCGTATCCGGGGGATCGCGGGACTGGTGGGCTGCAACAATCCCAGGACCAAGGTGGATTCTTACACGAACACCCTCACGAAAGAGCTTTTGAAGAACAACGTCCTGGTCATCAAGACCGGCTGCGCGGCCCTGGCTTCCGCCAAGGAGGGAATGCTCACTCCTGAGGCGGCCTTGGAGCACGCTGGCGCCGGTTTGAGGGAAGTCTGCGAGGCGGTCGGCATGCCGCCGGTCCTTCATATGGGAAGCTGTGTGGATAACACCCGCATCCTGGAGGCCGCCACTGAGATAGTTCGGGAAGGCGGCTTGGGGGATGATTTGTCCCAAGTCCCGGCGGTGGGGGTGGCCCCTGAGTGGATGAGCGAAAAGGCCGTGGCCATCGGATGCTACTTCGTGGCTTCCGGTGTTGATGTTGTGCTGGGACATCCTTTCCACGTGGGTGGGTCGGAAAAAGTTGAGAAATTCCTGGGTGAGGGGGCCAACGAGGTTTTTGGGGCGTCGTTCCATGTCTGCACCGACCCCCACGAGGCCGCGAAGAAAATCCTGGAATTGTTGGAAGCTGACCGAGACAGGCTGGGCATCAACAAAAAACAGGAACGAAAAATGTACGACATGAAGGACCGGAGGGGACTCGTTGTCTAAAATCATCTGTACCTCCGCCATCGAAGGGGCACTGCAATGGGTGGCCCAAGCCGAGGCGAAACTTACGGAAGCCGTCAAATCCCGCGGCGAATCCACTCCGGTTTCCTTCCCCAATACGGCTTATTTCCTGCCGGTCCTCTTTTCCTTCACGGGAGAGAAAATCACCACACTGGGCGACATGAAGCGCGCCCTGGACCGGGCCAAAAAACTCCTCCCCGGCAGGCCTTCCGAGCATAACTGGCTTCCATACCTCGGCCAAGCCCTGGACGCGGGCGTGGCCTCGCTTTTCGCCTGCGAGATCATTGAGGCGCTCAAGTATTTGACGGGCCCCAATCCCATTGAGGGAATATGGTTGGGCGCGGCCAATGACGTGATTCTTCGCGAACGCGGGGTGGAGTTCGTGGACGGGTCAGCACCAGGATTTGCCGTAATTACCGGGGCAGCCCCTGACAAGGAAACAGCTGTCTCTATCGCCCGCTCCCTTCAGGAGAAAAACCTTTATGTGTTCATGGGAGGGGGCCTGAACGGCGTCCAGTTTTCGGATCAGTTGGCCGAGGCTGGGGTGCAATTGGGCTGGGAAACCAGGCTGGTGCCATTCGGCCGAGACGTCTCCTCCCTCATTTACGCCCTGGGTTTCGCCAATCGAGCTGCCCTTTCCTTCGGCGGGGTCAAGCCTGGCGACTTCAAGGCCAACCTTAGGTACTGCAAGAACCGCATCTTCGCCTTTGTCTTGGCCTTCGGGGAAGTGACCTCCGAAAAGTACGCGGTTGCCGCTGGAGCCATCAATTACGGGTGCCCGGTCATTGCTGACACCGACATCCCCCAAATTCTTCCCACGGGAGTCTGCACTTACGAGCACGTGGTCTCCAATGTCAAGCACGCCGACATGGTGGAAACAGCCCTCAAGGTGAGGGGATGCAAGATCAAGGTCACCAAGGTTCCCATTCCGGTTTCCTATGGCCCTGCTTTCGAGGGAGAACGGATCAGGCGTCAGGACACCCATGTGGAATTCGGCGGGAACAAGACCCCGGCATTCGAATTCGTCACCTCGACGGGGCTGGATGACATCAAGGACGGCGAGATTGTCCTTATCGGCCCCGATATCGACCAAGTGGAGCCAGGCGGTTTGATGCCCCTGTCCATCTGGGTGGAGGCCGCCGGGCGAAAAATGCAGTCCGATTTCGAGCCAATCCTTGAGCGCCAGATCCACCATATGATCAACGGCGCTGAGGGTGTTTGGCACATGGGCCAGCGCGACATCATCTGGACCCGCGTGTCCAAGGCGACCTATGCCAAGGGCTTCCGCCTCAAACATTATGGGGAAATCATCCACGCCAAGATTCTATCGGCTTATGGTTCCATCGTGGACAAAGTCAAGGTCACGCTCATCACGGACGCGGATGAGGTCAAGAACCGTCTGGAATTAGCGAGAAAAATTTACGACGAGCGCAACCGGCGCCTGGAGGCCATGACCGACGAGTCCGTGGAAATTTTCTACTCCTGCCTTCTTTGCCAATCCTTCGCGCCCAACCACGTTTGCGTAATCACGCCCCAGCGCCTGGGCCTTTGCGGGGCCTACAACTGGCTCGACGGCAAGGCGGCCTACGAGATCGACAAGAACGGGCCAAACCAGCCCGTAGCCAAGGGCGAGTGTCTGGACAAGGCCAAGGGCATCTTCAAGGGCGTGGACGATTACGTGTACCTGAACAGCCACAAATGCATCCCCTCCTACGCGCTTTACGCCATCATGGACAAGCCCATGACCTCCTGCGGTTGTTTCGAGGCTATCGTAGCCTATGTGCCGGATTTGAACGGCGTCATGGCGGTCAACCGCGAGTACCTGGGCGAGACCCCGGCCGGCATGACCTTTTCCTCGCTCGCGGGCAACGTGGGCGGCGGGGCCCAGACGCCCGGCTTCATGGGAGTGGGCAAGATATTCCTCACCTCGCCGAAATTCCTGGCGGCGGAGGGCGGCCACCGGCGCATCGTGTGGATGCCCAAGACCCTCAAGGAACTTTTGAAACCCGACCTGGAAAGGTTGTTCAAGAGCCTGGGATGCCCGGAACTTTTCGACCAGATCGCGGATGAGACGGTGGGAAGCGACCCCAAGGCTCTCAAAGCCCACCTGGAAAAGGTGAAACATCCGGCGCTCACCATGACGGATATGTCCAATTACATCGGGGGAAGTGAACCTGAGCCGATTAGCACAGATACCATTGTGCCGGTCACTCCAGCCTCGACCGGCAAGGCGATGGAATTGACGCCAGAAAAAATTATGGAAATGATCCGCAACACAGCCGCCGAAGGGTTGAAAGGCGGGGCCTCGGGCGAGAACGCGGTACGAAACGTGATCCAGGCCCTTGGCGCCAAGTTCCTGGGGACTTCCTTCAAAGCCGAAAGCGTGCCTACTACGCCTGCAAAAGCTATTACCCCGGTTTCCACTGCGCCATCCGTAATGGACGTTAAGACCTTTAAGATTCCCAAGCAAAAATGCGAGACACCCATTCGGATTGTGAAACTGGGCGCCACCAAGGCCGAGGGAGGCACCAGGCGCCTGTCGTATCAAATCGGCGGGGCGACCGCTATGCCGTTCCATTCTTTCGAGGGGGAGACCCCCCATCGGCCGCTTGTAGCCATGGAGGTTTTTGACAAGGTTTCAGAAAAGTATCCCAAGATTCTGAGGGATATCTTCGGAAACCTGCTCGAGGACCCGGCGGCCATGGCCAAGGCTTGCGTCGAAAAATACGGGGCGGATTTAATTAGCGTGCGGTTGGATGGGACCCATCCGGAGAAGGGGGACCGTTCCGCGGCCCAGGCTGTTGAAACCATCAAGGCAGTTTTGAAGTCAGTGGATGTTCCATTGATCGTGACTGGACATAACCATTTCGATAAGGTGAACGAGGTCATGAAGGCTGTGGCCTCAGCCTGTGCCGGGGAAAACCTGCTATTGAATTGGACCGAACAGAACAACTATAAGGCCATCGCTGGGGCGGCCCTGGCCTACGGTCACACGGTCGTGGCCCAGGGGCCCTTGGACGTCAACATTACCAAACAACTTTGCATCCTCATGTCCCAGATGGGCCTGCCGCCCGAGAAAATCATCATCGACCCCATGGCCAGCGCCGTGGGATACGGGGTGGAATATTCCTATTCCGTCATGGAGCGCATCCGCCAGACCGCGTTGGGCGGCGACCAACCCTTGGCCCAACCCATGATCGTGGCAGTAGGCCAGGAATGCTGCAAGATCAAGGAATTCAAGGCTCCTGAGTCAGATTTCCCGGCCTGGGGGGACTTGGCCAAACGAGCGGCCCAGTGGGAAATCGCTACCGCCATGAGCCTTCTTTATGCCGGTGCGGATTTGCTGGTGGTTTATCATCCCGATACTGTGAAGGCCGTTAAGAAGGCAATATCTGAATTGACGAAAAAAGAATAAAACTGTGTCTCTGTGCGCCGCCGAAGGCGGCCTGTGGTGAAATCTTTTCGAGGTTTTAAATGGCTTTGACGGGATTACAAATCAACAAGCTCCTTCCGGGGACGAACTGCAAGGATTGCGGTTCATCCACCTGCCTGGCCTTTGCCATGAAGATGGCGTCCAAGAAGGCCGAGATCGCCCAATGCCCCCATGCCTCGGAAGAGGCCAAGAAGACCCTGGGCGCGGCCTCGGAGCCGCCGGTTAAGTCGCTCGCCGCGGGTGCGAACGGGGAAGTGAAACTGGGTGGGGAAACAGTGCTATACCGGCACGAAAAGACATTTGTGAGCCCCACCTCCCTGGCCGTGAACCTGGACGCTTCCGAGAATACCGCATCCCTGGACCGTAAACTCATTCAATTAAGGGATTACAAGCTTGATCGGGTGGGTGAAACTTTCCGCTTGGATATGGTGGGAATAACACAGGGAAAAGCCACTTCAGAAGCCTTTATAACCCTTGTCCGCAAAGCCTGGGAAATAACAAAGAAGCCCCTAGCGATTAAGAGTTCCGATCCTGGCGCAATGGCAAAGGCCGCCGAGGCAGTCAAGGGTTCTCGAAGCATCCTGGCTTCGGCATCTGCCGATAAAGTGGAAATGATGGTAAAGGCCGCGTCGGAGAACGGGCATCTCCTTGCTGTGACCGGCCCGGATTTGGATTCCATCGCGGCTTTAACCGCGAAGATTAAAGCCGGCGGGTTTAATGACCTTCTCTTGGAATTTCCTCACAACGGTTTGCGGGATGAATTTCTGATGAATAGTATTTCCAGGCGTTCGGCCCTATTGGGGGATGTCAAACCCATGGGTTATCCTTTCTTGCGGTTCCTGTCCGGCGACCTGGCTGAAACTACCGTGGCGGCTGTCACCGAAATCGCCAAGTACGGTGGGATCGTGGTCCTGCCGGAATTCGACCCGGCCCAGCTATCGACCTTGATGACCTTGCGTTTGAACATCTTTACCGACCCTCAAAAACCCATCCAGGTCGAGCCCAAGGTCTATCCCATCGGCGAACCCAAGCGGAACTCGCCTGTGTTCGTCACCACGAACTTTTCGCTTACTTACTTCATTGTGTCGGGAGAAATCGAGAACGCTGGTATCTCAGCCTGGCTCGCCGTGCCGGAATGCGAGGGCATGAGCGTGCTTACGGCCTGGGCCGCGGGGAAGTTCAACGGGACCCGTATTGCCCAGTTCGTCAAGGAAACAGGCTTCGAGGCCCAAGTGGACACCAGGCAAATCGTTATTCCGGGTTACGTTTCCACGATCTCGGGCGAGCTTGAGGAAAACCTGCCCGGTTGGAAAGCCTTGGTGGGGCCCCAGGAAGCCGGCGACATCGAAAGCTTCGTTAAATCTCGGTTACATTAATAGACGAAAAAACTGAATTCACCACAGGTTCCTTCGGAACCGCAGAGGCACAGTAAAAACTCTAAAAGCAAAATCTTTAGATTTTGATATTAAGTAGTAATGAGATTTGCTTTATAGAACGATTATTTTGCGTCTTGGAATCAGCGTTGAAATATTCGTTCTTTAAATTATTCGTTGGTTAAAATGGCGAAATTGTAAACTGTGCTCTCTGTGGCCGCCATAGGCGGCCCGTGGTGAAAGGCTTTTTATGCCGAAGGTCACTTTCTTTCCTGGCGGGCAGACCGCTGACGTGCCCGTGGGCGCCACGATCATTGACGCGGCGAGGCTTTCCGAGGCGACGGTGGAAGCTCCCTGCGGGGGGCGGGGGACCTGCGGCGGATGCCTGGTCCGCCTGGTTTCGGGTTCCGTGGACCAATCCCTTGCCCCGTCGCTACCGGCCTATACCCTTGAGGAAGGCTATGTTTTAGCCTGTCATTCCAAGGTCAAGGACCAGGATGTCACTGTTTACGTTCCGGAATTCCATGCCCTAGAGGGAGGGCCCATCCCATCCTCCTCCGACGACGCGGGACTCATTGAGGATGGTCTCTTTCCAAACGACATGAAACCCTTGGGTGCGGGTGAGTATGGTGTGGCCATGGATTTGGGCACTACCACCGCCGCGGTGAAACTTATCCGCCTCAAGGACGGCAAAACTCTTTCTTCTTTTGTGGATTACAACTCTCAGGTCAAATGCGGTTCAGACGTGATTTCCCGTATGGAATATGGGCGGAAACCTGGAGGCCTGCGGGAGTTGAATCGCCGGGCGCTCAATACCCTGAACAAGCTGATCCAATCAGCGGCCAAACAGGCGGAAATCCCCACGAGTGAAATATCCTCGGCGGTTGTAGCGGGAAATCCCACCATGATTCATATGCTTTTAGGAAAAGACCCCAACTATCTCAGGCAGGATGTTGAACCTATTGAAATCGCCAATTTGCAATTAACCGCGGGTGAGATCGGATTTTCCATCGCTCCGGAAGCGCCTGTTTATTTACCCCCGGCCGTGGGGAACTACGTGGGAGGCGATGTCACAGCGGGAATGCTTTGTACCCAATTATCCCAACCTTCGGGCAAATTAAGATTGTTAATTGATATCGGAACCAACGGGGAAATCGTGATCGGGGACGGCGGGTTTTTCATGTCCTGCGCCTGCTCAGCTGGGCCTGCCTTCGAGGGCGGGGGATTGACCCACGGCATGAGGGCCGCTCCGGGGGCCGTGGACAAGGTCGAGGTGGATTCCAAGACGGGAAAGGCAACCTTCACCACCATTGGGAACGAAAAATCCCGCGGGATATGCGGTTCGGGGGTATTGACCCTTCTGGCTGAGCTTTATCAAAAAGGTCTGTTGGACTCCGGCGGAAAGTTCAACCTGGAATTGAATTCGCCATACATCAAGACCGTGGGCCGCAGGGCGAAATACATAATCGCGCCGGAATCAGAAACAACTTTAGGCGAGGATTTGACTCTCAGTGAGGTGGACATTGAAAGTGTCTTAAGGGCCAAGGCGGCGGTTTATGCGGCTTGTTCTCTTCTACTTGCGAGAATCGGTGCATCTTTTAATGATTTGGACCGCATCTATATCGCGGGTGGTTTCGGCCGGACGCTTGATTTCGAGAAGGCCGTCACCCTAGGTCTCCTACCGGATGTCTCGCGCGACAAGTTCCGTTATATCGGCAATTCGTCCCTGACTGGGGCCTCGATGGCATTAGTTTCGGAATCGTCCCGAAATAAACTACAGGAACTCCTACCCCTGATACAGTATTTGGACTTGAGCAACGAATGCCATTATTACGAGCATTACACTGCCGCACTTTTCATTCCTCACACGGATCTGCGTCTATTCCCCTCTGTTAAACGGCATTAACGAATATTTGAAAACCTTGTTGAAGCAATTTGAAGACCCTAAAAATGGCTCAAATTTTTCAATTAAATGGTGGTATATTCTTTTTGGCAGAATTAACCCGCTCAGAATGATTTATAAAAGATAGGTTATTTTTCAAGGAGCTGTATGAAATTGGCCGAGCGTTTCAAAACCCTTCCGAAATTTTCATTCATAACAACGTTCTTTTTGTTCCTTCTTTTTGGACCATCGCTAACAAACGCCGCTCCTGTCCGCGGTATGACAGGCGATCTTTGGGCTGATCTTGTGATAGGACAACCTGATTTCGGCGAGCTGAAGCCCAACGAAGCCACCAGCCAGCAAGTGTTTATCCCCGACGGTGTCTATGTGGACCGTGTCTCCAACCCGCAGAGATTATATGTGTATGATTCCGGCAACAACCGGATACTTGGTTTCAGCGACATCAATCGCGCCCTTTTCCAGGATTATCCGGCCAACACGAGCCTCTGCCTGGGATCCAACCAGAGCGCCACTCCGTTAGGCGCGGATATCGTTCTGGGCCAACCGGATTTCACCCATACCTCCTGCAACGGGGACTCGAATTTCCAGAACTATCCCGTGCCCAACCAGCCCAACGCCTCCTGCTTTTGCACCAGCAGCGTGGAGGGTCTTTCCCCCCTGGAAGGGGGCGTGGGCGCGAATATGGCGGTGGATAGCCAGGGCAATCTCTATGTTCCGGATTACATCAACAACCGGGTTTTAAGATATAACGCGCCGATCACCAGCACGGAGCCAGCTTCTTATGTCTGGGGACAAGGTAACAACCTTTCCAATTTCACGAGCGGTTATAACCAATGCGGCTCACCCACCTCCACCAGCTTTTGTTTTAGTTCCTCCAATGCCCGTGTGGCGGGGGTAGCGGTGGATTCCCAGGGAAACCTCTGGGTGGCGGACGCTGGCAACAACCGGGTTTTGAGGTTCCCGTCAGTGGGCGGCGTGCCTCAGGCAAACGCCGACCTGGTGCTGGGTCAAACCGACATGAATTCCAACACCCCGGCTTCCAGCCTGAGCGACTCGAGCCATATGACCGATCCCATCGCGGTTCGGGTAGACGCTTCCGGGAACGTTTTTGTGGCGGATGATCCCCCCAATCCGAATCCTAATGTCTGCCTTTTTCACGGAAGAATCCTGGTTTATAAGGCCC
The DNA here is from genome assembly GCA_963796105.1 of candidate division FCPU426 bacterium. Lineage (GTDB taxonomy): Bacteria > Oederibacteriota > Muellerivitia > Muellerivitales > Muellerivitaceae > CAWCKJ01. Next base: position 99,415 of record CAWCKJ010000003.1, read on the forward strand.
CTGTAATATCCGGAATGGCGCCAAGCGGACTTTTAACCGACTACCTGTCCTGGACCATGGGAATGGAATTCGACCCCCTCTCAGGCGGTCTCTGGGTAAGCGATTTTTGCAACCATCAGATCATTCTTTTCAATGTCAACTTGACGGCCAATCCCATCACATTCCAGCCCGTGAAGGTTCTGCTAAGGGATCGCCCCTCCCTCACGGGATCGGATGCCCTGCCCACCTCCGGGGACGGGCCCAATTTCATATACAAAGACGGCGGCACAATTGCCTCATACAATGTGGACCGGGCCTGGGGAGGAATCGGGCTGGACCAAGCTGGTAATGTTTACGTGAGCGGGGTAACGCCGATGCAGGATGTCTGGCGCTTTCCAGTTCCCATTCCCACTATCCCGCCCGCTTCCACCGGCGTCGCGCGTTCGGCGGACGTCGCGGTTTTCAAACCAGCGCAAGCCTCCATGGACAATAAAATTGGCCTCCGGGGTTTGGAGGGAATCGATGGGATCGGCGTGGCCGCGACCGGGAGCCAGCTTATTGTCTCGGATGAATGGCACTTGAGGTACTGGAACATGCCCACTGGTCCCACAGGCCTTACCAACGGCCAGCCCTGCGATGGTTTTGCCGGAACGACCAGTTCCCAGTATTTTTATGACATTTATCCGACCTATGGACGCATCCGGGAGGACCAAGCCGCGCCCCAACAGCACCTATGGCAAGTACGAAATAACTCGTCGAACGCCGCATTCCTCCAGGTTTACAACCTGCCCTTGACGCCATGGGAATCCGCGGTCCAGACGCTCACATCGCCCATTTCCGTCTTGGGAGTGGGGACTTTGAACTGGGGGGCTGTCATGGGATTCAACCCGGATCCGGATGGCACCCACCTTTGGTTGACTGATACGGCCAACAACCGGGTATTGCGGGTACGAAACCCACTGACCAACCCGGTGGTGGATATCATCCTGGGGCAAACGGGTCTTGGGGGGACGGCCTGCAACCAGGGGTTATCGAATCCCACTGCATCCACTCTTTGCCTGCCAGGGGCGGTGAGGTTGGATCACCATGGAAACCTGTATGTGGCCGACCATACCTTGGAGGCCAGCGGGAACTTCCGGACCTTGCGCTGGAACGCCAGCCAAATACCGGCGGCGCCATCGGCCTGTGTTTTCGGCATCGCGGCCACGGCTGTTTACGGAATGGGAGGGAGTTTCACGACCACCTCCTGCAACAACTCTGTCGGGGAATGCGGTCCTTGGGAGCCCAGCTTTACTTCTGACGATAGTTATATGGTGATGGGAATGAATGGTTATATCGGCTCGCGGTTTCCTTTAGTTTTATCGACTCCTGAAAATGGGGATGACCCTGTTGCCCACTTAAACGATTACGGTTCCATGTATTTCTCTTCCACCTTCGATCCCCAAGACAATCTCTACATCGCGGACCTGGACCGGGGAAGGGTTCTCATATATTTGAAACCCTTCGGGACGCCGGGCCCGAGTTTTACCCCAACTATTTCACCGACCTTAACCATTAGCCCCACCTTCACGCCTACCGGAAGCCATACCTATACCCCGACCTTGAGCCCGACGATCACCTGGACTCCCGTGCCCAACTGCTGTGTGGCGGCGGGCAATTGGACCAGTCCCACCTTGACTCAGGCGACGGGCGTCGCGGTTGACATGAGCCGGGACCGGGTTTACATCGTGGACCGGGGCACGGGGACCCTATACGCCTATAATTACAACGGTTCACCCATAACATCCTTTGGGACGAATGGCGCGGTAACAGGTCTGCAGGCTTTTATCGTGGCGGTGGGGACCTGCGCTTATGACGGCGTTTATATTGTCCAAAGGAGCACCGCAGGCGACGTCATCAAGTTGGACGTGAATGGGAACACGGTTTGGACCAGTCCGTCCACGGGCGGCGGGGGGAATCGAAGCATCAATGTTGACGCTTCCGGTACGGTTTACGTGTGCGCGGATAATGGTTCTATTTTCCTGATGGACAACTCAGGAACATTGCGGAATACCCTAACGGGCTATGGATTCAACGTGCCGACAGGCACCTTGAAAGTGGGCTCGACGCTTTACGTGGATGACACATCCAACAACCGGATCGTGAGCCTGCCCCAGACTGGAGCTTATACCTATGGAACCGCGAGCGTGGTGGCGACCCTTACGAGCCCCTACGTTTTGACCTCGGACCTGGCGGGAAATTTCTACGCGGCTTGCAGCAATACCAATAGTTACAGCATCTACAACAGCGGGTGGGTTTTCCAGCAGGCCTGTACCAATAGCTCTCTCTTTTCAGGGGCTTTCGGGATCGCGGTGGATGAAACGGGCGCTATTTATGTGGCGGGACAAGGCTCAACATCCGTGGCGAAAATGCAGACTTGCATCAATCAACCGCCACAACCCACTTGCCCTCCGAGCGCGACCCCGACCGGCACCTTGAGCCCCTCTGTGACACCGACTCTCACGAATACCCCGACGTTGACCAATACGCCGTCTCCTTCGCCGACAAATACCTTCACTCAAACCCCGACATGGACCCCAAGCTTTACCGCGGCAAACACACCCACCAATACACCAACACCGACTTATACCCCGACGTTTACGCTCTCCGGCACTCCTACGGATACCCCCACTATCACGAACAGCCCCACGCCCTGGCCGACGGGCGTTCCCACCTTTACCACCACTGATACTCCGGCGAATACCATGACGGGAACCTCAACATTTACGCCAACGATCACGCCGACGCCTTCTTATACGGACACTCCGTCGCCCACTGGAACTCCTACACCTTCGCCGACGGTCACGCCTACTTGGACGCCCACTGACATTCCGACTGACACTCCTGTCCCCACGAGCACATCTACCTCAACAGAGACGTCGTCACCCACGTCCACCTTCACGCCGACCCCCACTTGCGGGATCAGCCTGCTTTATCCCAATCCCGTTCGGGATGGCCATGGGGTTTCCTTCAATTACTCGTTTGATCGGCAGGAGCCTTTGGATGTGAAGGTCTTCACAGTGGCCTTCAGGAAGGTGTTTGACTCAAGCCAATTCGTCAAGGGGGCGGGAACCATCTCCTGGAACCTGACTGATAATGGGGGCAAACACCTGGCCAACGGTCTGTATTATGTCGTGATTCAAACGGATCAAGAACGATTCATACGAAAACTGCTTATCGTCCGCTGAAGGCTTTTTTCCTACGGTTAATGAATACATTGTCCGAAAAACCTGGTAATGCTAAAATTCAACCATGTTTTCGCGACTTCATTTATCCATCGCCTTCGCGGTATTAATGGCGTGCTTCGGGGTTTCGGCCCCGGCTGGCGCGCAATATAGCGGTTCCCAGTTCAGCCTCAGCCTGGACGGGATGTTCCAGTGCGTGGTTCCTCCCTCACCCTATTCCGCGAACGGCCAGACTTACGGCATCGGCGCCGGCGGCAATGCCTTTTTCGACTGGCGCCCCTTTCAATTCATCTCCATCGGAATCGGCGGCCAATATACCTATTTCACCGGTAACAGCCCCTTCAAGTTCAGCAATGCCAATGTCGGGGGGCGTCTTTTCCCGTTCGGCACGAGCCCCGCCGGTGAGTTTTACCTTCAGGGCGGGTATGGGAAAAACCTGTTGACCCAGTCCCTGGACGGAGTGTTCCCGGGGGATTATCACGGTTACGGCTGTATTGGATATAGGTCCTTTATTTCTCCCAGCGCCGCCATGGACCTAGGTCTGCAATACGACTATGACCCTCCCTATACCGCCCCTCTCCAGGCGGCCAGTTTCAAGGTGGGATTGACCTTTCTTTTTGGAAGGACGGATTGGCGCTCGGCTAAGCCTATCACCGCACTGAAACAAAACACCGTTGAGGATGATCTCTGGAAAAAGTCCTCGACCTACGCCTGGCAGGCGGGGGACAACCTCAGGTCGGTCTCTCAAAAACTTTATGGGGACCCGGCTTTGTACCCCTTGATCGTGGATGCCAACAAAACCGCGACGGCCCATCCGGACCAGATCAAACCCGGAACCCTGCTGACGATTTCCTCAAAACCTTCGGGTTCTGAGGATGTCACGGCTTTGCGGTCGAAATCCGAAAAGCAGGTGGATTACGTCAAACTGGCGAAGATCAGCGAACTTCCCATGATCCGCAGGCTGGCAAGATGGAACGGCGCCAGCACCTACAATTGGAAAAAAGGGGATACCCTCCAAAAGGTCGCCAAAAAACTTTACGGAAACGAGGACCTTTATCCATTGCTGGTGGACGCAAACCAGAAACATTTGATCCTTCCGGCCAATCTGGTTCCGGGAACCCGGATCAAGGTGCCGAAACCGAATTCGGAGGAACTTGATAAAATCCAAGTGAAGGGTTGGTCGTTCGATCCCTATATTTTTTGGAGGAATGTCACCGCGAATCAAGCGGAACATATGCCGATCAAGCAACATTCCTTCCATTGATTTTTTTCCCATTTGAACCTTTTAAGACGACCCGCGAATGGTTTGGATTTAACCTGGGATTCGTAGAAATTTCTTGTTGCGGAAGCGTTGGAATTATCCCTGTTTCAAATAAGGATGAAGAATGAGAACCAGCCTGTTCATTTTGCTATCCGCTTTTCTTTTGCCGCTCGGGGCCCTCGCGCAGGAGGAGCACGCGCCTGTTTTGGGGTTGAATCTCGACCTGACGGGCCGGGGCGCCTACGCTGGTAATGGAGGGCCGTCCCTGGCGGGCGGGGCCGGATTGAAAGCCTTCGGCGATGTCAGACCGTTGGATTTTCTCTCGATTGGCACAGGATTTGATTTCGCCGAATATCCCGGTAATGGTTCCTGGCAGGTCCTGACTTGGAACCTGGGGGTAAGGATTTTCCCATTGTCCGGCATGGAACAGAACAAGGGAACGGAGTGGTACCTGCAAGGGGAAGCAGGATTGAATTTAACTGGATCAACCTTGGAGAAACATTGGCCTGGTACAGGCCTGGTGGAGTTGGGGATGGGCTTCAGGTCCTTTGTTTTAGGGCCGGGCCAAGCCCTTGATTTTGGGGCCTTCTACGATTTTTACACTCCATTCGCCAATCCTTTGCAGGCAGTGGGTATCAAGGCTGGAATGACTTGGCTCTTCGGACAGGAAGCAGTCTCAACTCCAACTCCTACTGCCACACCAACTGCGGTAAAGACAACCTCCATAAAACCCACCCCGGCCTTGACCCCAAAAGCTGCGAAAAAACCCGTAAAAATTGATTATAAAAAACCCCGCCATCGGATTCATAAAGATGATCTGGGAGATGGCGAAGAGATCCCATTGCCTGCGGCCACTCCCTCCTCTTCGGATTCCCAATAAGCCCAAAAGCCATTCCCGCGGGAGAATAAATGGAACATATCAGGTGGGTTCTTTTTGGCGTCGGTTCCGCCGGGATCGTTTATTTTTCCTGGTGGCTTTCGATCAGGGAAGGGCGCTACCACGGTATCGCCCGGTTTTTCGTCTTTGAGGGAATCCTGGCCACGATCCTTTTGAACGCGCCGGTCTGGTTCATGAATCCCTGGTCGGTACGTCAAATCGTTTCCTGGGTCCTCCTCTTCGGCTCCCTGATTCCCGCTTTATATGGGTATTTGCTCCTGAAAAAAATGGGGAAGCCCACGGGAAATTTCGAGAACACCTCCCGTCTGGTTATTACCGGGATATACCGTTATATTCGACATCCACTTTACGCCTCATTGGTTTGGTTCGCTTGGGGGGCTTACCTGAAGGATATCAACGGCTTAACCAGTCTTTTGGCGGCCATGAACACGATAGCCCTATTTCTAACGTCTAAAATCGAGGAAGGGGAGATGCTGGCCAAATTCGGGGATGAATATAGGGAGTACATGAAGAAGACCAGCCGTTTCATCCCAGGAGTTTTCTAAAACATTAAAAAGTTTATTTGTATCATCTGTGTTAAGCGCATTTAACTAAAACAATTCTTTACCACTGTGGCGCTTCGCGCCCCACAGTTTTTTCATGCTGTAGTAAAATTCGTTGTCAATTTAGCCCATTTAATTTTTATTTACTGTGCCTTTGTGGTTCCGAAGGAACCTGTGGTGAAAACCTTTTAGATGTTCAAAATCATTTATTCGGGGAGAGTCTGATGGAAAAAAGAAAATTAGGCAAACAGGGTTTGGAAGTTTCGGCTTTGGGCCTGGGTTGCATGGGAATGAGCTTCGCTTACGGCAAAGCCGACGAGGCGGAATGCCTGAAAACCCTCAACCGTTCCCTGGAACTGGGGATCAACTTTTGGGACACGGCCGAAGCTTATGGCCCTTTTTTGAACGAGGAACTGCTTGGGAAGGCTCTCAAGGGCCGCCGGGAGAAAGTGGTGGTCGCCACCAAATTCGCCTGGAAAAACGGCCTGACAGGGCCTGAAAACATGGATGGCTCCCCTGAGAACGCCCGACGCGCCTTAGAGGGCTCGCTGAAGCGCTTGGGTACCGATTATGTGGATCTTTATTATCTGCATCGGGTTGACCCTAAAGTCTCCATTGAGGAAACGGTTGGCGGAATGGCGGCATTGGTCAAGGAAGGCAAGGCGAAATACATCGGACTGAGCGAGGTGGGGCCTAAAACTCTCCGCAGGGCCCACGCGGTTCATCCCATCAGCGCTTTGCAGAGTGAATATTCCCTTTGGGAAACAAGTTTGGAAGATAAGGTTCAGCCGGTCTTGGAGGAACTAGGCATCGGCTTGGTGCCCTTCAGCCCCGTGGGTCGGGGATTCTTGACCGGCCAAATTCGCAAGTTTGAGGATTTTGACGAGAAGGATATGCGCAGAAACCTTCCCAGGTTTCAGAATGAGAATTTCAAACAAAACATGAGGCTGGTGGATGAGGTGAAGAAACTGGCTGAGGAGAAGGGAGCCACGCCTTCCCAGATCGCCCTTGCCTGGCTTCTTCAAAAGGGACCGAATGTGGTGCCCATTCCAGGCACGACCAAAGTGAGGCACTTGGAGGAAAACGCCAGAGCCGCCAGCATTAAGCTATCCAGCCAGGATGTATTCGCGATTACCAGAATCCTTACAACCTTCCAGATCCATGGGGAGCGTTATGGTGAAATGATGAAAAAAATGGTTAATTTAGAATAGGCATTGATTTTTCGTCGAGATGCACTTTAAACGAAAATCCGCTTATTTACGCCATTTGATGGCTACGTTTTCGAAGAATTCCCACCTTTCTTCTTAAAACTATAAAATATTGGAACTTCAAAATAATTGTCCGCCAATGGTTCGAGTCCAACCCGGGGAGCCATATGCCACCTTATGGCCTGAGCTGGAATCGACCTTGGTATTTATCGACTTGGCCTCTTGCCCAGAGCTTGGGCAAAATCCACTTTTTCGCGAAAGTTTTGTCCAGACTCTAGATAAAATTGACGTGAATTTTAGCTTATGGCCATAGATTTGTCCCGCGGCGGGACAAATAACCCCCTTAGGATCGAATCGCGCAACTTTTTCGGAATCGCGCAAGTTCGAATCGCGCAACTTTGGGGAATCGCGCAATAGGTTCTGATTCGCGCAACATCCCAGGTTCCAATCTTGCAGGTGGAAAACCAATATCCACCACAGGGACTCAGAGACTCAGCTTTGGTCCTGATTTATTGAAAAAATAACCCCTCCATGCCAACAGATGTTCCCAGTAATGTGGGCGGGTTATCTCCCATGTCGCCGGAAATGTGGGCGGTTTATCTTCCTTTCCGGCAGATGTTCCTAGGCATGTGGGCGGGTTATCCTCGCTTCCCAACGGATGTTCCCAGCAATGTGGGCGGGTTATCTCTCATGTCGCTGGAAATGTGGGCGGTTTATCCCCCTTTCCGACAGATGTTCCCAGGTATGTGGGCGGTTTATCCTCAACTCCCGACAGCAATTTCGGTTCCGTTTAATGGGTTAGCTCCCCTTGCCGGTATTTCCGTCGGCTACCCAGGATAACCTGGTGACACCTACCGGCATTTTCGTCGGTAAGCTGGGATAACCTGGTGACACCCACCGGCATTTTCGTCGGTAAGCCGGGATAACCTGGTGACAGCAACCGGCATTTTCGTCGGTAAGCCGGGATAACCTGGTGACACCCACCGGCATTTTCGTCGGTAAGCCGGGATAACCTGGTGACAGCAACCGGCATTTTCGTCGGTAAGCCGGGATAACCTGGTGACACCTACCGGCATTTTCGTCGGTAAGCCGGGATAACCTGGTGACACCTACCGGCATTTTCGTCGGTAAGCCGGGATAACCTGGTGACACCTACCGGTATTTTCGCCGGTAAGCCGGGATAACCTGGTGACACCTACCGGTATTTCCGTCGGTAAGCCAGGATAACCTGGTGACAGCAACCGAGGTTTCCGTTGGCCGGGGTCGGTATTTCCGTTGGCTGGAGTCGGGGTTTCCGTTGGCTGGCGGCCGGATTTTCGCCGTCCATCCCATGTATCCCCTGAATCCGTGGCGAAAATTCTTTATCCTTAAATTTGGCAGTGGTTAGTCAATGACTGAGTGTTTAAGACCTCAGGCGGCCGGAATCCTTTTCTTCACGGAAGCTTTGGTAGGTTTTGCAGATACCTTCCTCCAAGCCGATCTTGGCCTTCCAGCCCAGGGCGGTGAGGCGGGATACATCCAGGAGCTTGCGGGGAGTGCCATCGGGTTTGGAAGAATCCCAGACCACCTTACCCTTGAATCCGACAGCGGCGGAAACCAGGTTAGCCAGGTCCTTGATGGAAACATCCTCGCCTACCCCCACGTTCACCCAGTCCGGCGGGTTGTCGAGGCCTAATAGGAAAGCGCAGGCGTCGGCCAGATCGTCAACGTGCAGGAACTCCCGCTTGGGAGAGCCCGTGCCCCAAAGGGTTACGTCCGGCAATCCCTCTGTTTTGGCCTTGTGGAACTTTGAGATCATTGCGGGAAGCACGTGGGAATCCGTCGGATGGTAGTTGTCCCCGGGCCCGTAAAGGTTGGTGGGCATGACGGAATGATATAGAACCCCGAATTGGGAGCGGTAATGTTGGCAGAGTTTCAAGCCGGCGATCTTGGCGATGGCGTAGGCCTCGTTGGTCGGCTCCAGGGGGCCGGTCAAGAGGCAGGATTCCGGCATGGGCTGGGGAGCGTGCCGGGGATAGATGCAGGAGCTTCCCAGGAACAAAAGCCTTTTAATGCCGGCTTGGAATGATCCCTCGATGCAATTCAAGGCGATAATCAGGTTCTCCCGGATGAAATCAGCCGGATAGCTCTCATTGGCCAGGATACCGCCCACCTTGGCCGCCGCCACAATGACCGCGTCCGGTTTTTCCTTCAGCAGGAAATCATGGGTTTTCTTCTGGTCCTTGAGGTTCAATTCCTTGAAGGTGCGCAGGAGAAGTTGGACTGATTTGTCGCCAGTGTAACGGCGCACTAACGCCGAACCCACCATTCCGTTATGGCCCGCGATGAATAGTTTCATGGATGATCCTTAGACCCGGTAGGGCGAAAATGTGTTTATAAAACTATTTCATAACTGCCCAAATAGAACAAAAAACTCAGAAACAAATATTTAAACAATTAAGAATACTTAAACCCGAAAAACTTCAAACAAAACCAAGTCCTTTGCCACGGATTCAGGGGATGCAGGGGGATAGACCCAAAAAAGCTTTATACTTATGTTTTTTTAAATTCCATTAATCCCATGTATGCCAGCCTTCTATAAAGCTTTTAATGTGGCTGGTATGATACCGATCTCATTATGTTTTTGTGGATGATCGGCATATCCGTGGCTAAGTATTATTTTGGACAGTGTAGTATTTTTTAATTAAGAATCCCTTTTCTTTTCGCGAACGGCCAATTCAAGGTCGTGATCCACCATGCGGCGGATCAACTGCTGGAAAGAAGTCTCGTTCCGCCAGCCCAGCGCCCGTCTCGCCTTGGAGGAATTGCCCCTTAGGAAATCCACCTCGGAGGGGCGGAAATACATGGGGTCGATTTTCACGTATTTCTTCCAGTCCAGCCCCGCGTAGCCGAAAGCCTCCTCCGCCATCTCCCGCACCGAATAGGCCTTTCCGGTCGCGACAACGTAATCATCCGGCTTGGGTTTTTGGAGCATGAGCCACATGGCCTTGACGAATTCCTTGGCGTCGCCCCAGTCGCGCTTGGCGTCCAGGTTGCCGAGGAACAAGTCTTTTTGGAGCCCGACCTTGATCCTGCCCACGGCCCTGGTGACTTTCCGGGTCACGAAGGTTTCGCCCCTCCTTTCGCTCTCGTGGTTGAAAAGGATGCCGTTGGAAATATAAAGGCCGTAGGCCTCGCGGTAGTTCTTGGCCGACCAGAAGGCGTAAAGCTTGGAGACCCCGTAGGGGCTTCTGGGATGGAAGGGGCTGGTTTCGGTGTAGCCGGATTTGGGACAGTCCATGCCCCCGTAAAGTTCCGAACTGCTGGCCTGGTAGAAGCGGGCCTTGGGACAAGCGCCCCTCATGGCCTCCAGGAGCTTGAGGGTTCCCACGCCGGTTACCTCGCCGGTATATTCCGGCTGGTCGAAGGATACCCTTACATGGCTCATGGCGCCGAGGTTGTAAATCTCATCCGGCAGAATCTTGGCCAGGAGCTTGAAGAGCCCCGAGGAATCGGAAAGGTCGCCGTAATGGAGAAAAAACCTGCGGCCGTGGACATGGGGATCCTGGTAGATATGGTCAATGCGCCCCGTGTTGAAAACAGAGGAGCGCCGGATGAGGCCGTGCACTTCATAGTTTTTTTCCAGGAGGAGGTCAGCCAGCCAGGAGCCATCCTGGCCCGTAATACCGGTCACGAATGCCTTGCGGATTTTTTTTGTCTTACCGGCCTTACCGCTATTTTTCATTTCATCCACTCCGCTTATAAAAATCAAATATCACCACGGGTTCTTTCAGAACCACAAAGGCACAGTAGGGAAAAGCTTCAATATTTTGTTGCCTAAAATCCAGCAACAACTTACTTCGGTGCAAAGCCCCACTGTTTAAAGAAGTGATGTTGTTAGAGCTTACTAATATTAAAGAACGATTAGAAGGTGGTAAAGCTGCATCATTTTACCTTAAAAAGGATTTATCTGCTCATAAGTTCAAATTTCGAAACCGGAGGATTCGAATTATTTTTTATGCGGTTAGGCCCAGACGGCGGAGAGGTGCGGACAAACGAGGCCGGATTAGGGGCCAAACGCTGCAAAGTATTGCCAGGAGTACCCAGAAGGCAAGCGTAACCGCCGAACAAACATAAAGAAGGACAGGTTTGTAATCCATCCTCACCAGGTGTTTTCCAGGTTTATCCAGAACTACGGCCCTGAAGACGCCGTCCGCCCTGAGGATGGGTTTTTCCACCCCATCCACTGTGGCCTTCCAGTAAGGGTAATAGGGATCGGATAGGAAGAGGATGGCCGCCTGACTAGTTTGACAGGATATTTCAACGCTCCTATTCCCGTAATGAGTGATATCGGCAGGCCCGAGATAGCCTTTGTTCCATTGGGGCCTTTCTACGGGAACTTGTTCCAACATCACCTCGTTTCGGATATCTAGACTTCCGGTTTGAATGACGTTGATGGCATTTGCCGGATCAGAAACGAGGATATATCCGCCCACTAGGAAAGCCCTGGGAAGGGCCTTGGTATTCACGACGGTATTGTCCATGAAGGGTTTCCAGCGTTCCGTGGGATGGCCGTACAAGGTGGGAGTGTAAAGATATTTGAGGCTTACTAAGTCCGAAAGGGGAGTGTCCCAATTATCGCGCATGGCTTCCAAATAGCCATAAGCTTCCCGAATAATAATGGCGTAGGTGAAGGTGCTAATAAGCTGGGAAACTTTGCTGAATAATTCGAAATCGGAGTTGTATCCGGATTGGACCCGGGGATAATTTTTATCCTCCAGGATTTTAGGCCAGGCTTTTCCGGGAAACATCGCGCGGCCTTTTAAAAAATAATCCCGGTCCGCTGTTTTTACGAAACCAATGTCGTATTGCCAAAGGTCCCCGGCCGTATCCGCCAATAGGAGAACCTGGAGGGTTGCAGCGAGGGCCAATACCAGTCTCCTTTTACCAAGCGAGAACACTTTTAAGCGGTGATTCCAGAGATCGACCAATTCATTTAGGGAAAGACCCGCAGCGCAGGAAAGGCAAAAGAGGGACAAGAGCATGATCCGGGCTACGCTTCGGTTATGGGAAAAGCCCGGGAAATAATCGTAGAAAAACTGAAAAACCCGGTGGGTGAGGGGAGTGGAGTCCGCCATAGCCAACAGGGTGAAAAGAACGGTCAGGAGCCAGAACCACCCGATCATCAGTTTGCGCCTGACGAGGAACAAACCGCATACCGCCAACAAAATGGGAATCAGGCCCATGTAAGTCGCCATCTCGTGGTAACCCCAATGGCCAGTGACTTCGTAAGTTCGATCCTGGGGGGAGCCCCTGAAGAAAGGATCGATAAAATACCGAAAGTTCCCCAGGTTCGTGAAGTCCGTCATAATGTCTTTGTAAGTCCAACCCCAGCGGTTGCTGAGCCTAATGAACTGCCAGGAGGGAATCCAGAGGCAGGGGGATAATAGGGCGGAAAGAAAGGAAACTGAAACACCGCCCAGGATGAGTTTCCAAAAGCTGATTATTTTCCGGAACCAAAAGATGAGGAGGAAAAACCCGATCATCATGAAGGAGTAAAAGGTCATCTGGGGATGGCCTTCCAGGATTTGAAGGCCCATCAGGATTCCGGCGATTGCCAAGCGCGAAATTTTAGAGTCCTCGCAATAGCGCTTCAGGAAAAACAAAACCAACGGGAACCAGGAAGCGGCCCAGACCATGTTGATTCCCCCGGCGTAGGCGTGGGCCAGGAAAAAGCTGGAGAAGGCGAAGGCCATCCCGCCCAGGAAAGAACCCCAGACCCCGCCTCCCAAGGTCCTGATGAAAAGATAAGTCCCGAAAGCCGCGAGGAATAAATGAGCGAAACTGACCCAGGTCATGGCCCAGGAGAGGGGGAGGAAAAAGTAAAGCAGTGAAAAAGGGGAAAAGACCGAGAGGTACATGGTTTCTGGAAGGGGCTGGCCCAGGCTGGCGAAGGGTTCCCAAAGGGCGGGATCGCCCGACTTGAGGCTTTCCACCCAGAAATGACGGAATGGATAAACGAAGCCCATGTCCTGGAGCCCCCAAACCTCGCGGGGATGGCAAAGGGGTTCCCAAAGGATCGCCGTGATGAAGAGGAGATACAAAACCGCCGCGAGGAAAGAGGCGCTGTCCCTTATGGCGACCGGCTCATTTTCGGGATTGAACGGTTTTGCGGGGACTACCCCTGCTTCTGAAAACTCAGGGGAGGTTTTATCAGGCATGCGGAGTCCGAGTAGGGTATACGCGCCCAAGACCAGGATCGTAAGAGCCAATAGAAAATACAGGCGGTTGTGAAGGGGGGAAGCGATGAAATACATGTATTGGGCGGCCAGGAACAAGAAACAAACGCCCCAATAGGGATATTGGACAAGGAGAGGGTTTTGGGATCGTGGATTTCCGTTCATTTTTCCGCGGCCCTTACGCTTCGGATGAGAACAACATTGAAAGGAAAATAAATGTTAATTTGAGGGAGTATCTGGATCGCCCGTGTCACCGATATCCTTTCCGTTTTCGTCCAGCATTTTCTCGATTTGATTATATTGATCGATTGAAAAGTCCTGCCTGCCGTTTTCTTTCATCCACTCATATTTTTGTTTCGTGATGCTTTTAATTGCTTCCCTTAGGGTTTGGGTCTGGGCGTCGGTGATCCTGCCGGCCCTCTGGGCATCCGTGATTTTTTGGCGCTGGGCGTCTATCCGTAATGTGACCTTGTAAAGATTGGGCCTGGTGGAGGGGATAACGGGTATTTTCCCTTTTTTCCCATTGTGTTTAACCGGTGTCGGCGTTTTTTGGGGGGCTTGAGTGGGAACTGGGGTGGGATCGGCTTGAACGAGGCTGGCGCTGAATAGCAGAACTGCCCCGAGTATTGTTATGTATATTGCCTTCATTTTTCCTCCAACGAGGTTCTTAAAAACCATTATGGCATATCATCCGGCTTTTGGGCTTTCAAGGGGAAAAAGCCGGAAGCGGGCATGGCTGTTATAATGACATGCGGCTTATGGACAAGGCCACATCAATCGATTTTTCTAAAAGGGAAACTTTGGGAAATCCTTCCGAGAGCGGAATAAAAACGTCGCAAAGGGACCGGCGTTTGTTTTGGTTCCTGGCCCTCCTTCCGGTTTTCCTGACCTTTTTGGCTTACCTGCCTTCTTTAAGCAACGGTTTCGTCAATTGGGACGATCCGGACAACATCCAGAACAACCTCCATATCCGATCCCTGGACGCCTCCTCTTTGGGCTGGATGCTCAGTTCCTTCTACCAGGGCTTTTGGTTTCCCCTAACGCTCTTTTCCCTCGCCCTGGATTACGCCATCGGGAGTTTGAACCCTGGGATTTACCACCTTCACAGCCTTCTCTTGCATTGCCTGAACACCTTCCTATTCTTTCTTTTTTGCTCGCGGTTTTTGACCTTAGCTCGGAGAGCCTCGGGGCTGGAAAATAGGACCGATGCCGGCGGCTGGGTGGTGAAATCCTCTTTCCTGGCCGCGCTCTTTTTCGGACTGAGCCCGGTCCATGTGGAAACGGTGGCTTGGGCGACTGACCGAAAGGATGTCCTCTGCGGGTTTTTCTACTTGGGCTCCCTCCTGGTTTACGTGGATTACGCTTCAAGCTCGAAAAAGTGGAAACTATATGCCTGCCTCGGTCTTTTCCTGCTCGCGCTGATGTCCAAACCCATGGCCGTGACCCTTCCCCTTGTTTTTCTTCTGCTGGACGCCTGGCCCTTCAAGAGATTTGGAATAAAGGCTCTCTTGGAGAAATTCCCATTTTTGGCTGCTTCGGCGCTGGTCAGTTGGATGGCTCTCTTGGCTGAGAAACAGGTGGGTGCCATGCCGAGCGTCGAGGAAATTCCCTTTATTTACAGAATCGCTAATTCGCTTCATTCGATATTTTTTCATTTGTGGAAAATGATCGTCCCAGTGGATTTGACCGCGCTTTATCCCTTGGCGATCCATACGGAAATCGCTTCATTGAGGAACTTGGGCTTGCTGATCCTGTTTTTGTCGATTTCCTGGCTTTGCTTTTATGGCCGAAAGAAATGGCCCTTTCTGAGTTTGGCATGGCTGGGCTATTTAGTCATTTTGGCGCCTGTCTCAGGACTTCTTCAAGTGGGCGGTTTAGCCGCCGCGGACCGTTACACTTATTTGACCTGCCTTGGGCCTTTTATTCTTTTAGCCTCAGGGATCGGGGCACTTGTTTCAAATCGAAACAAAATCACCGTCGTTGGGACTGTGGTCCTTGTATTTTTGATGGGCATGGGGACGATCAGGCAAGCCGGGACATGGAAGGACTCCGTCTCCCTTTGGGAAAATGTCCTGAAAATATATCCCGGCCTTTCCGGTGCGGCCTATTCCAACCTGGCACTGGCCTATGAAGGCGCGGGCAGGGGAGAAGAGGCCCTGCGCGCGAACGACCAGGCCTTAGCGCTTAATCCCCGCTCCGCCCATTTCCATGATCAAAAGGGTTTTCTTCTTTTCTACAAGGGGATGACCACTGAAGCCATTCAGGAGTTCAAGACGGCGATATTATTGGATCCCAAACAAGCCACGGCGCACAGGAACCTGGCGAACGCCGAATTGAAAACCGGGAATCCCCAGGACGCCGAAAAAGATTTTGAGACGGCTGTCGAGATTGATCCTGGATTGGCCGACGCCCATAACTCCTTGGGCGCCCTATACCTGAGCCGAAATCAAAAAGACCAGGCTCTCTCGGAGCTCAACCAAGCCCAAGCCTTGGAGCCTGAAAACATGAAATACTTGTTGGACTTGGCTTATGTTTACCAAAAATACGGGAAGTACGACGAGGCCATTGACCTGTTCAAGCGCGGGATCGAGTTAAATCCGGGGCAGGGGGTTTATTATTTGGACCTGGGGATCGCTTATTACTTGAAGGGAATGTACCAGGAGGCTTCCGAGCAATTGAAAAAGGCCTCCGAGCTGGAACCGAAGAACTCGGATATTCTCCGGAAACTGGGATTGGCCTACGCGCGGTTGGGGAAAAAAGACTTGGCGGTCGAGACCATCCGGAAGGCCATGGCTTTGGAAGCGGCAAAGCCTTAAGTATGGAAATTGTTTGCCTCTTTAAACAAACCCTTTAAAACCCTATAATTTCCAGCTCTATTTACATCAAAGACGAAGGAACTATGGTTATCCCGGATAAGCCTAAAAAAAGAAAATTCTCCAAGATCGGCGGCATCCAATTGAGCCGCAGGACCCAGGATACCCACTTGGCCGGGTCCGAGGTCCTGATCACGCCCAAGCAGGTCCGGGCCCACCTTCCGGGATCACGCCTGGCCTATGAGACAGTCCTGAGGACCCGCAAAGAGGTGGAGGCCATCCTCGACCGCAGGGAGCGCCGCCTGATCGTGGTGGTCGGACCCTGTTCCATACACGACCCCCGAGCAGCCTATGAATACGCCTCGAAATTAAAAAGGCTTGCGGGAATGGTCCGCTCCACCCTGCTGGTGATCATGCGGGTTTATTTCGAGAAACCCCGCACCACCGTGGGCTGGAAGGGGCTCATCAACGACCCCGACATGAACGATTCCTTCCATATCGAGAAGGGGATCCTCCTGGCCAGGCGGCTCCTGCTGAGGTTCGCCGACATGGGCCTTCCCACCTCCACCGAGGCTTTGGACCCCATCATTCCCCAGTACCTCGCGGATTTGATCAGCTGGTCCGCCATCGGGGCCCGCACGACCGAATCGCAGACCCACCGCGAGATGGCCAGCGGCCTTTCCATGGCGGTGGGATTCAAGAACGCCACCGACGGGACCATCCAAATCGCGTTGAACGGGATCAAGGCGGCAAGGACATCCCACCATTTCCTGGGCATCAACCAGGACGGCCAGACGGCCGTCTTCAGGACCACCGGCAACTCCTACGCCCATATCGTCCTGCGGGGAGGGGACAAACCCAACTACGACCCAGCTTCCATTGCCGCCTGCGAAAAGGCCCTGAGACAGGCTGGCCTGCCCGCCAATATCGTGGTGGATTGCAGCCATGGGAACTCCAACAAGGACTACAAGCTCCAACCCAAGGCTTTCGACCAGGTCATCCGCCAAATCGAGAAGGGGAACGAATCGGTGGTGGGCTTGATGCTCGAGAGCAACCTGCATGAGGGCAGCCAGCCCCTCGTCAGGGACCGCTCCAAGCTGAAATACGGGGTTTCAATTACCGACGCCTGCATCAATTGGGTCACGACCGAGGAACTGCTCTTGTCGGCCCATAAACGCTTGAGGAAATTGTGGAACCGTTGAGCTGAGGTTCCTGCTGTTATTTTAAACGTGAGGGAAAAAATGGTTTCTTTCCCGTTTGTCCGATGCACCACCGGCTGGTTCGTCGAGCTTTACTTCCGGCCGGAGACTCCCGGGGTCGAAAACATCCCGAAAACCGGACCCTGCATCATCGCCTCCAACCACGCCAGCAACCTCGACCCCTATATGCTTGGGTACACGATCAAGGAAAGGGAGCTGTATTTCATAGCCAAAGAGGAGCTTTTTCATAACCCGATCTTCGGCTGGATCATCCGGATGAACAACGCCTTCCCGGTGAAGAGGGGCCAAAGGGACCTGGAGGCCATCCGGAAATTCCATGATTTCATCCAAACCGGGAAACCCCTGGCAATTTTCATGGAGGGGACCCGCACCCATGACGGCAACCTCCAGCCCCCCAAGAAAGGCGCGGGAAGGCTGATTTACGACGCCAAGGCCCCCGTCATTCCCACCTATATCGAGGGGACCTACCAGTCCATGCCCCGGGGCGGTATTTTCCCAAAAAGGGCGCGAATTAAAGTCCACTACGGTCCGCCGGTCCCCTTGGATGACCTTTTCGCGGCCCCATCCGAGAAGCCCACTTACATCCGGATCGCGGAACGGGTGATGGAGCATATCGCGAAATTAAAACCCAAAACAGCCTGATTTCATCCTACAGCCGTCGATCCATTCATTCCAATGCCATCCCTATCATGAACTCCTGGCGATTTCTTGACCTGATGTGGAGATTTTCCCTCGTGCCTCTAAAACGTTTTGAAAAAATCCCACCTATGCGTCTTTAAAATCAACGCGTGATTCTAGGAAAAAGCTGATCCTTTCCCTGCGCGAATAAACCCCTTTTGACCGGGAATTTAAAACGATTAAACCCTTTTTAAGGGCTGAAAAGGTACCACCAGCCATTCTCCTGGTGTAGAATAACCGCTAAATTTCATCCCCCTGCCGGGGAGCAAGAACGTGAGGAAAACCATGACGGATTCACCCATTCAAGAAATGACAATGGAAGAACTTTTAAGCTCCGAACAGCGGGTCGCCCGGGGCCAGGTAGTCACGGGCCAAATCGTGAAAATCGGGGCGGACGATATCGTGGTGGATATCGGCTACAAGACCGAGGGAATCATTCCAAGGGCCGAGTTCCTGGATATCGCCGGGGAGCTCACGGTCAAGGAGGGCGACAAGGTCGAGGTTTCTGTGGAGCGCATGTCGGATTCCAACGGGAAGATGCGCCTCTCCAAACGCAACGTGGACCGAAGCAGGGTCTGGCAGAACCTGGAGGAGACCAGCCATTCCGGGGGCGTGATCAAGGGCAGGGTGGTCAAGAAAGTAAACGGCGGATGGCGCGTGGACATCGGTACGGTGGAAGCGTTCCTTCCGGCCAGCCAGGTTACCCTCCAAAAGGGGCCGGAGGAAGAGGACCACCTGGAGAAAATCTACGAGTTCAAAATCATCAAGCTGGACCGGGCCCGCACCAACGTGGTGCTTTCCCGCAGGCCTGTCCTGGAAATGGCCAGGGACGAGAACCGGATCAAGAGAATCTCCGAGATCAGTCCCGGGGACATCCTTGAAGGCAAGGTGAAAAACCTGGTCAGCTACGGCGCTTTCGTTGAGTTGAGCGGGGTGGACGGCCTCCTGCATATCGCGGACCTGGACTGGGGAAGGGTCAACAAGGTCGAGGATTTCGTGAAGCCCAATACCACCATCAAGGTCATGGTGCTCCAGGTGGATAAGGAAAAAGGCAAAATTTCCTTGGGTATCAAGCAGATGACGCCTGATCCCTGGACCGACGCAGACAAGAAATACCGGGAAGGGCAGATCGTGGACGTGGAAGTGACCCACCTGGTGGATTACGGCGTTTTCCTGAAGACGGAGGACAACCTGGAAGGCTTCTGCCACATGACGGAGCTGACCTGGTCGAAGAAACCGAAAAAACCCTCGGAGATCCTGAAGCAGGGGGAAAAGCGGCAGGCCCAGATCATCGAGATCGATTTCGAGAAGCGCAAGATCAACTTCAGCTTCAAACGCCTGGAAAAAAGCCCCTGGGAAAACGTCTCGGCCCATTATCCCATCGGCTCCAATGTCCAGGCCACCGTGACCAACACAGCCGAGTTCGGGGTTTTCCTGGAAATCGGGGAGGGCCTGGAGGGCCTCCTGCACCAATCCGACATCACCTGGGACAAGAGGGTCAAGAACCCCCAAAAGGAATACAAGGCCGGGCAGGTCCTCACGGTTAAAGTCCTGGCCATTGATACCGAGAAAAAGAGGATATCCCTGGGGTTGAGGCAGGTGGAGGGGGACCCTTGGGACAAGGTCGAGGAAAAATACCAGCCAGGCCAGGTGCTGACCGGGAAAATAGCCCGAGTCGTGGAGTTTGGGGCTTTTTTGGAGCTGGAAAAGAACATCGAGGGGCTGATCCACAAGACCGAGATATCCAACCCGCCTCCCAAAAAGACCGAGGACGCCTTAAAACCGGGGGACGAGGTGACCTTCAAAGTCGTCTCAGTCGATACAGGAAAGCGGCGGATCGGATTGAGCATCAAGGCCTTGGCGAAAGCGGCCGGTCAAAAGGATGCTAAGGAAGGCGAGGCGCCGAGCGAGGAGCATGTGATTCACCACAAGACCAACGCCTTCCAGAAGATGCTCAAAAAATTCCTCAAGAAGGTCAAGACTGAGGAAGACGATGACGACGATTATTGAATTGGACGCTTGTTAAAAGCCGGCCGGCGCGGGTAACCAGGATGCTTGGTTCGCGAGTGAAAGATCGTTTCGGAGGCTCGTTCTCCGCGCGTCGGCTTGGGCCGGATGGTTTGACGATGACGGTAGCAGAAATTCCCGCGAAAAGTACCCACCGTTCCATGAAAATGAACAATAGAAAGACTAACGTTGAAAAAAAACGGGCCGCGATACCGCGCGGGATTTTTTTCTGCGGACTGCTTCTTCCGATTTTAATCCTTTCCATTCCCGTCATCCTCTCGGCGGCCGGCATCGAGGCTCCGAAGCCATTGGAGGAGGGGAGGGCTCTCCTGAAAGCCAGGGCCTACCACCTAGCCATGGAGCGGTTTCTCCTGGTGGAGGAAAAAAGCGAGAGTTCCCTGGAAAGGGCCATGGCCCTGAGATTCATCGGGGAAACCGAGTTCCGCGAGAAGGATTACGCGGCCGCTTACCAGGCCTACCAACAGTCCCTCCGCCTGAACCCCCTTTTTACGGGGGCCTTGGCCCTGGAGTTCAAATCCGCCGTCGCCTTGGTTTACCTCAAGAACTATCCCACGGCCGTCTCGAAGTTCCAGGAACTGGAAAAGAAGGCCTATGAGCCAAACTCCCTCTCCGACTTGTACTTTTGGGAGGCGGAATGCCATTTTCAGCTGGAGAAATACGACCTGGCGGGCGAGAAATACGGAAAGATCCTGAAGGACAATCCAGGCTATCAGTATCGGGACCTCGTGCGTTACCTCCAATCCTGGTGTTTCTTCCAGCAGGAGGATTACGACAAGGCCCTGGAAGGATTCCACCAGACCCTGGGCTCCACGGGCGACAAGTCCCTCAAAAAACTGGCTTTGTTCCAGACCGGGGAAACCCAGTTCCGGATGGGCCGTTACTCGGACGCGGAGGGAACCTACCAGGAATTCCTGAAGAATTATCCCGATGACTTTCTAACCGTGGCGGCCCTTTACGGCCTGGGCTGGGTCTTCGGCAAGGAGGAGGACCATGAGCAAGCCGCCAAGAGTTTCGAGAAGGTCATTTCCGAATATCCCGACCACCCCCTGGCGCCCTGGGCCGCCGTAAGGGCGGGAACCGAGCAGAAGGCCCTGGGCCTTTTGGACAAGGCCCGGAAGGACTACAACTGGGGGCTGGATTCCTCCCCGGACCAATCACCGGCGGACCTGCTGGAATACGGCCTGGGATGGCTGGATTACGCGGACCAGAAATTCTCCGACGCCGGGAAACATTTTTCCGCGGTTGAGCATTTCCCCCAGGGAAGCGCCCTGAAGTGGGACGCGGCCTACCTGGAAGCGGGATGCCTTTACCAGGACGGCAAGTTCGACGAGGCCAGGGCGGATTACGGGAAGCTGAGGAGCCAGGCGCCCGCCAACCTCTCCGCAGACGCCGCCTATTGGGAAGGCTGGTGCGATTACGCCAACGGCAAGTTCGACCTGGCTTTCGAGCAGTTCCGGCGTCTTTCCAAAACGGCACAAGGCGAGCTCCAGTCCCGGTCCCTCTGGGCGTCCGCGGAAACGGCCTACCAGCTGCAGAAATACGATGAGGCCTCCAAGCTTTACGAGGCGGCCATGGAAAGCCATCCCTCGGCCACCATCACCCAGCAGTGCTATTCCGGCGTGGGTTGGAGCCTGTTCCAGGAGGAAAAATTCGAGGAAGCCCTGGCCCAATTCAAGAAAGCCGCACAGAAAAACCCCGATTCCCCCCTGGCGCTGGAGGCCCAGATCCGCTGCGGGGATTGTTATTACAATCTCCACGATTACGAGAAGGCACGGGAGTCCTACCAGAAGATCCTCGACGGGAAGGCCGGACCGCCCTACTCGCTCGACGCGGGGGAACAGCTGGGATGGTGCGATTACCGCCAGGAAAAATACCAGCAGGCCATCTATGACTGGGCCCTCCTCCTGAAAAAGAACGGCACCGAGGACCGACAGGCCCGCCTCACCTATTGGACCGCCTGGGCCTACTTCCGGGAAAAGAGGTTCCAGGACGCCCAGGAGGAATTCCAGAAAGTCGAGGCGGATTTTCCCAAGGACCCCCTCGCCCCCGAGGCCCATCTCCGGTCCGCCGACTGCCTTTTCAACCTCAAGAAGTTCAAGGAGGCTAAGGAAGCCTACAAAAGCTTCCTCGCGGCTTATCCGGACCACTCGCTCCTTCCCGACGCGCTCTACGGACTGCAATGGTCCGCGGATAAGCTGGGCGAAAAGGGAGAGGTCAACGCGGCCGCGGGGGAGTTCCTGGAAAAATTCCCCGCCAGCCGCTACGCCCCGGACGTTCAGTACCGCCTCGCGGACAGCCTGTTCCACGACCAGAAGTTCCCGCAGGCCGTCGAGGCCTTTAGGACACTCCTGAAAAAGTACCCGGACAGCACAGAGGCGCCCCGGGCCCTCTTCTGGCTGGGCGAGGCCCTCGTAAAGAACGACCAAAACGCGGAGGCTTTCCCGGTATTCCAGGAACTGCTGAAAAAGTACCCGGAGGACCCCCTGGCCCTGGAGGGGCAGTTCAGCCTGGGATCGCTGTATTTCGAGTCCAAGAACTACGCCAAGGCCCTGGAAACCTACACCCGTATTTTCCAGAACTACCCGGACCACCGCCTGGCCCCCCACTCCCTCTTCAACAGCGCGGTCTGCGAGAACAAGATCGGGCACCCGGACAAGGCGCTCCAGGATTTCAAAATGCTCATGACGGACTATCCCCTGGATCCCCTGGCCCAGGAGGCCGGCATGAACGCCGGCATCCTGCTGGAGAACCTGGGCAAGCTGGACGAGGCCCTCAAGGCCTACGAGCTTTGCATGAAATCGCCCGACGAGAAACTCGCGGTGGAGGCGACCTACTACCACGCCGGGATTTTAAAGAAGCAGAAAAAATACGCCGACGCGGTGCAGGAATTCAACAAGATCACCCTGGATTACCGCAAGGAGAGCCAGTGGGTGCTGGTTTCCTTCGCCGCCATGGCGGAGTGCTATGAGCAATTGAAGGAGTATGACAAGGCCGCGTCCACCTACCGCCGAATCCTGAAATACACCAAGGTCAAGCAGTACACCACGGCAACCCTGAAACGCCTGAAGGCCCTGGAGCCTTTCTTGAAAAAGAAACCCAAGAAGGCCGTGAAACACCATGCCGCGGCCCCGGCGGGGGATGCCCCATGAACCATTCCCGTTTTTTCCTCCTTGAGAGTCTCCTGACCCTCGGGCTTTTACTGGCAGTTCCGTCTTTTTTAACGGCGCAGAAAACGGACGCGGCCGCCGCCCCCGAGACGGAAACCATTCCCGCTGAACCGGCCTCCCTCTCACAGCCCGTGACGGCGCCGGCGGAGGGGATCCCGGGAAGCCAGGCCCCCGGCCCCGGACAAAAACCCTCCCAAGGGGAGGGGGAAAAAGCCCCTGCGCAAAGCCGCCCCACGGCGGTTCCCGAGTTCGCGCTGCCGGAGGTGGTGATTACGGGAGAGAACGAGCTGACCATCGGGGCGAACCGTTTGGACCGGAAAGAAAACGACGTGACACTGGGAACCAGGGACTTGACCGGGTTCGAGCGGACTTTCAACGACCTTCCCGGCTTGAACAAGACCTTGACCGCCCTTTCCACCGAGGAGGCCGGCCCCTCCAAGAACACCGCGCTGGTCCTTCACTTGGGCGGAGGAATTCCTGACACTTACGGGGGATGGGGTCTTTTCGGCCAAGAATTCAAGGGACTGCAGTACCTGCTTTCGGGCTATTACTCCAACTGGGGAGGCCAGTCCGCGGGAACGGGCCTCGACGGGGACCAGAAAGCCGGAGGGGAATTGGGATTCCAGATTTCCCCGAGGGGCTCTCCCGCGATCAAATTGACCGCGGGATACGACAGGGTGGACGCGGAACTGCCTTATCAGAATTCCATCCGGGAACTGCATGAGGGCTGGAACTTCGGGGGAAGCCTGGATTGGAGGCTCACCAGCCTGTTCATGGGCCAGGTGAAAATTACCTACCGGGACATATCCTTGAACTGCTTAGAACCTCGTCCACTTCCCCTTCTTCAACTCCAAACCAACAGCACCGGGGAGCTGGAAGGCGCTTTTAAGATGACAGCCGACGATATCGGCCCTTTCCTGAGCCGGTTTGTCCTGGACGCGGGGGGCCGCCACGCTTCCTCCGATTTCCCGACCGCCTGGGAGACCAGCTATGACTGGGGCTGGGCTGGTTTCCAGGCCGATTTCAAGGCGGGAGAAACCCTGGATCTCGTCGCGAAACTTCAGGCCCAGGGAGGCGGTGGATTGGACCTGCCGTTGAACCTATATCCGGTGGCGGACCTGAATTGGAGGGTCTTTGAGAGCAGCAAACTCGACCTCTACTGGAAAAGGGACCGCTACATCGACGGAATGAGCAATAATTTCCTGGGGACCGAGCACATCAGCCTATGGGGAGGTTTCCCTTCTCCCACGGAAATAACCGACGAGTGGGGCGGACGCCTGACCCAAAAGCTCAACGAGAGGTTCATCCTTTCATTGGCAGCCTCCACAGCCCTGATCAACGGATACCATGAGTGGTCGGATCTCAAACCTGGAAACCCGGATTACATCCAAACCTATTCCACGCTTAATCAGGTCCGGATTCAAAGGGCGGGGCTCGATATCCAATGGAATTTCGCCAAGGATTACCAGGCCGCGGCTGCCTTTCAATGGACCGGATCCGAAAACACCGGGGGGGACGGGAAGAACCTGACGAACCTGCCGGCCGGCAAGGGGGTCCTCTCCATTTACCGCGGAAACGAGAAATTGGAGGCGAGGATGGAATTGGAACTTGCGTCCAGCCGCAACGCCTATGACACGGGGAGCGCGATCCTGCCGGCCTACGCGGCATTGAACCTGGACGCGGCCTACCATTGGACCAAGACCTTCTCCCTCTGGTTGAAAGGCGACAATTTAACGGGAACGGACTATGAGCTTCAGCCTGGATATTCCGAGCCCCAGTACCATCTCCGCGGAGGGGTGGAAATCATCTTCTGAGTTTATCGAGCCTGATTTGAAAAAAAGAGAACGGCTGGGTGTAAGGTCCGACTTTTAAGGGACTGCCGTGACGGGGGATTTGGCCTCGGTACCTTCAGTGGGGAGTCCCGCTTCCGACCATTCCAGGATGCCTCCGGGATAGTTCTCCGCCTGCATGCCTTGCTCCTTCAATACCACGGCAGCGTTGTGGCTCGACAGGGAATCCGACCGGCTGGCGCCGTAGGTGATGAAGAACCTTCCCTTGCCGTATTTTTTCTCAACGGCCAGCACGAAGCTCCGGACATTCTGCCCGAAGGCGATGAAGTCCGATCCCTTGATGTGGAGTTTCTCAAAATCGCTTTTGGGAAGGACGCCCAACAGCACCGTGTTGGCGTTTTTGAGTTTTTTTAAAACTGTTTCCTTCGACATGGCCATGCTCCGCCTCTTTCCCCAACCCTCACCCCAATGATTCTAGACCTTTGCGGGGAAATTAGCAGAAGAAAGAGAAAATAAATATGCGTGTCGGGCGGGCCAATAGGCCGGGTTTTCCCGATTTGAGCCGGAGGGATCCAACCCGGTCCAGGGTACGGAGGGGTCAGGTTTACCCTGGAGCGTTATGCGGTGGTTGTGCTACCCTTGACGGGTTGGTATAGGCCTTTCGTTTTAATTTCCGGGAGGGTTCAATGGCGCAAGATTTTTCTCTTTTCGAGGTGATCTCAAAGGGCGGGTGGACCATCGGCTTTTTGTTCCTCATGTCGATCGTGGTGTTCGCCGTTCTTTTCGAGAGGCTGAGCTTTTACCGCAAAAACCTGAGGGGGCGCGAGGAGGTCCTGGCGGGCCTGGAATCCTTCCTCAACAAGGGCAACCTTCACGAGAGCCTCGAAGCCTGCGACCGGGACGGGACATTCCTGGCCAAGGTGGTCCAGGCGGGATTGAGGGCGAAACTGGAGAAGACAGGGCCCTCGGAATGCATGGAACGGGAGGCCAAGATACAGCTTTTAAGGCTGGAAAAACGCCTGCCCCTCCTGGCGACCATCGGAAGCACCGCCCCCTTCGTGGGATTGTTCGGGACCGTCCTGGGAATCATCAGGGCCTTCCGCGATTTGGCCGCCGCCAACAGCGGGGGAGCCGCGGTGGTGTCCCAAGGGATCGCCGAGGCCCTGGTGGCCACGGCCTCCGGACTCTTCGTGGCCATCACCGCCGTGTTCATCTATAACTGGTTCCAAAGCAAGATCAACGCCATGGCGCTGGAGGCGGAAATCGTGGTCTCGGAAATAGCCGAAAGGCTGGGGGCCTGAGACATGGAATCCCGCCTCAGGCCCAAGGCCAAGCTGATGTCCGAGATCAACATGGTGCCTTTCACCGACGTGGTTCTGGTTTTGCTGGTGATCTTCATGGTCACCACCCCTTTCCTGTTCCAAGGCGCCTTCCAGGTGAAGCTTCCCAAAGTGGCGGCGCCTTCCCCGAATCTGCCTGAAACCTTCACCATCACGATCGCCCAGGGGGACAAGGTTTACGTCAACGACAAGGAAACCAGCATGGACGACCTCCAGGGCAAGTTGAAGGATTTGATCGCCCGGAAACCCGGATCCCTGGTCATGATTAACGCCGACAAAAACGTGTCCCACGGGACGGTCATGGGCGTCATGTCGGAGGCTTACCAGGCTGGAATCACAAAGGTGGGGGTGGCTGTCGAGATCGCGAATAACCCGGGGGCGCCCGTTACCGCGGGTATTCCACCAGCCAATAGGGCCCAAGCCCCCGTATCCGTGAAGTAACAGCTGTTCAATCAGCCGGGAACCGGCTTGATTTCATGAGGAATGACAGATGGACCGTGAGTTTCAAAAATCCATTTTTTACTCGGCCCTGTTCCACGCGCTTCTCTTCCTGATTTTTTTCCTGTTGTACCGTTCCTTCATCCTGGTGCGCACGCCCCTGCTGATGGACCTGACCCTGATCGGGGAAATGTCGCAAGGCCAGGGCATGGGATCGCCGGCGCCCCACGCGGGAGCGGAACCAGGCCAAATGCCGCCGGCCCAAACCGCCGGTGAATTCTCGACCCCCCGGAAGGAAGCGGCGAAACCCCCGGTCCCGAATCACGAAAAACCCGAAGCCGCGGTTAAAAAGCCCTCGAAACCCAAGCTTCATTCCGGGAACGCCAGCTCCGAATCCTACCTTGAAAGTTTGGAAAAGAAAGCCCCCATCGGGTTCAACATCAAAAAAGACGTCACTGGCGATATCAAGACCACCGCCGGTTTGGGCCAGGCAGGCGTGGCGGGGACTCCCGAAGGGAACCCCCAAATCGAGGGGGAACTGGCGGCCAGGAGCATCAAGCGCAGGGTGAATCCGGCCTACCCGGATTGGGCCAAAAAGCAGGGGATTGAGGCCACTGTGCGGTTCCATTTGACGGTGATGCCCAACGGTTTGTTGAAGGATGAACTGGATCTCGAGCAGACCTCGGGTTACCGCGAACTCGACCGAGTGGTGTAC
Organism: candidate division FCPU426 bacterium; assembly: GCA_963796105.1. Lineage (GTDB taxonomy): Bacteria > Oederibacteriota > Muellerivitia > Muellerivitales > Muellerivitaceae > CAWCKJ01. Next base: position 126,934 of record CAWCKJ010000003.1, read on the forward strand.
GAGGCCCTGATCCAATGGGAATTCGAGCCCCTGCCGCCGGAATTGCCCCAGGTGGACCAGTCCGGAATCATCACCTTCACATTCAGCCTCAATAACGCCTCCTCCTTCCCATGATTTATTTTTTGCTCGCGGGCGGGGCCCTTTTTTGGACCGGGTTGGCCCTGACCGCCTCGGCCCCGGGCATCGTTGGCGGGGACGCCCCGGAGTTGACCAGCGCGGCCTTCCATTTGGGCTCGGCCCACGCGCCAGGCTACCCCCTCTACGTGGCCCTGGTGAGGATCTTCCTTCAGATGCCTCTCGGGACCCCCGCTTTTCGATCCACCTTTTTTTCCATCTTGGTCCAGGGCGCAGCTTTCGTCATTCTAGCCCATGCCCTCAAGAACCTGCCAGGAAGCCGGCTGAGGGAAGGAGAAAGATGGGGCCTGGCGTTCCTGATATCCTGCCTGGTCATGTCAGGCCCACTGGTTTTCCACCAGTTCCTAAGTCCCGAGGTGTTCGCTCTCCACTTTTTTTTCATCGCCCTATTCCTGCTCCTGGTTTTCAAAAAGGATTCACTCGGTTTTCTGGCCACCGCTTTTGTTTCGGGCGCGGCCCTCACCCACCAGCATTTGGCCCTGCTGGTTCTCCCGGCCTTATTGTGGAATTACCGCTCCTTCCTTGGAAGACCCAAGACCCTTCTTTACGGGATTTCGTTATTCCTGTTGGGACTATCGGTTTACCTTCTTCTCCCCCTGCGGGCTGTCCAGCATCCATTGGCAAATTGGGGGCATCCGGATAATTTCCGACAATTTCTCTACCATCTGGGAAGGACCCAATACGGCGGAGACATTACCGGCGGAAAATTCATGAACGGCCTCCAGCTTCTTTGGCTCTATCTCAAGGATTATTTCCGTGAAATATTGGGATTGGGACTGCCCCTGGTTCTACTAGGTCTCTGGATAGGTTACCGTAGATTTAGTGTTGCCTATTGGATCGGGTTCTCAACCCAATTCCTGTTGCTTCCTTTCCTGATCCGGGCCCCGAATGATCCTGAGAATAATTTCGTCAACGGGGCTTTCCTCACCCCCGCCATTCTTTGGTTTTCCCCGCTCCTGTTCCTGGGATTGGAATGGGCCTATGAAAAGGCGGGGAAGTTCCGTTTTTGGGCGACAGCCCTTGTGGCCTTGCAGGTCCTCATCGGCGCCGGCATCACCTTCGGCGAGAAGGATTCCTCCAGGAATCTCGCGGTGGAGGACGTCGGGAGGGATATTTTCAGGCAGATGCCGAGACGGTCTGTTCTCTACAGCGAGGGCGACGCCGTGACCTTTTCCCTGGCTTATTTAAACCTGGTCTTGGGCCTCAGGCCCGACCTGGATCTTTTCGACCGGACGGGGGGGCTTTTCAAGGATCTGTACCAGCTTCTGGATTACCGGGGGAGTCCAAGCGTCACTTTGGATTACCTGGTCGGCAAGGAAAGGGCTTACGAGTCGATTCGGCAACCCGTGGACATCTATTACAGCGAATCCACCTATTCACCAGGCAGGGCCCTGACGATGACCGGTTTGCTTTTCAAGGTCACGGAGGGGAATATGGGTTTGGGCCCGATGGACCTTTGGAACGGCTTCCGGCCTCCCCGGATAGAAAGGCGCCATGATTATTTCTCGAGGGAAACAGGGGCAAGGTACTTTCTTTTCAAAGCATCCTGGGACCTGGACCAGGCCAAGAACCAGGCTTATTATCAGGCGGACATGGACCGGCTCGGGGAACTGACCTTCGATAATTACAGGCTTCTCGTGAACGAGGGATTAGTCGAGAGCGGCCACGGTAGGACGGACCAGGCGGTGCTGGACTATGAGAAGGCCATCGAGATCACGCCGGATGCCTCCCTGGCCTGGGTTGACCTGGGCATTGTCGCACACAAACAGGGGCGCGTCGCGGATGCGGTGAGGTACTACCGAAAAGCCGTGGCCCTGGAGCCCTATAACGCTGTCTACCACATCCACTTGGGTTACGAGTATTACCAAAACGGACAAGCCCAGGAGGCCATCGGGGAATGGGAAACAACCAGGAGGATTGATCCCTCGAACCCCGAGGCCTATCACAACCTGGGCCTCATTTACATGAAGACCAATCCGGAATACGCCGCCCAGATGATCCGGCAATTCCTGGGTATATATCCGGGTGCGGGGGACCGACCTGCACTTGAGAAATGGCTCGCGGCTCAGCCCGCCCAGTAGCTCATCGACCCCGGCGGATGCCGCGCTTAACCCCAGCGATTCCACCTGAATCCGCTTTTCATAAGGCGCCATTGATTTCCGGCAATGGCCGCTTTAATCCTTGTTCTGTGTTAAAATAACCGCCTTCATCACAATTAAGGAACGACATGGCCCGGATCGCAGCGGTTTTCCCCAATGAAGGATCTCAATACGTGGGCATGGGCAAGGATTTTTACGCGAAATCCCTGACCGTGCGCAAATACTACGACGACACGGAGAAACTCCTGAGCTCGAAGATTGCGAAGGTTTGCTTCCTGGGGCCCAAGGAGGAACAGGACAAGATCCTGAACGCCCACCTGGCCACCTTCGTGAATGAAGTGGCTTTTTTTGAGCCTATCGTGCAAAACCGCAGGAAACCCGAGCTTTTAACCGGTGTGGGCGTGGGGGAAGTGGCGGGCCTGGTTCTGGGGGAATGCCTGCCCTTCATTAATGCCCTTCAGTTTGTGGTCAAGAGGATCCCGCTTTTGGAGGTTTTCGCTGCGAAACACGGCGGCGGCTCCATTTCCATCATGGGAATCACCCTGGAACAGCTCCAACCTCTTTTGGCCCGGGAGGAGGGGGAAATCACCATCACGCATTATCTCGCCCCGGATACTTTCATCGTATGGGGGCCCAAGGATGCCGTAGGCTCCCTCCAGGCTGAATTGCAGGGGGTAAAGGGTCTCAAGACCAATCCACAGCCTTCCAGGGGTCCGCTCTTTACCCCTCTTGCCTCTGAGCTTGAAGCCGGCTTGGGGAAACTGCTGGAGGAGTGCCTGGGTGACGTGAAGCTGAAGAATCCCAAAATCGCCTTCGTGTCCTGCGGGGACGGGGAAAGGATCGGAACCCCGGAAAACGTAAGGGATGTCCTGGTCAAGCAATATTCAAGGCCGGTCCAATGGGTCCAAACGGTAAAAGCCGTCATTTTCCAAGGGTTTCGGAGCTGGGTGGAGGTGGGCCCGGGCCGGACCTATGTCTCCATGGTGAAGAAAATCGACGTGGATACCCGCATCACCAACGTGGAGGATATGAAGAGCCTATCCCTCATGGTGAAGTTGACGGGATAACGAAAATGAAATTATTAGCGGGACTCATCCTACTCTTCTCCTCCGCCCTCGCGGTTTACGGGAAAGACAACACTGACCTGGCCGCCCAGAACCAAATGGGAAACCAGATCAACCTTCCCTCGATGATTACCAGCCCGACGGAAACGCCCACTCCGGTGGTTCATAGGACTCCCGTGGTCACGAAACCCGGAATCAGCGTCATTCCTAACCCCGCCCGAGGAAAAAAATTGTCTTTCCGGATCATGGCCCCTTCCCTGAGCAAGGCCTATATCCGCGTTTACGACCGCAATTTCGACCCCGTGACTGTTTTGGTGCAGGAAGGGGAGCAGCTTTTCGACGTGATGTGGAACCTCCAAAAGGTGCCGGAAGGCCCCTACTATTACCAGGCCCAGCTGGATGAGAAGCGCGGCGGCAAGGTCACCAAATTCCAGATGCAAAAATTCGCCGTGATCAAAGACGAGGATCCGGAGGAAAAACCATGACCCTTCCCGAGGTCCTGATCGTTGGACGGCCCAATGTTGGAAAATCCACCCTTTTCAACCGTTTGATCGGCAGAAACATCGCCCTGGTGGACGGACAGCCCGGGTCCACCCGCGACCTGAAGAGCATGGAGGCTGAGTGGAACGGTACGTCCTTCCTTTTGACCGATTCCGGAGGTTGGGTCCCGGGAGAGAAGGAATCCATCGCGGCGAAAGTGGGGGCCATGCTGGAGATTAAAATCCGCCAGGCCACGGCCCTCTTGCTGGTGGTGGACGGCTCGGAGGGATTGACCCAGCCGGATGAAATCATCGTGCGGCACCTGAGAGAACTCAACCTTCCGACATGGCTGCTGGTCAATAAGGCCGACCAATTCGAGAAGTGGGACGAGACCCTTTCGGATTTCAGGCGTTTGGGATTCGAGAATTGTTTCCCCCTTTCCGCTTCCCATGGTATTGGACTCGACGATTTCCTTGACAGCCTGGTGGATTTCCTGAAACGGGAAAATTTACCTGAAAAGGACGAAAAGGAAGAGAAAAAGCCCCTCAAACTCGCCTTCCTAGGGAAACCCAATGTCGGCAAATCCTCCCTGGTGAACGCACTCTTGGGTGAGAATAAACTGCTCGTGGACGACCTGCCAGGAACGACCCATGACGCGATTCCCCTCATCCTGGAAGTCGGGAACGACCCCCTGGTCCTAGTGGATACCGCGGGAATCAGGGCCACCCAAAGGCAGGACAGCCGCATCGAGGAACTCAGCGTCCAACAGACGCTTTATGAGCTTCAAACCTGCCAGGTGGCGCTGTTTCTCCTGGATGGGGAAAAGGGGATCACCCACCAGGACGTCTCCATCGCCCGGATCCTCCAGCAGGCTTTCCGCCCCGTGGTCATCCTGATCAACAAATGGGACATCCACCCCAAGGGAGCGGAACAGGCCAGGGCCGAGAGAATCACCCACAGGGAGCTGAGGACGATCCAATTCGCCCCCATCCTTTTCATCTCGGCGAAAAACGGACAAGGATTGGACAGGATCCTGCCCTTGGCCTCCGCCGTATATGAGGAAAGCCTCAAGAAAGTACCCACGGCCCAGGTCAACAACGCCTTCCAGGACGCGGTGGCCAAGCAACAGCCGCCCTTCAAGAAGGGAAACCAGGTGAGGTTCTTTTACGGGTACCAGCGCCAGGGACATCCCCCAGCTTTCGAGGTTTTCGTGAGCCATCCGGAGAGTATCACTCCCTCCTACCTCCGCTATCTGGAGGTGGAACTGCGCAAGTCGGTGGGAATGGAATCGACTCCCTTGCAGATCGTTTTGAAGGCGAAAAGCGACAAGCACGGTTTCAAGAAACCTTCCTACAAAAGGAATTTCGACCCGAATGTCTCCCGCAGGAAAAAAAGGCTCGCGGGAGAAAGGAAAAAAAAGGAAAAACGATGAGTTTACTTCTTTCCTTATTTGGCTCCTATTTGTTGGGTTCCATTCCGTTCGGTTTCTTGGCGGTGAAACTCGCCAAGGGCATCGACGTCCGGACCCAGGGGAGCGGGAACATCGGAATGACCAACGTATGGAGAGTGGCTGGCGCGCCTTGGGGAATCTTGACCCTGCTCCTGGACGCCTCCAAGGGAGTACTGGCAGTCTGGCTGGGGCGTCATTTCATCCCCCAAAGCGAAATGGGTGGCGTCCTTTGCGGCCTATTAGCGTTGGTTGGAAATGTTTTCAGCCTATTCATGAAATTTAAAGGCGGTAAAGGGGTCGGGGTGAGCGTCGGTGTTTTTTTCAGCCTACTGCCCCTGGAAAGCGCCTTCGGCACGGCTGTATTCCTGTTGGCGCTTTTAATCTGGAGGATGATTTCAGCCGGAAGCCTCCTGGGGTTCACCGCAATGACCCTTTTGACTTTTTATTTTCAAAGGGGTTTGACTTGGTTGTCCGGATTGGCTTTGACCGGAGCTTTGGTTGTTTGGTGGTCCCACCGCCAAAATATACGCCGCCTTTTAAACGGTACCGAGAGTAAAATAAGCGGAAAACATAAGGGGAGAACTTGACCCAATGAGAATAGGCATATTAGGAAGCGGAAGCTGGGGAACGGCATTGGCTTCGCTCCTGCAAAAATCCGGTCATGAGGTGAACCTCTGGGCCTTCGATCCCCGGGAGTTCCAAACCCTCATTGATACAAGGGAAAATCCGCTCCTCCCTGGCGTGCTTTTGAGCCCGCGAATCAACATTACTCATCATCTCATGGATGCTTTAAAGGGCCGGGAGGGAATTGTCGTAGCAGTGCCTTCCCACGCCGTCCGGGCGACGGCTGTTCAGGCGGCCTTGAATTGGCCTCATTCGGGTTGGGCGGTTTGCGTGAGCAAAGGCCTCGAAATGGATTCCAGGTTGACGTTAAGCCAGGTTCTTCGCCAGTCCCTTCCGCCTGGAACGCCCATCGGAGTTTTATCCGGACCAAGCCACGCTGAGGAGGTTTCCGTTGAAATGCCGACGACCGTCGTGACAGCCTCACCTGACCCCCGGCTTGCCGAGAAGATACAACAAGCCTTCCACACGGATTATTTCCGGGTCTATACCTCCCAGGATATCCTCGGCGTGGAATTGGGCGGTTCCCTCAAGAACGTCATCGCGATCGCGGCCGGAGTCCTGGATGGGATGGGATTGGGAGACAACACCAAGGCGGCCCTGATGACTAGGGGCCTTTATGAAATTACCAAGGTCGGGGTCGCGCTGGGCGCCAAGGCCCAGACTTTCGCGGGCCTCGCCGGTATGGGGGATTTAATTGTCACCTGCATCAGTCGGCACAGCCGTAACCGATTCTTGGGAGAGAAAATCGGGAAGGGAATTCCCCCAACCCAGGCCATGCGGGAGATGACGATGGTCGCGGAGGGCGTCAATACCTCCAAGGCCGCCTTGGAAATCGCGCGGGAATTGGAAGTGGAAGTCCCCATTACTCGGGAGGTATACCAGGTCCTTTTCGAGGATAAACCGGTCCGCGAGGCCATCTCCAGCCTCCTGACGAGGTCGGCCAAGCCGGAGAGCCTGATTTAAGGAAAAACATGAAACGCAAAGATATCCTGAAGCAGCTGACCCGCTTGGGTTTGACCAAACACCAAGCCCAAAAGGCCGTCGATGGTTTTTTCCGGTCCATCACGGACGCCTTGCGGGAGGGGAAAAAAGTTTCTATAGTGGGTTTAGGCAGCTGGGAATGGAAAAGACGGCCGGCCCGGCCGGCCCGAAATCCCAGGACTGGAAAGGTAGTCCAGCTCAAGGAACGTAAAACGCTTGTTTTCAAGCCCAGTCAATTGATCAAGAATAAGTTGAACGCCCGTCCAGAACCGCGAAAATAAACCCGGAGGATCCTGCTTGGACGAAAAGCTTTTTTATACCATCGGGGAAGTTTCCAAATACGTTGACGTCAAGCCCTATGTCCTCCGCTATTGGGAAACGGAATTCCGGAAGCTGAACCCCCAAAAATCGGTCACGGGCCAGAGGACCTATCGAAAAAAAGACATCCAGATGGCCCTGACTATCCGGCGGCTGCTTTACGAGGAAAAATACACCATTGCGGGAGCTATTCAAAAACTCGAGGAGCTTGAAAATGAGGGTTTGGATTCCTTTATCCCCCCCGTGGATGAAACGCGCCAAGTTGAAGAGGCTGGCTCCGAGGCGGCCGGGGTTTCAGTGGAAGAAAAAACCATTCCGGGGGAAGCCGAAAAAGCGGGAATAACACTTGAAGAAGCCAAAGGCGAAGCGGTAAAACCGCGTGGGTCCGCCCGGCCTCCGGAAAAAATAAGGGAACTATTCACGCTGATCGCCGAGACGAAAAGCATCCTGGAAAAATATCCGGCGCTCTGAGTTTTCCTGCGAATAACACCCTTTTTCTTGAAGAAGGTTATTTTTGGGCCTATAGTATGCATCCCATCGGGGGTAGTGGTTTCTTTTCCCTTTTTGGGCTAAAAATCCGCCGTTTTGGGGTTAGGGACCAAGAAGATGTGTTCGTCCCGGGGGTATCTTTGGGCGGGGTGTAGCGCAGCGGCTAGCGCACTTGGTTCGGGACCAAGGGGTCGGAGGTTCGAATCCTCTCACCCCGACCATGGATATCGAGGTTAGTTCACTCTAAAAGATTTTTGGTCGGTTATCGGGGCGTGGCGCAGCTCGGTAGCGCAGTTGCATGGGGTGCAAAAGGTCGCAGGTTCAAATCCTGCCGCCCCGACCATTTTTTTCAAGTGAGTTTTATTCATTTTTTTAGTCGTCCCTAGTATTCAATTCTTCTCCAAAACCGCAATTCCGGCCATTTATTCTTAATGAGTCAAAAATAATCCATCCCCGTTCAAAAAACTGACAAAACAAGCTCGCTTTTTGCATTCAAAGGAGTCGATTCATGGTGAAAGGACTTTCGGCGATCGCCCATGGAAGGGTCCAGGGGGTTGGTTTCCGTTATTTCGTGAAAACAATGGCGGATAAGCTCGGTTTAATGGGATGGGTTCGTAATTCAGTGAATGGGACGGTTGAGGTCCTAGTGGTTGGAAACCCGCCTGATTTGGAACGTTTTTTGCATGAAATAGAAAGGGGGCCTGTGGGTAGTTGGGTGGAAAAGGTGGATTATCAATGGATTGTGGAACCCCCGATTTTAAGGAGTTTTAACATTAAGGATTGAAAATGGCTAAAAAAAATAAATTAAAACTCAACCTCAAATCCAATTCCCGGAAAATTCGTAATTCCCCCCTAGTCCCAGCCGCTGAAAGATCCATCAAAAAACAAGCCCTGGTTTTCAAGAGCGAGAGAGTCACCACCGACAGCCTCAAACTCTATTTCCGGGAAATATCCAAAGTCCCCCTGTTGAATGCGAGCGAGGAAGTGTTTCTCGCCAAACGCATTGAAAAGGGCGACATGAAAGCCAAACAGAAACTTATCGCCTCGAATTTGCGCCTAGTTATCAACGTGGCCAAAAGGTACATGAACCAAGGGCTGGCTTTCCAGGATCTCATCGAGGAGGGAAACCTGGGCTTGATCAAGGCCAGCGAGAAATTTTCCTGGCGGCGGGGATTCAAGTTCAGCACCTACGCGACCTGGTGGATCCGTCAGGCTATCACCCGCGCCCTTTCCAACCACTCCAGGACCGTCCGGGTCCCGGTCCACGTATCCGAGGACATCAATCGTTTCAGCCGAATCTCAAGGGATCTCATCCGTAAATTGGGAAGGGACCCCAGCCTCCTGGAACTCTCCAAAGCCGCCAAGCTTAAATTCGACAAGATCCATAAACTGCAGACAATGGGTTTAAGGGACATATCACTTGATGTCCCGGTGGGGGATGAGTCCAATTCCAAGTCTGTCGGTGATTTCATTGAGGATCGGTCCAACAACAGTCCTGCCCAGAACGTCTTCGACCAGCTTCGGAGCGAGAAACTAAAGAGGCTGATCCAGACCCTCAATGAAAAGGAACAAATGGTTATCCTGATGCGTTTCGGCTTTGACCGGGACCAGCCGAAAACGCTGGAGGAAACCGGGAATATCCTTGGGGTCACCCGGGAACGCATCCGTCAAATAGAGGAAAAAGCCCTGCAAAAAATCCGTGTTCTGATGAAATCCCAAAACCAAGAATATCGTGAACTTTTGGACGAATTTGTGTAATATTGGTCCCCGGTTAGCCTTTCCCGCCTTAAAATCATAAATAAATTAAAAACTTAGGAAAAGGTGTGTTATGGAACTGAAGAATTTTATCCGGGATATCCCTGATTACCCCAAGAAGGGGATCGTGTTCAAGGACATTACTCCCTTGCTGGGCGATCCCAAAGCGTTCCAATATTCCATCGAACAAATGGCAGAGCGTTATCAGGGAGCCGATATCAAGACAGTCGTAGCCATGGAATCGAGGGGATTCATTTTCGGAGGCGCCTTGGCGGACAAGCTGGGGGCGGGATTCGTGCCGGTCCGCAAGCCTAAGAAACTTCCCTGGAAGACCTACCAGGAAACCTATCAATTGGAATATGGGACGGACACCCTGGAAATGCACCAGGACGCCGTTTCCGCCGGGGACAGGGTCTTAATCACGGATGACGTCCTTGCGACCGGAGGGACCGCGGCCGCAGCCATTCGGCTTGTGGAAAAAGCCGGGGGAAAGGTGGTAGAGGCCTGTTTTCTCATCCACCTGGGTTTCCTAAACGGACAGCAAAAATTGAAAAGCATACCCTTCTTTTCTATAATCCAGTACTGATCCCGTTTTTCCTCCCCTAGGGGTAGAGGCGGACGCCCTCGTAGCTCAGTTGGATAGAGCGACCCTTTCCTAAAGGGTAGGTCACGCGTTCGATTCGCGTCGAGGGTACCATCGGATGAGGCCTTCCCGGAAGGGAAGGCTTCGTTTTTTACATCATTTCATTTGAAAGGCGATTTATGACAAGCCCGCTGCAATCCTTGCCCGATTTACCATCGGAAAAACCGTCTGCAAAATGGCTGACCTGGGCCAAAAACCACCAGGAAATAGTCGCCGTCATCGGAATCCTGATTATCCTCCTGTGTGTGGGGATTCCCTATTACCTCCACAGCGTCGAGCAGGGAGAAAAAGACGCGATCTCTGCCTTGAATCTCGGCCAATACTATCTTCACTCACCCATTGATCCGAAAAACGGCCCATTCAAAACCAATCAGGAAAAGGACCAACAGGCCCTTCAGGCTTTCCAAAGAATCACGACGGATTATTCGGGGACAAGGGCCGCGAAGATTGCCCGGTTTTACGTGGCAAAGTGCCAATTCTTCCTTGGCCAATTCAATCTAGCTTACGCCAGTTTCGACTTGGCGGCTCAGGAACTCAAGGACTCCCCCTTGGGAGAGGAATCCTATCTCGGTAAGGTCCTTTGCCTGGAATCTCAGAATCAATGGACGCAGGCCATCACCCTTCTGGAAACCCGCCTCAAGATCAAGCCCGACAGTTTTCTCGTTCCAGAGCTGCGGTTAAGCCTGGCCAGGTCCTACCTCAAGACCCAAAACAGGCAAAAAGCGGAAGAGATCCTCAGCCAAACAGCGGAGAACTTCAAGGACTCCGATTGGGGAAAAGAGGCCGCGAGGCAGTTGGAGGCCTTGAAATCTTGACGGGGATTTCGAGAATCGCTTCATCACCCCTGGATGCTGGATAGAAAATGGATCAGCCTTTTGATTCCCTCCTCGAAAATTTCCTTTTCGGGCAAGAGGCTGATGACCAGGAAAAATCCAGATGAGAAATCGTAAAAACCCCCAGGCTGAACCAGGACTCTTTCCTTCTCCAGCAATTGAACGATGAAATCCTCTTCGCTGAGGGGACAATTTTTTAATTCCACCAGGGAGTACCATCCCCCTTCCGAAGGCCAAAGCGTAGATGTGGTTTCTTGGCCTTTTAGGCTACTCACCAAGTGGGATCGGTTTTTTAAAACACGGTCTAAAAGCTGTTTTTGAAACGAAGGGCCTATTTCCAATAGTTTTTTCAGCCCACATTGAACAGGCGTATTGACCGAAAGATATGTGTCCGCGATGAGTTCAAGCCTGTTCCGGCATTCCCGCAATAGGTCCTCGGGCCCCTGGAGGGTGATCCAGGAGAGTTTCAGTTGAGGCAGACCCAAACTTTTCGATAGGCCGCCAAGCCTAAAGATGAGCGTATCGGAATTGTCGGGTTTGAAGGGCGGAGCCAGGGTGTAGCCATATTCGGAAAAAACCTCGTCCAGAAGAAGGGGAATTCGTCTTCTTTGGCATAAACCGGATAAGAATTGATAATCACCGGGCTTGAGAAAACTTCCGGTGGGATTATGCGGGTTCACGAATGTGACCAACCTGGTATTGGTTTGAACAGCCGCTTCCAAGGCCCCTCGATCTAGGGGCCAGCCTGATTTCGGAAGGAGGGGATAGGGAACCGCCAGTAGCCCATCCATACGGGTCAAGTGTTCCATCAAGGGATAACCGGGGTGTGGGATTAGGATATTATCGCCCGGGTCAGCCAGAAGTTTAAAAAGGTAGGAATAAGCCTCGCTGGTGCAGGAAGTTAAAAGGATATTTTCTGGCTTAGCTTTTTCTCCGCGTGCATTGAGGTAGGCCGCTAAATCCTCCCGGGCCCTTAAAAGACCGAAGGGATGGGGCTCATAAACCATCCCGGACGGATCCTGAAGAGCTTTCAAAATGTCGTTCGGAAAACTCAATCCGCATTGGGTGGGGTTGGATTGGGTCAAATCCAGGAAGCCCGTCAGGCTCATTTTTTCCGTATGAGCGGCGATTTTGTTTTTGGATAAATCCTCAGGCGTACGGTTTGAAAAAAACATTCACCCACCCTGGAATTGTGGTTTAGGATGCTGGTTAAAGGTTCCTGAAAGCCGCTTCAAAAATGGATTGGGCACCGGGCATCGGCCCGCTTATGCATGAGTTTCCTGACAAAAAAAGATATTTCGGTGTTGAATCGGAATTATTTCTTAACGAGCCTTTGGATATATGGAATAAGTGTAATTCAACTTGGCCTTGGCCAGGGTGATATTGTTGATGGCGTTAATCACGTCCTGCGCGATGAAATTTCCCTCTACCGGACATCGTTTTTCCTTGAGCGCGAAGAGTGTAATGGTGTAATGGTGCAGCCTCTCGTCATTCCATGCCGGTCCGGGTCCGTCATAGCCGAAGTAATTTCCCTCCATGTTCGCATTGCCTTTGAACCAGTTCGTGTAATCGTTCAATCCCTGGCGCGTTCCCCGGGGCCCCCCGGGTCCCGGCTTGCCTTTAACCGTCACTTCCTTGCTGAATTCCCCCGATTGGATAGGTGAGCCCTTAATGGGGATATCTACCAAAACCCAATGGAAAAAGTTGACGCGTGGAAAATCAAATGGGATGGTTTTATCGGTTTTATTCACAAATTCCTTACTTGCTGGGGCGTCAAGATCCTGGACGATTAAAACCAGGGTTTTTGTCTCAGGGGGAAGATCTCCCCAGGCAAGGTGGGGGTTTCGGTTTTTCGACAAAGCGGCGTGCTGGGTGGAATGGGGCATCAAAAAAGTGAAATCCGGACGAATTTGGGAACCCTCGCTAAAACTATCGCTCCAAAGTTTCATAAGTCCTCCAAGACTTTACTCGATAAAATTAACAAGCTTTTTATAAATACAGCCTGAAAACAAAAGGCCGATGAAATGCGACGATGGATTTTAACATCAAAGGCCCTTCTTTCTCATAAATGAATTGAAGCGGAATTTGATTCTAAAGGCATTATTCGTGAAGGACTATCTAATACCTGAATTTTGCGCCTAATAAAAAAACCATCTAGGAAACCATTATAGGATAAGGGTTGCGAAGCCAACTCATCCTAAAAGAGGGTCCCCCAGATGGTGAAACGTCAAGATACGCCTCAGAAATCAAACCCGCAAGTCCAGAAAAAAGCCAATCGAAACGGGAGAATCGCGCCCAAGATTACGGCCAATACTCCCGTAGGTATTTGCGAAGACCGCCTAACAGCTTTTGGCGGATTGTTGGCATTGGCGAAGATGTTCGACCTTCTTGATTTTGAGCGGGAATTCAAAAAACACTATGCCGCACCTAAACGCCTTCCGAATTTGGGCCACTACCGGATGGTAAGCGGCATCCTAATGCTTCTTTTCATCGGGTTCCAAAGACTTGGCCATTTTGCCTACCTGCGGGGTGAGGTCATGCTGTGCGGTTTACTGCGGGTTCCCTTGTTGCCGGTAGTGACAACTTTTTGGAGATACCTGAGGTCGCTGGGGATCGGGCAGTCGGCATCGTTGCTGAATCTGAGTGGGGCGTTACGGGCCAAGGTTTGGGGACAGGTGAAATATGCCCCCAAGAAGGTGGAGATCAACATCGATACCACCACCGCAACGGTCTACGGAAATATCGAGGGAAGCCGAAAAGGATACAACCCCAAGCACCGGGGCAAGAAGGGACTGAGGCCCATTCTGTGTTTTCTCCAGGAAACCCGGGAATATTTGTGCGGAACCCAAAGACGCGGAACCACCCTTAGTTCTGAGGAAGTGGCCCGCCAAATTAGACAATTCCGGCGACTCTTGCCGTCCTGTGTCCGGACGATTCTGGTGCGCGGTGACGGTGAAATGATCGGCTGGGAAAGCGTGAAAGCCTGTGAAAAAGAAGGGTTTTCTTTCATCTTCGGGAACAAGCGGCATGACCCGCCTTTCACGAAAAAGGGTTGGTACCGCCATGGAGAACACGAATACAACGAATGTGTCCATCAACCCATAGGCTGGCAACAACCAGTCCGGTTTGTGGCGATGAGGACGCTGGATGAAAAAGCGCGGGAGAAACAATTGAGCCTTCCTGAAATGGAAGGATATGTCTACCGAATCTTCGCGACCAACTGTCTGGGAGCACCCCATCGGGTGGTTGAGGAATACGACCTGCGCGCGGATGTGGAAAACCTGATTGGTGAGGCGCAACGGGAGGGGTTATTAGCAATTCCCTCTAAGAGTTTCCAAAGCCACCATGCTTTTTTCCAGATCGTGATGCTGGCTTACAACCTCTGGAGGTGGATGAAACTAATGGTGGGCCATTGTGGAAAAGAAAAGCGACCGGGAAAGAAGCCACAGGAGAAGGAACAGATCACCATGCCGGACCATACCCTTCGGATCGCACGTTTGAAGATGCTCTTTGTAGCCGCCCGAATCCAGTATCACGGCCATCGGGATGTGGTGAGGTATTCAATCCATGATGATAGGACAGCGGGCCTATTGGGTTTCCTCAAATACCTTGATCGAAAACGATTGGAAAGACCCAGGGCGGCCTAGAAGTGGCTTGGTGCAAAAAATTCTTTGCACATAAGTTCACTTCTGATGAAAATGGCCACTGTCGGGTCCCGATTCAGGCCGATCTGGCCACGGAATCGGTAAACTCGGTGCAAAATTCAGGTAATATAAAGGGAAAAAAGCTAGAGGCGGCTAAACCTCCAGAAGGGATTCAAAGTCAATTCGGCTTTTGGATAAGATGCGAGGGATTGATTATACTTTCACCATGGGGTGGGTAGGTCATCCCGTTGTTTGCCATTGACCCGAACTTTATTTGAATCCGGCGGTACGGCTTGTCCCACTCCGGCCTCGAATCGGAGATACTTTGAAAAGAAGGCTTTAATGCTTCGTGTAAAACTACTGCTGACTATTTTTACACTTATTGCCCTTGCCGCGTTAGGATTCGGCGCCATCCATGCCGAGGAAAATGGATCTCAAAAAAAATCCTACGCGAAGTCAGCGCCGGGCCATCCGAATTTCGCACCTGGGTTGGTGGTTTTGGAACTGAACAAGGGAGCGGATTTGATGGCGGCTCAACATGAAGTGGAATCCCTTGGCTACAAGGTCAAGCGCGCCTCCAAATGGAGCGGGACCCTGGTGGTTCAGGTTCAAGCCGGAGAGGAACTTCAATTTGTTGATTATTTCAAGAATCATTTCCTTTTTAGGAGGGTCTTGCCGGACTATCTCGGCGTTCCGGATGTGACAAATTACGTACCGTTCTCCTACCCGAATGATCCCGCCTATTCGGCGAATGCCAGCAGTTCTTCAGGTCAAAACGATTGGTATTTGAACCAAGTGGGAATAGACGAAGCATGGAACGATCCTGATCCCTGGATGTCCAATGCGTCCAAGGGTCGATCTAGCGCCGTCATTGCCATTGTTGATACCGGTATCAATCTCGTCCATGAGGATGTAACTTCTCATTTATGGAGGGATCCCGGTAGCGGGAATCTCGGCCACAACTTTGTTGATGCATCAACGAGCATTTCAGATGTGTCTGGGCACGGCACTTATGTCACGGGAGTGGCTTCTGCTAATACCGACAATGCCCTAGGAGGGGCCGGCTTTTGCGTCAACTGCACGGTGATGGTTTTAAGGGCCAGCTCGGACGAGACCGCAAGCGATTCAGTGCCGTTTGCCGACGCCATCAATTACGCTGTGCAAAACAAAGTCATGGCCATTAATCTGAGCTGGTCTTTTCCGCCCGGCACATTTCAAACCTACTGCGCCGACGCTTGGAAGGCGGGAAGCCTTGTGGTGTCCAGCATGGGAAATTCGGGCGACAACACCCAATACAGTCCCGCTGGGGACACGAACGCGTTGGGGATCGGCGCTACCGAGCCCGCCGGGAACCTGTCTCCCTATTCTTCATTTGGGGCCTGGGTCGGAATGTGCGCGCCGGTAGGCCAAATCGCCAATGGGGACGGGGTGTTTACGGATGGGGTCACCTGCGGTTCAAACCCATGCGGGGATCCTTGCACAAGTTGTTATGTGGTCGCGGACGGAACGAGTTTTGCCGCTGCGCAAGTCAGCGCCATGGTCGCCATCCTGGCGGATTTGGGTCTGTCCAACGACGACATCGTTAACCGCCTCTATAAGACAGCTGAACATCTGGGCGCTTCCTATCCCAATACCCTGACCGGCTGGGGAAATTTGAACGCCTACCGCTGCTTGGCTTCTTGCAGGCCGCCATCGTCCCTGACCGCTGTGGTTTCCTCAACCGGGGTGAGTCTTGCGTGGAATCCCCCCAGGACCATCGCTTTCGCGACCAGCGAATATATTATTCTGCGTTCAACTGTCCCGGGAGGGCCTTACATTCAAGTGGGTCAAACGTCCAATGGGAACACCACTTCCTTCATCGACCTGAGCGCGATGACAGGGAAGAGTTATTATTACGTTGTCAAAGCCGTGGATAGCCAGCAATTGCAGACTCTTCCCTCGAATGATGTGTTACTCATCGACGACGGGCCGTCTTATCCATTCTGCCCGGTTCTTTTTCCCAACCCACTCAAAGAAGCCTCTCCCTCGTGGATTTATCTGTCGGGCAAGAGTTCTGGGTCCATTCAGGTTCAAATATACACAACTGCATTTCGAAAAGTGAACGAGGTTTCTCTTTCAATCGGGGAGTCGGGTAACTACGGGCCATTAGAGCCGAAGGATTGGTGGAACAAACCATTGGCTAATGGTCTTTATTATCTGCTTATTACAGGAGAGGGAAAACATTCGCTCCGGAAATGGCTTATCATTAAATAAAGACGTTTAAAGCTGTTTGCATTGAGATTCTCAAAGGAAAGTTTTAGAAAGGGAATAGAGAGGGAAATGGAGAGATTGGAAAAAAGCTTAAGCATTTGACACAAGTCGTTGAAACTCACCTGGAATTATCAAGGAATGAGAGAGAAAAAAACAAACTAGAAAGGAAAAAAACGATTTAAATTCCTTCGAAAAGTTTGTTAATCGGGCAACCCAAGGCTTTGTGGATCTTGACAACGTTCTTGAGCGTAATGCTTCTTTCGCCGCGCTCCACAAAACCAATAAAGTTCGCCGCCAAACCAGCCTTGTCGCCCAAATTTTCCTGGGACCAACCATGCATTTTACGGTTTTTGCGGACGTTCTCCCCGAATTTAAGAATGATTTGCTTATCTGTTTTCTTCATGTGTAAATGCTAAGACTTCCCACCGAGTGATATCAACTACCTAGAAGTATTATTTAAAAATTAAACCCGCGAATTTTTACCTTATCTGAGTAATTTAAAAACCCATAGTCCGATGAATACTAGTTTCATAAACAAGTCGCTTTTTGTAACCTGTTAAACTAGATTCATTAAGAATATGAAAAAAACATTTTGGCTTCATTTGATTTTTTACCTTCCTAAAATCATTTTCCGGAGTTTTCCGCGCCTAGAGGTCTACTGGATTTTAGACCTCATCCTGTAGTGTTTTAAATCGTTGAAATAAGATGTTGCTTGATAGGTTGACCTATCAGGTGCAAGATACCTTTACCTGCCATTTCCTTTAACGGACTGGCATGTGAAGGAGTAAAGCCATATGAAATCCGTTAGATATCCAGAAACTATTTTCTGCGAGGAGTGCAACGGGCATACTCGAATGGTGGACTGTCGGGTTTTGAGCCGGAAATCCAAGGGAAAAACACAAGTCGAATTTGATTGTGTTTGCGTGGATTGCGGCCACCGTGAATCAGTCGCTAGGGACGCTGAGTATCTCCATTTCAGCGAAAGGGAATTTTGCGCCGCCAAGGGCCTGCCTGATTTCAAGAACAGGGCCAAGGGTGCTGGAGTTGTTTTTATCCTTCATAAATAATATTTTCTGCGTCACCTGAGAAAGACCCCTGCCTTCTTGTGAACACGTATCAAGAATCCCGGATGTAGAAACTTGTTCGCTATCACGCTCCCGATGGACAGTGGGACATGGGGAGGAGGGCAAACGAAGGCGCACTCCTCGGTGGAAGTCCTTGGGATAGTGCCATGAATTCCTACGGAGAAGCTTTTTCGGCGTTTTATGACGACCAATTCGGGAATTACTCTGAAAAGGCCGCGCCGATTCTTCTGCGTTTTTTCTCAAACCTGATACTCTCTAAAACAATTCCCGAGATCTTGGACCTGGGCTGTGGAACCGGACGGATCGCTTTTCATTTCCTGGAGGCGGGTTATTCCTTCACGGGCCTTGATCTCTCCTCGGATATGCTTGACCTTGCGCGCGCGCGTTGCTCGCACTTGTTGGCGGGCCGGAACGCGACATTCCTTCAACAAGACATTTCGGGATTCTATCTAACAGACAGTTTCGGGTTAGTCCTTTCTACTTATAACGCCGTCAACCATTTGGAGGGTGCGAGGAATCTTCAGGAGTGTTTCCAATCAGTTAGACCATGCCTGGTTAAAGGTGGTTGGTTTATTTTTGATTATCACACGATAAAAGGGCTCGAGCAATGGAGCGTTTCTGAAACCTCCCATTTTGACAAAGGAGAGTTGAAAACATCAGGAATCTTCTACGCAGAAAAAGGGTTGGCGCTTTTGAACCTCAAGGGTTCCTACGGAGGTTCGAGCATTGATGAAACTTTCCAAAACTTTTCGATTCCCTTAATAGAGCTGAATGATCTTCTGAAAAGTGGGGGCTTTAACAGGATAGTTTATTCCAAGATGGATGACCTGGGCGCAGTTGTCGAGGAACCAGTCTGCGAAAACCGAATCGTAGTAATGGCCTCCTAGAATCGGAAATATTCCGGGAGTTAAATGAATTTTTCTCATTATTTTTCGATTAAAATAACATCTTCTCCATTTAGTCGGAAAGGAAATGATTATTTATCTGGGAAGCCAAAAAATGTCGAAACCCCTCTCGGGATTCGGCGGTTATATTCAACTCTTGACCCGCGCTGTTGGTTTGGCCTTAAGGCATTCTGCCGGCCGGCCCCGGGCCTATAAGAGGCTGATCGCGAGCTCGCTCGCGTTCAAATCGGTGCTCGCCCTAGTGCCAGTTCTCGCCATCCTCATGGCGGTTCTCGCGGGAGAGGCCTTCACCGAAAAACGAGAGGCTATCCTCGACCGGATCGTGGATGTGATTTATCCCGTCGATAACCTCGATAACGACAAGACCTTGGACCCGTCGGAAAAGCAAAACCTAAGGGAAATGAACCAGGTGGGGAAGAGGCAGATTCGACGCTCTATCAAGAAATTTGCTGAACATTCGAAAAAGGTCGGCTGGACCGGTTTGTTGGCTTTCGCGGTGGTGGTGTTTCTTTTGCTGCGAGACGTTGAAACGTCCTTTAATTTTCTTTGGGGGGTGAGCCGTGGAAGACCTCTTCCTTCTCAGTTCGTAAGGCATACCCTATTGTTTCTGGTTGGTCCGTTGATGCTGATCTCCGTCATGACAATGAAAGATTGGTTCCATGGCTGGGGGATCGTCAAGCCCTTCTGGAATGGGTGGTTCCTTTCTGTCGGAGTGCCATTCGTCTTTCTCTGGGCAGGATGCGCGGCCATGTACGCCTGGATTCCCAACGCCAAGGTCGGCCGAAAAGCGGCATTGTCCGCGGGGTTCCTAGCGGCTTTTCTCCTGGAGGTCGGACGGCGGGGGATGAACTATTACACGGTTCATGTGATGGATCATTCGAAGGCCTACGGGGCCCTTTGGACTTTTCCGGTCATTCTCCTATGGCTTTATGTTTCCTGGACACTGATTCTCTTCGGCGCCGAGGTGTCGTTTTACCTCCAAAATCCACCCTCGCCTGGGAATCATTAAATTGCAGGGTATCTATATTTCGGGGTAACCATTTGCGGAAAATCACAATTTTTATCTTTTTTGCGGTGCTTTATGTACTTCAGTCTGCTGGGGCCGCCCAGGAGGAGGTACGATACCTTGTTTCATGCTCACTGAATGTATCAGCCGACAGTGTCTTAAATATTTACCTGAACAACCATCTTGTGGACCGGGTTTCCCATATGAGTGTTTTAACCGGACCTCAAACCATCATCAGCCGTCCCTCCAGCCTCTGCTTTTTCCAGCATGAGAATATCCTGGCGTTTGAACTGGCGGGCCCGGCTTTCCGACCGGCTCTGGCATATGAAACCTATGGGTTCGCCTATTCGATGGATTTGGTATTCTCTGACGGCAGCCGCAGGGTTCTCACCAGCAGTGAAAGGAACCAGCATTTAAGTCTGTATCTCCAGGACAAATTGATAGGAAATCCCCGCGACTGGGAAACCCTTGAATTCAACGAATCTGGATGGCAGATTCCCTATACATCCGCTTCCATTCCGGGGCTGCCTGAAGTATGGAACCAGCAATCTGGCATTCCTGCAGGTTATCTTTCGGCATCCAAGAAAGTTCCCTTGGGAGAGGGCGGTGGTGACCGCCAACTTTTTCGCAGGAAATTCCTGCTGGAAATGGCCCCGGCGCCGCAATGCGGGGAATCCAAAACCGCCGCTAATCTTTTTATTTCTTTCGAGGAAGGGCCTGGAATTTACAAGGTTGAGATCCTGGACATGGAGGGCAGGCACATCAAGACGCCTTTTCAAAAGAAAGTGGTCAGAAAAACAAACGCTTGGGTTCCCTGGGATGGAAAAAACGAGAAGGGGGAACCGGCTTCCTCTGGAACCTACCAAGCCGTTTACACCAAGGACGGATCCCCCTTGAGAACCACCGATTTTACCATCGACATGACGAATCCCTGAAGGATGAGTTGGCGGGAGAGGCCTCTGGGTGAACGACTTATTGGGAATCTTTGCGCAGGGACAGCGCTAGAAAACCCGCGATAAGAAGTGTCAGGGCCAGGACTAGCATTCCGTTTTCGAAGCGGTGGGTGGCTTCCCTGACGATTCCAATGATGTTGGGCCCGACGAATCCGCCGATATTTCCCACGGAATTAATCAAGGCGATACCGCCCGCTGCCGCCCTGCCGCTTAAGAATACCGTGGGCAGGCTCCAAAAGGGTCCCAATGTGCTCCAGATTCCCGTGGCTGTCAGGCAAAGGGTGAGGAAGGCCAGCAGGGGATGGTTTTGCTGGAATAGGGCGCCCAGCAGGAGCCCCAGGCAGGCGCTGAAGCATGAAACTGCCACGTGCCAACGGCGTTCCCCCGATTGATCCGAATGATAGGCGACCCAGACCATTCCCGCAGAGGCGCAAAGGTAAGGGATGGCGGACAAAAGGGCTGCGGTTGTGTTATCGAGCCCCGAGAAATTCTTCAAGATTTGGGGCAGCCAGAAGGCTACTCCGTAAAAACTGATGATGATTGAAAAATAAAGAAGGCACAACTTCCAGACCCTAGGGTGCGCCAGGGCCTCTCCCAGTTTCAAAGGATGCCGGTTTTGAAGCTCCCGGCGCTCCCGATCCATGGTTTCCTCCAGCCATTTTCTTTCATTCTGGGACAACCATGAAGCGTTTTTCGGCCTGTCGGTCAGGTAAAAATAAGTCACGAAGCCCAAGATGAAAGAGGGAAGTCCTTCCAGAAGAAAAAGCCATTGCCAGCCCTGCAGGCTCCATGCACCCCTCAAGCTTAAAAGGAACGCGGAGAGAGGACCCCCAACAACACCTGCTAGGGCAGTGGAAGTCAGGAAAAGCACGAAGGCCCTGGCCCTTTCACGGGCCGGAATCCAGAAGGTAAGGTAGTAGAGGATACCTGGAAGGAAGCCGGCCTCCGCGGCTCCCAAAAGAAACCGGAGGGTATAAAAAACCGAGGGGTTTTTCACCCACAACATGCTACAGGAGAGAATTCCCCAGGTCACCATAATGCGGGTGATCCAGAGACGGGCACCGACTTTTTCCAATATTAGGTTGCTGGGGATCTCGAAAATCACATAGCCAATAAAAAAAACACCGGCCCCGAATCCATAAACCGCGTCGCTGAACCCCAGGTCCGTCTTCATATCCAGCGCCGCGTAGCTGATGTTGAAACGGTCCAGGTAATTCAGGATATAACAGAGAAATAGAAAGGGAATAAAACGCCGCTGAACTTTCGACGGGATGTTTGATAATATATTCGATGGACTTTGGTTTTGCACAATTCCCCGAAACCTTTGACTGACTAGAGGATAGCCCCCATTTTAGCAACCCCCGCCGCGAGGCGGTAATTCGGCAGGCGATGGAAAAACGATAACTTTCATGAAGAAACCATTATCTTATGTGTCACGAAACCCCAATTACAATCCAGATAAACTGTATCTTCTGTTTTGGCTCCTATTCGTGCTCGGGTGTTTGGCTTTAACATCCGTCGAATTCATTCCTCTCTTCCAACGCCTTATCTGCCCTTTCCAGGTGAATCAAGGAGAGGCCATTAATGTGGAGTTTTCCAGGGTATTATCCAGGGGGGAGGGCTTATATCATGACCCTAATATCAGCCCTTACTTGCACGCCGCCTATCCTCCGGTTTTTCCGATCCTTGAAGACTGGCTTTCCAAGGGTCTACCGGGTACATGGTTTCCTGGAAGATTGCTGGCGTTTTCCGGCTATCTGGGCTGCGCCCTGGCGTTGCTGGTGTGGGGATGGAGCAAGGGACCCATCGCTCCAGCTGCGGGATTGGCGGTCTTGTTTCTTCTTTCCCCTACCTGGGCCGCTTGGGGAACTATGGTCCGGGTGGATTGTTTCGTAACCGCCATTGTTTTTATTTCATTCCTGCTTTTGAAAAAAGCGGATCGGTTAAAACTTGAAAACTGGAAAAAATTATTTCTTCTGATCACTGCGGGTTTTCTTACTGCGCTGGCTGTCTTTTGCAAACAACCCGCAATCACTCTTGTGATCGCCTTTGGTTTGACCTGCCTCCTTGAAAAAAAGTGGAAGGATTTTTTATGGTTTGGGGCAGCCTTCGGAATTCCTTCTCTCTCGTTGGTTTTCTATCTTCAGGACAGATCACAAGGATTTTTTTGGAAGCAAACTGTCCTTTGGGTTTCCAATTATGGCTTCCAGCCTGACCTTCTGGTTTATTACTTGAAAAACAGCTTCATGCCTGAATGCGGGTGGCTTCTGGCAGGTGTGATCCTGACTTTTTTGTTTAAAAAAACATCCCTCTTCACCGAACTACAAACGCTGATGGCCCTCTTGACTGTTTTAGGTTTAGCCCATAAAGCCAGCGCGGAAAATTATTACATGGGATTTATTTTGTTCGGTCTATTTTTCATAGGAGAAGGGTGGCTGGGTTGGGAAAAGGGTGTTCCTCGGGATTTGGAGGGGAAATTGCGGAAAGAGGATGAATCGCCGATTAGGATTTCTTTATACACAGGTTTTCTTTTCCCTATGATCCTCATTGCGGGACTTATTTCCTTCAATCTCGGTCCGTGGCCTCGTGTTCCATCTGCTTATGAAACTCAGTCCAAGGAAGAGGTTTTGACCCTCTACCGCCAACCTGGGGAGTATTTGGCCTTGGATTTGGACCTTTTGGTGATGGCGGGAAAGCGGATTTTGGTCCAGCCGGCTGAATATACAGGTTTGGTGGAAAAAGGATTATGGAGTTCCGCTCCGCTGGTTCGGGATATCCGGGCTAAAAAATTTGCGACCATTGAATTGTACGACATCCCGAGGCAATACTTGCTTCCGAATGAAGTGACGGATGAAATCAATCTTTCCTATCGGGTGTTTTTAACTAAGTTCGGCCGTAAGTGGTATATCCCCAAAAAAGATTAAGGGTATTTTCAACCTGACAAGTGAAGAGTTTGGATCGGTTTTTCTTATTTAGATTTTCATCTTTTCTTGGATACTACATTTCCAAATCATTTTGAATGAGTTTGAAAAGAAAATTTATAACTTTAAAGCCCGTTTTCAATGGGATTGTTATAATCTTGGCTCATCCTTTGGTTAACAACGACAAATAAAGGAGTTTTGAGGGATCATGCCAACTGCGCTCGTTATTCATGGACATTTTTACCAGCCGCCCCGAGAAAACCCCTGGACAGGGGTGGTCGACGACCAGCCCAGCGCCCAACCCTTTCCCAATTGGAATGACCGTGTTTACTATGAATGCTATAGGCCCAACGCATTCGCCCGGGTATTTGACTCCAAGTCGAATCGAATCGAAAGCATCGTCAATAGCTACGAGTCCCTCAATTTCAACATCGGGCCGACGCTCCTTTCATGGATGGAGAAATACCATCCCCAAACCTACCTGCGCATCCTTGAGGCGGACCGTAACAGCCTGAAGCGCAACGGGGGACACGGCAACGCCATCGCCCAGGCCTATAACCACGCCATCCTTCCCCTTTGCAACGAGGCGGACCGGGTAACGCAAGTGAAATGGGGGATCGCTGATTTCAAATTCCGTTTCCGCAGGGAACCGGAGTCCTTGTGGCTATCCGAGACAGCCTGCGACGATGCCACCCTTTCAGTCCTGATTGATAACGGTCTTAAATACGTTATTCTTTCACCGGAACAAGCCCAAAGGGTCCGGCCACTGCCGGGCGGAGATTGGCACGACGTTTCCCGAAACGATTTCGATACGGGCGTGGCTTACCGCTACTTTCACAGGGATGGGTCCAGGCGTTTCATCGACCTATTCTTTTACGACCCGGAAATCTCCCGCGGAATTGCTTTCGAGGGTGCTCTGGTAACCAGCCAGGCTCTTGTGGACCGCATCGCGCGGACGTCCAAAGGCGATGGAAGGATTGTCCACGCCGCCACCGATGGGGAATCCTACGGCCACCATACCAAATTCGGCGATTTAAGCCTAGCTTACGCCCTCAAGGTGGAAGCAGCAAACCGCGACTATTGGGTCACCAATTACGGAGCTTACCTGGAGAAATATCCGCCAGTTCAGGAGGTGGAGATTAAAAGAGGCGAGGATGGCCTAGGCACCTCCTGGAGCTGCGCCCATGGGGTGGGCCGATGGTTCCGTGATTGTGGCTGCCAGACCGGGGGCAAGGAAGGCTGGAACCAGGTTTGGAGAGGCCCCTTAAGGAAAGCCTTCAACCATATCCGGGACAAAGTGAGCGGTTATTTCGAGGCGGAGCGCGGGAAGCTTTTCCTGGATCCCTGGGCGGCCCGCAACGATTACATCCAATTGGTCCTGAATCCCCTGGCATCCCGGGAGGAATTCCTGGAAAAACACGCGGGGAGGAGCCTTTCCTCCATGGAGCAGGTGAAGGCCTTGGCGCAATTGGAAATCCAGCGCAACTCCATGTTGATGTATACAAGTTGTGGGTGGTTTTTCTCAGAGATTTCCGGTATTGAGGGTGTCCAGGTCATGAAATACGCCGCCCGGATTTTCGACCTTATGAAGATCCTTGACGAGATTTCCCCTGAAAACGAATTTTTGGCCATCCTGGGACAAGCCAAAAGCAATTTTCTGGAATTCGGTACAGGCGCTGACGTTTACCACCGCTTCGCCGAGTCTAGCCGCGTGACTCCCCAGGGCGTGGTTGCCCATTTGGCTCTTTCTTCGCTGGTCACTCCGGTGCCTGATGAGGGGGAAGCCGGGGGTTACTTATACGAGATAACGAACCCGGTCCGGGAACAAAGGGGCAGGTATACGCTCATGGCGGGCCAGGTCCGCCTCAAGGAAGCCATGGTCCATCAAGAGTTCGGCTTCGCTTTCGCGGGAATCCACTTGGGGGGCATCGATTTTTACGGTGCAATCAAGCCTTTCTTGCCCCCAGATCTATTCCGGAAATCCTCCCGTAAATTGGTGGATATGTTCAATATCTTATCCCTCCCGAAACTTCTTCGCCTGCTTCAAGAAGAGTTCGGGCCAGAAGAATTTGGGGTTGAGCAGATCCTGCCGGAGGCCCGAAAGAAAGTCTTCCAGGAGGTGTTTGGAAGCCTGGTGGACCGGTTTTCCGAGCAATATGTCCGCTTGTATGAGGAAAACCGCCGGAACCTGGAAATGCTCCAATCCGTCGGGTTCGAGCTTCCCAAGGAAATCCAAGCGGCGGCAGAATTCACCTTTGGAAAGCTTTTTGAGGAGGAAATCCAGAAACGGGAATGGTTCAAGGACCCGGAGGCCTACCGAAGCCTGATCGAACTCGCGGACGAGGTCACCCAGCACGGTTACCGCATTGACCGGTTCGTACCCCAGCACACGTTCCGTAACCTTTTAACGGAAATCGTGGACAACGCTGTGACCGAGCCGAATGAGGATAACGTAAAAGCCGCCCTCGCGGTAGTGCAGATAACGAAAAAACTGGGACTGGATTATAATCTTTACCTCGCCCAGGAGGCGGTATTTGAGGCAGCGGAAAAATCCCTGGAATTCGAGAAACTTATGGAGATTTCAGATTTATTGAATCTTCGAACAGATCTTCTTTTGGAAAAAAACACGAGGATCAAAGAAACACTTCGCCCCACGGCTTAATAGAAAGAGGAAAAATTGCCCCCGCGAAAAAAGAAAAACCAAATTGAAACAAAAAATACCAAATCTTCAAGTTCCGACTTGGAGCGTTTAGTCAACCTATCCCACCGCGACCCTCACTCCATTCTTGGCATTCATCCCGTTCCAGAAGGGGTTTTCATCCGGGTTTTCCGGCCTGAGGCCAAGTCCATTTCCGTTTTGCTGGGTAAGAGGGAAATCCAGCTCCAACCCATTGAACCCAAAGGATTGTTTGAGACGCTGTTGCCCGGGGAAAAAGAATTTCCTCCCTATCGTGTCAGGGCGGAATATCTTGGCGGAAATGTTTTCGAATATTGGGACCCCTACGCTTTCTGGCCCACCTTGGGTGAATTGGATTTGTTCCTTTTGGGCGAGGGAAATCACGAGAGACTTTATGAAAAAATGGGAGCGCACCCCACACGTTGGCAGGATGTCGAGGGGGTATCTTTCGCGGTCTGGGCGCCCGGCGGAAAAAGCGTCAGTGTGGTTGGGGATTTCAACGGCTGGGACGGTCGTCTGCATATGATGCGGTGTCTGGGAGTGTCGGGCATTTGGGAAATTTTCATACCAGAACTTCCGGCAGGCACCATGTACAAATACGAGATCCGCACGCCTTCGGGCGACATCCGCATGAAAGCTGACCCTTACGCCTTCGCAACGGAAGTGCCGCCCAAGACGGCCTCGGTCGTGCACAAGACTGCCTTCCATTTTAATGATACTGTATGGATGGAGAAACGGAAGAAGAGCGACGCCCTCCGGGAACCTATGTCCATCTACGAGTTACACCCGGAATCCTGGAGGAAAGTTCCCGAGGAGGGCAACCGTTCCCTGACCTATCGAGAAATGGCTTTCCAGTTGGCCGATTACATGAAGGAAATGGGTTTTACCCACGTTCAACTCATGCCGGTTATGGAGCATCCATTTGGGGGGTCCTGGGGTTACCAGGTGACCTCCTATTTCGCGCCCACCTCACGGTTTGGAGATCCGGACGATTTCAAGTTTCTGGTGGACCACCTGCACCAAAACGGCATAGGGGTTCTCTTGGACTGGGTTCCAGCTCATTTCCCCAAGGACGATTTCGCCTTGGGCCGATTTGATGGCACCGCCCTTTATGAGCACATTGACCCCCGCCAGGGGGAGCATCCGGATTGGGGTACTTATGTCTTCAATTTTGGGCGAAACGAGGTCCGCAACTTTTTGCTGTCCAGCGCTCTTTATTGGCTTTCCGAGTACCACGTGGACGGCTTGAGACTGGACGCCGTGGCCTCTATGCTTTACCTGGATTACAGCCGCCAGGATGGGGAGTGGGTCGCCAACAAGTATGGAGGAAACGAAAATCTGGAAGCCATCTCCTTCCTCAAGCGCCTCAACGAATTGGCCCATGCCCAATTTCCGGGGGTGCTGATGATCGCCGAGGAATCCACGGCCTTTACGGGTGTGAGCAAGCCGACCTATACGGGCGGTCTGGGATTCGGATTCAAGTGGAACATGGGATGGATGCATGACACCCTTTTCTATTTCAGCCGGGACCCCATTTACCGCAGGTATAACCACAACAATCTCACCTTCGGTTTCCTCTACGCTTGGAGCGAGAATTTCATTCTGCCTCTGTCTCATGACGAAGTTGTTCATGGAAAATGTTCCCTCATCGACAAGATGCCGGGGGACCGATGGCAAAAATTTTCGGGTCTCAGGTCGCTTTTCGGTTATATGTGGGCGCACCCAGGCAAGAAGCTCCTATTCATGGGGGGCGAGTTCGCCCAGTTCTATGAGTGGAACCATGAACAAAGCCTGGATTGGCATTTGACCCAATGGGCGGACCATTGGCGTATGCAGGACTATATGAAGGATTTGAACCGCATCTACAAGGAAAACCCGGCCCTCTGGGAGGCGGATACGGACCCCTCCGGATTCCAATGGGTGGATGTCCACAACGCCAACGAAAATGTAGTGGCATTTTTAAGGAAATCCCCTAAAACCGGGAGACAGTTACTCTGCATCGGAAATTTCTCGCCGGTTCTCCGTCATGGTTACCGAGTGGGCTTGCCGAAGTGGGGGTATTACAAGGAAATCCTGAATTCTGATTCCGCTCACTATGGCGGAAGCAATTTCGGCAATGGGGGAGGGGTGCAATCCGAGGATATTTCCTACCAAGGGATGCCCCATTCCGCCATTGTGTTCCTCCCCCCCTTGTCGATCTTGTGGTTTGAGGCGCCCTGATCAGGTGTTTGAATTTGACCTTAATTCAGTTCATCCATTGGAGCAAAAAATGAAAAACAAAATATTAATTTGTTTATTGTTTTCAATTCTTTTCATTGCGATCGCAGGACTATCCCCGTCAGAAAACGACTCGCGTATTATCGTCAAGCTTGGGCATAACTCGGCAAACGAGGAACAAAGAACAGCTTCCCTGTACCTGGTTTTCAAAGGGGACAAAAGCGACAGCATGATCGCTGTTGATTTAGAAAGAGAAACCCGTTTCTATGCCGAGGTTTGGGATGATTTGTATCTGCAAGTCACAACCGAGTCAAGTGACGATGGCATTGAAGCCTACCATTTCGCTTTTTCAAAGGATGAGGCGGGCAATGAACCGGCAGCATTAAAAGACTCGAAGGATAAAGGGACATTGAGAGTGCTAGCTGCAGCGGATTTTAGGACGGTGGAAAATTCCTCAGCTCGCGTCTTGAAACCGGGTCCTGGAACCCCTGATGACCCCGGGGCCTTTCGATTGATTCATTATGGCGGTTTTGACGCCGAAATCAGAGTTCTTGAATTCAATATTGCCGGTGCGATTCCCAAAAAGAAACCCTATTTTAAATCACTATCTTGCATAGTCGGGATTACCGAGAATAATCAAAAAACATTGGTTAAATGATATTCCTTTATGTGTGTGGGTTATAAAGCCATTCCATTTGAATCTTATATATAATGATCCGTTTTAAATCCGAATTAAGAAGGTTGACACTATGAAACACAATTCCTCCATGAATTCTGAAAAACAAAAAAATACAAGCAATAAAGGAACCGCGGAAAAAACGATCCTTCAACGGGAATTGGACATGTTCCACAGGATCATCGAGGGCATGAGGGAGGAGCTTTCCTACGTGGATCTCCTGAAACTCACAGTCACCTGCGTCTGCAAGGGATTGGGCTATGACCGGGCCGGAATTTTCTTGGTGGAACCAGGTGGGAAGAGTATCGCGAGGGCCATCGGAGTTGACGCCAAAGGCCGGTTCGAGGTCGGGCATGACCATGTGGATCCTCTTTTAAATAAAAAGGGTTTCAGCACTTTTTCGGATTTGGTTTACGGCTATAAAAAGTATTTCTATACCGCCAACCTGCTCAAGCTTTATCCCGATGCCAAGGGTGTCGAGAAAGGCGTGACCTGCAACGCGAATGTTCCGATTTCGATGGGAAAGAAACGAATCATAGGTGTTCTGGCCGTGGATAACCTATTCACCCAACGTCAACTGACCCTCAAGGATATCGGCTCCCTCATGAATTTCGCGACCCAGGCGGGGATGGCCATTGAGACTATCCGACTTCATGAGCAGGTTCGCGAGCTTTCGGTTACCGACGGTTTGACAAGGATTCACAATCGGAGGTATTTCGAGAGGTTCCTGGAAGATGAGGCCGCGAGAAGCAAGCGGTATAACCGCGCCTTCAGTCTTCTTTACCTGGATGTGGACCATTTCAAAAAAATCAACGACCATTACGGCCATCCAGCCGGCGATGAAGTGCTAAAATTCATCGCATTATTTTTGCGCGCTGACCTTCGAACCATTGATGTGGTAGCCAGATTAGGAGGGGACGAATTCGGCATCATTCTTCCCGAAATACATCCGGAGGGGGCCATGACGGTAGCCCAGCGGCTTCATCGGAAGATTGCAGAAGTCCACCTGCCAGTGGAAGCGATGGTGAAAGACCGGAAAAAGATCACACTCAGTATTGGATTAGCCACTTTTCCGGAGAATGCCTCTAGCGCCGAGGAATTGGTCAAGATGGCGGATAAGAGCCTCTACAAAGCCAAGACCTCCGGCCGAAATCGTGTTGGACCTTTTATTAGGAAATCCTGAGAACCCACTGATCCTTTTTGGCCGGCTTACTTGTCGGCAATTACCCGCTTTACTCGATGGCAGAGGTCCCTTGGCTTAGTAGCAGGTTGCGGGGTGGGTGGGTGGCCCCTATAATGATGCCGTTTATTAAAATTTCTAACCAAGGTGAATATGAAAGTTAAGCATCTGAAGAGTGTTAAGAAAACAATTTTAAAGAAGGAATCCAAATCGGCTTGGGAAAGGGTTCAATTGGCCCGGAATTCCCAACGCCCCTTTACGGGAGACTATATTCCGCGTATTTTCACGGATTTTACCGCCATCCATGGGGATCGGGCCTTTGGGGATGATCTTGCTATCATCGGCGGTTTCGCTTACCTGGAAAGCCAACCGGTGGTGGTTTTGGGCCACCAAAAAGGCCATGACACAAAAGAAAATCTCCGCCGGAATTTCGGGATGCCTCATCCTGAAGGATACCGAAAGGCCCTCCGAATCATGAAATTGGGTGAGAAGTTCAAAAAGCCCATCATTTCATTCATTGATACGGCTGGGGCATACCCTGGCATTGGTGCTGAGGAACGTGGACAAGCCGAAGCTATCGCCCGTAATCTATTTGAAATGGCCAAACTCAAGGTTCCCGTGATCTCGGTCGTTCTGGGAGAAGGGGGAAGCGGGGGAGCCATCGGAATCGGGGTGGCTAACCGGGTTCTCATGATGGAAAACGCCTGGTATTCGGTCATCTCCCCGGAAGGTTGCGCGGCCATCCTTTGGGATGATCGGGAGAAAATTCAGCAAGCCGCCGAAGTGTTGAGGCTGACCGGAATGGATCTTCTTGATTTGAAAGTAATCGATGAGATCATTCCTGAACCCCATGGAGGAGCGCAGAACAATTTTGACGAAGCGGCGTACCAATTGAAAAAATCCCTTCTGAAGCACTTGTCAGTTCTCACGAAAATGTCACCGACGGAACTAGAGGCTCAAAGGTACCAGAAATTCCGGGCAATCGGTGTTTTCAAGGAAAAATAGAAATTTAAAAAACTACCCACTTTAAAGGTTTCGGCGTTTCATGATCCCCAGCCTTAAATCATTTTTTGTGTTTTTTTTAATGTTCGCATTATTCTGCCTTAACCCATTAACCTCTTGGTCTAAACCCCGGATTGTCCTCTTCGCCGCGCACGGCGGGTCGGAAGCAGGTGTGAAATCCGGTTCGGAATTGGAAAAAGACTGGAACTTAAAGATGGCTCTAACCCTTCAAAAATCCTTCGAAACAGCAGGGTTTGAGGTGGTGATGATCCGAAAAGGGGATCAAACTATTCCCCCTGAAAGATGGGTCAACCAAATTAATACTTCCCAGGCTTCCTTGGCCATCATCATTCATGCCGAAAGGGAATGGACGGGTAAAATCACAGGCCCACTTCTGGTGGTGGAGCCGCCATCACGTTCTGATGCCGGCGAGGAGGGCGTCCAGAAATGGGGAGCGGTCAATATGACCCAATTCAGATCAAGCCTTAAACTAGCGAGGGCCATCGGACAAAAATTAGGTGTGAATTTGGCACTCAATAACCTTTCCGATACCAGGACCCTGGCTGGCGAAGCCGTCTCTCCGGAGGGAAGAATTTTCTGTGTGCCCCATCAAAGTTTGAGATGGCTGACTATTCCCTCGGTGGTATTGACACCTTTATTTTTAACATCCTCCCAAGATATTAGAATGATGAGCCTTCAAAGTGGCGTGCAGTCTTTTGCAACGAATACGGTTTCTGGGACTATGGATTTTCTCCGGATTAACCCGTGACAAGACCCCCGAAATCAAAGGACCAGTTAAAACTATTCCGCAACGACACCGGCAATATGGGCGGCCTTAATCAAGAAAGACTTGGTATGGACGTTGAAAAAACCAACTCGAATTTTAAAATCATCTACTTCGCGTTTCTGTTTTTGGTTTTTATTCTCGGATCATGGATTATTGTTCATTACGCAAAACGTTCGGACGTGAAAGAAACTATTGCCAGTCCGGCGCATGACAATAAACTCTATGAACCGCAGGATAAACTTTGGTCTATCTTGGTCAAGGAAGTGGATACGGAAAACGGAAAGGCCTCTAATTTGCCCGTGACCATCCGGCGGAGTAAAACCCGGTATAGCCAGATGAAACAGGCTGTGTTGGCTTTTATCCATGGACCTAGGTCCGGAAAATTCCAGGTGCCGGTTCCGGAAGGCGTTGATATAAACGAGTTTTATGTAACCCGTGAGGAAATCGCGGTGGTGGATTTAACCTTGTCGAATGTTAAAAAGGAAGAATTCGGCTTTTACGAGGAGACCCTATTTGTCCGGGGCCTGATTGAGACTTTGAGCAGGAACTTTTACGAGATCAAACAAGTGAAAATTTTAGTGGATGGTCAAGACGCCCCGACCCTTTGCGGGCATTATGCATTGGGAACCGCTGATAGCGCTTCGGCGTCTTTCACCGCCGGAAAAGCGGCTCGCTAAAATATTGTTTCCGCCGTTATGTTACGGCGCTTTAATCTAAACCCGAGATCAGGTAATGAGGAAAAATGGATATGGAACAGGAAAATGAAAATAATTTACCGTCGGCTTATAACCCCGCGGAGGTGGAAAACCGTTGGTACTCCCTGTGGGAAAGCTCCGGCGATTTCACGGCATCCACCACTTCCGAGAAACCAGCCTTTTGTTTGGTGATTCCTCCTCCCAACGTGACGGGAAGCCTTCACATGGGGCACGCTTTGAATGAAACCCTTCAGGACCTGATCGCGCGTTTCAAACGCATGAATGGTTTTAACGTTCTTTGGCTTCCTGGGTGCGACCACGCGGGAATTGCAACCCAGAATGTCGTGGAAAAGGAATTGAAAAAAGA
Source organism: candidate division FCPU426 bacterium (assembly GCA_963796105.1). Lineage (GTDB taxonomy): Bacteria > Oederibacteriota > Muellerivitia > Muellerivitales > Muellerivitaceae > CAWCKJ01. The sequence continues at coordinate 160,170 of CAWCKJ010000003.1, forward strand.
GGGCAAGACTCGACACGACCTTGGCCGTGAGGCCTTCGTGAAACGTGTATGGGATTGGAAAGCGAAATACGGCGCGACCATCATGCGCCAATTAAGAAAACTCGGCTCATCCTGCGACTGGACCCGGGAGCGTTTTACGATGGATGAGGGCCTCTCAAAGGCCGTGCGAAAAGTATTCATATCCCTTTTTAACGAAAAGTTAATTTACCAGGACTATTACCTGATTAATTGGTGCCCCAGGTGCCAAACGGCTCTTTCCGATATCGAGGTGGAACACAAAACCACTCAAGGCAATTTTTACCATATCCGTTATCCCCTTGTTCAGAATCCTAGCGAGGGATTGGAAGTGGCCACCACCAGGCCCGAGACCCTTCTGGGCGATACGGCGGTGGCGGTTCATCCTGAGGATGAGCGTTACTTAGAATTGGCGGGTCAATTCGTCATTCTTCCGCTGGTCAAACGCCAGATACCCATTATCAAGGACGCCTATGTTGACAGGGAATTCGGAACCGGTGTGGTTAAAATCACTCCCGCGCACGACTTCAACGATTTTCAGGTAGGAAATCGCCATAAGCTCGAGCGGATCAATATCCTGAATCCGGATGGAACTTTGAGCAAAGCCGCCGGCGCCTACCAGGGTTTGGATCGGTTTGAGGCCCGAAAAATGGTATTGAAGGATTTGGAAACTCAAGGCCTTCTTCTGAAAACCGTGCCCCATGAACATAACGTGGGCCATTGCTACCGATGCGGAACGGTGGTGGAACCCTATTACTCCAAGCAATGGTTTGTCCGGATGAAGCCATTGGCCGAGAAGGCGCTGGAGGCAGTGGCAGAGGGCAAAACCAAGTTTGTACCTGAGATATGGCGCGTCGAATATGAGCGATGGCTGGGACAGATTCATGATTGGTGCATCAGCCGCCAGATCTGGTGGGGCCACCGAATCCCGGTTTATACCTGCAAGCAATGCAATACCCAGGTCGCCGCGGAAGAAACCCCAAATAACTGTCCAAGAGGTCATGCCGGGCCCATGGAACAGGATCCGGATGTCTTGGACACTTGGTTCTCATCCGGCCTTTGGCCCTTTTCCGCTTTGGGCTGGCCTGAAAAAACCAAGGATTTGGAAATTTTTTATCCCACTTCGGTTTTGGTGACTTCCTGGGACATCCTGACCTTCTGGGTGGCCAGAATGATGATGATGGGCTTGAAATTTATGGGAGATGTGCCCTTCCGGGAGGTTTATATCTACTCCCTCGTGGCGGACGCTGAAGGCAAGAAGATGAGCAAATCCACGGGAAACGTGGTGGACCCGCTTGGCTTGATCGAGCAGTACGGCACCGACGCCCTGCGTTTTACTTTGACCAGTATCGAGACGAAGCAGAGGTATGTTTCCTTGACCCCTCAAAAACTCGAATCATCCAGGAATTTCGCCAACAAACTTTACAACGCCGCTCGCTTTGTCCTGATGGGATTGGCGGACGGCACAGAAGTAAAATCTTTAACAAGAGAGGATTTTCAGAATTTGAAATTAGAGGACAAGTGGATTTTGACGCGCTTGGCCCAGGTCATTCGGGAAGTAAGCGGGGATTACGAAAAATACCGGGTGGCCGAGCTTTCTCAGACACTTTACCGTTTTCTCTGGAACGAGGTTTGCGATTGGTACCTGGAAGCAGTGAAACCCAGGCTTTATCTTGATCCCAAGTCGGAGGAGAAGAAGTTAGCCGCCTCGGTGACGGTCACGGTTTTGGACGCGGTTCTCCGGCTTTTACATCCGATCATGCCTTTTGTGACCGAGGAATTGTGGCACAAGCTCCCAGGGAAGACCCGAAGTATCATGAAGGCATCCTGGCCCGTAGCCTCCGACTATCACGAGAACGAAACGGCCGTCAAGGATTTCGAATTCCTTCAGGAAGTGATCACGGTAATCAGAACCAGCCGAAGCGAATTAAATATTCCTCCGGGGGCGATGGTGAAGGTGGATGTCCTGGGGAATAAAGAAATCCAAGAAAAAATCATTTCCGGGTTATCACTCATTAAATTTTTAGCCCGGGTTGGGGAAATTGGCCCAACTTCAAACCGGCCGATTGTTCCCGCCGCGGTCGCCAAAATTAAAGATTGTGAAATTTTTGTCCTGCTTGAAAGTTATGTGGATTTGAACAAGGAGATTTCAAAGATAAAAAATGAGATTGAAAAACAATCGAACTACATCAAGTCTATTGAGGCTAAACTCTCCAACGAGCAGTTCGTTAAAAAAGCGCCAGCGGGGATGGTGGAGGCCGAAAAAAACAAGATCGACTTGGCCCGAACAAGGATTGAACATTTTGAGGTGAATCTGCGGCAGATAAACGGGGCATAATTTGATCAATGAAAAAATCAAAAAACCGATTGCCTTGGATTTGAAATCCGTTAGAAACCTCCTGCTGGACACCCTGCGTGAGGATGGGGCTTGGAATGATCGGACGACCAAAGCCGTTATTCCCCAGAGCCTCAGGGCTAAAGGAGAGGTCCTGGCCAAGGAATCAGGAATCCTAGCGGGACTTCCGATCATGGCGGAAATTTACAGGATCCTGGATAAAAGGTGCCGGTTGAAACCTCTTTGCCAGGAAGGGACAAGGTTCCGGCGAGGACAAAAGGTGGCCATTCTCAAGGGCCCGGCATGCTCCCTCCTTTCAGGGGAGAGGAGCGGGCTGAATCTTTTAAGCCGCTTATCGGGCGTGGCGACTTTGACCAGGAAGATGAGGGGAATCCTGGGCGTCGACAAGCTTTTTGATACCCGCAAAACCACGCCTCTTTGGAGAGTGCTGGAACGCTACGCCGTGAGTGTGGGTGGCGGAAACAACCACCGGTTCAACCTAGCGGGCCATGTTCTTTTGAAGGATAACCACTTGAGGCTTGGAGGGGGTGTTTACAACTGCGTCAAAAGCGCCCGGAAAAAGTACGGCCCCAAGGAATTCATCGAGGTGGAAGTGGAGGATTTTGAAGGCGCAGCGGAAGCCTTGAGGGCGGGAGCCGACATCATCCTAGTGGATAACTCTTCCCTGGCCCTTCTTAAAAAAATACAAGTGTTGGTCAAGGCAAAGATGGAAATCGAAGTGTCAGGCGGTTTGCGCAGGGACAATATCTTCCGATATAAATTTTTGAAAGTGGACCGGTTTTCCTCGGGAGCCTTGACCCATTCAGCAAAAGCGGTCGATTTTTCAATCGAGCTTTATCCCCTTTGAGATCCCCGAAAGGAAAGCCTGCTTCATTGACCCCCGAAGCACTCCGGAGGGGCTTGAAGACCGCCTCTTTCGGCAAGATCCTTTTCTGCTTTGACAAGCTGTCTTCTACGAACGATCTGGCGCTGGAATTGGCGCGGGGAGGCGCCGAGGAGGGAACCCTCATCGTCGCGGAGGCCCAGACCAAGGGGAGGGGCCGCCAAGGCAGGAAGTGGGTTTCCACGCCGGGAAAGTCCATCACATTTTCCCTCATTTTGAGGCCGAACCTCCTGGCGGATGAGATGCCTGAAATCACTCTGGCCGCGGCCGTGGCCGTCGCGAGAACCCTTGAGAAGTGGAATTTCAAACCAACCATCAAATGGCCTAATGATATTCAAATCGCGGGCCGGAAAGTCTGCGGCATTTTGACCGAAATGGGATCGAAAAAAGATAAAATGGGCCTTGCCGCGGTGCTTGGAATCGGTTTGAACCTGAATCAAACACCCGATGATTTTCCCGAGGAGATCCGGCGGACCGGCGCAAGCCTCCTGGGCCTGAAGGGCAGGAACATTCCGAGAGTCCGATTTTTCCAGGACCTTCTTTTGCGGCTCGAGGAAGCCTATGCCTGGGTGAGGGAAAGAAGATTCACCAAAGTTCTTTTTGAATGGAGGAAAAGGGCGTCCACCCTCGGTAAACAGGTCAAAGTTCATCAAGCGCACCGTGTTTTCTACGGCCAGGTCCTTGATGTTGACGAAAAAGGCGCATTGCTGGTCAGGAACGATTTGGGAATGCTGGAAAGGGTCACATCCGGCGACGTGGAAATCCTGTCGTTGAGGAAAAGATAGGAGATTTTATGTTCTGGTCCGTGGACATCGGGAACAGCCGCGCCGTGTCCGGCTATATGAGGGGCATTCATCCGGTCCGAAAAACCTTTGTCGAAACCAGCCGCCTTCGGACCCTTTCTGGAGCCCTCCGGTGGGCTAAAGGGCTTCAAAAAAAAGGGCCGGGAGAGGGCTTTATCATCGCGAGTGTGGTTCCGGCCGTTGATGGAATGGTCCGCATGGCCGTTGAAAAGGCATCGGGCCAAGCCCCGTTTTTCGTGAATCCCCTTAGGAATCCCGGAATATCTATTCATTACCGGAAACCCAGGGAGGTTGGTGCCGATCGAATCGTCAACAGCATAGCCGCCAAGAAAATCTTCGGTGCGCCAGTGATTGTCGTGGATTACGGGACCGCTACGACTTTCGATGTCGTGGACGGCGGGGGAGCCTATCGGGGGGGCGTCATATGGCCAGGAATAGGCATGTCATTGAAAGCTCTCCACCAGCAAACCGCGAAACTGCCCCTTGTGACCTTCGCCAAGACCCGAAGCGCGGTTGGGACGACAACTAAGGATGGAATCAGGTCCGGACTATATTTAGGGACTTTAGGAGCGACTCGGGAAATTTTATCCAGAATACGGAAACAACTCGGATCGACTGCTCCTGCAGTCGCCACAGGCGGTTTTTGCCGATTGTTCGAGGGAACCGGATTATATTCCAGGATTGAGCCGGATTTGACTTTGAAGGGTCTAGCCATGATTTGGAATGAAAGATTCGGGGTTTAGAAGCCTGCATCCTTAATGAGAGAGAAGAACTTTAGGCATAAATTGTAAGCACTGAAAAAGTCTGCGATATACCGACTTTTTCAGAAATCATTGAAAATAATCTCATGATTTTCTGTCCAACTTGGTTTGAAATCTGATAAAGATAACTGGGCGAGAAAATCCTGGGATCAAAACCTCTCTTGGAAGCTTTATTTTAGTTTTTCAGAGGTTTTAAGTTTATGTGTCGGCCGTCTAAAAAAAGAAAACTTAGGGGCATACAAGCCGTCCCCGAATCGAGCGTGATTCGTGCCAAGTATCGAGGAAGTCGCGGCGGAGGAAGAATTACGCCTGAGGGAGGAATCCCTCGAAAGACGGCGGAAATTTTCCATTTTCGCAGGAACGTTTTTATTGTTCGGCGGCTGGTTCTACTTCGCAAAAGGCTGGATGAACAGGGGAAGTTTTTTAATCCTAATTTCCTACCTTTTCTTGCTTCATGCGATGGGGCTAAAAAAATATTTCGAGAAATGGTCCCGTGGAAATTTGCTGTCCGCCGCTCCGGTTGCGGCTGGCCTGCTCGCACTCTATGAAACAACCCATATCTCACGTTTTTATTGGGGGAAAGACCCATCCTTTTGGCTCGCCGTCCACGCTGGCGCCGTGGGCGATCCCTTTTGGTCCCCTTTGCCGGTCCTTTTCGGCCAAGCCCTTTGTTTCCTGTTTCCGACCCGGACATTCACGCTTCTTCCCGTCGCGTCCGCCTTAGTTCTTTCTCTCGCCTCGATCATGGCCCTTGGGGAGTTATTCTGGCAATTGAAATCGCAAAGCATGATCAACAAGGTGATCGCAAGCCTCCTTTGCATGGCCGTCGGATTCAGCCGCCCATGGTGGGACGCGGGAACAATCGGATCTGGGATGGTCGCGTCCCTGGGGCTTGTTCTTTTCCTGACCCAAAGGAATCTTCTCAACACGGAGGAAAAACCATGGGACTGCCTTTGGATGATCCTGGGGTTACTTTTCAGCGTGCATCCCCTTTGGGGCTTGTTGGGTCTTTTCAACCACCTGATCCAGGTGGACCTTCAGGCGAAGGACTTTAAAGTCTCTTGGAGCCCCTTGGCCCTGGGACTCACTCCCTACCTTTGGGTGTATTTCCGCGCCGGAACCTTTTTCCCGTCCTGGGGCGGAAATCACCCGTTTTATTATTTCGTTAAGGAATGGCGGAGTCTTTGGGATTGGCACCGAGGCACGGATTGGGATCCCCTGAACGCGGCCGCGAGTTTCGGTGTAACCCTGGGCGTCTTATTCCTTTTTTTGGTCATTTTATGGATTTTAAACCTCCTGAAATGGAAAGTTGGCAACCCCAAAATGATCAGAGCCTCAGAGGTATGGATGTGTATTTTCGCCGCCATTTTGTCCTGGATTTCCTCATCCTCCTCCTCGGCGCAAGCGGGGCCCACCGCCGTTTGGCTGCCAATGGGATTGGGATGCCTCCTGCTTTCATTCATCGAAAAAGGGATGGAGAGGAAACAAACGTCTTTTCTTTCCGGGACCCGCTTAGCCGCCGCGAGCGCTCTGATCCTGCTTTTATCCATCGGCCTAGCCTTTCTTCCCGGCCAGTATTTTTTTCGGTCGCAAATGACTTTTGCCGAGCAGCACGCGCTGAATCTCCTGAGGGCTTTGAATGAGAAATCCATCCTTGTTTTCCAGGATCCCTTTGAGGCGGCGGCCTGCCGGGAGACGCGCCTCATGGATCCTCTACAGACCAAGGCCGTTTTTTTGGATGAACGATACTTGGACCGGCGTTGGTACATGGCCCAATGCATTAAAAGCCATCCGGAAGTGATTTTCTCCTCCATTCAAGGTTCCCCTGAGGAGGTCGTGAAAAACCTGGCGGAAAATAACCTTCCGGAATGGGACATCCAATGGTCCCGTTCCAGGATGCCGGATGGTTGGAAGGGCCCGGGAACTTTCCCCACAGTATTAACCCAGGAGTTCACCGGAACGGATCTTGGCACCCAACCCCCCGGGAATATCCAATTTCGCTATGACCTGACCTCGCTTCCGGACCTGGAAAACAGGTTTTCCGATCCCGCTAACCGGTACATTAGAAGATACTCGGAGGGTTTCAATGAGCTGGGCTTGGCAATGATGGTTTTGGGGCAGTACTCAGCCGCCATACGTTCCTTTGAAAGGTCGGCCCATTTGAACCCGGGCGACCCGGAACCCCGGAAATCCCTTTTCGGAATATTCGCCCAGCAAAACATCATGGAGGCTGCCCGCCTGGATTTCGAGAAAACCATCAAGGAGCATCCGGCCCGGATCGAGGGTTTGATGCGCCAATTGGAACAAACGAAGAACAACCAGGATGAGGTTCAAACTGTCCTCTTGCTCGATCAAATGATCAAGCTGAACCAGGAACTATCCGACGCGCAATTCCATTTGGCGATGATCTATGAAAAACAAGGCAACATATCCGAGTCGAAATCTCTCTTGGAATCCTCCGTGAAATTAAACCCACAACGATTGGATGCCCAGTTGACTCTTGGACATTTAATGGCCAAGTTGGGGAACCGCATCAAGGCAGAGGAGGCTTTTAGGTCCGTTCTCGGCTTGGATCCACAGAATAAAGAGGCCCAAAAGGAACTTTGGAAACTCTTGAACCAACCGTAACGCAAATTGAGTCCAAAGAACGCCCGAACAATGTACTTTTCCCCCCGCTTGAGTTGAACAGCCGCCTCGGCTGGTCATTGCCTTTTTCATGGATTTTTTACCGGGCCGGAAAAACGTTAAAATATTGGGCTTTTCCAATATGAGTATTGCTATAATAGTTTCACTTAACGCTTGGTTGTTTTAAACGGGAGCTGGAATGGATCTGCAAGAAATCCTTAATTCCATGGTGAATAAAAAGGCTTCAGACGTCCATTTGAAGGCGGGCGCCCCCCCTCTTTTCCGCATTGACGGCGATTTAATCCCCCAAAGTGAAACCATTCTTTCCGCGCAGGAATTGGCGGAAGTCGCGTCTTATTTGATGGATGAGAAGCAGCAAAAACTGTTTTTCGAGGACCACCACGAGGTCGACCTGGCTTACGCCGTGGAGGGTTTGGCCCGTTTCAGGACGAACGCCATGTGGCAGAGGGGTCTTCCGGAAATCATCATGCGGGTTATTCCCCAGATCGTCCCGCGGATTGAGGACATCAACATGCCGACCTCGGTGTTGAAGCAAATCGCCATGGAACCCCGAGGGTTGGTCCTGGTCACGGGAATAACGGGTTCAGGGAAATCAACCACCCTCGCGGCCCTCATCCACGAGATCAACGTGAACCGCTCCGCCCATATCGTGACCGTTGAAGATCCCATCGAGTTTGTCCACCAGGACGCCAAATCCAGCATGACTCAAAGGGAGGTGGGACTAGACACTGAAAACTTTAAAACGGCCTTGAAATTCGTGTTGCGGCAGGACCCCGATGTCATACTTATCGGGGAAATGCGCGACGTGGAGACGGTCCAGGCCGCCATTACGGCCGCAGAAACCGGCCATTTGGTGTTTTCCACCCTGCATACTATGGATACCATTCAAACGATAGAGAGAATTTTGGACTTTTTCCCGCCCGATCAGCAAAACCAAATGAGGATCCAGTTATCCAATACCTTGCGAGCCGTTATCTCTCAACGCTTGGTTTCTAAGGCCGACGGCGCCGGTGTCGTTCCAGCCTGTGAAATCATGGTCGTGACACCCACCATCAAATCCCTTATCGCCGATGATAAAATCAGCTCGATTCGCGGTTATATCGCGGAGGGTCATAGCCAATATGGAATGCAGACTTTCGACCAATCCTTGATCGAACTGGTTCGAAAGGGCTTCATTACCCGGGAAAGCGCCATGGAACAGGCCACGTCCCCCAGCGAAATTGATCTTGGGTTGAAGGGGATTTCATCCTCCAAGGCCTCCGCCCAGTCCTTGATTTCACAAATGGAGACTTCTCAACAAAAAGAGCGGGTTTCCGGCTGGCTAAAGCGGGCGCAGGATCTTTATGAAAGAAGGCGCAATGACGAGGCAAAAGCGGAGCTAAAACGCATTCTGCAGGAAATGCCGGAACATAAGGAGGCGAACGCGCTGATGGCCCGTTTGCGTGAAATGGAGGACAAAACCGACAAGAAAAAAGACGCCTCATCCTCGGTTAAAACCGCTCTTCAATTGTACCGGGAAGGCAAGTTCCAGGCCGCTATCCTGGAATTTCAAAAAGCCTTGGAAATAGACCCGGGAAACAAGCAGGCCGAAGCTTATATCCGCTCCATTCAAACCGAAATGGACAACCGCGTTCGCGCGAGGGAGTTTGTCCAGGCTGGGATGCAGAAACAACAGCAAAATGACATGGTGTCCGCCCTGAGCCAATTGGAACAAGCGCTCATTTTGGATCCTGATAATGAGCAGGCGCAGGTGCTGCAAAAGGACATTAAAAACACTCTTCAAAAGGACCAAGCCAGGGAAAAAGCCAAGGAACAAAACCAAATCGCCATTGATTTATACAAGGCGGGTGATTTACTGGGCGCTCTAGTCGCATGGAATAAGGCCTATGAGCTGAATTCCGAGCTGGAAGAAGTCTCGCGCTATTTGCAGCAGGGGATCGCCAAACTTCTGTCCTTCGGGGTGGAAGGGCTTGAGGGAAATCCGGAAACCCAGAACATCCTAGCGCTCTTTGAGCAGGGAGTTCGGAGTTACGTGCGAAGCGATTTCCAGACCGCGATTGAGTTTTTTAAAAAAGCCCTCGCCAAGGCCGACGGCAACGCCTATTTAAACGCCTACCTGCAAAAGTCCCTGCAGATGGAGGAACAGCAAGTCGAAGAATTGTTCCATGAGGGTTTAAAGGCCCAGGAGTCGGGCGACTTGGCCGCGGCGCTAAAAGAGTACAATAAGATCTTGAGGCTCTCGCCGGGGCACCCGGAAACCGTGAAACAACTCGGCGTCTTAAAAGCGACGATTCAGCAGAAAACCGAGGCTTTGTACACCGAGGGTAAAGTTTATTTCGACCAGAATGACATGGATAAGGCCGTTCGTATTTGGGAAAAAATACTTTACCTCGATCCTTCCAATGAACGCGCTAAAAAGAAAATTGAAGAAGCAAAAATCAAAAAAAGCACCTTATCCGGTATCTTTTCAAAGATAAACTAGATTCCCTTTTTTGCTTGACGTTTTTGCCACAAACAGTTGTTTTCTTTTCAAGCGTCCATTAAGTTACTGGTGACGCGCAAGCTACAAGAGGGGAATTAAAAGGAATTAAAATGAAAAAATTGATCATAGGCATCTTGATATTAATCGGCTTCTTTTTTATGGCCCTTAATACATCCATGCTCGCTGACCAGGCGTTGAAATGGGTGCAGGAAAATCCCAAGGATCCGCATGCTCCTAAAGTCCTATATGAAGCTGCCCGTTGGTGCGACATCATGGGCGACAATAAAAAAGCTTTGGAGGTTTATTGGGATCTTTACCAACAATATCCCGGCAGTTCCTCCCTCTGCGCCGCGTCTCTCTATTACAGCGCTCAAATCCAGGTGGATACGAGTGTTTCGAAAAAACTCGCGGATCCTTTTTTGAAGATTATATTAGACCAGTATTTTAGCGAGACTGAGTGGGTGGAAAAAGCCAGAAAGTTACAGGACGAGGTGAATTATGTTCGCTGAAAAGAATAAATATATTGGTTTGGCCGGTTTGGTCTGCCTGATAAGCATGGGTTTGGCTTCATCAGGGATTTGTAAAACCACCGAGGGGGAGGATGAAAATGACCACCTATCCCCGCCCCCTACCCCTATATCCGCTGATCGATACCGAAAAATGAATCAGGCGGATCAAGAAAAATCCGTTAAAACGCTGAAAACCGCCAAGAAGGAAAAATCGGAAGTTTCATCCGCAACCTCCCCCGCCGCCCAGGTAAGGGCGGGGGATAATATAAGCGTCTATTATTTCACGAAAGCTGGTTTTGTAATAACACAGCCATCCCAATTACCTTCATTGGGTAAAGTGGTTGGGGACCTTAGCGAGACGAACGCCTCCGGCCCGGGCGTTTTAAGTTACAGCCAAGCGAAAAAACCTTATATTGAATATTCCTCCAAGGCTGAGTTAAATATAGACGATTTACTGGTTGTTTATTCGATTTCTCCGGAAAATATTAATGAACCCGAATCGAATTTTTCCGGTTTTCTGGTTGAAAACAGGGCTATCGTAAAGGTGATTTCTGTCCAAAAGAAGTATTGCCAAGTGGAGATCGTTAAATCCTTCGTTGCTTTTCACGCGGGAGACCGTGTCCGGCCATACAGCGATGAGCTTCAAAGATGGACAAAGGCTCAAACTAAAAAACCACTTCCCTCAAATGAAATCCATTGTTATGTATGCGGTGGAGAGGTTCAAAAAACAGCTTATTCCCAGTCGGATTTCATCATCTTGACCGCCGGCACGAACAAGGGTGTGGTTGAGGGACAAGTATTTCATCTAAAACAATTAGTTAAGAACGTGGAATTGAGGGAGGATCTTCATGCCTTCCGGGGTTCGGCGCGCGTATTTTTCGCGGGATCCAATTACTCCATGGCCCAAATTCTTTCCAGCAACGAATCCATCCAAAAAGGGTTTGAGGCGGTTTACAATCCCTGAATCGGAGCCGGATTAAGGTTTAAATGGATTCCTTGAAAAACAAAACAGTTGAAGAAGACCCCTTTTTTTTAAAGATTCTTGAACATGTATTGGCCGAAAAAGGATTCGACGGCACGCATTACAAAATCAATTATATCAAGAGAAGGGTGGCAGTCCGAATGCGGGCATCCGGAACCCGCGATTACTTGGAATATTATCAGGCGTTAAAAAAAAACCGGGATGAAGTATCACTGCTGTTTGACCGTTTTACCATTCATGTGACGGATTTTTTCAGGGATGCCGAAGTTTACAATTCCATGAAGTTAAAAGTACTTCCTGAAATTTTTCGGCAACCGGGATCCAGCCTTAAGATTTGGTGCGCCGGATGCAGCACGGGGCAAGAGCCTTATTCCATCGCCATCACTTTGAGGGAAAACAGCCCCAAGTACGCGGAGAAGAATATTAAAATCATCGCCACCGATATTGACGATGCCAGCATTCGTTTTGCCGAGCGGGGGACCTATCCCATTGCTTCACTGAAAAAACTCTCGAGCCAACAAATGAGCAAGTGGTTTTTGAACGAGGGGGAAAAAGCGCGCATATCCCAGGAATTGAGGGACTCGGTAAGGTTCAAAACGCATGATTTACTTGGACGTTGGGATTCGGATTTTTCGGATTTTAACCTTATATTATGTAGGAATCTCCTTATTTACCTTTCGGCGGTCCGCCAGCAAAAACTTTATCAAGGGTTTCACAAAGCATTGCGTCCGGATGGGTATTTGATTCTTGGTTTGACGGAAACATTAATGGGCGGGGCTCGTGAATTATTCCGCTGCGTTGACGTGAAGAACCGAATCTACAAAGTTTGCGGTTCAAAAACGCCTTCTGACAGAGGGGCTTGAGGGAAAATGGATAAGGCACAGGATCATATTAATCTCGGAACCGCTTTCACTCTTTCTAAACGGTATGACGACGCGATTGTGGAGTTTAAAAAAGCGCTGGTCTTGAGCCCATCGGATGGTGAAATCCTTTTTCAATTGGGGGGATTATGCACCAATATCGGGAATTACGAGGAAGCTGAGAATTATTACCACGACGCGCTATCCATCAACCCGATGAATTTAAACGCGCATTGCAAATTGGGTTTGTTATTGGAAGTCCAGGGCAAGTACCAGGAATCCATACAAGAATTTCAAAAAGCCACTGAATTGAATCCGACTGACGCGGGCCTTTACAACAACCTGGGAAATGTCTATTCGAAAATGGGCAGGTATCAGGAAGCCATTGATCAGTTTAAAAAATACACTGGCATCAATCCGAGCAACGCGGAAATTTTCTTCAAAATGGGTTTTTCATTTGAACAGTTGGGCAGGCTTGATGAGGCCATCAACTCCTATGAACGAGCTCTAGTCCTAAATCCCCGACACGCGGCTGTTTACTCCATCCTGGGAAACGCTTACGCGAAAAAAGGGGATTATCAGGAGGCCATATCGCTTTATCAACAGGCCCTTCGATTAAATCCTCAAGAGCCGGAAGTCCATTTAAAATTGGGGGTGGCCTTCATGTCGCTCGGCCAATACGACAAGGCCTTGTCTGTTTTGGAGGAGGCGCGTCAAAAAAACCCGCAGAATGCCGAGGTTTATTTGAAGTTTGGGATGATTTACGCGGGCCGCGGCCAGCATGAGGAGGCCATTCAAATGTACCGAAAGGTCATGGAGATTAATCCCCATGACGCAAGCGTCCATAATGTCTTGGGTTACATTTATGACCGGCAGGGAGACGCGGAAAAAGCCATGGAGGAATACCGCGCCGCCAAACTCATCAACCCCAATGACATATTAATCTTGGATAATCTCGGGAACTTGAATTATAAACAAGGCCATTTTGATGAGGCGGCCCAGGATTTCGAGAGCTTGCTTCAATTGAATCCGCTGCATAGTGATGCCCACGCGAAGCTGGGAAATGTTTATTTAAAGAAAGGCGAAAAGAACAAGGCCGTCACCCACTGGGAAAAAGCCTTGGAACTTGATCCGTCCAATGAGATCCTCAAGAACAATTTAAGAATTGTCAAAGGAAGTCCCACGGCATGATGAAGACCCAGGAAAAATCCCTCGGTGAATTATTGCGTCAGGCTGGGAAAATCACCTCCCGCCAAATTCAAGTGGCGTTATCGGAACAAAAAATAACCCATGAACCCATTGGGAAAATTCTTGTTTCACTTGGTTTTGTGGAGGAGAGGGATATTTTGCAGGTCATGGAAGGCATGGTGGTATTGACGTTCCGCATGGATAAAGAGCTGTTCGGGGTGGAAACTTTCCGCGCGCGAGAGGTCTTGAAATACACTGTATTAAAACCATTTGAAAATAAAGTTGGAAATTGGGAAGGGCATCTTGCCCTTCGCGGTGAGGAAATCCCAGTTTTGTCATTCAGGAAATTCCTTGAGGTTCCCGCGACGGGTCCCGTGGAACGGAGCTGGTTCATTATCCTTGAGAAAAAGGGGAGGCCTTTCGCCCTTTGGGTGGACGAGGTCAGGGAAGTAACCCGCTTTAAAATCGATCAAATCGAGCCGGTTCCGCTTTATCTTTTGGGAAAAAAAACAGAATTGTATTATTGTTTAGGTAAAATAAAAGATGACCTTTACTCGATCATCAATCCGGATAATTTAGTGGAAGATGTTCCCGAAAAGCCGCCGTTAATTGGAAAAAACCATGCCAGCTCAACCTGAAACAAAAACCATCCGTGAATTAGCCCACGGAAGCGATCAAGGCGACGCGTCCACCCACAATAATTTGGGGGTTTTTTATTATTCCAAGGGCATGTACGCGGAAGCTATCAAGGAATTTAAAACTGCGCTTGAGATCGATCCCGAGAACACCCAAGCATTGGAGAATCTGAAGGCCGTCAACCGGCACACGGGCCTTTACGACCGTTCGATTGAAGCCTACAAAAAATCGACCCAAATGTTTCCATCGGATTCCGAGGCTAGTTATAACCTCGCCAATTCCTACCGGTATACGGGTCAATATGAAAAAGCAATCGTTGAATACCAGAAAACCATCGCCTTAAATCCAGAACATCCTTTCGCTAGAAACTACCTTGGTATCACTTACAAGTGCACGGGCCAGTTGGAGGAGGCCATTAAGGAATTCAAGAAAGCCATCGATGACAACCCCTATTACGCTGATCTTCATAACAATTTAGGCGAGGTTTATTACAAAAAAGCCATGTTGAATGAGGCTCTCGTTGAGTTTAAAAAGGCCATTTCTCTTAACCCTGACTATGCCATCGCGCACTACAACTTGAGCTTCGTTTATGGCGATAAGAACATGCTGGAAGAGGCCGAGAGGGAGTTCAAGAAAGCGGTGGATTTGAACCCTAATTTCGGGCAGGGAGCGCAGGCGCTTTTGTCGATTGAGCGCGCGAAAAGCATGGAGGAGAAAGTCGCCGAGAAAATCGCTTCCGCCCCCCCCGCTCCCTCCGTGGAAACATACCTTAGTTTAGCGTCCGCTTACAGCGGGAAAGGACTCCTGGATGAGGCCATCAGGGAATATAAAAGAGCCATTGAGGCCATGCCGAATGAGGAAAAATCCTACCGGGCTTTGGGTGAAATCTACCTACAGAAGGGCCTGATCGAGGACGCGTTAATGTCGTTCCAGAAGGCTATCGATATTTCACCCACCGACATCGAGAACTATATACAGCGGGGGATAGCCCTTCGGGAATTGAACCGTTGCGACGAATCGGTGAGCGAGTTTAAAAAAGCCATAGAATTAACGCAGAATTCCAGCAAGGCTCATTTTGAGATGGGAGTCACCTACTTCAAAATGGGTGAAACTGAAAATGCCACGAGGGAAATTAGAAAAGCCCTGGAAATAGACCCTGAGAACGCTGAGGCGCATTATTATCTTGGCGTTTACTATTACAAAGTCAATCTTTACGACGAGGCCATCCGGGAGATCACCCAGGCCGTGGAGTTGGACGTCTCCATCGCCTCAAGCGCTGAGGCCCTTATTTATTTGGGATTGGCCCTGGCTGACAAAGGCCGTTTTGAGGAAGCCATCGCAGAGTATAAGAAGGCGATGGAATTGGACCCTAAAAACCCGATTATCCATAATAGTTTGGGAGTGGCCTATAAAAACGCCGGAATGATCGATGATGCCATCCAGCATTATCAGAAGGCCATTTCCATCAACCCTCAATACGCCAAGGCCTATAATAATTTGGGAGTTGTTTATTTTAAAATGAGCCAATATGAGAAAGCGATCGAAACATTCAAAAAAGCTGTCGAAATAGAGCCGGAATATAAAACGGCTCAAAATAACCTTTCAGTGGCCATGAAAAAGCGGATCGTTCTTTCCGAGGCATCGGAGGTTTTGATTAAGCAAATTATGGCTGACCCGGAAAATTATGCCTTGCATCAAAACCTCGGCATGCTTTACAAAAATACGGGGCAACACTCGGAAGCCGTACGCGAGTTCCAGGAAACCATACGCTTGAATCCGAAAAACCGGGAAGCTTTAACCCAACTCGGCGACACTCATCTCCTGCTGGGGCATTTGGATGAAGCTGTCAAGGTGCTGGCTAAGGCAATTTCCTGCGACCCTACCCATCCGGACGCGCATATGCAATTGGGCAAGGTTTATATCCAACGCCAATGGTGGGATGAGGCTTTGGTTGAGTTCAAAAAGAGCCTGGAAGGAAATAAGAATTCCCCGGAGGTATATTATTATCTCGGCCAAGTCTACCGGTTCAAAGGCTGGTGGGACGACGCCATCCAAAAAATGCAAATGTACCTGGATTCAGCCAATACCGAGGAGGACAAGGTCATACAGGCCATCGATATCATCCAGCAAATCCAAGTTTGGCGAAAAGAACTCCAAGTTTCCCCGAGCGGGGACAAGGCGAAATATATAAAATAGGGGCACAATGAAACTACTTCTTTGCATCATTCCTCCCAAAAAGATCGAGCAAGTCAAAAAAGCATTGTGGGAAGCGGGAGTCAGGGGTGTTACGCTATCGGAAGGGTCGGGCTATGGATATCAAAAGGTCCAAGTCGATTCAGTCCGCGGGACGGATTATAAAGTACAGTATCAGGAACGTATCCGTTTGGAAATTGTTTTGCCGGATGAGGATGTTGAAAAGGTCATTGAGCTGCTGCTTGAAAACATCCGGACTGGGAGGATCGGCGACGGAAAAATTTTTGTTATTCCGGTCGAGGAAGTTGTGCGGGTGCGGACTGGCGAAAGAGGGGAAAGCGGTTTGTAAACCGGGTTGAACCGGCCGGATTCGCGGGCATTTGCCTCAATTGATGATCGAAAATGTGATTTCCTTAAGAGGAGGATAGAGTGGCCCAACGTGTTTTAATCGTGGATGACGCCTCGTTCATGCGGATGATGCTGAAAAATATCTTAGCCGGTGCGGGTTATGAGATAGCCGGAGAGGCTGAAAACGGCGCGAAAGCGATTGAGCAGTATATGGCCTTGAAGCCGGATTTAATCATCATGGACATCATCATGCCTGAAATGGGGGGCATCGACGCGGTCCGGCAAATCATCAAGAACGTACCGAACGCGAAGATCCTTATTTGCAGTTCCATGGGCCAGCAATCCTTAGTGGTTGAGGCCATCCAAGCCGGGGCAAAAGACTATATTGTGAAACCATTCCAACCCTCTAATGTGCTGGAAGCGGTTAAAAAAGCGTTGGCCTGATAAAGGGTTTTTTGATCCAGTCTGAATGAAAAACTCCGGAATAAGGGGTAAACCTTATGGGCAAGGAATTCGAGTCGTTCTCGGAACTTCAACTTGACGCTTTGAGGGAAATTGGAAACGTGGGAGCGGGTAACGCCGCGACGGCCCTTTCGCAAATGGTCGGCCAGCCCATTGAAATGTCTGTGACGAGAGTCAAGGTCCTGCCCACGGAAGAAATAGCGAAATTCCTGGGCGGCATGGAAAAAAACGTGGCCGCTGTGTACTTGCCCATATACGGTGATATCTCAGGCGTGGTACTTATCTTTTTTCCCATCGAGATCCTTCCGGGCCTAGCGGTATTTTTACTTCAAAAAGAAATCACGAGTTCCGATCTTAACGAGTTGGACCGCTCGGCCATCAAGGAATTGGGCAGTATCCTGACGGGCGCCTATTTGAGCGCCCTGTTCCGTTTTATCCAGGTCCAAATGATCCATGGCGTCCCGACCCTCGTGGTGGATATGGCCCAAGCCATCCTGGACACGGTCTTGGTGGATCTGGAGCAAAAAGAGGAGATTGCGATAGTGATTGAAACGGAGTTTTTGGAAAAGGAAAGGAAAATAACAGGCAGCTTTTTTCTTTTACCCGAAACCGGCGCCTTGGAAAGGTTTTTTGCCTCATTTTCCAAATCCTTTGGATCTTCCGGTAATGCATGAAACCGATTGGGTTGTAGGAATCGCCGAAATCAGGACGGCTAAAAGCCCGGACCGGCTTGTGGCCTATGGCTTAGGCTCCTGTGTCGGTATCGCGTTATATGATCCCCTCCTCAAACTGGGAGGTTTGGCGCACCCCATGCTGCCCTCGAGCCGGTTTCATCCATTGTCAAAATCCAAGGGAAAATTCGTGGACTCGGCACTTGAGGAGCTTATTCATCAAATGGTGGGGGAGGGAGGTGAAATAAGCCGATTTCAAGCCAAACTGATCGGTGGCGCGAACATGTTTAACTCTATCATAAAAACACCTCTCACCATTGGTGTCCGCAACGCGATGGCGGCCAGGGAGGTACTGGGAAACCGCCAAATATCGATCGTCGGGGAGGAAGTAGGCGGAACCCAAGGCCGGACCGTTTATTTCTCATTGTCTGATGGGATGGCGCAAATCCGGAAGTTTAACCAAGAGGATGTGCGTATTTAATTCAAGCGACTGTTAAGGGAAAACCTTTTTTCGGCTGTAGGGTTTGCGGGGGATCAAAACCCATTTGAACTTTTGTTGATTTTTCGTTTATTCGAATAAACTTTGCCGCTCAACCAGGATTATTGGGGAAAAATCAAATGACGATGGACAATTCAAGCGAAACACAAACGTTAGACTTGGCCGCTGGACAAAATCAAGTGATTGTTTTTGAGCTTTCGGGATGTTTGTTCGGATTGGATATCCTGCAGGTTCTTGAAATTATCCGTTTGGTAGAGATGACATTAGTCCCCAAGACGCCAGCGTTCTTAGAGGGGATCATTCACTTGAGGGGAAAAATCATTCCGGTCATGGATTTGAAAAAACGCTTTGGTTTGCCGCTTGCTGATTATTGCCAGGAAAGCCGGATTCTTATCGTGCAATGGCAAGATCAAACGATGGGTTTTTTAGTGGACAAGGTATTGGAGGCAGGCCGTGTTTTTTCGAAGTCGGTCATTCCGGTGAAGGAGCCCATTCTCGACATAAACCCTATTTATCTGGAGGGCCTCATAAGCTGGAAGGGAAAAACGGTTTTGATGATCAAGCTGGAAAAAGTTTTTTGGGCTGAAAAGTGGAAGGGAAATTCTGAATACGAAATGAATATTTAGGAGGAGTGGACCTTTGACCTACCGCGTCTTATTTGTCGACGATTCGTCTTTCATGCGCACCATATTGAAAGGTATCATCCTGAAGGAACCTTATGTTCTGGCGGGGGAAGCCTCAAACGGAAAAGAGGCCTTGGAAATTTTTAAGCGTGAGAATCCGGATCTCATCACGATGGATATTGTTATGCCGGAGATGGATGGCATTGAAACCGTGCGTCAAATACGGGAAATTAAACCTGACGCTAAAATTATTATGGTGAGCGCCATGGGCCAGCAGAGCATGGTCATTGAGGCCATTCAGGCGGGAGCGAGAGATTTCATCATCAAGCCCTTCCAGCCGCCGCGCGTCCAAGAAGCCTTGAAAAGAGTCATGGGTTAAGATTCTGGAACACATAATAATTTTAAAGGAATCTCATGCCCAGTGAATTGATTCCGCCGGTACGAGTTCTTGTCGTGGACGACTCGTTTTTTATCAGGAAAATGTTATCTGAAATTCTCGGGGCGGCTGGAAACAATATTATAGTGGTGGATACGGCTCAAGATGGGATCGAGGCCATCCATAAACTGAAAACACTCAAACCGGACGTGATTACGCTTGATGTGGAGATGCCCAAATTAAACGGCATTGATACGCTGGAACGGATCATGAGTGAGAATCCGACTCCGGTAATTATGCTTTCGAGCCACACCGGAAAAGGAATGGAAATCACGCTTCGCGCCCTTGAAATCGGGGCGGTCGATTGCGTTTTAAAACCATCGGCAAAGCCGATGGTGGATTTAAGGGGCATCGAGCGTGAATTGATCGAAAAAATAAGAATGGCCGCCCTTTGCCGTCCCCGCCACGGTTTATTGTCTTTTGGGGGAATAGCGGCCGACGTTTTAAGGCCTGTGCCGGAGAAATCATCGCTCCCCAATATGAGTAAAGCCGTTGCCGAGCGGCCCGCGAAGTTTTTAGTCGCCGTCGCCTCGTCGACGGGCGGTCCGAGGGCCTTGAATGAGCTTTTTTCGAAGATCGAACCGGAGCCCGCCACTTCCTTTCTCATTGTCCAGCATATACCGGTCGGGTTTACAAAGGCTTTGGCGAAAAGGCTTCAGGAAATCAGCGCCATGAAAATCACCGAGGCGGCAAACGGTGAGATGATTCTAGCGGGTCACGCATATGTGGCGCCAGCCGGGAATCATTTAACGGTTGAGGGGAACCCCGGCCATTTCAGGTTTATCTTGAATGATTTACCCCCGCATTTGGGGGTAAAACCTTCCGCGGATATCCTCATGATTTCCGTGGCGCGAGCGTCGGGTAACCAGTGCGCGGGTGTGGTTTTAACCGGGATGGGCCATGATGGCACCGCGGGATTAAGGGAGATCCGTTCCGCGGGAGGCAAAACTTTCGCCCAGGACGCCGACAGTTGCGTGGTTTACGGCATGCCGAAATCCGCTTATGAATCGGGGGTCGTGGATCGCCAATTGACTTTGGACCGCATGGCGATAGAGTTGAACGCCTTAGCCGGGGGATTAAAAGATTGACACCTTCAATTGACCGGCTGATTTCAGACCCCGGCCAAGCGGCGACCTGAAGGGTCGTCCCGTAACCGGAGGGTTTATTTGTATTTAAGCTTTTTGGAGGATGGGCCGTGAAAGAAATGGAATATAAAGAAATCTTTCTTAATGAGGCGAGGGAATATTTGTCCAATCTCAATAACTCCCTCGTGATTTTAGAGAAGGATCCGAGCCAACAAGAGGCTATCCGGGAAATATTCCGTGTCGCCCATACCTTGAAAAGCATGTCCGCGACCATGGGCTACGAGCCCATGTCTAGGCTCACGCACCAAATAGAATCCGTCATGGAACCCATCCGTTCGGGCTTGAAACCCCTTTCCCCCAAATTGGTTGACGCTCTTTTTATCTGTTTGGACCAACTTGAGGCTTGGGTCAAGGCCCTCGAGACCCAGGATGAGATTATTGAGGAGGGCTTGGAAGAAAAAATCAAAATGCTCGCGGATAACGGCGGGGAAAACCCCGTTGACTTTTTCCCGGCAACCGAGGAAACGCGCCCCCTTAAGGAAACTGATCTTTTCAAATTAACAGAGTCCGAGGAGGAAGTTATCTCCCAAGCGCGGATGAGCGGTTTTTACGTTTACCAGATTAAAATCGAGCTGGACCCGGAATGCGTTTTTAAGGAAGCGAGGGCCTTTCTGGTGCTTCGGAATGTCAATGAACTCGGCGAAATTGTCAAATCCAGCCCCTCGTCGAAGGACTTGGAAAAAGCCAAATTTGACAGGGAGTTTTATTTGATTGTGGTTTCGGAGAAGACCCAGGAAATAATGAAAAGCGCGATCATGGGAATTTCTGAAATTCGGCAAGTGTTTGTTGGGGAATACCATCCCGGGTTGAAAACCGAGAGGGGGGATTCGCTTCACGATGCGGAGTTATCCCGCAAAGATATCAAGCGTGATGACGCCCATTTGCCTGAGGAAAAATCGTTCAATCTTCCCACTGTCAGGGTCCACACGTCAAAATTGGACAAACTCATGGCTCTCGTCCAGGAACTCATGATCTCGAAAAGCCGTTTTGAGCAAATTATCCATACACGGGATTTGAAAGAACTCAATGACCCCCTCTCCAGGTTAAGCTTTGTCACCGATGAGCTGCAGGATGAAATCATGAAAGTGAGGCTCATCCCGGTGAAACATATTTTTGAGAGGTTTCCCCGCATGGTCCGGGACCTGTCGAAAACCCTCGACAAAAAAATAAACCTGGAAATCGAGGGCGCGGAAGTGGAGCTGGACCGCTCCGTCATCGACGAAATCAGCGAACCCATCGTTCACTTGCTTCGTAACGCCATCGACCATGGCATCGAGAATTCTGAGGTGCGAATCAAGGAAAGGAAAGAGGCTTTTGGCACTATCCGTCTTCAAGCCAAGCGGGACCGGTCTTATGTGGTCATTTCCGTGACCGATGATGGAAGAGGGATCGATCCGGAAAAGGTGCGCCTGACCTCTATCGCCAAGGGGCTGGTCTCGGCGGAAGAGGCCGGCAAAATGACCGACGAGGAGGCCCTGCGGTTGATCTGTCTCCCGGGCTTTTCCACGGTGGAAAATCCCACGGAGATCTCGGGGCGCGGAGTCGGGGTGGAAGTCGCCAAAACCAGGGTGGAGGCGATGGGAGGGAGTTTCAAGATCATCAGCCGGAAAAACCAGGGAACCACAATGATTCTCCGCTTCCCGTTGACTTTAGCTATCATCAAGGTCCTATTCGTGAAATGCCTCGAGGAAACATTCGCGATCCCGGTCGCGAGCGTAGTGGAAACGATTGATTTGACCCAGGCGGAAATTAAGGTCGTGCAGCAGCAGGAAACATTTGTCCTGAGGGACGAAGTCATCCCTATATACCAGCTTTACGAATTGCTGGATTTGGACGGGAAATCCGCCGCCAAAGAGCCGGCTGAATATGAGTCCCTTATAGTCGTGGAGGTGGGAGACTCAAGAATCGGCATTAAGGTTGACCTTGTTTTGGGCCAGCAAGAAGTTGCTATAAAATCGCTGGATAAGACTTTAAAGGGCATCAGGGGATATTCCGGGGCGACTATTTTAGGGAATGGGAGAATCGCCCTCGTTTTAGACGTGAACGGGTTAGTGGAAGACCTTAAGGATCGGCGGCTCAGGCTGGAATTCCCATTGCTTAAGAAAGGAGACTCCCATGCTGCCCAATCTTGATGACTTGACTTTGGCCCAGCTGGACGCGTTGAAGGAAGTCGGCAATATAGGCGCGGGCCATGGAGCGACAGCCCTATCCCAGCTCCTGCGTAAAAAAATATTGATTACGGTCCCCAAGGCGAATGTCCTGCCGATCGAGGATGTGCCGAAATTAATGGGGGATCCCAATACCCTGGTGGCCGGCTTGATCTTGAATATTCTCGGCGACGCGACCGGTAAGATCATTCTTTTGTTCCCCCGGGACTCGGCCCTGCATTTGGCGGATTTGCTGTTAAAACAGGAAATCGGGACAAGCATGATCCTGACCGAAATGGGGCACTCCGCCATCAAGGAGGCCGGGAATATCCTTACGGGGGCTTACTTAAGCGCGTTAAACGAGTTTTTGGGAATGCTCTTGTTGATTTCCGTTCCCACCCTGGTGTTTGACATGGCTGGGGCTCTTTTGAGAACCATCACCCAGGGGATGGAAGATGTCACGAAAGTCATTTGCATAGAAACCCAATTTATTGACGCGAACGAGGTGGTGGCGGGATATTTTATTTTGGCCCCGGACGCGACATCCTTGAGGGCCATATTCCAGGCCATAAAGCTGAAATAAACTTTTTTCACGGTATTCCTAAAAATTTATTCTTAGACTGATGGAAATAAAGGGTTTATGAATGTTTTATATATTCAATCATCTTGAGCCATTTCAATTTCACGCTTTTTAAATTAAACTCAAATTCAATAAACGAAAACACGATTCACCGGTAATTCATTGTTATGATTTTAAAAATATTTCGCGCGCGATCAAGCATTCAGGATCAATAAACCAGAAGGCATTCATGATCTCCAACCAAATCATAGCGGCAAAAATCCAAATGTCCTTGAATCAATCAAAGTTGAATAGGACCCATTTAGTATCCTGCTGCAGGGAAATTCTTGATAATTTCAAGTTCGACAGTGTTTTTCTTTGCCACTCCCCTTCGCCTGAGGCCGAATTGAAAAAAATCGCTTTTGAGGGCAAGGAAGAGATCATGGACGCCTGTATTTACCGCCTGGGAGTGGAAGAAAGGCTGGCCTTGACGAGGCTTTCGTATAAGACCTACACGGATATTACCGGAAAGCCCCTGTTCAATAAATCGGGGTCATTGAGGATTCAAAAACCCAACAGCGGGATTTACTTGGTCCATTTTCAGCCCAATAAGGATTTTTTAATATTCGGCTGCGCTCACCAGGAGCCGAGGACTTATGACTCATCCATCCTGAACGACTTGATCAGCGTTTGGAACTCGACAAAAGAAGGTTTGTGCGACGCGGCGCGGAAGGTACAAGGCTTGCCGGCGGACAATATAAAAAACTCGAGTCCGAATCCCCCGGCCCAAACTACGCAGACGAATTTGGATTTGAAATTGCCTGCTCCGCCATCAAGCCCCTTGAAAAACAAGCACCGTAAACCAGCGCTTCTGGTGGATGAGGTCACTAAACTGTTCAACAAGGATTATTTTGAGGATTGCCTGGCCATCGAGGTGGAAAGGGCGAAAAGGTACTCCAGGAATCTCAGCCTTTTGTTTTTAAGCGTGACGCCTTTGAGTCAAACGGCCCAAAACGAGAATGAAATAGCCCTTCAAATTTCGGAGATCCTTTCCCTGAGCCTGCGCCGGGTGGACGTGATTTGCAGGCTGGAAAAAAACAAATACGCCTTGATATTGCCTGATACCTCCACCAGTACCTATGGGACCATCGCGAAGCGTATTTTCAAGCATTTCAAGGAGGTGATGGGGGCAACCCCTCCCGTGTTCATCAACGTCAGCGCGTCGTCCTACCCGAAACACGCCGATAATCACCTCTCCTTGCTGCAAAATACCGAAAAACTTTTAACTCAGGCTAGAACCGCGGGCCCGAATAAGGCGGTCCTGCCGGAATAACGGGTTTTATGGAAAAATCCAAGGATTTTAGGATATGGATCATCGTCAAGTTCTTCTCGCGCTTCACCTGACTGGGGTTGTGGGTCCCAGAAGGTTGCGCTCCTTAAAAGAATCCTTCGAGAATCTCGAGGACGTATTCGGGGTCTCCGAGGAAAAACTCTTATCCCTCCAGGATTGGATCCCCTCCGCCGCGAAAAAACTCCTGAGCTTAAAAAACCCGGAAGAACGGGTGGAGCGGGAATTAAAAGAGGCGGATGAAAATCAAGTGGATGTGGTTGTGGAAGGGGAGGATGATTTTCCCAAAACATACGAGAATCTTTATGATCCCCCTTTTGTTTTATGGAGGAAGGGCCGGTACCAGCCGGAGGACGTGAACGCGGTCGGGGTGGTGGGATGCCGGAAACCCTCGCCCTATGGAAGACACGCGGCTCTTCATCTTTCTGAGGGCATCGCGCGGGCCGGTTACACGGTGGTTTCAGGCTTGGCGAGGGGCATCGACTCCTTCTCGCATATCGGGGCCTTGAGATACCCAAGGGGAAGAACGATCGCCTTCTTGGGGAGCGGCCTTTTGAACCTATATCCACCTGAGAACGACAAGCTGGCCTCGGAAATCATTGAACGCGGGGCCCTATTCAGCGAATACCCCCTGCGCTCAAAACCGCTCGCGCTTCATTTCCCACAGCGAAACCGACTCATCAGCGGGGCCTCCCGGGGGGTTGTGGTGGTGGAGGCAAAGAAGGACAGCGGGACTTTCATCACCGTGGACCATGCCATTGACCAGGGAAGGCCTGTTTTCGCTGTGCCCGGCCCCATTGATCATCCCCAATCCGAGGGGACCCATTCCTTGATCCAGCAGGGCGCGAAACTCGTCACCTGCGTCGAGGATATTTTGCACGAGTTCCAGGA
The DNA here is from genome assembly GCA_963796105.1 of candidate division FCPU426 bacterium. Taxonomy (GTDB): domain Bacteria; phylum Oederibacteriota; class Muellerivitia; order Muellerivitales; family Muellerivitaceae; genus CAWCKJ01. The sequence goes on from CAWCKJ010000003.1 coordinate 185,613, forward strand.
CCGCAAGGCTGAGGCGCTTTACCGGTCGCGAAAAACGAGTGAAACCCCGCAAGCCTCGTTGAATGACCTGGCCGGGGATGAGAAGTTAGTTTTGGAAAAAATCTCGCACAATCCAACGCATGTCGATTCATTGGCGAGGGAATCACAGCTCCCTTTAAGAAAACTGAATGAACTGCTTTTAATGTTGGAAATGAAGGGTTTTATTCAACAAACCCCCGGTCATTGTTATTTCAGAATTTAAAAAATATATTTACCCCGGATATAAATTTCATTCCAGTCTGACCCTCCTTTTTCCCGGAAACTTGACAAAATCTTGACCAGTGCCTATTCTTGCCCTTCAAAAGGGACCCCGGAAAATCCCCGCTAATAAATAAAAATTCAGGAACACTTCGTGACAAAAGCGAAAAAAGTAAAAAAAGTCTCAATGAAAAAATTGGTGATTGTCGAGTCGCCTTCCAAGGCCAAGACCATCAATAAGTATCTCGGGTCCGATTTTTTAGTTTTAGCGTCCAAGGGCCACTTGATTGACCTTCCTAAAAGCAAGCTGGGCGTCGATTTGGAAAATAATTTCGAGCCCCTTTACATCAACATCCGCGGTAAAGCCCCCATTATCAATGAGCTCAAAAAAGCCTCCCAAAAAGCCTCTGTCGTCTATCTCGCGACGGACCCCGACCGGGAGGGGGAAGCCATTGGATGGCACATCAAGAACTTTTTATCCGCGTTAGCCATCACGCCCCCCATGTACAGGCTCCGCTTGAATGAGATCACCAAGAACGCCATCGAGGCCGCGATCGAGAAACCTGATGAGATGAACATGAATATGGTCAACGCCCAGCAAGCCAGGCGGGTGTTGGACCGGTTGGTGGGTTACGGCATTTCTCCCATACTTCAAAGCACTATCCGCAGAGGCCTTTCAGCCGGCCGCGTCCAATCCGTCGCCCTTCGGCTTATCTACGAGCGGGAAAAGGAGATCGAGGGTTTCAAGCCTGTCGAGTATTGGAGCCTGGAAGCCGATTTCTTGACAGACGATGGAAGACTCATCCGGACCAAGCTTTCCAAGGTGAACGGTGAAAAGCCGGACTTGAAGACGCAGGAGGAAACCCTCAACCTGATCAAGCGTTTGGAGGGGGTTGATTTCAAGGTTTCTGCTGTTCTTCACCGGGAGAAATCAAAAAAACCGCCCATGCCTTTCACGACCTCCAAACTCCAGCAAGAGTCCTATAAAAGGCTTCATTTTGGAGCCCGAAAAACCATGTCAATCGCCCAGGGTTTGTATGAGGGTGTGGAAATAGGGGAATCGGGGCCTGTTGGCCTTATCACTTATATGAGGACGGACTCCCGCCGGCTCTCGCCTGAATTCAAGGCGGAAACATCAAAATATATAGGCGAAACCTACGGCGAGAAATACCTGGGACCCGGCGACCGGGATACCTCCAGCAAGGGAAAGATCCAGGACGCCCATGAGGCCATACGGCCCACGTCCATCTATAGAAGCCCGGATAAAATGAAGCCATTCCTGACCCCGGAACAATTCAAGCTTTACCAGCTGATTTGGGAGGATTGTTTGGCTAGCCAGATGGCTAACGCGCTTTACCGGGAAACCACTATTGAAATAAGCGGCGGGGAAGCCCTTTTCCGGGCGACCGGCACCGAGACTCTTTTTGAGGGTTTCACCAAGGTTTATGAGGAAGCCGCCGATGAGGATAAGAAGCCTGAGAATTCGGAGGCTGATGAGACTGAAGAGGTAAACCCAAACAAGCTATCGGGAATTGAGGAAGGGCAGGATATGGAGTGGAAAGAACCCATACCTCAACAGCATTTCACCCAGCCTCCCCCCAGGTTTACTGACGCCTCCATGGTGAAAACTTTGGAAGAGCTGGGGATCGGAAGGCCTTCCACCTACGCCCCCACGCTTGAAACCATCCAAGCCCGGCACTACGTTAAAAAAGATGGCGGAAGGTTTTTCCTGGAGGAATTGGGAAACCTGGTATTGGGCCTTTTGCTGAAAAATTTCCCTCAAATTTTGGAATACGCCTTTACCGCCAAAATGGAATCGGAATTGGACCAGGTGGAATCGGGCGACAAGGAATGGCGGAAAATCATCGGGGAATTTTACGAGCCCTTCAAGGGAACCTTGGCTGAGGCCGAGAAATTAATGGGCGAGGAGAAATCGAAAATCGAGCAGGTGACGGATATCCCCTGCGAAAAATGCGGCCAACCCATGATCGTGAAGTGGGGGCGGCACGGCAAATTCCTCGCTTGCTCAAAATATCCCGAGTGCCAGTCCACCAAAAGCCTGAAGGAGACCTCCGATGGCTCCATTCAAGTGGATACGGACGTTATAACTAACGAGAAATGCCCGAAATGCGAAAGCCCTATGGTCGTCAAAATGGGACGGTTCGGGAAGTTCCTGGCTTGCTCGAAGTACCCGGAATGCAAGACGGCCAAGCCCATCTCCCTCAATATCCCGTGCCCGCTGGGCTGCGGGGGGGAAGTGGTGACCCGGCGCGCGTTCAGGGGCACGGTATTTTACGGTTGCAACAAATACCCCGCCTGCCAATTCCGCTCCTGGAACAAGCCGGTCCTTCGGCCTTGCCCGCAATGCAACAACCCTTTTCTGGTGGAAAAATACACAAAGACACTAGGGGCCCATATTTCCTGCCCGAACAAGGAATGCGAATATAAGGAATTTCCGAAAACAGAGGAAGGCCCTGTCGCCCAGCCCACCGCTACGTAACTGATTTAACAGCGGTTTCAGTGATCCGTTTAATGGATCGGTAAAAAACAAGAGTTAGATACATCAAGTGAAGAAGAAAAACCTTCGAGAACAAAGGTATTTTTGCCTGTCATTGCGAACCGCGAACTTTGCGGTGAAGCAACCTAAGTTCATGGATGGTTTAAAGCTGTGGATTTTGCCAAGGGTAATAATTTTTTTTAAACTGGGGTTGCTTCGTCATAATCACCCCGCTATTCGCGGGGCATTTCTCGCAATGACGAAATAGTCGATACCCATGGGTTTTGAATTTCATCTAATTTTGAAGATGGTCCAAAATTTTAAGATATCTAGTTTTTACAAATAATTTTCGTTTTTTAAAGGCATGACATGAAAGACTCCATCCGGAAAGCCCAAATACTGGTTGAGGCTTTTCCTTACATCCGCCAATGGTTCGGGGCCACCGTGGTCGTAAAATACGGGGGCAGCACCCGCGCTGGGGCTGAGGAATTAAAGACAACCCTTCAAGACATTATTTTGATGAAGTTCGTCGGGATGAGGCCGGTCGTGGTCCATGGGGGTGGAAAGGACATTACGCGCCTAACTGAAAAATTGGGAATCCATTCCCAATTCGTGGACGGACTGCGTGTTACTGATTTGCCGACCATGGAAGTGGTCGAGATGGTGCTCGGCGGAAAAATCAATAAAGAGTTGGTCAGCATGATCCACCATCTTGGCGGGCAAGCGGTCGGGCTGTCGGGGAAAGACGGCGCCATGCTGGAGGCTTCCAGGGTGACCTCCAAAACCGGGAAAGATATCGGCTTTGTGGGAAAAGTCTCTAAGGTGAATACGGCCATATTAGAGATCCTGGATAAGGAGCAATTCATTCCCGTTATCGCACCCTTAGGGTTGGGAAAAGACGGCAACACTTATAACATCAACGCGGATGAGGCCGCAGGCGCAATCGCCGGGGCTTTGAAAGCCGCGAAACTAGTTTTTTTAACCGATGTTCCCGGCATCTGCAAGAATAAAGAAAACCCCAAAAGCCTCCTTTCAACCGTGAAAGTGAAGGATGTGGTAAAGCTCATCAAGTCGGGGGTGATTGAGGGGGGAATGATTCCGAAAGTAGAGGCTTGCCTTTCGGCCCTGAAGTCGGGGGTGAAGAAAACCCACATTATCAACGGAACTCTTTCACACGCTTTATTATTGGAAATTTTCACCCCTGAGGGTGTTGGAACCGAAATAATACCGTAACATTCCCGCAATCCCGGATTTATTCAACCGCTTGATAGTTACCCGCCCTAAATTCTACCTGTGGTATAATCACGCTCGTGGCAAAATCTACAACAGGTTGAGGTTCAAAACATGAAGTGCCCTTTCTGCGGACATCAAGAAGATAAAGTGATGGATTCAAGGCCCAGCAAAGGCGGGTCAGCGATCCGACGTAGGCGTGAATGCCTTAAATGCGAGAAACGCTTCACGACTTACGAGCAAATCGAGGAAATCCTTCCCATGGTCGTCAAGAGAGACGGCCGCCGTGAGCCTTTTGACCGTTTGAAGATCGTCGCCGGTATCAGAAAAGCGGTAGAGAAGCGGCCTGTTTCGTCCGAAAGGATCGAAGCTTTGGTTGATGATATCGAGAATAATCTCATGGAGAGGACAGCCAAGGAAATCAATTCCACGGAAGTTGGCGAAATGGTGATCCGAAGACTGCAAGACCTGGATGACGTGGCCTACGTCCGCTTTGCCAGCGTTTACCGCCAATTCAAGGATATCAACGCCTTTATGGACGAAGTCAAGAAACTCTTGGCACGACGATCCTGAGTTATTCCCGCAATTTCAATTCTGTTTTTTTGATTACCTTAAAGGCACTATCAATATTCATTGTCTTAACCGTGTGGCGCTTGCGCCCAATTAAGTTGCCGCTGGTTTTAAATTGTTAAACTATGTAGTTTCCCCTACAGGGTTTTTGTGGCTCCAAAGGAACCTGTGGTAATTTTTTTATTTATTAGTAGTTCTTATTCCGTTTAAATCTCATTTAAAACAAAATGAAAGGTTGATTCTATGGCGAATGTTTTTCCATTTCGGGGACAGCGTTACCAGTTAAATTCCTTTTCTAACTTGGGAAAGGTTCTAGCCCCGCCTTACGATGTGATCACACCTTCCCAGAAAAAAGAACTCCAGGCTTCCAGTCCCTATAACGTCATCCGGCTCATTCTTGGAAACCCCAGCCATGAAACCCATAAGAACGCTGATTATTCAGGCTCAGGAAAAACTTATTCCGCCTGGAAAAAATCAGGCATCCTGAAAAGAGATGGGGAACCATCCATTTATATTTACCAACAGTCTTTTCTCATCAACAAGCGGTTGTTCAAAAGAACCGGATTTATCGGTTTGTCGAAGTTGACCCCCTTCGGGCAAAAAAAAGGCGGCATACTGGCTCATGAGCATACATTGAGCGGGCCCAAGGCAGACCGCTTGCGCCTTATGAAAGCCGCCCACGCGAATTTCAGTTGTATCTTTTCACTCTATCCGGACAAAAACGGGGTTGGTAAACTTCTTGCGAATATGACAGCCCATAAACCTGATACCATCGTTGAATTTCCGAAGGGAGTGAATAACTGGGTCTGGAAAGTTTCAGATGCCAAGTGGATCAACGAATTGCGGAAAAAAATTAAAAACCAGACTTTATTCATCGCCGATGGTCACCATCGCTATGAAACGGCGCTCAATTACCAAAGTTTCAGGTCCGTGGGCAGGAAGTATAAAATCGGAACTGAACCCTTTGATTTCGTCATGATGATGTTCGTTGCGATGGAAGATCCTGGTTTGGTAATTCTGCCGACCCACCGGATGCTTCCGAAAGAACTGGTGAAATCCCCAGCTTCACTGCTGAGTTATATTTCCTCCATTGGGGAAGTGACCCAATACAAGGGTAACCTGACCGGATTGGGCCCTTGGAATTGGATGAAAAGCTTGGGGAAAAAGAAAATCACTTTGGGTCTTTCCTTTGACGGGAAAAAACTTTATGCCATCCAATTCAATGAAAGGATATTGCAATCACCCTTGTTGAAAGATGCTTCCGCCGCCCAAAAAAAATTGGATGTCACTTTTCTGCACAGCCTGATCCTCGAACCTTTTTATGGCATCACCCGGGAAAAGGTTGAAAAGGAATTGTCTTTTACCAGTAAGGCTGAAGAGGCGGTGGAACAGCTGAGGAAAAAGAAATTCGGGTCGGTTTTTTTCTTGAATCCGACCCGGATCGAGCAACTGAGGGAAGTGGCAATGAATAGGGAGCGTATGCCCCAAAAATCCACGTACTTTTATCCCAAACTCGTCACAGGCCTGGTTTTTAATGATTTGGATTCGTTTTGAAAGGCTGTTGAAAAGGCACGGCCTGTCCCCTGAAGTTGCTTGTCTATCGAAGCTTTAGCGAAGGTAGATAACGGAAGGGGATCAACCCCTCCTATATCAAATATAATCTTTTTAAAATTGTTGGAGCATAAGTCGTGAGGTTTAAGAATTTAAGCCGTAAAAATATTCCTAAAGAGCTTTGGTATTCATTGGCAGCCGGTATGAATTTGAATTCTGTTCTTCCTGGATCTATAAACGATAGTTATATGTATGGGCCTTACAATAAGTTGAGTGTTCGAATAAATCCCGAGCGAAACAAACCTCAAGGCGAGATAGTCGAATGTGGGGCTTACACTTATGGAAAAATATATTTATACCCGTGTTGTAATTGTACGATTAGATTTTTAACACAAGTTTTCTTGCACGAACTTCATCACGCTTGGGTTCATCAATATCATCCAGACATTCACTCCAAAGAAAAAGATAGTAAACAAGCTGAATTTTTTGCTGATGCTGGATTTAAAGTATTGGGTGGAAAAATTCGGCCAAAAAATGTTTGCGGAAGTTATGAATTAAACATCCAAGATGCATTAAAGCGTATCGACAAATTCTTGGAGTTTTCAAAATCTCTTACTAGGCGGAATAGTAAAGACGTTTTAAAATGGAGCCATAGGAATAAGTCGGCTTTTGCTTGAGAACTCTATTTATTGTTCAGTTTAGGCTATTGACGGGACTTAAAATAGAACCTTGAAAGTTCACCTTTTAATCAGTGTGGGCCGCCTTTCTTGTGTTTTTAACGATTAATTTTTCCTGCGAAGCATCAACCTCTTACTGAAAATCCTGATTATTTTCGAAAATTTACAATTTAAAACTTAAAATTACATTGTTATCGGTCTCTCCTGCCCATATATCCAGGAACCTTAACCCAGGGGGTGCACACCAACCCAATATTGGGATCTCTCAACCCAGTTTCAGAGGGATAAACCGCCCACATTTTCGTCGTCCAGGGTAGGTTTCCGTCGTACGTTGAAGTGGTTTCTATTGGGCGTTAGGGAGTAAGTCGGGCAGTAAGCCAGTAAGTCGGGTGGTAAGCCGGTAAGTCGGGCGGTAAGCTGGTAAGTCGGCCGGTAAGCCGGTAAGTCTCAGGAACTCTGGAATCAGGGGCATCAACCCAGTTCCAAAGCCGGGAACCAGTTCTGCAGAGGCCCACAACCCAGTTCCAAAGCCGGGAAACAGTTCTACGGAGGCCTGTAACCTAGTTCCAAAGCCGGGAAGCAGTTCTACGGAGGTCCGCAACCCAGTTCCAAAGCCGGGAACTAGTTCCACGGAGGCCCCCAACCCAGTTCCAGAGCCGGGAACCAGTTCCGCGGAGGTCCGCAACCCAGTTCCAAAGCAGGGTACCAGATCCCCGGAGACCCACAACCCAGTTCCAAAGCCAGGAACCAGTTCCAGAGTTCCGGGGTTTTCGGATTCTCGAGTTCCCATGCTTCCGGGCTAGTTCTCGGGTTCTCGGATAGTTCTTGGGTTCCCGGTTAGTTCTCGGGTTCTCGGCTAGTTCTCGGGTTCTCGGCTAGTTCTCGGGTTCTCGGCTAGTTCTCGGGTTCTCGGCTAGTTGGAGGCTCAACCCAGTACAACCCAGTATGGGTGGGCTCTACCCAGTATGGGAGGCGGCAACCCAGTACAACCTAGTATGGGGTGGTTCAACCCAGTATTGGAGGCTAGCAACCCAGTACAACCCAGTATGAGAGGGCTCAACCCAGTATTGGAGGCTGGCAACCCAGTACAACCCAGTATTTGGAAAACCCTCAACCCAGTATTGGAGGCCCCAACCCAGTACAACCCAGTATGAGAGGGCTCAAACCAGAGAGAAACAGGGGTCAGGCCATCATTCATCACTTTACAAATAGTGTGAGTTGTTTACAATGCCCTAATGCCAAGGCCTAAACGGATCCATTATGAAGGGGCGGTTTACCATGTAACCTCGCGCGGTAATGAACGGCGAAAGATTGTTATGAATGACGCCGACCGCTGGATGTTTATTCGGTTATTGGGGGAAATGGTTGAAGAGAATGGTGTGTTATGTCACGCTTGGGTATTGATGGATAATCATTACCATTTGATGCTGGAAACCCCAAGCGCGAATTTATCAACAGCCATGAAACATTTAAACGCCCAATACACACAAAAATTCAATAAAAAGCATTATCGGAATGGGCATTTGTTCCAGGGGCGGTATAAGGCCATTATTGTGGAGAAGGACAGTTATTTAAAGGAATTAAGCCGGTATGTGGTATTGAATCCGGTAAGGGCCCGGATGGTAAAACACCCCAAAGACTGGAAGTGGAGTAGTTACCGGGCGACAGCGGGATTTGATAGGGCGGAAAAATGGCTGGAAGTGGACTGGTTATTAGGGCAGTTTGGAAAGGAAAGAAAAAAGGCGCAAAAATCATACAGGACTTTTGTGGAAGAGGGGATGGGGAAGAAAGAAAAGCCTTGGGATGATTTGTATTCGCGTATATACCTGGGTGGTAAGGAGTTTTTGGAAAAAGTCCACGAAGTAGGGCAACGTCACAAACATTTGGATGTACCGAAATATCAGAAACACGTGGTAAAGCAAGATCCGAAAGAAGTGCTGGAGAAAGTAGGAAGAATGTATGGTGAAAAAGCGGAGGAAATATTGAGGGCAGGCAAAAGGGAGTCGGAAGCCCGGGATATGGCGATATATTTATTAAAGAGAAAATCAGGAATGAGTTCCAAGGCGATAGGAATGAAGATGGGGGTGGGGGAAAGCGCGGTGGGAAACCGATTGATGAAGATCAAAAAAAAGTTGGCGGAAGACAAAAAGTTTGCGCAAAAGCTGATAAAGTGATGAATGATGGCCTGACCCCTATGTTTACTCATCGACCATTAAAGCTTTGCCCTTTCCCTTTACAAATCATAACTTACTTCCATTTTCTAATTTTAGAACTTCTCTAAAAACCGTGAACTGTCAAACATCTTTGGAGGATTTGAATGAAAAAAGAAAAAAGTGTTCGTTTAATAATTAATTTTGCTTTGTCGGTTTTAGTTTTGATGTACTCATTTATTATTAGTCATGCCGCTTCCGACTCGATCAGCTTTACCAAAAAAGAAATCGCGTTTTTCAAATGGGGAGATGGTGAAAAAGAAATTAAATTGAACAAAATTACACATAAAACGATCGATAGAAGCAAGGGTGTGACCCAAACATCCGAAGATTTCTTATGGCCAAGTGCCATTGTAGTTGATGGCAACGACAGTATTTATTTAAATGGTGGTAATGGACAAATTTTTATTATTTCATCGGATGGTAGTTCGATTAAGACGGTTAGCGCGAAAAAAACTGGCGGTTTAGTGGAAGTCGATGGAGATGGGAATATATATGGTACGTATAGCAAAAAAGGTGAACCCTTGGGATTTATCCGCACCAAGCCTGATGGGACACAAGAAGTTTATAAGAATTTTGATCTAGGATATGTGGAAAATGAGATCGCCTATCCTATAAGCAATAAAGCGATGAGCGGAAATCAACCCATAACCTTTTCTAATATAGGCGACAAGGCGGAAAAACTTCCACCACATTTATTATCTCGCGATGGAGAAGTTGATTTAGGAAAATTAATGGACGGTAAATCTTTCGTAATTCACACAAGAAAAATTAATAAGCACTTAAAAAAAATAAATCGAAGGATCGATGCCGATAAAATCTTGATTGAAGTCGAAGAGAAAGACGGCATGCCACCCCGACCGCAATTTCTGGGGATCGACGACAATGGGAATTCTTATTTTCTTTGTGGTTATCATGGAGGGTGGAATAGCTTAGTGCCTTGGAAAGAAACGTACATAATGGCTTATTCACAGACGGGTCAGAAACTCGCCGAAATTCCAATTGATCCCGATTATTTTGACAAGCACGTGGGTTTGGCTGAATGCCGGATAGATATTCATGGGAATCTGTTTCAAAGTTGGGCGTCCAAGGATGGAGTACATATTTTTAAATGGACAAAAATCAAAAATGAAGCAAATGCTTCGGAGGGATTAATCGCATGAGAATAAAATTTTTACAATTGAATTTGACCTTGCTGGTTGTGACTTTTGTTTTTCATTCCGTCCTCGCCCAATCGAATTCACCCATTAGTTTCACCAAAAAAGAAATTGCGTTTTTAAAATGGGGTGACGGTAGAAATGAAGTGAAGTTGAACAAAACTAAACATAAGTTGATCGATAGAAGTAAAGGCGTAACAGAAACAAAAGAATTTGTTTCTTGGACGCGGGATATAAAAATTGACGGTAATGACAACATTTATTTCCGTGGCGGAAATGACAAGATTTTTATTGTTTCCTCAGATGGAAGTTCGATTAAAACGATCAGCGCGAAAAAGACGGGTGGATTAATGGATGTTGATGATGACGGTGATATTTTTGCCCCTTACCACAAAATAGGCGAACCAGAGGGTTTTATACGCACCAAGCCTGATGGAACGCAAGAAGATTTCAAACATTTCAGTGCAAACTATATGGAAAACGGTATTGCTTATGACATAAATAAAAATAAGGCGATAACCATAGCCGACAAAGGCGACCAGCCTGAGAAACTCCCACCGCGTTTGTTCTCTCGTGTGGGTGAAGTCGATTATGGAATAAATGCCGGGGGTGAATTGTGCACGATTTACACGAAAAAAATTAATAAACATTTGAAAAAAATAAATCAAAAGATTGATGCGGATAAAATCCATATAAAGGTCGAAGAAAAAGACGGCATGCCACCTCGATCACAATTTCTTGGGATTGACGACAATGGCAATTCTTATTTTTTGTGCGGTTATTATGGAGGACGGAATAGCTCAGTGCCTTGGAAAGAAACATATGTCATGGTTTATTCCCAGACTGGCCAAAAACTCACCGAAATACCGGTTGATACCGATTATTTTGACAAACAATTGGTTTGGACTGAATTCAAGATAGATATTCACGGGATGCTGTTTCAAATGTGGACATCCGAGGATGGGATACATATTTTTAAATGGACAAAAAATTAGGTTTTTATTTAATCGCGATTTTCTTTTGGCTGAAGAGTTCGATTGCTTATCCACAATCGGGCCTGCCAACGCCTGTTGCCGCTGCTTCTGTTTACGTCACACTCAGCACCAATTTTAATGTGAGTGCTAAGACTGGTTCTGTTCCGATTATTGATTTATTAACCAATGCTTATAATGATAGCCCTAATGTAACTCTTTTGGACCCTCCCCCACCTTTTGATCTGAACGCTTATCTGAAAGCCAACCCTGGCGTCCCATCATTCCCGGTGATCGTCCAAATGCCTTTAGAAACTTATGTCAAGGGGGTAGTGTCACAGGAAATAGGAGTACCTCAAACGGGGATAATCCAGTAACAGATGGGATATTCCAATCACAAACTGAGATATTCCAGTCTCAAACGCCGATATGCCAGCCGGGTTACCTGCTGGCAGGCGCTGGCATCCTTGCTGGCAGAAGCTTGTACCCTTGCTGGCATAAGGCTGGGGCCCTGCCCGCAGGTGTTTGGGTCCTCGGTGTTTACTAAATTCCATGAATCCCCCATATTCTGCAGCCAAGTGCTATTTTAGCTAGGTGTGCTTCAAAATAAGTTTTCAGCGGTACCCTGAAGCAGGAAAAGGCAGGTGAAATCATGAAATTTCTGACAGAACACCTATGGTTCAATACCAAGAAGCACCGGGAATACATCAACATCACCCCGGATGTGGAAAAGGCCGTAAGGAAAAGCGGCATAAAAGAGGGCATGGTGCTGGTATCCGCCATGCATATTACCGCGGGGGTTTACGTGAATGACGCGGAGGACGGGCTGATCGAGGATATCGATGAGTGGCTTGAAAAGCTGGCCCCCTTCCGCCAGGATTACCGGCACCACCGGACCGGTGAAACCAACGGGGATTCGCACTTGAAGAGCATGCTTGTCCACCACCAGGTGATCGTGCCGGTGACGGATGGAAAATTGGATTTTGGGCCCTGGCAGCAGGTTTATTACGCCGAGTTTGATGGGCAGAGGAAGAAGAGATTGATCATCAAAGTGATGGGGGAATAAACGTTTAAAAAAGCTTTCACCACAGGTCCCCTTGGGACCACAGGGGCACAAGAAGGAACAAACCAATAAAACGTCTCACGTTACAGTTTTTAGCCACAGATTCATGGGATTTAAAGAAATTTCAGATCGTGACAAAGGCTTTGCCTTTGCGCCCGTCGGGCGATATGGCCAAGTCCACGGGCCTCGGAAAAATAGATTTTCCCGGAGGCCGACGGCATTGGCCATCTAACGCGATCATTAGTTTTTTTTCAGTATTTATTATCCGTCTTTCATTCTGCTGATTTGTATTTATCCCCTGCATCTCCTGAATCTGTGGCAAAAGATTTGGTCTTTATTGGTCAATTTTGAATGGAGGTTTAATTGGAATCATCGAAGCCGGAATTTGAGAAATACATATTCGTCTGCGTCAATGAAAGGCCCTCGGGAGAGCGGGTTTCCTGTGGGGGCTCGGGTTGCGGCAAGGAATTGGCCGCCCGGCTCAAGGACGAAGTGAAAAAGGCCGGGTGTGCCGGCAAAATCCGGGTCTCGAAATCCCAATGCCTGGATGTCTGCGAGGAGGGGCCGAACGTCCTTCTGTATCCAGATAATACCTGGTTTAAAAATGTGGATCTGGACGATATCCCCGCCATCCTTGCAAAAGCGGGAATCCAGCCCTAAAGTAGTCCTGTTGATTGGAATTTTATGGAAAGTGGGGGTGACCGGTTTCGACTGGGGAACTGAACTTTTGGATGCGTGTCGAGGCGCCATCGCTCGTCAAACATGGCAACGGTTTAACTGCCGACAATCAGTTAGCTCTCGCCGCTTAAAGCGGCTAGCGTTTTACCCTTGATGCCTATTAGGGGGATAGAACGTAAGCAGTAGGCTGGTCCGGATCAGGGTTGCTCCACCGATGGACGGACGAGAACCAATGGGGCTGGCTCTCCGCCGGCCGCTCGGGAGCGAGCGGGGGGCGAGACTCTTTCCTGAGCTACGCACGTAGTATCCATAACGGAGGTTTTTCAGGACGTGGGTTCGATTCCCACCACCTCCACCATTTTAAAAATAAAGATTTGAACCCTCGGAATGCACTGCCATTCGTTGCGGTGCGAATGGCTCGGGAAAACAGGCGTTTTCCCGGCTGTTCAGAGGGGTACACAGGGGGTTTTTCCCATGTGAGCGCGGAGCGCGGGTTCTATTCCCACCACCTCCACCATTTTTGCCCGCCATAATTATTATGACGCCGTTTCAAACCTTCCAGCAGGATTTTAAATGGGAAATTATTTTTTTATAACTAAAAGATTTGTGTTCCTCTTTTTTCTATTGGCCGTTGGGAAGGCTTTTTCGGATGATCTCATTAGTGCAGGATATGGCCTTCCGTCTTATTCCAAAAAAGAACTTCAGGCCGCCTTGGCAAAAATACCCCCTCAGGCCAAGAAAATAATCGAAAAAGCCGTTGCACCTGGATCTCTCGAAAAGCTGGAATGGATTGAGAAGGTTCTCCACGGGAGTCAGGCGATCCTAGCCCGGGTAACGAAAATCCGCGATCCTGATGAGGACGCGGCGGTGGGTGATGCTTACGTCTATTTCCTGATCGAAATAACCAAGGGAAAATCCTTTCTGTGGAAATGGCCCAACAAAGAGCAGTCAAGGTTTTTAAAATGGCCGACCAATTGGTATCCCAAGGAATCCTTCATGGTACCGTTTTACGGTTTTGTGGAAGACGCCGCTTTCAACGACCATCATCTTGATTTTTACATCAATTTCGACAGGAACAACCAAACGGCAAAAAGATACTATTTCCGGTTTATTCCAGGAAAGGGGGTTTACCTTGTTCTGGCTTGTCCCGAAGTCATGGAGGAACCGATGCGGGAAAATGAAGTCATTTTGAAAAAACGGAACATTTATGAAAGTAATTCCGAAATCATTCCCGAGGAGACCGGTCGGTTAAGGGTGGTGACCCAGACCGAGGAGGGGACTCTTTCACTTGATCCTGATCCCCAAAAAGCCGCTGCCCAATCCATCAAACACGTCACTAAGCAAACTTCAGAATATCGGTGGGCTGAAACTAAGCAAATGTATGAGTTGGCGGGGACGCCTGTCACTCAAACGAGCCAATGATCCATACCTATTTTTATTAACGGCCAAAATATAAAACCCGCTTCATGCCTTGCTTTCCTTGAAAACCCATCCCTAGTATTACCCCGCATGGAAGTTATAAAAGATAAGGGGGGGTGTAATGAAAATCGGAATTATTGGATCAGGTGTAGTGGGTCAAACCTTGGGGTTCAAGTTGGTGGAATTGGGGAACGACGTGGTTTTAGGAACGAGAGACCCGCGAAAGCTGGATGAAAAAAAGAATATGACAGGAAGCCTGAAGGATTGGCTGGAGAAAGTTCAAAACAAGGCAAAAGTAGCCACTTTTCAAGAGGCCGCGATCCATGGGGAAATTCTCATCAATGCCACCCACGGGCAGGCATCGGTCCAAGCCCTTCAAATGGCCAACGCGGGCCAGGTAGGCGCTAAAGTCCTGATAGATACGGCCAATGAATTGGATTTCAGCAAGGGCATGCCTCCGGGAGTCCTTGCCGGCCAAACCCGCTCGGTGGCCGAGAACATTCAAAACACTTTTCCCAATCTCAAAGTGGTCAAGTCCCTTAATACCATCTCGGCGCCCGTGATGATCAACCCCAAATCAGTTAAGAACGGGGATCATACGATTTTTATGGCAGGTAACGACAAGGATGCCAAGGCTAAAGTCGCTGAACTTCTCAAGTCCCTTGGTTGGACGGATATTTTGGATTTAGGGGATATTTCCGCCGCCAGGGGGCCCGAAATGTACCTGGCGCTGTGGGTTCGTTTATACGGATCCCTTCAGAATGGCATGATCAACATCAAGGTTCAGCGTTAATAGAGGGGCCATTCATTCAAGAAAGCTTTTTCACGAAGTAAAGCCATTCTTATTCATGAAAAGGACCCCGATTTACGGGGTTCTTTTTGTTTATGCGCCGATCAATGTGGAATATTCCTTCAGGCCGTAACGGGTTATACTCAACCGGTGTCAATTTAGACCCAATTCTCCAAATCCCAGAAAGAAGCGATTAATCCCATGAAAATGGATACGGACTGCGCGGTGATCGGGGCGGGTTTCGCGGGTTGTTCCGCCGCCTTAGAACTTGCCGACGCGGGCTATCAGGTGGATCTATTCGTAAAAGGGAAATTGGTCATTGATTCCGCCAGCACCCTTACGGCCGGGGGATTGGCCGCCGTATCGGATGAAGCGATCCGAAACCAGGGGGATTCCTACGAGGCGCACCTGAAGGATACCCTCGAAGCGGGAAAAGAACTTAACGACGAAAAAATCGTGAAATTCTGCGTCGAGCGTTTCCATTCGGATGTGATCGAGTGGCTAATCGGGCAGGGAGTGCGTTTCGACCAGTCCCATCACCAATATGACCTGTACAAGGAAGGCGGGCACTCCGCGAAAAGAATATTTCACGTGGAAGACGAGACGGGAAAACATGTCATGGCTGTCCTGAGCGAAAAGGTCAGGAAACATCCCAAAATCAAGGTTCATGAAAAGCACATCGCGATCGACGTCATCACGAAGAACAAGTTCCTCAAGTTGCCCGGCAAGGATGAGTGCGTCGGGATCTATGTCTATGATATCGAGAAAAACCAAGTGAAGGCCGTGTCGAGCAAGTCGGTCTTCCTGGCCACAGGCGGGCTTGGAAAGGTCTTCCTATACACCTCGAACCCCGACGCGGCGAGCGGGGACGGGTTCGCCATAGCCTATCGCGCGGGTCTTCCCCTGGCCAATATGGAATTCATCCAATTCCATCCCACGGTCTTTTATGACGAGCAAGCGGATAGCCCCGAGCGGAGATACCTCTTCACGGAGGCTCTGAGGGGGGAAGGCGGCTTCTTGAAGCTTCACAGGGATGACAAGGAAGATTTCGCCCTGAAATACAACCCGCAAGGCTCGAAGGCCACGAGGGATATCGTGACAAGGGCCGAAGACATGGAAATGCGGAAGAACGGCTTGAAACATGTCTGGCTTGACTGTGCGAAGATCCCGGAAGAAAGGCTCAAAAAGGATTTTAGGAACGCTTATGAATTCTGCTTGAAAAAGGGGATCGACATGGCGAAAGCCCCTATTCCCGTAGTTTACGCGGTCCACTACTCGAACGGGGGCGTCTTGGTGGATGAAAACAGCGAAACTGGATTGATGAACCTGTACGCCCTGGGGGAGGCATCTTATACGGGCCTTCACGGGGCCACGAGACTCGCTAGCAATTCTGCCCCCGAGTGCTTGTTGTTTGGAAGGCTATCCGCCAAGCACTTCATCAAAAACAAGGGCCGGAATAAGAACCACGTTGTCCCCGATTGGGATACCGGAAGGGCCAAGGAAACAAAAGACCCCACCACTATCAGCTGTTACTGGGAAATCACCCGTAAAACCATGACCCTTCTTTGCGGGATCGCACGGACGGAAGAGAGACTATGCGCCGCGAAGGACGTGTTGTCCGCCCTCAAGAAGAACATCAACAGCGATTATTGGAATTATGTCGTAACCAAGGAGTTCCTGGAGGCGAGGAATCTTGCGGACGTTGCGAACATCGTATTGAACAGCGCCTTGGCGAGAAAAGAAAGCAGGGCTTGCCACTACCGGGAAGACTATCCGCAAAGTGACGTGAAATACCTCGGAATAACGGTCATCAAGAGGGACGAAGAGCCAAGAATTGAAAACATCAAACGTCCTTCTTAAATGGAAAATGGGCAAGGTCACTTTTGTTTATGGCTGTGTTGAAGTAAAAAAAGGAGTGTTGGCATGGCAAGCAGCAAGACGAATAAAATTCTCTTTTGGGTTTTCTCGCTTTTATTTATTTTGCCCACCGCCGGGTCGGGGATTATTGAGCTTTTTGCAAGCCCATCCGAGCAGGTGGCGCAAATGTTGAAGATGTTGGGTTATCCGCTTTATCTTTCGAGAATACTGGGTTTCGCTAAATTGATGGGAGCCCTGGCGATTTTGACTGGGCGGATTCCCCGGATGAAAGAATGGGCCTACGCCGGTTATAGCTTCATGCTTTTGGGAGCGGCCGCTTCCCATTTACTGGCAGGCGACTATACCCACGCTCCAATTCCTTTGATTGTTTTCATCATACTGCTCATTTCGTATTATTTTTCTAATAGGGTGTTTCCGCACTCATCCCAGCCTTTTTCCATCAAGTGATAGGGGGAGCAGCATTGATTAGAGCTGTCTTTAATTGATTTTTCCTTTCGCAAATAAAATCTCGCTCTCTAGATAAATAATTCTTTGTCATTCAATTTTATTGAATAGACTCAAGGAATTTTTGAAACCGATTGCTTATAAAACACTTTCTCGTTAAAACCCGTTTGGTGTCCAAAGAGACTTTTCAACGCGGAATTCCAACCGGCTCAGTCCCCAA
Organism: candidate division FCPU426 bacterium; assembly: GCA_963796105.1. Classification (GTDB taxonomy): domain Bacteria; phylum Oederibacteriota; class Muellerivitia; order Muellerivitales; family Muellerivitaceae; genus CAWCKJ01. The sequence continues at coordinate 203,205 of CAWCKJ010000003.1, forward strand.
AACCGTCCATCCGGTAAAACCGGGGAATTCATTTCCCGGAATCACCAGGGAATTTAAACTTTGCAAAGGATAGGCCTTTTGTTAAACTACGACCTAATTTATTCCATCTTTTAAAAAGAGGTTATTAAATGAAATCAATAAAAATTCTGACTGCTGGCTTGATTCTTTCATTCACGGCGCAATGTGTCCTAGCGGTTGGGCCTACATACGTAAAAGACAACATCGCCGCATCCGCAAGTTGGACCAAGGACAATAGTCCTTACGTCCTCCAAAACGATATTACCGTCATAAAGGGAGCGATTCTCACGATCGACCCCGGAGTGGAAGTGCAATTCTCGACGCCTCCCACCGCGAAATCCGGCAAGGAACCCAATCTAGTCATCCAGGGTGGAATTAAAGCCGTTGGAAATTCCACTACGCCGATCTCATTCGTTCCCTCAGTCGCGGGTGGTTATTGGGGAGCCATTTATTTTTATACTAGTGACCCGGCTAATTCCGTCCTTCAGGGCTGCTTGATCAAGGGCGGGCACATTGTTTGCAACGGTTCCTCGCCAAACATTTCCCAGTGTTCCATTTATGGCGGAAAGAGCGGAGTCGAGATCGCGGTCAATTCCTCGCCGCAAATCATCAATAACCGAATCACCGCGAACCAATACGGCTTGATTCTTTTGGACGCGACCGCCAACCCGGTCATTTCCAAAAATGAGATTTACAATAACAACTATGGCATTTACTTTAAGGATTTCGGAACCCCCACCCTGTCCGATAACAAAATTTACAACAACCTGAAATACAATCTCGTGAATTATTCCCCGAAACCCCTTTCCATGCCGAACAACGATTTCAAGTCAACGGACGCAGCGGCGGTCGCGAGGTCCATTTATGACGGGGCTAGCAATCCCGTATATGGCAAGTTGACTGTGACGCCCTTTGCCGGCGCCGTTGTTGAGGCCGCCGGTTCAACGGTGAATGCCGCGGCTAATCCGTTGGTTTCCACAAATATTCCGCCATTGCCCACTCCGGTGGCGTCCACTGCCGTTGCGGTCGCTTCCGCTCCGCAGGCGAAACCCGTGATCCAAGAAGAGGACTTTTGGAGCTACGGAAGGCCTTTTGACGCCATGAAAGTGAGCAATTTGGAGCAGGGAAAATCACAATCTTCCGGCGTGGTCAAAATCCTTGCGGTCGGGGCTACCGCCGTGGTTACGGCTGTCCTTTTGTTCCTGTAATATTCCCGCGAAAAAGACATTGAGTTAGCCTCCAGGTCATTGAGGTTAACTCATTTCTTTTTGATCACGTGGATATTCAATTTTGTCCTAATTAAACAAAACATTCGAACAGTTCAATTTATAAAAGAACTATTCATATAACCATTAAGTAATATCCGTTCAATATTGGACGGAACTTATAATGTATCACAAGAGAATAATAGTTGTCGCAAAAGGCGGAATATCATAATGACTCCTTCTTTCAACGAAAAGCGAATGACCCCCCGTTATCCAGTGAGAATACCCCTGCGCTTAAGGCTGTTGAAATCACCCATGGGGGAAAAAATGGAGGCTCAGCTTCACAACGGGAATAATTTAATGTCCGACATCGGAAGAACCGGATTTTTTTTGACCACCAAAAATTATTTCGAGATCGAATCCATCCTGGAAGTTGAGTTTCCTTTGGAAGAATTAAAAGAAGTGGTGCGAGCTGAAGTGGAGATCGTCAGGGCGAATAACCAGAATTTTCCCCACCATGGACGGTATGAATACGGCCTTCAATTTAACTCCATGCATCCGCACTTCAGGGAAGTCATAGAGAAATACCTAAAATTAATCAGCGGTTGACGCCTCTTTGGGGTTTTTAGGCGTAATATTGCCTCGGATGTTGTTCTTGTATTCCCCCCGTGTTAAAATCACGCTTATTTTTCAAAGGAGTTTCCATGCGTTTCATCATGATGGTTTGCCTGTTTATGGCTGTGTCCATTTCTCACGCCAGGGATTTCAAGGTCGCGACGGTTGATTTGAAAAAAGTTTTCAACGAATACCCCGGCAAGAAGAGCGCCGATTTGAAAATGAAGGATCTGATTCAAGAGAAACAGCAGGAATTAGCGCCCTTGAAAAAAGAATTGGAAAAGCTCCAGGGGGAATTGAGCAGTTCCAGCTCGGTTTTGTCCAAAAAGGAAAAGAAGGAAAAAACCTATATTTTCCAGAAAAAAATGGACGACTTTACCAAACAGCAAACCCAAATGCAGTCGGACCTGGCCGACAAAGACACTGAAATGACCCAGAAACTCCTGGACAAGATCAAGGTCATTATCGGGAAAATCGCGAAGGATAAAAACGTGGATCTGGTGATGGATTCGGACAAAACCGTTTTCGCCAAGGACTCCGTGGACCTGACCGACGATGTTTTAAAGTCCTACAAGGACTTGCCCTTGGATTCCGACAAATAAGAGTAAGAAGCGAAAAATACCTATGAGCGCCTCCATCAGCTTGAGTGATTTGGCCTTGAAGATAGGCGCTTCTTTTACGGGCGACGGATCAATGCTCTTAAAAGGCGTGGCGCCGTTGGATACGGCGAAAGAGGGCGACTTAACTTTTATCACCAATCCCCGCTACGCGAAACACGCCGGCGCCACCCAGGGCTCCTGCATCCTCTGCGACAAAGAAATACCCGGAGTCCAAAAATCCTTTCTTTTAGCTCCCAATCCCTACGCGGCTCTCGCGCGCATTATCGGTGTTTTTTTCCCCAAGCAAATCATTGAACCGGGTGTACATAACGGCGCTTGGATTGATTCCTCCGCTTCCATTCATCCCGAGGCATGTGTTTTTCCCGGAGTGTATATAGGGGCAAGGGCGAAAGTGGGACGCGGAACTATTTTGTATCCCGGGGTTTTCCTGGGCGAAGACACGATCGTGGGGGAGGACTGTATTTTTTACTCGAATGTCACGGTCCGGGAAAAATGCATTGTGGGGAACAGGGTCATTTTCCAACCGGGAGTTGCCATTGGGGCTGACGGCTTCGGTTTCGCTCCTGAAAAGGAAACCTACGTCAAAATCCCGCAAGTGGGGAATGTGATTATCGAGGATGACGTGGAGTTGGGTTCCAATACCTGCGTGGACCGGGCCGCCTTGGGTTCCACAAGAATTGGAAAAGGCACGAAAATCGACAATCTTGTCCAGATCGGGCACAACGTTGTGATCGGCAAAAACACGATCATTGTGTCCCAAACCGGCATTTCCGGCTCGACCCAGGTCGGCGATCATGTTTTGATGGGCGGGCAGGTCGGTCTAGCGGGCCACATAAAAATAGGGGATCATGTGACTTTGGCCACGAGAACGGGAGTCATGGAGGATATCCCGGAGAAAGGCGTTTATTGGGGGTCGCCCTCCATCGACATGACCACTGAAATGAAAAATGTCGCGGCTTACCGGCAGCTTCCGGCGCTCGTCAAACGCGTCCGGCAATTGGAGAAAACCATCGAGGCTTTACGCGGCGGGAAATCCATTGAAAAGTGAACCGGGGTCTCGAAGGCAGAGGACAATCGCCCAAGAAGTAACCTTTGAGGGAACGGGTCTTCACACCGGCCATTATTGCCGGGTCCGGGTTATCCCGGCTCCCCCGGAAAGCGGTCTATATTTCTTTCGGACGGATCTCCAAGCCCGCATTCCTGTCTCGCCTGATTTTGTGACGAGCACCTCTCGGGGAACGTCCCTCACCGGGGAAAAGGGAGCCTCCGTTCATACTATCGAGCATTTCCTCGCGTCAATCGCCGGGGCCGGCTTCAACAACCTACGTGTGGAATTGGATTCTGATGAAATGCCCATTTTGGACGGAAGCGCTGAATCTTACACTAAAGAGTTCGCGAAAGTTGGCGCCATAGAACAAAAAGCAGTGGTTCATCCGCTGATCCTTGATGAGCCGCTGGAATTTAGTTTTGGCGAGGTGACCGTTAAAGCGGAACCGGCTGATGGACTCTATTTAGATGTTTACACTTCTTTTCCATATCCAGGTCTGGAAAACCAGCGATTCCTTTTCACGCTTGAGGATGGTTCTTTTGCCAAGGAGCTATCCCGGGCGAGAACTTTTTGTTTTGAGGAAGAAGTGGAACAACTTCGCGAGAAGGGTTTAATCAAGGGAGGCAGCCTTGACTGTGCCCTTGTCATCGGCAAAAAAGGCGTCTTGAACGGGCCGATGCGTTTTGACGATGAAATTGTCAGGCATAAGACCCTGGATTTGCTGGGGGATTTGATGCTGTTAAACCGCCCATTACAGGCGAAAATTACAGTTAGAAAAGCCGGGCATCGGACGCATGTTGAGTTGGTAAAAGCGATTTATAAAAGATTTTCAAAGGAGGAAAGAGTGAATTCCAATCCAAAGGCCCCAAAAACGATGGATATTGTCGCGATCCAAGGGATCTTGCCCCACCGGTACCCTTTTTTACTTGTGGACCGCGTCCTGGAGGTTGAACCTTATAAAAGGGTAGTGGCCATTAAAAACGTGACTGCCAACGAATCGTTTTTCCAAGGGCATTTCCCCGGGCATCCCATCATGCCTGGTGTTTTGGTCATCGAGGCGATGGCCCAGGCTGGGGGAATTTGTTTCCTTTGCGACGACCAATCCGGGAAAATGCTTTACCTAGCCGGGGTGGATAAAGCCCGCTTCCGCAAACCCGTGCTGCCGGGGGACCAAATTCGGTTTGAGATAGAAGTATTAAACATCCGCTCGAAAATAGGTAAAATCGCCGGGAAGGCCATTATCGACGGTCAAGTGGCTTGTGAGGCTGAATTAACCTGCGCCATCATTGAGCGGGGTGATAATAAAGGAGTCTCGTAAAATGCCGGATGAACCCATAAAAATTCATCCAACAGCCATCGTTCATCCCAAGGCTCGATTAGAAAATGGGGTGGTGATAGGCCCCTTTTCCATCGTGGATGAGCATGTCAGTATCGGCGAGGGCACAGTCGTAGGGGCGAATTGCTTTATCACGGGACATACACAGATCGGAAAACGCAACCGGTTTTTCACGGGAGCCATCATCGGAAGCGAGCCCCAGGATGTGAAATACCATGGCGAGGAAACTTGGCTGATGATTGGAGATGAAAATCTCATACGTGAATATGTCACCATTAACCCCGGCACAGGCGAGGGAACGAAAACGATCATTGGGAACGATAACTGGCTCATGATCCAAACCCATGTGGGCCATAATTGCGTCATCGGGAGCCATGTGAAAATGGCTAACCTGGTCACGTTGGGAGGCCATGTTCAAATTGACGAATACGCCACCATCGGAGGGGCCACCGCCATCCATCAATTTGTCCGGGTCGGGCGCCATGTCATGCTCGGCGGGGGTTACAGGGCAGTTCAAGATGTTACTCCCTTTATGATAGCGGGAGACGAGCCGCTTAAAATTTATGGCGTGAACCAAATCGGTTTGGAACGCAACGGATTCCAGAAGGAAACAATCGACTTATTGAAAAAAGCGCACAAAGTCGTATTCAGGAAAAATTTAACCCTCAAAGAAGCCCTTTCCGCGCTTGCCGCTGACTTTCCCCAAACGGAAGAGATCAAATGCTTAATGGAGTTTCTCTCTTCCTCCACCCGCGGAATTGTGCGGTAAAATCCATGCCAGCCATAAAACCATTAGGCCTGATCGCCGGGTCCGGAGATCTTCCCCTGGAGTTTGCCCGACAAGCCAACGAACGGGGCTTTTCCCTTGCCATCGTAGCCCTCAAAAGCTGTTCCTCGCCTCTGTTGCGCCGATACAGCGAGGAAATAACCTGGATTTCGATCGGACAGCTTGGAAAGCTTATTTCTTTTTTCAAAAAAAAAGGCATTCATAAAATCGCCCTTCATGGAAAAGTGAAACACTCCAGTTTTTTTCAAAACATCAAATTCGACTTGAAAGCCTTAAACTTATGGATTCGCGCGGAGGATAGATCGGGCGAGGGTTTGATGAAGATCCTGGCAGACGAATTAGGAAAATACCGGATTGAGGTTTTGGATGGCAGATTTTTAATGGATAATTTCCTGACTCCAAAGGGCCTATTAACTAAAACGAAAACCACTTCCGCTGAAAGAATGGATATTCAATCCGGGCTTCAAAAAGCCCGTTTGTTGGCCCGTTCGGGAATCGGTCAGTCCTTGGTTGTCAAGCAAGGGGCGGTTGCCGCCGTGGAAGGAATGGAAGGAACGGATGAAATGATATCTCGGGCCGGAAAATGGGCTGGAAAAGGGGCGATCGTGGTGAAGGTAGCCAGCCCCAGGCAGGATTGGCGCTTCGATGTCCCGACGATCGGCCCGCGAACCATTCAATGCCTACTTAGGGCAAAAGCGCGCGGGATAGTCCTTGAGTCTGGAAGGTCTTTTTTGCTGAACCGCGACAAAACCCTGGAAATAGCGGACCGGAATAAAATTTTCATAGAAGCGGTTTAATGATCATGTCTTCCGGCGGGAATTGGGATCGGTCTTGATGGTTTTTTTTATTAAAATTATTGATTTTTCCGGATCAGCAAAAGCGGCCCACCGATCGCGAAAATAATATTCATGGTCCACATGGAGTAAAAAGGGGTCAAAAACCCCGAGTAGCCTAATTCCTCCCCGATTTGCATACCGCCAAGGTAGAAAAAAGCCACCAAGATGCAAATCCCCAGGCTGAACATGACACCGCTGTATTTTCCCATGCCCCATCCCCAGGGAACCCCCAGAACCGCCAATATGACGCAACCAAATGGGAAAGCCAATTTTTTATGCAGAATCACCAATTCCTTGTGGCAATCGGACCCGTTTCGCCTGAGTTGCTGGATGTAAGTGACCAATTCAGGGAGATTGAGTTCGCCTGCTTCTTTTTGTTCCTTTAAAAAATCCGAGGGCTTTTCCGGAAGATCAAAGGGCCTTCGGTCGAAGGACTCCGAGGTCACCTCAATATCCGCGTTATTAAAAGCGCGGTAATATCCGTCGTAAAAAACCCATCTTCCTTTCTCATATTTGGCGCTTTTGGCGTCAATCCTGGATTTCAATTGAACACCGGATTGGAAATCCAAAACAAGGACATCCTTCATGGTTTGACCCAAACCGTCAAAAGAGCCGATGTGGTAAATTTGGTTGTTGGCGCCCCTTAATGAAATGTTTTGCCTGGAAGTGTCCAAGGATGCTTCAGGTTGTTTTTCGATTTCCACGACTTTAGCGTGGTGCATCATCCGGGTGGTTTTAGGAACAACCAGCTCATCGAAAGCGATGCTGATCAAACAGACGATTAATCCGCAGAAAAATAAAGGAACGGCCACCATGAAAATATGAACCCCGCCCGCCCGCATGGCCAAGAGCTCATTGGTTTTTGCCAGCCCCCCCAACGCGAAAAGCACGGCGAATAGGACCGCCAATGGAATAATCCGTATCAGAAGCTCTGGAATTTGAAGCGTGAAATATTTAACGGCTAAAAGAATACCCGGTTTATGATCCATAATCAGTTTCATGTCGTTGAAAACCTGGATAATGAGTATGACCACCGAAAAAAACATCAAGGCCATGAAAAAAGGCTTTAAAAATTCCCTAAGGATGTAGCGAGTGATGATTTTCAAGAGGCGACCTTTTTAATCAAGATTTTCACGCCGGTTTTATCATTGGCGACGACAAATGCCCCTCGAAACATTGAGGTTAGCCAATTCCCGGAATCCGAATTCTGTTTAAATTCCAGCGAAATCTAAAAGCTGAATGTTCATTTATCACAAGGTAAAAGAGGAGAAAACCCGTCAGGACTATAAACCCATTAGCCCACCAAAGCCCAAAATAGGGGCTGACAGTTCCTCTTTGGCTTAAGGCTTCACCTAAAAAAAACATGAGATAATAAAGGAAAATCATGACAATTCCCAAAACGAAAGCGATAAAGCCCTTTGAACGAACCCAGAGCCCGAGAGGTGCGCAAAGCCAAGTGAGCGCCAGGCAGGCGAAGGGAAGCGACCATCTTTTTTGCAATTCAACTTGGACATAATTCCTCCGGGTCGCGTCGGTGGTACTGGCGATTTCCTGCACAAGCTCTTGAAAATTCATTTCCTCAAAGTCTTTTTTCACGTCAGCGATCCGGGCCAATTGATTTTCCAGCTTGAGCCGGATGACATATTCGTCGAAATAAAGGCGGTTATACGTGTTGTAATTGGTGTTATTCCACATCATAACCCCATTATGAAGCTGGAAAAAGAGCTGATAGTTTTTAGCATCGTTGACCAAGTTTCCAGTCTTAGCAATGGTAGTTTGAAGGGGATCCTTGGGGGTGAATCGGTTGAACATTTTCACGTTGGAAAAATTTCCGTCCGGGTCCTGCTGATCTATGAAAAATTGATAACCCTCGAAAAGATCGATGAAAACCCTTTCCCGGATCGCCACGTTGGCCCGGTTTTGTATGATTTTAAAGTGGATTTTCTTGAATGTGGTATTGGCCGCCGGAAGGATTTTATCATTGAAAAAGATCATCACTCCGGTCATGAGCAGGCCGAAAAGAAGAACAGGGCCGATCAAGCGGAATAAATGCACGCCGCTGCTTTTGAACGCCGTGACTTCCATGTCGGAACTCATACGGCCGAAATTCAAGAGAACGGCCATCATTAATGACATCGGGACGGTCAAGGAAAGAACAAAGGGAATCAAACTAACGTAAAGAAGAAGAATATCGCCGAGAGGGACTTTTTTATTCACGAACAAGTCCAAAAGTAAAAAAACCTTATTCGTCATGAAAATGAAGGTCAGGATGAAAACGCTTAAGGCAAATGGGGGTAATGTTTCCTTTAAAACATAGCGGTAAACCGTTTTCAATTCTGAACCTTTAATTTTTTTAAAGTATAACCAGGTTTTCTGGTTTTGTAACCCGTTGGATAGGGCTCGGGAGTCAAAATAAAACTATACCTATTCTTTTTTTTACCTGTCTAGAGAAATAACCTCATCCAGGGGAAAGATTTGTACCGCAATATTCATAGTTAGAGATCATTTTTTAATCAATGTTTCTCCCATTGGGCTCTGGTAAACGACAGTTGAGTCTTTGGAAACGGCTCTTTAGACTTTGAATTAATGGCTTGAAATTGAAGAAGTTAAAATAGTTTTATGGGGAATTTCCTGAATATTTTGGTAACGATTCTAAGCGAGATGGGTAAAACAATGTCCTTTTTCACTGAATCTCGCCATGTTTCCCTGACACCAGGGAATAAAATCATTGGTTTTGACCGAAAGGGAAAGCGAAAATATTTCAAAACAATAAACATTGAATATTTAGTCCCAATGTCACTTTTAATGGGTATTTCAATAATGCTTTTCAACCCCAAGCCGGGTTGGAGCCAAGCGGCCACCAACCCGGTCCCGACCGTTTCAACGACTTCAAATGGAACTCCGGCGTCTTCGGCTTTAGCCCCGCTGACCCCTGATCAGGAAATTCAAATATTAGAAGCGATCGACGCGCAGTCAAACAGCACATCAGCTATTTCGGCCAGTTCCGAAAATCCATTACCCGCCGTTTCGTCCACTAAACCGCAACAGGCGCAACCCATCGGGGCTAAAACCCCTGAAATGAACGGGAATACCACCACACCCACCGCCGTGGTGACTGGGCCTCCCCCCATTCCCACGGGATTAAATGACCTCATCCTGAAAGAAGGGGTCTATCTTTCCTGGAACTCGGCTCCGCCCGGGTCTCCCATCGTAGGTTACAACGTTTATAGGTCGAACCAGCCTGGGACCGGCTACCAGATGGTCAACTTGAAACCCCTCAACGTGGCATTTTTCCTTGATGGCCCTCCCAATAGCCTGAACCCTCCTAAAAATGGCGAAACCTATTTTTACGTGGTCGCATCCATTGATGCCCAGGGAAACGTGAGCCCCTATTCGGAGGAAATATCGGCACAGCCCCAGGGAATGCAATACGCGGCCGCCACGGAGGAAGCCACCCCGGTTCCAACACATCAAAAAGAAGAAGAAAAAACATTAAACATCCCTGAAAGCAAGCTTATCAACCTTCAATTGCCGGCGGACACACAGCTCTCCATCCAGGGCTATAAGAAAATAGAGGTCCAGCTTGGTTTTCAAACCTTTAACCGTCCCCAGACTATCAATGGACTTAGCAACTCCCAAAACACACAGCTAGTCAACCAGGAGTTGGTGGTCAATCTTGATGGCAAGGTCGGGAAAAATGTGGATATACACGTGGACTACAGCGACGTCAACCGCGCGGGAGGCGTGGATCAGAGCAAACAGGAAATCTCCATCGCCTACCATGGTGACGAAAATAGCCCGGTGCAAGAAGTTGATTTCGGTGATCTTCAGCTTCTGCTTCCCAACACTGAATTCGCTGGATTCAGCAAACAGCTTTTCGGCCTTCAGGCCAAGCTGAAGTTTGATAATTTCAAAATGACGACTTTTTTCGCCCAAACGAAGGGAATTTCCGAGACGAAGGTGTTTACCGGAAATTCTTCACAAGTCGATAAAACATATAACGATATCGATTACATAAGACAAAAATATTATCTTCTGACTAAAAAACCTTATCCCAACGGCTCTACCACCATCAACGTTGCCGATTTACCAAAGCCAAATTCCGAACAAATTTGGGTTAATCCTAGCAATGGTTCCACTGCATTTCCATCCGGCCCCAATTACATCGGCTATTTTCAACATTGGCTCCCGGGAAGGGACTATACGGTGGACTATACAACCGGAGTTATTACATTTATCACGGGGCTGTCTAGTACAGCGCAGATTGCAATAGGTTATAACGATCAAACCGGTCAAAAATATGGATTAAACGATATCAACAATATCGCTAATATCTTATCTCAACCGTCTTCCTTATTGATGAACCCCAATGGTCTCATTGACGATACCCATGTTCTAATAAAAAACAATGACAATACCAGCAGTCCCTTTTACATGGTGGATTATTATGATTTGGGCCACGACAAGATTATTCCGCCAAACCAAGACCCAAATTTCTTGTTGGAGATCATTGACCAAGGGACCAACAACGTCCTTCAAGAAATGTCAAATGGGCCTATCAGTTATTATGTCAATCAGGATTTAAATCTCTTATCTGTCTATAACGCTAACAACGATTCAGTCTCCTATACAACAACATCGAATGGCACGGCAGTTACAGTCCAGGGAAATTTCGAGGAAAGGGCTTTTGTTGATTCATCCGATCCGGCCCTGGGAACCAGTATCAATGGGATTTATAATGAAAACACGGTTCCTACCAGCTTAAAGCGTATTCATATTCGTTATAAAACCCAATTAAACTTTTATTCATTGAACCGGTTTAACATTATCAAGGGAAGCGAGGCGGTATATCTGGATGGCAGGCGATTGCGCCGGGATGTGGATTACACCATTGATTACACCTCGGGTTTTTTGGACTTTGTCGATAAAAGCATTTTACGGACTGACAGCCAGGTGGTGGTGACCTATGAGTACTCACCTTTTGGATCTTTCGCGCAGGAAAACATCTTGGGGGCAAGGGCTGAATACGATCTCACGGACCATTTTTTTGTGGGATCAACATTTCTTTACAGCTCCACGCAAACTCCAATCGACCAGCCCCAGATTGGTTCAACTCCCAACTCTCTCACGCTCCTAGACGCTGACGCAAAATATGATTTAGGGTCGGAGGACGTTCAATCTCTAACTGGTCTAATTCCGGGTTTGGCTGATTGGAAACCCCCTGTCGCCGTGAAACTTTCCGGGGAAGTGGCTGAAAGCTTTTTCGACCCCAATAGCTACAATGCCGAAGGAGAAACGGGTGTGGCCATGCTTGACAGCATGGAGGGAATCGACAACGTGATCGGCCCGAACTTGAACGCCACCAATTGGATCGCTTCTTCTCCCCCTCTAGCAGTTCCGGCCTATTTGCCCATTACCGTTTGCGATGGAAGTTGTACTGTTTCTACTAATAACCGGATTCGTTTTATGAACCAAGACGATACCCAGTACTTACAAACTCTTCCCGCAACCGTTACAGGCATTAATGGGGCTGGTGGACATCTTTATCAACAGACGGGAAACGCGACCGATGAGGTATCGGTTTTAATGATTCCTTACGCGAACCTTAATAACCAAAAATGGGGTGGGATTCGGCAAATTCTCTCGACCTCAGGTGAAGACCTTTCTACTACCACCTTCCTTCAAGCCTGGATCTACAACGATAATCCCGCCAATGACAAATGGGTTATGGTTGATTTTGGGATAATGGATGAAGCTGTGGCTGGCCTGAGTTCGGGAGCTACAATTGAAAATGAATGGGTCTCCAACGGTGGAACGCCGGTTTGGGACGATTATGGGATTCCAGCTTATTATTCAAATATTGTGGGAGCCCTAGGAGTCACATTACCGGCTATAGGAGGCCCGAATAGCTCTTCGAATTATATATCCAATGAGAACAACACCTCCACTCAAGAGGGCGCTAGAAATCTGATAAATGATACTGAAGACGTCAATGCAAACGGCAATTTGGATGGAAATGACCAATATTTTGAGTATGGTATCCGCGCCAATTGGAGCGGCTGGAAATTGGTTAAAATTCCAGTGAATTTTTCCGCGGTGCCTGGCCAGAATACAACCGACGAGGGTGTCGATTATTTTTACAACGTTGTTGGGGCAGCCAGTTCCGCTTTGATCCGGGAAATCAGGCTATGGGTGACGGGGGCAAGTCCCGCACCCATTTCGGGCTATTTCCTTGTGGATAGTATCGGTTTTACCCACAACTTATGGCAGGATCAGGTGGATCCCAATGCCAACTTGACCCAAGGCGTGACCGTCAACACTTCCAAATTTGACGCAACTTCCATCAGCCAAATCCAGGATTCAGCTTACCAACCGACTCAGAGGTTTATAGTCCTACAGGAAGGCCAAAACCAGAATACGGTGCTGGAGAACGAAAAATCCCTCCGGATCACCTATAACCTCTCAACGGCGGATATGTACGTCACCAACATTCCTGGACCTGTATCAGAAGTTTCAGAACCCGATTATTATTGCACTCGTTCCTTTGGACAAGGTCTTGATCTGACCGACTACCAGAACCTGGCCTTTGACCTGAATGTGAGGACGGCGGTTGATCCGGGGGAAATTCTTTTTATCCGTTTGGCCAATGATCAACTTGATTATTACCAATACAACGTGCCCCTTGTTTCGGGAGGGGGATGGCAAACCATTTCCCTACTGATTGACGGTTCACAAGGCAACCGCCAGACAGTGGGGACTCCATTTATTAACCGAACAGCCCAGATCTCAATCGGCATTATCTCGCCCAACCCTGTCCCGGGGGGTACCAAGGAACTTTGGATCGATAATTTACGGACGAACAATCCTAACCAAAGATCTGGCCTGGCCAGGAGAGCCAACGCCGCTGTGATCCTTGGCAATAATTTCGCGACTTTGAACGGGCGTTATCGGGAAGTGGATTCCGGCTTTACCGAGATGGATCAAACCTCCACTCATTTCCAACATTCAAAGCAATTGGGGGCGGATTATTCCTCCAGCGGGATCAAGCTTTTCGGACAGCCCCTGGCAACCCAGGCTTCCTACACCGTCCAAGATCTTACAACCGAGCAGGATTTGCTTCAAAACCCCTATTACAGTCCCTTGCCCAATACCCACACGGAAAATGCGACTGGGAGCATTAGCTACACCAAGGATCTTGGCACTTCCTACGGAAAAATAACAAACTTAAGACTTTCAGGCAGTTCCAACTACGAAGATGACGAGTATCAACCAGCTTACTTGACCCAACCCGGAATACAGGGCGACACGACCAAAACCGATCAAACATATACATTGGCTTCCACCTATGACGCGCCGCTTAAGTTATTCAATCTTCCAATTGGTACCAATCAATTGAACGGCACTTATACGCTTACCCATGACACCCAGGATTTCGGATTTAACACTTTCGCGCCTTATGACCGCACTACAAAAACCCAAACTTACGGATGGATCAACACAACTGAAATCCTCAAGAATCTCGTGTTTACTCCCGGTTATACATTTTCCGAAACTGACGCGAAAGGTAACACTAATTCACCAGGTATCGCGGGTGGAGTGGGTGATTACACGACATTCCAGGATAGGTACCAACCGAAGGGTGGGCTTGTTTTCCGTGGGATTCCAGGCATGATTCCCTCGATCGATTATTCCGGGAGCAACCAATACGACTATGAATCCTTTCCTGATGGCCCACGTTTCAACAACGCGAACAATTTCAATAGTTCCCTGAACCTGACTCCTGGTTCCTGGCTGACGTTGTTTCAAAAAGCGAATCTCACGGTCTTTGCCGGATTGACGGAAAGCGCCACTTCCTCAGTGCCGGATTTCACCCTCATTCCACCGCTCACCTTCAGCCAAAAATGGCTCATTAATCCGCCTTTTGGAGTCGCCCTGAACGCCACAGAGTCAACCTCCAAACAGTTGAACATGAGCTTTAAAATTTTCGATTTTTGGGACGTTAAACCAACCGGTTCCTGGACGAATCAACTGAGCCTTTTATCCAAGGGATCCAATGCAGTTTCGCAGGAGGGAAGAACGATGGGGGGAACCACCGTTTATAATCATCCGATCCTTTCGTTACCCCTGATCAAATTCAACCTTACTTCCGCGCAATTCCAGTTCACTCACACCGACAATACTCAATACGACAGCAGTGGTTCCGGGATACCCGCCAACCAAACTTATAGCGATCTCTATTCTGTTACGCTGCCTTACGAAATTAACAAAAAAGCCCAAGGCAACTTTCATTACCAACTCACAAAGGGTTTTCAAAATGTCAGCGATTTAATAACCAATCAGTACGACTCCCTGTTTTCGCTGGAATATGACCAGAAATTTCTGGAGAATCAATATCTCCACATACCCTTTACCAATTGGAAGATCAAATTTACCCAGGCCTTGGAATTTCGAGCAACTTTCACCCGCGAATGGGTCGATAACGAGTCTTTATATGTCACGAATGTACTCAAAACCGAGCGCTATCGGGGACAGATCGATCTTAATTACAATGCTTTGAAGAATTTGCGTGTCGGTCTTACCTTGGCTTATGAAAATTTTAACAATATCGAGCCAAACCCCAATCTGGGCTACAATTTAATCCAAGTAAATCTTTCAGCCGAGGCGAGATTTTGAAAATGGATATTTTATGAAAACGCTGATAAATCCAAAACTCGGAATTTTCTTTTGCGCAATGAACTTTTATTATTATTTGTGTGCCGCCTTTTTTATTTTGGGTTCCTTACGCGGAAGTTTATACGCGCAACTTCCACCTCCTGGGGGTTTAACAGGTAATGTGGCTAATGGGGCCGTTACATTGCAATGGTTACCCATTCCGAGTGCATCACCTACTGCCTATTTTATTTACCGGTCATTGGTTGAAAATACAGCTACTATGACTGACACTCCGCCTTCTACCCCAAGTTCCCCGGAGTCGCCCATTGATACCTTTACCATCACCCCGACCCCGTCACCAATTACTTCTGTATTGGCGGGAACGTCAAGTTACATCGATTATCAAGTTACAAATGGACGCACTTATCTTTATCAAGTAAATGCGATAGATATCTCCGGGTTAGGTTTTCCCGCTTCGGTTTTAGTAATACCTTACGGTCCTGCGGAAGCAATCACGCAATTAACCATTCAAAATAACCAACATTCCGGCGCGTTGGATTTGTACTGGGGTATTCCTTCGTCGACATATCCTGTTTCCATTTACCAAATATTTAGATATGACGTAACGACTACACCGATATTCACTCCCACTCTCACGAACACACCGTCAAATACCCCCATGGCCATTATGCCGCCCCCTCAGCTCACCCCATGGAATACCCCCACAAATTCTTACACCCCAACGAAAACGTCTACATTTACAGTCACTGACACCCCAACATATACTCCGACTGGGACTAGGTCGCCGACCAGCACCCCCACCAATCTTTTTCCCGCTTCCGCCGTTTTGACTTTAAATCCCAATCCGATCGCAATTACTTCCGACAATACTTATTCCGATATACCGGTTCCATCTTCGGAAAATTATTTTTATGTGGTTCAGGCGGTGGACTCCCAGGGAAATCCCGGCCTTTTGCCAACCTATGCGGCTGGCCCTGCAGGCGTCAAATACAACCTACCACCAGACCCTCCCGTTTTAATGGGATTTGTTCCGGTTACCCCGACTCCAACTTATGGGGTACAACTTTATTGGAACGGGCCATTGGCTTCCGAAGGAGTGACTGTTTATACTTTAATTTCAAACGAAACACCAATCGCCACATTTACAACACCCTCGCCAACCATGGGCTATCTTGATTTTAAGATTACCGAATCAAACAATTCAGGCAATCCTACGACCTATCAAGTTGTGGCATCCAGCGCAGTTACTTCAAGCAATTCTAATCCCATACAATTAAGTATTAGTAAATCTTCTTTATCCGGCCAACCAACGGTTATTCCAGTCGTCACAGCAAATGCCGTCAGTTTATCCTGGTCTGACGGCGTAACAGGCACCTATGGTTTAGCTGGTTATTGGATATTCAAGGCTTTAAATGGATATCCGGGTACGACTGGGTTATCGCCCACTCCGACACCCATCGCAACTGTTCTTGAAACTGCTACTCCGAACCTGGTTTATTCTTGGGTGGACGCACCGACACCCGTTAATCATATGGGTTATTGGGTACAACCTTTTGATAATGCTCTCACGGGCGGAATTATTGGTACCCCGACTATCCTCAATTTGGCACCCACCCCTGTTTCAACTGTAAGCGCTGTAAACGTCGTGGGAGGGAATAATCAAGTGAATGTGAGTTGGTCCGGAAATGCCGGTCCTGGTTTTTTTGGAACGCCTGCAAATTACGTAATATACAGATTCTATTCAACTCCTACTCAAACCCCAACTCTCACGAGTATCGCTACGGTGGGATATACACAAAATAACTTTAACGACTTCATTCTTGTTGTTACCGCTAATCCACAAGTGGAATACCAAGTGGGTGTAGTAGATGCCTTTGGAAACACTTCGGATTTGACGGCAATCTCGAACCCTGTGACTACTTCCAATCTTGGCCTGCCATTACAACCAACCGTTTTGCCCTTGGCCGGGGCCACCAATTCTTTACTTTACTCCTGGATTCAAAACCCTCAGTCGGACCAGGTTGATAGTTATTATTTGTTTGGGCAGGATTGGCCCACTCTGACTGCTACTACTACCCCTACCCCAGTGGTAAATTTAGTCCCATCCCCAACTATGTCCTATTCAAACCCCGGGAGTTCCTGGAGTTCATCGATTTTTTATCTTTTAGCTCATAATTCCGTGGGTTACAGCAAACCAGCGACCTTGTCCGGCATTCCAGTGCCTCCTTACCAAGTAACTGCGATACCCACTTCTAGCCAGCAAGTACTGGTTACATGGAACTTAATACCTACACCAAACGCCAAAACAGCTGTGGATGGATTTAATATTTACCGTTCCAACATTTCAGGCGCTGAATTTGTTTCGATAGGGAATGCCTCTCCTGCTCAAACCAATTTCATTGACCCAAATGCCCAACCTGGAAAAAATTATTTTTACCGGGTCACCGCAAAGGGCCATGATGTGATTGGGGATGAATTATCCGAAAGCCCGCTTTATCCCACACCAGTCGCGGAAGCGGGTTTTTACAGCTGGCCCAGCACGCCGATGGGTTTGAGCGCCCAAGGGGGGATCAACCAGACAACCCTTTACTGGTCATACAATCCCACGGACGAATTCGTGACGGATTATTTAATATATAAGAACGGTAACCTGACGCCTGTTTTAACGGTCATGGCAACTTTATCACCCACCAACACCCTTGCGCCAGCCTCTCCGTCCCCCACTGCCACGATTACCCCGACACCTAATTTAACCCCGCTCCAGACGCAAACCGCGACCATTACTCCAAGCCCGACTCCAACCGGATATTACGTCACCCTACCAGACAATGCGGCCCAGGAATCTTCTTATCAAATAGTCGCTCAAAATATTCAGGGATTCAGCACTCCGTCAAACACAGTCTCTATTTTATGCGATCCAATCATCAATCCAACCGCGGGGTTAACCCCTCCGCAAGGATTTACGCCAACCCCAAAAGCCACACCTGCTTATCCACCTGTAGTTTGGATTTCCGGAATTACATATCCAGGGGTCGTCACTGGTTATGTAATTTATAGGTCTAGCGATCCCAGTTTCCCTTCCAACAATACTCCAATTACAAATGTCACGGGTCCGGTGTCATTTATTCCTGATAATGGGGCAGTCTCGGGTTATACAAATTACTATGAACTTTTAGCTAATGACACCAATCATATAAGCGTCAATCCGTTGCCAGGAACGGCCCCTGTGGTTTCCGTTGATGTTTGGCCAAACGTCCCCTCAAGCATGGCCTGCCAGCCAGCCAGCACATCAATAAACCTATCCTGGGCTGCCCCTATAGGAAACCTCGTTATTACGGGATATGAAATCCACCGCAGTACCTGTCCAACCTGCCCCCAGACATTGTTGGCCACTGGCGTTTCCAAACCTACTTATCAGGACAACTTGGCGACGCCCCGCGTTCCATATTTTTATGAAGTCGATTCAGTGGCCTCAAACGGTCTTACGAGCGCTCAAAGCTCCGCTTCGGGTCTCGCTGTGTCTCCCGTATCATTGCAAAACACCCCATATGCCGCATCCAACAACCTGAATTGGTCGCCGGTTTCCGTTGCCACGCCTAGCAATATCACCGGATATGTTGTCTATCGAATGACTTTGCAAAATCCCGCCACCCAAATACCCGTTTCTTTCACTTCTATATCGCCACTTTTGGAAGGAATCAATAATACGGTTTATGCTGATATTAATGTTACAGAAGCCACAACTTATGCTTATGAGGTGGCGCCGGCCGCATTGAATCCTGCCGGAGGCTATATTTTGGGTCCCTTCTCAAATGCCGTGACTCAATCGGTCTTTCCACAACCAGTGGCGGATTTGGAAGCCGCTTCAGGGGATGGAATTGTTCAATTGCGGTGGGATTACCAGGGAACAGCGGATAACGCCTTTACTTACACCATCATGCGGAAGCTTGGGGCCGCGCCGGATATCGACTATCAGGTTCTCAAATCTGGTTTTTCTGGGATCAATTACACTGACTCCCCTGTTCAAAACAAAACATTTTACGATTACGAAGTTATAGCCGCGGACGCGAATGGGCAGGCCTCAACAGCGCAATACGTAACCGCGTTACCGGCCAAACCGCCAATCGTCACTGATACCGCCGTTAGTTTGAGCCAAAGCCAAGGAGGAACAATCCAGGGAAACACCTTGATATGGTCTGCGGCTAATATGATGGTGACTGTCATAAATAATGGGGTGACTAGCGTCACTAGCAATGTCGAAAATTTTGACCCGGCTAACATGTATCCATTAGGGGGTTATTTGCTGTCTCGTTCCACCGACGGGGGTGGAATTTATACTTATACCCATATTATTTCCGCGCCGACACCCTCCAGCGGGGCAACAATAGGGCCGGCGGCAGTCACTTATTTTGACCCGGTCCAATTGGTTCAGGGAAACACGAATACTTATTTAATCCAAGCGTTCGACGCACCTCCTGATTTACCGCTTCCACTGGCGCAGGCTGTCACCCAAAGTTGGGTGCACCTTTCAAATTATAATTTGGTTACAGCGTATCCACTGAACGCCGGAGCGGCTTTGGACCTAAACGCCATTCGTCCATTCGGCACCGCTACCAAAGTACACATTCGGTTTGTGGTCACGACACCCGGAAATGTGAATATCAAGGTGTATGCCCTGAACGGTACTTTCATCAAGGAGTTGGTCAACCGATGGTTTACCAGCGGTGTTTATGGAACGCCTGATAGTCCTTATCCCTTGATTTGGGACGCTCGTAATATGAACGGGACTTTAGTGGCTTCCGGGGTTTATCTGATTACGGTTGAGGTTAACGGCCACCAGGAAATAGACAAGATCGCCGTCATCAAATAATAAAATATCCATTTGGTTAAGTTTGATGGGCTCATCATGATTTTCAACCCAAGAAATCTTATCCGTGATTATTTGACCGACTTCATCTTTCCGAAAGTCTGTCAAAATTGCGGAAATTATTTCAAGGAAGGATTGTCCAATATTCTTTGCCGATCTTGTTTCGATTCCATTCTCCCCTACGAAGATCCCGTTTGCAATCATTGCGGTGTTTCTCTGCCCATAAGAGGATTTGAGTCCGCCGTCAATATCAGATGCCGTGATTGCGGCGAAGGGAATTATCATTTGGATTTTGTCCGTTCCTTGGGTGCTTATGAGGGCCCCATTCGAATCATCCACCACGCCTTCAAGTTTGAGGGGATGGAAAGACTTAAAACGCCGGTCGCTGATAAAATAGTTAAACATGTGCCTCATTTTTTTTGGAATAACGTGGAGGCCTTAGTGCCAGTTCCTCTTAGCTCCGAAAAGGAAAGGGAAAGAGGATATAATCCCTCTGATTTGCTGTCAGAAGAAATTTCGCGTAGAATCGGCATACCCGTAATAAAGATCTTGCGAAAAGTTAAACCCACGCCTCCCCAAATGTCGTTAGAAAGAACTGAACGTTTGAAAAACCCCCGGAACGCTTTCGCTATTGATAATTCAATGATGATGCCAAAGAAAATTATAATGATTGACGATGTTTATACGACAGGATCGACTTTGGAGGAATGCGCTCGAATTTTAAAAATGTCCGCTGATATTTGGGTTGGCGCTCTTGTTTTCGGGCGCACTCCCCGTCGTTGATTGCGGCACTAAACGCGCATTTTTTGTCAAAATTCCATTTATGATCCATGCTATTGACCGTCTAAAAACCCTGTGTTAGTTTATCGCTTCATTAACGGTCGCTTTAATATGTTTTTCGTGATTTTTGGCCTTTTGGTTAAGTTGAAATGGGTCTTAAATACCGGGCACCGTTGGGTAGGGGAGAAGGGGCGGGGTTGAACGGATCCAGCCTCAACTACCCGGTTTGTTTTCCGGGAATTTTCGGAGGAATAACATGGCAATCAAGGTTGGCATTAACGGGTTTGGACGAATCGGGCGTAACGTTTATCGCGCGGCGATGAACAATAAAAACATCGAAATTGTCGCGGCGAATGATTTGACGAGCGCCGCCACTTTAGCCCACTTATTAAAGTACGACTCGGTTTTGGGTAATCTCGACGCGGACGTAAAAGCGGGCGATAATTCCATCACTGTCAACGGCAAAACCATCAAGGTTTTCGCTGAAAAGGATCCATCCGTCATTCCTTGGGCTAGCCTTGGCGTTGAATACGTTGTTGAATCAACCGGGAAATTCACGGACAAGGAAAAGGCCATTGCCCACATGAAGGGCGGGGCTAAAAAAGTAATCATTTCGGCCCCGGCCAAAAACGAAGACGTCACCATCGTCATGGGCGTAAATGAGGAAAAATATGATCCGAAGAACCATCATGTCGTTTCCAACGCTTCGTGTACTACAAACTGTTTAGGGCCATTTGCGAAGGTAATCCATGACAAGTACACGATAGTGAAGGGCTTGATGACCACTATCCACAGTTACACCAACGACCAGGTTATTCTGGATTTCCCTCACAAGGACTTACGAAGAGCCCGGGCTGCAGCATTAAATATGATTCCAACTACTACTGGCGCGGCCAAAGCCATCGGTCTTGTGATCCCGGAGTTGAAAGGAAAACTGGATGGATTGGCGATGCGGGTTCCCACCCCGAACGTTTCGGTGGTGGATTTGGTCGTGGAACTTGCCAAACCAGCAACCAAAGAGGAAATTATTGCAACGTTGAAGGAAGCCGCCAATGGAAAAATGAAAAAATACCTTGAAGTGGTGGAATTGCCGCTCGTTTCCTCCGATTTCAAGGGAAATCCCCATTCTTCCATGGTGGATGCCCTTTCGACTTTTGTAAACGGCAATATGGTCAAGATCCTATCCTGGTATGACAATGAATGGGGCTATTCAATGCGGGTGATTGACCTGATTGATTACATGGTCTCCAAAGGCTGAAATCAGTAAAAATGTTTGAAGCCGCGGAGACGCTAAAGGGTGTTTTCGCGGCTTTTCCTTAATGGGTGAAAATATGTGGTATCCAGTTGTTTGGTGGGTTGTAACCGCGGTAGTTTTTTTCATTTTGGAGTTGGTGACCACATCGTTTTTTTTCATGTGGATTGGAGCCGGAGCCGTTGTTACCGCTTTACTTAGTATGGTGGTGGACAAATCCTGGATCCAGTACACCACTTTTGCTTTTTCATCCATTCTTTTAATAGCATTCACCCGCCGTTGGGCCTCTCTTTTATCCGGTAAAGCAACCCGTCCCTCCAACGTGGACTCTCTTGTGGGCCAAATTGCTTTAATTACAAAAGTTTCCTCCGCCTCTTCCTGGCAGGGTTATCTCAAAGTGGGAGGAGAATCCTGGAAGGCCGAATCGGAAAACAGGGAACCATTGGTTGAAAATAGTCAAGCTACTGTAGTCGCGGTGAGATCGAATGTGTTGGTTGTTAAAGTTTTATAGTTATTAAAAAGGAGAACACTTATGGAAGGTCCTTCACTTGTAGTTCTTGTTATTTTTGCTTTTATCTACGCTTCATTGGCAATCCGAATCGTTCGCCCCTATGAGAAGGGACTTGTGGAAAGAATGGGGAAATATATTAGGACCAGCGAGTCAGGGTTAACCGTTCTTGTCCCGTTTTTCGAGAAAATGATCAAGGTGGATATGAGAGAACAGGTCATTTCTGTCCCCCCTCAGGAAGTCATTACAAAAGACAACGTCGTCGTGACGGTTGACGCCATCATTTATTTTCATGTAACTGATCCATTCCGGGTTGTTTATAACATCCGCTCATTTGAGATGGCGGCGGTTAAGTTGGCTCAAACGAACTTGAGGAATACGATTGGAGAATTGGACCTTGACCAAACCCTGAACAGCCGCGAACGAATCAACTCCCAGCTCCGCGAAACGATGGATGAAGCCACGGACAAGTGGGGTGTCAAAGTTACTCGGGTAGAAATTCAAAAAATCGATCCCCCGGCTGACATTGTCAACGCCATGAGCGCTCAGATGAAAGCGGAGCGGACCAAGAGAGCCGCTATCATCGAGGCGGAGGGGATAAAACAGGCCGCCATTACCAAGGCGGAAGGCGAAAAGCAATCGGCGATTCTTAAGGCGGAGGGCGAGGCGGGCGCCATTGAGCGTGTGGCCACAGCTAATAAATTCCAAAAAATCGCCCTCGCCGAGGGTGAGGGGCAAGCCATTCTAACGGTGTTCAAGTCTATTCATGACGGCAATCCTACCCAGGATTTATTGGCCCTCAAGTACATGGAGATGCTTGGGCGTGTCGCGGATGGCCAAGCCACCAAAATCTTTTTGCCGTTGGAAGCTTCGGGGACATTGGGGGCCTTGAGCACGATCGCAGAGGCATTTAAAACAGATATTAAACAAAAACAAAAATAAGCAACGTGTAACAGTTTTTCCGGGATTGTTCATTCTGGTTGAATTTATTTCGGCCGTTTAATCTAAAAAGAAAGGGAAGGGCGATGGCAACTTACAACAAAATGAGCGTAGAGGATATTCAGCCGGCAGGGAAAAAAGTTTTTGTTCGCGTGGATTTTAACGTGCCCCAGGATGAGTCGCTCAAAATCACTGACGATACAAGAATCAGGGAATCCCTTAAAACCATTCAGTATCTTTCCGGGAAAGGCGCAAAGGTAATCCTTTGTTCCCATCTGGGCAGACCTAAGGGCAAAAAAAATGAGAAATACAGCCTCAAGCCTGTTGCCGTTCGGCTTTCGGAATTGTTAAAGAAACCCGTTGTTATGATGCCGGATTGCGTGGGGGACTCGGTGAAGGCCGAGGTCGCCAAAATGAAGGACGGTGATGTGGCTTTGCTCGAAAACGTCCGCTTTTATGACCAGGAGGAAAAAAACGACCTGGTTTTCGCGAAACAACTTTCTGAATTGGCTGATATGTACGTCAATGATGCTTTTGGCACCGCCCATAGGGCTCATGCATCAACGGAAGGCGTTACTAAATATCTGAAACCCTGCGCGGCTGGGTTTTTAATGATGAAAGAAATCAAGTATCTTGGCGGGGCGGTCTCCAACCCGGCCCGACCGTTTGTTGCTATTATTGGGGGCGCGAAAATCTCCGGAAAAATCGATGTTATCCAAAACCTTATGGTATTGGCTGATACCGTCATCGTCGGCGGGGGAATGGCCTATACCTTTTTCAAATCCCAAGGTATGGAGGTAGGCAAATCATTATTGGAAATGGATAAAGTTGATTTGGCCAGGACCACCCTGGAAAAATCTAAGTCCCTGGGAAAGCCATTGCTGCTTCCCGTGGACAATGTCATCGCGCCGGATTTGAAAGAGGGAGTCCCAACTAAAGTTGTCCCCTCCAACCAGATTCCCGCAGACTGGGAGGGTCTGGATGTGGGTCCGGAGACGCTTCAAAAATATGAGGAAGTATTGGCCAAGGCTAAAACCATTTTTTGGAACGGGCCTGTCGGGGCGTTTGAAGTTAAGCCGTTTGACAAGGGAACGCTCGCAATCGCCAATATGATGGCCGCGGCCACTGCGCGGGGGGCATCCACCATCGTTGGGGGCGGGGATTCTGTTGCGGCTGTCACGCAAATGGGTCTGGAATTTAAGATGTCGCATGTTTCAACGGGGGGGGGCGCTTCCCTGGAATTTATGGAAGGCAAACAATTGCCTGGCATTGTCGCTTTGACTGATAAGTAAATTCAGATCAAAATTTACGCCCTGGGGTTTTTCGAGGTTTACACCTGTTGATCCTGGGGCGTGAATTTAATTCATCCGCCTGAGAATAATTAAAACATTCCATTTGGAGGATTTATGAGAAAGTCCATCATTGCCGGAAATTGGAAGATGTACAAGACTGTTAAGGAATCGGTGGATTTCGTTAAA
This sequence comes from candidate division FCPU426 bacterium, assembly GCA_963796105.1. Lineage (GTDB taxonomy): Bacteria > Oederibacteriota > Muellerivitia > Muellerivitales > Muellerivitaceae > CAWCKJ01. The sequence goes on from CAWCKJ010000003.1 coordinate 228,167, forward strand.
CAGCTTGATGAAAAGTTCAAGGGTATTCAAGACCGTGAAATTGTTGTTTGCCCCTCATACCTATCAATACCGGCTGTTTCGGAAGCACTCCGCTTCTCAAACATTTCTGTTGGAGCCCAAGATGCGCATTGGGAAAACGAAGGAGCTTTTACAGGCAATGTCAGCCCCTCTGTGCTGAAAGAAATAGGCGTGAAATTTATTATCCTTGGCCATTCGGAAAAAAGGCAATATGACGCTGAGACTGACGGGAAGATCAATCGGAAACTGAAAAACGTCTTGAAAAACGGCTTGAAAGCCATTGTTTGTGTGGGTGAAACCCTTCAAGAACGGGAAACATCCCGGACCGAAAAAGTTATTGAAACCCAGGTTCAAGGTTGTTTTGAGGGAATAAGTTTGGGTGATTTAAGTCAAATTGTGATAGCTTATGAACCGGTTTGGGCGATTGGTACGGGTAAAACAGCTTCACCTGAACAAGCCAATGAAGTCCATTCCTATATCCGGTCCTTGATTAAGAATAAATTTAATTCGGAAGCAGCGGACTATTTAAGAATCCAATATGGCGGGAGTGTTAAACCAGATAATGTCAAACAACTCATGGCGCAAAAAGATATTGATGGCGCTTTGGTGGGCGGAGCAAGCCTGAAAGCAGATTCCTTTTCGGCGATTGTTCAATATTGAACCAAGTCTGTTTTAACCTTATTTGAGGCCGGTTTCCTGATTGATCCGTGAAAACAAGTTCGTTTTCCGATGGGAAGCTTTTTCTTCAGCTTGGTTTAGCGTAAAATGCAATGGTTTCACTTTAGTATCGAATAAAATTCTTTGTTTCAAAAAAAATGATTTAAACATCCTTTATTAAACTGGGAGCATAAGATGATTGCTTTGATAAACAGTCTTTTTGTGATAGTAGCGATTCTTTTAATTGGGGTGGTATTGATTCAACAACCCAAAACATCCGGAGGGTTGTTTTCGGGAACCAGTCAAAGCCTATTGGGTACTGGGGGAAAGACCTTTTGGGTTAAGTTCACGGTCACTGTCGCGGCTTTATTTATGCTTCTATGTCTCATTTTGAATGTTTTACCACGCTATCAGCAACAGGAAAGTGCGGTAATGGGAGTTATTGAGAAACAACAGAAAGCGGCTGCCGCGCCACAGGCCAATGCTCCCGTTCCTTCTTCCGTGAACTCGCAAAACAAATTACCCGCAGGAAGTGTTCCAGCTCCTTCACAAAACTTGCCGGGATCCAATCTGCCTAAGAAATAAGCTGCTGTTTTTGTTTGTGCGTATTAAGAATATAAACCAAGGAAATTGGCGCATATGATTAACGAAAACAAAGCCCGTTCAACCTTGAAGCAAATCGCGAAATTTTGCGGTGTGTCCCATACGACTGTTTCTATGGTCATCAACCAGAATCCCAGGATTTCCCCTGAAACCCGGGAAAAAGTTATGGCGGCCATCAAAAAGTTCAACTATTACCCGAATGTGGCCGCCCGAAGCCTCGTCATGTCAAGAACCAATACTATTGGTATTTTCGGGACTATGTTTGACTCGCCTTATTACAATGAGATCATCCGCGGGATAGAAATGGAATGCCGTCACGCGAATGTGGATTTGAAAATTTATAATTGCAATGGAAGTCTTGAGGATTTCAACGATATTTATGACCGTATCCTGGGGGAGCGTCGCATTGACGCAATCATTGCTCTATCCGTTCCGATGGAGGATGCGGTTCTGGAACGTTTCCAGAAGGAAGAACTCCCTCTAATCATCCTTCAACCTGTAGCTATTGAAGGACCTAATCACCTTTTGGAAAACATACCCACCCTTCAAGCCGAGGACCAAAAAGGCATTTATAAAGCTATTTCTTACCTCATCTCTCTGGGGCATAAAAAAATAGGTTTTATCAACGGCCCTGAGCACCTGAAAATTTGCCAGGACCGATTGACAGGTTATCGTGACGCCCTGAGGGATAATAACATCCCTTTTCAAGACTACTTAGTGGCCTATTCCCATGTCAGACCTGACGCTTTTACCATGGACGCTGGATACCAGTTATCCAAGGATCTCTTGGACCAATTCCCGGATATGACCGCAATTTGCTGCGTGTCTGACACCATGGCTATCGGAGTCATCAAGGCGGCTCGGCAAAAAGGACGTTCTGTCCCAGCGGATTTATCCATCATCGGTTTTGACGATACCTATGTCGCGCGTTTGGCGGACCCCTCGTTGACCACTCTCCATCAACCACTTCTAGAAATGGGCAAATCTTCCGTTATTATCGCCCACTCGATTCTTAATAAGAAAAATGTTGAATACCTCCATAGAGGCTTTGATGTGGAGCTGATCATCCGGGAATCAACCGCGAAACCCCGTAAAAAATCCTAACGTTTCTATCGGGGAATTTTTTATTCCTCTCGTATAATGTCGGCCATGTCAATAAACCTCTCGTTCCCTAAGCGCCTTATTCTTTCCGCGGCAAGCGCCGGTTTGGTTTGGCTAAGTTTCCCGAACGTTCTGGAGAAAACCCTCCATCCCATTGGAGCTCCATTGGCTTGGATCGCCCTGATACCCTTGTTTTTTGCTTTAAAAAATCAAACGCCTAAGCGAGCAGCCATATTGGGATGGTTATTTGGTTTTGTGCAATTCGCGGCAATACTCTATTGGATCTCAATACTAGAGGAAGCCAAGGAATTAGGCCCCTTGGCCTGGGCCGCCCTGGTTTCATATTTGAGCCTTTTTTTTATGGTTTTTGGTTTTGGCTTTTCTCATTTGGAAAGAAGATTTAAAAATTCCGTTGTTTGGATCGCCCCATTTCTATGGACCGCGTTGGAATTTCTTCGCGGAACTCAACCCTGGGGAGGCTTTAATTGGGGGGAAATCGGCTACAGCCAGGCGCCTTATCCTGCTGTCCTATATGTGACGTCCTTTACGGGTGAGTATGGATTGACCTTTTTGATCGTTTGGACAAATTTTGCCCTCGCGAATATGTTGATGGATTTCATTGAGCTGAGAATTAATCCAAAACCATTAATTGGGTTAAATAAATCAACCAAGTTGAAATACCTTATTCCGATGACGGTTGTTTTCATTAATACATCTCTCGGTCACCTCAACCTTGAAAAAACAGCACTGGAAAAAAGAGGAATCGTTGTCCTTCTGCAGCCATGTATCGATCAAGCCGTCAAGTGGAGCCGTTCCTACGAAGAGGAGACTTATAAACGCTTTGAAGCGCTTATTCAGGATTGCGCCTCGACTAATCCTGATTTAATCGTTTGGCCTGAAACAGGCGCTCCAAGTCTTTTGCGCTGGAATCCTAAATCATTGAGCCTGGTCAAGAATATTGTTTCGCGATCAAAAACACCCCAGTTGGTGGGTTGTTTGGATTTATCACGCGGTAAACCTGGAACTATTTTTTATTTCAACGCCGCAATCCATTTTGACCCAAGCGGTGCAATTCTGGGAGTTTACTGCAAACGTCATTTGGTTCCATTCGGCGAATTCATGCCGTTTCAAAAATACCTTTCTTTCCTGGGCCCCATCGTCCAAAGCCTCGGAAGCTTTGAGCCTGGTCCTGCTTACGTAAAATTTCCGGCCAAATCATTCACCTATTCCCCTACTATCTGTTATGAGGCGACTTTTCCAGGAGATGTCCAAAAAGCTCTTAAAAATAACGCGGATGCCCTTGTCAGTATCAGTAATGACGCTTGGTATGGGAATACCGCCGCTGCATTTCAGCACGCATTAATGGAAGTGGTCCGAGCAGCGGAAGAAAGAAGACCCCTATTAAGAGCCGCGAATACTGGTATATCTCTTATCACGGATCCTTTTGGACGAATATTGATTTCGACGAAATTATTCGAGAATAGATTCCTCGCGGGAGATGTTTGGCTCGCGAAAGACAATAAAACAATCTATTCAATGTTCGGAAATTGGTTCACGTGGTTTTGTTGTTTAGCGACAATCTTCTTTTTTCTTCTATTGATCGTTAATAAAAAGGGTTTGTCTGAGGGTAAGACAGGAATACCCGCTACTCCACCACCACGGGAATTGTTGCCGCTTTAAAGTTTTTTTGGGGATAAATCCAATTGAGCTTGGATTAAATCGGATGAAGCCCGCGTTTTGTGAGCCCCGTGGTCTCATCTAAACCGAACATTAAATTCATGTTTTGGATCCCAACTTGAGCTCCGCCTTTTCCGATGCTATCCAGGACGCTGAAAACAACTATGCGATTGCGGGTTTCATCATAATCCAATCCAATAAAGCTAAAGTTCGTTCCTGAGACGCTATTTACCCAGGGATATGGCTTGTATTGCCATGACGCGCTTTCCTCTTTCGGAAGATCCCAAATTTTAACGAAATACTCTCCTTTATAAAAATCCTTATAAAGTTTCAACAATTTATCTCGGGAGATTTTTCGAGTTGGAAATGCGTGGCAAATATCCAGGATTCCTCGAACAATGGGAACGTAAATGGGAGTGAAATTGATTTTCACCTTTTTCATTGCCAGCAAACCCAACTCCTGTTCCATTTCAAAAGTATGCCGATGCCCGACGACATTATATGGGATGAGATTATTGCCGATTTCTGCGTGATGGGCCGGGCGGGACAGATCAGCGCCGATTCCTGCGGTTCCCGATAAGCCATCCACAACTAGGGTGGAAGTATCTACCAAGCCCTCCTTAACAAGCGGGGCTAAACCCAGGATGGCGGCGGACGCGAAACATCCTGGATTCGCGATCACTCTGGCTTTTTTAATTTCCTCGCGGTGTAATTCTGATATCCCATAAACGGCCTCTTGCGCCAATTTCCAGGATTTGTGTTTTTTCTTGTAAACTTTTTCCCAAAGTTTGCGGTCGGAGAGGCGGAAATCAGCCCCGAGATCAATGACTTTAGATCCTTCTTTTATGAATTTAGGGGCTAATTCCATCGGGACGCCGGTAGGTAGAGCCATAAAGACAACATCACAAGGGGTGACCTGGTCGGGCCTGATGAATTTAAAACCGGAATCATAAAGGTTTGGATGATAATCCGCTACATTTGCGTCACTTCGGCTGGTGGCCCAGCTTATTTCAACTTCCGGATGGTCCATCAGGGTGCGCAGTACTTCTCCGCCCATATAGCCACTCGCGCCATAAATACCAACTTTGATCATTGGAAACCTCTTTGATTTTCACATGGTTCAAAAGCAAAAAATTCATTTAATAACTTCTCAAAATGGTGACCCCAACGGGAGTCGAACCCGTGTTGCCGGGATGAAAACCCGGCGTCCTAGGCCTCTAGACGATGGGGTCGTCCAAAAATTCCTTGAAAAAAGCCTAAAAGAAAGCAAATTTTAGGTGAGCGGGGAATGGAAGTCAAGGAAGGATGAAAAGCTTGTCAAAGGACGGCCTTCCGGGTCGCCAATTTGGGTGGGCAAGGTAACCCGGCACCCATTATCCGGTGGGCCAAGGGCAGGTAAACTCACGAATACACGGCAAAGGTTTAGGGTTTGCTGAAAGCCATTGCACCGATACGTACCGACATCAACATGTGAAGAATGAAGGAACTTAAAGTGTTCTAATTTCTTATGTTGATTGACTAGCCCCCCTACAAAAGCGAGGCAATTATCCGTAAAAATCCAACTCTCGGGCTTTGTCGCGATTTCTTTCTGCTGAAAACCGGATGACGATTCTCTTTTCTCCCGCTATGATACATCTTTATTTATCGATTCAATTCCTGGGGTTAATGGATGTACGGAAAATCGTTTTTGATTATTCTTTGTGTTGTTTTAATAATAGCCTTAATCACGGGGGAAGCCATGGCTAAGAAAAAAAAGAAAACGAAAGCGAATCCCAAGGTTATTTTCGAGACTACACAGGGTCCTTTTATTGCCGAACTTTTTTCGGATGTTCCGACAACGACAAAAAATTTCGCCGAATTAGTTTCTGCGGGGTTTTATGATGGCTTGACATTTCACCGTTACGTCCAGGGATTCGTTATTCAAGGGGGAGATCCCACTGGAACAGGGGGCGGCGGCTCAAGTAAGACGATTCCTCTTGAGATTACCGCTCACCAGCATGTCATGGGTGCCTTAGGCATGGCGCGTTCCGCTGACCCCAATTCCGCTTCCAGCCAATTTTATGTGTGTTTGGCGGATGCGCCTAATTTGAACGGCGGTTATACTGTATTTGGCCGTGTCTTAGAGGGTATGGATAATGTTTTAAAATTAAGGCAAGGGGACAAAATGACTAAAGTTACCCTTCGGATAAAAGACATGGGAAAGTAGCTGATTATAAGTTTTCTCTGCAATGAATCCTTTTGTGAAATGAAAGTGGGTTAACTTAATATGGCTATTACGATAAAAGATGTAGCTCAAAAGGCTGGCGTGTCTGTTGCGACAGTCTCTAGGGTTGTAAATCAAAAGGACATTCATAAGGTTGGTCAAAAAACCCAGCAACGTATCGAAAAAATCCTTAAGGAAATGGGCTATTACCCCAACACCATGGCTCGGGGTTTGAAAACCCGAAAATCCTACAACATTGGCGTTGTCTTTTTTTGGTACGACAAACCCTCCTTGAGTGATTTTTATTTGACCCGTGTTCTAGACGGAATCATCAGTTTTATCAGTGAAAAAAAATACAACATTCTCATGAATACCTTTAGTCGGAATATTCAAAACGAGGGTGTTTACGCTAATTTCGTCAATTCCGGGTTGGTGGACGGCGTGCTTGCCATAGCACCGCCGGTTGAGTCTTGTTTTTACAGGGATTTAAAACAAGGCGCGCTTCCATACGTGCTGGTTAATTACCAGGTGAATGATCCGGATGTTTGTTTCGTCGATTGTTTGAATACCCAGGGAATCATTGATGTTGTGGATCACCTGATCGCCTTGGATCATAAGCGAATTGGCTTCATCGCGGGGGATATCCAGTATTCCAAAAATTCATTGGATCGTTTCAACGCGTTTAAATACATCATGAAGAAACGCGGGCTTCATTACCATGATGAGCATGTTTATTATGGGAATTGGAATGAAACCAGCGGAACGAAGGCGGTTGAGACTTTTTGGAAAACTAAAAATCCGCCAACCGCCGTTATCGCCTCAAGCGATACGATGGCCCTTGGCGCCATCAAACAGCTTCGAAAACAGGGGTTGAGAGTTCCACAGGATGTGGCTGTGGTGGGTTTCGATGATTTAGCGACTGAGTCAGGTTTGACGACAGTCCATCAGCCGGCTTATGACATGGGTTACGAGGCCGCGAAGATGTTGTGGAATCAGATTGAGAAAAGGCCGTTAGAATATACCCATCGATTTTTCCCGACCAAGCTTGTGGTGCGGGAAAGCTGCGGTTATTACTTGAGAAATCCGCAGGAGAAGCAATGAAAAGCGCTTTTGTTTTAGACGTGTTTGTGTTGCTTAAAAAAACTTTGACATTGAACCAACTTTTGAAAAGGAGTATATATGCGTTCCGTGAAATCAATTAAATCTCTTCTGATTTTTGCGTTGCTTTTTGTTTTATCAGTTCCTGTCTGGGCGGACTTTACCGCCGATCTAACTGACACGGCTACTCCCATCCGAATTGACGGTGACCTTTCCGACTGGACTCTTCCTCCGGTCATTAATTTTGATAAAAAAGAGCAAGTTGTCCTTGGCCAAAACGATTGGAACTCTATTTCCGACTTGCGGGCCAGTATTTTCATGACTTATGACAAGGATAACCTATACATCGGCGCGGACATCACCAGCAAGACACCCCAGTTTAATACCCAAGAAGGGAATAACTTATACAATGGCGATAATTTGGAACTTTATGTTGGCACGGATCTATCCAACCCAAAACGAACTACCTACGCACCCACCGATGTTCAAATATTCATTTCTCCGGGTAAGAATGGGGAAAACCCTTCAGTTTTCAGCGCTACGGATAAAGCGCCAATACCGGGAGCCAAAGTTGCTACTAAGCTGACTAAATCGGGTTACACACTGGAAGCATCCATCCCTCTCAAGTTTTTCTATAAGATCAACGTTGGCCCCGGCAAAACCATCGGATTCGATTGCGCCTTGGATGATGTAGGCGCCTCTTCTAAGGCCCGAGACATGCAGATGTGTTGGACCCAGCAACCCAATAGCTGGCAAGACGCCTCCCAATTCGGAATCTTAACTTTCAAGGGAAGCACTGTTTACGTCAATACCGAGCCTAAAGTGGCCATGCCGAACGCCGCCGCCAATCAGGAATTGGATCCAAAGGCCGGGGCGAAAAACTCCTCCACTGACGGGGTATTGCTTTGGGGATTCAATGGTGATTTGGGCGGTTTTTCCGGTTCGGTAAGCCTTTCAACTGATATTACCAGCGAGGGCACAGGAGCCCTCTTGATAAACGCTGATGGTTCTCAAGGTTGGAACCAAAATCTCGCGCTTACTGCTGATATTCCCAATGCGGACAAATGGACCGATTTGAAGTTGATAACCTTGGATGTTTATTTCCCTGTGGGAAGTCTCGCTAAATCCAATTACACCGAAATTTACCTGGTTTCCCAGAGCCAAGCCAATAATTGGAATGAAATCAAAATGAAAGCCCAGGAAGGGTGGAATCATTTTAAGAATGAAGTGGACGCCAGCCAATTCAAGGGAATTTACAAAATGTACATTGTCCTTAATTCGGGCGGGCCCATCCAAGGATCGGTTATCGTCGATAACATCAGGGGAGTCTATAAGGGCGCTACCGCAGTTTTAAAGGGCTCCGTGACGACACAAGATGGAAAACCTGTCGTAGGCGCGATCCTTGCGGTCGCGAAGAAACTTGTCAATTCAGCGGCTGATGGAACTTTCGAGATGAATATTCCCGCTGATGAATACACAGCAGAGGCCTTTTGCCCGGGTTTTGATCCCTACAAGGAAAATATCAAGGTTAACTCGAACGGGGTAAATACTTGGAACCCAATTTTGAAACCCAGCGAAGCCCTCTTGAAACCTGTAGTTGCGGATGTCTATTTTGATAGAAAAGTCCGGACCATTAATCCTCATTATATTTTCGGCAATAATCTCGCGGCCTGGGACACTCCTAAATGGTATACCGACCCGATTGCCGTGGAAAGAGTGAAGGCCATCACTTCTTATATCCGGATTCCAGGAGGAGCCTACGGGAATATTTGGGATTGGAAAACCGGTCAAGTCATGCAAAAGGATGGGGTGTCAGTTTCTTGGACGCCTGATTTCCGCTGGCCGGATATGGTTAATTTCGTCAAAAATAATAATTTTGAGCCTATTTTAATCGCGAACATCATGACTCGTGACGTGCAGAACTGTCTTGATTGGATCGCGGACGCGAAAGCCAGGGGATTGAATGTCAGGTACGTCGAAATGGGGAACGAGCCCGACTACGAGCCCGATATGGCTTACCAAGGCCAAAATCAATATTGGACGGTCATCGATAATTATTGCAAGCATTATTTGGAATTCGCAAAAGCCATTCGCGCGAAATATCCGGATATCAAGCTCATGGGCCCGGCTTGCGCCCAGGTTTCGAACCGGGAAAGAAAAGAGGGTTCCCCTTGGCTTGCCACGGATGCCTCTCCTTGGTGGGTGGAGAAATTCCTGGAAGAGTGCGGGGCCTACGTGGACGTTGTTTCCGTCCATACATACCCCTATTGGAACAATGACAGCGATCCGGCGTTATTGTCAAAGACGAATCTTTGGCAGGAATATGTTCCTAAAATACGCGAGGCGATCAAAAAGAACATTCCCGATAGGTATGATCAAATTGAAATCTCGGTCAGCGAGTGGAACTCCGGCGACGAGAATTCCGCAACCGCCCGTTTGGTCAATGGCGTTTTTTGCGCGGACTTCCTGGCCCAGATGATGTTATGGGGGGTCAACCAAACGAATATTTGGGATCTTTACACCCAAAAACCGGCTCAAGGGGGCGGTCATGGGGTCTTGGATCCCATGAACGATCCGGATCAGCCTTACGCCCAACGTTCCGATTATTGGGCGCTATACATGCTGGAGCATTATTTCGGGACTACACTCTACCAGGCTGTTTCATCCAACCCGGACTATCTCTCGGTTTACGCCAGCACGAATGGAAAGAAAAAATACCTGCTTTTCGTGAACAAGGACCCGAAAAACACATTTAAGACTTCAGTGAATCTCGGGAAAAGCGTCAAGGGAAAGATGAAACTTGATTTTTACCGTTTAGGCTCACAGGAATACCAATGGAGCGAAAATTTATATCGAGCCGTTATTAACAAAGGCCCCTCCCATCTGAAAGGGAATCTTGCCGTGGGAAGCCACTTTGAGGCCTCTTTCCCGCCGTACTCCATAACCTGCATTGAAATGACTCCGCTGAAGAAATAACAACTTTTCGGCGTGTAAAAGCGCCGAAAAGTTGACAAATTTCTTGGCCTTGTAAAACCCGTGTGTTAAATTGTTTTTCACGAGTTTTCCTGAAGGAGTTTTACTCCGTGTCCGAAGACAAAGCCGTCCTCATTAAAACCGCTTATTCCTATTATCAAAAAGGGGATTGGGACAGGGCAATCGAGGAATATCACAAACTGGCGGATTTGGACGCCAAAGATTTGAACGTTCACAACATGCTGGCCGATATTTACGCGAAAAAAGGCGATGTTTCCGAGGCCCTCCAGCAATACGATCTTGTCGCCCAGGGATTTGACCAGAAAAATCTCGTCGACAAGGTTCTCCAAGTTTATAAACGCATGTTGAAGCTTACCCCCAACGACCCTGATCTTCTTGCTGCCGTTAAAAACCTCATGGATAAATACTTGACTCGAGCCACCCAAGCCGAGGAAAAGGAACCGGAAAAAGCGGCCGAAATATACCGTTCTATTCTCAAGGCGGAGCCCACTCGGATTGATGCCAATTTTCAATATTCAAAACTCTTGATGAAATCCGGCAAAAAGTTTGAGGCCATTGAAGGTTTAATGTCCCTTACCGCCACATTGGATCCAACCACTCAAACGGGGAAGTTAATCGAAATTCTTAAACTCGTGGCGGATTTGGATCCGGTGAATATCGATGCCCGGGAGCAATTAGTCGCTCTTCTTGAAAACGGCAAAATGATTGATGCGGCCGTAAAAAGTCTCCAGGACTTGATTGAGATATTTATCAGCCGAAATGATTTTGGCAAAGCCGAGGAGGCGGCCAAGAAAGCTATTCAACTTGGCGATCAAAACACTTATTACCATTTGGGAGTCGTTTATTTCAATCAACAAAAATACGATGAAAGCTGGGTTGCGTTCGAGAAGTTTTTAGAGCTTCAAGGCGCGCATGTCGGCGCGTTAAAGTATCTTGCCCTGGCTTTTCTACGGTTAAACCGCAATGGCGACGCGGTCAAGGTTTACTTAAAAATCCTGGATGTTTATTACAACGAGAATCTTCTGGATGAGGCCCGGGAGGTACGCCAGACCATCCTGGAACTAGAGCCGGAAAACCCCGATTTGAAGAAATACGCCCTTGAAAAGGATTTGCCACCACCGATTCCATTGACCCCTGATCCCTCGGCTTTAGAGGCTGCCCGGCAGGAGGAAGAACTTCAGATTCGAAACCACTTTACTCAAGCCGAGACCTTTTCCGAGAAAGGGCTCTTCGAGCAGGCTATCGATGTTTACCTCGACATGCTGAAGAAATGGCCTCAATTATCCGAGGTGCGGGTGAAGTTACAGCAGGTTTACGCCCTGATGGCGAGGGCCATGGAGCCGCCTGAAAAACAACTGTCCCCTGATGAGATCAAAACTGAACTGGAAAAGGAATTGAGGGAGCAAATCCGGAGGGAATTGGAGGAACAGGCAAGGCAGACGCGGGAAGTCCAGGACGAGATGGAGCGCAAAAGGGAATTGGACCAGGTGAAAATGAAGCAGGAACTTGAGTCGAAAATCTTGGAACAAGTTCAACGCACACAGGAAGAGGAGTTGCGTCAGCGTTTGAACAAGGAATTTGAGGAAAAACAACGGCTTTTGGATCAGGAGCGTGAACAGCTGGAGAAGGAAAAAGCTCAATCCTACGAACGGCTGAAATCGGAATTGGAAGAAACTAAAACTTCCCTGGAGAAAAAAATCCGGGAAGAGATTGAGAATGAGTTTAACGAAAAGAAGAAAATAACAGAATCGTTGGAAAAGGAGAAGGCGAGGGAAGCTCAAATGAGGGAGCTTTTAATTAAGGAAGAAGAAGAACGAAAGCAATATGACTTAAAGAAAAGGGAGCAGGAAGAGGATAGGGCGCGCATCAACCAGGAGATACTTCAAGGAATGGAAAGGTTGAGGATTGAGAAGGAAAAAGAAATTAAAACCTCCGGAACATCCGTCCTTAATCTGGACCCTGATATTGACAATGCCAACGAGGCGGTCAAATCTTCCAGATATTCCCAAGAAAGTCTCGAGGATCCTTTTATCCGCCAAACTCTCGCGGATATTTACGCCAAACAGGGGCTTTTCGTGGAAGCATTGAAAATATATGAAAAAATCCTGGTAGATGAGCCGGAAAACCAGGATGTGAAGGAGAAATTGAGGAATATCCTGCGGATGAAAGGCATCTGATTCGTTTTCCACCCATCTAATTTCTGTTCGTTTCCCCACCCCGATAAACCGCTTCAATTTCGGCCGATTCTCAACCGGCTAAATTTAATGTGCCAGTATTTTCGAGACTATATTTCTTGCGGAAACATTACCCGGCTGATCTCTTAATAATCGTTCCAAACAAGTTAAAGCAAAATCATTCTTATTCATCTTGAAATAAAGGAAACCAAGGTTGTAGTACAGGTCAGAATATCGACCTTGAGTCATTTGAATGGCCTCTAGGAATAGCGATTCCGCAATTTCCGCATGGCCGGTTCGGGCGCAGAAAATGCCCAAGTTTGAAAGACCAATCGGATAACTTGTTCGCCTGTAAAAATCGGAAATGCAATTATCGAATTTGGATGGGGAAGATATTTGAATTAACTTCGCGGCTTCAAGGGGAAGGGATTTGGAAATGCCTCGGTCCGCGAGGAGTTGGGAATAATCCACTGCTTGGATATTATCCGTATAACCTTTTCTCAAATAAACAGCGTCCGATTCATCCAAATAGACCAACCGCCATTCGGGCATCCCATTGAGTTGCAATATCCATTGCGGGGGATCATTCAGGCTTAAAAATATGATATCCGCTTGGTATTTGGCGGCTAATGAACTTAAACCCCCGTTTTGGAATGACGCCATATACTCAGTGAAAAGATCCTTACCCATCACATGAAGACGTCCGTCGATAAACGTTTTTTGGCGTCCTTGCCACTCCAACCAATCTCCGGGATCAAGGGAATTGAGAATTCGACCATTCAATTTATTTTTGGTGAGGAATTGGGCGGCTCGGATAGGTTGAAGTTCGGTATTGATTCCTATGCCGAATCGTTCAGCGCGTTTGGAGGTGACGTAATAAGCGCTTGTAATGACCCGCAAACAAAGTCCAAGAATAATCAAAGTGAAACCAAATGGGATTATGCGTTTGTTCTTTAGGATTTCAGGAAATTTCCATTTCCAAACACCTTTCAGGTCATTCCAACAGGTTGCCGCGATAGGGGCGCAGGACAGCGTGAAAAGGGGGATATTGCGAATAGCAACCGCGGAAATGGAAAACATCGCTAAAGGCATTAAAATTTCATGTAGTTTTCTTTTTTTAAACGTAAATACAATTAATAACAATAATACGATGCTGAATAACATGTAGGTAATCACATTATTGAATTGTGCGGATAACGCAAGTCCATTCAAGCCCCATGGGGATTTCAATTCCTGGACTGAATTTTTAAATACATCACTAGAGTTCAATTCTAGAAGATGTTTTATCGGGAAATACAGGCCTTTCATAAAGTAAGGATTAAGCCATGTGGCTGCTAGGGAAAGGAATCCCCAAAAGAATAATTTCCGATCGACTTTGCGATTGCGGAAGTATGAGGAGACGCAATAGATCCCGATCAGTCCCCACCCGATAAAAAAAAGGCCTTCGGTATTCGCCCAGAACCATTGGATCATTGGAAGAAGGAATAATCGATCCCTCGACTGATCTAACCATGACTCTAAAACCCAAAGAGTCAACCCCATGAGTATCCAGCTAAGGACTTCCGGCCGTGATCGAAAACGGAATTCGGACGCGAAGAGAACAACCGCAAATAGCAATAAGGAGAACCCATGTGACTCACCGGTTTTATATAAGCGAAGAAAAACTAACCCGAAAGCCAAGAGGATTAACCCGATATGAAAAACAGATATAAGTGGATAACCGCCAAATTTGTAAACCAGGTATAAGGGAATTTGATAAAGCCATTGCATATCGGTATAGGAATGGTTAGGAACTGTATAAGTAAATGGATCGGTAGAAGGGAATTGATGGTTTTCAAGGATCCATTGGCCCGATCTTAAGTGAAACCCCAGATCTGAATCATCGATGAGCCTCCCCGAAAGAAGCGCGAGAAGAAGAAAAGAGGCTAAAAGTGGATAAATCCATTGGCCGGACGAACGATATGGATAGGATTCCGAATCTGGCAAAGGATGATCCTGATTTTGTTGAATGTCCATATCCTATTCCTTTAAAAATCGTTAAATCCCAAAATTCGATAACAAGTAATCGGCAAACCGGAAATGCCTTCTAGCCGACCATAAAAAGGTTTTAATGGCAATAGAGAATTGAGGTAATTGCGACCACTTAAAAGGCAATGTATTCATTAAAATATTTTTCCACGAGGGAATAAACATCTTCCAACTCCATCTATAAGGTTAGTAGGGAACAAGGGAATGGGAAGAGCATGGCTAAAGTCGTGATTTGCCGTATTTTTTCAATTAAGTTGTTATGTCCCTGGAACCGCTTTCGATGTTTTTAGACTAAAAACTGATGATTTGATATGATTTTACAAGGAAAAATCTTGAGTTTTATGGTATTTTAAGCAAGTTTTACGGGGAAATATTCCCGGGATTAAAAGACCCTTTATCGGTATATTACTTAAATGGCCTTTTAAAAAATTCTTTTTGGGGGACGGACCCATGAATTCATTGCGCAATTTTGTGTTGGGAATCGCATTAATTGTTGTTGGAGGAACCATTTTCTTTTTCGGGTGTTCCCGAAATATCACTCAGCCTCCCCTCACATCACCCAGTATTACGAATACACCTACAAATAGCCCAACACCGACTTACACCAAGACCTACACAAATACAATTACACCAACTATTACATATACACCTAATGGCCCCACGAACACACCAACCATTTCTCCAACACAAACATACACTTTAACTCCAACCGATACCATTGCTCCAACAAATACTCTGTCCCCAACACCTACCCCGCCTCCCGATCCATTGCTAATCGATGATATGGCTGATGGCGATAATCAAGTGGTTCAAGTATCAGGAAGAAGCGGCTATTGGTCTACAACTGCTGATCCGTATGGCTCTACAGTTTCGCCTTCTACTTCTGGCGCAAATACGTTTGTTATGTCCGCATCCACTGATAATCTTTACGCTAATTCTAACTATTGCGCTCGAATGACTGGTACAACGGCTCCCTTCAGTACCGCGAATTATCCTTATGTGGCAATGGAAGCTAATTTCGTACCTTCTGGCTCCTATAACATCAGCGCAAATGCACCGGCGGGACCAGCTATTACTGGTGTTCAGTTTGATATGAAAGCCATTATTACTGGTGATCCCAATCATGACGTTATTACGGGAATTAATAATGTGTGCTTTTCACCCGCTGTTCGCTTCATGATTGCCGATGGAACAACAACCACGTCATCGGACGCTAATGGAGTAAACCTAACTCCTGCGAACGCTAATTGGAACACTTATACTGTCTATTTCAATCAGATGATGACCACTGATATTGCCGTGACCGATGTCCTCCAAACCCATGTATTGGATCAGACAACCGCAATGCAAGTTCAATGGGAAGTGACATTCCCCGCAGCGAATTATGATATCTCCGTCGGAAATATCAGATTCATTACGTCAAATCCTCCACCGGCGGCTGTTCCACCTTCTTGGCCCGCGGCCTTGATTGATAACTGCGAGCAAAATACGAATTTTGCTTTGATCAACAGCGGCCGTGGTGGAGTCTGGTTCAATATGGCTGATAATTCGGGGAATTGTCCTACCAACTCATCCGCTTATCAAGATACAATTTGCCCAATTAATGGTGGATTGCCCATGATTATGAGCCCTGGTGGTTCTCCGGCCAGCCCTGGTTATTGCGCGCGTATTACTGGGACCGGAATGCATAATGCGAGTCCCTATCCTTTCCCAGGAATGGGCGTCCATTTTATGCCAGCAATACCAGATACCTCTGCTGGTTGCCCGCCTGGAGTAGGTTTTGACCAGCCATACAATATTCAAACGTCACCTGGCGGTTCCTATACTGGTTTCCAGTTTTACGCTAAGGTTGGAGCCGGTAGCCAAACATCTGTGCAGGTGATGGGAGCCGATGCCACGACTGATCCTAACTTACAAACCCCTCAGTGCGGTACTAACACTCCTGGATTATGTGACGCTACAGATTGGTGCAATGCCAATCACGTCAAAACAATAACGGTAACGACCAGTTGGGTAATCTACCAAGTTCCATTCGCTCAATTAGTTAATCCGAGTTGGTGCACGCATAATTCCCACAATGGAGGAGCATTTGATCCTACCGAGTCAATAGGTATCCAATGGCAATTGGCGACAGGGAACTACGACTTCTCTGTGGATGATGTCAGCTTCTATTGATATTTAATTTAACTTTTGTTTTTAAAAAAAGCTCGGCTGAATAGTCGGGCTTTTTTATTTTCAGGCTTAAATCCATTTAACGTTAACCCAATAGGTTCATAAATTTATTTAATTGCCGTCAATGACGAATATTTGAATGTAACGATGCGTGTTTTTATTATTTATTTCAAAAGATACGCTTAAAATCTTTTTATTTTGATGTATAATTTTTTTATCTTTAAAACACCTTTTATTGAACTGAAAGGTGAAAATTTAACCTCTCGGGGGATGTCATGGGTTCATTGCGAAGCTGGCTAGTCGGAATCGTATTTGCTTTTTCGGCCATTTCAATAGTCATGTTCGGTTGTTCCCGACAGCTAGCGACCCCGGTGGGAGCTCCCAAACCCACACCTCTCCCCACTCGAACCGGAACGCCAACTAATACGGGAACCCCGACTAAAACCCCAACCATCACCAACACTCCAACTCCAACCATAACACCCACTCCACCACCAACCCTTGTGGCGACACCTGCAAATACTCTTGTCATTTCCGATATGGAGTGTGATTGCCCCTCCCTCTACACGCAAAACGGGATCAATGGTTTCTTTTTCACGACTACAGACCTAATTGGGACTTCGATTTCTCCAGTGGTGGGATCTTATTTTCTGCCCTCGAACCCAGGATACAATTCAAATTATTGCGCCAGGATAACTGGAACCGTTTCAATGCCCACGACCGCCATCACCCCGGGAGCTACTGCTTGTACCATCATTTCTTATCCATTCGCGAGCCTTGAGGCCAATTTTGTGACAAACGGGACTTACAATATCTCATCAAGTATTTCCGGGGCAACTGGGATACGGTTTGACCTGAAGGCGGCCATTACCGGGTCATGCATTCCTCCGCCAATTCGTTTCATGATTACCGACTCCGTCACCAGCGTTACTCAAGACGCCAATGGTTATATGATCATCCCTTCCACAGGTTGGACAGGGTCTTGGAACCCAGTCACCGTATATTTTGACCAAATGATGACGGAGGGCCGGGTCACTCCCATGAGCCACGCGCTGGACCTGACGACCGCCACCCAGATGCAATGGCAAATAACTTATCCCGGCGCAGGTTATGACATATCCGTGGACAACGTCAGTTTCGTAACATCCGCAGATCCAAATCCAGCGTCAGTTCCCCCAAGTTTTCCAGCTTCATTGATTGATAATTGCCAATTAGGCATCAATTTCTGCCCCAATATAATGGGGCCCAATGATTCCAGAAGCAGGGGAGGGCCTTGGTTCGTTTACGCCAATAATCCCGCCAATAGCTCGAACGGAAGCGATATTATCTGCCCCGCTAATGGTGGATTTCCGTTCCTTATGAGTCCTGTAAACGATCTTCCTGGAGCGACTTATGCGGCACGGATGACGGGTATTATGGGGGCGAACGGATACCCTGGTATGGGTGTCCATTTCCTTCCGGCGGATTCATGTGGTTATGACCAACCCTACAATATTCAGGCCTCCCAGACCAGCGGCCCTTATACAGGAATCCAGTTTTACGCCAAGGTTGGTTCAGACGGCCAAGACAGTACGGTGCAAGTTGTGATACCAGACTCGACAACAGATCCAAACATTCGAAACCCCATTTGCAATAGTTCATATTGTAATGGAAACAAATCAGACCTCGTTGATTTGGCAGCTTCTTTCAATCCCTGGGGTGAATTCTATGACACTTGGATGTTGATACAATGCCCATTTACGAGTTTTACTCCGCCTAGTTGGGCCAATTCAAATCCAGTGAAGACACTTCAGACTAATGAGGCTATCGGAGTACAATTTCAGGTTAACTCCAACAGCACTGCTAATGGCTATTTTGATATTTGGATCGATACACTTAGTTTCTATTAAAAGCTGTTTGTTGTTTAATTTTCGCAAAGCCCGGCCGAGGCCGGGCTTTTTTTTTACGCCTTGAAAACACTTCAGGAAACACAAACAATACACCATGCCCTTTGAACTCACCTCTACCTTTAAACCAACAGGGGATCAGCCCCAAGCCATAGAAAAACTTTCCAGTAATCTTAAGGATGGTATAAAGCATCAGACATTGTTGGGGGTGACGGGTTCCGGCAAAACCTTCACAATGGCCCAGGTCATCCAGGAAGTCCAACGGCCCGCTCTTATTATCTCCCACAATAAAACTCTTGCCGCACAGCTCTATGGGGAATTCAAGGAGTTCTTCCCTAAAAACTCCGTGGCCTATTTCGTCAGTTATTACGATTATTACCAGCCGGAAGCCTACATACCGCACACGGACACATTCATTGAGAAGGACGCGGCGATCAACGTCGAATTGGACCGTCTCCGCCTCGAAGCGACGGCCATGCTCCAGGAACGGCGGGATGTCATCATCGTGGCCTCGGTTTCCTGCATTTATGGCTTGGGTTCCCCGGAACATTACAAGGAAATGAGGGTGGTGGTCCGGCCAGGGCTTGTCACCCCCCGCGACAAATTCCTCAAGGAACTTGTGGAAATCCAGTACACCCGGAATGACATCGATTTCAGCCGTGGGAAATTCCGGGTAAAGGGGGACGTTGTTGAGATTTATCCCGCCTATGACGAAAACCCCTTTCGAATCGAGTTTTTCGGGGATGAAATCGAGAGAATTTCCGAGTTGGACCCTGTCACCGGAAAGGTTTTGAACCGCAGAACGGTTCTTCCCATTTACCCGGCGAAACATTATGTCATGCCTGAAAAAGTCCTTCATGGGGCAATCGACGCCATCCGCGAAGAACTTCGCGGGCGTTTGACCGAGTTAAAAAACCAAAACAAGCTTGTTGAGGCGCAAAGGCTGGAACAACGAACGATGTTCGACCTTGAGATGATCGAGGAAGTGGGCTATTGCCAGGGAATCGAGAATTACAGCAGGCATTTTGAGGGGAGGAAACCGGGCGAATCCCCTTACACCCTTTTGGATTATTTCCCGGATGATTTTATTACTTTTATAGATGAATCCCATGTCACTCTTCCTCAACTTCATGGCATGTTCAATGGCGACCACTCACGTAAGAAAAACCTTGTAGATTTTGGTTTCCGGCTGGGTTGCGCCTTTGACAACAGGCCCCTTCGCTTTGAGGAATTCAAGGAAAAGATCGGCCAAGTCATTTACGTTTCGGCGACACCCGCGAAGGAGGAATTGGGCTTCAGTAATGGAAAAGTGGTGGAACAGATTATCCGGCCCACAGGCCTCATGGACCCTGAAATCGAGGTGAGGCCCGCATCAACCCAAGTGGATGACCTGGTGGGAGAAATCCGCGGCAAGGTAAAAGCCAAACAAAGGGTTTTGGTCACGACCTTGACCAAGAAAATGGCGGAGGACTTATCGAATTATCTCAAACAATTGAATATTCAAGTGGCCTACCTGCACTCCGACATAGACACACTCGACCGGATCAGGATCATCCGGGACCTGAGGATGGGGGTGTACGACGTTTTGGTGGGGGTAAACCTGCTCCGCGAGGGATTGGACCTTCCGGAAGTGGGTTTAGTCGCCATTTTGGATGCTGATAAGGAGGGGTTTTTAAGGTCCGAAGTGTCCCTTCTCCAAACTTCCGGCCGAGCCGCGCGCAACGTGGATGGGAGGGTTCTTTTTTACGCTGATAAAGAAACGGGCTCTATTCGTCGAACGTTGGATGAAACTAAAAGGCGGCGTGCCCTCCAAGGCGATTACAACAAGGAACACGGAATCACGCCGACAACCATCAAAAAACAAATCCGGGAGATTTTGGCGACTGTTTACGAGGCGGATTATTACACCATCCCCGTGGCCGCTGAAAGCGGGGAAGATTACGTGGTGCCGGAGACCCTGCCGGCAAAAATAGTCGCCCTGGAAAAGGAAATGCTGGAGCAAGCTAAAAAATACGAGTATGAGAAAGCCGCGGAACTTCGGGACCAAATCCGCCATTTGCGCGAAAGAATCAGAAAACCAGGTTAAAATATCCAGAATAATTTATAAACTACTCAACTTTGGCAAATCGAAGGTTGCATCCCGTTTTCCCTCTAAAAAAGGGGTATTTCAGTTTGTGGGTACCATAGGGGTTTTCCCTATGAGCGCCTTTAGAATAAGGGGGAGCCCTTCGAGAACCTCAGGGCCCTGAGCGACGTCGAAGGGTTAGGTTTTCCGTATCGTTCTGAAAAAGACTAATACCCCCCTAACCCCCTTTTTCAAAGGGGGGGATTCTTATTAGCGCCATTCTTTTCGATATTTGTCAAAGTTGAGTAAACTAAACTTTATTCCCAGACTGATATTCGCAAATTATTCAACCTCGAGAACCGGGAGCTATTTTGAGATTAACCGCGGCGCTTTTCCTTTTTTCTTTCGCTTTTTTCCTTGTTCACGTAGTGCCAACGGTTTACTACGGTGATTGCGGGGTTTTACTGACCGCGATCGAAACAGGGGGAGTGCCTCATCCTAATGGTTTTCCGGCCTATATGCTTGCGGGAACCTTGATCTCGATTTTTGAAAAGAACGCCTTCTGGATCAACTGCTTATCCGCGCTGGCATCAGCCCTGGCCGTGGTTCTGATCTTCCACTTTACCGCGAAGATCCAAAAATCGAATGAAAGCGTAATAACAGGCGGAGGGGTTCCATTAGCCGCGGTATTTGTCTTTTTGTCTTCCTCGACCCTCATGCTTCATAGTTTGGTCGCCAGGGTTTACACATTGAATTTGGCCCTCGTATTGGCATTTTTCGTTTGGGGAATCCGGAAGCCATTAAACCGGAATTGGGCGGTTGGATTGGGTTTTTTTCTGGGTTTAGCCGCGTCAACGCATTCCCTTTTTTTAGGGGGAATAGCCTTTATTAGTTATTTGCATTGGGATAAACGAAGAGAAATCCTTTCATTAAGTCCATGGGTAATATCCGGGCTGTTATTTTCCATGAGTCTTTACCTTTGGATTCCCTTGCGAGCCAAGCAACAACCACCAGTCAATTGGCTTCCAGTAAATGATTTTAAGGATTTTTGGGATTACATAACCCTGGCTCATTACCGGTTCAAATTTATTGACCGGGATTGGCTTGGAACTGGGTTGTTTATCAAGACATTAGCCATGAATTTTTGGAGGGAATGGCCATTTCCCATTTGGATTCTAGCCATATTGGGAGCGGGTAATTTAAGGAAAAATCAATCCCGGGTTTTTGGGGCGTTGGTCTGTTGGATTTTGTTCGTATTGTTGATGATGTTCAACTATGGGTATGAAGTGGATTTGCATATTTCCTACCGGTATCTGCTTCCGGTTTACGCCGCATCCGCCATTTTCTCGGCATTTGGCTTGGAAAAACTATTCAGATTTTTTTCACCCAATCAAACTGAAATAAAACGTCCTTTACCTATCTGGTTATCAGTTCTTTTGGTAATAGGACTTCTTTTTCCTGTACAGCGTTGGAATGCCATGGCTCTAGCCATTTCCTGCTATGACTACGCGCTTAATTTCCTGAAGCCGCTCCCAAAAGACGCGACGGTGGAAGTAATTGGGGATGATCAAATATTCCCCCTTGCCTATGCGGTCATTGACCGCAATTTGCGGAAGGATTTGAACATCGTGGATTGGTCCGGACGGGATTTATTCCCCTACGGGTTGGATAATCTGGCAAAAGTCCCAGGATTGGATAGAAACAAGCTCGAACAGGATTGGCTAATCAAATCGGGCCAATTGTTCCTGCCCACCGAGAGGAACGTGCCGGATTCTTTCCTTCTACAACCGTATGGAATGGTTTACAGGATCTCGAGTAAGGAAAATGATATTTCTAAATTATTGTCCCCTGATCCGATTGCCATGTTCCGTTCAAGACATTATGGGGTTGAAAACTCGGACATTGAATCCGAGGAAATTCTCGCTGAATTACCTCTACAGGAAGCAAATTACTATTGGAATCAAGGCGAAAGATCCAAAGCGTTGTATTCAGCGGAAGAAGCCTATGGGTATGGGAAGGAGTCAATACATACTCTCCTGGGCCTTTCAACCCTATATGGGAAAATGGATGAAAATGATAAATCAATGGGTGTCCTTCAAAAGGCCCTTGCGTTACAACCTCATTTGGATACGGCATTGGAGAATGTGGGAATTCTGTACGGTAAAATGGGAAATTACCCTAAAGCTTTGGACTTTTTAACCAGGGCATTAAAATGCAATCCCAACAACCCAAGTACGCAATTCTATTACCGGCGTGTCCAGTCGCTTCTATCTGGCAATAAAACAAGTCAGTGAACATTAATAATCATTTAGGGCACCTCTGAAAATTGCTGTTCTTCTTCTCCCTGGAGGGGAGAAGGATGGGATGAGGGTGAAATGTCTTGAGTAAATACCCCTCACCCTACCCTCTCCCGCAAGGGGCGAGGGTTTAAATGAATATTTAGAGATCCCTTTTATTTTGGTTTTCAAACGTTATTTGACGTGAAATTCTAATGACTCGTGTGATTTAGAAAGGTTGATAAGAATTGACTTCAGAGAATAACGAAAATAATTCCATGGAAATGTTGAAAAAAAAAGCAGGATTATTTCCTGAAAAACCAGGTGTTTACCTTTTCAAAAACACCTTTGGAATAGTTCTATATGTGGGAAAGGCTATTTCCTTAAAGAAAAGGGTCGCCTCTTACTTCAACGCCAAAGGCCAACAAAGCCCCAAGGTCCGCGCCATGATGGCCCAAGTCATGGATGTGGAATACGTCTTGACAGCGGATGAGAACCAGGCCTTGCTCCTGGAAAGCAATTTAATCAAGAAACATAAGCCCCGATACAACGTTTTGCTTCGCGATGACAAAAGTTACCCTTACCTAAAATTGACGGTTCAAGAGGACTTTCCGAGAATATTCATGACCCGAAAACCCACTGATGACGGCTCCAAGTATTACGGACCCTACCCTAACTTGAAGATTCGCGAGACCCTCAAAGTCATATACCGCTTTTTCAATCTCCGGGATTGCGACATTGAAATCACAGGTAAAGCTGACCGCGCCTGCATGAGCTATCAAATCAAACAATGCCCAGGTCCCTGCATTGGGGCTGTTGATAAGGTGCAA
Source organism: candidate division FCPU426 bacterium (assembly GCA_963796105.1). Lineage (GTDB taxonomy): Bacteria > Oederibacteriota > Muellerivitia > Muellerivitales > Muellerivitaceae > CAWCKJ01. The sequence continues at coordinate 251,949 of CAWCKJ010000003.1, forward strand.
TACCATAAATTAGTCGAGAAAGCGGCGTGGTTCCTGGAGGGTCGAAACGAGGACCTTTTAAGTTTCGTTCAATCGGAAATGAATGCCGCTTCCGATCGGAGGGAATACGAGGAGGCGGCCAAATACAGGGATCTTTTGACAACCCTAAGGCAGATGGAAAGCGGTTATACCGTCATTACCAATGAAAAGCGGGATCTGGACGTATTCGCTCTTGCCCAAGGGATGGGGAAAGTTTTCGCGTCATTGTTGCGAGTCCGCCAGGGGAAAACCATCGATCACGTGAGACTGGTGCTGGAAAATGAGCTGGAACAGCCTTTGGAGGATGTTTTTTCTATACTCCTGCGTCAATTTTACACTTCGGGTATTTTCGTACCGGACGAAATACTTTGTCCGATTAAATTGACTGATTCCCCCCAGGCGGAAAGCTGGCTTACTAATAAAAAAAATAGCGCTGTCATTATTTCTTCCCCGATGGAAAATTGGCACAAAGACTTGATGGATATTTCGGAAAAAAACGTTCTGGAAGCCTTGAAGGAGGATTTGAACCGTATCGAAGTGTTGAAAGATTTGAAAATACTTCTCGGCTTGAATTCGGTTCCCAGGAACATTGCTTGTTTTGACATTTCCAATCTTCAGGGCTCTTTCACTGTCGGTTCCGCTGTTTATTTCCGGGATGGAGTACCGGAAAAATCCCGCTATAGGAAATTCAAGATCAAGGAATTGAAAGGGCAGGATGACTATTTGGCTCACCAAGAAATGATGAGCCGTTATATCAGACTCATTGAAAAAGAGGGAAATCCCATTCCTGATCTTTTCCTGATAGATGGGGGGAAGGGCCAACTCGGGGCGGTGGAATCGATCCTTCGGGAAAAACTATCCATTGATTATGGCTTGGCTTCGCTAGCGAAGAGGGAAGAAGAGGTTTTTGTCCCAGGCTTCGATAAACCCGTCGATTTCCGCGGGCATCTCAAGGCCAGGTATTTATTACAAAGGATAAGGGACGAATCGCACCGATTCGCGGTGGGTTATCACAGGATATTGAGAGACCGCCAAATGATCCACTCAGCCCTTAAAAATATAAAAGGAATGGGGCCCAGGCGAACCAAAGCTCTTTTCATGCGTTTTGATAATATTCAGGAAATGGAAAAAGCGACCTTGGAAGAATTGGAGGCTGTCCAAGGAATTTCTTCAGACCTCGCAGATAAGCTTTTTAAGGCTTTTCATTCTTGAGCTTTTTATAGTCCGAATATACCAAAACACCTTTAAAAGCTCTTAAACACCCTCAAATATTCAGAAAATATAACAATTAGAAAACATATATTTTTAAAAGTTCTTATTTAACCACTGCGTCAGTAAAATGACATCCAAAGCGAATCACTCATGTTTTCACCTATACCAGGAGCCAAGATAACTGAATGAAAAAGAAAGTCCCTTTTCTAAAGGAAAATATTTTAGCCGAATTGATCAGCCGGTCTCTTTTTGTCGGCGTCATCATATTATTTGTGTATGGGGGTTTCGCTTATTACGTTTCGAAGAAAACCTTCGACTCCGCCATGGGGGACCGGCTCTTAGCCATCGCTCGATTAACCGCCGGCCAGACACAACCCGATTGGCTGCCTTACCTCGAGGGTAAAGGGGAGCTTTATGAGAAATACCGTTCTTTCTTGCGGCAAAAAAAACTCGAAAGCCAGGCCAAAAACATATTTTTAATGGATTTTGACGGACGGGTTCTTGTTGACGCTAACGGTCTCTACAACTTCAAGGAAATCAATTGGCTGAGGGACCTGGACACGGTTCCGTTTCAAGCGGCCTTGAAGGGCGTTCCCGGCACATCCATCCTGTTTCGGGAAACAGACGGCGGGATTTACAAAATCGGCTACGCTCCCATCTATGACAAGAATAATAAAATAACGGCGTTGCTCGGGGTGGAGGCCAGCGCCAACTTCATTGAGGGGTTGAATCAGTTCGCCGAGATATTATTTTATTTCGGCATGCTTTGTCTCCTGTTAATGGGCGGCTTGGTTTACGCGTTCGGCAGGAAATTCATCTCACCGATCAAGGAAATGGCCGCCGCGTCCCTTAAAATCGCGGAAGGGGATTTCAGCCCGCGGGTAAAGGTGACGTCCTCCAATGAACTCGGAGCCCTCGCCAACGCCTTCAACGAGATGGCCAAGGGCCTTGAAAGCCACAATGAGTACATTTTGGAAAGCATGTCCAACGGACTTTTAGTCCTGGATTTAAAAGGCCACGTCACCACTTTTAACCGGGCTGCCTGCAATATTCTGGGCAAGGAGCAGAAAAATGTTTTGGGTTTATCTTACGAAGGGGTCTTTAGAGACCAACCGGTTTTTCTGAACGCGCTCAAGGCCGCTCACCAAGAACACCGCCATCACGTGGATCACGAAATCACCCTTTCGGATGAATCGCCCAAAATCCTCAGGCTCCGAAGCGCCCCCTTGTTGGGTCCCGACGGACAGGAGTTGGGCACGGAGGTGTTGTTTAACGATGAAACCCAGCTTTGGAAATTAAGAGCTGAGATTAAGAACTCCGAAAAAATGGCGACCATCGGGGAACTGGCAGCCGGCATCGCCCATGAAATTAGGAATCCCTTGGGCGCGATGAAGGGGTTCGCTGAAATCCTTCAAAAGAAGCTCGATTCGCATCCCGAAGCCCGTGAAATGGTAACGGATATCGCCTCTGAAATTGAGATTTTGAATAAAATCGTGACTAATTTCCTTACGTTCGCGAAACCCATGAACCTGGAAATGCAGGAAGCCGACCTGACTGAGGTCATAAAGGGGTTGCTTCCCATTGTCCGAAAAGAGGCCCAGCAGAAAAAAATAACTATCAAGTTCATTCCCCACGGTGATATCCAGGCCAGAATGGACATTGAGCAGTTTCGAAGAGTGGTATTGAATCTCGCCTTGAACGCCGTCCAAGCCTCTTTCAAGGGCGGGGAAGTGTCCATTTCAACCAGGAAATTCTCATTGCTAGAGCTTAGGAGTTACTTGGAGGACCAGGGACTACGGGATATAGTCCCAAAAACCACGGAAGTTTCCTGGTGCTGCGTTTGTGTCGAGGATGACGGGCCCGGCATAGCTCCGGAGCATCTTCAAAGGCTATTCACCCCTTTTTTTACGACCAAGTCCGAGGGCTTCGGATTGGGACTCTCCATCACCCGAAAAATCATGGAACCCATGGGGGGCAGTGTCGCGGGAAATAACAAACCGGAAGGCGGAGCGGTGTTTCTGGCACTTTTACCGGCAATTGAAATTATGAAGGAGGCTGAATCGTGAGCACTTTATTATTGGTGGATGATAAATCAAGCATGCGGAAGGTCCTGCGCCAAACATTGGAATCGGAGCAAGTCATGATCCTTGAGGCCGAGGACGGGGAAAAAGCCGTTGAGATCATTAAAACTAAACACGTGGATCTGGTCATCACGGACATAAAAATGCCCCGCATGGATGGAATGGCCCTGCTCAAAATGATCAAGGAAACGGACGCGGAAATAGTCGTGATTATCATGACCGCCTACGGAACCATCGAAACGGCAGTCGAGGCCATGAAATTGGGGGCCTATGACTACATCACGAAACCTTTTTCGACGGAACAAGTCAAGCTGACAGTCGATAAGGCAATTGAGCGCCAAAAGTTGCTTTATGAGAACAAATACCTTCGTGAAAAGCTGAATGACCAATACAACTATAAGCGCATCATCGGCAACAGCTCCAATATGCAGCCCGTATATGAGTTAATCGACAAAGTCGCGCCGACGGACACCGCCGTTCTTATCCGGGGGGATTCCGGCACGGGAAAAGAGCTGGTGGCGCACGCGATTCATTTCAACAGCAGGAGGAAGGACGGCCCCTTCATCAAAGTGAACTGCGCCGTTTTAGCCGAGGGGGTCTTGGAAAGCGAGCTGTTCGGCCATGAGAAAGGGTCCTTTACCGGCGCGGCGGGGAAAAGGATCGGCAGGTTTGAGCTGGCCAACGGAGGCTCGATCTTTCTTGATGAAATCGGGGATATCAGCCCCTCCACCCAAGTCAAGCTCCTCAGGGTCCTGCAGGAAAAAGAATTCGAGCGGGTTGGAGGCGTCGAAAGCCTGAGGACGGATGTACGGGTCATCGCGGCCACCAATAAAAACCTGGAGGAGGGAATTAAAAAGGGCCAATTCAGGGAAGATCTCTTCTTCCGATTGAATGTGGTCCCGATTTTCGTCCCCCCTCTCAAGGAGCGTAGGGATGATATCGAACGTTTAAGCTATCATTTTTTAAGCCGTTACAGCCTCGAAGCGAACAAAAAGATCACGAAAATTGAAAAGCGCGCCCTTGAATTGATGTCCAGGTACAACTGGCCGGGTAACGTAAGGGAGTTGGAAAACACGATTCAGCGGGCGGTCGTTTTATCGGATTCTGACACCATTTACCCCTCCAGCCTGCCCCTGGATGTTCAAACCTACCAAAAAGACGATTACATGCACTATTTAAACGATAACGCGAGCCTGACGGAAAAAGTGGAGAATTACGAAAAAGAGCTCATCTTGAAAGCCATGGAAAAATCTAATCATGTCCAGACAAAAGCCGCCAAGTTGTTGAACATCAACCGGACCGCTTTGATCTATAAGCTGAAGAAATATGGATTGTTCTCCGATGCATCGCTTGAAATCGAGGAAAAACCTGAATGAAGCTTATCCCCGTTATATTTCTTTTTTCCTGCTTTTTGGCAATTCCAGAATTGAGTTATTGCGGCCCCGGGGAAAAAAACCTTCCAGCTGAAACGAGTTTTGAATTTTCCGATTCCCATTGGGTTAAAGTCCTCGCGGAATTCGAGGAATCCGTCAAAGGTTTGACCACGGATTTGGAAAACCTGCAAAACCAAAAAAAGGCGCATCAAGAAGCCATCGCAGGCTTGGAAAGCAAAATCAATGATCTCCGGCAAAAGGAAAAAGAGGGCTCGAATTTGTTCGAGGAAATACGCTTGAAGGGTTTGTTGAATGATTTGAAGCAAAAGCTGGAGGAAAACTCGGAAATAGAGAGGCAATGGGTGGATGTCCAGAAATCTTTTGAGCAAAAGGCGTTATCCCTACAGGAGCTTTATAATGAGCGCATCGAATATGAATTGAATAACACCCCGCCTAACGCCTCGCCCGCCTTATTGGATTCCCGGCTTACCGAATTGGCATCTATCGCCCAAAAACGGAACCAGGTTGATGCTGTCCTGTGGAAATATAAAAAATCCGACGTTGATCAAAAAATACCCCCTTTGACATTTTTAAAGAAGTTCAACTCCAGGGATAGTGAAAACCTTCAATCGGTCCTTGATCTTCTCATGGATAGGAAAAAAACCATGGAAGTCAAAATGGAAAAATGGTCCCAGGAAGAGGATGAACTCGTAAACGAATTGAAGTTACAGGGCAAAATGCAGGAATTTCTCGACGACATACAGCGCTCGAACGAGGATTTAGGCTTGCCTCATGGTAATTTGAAACGAAATGATCTGGAAGGCATGCTTGGCAAAAATAAGCGCGCCACGTTGGAGAGCCGGCTGAATGATGTCCGCAAAAGCGAAACACAAGGCCAGGCAATGTTGGAAGAAATCGTGAAACTTATTGACAAAATCAACGGCCAAATTAACCTCTTAAAGAAGGGGCGTTAAAATGAAAAAGAAAGAATTATTGTTATTCACGCTTTTTCTTTTATCCGCGTTCAGCTTACGGAGCGTCGGCAACGCGGACGAACCCGGATTCAACGCGAACGCGACGGTTCTTCCGGCGGTATTCGGCTTGCGCTTGGATGACAATGTCGTGGGACAATTTGATCCAATGTCGCGTGTTTCGGATGAAATATACTCTTTGAATTTGGGGGGGCAAGTAAAAGCCGATTACTCCTATTTCAAGGGAAAACTCGAGTATCACGTCGGGGGGGATCAATATCAAAACTACCTTTATCTGGATAACTTAAAAAATGATTTTGTTTTATTGTTGTCGATGAATATCGGCGAATTCACTTTTTACGGGCTCAAGGAATATTTTTTCCGCGATAGCTCCTATGATTACTTCAATTACACGGATGATGATTCTACAGGGGGTATCGACTGGACCCCGCCAGGTTCCTGGAATTTAGAAATAAAATATAAGGATTTTACCCGTAAATACGACAGCCCAATGGATTACATCAGGAACATGAATTTGATCGATGATGCCTTTTTCGGGAGCATCACGAAGGAAATCACCGAGGAATTATCATTGAAAGCCGGGGGTGGATACAACAACCGGCAATACAACCGCCTCGCGTTGGATTCTAACCTTAACCCGACCCCTGACCTGCAAACCGACTCGACTTGGACCATCCTTTTGAACGCCAGGATCTATTTTGACCAAATTCTTCATGAAATCACCCTGGAACATGATCAAACTCAATCAAACAGTTTTGGCTATTCCAACGCCGTCGATAGCATTTCATGGGCGGCAGTTGTTCGGCCGGTTTCCACCCTCTACCTGGAGTTGTTTTTCCGATTGTATGACAAAACCTATAGTGATAAACCTTTGGCCTACCTGCCGGATTACAAGATTGTCGTGGATGAGGACAGCCAAGACTTGCTTTCAGTGAAAACAAGCTGGGAGTGGACTACCGGCTGGTCCAGCAGTATAAGTTTAAGCCGGGAGAGGGCTGAAACCATTTTCGCCAATCAATACTACATTAAAAACGTGGCTGCGATTCAAATCAAAAAATCTTTTTAACTGGAATTTTTGCGCGGATATTTTTTTCGGGGAAAGCGAATATTTTGAAAAAACCGGATGATGACTTAAAAATCGACATTTCGGAAATTTTCGGGGGAGAACTTCCTGAATTACCCGCCGAAAAAAAAACAAGCAACGAAACGGTACCCCAGGCTCAAGAGGATGCCGGAGAATTATCCAGGGATACGCAAGCCCAATACCAAGCCTGGTTTACCGCGCGGGAAAAAGAGCTGGAGAGCAAAACAAAAAACCTTGAGAAAAGAGTTGAGGAACTTCAGCTTCAATTATCCCAGACAACTAAAATGGACGAAATTCATTCTCCCGCACTCCCGCCGTCCCCTGTGGATTTTAACGCGCCTATTCCTCCTCCTTTTTTTAATACTCTTAATTCATCTCCTATAAAAACCGAATCAAAACCATTTGATTCCCCCATATCGCATGTACCGCCTCAAAGCCCGGTCAACCCCTTGAATTTCAATGGATTAGAGTCCGATTTAAAATTCCTTATTTTTTATGACGAGTTCCGAGTCATCATCGCCCACGAAATAACCGATTTGGTCGGCGAACGTAAAACTGCGACTATGCTGGAGCGAACTTTTGAAATCGCTAGGGGAAAATACCCATCGATATTCAAAAACGCCAATTGGGATTCCGCGGGAAACCTCCTCAACGACGGGTCCTTGAATGGCCAGAAGATTATTGAGAATAAATCATCATTGCGCTCGGCTCATGCTGAAGTCCTCCTGGATTCCGCCCTCACCAGCCTTTTAAATTTACGCCTCCAGGCTGTGGAAAAGGGCCTCGGAAGCGGCTTGAGAAATAAAGTGCGCGCTCATTTACTTCACTGGATCGGAGAAAAGTGCGACAGCGAAAAAAAACTAGGCAATGACATTTCGATGTTTAAAAGATTGTCGGCTTATATTCCTTAGATTGATTAACCGTTTTATTGACAACCCTAATTGTGATAGATAAAATTAAATTCATGATTGATGGTTATGCGATGACGATTGACAGTTTATTCCTTAAGCGTTGGAACCAGGACGTTCTCCAAGAGATTAACCGCCACAAGTGGTTTGAGAGTGAAAAGGCCGGTTACGACATTGGTATGGATTTAGCCGCGTTCGACTGGCTGAATAAATATTATGAGAACTGGTGCAGGAATCAGGACTACTTAAAACCTTTTTTCCAGGGTTGATTTTTCTTTAAGCGAAAACCAAATCCTTAAAACCTCATCTAAAGCGTTTAATAGGTGGGGTTTTTTTGTTACACCGAGGTCAAATTGAAACAATTTATACGTCCAATAAGTTTTACCCGTTCTTACACGAAATTCGCGGGCGGTTCGGTTTTAATTTGCATGGGCGATACCCGGGTACTTTGCACCGCGTCAGTATCAGAGGATGTCCCGTCTTTTTTAAAGGGGAAGGGAAAAGGCTGGATTACGGCGGAATACTCAATGCTTCCCGGGAGCACGAATGTGCGCACCCCGAGGGATTCGGTCAAGGGCAAAATCAACGGCAGAACCCATGAAATCCAAAGGCTGATAGGCCGGTCTTTGAGATCTGTTTTCAAATCCGAGCTTTTGGGCGAGCGCCAAATCATTGTTGATTGCGACGTCCTTCAAGCTGACGGCGGAACGAGAACCGCTTCCATAAACGGCGCTTATGTCGCTTTGTTTGACGCTCTTGAAAAATTACGGCACAAAGGCGTCATTACCGTGAACCCGATGAGGGAACCAGTGGCGGCCACTAGCGTCGGGATAGTTTCAGGCAAACCGGTTTTGGACCTTTGTTATGAGCAGGATTCAAATGCGGATGTCGATTTTAATGTTGTGATGACGGGATCCGGCCGTTTTATCGAGATCCAAGGGACGGCTGAAAAAGAACCTTTCTCCAGAAAACAATTAGATTCTCTTTTGGCGTTGGCTAAAACGGGGATCGTTCAAGTCATGGCCGCCCAAAAAAAGGTCCTTCGCTCGTGAGGAAATTCGTCATCGCAACGCAAAACCGTGATAAATTCTTGGAAATAAAGAGTTTTTTTGACGGTTCGAATTTGGAGCTTTTGCCCGCCTTTGATTTTCCCGGTATTCCGGAAGTAAAAGAAGATGGCCAAACACTTGAGGAAAATTCCCACAAGAAGGCAAAAACCGTTTCTTTATTTACCGGGCACCCTGCGATGGCTGACGACACCGGCCTTTTTGTGGGGGCCTTGAACGGAAGCCCTGGTGTTTATTCCGGACGTTTCGCGGGCGAAGGATGTTCTTACAAGGATAATGTCCGAAAACTTTTGGGTTTGATGAAAGGCATTCCGCCTTCCCGAAGAAACGCGTATTTTCGCACCGTCATCACGGTATTTTACCCTGACGGGACTTATCACCAAGTCGCCGGGGAGGTTCAGGGATTCATCACGGAGGAAACAAGGGGATCAGGCGACTTCGGGTATGACCCCGTTTTCCAGCCCTTGGGTTCGGATAAAGTATTTTCGGAAATGTCACTGGAAGAAAAAAACAAGATCAGTCACCGGGGAAAAGCCCTTCTCGCCGCGAGAAACTTGCTTTGTACTTGAACGTGTGATTTTAGCTTTTTTAAGCTTTTGTCTTTCTGGGCAAAAGCTTAACATGTTGATAATGTTGTTGATCTCAACATTGGCAAATTTTCAGGACTTTGGTTCTTCCCCCCTCTGAAAGAGGGGGATAAAGGGGAAGTTAGACTTGTTTCAGGTTTTAGCAACTACTAATACCCCCCATCCCAAAGGCGCTCATAGGGAAAACCCCCTATGGTACCCACAAACCGAAAGGCCCCTTTTTCAAAGGGGGGAATATTTATCTGAAGCATGTCTTTCGGAATTTGCCAAAGGTCGAGTTTGATTTAATATTCAGCGTATTTATGGCATAAGTTGGGCGTAACGTATTTGGTTTGGGATAAAAGTTCATATAAGTCTGATTTTCGGCCGGGGCGTAGCGCAGCGGTAGCGCACTTGGTTTGGGACCAAGGGGTCGTGAGTTCAAATCTCACCGCCCCGACCAAAAATCAGAAATAACTAAACTAAAAAAATCATTGTCCGAAGTTTTGCTTATGTTTTCCCTTTCTCTTTTGCTTATTAAATGCGCCTGTAGCTCAGGTGGATAGAGCAACTGCCTTCTAAGCAGTGGGTCCCCGGTTCGACTCCGGGCAGGCGCACCATCTTTTCTTTAGGGAACCTCTAAATATTCATTTTAACCCTCGCCCCTTGAGGGAGAGGGTAGGGTGAGGGGTGTTAATTTAAGACAATTTCACTCTCATCCCATCCTTCTCCCCTCCAGGGAGAAGGGGAACAGCAATTATTAGAGTTGCCCTTTAAATAATTTCAAACAAAGTTTGCCAATAAATGAATGTGTGGTTTTAACCTGGTGGTTGTGAAAGGGGAATAAGCTATAATGATTTCGAGGTTTATGGCTATGTCAAATTTAATCGAAAGAATCACCACAGACCCCAACGTATGCCACGGTAAAGCCTGTATTCGGGGCACCAGGGTTATGGTTTCCGTCATCCTCGACAACTTGGCCGCTGGGTTATCCGTTGCTGAAATCGTGAAAGAGTATCCTTCCCTCAAACCGGAAGACGTTCAGGCCGCTTTAGCCTATAGGACGTCATAACGAGGATTAAATGGAAACCATCAATGCTCAAGAAATTATCCAGGAAATGGTCCGGCGGATCGTTGAGAAATTCGATCCGGTTCAAATAATTCTTTTCGGTTCCTATGCGCGTGGAACTGCCGGGCCGGACAGTGACGTGGACCTGTTGGTGGTCATGCCAATTGACAATTCCCACAAGGAAAAAAACCTCGAAGTCAGCCTGGAATTGCGTGCAATGGGTTTGGCAAAAGATGTTTTTGTGGTGACCCCGGAAGAAGTCCAAAAGTACCGCGATATCGTGGGAAGCATTATTAAGACGGCTGTTCACGAAGGGAAAATTATCTATGAGCGTGCCGCCTGAACAAATATATTTAGTCCGCCAATGGATTGAAAAGGCGGAAAGCGACTATAGGAATTTCCAGAACACGCTCAAAATGGACAAAGATTGTCCCTTCGATACCGTTTGCTTCCACACCCAACAATGTGCTGAAAAATACCTTAAAGCCCGCTTGGTTTATCTTTCCATCGATTTTCCCAAGATTCATGACATTTCGGAGATCATCAAACTCTTTCCGCCCGGCCTTGGAATCCCCCTAACCCCCGCAGATCAAGAAAAGTTAACGAGGTATGCCTGGATGGGACGCTATCCTGGTAATTGGGAACCGATGAACCGTCAAGACGCCGAGGAAACGGCAGCCTTGGCCACCAAGGTTCGAACTGCTATCCGGGCAAGCTTTCCAAAGGAAATTTTGAATTAAACCTTTTTTGAAAGTGGGCGCGAAATGAAGGGAACAATGAAACATAAGGAATCCTTGCCGGGGGGAGCGCTTCAAGAACATGCCCAAATTCCGAAAAAGAAACGACCTGATATTTACGCCGCTTTGAAACACCCGGACCCCCACATCAATCTCGCGCGGAATATTCTGAACTTGCGACATAAGCACGGTTTCACCCAGATTGAGCTTGCGTAACGGTCAGGAGTTACCAGCCGAACCATCCAGAACATTGAAAATGTAAATAGCGGGTACAAACCAACCCTTGACGTTATTACGGGGCTTGCCAAGGCGCTCGAGGTAAAGCCGGAAGATTTGATAAAAACCGTGGACTTGGCTGAAAATTTTTAATTTGAACAAAAAAGATTTATGTTTTTAAAAGGGAAATTTATGACGGTAATGACTGATTTCGATTGGTTTAAATCTGGATTTGATTTAGAGATTCAGCTTATGGAGGAATACGTAAAAGGAGTAGAACCTCTAATACAAAAAGAATTAAACGACTTTAAGGGAAAAATTGATGCTGAAGCGACAAAGATTAGCGATCCGACCTTTAAAGATGATTTTTATGAATTTCATTCTGGAGATTATTCAAATCTTAACGAGGGATTTCCAAATATTCTTAATGAGTCCGCTCTGATTTCAATAATGGCGATGTTTGAAAAATATTTAAATTTCTCTTGTGCTTTTTTGGCTCAAAAAAGGCAAACCAAAATGGAATTAAAAGATATCCAAGGCAAAGGCGTTTATAGGGCGAAAGTTTATTTGAGCAAAGTAATAGGGCTAAATTTAGAAACCGTAAATTTTTACTGGGACGACTTATCTTTGATTGGGGAGATTAGAAACGCGTGCGTCCAGATATGACAGGTGCTTGTCGACTCAATGGATTAGGCATAAAATGAAATTAATTTTGAAGATCAAAAGACATTGATTTTAATCCGGGGGCTTAAGTGCTAGTTGAAAAGTCAGTTGTGGACAATTTGGTAAATCAAATCGTGGAAGCGGTCCACCCGCTTCGCATAATCCTTTTCGGATCGGCGGTCAGGGGGGATATGGGCCGGATAGCGATATTGACCTTTTGATTGTCATGCCGGAAGGAACTGACCGGGACAAGGTCAGCAAATTGCTTTATTGCCAGGTAACCGAACTTAAGGTGGCGTTTGATATGGTGGTTGCCACTCCTGATGTTCTTGAGAAATATAAAAACAATTGCGCCCTGGTTTACAAATGGGCACTTAAAGATGGCCGTGAAGTTTATGCCGCCTGAGTGTAGTAAAAAACCATTTAAGGGTACGAGAGTAGTAAACGGCGAATGTAGGGCTCCGTCGCTTAGAGGCCTTAAGCCGGGGACCTGGATTTTAGGTTTTCGGCTCCTGCATAAGGAACCCCACCAACTTGGCGGTTAAGCCGCCTTTCAAGAACCTTTGGGCGGCCTGGGCCGTCTCCAAGGCCTTTTGCCCCCCGGTCACGGACAAGTGGATCTCATAAGCCTCCCCGCCCTTGTGTTTGACCTTAATATCGGGCCCCAAACCCTTCCAAGCCTCCGCCATGGGGTCTTTTTCCTTATTGGAAGCCTTTTTAGTGTCAAAATCCCTAGCTTCATTCCCGTCCTTGACCCATTCGACCATCTTTTTGGCTAAAACTTCCGGCATTCTGTTATCAATGACGATTTCAAGGGTTTCTTCAATCAAATCAGGGTCCGCCAATTTAGCCAATATCAGCAAAATGGACTCGGTTATCAAATATTCGGGCTCTTCTTTGCCCAGCTGCTGGGCAGGATCGTCTCCAGTCTCTGCCTGGGTGCCCAGCGGCTGGGCATTTGTAACACCGGTATCGATCTTTGCGCCCAGAGGCTGGGCAGTATCGGTCCCAGTCTCGGCTTGGGTGCCCAGCGGCTGGGCAGTTTTAACCCCGGTATCGGCCTCCGCGCCCAGCGGCTGGGCATGGTAATCCTCTGGAAGAAGGGCTTTGTCCTTGTTCAACATAATCGAAATCCTGGCGTCCTCAGTAAGGAGACTTGTCAATATCAAAGCATTATAAACCTTGCCTTTGGACAAGCCCAACAGCTTGGCAAGCTGTCTTTGGGACAATTTCGGATTGGCCTTATGTTCCACTTCAATCGCTACATCCAAATCCCACCAATCCATTTCAACAAGGTTATTGTCCATAAAGGCGGAAAAATGGGTTTTTTCGGGGGGAATATCCACGATTTCACATTTCAAGGCCTCAAACCCGGCCAGCTTTGCCCCTTCCAGGCGCCTGTGGCCCCCGATCACCATATATTCGAAACCCATTTCAGCGAGCGTTTCCTTGGGTACTACCTGTCCCTCATATTCCGGTTTTCGTAGGGAAGCTTTTTCTTCCGCCGTCAGGGGACGGACTTTTAGCAGGGTTTGCTGGCCTATGGCTTTCAGGGAATCGGCCATTTCCCCGATGCAACCAGGCCTTATTAGATGCCGTGGCTGATCGATATTGGGCATTAGCTTTTTTATGGGAATCTTTTTCACCTGAACCCGGGTCTCCAATCCGGGTTCGTGGTTTGGTATCTTCTTTTTCGGGTTGGCGTCGGTCGATGCTGGATTGGGGGAAGAAGCTTTTGGATTTTTCGACATAAGGAACCTCCAAATAAATAGTTTTTGAGGGTTGAAAAACCCATCTGCGATGGAATTTTTCAACAGTCTCAGATTTGAGCCGCTTACGTATCCAAAAATAATCCCGACCCTTCGAATGGGTCAATAGGAAAATGTATTCCACGGTATATAATGCGAAACTAATCCAGCTTTAATTGGAGCCAATTTTGTCAATCGTACCGCCGGAAATATTAAAAGCCTGCGACATTCGCGGCATTTACCCAAAACCCTTGGGAAATTCACAAGCTGAAAAAATAGGGTTGGCCCTTGGAACCCTCGTCAAGGAAGAATCCCATAGGAACATTAAAGTCGTGGTGGGCCATGATATCCGCCGGTCGAGTGTCAAATTATCCCAATACCTGATCCGGGGTTTGCACGAAACAGGACTGAAAACCCTGGACGCGGGGTTGGTTTCAACCCCTCTGCTGGCCTTCGCCACAAGGTTTAGCGGCGCGTCGGTTGGAATCATGGTTACCGCCTCCCACAATCCGCCCCAATACAATGGGTTTAAATTCTTCACCCGGGGAATTCCAGCTTCCATTTCATGGATCAATAAATTTTACGCGCTTCTAAGAAAAGGAAATTTCAGAAAAGGCGCGGGTATTTTAGAAAAAAAAGATTTTTACCCTGATTATCGAAACGCGTTAGTGAATGAGATTGCCGTTAATTTCAATGGATTCCGGCTGGTTCTTGATCCTGGAAACGGCATGGCTTCCCTGACAGCTCCATTGATATTAAAAACACTACATTGCGACTTGAGAATGATGAACGGAAAACCTAATGGAAGCTTTCCAGGAAGGGGCGCGGACAGTTCTTCACCTCACGCATTGACCGCTGTTGGGGAAAAAGTGAAAAAATCAAAAGCTCAGCTGGGAGTGACATTTGACGGGGACGCCGACCGGGTAAGCTTCGTGGATGAAACGGGAACCGTTGTCCCAAACGACATCATTCTTTGTTTATTCGCGAAAAAGTTCCTCAAGGTTAATAAGGTAAAAGGGGTCGTTTTCGACGTTAAGTGCTCAAATATTTTGGAAAAAACAATTCAGGATGCAGGAGGAAAACCACTTTTGGAAAGATCCGGCCATACCTTCATTTTTGACCGTATCCTTCATGAAAAGGCCCTGTTTGGCGGGGAAGCAAGCGGTCATTTTTTCCTGCCCGGACCATTTCCTGGGGACGCTCTTTATGCCTGTCTTAAACTTATGGAAATCATGAAAGAATCCGGTCAGAGCTTGTCCCAGCTCTGTCATTCCTATCCACCCCGGGTTTCAAGCCATGATATCAAGATAAAGTTTCCCACCGACAAACTTCCGCATTTATATGAAACCCTAAAAACCAGGGCGCTTCAAATGGGAGGTTCTGTTTCGAATGTGGATGGCGTAAGAGCCGTGTTTAACTCCGGTTGGGGATTATTCCGCATGTCGGTGACGGAATCAGTCCTTTCATGCCGCTTTGAGGGGAACTCTGCCGCGGAAATATCTTCAATCGCTCAATCATGGCTTCACGATGTCCCGGAACTTCAAGCGGAGGTTTTATCAGGTTTGCCGTCAAACCTATCAGACGTGCGCCAGGCAAAGGGCGGAAAATGATCTATTGTCTTTGGTGTGGTTCCGTCCGGGATCAACGCCTAGTGGAAATGGCCGCTGATTATGACCACAGGCTTAAACGGTTATGGCCAGTTTCCATAGTGGAAATACGTGATTCCATAAAGGATATCAAGAAATGGGCTGAGGGGAAAAAGGGGCGCGGCCTTTTTGTCTCCCTGGACCCGAATGGGGAACTTATGGATTCGGATAAATTCGGACGCTGGGTGACGGAATCCGCCAGAGAAATATATTTTTTCGCGTGGGGGACAGACGGTCCGCCGCCGGATTTAGGTATTTCTTGGGATCTTAAACTAAGCTTATCACCCATGACCTACTCTCATGGTCTGGCACGGGTTCTCTTGATGGAACAATTGTATCGGGCTGGAGCGGTTTTGAAAGGTCATCCTTATCCCCATCATTAAGGAGTTTCGATTCGATCAAACCATATGAAATCACCCGTATTTATTTTGAAACTGTCCAGTGATTAAAATCGTCATATAGTGGAATGTATCTATTCGTAAAATCATGCTTGGAGGAAGAAATGCCTGGAAAAATGCTTACTCGAGTTTTTATGGGTTTCTCTTTTAGCCTCGTTATCGCGTTTTCCTACCCCTATGAATCCCATTCTCAGACTCTTAAAAACAATAACCCTGCGGAGTACATTGTTGAGGACATCCATGGGAACAACGTCCAGGTGTTGGAAGGGGGAACCAAAGAATGGGAACAAACGCAAGAAGGCCAGGTTCTGGAAAACGGGGACGAGATCAAAACCGGAACCGACAGCGAGGCAACTTTAATGCTTCAATCGGAAACATCCGTCCATTTGAGTCCCGGATCCGACTTGAAAGTGGGTCAAGTGGAGCCTAACGAGAATTCGGGGTTTGTCAGCCGGTTGGAACTGCTTTTCGGCGGAATTCTCGCGGATGTGAAAAAAAATCTACAAGACAGCCATTCCACTTTCGAGGTGGATTCCAACGGGGTGGTATGCGGAGTGAGGGGAACAGCCTTTGAGGTCGAGACAAAAGGCGACAATGTCCTCGCCTCCACCCACGAGGGAAACGTGGAAGTGACGGGGAGTAATGGCGTATCCCGAACTGTTTCCGCCGGAACCGCGTCCTCTTTCCAAAGGGGAATGTTCAGGCTTGAGAGGCGCTTAGACCGGAAACAAATCGAAAGGTTTGAAAAATGGAGGGAGTTCCGCGGGTTTGTTATGAAAAAACGCATGAGGAGAATCGAAGCTTTGAGACACCATCTTAGAAAGCCGTGGAAACGCAGGCATCCCATGAACGGGAATAATTGGAAAAAAAAGATGTTGAACCGAAGACCCGGATTTCATCCCGATCATACGTGAGATCCGGCGGACTCCATCGTTTTGTTTAAAGACATCTTTTAAAACGAAAAACAATACAAACCGCAAGTCATCCCTCTGAGAAAATTATTAATGATCCCATTAAGGCTATTAGGGGAACCTCTAAATATTCATATAGACCCTCGCCCCTTGAGGGAGAGGGTAGGGTGAGGGGTATTTATTCAAAACAATTTCACCCTCATGCCGACCCTTCTATAAAGCTTTTAAAGAGGTCGGTATCGTACCGATCTCCTTAAATTTTTAAAGATAATCGGTACATCCCATCCTTACTCCCCTCCAGGGAGAAGGTGAACGGTAATTTTTAGTGGTGCCTTCAATTATTTTTCCTCCTCCCCTAGCCGAAAAGACATCTAAAGGTTAGTCTAATCCCATGAACGTGTCCCAGAGACTTCTTCCTGTTTTCAAAAATATGGTTTTGGAAGACCGGCCCCAGCAGAACCAAATGGCTGAGGCCGTCAAAAACACCCTTCAAAACGGCGGATTCCTGATGGTCGAAGCCGGAACAGGGGTTGGAAAGAGTTTCGCCTACCTTCTTCCAGCCTTGGATTACGCCCTTCAATCGGACGGTCCACTGGTCGTTTCCACCCATACCTTGACCCTACAGGAACAACTTTTCCAAAAAGACCTTCCCATGGTGTTAAAGGCTTTGGAAGCGGAGGGACATGGCAGGGTCCAGGCGGTCTTACTCAAGGGAAGAGGGAATTATTTATCAAAAAGACGTTTAAAACTGGCTTTGGAAAGCCGGTCGCAATTGGATTTTGACGGGGAACCAGGCACCCTTTACAAAATACAAGAATGGGCCGAGGGATCGCTGGAGGGCACTCTATCCACGGTTGATTTTCCAATTTCAAATGAGATCTGGAGCGAGGTAAGGAGCGATCAATACCACTGTCTCGGGTCCACCTGTCCAACTTATGAAAGTTGTTTCTACCAGCAAGCACGGAAAAAAGCCTATTCAGCGAAGCTGGTTCTGGTTAATCACGCTCTTTTACTCGCGGACCTTGCCTTGAAAATGGAGTCGGAGCAGGGGGTCCTTCCCCCCTATGAGGCTCTCATTGTGGACGAGGCCCATCATTTTCCCTCCATGGCCTCTGAGCATCTGGCGTCTTCTGTGACGCTGTCCGAATGCTACGCCTTGGGCAGGCATCTTCTTTATTCCGACGATGGGGAAGGGAAAAAAGGAAAGGGCTTGTTCGCCTTGATCCCTACCCAAGGCGCCGGGGAAGCCGTTTCGGTATTTTTATCTTCAGTTTCCGATTTTTTCTCCGGTTTTTTTCCCGGTAAGCGTGATTCCACCGTCAATCCGCGCGCCATTCATTTACCGAAGACTCCCCCCTCGCCAGGACCTCTCACGCGGGCTTTGACCACCCTGGAAGGTTTGCTGGAAAGGGCCGCTGAATCGGCACCATCGGATGAGTTGAGACTGGAGGCTTTGGGTTCAAGGGAAGAATGCCGGGAATTGGTCAGACGCCTATCATTCATTTTGGAGAGGGGATTGGGCGATGAAGCCTGTTATGTTGTGGAGCCCGACATTTATGCCTTTAAAAAAGGGGAAATGAGGGCGGGACAACTAAGGGCGATACCATTAGATTCCTCTGAATTGATTAGGGAACATCTTCTTTCCTCGGTTAAAACCGCCGTGTTTACTAGCGCGACCTTGTCCGTAGGGAAGGATTTCCGTTATTTCAAACACGCGTTGGGACTGGATGGCCCGGACGAAGCGCCCCGGGTGGTGACGCTCCAGGTGGGTTCCCCATTTGATTTCAAAAAACAGGTGACCATTCTTCTACCAAGGGGGATGCCTCACCCCCGAAGAGAGGAAGCACGCTATCAAGAAGAAGTCATTCGTTACGTCAGGGCCTCCATAAAAGATTCCCACGGAAAGGCCTTTGTCCTGTTTACGAGTTTTAAAATGCTCAGGCAGGTCGCAGAGGCCATTCGCGGCGACCTTGAGGATTGGGGCATTACCCTTTTAATCCAAGGCGAGGAAGGATGGGACAGGACCAAGCTGTTAAAGGCCTTTCGAGAGGATATCCATTCGGTCTTGTTGGGCGTCAACAGTTTTTGGGAAGGGGTGGATGTCCCGGGAGAGGCCCTTTCCAATTTGATCATCACCAAAATCCCTTTCCAGGTTCCCGAAGGACCCTTGGTGGAAGCTCGGCATGCTCGATTAAAGGAACAAGGCTTGGAACCCTTCCGCGTGGAAAGCCTGCCCGAGGCGGTCCTCCGGTTAAAACAGGGTTTTGGGCGCTTAATCAGGACTTCCACTGACGTGGGCACCGTGACATTATTGGACCCGCGCTTGACTACAGAGTCTTGGGGGAAGATCTTCCTGGAGTCCATTCCGGAATGCAGGATCGCGTACCTTGATAAAAACGGACAACAGGATAAAAAGACTTCTTCGGGACGTAAGCGCTCAAATTAAGGTCCATTCCTTCAATGAAATCCCCGAAATGATAAAGATGATGGGCTTGTGCCGATCTTCCATGAAAGTATATGGAGATCGGTACGATACAAGCCTCACTTATAGATTAATAGATGGCTGGCATGCCCCCTGTCGTTTTAAAAAGATTTCACTCTTCCATTCAATTTCAGGGTTGAACCCTGGCATTTTCCTGTAAAATGATTTCATGCCCCGACAAAAAACGCCTTTAACCGCCAAGCCGCCTGAGGGACCAGCGGAAGATGAAATCCGCGTCATGAACCCTGAAAAATCCGGCGAAGATGAGGAAGCCACCCTCAGGCCAAGACATTTAAACGAATACGTGGGTCAGAAAGCCCTAAAGGAATCCCTCTCCATCGCGCTGATGGCGGCCCAGAACCGGAAGGAAGCCCTGGAACATTTGCTTCTCGCCGGGCCCCCCGGATTGGGTAAAACCACCTTAGCTTCGATTATCGCCAAGGAAATGGGAGTTAATATCAAGACCACCTCCGGTCCCATCATTGAAAGAGCCGGGGATTTGGCCGCCATTCTTACCAACCTTCAACCCCAAGATTTGCTGTTCATAGATGAAATTCACCGCCTTCCGCGCGTCGTGGAGGAGGTTCTGTATCCCGCCATGGAGGATTTTCAGCTTGATATCATGATCGGCAAGGGTCCCACGGCCAGGGCCATCCGCCTTCAGCTGCCTCCTTTCACGCTCGTGGGGGCTACCACCCGGGCGGGAAAAGTCAGCGCTCCTTTGCGTGACCGCTTCGGCCTGACGTTCCGGCTGGAGTTTTACCAGACCGAGGATTTGGTGGAAATCGTGAAGAGATCCGCCCAGGTTCTGAAGGTTCCGGTGACGGATGACGGCGCTCTCGAAATCGCCAAACGCTCCAGGGGCACCCCCCGTCTCGCCAATCGATTGTTGAAAAGGGTCCGGGATTTCGCGGATGTACGCCGAAAAGGCTTGGTGGATAAGGAAGTCGCCGACTCGGCCCTGCTATTATTGGAGGTGGACCAATTGGGATTGGACCGGATGGACAAGAGGATTCTTTCCTGCGTGATTGAGAAATTCTCGGGAGGCCCTGTGGGTATCGACACCCTCGCCATGGCTGTCGGGGAGGAGGCGGAAACCATTGAGGATCTTCATGAACCATTTCTGGTCCAAATCGGTTTTTTACAAAGGACCTCGAACGGCAGGAAAGCCACCCTGCTGGCCTATGAGCATTTAGGTTTGAAACCCCCAGCGGGATCTCAAGGGAGCCTCTTATGAACTACGGCAAGTCGGGTTTGAAACGCTCAGAACTGTTCCTTTACGGCATCGTGGCCTTCATGGGAGCCGTTGTGGGTTTGGTATTCCCTTTTTTAACCAAAATCAAGGCTCCAAACCCGAATTGGGTTTACGTCATTGGCATTTTTTACGGCATTTTCGCGGCGGGATTGATCCTGTGGGTGATCCAGCGAATTGTCTTAAGCCCCCTGGAGGAATTTTTAACCTGCATGGAGGGTGTCGCCGGCGGTAACCTCAACGCCGCCATCCAAGGAAAGTACAGCGGGGATTTCCAGGATTTAGCGCGTCATTTCAATACCATGCTGGAATCACTGCGCGCCTCCATCACCCAATTGAAAAAAAGCTCAGGGGATACCCTTCATCTGGCCCAGCAGCTTACAAGGACCGTTCAACAGATGCACGGCGCCACGGAGGAAGTCTCTTCCACTATCCAGAATATCTCGAGAGGGGCGGAGGAACAGGCCCAAAAGGTCCAGGATACCTTCAACATCATCGACAAGATGGCCGGAAACATCCAAACCTCCGCGGAATTGCTCAATAGCTCAGGAAAGGTGGTCGCGCGCTCCAAAAAAGCCTCCGAGGCGGGAAGCCTCGCGGTTCAAAAAGCCATTTCCCAAATGCAGGCTATCCATGAGGTTGTCCAGAATTCCGCCAGGGAGGTGACCGAGCTTGGGAACCGATCCAAGGCCATCGGAAAGGTCGTGGAAGTCATCACGAGCATCGCTGACCAAACCAATTTGTTGGCCCTGAACGCCGCAATCGAGGCGGCTCGGGCCGGGGAATCCGGCCGGGGGTTCGCCGTCGTGGCCGAGGAAGTAAAAAAATTAGCCGACGGTTCCGCGGAAGCGGCCAGCCAGATCGGTCTTCGGGTCCGGGAGATCCAAAAGGAAATTTCAGCGGTCGTCTCCAGCATGGGGGCGGGAGCGGAAAAAGTGACTGAGGGCTTAAGGGTGGTCACGGAGGGCGGCGAAGCCCTTCAGGAAATCCAGTCAGCCTCCGATGAGGTTGTCATGCATACCCAGGAGATCTCAAAATCTTTTGAAAACCAGGCCGACCAAGCCTCGAGCGTGGTTGAGGCTATAACCAACATCGTGGCGGTCTCGGAAGAAAACGCCTCCGCGACCGAGGAAATTTCCGCATCCACGCAGGAATTGACCGCCTCCATGGAATCCATGGTCGCCGCGGCCAGGCAATTGGAAGGGGTGGCCCAAGGATTAAAGGAAGCCTCGGCTAATTTCAAGGAATAAACCCCAAAATTCGATTGTTATTGGCCTAAGATGAAAATTTTTTATTTCCCCATTCCTTCTAAACCACGTTAAATCAACAGTGATTTCAATCTTGAAAATTTAAAAAAAAATATTATTTTATAAATCTTGAATAAACCTATAAAAGCACCCAGATCCCTGAAAAAGATGCTTGAAAAATTGAATAAAATGGTTATAAATCTTCACGCTTATCGTCGAAATAGATCATCGGCAAGGTTAACGGAATGATTGAAGTCAAAGATTTAGTGAAAATGTACGGTAATTTGGCGGCGGTGGATCATGTTTCCTTTACCGTGCCGAAAGGTACGATCCTGGGCCTTTTGGGCCCTAACGGCGCCGGCAAAACAACAACGATGAGGGTTCTAACCACCTCGCTTCCCCTGAACGCGGGAAGCGTGACAGTCGCCGGTTATGACGTCGTGGAAGCCCCGCAGGAAGTGCGTAAACACATAGGTTATCTACCTGAAGTTCCTCCCCTTTACGCCGATATGACCGTCGTTTCATATTTAAAATTCGTCTCTTCCATAAAGGAAATACCAGCGAAGAAAAGAGCCGACAGAATCGGCGAAATCATGGAAATGCTCTCCCTCACGGACGTAAGCCGCAGAATGATTGGTCATTTATCCCTTGGTTACCGGCAAAGGGTGGGACTTGCCCAGGCCCTGATTCACGACCCGGATGTGTTGATCCTGGACGAACCCACGAGAGGGTTGGATCCCAAGCAGATTCAGGAAATTCGCAAGCTCATCAAATCCTTGAGCGGCCAAAAAACCATTATCCTCTCCACCCACATTCTGCCTGAGGTTTCGACAACCTGTGATGACGTCGTGATCATTGACCAGGGCCGGGTGGTAGCGGCTGACTCGGTTGAAAACCTATCCCAGCGGATGGCCGGGGGAAATCTTCTGGAGGTAGAGATTAAGGGCGTCTCCGCTGATGTTGAAAAAGCATTTGGGAAAATCGAGGGCATTACCGCAATCAAGTCGCTCGGGAAGGAAACCAAGGGAGTCTGCAAGTTTCAGATTACCACGGATGGTACCAACGATACCCGCGAGGCCCTTTTCCAATCCGTGGTTAAGAACAAATGGATTCTTTATCAACTCACCCCCGTCGGAATGAGCCTTGAAGACGTGTTTTTGAAACTGACCACGAAGGAAAGCGCCGCATGAACCTCGAAAAAATAATGGCGATCGTCCGCAAGGACTTGTCTTATTATTTTGTGTCTCCCATTGGCTACATTGTCCTGGCGATGTATTACTTCGTCACCGGGTTTTTCTTTTGGCTCATCGCAGCTGGAAGCAAAAGCGCCAATATGGCGCCCGTCTTCCAAAACTCGACCGTTATTTTCCTTTTTCTCACTCCCATTGTTACCATGCGCTTGTGGTCCGAGGAGGAGAAAACGGGAACCTCCGAGCTATTGCGCACCTCACCGCTGTCTCTATGGGAAATTGTTTTGGGGAAATATTTTGCGGCCATTTGTTTTTTCCTGGTCATGCTGGCTGTGAACCTGGTTTACTTGTTGATCATGGCAGTGAACGGGAACCCTGATCCCGGCCCCACCTTTTGCGATTTCTTCGGGTACACCTTGGCGGGAATGGCTTTTTTCTCGCTGGGCCTTCTTGCCTCGACCCTAAGCGAAAACCAAATTGTCTCCGCGGTCATTACCTTTGGAACCCTCTTGATGTTGTACGTGATAGGCGCGGCCAGCAACAATGTTCCTGACGCGTTGGGGGCCATCTTCAAGTATATTTCCATATTCGAGCACTTGAATGATTTCTTCATCGGAGTCATTGATCTGAATCATGTCATTTACTTCCTAAGCGTTACTTTCCTCGGCCTTTTCTTATCGGTGAAGGTCATGGAAAGCAAGAGGAGTTGAAATTGGACTTTAAAGTGGTGATGAGCCAAATTCGGGAAAAGAATCAATATGTTGTTTGGAGTGGGCTTGGTTTGGTTTTAGCCGGTATTTTTGCCATGCTCATCATGAACACGACCAATTGGTGGAATCTCCTTATTTTGATAATCGGCATCCTTGCGCTGGGTTGCTTTGTCGCTGTCAATCTCGCCGAAGTTAGGGAAGTGGGAAAAAAGCACTCCACCCAAGTGAAAGCCAATCTGGTAATGGTGGCTATAGCCATGTTGGGCGTCATAGTCGCCATTAATTATATTTTTTCACGGCATCCGGTTCGATTCGACCTAACCGCAAACAAGCTTTACACTCTTTCGGATCAGACAACCGACATTCTTCATAAACTCGGACAGGACGTTAATGTCACATTTTTCAGTTCCGCCAAAAGATCCTCCGCGGAAGTCCAGAAAGCGCAACAACTTCTGGAAGAATACTCTAAAAACAGCACCAAGTTTCATTTCAAGGTCATTGATGTGGACAAAAGCCCAACCGAGGCAAAGCGCCTGAGCATTCATGAATACAACACAGTGGTTTTTGAAAGCGGCGACAATCGAAAAGACGTCCTTCAGCGGGACTATGTGACTTACGCCTTGCAGGGACGGCAGCCCATGCCTAAGTTTCAAGGAGAGGGCGCCTTCACCGCCGCGCTCATCAAGATGACCAGCACTACCCATCTGACTTTTTATTTCACCGAGGGACATGGGGAAAGGGATTTAAACAGTCCCGAACCGGACGGTTTGAATACTTTCAAGGATATGCTGGATAAGGAAAATTATGCCGTCAAATCCTTGAATCTCTTGACGTCTGGGAAAATGCCAACCGACGCGGCTGTTTTGGCTATCGTCGGACCCACCAAGCCCTTTCAGCCCTCAGAAGTATCGCTCATTGAGGATTATTTGAAAACCGGTGGTAAGGTCATTGCTTGCTTGGATCCGATCATTAAATCCGGCATGTTGGCGAATACCGGCTTGGACCAGCTCCTGAAGCAGTATGGCGTGAAACTCGGAAACGACTTGGTTTATGACTCCACTAGTTTCGCGTTCCCGGACGTCCGGGCGGTCATTCCTCAATACGGCGCCTCGCCCATTGTCGAAAAACTCTCCAGCGAGCACATCGCGACAATCATGCCTTTCACCCGAAGCGTCCAAAAAATCGATCCTGAGTTAAAGAACGTGAACCAATCGATTTTCATGCAAACCACATCCAACGGCTGGGGAGAAACGAACTTCAAGCTGAAATCCCCGAAATATAACCCTGCGGTGGATACCAAACCCCCGGTTCCAATGGCTATGACTTGCGAGGTTTCCCCAGTGGACAATGCCGTGAAGAAGACGCGGTTGGTCGTGTACGGCAACTCCAATTTCTTCACGAATCAATTCCTCCAGGGCCCTGGCAACCTCGATGTCGGCTTGAACAGTTTCAGCTGGGCCGCGGAGGAAGAGGACAAGGTTACGGTTCACCCTAAGGAAGATACCCTCCGCGTGATGAACCTCTCGAATGTCGCGGCTCAGTTCATCAAATATCTGACTGTTATCATTATGCCCGTCGGCGTCCTCTTTGCCGGCGGCATCATCTGGTACCGCCGCCGCTCCTTATGAAATCCTTCAGAACGACCCTCATTTTCTTTGGAATCTTGGCCCTTTTGGGTGGATACATCTATTTTTTCGAGAGGGGTCCTGTCAAGAAAGCCGAGGAAAAAAGAGAAAAAGTATTTGAGAATTTCGTGGCCGACGATATCCAGGAAATCCGCGTGGAAAACCTTGGAAACAGCTTGACTCCCGCCGCTCCCCCTATTGACATAAAAAAAGACGAGAAGGACGTTTGGCAGATTCTTTCCCCGCAAAAATATCAGGCTGACGAGAACACCCTCCGTGTTTTATTGCAATCGATAGGTGACCTTAATCCTGACGCGGCCATTACCAACATCTCAAACCTGGCTGATTACGGTTTGAACAGCCCAACCGCCCGGTGCATTCTCACCGACAAGAAGGGAACATCCCACACCTTGATCGTGGGCGACAAAGGCGTTACAGGTTCTGACACCTATATTAAGACCTCTGAAAAACCAGCTGTTTACCTAATCCCGGCCTATACCACGGACAATATCAAAAAATCCGTCAACGACTACCGTAACCGGGTTCTTTTCAAAACCGACCTTGTTGCCGCTCAAAAAGTCGAGGTTGTTTATGGCGACAAGACTTTGGTTCTTGAGAAAGACGCGCAAAACACTTGGAATATTAAATCCCCCATTGAGGAAAAGGCTGACAGCTCGAAAATCCGCGATCTTTTAAACAGTTTGAACGACATGAAAGTCAATGAGTTCGTGGATGAGCATCCGAAGGACATAAAAATATACGGTTTATCCAAACCGCGTGGAAAAGTCACACTATGGCCTAGTGATAAAGGGTCTCCGAAAACTGTTTTAATAGGCCGTCAGAAACTTAAGACCACAGATGATTTCGTCAAGATGGAAGGCCAGGATTCGGTTTACCAGGTGGGCGATGCCTTTGTGAAACCCATGGATTTCAAAATCAACAATTTCCGGGATAAACTTGTTATGCAATTTGCCGCGGATGTGGCTAAATCCTTGACGATCAAATCCCCACGCACTAATGTCACCTATCAAAAAGACGATAAAGGGATATGGACTTGTCCGGGACGGGTAAAAGCCCAGGATGAGGCATCCAATCTTATTTCCCAATTGTCTGAAACAGTCATCGTGGATTTCGCCTCCAATACCGTCAATACCGGTGTCGAGAACCCCTCCTTTGAGGCGAATGTGACTTTGAAGGATGGAACTTCCCGCCTTTACCGTTTCGGCCGGATCGACAATGGCCAGGTTTATCTCGCGTCCGACAAGAGCAAGGACACCTATCTGGTTTATATCAACCCCGTTTCCCAAATGGAATCCTATTACAACTCCATTTTGACCCCGATTCCGATTGCCTCCCCGGCGCCTTTGCCGAAAAAATAGAATACTCAAAAGTGCCTTTTTCGGCTTTTTGATCCCAAGAACTTCCTAATTCGATTCTTTGCCTTCGTTGACTTTCAATTGACTCGGCTCCATAATTCACTCAAACAAGGTTTGACGCGAAAATCAGGCAATTACGGAGGCTGCGATGAAGTTTTTTTTAGACACCGCCAACCTGGATGAGATCAAACAGGGAGTGGCATGGGGAATCATCGACGGAGTCACCACCAATCCCTCCCTGGTCGCCAAGGAAGGCGTAGATTTCTTCTCCAGGATCAAGGAAATCTGCTCCATCGTGAACGGATCGGTTTCGGCCGAGGTCACTGCGACTGATTTTGAGGGCATGGTCCGCGAGGGTCATGTCCTGGCCAAGCTTCATAAAAACGTGACCATAAAAATTCCCTTGATCCCCGCGGGAATCCAGGCTTGCAAAGCACTCAGTTCCGAGGGGCATGCCGTCAACGTGACTCTTTGCTTTTCCGCCTCGCAGGCTCTCTTGGCCGCCAAAGCCGGCGCCACCTATGTCAGCCCCTTTGTGGGCCGCTTGGACGACGTTTCTCAGGACGGCATGCAATTGATCCGGGATATCGTGAAAATTTACGGAAATTACGGCTACAAAACCCAGGTCCTGGCCGCCTCCTTGCGGCATCCCATTCATGTGGTGGATTCCGCGTTGGCGGGAGCCCATGTCGGCACGATGCCCTTCACCGTCATGAAAATGCTTTTTAACCACCCCTTAACTGATATCGGCCTAAAGCGATTTCTTGAGGATTGGGAAAAAGTTAAAGATAAAGTGATGAAAAAATAGAACCGCCTGCGACCTTCCCCCTTCAAATCCGGAGTGGGGGTGCTCATGTAATTAATTTGGAGAACAGGATCCATGTCTGAATTGACTTCCTTGGGAAAATGGTTTGTCTTGACCGGCGCAACACTGATAGTTCTTGGCTCTTTCATCCTGATCCCGGGAAAAATACCATTTTTAGGACGTCTCCCCGGTGATATTCGCGTTGAAAAAGGGAATTTTTCTTTTTATTTTCCAGTCATGACCTGTATTTTGGCTTCCGGGCTGCTTTCCATCATTCTCCGGTTGGTTTCAAAGCTTAAATGATCCCATGGTGAAGCCCCAATCCCCCCCCCTCTCCAGGTTGTTGTATTTTCTTTTTTTAATATTTCTTCTTTCAGGATGCGCCACGACGCCGATCCCGGTCTATATCCCCCATCAAGAGGCCCTGAGCCCAAGCCTTGAAAAGGAATCCAGGCCCGAGGGCCAACGCATTCGTGTCGCCATTGCGGTCAAGAAACCCTCCGTGACGTTAAGAGTACCTGAAAGCTATTCCTTGTCAGGTCTTCTTCCCGACGGCAATCAGGAATTCAACGCGGGGGCAAATCATGTCCGGGAATTCTTCCTAACCCCCGGCCGCCTTTCAAAATCAACGGCGACCATCGAACCTTCTGGAGGCTCCGGCGTGATTTCCCTGGACGGGAAAACTTACCGGGGAGCCATGGACATCACTAAGGATTCAGGGGGAACCCTGACGGTCATCAATGACGTGCCCCTGGAGGAATACGTCATGGGTGTCCTCGCGGGGGAAGTCTCGCCCCAATGGCCCCTTGAGGCCTTGAAGGCGCAGGCCATCGCGGCCCGGACATTCGCCTTATTGAAGAGACAATCCAGAACTAAGGGGGAGGAATATGATCTTGATAATTCCGAGACTAACCAAATGTACCAAGGCACTGGATTGGTGAACGCGAACATCCAGAGCGCCGTTTTGGAAACCCGCGGCCAGGTCCTGATTTACAAGAATTCGCCCGTGGAGGCGTTTTTCCATTCCAATTGCGGTGGCCGGACATCCAAGGCCAGCGATGTCTGGGGCCGGGATTTACCGTACCTCCAGTCGGTCTCCTGTCCCTATTGCCGAAAAGGCCCCCATTTCCGCTGGGCCACCAAGATCCTCATCCAAGACCTTGTCCGGAAACTTCGGAAATCCGGGCTGGCGGTCGGGGACATCGTTCGTTTGAAAGGCCTGGAACGGGATGAAAGCGAACGCTTCCGCCTTGTTGAGATCATGGACGCCGATGGGCGCTATAAGACTCTCAAGGCGATTGAATTCCGGAAGGCCGTCGGGTCCGACCTCATCCGAAGCACTGATTTCACCGCCGTCGTGGAAGGAAACGCCGTGGTCTTTAACGGAAAAGGATGCGGCCACGGAGTCGGACTTTGCCAGGAAGGCGCTTACGGAATGGCCATGAGAGGCTACAACGCCTTTGAAATCCTCCGCCATTACTACCGTGGAATCATGATCGAAAAACTGAAGGAATGACCGAGTAAATTCAAATGCCGGATGGCAAGCGATAAAGTTCAGATGACTTTTCTTTTTTGTGGAGAAGGCGCGATATGAAAACGAATCTCTTCAATTACGATTTACCGGCGAAGCTAATTGCCCAACGGCCCCTCGCAAGACGGGATGCCTCCCGCATGCTGGTCCTGGACCGGAAAACCGGACGAGTGGAACACAGCCTGGTTGGGGAACTGCCGCGCTGGCTCCTGGCTGGGGACCTGATGGTGGTGAATCAATCCAAGGTGATCCCAGCACGGCTGTTCGCCCGCAAGACCGATACCGGGGCCAGCCTTGAGATATTCCTGCTTCGTCCAGCCTTGCAGGCCTCGGGATGCGAATGGGAAGTTCTCATCAGCCCCGCGAAACGGATCAAGGGTTTTCCCAATCTCCAGCTATTACCCAAGGGAGAGGCGGCTGTCTTGGAAGCCTTGGGCGATGGGCATTATTTGGTTCGATTCCTGAAAACAGGAAACTGGAATAATTTTTTGGGCAGGCACGGGCATATTCCCCTTCCTCCCTACATCAAGAGGAAAGACGATCTCCTTGACCGGGACAGATACCAGACTCTATTCGCGAAAAAAGAAGGCTCGGTTGCCGCCCCCACTGCCGGCCTTCATTTCACGAAACATTTGTTGGGAGAGCTTAAAAAAAGAGGCGTCCGTCAATCCCAGGTATTGCTTCACGTGGGCCTTGGCACTTTCCTTCCTGTTTCCTCAGAGGATATCGAGGGTCATGTCATGCATCCGGAAAGATATGAGATTTCGGCTCAAACCGTCTCGAAAATCCGCGATACCCGGCGCCGCGGGGGACGTGTCGTCGCGATCGGTACCACCGTCGTGCGGGCCCTGGAATCCTCCGCCGGGGAATGTGGAATTCCTGTTGTGTCAACGGATGAAACCCGCTTGTTCATCAATCCGGGCTATATCTTTAAAACCGCTGATATCCTTTTCACCAATTTCCACCAACCCAAATCCACACTTCTCATGCTTGTTTGCGCCTTTGCAGGAAGGGAGAGGGTTTTAGCAGCTTATGAGGAAGCCATTCAGGAAGGGTACCGGTTTTTATCCTACGGCGACGCCATGTTGATTTTGTAATGAAGGCTGAAATTATCCCCTTGTGTCGTCTTATTATTTCCTGTTCAAAATCCCGAGTTCATCGGAAAGCACCTTTTACTTTTCAAAAATACTTCCTTAAACCCAACCTTAATAAAACAAATAAATCTTTACAATTAAGAGGGCTACTTTTAAACTTTTAGGGCTTTTCTCCTGGAATTTGGAGAAGACGCCTTTTCTTGAAGAATTGGTCATTTCAGAATTGAAACATGGTTTTCTGACCCCCGAATAATTGACGGTGCGAAGGAAAATGGTGGGAGTAGCTCAATTGGTTAGAGCACCAGATTGTGGATCTGGGGGTTGCGGGTTCGATTCCCGTCTCTCACCCCATTTCACGTTTCGAGTCGTAATTCCGATGGAAAAGCGGGTTTACCACTGACCTTGGGAATATCGTGTAAAGTCGAACCGGAAAATCCGTTGAATTGGAATCAGAGGATGCGCCTGTAGCTCAGTTGGATAGAGCGACAGATTCCGGATCTGTAGGTCAGAGGTTCGAGCCCTCTCAGGCGTACCATTTTTTTCGTTTTGATAAGATGGTTAAAAATGCGGGATTTAAGGCCTTTTCAAAACCCTGTTTATTACCAAACATAAAGCGATCCTAACGATGAACTTTTGATGAAAGCTTTTCTTTCAGTGGGTGATTAGCTCAGTTGGTAGAGCAGCTGACTCTTAATCAGCGGGTCGCAGGTTCGATCCCTGCATCACCCACCATCATTTTAGAAGTTTGGTCAATAGAAGTTTCCGAATTTTTTTCGGCAATAAAGAGGATTAGGTAACTCGGGGATCCTTCGAAGGAAATTCCAAGCATGGCTCAAGTCACTAACAACACTCCCTCGAAAAATCCCTATGTTTCCATAATCATTCCCGTCCTCAATTCTGCTCGAACCTTAAATGAGACCTTCCTCTCTTTATTCGGAGGGACGGCCATGAACGGCAATGAAATATCCGGTATCCAATATCCCCAGGATCGGCTTGAAGTGGTGGTAGCGGATGGGGATAGTGCCGACGACACACTCGTGATTATTGAGAGTTGGCAAAAAAAATTTCCCTGCGTTCAATCCGTCCATGTACCCAATTTGAAAACCCCAGGTCAGGCTCGAAACGCCGCCTTGACTCTGGCGAGGGGTGAAATCATCGTTTTCACGGATGGCGATTGCGCGCCCCATTCCGACTGGCTGGAAAAAATCATTCAACCCTTCTTGAATGATCCTGAAATAGGCATGGTGGGGGGAGAGGTGGAAACCTTTTCTTTTGATCCCAAAAATAAAGTTGAGCAATATTGCCAACAGATCGGATTTCTTTCAGTCGGGGACAGGGTCTCCATGAAAAACGGCGGTTACTACCCCCCCGCCAAAAAACGCTATCCCCGCGAGGTCAATGGCAGTCCGACTTGCCCCTTTTTCTCCACATCCAACGCAGCGGTCAGCAAAAAAGCGGCCCAAGCTGTCGGCAATCATTTTTGGAGTGAAATGACAGGGGAGGACTTGGACTTTTCCCTCCGGATTTCCAATGCCGGGTACAAGTTGTTCTTTCGGCCATCCGCTGTGGTCAAACACCTTCACCGGACTAGTTTAAGGCAGTTATGCAGGCGGGTTTCCGCCGATGGCGCCTGTCATTCCTTGGCTCTCAAGACCCATGCCAGGAGAGTCCTGGAATTTCGTCTTCAGTTATGGGGAGAGTATTCGCTGGTCATCCCATTTCCCATCCAATCCATGATTTATTGGGGTGATTTCCATTTTATGCACTTATTC
Source organism: candidate division FCPU426 bacterium (assembly GCA_963796105.1). GTDB lineage: Bacteria > Oederibacteriota > Muellerivitia > Muellerivitales > Muellerivitaceae > CAWCKJ01. The sequence continues at coordinate 283,722 of CAWCKJ010000003.1, forward strand.
GGCCTTTGGGCCTTGTTCAAAACCCTTATAACCTTGCATTCCGGGATAGTCTGGGAGAAGGATGTGCTTCTTTTATGGGGCATTTTCTTTTTTTTCTTTTTGAAATATTTCATTCCAGTCCTTAAAATTCAGCCCGCCTCTAATTTCCCGCTTTGGGCCTGGATTCGTTACCGCACCAACCTGGCCTTGCTCCTAGGGGGCCTAAAAGGAAGCCTGAAGTACAAAAGGCTTAACATAGAATTGAGCTGGTAAAACTTTATAAAACATGAAAAGAGGATCCATGCGATACGGATTTTTTGACGTAGAAAATAAAGAGTATGTCATCGAGCGGCCCGACACTCCCGTCCCCTGGATGAACTACCTTCATAATGATGAATATTGCGCCCTGATCTCCAATAATGCCGGAGGCTACAGCTTTCATCTTTCGGCCCGCGACAAAAGAATCCTGCGTTACAGGCTCAACAACATCCCCATGGACCGCCCGGGCCGTTACATCTACATCCGCGACGATATAAGCGGGGATTTCTGGTCCAACACCTGGCAGCCTGTCCTTAAGGACTTGGCCGAGTATAAAACCGAAACACGCCATGGGTTCGGCTATACGCGGGTCGCCACCTCCTATAAGGGCGTTTCTTCCGAGACCCTTTACGTGGTTCCTGTTTCCGATAACCTGGAAATTTGGAAAATCACGCTCACGAATAGAGGCTCAAACGTCCGGAATTTGACCTTGTTCTCCTACGCTGAACTCTGTCTTTTTTACGCCCAAAACGACATGATGAATTTCCAATACACCTACAACATCGCCAAGGCATACGCGAAGGATGGAATGATCCACCACACCACCATGATCGAGAACGCTGGCCATTACGCCTTTTTCACGGCCGATAAGAAATTCACCTCATTCGACTGCGACAGGGAAAAATTCATGGGGCTCTACCATTCCGAGGTTAATCCCCAGGCTGTCGTCGATGGAAAATGCCTCGGGTCCACCGCCGACGGCGGGAACCCCATCGCGGCCACGGCCATCCCGGTAAGTTTGAAGCCCGGGGAAACCAAATCCATCACCTATATTCTAGGCGTGGCCCCCTCCATCCAGGCGGGAGCCAAGCTCGCCGCCAATTACCGTAAAGCCGGAGCGGTGGATAAAGTCATGAGGGAACTGGAGGAACACTGGCAGGAGAAACTCGGCTCCCTTCAGGTCCAAACCCCGGACAAGGATATTAACCTCTGCCTTAACCAGTGGAACGCCTACCAGATCCACACCACCTTCAGCATGTCCCGCGGGCCCTCCATTTATGAGGGCGGAATCGGCCGGGGAATGGGTTTCCGTGACAGTAACCAGGATGCGCTCAGCGTCATCCACAGTGTTCCCAAGAAGGTCAAGAAGCTCATCACCGACCTGGCCAAGAACATGTTCAAGGATGGCACGGCTTACCACCAGTTCTTCCGCTTGACCGGGGAAGGGGATGGAAAGGGCTATTCGGATGATCCGCTTTGGATCATTCTCTCCACGACGGCCTATGTCAAGGAAACGGGCGACATCCGTTTCCTGAGTGAAAAGGTGAAATGGGCGGACGGCGGCTCCGCCACCATGTATGAGCATCTCAGGGCACCGTTGGATTACACCTACAAAAACGTGGGAGCCCACAAGATCCCCTGCATGGGATTCGCTGATTGGAATGACACCCTGCATATCAACGGGCCCAAACCAGGGGAAAGCGTTTGGGTCGCGGAGTTCCTTGTGAAATGCGCCAGGGATTTCGTTGAATTGGCCGACTACCTCGGGAAAACTTCTGACGCAAAGAAGTACCGGAAAATGGCGGACGACATGGCCGTAAGGACCAATAAGGTTTGTTGGGACGGCGGGTGGTACGCCATGGCTTTCAACGGATGGGGAACCATGCTGGGTTCCAAGAAACAATCCGACGGAAAAGTTTACTTGAATACCCAAACCTGGGCTGTCATCTCAGGGGTAGCGGACACTAAAAGGGGACCAGCCTGCATGGATGCCGTAAAAAAACACTTGGACTCAAAATATGGCGTCGCCTTGATGTATCCGGGTTACAAGCATTTCAGCCCGCGCTTGGGCGGGGTCAGCACCTTCCCTCCGGGGCTTAAGGAAAACGGGGGCATTTTCTCTCACGCCAATCCCTGGGCCGTGATCGCAGAGACCCTTTTGGGGCGTGCGGATATAGCCATGAAATACTATAAACAACTTTTACCCACGACGAAGGACAGGATTCAGGAAGTCCACAAGGCGGAACCCTATATTTACGCGCAGGCCATCGCCTCAGCGGAACACCGCGATTTCGGTTTCGCGCGTAACTCATGGTTGACCGGCGCGGCCAGTTGGAATTACGTGGCGGCGACCCAGTACCTTCTCGGAATCAGACCGCATTATTCCGGATTGATGATCGATCCCTGCGTTCCAAAGGATTGGGATCGTTACGAGGTCACCCGGCGGTTCCGCGGATCGACTTACCATATTGTCGTAAATAATCCAAAGAATTTGAGCAAGGGAGTCTTCTCACTTAAAGTGAACGGAAAAAAAATCTCGGGGAATATCATCCCGGCCACAGCCTCGAATAAAGTGGTTGAAGTCGAGGCCATCCTAGGGTAACAAGCCGTTGAGTATAGGGTGGTTTTGTTGACAGCCCCTGGAAGCCATGCTATAAAAAGCTTGGTAAGTATTTATACGGTTGAACAAAGAAGGAGCCACGCTTGGTTGAGATAATGACTCTAAAGGTAGCCGCCAAAAGCAATCCCTCAACCGTGGCGGGAGCAATCGCTAATAACGTTCGTGACGGCAAAAGCGTTGAAATAGTGGCAATGGGCCCGGAAAGCATCAACAACACCGTCAAGGCCATCGCGATCGCACGGGGGTTTTTAAAGGGCGACGGCATGGACGCCAATTTCAAGCCTGAGTTCATCCACTTGACTATTGACGGGGAAAAGAAGAGCGCTATTAAGTTTCTTTTGTACATTGAGAAAAACACCAAGTAAACATTAAGTTCCATATAACCTCGGCCGACCTTTGGCTGGGGTTTATTTTTTTACCGACAAGAGGAGGGCGAATAGCTCAGCTGGTTAGAGCACCTGCTTTACACGCAGGGGGTCACAGGTTCAAGTCCTGTTTCGCCCACCATGTTTTCAACGGTTTTACGACTTCACATCCTGGCCGGCAAGGGTCCGTATCATATCCGTTTCAAACTTAGAGGCCTGTGCTTGTGCCGCCCATTTGCTGATCAGGAACTTCAAGGACTTTGGCCCCAAATAAATAATCGAGTATACTGATACTCATGATTATCGAATGGGATGCCGTTAAAGCTCGGAAAAACCAGGCTAAACACCATGTGTCTTTTGATGAAGCCACCACAGTGTTTGGAGATCCGCTGGCTTTGACCATTCCAGATCCCGTCCATAGCGACGAGGAAGAAAGGTTCGTAACGATAGGCGTTACGGCAAATTTAAAGATGGTGGTTGTTGTGCATGTTGACCATAATGAACAAATCCGGATCATCAGCGCAAGAAATGCCAATTGGCGTGAAAGGAGCGATTATGAAGAAGGTATCAAATCGTGAAAGGGTACTTCCGGAATACGATTTTTCCCGGGGTGTAAGGGGAAAATACGCCAAACGGTACCATCAGAAAGTCAATGTAGCCGTGTTGGAGCCGGATGTGGCCGAGCATTTCCCGAATTCGGAAGCCGTCAATCAAGCTCTGCGGTCCGTGGTGGCTGTGCGGGGTAAGAAGTGATATGAATAAGCCTCACAAGACCGTCGAACATTGATTCAAAACCCATTGCAATTCTAAAATTCTTTGAGCCAGTCTTAGGTATTTTTTGATTTATTGTCATAATCGGGTTTGATGCGTATAAGACAGCGTGCCAGGAACAAGGGAGCAGCAGGTACGGATAGAAACAACCATAATCCAATCCTGCTGGGGTAACCGCCTTTGACTTTCATTTGAAAATAAGAGTGCAAACTAAATTTCATTTGGACGAGAACTATCCGAAGGATTCCGAAGATTGGCTTGTTTTTTTAAGGGTTTTGGTTAAAATTGCCTTCCTCGCATCGAAATTTTTTCAATTTTAAACTGGGGGCGTAGCTCAGCTGGGAGAGCACTTCCATGGCATGGAAGGGGTCGTGGGTTCGATCCCCATCGCCTCCACCAGTTTTTTAGTTTTCCCGAATCTTGTTTTTTCCTCTTCCTCTTCTTTTAATCGTTATTTCCATTAAAATAACAATCTCCTGAACCTTATCGTTCCTTGTTTGATTAATCCGGACGGTAAAATGGAACAAAAATCAAAAAGGCTTCTCATGCGCACTCGTGAGCAACTCGAAAATATTGAACGGGAAACCTTAGCTCCTTTCGCCCAGAAATCAAGAGAAAGCCGGGGACGGCAATATCCAGAGGCCGAGCACCCCTACCGCACGGCTTTCCAAAGGGATCGGGACCGCATCATCCATTCCTCCGCTTTCAGGCGGCTTCAATATAAAACCCAAGTGTTCGTCAATCATGAGGGGGATTATTACCGGACCCGGATTACCCATACCTTGGAAGTGGCCCAAATCGCCCGTTCCATCGCTAGAAGCCTGGGCTTGAACCAGGACTTAACCGAGGCTGTAGCCCTGGCCCATGACCTGGGCCATACCCCCTTCGGGCACTCAGGGGAAAAAGTCCTGAACGAGATCATGAAAAATGATGGCGGGTTCGAGCATAACGCGCAAAGCTACAAGGTAGTAACCCACTTGGAGGACAAATACCCCTCCTTCCGGGGTCTTAACCTTTCCTTCGAAGTACTGGAGGGAATTGACAAGCACCGGACCCGCTACGACCGGAAGGAGGAAACCCAGGAGCAATACACCCTGGAGGCTCAAATCGTGGACTTGTCCGATGAAATAGCCTATACCTCCCATGACGTGGACGACGGTTTGACCTCCGGCCTGCTTGATTTCGATGGTTTGAACGAAGTTCCCCTCTGGAGAAAAAATCTCGATAAGGTGAAGGCGGCTGATCCCGAGATGGGAAAGGACAAATTGAAATACCAGGCTGTCCGGGAACTCATCAACGAGCAGGTATCCGATCTACTGGATGAAACCGACCGCCGAATCTTGACCTTCAAGATACAAACCTGCGCTGATGTCCGGAAATGCCCGGAAGAGCTCGCGGCTTTTTCCCCGGATTTCCGGCACCAGCACTTGGAGTTGAAGCGCTACCTGTTTCAGCACATGTACCGCCACAACAAGGTGACCAGGATGGAGTCCAAAGCCCACAGGGTCTTGAAAGAATTGTTCAGCCTTTACGAGGAAAATCCAGAAATCCTCCCGGCGAATACCCGGGAAAAAATCCGCGTAAACCAGGAGCCGCTCCGCAGGATCATTTGCGACTACATCGCCGGGATGACCGACCGTTACGCCATCGAGGAATATGAAAAGCTGACCGAACCCTCCATGAGGGTTTAAGCCGTTTTCCCTTCGGGTATAACCGCCGGTATCTCCTCCTTTCCGCCCCATGTTGACAGCTTTCCGCCTTTAACTTAAGATGCCCTTGTTAAAAGTCCCCGTAAGTACGCCTCAAGCGTTTCGCCTACGGGGGCTTTTTCATTTTGAGGAGAAGAAAAATGGAAACATACCAAATCATCCAGCAGGGCGACGATTATCTTTTGCCGGTGTACAGCCGGAAGAAGATCGTGCTCATGCGAGGGGAAGGGGTCCATGTTTACGACTCCGAAAGGGCCGTCTATCTCGACTTTTTCTCCGGGATCGCGGTGAACGGGCTGGGGCAAGCCCACCCGGACGTCGTAAGCGCCATCATCGAGGAAACCAAAAAGCTCGGGCATGTCTCCAACTATTACTACAACGAGCCCAACGTGAAACTAGCCAAGCTCCTGTGCGACGTCTCCTTCGCCCAGAAGGTGTTTTTCTGCAACTCTGGCACCGAGGCGACCGAGGCGGCCATCAAGCTGACCAGGAAGTATTTCAGGGGAAAAGGGCAGGATAAATACGAAATCATCAGTTTCTACAATTCATTCCACGGAAGAACCCTTGGGTCCATTTCGGCCACCGGCCAGGTCAAGTTCCAGGAGGGATTGGACCCGCTTCTTCCCGGTTTCAAGCACGCAACCTTCAACAACATTGAAAGCGTGAAGAAACTGGTGAATGACAAGACAGGCGCCATCCTGGTCGAACCGATCCAATGCGAGGGCGGCATCCGGATCTCGGACCAGGCGTTTTTAAGGGAGTTGAGGGATCTCTGCGATGAAAAGGGGATTTTCCTCATCCTGGACGAGGTGCAGTGCGGAATGGGCAGAACCGGCAAGATGTGGGCTTATGAGCATTATGGAATCGAGCCGGACATGATGACGGCCGCGAAAGCGCTTGGGGGCGGATTGCCCATGGGCGCCTTGTTGGTGACCAACCAGGCGGCGCAGGGCTTCAAACCCGGCGACCACGCCTCCACTTTCGGGGGCAATCCCATCGTCAGCGCGGCCTCGGTCGCCACTCTCGAGGTCATCATCGGAAAAGACCTTTTACAGCACGCCACCCAGGAAGGGGAATACCTGAAGCAGGCGCTCCAATCCATCTTGAGGGAACACCCGACTTTGTTTACCCAATGGAGGGGCATGGGCCTCATTCAAGGCCTTGAAATGAATCGGAAAGCCTCTTCCTTGGTGGACAACTGCGCCAAGCAGGGGCTACTGGTCGGGACCGCTAACGAGAATGTCCTCCGGTTCCTGCCTCCCTTGGTGATCAAGCATTCGGATATAGACCAAGCGATGGATAAGCTGAGAAAAGCCATCGCTGAAGAACTCAAAAGCGCCTGAGGTTAACGCCATGCAAAAACAACCGCGTCATTTACTGACGCTTCAGGAATTTTCCACCGGTGAAATCCTGGAGCTGTTAAACCTTGCCAAGAAGTTGAAGGAGAATCCCCTCAAGTATCAATACGCCTTGAAGGGCCAATGCCTGGCCATGATTTTTGACAAGAGCTCCACGAGGACGAGGGTTTCCTTCGAGGTCGGCATGACCCAATTGGGCGGCCATGCCCTTTTCATGAACGGGACCGACTTGCAGTTGGGCCGGGGTGAAACCATATCGGACACGGCTAAAGTCCTGTCCCGCTATGTTCAGGGGATCATGGTGAGGACCTTCGCGCACAAGATCGTCGAGGAGCTCGCCGAGAACTCCACCATCCCCATCATCAACGGTTTGACCGACAGCCACCATCCCTGCCAGATCCTGGCCGACATGCAGACGATCCTGGAGGCCTTCAAGAGATTGAACGGGATCCAGGTGGTTTTCGTGGGGGACGGCAACAATGTGGCCCACAGCCTTTTGGTGGGCGCGGTGAAAACGGGAATGCATCTCAGGCTGGTATGCCCCGAGGGCTACAAGCCCGACGCCGCCATCCTGGAATACGCGATGAAGGAAGCCAAAAAAACCGGAAGCCATATTGAGGTGACCTCCAAGGTCAAGGGCTCCGCCGTCGGCGCCCACGTGGTTTATACGGATGTCTGGGCCAGCATGGGACAGGAAAAGGAGAAATCAAAAAGGCACGAAGCTTTTCAGGGGTTCCAGGTTGACCAGAAACTCATGGCTGAATCCCCGCGCGCCATATTCCTGCATTGCCTTCCGGCCCACAGGGGCGAGGAAGTTTCGGCGGAAGTCATTGACGGTTCAAGGTCCAGGGTATGGGACGAGGCGGAAAACCGCCTGCACGCCCAAAAGGCCGTGCTGGCGACCCTCATGGGCAAAAACACAAGGAGCAAGACATGAAAAACATAAAAAAAGTAGTATTGGCCTATTCCGGGGGTTTGGATACCTCCATCATCATTCCATGGCTGAGGGAAAATTACGGCTGTGAGGTGGTGGCTTTCATCGCCGATGTCGGCCAGGGCCCAGAGATCGGCCCGGCCCGGCAAAAGGCCCTCAAGACCGGCGCGAAAAAAGTCGTGGTCCAGGACTTGAGAAAGGAATTCCTCGATCAATTTTGTTTTCCCGCCCTCCGGGCCCAAGCCAAATACGAGGGGACCTATTTGCTGGGGACCTCCCTGGCAAGGCCCGTGATCGCCAAGGGAATGGTGGAAACCGCCCTTCGGGAAGGCGCGGACGCCATCGCCCACGGGGCGACAGGCAAGGGAAATGACCAGGTCCGGTTCGAGTTGACCGTCATGGCCCTCGCGCCCCACTTGAAAATCATCGCCCCTTGGCGGGAATGGGATATCCGGTCCCGGGAAGACGCGATTGATTACGCCACCCGGCACGGGATCCCGGTTCCAGTCACGAAAAAGCGGCCCTATTCCATGGACGGGAACCTGTGGCATTTGAGCCACGAGGGAGGGGAATTGGAAAACCCCTGGAATGAGCCGACCAAGCACGTATTCCTGACGACCAAGGATCCTGCCTCGGCCCCTAAAAGCCAAAAGAACCTTTTGATTATTTTCAAGAACGGAATACCCGTGGGTTTGAACGGGCGTAAGATGGGATCAGTAGTCCTGGTCCAGAAACTCAATCAACTTGCCGCCGTTTACGGGATTGGCCGGGTGGATATGGTGGAGAACCGTCTAGTGGGGATGAAAAGCCGGGGCGTTTACGAGTCGCCAGGCGCCACGGTGCTCTACGAGGCCCACAGGGCCCTTCAAACCCTGACGGTTGAGAGGGAATTGCTGCATTACGGGCAAGTCCTCTCGGTAAAATACGCCGAACTGATATATTACGGCCAATGGTTCTCGCCTCTTCGGGACAGCCTGGAAGCCTTTTTCAAGGATATGCAAAAGACCGTGACCGGAGAGGTCAGGGTGGCCCTGCATCCGGGCCGGGTGGTGGCGACAGGTGTCAAATCGCCATACTCGCTTTACCAGGAAGCCCTGGCGACTTTCGGCGAGGACGAAGTTTACAACCAAAAGGACGCGGAAGGTTTCATAAAGCTTTTCGGACTGCCGATGAAAGTGGTTGGCATGATGAAACGCAGGAGTAAATTTTAAATTCTTAATTTTAAATGACGGATTCATTTTTAATACCAAGTTAAAAATGTTTTTTAAACTTTTATTAAAAAATCGAGGTCTTTCATGAAAAAGACATGGGGCGGGAGATTTAAGAAAAACACCGATCCTCAAGTCGAGGCCTTTACCGAGTCGATCTCCTTCGACAGTCGGTTGGGGCTTTTCGATATCGAGGCCAGCCTGGCCCATGTCCAATCCCTGGTGAAAGCCAAGCTTTTGAAGCCCGATGAGGGGAAAAAGCTTTCCGCTGGCCTCCAAAAGGTCAAAAAACTTTTCTTGGCGGGCAAACTGCCCATGGGCTCAAACCTGGAGGATATCCACACGGCGGTTGAAAAAGCCCTGACCTCCATCGTCGGGCCTTTGGGAGGCAAGCTCCACACCGGCAGGTCCAGGAACGACCAGGTCGCCACGGATTTCAGACTCTATCTGCGCCACGCCGTCAAAACCATGGTCCTTGCCGGCTGCGGGTTGATTGAAACCATCCAAAAAAGAGCCTTGGCTGAGAAAGACACCATCCTTCCTGGATACACCCATCTTCAAAGGGCCATGCCGGTGACCTTGGGCCACCATTTGGCCGCCTATGCCCATATGCTTTGCAGGGACATGGACAGGTTCCTTTCGTCATGGCATAGGGCCGACGCCCTGCCTTTGGGATCAGGCGCACTCGCAGGCACCAACCATCCGATCGACCGGATGGCGGTTGCCCGGAATCTCGGCCTTAAAACCATCCTTGAGAACAGCCTGGACGCGGTATCGGACAGGGATGTTTTCGTGGATTTCCTTTCAGCCGCCGCGACCACCCAAATGCACCTCTCCCGGCTCTCTGAGGACTTGATCCTTTGGGCCAGCGCAGAGTTCAATTTCATTGAAATGGACGACGCCTTTGCCACAGGGTCCAGCCTCATGCCCCAGAAAAAAAATCCCGATGTGGCGGAACTCGTCAGGGGAAAAACAGGAAGAGTTTATGGAAATCTTTTGGGCCTCCTGACTGTCTTGAAAGGCCTGCCATTGGCTTACAACAGGGACCTGCAAGAGGACAAACATTTTGTATTTGATTCCGCCGACACCGTTCTTTCCTCCCTTCAAGTGATGAACGGTTTTCTAGGAACCCTTAAATTCAACAGGCCCAGGATGAAAGAAGCCGCCGACGGGGACTTGACCCTCTTGGCCACGGATCTGGCCGACTTACTGGTGAAAGAGGGGGTTCCCTTCAGGGAGTCTCATGAAATCGTAGGTAAAGTTGTCCAATACACGCTGAATCTTGGAAAAAGAATTCAGGACTTAAGCGATGGGGATTTGAAAAAAATCTCGGCTAAGTTCCCAGGGAAGTTCTCGAAAAACCTTTCGATCACGAAATCTGTCGCAAATAAGAAAGCCCTTGGTGGCCCTTCACCCCAGAATGTGCGGAGACAGGTGATATCTTTGAAAAAAATGGCAAGCCGGCTTAAAAAAGCGGCTCAGACCTTGTAAGAGGGAATGATGAAAGGTTTTCATTTAAGTAAAAATCGTTGGTACGCCGAAGGCGTCGATCTTTCCAAAATCGCCCAAAAAGCCGGCACGCCCTGTTACGTCTATAGCCTTTCATCCTTCGAGGAAAGATGGAAGGAAATGGACAGGGCCTTTCAATCTGTCCCTCATTTAGTGGCATATTCCATTAAGGTCAACTCCAACCTTTCGGTGATCCATACCCTCGCCAAACTCGGGACTGGTGTGGACGTCGTCTCGGGAGGAGAGATCTATATCGCCCTCCAGGCTGGGATTCCCGCCAACCGTATCATTTACGCGGGGGTCGGCAAAACTGACCGTGATATAACTTACGCCCTTGGCAAAGGCATCCGTTATTTCAACGTGGAATCCATCCCGGAATTGCTGGCGATCAACGAGGTCGCGAAAAGGCTCCATAAAATCGCCCCTGTCGCGGTCCGCTTCAATCCAGACGTGGACGCGAAAACCCACCATCACATCACGACGGGCAAAAAAGAGACCAAATTCGGCGTGGATCTGGACGATTTGGACCTAGTCATGAGAACCGCCAGGAAATGCGGCAATATCAATTGGACCGGCATCCATATGCACATTGGAAGCCAGATGACCCAAACCAACTCCATCGGCCAAGCCGTAAAAGTAATGGAAAACCTGGTGTTGAAACTCCGCCGGGAGGCTTTCCCCATTTACACCCTTAATATTGGCGGCGGTTACGGAATTGAATATCACGGGGAAAAACCTCCCAAACCGTCCCAATACGCTTCGAAGGTCCTTCCGATTGTGAAAAAGCTCAACGCTGAATTAATCCTTGAGCCAGGTAGATATATCGCTGGCAATTCAGGAGTCCTTTTGACCACCCTCACTTACGTGAAAAAAGCCGGGTCCAAAACCTTTTATATCGTGGACGCAGGCATGGGGGAATTGATCCGCCCCGCTCTTTACGAGGCCTACCACCGGATCGCGCCTGTCTCGGGTCACCAAAAACCTGCCCTGAAAGCCGACGTAGTCGGCCCGATCTGCGAATCAACGGACTTTTTCGCCAAAAACCGGCCTCTTCCGAGTTTGAAAAGAGGGGACCTCCTGGTCGTTTTCTCGGCTGGGGCTTATGGAAGCGTCATGTCCAGCACCTACAACGCCCGCCCTCTGGCTCCGGAGGTCGTCGTGAGGGGAAACCGCTTTGCCATCGCCCGCCGGCGGCAAAGTTGGAAAGATTTGATTCGCTTGGAAAAAATCACCCTGTAGCCATCCGGCCTTCTTAGCCTAAAATATTTTTTAAGTTTCTCAAATCGCATTCCCAGGTCCAAAGTACGTCGCGGAACCCTCCTCCACAAAGTTTGCTTGCGATAGGAAGTTAAATTCAATAATATGAACACATTAAAATTATTTTGTGTGTTTTTTTGTACAGTTAAAAACAGGAGGAAAAATGTTTCGCGGCGCTTTTACAGCCTTGATCACACCTTTTAAAAACGGGGAAGTGGATTTTTCAACCCTGGAATCCTTGATTGAGAGCCAGATCACGGGAGGAATAGACGGTCTCGTTCCCTGCGGAACCACCGGCGAGTCACCCACGCTCACTGAGAAGGAACATGAGGCTGTCATCGCCTTCACGGTGAAAACCGCCCGCAAACGCGTTCCTGTTATCGCCGGGACCGGATCTAATTCCACCGCCGAGGCCATCCTTTTAACCAAGTTCGCCAAGGAAGCCGGCGCTGACGCCGTGCTATTGATTTGCCCTTATTACAACAAACCCAGCCAGAGGGGCTTGATCGCCCATTTCACGGCCATCGCGGACAAAGTCCAAATCCCCCAAATCCTCTATAACATCCCGGGACGAACCGGTATCAATTTGCTGCCTGATACACTAGCTGAAATCTCCCGTCACAGGAACATCGTCGGGGTCAAGGAAGCCAGCGGCAACCTGGAACAAATGGCTAAAATCAAATCCCTTTGCGGACCTGATTTCGACCTGCTCTCGGGCGACGACCCCCTCACCTATTCGCTTCTTGAACTAGGGGGAGTGGGAGTCATTTCCGTCATCTCGAATATTCTTCCCGGTGAGACATCCCGAATGGTCCACAGCTACCTGGATGGAAAAGTCGAGGAAAGCCGACGGTCTTTTTTGAAATACCTCGACCTGGTCAAAACCATCATGACGGCGGATGTGAATCCCACCGGTATCAAGGCCGCCATGGCCCTACGCGGCCAAATCAAAGAGGATTTAAGGCTTCCTTTGGTTCCGGTTACCAGCGAAGCCCGGGAAGCCATCCGCAAACAAATGGACCGCCTCGGTTTATTGAGCGCGGTCGGTCAAAAACGATGACCGTTAAAATCGCGGTTTCCGGCGCGAGCGGAAGGATGGGTTCCGCCATCCTGGGCTTGGCGGCTAAGGACAAGCAATTTGAGATCGTGGGCGCCCTCGATATGTCCTCAAGCCCATCGCAGGGAAAATCTTTGGCGTCGTCATGGCCTTCCTTGGGAATTAAGAACCAAGCAACCCTACATTCAAACCTCAAATCATTCCCGAATAAGCCTCAGGTCCTGATCGATTTCACCCAACCTCCAGCCACTCTTCAGTACTTGAAAGAAGCATTGGCCCTGGGCGTCGGGATGGTGATTGGAACCACCGGCTTTTCAGAATTAGAGAAAAAAACCATCCAATCCGCCTCCAAGAAAATACCTATTGTCCTGTCCCCCAATATGGCGATCGGGATGAACCTTCTTTTCTTGCTGGCCGAGGAAACAGCCAAGCGATTGGGTATGGAATATGACGTGGAGATCGCGGAAGCCCACCACAACCTGAAAAAAGACGCCCCTTCAGGAACAGCCCTGGGCTTGGGCGAGGCCGTAGCAAGGGCCTGGAACGTGGATCTCAATCAAGTTTCCACCCATGGACGGCAAGGCAAGACTGGAGAAAGGGTCAAGGGAACCATCGGTTTTCACGCCATCCGTGGCGGGGATATCGTGGGGGATCACACGGTCCTTTTTGCCGGCACGGGTGAGCGCTTGGAATTAACCCATAGGGCCCATAACCGTACGGGATTGGCCCAGGGAGCCCTTAAAGCCGCGATGTTTTTGGGAAAAAAGAAAAACGGATTTTTCAACATGGGCGATGTCCTGGGACTTCATTCAAAACACTGATTTCTCGTTTCTTCTGGTACTTTTCCATTTTCCGCCGATACCTTACATTCACATATCTTTAGGCAATAAAAGAGGTCGCGTTGAGAATCGCCCGGCTCCTTCATAACAACAAAGCCCGATGGGCCATGCTCCTGGAATCCGTGGATACCTACCGGGTTTTCCAATCGGATGAGCCCTGGAATGACACGACCCTGGACGCGAAATCATATCCTTTCAAGGAAGCCCAGCTTCTGGCCCCGTCCCTTCCGTCGAAAATCATCGGTGTGGGTTTGAATTACTTGGATCACATGAAGGAAATGGGTCATGAGAAACCCAAAAACCCGATTCTCTTCCTGAAACCACCTTCCAGCCTGTTGAACCCTGGGGGCTCCATCCCTTATCCTCCTTCCGCCGCAAGAGTGGACCACGAGGCCGAATTGGCGGTGGTCTTGAAAGCCCGGTTGAAAAACGCCGAGCCCGCGGAGGCTCTCAAGGCGGTATGGGGATTTACCTGTTGCAACGATGTGACAGCCCGCGATTTGCAAAAAGCCGACGGGCAATGGACCCGCGCGAAAGGCTTCGACGGTTTTTGCCCCCTGGGACCCTGGCTCGTGACGGATTTCGTGGAGAAGGACCAGAAAATTGTCTGCAGGTTGAATGGCGAGGTAAAGCAATCCTCGAAAATTTCACAGAGGATTTGGAACACGGCTGAATTGCTATCTTTCATATCCAAAGCAATGACCTTGGAGCCTTTGGATGTGATCACCACCGGCACTTCCGGCGGAATTAGCCCGATGAAGTTGGGGGAAATGGTCGAGGTGGAAATAGAGGGCATTGGGATCCTAAGAAATACAGTCGGAAACTGATTACAAAATCCAGAGAATGCCTTTAGATTCTTAGGTGGTATATGACAACAGTTTATCTTTCACTGGGCTCGAATTTAGGCGATCGGGCCAAATACCTGGCGGAAGCGCGGTTGGCCCTGGAAAAGGATTTTGCCAATGCCCGGTTCTCAAGCGTCTATGAAACAGAGCCGGTGGACTATAAGAATCAAGGCTGGTTTTTAAACCAGGTGGCTGAAGTTCAAACCGGAATGGAACCAAAATCTTTGCTAGAATGGGCGCGCCAATTGGAAGCCAGTCAGGGCAGGCAAAGAGATATCCCAAAAGGGCCCAGAAGCCTGGATGTGGATATATTGCTTTACGGTGACTTGGTTTATCAGGATCAGGAACTGGTTTTGCCCCATCCTGCGATTCGCTTCAGGAGGCATGTTTTAATCCCACTAGCGGAGCTAGCCGAGGCTAAAATACTGCCGGATCTCAAGTTGACAGTGAAAGAAGCGCTTAAATTGACTCAAGATGATTCAAAGGTGAATCCATATGCTCCATCATAAGTACATCGCTATCGAGGGCCCCATCGGCGTCGGCAAAACCAGCTTGGCCGAGATCCTTTCTAAAAAACTCAATACCCGCCTGATTTTAGAGGGCGCGGAAAACAACCCCTTCATCCACCATTTTTACAGCAACATGGAAAAACACGCCTTCCAAACCCAGTTGTTCTTTCTTCTCACCCGGTACAAGCAACAGCAGGACATGGCCCAAAGCGACCTTTTCCAACAAGGATTGATCAGCGATTATCTCTTCGCGAAAGACCGGATCTTCGCTAACCTCACACTCAACGATAACGAGTTAAAACTTTATGAGCAAATTCACTCCATCCTCAATGGCAGGGTCTTGAAGCCTGATTTCGTGATTTACCTCCAAGCCTCCACAGATGTTCTTTTGAAGCGCATCTCCGGGAGGGGCAGGAAATTCGAGTCCCAAATCACGGGGGATTACCTCGCCGAATTGAACCAGGCCTATAACTATTATTTCTTCCATTACGAGGAAACGCCCTTGATGGTCGTAAACACCAGCGAAATTGATTTCGTCCACCGCGACGCGGACTTGGATGATCTATTGACTCATCTGGCGAAGGTCACCAAAGGGACGGTTTATTACCAGCCTGTCAGCTTGAAGAAATAAAGGACACGCCTAATACTTATTGGTCACCTTCTCCCTAGAGAGGTGAAGGCTGGGATGAGGGTGGTAATATCTTAAACAAGAACCCCTCACCCTACCCTCTCCCTCAAGGGGCGAGGGTAAATAAAGAATTTTTATCTTTAAACAAAAATTAAAGACTGGCAAAAACTCTCATGACTAAAAGAATGACCACCTTGGACTTCATCAAGAAAAGCGACGACGGGGAAAAACTCGTCGTTTGCACCGCTTACGATTATTCCATGGCCTTGGCCGTGGACGCCGCTGGGGTGGATGCCATCCTCGTGGGGGACAGCCTCAACATGACCATGTTGGGCAGGGAAAACACCCTTACTGCCACCATGGATGAAATGATTCACCATTGCAGGGCGGTTGCCAGGGGCACCAAGCAGGCTATGGTCATCGCGGACATGCCTTTTCTTTCCTACCAGTTGGAGCAGGAGGAAGCCCTTGAGAACGCCGGTTTGTTCCTGACGGAAGGAGGAGCCCAGGCCGTTAAATTGGAGTGGTGTCCCCAAGCCGCTGAAGTGACTTCTTTCCTCGTCCAAAACGGAATTCCTGTCATGGGTCACGTGGGGTTCACGCCCCAGCATATCCACCAATTGGGTGGTTACCATCAGCAGGGCAAAGATTCGGCTTCCGCCGCCAGACTGATTAAAGAAGCCAAGGCCTTGGAATCAGCCGGGGCCTTCTCCATTGTCTTGGAGTTGGTATCCCCGGAAATCGCCCGTAAAATCACCCAAAGACTTCAAATTCCGACCATAGGCATTGGCGCTGGACCCCATTGTGACGGCCAAGTCCAGGTTCTGCATGATCTCCTGGGACTATTACCAGATTTCCAACCCAAACACGCCAAGGCTTATTTGAAGCTCCACGAGGAAATTAAAAAGGCAATCAAGCTCTATGCCGATGAAGTTCGTTCCGGAAAGTTCCCCTCTTAAAATTTTCGATTTAACCGAGACTCTCCTTATCCCAATTCCTTAATTCATTTTTTCAAGTCATCATAGTTAACTGTTTAAAGTTATAATTCATGGTCGATATGTTGAGATCGGTTGTCCGCACTGGATACCCATCGTGGAAAAAGAAAAAAACGAAAAGGTTGCAAAATAATGAAAATATTATTTTTAATGTTTTTCCTTTCCTCATTAATTTCATCCGTTTGTTATTGTTCAGATCCCACTAACTACTTTATAAGGGTCCAAATCACTCTAAATAATGGTCAAGTGTTCGAGGGTTATTTGCCTACCAATATCGAAATGGGGGACGAATTTTATAATGGTCCGCTTCCCTCATATATCCAAAGTCTAAAAGATAGAATGAATTATTTTAAAAATCATACAGATGATAATTATTTGATTTTATTGCATGAAGCAATTCACCGTTCGTACGAGGGATTTGATGAAAATGCAAGATCATCTTATTTCAAAAAACGCAAATTCACGATTTATCAAAAATTTTATAATGTTACTTGGTCCACAATTGTTGAAGAGGATGATGTTAAAACTATTTCGGTCACGGATATAAAGATAATCGAAAAAGATGAAAAACTTCCTAAAACGATGAACAATGCAGCTGGTTTAACTATTTTGAAGAAATCCGAAATGAAGTTGTTTAAAAGTGGTCCGCCAAAGGTTGTAATTTTGTTAACAGATGATAGTGGACTATCGTTTTCCAAAGTGATGTTCTACGAAAATTTTTCCCTTTCTAAGATTTTGAGTCTTTTGTTTTGCATCGAGAATTACGGTTCCCTTGAATATAAAGGTTTAAACCTTAATTTTAGGAGCATTAAGGAAAAGGAAAAGAACACTAAAAATATAAATTCAAGTTCATTACCAAAAGAAGAAAAAATGGCATTTTTAAGTTTTTGTGAAAAGACGAATAAGTTATTTTTGAACAGTGATCATATTTCATCGGGTTGTGATAAATGTAAACATTTGGCGGGGATTGATGAACTAAAAAGGAAATATAAAGTATTGGTTTTTGAAACTGATGAAGATTGATTGTTCCTTTTGGGGACTCGTCATGGACAACAGTTTTTACGTTAAGAATTTAAGGGAATTACATGAAACTCATTACTAAAGCACAAACCATGCTGGACCAAAGCCTGAAATGGCGGCAGGAAAAGAAATCAATCGGTTTCGTCCCTACCATGGGCGCGCTTCACGCTGGTCATTTGGAATTGGTTAAGGTTTCTAAAAAAGAAAACCAGATCACGATCGTTTCCATTTTCGTCAATCCAACCCAATTCGGGCCTTCCGAAGATTTCCTCAGATACCCCCGAACCTTGGATAAAGATAGGGAGCTTCTAAAGCCATTGAAAATCAACGCTTTGTTTAACCCGAACAAAAGGGAAATGTATCCTCCGGTGTTTTCTTCCAAAGTCATCGTATCCGGAAGCTTGGTGCGGAATCTCTGTGGGCCTCATCGTCCTGGCCATTTTGACGGCGTGGCGACGGTCGTGGCAAAACTCCTGGCTATTACCCAACCTACACGCCTTTATCTTGGCCAAAAAGACGCCCAACAAACGGCCGTCCTTAAGCAAGTCATCAAGGATTTGAATATCCCAGTTATTCCTATCATCTGCCCCATTGTGCGGGAGCACGACGGCCTGGCAATGAGTTCGCGGAACTTGAATCTCACTCTTCAAGGCCGCAAGATCGCTCCGACCCTTTACCGAGCCCTCAAGGTGGGGAAGAGCATCGTGGACCTGGGGGAAAGCGACCTCACAAAAGTTATAAAAGAGATTAAAAAAGTGATCCTGGAAAACAATAGGTTCGAACTCCAATATCTTGAGGCTGTTGACTCCGAAAACTTGGAACCCTTGAAACGAATCAAGCCCGGCCATACTTTAATCGCGTTGGCTGCATACCTTGACAATGTTCGGCTGATTGACAATATTATTGTTTAATAGTTAACCCATTCCGATTTGACTCAATACCCAAATCCTTATTTGCCAGCTATTCAATCAACTTTGATCACATCCTCTTAAAATAATCTTTGGCCAATGAGCCAAAGGGGGCAGATGCATGGGATTAATTAAAAATTTAAAATTAAGAATTTAAAATTCGCGTTATTCCACCCAAAAACGCGCTAGGGGGGTTTTAATCAGTTAATCCTTTCGTTAAACTATCTGCCATTCTTGATGGGCTTTTTACAGGAGAATAAAGTTAAATGGCTAGAATTTTCGTCAAATCCAAAATCCAAAAAGCGACCGTGACCCAAACGGACCTCCAATACGAGGGAAGCATCACGCTCGATCCCAAGCTTATGCGCGCCGCCGATATCGCGCCCTATGAGCAGGTCCATGTACTTAACCTGAACAACGGGGCCCGCCTGGAAACCTACGCCATCGAGGGAAAACTTAATTCCGGTGTTGTTTGCCTGAATGGGGCCGCGGCCAGGCACGCAGAAAAAGGGGATTTGGTCATCGTCCTGACCTATGAGTCTTTTCCCCAGCTTCCGCCGGCAGGCTACAAACCTAAGGTGGTTTGGGTGGATGCTAAGAACAGGATCAAGAAAGTCGTGAAGGGGAGCTGACCATGTCCTTGGACCTATTCCTGGATGACGAGGAACTTTGTTCCCGGATTGGGGAACTAAAAAAAGAGCGTAACGCCGTCATCCTGGCCCATAGCTATGAGAGGCCGGAAGTTCAGGATATCGCCGACCACGTGGGGGATTCCCTGGAGTTGTCCCGCTTGGCGGCCAAGACCGACGCGGATGTCATCGTCTTTTGCAGTGTGATGTTCATGGCCGAGACGGCCAAGATCCTCTCCCCAGAGAAAATAGTCCTTCTCCCAGCCGCGGAGGCAGGATGTCCCCTGGCAGATATGATCACTCCCGCCCAGTTGGCGGCGGAAAAAGCCAAGCATCCCGACGCGGCGGTCGTGGCCTATGTCAACTGCTCCGCCGAGATCAAATCCATGTCGGACGTGTGCTGTACCTCAGCCAACGCGGTACAGGTGGTCAACGACGTTGATGCCGATGAAATCCTTTTCGTTCCCGACCAGCACTTGGGCCGGTGGGTGCAAACCCAGACGAACAAGAAGCTGATCCTTTGGCCTGGCTGCTGCCCCACCCACCAGCGCATGAAACCCAAGGATATCTTGGACATGAAACGCGGCCACCCGGACGCATTGGTGGTGGTGCACCCCGAGTCCAACGAGGACATTTGCAATCTGGCGGACGAGATTCTTTCCACCTCCCAAATGCTGCGTTTTTGCCAGACCTCCAGCGCCAAGACCTTCATCATCGGAACCGAGATGGGCCTTTTGCACCGCCTGCGCAAAGCCATGCCTGACAAGTTATTCCTCCAGCCCAGCAAGGGATTGATCTGCCCCAACATGAAGATGACCCAGTTGGAGGACCTTTACGAATCCTTGAAAGAACTCAAGACGGCCATCGAGATACCAGAACCCATCCGAGTCAAGGCCCTCAGGGCTCTTGACGGAATGATAGCGGCGGTTCCATCCAAGTAAGCGTTGTGGTTCTAAAACACGGTTTGGGCATTCCGGTCGCGGGACCAACAGCTCGGTCGGTGAATCCTTCCTGGAAAAACTCGAATTCAAGTCTGAACCTGTCCCCAAAAAAGAACCTTGCCCAGGCTGAAAAAGCCTTATATCTTTAAAGACGTTGTTTCGGGCGCTATCATGTTTTTTCCCTCTAAATGTGAACGTAGCGGCTTCACTGCTTGAAAGCTTTATAGAAGAAGGAGTCGAATTACTCCATGCCTATCGCGATAACCATCAAGAGCCTATCCAAGACCTATAAAACCGGGTTCTGGTTTAAACCCAAAGTCACCCACGCCTTGAAATCCCTTTCCCTTGAGATCCCGCGAAAAGGAAGCCTTCGGACTCCTGGGCTTGAACGGGGCGGGGAAGACCACCACTATAAAATTAATCCTGGGCCTCCTGAAGGCGACCACCGGCGACATCACCGT
Source organism: candidate division FCPU426 bacterium (assembly GCA_963796105.1). Lineage (GTDB taxonomy): Bacteria > Oederibacteriota > Muellerivitia > Muellerivitales > Muellerivitaceae > CAWCKJ01. Next base: position 304,303 of record CAWCKJ010000003.1, read on the forward strand.
CCTGGGCGGGAAAATCTCTGACCGGTCAATCCGCGAAAAAATCGGCTATCTCCCGGAGATGCCTTATTTCTCGAAACAGCACACAGGCCGGGAAATCCTCGAGTACTACGGCTCCCTCTGCGGTTTAACAGGCAAAGCCCTGTCCCAGCGGGTGGACGAGGTTCTGGACCTCGTCCGCATGACCAACGCGTCGCGCCAACGGATTGCCGGTTATTCCAAGGGCATGCAACAGAGAATCGGAATCGGCCAAGCCTTGATCGGGAAACCCCTCCTCTTGGTCTGCGACGAGCCCATGAGCGGCTTGGACCCGGTGGGTTACAAGGAAATGCGCGATATCTTCCTGGACTTGAAAAAGACCGGCACGACTCTTTTCCTGAACACCCATATCCTGGATGAGGTGGAAAGGATCTGCGACAGGGTCGGTGTTTTACACGAGGGAATGCTGGCGGATGTCGCGACTATTCCCAGCATCATGGAATCCTCGATCCCGGTGGATTACTGGGTGGAAGTCCCGAAATCGGACGCGTCCAAACTTTCCGGAATGCCTTTCCAGGAATCCATCGCCAAACTCGGGGGAGTCCAAGTGGCTGGCATGGTCCTTCCGGAAACCCTGACCTTATTGACCGCCAGCAGGGCCGTTGTCAAAGGCATCCGGCCCCTTTCCTCGATCGTCGAGGCTTATTTCCTGAAAACCATCGGCGCCGATTCGTCCTTGACCCAAGGGAGGCGGTAAGATGAACAGAATCCTGAGAGTCTGCGGATATACCTTCCGGGAACTGGTCCGAAGCAAGATGCTTTATATCTGGATCATCAGCGTGGTGGTCCTTTGCGGGCTGGCCTTCCTGCTTTCCCTCCTGAGCTTCGGGGAAGTCCACAAAATCTTCATGGACCTGGGACTGGTCGGCATGGAAATGACGGGTCTGCTCGTGCTTTTATTGAGCCTGGCAGTGACTTACGCCACCGATATGGACCAGAAGGCCATCTATCTTCAAATGGCCAAGCCCATCACAAGGGGGGAATACCTCATGGGCCGGGTCCTGGGTTTTTTCAGCGTGATCGCCCTGGTGGTGGTGGGAATGGGAGCCATTGTGGTGGGCCTGGTTGTTTTCGTCGGCGGAGGCCAAGTACCCCCTCTTTTTTACGCCTGCGCGGCCTTCACCCTCCTGGAGCTGTTCCTCCTGACGGTATTGGGACTGACCTTCCAGATGATCTCCACATCCATGGTGGGTGTTTTTCTCTATTCCTTTTTCACCATTTTCCTGGGCCACTTGATCGGGGAAGTCCAATGGCTTCTCCAACAGCAAATCGGCCCCGGACTCAAGCACATCCTCCAGGTCGTGTATTACTGCCTTCCCAACCTGGAGATTTTCAACCTCAAGGACCGGTTATATGACCCCGCGCTGGTGCTGGGCTGGGCCCAATGGAGGGATGTCATCCTCTACACCTTCGCTTATTCCTTCGTGGTCTTCCTTATCGGCTGGATCAACCTTGAAAAAAGGGAATTCCGTTGAGATCCCAGCCGCTCTACAACAGGTTCATGAAGCTGGCGCCATATTTCCTCGCCGCGGTATTCATCATCCAGGCGGTTTTTTCCCGGCATCTGGACTCCTGGGTCCATCCCGTGCCTTTTGAATCCGGCCAGGTCCAGCACATGGACAAGAGAACAGCCTCCACGGTCCGGGCCCTGGCCTTTCTCGGCGGCTTCAAGGTCCTGGTGGGGCATTTATTTTGGATCCAAGTCATCCAGTACTACGGCGACGCTGATAACTCATTGGACCGCTATTCGAAATTATACGATTACTGCAACCTGGCCTCAGATTTGAATCCCCAATTCGTTCCCATCTACACCTACGGCGCCGCCGCCCTGGCCTTTCACCTGAAACGAATCGGCCAAGCCGAGGAACTCCTGCAAAAAGGCATAAGCAACAACCCGAAAGAAAACCGTTTGAAATTCATGATGGCGGCCATCCTTTATCAGCACGCTGAGAATTACCAAAGGGTGATCCCTTTCCTGGAAGCGCAACTCGCGACGGGAGACGCGCCGGATATGCTGGTGAATATCCTGGCCAACACCTACATGAAGGTGAACCGCTTCAACGACGCGATCCGGCTTTGGAAAAAAATATTGAGGGTATCGGATACGGACCAACAGAAGATCGAGGCCGGTGAAAAGCTCCAGGAAATCTACAACACTTTGAAAAAGTCAGGGCAAAACACCCAGGCAAAAGGCGAGACAAAACCCTAAAAAGTAAAAACCTATTTTCACCACATGCCGACTTTCTAAAAGAAATTAAGAGGTCGGTATGGTACCGATTTCCTTTTTCGTAATATGGAAAATCGGTACAGGGACACAGAGAAAAACTTACTCAAAACCAAGTCCTTGGCCACAGATTCAGGGGATGCACTTGGATAGGCCAACGAAAAAGGCTTTAAATGTTTATGTTTATTAAATTTCATGAATCCCATGCATGCCAGCCTTCCATAAAACTTTTAAGAGGCTGGTATTGTACCGATTTCCATAATTGCTTTATGGTGAATCGGCACATCCGTGGCTAGAAATTATTTTGACAAGTGTAAAAAACTTATTAGTTTTCTGAAAAAAACAAAAACTTTCTAAAACCAAATACAAAGGACCTTCATGATTCACCTGGTTACCTTGAACCCCGCTTTGGACCTATTCCTGGCCTTAAAAGAACCCTCAAAAGGGAAGATTGGGGAAGCGGCGTCCATGGATGGCTCCCGGGGGAAAAGCCCTAAATATCGCCCGTTTTATGAGAAAATGGGGCGTCAGGAACCGCGTTTGGCTGGGGACCGGCGGGGGTCAAGATCCCTCTCATGTCCTATTCCAGGCTCTCTTGAAAAGGGATGGAATCCCAGCCAGCTTCTTGAGCCAAAAGGCTCCCATCCGTTGGAACGTCGTAGTTCGCCAGAATAACCGCTCTCGAAAGTACAACCACCCCGGCTACCGGTTGGAACCAGGTTTGATGGCTAAGCTCAAAAGCAGGGTCCACAAAGGGGACTATCTTGTCATTACCGGCAGGCTCCCTCATGGCATGAAAGAATCTTTTTACGCCCACTCGGTCCGGTTCTTTGAGGCTCGGGGAGTCAAGACCATCGTGGATACGTCAGGTAAAGCTTTAGGTGAGGCTTTAAAGGCTATTCCGTGGTTCTTTAAAGTTAATCTTTATGAGCTCTCAGAGGCGTTGGGCCGCACGATTTCCCAATTGAACCAGGTTCCATCCATCGTGACAAAACAACTCATTCAAAAAGGCCTCGTCCACGGGGCTGTCACGGATGGGCCGAGGGGAGCGATTCTTTGGAGGGGTAATGAGTTCATCAAAGTCGACACCCAGAAGACGGCAAACCAATTAGTCATCGGAGCGGGGGATGGTTTCTTGGCTGGGTACCTGAAAGGTATTCTCGCCGGAAAATCCTTCGAGGATTGCGCGAAGTGGGCCTCCGCCTCAGGCGCAACGGTTGCTTCGAATGGGATTGAAGGGTTTGAGCCTAAAGAAGTCGTCAGGCAATTGAAATTTGTTAAGGTGCGTAATATAGGTTGATCTGATATTTTTGTACACACTTGTTCTAAATAGCTTCTAGCCACAGATGTGCCGATTCACCATAAAGCAATTATGGAAATCGGTACAATACCAGCCTCTTAAAAGTTTTATGGAAGGCTGGCATGCATGGGATACAAGGGATTCAACAAGTCTAAATCGTGACAAAGGCTTTGCCTTTGCGCCCGATGGGCGATATGGCTATGCCTGCGGACCGTGAAAAAATTGATTTTTCCATCGGCCGTCGGCTGAGCCATAGTACACGATCAATAAAATTTTCATTCTAAATCCAATTTTCTTGCCATCCCCTGCATCCCCTGAATCCGTGGCAAAAGACTTGGTTTTATTTGGCTGGTTGTGATTTAAACTCTTTGTTTAACTAGTCATTGTGAGCCGCGATTTTTTCTTCTGTCAAAAGCTGCTTTGCTCGGAGGGAGAAATGACAACGAAAAAACAGGAAAAACAACTCATGAACCTCGAAAACAGGGTCATCTACTCAGTAGCCGAACTCATCCAGACCGCAAGAGCCCTTCTGGAAGCCAAATTCCCCTATGTGCTAGTTGAAGGGGAAATCGGCGAATACACGCTCGCCCCCTCCGGCCACATGTACTTCAACCTCAAGGACTCCAAAAGCTCCCTCGCTTGCGCCTTTTTCAAGGGTAGTAACCAAGCCCTGGCTTTCAAACCGGAAGCCGGGATGAAGGTGATCGCCGGAGGAGTCCTGACCCTTTATGAGCGTAACGGCAAGTTCCAGCTCAATGTCCGGACCTTGGAACCTAAAGGTGTTGGTGCCCTTCAGATTGCTTATGAACAGTTAAAGAAAAAGTTGATGGCCGAGGGCCTCTTCGAAGAGGAGAGAAAGAAGCCCGTCCCCGAATACCCCCATCGGATCGCCTTGATCACCTCGCCCAGCGGGGCCGCAATCCAGGACTTCATGAAGATCCTGGAAACCAGGGTGGGAATCGAGGAAGTGGAGCTATTCCCAGTGAAGGTCCAAGGAACCGAAGCCCCTTTTGAAATCCAAACGGCTATCGAGGAAGTTTCCCGCTTGGCCTCCCACGATGTCCTGATTCTCACCAGGGGAGGCGGCAGTTTGGAAGATTTGGCCGCCTTTAATGACGAGGGAGTCGTCCGAGCACTGGCTGAATGCTCCATCCCCACCATCAGCGCCATAGGGCATGAGGTGGATTTCACCCTTTGTGATTTCGTCGCGGACCGCCGGGAACCCACTCCCACCGCGGCCGCGACCCATTTGGCCCCTGGCAGGGACGAGATCAAGGATCAGTTGGATAATCTCCGCCACCGGTTGCTGGAGGCGCTCGAAAACAACTTGGAATTGAAAAAGCGTGACTTAAGGGAACTGTTGAAAGCCTTGAGCGAACGACGTCCGGCTTTCTTGTTGGACCAGGCCCGGCAGGACCTGGATTCCCAGGCTGAGGAGCTCAAGCAACTGCTGCGGAACAATCTTGAGGAAAAACAACTTCAACTGGGCCGGTTAAAGGACATTCTAACCAGGGTCACGCCCCTGATTTTGATCAAACCTTACCGGGAAAAGCTTCAGGGGCTCCAAGCCCAAATGGAGGCCTACCATCCCTACGGTCCCTTGAAGCGGGGATATGCCATTGTGACCCGGAAGAAGACGGGGAAGATTTTAAGGTCGCCCAAGGGCTTGGAAGCCGGCGAAAGGCTTCAGATCCGGTTCGAGAAAGGCTCCTTGGAGTCGGATGTGGTTTCAATCGAATCCGACGAGGGCTAATCAAGACGCATTGAAGTCTTGGGGTAAAAAAAATCCCCCATGCTTCTTGGCGAAACATGGGGGATTGGAAGTTTAATTTTTTATAAAGCGGTCAACAAAAGGCCGAAATTACTTGTCCGTATCAACCGCCGGCAGGTCCTTGTAGCTCTTCAGGACATCTTCCGTGAGATCCACGGCGTCCCTGGCATAAACGGTCTTGTCCGAGTCCAAAATCAGGTCCACGCCCTTGTCCTTGGCGATTTTCCCGATGATCACCTTGATCTGGTCCAGTAGCTTTTCGGTCATCTCCGTGTCCTTATCGGCCAATTCCGACTGCATCTGCTTCTGCTGGGTGGTGAAATCATCCATTTTTTTCTGGAACTCGTATTGTTTTTCCTTCTTCTCGGCCTTGGTCAAAACGGCGCTGGAGCTTTCCAGCTCGGTTTGAAGTTTTTCCAAATCCTTCTTCAGGGGAAGTAAATCCGCCTGTTTCTCCTGGATCAATTCCTTCATCTTGATGTCCCCGGCTTTTTTGCCCGGAAACTCGTTGAAGAGTTTCTTCAAATCCACCGTACCGACCTTGTAATCCTTGGCGAACGAAACCGACGCAACCATAACACAGCACAGAAAAGTGATGAACCGCATGAAAGCTCCTTTGAGAATATTTGTTTGAATTAAAACCCCTAACATGAACACCACAGACTTGCCTGTGGGCGGCCTTCCTTACAAGAAAACCAGCCGCATAAGATAACCACTGAACCAGGTTAAAATCCAGAGACTTTTTCCGGGAATCCGAAAAAGCCCGCCAGAATGAAGCTCATCTTGGACCTAATCACAAGCCGGAATTCGCCTAATGTTTTCGTTGCTTTTAATGTCTGGCGCGGTTTTAGACGCATTTGCATGGCCTGGAGGGTCATTTGTTTTCAACCTCATTGGGGTGGAATTAATCATAACCTTTTACCTATTCGTAACAATAATTGGGACCCGACACTTACTTGACGGGTCCTTCGTCAAAACCGCATACACATTCATCAACCCGTTTCAGGTTGAATTTTCAGGGAGGCATTACATGAAAAAATTATCGAGTCTCATCTTAGCGGGAAGCCTGGTGGCGGCCTTGGCCTTCAGCTTCTCGCCCGTTCTCCGCGCCCAGGACCAGGATCAGTCCCCTCAACCGGACCAGGCCAAAGGCGGAAGGTCCGCTGAAAAGGGCGGTTGGGGAAAAAGCCATATGGGCTGGGGCCCCATGGGAAAATTGGGCCTGACCGACGACCAACAAGCCAAGATGAAGGAATTGTTCAAGTCTCGTGGAGAGGACATGAAACCCCTGAAGGACCACGTCCAACTGGACAGGGATACCTTGAGGCTCCAGGTTGATTCCAACGCCTCCAAGTCCGAATTGACCTCCACGATGGAGAAGCTCTCTAACGATCAAAAAGCCCTTCGTTCTTCCCAGGAGAAATTCCAGGATAAGCTCAAATCCATTCTCACCCCCAAACAGCAGGCCCAGATGATCCTCTTCAAGGGCGGCCACCGGGGCGGTGGTTTTGGCTGCCAAAACCGCGGGGGAAAAGGAAGCTGGGGCAAACCAGGCATGGGACGCGCCCACGGTCATTGGGACAAATCCAAGAAATCAAAAAGGGATGGCTCAAAAGATACCCCAGCCCCCCCTGCCGACCAGAATTAAATTCACTTCTCTCCGCACCTCCGCCTGCCGGTTCCCAAATCCGGCAGGCGTTTGTTTTTCGGCGAATCAGCCTTTCCCTTGAGCTTTTGGCCGTGTGAATTGTCAAAATTTCAATTCAGGGGCCTGAACAACCGCCGGTAAATTCTTAAATTCAATCCGAGGCAGAAAAAAACTCAATTCCTAAGTTGGAGCAAACCATGAGGACTGAAGCCATAAAGAACGACCGAGCCAGGAACATCCTCGCCGCGGGCAAGGAACGGGGATTTATCACCCATAAGCAGGTAAATGATCTGTTGCCCGAGGATTCCGTTTCTTCCGGTGAAATCGAGGACATCCTCCTCTTGCTGGGGGAGAACGACGTTAAGATCCTGGAACCGGACGATCAAAACGAATCCCTGGAGGAAAAGGAGGATCCGAAACCCGTCTCAACCGGCGCCTCTCTGCTCCTGGAAGAACCAGGGGACAACATGGATTCGGAGGAAGCCGCCGCCTTCCGGTCGGCCGATTCCGTCAAAATGTACCTTCGGCAGATGGGGCGGACACCGCTCCTGACACGCGAGCAGGAAATCTCCACCGCCAAGCGCATGGAAGCCGGCGATTTCAAGCATGAAAAGATAGTCCTGGGTTCCTCCCTTGGGTCCCAGGTATTGCGAAACCTCCTGGACGGCATCCTCAAGAAAAAGAAAACCCTCCAGGAGAGCATCAACCTGGAGCCTTACGACGGACTGCCTTGGGGACCTCCGGAAAAGAAAATCCTGGCCGGGCTCAGGAAGAATTTCTCCAAGCTCAGGATTTTGGAACGGAAGATCAAGATTCTTCAGGGCCGATTGGAGTTGAAGAACATGGACCCCGCGAGACGGGAGGCCTTCACCAAAAAGCTGGATGACCTTCTCATCGACCTCATCTGGCTGGTCAAGGAGTGCCAATTCCATAAGAAGGTCAAGGAAAGCCTCCTGGGATGCCTGCACGAGCCCTGCGAGGCCATCGAGAGGCATGAACAGACCATGCGCCTCCAGGAGAAGAGGCTGAAACTTTCCGCAGAGGGCTACCTTAAACTTCCCGGCGCCCTCAAGCGGGGTTTGCCGGGCGAGATCAAGGCCCTGGTGAAAAAAAGCGCCCTGAAGGGGGACGCGTTCGCCGAATCATGCCAACTCTGGGATGAGGCGAGGCGGGGGATCAAGCAATGGGAGAAAAAGGCCATGGCCGGCAGGGAACAGATCAAAGCCATGATGAAATTGATTCGGGAAGGGGAGCGGGAGGCCTACCGCGCCCGCATGGAAATGGTGGAGGCCAACCTGCGCCTGGTCATTTCCATCGCCAAAAGGCACGTCAACCGGGGTTTGCCGTTCCTGGACCTCATCCAGGAGGGGAACATCGGCCTTATGCGGGCCGTCGAGAAATTCGAGTACCGGCGGGGTTACAAATTCTCAACCTATGCCACCTGGTGGATCCGCCAGGCTATTACCCGGGCCGTCATGGACCGTTCCCGCACCATCCGCATCCCGGTCCATTTGGTCGAGGTCATCAACAAGTCCTTAAAAGCCTCAAGCGAGCTGGTGCAGGAACTGGGCCATGAGCCCACGGTGGATGAGATCGCGGAACGCCTGAAAATGCCCGTTGAGAAAGTCCGTTTTTTCCTCAAGTCCGCCCAGGCCCCTGTTTCACTGGAAACACCCATCGGAGAGGAGAAGGACAGCCACTTGGGTGATTTTATCGCCGACAAAGAAGCCATAAGTCCTGAAACAGCGGCTTCCGAGACGCGGTTAAAGGAACACATTTCCGAAGCCCTGGGCAAACTCCATGAACGGGAAGCGGAAGTCTTGCGCCACCGGTTCGGCCTGAAAAACGGGGTCCCGCTTACCCTGGAGGAAGTGGGGAATATCTTCAAGGTCAGCCGTGAGCGAATCCGGCAGATCGAGGCTAAGGCCCTCAAGAAATTAAAAAGTCCCTCCCGAAACCGCGTCCTGAAGGACTATTTCGAGCTGTAAACTCAACATTGGCAAATTTTAGGATGTTGGTTCTTCCCCCTCTGAAAGAGGGGGATTGAGGGGAAGTTAGCCTCTAAGTGTTACACAGTAAAAACCAATACCCCCTCCCTCCCCTTTTTCAAAGGGTGATAACTTTGTATATATTGAATCAGATAAATACTTGCCGAACCTGAGTAAATCACAAACACTTTTTGGATGAGCATGCAAATTGAATTATAGCCGACACTAAAGGGCGGACATATACGTCCAAATCACACGACGTTTTAAATAACACAATTTAAAAGGGAGGCATTTGTGAGGAAATTATTCTTGTTTTGCATTCTGGGTTTGACCGCGTTTGTGTTGGTGACGGGTTGCGAATCCATTCCGGTTGAGAAAAGCACCACCGGCGCCGCGGCGCAAACGGCTCCCTCAGCCGCTACCACACCCACCACGGCAGTAGCGACTCCGGCGAAGTAACTCCAATAGTCCTTTCGCCTCAAAATTAAATCAGTCCAAAAAAGCCCCTTTGGTTTAAACCGAAGGGGCTTTTTTATCAGCAGATGAACCGCTAAGCTTCAATAGGGGTTCGGGCCGAAGATCTCAATGATGTTTTTATCATAATCCGCGACGAAAATATTATTGTTGTAAAGCAGGACGCCATCAGGCCCCAGCAGGGGCGTGGCGCCAGCTCCACTTCCGTCAATCAAGCCCAGTTGTGTTCCGGAATTCGTGTAAACCTCCACCTGGCTGTTGTAATAATCCGCCACGTAAACATTGTTGGAGGCGTCCAGGCAAAGGCCGTAAATGCCGAAAGAAGAGGTTTCTGGCAGGTCCCAAACCCCATTGACCGAGATTGTTCCCCCGCTGGATGAAAGATTCCAAAGCTCGTTATTGTAGCCGTCCGCGAAATAAATATTGTCGCTGGAATCCAGGGCGACAGCGGAGGCCCCGATCTGGGTTCCGCCGCCGCTCCAAGATGCGATAGGTGATCCGGTGGGACCAAACTCCTCCAACATAGCGTTACCCGCGTCGGCGACATAAACATTGCCGTTTGAATCCATCGCGATGCCGTAGGGATAATAGAAGTTCGTCCCGTTATAGCCGGTCCAATATCCAAGGGTGGCAGGGACGGCGCCAGGGGAGAAGGCATAAACCGCGGCTCCCGCGCCGGTTGTCTCATTTCCAAGCTCCAAAACATAAACCGTGGAACCGGCCGAATTGACGGCCACACCATTAGGGTATTGGAACGCGGTTGTCCCGTAACTGGACCAGGTCCATTTCAAGGTGTTTCCAACGGCGTTAAAGACCTGGACTTGTGCGATTGTCGAACCGTCGCCCTCGGCGGCATAAATGTACCCGTTGGCATAGGCGATACCGTTTGGAACGGTTACCCCAATGTTGGCGACGAATGCCGGGGTCGAGAGGAAGGTCGGAGTAATGGTGGGCGATAAGGTAGCCGTGGGACTGTTGGTAATGGTGGGTGTCAGGGTGATCGTCGGGGTTAAGGTTATCGTGGGGGTATTGGTTGAGGTCGGGCTCCACGTGGGGGTCAATGTCATGGTAGGGGACAGGGTATTCGTCGGCGTGAGGCTTGGAGTGAGGGTAGGGGTTAAGGTCGGTGTATTGGTAGGGGTATGTGTCGGGGTGGGTGTAAGGGTATCAGTCGGGGTGGAAGTCCAACCGTTCAGGTTGGTGGGCGTCGCCGTCGGAGGAACCGGCTTTGGCGAAACACTGTATGAATTACTGCATGCCAGTGGAAATAACATTCCCATCAAAGCCAGGGCAAGTAATAAATACCTCATCAAAGCCTCCAATCGGAATAAAAAGAACGCCTACATTAGACGCTTTCCAGGCCCAAATAAGCCTTTTTATTAAAGCTCAAACCTTTTATAAGTGGCATTTCCGCATATATGTTCACCTGCGGGCAAGGGCGTGTTCCTAGTAAACTTAATTGGCAAGAGACCGGTTTTCTGGCGACATTTGGAGATAAACCGCCCACATCTCTGCTGGCATGGGGGATAAACTGCCCACATTCCTGCCCGCAAGTTTCGGGATTTGACGGTTTGGCACAATCGCTTCGAAGTGGCACAATCCTCGAAAAGTGGCACAATCGGCCGGGATACCCCTGAGCCCACAAGGCGAAGCATGGAACGCGCCCTACAAGTTGGACAGTTGAAGCAAAAAATAGAGAATAGGGAAACGGCTCAAGGGGTAACCCCCCAAAGGAGCATTTCCAAATGGGTAAAATAAGACGGAAGTTCAGTATTGATTTCAAAGAACAAGTCGTCCACGAGGTAGAAACTGGCCTATCGCTCAATGAAGCTGCTCGTCAATACCAGCTCAATCCAAGCGTTATAACCCGTTGGCGCGATAAATATCGCCAAGGAACCTTGGTTGAAAAACCTTCCCTTCACGAAAAAATATTGGAAAAAGAGAATGAGAAACTCAAAGCCAAGATTGGGGAATTGATCATGGCGATAGACCTTTTAAAAAAATTCCAAAAATACGCGGAAAACCAGAGAAAGCTCGATACCTCCGTGATCACCTCAAGGAATTTGGCTCAATTTCAAGAGGATGCCAAATGATGGGGCTTCCTCGAAGTACCTATTATTCTGCACTTAAAAGTGAACCGGAGATTCAGGAACAAAGAGATTTGGACTTAAAGAACCGAATCGAGCAGGTGAGATTGACCTTCCCCTACTACGGCTATCGGAGGCTCTACCACCACTTTTTACGGGAGGGATTAAGGATTAACGCCAAACGGATTCGGCGGGTGGTAAGGAAATACGGTCTTTACCCTATTATTTGGGGGAAAAGGTTCAAGATCCAAACCACCCAATCCAATCACGACCTGCCGGTGTTCCCCAACCTCTTGGAAAGGGTGGCAGAAACTGCTGTCAATCAAGTGTGGGTGGCGGATATTACCTATATCCGAATCCTCACTTGCTTTGTTTATCTGGCGGCCATTCTGGATCGTTTTTCCAGAAAGGTGATCGGGTGGGCGGTTTCCAAGAGACTGGATCGGGAGTTGTCGCTTTCGGCTTTACGCATGGCTTTAGAGGAAAGGAATCCTCTTCCGGGATGCATCCACCATTCAGACAGAGGGGTGCAATATGCCTGCTGGGATTACGTGGCCCTGCTTGAGTCCAAAGGATTAAGGATCAGCATGTCCAGGACAGGCAACCCTTACGACAATGCAAATGCGGAATCCTTTTTCAAAACCTTGAAATATGAGGAGGTGCATCTATTCAATTACGAAACTTATCAGGAAGTGCTTCAAAGACTTCCATACTTCATCGAGGAGGTGTATAACAAAAAACGGTTGCATTCTTCTATCGGCTAAATGCCGCCTGAGGAGTTCGAGGCTTTAAAGTCACTCAAACCAATCGCCGGAAAACCTATTCTCAACTTGGAGTAAAAACTGTCCAAGGTTTGGGGCGCACACCAGCATGTGATTTGGGTGTGTTGGCGCCAATATAATGGCGCCAATAACCCGGTGTCAGGAAAACTATGGTTTTATTGGCGTTTTTAATCCGTTTTATTAATCGTTTTTGATTGTGCCAACCGATTGTGCCATTGTGCCACTCCGTGACATGCCGGTTTTTACTGGTTTGGCACAATCGCCCCGAAGTGGCACAATCCGGCTCCGGGAACATGAGGATAAACCGCCCACATTTCCGTCGGTAAGCCGGGATAACCTGGTGACAGTACCGCCGGCACGGGTCGGTAAGCTGGGATAACCTGGTGACAGTACCGTCGGCACGGGTCGGTAAGCTGGGATAACCTGGTGACAGTACCGTCGGCACGGGTCGGTAACCCAGGATAACCTGGTGACAGTCCCGTCGGCATCTGTCGGAAATAGAAGCCGTTACTTGGGAACATAATTAGATTTTATTTGTTATTCACGGCGTGAATAATTATTATAAATCACATGAATAACTTATCAAAACCCCTTCCCCGTGTTTTACAGGGTAAACTTCAACAGGCTCTTAAACATTTCCCGGTTGTGGTTTTAACCGGGGCAAGGCAGACCGGCAAAAGCACCCTGATCCAGCGTCTCCTGGACCCCAACAGGGAATACTACACGCTGGACGATATGGATGTGTTGGAGCGGGCCAAAAAGGAACCAGCCGCATTACTCCGGTCAAACAAGCCCATAACCCTGGATGAGGTCCAACGCAGTCCTGAACTTCTTTTAACACTCAAGCGGGAGGTGGATCAGAACCGCCAGGCTGGACGGTTCCTTCTTTCGGGATCGGCTAACTTGGCCCTTATGAGCAAAGTCACCGAGTCGCTCGCGGGAAGGGCTGTTTACCTGGTCCTTAATCCATTCACTTTGTCCGAAAAAAAGGGCCAGGGCGGCTCCGGGCGGTGGGAGTTGCTTTTGGATAATCCATCCCAAACCGCCAAATCCTTTGAACCAAGCCAGGGTAAGCAAACGGTAAAGATCGGGGACCTATTCGCCGGAGGTTTCCCCCCCATAGCTTTGGAAACGGACCGCTCTACCACAAAAGCCTGGCTGGAAGGTTACATTCAAACCTATTTGGAACGGGATTTAAGGGCCTTATCCGCGGTATCAGACCTGGCCGATTTCAGGCGTCTCATGCGGCTCGCTGCTTTACGTTCGGGGAAAGTCGCCAACCAGAACGAGCTTGCCCGTGATGCCGGTTTAAAACAACCAACAGTCCATCGTTATTTGAACCTATTGGAGACTTCCTACGTTATCCGGAGAATTCCGGCTTATGCCGTGAATCGCTCCAGCCGGGTCATTAAAAGCCCTAAACTCTATTTCGTTGATACGGCTTTGGCGGCGGCGGGAGCTGGGGTTTACTCGCCGGAGGAGCTTGAAAAGGCCAATATGACCGGACACTTTTGGGAAACATTGGTGGTTAACGAACTGACGGCATGGAAAGAAACCGTCGATCCGAAACCTGAGATTCTCCATTGGCGCACGACGCAAAATGAGGAAGTGGATTTCATCGTTGAATGGGATGGAAAAGTGTACCCCATTGAAGTCAAGTCAGCGGAAAAGGCCAGGCTTGAGGATGTAAAACATATTCAAAAATTTTTCAAAGAATACGGAAAAACCGCTCCGCATGGATTAATTCTTTATAACGGTTCCAAATTCGAGGAGATCGCGGATCGGATTTGGGCAGTTCCAATGGGATTCGCCTTAGGATTGTAAGCGGAATGGATATGGATGGAACGGAGGATTTAAGACCGAATCCTGGCCAGAATAAGAGATGGATTTTGTGCTGTGCAGGAAAATGTATCGTGCTCGGCGAAATCATGGCACCTGCCAGATGGCTGACCCATAGTCAGCAAAGGCAATAAGAGCGCAATGCATCTTGAAAACAGCCCCGCGAAAGACCTTTCGATGGTTGTTGGGAGACTTTCCGCCTGGAAGCTTGCGGGAATATTTAAAAAGCGGTACAAGGGGATGATGGAATACGCAGAAAGAAAAATCACTCAGTTAACCCTCGATGGTTGGAAAAAATTGTCGTGCTTAACAGAAAATTCCGGAAGATATTTTGTAACAAACCGACCCCCTCCAGCACACGGTGAGCTACACCTACGACGTTCAGAACCACGTCTTGACGACAACCGACGCCAGGCACAACACCACCACCAACACCTACGATGCCAACGGCAACCTCCTGACCACCGCCAATCCAGACGGAGGCCAAACCCTGAACACCTATGACCCCACGAGCCACCTGCTTATATCCACCCAGGACGCCGAATTGAACATGACGAATTACCTCTATGACGCCCAGGGAAATCTCATGACTGAAACCGACGGGGCCAACGGGAATAATCCCCAGGTGACCGATTACCAATACGATCCCAACGGCAACAGGAAAAAGGAAACCAAGCACAACAGTCCCAACCAGGTGACCCAATTCGCCTACGACAGCGAGAACCGGCTAGTGACGACCACCTACCCGGACAACACCACGACCAGCACTATCTATGACGAATTAGGCAAGGCAGTGGGACAGGTGGACCAGAAAGGCCGCGACACAGGCACCTTGTACGACAACCTTGGAAGACCGGCCACCGTGACATACCCCGACCAGACCACCCAAATCACCCAGTACGATCAGGACGGCAGGCCCGTGACCGTGACTGACCGGGGAGGACGCAACACCGTCACAAACTACGACGAACTAGGCCGGGCCATCGGGGTGGTTTACCTGGGAGGGGGCGGGAGCACCTCCACGACTTATGATGACTTGGGAAGGGTGATATCTACCACCGACGAGAACCTTCATACCACCAACTATACCTACGACGACGCCGGAAGAAGGACCCAGGTGACTGACGCCGAGTCAAAGACAACCCTATACCAATACGACGAGAACGGGAACCAGCTCCAGGTTACGGACCCGGGCCTGAAATACGTGACGACCAATTACGACTCCATGAACCGCCCCACGACCGTTACTTATCCTGACACCTTCTGGACCGCCACTTCCTACGACCATTTGGGCCGCAAAACCAAAGACTTTGACCGCGACGGCCATGAGACGGACTACAAGTACGACGCCTTGGGAAGGCTTGTCGAGGTGGACCAAGTGGGAGATACTGGAATCCTCCCGACCTTATATGGTTATGACCAAGTCGGCAATGAGACCAGCCAGCAGGACGCCAGGACAAATATTACCACTTACCAGTACGACGCCATGAACCGGAGGATCAAACGCAAACTTCCCGGAAACCAATACGAGACCTACGACTTTTACGACAAAACCGGGAATCTGACCCAAAAGACTACTTTTGACCATAACACAATTACCTACGGTTACGATGGCCTAACTGATCGCTTGACGAGCGTTTCCAGCACGAACCGCAACGAGGCTTACCAATACGACAACCTGGGAAGAAGAACTCAGATGAACGTTAATAACTTGTTAACCACCTTCACCTATGATAGGCGCGACCGTCTCTCCACCAAGACGGCCTATACTTCTTCTTCCTCGACCCTCTACGCCCTTTCATACGGCTACGACTCAGTGGGGAACGTGAACAGCATCCAGATGTCGAACGATTCAAATGGACCATCTGTTACTTACGACTACGACAGGGCCAACAAGTTGATCCATGTGAACGATAATCATCTTGGCACAACAGCCTACAGCTACGACAACTCCAACAACCTTCAAACCATGGGCTACACCAACGGGGTGACCCACACCTGGGGATATGACAACCGCAACCGCCTCACCAGCCTGACTGTGACGGGGCCAAACTCGCCTGTGACCATAAACTCATATGGATATACCCTGAACGGGGCTGGGGCCAGGATCAACGTGGTGGAAGCCACCAGTCGCAAGATCAACTGGACCTACGACAACCTCATGAGACTTACCGGTGAAAACATCACTTCCCTCAACATCCCCGACCCCACCGGACAGGTGAACTACGCCTACGACAATGTGGGGAACCGCTTGAACCTGAACGGGAGCTTCGCGGCGGCAACGACCGTCATATCCAGCCAAAACTTCAATGGGTCATATGACACCAATGATAGGCTGACGGCGGGGTACACCTACTCCGACGGAGGGAACACGCTAACGGACCCGCAAGGAAACACCTACACCTACGACGCAGAAAACCACCTTATTTCCGTAACAGGTTCGAGCCTAAATGCGATCTACGAATATGATGGCGACGGGAACCGCACCGCCAAAACCCTGAACGGAGTGAGAACAAACTACGTCGTGGATACGGTCAACCCCACAGGTTACAGCCAGGTTCTGGCGGAAATCCAAAACGGCCAAGTTGTGAAGAGGTACACCTATGGGCATATGCTCATATCGCTGGAACAACCAGTCAACAGCTCATGGACAGCCAGTTATTACTGTTTGGACGGCCAGAACAGCGTGAGGAACCTGACGGATGCCAACGGCAATGTGACTGATTCGTACCAGTTTGACGCCTTTGGTAACATGATCGCCCAGACTCACGCAGGAACACCCACTCCCAACAATATGCGCGCTTTCGGGGAATACCAGGACAGTGACACCAACCTGATCTACTTGAGGGCCAGGTGGACAAACCCCGTCCTTGGCCGTTTCCAGACGATGGATGTGGATGAAGGTGACCTATATGACCCGATCTCTCTCCACAAATATCAGGCATTTTCTAATAACCCAATAAATAATGTCGATCCAAGTGGGAATGATGATTATTCAATTGGGACCAGTTATTTTAGTAGTGGTTTTAGCATTTCGAATACCGTTGGTTCTGCGGAAAGTAATTTATTACAGGGTGTATTTTCTGTACAAGTTGAATTGTTAGATCCGCCTAATTTTATTGATTTAAGACAACTTGTTGGAGTGATATTTGCAGAGTCTCAAACAAGCGGATTGGGAGGTGATAATTTAGACGAACAAGAAGCCATAGGTTTGACTTTTGAAAATCGCGTGTATTACCGTCGAATGTATCCAAGATATAACGGGGCTTTTGGAAATGGCACAATGATAAGTGCTATAAGAACAGGTTCTAAGGCATATGATCAACCGCGATGGAATTTGATCATGGCTAATAATGACTTAAAATATATGTACGAAATAGATTCTCTTTTAAAAACGCCTGGCGACAGAATACATTTTAATGATGCAGTAAATACTTCTTTTAGGGTTAATCAAGAAAGTGTTCCGGCGGTCCAAATGACATTGGACAGCCAAGTACCTCCTGTAGCATTTAATAAATCCCCGAGTCAAACACCACCGAGTACCAGAATGAGATATTTAGGATACTTAGGGTGTCATAATTTCTACGGATTTAAAGATAAAAGGTGGGTTCAATGATAAAGAAATATTATTTTTTTATTCTACTTTTTGTTTTTGCCGCGCCCATGAAATGTCTTGCAGATAAACTTGATGGATTTCCTAATGAATCCGGAAGGGAAAAGGAACTCGCAACACTCGTTGGCGAGGCGTACGTGTGGAATCATTATTGGTACAACGACTGGGGAAAAGATTTCGAAAAGGTTTTTAAAGTTGGCAGAAAAGAAAAAATTGGAGTTTGTTTGATCGATAACAAGATGAAAGAGGAAAAAGGCTACGGCATTTTTTTTGATAAATTACCCGCCGAACTGTTTTTTTACAAACAGAATAACTCTTGGTACGCCCCGGATGTTAGTTGTGATTACATTGACGAGCGAACTTCGAAAAAACAAAATATAAAAGATTATATTGATTTTAAGGCCAAGCAATCAGCCCCGATCAAAGAATTCAGCGTTTTTTTCGACAAGGAAGTTTTGAATGTTCTGAATTTCGGCCCTTTCAATGGGGAAAAACGGAAGTTTGTGAAGGAAATATTTTTGGATAGGATTTTAAAAGGCAGCGACCTTGAATTTATCCAAAAGAACGAAGAAAACTCGAAGAAAGGCATCTTGATCAAGGTTGGAAATTTTAATTTCAATTACCCTATTTTTTATTATTACGTCGAAGGTTTAAATGACGACGAAGGCATTCCCTATCTTGGTTTTGTCAATTTTGATACTGAAACCCGTAAAGTATTTCAGGACGATTTAATTAGCGGTGAAGTACAACCGATTAAAAGAAAATACAAAAACGCATTAAAACGCATTGACCAAACAGGACTGACACTCAGATATATGAATGGACGGTTCGAGGATGATTAAAAAATGGAAAATATGAAACGTTTAGTATTTGTTTTGATCCTGATGATGGCCCAAGGTGTGGTCTTTGGTGCAGCCCAGCCCAACCCCATCAACACCCAGATCAAGCGAACACCCATGGACAGGGTTGTGATCCGTCTCCGTCAGCAGAATATCCAAATCCAGCGGGATTTACGAGCGGGGAAGCTGACCAAGGACCAAGCTAAGACCCTGAAGGTTCAGGTAGAGACCATCCGCTAACAACAGATAACTTTTTTGAAGCAGAACGGCACCAAGACGCTGACTGATGCCCAGGTAGCGCAGTTGAACGGGCAGTTGAACGCCCTTTCGAAGTCGATTCCTATTAGGTAACAATCAATTTATTTTAAAAAAGGAGGCAGTTATGAAGCGTTTAATTTTGGTCGCTGTGGCGGCGATAATCACAATGGGGGTAAGCCTGGCCCAGGCGACAACGTCCGCGCCGACGCCGGGACCCAAGGCTGTTTCTGCTCCCAAAGCGGTCGTGACGCCTAACCCCGCTTTGAAGAACATAAATATAAAGATGATGGAGCAAATGCGGGATATCGCCAAGGCCCAGCACTCAGGGAAAATTACGAAAGACCAGGCCAAGGGCTTGCGGGACAAGGTGAAGTCCATCCGTAAGCAACAACTGGACTTCATGAAGGCCAACGGGAAGAAGGCCATGACTCCTGACCAGGAGAGCCAAATCAACCAGGCCCTCGACGAGAACGCTATGGCTCTGTAAAAACCCAATTTAGAAAATAGGCCAGATGAAGCAGTATTTAGGACGTACCTATGATTACGACGCGGAAGCGGAAAAAGGCTAGTAAAGATCAGAATGACAATTTAGGGCCAACTGAACCCCGTAGAGGCGGCACAACGCTTTTACGGGGTTTTTCTTTTTCATCTGATCAACTTGTCAGGGCCAACAAGTTGATCAGAACCAATGATAATCATCTTGGCACAACAGCCTACAGCTACGACAACTCCAACAACCTTCAAACCATGGGCTACACCAACGGGGTGACCCACACCTGGGGATATGACAACCGCAACCGCCTCACCAACCTGACGGTGACAGGTCCAAACTCGCCTGTGACCATAAACTCATATGGATATACCCTGAACGGGGCTGGGGCGAGGACCAACGTGGTGGAAGCCACCAGCCGCAAGATCAACTGGACCTACGACAACCTGATGAGACTTACCGGTGAAAACATCACTTCCCTCAACATCCCTGACCCCACTGGTGGTGTCACTTATACCTACGACAGCGTGGGGAACCGATTGAACCTGAATGGCAATCTTGCGGCGGCAACGACCGTCATATCCAGCCAAAACTTCAATGGAGCATATGACACCAATGATAGGCTGACGGCGGGGTACACCTACTCTGATGGCGGAAACACACTGACCGATCAAAGTAACAACAGTTACACCTACGACGCCGAAAACCACCTTGTTTCTGTAGCAATTCCTAACTCCTCACTCTTACCTACTAACTCGACTGTGTCGTACGAGTACGACGGAGATGGGAATCGCACTGCCAAGATTCTGAACGGCGTGAGGACAGATTACGTGGTAGATACAGTAAATCCAACCGGTTACAGCCAAGTCCTCGCTGAAATTCAGAACGGCCAAGTTGTGAAGAGGTTCACCTTCGGCCACATGCTGATATCGCAGGAAGCCTCGAATGGTTCTTCGTTTGTTGTCAGCTACTACTGTTTGGACGGCCAGAACAGCGTGAGGAACCTGACGGATGCCAACGGCAATGTGACAGATTCGTTCCAATTCGATGCGTATGGAAATTTGCTCTACAGCAACGGAACAACCAACAACGATTATTTATATAACGGGGAAAGGATGGACCATGAGACTGGGAACTATTATCTGAGAGCAAGGTATATGAACCCGGCGATTGGGAGATTTACGGGGATGGATAGCTTTGAGGGTGACAGCCAGGACCCAATTAGCCTACATAAGTATGAATTTGTGGCCAACAATCCAGTAAATTTAACCGATCCGGATGGGCATGAATTTGATATTTGTAGTTTAGCAATGTCAGCAGCAATTGTCGGAATTTTGGCTACGTTTCCCAGTGTTTCTGAAGCTGGTACTGCCAAAGAAGCTAATATTATTGTGTTAATAACAGATTTTAATAATGCTTCAGTGGATACGGGAATTAATGTAAATGTTTTAGGCTCTTTGGGTTGGTCAGAAAGTGCAAATGGTGCGCTAGGTTATTGGGACAGAAATACGCACAACAGCCCGAACGCGCACGGAATAATGCAATTGTGGGGACCTGAAAATGAGGGGCTAAGTGATGCCGATAACATTGAAAAAGGTGCAAAAATCCTTAAGGAAAAAGTCAATGACGCGAAGAAAATTAAACACAAACTATACGGACAAAGTCTAACTCCCGCCCAATTAGCAGATTCTTGGTTTATACCTATAGCGCTTTATAAAGCGAGCTTAAAAAACGCAAGTACATGGGAAAACCAAATTTATTCTTCTTGGCCAAATGTAGAGGGTACTTTTAAAACTCCCACTTTATTAAGAACACTTTGGGCACAAAACGCAAAATAAATGAATGGGTAAAAGGAGAGATTTTATGAACTGGTTAAAGAAATTGAGTTTAGTGATTATGATTTTCTTAACATCAGGAACATCTTTATTTGCCGTATCACAAGACAAAATCAATGTTTTTCTTCAAGAGTTTATCGATGGTAAACCCACTGACGAATTTATTCATTTTTCATTAATTATTTATTCAATGTCTGAAAAAGAAAGCGGAAAGTGGTTGCTTACTGAAGAAACATTCTCAAATATAAAAGATCAAAAGTTTACAACTTTAAATTTAATTCAATCTCGTTCAAATGATGATTATGACACACCGCTACTTAGTGATGTCGTTTGGACCCCTGGCAAAGAATTGAAGTGCACTTATATGCCATTTAGAGGAATGGATATTAAGTTGAAAGCGGAAAAAAGGCGTACCGGTAAATATGATTGGGATGTTTATTGTGTAGGTTCATACAAGTTGACAGCTAACGATAAAACCCATAAATGGGAATTTAAAAGCACACGAGAACAAACACTCGAATTTAATAAGCTTCAATTTCAGAGTTTATATTACAGAAAAGATAAGTGATTGGTTTTAAAATGAAAAAGCGTTTTATAAAATTCATCGTTTTCTTCTGTGCTTTATTCATGAACCAAAGCATGATCTTTGCCTTGCCCCAACCCACACCTGTCAACGTTCATATTCAACGTTCTCCAATGGAAAAAGTTGTCATCCGTTTACGCCAGCAGAACATCCAAATCCAACGGGATTTGAGGGCAGGCAAGCTGACCAAGGACCAGGCCAAGTCCCTCAAGGCCCAGGTGGAAACCATTCGAAAACAGGAAATCACCTTCCTAAAACAGAACGGCACCAAGACTTTGACCGATGCCCAGGTGGTGCAATTGAACGGGCAGTTGAATGCCCTTTCGAAGTCGATTCCTATTAGATGACTAATAGTTTATTTCGAAAATATTTTAAAAAAGGAGGCGGTTTATGAAACGTTTTATTTTAGTTGCTGTGACGGCGATTATCACGATGGGGGTAAGCCTGGCCCAGGCGGCAACGACCGCACCGACGCCTGGCACCAAGGCGGTGGCACCAATGCCGACTAGGGTTGCGTTACCCAAGGGGGTTGTGACGCCTAACCCCGCTTTGAAGAATATTAATATAAAGATGATGGAGCAAATGCGGGACATCGCCAAGGCCCAGCACTCAGGCAAAATCACGAAGGACCAGGCCAAGGTCTTGCGGGACAAGGTGAAATCCATTCGCAAGCAACAACTGGACTTCATGAAAGCCAATGGGAAGAAGGCCATGACTCCGGACCAGGAGAGCCAAATTAACCAGGCCCTCGACGCCAACGCCAAGACGCTCCAATAAACAAGTAGGGAATTGCGTTTCATCCATGTGAAGGTGTCTAGATATGCCTAAACACACTCAAGGCTGGGGTTTCTCCCAGCCCTTTTCTTTTCTCGCCGATTCTTCAATTCCTAATTCAACATTCAAAATTCCTAATTCGGGCGGTATTCCCTTGGAATCCGCCCGTTGTGACCGTCTCTCCACCAAGACGGCCTATACTGCTTCCTCCTCGACCCTCTACGCCCTTTCATATGGCTACGACTCAGTGGGGAACGTGAACAGCATCCAGATGTCGAACGATTCAAATGGACCATCTGTTACTTACGACTACGACAGGGCCAACAAGTTGATCAGAACCAACGATAATCATCTTGGCACAACAGCCTACGGATACGACAACTCCAACAACCTTCAATCCATGGGCTACACCAACGGGGTGACCCACACCTGGGGATACGACAAACGCAACCGCCTCACCAGCCTAACGGTGACGGGGCCAAACTCGCCTGTGACCATAAACTCATATGGATATACCCTGAACGGGGCTGGGGTGAGGACCAACGTGGTGGAAGCCACCAGCCGCAAGATCAACTGGACCTACGACAACCTCATGAGACTTACCGGTGAAAACATCACTTCCCTCAACATCCCCGACCCGACAGGACAGGTGAACTACGCCTATGACAGCGTGGGAAACCGCTTGAATCTGAACGGAAGCCTTGCGGCGGCCATGACCGTCATATCCAGCCAAAACTTCAATGGGGCATATGACGCCAACGACCGCTTGACGGTGGGGCACACCTACTCAGATGGAGGGAACATTATTGGAAATACTATGGAAATTGAGTCCTTTAATAGTAATCTCACATGATGGTTGCGATGCCCCGCATGACCAGCTTGCTCCAGGTCTCCAAGTTTGATATAAGTATGGCAAGCAATGCCATACTTATGGAGGACGAAATGAAAATCACAACCCATATCGACGAAGATCTTTTAAAACGGGCAAAACAAAAAACAGGAATTGTCTCTCAAAGGGAAGTCCTGGAAACTGGATTACGCAACTTATTGGCGGACATTCAAAGAAAAAGTTTCGTGAAGGATTTCGATAAGTTTCGCCTCGATCTAACGATCAAGCAACTCAAAGAGTCCAGAAATTGAACCAACTTTTCCTGATTGACAGTTCAGCGTGGATTTTCGCATTAGGTCCACGACCTGTGGAGGCTATACGTGAAAGGGTTGAAAAGTTAGTGAAAAACAACCTTGCGGCTATTACCTCGCCGATATTCTTCGAACTTGTTTCCTCTGAAAAAAACCAAACTCATTCGGCCTTATTAGCGGCCCATTTATCGGCGCTTCACCCTTTCCCCTTATTGCCCCAGGAATGGGCAGAGGCTGCCGAGTGGACGAGGGCACATCGTCAAAAGGGTCATAAATTAAAAACTATTGATGCATTGATTGCCTATAAATCGCTCAAACACAATCTGACCCTAGTTCACGCCGACGCGGATATGGATAGAATTGCCGACCATACCAAATTGAATGTTGAAAGCTATGTTCGGCATGTTCGCTCAGTTCACGGAAGCAATTAAATTTGATGATGGGAGTTGTGAATGCGCGCAACTATTAATATCGAAAAAGGTGTGATGGAAAATCTGATGAAATATACAAAATCCAAGACCCGCGCCGAAGCGGTCAATCGCGCTTTGACGGATTGGGTCCAGCATCTAAAACTCATGAAACTGCGAGCTCTTCGTGGAAAGCTTCATTTAGAAAACAATTGGAAAATGCTCCGTTCCCTTGAAAAGCGGGAATTTCGATCAACATTTGCCCAACGTCCTCGTTGATAGTTCCGTTTCGGAATAGTCTTTCCGGGGAAACCTAAATCCATCATTACAAAAAAAATCCCCCATGCCTCTTACGAAGCATGGGGGATTGAGAATTTTTAAAATTGATACTACTTGATGTCAGCAACACCCCACATAGCAGGATTGTCCCAGGCGTCAACGGTGGCGTTCCAGAAGATACTTCTTTTCCCTCGAGCCCGCCTCGCTGGCCTTGGCCAAGCCCGCGTCAAAATTAATGGATTTCCCGGCGGCCCAGTCGTTTTCCGGCAGGTTGGCTAAGGGGATGATACCGGTCATGATATATCCCTTGGCGGTCGGGGTGGCCTCGATTTTCCCGCCTTTCAACACGGAACCGATTGGGAAAACCCGGATAACCGGTTTGCCTGAGTCGCTTGAGGGGGCCAGGACAAACTGGAAGTCGTAATCCGACTTCTTCATGCGGCTGGTCTTAAGCATGGTCGATTTCGCGCAGAAGTAGAGTTCCAGGCAGTCCGCGTTCCAGCAATTGTCGAAATTCTGCTTGTTGACCGGGCCGCGGCCCTGGGTCACTTCACAGGCGATATAGATATTTTTCAGGTCCGTGGCGAGCCTTAAATCAGCCGAAAGGTCGGCGGCGCCAGTGACTCTGCCGATGCAGATATGGTCCTTGTTGGCCGGTGAAATTTTGATTGAAGGAACAGCGGCAAAGGGCGTCATCCCCGAGTCAATGGCAATGGGGGCATCCACTTTCTTGATTACGGCCGGCCCTGTGGCTTCTGGTGCGGCTTTCTTAGCCTTTTTTGCCCTCTTAACAGCCTTGTGCTTTACCGGGGCTGGTGTCGCGACGGCAACGGCAGGAGCCACGGCGGCTGGAGCAGCAGCGGCTGGAGCAGCAGCGGCTGGTGCGGCGGCAGGCTGGGCGGCTGCGGCAGGTTGAGCGGCTGCTGCAGGCGCAGCGGCAGCAGGATTAGTCGCTGGTATGACTGGCGGTTTTAATCCCTCTTCAATTGGGGGAGGCCCCGCTGGAGCGGCTGTATTCGCGACAGGCGCGACAGCGGCCGGTGTCGTAGCGGCGGCCGGCGCGGCAGCGTTAGTCTGGGCCATTACTAACCCATAACTTCCAACAAATAGAACACTTAGCAACATCATCATAAAGCGCTTCATCCAAAGCCTCCTTATAGGTACATAATTCTAAACTTCAAGAGCCGAGGTTCGTTTGATGCTTGAGGCCTGGGCCTTGAGCGAAAACATTGTATTCGGGGGAGGGGATTAGGGCAAATTATTTGGAAAAGGATTGAGGGTTATATTAAATTTGGGTAAATCATAAATACAGTTTTCACCACAGGGACTCAGAGACACAGTAAAAAGCTAATTTTTCCTAAAAAATAAACCCAACTGAACCGGGAGACACAGAGCACAGATTTCATTAAATTCCTGGACTTGGCGGTGCGAATCAATGTTAACTTAGCACAAGGGTTTTAATTTGGACTTAATTGAACCGAATTCACACGAATCCAGAAAAATCAGTTAAAATGCGTCGGAAATTGATCGAAAGAGGTATTCATGCCAGCACCATCGTCGTTTGAGGATTCACTCTCGAAATTGGAAAACATCGTCTCGAAAATGGAGTCGGGGGACCTCAAATTGGAGGATTCCTTGAAGCTGTTCGAGGACGGCATGAAACTCACCAAGGAATGCAACCAGCGTTTGAACGAGATTGAGAAAAAAGTAAAAAACCTCCTGAAAACCACCCAAGCCAAAACAGGCGAAGGCGGATCTAGCCGCGGGTCCAAGGCCTGAGACCCATGCCCTTTTCAATCCAAGCCTATCTTGGGAAAAAACGGGATGTCGTTGACGCTGGCCTGAAAAAAGTTTTCCAAAATTCCGGCAATTGCCCTCCTACCCTTTGGCAAAGCATGAAATACAGTGTTTTCGCCGGGGGAAAAAGACTTCGTCCCATCCTGTGCCTTGCCAGCGCCGAGGCCCTGGGCCTTCCACAAAATGAAGCCTTACGGATCGGCTGCGCCCTGGAACTCATCCACACCTACAGCCTCATCCATGACGACCTCCCGGCGTTGGATGACGATGATTACCGCAGGGGCCGTAAAACCAACCACAAGGTCTTCGGGGAAGCCATGGCCATTTTGGCGGGGGACGGGCTCCTCACCCTGGCCTTTGGATGGGCGTCAAATCCAAACGCTTATTCGCCTCTCCGGAGGAAAAATTTGCCCCAGGTTACGGCTGAACTTGCCAAAGCCGCTGGCTATCCAGGGATGGTGGGTGGCCAGGTGGATGATGTCCTGTCCGAAAGAAAAAAACCAAATCTCACCAAGGTCCTTTCTATTCACAGCCGGAAAACCGGCGCCCTTCTTTCGGCCAGCGTCAACCTTCCTGCCATCCTGATTGGCGCTTCCACCCGGAAATTCCAAGCCCTAAACGTTTACGGCCGATGCGCAGGACTGGCTTTCCAAATCGTGGATGATATCTTGAACGAAACTGGAAACAGCGGCCAAATGGGCAAGAAAGCGGGAAGCGACCGCGAACGTGGAAAAATGACCTATCCCGCTGTGATGGGTATCGAGAAATCTAAAAAAGAAGTCTTGAGGTTGACGAAGCGGGCTGTGGAAGGCCTCCGGGTATTCGGGACCAAGGCGGAACCCCTAACGTCGCTGGCCCTATACATGGCCGAAAGGACAATGTAAACATGAACCCGGTGACGCAAATCCTCACGGCCAAGATTTTCTGGATTCCCGCCCTGGCGTGGTTCGTGGCCCAAAGCTGCAAAGTTTTATTTTATTTTTACCGCCATCACAGGATTAACTTTAAGCTTTTCGTGGGCTCTGGCGGAATGCCCAGTTCCCATTCCGCGTTGGTGGCCTGCCTGGCCACGACCATCGGTTTGCAATGCGGCTGGAACTCGCCGGTTTTCCTCTTGGCGATGGGCATCTCTTTCGTCATCATGGCGGACGCGGCGGGGGTGCGCAGGGCGGCGGGCCAGCAGGCCAAGATCCTGAACGAAATCATGGATGACATGAACAACTCCAAACCCTTCCCGCACATGCGGTTGAAGGAATTCTTGGGCCACACCCCTTTCGAGGTTATTATTGGGGCCTTAATGGGATTATTATTTGCGATCGTCTTTTATTGAGCGCCATAGGCGTCCAAGATAAACAAAATCCAAGAAACAAAGATAAATGAAATCAGGAATTTTGAATTCTAAACGACTTTAAACAAAAACAAGTCCTTCGCCACGGATTCAGGGGATGCAGGGGGATGGCCAAGAAAATGGATTTTGTATAAAAAGTTTAACGATCGTGTTCTATGGCTCAGCCGTCGGCCGATGGAAAAATTTATTTTTCCACGGTCCGCTGGCAGGGCCATAACGCCCATCGGGCGCAAAGGCAAAGCCTTTGTCACGATCTAGACATGTTGAATCCCATGAATCCCATGCATCTGTGGCTAGAGATTTTTCCAGACATGTGTGATTGAGCGAAATAAGGTTAAAAAAGCCCTATTTCATTCCTATCTCGGTAAAAGTTAATTTTTGAGTTTTTTGGGGAATGACAAACTTGTAAAACAGCGTTTTAATCTTTAAGGATTTTTAGTACTGGGAGAAACATGTACGAGTACCTGGACAAAATCGAAAGCCCGGCCCATTTAAGGGCTCTGCCTCCGGAGGTTCTTCCGAAGGTCGCGGCGGAATTGCGGGATTTCCTCATCACTTCCGTTTCCAAGACCGGGGGACACCTGGGCGCCTCCTTAGGGGCGGTCGAATTGACCCTCGCCTTGCACTACGTTTATGACACGCCCCAAGACCGGATCGTTTGGGACGTGGGCCACCAAGCCTACGGGCATAAGGCCCTGACGGGCCGCAGGGAACGCTTCGCCACCCTGAGGCAGGCCAACGGCCTGGGCGGATTCCCCAAACGCTCCGAGAGCGAATACGATACCTTTACCGTCGGCCATGCGGGCACCGCCTTGTCGGCGGCTTTCGGCATGGCGTTAGCCCGCACGATCCAGAAACAAAACTTCCACGTTGTGGCGGTAGTAGGCGACGCCGGCATCTCCAATGGCCTTTCCATGGAGGCGCTCAACAACATCGCGGACCACCCCGAACTGAACATGGCGGTGGTTTTGAACGACAACGAGATGTCCATCTCCCCGAACGTGGGAGCCATGTCGGCCTATTTGAACAAAATCCTGATCGGCAAATCCTTCAATGAGGCCAAGACCCGGCTGGAACACCTTTTGGACCGGATTCCCAAGGTGGGACCCCAGGTTCTGCAGATGGCCCATCACGCCGAGGAGGCCTTGAAGGGTTTCATGACCCCCGGGACCCTTTTCGAGGAGTTGGGCCTGCGCTATTACGGGCCCATCGACGGTCACAACGTGCTGATGCTGGTTGAAATTTTCAAGCGCGTGAAGCAGTTGAAGGGGC
This sequence comes from candidate division FCPU426 bacterium, assembly GCA_963796105.1. Lineage (GTDB taxonomy): Bacteria > Oederibacteriota > Muellerivitia > Muellerivitales > Muellerivitaceae > CAWCKJ01. The sequence goes on from CAWCKJ010000003.1 coordinate 333,087, forward strand.
CGGTTATGCTCCACCTCGTCACCCAGAAGGGGAAGGGCTACGCCCCAGCCGAGGAAAATCCCGAGAAGTACCATGGAGTCACGGTGTTCGACAAGGAAACGGGAACCATGACCGTCCCGACCGTTCCCGGCGCGGCGCCGACCTACACCAAGGTTTTCGGGGATGCCATGATCGAGCTGGCCAAGGACCACCCAAAACTGGTCGGCATCACGGCCGCCATGCCCGACGGCACTGGACTCAAGAAATTCGGAGAATTGAACCCGACACGCTTCATGGACGTGGGAATCGCTGAAAGCCACGCGGTTTGCATGGCCGCCGGAATGGCCTGCGAGGGCCTCAAGCCCGTGGTGGCCATTTATTCCACCTTCCTCCAAAGGGCCTATGACCAGATCATCCACGACGTCTGCCTCCAGAAACTTCCGGTGGTTTTCGCCTTGGACCGCGGAGGTTTAGTGGGGGACGACGGGGAAACCCACCAAGGCGTCTATGATTTGTCCTATCTCCGCTGTGTGCCCAACCTGGTGGTCATGGCGCCATCGGATGAGAACGAGTTGAGGAACATGCTTTTTACAGCAATTAAACATGACGGCCCGATCGCACTGCGCTATCCCAGGGGCGCCGGGGAGGGGATTCCCATAATGCCCGGATTCCAAAAAATCGAAATCGGGAAGGGAACGATCCTCACGGAGGGAAGCCAATTCGCGATCCTTGCCATCGGCAATATGGTGGGCGTCGCCAAGAAGGCGGCGGCCTTGTTGAAAAAAGAGGGTTCGGAAGGGACCGTGGCCAACATGAGGTTCGTGAAACCCTTGGACGAGAAAATGATTATCTCCATCGCCTCCAAAACCAAAATCATTCTCACCCTTGAGGAAAATGTCCTGGCCGGGGGCTTTGGAAGCGCGGTCCTGGAATGCCTCCAAAATAATGGAATGACCGACTGCGCCGTGCTCCGGCTCGGCATTCCCGACAAGTTCATCGAGCAAGCCAAGCCCCAACAACAGAGGGAAAACTGCGATTTGGAACCCTCCAAGGTCGCGAAAGCGGTGCGCCAGATGATGACGAACAAGTCCAAGTACATCCTTGGGGCCGTTTCTTAACATGCCCTTTTGGACACCCCGGATCCGTTTGTTTCTCATAGCAGATGGCATTCTCATATTAGCCCTGGCCGTGATTTACAGTGCCTCCAGTTCCCCCCAGATCCAAACCAAGAAAAACTTGAGCGAGCGGATCTTCGTCACACCCGAAGTTGGGGAAGCCACCACCGGGGCCCAGCCTGAAAGGGAAACACTCCAGCCGCCAGCCGTCCCCCTGAAAATCGGCGACCTCGGCGCCATCCTTCTCAACCGCCTTCGTTCCACCAGCGTCACGGTCTCCGTCCACGCGGTGGAGCTTGGGGAGAATTACTGGTCCATCGCCAGCGACAATGACATCGATATTTACACCTTGATCGGCGCCAATCCCGACCTGCCGTTCCGGGCCGCCATGGGTCACCCGGTTAATATCCTCTCCCAGCGCGGTGTTTTGCACAGCGTTGAGAAGGACGAGACCATCAAGTCCATCAGCGCGCTTTACAAATGCAACGAGAAATTACTGGCTTCAGAAAATCACCTGACCTGGTGGCATGGCTTGCGCGCAGGGGACGTGCTTTACATTCCCAATGTGAAACCTATCCGCATGACCGAGGAATGGCGCAATTATTTCAGCAAGAGGGGCATCTTCGGCATACCTTTCGCGAGCTGGGGCAAGGGCTGGACGTCCGGTTTCGGCTGGAGGAAAGACCCTATTACTGGGGAACGAAAAATCCACAAGGGCGTCGATTTCAAGGCCCATTATGGCGAGTCTGTTTACGCGGCCGGTACCGGAACCGTCATCTTCGCCGGTGTGGCGGGCGGTTACGGGAACCTCATCAAGATCAAGCATCCCAACGGCTATATCACCATGTATGGCCATCTTTCAAAAATCCTGGTCAAGGGCGGCCATCATGTCCGCAGGGGAGAAATCATTGGAAAAGTTGGCGCTACGGGGCGGGTGACAGGCCCGCACCTGCATTTTGAGATCCGCAAGAACGGGAAGGCCATCGATCCCCTGCAGATGATTTAACGAAACTGGAATTCCGGATATAGTTGATTGGATAACAAGGAAATCTCCTGTTTTTAAACAAGTTTTGCTTTATCGAAAAGACCGTTGTTTCTAGTGTTTATAACCAAACCTAGGTCATATTGACTCTGGCGTGGTTTCGGCATACTTATACTTTCTCATTTTTTTGGAGGGATCATGGCCAAGCGCAAGGGGCGCGTGAAGGTTGACGCAAACCGCTGCAAGGCTTGCGGCCTCTGTGTTTTATACTGCCCCAAGGATTGCCTTGAAGCGTCGGAAAGCTTGAACGCCCTCGGCTTCGTTCCCATGCGGTTCAATGATTCCTCGGAATGCACCGCGTGCGGCAACTGCGCCTTGATGTGCCCCGACATGGCCATCCAGGTCTGGATTATGGACGAACCCGCCGCTGTCGAGGCCCGCAAGTGACCCTCACTTTGTGCAAAGGCAACGAGGTGATCACCGAGGCGGCCATCGCGGCAGGCTGCCGTTTTTACGCCGGTTATCCCATCACCCCCCAGAACGAGATCACGACTTCCATGGCCCGCCGGATGCCCGAGGCTGGCGGAACTTTTATCCAGGCCGAAAGCGAGCTCGCCTCGATCAATTTGTGCTTCGGCGCCTCAGTGGCGGGAGCCCGCGCCATGACCTCCACGTCCTCCCCTGGGTTCAGCCTGATGCAGGAGGCGGTTTCCTACCTGGCTGCCTGCGAGATTCCCTGCGTTCTGGTGAACATCATGAGGGGCGGTCCCGGGCTTGGCAACATCCAGCCTTCCCAGGCCGATTACTTCCAAGCGGTGAAGGGAGGAGGCCACGGCGATTACCGGAACCTGGTCCTGGCCCCAGCCACTGTGGAAGAAGCCTACGCCTTCACCCAATTGGCTTTCGAGCTCTCCGACAAGTACCGGAATCCCGTCGTCCTGCTGGCAGACGGTCTGCTGGGCCAGCTCATGGAACCGGTGAACCTTGCCCAAGAAACCCAGCAGGTCCTCCCCAAACGTTCCTGGATATTGGACGGCGCAAAGGGGCGCAAGCCCCGCCTCATCCGTTCGCTTCTCATGGTGGAAGGGGAACTTGAGAAACACAACTACCACCTGGCGGAAAAATACCGCTCCATGGAAAAGGAAGCGCGTTGGGAGTTGGACCAGCAGGAGAAGGCCCAATTGCTGGTTGTGGCCTATGGTTCCTCCTCCCGGTCCGCGAAAGCCGCGGTACGGGAGGCGCGGGGTAAGGGTATGAAGGTTGACTTGCTGCGGCCCCAGACCCTTTGGCCTTTCCCGACCGGGGCCGTCCGTAAGGCCGCGAAACGCGCGGGCCGGGTACTGGTGGTTGAAATGAGCCTGGGCCAGATGGTGGAAGACGTGCGTCTAGCGGTGGAAGGAGCGGTACCAGTGGAATTTTTCGGAAGGCCTGGCGGGGCCTTGCCCACCCCGGGCGAAATCCTGGCGGTTATGGAACGCAACCCCGGCATGAAGGTCAAACCATGAAACTGGCCAATCCTCACCCGGAATCCCTCAAGGAAAATCCCTATTCCTATTGCGCAGGTTGCGGCCACGGATTGGCTCACCGGCTGGTGGCTGAGGTTTTGGATGAACTGGATGTTCGGGAGAAAACCGTGGGTGTCGCGCCGGTCGGCTGCGCGGTTTTCGCCTACGATTACTGGAATTTCGACGTGACAGAGGCGCCCCATGGCCGCACCCCTTGCGTGGCGGCCGGAATCAAGCGGGTCCTGCCTGACCGGGTAGTGTTCAGCTACCAGGGGGACGGGGACCTAGCCTCCATCGGCATGGGTGAAATTGTGCATACCGCCAACCGGGGTGAAAACATCACGGTGGTCTTCATCAACAACGCCAATTACGGTATGACAGGCGGACAAATGGCTCCTACCACGCCCCTGGGCATGAAGACCACAACTACGCCCATGGGGCGCTCGGCAGTGGACGGGCATCCGTTCCGGATACCGGAACTCTTGAACGCCTTGGATCTTCCCGTGTACCTGGACCGCCAGTCACTTCACGACCCGGCGCACGTTCGAAAAGCCAAGGCCTCCTTGAAAAAGGCGTTCCAACTCCAAATTCAAGGCAAGGGCTTCACCCTGGTTGAACTACTGTCATCCTGCCCATCCAACTGGGGCATGACAACCGCGGACGCCATGAAATGGGTGGGCGAGCAGATGGTGAAAACGTTCCCGCTGGGAGTGGTGAGAGATAAATCTTAAATTCGCGGATGACGCATTGAAGTTGGAGGGTTGGTTTATGCGGGAAGAATTCCATTTCCGGGGTTCGGGTGGGCAGGGCATCCTGCTGATGGGGCTTGTGCTGGCTCATTCGGCCATGAAGGATGGCCTGCACGTGTCATGGATCCCCTCCTACGGCGCCGAGCGCCGGGGCGGGACCTCCTTCTGCGCGGTTACGGTTTCGGATCAACCCGTGGATTGCCCGCTGACGGACCAACCTACGTTGCTTTTCGCCATGGACCAACGAGCGGCCCATACCTACGCTACATCCCTGCGGCCGGACGCAGTTTTGGTTTATAACTCCACAATGGTTTCCGATCCGCCCGAGGGGGCTTTCAAGGCTTACGGAGTGGAAGCCTCACGCCTAGCTTCCGATGCCAAACTGTCCCAAGCGGCAAACATGGTGGGCCTGGGAGCGGTTCTGGCGGTCAAGCCCGTGGTCAAGCTATCCTCGGTGGCCATGGCCCTGCCAGAGGCGCTGGGCGCCCGCAAGAGCCACTTGGCGCCGGCCAATTTCCAGGTGCTGGAGGCAGGATTCAAATCCGTCCGCCCCTATCCCCAGCGGGACGCTAATCGCGCAAAGACCCTTTAACAATCGAAAGAAAATTCCCTGAGGGTATTGATTTCAAGACCCATTAACCCGAGGCTGTATGCGCGGCAAGCACCGAAAATGTCCTGTTTTCGGAAGTCTCCGGGGGCAAGGGAACCCCATCCAGGTCAAGCTTCCCAACAGCTTTTCACACATTCACTAAGATAAGGTCATTGAACAATGGACCCACGGTTTTTAAAAGAAAAGGGAATTGAAACCTACACGGGAAACGAACTGATCGTAAAGGGCGGCATGGAAGCCGGCATGAACCTTTTGACCGGATATCCGGGATCGCCGGTGGCAGACGTCTTTGAGGCCGCGGCCGACGTTTCTCCCTACCTGAAAGAACACGGAATATTGGCCCAAATCGCCAATAACGAGGCTTTAAGCGCCGCCAGGCTCACCGGCGCCCAAATGGCGGGTTTACGGGCCATTACAGTGATGAAATCCGTGGGTTTCCACGTGGCGGCCGACGCTTTGGTCTCGGGAACCCTCACGAAAACAGGCCACAAGGGGGCCGGGGTCATCGTCGTCGGGGACGACCCCTGGAGCGACACCACCCAGGTCCCAGTGGATTCCCGGCGCCTTTCCGACCATCTCTTTATTCCCGTGCTGGAACCAGCCACCTTCCAGGAGATCAAGGATTGGATCAAAGTCGCTTTCGAGCTTTCTGAGGAAGCCGACCTTTTCATCTCGTACCTTCTCATCACCTACCTCGCCGAAGGCGGGGGGAGCGTGGAAGTCCATCCCAACCAGCCCCCCTCCGGTTTCAGCACCATAAATAAGGCCACGCTGGACAGCTCGACTTTCGACTTAACCCACTCCATCACGCTGCCCCCCCACACGGTTCGACTGGAAAAAGAAGCCCTGGAAATTAAATTTCCCCAACTGCTCAAATCGGCCCGCAAGAAAGAAATCAACCGGATCATTCCCGGAAAGGAAAAAGGCGGACTCGGTTTTGTATCAGCCGGGGCTTCCTACACTTACCTGGAGCAGGCTTTCGCCGAGTTCGGGATGAGCGGCAAGTTCCCGATCCTCAAACTGGGCCTCACTTACCCCGTGGACCCTGAAGCCGTCCAGGAATTCCTGAACACCTGCGGCACCCTGGTGGTGGTCGAGGAGAAACGTAAATTCATCGAGAGCCAGGTCCAAAACATCGTCCAGAATTTATGGCAGGCCGGAAAAATCAAAAAAATGCCAAACGTCTGGGGCAAGACATTCCCGGAGGGTTTGGAAGGTTTCCCAGAGGACAAGGGATTACAACCAGGGGTCGTCATGCAAACCCTGGCCCCGCTCCTGGCCAAGTACAAGGTTTCTTCCCCAAAAGTCAAAAAAGAAATAGAGTTCATGAAAAGTTTGGAAACTTTCGAGATGACCGTTCCGGTCCGCACCCCGTCCTTCTGCCCGGGATGCCCGCACCGAGATTCAGCTTCTACCTTCCTGGACCTGGTGAGGGATTTCAAAGACCCCGAGTACATGAAAAAAACGCACAAATTGGAACCCATCGACATTCTTTTCCATGGCGACGCTGGCTGTTACGTTCTTCTGTTCATGCCGCCCTACGGGGCCCTGATGCACAATTACATCGGGATGGGCCTCGGGGGAGGAACGGGAGCCGGCCTTTCTCCCTTCTCCACCAATAAGTCGGTCTGCTTCATCGGCGATTCCACATTCTTCCACTCAGGGTTGTCGTCTGTTTCCGACTCCATCAAGAATAACCAGGATGTCCTTTTCGTCATCCTGGACAACAAGACCACCGCCATGACGGGGCACCAGCCCCACCCTGGGATGGACTCGGACCTGATGGGAAACCCCACCTTCGCCCAAGATATCCAAAAAGCCCTGCTGGGCCTGACGAGGGGAAAGGACGTAAGCGTCGCACGCGTTAATCCTGAGAACCGCCATGATTACAGGGAACTGCTGGAAGAATTGATCCTGAAGCCGGGTCCCAAATTCATCATCGCCGACAAGGAATGCGGCATCACCTTCCACCGACGGTTCCGCCATACCATGAGCAAGGAAAGCGCGAAGCTGGGCTACCACCCGAGGCAAACCCGGATCAATATCAACGACCACACCTGTGAATACTGCCTGGAATGCACCAATTCCACCGGGTGCCCGGGCCTGGCCATTGAGGAATCACTATACGGCCCCAAAATGTCCACGGACCTGTCCTATTGCGTCTCGGACATGGCCTGCACGAGGGTCAAGGTTTGCCCCTCCTTTGAGGAATTGACTATTCTGCGCAACCACAAAAGCTCCTCCGCGATCCTGCCTGATCCGGCCCAAATTCCTGAGCCGAAACCCCTCGTGGTTAAAGAAGATTGGCGCGGTTACCTAGCTGGCGTCGGGGGAATGGGGATCGGCAGCTCCACGGGAGTACTCGTGCGGGCGGCCTTGAAGCACGGCTACCATGTGACTTTCTGCGATAAAAAAGGGTTGGCCATACGCAATGGAGGGGTCTATTCCCAGATTACCTTCTCAACCCGAAAGAAAGTGGTGTCACCGCTTCTCCCTTACGGCAAGGCCGATCTGCTTTTAGGCATGGACATCCTGGAGGCGGCGCGGGGATTGGATCCGCGTTTTACCTTCCGGGTGGGCTCCCCCGAAAGAACCCATTCGGTGGTGAACACACACAAGACCCATACCATCCTGAGCCTGATGGGAAAGGAAGATTTTTCCCCGGCCGTCCTTTCAAAGATTTTCCAAAAATACACGCTGGATTATTTTGGAGCCGACCTCAGCGACATCGCCGAGCATTACCTCGGCAATAAGGTATTCGTGAATATCATCCTCCTGGGGGTGGCCTTCCAGAAAGGACACCTGCCCTTGAATTTGAAGGAAATGACCGACGCCATTAAGGAAAGCTTCGCGCCCCGAGCCGCCGACTACAATATCCGCGCCTTCCACCTCGGCAGGGACGTAGTGGTCCATCCGGAACGTTATAACGCCGAAGTCCGGCTGGGTTTGCGGGAAACAATCGAGAAAAAAGCCGTGTACCTGAAAGGGGGCCGAGCGAAGGCTTACAAGGAACAATGTGAAATATTCCTAAACGCTTGGGATGGGGACGAGGAAACAAAAGTCCAGTTCGCCATCCGCCTATACGATCTTTTTCAGTTCGAGAACGCCTCTTACGCCGAAACCTACCTGAACCGGGTTTTAAACGTCTTAAAAAAAGACTCCAAGGCCGAGGGATTCGCCGCGACACAAGCCGTCGTCAAGTACCTTCACAAGACGATGGAAATCAAGGATGAGGTTTATGTGGCGCACCTGCTGACCAGCCCTGAAAAATACGAGAAGGACGCCAGGCGCTACAAGGTGGACTTGGCGGGCGGGGACCGGATCCAGTACAAGCATTTCAACCGGCCCCATTTCGACATCCTGGGCACCGCCATTGAGTTCGATATCGATACCAAAGATTGGATGCTCAGGATCATGAAACGCATGAAATTCCTGAGGCGCCTCCTGCCCGCCTGGCACAAACATGAAAAAGCCTTCAGGCAATGGTATTGCGAATTAGTGGATAGGTTCGAGTTTAAAAACAGCGAGGAGTATAGCCGCTGGGTTCGGGCCCTTTCAGTTCCCGAGGAAGTCAGGGGTTACACCCAAATCCGCTACCCCAAAATGGAAGCCGCGAAATTGAAAGCGGGCCGGATTCTATCGGGAGATGAACTACCGGCCGGTCCAGCCCCTTCCGCCCTCGCCCGCAAGGCCAAGAAAGCTGTGACTGTTTAATCATTCCAACAAACAGGAAACATCGCGGGCGGCAAATCCCGTCATTTGATTCAGGTTCATCGTTGCTTATCCACTTTCCCAGGATTAAATTGTTCCCATGCTGAGCCAGCTTTCCATTAAAAATTTCGCCATTGTGGATTCCATCACCCTGGAATTCGGGCCGGGATTCAACGTGATGACCGGCGAGACCGGCGCGGGGAAATCCATTATCGTGGACGCCTTGTATTTCCTTTTAGGCGACCGCATTTCCAACGACATGCTCCGGGCAGGCCAGGAAAAGGCGACTGTGGAAGCCCTATTCCAGGTATCCGGAAAAAGCCCCGCCCATTCAAAGCTAATGGAATGGGGGATCGAGGCTAAAGGCCATGAAATCCTGATGAAGAGGGAATATACCCTTTCCGCCGGAAAAACCCGGAGTTTCATCAACGGGGCCATGGCCACAACCGCCATGGTAGATGAATTGGGTGAATTTCTCGTGGATATCCACGGCCAGCACGAACATCAGGCCATTTTCAAAGTGGGCAAGCACCGGCAACTTATCGATTCCTTCGGCCGAACGGCGCCGCTCTTGGAAAAAACCGCCCAGGCCTACCAAACCCTTTCGAAGCTGTTGGCGGAACAATCGAACCTGGGGGGTGATGCCAGGGAAATAGCCCGCCGGACCGACTTGCTTCAGTTCCAGGCGCAGGAACTTCAAGCCGCCAGCTTGGAGAACCTGAATGAGGAAGAACTACTGAATCAATTCCAGTTGATGCGTCACGCGGAAAAAATCACCACCCAGGTGACCGAGGCCCAACGCCTCTTGGATGAGGAAGGGAACGGCGGTGTGACGGGCATGTTCGGCACCGTGGTCGCGCGCCTACAAGACAGCGCCCGCTTGGACCCCAGTCTGGAAAACATGGTGTTTAGCGTCAAAAACCTGCAGGAAAACTTGAACCAGCTTTCCTTTGACATCGCCCGGAAACTGGAAGGCTATTCTTTCAGCGACAAGGAGTACCAGGACCTCTCGGACCGAATCGACGGTTTGAATCACTTGAAGAAAAAATACGGGGATTCGTTGGTTGAAATCAAAAATTACCTGAAAAAGATCAAGGAAGAACTGCAAAAAATTCTTGGCCGGGAAGATCTCTTGAAATCCTTGGGGCTCCAAATCGAAAAATCGGCGGAACAGTACCGACAATCGGCTTTAGAGTTAAGCGAAAAACGCCAACAAGCGGGACATGAACTGGCCAAGCAGGTCCAGGATACCTTGAGGGAACTGGGGTTGCCCCACGCTAAGTTGGGCGTGGACTTAACACCCCAGGAAGATCAAGGAAGTCCCGTATTAGAAAACAACCGAAGATTGGCCTTGTCGCCAACAGGTTGGGACAAGGTGGAATTCACCTTTACCGCCAACCCCGGGGAACCCGAAAAACCGCTAGCCAAAGTGGCCTCGGGCGGGGAAGCCTCCCGGGTCATGTTGGCCTTAAAAGCCGTGCTGTCAGAAAGCGACGAAGTGGCCACCTTGATATTCGACGAGATTGATACGGGCGTGGGAGCCAGGACGGCTTCCACCGTCGCAGAACTGCTTTCGGGTCTCGCGAAAAACAAACAACTATTATGCATTTCCCATCTTGCCCCTATAGCCGCGGTGGGCGACTACCACTTTCAGGTCGAAAAAACATTTTTAAAGGGCAAAACAGCCATTTCCGTCAACCGTTTAACAGGGAATAACCGCCTGGAAGAATTGGCCAAAATGCTGGCAGGGGAGCCAGTTTCCGAAACTTCACTTACACACGCGATGGAATTATATGATAAAATGCGCGCGCTTTAGTAAAAGCGTCACGGCAAATAACTGTCCGTGAAAGAGCAGTAAAAAAAACCCTGGAGGATTTACATGAAGCTTTTCACCCGGTTGATGGTTGGAGGTTTAGCCCTCGCTTTGGTCTTGAGTCTCGGGGCCGGAACCGCGAACGCTGCTGCAAAGAAGAAAAAAAAAGCCGTTAAAGTAGAAACGAAAACTGTACGGAAAGCCAAAAAAGAATACATTTCCGGAACCAACTTGGAAGGCCGTGCCGGATTGTTTTACGCGGATACCTCAGAAGTGGCTGCCAAGAATACAGTGGAAGGCTCAGTTCACTTCACTTACAGCTCGCCTGGTCCAAGCGTCGATCAAATTATGATCCCGGTTGGTGCTCATTTCGGAGTTGACAATAACTTCGAACTTTCCGCTTGCGTTAAACCTTGGATTATTTCAGAGCCTAGTGTCACGATCGGCTCAATTACTATTGGTGGTTCTTCCACAAATTTTCTTTTGGATGTCGGTGGAAAATATAAAATCGCCTCCGAGAACAGGGAAACCCCTGATTTTGCGGTGGGTGGGGTTATATACATTCCCACTTGGTCCGGCGGCAATGTGGTTGTGATGCCGGAAGGCACCTGTTCTTACGTATTGGATAACGGTCTCCTCTTGAATGGCGATGTGGGAATTGGGATTGGCAATACCTCGTACGTTAAGCTCGATGGCGGTGTCGGTTTCCCAGTCAGCCCGAAAGTCACGCTGATCGGCGAAATCGGGGCAAACCAAGACGGTTATATGGGTTCCGTGTTTGCGGCTGGTGCAAGGTTCGCCTTGCAGGATGTCAAGCTCCAGGCGCTTATCGGAGCTCCATTGAATGGCGGAGACGTCTTGATTGGAGCTGGCCTCATCCTGGCTTCCAAGTAATTTTTATCTGGAAAAGCTGGTTTCCTTTCGAGGAAGCCAGCTTTTTTGTTTTATAGCCATTTAAGAATGGCTTCTTTTCCGGTTCCTTGTGAACCCAGATCAATTTTCCTATAATCCAGAGACTTGAATAATCCTGCTTTTGAATTCCAAATTTGGAGGAAGGTTTTTTGACTGTTTCAACCTCTACCCACCCGCAAACCCGCAAACCCGCCGCTCGGCCGACCCTCTGGCGCCAGCTTGCCAGTTTATTTGTGGACTTACTCATCAGCGCCTTTATCGCCTGGGTGGTTTGTTTTACCTTCGGCTTGCAGAACTATTGGTCCTCCCTGGCGATTCTTCTTTGGGTGGGCGAGGTTTTTTGGTGCAGGGACCGGTTAAAACCCACAGCGGGGGAGTACTTCCTGGGTATCCGGTATTTGACTTCCTCTTCCAGCCAAGTGGTCGCCGACATCAAAATCATTCACCCCAAATTGCTATTAAACGGTTTTCTCCTATTCGCCGGGGTATTTGAAATCACCCTATCCATTCTTTTCTTTAGCGGATGGACATTCCTCGGCAAGGCCGTTCTTGGCGGAATCATTATCAGTCCTCCAATGTCCCTGCTTTATTGGGCTGTTTATGGACTTGGCCTATTCGCCTGCGGAACTTCTTTTTTAAGCGGTTCCAAAAACATATTTTGGGTTTTGCCTGTAATCCATTGCTGGCTTCTGGTTGATTTTCATTTGAGTTGCGATGTTTGGCCTGGAATCTTTAAGACTGAAATGATTCTTTCTCCTGGTACCGCCGTGTTTTTTTACGATTTCATCAGTAAAACCCAGCATTACAGTTTTCTTTTGGTGTTCTTAGTCTGGACCGCTTTTTTAGCCGTGGTTCTTTTCTTTTCCAGAAAGCAAATGGTTAATTAACGCCAACAATTGGACTTTCCAGCTGAAACCCATAGCTGACAGGCGTTTCCAGCATGCGTATAATTCAAACCCCGGGATGGAAATTTTGAAAGGCTTCGATGGAAACTTATAATTTCGCTGAAATTGAACAGAGATGGAAAAAGGCCTGGAAGGAAAAAGGCGTTTTTTCCTGCGATCTTTCCAAAAAAGAAAAGAAATACTACACCCTCGTCATGTTCCCCTATCCTTCGGGTGATTTCCTCCACGCCGGGCATGGCCGCAATTACATCATCGGAGACGCCGTTTACCGCTATTTCAGGGCCTTGGGTTTCAACACCCTGAATCCGATGGGTTTTGACGCCTTTGGTCTTCCCGCCGAAAACACGGCCATTCAAAAGGGAATCCATCCCGAGGATTGGACCTTGGGTAACATTGAGCGGATGAAAGGGCAGTTTTACGATTGGGGTATGGGTTATGACTGGGATAAAGAGGTCGTCTCCTGCCTACCCGAATATTACCGTTGGACCCAGTGGATCTTCCTGAAACTTTACGAGAAAGGTCTGGCCTACCGGAAAAAAGCCTATGTGAACTGGTGCCCCTCCTGCCTGACGGTCCTAGCCAACGAGCAAGTGGTAGAGCAAAAATGCGAAAGATGCGACTCACCAGTGGAGCAAAAGGACCTGGAACAGTGGTTCTTCAAGATCACCGATTACGCCGAGAGGCTTTTGAGGGATATCGACCACCTGGAGGATTGGCCGGAGCGGGTCAAAAGCATGCAAAAAAACTGGATCGGACGCAGCGAGGGGGCCGAAGTCCGTTTCAAGATCGAGGGGAAGAACGAAACCATCACCGTATTCACGACCCGTCCGGACACGCTGTTCGGGGCCACCTACATGGTCTTGGCCCCGGAACACCCCTTGGTGCCGACATTGGTCAAGGGAACCGTTCAGGAACAGGAAGTAAAGGCATTTAGCGATAAAGTTAAAAGGCAAAGCTCACTGGACCGCATCGGCGAGAACGCCGAGAAAATCGGGTTGGACACGGCCGTGAAAGCCGTCAACCCCGTGAACGGGAAATCCATTCCCATTTATATCGCCAATTACGTCCTCATGGACTATGGAACCGGCGCCATCATGGCTGTTCCGGCCCACGATACCCGGGATTTTGAGTTCGCGAAAAAATACAACATTCCCATCGTTCAGGTCATCCTGGACCCGGAAGAAGATCTCAAGAAATCCCGGGCCGCTTCCGAGGGCAAGGTCCATGACCCCATGGCCCAGGCCTATACTGGTGACGGCGTTCACATTCATTCCGGTTTCCTAGACCAATTAAACCTCCAGGATTCCATCACCCGGATGAACCAGTGGCTCGCGGAAAACAATTGCGGAAAAGCCGCCGTGACTTTCCGCCTTCGGGACTGGCTTATCTCCCGCCAAAGGTACTGGGGCGCCCCCATCCCCATGATTCAATGCGCGAAATGCGGTTGGGTTCCCGTTCCCGAGAAGGATCTTCCAGTGAGGCTGCCTCGAAACGTGAAATTCAAGCCAACCGGGGAATCACCCTTGAAGTATGTTCCCGAGTTCGTAAAAACTCCTTGTCCGCGCTGCGGCCAAGACGCCCGCCGGGAAACCGACACCATGGACACTTTCGTGGATTCCAGCTGGTATTACCTGCGTTATGTATCGGCTAAAAATAGCCAAAAGGCTTTCGAATCCGACTCCGTCAATGACTGGCTTCCCGTGGACCAATATATAGGGGGAGTCGAACACGCTATTCTTCACCTTCTTTATTCCCGCTTCATTACCAAAGTCCTGAAGGACCTGGGCTACGTGAAATTCGACGAGCCGTTTAAGCGGTTGTTTACCCAGGGGATGATCACCAAGGGCGGTGTGAAAATGTCCAAAAGCAAGGGTAATTCCGTCCAACCCGACCAGTTGATACAAAAATTCGGCTCCGACACTTTCCGTCTTTACACTCTTTTTATTGGCCCCCCGGAAAGGGATGTCGAATGGGATGACCGCGCGGTGGAGGGGGCGTTCAGGTTTTTGAATCGGGTTTGGAGGTTTTACCAGGAATTCTTGTCTCGCCCGAATGCCTTGACCGCCGAATCCCCAGAGGCGGTGACGGAAATGGACTGGACGGTCCGCAGGAAAATCCACCAAACGATCCAAAAAGTGACCCAGGACATGACCGGGGGTTTCAAGTTCAACACTGCGGTTTCAGCCATGATGGAATTGGTCAACCTCCTTTATGAATACAGGGAAAAACCCGAGTCGAAAGTACCCATCCTGCGGGAAGCTCTCCTGGCTCTCGTACGGCTCATGGGCCCCTTCACTCCCCACATTGCCGAGGAAATGTGGAATCATTTGGGGTACGGGAAATACCTGTTGGATTCTGGCTGGCCCCAATACGAACCCTCCCTTCTAATCGCCGAGAAGGTGGAAATCGCTGTTCAAGTGAATGGAAAGGTGCGAACCCGGATGACCGTTGCCGTGGGACTGGATGAGTCTGCTATTCTGGATATCTCAAAAAAAGATGAGAAAATCGCCAAACTGTTCGATCCGGGCCAAATTCAAAAAATGATTTGGGTGAAGGACAAGCTGGTTAATTTCATCGTGCGTCAAAACTAACAAGGACTTTTGAACCGGAGGGGCAAAGCCGATGAGAACAAGATACCTCAAGCGGGTTTCCCATATTGCTTTTCTTTGCCTATTGGCCTTTTCCACGATGCCAGGCTGCAGGCCGGCCGTTTTGATCGTACCGTCCTACGTCAAAACCGTCGGAGTGGACCCAGTTGACAACCGCACAAGCGAGTATGGCCTGGACACGGATTTAACCGCGGCGCTGATCCGCAATTTTCAATATGACGGCCGGTTGGGAATAGAGAACGCCGACAAGGCCGACCTGAGGGTGAAGGTCACGATCCGGCAATATATCGAGCAGCCCATCTATTTCGATCCCAAAACCAATGTGGTTCTCCAATATCAGATCTCAGTGATCTATGACTTGTCCGCGCTGGACACGCAGGAAAACAAGACCTTCATGGAGGATGCCCAAAAGAACCACAGTATTGTTTATTACACCCCTAATTACCCAGGGGCGGTCCCTGAGACCAAGCCCCAGGCCGTCGCCCGCCTGGAGGACGAACTGGCGAGATTGATCGTGAGAAGAGTTTTGGAAGGTTATTAATCCATTTTTAATTTAAAATTCAATTGTTGAAGGGGAAATCATGAATCGAAAATGTTGCCTCGGAATCTTCTTTTTCTTGCTTTTGACCCTGCCGTTCACTCCTGTCTCTGCCGACCTGGAATGGATCACCGGCGGAGTCCCTAAAACCAGCTCCGATAAGCCAGGCGGCGCGGTTATCCCTGACGCTCCCGGGGTCGAGAATCACCCGACCCCCACCAGCAATCAAAACGTCATTGTCAGCCATCTGATCACCTGCACGAACATCAACAACCACTACCCATCCGACAGCGTCAATTACTTTTTCGTCAACAAGAACCACCAGATTTGTTTTTACGCTTACTTCCTCATGAAACCCTCTAGCCGGATCCACTCCGCGGTCGCCGAATGCTTCGCCCCCGACAATCTTTCGATCGCGCGCTATGAGCGTGAATATCAAGTGGGTTTCACCGACCAGCTCTTGACGATCCAAAACGAGACCTACCAGTTTTTCATTTTGGAAATGAACCTGGGCATGGAAAAAATGAGGACTGAATTCGGGCAGACGGGCCTCCCTCGGGACCCGGGACTCTACACGGTCCACTTGAGCGTGGATGGGGAACTGGTTGGAATCACTTTTTTCTACGTCAGGCCGGAGGAATGGAAAACCACACCGGTCCCGACTGTGGCGCCGGTTTCACCCAAGTCCGGAGGCAATCTTCTCCCGATGAGCACCCCTTTCTCCAATATGCCTATTCCAAAAGGCCTTCAATGATCTTTCCCCCAATTATCAGACGGGAGTTTTAATTGTATTTTGACGATTTCTCAAACAGGCTGAGAAAAAACTCCCTGCCAAGTCTTCTCCTTTTTTACGGTGATTCCGAGGGGGTCATTTTCGAGGGCTTGCAGGCCGTTAAAAAGGCCTTTCTCTCCGCCAATCCAACCGGCGCGATCGAGAATTTCGACGCCGTAGAGTCCGGCTTACCAAAGGTCCTTTCCGCAGCCCAAACCTCTTTCCTTTTCGCGTCCCTTCAATTGTTGGTCGTCAATAACGCGGAAAAAATCCTGGGAGGGCGTTCCGAGGAAGCGGTCAAGCAATTATCGTCCTATTGCGAAAACTTGAACACCACGACCCACCTGGTTTTCCTGGCGGAGGGAATGAGGAAAACAGCCAAAGTCGTTTCCTTAATCGAGAAAAACGGATGGGCCGTTCAATGCTCCGATATTCCCGAATGGAAAATTTCATCCTGGCTTCAAGAGCAATGCAAGGCGAAAGGCATTACTTTAAGCGACGAGGCCGCCAAGGACCTTCTCTTGAAGATCGGGCCTAATATCTCCTTCCTTCAGCGGGCATTGGAGCATCTATCCATTTATCTTTATCCGGGCAAGAACGCGTCAGCCAAGGACATCCGTGACCTTCCCGCCCCGGGAATCGAATCGGAGATTTTCAGTCTTTTTGACGCGGCAGGAACGCGTCGGATCGAGAACGCCTTGAACCTATTCCAACAAATCGGCAGTGGTGCCGAGTCAGGCGTCCTGACGATGCTTTATGGAAGGATGAGGGACCTGCTTCAAATATCCATTGGAAGGTCGGAAGGCCTTGATCCAAGCGCTTTGACCAGCAAATTGGGCATCCACCCCTTCCGGCTCAAGAACCTTTGGAGCCAAAGCGAAAGATATTCCACGGAAGAATTGAAAAGGTTCATGAAAAAATTGATCTACCTGCAGTTTGGGGTCGTGACGGGTCGATTGGGGAAAGAAGTCGTGGGGCCGGCAATAGAAAATTGGATTTTAAGTTTAAACCGGAAAAACGCACTCGGATCAAGTGTTTCAAAGGGCTCCAAAACCTAGTAGCCCTTCTTGATTACGCCTTTTTAAACTTTTTGTGAACCATGATGGAAAGGCGGGATTTGTGCCGGGAAGCGTTCTTTCGCTTGATGACATCCTTGGAGCAGGCTTGGTCCAAAACCTTCATGGCCAAAACCAGGTTCTTTTTGGCTTCTTCTTCGGTCTTGGACATGCGGACGGATTTGATGATAGTGCGGATTTTATTTTTCAAAGCGGAGTTGCGGGCTGTTCTTCTTTTCGTCCGTCGGATATCCTTCATCGAAGATTTGATAATCGGCATGAATCCTCCAAAAATTGTGACAGAATGCGAAACGGGGGCATATGGTAAACAAAGTGCGGGGAACTGTCAATAATGGTTAATTCCGCTAGTCCATCCAGCGATGTGTCAAAGGAACCTCGTCATTTGGGGGGACATTTCCGTTTGGTTACCTTCGCCACTACCGTCAGCCGGGTGACTGGATTTGTGAGGGACCAGCTGAACGCCGCCCTCTTTGGGGCCGGCTGGATGTCGGATGCCTATTTCATGGCCATCCGAATACCAAGCCTCTTAAGGGACTTATTCGCGGAAGGCGCCCTCTCCAACGCCTTTGTCCCGGCATTCACCTCCCGCTTGAACGATAGGAAAGACGCCTGGAAATTGGCCTCACAGGTTTTCACTCTTCTCATGGTGGCGACAGGCCTGCTGTCGGCTCTTGGAATCCTGCTGGCTCCCCAGATCGTTTGGATCATCGCCCATGGATTCATTCCGAACCTGGATAAATTTTCCCTGACCATCGAACTGACGAGAATTCTTTTTCCCGTCCTGGCCTTCGTGTCCCTGGCGGCCCTTTGGATGGGAACGCTCAATTCGCTCTATAAGTTCACATGGCCCGCTTTCGCTCCGGTTTTCATGAACCTCACCCAAATCGCCGCGGGATTTCTTCTTTTAAAAGTCTGGAAAGCGACAACTCCGGATGAGGAGCTGCGAAACGTCCGGCTTTGGGCCGCCTCCATGACCCTCGGCATGCTTTTACAGTGGCTGGTCCAGGTTCCGGCGGCCATCAGGCAGGGGGCCAAATTCAGGTGGATCTGGCCCCCCAATCACCCTGGCGTCAAGGAAATGCTGAGGTTGATGGGCCCGGCGGTGGTAAGCCAGTCCGTCCTGCAGGTCAATCTTCTGGTAAACCAGTTTTTCGCCTCGTTTCTCGCCACAGGTTTCGTGACTTACCTTTATTATGGAAATCGTCTCTTTCAACTGCCCTTCGGTATTCTAGGGGTTTCATTATCCACCGTTCTGTTTCCTCTCCTCTCCAGGCTTTTAAGCGAAGGAAAGAAAGAGGAGTTCGGCCAAACCTTAAGCCGTGGACTATCAGCCGGTTTGTTCATGATGATTCCTTGCACGGTTGGGATTTGGATAACGGCCCAAGCGGCTTGCCTTCTCGCTTTCCAGCACGGACGTTTCACACCGGAAGCGAGCCAGGCAACCGCCGAGGCGACCGCGATTTACGCCCTTGGTTTGGTGGGTTACACCGGAGTCAAAATTTTGCAGCCCGCGTTTTTCGCGGGCGGGAACTCCAAAATTCCTCTTTCATCCTCTCTTTGCGCCATGCTGACCAATGCCGGCTTGAATTTCGCAGCTTTCCTGTTTGTCGCTGATTCCCATACGCGTTTTTGGGGGCTGGCTCTGGCCTCTGGTTTGGGGGCTATGGTCAATTTAGTTTGGTTATTATCTCATTTGGAAAAAATCGGGATTCATCTGCAATGGACTTTCTTGAGACGAGAGGCTATTAAAACCATTGCCGCATCAATCGTCATGGGACTTCTCGTCCAAATGACATTGAGTCTGTTGCAAAAATTGAACCTTCCATGGGCGAAGGTCTGGAATTTCACCATTCCGGTCCTTGTGGGCTTGGCTGTTTATTTATCGCTTAGCAAAATAATGAGACATGAAGGCCTCAGGTGGATATCAGGATCCAGAAATGAAAAAATCTCTTAAATCGGCGAAAGCCACAGCCGACATTTCTTGGGGGATGATTGAAACAAGTTTCGGTTGGTGCGCCGCCGCTTGGTCCCCGAAGGGTGTGTTAGCCTTTATCCTTCCAAAAAAAACACGAAAAAGCGCGCTGCAGGAATTAAAAAGAATCTTCCCGCTTGTGCGATTGAATTGTTTCGGGAATAAAGAATCAAAAATTACTTCCGATTTTCAGGGAAAATTATCAGCCGCGCTTGTTGGAAAAGCATTTCGACCCATTCCTCTGGACACTCGATTATCGACCCCATTCCAAAGAAAAATCCTAAACGCCACCCGGCTTGTCAAGAAAGGTCAGACGCGTTCTTATGCTTGGGTGGCGCAAAAAGCCGGTTCACCACGAGGTTGTCGGGCAGCTGGCCAGGCTCTTAATCGAAACCCAATCCCCTTATTCATTCCATGTCACAGAATCGTGGCCTCGAACAGAAATCTAGGCGGCTTCGGAAGCGGTATTCAATGGAAAATCAAACTTTTAAAGGCTGAGGGTGTTCCAATTGAAACTCCCGGGGAAGATAGTTACAGGGTTGGAAAGGTCTGATAAAATATTTACCGTAATTGATGATTTGCCCTGCCTCAATGACGCTACTACCAAGTGAGTTTTACGGGGATTTTAACCACTTATTTAAGGGGAATGGATGCTTCAAGGCAACATCGATAAATATAAACTCCTCGAAATCAAGGGCAGCGGCACTTTCGGAACCGTCTGGCTGGCCGAAGACACATGGATCGGAAAAAAAGTGGCGATTAAAATCCCTCATAACCAAAAAGAGGAATTTACCACCCTCATCGCGGAACCGAAACTCCTAGCCTCTTTAGACCATCCCAATATCGTGCAAATCCTGACCGTGGATAAAGCCGAAAATATATTTTTCATGGTGATGGAATACGTGGATGGCAAGAATCTCGCCCAGCTGCTCCAAGAAACTTCCCTGACTTATAAAGAGGGAATCGATATCATCGTTCAAATCCTTTCCGCCTTGCAGCACGCTCACGAGAAGAACGTCATTCACCGCGATTTGAAACCAGGAAACATCCTTCTTACCTCCGACAGGAAGGCGAAAATCACCGACTTTGGAACGGCCATGATTCAATCAGGGAAGAACGGCGCCGGGATCGGAGGTACCCTCTTTTATATGGCAAAAGAGCAGGTCTTGGGGCATCCCACTCCCGCGTCAGACCTTTACTCGGTCGGCGTAATCCTTTATGAAATGGTCACTGGCAAGCTTCCATTTTCCGATGAAGTCCCTATGGCGGTCTTAAATAAAATCCTGAAGGATGATCCGCCAGCGCCTCATCAGTTGAACCCGGCTATTCCCAGGGAATTGGAATCCGTCATTTTGAAGGCCATGCAAAAGGAATTATCGAAACGTTATCAGTCAGCCGCTGAGATGAAACATGATTTGGAGAAAATACCTATTTCTCTTCTTTCATCCCCGATCTCCGTGGGAAGCAAAAGCCAGGAATTGTTGACGCATACCCTGATCCAAGAAGCTCAAAAGAAACAAATCAAAGAAGTGGGGGATATCAACACCCTGCGTTACCAAGGTTACCATTACAAATTAATCCGAACGATCGGAACCCGAGGCAAGGAAGAGGGAAACTTCATTTCCCCGGTTTCAGTGGCAGTCGACGCCCAAAAACGGGTTTATGTTTGTGATTCCTTGAAATGCAATATCCAGGTTTTTGATTTCGAGGGTAAGTTCCTTTACTCCGTTGGTAAATTCGGTAAAGACATGGGAGACCCGCGGGAGGTGTTTTTCCTCATGCCGGTCTCTGTCGTTGTCGATCAAGGCGGAAACCTCGTGGTTTTGGACGCGAAAACCTGTTCTGTCCAAATCATCGGGAAATCGGGGGAACTCATCGCGAAATTCGGGGAACCAGCCTCTCCCACCACTGGAAAAATAGAAATCGGAGCTGGCGGTTTTTTCCACCCCCAAGCCTTGGCCTTGGACGAAAAGGATAATATTTATGTTTCCGACACTGGCAACCATCGAATCCGGGTTTTCAATCCCGCAGGAAAAGTATTGAATAAGTTCGGGATTCAGGGCGCAAGATTGGGTGAGTTTAATAGCCCCGCTGGCATCACTTTGGACAACGCCTCGAATCTATTGGTCGTAGATGAAAAAAACTACCGGGTCCAAATTTTCACCTACCGGGGCGTTTTCAAGAATAAATTCGGCAAAAGGGGGAGTAGCCGGGGCGAGTTTTCTTCGCCCATCGGAATCGCGACCGATTCAAAAAGGAATATTTTCGTTTCCGATCGGGACCTGCGTATACAAATATTCGATCCAGAAGGCTATTATTTAACCGAGTTCGGGACTCCCCAGGGCAATTATAAAATCGCCCCTAAATATTATGGTATGGTCATGGACCCCGAAAATAATCTATATATAACCGATGTCGCCAATTGCAGTGTTTTGATTTACGCCCTGAAGAAATGAGCCTTTTATGAGCCCCAATCCCACTGCATCCGAGTCGGAAACGCCAGGCCGGATCATTCTCACTCCCGGCAAAACGACCGGTAAACCCCAAATTACCATTACCGTCCTCGCGGGACCTGAACAGGGTCAGGTTTTCAAAATCTCGAGGCCCACGACCACTATTGGAAGGTCGAATACTTGCGAAATCGTCATTACTGATCCCCTTGTATCAAGGCAACACTGCCAAATCCTTCTGGGAATGGGCGGAATCAATCTTAAGGATTTAGGGAGTACCAATGGTACCTTTTTGAACGGCTCACGGTTGACCGAGAACCCACTTCGAAACCAAGACGTCATCTCAATCGGCTCATCGCGCCTTCGATTCGCCGTGGAAGTTTCAAAAGAAACCCTGGACAACAAGAATTACAAGATCGACGAACTCGCGCATAAAAAGCTTCTTACCCTTTATGAGGTTGGGAATATAGTCAATTCCGTTCTCGAGTTGAAAACGCTTCTCTCCATCATCATGGCGATGGCGATCAAAGTGATGCAGGCTAACCGCGGATTCCTTCTCATTCGGGAAAAAAACGGGGAATTAAAGCCCGTGGCGACCCACGCTT
Source organism: candidate division FCPU426 bacterium (assembly GCA_963796105.1). Classification (GTDB taxonomy): domain Bacteria; phylum Oederibacteriota; class Muellerivitia; order Muellerivitales; family Muellerivitaceae; genus CAWCKJ01. The sequence continues at coordinate 355,390 of CAWCKJ010000003.1, forward strand.
TGACGGCGGCAGAAGCCCAAGCGCCTTACAGTCAAACTATTGTGGATACCGTTTTAAAAGAAAGAGTACCGGTGTTGGTTTTAGACGCCTCGCAGGATGTCCGTTTTTCAGCCAGAGAAAGCCTGCGCGCCCTCCCGTTATCCTCGGTCATTTGCGTGCCTATTTGGGAGCGGGACAATATTGTGGGCGTCATTTATGTCGACAAAGCGGAGGGAACCAATACCTTTAATGAAGAGGACATGTATTTTCTCTCCGCTTTCGCCAACCAGGCCGCTGTCGCGATCACGAACGCCAAACTATTTGATGATGTAAGGCGGGAGGAACGCCTGAGGACCTCTCTCCAGCGTTATCTTTCCCCCAACCTAGTTGATGAAATGATCCAAAAAAGCGGAGTCACTTTTTCCCTGGGCGGCGAAAAAAGAAAAATTTCGATATTATTCTGCGATATACGGGGATTCACCTCGCTCACTGAAAGGGAACCCGTGGAAGTGGTCGTGAGTCTTCTCAATGAGTACTTCAGCGCGATGTCCGAGGTTATTTTCTCGAACCATGGCACATTGGATAAGTTCATCGGCGACGCCATAATGGCCATCTACGGCGCGCCCCTGGATTTGGCTGACAATGTCTTCGATTGCGTAAAAACCGCCATTGAAATGCGGGAGAAACTCATATATCTAAATGAAAAATGGAAGTCCTTGAACAAACCTCAAATTCAGGTCGGTTACGGGATCAATACTGGCGAGGCGATCGTGGGCAATATTGGCAGTGAGCGTCGAATGGAATACACGGCCATAGGGGACATGGTGAACGTGGCTTCACGCATCGAGGGTGAAACTGAAAGTAACCAGATCTTTATCACCGAATCCACTTTCGCCGAATTGGGCAGCCGCGTGAATGTTAAAAAACTTTCTCCCGTCAAGTTAAAAGGTAAAAGCTCCAAGGTGCAAATTTTTGAGGTTATCGGCCTGAACAAAACTCCTTTACCTTAGTTTGCGCATTCTTTTTACCCCTTTTATAAAACATAGGCTTTTTCATTTTCAGCCGGATGAAAGAATTAGACATGGACAAAATCAATAATCTTCCCGAGAACATAATCAATCAAATTGCCGCCGGCGAGGTGATCGAAAGGCCGGCGTCCGTAGTCAAAGAATTCCTGGAAAACGCATTGGATGCCGGCGCTGAAAACATAGAGGTCTTTGTGGAAGGCGCGGGGATGAAGCTTATCAAAGTTTCCGATGATGGCCAGGGGATTTCCTCCGCAGACGCGGTCCTTACCATCCGAAAACACGCCACTAGCAAAATATTCAGTTTGGATGACTTATCAAATATTCAATCATTCGGATTCCGGGGCGAGGCTTTAGCCAGCATCGCAGCCGTTTCCCATTTCGAGATTACCTCCAGGGAAAAGAACGCTCTTTCCGGTTTCAGCATAAAAGTGAAAGGCGGAGGCAAAATTCAGCCCCAAGAAATCGGCAGGCCGATAGGAACTACCGTCACCGCTTCCAATCTTTTTTTCAACACTCCCGCCAGGCTTAAGTTCATGAAACGAAAATCAACCGAGGAAAACCACATTTTCATGACTGTGTCGAATTACGCCCTCTCCTTCCGTGAAAAGTCCTTTAAATTGTTCATGGATGGTAAACAGGTTCTTGAGGCAATCCCAACCAATTTACAAGGAAGAATCGGCCAAATTTTAGGGAAAGACATTTCAAGTTACATGGTGCCCATAAGTTTTAATTCCGGGCAAATCCAAATCAACGGAGCCGTTAGCCTTCCATCCATGACCAAACCCACCAGGGAAAACATTCTTTTCTTCGTGAATCACCGCTGGGTTTCTAACCCGTCCCTCTCTCATGCCGTCATGACTGCATTTCATACCCTGTTACCGACAAGGCGGTTTCCCGTTTCCGTCTTGTTTTTATCGATATCGCCGGAACAAGTGGATGTGAATGTCCACCCCACAAAAAAAGAGGTTAAATTCGCGGATGACCGCGCAGTCTATAACGCGGTTGTTTCCTCCGTCCGGGAAGGAATTCTCGCTTCTCCGGGCGTAAATTCCAATCCTCCAGCCTTCGAGGATCAAAAACCGGCCACTTATTCTTTCAGTGAAGATAAACCTTTTGAAGCGCGGGAAAACAAGATTTCCTATTCAAACGATAATTCTTTTAACAGTTCCAGGCCTGCCACATCGGTTTCCCCTTATCAGATTTTTCGCGATAAACCTTCCGGGGATGAAATTCGGTCTTTTTTCGAAAAAGATTCCCCATCCGCACCCCGAATTGATCCAGACATTTCGCTTTATAATTTCTCCCAACTTTTCAACACGTTTATTGTTTTTCAATCTGATTCTGAAATGTACATAGCGGATCAACACACTGTCCACGAGCGCATTAATTACGAGCGATTCATGAAAGCGCTCAACGCCAAAAATACGGAAATCCAAAAATTATTGGTCCCAATAACATTGGAGTTCAACCCCAAGGAAGCACTTATCGTCAAAAATAATATTGAACTTCTGGCCGAGTTGGGCCTGGAAATCGCCCCATTTGGAGGGAACACATTTTTATTCAGCAGTGTTCCAAGTGATCTTAAGGATAAAAATCCAACTAGCCTTATACGGGACTTGGTGGATGATATAGCATCGAACGATAACGAAGCCTCAAAAAACACAGATCGGATTGAACATATTCGCGAAAAAGTCACGACCTTCCTGTCCTGCCGCAGTTCGGTCATGGCAGGGGACCGTCTTAACGAGCCTCAAATGCGATCATTAATAGACCAAATGAGAAAAGCAAATTTTCCTTTTACCTGTCCTCATGGCCGCCCCACCATCATTACTATACCCTTATCCGAACTTTACCGGAAATTTGACCGGCATTGAGTTTTGGCCATTCAGTAGGTTTAAACTATTTGGTGAAAATTAGATGGATATTAAAAATTATAAAGTTCCCATTCTGATTGGCCCCACCGGAGTCGGGAAATCTGAAATCGCCTTTCTGATCGCCAAGAAAATAGGTCTGGAAATCATTTCCGCTGACGCATACCAGGTTTACAGGGGTTTGCCCATTGGAACAGCTCAACCTCCTAGTTCCTGGCAGATTCAGGTTCCTCATTTTTTGATAGGAAATCGAAATCCAAAACTCACATGGAGCGCGGCCGAATTCGCAGTTGAAGCGAAACAAATATTGAAAACTCGGGTTCAAAAAGGAAAAAGAATTCTAATTGTTGGGGGAGCTGGATTTTATATAAAAACATTGGTTGACGGATTGCCTCAAGGCTCTAAAACAAAAGCCGAAATCAGAAACATGGTTCAGAATGAATTGGACCTCTTAGGTAGCAACAAGGCGCATCAATGGTTGGAGCGCATAGATCCTGCCACCAGTAAAAGAATTCACGTCAACGACACCAAAAGGATTAGTAGAGCCTTGGAAAAAGCTTTGGATAATTCTAAAAACGTCAAATTTGAGCCGTTGCACCATGCATCCGTTGATTTTTACGGGTTGGAAATATCACGCGAACACTTGGATGACGTTCTTAAACAAAGGGTAGAATTGATGTGGCAAAATGGCCTTTTGGAGGAATCAAAGGGCTTGGAGCATCTGGATCTTGCGCCAAGTCATCCGATATGGACGGCCATCGGTTATTATGAGGCGTTGGCATTCACAAGGAATGAATTATCCGAAAAAACGGCTAAGGAATTAATCTTCCGAAGAACCCGGCAATACGCTAAACGTCAAATGACATGGTTTAAACATCAGCATCAGGTGGAATGGCTGAATCTGGAAAAAATTGACAAAGAAACCGCGGTTGAAATTTTATCCGAAAAAATAAACGCAAATTGGAGTTTGAATGAAGACCGTTCGAATTAGGGTGGCGGGTATTTTAATCAAAGACGGGAAAATTCTTTTAGTGCGCCATAAAAAAATCAATGAATCCTATTGGCTTTTGCCCGGGGGGGGGATTGAATTTGGGGAATCAACCGAGAACGCCCTCATTCGCGAGTTTAAGGAAGAAGTTGGAATAGAAGTTGAAATCGGCAAGTTGGTTTTCGTCCATGACTCTATTCCACGCCAATTATTCCGGCACGGCTTGAATTTATATTTCCTGGTCACTGCAAAGAATCATGAAGTAAAGGTAACCCGGGATTCGGTGCTCATGGACGCATCCTTTGTTTCACTCGAAGAATTCAAAAATCTATCGTTACGCCCGGACTTGAAAAATGAGATCTTGAATGGGTTGAATGAGAATTGGGCAACCGAGCCCATGTATCTTGGAAACCTTTGGAAAGATTGATTCATTTTAAACATAACCAAAACAAATTATTCCTCAATAAACAGATATTATTTCCGTATTATTGCATCGTTTTTCCTTGTCTGTTAACATAATGACCTTATGATTCCAAATCAAACCCCTTCCCAATCCAAAAATACGACTTTCTACATAGTTTTGTTATCGGTAATCGCGTTTTTTATAATAAGCTTGGTGATTGTTGTTTATGCTTTCCAAAAGGTCATTGGGCACAATTCCTCATCGCTTCTTTCCCTGAATTCCAATGAAATTTCTCTTATAGAAATACAGGGTCCCATCTATGAAAGCGATGATACGGTTCGGCGAATAAGGCGTTTTAAGAACAGCTCAAAAAAAGCTTTGATCTTGAGAATCAACAGTCCCGGGGGGGCAGTCGCCCCTTCCCAGGAAATTTACAGCGAGATACTAAACGCAAGAGAAAATAAAAAAATAATAGTAGCTAGTTTGGGAAGCTTAGCCGCATCGGGTGCTTATTATATTGCGGCAGCTTGTGACAAAATAGTCGCCGATCCAGGCACTGTCACTGGATCCATTGGGGTCATTGCTGAATTTCCAGAGGCATCTAGGCTTTTGGGAAAAATCGGAATCAATTTTCAAATTGTCAAAAGCGGTAAATTCAAGGACACTGGTACATTCAATAGGCCAATGTCTTCTGATGAAAAGCGTTATTTGCAGGAAACTATCAATGATGTTTATCAACAATTTTTAGCGTCGGTCATCCAAAGCCGGAAAGAGGTTTTTCAGAAAAAGTTATCTACCATTCTGGGTAAAAAATACACCGCGGTATCTGACAACGAAATACACAATCATCTCCTCCAATTTGCCGATGGAAGGGTTTTAACTGGGAAAAAAGCTTTCGATTTGGGCTTTGTTGATAAATTAGGGAATTATTACGATGCTGTTCGTTTAGCGGCTGATTTAGCCGGCATAAAAGGTGAACCAACTGTCCGAAAGGATGAAAGTTTAAAGTTAGATCAATTTTTCAATAGTCTTGTTCCTTTTCGGTGGTTGAGCGAGGATAGGGCAACATTTCACCTGGAGTATCGAGCATTTTAATCATTTTATTAAACTATTGCTTTCAGGGAGGACCCATTGGCTGAAGCTAAAACTCAAACCTCAAATTCCGTGCCTGAATCTATTCCAGTTTCTGAAGTTGTCCCGGCAACGCCTGCACCCATTTCTAGTCCAAACAAGTTATTGATAAAAATCCGTGGTTTTTTAACAAAAACAATGTTTTTTTTACTTGGTTTTGCTTTCATCCTTTTTGCGATTTTATCCAGGTATTCAAACTTGATCCCTGCGCCCATCCTTGCATTTGTGACTCATATTATTCCACGCTTTTTATGGTTCATTGCTGGTTTTGGTTTTATTTCACTGGGTCAAGCTTTGTTTTTAACAAAAAGTGAATATGCGGATGAGTACAAAAAAAATCGAAATTCAAACCATTCTTGGAAAATACCCTTAATATCCGCACTTGGATGGATTCTCTCACTAACCGGGGTATATGGCTTGTTGGTTGGAGTGAAATTTCTTCCATCCATTCAAAATGTTATGGGGTTAGTTGTAATATTTTTATCGTTTTGCTGTTATATCTTTTGGTACCTATTCGCTCATATCAAAAATCGTTACCCAGCAATATTAGGCCTTAGAATTGCAATGGTTGCTTTTGTTCTTTCAGCGATATCCTTTTTAGCCTGGGCCTGGACTCAATATATTTTTTTAAGCCTCATTTTCGGGGTTTTCGGCGTCATTTCTGTGATAGTAAGTTTAGCCCTCGTTCCTATTGAAAAAGAAGAACAAAGGGGAAACTGGTTGAGAATCAGTTGCTTGTTAATCAGCGTTTTCATCCTTTTATTCATCGGGGTTCATTCGCTTTTTGTGGACAAAACCCATGCCACGTTGGTGAACCTTGGTTTTGTTCAACAAAATTTGGCAGGCCAAATTGACAACCTCGCCTATTCGCCCGACGGTAAGAAAATTGCTTTTTCCCAAAAATTAGGAAAAGACTGGTTTTTAGAAGTCATTAATCCCCAAAACTCCGACTGGACATCCTTTAAAGTAAAGGCAAGTGAGGATTCCTTTCGACCGGTTTTTATCGAGAATGGTTCAAATATTTTGATCGATCGTGTTATCAACGGTGTAAGGAATATCACGAAAATTAGAGTCGCGAATGGTTCATTAGAAAACATTACCTTCAGCGGCATTGAAAAATTCAGCGATGGATCACCTTGGTCGGAAACGAGAAAAGAATTTCTATACGTTTCAAGAAATTCAGATAAATGGGAATTAAAAACATTATCTTCCTTGACTGGTAAGTCGGAGATCCTTTTCGAATCCTCAGATCCGATTCTAACTCCTTCTTGGACTACAGCGGGAAATGTGTCATATGCTGATTCCAAGTCCGATCGACCCTATTTGTTTGATTTGAAAACAAAAACCTCTAATCTCATTTTATCCGACGACGAGAAAATTGAGCGTTTCAAAGATAATACGAATTTAAAAAATTCACTTTCCGTTGACGAAGTTATTCCGGCGCCAGATGGATTTCGATATCTCTATGTAACGCACGATTCAAAAGAAACTCCTTCTTCCATTTGGACAGTCCTTTCCGATGGGACGAAGGCTTTAAAACTCTACGAAGCCAAGGGTGAAATCAAGAATTTCTCTTGGAACACTGACGGGCAACAAATTGTTTTTGAGGAAAATAGCAAACAAATGGGTTTTTTTGAAAAAAACAAAAACATCATGATTTTAGACGCGAATCTTGGGGAAACCGAATCATTACTCCTGCCACAAGTTTCTCATTATTCACCAGCCTTATCGCCAGATGGCGTAAAAATTGCGTTTGTAGGCAACCAGAGTTTATGGAATCCATTAGTTGGGCGTTCCGGGATCTGGGTAGCTGTACTTCGTTAAACCTCATTCAAACTCATCCTAAAAGAGTTCAAAATGAAGCCCGCCGTTATTCGTATTCGAAAATATCTTTCCATTTTATTGTGGCTCGTTACGGTTTATCCCGCCTCGGCTGATCTCGAATTCGGCAATAACAAAGTTAGATACCACACACATCACCATTGGAAAATTTTAGAAAGCCAGCATTTTGATGTTTATTATTACAAAGAATGCGAAGCTTTTGCCCAAACGGCGGTTCAATACGCTGAAAATGCATTTGTTAAAACCTGTAAAATTTTCGACTACGTTCCCATTGAAAAAATCCCCATTTTTCTATATGGAACAGGATTGGAATTCCAGGAAACAAATATCACTCCCGAAATTCTATCTGAAGGTGTTGGCGGTTTTACTGAGATTTTCAAAAACAGAATATCTGTCCCGATAAATGGCTCCTACTTCGAATTCGAAAAAGTTTTACACCATGAATTGACTCACGCTTTTCAATACGATCTTATTTACGGTGAAAGCTGGAGGTCCATAAATTTATTCAAATCAATCCTGGTACCAACCTGGATGATGGAAGGAATGGCGGAATGGAACGCTCAGCACACTGATTCCCAGGGTGAAATGGTTTTAAGGGACGCAATATTGAATGACCAAGTATTGCCCTTAAGCATGCTTGAATCCTTTGACCATTTTCAACAAGTCTATATGGCCTACAAGGAATCCCAGAGCATTTTGGACTATGTCTCACAGGTTTATGGACCTAAGATGGTTGTCCAAATATTCAAAAAAATGGCTGTCAATCAATCACCTGATAACGCCGTCAAAAATACTATCGGCATATCCCTTGATGAACTTTATGAAAATTGGCATTTTTTCATGAAAAGTCAAACTTGGTCAAGAATCAATGGGCTTCCTAAACCCGAGAAATACGGGGAACTATTCGAGAAAGGAGTCTCTAAGTCATCGGTTTCTCCCGATGAAAGTAATATCGCTTACATCAACGGAGAGGATCTTGTTCTATATAACTTTACCGTCAAGAATAAGAGCGTTATCGCTCATAAAAATTTTGAGATTCAAGGATCGGGAGTTGCTTGGTCACCCGATGGAAATCATCTGGCATTTTCAGCGGCAGTCAACGGTGAATATAAACTTTTCTCGTTTGAGATCAAAACCCATGAAAGTCACGAACTCAATACGCCTGGTTTGCCTGTCGTTTATTCTCCCTCCTGGTCCCCCGACCAAAAATATATCGTTTTTTCGGGTTTCGATTATTCAACAGTTGATCTTTACAGACTCGAATTATCCTCCGGCCACTTGGAACGACTTACTGACAATTTGACCACAAAATCTTGGCCTTCCTATTCTTCCGATGGAAAATCAATTTATTTCCTAGGCGAAGATTCAGGTGAGACGAATATTTATAGGCAACCGTTAAGCGATAATGGACTTCCAAAAGGAACCCCTGAGATCGTCGGGAAAGACCTAGGAACTATTTCCTCCTTTCAGGTTTTAAACAATTCTATCTATTTCACCTCAAATCGAGATAACAGGATATTCAATCTTTTCAAAATGAATTTGGACGGTCAATTCCTCACCCAATTGACAAATACTTATGTTGATATTTTAAGTTTCAATTTAATGCCGGATAAAAATGTATTCGCAACCCTTTATCAACATGCCCAGGTCAGTTTGTATTCCCTTCAATTCGAAAAAATGGATCAAAATACCCAACCAACCGTCAATTTAAAATATCTGGCTAATTCATTCGACGGTGCCTCTAAAATCATTGCGACAGTCCCTAAACCCGATTCGACAAAAAAAGATGAATTCAAGGACAAAAACGACCTGACCGCTTTAGAGACTAACCACAATAAAAAAGAACCAGAAAAAACGCCGGCCCGTATAACGCATTTAGAAGTGACTGATTCCTCCAATATTGTCCAACTTCAATGGCCTGTCACCATTGATGAGGGATCCCCGGAAATTGACAGCTATCATGTTTATAAATCGACTGATTCCGGAAATCACTTTTATTTACTCGGATCCACCCCCAATTCTAAAGAGGGAAAATATACGGATTACTATGCCCGTCGTGGCGAGACTTACCAATATTACGTGACCGCAATAAACAAAATGGGGGAAAGCCTTCCTTCTCCTGTCGTGAAGGCGACTCCAGCGTTCAATCTTTCATCCAAGGATTATCAATTTAATTTTTCCCCGGACATTCTTTTGCTTTTAGCGGGTTACGACAGTTCCGCCGGATTTGTCGGAGGAGGCATCGCACAAATGAGCGATTATCTCGGAGATAATCGTTTAAGTCTCATAGGGGACACTGTCCCTGGGGTTGAAACGGGTATTCAAACAAACTACGAATTTTCCGCTTGGAGAACCACATTAGATCTTGATTACTATTATTATCAGAACTATTTGAATATTTACGATCTTCAAACCGGGAACATTGTGAATGAGTATCGGAACAACGAAAATGGAATGGATATTAAATTAAGTTATCCATTGGATGCATCCCTGCGTTTCGAATATGGAATCGGGACTCAACGATTCCAGGGAAATCCATTGTATTTACAATTTTCCGAGGGAATATCCAATTATTCTCAAAATCAAGACCAATGGAACGTTGCGAATTACTACCGCTTGTCGTTGGTGGGGGATAAAAGAAAAGGGGAAGAATTTTCGCCCAGTAGCGGATATGCCTTCAATTTTACGCTCTTACACGCTCTTCCCGTCTTAGACTCAAATGTCTCATTCGCGAATATTCTTTTAGAGACTCAAGTATTTGCGAATTTCAGTTTCTTAAACCATCTTGTTTGGGCGAATCGTTTCATTGGCATGTCATCGCAAGGGCCCAATCCTCAATCATTTTTCATAGGGGAGGATGTACTCTTTCAAGCTTTTTTTACAACCATCAGGGGCTACGGAAATAATACCTATTTTGGCAGTAATTTAGCACTATGGAATACTGAACTTAGATATCCGATCTCGACTAATATGAATTTTTTATTGCAACCCTTGTCTTTTATCATGATTAAGGATATCGAACTTGCTGGTTTTGCGGACAATGGCGTAGTGAATAACCAGTTACAAAAGATTTCAAATTCGCCGCTTTTGTCAAGTATTGGGGCGGGATTGCGTTTTTATACCTTTCTTTATCAAAGGGCCCTTGTAATGCTTCGGTTTGATGTCGCATGGCGCTTGGACGGGCCATTTCCGCCAACCTTTCATTTTAATTTGACCCCGATTTTTTGATGTTTATTCCTATTACCTGAATTTTGCACCGAGTTTACCGATTCCGTGGCCAGATCGGCCTGAATCGGGACCCGACAGTGGCCATTTTCATCAGAAGTGAACTTATGTGCAAAGAATTTTTTGCACCAAGCCACTTCTAGGCCGCCCTGGGTCTTTCCAATCGTTTTCGATCAAGGTATTTGAGGAAACCCAATAGGCCCGCTGTCCTATCATCATGGATTGAATACCTCACCACATCCCGATGGCCGTGATACTGGATTCGGGCGGCTACAAAGAGCATCTTCAAACGTGCGATCCGAAGGGTATGGTCCGGCATGGTGATCTGTTCCTTCTCCTGTGGCTTCTTTCCCGGTCGCTTTTCTTTTCCACAATGGCCCACCATTAGTTTCATCCACCTCCAGAGGTTGTAAGCCAGCATCACGATCTGGAAAAAAGCATGGTGGCTTTGGAAACTCTTAGAGGGAATTGCTAATAACCCCTCCCGTTGCGCCTCACCAATCAGGTTTTCCACATCCGCGCGCAGGTCGTATTCCTCAACCACCCGATGGGGTGCTCCCAGACAGTTGGTCGCGAAGATTCGGTAGACATATCCTTCCATTTCAGGAAGGCTCAATTGTTTCTCCCGCGCTTTTTCATCCAGCGTCCTCATCGCCACAAACCGGACTGGTTGTTGCCAGCCTATGGGTTGATGGACACATTCGTTGTATTCGTGTTCTCCATGGCGGTACCAACCCTTTTTCGTGAAAGGCGGGTCATGCCGCTTGTTCCCGAAGATGAAAGAAAACCCTTCTTTTTCACAGGCTTTCACGCTTTCCCAGCCGATCATTTCACCGTCACCGCGCACCAGAATCGTCCGGACACAGGACGGCAAGAGTCGCCGGAATTGTCTAATTTGGCGGGCCACTTCCTCAGAACTAAGGGTGGTTCCGCGTCTTTGGGTTCCGCACAAATATTCCCGGGTTTCCTGGAGAAAACACAGAATGGGCCTCAGTCCCTTCTTGCCCCGGTGCTTGGGGTTGTATCCTTTTCGGCTTCCCTCGATATTTCCGTAGACCGTTGCGGTGGTGGTATCGATGTTGATCTCCACCTTCTTGGGGGCATATTTCACCTGTCCCCAAACCTTGGCCCGTAACGCCCCACTCAGATTCAGCAACGATGCCGACTGCCCGATCCCCAGCGACCTCAGGTATCTCCAAAAAGTTGTCACTACCGGCAACAAGGGAACCCGCAGTAAACCGCACAGCATGACCTCACCCCGCAGGTAGGCAAAATGGCCAAGTCTTTGGAACCCGATGAAAAGAAGCATTAGGATGCCGCTTACCATCCGGTAGTGGCCCAAATTCGGAAGGCGTTTAGGTGCGGCATAGTGTTTTTTGAATTCCCGCTCAAAATCAAGAAGGTCGAACATCTTCGCCAATGCCAACAATCCGCCAAAAGCTGTTAGGCGGTCTTCGCAAATACCTACGGGAGTATTGGCCGTAATCTTGGGCGCGATTCTCCCGTTTCGATTGGCTTTTTTCTGGACTTGCGGGTTTGATTTCTGAGGCGTATCTTGACGTTTCACCATCTGGGGGACCCTCTTTTAGGATGAGTTGGCTTCGCAACCCTTATCCTATAATGGTTTCCTAGATGGTTTTTTTATTAGGCGCAAAATTCAGGTATTAAATAAAAACAAGTTGGTTCAATAGTAGGGAATCGTTATAATGTTTTCGAAAATCGAATTGAACTCTTGATGTTTGAGTTTTATAGCTATTTAAAGAAAAGATTTATGTTTTTGGACATTCCTTAAATTCAGAGGTTAATCCGTGAAAAAATTTTCCATGTTTTTGCTTCTATTAGGGTTTTTATTTTCTCCTCTTATAGCGAATGTTTTAAGTTCGAAATTCAACATATCGGATTATGAAATTGTAGATTTGGAGTTCTTGAGGACTCATTACCCTGAAATCAATAACGGGCGCTCCATCCAAATCGACGCCAACTTTTTAAGTTTGAAATGGAAATCGCCATTTGAATACAGGGAGCGCTTGAAGGAAATTGGGTTGGATGTAAATAAATACAACATAGTTGAATTCAATTTAAAAGAAAAAGATGACGTCCATTACTCTTTTCCGAATCTACTTTTCCACACTGATGCGGGCGACTTGAATGAATTGAATAACCTCGTGAAAGGCGAAAGAGTCGTTGTTTATGGGAAATTTTATAAAGTGAAAAAGTCTGAATTCATCATTGACGTGGATTTAATCGAGGTGATTCAAAAAGGCGGGCATAGTCGAAGCTTTCTGCTAGATGCGAGAGTATCGCCAACTCCCACCTATGTGCCCACTTTGACCCCGACCCCAGGTCTAAACATATGGCAGAAATTAGGTAATTTTGTAAATCCCAAGGAAACACCAACAGTCACTGGTACAGTAACTCCAACGGCTCAATAAGAATTACTTTTTAAAACCACGCGATCCTCATATCTTTTATTATTTCACTCAATCTTTATATCGTTTTTTAATTTGTTTTCTTTCATAGCTTGTTGAGAACCGACTCAGTTGTTGCATATTCATAACACCAACCATTAATAAACCCCAAAACAACTCTTGGAACCAATCCTCGCACCATAAAGTAAAACTTTAACTGTTTTAAAAGGGTTAAATATCTTTGAAATAATGCGCAAGATGCGGGGAACAATAGCCCCCTTCCTAAAAAATATTAATGAAAAAAATTTTTTCTTATAAAAGGGAACAGCTGTTGGTAATTTAGAGTCTGAGAATATCATTTTCATAATCTTTCTAAGGTGTATTTAGCGATTCATGGTTGTCGTAAAAGTATCTTATCTTTTAATAATCGTTTAAAAGAACGGCGTTTAAATGCAAAAACAAGTCATTTTTAAGCTTTTGTTTTGCACGGAAGGGGGCTCGGTTAAAAACGGATTGTCGTCGTTCGGATCCGAGCTGATAAATAAGGATTTAGGATTCGAGGAGTAATGCGAACGAGTGGATTTTAAAAGATTTTCCTACACAAAGAGCCCCAGTCAAGACTTCCTTTTCCAAGAGCGGAATTTTTTTAAAATTTCGACCACCCCGTTATTTTTCCTGAGATTCAAGTTGTGGTATTTGAATTGCCTTTCGAAAGCTTTTTGGTGTGCCCGAATCGACTTCGTGGAAGCCAATTTGACGTAATTCTCGCTGACCACAATGCTGGAGTGACCCATTAAATCCCGGATTTCATAAACACTTGCCCCGGATTCAGCCAATTGAGTCCCGAAGGAATGCCTTAAAACATGAACCGTCAGTTCATTTGGATTTTCAATCTTGGCCCATTGAGCCGCTTTTTTAACCCAGGTCTCCAGGTAATCCGGGTGAATGGGTTTCTCAGGGTTTCGAGGACTTGGAAAAAGATAAGAGCGGGTTTGTTTTGAATTTTCGAGGTAAAGTTTTATTCGATCCTTTAGGAATTCGGTCATCGGAACCGTGCGTTCTTTATCGCCTTTGCCAATGACAGTTATCAAGCCACGGGTTAAATCCAAATCACGGATTCTCAAATGGACAATTTCCGAAACCCGAAAGCCGCAATGATAGCCCAACAAGACCGCCAGGCTGATTTTCTGATCCTCTAAACCCTCCCACATAAGGGCTCCGACCAGTTTATCGCGCTCCGCCGACGATAGGGGCCTGGGATTTCGCTGCGGGCTTCTGATGGCGAGGTTGTGAAAGACTGCCGTTGGATCAGTAGCGATAAGTTGGATGGAGGCAAGATAGCGGTAAAAGGATCGAGTGGAGGCCAATATGCGCTTCATGGTTCGAGTGGAATAGGCCTTACGGAGTTTACCCCCGGGTGTGAGGCCGGGTTTGGTCAAGGAGGCGGCAAAACGTACCATCTGCTCAGGTTGCGCATACAATGGCGTCGTGATATTCGTAAGGTCGAAAAATTGTTTTAGGACCCGGAGATCCTGATGATAATTTTCCAAGGTGTGGGATGATTTGCATAGGGACAAGAAGCCATCGTAGGGCTTTAATTCCAGAAGATTCTGGGACTGGTTTTTCGTTTGTGGACTGATGGAAGCTCTCCAATTTTCGGTATAACTGTAATTATACCGAATTTTAGTATGGCTTCAATAGAATTTTAGACCTGATTTAACCCCATAATCTTTTTCCCGTTGATCAAGTTAAACCGGGCTAGGCTCCATGTTCTTTTGACCCAATTGAAATTTTAACGACGGTTGCAAAATATTTATTTCTTCTCTTAAATCCAGGAGTCTTTACTTCCACCACGGGTCAAATTGAGTCGATTTTGCATTTAAAGGCTGTTTAATTCGACGAAAGTTTACATGGGTTCTTGGAATACCACCTTTACTCAGATGGTTTTCAAACGAACTCATCCAGGATTTTTTGAAATCGCTCGGGATTCTCCAGCGGGATCAAGTGCCCAACATGCTCCAAGACCTGAATCCGGCTTGAGGGTATGGCTTTGGCAAGGGATTCAGCCTCAGCGACAGGAACCAGGGTGTCTTCTTGGCCCGCTAAGATGCATACTGGCGTTTTCAATTCAGACATTAAGTCATTTTGATCCAGTCTGACGGCCATGGCCCTCTGGGCCAACGCGATAGCGGCAGGATCAGTCATTTGTATCCATTCCCGCAAGCGTTCCGCAACTTCTGGTTTATCAGACAAAGTCGTCCTGCCTAAAAGGCCTGGAACCATTGTGGATTTTAGAAATTCGACCCCTTCTTTGTTAACTCTTTCAGCCATTTTCAATCGGTATTGCTTGGCATCTTGCCGGTCTATACCTGGTCTCGTGGATATAAAAAGAATTTTGACAACCTTGGAAGGGAACTGGCGGATAAATTCCATTGCCCAGTAACCACCCATGGAAATGCCGCCAAGGATTATTGGCTCAACAATTCCCTTCTCCCATAGGTGTTTTTCAAGTCCTTGAGCGGCTTGAGCCAGCGTTAACTCTTTGTTTGCTAATGGTGTAACGCCAAATCCTGGAAAGTCCGGCAAAATCAATTGATAACCGCTGGGCGCCTTGAAATCTTCCCACATCAAGTGGGAAAGCGGAAATGCGTGTAAAAGAACGACGGGTCTTCCCTTTCCCTTGGTGATGGATAATATGGTCGGGATCACTTTAAACAATACCTCTGAAGATTTATGTGTTTGCTTCCAAGCCTCCCAACCATCTCTTTAACTGCTAAAGCTATAGATGGACAGTATATCTGTGAGTAGTTACTTTCTAGCGCATTATACTTTAAAGTTGAAATTTTCGTCTGCAAAGCTTATTCGTTCCGGCGTCTTAAAACCTTACCCGGAAATCTACCCGTAAATGCGCCTTTTTCAAAAACTGGTTGTCCATTCACCAGGACCATATTGATGCCTTTGGGAGGTTCCCAAGGGGAAACAGCTGTCGCCTTGTCCCCGATGGTGTTGTAATTAAACACCACAATATCGCCCCAATATCCCTCTTGAATTATCCCCCGGTCGCTCAGTCCCAATAGTTTTGCCGGTTCCTGGGTGAGACGATTGATAGCCTCAGAAAGCCGAATAATCCTCTTGGCCCTGACATAGGTTCCCAAAAGCCTTGGAAAGGAACCCACATCCCTGGGATGAGGAATCGATCCGGAGGAATCAGACCCAAAAAGGATATAGGGTGACTGGATTTTCTTGATGAGACCCTCTTCTGAAAGTCCATGGTAGCAAATTTTAACGTCGGGACCGTTTTCCAGAAGCAACGCCAATACGGCGCGCTCCTCGGTCAGTTTCCGTTGTTTAGCCAATTCCTTAAGCGTCAAACCAAGGGCGCTTTGGGAATCCCGAGCGTAAACGCGCGTAATCTCGATTTTATCCCCTCCGCCGTATTCCAGGAGGCGCCGGCGGATAGAAGCTAAAACATCCTCGGTCTTGGCCTGGTAAAGATAGTAATCCCACCGGGTGGCTTCTTGTGGGAGGTAAAGAAACTGGTAAAGCGGAATTTGAACCTCGTTGCCCCAAAAATCATAGGGATAAACCGTCGCGAAAACGTCATAACCCTCCCCCCTTGCGTCTTCAATCAATTTTAAACCACTCTCCGTTTGATCCCAGTTGCTCGGTAGCTTGAATAACAAATGCTGGATCACGACGGGAATTTGATCCGTTTTGGCCACATGGATGGCTTCCCGGATGGCTTCCAAGACATTGGATCGATAGTTCCGGATATGGGTGTAATAGACGGAATGGGGGTAATGGGACAGGATCGAGGTCAATTGTTCCAATTCGGAGGGCTGGCACCACAACCCCGGCTCGTAGCCTAAACCGCTTGAGAGCCCGAAAGCGCCCGCTTGGAGGGCCCCCTCCACAAAACTTTTCATTCGGCGCATGTCAGCGGCGCCGGCAGGTTTTTCCCGTTTTTTCCGGATGAACCAATCCCTCACGCTTCCCTGCCCGATGAGGGTTCCAACGTTTAAGAGTCCCCTGTGCTTTTCGAGTTTTTTCAGGTTTTTTTGGACGTCCAAAATGGAAAATCCGCAATTCCCAGCGAGCCCGGAAGTCACCCCCTCCCTTATGGCGTTTTCCTGCTCTTGAAGGGTCCAAAGCAGGTCATTGTGGCAGAGTATGTCAATGAACCCGGGGGCGACCACCAGCCCTTCCACATTCACCGAACGTTCGGCCTCATACGAGCCTAGATCGCCGATTTTTGAAATTTTCCCGTCCGATATCCCCACATCCGCCTTAAAGGGCGGTTTTCCTGTTCCGTCCACCACCAGCCCGTTTTTCAGGACCAAATCAAAATGTGGATTTTCGGCCCCGGCTGGGAAAAAACAAAGCACGAGGGTTATATTTAAGTAAATTATGAAATTTTTCAAAACCAACCTCATGATTGATTTGGCCTCGAAAGTATAAATTCGCGGGCCTTCCACTTCAATAAAACCGGGTGGATGGAAACCTTGATTTATCCTTTTTTAAGAACCGAAAGGAAACCCCCGTCATGGGTCCGGGTGGGCCAAAAGACCAAGCCGTCCTCGCAGGACGAAATCCCGTTTGGCTCCGCCGGGGTATTTAAAGCAAGAGCCTGGTATTCGGGATGGCATTTCCGGAATGCCCCGATCACTTCCTGGTTTTCCTCGTTTTCCAATGAACAGGTGCTGTAAGCCAGGAGTCCCTTTGGATAAAGGTGTTCCTGGACCTGTTCCAGAAGCCTCGTTTGCTGGGGAGCCTGTTCCAGGATGTCTTTGGGCCTCAAACGCCAGCGGAGGTCGGCCCTTCGGGATAAGACCCCGGTCCCGCTGCAGGGGGCATCCACCCAAATCAGGTCGAATTTTTGGGACGGTGAAAGTTTTTCAGCGGCCCCCTCATGAATGAAAATCTGCCTTAAGCCCACCCTTTTCAGATTTTCCGAAAGAAGTTTTAAACGCACAGGGGAAGGCTCGCTGGCTAGGATTTGCCCCTTCTCCCCCGCCTTCCAGGCCAAACTGATGGTCTTTCCGCCGGGAGCCGCGCAGACATCCCAAACCTTCATGCCGGAAGACAGGGGGACCATCTCCAGCATGGCCTGCGGGACCCAGTCCTGGATGATCCATTCCCCCTTTTGGAAGCTTGTTCCTGAAAACAACCCTCCCTCATGTTCCTTCAAAACAAGCGCCTGGGGAGGCCAATCCATCGGGGCCACATTTGTTTTTTTGGCCCGCAAGTCCGCAATGACATTTTCCCTAGTCCCCGGTTTGGTGTGGAAATAAACGGGGTGGGGGTGGTTGTCCGCCTCCAATACCTCCTCCAGTTTCCCGCGGTCCAATTTCTCGGCCCACTTTTTCACAAGCCAAGTGGGGTGGGAATACCTCAAGGATAAAGTGTCCAATTCGCTGTCGCCCTGGATGGCAAAATCCTTCCCCTTGGTTTCAGCGGCGCGCAAGACCGCGTTCACAAAACCGCTCAGGGCCGCGTGCTCATGGACCTTCACCAGGTTCACGGACTCGTGAACGGCGGCCCAGGCCGGCACCCGGTCCAGGAACATCAGCTGGTACAATCCCATCCGCAGTGAAACCCTCACCTCCACCGGGAGTTTCGCAAAAGGCGACTGGCAAAGTTGGCCCAAATGGTAATCCAAAAGCCGCGTCTGCCGGGTGACGCCGTAGACCAACTCCCTCATCAAAGCCGTGTCCTCGGGCTTCAGGTTCAATTGGCTTTCAAGGACATCGGAGACTTTCGCGCCCTTATCGATTTTTGAGAGGGCCTTAGCCGCCTCTAATCGCGACGGCGAGATTTCTATTTTCCCCCCCGCGCGGGATTGAGAAGGGCGCCTGGCGAATTTTTGATCCTGGCCGCGGGAGGCCTTCTTTTGAAAAGGCCGGTTGGGGGGGCGCCCATATCGGGGTTTTGGACTTCCGGTTGGGTTTTTGGGGGGCTCGGTCATGAAAGAATTTCGCCAGGCTTGAAGTCGGGATGTCCCAGGGTGAAATCAAAAGCGCTCATTTTACGCTTTCCCGGGGGCTGGATGTCGCGGATCAAGACTTTTCCCTTGCCGGCGGAGATCTCGATCCCCTCATGGCTGACCCTTAAAACCTCTCCCGGCATTTTCCCGGCGGGCTTCCCCTCCGCGTCCGAGGCGGAATGCACCCTTAATTGCGTTTCCCTCCATTGGGTCTCAGCCACGGGCCAGGGTGAAAGGCCCCGGATCTTGTTCACGATCTCCGCGGAGGATGAATCCCACTTGATCCTGCACTGTTCCCGCTTGAGGCTGGGCGCGTAGCTGGCTTTCGAATGATCCTGCGGAATTCTAGGGGCCTTACCCTGGCCCAAAAGCGCCAGCGCCTCTTGCAGGCCTTCCGCTCCCAAAAGGGCCAAACGGTCATGAACCTCCCCGGTCGTCTCCTCGGGGCCAATCCCTGTTTTCCTCGTCAAAAGGATATCCCCCTCATCCATTTTTTCGTTCATGTACATAATGGTGACGCCTGTTTCCTTCTCCCCCACCATGACGGCGTAATGAATGGGGGCCGCCCCCCGGTATTGGGGCAAGATCGAGCCGTGGACGTTCAAACAAGCGACCCTTGGAATTCGCAAGACCGCCTGGGGCAAAATTTGGCCGTAAGCCGCCACGACGGTAAAGTCGGGTTGGACAACCCGCAGGGTTTCGATGGATTCAGGAAACTTGATTTTCTCCGGCTGAAAAACGCTCAAGCCCAAACCCTGGGCGGCCTCCTTGACGGGGGAGGTTTTTAACTCCAATCCCCTCCCCGCGGGACGGTCCGGTTGAGTGACCACCAATGGGATTTCATATCCAATCCTGTGAAGCGTTTGAAGGGCTGGTACCGCGAAATCGGATGTGCCCAAGAATAAAATTCGACCAAGTGATGTCATATTGAACCCTGACCCAGAATGAACGGCGGATGATTCGCGAGGAGGATATTAAAACATGGAAATGCTTTTTTTTCAGGGTTGTTTATCGGGGCGGCGGGAAAAATGGCTGGTTACAAACTCACTGTTTCCTTGTAATTCCTCTTGAGCTGATCCAGCTGTTTTTTAAGGAACAGGCGCTTGATGGCGGGTATTTTCTGGATGAAAAGCCTGCCGTCCATATGGTCGATTTCGTGGAGGACACAACGGGCCAGGAGACCCTGGAACTCGTAAGTTTGCCAGGAACCATCCAAAGTTTGGCCCTTTACTTGAACCTTCAATGATCTTTCCACTTCCTCCCGGATATCCGGGATGGACAAGCACCCTTCCTCGATGGTCTCGGAACCTTCCTCGGACAACACCTCCGGATTGCATAGGACGAGGGATTCCCCTCGGTCTTCCAACTCGTAATGCGCATCCATTACCATCATTCGGATGAGTTCACCGACCTGGACCGCCGCCAGGCCGATCCCATTTGCTTGCCGCATGGTTTCAGTCATATCCCGAGCTAATTCCCTCAACTCAGAGCCGAAAACCGTAACGGGCTGGCTCATGTTTTTGAGGACCGGATTCGGGTAAATGACGATGGGACGGATCAATTTCGCCTCTTCAATTTCATGATGATTTAAAAATTATAAGGAAAAAACATCTTGAAACTCAAGGGGTTTGGAAAAACCGGTCGCATGGCGAATGACGGCTTATTCAAGCGGGAACGCCGTCATCCTTTTCTTTAATTCAGCCGCCGCAAGGCGAGGGTTATCCGCGTCGCAAATCGCCCGAACCACCGCGATCCTCCGGCACCCGGCCCCAAGCACCTCGTCGAGATTGGTCAAATCGATTCCGCCTATGGCGAAGAACGGGAGGGAGGTCCTCATGGAGGCCAATTGCCGGATATATTCCACGGAAACGGCCTTTCCTTCAGGCTTGGTCGGCGTGGCGTAAATGGGGCCCACCCCGATGTAATCAGCCCCGTGAGCCGTGGCCATACAGGCCTGGTCTGGGGCATGGGTGGAAACACCGACCAGTTTGCCGGGTCCAAGGATTTTGCGGGCGTCCAGGACCGATAAATCCTCCTGTCCGAGATGGACCCCATCCGCGTCCGAAAGCGCCGCTATTTCAGGCCGGTTGTTCACTATGAAAAGCGCGCCGTATTGACGGGTAATTTCCCGGAATTCATGGGCCATCTTCAGGAGAACCGCGTCCTTGACGGAATAATCCCTCAGTTGCACGATATCCACGCCTCCCATTAAGGCCTCTTCCACCAAACGGTAAGCGGTCCCTTCGCCGGATGAAATCCCGCCCGCGACTAGGAACAAGCGCGCTTTCGCGAGGGCCTTCGCCGGATCGCTCATGTTGTTGCTCCTTAGTCGCCAAACTTAAAGTGATGGATGAGCGACATAACAGCTCATCGACCCTTGTGGTTTAAGTTGTTGAATGGCGGGTCGGTTATTCCCGGATCAATTGTTCGGGAATTTCACTACCGCCCTTTGAGATGACGGAGGGTTTCTTGGAGGATGCTTTCCAGCTCTTTTTCCTCGGGGGTCATCGGCAGGTTCAACATCCTGTTTAAGGCGAGCCGCAGGATCGGGCTTCTTCTCAAGTGCTTATTATGCGATAGGAGCTTTTCCAGGACTTTCAATTGATGAAATGTCAGCCTGACAGCCTTGGTTTTCCCCTCAATCGGGCGTGGTTGATGGAATTCCGCGGCCTTGGCGGCAGGCTCAACCGGAACTTCAACCTTTTCCAATTTCGGCTCAACCGCGCTTATCTCGGCTTTTGTTTCAACAGGGTCTGTTTCCGGGGAGGGCTCGGAAGGATTTTGGCTCCGCAGGGATTGCAGTCTCCTGATTTGTCTTTCTGCAAGGGTCAATGGCTTTTCTGGTTCGTTCAAGTGGATCGCCTCTCTGGTTTAATGATTTTAATGTTCTAGAATTCAACCGTTAGGGTCGAAACCCTATCGTTTGTTCAAAAGGACATCGGGTCGTCCGAATACAATTCCCTTCTCGATGGTCACGCGGGGCCATTTTCTCTCAATCCATGGCCCGATGAAATAACAGCATAAACCTACCCCCAAACCAGCCAGGACATCAACGAAATAATGGTACCTTCCGTATATGGTCCCAAAAAACAGGGAAAGAATCATCAAGAAGACGAAAAACCGCCATTTTTTCAAATAAGGAAAGGCCATGCAGCAAATGATGGACGCAGCGATATGGGAACTGGGAAAGGACCCTCCTGGAAAGGCGTTGTTTTCCATGGTCATTTGAAGCCAATCGGAAATCCAATAGCCCTTAAGGGATTCCCTGAGGCCCGGCATGTAAAACCGGGGGCTCTCGGCCGGGAGGAGGATAAATAAAAAATAATGCAAAAAATAGGTGAAGCACAGGGTAAACATGAATGCCCTGAAAACACTCCTGGGCGCTTTTAAATAAATCACGATGGAGGAAAGCGGCAGCAGGATGAAATAAAAACTGTAACCCATGCTGAAAATCTCGTTCATAAGCCGATAGGGGGAATAAAACTGCTGGAAATTCCAAATCGAGGGTCCGATTCGGCCCAGTTGGTAATCCCACTTGACGAGCCTCTCATCCAGCGTCCAATCGAAATAAAGGTGAATCAAATTGCCCATTTCGCGGTAGAAATAAATGATGAGAACCAGGGGATAAACATGCCGTAAAAATTGGGTGACCGGCTCCTGGGTGTTCCGGAGGGCCCAAAGGGCGCCGATCAGAAACAGGGAAAACAAGACATGATAGCTGATGAGCCGGCTCTTGAGCTCCGTGGATAGGTTGCCCCCCGCGATCAGGATCGAAAGGACGATTTGATAAACCAGGATCAAGGAATCGACCGAGTTGATCCATGTTTCCTCCTGCCTGGGGTTGTGACGCGTTTTGGGGTTCATGGTTTCAAGACCGTTTTTTGGTAAGGAAGACCCTCTTTGGCCATTTTAGAGGTATAGAGCAGCGCCTCGCCGGGGCTATGGTCGGCGTGCAGGGTCAGGCAGGAAACGCTGTAGTAAGGAACCTCATAGTCGAAGTCCCGGCTCATGCCCGCCTCAACCACCACGTCGGATTCCTCCCCGTTCAAGGATATTCGCGGATGGCAATAACGGTCCCCCTCGTTGATCAACACCAATACCACATCCCGATTCTCGGGATCCTGGCGGGCGTAAACCGTGAGATCCCTCATTTGGGTTTGCGCCTGGACCGCCCGGCCTTTAAACTTCTCCGCGATCATTTTCAGGACCCAATAGGCGGAATGGGGCCCCTTTTCAGAGATATATTCCAGTCCATCCCTTCCCCAAAAATGAGTGAATATACCGAAGTTAAAGCCTTCCCCCGAAATCAGCCCCATTTCATTGGCCTCCCAAAGGCCGGCCCAAATTCCCCTGGGATCGACGGCATCCTTCTGGACGCTGGTCACTCCCGCTGAGCATAAATTGCCCCCCGTGACCAGGACCGGGACATATACGTCGGTGTTTTCATAAACAACATCCCTTAACTCCCTCAGCAGGATCGGTTCCGCCCTTAAAAGCCCCCTGAGTTTTCTCAGGGAAAGATCGGCCCCATCAGTGATTCCAAACCTGTGGAGGGAAACCATATCGATAATGTCTCCGTTGTACTTTAAGAACGGCCTCAGCCAATCCCCCTGGGAGGCGCTGTATTTAAAAGCCAACTCCGGTCCCAGCACGTAGAGGGTGGGGTCCTGGAGTTTCATGGCATTGTAATCGGCCCGGAAATCATTGATGTAATCGTAAGCCGAGTAATTTTCATACGCCGGATTTATGCTTTTGCTTTCATACAAGTCCGGCTCATCGCCGACGGTCCAATACTTGACGTTGAGTTTTTTTTCGATATTGCAGTACCTCACCCAATCCGCCGC
Organism: candidate division FCPU426 bacterium; assembly: GCA_963796105.1. Lineage (GTDB taxonomy): Bacteria > Oederibacteriota > Muellerivitia > Muellerivitales > Muellerivitaceae > CAWCKJ01. The sequence goes on from CAWCKJ010000003.1 coordinate 379,092, forward strand.
CTCTTCGGGAAAGCCAGCCCGGACTTGCAGGATGGGTTCGACCCCGGTGCCGCGGGCAAAAAGGACGAATTTCTCCAATGCCTGGCGTTTCTGTTCCGGGGTTCCGCCGGAAGATTCCATTCCTTCCAGCCGCAGAATTTTGATCCCCGAGGTCTTGATCCAATCGCTCATGGCCTTTGGGTTTTGATCAAGCCACTCCTGGCTAGTGGATGATAGGTTCAACCCGTAATAGGTCGGAACCGCCGCCCCTTTTTTGGGAAGCATATCCTCCGGCAGGCGTGAAAGCATGAGGGTGGCGGGTTTGCTTTTGGCGGGCCGGGGGCAGAGCGAACAGGCAAATCCGTTTTTCCTCGCGTAGATTACGGTCAAGTCATAAAGCCGGATGCCCTCCAATTCAAAAGCGCCGTTGGAGTCCGTGACCGTTTCCTTGGTGCGTGGCCAGGTCGTCACTTTGGCGCCGGAGACGGGCTTTCCAAGGCTGTCCAAAGCGAGGCCGGTGACCTTCTTGACGCCCAGGTAAGTCGCGTCCGCGGTCCCGTCCTTGACAGACCCGGAATTGGGATCAGCGTTTTCGCTGGCCGGAATGGAGGCCTTGGCCTGGCTGGCCCACTCCACTGCGGGCCAAAGAATCGGTTTTTCCCAGCTATCCGGGTCCCCGGTCAGGTCAAGCTGGACGCAGCGGTCCCCGTTGACCCCCCCCTCGTTCAGGACCAGGTTAATGGCCGATTTCTTGCCGGGTCCCAATTTCATGCCCTCAAAAAAAGCCCAGGGGATTCCCGCCTCCAGGATATAACCCGATTTGGTCAAACGGGAGATGACCCGCCCCCCGGCGATCTCCTTATCCAGGTTCAGGCAGTAAATCCTCGGATTTTTGCAGTCCGTTCCCGGGGAAATGGCGATCCGAAAGTCGCCGCGGGATAGTTTTTGCCTGTCCTGGACGCCCGCGTCCGTCGAGATGTAAAACTCCAGGCAATCCCCGTTCCAGAGGGAAAGCCCGCTTCCCTGGTTGACGACATGGATGGTCGTGGAGGCGGTCGGGGACACGGCTTGTCCGGGGTAGGCGTCCTCCAAAGGCAAATATGGGTTTCCCCCCGGTTTTTGGACGATAGCGGCGATGTAGAGAAATTGTTCGTTGTAAGTCAAAAAGACCCTGCCGCTGAAATCATCCTCCCCCTTCCAAAAGGCTTTTCCCTCGGTGACTTGGGACCGTTGGTCCAAGAGGACCATCCTGGCGTTGGGCCACTCGATGAGATGTCCGTCCACCCGGATGGGAAGCGGGGTTCCATCGATGGTCAGGGGTGTGGGCTGGGGGGTCTGGGCTCGAATGGGCCCGCAGAGAAAGAGGAAAAACAATGAGAAGGCAAATCCCCGCAAGACTGGAATCGCGGTTCGGAGGGAGTTTAGGGAGAAGTCGGTCATAAATTTCATTCTTTTAAGACGTCATCGCGGTTGGCTACGTGTTGCTGGAAATTTTCAAGTTCAGAATGCCCCCATGGGGTTCAAGCCCTTGAGGATTTGACGGTTTGCTTTTCGCTTTCAAAGGGGCTTGGCAGGCTCGTCTCGCCCATCAGCCACAAGTCGACCCCCCTGGCCGCCGCTCTTCCCTCCGCGATGGCCCAGACGATCAGGGATTGTCCCCGGGTCATGTCTCCCGCCGTGAAAATTCCCGGCACGTTGGTCATCTTGTTGGCGTCCCCCTTCACGTTGGTTCGCTGGTCCTGCTCCACCCCCAGCTTGGCGAACAGGGGGTTCTTTTCGGGGCCCAGGAATCCCATGGCCAGGAAAACCAGGTCCGCGTCGATGGAGAACTCGCTTCCGGCGATCTCCTGCATCTTCGGGGGGCCAGAGGGCTGGGAAACCCAGTTCAGCTTGACCGCGTGGAGCTTTTTCACCATTCCGTTCTCACCCGTGAGTTTCTTGGTCAGGACGCTGTAGATACGCTCCCCGCCCTCCTCGTGGGCCGGGGCCGTGCGGAATACGCGCGCCCATTGGGGCCAGGGGTTGTCGGAAGGCCTCTGGTCGGGGGGCTGGGGCAGAAGCTCGAAGGAGGTGACGCTCTTGGCGCCCTGGCGGTGCGCCGTCCCGATGCAGTCCGCCCCCGTGTCCCCGCCTCCCAGGATGACCACATTCTTGTCCTTGGCCGAGATCTGGTTCTCCACCTTGTCGCCCTCGACCACCCGGTTGGACTGGGTGAGGTACTCCATGGCGAAATGGACGCCCTTTAATTCCCGCCCCGGCACCTCCAGGTTGCGGGGCTGGGTCGCTCCGCAGGAGAGCACGATGGCGTCGAAATTCTTCCGCAGGTCCTCGATGGGGACGCTCACTCCGATATTCGCGTTCACCTTGAACTCCACGCCTTCCGCCTTCATCTGCTCGATTCGAAGGTTCAAGTGGCGCTTTTCCATCTTGAATTCCGGGATGCCGTACCTCAAGAGGCCCCCGATCCGGTCGTCCCTCTCGAAAAGAGTGACCTTGTGGCCCACGCGGGCCAACTGCTGGGCGCAGGCCAGGCCGGCGGGCCCGGAGCCAACGACCGCCACTTTCTTGCCGGTGAGCTTCTTGGGGGGAAGGGGCTTGATGTTCCCCTCGTCCCAGGCCCGGTCGATGATGGAAAGCTCGATCTGCTTGATGGTGACTGGCTGTTGGTAGACATCCATGGCCAGGGTGCAGGAATTCTCGCAGGGGGCCGGGCAAAGCCTGCCGGTGAAGTCAGGGAAATTATTGGTGGCGTGGAGCCGGTCGATGGCTTCCCTCCAGCGGTCGCGGTAAACCAGGTCGTTCCAGTCGGGAATGATGTTCCCCAGGGGGCATCCCTGGTGGCAGTAAGGTACCCCGCAGTCCATGCAGCGGGCGGCCTGGGTTTTCAGGCTCGAGGGTTCCGGGGCGAGCATGTACTCTTTCCAGTCCCTCACCCTCTCGGCGACGGGCCTCTTGTGGGGCAGGTCCCGTCCCGCTTCCATGAATCCAGTTGGTTTACCCATATATCCTCATTAAGAATCTTGTGTGGCCGTGAACTTAAAATTCTAAATTTAAAATTCAAAATTTCCGTTAGGCTACCGCCACTGGCTTGGAAGCCGCTTCCTTTTGCGCCTGAAGGGCCTTCTTGTAGTCGATCGGCATGACCTTGACGAACTGCCCGGAAGTCTTGGCCCAGTTCTTGAGGATTCCCTCGGCGACAGTGCTCCCGGTGTATTCCTGGTGCTTGCGGATCATGTCCTGGATGAGCTTCAAATTCTCCTCGTCCGGGCGCTCCAGCTCCACCATTTCCTTGTTGCAGTGGATATCGAAATCCCCGCTCCTGTTCCAGACGTAGGCGACCCCGCCCGACATGCCGGCCGCGAAATTGCGGCCCGTGTCGCCGATCACCACCACCCGCCCGCCGGTCATGTACTCGCATCCGTGGTCCCCCACGCCCTCCACGACCGCGTGGACGCCCGAATTCCTCACGCCGAAGCGCTCCCCGGCCTTCCCACGGATATAGCCTTCCCCGCTGGTGGCCCCGTAAAAGAGCACGTTGCCCACCAGGATGTTCTCTTCCGGCACGAAGGTGGCCTCTTTGGGCGGATACACGATGATCTTGCCCCCGCACAAACCCTTGCCCAGGTAGTCGTTGGCGTCCCCTTCCAGCCTGAGGGTCATCCCCTTGGGCACGAAAGCCCCGAAGCTTTGTCCCGCCGAGCCCTTGAAGGTGATCTGGATGGTGTCGTCCGGCAGGCCCTTGGAGCCGTGCTTGCGGGAGATCTCGGCCCCCAGCATCGTTCCCACCGTGCGGTTGATGTTGCGGATGGGCACCTCGAACTTCACGGGCTTCTTCTCCTCCAGCGCCCCCTTGCAGCGCTCGATCAGAACCTCGTTGTCCAGGGCCTTGTCCAGCCCATGGTCCTGTTTTTGCACGCAATAGACGGGCCCCAAATTGGATTCCTCCGGCTTGTAAAAGATGGCGGAGAAGTCGAGCCCCTTGGATTTCCAATGGGCGATGGCCTCGTTCATTTCCAGCATCTCAGAATGGCCGACCATCTCGTTAATGGTCTTGAAGCCGAGTTCCGCCATGATCTCGCGGATTTCCTCCGCCACGAACATCATGAAATTCACGACGTACTCGGGCTTGCCGGTGAATTTCTTCCTCAGCTCCGGGTTTTGCGTGGCGATCCCCACGGGACAGGTGTCCATGTGGCACACCCTCATCATGACGCATCCCTGGGACACCAGGGCCGCGGTCGCGAACCCGTACTCCTCGGCCCCCAGCAGGCAGGCCACAACGACGTCCCGACCCGTCTTCATCTGTCCGTCGGTCTGCACCGTGATGCGGTCCCTCAGGCGGTTTTTCACGAGGATCTGGTGGGTCTCGGCCAGCCCCAGCTCCCAGGGGATGCCGGCGTGCTTGATGGAGGAAAGGGGCGAGGCCCCCGTGCCGCCGTCGTAACCGCTGATGAGCACGTGGTCCGCGTGGGCCTTGCAGACGCCCGCCGCGACGGTTCCCACCCCGACTTCGGCTACCAGCTTCACCGAGATGCGGGCGTATTGGTTGGCGTTCTTGAGGTCGTGGATGAGCTGGGCCAGGTCCTCGATGGAGTAGATGTCATGGTGGGGCGGGGGCGAGATGAGCCCCACGAAGGGAGTGGAAAACCTCGTCTTGGCGATCCAGGGATAGACTTTCCGGCCCGGAAGCTGGCCTCCCTCCCCCGGCTTGGCGCCCTGGGCCATCTTGATCTGCAGTTCCTTGGCGTTGACCAGGTAATGGCTGGTCACCCCGAAGCGCCCCGAGGCCACCTGCTTGATGGCGGAGTTGCGGGAGTCCCCGTTGGGTTCCTTGATATACCTGGCCTCGTCCTCGCCGCCCTCGCCGGTATTGGACTTTCCGCCCAGGCGGTTCATGGCGATCGACAAATTCTGGTGGGCTTCCTGGCTGATGGAGCCGTAGGACATGGCCCCCGTTGCGAAACGCCTCACGATTTCCTTGGCCGGCTCCACCTGGTCCAGGGGGATGGGGTTTCCCTTCTTGAACTTGAACAGTCCCCTCAGGGTGCAAAGGGCCGTGGTCTGGTCGTTGACGTCCCTGGAGTATTCCTTGAATTTCTTGAAATCGCCTGTCCGGACCGCCTGCTGGAGCTTTTGGACCGTGTCGGGGTTGAAGAGGTGCTTTTCCCCGTCCCTGCGCCATTGGTAGCGCCCTCCCCAATCGAGATCCAGCTCCCGGTCCGGCCTTTCCGGGAAGGCTCCCCTGTGCCTCTGTTCCATCTCGGCGGCCACCTCGGCCAATCCTATGCCCTGGATGCGGGAGGGGGTCCAGGTGAAATACTTGTCCACGAACTCCTTGTTCAAGCCGATGGCCTCGAAGATCTGGGCGCCCCTGTAGCTTTGGATGGTGGAAATGCCCATCTTGGACATGACCTTGACGATGCCCTTGTTGGCGGCCTTGATGTACTTCTTGACGGCGGTCTTGTGGTCCGTGTCGGGCGGGAGGATTTTCCGGCGGATCATGTCATCAAGGGTCTCGAAAGCCAGGTAGGGGTTCACCGCGTTGGCGCCGTATCCCACCAGCAGGGCGAAATGGTGCACTTCCCTGGGCTCTCCCGTCTCCAGGATCAGGCCCGCCTTGGTGCGCTCCCCCTTCTTGATCAGGTGGTGATGCACGCCGGCGGTCGCAAGCAGGCTGGGTATGGGGGCCAGGTCATGGTTCATTCCCCGGTCCGTCAGGATGATGATTTGAAAGCCTTCCTTTACCCCCTGGCTGGCCTTTTCGCAGACGCCTTCCATGGCCTTGGCCAGTCCCGCGCCCCCCTCGGATACCTTGAAGAGGATGGGAATAGTGAGTGCCTTGTAACCCCTGTGGGAAAGATGGGTGAACTTGGCCAGTTCGTCGTTATCCAGCACGGGGCTTTGAAGCTCGATCTGCCCGCAGCTTTGGGGGGTGGGCTTCAAAAGGTTGCCCTCGGGACCCAGGGTGGTGTTGACCGACGTCACCAATTGCTCGCGGATGGCGTCCAGGGGCGGGTTGGTGACCTGGGCGAAAAGCTGCTTGAAATACTGGAACAGGGGCTGGGGGTGGTTGGACAGCACCGCCAGGGGCGTGTCCTCCCCCATGGAGCCGATGGGCTCCTCGCCGTTCGTGGCCATGGGGGCCATCAGGAAGCGGATGTCCTCGTGGGTGTAGCCGAAAGCCCTCTGGCGCCTCAGGACCGTGTCATGGTCCGGCTCCGGCACGTGCGGGGCCGCGGGCAGCTGCTCCAGGGGAATCAGGTTTTCCTTGAGCCAGTCCCCGTAAGGGTGGGCCTTGGAGATTTTTTCCTTCAATTCCAGGTCGTCGATGATCCTGCCCTCGCCCAGGTCGATGAGGAACATCTTGCCCGGTTCCAGCCTTCCCTTCTTGAGGATGCGCTTGGGATCGACTTCCAGGACCCCGACTTCGGAAGCCATGATGACCAGGTCGTCCTTGGTCACGTAATAACGCGACGGCCGGAGGCCGTTCCGGTCCAGGACGGCGCCGATGACCCTGCCGTCGGTGAAGGCGATGGAGGCCGGGCCGTCCCAGGGCTCCATCAGGCAGGAATGGTAGTGGTAGAAATCCTTCTTGTACTGGGGCATGGTGGCGTGGCCGCTCCAGGCCTCGGGGATGAGCATCATCATGGCGTGGGGCAGGCTTCTTCCGGCCAAAAGCAGGATTTCCAGGGCGTTGTCGAAAGTGGCGGAGTCCGACTGGCCTTCCCTGACGATGGGGAGCAGGCGCTTGATCTCCTCCTTCGTATAGTAATCGCTCTCGAACAGGGCCTCCCTGGCGTGCATCCAGTTGATGTTCCCCCTGAGGGTGTTGATTTCCCCGTTGTGGGCGATATAGCGGTAGGGGTGGGCGAGGTCCCAGGAGGGGAAGGTGTTGGTGGAGAAACGGGAATGGATCAAGGCCAGGGCCGAGTCCATGTCGTGGTCGCGTAAATCGGGGAAATAGGAGGCTTCCTGGCTGGGCGTCAGCATGCCCTTGTAAACCACCGTCCTGCAGGAGAGGCTGGCCACGTAAAAGAGCTTTTTTTCCTTGATCCCGGCCGTATTGACGGCGTTTTCGACCCTCTTTCGGATCAGGAAAAGCTTGCGCTCGAAGGAATCCTCGTCCTTGAGGGAGTGGGACCTTCCGATGAAGATCTGCTTCATGACCGGCTCGCAAGCCCTGGCGCTGGGGCCGACGTCCGAGTTCTCCGTGGGAACCAAACGCCAGCCCAGTAGTTCCTGTCCTTCTTCCTTAATGGTACGGCTGAAGATATCCTCGCAAGTCCTGGCCTCGTCCGGGTCCCGCGGCAGGAAAACCATTCCGACCCCGTAATGGCCCTCGGCGGGAAGCTTGATGTCCCATTTGGATGCGTTTTTCCGGAAAAACCTGTCGGAGACCTGGATCAAAACGCCCGCGCCGTCGCCCGTGTTGCTCTCGCATCCGCAGGCGCCCCTATGGGCGAGGTTGAGGAGGATTTCCACGCCCTTTTCCACGATCTCATGGGACTTTTTGTTCTTGATGTTCACGACGAAGCCCACGCCGCAGGAATCCTTGCCGGCGTCGAAGGGATGGAGAAGATTTTCAGGTTGGTTTGACATGCGTCACTCCCCGTTAATAGGGTTATATGGAGTTAAAAAAAGCGGCCACTCGAAGGGCGCCGCTGATCTAAAGCATAAATTTTAAGTGGTTTAAATTACAATAGAATCAACGCATTTTCAAGGAAAGTCAGATAAACCGTAATTCACCCCAGGGACACAGAGACCCGGCCAAAAACACCAATTTATAATCGATTTTCCCTGCTGAGCTTGATTGAAAGAAAGAAGAATAATTAGTTTTTTATAATCATTGGTTCTTCAAATGAATTTGTTTGATTATGCGTAATGATTTGGTTTTCTCTGGGTCTCTGTGTCCCTGTGGTAAAAGTCGGGTTTTATTCCTTTTCCCCCTGGAAATAGCCGTCATAAAAACGTCTCTTCGCCCCGGCAAAATCATTCTCCCCTATGGACCTCCGGATGTTCACGGTGATTTCATTCATGAAATGAAGGTTGTGAAGGCTTAAAAGCCTCAGGGATAACAGTTCCTCGGCCATGAAAAGGTGCCTCAGGTAGGATCGCGTGTAGTTCCTACAGCACTCGCAGGAGCATTGGGGGTCCAATGACGTGAAATCCCGGGTGTACTTCGCGTTCTTGAGGTTCATCCTGCCGTTTCGAGTCAGGGCGGTCCCGTTGCGGGCGATACGGGTGGGCATGACGCAATCGAACATGTCCATTCCCCTCTCCACACATTCCCAAAGATCCTCCGGCGTTCCCACCCCCATCAGGTACCGGGGTTTGTTTTCCGGTAGGAAAGGCGCGGTCTTCGCGACCACCTCGTAAATGATTTCCTGGGGCTCCCCCACCGAGACGCCCCCGATGGCGTAGCCGGGCAAATCCAGGACCAATAGCTCCTTGGCGCTTTTTTCCCTCAAGTGGGGGAATTGGGAACCCTGCACGATCCCGTAGAGAGACTGATTCTTCTCCCGGCCGGACTTAAGGTGGGCTTCCAAACAGCGCTTCGCCCAGCGGGAGGTTCTTTCCACCGATTCCTCCACGTATTTTTCCTCGGAGGGGTAAGGGATGCACTCATCGAAGGCCATGATGATGTCAGCGCCGATTTGGTGTTGGAGGGCCATGGTGGTCTCGGGCGTCATGGTCCAGCGCTTCCCGTCCAGGTGGGACTGGAATTGGACGCCGTCCTCGGTGATCTCCCTCAAATCCGCCAGGCTGAAGACCTGGAAGCCCCCGCTGTCGGTCAGGATCGGCTTATCCCAATGCATAAAGGAATGGAGCCCGCCGGCCTTTTCCACCAGTTCTGCCCCCGGCCGGAGCATCAGGTGGTAGGTGTTGGCCAGGAGGATCTCGGAACCGCAGGCCAGGACATCCTCGGGAGAAAGAGCCTTGACGGAACCCTGGGTCCCCACCGGCATGTAGCAAGGGGTCTGGACCGATCCATGTGGAAGGGTTAAGACCCCGGTCCTGGCGGAAGACCGCTGGTCACGGTCTGTGATTTTGAAATCATGCATGAATTCGGAAGTCCCTTTGGCTCAAATCAAATAACTTAAGAAGGAACGCATTATAAGGCCGGATCGGATCTGCCAGTCCGAATTTTCGCTAATAACGGATCTAAGGAAGACCTTGTTCTTGGTCCCATGACAGCATGCGGGAAAACACCAGGCTGGTTCTTCAAGGCTTGTTTTTCTTCCGGGGAGGCTTTGGTCCCTTGGTCTTCCCATTTCACCGGAATTTTCGGGAGAAGGGAAGACGCTGGACTCACAGCCTGGCTGGGAGGGGGCGGGACCATCGGGGCCTGACTTCCCGGATTCCGCCTGCAAATGGCGCAGATGCAAAAAGCCTCGTTCCGTTTTTTGACGTTGTTCGCGTAGTCCCTGATTAAATAGCCCTGTTTTGAGGCTTTTTGTATCAAGGTCTTGAAGCCGGGGATCTGCCTCAAGTGAAGCAGGGCTTGGTCCACGTTGTTGATGCCGACCGCGTTTTCCCACAAGGCCAGCAAATCGGCCCGGGTGACCGGCACTCCCTGCCTCTCGAGCAGGCAATTCAAGATGTTACGGCTCATTTCATTGATGTCGGAAACGGCCCCATCGATGAACAAGTGGCTTTCTTTCCTGGGCATTTCAACGTACACGAAACAGCAGCATTTGGTTTCAGGGTTATTGATCTCATAAACGGGCATGGCACAGCTCCGTTAACGGCATGGGTCGCGGGAAAATTTCCGGCGGAGAGAAGGTCCTTCGAACCGCAGGCACGGGATCAAAAGCGGGGTGAAAACAATTCATTAAATGGATTATACCTCTTCCGGTTCATTTTGGCTTCCGGCAGACGTTGAAAACCCGCTTAAAAATAACTGAGTGATAACTTAACGGGAACTTAAAACATTATTCAGTTTATATTCAGGACGCGCCGTTACTTTTCGTGGCCTAATGGATTCCAGAAAAGATCCCTGGAGGAAAAACATGGCTGAGACAAACAATGAGATCAGCATCAAGCCGGAGGCCACCTTCGCGAAGCTGGCCGCCATTTTGGAGGCGGCATATGACTTGGGCATTTTACTGCGCCGGCCGGTCGGCGTGGAGGAGGCTGCGCTTTACTTCGCCAGGATGCGGGAGGCCGAGTTTTGGAATATCAAGGCCCAAAATGACCACGAGGAGCAAATGAAAGAGGTGGGCATATATTTATACGGGGAGAACACAAGGCTCAAAACCGATATCGGCCAGCTCCGCGCCGAGCGGGAATGGACCGCGAAATACGCCGAGGCCTTCCGCCGGTACCGGGAAAGCCCGGGGCGCAACGGCTTCGTATTCATCGCCAAGCATATCGTCAACAATTACGGTTTACATATGAGGCCCTCCCACGAGGTCTCGGAAGCGGTGAACAACTTTTTTTGCAACGTGTTCGTGAACCATGAGCGGGTCCAGGACCTGTTGTTGAGGGATTTCATCCTTTCCCTGACCCCCGACGAGCAGGCCTTCATCCAGGAGCTCATGCCGGATTCGGACATCGTGAACCTCTCCGCCCTGGCCGCCATCCGGATCGCCAGGGCCAAGGACCCCGGGGTGGATCAGTTGCGGAAGGACCGTGAATTGAAGCTGATGGGCTCCATCACCATGAAATACCGGGACTATCACCAGGGGGAAATCCCGGAAAACGTGACTGAAATGAGGGACTACGACCTCGTCATCAAGGATGAATTCGGCACCAAACGGCCTTACATGGAGCTTTCCTTCCGGAAACACAAGGGCGGAGGCACAGTCCTGCAGGATCTCATATCATTGGTGGCCACTCCGGGAAACATCCTTCGATTCGTCTTTTACGGTCAGGACAAGGACGCGGCATGTTCCAAGATTCTATATATCCTCGGTAAACGCTACGATGGCCGATCGGATCAGTGAGCTGAGGTATACTTCTTTCCATGAAAGTCATTAAAATCCACTCCAGCAAGCGCGAGCAGGTCCTGGATATCACTCCCCAGGTCAAGGAGTTCGCGGCCCAAAACGGGCAAAAGTCCGGGCTGATCGCGGTCTATTGCCCCCACACCACCGCCGCGGTGACGGTCAATGAGAACGCCGATCCGGATGTGAAAACGGATCTTCTTTATCACCTGAAGAAAACCATCCCCCAATCACCGGAGTTCCAGCATTCCGAGGACAACTCGGACGCCCACATCAAGGCGGTCTTAAGCGGTTTATCGCAGGTTTTTATCGTGGAGGAGGGCAAGTTGATGCTGGGCCAGTGGCAGGGGGTTTATTTCCTGGAGTTCGACGGCCCCCGTGAGCGCGAGGTGTGGTTGAAATTTATTTCGTGACTCACAACCGCGCGGATAATCCGCTGTTCGCAACGGCTTGCAAACGCCCATTCAATTGAAACTGGAGAACCCAGCCAAAAAAAAGCCCCCGGCTGAGAAACCGGGAGCTGTCAAAAACCGCGTTCTAATGGTTTTGAGGTTACCGCTTAAAAGCCGAACCCGACTCCCCCTCCCACCTGGGTGTAATCCGCGCTTCCATTGCTGGAGGCACTGATGGTGGCGGACCATCCCTCGAATGCCCTTTGATAGGCCACCCCGATCCCTGCCTGCCCGCCCATGACGCCCACCCCCACGGCCAGCCGGTTGTCGCCCCTCTGGCCCACCGCCGCCACCGCCGCGTTGGCCGCCGCGGCCACCACCGCGCCGGAGGACTGCGCCTGGGTCTTGGAAAACACCTGGTTCTGTTGGGAAATGGAATTCAACTGCCCGACGTTGGCGGCATCCGTGCTGTTGACGCCGTCCGCCACGTTGGTGATTCGGCGCGTTAATCCCGTGCTGGAGTTCCCGACTGAGACCGTGTTGGTCTGGTTGGCCGCGGAACCGGCCCCCAGGGCGACGCTGTTGGCCCCTGTGGCGGAGCTGTTGGCCCCGATGGCCGTGCTGTTGGCGGCGCCGGCGGCGCTATTGCTTCCCACCGCCGTGCTGTTGGCCCCGCCCGCGTTGCTGTTGAAACCGTTGGCGGTGCTGGAAGTCCCGGTGGCGAGGCTTCCCCCACCGGCGGCGGTGCTGTCATCCCCGCTGGCGGTGCTGGATATCCCGACCGCGACGCTGGAAACCCCGGAGGCGCCGCTGGAGCTTCCAACGGCCGTGCTGTAGTCGCCGCCGGCGGCGCTGTTAGACCCATTGGCGGTGCTGGAAATCCCGATGGCGTTGCTGTGCATCCCGGTGGCGGTGCTGTTGTCCCCGCTGGCGGAGCTGAGCAATCCGGTGGCGGTGCTGTTATCCCCGCCGGCGGTGGAATCCGCCCCGTAAGCGGAGCTGTCGGTTCCTATAGCTTGGCTGTTATATCCATTGGAGGTACTGGCGATCCCGACCGCGGCGCTTCCCGCCCCCGTGGCGGTGCTTTGCATTTTGCTGGCATAGCTGTTGTAGCCGTTGGCGGTGCTGTCCTCGCCGTTGGCGGCGCTTCCGACTCCGGCGGCGGTGGAGTTATCCCCGCTAGCGGCGCTGTTTGCCCCAGTGGCGGTGCTGTTCGCCCCGCTCGCGGCGCTGCTTCCCCCGGTGGCGGTTCCGTAATCACCGCTGGCCGTGGCGGACGCTCCATAGGCGGAGCTGTTGATCCCGCTTGCGGAGGCTCCTGTTCCATTTTGTGTGTCTTGCGCCCATAACCGCGAGTCTTTTCCCGTCAATCCAATTATGAGGAATAAAACACAGGCTAGGCTGAACAACCTCATCGACGTTTTCATAAACTCTCCTTGATCCGAAATGGACTTGAAGACATTTAACCACTGGTTTCCATCTTAGTAAACCAGGTCCATGTCCGGGAAAATGCCTGAATCATTTTCCCTTTTAACCTTTTTACAGGACTCGGGAGAGTACTTATCTGAATTTTTTATGGATGATTGGAATATACCGTTAGATGAGCCTAAACAACCGTTAGGAGGTGATTTCACCAGACTTTATTGGGCAGTCGGGCTGTGTAAATAGCTGGGGATTGGGTGTAAACAGTCGTTTTAGGCCTAATTAATCCCCCGCCCTTAAAAGACTGTTAGAATAGAAAAAACGAACTCAATTACTTTCCATAGGTGATTTTATGATTTGGATGTCTTTAGCTATCTTGGCTGTGCTTTCCATTTGCTTCTGGCTGTTTAACCTGATTAACACGAAAAATACCGATCAGAACTATATCCAAGACCGTAAAAAGTATTTCCCCACCCGTTTGATACTACCATCCAAAGCTCCCGTCCCGGTAAACCCGAAAATAAAGGACGTAAAATAAGTATCGGGAAATGAAAAATGAATTTTCGAGGAAAATTTATTTCATGAAACTAATATGAAATTCGAGTCGATTGGCTCCCAGATTGCCTTTTGAATTCTACTTATACCTAGTTTTAGCCAATTGAATGGAATCATCTAAAGATTTCCAAGCCGCCTCGACCCCCACCTGCAAATCTCCCCAGGCTTCCTCGGTGGCTTTGTTTAGGCGGCCCAATTTGTCCTGAAAATCCCTTCGCTTTTCCTTCAAATCATCCACGTGTTTTTGCATTTCCACGCGGGCCGAAGCCCCAGCCCGGACGGCGTTGGACTGAAGCTTATCCATATCGTTATTCCACTGATCCATGCTGGCTTTCATCTTTTTCACGAAAGCGTCCCTGACTTCCCCCATGATTGATATCTCCCCTTAATTGGATTTACGGCCAAAGCGATTATAGGAATATTACTTAAAAATAAGTGGGAATTAGGCCCCCCCATTGCCGGCTGGCTCATGGCGGTTTACGAATTTCCACCAGGTTTTATCGGAGAACCCATTTTAGGCTCTTCCGAAATAGTTAAACCCATTCTATTCTTCTAGGTGAATAATAAGGCCGGATTCGATATAATTAAATCGTTTTAATTAGTTGTTTTAACACTATCCCCTCGTTTGGAGCCGCCTCATGAAAATCTTCCTAGGAAAGTTTTGTCCCAAAATGAAACCGCTTTTATCCGGATCCCGTATTAGATACTTTTCTTTCTTTGCCCTCGCTTTATTATTCCTGCGGGTAGGCGGTGCTTTCTCCCCCGCCTCCGCGAACGTTCTCTTCTCCAACGTCTTCGGTTCCAACATGGTTCTCCAGCAGGGCGTGTCGATTCACGTGTGGGGTACAGCCAACACCGGGGAGGCAGTCACTGTCTCTTTCGGCGCAACGACCGTGACCGGAGCCGGAGACAATAATGGCAACTGGTCTCTATATCTACCTTCTAATACAGCCAACGCCACCGGCCAAAACCTTTCCGCGTCGGGCCCCTCTAATTCCCAACCCCTCACCAATGTAGTAATCGGCGACGTCTATCTTTTATCGGGCCAATCCAACATGTGGTACGTTTGGAGCAACTGCACTGATAGATCAGGAACTGTGACCATAGGGCTTTCGGAGGCCGCTACCGCCACCTTCCCGAACATGCGGATCAGGCACGTCAATTCGGCGGCTTCGCAAACCCCCGTGGCGGATGTGCCGACGGGCCAATGGTATCAATATATTCCCGGCAATGACGCTAATACTCTCAGTTACACGGGCCTGGGCTATTACATCGGCAGGGATATTTCCCAGGCCACCACGAACACCATTCCAATTGGTCTGTTAGAATCGGATTACCCTGGAATGCCACTGGAGATTTTTTTAAGCACGGACGCCATCCAGGCTGACCCGATCCTGGCGCCGGCCATTATCACCCCCTCCTCCCCCGCGACCTATACGGCTGAGGTTTACAACGCCATGATCGCGCCCCTGACGCCCTTCAACATCCGGGCAGTGGTTTGGGACCAGGGCGAGTCCAACGAGGGCGCCCCTTCTTATTTCCCCTCCTACGAATACGATTATCTCCTGCCGGAACTCATCAAGAACTGGCGCGAGAAATGGAACCAGAATTTTCCCTTCTACATTATCCAGCTCCAGAACATCGCCAACATGAACCCCGCGGTAATCCCCACTCCCATTCCCACCGGTCTCCCCTGCACCTACTGGAATGGCACGGAACCCTATAGCACCGCTTACAGCGTGGGGATCGCCGATGTGCGTTTTGGGCAATTCACTACCTTGAAGATGCCATTCACCGGCATGAGCGTGAATTTCGACTTGAACCCCCGCGCGCTCAATTGCGACTCTTCCCTTTCCTACCACCCTCCCGACAAGCAGGATTTCGCGGCCCGCATCGTGCCCTGGATCCTGCGGGATATTTACGGGCAGTCCCCCCTATCCATGACCGGCCCCCTTTATCAATCCTCCCAAACCCAGGGTTCCACAATTATCTGCCATTTCACATCCCCCAGCGGCGGGGCTTTTAGCCTTTCCACAAGCGATTCGAATCCCGTCACCGCGTTCCAAATCGCCGATTCCAGTAATTCCACGAATTACTATTGGGCCAATGCCGCCATTTCCTCCGACGGGCAAAGTGTTTCGGTTTGGAGCCCCTCGGTAACGACTCCTATCTCGGCGCGCTATGCCTGGGGCTGGGATCCGGTTGATCCCAACGGCCCCGTGGCCAACCTCTCGGACACCAACGGCTACCTGGCCTCCCCCTACCAAACCTATAACTTCTCAAATATGCTCGTGACTGGCAACGGCAGCGCCGCCGTTTCCGACATGAACCTGACGCCATCCACCGGCAACGGGACGGATCTTGGAACTTTAGGCTTATGCCAAGCCGTGATTGAAACCTTCACCATCACCAACGACCCAGCCGCCCTCGCGAACCTCAACTTGACCGGCGGCCCCAATTACGTCCGGATCACCGGCGCTAACGCGGCGGATTTCACGGTCGTTTCACAGCCATCGTCTTCTTCCCTAATACCCGGCGCCAGTGAGATCTTCCAGATCCGGTTCCAACCAGGCTCAACAGGCTTACGGCAGGCCATTCTTCAAATTCCCTGCGACACGCCTCAAAAAACCCCCTATACCATCTATATTCAGGCCACAGGCGCGGATAATTGCACCGCGACACCGACCTACACCGGCACCTGGTACTCCCCCACTCCCACTAATACGAACACCCCCACCATCACCCCTTCCCCCACCCTTACTCCCTCCGTGGCGGTAAGCATGATCGACAATTTCGACACGAATACCATCCAACCCGCGTCAAGCCGGCTGAATCTTTGGGGACAACCCTGGGGCGCTTATTCCGGAAGCGGGGCAACTATAGGGGTCACTTACTTCTCGCCAGGGGACGATGGGACAGCCGATTGCGTCAGCCTTTTCGGGAACGTTCCCGCCAACGGTTATTGCAATTACTTGTCCTATCTTTTGAGCAATAAAGCCACCTTCAACGCTTTGACGGCGGGTTACACAGGTATCATATTCGAGGTGAACGACAGTGACGGCAGCCAAATCCGGGCCCAAGTCATGTCCCAAGCCGTTACTTCCAATGATTATTTCGGCTCCTACTACACGGCGCCCCATACCGGACAATGGTACCCTGTGACGATTTTATTCTCGCAAATGTCCCAAGCTGGGTGGGGACACGATGTGCTTCCCACTGCGTATAATCCCGCCACGGAAATTACGGGCGTGAAATTCGACATTACCTCTACAGGTAATTACGCATTTCTCCTGGACCAAGTCGCGTTTTTCGGTCCCTTGCCCACTGCCACGCCCACAGGAACATGGTACACCGCGACTCCCACCGTCACGGCCACCCCCACCATCACTCCCACCCCGACGGTCTCTCCTACCTTCACCCCGACCGGCTCCGCGACGCCCACAAAAACCAGCACACCCCCGCCGGACACCACTCTTTATAACTTCGAAAACGGCACGGTCATGGGTTGGAGTAACGTTATTCCCTCAACGGACACCACACAAAATTCCTCCACGATGTCCTTTCTGGGGAACCACTCCCTGGCGGTAAGCTTGAATTTCCCTTGGACCGCCACCGGCGACAATGAATTCGGGGTAGAACCCCAGGCGAACCTGCTTTCCCCGGTTACCAATTTAACCGGAAAAACCTTGATCGCCCACCTCTGGGTGCCGTCCAACTTCCCCGTTTCGCTCCAGGCGGACATTTATTTTAAAAGCGGTGGATCCTGGGCCTGGCAAACCGGCCCCTCGACGACCCTGGTGCCAAACACCTGGAACACTCTGACTTTGGACCCAACCGTGTCCTTTAACGTGAGCGGTACTCCTGATATCACCAATGTGCTGGGGATCGGGATACAGATACTTTATTCCGGGACTTGGACAGGCACGGTTTACATGGACTCCATGGACGTCCTCTACGTTGGAGGATCGCCCACCCCGACACCCACGGTTTCACCGACCATAACACCCAGTCCAACCTTGACACCCACCCCGTCCCTGACATCCACCCCCACTCTTACACTCAGTCCCACGCCCAGCCCGACCAACAGTCCGACCCCCACCAACACCCCTACTCCGTCCCCTACGCCGACCCTGACGCAAACCCCGACACCCACGACGGCCTGTGTGGCTCCCCTGCTTTACCCGAATCCCGTCAGGGGAGACACGATGCAAATACGCCTGTCTCCATGCTCGATTACCCCCCACGTATCGGTGAAACTTTTCACGGTTTCATTCCGGAAAGTGATGGACTTGGATGTCAACCCGATTCCATCGGCCGGGAATTTCTCGCTTCCCCTGTTGGATAATTGGAACAAGCCTCTCACGAACGGCTTGTATTACCTGGTGATTACCACGCCCCAAGGAAGGACCATCACCAAGATGCTGGTGATACGGTAAAAAGCAATTTTAAATTCTCGATTTTGAATTTTAAATTGCTGGGGATTAACAAGTTACGAAAAACACGGATTATTTCATTTATCTAATGCCGATAAGCCCTATTTGCCATTTCTCACTGCCGTTGGGCATTGTCAGGGTCCAGGGCGTAAGGCGCGACTCCTCCGTTGAAATCCCTTGGCCGTTGGGTAACGACCGGTACCTCGTTGCAGTCCTCGAAGTACTTTCCCCCTATTTCCTCCAGAAGCGGCGAACCAGCCAAGAGGACCGAGGTTGCGGCTCCCTGTTGCGGGGTTTTCCGCTTTTCGGGAGGCGTTTTGAGGCCTCCCGTGTATCTCTGGAGGTTGGTCGGAATTGCCCCGGGATTCAAGGCGTTGGCGAAAATGCCATCCCCCGCCCACCTTCTGTTCGCCTCCACCGCCAGAAGGACATCCGCCGTCTTGGACTGCCCATACGCCGCAAAAGGCTCATAGGGCTTGAAGTTGAAGTGGGGATCGTCAAACAGGACTGGCGAGATCAGGTTCGCGCTGGAACTTACCGACACGATTCGCGCGCCCTTGGAGGATTTCAAAGCGGGATACAAGCGCGTCGTCAGGGCGAAATGGCCAAGGAAATTGGTCGCAAACTGCTTTTCCCATCCCTGGGGGGTCCTTTCCAGCGTGGGAATGGCCATAACGCCGGCGTTGTTAACCAGGATGTGGAGCGGACCTTCCCATTGATCCGCGAACTTTCGAATGGAATCCAGGTCGAGCAAATCGAGCAGGCGCAGCAAAACTTTCAGGTTCCCTGCAGTATTTTTGATCTCTTCCGCCGCCGATTGCCCAGCCTCGAACCTTCGGACCGCCAAGGTCACTTCAGCCCCCGCGCTAGCCAGCGCCCGGGCCGTCTCTAACCCGATCCCAGAGGCCCCTCCCGTGACAATGGCTCGCTTACCGGTGAGATCGACGCCCTGAAGGATGTCGCTGGCAGTCGAATGGAAGCCGAAAGGCGTAGTGATAGGGGGCAATGAAGACACTCTTTATAAGAAATTATTCAGGAGCCTTCAATTAAAAATTAAACGCCAGGAAATTCGCCTTGAGTTCCGGCTGGTTGATGTTCCAGGTGATAGTCTCATCTTCCCCGCGGATGACCGCGTTATAACGCTGGACCGCCGCGAACTTGGAAGTTTCAGCCTGAGCCAGCTCAAACGCCCCCACATATTCCAACACCAGTCCTACAAGGCCCACCCCGATACCCGCGCTCACTTGAGAATCGATTTGACCGTTGCCCGTCTGGAGGTTGTTGTCGGACGCAATCACGCTAAGACCCAGGACTAAAACCCCGATCCCTCCCACAAGCAGGGGCACGCCGACATCCCCTGAGCTTTTGGATACGCCCAACAAACGGTTGGCCTCGGCGTCATTCAAGGTGCGAATGAGCTTATCCACGCTCACAAAATCCTTAAGCTCCTCTTTCGCGTAATAGTACCGGAGGCCTTCCACAGTCGTAAATTTCACGACTATGGCCTTGCGCTTTTTCACGGACTTGGAAACTTTCGGCAATTTCGGAACCTTGTGAACTTCCGGCGTCGGAATGGGTGTCTGGGCCAGGACTAAGGAATGAATTAAAAACGCTCCCACGAGAACAGCGGCAAGAGTAAGCGGTCTTTTAAACATATTCTTCTTCCTTGAATGTTGCGCTGATAAAAACCTTGAAATAAGCGTCCCGTCCCGGATCGGGGAAAATAAGTAGCCTATTTTCGGAAATAAATGGTTCCATAAAACTCCCGATAGTTACAAATTCACTTTGTGCATTCCTTATAAAAGTCGTAGCAGTTGTCCTTGTTCACCTTGTCATCGCGCCATTTCATGGCGTCCCGCGGGTGCTGGTTGAGAAGGCCTGAAATGCCGTAAATGTCGTTGAAGCCCCACTCCATCTTTTCCCGGAGCGGGACGAACTGCTCCTGGATGACCTTGTAGATGGGCCGGACGTCGAATTTCGGGTTTTGCAGGAACCCCAGCAGGAGCTCCAGGGGGCAGTTGCCCGCTCCCCGGCCCATGCCGTTGATGGTGGCGTCCAGCATGTTCACGCCCTCGATGATGCACTGCTGGGTGTTGGCGTAGGCCAGCTGGATGTTGTTGTGGCCGTGGAAACCCAGCTTCTCGATGGGGACGTACTTCTTGTAGAGGGTCAGGTAATGGGTGATCTGCTCGGAGTAAAAGGCCCCGTAGGTGTCCACCAGGTACAGGCAGTCCACCTCCGGCGACTTGGAAACGTCCTCCAGCGCCTCGTTGAGCTCCGTCTCGATGGCGGCCGATACCGCCATGATATTGAGGGATGTCGAGTATCCCTTGTCCTTGGAGCGCTTGACCGCGTCCAGGGCCTTGTCGATCTGGGGCACGTAGCAGGCCGTGCGGATCATGTCCACGGGGCTGTCCTTCTTGTTCTTGAGCCCGTTGAGATCGATGCGTCCGATGTCAAACATGACAGCGAGCTTGGGACGGTTGCTCCCCTTGTAGTTCCCTACCACCCGCTTCAGGAGCTCCTCGTCGCAAAAATTCCAAGGGCCGAACTTGGAGCGCGGGTACTCGTCGCTTTCCACGAGCTTCTTGCCCAGCTCGATGATGTCCACCCCCGCCTCGCAGACGGCGGCGTAAACCGCCTTTACGAAATCCTCGGCGAACTGGTAATTGTTGATCAATCCCCCGTCGCGGATGGTGCAATCCAAGACCTTGAGCTCTTTTCGAAACATGGGATGTCCTTTTAAAGAATTGGTATGTGTACGATAAACAAGGGCCGGGACTCACCCTCCTGGCCCTTCCAAACACCGACACATCCTAAACCGACTGGCTTTGGGCGTAAATCTGAATGTTTGTTGTTGCTTGCTTTAGGGAAAGGCTTTTTCAGCGATTTCAGCGGATCCCATGCTTGTTGAGAAAGGGACCGTATTCCCTGTCGATAACCTTGATGTGCTGGGTCAGCCATTCCTTGAGGTAATTCATCACCTTTTGGGAGATCAGGTATTCCCCGGCGTCATACTCGGAACGCAGTTTTTGAACCTGTCGGATGAACACCTTATGCTCGAGCCGGTGCAGGGCCAGGTCTGGATAGCTGAATTTTTCCAGCAGGCCTTCCTCGTAGGAAAAATGCTTCTGAATGTAAAGCGACAAACCTTTGAATGTGGCTTCCATCTCGTTCCAGCCATGGCCCTCGGTCATGGCCTGGTGCAGGCCATTGACCAGATCGATCAGGTTTTGGTGCTGGTCGTCGATTTCCGCGACACCCACCGAAAATTCACTGGTCCATGCGATAAAAGCCATGTGTTCCGATCCTCAAGAAGTTCACACAAGGGCGCCAGGGATGGCCCCGCGGTCAGTAGATTATAGAATGAAATCCGGAAACCGGAGTTGGAAATGAGGGGCCCAACAACATCGGCCCTGGGAATCACTTCTGGGCGGGTTTAGAACCTAGAATCAAAAGGCGGGAATCAGAAATAAACTTCGGGAATTACCTGATTTTAGCGGACCATCGAATCAGGTAGTTTTTCAATAAGTCCGCGTCCTCTTCCTTAATGGCCTCGAAATGCAGGCCTTCTCCATTCTCCATTGCCCAGACCACTTCTCCGAACGCCGAAAGGATATTGGAAGTTTCAGGAAGGTTGATCTCAAGGCGGACGATACTGCCCACACTCATACCCGAATTTCCAGCCAGGCAAAGACCACCCAGGCTTACATTGACGGTATGGCTGACTCTCTCTCCGCTTTTGCGGTCAAATATCGTCTTCATTTCCCTTTGCTCGTCCAGAACCCTGTGTTTGACAGGAATGTTGAGCGGAACCCTGGGATGGATTCTTTTCTCTGTGAACCTATTCGCGTCGGTCATATAGGGCTTCCTTGAATTCGAAATATATTTGTGCCGGCTGAATCAGACGGCACAATTTATAAAATCAACTCCATTAACATTCTGAGGATAATGTGGCAAGAGAAAAAAATCCTCATCAAACGTGTGATAAAAGTGTTAAACGGTTTATCTCATTTGCGGGTCGTAAACTTAAAATGAGGACAAAAAAGAGTTTTCCCATATTCATTTTCGTTGGAAAGTCGGCCGAACCTGACTTAAAACCCTATCAACCTTTCAAATTATTCCAAAATGACGCTTGTAGGGTCTAACTTTGCGTGATTTAGGGACGTAATTGAGCGTTGTTGACCTAAATAGGGGTTTAACCCTTTTCTTAAAAACCCCGGAAATCAAAGCCTAAAAATTCAGTCAGAACCCCGCGAAGACTTTAATTCCGTTAGTTCTCGAGACTTCCTGAGTGGATTGGATTTAGATAAATGGTATTTCAAATGTTGGAAAAGAATGACCCGGAGATAAGTGGTGCCGAGGGCCAGAATCGAACTGGCGACACGCGGATTTTCAGTCCGCTGCTCTACCAACTGAGCTACCTCGGCACAAAAAGGGACGCTTAAGAGAGCGAATTATTCTGGAATAACTCAGAATGGTTTTGAAGATTATCAAGACATAAAGGACTTGTCAACCCAAGACACCGGCCTGCATTGCCGTGAATAGGCCGATTTGTTATTTCAAAAAATGCGGAACTGGTTGAATCTCATGTTAAGAGCGAAGTAAAAAGTATCCTGGCTGGTGGTTTGAAAATCAGCGGGGTCATAAGCGATATCGACTGAGAAATCGTTGTCATCAATGGCACGGGTTAAACTGCATCCTAGCGTGTAATTTTCAAAAACATTGCCCGTAAACTGCGAAAAGGATTGAAACTGGTACCCCCCGCGGACGCAGAACAGTTTCGGGAAGACCCAAACCTCGCCGCCTATGCCCATTTTCATGCCTTGATCCGAAGGTTTGAAAACCTCTAAACCCAGGTTCATGTCTTTTTGGTTCCCTAGATCCTGATGGATGCCAACCCCCAAGCGGATGAACATGGGAAGGGGATCCGCGCTCCCGGTCAAAGCCTGGTCGAATTTCATGCTGGTCCCTATGTTCAAGATCGAAAGGCCAGCCTTGATCCCGTAGGGTAATTTTTCCAATGTCGCGCCGACGTTAAAACCTAGTGCCTCGGAGGAATAGGACGCTAAATCGCTTTGGATGTATTCCAACGTGCCCCCCAAACGGATCGCGGGTGAGACTTTCGTGGCGAATGTCCCCGAAACCAATATGTCGTCCGCGTTAACCGGCGGAGCGCCGTTCTGGTTGTCCACTGGAGGCATATGGCGGTACTCGAAATTGAGCGCAGCCGCGGTCTCAAAACCAATCGCCGAGGCGAAGGTCAAGTATTCATACTGGATCTGAGCCAAACTATCTAAATGGTAGATGAGTAATTGGGAGGCTTTCAAGTTTGACAAACCAGCGGGATTATAATCAATGGAATAGGCGTCATCCCCCATTGCGGTATAAACACCGGCCATCCCGGCAGGACGCACTCCCTGAGTGATTTTTAAAAGGTCAGCCGTCGTGGTACCGACAGTTTGGGAAAAGGTCCGGCAGAACCCCGCCGCCACAAAAAATACAAATAACCATCCGATAATTGATTTTGATCTGAACATATTTTCTAGTTTCATCATTCCTTCCCTCCTAAAAACCTTATATAAAAAAATCAAAATTTGGTGCTGATGGAAATTCGATGCGTGTCCCCGAAGACATCCTCGGGAGCGTAAGCATAATCCAGGAAAGCCACTGTGCCGTTGAAATCAAGTCCATAACCGGCCCCTAGCGTGGGGCCCACCCCGCTGAGGGAAGTGTCCAAAAACTGGTAGCCGCCCCGCAAAGTGGCCCTGTTGCCAATCCATTTCAAATTATACTCTACACCAACCCGCATCCCAACCTTGTCTTCAATGGGTTGGATGGGGAAAATAGCGTCCACGCTGATGGCGCCGTCATCCTGGTCGGAAAAAAGCTCATAACGCCTGTAAGAAATCCCCGTATTGAGGCTGAAAGGTAAATCAAAGCTGGATTCCTGCGCTCCAAGGTTTTTAAGCGCTATTCCGACTCTCATTCCGTCAAATGGCGGCAGGACAATCAATCCCGCGTCTAAGCTGAAAAGGGACGAGGAAAGGGTATCAATCTGTTGTTGCATTAATTTCCCAGTCAAGCCGAAGTGCACCGCTTGGCTGATTTCATGGGCGTATGAAAGGGTGAATATACTGTCGCCGCTGGAAAAAGTCCCGACTGTCTGGCCCTGGTCGTTCGTCCTGGGCATATTTCCCGGCTGGAGAAGGTTCACGCTGATGGCCGCGACCCCTCCGATGGAGGGGGAGAAAGACCCCACGGGGGTGGCAAAAGCGACGAACTCATAACTCATCTGCTGATAAAGCGAAAGATATGTCAAATTTAATTCATTAGTGAGAACGCTGGCCAACCCCGCGGGATTGTAATATACAGCCCCGACGTCATCCCCCATGGCCGTATAGGCCTCGCCGCTTCCCATCGCCCTGGATACGGGAGAAATTTTCAAGAAATCAAAAGCACTACGCCCAGCGTTCGCTGTTTGAGCCTGAGAACTGCCAGAAAGACCGAGGGCAAAGAATAGAAAAGAGAAACATATGCGCTTCAAAAAAACGCGATTCATTTAGGCTCCGTTCCGCGAGCGGGAGATTGCGATCTTGCCAAACTGTTTAGATCCATTTGGTCCCTCAATCAGATACAGGTAAAAACCCGAGGAAACTGGATTACTGTCGCCATTCGTCCCATCCCAGATAAAAGTTCCTAGGTTTAAATTGGAAGAAATCAAGAATACACTGGGATCAGTTGAGTTCAATACTTTCACTAATTCGAGCTTGATGGTGTAAATTTTCAAGGTTGATCCGACCGGCACGCAGGCGAATTTGATACAACCATGCGAACCGCATGAACCAAGAGTGCCAGAGGGCAAGTGGTTATTCGGTGGACTTGCCTGGAAATCCATTGGATTGGGATAGATGTAGATGGGACAAGGAGTCTGGGTCGGCGGAGGCGTCATGGTAAATGTACCCGTGGGGGTGATGGTAAAAGTGTTGGTCGGAGTATCGGTGATGGTCGGTGTATAGGTGAAGGTGTATGTGTATGTGTTTGTAAAAGTGTTAGTGTATGTATAAGTGGGGGTGTAAGTATATGTGTATGTGAATGTGTTGGTAAAGGTCGGGGTGCTAGTCCAAGTATAAGTATAGGTATAGGTGTTGGTAACAGTCGGAGTGCCGGTGAAGGTACTTGTGAACGGCGGAGTCCAGGTGCCCGTCGGGGTTTGCGTAAGCGTGGGAGTTTGAGTTGGGCTCAAGGTGGCCGTTGGAGAGTCTGTTTGGGTCGGAGTCTGGGTGAACGTATTGGTTGGAGGCGGGGTCGGGGTGTTCGTTGGAGATAACGTGGGTGTGAATGTATCTGTATTTGTCGGCGTAGGGGTAATGGTGGGAGTATTCGTTTTAGTGGGTGTTTCAGTGACGGTATAGGTAAAAGTCGGGGTGGGGGGCACGATGCAGGGCAATGTGCCGGACCACCTCAGGTTGTCCATATAAACCAAGTTGGAATCCATTTCATCAGCAAATCCTGAAGGAATGATGACCTGGACCAAACTAACCGGATGTGTCAAACCTGACACATCAACAAAAATCGTCGACCAAGTATTGGCAATTGTGGAACCAGCTAAAATACCGGAAACGGCGCAATTATAAACAAGGTCATTATCCGTAACGGCGGTAACCGCACCGCTTGTATCAATTACTGTAATATCCATTTTTCTTCCTATATTGGCAGTATATACATCCAATTCGATAAAACTTTGGGTCGATTGAACTGTTGCGGCAGTTCCCGGATGAGGATCGGTATAAGTCAATGTAACACCACAATCTTCACAATCCTGGCTTGCATTGGTATACCCCGTTGTTAAGGGTGAGGTTTCGCCCAGATTCAAATTATCCGGATTTGTGGTGTTATTAGTGAGTACCCCCAATGAGAAAACCGTTCCGGTTCCCGAGGGGTCGGAATTAGTAACCATCCAACTTGTTATAGCATTGTCGAAATGCTGGTTCGGGTCGTTTGATAGCGGATAACAGGTTATCCCAAAAGCAGAAGAATATCCGGAAAGGAAAGTCAAAATAAAAAGAATTGAATAACCCAACCCCAGGGATTTAACAGAAAACAAATCTCGTTTTAAAAACATTCACTTCTCCTAAAGCACTATATCCAGCAAATTGAATGCCCCCACCGCGACCAAATCCGACCTTTCGGGTGTCGGTAACCGGTTCAAAGCCGGAATATTGGGTGTTGAAACCGTAAGATTCCCCAGAACCTGTTGGTTTTCCGGCGCCAATCGATTCGGAACACCATTGGAAGGAGTTCCTAAAACCGCCTGGCTCTCCGAAGTAGCCCTATTATCCCTATTTGGAAGGGTTCGCGCAACTGATTCAAAGGCTGAAATTTGTGGGGTTGAAAATATGGGATTCAGCAACGGTGGAGGTTGCTGACTTGTGACGGTTTGGACTGGAGGGGCAGATGTGGCAAAAAAACCCTGACTTGAGGG
The DNA here is from genome assembly GCA_963796105.1 of candidate division FCPU426 bacterium. GTDB lineage: Bacteria > Oederibacteriota > Muellerivitia > Muellerivitales > Muellerivitaceae > CAWCKJ01. The sequence goes on from CAWCKJ010000003.1 coordinate 405,304, forward strand.
TGAAAAGGTGTTCAAAGAGGCGATTTGAAGGGCACTTAGGGTTTCCTGCAACCTTTGACTCAAAGCTTTTCTACCGACTTCCCTGATCCGATCCTGAATAAGTTGGTCCTGGGTTTCCTGGCTTAAAGCATCCGGTCCGGGACCCACGTTCGGGATAATCACGAATGGTTTGGCTCCTGTCAATTGGTCCTGCGTATTCTCAGTGGTCGAACCCTGAAGAGGGGCGGAAATATTGATATTAAGGTTTGTCGTCAAGGGAACAGCCGGCAATGGGGAGGGCGCCACTAACCTGGAATGAACCGGAACTTTGTTCTCAGCGATGACCACTTCACTATTAGTCACATTGGAAAAGGTGGGTCCCTGGTTTGGTTGAAAGGGATTTAACAGCCCTGGATACGCTGCTTGTCCGGGATTGGGAATATTGGGCATCTGAGCGGGCTCCAAATTGACATTGTTTTGAGGCGCAACGGGAGTCTGGATACCTTTTGCTCCCACTTGAGGACTCCTTCGCCTGGAATCAAGACCTATCGTTACGGGTGGATTTTGATTTGAAAATTGGTTATTTAGGGTCGGTGTTTTTCCTGGGCCAATTTCCTTATTCCCCATGGTTTCGGGATTGGGATTAGAAATGGGCTGAACAGCCTCAGGAGTTAAAGTTCGAGGATTTAGAGACTCTGTTTCCGGAAGGTTGACGGCTATTAAATTTTGATTCGAAGGCCCGCCAGCCATTACCCGAAAATTCGGCTCCCGTGTCCCTGTCAGCGCGAATTGCTTAGGTTGGTTCTGTGTACCAGCCTGAGTAGTAGGTCTCACCGCAACCGGCTGGTTTTGAGTCCTTTCAGGATTGGTTTGGGGCATTTGAACCTTGGTTTCCTTCTGTTCCTCATTGGCGGTTGTTCTCAAATTTTGATTGGCAATGGGTTGAACCGCTTCCGGAGGAGCCGGTCTTGAAGGCTGATTCGAGTTTACAGGCGCTTGATTAATGATCGGATTAGTTTGAACCGGCCCGCCCGCCACAACCCTGAAATTAGGCTCCCGAGTCGCAGTCCGAGCTGATTGCGTAGGTTGGTTCTGTGTACTTGTTTGGGAAGTAGGTCTCACCGCAACGGCCTGGTTTTGAGCCCTTCCAGGATTGGTTTGGGGCATTTGAACCTTGATTTTCGGTTGCTCCTCGTTGGGGGTCGTTCTCAAGTTTTGATTGGCAATGGGTTGGACCCCTTCCGGAGGAGCCGGTCTTGAAGGCTGATTCGAGTTTACAGACGCTTGATTAACGGCCGGATTAGTTTGAACCGGCCCACCCGCCACAACCCTGAAATTAGGCTCCTGAGTCTCAGTCCGAGCTGATTGCGCTGGTTGGTTCTGTATACCAGCCTGGGTATTAGGTCTCACCGCAACCGGCTGGTTTTTAACCCTTCCAGGATTGGCTTGGGGCGTTTGAACCCTGGTTTCCGGTTGCTCCCAGTTGGAGGTTGTTCTCAGGTTTTGATTGGCAATGGGTTGAACCGCTTCTGGAGGCGCCGGTCTCGAAGGCGGATTCTCGTTTACCGGCGTTTGATAAACGGCCGGATTAGTTTGAACCGGCCCGCCCGCCACAACCCTGAAATTAGGCTCCCGAGTCGCAGTCCGCGCGGATTGCGCTGGTTGGTTCTGTGGACCTGTTTGGGTATTAGGTCTCACCGCAACCGGTTGATTTTGAACCCCTCCAGAATTTGCATGGGGCGTTTGAACCCTAGTTTCCGGCCGCTCCTTGTTAGTAGTTGTTCTCAAGTTTTGATTGGCAATGGGTTGAACCGCTTCCGGAGGCGCCGGTCTTGAAAGCGGATTCTCGTTTACCGGAGCTTGATTAACGGCCGGATTAGATTGAACCGGCCCACCCGCCACAACCCTGAAATTAGGCTCCCGAGTCACAGTCCACGCGGGTTGCGTTGGCTGCTTCTGAGTTCCAGCCTGGATATCAGGCACCACCGCAACCGGCTGGTTTTGAATCCTTCCAGGATTGGTTTGGGGCGTTTGAGCCCTGGTTTCCGGACGCTCATTGTTGACGGTTGTTCTCGAGTTTTGATCGACAATCGGTTGGATTGTTTCAGGATTCCCTGGTTTTAGAGCCGCCCCGGAGGACTCAATCCTAGAATTGGAATTGGTCGCGGCAGGGATTACGGTTCCCCGAGCAACGGCTTGCGCGCTTTCAAATTGAAGGTTATTACTTCCGGTACCAGGTTGGATGAGATTTATTTCAACCCCGCCTTTTCCCGCCATATTGGGAAAGGCCTGGCCCCGATTAACGGGACCCTCCAAGCGTGAATGACCTGTTGTTTCCGCTGATACGGTTTTGGCATTAGCCCCGGGAATTTTGGAATTTTCACCCACAACTCTTGAATTTCGAGCGTCATTGAAACGGTTATTGGGAAGATTTGTTTCAGCTGGATTCCCGCTGGGATGAATAATATTTTGATTACCGGCCGTCTGACCAGTCACCCCGCCCTCCATTACAGGGAAATCCTGTTTTGAAAATCGATCCGCCGGCGGAGGAAGAAGAAGATTTTTTAATTGATTCAATCCGCTTTGAAGGGTTTGAACCCCCTGGATGGCGTCTTGGATGACCATCGGGAGGGGTCCGAATTTCTGGGTTAAAAAATTAACGGCTTTTACTGAAAGTTTTTCATCCCGTGACGCCTCCGGCTTGGGGTCCTGATTGATTTTCCTCAAGGCGGGGTCTGTCCCCAGAACAAGGGGTTGAACCGTTAGATCGTCCTTTCTCCTGACGGAACCGATGGAGTTATTTCCAATGAATGAGTATCCAGCCATTTTTCCATCCTTCTAGTCAAACCAGACCTTGCTTAATGGTTTTCCACCACTTTGGGATAACAGCGGGACTTATACTCGACGATATGTCCTACTACTTGGGAGATGGTTTCCTTGACGGTCATTTTCTTGCCGTTTTGGAGTGTAAGTATCGTCTCAGGTGAGCTCTCCAGAAAAAGAATTAAATCGGCGTTGACATAAACTTCCCGTCCGTCTAATCGGGTTACTGGTATCATTGCCTCACCTTCAATGCCTTCAACTTCTATTTTATCACAAGATACCCAGGCCATGGCCCAATTACAAGACCAGTTGACTCATGCCGACATCGATGGAGCAACTTGATAAACCCAAATTTTTCCAAGTGAGTCTAAAAAAAACGGCGCCCCCCGTGAAGGAAAGCGCCGCCTATTCCAACAAAACCGTGCTTCCGGTTGCCCGGAAGCACGGCCTCAATCTTTAAAACTCAGTTATCAACCACCCTGGCCCAATTGGGTCAGGACCTGCAGGTTGGCGTTCTCAACCGCGATCACGCGGGAATTCACGTCAAATCCCCTTTGCGCGATGATCATATTGGATAACTCCGTCGTCAAATCGACGTTCGAAGCCTCCAAAGCGCCTCCCTCAATGGTCCCAAGGCCGAGCTTTCCGGCCGTTCCCACTGTTTCCGCACCCGCGTTAGTCGAAGCTTGATAGTAATTGTTCCCAACGTTATCTAAACCGCCCTCATTCTCAACGTTCGCCATGGCAATCTGCCCCAAAGCCGTGGTCTGACCGTTGGAGAACGTCCCTTGAATCGTCCCAGTGGCGTCAAAAGCGAGGCTTTGCAGGGTGCCGTCAGCGTAACCGTTCTGTGTTTCCGTGGCGTGGCTGTCCGGAACATAAGTGTTGACCCCGTTCACGATCTGGTAGGAACCTTCCGCGTCCCCGGTCAAGCCGTCCCGCTTGCCGTAGATATAGGAAGTGCCATTGACGCTGCTTTCCGAACCGGCGGTGCCAAAATTCATGTTGACTGCCATGATCTCGGCCCCGAAAGTAGGAATAGGTGATACAGGATTTGCGCCCTCGTTAATGGGTGCCAAGTATATGGTGGCTTGGCTTTGCACATCTTGATTCGTAGCGGCAATGTTACGAACTCCACCCATCGAAGCCAAGGAGCCATCGGTATTGAAATAGATGAAATCTCCCCAATACTGGTCGCCGGCTGTACCCTTATCATAACCAGCCAAAGCGGCTAGAGGGGCTGGCACAGGTTGTGGTTGTCCCGGGGGTGTTCCAATTCCGCCAATCTCACCTTGGGTAATTCCAGTGCCGCCAACCAAAGTCGCGTCGCTGACTTTGCCTCCGTTGGTGGTGTCAAAAGCGTACCAAGCATAACAAGTCTGGTTTGGCCCTGCCAGATTGTTAATAGGCGGATTGGCCGTACCCAGATCCATGACCTGGTAGAACTGGGTGGTGATCTGCCGAGCGGTCCCAGTCGAATCATAAACAGTCGTGGTAGTTGTCAAAGCCGGAGGAATCGGCGGGTTTTGATCCCAAGCGTAATTCCCGCCGTCGGCTACCACGTCAGCCAAGTCTTGTCCTTGCGTCATGACAGGCGTCGTCGGCTGGAAAGTAGCGGTCGCCAAGGGATTGTTCGGGTCAGGCGGCTGGCTCAGATTCCCCAACTCTATCATGGCAAACGTTCCATTCGCATTTCCCGGGGGATAGGGTACCAGTGCCGCTTTCGCGGCATTCATCTGGGCGGTTTGGAACATGAATGGGAGAACCGGTGCCAAATTGCTCCCCACATTCAAAGGATCGGCTTGTTGGAAGGAATCCAGATTTCCGACAAAGTTAAGCTGGGTCGTAGCCTTGGCTGGTTCCACGAAATTCGGGCTGATCTGGATTTTCCCGATGTTAGCCGGGTTGGAATTATCCAGTACCAGGCTCGCGGTCGTGATCACTGAGGGCTGTTGGCCAAGAGGTCCCCGAGTGTCCAGGATTTGGGTCGAATACTCGGTCTGGGCGCTCCATCCCTGGATCAACCCACCGTTCTGGTCGACCAAGTTTCCGACGCTGTCAAAGGTCAAGTTGCCGGCCCTGGTCAAATAGGTTTGACCGGCCTTGTTTGACATCAGGAAGCCGTTGCCGTTGATGGCGATGTCCGTCGAAAGCCCGGTTTGTTGGATGGCCCCTTCCGTCCATAAAGTGGTAATGGAAGCGACTCTTGTTCCCAATCCCACCTGCTGTGGATCGACCCCGCCGAGATTACTGCCGGTGTTGTCCCCCTGGCCGGAATAAAGCGTTTGACTCAACGCATCCTCAAACTCCACTCGGCTGGCCTTGTAAGCCACCGTGTTGGTGTTGGAGATGTTATTTCCGATCACATCGAGCCAAGTGCTATTGGCTTCCAGGCCGGAAATGGCGCTAAACATGTCTCGAAGACCCATTGTCTTCCTCCTTGAAATTAGGCGGGCATTAAACCCGCCGGGTTTTCGGGCTTCCTCCAAGAGGTCCAGCCCGTTCGCTGCTTAAGACTAAACAATCACCGCGCTATCGATATTCGTGAAGACATTTTCTTTCATACTGCCCCCATCCAGCGCGGTTATGACCGTCCGATTCGTTACGCTGACAATGAAGGCCTGACTATCCATCACCAGAAGGGACTGTTTCGCGCCCTTGGCCGCGGCCTTATTCACCCCGGTCGTGATGCGATCCATATCATCCTCTGAAAGCTGGATGTTTCTCAGGCTCAACCGCTCCTTCGCGTGAGCGGAAAACTTCAAAGACTCTCCCTTTCCCACCGCCGTCTGGAAAACCGTCTGAAAAGGCTGTACGCCCTCCGCCGCCCGGCTCGCCTGCTGCTGGATCACCTTCAACTGAGCCTGGCTTTGGACCTTGTCCACGGGATTGAGATGGGAATCGTTAAAGTTCACTTGTTGAACCACTTTGTCTTCACCTGCCCTTCACCGGCCCGGACCTAACCAAGCCAAAATTAAAAACTCACACTACACCTCAACCACCAGATGCTGAAACAACATTCCCCACATTTTGTACAGATGACAAAGGATAATTCACCCCGTTCACCTGAACAGCAGGACCGTTCGCGTAATAAACAATTCCGCTGACTTGCCCAGTCGTAAACCCGCTCGGCTGACTCGGATCCGCCACTGTGACAGTTTGCCCAATCATTGAAACGGCTGAGTTTTCCAAAACCGTTTCCATGCTTGTATTCATGTTGGACATTTGTTCCAGGGACGAAAACTGAGCCAATTGAGCGACAAACTGGCTGCTATCCTGCGGATTCATCGGGTCCTGGTTCTTCAGCTGTGTGATCAGGAGCGTTAAAAAAGTGCTCTGGGACACAAACTGATTATTCGCGGTAACTGCGCCGGCCAAAGCGTTACTGTTGCTAGAACTTGAACCACTTACCCCGCTGATTGCCATTAAAATCACCCCGCTTTCGATTCCAACTCTTACGTAAACTAACGGCTTAAATCGTTAAAACTTAACCTTTTTTCGCTAAAAAAACCACTTAAACCAACATATCCACCAAAGAAGTTCGCAGGGACATAGGCGCTAAAACATCAATATTTTCAAGCGTTTCAGAGGATTGGAGCGCCAAATCGGACAAATAACCCTTGTTAGAAGGGCCAAAACCTTCCCTCTGATATTGGAAATATTGGGCCAAAAGGTTCGTGGACCCGCCTTGAACATGGACTTGGAGCTGGTCAATCTGGAGGCCCGATTGGCTTAAGGCGGCCTTTAAATCGACCAAGTTATGCTGAAGGGCTTCCTTGACATCAGGATTGGACACTGTAATCCTGGCTGATACAGCCTGATCCACCAGTGAAACCTGCACGGTAACCCGGCCTAAGTTGGCGGGGACCAATTGGAAGTTGAGCGAAGTTACCATTTTTGCATCTGCGGCGTGAGCCGTGATTTGATCCGTAACTTGCCGGAATAACGTCACATTATCCAAAGTATTATTCTGCTGATTCAAAACCGCGTTATTCCCGGCAGACAAGATAACTTTATCAGCATCTCCATTATCCCCGGACGTTTTTAGGTTTGGATTGGTTAAGTCCTTATTCCCGGAGCCGGTCAACACGGAATTGCTTGAAATCAATTCGTTCATTTGCGAGGAATTTCCTGTGTTGGCAACTGCGATTACAGCCTGAGGCGTCAACGGTTGGACCACCGATGTAGTTTCGACATTCAAGTTGCCCAGAGAAGTATTGTCAGTAGATTTCAGCAGGTTCTGAGTTGTAACCTGAGTTTTGCTCGCGTTCAACGTTGACATTGAACCAGTCAAGTTTTGAGCGTTTGTAACCTGGGGTGCTAAGGAAGCGGGATTAAATGTTTGATCAACAGCTTTCCTAGCGCCGGGATTACTCTGATTTTCAAGTGAATAAGCGGGATCATTGTTGGTAAGATTTTTCGAATTTCCAGGAGAATGATTGCCCATGGAAACTGATAAATTTATTCCCGGAGATAAACTTTGCTGAGAGGCATTCGTGTTTTGCAGATCCAGGCTTGAAGCAATCAAGTTTTGTGCGGTGATATCAGAAATACTGTCACTTAAAGGATTTTCTGGAATCGAAGGGTTCGAATTATTCATTGATATTCCCTGATTCGAGGAACTATTTAGAATTATCGAAACTGGTTGAGCAGTCGATGGATTTGATTGCTTTTGTCCATTATTTTCTAAAATTGTTTGATTTTGTTCTTTAGGCTCAGATAGCAAAAGTTGATTTTCATCTTTTTGGCCGTTCAAAGAAGCAATCGGGATTTGCCGTTGTGAAGTCTGAAGCGCATCTTTCGGAATCACTGAGACTTCGGCAAAAATTGCGGTTTCGCTAAGCACTTTTGAATTTTGTGAGTTGGGCGATCCAACTTCAATATTAGGAATAATCAAGCCTGTGCTTGTCGTCAACCTTGACCGTTTGTCGCCGCCATCAATGGTTAGACCACTCTGGCCAGAAGTTTGATCATTTTGGCTCTTCACATCCGGTGTCCTTGTTACCGGCTTCGTAGGTTGCACATCAGCTAATATGTCGATTGGGGCGGAAATAACATTTGAAATTTCAGGATCGGAGATTACAGCATTCTGTTGTTGAACCGAGTTATTTATTGTTCCCACATTATTTTGCTCGTTTCCATTGTTGGGCGCAGAATTCGTTCCTGCCGGAGTAAAATTCCGGAATTGAGAAGAGTTATTAATCTTAATTGAATTTCCAACTGCTTCGCTAAAATTCAACAAATTCCTCTGGGCCAGCAAATTATTGATTTGGTTTATCTCATGCGTGTCCCACGAACCTAAAGCCTCGAAATGGCTCGGAAAACCCTTTTGATTCAAGGTTGAATTTTGCGATGCCAAGAGCGCTTCAGCATTCAAATTGTTATTTATGGTTGGAGTTTTTCCATCTTCGATCGGCAGTACAAGATTATTAACCTGAGAAGAGACATTATTCTTAGAAGAAATTTGGCTCAAGATTGTTCCCAATTGAATATCTTGATTCTCCCGCAAAATGCTAGTCGTTTGATTTGTGGGCAAAGGACCGTCATCGGTTTTGCCCGCAGGGATTGAAAGGTATTCATCAGGAGTTTGATGACTGGGAGCAGCTAGCAATTTTGAATCCGGCGAATTATTTTTGTTGCCATTTTGCGAGGTGTTTAAAACCACCTGATTCGCGCCAACTTTAGTAAGTAATTGAACTAAATTTTTTAAGTTTTGGACGTCATTTGAATTAGAAGTGCCGGCTTGAACAGGTTCTTGGATTACAGTTATCGGCTGGTATTGAGTTCCATTTGCGCCCAATTCCGATAAGGTTTTCAAAACAGCATTTACCTTTTCTTGAGAAATGGTTCCATTAGTGTCCAAAGGAACTCCCGGACGGGGAGTGAATAAAAAGGGCTCTTGAATTCCATTTGTCAGGCTTTGGTTTACTTGTTGACCCGAATCAACACTGGCGGCAAAATCAGAAATAGTTTGATTCGTTTCGGATGTTGCACTATTGAAATTCAAGTCCTGGTTTGGCTGATTTAACAGAGTTAGCAATTGCGTGTTTTGAGACAAGATTTGCTGTAAAAGATTCCAAGCGTTGTTTTGGATCCCTGTAGAGGTCTGTATTCCAGGATTAGTTTTATCTGTCAGTTCAGCGTTTTTCAAATCGCTTAAAATTTCAGCGGCATCCGCTGAACTTATTTTTCCTCCCCCAAGCGATGCAAGAAGGTTTTGAGCTTGGGCCGGATCATTTTGAGCGAGATTTAAAAGACGGCTAATAAATTCTTTTAAATCAGGCATCTGCTGAACCGAAGGTATTAATACAGAAGCATTGCCGTTTATTATAGCGTTCCCATGATTATCTTGAATTAAGCCCGAATCGTTTGATTTTGAATTCTTATTGAATACAGCACTGTTGTTATCATTTGAATTACCATTACCAGATGTAAATACCTTGCCCATAACGTCATCAAAAGAGTTACCCTGCGAATTGCCACCCCTAGGAGACACAATAGAACTCTTCAAGAAAGCCGAGCTCTCACTAGGTGCAGCTTGAAATAAACTTAAAAGTTCACTGACGTTTTTCAATCATTTCACCTCAAGTTGATTTAGGCTGGAAAATACTGGTCGACGTAGACCCACCAACCACATTCACCAAATCGGAATACATTTGATCGATCACCTGAAGAACTTGCAGTAAGGCGTTGTAAGTAATTAAAGATTGCATTGCCTGTTGTTCAATATTCGCGATGGGCACTCCCGGGGTTGATGTGGTGGAAGTTGAACCACTTGTAGTACCAGTCGAAACACCCGCGATATTGGCCTGGGCGTCATTCAATTGTGTTAGGGAATCTGAAGCCTGATTAGTAAGTAATTCCTGATTTGAAACATCTCCTCCAATTTGAGTCAATAATCCGGCAGCAATATTCCCTACAGAAGTAAGATTACCGTTTAAACCAGTGAAATCGGTAAAATTTCCGGAATTATCGAGGATTGTTATAGGTTGAGGGGTATGGTCGAACAGAGTCAACGTCTGGGTTCCAGTATTAAAACTGGCAGTAATGGCGTTACCCGTAGCCGTTGCGATCTCCTGAGCGATCGCAGATAGGGACATCGTATCAGTCCAAAGTATTTGGTAAGTTTGATTATTCCCCGCCGTAATGGTAAAAGTTCCACTTGTTCCTGGAATAACACGGTAAGCCTCGGCATTGGGACCTGTGTTGAAATTAGTGGCGATACCAATTGAATCCAAAGCGGTTGAAGCCGGGAAAGTTGCATCAACATAGTCGATCTTAGGCTCCGAACCGGCAAAACTATTATTCATCCGGATGGAGCTGGACAGGACATTGGACAGGTTACTCCAATTCGAAACACCACCTATGAAATTCCCGGAGACATTAACCAGGCTTATGGGATTGTTGGAAAAAATGAAAAACTGCCGAGCAGTGGCGTTATAAACAGCGTTGACGTTAGGGTCTGCCGCGTTGATTTTTGCGAGGATGCTGTCTATTGAGTCCGCGAGAGTATAAGTTACCAATTGTTGATTAACGGTAAACGACCCGGCGACGGGCGGCGTGGAAAAAATTAATGTCCCGATGGGTTGGGTAGGATCAAGAATAGCTCCAGCAATTGCCGGTTGGCTTTCCATGAGGTTGTTTCCCAAAAGATTCGGAAGATTGCCAAGGAATTTGGCGATAGTCCCATCGGCGGTATCGTTAGGATTAATTGCGGCAGCTAACAATTCATTATTGGAAATTAATCCGCCATTAACGCTTATATTACCGGCGCCAAAACCAGTGAAAAATGCAGTACCGGTGGTAGTTCCATTAGCCGCATAACCTGCTTCATGAAGAGTATTGGTAACATTAATTACCGATGTGGCAATTTGGTCCACTTGGTCTTTATAGGATTCTAAAACGACATTCGATGATTGAAGTTCCCCAGCAAGATTCCCCCCCGTGATCAAAGAACTTATGTCATTGTCAACTATCGCGGAGGGCGAAAAAGTAACTGTATTAGCCCCGGGATCAATTTGAGACCAACTTAGAAAGTTATCTCCACCAATTTCCGTGATGACAAGCGGATTGGGTCCTGTGCCATTAATCATAATTTGTTGCGCAACAGGGTTAAAAGTTGCAGTAACGTTTTGTATAGCGTCAATTTGAGCAATGATAGAATTAATTGAATCAACCGCGGGATTATAGGCAACGACCGTTCCATTAATAGTAAAGGAACCGCCTGTAGGAGCCACAGTAAACAACCCGGCTTGGCTGGCTAGGGTTGCCGCCGCATTGATCTTATTCGGTGCTGGCAGTAAAGGATTATTAATCGGGCCCCCACCCGCGGCGGTGACCCAAGTCGTAAGCGATCCATAAGGTGTCCCATTAGCCAAAGTAAGCGTCACAGAAACCAAATTCGGGTTATGCTGGTTATCAATGGAAGTTTGCAAAGTCGTAGCGCCCCCGGAATCAAGCAAGGCAACCCCGCCCAAATACACACTGACGGTTCCGTTGTTCCCAATAACAACCTGATTATTAATTAACATCGAGAGTAGGTCTAATGCGTAATCGCGGGCATCTAGAAGACTGTTTTGATTGGAGCCTTGTGTAGTGTTCAGCTGTTGATTAATCGAGGACAATTGTTGAAGTAGTTGATTGATTTGAGTCACCGTTGAATTAATCTGACCATTTATATTCAATTGATCGTTCTGCAAAGCCTCATATTGGGAATTTGCCAACTGAGCAAAAGTTACGCCATCATCAATAACATCGGTTCGCAAACCGTTATTTAATGGATTCGCGGATAAATTCGTCCAATCTTGAGCGAAAGTTGACAACGCCCCGCTTAAGGTTGCGTTCCCATTGACGATGCTATTAATATTAGCGAGCGTCTGGTTTAAAATTTCGGCCTTGCCCAAAACCGAACTTTCCTGCTGAATTTGTTGGTCCAAATATAAGTTTCTTAATCGTGTAATGCTTTCCACGTAAGGACCGCTTCCAACATATTGAATTCCAGTGCCTGAATAAAATGGCGTTGATATTCCATCGCTTACATTAACTCGTTCAAGACTATTCATCAAATAACCTTGCGAGTCTAAAGATGGCTGTGCCAAATTAGAGGCCGTAACATCTTGTTCCAATTGTTGGAGAAGCAAAGCGCTTGTTATCGTATTAAGACTTTGAAAACTATTAATCATTTTTTCTCCCTAAACCGTACGATTCACAAAAGAGCGTCTATTCATTTCCGGATCGTGTCCTGGATAAAAAGATTTCTTTACTCCGCCGTCTGCAACTATTTTCAAAGTAAAATTTACATAAGAAAGAGCATTGTTTAATAACTTTTCGTTCCGCTGATTAAATTCTTCGAGTTTTTTGGCAGCCTGAGTTAACTCCAATAAGGATTTTTTTAATTCCTCAACAACCTCCAAGGGGCATCTCACTATTAATTCCGTTAGTGAAACTTTCTGAAGCTTGTAAATTTGAGCTAGTTTTTTCAACACATCATTCCTTCGTCCTGAAAGCGGGCCAAGAGCAAACACTTCTTTCTCTTCCAGCCTCACGTTATCAGGAAGAGTTTCAACTTTTCCAGACATCAATAGCTCCCTTTGCAAACCAGCAAGATGTAATAAACTTCTGTAATGTTCAGTTTCTTTTTTCAAACAATCAATTAAAGTTTGAAATAATTCATTCATTCTTAGGCCTAGAGATCGATAATTTTCATATCAATGAGACGGGCCGCAAGCTTGTTTGCATCAATTGCAAATTTCCCCGTTTGGACTAATTGTGACAATTGTTCCACCTTCGCGTTTTGTGCCGCTTCCTGTTTTAATACTTCTCTATGAATCGACTGGAAAACTTCTGCAAACGAACTAAATGAAACAGATGATGACTGAGAATTTGAAGGCTCAGGTAGGATACTTTTTGATTTATCCGATTTAAAAGTTTGGAGAACAGCAGGAATACTTTGAAAGCCATCGATCCTCATAGGCAACTCCTTATGTTTTCTTAAGTTACCTAACGGGTTTTAATTCAAAAACTTTAGTAAATTAATTAAATATTGAATTTTTATTATTTTTTAGGTTGAATTTTAAAAGATTTTAAAATCAATAAATATAACTCGACAAATATATTGACTCATCAATTTTTGGTTTCTTATTTTTGGGGGAATTGTTCAATAAAATCAAATTTGATATCAGCTAAACGAGGAATTGTTATTTACGTTATCTAATTAATCAAAAAACTATGTCTTTATAGGGGTTATAACGATAAAACTTATGAATCAAGATATAAATCAATTTGAATGAATGTTTTTATATCTCTTTGGTTTTGTAACCTTTTGATTAATAAAATTTTCGTCTTTTAAAGTTTTTTGATTTTTAAATTTGTCTATATCATTTTTCAGTTCTTCCGAAAGGGTTTTTATGCATTTCTCGCACATCTTTCCTTGGGAAATGGGAATTCCACAGCTTTCACAGTACAACCCTGTATCAACCTTTACAAGCCTAAGACGATTTTCACGAACATATCTAAATATTTCTTTTATATCAATACCTGTTTCCTGAGAAATTTCTTGTGCGGTTGCACTTGGGCGGGTCGACAAAAAATGGAAAATTTTCGTGTAATTGTTTTCTTCTTCTTTAATACAAATAAGACAAATATCCCTTCCGCCAGGAACTTGATTAAATACTTTGCCACATTTTGTACAATTTGCCCAACTCATGAAAAGATTTTCTGATGGATTTCAGTTGCTCCCTTTAATCTTTCATAAAGCATATGACTAATACCAATACCACCAACGGAGGCCAACTGGGTACTTAGTTGTTCATCATGCATAGACTCAAAAAAACCATACGCCTGCGAATTCCCCAATAAACCGGATTTTTGTACGGAATTTCTCATTTCTTTTAAGAGCATTTGAAGGAATAACGACTCAAAATCTTTTGAAACCTTTTGAATTTCAGAATCGGAATGGAGATGAACCCCAGATACTGGATTTATGTGGTTCAATGGACTTAAAGATTGGGTCGAAGGGCTAGAAGGCAAATGAGAAATATAAGTATTGTTAATAATAGCATCCCCAGCCATTTGTGAAGTTATATTTGATTTTGAAGTTTGATTCGGTTGAAGTGAATTTCGATAATTAAAATCGGTTCTGTTTTGAAGGGGTAACAAGGGTTCTATGGGTTGAGAATATAAATTCATGTAATCAATCTCCGAATATTATATGATTTCAAGCTCCGCATGTAAGGCGCCAGCTGCTTTAATGGCTTGAAGAATTGAAATCAAATCCCTTGGGGTAGCTCCTACAGCGTTAATCGCCGAAACCACATCAATTAAAGATGCGCCCTCAGGCAAAACAATTAAATTGCCCTGTTTACCAGTATCCTCAGCGCTTAATGTAGTTGTGTGAGTTAATTCATCATGACCAAAAACAGCGTCATGGGAAATTTGTGTGGTCTTTTTAACTACTAAATGTAAATTTCCATGAGCAATTGCAACCGCTTCAATCCGAACATCTTGCCCTAGTACTACTGTTCCTGTACGCTCATTAACAACAACACGGTTTTCAGAAGAATCAGTCAAAACAGGGGTGTCTTCAACCGCTGCTATGAAATCAACGACATTATCTTTGTAATTGTTCGGGATTTTCACTTCAATTTGTCCGCCATCAGTTGCCTTTGCAACTTGTTCTCCAAATTGCTGGTTTATAGCTTGCGTGGCTAAAGAAGCCTGCCCGAAATCAGGATGATTTAATAATATTGCGATTGTGTCATTATCAATAAAAGTGGAAGGAACTTCTCGCTCCACCAAAGCACCATTTGGAACTCTCCCAGTTGATGTACTATCAACTTGAACCAATGGAAATTCACCAGTGTTGTCAGAAAATCCACCAACCGCAAGCGGACCTTGAGCAACAGCATAAACCTGTCCATCAGGCCCTTGTAGAGGGGTCATCAAAAGAACACCCCCTTGCAAACTTCTAGCGTCCCCTACTGAAGAAACGATAACATCAATTTTATCTCCTGATTTTAACAATGGGGACAATTGTGCAGTCGCCATAATAGCAGCAACATTTTGAGTTCTAATTTGATCCGGACCAATTTTAATTCCAAATTGATACAACATATTGGTAATGCTTTGTAACGTTGATACGACTCTCTGCGTATCACCAGTTCTTTGTAATCCAACAACCAGACCATATCCAATCAGCTGATTTTCGCGAACTCCCTTTACCTTCCCAATAGTTTTCAATCTCACCTGAGCGGCATTTAATGGCAAAAATATAAAGCATAATAAAAATACGCTTAATACAAACTTTATCCAATTTAATGATTTGTTCATTCTCAGCTCCTCACTAAAAACTAAAATAAACCAAGCCAACTCATTATCCTTGTCAAAATTCCAGGTTTCGCAGATTCCGATGCAGGCCCGGTGCCCGTTATTTTTATTTTCGCATTGGCGACCCTAGAAGATAAAACCATGTTATCACGAGTAATATCATCAGGCCGGATTTCACCGGTAACTTCGATTGTTTGCTTATCGTCATTTACTTCGACATATCTATTTCCATCAATTAAATAGTTACCATTCGGAAGAACCGAAATAATTTTTGCAGTCATTTCACCCGTAATAGTTGTGCTTCTACTTGAAGTACCCTGTCCCTGATGAGCCGAACTGGCGCCGACTCCAATTTGATTATTTGTATTTAAAACATTTGCCCCGTATACGCCTGCACCCATATACCCTGTTCCAGCGCCTATAGCTAAACTGGAAGTTTTTTGGTTTTGACTACTAGCGGCCTGTGTTGCCTGTGTATCCTCTTGTATCATAACAGTTATTACATCGCCCACTCTTCTTGCTCTTTTTTCGTTATAAATTGAACTTGTTCCTTCTAAAGGGTAAAGAGAATCTGCCATCAACTTTTGAATCAAAGGCATTATTAGAATCACTATAAAAAAGAAAATCACTTTACGCATGATCAACCCCTATCCCGAACTACTGTTTTTCATCAATTAAAACAGTTTTTTCGTCTAAAACCTTCCCATGTAATACTTTACCAGAATCCGTATTTAATACCTGAATATTATCCCCCGCTTTTCCATCAAAAAGAGCTTTTGCTTGAATGCTTAATTCTATATTTCCCTTATGGACAATCGCCTGTATCAATTGGGCTCTTTTTATAACAGGTGGATCGTTTAGTTCACTAAGTCGAATTATTGAACCTATTGGCAATGAGTAAGCTGCTGTTCTTCCCAAAACATTTTCTGCTTTTTGTAAAAAACCCGGAAGAATTTTTGAACTTTGCATTCTAACCAATCCAACATTAGAAGCTTTAAATTTTTCCCCTTTTTCGACCATTTTTGTTGTTGTCACAACTGATCGGTATATTTCCGAATCGACTCGCAAAGGCAATACGCGCACAATGCGACCATCCACAGATAATTCAGTCGTTAGTAATACTGAACCCTCATACTTTCCTGAAAAAGAAGGACGAAAACTTGCAGTTACGTTGCCGGCCGGTAAAACTATTTTCTTGTTCCCGCCCAATACTTTTACTTCAACATTTGCCGGCTGGTCTTGAATTTGCTTCAAAATAAAATTTTTTATTCCAGGCAATAAACTTTGAGGTGAAAACTCTTGCCCTCGAGTCATTACTTGAACCAATTCAGGGCCCTGAAATGCAAAATCTTCAATATTACAACCTTCTCGCCGAAGAACAATCCTAACGTATCCCTTTGTTATCTTAATAACATTACCAGCCGGCGCAGTCCTTCCGATTTTAATTTTGCTTAACTTATCAATAACCGTTTTATTGTTTCCTATTAAGTCCGCGACATCACCTAAAGTAATATCAGGCCCAACTACATTCGTTTTTTCAACGAATTTAATTATTAATTGCCCATTTGCGGCCAGAAGCAAATTAGTAAAAGAAAAAAACACAAAAAACAAAACGGTTACTATTTTATTCATGCCGCTAAATCAATATCATGGAAATTGCTTCATAGTTGAAATGTCATACAGCATTGAATCGGAAGTTGAAACAGCCTTGGAATTTAACTCATATGCCCTTTGTGCGACTATCAAATTAACCATTTCACTCACCACATCAACATTGGATGCCTCTAATTCACCCTGTTGAACTTGTGGAAAACCTACTGAACCAGGGGTGCCTTGAATCGGCGACCCGGAAGCGGGTGTCTCTTGATAAAGATTATTTCCTAATGCCTCTAACCCCGCAGGATTAACAAAGCGAGTTAATTCAAGCTGTCCAACTTGTGCCTGTTGGGTTCCACCAGCGGTTTGGATCATAATCTGACCCGTTGCGGTTATCTGAATCTGCGAGGTATCAGCTGGAAGTTGAACAGGGGGATCTAAAAAATACCCATTTGCAGTAACCAGATTTCCATTAGCATCCTGGGTAAATGAACCATCCCTCGTATATGCAGTAGTTCCATTAGGAAGAGTTACCTGAAAAAAACTATTATCTCCCGCAATCAACAGATCAAGAGGATTATTCGTGTTTTGGATAGGGCCTTCAGTGAAAATCCTCTGCGTGGAAACCGGCTTGACACCTTCTCCTACTTGAAGACCTACAGGTGTGTTCGTGTCCGGAGACGTCGGATTACCAGCAGGCTTAAGATCCCGATATAAAAGATCCTGGAAATCAACTCTTTGCTTTTTAAAACCCGTTGTACTGACATTGGCAAGGTTGTTTGAAATTGTATCAATATTTAACTGTTGCGCAGCCATACCAGTTGCTGCTGTGTACAGTGACTGCATCATAAAAGCCTCCTAAAGTTCATCGCTCTGGGAATAAACAAAATAACCAGAACTCTGATTTTTTTCACCGTATCAATCGATCCACGGTGAGAACGGTCTCCGCTTTGCAGTCCAACCGTTTTAAAACCCAAAATCAAATGATCGACAAACTTATTAAACCCTTAAGGTCCCAATTTCAGTTGCAGCTTCATTTAAAACATGGTCATAAGTAGAAATAACCCTTGAATTCAACTCATAATTTCTATAAGTATCAATCATGTTTACCATTTCCATCATTGAATTAACGTTTGATTGCTCTAAATAACCTTGCTGAACTTGAATTCCATCCGGTGAACTATCTATTTTGTTTTGTGTTTTAACCTCGAATAAAGAATGTCCAACTTTATTGAGTTGATTTTCATTTTGAACTTTAACAATTAACAATTGATCCAAGGCTTTCCCGTCAACCATCAAATTCCCTTGTTGATCAGAAGTAACCTCAGTTCCATCAATATAAATTTCGCCATTATGTCCCAAGACCGGTAAACCATCCTTTGTTACCAGTCGCCCATTTGAATCTAAGCTAAAGTTACCATCTCGAGTTAACCAAGTTTTTCCATCTGGTCCTAAAACCGAGAAAAAACCGGAACCATTGAGTGCAAAATCAAGGGGACTTTTAGTCTCAAGGTGTGACCCTTGTGAATAATCAGTGGTTATCGTTTGTGGTATTACTCCTCCTCCCATAACTCCAATATTTGGCCTCAACTCAGCAGTACCATCCATCACATTAATTCGTTGATCATGAATTCTGGCAATTAAATAAGTTGGAAAAGCTACATCCACAGACCGGTTTTGCTTAAATCCAATAGTGCTGACGTTAGCCAAGTTGTTAGCAATAACGTCTTGTCGCGCAAGTGTAGAGTTCAAGCCAGATGCAGCAATGTATAGTCCGCTCGGCACTTTATAAACTCCTTAATGATTTATACTTTAAATATCAACGGCTATGCACTGGCACAGCAGTTCCAGCTGCTTGAATAACGGTACTATAGGGTAATGCAACAGCACTTATTTCTTTGGATCTTGAACTTTCTGTTCCATCGTTTCCAACTGTCGTTAAAGAAAAGAAATATCTTTGTCCGACTTTTAACTTCCGAACCAGATAGGTTGGAACATTACTAATGGGCTGAGCATTTACTTTTTCAAACCGCCCACCTGAAACTTCTGAAATGTAAATATTATACCCTTTTGCACTGATCTTTCCCGGATCAGCCAACCCCGCTATTCCGGCTTGCTTAGCAATATCAATGACACCCTCATTTTGAAGCTCGCTTTGAACCACAACCGGTGCGCCAGGAGCAGATGTCGTGCCAGCTATTATCTCTCTTGAATATTGACTTTCAACTGGAGGTACAGTATTGGTTATTGAACTTACCACAAAATAATAATGAGTATTTTTCTCTAATCCACGTAGCGAATAATAATTTGCCTTTACCGGTTTTTGGTTGATTTTTACATAACCTCCACCAGAAGTTTTAGTGAAATAAACGTTATATCCAGCCAAGGAAAGGGACGGTGAATTTACCCACCTAAGGGTAATAATATCGCCATCCACTGATGCATTTAAACCTTCCGGAATAAAACTTTTCACTTTCCCCAAGAAAGACTCGCCAAACCGCCAATTGGCAGAGATCCGATGCGTTGCTCCTAGAAATTCAGCATGACCCATATAAGCATAATCAATTCCCCAAGATTTTGAACGATAACTGATCCCAGCAGTAAACTGTCCAGGAAGTGTCATAAAATCACTATACCCGGTTCTGATTCCAAGTTGGTCCTCAAAAAACCAGCCTTCAATACCTGCGTGCAACAGTGTATGATCCCCTACTGTTTGGTCACTAATGCTTTCAAATTCCCAAGCTGTAACTAAATCGTCAGTAAACTCATAACTAAATCCACCCCTGACACTCAATGCAACCGGATCAACGTTTCCACCCTGCCAACGAATAGTTGTGTCCACATCTTGAGCGCATAAACCAATATTTATTTGTTTTCCATATCGAGGATTCAAAATTGGCATATGATATAGAAAACCCAGATCAAGGCCCCAACCAGTAGCTTGAAGTCCTGGTTGATTTGACGAATCCGCACCATAAAGTTTTAAATTCAGCCCGCAAGAAATAGACTTATCAATCGCTAATGGCGCTGCAAAAGACCCATAATAAATCCGTTCATTCAAGGAGCCGTCAGTAAAAAAATGTTGTTGAGTGGCAATTGCCCACGCCATTTGATCGCCAAAAGGCTGCACATACACGCCTTCAAAATCATCCTCTTTTCCGTTTAAAAGAATTGCGGCCATTCCTGATATTTCAGGGCGTAAAACTTGAACAAGACCAGCAGGATTGAAAAAAACCGCATCACCAGAATCCGCTACTGTTGTAAATGCCCCACCCATTCCCAAAGGTCGAGCACCAATACCCGTAACGCCGCCTTTAGCAAAAGTCTGTGCTTTCACAGAAGTTATCGGCAGCAAAAGCAATAATAGGATGGCAGCTAAATTCCTAATAACCATTCGGGCCTACCTTCTCACCATTTATATGGATGTCCGAAAGCTGCAAAAACTGTAACTGATTTATTTTCCCAACAGCAAAATTAGCAGCCACTTGGGTTGGAGTAATTATAACCAATTCATTTTTTCCATAATATACACGAGTTGATATCTCTTTTAAACCTGTTCCTACTGAATTCACACCCGTTTTTACCACTTCTCCCGCTTCTTGGAATATATAAGGGACATATGTCAAATGGGAACGATAATTTATAATAATAATAGCGTCCCCATTAAGGTTTTTATCAAAATGAGCATTTAGCACTTGATCTGGGTTCAAATGGTTAAATCCCATTACCGGAACATTACCAGCTTCCGGATAACCCGTATTATTGGCAGAATCAGTCGGGTTAACATTTTTCTGCTGAGCATTAGCGGTATTGGATACTAATTCCATGGATTCAAGCATTTTCTTGAGATTTTCCTGAGCCAAAGTTGTAAGTTTTTTCCGTTCTTGCTCAAGTAATGATTGTTGTTGTCGGCGAATGTTGATAAGTTTAGCCGAGTCTTTAATTGATCCCTCATTTACAGAGGATAATATTTCAATTGTTTGAACGGGGGTTGAACCAATATGTTCTAATTGATCTTGGACTTGAAAAGCCCAAGTATAAACACCCGGCGGTAAGGGTTGATACTCATCATCTTCACCACTCCAAAGCAATTTAGTTGTAGGTGATCCAACCCCTCTTAAACCCCTCACCAAATGGTTGTTTTTATCATAAATTAATACGCTCCAACGATTAACTGTAACATCCTCAGTTGTATCTAAATGAAATTCCGCTTTTTCACCTTGAGCAGGAAAAAATGAGGCCGGTTGAACATAAGCTCCTACTTTAGGTGGCGGCAACTCCTCTCCTCCGCCAAAGCGATAAGCCATTCCAATATAAAAATTCTCAAAATTTATACCACCCGTGTCATATGAACCAATAGCTGATCCCGCTGTTACACTCGCAGAAGGAGAAACTGGCAAAAGATAAGCCGCATCTGTTTGAAAATCTCCGTTGAAAGCTCTTAAGCTTAATCCTAATGAAAAAATTCCGGGACGACTTAAAGGCGTTGAATAACCCCCACGTACGGCCATAACGTCCCTAAAAAACCAGAATTCTGTTCCGAAACGAAGATATTTATTATCGGAATCCGAAAATCTCGGATCAGAAATTTGGTCAAAATCAATTGCAGTAATATTTCGTATTTTAAATAAGTAAGCATTTTTATACGCAAATCCTAATGTGATTTCTGGCGGAATGTTAGCTTGATATCCTGGTCCCACATTAAAAGTAATGGGGGTAGCACCAGGAGGAATGTACAAGATATTAGAACCCGCAGTTAGGCCATTTGGATATTGCGCCAAACCCACTAAATCGTTCAAAGCTAAACCAATTCTAAATTCCTCTGAATATTTAGTTATTGGAATTCTATAAAGGATACCAACATCCACTCCAAATCCGGTAACTTGAGTCGCATTATTAAGTGCCTTTGCCAAACTAGGGTCATTTCCAAAATATCGTATGTAATAAGGATCGTTTGTAATTCTTTTTATATTAACTCCAACCGAAAAATTCCTAACAGCAGAAAAACGAGCCGCATAAGAAAGAAGAATTTCACTTTGTTGAAAACTCGGATTTTGAAGATAACTAAATTGCGACGATGTCGGTTGATCTAAAAAATTATTTCCAATATATAAATTGCGTTGATCGTGAAAGGGCCGGAAAAGAGATATCCCTAATGTATTTTCTTTTGCAAGTGGAGCAATAAATTGGAAGGAAGCGTACCATGGAAATCCAAATCCAGGCTTTCCATTAACCTTGTCCATGAAATAATCGGGAGCACTTGAGATTGATAATTCGTAAGATGAAAGCTGAGCCAAACCAGCAACATTCCAATAAGCTGCTGATGCATCATCCGAAATTGCGACAAATGCCCCACCCATTCCAATAGCCCTGGGACCAATTCCTGAGGTTTCCTTCCATCCGAAAATAGGGTTGATCGTTTGAGAATAAGCAACATTTGCAAATAAAATAATAAATAAAAAACCAATTAATAAATTAAGATTTCGTTTATGCGCATTCGAGTACCGAATAATTCTTTTATTTAATTTTTGCACCTTTATCATCACCCTTCTTGTTTTACCCAAATCATATTGAATAAAACGATTATTTTATATTTTATTTCACTTTTTCGCCAGTATCTGTTTTGTAAATCGCCACCAAAATTTCCGCAACAATTTGATATAGGTTAGATGGTATATCTTGGTTTATGTTTAGTTTATCGAGCATATCGACAAGTAACCTGTCTTCTAAAACAGGAACTCCATTTTTTTTTGCGATATTTATTAATCTTTCCGCAATCATCCCTTTCCCTTTTGCAATAATGCGTGGTGCAGGCATTGTTTTCTTATCATACCTAAGTGCGATAGCAGTTTTACGAAGAATTCTCTTTCGCGGCAAAGATTCCGGAGGGCTCAAACCTCATCCAATCCATTTCAGTAGTGGCCCTACAGGGACACTTATTCCCGCTTCAAAACAATGGTTATACTCATAAATTAAAAAACAGTTTATCTTATAAATTTTACTCTAAACGCATTTTATATCTCATTGTTTAACCCTTTTCCATTTTAGAAGTGAAACATCTCCACGGGCGTAAAGGTCGGGGCTTCGGGCCGTGGTGGGATCTAAAAACAAGAGCAAATCAAAGTTCCTCACCTGCGGACCGCCTAAACCCGTCAGCCCTCCGAGCTGCCATTCATCCCTAGGTTTAAAAGCCTGGGGATTAACTGGCGATTTTTAATAGACTAACTTTATTTATCATGAATTGACAAAATAAGGTTTTACTTTAAGCTCAATTCGGCGTTGTAAAATTTCTTCCCCTTAAATTTAAAATCAGTTGTATCTCCGCCAAACTCAATTTTGTTATTTTCGCAATTTCGTTTAATTCGTAATCATCATCAACCAAACGATAAATTTCTTTTACAATTGATGAAGAAAAACTTACCATTTCCTCGCCTTGTATGAATTGCGGTTTTTTAAAACCTTTTTTCGGTACATTTATAATTTCATTTGTCCCACGGGTATTTTTTTTAATACCATTGTCCGTATTATTCGATCCTTTAAACATCGCAGTATTATCAGGCAATAGACATTTTAAATCATTAGTTGATTTATTAATTTTGGAGTGCAAAATTTTCATATTGTGAATATTTATTTCTAGTTCTTCTTTTTTTTTATCCGCAGATTCAACTTGAGCTCGAACTTCATCTGTAACTTTTTTTCCAACTTCTTTCATAATTAATAATAATTCTTGAAGATTATTTTTCATTTCTTGGATCTGAATATCATTAATCAAATCAATATCCTCTTTTTTGCGAGAGATTAAACTAGTGGAATAATGAAACAAAAAAAGAATAGAAAACAGTAAAACTGTGTCAAATAAAACTTGAGTAATTATAAAAATTACCACTTTAAACCTTTATGTCGATGTGGTTTTTACTACTTTTTACAAAATTCGATTCCTCATTCTTAATGTTCTTATCCCCTTCGTAATAACCTTCTTCGCCATTAAATTGTTGATGACTCGATTGATCTTCGTCCTGAATCAGACTCAGATGGTTTGAATTTGATTTTTCCGATTCTTGAACTTGTTCCCTTATTTTTCTTAAGTGCTCCATCGATTCCAATTGCGTTAAAATTTGTTTTCTGTTTTGTTCCGATTGAAAAACCACCTGCATTTTAGCTAGCGCATCCCCCTGCATTTTTAAATAATTACCATCTAAACCGTACATTTTTCCCTCAATTTCCTCTAAAAGGCCCGACTTTTATTTCCCCATCTGATTCAGTAAGTGTGCAATATTTCAACTCCTCCGTTATTTGACGAGAAGATCTATTGATCGTAATTTTAACACCCGTATGAATTATTCCCATGCAAGTCACTTTTGCTCTTTTTCTTCTATCTTCAGCCGCATCCTGATCACGTTTTTCCAATTCTTGTTTTTTTTCTGTTAGAGTTTTAGTATCAGCAATTAATTTAAATTGAGCCCTCGTCAATTTTGTAAAAAGTTCCTTTTTATCCGGGGGCAAATTACCGCCCATTTTATTTTGTAAATCTTTTAAAAACTGGACACCTTTTCGGGTCTTATCAAGATTTTCTATGGAGTTTTTTAATTCAGTCTCGATTTTATGCAATTCATCTCTCAATCCAATTGCTTCACCAACAATAACTTCTGTTGGGGTTGCGAAATTGGATCCCATTGATGCTGCGTTAACCTCGTATCCAGCAATTACCTGTCCACCGACAATAACGCCTTTTCTTCCAGCCACGGTTATTTTCCCGCCTACGGTTATTTTGCTGTGCATAATAGCTTGAGAGCAATTGAGGTTACCAGCAGCCTCAACTGTTGCATTACGAATGTATTTAATAATCGCATCACCCTGACAAGTTATTTTCGCCTTGTCATTTCCACTTACACCACCAGCAATTGTCAATTTTCCACCGCTTTTAATTTCCGCACCTTCTACTACACCATTAACAATTACATCTTCTCCCGCATAAAGTTTAAATCCATCTTTCACATCACCACGAACAATAACAGTTCCTATAAAATCGATGTTACCAGTAGACAAATTGATGTCTCCCGGAATTTCAAACAACGCCATTACTGATATTTTATTGTCTTTAACTATTACCTGCCCATCTGCATCAGCAATAAACTCATCTTTGTTTTCAGGGTTTAGAACAACACCCTTAGCGGCAATTATTTCTATATCTTTGCCATCTTTAGCCTCTATTGGCTTCCCAGTTACAGTCATTCCGTGAGTACCTTTAGTAGGTGGGATTTTACGAGCCAATAAAGTACCTTTAGTTATATTATCGATCTTATGAACTGCACGATAATCCACTCTTCCGTCTTCAGTCTCCTCAAGAACAGGAACTTGGGTTTCCTCTTCCACCTTCTTTTTGTAAAGATATTCAACTCGAGCATCTTCCCCATTGTTCACGGGTGTACCAAAAGCAATTTCCATTTCTACTGGTTCAATAAAATTTTTCAATTCAGCTAATTTTATTAATTTTTCAGATAATTCACTCACACGAGTTTCATCAAGGCCATAAATAACATTTCTGTTCTTCAAAGTTTCACGGACTTCTTCTATAGTTGAAAAATGTCCATTTTCACCTTGTGGCGGAACTATTGTTACCTTAGCAAGCATTTCATCATCACTGATCTCAACAAAAATCTGTTCCTGACCGTCGATTAACGCGAATTTATTTTGGGCGATTTTTTGAGCGCGACCCGCCGCTTGAGAAATAATTTGATTTAATAAATTTGGGTTGTTAATTTCCACTTTGAATTTTGCCAATTCTTTTTTGACATCCTCTAGAACAACCCTATTTCCTTTTCCAGTGGGAGGAAACACCGTCAAATAAATACCATCGTTTTCTTTGGTAACAGTTATGTAGCCATTTATATCTTTAGTTCCGACCATGTTTCCTCCTCTCACCCACTAATTCCTGTAACCGATAAACAGCCATATTATGAATCTGGCAAATACGAGATTCACTAACTTTCAAAATCTTTCCAATTTGCTTAAAAGTTAAATTTTCAACATAATATAAATGTAAAACATTTTGTTCAGACTCTTTAAGCAGAAGTAAAGCTTTCGCAACTCGATCAATTTTCTCTTGTTTTTCAACTTTATCAAGAGGATTTTCAACCCCATTATCCGACAATAAATCGGCTAAAGTATCACCTTCTAGACCATTTTCAACATACGCTACGTCCAACGAAAGAAGGTTAAGCATATTGATTTCTGCAATCCAATCATAAAGATCTCCAAGACAAATTCCTAAATATTTAGCAATTTCTTCTTCACGGGGTAATCTTCCAAATTTACCTTGTAATTTTTTTTCAGCTTCCTTTATTGCCCTTCCTTGCTTTCGTAAATTCCTTCTTGCAAAATCAAGGTTCCGTAGTTCATCTATCATTTGGCCCCGAATACGATATCGAGCATATGATTCAAAAGCAATTTCCGGATTTAACACTTTTTCTTTAGGCGGAATAAAACGATCAATAGCCTGCAAAAGACCAATTACACCAGCAGAAACTAAATCTTCTTTCTTTTCTAAGTAAGCATTCAATGGTAACCTTGATAATAATCTTCTGCTTTCGCCATCAACTAAAAAATAATACTCCAATGCTATTTTGTCACGAACAGCTAAATCCTTCTTGTTTTTTAAAAATCTTAGCCACAGTGAATGTGATTTCCCTCCAGTGTTCATTTACCTTAACGGTGTTTACTTATCAGGGGAAAATTCAGGGAAAGTAAAATCAATTGTTTTACCTTTATCATTATTGTCGTCAGAAGTATTTTCTTGACCTGATCTAGTTTCTTGCTGTTCCGTTTTGAACCTCATATCAATTGAAACATCCTTTAACAAGTTTTCACGATTTAATAAATTTATAAAATAACGAAGAAAAAACCATAATATAACCACTCCCAAAAGAAAACCCGCAAAAGAAGCGCCTAAAAATGCTAATACTAAACTATCCATAGGCACCCCCTGGTAAGCTCCAATCATTGTTATAATTAAAAAACCAAATGCCGAACCAATTGAACCAGAAACCATATACATTCTAACTAAACTGGATGGTTTCTCTTTGGTGATTTCATAGTATTGTTTATTTTTGGGCCTGTCAGACATAACAACTCCTCTAATTCATTTTTTAAACATTTTTATTTTTTTCAACATCAATTATCAAACTTGCTTTGACTCACTTTTTGTTATACCCATTTTCATCATACCAGTTAAGTGAATTTTAAGGCATGAAGAAAATCTTTATAATCGTTAAAAAATAAATAAATTAAAATATAAAATAAATTTCACAAGATTCACTCCAATAAACCAATCCGAAACTTCTCAGGAACCGCCAGAAATAAATCACTTTAGAATTTAACTTAATAGTGACCTTACAATCCTTTCTGATAATGTATTTACTTCAGCAATCTCAAGATCATCAGGAACGTTTTGTCCTGTTGCGTAATAAGACAATGGAATTTGAAAATTATTCATCAAATTCAAAAAAGCTCCATAATATCGCGTTTCGTCCAATTTCGTAAAAATCATTCTATTGATTGGGACTGCAAGACCAAAACATTCTATGATTCTTATCATGTCATAGTATTTAGTAGTTGAAGACAGAACAAGGTGAATTTCATCGGGCTGACTTTTTGTTATAAATAACTTTAATTCATCTAATTGTTCGTTATTGGAAGGACTACGCCCAGCAGTATCAAGCAAAACCAAATCCACACCTTTATGCCGTTCAATTATTCCCTCAATCTCGTCGGAAGAATTCGCTACCTCAACAGGTATTCCCATAATCCTCCCATATGTTTTTAATTGTTCAGTTGCAGCAATTCTGTATGTATCTGAAGTAATTAAAGTAACTTTTTTCCTATTTACCAAACTAAATTTCGCCGCAAGTTTAGCTAAGGTGGTTGTTTTCCCAACGCCGGTGGGGCCAACAAAAGCAATAACTTTTTGAAACCCATTGAAAGTTAAAGGACTTGCCACCTTTATTAAATTTGATACAAATCGTTGCAACCAAAATTGAACTTCCTCATTTTTTTCAACATTAATTTTTTCATTTATCATCCCACGAACAATTCTTTGAATTAGGAACTCCTCAATTTCTTGTTTTACCATTTTTTTCTTAAACCTTGCCAACCCTTCGGCGATTATTAGATTTGTATCATTCGGGGTATATTCTTTCATTACAGTTGGCACGGTTGAAGTTTTCATTTCATTAAGTTCCCGCTGTAATGCTTTCACTTTAGTTCTATTCGGATCTAAATTTTCTATTACTAGCGTAGAATCTCTACTCAGCATGTTATGTCTTGAAATTTGATGATCTTTTTTTTCAATAGGTATTTGAAGTGATAGAGAGGTATTTTTTCTCTTAGCAAAATCATCTAATAAATTCAAATCTAACCCGGCAGTTATTTCCGCCATATGTTTACCAAAAAGACCTAAAACACCCCCTTTGCGAAAAGTTTTAGTATATAAGATCACAGCTTCTGGGCCCAAGTCCTTTTTCACTTTCACTAAAGCTTCTTGAATAGTTGGCGCTTCATACCTTTTTATTCTCATGCACCAACCTCAATAGAACCAACAGATTGTATTTCCGTTCTCGGCAAAAGTTCGCTAAATGACAAAACTGTTAAATGAGGGATAAAACGCTCAATGATTTTTTTAAAATAGGGACGAACATTCGGTGAACACAAAACCAAAGGCTGCTGATTGTTTCCCGCCATTTTCTCAATCCCGTTTGATAGGCTCCTGAAAATCTGTTGTAAAAGCCTGGGATCTAATGCTGTAAACGAACCACTTTCAGCAGCTTGTATTGATTCTAATATTGTTTTTTCCAATTTTGGATCTAGAGTTAATGCATAAATTTTCCCATCGTTTGACTGGTGAGATTTTGTAATTGAACGCGACAATGCTCTTCTTGCATATTCTGTCAATATTTGAGTATCTTTTGTTTCGCGTATATGATCCGCAACAGCCTCTAATATTGTTTCCAAATCGCGTATTGGGATATGTTCCTTTAAAAGGTTTTGAAGGATTTTTTGCAAATCACCAACTAATAAATGCGATGGAACTGTTTCATCAATAACAGCAGGTGTATCTTTTTTAAAAGTTTCTAATAGTTTTGAAACACTTTGCCGAGTTAAAAACTCATGTGCCTGATTTCTTATAATTTCAGTTAAATGTGTTGAAATGACAGTCGAAGCATCTACAACTGAATATCCCGCCTGCTCAGCTATTAGCTTTTCATCATCCGTTATCCAATACGCAACCAAATTAAAAGTCGGCTCTTTTGTTTCAATCCCTTGAATTTTTACCAAGTTAGGACCAGTCGCCATTGCCAATAGATGTCCTGGCATAATCTTCCAACGTGATACTTCCACTCCTTTAATTTTAATAATATATTCAGATGGTTGTAATTGCATATTGTCGCGAATTCGAATTGGAGGAACAACTAAACCCAAGTCACTTGCCATTTGACGTCTAATACTCGTAATTCTTTCAAGCAAATCACCACCTTGAGCTTCATCAACCAAAGGTATCAAACTATAACCAATTTCGATTTCTAAATGGTCAACCTGTAATAACGATGAAACATTTTCAGGCTCCTTTTTCTTTTCAGGAATAAGTTGGTTTGCTTTTTCCACTTCTTCTTTTTCCCTTTTAACAACAGATCGAAGGTAGAATGCCAAAAAACCAGATAACAACGAAATGAAAATAAAAGCAACATGAGGCATTCTGGGAAAGAGTCCGAAAAAAAACATAACGCCAGAGGTAATCCAAAGAGCCCTTGGTTGTGCAATAATTTGTTTGATAAGATCTGTTCCAAGATCGCTTTCCGAAGCTGCTCGAGTAACAACAATACCTGTTGCGGTTGATAGCATAAGCGCAGGAATTTGAGTTGCTAAACCACCACCTATAGTTAATAGAGTATAACGTGTTAAAACTTCTGCCCAGCCTAACCCCCCTACATAAAACCCCATCGCAAATCCACCTAATATATTAATGATAGCGATAATAATAGCCGCAATCGCATCCCCACGAACAAACTTGCTGGCTCCGTCCATTGCACCATAAAAATCAGCTTCTCTTTCAACCTCCTTGCGTCTTTTCCGAGCTTGATCATCGGTGATTAGACCTGAATTCAAATCCGCATCAATCGCCATTTGTTTTCCTGGCATTGCATCTAAAGTAAACCGAGCTGCAACCTCCGCAACCCGTTGAGCACCATTGGTAATAACTATAAATTGAATGATAATTAGAATCAGGAAAACAACAAACCCAACTATTGGGCTGCCTCCAATAACAAATTGCCCTATCGATTCAATAACTTTCCCAGCTGCATCTGAACCCTCGTTACCATGTAAAAGAATTAATCGTGTCGCAGAAACTTCTAATGCAAGGCGGAAAAGCGTTGTTATTAAAAGTAAAGTAGGAAAAATTGAAAATTGCAAAGGTTCAAGCGTATACATAGTTACCAAAACAACAACAAGAGCCAAAGTAATGTTAAATGAAATAAGAATATCCAAAACGATACTTGGCAATGGAATAAACAACATGAGAATAACCATGACTAAGGCAAACGCAATAATAAGACCGCTTTTCTCTTGAATTGTTTTTATAGTGATCGCTTCAGGCATTTTCCCCTCAAAAATCCGAGTTAAAAGAACTTCTGATTTAACCCTTTTAAAATTTTATAATTCATTTCATATTTTCCACAATTACCTTGAATTATCATCTCCCAATTCTTACATAGCTGTAGCATATGTTTTTTCTTCTTCTTTTTTGTTCATACGATAAACAAATGCAAGGATTTCAGCAACGGCTTCGAATAAATCCGGAGGAATCGGAGCGCCCACAGGACAAGATTTTAAAAGAGCTCGTGCCAGAGGTGGATTCTGTACTATTGGAATTTTACATTTATTCGCCATTTCCTTAATTCTTTCCGCAATAACTCTTTCGCCCTTAGCTAAAACAATTGGAGCTTGCATACCTTTCTTATATTCTAATGCAACTGCTATGTGAGTTGGATTTGTTATAACTACATCTGCATTGGGAATAGCGTCAAACATTCGCCTTCGAGCCATTTCTCTTTGTATTTGACGAATCCTCGCCTTAATCATTGGATCACCTTCAGATTGGCGGTATTCATCCCTAACCTCTTGTCTAGTCATTTTAAGGCCTTCTTCGTATTCCCATTTTTGATAAAAATAATCCAAAATTGCCAATATCACCAATATTAATATGATACTATTTAAAATTTTCATAGTAAGGGATCCTATAAATTTTAAAGATTCAATACCTTGCATATCAATAGTTGGAATTAAATTGGGCATAGAATTCTTTACCCCTAAATAACCAATCCATCCAATGATTAGTAATTTTAAAATGGCCTTTATAAACTCGACCAATGATCGTCTTGAAAATAAACGTTGAAATCCTGTCGCTGGATTAATGTTAGTTATTTTAGGTGTTAGCGGTTTTAAACTAAAGAGAACACCAACCTGAAAGTAATTAACAGCAAAACCAGCTAATAAAACCACTCCCAGTATTGGTGCAAGAATTTTAAAAATTTGCCACATAAAAAAAATGCCAAAAGAGTAAATGTTTTCCAACCCTAAACTAATTCCCATATTCTGATAAGCAGTCACCATTAAAAGACCTAATGAATTAATAATATAAGCGCCGGCATATCGAAAAGTCAGGATTGCCGCCAACAAAATTACAACTGAGTTAATCTCGATAGAACGCATGACTTGACCACGTTCACGCGCTTCTTGCTTTCTTTTTGGTGTTGCTTTTTCAGATCTTGCTGGATCAGCCATTTAAACCTCTAATTTTCCAGAAAATCACCTAATGAATTGGATTATTGAACTCAAATCACCTTTTAATCCTTTAAACATATCTTGTAAAATGTAAACGAAAAATGACATTGACATAGCCACAATTATTAAACCAACTGCCATATTTAATGGCAATCCAACAATAAATACATTCATTTGTGGGACAGTGCGAGCAATTATTCCCAAAGCAAGATTGGTTATAAAAAGTGCTCCAATCACAGGAGCTCCTACACGAAATGATATGAAAAATACTTTTGAAAATAAATGCATCATTTCAGTTCCTAGTGATGGAGAAAAATGAGCTTGTCCTAAATTAATGGCAGTAAAACTATCGACAACAGCTCTCAATAGAATATGATGCCCATCTACAGCAAGAAAAACCAATGTTGCGACCAAATAATAATATTGCCCCATAACAGAAATTTGAGTGCTCGTAACCGGGTCAATGATATTTACCATTCCGAGCCCCATTTGGATATCTACTATCTGCCCTGCCAACTGTATGCCGGTGAAAAGAAGAGTTGCACCCAAACCAATGCACAAACCGATTAATAATTCCCTGGAGACCGCCAAACCTAATTGCAAACCCGAAAAAGGTAACTTATCTGTGGTAATCGCAACTATCGGAAAAACCAACAATGTTATAAGTAAAGTCCAAGAAGCTTTTAGCTGGACAGGAATGTTACGACTAGCAAAAACAGGTGCGGTAAAGAATATACCTGCAATTCTCATAAGAATTAAAACAAAAGCAACTACGTCTTTCGTTTGGAAAGCAAAAGGATTGGTTGGCATCTATTTCTCACTTAAAGTAGTTTGGAAGATTTATCCATAAATTTGAAGTGTAGTTTAAAAGAATAAGCATCATCCACTTTCCGAAAATTAATATAGCAAAAAAAATTGCAACAATTTTAGGGATAAAAGTTAAAGTCATTTCCTGAATTTGTGTAACCGCCTGAAATATCGAAACTGCCACACCCACGGCCAATCCGAGCCCTAGTATAGGAGCTGAAATTAACAAGGTTATCCATAAAGCTCTATTTGCTAAATCCGCAATAAAATCAACACTCATTACTTTCCTCGCATTAATTAAAAACTTAAAGCAATGGAACGCACAATCATATTCCAACCATCGACCATAATAAAAAGAAGAATTTTAAAAGGAAGGGATATTAATACTGGTGGCAACATCAGCATACCCATTGACATTAAAACTGAAGCAACCACCATATCGATTATCAAAAAAGGAATAAATATAATAAAACCCATTTCAAAACCTCTTTTCAACTCACTTATAATGAAGGCTGGAATTAATACCCATGTGGATATATCTTCCGGTGTTTTGGGTCTAGTTGATTTAGATAAAGCTACAAAGAGAGCCAAATCTTTTTCGCGAGTTTGCTTAAGCATAAATTGTCGAATGGGACTTTCAGCATTTTTCAATGCTTCAACAGTTCCTATTTTATTTGAAAGAAAAGGAGTTATTGCCTCCTTATCAATTTTTGAAAACGTTGGTTGCATCGTAAAAAAAGTTAAAAACAACGCCAGGCCAACAAGGACCTGATTTGGGGGTACTTGTTGAGTCCCCAAAGCTTGTCTTAAAAAAGCTAAAATAACAACAATTCTTGTAAAAGAAGTCATCATTATCAATATCGCAGGAGCCAGGGATAATACTGTTAATACGAGAAGAATTTGAATGCTCATTGCAATATCTTGTGAATTTTTTGCCTGGTCTATACCAATTCTGATACTGGGAAAAGGAAAATCAGCAGCAAAATTCAAGGAAGGAATAAAAAAACAAAAAATAATAACCGAATATATGAATTTATTCCCAGCCTTCATTGTTCCTCCGATTTATCCACATTTTCTTTTCTAACCTTGATAATATTTTTTAAATTATTCAAATAACCACTTATGGCATCAGTACTTTCGCGAATTGAATTTTCAGCTCCATTTTTTTTAAAATTGATATCTTGTTTTTGAAGTTCACGGTTAAATATATTTTGAAATGCTTTTGGCAAATTTGTTTTTAAAGCTTCAATCTCTTCTGGCAACGTAATTATATCTAAACAATTTATTTCCTCACGCCCCAAGCCAAGTATTAAAATTTTTCTTCCCACTTCAACTAAAAAAATCGCCTTTTGTGGGGCCAAATAAAGAGAAGTTAATACTTTAACCGGTTTTCCTTCATTAAATTGCCTGGCCCAACCTCTTCTTTCCCAAATAACCTTTAATCCCCAAAGAGTTAAATAAATTATCGTAATAATTAGAACCAGAGCAAAAAGAATTTTTCCCATTGTATAAAATATACTTGGTGATGGGGTTTGATTTTCTAAAGGCAGGTTTAAAGGAAGGAGCGTATTTTCTTGGTTGTTTTTTATAATTTGATCTGTTTGAAAAATCAAACTTTGGGAGTCAACGGCGATTAATTTAGAAAGATTTAATACAAATATAAAAAAAACAAATAATGTCATCCGTCCAACCAATAAAAACAACTTTACAGAACGGTTAATATTAATCTTTATTAAAACCATTGAAATTAGGCCACGCCTATTTGAAATCAGGATTGAACCGCAGTTAACCGTTCCTCAGGATTCAGAATTTCCGTAATCCTAACACCAAAATTCTCATCGATAACAACAACTTCACCCTTTGCTATCAATTTTTCATTTATTAATATATCAACAGCTTCTCCGGCTAATTTATCTAGTTCTACAACAGAACCAGGGGCCAATGCCAATATTTCCTTGACCAATTTTGTTGTTCTCCCCAATTCAACTGTCATTTTTAAGGGGACATCCAGTAAAAGTCCAATATTTCCCTCAAGTGGACGGTTTGTTACCACGCTATCATTATTTTCCAAAACTACACCTCCTGCGATCTTTTTTTTATTCTCAAGTATAAACTCATCATTTGTTCCACTCAAAACCTGAAGAGCTTCTGATTCTTTATTAATAAATAAAGAACTTGCGACAAGATCAGGAATACAAAACATAATTTCGCTTGATAATAGACCTTGAATAAATATTCCGAATGTTATAACAATTAAATTGTTTTCTTTTAAAAACAAAGTGCTTTTCGACAAAGAGGAATCAAAAAGTGAAATATCAACCAATTCTAAAGACTTGTTCGTTGTTGAATTTCTGATTCCATTATCCAGAGATTCAAGTAACTGTTGAACCACTTCTCGATACGCCGAAAAATGAAGTTCACTCATGATTTCAGCAGGTTGAGACCCGTCTTGCCCAATTAAAATGTCTGAAATTATAGTACAATCTCTCTCCTTCATTAAAAAAAGACCCGATGAATTCACTATACTAGAACTTTTAAATCTTGCGCAAACATATTTCCCACTTAAACTAAAAGATACGGAATTTAAGTCCTTATTAAATACATCAGAAAAGCTTACAGAAACATCCCTACCTAAAAGTTCAGTTAAAGAATGC
Organism: candidate division FCPU426 bacterium; assembly: GCA_963796105.1. Classification (GTDB taxonomy): domain Bacteria; phylum Oederibacteriota; class Muellerivitia; order Muellerivitales; family Muellerivitaceae; genus CAWCKJ01. The sequence goes on from CAWCKJ010000003.1 coordinate 440,322, forward strand.
GCCATGCCAGAGGCTACGGACTCAGCGATATTCCTTATCTTACTTGTAACCATAAACTATCCAAATGATCATAATAATTCATCACGAAATACAACTCTTGAAATTTGAATCGCCTTTTTTTTCGAGGATATTCCTGGTCGACCCTTTAACTTAACTAAACCCTCTATTAACACATCTATTTCATTATGTGGGCTCGAATTTAACCGAACGACATCAGATGTTTTTAACTTCAACAACTCTTGAACAGTAATTTGCGCTGAGCCAACTTGTACAACAAACGGCACTTTCGTTTCTTTCATTACTTTTGTTAAATTATCAACAGTTTCCGTTGTTGATTCTTTTTTACCAACGGTAAACCATTTTTGTGCAGATAGATCTCCAATTACAGGTTCCAAAACAACATATGGAATACACATTGACATTTTCCCGGTCACTTCATTTACCTTCACTTCAAATTCAATTACCGCAGCAATTTCATTCGGCGCAACAATTTGAACGAATTGTGCTGTCGTTTCATAGCCACTTAGTTTAGGTTGAAAATGACCAACTTTTAGCCAAGCCTCTTGAAGATTTTCCATACCCCTATTAATAATCTTCTCAATTACGGATTGTTCAATAAGGGTTAACTCTCGGGCAGCAGTTGGAGCCTTGCCAGGTCCACCCAAAATACGATCTATCAAAGTTAATACTAATTCGGGATTAATTTCCAATAAAAAAGATCCATCCAAAGGCTCCATTTTAACCACAAAAAGACAATCTGGCCTTGGCAAAGACATTGTGTATTCACGAAAAGGAAGTTGAGTCACTGAAATAACTTTTATTTCAGCAACGGTACGCAAATACGCAGCTACTGATGCAGTAAACCCCCTTGAAAATATCTCATGCAACATTTCCAAAGTTCTCATATGATCTTTCGAGAACCGATTTGGTCTATTAAAATCATATGTCTTTATCTTACGACCCTGATCATCAACAATTACGCCTAATTCTGTAGTATTCGTCGCTAAGACCTCTTCGGCGCCAGAATTAGTTATACCAACATCTAATTCGGAAAGAAGTGCATTAACTTCTCCGTCGGACAATAAGTCTTCCATTTATTGCTTCCTCCCTCCAAAACTCAATTGTAAAAGCTTATTGAATTGCAAACTGAGTTAAAAATACATTGGTAATCGCCCCGAATTTTAAAGCCTCGTTAATTTTTAACTGAAGTTCTCTTCGAAAGCGTTCTTTTCCTTCGGAGGTAGAGAGTTCTGATGCAATTCGATCATTTAAAAGCGTATTGACCAAATCCTGAAATTGCGGAGCCCGATCTTTAACCTCCTTATCTAACTCCAAATTCACTTTGCTATATTCTAGCTGAATTTCCGCCCGAACATAACGGGAAGCTTCTTCATCTGCCAAATTCACAATGAAAGTGCCCAGATCAAATATTTTTCCCGGTTCAGGTTTTATTTCAATGATCTTTTCTTCTTTTTGTTGATTTGTCTTGGAAAAATAACCCATGAATCCAGCCGTTGCGAGGGCAATCATTCCAAGAGCTGTAACCGCGCTTAATAAAACCAAAAGGTTCAACACCCTCTTAGTTCCTCTATCTCCTTGATCAGCCATCTTTATCCCTCCTCTTTATTAATCCAACTTCATGATTACAATGTCGACCCGACGGTTAATCCGTCGATTCGATTCACTGATATTCGGCACCAAGGGTTGATATTCTGCATAACCTGCTGCAGAAAATCTGCTCGGATCCAAACCCTTTTCCATCACCAAATACTTAACAACCGAAGTGGCACGTAAAGACGAAAGCTCCCAATTACTGATAATTTTGTTAGTGTTTATTGTTAAGTCATCAGTATGTCCTTCAACAGCAACTTGATTATGTGGGAACTTATTTAAAATTAATGCAACATTATTAAGAATCTCTTTCATTTCAGGTTTAATAAGGTAATCGCCTAAATCAAATAACACTTTATCCGTTAATAGGCTAATAACTAAACCCTTCGCTTCTTTTCTAATTGAAACTTTATTAGCACCAAGTGGTTTTATTAAATAATTTTTCGCGATTTTCCCAACGTCCTTTTTTTCATCACCCCCTGGCCCGCCTTCCTCAGGTTCGCCTGGTATGATTTTGTAATGATCGCCTGCGTTTGAACTTTGAGAAGGTAATATTGTCGTATTACCAGGAATAGGACCAAAAACCGAACGAAATTGAGCCATCATTTCCTGCAATACAACCTTATTTTGAGAAGAGGCAAGAGCGTACAATATAATAAAAAGCGCCAATAACAAGGTAATCATGTCGGCGTAAGTTAGTAACCAACGCATCATACCGCCGGATTCAAGTTCCAGTCCGGCTTCCTTGGCACCACCACGACGTTTCGGCATTTCCCACTCCCATTAACGGTTTACAACATCAAATTACTCTTCCCCTTTTGCTTCACCTTGAGCTTTTTGTGCCTCTAAATTGACTTTCAATTTCGGTGGCAAGAAAGCTTTTAACTTTTCCTCAACAATACGAGGATTATCACCAGCTGAAATCGCCAATATTCCCTCTAACATTACTTCTCTCAATAATACTTCTTGTTGACTATTTTGTTTCAGCTTGAAAGATATCGGCAAAAAAATGATATTCGCAAAAGAAATACCATAAAAAGTTGCGATAAATGCAGTCGCAATTGCACCTGCAATTTCTGTTCCGCTAGTTGAGGCACCACCTTCCCCCATCGAACCCAAAGCATGTATCAATCCCAGCACAGTTCCAATAATACCAAGTGTGGGAGAAAAGCCACCAAAAGTCCCAAATATACTTTCGCCTATTTTGTGCCGAGACTCGAGAAATGCAATGTCAGTTTCCATAATATTTCTTATCATTTCTATGTCCGTACCGTCAACAACAAGCTGCAAACCTTTTTTTAAGAATGGATCCGGAATAGCTTCCGCTTCTTCTTCCAAACCCAATAAACCTTCACGTCGCGCTTTAGTTGCGAAACCAACCAATTGATTAACAATGGCGCCAGGATCCAATTCCTGCTTTTGAAATGCTTTTCTTAAAACCGGAAAAAACTCTCGAATGCTATCGGAAGGAAAACTCATTATTGTTGCACCCGCCGAACCAAAACCTACTATTAAAAAAGCCGAAGGTTTTAATAAAATTGATAATCTTACGCCTTCAAGTAAAGCACCTCCTACCACTCCAAGAAGGCCTAAAAATAAACCTATAATCGTTGCTAGATCCACGAAATCACCTCCAAAAATTTCCTCATTGTTTATTTCAAATCATAAAACAACATTGTTGGAAATAAAAACAGAACTAAAATTTCCTCCAAGCTTAAATGGTAACTGCAAGAACAGATTCCCTAGCTTTTTCAACTCGGTCCCGACGAATAAACGAGATTGAAGAAATTTCATCTAAAAATCTTCGTTCCTCGGTATAAATTTCATTATTATTTAAAAGTAATTTTTTTTCTCGCAGATTTTCAAGAACTTTCTTTTCACGTGACGCTTTAACTAAGATTTTTTGGCGTTTTTCCACCTCTTGAATCAAATCATTCTCCACGACACGATAATCTTTTTCACGATAAGTAAGCCACTCTTTATACTCACAAAAAGCGATTATTTCACCAGAATTGTAGTTTATGTTTTTTTCAAACTCAGAAAATTCGTTCAAAAAAATAATTTCTTTTTCCATGTGTTCATTTAATTCTTCTTGGATTTTTAAAAGTTTTCCTTTTGCATGAGATAATTCACGAACTCGAATATTTTCGATATCTTTACGCAACTTAAGAACTTTTTCCAATCTAAAGTAAAACCTTTTGGCCATAAAACCTCAATTTAAAAATACTTTTGATTTTTGAAGAGTTTCACTCCATTTTGTTTCTTCCTCACGAGTTTGTCTTAAAAACGCTTGAACACTGTCCAGTTTTTGAATCGCCACATCAACCTTGTGATTAGTTCCCTTCACATAAGCGCCTATCGCGATTAAATCTTCTACACTTTTATAGGTTGCCAAAATTGACCGAATATTTTCTGCGGCTTCGAGTTGTTCTTTGGTGACAATATCCCTCATAACTCTTGAAACGCTATTTAAAACATCAATTGCAGGATAATGATTTTGCGATGCCAACTCCCTTGATAAAACTATATGCCCATCCAAAATGGCGCGACAAGTGTCAGAGATCGGATCATTCATATCGTCCGCTTCTACTAAAATTGTGTACAAACCCGTGATACTTCCTTGATGAGATGTAGTTCCCGCTCTTTCTAATACTTTGGGTAAAAGGGCAAATACCGATGGTGTATATCCCTTCGTCGTAGGTGGTTCCCCTATTGCCAATCCCACTTCTCTTTGTGCCATTGCAAACCTTGTAACTGAATCCATCATCAGCATTACTTTATTTCCTTTATCACGAAAATACTCTGCAATTGTAGTAGCCACCAGAGCCGCTTGAATTCGAATGAGTGAAGGTTGATCGGAGGTTGCTACAACGACCACACTACGAGACAATCCTTTTTTTCCAAGGTCTCTTTCCAAGAAATCTCTTACTTCTCTTCCTCTTTCCCCGACTAATGCGATCACATTAATATCTGCTTCAGTCTGTTTAGCAATCATTCCCAATAATGTGCTTTTACCAACTCCAGAACCAGAAAATATTCCAAGTCGTTGACCCTCACCCAATGTTAATAACGAATCAATAGCGCGTACGCCAGTTGCAACATGAGTGTTTATTCTTCTACGGTCCATAGCAGGAGGGGGGTCCCGATGAATCGGGTATTTTTCATCCAACGGAAAAATTGGACCATTACCATCTATAGATTTTCCCATAGCATCTATGACTCGTCCTAAGAGCCCATTTCCAACAGAAATCTTAAATGGAGCGCCAGTTTTAACAACCTCACTTCCAGGCCCTAATCCTCTCATCTCGCCTAAGGGCATCAACAATACGTGATGTTGTCTAAATCCAACCACTTCCGCCAATAAAGGCGATCCTTTCCCATCCGCTGGAGTTATCCAGCAAGCTTCCCCTACGGAAGCAATAGGCCCAGATGACTCAATAACTAAACCAACGACTTGTTCAACTTTTCCGTTTATTTTCGTTAATTCTGTTTGATTAATACAATCTTTAAGAACGCTTAATGGAGGTAGAATTTCATTTAACAAAGAGTTCAATTCATACCTCCTCAAGGTCTTAACGTATTAATTCACTTTCTAAATTTTGTTTAATCTGATCGGCAACCGTCGTTAAACGAGAATCAATCGTTCCCGCTTCAGTCTCTAGCAAGCATCCACCAACTTCAATTCTGGAGTCCGGAATAATTTCAAGTTGCTTAGCCCCCACAGACAATGCTAAAAATTCTTTGTTTTTCTCAACTTCCAAAAAATCATTAGGGTTAACATGCAACTTAAAATTAATCCTATCCTGCGCTTTCTTTAAGACTATTTCAGCAAAACCTATGACCAAATTTTTGTAATTTTTAGAAATTTCACTTAAACAAAGTCGTAAAGATTCATCAACAAGTTCTATAAGAATAGGCTTTAATTCAAATAAAAGTTTTTTTCTTTGTCCTAATAAGTCTTCGCCTATTTTAACCCAATTTTTTATGAGTTCCTGATATGTTTCTTTTCCCTCTTGTTTTCCTCTTTCAAAACCATCGATATGTCCACTCTTGAATCCTTCTTCATATCCTTCTTTAGTTCTTTCAGTTTTTAAATTCAAAATATCTTTTTCAGCTTCTTCCTTCAGTTTTTCAATAAGATCATTCCCATCCCAACGAGCCTTCTCCAAAAACTCAAATGCATTCTTTTTCGCAATCTGTTCAATTTTCAAAGCCTCTTGTACAGCATCCTCTTTAGCCTTAATTATTATTTCATCAGGAGACTCTAAATCTTTTGTCAATGAACTGTTTTTTAAAACCTTGTCATTAAAATCCGAAAAATCGAAAGATTGTACAGGTAATGTGTTTTTATCAATTACCCACATTTCACCAGGCGTTTTTTGTTTCAACCTTTTTTTTATTTCTTTTTGCCAATCCAAATTATCAAGCAAAAAATTAACATCAGATATTTGATATTGATCATTCCCCAAAACTTCACGACCCATTTTTTCCCATTCTCGAAAGAAATTTCTTCTAAATCATTACTTCTTCTTCGCCGCCACGCGCAACAACAATTTCCCCCATTTCTTCCAGTTGTCTGACAACATTAACGATTTTTTGCTGCGCTTCCTCCGCGTGTTTCAGTCGAACAGGTCCCATTACTTCCATATCTTCCAAAATCATTGCCTTAGCTCTGCTTGACATGTTTTTCAGTAAGAGCTCCTTCACTTCTTCTTTGGCGCCCTTAAGTGCTAATGCTAAATCTTTCGCGTCTACTTCGCGTAACACTTGTTGAATAGTACGGTTATCCAAATTTATAAGGTCGTCAAAAACAAACATCAGACGTTTTACTTCCTCAGCTAACTCTGGATTTGATTCTTCAAGTTTTTCCATGATAGCTTTTTCAGTAGAACGATCAGCACGATTTAAAACCTCAGCCAAAGAACGAACCCCACCTGCAGCAGTAAACTCCTGTGTGAATATCGAAGATATGCGACGCTCTAAAACTCTTTCAATTTCCATAACAACATCTGGAGCCGCACGGTCTAACACAGCAATTCGGGTCGCAACATCAACTTGGACATCACCTGATAAATGTCCAAGAATTGTAGCCGCATGATCGGGAGTCAAATGAGCCAATATCAACGCAATAGTTTGGGGGTGTTCTGACTGAATAAAATTTAACAACTGTTGAGGGTCTGTCCTTTTAATATAATCAAAAGGCGTCATCTGCAAGGAGCCCTGCAACCGATTAATAATCTCCATTGCCTTATTGGCGCCCAGTGCTCTTTCTAATATTTCATGGGCATACTCAACCCCGCCTTGAGAAATGTACTCTTGAGCAGCGGCAATATTCAATACTTCCTGCATCACAGAATCTTTTTCATCAGGTGTGATTTTTCTTAAATTCGCAATTTGAAGAGTTACCTGTTCAACCGTTTCTTCTTTCAAATGTTGGTATATTTTCGAAGCCAAATCCGGCCCCAATGAAATAAGAAGAGCCGCAGCCTTTTGTTCACCTGATAAAATTGTTTTTTTCTTGGTTTCCGCCATGGAAAGCTACTCCTCAGAAAGCCATTTCTTTATAATTTGTGCAACATTTTCAGGATTCTTATTCGCCATTTCAAATACTTCTTTTCTTACCGCTTCACGCTTCTTTGCATCACGTGCAGCCTCAGCCCTCGCTAAGTCTTCTGCTGTCACATCGGTTGTAATGATATCTTCAACTTGAGGCGTCATTATGGGTTCCTCAAGTTCCAAATCATCTAAATTTTCCACAAACTTTTTTTCTTTCTTTGGTTTCAACATAGATCTTAAGAAAAGAAGCACCCCCAAAGCCATTAATACCAGAAGTCCTATTTTCCCAAGCGTTAAATAAAAGTTTTGTTGGGTTTCCATTCGATTCTCCTTCAAACTTGCCACTTCTTGGGAATTATCAAACGGCATATTTTCCACAGCTACCTGATCACCACGGTTTAAATCCATACCAGCTGCAGCAATAACAGCTGTCTTAATCGCCTCAACTTGTTGAGGTTGCAAATTATCAACAAACACACCAACCGATATCCGTTTAGGTGATCCCGGAGCTACAACATTATGTTTAACAGTACGATTAACTTCATAGTTAGTAGTATTTTCTTCTTTCGAATACTGTGCATTGCTACCAGCAACAGCTTGATAGCCCGGAATATTAGAATCGGTACCAGGGACACCCCCGACAAAAGTTGAGGGAAAACCACCATCACCAACATATTGCTCTTTTTTAACTTGGCTTGAACGCGCAATTCCCTGCCCATCAACAACGGGTTCAAATATTTCAGAATCATTTTCTGTTTTATCAAAATTAAGTTCAGCAGAAACAGATACAGCGATTCGATTATTTCCGCCCATAACTTTCGTCAACATGGAAGTGATTTTTCGTTCTAAATCTTTTTCAAAATTTTGTTGTACTTCCAACTGATGAAGAGTAAGTTTCGCCTGTTGAGTAAGCGTACCGCCATTATTTAGGTTATCCGAATTATTGTCAGCAGCCTCTTCTTGTAAAAAGCTTGAGAGAATGTTTCCCTTGCTATCAATAACCTCTACATTTTCTGTTTTTAAACCTTCAACGCTCGCAGCCACTAAATGAACAATTCCACGAACTTGTTCTTTTTTCAATATGGCATCTTGCTTAAGTTGCAACACAACCGAGGCTGTTGTCGGTTTTTCTTTCTCTGTAAACAACTCCGGTTCTGGAATAACTATACTAACCCGGGCATTTTCAATTTGCTGCAAATTACCAATTGTTCTCTGTAATTCGCCTTCCAATGCTCTTTTATAATTCACTTTCTGGGTGAAATCAGTTGTTCCCCATTTAGGTTGATCGAAAATCTCATAACCAACACCACTACCACGGGGCAAACCTTGACCCGCCAAATTTAAACGCGTATCGTATACTTTTTCCGAAGGCACCAATACTAAAACATAACTATCTTTACTCCCCAATCGATAGGGAATGTTTTCCTTTTTCAATTCAGCTGTTACTTCTGCGGCATCTTTCTGGTCTAAATGAGAATACAAAACCTCATAATGCGAACGAGTTGAGATAAAAATAAAAATAATTAGTGAAAAAAACAATAAAACGGGAATAACGATCAGTAAAGTCTTTTGCAACCTATTAAACTTCCCCCACACTTCTTTAAACTGCTGGATTAATTGTTGTAAAAAATTATTCAATTTTCATCATCCTTAAATTACTAGTTGTATCCGCCGAATCGCACCTTAATGATAATAAATTAAATTTGCATTTGAATAACAGATTGATACGCCTCTAACATTTTATTACGTATTTGTATTGCATATTGCAAAGAAATGCTAGCTTTTTCCATTGATATAATTACATCATGAAGATTATCAGTACCACCGCTTGCTATATTTTTTATTGAATCATTGGCACCAACTTGACTAGCATTTAAATCATTTAAAGCTTTCTTCAATAAATCTTTAAAATTAGCAGGAGAAACCTCCGCAACATTGTTCAAATTTGATTCAGTAAGAGGATTTGTAAAAGAAGGTAAAACTTGTGTTAATGATATCGGCATTTGAATTGGTTGAATTTCCATTATCAAACCTTAAAAAGTATTCTAACTTACTTCCCTATTCCTAATGCTTGAAGTGCCATGGACTTTGTGGCATTAAAAGCTGTGATATTGGCCTCATATGCTCTTGTTGCTGAAATAAGATCTACCATTTCATTTACCACATTAACATTTGGATAAGCCACGTAACCTTCCGCATTCGCGTCAGGATGACCAGGATCAAAAACCATACGTGGCGGAGACGGATCTTTTTGAATGCCTGTAACTCTAACTCCAGCAGGTAATCCATCTGTAGTCATCATGGATTCTAAAGGGGAAAATATTGGAGAAGCATCAAATCTCGGTGCAAAAACAACTCGTTGACGTATATATGGACCACCATCCATGGTCCGTGTTGTATTTGCGTTGGCAATGTTATTTGAGATAACATCCATCCTCAAACGTTCTGCTGTTAAAGCAGAAGCTGAAATTGCAAAAGGAGCAAAAACCCCGGACAATGCACCCATGGTTATTGCCTCCCTTCAGTAATTGAGTGTTTGATATTAGCCAAATACCTACCAGTCACATCTGCCAAGCTGTTATATATCAAGTTATTCTGTGCCAATAAACCTGATTCCATCTCTAAATCCACGTTGTTTCCGTCATTGCGACCTATTGTTTCATTAACAGTATGAATATCAGGTTTAAAATCATCTAAAGAAATTTTTTGTGGAATAGGAAAATGCATCGGATTTGTGCACCAAAGAGGAGAATCTTGATTTTCGTTAAGAGCCATTTTCAACTTATCTTGAAAGGAAACTATTGAACGTTTAAATAACGGGGTATCTATATTAGCTAAATTGTTCGCAATGACTTGATGTTGGATGGAAATTGCATCAAGACTTTTTTGTAAAACAGTTAAAGGATCAATAAAAGCAACTGGGCTTATCACGCTCACTCCCGAGGAACAATAATAGATTAAAAAACGCCGTTAAATTCAAGCGCAATATCTCTAAAAAAAACTAAATCGAATTCCTAATTAAGCAACTTAAAATTATTGTCATTATGACAAAGGTTTTATGACTGTCAAGAACTATGCAAGCAATAACCCCTGATTAATAAGGCTATTAAACACATTTTCCTTTTAAGGAATTAATACAAGCTTAAAAAGTTTTAATGTCGATAACCTACCACAACTAATTTTGTTTTATTGTTTTTCTCCTGGGCAAGGAGGGCTTTTATTCCCCGAAGATTTATCCCCTGTTCAGAAAAAAAAACAATTTTTTTGCACAGAAGAAAATCTTTTTTATTATAAACTCGTGTTCGATTTGCGCCAAAACGGGAGATCTTTATGAGACCAAGTCTTTCCCAATTTCTGAGGGTTTGCTCATGAACCCCAAGCCTAGATGCAATCTCAGTAATGGTTTGAAACATCGAAACCCTTTTTGTTGATAAATGCAATACTCAACAAGTTGATAACGGTATTGTAAATAGTCATTAGTTGCTTAAAAGCTTTAAGGATAAAGAAGCGTCTGTAAAATTAGATTTTCACTCCAAGCCACACCATATATTGTGGGGTTATATTTTCAACTACTATATATTGTTTTTAACGACTTAATTCAATTTCCCTTATATTTTTTGAAGCAGTTTCTACCATTTTTCTTTGCATCATATAGAGCAATATCCGCATTCATAATTAGTGTTTTCTGTTCTGAGGCGTCAAAAGGATAAGAAGCAATACCTAATGATATAGTCACATTATATGAAGTTTTCCCATTTCCCACAAATTCACATTTTTCAATCTTTTTTCTTATTCTTTCGGCCATTTCCATGGCACTATTTCCATCAATTTCAGGAAATATAATTGCGAATTCTTCCCCACCATATCTTGATAATGTATCTATTTTATTCCTAATTGTTGACTGGATTAATTCTGTAACTATTTTCAGTACTTTATCGCCTTCTTGATGTCCAAAAGTATCATTAAATTTTTTAAAGTGATCAACATCTAATAAAATAAGGCTTAAATCTTTGTTGTATCTTTCTGCTTTTACAATTTCCTCATAAAGTTTCTCTTGAAAATATCGATGATTATAAACACCAGTTAAACCGTCTTTAATCGCCATCTCTTGAATTTGTTTAATCATCATTGCATTTTCTAATGCCATTGCCGTTTGATTAGCAAGTGTCGTTATAACATCTTTGTCATACTCTTGATAAGCGTTTGATTTAATACTATTGAGTCTAATAATTCCGAGCATATTCTCGCCTGATAATAGCGGTATCATTAAAAACGACTTTATCGTTCCTAACATTCCTTCTTTTTTAGTGAAATTTTGGGGTGTATTTTCTTTTTTCCCATCTGTGTAAAGAATAGGTTTTTTGTTCCCAATAATCCACGAAGTTAATTCATCTTCCAAACGAATTGATCTTCCCTTTTCTTGATCCGGACCCACCCAAGCGCAAATATCAAATCCCTTGTCGTCGCTCCGAATTAATGCAATTAAGGCAGAATCACTATTTGTCATTCGTAGAGCAGTTTTTAAAGACGTTTGCAAAACTTTATCAATATCAATGATATTTTTATTGAAAGAATTTGATAACTCATTTAGCTCTTGGAGATTTTTCGTCTTAACACTTGAAAAATGAAGAACACGAGAACCTTGTATAGTTTCAGCTAATGTTTTCACAAAGGAATCAATCAAATCTAATTGCAGTTCTGAAAACACATCTTGTTTTAAATGGTCCAATACTAAGACACCAACAAGCTCTTTTTCCTCTGTCAAATTCAATTCCGTATTTGAGCCAGTTATATAAATGGGTTGAATAATTAAAGATTTAATAGGTTGAGGCTTTAAATAATAAGGAAGCGCTGACGCACTTTCCGAAGTAATGGGGTCAAGGATTATTTTTCTTTTTTCCTTTGCAGTCAAGCCAATCAATGTTTCACCAATTAATATAGTTACATCTTGGGCTATTGATTCAGAATCAGTTGAAAACGCCCGAAGTCGCAAAACATTTTTATCGCCGATTGTTGTCACCAAAAAACAAGCCACCGTATAGGCTTGAATAGGTTTTTGAAATATTTTTAATTTTCTATTTAATGATTCCTCTAATTCCATAACAGTTCCGACTCTTGCTGAAAATTTTTTCTCCTCACGTAAAAGATTATCTTTTTGCAAATTAAAAGAAGACGGTTCTGCTAATGTTGCTAAATTTTCCGCCTCTTCCTTGAGGAAATTCAAACGCAAATTAAGTTTTTCTTTTTCTTTTCTTGTTTTAACGATTTGGTTGAAAAATAATGCGGTAACTAGATAACCTGCCCAATGGAGGAAAAGAGGGAGATCTTCAGGAAGATTTTCATGATGAAATGAAATGGCTTCCAAAAAACCAAAAATTAACCCGGCAATAAAGCCATATACTGATTTGCCTTCCCATGCAACTACACCAATGAATAAGAAAGCAAAATAAATTAAAGGGGATTGATCACCACCTGTTCTTTGGATTAATAATTCAAATAAACTGATACTTCCTAAAACAATATAAAGCTTTAGTGGATTTATTAGTAATTTAAAGTGGATTAATAAAAATAACCACATACAGGCAAAACCCCAACAAACAAGTAAAGTTAAAGAATTCACTTGCAGTTGAGGTTTTATTAATAATCCACTAAGGGACAATAAAATAATCGAAGAAACAATTACAAATAAAGCGACTTTAAGAATCTTAAAATTCTTCAATCTTAAACCTGTCTTAACAGAAAGATTTTTTAAAGTCGCCCTTGCCTTCTTAATAAAGCACGCATTTTACGTCGGTGTTTTTTCCTTTTATGCGTCTTAATTTTTTGGCGATGCCGTTTTTTTCCACAAGGCATTCAATTCCCTCCCGAGAAAATTCATTTTAATTTTCATACTTATTTTAATTTTCTAAATAAAGTTTAGTAATATTTAAGTTAAATAATTAATTTAATGTTTCAACATTTCTCAATAGTTTAACAGAGAAATATCAATGAAGTAAAATTGTTCATTAACATGTTCTCAACAATTACTCTTCAAAGTTTTTTCAAACGGAGGTCGGCAAATGCCTTTCTCCAAAACAATCGCAGTAATTAATAATCCGGGTGTAATGTCAAATGAAGGATTATAAGCGGGATATTCTTGTTTAGTTATTGGAAACCCTAACGGTTGTGTTACTTCGCTTGAATTTCGTTCCTCTATTTTAATATTACTCCCGTTTTTTCTGTTCAAGTCAAGGGTAGTAGATGGTGCAATTACATAAAACGGTATTTTATGTTCCTTTGCTAAAACCGCCAAACTATAAGTACCTATCTTATTTGCGGTATCTCCATTTGCCGCAATTCTATCTGCGCCGACTATGACCGCATCAACTTTATTCTGTTTCATAATAAAAGCAGCCATATTATCAGTAATCAAATGAAAATTAATCTTTGCCCGGTCCATTTCAAATGCAGTTAATCGTGCACCTTGCAAATAGGGTCTTGTTTCATCCACCCAAACATGAAGGTTTTTATTTTTTTTTGCAGCTTCTGTTATCACGGCTATAGCTGTTCCAATACCGCCAGTCGCCAACGCCCCTGCATTGCAATGGGTTAAAACATTCTTGCATTTTTTTAGCAATATTGAACCATGTCGTGCTAACTTCAAACACAACTGCTTATCTTCTTCGTGTATTTGTAACGCTTCCTTTTCTAATTTTAAAATTTGATTCGAAATGGATTCGTTAACCCAAAATTTTAGAGTTTTTCGCATTCGTTCAAGCGACCAAAAAAGATTTACAGCGGTTGGACGTGTCTTCCATAATCTCTCAATCGCTTTTTCTATATTCTTTTGAAAAGACTTATTATTAACATTTTTGTTTTTATAAGCCGCTAACACAACACCATAACTAGAAGTCACACCGATAGCAGGAGCCCCTCTAACCGTCATGTTTTCTATCGCACGCGCCACCTTTTCTGAAGTATCGCATTTGATCCAAACCTCTTTAAATGGTAACTTTCTTTGGTCAAGTAAAAATAAAGTATTATTGTTCCAGTAAATTGGGCTTAAGGGATTTTTCATCATTTTCCAATAATTATTTATTTTCTAGAGAAAAAATAACTTCCTGCATTAACTCGGTCAATTTCGGTTCCGCTTCTTGAGAATATCTAATTATTTTTTTAATATCAGCGGGTTCAAGAATATCCGGAATACATTGATCAGTAACCACTGAAATGCCAAGAACTTTTAACCCACAATGAACAGCAACAATTACTTCAGGTACCGTTGACATTCCTACAACATCCGCCAAACTTGAAAGCCAACGGTACTCTGCACGAGTTTCCAAATTTGGGCCCGTCACTGCAACATAGATGCCCTTATGTATTGGTATTCTTTTTTCCCAGGCGATTTTTTCCGCCAAGAGGATCAATTCCCTCGAATATGGTTCAGACATATCTGGCCATCGTGGACCTAGCTTGTCATCGTTTTTACCTATTAAAGGATTGTCCCCCATCATATTAATATGATCCTCAATTATCATTAAGTCTCCAGGCTGAAAAGTCCTGTTCATTCCACCACAAGCGTTTGATACAAGAAGATATTCGATTCCAAGAGCTTTCATAACCCTTACCGGAAATGTGACTTGCTCAAGTGAATAACCTTCGTATCGGTGAAAACGTCCCTTCATAGCAATTACTTGTGTATTTCCCATTTTCCCCAATACTAATTCACCGGCATGTGATTCGACTGTCGAAAGTGGAAAATTAGGTATGTTTTTATACGATATTCGTATTGGTTCCTTAATTTCTGATGAAAGCGCCCCTAATCCAGTCCCCAAAATAATTCCTACTTTTGGTTTTTTTTTGGTATATTTCAAAATTATTGAAGTTGATTCGTTAATTTTCTCTAATAAATCATTCATTTTGGTTCCCAACTCTCCCTCTCGGTTTTTCTAATCAATGACCTAATTTCATCAGAATTGAATCCGTAAAAATTAATTATTTTTTTTGTGATGTTATACCTTTCGTAATTTTCAAAAATCTTTTTTTCAAATCTAGTTTTCCAGCTCTTAATTAAATATTCTCTTTATTCGCATTTACTTCTACAGGCGCAGAGTGACATTTTATCTTTAAATAACCATCCTCCACACTGACAATTTCATTCCTAGACGCTCGTTGTAATGACTTTAAATGAGACGCTACAATATCCCTCATGGTCATAGATAATTATTTCTTATAAATTCGAGTTCTTTAACCTCTCAGTGTGTAGCAAATTAGCAATATCCAAGAAAAACCCAAGTGGGCCATAAATAATAGTAATATCAATAAGATTAATCCACGGCTATCAAATGATTTCCATTTAATCTGAAGAATATCAAACCCAGCACTTAATAAGGGTCGAATACTTAAAAATATTATTCTCCTCAAATAATTCAACTTAGAATTTGGGAGCAAATGGAATATGAAATCTAAGAATAAAGCTAATGCGAGTAAGTCGCTGCTTATGACAATAAAATAACCAACTATTAAACCTAATGAACCCATTAACACTAATCCTTATTTACTTACGCAAGTCCTTACTACGTTGAACCGCCGCAGCAATAGCAGAATACATTACTTCAGCAAAATGCAAATTATCCATTTCAAGTAATGCTGCTTGAGTGGTGCCTCCCGGAGATGTAACTTGCATTGTCAGTTCTTCTGGTTTTTTCCCAGAGTTTAATATCATTTTCGCTGCCCCATAAATTGTTTGTGAAACCAGGTAAAAAGCAGTTGTTGAATTTAACCCGTGTTTTTTACCTGCCGTTGTTAAAATCTCTACTAAACGAAAAAAATATGCAGGCCCACTTCCGGAAAGGGCTGTGACTATGTCCATTTGGTTTTCTTTGACAACAATAGTTTTTCCTACTGAGGAAAATAACGATAATACCAACTTCAATTGTGCTCTATTTGCCCTTCTTCCTGGAGATATTGCCGACATTCCCGCGCCTAATAGTGCCGGGGTGTTTGGCATGACACGAATGACAGGACATCCTTGCGGAAGAGCTTTTTCCAATTGATTTGTAGAAATACCAGCGGCAATAGATACAACCAATGCTTTTTTAGGGAAAAGGGGTCCTACCGTTGATAATAACTTTTCCATTTGTTGAGGTTTTACCGAAATAAGAATTAATTTTGTTCCCTTGAGTACAGAAACAGGATTATTGGTAGTTTTTATCCTTAAAGTTCTAGGTTGATATTTAAATTTTTTCAAATCAATATCAACGGCTGTAATTCTGTCTCTTTTAATTATTTTTGTAGAAACCCAACCGGAAGCTAATGCTTTCCCCATTGCTCCAAATCCAAGAATCGTCGTTTTACCCAGGAATTTCACTCTCATCCTTTTAAATTATATAAATTTTGAAAAACACTTGAAATTAATAATTTTAACTCTTTAAGGATAAAGTTTAATTAAACCTATTTCCAAATAAAGCAGTCCCCAGTCTCACTAATGTGGAACCTTCTTCAATGGCTACTTCAAAATCGGAACTCATCCCCATAGAAAGAATATCAAAGCATTCTTTATTAATAGTAAGTGCCCTTACTTGATCATATATTTCTTTCAACCTTTTAAAGGAATTCCTTTGTTTATCAATGTCATTTGTTAATGGTCCAATTGTCATAAGACCTCTTAATTTCAAGAACGGCAAGTCAGTGATCATTTTAATAATCTCTAATACTTTTGAAACTTCCACGCCTGCTTTAGAGTTTTCTCCAGAAATATTTACTTCTAATAATATTTCCTGATTTCGTCCATCAAGTCGCTTTTCCAGGGCTAAGGCCAACTCTGTTGAGTCAATGGATTGAATTAATACAAATTTATTCTTGATTTTATTTATTTTATTCGTTTGTAGTCGTCCAAGTAAATGCCATCGAATGTCAGCGGGCAGCAACTCTATTTTTTTTAACGCTTCTTGTATCTTATTTTCTCCAAATTCCTTCAAACCATAACCATATGCTATTTTTATAATTTCTACTGGCCAAGTCTTGGTTACCGCCAATAATTTTATATCCTCGGGTTTTCGCTTCGATCGCAATGCGGCAGAAGCTATCCTGTTTTTCACTTCATGAAATCGCGACTGGAAATCCATCGATCAATAGTTTCCCTTTATTTCGAGTGAATTATGGAAATAAGTTGATAAAAGAAGAGACTAGATTTTTTCTTGGTTATTTTTAGGATTGGATAGAAGATGCCACTCAACTAGAATCGGACTCGCGACAAAAACAGACGAATATGTACCTACAATAACACCCGCCTGAAGGGTCCAAGCAAAATCTTTTAAAGTGTCGCCTCCTATGAGGCAAAGAGGTAATAGGGTTAAAAAAACAGTCAAACTAGTATTAATTGTTCTGCTCAATGTTTCATTAACGCTTAAATTAACTAAACCAGTGAAAGTTTCATCTTTTAATAGAAGTTTCAAATTTTCCCGGATTCTGTCAAAATTAACGACAGTATCATTCAAGGAATAACCAGCAAGAGTTAAAAGTGCCGTCACCTGAAGTAGGTTAAATTCTTTTCCAGTCAATATTATAAAAGCCATGACTACAAGAATATCATGAAATGTACAAATAATAGCTGCCACACCAAATCGAAAATCAAATCTCCAAGCAATGTAAATCAAAATCCCAATCATGGCGATCATGAAAGCTTTTGTAGCGTCATCCCTCAGTTTTTGGGAAACCGCGGGACCAACTTCATCACTTCCATCTAAAGAAAAATGGTCATTAGAAAATGATTTGTTAAATAAATCTAATATTTCCGCCCCGATACTACCAACTGCTTTTGTGGGATCATGTTTTATTTTTATAATGAAACGAAAAATTTTCGAATCGTTATCATTTACTTGCTGTATTTGGGCTTCTTGAAATCCGTCAACTTTCAAAACTTGACGAATTTTATCAATCCCAACATTAGTTGATGATGACATCCGGAGAAGAACACCAGCTCCAAAATCGGTTCCGAGATTGGCTTTTCCTTGTGACAACAAGTAACAAGCATAAATACCAGCTAAACAAGCAAAAGCTGAAAGTGACATGAAAATTCGTCTTGGTTTCATAAAGTTGATTTTAGGTTCATTAAACCATTGGATCATGTAAAGCCTTCCAAACATTGAGATGTATCAAAACGTCCTAATAAACATTTAAAAACTAAAAATGAAATTAGATACTCAACACGTGATATTCTTTTCGAGCGTCAAAAATCATTTTTGTGATGACAACTGCAGTAAACAAACTTAATGCCACACCAAGACTTAATGTAACCGCAAAACCCTTTATCGGGCCAGTTCCAAATTGGAATAATACTGCTGCCGATATTAATGTTGTCACATGCGTATCGATAATTGCAACTAGTGCTCTTTTATATCCTGCTTCAATAGCTGCTCGTATCGTTTTACCAGCTTTTAACTCCTCACGAATCCTTTCAAATATTAAGACATTTGAATCTACCGACAACCCGAGAGTTAAAATTATGCCAGCAATGCCTGGCAATGTAAGGGTAGCTTTTAAATATGAAAGCGCACCCACCAAATAAACCATGTTTACAATTAAACCCATGTTCGCTATAAAACCAGAAACCCGGTAATAAATGGCCATAAAAAACAAAACTAATAGGAGACCATACAATGCAGCTAATGTGCCCTTTTTAACCGAATCAGACCCTAAAGTTGGACCGACCTGAAATTGACCCGTCACTTTTAATGGCGCTGGTAAGGTACCAGCCCTAAGAACTAGAGCCAGATCCCTTGATTCCTCGTCGGTAAAACTCCCTGTAATAATTCCTTTTCCACCAGGTATGCGGGTTTGTATTTCAGGAGCAGAATAAACAATTCCATCAAGAATTATGGCGAGTTGGCGATGAATATTATCACCGGTTATAATGCCAAATTTATGCCCACCTTCTGCATTCAAGGTAAAAGCAATATAGGGACGGCCATAAGTATCTGTTTGAACCTGAGCATCCACCAATGATTCCCCGGTGAGTAGAACTTCTTCACACAGGTATTCACGATTTTCTTTCCCTGGAAAATAGGTAATGCCTTTGGGAAGTTTTTCTTTTTCCACTTTACCATCTTTATCTAAAAAATCCGATTCGCGAAGTTTTGAGACTAAGCGAAATTCTAATTGCGCAGTTGAAAGAATAATGTCTCTTGCCCTTTTAATATCCGATAAGCCCGGGAGTTGAATAACAATATCAGAAATTCCTTCTCTTTCTAAAACCGGTTCGCTTACTCCTAAACCGTCTATCCGATTACGAAGAATTTCCAAAGCCCGATCGGCAGCATCGGATATTTCCTGATCGGTCTTTCCCTGAATTTTGTCCCTGTCAACCTCCAGGTTTAAATGCAATCCCCCACGAATATCTAAACCCAATTTGAGTTTTTGTGAAGGAGGATAGGTCCCATAAACACAAACCCCAATAAGGGCAATTACTATTAATGCCATCCATTTTTGAAAATTCACAAACTACCTTTCGATCATAATATTAAATACAAGCCACCGTTTTTGCCGAATCGGCGAAAGTGAATAAATTTAAGAGAATTATTAAAACCGACGCAGTATAAAGAAAAAATCAACTTCCTGCAACGATTTACTAATTCAGTAAGTTAATATCATTAATCAGATGTTAAGAATTTCTTGAATTTCTTCGACTAGTTTAGTCTTTGGGTGGGCCCCAACAAGCTGTTTAACCATTTGTCCGTTTTTAAAAAACAATAATGTTGGAATACTTCTAATATGAAAATCAATTGAGACTTGCTGATTTTCATCCACATTTACTTTAGCAATTTTAATTTTTCCTTCATACTCCTTTGCCAACTCATCCAGCAAAGGTGAGACCAACCTGCATGGGCCACACCATTCCGCCCAAAAATCAACCAGAACTGGTATTTTAGAATCCATTACATCATTTTTAAAATTTGCATCAGTTGTGTGAACGGTGTTTCCCATAACTTCCTCCGCCTTTTCGAATTCCATATCAGTTATATTAAAATTATCAATCAAAAGTCTAAGTTTCGCTCCATTGAGTGTCAAGGACAGATAATTGTTTGTTGATATAAAATTTAAGCATTATCCCTTTGGATGTAATATTCTCGAGACCCTAGCTTCATAATATTAAACAAAAATTTTACTAAACCTTTAATCGTTTTCGGATTTCAATATTTTGTTGGATTTGATCAAGAAAAAACGCCAACTCACAAGAACCAGCAATTCGAAAAATAAATATCACAGCACAATTATGTTTAGAAATATTATTTTTCAGGGCAAGGCTAATAATTTGTAAATCTTTTGAATTTTTCTATTGGTAGCACTTATTTCTATTCTAAGATAGTATAATCCTCCAGCCACTTTTCCGCCGTCACGATCATGAAAATCCCAATATATAAAAGAATTTCCATTTGAAAGACCACCTCCCCATGCAATTTTCCTGAAAGCAGTCGTAAAAACAGACCATTCGACGGTATAGGAATCAGAATAATAAATTTTTACGGTTACTGGTCTTGTTCCATCACCAGGATTTGGATAGGGTCGCGAAATTGAAATAGACTCGGATTTTGGCGTGAGGATTAATGTAGGCGTATTGGTCAATGTAATTGCAAAAGTTTTTGTTGCAGTATATGTCGGTGTATTTGTATAGGTATCAACATAAGTGTTTGTTGAGGTAAATGTAGTTGAAGGAGTTTGAGAGGGTGCAAAAGTGAAGGTATAAGTCGGAGAATAAGTCATTGTACTTGTTGAATTACCTGTCGGGGTATTGGTGGATTTAGGCGTTGATGTTAGTGTCGGTGTAATGGTGGGGGTGGAAGTCGGAGTGCTGGTGGAAGTAGAGGTGTTGGTTAAGGTAAGGGTTGGTGTCATCGTAGAAGTCGGCGTGGATATATTCGTTGGCGTAAAGGTGTGTGTAGAAGTCGATGAAGGCGTAAGAGTTATTGTTAGCATCGGTGTCGGAGTATTGGTGGATGTGTTGGTCTGAGTATTCGTGGAAGTGGACGTGAAAGTCATAGTTGGGGTACTGGTGGTCGTATTCGTGGGCGCCTGAGTCTCTGTAGGTGTATTCGTAAGGGTAGGCGTAATGGACGAGGTGGGGGTATTGGTGGGCGTAGAAGTCGGGGTATTGGTTGGGGTAGAAGTAGGAGTATTCGTCGGTGTTGGGGTGGAGGTTACCGTAGGAGAAGGAGTTGGTATGGGTGTTGGAGTCCCACTAGGAGTGGAAGTCGGCATCGGTGTGGGAGTTTTAGTGGATGTGGGTATTGGGGTATTACTGGATGTGGATGTCGGAGTATTCGTGGGCGAGGGTGTGGGGGTCACGGTTGGTGTGTCAGTAGGTGTCGATGTCAGGGTCTTGGTCGGGGTGATAGTGGGCGTATTGGTGGGCGACTGGGTTCCGGTCGGCGTATTCGTGGCTGTGAGAATAATGGTAGGTGTGGGTGTCATAGTGGGTGTGGGAGTAGTCGTTGGCGTTGGAGTCGGCGTTCTCGTTAGGGAAAGGGTTGGCGTATTCGTAGGTGTTGGAGTTGGTGTAGTTGTTTGAGTGGGGGTCGGAGTATTCGTAGGCGTGGAGGTACTGGTAGGTGTCGAGGTTGATGTTATCGTAGGAGTATTGGTCGGAGTCGGTGTGGAAGTCCTAGTCGGTGTGGTAGTTGGCGTATTGGTTGTTGTGGGCGTATGCGTTGGAGTCGGGGTAGTCGTTAGAGTGGGAGTCGTAGTATTCGTAGGCGTAGAGGTAATGGTAGGTGTCGGGGTTGAGGTCATCGTAGGAGTATTAGTCGGAGTTGGTGTGGAAGTCCTGGTCGAGGTGGGGGTCGGTGTGGTAGTTGGCGTATTGGTTGGGGTGGGCGAATGTGTTGGCGTATTCGTAGGTGTTGGAGTTGGTGTGGTTGTTGAAGTGAGAGTCGGAGTATTCGTAGGTGTAGAGGTAATGGTAGGTGTCGGGGTTGAGGTCATCGTAGGAGTATTAGTCGGAGTTGGTGTGGGAGTCCTGGTCGAGGTGGGGGTCGGTGTGGTAGTTGGCGTATTGGTTGGGGTGGGCGAATGTGTTGGTGTATTCGTAGGTGTTGGAGTTGGTGTGGTTGTTGAAGTGAGAGTCGGAGTATTCGTTGGCGTGGGGGTAATGGTAGGTGTCGGGGTTGGGGTCCTCGTAGAAGTATTGGTCGGAGTCGGCGTGGGAGTCCTGGTCGGGGTGGTAGTTGGCGTATTGGTTGGGGTGAGCGAATGCGTTGGCGTATTCGAAGGTGTTGGAGTTGGTGTGGTTGTTTGAGTGGGAGTCGGAGTATTGGTCGGGGTCGAAGTTGGAGTATTGGTATAGGTAAGGGAAGGCGTCGTCGTAGGAGTGGGCGTGGATGTATTCGACGGCGTCTTGGTTGACGTGGAAGTGGGCGTCGGTGTGGGAGTTTTAGTGGGCGTGGGTGTTGGGGTATTGCTGGATGTGGACGTCGGAGTATTCGTAGGCGTGAGGGTAATGGTAGGTGTCAAGGTTGGGGTTGTCGTAGAAATATTGGTCGGAGTCGGCGTGGGAGTCCTGGTCGGGGTGGCGGTCGGGGTGTTCGTAGGGGTCGATGTAGAAGTCCTGGTGGGGGTAGGTGTTGGTGTCGTGGTAGACGTCGGGGTTCTTGTGGCAGTTAGTGTTAGTGTGGGAGTAGATGTTCGCGTATAAGTGTTTGTCGCTGAACTCGTTATTGTATTGGTTAGAGTTCGGGTGGCCGTGAAAGTGTTGCTAGAGGTGATAGTCGGAGTACTTGTGAATGTTCGGGTTGGTGTTATCGTTGTGGTACGGGTTGCTGTGGAAGTAAAAGTAGATGTTGAAGGGCAGTTTAAAATAGCCGTTCGAGTGGGACTAAGTGTAATAATAGGTGTACAGGTCGCGTTTCCACATGGCGAATTGATATCATAAGCGTGCTTTACAGCCCAAATGGTATTAGCTCGCATATAATAGGGCGCACGAATATTGGTCAACCCAGTCATCCAAGCTTCTGGGGTTCGAAACCACATTTGCCCAGTATTCCAAATGCTGTTGTATAGACTGTTCCCGATGGAAACAGCCTGGGTGAACATTCCTTCCTGAATCATCCCAGCCACTGCTCCCCAGGTCGTACCTACCCAGACTTCCTCACCCTGCGAGGTGCTGGTGTCAGCTGTTCCGCTGGTGGTCATGACGTTGACAGCGCCATGCGCTCCCGAATCGAATTTGGCCCAATTGTTATCATGCACAACCTGCCAGGCACTGACAGCGTGCGCGGCAGGCACGACATCCCCAAGCCCACAAGCTTTGGCGTACCATTCCCCGCATAACTGATCAGTCATGATTCTCGCAACCCCGGTGACCCCTCCTGCACCGCTTCCAGTGTCGATGTTGTAATAATTACCGGTCGAATTCCAGAGGTTCGTTTCAAAGTCGGATTGGCCGAGTGTAAGCCAGGATTGGTAAGTGTTGGTCAGACTGGTGTTCCCTTCTGAAATTGCGATTTGCAGGGCCGCCTCGCAGGCCGCCAAATAAAGGCTTCCGCAATAGGCGGTTTCTCCTGTCAGGCCCAGGTTGTCGTAGGTTTGGTCGATGCCATTTGATATGGGAAGGTTATAGGTAACACCGCTCGAAATGCATTGGCTATGCACCTTATTCATGGATACCTGAATAGCGGGCCAGCAGTAATTCAAAAAGGTCGAATCGCTTTTGCCAGTGATTTCCCAGGCCCTGTATGCCATTAAAACCAATTTTGAGTTTAAATCTTTCCAAGTGGTGGAATCCCGGTAAGTATAGTCATTCCACGCTGTAAAGACGTCGTTCAAGCCCCCTATATCGTGAGCGCAAGTGCCGATAGCCGCGGGCCTTGGCAGTGCCTGAGCACCTGCCACCTGGGTAACGCTGTCGCAAAACTGTTCGATTTCTTGTTTGTCAATATTGGGCCAGTTCATTGCCAAGGCCCAGGAGCTGTAAAAACGCACATCCGAAGTTCCATAGGTGGAATAGGCATAACATTCCAGGCTGCTGAACATGTCCGGGCCGCTGTCATACATGGCGGAACCGTACTGACCAGCCTCCCAGAGCGTTCCAGCAACGACATAGTAATAAAGCTCGTTGAATAGCATCTGCTTATACCAATCTGGATAAGGCCCTGAAAGAATACCGCTTTGCCATGAATCTATAGAAGATTCCCAGGTCGTATAATTATTCAGGGCGTCATTGGCGATGGAGAAGGAATTCAGGCCTGTTTTTCCGTAAGGGCGAGTGTACTCCCGATACCATTGGGCGCCCGTTCCTGGCTTGGCCAGAGGAATATCCCAAGCCAAGACGATGGGAATTTTAACTGATTGTCCAGGCGATAGGGTGACCTTGATTGCAATTCCACCGATGGTATTGGAACCCACTGAATCGTTCAGGAGGCCAGCTGATCCGAATGCTGTTTCAAGGGTGCTTACCGCCGTAGCGGATTCATAGGTCACAGTTACACCCGTTGAGGACTGTGTAGCTAGAGCAAATTCACCCTGGGTAGAAGTAGTAGCATTCCCGTTATTTCTAGTCAGGATCAAACCTGTATTGTTTCCAGATGTAGTCACTGCCGCATTGGTACCTCCAAAGGTATTATCCCAAGTCAACATGATTGCCACGTCTGTTGATGTGCAAGTGTTATTGGAAATATCCCATTCATAAATACCTTCTGGAAAACTGCTTCTTGTGTAATCGCCCGGAATGAGCGGTGAAAATTGTGTAACTCTTGCTTTGCAGGGAAAATCAGAACCGGCGTAGTCAACCCAAGACTTTGGATATAAGGAATAATAGGTGGCCTGTCCAGTACCCAGGGCTGTGCCATTTAGACGATAGGTAACCGCAGATTGTCCTGAAGGTTTTTGGTACATATAAAAATGGCAATTACTGTCAACCGAATAGGGAGCGTTATTAGTCCATGTTGTGGGTGCGTTAGCAACATTTAGACGTTGTAGGTAAAAATCACCTGTAAAATTCCACGTATAAGAGCCTGCCCCAAATCCGCCTGCAGGAGACCCGTCAAGATAACCACCAGCGTTAATATCACGACTCCAAGCTTGAGAAGGAATATTTGTTGCTGAAAAACCAGGAATATAAATTAAATAAAAAAGCAGAACCACTAATAACCTAAATGGTATTGGCAAATAAGAATTTCGAAAATTAAAAATAAGATTGAGAAACATCAAAGCATAACCACTCCAATTTGAAATAGCCGAAAGCAATCGTTTATCTAAAATTTACCACAAAAAGGTGTTTTGAGTGGATTATCGTTGTGATGAAACCGGTTTTATTGGCTGAAAGAAGTTATTAAACCTAACTAACACCTTAAACAGCTTTTTAGCACCATGATTTAAGCAAAATATTTTTCTAATTATTGTTCGACAAGAATCTTTAACGTTTGCTTGGCGATGATTTTCCCGGTGAGATCCTTCTGTTCCACCTTGGCGATGTAGAGCCCGCTTGAGATTCCTGCGGCATTCCAGGTCACCCTGCTTGTTCCTCCCGCGCCTTTCAGCTCCGTCACCAGCTCTCCCGCCAGGTCATAGATCCTCACCGTCAGGTTGATCCCAAGATTTGAGGCCTGGAACTCCACTTGGCTGAATCCGGAAGTTAAGGGGTTCGGATAGGCCCAGACTTTCGGTACCGTCTGTTTCGGATTGTTCAACACCATCACCGATGTCACGATCACCGTCTCCCCGCCTTTTCCGTCGGTGGAGTGCACCTCGATGAAGTATTTCCCGTTCGGCACCACCGCCCCGCTTGAGGAATATCCCGTCCAAGTGGCCGTCACGCCGTTATTGGTCGTAATGATCAGGTTCCCATCCGTCGGTGATCCCGGCTCCAAAACCGTCCCTGACAGCTTCACCCCTGTGATCACCGTCCCTTGTGGGTCCTCCACCACGCTGTAGAGCGTGTCCACGATCTCTCCAGCCTCGTTGTAGATGTCGATCGTCACCTTCTCCAACGACCTGCTCACCACCACGTTCAATACCACGCTCTTATCCACCCCGAAGGAATCGACATTGTCCACTTTCACGTAATAATCACCATTGGGCACCGGGTTCCCGTTCTGGTCCGTCCCGTTCCACACCGTGATCTGGGTATTCTGGTCATATATCAGGATGGGGTCATTCAGCCCATTAATCAGGTCCCCGTTCTTCAACTGCAGGTCCACCAAGGGCTGGGAATATTGGGTTACCAACAGTGTCTTTACCAGTTCTCCTGCCTCGTTATATACCCCGATCTTCACCGTGTAGCTCCCTGTCACCATTAATGTGGCGCAGGAACTCAATGGTGAGATTCCCGGATAGTTTAAGACCGCGCAGTTCACAATGGGTCCCGCGGGCGTGAAGCTGTTAATCGACACCGTATAGGTCAGTTGGTAGTTCCCTGGGGTAAGAGTGGGCAATGTCCAGTTCATCATGGTCACCCCGCCTGAAACGGTGGTTACGGCCGATGTTCCTGCTGGTGAGACCCCGAAGGCCGTGAAAGTGCAGTTGGGAGGCAGTTGGTCCTGCACCACTACCCCGGGAGCGTTGGCGTTGGAGACATTCACATTCAAGGTATAGGTCACCATATCCCCCGAGGAACCTGTTGATTCTGACTCCTGTTTTTGCAAGGCCAATACCGCGGCAGGCGTGGGGGTGGGAGTAAAGGTCGCCGTGGGGGTAGGTGTCAGGGTATTAGTATTAGTGGGTGTATTCGTGGCTGTAAGCGTATTCGTGGGAGTGGAAGTGTTAGTAGGCGTCCTGGTGGAAGTAGGAGTAGGCGTATTGGTAGGAGTATTGGTGTTAGTCGGGGTGTTGGTATTGGTGGGGGTATTGGTGGCCGTATAGGTGTTGGTAGGAGTAGAGGTGTTGGTAGCGGTGGGAGTATTAGTGGGCGTATTGGTGTTGGTCAGGGTATTGGTGGGAGTAGGGGTCGGGGTATTAGTTGGCGTGTTAGTGGGGCTATAGGTATTCGTGGGTGTGGAAGTCTCCGTTGGAGTGTTGGTGTTGGTGGGAGTGTTAGTGGATGTTGGAGTGGGGGTATTAGTCGGCGTGTTCGTGGGTGTGTTGGTGTTAGTGGGGGTGGAAGTGTCGGTAGGGGTATTGGTGTTTGTAAAGGTGAAAAGAGGCGTGTCAGTGGAGGTATCGGTTGGCGTAGGAGTGGGTGTTTGTGTGGGAGTAGATGTGTAAGTGGAGGTGGGAGTAATTGTAGGGGTATTAGTAGCTGTAGGTGTTGGGGTGGAAGTGGGTGTGGAAGTCGGGGTATTGGACGGAGTTGATGTCGGTGTGGGGGTTGGGGTTGGTGTCGGTGTATTCGTGGGGGTATTAGTCGGGGTGGGTGAAGACGTCAGGGTCGGAGTGACTGTAAAGGTGTTCGTGGGGGATGTTGTCCCAGTCGAGGTGTTGGTTGGGGTTGGTGTAACGGTTGGCGTGGGTGTCGGAGTGTTCGAGTGTGTACTCGTGGGGGTATTGGTAGGTGTCGGCGAGGGTGTCAGCGTTGGGGTGGGTGTCGGGGTATT
This sequence comes from candidate division FCPU426 bacterium, assembly GCA_963796105.1. Lineage (GTDB taxonomy): Bacteria > Oederibacteriota > Muellerivitia > Muellerivitales > Muellerivitaceae > CAWCKJ01. Next base: position 467,990 of record CAWCKJ010000003.1, read on the forward strand.
TGTGGGCGTAGAGGTAGGTGTATTAGTGGGTGTAGGGGTGGATGTGGTCGTAGGAGTAGGGGTCGGGGTATTCGTCGGAGTCCTTGTGGGTGTAGAAGTCGGCGTCGGCGTGGGAGTCGTGGTAGGTGTTGGCGTCGGCGTATTGGTAGGCGTGTTCGTTGGGGTATTCGTGGACGTTGGAGTAGGTGTCACAGTCGGAGTGGGTGTAGGAGTAGACGTCGGGGTCTTGGTCGGGGTGATGGTAGGAGTATTCGTGGGAGACTGAGTTCCTGTAGGCGTATTGGTTGGAGTCGGTGTGATGGTTGGCGTGTTGGTGGGGGTCGGAGTCGGGGTTGTGGTGGGTGTAGGGGTATTCGTGGAGGTAGGAGTGGGTGTTGGTGTCCTAGTCGGAGTAGGTGTCGGGGTGGTCGTGGGGGTGGGTGTAGGCGTATTCGTAGGGGTAGGCGTCGGGGTTCTCGTTGGAGTAGGGCTCGGGGTAGTTGTAGGAGTGAGTGTAGGAGTATTCGTAGGGGTAGGGGTTGGGGTATTGGTGGGTGTAGGGGTCGGGGTGGTCGTTGGAGTGGGAGTGGGCGTCCTCGTGGGGGTTGGGGTGGGCGTATTAGTGGGTGTAGGAGTTGGTGTCGTTGTTGGAGTGGGTGTTGTCGTATTGGTAGGTGTTGGTGTCGGAGTCCTCGTAGGAGTGGATGTCGGCGTCGTGGTTGGAGTAGGCGTGGGCGTATTGGTCGGGGTGGGTGTCGGGGTATTCGTCGGCGTGGGCGTGGGAGTCGTCGTCGGGGTTGGAGTCGGGGTAGGCGTTGGCGTCCGAGTCGGTGTATTGGTCGGCGTGGGTGTGGGTGTAATAGTAGGTGTAGGAGTTGGAGTAGGTGTCGGTGTCCGAGTCGGAGTTATGGTTGGAGTGTTCGTGGGCGACTGGGTCCCGGTTGGAGTATTCGTGGGCGTCGGGGTAATAGTTGGCGTGTTGGTGGGGGTTGGAGTCGGGGTTGTGGTCGGTGTGGGAGTCGGGGTAGGGGTGGGCGTTCTTGTGGGCGTATTGGTAGGAGTGGGTGTCGGAGTGGTTGTCGGTGTTGGTGTCGGGGTGTTAGTAGGGGTAGGTGTGGGAGTTCTCGTCGGGGTAGGCGTTGGAGTTGTCGTGGGTGTGGGCGTCGGCGTATTTGTGGGTGTATTGGTGGGTGTCAGGGTAGGAGTATTCGTCGGGGTTCGGGTCGGGGTTGGAGTCGGCGTGTTAGTAGGTGTCGGAGTGGGTGTATTGGTCGGAGTCGGGGTGGGAGTGGTTGTCGGTGTCGGAGTAGGCGTTCTTGTCGGGGTCGGCGTGGGAGTATTCGTGGGGGTGGGTGTCGGGGTTGTGGTCGGAGTGGGTGTCGGAGTGTTAGTAGGCGTGGGAGTAGGAGTCCTGGTTGGGGTCGGTGTTGGCGTCGTAGTGGGGGTTGGAGTCGGGGTGTTCGTGGGAGTGGGAGTTGGAGTATTCGTTGGTGTTGGGGTCGGGGTCCTGGTTGGAGTGGGAGTAGGCGTTACAGTCGGAGTGGGGGTAGGTGTGTTAGTGGGAGTCGACGTGGGAGTAGTTGTGGGTGTGGGTGTTGGAGTCCTAGTCGGGGTTGGGGTGAGCGATGGTGTCGGGGTGGGGGTAGGAGTATTCGTAGGAGTTGGTGTCGGGGTGTTGGTGGGGGTAGGGGTCCTGGTTGGCGTGGGTGTCGGGGAAACGGTGGGTGTCGGGGTCGGCGTGGAGGTATTCGTGGGGGTGGGTGTTGGTGTCCTTGTTGGGGTTGGAGTAGGTGAGAGGGTCGGGGTGGGTGTCGGGGTAGGGGATGGTGTGGGAGTCGGGGTATTCGTGGGAGTAGGAGTTGGGGTTCTGGTCGGGGTGTTAGTCGGTGTCGGGGTAGGGGTATTCGTTGGGGTCGGGGTGGGTGTACGAGTGGGGGTTGGGGTGGGTGAAGGTGTCGGAGTGAGGGTTGGGGTATTTGTTGGTGTGGGTGTCGGGGTCGGAGTCCTAGTTGGAGTTGGGGATGGAGTAGGTGTTGGAGTATTAGTAGGAGTCGGCGAGGGTGTCCGAGTGGGCGTATTGGTCGAGGTTGGAGTGTTAGTTGGAGTATTAGTACGGGTTGGAGTGGGAGATACCGTTGGGGTATTAGTTACTGTAAATGTATTAGTATAGGTATTCGTATACGTAAAAGTTGGAGTAGAACACTGAAGAATGGCGGTAACGGAATTAGACGTCACAGCAGCCATTCCATTTGCCGTGATTGAGGATGCATTCACAAACGTTTGAGAAGAACTTCCCCCGCAAGCAACTGTTCCCCACCATGTAATTGCGCCAGATAAATCATAGACTGTTGCGGGAAAAGCCCAAGAAAGTGTGGAACCGTTCGTGAAATTTATGCCGGCCACACCGCCGGCAGCAGTGGATTCCCCGCCATAAGTAATTCCGGTAGGCACAGGGTCTTTCAGGACTGTGTTCACAACTGCGTCAGCCTTGAAAAGGCTTAAATTTGAATAGTAATTGGTACCCGCAGTTCCGTCACCTTGCCAGCCATATGACGTTGACATGGAACAAATACAACTATCAACAGCCGTATCGGTCCAGTTTAGCGAAGCAACTGCCGAGGGATCCCCTTTGGGCCAAATGCTGACACTAAAGACCATTTGGCCCCCTACATCCTGCACGCTGACATTCATGGTGTACCAAACCCCTGCAGTAAAAGCAAAAGGTGTCCCATTAAAGGTAATTCCCATTCCGGTACCGGGTAATGCGCCGTCTTTCTGGATAAATAAATTCGCAGGATTGGGATCCAACGACATTCCTATGGTATAAGCAACCGTGGTGGCCCCACAAATTCCATAAGCAACAACCATATGGGCGTCAGCTTGGGGCGATGCACCCGCAACTCCAGAAGCGGTAGCAGGAACCTGTAAATCGCCCTGGATGATGTAGGGTTGCCCACTGCAAAGACTAATGGGACTGTTTCGAAGCATCATGGGATAAGGCCCGCAAGACTGTCCGCCGACTGTAGAATCAGTAAAAACATCAAGGTAATGATTTCCTTTGGAATCGGTATTCACAGTCCAAGTCCCAGCTCCCTGGCATGTCCCATTCGTTCCTACCAAGGTATAATTAGTAGTACCGTCATAACCTAGTCCCGAACCGGTCGTTGAACCGGTTCCGATATTGTCGTATGAATCATAAAATTGCAAACTGGCTTGCTGGATATGGTAAAAAAGAGTGTAAGTTTCCGTTTGGCCATTTGACAAATTAGAAAGAGACTGGCTTTTCATTAAAGTAAATCCCGCCGAGGTAGAATTGGCCGATACCGTATTGGTATTTACCGTTCCTGAGGAGTTTTTATAACCCGCGGTGTTTGAAATAGCTCCGGTAGTTGTGGCCCTCACCAACATCCACACCTCGCCCTTAGCATCCGCCCCTGAATCAGCAGGTAGAGTCCAGGAAACGGAAGACCCAGCTGCGGTCCCCGCGTCTCCACCGTCAGGGCTCAAAGAAACCAGAGTTGTACCGGCAGGAACAGTATCCGTTATAACGTAACTGGAAGAATCGTTTACATAATCATAGTCAATAGCAAAAAGGAGAAGGTCCCCAACTGCGGCTTGCGTTCCTTGGACTGATTTTATCGCAGTTGAGTTAAATGCCGGGATGGGTACGGTTACTGTGGCAAACCCATATATTCCTCCTGCCGTTACAGGTTGTCCACAGGTGTAATAGCTGGTTTTCCCTTCGACCACAACATCATAGGTTCCCCCGTAGGCTGCGTTTGGAATGGTTTCCACAAAAGTCAGTGGACCGCATGGATGAGCTTGGTCGTGCATATCCCAGCTCGCTTGAGTTCCGCCAGTAAATGCCCCAAATGCTTGGTCTTGTTGCTGGGTTCCATTTCCATCAATCCACAGATAGCTTCCATTCACCGGGATTGAACATTGAGTAATAGTCGTTGGGCTTGGAACAGTCGCGTTGTTGTTTACTTGCATTACCAATTGAGTGTCATTGTATGGATCTGGGCAATAATTGATAACAACCGTAACCGGTTCTGTAGGGCTGTTTAAGCTGGGATCCAATATGGTAACAATAGGATTAGCCCCATTTTGAGTTTGCGCATAGGCATTAGAAGAAAATAAAAAAGAAAAGAGAAAAAGCGTTACCAAAAAAATATAAAAATAACACTTAAAATAAGATTTCTGAATAAAGTTGTCATTTCTCCGATTCAAGGTATTCCTTTCAATATATTTATAATAATGCAATTTTCTTGCCATTACAAAGTCACGTAAAGCCTTTAAGTAATAACATTTCACGCTAAATAAAAGAATTTTAGGATCATTTGAATCAGAAAGTCATTTGTTCGACTTTATGTCAAATTAACAACAGCTGATTTTATTTATTCATAAAAAAACCGGTGAAAACCATATCGGATTTCACCGGTTTTTAAATTAGTATCTGTACGAAGGATTTAAAAAAAGTTTTTTTATTTTAATACCAGAATTTTGTATACCTTATCCATTGTTTGAAGCCCATACATTTCAACTCGAAGGTAGTATAAACCATCCGCCACTTGCTTACCGTATTGGTCTTTTAAGTCCCAAACAATCAAACCAGTATTCGTTATTGTTATTTCGCCACCCACAATCTTTCTCAAGGCCAAGCTAAATACGGACCATTTCACCACAGTCGTTCCCGGCACTGAAATCTGCAATGATACCGGCCCGTTCACCACAGGGTTGGGATATGGCGGAATACAAGTAGGCTTTGCCACAAGAGTCGGAGTTAACGTAACTGTCGGTGTAAAGGTTTGTGTTGGCGCTGCCACATCGACAACAGCTCCTGCGACCGGTAATCCGTTCACTCGCACCGTTTGACCGTTTGTTCCGGTGGCTCCCGTCGCGCTGACAATGTAAGTCCCTGACGCCGAGGACGAGAAGCTGGTTACAACCATGTAGGTGTTTCCATTCGATCCCAATGTATTGTTAATGGTAAAGGTGGCCGCTCCAGAACCCAATATTCCTGTGGCGATCGGCACCCCGTTTTCCAATAGTGTTACAGGTCCCATATCCGCAGGGTTTCCGGTTCCCGTCACCGTTAGCGTTAGGCTGGTTAGGGTAACCGTGCTGGAGCTTGGATTAGTGAATTGGACTTGGAGAACCGTCACTCCCGTCGCTCCGGGTATCTGGGTCGTCGGAGACGATGAAACTTGATTAGCCTGGACTGTGACCACTGTACTCGTGCTTGTGGGCGTAATGGTTGGCGTCGAGGAAAACGTACAGGTCGCTGTTGATGTCCATGTGGTGGTGGATGTGAAAGTCATCGTTGGGGTAGTCGTGGGTGTGTTTGTCAAAGTGTGGGTGAAAGTATTCGTTGGGGTAAAGGTGAATGTGTTCGTAGCTGTGGAGGTATTTGTTAAAGTCGGAGTCGCTGTGTATGTCGGTGTAACTGTAGGGGTATTCGTCGGCGATTGCGTCCCAGTCGGAGTGTTGGTAGGCGTATAGGTAATGGTTGGTGTATTGGTCCAGGTGGATGTGAAAGTCTCAGTCGGGGTGTTGGTTGGCGTGGAGGTGGGTGTCCAAGTGGGCGAAAACGTATTTGTCGGGGTTAGAGTCGATGTAAGGGTAGGTGTATAAGTTAGGGTCAAAGTAGAAGTAAAAGTAGGAGTGGATGTTGGAGTGGGCGTATTAGTGAATGTTGGTGTCAAACTCTTAGTTGGGGTAATAGTGGGTGTACTTGTAGGCGACTGCGTTCCAGTAGGAGTGTTTGTGGGGGTATTGGTGATGGTCGGTGTATTTGTTTGGGTCGGGGTAAAGGTCGATGTCGGGCTGTTTGTGGGTGTTGAAGTCAATGTGTGTGTGGGGGTATTGGTGCTTGTGTATGTATTAGTAGGCGAGTTGGTGGATGTATAAGTCGGTGTATTGGTTCTGGTGTTCGTAGGAGTACCAGTCAGCGTGTTTGTGGGTGTGCTTGTAAACGTTGAAGTAGAAGTAACTGTATGTGTACTCGTTAAAGTTGGTGTGGAAGTATGTGTTGGTGTATTGGTTGCCGTATTCGTTGGGGTAGCTGTATTGGTCATAGTTATCGTGTTTGTTGAAGTCGGCGTCGATGTATATGTCGAAGTGATGGTTGGCGTATTGGTGGGTGACTGAGTACCTGTTTGAGTATTTGTGGGGGTTAAAGTAATTGTCGGCGTATTTGTTCTCGTTAATGTTGGCGTCAGTGTAGCGGAATAAGTAGGTGTTCCCGTTGGTGTGTTTGATGGGGTTGATGTCGATGTTTTAGTAGGCGTTAAGGTGTTGGTTAAAGTATTCGTCGAAGTTGAAGTCGGCGTATTCGTCAGTGTCGAGGTGGAGGTTCGCGTTGGAGTTATGGTAGGCGTATTCGTCGGTGAAGTCGTGCCTGTTGTGGTGTTGGTTGATGTCGGTGTAACAGTAGGTGTAGCCGTATTCGTTGGGGTGTTTGTCCTTGTTAATGTCGGCGTCGGCGTCCCGCTATAAGTGGGCGTTCCCGTAGGGGTGTTCGTAACTGTATTTGTTTGGGTGTTAGAAGGTGTAGAAGTAAATGTCCTAGTTGGCGTAAGGGTGCTGGTAGAAGTATTCGTCGAAGTCGAAGTAGCCGTTGATGTCGGTGTATTTGTCAGTGTCAGGGTCGAGGTTCGCGTTGGTGTTATGGTAGGCGTATTCGTCGGTGAAGTCGTGCCTGTTGTGGTGTTGGTTGCTGTCGGTGTAACAGTAGGTGTAGCCGTATTCGTTGGGGTGTTTGTCCTCGTTAATGTCGGCGTCGGCGTTCCGCTATAAGTGGGCGTTCCCGTTGGTGTGTTTGATGGGGTTGATGTCGATGTTCTAGTGGGCGTTAAGGTGTTGGTTAAAGTATTCGTCAAAGTTGAAGTCGGCGTATTCGTCAGTGTCGGAGTGGAGGTTCGCGTTGGAGTTATGGTTGGTGTATTTGTCGGTGAAGTCGTGCCCGTTGTAGTGTTGGTTGCAGTCGGTGTAACAGTAGGTGTAGCCGTATTCGTTGGCGTATTGGTTCGTGTTAATGTCGGCGTCGGCGTTCCTGTGGGCGTATTTGTAGCGGTATTTGTTTGGGTGTTAGAAGGTGTAGAAGTAAATGTCCTAGTTGGCGTAAAGGTGCTGGTAGAAGTATTCGTCGAAGTCGAAGTAGCCGTTGATGTCGGCGTATTTGTCAGTGTCGGGGTCGAGGTTCTCGTTGGTGTTATGGTAGGCGTATTTGTCGGTGAAGTCGTGCCTGTTGTGGTGTTGGTTGCTGTCGGCGTAACAGTAGGTGTAGCCGTATTCGTTGGCGTATTGGTTCGTGTTAATGTAGGAGTCGGCGTTCCTGTAGGCGTATTTGTAGCGGTATTTGTTTGGGTGTTAGAAGGTGTAGAAGTAAATGTCCTAGTTGGCGTAAGGGTGCTGGTAGAAGTATTCGTCAAGGTTGGAGTCGCCGTCAATGTCGGCGTATTTGTCAGTGTCGGGGTCGAGGTTCTCGTTGGAGTTATGGTAGGCGTATTTGTCGGTGAAGTCGTGCCCGTGTTGGTATAAGTAACGGTATTAGTTACTGTTGGAGTATTAGTTGAAGTGGCGGTATTAGTGGGTGTGTTAGTTCTCGTCAGTGTTGGGGTAAGGGTAAATGTATTTGTCGGCGAAGAGGTTGCTGTGTTGGTTTGTGTGTTTGTCCTTGTTGGTGTTTGGGTTTGCGTCGCTGTATTTGAAGGCGTAATTGTTTGAGTGTTTGTCGGTGAAGAGGTCGCTGTGCTGGTCTGCGTGTTTGTCCTTGTTGGTGTCTGGGTTTGCGTCGCTGTATTCGTAGGCGTAATTGTTTGAGTGTTTGTCGGCGAAGAGGTCGCTGTGCTGGTCTGAGTGTTTGTCCTTGTTGGCGTCTGGGTTAAAGTCGCGGTATTCGTGCTTGTATTAGTTTGAGTATTTGTCCTTGTTGGTGTTTGGGTTTGCGTCGCTGTATTCGTAGGCGTAATTGTTTGAGTGTTTGTCGGCGAAGAGGTCGCTGTGCTGGTCTGAGTGTTTGTCCTTGTTGGCGTCTGGGTTTGTGTCGCGGTATTCGTAGCTGTATTAGTCTGGGTATTTGTCCTTGTTGGTGTTTGGGTTTGCGTCGCTGTATTCGTAGGCGTAATTGTTTGAGTGTTTGTCGGCGAAGAGGTCGCTGTGCTGGTCTGAGTGTTTGTCCTTGTTGGCGTCTGAGTTTGTGTCGCGGTATTCGTAGCTGTATTAATCTGAGTATTTGTCCTTGTTGGTGTTTGGGTTTGCGTCGCTGTATTTGTAGGCGTAATTGTTTGAGTGTTTGTCGGAGAAGGGGTTGCTGTGTTGGTCTGAGTATTGGTTCTTGTTGGCGTCTGGGTCTGTGTCGCGGTATTCGTAGTTGTATTAGTCTGAGTATTTGTTCGTGTTGGGGTTTGGGTTTGCGTCGCTGTATTCGTAGGCGTAATTGTTTGAGTGTTTGTTTGAGTACTCGTTGGCGTAATAGTTAAAGTCGGGGTCTTTGTATAGGTTGCTGTATTGGCGGGCGGAATAGTGGCGGTATAGGTAGGAGTACCTGTCGGAGGATTATTCGTTAAAATACAAACCTCATCTACCCAGAAAGTCACCGAAGCGGTGTTGTTAGACTCGGATTCCCACATGAGACCCGTAACTTGAGTTAAAGCCTGCGCCAAAGTCGGCGGGTTGGTCATCGACCCCCAAGATTCCCGGGTTATGCTTGAAAGCGGAACGGTATAAAGCGTCCACGCTGTGCTTGGAGAATCAATGCTATACCCATAGTCGTCACTGTCTCCCGCATCAATTGTGGGATTTTTCACCTCAAAACGGAAGGTTGTAGCGCTAGATGAAGCTTTAAAATAGAAACTAAATCCATTACAGAAATATGCCAAATTCTCGTTCGTACCTGAATTCGGTATCAATCCTTCAAGTGCAAATCCATCCGTGCTTGAATTAGGGGACGTTCCATATTCCATAGCACAATAATTTGTTCCATTGGCACCAGGGGTTTGTAATGAAGCCGTTCCATTCGTTCCGTTTCCCCAATGCGTGGTGCTCATCAAGCCACCGAAAGTATCGTATAAAGTTTGTTGTTCGTTATTATCGAAAACATAGCATTGCTGGGTAGGAGTGATCGTAGCTGTAGGGCCGCCAGTATTTGTTTTAGTTGGAGTTTGTGTAGCCGTCGGACAGGTTCCAATAAATTGAAGATCATTGAAATAAAGAGTCGCGGTAGAACCCGCAGTAGCGAAATTGACTTCCACGTCAATTTCCCAAATATTAGATTGCGTGACACCTGTGAAGGAAAATGACGACAAGGGAATACTTACAGCCGTCCAACTATTTGTCAGCGACGTGGCAAAGGTCACAGCACTGCTTTTGTTGTTGCTTGAATCGACCAAGTAAACATAAGCCGCAGAAATCCCAGGACTTGCCGTCGAGCTTTCAATCGCAAAGTCCAGGCAGCTTTGATTGGCAACATTGATATAACATTTGGAATTGCCAGTAAAAGACCCCGCCCAGTTGTAGCCCACCTCAGCCCAGTTCGCTGTTCCAGTCGAAGCCATGCTCATGACCAAACCTGTCGTGGCTCCGCTGGCGGCATATGCCGCCGCAGTGGACTGGGTGATATTAGTGGAAGTTGAAACAGGGGATCCCCACGTTGAAGCAGCCACTCCATCGTAAGTTACGCTTCCGTTATAGAGCGTGGTCCCGCAACCACTGCACGGCGCAGGAGTATTCGTATATGTGGGTGTATTGCCGATTGTATTCGTACGAGTAGGGGTTGAAGTGGCCGAGCAGGTCCCTACGAAGGTTATATCGTTCATATAGAGAGTTGCCGCAGTTCCAGCAGTTGAATACAGTGCTTCCACATCAAGTTCCCAGGTATTGCTCGTGACGAATGTAGAAGGGTATGTAAATGAAGACATCTGGACGTTTACGGATGTCCAACTATTGGTGATGGTTGTGGATAAGGTCACTGGATTGGATTTTGTGTTATTAGAATCCACCAAGAAAATGACCACAGCGGCGATTCCTGGGCTGGCAGTTGAACTCTCAATAGCGAAATCCAAACATGTTTGAGCGGCGGCATTGATATAGGCCTTGGAATTACCCGTATAAGAGCCGGCCCAGTTATAACCTACCTCGGCCCAGTTCCCAGTTCCCGTCGAAGCCATACTCATAACCAAACCTGTTGTCGCTCCGCTCGCGGCATAAGCCGCCGCTGTGGACTGGGTAATATTTGTTGAAGTCGAAACCGGCGAGCCCCAAGTCGAAGCAGCTACCCCGTCATAAGTCTCACTTCCGTTGTAAATTGTCGTCGCACAGCCGCTGCAAGGAGGAAGTGTAGGTGTTATGGTAGGAGTACTGGTTTTAGTTGGAGTAAATGTAGGTGTCGCTGTAGGACCATTCGTAAAAGTCCGGGTAGGAGTGTTCGTGTTCACAGGCGTAGAATTGCATCCCGGTACCTGTCCGCTCGTCGAAGGGTTTCCAGGAGGCGCCGCTTCACTCGGAGAATAACTTCCGCCGTTCAACCCAATTGTGACTGGAGTGTTTGATTCCCAGCTAGTGATTTGAAAATATTCCGTCCCCGAGTAGGCGCTGCTGCCGTACCAAAAATTCGGAAGACTGCTGCCAGTATCCCGGGTGATGGACGTGAAAGGGCCAGAAGAACTTGAGCCATAAGCCACTGATTTGATTGGAATAATCGTATCCAGGAACATAAGCGGGTTCCATCCGCTTGACGCACTGTTAGCCCATTCATAGGCGATGTTTCCAGTCGTGTTATCAAAGGTAACTGCGGCTTGTCCAGTCAAGGGGCATTGAACAAAATACCACTCAACAGTCGAATTATCACGTCCGGATTGATCGGTGTTACTTGGAAAGCTTGCGTTATTTGATAAATAATTATAAGCGGTTAGAGAAATGTCCAAGTGGTATGACCCGTTCCAACAGTTATTTAGGTTAACTCCTCCCACCGGGCATTCATCCACAATCATGACGGTACAAGCCCTGGCATTCGAAGTGTTCGTTAATGCCGCACAGGCGCCACATACAACCCCTCCTTCGCCACCACCGTTTCCACCAGACGCTGATGTATCCCCAAAGTCATAACTGTCAATGGCGGCAAAATAGTTCGGATCATAAGTACCAGTGGGGTAACCACAAGCTGTTAAAGTAGGAGCTGTGTAATAGGTCGGCTGGTTCTCTTGGTATATCTGCTGTGTGTCTCCGGGGCAAAACTGAGGAGTCGCTATAAGGGTAGGAATGGCTACCGCGGAAGTGGACGCAGTGTGGATTGTTTGCGCAGACAAAAATGTTACGTTATTCACCCAAAATATAACAGCTAATAGGGTGAAAACCCCAAAATGAAGATCAAATTTTCTTTGGAAAACCGGTTTCATAACGCCAACTTCTTTTATATTGTTTTTCAATTTTTCTGTCCCTCAAACCTTAAAATGATTTCCTCAAACTTTTAAAAAGCTCAAAATCATTAAACAAGCTTCACTGAAATATTACCGCAATTTTGGTAAAAAACCAAAGTTTTCAAAGAATTTATCTCTCTTTAGTGAACCGTGTTTTAACGGTAAATCCTTTTTCGTTATTTTTTACTGAAACACACAACATTTAATGGTTTTTCCCTGTTTTTATCCACAATATATAGACGGAGTTGCTTGTCTTTTATTCCCAATTATAAAATTATTCCTTCTTTTGGATAATTTCTTAAAAAGGATTTTAAGAATAACATGTTAAAAAATAAAAAAAGTTTTACCTCCTTTTTCCTAATGATAACTCTGATATCCACTTCGATTGCTTACATAGGTGGTTGTGGCAACTCCGGTCAAGTACAGCAAGTTGACAAGCCCGGCGGTTTAACCCTTGGGGATAAAGCGGCTGATTTTAGCTTAATGGATGAAAATGGGCATTTGTTCAAATCATCCGAGGTCCAACCCGGATGGTTCCTCATCCTTATTTTTTACCGCGGTTACTGGTGTGGCGATTGCAAGAATCAGCTTTGGAATCTCAAGCAGGATTACTCCAAGTTCATGACAGCGCGTGTCGCCGTTGCCGCAATTAGCACAGACTCGATTGAAGACTCAGCTGACTTCAACCAAAATTGGCGGTTCCCTTTTCCGCTTCTTTCCGATCCAAATCTCCACTTGATAGACGCTTACGGCCTTCGCCATCCCCACGGGCACGGGATTCACGACATCAGCCATCCATCGATGATCATCATCGATCCGCAAAAAACAATCCAATTCAAATATGTCGGGAAGAATCCCCAAGACCGCCTTCAAGACGACGAGATACTTTACGTCATCCAACAAATCAGAAACAGACTCGCGAAAACAACAAATCAAAAATAAAAAACCCCATCAAGAATTTAATTATTCCTGATGAGGTTTTATTATTCGAAATTACTTTTAACAACACTACCTATGTGAACGTTTAATCCGCGCTACCTTGAACCAGCGGTCGGCTCCTTATAGTTCATCAGGGTTCGGATGTACTGGGCGCGCTCAAAAGCCATGGGGTTTTCATGCTTTTTTTGGCTCGCGCTTCCCAGCATTTCCTTCACGGACAAGTACTCATTTTCTTTCATCCAAAATTTAATTCCCTGTTCCAGTTCATGGATATGCTTGATACCGTTCTTTAAAAGGGTTGAGCACAACTGAGTGACGCAGGCCCCGGCCAGAATCATTTTGATAACGTCCTCCGAGGTGTGGATTCCAGTGGACGCGGCAAGATCTGTTTTCACTCTCCCGTGGAGGATCGCGATCCAACGCAACGGAAGCCGTCCTTCCTCGGATGAGCTTAGAACCACCGTGTTGTCCACATCTAGGGTTTCAAGGTTCAAATCCGGCTGGTAAAACCTGTTGAAAAGGACAATCCCATTAGCGCCCGCGTCCGCCAATCTGCTAACCGCCGCGGGAAGGGAGGTAAAAAACGGGGAGAGTTTTATGGCCACGGGAATCTTCACCATGCTTTTGACGCCCGAAAGGATTTCCAAGTATTCCTTTTCCAGGTCCTCCCCTCCCACTTTCACTTCGGTGGGAACGTTGTAAAAATTCAATTCCAGGGCATCCGCCCCGGCATCGGCCAGTTTTTTCGCGAAACGGGTCCACCCCCCCGGGGTCACCCCGTTCAACGAGGCAATAACAGGGATTTTCACGGCCTTTTTCACTTTTAGAAGTTGATCAAGGTATTCCTTCGGCTCTGGCAGGAACTCCTCGTACCGGGGGAAATAACTGAGAGCCTCGGCGTAACTTTCCGTCCCCTGCGCCAAACCCTTCTCAACCTGGTATTGGTCGCTCAAAATCTGTTCCTCAAAAAGGGATTTGAGCACGACCGCGGACGCGCCAGCTTCCTCAAGGCGTTTAATGCTTTCCACCTCAACCGTGAGGGGAGAGGCGGCGGCGACCAGGGGCGACCTTAACTTCAGCCCCATATATGTAGTTGTTATGTCCATATCATTACCCCCGGATTAAAAATTTTATAATTTTCTTAACTTGCGGCAGTTGCAGTCTCCGCCACCGGTCCCGGCCCGGCCACATCGGCGGAGGCCAGCTTCTTATAGTAGGCGTACTTCTCCCGGACATCCTTTTGCGCCTGTCCAATCAGCCGTTTGGACTCTTCCGGATTTGCCTTCATGAGGATCTTAAAGCGGTTTTCCTTGGTGATATATTCCTCCAAGGGCAAGGTCGGCTCGCTAGAATCCAATTGCAAGGGATTCTTGCCCGCCGCGGCCAAACGGGGATCATACCGGTAGAGGATCCATTGGCCCGACTGGACCGCGGCCTTCTGCTGTTTCAAGCCGTTGACCATGTCGATGCCGTGGGAGATGCAATGGCTGTAGGCGATGATGAGGGCCGACCCGTCGTAAGATTCGGCTTCGTTAAACGCCTTCAGGGTCTGGGCGTCGTTGGCTCCCATGGCCACCCGGGCCACGTAGATGTTGCCGTAGCTCATGGCGATGAGTCCGAAATCCTTCTTCGCCATCAACTTGCCAGCGGCCGCGAATTTCGCGACTGCCCCCCGCGGGGTGGACTTGGACATCTGCCCCCCCGTGTTGGAATACACTTCCGTGTCCAGGACCAGCACCTTCACGTTGCGGCCGGTAGCCAGCACATGGTCCAAGCCCCCATAGCCGATATCGTAGGCCCAGCCGTCGCCTCCCATGATCCAGACGCTCTTTCGCACCAAATAGTCGGCGTTCAGGACAAGTTCCTTCGCCTCCGCCGAGGATTCCTTAACCAATTTTTCCTTTAATTGCTTCACGCGGGCGCGCTGTTGTTCCATCCCCGCGAAAGTCTTTTCCTCGGGGGCCAACAGGGCGCTGACCAAGTCGGGCCCAGCGAGGGGCTCCAGTTTTTTCAGAAGATATTGGGCCCTGGCCCGGGTCTGGTCAACGGACAGCCTCATGCCCAGCCCGAATTCAGCGTTGTTCTCAAAAAGCGAGTTGCTCCAGGTGGGTCCCCGGCCGTTCGCGTCCTTGGACCAGGGCGTGGTCGGCAGGTTTCCCCCATAGATGGAGGAACAACCGGTGGCGTTGGCAATCAAGGCATGGTCCCCCACCAACTGGGAAAGGAGTTTCACGTAGGGTGTCTCCCCGCAGCCTCCGCAGGCCCCCGAAAACTCGAAATAGGGCTGTAATAACTGCTGTTGCATGATCAGGGAAAGGTTCAGGCTCTTGGGGTCCCGGGGCGGCAGGGTCAGGAAGAAATCCCAATTCGCCGACTCCTGCTTGACCAAGGGGTGCTGGGGCTGGAGATCCAGCGCCTTGTGCTTGTTTTCGGTTTTGCTTTTTCCCGGGCATACGTCCACGCAGAGCCCGCAACCCGTGCAATCCTCCGGTGCGACCTGGACCGAGTATTTCAAACCCTTCCAATCGCGGTACTTGGCGTCCGCCGACTTGAAGCCGGTTGGCGCTTTTCCCAGTAAAGACGGCTCATAAACGTTGACCCGGATGGTCCCATGGGGGCAGACGAAGGAGCATTTCGAGCATTGGATGCAGATTTCCGGGTCCCAAACGGGGATATCCTGGGCGATATCCCGCTTTTCATATTGGGTGGTTCCGGTAGGGAATGTCCCGTCCACGGGAAACGCCGAGACCGGCAGGTCGTCCCCATGACCCGTGATGATCGATCCCATGACCTTCCTCACGAATTCCGGCGCGCTATCCGGGACGGGCTTGCGCATGGTGACCTGGCTCAGGGACTTTCCAGCGTATTGCACCTCGTGCAGGTTGGCCAGGGTTTGGTCCACCGCCCGAAGGTTGGCCTGCACCACCTCGTCGCCCTTTTTCTTGTAGGTGTTGATGATGGATTTCTTGATCTTATCGATGGCTTCATCCTTGGGCAGAACCCCCGAGATGGCGAAAAAGCATACCTGCATGATGGTATTGATCCGACCGCCCATGCCCGTTTCCTTGGCCACCTTGTAGGCGTCAATCACGTAAAATTTGGCTTTCTTCTTCTGGAGCGACTCCTGGACCGGCCTGGGAAGGGTTTCCCAAACCTTGTCGGCGGGAACTGCGGTGTTGTAGAGGAATGTCCCTCCATCCACCAGACTGACCAACATGTCGGAACGGTCGATGAATTGGGGTTGGTGGCAAGCGACAAAATTCGCCTTTGAGATGAGGTAGGAGGAATGAATCGCGTTGGGGCCGAACCGCAAGTGGGAGACAGTCATGCTGCCGGATTTTTTCGAGTCGTAAACGAAATAACCCTGGGCCCAGTTATCCGTGTTTTCGCCGATGATTTTGATGGTGTTCTTATTGGCGCCGACAGTCCCATCCGCCCCCAACCCGAAGAAAAGGGACCGGTTGACGGCATCAGGCTCTGTGTTGAAATGAGGATCGTAGGGTAGGCTCAGGTGGGTCACGTCATCGTTGATGCCGATGGTGAAATGGTTCTTGAGCTTGGCTTCCTTCAAGTGATCCAGGACCCCCTTGACCATGGCTGGGGTGAATTCCTTGGAGGACAATCCGTAACGGCCCCCGATGACCCGGGGCTTATTTTTAAGCGAACCCCAGCCGTTCTCAGCAGATTCGGCGACTGACAACAGGATATCCTGGTACAGAGGTTCCCCGGCCGATCCCGGCTCTTTGGTACGGTCCATGACCGCAATGGACTTGACGGTGGAGGGCAGGGCCTCCATGAAATGCTTGGGGGAGAAGGGACGGAACAGCCTTACCTTCAAAATGCCTGTTTTCTCGCCCTTGGCGTTCAAGGCGTCCACGGCCTCATGGGCCACTTCCGCACCCGAACCCATCATCACCAGCACACGCTCGGCGTCCGGGGCCCCGTGATAGTCGAATAGATGGTACTGGCGTCCCGTGACCTTGGCGACCCGATCCATGGCTTTTTGGACGATTCCCGGTACCGCCAGGTAAAAGGAGTTGCAGGCTTCCCGGGCCTGGAAAAACACATCTGGGTTCTGGGCGGTTCCCCGGATAATGGGCTTGTCGGGCGTCATGGCCCGCGACCGGTGTTCTTCCACCTTTTTCATGTCCACCACCGCCCGGACGTCGTCATCGGAAATCAGGCTGACCTTGGCCACCTCATGGGAGGTCCGGAAACCATCGAAGAAATGCATGAAGGGCACCCTTGAATCCAGGGTGGAGGCGTGGGCCACCAGGGCCATGTCCATGGCTTCTTGGACCGAGTTGGAGCAAAGCAGGGCGAAACCCGTGGAGCGGATCGCCATGACGTCCGATTGGTCCCCAAATATGGAAAGGGCGTGGGTGGCCACGGTTCGGGCCGTGACGTGTAAAACGGTCGGAGTCAGCTCGCCCGCGATCTTGAACATGTCCGGAATCATTAACAGAAGGCCTTGGGAGGCGGTGAAGGTGGTGGCGAGGGAACCCCCTTGGAGGGCGCCGTGCAGGGCGCCGGCCGCCCCGCTTTCGCTTTGCATTTCCATGATGCTGGGAATGTTTCCCCAGAGGTTCGTCTTACCCATGGCAGCCCAGTCGTCGGCCCATTCCGCCATAGGGGAGGAAGGTGTGATGGGGTAAATACTGATGACCTCGCTTAAGCGGTACGCGATCCTGGCGACCGCCTCATTGGCGTCCAGCGTGTAAACTTTAGAATCTCCCATGGCAAGGCTCCTTAGATGTTGATTGTCGGGACTCATATTAGATTTCAAGAGTCCGCATCAGTATGACACGGCTCATAATTTCTCAGGACAAAAATTAAAATATTTTTTCGCGGGGCGAATTTTCAGTTGAAATCTTCATTTGAAGTTTGAAAGGAATGGGATATCAATCGATTGTCGGGATCATTCGGTAGGGGAAAATCAAAAAACCAAAAAAATTCAAACCTATCCAAAATAATACTTAGCCACGGATACATGGGATTCATGGGATTTAAAGCGCATTTTGATCATGTTCTATGGTCCAGCTGGCGGTCGATGGAAAAATTAATTTTTTCACGGTCCGCAGACTTGACCATAACGCCCATCGGGCGCAAGAGCATTGCTCTTGTCATGATCTGAGATCTCTTTGAATTGTTCATCGTGCATTTTCCATTTTGTTCATTTGTATTCATCCCCTGCATCCCCTGAATCCGTGGCTAAGGACTTGGTTTTGCTTGAAGCTTTTGGATTTAAGTATTTTTGATTTTTACAATCTTTGTTTCCTGGATTTTGTTTTATTTGGACAGTTATAAAAAAAATTCACTCAATAGGCATGGTTCCCTTTTCAAGGATTTCATCCGTGATTCCCCTCTGCTTCATGACCACGTGAAGTTTATGCCGAAGGATCGGCATGCGTTTGGCGAGTTCCCGGAATTCCCTGCCGGAGATGACCAGAGTCGCGACTTCCGTCTCGGCTTTCGCGGTGGCGTTCCTCTTGTCGGTATAGCCCAAGGCCACGTTCTCCCCGAAGAAATCACCGGCCCTCAACCCCGTCGAGAAGACGACTTTTCCATTCTCGTTTTTCTGGAGTATCTCGACCTGTCCCCTTGAGATGACGAAAAAGTCATCGGTCTTCCCCCCCTGGCGGACGATCAATTCCCCCTCGGCAAAAACCTGGCTTCGAGCCATCAGGGAAATCTCGTGCTTGGCCGTGGGGTCCAGGTCCCTGAAAATCGAGATGGAGGAAATGAGGGGGCGCCTGATCCACATGCTGGAAAAGTTTTCCTTCAGGTCGTTTTTCTCCACGAACTCCAGGAACAAGTCCCCCGCGAGCTTGAACAGGACCACCGGCGTCTTGGAGACGACCGTGGCATTGGTCTTGGATTTGTTGAGGATCGACATTTCCCCGAAAAAATCCCCTCCTTCCAGGGTGGCCATCAGGGGTTCCCCGGGGTTTTCCGGGTCCAGGACATCCAGGGTTCCCGATAGGATGAAATAGAAGGAATCGCCCTCCTGGCCCTTCTTCACCACCTCCGTGGCGGAGGGGAACTCCACGACCTTGCCCCGGGAGAAAATAACGTTCAGCCAGGCCGGGTCCTTCACGTGAAACAGCTTGAGGGCCTGGACCACCCCGCTGTAAACGGATTGGGGAAATTGCCTCTCTTTCAAATAGGTTTTCCCCCATCCAGGTTTGGCCACCTGGTACTTCTCCCCCTTCACCTGGGAGGGATTCACGTGGTAGAAAAGAAATTCCGTGTTGGGGAAACGCTCCATCAAGGAATCCCAATCAGATGGCTCGCCGTGGATCATCCCCCCGCCCCCGTCGATCATGGCCAGGGCCTCGTCGCCCCGGACCAATCCCCTCATCCGCTCCAAATGCTCACCGCTGATGGCGCCTTCCTCCGCCAGCTTTTTCATGGCCTTGAAATGAGCCAGGTCGCTGGAATGCAGGAGGGCCAAGGGAGCGCCATTTTCATCCGGGACTGTTACCCTAAATCCAATGGTCGGGATGGAATGGACTGTGTAAAAGAATTCCCAGGATGCCCCGTACATTTGATAGGTCCTGCCTGGAATCACCTCGACAAACTCCATCATTTGCTTCACTGTCTCGACCGGTTCCCCAATGACCATGGCCACCTTCATTACAGCCGACTCGTATATTTCCCTGGTGGAAATCAAGGCGAAGGAATGTTCGGAAAGGATCAGTTCGCTCAAGGAGCAATGGTCGTCATGGACGTGGGTTTGAATGATGGCCGTCAGCCGGTCCTTGGAAACCCCGACTTGTTTAAGGGTCCTGCCGACCCCCGCTGGAGAGTCGATTAAAAAGCCGTTTCCGTTGATCCATAAAAGCATTCCCGTGGTGGGCCCTCCGGGGTCAAAGCCGGTATAACAGCCCAGGATTTTCAATCTCAGGGTTTCCGGTTTTTCTTTTTCTTGCGATAAATCCACGAGCGGGGGAAGTTGTTCCCCGCTAAAACTCAAATCCAATATGGACAATTTCCCCTGGTCCGAGACCTCGAACCTGTTCCCTCCCAAAGGTTTGATGAGGTATTCGGAAGACCCGGAAAAGATCGGGATTTGGCCCTGCTCGGCCCCCTCGGGGAAAGGGATAAACTCGAACAGATCCTCGACCTGCAGGATGACCCCGGCTTTTTTAAGCGCCAACCCGTCCGACATCCGGGCGAGCATTTCGGCTCGGCCTTTGCTCAATCCCCATTTTTTCATTTCCGCGAGGCTGGGGCCCAGCAGGGTGATGCGGAGGATTTCCCGGAGCCTGTCGCACATGTCGCGGCTCCCCAGGATCCTGAATTTCTTCCCGTTTTGGTATCCCTGGTCGATGAACAAGAACCAATAACCCAGGAACTCAAAGGCCATTTGGGACACGCCGTTGATATGGGACACATCCGGAAGAATTCCCGCGTGGGGGATTTTTTTCTTTTGCTTGAGGAGGACTTTCAGGATTTCAGGGGGACTTCCCAGCAAGGCGCTGGTTTGGGGGCCCTCCAAATGGAAACAGCCTGGGACGACGGGGGTGATTCGCATAACCATCCTTTCGCTTTCCGTACTTCGCTTGAATCGGCAATGCCTCTTCAGGTTTCAGGAAGCCAGCAGGGCTCGGAGGCGGACAGGGGGTTTACTTGAATTTTTCAACCATTTCCCGCTTCCAACAGCACAATTACCTTAACACAATTTAAGCCGAATATCAGGACCATCCTTTTAAATTACTCAACTTTGGAAAATTCCGGAAGGCATGCATTAGATAGCTATTCCCCCCTTCCCCCATGCCTCTCTTTGAAAAACAAAGGCATTGAGCATGGGGACGTCCCCATTTTCCATTTATTATTTTCACATGGATGAAATGGGGGTGAAAGAGGGGGAGACATAGTGTGACCCGCAAATTTGCCCGCGTCAATTTTAGTGAAAACAATTTCACGTCGTTTTTCTGTTTAAATCTTGTCCAACAGCTCCAAATATTTTTCCGGGGTTATTTCAACTTCCCGTAGAATTTCCCGAATCAATGGCCTTGCTATATCTTGTCCCCCGTGATTGGGAACCGTTGTTGTCTTCCCATCAGAAATCCGCCGGAAAAATACATGGCTTCCCTTTTGCCTTACAGGCTCGAAACCCAAATTCCTAAGCAGTTTATCCATTACACGGAAAGGAATGACGGGCAGTTTGCTCAAACCCCCACCTCAACCTGTTGCAGGCCAACGAATTGGGGCAATTCGGCAAGCAGGTCCTTGTTTTCTTCCACGCATAGTTCCAAGACTTCTTTTAGGTTTTTTTGAAGCTCATCCAGGGTTTTTCCCTGAGTGTGCGCTCCTGGAATTCCCGGAACGATACCCACATACTGTTTTGTTTCCGAATCAAACTCAACGTAAGCTGTTAATGTCTTCATAAATCCTCCCTTTTCCTCAAATAGAATAACCTCTTGGGAAAAAATATAAAAGGGGTGCAAATCACCAGGTTTAGAACATTACTCATCATAACTGAAGCAGTTCCACCATCCTTCTGGGCGTGACGATCTCGACACCCTCAAAACGCCCCAAGGGTAGAAGGTGTTCTTTGTCCCCCGTAAGCAGGTATGAGGCGCGGCCGGCTACCGCGCATTCCAAGATATGGTTGTCAGCCTCGCGAGTTTTACTGGCATGGATCGGTCGGGTTGGTCCCACCAGCAGGCAGTGCAGGATCATATATTTAACGCGTTCTTCCACCATCGGGCCCGGCAGTTCGAGTTTGCCCGATAATGCTTCCTCTACTTCCCTCAAAATGAACTTGGATGTGATTAATTCCACGGATTCCCGCTTCCTGGCCCGCGCCACCCTCTCGCAAAAACCCCCGGGCGTTAAAAAAGCCGAGATCCATACGTTTGAATCCAGCGCCAAGCGGATCAAATCAGGCTTTACCCTTGGGGGATTTGCGGATCTCCCGCACGAGATTTTCCACATCCTGCTCCGTCCGAATGCCCTTGGCTTGGGCGTAAGGCGCGGCTTCCTCCTGCATACTGTGCCAGCGGTGATCGTCCAAATATTGGAGCACGGCTTCCTTTATGAGCTCACTTCGGGACTGGTGTTTCTCCTTGGCGATTTTCTCCGCCTCCTTCAGGATTTCCGCCGGAAGGGAAACGGAAGTAATGATTCTATTGGACATAATGACCTCTTATTAATTGTTAATAATTACTAATATATATTAGCACAAATTGAATTCAATTTTGGCTCGATTTTCAAAACTGAAATTTTGGTTCGAATTCCGAATCCTGGAAATCTTCAGCCATTATTCATTTTTCATTGTTCATTTTAAATTGCCGTTGAAATGCGGGCAGGACACCCGAAACCTGCGGGCAGGACACCCGAAACCTGCTCCTAGGACCCCGGAACTTGCTCCTAGGTACGGCCGGTTCTGCTACTAGGAACACTAAACCTGCTACTAGGCACCCCGGATCTGCTACTAGGAACGCCAAAACCTGCTACTAGGTACGATCGGTTCTGCTACTAGGAACACTGAAACCTGCTACTAGGAACCATGGAACCCGGGAATCCCGAAACTCCTGGAACGGGTTCGATAAACTCACCGCTAGCTGGCCTGGAACCGTCCATGTCTCCGGAAACACCGACCCATGTCGCCGGGAACTTCATAATCCAACGAAAGCGCGCATTCCCTCCAATTAAATCCGCGCACTAAATCCAATCCAAAGCGCGCATTTAGAAGGTGTTCGACGCGGGGTTATTCTGGTTTTAAATTCCTTTGACTGATTTATTAATTTCCGATGCTACACGGCCAAGAACCAATTCTGAAAGAAGAAAATGGTTTAGCCGTCAGGGTTGGCCTGGATTTTACGATTTTTCCGCATGGATTCTCCTTTCAAGACGATGGAATGGGAGTTGTGGATTAGCCGGTCAAGAATGGCGTCAGCTAAAGTCGGGTCTCCGATGATTTCGTGCCAATGGCTTGGCGGGACTTGGGAAGTTACCAAGGTGGATCGCCGGTCATATCGGTCCTCCAATATCTCAAACAAGTCCTTGCGTTGCTCATCGGTGAGAACCGCCGTTCCCCAATCGTCCAGGATCAAAAGGTCATAGTGGGAGAAGGAGACGAGGATTTTCCCATATCGTCCATCCGCCTTGGCCAGGGCCAAGTCTTGGAAAAGTTTGGGAACCCTCAAGTAAAGAACGTGGAACCCTTCACGGCAGCCCTGGTGCCCCAGGGCACAGGCTAGGTAGCTCTTTCCACAGCCCGTGGGCCCTGTAATCAGGCAGTTGTCATGGGATCGAAGCCAAGCGCAGGATGCCAGTGACAGGATTTTCGCCTTGTCTAGACCGCGGGGCTGTTGGTAATCCACGTCCTCCATCGTTGCCGGAAGACGTAGTTTCGCCCTTTGCAGCCTGGCGGTGAGGCGGCTGTTGGATCTCATCATCTCCTCCCGGTCCAACAACAAAGCGAACCTTTCCTCGAAACTCAAGGAACTGCATTCAGGATTTTCCATCTGCTCTTGCAGGGCCTTGAGCATGCCGGGCAATCTCAGTTGATAAAGCTTGTCCAGGGTAGGGTGTTGAAGCATACGTCCTCCTTGTGATTGATTTCAAAGCTGGTAATAGGCCGATCCCCGTACGTTGTCGTGCAGGGGAAGGGGTAAACACACCACTTGGCTTTCCAAGGGACGCTGATCCAGGCCGGTCTTGAGGATGGACTGGATGCTCCTTCGGGAAACAGCGTTGGAAGCCAAAGCGCGCGAGCAGGCGGCGTTGAGCCTCGCCGCGCCGAACTGCTTGGAAAGTTGGATAAGTCCCAGACAGGCCCGGTAACCCTGCTGGGGATGAACTTTGGAAGCCAATATCTGTTCCACGCATTTCTCGACTGAATCCCCCAGCGAATGAGCCCAGCGCAAAAGTCTTTCGGGGCTCCAATCCCCGTAGTCCTTGTGATTCTTGGGCATATGGTCCTTGCAGGTAGTGTGATAGCCTTTCACGAAGGACCGTAAATGGCTGGCCACCCGCTTGTGTTGGTGGAAACATTCCACGATGGAGGATGTGGTTCGAACCCAAATACTTTGGCCGACCAATTGGTAGGGAATGCTGTAATAGTGTCGGTCGATTTCGACGTGGTAGTCGATATGCACCCGGGCTTGTTTCCATTGGGCGAAGTCGTAGGGAACCTCAGGAAGAGGCTTCAAAAGGGGCTTTTCCAGCTCCTCAAAGAGGGACTTTCGGGAACCGGGAATCTTCTGGAAGGGTTTGGCATTGAACTTCACCAAAAGCTCGGCGATGGCCTCGTTGAGGTCGGCGAGGGAGAAAAATTGCCGGTGGCGAAGAACCGCTAGGATTTGACGCTCGATATCCTGAACGCCTTTTTCTACCTTGGCCTTGTCCCTTGGTTTTCGGACCCGGGCCGGAAGGATGGCAGTACCGTAATGGTTGGCGAGTTCCTGGTAGGTGGCATTGGGTTGGGGCTCATAGCGGCAAGGACGGGTAATGCCGCTTTTGAGATTGTCGGGAACTATCAACTCGTGGATACCACCGAAGAATCTGAAAGCCCTTTGGTGGGAGGCGATCCAATCTGGAAGTCCCTGGGTCCAGGTGGCCTCGGCATAGGCGTAATTACTGGCGCAGGACACGGCCACGAAGATTTGGGCTTCACGAATTTCCCCGGTCAAGCGATCCACAACGGGCATGGTTAGGCCGGCGTAATCGACCATTAACTTTTCACCGGCCTTGTGGTCCAACCGCATGGAAACATCCAAGGTTTGGGTCCAGTCCCGGTAGAGCCCGAAGAAACGGCTTCGCAGGTATCCATCGGGATGGATATTCTTGTACTCTTGCCACAAGAGCTCCATGGTAACGCCCTTGCGTTTAAGTTCCTGGTGGATTTGATTCCAGGTGGGCAGGGGTCTGGATTTATTTCTGGGTTCGATGGGACCCGAGGGGAATAGTCGTGTTTCCAACGTGGCATCGTCCAAATCGGCTGGAAGCGGCCAAACCAACCCGGCTTTCTGCGCCCTGATGATATATTCCCGAACAGTTGTTTCGCCTAGTCCACAGCCTCGGGCAATATTTCGAAGACTCAGCCCCTTCTCGTACTTCAACCGCAATACTTCCCTGATTTGACGCATGGATGTCACTGGCCAGCCACTTTAACCCCCCTGGCCGCCTACTTTGCCCCCCCTCTTTTGGGCACTTCGAGGGGTGCCTGTTTCGGGGACTTCGACCCCTGCCTTGCGGGGCCTCTTTTTTAGATTAATTTAGACCCATCAAACTCCTTTCACAAGATGCGTTTTGCTTCCCCAACATTGGATGATACGAAGTCCCGCGCAAATCCCGTAACCAATAGGCGCAAGATTGCACGAATAAGACAGCATCGAACGATGGGTTTCTCATAGTTTTGCCTCTTTTTCCCTGCTGTGTTCTTTTTTCATTTCTTCGCGCATGGAACGGGTCCGAAAGGAAGGGCCCTGAATGACGACGGCAGTGGCATGGTGGACCAGGCGGTCCATGGCAGCCGAGGCTAGGAGGGCGTCGCCGAAAAGCTCCGGCCACTCCCGCAGACTGCGGTTGGTGGTAAAAATCAAGGAGCCCTTTTCATAACGCTCACAGATGATGTCGTAAAAATCCTCGGCGACCTTGGTGTCGAAGGGCTTGAGACCCCAGTCGTCCAGGATCAAGAGGTCGGGTTTCAGGAAGGATGCGAATCGGTTTTCCCAGGTACCGTCCCCGCGCGAGGCCGCTAATCGTTGGGCCGCATGCGAGGTCTTGATAAAGAGTACCTCATAACCCTTGCGGCAGACTTCATGGGCCAAAGCGCAGGCCAAATGGGTTTTGCCCACACCTGAGGGACCGATGAAAAATAGGTTCTCTTTTCGCTCCACGAAAGAACAAGTACCCAAATCCAGGATTTGTTGCCGGTTGATGGCCGGGTTGAAGGCGAAATCGAACCCCGTTAGAGTCATATGGGTTGAGAAGCCCGCCTTTTTCAGCCTTCTTTGGAGTTGGCCCACTTGGCGGCGCTCCAGCTCATCCAACAGCAACTGGCCCAGGAAATCCATATAACCGATCTGGGATTCAATGGCCTGCTGGTTTCGGATTTCCAGCGTCTCCAACATACCTGCGAGTTTTAACCTTCTCAGGTGCGGCTCCAACTGATGTTTATTTTCCATATATGCTTCCTCCTCAATTTTTATCCAGAGCCAAGGCACGGAGGAAATCCTCCGCGGGCCGGGCGAAATCGAAAGACGACTGGGGTTTGAGTGAAGGATCCGACGGCGGGTCCAACGGGTTTTGATCGAGGTTCTTTTGAAGGATGTTTTTGATGGATTGGTACGTGTAGTTTCCGAAATGGAGGGCCCTTAGACAGGCTGCCTCCAGACGGGAAGGCAGGTACTTTTCCCTCAAGCGCAGAATGCCCTGGGCTTTGCGCAGATGGTCCAGGGGGTGGGAGTGTTCCAGCAGGAGTTGGATTAATTGATGGGTATTAGGTCCAATGGCCTGGGCCTGTTTGAGGCACCATTGTGGGGTTCGTTCCAAGAAGACCGCTTTTTCAGGGGGATAGTGGCCCGGGTTGGTGCGCCAGGTTCCCTTGCGTGTGGCCTTGGCGTGGGAAGCCACGCATTCGTGTTTGAGAAATATATCAACGGTGGTGTCGGTTAATTGGGCCAGTAGTTTTTGGCCCCGAAGACGGTAGGGAGCCGAGTAATAGGAACCTTCCACGACTACGTGGCAATCGGGGTGCAGAGTGGCTTCTTTGAAGAAAGTTGGATGGTAAGCCGCGGTAGGCAGGGGCAAAAGGGCCTTCTGTTCCACGCTCTGGAAGACGGCCAAGGGTTGAAGCCGGGTGGTGCCATGATCCCGTAAACCTGCCTTGTTCATCACCCAATCGCGGAGTTGATGGTTGGCATCGGTGCGGCCCTGGAAGGAACGACCCTTGAAGAAGGAATTACGGACATAGGGCACGCCGCGTTCAACTTTACCCTTGTGGCGTGGAGTGGCGACGCGGCAAGGGGAGATGATGAAGCCGTAATGGTTGGCGCATTCCACGTAGGTACGGTTGGCCAAGGGATCATAGAGGGCCGCCTTGACGATGGCGCTTTTCAGGTTATCGATTACGATTTTTTTAGGGACTGAATTGAAGAACTCGAAAGCCCGGCGGTGGCAGGCGATCCAGGTTCTCACGTCCTGTGCGAATACAATCTCGGCGTACATATGCCGGGAATGGGAAAGGGTCATCACGAAAACCCAGGCCTTGGCTTGCTTGCCACGCGTCTCGTCCCACAAGCGGCCCAAAAGCCCGAAATCCACTTGGGCCTCCTCGCCGGGCGCAACCTCCAGCCTCACGTAGGCGGGTTTCTCATTGCGAAAAGGCTCCGTATACCTCTTCAGGGTCGAGTAACTCCCCTTCCACCCGTGCCGCTCTTGAAGCATCTCCTGGATGCGAATCAAGGTGAAATCTTCCTTCAACCATTCTTGGATGATTCCCTTGAGGGCCTCCAAGGCATGAGCGGGAACGGGCGTGGATTTTTCGCCGTCTTCCCAAGCCTTCGCCAAATCCTTTTCCAGGGGAAGTTCCCCTTGGAGAAAGCCATGTTCTTTCGCCCAACGCACGTATTGCTTGACCGTGTGCTTATTGCATCCCAGGGCCCGGGCAGTGGGTTTGAACCCGCCCAAGGCCTGGTAAGTCCTCAAAATCTCACGAATAGTCGCCATGTCGCTCTGCCTCCCTTGTCGGGTCATGCCGTTCTCCTCACATGAAGTGAAAAAAGAAAGGAATGACGGTTAGAGAGGCCCTTGGCAAGGGGGTCAAAGTCGGTGGCCAGACAGGGGGTCAAAGTGACTGGCCAGAGGTGGGGTCAAAGTGCTTGGCCAGCTAGGGGGTTAAAGCTCGCGGCCAATGACACATGGATGAACGCTCCCTTGGCATTCCGACCTCCTTGGTTTTGGAACAACCAAAAAAGGCCAAGAATAACCCTGTTGAAGGTTATCCCGCATCGTTCGCCCTCCCTTCAAACCCTAGAAATAGCTTTCTAGGGGTGCACGCTTTCGATTGGATTAGGTGCGCGCTTTGGATTGGATTTAGTGCGCGGATTCGATTGGATTGGGTGCGCGCTTTCAATTGGAATATGCACAATACTGGGTTGAGCCCTCTCATACTGGGTTGTACTGGGTTGAGCCCCCCATACTGGGTTGTACTGGGTTGCCAGCCTCCAATACTGGGTTGGGCCCTCTCATACTGGGTTGTACTGGGTTGCGAGCCTCCAATACTGGGTTGGGCCCTCTCATACTGGGTTGTACTGGGTTGCGAGCCTCCAATACTGGGTTGAGCCCTCTCATACTGGGTTGTACTGGGTTGCCAGCCTCCAATACTGGGTTGCGAGCCTCCAATACTGGGTTGGGCCCTCTCATACTGGGTTGTACTGGGTTGCGAGCCTCCAATACTGGGTTGAGCCCTCACATACTGGGTTGTACTGGGTTGCCAGCCTCCAATACTGGGTTGAGCCCTCTCATACTGGGTTGTACTGGGTTGCCAGCCTCCAATACTGGGTTGAGCCCTCTCATACTGGGTTGTACTGGGTTGCCAGCCTCCAATACTGGGTTGAGCCCTCTCATACTGGGTTGTACTGGGTTGAGAACCTCCAATACTGGGTTGGGCCCTCTCATACTGGGTTGTACTGGGTTGAGCCCTCTCATACTGGGTTGTACTGGGTTGAGAACCTCCAATACTGGGTTGCTGCCCCAAATACCGGGTTGTCCGCTTTCAGAATTCAAGCGTGGAATCTGGTAGATATTTTGGAGGAGTATTCGTTGTTTGAATACGGCGGCAGTCGCCGTATTCAAACTGCCGGATTTAAATACTATGCGTGTATGTTTGAAAAAGAGGTCGCTGAACTTACGGAAAAAACCTTGGGAGATCTATCGCGTCGGATCTCGGAAATGAGGCATGCAAATAATTGGACCCAAGGGAAAGTCGCTGAAATGATTCGCGTTGACGTAAGAACATATCAAAGATGGGAATATGGGGAGATTGCCCATAATGCCATTCCTCATTTATGCAGGCTCGCGATAGTCTTCAAATGTTCTGTGCATGATTTCTTTGATGATGCAAGACAACCGTAATTTGGCCGTGGCTGCCCTTATGGTTTTCCTCGAAAGAATTCTATGATGAACCAAAACCTTAATAATAATTTGTGGTCGTCCCAGGGAAAATAAAAACGGGATTTGATCAGTCAAGCCGAGTGGTTCTTTTGGTCGGCTTTACTATATCTGGCTGAACTTCAGAGGGGATTTACCCACCAATCAACCACACCTGCCGTGAGCACACACGGCGAACGGCAAGATTTGGTTGTACCAACTGCCATAAGCAGCTGGTACAAGTTGATTGGTGACGGTTGGTAATGGCTTGCAAATGGCCTTACGAATAGCTTTCCATAAACCATTTGTGGTGTCGGGCGAATTACCCGACCAATTTAAAACAATTGGTATCGCGGGATAAAGCAGGAATATTTCTCAAGTACCTAAAGTGATGACTGGTCACTGCACCAAGCTAGGGGCTTGGTGCCTGACCCCTGATTTCCTGTATTGGAATTGAATCCGGTTTGGGAATCATGGCCGAATATCTTCACCGCGGCGATGACCGCGACCGCTATTAAAGCAACTATCAAGAGGTATTCCGCCATCCCTTGGCCTTTTTGATTTAGCTTTTTCATGAATAAAACCTCCCAGTCTTTGTGCACTCTAAAACTATTTAGAAGTGTTCCCTAAACCATATTCTTGGTATCTGGCCTATTTTAATATTACCTGGTTTTTCTTTAAATTGTTGTTTCCACAAAATCCCTCAAAAATTCTGCCCAAAACGGCAAAGCTGGGCTGAAAATTAAAAGAAGTTGGCGGAAGATGAGAAGTTAGCGCAAAAGCTGATAAAGTGATGAATGATCACTGCCACACGCTGCGGAGCGTGTGGCCTGACCCCTATGTTTCATCATGGAGTCAACGTGAAATATCTGCCTGGATACTTGAGCGAATATACTTATCGGTTCAATCGTCGCCATGACCCAGATTCCTTATTTCACCGGGCCTTAACCGCTTGCGCTTTGGCAAAACCCATTACTGCGCAAGCGTTGTTCGGATAGGCATGGAAAATTGTATTCAAAAGAACGGGACAAACTCGAGAAAGAATTCAAGGGGACATTCGCAAAGAAGACCGAGAAGTTTTTTGTCAGTACGCTCTGCCGGTCGTGCTATGAAGATTCGGTTTTCAGTGGTACGCTAAGTTCTTTGAAAGATGATGTTGACATTGAATCTGCATTTGAACTTATCCAAATCAGGCCGAATTCGGCGAAACGTTGAAAAAATCCAATAATTACAGGCTCCTGCACATGGCTGTCGCAAAAAGGATGGTGTGCAACGATTTAAGGCCCCACGCCTATAAGAATATCTAAAGAAGGAATCTGGATTTCCAATCAAGACCTCTTCAAACACTTGAAGAAGCTGTAAAAGGGAATTACCCCGCAGGATACGACTTCGAGAACCGGAAATTTGATTCCCGCCGATAAGAAAACCGGCGTTTCAAAGCCATATAAAAGGCTATCTGACATTCAGTGTGTCCCCGCCGGTTGAAAAGTGTGACGGTGGGCGGTCCAAAAGTGTGACACCCCCCGCCTTCCACGAGCCTTACGGTTCATGGTCGTTGGTTTGTCTTTAGTCTTTACCCTTCCTTCTTGTCTTTGTGCCTTAGCCGTTTTTTCGATTCTGTTAATCTATAACTTTGGCCGTTGGCCTCCAGAATATGCACCCGATGGGTCAAACGGTCAATAAGAGCCCCCGTCATCCTCTCAGAACCCATGATTTCCACCCAGTTTTCGAAGGGCAGGTTGGTCGTTACCAGCAGGCTGGTCCGCTCGTAGGCCTTGCTGACAACCTCGAAGAGCAACTCGGCCCCCGCCTTGGTGAAAGGCACGTAACCCAGTTCATCCAGGACGATCAGATGGAGCCTGGCTAGCTGACGGTGGAACTTGGCCAATTGTTTCTCCTCCCGGCGCTCCAGAAGCTCCGTCACTAGGCCGGTGACGGAGAAGAACTTTACCGCTCGGCCCTGGCAACAGGCCTGGAAGGCTAGGGCCGAGGCCAGATGGGTTTTACCCGTTCCGGAGTTGCCGATCAGCAGGATGTTTTCTTTTTTGTCCATGTACTCGCCCCGCATGAGTTCCCGGATTAATTCCTGGTTGATCGAGGGCTGGGCCTTGAAATCAAATGTGTCCAAAGTCTTGAGCACGGGAAAACCGGCATCCCGGATGCGCCTCTCCTTGGCCCGGCGCTCCCGATCCAGAAGCTCTAACTCGGCCAGCTTGAGAAGGTACTGGGGATAGTCGCTGCGCTCAGTGCGGCAGAGCTGGGCCATCTTGTCGTACTCGCGCTGCATCGTGGGCAGTTTGAGTTTTTTGAGATGATGTTCCAGTAAGAGGGTCTTTTTTGATTCGCTCATGCTTCACCTCCCACGGGCATCAGTTCGCGGTAGGCCGAAAGATCCGTCCGGGCCACCTGAACATGACGCAAGTGCTCACGACCGGCAAGGCTGAAGGTGGTTAGCCTGAAATCTTCCCTGGAGTAGAGAAGTTGAGCGACAGCGTCTCGGGTATAGATCTCCATCCCCACGGCCTTCTTCACTGCCCGGTGGAGCCTGCCCATGGAATGTTTTTCCAAAAGCCTCATCGTCTTGATGAATTCCCGTGTTCCCTCGCCGTGGAGCTTTTCCTTGGATTTCATACGGCGGTGCAGAAGGGTGAAACTTTCCGGAAGATTCCAGTCTTCCAGGGGTCTGGCATGATCAAATGCTCCCGGTTTTCCCTCCAAGATCGCCAAATAATGCACTGGATTGAAGGATATGCCTTCCTTGCACCAAAGGCGATCATGCTTCGCAATACGTTTGTCCCTGTAGAAAACATCCACCCGGTCGATGTATCCCTTCACCACTACAGGATGGTGTGCCCACTCCGAAGGCACAGAATAGTCGTTGGTGTCGAAACGCACCAGGGACGAGGACGTTGCCGTTGTGGACTGCTTCAGACAGGCGTCAAAAGATGTGGCCGGCAAAGGCCGGAATTTGGCCTTATCCTCGTCAAGAAGCTGTTTTTTGGGGAGGAACTTGCCGCGCAATTTTCGTTCGAGATCCTCGCGGCATTTCACTTTCAATTGTTCGTTTAGTTCTTCTAGGGTTCCCACTTGCGGCACTGGCACCATGAAATTTAGCCGGACATATTTCACCCCGCCTTCCACGACACCTTTTTCATTTCCACGGCGTATCGTGCAAAAGTGGTGATCAAAGAGATAGTGGCTTTCCAACTGCTGAAAACTCCGTGCCAACACCCGTTTATGCACCCCGATAATTTTCGTCACGAGGGTTTTGGCGTTGTCGTAACTGATCCGCCAGGGCACTCCACCAAAGTATTCAAAAGCCCGGATGTGGCCTTCCCACACAAACTCCGTACTCTCTCGCTCAAACATCTGTACGAAAAAGGCATCCGAATAGGGCAAGGCCATTACAAAAAACGGACGTTTGACCAACACACCGTTGAGCTTCACCAAGGCGTGCCCAAAATCCACCTGCGCCTCGCCGGGTCGGTGGATCAAAGGTACGAACACCTCGCTATTTCTCTTTTTAATCCCCCGGACCGCTCTTTTTACCTGGGTATAACAGCCGGTGTATCCATCTTCGGCTTTCAGGCGTTCAAAAATGCGCTTAGCGCTGTGGCGCTGTTTTTTGTGGACGTGCTTGTCGTCCTCCAGGATTTGCTTGATCCGACCCAGGAAAGGCCCTACCTTCGGTTGGGGCCTCTCTTGACTCATTTGGTAACCTGGAGGCTCACTATTGGCGAGTATTTTCTTGAGGGTTTCCCAGTGAATGCCTTCTTCTGCCATCACCTGGCGCTTGGGAACGCCCTCCACCAGGATTTTCTTGCGGATTTTCGTCCATTTGTCCATGTCTTTGTACACTCCTTTTCCTTCCGGTTTCTGTAGTTCCATTTTCTGGAACCACATCATCCCGGAAAATCGGGGAGCGTCACACTTTTCGACCGCCTTTTTTGCCCTCTAGACCGTCACACTTTTGGAACGGCGTTTACAAATAAGGCTACCATCTTTTCTATAACCATTCCAAATTATTACATCGTCACGTTGTAAATTATTGTCACTGTTATCTTGAAGAGTAAAATATGGATTATTTCCAAATTGCGGAGCTCTGAATAATGGTGTTAAAAAGCAATAACTGATAAATTCAGAACAATCCATTTTAGGTGGTTTAGATTCAACAGTTATAGTTCCATCCGCAAACCCCCCATATGAAGCCCCGTAGGGAAGGCCTAAAATATCCATACCTCTTTTAATAGGATCAATACGGTTTTCTAAAATAGGCGCATATAATTTTGCACTATTACAAGTAATATCCGTTAAATTAACTGATATGTTTGCTTCCCCTCCGGAAATCATTTTCCCATTTGGATCATTATTGTTTATTCCATCATCCTCCCCAAAAATATACTTGTGTAAACTCATCGGGTCTTCCTGATCACCCTCATAACTATCCATCCCCGTAAATCTACCAATAGCCGGGTTCATGTAACGGGCCCTCAGGCAATAATTCCCAGTCTCCTTGTCCATCCTTTCTCCGTCATATAAATAATCGTTGTTGGTAGTGCCATTGCTGTAGAGAAGGTTTCCAAAGGCGTCAAACTGGTACGAATCAGTCACATTGCCGTTGGCATCCGTCAGGTTCCTCACGCTGTTCTGGCCGTCCAAACAGTAGTAGCTGACAACAAACGAAGAACCATTCGAGGCTTCCTGCGATATCAGCATGTGGCCGAAGGTGAACCTCTTCACAACCTGCCCGTTCTGGATTTCAGCGAGGACTTGGCTGTAACCAGTTGGGTTCACCGTATCTACCACGTAATCTGTCCTCACGCCGTTCAGGGTTTTGGCGGTCCTGTTCCCGTCTCCATCATACTCATAAGTTGCGTTGAGGCTCGTACCTGTTACAGAAACAAGGTGGTTTTCGGCGTCGTAGGTGTAACTGTTGTTACTTGGATCGGTCAGTGTGTCTCCGCCATCAGAGTAGGTGTACCCCGCCGTCAGCCTATCATTGGTGTCATATGCTCCATTGAAGTTTTGGCTAGATATGACGGTCGTTGCCGCCCCAAGATTGCCATTCAGGTTCAAGCGGTTCCCCACATTGTCGTAGGCGTAGTTCACCTGTCCGGTGGGGTCGGGGATGTTGAGGGAAGTGATGTTTTCACCGGTAAGTCTCATGAGGTTGTCGTAGGTCCAGTTGATCTTGCGGCTGGTGGCTTCCACCACGTTGGTCCTCGCTCCCGCTCCATTTAATGTGTATCCATATGAGTTTATGGTCACAGGCGAGTTAGGTCCTGTCACAGTCAGGCTAGTGAGCCGGTTCCTATTGTCATATCCCCAGGTGTGGGTCACCCCGTTGGTGTAGCCCATGGATTGAAGGTTGTTGGAGTTGTCGTATCCGTAGGCTGTTGTGCCAAGATGATTATCGTTCACATGGATCAACTTGTTGGCCCTGTCGTAGTCGTAAGTAACAGATGGTCCATTTGAATCGTTCGACATCTGGATGCTGTTCACGTTCCCCACTGAGTCGTAGCCATATGAAAGGGCGCAGAGGGTCGAGGAAGAAGAAGTATAGGCCGTCTTGGTGGAGAGACGGTCACAACGGGCGGATTCCAAGGGAATACCGCCCGAATTAGGAATTTTGAATGTTGAATTAGGAATTGAAGAATCGGCGAGAAAAGAAAAGGGCTGGGAGAAACCCCAGCCTTGAGTGTGTTTAGGCATATCTAGACACCTTCACATGGATGAAACGCCATTCCCTGCTTGTTTATTGGAGCGTCTTGGCGTTGGCGTCGAGGGCCTGGTTAATTTGGCTCTCCTGATCCGGAGTCATTGCTTTCTTCCCGTTGGCCTTCATGAAGTCCAGTTGTTGCTTACGGATGGACTTCACCTTGTCCCGCAAGCCCTTGGCCTGGTCTTTCGTAATTTTCCCTGAGTGCTGGGCCTTGGCGATGTCCCGCATTTGCTCCATCATCTTTATATTAATATTCTTCAAAGCGGGGTTAGGCGTCACGACCGCTTTGGGAGCAGAAACAGCCTTGGGTCCTGGTGTCGGCGCGGATGTTGCCGCCTGGGCCAGGCTTACCCCCATCGTGATCGTCGCCGCCACAGCGATTAAAATTAAACGCTTCATAACTGCCTCCTTAAACTATTATTTTCACGACTCAAATTTCTTATTTATATTCCGGACGTTGAACATTACTACTTAAGATATATTTCTTCTCCCTTAAAAAGTTTGTAAAGTTTATTATTTATATACCAGATTTTATATTTATCAGGATAATGACCAACAATATAAAGATTTATTGCACCGCCATTTATCAGAACACCTGATTGGGGGCCAAAACCATTCTCTTCGGATGGATATCTGTTAATAACATTCCGAATGTATTTGTTGAAAATAAACTCATAATTTTTTCTGAATTGTTTTTTGTTTTTTATATAAACCGTTTTTCCGGCAACATATGTTTTCAAGGGAAACCTTATCATTTCGTCAATACTCGCTATATCATTATTAGTAATTGCCAATTTTAAATTTTTCATAAATGAATTTATTGAAACCTCGTTATACTCGGGATCATTTGGCACGTAATGCTTTTTCACCCCCCTTGAACATGAAAAAGAAAAATACATTAAGAACGGTATTCCCGCTTGGGTTCCGGGAGCTTGTCCGCCGGGTTGAATAGGATTTGCTGGGAGGATTCAAGCCACTCAAAAAACCGCTTCAAGGCCCGTATCTTCAAAGCCCCGGTGGAATGGCTGTAGGGCTTCCCGTCCTGCCTCTTGTCCTGGAAAACGTGTAGCTGGTAAGCCTTGAGGGTTTCCCGGCCTACCCGTTTGATCTCACCAATCCCCTGCTCCCGTAGGAAGTCAAAAAACTCCCCCAGCCTCACCCGGTAAATGCCCAACGTTGTTGGGGCATAATTCTTGGCCTTCGCATGGGCCAAGAACCCCTCCAACACTTCCGAAAAGTTGTCCTTCATGTGTGCCACCTCCAATAGGCTTCCCGCGCCAACCCGCCAAGTACCCCCGCCCTTGGACGCAAACTCCCGGAACCACCGATGGTTTAGCCGTTCGCTTCTACGCCTCCAAGTACCCACCAACCACCCTTCAAGTCCACCTTGTTACCCTGCCCCCCGTGCCTGCGTCTGTGCTTCACCCAACCCTACCGCACCACAAAAACTGATACAGAGGGGGTGGGGGCTGGCGTCGCTCGTTTCATTTGGTGCAGGAAAATCCTAGAAAAAATCCATGTTCGAGCCTTAATCAGATTCAACTTCCGTGTAAAGCCGTTTTACCTCTCGCTTTACCTTGCGCGTGTCACTGACACTGATACGGATGGGGCCTGGTCGGGCGTCGCTCAATTCACAAAAACCAGATAACACAATAACTTTAGGCCCAAAACCAGTTCACCTTGACTGTCCTACCTCCTTCACCTTTCTTTCACCTCCGGTCTGTATAACCACAGGAAAAAATAAGGGTTTCTTGATACCTCTCACCTCTAACTACTTGATGCAGATCAAGGGGGGTTCGCCATAGCTTTTTCCAGAAACCGGCCATCCACCCCGGCAAAAGGCCCCTTTTCATGTCCTACTGTAGGACATTTCATTTCCATGGCGCGGAAATGCCATTTCCATGGGACGCAACGCAATCACCCCGCTTCAGGCAGGGCCAACCCATCCAAAAAGGGCTTCCCGTCCTCTCCGCCCTCCGGGGACACCAGCTCGTAGACGTACTCCTTGCCCTTCTTGCCCGTCACCGAGTACAGGTATTCCAGGTTCTCCAACTCCCCGATATGGGTCTTTATGTAAACGCCGTTCCAAAAGTGTGACGGTCTAGAGGGCAAAAAAGGCGGTCGAAAAGTGTGACGCTCCCCGATTTTCCGGGATGATGTGGTTCCAGAAAATGGAACTACAGAAACCGGAAGGAAAAGGAGTGTACAAAGACATGGACAAATGGACGAAAATCCGCAAGAAAATCCTGGTGGAGGGCGTTCCCAAGCGCCAGGTGATGGCAGAAGAAGGCATTCACTGGGAAACCCTCAAGAAAATACTCGCCAATAGTGAGCCTCCAGGTTACCAAATGAGTCAAGAGAGGCCCCAACCGAAGGTAGGGCCTTTCCTGGGTCGGATCAAGCAAATCCTGGAGGACGACAAGCACGTCCACAAAAAACAGCGCCACAGCGCTAAGCGCATTTTTGAACGCCTGAAAGCCGAAGATGGATACACCGGCTGTTATACCCAGGTAAAAAGAGCGGTCCGGGGGATTAAAAAGAGAAATAGCGAGGTGTTCGTACCTTTGATCCACCGACCCGGCGAGGCGCAGGTGGATTTTGGGCACGCCTTGGTGAAGCTCAACGGTGTGTTGGTCAAACGTCCGTTTTTTGTAATGGCCTTGCCCTATTCGGATGCCTTTTTCGTACAGATGTTTGAGCGAGAGAGTACGGAGTTTGTGTGGGAAGGCCACATCCGGGCTTTTGAATACTTTGGTGGAGTGCCCTGGCGGATCAGTTACGACAACGCCAAAACCCTCGTGACGAAAATTATCGGGGTGCATAAACGGGTGTTGGCACGGAGTTTTCAGCAGTTGGAAAGCCACTATCTCTTTGATCACCACTTTTGCACGATACGCCGTGGAAATGAAAAAGGTGTCGTGGAAGGCGGGGTGAAATATGTCCGGCTAAATTTCATGGTGCCAGTGCCGCAAGTGGGAACCCTAGAAGAACTAAACGAACAATTGAAAGTGAAATGCCGCGAGGATCTCGAACGAAAATTGCGCGGCAAGTTCCTCCCCAAAAAACAGCTTCTTGACGAGGATAAGGCCAAATTCCGGCCTTTGCCGGCCACATCTTTTGACGCCTGTCTGAAGCAGTCCACAACGGCAACGTCCTCGTCCCTGGTGCGTTTCGACACCAACGACTATTCTGTGCCTTCGGAGTGGGCACACCATCCTGTAGTGGTGAAGGGATACATCGACCGGGTGGATGTTTTCTACAGGGACAAACGTATTGCGAAGCATGATCGCCTTTGGTGCAAGGAAGGCATATCCTTCAATCCAGTGCATTATTTGGCGATCTTGGAGGGAAAACCGGGAGCATTTGATCATGCCAGACCCCTGGAAGACTGGAATCTTCCGGAAAGTTTCACCCTTCTGCACCGCCGTATGAAATCCAAGGAAAAGCTCCACGGCGAGGGAACACGGGAATTCATCAAGACGATGAGGCTTTTGGAAAAACATTCCATGGGCAGGCTCCACCGGGCAGTGAAGAAGGCCGTGGGGATGGAAATCTATACCCGAGACGCTGTCGCTCAACTTCTCTACTCCAGGGAAGATTTCAGGCTAACCACCTTCAGCCTTGCCGGTCGTGAGCACTTGCGTCATGTTCAGGTGGCCCGGACGGATCTTTCGGCCTACCGCGAACTGATGCCCGTGGGAGGTGAAGCATGAGCGAATCAAAAAAGACCCTCTTACTGGAACATCATCTCAAAAAACTCAAACTGCCCACGATGCAGCGCGAGTACGACAAGATGGCCCAGCTCTGCCGCACTGAGCGCAGCGACTATCCCCAGTACCTTCTCAAGCTGGCCGAGTTAGAGCTTCTGGATCGGGAGCGCCGGGCCAAGGAGAGGCGCATCCGGGATGCCGGTTTTCCCGTGCTCAAGACTTTGGACACATTTGATTTCAAGGCCCAGCCCTCGATCAACCAGGAATTAATCCGGGAACTCATGCGGGGCGAGTACATGGACAAAAAAGAAAACATCCTGCTGATCGGCAACTCCGGAACGGGTAAAACCCATCTGGCCTCGGCCCTAGCCTTCCAGGCCTGTTGCCAGGGCCGAGCGGTAAAGTTCTTCTCCGTCACCGGCCTAGTGACGGAGCTTCTGGAGCGCCGGGAGGAGAAACAATTGGCCAAGTTCCACCGTCAGCTAGCCAGGCTCCATCTGATCGTCCTGGATGAACTGGGTTACGTGCCTTTCACCAAGGCGGGGGCCGAGTTGCTCTTCGAGGTTGTCAGCAAGGCCTACGAGCGGACCAGCCTGCTGGTAACGACCAACCTGCCCTTCGAAAACTGGGTGGAAATCATGGGTTCTGAGAGGATGACGGGGGCTCTTATTGACCGTTTGACCCATCGGGTGCATATTCTGGAGGCCAACGGCCAAAGTTATAGATTAACAGAATCGAAAAAACGGCTAAGGCACAAAGACAAGAAGGAAGGGTAAAGACTAAAGACAAACCAACGACCATGAACCGTAAGGCTCGTGGAAGGCGGGGGGTGTCACACTTTTGGACCGCCCACCGTCACACTTTTCAACCGGCGGGGACAGTATCGCCATCAGCCACATATACCTGGGTTTGAGCGTCAACAGCAACTCCCCTTGGGCTTGAGTGTAGGGTGTAACAAAAGTCTTTCCATATTTTT
Organism: candidate division FCPU426 bacterium; assembly: GCA_963796105.1. Taxonomy (GTDB): domain Bacteria; phylum Oederibacteriota; class Muellerivitia; order Muellerivitales; family Muellerivitaceae; genus CAWCKJ01. The sequence continues at coordinate 506,840 of CAWCKJ010000003.1, forward strand.
TATGTAGCAGCGATGGTAATTCCGCCTCTCAAGCCGGGAAATAAGCCCCGGCAGGAGGGGTAAAATGGACGAAAACCAGCAGCAATTAGATCAAGCAGAAGCAGTTCCTTCACCTAGCACACCCATTCAAAACAATTCGCAGGACCCAACTTTGACGCCTACACGGGTAAAAAAACCTGTGGACAGCCTTGAAAAACGTCTGTTTTGGGTCAAGGAATACTTGAAAAACGGGGGTTCCCAGAGATCTTTTTGTAACACTCATGGAATAAATAGTACGACCTTCCATTGCTGGCTAAAGGAGTATCGGACCGAGGGTGAGGAGCAGATGCGCAAGCGGCACAACCAATACCTCGCATCAGGACACCACGATGGGCCGTTCAAGCCCGAGGAACGTCGCCAGGCTGTGGAAATGTATATAAAATCCGGGTCGTCAATCCGTGAATTCGCAAAGGTATGGGGCGTAAGCGAAAACACATTAGAAAGTTGGCATCTGAAGTACCGCACAGGAGGGCCTAAAGCCCTTGAAGGCAGGAAACCTGGTGGCCGACCCCGGCGAAAAGGAGTGCGGGAACTCATTGAGAAGGTAAAACAGGAAAACCCGGATTTCGGTTTGAGGAAAGTGAAAAATTTTCTAGGCCGAATCGCCGGCGTCAGGGTAAGTACCAGCAGTGTCCGTAACGCTCTCAAAGGCAAAGGGTTTCCAAGCGGGAGGATGAAGAGAAGGCGGGAAAAGTCACAACTACCTCGGCGTTTTGAGCGGTCTCGCGCGGGGGACTTGTGGCAAAGCGACATCACGAGTTTCGTCCTCCCCCGTTACGGGCAACGGGTTTACTTGACTGTGTTCCTGGACGACTACAGTCGGTACATTGTTTCTTGGAGGCTGGCCTTTCAACAAAAACAAGAAATCGTGGTAGACGCGCTGCTTGCGGGTATAGACCGGTTTGGGCAACCCAAGGAAGTCCTCACAGACCAAGGGCGGCAGTATTTCGCTTGGCGGGGGAAAGGCGATTTCCAACGGCTCTTGCGTAAAAAAGGTATCCAACATGTGGTTGCGCGTACCCATCATCCACAGACAGTTGGAAAGACAGAGCGTTTCTGGGCAACGGTCATGGAAGAATTCTGGGGACGATATCAGCCACAGGATTTAGCCGAGGCAAAAGAACGATTAGGACATTTCATCAACCACTACAATCATTTTCGGCCACATCAGGGAATCGATGGAATGGTGCCAGCGGACCGGTTTTTCGGGGTGGAAAATGAGGTCAGAAAAGCGCTGGAAGCGGCCATGCAAAAGAACGAATTGCGTTTGGCTGTAGGTGAAGAACCAAGGAAGCCGGTATATTTGGTGGGTCAAATTGGGGACCAACAAGTGTCCATGCATGGGGAGAAAGGGAAAGTAGTTATCCAGACGCCGGATGGGCGTGTACAAGAACTAGGGTTGAACGGTTTGGGCGTGAAAATCCAGGAGGATACCAATGGAAGAGGCCGAGAAGAGCGAAAAGAAGCGGATTTCCAAGGGCCGCATGAAGAGAAAATTCAAGTTTCAAATGAATGTGGCATTGCCAATGAAGGCCTTGTGGGAAACGGCAAGTCTGGAGGAGAAGGAGAAAGCACACCAAACGGCGGCGGTGATGTTGGAATATTGGATGGGTCGCGTCACGAAGGAGGAAGCGGCGCAGAAACTGGAAATACCACCGTTGAGAGTGTGGCAATTGTCCCAACAAGCGTTGGCGGGCCTGGCGGCGGGGTTGGTGAAGCAACCCAAGGCAGGCAAGAAAAAGATGAGGGAGGCCTTGCCGCCGGAGGAGGACCCGAAGCAACTGAACAAAAAAATCCAGAACCTGGAAAGGGACCTCGATCTAATGAAAGACCTGGTGAAGCTATTGAGGGAGCTGCCGGGTAATCGGGAAGTGTTAAAAAAAGCGGAGGAGTTGGGAGGGAAAAAAAAGAAGCCCAAGGTGGTTCGCCCGGCAAGTGGGAACGTTGTTGGAGATGAGAAATTGCCGGGGCCAACGGAGTCTTCTATCCAGCCAACTTCAAGTGAGTGAGAGGACGCTGAATAATTGGATTCGCGGGGCGCGTAATCAAAAAAGAACGCAGGGACGCCCCGCGTATTCCGCAAGTGCAAGGTATCGGGCCAAGTTGGCAGTGAGGCGTCAAGTGAGGGATTTCGGTTGGACTACGGGATGGAGATCTATTGCGGACATCCTTCGCGGCAAAGTATCGACGAGGTTGGTGCAGGAAAGTCTGTCCCAAATAAAGGCTAGACACCGGAAAAAGTTGAGGGAGTTGGCCGAGAAAAACCGGGTGAGCGTAGAGGTGTTGGCAAAAGATGTGATCTGGGCGCAGGACGCGGCCCACATCGGGCGTATTGGAAAAGTAGTGCTACAGGCAGAAGTAATCAAAGATCGAGCGACTTTGGGTTTTAAAGGGCTGACAGTCGGACCCGCCGCTAAAGCGGAAAATATATTGACCATGTTGGAGCTGCAAAAAAAGAAAACGGGACTGCCTTTGGTTTGGGCGACCGACAATGGTTCGGCCTACAAGAACGAAAAACTGACAAACTACCTACAGCGAGAAAAAGTGATTCATCTGCTTTCTCGGCCCCGGACACCGCAAGACAATGGGGCCGCTGAGCGAGGAATCGGCGAATTAAAGGCGGAATCCGGGCTAGAAAAAGGGGTTGGATTTCGTGCTGTGCGGGAAGTTGTATCGTGCTTAGCGAAAACGTGGCACCTGCTAGATGGCCGACCTAGGGCCAGCAAAGGCTATCAGAGCGCCCTGCAGCTTGAAAACAGCCTTGTGAAAGGCCCTTCGTTGGTTGATCGGGAGGCTTTCTACCTGGAAGCTTGCAGGAATATTAAAAAAGCGGTACAAGGAGGTGGAACACCCAGAGAAAAACGAAAAGCGGAGCGTTTAGCTATTTACGAAACACTAGAGAAAAATCACTTAATTAACATTCTGAGGGGCGGAAAAAATTGTCGTGCTTAACAGGAAATTCAGGAAGATATTTTGTGAACACTACAAGTAAAGGTATCCGTCGAAGTGTTGGTTGGGGTATTTGTGGGGGTGTTCGTCGGCGTATAAGAAGGAGTATTTGTCGGAGTGAAAGAGGGGGTATCGGTAAAAGTGAGAGTGTAGGTATTAGTGTAAGTGCTTGTAAAAGTATTTGTCGGTGTATTGGTAAAAGTGTCCGTGTAAGTTGAAGTCCATGTATTTGTGTTGGTCGGGGTGTCTGTTGGGGTATCCGTCGAAGTAAACGTTGGGGTATCCGTGGGTGTATTAGTGGGAGTATTTGTTGGAGTAAAAGAAGGAGTGTCCGTAAAAGTGGAGGTGTAGGTATTCGTATAGGTGTAAGTGAAGGTGTTGGTGGGTGTATTAGTAGGGGTGTTTGTGGGAGTGAAGGAAGGGGTATCTGTGAATGTGGGAGTGTAGGTGTTAGTAACGGTATCAGTGGGAGTATTCGTGAATGAAGGCGTATAGGTGTTAGTCCAGGTAAAAGTATTGGTGGAAGTGTCGGTCGGAGTATTTGTTGGGGTAAAAGAAGGGGTATCGGTTGGAGTGTTTGTGGGTGTCCAGGTATTCGTATTGGTAGAGGTAAAGGTGTCCGTGAAGGTATAGGTCCATGTATTAGTGTTAGTCGGAGTGTTGGTGGGTGTATTTGTTGGAGTGAAAGAAGGTGTATCAGTGAAAGTGGGGGTATAGGAATTGGTGTAAGTGTTCGTAAAAGTATTTGTCGGTGTATCGGTTGGAGTGTTAGTTGGTGTCCAGGTATTCGTGTTGGTGGGGGTAAAGGTATCGGTAAAAGTATAGGTCCAGGTATTGGTGTTAGTGGGAGTATTTGTGGGGGTAAAAGAAGGGGTCTCGGTCGAAGTGTACGTGTAGGTGTAAGTGGGTGTCGGTGTGGCGGTCCAAGTAAAGGTATTAGTCGGTGTATTGGTAGGGGTATTTGTGTAGGTATAGGTAAAAGTGGGTGTCGGAGTAGAAGTCCAAGTAAAAGAATTAGTCAGTGTGTTGGTGAAAGTCTTAGTAAATGTATTGGTAGGTGTATTGGTTGGGGTGTTCGAGGGTGTGTAGCTATAGGTATAAGTGTATGTATAGGTTTTTGTGAAGGTATTAGTTGGAGTAATAGTAGGGGTATTAGTGACTGTGGGTGTTTTGGTCAGGGTTTTGGTGAAGGTAGGTGTTATGGTGGGTGTATAAGTTTTTGTAGTTGTAAATGTTGTTGTTGGAGTGCAGGTTCCGCCTCCAGGAGGAACACCTGATTCAGGGTCCAGGTTCCCACCGGTTTTTACTTCCTGCAATAGAACTCCGTTGGAATAGAGCGCGAAGTGGTGGTCGTCGAAATATGGACCGGATTGGTTTCCATTACAGGATGTTTGGGTAGAAGGTAGGCTTGAATAATCATCCGTGAAGCTGTCCCAATTGCCGCTTACGTTTCCACATTGGGAAGACGACGTGGCGATGATGGCGAAACCCTGCATCCATCCGCCGGCAGGAATGACAGACACCCCGCTTTGGTAAGTGAGGGTGACAGAACCGGATTGGTTGGAGATGTGGCTGGAATTTTCAGTGTATGTGGGAAGGGATGTATCGATGGAATAGGCGCTACCCGCCAACACCATCGGGCCAACTTGAACACCGGAGGAGTTGTAAACTATCCCGTTGTTCCCTACCAAAGACGTGCAACGAAGCTGGCTCTCATAAACCCAAATTCTCATGGACAAATTAGTGGCGCTTAAGGTAAGCGGCGATGAGCCGTTGTTAACGATCAGGAAAGTCCAGCGACGGTCCTGGAGACCCTGTTCACTGCAATTGACCATCAAGTCAAGTTTGAGGCTGGTCGAGGCGCCGCAAACCGGGAATCCGGATGTCAAAGGAGAAAAACCACTTCCAGGACCGTTAGACCAATAAGGCTGCATGGTAGCGGTTTGAGTCATGGTCGGAGTATTAGTGGGTGTAGTAGCTTTACTGTCCTTGGACTTTAGGTCAGGAGTCGGGGAAATCGTGGGTGTGATGGTGGGTGTTGGTATTAGGGTTGGCGAGAATGTCGGGGTAAGTGTTGGAGTTGGAGGAGATTTTAACTCTACACAATTTTCATTCGAGGGTTCACTTTCACCAATTGGATTCATGATGAAAGCTGTCACCTCGTAACACCAATTCCCCGGCCAAGTGTAATCCTTGAACATCGCAAAAGAATTACGACCATTTCCTTCATCCGCCAAAATGGTTCCGATCATTTGGAAGGAGTCGGCAGGACCAGTTGAACGGTATATGTGGTAACCCACAGGATAATTGAATGTCCCGGCACGTGGGGAACGCCAGGACAAAACCACCGCGCCAGCCTCAATAGTGGCTGAGAAATCCCAAGGTCTTTTCAAGTCCTCAAGAGTGCGGTTTGGGGTGGCTGACGGAGTAATGGCCGGGCTTTGAGTGCCGGTTGGAGTGTGGGTAAGAGTACCTGTTATTTCTGGCGTCTTAGTTGCAGTCGGGTTATTTCTCAAACCCCAAATAACTGCATGGGTGGGTTTAGGTAAGGGTTGTCGTTTATTTCCACCGAACCATGGGTTGTGTCCAGGGTGGAGATTATGAGTATTTACTTTTTGATCTTGGGAATAGACAGGAGTAAGAGTCGGAGTGACAATTAAACGAGGATTATCACTATTGGAAAAATGGCCGGTACTCCAAGGAATGTCCCAAGCGGAAGAAGGGGCAGGAAGAAATACAAAAAGAATAGCGATAAGAAATAGGAAGAAATTTGCACAAAAGAGAGAAGGCAAATATTTTTTTTGGCTCATATGCTCTCCGGCCTTTGGCCTTAGAGGAAAAAAATCTATTGGTTTTGAAAACGTTTTAAAAAAATTGCCAGAAAATTTATGAGAATACTTTAAATTTGCCGAGTTAAACGGTCAACGAAATTGCAGTTAAAATTACTAAATTTATTTTTATCCACATCCATTAGTGCATTATGTATTAAATCCTTACAGCGGGATTAAAATGGAAAAATTAAAAACTATAAAAAGATTAATATTTGTTAGTTAGTTTTTTATTACGCATGCAGTTTAACTGTGAAAAATAAGGGAGAAATACATAAAAGAGAGAACGAGGGTCGTGAAATGTGCAATTTTTTCAAAAATACTGTATATAAAGGAACTGAAAGAGGTTTTTTATTTAGGCGGCAATTCATTGGCTAAAAGTAAAAATGATCAGCAAGTCATCCTGAAATTCGGAGAGAACATCCGGAAAATTCGTAAACAGCACGGGTGGTCACAAGGAATATTAGGTAAAAATGCCGGAATGGACGCCAATTTCATCGGCTTCGCGGAACGCGGGGAGAGAAGCATTACTCTAAAGAATATTATCAAGATTCAAAAAGCGTTACGTTGTCCCATCGGCGAATTGTTCGAGGGTATAAAATAATGTCGTTCAAAGTTCCCTGTAACGCTTCCGCAAATGCGTGACCGGCCTAATTTGTTTATTTTCCATTTAAGTATTGGACTGTCATTTTCAGTTTCTTTCTCGGCGCGTTCTCGTCCCCGCCGGGCAGGATAAATAAAACGTGCTTCCCTGGAGTAAGGTTTTTCAATTCCTTCTCCAATTCGCCGGTTTCCCGCTGGGAGCCGTCGGCTTTATCGACGTTCCAGATCACGTCCCCCAGTTTTAATCCGGTTTTATAAACGGGACTGCCGGTCCATAACACAGCCGCCACGCTCTTATCTACGAATAGCACCCCTTGGTGAAGATAAGGCAGTCCCGATACCGGGATGGCCTTGCCCCCCAGGACCCCTTTGGCCCAATATTCCATAGCTGAAACCAGGTTCCCCAATTCCCTCTTTGACCGGCATTCGAACGTGATGGCCTTTTTCAAATGAGGGATGACCAACCCGCATTGGTAAATCGTCTGGCTTTGATATTTACCGGAATAGACCAGGAGTTTATCGCTATGGATGGTTTTCAATTCCGTCCAATCAAACCCCACTCTCCACCCCTCATCTCCCGGAAGTTTGAAATGGAGAATAAGGCCGGTCCGGGATGGAAGGGCGGAGGTGACCTTGACCTTGTCGTTCCCAAACCACATGGAATATTTTTCACCGTCCTGGAGGGCTGCTAAATAAGAGCCGGCGGTATCCTCATCCAGTCGTGAATCGAGCCCCGGATTGAAGCTTTGGATCACGCAATATTCGGGAACAGGGTATATCTCATTCACTAAGCAGTTATAGTCCACATCCTCGGCACTCCAGGGCTTTGCGGGCTTGCTTGAGGAAGCGGAATGAACGGATTCGACTCCCTTCGTTCGCTCACCGCCATGTAATGGGGAATGGACAATTTCTTGATTTGCATTGGACTTATCCGAATGGCTTATCCCAGTCTCTTTTTTAACATTTCCTATTTGCGTATTTTTGTTTCCGTTGGCAACTCCTAATTCCTCACTCCTAATTTCTAATTGTTTTTTGAGTTCTGGTTTTTCCAATCCGCATATTGTTCTCCAATTCGAGAAACTGGGCGCCTGGGCCTTCGGCAGGTATCCCTCCCATAGGCTTCGGGTAAACCAGGCCATGACCAACAGAAAACCTATGATGGAAAGCTTCCCAATTCCCGGATTGAGGACCTCCTTTACCACTAGAAGCGAAATAACCGCGAGACCCAGGGCCAGTTTCGGGCTGTGGGGAATTTGGGATACGACATACAGCGGGAATTGGATAAAAGCGATATTCCAAATGACCCCGGAGACGGCATCGAATCTATCGCCCCAGGACGGGACAAAATAACCGATTACCAGCTCGACGATTCCGAAGAATATGCCATAAGCCAATGGAACCATCAGAAGAAAGAGCCCCCAGTGCGCCAGCAGTCTGGAAAGGCTATTCCCTCCCCGTGAATGGCCGGAATGGGACCCGCTATGGGACTGGGGCGCTAGTTTATTGGCCAGGTAAATACTGGCGCGCAGGGGGAATTTGATGAATTTGAAAAGGTATTTGAAAATGGCCCTCGCCGCAAGCCAAGCATGATGCCCCAGGAATTTCAGATAGGCTTCCAACGATTTGCCTGCCCTGAGTCCGTCGAATGGGCTGGGATTCAGGGGATGCGGGGGATGGGCCTGCGCCGAGCTTGGTTGAGGGGCTGGGATGGCTTCGTTAGGAACATCAGGACTATTGGGAGCATTGACCTTATCTTGATCGGATATTGATTTTGGCCGTAAACTAGCCAATCCCAGGGCAAGCTTTTCCCAAAGGGTCAGGGCTTTGCCGCCGGACGTTGCCTCCTCCAACCGCCCGTTCAGGTTTTTCCGGGCTATTTCACTTTTTTCATTAACTCCCAATTCCTCACTTCTACCTTCTAACTCCTGAGGGTCCTTTTGAATGTTGCCCGCAGGCTTGGATCTTGGTTTTCGGGCCTTCTTTTCCGCCTCAAACTGGTCCAAATCCTTGCCTGAGACAGCGTGCGCCACAAATTCCTGAGTTTGTGGGCCGTTTAATTGCTTTTCTAATAGGATTGGTAAGATTTTATCCGCTAATAATCGGGCATCATCAAGTTTCCGATTATCTAAAAGCCGGATCAATCGACAGGCGGCCTTCTCGGTCAAACACCATATTTTCACATTATTTGAATCATTATCATTTTCAACTTCGGAAAAGTTAGACAGTCTAACTCCTTGCCGCGCTGTTTGTAATATCAACTGCCTAGTCGCAGGGCTTAAGAGTTCCATCAAGCTAAATGCGCAACTAATCCTGTATGAAGACCACCCAGTCTTAGCCGCCAATTCCTTCTGTTTTAAGCCAGTTAAGTTCCTAAGGTTTTCCAGGGCCATGAACTCCCCTAACCAATAGGGTTTATTGTCCCGGTTGGAGGTGAGGGCCCGGAACATGGCGTCTTCCAGGCTGATATCCAGGATCTCGGCCTCTATATGGGTCCGCCCCAAGCGTTTAAAGGCCTCTGCCCGCCTTTGGCCGGAAACAATGGCCCAAGGCGCCTGGCGGTTCCCTTTCCAGACCGTGATCCGGTCAAGGGTCCCCCCGTTTTTCAGGTAGTCCACCAGCATTTGCATCTCATCCTCTTCCAGGAAGGGCCGGGGATTCCATGACGGGACAGCCAGATCCACGATGGGAATCATGACGATCTCCGGGGGTTTGATTTGGGATTGGGCCTGGTCGGCGGGTTTGGGAACATTTTCCATAGACAACCTCCTTATAGTTAAAAAAGCCATTATTCGCGGCCAATAACTGATTTTCTTACAATACTTTCAGTGTGTTATTATTTTCAATAAAATTCAAAACGGATTTAGGAAAATCTTTTCCCGCCTGGAAATATTGGGTAATTAAAACAGACGGGGTTATAGAAGGCGAAAAGACGGACTGCCACCCGGGTTTAAGATAATGCTATCCTGCTATAATCCATCCATGATCCAAAGCCCCTCTCCCGGCCTAGCCGCCACCCAAAGTTCCACCATGCCCCTATACCGTGATCCCTGGTTTTACGCGCTTCTGGCCGGGTTTCTCCTGCTGGTTCTGTTTTGCGCCCGCCTAAACAACGATTACGATTTCGGTTTCCACCTGAAGGGCGGCCAATGGATCCTGGAAAACCACGCTTTTCCCACCAAGGACACCTACACCTATACGGTCAACAACCATGATTACCTGGATATCCACTGGCTTTACCAGGTCACGCTCTACTCGCTTTACCGCCTCGGCGGCTATTCCCTTATATCCATCGCCAACATCGCCTTAATCCTCCTCATATTCATTATCCTCATGAAACGTCTGGGGCTCACCAGAGCCCCCTTTTGGCTTCTTGTACTCCTTTTCGGCATCGCGGTCCTGGGATGCGAACTGCGTTTCAGGGTCCGGCCCGAGTACCTCAGCTGGCTTTTCATGAGCCTCGACCTTTGGATCTTAGAAAAATGGAATCAACATCGAAAAGGCCCGATCTTTCTTCTGCCATTGATCCAATTGGCCTGGGTCAACATCGAGGGCCTTTTCGGTATAGGCTGCGGCCTCACCGGCTTCTACCTGCTTTCTGGCCTGATCCACTCCCGCCGGTTGGACAAAAAGCTCCTGAGGTATTTCATCCTCACCCTGGCCGCCTGCCTGGTGAACCCCCACTTCATCCGCGGGGCGTTATATCCCCTCCAGCACCTGGCCATGCTGGGGTCCCCCAATGTCTTCAAGGAAACCATCAACGAGCTCCAATCGCCCTGGACCCTGGCTGGCCGTTTCTCCTTCCTGCCGGAATGGACCCTTTACACCTACAAACTTTTTTGCCTTCTGCTACTGGTCTTATTCGCCGCGGCCTGGAAAAAAAGGAGGGCCGTCGATTATCTCCTGGCCGGTTGCTTTTTCATCTTCTCAGCCTCAGCCCAAAGGAACATCCCCCTCTTCATGCTGGTTAGTGTTCCCCTCGCGGCGTCCTGCTGGAAGGATTTGGCGTGGAAATGGCCCAAGAAAATCCATATGGCTTTCACGTCCAGGCCCTGGGCAGGCTGGGCTTTCACGGTTTTCCTTTTGGGAATCGGCATGAGGGTATTTACCAACGCCTATTACGTCTCAGAACGGCGCGCCGACCGCTTCGGCCTGGGATTGGATGAGGCCAAACTTCCGGTAAGGGCGGCAAGGTTCCTGGTGGAAAACCGCCTGGACGGGAGGATATTGAACCAAATGAACCTCGGCGGTTGGCTGGACTGGCAAGCCCCTCAAAAGGTCTTCTTGGACGGGCGCCTGGAAGTCATGGGGGAGGAACTATTCTCGGATTACTTCTCAAGCATGAAACCCGGCGGGCTGGAGCCCCTCACGGAAAAGTACGGGGTGGAAATCATGTTTTTCAATCCCGACACGGCCTTTCAATGGCTGTTGGAGCTTAAAAACATGCCGGATTGGCGGGCGGTTTACCTGGATGACTCCACCGTGATTTACCTGAAAAAAGGTTACGCCCCAAAAGTGCCGGACCTGGACGACGGACAAGTATTCACGAAGTGGGGCATTTCCCCCTCGATCCTGAAAGACGCGCCAACACTGCTCCAGGCGCCCCGCCCTTCGTCACGGGAATGTTTTTGGGAGGATTTCTACAGGCCTACGGATTACCCCATGGGCCTGCACCCCATCGACGCCTATTATTCCTACACAGGCCGTTTCGATCTGGCGGAGGCGGTCCACTTGGAAAACATCCGGCGGAGCCGGGGGCGATATTATGACTTGTTCTTCAACCTGGGGTCCATGTACTTTCACGCCGGAAAGTACGAACAAGCCAAGATTTGCATGGGCAGGGTCCTGGGCGAGGTTCCCGGCCTGCCGGCGGCCCAAAAGATATTGGATAGCCTTCCGACTCCATAAATTTCCATGGCTTTACCTTACCCTGGAAATGGGTCACTTATTAATCACCGATGATTTCTTCCAGACCTTCCACGATTTGGGAAAGTTCCTCGGGAGTCGCGCGGCCTAATTTCTGCCCCAATCTCTCCACGGATAAGGTCCTGATTTGACTGATTTTAACCCAGGATTTTTTAGGCAGTTTACTACCGGCAAGCTCAAGTGTGAGGGGATAACCAGCCTTGGGTTCCTGGCTGGTGAGGGCCACGGCGATAACCGTACCGGATCTTTCATTGAAAACATCATGGCTTAATATCAAAACAGGCCTAGAACCGGACTGTTTATGACCCTTGGCTGGATTTAAATCAGCCCAAAGAATATCTCCCCTTAATATTTTGGCCAATTTTTCAACTCGCCGGCCAACCCCTCGTCAGCGAGGGCTTGCTCGGATCTCTTGTCCAATTTAGCGCATTCCCTGGCGAGACGGCCTCGTCCCAGGCGCGCGATCTTGTCCCTGAGCGCGTCCGTGATGGCCCTGCTTCGGTTGGGGTAAATTTTCTTTTCCACCAGCAGGTCCACGGATTTAAGGATTTCCTGGTCGAGTGTGATGGCTATTTTAGCCGCGGCCAGGATAACCTCCGGTATGATGTTTTTATGCTTATGCACAAAGTGACCGTGCTGTAATGGGTTTTGCTAAGGCACATGCGGTTAAGGCACGGTGAAATAAGGAATCGGGATCATGACGACGGTTGAACCGATAGGCATATTCACTTAGATACCGGCCTAAATACTTAGCATCAACGCCATGATGAGTTCCAATGATCCAGGCCTTGGCGTTGGAAATGAACCGGTGTACCCAGGGCAACCAACTTTCCAACTCTTTCGGGTCATTGGCCATCACCCGGTAGTCTGCCTCCACTCCTTTGAGTTCACGCAAGGCTGGCGAAGCATCTGTGTTGAGGAAAGAGCCTTTTTCCATAGTCTGATTCACGAATTCCTGGCTCTCCCACTTGGTTTCCATAGCTACCTTCACCTTGGCAAAACCCGCTTTTTCCTTCTTGCAACCATTCTCATCCACCCATTCCTTGCTTTCCACCGCCACCAAGACTTCCACTTGGTTTTCCTTGGCCTTTTTCCCAAAAACCGCCCCATCCAACTCAATGACGCCCTTTAGAGTATAGCTTTCGTCCTTTTGCCTAAGACCTTCCCGGATCTTATGCAATAGAAGCCATGCCGAATGATCCGAAAGATTTAAATGCCGCTTCAGTTCCAGGGCCGAAATACCCCGTTTGCCCTGCATCATCAAACTGATGGCCCTGACCCAGGTTAAAAGAGGCAGCTTGGAGCTTTCAAAAATCGTCCCGGCGCGAAGCCGAAGACGTTTCCGGCAATAGTCACATTCCCTCACTTCAGGCTTGGCCTGGTGTTGCCAGAAGCTTTCGCCCTCACATTGGGGACAAACAAAGTCTTTCCCGCCGAAACGGCATCTCCACACCCATTGGCGGGCTTCTTCTTCCGTGTGGATTTTCCTCAGAATTTTAATGCTTTTCATCCGCTGGTAGCTCATGTACCACCTCCCGTAGCGGACAGTATACCTATGTATTCCTTTATTTCAAGGGTCACTTAATACAGAAGCATGGATGTTTTATCATACTTTTAATTTACCCCCCCTGTGAAACCCGGAGTCAAGGGTGTCCCCAACCATCCCCTTTTATTTTGTGCATTCCTTGTAAAAGTCGTAGCAGTTGTCCTTGTTCACCTTGTCATCCCGCCATTTCATGGCGTCGCGCGGGTGCTGGTTGAGAAGCCCCGAAATGCCGTAGATATCGTTGAACCCCCACTCCATCTTCTCCCGGAGCGGGACGAAATGCTCCTGGATGACCTTGTAGACGGGCCGGACGTCGAATTTCGGGTTTTGCAGGAACCCCAAAAGGAGCTCCAGGGGGCAGTTGCCCGCTCCCCGGCCCATGCCGTTGATGGTGGCGTCCAGCATGTTCACTCCCTCGATGATGCACTGCTGGGTGTTGGCGTAAGCCAGCTGGATGTTGTTGTGGCCGTGGAAACCCAGTTTCTCAATGGGGACATACTTCTTGTAGAGGTTCAGGTAATAGGTGATCTGCTCGGAGTAAAAGGCCCCGTAGGTGTCCACCAGGTACAGGCAGTCCACCTCCGGCGTCTTGGAAACGTCCTCCAGAGCCTCGTTGAGCTCCGTCTCGATGGCCGCCGACACCGCCATGATGTTAAGGGAGGTGTCGTAACCCTTGTCCTTGGAGCGCTTGACCGCGTCCAGGGCCTTGTCGATCTGGGGCACGTAGCAGGCCGTGCGGATCATGTCCACGGGGCTGTCCTTTTTTTCGTTGAGCCCGTTAAGGTCGATGCGGCCGATGTCGAACATGACCGCAAGCTTGGGATGATAGGACCCCTTGTAGCTCCCCACCACCCGCTTCAAGAGCTCCTCGTCGCAAAAATTCCAAGGGCCGAACTTGGAGCGCGGGTATTCGTCGCTCTCCACGAGCTTCTTGCCCAGCTCGATGATGTCCACCCCCGCGCCGGAGACGGCGGCGTAAACCGCCTTCACGAAATCCTCGGTGAACTGGTAATTGTTGATCAACCCCCCGTCGCGGATGGTGCAATCCAAGACCTTGAGCTCTTTTCGAAACATGGGATGTCCTTTTTGAGAATTGGGATTTCAACAGCAAATCAGGGCCGGTTTTTCCGCCAGACCCCTTAAAACACCGACACATCCTAAACCCGCTGGCTTTGGCCGTAAATCTGAATATTTGTTGTTGCTTGCTTTATAGAAAGACCTTTTCAGTGATTTCAGCGGATCCCCTGCTGGTTGAGGAAAGGGCCGTATTCCTTGTCGATCACCTTGATGTGCTGGGTCAGCCATTCCTTGAGGTAATTCATCACCTTTTGGGAGATGAGATACTCCCCGGCGTCGTATTGGGAGCGAAATTTTTGGATTTGGCGGACGAACACTTTGTGTTCAAGACGGTGCAGGTCCATGTCGGGATAGTTGAATTTTTCCAAAAGTCCTTCCTCATAGGAAAAGTGCTTCTGGATATATGCAGACAGGCCCTTGAATGTGGCTTCCATCTCGTTCCATCCATGGCCCTCGGTCATGGCCTGGTGCAGGTCATTGACCAGGTCGATCAGGTTTCGGTGCTGGTCGTCGATTTCCGCGACCCCCACCGAAAAATCACTGGTCCAGGCGATAAAAGGCATGTATTCCAATCCTCAAGAGGTCAACGAAATTGGCATGGGACCCAGCCATCAGTAGATTATAAGGCGTATTTCGGAAGCCGGAGTTGAAAATGAGACAATGGATGATAGAAACCTCGAGACATGCTTAGGGCGGATTAAGAATGAGGAATCAAAAACCGGGATCGGTAAAACACTAGGGGAATTATTTAATTTTCGCGGACCATCGAGTCAGGTAGTTTTTCAACAAGTCCGTGTCCTCTTCCTTGATGGCCTCGAAGTGCAGGCCCTCCCCGTTCTCCGTGGCCCAAACCACTTCGCCGAACGCCGAAAGGATATGGGAAGTCTCGGGAAGGTTTATCTCAAGGCGGACTATATTTCCTACGCTCAAACCCGAATCCCCCGCCAGGCAAAGGCCGCCCAGGCTCACATTGACGGTATGGCTGACTCGCTCTCCGCTTTTGCGGTCAAAAATCGACTTCATTTCCTTCTACTATCCAGAACCCGGTGCTTGACGGGAATACTAAGCGGGACCCTGGGATGGATTCTTTTTTCGGTGAACCTATTCACGTCGGGCATATAGGGCTTCCTTAAATTCGGTATTTATTTGAGCCGACCAATCTGATGGCGCAATTGATAAATCCGGCTCCATAAACACTTTCAGGATACTGAGGCTTAAGGGGGAAATCCTCATTAAACGGGAGAAAATGCGTTAAACGGTTTATCTCAAAAATGTCAGGCTTATCCGGCTTGAATTTCCCTATCCCCTTTTAAATCACGGGTTAATTCCATTTTCGAAGCCGGATATTGAGCGATTTGGGACTCAATGGCGGATTTGTTTATCGATGAAGGCATTTTCGTTACAGTGAAAATCCGGGAATCAAAAGCTAAACTAGGACCCTCGAATGCCTTAATTCCGACGGATCATGAAATTGACTGAGTGGAACGGATTTAGATAAACAATATTTCAAGGGTTTGAAAAGAATAAAACGAGGAAAAATGGTGCCGAGGGCCAGAATCGAACTGGCGACACGCGGATTTTCAGCGCTCGGTTCCATCATTGGGTTCGTCTCAAAAAATGTTCTAAAACCATTTACTGAGGCCGCTTTTACGACGCGTCAACAAACGGTCTAAACTTCAACTACCCTCAAATGTCTTATACGCGTCTTTCACACTCGACTTTCGAGTGTCTTATTCCTTTCCTTCAACCCCAACTTCTCCAAGGCCAAGTGGCGGTCGTCCGGCCCACCGTGTCATAGCGCCTGAACATGGCATGCGTTTTATGCCCGCTGATGCTCATGATGACGTTGTCCGGGACACCCGCTTTTCTCAGGTTCGTGACCGACAACGCCTAAGATCATGAAAGCGAAAATCCTTGATTCCCGCCCTCTCACAAGCCCTGTGGAACGCCTTTCGGATATTCCCGATGAATTTGCCCTTGAAGGTGAATACAAACCCGTGTCCCAAGGAAGCGGAATCCCGTGAAGTATTTCCAAAAGCTCTTCATTCAGGGGAATTTCTCGTTTTTCCTGATTTTTAGTGGATTCCGCTTCCAAAACTATGACCTTGTTTTGAAAATCCACTTGGTCCCACCTAAGCCGCAAAATCTCCCCCTTCCTCATCGCCGTAACATAGGCCAACTGAACGATTGGCTTCAGGTGGCCGGAGCATTGAGAGAGGAGTCGCAATATTCATCCGGCGTCAGGGTCCTTGATCGCGGATTCTCCTTGAAAAGTTTTAAGCCCTCAAGGGGATTCCTATCAAGTTGCCTGTTCAAGACAGACCGGCGAATAATGGTCTTCAAACAGGCGATTTCCCGGTTAAGGGTTGCGCCCTTTAATTCCAAACCCGCCTGCTGTCTTTGACTTCGGCGAAAAACGACGTATTTTGCAATTTGGTCCAACGTCAGGCTTTCTAATAAACGATCCCCGAAAAAACCCTTGAGATGACCGACAATCTGTTCATCCCGGTGAAAACTTTTCTTCATGGATTGCGAATAAGCCAAAAACGCATCTGCGGCCTCACTGAATATCAGCTTCGGCGTTTCCGAGGCCAAAAACCGATTATCAACAATTGCCTGCATGTGTTGGGCCAATACCTTTTTTGCTTGCGCCAAAGGAATTTGTCCCAATCGGACCCTTTTTCTTCTCGTGACTCCTTCCTCCTGGACTATGTAGTCCAGGAATATGCCCCATCATCCCTTCTTAGATGCTGGGGTAAGCCGTGAACATTAGGTTTACTCATTGTCCTCTCCTAATGTCCCTTGCAGTTGTTATTTTATCAGGATTGGTTTTAAATTCCAACGCACCATTCAACGGAGGTTTGTGGAACGTCCTTTGGAAATCCGAAAGCCATATCCTGGGATGTCGTCCGACTTTCACAAAAGGCAAAGTGCCGGAATTCCGCCAGAATCGGACGGTTCGTACCGGCACCTTCGCCATGTGGGATACCTCATCGTCCGTCATGAGGTCATCCTTATCATTTTCCCGTCTTTTGACTGTTCTTCTTTCATTCATTGGTCCATCTCCGCAATCGTTACTATTTTTTCGATTTCATTCTTTGTTTTCTTGCTTTGATTCCAATTCACAATCTTTTGGTTTTAAATAAAACGCCCATTGATAGACGTTTTTTAAAAGCTACCAAATTTCAATAATAGGAAACAGGTCCATAAATGGTCCTCTTATCACATTCAGGTTTATTTAAACCTATCAAAAAGCGGAACCGCCCAACAGGTCTTTAAAGTCCGCTTATCACATTTAGCGTTTATTTAAATCTATCAAAAATCGGAACCACTCAACAGGACCTGGGAAGTCCCCTATTTCATTTAACTTTTTCCAAATATTTTCCTCAGCCATTAACTTCAATTCTCCCATTTTCAGCCGAAAATAAAAACGAAAGGGGATTTCGTGTTAATTATTACCTGGCATTAACCCACCCCAATCAAAAGTTCAGCCATTCCTCCTCAAAAGCGTTTTTTTTGGTCCTTTGAATTCCATTCTCGTTTGTTTATCAATAAATAAAACATCCGTTCCCGGACGTTTTTAATGAAATCCCCAAATTTTATTCTCGTATTATTAATCGTTAATTAAAACGATCATAACCGTCGTATTTCTTTTTCAGGCTACTAAGAAATTTTTCAAGAAACACCTATACAAATCTGGGTGTTTAATAAATATTCAAAAACAAGAATTGGAGAATTTCAAAAATACTTATCCCTGGTTTGTTAAACCCTACCAAATCCCTGACGTGAAAAACACGGCCGCTAACGCCGTGTTAAAAATCAGACAAGCCAACCATTCTTTGAGTGGTTGAAAAACCTACCAAATATGGTCATAAAGAAAAACCTCCCTTCGGGCGGTATTTTCAAACTATAACTGAGAGAATAAAACGTAGAAAAAACTACATATTATTTTGAATAGCAAATATCAATCCAAGTCATAAAAAAACCGGAATTATTACGATATTTTCCAACTTCCGCCGGAAGGAATATACACGGTTGTAACCGTTTACGATTTGTAATGGCTTTCTCTGTAGTAATTGGGGAATTCCAATTGATTTTTCGGTAGGGGTACGTCTAGATGAGACGACATCGAATTCCAGCTTCTAAATTCATATTTACAACTTGGTAAAACAGAATGGGGTTTGACCTGCCCTCAGGCTTTTGCCTCAAGAGGAATGATCGATTAATTGTTAATAGGGTGAGATTGAATCCGTTGGATCTTCAAAAAAATACCTTTAAATCTTCTTATATCTCGTTGTCCGGCCCAAACCGATTCGCTCAACCTTCTTCAGGCGCATAAGCTTATCCAACACCTGGTTCACCGTCGGCCTAGCGACCTTTGCTTTTTTGGCAATCTCACCTGGGGTGGCTTCCTCTACCGTCTGGAGGTATTCCCAAACGGACAATTGCTTGGGTGAGAGGATTTTCCCGATATCCTCATGCGTCAAAAGCTTAACCGCAGCCCTGGCCTGGCTCAAAATCATTGTCAAAAAGAACTCCAACCAAACGCTGATATCCTCGCGTTTCGTCGTGAGGGTCCTTTGACTCTTGCGCAGGGCCATGTAATAGTCGGGCTTGTTGTCCTCAACCAGTTTCTCATGGGATACATAGGGCATGAATAAATAACCCGCCTGGAGAAGTAGGAAGTTGGTCAGGACACGGGATATCCTGCCGTTCCCATCCTCGAAAGGATGGATTTTCAGGAATTCCACGATGAAATTGCCAATGACCAGCAGGGGATGAAAATTTTTCTTCCCCAGTGCCTCTTGCGTCCATTCCACGAGTTCCTGCATTTCCTTGGCGGTCAGGTAGGCGGGAGTGGTGTCAAAAAGGATGCCGGCCGACTTCCCCGCCGCGTCGATCATGTGAACCTTGTTTTCCTTCTTCTTGTATTGCCCTCGGTGTAGCTTGTCCTTGTCAACGTACTTGAGCATTTCCTGGTGCAGATGCTTGATGGTCCCTTCGGTTAAACGGAGGGTCTCCCATGCGTCGAAGACGTTTTGAAGGAGCTCGAAGTAGCCCTTCACCTCCTGCTTGTCCCTGTCGGCGAATTTCTGGATGGAAATACCCCGCATCAGTTTCTCTATATCCTCGTCCGAGAGCAGGGCTCCCTCAATGCGGGTGGAGGCCCCAGTGGAAGTAACCAACACCGATCTCTTGAGGCGTCCCAGAATTTGGGGGCTGAGCTTGGCACCCGCCGTCCACTGGCCCTTCAATTCGTCGATCTGGGCGACCTTTGCCCATATCTCGCCTGAAAGCTGCTGGATTCTCTTTTCAAATTTCCCCTCAACGGCCATTTTTCAATCTCCTATTCAGTTCATATTCGAATGTATAAGATTATATAAGATTACCACATCCAATGAAAGAGGCCATTGCGCAAGAGGTATGACGACAATGACTCTCCGGTTTCGGAGGTAGGGTCCTGTCATCCTTGAACATGTGCGGTTTATGTTCTCGAAGCTTGATATTCCAAACACAAACCGATCTTGAATCCATAGGAAACACCATCTTTCTTTCCAACAAATCCGCGCCGCCAACGGGGTCACGACGGCACACCGGCCCGGTGGCTGTCGTTTCCCTCCACCGAGTTTCATATCGAGGCCTCTTAATCATCATGTAATTTTTTTGCGGCTTTCCGAAACGAAATTTGGGCAAACATTCCCCAAGTCTTACCAGACAAAACCCTGTAAGACCTTTTGCAGGGCGATTTCGATTTCCTCGTCCGGAACCTTCCAGCCTAGGGCCTCCGGCTTCTGTCCTTCCGCCTTCTGCGGTTCCTTCTCCTGCGTGTTCTTTTCGTCCATGCCCATCACCCCCTTTTTTCTTTGTTTTTTTTGTTGGCTATTCGCCTTTAAAAAACCGCCTTCCACCTCCCCCCTCAAAAACCCGAGGGGGGAGGGGAAGGCAAATGCGGGAGTTTTGGGAGTTCGTGCGGAAAAACGTCCTGAAAATAAGGAAGGGGAAAACAAAGTAAGGCCACCCTTTACTTTTGTGACAGCCGCACATTCCGGCTGGCGCAAAAGTTGCCTTGCAAGGGGGCCGTGTTAGGTAAGAAAACTGCCATTGGGCCTCGGGACGAACTACCGAAACTATCTCTCGTCCTAAGACCTCAACTACCGGACTTCTTTGTCTTGTTTATGGGTTTGCTGCTGAACTACAGGAGGGACTAACAACTAAGTTCCACAAGGAAGGAAAAACCACTTCACCACCCACCACCGTCGAAGTCGGGCCCAGTTCTTTTTCGGAATCCCCGCTACCCGAAGCGCCGGTTCCCCGTCAGGGGAACTGCCAACGGCATTTCAAAAATGGGAAACCGAGTGGGTATCACTTTTGTTACCACGAAATTTTCCATTTTTGAAACGGCCATGAGGCCTCAAAGTCCCCTTTCATTTATCGGCGGCGTGCCGGGATGGCATTTTTCGTTCATCCAGGCGTGCCGCCGCCGCAGGGGAAGTGCCAATCGGATAAACCGAAATGAAGCCTTTCACCTTCCCACGGAGTGCTAATTAAAAAGGCGTAATGAGGTTTTCCGCTTGGCGGGGTCCCCGGCGGGAAATGAAAGGGAGTTTACGGCTACCACCTCGCTCTCCCGCCACCGGTTCAAGGGATTCCAAAGGGTATTTTCCCTTTGGCAAGGGGCTTGGGGGCAGACGCCACCAAGGGAAAGGGGTGCGGGAGAGATCGGGCCGCGTTGTTCCTTTGGCGGCCCAGCTCGACCCAGGGGGAAGGCCCAGTGCTAAGGAGCCGTAGGCTCCTTAGCGCGTTCCCCCCCTTAAAAAGCCTAAAGTTTTCCTTAGGGGGTTCCTATCAAATCTATTTAATCTTCTAAATCCCGGATATCCAATAAGATATAAAAACAACCTTCTATCGCGTATTTAGCCCGGCTTCCTGGGGGGTTCCAAGGAAGCCGGGCTATCTTTGGAATTGTCATAGTTCCTTTTGACTTTTACCTGCTCTCATTCCAGCTTCTAGCACCCCTTTAATAACACCACCAACCCCTAAACCGTTACCCCCGCCGACCTTCATCTAACACTTACTCACTACCATTCACCTTGCTGTTACCAACCTTTGACACCCACCTACCACTGCTACCATTTTCTACGGTCTTCTTTACCTGCACCACCTTTGACTCCTGCTACCACTTCCCTCACGTACTCCCACTTCTGTT
Organism: candidate division FCPU426 bacterium; assembly: GCA_963796105.1. Taxonomy (GTDB): domain Bacteria; phylum Oederibacteriota; class Muellerivitia; order Muellerivitales; family Muellerivitaceae; genus CAWCKJ01. The sequence goes on from CAWCKJ010000003.1 coordinate 528,012, forward strand.
CTCTTTCTTCTTTGTCTTTCTCAATTACTCTTTTATCTACGCATCAATTCAAGTTTTACAATTTATTAAGGTTTTCTCAGCGAAGAGGGCGAACCCCCCTATCGTTTCTAGCATCATTACTTGATGCGTAGATAGGGGGGTTCGCCATCAGAGCATGAGAAAACCCGCCTTAAACAATCTCCAAACCCACTTTTTGCTTTCAAATGGTTTGAAAGCCTTTCAACCGCGACTAAAGTCGCCACCAACCGCCCATGCCACCCCCTCCCATCCGGTCTTTTCCCGGTTTAGGTCATCCTGGCGATGGGCAAGCCCCTGAGCCGGGTCGTGTAGTGCGGGGGCTGTTACAAAAGCAAAACCCCGTAAAAGCCTCATTCTGCTTATGCGGGGTTCCTGTTTTTCTAAATTGTTAAGGTGATCTTTTTTTGCTGGTTTTTCCCGGTCCGTTATAGGTGCAACCGTTTATCGTTTCCTGGCCAACTTCTCCTGCCGGGCTTTTTCACTACTAGCTATTAAATCGCCGGATTTTTCCTGGCATTTCTTGTGGAATCCTTCCCACCCGAGTCTGTCAATTTCCCTGGGCACTTTACGTTTCCAAGCCCTTACTTCCAAAAGGCTTTTCGGTTCCGTGTATTTAATCTTTTTCATCGCCCAAAACCTCCAACGGCGTTACCAACTGGATGGGAAAAGTATATCCCTTTTCAAGGTTCAAAACCATTACCCGTTTTCGACGGTTTACATTGGCCAAATGCCTAAAATTCCAACTCACCAAGGCATCCATTTCATAAACTGTCGAATAAGCCACATGCAAAGCATCAACACGGTTTCTTTTCGGCAATACCCCACTTTTCGACCGGCGCGGACAGTCGGAAGCATTGAAGGAAAAATCCGGAATAAAACATGGTTGGGGAGCCTATTGAACTTCTATTACCGTTACGGAAATCAACAAATTACCAATGAAAACCCCAAGGAAAACGTCTCATGAATATTTTTACCCAAAGGGGTAGATCGAGAATCGAAAATTAAAAACCTTTATAAGAAGACTTAAAAGGGATGATTTTCCGGTGAAGAAGTTCGAAGGCCAACCAATAACTAACAAGGAGATGCCCCTCCGTCGTGAAATGATCCTTTTCACTGATTTCCGAAAAAGGGTAGAAACTGATACGGTAAGAATTCATTTCAGGACTCAAATCGATGTAATCGACTTGAGCTTTCTCGACCACGTTTCTAAAAAAGGCCGTGCCCATTTGCGGTTGCGACACTCCAGCCGCAGGCAACAAAGCTTCCACAAGCCGAATCGGCTTACCTTGGCTAGTCTTCATTTCATTAAGCTTTTTCTTAAAAAGCGCTATGGGTTCCGAGAACATTTGAGCGGCACAATCCAGGAATTCAGGATCGGTTGGAAAAGGTTGGTAGACCCATTGAATTTTGTTTTCTGGGTTAATAGTACAGATCTTTTTGGCAAGGCCGAGGTCCAAAAGTTTCTTCGGGGTGCCGTTTCGAATTCTTTCCTGGATAGGTTTCAGAATAAATTCGGGGTCAAATTTATCGGCGGGAATTCCCTGGTCGGTCAGGGGCTTGTCAAAATAAGATTCCAAATCAAAGTTGGGGGTAAAAACACCCAAAACCATATCCACATCATACGTCTGGGCTAATTCGGGTAAAGCGTAATAAGACCAAATATTGAAGTTTTCATATGAGACCTTCCAGTAATGCAAAACCTCGAAACGTGTCGGCACATCCAATAGTGAAGCCATCATGTTGAGAGCCGTCTCCAACCGCTTGCTCATGATGACGCTACGGTCCCCATAGACCCCATCCGGCGAGGAATGAGGGTCGTCGTGAATGTTAGTCGCTGTCCGCGAATCCCCAAATAAAAGAATTCGAAAAGTTCGGGGCGGCTTTCGCCGAGGGTATTCGTAGTCATAAAGACCTCCGCTGCTTACCGTATTCGTTTTTTGAAAGTCGACCATGGATAAATCCCTATAGGATGTCACGATATTCAAAACGGAATGGGATAGGTAGAGTTTTCGATCCGATTGAGGGTCTGGAACCAAGGCCATTTTATAGGTGTCTCCATTTACTTCGCTAAAAAATGCGCATAAAGAAGGTTCCTGTATTGTTTTACCCCATATCGAAATGAAAGTGACGGGTTGATAGGCGGGAGTCAGGCGGGCCAGCGGAGCAGTCGTCACTCTTTGAATCGCGTAAAGAATCTTCCCGGACCAGGCCAGACTTTCAATCTTTTCGCCTTGGGCGAAAGGACTCCAGGTGAATGTGGTTCCCTGTCCGGCGATACTGATGGGAAGCCCTTCAAAAACCTGTTGACCACTTTGGTCCACCATATAAAGTTTATTGTCGTACCCGCAAAGTGCCGTCGGTCGAGGAATTTCAGACTTCCCTCTAATCACCGTTGTGACTTGGAGCGTCTTTATATCCAAAGCCCGCAAAGCACCGTAGTCCGGCTGGGTAAAATAAAGTTTCCCTTGGGAAGCCAAATAAACCATGTTATAAATGTCTCCCGCCTGGGCCTTTCTTCCTTCCCCATCGCTAACGCCGTTCTGTCCATTCCCGACTATGGTGGTCACGTTTTTCGACTTCAGGTTGATTAAACGAATACAAAAATCGCCTTCATCACTAACGGCGATTTGTTCATCCGGGAGATATGCCATTTCATTGGGTTGGCTGAAAGTGGCGTCGGTAAGGGATCCGTCCTTATTTCCGACCGCACCGGTCCCAGCAAGGGTGGTAACCTGGTTGGAATGCTCCAAGTCCACCATTCGGATGCAATGGTTTCCCCTATCGGCAATGTAAAGCCTGGTTCCTTCCGGATTGATAGTCATTCCGCAAGGACTATTAAAACGCGATGTATAAAAAGTTCCGTTAATCAATCCCGCATGTAAATCGCCCGCTACCAGATCTTGGAAGCTGCTCATGGGTCCCAGGGCAAGGGAAGGGAGGGGAAACATAAGCGGGAATAACAGCGACCACAGGAAACGTTTCACCACCAAAAGTGCTGTTTCCTGAAGAACCGGCTTTCGATTCATATTTGCCTCCGGACCTTGACGGCGATCCGAAAATGCGTCAAGGGCAACCCTTCGGGTCACCACTTGGGCGGGCATGGAACCCCGCCCAAGTACACGGCTAGGCTCCTGGGCAAGCCCGGAGCTTTTGGAGCCGGTCATTGGGCTAAATAATTCGTTAGCTATATCAGTTTGATATTTTTATGGAATATTTCCATGTGCCGGCCATCTGGGACAACTAAAACTTATTGAATTTCCCGGATCAGATTGTTGTAAGTATCTGCGACATAAATAGTTTCGGAAGAATCAACTGCGATTCCTATGGGTTCATAGAAAGATGCGGTGGTCCCCGTTCCGTTTGTAGATCCAGGAACACCAGCCGACCCAGCCAAGGTCGTCACCACACCACCAGGAGAAATTTTCCGGATCAGTTGGTTGCCGGTATCTGCAACGTAAACATTTCCACAAGAATCGACCACAACTCCACCAGGACCACCAAACGATGCAGCGGTCCCCGTTCCATTGGCGGACCCCCAAGCCCCAGACCCCGCCAGGGTCGTCACCACTCCACCTGGGCTGATTTTCCGGATCAGATTGTTGCCACTATCCGCAACGTAAACATTCCCTGAGGAATCAACCGCGACTCCAGCGGGACTACTGAACGATGCGGCTGTACCCGTTCCGTTGGCGGACCCAGCAACCCCGATTTGGCCCGCTAGGGTTGAAACCACTCCCCCAGGGGTAATTTTATTGATCGCGTCACCATTGCTTTCCGAGACGTAAACATTTCCGGAGGAATCGACCGCGATTCCAAAGGGTAAATTGTAAACTTGGGCAAAGGTCGTCACCATACCCCCAGGAGAGATTTCTCGGATCAGTTGGTTGCCACTATCCGTTACGTAAACGTTTCCAGAGGAATCGACCGCGACTCCCCAGGGCTGATTGAACGATGCGGCTGGTCCTGTTCCGTCAGCATACCCAGTTACTCCTGCCGACCCCGCCAGGGTCGTTACCACACCGCCGGAAGTAATTTTCCGTATAATATTGTTGTTGAAATCAGCAACGTAAACGTTACCGGAGGAATCGACCGCTATTCCAGTAGGATTATTGAACCAAGCGGCAGTCCCTGTTCCATTGATAGCTCCAGCATAACCAGATCCTGCCAAGGTCGTCACTACGGCACCATTGGCAGGGCAAAGAGTAGACGTAATAGTGGCAGTTGGCGTGAGCGTCGACGTTCCAATCGAGGTAGTGGTCGAAGTCGGTGTATCTGTCGGCGTCATCGTGTATGTCCAAGTTGGTGTTTCGGTTGGGGTGGACGTGAAAGTAAAAGTAGTCGTAGGAATCATAGTTGTTGAGGTCGTCGTCGGAGTTGGCGTATTTATCGGCGTATTTGTTGGCGTCATTGTGGGCGTCCAAGTTTGTGTATCGGTTGGGGTGTATGAAAAAGTAAAAGTGGTGGTAGGATTCATGGATGTTGAAGTTATCGTTGGAGTCGGCGTATTCGTGGATGTCTCTGTCGAAGTCATCGTTGGCGTCCAAGTTGGTGTATCGGTTGGGGTGGATGTGAAGGTAAAAGTAGCCGTTGGAATCATGAATGTTGAGGTTGTCGTTGGAGTCGGCGTATTCGTTGGTGTATCTGTGGGCGTTTCGGTTGTGGTGGATGTGAAGGAAAAAGTTATAGTAGGATCTATGGGCGTTAAGGTCGCCGTCAAGGTGGGTGTACCAGTCGCCGTACCGGTGAATGTATTTGTGGGAATAAATCCTGTTGCTGTGGGGGTATTCGTCGGTGTGAAAGCCGGGGTATTGGTCGCGAGCGGTATTGGCATAGAAGGTGTACTAAAATTTTTGGAGCACCCGGTCATGAGGGCAAAAATTAATATCACCAAAACGGCTGTTTCCTGAAGTAGCGGCTTTCGTTTCATATTTGTCTCCGGACCTGGACGACAATCCGAAAATGCGTCAGGGGCAACCCTTCGGATCGCCACTTGGGCGGGCATGGAACCCCGCCCCAGTACACGTCTAGGCTCCTGGTCAAGCCCGGAGCCTTGGCAGCCGGTCATTGGGCTAAATTATACTGATCACATCTTCTACCCTATAGACGGCTTAAAGTTGTTTTATTGCATATATATTTTCACTCTTGTCCTAAATAAAGGCCTAAAAAAAGACGCCTCCGATTGAAGTAGAATTGGATTTGATGACAGCCCAAAGCAACGGTTACCAGCCGTCGCTACTTCAAACATACGGAGGCGCTTTTTTATGGTACCACCAACCAGTCTATTTGCCCAAGTGTTGAAACTCGTAGACCGAACCGCTTTTGAGCGAATCGTGCGAGAGATTGAAGCCGAAAAGCACTCCAAGGGATTCAGTTGCTGGGATCAGTTTGTTTCCATGCTTTTCTGCCAGATGGGAGCAGCCCATTCCTTGAGGGAAATCTGTGGCGGCCTCAGTACGGCCCTTGGGAAATTGACCCACTTGGGTCTTTGCAAAGCTCCCACTAAATCCACCTTGGCCTATGCCAACGCCAAGCGTTCTTGGCGGGTTCAACAAAAGCTTTTTTACCATTTATTATCGAAGTGCCAGTTGTTGGCGGCCACCTCAAAAAGAAAATTCAGGTTTAAAAATCCTCTTTATAGCCTGGATTCCAGCACCATCGACCTTTGTTTGTCAGTGTTCGACTGGGCGAAATTCCGTAGAACCAAAGGGGCCATCAAACTCCATCTTCTGCTGGACCATCAGGGGTACTTGCCCTGCTGGGGACTCGTAACGGAGGGAGGCACGCATGACGTGAAGGTGGCCCAAAAGCTCGATTTTCCAGTGGATTCAATCGTGGTGATGGATCGGGGGTATGTGGATTTCTTTCTTCTGGCCCGATGGACATTCCAAGGCGTGTGGTGGGTGACCCGGGCCAAGATCAACATGGCCTACGAGGTGGTGAAAAGCCTGACGGTTCCGAAAACGGGCAACGTCCTGAAGGACCAGGTGATACGGTTGACGACGTTTCGGTCACATGAAGCCTACCCTAAAGAGATGCGACGGGTGGTGGTATGGGACGAAGACCAGAAGCGGGAGTTGGTGTTCCTGACCAACCACATGGGTTTTGCCGCCTCGACGGTGGGTGCCATTTACAAGGAACGTTGGCAGATCGAGTTGTTTTTCAAGGCTCTCAAGCAGAACCTCCGGGTAAAAACTTTTGTGGGTACCACTGAGAATGCCGTTCAGACGCAGATTTGGACAGCATTGATTGCCATGCTACTGTTGAAGTTCCTTCAATTGAAGAGCCGGATCGCCTGGAGTTTATCCCACTTGGCTGCCATGCTACGGATGAACCTGTTGACCTATCGTGATTTGTGGGCCTGGTTGGATGCACCGTTCCTAGTGGCGAGACTGGAACCTTTGGAAAAGCAGATGGAATTAATACATTCTTAATTTGGACAGCATCAGGACGAAAGAGGGGGGGCTTATCCCAGAAAATTCACGAGCCTGTCCTAAATCGCTTGTTTTCCTGGGAGGTTCAAAGACAAATAGGTTTATCTAGGACAGCAGTGATATATTTTAACAAATAAATAAAAACTTTGGTAATTTAAGTGTTTTAAACTCCTTACTTGTTAAACTTTACCGCACTTTTTTTCCATTAAACGCAATTCCTTGATTATTGGGAATTGGCGTTCGTAGAACAATTTTCGCGTGAAATGTTAATTATATTTGTGCGGGTTAAAGCGGGTCACGAATTAGGCAATTTCGGTAAAACGAGGCTTAAAAGGTCATATTTACAAAAAAGCCAAAGGTATAAGGATATTTGCGGGGTAAGCCCGCAGAGGGGTTTATTTGGAATTAGAATTCTCGTCCAACACCTTATCCAACCGGCTTTTTTGGTCGTCCGTGATTTCTGTAGTGTTCACAAAATATCTTCCGGTTCTGGCGTTACCAGCTTGAGAGGTTTTCCGCCTCGGGTTCTTTTGACAAGTTGAAAATTTTCCAACGTCTCGTGAAAGAAACAAAGGGGTCAGGCCATCATTCAACACTTTATAAAAAATAGAAACAAAGGGGTCAGGCCATCATTCAACACTTTACGAGCCACATCTCGCTGCATCTCGCGTCGGGCATCCAAAAGCTCACCACGTCGAAAGACATGGGGTCGAGTCTTGTGAACAAGGGGTCAGACTCCACGCTCCGCAGCGTGTAGTAGGGTACATATTACACTTTAAACCCAACCACCGGACCCATCCTAAACCCATCTAACGTTTTACCCAACCATGCTAAACATTACTTTTTAGATCGATAATGCGCTTTACCAATTTCTTTTTTTGAAATTGGCACACCCAAAGCTTGCGCCTCGGCTTGTAGCCTCGGCACAGGGGTTTTTTCGCGGACGACCGGGACTTTCTCATCCACATTTACATATACAGCTTTGCCGTTGCGCATGACGGCAATGGGAAGACCTAAACGCCTATGTTCCTCGATGACGCCATCCACAGCCAACTGAAGGGCTTTCTCGGCCCTCAGCCCCTCCGGAGTCGGTCGATTAGAAACGCGTTGTTTCTTCAATGCGGTTTTTTTAAAAGCTTTCATCTAACCCTCTTCAACATTTCAACAATTCTACCGTAAATTTCGGGCAGTATAATGCTATCTTTCCCCGGGGACCGCTCAAATACCAGCCGGGGCGTGGATGAGGAATTGTCGAATATCGCGCAATAATCAACCAAGTACATATAAATATCAAAGAGATTTCGCAATCCTTTGTCATAACGACGGCGCGCAACTTCCGCCGGAATATTATGCCCTCCTAAACGCACCCTGTCGGCAATCCGCTTGAGAGCCAAAGGAATCCCAGGTATCCAAAGGAAATAAAGCCTGATCTCATACCCCTTGTGGCGCAGTTCCTTAAACAGACGAATATATCCCATACCGAAAAGCGTTGTTTCAAAGCCAAACCCGGTCCCACGCCGGACTTGTTCCCGGATGCTTCCCATGAAAAGCCTGCCGGCTTGAATGGCCGCGGCGTCAACATTGAACGGTGACAATCCCTTCGCGATCAAGTCGGCGTTGATGAAATTGCGGCAGTCGGCGATCTTGGGCAGGTACTGGGTCGCGAAAGTAGTTTTACCCGAGCCGTTCGGCCCGGCGATCACGTAAACAACCGGTTTTGTTTTCACACAACACCTTCTTTGAACATTGGGACTTTTACTTTGAGCTGTTGGAGGGTGCTCATTGTATTCATGGAAGTATTCTAGAGAAAATAGTTAGGAGTGAGGAGTTAGCCCCAACTGTTTTTTAACAGTTGGTACAACCAAATCTCGTCATTCGCCTTGTAGGCTCACGACAGGTGAAGTTAGGAATTGGTCATTAACCACTGATTAACGAACCCGATAAAGCGACTTTTTTTCCTCGAGATACCCGATCCGCCGTTTGGGTTTCTCCGGCACTTTCATCAGATCCCTTAAAGCATCGAAAACAGCCTGGATTTTCGCGTCTTGGGAACCAACTTTTTTCTCCAAGGCTTCCAATTTTCGAGCTAAATCCTTATGAACCGCCAAAGCTTCCCTAAGGCGTATAAACGCTCGTACGACGAAAACACTCATTCTCACAGCTTGTTTGCTATTGAGGACGTTTGCCACCATCATTGCCCCGTGCTCGGTAAAGACATATGGCGGAAAACGGGGGTCACGATGCTTCTGGGAACCGGTCGCAAATTGCGACCGGTTCAAATCCTCCACCTCAGGCCCAGAAAGGCGAAACATGAAATCATCAGGGAAACGGTCTTTATTACGTCTAACCTGTTCGTTCAAGCGTTTCCGTCTGGACTCCATAAATACGCGCTAAATCGGCATCCAAAATAATGAGAATCAATCCCTCGACAACAGCCGGAACCTTATATTCACCTTGTTCTTCCGTCATATACACCTCCAAGCCTTAATCTTGATATCGCAAATTGCGATATCAAACCGGTCGCAATTTGCAACCGCATCAAACAACCGGATTATTTTAAAACCCCTAAAAAACTCTGAAATTATCGTTTTGCCCGATAGCGCGCTTTGGGCTCGTTCACGGCCGGGACTATCTCAGCCACATTTACATATACAGCTTTGCCGTTGCGCATGACGGCAATGGGAAGACCTAAACGCCTATGTTCCTCGATGACGCCATCCACAGCCAACTGAAGGGCTTTCTCGGCCCTCCGTCCTTCGGGAGTCGGTCGATTAGAAACTCGTTGTTTCTTCGATGCGGTTTTTTTAAATGCTTTCATCTAACCCCCTTCAACATTTCAACAATTCTACCGTATATTTCGGGCAGTGAGCGCAATAGGATCACGTCATTCTTTTGTGATACCATTAATGGCGCGTGGACTCGATTCTCTCCCATAGGGCATCCCGGCCCTTACCCAGGCACCTGATGAGACCTTTGCCCTTCAAATCCGACAAAGCCCTTTTTAAAGTCGGATAACTGACCCCGGGACAAGCCTTTTGCAAATCGCCGAATTTGAACTGTTGGGACAGGCGCGTGACAGCGTTCTGGACCATTTCACGTTTGGCGCCCTTCGCGCTGGTGATGGACCCCATCCGAGCCTCGAAATCATCGTAAGCGGCTGTCAACATGCCCAGGAAATATTCCCACCATGGCCTCGTGTCATGGCGGGCCGCATGCCAATCCTTGGAACTCTTCAGAAGAGTTTCATAGTATGACTCTTTGCTTTGCTCCACCACCCGTTCCAAGCTGATATAACGACCCACCTCAAAACCCTGCTGATAAAGAAGTAAAAGCGTCAAGAGGCGGCCCAACCTGCCATTGCCGTCCATGAAGGGATGAATGCATTCAAAGTCCAGGATGAAGGAGGCCACCAGAAGAAGGGCGTCCACTTTTTCCTCATCCAAAGACTTTTGATAATATTCCAGCAATTTTTCCATGAACTCGGGCGCCGCCAAAGCGGAAACCGGTTTGAACCGGACAGCCGCTTGCCCGCCAGGCTTTATTTCCAGGATGGCGTTATCCTTGCTCTTCCAATGGCCGCCATTTTCGGGAGTGTATCGATACATGCGACGATGCCAGTCCAGGATCAGACCGGTTGTCAATTTCATGCGAGAGTGGTTGGTGTGGATATCAGCCAGAACATCCCTGTAACCGGATACTTCCTGCTCGGAACGGTCCTGTGGTTTGGTCTTTCCAGTCACCAAGGGGGCCAGACGGTTGGGAGAGACAATGATACCCTCGATACGATTGGAGGATTCAGCGCTTTGGATCATCGCCACTTGGCGCAGGGTTTCAAGAATTTCCGGGGACTGGTCAGTGTGCATATCTTGCCGGCCCCGATACTCGCCCAACACCCTAAGAGACTTGCCCAGTGAATGGCCCAAGGGAGTATCCAACAAATAGCCATGTTCGAAAGATTTCATGTCATTTCCTTTATAAAAACACTTAGGGCGGGGCGGCCTATTAATAGTATCACGAAATAGATTCTTGATACCATTATTTTCAGGGATCGTTTTTATGAAAAGACAACGGGGTCAAGTCTTCATTTTATATTCAGAAAACCTTTTCACGATACCCTGATCCCCCACCAAGCCCTTCCTTTGCACCGTGCACCGATACCCAGTCCCATTCTTCCCAAAACTTTTAGTCCTTGGCCTTCGACTTAAGCAGATCGTTATTTGGGTTCATTTTTCTCTTGGATATTTTATGTAGCGTACTGATTCTCATTACCCCTTCTTCTTTTTGCCTTTTCCCTTCTTCGTATCCTCGCCCATTTCATCCCCCAATTATTTTTCCAATTCCTCGATGGTGGGTAATCCGGTTTTTCGAATACAAGCAGGGGTATTTTCTTACGCGAAGGCAATTGTGCAAGGGGTCATTGCACAATTGACCGTTCCGGCCATGCCGCCGCAAGGGTTTTTAAGAGAATCAATGATTTCCGTATCAGGCATGGCCATAAAAGCCCCCTAACAATTATATTTTCGATTTATTCCCCTACCATTTGGTCCGCCAAGATGTTTCCGGTGGTTTGATCTATCACAATCACTCTTCCCCCGCCCAGATGAGGCGTGCCAGAGGGGCAAAAAACGCACCAAACATCATCGCCGGATAAGTCCGACGCTCCATAAAGGTTTAGGTCCTTCGGAATCCCATGGACGATTTTGAAATCGCCCATCGTACCCGCCACCTTGTTTTTCGCGATCTCAAGCGCATTATTTTGATCTATCATAATTTGAATTCTCCCTTACTTCTTATTCCCCACGAAGTTCATGGCTGAATTTAAAGCCGAATAACTCGAAAGTTTCTTTACGGGTAAAAAAGACACCGTCCGTTACACGCAAGAAGCCGGATTCTTCCATCCCCACCCGGAAATTGCCGTCTTTCTGGGCCCCTTTCAGGGCGTCATAATGCTCCATCCCTGTGTAAATTTTCCCCGAGATCGGGTCCTTGATAGCGGCCGTGAAAATCAGATTTGTTAAAGGGTTCAGTCATAAAAACCTATTTTTTGGGTTTGTGATATTTAAAAGGTTTATCGCATTCAGTGCAAAGCAAATCCTTGCCTTCGGCGCCATCCATCCCACATCCGCCCAAAACCAGCTTACCCTCGCTCATCAATTTCTCCATGCCCTCGCTCATATAGGGCCATTCCCCAAAGAATAACTGCCACTTTCTCGGACGAGCAATAGGAGCATTTTTGCCCCTTCAGGGTCCGTTTGGTTTCCCGAATCATTCTCAGGTCTTCTTCATCTATTTTCATTCGCAATCACCTCATGACTTTGTTTGATCTACAAGAATAGATTACACCAGGGTACGGACAATCCTAAAAACGACCCAAATAAATGAAATTAGGGGCCCCTTCGACGAGCTCAGGGCCCTGAGCCCCGTCGAAGGGTTAGAAGTTAGCCCCAACTGTTTTTTGACAGTTGGGACAACCACCCCTTGGGCTTTCGCCCAAGGGCGATAAAAATCATCGAATCTCGTCATTCGCCTTGGACCAACTTTCTTTAAGTTGGCATTATCAAGATCTGCCCTTCACCTAGTGGGTGAAGAGCAGATAAATAGGCTCACGACAGGTGGAATTATGAATTAGGAGTTGACTGAAAAACAATGAAAAATTGTAGAAGAACCCTTAAGACATTATATCGTTGTATCTAAGCGGAATGCGCGTGGATGCGGGTTTCGATCCGGGTCCATCCGGCGCGTTGCGCGAGCCGAAGGTCATAATCCGTTTGCAGGTTGAGCCAGGTTTCAGGTGTCACGCCAAAATACTTCCCAAGCCTTAACGCCGTGTCCGCCGTGATTGACCGCCCGCTGTTGACGATCCCGCTGATACGGTTTGGGGGAACCATGATCTCCCTGGCCAAACGGTTAATGCTGATACCCATCGGCTTCATGAATTCCTCCAAAAGCACCTCCCCCGGATGGATGGGGACTAATTTCTTGGTTTTCGCCGTCATCGCTCACCTCAATGATAATCAATAATTTCCACGTCGATCGCTTCCCCATCGCGCCATCGAAAACAAATCCGCCATTGTTTATTGACGCGGATACTGTGCTGGCCTTCCCGGTCCCCCTTTAAGGCCTCCAACTGGTTCCCGGGTGGGACCCGCAAATCCTCAAGTTTCTTCGCCGCGTTCAAGTAAAGAAGCTTACGCCTGGCGACACGCTCAATATTCGCGAAACACGCGACCACGTTATCATGGAATAGCGACTCGGCGTCTTTATCCCGGAACGATCGAATCATGAGTAAGGGTATTACGCCTCTCGTAATATGTCAAGGGGACCAAGGGGCCACCCACTCGCACCGCGGTTCAGAGAACTCCTCCGGGCTGGCGGTTCGGAATAAACTTTGATAACAATGAAAACCAAGAAACATTAAATACGCAGTTATTTAAAGATCCGGGATTTGTGCGATTTTTTAGATTTGGATTATTTATGAAATTCAGGCCGGTTGGCCCCTGGAACGTCCTTGTATTCAGCCTTCAGTTTTTGCATTCTCACCGCGTACATTTTCCGGAGAATCCCCGCCTGTTCCCCATCAATTCCCGGAACCGGATTCAGCATGTCGATTTGCCTTTGGAATTTAGCGAGCTCTTCCCCGGCCAATTTAAGAAGCAAGGGTGTTTTCGCGTTCTGGATCTCATCCCGCCAATATGGAAAGTCTTTCATGGTTTATATTTTAACCTATGCATCAGTTAAAGCCCGCCAATGTAATTACATTAACAAAACCCTCTTTCACGATCGTGAGGAGACCATTGCGCCACTTAGCAGTTTTGGGACAAACATGGCTCAAAATATCTTTGCGTGAAAGCCAATAATCCATCAAAATGGGCGCATAGCTAAAAAATATTTCAAAGGCTTGATCTTGTTATCCACACAATCCATTTTCAGCCATCTCCGCCGGGTCCTCCAGAAAGCCTATTTCCTGCAATACCTGAACACGAACGAGTTTGGCCAACTGGTGGGTGCTCTTCGGGCGATAAGGGTCTTTAAAGGCTACGAAATCATCCGCCAGGGCGACCCGGGCGACGCCTTCTACCTCATCGCCACGGGCAAAGTATCCGTTTGGGTGGATAAAGGCCCCAGCCGGGAGAAGGTGGCCGAGCTTCGGGCCGATGATTATTTCGGGGAAATGTCCCTGATTTCCAACGAGCCCCGCAACGCCACGGTTGCCGCGGAAGGGGTTACGGAACTTTTCATCCTGGAAAAGGTCAATTTCGACAAGATTCTCATGAAAAACCCCGCCATCGCCGATAAGCTCCGCAAAGCCTACGTCGCCCGCATGGCCATGAACCAGCCGGATTAAATTCTAAATTTTGAATTTAAAGTTTTAAATTAATGAAATTTATTTTTTCGCACTCTTCTTGTCCTTTATCCCCCGTTTTTTCCGTAATCCCCAAAAATTAACCGCACATAAATAGGCACCGACCCCAAGAAAACAAATTTAACTTTTCCCCAGGGCGCTTCGGGGCTACCCTAATCGCCGTGCGGTTGAGGGCCAAAGCCCGCCCTTTTAATCCGGCGGGTCCGAATTCACACGCCTCGCACGCGGTTACAAAAACCAAAAGGGGGTATCGATCCATGAGAATTTCTAAAAGCAACGGCCCATTGAACGTCCAGGCGATTTCGGGAACATACGTGGTACTGCTGGGGATGAATATGAGCGCGGAGTCCTCCAAAGGCCTCCTGGGTTTCTCCATCTGCCGGACGGACCACACTGAAAACGAGAAATACTGGCTGAAAAGCTTCAAGACTTTCAAGGAAACGGACCCCAACCCCGCGCCGGGATCGCTCGTTTCCACCCAGGAAAACCCGATCCAGGGTTTTCACTGGGGCGACTATACCGCCAAGCCGAACCACCAATACAGTTACGAGGTGGTCCCGGTGTACGGCATTCCCAAGAACCTGAAACCGGGGCCTTCAGTCCTATTGGATGTTTCCACCCAGAACGAGGACCAGGGACGGCACGCGGTTTATTTCAACCGGGGCGTGGCGGGAAGCCAGGCCTTCGCCCGGAAATTCCCGAACGCGGACCTGACGAAAAGCCCGGACCCTGACGCCCTGGCCTGGCTTTCCCGCGGATTGGTAGAGGCCATGCTGGCCTACATCGGCCGGGCCAAGGGGAAAAAATTCTCCCTGCGGGCCGCCGTGTACGAGTTCAACTACCTCCCCGTCCTCCAGGCCTTCGGCGCGGCGGCCAAGACCGGCGCGGACGTGAAGATCGTCTATGACGCGCGCAAGGGAAAGGGCAAGCCCGTCGCCGCGAGCCAAGCAGCCATCAAGGCCGCCAAGATCCAGGAACTGGTGATCCCCCGCACCGCGAACCCCTCCTATATCGCCCACAATAAATTCATCGTGCTCCTCGTGGACGGGAAACCCACCGAGGTCTGGACCGGCTCCACGAACTTCACCGCCGGGGGCATCTTCGGCCATTCCAACGTGGGGCATATCGTCCGCGACGAAAATACCGCCCAGGCCTACCTGGATTACTGGGACAGGCTTTCCCAGGACCCCCTCGTGAAGGACCTGGCCCCGGAGAACCTGTCCGCGACGCCCACCCCCCAGGGAACCCTGGCCGGCGGGGCCCTGGAAGCGGCTTTCAGCCCCAGGCCGGACCTGGGAATCCTGGAATGGTACGCCGCCCAGATGGACAAGCAGAAGAACGCCTGCTTTACGGCCGCCTTCGGGGTCAATGAACTCCTGGCAAAAGTATTGGCCAAGCAGAGGGATTACCTGCGCTATATCCTCCTGGACCAGCCGGGAAAGACCTATTCGGAGTTCAGCAGGGTCAAGAACAACGAGATCGCCGTGGGGGCGGTCCTGGACGCCACGGACGATTTCCAGCGCTGGTTGAGCGAGCACTTGACCGGCTTGAACGCGCACGTGCCCTACCTGCACACCAAGTACCTGTTGCTGGACCCCCTGGGGGATAATCCCACCGTCATCAGCGGGTCGGCGAATTTCAGCGACGCTTCCACCCTGAAAAACGACGAGAACATGGTCCTCATCCAGGGCAACAAGGACGTGGCGGATATTTACTTGGGGGAATTCATGAGGCTTTTCGACCATTATTTCTTCAGGGACTACGCCAATCAGGCGGCGAAGGGCGGGAAAAAACCAACTTACGATCCAGCCCACCTCGCTTCGGACGATTCCTGGGCCAAGCCTTATTTCATCAGCGGATCGGCGAAGGAATTGATCAGGAATTTCTTTTGCCCATAAGGGCGGTAAGTTCAGGGGATTATTTGGCGGGAGTGAATCTTGAAAGATAGGTTTTAAACAGATTCATATCTTCCTCTTTCATGGCGAGAAAACGGATTCCGCCTCCCCTTTCATTCGTCCAAACCACCTCGGTCATGGCTTTCAATTTTTCCGCCAGATCGGGGATCGAAATAGTGAGGCTCAAGATGCTTTTGTTCTTGAGCGCCTCGGCCGACGCGATGAACAGGCCTCCCAGGCTGATATTCAAGGTGTGCGCTTGTTTCTCCATTTTATTGCGCTCCAGAAGGCTCACGATTTCCTCCGGATCGTCGAGAACCCTGTAAACGATCGGAATCCTGACCGAAAACCTCGGGTCAACCCTTTTATCGCTTTGATTTTCATTTTGAAGGAATGCTTCCGGCATAGTCACCTTTCAAATTAAATTTTCCCGGCAATCCTTTATCAAATAGCCCGAAAATATTTAATCCATTTATCCTATTTCATTTAATGATTTATCTCATTGATAGGGTTAATCTGGTCAAAACACGGATATTTTCGAGTCTTATTCCCCGGCCGATAGAATTATTTCGGACGGAAGTTTTGATTTCCAGCGCTTCCGGAGGGCCTTGGTCCGCGCCAAAGGAATGGGGTTTTAATCGCTGAGGGACGCTTTGTCGATATAAGCCTTGAAGGTTTTCAAGTCATTATTTTTCATGGCCAGGAAGCGGATTCCGCCTCCCATTTCGTTCGACCAAACCACCTCGGCCATCGCGTTCAATTTTTTTACCACGCCGGGAATCGGTATGTCAAAACTCAGGATGTTCCCTTGTTCAAGCGTTTGATCCGCCACTATGTACATGCCGCCCAGGCTGACGTTCAAGGTGGGGTGATGGACTTCCTTTTTACCCCTGTCCCGAATGCTCCTGATTTCCTTGGGATCGTCGAGCACCCTAAAAACAATAGGTATGATAGCGTCAACCCGGGGGTTCACCCGCCTATCCTTTTGCAGATAAGCTTCAGGCATAAGCGATTCCCTTTTTATAAAATTCCCTAACGGTTTCCCCTAAGACCCACCGCCCAGATTACAGCTTGTACTTTTTCTTCACTTCTTTTTCCGCCTGAAGCCAGTCCGACAGTTCGTCTCCGGGCTTATTGGCGGAGGTTCTTTTCAAGAAAACCTCTCCCGCGGTTTTTCGAATTTCCTCTTGGAGCGTCTCAAGGGATGGTTTAGATTGAGTTTGCTTCGTTTCTTTTGCCATGACTGCGTCTCCTTTTTACCAAGACACAAAAAGATAATCTTGGGTAAAAGCTGGTTACTCCCCTCAACCGCTTATTACCCCTTTCATTATATTCCTTTTTTAAAAATATCACGCAATCTTCAGGGTCGAGCAAGAAATCGTTATTCGGGACCAATGCCCGAATCCTCGCATTGGGATCCAACCGTGAAGACATTAATCAGTCTGATTAAGGGGGTGAAAAAGGGGGGATGGGGGGTATTAGCTTTTGTTGTGTAACACCAAGAGGCTAACTTCCCCTCTATCCCCCTCTTTCAGAGGGGGAAGATAAAAAAATCAATAGACCGCAGGTGCTTTGTACATAGGCATAGGATTTTTTCTCGGATAAACAAGCGAAGAAAAGTGATCGGTTTGAGGCGTTTAAAAAGCTATTAACCGCTATTATCGGCCAGCTTTTTCGATAGATGGGCATTTAGGGTTTTCTCGTCGTCCTCAGCCATGACCAGGAAGCGGATTCCCGCCCCTTGGCCGCTGATCCTGACCACCTCCGCGAAAGCCGGTATGGTTTCCTTCTGGGACGGCAGGGTCAAGTTTAAGCGGATGATATTGCCCGCTTTCAAGTCTTGAACCCCCTTGAGGTAGATACCCCCGAAGCTCATGTTTAAACCCAGTGAGTTCTTGTTGTTTTGGGCCTGGACCGGCATGGGTTCCTCAAAGAGACAGTAATCGATATGGATTTGCTCCTGGATCCGGGGATGGGTTCGATGCTCAACTATGATTTTTCCTTCTTGCATTGCATCTCCTAAGCGGGTTAATGAAATTTATTCATTTGGAACAAGCTGACCGATATTTTCACTTACTAGGCACCAAAGAACAAGGGAGCAATCAAAAATCATGATACGCGCCAAGACAAATTAAGGATATTCCCCCATGACCCGATTCCTCAAATAAAAAAACCCTTCCCCCTCAAGGAGGGAAGGGTTTTTAAGACTACAGGTAGTTTATTTATGCGTTAAGGCGAAGCCGCAGCCCACGCCGATCAAGCCGCCCTTGATGGTGGTGGCACTGCTTACTGTGGTCGTCCAATTGATCTCCTCGATTCCTGAATAATAGGTCGCGGGCGAGCTCAGGGGGCTGTAGTCCGACGGGTTGAAGGTGTAAGGGCTCGAATACCCGCTGGAGCTTCCGGCGTTATAGTAGGAAAGTGTAACGGCGTAGGAGGGCGTGGTCTGAAAACCTACCACGAAAGACGCGTCATACATGCCCAGGTTCGTGATGGTATCCGTGACATCGGGGCCGCTGGGATAGGAAAAGGCGTTGCCGCCCGCCGGAGTCAGGGTGCTTGTAGCCGTGTCCCCAATACCGGATACCGACAAAGTGTAAGGGGTGGTCGGGGAGTAGGAGCTTAAGGATCCTGTGTACACTGAAAAATAATATCCATTATAAGTCACGGATTCCGCATAACTCAGCGATATGGTCGAGCCTCCGCTAGGCGTCAGGCTGACAATGGCGTTATTAACAGCTGTATTGGCCACCGATACGTCCGCGAAGGCGAACCCTTCGGATATGGGTGTGAAACTGCTGTTGATATTGCTTTCATCCACGTTCATTCCCATGATCATGCCAACCGCCCAGGTACCAGTGCCCGCGGCGGCGAATGGCCCGACGGAAGCGAACATCGGTGAAAAAGCGGCGTTCAGGGCGGAGTTCACGCCGTTGGTTCCGGCTGAATTGCCCATGGAGTAAGCCCCAACATAGGAGCCAAAAGAACTAAAAAGAGTGGTAAAGGGCACGCCGCTGGCGGCGGGAGTAGGCGTGGTAGAAGTTTTGCTGCAACCCCATTGAAGCGTCGCCAACAAGCAAACCGCCATCAAGAATTGGATCCCTTTTAAACTTTTACGGCTCATAACAACCTCCTCGGACCTTATGGATTCTTTTCCAACAAGGGAAGATTATATCACCCGGCGTGAATTCCAGGTCAATTGAAACCGGTAAAACATCGTTAAAATCTCAGGGTTTCCCGGCCGGAGCATGGAGTTGCAAGGATTCCCCCGCCAGTTCCTCGGCAAAAGCCCTCAAGATCCTCCTGCGTTGGGGGGATTTGAAACTATTCCCAAGCCACTGAAGCGTCACCAGGTCAAACGCCTCTCCCTGCCCGACCGTTTGAGGGAAATGCTCGATCCAAACCAGCTGGCTCGGCGGTATTTCGCATTTTCCCTGCACGGTATTAGCCAGCGCCACGAAACCCGTGACCGCGATCGAGCCTGCCTTGGCGTTGGCGGATTGGGAAACCACCACCGTCTTGTTGATCTTCGGGTTATCGAACATCCTGAGAGAGCAATGGGCCAGGGCCTTAGGCTTATTCCCCCACTTGAAATTGTCGTTAAAAATCGTTTCCATGATTTTCCTCCCCTAAATCCAGTTTATTTTCAGTTCTTTTTCCAAAACCTTAAATTCCGGGTCCCCAGTGACAAGCTCGGCCTTATTCCGCTTGGCCAAGGCCGCCGCGAACGCGTCGGCATAGGGGATTTTATGGTCCGCCTTGAGCTTGGCGGCATCCGATGCCAGGGATTCGTCGGCCGCCACCACTTCCACCGGATACCCGCTTATGACCTTGAGGCAGTTCTCGGCCTGCTCGGGACCCCGCTCCCTGCTGGTGATGTAGTAAAGCTCGCCCCAATTCACGACGCACATGGAAGCCTCCACATCGCCTTCCAGCGCCTTCTTCAGGATCTCGATCACGGGCCTTCCCGCTTCCTCGCCGTTGAAATAGGCAATCAGCGCGTAACTGTCCAGGACGTAGCGTTTCAAGATTTGGAATCCTCCCGCTCACGGTCCCTTTTTCTTTCCTCCAGGAGGGCCTTCAAGGCGATCCCCTTCCCTCCCTTGAGAATCCCGAAATTCTTTTCGATGGCCTCGGGAGTGACCGGAACCACCCGGATCTCCCCATCCCTCTCATAGATGCTCACCTGCGTACCGCCTTTCAACCCTAAACGCCTGCGGATTTTCGCGGGTATCACCACCTGGCCCTTGGGCGTCATGAGGGTTCGCTTCCAGCCTGTTTCCATCGTTTTCAAGGGGCGGCTCCATTTGTGCAACTTTATTAATTTAGTATAACATTTTTTATTAGTTGTATATATATTAATTTGTTGTACTTTTCAATAAAAGGGACTATACCCAACAATGTCTAGGATTCCGTTTAAGGCCCGGATTCTTATGGGGAGAATGGCGAAATTTAACGGTCTTTGGCGGGTCTGGCGGGAAGAAACACCGACCCGTAAATCTTTTTACTGTTCCGGCCCATGGCGTTTGCGAAGATGGAGACGGTGTAGGTACGGGAGTTTTCCAAGCCTGCGACGGCCAGCTCTTCTTTTCCCGTGAACCAGGTCATGGATTTTTTCTCGTAATTCCGCTCCCCATTCAGCTCGATCACGTAGCCATCCGCCCCTTGAAGCTTTTCCCAACTTAAGCGCATCATTCCATTGCCGGCCTTAATCCTGAAATGTTTAGGGGCATCCGGCTGGGTCCTGGCGGTTTTTCCGGACATCTTAGGCGGGCCAAACAGCCTGTAATCTATCGGCTCCACTTTCGCCCCATTCGCGCCGTTCTTCCCCCGCGCTTTCACGGAGGATTTAAAGGAATTCGAGCAAAGGGCCAGGATAGGCTCCCATTCTTTCCGTCGTATCTTGGGAAACACCATTTTGAACCCCAAGTCCCTATGCTCAACGAGCATAATCCTTTTGAAATAAACGACATTCCCGTCCTGCTCGCCCATCACCACGAAATATTTATCCCGAAACTCCTTATGTTTGATTTGAACCCCTGACTCGGCGAGATGCCTTAATAGCTTCTTATAATCCCCCTCCCACTTCTCCCGGTTCCCGATGAAATGATCGGCAATCGAAATGGAGGACTTCAAGTCATAGGAATAAAAGGTTTCGGTGCCGGGATCAACCGCCAATAAATCCACCGGATATTTCATCTCGAAAAAATTATTTTTTGAGTGGTAAAGAAAAGTGAGTTTTTCGTTGGGGGCCGCATTCCCCGGGAGTTTATCCGCGCTCAGCACAACCGGAACTGTTGAAAGCAATAAAAGGATTAGGATGATACCCGCGCGCCTCATGGAATGGCGGCTCCAACGTGAAAATGGGATTTTCATCTTTTGAACCCGGTATTTTTTATGCGGAGGGATGGTTCTATTCAGACTTTATTCAAGCCCAGGTCCATGACGACCTGCTCGATGATGTCGGCGTCTATCTTTTCCCGTTTCAAAAGGTAGCCTTCCAGCATGGCGTTATCGCAAATGGTGTTGATCAGGCGGGGAATCCCCTTCGTATAATCAAAGATCTTCTTGTAAGCGTTGGCCGTGAACAGGTCCTTGGAACAACCGGCCACTCCCAAACGGTGCCGGATGTATTGGACGGTCGTCGCGGAATCCAATGAATGGATGGAAATTTTCATACCTACCCTTTGCAGGAGGGGCGGATCCAAAGCCAGGTAATTCTCCATTTCAGGCAGGCCCAGCAGGATGAAGGTGATGAGTTTGTGTCCCGGAACCTCCAGGTTCAAAAGCCCGCGCAATTCCTCGAAAATCTCCTTTTTCCGGAGCATATTCGCCTCATCAATCACCACCACCGCTTTCCGTCCCTCTTCGCGGATGCGCATGAGCCTCTGGGTCAATTGGGCGATGATTTTCCCCTTCTCATCGCCGGGATCCTCCACCCCCAGGTGGTGGGCGATTTTTTTCAACAGCCACTCCGCTGTGATTTCCGTGTGGATGATGACCAATAGGGTGGCCTCGTATTGAGGGTCCTTTTCCAGCTTCTCCAGGACCTTGCGGGCGAGAAGGGTTTTGCCCGTGCCGATCCCCCCCGTCACCACCGTCAGGCCGTTCATGTTGTCCGCGGCGTACAGCATCCGCACCAGGGCTTCCGAGTGCTGGCTGTTCTCGAAAAAGAACCGGCTGTCAGGCGTGTTGGAATAAGCCTGCTCGTTGAGGCCGTAGAAATTTTCGTAACTCATTACACAACCCTTTCAAGGATTCCCGTCCCTTTCAACATGGCCAACGGGATAAGATCGGAGTATTTCTCCGGCAGACTTTAAACGGCTCCACTCAAAAAAGCCAGGATCTTGGTGAGTCGGCCGGGGATCGAACCCGGGACACCTACATTAAAAGTGTAGTGCTCTACCAACTGAGCTACCGACTCACCCAAACCCCGTGCGTTCGGCTAATTCTTCTTGAAAATCCTGGACCGGTCTTGCCCCACCGAAATCCAACGGATCGGGACCTCCACGAATTTCTCAACCACGTCCAAATACCTCCTGGCCTCCACTGGTAGGTCCGCCAGCCTCGTGACACGGGAAAGGTCCCCGTCCCAGCCCTTCATCACGGCATAAACCGGCTCGCACTTGGAAAGCTCCGACAGACTGGCCGGAAATTCCGTGACCGTCCTTCCCCCCAGCTTGTAGCCTTTGCACAGTTTCAGCGACTTCACCGTGCTGAGTACGTCCAGCTTGGTGATAAGCAGGCCGGTCAATCCATTGATCCGGCAGGCGTATTTCAGCGCGACTAAATCCATCCAGCCGCAGCGCCTGGGCCTTCCCGTCGTGGCGCCGAACTCCCCGCCCATCTGGCGGATTTTGGCGCCGAAAGCCTCCTCCATCTCGGAGGGAAAAGGCCCCTCCCCCACCCGCGTGGTATAGGCCTTGGCCACGCCGAAAATCTCATCCAGGCATTGGGGCCCGATGCCCAAGCCCGTGCAAACCCCGCCCACGCTCGCGCTGGAGGAGGTGACATAGGGATAGGTCCCGAAATCCACGTCCAGGAGGGTCCCTTGGGCTCCCTCGGCCAGGAAATTCTTTCCTGCTTTGAGCTTATCCGCCAGGAACTTCGAGGTGTCCCTTACCAGGGGCTTGATCCTCGGGAAAGTCCTCAAGTACTCATCGGCGATCTTGTCCGCGTCCGCCAGGGCGGAGCCGTAATAATTCTTGAGCCAAAAATTCTTTTCCTTCACGATTTCCTTGAGCTTTTTCCGGAAATCAGTGGCCGAGAAGAAGTCACAGATCCTCAAACCCACCCGCGCCACCTTGTCCATGTAAGCGGGACCGATGCCCCGGTTCGTCGTGCCGATTTTTCCAACGCCCTTGCGGTTTTCGGAGGCCCCGTCCAGCAGGCGGTGGTAGGGCATAAGAACCTGCGCCCTGTCGCTAATGATCAGGTGCCCGTCGAGCTCCACTCCGGCTTTCTTGAGGGAATCCATCTCGTCCAATAGGGCCACCGGGTCCAGGACCACGCCGTTGCCGATCAAGCAGGTCTTACCGTCATGGAGTATGCCCGAGGGAATCTGGTGGAACACGATTTTCCGGCCCTCGGCCACGACCGTGTGGCCGGCGTTGCTTCCGCCCTGGTAGCGGGCCACGATGTCCACCTGCTCGGTGAGCACATCCACCATCTTGGCCTTGCCCTCGTCGCCCCATTGGGCGCCGATAATGACCAGGTTTTTCTTCTGGCGAGCCGATGTTTTTTTGTTTTTAAGAGCCATGTTTTCCCCCGGATTCCAGGCCATACCGGACAAAAAAAAACCCTGCCAATGGGGGCAGAGTTGGAAATTCCCTGAAATCCCGCTCATCTTAAGGCATCCCCCCCTTTAAAACAAGCGGGTTTATGTTTCTTCACGTTTCATTTAAGCCGTCTCGGACCGGCATTGGAAGTGCCGTTTTAAAGGACCGGCGAATGGGCTTATAATGTGGCATCAACGGCCGGATGCCGCGAATCACCTATGAAGCCCCACGGGCAAGCCCGTGGCACCTATTGATCCCCCTTCGCCAAGGCTTCGGGGGATTTATCCACCACTTTATTTAAGGAATCCACCGCAGCAAGGTATTCATTCCTGGCCATCTGGCTACGCCGAAGCTTCGCCAGACAGGCGGCCGGGGCCTGTCCTCCGCAGCTTCAGCGAAGGAGGGTTTTCCGCGAAGGTGGATGAACGGACGGATCATGAGGAAGATTGTCTTGGCTGTCTGCGTATGGATGGGGCTGGCAGGGCTTGCGCCCACGCTTGCCTTTTCCATCGGCCCCGAGGGCGGGCTCAATTTTTCCAGCATTCCCGTGATGCCTAACACCCAGACCCTCACGGATTTGCTGGACGATTATACCGAGGGCCTTTACGCCGATTTCTCCCTGGGTTCCTTTCTTTACCTCCAAACCGAGATGCGCATCACCGGCAAGGGCACCTACGACAAAGAGCAGATCATCGTCGCGGACAATTCGAATAATCCCATCGGCTACTACCAGCAATTCGAGTCTATCAGCTTGAATTACCTCGAGTGGCCCGTGATGCTGAAGCTCGAGGACAGCGCCGGGGGCGATTGGAGGGTCCATGTCCTGGGAGGCCCCTATGTCGCTTACCTGATCGGCGCCAGCGACCACGTTGACATCAACGGAAACGGCTTCCTCTCCGACGATTCTTTCGACCTCAACGTCCTCAAGGACTACAACCGGTTGGACTATGGGCTCGTTTTCGGGGTGGGACTGGTGTTCAAGAAAACCTTCGTGGATTTCCGCTTCGACCTGGGGCTCAACGGCCTCGCCAAGAACGCCGACCCTCCCAACCTGCAAAACCGAACCTTTTCGCTCTTGTTCGGATACGAGTTCTTTTAGCCAAACCCGTCAGAACCGGCGTTTCCTCATCGAATGATCAGAACCTTCAGGGATCTCTTGGTCCTCGCTCCGTTGACCGGATTTTTCCAATCCAATACCACCAGATAAAGGCCCGATGCCGACTCCTGCCCCTTTTGGTTTCGAGTGTCCCATACCGCGCTCCCCTTCACCAAAGGCAAGTCCCGGATCAATTCGCCGCTCAGGCTGTAAACCTTGGCCTCCGCTTGCACCGCGAGGGCAAAGCCGGAGGAAGTTGCTGAAAGCTGGAGCATTCCCCCGCCCCTCAATAGATTTGGTTTGGCCGTGAAGAGAACCGGCTCCGCGGAAATTCCCCCTATATAGGCGTCCCTGGAAAGAATGATGGGATTCCCCCCCGCGATGGTTTCCTGGAGGACAAAGTGATAATACCCGTTCGGGACCGTTTGTCCGTTCGGGCCCAAGCCATTCCATACCGCTACAGCCTGCCCGTTCACGGTCAGGGTGACTGATCCGCCTTTCCCGTTATTATCGGAAATGAAATTAGATACATCCAGGACCAAGACTTCGCCCGCCTGTAAAACAGTATTTCCGCAAAGGGAGGCAACCTGCTCCCCTCTTTCGTCGTAAATCCCAATCGCTTGCAAACAACCTGAGACTATCGGGGTAGGGGTAACTGAATAGGTAGGAGTTAGGGTGACTTGCGGTGAGTTTGTTGAAGAGGGAGAAGGAGTTGAAGAATAAGACGGAGTGGAAGTCCATGAAAATATCGGGGTATTGGTTGAGGTTGAAGTCAGCGTCAGCGTGAGAGTGGGTGAAAAAGCTTGAGTCGCGGAAGGCGTGTTTGTCGGGGTGAAAGTCGGGGTGTCAGTCAAAGCGGGGGTTAGGAATGTGGCGGTAGATGTTAACGACGGCGAATGGGTCATCGTGGACGTGGCGCTTAACGTTGAAGTGGAAGTCCAGGTCGGGGTGTAGGAGGGTGTCTGCGTAAGAGTCTCCGTAAAAGTCATAGTGGGTGATTCCGAATAGGTGGAAGTCGCAGTCGGCGAGTCAGTAAGCGTACCGGTGGGGGTATAGGTGGAAGAATAGGTAGGCGTCAGGAGCGTGGAGGTAGGAGTTAAAGACGGTGTATTCGTGGCCATTAAAGTCATGGTGCTGGTGTAAGTTGAAGAAAAAGTCTCCGTTTCAGTCGGTGTATTCGCGGGCGTAACAGTCAATGTATTTGTGATGGTGGAAGTTGGGGTATAGGTAGGAGAAGCTGTCATCGTCCATGTGGATGTATCAGTCGGGGTATATGTCAAAGTGGGCGTTGCCGAAACGGTCATCGTGTTCGTGGGCGTTTCGGAAGGGGAGTTAGTAACCGTAAGTGTGGGAGTAGGGCTTGAGGTGGGCGTATAGGTCGATGTAGGCGTCGAAGTAGCCGAATCTGTGGGGGTTTCCGTGGACGTATAGGTCAGCGTCAAGGTTAGGGTGGGCGTATTTGAATGTGAGGAGGTTGGCGTGTCAGTGAATGAAGAAGTGGGAGTCACGGAGGGTGAATTCGTTAAGGTGAAAGTTGGGGTTAAAGTCGGGGAATAAGAGGCGGTGTACGTTGGAGTTGAGGTCGGAGTAGGCGAAAAGGTTTGGGTTTCAGTCAAAGTAAAAGAAGGGGTTGAAGATGGGGTACTTGAGAATGTCGGGGTGGAAGTATCAGTAAAGGATTGAGTGGAGGTTAAAGAAGGCGTATTCGTCGGGGTCAAAGTAATTGTCAATGTCGGAGTGGGAGTTTTAGTCGGGGATAGCGTTGACGTAGCCGAAAGGGTTGGGGTGTTCGTGGCTGTAGCTGATGGCGTAGGAGTCCATGTGACCGTGTTGGTCAAAGTCGGGGTAGCTGAATCCGTCGGCGTGCTTGTAAATGTCAGAGTGAAAGTCATGGTAAGGGAAGGTGTCGGGGTGGGACTCCCGGTAAAACTAGCTGTCGGCGTTGGGGTGGAGGAATAGGTCGATGTGGACGTGAAAGTTTTCGTCGGAGTGTTAGTCGGGGTCCCCGTGGGAGTGGACGTGGCGCTGAAGGTGGATGTCGGCGAGGAGGTTTTAGTCGGGGATAGTGTAGGCGTCAACGAAACCGTTGGGGTTCCTGTCGAGGTCGGGCTCGGCGACGGCGAGGCGGTCCGGGACGGAGTGGGAGTCCCTGTGGTGCTCGGGGTGTTGGAGGGAGTCGGGGTGCAGGCGGACAAGAGAGTGGTCACTGCGTTCGAGATCACGCTCAATTTGGGGGTCGAGCTGTCCGCCTCGGCCGTGTTGATCAGGCTGATCCCGCAAATATTGACAATTCCTACCGCCGTCAGGGCGCCCGAGGCCCCGCCCGAGAGGTTCCCCAGGTTCCAGACGATCCTTTGCCCCGTTACGGCTGGCGCGCCGCTGGAGGAGGCGTAACTCAGTCCCGCCGGCAGGGTGTCCGTGACGGTCACGTTGTAGGAGAGAGGATATTTCACGATGGAAACGTTGTCAAAACGGATGGTGCTTCCGTTATTGGCCTGGAGCCCTCCCTGACCCGTGGGAATGGCAAAGGCGGTCGTGCTGGAGACGGCCAGGGTCCCGTTGATCCATAAATTCAAGGTCACAGGGCCGGTTCCGAGGGCCTCGAACTTGGCGGTAAACCATGTGTTCACGGCGATGGCCGCGCTTCCGGTAGCCAAACCGGTATAGTTGCCCGTGGCGACGTTCCAATAGCCCAGCGCCACGTTGTTCGTATTGCCCACCCCGATCAGGGTCTGGTAGTTCGAGCCGTTGACCGTGCCTGTGCCGTTGAACCTGAACAGGAGGACCCCGTTCCGGGAACCGCCGTTGGCGATTTTCATGTCGGCCTGGATATTGCCGTCCCCCACCTGGCTCGCACATCCGTTGAGAAGGTAAGGATAGGTGTTGGCCGCAGCCACGCCTTGGAGGGCCTGGGTGCCGACCGAGGCCGGGCCGTTGTCAGCCACCACAGTCCAGGCCCCTCCCGAACTGACCCAGCCGGAGGGAAAACTTCCCAAGACATCCGCCTCGAAATTGTCCGAGCAGAGGGCATTGGTGTTGGAGTTTAAATAGGAAAGGACATAGGTGACAGAGTCCCCCGGCGAGGCGCTCGGGGCATTGGCGGTTTTGGCAAGGGTAAGCTGGGCCAGGGCGTCCGAAGGCGCAAAAAGCAGGGTGAGACCAGCCAATAGGGTCCCATGGAATAGGAGGAAGATGGGATTGGTTTTTTGCCTTCTTCTCATTTTACGGTTTCCCCGGAATCGTCGATAAGTGTTGAGGCGCCCTGTTAAAAGGGAGCTGGTTGCCGTGAATGGGATGGCAAAATATTTTCGGCCGATAGTAAGACTTAAAAACTTCGCCCGCCGCTATTCAAGAAGCATAAACTCGAAATGGAATCCCCTTTGCTGACAGCAAACCTTCGCAATGGTACACCGGGAAGCGGCGGTTATTCAATTCAAGCCCCGGGTTTATACGTTAAAACCGTTATAGTCCGTGAATTTTTGGAGGAGATTCATCTAAAAGTGTACGGGAAAGGGTGAAAAGCCAGATCTGCCAAGTCAGCATTCCAGGCGCTTGGCGTCGCACCAGAGACCCTCCAGGTCATAGTAGGCCCTGGCGTCCTCCTTGAAAACATGCACCACAACATCCACGAAATCCAAAACCCACCAGCTTCCGTCCTTGGAGGAATTGGTCTTCCAAAGCCCCTTCCGGTCGGAGAGTTTGTCCGTGACACCCGTTACGATCGCGTTCACGTGGGGGTTTGAGTTTCCGCTGCAGACCACAAGGACGTCGGTGTAGGAGGCCAGCCCCTCCATGTCCAGGGCCTGGATGTCGATGGCTTGCTTGTCCTCCAGGTGGGAGACGATCTCCTCCAGCAGACTGCTAGTTTTCTTTTCCAATGTTTTCCTTAACGCGGATGATTTCGGACCTGCTGGACGGCCTTCGCGAGCTCGACCAGGATGTCCGTCTTGAACTGTTCCTTCAACTCCTCCAGTTTCGTGAACACATAGCCCTTTTCCGTGACGATATAGCGCGCCGGGAGGTGGTTCAGGGCGAAGGCGAGGATATCCAGCCTGTCCTTCTCGGAGGGATGGAAGCCCTGATAGGCCGGCTCCTCCAGAAGCTCGGCCAGGCTTTTCTTGACCGCCTCCTCCATGTAATTGATCAGGTCCACGTTGCCCTCTTCCCCTACAGGTATAGCTGGTGGTTGTGAATATACTGCTCCACGGCCTCAGGCACCAGATACTTGATGCTTTTCCAATCCCGGACCCTTTGGCGGATCTGGGTGGAGCTCACGTCGATATAGGTCCCCCGCTCCACGAGGATGTTCTCAAGCAGGCTCGCCGGAACCTCCCCGCCCTCGGAACCTGGAAAACGTCTGTTCGGAATCAGGTCCGTGTTGAAACCCGGCCTCGACACGGCGACGAACTTGCAGATCTCCAGCATCTCCTCGATGTTCTTCCAGGCCGTGATATCCATCAGGATATCCGCTCCGACGATGAAGTAGATTTGAATCCCTTCCGGGAATAATTTCAAGAAGTGTTTTACGGTGATGATGGAGTATGATTTTCCTCCCTGGGCGATCTCGAAATCGGACACCTCGAAGCAGGGGTTGCTGACGGTGGCCAGGTGCGCCATGACCAGGCGGTCGCGGGCCGCGGCGAGGTCCGAGGGGTTCTTGAGGGGATTCAGGAAGGCCGGGATGAAGATGACCTTGTCCAAGGAGTACTTGGCGCGGATTTCCTCGGCCACCACCAGATGGCCGGTATGGATCGGGTTGAAGGTGCCGCCGAAAAGGCCGATGGCTTTCACGCTCTCAACGCTCTTCGTCCTTCAACAGCGAGTCGATCATGTCCCCGGTGAGGAATTCCGTGTCGCCCTTCTCCTCGGTTGGAGTCAAGCCGGGAGCCGGAGCCGACGCCGCTGGTATGGGCAATGAACTCGAGACCGGGGCGGTTTTCTTCGTGTCTTTCCCCGTCTTGGGCAGGTCCGGTGCGATTGCCGCAACTGTGGATATCACCCTTCCCTTCGCGGCCTGGACGAGCTTATCGAGTTCATCCTTGGTGAGGCCGCTCGTCGCGGAAACTTTCATCTGCTGGGTCTGGCCGGTTGCGACGTTCTTGGCCGTGACATTGACGATGCCGTTGGAATCGATGGCGAAAGTGACCTCCACCTGGTTGGTCCCGGCCGGGGCCGGGGGCAGTCCCACGAAGGAGAAAAAGCCCAAAGTCTTGTTGTTGCTGGCGATCTTTTCCTCGCCCTGGAGGACCTTGACGTTCACGGAGGTCTGCATATCCTTCACGGTGGAATAAAGCTTGCTCATGCGGGTCGGCACGGTGGTGTTGCGGGGTATGATGACGGAACAGGTCCCTCCCAAAGTCTCCACGCCGAGCGAAAGGGGGGTGACGTCCAGAAGGAGGGCGTTGCGGATGTTTCCGTTGATGATGCCGGCTTGGATGGAAGCCCCCAGGGCCACCGCCTCGTCCGGGTTGACCTTGACGTTGGGTTCCTTGTTGAAGAAGCGCTTCACCACGTCGCGAACCTTGGGAACCCGGGTCATGCCACCCACCAAGAGGACCTCGTTCAGATCCTTGGGATTCAAGTTGGCGTCCTTCAAGGCCCTTTTGCAGGGCTCCATTGTCCTCTCGATCAAGGGATTGACCATGGTCTCGAATTCTTCCCTCGATAGGTTGTAGGCCAGGTTCACGAAACTGCCTTCCTTTTTCGAGATGAAAGGCAGGTTGATGGTCGTGGTGGCGGCGGTGGAGAGGTCGCATTTAGCCTTTTCCGCGGCTTCCCTCAGGCGCTGGAGTGCCACGGGCTCCTGGCGCAGGTCGATCCCGGTCTCCTCGATGAACTTGCCCAGGACCCACTCCATGAGGATGTGGTCAAAATCATCCCCGCCCAAATGCGTATCCCCGGACGTGGAAAGCACCCTGTAAAGGCCGTTAAGGAGCTCCAGCACCGTCACGTCCAGGGTTCCACCGCCCAGGTCGTAAACCACGATCTTCTGGTTTTTCTTCGTGTCAAAATCGTAGGACAATGCCGCTGCGGTAGGCTCGTTGATGATCCTCAAAATGTCGTAGCCCGCTATTTTTCCCGCGTCCTTGGTCGCCTGGCGCTGGGAATCGTTAAAATAGGCGGGCACCGTGACGACGGCTTGAGAGATCCTCTCCCCGAGGCGCGCCTCGGCGTCCTGCTTGATTTTCCGGAGCACGATCGCGGAAATTTCCTCGGGGGATTTGACCGTGTCTCCCAAGCTCACACGGATATCCCCGTTCTCGGATTCCACCACGTCATAGGAAACCAGGCTCTTGTCCCGTCTGACCTCCTCGTCATTGGCTTTGCGCCCGATGAACCGCTTGATGGAGGAAACCGTCCCCTTGGGATTGGTGATGGCCTGGTGTTTCGCGTCCAAACCCACGAGCCAATTCTTCTCGGCCGTCAAGGCCACGATGGAGGGAGTGGTATGGTAGCCGTCGGAGTTGGGAATCACCGTGGGTTCACCGCCGTTCAAATAGGCGACGCAGGAATTGGTGGTCCCGAGATCGATCCCAATCGCGATTTCCTTGCTTTTATCGGCCATGTTTCACCTTATTAATGGACTTTAAGCTTTATTTTAGTCTTCAGGGGCTTCAAACTTTTTTTCCATAAACATAACCCATCGCCACACTCAAAGTTTTCTTAGCTTCATAATCATCAGGGTTTAATTTCAAAACCCTCTCGACACAAGCCACCGAATCCTTGAAATTCCCCTGGCATCCGTACAAAATTCCCAGATTATAGTGGGAGTTGACGAAGCCTGGCACCAGTTTGATGGCCGCAACCCACTCGTGCTGGGCCTGGTTCCAATCGTCCTTTTCCTCGAAAAAAGCCACCCCTTTTTTGAAGTAATCCTCCGCCTCAATCTCCTCTTTCGTCTTGATGATCTTGAGAAGCCCGCGTTTCACCCCGACCATATCCCCGGTTTCGCGCCGGATGTCGTTTCGGACCTGAAAATTATACGCTTCCCTTTTTTCCGGGTCACTTAACACGTTGTAGGCCGTCACGATTTCCATGGTTTGCTCGATGGCCCATTCCAGCCGGTCAGGGTTCCGGTCCGGGTGGTTTTCGAAAATGAGGTGTTTATATGTCTCCTGTAATTGCTTGGGGTCCAAGGGCGGATAAAGCTTGAATATCTCGTAATAATTTTTTTTGATCATGAAAGATAAAAACCGTCCGGTTGCAGATTCCAGTCTTTGGTTGCAGAAATCAAAAAAATCATTGTCAATTTTGCTAAGTTTTTATTTTACAAACAATACAGGTCGAAAGAAATACCCTAAAGAAATTTCGGCAGCTAAAACCCATCAAATTTCAGTCAACCGGACCATATTGTCCCGGTGGACCACCTCATCGGCGGACTTAAAGCCGAGTTTCTTAGTGATCTCAAAAGACTTCAATCCCTTGATCTGACCCAAGGCGTCCGAGGAATAATTGCAGATCCCCTTGGCGATCTCCCTCTTCTGGGTGTCCAGTATCTTCACGATGGCGCCTTCCTCCCAAGTTCCAGCCAGTTCCCTCACGCCGCTTGGCAGGAGGCTGGTGTTCCTCTCCACCAGGGCCTTGCGCGCGCCCTGATCCACGATGATCTCCCCTTCCGGCTTGACGCTGTAGGCCAGCCACCGCTTGCGGCTGCTCATCTTGTGCGGGGCCGGGTGGAAATAGGTCCCTACGCTCCTGTTCTGGAGCAGGTGCCGCAGGACGTTTTTCCGGAGACCGTTGGCGATCGCCATGGGGATTCCAGACTGCATCATGCTCTTGGCGGCCTTGATTTTGGTGGCCATTCCTCCCGTCCCGACCATGGACCGGGAGTTCGTGGCTTCCCTCTCGAACCGGGGGTCCCATTTGTAAACGTCCCGGATCAGTTTCGCATCTGGGTTGGCGTTCGGGTCCTGGTCATAAAAGCCGTCCGTATCTGTCAGGGAAACCAGCAAATCCGCGCCAGCCAAGTGGGTGACGAGAACCGCCAAAGTGTCGTTGTCCCCGAACTTGACCTCCTCCACCGCCACGGTGTCGTTCTCGTTGATGACGGGGATGATTCTCTTTTTCAGTAGCTCTAGGAGCGTGTTGCAGGCGTTAGAATAGCGGTGGCGGTGGGAGATGTCGTCGCGCGTGAGAAGGATCTGGGCGACCCTCAAGCCGGATTTCTTGAAATTCGCCTCATAAGCGTGCATGAGCTTGCTTTGGCCCACCGCGGCGAGCGCCTGAAGCATCGAGACGCTTTTCGGGCGCTTGGGCATCCCCAGCTCGAACAATCCCGCCGCGATGGCGCCCGAGGTCACCAGGAGAACCTCGAACTTATCCTTTTGGAGCTTGGCGATCTGCTCCGCAAGGCTTTCCAGGAAGGAAACCCTGATTTTCTTCCTCCTCGTGTCGGTGAGCAGGCTGCTTCCAACCTTGACGACGATCCTGCGTACTCCCTTGAAGTCGCGGGGCCTCTCATTTTCCACGGAAACCCTCCACCCGGTCGGACCTGAAGACCATTTCTTCCTCGCCCATGAAAACCGTATTCCCCTCTTGGACGCCCATTTTCTTGAGCTCCTTCAGGACGCCCATGCGGCCCAGGATTTTATGGAACCTCTCCACCGCATCCTGGGTGTCAAAATTGGTCATGGAAACCCATTTGTCGATTTCCTTTCCGGTCACCCGGTAGTGGTCCCCTTCCCTCTTTATTATAAATCTCGGCTCGGTCCTGTACAAAATTTCCCGCGCGGGCGTCTTCACGGCGGAATCCGCCGTGGGCGACAGTCCCAGGGTCTTCCAAGCCTCCTCCATCAATTCCCTCAATCCCTCGCCGGAGACGGCGGAAATCACGAAGGCGGGGGTGCCCTTTTGCCGTATTTTAACGGCCCATGATTCCAAGGGTTCCCTGGAGGAAACGGCGTCAACCTTGGTCAAGGCGACGATCTGGTGTATTTTCTTGAACTTCGCGCTGTGCTTGTAAAGCTCCTTGTTGATGATCCGGATTCTCTTTACCATGTCCGAGTAGGCGGTCAAGGTCGCGGAATCAACTAGGTGGATGAGGACTTTAGTACGCTCCAGATGCCTCAGGAAACGGATGCCCAGCCCCTTGCCCTGGCTCGCTCCCTCAATCAAGCCCGGCACGTCCGCCAGGATGAAACTCCGCTCCCCCGGGAGGTAGGACACGCCCAGCTGGGGTTCCAGGGTGGTAAAGGGATAATCGGCGATTTTAGGCGTGGCCTTGGTAACCCGGGAAAGAAAGGTTGATTTTCCGGCGTTGGGGAATCCCACGATTCCCACGTCGGCCAAGAGTTTCAATTCCAGCCTCAGGTCCTTCTTCTCTCCCGGCTCTCCCTTTTCAGCCAGCCTCGGAGCGTGCGTGGTAGAAGTTGCGAAAGTGGTGTTGCCGCGCCCCCCCCGCCCGCCCTTGGCCGCCAGGACCCTCATGCCGTCCTGGTTCATGTCGGCCAGAAGCTCGTTCTCCGCTGACCAAACCATTGTTCCCACCGGGACCCGGATCACGATTGGCTCCGCGTCCCTGCCGTGCTTGTTCTTGCCCTTGCCGTGCTCCCCATGACGCGCCCGGTAAAGGGGGCGGTAGATGAAATCCACCAGGGTGCGGACATCGTTGCGGGATTCCAGGAAAACATCCCCGCCCCTTCCGCCGTTGCCCCCGTCGGGCCCCCCCCGGGGGATGTATTTTTCCCGCCGGAAGCTGAGACAGCCGTTGCCGCCGGCGCCGGCTTCGAGGGAGATTGTGACTTCATCGACAATCATGGTTTATCACCTAGGGGCGGAAGGCCCTGAAACAAAAAAACCCCACCCGGGGGTGAGGTTTTCACTGCGCTCGATTGGGTTCTTCAGACTTTCACCGGCTCGACGCTGATTTGTTTTTTTCCCTTCTTGAACTCGCGGAAAGTCACCAAACCGGAGATCTTCGCGAAAAGAGTGTCGTCTTTTCCCAAGCCCACGTTAAATCCGGGCTTGTATCGCAAACCTCTTTGGCGCATCAAGATGCTTCCCGCCGTGACGTAATTGCCCCCGTAGGCCTTGAGGCCCAAGCGCTGGCTGTTGCTGTCCCTGCCGTTGCGGGAGGAACCACCCGCTTTATGCTGACCCATTTCAAACCTCCCTGTTAACCCGCGATGATCTTCTCGATTGAAACCTTGCTGAATTTCGGCCGGGAACCCTTGGTTTTCATGGTGTTCTTGCGCCGCTTATACCTGAAGACCCGGATTTTCTTGCCCTTGGTCTCCGCGACGATCTTGCCGGTGACCTTTGCCTTCTCGACATCCGCGCGCTTGGCCAAAAGCTGACCACCGTCCATTTGAAGGCCGACAAGCCTGAATTCCACCGCGTCGCCCGGATTGCCCTTCAACCGGTTGACCTGGATGACATCACCTTCTGATACTCGGTACTGTTTA
Source organism: candidate division FCPU426 bacterium (assembly GCA_963796105.1). Lineage (GTDB taxonomy): Bacteria > Oederibacteriota > Muellerivitia > Muellerivitales > Muellerivitaceae > CAWCKJ01. The sequence goes on from CAWCKJ010000003.1 coordinate 562,996, forward strand.
CCGCCAGCTGCTATCACTGCGTACATGGTTTCTCCCTGGAAAAGTGCTCAAGGCCCGATAAAGGGGGCCCGAAAGAGGTAAAAGTCTATTCAGGAGGCCCCACCTTGTCAAGGGCGACTCTATGAGTCGCCACTCGTGGTTTTCACTGCCCTCTTCCGAAGGAAGATGGGTGGCCGGGAATCACGCCCCGGCCAAGTACACGGCTTGTGCAGATCCTTCAACAAAAACACAAAGAGATCGGCGCGATGCCAACCTCTTTAAACGCTTTTTGGAGGGTTGGCATGTGCAGATCCCCAATAAAAACATAATGAGATCGGCACCAAACCAGGCGGTCAAGCTAAAGCGCCCCCTCTTTGGAGAAGCTCAATACCAGAATAACAGGCCAAAAAGATAGGAATTGGCTATGAAATCGGAACTGATCTGGGAGGGCCTCCAGGCGAATCCCAACTCATACTCGAGCCTGCCGAGGTTGTAGCGCAAGCCAGCTCCCAAGGAAAGTCCCCCCTGAAGATTGCCCTGCTCGGTGATCCTGTACCCGGCCCGCAGGGCCAGGATGCTCCTGTGCCAGTACTCCACCCCCATGGAAGCCTCGTTCCCCTCGTCGCGCACGTTCAATCCCTCCACGCTCACCAGCAGGGTGGAGGCGGGAGTAACTATAAGGGGCCTGGATACCCCGATTCGAAAAGTCAAGGGAAGGGGGTCCTGAGCCTGGGAGTCGGGCTGGTATTGGACCGGCGGCCCAACATTTTGAACGACCGCCGCGAAGTCCGTCCCGAAATACTGGAGTTTGATCCCGACATCGATAGCCTGGGTGAATGCCGTCTTTTCTCCCAGGGCGGAATAAAGGATCTTGAGAGCCCCGCCCAGGGAAAGTTTCCCGAATTGCTGGGAATCCGCCACCGTCAAGAGAACGTCATAGGCGTTCACGGGGGCGTCCGTCGCGAGGGTATTTTGAATCGTCGGCATGTGGCGGTAAATCAGCTGGCCGCCGAGATTACCGTATTTCTGGGTCGGGACCGCAACGCTGAGGGATTCCGTCCCAACCCCCGCGTAACCCTCCATGTGGTCCAATCCCAGGCTGTATTTCGAGACGCGGGCCAACCCCGCGGGGTTGTATCCGATTACGTACACATCGTCCCCGAACGCCGAATAGGTCCCTCCCAAAGCGGCGGGGCGAACCCCTACGGGAAGAGTCAGCAAATCCGCTCCGCTGGTTCCGGGATCCAAGGCCCGTCCTAGGGAAGGCTCCCAGAAATAAGCCGTTAGAGCGGTTATCAGGAAAACAAGTTTCAACATTTTAATCCATCTGCCTCTCTTCGGAATTTCGAGAAACCTAGGCGGGCGATGATGAAAAACCGAGCGCAAAAGATTCTCCCTCATTTTTATGGTTTTCCACCAGGCGGAAACTTTTATTAAACTGATCGGACGGATTTTCCAACCAGCAGGGCCCGCCATCCCTCTCCCCTGCCCCTTAAAAAGAGATTCTTTTAAGAACCATCAGGTTTTACAGTTTCACTTTTAATCCGCACTTGAATACCGCCCCCAAAATCATATCCGGGTCTGGCCAGGAATAGGGCTTTTGGCCGAGATTTTCTCCCGCCAGGGAAATTCCCAACTCCCGGGACCACTGGTATTCAACTCCGGCCGAGCAAAGAAACCCAACATTTTGTATTTCCCGGCCCTCGAACCAGAATTTAGTTTTTTGAAAGGTCTCGATGACAAACCGCAAACTCGAGTCGAAAAACCAGAAACTGGACGGGCTTTGTAATTCCTTGATTTCAAACTCCACCCGCGACCGGTTTAAAACCCTGTAAAAAAGCCCTGAGGGATCCCATTCCGCCGAAAAGGAACCGCCTGGGTATTCCTGGGACCCCAAACACTGGAGGATATATTGGAACGTGGTGCTCCAGTCGGATTTTTCCTGGACGCGGATTCCCAAATCGGTTTGTTGAATCAAGGTTGAATCAGTCGGCGCCTCGTTCCGTGAATAATCCCCGATGAAAGTAAAGGATCCCTGGGTCTTCCGGGCCCCCAGGACGGCGCTGAATTGGGAAGGGGCGGAATCCGGGAAATCAAGCCGGAAGGCTAGGTCCAGGTTGGCCATCCCGAGAGCGTCGACGAATTCCGTGTTCTGGATGAAGCCGCTCGCCCGGGCTGGGCCTTGGGCTCCGTGGGCGGGTGAATCCAGGAACCCTCCCATGCCGATTTGGCTCTCGAAGAGTCCCCCGGCGTTAAAATGATACCTCAGGAAGCCTCCTCCCTCCTGAAGGGTCTCATCCCCCAGCTTAGCCGCCTGGACAAAGGGCTTCAATTGAAGCGATTGGAAATCCGCGGTTTTTAAAACCCAGTCGCTGGAGAAAAGGTACCAATAGTCCTTTGAGGATGTTTGGGTTCCAAGGAATCCACTTTGCAGGACGCTTGAGCCGTCGTCGAGCCATTGGCGCTTGGAAACAACGGTAAAACTTCCCTTGTCTGAAAAATCGGAGTTCAGGGACGCGTCCCGGACCGAGGCGTCGAGGTAAAAATCCGGTTGATGATCATGAAGCCATCCGCCTCCCGAGGGGCCGGAACCTCCCCAGGCGGAAGCCGAAGTTTCATCCGCCGCGGGGGAAAGAGGGGCCTGGATCTGCAGAAGGCCCGCTCCTGTGTTTTTTCCCCACCAGGCCGCCGCAGGGAAATTCAGCCACTCGGCTGTTCCGGCCGTTGGCATGCCGTTCAGCAGATCCATCGAGGCGAAGGGGCAGGGAATGTCCTCGAAGGCCTGGCCCGGGGCGTAGTTTTGAAGGCCCCCGGGACCAAGGCTTATGCCGTGAGTCCATCCCGCGTGACTCGAGAGGGTTCCCCCGAGGGTATTCCAGGAAGGTTCAGTATTGAGAAGGGAGATGTCATGCGCAATATCATCCAAGTAATCGGAGGAGCCTGGGACAAGGCAGACCCGCCCCTGATCAAAAGGGCGTCCCAGATCCTCCTCCACCTGGGCGAAAGAGAATGGAGGCGCTAGGAGAGGGATAAGAAGAGAGATCCATCGAAGGGCTTTCAATCAGGCTTCCTATGAAACAGATATTAAAAGGATTGGGAGGGCCCGGCTCCCTCCGGCGAATATCCAACGATGGGAAAAAATCCCGGATACAAAGAATGGAGCGGGCGATGGGACTCGAACCCACGACGTCCAGCTTGGGAAGCTGGCATTCTACCGCTGAATTACGCCCGCTTAAATACGATCCTGCCTGCCCAATAATAACTCAATTTCGGCTCAATTTCTCGATCGACTGCAGCTTCACCATTGCTTTCGCTATGTTATTCTTGGCGCTGATATATTCCGGGTCTTCTTTCAGGCATTCCTTCCATGTCGCGATAGCCTCATGAATCTTGCCGTTGATGTAGAGGTTGACCCCATCATAATAAAGGGATTTGACTTTTTCCGCGTCGACCTTTTGCTGGGACTGCTGGCCCGTCATGCGCTTGACATAGTCGTTGGCTTTGCTGTTGTTGGGATCGATCGCCAAAACCTGTTGGAATTTCTCCTGCGCCTGGTTTTTGCTCCCGGAACCCTCGAGGGAAACACCCTCCTCCATCAAGCCGTTGACCTTATTGCGGATCTCCTTCCGGACCAGGAACAGGGTCTCGAGGGCCTTTGGACTGGAAGGGTCGATCTTGGATGCTACTTGGAGTGATTTCAAGGCGCTCTGCAATTGCCCTGCGTTATAGCTCTTGAGACCCTGGCTGTAATACTTGTCAAACTCGGACTTTTGTTCCTTTTTCACGCTTTTCAAGCGCTCCTTGACGGCATGGTTCTTGGAGCTGATCTTGGCTGCCTTGGAGTATTTTTGAATGGCCCCGGAATAGTCTTGTCCTTGGTGCAGCTCATCCCCTTCCTCCAGGAGCACCCGGATCTGATCCTGGGACTTGGATTTGACCTTGCGGACAGCCTCGAGAGCTTTCTCGTTCTCGGGATCCATGACCAGGACCGTGTTCCACTCCGAAAGGGCCTTCAGGTTGTTGCCCTTTTGAAGATAGGCCTTCCCCGCTGCCAAATGTTTCTGGACCTCGGTCTGAAGCTTGGCGCGGGCGTCCGCGATGTAGTCCTGGGCCTGCTTGTTATCCGGCTGGAACTTGAGGACCGCCTGGCATTCCGCGATAGCCTCGGTGTACTGGTTGTTCACCAGGTCGTTCGTGGCGTTGGACATGTGGGCGTTATTGGCCGCGTCGATGGCGTTGCCCCTGCCGACGGAGGCGTCCGAGTCCTTCGGGTTGATCTTGAAGGCCTCCCCGAAAGCCTCGGCGGCCTTGTCGTACTCGCTGTTATCGTAATAGGCGACCGCCTGATTGTAATAAGTCTCCGAGTCGTCCGGATTGGCCTTCTCCGATTTCTCATAGCAATCGATGGCCTCGGGGAATTTACCCAGGTTGTAATAGGAAAAACCGAGGAATTTATAGACCCTCGCGTCTTTTTTAATCCCCAGGGCCGAGCGCCATGCCGATACCGCCTTGGGGTAATCCTTCATCTGGAAATAAGCCACCCCGAGATTTTGGAACGCGTCGAAATTCCTCGGGTCGGCCGAGGTCACCTTCCTGAGGGATTCCACCACCTGCGGGTATTTTTTCTGGTCCATGTAAATTTTGGACAAGTCCCCGTTGGCGTTCACCTGGACTTCCTTGACCTTTGGGAAAGCCGCAGAATAATTCTTCAGGGCGTTCTCCGCGTTGTCGTATTGGTTCAGCTGGATATAGGCCTTTCCCAGCAGCAGGTTGGCATTCGGATTGGCGAGATTGAGCTTCAGCACGGCGCTCAGGTGGTTGACCGCGTCGGCGTATTTTTTGTCGAAATAGGCGGAGATGCCCTCGGAGCTCTCGAGAAGCTCTTTGGCCTGCTGGTCTTTCGGGTTGAGCTGAAGGTACTTCTGGAACTCCGGGATCGCCTGCGCAAATTGCGAGGTCTTGAAGAAAGCAACGCCCAAATTGTAATGGGAGGTCGCGGAGTTCGGGTTCGCCTTGACCGCATTGAGGTAAGCCTGGATATTGGCGTCATCCTGCGCCGCCAGGGCCAACCCGGTCAAGAATGCCGTCACCCATAAAAAAAGCCCGACGAGGGCAGAAATTTTCATTAGTTCCTCGAAAAAGGAAAAATCAAAGTCCGTTGCTGGCCACGTCCAGGACCAACAGCTCATCCACCTTTTTCCCGTTCCTCTCGACCTGGCGGCAGCGGATCATGGTTCCATCGGTGGACCAAGCGAGTTCGGCAGTATAGTCAAGCTGCTGAATTGTTTTCAACCAGGTTTTGTTCGTCCCGTTGGAATTGATCAGCCAAACCTTGCCCTCGTAGACATAGGCGATCTTGTTCCCCGCGGGATGATAGACTGGGTGAAGCCCCAAGGAATTGCTCCGGGTGAAAAAGAGGGTTTGGGAGTTCATTTTATTGATGCCGGTTTTCTCCAGTTTCCTCAAACCGCGTACCGTCTGGCGGTAGACCAGTTCCTGGTTGTCCTGGGACCAGTTTGGTAAATCCGCCCCGAATGTTTGTGGAATCAGGGTGAAGCTGACTTTTCCCATCTTCTTCTCGTTTATTTTTCCCAGGTAGAGATACTTGACCCGGCTGGGGGTGATTCGGTGGGAGACAATCAGATTCCGGTCGGGCGATAAAACACCGGCCGGATCGGGGGGCGAATCCGGCGGGAAATCCCCCTCATAACTCTTATTGAAAGGAATCTCGTTCTTAAGCATAATGAGGACCGCGTCATCCGCCCCGATGTTGAGGGCCCGGCGTGCGCGGTCCATGAGGGATTCCACCTTCGCCCGGCGGTCGGGGGAAATCATGGCGGAGGGATATGACTGAAAAATCGCCTGGGCCTGGTCCTGGGCGCCCTTGTAATTCTTCTGGGTGTAATAAGCCGTGGCTGATTGATACTGGGCATCCACCAAAAACTCGATCGCGTCGTGGATGCGCGCGTTGTCCAGGTAGAGCTTCAAGGCCTTTTGATAGTATTCGGATGTTTTATCCGGGTTCTTCAATTTATCCCGGTAAAGCCCTGCCGTGTCCAGCAACGCGTGAAGCGCCTCGTCGGAATCGGGATAATCGGAGATGACTTTCTCGTACTCATCCAGGGCGATATCGTACTCGGAAAGGGCCTCGAAGTTCTTCGCGATCCGGTAATGGATATGGGCAGCCAACTCCGTGGCGGAATGGGCTTTCAAATAATCCTTGTAGGCCTGGATGGCCTGCCGGCTCATTCCGGAACGGTCCATCTGGGAGGCGTTCTCATAGGAACCGCCGAAAGATCCGCACCCCGCCCCGCCCAAAGAGATGATTATGACGAGCAGGAAAAAAAGTTTAAGTTTGGACAATTTCAGGCCTTTCCGCTTATTTGGTGATGAGGACGATATCCACGCGCCGGTTCTTGAAAGCCGTCCATCCCAGGCCGGAGGCGTCCAACGGCGCCGAATCCCCGTGCCCCCGGGAGTAAAGATTATCGGGCGAAATCCCGCCCTTTTCCACCAGATATCTCAGGACCGTATCGGCCCGGTTCTGCGAGATCTGGAGAGCCTCGGTTTCCGATCCTTCAGCATAGGCGTGGCCCTCGATATAAACTTTCGAATTCGGGTATTTGCGGATCAGTTTGACCACCTGGCTCAGGTAATCCACCCCTCCGGGGATCAAGCGGGCGCTTTTCTCCGCGAAAGGAAGGCTCGGGACCCTCAATACGCCCGGGGACCCCTCGGGCCTGAGGCCTGCGGGCAGGCTCGGCGCGGGATATTCCCGGGCCGGGGCCGAAGCGACGGGAACCTCTGGAACGGAGGCTTCCTGGACTTGGACATGGGCTGATTTGAAAATGGACTCGCTGGCCACCATGCGCCGGCCCTGGTTGTCCTCCGTGCGGAAATGGTAATCGGCGTAAATCCCTCCCGCCACAGTTTTTCCGAAATTATCCTTCCCGTCCCAGGCGATCTGTTTGGGGGGAACGCCCTTGCCGCTGTAGGAACGGATGATATTGCCTCTAGGATCGGTGATATCCAGGGTCCAATTCTTGATATCGGTCCTGGCCGTGGCCTTCAATTCGAAGGTCGCCTGCTTCAAAGACCCAGTCTTGATGTCCTCGAACTGGGGTTGAACCTCCAATGGCTGCTCCGGTTTCACGGCGAAGGAACTTTCCTGGGGCTCGGTTCCAAATCTATAAGTTATGGAAAATCTTTGGGTTTCACCCAGTATTCCGTAGGGGACGTAGGCGTAATCGATCTCAAACCCGGAGTATCTCAAGCCCGCCCCAAAGGAAGCGCCTGTTAATCCGCCCAGGTCCTGGCTGAAAGAGTTAAAACTATACCCCGCCCGGATCGCGCCTGAGAGGGTCTTGGAACCCATCCAGATCTCGCCGCCGGTGTGAAGAATGGTGCTGTTGTCCTCGGGTTTTTCCAAATCCGCCGCGATCAAGAAATGCGTCGGTTTTTCCGGTTGGAACCGGTAAGCCAAGCCAGCCCGGAAATCCAGGGGAAGCTTCTGCTGGGAGTTGTTCTGGGAGAAGGCGGTCATTTGACCCAAGTTTTGCATGGATAAACCAAGCGTCCAGTCCCTGGAGGTGGTGTAAAGAAGTGCGCCCGCGTCCAGGGCCTCGCCGGAAGCGCTAGAAGTCACCAAACTGCTGTTGATGTACTTGGCGCCGATGCCGAGTGATAAATGGTTCCCAAAAGACTGCCCATAGCCGATGGCGACCGCCACGTCATTGGCGCTTCCGGGAGTCGCAGAGGGGTTATTGGTGGAATTAAAAGAGGGGACGAAATCCAGGAAAGCGCTCATTCCCAGGACGCTCCCCTGCCTCACCGGAAGGGCCAAGCCCGCAAACTCGTAATCGGTGCCTTGAAAATATGAGGTATGAAGCAGGTTGATCTCAGGATATTCCAACTGGGCCAGGCCAGCCGTGTTCCAGTAGGTCGTGCTGATGTCGTCGGCGACGGCCGTGAAAGCACCTCCCATGCCGGCCCCGCGGATTCCAGCGGGAATTTGTAGGAACTGGGAGCTGGACGTGCCGATGCTGTCCGGATGGGAGGGAATCGGAATTAGAAAGACGAAAAGGGCGAAACCGGCTAAAAACCTCTTATTTGATTGGGCTTTACGCAACATGGGGCCTTTGCTTGAACGAAGAAGGTTTTTTCAATTATATCATGGCAAATCCTTATCCTGTCAAAACAAACAATCCATGGGTTTCACAGGACCAAAGCCTCAAAGAGATCATGGCCGGGCATTTCTTCTTTTATAAATACAAAGTCCCTCCCTAAGTGCCCGCAAAAAAACATGACAGGCTTCGCTTGGGGCCGTTGTAGAAGGGAAATTGCTTGATATAATGCGTGGTCTTTCAAGCCGGTTCGCTGGCACCCAACAACTTTCGGAGGCCTTATTTTATGATGCGTCAATTGAGGGATAAAAAAACGATGCAGGTGATTTTATGGCTTCTCATCGCCGCTTTCGTCATCGGATTTCTCTTTCTGGCTGGCGGGAGATGGATGATGAAGGATGACACCCGGAACCTGGTCGCCCAAGTGGGCGAAAGAAACATCACTTACGCGGAGTTCGACCAGGCCTACAAACCGGCCTCGGAAAGGCTTTACAGCGCCAAGGAAGCGGAGCCTTCCTCCGGGGAAGTCGCCGCCCTCAAGAAACAAGTCCTGGAGCGCCTGATCGACAACGCCATCCTGGAAAAGACCGCCAAGGACATGGGAATCAATGTGTCCATCGAAGAAATCGCGGCGAGCATCCAACGGCAGCCCTATTTCACCGGCGATGACGGCAAGTTCGACCGCAACCGCTATATGAAGGTGCTTCAAGACAACCAGCTGACCCCGGATGAGTTCGAGGCAGCCCAGGGCCAGCAGATCCTCCTGCAGAAAATCCACGCCATCCTCGATGACAGCATGCTTTACACCTCTGACGACTTGGCCGAGTACGGGAACTTGTTGAACCGGCAGCTCAAGGCCAGCTATGTCGTATTGGCCGAGAAGAATTTCGAGAAAGACATCCCCATGAAGGATGGGGATCTCGAAGAATATTACGAGAACCACCGCAACGAGTACGACCATCCGGAACGCGCGAAAGTCCGCCACATCCTGCTGGCTTTGCAGGGCGGTTCCCCCCTGGACGAGGAAAAAATAAAGAAGGATCTCGATGGGTACCGGGACCAGATCCTGAAAGGAAAGGCCACGTTCGGCGAGCTCGCGGCGAAATACTCCCAGGACAGCGGCTCGAAAAACAAAGGTGGAGAGCTGGGTTGGGTTCCCCGCGGGGCGGCCATCAAGGAATTCGAGGACGCCGTCTTCAACTTGAAGAAAGGCGAAATCACGAAGCCTTTCAAGACGCCCTACGGCTACCACATCGCCCAGCTGGAGGATTACGAGAAGGAGTACAAGAGCACTTTCGCGGATATGCGCAAGAAAATCGCCGATTCCTATAGAAGGGAAAAGACGATGCAGAAAATGCTCTCGGTATCCGAGAAACTAACCGACAAGCTTAACGCGAACGAGAGCGTCGAGAAAGCCGGCCGGGAAATGGGCCTTCCGGCGCAGACTTCGGCCTGGTTTGACCGCAGTTCCGGAATCCCGAAAATCAAGGACTCCAAAAACGCGGCCGACTCCCTGGCGAGCCTGTACTTGAACCAGTGGAAAGGCCCCTTGGCTATCGGAACCGACGAGTACTTTTTCCAGGTCGTGGACATCAAGCCGAGCGGCAAGACCGCCGTCCAAAGCGCGGGGGACCTTTCAGACATCGCCAAGCATTACCTGTCGGACCGGGAATCGGCTTGGATCAAGGATTTCCTGGAATCCCAGCGCAAAAGCCTGAAGGTTAGGACTTTTAACCTTTAAGTTTGAACTTAGTCTGCCGGTTTAATTCGGCCAGAAGCCATTCGACCGGCAGGCCCATCACGTTGAAATAGTCCCCTTGAAGCTCCCTCAGCCACAGGCGCGCGGTTCCCTGGATATCGTAAGCGCCTGCCTTGTCATAGGGCTCCCGGGATTGGATGTATTTCACGGCCGCTCGTGGGTCCGGTCTAAGAAAAGCCACTCTTGTGGCCTCAACATGGGTTCTCTGAATTTTTCCGCCCTTCCCCACCAAGGCGATTCCCGTGACCACCTGATGGGACCTTCCCCAGAGCCGTCCCAGCATGAGAGCCGCCTCTTCGCGGTTTTTCGGTTTGCCGAACCTTTTCCCGCCGTCCACCACGACCGTATCCGCGCCCAGAACCCACCTTTCCGGGAAGCGGATGGATATCGAGAGGGCTTTTTCCATGGCGAGCCTCCCGGCCAAATGCCCCGGGCTTTCACCGGGGCGGGGTTCCTCATGGACCCCAACAGGAAAAACAGTTTGAAAGGGCACGCCCAAAAATTTCAATATTTTCTTCCGCCGGGGGGAACGGGATGCCAGAAGAATCGGGATGGAGAGGGTGTTCCGGGTCATGTGAATTGGAATCGTCATCTTTCTTTATACTGACTGGGCATTCATCATTTGATCTTGTGGTCGCTCGGGGTGGTCGTCAAGATATGAAGGGTCTTGATAGCCTGTTGGGCGGCCGATTGCTCAGCCTCTTTCTTGCTTTTCCCGACGCCAATACCGATGGTTTTTCCGTTCACCCGGCAGGCAGCCTCGAAATTCCGGTTATGGTCCGGCCCCCATTCCTTGACGACCTCGTATTGGGGCGCCGTCTTCTGGGTTTTCTGGTAGTGTTCCTGAAGGAGGGTTTTGTGGTCTTTTTCCATCCGCCCCGAGAAGACATTCTCCACATCCTCCCTTAGCAGGCCCAAGATCAGTTTCCGGGCGGGGGGCAATCCCCCGTTCAGGTAAACCGCCCCGATCACAGCTTCCAGGGCGTCAGCCAGGAGGGAGGGCCTCTTTTTCCCGCCGGACTTCTCCTCGCCTTTACCCAGGAGCAGGTAATCCCCAAGTTGGAGTTTCTCCGCCTTCTCTCCCAAAACCTCGGCGCTGACGACCACGCTTTTCACTTTGGACAGTCCTCCCTCGGTGACCTCGGGGAAGGTCTCGAAAACATGCTCGCTGATGACGAGGCCCAGGACGGAATCCCCCAGGAACTCCAACTTCTCATTGTTCACGCGGGGGTCCATCTTGCGCTCGTAGGTGTGGGATTTGTGGGTCAGGGCCTCGTTTAAAAGCGCGCCATCGCCCATGGGGACATCCAGGCGTTTGGCCAGGAGTTTCAGCTGGGCCGCCCGGTTTTTATCCAAATCCGGGAAAAAGGAGGCGGAACGCGCCTTTTTTTTAGGAATTAAACTTTTTAACAATGAGAGAGACATTATGGCCGCCGAACCCGAGTGAATTGGAGAGACAAACTTGGACAGGCTGGACGCGCTTCTGGTTGGGGATGTAATCCAAATCGCAATCCGGGTCCGGCGTCTCAAGGTTGATGGTGGGGGGCAGAACCCCTTCCTGGATGGCCAATACGCAGGCGATGAACTCGATTCCCCCGGCCGCGCCCAATAGATGCCCGGTCGTGGACTTGGTGGAGGACACTGGTACCTTGGCCGCCCGCTCCTTGAACACGGTTTTAATCGCCATAGTCTCAAACTTGTCGTTATAGGGTGTGGAGGTGCCGTGGGCGTTAATGTAGTCCACGTCCTTGGGGTCCAGCTTGGCGTCCTTCAGGGCCAGTTCCATCGACCTGGCGGCCCCTTCCCCGTTTTCAGCCGGGGTGGTCATGTGGTAGGCGTCGCAGGTCATCCCATAGCCGGCGGATTCCCCGTAAATTCGCGCGCCCCGGGCCTGGGCATGCTCCAAGGATTCCAAAACCACGATACCGGATCCCTCGCCCATGACGAACCCGGAACGGTTCTTGTCGAACGGCCGGCTGGCCTTGGTGGGATGTTCATTTCCGTCCTGGCAAAGGGCGTTCATGTTGGAAAAACCCGCGTAACCCAGCTCGATGATGCAGGCTTCCGTCCCCCCGGCGATCACCACGTCCGCGTCCCCATGCTGGATCCAACGGGTGGCCTCGCCGATGGCGTGGGCCCCGGAGGCGCAGGCGGAAACGGTGGCGGTGTTCGGTCCCTGGGCCTGGAGATAGATGGAAACCATGCCGGAAGCCATGTTGATGATCAGCATCGGGATCAGGAAAGGGGACACCCTGTCCGGCCCCTTTTCCAACAACCTGGCGTGCTGTTCCACCATGACGGGCAAGCCCCCGATGCCGGAACCGATCAGTACCCCGACCCGGGTCTTGTCTTCCCTGCCCATATCCAGCTTCGCGTCGGCCACGGCCTGGAGGCTCGCCGCAACCGCGAATTGGACGAAAGCGTCCATCTTCTTGACGTCTTTTTTCTGTATCCCGAACTGGACCGGGTCGAACCCCTTCACCTCACCCCCAATCCGGCAGGACAGCCGGGAAGCGTCAAAACGCGTGACCATGCCGATCCCGCTTCGACCCTCGCAGATGCCCTTGAAAAAATCGGCTGGGTTGTTCCCAACCGGGGTGATGGCTCCCAATCCGGTGACGACGACCCGTTTCAAAAAATCCTCCAGTAAGTGCGTGTCAAATGAGGTTTACTCAGACGCCTTGGATTTGATGAAATTGATGGCGTCACCGACTGTCTTGATCTTTTCGGCTTCCTCGTCGGGAATTTCCAAATCGAATTCCTCCTCAAAAGCCATGACCAATTCCACCGTATCCAGAGAGTCGGCCCCTAAATCGTCGATAAAGGAAGCCTCGGGTTTGACCTGCTCCGCCTCGACCCCCAATTGATCAACGATGATTTCCTTCACCTTGTCTTCAATAGCCATTTCTCTATCCTCCATAAAATTAAACTTCTTAATTCCAGCGGCTGACTCTCAACCTGCCGGAGCAAAGGCAAACCCTTATATCACCATTCCTCCGTCAACGCAAATAACTTGTCCCGTAATATAACGGGAATCCTCCGACGCCAAAAACAAGGCTAGATTGGCGATATCGCTGGTCTCCCCGAGGAAACCGAGCGGAATCCCCTTCAACAATTCCTCCTTGGCTTTGTCAGGCAGGGCCTTGGTCATATCGGTCTGGATGAATCCCGGCGCGATGGCGTTGCAGTTGATGTTCCGGCTCGCGAACTCCCGGGCCGTGGTCTTGGTCAAGCCGATGATTCCCGCCTTGCTGGCGGCGTAATTCGCCTGGCCCGCGTTCCCGCGCACCCCGATGATCGAGGCGATATTGACGATTTTCCCGAAGCGCGCCTTCATCATCGGCCTGACGAAGGCCTTGGTCGCCAAAAAGGTCCCCTTGAGGTTGACCGCGATCACGTCGTCCCATTCCTTGTCGCTCATTCGGATGAGCAGGTTGTCCTTGGTGATTCCGGCGTTGTTGACAAGGATATCCACTTTGCCGAAGGTTTCCAGGACCTTGTCCGCAAAGGCCTCAACCTCCGCCGCCTGGGTGACGTTCACGTTGAAGGTCAAGGCCTTGACCCCGAGCTTCTCTATTTCCTGGGCGGTCTCCGGCATGCTCGCCTCGATTCCCCCAAGCGCGATGTTGGCCCCGTTCCTGGCCATTTCCAAGGCGATGGCCTTGCCGATTCCTCTGCCCCCGCCCGTGATGACGGCTACCTTGTCCTTGATTTTCATGCTCCCCCTCCCAATGCTTGAATGGCTGCTTTGTTCCCGGCGCCCTGGACGGCAGCGCCCGGGATGATTTTCCGGATCAACCCCCCGAGGACCAGACCCGGCCCCACCTCGATAAAACGGTTTATCCCGTCCCCCGTCATGGCCTCGATGGCCTTGATCCACTGCACCGGTGAGGTCAACTGCCGGACCAGGCTTTCGCGGATGCTACCCGGTTCCTCCAGGATAACGGCGTCGATATCGGAGTAATAGGATACCTTCGGTTTGGAAAATTCAACTTTTTGGAGATCATCGCGGTAAAACTTGGCGGCCGGCTCCATCAACCGGCTATGAAAAGGCCCGCTGACAGCCAATTCCATTGCCCGTTTGGCACCCAAAGTCTTGGCCTTTGCGCAGGCTTCCAGCACCGCTGGCTTCTCGCCGGAAATGACGATTTGGCCCGGGCAATTGATGTTCGCTGGTTCCACAATCCCCAGGTGCGACGCTTCCCTGCAGGCTTGTTGGACTTTTTCCTCATTGAGTCCCAGCACCGCAGCCATGGTGCCCTTTCCTTGGCCTGCGGCTTCCATCAACTCGCCGCGTCGGCGGACCAAGCGGACAGCGTCCTCGAAGGATAAGGCCCCGGCCGCCACCAAGGCGCTGTAGGCGCCCAGGCTGTGTCCCGATACCCCTTGATAGGAAAAACCATTTCGGTTCAGCATGGTGAACGCCGCGACCGAAGCGGTCAGGAGCGCCGGTTGCGTCACGGCTGTTTTCTTCAGTTCCTCCTCCGGCCCCTCGAAGCAAATCTTGGAAAGGCTGAAACCCAGGATGGAGTCCGCCTTCTCAAAGAGGGCACGGGCTTCAGGGTAAAACTCGAACAGGTCCTTCCCCATCCCGATGGATTGTGATCCCTGGCCCGGGAAAACCAGGCCGGTCTTGTTTCCGATCACCATTTCAACACCGCAGAGGCCAGGGTCGTTCCGGCGCCAAACGCCACCAGGGCGACGTAATCCCCTTTCTTGATGCGGCCGCCTCTCAGGGCCTGGTCGAGCGCTATGGCCACTGAGGCGGCGGAGGTGTTGCCGACCTTGTCGATATTGACAAAGAATTTCCCCTCCGGGAAGCCCATCTTTTCCCGGATAGCCTCGATGATGCGAAGATTGGCCTGGTGGGGAATGATGAGGTTGATTTGGTCCAAGGTGATTCCCGCGCGCTTGGCGGCCTCCTTCGTGGCGTCGGTCATGATATTCACGGCGATCTTATAGACCTCCCGGCCGGCCATTTTCAATGTGTGAAGATTCTCCTGAAGGGTATTTTCAGTCGGGGGAAATTGCGATCCCCCGCCGGGGATCCTCAATAGCTCCGCGTCCTTGCCGTTGGCCGATAGAAATGTGGATAAAACCTCGGGTTTGCCCTCGACGGCCTCGCCCAGGACGACCGCTCCGGCCCCGTCCCCGAAAAGCACGCATGTGGATCTATCCTTCCAGTCCGTGAAGGCGGTCAATTTTTCCGCCCCAATGAGTAGGACTTTTTTATAAAGGCCGCTCTCTATCAGGGAGCGGGCGACGGCGATTCCATAGATGAACCCAGAGCAGGCGGCGGAGATGTCGAAAGCCGCGGCCTGGGGGGCGCCCAGCTTGGCCTGCACCCTGCAGGAGGCGGAGGGGGTGGGGGAATCCGGGGTGATGGTGGATACGATGATGACATCCAGGTCCGTGGGTTTCAAACCGGCGTCCGCCAAGGCTTTCTTGGCCGCCTCAGTGGCTAAGTCGGAAGTGAATTGGTCCGGCGCGGCGACTCGACGCTCCTTGATCCCGGTCCGGGTGGTAATCCATTCGTCGGAAGTCTCCACCATCCTTTCCAAGTCCTGGTTGGTGAGTATCTTTTCCGGAAGGTAGGATCCCACTCCCAGGATTCCAGTTCGTCTATTCGCGCTCACTTGGCCTCCCCGTTCCGGGACTTGGTTTCGATTTTGTCAGCGACTTGCCCGTACCGGGCGATTCTTTCCTTCAGCAATTCGTTCATCTTTCCATTGACCCCGCGCAAGGTGGCCCGGATGGCGTTCTTGATGGTCAAAGCGTTCGATTTCCCATGGCAGATCAGGCTGAACCCGTCAATCCCCAGCAGGGGCGCTCCCCCGTATTCCTTATAGTCAATGCTTCTCTTGAAACGGCGGAAGGCCGGGCCCGCCAAAAGCCCACCCAGGAGAGTGAAGAGGTTCGAACTCATCTCTTTTTTCAGGAGGTCGTAGACCAGTTCCCCGACCCCCTCAATGGCCTTGAGGATGACGTTCCCGACGAAGCCGTCGCAGACGGTCACGTCGCAGTTTCCGTTGACGATGTCCCTTCCTTCCACGTTCCCGATGTAGTTGAGGGGCGTTTTTTTCAGGAGGGCCTGGGCCTCGAAAACCAGCTCGTTTCCCTTGGTCTCCTCCTCACCGATGGAAAGAAGCCCCACCCTTGGATTCTTGAAGTTCAAGAGGGTCCTGGCGAAAACATCCCCCATGAGGGCAAACTGGAGCAGGTGCTTGGCCTTGCAGTCCACGTTGGCCCCCGCGTCGACCAGGACGCTGACCCCGTTCATGCTGGGCACCATCGTAACAATGGCCGGCCTATAGACCCCGTCGATCCTCCCGCAGGTCAAGAGGGCCGCGGCCATGGTGGCGCCGGAGTTTCCGGCCGAGATGCAGGCGACGGCTCCCCCCCGCTTCACGAGCTCCGAACAGCGCACGATGGAGGAATCCCTTTTCTGCTTGCAGGCCTGCGCCGGGCTCTCCCCCATTTCCACGACTTCCCGGGCGTCCACCAGGACGAATCCGGGAGGTGGCGCGCCTCCGCGGCGGGCAAGTTCTTTCTGGATGTCTTCCTTGCGGCCGACGACCAGCAGCTCGAAATCCGGGCCGGCCAAATTCCGGACTTCCTGGTTGGAAAGGGCCATGAGGGCGCCCTCGACGGTTTCCCGGGGGGCCAAATCACCGCCCATCGCGTCAAGAGCTATTTTCATGCCGGGGAATTGTTAGGCGATTTCAACGCTGATAACTTCTTTGCCCTTGTAAAATCCGCAGGTGGGACAGACGCGGTGGGGCAGTTTCGCGCTTTTGCATTGAGGGCAAGTCGAAAGGGACTTGGTCTTGATTTTCCAGTTGGTCCGGCGCTTGTCGCGGCGCTGGCGGGAATGTCTTCGTTTAGGATTAGCCATCATAACCTCCAAATTTAAAGCCGGCGGGGCCATGAAACCCGGCCCAAGATCTCCATTGAGTTACCGCTGCTCTTAATCTACTTTCCACTTCTTCAAGGCATCCCACCGGGGATCGGAAGGCGGCTCCGAGCACTCGCAGGATTCAAGGTTCCTATCGCATCCGCATTGGGGGCATAGACCCAGGCAGTCCTCCCTGCATAAGGCCCTCATGGGGACCGAAAGCAGGATCGTTTGCCGGATTTCATCGGCCACATCCAGGACATCGCCCTCAAAAAAAACGGTTTCGGCCTCATCCGGGCCCCCGTCAACCTCGCCCGGCCGGAGTTGAAATTCGCTCCGCTGTCTATAATAGATATCAAAAAAAGACTTAAATGGGTTCTCGAAATTCTTAAGGCACCTGTCGCAGTTCAATATCAGCCAACCCGACACCCAGCCTTTGGCTGAAATCACGTCCCCGAGCTTGGAAACCTCGCAATGAATTTCCAGCGGGCCTGACTTCAAATCGGGGGATAAATCGATTCCAAGAGCCTCAGCCGGAGCCTTCTGCTCAAGAACCAGGTCTTCCCGTTCGAGAGAGCGCAACTCCACCTTCAGCATCTCGGCGCCTCCCCTTTCCCTAAAACTTCAACCCATCCGTCCCCTTCAAAGCGTTTCGCTGATGTGAGAAACCAATCCACAATCACCCAAAAACGAAAAACCCTTTGAAAAAGAAGATCGGAGTCAACGAAGAATAAGGAAACTGACTATATCTTTTCAAGGATAAAATATGTCAAAAAAGAAGCAGGCCGATTATAGGAATCACCGACTTTCAGTGTCAAGAAAATAGCCTGTTTTTCAGGGCTTTTGTCGTGATTAAGGGCGTCAGGTTACAAAATGTGACTCGTGTAAAACTTCAGCCGCCATCAATGGCTGTAAATCTTCCTCAAGCCTTTTTCAACGACCGGCGGGACAAATCCGCTCACATCTCCCCCGAAACAAGCGACTTCCTTGATGGCGCTGGAGGAGAGGAATATGAATTTCTCGTTGGGAACCAGGAATACCACCTCGATATCGGATAAAAGGCTCCGGTTGATGAGGGCCATTTGGAACTCATGCTCAAAATCGGATACAGCGCGGAGGCCCCGAAAGATGATATTGGCCTTGATTTGACGGGCGTAATCCACCAATAAACCGTCGAAGGAGGAAACCTTGACGTCCGGAAGGTTGCGGGTGGTTTCTCTCAAGAAATGCATCCTATCCTTCGCCGGGAAAAGAACCTTTTTGGCGGGGTTGGACACGACGGAAATATAAAGCTCATCGCAGAGCTCAAAGGCCCTGCCTGCGATATCCAAATGGCCGAAGGTCACGGGGTCGAAGGAGCCCGGATATAAGCCGATTGTTTTCTTTCCCATGTTCTTCCTTTCAGGACTCAAGCGGTTTCGGGCGCCTGGATCGGCCCGTTATTCTTAAAGAGGCTCAATAAGGTATCGCCGTATTTCTTCTGCCTCACCAGGGGATAAGGAAATTCCAGGTCCAACTCAGTATCCTTGGCGCCATGCTCGATAGCAAGGATCCCCCCTTCCCGCAGAATGGGATATTGCGTCAGAAGGCGCTGGATGCGCATTAAAACCCCGATTTCATAGGGCGGATCGGCCAACAGGATATCAAATTTCCTTCCCTCTTGATGAAGCAAATAAAAGGCCCTGGAAACCTCCATCTCCATGATGCGGATGCCGTTTTGGGGGTCTTTCGGGTTGAGTCCCAGTTCCTGGAAGTTTTCTCGGATAAGCCTCAGGCTCTCAAAAGCGTTCTCCACGAACACCACTTCCGAAGCCCTCCGGCTGAGGGCTTCCAGGCCCAAGTTCCCCGTGCCCGAAAAAAAATCCACAACCGAACAGCCGGCCAGAGGCTCCAGCATATTAAACAGGGCGCCTTTGACCTTGTCCCCGGTTGGCCTGATTTTCATGTTCTTGGGGGCCTTGACGGTCCGGCTTTTTAATCTACCAGCGATGATTCTCATTCCAATTCCTCTAGCAGGCTGCTGAAAAAATAAAAATAGGCCCACAAAGCAGCCTGCGACCCCAAAGATTCCGCAGGAATCGTGGGGTTTCCGCAAATGTCGTCAGCTGAAAAAGTCCGTTTTGGGGAATTTTTCAGCACCTTGATAAAAGATGGTCCCTTCGCCTGAGCGCAAAGGCATCCAACTGGCGTGAAGCCTTCTTCAACGGGATTTCGAGTCCTTCAGCTTCGCTTGAAAAGGGGATGCGGGAAGGCCGTTATTGCCGTTCAGGTTGCAAAGCGGGTTATCCCCCCAGGCGTAACGGATGGCTTTCGGGTCAGCCACTTGGTCGTTCCAGACCACCACGGTATTACCCTTGATTTCCGCCTGGGCCCATTTGAATTTGCCGTCCCGCCCCGCGACGGCGAAGCCTTTCAAGGAGCCGGCCCCGCTTGATTTCAAACCCTCCTCGGCGTTTTTAAATGTGACGCGGATACGGTTTCCTTCAGCCATGGCGGATTCGTAAAGAGGGCTCAAATAGGGGCCCTTCATACCATAGGCTTTTTCCAATGCAACCAAGGCCAATCGGCGCCCCACCTCGGTTTTATTCTTCGGGTGAATGTCATGGTCCTCGCCTAGGTCGATGAGAACAGCCATCCCCGTGTTGGGGACCGAAAGGGTTCTGCTTTGTTGTTCCCTCAGGTCCGCCCAGTCGCTTTCGCTTGGTAGGTCCTTGGTATCCATGAAGCCCGGGAGCTGGGCGAATATAAAAGGCATGTCCGGTTCGCGCCACTCCTTCCTCCATCCACCGATCAGGGATGCCAGAAGTCCATGGTACTCCTTCGCCCTGGAAGTGTTTTGCTCACCCTGGTACCAGATCACGCCCCGAATGGGATAGGAAGTCAGCGGATGAATCATCCCGTCATAAAGCTGGGAGGGCATCTCCGCCATGGGCTTTGGATCGATCCCAAAGTAGATGTTTTGGATCGCCCCGGGTGTGAATGGCCGGGCTTTCCCCCATCCCGATTGTTTCAAGGAGGACAAGGGAATCCGGTAAAGCTTCCATTTATTTCCCGTCTCAAAGGCCTGCGTCCTGTAATTGTCCCAGTCGGAAATGGTCGGCTGGGAAAGGAACAGAATATATTTCCCGCTTCCCCTGCCGTAAAACTCGATGGCCTCGAAATCGGTCAAGTCGAGGGTTTTCCCATCCTTTGCTAAAGGCGTCGTTATCCAACCCCAGGCATCCGGAAGAAGCTTGCCGGTCATATGCCCCAAGGGTCCTGGAACCGGGCCAGGAAGATTCTCAGTTGAGATGTCTATTTCCGAACCATCTTTTACGCCGGTGGACCAATATCCCGGGATCGTCTTTTCCTGGCGGCTTAAGGCGTTTCCATTGAATTGAACCGTCACGGGGGATCGGGTTGAATCACGCGGACGGAAACGAAGTCCCGACAGCCAGAAATCCGCGTCAAAACTGCCCTGTGCCCACATCTTTTTTTCCCAAGAGGGTTTTGCCTCCCATCTTTTCAAAGAGTTCTTGCAGGCAGGCCCGGTCTGGAAAGTTTTTTCAGGGATCCAGCTTTCAATATAAGTTCCGCCCCAGCAACTCTGGATCAGCCCCACCGGCACGTTTAATTTTTTACGAAGGTTGAGCCCGAAATGATAAGCCACCGCGGAAAAATCCTTGATCGTGTCGGGTGTGCAAACCTTCCACTCGCCCTGGGGGTCATCCAGGGGTTTTGTGGAATTCCTGAGCGATTGTTTGAATATCCGGATCTTGGAATCAGTGGCTTGCGGCAGGGTTTTGGCCGAATCATGGGTATTAGACATCGGGAACTCCATGTTGGATTGTCCGGCCCCCACCCAGACTTCCCCCACCAGCACATCCTCGATTTTAGCCGTGGCGGAACCCTGGATGGTCAACTCATAGGGTCCACCGGCCCGAAGAGAAGCCAATTTAACTTTCCATTTTCCCTTCGAGTCCGCCTGGGTCGAGCCCGACTCGCCCGCCAGGGTGACGACAACCTTTTGGCCCGGATTGTCCTTACCCCACAACACCCCTGGTTTTCCCGCCTGGATCACCATGTGGTCCCCGATCAGGTACGGTAATACCAAAGCCGGCCATCCAGGCGCAGCGATCGAGCATAAAAAAAGGGATTCCAACACAGTTAGAATAAAACGCCTTAGGCCCATGGCCGCTCCTCAGTCCCTGATTGAATCCCAATGTTAAAATAGGCGATTTGTGCTTGAAAATAATAACACGGCGGTTTGCCTGATTTTTATTTGAAATAATCCTCGCGATCCGAGTTTTACCTATACCAGCTTGTTGGTAACCCGCCAGATCAAACGCTTGCTAGCGCCCGCGTCCAAAAGGGCCGCATGAAATCGCGATGTTCTCATATCCCCCCTGACTTGCAATAAATCATCAGATAACCTGGTTTCTCCTGGTAATTCCCTCTGAAGTTGGCTGTTTTTCCGGGTTATTTAAGTTTTTTCACACCTTTTACATACGATTTTCCACCTATTCTCCAGAAACCCTGTATTATATGTGCTCCATCTGGGGCCTTTTGAGCCCGGATGGTGTTGTTAAATTTATAGTGAAAAGATGAGGTTTCATACAATGGCTCAAGGTACAGTGAAGTGGTTTAAGAACGAGAAGGGTTTTGGTTTTATCTCCCAGGACGGTGGTGAGGACGTATTTGTTCACCATTCGGCCATTCAAGGCGAGGGATACAAATCGTTGAACGAGGGGGACCGCGTGGAATTTGAGGTCACTCGTGGAGACAAAGGCCTAAAGGCCGAAAACGTCGTTAAGATCTAACACATCTTTTCGAAAACCCAAAAGCCCTGCGGTTAAAACCGCAGGGCTTTTTCTTTTCGGGTGAAGATTTTCCAGGAACTACGCCGGAAAAAGCGCCCGATCTCTCAATTAAAAAGGAGAAACCGAATGCAAATCAACGAAGCGGATTTGGGAAAAATCGTGCAGCTGCCGGTCAAGCCCGAATGGGGCTTGGGAATCATCAGCAAGGTCGAGAATCGGTTCGCGCTCATATTGTTCCGCGACACCGGGGACAAGACGGCCAAGAAATTCTACCGCGCCGAGAATAACCTGAAATTGGCGCCGGACCAGGAACAGCCGGATCTCCACAAAAGGGCCCGAGCGAAGAACAAGAAAATCAAGGTGAAGAAGGTTGTTGCCCGCCCCGTAGTTGCCGTTAAAGCCGAAGCTGAAGCCGAAGACGAGTAATTAACTCCCCAGAATGAATAGGACAGGCCCCTCGAATAGAGGAGCCGGTCCTTCTTCCGGGAAGCCCCCCAGAAAATTTCCCCTTATTCCCCAGCCATAGCGGATACTGCCGGCCTCAATTTAACGGCTTTGGATTTCAACTTGAGTGTCGCCGGCTCAAGACCCTTCGAGACGGCCTTCAAGACAATTTGTCCCTCATTTTTATCCGATTGTATGATTACCTGCGCCAATCCCGAGAAAAGGCTTCTTTTCCATCGGGCCGCGGAAATCACGGTCCTCACCGAACCCGGATCCGAGTTCAAGTTTTCCCATTTCTTGCGCCGCAGGAGTTCCGTCCCCACCACCGCGTAAACATTCCGGCCTTTTCTCAGGATGGATTTGGAAAGCGGATAGGGTTTGCCGGCGTTGTCACGCATGATCTTGTCGGCGATCAAGTGGCCGTTCACGTAAACGGCTTGTCCGTCCACCAGGCTTTTGGGCAGCAAGACAATCTCTGAATAATCATCCAACTTCGGCAGTTCAAAACTGCCCCGGATTACCCTCACGCTTGGTTTTTCATCTGACACGTTGCCTTGATCCTTAGGCCTGCCCTGGAACAAATCCGTCCACTGGGAAACATCCTGATCAAATTCCACCTCGGGTCTTTTTCCCAAATCCCCCCCATTCAGCATCTTGAGGCCCTCGATGCGAACCTGGGTCACTGCGTCAAAGTACCTGTCAGGCTCATGGCAGGATGGGTCGCCATTGCCCACACCGATGATTTTCCCAGGCCCTTCCAACGAAAAGAAAATCTCATTTCCCGCCGTGGGAATCATCCTGCCCTGCTTGTCCTTCGCCTCCACCGTCACCACCGAAACATCCTCACCATCAGCCTGGATGGTCGAACGGTCTGGAATCAGCGAGATCTTGGCGGGGTCTCCCGTTGTGTCTTGCTTCGCCACGGCCGCTTCTTTTCCGCCTTTGTATCCCCGAGCCAGCAATTCCCCCGGCTCATAAGGAACAGTCCAAACCAAATGGGAATTCGCCTCCATGGTCTTTTTACCCAGGCTCTTGCCGTTGAGGAATAATTCCACTTCCTCGCAATTGCTGATGGCCCAAACTTCGATGTCCTTACCTTCTTTGCCTTTCCAGTTCCAATGGGGCGTCAGGAAGAGAACCGGCTCGTCGGTCCACCAGGCTTTCAGATAGTCATAGCAATCCTTGGGGAATCCGCAGGTATCAAGAACACCATATTGAGAGGAAATAGCGGGAAACTCGAAGGGGTTTTCCTCGCCCCTATAATCGAAACCGGTCCAGAGGAAGAGGCCCGATACGAAGGGCCGCTCCATGTAATATTTCCAGCTCTTCTCGATACCGGTCCCCTTGGGCTTCCGGTCAGTCGGCCCCTCGTGCGCGTTGGGTGTATCATCCTCATAGATGCCGCGGGTCTGGTGGGTGGTGCTTTCCTCGGTAGCCACGCTGGGTTGGCGGGGATAATCGGCGTGCTGTTGATCCATGTTCCCGTGCTCAAAATAGTTGTAACCCATCAAGTCGATGACTTTGGAAATGCCGTTTCCCCAGCCTCCGCTGTCAGCCGCCGTGACCCGCCTGGTCGGGTCCAGCCGTTTCACGAAGTCTTGCATGGGAGCGGTGATTTGCTCGCCCTTTTCGTTGCCCTCAATGCCCCATTCCTCGTTGCCCAGGGACCAGGCGAAAACGCAGGGGTGGTTTCGGTCCTGGAGGATGGTTCCCTTCAGCCTTTCCAGGAGTTCAGGGCTGTCCCCCATCAGGCGGTTTTCCACCAGAACCAGCATTCCCAGCCTGTCGCAAACATCCAACAGCTCCGGTGTGGGCGGGTTATGGGAACAACGGTAGGCGTTACAGCCGAATTCCTTCAAGCGCTTGATCCGGTATTCCTGCAAGGCGTCCGGCAAGGCCACTCCCACCCCGGCATGATCCTGGTGGTTGCAGGTGCCCTTGAGCTCCACATGCTTGCCGTTGAGGAAGAATCCCTTGTCAGGATCGAAAGTCATCGTTCGGATGCCGAAGGGAGTTTCGTAACTGTCAACTATTGAATCACCATAGATTACGGTTGTTACGAGCTTGTATAAGGATGGCGATTCAAGCGACCAAAGTTTAGGTTTCGATATTTTGATTTGAACCGGAAATTCTTTATTGGCCCCCGGATCCAGCGAAAGCCCATTCAGCTGACCCGAACCCACGATTTTGCCCGTCGAATCCAAAATCTCCTGGTCTATCTCAAACGCCGCCTTTTCGGTCCCTTCGTCCGCTACTATGGTCCGGGAGGTAATTACAGCTGAATCCTCACCCACTTCCGACGTGACGAATGTCCCGTTGTAATCCACATGGAGGGGAGACGTTTTGGTCAGCCAGACATGGCGGTAAATCCCGGCCCCCTCGTAAAACCAGCCCTCCTCCATCGTCGCGTCCACCCGAACCGCCACGACGTTGTTTCCCCCGTAATTCAAGCAATCGGTGATGTCATAGCGGAAATTGTTGTATCCGCTGGATTCCCGGCCCATGTAAAAACCGTTCACCCACACCACCGAGTCCCGGAAAACCCCGTCAAACTCGACACTGATTCTCCGCCCCTTGTCCGACTTGGGTATGAAAAAGGTTTTGCGGTACCAGCCCACACTGTTTCCTGGAAAGTTGCGCCCGATGGCCTTGTAGCCGTGGCTAAACCCTCCCTTCTCATCAAATGGGAGCTCTACCGCCCAGTCATGGGGAAGGTTCAGGAGCCTCCAGGCCCGGTCGTCAAACAAGGGGTCCGCGGGTCCGTCGCCGAAACCGGTTTTAGCGAAGTACGAAAAATAACCAGTGGCGTGGCCGTAATCCTTGTCTGTGTCGTAGGGATGTCCGAAGGCGAAGCGCCAGCCGAAGTCCATCAAGAGATGTTCCCGAGGGCTGCCTGCCATGAGCCCGCCTGGCGATTGGCTATCTTTGGCTGTGCCAATTGAAGAATCAATTGGCAATGGGTCCTGGGCCGCGTGAATTCGCGGGATTCCTAAGCCAACGAATGCCGTAACAAAAAATAAAGTAATGATCCTGATGGTTTTTTTCATGAGTGTCCTTTTAAACATTAAATGCTTATCCGCAAAGTACCTGCGGTCTATTTTTTAAACTTCCCCCTCTGAAAGAGGGGGATAGAGGGGAAGTTAGCCTTTAGGGTTACTCAACAAAAACCAATACCCCCCCAATCCCCCCTTTTTCACCCCCATTTCATCTATATGATAATAACAAATGGAGAATGGGATCGTCCCCATGCCCAATGTCTTTGTTTTTCAAAGGGGCATGGGGGAAGGGGGGGGATAACTTTGCAAAAATCGAATCAGAAAAGCACTTGCTAAATCTTAGTAAACCACAGGGACTTTGCGGATAAACTTGTAGAAACTTTTTAAAACGGGTATCAGGATACAGCAAAAAGTCATTTCACATCCCGTAAAAACGGCTCAAAAACGTCCTTTTGCCCGGCGGCAATCTCAATAGCCTCTTTCCAGGCATACCGATAGGGGGAATCAAACTCTTCCCCATCCGCGTTCTTCTGGCAATCCTGGCAGTATTGTTCCAAATGGTCCGCCAGGGTTTTCAGGCGCAAGCTCATTTTTTCGGCCAGCTTTTTTTTGAAATCGGCATCATCAAGCTCATCCATAACCATCAACAGGTGGGTAAGGCAGACATGGAAATGATCCAGGAAAGCCTTCCGCATTTCGGGTTCACCCAAGCCTTTTATCAAAATACTTATATAGTGCCCGCGGATTTGGAGCGCCTGGCGGCATCCGGGGCACATGTCATGTACCTCCCATTTTGGAAAGAGGTTATTATGAGTCGCGTTCTTTTCCAGGAACGAAGCGGCAATTTGGGCCTGTTCCTTATACAGGATGGACAGCGCCAAAGTGTCGCGGAAACCGGCCAGGTGATGGGCATGGTACGGGCAATAACCCCGGGACGACCTCAAATCGACCCTGGCCCCAGGCCCATTGACGTTTTCATAAAGGAAAGCGTCGAAATAGGAGTGAACCGCTTCCTTTTCCAGAACGCAAAGGCCGCAATTTTTGGACTTTTGGAATGTCTCCAAAACCTTGAAATATGGCGTATGTTTTTCCACGGTCAATTCCCTCCTTTTGTTTTTTCTTGATACCATTGCTTGAAGGTTTTTTCCAAAAGCTTCAGTAATTCATGAACCGGAGTTTTTAATTTTTCAGTCTTTGGAACAGCTAATGCTAATTCCCTGGCTTCCTCCAAACGTCCTTGTTCATATAGGCAAACCGCCAATTCATATAGAAATAAAGGCTCATAAGGATTGAGGAAAATGGCGCGGCGGAACTGTCCTTCCGCCAGCTTAAAAGCTTTGTGCTGAAGGAAATAAATTCCCAGGTTTAATTGGCCATACCCTAGGTAGGGACTTGGCCTGAGGGCTTCTTCCCGCAGGGTTTCCCTGTCTTTTCTTTTTTGACCCTTACGCGGCATATCAAAAAGCCTTTCCAGGTTCCCCCACGGCGTTGTAAAAAACTGAACTCAGGATGGTAAACAGGGATGTTATTTCCCAGTTCTATTCAGTTTTAACAGACCACTCCAGCTTTCCAGCCTGTTCCAATGCCACTTGGAGATCTTCCCCTGAATCCTGTCGTCCTTCCATGAGTCCTTGGATGGTTTCCATCTCGTCCCTGACATGCCGCTGGAAATCTTTCGTCATGCTTTTGACGGTTTCCATCATGGCCTCAGTCCATTGAGTGCATAAGCGGTAAATGTGATTCTCCACCTGCCTGGGGATGGACTTGAGAAAATGCCGGTGGACCAGGGGCCGGAAAATCCACATGGGCACCAGGAACCAGACGCCCTCAAAGGGGGTGTCAAACACATTTCCCAAGTGCATGGATAGCTTTTCGGGACGGGCCACCTCACCCCCAAAAACAGGACCCGCGTAATCGAAATGCAGCGCCTCCTTAACTTTGTCGGAAATTCGGTCTGCGAACGCCCTGGCCGCGCGGTTCACGGAAGCCTCGGCTTCGCGCACATGGATTTCCACGGCTGGGGCATATTCCCGGCCAAGCAGACCAAGTCTTTGAGTCAATCGCTGCTCCAGCCAGTTCTGATATTTTTCGGTTTCCTTGCCCAAGTGGCTTCTCCAACCCCGTATATCCATTTCCAATTCCGATTGCAGATCAAGCGCTAACCCATTCCTGTTTGGGAGAAGCCTTTCCTCAAGCGCCTGCCTGATCCGGTGGCTAGCGATGTCCTGTAGGTTATACAACTCATTATCCAGCGTGGCGATGTATTGCCATTCCCCTTTGATCAAACCGGACAGTTCCTCACGCGCCTTTTGACCCGCCTGAGCCGCCTTTAGGGCTAATTCCAGGTATCCTCGGCAGGACTTTAATAGGGCCTGGAGTTTAAAACGGAGAATTTTTTCCGATTCGAGGGAAGAATGGGACACCAAATGGTCCAAGAGAAAACGGCGCAAGGATTCCAGGGCCTCCTCGTATCCAGGTCTTGTGGAAACTGGCATGACCGTAATCCCATGGTTAAGGCGGTTTTTCAGTTGGAACCGGACATATCCAAGGATGGATTCCATTTGTTCCTTAGAGACAAGGTCGGCTTTGGTCACTAGAAGAATCGTCTTGGGGGTGCTCTCCTCCAACTGTTGTATCAAGGATAGGTCATCTTCCGACAACGGGTGGTCCGAGGATACCGCCACCAGCGCCACACCCACTTTTGGAATCCAGTCCATTGTGGCGGCCGTGTTATGGGCATGGAGGCTTCCGATGCCCGGCGAGTCCACCCAACGCACGCCCTCCCAGGACCCAATCCCCTCCAATTCGACGTCCACGCGGGAAACTTCTTTTCGGTTCTCAGGATTTTCCCTTTCAGTGGCGTAACACGCGATGAGATTTGGGGCAATATTTTCATTGTGTCCATCCAGGTAATGGACGGTCATTTGGTCGGAAACCCCTGACATTACGCGGGTGACGACCGCCGTGGCGGGCAAAACATCCGTGGGAAGGATGTTCCTCCTCAATAGGGCGTTTAAGAGAGAGCTTTTCCCGGCCTTGAACCTTCCTAAAAGCACGATGTCCAGGGAATCGGATTCCTGGGAAAACTCCGAAAGTTTTTGAAGTGGGGCTAACAAAGCCGGGATTTTAAATCGGCGGCTGGCAGAACCGATGAACGACAGGACTTCCGTTGCCCGAAGGTGGTAGCGTTTGAAAGCTTTCTGGACGCCAGTATTAGGTTCTGGTTGTTCTTGGAAAACCGGATTCATGGCCACGCCCCAGTTCTAAAATAGGAAGTTTCAGCCTTGAGCGGAGTCACGTGGAAGGTTTTGGAAGGAAGGCTCCGGCGCCAACCACGGTACTGCCGTGGTAGGAGTCATCAGCCTTGAGGGCGGTTTAAGGGGAACTCCATCCCCAATAGGTATTATTTTATAGCATGAGGGGCCGCTTGAGGCTGTTTTGTTTGGGGATTTCCAATGCCGGAAGCATAAAAAGCGAGTCTGAATGCCATTAACCCTCTTCATCCAGCAAATCTTCATCGGACCTTTTTCCCGGTTTTGGAAGAAGATGGCCAGGATGGAAAAATTTTCCGGCGATGAGAGTCGGCACGACCGCGCTCGTGATAACCACAGCCACCAAAAAGGAATATTGGTTCTGCGTCACGATATTATGTGAGAAACCGTATAAAGCCGAGATGGTCCCAAAGGTAAGCCCGGTGGACATCATCAAGGTGTAATACCAGCGCTCATCGTGTTTTTTCCTGAATTTCCCGACCACGGGGTATAAACCAAATATCTTGGACCCGACTTTTCCAATTAAAAGGGCGATGAAAACAATGGGCGCGGATATCAGGGCCGGCAGGGAAACAAGCGTTCCTGCCCGGAGAAAATAAAAAGGTGTAAGAAACCCGACAGTCAGGGTCCTCATACGGTGAATCCAATGGACATCGTTGGTCGAGAACTCGGCCAGGACCATGCCGATCAGATACGCCGGAAGAACCGCCTCACTGCCGGACCAAAGAGCTAAAGAACCCAGCCCGAAGAGTACAAGTATGACCCATTTCGTCTTGACCGCGTTGGTGTGGCTCGAATAGGTTTTGGATAACCAACGGCTGACGAGCGGCAGAATCAATAGCACGAAAACGGTCACCAGGACAAATATGACCGTTTTGTAAGTGAATGGGGCGAAGAGCAATCCGAGGGCAATGACCGTGCCGAGATCGTTGATGAAACAAGCCCCGAGTATTCCCTTTCCGAAATCGGTCTTATTGAAGCCGGTTTCCAGCATCACGGCATAGACGACCGCCATGGAGGTGGTTGATAAGGACACTCCACAAAGCAGGCTGGCTTGGGGGTCCCATCCCAGGAAATAGCGGGCGATGGCAGCGCACCCGAGAAACGGGGCGAAGAAGCCGAAGAGGCCGATAATAGAGACTTCCTTGAACTTCCTTTTCATCACATCCGGCTCAAGCTCCGCTCCGGCCAGGAAAGTAAGAAGCACGGCCCCGGCGGAGGCTAAAAAACGCAGCCACTCCAGGTTGGAACCGAGTATTGATGCCGCGTCGCCGTACAACGAAGCTAACGCCGCGACAGCCACACCCACGCAGATCTCAATCAGGGCGATGGAAACCTTAAGGTGGTAGGCTATGACGGCGGAAATGATGGACAACCCAAGCCAGATTGCTGCGATGGTGTAAATTTGCTGCATGTTGAAATCTCCCTTTATTTGATGGATCTAAATACCCAGTCAGGGCATAAAAAAACCCGCTTGGCGGCGGGTTCTTTACAAGTTGATGAAAGACTCCACCGCCGTAATCACTGAGCAGTAGGAGTCATTAGCCCCGGAGGGCGGTTAAAGGGAACTCCATCCCATAAAAGTTAATGGCGATACATTACTACAGCATGGAAAATAAAAACAATACTTTTACAATTCTTTTTCGAGATTTGTTACGAAATTTTTCCCAGCGGTTTTACAAACAATCAGCCAAATTGATCGCGCAAAGGCGCTCAACCCATACCTTTTGCGCTTCGGCGTCAATATTTTTTTTCGTAAGTTTCATTACCAGACATTTTTATAAACAGGATTTCCCAGGGCATCCTTGTGGGTGCAATCTATTAAAACAGTTCCTGTCGTTGAATCATAGAGCCAATGGGCCGTGTCCTTTAGTTTTGTGGCATCTATTTTCCCAGTCGAGTCCAAAAAGGGATAAGTTTCCACTTGGTTCGAGGGCGGATGACCGTATTTTTCCAAGTGCAGGATGGGTATTTCTTTCAAATACTTCGGGACCAAATCCCTCAAATCCTGCGGCCAAACCCCATGACTATCGCCAAAGTAAACACTCGCCGCCGACTTAAGTGACCCTAAACTCCCTTTGGCGGAGCCTTCCCTGCTCTTCTCCATCATTTGAAGAAACCGGGAGGTTGTGACGCTCGTAAAATAAACTACTACGGTCAAGACCAGAAGGCTTGCCCAAACAACCCTGAAATTCGTTTTAGAGTCCAATGATTTGCTCCCGCGCCGGACAACGGATTAGAACTATGGCGTGAATTAATCATGAAGTGAAATTTAAGTATTTCTGTTCCGATAATAATCCATAAAAACGGAGGGTGAAACTATTTTCACTTGATGATAACTCGAAGGAAAATGCTTAAGATTGCCGGTCACGAGCATCCCCGCTTTTCCCGCCACAGCTACTTCCAAAAAAGCATCGTCCCGAGGGTCCGATAGACGCCGGGCCAATGGTTTGGAAGCCACGACATCGCCTTTGATTTTCATTTGCTCTAAAAGAGCCTCCGTTTCCTCTTTACGAAATGGAAATTTCGGCCGGCTCAAAACCTCGGAATATTCCGAGAAAATGCGGGCATCAAAACATAACGAAAGGGCTCCCGATGAGATTAACCGTACGATTTCGCCAGGCGGGCCATACGGGGATAAAAGACCCGAAACCAAGACATTTGTATCGATGACAACCTTCACCTTTGGCGTTCTTTCCGAACGGCTTCGATTTCATCGTTAATTTCCTTCAAGGACATTTTAGAAGTGCCCTTGGCCACGGACCGGCTTTGCATTCTTTCCACCGCGATCATGGCCCTGACCTGGCGAAGGGCGGCCAGGGAATCCTCCATATCGTCTTCAGTAACAGCTGAAACAAGGGCAATCGGCTTTCCATTGGACGTTAATAGAAAGTCTTTCTCCTTGGCTAAGTCGCTCCAAACCTTACCGGACTTAGAGCGGAAATCACGGACTGACACGAACTTCATAAAAGCCTCCTTCGATTGGATACCATTAGTGTACACATTTGGTACACAATCGGCAATGATTTAGTAGGCGCCCGTGGTCTGCCTGTAGGCGTCCCAGAACCTGCCAGTAGGCGGCCGGGATCTGCTAGTAGGTGCAACCGTGCCGACGGTGGTTCCCGACTATGCCGACGGTAGTTTCAGGCTATGCCGACGGTGGCTCTTGACCATACCTACGGTAATTCCAGACCATGCCGACGGTGGCTCCCGACCTCATGAATACAGGACCCCCAAATCGTGCCTACAGGACTTCCGGCCTAGCTATACGGAACTGGGTTATCGGTTTTCCGAATACTGGGTTGAGCCCCCCATACTGGTTTGTACTGGGTTGGGGCTTCCAATACTGGGTTGCGGGTTTCCCGAATACTGGGTTGTACTGGGTTGGGGCCTCCAATACTGGGTTGAGGGTTTCCCGAATACTGGGTTGTACTGGGTTGGGGCCTCCAATACTGGGTTGAGGGTTTTCCAACTACTGGGTTGTACTGGGTTGAGCCCTCCAATACTGGGTTGAGGGTTTTCCAAATACTGGGTTGTACTGGGTTGGGGCCTCCAATACTGGGTTGAGGGTTTTCCAAATACTGATATGTACTGGGTTGGTGTCACTGGCCAGCCACTTTAACCCCCCTGGCCGCCTACTTTGCCCCCCCTCTTTTGGGCACTTCGAGGGGTGCCTGTTTCGGGGACTTCGACCCCTGCCTTGCGGGGCCTCTTTTTTAGATTAATTTAGACCCATCAAACTCCTTTCACAAGATGCGTTTTGCTTCCCCAACATTGGATGATACGAAGTCCCGCGCAAATCCCGTAACCAATAGGCGCAAGATTGCACGAATAAGACAGCATCGAACGATGGGTTTCTCATAGTTTTGCCTCTTTTTCCCTGCTGTGTTCTTTTTTCATTTCTTCGCGCATGGAACGGGTCCGAAAGGAAGGGCCCTGAATGACGACGGCAGTGGCATGGTGGACCAGGCGGTCCATGGCAGCCGAGGCTAGGAGGGCGTCGCCGAAAAGCTCCGGCCACTCCCGCAGACTGCGGTTGGTGGTAAAAATCAAGGAGCCCTTTTCATAACGCTCACAGATGATGTCGTAAAAATCCTCGGCGACCTTGGTGTCGAAGGGCTTGAGACCCCAGTCGTCCAGGATCAAGAGGTCGGGTTTCAGGAAGGATGCGAATCGGTTTTCCCAGGTACCGTCCCCGCGCGAGGCCGCTAATCGTTGGGCCGCATGCGAGGTCTTGATAAAGAGTACCTCATAACCCTTGCGGCAGACTTCATGGGCCAAAGCGCAGGCCAAATGGGTTTTGCCCACACCTGAGGGACCGATGAAAAATAGGTTCTCTTTTCGCTCCACGAAAGAACAAGTACCCAAATCCAGGATTTGTTGCCGGTTGATGGCCGGGTTGAAGGCGAAATCGAACCCCGTTAGAGTCATATGGGTTGAGAAGCCCGCCTTTTTCAGCCTTCTTTGGAGTTGGCCCACTTGGCGGCGCTCCAGCTCATCCAACAGCAACTGGCCCAGGAAATCCATATAACCGATCTGGGATTCAATGGCCTGCTGGTTTCGGATTTCCAGCGTCTCCAACATACCTGCGAGTTTTAACCTTCTCAGGTGCGGCTCCAACTGATGTTTATTTTCCATATATGCTTCCTCCTCAATTTTTATCCAGAGCCAAGGCACGGAGGAAATCCTCCGCGGGCCGGGCGAAATCGAAAGACGACTGGGGTTTGAGTGAAGGATCCGACGGCGGGTCCAACGGGTTTTGATCGAGGTTCTTTTGAAGGATGTTTTTGATGGATTGGTACGTGTAGTTTCCGAAATGGAGGGCCCTTAGACAGGCTGCCTCCAGACGGGAAGGCAGGTACTTTTCCCTCAAGCGCAGAATGCCCTGGGCTTTGCGCAGATGGTCCAGGGGGTGGGAGTGTTCCAGCAGGAGTTGGATTAATTGATGGGTATTAGGTCCAATGGCCTGGGCCTGTTTGAGGCACCATTGTGGGGTTCGTTCCAAGAAGACCGCTTTTTCAGGGGGATAGTGGCCCGGGTTGGTGCGCCAGGTTCCCTTGCGTGTGGCCTTGGCGTGGGAAGCCACGCATTCGTGTTTGAGAAATATATCAACGGTGGTGTCGGTTAATTGGGCCAGTAGTTTTTGGCCCCGAAGACGGTAGGGAGCCGAGTAATAGGAACCTTCCACGACTACGTGGCAATCGGGGTGCAGAGTGGCTTCTTTGAAGAAAGTTGGATGGTAAGCCGCGGTAGGCAGGGGCAAAAGGGCCTTCTGTTCCACGCTCTGGAAGACGGCCAAGGGTTGAAGCCGGGTGGTGCCATGATCCCGTAAACCTGCCTTGTTCATCACCCAATCGCGGAGTTGATGGTTGGCATCGGTGCGGCCCTGGAAGGAACGACCCTTGAAGAAGGAATTACGGACATAGGGCACGCCGCGTTCAACTTTACCCTTGTGGCGTGGAGTGGCGACGCGGCAAGGGGAGATGATGAAGCCGTAATGGTTGGCGCATTCCACGTAGGTACGGTTGGCCAAGGGATCATAGAGGGCCGCCTTGACGATGGCGCTTTTCAGGTTATCGATTACGATTTTTTTAGGGACTGAATTGAAGAACTCGAAAGCCCGGCGGTGGCAGGCGATCCAGGTTCTCACGTCCTGTGCGAATACAATCTCGGCGTACATATGCCGGGAATGGGAAAGGGTCATCACGAAAACCCAGGCCTTGGCTTGCTTGCCACGCGTCTCGTCCCACAAGCGGCCCAAAAGCCCGAAATCCACTTGGGCCTCCTCGCCGGGCGCAACCTCCAGCCTCACGTAGGCGGGTTTCTCATTGCGAAAAGGCTCCGTATACCTCTTCAGGGTCGAGTAACTCCCCTTCCACCCGTGCCGCTCTTGAAGCATCTCCTGGATGCGAATCAAGGTGAAATCTTCCTTCAACCATTCTTGGATGATTCCCTTGAGGGCCTCCAAGGCATGAGCGGGAACGGGCGTGGATTTTTCGCCGTCTTCCCAAGCCTTCGCCAAATCCTTTTCCAGGGGAAGTTCCCCTTGGAGAAAGCCATGTTCTTTCGCCCAACGCACGTATTGCTTGACCGTGTGCTTATTGCATCCCAGGGCCCGGGCAGTGGGTTTGAACCCGCCCAAGGCCTGGTAAGTCCTCAAAATCTCACGAATAGTCGCCATGTCGCTCTGCCTCCCTTGTCGGGTCATGCCGTTCTCCTCACATGAAGTGAAAAAAGAAAGGAATGACGGTTAGAGAGGCCCTTGGCAAGGGGGTCAAAGTCGGTGGCCAGACAGGGGGTCAAAGTGACTGGCCAGAGGTGGGGTCAAAGTGCTTGGCCAGCTAGGGGGTTAAAGCTCGCGGCCAATGACAGTTGGGGCTTCCAATACTGGGTTGAGGGTTTTCCAAATACTGGGTTGTACTGGGTTGAGGCTTCCAATACTGGGTTGCGGGTTTTCCAAATACTGGGTTGTACTGGGTTGGGCCTCCAATACTGGGTTGAGGGTTTTCCAAATACTAGGTTGTACTGGGTTGGGCCTCCAATACTGGGTTGTGGAATCCTGAAACCTTGGAACTGGCTTGGAACCACGGAAATCACGGCTCCGGCCAACGAAAACCACGGCACCGGATGGCGGAAATCTCGACGTCGGACGACGGAAAGCCCGTCACCGGACGATGGAAATCCCGCACCGGACGGTGGAAATCCCGACATCGGATGGCGGGAACCCCCTCCACGTATGGTGGAAATCCCGATTCTGCGGTCAGGACTCCCGACACTTGCGGGCAGGGCATCCAGCATCTGTGGACAGGCTTCCGACACCTGCGGGCAGGGCTTTCGGCACATGCGGGCAGGGTTTCTCGTCACCGGACGGCGGAATATCCAGTGGTGATTCGCGCAATACCCCCAAAACTCTTTTAAAAAAGCATCCTGCCCAGCGGCTGTGCAAAACCCATTTTTCCGAGGAAGTTTTGTCCCGCCACGGGACAATATTGTCACGTTAATTGGTTTAAACCCGAAATTTTGTCCCTCGGCGGTACAAATAACACCCAAGGGGTCCCAATCAAGCAACTTTTGGGCAATCGCGCAACTTCCCAATCGATTCGCGCAAGGTTGAATCGCGCAACCCTTCTATGGACTCAGGGCTGGCATCCAATCGCATGATTCTTAGCTTCTAGTCTTTACCCTGCGACGGGGCAAAATGTCGCCGAGAAACACTGCCATGTCGCCGGTAAACCGGATATGTCGCGTGGAAAACCCAAAACTCCATTGGGAAATCCAATCCAGGCTGAACCCTTAGTTCCCGGCAATAGGTGCCCATTTAATGTATTGGTTTTTTATTGAAAAAAGATTGAGACTGCGCCGCTAGGGTGTCGAGCTCTTGAAGGGTTTGAGGCGAGGGACGATACATTGAATCCCATTCTCCCGCATCTAAAAAAGTTTTTTTAGCTTCCGAATAACGTCCGGCTTTTAATAAAATTTTTCCTAAATTGCTGTTCACAATACCATTGGTTCCATATTGCAGGGCTTTTTGGAACGCAGGAAGGGCCATATCATATTGTTTGTTCCAATAGTAAATATTCGCCAGCTTACCCCAATAATAAAAAGAGAGGAAAGGTTTGCCTTGGAAAAGAGATTCCCGGTCTCGAAGGAATCGGATTATATCCTCATAGGATTTGCTTAATGGATGGTTGAATAACATATAATCCGTCTCCCGTAGGATTTGATTGGTTTCACTCCAATCTTCTAGAATTTTTCTATTATCGGACGTGAGAGGAATAAAAGCCCCAAGGCCGGAATCGACATGTGCAGCACCGTACAATTCAATAAAAGCGATACCTGTAAATATTTTGGACAAAAGATTCCTACAACTATCATCCGCAATGATAGCGGCCCAAGAATCTTTACCAGGGTCTAAAGACGGATTGACAAGCGAATTAAAGGAATAGGTGCCAACGGTCAAATATGCCGGCAACCATTCATTCATGCAAAAATCTGAGTAAATGTGGCCAGGACCATAATGGGCATTTTGTTTTGAAAGATTCTGGCAAAGTAAAACCATTGGATTCAAGTCGGAAAAATTTCTGTTTGTATTATCAATAGTTTTCGCAAAAGCGTTGGTATCTAAGCTGATGGATACGGAAAATACTAACCCAATAAATAAAAGCTTGATCGAATCATTAGGCAAACTCTCCAAGACTTTAAAAAATCCCAAAATTATAGTGACAATCAATATGGGTAATAATGGTGCTAAATGATAACCAATATTGCTATTGGCCAATAAGCAAGGTAGGAAAAAAACAGCGGAACTAACAGCAATCCATTTTGCCATTGGATGATGACGAATACGCCACCATTCCGCAGTTCCGATGAAAAAAAAGCTTCCCAGAATGGGATTAAAAAGTCCACCCCATCCCGAGTAATAATAATAACTGCAAGCGTAATTTTTAGGCCAACTCGTCCAAAATAAGTTCGTGAAACAAAAAGCATTCTGCCAGAAATGCCAATGTACCGCTTCATTGCCTGTTTGGTTGAAGACTAATAGCTTCCAAATATATGCACCAAAATTTTCCCTATAAGCCTCTATACCCAGGGGCAAAGTCGTTAAAAAAAACGCCAATAGACAAAAAACAAAGTCCCATTTCGCACGAAACCGTGAATGAAGAAAGTACCACCCAAGAGTGAGAATGATGCATATAGCTATCAGAGGCCAAGCGAAATAAGTGTAAAAGCCAACCCCTAGTAGAATTCCCAAGAAAATCCAAAGTAGAGCATGCTTACGCGAAGGGTCCGCCTTAAATAATTTAGCAAGTATCCAAAAAGCCAGGGCTTGGCAAGTAACCATAAGGCCGTCTTCGCAAGAAAAGTACCCGAGGAAAACCGGCCAAAAACTGAAACCTAATAAAAGAAGACATGAAAAAGAAAAAAATCTTGAGAAAAACGCTCGAAAAGCCAAGTAATTAAAAATCACGCTTAAGAAGGAAAAAATTGCAGGGACCAGCCAAAGGATCAAGAAAGAGAAATCAAAGAATTTAATGGCAACGGTCAAAAACCAAATATAAAGTGCCGGAATTTGGTGGGAGCGGATGAATAAGTTCCAACTCCAATGGCTATTTAAGTGGATGGCGCAGTAGGCATTCTCGATTTCATCTACAACCGGAAAAGACAGGGACGAGTTTACGATAAATAGACGAAGAGCCAAAGCCAACCCAAAGGTTAAAGCAACCCATCCCGTTGTTGGGAAAAAATAATCCCGGGAGAATAAGGGTTGTTCCTTAGACAAAACCGGAGTCTGTTTTTTTATTAAGGCCCAACCCAGAGCACCAAAACCAAGGAGCCCCCCCAGCTTGATGCGCCAATCTAATTCTGAGTAAGCCAACAAGCTGTTAAGGCCCACCAGGAGTAAGAAAATGACGGTTTGTTTGTTTGTTTTGATAAGTATTGGCAAGATTAATTCCTTATCTAAAAAAGCATTTATCTTCTGTCTTTTCCGGCCGTCAGAAATTAAGTTGGTTTAAGATAAATTCGCAATTTAATATTTCTTAAGAAATTCTGCTCACAAAGTTCTCGTAGAATACTTTTAAATTATACATCCCGGCCTTTGAGCCAAAACCAAAGGGTTCCAACTAGGCCGAAGCCAGTGGCGGTAAAAAGGTTCAATTCCAAAAAAGGTGATTATCCTTAATAAGCCACATTGGTTTTTCATTATCACTTGGGTTCTAAAAGAATTTTCTTCCACAAAGGAATTATCGGAATCTTTTTTCCATTGATCGTCTTTACCCCCTCCTGCTCAAGGGTTAGAATGCCTCCCTTTTTAACGCCCAAATTGGAAATAACCACCAACAGACCTTTTATTAACCAGTTCTACAATGTAAACACTTTTAGCAATAATCGTTTACATTGTAATATCACCATCTATTCCCTCCAGGACCACTTTCCCCTCTCACGGGCATTGTCTTTATCCCAAAGAAAGTTCTTAAATTCACTCAAACATCCCGGCCTTTGAGCCAAAACCAAAGGGTTCCGATCAGGCCGAAGCCAGTAGCAGTAAATAGATTCAATTCCGGGCTAAATGCCCAAAGAAAAGCTCCCCCTAACGCGGCAAGCGACACGATCGTGTCCCTTAAAAGATAATAAAGGCCGAACATTCCGGCCTTTTGATCCTGCGGAGCCAATTCCAAGATAAGGGCTTTGCGGGCCGGTTCCCCGAATTCCTTTAATCCCCTCAAGACAAACACCAATGCCAGCCACCAGAACGAACGGCTGAAATAAAGACAGAGGGGGAATGCCGTGAAAAAGAAAAAGGTCATCAAGACAAAGGGTCGTTTCCCAGCTTGATCTACCATTCGGGCGACCGGAAGATAAACCAGAAAGGCAGTCCCCATTTCAATAGCCGTCAGGGTTCCGAAATCAAAAGCTGTCACCGGATGGGTTATTTCCTTCATGCACCAAAGAATGACAAAGGGGTAGGGTATCTGCTCACAGAACCGGATGAGAATATCCGAAACCAAAAGGCTTCTTAAATCTGGAACCATCTTGCTAAACAACTTGAAAGGGTTGCCAATCGCCTTACCCTCTCCCTTCCCCGCTTCTCCCATCAAGGCCCATAGGACACCCGATCCTATTAGGCACATAACCAGGGCCAGGTAAAAGGCCATCCGGACCCCGTCCTTATCCCCATAGACCCCTATGAGGTAACCGCATAGGAGCGGTCCCACAGCCATTGGCACCCGTCTAACCAAGGAATGTAGGGCGACCCCCATTGTGTGTTTGCTGGAGGGCATGACCTTGGAAACCAGGCTCATGGCGGGTGGCAAGGAAACAGCGGACCAAGTGAGGAATAAAACCGCACCAGCCACCGCAAAAACCCAGTGGGGGGCAAAGATGGCCAAAAGGTAACCCAACACCGCCAGCAAGGTGTAAAAAAGAAGGGTGTTTCGGGGACCGAACTTTTCAGAGATCCACCCAGCAGGAAAAGAAGAAAAAGCCGAAAGAAGGTTCTGGAAGAAATTCAGCGTTCCAATCGCGAAGATGCCGCCGCCCAGGGCGATAAGGTAGATAGGCAAAAACCTCTCGCCCATGCGCTCTCCCAGGCCGACCAGCATGGTGAGGATCAGCAGGCCAACTATGCTTTTCCGAAGACCCAAAAACTCAACGATTCTCTCTTTTATTCCCCGGCTCTCTGCCATTGATGCAAACTCCTTTTAAGGAACAACCTCAGCAAATCTTTTTGCCACGGATGCAGGGGATTCATGGAATAAAATCCAAAAATACCCAAACATGGCTGATATGAACCGGTATTCCGAACCACGTAAAAAAAGTTTTTCCGATGGTCAAGAATCCGCTTCATAGCCTTCGGCTAGGGTTGTTCAACCCTCTGCCACGCCTAAAAGCCTTTAAGCCATCCCTTGCATCCCATGAATCCGTGGCTAAAACTTCTTTTGATTTTATCTTGTTTATTACGAAATCTGCGCCAAGTTAAGAACAGCCTGGTAACGGCTTTCCAACCTCCTTCTTAAGAACCGGTTCTCTTCCCGAACAAGGCCTGGGTCCTTGGTCACCAGGGCCTGAGCACCCCTTCTCGCTTCCTCCACCACATCCACATCCCTCTTCAAGTCCACAATCCTGCCTTCCCTGCGCCCCGACTGGTTTATCAGGACAAAAAGAAAAACCCCGCAAAAGCCTTATCCAGCTTGAGCGAGGTTCGTTTTCGGTTCGAGTGTCAGACATCAAATTTTCTGCCTTTTTTCACTTCCCCGTCATATGCATAGTTATCGAATATTATGTTTTCTCGCCTTTTCAATCTCATTAACAAATTCCACACGGTCTTTTGCGCTATCCCTTAGTCCCATGCCAAGAACCTTTTGTGCATGAGGCTGAATAGCCTTCATAAACGCCTGCCATTTAGGGTCGTTCGATTGCAGGTCTTGTGCTATCGCCCGGTCAATAGCTTCACGGGCATACGAGGAAAAATCCTCTACTTTTAGTTCCCGCATGGCCTTAAACCAATACTGCCTTTGCCGTGGGTCAACCCGGAACCGAAGCATAGCCTCTTTGCGCACCGCATGCGCCGCTTGTTCCCGCTTGGAATACTTTACTAATGTTTTCATCGTGCCCTCCATGACCTAATTGTAGCTACATCGTTGCCACTAGTCAACATTGGCCTTTTCCCCCGTCAGGAAAAGTTTGTAAATCCAGCAAGTTTCCTCCCAAACCTTATAAACCGCCCGAATGGTGATTTGCCTGTCTTCGCTATGAACCCAAAAGGTCATGGGATTAAATTGGTCACGGGCTGGAATCGAAAAATAATCAGGGTGGGGCGGGTATTTTCCAAGGAGCTTCTTGAGCTTTTCGTAAATCTCACCCAATATCTGGCCCTTATCTTTAATGGCCAACATAGATTTCTTCTTGGCTTCAACGCTTGGGAATTCTCGAACAACCCAATGCTTAACATCTTCCGGCCGAATGTGCATTTCCTATGCTCTCCAAAGTTTAAGGAGTCCTTCGTGTTGATTATATCCATCAAGAATTAACCCGCTAGTCCCATAAATGAAGCTTTCCGAGAGGCTTGGGCCTGAAACGCTGATCAACCGGTTGGCCGCATCCCATGCATGCCAGCCTTCTATAAAATTTAAGGAGGCTGATATCGTACCGATTTCCAAATAACTTTATATAAAATCGGCACATCCGTGGCTAAAACTTCTTTCGTCTTTATCTTGATTACTAAGAAATCTGCGCAAGATTCAGGACAGCCTGGTAACGGCTTTCCAATCTCGTCCTTAAGAACCGGTTCTCTTCCCGAACCAACCCCGGGTCTTTGGTCACCAGTGCTTGCGCATCCCTTCTCGCTTCTTCCACCACATCCACATCCCTCTTCAAATCCACGATCCCGCCTTCCCTGCGCCCCGACTGGGCCACGCCAAAAATCTCGCCGGGTCCCCTCATTTTCAAGTCAAACTCTGACAGCTTGAACCCATCCAGGGTGGAAACCATGATTTTCGTGCGCTCCACGGCTTCGGATGAAATCAATGGTGAAGTCACCAGGAAACAATAGGATTGGGCCTCACCCCTCCCCACCCTTCCACGCAATTGGTGCAATTGAGCCAGCCCGAACCTCTCTGAATGCTCCACCACCATAATGGTGGCGTTGGATATATCCACCCCAACCTCCACAACCGTGGTTGATACCAGGAGCTGGTATTCCTTCCTCAAGAACGCCGCCATGACCCGGTCTTTTTCCTCTTTCTTCATCTTCCCATGCAACAATCCCACCCGGAACCCGTGGAAAACTTCCTTCTCGAAATAGTGGTGCATCTGGATGGCGGACTTCAGGAACAGCTTGGATTCCTCCACGACCGGGAAAACCCAGAATGCCTGCTCGCCTTTCAAAAGCCTAGACTTGACGAAATCGTAAACCTCTTGCTTACGGCTTTCGCTTTTCCAAAAAGTCTGGATGGCTTTTCTCCCCTTTGGGAACTCGTCCAAAACCGACAAATCCGTATCCCCATATTCCGTCAGGACCAATGCCCTTGGAAATGGCGTGGCCGTCATCATGAGGCAATCGGGCCGTTTCCCCTTCTCCTCCAGCGCGGCCCTTTGGAGAACCCCGAATTTATGGCGCTCGTCGATGACCAGGAAACCCAGGTTCTGGAATTGGATATCCTCCTCCAAAAGCGCGTGGGTTCCGACCGCCAGGTCAATCTCGCCTGATTTCAACCTGGCCAATGCCTCCCTTTTCGCCTTGGCCCTCATGTCCCCGGTAAAAAGCAGGATCTTCATCCCCAGGGGTTCCAAAAGGCGCGTCAAGGTTTGGAAATGCTGTTGGGCTAGGATTTCAGTCGGGGCCATGAAGGCGCTCTGGACTCCCGAGTCAGCCGCGTAGAGGAACGAGATGGCCGCCACCAGGGTCTTGCCGCTTCCCACATCCCCCTGTAAAAGCCGGTTCATGGGATAGGGCTTGGCCATGTCCTCCCGGATTTCCTTCAGGACTTTTTTCTGGGCCCCGGTCAATTGATAAGGGATGGTTTTCCGGAATTGGAGTATTTGGCTTCCCTCAAAAACATACTGCCGTCCCTTTTCGCGCCGCTCGATTTCCCTTCGCTTGAGCAGAAGGAACGATTGGAGAAGCAGAAGCTCGTCATAGGCCAGCCTCTTGCGGGATTCCTCGAATCGTTCAAGAGTCTCAGGCTTGTGAATGCCAAGGATGGCGTCGGCGAGCGATATTTTCTCCCTCGGTGTTTTGTCCCCCGTCTCACGGAGAAGGCCCTCATATTTCCCCAGGACGGAATTGATCGTGTTACGCCAGAAAGCCTGGTTCAAGGTCGGGGTGGAAGGGTACATGACGACTACCTTTCCATCCCTCAGGGCCTTTTCCTCCTCCGGCAAAAGGAACTCGAAGGTCTCGCCTTTCCCCACCACCTGCTTTCCCCACTTCGACGATTGGGGCGCCTCATGGAGGATGACCCAACGGCCATTCACCATTTCTTTTTTGAGGAAGGGCCGGTTGTACCAAATCCAGGCCAAGTGCCCGCTCGCGTCCTCCAAATTCACCTTCATGGTCTCCCTCTTCCACTGGCTGGTGCTGGAGACCCCGTTGATCCGGGCAAGGATGAAAGCAGGCTCCTCCAGGTTGGCGCATTGGGCGATGGGCTTGAAGTGGCTCGCATGAAGCGCCCATTTGGGCCCGTAATAAAGCAGGTCTTCCACAGTCTTGAGGCGGGTGAGCTGGAAAGCGCGGGTCTTATCTTTTGGAATGAAGGGCAAAACCGAGTCGGACAAACTGAGCCTATGGGTCGAAACGGGGGGCGGGACTGGTATGGGCTGGTCCTGCCAGGCCTTGATCCTGTCGCAGGCGGAAAGCACCAGCTTTTCCCGCTCCTCTTTGGATAGGGTCATGTACTGCGAAAAGGACCTGCGAAGGTCAAGGAGTTGGGCCTTTAAATCAGCCTCAGCGGGGGCGTTCGAGGCCAGTTTGGGGGTAATTTCGTCCAGTCTTTCCAGGATATAGCGGTCCAAACCGCCGACCACGGAACGGTTCAGGTACCCCTTTTTTTGTTCCAGAAGCAGGGGTTTCAATAATGGTTTGAGTTTTTGCGCGACCAGCGACATTCAAGCCTCTGGCTAAAGGGATGGAAGACGCGTCATCATAGCATTTTCCCCTGGAAACTTGGCCCCAGTAGAAACCTGAAAATACCTGTTAAATTTCCGCGACTTTGCTTATAATGCCGCCCTTGGTCGGCCCTCCGGAAAGAACATTCGGGGACAGCCTGGGCCACCCATCATATTCTAAAAGTTTGAGGAGAGCTTTCATGGCGCAAGTTTGTGACATCTGTGCGAAGGGCCCGATCAAGGCCCGTAAGATTACCCGTCGGGGAAAAACCAAAAAATCAGGCGGTATCGGGTTGAACATCACCGGCGTTCATCTCAGGCGCCAAATGGCCAATCTGCACGTCATCCGGGCCATGGTCAATGGGAGCCCCAAGAAACTGCTGGTCTGCACCCGTTGTCTTCGTTCGGGAAAGATCACCAAGCGCCCGACGGTCCGCAAGCCTATCGTCGCAGCGGCCCCAGTAGCGCCGGCCGCTCCCGCAGCTCCAGCCGCAGCCCAAGCCTAGAAACTCTAATTTAAACTGATCCCTGTGCGGTGCGAAGCACCACTGTGGTTAAGCTGATTTTCCGTTGGTTGTTTTTAGGTTTATCGAAGAGCCCTGCCTAGCAGTTTCCAAGTGTTGCCCTTCCAGGCCCAAACAAAGGTTTCCGAGGAAAAGCTTTGCACGCTTCCCACCTGGAACGTCCAATTCAACTTAACCTTGGCGGTCTTATCGTTGAGCCAGGCCATGGAGGCGATTTGGCCGCCCGTCAAGGTCGAGCCGTCCACCCAGCTTTTTTTCAAGGCGCTTTCCAAGGCTTCCGGGCTGTCAAAGGTCCCTGCCGTCATCCCGTAAACCCCGCTCCAATTTCCCTGCACCACCGAGTTGGCGAAATTTTCGGTCATAATCTTCAAAGCTTGTTCCCTCCCCACCTTTTCCTCGGGGGATATGGAACAACCCACCATTCCAAGGACCAGGATTCCAACCGCGGCCAGCCATAAATTCCTCATAGAAGCGCCTCTTCCGTTTACCAGTTAAAAGCTATTTAAGAAACTTCTTCTCGATATCCTTTATTTCCTGCACCCGGCGGGCGTGTCGTCCCTTGTCGTCGAATGTAAGGGAGAGCCAAT
This sequence comes from candidate division FCPU426 bacterium, assembly GCA_963796105.1. Classification (GTDB taxonomy): domain Bacteria; phylum Oederibacteriota; class Muellerivitia; order Muellerivitales; family Muellerivitaceae; genus CAWCKJ01. The sequence continues at coordinate 607,479 of CAWCKJ010000003.1, forward strand.
AGTCCGCCAGTTTCAGGTTGGCCTCGATCGGCAAATCCCGCCCGGCCAAAACCAGGACATTGCAATCGTTGTGGGTTTTCGTGTCATGGGCCATCTTTTCCGACATCACCAGCCCCGCCCGGACCCCAGGGACCTTGTTGGCCACGATGGACATGCCCAGCCCGTTGCCGCAAAGCAGGACACCCTGGTCCACCTTTTTTTGCGCCACGGCTTCGGCGACTTTCTCGGCGTAAACGGGATAATCGTCATTGGGATCGATCTTGACCGCACCGCAATCCAGCACCTCATGGCCTGACGCCTTGAAATGCTTGATGAGCGCCTCCCTTGCGTCGAATCCGGCGTGGTCGGCCCCAATTGCGATTTTCATTTTCTCCCCTTAAGCCTGGCCGAATCGGCCGGCGGATTTTAAAAGATAAGTTTCCATCTGCCCCAGCACCCTCCGGTAAGCCTCCAAAGGCTGGCCTATCGGGTCCTCGACATCCTCCTGCCCCATCCCCGCGAACTCGGAAAAAAGAAAAACCTTCCCCGCCAAATCCGGCAGTTTCTTGAGAATCATCTCCTTGTGCCTTTGCGTCATGGTCAGGATCATGTCGCTTTCCACGGCCTCCGCCTTTCCCAAAGGCCTGCTTTGGTGCCCCGAGAGGTCGATCCCCTTTTCGAGGGCCGCCTCCATGGCCTCAGCCGTGGCAGGCACCCCGGCGAAAGCGGCCAGCCCGGCTGACCTCACATTGAGGGAAAGCCCCTTCTCAACCGCCCATTTTTTAAGCAAACCCTCAGCCATGGGACTGCGGCAGGTGTTTCCGGTGCAAATGAAGAGGATATTTTTGAACAAAGCGTTTCTCCAGGGGAAAGCGGGGCGTTATCCCTGGATCAGCTGTTCCAGGTAATGTTCGATTCTCGCGACTTCCTCAAGGGAAACACAGCCGGTTCGGACAATATGGTAATCACTGCGCTCAATTCGGGCGACGGCGGTCTCTCCGCCCAGGGGGCAGACCCCAGCGTCGATGGCCGCGTCCACCACGTCGAGGATTCCGGGGTCGATCTCGTCAAAACGAACGGGGCTCCTGGCCCCCGAGAAATTGGCGCTGGAAACAACCAATGTGTCCCCGACATTGCGGAGCAATTCCAAGGCGATGCCATGGTCGGGACAGCGAAGGGCGACGGTTCCATCCGGTCCTATCGCGCCTGGAGCCAGGGAAGCCACCTTGGCTTTCTTGATCAGGGTCCAGGGGCCGGGCCAGATTTTCTTGAGGACATCCAGATCCCTATCCCTGAAATCGGCGATCTCAAGGGCCACTTCCGGCCGTGAAATCAGGATGGAGAGGGACTGGTTCATGGGGCGGTCTTTCAACTTGAATATGCGCTTGAGGGCGTCAGGCTTCCGCACGGAACAGCCGATATCATAGACGGTGTCCGTAGGGAAAACGGCTATCCCGCCGCTTTTAAGCACCCTCGCCACTTCCAATAGGTTTGGCTGGGTGAAGGGCAAGGATTTTATGTCGGTTTCTTTACCGTTCATTTTCTTTCTCATTTCGTAAACATCCCCGTTTAAATACATCAATATCCAGTCACATGATTTTCTCAAAGAAACACGAATATTTCAGCAGGAAACCGTACTTTTTTTCGAGTTTTCTCTGAGTCCGTTCGTTGCCACAATCTAAAAAGACTCGGTTGACTATTCAAGCTTTGGACGGTCCATCAGGCATCAAAAGTTGCGTCTTTGGCGGGTTGGAACTGAAACCTCTGAAAAACTTATATAAAGCTTCAAACAGAGGTTTCGACCCCAAAAATTTCCGCAGGAAATTGTGGGGTTACCATTAATGGTTGCTGAAAAGTCGGCGAATTGCCGACTTTTCAGAGCATAAAAACTATTTTTTTCCAAATTTATATTTATAAACCTTGTTTTTCAAGGCGCGCCAGCCGATGTCCTTGCGGTAATGGGCGCCTTCGAATTTGATCAACTCGACCGCCTGGTAAGCGGTAAACAGGGCCTCACGGATGTCATTTCCAACACCTGTGACGCAAAGAACCCTTCCACCCGTCGTGACAACCTGGCCGTCCCTAACGCCAGTCCCGGCGTGGAAGATAACGCTGTTGGGTATTCGAGAAGCTTCCTGGAGTCCCGTGATGGATTTGCCCTTGGGATAACTCCCTGGATATCCCTGGGAAGCCATCACTACGCTGGCCGAGGCGCCCTCATCCCACTCGATTTTGGATTCCGATAGCTTCCCTTTCGCCACCGCCATGCAGATATCCACGAAATCGGACTTAAGCCTGGGTAAAACCACCTGGGTCTCGGGATCTCCGAACCGGCAGTTATATTCAATGACCTTGGGGCCGTTCTCGTCGATCATCAGACCCGCGTAAAGCACGCCCCGGTAAAGGATGCCCATGCGCTTCAGGGCCTCCACGGTGGGCTTGAGGATCTTATCCATGACTTCTACGTTGATTTCATCTGTCACGACCGGAGCGGGAGAATAGGCCCCCATGCCGCCGGTATTGGGGCCCTTGTCCCCGTCATTCACCCTTTTATGATCCTGGGCGCTGACCATGGGAACGATGGTATCCCCATCCACGAATGCCAGGATGGAGGCCTCCTCGCCATCCAGGAATTCCTCAATGACGACCTTGTCCCCCGCTTCCCCGAAAACCTTCTTTTTCATGGCTTCTTCCAAGGCCGCTTCCGCCTGGGCGCGGGTCTCGCAAACAGTCACTCCCTTGCCGGCGGCCAACCCGTCGGCCTTGATGACGACAGGAATCTTTTGGAACTTCAAATAAAACATGGCCTTGTCGTAACTGGTGAAGGTCTCGGCCTTGGCGGTGGGGATGTTGTTATCAAACAGGAGTTTCTTGGTGAAGGCCTTGCTGGATTCCACTTGGGCCCCCGCCTTGGAAGGCCCGAACACGAGGAAACCTTCCTTCACAAGATCATCCGCCAAACCCATGGAGAGGGGTACTTCCGGCCCTACCACCACCAGATCAGGCTTGTGGTCTTTTGCCCACTTTAATAAGCCGGAAATATCCTCAGCCTTGATATCCAAGCATTCCGATGTTTGGGAGATGCCAGCGTTTCCCGGCACGCAATAGATCTTGGGTTTATGGGAAGATTTTGCCAGCGCCCAGCAAATGGCGTGCTCCCGGCCTCCTGAACCCACTACCAAAATGTTCATTTCAATTCCTCAGTGTTTGAAATGCCTGTAATTCGTGAAGATCATCGGGATGCCGTGCTGGTTGGCGGCCTCGATGACTTCCTTGTCCCTCACGCTCCCACCGGTCTGGATGATGGCCGCGATTCCGGCTTTGGCGCAGGCGTCCACGCTGTCCCGGAAGGGCAAAAGCGCGTCGGAGGCCATCACGCATCCCTTGGCCTTTTCCCCCGCCTGGGCAATGGCGATCTCAAGGGATCCCACACGGTTCATCTGGCCCGCTCCCACGCCGATGGAAACCCCGTCCTTGACCAGCACGATGGCGTTGGATTTAACGTGCTTCACGAGCTTCCAGCCGAATTCCATGTCTTTGGCCAAGTTGGCGGCGGGCTGTTTGTCCGTCACCACTTTATACTGGAACTTATCCTCCACGACCTGGTCGAACTCCTGGACCAGGAATCCACCCTGGACCCTCCTCACATGATAACCCTGGACCATGTCCTTCATGGTCCCCAATCCCTCCACCGTCATGACGCGCAAATTCTTGCGGGCCTCGAATAGCTTGACGGCCCCCGCGTCATAGGAAGGCGCGATCATGATCTCGAAGAAACTCAACTTTTCCAGGATGGCCTTGGCGGCTTTCTCATTGACTGGTCGGTTGACAGCCACAATGCCGCCAAAAGCTGAAACAGAGTCCGCCTCATAAGCCTTCACGAAGGCCTCGATGACATCCCCCGCCACGGCCGTTCCACAGGGATTGGTGTGCTTGATGATGGCGGCCGCCGGTTCGTCGAATTCCTTGACCAGCATGAGCGCCGAGTCCGCGTCCATGATGTTGTTGTAGGAAAGCTCCTTCCCCTGCAACTGCTTCCCGTTCACGATCGTGGGAAGGTTGTTCTTGCGGTCGAGGTAAACCGCGGCCGGCTGGTGGGGATTTTCCCCGTAGCGCATTTCCTGGAGCTTTACCCCGGACATCGTGAAAATATCGGGCCATTTCTTTTCCGAAAGATGCCGGTGCAGGTACTCGTGGATCATCCCGTCGTACCGGGCGGTGGTGCCAAAGGCCTCGATGGCCAATTCCTGCCGCAGTTTGAAGGTGGTGGCCCCGTCGTTTTCCTTCATTTCCTTGATGATGTCCGCGTAGCGGGCCGGGGAAACCACTACCGTCACGCTTCGGTAGTTCTTGGAAGCTGACCGGATCATGGAAGGCCCGCCGATGTCGATATTCTCGATGGCCACGTGCAGTTCCACGTTGGGCTTGGAAATGGTGGCCTCAAAGGGGTAGAGATTCACGCAAACCAGGTCGATCGGCTTGATGTTGTGCTTGGCGATCGTGTCCATGTGTTCCTTGTTGTCGCGAAGGGAAAGCAGTCCCCCGTGCACCACGGGATGCAGGGTCTTCACCCGGCCGTCGAGCATCTCCGGGAAACCCGTCACCTCAGAGATGTCCTTCACGGGTATTCCCGCGTCCTTGATGGCCTTGGAGGTCCCGCCGGTGGAGATCAGCTCTACCCCCTGGGACACCAAAACCTTAGCAAACTCGATCAACCCCGTCTTGTCCGACACACTCAATAACGCCCTTTTGATTTTCACCAAGTCCTCTGCCATATATCCTCCATTTGATTAAGGTGTCATCGCGAGAAGCCGCTCCAATCGGGGCGTTAGCGACGTGGCGACCTCAGTTAGTCGTTCGATTCAGCTTTGTTATAAGCTTTAATTAAACTGTGGTTGCTTCCTCGTCATCGTCCGCCTATTCGGCGGACACTCGTCGCAATGACAGAAATTTTATTATTCAACTAGGCGTTGTTTATCTTTTGATAATTTAAAACAAAACTTTCACTCTGCCCTCATCCACCTTGATTTTTCCATCACAAAACAACTTCACAGCCTCGGGATAAATCTGGTGCTCCACTTGTAATACCCTTTTGGCCAGGGATTCGGGCGTGTCATTCGGCAGGACCTTCACGCTTCCCTGAAGGATAATGGGCCCCGCGTCCACTCCCTCCGTCACGAAATGCACCGTTACCCCAGACTCCTTCTCCTTGGCCGCTATGACCGCCTCATGAACATGGTGGCCGTACATGCCTGGACCCCCGAACTTTGGCAAGAGAGCCGGATGAATGTTCATTATTCGGTTCGGGAAGGCTTTCACCATGACGCTTGTCAGTATCCGCATATAACCCGCGAGGCAGACAAGGTCGATCTTCTTGGCCTGGCAGATTCTCATGATTTCCCTGTCATAATCCTCCCTCGTCCCCTGGAAACCCTTACTGGGGATGCAAACAGCCTCGATTTGGTGGTTTTCAGCCCTTTCCAGGGCCTTGGCTTCGGGAACGTTGGAGAAGACCAGGCTGATCCGCCCGGAGATGTTTCCCGACTCCTGGGAATCGATCAAAGCCTGGAGGTTGGAGCCGCCCCCTGAAGCCAATACTGCGATTCGAATCAATTGACCCCCCAGATTTGTCATTGCGAGCCTCCGCACCGATAGGCGCGTTTAGAGGCGTGGCAATTCCATTTAAGATTTCACTTTCTTATGAGTGTTGCGGCTTCAATACTCTTCAAATTGGCCAGAGTTTCCTTATTTTCGGGATCCAAGTCCAAGACTCTCTTGTAAAGCCCGACGGCGTCCTGGGCGCGGCCCGACATTACCAGGCAATTCGCGTCATCCACCAGGGCCGGAACGCAAGTAGGATAATCCAATACCAATTTTTGATATATAGCCAAAGCTTCCGAATATTTTTTCTGATCCGCCAGTTTTCTGGCCGATTGATATTCAGGAAGCTTGAAGATTAAAACAGGATCAAGGCTGACGGCCCTTTTCATTTCCGCCGAGGCGTCCTCCTGACGGTTCAATTTTTCGAGGACCTGAGCCTTTTTGAAATGAAGCAGGACATAATCCGGGGAATACTTACCCACGGCCTGGTAATCCGCTAAAGCCAGCTCCAAATCGCCCGGCTGTCCCCAATCCGCGTAGGCTGAGCCCCTGAAATAAAGAGCGGTCAGGTTTTGCGGTTCAAGCGTGAGAACCTGGTTGTAGGACCAAATAGCGTCCTCCCATTTCCCGGCTTCCGAAAGATTTTCCGCGGTTTTCAGCTCCACATCCGCGGCCTGGCACTGGAAAGACCTTGATAATTGCATCAGGGAAAGAAGCGCGATAATGGCCGCGAAAGGCAAAACAAAGACTTTCCATTTCCCGATGTCGAATAACCGGCAGCGGATCGGAAAGCCTTCCAGGTGGTAAAACCTCTGGGACAATCCCACCGGCATGGCGGCGAAGAATAGCAATGGAACCAGGGTGGAAGGAAGAAAGCAATTCAGGTCGAACAAGTTGTCAACGCCCACCCCCGTGAATAGCGCGAAGGCCCCTGCTCCCAGGGCCCTGGGAATGGCCCTGGCCGAGTAAAGCCTCCACCATTGGGAAAGAACGAACCATATGAACAGCAGGAGCAGAACCAGGCCCACCACGCCTGTCTCAGCCGTCCATTCCAGAACCCAGTTATGCGCGTGGTTGACCTCGTAGCTTCTTTCTGTCTGCCACATCATGAGCGAAAGGGGACGGTAAGTGGGAAAAGCCGCGCTGAAAGCCCCGAATCCAACCCCCGTGATCGGATGATCCTTGATCATTTCCAATGTCCCCTTCCAAACTTCCTTCCGAAACTTGAGGGATTGGACTTGGGGGTTGTTAAATTCAACAGCCAGGCGGTGAGCAGATACCGCCAAGAGGCCGACAAGGCACAAGGCCCCGAGTATTAAATATTTTGTGTTTTTCCTTAATTTCTCCTGATCCATTCCTTTGAACAAAAATAGGAAAAGGAACACAAGAAGTCCGGCGTAAAAGCCAACCATTCCCGCTTTGCTCCCCGTCCAAATCAAGGCCAGGAAACTAACAAGGGCCAGGGAGAGCCAAAGGATCTTGGTACTGGGTTGGGCGGCCTTAAAATACAAAGCCAGGGAGATGGGCCAAACCATCAACAGATAACCAGCCAGGAAGTCCGGATTTCCCATCCCGGCAATCACCCTTCCCTGGAATTGGTCCTGGACCACTTTCACCCAGGCTCCTCCGCCTGCGCCAAACGCTTGCGAAAGGGCCCAAAGGGCCGTCACCAGGGCGCTCACCAGAAAAACGATGAGGATGTTCTCGGCCTTCCAAAGCTCAAAACAAACCAGCGTCGCCACGAGATACCAGACAGTAAAGCAAGCCCCGTCCATCAGGGAAATCCAACCCAGCTTGGAATAGGGGGAGAGATAAACGGAAAGGGCCAACCAGGCCGCCACGGCCAGAAGGGGCAAAAGAGCGTTGGACCAGACCAAAACCGTCCGGCCGGTCAAGGATACTTTCAAGACCCAGGCCGTCAAGATGAGGGCCACCATTACTTGCGTGAGGGCCAGCTTGGGGTGGATGGGGTCGGCGCCCTCGATTTGGGTGAGAAAAGGAAGAATGGCGATGAAAAGAACCGAGAGGAAGATGGGCGCCCGGTCCAGGGCCAGGGCCCATCCGTTCACCCGCGTCACTGGTTGTTGGTTTTGTTCCATGGTTTCTCCGAGGGGAACATTTTAACCGCAATTCGGAAAAACGGAGACAAAACACGGCATTTCACCACAGGGGCACGGAGACACAGCTAAGCACAAATATTTTTTTATTGATTTTTTCAGAGGAACGTTAAATCACAGAGATAATAAAAAATCGGATATGTCAAAGTTTATTTTTTAGGCCGTTTAAACGAACTCGACGCCTTTTTTACCCTTGATGACTTCCCCGACCAGGCGGGGATAAGCGCCATTCTTGCGGAGCTTTTTCATGGCCTTTTCGGCCTTTTTGGCGCTGACGATCAAGACCATCCCTAAACCCATGTTGAAGGTCCGGTAGGCGTCCTCTTTGGGCACATTCCCCTTCTTGATCAGCCATTCCATGATCGGCAGAACTTTCCAGGACCCTTCCTTGAAGCGGATCCGGCAGCCCTCCGGCAAAACTCTCGGCGGATTGTCGATCAGGCCGCCGCCGGTGATATGGGCCATGGCCTTGATATTCACCTCAGAAAGGGCTGGGTAGATTTCCCGGAAATAGGATTTGTGGGGTATCAACAGAAGGTCGCCAATGACACCCTTGAGTTCCGGCACCCGGTCGGTAAATTTCAGGCCGGCTATTTCGGTCACGATTTTCCGGGCCAGGGAGTAGCCGTTCGTGTGCAGAGACACCGAAGGAAGCCCGATGCAAACGTCGCCGGGCTTCACCTCTTCGCCCCGGATGATATTCTTTTTATCGACAACCCCCACGATGGTTCCGGCGATGTCGTAGTCCCCTTCCTTATACACCGAGGGCATCTCAGCCGTTTCCCCGCCAATCAGGGCCATTCCCGCCTTTTGACACTCTTCCGCCATACCGGACACAATTTCTGCCACCACCGAGGGGTTTAATTTTCCCGCCGCGATGTAATCCAGGAAAAACAGGGGCTTGGCGCCTTGCACTAAAATGTCGTTGATGGAATGGCCCACCATATCACGGCCCAGGTTCCGGTATTTTCCCATGGATACGCCGATCAGCGTCTTGGTGCCGACCCCATCCGTGGAAGCCACCAATACGGGCTTCTTGTATTCTTTGGATTTGAACTCATAAAGCCCGCCGAACAGGCCGATATCGGAAAGAACCGAGGCGTTGAAGGTTCTCTTAACGAGGCCCTTGATCCGCCGGACGGTTTCGTTACCCTTCTCGATATTGACCCCCGCGTCTTTGTAACTGACTTGTCCCAATTGATTTCTCCGATTTCAGGTTGAGGAAGTGGTTATTTTGACCTGCCCCCGATGAATTTTCCATCTATTTGGTGATTATACCGTCCGGTCAAACCCTGTTAAATTCTCAGGCGGTTCGGGTGAGGGCTCTTGGATTTTAGGTTTATTTCCACCGCCGTTCGAATATTCGTCCAGTTCCCTGCGTTCATGGTTCAAGAGATTGAATAAATAGCGGGAGTATTGGGTAAAACGCCTGCGGCGCGCCCCGACGATGCTTGCGGGCGCGGAGGAAGTAACAGGATCCACCGGGGGAAACGGATCATCATCCTGCATCGAATGACCTCGAATTGAAATTCAGCGGCTTGGTCAGTTACATCTACAAAGTAAACCCTTTCTGCCCTAAAATCAAACCCTTGCCAAAGAAATCCTTTTTCCACAGGGACACAGAGGCACAGTAATACAATAAAAAACAAAAAGTTTTACTTTTCTATATTCTAGGGATTCAATAGTCAAAATTTAGTTTATTGACCTTAATTTTCTTTGGAGATTGAATTTTTAATCCATGAAAAAAACCACAATAGTTATTCTGTTTTGCGGTGTTGTTTTTGGCCTTTGGTCTTTATCCCACGGCCAAACCCCGAGGGAAACCCCCTCCAAGGACGTTTCGCCGCTGCGCAAGTACGCCTATGGAAAGTCCGGGGAATGGCTTTACGAGAGCCTGCAAACCCTTCGGCTCCCGAAAACAAGGCCCTTGAAACTGACCGAAAGGAAACTCAACCTTCCGGTGGATTGGAGCCTCCAGGGCAAGGAAAACCAGGAGGTTTTTCCCCTCTCCAACCTCCGAGCGGTGGATTACAAAGACAAATCCAAGTCCGCGACAGCCTTCTTTGCCGGGTTCCGCGTAAAATATTACGCGAATGGAGGCAGTCTCTTTGACCAGTACGAAACCCAACTCAAGATTTCCAAACACCTGACAAACGGGCAGAAAAATATAATCCTGGGCCAAGAACCTCAAACGAGGAACCGCTCGATTGTTTTTTACCTGGCCTTCAAGAGAAGCCAGGTTCAGATTGTCTATTATCCCGGGAAAATTCTGTTCAAGGGCGGGGACCGGAACCATATGGAAAAATGGCTTCCCGCGGTGCCCGAGAAGATGAAAAACGGTTTGAGGAGGGATTACGCCCTTGTCCAGGATTCCCACGGCCTTCTCGGCCTATTCAACGGGACTTTTGAAAGGGTTGACAACTTCCTGAGGTGGAATGAACCGGGCGGGGCCAGGAAGTACGGCGGTTTGTGCTACGATTTCACCACCCTGGAGGAACCCCAGGAGGAAATGGCCACCTTTGCCATATACAAGAAAGGAAGGGTGGCCTTGGGAACCTATAAGAGCCTTCCCCAGAAACAAGATATCCGAACTTTCGTGCAAAACCGATTTATGGTCATCGAAAACGGAAAACCCGCCAGGGACGCTGATCCCGATTCCTTCTGCGAGTTCCACGACAATATCGCGCGTTCCTACCTATTCACGGATAAATACGGCCGAATCGGTTACATCTGGACCCTTTACACACCGCCGAACGTCCTAGCCCCCATCGCGCTGAAAATGGGCGTGGAAAACATGATGCTTTTGGACATTCACGCTCCCGTGAGCTGCTCCATCGCCGACCCGACGGGACCCCTGTTTTTTCATCCTGGCGGGACTACATGAAAAGATCCTTCGACCTGGTACCGAACTTCTTCAAGCTCTCCCCATTGAAATCCTCAATCGCGTGGTTGTCCGAGGCATTGCAGAGCCGGATCCAGACTCATTATTCCAAGGAAGCCTTCGAGCTGGGAACCGAGGCCTATTTCGGGGTTTTTATGCGGGGTTCTCCCGAGGCAAAAAGAGTCCGGGAGGTTCGATAACCCAACCGTTGGTTTATTCTTCAGGACAGCTTATCAAGCCTGGAGCGCACGTAAGCGACGGTTTCCTTCAAGCTGTAGAGCATCGGGATGAAGTTGCTGGAAACCCGTACCCGGTTGACCCTGTCTTCCAAATGCTTCATACGGGCCAAAATATCCTCACCAGGCGGCTTACCACCCAGCTTGTCAATCTCCCTCTCCAACCAATGAAGCTCGCCGTAAAGCAGGAAAATTTTTCTCTGCATTCTCCATCCGTAGAGGGACGCCAAACCTTTGCCCAGGGGATAAAGCAGGCCAATCACCGGCAGAAGAAGGACCACCGCTTGTTCCACCAGCGCCGCGAGCCAGAAAGGCATGTAACGCTGCAGGAAAGGCCGTCCGGACTTGTAGAAATGCCTCGCGTCATTGCTCAACTCGATCTCGAGGGCTTCCGGCGCCGGAAACTCCCCGGCTTTTTGGAAAACCCCGGCGTGTGAATGGATCTGCGAGGCGGTTTCCAGCAATAAATACTGAAGGGCCGGATGCAGGTCACCCCGCACAATGAGGCTGGTTTTCGTGGCAAGCAAGGCCGTGTCACGGGGAGGCAGATCGTTTTCCAAATCCCCGATTCCCGCCGGAAGGACCCTCTTGTATAAGGCGGGAAAGAGCGCCACATAAGCGTCGGCCCGGCCAAAGCTGGCCAAATCGATCCCCTCGGTCGTTATCAACTGCCGGATAATCGGGGAACCCCAATTCAGCATGAGAACCGCGGCGTCAATCTTCCCCTTGAGCAATTGCGAGGTGGCCTCCTCCGGGGAAAGGTTCAGTTCGTGAAACGATCCGATATCCAGGGCGTTTCGTTTCAAAAGCTCATCCATTAATGCGCGGGAATCGCTCCCCTCCGGCCCGACCGAAACTCGTTTTCCCCGGAAGGCGAACAAACCTAAATCAGATGTAACTTTGCGGGAGAAGAACCATACAGGTTCATACCCCAGAGTACCCAGGGAAACGAGAGCGGGGGAGTCAGTGTCGGAAGCCACTCCTCCTTCCACGAAACCCAATTGGACCCCCGAATGAGAATCACGAAGAAGCTTGAGGTTCTCCACCCCTCCTGCGGTAGGCCGCAGGATCAAGTCAATCCCCTCTTTCGCCAGCAATATCTTGTAGTGTTTTCCCCACCAGGCATAAGAGCTTCCTTCCGGACCTGTGGCCATGGTGATAGTGCGGGGAGGGAGCGGATGAATCGCGGAGAAAAGCCAAAAGATGGCGGCTATGATGACCAACGCGAAAATGATAACAGTCTTCACTATTTTCCTTGGGGGAATAGGCCGTAACCCATCAAGATTATGGACCGGTTTGTTCACCATGCAGCGCTCCTTTTGAGGCCTTCAAATTCCGCATTTCGTAAAATCAGTTCCAGTCAATCACCAATATTTATAAATATAATCGGAAGGTCAAGCCTCTTTATTTCGGGGGAAATGAATGCGTGACCGTGATAAGCCCAGGATACTCCAACGCTTGACCCGCGATGGTCATATAAGGCTTTACCTGGAGTGTCACCTTGGTGGGGGCGGAACCCTCTCCCGCAATGCCCATGGCTAGGTTGACCATCGAGTCCAAATTGTTCCCCGAGAGCGCCTTGACCAGGTCGAGGGAGATGTCCAGGGGAAGAGCGCTGATTCCCCCATTGGGCGCGATCTCAACCGCCTTCTCCATGGTTCCGTTCGTCAACTGGTTACCGTCCACGAGAAGCACCCACTCCATTTTGCTCAAGCCAGCGGGAGAAGCGTTCGGGTTCTGGACCTCCAGATTGACCGTAAACTGGAGCGGCAGGGACCCCGCCGAAAAGGCCTCCTGGAGCTTGAGCAGGTTCAAGGCGCTGATATCGGAAATGCTGTCCCCCTGGAGAACGATTCCAGCCAACGAGGCTTTATCCACCGAGGCCAGCCTGAATTGGCACTTGGTGAATGTCGTCATTTCGTTCACCTGTTTCATCACTTCCGAGCAACCGGAAATAACAAAAGCGCCTAAAGTCATTAAGCCTATTAAACCCATCCTTCCCCTTCTCGAAATTCTCATGGATTTTCCTCTTTCAAAGTTCTTGTTTTTGAGAGTCCATCAAATAAGCGCCGCTCCTTTTCCCGCTAAACGGCCTTTCACAATCCCAGCAAAAAAGATCCTCCCCCTCAATCGAACAACCGCCCGAAATGATGAGTTTATCGTTCTGAAGACCCGCATAATGATCCGGAAGCTGTGAAGTCATATGGCCATAGACAATCAAAGCCAATTTTTCACCCTTGCAACGTGGGCAAGTCTCGGTTTTTAAATATTCCCTGATATCCTTTTCATTCACAGGTCTATTCATCCTCTTTCTCCAAACAGGCTTGATTAAATATCAAATCAGGCCTGGGTGTCAAATCCGGAAGAGGGGCCGTCCCCCCTCGAGCCAGGGGGACGATCGGACCGGTTCCCTTCCTTTTGCTTTCGTTCCCTCCTCATTTTCCGCCTCCGCAGGATCATTTGGTATCGAAGGTACCTCGCCAAGGGCCGCAGGGGTCGTAGGACGAAATCCCTCGCGTTTCGGTTGGGATCCGAACCCGCGACGGGATCAAGGGGAGGTATAGGATCTTCATGGGGCAAGCAGCACCTCGCAGTTCTTCTTTTGTCATCATCCCATTCGCCCTATTGTATCAAATGTTCATTGTCCCCAGAATTTATACTCAAGCATTCTGTCCGGAACATGATTTTCCTCCATTTACAAAAATCGCCACGGGGTCTAAATTAACCCAACGTCAAATTGGACATTTCCGGAGAAACAAACTTGGTAGAAAAAAATCTCAACTTGAAATGGACGGTCATCTATCTGATTGTCTGTTCCATTCCCCTTTTTGCTTTTTTCTTTTCCGTCCAGATGACCGGAATCATTCACCACCGGGTAGTGGGCAATTACCTGGTTTACGCCCCGGATTTGTGCCTTCTTTTGGTGGCCATCCTGGGCTGGCAGATCAACCAAACCCGGGTGTTTTGGGCTTCCCTGGCCCTATTAGGGCTTTATCATTACCTCCTCCAGCCCACCTCTTTATTCACTCTGGAGGCAAACAGGCTCAAATCATTCGATATCACCGCTGTGGCTTTCCCCCTTTTCCTGGCCATTCTTTTTTCCATCAAGGAAAGCAAGCTTTTCAGCGACCAAACCTTGACCCGCGTCCTCCTCTCCCTCTGCCCCTTCATCTTCTTGTCCGCCCTGTACGGATGGGCCCCTGACATTCCACAAAAAGTTTTTTTCTGGAATATCCTTTCAACCAAGTTCTCGGCTTGGCCGGATATCACCCTCCTTTCCATGGCCATCCTTGGCTTGGCCGCCTTCATCCTGGACGATGCCAAGATCAAGCCATTCCTTTCAGCCATCCTGACCACCTTAATCCCGTTGTATCTGGCCCTCTACGCCAGCCTTGTCCCGTCCGCCGTCACCCCGAGGGGCGACGCCCCTTTCCATGTGATTCTTTCCATGACCGCCCTCTCCGGGATCCTGCTCCATTCCATCCTTCACACCTATTGGCGGCGCGTGTACCACGACGCCTTGACCGGCATCCCGAATCGCCAGGCCCTGGATGAGAGGCTCCACACCTTGAGCGGAACCTTCGCCCTGGCCATGGTGGACATCGACCATTTCAAGAATTTCAACGATACCTTTGGCCATGAGGAGGGGGATAACGTACTGAGGATGGTGGCCCAACACCTCCAAAGCCATCTGGGGTCCAAGGCTTTCCGCTATGGAGGGGAGGAATTTTGCGTGGTTTTCGAGGGGGAAGAAACTGCCGACGCCGAAAAACTACTGGAGGAAACCCGGGAGGGACTGGAAAACAGGAAGTTCACGATCCGAGCCCGGCGGCGGCGCAAGGGAGAAAGCGAGAGGGCTTTCAAGGCCAGGGATGGAGGAACGTCGGTCAAGATCACCGTCAGCGTGGGGGTCGCGACGGCCGGAGCCAAAGCCTCGTCCTCACACCAGGTCATAAAAAAGGCCGACCAGGCCCTTTACCAGGCCAAGGACAGGGGACGCAACCGCGTTGTCCTGGCGGAATAACCTAGCGGGGTGCTGAAAAAGCTCCCAAAACGGACTTTTTCAGCTGACGACAACAGTGGAAACCCCACGATTCCTCCGGAATCTTTGGGGTCGCAGGCTGCTTTGTGGGCCTATTTTTACTTTTTCAGCAGCCTGATAGGCTTAACAATATTTTCCGGGTAATTCTCAAGAGCCCTTAAACCTTATAGACATCAACACTTCTGCAATTCGAGGCTGTATTTCTCCGTTTCCTCGTCAAAAGGAACGGGATATTTGGCTGTGAAACAAGCGGCACAATGCCCCGAGGGGGTCCCTTCCACCGCTTTCATCATCCCCGCGACCGAAAGATAGGACAGGCTGTCCACCCGAAGGTAGGTCTTGATCTCCTCCAGGCTGTGGGTGGCCGCGATCAGCTCGTTGCGGCTGGGAAAATCCATGCCGTAAAAGCAGGGCGAGATGATAGGAGGCGAGGTGATGCGCAGATGAACCTGCCGGGCGCCCACGTTGCGCAGCATCTTGACGATCTTGCGCATGGTGGTTCCCCGCACGATCGAGTCGTCGATCAGGATCACCCTTTTCCCCTCCAGGGATTCCTTGACCGCGTTGTACTTGAGCCTGGCCCCGAAGTCCCGGATGGATTGGTTGGGTTCTATGAAGGTGCGGCCGATATAGTGGTTGCGGATAAGGCCCAGCTCATAGGGGATCCCCGACTCCTCGGAGTAACCCGTGGCGGCCATGTTGGAGGAATCCGGAACCGGCACCACCATGTCCCCCTCCACGAATGCCTCCTGGGCCAGGATATGACCCAGGCGTTTGCGGACCTTCTGGACGCTGGTGTTGTAAATGCGGGAGTCGGGCCTCGCGAAATATATATACTCGAAAATGCACTGGGAGTGGGTGATGCGCTCAAATGGCTTGATAGAGACCAAGCCGTTCTCGTTGATGAGGACCATTTCCCCCGGCTCCACGTCCCGCACGTACTTGGCGTCGATGATGTCGAATGCGCATGTCTCGCTCGCCAGGACCCAGCAATCCTCCAGTTTGCCCAGGCAGAGGGGGCGGAATCCGTTGGGGTCCCGCACGCCGATCAATCCGTCGTCGCATAGAACCAGGAGCGAGTAGGCTCCCCGAACCTGCTTGAGGGACTCGATCATGCTCTCAATGAGGGTATGGCTGGAATTCCGGGCCAACAGGTGGACGATGACCTCCGAGTCCACCGTTGAGACGAAAATAGAGCCACGGGCCTCCAACTCGTCCCGGATGCGCCGGGCGTTGACGAGGTTGCCGTTGTGGGCGATGGCGATGCTCCCACGGGAATACTCCACCGCGATGGGCTGGGCGTTTCGAAGCTGGGAGGAACCAGTCGTGGAATAACGCACATGCCCGATAGCCGTCTTGCCGGGTAGTTCCTTGAAAGCTTCCTCGGTGAAAATATCCGCCACCAAGCCCATCCGCTTGTGGTTGTAAAGATGGCCGTCAATCATGGTACAAATGCCCGCGGACTCCTGGCCACGGTGTTGGAGGGAATGAAGGCCCAGATAGGCGAGTTTTGCGGCCTCAGGGTGGCCGTAGATCCCGAAAACTCCGCACTGATCGTGCGGCTTGTCATCATCCAACCACTGCTGTGCCAAAGGAAGCTCCTTAATAGATTAAGTTATGCCATCATCTTTTCAATGGCCTGGAAATACAAGTCCCCCGCCTGGGAAACCGGAATCTCCAAGTGGTTCTCAATCACAATCTTTGCCCCTTCCACCAGGCCTATTCTGGAGCAGGGCACCCTGTATTTAACGGCCAGCGCCTCGACCTTCGCGGCGTCCCCCGGTTTACAGGATAGGATAACACGGGACTGGGACTCTCCAAACATAAGCCCGTCCGCCCGGCCCTTGCCGGGAAGAGATACCTTTGCGCCCCAAGCAGGAGCTTCATGGGTAAGCCCGGTAAAGCAGCATTCCGCGAAAGCGACCGCGAAGCCGCCGTCGGAACAATCGTGAGCGCTTTGAAGAAGCCGGCCGTCCGCCATGGCTTTCAGGGCAAGATGCAGGGAATGCTCCGCTTTCAAATCCATCCTCGGGCAAAGACCCGTATTCTGGCCGTGGATTACCTCCAGGTAGCGGCTTCCCCCGATGGAATCCAGATTCAAGCCCAGGAAATAAACCAGGTCGCCCTCCTTCTTGAACCATTGCGTGACCGCCTTGTCCACTTCCTCCAGCAACCCGATGACCCCCACAATAGGAGTCGGGTCGATGGCCCCGCCGGGATTCTCGTTATAGAAGGAAACATTGCCGCCGACGATGGGGATGCCGAAAGCCTGGCAAGCTTCCCCCAGCCCGGCAATGACCCTGTCGAAATAATAATAAACCTCGGGTTTCTCGGGGTTCCCGAAATTCAAACAGTCCGTGAGGCCGATAGGCTCGGCTCCGGAACAGGCTATATTTCGGGAGGCCTCCGCCACGACGATTTTTCCGCCCTCATAGGGATCCAAGGCGCAATAGGACCCGATGCCGTCGATCGCCATGGCCAATCCCATCCTAGTCCCCTTCACCCTGAGGATACCAGAGTCGGATCCTGGGCGGATCAGCGTGTTGGTACGGACCATGTGGTCGTACTGATGATAAACCCAGCGCTTGCTTGCGATGGTCGGATCAGCTAAAAGCCTTGCCAGGATTTCGCCAGTGTTGTCCGGAACGGAAATGGAAGATTCATTGAAAGCCTTGTGTTTTTTTAGGATTGCCGGTTCCGCCTTGGCGGGATGGTAAATCGGGGCCTCCGTCAGGGAATCCGCGGGGACATCCACCACCACATGGCCCTCTTCCTTGACTACCATTCGTCCGGTATCGGTCACGAACCCGATGGTGGCCGCGTGCAAGTCCCACTTTGCCAGGATTTCGTGAACTTCCTTCTCGCGGCCCGGTTTGGCGACGAGAAGCATCCGCTCCTGGGACTCGGACAGCAGGATCTCATAGGGTGTCATGCCCTTCTCGCGCTTCGGGACTTTGGCCACGTCGATCTCGATACCGGCTCCCCCACGGCTCGCCATCTCACAGGTGGAACAGGTCAGACCCGCGGCCCCCATGTCCTGGATGCCCACTAGGAGGTTTTTATAAATTAGTTCAAGGGTGGCTTCCATCAGGAGTTTTTCCATGAAGGGGTCAGCCACCTGGACCGCGCTTCTTTTCTCAGTGGACTCGTCGGTAATCTCGGCGGAAGCGAAGGTGGCGCCGTGGATTCCGTCCCGGCCCGTGGTGGCCCCGATATAAATGACCGGATTGTTCATGCCGGACGCCCTGGCCCGGATGATCTGTTCGTGCCGCACCAGCCCTACCGACATGGCGTTGACCAGGCAGTTCTCCCCGTAGCTTTCGTCGAATAGGACCTCCCCCGCCACAGTGGGAATGCCCATGCAATTCCCGTAATCCGCGATGCCTCTTACCACGCCGGAAAACAGCCTTTTGACTTTGGGATCGGTCAGGGGGCCGAATCTCAGGGAATTGAGTGAAGCCACGGGCCTGGCGCCCATGGTGAAAATGTCACGCAGAATGCCCCCCACGCCTGTAGCCGCGCCTTGGTAGGGCTCAATGGCGGAGGGATGGTTGTGGGACTCGACTTTGAAAGCCACCGCCCAGCCCTCGCCGATGTCCAGGATGCCCGCGTTCTCGCCAGGGCCCTGAAGAACCTTGGGGCCTCTGGTGGGCAGGGTTTTCAGGAGCGCGCGGGAATGCTTGTATCCGCAATGCTCGCTCCACATGACAGAATAAACGCCTAGTTCCGTCAGGTTGGGTTTGCGTCCCAGAATTTCCTGGATGCGGAGGTATTCCTCGGGCTTGAGGCCGTGCTCCTTGACCACCTCCGGAGTGATTTCCTTGTCAGCGGTAAAAGGGGTCATTTCGCGGCCGCCATGGCGGTGAGGATGGAATTCCATATGAATTTGCCATCGCTGCTGCCCAACAAGTCTTCCCCGGTCCTGTCCGGATGGGGCATGAGGCCGAAGACGTTTCTTTTCGCGTCGCAAACACCCGCGATATTCTCAAGCGATCCGTTGGGATTGGAGTCAGGCGTGATCCGGCCCTGCGGATCGCAGTAGCGCACGATGACCTGGTGGTTATCCGAAAGCTTTTTCAACCCGTCGGAATCGATGAAATAATTCCCTTCCCCGTGCGCGATGGGGATTTTCAAGACCTGCCCGGCCCGGCAAGAGCGAGTAAAAGGAGTGTCGGTCTCTTCCACGCGGATATAGACGTAACGGCAGCTGAACTGGAGGCTTTTGTTTCGGATCAAGGCACCCGGAAGCAGGCCCGCCTCGCAAAGGATTTGGAATCCATTACAAATGCCGATCACCAGGCCGCCCTTGGCGGCGAAATCCGCCACAGACCTCATGACGGGTGAGAAGCGGGCGATCGCGCCCGTACGCAGGTAATCGCCATAGGAAAACCCACCCGGAACCACAACGCAATCGGGGTTTCGAAGGTCTGTGTCCTTGTGCCAGACCATTTCCACCGGCTGGCCCATGACCTCCCTGATCACGTACTCGCAATCATGGTCGCAATTGGAACCTGGAAAAACCGTCACCGAAAATCTCACTTAAATCCTCTTTTTCCCATCAGGGAGTCGTTCAAGATCACGGCTTGGCGTTTCAATCCCCGGTTCCCGCGGGTATCGACACGGGAATTCACTTTTTTTCAACCGTAAACCGGTAGGATTCGATATTGGGGTTGGCCAGGAGCTTGTCGCAGATCTCGTCAATCTGTTTTTTAACCTCGGCCTCCGAAAGGCCGCCGTCGAATTCCATCTCAGTAAACTTGCCCATCCGGACACCCTGGACGGACTTGTATCCCATCTGGTTCAAGGCCCTTTGCACCGTGGCCCCCTGGGGGTCCATGACCGAAGGTTTTAGTGTGACATAAACGCTCGCGTGCCAGATCATTCTCGGCTCCATTCAGTATTAAACTGGGTTTTTAAAGAATCCCCGCCCTTTTCAGGATGTAATCCACGTTCTTCAGATGGACTGAAAGATCGAAACATTTCTCCACCTCGAAAGCCTTCATCCTAGACCTGACTTCCGGATCCTGCCGGACCAGTTCCCTGAAATCCAGCTCGTTTTTCCAGGCGTTCAAGGCGTTGCGTTGCACGATGGCGTAGGCTTTCTCCCTGGTACAGCCCTTACCCACCAGGGCCAATAATACCTGTTGGGAGGAAACCAGGCCCCTCGTCAATAAAATATTTCGTTTCATCCGCTCGGGATAGACGTTCAACTTCTCGATGATTCCGATGAATTTCTCAAGCATATAGTTCAACAGGATGGTGGCGTCGGGAAGGATAATCCTTTCCGCCGAGGAATGGGTAATGTCCCTCTCGTGCCAGAGGGCCACGTTCTCCTGGGCGCTCAAGGCGTAGCCCCTCATCACGCGGGCCAACCCAGCCACACGCTCCGCCGTGAGGGGATTGCGCTTGTGTGGCATGGCGGAAGAGCCTTTTTGGCCCTCGGTGAAAAACTCCTCAGCTTCCAACAGCTCGGTGCGTTGGAGGTTCCGGATTTCGGTGGCGAATTTTTCCAGTGAGCAGGCAATGAGGGCCAGGACCGAAAGGAAATAAGCATGCCGGTCCCTCTGGAGGGTTTGGGTGGAAATCGGGGCGGCCTGGAGGCCCAGGCTCTTGCAGACTAACCGCTCAACTCTGGGGTCGATATTGGCGAAGGTTCCCACTGCCCCGGAAATCTTGCCGACCGCGATATGCTCCCTGGCCTGTTCCAACCGTTCCACATGCCGCAGGACTTCGTTGTACCACAAGGCCATTTTAAGGCCGAAAGTCACCGGCTCAGCGTGAACCCCGTGGGTCCGGCCGATCATGAGGGTATCGCGGTGCTCCCGGGCGCGTCTTTTCAAGACCTTCCCCAAACGGTCCAACTGGGCCAATAAAAGGTCCGTGACCCTCACCAATTGGAGGGCCTGGGCCGTATCCACCACGTCAGTGGAGGTGAGTCCTAAATGGATAAACCGGGAAGATGGGCCCACAAATTCCGCCACTGAAGTCAGGAAGGAAATAAGGTCGTGGTTTGTTTTTTTCTCGATAGCTTCGATGCGCTTGAGGGAAAAACGGGCCTTTTTCTTGATGATAGCCAGGTCTTTGCGCGGGATCCGCCCTAAGCGGTTCCAGGCCACGCAAGCGGCGATTTCCACCTTAAGCCATGACTCGAACTTGTTTTGTTCGGACCAAATACCGCCTATTTCAGGCAAGGTGTAACGGGATATCAAGAAAAACCCCTTATCTCGTTTTAAACGGCGGCTGGAGGGTAGGCGAGGGAGAGAGCGTTGAAAAGCGGGATCAGTATATAAAGACTTGGCCCTTCAACCAATAAAAAAAGCCAACACTTTTGGCCATCATCAAAATTTTAACCGTGATGGAAAATGGTTGGACAAATGTCCTCACAAAAGGAAAAAAACATCCGGCAGCAAACTTTTCGATGCCAACAGGCTGCCTTTATCCATAATTGTCGTTTATATCCATTAAATACCCTGAATATTTTCCAACTATCTGTTTAGGATGTTCTTTTTCAATCATCCGGTTGAAAGCGGAATTATTCCTGAAATCGATTCGCCTTCCAAAGAGCCACAAAAGCCCCCAGGCAGCGCAGGGCGTCCTCCGCGACGCTGACAGAACTTCCTCCCAAACCACAAGCGGTCGAGAAAAAGGAACGGCCTGTCAACTCCCCCTTCCCTATCCCTTTTTTCGCGAGAACCTCAATAGTATCTTCCCAGCGGTTGTACAGTTGGGCGGGATCGGCGAATTGGCCCAACACCATACCGGTGGGCACCATTCCCCATACAAGGTTGCCTCCCTTCCGAAGGTATTTTTTCAGGCTTTCTGGATCCCGCGTGAGGTGATCCATAAATTGAAAAGCGTCGAAATGAAAAAACTCCGCGGAGGTCTCAAAAGCCCAAGGCCAGGGTCCCGGGCCGCAGCAATGAAGGCCCACCAGCGCCCCATCCTCCTGCAGCCTTTCGATAACGCTGGAATGCCACTCCCGGATATCTTTCCAACGGATACCGTAGTTTTTAGGTTCAAAAGCATGTCCAAGGAAAGGCTCATCGAGAAAAAGCACGACAGGCTTCCCCAATTTGGAGAGTTCTCGTAATTGCCAGCGGGCATGCAGAATGACATATTGGGCGAGCAAATCCATCGCATCCTTTGAAACCAGGACGGGCTTACCCTCGTCATCCTTCACCAGCAATCCCCAAGTCAGGGGTCCCACCATCTGTCCCTTGACCGCGAGGACATGTCCTTTTTGGAGCCGTTCGGATTCCTCCAGGAACTTGTAAAAGCCAGAGGCCTCATCCTGTTTGAAAGCGGCCCTTTCCAGTTGTTGAATCCTATTTTCCTCAACGATCCGTTCCAAAGCCTCTTTCAACCCCACTGGCGACAAGGTCAGGAGAGGTTGTTCCGATGACCCCCAATTCAACCCCGGAAGACCCGAAAGACCTTGCAAATTCATGCGTTCCTTAGTGGATTTTTTCGGAAGTTGGGGCCAAGCCGGCACTTCGGGAAATCCCTGGATTTGGGACTTGATGGCAATATATGGATCCAGGGCCGGCAATGATCCAACCGCGATACGGGCGCCTTCCGCTAATCCATCCATGGATGATCCCCCCAGGGCCAATCGGCAAAATGAAAGAACTGGTGTTTGGCGGTCAAATTTAAATGAAGCGGAGTCACGGAGATATAGCCAGCCCGGACTCTCGAAACATCCGATTCGGGATGTTCCTGGGCCGGCTCGCTGGGGCTGTCCAGGATGTAGTTGTAGTGGTCTTCCAATTCCTCGTGCTTGCCTAGGTCCTCGATATGCCTGAATTCCCCCTGGTGGGTCAAAGCCACCCCCTTAATTGAATCCGGGGGTAATGGCGGTACATTGACATTCAGGAATATTCCCGGGGCCAAACCCCTATCCTGAATCCACTGGGCCAACTTCCGGGTGAATTTAGCGCAGGTCCTGAAATCCTTCGCTTGGTGGCTGGTCAAAGAAATGGCGGCCGAGGGAATTCCCAAAAGCACAGCCTCAGCTGCGGCGGCAACCGTGCCGGAATAAATGATCAAGGAACCGTAATTGGCACCCTGGTTAATCCCAGAAAGCACTAGATCCGGTTTCCAGGGTAAAAGTTTCAGGACGGCCGTGCGGACGCAATCCGCGGGAGTGCTGGATATGCGGAATGAATAACGAACTCCAGGCCAGGGAGATTCCCGGACTTTAAAGGGAGTATTCAAGGATATGGAATGCCCCTGGGCGCTTGCCTGTTTCTCCGGGGCGGAAATGGCCACTTCCCCGAGGGAGCGAATCTCCTCGAAAAGGGCTTTTAAACCCGGAGCCTCAATGCCATCGTCATTGGTAAGCAAAATCTTCATGCGGCATAGGATAAGGCCTAAGACCCGCCTCGGACAATAGCGCAGGATGAAAAAATAACCGGTATAATCTCCCGCAAGAATTAAAAGCGGATCTCTTTCGAAGTCGCGGATTAAGCCGGTTTTAAAAAAGATCGCCCAGATTGAAATGGAGGACGCCGCCCGGGGGCGCGGCTGAAGTTGAAAGCTGGGAATCGATGGGCCAGCCATAATCGAGGCGGATCGCCATGACGGTTCCTGGAATGGTAAGGCGAAGGCCCAACCCAGCCCCATATTGAACATGGGACTCATCCAGGTTCAAGATCGTCGTCCAAGCATTTCCAGCGTCGAAAAACAATACACCCCGAAGAGGCCCGACTATCGGGTGTTTGAGTTCCGTGTTTGAAACAAATAATCCGTCGCCGCCCGCAACGGGCCCGACGCTCCGCTCGTTATACCCGCGGATGGTATCCGTGCCTCCGGCGAAGAATTTCTCATAGAGAGGCACGTCCGTGAATCCCCGGCCGAGAAACCAGTAGCCCTGTCCCGCGCCGACCCTAACATGCTCTCCGAGGACAAACCCCGCCACTAATGGGATAAAATGGCTAGAATCCCCAATCACCTTAATGAAGTTGGTATCCGCGCCCAAAGGGCCTCCGGCGAATTCCAGCGACAATTGGTGCTTCCACCCGGTTGTTGGCTCAAAAACATTATCCCGATTATCAAAAACGATTCGCGGAGTGAAACTGCTGGTGGTTTGGTCAGTAGACTGGATGAATTGAGGGGTGCCGGGGATATTGTAATAAGGATCTACACCCCCGATATCCACGTTCTCAAAGAGATAAGTTCCATAAACGTTCCAGAAACGGCTTAGTTTCCGCCCCAAGCTGAGGGATGCTCCATACCGTTTTTCCGTATAAAAGTTGGTAGTGTTATCTTGGGGATTCGGCACGGCAGTGGTGTAAATCCTATCGGTATCAAAAACGTCGATTCCGAAGGATGTCCTCGTGTTAAAAAGCCAGGGTTCCGAAAATCCGATATCAAAGCTCGTCTGGGATGCCCCGAATTGGACATTGATACTCCCATGAAGACCATGTCCCAATAGATTCGCCTCGTCGAGTTTGACCGTTCCTACCAGGCCGTCCACAGAGCTATATCCCCCGCCGACGCTGATGGTCCCGGTTTTCCTTTCCTTCACCCGGAAGACCAATATTTCCTTCCCGGGGGTGTCCCCAGGCTCGACTTCCGGATTCACCTCGTCAAAATAGCCCAAGTTGTAGAGGTTCTGGGCGGAACCCCGGATCAGGTTGGCCTCGAATTTGTCCCCGGCGTTGATCATCAGCTCCCGCCGGATGACATAATCCGCGGTTTTGTAATTTCCGACGATTTTGACATCCTGGACATAGGCAACCTGGCCCTCAGTGATATCGAAAGTCAAACTTACTTTCTTCAATTCCTCGTCGTAGTTCAACGTGGGCTTTACAGTTGAATAGATATACCCCTTGTCCGCGTAAAGGGTTTTCATTTTACGGGTTCCATCATCCAGGTTGCTCTTGCGTAAAACCTCGTTTTTTTTCAATCCCAGGGCCTTGGAGAGGTCCTCATCATCGAAAAGAACATTGCCATGGAATTCCACCCCGGCCAAACTATACTTCTCACCCTCCTTGACCTTGAACGCAATGAACACCTTTCGATGGGTGGGATTCATGGTTTCCTGATGGCTTAAAACAGCGGCCTTGAGATAGCCTTCATCGTGGTAAAAATCCTCGATTTTCTTGATATCCTCGTCCAAAAGATCCGGCTTGTAATTGTCTCCAGGATGGTTATTCTTCATTTGTTCAGCGACTTTTTTCTCGCTGAAAGCCTCGGCGCCCGTCACTGTCACCTTGGCGACCTTGACCTTCCTGCCTTCCGAGATGTTAAAAGTCACTTCTGCGGTATTGGCGTCAGCATTGACCCTGCTCTTGGCTGTCACGCTTACGTTGGAATAGCCCTCATCCAGGTAAAGTTTCTTGATGGCGGCCACATCGCCGTTGAGCTTGGCCGGGTCGAATGTTTCCTTGGGCGAGCTCTTGATTTCCTGGAGAAATTTCGAGGAACCCCATTTTTTCTGGCCGATGAAAATAATTTTGCTGATCTGCGGCCTTTCCTTCACCTGGAAAGTCAATACAACTTGGCCGGGCTTGACCGCCTGGTCCACGTCCGCCTTGACGTCGGTAAAATCCCCCATATTGAACAGGTTGTGTATGTCCATACGGACCCGCCGGAGGGAGAAGATGTCCCCCTCTTTTTCGATCAAATGGCCGTAAATGAGTAGGGCGGAAACATTCTTGTTCCCGGAGACTTTAATGGAAGCGATCTTGGCCGTCAGGTCGCTTTGACCCATCAGGGGAGCCGCAGCGGAAAGCATGAAAAAGCCAAGAACCAGGGAACCCATGGCCGGAAAACTTCTTCTGGCTGGGATTGAATTCGGAATCAAAAAAACCTCCATAAATGCGTTAAATGGCTTTATCACAACCCGGAATCGTCTATTGAAAGGCGACCAAAGGGCGGTATTCTAACATGGTCAGGGAATATCGCCAAATAATAATGGCCTCATTTTGGACGTTTCGGGAGGTTAAAACGGCTTACGGGGCTCCAATGGAGAGTCAAAAAAACAATTCATTCCTCGGAGGTAGCTGATATCTTATCTTCTTTTATCTGCTCGTTGAGATTGGGGTCCTTGACGGTAATTCGGATAGTGTAATCCTGGTCGGGACTTAAATTCCCGATGACAGCCTCATGGCGGTAATCCCAGCTGTTGTTTTCCGGTATCACAAGGCGGATCAACTGTTTATCCGAGTCCAAAACGCGGATCTCGCTTTTCGTAACTTTGTCTGTGATCCACTCCAAATGAAACTTGCCTGGGCCTATGGGATAAGCTTCAAATTTCTCGAAATGTGGTTTTTCCTTATCCCCTTTCTTGGGCATGATAATGTCTGGCAGGTCGGTTTTATAACCCAGAAGCACACTTGTTTCCTGTTGGCCATTTTGGTTCGTTCCGACGCCTCCTGTCACAATTAATTTCGGATTGATCGCGTAATCCACGGATAATCGTCCTTCGGGAACTGCAATACCTGTATTAACATCCCGACCAATACCAAAATCCGTTTTCAATGTCAATTTTTTATTGAGAGGCTTGATCAATTCAACAGTTCCAACCGATTGAGTATCTCCGACGATAGTTTTTCCCGCCGAGCTCCCCAAACCCGGTACAGGAGTCAAAGCAGCAGCACCGGTTCCCCCTGGTATTGGATTGCCTTTTATTACAACATCCACGCCAAAAACATCTTGAGTCAAAGAACGGGAGATTCTAGTCAACTCATTCGTAGCAATTCGGTTAAAAGCGTCAATTAAGGCGGCATTTACAGCCTGACCATATTTTTGCTGATAATCTTGTTGTAGTTGCTGGCTGTTGTAACCGAGC
Organism: candidate division FCPU426 bacterium; assembly: GCA_963796105.1. GTDB lineage: Bacteria > Oederibacteriota > Muellerivitia > Muellerivitales > Muellerivitaceae > CAWCKJ01. Next base: position 634,129 of record CAWCKJ010000003.1, read on the forward strand.
CCTGTCATATCCCTCCCAAATAGAATGTAGGACAATAAAATCTTCTGTTGGACATCCTTATCGTTGGTACTGAAATGGGGATTGGAATCCAGGGTAAAGTCGACCTTCCCAAATGTACCCTTGAAGTCAACCCAGACATCCATGTCCGTTTGCCGGGTAAATCCATTGGTAGTAACGTCCACATTCAAAAGTTTGTCCACCCCTCTGCCCCTCATGTATGGCAGTTTCCCCTTGGGGATATCCAGCCAAACACTTTCAACATTGAATCGGTGGCTTAAATAACTGAGATACCCCTGACTTGCCGTCGCGGTTCCATAACAAAGTATTCCGGATTGTTGGGGGGTTTTATCCGAATCTTTCCCCTCAATTTTAAGCTTTACGTTCGGATCAACTTTAACTTCGAGATATTGGGAGTTGAAATCATTTGAATAGTAAGTCCCGGACCCAGAGACTAGGGTTAAATCGAAAACAACGTTAGCTAGTTCCTTGTACTCGATTTTCTCACCCTTCTCATCAACAGTCTCAACGGGAGGCCAAGTGTAATGACCCGTGTCTAAAAGCGCGGTCCCGACCACATGCACCTCTGAAAGGGGACCCTGGATGAGAAGGGGGTCTTCGGTCGAAGATCCGTAAAAGAAAATCTCCCCCCATTCACCTTTACGCATGATGTCAGGGATATTAAGGAAAAGACCATGGTCCCCTACTGTCTTGACCCTAAAATCCAGATATTGAGGAATGAAATTAACCAGCCGCATTTTGGTCTGCTCCGCGGGAGGGGAGGTAATAAAAACCCTTCCCTGGCCGATGCGGCCGTTTAAATCCTCAACAACCAATTTATTGTCGCGCACCTTGATCCGGCCGTTAATGTCTTCAATGGATTTAGCCACGAGGGTTGGAACCATCTGACATTGCTTCAAGTCCAAGTCCATGTTGAGGATCGGATCATCCAATGTCCCGCCTACATGGGCCGAGAAGTCCATCAGGCCGGAGGCCTTTTTAGCGAGGCCCGCGGCCAAGATCAGGCTGAAATCGCCCTGGGCCATCTGGGCGTTGATGTCCATCTCCTGGTTTCTCACCTTCAACCAGCTCTCATGGTTCAAAGCGAGGGGCATTTTCCCCTCGACCTGGAAGCTGTAAAGGCCTTTTCGGGTGAGTTGGATTGGACTCTCCTTACTGCCGATAAAAAGCATGTTTTCCTTAGCCTGAACCTCACCGTCCAGCAGATCAAACGGGAGGTCTCCCGCCTTGCCGTTGGATACCGAGAGGGATCCTGTGAAAACAGGATCTGCCAGGGTACCCTCGAGTATCAAATGGTAATGCCCCGTCCCAGTGAGGGGGAACCCGGGAAACAGCCACTTCCCCACATCCTCAATGGGAATATTCCCGGCATCCGACGTCAGATGACTTTCTCCCTTCAGGTCCAGCGTTCCATCCACCGAAAAGGTGCCAGGGGAATGAAGAAGCTGGATGTCCTTGAACTCGATTAAATCGTTCTTGGATATATCCAACTGCCCGACCAACTGGGGTTTTTCCTCCCCTAAGGGTAAAAAATCGATGATTTTATGGTGAACCCGGAGGGACAAGACAAACGGATTGGGAGTCTTCGTTCCTGTGACAGGCCCAAGAACAGAGATATTTCCTTGAAAAGTAGGCCGGTCCTCCTTTTCCTCAAGGGCCAATTTCCCGTCCAGGTGAACCCTGCTGCTTAAGTTGAAAACAGCGATCGGCACATTGGAAGCGGAGCCATCGAGACTCAGCAAAATTAGGGATGGGTCGTCAGGGTCGGGCGTTAATTTCCCATCCTCAATATTGATTTCCCCGCGCGCAAGTGTGATTTTGTTTTTCTCCAGGAAGAATTTTCCACCGCTTTCAGTGAAATGAAGTTTGGCGGAAGGAACCTGGTAGTTGTCGTAAACCAAATTTTCCCCCTCCAGGGAAAAACCGGCTAAGAGTTTTGCCCAAGTGCCGGTCACCGAAAGATTTCCATTTACATCGCCCGCCACTTTGTGCTTATCCGAATTGAGATCCAAGAGCGAAAGAATGTTCGCGAATTTCTCATCCCGGCAAGGCCCGTTCAGATCAATTTTGCAGTCTGGATCCCAGATAGCTTTTTGTGAGGCCAGGGTGCCTGAAAGGGCGTATTTCGCCTTGTCTTTTTCCAGGGATAATTCCAGTGAAATCAGGGTTTTGTCCCCAGAAAAGCGGAGTACCAGCTTGTTGAACGCGTATTTTTGGGCCACGCCCTCGGTAATCAGTATGTTTCCAGTTAGCGGCAAATCGGACAATGCCCCCTTGAGGGATACTTTTCCAGCCACGGTCCCGGAAGTTTTCAGGGAAGGCGGTAGGAACTGGGTCAATTCGGGCATTTCTGACAGGAGAGTGGGTTCGATTTTCAGGTCAGCCTGGATCTGGACCTGCTTTCCGGAAAGATCCAAGTAGGCTGATCCCGCGACGGCATTTCCCATGTGGACCCGGCCCTTCAATTGGAGGTCTTCACTGGACGCAGCCATGCTGAAATCCCTGAACTGGTAGGGCTTCTTCAAATCGCCGATGGAATAATCTTTTGCTGTGAAAGTACCATTCCAATTTTTCCAAAAAGGATCGCCTGTCTGGGCGTTCCAAGTGAAATCCCCGCTCAGGAATGGACCGTGCCCCAGTTGGAATTTTTTCGCCTGCATCTTCAAATCCATTGTTCCTGGTTCGGATTGAATATCCCAGCTCCCCGTGGCCATAAACCGATTTTTACCCTGTGAAATATTCAACTTCCTGATTTGTATTTTTCCCGGGACAGGAGCCAAAAGAGCATCAATGCGGTCCGCCCACCAATCCCCGGCTTGAAAGGAGGTCACCGTTCCCTCCCCGTCCAGAATGGGGTTCTTGCGGATCCCCCCCAAATGGAAATTGCCGGTGATGGAGCCCTTAAAGGGTTGCGGAGGGGTGGTCCAATTCACCAGATAAGCTATTGCATCAATTGGTATTCCAACCGCCTTGATTCTCAGGTCCAGGGGGGATTCGTCCTTTAATCCGATCCGTCCCTTCACCGAAAACACACTGCCCCATTCCAGGTGGTTGAATTCCAGCTTACCGGATTCCCATGCTAAATCCCCGTTGAGGGGCTGCGATTCCTCCCCCATGGCAACTTTCTCGGATGAAAAAAGCATCTGGGCCTTCGGCTCTTTCCGAGTTCCGCTGATGAGAACATCCCAATTGACGTGGCCAGCCACGTCTGGAAATTGCTCCTTAAAAAACGGAATATCCTGGACTGATATATCCTTCCCGTGTATTTGAAGGTCAATAACCTTGTCCTCGTCCTTTGGCAATTCGCCGGACCAGCTGAGGTGACCCGTTTTCTTTCCGAGGAAAAGTTCAAGTTTATCGATTCGCCAAGAGTCGGTATTTTCAGTGAATTTGAAAGCCATTTTGGTTTTGCCATTGATGGTGGTGACAAGCTCCAATTTCCCGTCTTTTAACTGCGCTTTGCTTTGAATGTCATAACGGAAGAGGTTATTCCTCAAAAGGCGGTTTAGAACGATTGAACTCGTGCTTGAAAAAACAGGGTCCTGTAAAGTCCCCCCCACAACAATTTGGCCGTCGCCCGACAAATTCTTGATGCTGGATCCCTCCGGCAAGTCGCTTGCGTTCAGGCCGATTAAGGAGGCGGTCAAAGAAATGGGCGCGTCGGGTTTCCCGGTAAGGCCGATCACGCCACCCCCGTTAAAACGTCCTCCATACAGTGTCCCATTCAAATCCTGGATTTTGAACTCACCGTCTTGATAACCACCCTGAACATCGAGGGAATCCAACTGAATGTTTCCGACATGGGAGAGGCCGAGTTCCGCCTTCCCGGTCAAGACGGGTTTCTGGAAGGTGCCGGCGGCCTCCAGAAGAGCTTTTCCCTCTCCATCGCTTTTAATCACTTTGATCTTCAGGATATCCGTGAAAAAACTTGAAAGGAGCAAATGATCTGTCAAGGTAGTGAAAGCCAGGGGACTGTTGTCAAAAGGAATGGTTCCTTTGGCCCTCCAGGGAATCTCTCCTGTGAAAAACTTGAGTTCCTCCGGGATATTGATCCCGCTCGGACGAATCAACGCTTTTCCGTTAATGCGTGAAAAAACCACACCCATAGGCCCAGGCGCAGCGACAGTGGCATCATGAACGCTCATTTTCGCGTCATACCACATCCCCCGGGAAAGGCGGAAAACCAGTGGGATTTCAGCGTCCAGGGTACCAGCTGTCAATTGCCAACCCGCCAAATCTTTCAAGACCATCCCGGCGGAGGCAAGAGGCCAATCCTCCAAATTTGCCCTGCCTGATACCTTGAAATCATCCAAGTGGAGGCTTCCGTTATAACGGAGAATCCCAGGGTGAGCGCTTGCCTGTGAATGGGCCGTCAAGTTGAGGGACCAGCTTTTTCCATTCTGGGAAAGCGCGTCAAAATCCACCGCTTCCAATAGGCATTGAGAGGATTTTCCAGACTGTATGAAAAAAGAACCGAGACGCACATTCACCCTGGGAGCTGGAACCATCAGCATGGGAAAGGGAACTGGAGCGGAAATGGATTGCGGCGAACCGGAAGCCGGGGATTTCGTATCAGAATGAATGAGAAAAACCTGGGGGCGGATAAAGGAAAGGCTGCGAAGACAACTTTCCAGGTCTTTTTTTCGGAAGAGGAGATTCACCAGATCAAGATTGACCGAGACTTGATCGACTAGAAGGCGAGTATTCCAGGGCGAACCATCCAGGTACATGGAAACATGGTTGAGGATGACGTCGCCGGTTAATCCTCCTCGAACTGACCCAATGTTCACGGAAGAATGGAGGCTTTTGGCCAGTTCTTTCTCCACCAGGGGGCGCAATTGAGTATCCACGATCCTGTTGAAGAGAAGAAAGAGAGATCCCAATATCCCAAAGGCAAGGCCTATACCCAGAAGCAGCCTGGATCTTCTGGGCTTCCCTTCCATGGGAATGCTACGGGTCAAACGGCGGTGGGAGACACGGGTTGGTGCTCCTCGGCCGTAAAGGAGAGATGGTCGCCCGCGGACTTCAGCACGAGGCGTTTTCCTTCCTTCACGGTTCCCCGAAGCAATTCCTCCGCCAAAGCGTCTTCCACATACCGCTGGATGGTTCGTTTCATCTGCCGGGCCCCATAAACCTTGTCATAGCCCTTCTCAATCAGGAAATCCCGTCCAGACTCATCCAGTTCCAGGGTGATATTCTTATCCTTTAAGCGCTTTTGAACATCCAGCAATTGGAGATCCACGATCTTCTCCAAATGGCTGCGTTCCAGGGGATGGAACGTGATGATGTCGTCCACCCGGTTCAGGAACTCCGGATTGAAGGCTTTTCTCAATTCAACCAGGATCTTGGCCTTCATGCTGCTGAAGGGTTCTTCAGATCTTTCTGAGCTGAACCCGAGATTCTTCTCGATCCCGAGCTCCTTGGTTCCCAGGTTGCTGGTCATGATGACAACGGTATTTCGGAAATCCACCACCCGTCCGAGACTGTCAGTCAATCGTCCATCCTCCAGAATCTGGAGCATGATGTTAAATATCTCCGGATGGGCCTTTTCGATTTCGTCAAAAAGGACAACGCTATAAGGTTTGCGGCGGACTTTCTCGGTTAATTGCCCCCCCTCATCATGGCCCACGTAACCCGGAGGTGCTCCCGCGAGGCGCGAGACGTTGAATTTTTCCATATATTCGCTCATGTCAAAACGGATCAAGGCATCCTCGTCATCGAACAGGAACTGAGCCAAGGCCCGGGCCAGCTCGGTTTTTCCAATCCCCGAGGGACCCATAAACATGAAACTTCCAATTGGTTTTTTGGGGTTTCCAATTCCGGCCCTGCTGCGGCGGATAGCCTTGGACAAAGATATGATGGCCTCATCCTGGCCCACGATCCTTTTGTGAAGCTCCTCCTCCATCCTGAGGAGTTTCTCACTTTCTTTTTCACCCAATTTGATCATGGGAATGCCGGTCCATTTGGAAGCAACGTAGGCAATATCCTCCCAACTCACCACCGCCTCTTCCTTGGATTTCATGGCTTCCCACTTTTCTTTTTCCTCCTGGAGCTTCTGCCTCATTTTTTTCATTTTGTCCCGGAGGTCGGCCGCGCGCTCGAACTCCTGGGTTTTGATGGCTTCTTCCTTCTCCTGTTTGACCTTCTCCACTTCCTTCTCCAGGGTCCTGATTTCCGGGGGCATGGTGGTGATTCTCAAGCGGGTCCTGCTTCCCGCCTCGTCGATGAGATCGATGGCCTTGTCCGGAAGAAACCGCCCGGAGATGAATCGGTGGGAAAGCTGGGCGGCCGCCTCGACCGCGTCGTCGGTGATCCGAACCCGATGGTGGGCCTCATACCGGTCCCTCAACCCCTTGATGATCTGCACTGTCTCCTCAACGGACGGTTCGTCCACCATGATCATTTGAAAGCGCCGCTCCAAGGCGCCGTCCTTCTCAATGTATTTTCGGTATTCGTTTAAGGTGGTGGCCCCGATGCACTGAAGTTCCCCTCGGGCCAGTGCGGGCTTGAGCATATTAGAGGCGTCAATGGCTCCCTCGGCGGCCCCCGCCCCTACCAGGGTGTGCAGTTCATCAATGAAAAGTATCACCTTGCCCGATTGGCGGATCTCATTAATGACCGCCTTCAGTCTTTCCTCGAACTCCCCCCGGTACTTGGTTCCTGCCACGAGCGCGGCCAAATCCAGGGTCACAATGCGCTTTTCCAGAAGGGACTCGGGGATATTCCCCTCCTTGATCCTCTGGGCCAATCCCTCCGCGATAGCTGTCTTCCCCACACCAGGCTCCCCGATGAGTACCGGGTTGTTTTTTGTCCGGCGGGAGAGTATTTGAATGACCCTTTCGATCTCGTCATCCCTTCCGATCACAGGGTCCAATTTACCGTCCCTGGCAAGCTGGGTTAAATCGCGGCCGAAGGTGTCCAAAGCCGGCGTCTTGGATTTCTTGACCTGCTTGGAAAATTTCGGGAATGTTCCGCCCAAAAGATTGATGACCATGTCCCTGGATTTCTCGTAGGTGACGCCCAAATTCTCCAAGGCCCTGGCCGCGACACCCTCTCCTTCCTGAATCACGCCCAACAAAAGGTGTTCGGTGCCGATGTAATTGTGGCCTAATTTCTGGGACTCCTCCGCGGCTAATTCCAGGACTTTTTTGGCCGAGGGAGTGAATTGCGGGTCGCCTATGGTCAAAGTATCCGAGGAGGGAGTGGTTAAGTTTTCAACCTCGATACGGACCGTCTCCAGGTCTACTCCCAGGGATTCCAGGACCGCCACCGCGACTCCGCCGCCTTCCCGGATTAAGCCCAGCAATAAATGCTCTGTTCCGATAAAATTATGATTGAGCCGCCTGGCCTCTTCCTTGGCCAAGGGATTAATGACTTTTTTCGCCCTTTCAGTAAAACGCTCGAACATGTAAATCTCCTTAAAATTCTTTACCAGACAACTATCGAAGCACGCGGGAAAAGTCGCGTAAAATTAAGTAAAAACGGATTCTCGCCCTTCCTTCAAACCAATGCCGGCAAATACTGCCCAGCCTCTCTTAATTGCATTTGGGTTTAAACCGCCTCAACGCCCTTGAGTGCCTTTCCCAAAAATTTGGCCCGTTCCAGGGCTTCCTGCTCCGGGTTAAGCTCCTTTGCCGACAACTTCGTGAGATGCGCCGGTTGTATTAAGATGAGAAGACTGTTCAAATTTGGCAAGTCGATACCGGTTAATATTTTCTGCTCGATTCCCACCCGAATGGCGGACAACTCGTCCAAAGCTTCCTGAAGAGAGATTATTTTAGCATTTTTCAAGGTTCCCAGTGCACGGCATATTCGGTCTTGAATCCGAAGCCCCTCCTTCTTGAAAACCGCTTTTTGGGATTGTTGTTCCACCTCTACCATTTGACGCGCCATACGCTCAACGTGTTCCACGATTTCAAGACCCCTCTTGCCGAGGGAGAACTGGTTTGATATTTGAAAGAACGCGCTGACCACCTGGGTGGATTCGCCCTGGATTCCCCTAACGGTTAACCCAACCTGGGAAACCCCTTGGAGCACCTGGGCAATACGATTACTGTAAGTCAAGGCGGGAAGATGGATCAAAACGCTGGCCCGAAGCGCCAAACCCAGGTTCGTGGGACAGGCTGTCAGATAGCCTAGTTGGGGATCCTTGGCGTAAGGAAGACGGGCGGCCAATATCCGATCGATCTCCGTCATTTCCTTAAAAGCCTTTTTAAGGCTCAACCCGGTCCGGAAAACCTGAATTCTTAAATGGTCCTCCTCATTCACGAGAATGCTCAAGCCTAGCTTAGGATCATAAGCCACGGCGCTCTCGCCCAGACTCGCCGCGTGCTCGGCCGAGATCAATTGGTGCTCAGTCAAGAACTGCCTGTCCAGGGAGGAGATTTCCTTTAACCGGACAAACTTAAGTTCCTGAAATTTCGGCTCGCTTGTCAGGACGCGCTGAACAGCCTCCAGGATTTCCTTCTGCTCATTCGCGCTGGCATGGTGGGGGAACTTTCGTCCCTCCAGGTTTCGCGCTAGTCGCAATCGGCTTGAGACCACGACCTCCCCCAAGAGCCCTTCCTGGGTGAACCACTCCCCCTGAGGGGATAAAAGTTCCTCAAACGCCATGACTATTCCTTTTCCAGCCGTTGGATTTCATCCCTCAATTTGGCCGCCTCCTCAAACTTTTCTTTTTGAACCGCCTCCTTGAGTTTTTTCCTTAAGGGTGCGATATGGGAATGGTGGGTTGTTTTCGAATCGCCTTCTACCGTGTTTTCCTCGATGGGGACCTCTGTTTCTTCCTCGGTATGACGGATATTTCCGTGGATGCCGGTAATCAAAGGTTCCAATGTTTCCCGGAAGGATTCATAACAATGAGTGCACCCCAGCCTTCCATTGAGGCGGAAAGTGGATAACTGGTAGCCGCATTGAGGGCATTGAACCTGTCCCTCGCTCACAGGCAGAGGAACCCTTCCCGCATCCCCTTCAGGGGGACCGGACTGACCCCAGGGCATGAAATTGGAGATAAACTCCGTAAGCGCCGCGAATGGGTTAAAATTCATGGGATTCAATCCCCCGTAGGCCTGGTTTTGCTCCTGTGCGCAGAACTCACAAAGGTGAGCCTGGGTGGTTTGGTTTCCCACCGTTTGGGATATGAAAACCGTAGCCTGTCGTTTCCCGCATTTCTGGCAAAGCATTTTCTTACCTCGAAATTTTAGGTTTAAAATAGGGCATAAAACAAAATCCAATCTTTCAGATCATGTTTTTCGTTTAGTGACCCGTCCGGCATTTAAAGTTAACACGTGATCCGCCCGTTTGGCCAGAGGCTCATAATGAGTCACGACGATAAGGGTCCTGCCCTCCTTCTGGCAAAGCTCCCAAAGCGCGTCGTGGATCCCCTCGGCCGTCCGGCTATCCAAGTTACCGGTAGGCTCATCCGCCAGGATGATTTCAGGCTCATTCATGACCGCCCGGCAAACCGCCACCCTTTGTTGTTCCCCACCCGAAAGTTCCCCGGGTTTATGGTTCATCCGCCCCGAAAGGCCCACTTGCACCAGCAGTTTCTTGGCTCGGATAAGGCAATCCTCATAGGGGCGTCTCCCCACCCGGCCCGGAAGAACAACGTTTTCCAACGCCGTCAGTTCCGGCATTAAATAATGGAACTGGAAAACGAACCCAAAGGACTTGTTGCGCAATACCGCCAGTTGTTCCACCGGCATCTCATAAAGGGAATGGGATTTGAAAAAAACCTGGCCCTTAGACGGACTACTCAACCCCCCCAAAAGGGTCAAGAGGGTGCTTTTTCCGGAACCCGAGGGGCCTAGGATCACCGTTATGTCCCCCGCGTCCAGGGTAAAGCTGACATCCTGGAGGGCTTGTACTGTCTCCCCTTCCAGGAAGTAGCTTTTGAAGACATTCTCAACCTTTAAAATTTCCATTCAACCCTTCCCGATCATCCTAAACGGATGGCATCCACCGGCTCCAGCTTGGCCGCTTGCCTAGCGGGATAAAGCGTGGCAATAAAACAAAGCAATACCGACATGATAGGAATGATAAAGAAATTGACCCGAGGATCCACTTTGACAGGCAGACGGTCAATGTAATAGACCATCCCCCCTCCCGGCATGGGAATGGGCACGCGAGCGATGATCTCGCAGAGAATATGGCCCCCGAGGAGCCCGAAAAGAATGCCGATTACGCCGATGAACATCCCCTCGAAAATAAAAATAAAGGTGATGCTTCGGTGTGTGCCGCCCATGGCCTTCAGGATGCCGATCTCTTTCGTCTTTTCGATAACCATCATGGTCAGGGGATTCACGATGTTCAGAGCCGCCACCAGCACGATTAAAGAGAGAATGATTCCCATGACCCATTTTTCGGTCTGCAGTGCCACGAAGAGGTTGCGGTTCATTTGAAGCCAGTCCTGGACGAAATACTTGCCGTGGTACTTTTCCCGGATTTCCTTCGCCAGCGCCGGGGCCAGGTCCACATTGTCCACCTTGACCGCGACCCCCGTGACGTTATCCTCCAGCTGGTACATTTTCCTTCCGTTTTCAAGTGAAACATAGGTATAGGCCGAATCGTAGTCGTACATGCCGGTGGATAATATCCCCACCACCTGGTATTTCAAGCTCTTGGGCATCATGCCAAGTGGGGTGGCTTGAAGAATGGGAAGGAATAGCACCAAATCATCCCCCACGGCCACATGGAGACGCTGGGCCAGTTCCGAACCCAGGAAAATCCTCTCCGACCTGCCGGATGCCGTGTCAGGGGGGCTTTTTAAATCGACTGCCTTCGCTTCCCATAAATACTTGTTCAAGTCGGCGATGGCTTGCGGCGCGTCGGGATCAACCCCCCAGACCATCACACCCAATGAACGTTCCTTGGATCGGGCAAGCGCCTGCCCCTCCACGTAAGGGCCGACCGCGGTCACATGATCCATCTGGCGGATGGTTTGAGTGATTTGGTCGTAATCACCCAGGGGATGGTTCTGATATCCGGAGACAATAATATGGGCGTTCAATCCAATGATTTTGGCCTTTAAGTCCTCGTCAAACCCGTTCATGACCGAAAGAACCACGTTTAAAGCCATGACTCCGATGGCTACGCCCGCCACCGAAATCCACGTCAATATGGATATGGCGGTTCGCTTGCGTTTGGAACGCAGGTAACGCAGGCCTAGGAATATTTCAAATGGCAGGTTCATCGCTGTTTTTCCGGTTTCTCCACTCCCGTCGCGGGGAGGAATCGTCTTCAACTATCAAAAGTCATTTTTTCCTCATCATCCCTTTGACGAAGAAGGGGGAAAAGAATGATGTCCCGGATCGAGGGGCTATTCGTCAATAGCATCAGGAGCCGGTCAATCCCGATTCCCACACCTCCCGCGGGAGGCATTCCATAAGAGAGAGCGAGAATATAATCCTCGTCCAGGTACATTCCTTCCTCGTCCCCCGCCTTGCGAAGCTCCACTTGCTTCTCAAATCGCCGGCGCTGGTCCATTGGGTCATTCAACTCTGAAAAACCATTCGCGATCTCCCTGCCCATTACAAAAAGCTCAAATCTCTCTGTCAAAGCCGGATTCTCCGCCTTGGACTTGGCCAATGGGGAAACCTCCACGGGAAAATCCGTGATAAAGGTGGGCTGGACCAGCTTAGATTCGACCAATTCCCCGAAAAGAATGTAGGCCAGCTCGGCTTTGGACAACGAACCGATATGCCGGACATTAGCGGGCGAATTCTGGACCCTTTTCCTCAATTCCTCCATCGTGGATTTCTCATAGTCCAATCCGCCGATTTCCGCCAAACCTTGGAGTAGGGGAAGGCGTTTGAATGGAGCCGTGAAGTCGATATCGACATCCCCCACTTTGATCGTGAGATTCTGTCCTGACGCCTGGACTCCCTCCGAGATGACCTTTTCCGTCAAAGCCATGGCAGTATCGATATTGCCGTAGGCTTGGTAAGCCTCCATCATGGTGAACTCGGGATTATGCTGGATGCTGATGCCTTCGTTTCGAAAACTGCGGTTGATCTCATAGACCCTCTCGAACCCACCCACTAGCAAGCGCTTCAAGTAAAGTTCAGGGGCGATTCTCATGAACAAGTTCATGTCCAAGGCGTTATGGTGGGTCGCGAAAGGCTTGGCCGCGGCGCCGCCCGGAATGGGGTGAAGCATAGGGGTTTCAACCTCCAGGAATCCCTGGGAATCCATATATCTGCGGATGGCGGCCACTACTTTGGAACGTGTCTCAAAGGTCTTGCGGACATCCTCATTAACGATCAAGTCCACATAACGGTGCCGGTATCTGGCTTCCACGTCGGTAAGACCGTGCCATTTTTCCGGGAGAGGATGAAGGGCCTTGGAAAGGATAAGGAAGGATTCCACATGGATAGTCACTTCCCCGGTTCTAGTCTTGAAGGGAAATCCCTTGACCCCGATGATGTCTCCCATTTCCAGCAGGCCGAATACCTGGTAGGCATTTTCTCCGACCGCGTCAAGCTTCGTGTAAATCTGGATTCTGCCCTTCGCGTCCTGAAGATGGGCGAAGGCGCTCTTGCCGTGCCCTCGGATGGTCATCATCCGCCCAGCCACAGAAACTTTTTCCAACTCTTTGTGGTCGCCCGGCTGCAAATCCTGGTAGTGGCCTATGATGTCTAGGGAATGATGGGTTTGTTCGAAGGCCTCCGAAGGGTACGGATTGATCCCTTTGTCCTTGAGCGCCTTCAGCTTTTCCAATCGGATTTTGATGAACTCATTCAGTTCTGGCATAATCTTCTTTCTCCTCTAAATCCCGCAATACAAAAACAATTAGCAAAAAAACTGAAAGCATAGCTCATTCGAATTTTAATTAATTCGAATTAACCCTATTATCTTTTAAAGCCGCCTCGATGAATGGATCTAAATCCCCATCCATGACTCTGGCGATATCGCCCACTTCCATTTCGGTCCGGTGGTCCTTCACCATCTGATAAGGCTGGAAAACATAGGAGCGGATTTGGCTTCCCCATTCTATTTTTTTCTTGGAACCGGCCACCTTGGCCATTTCCTCGTCGTGGAGATCCTGGTAATGCTGGAAAAGCCTCGCCTTCAGCATTTTCATGGCTTGCTCGCGGTTTTGAAACTGGGAGCGTTGGGTCTGGCAGGCAACGATGATGTTGGTGGGAATATGGGTTAAGCGGACCGCCGTCTCAACCTTATTGACATTCTGCCCCCCCTTGCCGCCTGAGCGGAATGTGTCCAGTTTGATGTCATCCGGGTTAATCTCGAATTCCACATCCTCCACCTCGGGCATGACATCCACCGAAGAGAAGGAGGTATGCCTCCTTTTATTGGCGTCAAACGGTGAAATCCTCACAAGCCGATGGACCCCTTTTTCCACCTTAAGGAGGCCGTAAGCCCAAGGTCCCTTGACCAGCAGGGAGACTGATTTGATCCCGGCTTCATCCGCGACCTGATGGTCAAGGGTTTCAACTTCAAAACCCTTGTTTTCCATCCACCGAAGGTACATCCGAAGCAGCATTTGAGCCCAGTCCTGGCTTTCGGTGCCGCCGGCGCCAGGATGAATGGAAACATAGGCGTTATTAAAATCGTATTTACCGGTAAAATTGCGTTTGAGCTCGATTTTGCTGAAATCCTCGTCGAATTTCCTCTGGCTTTGCTTTAATTCGGCGAGAAGGGCGTCATCATGCTGTTCCTTGAGCAATTCCTGGTAGGTAAGTAAATCTTGGTACTGCTTCTGGAAATCCTCAAACAACCCAAGATTATCTTTTAATCGTGAGATTTTACCGGTTATTTCCTTGGCTTCCTGGGTATTATTCCAGAAATCAGGCTGGGTGGTTTGTTCTTCCAGCGTAGTTATGTCCCGCTTGAGTTTAGCGGGGTCAAAGATAATCCCTCACTTCGGTGAATTTTCTCTCCAAGGACTTGACGTCCAGTTCGAATAACGCCAATCCAACCACCACCCTTCCAAGAAAAATCTGCGGTCCCGCAGGGGGGAACGCCCTTAAATGGCTTTTAAGAAAGGACAGGATATAGTACCCATTCCCATAAAACACTAAAAAAACAGCCAATTAGAACCCCTTGATCAGGGCAAAGTCTCCGAAAGCGCGTGAACTTCAAACTTCTGATTGATTGACAGTCCTAAAGCTCTACCCTAAACTTTCTCAATTCTCGCGTTTTTTAGCGCTTTTCTATTACAAGGACTGTCATGCTGATCTCCTACCAATGGTTGAAAAATTATATCGATTGTCTTGAACCGCTCGAAACAATCGCCTCACGGCTTACACAAACAGGCACCGATGTCGCTAAGATCCAAGCGCTGGGAAAGGATATTAACAGGGTCATTGTCGCGGAACTTCTGGCTGTCGAAAAACACCCTCAGGCTGACCGTCTTTCCCTCACCAAGGTCACGGACGGTAAGGAAACTTTCCAGGTGGTTTGCGGCGCCAAGAATATAGCCCCAGGACAAAAGGTACCCCTCGCCAAGGTTGGAGCGGTTCTACCCGGCAATTTCGAGATTAAAGCCGCGAAAATAAGGGGAATAGAATCATTCGGCATGCTTTGCTCCGCCAAGGAATTAGGAATTGCCGAAGACGCGGAGGGAATTCTGATTCTCCCTCAAGACGCTCCGCTCGGGGCGGATTTTACTCAATACATGGGTTTTCCGGATTTTTTACTCGAATTAGAGATTACTCCCAATCGGCCCGACCTTCTCAGCCATCTGGGTGTGGCGCGGGAGTTGGGGGCTATCTTTCACCGGAAAATCAAGCCACCCCCAATCAAGAAACTGCCTGAAAACAATATTAAAAGCGCTAAGCTGGCCAGCGTCACAATCCAAGCCCCTGATCTCTGCCGCCAATACGCCTGCAGAATCATTAATGGAATCCAAGTCGGACCTTCCCCACGTTGGCTTTCCCAAGCGCTTGAAAAACTGGGGCAGCGTTCCATCAATAACATAGTGGATGTCACCAATTACGTCATGATGGAAATGGGACAGCCCATGCACGCCTTTGACCTCGACCAATTGAGAGGTTCCCAAATCATCGTGAGAAAAGCCACCGAGGGAGAAAAGATTCCTCTTCTGGACAATACTGAAAAAACCTTGAGCCAGGATATGCTGGTGATCGCGGACGCGGAAAGGCCCGTGGCTTTGGCCGGCGTCATGGGCGGAAGCAATTCACAAGTAACCGGGAATACCCGAAACATTCTTTTGGAATCGGCGTATTTTATTCCCGGCAGTGTCCGCAAGACCGCCAGAAAGCTTGGGCTGTCAACCGATTCTTCTTATCGATTCGAGCGGGGGGTGGATCCCCAGGGGATTCTGCCGGCGCTGAACCGGGCGGCGGAATTGGTCTTAAAGGTGGGCGGTGGCACCCTGGCCAAAGGTGTTCTTTCTCCCACCGTAAAACTTATTCAAACACCCAAGATCCAATTCAGGCCGAAGCGATGTGATCAGATTCTCGGCGTTCAAACTCCGGCCAAGACTCAAATCCAATTGCTAAAAGACCTGGGCTGCCGTTTAAAGGGCGCCAATACCGCCAAATCCTTTCAAGTCTTCCCCCCCAGTTCGAGAGTGGACCTAACGCGTGAAATCGATTTGATTGAGGAAATCGCGCGGCTCCAGGGTTATAACCGGATTATCTCCACCCCTCCCCGCATCCCGGCGAATCTTTCAAACATTGATCAAACACCCTGTCAGGATAAACAAATCCGGTTTCTTTTCCAGCAAGCGGGACTGAATGAGGCTGTTAATTCCTCATTCCTTCCAGAGGAATTCGCCGCGAAATTAGGCCTCCCGGAGACTCACCCGCTCTGTCAGTTCCAAAAGGTCCAGAATCCAATCGCGGAGGATCAGAAAGTTTTGCGGCCTTCTTTGCTTCCTTCATTATTGGCCAATGCCCAACTGAACTTTTCCCGGCAGCAGGAACAAGTCGGTCTATATGAGATCAACAAGGTGTTCCGCTTGGAAGGCGGAGCGCATGTTCAAGAGCGGATTTTCGCGGCGGCGATTCTTGCCGGCCTTTCTGATCTTCCGGCGTGGTTCCAAACCGGGCGGCCGGCCGATTTCCATGACATAAAGGGATTAGCCGAAAACGTCCTGTCTTTATGCCGCGCGGAAGGGGTTCAATGGGTGTTTGGCGCTCTTAGTTCTCCCTATTGGACGCCGGAAAGCTTTGAGGTGAATGGCCCCGATGGAAAATCCATCCTATGCGGCGGCTTATTGAGCCCAAAGGTCCTGAAAACCTTTGATCTCCCCTTGAGCACTCTCGCTTTGGAAATCGACTTGACGAATCTTAGCCAACTACCCTCTCCCCCGCCGAAATACGTTCCCCTCCCTAAGTATCCGGGAGCCTGGAGGGACATTGCCCTGGTAGTGCCCGATGGTGTAACATCAGGCCAGGTTACAGAAGCGATTCGGGGCCTCCGAATCGCCGGATTAAATACCGTATCACTCTTTGATCTTTACCGGGGAACCGGTGTTGCCCCGGGCCGAAGAAGCCTGGCTTACCGTCTTTATTTCCGGGACGAGGAAAGAACCCTCACGGACTTGGAAATGACGGAAAAAGTAGGACAAATCGTGGCAAGTTTGAAGGAGAGGTTTTCCATTGAACTCCGATGAATTGTTTGCCTATACCCCTGATCCCCAGGCCCAATGGCTTGGTTTGGAAAAAAGAATTAACCTTCTCCTGGAGGGAATCGTGCAGTTGAGGAACGCCAACGCCCTCCTCATGAAGGAAAATGTGTTGTTGAAGAACCAGTTGAAAGATAAAAGCGGAGATCCATCCGAGGAGGATTTTCAAAAACTCAGGAAACAATACGATGGAGCCCTGGAGGACCTTAAGAACGTAAAACAGAACCTTCAACGTATTGAAGTGTTAGCGGCGGAGCTAAAGCTGGAAGAAGCTCAAAACATTCCCGAAGGGTGAAAATGGCCGAGAAAAAATCAGTCACAGTCAATATCTATGGTAACGAATATACCCTTAAGGGCGAGGCGGACCCGCAGTACATCGCCGAACTAGCCAAGTTCGTGGACGGCAAGATGGCGGAGATCGGGAAGAAATCCTCAGCCCCTGCCGCGAAAGTCGCAATCCTGGCGGCCATGAATCTTGCCGATGAGATGCACAGGCTGGAAAAATCCAAGGCCGAGAACCTCAAGCTGATTGAAACCCTTGAAAAAAATCTTCTGGAAATGAAAAAATCCTCCGACGGATCCCTGAAGCACACCCTGGAACTCAAGGAACAGGTCGACCGTTTTAAGGTGGATGCCGGGGAAAACACTAAATTGGCTGACGAGTCGAAAAAGCTCAAGAAGGAACGCGACGAAGCCCTTCAGAAGCGCGAGGAGCTCACTAAGGAATTGACCCGTTTGAAGGGGGATCTTCAGGAACTAAAGCCGGAGTTATTGGAACTCCAGGTAAACCTGGAGGCCGAGAAGGAAAAGAGCCAAGAAAGCCTGGAGGAGGTGGAGCGGTTAAAGGCAGCTTTAAGCGAAACCCAGGTCGATCCTAATATGCCCCAAGAAATGGAACTTTTGAAAAAGGAACTTCAAGACCTCAAGCTGGAAATGGAAGACCTGCGCAAAAACCTGGAAAGCGAAAAAGGGAAATCCAAGGAAGCACAAGAAGAAGCGGTTCGACTGAAGGCGGAGTTAAGCGAATCCCAGTCCGAGCTGGAAATGGCGATGGAGGATATTGAGAAAGCCAAAACGGCTCCGGCGCCAGCGCTTCCCCAAAACGCTCCCTCTTTATTACCTGCCAACGAGAAGTTACAAGCGTTATTCCGGAAAATAGACGCCGTTTTGGAATTATAGAGCCCCACGGGCCAAGCCCGCGGTACCAATATTAACCCACCTTCGCTAAAGCTTCGGTTGGTTTCCACCCATCTGCTTCTGTGAACATCCACCGTAGCCCAATCCCATTCACCAACGAGCATGGCCTGCGGCTTGCCTTCTATAGCTTTAGCATAGAAGGGATACTCTGGCGAAGGCGGATGGAATCAGCGTGTTATCCTCAACAACCAAAAACCCGAAATCGAATTTTCCCTCGGTTACTGGATCTTGACGGCCTTGGCTTTCCAAATTTCATCGCAATATTGCCGGATAGTCCTGTCGCTTGAAAATTTGCCCATCCGGGCCACGTTGAGGATGGCCATCCGGGTCCACATCGCCTGGTTCAGGTAAAGCTGGGTCACCTTATCCTGGCACTCGACATAAGAGTTAAAGTCAGCCAAAAGAAGGTACTCGTCCACGTTCATCAATGAATCGACGATGGGGTTGAACAAGCCCGGATTTTCCGGCGAGAAAAATCCGCTGGAAATAAGGTCAAAAACTCCTTTTAGTTCCTGTGACTCCTCATAATAAAACCGGGGCCGGTATCCCTCTCTCTTTAATTGGGCCACCTCGTCCGCCTTCAAGCCGAATATGAATATATTCTCATTCCCGACCTCTTCCAAAATCTCGACGTTGGCCCCGTCCAAAGTGCCGATGGTCAAGGCGCCGTTGAGGGCGAATTTCATGTTTCCGGTTCCCGACGCTTCTTTCCCGGCTGTGGAAATTTGCTCGGAAAGATCAGTCGCGGGAATGATTTTCTCGGCCGTGGAAACCCGGTAGTTGGGCATGAAAACCACCATGAGCTTTCCCTTGGTTTGGGGGTCCTGGTTCACCACGTCCGCGATCGAGTTGATGAATTTAATGATAAGCTTGGCCGCAGCATAGCCTGGCGCGGCCTTCCCCCCGAAAATCACGGTCCTCGGGACAAACGGCGCCTGGGGATTGGCCTTGATCCTCCGGTAAAGGGTGATGACATGGAGCGCGTTCAATAACTGCCGTTTATACTCGTGGATGCGCTTGACCTGCACGTCAAACATGGATTTCGGGTCGACCGCCAGCCTTTGTTCAGCCGCGATCAAGCCGGCCAATTTTTCCTTGTTAAGCCTTTTGACTTCCCGCCACTCGAGCTGGAATTTCTCGTCATCGGCGTATTTTTCGAGTTTTTTGAGCTTATCAAGGTCCGTGATCCAGCCATCCCCGATTTTCGAGGTGATCAGGCGCGCCAAATTCGAGTTGCATTTTCTCAGCCAGCGGCGCTGCGTGATGCCGTTGGTCTTGTTATTAAAACGCTCCGGGTACAGTTCATAAAAGTCAGGAACCACCTGTGATTTCAACAATTCGGTATGAAGGGCGGACACCCCGTTAACCGAGTGGGAACCGATGATCGCCAGGTGGGCCATCCGGATTTGCGGATCATGGCCCTCCTCGAAAATCGACATGCGCCGCAGTCGCTCCACATCGCCGGGATGCCGGTTGGCAACCTCCCTTAGGAAGCGGGCGTTGATCTCCTGGATGATTTGAAGATGCCTTGGAAAAAGCCGGCCAAACAGGTTCAAAGGCCATTTTTCCAGGGATTCCGGAAGAAGGGTATGGTTGGTATAGGCAAAGACGGCGCGAGTGATATTCCAGGCTCTTTCCCATTCCAGGCCCTCCTCGTCCACCAACATCTTCATGAATTCGGCAATCGCGATGGCGGGATGGG
Source organism: candidate division FCPU426 bacterium (assembly GCA_963796105.1). Classification (GTDB taxonomy): domain Bacteria; phylum Oederibacteriota; class Muellerivitia; order Muellerivitales; family Muellerivitaceae; genus CAWCKJ01. Next base: position 653,658 of record CAWCKJ010000003.1, read on the forward strand.
TATCGTTCAGCTGGATCGCGGCAACATCAGGGAGAAAATTGAAATCAGTGTGTTCCCTTTTAAAACGACGCATGATGTCCTGAATGGAGGCGGAGACGAAGAAATATTGCTGTTTCAAGCGCAATTCCCTCCCCTCCGGGCTGTTGTCATTGGGATAAAGGACCTTGGAAATGGACTCCGTCTCGGTTTTCTTGGAAGTGGCGGCGTAATAATTGCCTTTGTTGAAGAAATCCAGGTCGAATTCCTGGGTTGCCTTGGCGGACCACAGCCTCAAGTTGTTCACTGTTTTTTGGCCGTAACCAGGGACGGGTGTGTCATAAGCCATGGCAAGCACATCCTCGGTATCGACCCAGTCAAAAGCGAGTTTTCCCGTCCTGCTTAACCGCTGCGCCACTCGGCCCCCGAAACGGATCCGGTAGGTATATTCAGGCCTGGAAATTTCCCAGGGGTTGACGCTGGAGAGCCACTCATCCGGTTCCTCCACCTGGTAACCCCGCACGATCTTCTGCCGGAAAATCCCGTAATCGTACCGGATGCCATATCCATAAGCTGGGATTTCCAGGGTCGCCAGCGAGTCCATGAAGCAAGCCGCCAACCGGCCGAGGCCCCCGTTTCCCAGGCCCGCGTCAATTTCCAATTCGCGTAAATCCTCGAGGGTTAATCCCAAGTCAGCCAAGGCCTTTAGCACACTTCCCTCAGCCTGCAAATTGAGGATGGAGTTCCCCAGCGTCCGCCCAATCAAGAATTCCAGGGAAAAGTAGTAAACCCTTTTCACCTTTTGGGACCTGTATGTTTTCTGGGTCGCCATCCAATTCTCCACTAAACGTTCCCGGATGGCGTAGGCCAGGCTCAAGTACCGGTCATAAGGCGTGGCCGTGTCCGGCTCTTTCGCCAAGAGATACTTGAGATTGTTTTGAAAGGAATGGATAAAATCCTCGGGCCGGGTTCCCAAGAAGGCTTCCCCAATCTGTTGGGATTGACTTGTGTTTGCCGGTTTGGCGGTTTTCACTGCGTTATTTTTTTTCATTCTCGTCCTTTACCTCAAAGTCAGCGTCTATAGCAGGGGCATTCGACACGATCCGTCCCGGGCCATGCATCATTCTCTGATGATTGCTATCCGGGCTCCCCCGAGCCGGCAAAAATAAATATCGAATGGCCGTGGCGCCCAATGCCGCCGCGCCGACGGCCAAGGCCAGTGCCATGGCAAAAGGAAGCAAGGCTAAGGCCAATAGGACCAAAACCGGAATGATCCAGCCAGGTGCCCGGTATGTGTGTATTTGCATTCCCAAGGGAAATGACACCTCCAGTAATTCCGAGCATTTTCGTACAGACTCGCATATTTCTCAATATGAGTTTTTTCCTCAAGGGTTTGTTTTCATTGATATCCTTCCTTGATTTGCCCCCCGGAAGTTTTAGAATAGATGTGCCTCTGCGGTGTTCGAGCTTGGGGCGGGAAATTTTGAGCCACAAAACAAATCAACGGGTTCCCATTTTCCAATCGGGGATAGTCTTCTTCGGAAGCGAATGAACCGCTTGGTCGGGCGCCCACCTGACTTAGTCAGGCCTCAAAAGAGTACTGTCTCAAACGGCACAGGCGGGGGCTTTTTTATTTCCGTTTCTCCCCTGGTTTCCCACTTGTTGCCCCAGAAATAGGGCCCTATCATACCCCCATGGATTTATTCGATTCCATTCCTGAAGAAAACGACACGGTCCGCCCCCTGGCCCTGCGCATGTCCCCCAGGTCCCTGGAGGATTTCTTCGGTCAGGAGCATTTGCTGGGGGAAGGCAAGCTTTTGAGGCGCCTGCTGGAAGCCAACCGGATTGTTTCCGTGATCCTGTACGGCCCCCCGGGAGTGGGCAAAACCGCCTTCGCCCGGCTTGTGGCTCGCAAGACCAAAAGCCGGTTCACGGCCTTGAACGCGGTCACCTCGGGCCTGGCGGACCTGAGAAAGCTTTTCGACGAGGCCCAGGAAAACAAGCGCCTCTACCGCCAGTCCACCATCCTTTTCCTCGACGAGATCCACCATTTCAACAAGAACCAGCAGGACGCCCTGCTCCCCCATCTGGAGCAAGGCACCATCCTACTGATCGGCTCCACGACGCAAAACCCCTTTTTCGCCCTGAACACCGCCCTGCTTTCCCGGTCCCGGGTCTGCGAGTTCCGGCCCCTGGAGGAAAAAGACCTGGCCCTCATCCTGGAAAGGGCCTTGGCCGATGAGAAAAGGGGCCTGGGCAAATACAAGGTGGATCTCTCCATGGACGCCAAATCCCACCTCCTGAAAACCGCATCCGGGGACGCCAGGTCCCTTCTGAACGCCCTGGAAGTGGGTGTCTTGACGACCCCGCCCGACGAAAGCGGCGTGATCCATTTCAACCTGCGTACCGCCGAGGAATCCATCCAGAAACGCATGGTGCAATACGACGGCTCCGGGGACCAGCATTTCGACACCATTTCCGCCTTCATTAAAAGCATCCGGGGCTCCGATCCCGACGCGGCGCTCTATTGGCTGGCCAAAATGCTTTACGCCGGGGAGGACCCCCGGTTCATCGCCCGCCGGCTGGTGATTTCCGCGGCGGAGGACGTGGGAAACGCGGACCCGCAAGGACTTTCCGTCGCTGTGGCGGCCCAGCAGGCGTTGGAATTCATAGGACTTCCGGAAGGGCGCATTCCCCTGGCCCAAGCCACGGTTTACCTGGCTTGCGCCCCCAAGAGCAACGCTTCCTATATGGGGTTGGAAACAGCGTCGGAGGACGTCAAGAATGAAACCGTCAAGGAAGTGCCTGTCCACCTGAAGGATGCCCACTATCCTGGGGCGAAAGCCCTGGGCCACGGGGAGGGTTACCAATACGCCCACAATTTCCAGGATCATTACGTCCAGCAGGAATACGCCCCCCGCCTACCCCAGTATTATTTCCCCACCAACCTCGGCTTCGAGAATAAGATCAAGAACTGGTTGGAACATTTGAAGAATCTGGAGAAGGCCTCCCCTTCCAAGGAAAAATCCGATGAAAACAACTGATTCCCACGATCCCCCCGGGGGGGATAAAAACCAGCTCCGGGAAAAATTGACCGCCATTCGCAACGCGGTGGATCAAGATTTGGCTGAAGCGGCTTCTCAGGGTGTATGGACCATCCTGCAGGAGGTTCCGGAATACCAGAAGGCCCGGGGAATCGGGGCGTTCGCCTCTATTCCCCATGAAATCAACACTTATCCCATCCTGGAGGGAACCCTGGCCGCTGGAAAAAAGCTTTATCTTCCAAAAGTGATGAAAGACAAATTGCATTTCGAGTTTTACCCAGTGCACGACCTGAAAAACCTGCAACCGGGCCCCTACGGCATCCTGGAACCCACTGGAAACCAAGCGGCTGATTGGCAGGAATTGGATATGGTGCTAGTCCCGGGATTGGCCTTCGACCGGATGGGGCGCCGTTTGGGTTTTGGAAAAGGCTATTATGACCGGGCGCTTCCCCTCCTGAAAAGCCATTGCCTTTCCGTGGGACTGGGATATTGCTTCCAGATCGTGGACCAGGTACCAGCTTCGGAGCACGATGTTCCCGTCAAGGCCATCCTTTGCGAATCAGGCTTCCACCCCTGCTTGAAATGAACCTTGGAACAAAGATAAATAAAATCAGACGTTTTAATTCTAAAAGGCGTTAAACAAAACCAAGTCCTTTGCCACGGATTCAGGGGATACAGGGGATGGGCAAGAAATTGGATTTCGCATGGTAAATTTTTCGATAGTGATCTATGGCTCAGCCGCCGGTCGATGGAAAAATTAATTTTTCCACGGTCCGCAGGCAGGGCCATAACGCCCATGGGACGCAATGGCGAAACCATTGCCACGATCTAGACCTGTTTAATCCCATGAATCCCATGCATGCCGACCTTCCTATAAGTAATTAAAGAGGTCGGTATCGTACCAATCTTCATATAAGCTTTATGGAAGATCGGCACATCCGTGGCTAGAGTCTGTTTTTTAAAGATGAGTAGGTCGCTTTAACGCGTAATTCGGGTTTGCTTTTAAGGCTTGTTTTCATTAATCTCATCCAACGCCTGAGGGAGAAATCATTTCATGAACATTCTGATCATTGGGGACATTATTGGAAAACCCGGCCGTCACGCGGTTCATAACTGCATGGCACGGGTCAAAAACGAGTTTTCGGTGGATTTCGTCGTGGCAAACGGCGAAAACCTTTCCAACGGAACCGGAATCCAGCCGGACGCGTTCAAGGGCCTTTTGGAGTCGGGCGTGGATGTGGTCACCAGCGGCAATCACATTTGGGCGAAAAAGGAAGTCCGTGAAATCCTGGGGAAAGACCCGCGCCTCTTGCGTCCCCATAACTATCCCCCCGAAAATCCCGGGACGGGTCTTGGTGTTTACGATTGCAAAGGCACTCCCGTCGCCGTCCTGAACCTCATGGGCCGGGTTTTCATGTATCCCATCGACTGCCCCTTCAAATCCGCTGACAGGGCCTTGGATTACCTGCAAGGCAAGGCCAAGGTGATTGTGGTGGATATGCATTGCGAGGCAACCAGCGAGAAGCGCGCCATGGGGTGGTACTTGAACGGCAGGGTCAGCTCGATGACAGGCACCCATACCCATATCATGACAGCAGATGAGGAAATTCTTTCAGGCGGGACAGCTTACCTGACCGATATCGGCATGAGCGGCTCCCCCAACTCCATCATCGGCATGAAGCAGGAACAGGTCATGTCCCGCTTCCTCACGGGGGCCCCCTCCCGATTCGAGGTATCCGAGTCGCTTCCCTACTTGTTCCAAGCCGTGGTTGTTTCTGTCGATCCAGGAACCGGAAAAGCCACCAAAATCGACCGCATCCGCCAAGTTGTTAACTGATTAAATCTAAAGCGTCTGGTCAGAACAAATTTAATCAGACTCCATTCTTAATGAGTAACTGGCAAGTCCTCGATAATACTCAGGGAAGGTCTGTCGAACCATATGCGAACCATTCACATTAGGTTTTTAACCAGTTATTGAAAAGCACTGACTTATTAATATTTTAGCTATTGTCTTTTTTAGCTTTCCTATCCGCGATGGTCTTTAAAATATATGGATCAATTTTGACATTCGGATTGCACTTTTGGACAAAACTAACAATGTTGGTAATGTGTTCTTGGTATTGCCTCGTAAACATTTTCCCGCCTAAAAACGGGCCTTTATCTTTCATGTCATTCATCCAGGTAATGTCTGAGGAAACCCGGAAAATCACTTTGGTGTCTCTCCATTTGTAGTACAGTCTTCTTTTCGTAAATGTATTTGTTTCACATCCGTTTTCGTCATAAGTCACTAATGGATAGAAAGTGTGAAAAATTGTAAAAACAAAAAAATAGCTCCCCCAAAAGTCGCAATATAAACCATGAATGATAGATTTTCTTTCATAACAATCAGGCGATATAAAAATCCCAAAAAACATGCACCCCACATAAGAAACCATCCGGTTCGTAAATAAACTTTATTTTTAAGATTATGTTCATCTTTAGAGTTGGGGATATAGGACGCATTTTTATTTTCTGAGTTTCCCTGTTTTTCCTCGTTTATATTTTTTTCATAGTCTTCGTCAAGATTAGGTTTTTCAGTCATTGACTTTAACCTCTAAAATAATACTTTCCGATGACCTGTGTTAGTAAAACACATTCCAAAATGCCAATTTATAATACCGTTCCAATTTAATCATTTCCCAAGTTGTACATTGCCCAGTAGCTTCGCGTCTTAAATTATTTTTAATTCAAAATTGAACAGGGACCTGTCCCGGAAACACCAAAATTATTAAAATCCTGACCGGGCGCTTACATCCAAGCGATTACTACCTGGTTATGGAAGCGTGGTGTTGTTGGGCGAGGCGGGGCTCTGGTAGGAATCCTCCGTATTGCGGGGGACTGGTTTAGGTTTTGGTTTCTTCTTTGGTTTTAGCTGGGCCCTCAGAATTTTGATGTATTTATTCGCGGCCTTGTTAGACGGGTCCAGGCTCAACGCCTTCTTGTAATAAGCCAGAGCTGTTAGATTGTGCCCAGTTATAGGTTTGTGGAACTGGTAAATGACCCCCAGGATCGCGTAGGCCTCTGCGTACTTGGCGCGGGCGACTGATTTTTCATGGGTGGACACAGCCAGTTTCAAATTTTTCGTGGCGGTGAGATAAGCCAAATCCGTGAAAGCCTTCATCCCTTTCTTGTAATACTTCAACATCTTGGAGCCCCCGCCCCCACCCTGATACTCCGCCATGATCTCCTCATTCGTCAGTTTCGGTTTCAAGGGCGTTTCAAGCTGGACAGTCACTGCGCCAGAAGATGAAACCACCGGGGCTTGGGTTGGCGTGGGGGTGAACACCGCAGTAACGGAACTCGTCGGGGTAGGGCTTGCGGTGGGTTCAGGCGTGGGTTCCTCCTTCATATTAGGGAAAGACCAGCTGATGCCGAACCGCGCGTCCAAGTATTGGAAATAATCGCTGGCAGGTTCCATCCAATGGCTCTGGATGGCGATGTCGAGATAAATAGGCGAGACGAATAAGACCTTACTGCCCAAGCCCATTACATAATCGTATCGTCCATCCCAGCGACCCGGCATATCGGGAGCGGCGTTGATCCCAACCCCTGCCATAAAATAGGGCTGGAAATTCTGCCTCCAGTTCCCGAACGGAAAGGTCCTGGCCTCGAAATTAAAGGTTTCCGTCACAAAATCGGTGCTGGAATAAAAAGCCGCGTGCTCATAGCTGAATCCAAGCGATATATTGCTGCATGGGTTTACTTCACCCAAAGCGCTGAACCCCACACCGTCGGAGTATTGACTTGCAAGGCTCAAAGGCTCGATCGGCATTCCATAGATGCCGTAAATGGACAGGGAACCGGGGGGAACTTCCCTCGCGCCGGCAAAACCGATAATAGAGAATAGAAACAGAAACGGAAAAAAATATTTATTGAATTTCAAATTCATTCCTTTTCAAGAGTTAACGGTATTTTCTGACTTCCTTCAAATGTCTCAAAGCGGTTGGGTTTCCCCTTTCAAACTTCAAGGCGCTTTTATAATAACCATAAGCCAAATGGTAATGGCCCTGCACGGGGAAATAAAACTGGTAAATCACGCCCAACATGGCGTTCGCCTCGGCGTAATAAAACTTCCGGGTGTAGGGATCATGGATTGTAAGTGATTCCTTCAGGTAGCGGATGGCCGCCTCATAATCTTTTCCCGCGTAAGCTTTCATGCCTGCCTCGTAAACATCCCGCATTTTTAAAATCCCATGGGCTTGAACCGCTAACGGGGCCACTTCCAACGCGGGCTTTTCTTTGGCGGTTGCTTCTGTTTGGTTTTCGTTGGTTTCCTGCTCCTCAACAGCCGCGTCCTCATCGGATTTTGATTCCTCGGTACTAATCTCTTTTGTATCCGTGGATTCAGGGACGGGAGTGGGGGTGGCAACGATCGCCTGGGGAGCGTTTTGGGCCGCCTGCTTGGTTTGCGTGTTGGATGCCTTCGGAGCGGGGGCAGGATTGGTATCGCCCAAATCAATCTCAATATCCGCGAAGGCGCGGGTGAGGCCGAAAATCATGATGCCCGAAAATAAAATAACCCTAAAGGCCGATATTCTCTTCGTCAGCCCATTCAAGGAAAATGATCCCAAGCACCACCTCCAGAATTCTCCTAGAAGTTTAACAATTTTTAAGGGGTTTTTTTATTAAAAAACACGGCCTCAGGCCCCCAAAAGCTCAATTACCCTTTATTTCAATTAGGCTTTCCTCGGCTGATTTCACGATCTTTTTCAAATGTTCTCTGGTCAAGGCGGTTGAAAGGAACCAGCACTCGAATTGGGAGGGGGGGAGGTAAATTCCCCTCTCGAGCATGGCCCAGAAAAACTTGGCGTATTTCCCCCTGTCGGATTCCTTGGCTTGGGCGTAATTCTCAACCGGCGCTTCCCTGAAAAACAACGTGGACATGCTACCCACCCTTTGGTAAACCGCCTCAGTCCCGGTCTTGAGGATGGCGGCGGCGATTCCCTTTTCTAGGAACGAGGATATTTCCTCCAAATAGGCGTGCTTGTTGCGTTGGGCCAGGGATTTAAGCGTGGCGATTCCCGCCGCCATGCAGACCGGGTTTCCCGAGAGGGTCCCAGCCTGGTAAACAGGGCCTTCCGGGGAGATCTTGGACATCAGGTCTTCCCTGCCCCCGTAAGCCCCGACAGGTAGCCCGCCCCCGATAATTTTGCCTAGCGTCGTAAGATCGGGTTTGATGCCGTAGAGTTCCTGGGCCCCGCCATATGCCACCCGGAATCCCACCATGACCTCATCAAAGATCAATATCGAACCGTTTTTTAATGTCAAATCCCGAAGGCCTTGGAGAAATCCCGGTTTGGGAGGAACCAGACCCATGTTCCCCGCGACCGGCTCCACGATGACCGCCCCGATATCCTTGAAATTGGAAAATGCCTTCTCTACCGCCGTAAGGTCGTTGTAAGGAAGGCTCAAGGTCAGGGCCGCCAATTCGGCTGGAACACCCGGACTGTCGGGAAGCCCCAGAGTGGCAGGTCCGCTCCCCGCCGCGACCAGGAGGCTGTCCCCATGGCCGTGGTAACAACCGTCAAACTTGATGATCCTGTTTTTCCCCGTCGCGGCCCGGGCCAGCCGGATGGCGCTGAAGACGGCTTCCGTGCCGGAACTGACGAAGCGCACTTTCGCGATGGAGGGATAGGCCTTCTTCACCAGGACCGCCAGGTTGTTTTCCAGGGGGGATGGCGCGCCGAAAGAGAATCCCTTTTTCAAAGCCTTCTGGGCGGCCTTGAATACCGGCCCTGGAACGTGCCCCAGGATCATGGGTCCCCAGGACCCGACCAAATCAAAATAGCGGTTCCCATCCACGTCCATTAGGAAGGGGCCCTTGCCCCGGTTGAAGAATAGGGGCGTTCCACCCACCCCCTGAAAAGCCCTGACCGGGCTGTTCACTCCCCCCACCAGGTTTTTCTTGGCCTGTTCGAAAAGCTTCATCGATTTATTGAATTTTTTTGGCATTAACCAATAACCGCTCATTCTTAGGGGATGTAAAGACGCGATACTCGTGAGTTAGTTTAACCGAACCGGAATCCCATAACAACGAAAGGAGGGTTAAACATGGAGCCCCATGAGCATCTGGCTACGCAAAAGCTTCGTCAAATAAGCATCCGCAGCCTGTCCTCCCATCACTTCGGCGAACATCCACCGTAGCCCTATGGCATTCAACCGCGGCCATAGCCCGTGGCTTGCCCTCAATAGCTTTAACGAAATAGAGGGATACTCTGGCAAAGGCGGATAGGGGGCAGGAGGATGAAAATTCAGGTGTGAGCCAGCCATCGGTTGCTGAGGCAACACTGAATAAATCGAACGGGCTCGTGCCATTTGAGCCACCGTCATACCCTCCACCCGCACAGGTAACTTCATAATTGGAATTATTTGAATAGACTTGGTCAGCCAAATCGGTGATGAAATTAGTAAAGTTAGTCTTATCGCTTGAGTACATTCCTTCAAAATCAATATTAACGCCCTGATATCCATATGTTTTAAAATCTTTTAAGATTTGAGTAATCACGTTTTGATAGAAGGCAGGATTACTTAATACTGAATGCATAACAGACGGGTCAAAGCTATAAACGCACATAATTGGTCTAACACAATTACTTTCTGCCGCTGAAATAAAGTCAGTTTGTGGAGAGGCATTCAAGGTACCGTTCGAATTAAGTGGAAAATCGAAGTCGACGGCGTGTGTTAACTTATCCCACTGTATTAAGGAATAATCGTATCCAGATTGATAAAATCCGTATTCAACTCCATTGACACTAAGTTGAGCAATAGAGTGGGCAGGAAGGAAAAATAGAAAAGAAAAAGAAACCGTCCACATATATTTTCTGGGCCAAAAGTGGCTTATGAAAAAATTTCTTTGAGTCTCGAGCATTTTTTATCAATACTCTCTTTTGTATGAAATACAAAAACGATGAATTATTATGGTCTTCTGACGTTCCCATTTTTTATTGGGATAACAGTTTGAATTGACATGTTGGTTTTGTGTCCATATGCTCCAACACAAGCAACCCCGAAATAATAAATTTTTCCATTTTGCAGAAATCTAATGGTGATTTTTGTTTTTTTAAAAGGTTTTTTAATTTGCCTTTCGTATTTTATTCCGTCTTTCGAAACAAAAAGTACGTAGCTTTGAGCCTTTGGCATTGGATCCCAAGTTAGATAGGCCTCACTATCACCAGCTTCTATTTTGAGATTTGTAGGTGGGTCAGGTTGGGGTTCGGGGTTTTTGATCCCCCCGGGTGTTCCTTGAATAATATATTTTTGTTTCTTGCGCCATTTTGCATATTCTTCACTTTTTGGATCAGGTGGAGCAGCATTAGTTTGAATCCACTTAGGTGTAAGCTCAATAGCCCATTTGGGTGTAACCGATAGTTTTTTGGGAACCACTGATTGAACTGTCATTCCACTCTTTTGCCCGTCAAAGCCTAGAGAAGCTACAGCATAGTAGTATTTTTTTCCATTCTCCAATTTAACAACATTTGCTTCATTAAAAACGTCTGCATTCGAATTTGGAAACTGAAGATTAAAATCCTTTCCATCTTCCGAAACATAAATCAAGTAAGCTCTTGCATTTGGCATTTTATCCCAAGACAAATGGGCACATTCATCCCCTGGTTCAATCGCGAAATTAGTGGGAGGAGCCGGAACAGTTCCAGGGGTCGGCAAAGCAATTAGTGTTTCTATTGAAGTGGGATTAGAATTTTGTGTTTGTCCTTGCGTTGGATACACGAATCCGGCTGAAAGAGAAAAACATAAAATTGAGAAAAAACCACGGTAAACCATTTTGCCTAACCAATTAGTTGAAACTTGGTTTCTATTTTCTTTTTTCATGCAAGCCTCCGAAGGTTTCTTGATCTGTCAAGGTTCTCAAATTGCGAAATGGAAGTAAGGTAAAATTATTATTGTGAAGGAACAAAGCTTTACCAGTTGGTTGGACTGAATAGTTAGATTCAAACGATTTTAGAAATTTCACTTAATATGCCTCCCTGCTATTGATTGGTGAGTGGAGGGTGTGGATTGAATAACTTTTTGAAAACATCTATTGCTGAAAAGATTGCCTAAAATCGATAGAGGCACTCTAAATCTGGCGGGTCATCTATTCAACAAAAATGGAGGTAAAATATATTTTGATCTTTAAATGCACCACTGATTGTGTGAAGTGTTTTGACACCCCAAAATTGGAAAACGAAGATGTAAACAAACAAAGGGGTCAGGCCATCATTCATCACTTTACAAATGGTGTGAGTTGTTTACAATGTCCTAATGCCAAGACCTAAACGGATCCATTATGAAGGGGCGGTTTACCATGTAACCTCGCGCGGTAATGAACGGCGAAAGATTGTTATGAATGACGCCGACCGCTGGATGTTTATTCGGTTATTGGGGGAAATGGTTGAAGAGAATGGTGTGTTATGTCACGCTTGGGTGTTGATGGATAATCATTACCATTTGATGCTGGAAACCCCAAGCGCGAATTTATCAGCAGCCATGAAACATTTAAACGCCCAATACACACAAAAATTCAATAAAAAGCATTATCGGAACGGGCATTTGTTCCAGGGGCGGTATAAGGCCATTATTGTGGAGAAAGACAGTTATTTAAAGGAATTAAGCCGGTATGTGGTATTGAATCCGGTAAGGGCCCGGATGGTAAAACACCCCAAAGACTGGAAGTGGAGTAGTTACCGGGCGACAGCGGGATTTGATAGGGCGGAAAAATGGCTGAAAGTGGACTGGTTATTAGGGCAGTTTGGTAAGGAAAGAAAAAAGGCGCAAAAATCATACAGGACTTTTGTGGAAGAGGGGATGGGGAAGAAAGAAAAGCCTTGGGATGATTTGTATTCGCGTATATACCTGGGTGGTAAGGAGTTTTTGGACAAGGTTCACGAAGTAGGGCAACGTCACAAACATTTGGATGTACCGAAATACCAGAAACACGTGGTAAAGCAAGATCCGAAAGAAGTGTTGGAGAAAGTAGGAAGAATGTATGGTGAAAAACCGGAGGAAATATTGAGGGCAGGCAAAAGGGAGTCGGAAGCCCGGGATATGGCGATATATTTATTAAAGAGAAAATCAGGAATGAGTTCCAAGGCGATAGGAATGAAGATGGGGGTGGGGGAAAGCGCGGTGGGAAACCGATTGATGAAGATCAAAAAAAGGTTGGCGGAAGACGAAAAGTTTGCACAAAAGCTGATAAAGTGATGAATGATCACTGCCACACGCTGCGGAGCGTGTGGCCTGACCCCTATGTTTTGGAACTCTGGAACTCCTGGAACCGGCCTGGAACCACGACACCCGGGAAACTTGGAACTCTGGAACTCCAGGAACTGGCCTGGAACCACGACACCCGGGAAACTTGGAACTCTGGAACTCCTGGAACTGGCTTGGAACCACGACACCCGGGAAACTTGGAACTCTGGAACTCCTGGAACTGGCTTGGAACCGCGGGAACCCGGGATTCTTGGAACCTTGGAACTGGCTTGGAACCACGTAAATCCGGGGTTCTTAGAACCTTGGAACTTTGGAACCGCCTTGGAACCACGGAAATCCGGGGTTCCTGGAACCTTGGAACTTTGGAACCGCCTTGGAACCACGGAAACTCGGGATTCTTGGAACCTTGTAACTTTGGAACTGGCTTGGAACCATGGAAATCCGTGGTTCTTGGAACCTTGGAACTTTGGAACCGCCTTGGAACCACGGAAACTCGGGATTCTTGGAACCTTGTAACTTTGGAACTGGCTTGGAACCACGGGAACTCGAGAACTGGACGGTAAGCAGGTAAGTCGGTAAGCCAGGCGGTAAACCTGGCATTGGACGACGGAAACCCGACCGGCCATGCCGGTTGCTGAAACCCCCATGCCGGTAGTTGAAACCCTCATGCCGGTAGCCCATCCCCGCCATGCCGGTAGGCGACGGACCATGCCAGCAGGGATGCCAGCGCATGCCAACAGGCATTCCGGCCTCTGCCAGCAGGGACCCCGGTCTATGCCAGCAGGAATACTGGCCATGCCAGCAAGGATTCCGGTGGAACGCGCCCTACAAGTTGGACAGTTGAAGCAAAAAATAGAGAATAGGGAAACGGCTCAAGGGGTAACCCCCCAAAGGAGCATTTCCAAATGGGTAAAATAAGACGGAAGTTCAGTATTGATTTCAAAGAACAAGTCGTCCACGAGGTAGAAACTGGCCTATCGCTCAATGAAGCTGCTCGTCAATACCAGCTCAATCCAAGCGTTATAACCCGTTGGCGCGATAAATATCGCCAAGGAACCTTGGTTGAAAAACCTTCCCTTCACGAAAAAATATTGGAAAAAGAGAATGAGAAACTCAAAGCCAAGATTGGGGAATTGATCATGGCGATAGACCTTTTAAAAAAATTCCAAAAATACGCGGAAAACCAGAGAAAGCTCGATACCTCCGTGATCACCTCAAGGAATTTGGCTCAATTTCAAGAGGATGCCAAATGATGGGGCTTCCTCGAAGTACCTATTATTCTGCACTTAAAAGTGAACCGGAGATTCAGGAACAAAGAGATTTGGACTTAAAGAACCGAATCGAGCAGGTGAGATTGACCTTCCCCTACTACGGCTATCGGAGGCTCTACCACCACTTTTTACGGGAGGGATTAAGGATTAACGCCAAACGGATTCGGCGGGTGGTAAGGAAATACGGTCTTTACCCTATTATTTGGGGGAAAAGGTTCAAGATCCAAACCACCCAATCCAATCACGACCTGCCGGTGTTCCCCAACCTCTTGGAAAGGGTGGCAGAAACTGCTGTCAATCAAGTGTGGGTGGCGGATATTACCTATATCCGAATCCTCACTTGCTTTGTTTATCTGGCGGCCATTCTGGATCGTTTTTCCAGAAAGGTGATCGGGTGGGCGGTTTCCAAGAGACTGGATCGGGAGTTGTCGCTTTCGGCTTTACGCATGGCTTTAGAGGAAAGGAATCCTCTTCCGGGATGCATCCACCATTCAGACAGAGGGGTGCAATATGCCTGCTGGGATTACGTGGCCCTGCTTGAGTCCAAAGGATTAAGGATCAGCATGTCCAGGACAGGCAACCCTTACGACAATGCAAATGCGGAATCCTTTTTCAAAACCTTGAAATATGAGGAGGTGCATCTATTCAATTACGAAACTTATCAGGAAGTGCTTCAAAGACTTCCATACTTCATCGAGGAGGTGTATAACAAAAAACGGTTGCATTCTTCTATCGGCTACATGCCGCCTGAGGAGTTCGAGGCTTTAAAGTCACTCAAACCAATCGCCGGAAAACCTATTCTCAACTTGGAGTAAAAACTGTCCAAGGTTTGGGGCGCACACCACGGCTTATGCCAGCAGTACCCAGGTTTATGCCAGCAGAAACACCGCCCATGCCAGCAGGGAATCCGGCGTCTGCCAGCAGGAAAACCGAACCTGCCAGCAGGTACCCCGGTTTAATTACAGCTGTTTAGTGGATTTATTACATTGCGGCAAAACCAGGATAAGATTTAGTCCGTTTCTTGGGATTTCTTGGGATCTTGAAGGGAAAATTGCTTTAGTTTTGCTCTACTTGCCCTCGAACCGATTACAATAACTGTCCCTTTTAAATAAATATGAATGAAAAGGATCGTGAAATGGGAAACATTCGATACGCCGTTTTGGCCGCCCTGGTCTTTATCCCCGGCATACTCGCGTCAGCGGATACCCTTCCTGACCCGGCGGAAAACCGGGTTGAAGCCATCCTGAAAAAAATGACCCTGGAAGAGAAGATCGATTACATCGGGGGATTCAATTCCTTTTATGTCCGGGCGGTTCCCCGCCTGAAACTGCCCGCCTTGAAGATGTCCGACGGGCCGATCGGGGTTCGCAATTACGGGCCATCCACGGCCTATGCCGCCGGGATCGCCCTGGCGGCGTCCTGGGACACGGAACTGGCCGGGCGCGTGGGCGGGATGATCGGCCATGAGGCCCGGGCGCGGGGGGTTCATTTCATGCTGGGCCCCGGCGTGAACATCTACCGCGCCCCCATGTGCGGGCGCAATTTCGAGTACTTCGGCGAGGACCCCTTTCTCGCCTCCCGCATGGTTGTCTCTTACGTGAGGGGAATGCAGGAACAGGGCGTGAGCGCCACGGTCAAGCACTTCATGGGAAACAACTCCGAATATGACCGCCATAACACGAGTTCCGATATGGACGAGCGCACGATGCGGGAGATCTACCTTCCCACCTTCGAGGCCGCCGTGAAGGAGGCAAAAGTGGGGGCGATCATGGACTCCTACAACCTAGTGAACGGCGTCCACTCCACCCAGAACGATTTCCTCAACAACCAGTTGGCCAAGAAGGAATGGGGGTTCGACGGCGTCATCATGTCCGATTGGGACGCGACCTACGACGGGGTGGCCGCGGCCAACGCAGGCCTGGACTTGGAAATGCCGTCGGGCAAGTTCATGAACCGGGACACGCTGATTCCGGCGGTCAAGGAAGGTAAGGTTTCGGAGGAGACAATTAACGACAAAGTGAGGCGGATCCTGCGCACGGCGGTTCGTTTCGGCTGGCTTGACCGCGACCAAACCGACCACGCCTTCCCCCTCTTCAATGAGAAGGGGCGCAAGCTGGCGCTCGAGACGGCCCAATCCAGCATGGTCCTCCTGAAAAACCAGGGCAATCTACTGCCATTGGACAAAGGGAAAGTCAAAACGCTGGCGGTGATCGGTCCCGACGCCTACCCTGCAGTGCCGGTGGGCGGGGGAAGCGCGAAGGTCCAGCCTTTCCAGTCGGTGAGCTACTTGGAGGGTTTAAGCCAGTACCTTTCCGGAACCGCGGTGGTTTATTACAACCGAGGGCTCATGCCCATGGGCGAGATTTACGATTTGACGGAATTCGCGGCAGACGCCAAGGACGAAGAATCGGGTCTCAAGGGAGAATACTTCAACAATGCCGACTTGAGCGGGGATGCAGCCCTCACCCGCAACGACCCCCATGTCAATTTCACTTGGGACCGCCCGAACAACTGGCCCACCGGCAGTACCGCGCATGATTTCTCGGCCCGCTGGACCGGCTATTACTTCCCTTCCACGGACGGCCCCTACCGCTTCGCTGTTTCCACCTATGGCCTGGACGAGTACCGCCTCTATATCAACGGCAAGCTTTTCGAGGACCGCAAAGACCAAAAACAGCCCATTTCGCTGAAGGAGATGGAACTCAAGGCCGGCAAGGCCTACGCCCTGCGCCTGGAGTATGTCCATCGGGACCACCATGCCAGGCTTAGTTTTGGCATCCGGCGGGCCGACTTGTTCTTCGACCCGGAGGCGAAGGAGCTGGTGTCGCGCGCGGACGCCGCGGTGGTCCTGGCGGGTTTTGACCCCAACATCGAGGGCGAGGGTTTCGACCGGACGTTCCAACTCCCCGAGGGCCAGGACGCGCTCATCAACGCGGTCTTGGACGCCAACAAGAACACGGCGGTCGTGATCACATCAGGCGGCGCGGTGGACATGAAAAAGTGGGTGGACCGGGCGCCGGCGGTGCTGGAAGCCTGGTACGCGGGACAAGAAGGAGGCACGGCTTTGGCCCATATTCTTTTTGGGGACGTCAACCCCTCAGGCAAGCTTCCCGCGACCTTCGAGCGCAGTTGGGAGGACAGCGCGGTCCACGACAGTTATTACGCTGATTCCAAAAAGCATGTCCGCTATTCCGAAAGCATATTCCTTGGCTACCGGCATTTCGACAAGGCCGGCGTGAAGCCGCTTTTCCCCTTCGGTTTCGGTCTGTCCTACACCACATTCAAATACGGGGGCCTGTCCATCACGCCCGATGCGGCCCAGGGAGACGACCCTGTCACGGTCTCGTTCAACGTGACCAACACGGGCGGGCGCGAGGGGGCGGAGGTTACGGAGCTTTATGTCGGCGACAGCCACGCGAAAGTGCCGCGCCCCGCGAAGGAACTCAAAGCGTTCGCCAAGGTGGACTTACAACCGGGCGAGACGAAGGGGGTGACTGTGAGCCTTGACCGCCGGTCATTTTCCTATTTCGACGAGAAATCTAAGCAATGGAAGGCCGACCCGGGAGCCTTCAATATATTGGTAGGTTCCTCTTCGCGAAATATCGAGCTGACGGGCAAGCTGGAATTGCGCTGAAAGATTCGAAGGCCCCACAATCTATTGGTAATAGGAAGGAATAAATCAGGTGCTAGTGCCTTAATGCGCTTGAACCACAAATCCATTACCCTTTCCCTGGGAACTTTTTTGTTTTTCCCAACCGGTTTTCTGGCCGCACAGACGGTTCCAGTTCCCACATCAATGCCTTCCGCGATATCAACGAAAATTCCCGTTCCACCCCAAGCCGGAGATTTTCACCCCACCCACACGCCCACCCCCGGAAAAGTCAGGCTGGCTTTCGGGGGGGATATCAACCTGGCCCGTCTTGTTGGAAAACTGATTAAACAAAATGGAAAGAACTGGCCCTTTGAGAAGGTCAAACCCCTATTGGACCAGGCCGACCTGGTAGTCGCCAACCTGGAATCGCCCGTGGGGAAAGGGGGAAAGGCTTATACCAAGAAGGAGGTCTATCTGAAGGGCAGTGTGGATTCGCTGGACGCCCTTTCCTATGCCGGTATCGGTCTGATGACGGTTTCCAACAACCACATCCTTGATTATGGACCTGGAGTGGCTCGTCAGACCCTTCGGGGCCTTTCCGATCGGGGCATCGAATCCGTGGGCTGGCTGGAAAAAGCGGATGGGACTGATCCCACCGTTTACTTGACCATCAACGGCGTGAAACTGGCCTTTCTGGCTTTTTGCGGGGTTTGCCCGGGAACATTCGACGCGAAAAGGGGAAAAGCCGGCATCGAGAGCACCACCCACACTGAAATCATCCCCAGAGTCCAGGAGGCCCGGAAAAACGCGGATTTCGTGGTGGTGCTGGTCCATTGGGGATGGGAATACGGGGATGTCGGACCGATCCAAAAAAAGAAGGCCCGCGTCCTGTGCGATGCCGGGGCCGACCTGGTCGTGGGGTGCCACCCCCACGTTCTACAAAAAATCAGGAGGATTAAAAAGGGACTGGTGGCTTACAGCCTGGGGAACTTTCTTTTCGACCTGCGCCGCAAGGAAACCTTGAATAGCTGTGTTTTAATGGTGGATCTTGAAAAGGGAAAGGCCCCCGCCTGGACAGCCTATCCCTTGAGTTTGGAATCCGGCAGGCCAGAACCCATCCCCCAGGATGATCCCAGGTTCGAAAAGATCCAGCAGATCCTGGCTTCCCCCAAAACCAATCAAAAATAAATTCGAGACACTAACTAAACCTCTTTTTACCACAGGGACCCATGCCGAACCTCAATGAAGATTTCATTGAAAGTTCGGCATAGCACCGATTTCCTTAACTGATTTATGGAAAACCGGCGCAGAGCCTCAGCTAAGATAATTCTTTAAATAATATGTTCTTTTGGCTGGGTCTCTGAGTCTCTGGGGTGAATTCAAGAATTTTGTTAGAGTTTCTTAGTCTTTTACCATCAGGGTTTTCACACTATCCTTTCAATTCCCTATTATGAAAAACCTCTCAAATAGTTTTTGAAGCCTCTTCTTTTTACACGGTGTAAAATAAGCCCATGCGTTTAACCAAAAGCTGGTTCCCGCTCTTTCCTATCCTGGGCCTTTTGGCTTCGGGCTGTGCCACATCCGGTTCATCCTTGATGGTCCCGATTAGGCCCGCGCCTATCCACACCCTGAAATCCCCCCCTCCCGCCCGGCTCCTCATTCCCCTGGTGGTAAAGATCCCCAAATTGACTGACGTGGAAAAACACCTGGCTGAATTCGCAAAGAAAGATTTGGCCAAGGCCGAGACATCCCTGACCAAAAGCCTGGGAACCACCGTTTGGTGGGATCCCTTGGATTGGGAATTCAAGGGCAACAGCCTGACCGCCCACATGCACTTCCACTTCAAGAGACCCGCCGGATCGAAGAGCCTGGCCAAGGAAGCCGAAACCCTCGCCAAGGATGTCGAAAAGGACGCCAAGGTGGATCTGGCCTCGGCCCTCCACTGGAGCGAAGACTGGCACCTGGAAGCGCCCAATTTCAAGGAAACTCCAGGGGAGGAAAAACCCGGGACCGCGGCCGCCCCGGAGACTGGCAAAGAAACGGACGTCCGCAAGGGCGAGAAAATCCTCCGCAAGGGGACTTCCAAGTATCACGAAATGTTGAAAGACGCCTCGAATTTCAAGGAAAAAGCCAAGGAACTTTTCGACAAGATCCAGGAACCCATCAAGATGGCCAAGGACCTCTGGCTCCAGATCAAAACAGACCGGGTGAGCGTGGGCTCCTTCCGGCTGATTCCTGACGTCCGTTCCCCCCGCCTGGAAACGGTCTTCGAGGTCATCGCCCAGCCCTATGTCGTCATCGGGGATAAACCCCGCCCCTTGAGGAGCGAATTGCCTCCCATCAAGGAATACCAGCCGGGTCCCGAGGGCTTCCATATCGAAACCAACCTGAAGATCAGCTTCAACGAGGTCAACAAGCTCCTGATCGACCCCAAAACCGGCATCCTGAACCGGGCCCTTCCGGGGGGCGGCAACCACCACCTCAAGATCACCTCCATCCGCGTTTATGGTTCCGGGGGCCGACTCGTGGTGGAGGCCCAGGTGCAGTACGCCCCCGTCATCAATCTCGGGGGCAAACCCGCCGAATTGACCATCTATCTCCTGGGGACGCCCACATTCCACGAGAAGAAACAGGTCATCGACTTTCCCGACATGGATTTTGACATCAAGACCAGCGACTTCCTGGTGCAAATGGCCGCGTTCATCGCGGGTTCCGGAATAAGGGAGGAATTGCGCAAAAAAGCGGTGATCCCCGTCGGGAAAAACCTGGGGGAATTAAAGACCCAATTGACCCAAATGCTCAACCGGCCCCTGGGGCGCTTCGCCAGGCTCCGAACCAAGGTCACATCGCTCAAAATGGTGGAAGCCTTTGTCAGCGACTACGGCCTAGAAGGAAGGATTGCGTTGGATGGCGACGCGGCGGTGGACCTGAACTGGTAAATAATATTGAGGATGATCACAGCCCAAATCAGCGGGCTATTTTAAGATCAGTAGACGGATGAGAACCTGATTTTCCAAATTTGTTCAACTCTCGAAAAAAATCGGTTTAGGACCCTAGATCCACTAGGAATTTACCGGAGCCTTTGGTTACGCCGTTCACCTGGATGAGATAATAATAAACACCCGATGCCACTAAATTGCCATATCGGTTTCGTCCATCCCATAAAGCGACACCGTTATTCCCTTGGACCACCTGCACCAATTCCCCGGATAAGGTGAAAAAGGACGCGGTGGCGCCGGTCGGCACGCAATTAACCTTTAAATATCCCCCCACCGCCCATTTGGGATTGAAGGGATCCGGCCAAACATGAATGTTACAGACAGGAGTAAAAGTCGGTGTGATCGTAGGGGTCAAGGTTATGGTCGGAGTATTGGTAATGGTATTGGTGACTGTGGGTGTTGGTGTCAGGGTAACGGTGGGCGTGATGGTAGGTGTCGGGGAGATCGTGGGGGTATCCGTTACGCAGTTGACGGTTAAAGTGATATAACTGCCGAAACTCGTTCCTGGTCCGCTAGGAACGGTATAGTACATGGTTGAATTAAGCACAAATGTGTTACTGAAACAATCTGTGACCTTCATGACCAACGTAACGTTACCTGACGCGCCAAGAGGCAGGTCCCCCAAAGTCCAAACCACCTGGCCGGATTCCAGGGTGCAAGATTGCCCCCCCGAGCAGGAAATAAAGGTCAGGTCGGGCGGAATCGCGGTCACAAACGTCGTCTGGCTATCCGTATATCCATCAGGATTGGCATTGAGGTACCCGGGGCCGTATATCACGATATCGCCAATATTGTATTGAGCTTGGGCGCTTGAAAACCCCAGGAACAGGAAAAACACGGTCATCCAAAACATTTTCCACGGCCAGCCCGAATTGGTTTCCGCGGTTGATTGGTTTTTAATCACTTGTTTGTCCAAATTCCGAGAATATTCTCTTTTAAAAACCAGCATTAAATGGATTTTTCACCATTAGTCGGGTGAAAAGAAACTTTTAATCATTACGCACTAAGGGAGTTTAGCACGAAATATTCGCATTGACGATTCCACGCTAATTAAATTCAGGGACAATCCAGCCAACACACATTAATGACAGAGGTATTATTTATGGCTTGAAATATTTCGCGGCTTCCTTGGCCCAATAGGTAATGATTCGATCCGCCCCCGCCCGTTTGATGGCCATAAGGCTTTCGGCCATGGCTCCCTCCAAATCCAGCCATTTTAACTTCCCAGCGGCCTGAATCATGGAATATTCCCCGGAGACGTGGTAGGCCCAGAGGGGAACCGGGAATTTCATCCGGGCCTTCGCGATGATATCCAGAGCCGTCAAGGCGGGCTTGACCATGACCACGTCCGCCCCCTCCTCTATATCCATCTGGATCTCTCGCAAGGCCTCGCGCGCGTTGGAAGCCGGCATCTGGTAGGTTTTGCGGTCTCCAAAGGCCGGGGTGGAACCCGCGGCTTCCCGGAACGGTCCGTAGAATTGGGACGAAAACTTGGCCGCGTAACTCAACAACAGGGTGTTTTCCTGTTTGTTCTTTTCCAGCACCTTCCTGATAAATCCTACGCGTCCATCCATCATGTCCGAAGGCGCCACAATATCCGCACCCGCTTGAGCATGGGATAGTGCGATCTTGCCCAGCAGGACCAGGGTCGGGTCGTTCTGGACTTCGCCCTTGGAAATAATCCCGCAATGGCCATGGGAGGTGTATTCGCAGGCGCAGACATCGGTGATTACCACCAGAGAGGGAATTTCCTTTTTTAAAACCCGGACCGCTTTCTGGATGATTCCATTGGAGTTATAGGCTTCCTTTGCCGACGGATCTTTCTTTATGGGGATACCGAATAATAGAACCGCCGGGATTCCAAGGGCATGGGCCGAGGCCGCTTCCCTCACGAGGGAGGATAGGGAGCGTCTGAATACCCCCGGCATGGAGGAAATCGCCTCAGGGGATTTTAAGCCCTCAGCGACGAACAAAGGCAGGATGAAATCCCGCGCTCCCAGCATAGTTTCTTCAAACAGGCCGCGAAGAGCCTTGGTTCTTCTTAACCGCCTCATTCGTTGGATTGGGAAAGCCATGTTTTTCCTTTAAAAGCTAAGTCGATTCCAGGTAATTAACGGAGATGAAATTATATAACCCTTTGCTTGTATTTTCTTCCCCAAGCCGTAATCGCATTCGCGAATCCGGCAATGGTGTATTTGGCCGGTTTAACAACGATTTCCATTCCCCATTTATGAACCGAACTAGCCGTGACTGGTCCGATCACCGCTATAGGAGTATCCTTTAGCCATTTTGCCCTTTGCGCTGATGTAAAAGAATTGAAAAAATGATCTAACGCCAACGAAGAGGTGAAGGTAATAAGATCAGCTCCGCCATTTTTCTTAAACAATATCCTGAGTTTGCCAACACTTCCCTTCGGCATATCGTTTTTATATAAGGTTACGCTGTCAACCCTGGCGCCCTTTTTCTTTAGAAAATCGGAAAGGAGTTCTCTCCCTTCCCGGGCCCTGCAAAGTAAAAGCCTTTTCCCCCCCAAGGGCACTTTACCGAACTCCTCGGCCAAACCTTCCTGTTGAAAATCCTCGGGAACCAAATCCGGCTTCAAGCCAAAAGACTTCAGGGTTTTTGCCGTAGCTTCCCCGACGCAGGCAATCCTGGCTTTGCCAAGGGCTTGGATATTTTTTCTGAGTTTTTTCCAATGTCCGATAAATATACGAACCCCGTTCGAGCTGTAAAATACCAGCCAATCGAACTCGTCGGCTTTTCTTATGAGTTTTTGCCCAGTTTTCCCCAAAGGAAGCGGGACAATTTCAGATACTGGAATTTCAATGACTTTAAATAACTTCCCGTTTAGAAGACCCGTCAACTGCCCCGCTTGAGATTTCGCGCGGGTGACAAGGACCTTCAATTTTGGCCGCCCCTGAAACCGGTTGCCTTTCCCAGTGATCTGAACAATCTTATTTTTTTCCATTTAATCCGTCTCATTCAGAATCGAATTTTAAACAACATTGCCAACATCATTTCCGGAAACCCCAAAGATTTCATCTTTTAAGATCACGTTAAAAATTACTAGATATGCCATTTTATGGGGTGTTCATTGAAAAACATAGCCGCGTAAACATGGTGGCGATTCCATTAATTGCCCTCATGAATATCTAATTTGTAATGAAAAACATTAAATAGTCGTGATATTCACAGACCATCAGAAAGCAGCGCTATTTTACGGATCTTTGAAACCGTTTTCAGAGTCAACCTTGATTATCAAGTAAAAGTAAAAAATCCTCCCGAAAAGAAACGGAACTGTGAAAAATCGGGTATATTCTTAACAACAAAAAAAGACATTTGAAACAAACAATATTTCGAATTAGGGAACCTCTTGAAAAGACCGGGCCTTCTCATTTCCAATTTCATCTCTCATGATTTTTCACTTTTTTCTTTTTTAAATCCAATCAAACGCCGTTATAGGTTCGCAGTCCTCGGAATTTTTTTAATTGTTCTTCCGGGGAAAGACGCCTATGCCCTGTTGGATACGCTATATGTCACAGGGAACCAGCTTGCCACCTCCCCTTCAAACGGTTGTACGCTTACACTTAAAGGCGTTGACGTGGATGGGTTGGAATTCTCCCCCTATGGTTATGGGCCCGGCGGTAGCAGTTCCAATTGCGGCGGCTTTACCGGAAACAGCACCAACGGCTGCGGTGGAAATACCCTGGCGGCGGCCCAGGAAGCGGTCACGGCCTGGCATGCCACAGTCATCCGCCTTCCATTGAACCAGGATTTCTGGTTCGGTTGTTCCAATTCGATCACCCAGATCGCGGCCACCCAATACCAGTCGGCGGTATCCGCCATCGTCGGATACTGCGCCTCCAACAACTGTTATGTCATCCTGGACCTCCATTGGTCAGGCACCTATAGCGGCACTTCACCCACAACACCCTGTAGCGGATCGGGCTGGGGTACCGCCACGGGACAAGAAGCAATGGCGGATGCCAACGCTATCACCTTTTGGGGTTCCGTAGCCAGTATGACCTGGACCAAAAACAATCCAGCGGTCATGTTCGACCTGTACAACGAACCCACCAATATTCCCGCCGCGGCATGGGTTACCGGCGGAAGTACAGGCGGAACCGATACCCCCTCCTGGACACCCGGAATGCAGGGACTGTTGAACGCGGTGCGCGGCGTAGGCGCCAATAATATTTGCTTGTTGGGCGGCTTGTCCTGGTGTTCAAACCTGAAAAGCGTCCTCAGCGCCCCAGGGCCAGTCACCAATAACGGTAATGGCGTCGTCTACTCAGCGCACTTTTACGGGTCCAACGACGGAACCACACCCACAAGTTGGAACGCGGATGTGCCATCAAGTCTCTTGTCCACTGCCCCAGTTTTCGTCGGAGAATTCGGCGGTCCCACGACTTGTGGAACAGATCCTGATAATCCCACTTTCGACTCAAATATGATCGGCACTTCAGGATGGGCCGTCACAACCAATGGTGTTGTGGGAGCCACCGCCTGGTCATTTACCGATGATTCCTGCCCTAACATGCTTTCGAATTGGACTTGGACCGCCAACGCATGGGGTGCCGCCGTATCTACCTGGCTGGCGACGCCAATCCCCACTTGTCCTCCCATCACCCCCGGGCCGACTCTTACTCCGACTTTGTCTCATACCCCAACCCAAGTTGTCACGCCCACCTTTACCAATTCCTCAACCCGGACTCCCACTCCTTCTTCAACAAACACAAACTCTCCAACCGCATCAAGCACACAAACGCGCACGCCCACAAATACATCCACCAATACGGTGACCAATACCTTAACTAATACATTAACCAGCACGCCCACCCTTACCGTGACGCACACAAATACACCCACTAACACATCCACTCCCACGCCAACCGCTTCCCCAACAGTCACCAGGACCTACACACAAACCAACACCCTTACGAACACTTATACCAGCACCCCATCCCCGACTTTGACCCGCACGAATACCTCCACTAGCACCGTCACCAACACGGCGACCTTTACCTCAACTGCGACCAGAACAAACACGTCCACCAATACGGTCACGGCCACTCTGACGAACACTTCCACCAGCACCGCCACGAATACAGCGACATCCACTTCTAGTCCGACCAGGACAAATACCGCCAGCTACACCCCGACGCCTACTCCGACCGCAACTCGGACGAATACTTTGACCAACACAGCGACTGCCACCTTGACGAATACCACGTCCAACACCGCCACCAATACGACAACACCCACTTTAACATCGACAAGGACCAATACACCGACAAACACTTCCACCAGCACCCCAACTTCAACGCCCAGCAATACCGCCACGAATACACCCACCAACTCGACAACAGCAACCTCGACTCGGACAACCACGCCTACGTCCACTAATACCGCTACTTCCACCTCAACTTCGACTCCGACCAGCACCTATACGAGCACAGTCACCAACACGAGAACCAACACTTCCACCAATACAGCCACAGCGACGAATACGCCGACAGTGACCCCCACCGCGACCAATACCAACACGGGGACCGCTTCCCCCACTAATACGCCTACGATCACGCCAACCAGGACCTCAACCTCCACCCCGACGAATACCTCCACCGCTACTCCCACGCAAACGGCTACAAACACCCCCACCATTACGGCGACTGCCACGCCGACCAGAACCGCTACGCCGACCTCCACGAATACTTCAACCTCCACAGCGACTTCGACTCCGACCAGCACCTTTACGACCACCGCGACAAGCACGAAGACCACCACGCCCACCAATACCCCAACGGCGGCAAACACGAATACCCCGACTGTGACACCCACAGCGACCAACACCAACACGGGAACCACATCCCCCACGAATACCCCAACGATTACCTCGACTAGGACTCCAACGCCCACACTGACAAATACTTCATCTTCCACTTCGACTCCGACTGTAACGAACACAACCACCAACACTTCAACGGCCACTACGACGCGGACGCCAACCCCTTCATCCACGAACACCCCAACCCACACGCCTACATCCACCCAGACAAATACCTCAACCGCTACGCCGACTCCGACGCCTTCTTACACGTCCACCAGTACTTCCACATACACGAAGACCACTACGCCCACCAATACCATGACGGCAACGAATACAAATACCCCAACGGTGACGCCCACTGCCACCACAACCAACACCGGGACCCAGCCGCCCACGAACACGCCGACCAATACCTCCGCCTTCACGAACACAGCAACTCATACCTTGACTACAACACCGACGAATACTTCAACTTCCACTCCGACAGCGACGAACACATCAACGTCTTCGATGACGCCTACTGCGACCCGCACCGCTACCACGACGGTCACGAACACGATGACCGTTACGGCTTCGCCAACCCCGACACCAACGGTGGCGAACACGTCCACCAACACACCAACGGCTACCCCAACCAGGACTGCGACTCCCACCTCTACCTATACTTCCACCTCGACCAATACTTTGACCGCTACTCTGACTTTAACACCCAGCTATACATCCACGAGTACGTCTACTTCGACGAGAACTGCCACACCTACATTTACCCCTACGGCGACTTTCACCTCGACTATGACCCCTACAAATACATTCACGAGTACAGGCACTGCGACGAACACGAATACGCCGACTGTGACACCTACCACCACCAATACCAACACAGGGACCCAGTCACCCACTAATACGCCGACTATAACGCCCAGCTTCACGAACACTCCAACGCAGACCCCGACACCCACAGCGACGGCTTCGATGACGTCTTCGCCAACTCCAACGGCGACAGACACATTCACCAACACCCCAACGTCCACCCCGACTGAGACGCCGACTTCTACCTTTACTTTCACGCTCACGAACACATTGACGAATACCTCTACCTTCACACCGACGGCCACTTATACATGGACGAATACGCCGTCAAACACGCCCACTCCGACCGCAACTTATACTCCAACGAATACCAATACCGGGATCCAGTCACCCACCAACACACCGACGGCGACATTCACACCCACCCATACTCCGACTAATACGTCCACCTCGACGATGACGAATACGCAGACACCCACCAACACCTTTACAAACACCTCCACCCCTACCTTTACCAGCACCAAGACGGCTTCGACTACAGCGACTCCTGCGTCATCGCCTACGCTCACCGCTTCGCCTTCCCCTACGGTCACGAACACGATGACCGTTACGCCAACTCCGACTGTCACCCGCACGCTGACCCCAAGCTTCACTTCGACGCCGACGGGGACATTCACTTATACAGAGACTCCAACAAGCACTGCCACTTTCACGGCGACATTCACCGTGTCTTACACTCCAACGACCACCTTGACACAGACATCCACACCGGTAGGCAAGAATGGGGTGTTTATTTATCCGAATCCTGTGAGTGGTACTGAGCCTGTGACAATCCAGGTGACCCTGACGCGAACCGAGCCGTTGGTACGGATCGGGATATACACGTTGTCCTTCAGGAAGGTGAATGAGGTTGACCGGACCCAAGTGCCGGCAGGAGTCAGCGAGATAGCAGTCCCCCTGACGGACAAGGCCGGCAAACCTCTCGCGAATGGGATCTACTACGTAGTGTTCCAGGCGCCCCAGGGGCGCCTTGTCGCCAAATTGCTTATCTTGAGATGAAACACTTCAGGGAGAGAAAAACAAACAAATCAATCTTCTAATATTTATTCGAAATGAGTTACATTTTAAAAAAGTTTTTAAGTATCCCCTTCGCGCCATTCCTCAACAAATCATCCGCTAATGAAATTCCAAGTTCTACCGGACTTTGAGCCGGTCCTTTAAGACGCCCCCTCAATAACGGGGTCCCTTTGGGATCAGCAATGAATCCCGAAAGAACAAGTTCATTTCCATCCGCATGAGCCAATGCGCCGACCGGAACGCGGCATCCACCCTGGAGTTTTTTCAAGAAAGCCCTTTCCGCCTCCGCGCTGATCTCCGTTGGGGAGTCGTTCAACACGCCCAGCTTGCTTAAAAGCTCACGGTTATTGCCTAGAATGGTCACACACAGGATTCCTTGGGCCGGCGCCGGGAGGAAGACATCCGGCTCCAACAACTCGGTGATTTCTTCCCGCCTGCCCAAACGTATCAGCCCAGCCGCGGCAACAATGATGGCATCCGCTTCCCCTTTCTTGAGCTTCTTGATGCGGGTATCCACATTGCCGCGCATGGGAATAACGGTAAGGTCCGGACGGGACGCGTGAATTTGAGCCTCACGGCGGGGAGAACTTGTTCCCAACCGCGATCCAGGAAGAAGTTCCCTGAACATTTTGCCGCCGGCCGAGATAAGCGCGTCCCGAGGCTCCTCCCTGCTAAGGAAGGCGCCGTAGACGATCCCCTCCGGCAGGACAGTCGGGACATCTTTCAGGCTATGAACCGCGGCTTGAATTTTTCCCGAAAGAAGCGCCTCATCCAATTCCCTGGTAAATATTCCTTGGGGTTCACTGCTCGAAGGCATAACACCCGGGGAAACCCCCAGTTGATCGCCTAATGTTTTGATCGGTTCTAGGCGGACCCCTTCCCCATTTAATATTCCGGCGATCTTCGCCCGGACCATTTCCGCTTGGGCCATGGCTAACGCACTTCCCCGGGTCCCAAGAAGAAAGGTCATGAAATAATGCCCTTACTCATTTTCTGGGTTTTCAACGAGCGAGAAAAGTTCATTCAACATTCTGGCGTATTCAAGGCGGTCCCGCTCGGTTTTCACCTTTTTCAAGTTCGCCGAGGGGGCGTGCAGCAATTTGGCGGTTAAATCATGGACGAGGCGTTCCATGTCTTTGCGTTCATTCTCCGGCAGGTTGGGATGCTTTTTCAAAAACTCACCCCACTCCGCCCGCTGTAAACCCTCAAAATGCTCTCTCAGCCTAACCACCGTCGGAACTAGTTCCAGGGAGGCATACCAAGAGCAGATTTTTTCCATTTCCTCCCGGAGTATGTTCTCGGCGGATTCAACGGCTTTTAACCGTCCAGACCTGTTGGCATCCGCGAGGCCCGCCAAATTGTCGACATTGTAAAGATAGACTGATTCGATTTCCCCGACCCCGGGATCGACATTCCTGGGAACGGCAATATCGATGATCAGGAGTGGTTTCCCATAACGGCTTTTCATGGCTCTTTCAAGTTGTTCCCGAACTAACCGCAATTTCCCCCCGCCCACCGAGGTAATAATGATGTCCATCTGCTCTAACTTGCCGAGCCCGTCCTCCAGGGTCAAAGCCTCCCCCCCCAGTTTCGCTGTCAGGCCTTTCGCTTTCCCCAGGGTCCGGTTAGCTATAAAAAGACTCCTCACTCCTGCGTCGGTGAGATATTTCGAGGTAAGCTCGCCCATTTCCCCCGCGCCTAAAAGCAAAACCCGGTGATTTGATAAATCGCTGAAAATCTTGCCGGCCAGGTCCACAGCCACGCTCGAGACATTGGTCGGCATTCGGGCAATATCCGTTTGCGTCCGAACCCTTTTCGCGGCGGCAAAAGTTCTGTTAAAAACTCCATGCAATATGCTTCCGGCCATCTTCCCCTGGCGGGCTTGCTCGAAGGCGTCCTTGACCTGGCCGAGAATTTGAGTTTCCCCCACGACCATGGAATCCAGGGAGCTGGCCACCCTGAAAAGGTGGAAAAAAGCCTCAGAACCCTCGTGAAAGTAAAAATACTTTTGGACTTCCACGGGCTTCAACCGGTGGATTCTGCCGAGAATGGCACGTATTTTCTCAAGGCTCTGTTTTTCGGCGTCTGTGACCACATAAAATTCCACCCGGTTGCAGGTGGAAAGGAAAACAGCCTCAGCCGCCGTTGCCTTTAGTTCCTCAAGCACCTTCATGACTCCGTCGGGCGCCAAGGCATACTTTTCCCGCGTTTGAAGCGGAGCGGTCGTGTGATTCATCCCGTAGGCAAAAAACTTCATCCGGTTTTCCTCGGTCCCCAGTTCTTCAAAAGGCGTGAAATGTCGACAAGAACACCCGAACACCCACAAAAGTGAAAAGAGCCAATAAATAGCCGGCCATAACGAGGGCCATGGTTTTTCGCCCCCTCATTCTCAAACCCCACCTCAAAAGGAAAAAGGCGGCGTAAATGAGCATCACCATCATGGAACCAAGAATTTTCGGGTCTGTAAGGGGCAAATGGTCGAATACCAGGAATGCCTGGATGACCCCAAGAGCCAGGCCGGCGGTCCAGAACACAAAACCCAACGCTATATAAAAAACAGTCAAATTCTCAAGTGATTCCAGGGAAGGAAGCCGGTAGGCCCAATTTCGGATGCGGTGTTGTTTGATCTGGCCTTCCTGGACCCAGAAGGCCACTCCCACGCCGAAACCCAAAGTGTAATGAGCGAAACCCAGGAAGATGAAAAAGATATGAAAAGCCATTCCGAGCGACATCAGCCGCGGGTCGATCAAGGCTTTCGAGTGAAATGAGGCGATAAAGGCGAGAAGGGAAAGCAGGAAAATGAACGGGATGAAAAGCGTCGTAAGGATCGGCACATTCAGTTTGATCTGGCCGAGGAGCAAGGCTCCCAATAGGGAAAATGTCAAAACCAATAGGATGCCATCCATCGTGACCATTGGGGCGTATCCCTCCAAGATCCATTTGGCGCACAAGAGCGCCGCAGTGCAAATAAAGCCGGCGGATAAGGATCCAAGAACCCGTTTATCCGTGACATTCTCCTGATTTTTATTCGAATAGGAAAACCAACTGGCGCCGGCGTTGCAAAGAACAATGGAGATGAAAAGGACTGGCAGTATTAACATTCAAACACTTCCTCTCAGGGAGAACCATCCAATGAACAACGAAATTTTCCCACAGATTCCGGTAGAATCACCAAAAAAATAGGGTTCCCCGCGGTTTTCAAACACATCGGCCTGAAACAAAAAACCCCCGGTCTATAGGCCGGGGGTTTTCCTAAAGAAATCCTAAAAAAGGGCTGAAGCCGCGGATCTCGCGATATCAATGATAGGCGTAGGCCAAAACCCAAAAGTCACAGTCGCCAAAACACAAACGATTAAAACAACCTTTTCCAAAAATCCCATCTCGATGGGCGATGGGTCCTTTGCCTCGCAAACCAAAGCCTGGCGGACAACCTGGAGATAGTAATAAAGCGAGACAACGCTGAAGATCATGCCTACCAGGGCCAGCCAAGTATAACCCTTGGAAATAGCCGCGCTGAAAAGGTACCATTTGCCCGCAAATCCCGCAAAGGGAGGAACCCCCGCCAGGGATAACAGGCAAACCAACAGGACCACGCCGATCAAGGGGGACCTTTTCCACATACCGGCGAAATCCTCAATTTTCTCGCTGCCTGTCTTGTCCGCCACCACAGCGATGGCTAGGAATACGCCCATATTGGCGAAAAGGTAAATAAACAGGTAGAAAAGCACCGCGGTCAGGCCCAAATTCCCTCCCGCCAAAAAACCCGTCGAGATATAACCGGCCTGGGCGATGGAGGAATAGGCCATCAAGCGTTTCAAGTTGGTCTGGGGAAGGGCTTCCAAATTGCCTAACGCGATGCTGATGGCGGCAAGAGCCGCGAATAGGCCGGCCCAAACCACCTGGAGGGACGGGGCGGGAAGCCCCACCCAGAAAAGCCTGATGAAGGCCGCGAACCCGGCGGTTTTGGAGGCGGTAGAAAGATAAGCCGTGATCGGAGTGGGCGAACCCTCATAAACATCCGGGGTCCACATGTGAAAGGGGGCCAGCGAGATTTTAAAAGCCAACCCGCCGATCACGAGGATCAAGGCCAGCATCGCCAAGGGGGATGAAGGCTGGCCCATTAATTTATTTCCCATATCAGCGATGAATGTGGTCCCAGTCAAACCATAAAGGTAGGAAAAACCAAAAAGTAGCAAAGCGGAAGAGAAAGCCCCGATCAGGAGATATTTCATCCCCGCCTCATTACTGAGGCTGTCCTTTTTCATGAAGGAAGCCAGGAGGTAACTGCTGATGGTGAGTGTTTCCAAGGAAACATAAAGCGTGATGATTTCCTGGGCCGATGCCAGTGCCGAGGCGCCAGCGGCGGAGAAAAGCAGGATGGCGAGGAATTCGGGGAGATAAGGTGTGGGCCGGGCCTTGAAATAGCGGGAGGCTATCAGGACCGTCAACAGAGCCGCCAAAAGGATCAACAACTTGAAAAAAACCGCCAACCGGTCGGTTTTCAGGAAACCGGCGAAGGCCTGGATGGAATCAGGCATGGGGCAACTGCCTGAGCATAAACCCGAACCTCCCAGGCATGGCAGCGCCGCCAATGCCCCAAGGATTCCCAGGGACGCGACCCAGAAAAATATTCTTTTTTTGGGTTCCCCCTCCAGGAAAAGATCAATCAAAAGGATGAGGATGGCCGCGCCGATCAGGCACAGCTCGGGAAGAAAAACCTGGTATTGGATCACTTGAACCCCCCGATGTGCTCAATGAGAGGCGCGATAGTGGCGTTAGAAAGCGCCACGAAGGGCTTCGGATATAGGCCCACCGCCAGCGAGACTGCCAATAAATAAACGATGGGAAGGATTTCGATGAATTTACCGTCCTGGATCTCCTCCTTGAAATGCGGGTCCTTGACCGGACCGTAAAAAACCATCTGGACCAAACGGAGGTAATATACCGCCGTGAAGACGATGGCCAGGATGACCACCCAGAACAAGGTTTGAAAAACGGGAAAACCTCCTTGAAAGCCGCTGCGGTAAGCCCCCAGGAAGATCAGGAACTCACCCACGAACCCGCTCAAGCCGGGAAGACCCACATTGGCCATGGACGCCGCCACAAAAAGCCCCGCCAAAACCGGCATGCATGCCGAAAGCCCCCCGAGTTTGGAAATTTCCCTCGTGTGAGCCTTTCCGTAAATCGTTCCAACAAGGGCGAATGACATGGCCGCCACGATCCCATGGGAAAAACCCTGGATGACGGCCCCGTTGAGGCCCGCGGCCTGGAAGGTGCATATTCCAAAGAGAACCGCGCCGCAATGGGACACGGATGAATAGGCGATAACGTACTTGAAATCCTTCTGTTTCAAAGCCACCAGGGCCGCGTAGAGAACATTGATCAGGGTAAGAAAAACCAGGATTGGAAGCCATTGTTTCGCCCCGCCCGGCAGGCAGGGCAAGGCCACACGGATGATGCTGTAGCCCCCGAGGGTCTTCAAGACTCCCGCGTGAAGCATGGAGGCGGCGGTCGGGGCCGAACCGTACCCGTCCGGGGACCAGGTATGGAACGGGAAGATGGCTGAAATGACCCCGAAGCCGATGAAAAGGAGGGGAAACCAGAGGTTCTGGAAATCCTGTCCGAAATTCGTCCGGGTGATGTCCCCGAGGATCCGGAGGTCGAAGGTATGCACGGAGGAAGTGAAATACATCGCGAGAAAGCCCACCAGCATGAAAGCCGATCCCGCGAGGATGTATATCGTGAGTTTCATGGCGGCATATTCCTTCCGCCCGGAACCCCAAATACTCACCAAAAGGTACATGGGCAGGACGGCGAACTCGTAAAAAAGGAAGAAGAAAAAGAGATCCAGGCTGATGTAAGCGCCTGCCACGCCCCCGACCAGAAGGGAGAAATAAACAAAGTACTCCTTGACCCGCAGGGTGATATTCCAGGAAATGAGGGAACCCGCGAAATAAACCGAAGCCACCAAAAGCACCATCAACACGCTCATACCGTCCACGCCCAGCAGATAGTTAATCCCCAGGTTGGAAAGCCAGGGCACCTCCTCCCGCAGCTGGAAACCGCCCAGGTTTGTCTGGTATAGGAAAAACACCCGGAAGGCGATCCCCAGTTCAAAGGAGGAGAACAACAGGCTGATCCATCGGCTTCCCTTCTCATTGGAGGCCAGCACCAACAAGGCGCCCAGGAGCGGAACTACGATGAAGGTGCTCAACAAGGGCAAGAGGTTGGGTCCCTGGGCGGCCGGGTCATGGAAAAGGAAAAAAGCGGCCGCGAAGGGGACCAGGATTGAGCCGAGCACTGGAAGCATGATGAGATTCCTCCGGAAATTAAAAACTAACGATCAGATAAATCAGGGCCACCGCCCCAAAGATGACCAGCGCGTAGTTCTGGACGTATCCAGTCTGGGTCAGGCGGAAAAACCCCCCCATTTTACGGAATGCCCAACCCGTACCGTCCACCATCCCATCGTCCACCACATTGTCGTCGAACCACGTGAAAAGAGTCGCGATGCCGAAATAAACCTTCTTCACCAGCCACCCGTAAAACTCGTCAACGTAATACTTGTTTTTCAACAGCAGGTAAAGCGGCCCAAAGGCCTTGGCGGCCTTCTCCGCCGAGAAAACCTTTTTCCAGTAAAACAGCGCCGCGGTCCCCATTCCCAGGAGAACCACCAGGAGGGAAGTTCCGGCGACGGGCCAGTTGAATTCCATGGGCTGGTACCCGCCGTAATGGACGAATTTGGTATAGGCATCCAGTCCGGGCCAGTTGATCCATCCGACCCCGATGGACAAAAGCGCGAGGATCATCAGGGGAACCGTCATGGTCAGGGGGGACTCGTGGGTATGGTCCCAGGCATGGGTATCGCGCGGCGGACCCGTAAACACCATGAAAAAAAGCCGGAACATGTACAAGGCGGTCAGGAAGGCCGTCAAGACGGCCACCCCATAAAGTATTTCGTGGTAAGGCACGGAACTTGTGCGCACCGCGTCAAGAATGGCGTCCTTGGACCAGAACCCCGCGAAGGGCGGGATGCCCGCGATGGCGAAGTTGGCGATGAGAATGGTGGCGGCCGTGATTTTCATTTTGGAACCCAACCCGCCCATCTTCCGGATGTCGTTGGTGTGAAGGGAATGGATAACGCTCCCGGCCCCCAGGAACAGGAGGGCCTTGAAGCAAGCATGGGTGGTCAAATGGAACATTCCCGCGGTATAGCCCCCCGCACCCATAGCCAGCATCATGTAACCGAGTTGGGACAAGGTCGAATAGGCGAGGATACGCTTGATGTCGTCCTGGGCAATCGCGATGGAGGCCGCGAAGATGGCCGTAAAGCCCCCGACATAGGCCACCACCGTCATGGCGAGGGGGTCGGCCGAAAAAAGAAAGTACGTCCTGGCGACCATGAAAACACCGGCGGCCACCATGGTGGCCGCATGGATCAGGGCGGAAACCGGGGTGGGGCCCTCCATGGCGTCCGGAAGCCAGACGTGAAGCGGGAACTGGGCGCTCTTCCCCACCGCGCCGCAAAACAAAAGGATGGCGATCCCCGCGATAAAACCGCTCTGGTAAGTATGCGCGGCCAGGCCCTGGGCGACGATGGACTGGACGCGGTCAAAGTCGAAAGTCCCGAACATCATGGCAATTGTCACCACGCCCATGAGGAATCCCATGTCCCCGATGCGATTGACGATGAACGCTTTTTTGCAGGCGTCGGCCGCTTCCGGCTTGAAATACCAGAAGCCGATTAAAAGGTAGGAACATAAGCCCACCAGTTCCCAGCCCACGAAAAGCTGGAGAAAGCTGTTGGCCAGCACCAGGATCAGCATCGAGGCGGTGAAAAGCGAAAGGTATGAATAGTATGTGGAAAACCTCGGGTCCTCCTTCATGTAGCCGAGGGAATAAACCTGGACCATCAATGAAATGAAGGTCACCACGAGAAGCATATTGACGCTCAAGGGATCGATTAAAACCCCGACATGGATCGACCAAGGCGGTATTTCCATCCACGTCAACGATAGCGTGACGCTCCTGGCGGAAGGATCCAGGGCGAGCAGTTCAAGTAATATCAACGCCGAGAGGATAAAACAAACAGCAACAGCCAGGATGGATAGAAAGGCTGAAACCATCCGGTAACGCCGGGTGAAAAGAATTATCACCGCGTAAGTCAAAGCCGGCAAAACCGGGATGAGCCATGAATATTGGATCATTCTAAAATCCTCTGCTAATAAAAATGTGTGAAGCCAAAACAATTCCACATTGCCGCAATCGCGCCAAGACGGGTGAAGCCAGGTCACCCCCGCATGGCGTGCGCGTCTTCCACGTTGACGCTCTTCAACTGCCTGCGAACGGAAATAACGATAGCCAACGCGACCGCAGCTTCAGCGGCGGCGATCGTAATGATAAAAACCACGAAAACCGGCCCAGAGGCATTGATCCAGTTCCAGTATTTGGCGAAAGCTAGGAAATTGATATTCACCGCGTTTAGCATCAACTCAATACCCATCAAGATGGAGATGGCATTTCTGCGGGACAAGATCCCGAACAAACCAATCCCGAACAATACGGCGGATAGGTACAAAAAATGGTTGAGAGGAATGGAATTCACGCTGTATCCTTTCGGGCGATCACAATAGCCCCCACCAAGGCCGATAATAAGAGGATCGAAACCAGTTCAAAAGCGAACGCGTATCCCTTGTCAGGCCTAATCAACTCCAACCCCAGGGCATTAACGTCGTATCCTTGGGGATTCACCGATGGATTCCCTGAAGAATCAAGAGGGAGACGGTTCGCGGAAACGGTTGAAGTGGGTTTTCCCAGGGAGGAGGCGGAATGGTCAGACCATTTGGAAACTGAGCTTTCAACCGCAAAGAGGGCGGCAATGGACAAGATGCCCGCCACCATCACGGAAAGAGGCGCTTGGTGGTTCAGGACTTTGGCTTTGTCGCTCATAACCTCGCGGGTCAGCATGATCCCGAATATAAGGAGCACAGTGACGGCGCCGACATATATCAACACCTGAACAACCGCCAGGAATTCCGATTCAAGGTACAGAAAAATACCTGCCGCGCAAAACATGGTAACCGCTAGGAACAAGGCGCAATGGAAAAGATTCCGGAGTGTGACCACCATCAGGGCGGATACCACAAGGGCCCCCGCGATAACATAAAAAATGGCTGTTTCCATGGTCACGCTCCCGAGCCAGACGCCGGGGGATTCGCCGCCGATACTGTCTCCAGGGCCGCAGGATCCGTTTGAGAAGGCCGTACCCACTTCATACCTTGCTCGTCCTGCAATAGGTTTCCCCGTTGATAGACCGCATTCTCGTACTCCTCCGCCACGAATGTTAATGCGTCAAAACCGCATGCCTCCACGCAATACCCGCAAAAGATGCAGGTGGAAAAGTCCAGTTTGAAGGTGGTCATGCGCCTTTTTCCGTCGGGCATCCTCACCCCCTCGAGCTTGATACAGCTATTGGGGCAAGCCTTGGCGCACATCATACAGGCGACGCAATTGAACTGGTCCTTTTCCCCGTCATAGATGAGTTTTATCATGCTTCTGCTGCGCTCAGGCAACGGCATCCTCTCGTCCGGATACTGGTAAGTATTTGTTTTCTTAAAGAAATAACGGATGGTGACCGACAAGCCCAAAAGAAGGTTCCCAAACCCCTTGAGAATGCCTGGAAAATAACCGAGTTTCGGGCCCATGTTCTATGCCCCCCCGCCGCAATAAAGAATTAAAAAACCCGTTAATAGAATATTAACAATCGCAACAGGAATCAGGACTTTCCAGCCGAAATCCATGAGTTGATCCACTCTGAGCCGTGGAAAAGTCCACCGGAATGACATAATCAAAAAAATGACCAAAAGAAGTTTCAGCATGAACCAGAC
This sequence comes from candidate division FCPU426 bacterium, assembly GCA_963796105.1. Lineage (GTDB taxonomy): Bacteria > Oederibacteriota > Muellerivitia > Muellerivitales > Muellerivitaceae > CAWCKJ01. Next base: position 691,390 of record CAWCKJ010000003.1, read on the forward strand.
GAATCCAGGCAAATTCAAGAAGCCCAGCAATGGCAAAGGAAGCCAACCTCCTAAAAATAATGAGACAGCGACCGACGAAGAAATTATGATCGCGACATATTCCCCCAAGAAAAACATCGCGAACTTGACGCCTGAGTATTCGGTATGGTAACCGCCGATCAATTCCGATTCCGCCTCGGGGATGTCAAAGGGGGCGCGGTTAGCTTCAGCGGTGGACGCGGTGATAAAAATAAGAAAAGAAACCAGAATGGGAATAATATAAAGACCCCTTAAAAACCAATAACCATGATCAGATTGATATTCAACGATCTTTTGCAAGCTGAGGGTGCCAGTGGCCAAAATAATTGGAATGATCGAGAGAACCAAAGGCACTTCATAACTGACAATTTGGGCCGCGGAACGAAATCCGCCCAGCAGGGCGAATTTATTGTTGGAACTCCATCCAGCTGAAAGGATCGCGATGACAGTGAAGCTGGAAATGGCGATGATATAAAGAACCCCAATGTTCAAATCCTGGACCACAACCCCTTTGTCGAAAGGAATAACAACCAAACCCATGAAGGTGGCGACAAAAGCCACAATGGGAGCGATAAAATAGGGAATTCTATCCCGATGGACAGGCTTCACATTCTCTTTAATGGTGAGTTTAAGCGCATCAGCCAATGTTTGAAGCAGGCCAAAAGGTCCAACTCTATTGGGCCCAATCCTGCTCTGCATATGGGCTGAAACCTTGCGTTCCATCCAAACAAGGAACATCACAAATACAGCGACTATCGCGAACATGACCACTACGATAACAGCAGTATTAATAAACTCCTCCCAGTTTGATATACCCAATGTGGTATAGAGGAGCTTAAGAAAGCCTTTTATGAATTGGATTATTTTTTCGGTATTAGTCAAATTTCACATTCCTAATCATCGGTCGACCTCGGGCACGATTAAATCAAAACTCCCGAGGATCGCCAATATATCCGCAACTTTCCAGCCTCGGGTCAATGTATCCAGAAGATAAAGATTACTAAAAGATGCGCAACGGAATTTCGCCTTCCAGGGTTTTGGTGTTCCGTCCCCAACCAGGTAAATTCCCATTTCTCCCCGCGAGGACTCGGTTCGTAAATATACTTCACTAGCGGGGGGTGCCTTTAGCACGGGAGGGAGCTTGGCCTCCACCGGCCCCGGTTCCAGGCGGTCCAGGCATTGCCGGATGATGGCGACGCTTTCCCGCATTTCATTCATTCTCACTTTGTAGCGGCTCCAACAATCCCCATCGTTTTCCAGGCATTCCTTGAATTGTACCCGGTCATAATAAAGATAAGGTTGTTGTTTCCTCACATCGCAAGAAACACCAGAACCCCTCAAGGTCGGTCCTGAAACGCCCGCGTTCATTCCTAAATCAGGGGTGATGACTCCTACCCCTTGGGTCCTCCCCAGGAAAATCGGATTGTTAGTCAAAAGATCCTCGTACTCGTCCACTTTAGGCTCGAAATAATCCAGGAAAGACCTGCACTTAGGGGTGAAATCGGGCAATACGTCGATCATGACTCCGCCGATGCGGATGTAATTATAGGTGAGTCTTTGTCCGCAAGTCATTTCAAACAAGTCCAGGATCCGCTCCCTTTCCCTTAACCCGTAAAGAAACGGGGTCAAAGCCCCAATATCACCGGCAAAAGATCCCATCCATAATAAATGACTTGCTAATCGTTGCAACTCCACAAAGATCATTCTCAGCCATTGGGCCCGGGCCGGGATTTCAATGGCCATGAGTTTTTCAGCGGCCAATGCGAATGCGAGATTGACACTCATCGCCGAAACATAATCAACCCGGTCAGTATAGGTGATGCACTGCGGATAAGTCCGGTTCTCGCAAATCTTCTCTATAGAACGGTGCAGATACCCCATCACGGGAGTTGTTTTTTGAACTGTCTCTCCGTCTAATTTTACAATTAAACGTAACACCCCATGAGTAGCCGGATGCTGGGGTCCAAGGTTGACGACGTAAGAGTCGGAATCAACCGCCGAATCGCCGGTTCCTTTATGAAGGCTTAACAATAAATCCGTCATCCGTAAAATCCTTCCTTAAAGGATGTTTCTTATAATCATCAGGCATCATGATGCGACGCAAATCGGAATGTCCGTCGAACATAACTCCATAAAGGTCAAACACTTCCCTCTCGAACCAATTTGCGCTTTTCCAAATTTTCTCCAACGTTGGGACAATGGGCTTATCTCGGGGAGTATCAAGTTTGACGGTAATTTGCTGATGATTTAGGTAAGACCATAGGTGGCACACCAAGGTGAACTTGTTTTCCTTGGGATAATCTACCGCCGTCAAATTGGAAAGGTGCTCAAAGGAATACTCTGGTTTATCCCTCAAGGTTTGGCAGAGGGACAAAAGGGTCTCGCTTTTCGCCAAAACCACAACTTCTTTTTGAGCGGAAAGAATTACGGTTTGGACTTGCTCTTTAAAATCAGATTCTAATTTAGATTTAAGCTCTTCATTCGTCATGAAAATTTAATTCTCCCCTTTATCAACGCCTACATCATAATTTAATTCATTTTTCAACGCGCGATTGGACTACATAAAATTAAAATTCCTTCCGCCTTCTAAATATCGGTTCATCCTCTATTTTCTTTTGAATAGCCATTAACCCATAAATTAAAGACTCTGGTCTAGGGGGACATCCAGGGACATAAACATCAACCGGCACGAATGAATCAATTCCTTTAACCACGGTATAAGAATCATAGTAATAAGGGCCGCCTGCGATGGTACAACTTCCCATAGCGATGACCCAACAGGGCTTAGGCATCTGCTCATAAAGTTTTTTCAACGCGTAACCCATTTTCTCGGTAATGGTTCCAGCCGCGATTAAAAGATCGGCTTGGCGGGGAGAAGGCCGAAATACTTCTGAGCCAAAGCGGGCCAAATCATAACGTCCGCCGGCTGCCGCCATCATTTCAATCGCGCAACAGGCTGTCCCAAACTGAAGGGGCCAAAGTGAATTCTTCCGAGCCCACTTAAACACGAATCCCATAGCCTTATCCAAGGTCCAAAGGCCTGGTACTTTGCTCTGGTCTTCCATGAGCTCTATTTCAGGTGTTGTTATCCCTTTTAATTCTAATCCCAACTCAACGCCTCTTTCTTCCAGGCATAAGCCAAACCCACCGCCAAGATAGAAATAAATAGAATCATTTCAACAAAGCCGGTAACTCCCAATTGTTTAAAGGAAACCGCCCAGGGATATAAAAAAACAGTTTCAATATCAAAAATCACGAACATTAGGGCATAAAGATAGAAACTGACATTGAACCTAATCCAGGAACCACCATATGTCTCCACCCCGCATTCATACGTATCCTCAAGGATTTCATGTTTGTATTTATATTTAAGCCCTAAAAGACCATTGGGACTCAAAATCCAACCAGTTAAAAAGGCCATTAAAATAAATAACACTCCAGCGAATAAGAAAAATAGAACACTTCCGTACTGTTCAAGCATTTATCACTCTTTTGAAAAGATTAAAAAACGTTCAAATGAAAGAAATAAAGACAAATCGGTTGAATTAATCTATACATGGACTTTTAATAAATTTCAAGAACTCAGGTTCATCCGACAAGAGAAAAGCTAAAAATCCCTATTGGTGAGAAAATCCGCGAAATTCAAAAGTTCCGTTTTATCCCTTTGGCCGTTTAAAATTAACAACTCATTCTTTGCTTCGCTAACAAATTTTTTGGCAATTTCGACAGAATGAACAACTGCGCTATATTTGTCCAGCAATTGACGCAAAACATTGAAATCGGTTGAGGACTTGACTTTTTTATGGATAATTGATTTTAGTTTTTTCTTTTCAAGTGTCGAAGCCCGGTTAAGGCAATAAATCACCGGCAGGGTCAGTTTCCCCTCTCGCAAATCACTCATAACCGGCTTGCCCACTTTTGTTTGATCACCAACAAAATCCAGGGTATCGTCAATGACTTGGAAAGCCATACCGACCCCCATACCGAAATTGTATAACTGATCCACCGTTCTTTCGTCAGCGCCCGCTAGCATCGCGCCTGTTTGGCAGCTGGCCGCGAAAAGACTTGCCGTTTTCTCCCGGACAACTTCAAAATATTGTTCTTCTGTCAGTTCCGCGTTGAACCTATGGAATGTCTCGGAAATTTCCCCGCGGCAGATTATATTCGTGGTATCCGCTAGGGTATTTAAAACTGTTTTAGGAAGGTTCTTGGCCATCAGATAAAAAGAGGAGGCGAAAACATAATCGCCCATTAAAACTGAAATCTCATTACCCCATTTGAAATTCAGGGTTTTTTGCTTTCGCCGCACCGCGGAATTATCGATGATGTCGTCATGGATCAGAGTGGCGACATGAAGCATCTCCAAAGCAGCGCCTAATACGACTGTTTGCTCGGGGACATTTCCGCAATATTTCGCTGAAAGAATTGCGAGGGCCGGCCGCGCCCGTTTTCCGGCAGATCTAGAAAGGTAGTCAACCATCTGCTGAACAAAAATATTTTCTGTTTTGAGTGATTGGGCTATCTTTTGTTCAACACGATTTAAATCTTTTTGGATGGAATTGGTTAATTCCTTGAGTAACACAAAATCTCCCCTTAAACAGCATATCTACATTGCTCATTCTGCCCCGCATTACAATAGGAAACGCATTTTAACCCAAGAGCACTCCCTCAAAGCAACGAAATGCAAAAAAAAAGCTCCACAAATGTGGAGCTTTCCGGCCTCGTGGTTTATTCGCCGAATTGTTCCTTCATTTCTAAGAACTTAATAAACTTTTCGAGATTTTCAAGGCTAGTGACCACAATTGCACCCCCTGATAAACTGATCACCCGTGCCTTCACAAGGCGGTCCACGACTTCCTGGGTCTTGGGCAAATCCAACCCGCACATCTTGCTCAACTCGGACACTGTAAAATTTATATCCATTGTTATGCCGCTTGGCCCTTCCTCCCCGTGTTTATGAACCACTAAAAGGATGGTGTTAGCCACAAGACGGTTAGCATCCTTGATTAAAAGGGTGGCAATTTGCTGATTGGATTCTCTTAGTCTTGATGTGAGGTTTTTCAAAATCTTTTTGACGATTTTAGGATTTGTCTGCATATGCATCTCAAAAACTTCCTCATCCAAGGCAATTAGGCGAGAAGGCTCCATGGCTATCGCATTTGCAGATCTCACGTCTTTATCAATGACAGCCATTTCTCCAAAAAAATCGCCAGCACCTAGGATAACCAATGTTTTCTCCACCCCATCCTTCAATTGCTTGGAAATTTTCACTTTTCCCGATTGGATGATAAACATTTCATTTCCAACGTCGCCTTCCCGAAAAATAATATCGTTGGAATTATAGGTTCGACCGCATTTCTCGAAAATTTCCTGTTCAGTGCTCATTTTTTCTAGCCTTTCGGATGGAGCTTTCAATTTAAGCAGGACAAATAAAGCCCAAAAATCAAACTAACCGATTTTTGTAATTAATTAAACAAGCGGGAAAAGGGTTAGAAATACGCATCAATTGCAAAATGATGGTTGGCGCCTAAAATACCGTCATTCGTCCAAGCGTAATCCAGGCCGACGTAATTTTTCATAAATGGAATTTTAACCCCAGCCCCAAGATATAATCCGGCGACTGCGCCAAGGCCGACATCATTTTGGTCAATGGAGCCTTGGAATATGTAACCAAAGCGACCCACCAAGGTGTCTTTATACCAATACTCTCCACCTAAATTAGCGGAAATAGCATTATCATTTGGAAAGTTCATGTCATAAGCCACAGTAAAATTATTCTCAAACATCTTATAAGCAACACCAACCTTAACATTAAAAGGCAAAGGATCTGCTTGTTGGTCGAACTTCATGGTTGGCGCGATATTCTGAATATTAAAACCCGCCGTTAAACTTTTAACAGGAGTTCTATATAAAAGGCCTAGATCAACCGCAAAAGTTGTTGCTGTTTTCAAAGAGACAAGTTGTTCCGAAATGTACTTGGCAGTTAAGCCAATATCCACGTTATAACTGACCCTATAGGCCCCAGCGATATCAACATCCATGTAATTTTCACCGACGCTTTGTCCTGTGGGGTTTCCATTCTGATCATACGCACTATCGGTACCTGTTTGAAGAACTTTTGCCCCAATACCAAAAGCAGCGTCATTTCCTAATTTAGTTCCTACATTAACAACACCATAACGAATGGTATCGATGAAAACGTCATATTCAGCGGTAATATGGGCTCCACCTAATTGATTCAGCCCAGCAGGATTCCAATAAATAGCATTCGCATCATCCGCCACCGCCACAAAAGCCTGACCCATGGCAATTGCTCTGGGACCCTCTGGAATTTTGAGGGCTACCGCGCCTGTAGTTCCGGTTCCGCCTGAAAAAAGATTTTGGAGCCCTAATAAACATAAATAAAACACTGAAAAAACAAAGATTTTAAAATATTGATGTTTCACCTGGAAAACTCCTCACAATTTTTAATAATTATATCCTTTATTCTCGCTGAACGTCAATGTGGTTTTCCTATGCTTATGCACAAAGTGACCGTGCTGTAATGGGTTTTGCTAAGGCACATGCGGTCAAAGCACGGTGAAATAAGGAATCGGGATCATGACGACGGTTGAACCGATAGGCATATTCACTTAGATACCGGCCTAAATACTTAGCATCAACGCCATGATGAGTTCCAATGATCCAGGCCTTGGCGTTGGAAATGAACCGGTGTACCCAGGGCAACCAACTTTCCAACTCTTTCGGGTCATTGGCCATCACCCGGTAGTCTGCCTCCACTCCTTTGAGTTCACGCAAGGCTGGCGAAGCATCTGTGTTGAGGAAAGAGCCTTTTTCCATAGTCTGATTCACGAATTCCTGGCTCTCCCACTTGGTTTCCATAGCTACCTTCACCTTGGCAAAACCCGCTTTTTCCTTCTTGCAACCATTCTCATCCACCCATTCCTTGCTTTCCACCGCCACCAAGACTTCCACTTGGTTTTCCTTGGCCTTTTTCCCAAAAACCGCCCCATCCAACTCAATGACGCCCTTTAGAGTATAGCTTTCGTCCTTTTGCCTAAGACCTTCCCGGATCTTATGCAATAGAAGCCATGCCGAATGATCCGAAAGATTTAAATGCCGCTTCAGTTCCAGGGCCGAAATACCCCGTTTGCCCTGCATCATCAAACTGATGGCCCTGACCCAGGTTAAAAGAGGCAGCTTGGAGCTTTCAAAAATCGTCCCGGCGCGAAGCCGAAGACGTTTCCGGCAATAGTCACATTCCCTCACTTCAGGCTTGGCCTGGTGTTGCCAGAAGCTTTCGCCCTCACATTGGGGACAAACAAAGTCTTTCCCGCCGAAACGGCATCTCCACACCCATTGGCGGGCTTCTTCTTCCGTGTGGATTTTCCTCAGAATTTTAATGCTTTTCATCCGCTGGTAGCTCATGTACCACCTCCCGTAGCGGACAGTATACCTATGTATTCCTTTATTTCAAGGGTCACTTAATACAGAAGCATGGGTTTTCCTGAAGCGGCAACCTTTCTTTCATTGGTTCGTTGGCGATATTGGTCCTTTTTGATCTTTTTAGAGAGAAAAAAACCCGTTTGGGATCTTAAATTTTCCGTGACTTCTTTTACCGTACCTGATGCCACTACCATTCCGCCCTCCTCTCCGCCTTCCGGACCCAGGTCAATTATAAAATCCGCTGTTTTAATGACATCCAAGTTATGCTCAATAATGAGAACGGTATTACCGGATTCCACAAGCCTTTTCAGGATTGATATTAGGTGGTGGACATCAGCAAAGTGAAGACCGGTCGTCGGTTCATCTAATATATATAAAGTCCGACCCGTACTGCGTTTCCCTAGTTCAGTGGAAAGTTTGACTCTTTGCGCTTCTCCCCCGGAAAGGGTGGTTGCGGGTTGCCCAAGTTTGATATAACCCAACCCGACATCTCTCAACGTTTCTATTATTCTCCTGATTTTGGGAATGGCCAAGAAAAAACTCAAGGCCTCCTCAACACTTAGTTCAAGTATCTCCGAGATGTTTTTTCCTTTGTATTGAATCTCCAGTGTTTCCCTGTCATATCTTTTCCCTTTGCAAACTTCACAAGGGACATATACGTCCGGTAAAAAATGCATTTCTATTTTAATAACCCCATCCCCCTCGCAGGCCTCACAGCGTCCCCCCTTAACATTAAAACTGAAGCGGCCTTCTTTATAACCTCTTGCCTTTGATTCGGGTAAATGGGCGAATAAATTTCGGACATGCGTAAATAAGCCGGTATAGGTTGCGGAATTGGACCTTGGGGTGCGGCCTATCGGAGTTTGATCAATGACTACAACTTTATCCAGGTTTTCACAACCTTCCAAGGACTCAAACCCTTCAGGCTTTACCCGGAGATGGTAAAGTTTATGCATTAATGCGGGGTAGAGTGTTTCCATCACTAAAGTACTCTTACCAGAGCCGGAAACTCCCGTTACAGCGCTAAATCCACCAATAGGTATTTTTATTGTAATGTTTTTGAGGTTATTCTTGGTCGCACCCTTTAGGGTCAAACAATTTTCATACTTTTTTCCAGGTTCCAAATTGGGAGCAATATATTTCTCCCCCGTGAGATATTTCGCCGTTATGGAATTTTCATTGGCAATTATTTGTCTTAAATTACCCGATGCCACCACATCCCCTCCCGCCAAACCGGCGCCTAAACCCATATCGATAAGATAATCGGCTGATTCAATAGTATCTTCATCATGTTCAACAACAATCACTGAATTCCCAATGTCTTTTAAATGCCTTAAGGTAGAAAGCAACCGTTCATTATCTCTTTGATGGAGTCCGATGGAAGGTTCATCCAATATGTATAATACCCCTACTAAGGCGCTTCCGATTTGTGTCGCCAAATGGATTCTTTGCGCTTCTCCCCCCGAAAGGGAGGATGTCATCCTTTCTAAAGTCAGATAATCCAAACCAACATTTTTCAAAAATCCCAATCTCGCAAGAATTTCTTTAAGTATTTGACCCCCAACCAGAACGGTTCTGGGGTCCAAATTTAAATTCTCAAAAAATTCCAGGCATTTCCTAACGGACAACCGGGTAATCTCGATGATATTTTTATCTTGAATGGTAACCGCCAAGCTTTCAGGTTTTAACCTAGTACCTTGACAGGCACGGCAGGGTTTACTAATCAGGTATTTTTCGATTTCATCTTGGATTGATTCCGAATCTGTTTCGCTGTAACGCCTTTCCAAGTTTGGAATAACTCCCTCGAAGGCGCCCCAATATCTCTGACGGTAATTGCCTTTTTGTATTTTAAATTCGATTTCTTCTTTAGTTCCGTAAAGAATTGCCTCTTGAACTTTGCGCGGTATTTTTTTGAATGGAATTGTCATACTAATATCGAAGTGATTGCAAACTCCCTCCAGGAGATTTTGGTAATAAATCGCCTTTGGGGTTTGGTATGGATCTATTGCTCCATCGGCGATTGATTTTTCTGGATCCAAAACTAAGGACTCGTCCGCTTCCATTTTGAAGCCCATTCCCGTGCAAGCAGGACAGGCCCCATGCGGATTATTAAAAGAAAAATTTCTTGGCGCCGGTTCCTCGACACTAATACCGCAATAAACACATGCGAAATGCTCTGAAAAGAGATGTTCGTTTTTATCCTTGGCGGAACCCAGAATGATTTTGACGATTCCGCCGCCATACTTTAATGCCGTCTCAAGAGAATCCGCGAGTCGTTTTTTGACTTCAGGCTTCAGTACCAAACGATCGATAACTACATCAATGTCATGCTTTTTGTTTTTATCTAAAGGGATATTATCGTCCAGTTCGAAAATCTGTCCGTCCACCCGAACCCGGACATATCCATCTTTCCGGATCTGATCGAAATTCTTTTTATATTCCCCTTTCCTGCTTGAAATAATAGGCGCCAAAATGCTTAATTTTTCACCCGCTGGAAATGAAAACACCCGATCCACAATTTGTTGGACAGTCTGACGGCTGATGGGCTTTCCGCAATTCGCACAATGAGGTGTGCCAATACGGGCGAATAACAAACGCAGATAATCGTAAATTTCAGTAGTTGTCCCAACAGTGGAACGCGGATTTTTACCGCCTGTTTTTTGTTGAATGGCCACAGCCGGGGATAGGCCTTCAATTAAATCCACATCCGGTTTTTCCATCAAACCGAGAAATTGCCTAGCATATGATGATAAGGATTCCACGTATCGTCTTTGTCCTTCGGCATAAAGCGTATCAAACGCCAAGGAAGATTTTCCGGAGCCTGAAACCCCGGTTATGACTACTAATTCGTCGCGCGGAATTTCCACGGAAATATTTTTGAGATTATGTTCCCTTGCCCCGCGAACAATAATTGTGTTTTTTTTCACGACTATTCCCAGGATTTATTTTAAATACTCAAGAAAGTATTATGAGCTAAACTCAGGCATTATTTCTACCCACCAGCGTTATTTGAGTGGTCCAGTAGTAGCTATTATTGAAATTGACTTGCCGCCCCAGTTAATCCTTGATTTCGCATGCTGTTGATTTGCTGGAGTTGTTGGGCGGAAACGGAAATCGGTCTTCCCGGGAAAGCTTTCAAGTTGAGTGTAAAATATAATTGTTTTCCAGAATTGGGGTCTTCGGTGTAGCTGATCTGGGCTTCCCAATCATGTAAATCCCGGTAGATACTTAATGAACGGGTAATATATTTCGCATTGGTTACATCATAATTTTCTATTAGTGCGAGCCTGTAATTTGTAAAAAATGCGAAATCGACCTCGCCGCCAACTTGAAATGTAGGAAGTGACGGGGAAGGGAAATAACCTATGTTGCTGACATTAGGATCAACGTAATTACCGTTAATCATAAACCGCCACATATCCCGGGGACTTTTTAGGTTAATAACCGAATTTATGTCTTTCACCGCGTTGTCCTGGATTGAATAATCCATGATGGCTAAATAATTATAAAGGGGAGAAGGGGTAATATAGATTTCCTGGCGGAAATAGGTTAATCGGGAAGCTTCTGTTCCCACCATAATGTTAAAATCATAGGAGGTACTTGAGCGGATTCTAAATAATGAGCCTCCCAAAAACTCAACCGCGCCCGTTAAGAGGTTGGACGTAATTCCATGCGGCGGATCAGTGGAACGAATATTATCCAGTTTTTGATTAAAGGTATAACCAAGTGTCGAGGTTGCGTATTCCGTCCATCTCGCTGTCCAGGTGTTATTAGCGTCTAAAGTATGTGTTTCCCCGGAATTAGTCCCGTTCAAATCAGGCTTATCTTGAAAATTCTCGTTCATCGCGATTCGTGAGAATAAAGTTTGTGTTTGAAAAAGCTGGGCACTTTGTCCGACTCCCACTTCCCCAGTTAAGTGGTTTACATAATAGCCATCCGTTAAAGTATAGGTATGATCCCCAGACAAACTCAAATCCCACTTTAACCAATTCCTTCCAATTAACCGCTGTGGAAAAAGATTGAAATTAAATTGCGGCAGGGATTGAAGGCTGCGGGTGAAATGGGTTTCAGTTGTATCGCCAATGGAAAAATCAGGGTTTTCCTGACGCCGGAGTAAAAAGCTAAAAGTATATTGGAGGCGGGTCAATGTTGCCGAAAGATCATATTCACGATAAGTTGAAACCAAACTCGGGTCCCGACGAGCCACCGAGTAATCCTGGCTGAACATTCCATCTTCAGGATAGTCCACCTCCAACCGGCCTTGAAAGTTGGATGAAAATGCCCAAAGTCCCCTGGCTCTCGATTCCCAACGTAATCGATGGGTGTCTTTTTCGTCGATTCCATATCCATAAAGCGATAAAGCCGAATATTCGTTTAATCCCAATTCATGCCTGACTCCCAGGCCGAGCCCTTTTTTGAAAAAGTAATCCGTATAGAGAGCGCCATAGCTCGTCGGATTAAAAAGATAGCTTTCAGTCAAAAGAACATAATTACCAAGGTAGTCGGTTTGTCCCGTGGAAACCGAAAATGGCGTTTTCAAGTCATGAATGGTTCGAACAAAAAACGGAAAGTAAAATACCGGCACCTTGCCTATATATAGCACAACATTTTCCGCGACTAAATAATCGCCTGAATATATGGTGATCTTCCCAGTCTTCATGTAAAAATGCCGGTATCCCTCCGGATAATCGCAAGTGGTTGTGACAGCATCCTTGATAATAATTTTTTGATCCTTGATATCGATCTCCGAACCAGTGCTAATCCATGGCGGAGAGGTGGTTTTTATGTTGTAAGCCTTTCCCTCTCTCGTCTTCAAGTTGTAATTTAAACTATTGGCCTCAATTTCATCGGCTTCGCTCTGCCAGACAACATGTCCTTTGGCTTCCACCTCTTGCGCCGTCACGTCATAGCGAATACTGTCAGCATATAAATTGACTTTATCCTGTTGGATGTGGACTTGCCCTTTTGCCATAACGATATTTTGATCCCTCAGATACTCGATGGTATCGGCTTGCAAACGAACCTGGCCGTTAAGGGAAAAAGAGAGTTCGGCCCGAAGTGGACTGGATAAAATAATCCAAGCCAAAAGATAAAACAAAGAAACGGATATTTTTCTGTGGCGGAAATTCATTTATTCGGAATAAATCCCTTGGGATTAGAGTTGTATTTCTTTAGACGCGGTAATAGCCACAGCCAGTTCCAAAAATCATGTTTATGATTCAACCAATAAGCCATTCCGTAGCCAACCATGATCAAGAAAAAATTAGGCAGCCACATGGCCATAAAAGGGGAAATGATACCCATGGGGCCTCCCGTATCACCATAAATAATGAAACAGTCGTATAGCGCCGCAAGCAAAACCGCCAAAACAGGCCCCAGAAATGATCCTGCCCGAGTCATGAGTCCCAATGGGATACCGATAAACGCAAATGCCAAGGTTGAAAAAGGGAGGGAAAATTTCTTGTGGAATTCTGTTTCATCATACCGGGTGTCTTGTTTGTCCTTTTTTTCCTGTTTTATTTTGGCGGCTAATTCCTCCAAGGAAATATTCCTGGAATTGCTCAAATCCAAGGGTCCGGGATTCCCTTTTTTCGAATTCAAATCCAAGGAACAGCTGTCAAAATCGACTTGAAACAAATTATTCATAGTCTGATCCCGTTTCGTGCCCAACTGTTGCATAATTCCGTTCTGGAGTTCCAAAATGACATGATAATTTTGAGGATCTTGTTTGAGTATCCCTTGTTTTCCAAGGATCAAACGATAGGGATATCCTTTTTCATCCATCATCTCGACGATAACGTTTTTCAAAACATCCCGAGCCGAATCTTTTTGATCTACAAATAAAAGATAGCCCTCGAAATCCTTAATAAATACTCTTTCACGAACTAAAATCGCTGATCTTTCGGTAAAAACTTTATATTGAAGTTTAACAAAGGAAATATTTCCCCAAGGCAAAACCGTATCCATAAAAACCACCATGAAAAAACTCATGAGAAGAGATAAAACAATAATAGGCCACGTCACAATCCAGAGTGAAAAACCGCAAGATTGGATAGCTAATGATTCGCGATCCGCGCTTAATCGGCCGTAAACAACCAATAAAGCTGTTAAAAAACCGATCGGGATGACCAGGACCAAAAAACTGGGTTGAATGTAGAGCAGAAGTAAAAAAGAATTAAGTATTCCCACATGATAAACCAACAGATAACTCAAAAACTCCCTTAAATAATAAAGCAAATTAAATGTAAAGAGGAAACAACCAGACGCGAGAAAAAAAGGCGGGGCGATGGAGCTTAAACAGTATCGCAATAATATAGGCACAGAACCTATCCTTTGGGTTTTTGGGAAAACCTGGGGGAAATGCTACCAAAGCAATAATCCTCCAAGACAACAGTTCTATTATAGCTTAACCCGTTTCTAGATTCGGATTAGCCTTCCCGATCAAAATAAACAAAAAGGTTTGGGAAATTCAAGGGACGACCCTCCGGGCCGCCACTTGGGCGGGGCATGCGCCGATTCACCATTATGATAATCAGTGCTATACCGCCCTCTATAAAAATTTTATGGAAGGGTCAGCATGGAATCCCGCCCACCCATTGGCTGTGGCCAAGGGCAGTTAAATTCACGAGTACACGGCTAGGCCCCAGGCAAGCCCGTGACCTTGGAAGCCGGTAAAGTTTTTGAAAGTGTAACTTAATTTTCTAATTAAGTTATTTGTTTCCTGTGGGCGGAAGAGCTGGTAAATCCAGATCAGAAGTTCCAGCAGCAGGCAGGGGTGCGGTTCCGTTATTTGAAGCGGCAGGAGAATTCAAATCCTCCAATGGGGGAATTCCTTGGTTTGAAGTGGAGTTCAACGGAGGCAATAACGGAGCATTGCTGTCCGGAGGCATCATGGAATTATTGTCATTTGAAATCGGGGGCACAGGCAACGAAGGATTTGATGAAGGTGCTTGATTATTGGAATTAGGTAAATCCGGCAGGGCTAAAGAGGCTGAATTAGAAGTCAGGTTGGATCCAGTACTTGGAAGCAGCGGTACCATGCTTTCATTTCCTGCGGGTGCCGGTTGCCCACTGGGTAAAGGCGGTAAATCAAGAGCATTTCCGGTCGTGGAGGATGGGTTATTAGGCTCGGGAAGTGGTGGAACTCCAATACCGCTATCATTCACCGTAGGTGGCAAAGCCGGAATTTCATTAAGTGCAGGAGGTAAAGTGGGGGCCTGTTGTGTTCCCGAATTATTCAAATCGGGCAAAGCGGGTGGCTCTTGGTTGTTTTCGTTTGGTGGATTCAAAGAAGGAAATTCATTATTTCCAGAAGTAGCCGGACCAACGGGTTGCAATGTGGAAACATTATCCATCGGGAGAGGGGGTAATCCACCAGCATTAGAACCATTCTCCATGGGATTTTGGTTAATTGTTGGGTTAGTCCCGTTATCTGGTAAAAGCGGCAGTTCACCCGGGGAAAGGGTAGAGCTCATTCCAGGAAGGGGAGGTAAGTTGTTGTTAGTTGAAAGGGGTGTTGTATTACCAGGTAAGGGAGGCATAGTAGAAGGATTTGTTTTTACGCCCTGAGTCGTTGAACCAATAACAGGAGGAGCAGGCTTCTTCTTAGCCCCAACGTTTTTATGAAACCGTCCCATATCAGGTTCTACGGAAAGATTTGCCGGCAGAATCCTTTTAATTTCCTCAGTGATTTTTTCCGCCACCAAATTATCCGACGGGTCAACTGTCAACTCTATAAACTCAAAAGTGGATGTGTAACGCTGAACTTCACTCACTTTAATAAATCCAACCGGATCACCTTTAGGAGTGAACAAGGCAAAAACATCTCCCTTCACAACTCCGGCCAAGCTGCCTTTATCAATATAATTTCCGCTGTATTGTTTTCCCGGGGTTCCTCTTAATGCGATCACTTGAGCGCCAAGAAAGGGATGATTAAAATGGTGAATGAAAAGATTTCGTAATGCTACTTTCGTTTTCACGGAATAGGGTAAATCGGTCCCCGTGGATGCCCCAAGCCCGTAAAGCGCATTTGAAACCGCTGGAATTAAACTTAGGGCGGATAGCAAAAACAAAAACGAAGAAAGCGGGCGGAATTTCATGAAAACCTCGGAAAAGGTAAGTTTATAATCTAAACACAGCACGCTTATAATAATCAAAAAACAAAAAAAGAGGGGATTTTTTTGTAAAAAATCCCCTCTTCAAATCAGATTGATTTATAAAACTTAAAGGCGGGTAATGAGCGAAAGATAATGGATTCCACCGATGGAATTGCTAACAAATGCGTAATCCACCTCGAATAAGTATGCCCAAATGCCAACCCCTGCAGAAGGAGTAAAGGAATCATTATCAAATTGCAATCCCTTTGTTTCAAATCCGCCCCGAATGGCCACAAATTGACGGTACCAATATTCCACGCCAAAATGATAATTATTAAGAGCTTCACCGGCATAAAGTGTATCCGCATCCAAATTAACGGTTAAAGTACTCATGGGGACCTGGGTATTGTTTGATTGCTGGCGTTTTCCCAATTCTTGGCAATAAGAAAGCCCCAGCGTTAAAGATGGTTGTAATACCTGAGTGGGATGAGTATTTGTGTTCTGCCATGTAATATAAGAACCGCCCGTGATGTCCCGGCCAACCAAAGCGATCGTAAATTCCTTGACGGGTTTAAACATAACACCTAAGTCGGAACCAATACCAAATGCTGATGCAGTATATGCATCGGTCTTTAAAAATTTAATTGTCCCTCCAAGGGTAAACTGTTTTCCAATTTTCCAGCCTCCCGATAAGAAACCGAATTGATCAACATAGGAAGTGGAACCCGTAATTTGTCCTTGTTGGTTAGTAATATCAATATTATCCACTCCCAGTCTTCCATAACTTAAGGCATAAGACCCAGCCGATTGCGTTTTAAAAGCTAAATTGACAAAGTCGTATGTTTGAAGATCATTTTGGGGAGAATGCATGGTAGTTATTTCTATATCGTCAATCAACGCTAAGCCAGCCGGATTCCAATAAGCCGCTGTTGCGTCATTAGCATCAGCTGCGAAAGCCCCTCCCATCGCTAATGGTCTTGCCCCGGCCCCTTTTGTCAAAACCTCCGCAGCGTAATATGTTGTATCGGCATAGACCGCGAAGGGAATTGAAACCACCAAAAAAGATAAAATCAATACCGTATTCATTTTTTTTGGAATCACAGCTATTCTCCTCTCACTTATACAAATTATTTGGGCATCGCTGTTCAAAAGTTTAACAACCAAATTTTGAAAATTCAACTTTAATAGACTTCAACAGTCTTTTAAATTCCGGAATTTTCACCGATGCCATTTTAAATTTTCCGAAAAAACAAACGGTTCGGAAAACCCGTTCAATTTCATTTTAGGCGCGACTTGGATGTGGCATCTTGTTTTCGGCCAAAGCGTCCATTTCAATCACCAATTTGCCTATTTTAACCACCAAACAACCAGTCAACTTGAAGGGATTATTAAGCAATTCACCGCCCTTTTGGGTTCTAACCGTCACGCTTATCATAGGCCGTATTTCTGCTGAATATTCCCGTGAAAATTTCCTGGCTATAAATACGCAGTTCTAACTACAACAGACGTGCGTTTGAATATTTTTTATAAAAGCAAGGACAACTTAGGGTTTCTTTTAATTCCCCTCAATGTTCCGCCTAGAAAAATTATTTTGATAATCAGCATTCAGGTCTATTCGGGGGATTATTAATGGTCGTTTTATTGACAAAAGCTTAATTCGATAGGTATAGTTACCCTCGTGTTTTAATGGTTTTCCCTGTATTAGGGTGTCAAAACTTCACAAATAAAATAAATTCTAACTTGATTAGGGTTTATTCTCCAAATAAAGGAGCCTTGAATGCCCGAAACTAAAATATGCAGTAAATGCGGCGCTAAAAATCCCGCCTCGAATAATTTTTGCGAACAATGTGGGACTAAGATCTCAAATCAAAGCGATATGTCGGCAGTTCAGGAAAAAAACCAAAAATCCAGTTCAACGTCCTCCAAATCAATCAAAAATACAATTCCTTTCGAAACCAAAACCGAAGAAAAAGTTTCCGCGATAAATCCATCAGGATCGGGTTTTTCTTTTTCCTGGCCGCAAATTATCTATGCTCTCCTGCTTTTAATTACAGTATTCACCCGGTTTGATCATTTGGGTTTAAAGCCCCACCATCACGATGAAAGCATGCACGCTTTTTATTCATATCAATTGTTCAAGGACGGGGATTACGAATACAACCCGATGATGCATGGTCCTTTTCAATTCCACGGCAACGCGTTCATGTATTATCTTTTCGGGGTATCGGACGCCACTTCCCGATATTTAGCGGCCACTTTTGGTTTGTTAACAGTTATTCTCGCCATCTTTCTCGGACCATTCCTTGGCCGGGCAGGAACACTCATCGCGACGGCTATGATCGTATTTTCCCCCAGCTTCATGTACTTCGATCGCTTCACTCGCGAGGATGCTTATATTGCCGGCGGGACCTTCGCGATGATTGTTTTCCTTTTCCGGTTTTACCGCTCCCGTAAACCACTGGATCTTTGGTTGGCTTCTCTGGGATTTATTGTTGCATTCAGCACAAAAGAATCCATGTTTATTACCATCGCCGTTATCGGTACATACCTTTTCATCCGTTTACTGCCCTGGATAGATGTATTAATAGCGGGAGGAATAACCGCGTTAGGCGTTTTATCCCAAATCGTGATATTAAAAGTTGATTCCCAAATGCCCCAGCAACAGCGCTTGCTGTTCTTGCTTTTTCCGGCGTTGCTCGCCTTCGGATTCACCCTTTATCAGCTTTTTTCGCGCTGGAAAACAAATCAAAAACAAACCCCCGAAAGCAAGCTTTGGGCTGTCATTAAGGGCCTTGAAATTGAAAAAATAAAATTTGACTTATTGTATCTTGGGGCTTGGTGGTTTTTATGCCTCATCATGCTAAAAACCTCATTCCTTCATCTAAACCAGCCAACTATCTTTTCGCTGATCATGCTAATCGCTTATTTCGCGGTTTTGTTCCGCTTTTGTTGGCTTTGGATGAAAAATGTTTCTCCTGCCCTGACGGGATCCATTTCTCTAGTCAGCATTGTTTTCACTCTTCTGTTTACGACCTTTTTCACGGTCGGCGCCAACGAGCCCGATTTTTTAAGCCGGATTCACCACATTTTATCGGATCTCTATCAAGGCGCCTTTGGGGGTCTGGAATATTGGTGGGGGCAACATGATGTCCATCGGGGTGATCAGCCTCCTTATTATTATTTGGTACAACTACCGGCGAACGAGACGGTTTCCTTCCTTTTCTCAATGGTCGCGTTGATTTATTACGGTATATTTAAAAACAAGAACATGCCTCTCTTTTTAGGCTATTGGTATGTGGGTTCCCTGGGGCTCTTTTCCTGGGCCGGTGAAAAAATGCCTTGGTTGATCCTCCACCCCTTGCTTCCCTCCCTTTTGTTGACTGCTTACTTCGTGGGACAAATTTGGGAATCAAAACCGCTGACTCAGGCTTGGCGCGCGGCTCGCTCCACCGCGCTTCTCATTTTCGCCTTGTTGCTTTCATATTCCTTGCATTCCGCCATACTTTTAAGCTTTTACCATGAATGCAACCCTGTGGAGCCCTTGGTTTATGTTCAATCGGGCCCCGATTGCAAGGAAGTGGAGAGAATCATCAGGGAAATATCTTATGGAGAAACCGGGGGCCCGGACCTGTCTTTGACGATTGAGGACAAGTGTTCATGGCCTTTCGCTTGGCAATTGAGGGATTTCTCAAAACGCAACCATCCTTCCACAATCACCATGGCGGACAATCCCATCGTCCTGACCGGCACCGAGTCTGACGCACAAGCCTACCCCATCTTGAGCCAAGCTGGATATGTAAACCGCAAATACAAGCTCCGGGTATGGTGGGTGCCGTCTTGGTTTAAAAAAGGATTCCCAGGCACCGAGATGAATTTCGGCCTCTTCAGGGAGTGGTTATTCAGCAATTTCATCCCACTGCCCTGGTACAGCCCCCGTCCAGACATGGTGGATTGGAGCGACCTGAAAAAATGGATCCTTTACAGGGAAGTTTGGTCGGATATGGGTAGCTATAACATGAGAATGTGGGTGAAGCAGGATCTGGCTCAAAAGTACGGTTTCACCGAGACCAACAGGTCCGATATCCCGGCTGATTATCCAAAAGTCGAACTAACTCCCGTTCCGACACCCGCTGGGCCCGCCATGATTCAACACCACAAGCATGGCAAATAAAGTCGGGCTTTTACGCTGGTAAAAAAAGGGTTGGCCCTTTTCGCGGCCAACCCTTTTTTATTTTTTAGCAGGTCTATCAAGATAGGCTGTTGTCCGATTTTCAGGGACCAGCAACTTGCCAACCACCTCTTGAATATCCTTTGGAGTCAGGGAGCGGACCATCTCGATGTACTTCAGCAAATAACGCCAATCCCCGTGCACCGCTTGATTATAAGCGAGATCCTGAGCCAACCCCGAAGTGGAAGTCTTTCCCCATAGGAACGCGGATTCCGCTTCCCTCCGCGCCCTTTCCATTTCGTCTCTCGTGACACCGTTCTTCTTGATATCCGTCAACTCCTTCTCAATTTCTTCGATGACGAGTTTCATTTCAACCTTGGAAGCAGGCGCGAATTGGATCAGGAATAAATTCGGATTCCGGTCTCCCGGGAAACCTGTCGAGGCTGAAATGGATGAAACTATTTTATTCCCGAAAATCATGTCTTTAACGAGCCTGGAACTGTTCCCCATTGTCAGGATGGTGGAAAGGACATCCAAGGAAACCGATTCCAGGTGCGGAAAATTCGGGCAATGCCACGCCAGCATCGCCATAGGATCAGCGTCATACTCCACATGGACGGTCTTCTGTCCCGATTGCGGCGGTTCTTGGGTCCAATCCGGCTGAAGGGCTGGTATCGAGGGGTTCGGGACACTCCCCACGGTTTTTTCGAGCAATTCAAGGATATCCTCATGCCGGACCCCGCCGACGATGGCCAGAACACCGCGATCCGGGCGGTAAGTCCGTTTATAAAATTCCTCCGCGTCGGGCCGCAAGAGTTTTTGAATATCCGCCATCCAGCCAATGGTCGGGTCCTTATAGGGACTGGCGGAAAAAGCGGTGGACTCCAAGGCCTCGTACAATTTACCCTCTGGATTGGATTCGGTTCTCCATCGCCGTTCCTGGGCGACGACATCCCTCTCGGAATAAAACTCGCGAAAGACAGGGTGGCTGAGACGGTCCTTTTCGATTTTCGCGTACAGTTCGACGCGGTTGACGGGCAGGGTGATGGTATAGTTGGTGACATCCTGGCTTGTCCAAGCGTTCAGGCTTTGGCCGCCATAACGGGTATAAATCGCGTCCAGTTCATCCTTGACGACCCATTTCCTGTGTTCCTCCTGTAGGTTTTTCATTTCCAATGCCAGGTTTTTCAATCTTTCCAGGGAAGGCTCTATTTTTTCTCTCTCCTCATTCATTTCCCTAGCGACAACATCCATCTTGTCCAAGATGGGTTTTTCCTTCCCGTAATTACGGGTTCCGATGGTTTCGGTGCCCTTGAACATCATGTGTTCCAGCATATGGGGCAAACCCGTCTTGCCTTTGGGAGCGTCTTGGGCCCCGACCGGCTGCATATAGGAAAATGAAACAACCGGGACGCCCGGTTTCTCAACAATGAGAACACGCAGTTTATTGGGGAGAACTTTCTCAAAAACCGGCAAGGTGAGGTCATCCCCCGCTTTATTTTCCTCGGCCCAAAGAGCAAGAGGTTTATAAACCGATGAAGTGGTAATCGCCGTAAGAACGATCAGAATTTTTTTCAAGCTGTTCATTCAAAAGTCTCCTTGCGAGAAAATCAATCGGGATTATAAGCTCAACTGGAATGAATCGGCTAAAATTCACCCCGTATCAACTGGCGAATTATTCGTTCTTCAACCTCCAAGACTTACCCCTAACAGCTTCCCCAAGCCGAAGGTGACCCCTGCCGCAAGCAGTCCCAGGATGAGTTGCCTGGTGCCGGCGAACCAGACAGGTTTTCCAGTAAACAGCGTCCCTAAAGCCCCAAAGCCGAAAAGTCCCAGGGAACCCAATCCTATGCTGGCCAACACGGCGGATCTCCCTTCCACAAGGATAAATGGAAATACTGGTATCAATGCCCCCAGCGCGAATAAAAGGAAGGAATAAAAAGCCGCCTTCGCAGGCGATCCCCCTTTTTCATGCACATCAATCCCCAATTCTTCCTTGACCAGGGTCTCGACAGCCCGGCTTTTATCCGAGAGCATGTGATTAGCGAGTTCCAGGGCTTGTTGGGGGGACATGCCTTTCGACTCATAGATCAACTGCAGTTCTTCCATCTCGCCTTCGGGATTTGCCTGGTATTCCTCCTCCTCAATTTTAATTTCTCTCTCAGCCAACTCCCTGGAACTAGTGACCGATAGCCATTCGCCCAGTGCCATGGAGCATGCTCCCGCGAGAAGGCCCGCCATGCCGGTGAGCAATAACCAATGGTTGTTGACGGTAGCGCCTGCCACCCCCATCACCAGGCTCAAATTGGAGCATAAACCGTCATTGGCCCCCATGACGGAGGCCCTTAGGGTATTTCCCTCAACGTTTTTATGGCGTTTTTCGGGGTTTATGACGGAATTGGCGCCCGAGGATAAGCTTTGGACGCTTAATATCTCCCCCAGGACCAAATCATGGCCATGTTCCTCACCCACCATGGGGGTTCCCTTTGTTTCAGGCTGGGGGGCATAAAGGTTCCGATCCGCTTTTTCCCCCTCGGCAATGGTGTTTAAGACCATTCGGGGGCCGATCATTCTGGCGACCCAAGTCAGGAAGACAGCCCGCCAGGATGGTTTTCGGGCCGGGACTTTTCCGCCGGACTTTTGAATTTGGTTTTCCCAAAAATCCCTGTGCTTTTCCTCGACCCTGGCAAACCTTTTATAAACCTCGGAAATTTTTTTGTCCTTTTCCACCTTCGAGAGCGTGTGATATTGAATCGCGCTGTCCACTTCCCCTTGCCAATTCGCCAAATAACGTTTGATATCCGAAGAAGCCATTCAAGATACCTCCCAATATTTTCTCACAAGAAAATAAGTTGAGGGATTGTGCATAAACCAGTTGTCATTGCCAATCCCATTTGATGATGCCGCCGATGAATCTCATAAAACATTATACGAAAATTTTAAAAATTAAGGCGCGGATGGTTATTTAATGAGTGGAATTTAGGCTGATGCCGAATCTGCGGAGCCCAGATGAATTCTAACTTACCTGATGAAAATAATCCTCTTGGTTTTCCGGTCCATGGGTTCCACCAGATAGAATAGGTAAACCCCGCTCGCGCAGGTATCCCCATACTTGTTGGACCCGTCCCAGAAGAAGCTGCCTTGGAACGGCGCTTCCAGGTACCGGCTGTCCAATGTCTTGATGTGCTCCCCCGCCGAGTTGTAAACGGTTAATTGGAAGGGCCCGGGATATTGGCTCGTCCCCACGAAGATGGATACCGGCTCTCCCCCTCCCTTGAACACGTTCTTCGTCACAGTGAAGTAATCCACCGTCGGAGTCCATGTCGGGATCTGGGTCATCGAGGAAGTCTCCGTGGGTGTGAAGGTCACCGTGGGCGTTAAGGTCCATATGGGTGTGTTGGTTTTCGTCGGCGTCGGGGTGCGAGTGGAAGTCGGAGTCCGGCTAAAGGTGGGAGTGGACGTTGAGGTTCGGGTATTGGTCAAGGTCGGGGTTGAAGTGTATGTCCGGGTGAAGGTCGGGGTGCGGGTATTCGTGGGGGTATTGGTGGCAGTGGGCGTGTTGGTCGAAGTCCTGGTATTCGTAGCGGTATAGGTGTTCGTCGGGGTGTAGCTAGGCGTGGGTGTCTTGGTATTCGTGGGGGTAAAGGAGGTGGTAGGGGTGTTGGTCGAAGTCCTGGTATTCGTAGCGGTATAGGTGTTCGTCGGGCTGTAGCTAGGCGTCGGAGTGTAGGTATTCGTGGAGGTAAAGGTGGGGGTAGGGGTGTTGGTGGTTGTAAAAGTGTTGGTGGGGGTAGTTGTATTGGTCGGGGTATTCGTGTTGGTGGGCGTGTTGGTGGACGTGGGGGTGTTGGTCGGCGTGTGTGTTGGGGTCAAAGTAGGGGTATTCGTGGGCGTATTGGTGTTAGTCGGGGTATTGGTATTGGTCGGGGTATTCGTGACTGTATAGGTGTTGGTGGGAGTTGAGGTATTGGTAGCGGTATTTGTATTGGTGGGAGTATTGGTGTCCGTCGGCGTATTAGTGTTAGTTGTAGTGTTGGTCGCGGTATAGGTGTTAGTCGATGTATTGGTATTGGTCGGTGTGGCGGTATCAGTCGGAGTGTTCGTATTCGTCGGGGTGTAAGTGGCGGTATTGCTGTTAGTCGGCGTATTCGTGAAGGTCTGAGTGTTGGTATTGGTAGGTGTATTGCTGTTTGTGGGTGTGTAGGTCGGTGTCGGAGTAAGCGTGCTGGTCGGCGTATTCGTGGGGGTATATGTATTTGTGGGTGTGGAAGTGTTCGTCGGCGTGTAGCTGGGTGTAAATGTGAATACGGGCGTATAGGTGGAGGTATTGGTCGGAGTCGGGGTGGGAGTCAGGGTCGATGTATCCGTGGGTGTCGATGTTGGGGTGTTGGTGCTCGTGGGTGTGTTGGTCGGGGTCGGGGTGTTGGTATTGGTTGGCGTGTTCGTGGGTGTGTAAGTATTCGTCGGAGTGAAAGTGTCAGTCGATGTAAATAAGGGAGTGTAGGTCCACGTAGGGGTTTCAGTGGATGTATCGGTTGGAGTAGGAGTTGGCGTCTGGGTGGGAGTGGACGTGTAAGTAGGTGTCGGAGTGGTTGTGGGGGTATTAGTCGAGGTATTGGTCGGGGTCGAAGTGGGTGTGGCTGTCGGCGTGGGAGTAGGTGTCGTGGTTGGAGTATTGGTGGACGTCGGTGAAGGAGTACGCGTCGGAGTGACAGTAAAGGTGTTCGTGGGAGATGTCGTCCCGGTTGGGGTATCAGTAGGAGTGGACGTAACCGTGGGCGTGGAAGTTGGAGTCGGAGTAGAGGTGGTGGTTGGAGTCAAAGTCGGGGTTTTGGTTGGGGTGGAAGTGGGTGTAGAAGTAGGGGTGGGGGTGGAGGTAGTCGTGGGAGTAGGAGTTGGTGTGGGTGTTGGAGTCCTAGTCGGGGTGGAAGTCGGCGTCGGCGTGGGGGTCGTGGTAGGCGTTGGCGTCGGCGTATTGGTGGGTGTAGAAGTCGGGGTATTCGTAGGGGTGGGAGTGGGCGTCACCGTCGGGGTGGGAGTAGGTGTAGGGGTCGGGGTCTTGGTCGGGGTGATGGTAGGGGTATTCGTGGGCGACTGGGTCCCTGTGGGCGTATTGGTCGGAGTCGGGGTGATGGTTGGCGTGTGGGTGGGGGTTGGAGTCGGAGTGGTGGTGGGTGTAGGTGTATTCGTGGCAGTAGGAGTGGGGGTGGGAGTCCTCGTGGGAGTCGGGGTTGGGGTTGTTGTGGGGGTGGGGGTCGGGGTATTGGTGGGCGTTCTTGTGGGGGTATTGGTCGGAGTCGGGGTGGGTGTCGCGGTGGGTGTTGGAGTAGGCGTATTGGTAGGTGTAGGCGTAGGGGTATTGGTGGGTGTGGAAGTCGGAGTCGTGCTCGGGGTGGGTGTAGGTGTTTTCGTCGGGGTGGGTGTTGGGGTATTAGTTGGGGTCGGCGTTGGAGTGGTGGTGGGTGTCGGCGTCGGTGTATTAGTAGGGGTAGGCGTCGGAGTCCTTGTTGGAGTAGGCGTCGGCGTGGTGGTGGGAGTGGGCGTGGGCGTATTAGTCGGTGTGGGGGTCGGTGTATTCGTCGGAGTTGGCGTAGGAGTTGTTGTCGGGGTCGGGGAAGGGGTTGGGGTTGGCGTCCGAGTCGGGGTATTAGTAGGTGTCGGTGTGGGCGTAATCGTGGGTGTATTGGTGGGAGTCGGGGTCGGAGTCTTGGTTGGGGTAATAGTAGGCGTATTCGTGGGCGACTGAGTCCCGGTTGGGGTATTCGTGGGCGTCGGGGTGATAGTTGGCGTGTGGGTGGGTGTAGGGGTGGGAGTGGTTGTAGGAGTAGGAGTCGGAGTAGGGGTGGGCGTTCTTGTTGGTGTATTGGTAGGAGTAGGTGTCGGAGTGGTTGTCGGTGTTGGAGTCGGGGTGTTAGTAGGGGTAGGTGTGGGAGTTCTCGTCGGGGTAGGCGTTGGGGTTGTCGTAGGGGTGGGAGTCGGCGTATTCGTGGGTGTATTGGTGGGTGTTAGAGTAGGAGTATTCGTCGGGGTTCGGGTCGGGGTTGGAGTAGGCGTGTTGGTAGGTGTCGGAGTGGGGGTATTCGTGGGCGTCGGGGTGGGAGTGGTGGTCGGCGTCGGAGTAGGTGTCCTTGTCGGGGTCGGTGTGAGGGTATTGGTGGGGGTTGGAGTAGGCGTTGTCGTCGGGGTAGGAGTCGGGGTGTTGGTAGGCGTGGGAGTAGGAGTCCTGGTTGGGGTTGGGGTCGTTGTGGGTGTAGGAGTAGGCGTATTGGTAGGGGTCGGACTGGGGGTAGGTGTGGGTGTGGGGGTAGGTGTTCTGGTCGGTGTGGGAGTTGGGGTTACGGTCGGGGTGGGGGTAGGAGTGTTAGTGGGAGTCGGAGTAGGAGTATTGGTTGGAGTGGGTGTTGGGGTCCTGGTCGGGGTTGGAGTGGGTGAGGGTGTCGGGGTAGGAGTCGGTGTGTTGGTGGGGGTAGGCGTCGGAGTCCTGGTTGGAGTAGGGGTTGGCGAAGCCGTGGGAGTCGGAGTAGGGGAAGTTGTGGGAGTCGGAGTAGGAGTATTGGTTGGAGTGGGTGTTGGGGTCCTGGTCGGGGTTGGAGTGGGTGAGGGTGTCGGGGTAGGAGTCGGTGTGTTGGTGGGGGTAGGCGTCGGAGTCCTAGTCGGAGTTGGGGTTGGCGAAACCGTAGGAGTCGGAGTGGGGGAGGTTGTGGGGGTCGGAGTAGGAGTCGGAGTCCTGGTCGGGGTTGGAGTTGGCGATACCGTGGGCGTGGGGGTGGGGGTATTGGTCGGGGTCGGAGTGGGACTCCTCGTGGGGGTGGGGGTAGGTGTATTCGTAAAAGTATAAGTGTAAGTAGGAGTGTACGTGAAAGTGTAGGTGTTGGTATGGGTGAAAGTGGGCGTAACAGCCGGGGTCGGGGTGTAGGTATAAGTGTAGGTGGGGGTGGGAGTATAGGTATAGGTGTAGGTGTTGGTATGGGTAAAGGTGGGTGTGATGGCGATGGTCGGCGTATAGGTATAGGTGTGGGTGGGGGTCGGGGTCGAAGTGAAGGTATAAGTGTAGGTGTAGGTATAAGTGTAAGTATGGGTAAAGGTGGGGGTTAGCGCCGGGGTGGGGGTATAGGTAAATGTCGGGGTATAGGTAAAAGTATGAGTATAAGTCGGCGTGTTGGACCAGGTAAAGGTCGGGGTCCAGCAAGGGATGTTGAAAGTAACCGTGTTGGAGGTTTTTCCCTCGATGGAAAAGTTATTGGTAGCAGTCGTGCATTGGTTGTTCACCATGCCGTTGTTGTCCGTCGCGTATTCCTGGAAGGTGACACAGGAATTTCCGGCAATTCCTTCCGGCCAGATGACGGTAAGCTGGCTTCCTCCCAATCCGTTGACATAGGGCTCGGTGGCGATGTAATTCCCGTTTTGTACCGAAACACCACCCATATCCAGAGTTTGTCCCTGCCAATAGCTCTGGCTGATCGTGTCCGTCATGGTGACGGCGCCAGTCTGGGGACCACCGGTGTTGCAGACCGTCAGGCAGAACTCATAGGTGATGTTGTTTCCGGATTCATTGGGTCCGCCGCAGACGGCTTTCCCGACCGTGAAGGCGGGCGGCCCCAGGGTCGTCGAGGAGGCCGGAATCGCCACAGCTTGCGAGAAAAACAAAGCCCCATTACAGTTGCTGGTGCTGTAGTCCCCGTTAGCGTCCGTGGATACATAAGGGACCCTCGCGCCGCTCACGGGGTTCCAAAGGCTCTGGCCCCAGCAGCATTCGGAAGAAGTGGCGCTGACCTGGGACGCGCTGCCCCATCCGCTGGTGCTGTAGTCGGTCGCGTACCAGTTGGTGGCGGGGGGAGTCGTGGGATTCCCCGAACTGATGTAATCCATCTTGAGGCCGCCGCTTCCGCTGGTGATCTCGGAGTGCTGGCCGTTGGAGCAGGTGATGTCCAGGTCCCAGGAGGAGTAAAGGTTATTGCAGGCGGTGTTTTGGGTATAAACGCTGAGATAAACTTGGGAGCCGGTTAAGAGGGACGTGGGAACGGTGATGCAGCCCGGGGGACAACTGCCGCTGCCGTCCCAGTTGCAATAATTGATCTGTCCCAGGTAAACGCCGCCCACATAGACCTGGGACCAGTCGTCGCTGGATACGCAAATCTTGGCGGAACTAGGCGTGCATTGGGACCAGGATTGGAGCGGAAGACCCAAGAGAAGCAAAAATCCAAAAACTTTTAAACTCCGGATCATCCAAAAGGATGGTTGGAAACTTCTTAATGCGCGATGATTCATTTTTCGTAGTTAACCATTTACTGAGACCCTTCAAAGCCGCAGTTTGACCAGGAATATTTTTATAATAAACATTCAAAACATAAGCATTAAAATCGTTTTAACATCAAAAGTATCTAACAAATTATCGCATAAGAAAACTGTTTTTTCGACCCGAGTTACGTTAAATCCGGCGGGAAACGAAAATCAATAGCGCCCTATCCACCTACCTGTTAAACGAGTAATTAATCAAAAAAATGAAGATTCTCTGAATAAAAGCGGTTTTACTTGGATTTAACATTGAAATAAATAGAAGTCTATAAAGTCTAGTAAAACAACTGCGCCAACGGTTTAATATGTTCTCCTCCCGTCCAACCGTTACCTTTCAAACAAGGAGATTTATGCCGACCCTATGCGCGCTTGATGTGGGTTCCAACGCCATGCGCCTCGCCATCGGTTTTCTGGACCATGAAAAAAAGCTCCACGTCGTCGAGGACCTGCGGGAACCAGTCCGGCTGGGCCAGGATGTTTTCAAAAGGGGCGCCATTTCCCGCGAGAGCACCCGCAGGACCATAGAGGCGTTCAAGAGGTTCAAGGAAGTTATCGGCCAGCACCAGGTGGTCAAGACCCGGGCTGTGGCCACGAGCGCGGTCCGGGAGGCCAAAAACCGGGATGTGTTCCTGAAAAAGGTATTCCAAGCCACCGGCATCGAGCTTAAGCCCATCACCTCGGAAGAGGAAGCCCTGCTGGTTTACTTGGCGGTATCCGAGAAAATCCCCCTGGAGGGAAAAACCTCCATGCTGGTGGACATCGGCGGCGGCAGCGTGGAAGTCACCCTGGCCCGGGACGGAAAGATTCTCCTCTCGGAAAGCTTCCAGATGGGGGCCGTGCGCCTCCTGCAGGTTCTCGACAAGAGCAAGTACGGCGAGAAGGACTTCAACCGGATGGTCCAGGAATACGTGGACGCGGCCCGGAACCGTTTCAACCAAAAGCTCGCCGGGCAGAAGGTGGATGTCTGCGTGGGAACCGGGGGAAACCTGGATACCCTATTGTTTTTGAAAGAGCGTTTTTGGCGTGTCAAGGACCCTTCCTATATTACGCGCCCGGAGCTTAATTCCCTCCTGGCCCGCCTGCGCAAGCTCTCCTATGACGAACGAGTCACCAAACTGGGTCTGCGCCCCGACAGGGCGGACGTCATTCTGCCCGCCATGATGGTCCTTCAAAAAATCATGGAAGTCGGCCGCATCTCCCGCATTCACATCCCGAATGTCGGCGTCAAGGAAGGCCTGTTGATTGACATGGTCTCGGAGCTCCTGACCGGCCGGCCGGCCCAGCGTCGGGACGAGGTCTTAGCCACTGTCCGGCAGGCCGGCTTGAAATACTCCTTTGACCAGGCCCATGCGGAAACAGTTACGAAGCTCTCCCTGGAACTTTTCGACCGGACGCGCCAACTGCACCGCTTGGGGGAGGATAACCGGCTTCTCCTTGAAGTGGCCGCCCAGCTCCACGATATCGGCCAGTTCATCAGCTACGGCTCCCATCACAAACATTCCTATTATTTGATAAAAGCCTCCCAGTTGATGGGGCTTACCCCCGGCCAAGTCGAGCTTGTCGCCAACATCGCGCGTTATCACCGCAAGGCGCTCCCCAAGGCCACTCACGAGAATTACCGGCTTCTCCCGGCCCGGGAAAGGCTTATGGTCTCAAAACTCGCCGCCATCCTGCGCGTCGCGGACGCAATGGACCACGATCACGCCTCCAAAGTCCAGCATTTCGCGGTCCAATACAAAAAACCCCATTTTTCTCTGAAAATGATGGGACAAGGGGATATGCTCTTGGAGCGCTGGGCGCTCCTGAAAAAATGCGATTTATTCGAGAAGGTATTCAAGGTTAAATTTTCAGTCAAAAGTTGAGGGGATAACCCCCTTTTGGCCCTGATCATCAAGGAGACAATTTTATGGCCCGTACTAAACCCAAGGAAATCGAGGGAAAACTCATCGCGGTGGAGGGGCTGGACGGTTCCGGCAAATCCACCCAAATCCGCCTCCTCAAACGCTGGCTGGAGCTGGAAGGCTACAAGGTTTTCTTTACCGAGTGGAACTCCTCCGAGCTGGTCAAGAAAGCCACCAGGAAGGGTAAGAAGAAAAAGCTCCTCACTCCCACCACATTCTCACTCATTCATGCCACGGATTTCGCCGACCGTTACGAACGGCAGATTCTTCCCCTCCTGAAAGGGGGTTATCTCGTCCTCGCGGACCGCTACTGCTACACGGCCTTCGCCCGCGACGCGGTCCGGGGCTGTGACAGGGACTGGCTAAGGAAGCTTTACCGTTTCGCGCGCAAACCCGACATCACCTTTTTCTTTCAGCTTCCCCTGGAGGTGGCCCTGGGGCGAATCCTGGAGGGCCGCCCCATGCTGAAGTACCACGAGGCCGGGATGGACATGGGCTTTTCCCAGGACCCCTACGAGTCCTTTAGGATTTTCCAGGGCAAGATTTACGAGGAATACGGCCGCATCGGCAAGGAATTTCCATTCGAGAACGTGGATGCCACCGTTCCCATGGAAAGCCAGCAGGCTTTCATGCGGGATATCGTCCGGAAGCGCATCGACCTCAAGAAATTTAAATTCAAGGCAGTGGGGGTGAAATCATGAAGCCAAAACGCTTTTATGGGAAAGGCCTTCCCAACGTCGATCCTACCCTTCTTAAGGGGACATTAATCATCATCGAGGGCTCCGATGGCGCCGGCCGTTCCACCCAGATCGGCTTCCTCCAGAATTGGCTGGAGCGCAGGGGCGTTCCCGTCGTTATGGTGGGGTTGAAACGCTCCGAGCTGGTGGGCGAGGCCTTGGCCGAGGCCATGCAGGGTAATACTCTCAACGCCATCACCTTGAACCTCTTTTATGCCACCGATTTCGCCGACCAGTTGGAACGGGTGATCGTGCCGGCCTTGAAAGCCGGCTTCCTGGTCCTGGCCGACCGCTATATCTACACCCTCATGGCCCGGGATATCGTCAGGGGTTCCTCCATGGAATGGCTCAGGGAGATTTACGGTTTCGCGGTGGTCCCGGACGCGGTCTTCTACCTGAACGTGAGCCCCAAAATCCTTGCTGAGAGGAATTTCAGCAAACGGGGGTTCCTGGACTATTGGGAATCAGGGATGGATATCCAGCGGGTTGGCGGCATGTACGACAACTTCGTCAAATACCAGGGAAGGCTTCACAAGGTATTCCAGAATTTCCAGAGGGAATACGGCTTTTACACCATTCAGGGAAGCAGGTCCATGGTTTCCATCGCGAGGGAAATCCGGGGCCGGGTTGAGAAGATTTTGTTGGCCAAGGACCTGGCGGAGAAACCGGTTCCCCAAGCCAAGGAATTAACCCCTAATCCTGTTGAAAAAACCGAAAAAACGCCTGAAAAGACCCTGGAAAAAACCGTGGAGAAACCAGCGGCCAAAATTCACGAAACCCCGGTCGAAAAAGTCCACGTTCCGGATAAACAATAAACTAAAAACTCGTGAACCAAACAACAATTTCTCAATTCCCCGCTGTGACCCAAGGAACCATACCTCCGGCACCTTGGTGTCGAACCTGTTCAGGGTGATTACAACCCGTTAGGGCTTCGGTTTCTTCGAGGGTTTCGCCTTGCCTAAACTGTTGAGGACAGCCGCCTGGCGGATGAGCGCCTTGAAGGCGGACTCGTCCACTTCTTCCCCTTCGCGGATGTCGATCGCCCGGCGCGCGTTTCCGTCGAGGCTCGCGTTAAAGAGACGGGCCGGGTCCCTCAGGGACGCGCCCTTGAAGAAGGTGAGTTTCACGACTTTATGATAGGTTTCGCCGGTACAGATAATGCCGTCGCGCGAAAAAATAGGGGTGCCTCTCCACTTCCATTCCTCGACGACATCCGGAACCGCCTGCCTGATGAGCTTGCGCATCCGGCTGAGGGTTTCCCCGCGCCAGTCCCCGAGCTCGGCGATTCTTTTTGTGATAAGCTCCGATGCCGGTTGTCCTTGGCTCGTTCCTGGTTTTTTCATGTTTTTCCCCATTTCACATTAATTACTCGACTTTGGCAAATCTAGGATTGCCTCGCGTTTCCCCCTCTTAAAGAGGGGGGGATTATCACTAGCGCCATGCTTTTCGAAATTTGTCTAAGTTGAGTTAATTATTAATTTTTACGTCTGACATCTTTACCTTCATCGCCCGCCCGGTTCGCGCGAAACCTCAGCCGACAGGCGCTCAAGATTCTGTTCGTTGGCTGGGACGACGATATGTTCCAGGCTCTTGGCGGCTTCCTCGCTTTCGAACTCCTGCGACCAAGTCACGGCCGTTCCCGCGGGCGACGGGGCGAGGGTCACGGTTAGGCGGTACTTCGGATTCGAGACGTGCTGAACGACGAACTTCCTCGGCGGCTCTATTTCCGTTAACACATTCTCGTTAGGGTAATTCTTGCCGTCGGGCCCATGCATGACCAAAGACCAACGCCCGCCATTTTTGAACTCGAAAGAATTAAAAGTATTAGTGAAACCTGCCGGTCCCCACCAACGAGCCAGGCGGTCCGGATGGTTGAAGGCGGCAAAAACTTTTTCCGGGGTGGCAGGTATTTCCCGGGACGCAATGAAGGTTTTCATCGGCTTCTCCCTTTTCCATGAATCAAATAAAGAATGCGGCACAGTCTCGATTTCTTTGGCCTAAACGCCCAAAGTGAAAGAGATAATGTTTAAAAAAGGCTTTCTGAGTCTCTGAGTCTCCGTGGTGGATATAGGTGTTTTTAGCGCTTCTTCTTTTCAGGTATGAACTTCACCGATACGGAATTGATGCAATACCTCAAACCTGAGGGTTTGGGTCCGTCCTCGAAAACGTGTCCCAAGTGCCCCCCGCAGCGCGGGCAATAGACCTCCACCCTGTCCATCCCGAAGGAATGGTCCGGACGGCTCGCGACATTCTCAGGAAAAATGGGGCCGAAAAAGCTGGGCCATCCCGTTCCCGAGTCGAACTTGGTCCCCGCCGCAAAAAGCTCCAATCCACAGCCGGCGCAAACATAAATGCCCTTATCGTGGTTATCCCAATAAAGCCCGGAGCAGGCCCTTTCGGTCTCATGGCCCCTCAATACCTGGTATTCCTCTTGCGTCAAGATTTTCTTCCATTCGGCGTCGGTCTTGACGACCTTATCCCCCTTGTATTTCCCCATATAGCACTCCTTTCCTTTCGAGACGGCTTTTTCTTGCGAGAAACCAAAGGGCGATGCCGCCAATAACGATATAAAGAAAAGAGCGATTAAACCTGTCAACTTTCCCATGGATTCTCCCCTTCATGCGCGTCCAATGTCCTGCGGGCTTATTGAAACTTTACGTAAACCAGGCGGGCAATTCCAAGGGGAGGAAGTGAAAATAATGGATGTTTAGCGCTAAGTTTTATTGATAATCGGAACAGCGTGAAGCAGAGGTGGAATTCGAGGTATTAATAATTGGCCTTATTTTATCTCACGTACTGCCTGATTGGTTAAAACTGTGCTTCCGAAGGAACCAGTGTGGTGCGTGGTTGATGTTCTAGGGTTTTTGCAGGACCTATAAAGTTGTTCTGTGGTTCCGAAGGAACCCGTGGTGAAAGGTCGTTTTTTCGGCTGAGTCCCTGTGGTGAATGGTGGTTGATTTTTTATTTTTCGTCTTATTAATTTGAAATATTTACCGTGGTTCCGAAGGAACCTGTGGTGAAACGTTGTTTTTAATAAAGCGCGAAGGGCCTTCTCTCGGCCAATAACCTGTAATCCTTCCCATCGATCGCCTGTTGCATCTTGACCCGGTATTGCGAATAAACCGAGATGCCCCTTTCGTGAATCTTGAAGGCATATCCGATCTGGAAAAAAACAGCCGCGAAAATGAAAACCACCCCCAAAATCCTCCAGAAGCGTTTGACTGCCAGGTACTCCCAACAATAAAAGGAATAAATCATGATGACCGGCAGGGCCTCGTAATAGCGGTGGGCGGAAGGGGGCTTCACGGAGAACCAGAAGAGAAAATAAACGGCTAAAACCACGGCCAGGGTCAGAAACTTCACCCGTACCCACTCAGGCCTTGGATGTTTCCGGATAAACCAAAGGACAAACAAGGCCCCGGCCTGGAGAATTCCCGCCCCCCAAAGGAAAAATCCCGGTTTGGCCAACCAGGGCGATTTCAGCAAAAAGTCCACCCTTTCCGGGGTATGTTCCCCCAGGAAGCGGGGCAGTTCAAAACTCGCGAAAGACAACAGACGGAAAATCACCGTGAATAGCGCCATCGCGTTGCCCAGGTTGAAAGGGGCGGAATAACCCTGGAGATTGCCGGTCATTCCGAAGCCATGAACAATATAGGTAGGCGCCAACAACGCCAATAGGGGCGAAGCCCCCAGGCTCCCGAAGATTAGCGCTGACCGGATAGTTCCCGTCTTCCATTGTATATAGAGGGAATAGGCCGCGAAGGGGATGAACATCACGAAGGACATATGCAGTTGGGCGACCCAGAAAAAGCCGAAACCCATCAAGACATTGGACAAGGCAAGCGAAAGGACATTACAGCTCAAAGCTGGTAAAGACTCCATGAACCCGATGAAAAACAAGACAGCCCCCACGATGGAATAGGACTGGTTCATGACCTGGGTGGAAAAATGGGTGGTCCAGGGCGCGATGAAGACCCAGGTGTAAATGAACCAGGGGGGAATGCCTGGCGTCCTCCTGCAACAATACCAACCCAGGAAAAACCAGGCGGCGAAGGTTAAAAGATTGAGGAACAAGTAAGGGGATTCCGCGGTGGGCCACAGCCTCAAGGGGACCGAAACCAGCAATCCCTCCAGGGCCCCCGCCATTTGGCCTTGGTAGGAAGTCCCCCCTCCCTGCATATCCGTGCCGTAATAGGGCCAGGTTTGGGTCGTGAAGGATTTCAAGCCGACCAGGTAGGTTTGCACTTCGTCCTCGTCGGTCGTGATAGAAGGGCAATTGAGGCCGAAATAAAAGCGGAAAAGGAAAGCCGCGACGAGAAAAGCGAAAAACCAGAACTTCTTGTTTTGACTGAGGAAAGGAATGTCTCCCCTATTCACCGCGGCTCCCTTTGAACCAAGAATGGATTGGATTTTGGGAGTTTACCCCACGGGAATCGTCAGCACCACCGTAAAGGTGCTTCCCTTCCCCTCCTCGCTTCTCAGGGAAACTTCCCCGTTCATCTTCTCCACCAGGTGCTTCACGATGGAAAGGCCCAGTCCCGTCCCGCCCGCCTCCCGGCTCCGGGAGACATCCACCCGGAAAAACCTCTCGAAAACCCTCGATTGGGCCTCAGGGGGTATTCCCGGCCCATGGTCCTCCACCAACAATTCCATCCGGCCGTCCGGCCCCTGGGCGGAATAAACCCTGATTTCGGTCTTGGCCGCCGAGTATTTCACGGCGTTGTCCAGCAGGTTCTCGAACACGTGGAACAACCCCTCCCTGTGCGCCTGGACCCGGACTCCTGGCGGAATCTCCTGGCGGATCATGATCTCCTTGGCCTCCCATTTGGCCTTTAACAGCTCGATCGCCTGTTGGGCCACCTCGGAGGGGTCCACCGGCTCCATCGAGGTGATGTAGAGCCCGCTCTCGATCTTGGACAGCTCCAGCACGTCGGTAATGAGGGCGTTCAAGCGGTGGGCCTGGTCGGAGATTTTCTTCAGGAACAAGCCCCGGTTTTTCTTGTCTTCCAGGGCGCCGGAAAGAAGGGTCTCCACATAGCCCAAGATCCCGGTCAAGGGCGTCCTCAGCTCATGGGACACGTTGGCCACGAACTCGGTCCTCATGCGCATCAGGCGCTTCAAGGAGGTGATGTCCGAGAAAACCACGATCTGGCCGAGGAGGGTGCCGTCCGCCACGCGGACCGCCCCCACGCTGACCGCGAAATACTTCTCATCCTTCCCCGCGAACTCGATCTCGCCAGCGGCCCTTCCCTGCGCCTTGGATTGGGCCAGGAGGTCCGCCAGAACCGGGTGGCGGACCACCTCCAGGTAATGCTTTCCTAGGTGGTCCTTTTCCAGGGTTTCCAGGATTTTCTCAGCCGAGGGGTTCATCAGCACGATGCGGTCGGCCTGGTTCAGGAGCAGGACTCCTTCCCCCATGCTGTTCAGGATGACATTCAGCATGGACTCGTTGGAACCGAGCCTTTGGAGCATTTCCTCGAAATTGCGGCCTGGAATGAAAACATCCCTGCCGCTCAAGGATTCGGGTGAGGGGGACGTTGCTGGGTCGGGGTCAGCGGGCTTTTCCGGTTTTGCCTGGTCCGAACCCGCGGGATGGAGGATAAACAACATGACCAGGCCCATCCCCATTCCAATGATGAGTAAAAAGGCCGAGTACCATTCCAGAAGCCTCAGGAACCCGAGGATTACGGCCAGCGCAATGGCCAGGAGAAAGACCGTCCAGAATAGGCGTTTGGAAATTCTCATGTGGGATTTACGTTACCAATCTATTGGGTTGGGGTCAATCCGGATCAAGAGGGAGACGGCTTAAACCTCTTCCTTGAACAAGTAGCCATATCCCTTGACCGTCTGGATGTTTTTCTCATAGAGGCCCAGCTTTTCCCTGAGACGCCGCACGTGGACGTCCACCGTCCGGGTAGTCCCGAAATAATCATATCCCCAGACGTTGTTCAAAAGGACGTCCCGGGAAAGGACCCGGCCGGAGTGGGTGAGGAAATAGTCCAGGAGCTCGAATTCCTTGGCGGTCAAATCCATCTTCTGGTTCTTCAGGGAAACCTCGTGCTTGGCCCTGTTCAAGGAGAGGTCCTTGAATTTCTGGATGGCCTCGCCCTCCTGGGACTTGGAAAAACGCCTCAAGACGGCCCTCACCCTCGCCAGCAGTTCCTTGATAGAGAAGGGCTTTGTGACATAGTCGTCCGCCCCCAGCTCCAGACCCACGATCTTGTCAGACTCCTCCCCCTTGGCCGTCAGCATCACGACCGGGATATGGTTGGTCTTGGGATTGGCCTTCAGGGTCTTGCAGACAGTCAAGCCGTCCGTCTTGGGAAGCATCAGGTCCAAAAGGACCAGGTCCGGCATTTTCTCAGGAATTTTCTTCAGGGCGGCCTCACCGTCCATTTCGGAGAGCACGCGGTAGCCGTCTTTTTCCAGGTTGTAGGTCAAAAGGTCAACCAGGTCCTTCTCGTCTTCCACGACAAATATTTGTTTCATATGGGCCTTTCCCCGGTCGGAAACTTGGGTTACGGATAGGTCCCGGGTCTCAGGAATGGATTATAGACAGGCGGTTCAAAAGCCACTGTTAACAGCTTGTAAAACCCGTTCGTCACGCCGATTCAAAACAGTCATAATTCCAAAGAATTTAAGGCTTCAGGTGACATCGATTCAAGGTGAAGCAGGTCAAATATTAACCTTTTGTTTACCCCCCATTCAAATGAATCTTCGATCCGTGCCCTATTCTCCCCGCGTCAAAAAGAATAAGGAGCCTTCCATGAAAAAAATCATGTTGATTGATTCCGACACCTCCCATCTCAAGCGGATGAACGACATTTTATCGAGGGACTTCAACGTCCTGATTTGCAGCAGGGGCCACAAAGCCTGGGAATTGTTCAATTTATTCAACCCCGGCGCGCTGGTGCTTGATCCCGTGGCCACCGGATTGAACACCTCGGAATTTTTTCCCAGGGTCCGCAGGAAAACCTGGCCTGATTCCATTCCCATCATCGCCATGACCCGTTTGACCACCCTCAAGCACATCGAGAAGAGTTTCGACTGGGGGGCGGATATAGTCCTTTCCAAGCCCTGCGATGCCGAAAGAGTCCGGAAAAAGCTGATGGAATTACTTCCCTCGGATGAAAGCCTGCCGGAATTAGCCAGGGTTTAAGCTGAAATATATTTACAAAGTTGCCCAGTGGATCAGGTTATATAAAAAAAGCGGGAGGCTTTGCCCCCCGCTTTTTTTCATTTGTATTAATCAAGAGTTGAAATTCGGGTCGTTCACCCTTCCCATGAAAAGCACCGTATTGGAGGCGTTATCCACGATCATGAAGATGAAGGGATGATCGACAACAAAGGGAATGTGCGGGGGCTGCATGATGACCGCCTGTATCGTCGTTCCCACCACGACACCCGTCGCGGCGACAGCGGTGGTGCCAGTCTCATCCACGTCCACATAAGCCTTGTGGATGACGCTCGTGATGTATAAATCCTTGTATCCATCGATTCCCGAGAAATCAGCCCCAGTCCCCGCTTGGGGTACGGGCTTTGTAAAGGCCAAGGGCATGCCGATGATGGATAAGCCCTGGCTTAAATCATAATTAGTGCTGAACGTGAACTTTGGCAGGGCCAAATCCACCTGCCGCACCGATGTTCCCGTCATGGCGGCGGAATTGGCCGCCAGCCAGGCGTTGAGGTTATCCCCGCTCATGGCACCCTCGAGGGCGGCCATCCCCCCTTGGGGCGGCAGGAACACGTACATGGAGGCCTCGTTGTTCTGGTAAGGGATCGCGAGCACGCTGGCGGCGCCATTGTAGCTCCCGACGTTGGCGGAAAGGGTTTCATTCATCATCGAGACTGATTCGGAGGTTGTCGGATCGAGAAAGAAAGTTTGGGGCTTGGTGAAGGAAACAGGGAAAGCGGTTTGCCATGAGCCTTTGAAATAAATGGCGTTCGTCAACACAAGCCTGGTGTATTTACCGATGCTATTTTGGCTCAACAGGTTCGGAATATATCCTTCCGTCTCCTGCGAGACGGCGCCGTTGATCGTCTGCAATGCCCCGCTTGGGTTACCGACGAAATCCACGTTCGTGACGCCAGCGTAATAGTCCGTCTCCACGACGTTGCGGTAGGTCGGCAGGATATTGAAGCCCTGCTGGATCCAGAGGTTGTCCGCCGTGTCGAGGGTGTAATGCTTGCCCGGGGCGTTGATCTCCGCGATCAACTGCTGGAAAGACTGCTGGCGCGCGGCCGCGTCGTGGTTCAAATTCAAAACATTTTGCATCTGGACCGCGGTGTTGCCATTGGCGCCTTCCTGGGCCATTCCCAGGGCTGTGATGATGCTGAAGGGCGAGAAAAAGATGTTGCCCGACTGGGATTGGTAGAAATTATACAGGTTGGCGGAGAGGCAGTTGTCCGCCTGGGGGGCCGTGCAGGTGATGGCCTTGGCCTGTAGAGCGGGCGGGGAAACGATATTGTTGGCGGCCGTAGGAAGGTTCCTGCTGCATCCGGCGTAGAGTAGAAGGGCGGACACTGCCAGGGCTGAGATCCCGTGCATCCGGTAATTTTTTTTCACGATCGAAGCCTCCATACAAAGGGTTTAAACATTCGGAAAATATTCGTACTTTTGGTAAATGCAAAAAACATACCATTCACAGGGATATTGGGTGAGGTCGGGCACAACCGGCGGAAATGATTCGTTAAACATTGGGGGTTAAACCATGTTTTTCACTTTTAAAAAGGGCTTTTCTAAAGCGAATTCACCTACTGGCTCAATGAATCCGCCGATTTTTAGCCCTAAAAAGTCAAAATAAACCCAATTAAATTCAAATACCTGACAACTTTATTTTTCATTGCCTTGCGGTGAGCGCATGCAGGGAGCCTGCGGTGAGTTCGCTAGTGGTGAGGACATTCGGCCGAGCCACACGCACCGTAGCGTGCGGCAGTGAGTCGAGGCCCTTGGTCGAACCATCGAACCCGTCGAACCCGTAAGCCCTGAGGCTCTCGAAGGGTTCATTTTTCATTGCTTTATCGCCCCTCAACCGCGAATTATAATCAATGGCCGGCTCCCCTATTCCCCAAATAACAATAAATTCGTTTCTTTAAACCGTGGGGCATCGCACCGAAGTGAGTTGTTATAGAATTAATTGCATTAAAGCTTTGATGTTTATCCTATTTGTACCCTTGTGGTTCTGAAAGAACCCGTGGTGAAAATTGACTATTATTAGAAGTTCTAAGAATGGAATGCCATGAAAGAAACCTGGACACCCCTTCGATTAATTCAATGGGCCATTCCCCTTTTACGGCAAAACCAGGTCCACCACCCCCGCCATAGCGCCTTCAGCCTGGTGGCTTTCGCGTTGGGGATGGATACCTTGAAACTCCACCTGCATTTCGACCGGTTATTGAAAAAATCCGAGGTCCAAAGAATCAAAAGACTGGTCTCTCGCAGATTGAGGCACGAACCCCTGGAATACATCCTCGGGGAGATCTACTTTTTCGGCCTGCCCTTCAAGGTATCCCCTGCGGTCTTGAGGCCCAGGCTGGGGACAGGCCAGTTGGTGGAAATGGCCTTGGAAACCCTGGCCCAATTGCCCCGGGAAAAACGCCTGGTATTGGATCTGGGGACCGGCTGCGGAAACATCGCCCTCTCCGTCGCCAAATACATCCCCTGCCGGGTCTGGGCCGTGGAACTCTCGTCCAAAGCCCTGGCGGTCGCGAAAGCCAACGCCCGCCGCTTGGGGGTCGCTTCATCCCTCCAATGGCGCCAAGGGGATTGGTTCTCAGCCTTGACTCCCCGGGACCCTTCCCGGTTCCAGGTCATTCTTTGCAACCCGCCTTACATCGCCCGGTCGGAAGAGGAATATTTGAACGAAGAAATCACGGGGTTTGAGCCCCCAGTGGCCCTCTACGGCGGCAAGACCGGCCTGGACCCTTACCGGGCCGTGGCCCGGGGCCTTTCCAAAAAGCTGGCGCTGGGCGGGGTGGCCCTGATGGAGCTGGAACCCGGCCGCGCCAAGGAAGTCAGTTCCCTTTTCAAGGGCCAGGGTTTGAGGAGAAGCTTCGGCAAGGATGACGCGGGGGTGAACCGGGTGCTCGTGCTGGAAAAAAGGCAATTTTAATCCCATCGAGCCCCACGCACCATAGCGTGTGGCAGTGCTCAGGGCTTGTTTTAAGTTTTGAATTCTAATCTTGCGGGAAAAAGCATTTTTGGGATCGAAGTTCTAAATGTAAAATTCAGCCATGGAATGCCCGAGGTACTTTGTTTGATATTAAATTATTTATTCCAATGGGTTGGTTGAATGCCGGCCTGGCGAAGTATTTCTTTAAGAAGGTGAATGCCGATATCGGCTTGGTGGGGATTGGGAATGCGGAGTTTCAACGGGCCCTTGACCATGAACATATGTTTTCCGCCACTGTAGGGGCCTTCAAAACCCAACCGGATTAAACCGCGGATAAGCTCGCGCCGGGATACCGGTTTAAGCATGTGCCGATCTTCCATAAAAATAAATTGAGACCGGTACGATACCAATCACTTTATAAGCTTCAAGATAGATTGGCATGTGCCGATCTTCCATAAAAATAAATTGAGACCGGTACGATACCAATCACTTTATAAGCTTCAAGATAGATTGGCATGTGCCGATCTTCCATAAAAATAAATTGAGACCGGTACGATACCAATCACTTTATAAGCTTCAAGATAGATTGGCATGTGCCAAGTTAGGTAATTTCAGGCGTTTTCCATGGATGGTAGGCAGTTTATCGCCATACTGGACTTTAAGTAAAACCCACTCCTCAAGGACTTCTTGTAAAACCCTTCGACAATCTTCCAAGCTCTTTTCGCTGGCCCAAATACCCCTCAAACCAGGGATTTCGCCATAATAATTTTTATCTTCTAGAATGCGATATTTTGCCTGGCCCATCGCAGCATGTATATATTGCATGAACATTTTTACTTCTCCTTTTATCAAATGTAGTTTACCAAGAAGGAATGCCCAAATCAATTCGGGCCACAACTAAGGGTTTTAAGATTTGAAGCATTATTCATTTTTCATTGCCCTGCGGTGAGTTCATGCGTGGTGAGCTTGGTCGAACCATCGAACCCGCAAGCCCGGAGTACTGCCACACGCTGTGGTGCGTGGGGCACGAAAGGTTCATTTTAAACCTGTCCTGAGTAGTTCAACGAGCTCACCACAGGTTCTATCGAAGGTTTGCCGTTCAAAATCCAATAAGTTGTACCAGGATTGGGGTTTTACTTACCCCTGCTAGCCGGAACAGCTCCCGCTGGGATACTGTTGTTCCCGCCCATAAAATTCTGTCCGTTCCCGGGAAGCGAGGCCAAATACTTGGCGATGACGTCCTCGTTCGGCTTGATGTTAAATTGTGCCCGGGCTTGTTTCGAGTAGTCCTCCATTTGGACCCTCGATTGAATCTGGGATTTGACCTGGGCGTAAGGAGGCATATTCTGCCCTCGCTGTTTGGCCTGGGCGGCAACCCGGTCGTACCAATCCTTTGCTTCCTTCTCGCTCACGATCACTTTTTGCGCTTGGCTGGCGCTGTATTGGCGGGCCAGTAATTCTTTCTTGTACATGTCCCGGTAGGTCTTCTGTATCCGCTGGATGCTTGCCAGCTTCTTTTCCAGGTTTTCCTTCATGTTTTTTATCTGGGAGTCCAGTTTTGACAAATCCGAATTCATCGTTTCATCGAGGGATGGGTCCGAGTAATGGGCCTGTTGGGCGGCCTCGCAATAAACCTCCCGGTCGATCGCGGCGTCCAGCATATTCCTCACCTGTGTCGGGTTATTGGGATCTAGGGAAGCCATGAAGATACCCGCCATATCCATTTCTCCCATCCAATCGCCGAAGGTGATCTTATGGTCGCCCACGAGGGCCACCACCTCTCCATTGGAAATACCCGAGGGATTGCTGTATTTGGAGCAGGACCAACCCATCATCAAAAATACAAATCCCGCGGCGGCGCCAAGAAACAGGTACTTTGATCGAAATGACATAAAATTCCCCCATTCAACGATTTTTGAAAAGAACTGCAAAATGAAGTCAGCATAATAACACGGCCTATCTTTTAATGGCCGAAAAGCCGTCATTTAAAGCTTCATAAACGGCTGGCATGGATAAAAGCTCAATGTTACTTAGGTGGAGGTACCCAGGCTTTTGCGGGCAGGACTACCGGAACCTGCGGGCAGGACCCCAAAACCTGCGGGCAGGACCACCGGAACCTGCGGGCAGGACCACCGACACCTGCTCCTAGGAGTTCCAGATTCTTCTCCTAGGACTCCGGAAACCTGTTCCTAGGACTCTGGCACCTGCTCCTAGGACTCCGGAAACCTGCTCCTAGGACCTCCGGATTCTGTTCCTAGGACTCCCGAAACCTGCTCCTAGGACCCCCGGAATCTGCTCCTAGAACTATCGGAACCTGCTCCTAGAACTCGTGGCTTCTGCGGGCAGGATTACAGTCATCTGCGGAAAGGGCCACCGGATCTGCAAATCGGAGACTCCATCCATACGGGTAGAGGGCCAATATGGGTATTTTAAAAGGGGAAGATCAAAACAGGACCGGCTGAAAGAACGGCGTGGATTTACCCACCAATCAACCACACCTGCCGTGAGCCCACATGGCGAACGGCAAGATTTGGTTGTACCAACTGCCATAAGCAGTTGGTACAAGTTGATTGGTGACGGTTGATAATGGCTTGCAAATGGCCTTACGAATAGCTTTCCATAAACCATTTGTAGTGTCGGGCGAATTACCCGACCAATTGGAATGCAATTGGTATGCGGGAAGTTCAATAGTGGGCGACGGGAATGAAATGGATTAATTGCCTAAAGTGACGAATGATGGCCAGACCCCATTGTTTTACTGGAATACGGAGACCTCTTCGTGGCCGTCTACTTCGAGGGTGAAATCATCAAGGGGAAGCCAAAGCTCGCCCGCAAGCCCTACACCATTGTTTTTGGTCGTGAGGACGTTTTGCGTTTGGTCGAGTTCGAGGAAGGCTTACGCCATTACCCACTGAAAACCGTGCATGAGGTCATCAAAAGAAAGCGCCATCCGCGCTAGATACACCGTCACCGGATCGGGATGGACTTCGAGAGGGTGTTGAGTTGGTCGTTGAGTTGGGCCACCTGGGTGTCGGTCAGGGTCTTCGAGTTGTTCGCCTTGAGGTCGACGGATTCCTGCTTATGGATTGCATCGACCTGGGCCTTCAAGGTCTTGGCCTGGGCTTTGGTCAGCTTGCCCGCCTTTACTTCCTTCTGAATTTGGATGTTCTGCTGGCGTAGCCGGATGGTCAGACGATTCATGGGAGTATTCGGTAGAACCTTGGGCACGGTGGGCGTTGGCATTCCCGCCCCAAGGGCCGCGCCTTGGGCCATGACCAACATGAGAACCAACGCCAAGCACTTCATTTGAAGAACCTTTTCATCCAACCAGAAAACCCATCCGCCGCCTCACCGTCACTGGAATATATTCTTCTGAAGAAAAAAACTTGTCCATTGTAGTAATAAGCCAACTCCCTGTTGATAGTCAGTTCAAAACAACTTACGTAATGATCCTTTTCAGATGAAATATTGAGCAAATAAGCAGAAGGCCAATCCTCTTCTTTCTTAGGACCGTCTTTCC
Organism: candidate division FCPU426 bacterium; assembly: GCA_963796105.1. Taxonomy (GTDB): domain Bacteria; phylum Oederibacteriota; class Muellerivitia; order Muellerivitales; family Muellerivitaceae; genus CAWCKJ01. The sequence goes on from CAWCKJ010000003.1 coordinate 735,683, forward strand.
ACAAAGCTAAATAATTCAAATCATCGTAATCCGCTTTGTCCTCAGCGTAGTCACCGATGAATAACTTCACTTTCTTCCATTCGTAGGTAGCATTTTTGATAACGTCTTTTGGAAAACACAAAAAACTTTGAGAGTTTTTCCGAGAAAATTTCAAGCAGCCTTTTTCAAAATCAATTTTTTCACCGATTGCCTTTTTAGCATCCGACGACCCACCACCCTCAACCTCACCCTCGAAATATCGATAACACATCCACACGCCATAAAGATTGATAGGCGGTTTCGCAGTCTCCGCATAGCAACACCCGGCCAAAAGAAAACAAATCAGAAGTACCTTTACTCTCATTCGATACCTCACTTGCGTCTCAAGTAAACGCCGTGTTGAAAAGCCATCGCATCCGCCAACCGACGTTGGAATTGACCAGAATATCCAATAAAGAAATACTTTGGTGCGGCGGCATAGTCCGAACTATTTACCTCACAACGCAACATTGAATATCGAAGTGTATCGCCCCCAGCGTTGTAAACCAAATCCACCAGCCCATCAAATTCCTGTTGCTTCAGGGGAACTGATATTAGGCCCCGCAACTCACGCTCTCTTAGACTGACATCGTAAATAAACTGACCTTCTGCCTGGTCCCTAGTCCAAAGGTCATATGGTTTACCCGCATCGTCTTTGTTAATTGTCTTAGGATGAATTTTGTGCCCATAGCCATTGTTCGCATTCCCTTTCTTGTCGGCAAGTGGTGTGTTGAGCTGACCCCCGTATTCGTTGTAAAGACAAAACATCCCATTTCTAATAACACAACCTTCCCAGTTCTTGATCCAATCCTGCGCCGCCCCACTGGTAAACAACATATCCACCGGCCATCTTCCACCTGCGAAAAGATCGCCCTTTAGCATCTCCCCTTCCCTCGGTGCCGTCAGCTCAATGCTTTCGTCGCCAAAGTCGTTTCCTGTGGGGTCGGTCTTGTCGGTCGGATCGTTGGCGAAACCGGCGTACTTGTTGAGGGTCAGCGGGTCTTGCGGATCGCCCTCGTAGCTGTCCATGCCCATAAACCGGCCCTCGTTGGGGTTGTACCACCTGGCCCTGAGATAAACGAAACCCGTTTCCGGTTCTGTGTATTCCCCTTGGAATCCCGGCCCAAGGCTGGTCGTGCCCGCCCGCCTCAAGACGTTCCCAAACGCGTCATAATCCAGGGCGTCCGTCACGTTCCCACCGTCGTCAAGCACCAGACGGATATTGCCGGTGGCGTCGGCGACAAAGTAATTCGCCACCCAACTCACGCCCGTATTCTGCACTTGGTACAGCGGCCCCTTGAGGCCGTACACGTAGCGCCTCACCACCTGGCCGTTGACGAGTTCCTCCGACACCTGCGGGTTGGCCGTCAAGTTGTGCCTGTCCCACAAGTAATTAGTGGTCACCCCGGTCAGGTTGTTGGTCTTCTGTACCCGTAATCCGTCGCCATCATAAAGATAGGAAACATCCACGCCCGTTCCCGTCACGTGAGTCAACTGGTTCAAGGTGTTGTAGGTGTAGGTAAAGCCCCTTCCGTCGCTGGTCTGGTTTCCGTTCTGGTCAAAGTTAAATGTCGGCTTCAACTGATCCGCCGCGTCATAGGCCCCGTTGAAAGTCTGCGTGGGGATCGCCACCACGCTGGAAATGCGCTGTTGCCTGTTGCCCACCGGATCGTAGGAATAACCCACCATGCCCGTGTTGCCCGCCGGGTCTGTAACGATCTGCTCGCTCGTGAGCCGGTACAAGTCATCCGGCGTCCAGGTTACCGCCCTGCCGCTGGCTTCCTGCACCCCGATACGGTTCCCGGCCAGTCCCAGGGTGTAGGTATAACTGCCCACGACACCCGCCCCGCTTGTCACCGTCACCGCAGTCACCCGGTTCAAGGCGTCCACCCCGTAGGTCAGGGTCACGGCATCGGGCAGAACCTGGCTCACCAAATTGCCTACGCTGTCATAGCTCACGAGGGCCGTCTTTGCCCCGTCCAGGATGGTGGCCGGTCGGTTCAAAGCATCAAGCTGATACGTCAAGTTGTTGCCGTTCGTGTTCGAGGAAGAAACCGTATTCACCTGGCCGTTTCCATAATTGGTATAGGTCAAGGAACCCCACCCATAAGGGCCGAACTGGCCTGTCATGTGGTCCCTCTCGTCGTGGTTGAAGGTCGTGGCCCCGGAAGCGTCGTTCATCACCACCCGCATCTGGGCGTTGTCGTAGGTGTAACCAAGCGCCACTCCCGAAGCGGAAACCCCCGTCAAGTGGTCGCTGGTATCGTACCCGTATGTGAAGGCGTTCCCCGCGAAGTCGGTCTTGTTGAGCAAATTGCCCACGCCGTCATAGTTGGTGTAATTTTCCGTGCGGCCATCTGGTAAATGCCGCGTCGTGCGGCGGTTCATGATGTTCCAGGTGTACGAGGTTGAGTGGGTGTTCGCGTCCACCTGCGTCAGCTTGTTCCCCACCGCATCGAAAGTTCCATCCGTCCTGAAGGTGCCCAGGCTCGAAATCTGCCTCGTCTCCGTGAGCCTGCCCTGTCCGTCCAACGTGAACTCCGTGCGCTTGCTGGCCTGATCCACCGTGGCCGTGGTTCTCCCGTCGTTGTCGTACTCCGTGGTCTCGTAGGTTCCATCCGGGTAATCCACCCGCGTCGGGCGGTTCATGTTGTCGTAAGTTTCGTTGGTGATCTGGAAACGCCCATCCACGCTCACCGTCTTCTCGTTTCCATTCTCGTCGTAGGTGTAATCCGTCTCCTGCTGGTTGGAGGTGCCATAACCCGTGATGACCGAGATTTTCCTCCCCGCGTCGTCATACCGGGTCACGGTTACCTTTCCGTTTTCATCCGTCACCGCCGACGGTCGCCCCTGCGCGTCCGGTTGGGTCGTCACCCGGCTTCCATCCTGGTAGCTGACCGCCGTGACAAAACCCGCCGCATTGTAGGTGGTGATGGTGGTGCGGCCTCCCCGGTCGGTCACTGTCGCGGGCCGTGTCATTGGCCACGAGCTTTAACCCCCTAGCTGGCCAAGCACTTTGACCCCACCTCTGGCCAGTCACTTTGACCCCCTGTCTGGCCACCGACTTTGACCCCCTTGCCAAGGGCCTCTCTAACCGTCATTCCTTTCTTTTTTCACTTCATGTGAGGAGAACGGCATGACCCGACAAGGGAGGCAGAGCGACATGACGACTATTCGTGAGATTTTGAGGACTTACCAGGCCTTGGGCGGGTTCAAACCCACTGCCCGGGCCCTGGGATGCAATAAGCACACGGTCAAGCAATACGTGCGTTGGGCGAAAGAACATGGCTTTCTCCAAGGGGAACTTTCCCTGGAAAAGGATTTGGCGAAGGCTTGGGAAGACGGCGAAAAATCCACGCCCGTTCCCGCTCATGCCTTGGAGGCCCTCAAGGGAATCATCCAAGAATGGTTGAAGGAAGATTTCACCTTGATTCGCATCCAGGAGATGCTTCAAGAGCGGCACGGGTGGAAGGGGAGTTACTCGACCCTGAAGAGGTATACGGAGCCTTTTCGCAATGAGAAACCCGCCTACGTGAGGCTGGAGGTTGCGCCCGGCGAGGAGGCCCAAGTGGATTTCGGGCTTTTGGGCCGCTTGTGGGACGAGACGCGTGGCAAGCAAGCCAAGGCCTGGGTTTTCGTGATGACCCTTTCCCATTCCCGGCATATGTACGCCGAGATTGTATTCGCACAGGACGTGAGAACCTGGATCGCCTGCCACCGCCGGGCTTTCGAGTTCTTCAATTCAGTCCCTAAAAAAATCGTAATCGATAACCTGAAAAGCGCCATCGTCAAGGCGGCCCTCTATGATCCCTTGGCCAACCGTACCTACGTGGAATGCGCCAACCATTACGGCTTCATCATCTCCCCTTGCCGCGTCGCCACTCCACGCCACAAGGGTAAAGTTGAACGCGGCGTGCCCTATGTCCGTAATTCCTTCTTCAAGGGTCGTTCCTTCCAGGGCCGCACCGATGCCAACCATCAACTCCGCGATTGGGTGATGAACAAGGCAGGTTTACGGGATCATGGCACCACCCGGCTTCAACCCTTGGCCGTCTTCCAGAGCGTGGAACAGAAGGCCCTTTTGCCCCTGCCTACCGCGGCTTACCATCCAACTTTCTTCAAAGAAGCCACTCTGCACCCCGATTGCCACGTAGTCGTGGAAGGTTCCTATTACTCGGCTCCCTACCGTCTTCGGGGCCAAAAACTACTGGCCCAATTAACCGACACCACCGTTGATATATTTCTCAAACACGAATGCGTGGCTTCCCACGCCAAGGCCACACGCAAGGGAACCTGGCGCACCAACCCGGGCCACTATCCCCCTGAAAAAGCGGTCTTCTTGGAACGAACCCCACAATGGTGCCTCAAACAGGCCCAGGCCATTGGACCTAATACCCATCAATTAATCCAACTCCTGCTGGAACACTCCCACCCCCTGGACCACCTGCGCAAAGCCCAGGGCATTCTGCGCTTGAGGGAAAAGTACCTGCCTTCCCGTCTGGAGGCAGCCTGTCTAAGGGCCCTCCATTTCGGAAACTACACGTACCAATCCATCAAAAACATCCTTCAAAAGAACCTCGATCAAAACCCGTTGGACCCGCCGTCGGATCCTTCACTCAAACCCCAGTCGTCTTTCGATTTCGCCCGGCCCGCGGAGGATTTCCTCCGTGCCTTGGCTCTGGATAAAAATTGAGGAGGAAACATATATGGAAAATAAACATCAGTTGGAGCCGCACCTGAGAAGGTTAAAACTCGCAGGTATGTTGGAGACGCTGGAAATCCGAAACCAGCAGGCCATTGAATCCCAGATCGGTTATATGGATTTCCTGGGCCAGTTGCTGTTGGATGAGCTGGAGCGCCGCCAAGTGGGCCAACTCCAAAGAAGGCTGAAAAAGGCGGGCTTCTCAACCCATATGACTCTAACGGGGTTCGATTTCGCTTTCAACCCGGCCATCAACCGGCAACAAATCCTGGATTTGGGTACTTGTTCTTTCGTGGAGCGAAAAGAGAACCTATTTTTCATCGGTCCCTCAGGTGTGGGCAAAACCCATTTGGCCTGCGCTTTGGCCCATGAAGTCTGCCGCAAGGGTTATGAGGTACTCTTTATCAAGACCTCGCATGCGGCCCAACGATTAGCGGCCTCGCGCGGGGACGGTACCTGGGAAAACCGATTCGCATCCTTCCTGAAACCCGACCTCTTGATCCTGGACGACTGGGGTCTCAAGCCCTTCGACACCAAGGTCGCCGAGGATTTTTACGACATCATCTGTGAGCGTTATGAAAAGGGCTCCTTGATTTTTACCACCAACCGCAGTCTGCGGGAGTGGCCGGAGCTTTTCGGCGACGCCCTCCTAGCCTCGGCTGCCATGGACCGCCTGGTCCACCATGCCACTGCCGTCGTCATTCAGGGCCCTTCCTTTCGGACCCGTTCCATGCGCGAAGAAATGAAAAAAGAACACAGCAGGGAAAAAGAGGCAAAACTATGAGAAACCCATCGTTCGATGCTGTCTTATTCGTGCAATCTTGCGCCTATTGGTTACGGGATTTGCGCGGGACTTCGTATCATCCAATGTTGGGGAAGCAAAACGCATCTTGTGAAAGGAGTTTGATGGGTCTAAATTAATCTAAAAAAAAGGCCCCGCAAGGCAGGGGTCGAAGTCCCCGAAACAGGCACCCCTCGAAGTGCCCAAAAGAGGGGGGGCAAAGTAGGCGGCCAGGGGGGTCAAAGTGACTGGCCAGTGACAGGCCGCCCATCCGCGTCGTAACCAGTGATTTGACTCGTGTTGTCGAAATTGTACTGGATGGTGGCCGCCTCACCCCTGGCGTTGTAGAAAGTGCTCGTCTGGCGGCTGTTCTGGTCCTGGGTTCCAATCATGTGCCCTGAACTGTCATAGGTCGTCTGGCTGTTCGTTCCGTCGGGATAGATGGTTTCTACCAAGCGGTTGGAAAGGTCGTATTGATAAACGGTGGTCTCCATCCCCGCGCCGGAAGTCTTCGCCTCGGTCAGCCGGTTCCCGTTGGAGTCGTAGGTATATGTTGTCACCAAAGCCGCACTCGACCCCGCCGCCGTGGTCTGGGTGAGCATATTGCCCGCACTGTCGTAAGTGCTTTGGGTCATGATTCCCGCCGGGTCGGTTACCAGTGTTTGGTTGCCATTGGCGTCGTAGCTGTAACTGTTGGGTGAGAATCCCGTGACCTGGCTCATGGACAAATTGCCCTTGGAATCATAGGTATTGGTGATCTGGATACCCCTGGGGGCGGTCAGGGTCAGCACATGGCCCTGGGCGTCATAGACATAGCTGGTGGTCAGGTTTTGGGTGGAACCGTTGGGATTGGGGATAGTCTCTTGGGTCAGCAACCGAGGATTGCGAAGCAGGCCCGTGGCCGGGTCAATGTCATGGTAAATGAAGGTGCTGGCCGACTGGTTGCCCGGTAAAAGCTCACTCGTCCGGTTGTCGTACTGGTCATAGGTGTACTTCGTCACGTTCCCCAAGGCGTCGGTTTGTTGAAGGATATTTCCCCTGTTGTCGTACTGGTATTGGATCGGCTGGCCCGTCCGGTCAGTCACCGCCTCACTGTTCGCGGCTAGGTTGTAAGAGTAGTGGATGACGTTCCCGAAAGCGTCCACGGAATCTATTTTGCGGCCCTGACTGTCATAATCCGTCCGTACCTGGACGTGCCCGGTCGGGTCTTTGATGGAGATGAGGCCGTGCGTGTTGTTGTAGGTATAAACAACCTTCTGCCCTTTGCTCGCCATGAATGGGTCTTGGAAAGTCGCTAGATCGTTCGACCCCCCATACGTATAGGTGTAGGTGTAAGTGGGCGTGTACGTGCAATAGGGACATGGCGCCTGGGTATAGGTTTTGGTCGGGGTAAAAGTGACATGTGTGGCGCTGGGATTGCAAAGATTGGATTGGGTGTAAATTCCAGTGCTCCCATTCTGGATAATTCCATCATTTTGCAGGCCGCCGGCGCCGCCCTGGACCGAGACTGAACCTGTAAAGGTGTTGCTTCCCAAAACGCAAAAAGCCACTAAACCGCCGCTGCCTCCCCCTCCAGCGGGGCAATCGAAGTCATCATTCCTTCCAGCGTTTCCACCTTGTCCGCCATTGGCCTTGACGGTTCCGGTGCCAGTGAGGTTATTCGCCTGGATATTGACCGCACCACCAGCGCCTCCGCCAGCGCCCGTCAAGTTATCCCCGTTATCGGAATAGCTTAAAGTCGAGGGTGACGCGCCATCCGTTCCGCTGAAATCCATCAACCCGTTAAAGTAAACGGTGCCGTTCAAGGCCTGCAGGACAAGCGCCGCGCCTCCGTTACCGCCAGGTATCGAGATAAAACCAACCTGGTTAGGTTGACGCAGGTCTTGCCCGCAGGCGCCGCCACTCCCGGGTTGGGTAGGGTTCGCGGAATCGTCATAACCAATCCCGCCGCAACAGCTGGGATAATAAAGGCCGCCCGCGGGGGGATTATATTCATAGGTGCTTCCTCCCCCTGGGCCGGCATGACCCCCGCCGCCGCCGCCGGCTGCATCGGCATTTTCATTTGGCGTTCCATACCACCCCTTACCCGGCCCTTCCCCCAAACCATATGGGTCGGGTTGCGCGCAGCCTACGTAACCTAGGCCAGTCCCAATAATGGAACCCCCGGAATCAATCGTGACATCACCGGATAAGGTTAATGTCACGGCGCCGATAATATAGAGCGTGCCTCCGGAATAAATATGGAGACTGCAGAGGTTGTATGTCCCAGGGTTCAAATAGGCGAATCCTGTGACGGACCAATTACAGGGCGGGTTGGAGAAGGTCGGGGTAGGCGTAAAGGTGATGGTTCGCGTGAGTGTGGGCGTAGAGGTGTTTTGTGCCAGGGCTTGGAGAGTCCCCAGCCAGGTAAAAAGCAGTAGGTAAAATATATTTCTGTTTGAACTCATAGCATCACCTTCATATCCCCAGACGACTAATTCCAATTATATCCCAATTTATTCATGAAATATTTTATAAACATGAGCCTAAACCGTGATAATCGCGCCTTTTTTCATCCTTTTGAAACTGGGTATCCGGCATCTGCGGACAGGACTACTTAGGAATAACAAAAGAAATTTTAAATTTTAAGTTTTGAATTCTAAGTTCCGGCTGGATTTCCGGATTTCGGAAATTCTCAATAATTCAACATTTAACATTCAAAATTAAGAATTGCAGTTGAAGTGTGGGTCGGGAAGTTCCCAGGTTCCCGGCCAGTTCCCGGGTTCCAGGCTGGTTCCAGGAGTTCCAGAGTTCCAGGTTTCCCGGATTACAAGGTTCCAGGCCGGTTCCAGGAGTTCCAGAGTTCCAGGTTTTCCGGATTACAAGGTTCCAGGCCGGTTCCAGGAGTTCCAGAGTTCCAGGTTTTCCGGATCACAAGGTTCCAGGCCAGTTCCAGAAGTTCCAGAGTTCCAAGTTTCCCGAATTACAAGGTTCCAGGCCAGTTCCAGGAGTTCCAGAGTTCCAGGTTTCCCGGATTACAAGGTTCCAGGCCGGTTCCAGGAGTTCCAGAGTTCCAGGGTTCCCGGATTACGAGGTTCCAGGCCAGTTCCAGAAGTTCCAGAGTTCCAGGTTTCCCAGGTACCAAGGTTCCAGGCCAGTTCCAGAAGTTCCAGAGTTCCAGGTTTTCCGGATCACAAGGTTCCAGGCCAGTTCCAGGAGTTCCAGAGTTCCAGGTTTCCGGGATTACAAGGTTCCAGGCCAGTTCCGGGGTTCCAGGCCTGTATCCCGAAGCTTAATGCGTAGGGAGGGCCAGTTCTCGGGTTCCGGCGGATGTTCTTAGGCAACCCGCCATGCCGGTAGGCGACCCCCGCCACCTGCGGGCAGGACCCCAAAACCTGCGGGCAGGTCTACCGCCACCTGCGGGCAGGAGCCCCGACACCTGCGGGCAGGACCACCAGAACATGCGGGCAGGACTCCCGGATTCTGCTCCTAGGACTCCCAGATCCTGCTCCTAGGACTCTCGGAACCTACTCCTAGGACTTCCTGAACCTGCTCCTAGAACTCTCGGATTCTGCTCCTAGGACTCCGGAAACCTGCTCTTAGGACCCCGAGAATCTGCTCCTAGGACTCCGGGAACCTGTTCCTAGGACACCGAGAATCTGCTCCTAGGACACCGGCACCTGCTCCTAGGACTCCAGAAACCTGCTCTTAGGACACCGAGAATCTGCTCCTAGGACACCGGCATCTGCTCTTAGGACTCCCAGAACCTGCTCCTAGGACTCCAGAAACCTGCTCTTAGGACCCCGAGAATCTGCTCCTAGAACTCTCGGAACCTGCTCCTAGAACTCGTGGCTTCTGCGGGCAGGATTACAGTCATCTGCGGAAAGGGCCACCGGATCTGCAAATTGGAGACTCAACCCATACGGGTAGAGGGCCAATATGGGTAATTTTAAAAGGGGGAGAAAAAAAGGGCCTGAATTACGTTTGTTGAAAGAACGGAAGTGGATTTACCCACCAATCAACCACACCTGCCGTGAGCCCACACGGCGAACGGCAAGATTTGGTTGTACCAACTGCCATAAGCAGTTGGTACAAGTTGATTGGTGACGGTTGGTAATGGCTTGCAAATGGCCTTACGAATAGCTTTCCATAAACCATTTGTGGTGTCGGGCGAATTACCCGACCAACTGGAATGCAATTGGCATGCGGGAAGTCCAAAGGTGGGCGTTGATTGGAAAATGGCTCAATAGCCTAAAGTGACGAATGATGGCCAGACCCCATTGTTTCTTTTCACCTCAACGATTGTTAGTCACCAGGAACTTCCCCATTCCCAAGACCTGTGTCCCTTGCTGGATCACATAATAATAAACACCCGAGGATGTCCGGGCACCAAATAGGTTGCGACCATCCCATTGGGTTATTCCACCGTTTTCATGAAGAATCCTTACCAGTTCCCCAGAAACCGTGTAAAAAGAAACCCTTGAGCCTTGCGGCATACAACCGACCTTTAAAGTGCCGTTCTTGGCATATTGAGGATTAAAAGGATCGGGCCAAATGCGAATTTGACAAATGGGCGTTGGAGACGGCGTAATGGTGGGTGTCATGGAAGGGGTGGGGGTTGCTGTCGGAAAAACAAATTTCGATACGTACATATATTCCGGCGCGGGACCAAGGGTAGTTTTATAAACTCCGGCCGTTATTGTAAAGTCAGAATCATAGGTTCCCCCTCCCACGTAAACGGCTCCCGAACCATCTAACGCGATCTGCGCTCCATCATCCTCGATATCACCGGATGCCGTACCACCCCAATAAGTGGAATAGATTAAATTCCCGGATGTATTGAATAGGGACCAAAAGTTGGAACGCAAAGAGCCGCCCCAGGAGGCTTGATAAGCTCCAGGAGTGGTTGGGAAATTAGAAGAAGCGGTCGACCCCGACACGTAAGCATTTCCTAAACCATCCACCGCTATGCCGAGTCCCTCGTCCCCTAAATACATGATGCCGGCGCCATTTCCTCCGAGGTAAGTGGAATATATTAGTGCTTTTCCAGCCGGGTTTAATTTCGCGACAAAAGCGTTACCATACCCTGAGGCTGGCTTAGATTGATAAACGCCTGGAGTCACTGGAAAATTAGCCGAATTGGCCTGACCCGTTAAATAAGCGTTGCCAAAAGAATCCGCCGCGATAGCGTATCCCACATCCCCTAAATCCGTGGAATTTCCCGATCCTCCCAAGAAGGTGCTATAAACCAAGGCCGTTCCTGTTGGATTTAATTTTGTGACAAAAACATTTCCTTTCGCGGAGCCCAGCGTGGTTTGATAAACGCCAGGGGTCACCGGGAAATCAGTCGAGGTGGACTGACCCGTTAAATAAGCGTTGCCAAAAGAATCCACCGCGATAGCGTATCCCACATCGCCAATAGCAACGGAATTTCCCGATCCTCCCAAGAAGGTGCTATAGACCAAGGCCGTTCCTGTCGGATTTAATTTTGTGACAAAAGCATTTCCATTGATGGAGCCCGGCGTAGTTTGAAATGCGCCTGGGGTTACGGGAAAATCATTAGAGCTGGTCGTTCCTATTATGTACGCATTTTCAGAACTATCCACCCCGATGCCGAACCCCTCATCATAGATGCTTCCTCCCAGGTAGGTGCTATACACTAAGTCCGTCCCTGATGAATTTAATTTCGCGGCAAAAGCGTTTCCATTCGTGGTGCCCGACGTGGATTGAAAAGCGCCCGCGGAGGTCGGAAAATCGCTGGATCCGGTCAGGCCTGTAATATACGCATTGCCTGAAGCATCCACCGCGATGGCGTTAGGATCGTCATAATTGCTCCCGCCCAAATAGGTGGCATAGACTAGGGCAGTCCCGGTTGGATTTAGTTTGAAGATCAAGACATTTTGAGGCCCATTTGCGGCCGGTTGAAAAGCGCCAGGAGTCGTTATAAATCCCCCTTCGTAGGGTTCCAACAGGTAAGCATTTCCGGCTGTATCCACCGCCAAGGCGCTAAACTCGTTGTCGTAGTTGGCGACGTCCGCGCCCACATAGGTGGAATAAACCAATGTCGGGTCAATCACCAAGGACCTGGTGGAGTCGTATCCTTTCACCTCGAACCCCACTTCCCCATTTCCGTTTTGAACGAATCTTCCGCCGATATCCTCCTTCCCGGACCAATTTTCCTGGTACAAGGCCGGCAGGCTTAATTCCAATGACATCTTTCCCACTCTCATCCCTAAGTTACCGCTAACCATTTTCCGAAGGTTTTCCGCACCCGCGAATTTCAACCGGATATCCTTTGGATTTCCACCAGGCTTCACCACGAAGTCATATTCCAATTTTCCGTTGGCTCCGTAATAGATTAGGTCGATGTGGGGATATATTTCCTTGAATCTTACCCGCGCGTATTGGCACAAGTTCATGCGCCAATGGGAGGTATTTTTACCAATCAAATAATTGCTTTTGCCAGGCAGTTTCTCCAGTCCCTCGGCCTCGCAACGGGGATTGGCTCCCTTCAATTTCATCCAAAGATACTCGGGTTTGGCAAGAATGGTTTTTCTCGGGACTTTCAATTTTGAGCGCCTGAGCGGTTTTTGAAAGCACCAAACAGCCTGAGTGGGGGTCAGGAAAAGGCTGTAGCCCTTTCCCCGGGTCATAAACCTAACCGATGGGTCGGTTTGGCCCTCGTTTTTCTCGAAGCTCATCGGCAGGCGCCCGTAGGCCCGCGCAATTTTCTTTTGAGCTTGGACATCGGGTTTTGAATGGGCAGCTTTTTGAGGAGAAGCCTTATTGACGGCCTTGGTTCCACACATGGATAAAGCAAAAACGCCCGTAGGATGGGCAAGGAGCAAGGACAGCAGGAACCGCAAAACCATTTGGAAACGTTTTGGGACGGAGATTAAAAAAAAGGGAACCACGTCTTGCGGCATTCAAATATCCTTGCGCGGAATAGATGGAGGTAAAGCGGCATTTAAATTTACCACGGTTTCGGGGATATTTGGTTTTTTCACGACCCCTGGCCTGCGCTGCGGAGCGGAGAGCTCCCCGCCACGGACAAGCAAATCCTACTGGTTATAGAAACTTTCGGGAACATTGACCTGAAAATTCGAATTCGATTGTTTTTATTTCGGTAAATCTATGGGAAAAGGTTCTGAAAGTATTTAGGACCAAGCGCACTATTAAAATGCAGTTTACTAAGGATTACTGTACACCTGCCAGACAATAGGAAGGTTGGATTGTGGTACAGCCGCCGTCGCCCAGGAATATCCCGTTACGAGACAACCCGAAGTACCACCCTGAAGGATATTTACGGTTACTTGAGTCGCACTTTCACACGCGCTGTTGATTTGTTGGGGAGTAATACATCCGATCAAAAGGTAAGCCTGGAGAAGCATTTGCTGGCTGAAATCAACCGGAGGCGTCTGGGTGCCGTAATAAGATTGCCAATCGGACAGGGTGCGCAGAACCCGGGTCTGGCCGGTAAAGGTGACGGGAGTTCCCGCGGGAGGACTGGTAGTCCATCCGGTTGAGGAATTCGGAGTAGCGGTTGGGGTTAAATAGGTGTTCAAATTGATTAAAGTAAAGGTGCAATTGGGGGTTACGGCGACCGTCGGGGTGGGTGTCGGGGTAGCTATCGGGGTTGGAATGACGGGTATATGACGGTCACAAGCCCAAGGGGCTGAGCATAAAATCAATAAGAATGACAGGACGAATATATTTTTCATTGGAAACCTCGGTTTATTGTTATTGGGTAAATAATATCATATACCTGATAAATCGGGGCTGGCCGGGCCCCCTCAAATGGTGTTTCCCTTTACCTTGCGGCCGTTTATAGGTTCTAAATGAAGGACTGTTTTGAGTTTTCGCGGGATTTCTAAACTCCAGGCATCTTCATCGATTATTCATTCTTCATTGTTCATTATTCATTTTAAATTGTTGTTCAATTGCCGCCATTGTGTCCGATCCGCGAAACACCGCCAAGATAGGTATTAATCGGTCCCAATTATTGTGCAATTTTTCCGCGCATGAGACAACCAGGCGCGCCTCCCGCCTTTCAAATCCTCGTTCCAAACTACATTTAATGGAAAGAAACCCTGAAATTTTTTTGCCTCCGCCTAAAATCGTTTCTCGATTTTTTTACATAAATTTTATCTTCTTACTATTTGTTTTCCCGCGGGGATCGTGTATACGGTTGCACGACTCAAGTTGTTTTTTTCGCGCGGGACGCATTTTATAAAATTCAGGGGAGGCGCTTGTGCGTTTGAAAAATATTTTTTCCGGTTTGAATCCGTTGGAAATCCCGAACTGCCCGAAATCCGCCGCCCAGGCTTTCCCGTTTTTTTACAGGACGGGTAAGAATCCCAAAAACTTGAAAATGTTTTTCCTGCCGCTCTTGGCTTTGCTCCTGTTCCCCCTCGCCTCCGTCCACGCGGCGGGAAGCCAAACGCTCCCGGGTCATGTTCCCGCGCGGGCTAAGGCCGAAAACCTGGTGTCGGACCTTCCCGATACCCAAACATTGAATCTCGCCATCGGCCTCCCCTTGCGCAACGCAGGCAATCTCCAAGACCTCCTGAGGGAAATTTATGACCGCAAAAGCCCGAAATACCGCCATTATTTGACCCCGGACCAATTCACGGCCCAGTTCGGCCCCACCGAAGAGGATTACAACAAAGTCGTTGATTTCGCGAAGGCCCACCACTTGACCGTGACTAAGACCTACACCAACCGGATGCTGGTGGACGTGAGCGGGACAGCCTTGGACATTTCACGCGCCTTCAACGTGAGGCTCCACAATTACAAAAGGCAGGACGGAAGTTTGTTTTATTCCCCTGACGCGGAACCCTCCGCCGATCTCGACGTTCCCCTCTCGCACGTGTCGGGCCTGGACAACTTCAAACTGCCGATGAACCACTTGGGAAACAAGTTGGGGAAATCCAAGCAAGGATCCCCCGCCCCGGCCGCAGGCGCCAAGAAATCCAATTACGGAACGGGCCCCAATTCGGGGGTGCCTCCTTACGGCCCCTCCTACGTCGGGACCGACTTCCGCAACGCCTACCTCGGCTCTTCCTTCCCCCCAACTTCCAACGGCCAGGGACAAACCATCGGGCTGTTCGAGCCGGAGGGGTATTACACGGGTGACGTGGCCTCCTACCAATCCTCTTTCCTTTCCGCCTTTACGATTCCCAATCCGGTCCTGATTTCGGCCGAGCCGGGCGCGGTGGCCCAGGACCAGGGTGCGCCCGGGGCGGGCAACGGCGAGGTGGCCCTGGATATCGACATGGCGATGGCCATGGCGCCGGGGGCCCAGGTCGTGGTTTACGAGGGCTATAACAACGGCCTTTACGCTTACGATACCGTCTGCGACGACATCCTGAGCGAGATGGCCTACCCGACCCAGGGCGAAACCGTGCCCAACCAGGTGAGCTGCTCCTGGTACGACTTCGGGGACGCCGCCACGGACAGCCTGATGATGCAGTTGGCCTCGGAAGGAGTGGCATTTTTCATGGCCGCCGGGGATGAGGGCGCCTACGTCTACCCGGATGTCTTTTACTCCCCATACATTCCCCCGCCCTACGACCAAGGGGCGGTTTCCTTCATGACCTTCGTCGGGGGCACTGAGCTTTCCACGAGCGGAGCCGGCAACGGCCTCGGCACCTACAACAACGAGATCGTTTGGAACGACCCCATCGAGCTAAACGGCGTCGGGGGCCCTGCCGCTGGCGGCGGGGGAATCTGCGACCAGGTCCTCATCCCATATTGGCAGGTGGGTTTCATCAACGCCCAGAACAACGGCGACCCCTCCCACCGGAACATGCCGGACGTGGCCTTGATCGCGGATTACCTTTTCATTTACTCCGACAACGGCGTCCCGCAATACGTCATGGACGGGACCAGCGCTTCCGCTCCCCTTTGGGCCGGCTTTTGGTCCCTCGCCAACCAGCAGGCCGGGAACACCCCCTGCAACCCGATCGGTTTTCCGAACCCGTCGCTTTACTCCATCGCTTCCAATCCAGTCCAGTACGCGGCTGATTTCAACGACATCACCGTGGGGACCAACAACGACCCCGTTTACGCCTCCGGCAATTTCAACCAATTCGCGGCCGTCAAAGGTTATGACCTGGCCACGGGCCTGGGCAGTTTCAAGGCCAACTTGATCAATGACCTGGTCTCAATGGCCTGCGTCGTCTCATCCTACACCCCCACGAGCAGCCCCACCGCCACCTCGACCGTCACGCCCACACTTACACCAACGCAGACCCAGACCTATACGGCGACCCTCTCGCCCACCATTACCCCCACCCCGACCGCGACCGGGACTTTTACGCTTACTTCGACCCCCACGGCCTGCTGTTTTTCCGATTCGATCTCTTGGGGACCCAGCGGCGCGGGCTACAGTTTCGGCTCCTTGTACGACATTGCCGTAGATAACAGCAATAACTGCAACGGCGGCCCCTGCCTGTACATGACTGACACAAGCAACAATTATATTTACAAGTTTGACACATCCGGAAATTTCATTCCCCCGGCATGGGGCGGGACAGGATCTACCCCCGGGTTATTGAACAGCCCCTACGGTATCGCCGTCAACGCGGCAGGGACTTCCATTTACGTGGCAGACCAGGGCAACAACCGTGTCGAGGTCTTCAACTCATCAGGAGGTTACAGCACATCCTGGGGCGTCAATGGGATCGCCCTAGGCCAATTCGCCGGCCTGTTTGGCGTTGCGGTGGACCCGAACAACGGCAATGTTTACGCCGTGGATGAGGGCGGAACCGGGCGTGTGCAGGAATTCAACTACAACGCCTCCTTGACCATCACCCAATGGTACTCGAGCAATGCCCACGGGGCCTGTGTCAGCCCCACTGATTATGTCTATGTCGCCAATGGCAATAATGTCATCAAATATACTTCCGGCGGGGTTTCCATCACGCAATGGCCGGCCACCGGGTATAATTTGTCATCCGATGGCGCCGATTATATCTACGTTGCCAGCTTCAATAGCGGCAATGTCTCAAAATACGATCCCATCGGCAACCTCATTTGCCAGATCGCCGCCGGAGGGCAAAATGGGCATCTTGGAAATCCTTATGGCGCGGCTGTAGGCTCCACCGGGACGGTTTACGTAAACACGACAACCTTGGTGGGTGAATTCCTGCCATGCGGACCGACACCCACCGCGGTGCCGACGAACCTGGCGACCAACACCATCACCAATACCCCGACTTTGACCGCCACTGGTACCTCGACGCCGACTTCCACCCGAACACCGACAAATACGCCGACTTCGACCAGGACGCCCACGCCGACAAGAACGCCCACGAACACCCCCACCATCACCCTGACCCGGACTTGGACCAACACCCCGACCATCACCCCGACCAGGACGAGGACCAATACGCCGACGGTGACCCGCACCCCGACGAATACGCCCACGAGGACCAACACTCCCACCATCACCCTGACCAGGACGAGGACCAACACGCCCACCATTACCCCGACCAGGACGTGGACCAATACGCCGACGGTGACCCGCACCCCGACGAATACGCCCACGAGGACCAACACCCCCACCATCACCCCGACCAGGACGAGGACCAATACGCCGACGGTGACCCGTACTCCGACCATCACCCCGACGCGCACCCACACCTCGACACCCACGCCCACCCGGACCCCGACGCCGACACGCACGCCGACCCCGACCGCGACACCGACGAACACGCCGATCGGCGGATCAGCGGCACCGGCGAACGCGGCCCAGCAGAAAAATATCCGGGGCTTTACCCCGTCGCCGACGCCTTCAACCGGCGGAACCCTTCTTTCGGCCTTGCCCGCCCCGAGCCTTTCCCAGGACGGACAGCCGATCCAATTCAGGGTCAAGCTGGCCAAAGCCGCGGCCATCCACCTTTCGTTGTATGACCTGTTGGGCGAGAAGATTTACGAGACACAGGCCCTTGGCGGCGCCGGGACCAACCGCCTGCTTTGGAACCTGCAAAACCTCGATAACCAGGAGGTGGCGAGCGGGGTGTTTGTTTACTTAATCCAAATCAACGACGGGACCAGCCTGTCCCGCAAGACCGGCAAGGTCGCCGTCATCCGCTGAGGGTTTTAAGCCGCTTAAACAAAAAGGCCTGGAAAATATTCCAGGCCTTTTTCATTTTGGGATTCCGGTTTTTGCGCCCGGCCCGTAAATATTCAACTTAATCCCCAATCATCCGCAAAACCAATCATAGGTTTACTTATTTTTCGGACATGGTCCTCAAAAGGCAATTGTTCAATATCTCCACATCCTCCTCTTTGATGGCCAAAAAGCGGAGGCCCGCGTCGGACTCGTTGGACCAAACCACCTCGGCAAAAGCCGTTATCAAATGGGAAATCCCGGGAAGGGACATTCCCAGCCGGAGGATCCTGCCCTTTTCTAATATGTGATCCACTACCAGGTACAATCCGCCCAAACTCACGTTTAAGGTGTGACTGTTCTTATCTTTACCCGTGCCCCTCAAAACTTCCTTAATTTCGTTCTGATCCTCGATGACTTGGTAATTCACGGGGACATTGATTGAAACACGGGGATAAACCCTTTTTTCAACAAGCATATTCGCTTCAGGCATGGCCGGTTCCCTTTTGCGGCATAACTTCCCCTTTTTGAACGCAATAAATTCTACCCGAATAAAGGGTTAAAATGTATCCCCGATTATTCATACGCCGTTTAGACGCTGGTTTTCATGATTTCGGCGGATTTCCGAGGACCAGAAATCCTCAATCACTATTCATTTTTCATTGCGCAATCCACATTGTCCTCAAGTGTCCGCTAAAAAGCCTTTGGAAGGGGCTTTAAGAGCCGGAGGATCAGCAATAAAGCCACCGCTCCCCAAGCCGAGATCTCAATCGCCATCTTGATGCCGTAAACGGAGGCGTAAAATTGGTGGGCCAAGACCCCTGTCAGGAGGGCGCCGGTCATACCGCAAAGAATTTCCTTCCCCGCTCCCGAGCTGGAACCCTTGGCTAAAAGGCTCGCGCCCCAGCCCATGAACGCGCCGACCACCAGGAACAAAACCACATCTTGAATCTGCGGCAAATTAATCATTTGACACTCCTTTTATTTATCCGGCCACGCCGGTTAATTGAAACTGGTCCTGGCCGCTCGAATGGACTCGCGCAAGGCGGTCCTCACCCGATCCAAGCCGGCTCCGGCGTTTTTCCAAGCCGTTTCGCGGGTTTTTCTCAAATCCGCCATCAAGCCCTCGATCTCACTTTGCTGTGCCTTTAAATTCCCTATTTCAGCCCTCGGTTTATCAGCGTTTTCATCTTTTTCCTTATCCATCCCAATGGCCACCTCTGTTCTTTTGAAACACTTGTTGGATGGTGTCATTAAAAATACTTTACGGAATAGAAGGAGACCCTGCACTTTGACGACGCGGCCGAATCCTTCATCACTTGCCGGCCGATCTCCGGATTCGCTTTTTTCGTGACCGCCATTTTCCCCGCGCGCTCATTCCTCCTTCGGTTCAGATCCCCTATTTGCTTTTGATATAGCTCTTTGGCGTCCACCTTGGCCGGTTCGCCCCCGGTCATGCGTTCATTGATTTTCATTCCCCACTTGCCGACCCATCGCTTGTTTTTTCCCATGGGTTTTCCTCTTATTCCATCCATGGCGGCTCCCCCTTTTTTCTTGTTTAAATATATTCCATTACGGGAATTTCGTGCGGCTGCCACGGCGGGGCATGACCGCCTTATTGGGTCTTGTGGTTCCCCGGACTTCCCTCCGCCCCGCGGCGTCCCGGGGGTGGAACTCCTCGATCCGGTACGGAATTTCCCTTCTATCGCCCCGGCCCTTTTTCCGCTTTGTTTGGTACATTGAAACCCTGGAGGTTTCAACCGGCGTGATTAACTCCGTCTCCGCCGAATCCGGGACCTTCAGGACGCCCAGCGGCTCGGTAAACCAGGGGTTTGCCTTCTTGCTGATTTTACTGGTCATTCCAAAATCCATGGCAGCTTCCTATCTGGTAAAACTGGGCGGGGCAAGCCGCGCTGAACTCCTTATTTCTTAAAACAGAAGGCCCTTTATTCGGACGTGTACTTCCGGATGCCTGACGAGTAGGAAAGGGTCATTTCGGCTTCCTCTTCCCCGTTGTTTTGGATCATATGGACGACGTTCTGCGGAATGGTCAAGGCGTCCCCCGGTTGAAGCTTCGCCTGGGAGTCCCCCAATATCACCAGGACGCTTCCCCTGGAGAGGTAAATAACCTCATCGGCGTTGGAATGGCTGTGGGTGGAGCCGGAAAACCCCGGATGCAGGATCAAGCGGCCCACGGAGACGGAGCTTCCGGAAAGGTTCTGGTTGGCCATCCAGGTCATGGAACCCCAAGGCTCCTCGATTTTGTTTTTTTCCGCGTCCCGGATTAATACCAGGCGGTTCATCGGGTTACCGCGGAAAGCTTGTCGAGCTGCGTTCCTTCCACGGGCAATCCGGCCCCATTCCATTCGGCGATCCCTCCCGGATAATTCTCGGCGTTGAAATCATGGTCCCGGAGGATCTTGGCGGCGTTGGCCCCGGCCGCGCAGGTGAAATCGTTGCTATAGGTGATCAATAACCTGTTCTTCCCGAACAGTCTCTCGGCTTCCTGGGCGAAAGTCCCGTAGTCCTGGAGCAATGGAAGGCTGTGCGAGCCCAGGATATGGAGTTTTTGGAACTCGGCCTCCGGAAGGACGTTCAAGACCACCCCATTGGTTTTCTTCATTTTTTCCAGCAATGCTTCCTTGGTGAGCGGCATCCTAAGCCTCTTTCTTTGTCAAAGTTAAGTCCGGCATGTAAAATCCGCGCGGGATGGGTTTTACCAGCTTCCCATCCCGGACGGACTCCCCTTCCTTCTACCTCACTCAAACCCATAGAACGAATAGGGGATTTGCTTGGAATCCAGCACGGTGCTGTTCACGAAAACATTTCCCATCGTACTGTCGTACAACCAACCAGTTCCATTCGCTGTTGGGACTGAAACCATGGTCGTCATCGACACAATGGCTCCCGCCGGGCTGGTGGAGCCCACCACAAACGCCCCCGTCACCTTCACCGGAGAAATGTTGTCCAGGTATTTGCTGAAGGAGTAACCGCTGAACGACTGCAAAGTCGTCGGCCAGATTCCCTGCGCGTCCCCGTAATAGATCGAGGCCGCGGACTTTAAGCTGCCCAAATTACCTTTCGTGGACCCTTCCCTCGCCTTTTCCAGCATCTGGGCGAAACGCGGAATCGCGATGGCCGCCAAGATTCCGATGATCGCGACCACGATCATCAGCTCGATCAACGTAAACCCTTTCATCTTTAACCGGTTCATACTCATCCTCCTGAAGATAAATGAACAAAACCTTAAAACAGCCGGCTTACTTTTCTCGGTTCCAACATTTTTTTCAACTCACCGGCGCCCGATTCCGCCGGATCGGGCGCCCGAACCCATCAGTTCGCGGCCGCGTGGGCCGCTAACGGGGCTTGCGCTTCGGTTCCCTCGGTAGGGTAACCCGCGTTCGACCACTCCTCGGTGCCGCCCTTGAAGTCATTGGCCTTGAAACCTTTCCTCTGCAGGGCCTTGGCCGCGTTGGGACCCGCGTTACAGGTCAATCCGGCGCAATAAGTGATGAAGAACTTGTCCTTCCCGTACTTCTTCTCGACCGCCTGGACGAAATCGTCGTCCTTGAGCCCCATCGGAAGGTTATCGGAGCCCTTGATATGGAGCTTCGCGTAATCACTTTCCGGCAGGACATTCAATACCACGACGTTCCCATCCATCATCTTGTCCCTCACGGCTTCTTTCGACATTCCCATGCTGACACCCCTTTGGTTTTTGCTTCTGATACCAGGTAAAGCAAGTTCCATACCGGGCGGGAAACGGGGAAATCCCAGCTTTTGATTCTTAAAATACCCGGAGAGGCCGATCAAAATGATCTTCCGGGCTATCATTTTGATTCCCACTGGAAGACTCCAGGTCAGCCCGACCGCCAAATCACGCGGTTCGAGGCCTTCCCTGCCGTGGCTTGCTTCTTGCTTTACCTATCCTCAGCCGTTCCCAGCGAAACCGGCTTAAGCTCAATTCGCGGTGAAGGAATTTCCCATGGCCAAGGCCAAAACAGCCCAGTTGCCCCCCCTCAAAACCGGGGATGAAATCAAAAAAAATATCGAGGACGCCGCTTTTTACAGCTGGTTGAACCGCGGCCGTTACGCCCAGGTAGGGGATGAGTTGAGCGATTGGATCGACGCGGAGAAGAAGGTGCGCGCGGCGTCCTTAAGGTAACCATGCTTATCCCTCCCGGACGATACAAAAATCCCGCTTCTTGTGACACCGTGAAAATCCAGGCCCTGCTTGCCCATATCAACGGAGAAAACATGAAAAACCTATCGGTGGACATTTCGGAATACCCCCCCGACAAAAGCATCACCCTTTTGACCGTCAAGGGGTACATCGATACCACCACGGGCCCTGAATTCGAGAAAAGTTTCAGGTCGGCCTTGGGCGCAAAAATAACCAAAATGATGATCGACTTGAGGGACGTGGATTACATCAGCAGCGCCGGCTGGGGCGTCTTTATCAGCGAAATCAGGAAGATCCGGGAGCAAAAAGGGGATTTGGTCCTGGTGGGGATGAAACCCAGTGTTTTGGACGTGTTCGAGATGCTGCAATTCAACAGCATATTGAAATCTTTTCCCACCCTTATTTCAGCGGTTAAAAAGAGCTTCGGAAATTCCTGACCACGTCCATCGCGGCGGAGGGGAAAATATGATTACCATTAGAAGGTCCGGCGAACGCCGTTTCATCGCCAACGACAACCAAAAGACCCGGATGACCTTCGACCCTGAAAACCCGGCCGATCCCATCGGAAACGGTTTCGGGGCGCTGAGGATCTTTAACGAGGAGGTCCTCAAACCGGGCAGGGCTTTCCTGCTCCACACTCCCAAGGAGGCGGTGATCGTGACCTACGTGCACGAGGGCGTGGTGATCTATTACGGCCCGCTGGATAAAAACACGCTTCTGAGGCCGGGGAGTTTCCACCGGATCAAGGCGCAGCCTGGCGCTGAGCATTACCTGGCGGGCGCCTCCACCACCGATGACGCGCGCGTCTTCCGGGGAGAGTTCGCCCCCGGCACCGGCTTGATGGAGCCTGAGGGAAGGAAGAAGCACTTTACCCTCGCCGAGCGCAAGGGAGTCCTTAAACTCATCGCCTCCCCCGACGGGAAGGAGGCTTCGCTCAAGCTCCAGCAGGATGTCGAGATGTATTCCACCCTGTTGAACGAGGGAAACCACATGATTCACGAGTTGAAGCCCGGGAGGCGCGCCTGGCTTCACGTAGTAAAGGGCGCAATCAGACTGGGCGGACTGGACCTGAAAACGGGGGATGGGGCGGGTTTCACGGATGTAATGGGAGTGTCCTTCACGGCCCAAGAGCCTTCCGAAATCCTTCTTTTCGACCTGGCTTGATGTTTAATAAGCCTAAATCTCCACCACAGCGGCGCTTCGCGCCGCGCAGTAAGGCGTTTAAATCCGCTTGTTAGCGGAACTTTTCCCTTATTTTTAACGGCCAATCATTTCGTTCAATTCTTACTGTGGTTCCATCGGAACCCGTGGTGAAACTGTTTCTTTCTAGGCCTTATCCGGTTCCAACAGCTTGTACGCCTTGAGCTTCCGGTAAAGCGTGGCCACACCCACACCCATCAAATCCGCCGCTTTCCTCCGGTTTCCCACCGTTTTTTCCAGGGCGCCCAGGATGCAATCCCTCTCCACGTCCCTCAACAACCGGGGGGTTCCCTGGCCCGAGACAAGCGGGGTTTCCTGGAGCACTTGGGGGGGAAGATCCTCGAGATCGACCCGGTTGGTTTTGGCAACCGCGACCGCGCGCTCCATGGCGTTGGCCAGCTCCCTGACGTTGCCTGGCCACGAGTAGCCGAGCAATTGATCCGCCGCGGGGGAGGTCAGGCCGTCCACGGGCCTCTTCATGTAAACCGCTGATTCCGCGAGAAGAAGGCGCGCGAGTGGAAGGATGTCCTCCCGGCGCAGGCGTAACGGCGGGACGGCCAATTCCACGACATTCAGGCGGTAATAAAGGTCCTCCCGGAACCTTTTTCCAGCCACCTCGGCCTTGAGATCCTTGTTGGTGGCGCTCACGATGCGCACGTTGACGGAGCGGTTCTTGTTCTCGCCCACGCGCCTGACTTCCCTCTCCTGGATCGCCCTGAGGAGCTTCACCTGCATGGGAAGCGTGATCTCGCCGACCTCGTCCAGGAAAAGCGTCCCGCCGTTGGCCGCCTCGAAGAGCCCCGGCCTATCCGCCGTGGCGCCGGTGAAGGCCCCCCTGGCGTGGCCGAACAACTCGCTTTCCAGGAGCGTCTCGGTGATGGCCCCGCAATTGACCGCGATAAAGGGTCCGGCCGCGTGGGCCGAGTGGTCGTGCACGAAGCGCGCCACGCGCTCCTTCCCCGTGCCGCTCTCACCCGTGATGAGCACCGTCGAGTCGATGGCGGAGATGGTCTTGGCGAGTTCCATCAGCTTGCGCATCCCGGGGCTTCTCGCCATGAGTTCCGCGGGGTCCTCCTCGTTCTTGGCGATGACCG
The DNA here is from genome assembly GCA_963796105.1 of candidate division FCPU426 bacterium. Lineage (GTDB taxonomy): Bacteria > Oederibacteriota > Muellerivitia > Muellerivitales > Muellerivitaceae > CAWCKJ01. Next base: position 759,755 of record CAWCKJ010000003.1, read on the forward strand.
CCAGCTTGCGCGTCCTCTCGTTCAACTCGCTTTCGGTGCGCTTCAGCCTCGTGGTGACGTCCCTCAAGGCGTCGTCGATCCCGGCCCTCTTGAAGACCGCCAGCTCGCCCTCGACCTCGCCCCCCCATTCCGCCTCGGACTTGATCACCACATGGCAGGCCGTGTCGCCCTTCCCGATGCATCTGTCCTCCAGGGCGTACATTTCCTGGTCCAGGACGAAGCTCAAGTAACCGCTGAGGATCCCGCAAAGGTTCCAGCAGACCGGCTTGTCGGAGCGGCCCTTCAGGAGCAGGTGCTGTTCAGCCTCGTAGGAAACGCGCCAGGTCCCGCCCTCGGGCCCGAAGGCGCCGGGGCTGTCCGGATCAAGCATGAAAAGGCCCTGCAGGGCCAGGACGCGGGCCCCGGCCATCCGCCAATCGTCCGGGCTTTCCCACTTGAACTTTGATTTCATGGCCATCGCCAACCGCCTGCCGTGGATGTACCCGAACCGGCTGAGGATTCCCCTGGCGGTCCTCTCCCCCAGGGTATCGATGAGCTCGCCGCGGAGCAGGCCCAGGGCCAGGGCGTCGATAATCAGGGCCCTCTGGCCCGAGAAATGAACCATTCCCCCGGAGGGGTCCAGTTCCAGCAGTTCTTTCAAGTCGAGATCTTCCAGGCGCATAAAGGCTCCTTGACGGAAAGCCCATTTCAAGTGAATGGACAGATGAGGGGTTTTAAGGCCGAGTGGGTTGAACCAAATGGAGGCGGGAGCTTGGTTCGGATTCAAAAAGGACATTCGCCGGGGCCAGAACCGGGCCAACAACACCCGATCAATATGATTGTACTCCCCTTTGGACTGTTAAAACGATAGGCCCGCTAGTTTATTTCCCGTTTTCCGGCGGCAAACCTGTCAATTTGAGCGGTTACCAGTGAATGAAAGGCGCGTTTCATCAAGCGGAATCTCTTCCATGCTCATCCAGCCAGCATAAGATCCGCTGGATTGATCCGGTGGCAAGCGCGATGCTGGTATCCGCCGCGCCGTAATAAAGATAAATCGTATCCCCGTCTTCCCCAATGGTCTGGCCGCAGGGAAACACCACGTTCCCCACATCCCCATTCTTTTCGTAAGGAGCCTCAGGGCTGAAAATCCACGAATCGCCCCGGAGCAGGCATTGCTCCGGCTTATCCAGGGCCATCAAGGCCGCGCCCAGGCGGTAAATGCATCCCGAAGCCGTCTGCCGGACCCCGTGGTAAAGCATCAGCCATCCCCTGGGCGTCTCGACCAAGGGCCCCGCCAGGCCGACCTTGTTCGCGTCCCACCAAGAGCCCCGCCGCGCGGCCAAGGCAAGCTTGTGATTGCCCCAATTCTGCAGGTCCGGCGAATAGGATAACCATATATGGGCCCCCGAGTCGGTCGTGGGGCGGTGGAGGAGGGCGTAACTGCCGTCAACGCGCTTTGGCAACAGGGCCGCGTCCTTGTCGTCCGGCTGCATGACCAATCCGTAGCGCTTGAAGTTCCGGAAATCCGAGGTTTCCGCCAGGGCCACCCCCGGCCCCCCTTTGCTGAAGGCGGTATAGGCAACGAGATAATTGCCCGTTTCCTCCAGGTAGGTAATCCTCGGGTCCTCGAGTCCCCAGAGTTCCTCAGGGTGTTCCTTGGGTTCGGGGAGGAGGGTGGGTTTTTCGTCGATCACCCAGCCGTCGATCCCGTTTTTCGAGCGGGCCGCGCAAAAGTGCGACTGCCCGCGGCGGTCCTCCACCCTGCAAAGCAGGAGCGTCGTGGAGTCCTTCAGGCGCGTCACGCCCGGATTGAAGACCGTGTGGGCCGGATAGGGCCAGTCGGCCGCCGTTAAGATGGGGTTTTTCGCGTGCCGGTTGAACAAAATCTCGTAGCCTTTGCTTGGTGCCATTGTTTCGTCTCCCTTTTAAATCATTTCTTTGTGTGAAAATTCATTACTTGTCATTGCTTCGCCGGCCTGCCCTGAGCGACCGAATAGAGTCGAAGGGTTTCGCCCCGCCGGTGCCGTCGGCGGATTGCATCTCGCATAGCGCGAGCAGGAAGGAGAGCATCGATTCGGCGCCCTGGTTCTCGTTCACCCTGTCTGAATGAAGCCCGTCACAGCACCCGCCGGTCGTGACGTCATAGAGGGGTTGCTGTAACTGGTTTTCACCCAGGAACCAGTTGAAGGCCCGGCGCGCCCTCTCCATCCACTGGGCGTCTCCCGTGACCCGGCGAGCCTCCAGGCAGGCCGAGACCATCCCGCAGGCTTCCACGGGCTGCTGGTCGAAGGCCGCCTTGGGACCGCCCCTCGGGTAAAATCCGTTCGAGCCCACCGGCGCGAAATCGCCGTCCTCCGAGCGCTGGATGGAAACCAGCCAGGAGAGCGATTCCAGGCCGGCCTCGATCATGGCCTTTTCCTCCATCCAGCTACCCGAGACGATCAAGGCCTGGGAAAGCCGCGCGTTGCAGTAGGTCACCTTGTCCTCGAACCAGGGCCAGTCCTCTTTCCGGGCGCGCTGGTAAAGCCCCAAAAGCCTCTCCGCGATGGTTTTCCTCACCGATTGCACCCCCCGGTCCCCCTCGAAGGCGCGCAGGTACTCGTCGATTCCCAGGAGCGTGAAGGCCCAGGCGCGGGGGCTGGAAAAGCCCTCCACCGCCGGCAGGGCCGCGTGAAGGAGCCCGCTGCTTAAGCTCAGGCGCCCCGGGTCAAAAGCCCTTCCCACCACGCTCCCCAGCGCCCAGAGGGCCCGTCCGTGGCTTTCCTCGGAACCGCACGCCTCCTCCCATTGCCGGGAGTAGGGCAGGAAATTGCGGAACCTCCCCTTCCCCGGGTTGAAGGCGTGGTTCACGAAAGCCAGGTACCGGAAAGCCAGCGCCCGCGTTTCCTTGCCGTCGGTAATGTGGGCGTCGTCAATGAGGGTCATCAGGAGCAGGGCCCGGGCGTTGTCGTCCAGGCAGTAGCCGTCCTCGTAGCGCGGGATGCTGAATGCCGCGTGCTGGAGCAATCCGGTCCCGTCCGTCATGAGCCGGAGGTGCTCCAGGTTGATCTCGGGCCAATCGACGGGCCTCTCCACGAGCGTCCTAGCCTGGAACACGGACTTGAGCCTGGCCGCATGCCCGGAGCGGGCCTGGTCGAAACTTTTCAAATAGCGTTTTCCCACGGCGCTCCAGAGCATTTCCTTTCCCAGGTCGGCGGCGCGGCGTCTCATGGCGAGCCTCTTGGCGTCATCGGAAAGAAGGTCGTTCACGGCTGTCGCGATGGCGCCCGGGTCCTTCCAGGGAACCAGGACTCCCCTTCCATCCGCGAGAAGCTCGCTGGCGTGCCAGTAGGGCGTGGAGATGACCGCGCGGCCGGAACCCAAGGCGTAGGCCAGGGTGCCGGAAGTGGTTTGTTCCTTATTAAGGTAGGGGGTGACGTAGATGTCGGCTGCGGAAAGGAATTCGGTGAGTTCCTCCTGGCTGACGAACCGGTTGTGGAAAATGATGTTCGATTCCACTCCCAGCTTTTTGGCGCGGTTTTCCAGCCCCAGCCGGTACATTTCCCCGTTGTGGGCCTTGACGTGGGGATGGGTGGCGCCCAGAACGATATAAACCGCGTCCGGGTGCCTGGCCAGGATGGCCGGCAAAGCCTCGATGACGTTCTCAATCCCCTTGTCCGGCGAGAGCAGCCCGAAGGTAAGAAGCACTTTCTTCCCCTCCACTCCCAGCCGGTCCTTATTCGCGCAGTCAAAAGGCACGGTAGGGATGCCGTGAGGGATCAGGTCGATCTTTTGGGCGGGAACCCCATGGACCTCCTGGAGGGTGGCGGCGCCGTGCGCCGTCATGACGATGATCCGTTCGGAAAGGCGGGTGATCTCGTCCAAAACGGCCCTTTGCAGCTCGTTGGGATTGGTCAGGATGGTGTGGAGGGTCGTGACGATGGGCATCCGGAGCTCCCGCAGGAGCGCCAACAAATGGCCCCCGGCTTTCCCGCCGAAAATCCCGAATTCGTGCTGGAGGCACAGCACATCCACGGTGTTCACGTTCAGGAAATCCGCGGCCCGCCGATAGGACGCCTGGTCGCTTTCCGCCAATTCGAAACGCACACGGCCGGGGTAGGAGTAACGCCTCTCCCCGTCGTTCATGGCCAGGACAAAGAGGTCCAGCCCGGGAAATTGGCCTTGGATGGCGTCGCCGAGGTCGGAGGTAAAGGTGGCGATACCGCAAAGGCGCGGGAGATGGCTTCCCAGCATGGCTATCTTGCGGACGGCCTTGGGAACTGCGGGTAGGTTGATGGATCCTCCGACTGCCTGGGCCATCCCGAAGGAGGATCGCCGACGGCGACACCACTCTATCACCTGTTGATGGGATAAGAAGCAAGTGTTTTCAAAAGGTTTTAATTTACCGGGATTTAACCTGCCATTGATGGATAAATAACGCCTGAAATCTAATATTTTATTCAACCAATGGCCAGAGCCGACTTACACCTACACACTGACTTCTCCGACGGGCTTCACACCCCGCGCCAGGTCGTCCAATCGGCCTCCAGGGCCGGCCTCCAAATCATTGCCGTCACCGACCACGACACCATGGAAGGCGCCTTCCGCGCCCAAGAATACGCCCGCAAGCGCCCGGACCTGGGGGTGGAGGTGGTCCTCGGGGAGGAAGTCAGCTCCGTGAACGGCCATATCATCGGGATCTTCCTGGAAAAGTTCATCCCCGCCCGCTTGACGGCCAAGCGGACCGTGGAACTCATCCACCAGCAGGGGGGCATCGCGATCCTAGCCCATCCCTTCCATATTTACACCGGCAGGTCCAAGGCGGAACCCCGGGCCATCGAGTTGATGGATGATATCCCCTTCGACGGCGTGGAAACGATCAACCACGGGGATGCCCTTTCCTTTTGGTCGAACCGCAAAGCCCTCAAGGCCCTTTCCAACCGCCCCCGCGTCGCCCACATCGGTTGCAGCGACGCCCACAACGCGAGATTCATCGGAATGGGATACACCGAATTTGTCGGAATCACGGCGGAGGACCTGAAGGACTCCATCTTGAAAAAGCAAACCGTGGCCTGTTACAACCGCACTTGGGGGATGAAGGACATCCTCATCTTCCTGAAAAATTCCGCCCCTGTCCTGAGGCGTTATGTCAGGAAAAAAACCGAACTCGCGCGCACTTGATAGGACAATTTTAAATTCTCAATTTTAAGTTTTAAATTTTCAAGGATACCCGTCTGAATTCGGGCCGAAATTTAGGATTCAACATTTAAAATTCAAAATTGCGCCTTCGGCGCCCGTTACCAGTTGTCGCAGCTTCCCCTCAGCTCCGCGTAACTTTCCGGCGTGTCGATTTCAGCCTGCTTATCCGCCAGTTCCTGCCTGAACCGGTCGAATACCGGGTCAATCACCCCTGAAACAATCTTCCCGATCTTTTCCTTCCCCTGGGCCCAGGAGGCGGTTTCCAGGGGATGGTTGGGGGTGGGAATATCGGCGGCACTCGCCAGGATGTCCCTGAGGATTTTCTGGTATTTGGTATAAACCTCGCGGTGAATTTGAACGTGCCGTTTCTCGTGCGTGAGGGTCGTTTCGTAGGGACAAGTCCCTTCCCCGTAACCCGAGCTGACGTAAACCTTGAGGCTGTTATAGGAAAAATCCACCCTCAGGTTTTCCACCCACATCTTGAACTCGTCCTTGAACCACTTCTTGGAGCCGTTGAACTCGTATAGCGCCTCAGACTTGAAATCCGCGACTGTCAACCCGTATATATGGTAGCGTCCGTCGCTTGACGGGGACCCGTTTTCCAGGCCCTCGATCTGCTGGGTATTCAACTCGTGGGAGATGACCGGTTCCGGGAAGCCGAAAATATATTGGACCGTCGCGCCCGTATCGCCGGCAACGCCCCCGGCCATGTCGCGCGTGACCTTCTGGTTTTGGATGGAGCTGGAATCCCGCTGGTAATCGTAATAGAGCCAGCCGAAAAAGGCGCCGAGAAAAAGGACCAGGAAAAGGATGAATTGTTTGGTGCCCATGGGTTAAGCTTACACCAAATAGGGGCTTCCACCAAGAAGCCGGGACCGGCGGGACAAGCGCCTATGAAAATCTTACTTTGACGGATTAGTTCATGAACGAAGAAACCATACTCAAGTCCAAAGTGCCTTACTCCCAGTCCGGCGAGAAGCTATTGGATTACCTTTCCGAACGGTTCCGTTACCGGACTTTGGATTTTTGGAGGGATTCCATCGAGTTGGGGAAGGTCATGGTCAACGGCGAAAAAGTCTCCCCCGATTTCGTGCTTCAGGGCGGGGATTGGGTGGCCTATCTCGTGGTCCTGCGGGAGCCCCCGGTGGACAAGAACTACAAGATTCTACATGAGGAAGACGCTTTTCTGGTCGTGGACAAGCCCGGCCAACTCCCCTCCCACGCCGACGGCAATTTCATCAAGAACACCCTCATTTACCTGGTGCGGGAAAAACTATCGGCCTCGGGCTGGAAAGGCGAAATCCACCTGGTCCACCGCCTGGATCGGGAAACCAGCGGTTTGATGGTTTTGGCCAAGGAAAAGACCGCCCACTTGAATTTGGTGCGCCAATTCGAGGATGGCTTGGTCGAAAAGGAATACCTGGCGGCGGTGAAGGGGCAGGTGAGCCGGGACCGTTTCGAGGTGGCGGGAGCCATCGGCAGGGACCCGGAAAGCCAAATTTCCATCAGACAGAAGGTGGTTAAAGAGGGTGAACCAGGCTCAAAAACCTCGGCCACCTTTTTCGAGAAAGTCCGTGTTTACCAGTCCGTATCGCTGGTACGCTGTATCCCGAAAACCGGGAGAACCAACCAGATCAGGGTCCACCTGGATTCCATCGGGCATCCCCTGGTCGGGGACAAGCTCTACGGCAGGACGGATGAGGAATACCTGGCCTTTATCCGCCACGTGAAGGCGGGGGGAAGCCCAGATTTCAAGGGCATCGCCGAGGTCCCCAGGCACCTCCTGCACGCCGGCAAACTATCCTTCAAGCACCCCGCAAGTGGGGAGAAATTGACCTTCGAATCCCCCATCCCCCAGGACATGAGGGAATATTTGGACCACCAGGAATAACAGCCTATTTCTAGAAGGCTTTCACCACAGGCTTCCTCCGGCAGCGCACAGAAATCTTCACATCGCAGAAAACCGTGGGGGCAATCTTGATGCCCTTGTTTTCAATAGAGTTAGTGACGCTAATAAAATCACTTCTTTAAAGAGCGGTGCCCCGCACCGAAGTAAGTTGTTATTTGGTTTGTGATATTAAAAAATTGAAGGTTTACCCTACTGTCCCTTTATGGTTCTGAAAGAACCTGTGCCGATCATCCATAAAAAAATAATGAGATCGGTACGATACCAGCCTCTTTAAATTTTTATGGAAGGCCTTTGTGTCGAGGCTTCAAGCCGAGACGCGCCTCTGGTGTGGCGGGCCATCAATTAATGGGCCCGGCCTGGCAGGTGGTGAAAATTGATTTTTATTAGAAGTTCTTAGGAGATTTTGCGGTCCGCGTCCCAAAGCTTGATGCCACCCAGGATGCCGGCGTCATTGGAGACGACCTTCATGTCCTTCTCCAGCTTGAAATCGAGGTGGCGCGCGTTGCCCCCGCCGATATAAACCTTGTCGTAATTGATCAGGGTATGGAGGATCTCGAAGGCCCGCTTAACCCTTTTATTCCATTTCTTCTTGCCCTTGGCGTGAAGAACCTTGTCCCCGATATATTCGTTGTAGGTTTTCCCTTTGCGGGTGGGATGCTGGGCCAGTTCCAGGTGGGGCATCAGCTCACCGTCGCGGTAGAGCGCCGTTCCGACGCCGGTTCCAAGGGTGACCACCAGTTCCAGGCCTTTCCCCGCGATGACCGCCAAGCCCTGCATATCCGCGTCGTTCAGGAGCCTCACGGGCTTCCCCCATTGTTTCTCAAGGGCCTTGGCCAGGGGGAACACCTTCCAATGCTTGGGCCCTCCCAGGTTGGGGGCCGTGATGACCCACCCGTTCCGGACCACACCGGGAAATCCGACGGAAACCCGGTCGAATGCCGGCAGGGGTTCCGCGAGCTTTTTCAATTCCTTGACCAGCAATTCCGGCGGGCAGGGAATAGGGGTGACCACCCGGACCCGCTCCACCACCATTTTTCCCTTCGTATCCAGGACGGAGGCCTTGAGTCCGGTGCCGCCGACATCAATGGAAAGAGTGAGGGGATTTTGTTTTTTAGGTTTGGTCAAACAGGTCCGCCTTTCTGCTTTTAAAAAAGTATAGGTGTTTTACCCGTTCGTTGAAACGAAATTCAATGTAAAAACTCACCCCAGCGATCCGATTCGTTTACCGCCCGGAAGGGAAAGGAAATCACCCGCGGTCATCCAACGACGGAAGCTCCCATTCGGAAGCTTTACTTCCATCGGCCCTTAATTTATCGAGTTATTCCCCTATGGAGTCACTGCCGGATTTTATTCAAATGTTAAATCTTTTTTAGGGCGGCCCGAACGGGTTCATGGTTATAATATGGTTAGTAAGGGGGCAACATGCCTGAGGGAAATATTTTCATCGAGAAGCGGACCCATCCGCGGGTTTCGGAAACCATACCCATTAAATACTATATTTTCGAGGATCCGATCCAGGATTGCATCAAAAGGGAAAAAGACTCCCAAACCCTGGACTTGAGCTTGGGCGGGGTTTATCTCAAGGCCGACCAGGATTTGAAAGTCGGGACGATCCTTCGTTTGAACATCACCCTGCCAAACATGCCCGAAACCATTCCCACCTTCGCCGAGGTCTGCTGGGTCAGCTCGAAAGGGGCGGGGCTTCACTTTCTGGTCATGTCGGAAGACGACGAGGAAGCCTTAAAAACCTATATCTCCAAGAAGATGGTCGATAAAAAATCCGATAAATAAAACCCCTTTTTTGTTCCAGTCCATCAGCATCCCCCGAAAAACACCAGAAACATTATCCCCGATGATGCCGTATATCTTTTCCCATGACCATGTATATGACGTCCTCGGCCACATTGGTGGCGTGGTCGGCGATTCTCTCTAAGTATCGGGAGACCAGGATGAGGTCCAGCGCCCTCTTGATGTTGACCCGGTCCTCCAGCATGTAGCTGATGAGTTCCCGGATGAGCTGGTCGTTGAGGTTGTCCACCTCGTCGTCCCGCTCGCAAACCTTCCGGGCCATGGCGGCGTCCCGGTTCACCAGGGAGTCCAGGGAAACCTTGACCATTTCCTGCGCGATGGAGGCCAAATGGGGAATGTCGATCAAGGGCTTCAGGGGGGCCACCTCGTTCAAAGTAAGAGCCCTCTCACAGATGTTGACCGCCAAGTCCCCCATGCGCTCCAGGTCCGAGTTGATCTTCATGGAGCTGGTGATGAAGCGCATGTCCCCCGCCATGGGCTGGTGCAGGGCCAGGAGCTTGTGGCAGACCTCGTCCACCTCGATCTCCAGGTCGTTGATGTCCCTGTCGCTTTGCATGACCCTCCGTGCCAGTTTGGAGTCCCGGTCCACGATGGATTTCATGGCCAGGCGGATGGACTCCTCAACCTTGCTTCCCATGAGAAGGATTTTTTCCTTCAGGCCCGCTAATTCCTCATCGAATAATATTTCCATTCCCTGCTCCTCAATTGTGTCGTGATTTTAAACGGCTCAGCCGAATCGTCCCGTGATGTAGTCTTCCGTCAGCTTGTTCGCTGGATTGGTGAACACTTTCTCGGTATTGTCGTACTCCACGAGTTTCCCGTTCAGCATGAAGGCGGTCTTCTGGGAAACCCGCGCGGCCTGCTGCATGTTGTGGGTGACAATGATAATGGTGTAATTTTGCTTCAATTCGTGGATAAGTTCCTCAACTTTCGACGTGGAAATGGGGTCCAGGGCCGAGCAGGGCTCGTCCATGAGAAGCACCTCCAAATCCACCGCGAGGGCGCGGGCGATGCAAAGCCTCTGCTGCTGGCCCCCGGAGAGGGCGGCTCCCGGCTTTTGCAGGGAATCCTTGACCTCCTCCCAAAGGGCGGCCTTCATAAGGCTTTTTTCCATGGCCTCATCCAGCCTCTTCCTGTCGCGCACCCCGTTCAACCTCAAGCCTGCCACCACGTTGTCATAAATGGAAAGGGTTGGAAATGGCGTGGGCTTCTGGAAAACCATCCCTACACGCCGACGCACGTCCACAGGATCCATGGCCTTGCTGTAAATGCTCGTCCCGTCAAGAGTGATGTCCCCCGCAAAGCGGGAGTTCGCCACGGTCTCGTGCATCCGGTTGAAGCAGCGAATCAAGGTGGATTTGCCGCATCCAGAGGGCCCGATGATGGCAGTCACTTCCCTCTCGTGGATTTCCATCTCCACGGAAAACAGGGCCTGCTTATCGCCGAACCAGGCGCAGGCTTTATGGACGCCCATCTTGACCTTTAATTCCACGCCGGATGGTTCCTGGTGAGCCACCTCGATCTTGCGGGCTTCTTTTTTTCCGATTCCTGGTTCCACTTGGGCCCTCTTTTCTTCCCCTTTTTGAGTCAATTCCTCAAGCATATTTCCTCCCCCATCTCTAACCGGATTTCAGCCCGGCAAATTCTTTAATCAGTTTGTCTCTTCGTTCAGACGGATTTTTCTGATCCGTCCATGACTCCAATCACCGCAGAAGCTGGCGGGGATTCTTGAAAAACATTTTCGCGGCCCCGTTGATGACCAGCACCAGTCCTAAAAGAACCAGGGCGCCGGTCCAGGCCTGATCCTGCCAATCCTTGAAAGGCGAGATGGCGTAAGTGAAAACCTGAACCGTCAGGGAAGCCGTTGGTTCGTTGATTCCCTTGGGCCAAAATTGGTTGTTGAAGGCAGTGAACAGAAGAGGCGCGGTTTCTCCAGCGATGCGGGCGATGGAAAGCAGGACACCGGTCAGGATGCCGTTTTTCGCCGTGCGAATCACCACGCTTAAAATGGTCGTGGACTGCGGCACACCGAGAGCCCAGGAGGCCTCCCGGATGGAATGCGGCACCATCTTGACCAGTTCCTCGGTCGTGCGGGTGACGATGGGGATCATCATGAACCCCAGGGCCACGCCCCCCGCCAAGGCCGAGAAATTGTGCATGGGCCTGACGATCAAGGCGTAAGCCACGATGCCCGTCACGATGGAGGGCACGCCCGAGAGCACGTCGGCCGTGAAGCGCACCATCCAGGCGAACTTGTTCTTCTTGCCGAACTCGGAGAGATAGACGCCCGCCAAAATGCCGATGGGCAGTCCCACGCAGGAGGCGACCAGAACCAGGGTCAAAGTGCCTAATATGGAATTGGCCATTCCCCCGCCTTCCACCCCCACCGGAGTGGGAAGGCTCGTCAGGAAAGTCCAGTTCAAGCGCCGGAAACCCTGGATCACAACGTACCCTAAAAGGCTCAAAAGCGGGATCATAGCGATAAAGGCTGCGAACCCACAGAGGAATACCATGGTCCTGTCGATGATTTTTCTCTTCAAATGGTGCTCGAACATTTCTGGTTTTCCTTTTTTATCGCTGGAATTTCGAGGTCGTGAACCAGACCAACAGATGGGCCACAACGTTTAAAATCAACGTGATGGCCATCAATAAAAGGCCGATTTCAGCCAGGGCGGAGATATGGATGTCCCCCACCGCCTCCGAAAACTCATTGGCGATGACGCTGGCCATGCTGTGGGAGGGGTCCAGCAGGTTCATGGAGACCTGGGGCCGGTTGCCGATGACCATGGTCACCGCCATGGTTTCCCCCAAGGCCCTTCCAAGGGCCAGCATGATTGCTCCCAAGAGGCCTACTTTGGAGGGCTTCAGGACCGCCAATTGGATGGTTTCCCAGCTCGTGGCCCCCAGGGCCTTGGCGGATTCCCGGAAACTGTTGGGGACCGCCTCGAAAACCTCCCGGCTGATGGCCGTGATGGTGGGAAGAATCATGACAGAAAGGATCACCCCGGCGGTGAAGAGGGACAATCCGGTGGAAGGACCCTTGAAGAAGGGCGCCCCAAGGAACTTCATTAAAAACGGGTCCACATGGACGCGCATGAATGGCGCCAGGAGAAAAATTCCCCAAAGGCCGTAAACCACGCTGGGAATAGCCGCGAGAGTCTCCACGAGGAAAGCCACGGGCTCCCGCATTTTCATGGGGGCGAGTTCCGTGAGAAAAAGGGCGATACCCAGCCCGAATGGCGTAGCGATTAACAGGGCAATGAATGAGGAAGCCAAGGTGCCGTAAACGTAAGGGACCGCGCCGAAGATCCCGTTGATGGGGTCCCAATCGGATGAGGTCAGGAACTGCCAGCCCATCTTATGCATGGCGGGCAGGGAGGCGTGCCAAAGGGTGAAAGCCGTCATGACGGCCAGGAAAAGGATCAGAAAGGCGAAAAAGGCGGTGAGTTTCCGGAACAGGCTGTCCACGAAAGCTGCTTCCCGGAACTTAGAAAAAAACGGGGGGGCCTTCGCGGCCCCCCCGTTCCCTGTAATCTCTGCTGTTTGGTTCAATTCAACCCCGCTTCAAATTTCATGACTTTTTTTGAGGCTTGTTAGTACTTCACTTGTTCGATCTGGGCTTTCACTTTTGTCACGAGCGACTCAGGCAAAGGAGCGTACAACAGCTCAGCCGCCATGTCCTCGCCCTCGGTCAAATACCACTTGAGAAAATCAGTCAAGGCTTTGCCGTTATCCGCGTTCTGGATGCCCTTGGGGATCAAGAGCCAGGTGAAACCGCAGATGGGATAGGCGTTCTCGCCGCCCGCGTTGGTGATCATCACGCGGAAATCCTTCGGCATGTGCTTGACAGCTCCCGCGGCCGCCGCAGTGGTGGACTCAACGGAAGGATTCACGTAATTTCCAGCCTTGTTCTTCATCTCAGCGTAGGGCAGTTTATTCTTGACTGCATAGGCCAATTCCACGTACCCGATGGTTCCGGGAATCTGCTGGATCAGGCCCGCCACGCCCTCATTTCCCTTCCCGCCGACGCCCACCGGCCATTTCACCGAGGTTCCAAAACCCACGGTGGAGGCCCATTTGGTGCTGACCTTGGTGAGGTAGTTGGTGAAGATATTGGTGGTTCCGCTTCCGTCCGAGCGGTGCGCCACAGTGATGACGGTGTCGGGCAGCGTCGCGCCGGAGTTCAACTCGGCGATGGCCGGGTCGTTCCACTTGGTGATGCCGCCGCTATAGATGCCTTCCAAAACTTCGGCGTTTAATTTCAATTTTTCAATGCCGGAAAGATTGTAGGAGATGGCCACAGCGCCTGCCACGGTCGGGAAATGAAGGACCCCGCCGCTGATCTTGGCCATCTGCTCGTCCGACATGGGAGCGTCGGAGGCGCCGAAATCCACGGTCCCGTTCGTCAACTGCTGGATTCCCCCGCCGGAACCGATGGACTGGTAATTGATCTGCACCCCGGTCTTCTTGTTGTACTCGTAGAACCACTTGGAATAGATGGGATAGGGGAAGGTGGCTCCCGCTCCGTTCAGCGAAGCGGCGGCCGCGGCTCCCGCTCCCATCAGGGTGGCGCCCATGAGCGCTCCCGCTAGAATCTTTCCTAATTTATTCATCTTTTTCTCCTCTTTTCGCTTTAGATTTTAAGGCTCATCCCAGGGGCGGTTTGTTACATCCGCGTTAAATCCCCCTGAGCCCCCCTTTGGGAGGGGGGCTAGGAGGGGAGAGGGGGTCGGCCCGGTTCCCTGATTGCCGGGCGGCCCCTTGAGAAATTAGAAGCTCATCAAAAGATCGACATAGGTGAGGTATTCCGGATTGATGGATGTCCCTCCCAGCTTGTCGTTAGGCGCACCCAGCCATACGTAATTCTGGTCGTACACGTGGCAAACGGCCCAGGACGTCACCATCAGCTGGACGTTGTTCTCCAAGCCGTAGGTGAGGTTCGCCTTGAGGTATTCCCGGTTGTTGTTTCCCGGATCGTCGTCCGTCAGGAAGCCCAATTGGGCGTTCGGCTCCAGGTATCCCACCGCGAGGAAGCCGGCCAGGTCGCCCTTGGCCTTCACCGCGTTGATGTTAACCTGTGCGAAGAAACCGAATTGGTTCGACAATTTGGGAAGAACGACCCCATTTTGGGTCGATCCGTCCTGGTAAACCCCCTTGAGAGGCATCTTGCTGAGGGTCTGGTTTTCCCCGAGAGGCACGTAGAAGGAATTCAGGTTGTCGATCCCGTGAAAAGTCCAGCCAATGGGTATCCCACCCACCACGTGATTAATCTTGATCATTCCCTCAAGCATTTGGATGTTGGGGATCGAACCGCCGAAATCCCAGATCATTCCGTCAGAGCCCACCAAGGCGTTGTTCAAGGCCAAGGCTCCGTTCGGCGGGGCGACGATATTACCGCCCGCCAGAGCCGTCACGTTCGGGATGTACTCATATCCCGCCATGAGGGTGGCGTTGGTGTCGGTGTCGAACTTGAGAAGCTGCTCAAGCTGGAAATTGGCCATGTATTCGTCGGTGTCGGCACCGGCCGGGTAAAGAATGACCGACGTCACGCCGTTGCTGTTGACGTTGTTGATGGCTTCAGACCCGCCGCCGTTCTGGTTGGCCAAATCGAAATAGGTAGCCCGGAATTTGGTGTTCGTGTTGGCGTTGGACAACTCCAACAGCACGCCTTCCGGCACGATGTCCGGATCCCAGGTGATGGGGGACACCAACAGGGGATTCGGCATTTTCCCAGCGGTAATCTTGACGGCTTTGTTCAGCCAGGACGGCGTATAGGTTAAGTAAGCCTGGTCGATGAACAAGGACGCATCCACGAAGCCCGCGTCAAATGTCTGGTTCTCGCTGTTGGGGTTGTTGCTGGAGCCGGTGGAAATCCTCAAGCCGCCGGTAACGTCACCGTCGGTCTTCATCACCCCGAGGCGCGCCCGAAAACGTCCCCGCGTGATGTCTTGGATGGGCCCGCCGGAGGTGAGGGCCGTTCCCGCGGTGTTCAACAACTCAGGATCCGACTGGACCTGCGTCCTGTAATCGAACCGAACACGGACATCCCCGAAGAACTTCAAGCCCAATATCTTCTCGATATCGGACAGGCGGCTTGCTTCCGTTCCCAGGGCGGAGTTCATGTCCTCCCTGAGCGTTCCCAGTGAATCTTGCTCCGAAGCGTCTTCCCCTTGTGCGGCGGATACGGGCGCGGTCAGGACCGCCAACCCCGCTGCCAGGTAGAGTAAAAACATCCAGAACCTTTTCATAATCTCTCCTTCTTCTTTTTTATTTTTTCAACCCGGTAATCGGGCTTTCAGCCTTCTTCTTGGTGGTCGTCGATGTGTGTTGGTAAACCTTAAACCGGCTTTCAAATTTGACTTTCCTTCTTAGGGCCCCTAAAAACTCACGCGGAACCCTTTCTTCCCAGCCGGTTCTTAGAACGGGCAGGTCTTGATATTCAACTCGTAGTCAACCGAGGTACCTTGCGCCGCGGGCAGGACCCAAATGTCGGAGCCCGTGATACCCCCCGCGACATTCGTATAATAGGAAGTCCCGGCGGTTCCCCCAGTCTTGCTTCCCAAGGTGAAGGTGGTGATGCCGTTATTAGCCTTGTCCTGGGTGTAACGGCACAACAACACGTAATTGCCGGCGCTCAGGCTTGTGCTAGTGATCGGTACATTGATCCATTGCGCCGTGACTGCCGCGCTGAAGACCTGGACTTTCCCAGTGTTGCTCACGCTTGTGGCTTTTCCGCCGCTGACGGAGAACAACGCCGTTTCCAGCATGTCGGTTCCCGGCATCGGAGTGGTGGTCGTATCCTCCGAGCAATAAACGCTGAACTGCGTGATGGTCGTGGCCTTGGCCAGGCTGACCGCAAAACCCGCCACATCGGCGTTGTTCATGACTGTCGTCATGTCAATGCCGGCCGCTACGTCGTTGTTGCCGTTGATCGGGCAGACTGTCGGCGTGGCTGTCGCCGCGGCCGCGGCGTGGGTGATGGTGTTGTTGGCGTTGCAAGCCAGCGACAGCATCCCCCCTATCGACAAAATCGCGAAGCCCCAGATGACAAAAATCTTTTTCACAAAAACCTCCCGTAAATTGAGTTGAATTTTTCCCGGTCCGGATTCTTCGGTTTCCTTGAGGGATTGAAAATCGAGGTGTCGAGGAGTGAACAAAAACCGAGCCGAGTGAATTTCGTGGGGGAATTTACAAAAGGGGGGTGCTGGGAACATTTCAAGGATGTTAAATCGGCGTTAACTTCGGCATGCATTTAACAGCTATTCACTAACATGGACTTAAACCAGGTGGAAATAATTGAACGTTTCCAGCAACAAACCAGACAAAATAATAGGCACCTCGCCTAAAACAAAAAAAGCCCGCCGGGCAGGGCGGGCACGGTCTTTTCAATTGTTTTACCGGTTGTTCAACGGGCTTAATTCAAAGATGGAACCACGGTCAATAGGAATATGCACTCAGGGCAGTACAACAAGTGGTATTCCACGTCGGCCTTTTCCGAATCCGTCAATTTCCCCGCGCGGTAAAGATCCAGCATCTTTTTTATCTTCTCGCAATCCTCATCCATGACTCCCCTCGCTTTCCGGCGTCCATAGGCGTCGCGCGGCCGCCCCTTCTCTTTCATTTCCAGGCGTTAAGGCCGCTCCAAGCGTACAACCTGACTGCTAACTAAATTAATGCATCAACCATGCCAACTCACGGGAGCGTAAAACTAAGGAAATAGATGATAAACGTCAGATCATCGCTAACCGTTAAAAACGTCACATCATTGATGACTGCCTCTTTAGAAGGAGTAAAAATTATACTCATGAACATCTCTTGAAAGGGAGATATTCATGAAGGAGGAAGCGCAAAAAGAACGCATTTTAGCTGTGGAAAAGTACCAAAAGGGTGAAAGTCCCACCGCCATCTGTAGAGCCTTGGGGCATTCCAAATTTTGGCTCTACAAATGGCTGAAGCGTTATAAGACCAAAAAAAAAGGCTTGGTACGTCGAGGGATCGAGAGCCCGGCAACGCTATCCGGATCGCACGAAGGAGGAAATTGAAAAGGCCGTTCAGATGGTTCGTCTCCAACTCTACAACCAGGGGGTGTTTTGCGGAACGCAAGCCATACTGGGTGAGTTGGCGGACCTGGGGATTCAATCGCTTCCATCGCCCAGTACTGTGGACCGAATCCTGAGGCGCAATCAACTGACCCATCGAAGGACGGGGCGGTATTTTGCCAAAGGAACGCCCTATCCAAAGCTTTCAGGACATGCTGTGAATGAGCTGCAGCAAGCGGACTGGGTGGGACCGAATTACCTTTTGGGAGGACCTCGGTTTTACAGTTTGAACGCAGTGGACCTGGCCACGGGACGTTGTGGAATCCAACCGTCGTTGGGAAGGGATGGGCAGAGCGTTTTTAACGCATTCTGGGCCATTTGGAGGCGTTTGGGAATCCCCCAGAACCTCCAGGTGGATAACGCCGAGGAGTTTTATGGAAGTCCGAAGTATCCGAGGGGAATGGGGCCTTTAATCCGGCTTTGCCTGCATCAGGGCATTGAATTGTGGTTCATTCCACCGGCAGAGCCCTGGCGCAACGGAGTGGTGGAAAAGTTCAACGACCACTACGAACAAAAATTCCTGGGGAAAGTGAACCTGAGACCGGGAAAGGCTCTGTGGACGAAATCTCTCGGGTTCGAGAACAAACACAACAGCCGGTACCGCTACAGCAAGCTCAAGGGCAGGACGCCTTTACAGGCCCTGGAAGGATTGGGGGAGAAGCCGAGATTTCCTTACGAAACCCAACCACCCCAACATCCGTTGTCCAAACCGACGAGTGGGAAATACCACTTGGTTCGGCTGATACGGAGCAACCACCGGTTGAACATGTTCGGAGAGATGTTCGAAGTGCCTAAAAGTCTAACCCATGAGTATGTAGTGGGGACAGTAGATGTTCGAAGGCAGAAACTAGAACTGTTCCATGATGGCTTGAAGGCGGAGGAGTACGATTACAAACTGCGGTAGAAAGAGGTTGTCCCAGGAGGGCTAAGAGCCCTCCTGGAGAGTTATCGATGATGTGACGTATCTTTAAGTCATCGATGATCTGACGTTTATCAAATAGACGTTTCCCAATCACTCCTACTATATAGACGCGCGGGGAGGTGGAATTATTCCGACAGAAATATCGATTTGTGTTTTATTTTTGCCGAGTTTGGTTACCAGATGGTTACTTTAATTGTGGGAAACAGCCCCGCTTATCAGGCCGCAATGTTTCATCAAGGGGTCATCGACTGGGATAGGCCTTCTCAAGATATTCCTTGAATGCATTCATGTCGTCTTCTTTCATGGCCAGGAAACGAACACCACCGCCCATCTCGTTCGTCCAAAGCACCTCGGCGAAAGCCTTCAGTTTTTTCTCCGGGCCCGGAAGCAATAGTTCCAAACTCAGGATATTCCCTTTCGTTAACCTAAGCCCCGCGAGTATGAACATACCGCCCAGGCTTATATCCGCGGTGCGGGAAACATATTCCTTGTTCTCCCGGTCAAGAATACTCTCAATCTTTCCATGGGACGTAATGACCTTGAAAGTGATGGGGATTTTAACCGTAATCCTCGGCTGGGTCCGTTTTTCATTGAGGAGAAAAGCATCCGGCATAAGTCGTCCTTGGAGCTGTTTTACCAATTCGAACCGTTCTACTATCGTACAACCGCGTGATTGAAGCCCTATATAAATCATATCTCTTTTGGACTGTTTTTTCACAAAACACGCGCCGATCGCGTTTCGCGAAACACTTGTTGTTTCACGGTTAAACATTTTCAAATTGATGATCAGGCTTGCGTTCTCCTCCACCGCCAGGAAATCCCGCCCCATTTCCTTTTCAAATTGTCAAGGGACGGCCCTCCCGCATACCAGCATTCCACAAACCTGATAGTGAGGCTGCCATAGCACCGATTTCCATAATCGTCTTATTGCAAATCGGTACAGGCCGATCTTCTTATGAGTAATTAAGGGGGTTTGTATCGCGCCAATCTCCATTTAATCTTTTTGGAAGATTGGCGCAGGGCAGGGCTTCTGGTCGCCACTTGCCGGAGCTTGAAATCAGCCGGTCAATTTCAAATTAATGATTTTCAATGAACTGGGTTTTTACTTCCGTTAAGGATTGCATTTTTTTAGTCACAATAATTTGCCCGATTTTTTCATGAATACGAAAAATCAAATTCACAACAAAGATAAAATCCGGCTTAATTACCAAGCCCCTTATTCATGGTTTTTTGGTTTATCTTTTTTATAATTACTCCTGTTCCCGAAAGAAACCATGAACTGAAATTAGGAATAAACCCCTTTGAAATTATTCAAAGCCCTCGCCACGGCCATAGATACCAAGAACCCCTTCACTAATAACCATTCCATTAACGTCGGAAAGCTTTGCGCTGGCATCGCCAGGAACCTGGGTTGGAATGAGCGGGAGATCAAGTTATTAGTCAACGCGGCCATGATGCATGATATTGGCAAGGTCAATGTGCCCGCAGCCATCATTTCAAAACCGGGAAAATTAAACGAGTTGGAGATGCGCGCCATCGAGAAACACCCTGCTTACGGGAAAGCAATCCTGAAAAAAATCGAGTTGCCCGGCATGGATACCATTTGCCGGTCGGTGTACAAGCATCACGAGAGGTGGAACGGAACGGGATACCCCCGCCAGTTGAAAAGGAAGAAAATCTCGATGGAAGCCCGCGTTATCGCCGTAGCCGATTCCTTCGACGCCATGACTTCCACTCGCCATTATAAAAAGAGGAAGACCCGGAAAACCGCCTTCGAGGAGATTCTCAAGCTCTCAGGCACCTTGTATGACCCAGAGGTGGTGGAGGCTTTCGAAAAATACGCCCGCGTCATATGGCCGAGCGTTCGCGTGAAAAGAGCGAAATAAGATTTCTGGCTGTTAGGAATTCTCAGAACAATCCGGTTCGATCCCTTCTTCACTCAAAGTCATTGAACAACCCTACTTTAGAAGAAGGACCCTTTTGATTTTCCTGTCATAGGGCTCCACCAGGTAGAAAAGATAGACTCCGCTCGCGCACTCCACCCCGAATTTGTTCCTGCCGTCCCAATGGTAAGAAGCCGCGTAAGGGGCGTCCAAATGTTGTTCATCCAGGGTTTGCACGTGTTCCCCGGCGGAGTTGTAAATCTTCAGGGAATAGGCCCCCGGGAACTGGCAATAGGAAACAAAGACCGATACTGGACCGTTGACCGGATAAAACAAATTATAGGAGACGTAGAACTCGTCGCACTTGGGAAGCGGGGTGATTGTCGGCGACAATGTCGGAGTGCCCGAAGGCGTGGAAGTGAAAGTCTCGGTGGGCGTCATCGTTTCCGTTGGGGTCGAGGTGAACGTGGGAGTCATGGAATTCGTAAAGGTCGGGGTGATCGTTGGAGTAGGCGTGGGAGTGCTGGTGTTGGTTGGGGTCAAAGTCGAGGTAGGAGTTGAGGTAGGCGTATTGGTGAAGGTCTCAGTAGGTGTCATCGTATTCGTCGGTGTATTGGTTGGAGTGGGTGTATTCGTAGCGGTGTAAGTGGCTGTAGGAGTAAAAGTCCCGGTCGCCGTATTGGTCGGGGTGGGCGTATTCGTAGCGGTGTAGGTGTCGGTGGGGGTAAAGGTATTCGTGGAAGTGTTGGTTTCGGTTGAAGTAAATGTCTGGGTCGGCGTATTCGTCGGGGTGGGAGTAGGCGTTGCCGTCGAAGTCCAGGTATTCGTCGGGGTATTTGTCTCCGTGGGAGTGGAAGTCTGGGTCGGAGTGATCGTAGGAGTATTCGTTGGGGACTGGGTTCCAGTCGATGTATCGGTTGGGGTAGGGCTGTTGGTTGCCGTAGGAGTGGATGTGGGTGTGAAGGTCGATGTGGGTGTTTGGGTTGGCGTGGGAGTTGGCGTCCAAGTGGACGTAGAAGTCGGGGTTGGGGTCGAAGTGGCGGTAGGAGTCCAAGTTACGGTGTTAGTCGGGGTAAGTGTTGGGGTGTTCGTTGAAGTCGGGCTATTCGTGGGTGTGGACGTGAAAGTCATGGTGGGTGTGTTCGTCGGAGTGGGGGTCAGAGTGGGTGTTGGGGTGATCGTCGGGGTGTTCGTGGGGGATTGAGTCCCGGTTGATGTGTTCGCCGCAGTTGGGGTGATCGTCGGCGTGGGCGTCAGTGTGGGTGTCGGAGTGGTCGTAGGAGTAAGGGTCGGAGTGGCAGTGGGAGTATTAGTAGGGGTGAAAGTGGGAGTAGATGTCAGGGTCGTCGTCGGAGTGGGCGTCAAAGTGGTGGTGGGGGTCCTGGTCAAGGTATTCGTCGGGGTAGGAGTCGTGGTCGTTGTCGGGGTCGGCGTGGACGTGTTCGTGGGGGTCATTGTCGGGGTATTCGTCGGCGTATTAGTCGGCGTTATTGTCGGGGTCGGCGTTGGGGTGGATGTGGGCGTCATTGTGGGCGTGTTGGTGGGCGTAGGAGTTGGGGTAATGGTCGGAGTAGGTGTCGGGGTGGGTGTAAGCGTCTTGGTAGGCGTAATGGTTGGAGTACTTGTAGGTGACTGGGTTCCAGTAGGCGTGTTGGTCGGCGTGGGGGTGATGGTCGGAGTATTGGTCGGGGTAGGAGTCGGGGTCGTCGTGGGAGTGGGTGAGGGTGTAGGAGTTGGCGTTCTTGTTGGGGTGTTCGTCGGAGTAGGAGTGAGTGTGGTGGTCGGCGTGGGAGTCGGGGTATTCGTAGGGGTTGGGGTGGGTGTCCTGGTTGGAGTAGGCGTTGGCGTCAGGGTGGATGTGGAAGTGTTCGTGGGCGTGGGAGTCGGGGTATTGGTGGGTGTTGGGGTGGGTGTGGTAGACGGCGTAGGAGTCGGGGTATTAGTGGGGGTGAGAGTGGGTGTCCTCGTCGGAGTAGGAGTAGATGTGGTTGTGGGGGTTGGAGTCGGCGTATTAGTAGGCGTAGGGGTGGGTGTCCTGGTGGGAGTAGGCGTTGTGGTTGTCGTGGGGGTCGATGTGGAAGTGTTAGTGGGCGTGAGAGTAGGTGTATTGGTGGGTGTTGGTGTGGGTGTGGTTGTCGGCGTCGAGGTGTTAGTAGAGGTCGGCGTTCTCGTGGGTGTGTTGGTGGGCGTTGGCGTTGGGGTGATCGTCGGAGTGGGTGTCGAAGTGGGCGTGGGAGTCCTGGTCGGGGTTATAGTTGGGGTATTCGTGGGCGACTGGGTCCCCGTAGGCGTGTTGGTCGGCGTGGGGGTGATGGTCGGAGTATTGGTCGGGGTAGGAGTCGGGGTCGTCGTAGGAGTGGATGTGGGCGTAGGAGTTGGTGTTCTTGTTGGGGTGTTCGACGGAGTAGGGGTGGGTGTGGTGGTCGGCGTGGGAGTCGGGGTATTGGTGGGTGTTGGGGTGGGAGTCCTGGTTGGGGTAGGAGTTGGGGTCGGTGTTGGCGTATTAGTGGACGTCGGGGTAGGCGTATTCGTCGGGGTTGGAGTGGGTGTGGTCGTCGGGGTCGGTGTCGGAGTTCTGGTCGGAGTCGGCGTGGGTGAAGGGGTGGGTGTCGGTGTCGTGGTCGGAGTAGGTGAGGGTGTCAGGGTCGGTGTAGGGGTTGGCGTCCGGGTCGGAGTCGGCGTGGGTGAAGGGGTGGGGGTCGGTGTCGTAGTCGGAGTAGGTGAGGGTGTCAGAGTCGGTGTAGGGGTGGACGTCCGGGTCGGCGTAGGTGTGGGAGAAGGGGTAGGAGTTGGAGTATTAGTGGGTGTTGGAGAAGGTGTATTGGTTGGTGTAAGCGTGGGGGTTGGGGTCCGGGTCGGTGTAGGTGTGGGAGAAGGGGTGGGAGTTGGAGTCACTGTCAGAGTGGGGGTAGGTGAAGGAGTCGGGGTCGGTGTAGGGGTTGGCGTCCGAGTCGGTGTGGGGGTAGGGGTATTGGTCGGCGTTGAGGTTGGCGTATTTGTGGGCGTAGGAGTGGGTGTCGGGGTTCGGGTTGGTGTGGGGGTAGGGGTATTAGTGGGTGTTGGGGAAGGTGTATTGGTTGGTGTAAGCGTAGGAGTAGGCGTCCGGGTCGGGGTGGGTGTGGGCGATGACGTGGGTGTCGGAGTCAAGGTCGGGGTAGGAGTAGGTGTTGGTGTTGGCGTCCGGGTGGGGGTTAGCGTTGGTGTCGGGGTATTCGTAGGTGTAGGCGTGGGTGTCCTAGTCGGGGTAGGCGTTGGTGTCGTCGTGGGGGTTGGAGTCGGCGAAAGCGTGGGCGAGAATGTCGGGGTCGGCGTCCGGGTGGGTGTTGGAGTCGTTGTGGGGGTCGGTGTTAGCGTGTTAGTGGGCGTCGGGGTTGGGGTCCTGGTAGGGGTGGGAGAAGGAGTAATCGTGGGGGTGGAAGTGGGAGTGTTGGTTGGGGTCCGTGTCACGGTATTGGTGGGTGTGAATGTGGGGGTCGCAATGGGTGTCCCGCAACAGACGACCGACAGGGTCACGGAATTGGAAACGGCTGTCTTTTCCTTACCGGCGGGATCAGTGAAAGTGGCCGAGTTGACGGCGCTCGACGGGCAAGAGCCGGTCACGATGGCGCAAAAAGACACGGTGCCCGACTCGGTGGCCAGAAGGTCCGGCCAGACCCAGGAAATGGCGTTGCCGTTTGCGCCCGTCACGGCGTCGCAGGGAGGGTTGATGAACCCGCAGAAGCTGAGGTTGGCGGGGAGGGTATCCGAAAGGGTGGCGTTGTAGACGTCACGCCCGTAATAGGGCGCGTTGCCCGCCACCACGCGCCAAGTGTAGCCGTCGTACTCTTCCACCAGCAGGTTCGTGACCGCGTTGGCGCCAGCCTGATCGCAGGGGTTCGCGTAGCCAGCCGGATCTGTGAGGGCCGTCTTGATATTCACGTAATGGTCGTTGCCCTCGTTGTAGGCGGCGCAGCTACTGGTGATGTTCGCGTTGTAGCTCCAGTCTGTGGTGTTGTTTCGTGTGGCGTAACCGCTTTGGTAAAAATTGACGTCAGTCAACACCTGGCCGCCGTCCCCGTTCCACTGCTGGATCAGGTACCGATTCATCAGCAAGCTGGAAGCCATGTTGGGAGTATTGCCGCTCCAAGTCAGGACCAATTTCTGATTGTAGTTCGGGCCGGCCACCATGGGGAGGTTCGATATCGTATATCCGCCTGAGGTGTCATAAATCGTCTGGGCGCCCCAGGTGACGCCCGAAGTTCCACACGTCACCCCGGTGGTAGTTGAGTAGAGGAAATAGGAACTCCGATAGTTCTGCAGGTTAATGTCTTCCATGGATTCGTTGAGAATCCGGTAATCCGTCGTCAGGTATTGGGCAGCCGCCTGGTTTCCCGAGGCGCTGTCGTCGTCCTGGAACTGGACAAACACCTGGGGCCGGGCCCGGCCCAGCCTTTCGTGGGAGGCGTTCTTGTAGGTAAGGGTGAAGGTTACCGTCTGGCCCGGACAGGCCGAAGCGGGGTTGACGGATTTGGCGGTTTGCAGGGCGCAGTCAACGACATCCACGTAATTCATCTTATAGGTACTGGAGACCACGTCCGGATAGGGAGAAGCCGTCTTCCCCGGCCCGTTCGTGGCGCCAACGCTCGGGGCGTTGATGATGGTTTGGCCCGATGTGGCTCCGGAAGCGGCCGTCATGGTCAGGGTAATTGTGGCGGCAGCGCCGACCGCCACGGAGCCGATATTCCAGTTGATGACACCCCCCGAGGCCGAGCTTCCGCTATTGTAGGCGGGGGAGGAGGAAATATAGGTGGCATTGGTGGGGATGGTATCCGAGACGGTCACACCCGTGGCCGCGACCGCCCCCACATTCTTGTAAACAATGGTGTAAATAAAGGTTTGGCCCGCGCAGGCGAAGGTTCTGTTCACGTCCTCGGAAATCTTCATGACAGCCTGGCCCCACTGGTTGTCGCAGGGCCACGCGAAATTGCCTGTGTTCATGAGAAGCCCCAAAATGTCCAGGTCATTGTTGAAATAATAGAGAGTGGTTGGGGCGTAATTGGATCCCCCCGCTTGTTGGGCCAACTGGTACGTGGAGGCCACACGGTAGGCCTGGTTCACGAAAGTCTGGTCGCCCGAGCCCGTGGCCACCGCCGCCTGGGTGCCCATAGTCCATTGGCCAAGGGTTCCCGTGCTCCAAGTACCATTGGTATTCCATTGCTGTGTCACGTTCCAGAGCTTGTTGGAGAGGTTGATCCCGATGGCCCCGCCACCTGCCTTGAAGGAATTGCTGGAGTTGGTGATGAAGGTCTGCAGGCAGGTATTGCCGTTGTAAACCACATCCATCGAGTAGCGCCAAGGGCCGCGCTGACCCTCGGCACTCCCACTGGCTCCGGCGTAGGTAAAGCCCGTTGGCGCGGCGGTACAACTTTCCCCGTTATAGTTCATAGTGTCGGAGTTGAAACCGTGGTTTCCCGCCGCCGCGTCTGCCGCCGCGATGGCCGCGCAAGTATTATTGGCGACCGTGACCCATTCCGATAATGGTCGATGGTTGCAGGTATCGCCCGCGAAATAGGTGCCCCAACACCGGTAATAGCCCGGATCCAGGTAGTCGGCGTACACGCTGCCGTTGCAGCCCGAGATAGCGAAAGTATCGCCGCTTTCTATGTAGTTCCACATGTCCACGTTATGGAACCAGGTTCCTGCCCCCGAGTCCGGGTTCGGGGTGGTGTAATCCAACATAGCGCAGATCATGCTCTGCGCCTCGGCGCAGTAGTTGATCGTTCCAGCGCTTCCCCACTGTTTGCAGGCCGTGAGAAGCGCCATGGCGATGTCCTCGTCCCCGTCCGTCGCGGAATCGCAGCCCTCCACGTTAAAAGGAGAGGCCTCGTTGATTTCCCAGCTCATGAGATAGTCTTGTAACGCGTCGCATTTATTGACCGACTTGAGCCCGTAGGTCTTGACGAACTCGTAGAGGCCGTCGAATAGGGGCTTGTCCGCGAAAGAGGCCGCGATGAGCATGGAATATCCGGTTCCCTCGGATAGGACGTTGTTGCTGTTTCCGCCGAGGCCTTTGGCGAAATTTGCGATCATGGGGATTCCGTTGGCGGTGGTCCCGGTGTAAAACACTTCGGAACTGATATAAAGGTCGTAATATTTCTGCCACATGGCCGTCATGTCCGAATCGGAAACGCCTTCAGGCTGGGCCATCAAACCATTGGGAGGAGCGATATATTCACCGAAGGGATGCTGGGGATTGCCGCTGTTGATGTTTCCGTTGGGATAGACCGATCCATACGAGGCGCCATAGGCCTGAGCCCAGGCGTTTGAAGCGGTTTCATGCAATAGGATAAAAAAAAGACAGCCCACTAATGGAAGAATAGGTTTAAAACGTTTTTTGTTCAAAAAAAACATTTCCACACCAATTTCCTTGATGAACGAAATCATAAACCCTGAAAAGGCTTTCATGGGAATTCAGTCGTATTTATCCGTCTATCTTATCCGGTAACGCCATGGAATTTACATAGCTATGTTAACGATATTATATCGCCCTCCACACTTCTATGGGGTAGACGCCTCCTTAATATTTTTCCTGATTTAAAGTTAAACAGGACCGGTTTTTCAACTTCTGGTCGCTCAAGGAAGGAAAAATGACTTCATTTTTCAAGGGAATATTTCGCTGGGCTTATGGATTCAGCTCATAACCATTTGACGTTAACCATGAATTTTCAATTCTTATCAACCTGATATTTCAAGGAATATTAGGTTAAATCAATCCATCACCAAGGAAAGAATTTTCGAATTTTGAGCGGGTAAACCCTATTGTATTTTCCGGATACGGTTGTTGCCCGTATCCGCGACATAGACATTCCCGGTGGGATCGCAGCCAACCCAGTTGGGATAGGTGAACTTCGCGGCCGTACCTGTCGCGTCCAGGAACCCTCCCGAAATCTGCCCCGCCAGCGTGGTCACATTAGCGCTTTTGTCTATTTTTCGGATCAAGTGATTGTAGGAATCCGCCACGTAAAGGGTGCCCCAAGCGTCAATCGCGATACCGTTAGGACTGGAGAACGAGGATGAAGTACCCTGCTGGTTGGCATGGCCCGATGTCAATTGGCCCGCGAAGGTGGTGACAGCCCCGTTGGGGCTGACTTTCCGGATCAGGTTATTATTGGAATCCGCCACATAAATGTTCCCAACGCCATCCACCGCGACTCCAGCGGGGCCGTTGAACGAGGCGGAAGTTCCAATCAAATTGTCGGCGTGCCCTGCCGTTAATTGCCCAGCCAAGGTGGTTACGGCGCTCGCGGGGGTAATCCTTCGGATCAGGTTGTTACCATTGTCCCCAATGTAGAGGTTTCCAGAGGAGTCAATCGCGATCCCTTCAGGCCCGCTAAATGAGGCGTTGCTCCCCAGCCCGTCTGCGTGCCCAGGTGTCAATTGCCCCGCCAGGGTGGTCACGGCGCCAGAGGGACTGATGCCCCGAATCGTGTCATTCTGGGAGTCAGCTACATAAACGTTTCCCGCGGCGTCAACCCCTAAACCATAAGGAAATTTCATGCCTATCCGAACAACGCTTGCGCAGTAATGGGTTTTGCCAAAGCGCAAGCGGTTAAGGCCCGGTGAAATAAGGAATCTGGGTCATGGCGACGATTGAACCGATAAGTATATTCGCTCAAGTATCCAGGCAGATATTTCACGTTGACTCCATGATGGGTTCCTAGGATCCAAGCCTTGGCGTTGGAAATGAATCGGTGGACCCAAGGTAACCAGTGATTTAACACCACTGGGTCATTGGCTGTTACCTGGTACTCCACATCCACGTTTTCCAAGTTTCTCAAGCTGGGACTGGCATCCGTGTTTATCATGGCGCCTTTCTGGATTGCTTGATCGACGAATGCTTGGGCTTCCCACTTGGTTTCTGCGGTCACCTTTATCTTTGCAAAACCCGCTTTCTCTTTTTTGCGCCCTTTCTCATCTATCCATTCTTTGCTTTCAACCGCCACCAGCACTTCAGCCTGGTTTTCCTTTTCTCTCTTGCCGAATACAGCCCCATCCAACTCAATGATTTCCTTGAGTTGGTAATTTTCATCCCTTTGTCGAAGACTTTCCCGAATCTTATGCAACATCCTCCAAACGGTATCGTAGGAGGGCATTCCCAATTGCCGCTGAAGTTCCAGGGCTGAAATGCCCCTTTTCCCTTGCATCACCAATCCAATCATCCTCAACCAGGTTAAGATTGGGATCTTGGATTTCCGGAAGATCGTTCCGGCTCGAAGCCGTATTTGCTTTCGACAATAGTCACATTCCCGCACTTCGGGGCGGTTTTTGTGTTGCCAGAAACTTTCTCCTTCACATTGTGGGCAAACAAAGTCTTTTCCGGCAAAACGGCTCTTCCACACCCATTGACGTGCCTTTTCTTCTGTATCGATTTCCTTGAAAATCTCAATCCCCTTCATCCGTTGGTAGTTCATAATTTGCCCCTCCAACAATGAGTATACTCCTGTATTCCTTTATTTCAACAGGTACCGTTTGGAGAGGCATTGGAAATTTAAATGTCGCGTTTGTTCCATTGGTAAAGTCGTCATGTCCGGACGCACCGGACCCCGCCAAAGTCGTGACCACGCCGCCATTGACATGGGGTGGTGTGGAAGGGACAGGACTAGAGGGAGCTTTTCCGCAAGATTGAAAGATGGTCACAAGAAAGAGAATGAAGGATAAAACCAAGTACCCGCCTTCAATTTTTCGCAAAGGAGCCTCCTTGGAAGGAATCCTGCCAATTTTCCAAATGTTTTTGGAAAAACCGCTCCCCGTGCTGCTTATTATTTAGAATTTAATCTCGGTATCATATGACGAAAGTTATGCTTATGCACAAAGTGACCGTGCTGTAATGGGTTTTGCTAAGGCACATGCGGTCAAAGCACGGTGAAATAAGGAATCGGGATCATGACGACGGTTGAACCGATAGGCATATTCACTTAGATACCGGCCTAAATACTTAGCATCAACGCCATGATGAGTTCCAATGATCCAGGCCTTGGCGTTGGAAATGAACCGGTGTACCCAGGGCAACCAACTTTCCAACTCTTTCGGGTCATTGGCCATCACCCGGTAGTCTGCCTCCACTCCTTTGAGTTCACGCAAGGCTGGCGAAGCATCTGTGTTGAGGAAAGAGCCTTTTTCCATAGTCTGATTCACGAATTCCTGGCTCTCCCACTTGGTTTCCATAGCTACCTTCACCTTGGCAAAACCCGCTTTTTCCTTCTTGCAACCATTCTCATCCACCCATTCCTTGCTTTCCACCGCCACCAAGACTTCCACTTGGTTTTCCTTGGCCTTTTTCCCAAAAACCGCCCCATCCAACTCAATGACGCCCTTTAGAGTATAGCTTTCGTCCTTTTGCCTAAGACCTTCCCGGATCTTATGCAATAGAAGCCATGCCGAATGATCCGAAAGATTTAAATGCCGCTTCAGTTCCAGGGCCGAAATACCCCGTTTGCCCTGCATCATCAAACTGATGGCCCTGACCCAGGTTAAAAGAGGCAGCTTGGAGCTTTCAAAAATCGTCCCGGCGCGAAGCCGAAGACGTTTCCGGCAATAGTCACATTCCCTCACTTCAGGCTTGGCCTGGTGTTGCCAGAAGCTTTCGCCCTCACATTGGGGACAAACAAAGTCTTTCCCGCCGAAACGGCATCTCCACACCCATTGGCGGGCTTCTTCTTCCGTGTGGATTTTCCTCAGAATTTTAATGCTTTTCATCCGCTGGTAGCTCATGTACCACCTCCCGTAGCGGACAGTATACCTATGTATTCCTTTATTTCAAGGGTCACTTAATACAGAAGCATGACGAAAGTCATTCAAGTTGAATTTCCTAAATACGTTTACTGATCATATCATTTGCTTCAGTTCTACTCCAAAAATCCGATGGTAAATTAAAAGCAGTTAATTCCCCCGCGCCATGTTGAAATATTTAGTGTCCTGCGCAGGTTTTCTTGTTGTTTTAAAATCGACTTGCCAAATACTCCAAATGCCTCGCGATTTCATTGAAAGCCGTGAATTCCAGGCCGAATTCTTTCTTGATCATGCCTAGGTCAAACAGCATCGGTTTCTCGCACCAACCGTTGTCCTCCACCACGATCTCGCCTTTCGAGCCCGTGATTTCAAGAGTCTTTCGAGCCACCTTTTCCCAGGTCACAAACTCACTGGATAAGCCAAAGAAAATACGCCGGTTCATACCGCTCCGCAATACAGCGCTAAACAACTTCGCCAGGTCCCCCGCCCAGATGAACTGCGTGCCATCATACTGAGTGACCCGAATGGGCTGGTTCTTTTTCGCCGCCTCGACAATCTTGTTGAAACGCTGGTCTGGCTGGGTGACCCCATCCGTGAAAGCGGGGTTCCCGAAGGTGTAACCAGGGCGGATGATGTTGCAGCGGATTTTCGCTTTTGCGGCGAATCCCAAAAGGTAGGCTTCTGAAGCCGCCTTTGTAGCCCCATAAAGGTCCATCGGCCTGGTATCAATGGTTTCGTCCATCAAGGGTCGGAACTCTCCCACCGCGGCAGTGGAGGAGGTATAGAGGAATTGCCTCACGCCCACAGTCTCAGCCGCCTCCAGCATATGCGCGGTAACAGCCGTGTCCTTTTCAAGCATGGTGGTGGGCGTCTCCCCCCAGCCCAGGGCGATATGAACGCATGCGTCGCACCCTTTCAATGCCCTTTCGATGACGTTCTTGTCGTAAAGATTGCCCGCGACAAGCTCTACGTCCGGCGTGATTTTCAGTGAGGGAATTTTCCCCATGTTCCGGATCAAAAGCCGAAGCTGGTGGCCCTGGGCTAATAGCTCCTTAACGACCCAATGCCCGATAAACCCGCTGCCCCCGGTTAAAAATATTTTCATCTTTCCCATACCGCCTTTTTAGAAATTTGAAGACCGGCGAATATTATGCCAATTTAACCTACGAACTATGAATAATGATAAATGTGTAATGGTTGTTCCGTTCGCCGAAAACAACCCAAAAATAGCGGAATTAACGCGTTCCTTAAGCCCCGAAGGATTCTAAAAACTTTTTCCAAGCTGGAAGATTCCATTTATAATCACATTTTCTCGTTATGCCGTTATCCCATTTGAAAAGGACCGAACTATGAGTACCGCCATGCGCTTCGACCTCACCCAAAAGGACATCCCGACCCATTGGTACAACATCCTGCCGGACTTTCCGACCCCTCTTCCCCCGCCGCTTCATCCCGGCACCAAACAGCCCGTGACGCCGGACCTCATGGCCGGGATTTTCCCGATGAACCTCGTCATGCAGGAATTCGCGCCGGAGAACCGCGTTGAAATCCCTGAGGAAGTCAGGGACATTTACTCCCTGTGGCGCCCGACCCCTCTTCTACGAGCGGTACGCTTCGAGAAGGCTCTCGATACTCCCGCCCATATCTATTACAAATACGAGGGCGCGTCGCCCGCCGGCTCCCACAAGCCCAACACGGCCGTTCCACAGGCCTACTACAACAAGCAGGCCGGAACAAAGGAGCTGGTGACGGAGACAGGAGCCGGCCAATGGGGCTCCTCCCTGGCCCTGGCTTGCAAGCTCTTCGGGTTGAAATGCACCGTCTTCATGGTCCGGGTGAGCTTCCACCAGAAACCCTACCGCAAGCTAATGATGCAGACCTGGGGCGCCACGGTGTTCCCGTCCCCCAGCCACGAGACGGAGTTCGGGAAGAAAATGCTCCACCAGGACTCAGATTGTCCCGGAAGCCTTGGCATCGCCATCTCGGAAGCCATCGAGCGGATGTCCAAGACCCCCAACAGCAAGTACTCCCTAGGCTCGGTTTTGAACCACGTCTGCATGCACCAGACCGTGATCGGCCTGGAGGCCCTCAAGCAGATGGAGATCGCCGGGGAATATCCTGACGTGGTCGTTGGCTGCGCCGGGGGCGGATCGAACTTCTCGGGAATCGCCTTCCCCTTCGTCGAGCAAAACCTGAAGAAGGGCAAGAAGACGCGGATCCTGGCGGTGGAACCCTCCTCCTGCCCCTCGCTGACCAAAGGCGAGTACCGCTACGACTTCGGCGACACCGCGGGAACCACGCCCCTCATGAAGATGTATACATTAGGAGCGGATTTCATGCCCCCTTCCATCCACGCCGGCGGGCTTCGCTACCATGGCATGGCCCCCACGGTCAGCCATCTCTACGCCAACAAGCTCATCGAGGCCGCGGCCGTTCCGCAGGAAGAGGTTTTTGACGCGGCCCTGCAATTCGCGGGATCAGAGGGGATCATCCCCGCGCCGGAATCCTCCCACGCCATCGCACAGGTGGTCACGGAAGCCAAAGCCGCCAAGGCCGAGGGCAAGAAGCGGGTCATCCTCTTCAACCTCTCAGGCCACGGCATGCTGGACCTGGCGGCCTATGACGAGTTCATGAACGGCTGAGTCGAAAAACAACGGTTTGACGTTTTTCTATACATGAGAGGTTAAAACCTTGAAAAAACTGCTCCTGGGCTTGGCATTAGGGATTCTCAGTTTGTCCGCGTCCCTGGAAGCCCGGGGGCTTTTCGAGGGTATCCTGGATGTGGACATAACGCCTATCACCGGAAAGATCCTGTCGGTTCAATATTACGTGAAGGGAACGAAAGTCCGGCAGGATATGACGGTCGGGAACCGGGTCACCATCACTCTCATGGACGCCGCTTCCAAATCGGCGACAGTACTTTTTCCAGAGCAAAAATCCTTCATGATTATGCCCATGCCTAATCCGCGGAAGGTCACGAAATCCAAGGGCCTGAGGATTTCCAGGTCCGGCAAGACCATTGAATTGCTCGGCAAGACCTGTGAGGAATGGATTTGCGAGTCGAAAACGGGACCATCCACCATATACAGCGCCAAAGGAATGGGAAAATTCACAGCCATGAGCAACGGGGAGGACGCTTGGACCGGCATTCAAGAAGAGGGCCTTTTCCCATTGAGAGTGGTGACAAAGATGAACAACAGCCGGATTGTCATATGGGAAGTCAAAACCATCACGAAAAAATCATTGGGTGAGAGCGTCTTTGCCTTACCGGACGATTACCAAAAGATGCCCGGACCGAATTAAAAATTTTCCCCCTGGAAGTTCTGTAGCGGTGGGAAAATCAACTTTAGGCTTTCGATAAAAGTTCCCTAACCCTCGCCGCTTCCTCGGGCTTGAGATTGACCTTGTTCCCGTCCAGAAGGACCACCTCGTTCACGTTCTTCATTTCCCTTAACAGGATCACCTGGTCCGTATTGAGGGTGTAAGCCACCCCGACCGCGTCCGTCACATTAATAAAAGCCATGGATACCCTCCGGATGGATTTCAATACATCTATTATCAGGGGTAGTATAACCAAAATCGCGAGGATCAGAGCCCGCCGCGAGGGCTATGGAGCCGAAAATTCCAAGACTATCCTTGAAATGTAATTCTCCAATTGGGCCGTCAAAGGGCCGGACAGGCCCTTCCGTGGGCAGACTTCGGAGGGCTCGAACCCGAAAATCACGATTTCTTCAGCGGTTTCACCCAGCAACTTGGCGGTTTCCAGCATCTCGAAAAGATCCCCCTCGTGCAGGGACAACCTGGGGAGAACCTTTTCGGTTTTCACTTGGGATGGCAGGAACCTTCGGAACTCCCCGGGCTTCAGGCCCATCAGGGCGCAGTCCAGGAAAACCACTTTGCGGCGGCCCCGGAGGGCGTGAAGGGCCGTCAGAATGGAGCCAGCCGAGTCAATAAGATCCACCGATGTTGGAAGCGGGGTTTGTTCCCGAAGAAGATCCAGGAGCGCTGGTCCCACGCCCTCGTCCCCCATCAGGGGGTTTCCGAGGGCCACCACCGCGTCCCGGTTCATGAGAGCGTCAGACGAAGGACACCTCGAGGAAGTGGGTGGAGCAGGATACGCATGGATCGTAAGCCCTCACCAGCATCTCGAGGCGCAAGCGTATGTCGTCCTGGCTTTTGTCCAGGATGGCCGGAACCAGGGCCTCCACATCTTTCTGGAGGTTTCCGTGGTTCTGGTTGGTCGGGATGCAGACGTTGGCCGCCGTGCAGACTCCCCTCTCGTCGAAAATATAGCGGTGGAAAAGAATACCCCTGGGAGCCTCAACAGCTGAGGCGCCGTTGCCGGCCCTCGGCTTCACGGGAACACGCTCGGCCTTGATTTTACGGTTCAGGAGAGTGTCCAGCATTCCCAGGGATTCCTCGACCACGTGGAAGGTCTCCACCAGTTGGACGACAGTGTTCAGGTAAGGGTTGGTCAATTTCGGGCCCAGGCCGAACTTGCCAGCCCATTTCTTGGCCAGGGGGGAAAGCTGGGCATGGTTCAGGTTGTAACGGGCCAGGGCGCCCACCGAGTAGGCGTCGCGGTGCCAGCGCGCCCACTTGGCCGTGGATTGGGGAGACACGTACTCGTTGGCCACGGACTCGAACTTGGAGGCCGGAGTCGTGCCCTTGGCGTCGGAGCTTGCGATCTCGCCGTCGTACATGGCGTAGGTTCCGGGCTTGCTCAAGGCCACATACTCGGTATCCCGCTCGAAAGAAGGCAGTTTGCCGGCCAGGCTCAGGACCACCTCGGCCACTTCCTGGGCCGGGGCCACGAGAGAGGCCAGGGTCTTGCGCAGGCCCTCCAGCTGAGCGGTCGTGGGAATCCGGGTGAAACCGCCCGGAACCAGGGTGACGGGATGGGTGGTTCTTCCGGCCAAAAGGTCGGACCACTCGTTGGCCGCGCGATGCAGGCCCACGATTTTCTTCACGACTTCTGGGTGGGTCGCGACGAGCGGCACCACCGACTTCACGCCTAAAAGATCAGGCGCCACCAGGTAGCCCACATGCAGGACATGGCTCTGGGCCATCTCGGAATAGTGCGTCAAGGTCCGGAGCATTTTCACGTCCTCGGACAGCTCAATGCCCAGCGCGTCCTCCACGGCCTTGATGGCGGCCATGGAATGACTGATGGAGCAGATGCCGCAAATCCGGGAGACGACCTCCTGGATCTCGTCCCACCTGCGGCCCCGTACCATGGCCTCGAAAAAGCGGGGCGCCTCAGGGACCTGCCACTCGGCCTTGATGATGCGGCCGTCCTCGGCCTTCACCACGAGGTTTCCGTGTCCCTCGATGCGGGTGACGTGATGGACTTCCAGGTTCAGGGTCTTAGGCATGGGAGGGCTCCTTGTAAGGCTTGAGGAAAATTTCCATCTTGCTGTCCAAATCCGCCCGGGTCAAACCGTAAAGTGCCGTCGAAGCGGCCAAACCTTCGGGATTCGCGTCCTCGGAGTATCCGCGGCAGGCCACGCAAACGCCGCCCTTGGAGGTGCAGGCCGCGTCGCAGCCGGCCCGCGCGAGGGGCCCCAAGCAGACTTCCCCTTTCGTCCACCGGCAGGCGACTTCCTTCAAACGGCATTCCACGCAGACGGAGTAGCTGGGGATGAAGGGTTCCCTTCCCAGCAGGAGGCACTTCACGATGTACACGAGTTCCTTGCCGGAGATCGGACAGCCTCTCACGATGTAATCCACCTTCACGACTTCCCCGACCCCCTGGGTGAGGGCCGTGGACAGGTGTCCCATGGCGCCGTCCTTGCCGTAAACCGCTTGACGGACCTCGTTCAGGTCGAACTGGTTCTTGAGGCGGTTCACCCCGCCGTCAATGGCGCAGGCGCCGAGGGCGATGAGCAGCTTGGAGCGCTCCCGGACCTTCCTGAGCTTTTCCGCGTCCTGGGGACGGGTGATGGACCCCTCGATAATGGCGATGTCGTAGTTTTCACCTTGCTCGGACATGGCTTCCCGCCATTCCACGACGTCGGCAACCTGGATCAGGTCCAGGATGGCCTCCTCCAGGTTCACCACCTGGAGCTGGCACCCTTCGCAGCAGGCGAAATCGAATATGGCGATCTTGGGTTTGGACATTAGATGGCCTCCGGTACGTCGAGAATATCCTTATAGGCGAACACCGGGCCAGCCTGGCAGACATAAAGGCCGTTCATCTGGCAATGGCCGCATTTCCCGACGCCGCACTTCATGCGGCGCTCCAGGGAGACGAAGATGTTCTTGTTAGGCACCTGCAGGCGCCTCAGCTCGCGGATGACGAATTTGTACATGATCGGGGGTCCGCAAATGACCGCCGTCCACTCCTCATCGCCGAGGGAGAACTTGTTGAAGAGAGTCGTGATGAGGCCGACATTCCCCTTCCAATCGGGGGTCCCCTGGTCCACAGTCTCCAGGAACTCCACGTCCTTTCGCTTGGACCATTCAGCCAGCTCTTCGGTAAAGAGCCTGTCTGACGAAAGGCGGGTTCCAGACAAGATCACGACCCGCCTGTAATCCTTGCGGTTCTTAAGTACCCATTGGATCCCGGAGCGCAAGGGCACCAGCCCTATGCCCCCTCCGATGAACATCACGTTCTTTCCTTTTAATTCTTTTTCCACAGGGAACACCGTGCCGAAAGGCCCGCGGATTCCCACCTTGGCGCCAGGCTTCATCTTGTGAAGGGCCTGGGTGACCACGCCTAAACGACGGATAACCATTTGGAAAACGCCCTTGACCGTGGGGGAGGAGGAGATGGAAATGGGGGCTTCCCCCATGCCCGGCACGGAGACTTCCACAAATTGGCCCGGCATGTGGCCAAGTTCCTTGCCTGAGTCCAGCTTGACCTCAAAAAAGGTGTCTAACTGGGTCATGGGCTCGATTCGCACCAAGGTGGCCGGCATGGGCAGATACATGTCCGCCGGTTTGGTTTGTTTTTTCCTTTTGGTGGCTGTGGGCATGGTCATTCCCCCCAAAGTTTATTGAAGACTTCGACTGGATTCGCGATTTTCGGGACGCAGGCCGTCACGCACCTTCCGCATCCCACGCAGGAGAGGTCCCCGTTCATTTCCGGGAAGTACTCCCCCTTATGGAGGAAGCGGTGCCTGTAGCGTTCCACGGCGTTTTTTCGGAAATTATGGTTTCCCGCCACCACCGCGAAATCCTTCAACTGGCATCCGTCCCAACTCCGGCAGCGGGTCCCGCATTGGAGATCCCATTCCGGCTCGTCCTGCACGTCGAAACAATAGCATGTGGGGCAGACGATATTGCAGGCCCCGCAGGAAAGGCACAAGGCGGCTTTTTCCTTCCAAACAGGGTGGTCATAATTTCGCCTCAAAAGGTCAGGCAGGTCCTGAGGCGACCCCTTGAGCTGGTGTTTTCTCTGGGCTTTCTTGCTGGCTTCCCACATTTTCTCCCGCTCTTCAAGCTGTTCCTTAGTAGCGTTCTTGACCGGCCCCATGGATTTTATCAGGGCCTCACCCTTCTTGGTCCAAGCCTCGGCCAGATACCCTCCTGGAATCCGGGTCAGGAGAAGGTCCCCCTCCTTCGTGACGGCCGTTCCCATGGAACCTGCGAAATTGTTCGCTGAGACCCTTTCCACGTCCAGGACCACGATCGTGCAGGCGTCGCGGCGGGCGGCGTAATGGGCGTCCTTGTGCTGTTTCAAGTAGAAATTGTCCGTCTGGGTGACGGCGGCCATGTCATAGGGATGGACCCCGAACAGCACGAAAGGCTTGGTCTCCATCACGCTCTTATATTCGGAACCCTTGTAGGTAAGCATGACCTCATGAGGGGGAAGCAGGAATTTTTTTGGGGGAAGCACCGTGACATCGTAATCCAGCCTCAATTCGGAGGCGTGGGCGAGGGGCTCAAAGGCAAACAAGCCTTCCTGCTCCACAGGCCCGATGACTGCCTGCTTCTTGCGAAGGGCATCCACCCAAGCGTTGAGAATATTGGAATCCAGTTTCTTGACGGCCATGGAGCCCTCCAAAGTGGAACCACGACGGGGTTCGTTGATGTATGAAAATATAACATCGCGAAACCTCGTTTATTATGACTTGTGTCATAACTTTTAACTACCACTACAGGCTGTTGTCCAAAAGTTTATAGGCCGGAGAAAAAGTGAGAGAATTTTTTCAAACTTTTTTCCGGAAATTTGACCTAAAAAATCCGCCGGGAATCATCAGTTGGAAATTTAACCGGAGAAAACTTAAACCGGCTGTCCTATGCTCCCGACTGTTTTATCTTTTTTTCGAAAAATATTTCAATTTCCCCGCTGGATGATTTACCCAAAATGGAATATTGGGCCATTTAAACCCAATTATTCAGCGAATAATACTAACCGATTGTTGATAAAGGGAATCAGTAAGACCTAGTATGACTTATGCATAATTCAGACCATCAAATCATTTTAATTTTCGGCAGGAATGTCCAAAAGATCCGTAAGAAACATGGTTGGACCCAGGAAATATTGGGGGATCGGGCCGGTTTGCAGGGAAGCTATATCGGTTTCGTGGAACGCGGCGAGAGAAGCATCACCCTTAAAAACATCGTCAAGATTTACAAAGCCTTGGGCTGTTCCATCAGCAAACTCTTAGAGGGAATTTAACCAATAACAGGATTTAGAAACCCGTGTCTATAAAAAAAAGGCCCCAATCTCTATTGGGGCCTTTTTTAAAAAAGCTAAATTCAGCAACTTTATTTTTTCAGTCCCGGCCAGTTATCCATTACGATTTTCAAGCACATGTCCATGATCTTGCTGGCGCTGGAACAATCGAAAATGCAGGGATTGCCGGCGATAAACTCGAGACCCTCGGAAGCCTTCCAAAGCACTTCCCCGGTGGTCGCGTCGACCCACCGCAAGGCAAGTCCGGCGTCATAAATGTGATGGCTCATGTTGGCGCTCTCGCTCCAGCCAGTGACCTCGCCGAAAACAATGGAGTCGGCGCCGAACGCTTTTCCCAGCCAAACAGAGATCTTGGGGTCAGCCGTTCCCGTGGCGGTCCAAACGGTGCGGTATCTCGTCACGACATCAATCACAGAGGGGGTTGACAGCATCATCTGCTTGACGGCATCGGGTGGAATGACCCGGTCGAACAACTTGCAGTCTGTCAGGCATTGGAGCATCTTGGTATTGGTGGCGGTGTTAGCCACTTCCATTCCGACGGTGTTGATAAAAGGAAGAATGACCACCGTTTTCGGGTGAAACTGGTCTATTTTAGGGCTGACCTCGGAAAATTGAATCGCGGGGGCGCAGCCTCCAATCATCAAAGCCAAACCCAGCAAAGCCAATAAAATTTTTCTCATAAACTTACTCCCGGTGAGGATGAATTTGAGGATTAGACAAGCGAACTAATGACTTCGCCAATATACCACACTTGAACTTTCAGCCATTTAATATTTAGGCGGAATTTACTAGGCCCAAAAAACGCCAGATTAAAAATACCTGAAATTGGTTCCCCCTTGGCGTGTCCCACATGAAAATGACCTGAAAAGGCGCCTCTTCTTAAATGATTAGACCTATTCAGAAAGTTGAATCCGTCAGTACCACTTCAATTTTTTACTTTGTGTTCCCTTGTAGGAAACATTTTTGTTACCAGCGGGATTCTGGGAAGAATCTAAAGATAGGAATTCTTTATCAATCGTCATGATATCGTGATAATCCATGTCGTTATTGATGGCCCCGATTGTTTCTTGGGTTTTTTGACGTTTCCCAAGGATGAGGCTTAATTGGTAACTTGAAGTTGATCTTTCAGAACTTTGAAAGAAAAAAGCACGGGAATTACCGTTTTTCAGCCCGGAAAGTTCAAAAACATTCGGGCCGACTTTCAATCTCCCTTCCAAAATGGCTTGCCCTGTCTTATTCCAGACTTCGATTTCGCCTTTCCCTTTCCCGCAACCGATTAAGGAAAATAAAAGAATGGGTATAATGCGGAAAAGTTTAGTTGACATGGAAAACAGCTTAGCCCCTGAGACCCTCAGAGGCAACTTTTTAAGGGATTCAGCATGAGCGCCAAATATTCTCATTTGATTTTTTCTTGATTGTCACGAGACATCACATCGTTGAGGAACCTTGAAACGGCCGCGAGCGTACCGCCTGTCAAAACATGTCCGATCTGGAATTCTTTTAACACCGGATGATACCCGGCCTGCCTTAAGGCTTGTAGGGTTCCCTGGGTATCCTCATTCTGGACAATGGGATCCCATGTTCCGTGGACCAGGAGAATTGGTGTTTTAGGGGAAGCCGTGGGATGAGCCAATGATTTTTTGGGATTCGCTAAATAACCGCTCATCGAGACAATCGCCTCGACGTTCCCTTGGTAATTCAACCCCGCCTCCAAGGCCATGACTGCCCCTTGGGAAAGACCCATGACGATGACCGGCCTGGGTTTAGGCTGCGTCAAGCTTTCGGAGGGGCTTGAGGATACGCGTGAAAAACGCTTCATGACCTCGAAAAGGTAATCCCGGCTGTAATCAATATCCTTACGGCTGTGGGTAAAACGGCCATACCAGAAATGCTCCCCCATTCCGGAATGGCCCAATGGGAGAGGGGCGTCCGGCAGGACGAACCGGCAGGGGGGGAGCTTCAACTCATCGCAAAGGGCAAGCACCGAATCACCATTGCCCTTGGAGCCATGAAGAATCAGGACCACCGGCGCGTCGGCGGGCAGGTCGGCCGGTTCCACCACCAGGCATCGGTTATTTCGAACATAAACCTCAGAAAAGGGCGAATCTCCTCGTGCCAGCTTGGCAAATAAAATAATTAATAATAACGCGCAATTAATCCAGAAAAATATTTTTAAGTATTTCCTCAAGATTTCGTCCTAAGAGAGTTCTACGGCGTTAACTCGGAGCCATCGAAGGCCATATAAACCCAACCAACTATTTTCAAGTTTATCATACCGGGTGATGCCAATGGGTCATCACAAACCAAACACAGACTGTCCCCAAAATAGGGCACAGAACATCCCAGGCATTATTGGAATCCAAGTGAAAACTTCCAGGGGTTACATTTAAGTACCGGCGGAAATAAGACGGGGCGGGAGGCGCGGATTTATCTTAAGACCAATAGCTTTTGGACCGATCTGCCTTCGGAAGTGTGAATCACAACATAATATAGGCCGCTTGCCAGGGGTTTATTCCAATTATCCACTAACTGGATGGGAATAACCCCCCAGGGCATCGACGGATAATTTTTCTCCTGAACTTTCCGGAAGGCAATGGTGAATATCTGCAGTTTCACGTCCGACAATCCCTTATAGACCGGCGGCAAGACACTGACTGGGCCGTTTCCATCCGAGGGATTGGGATACAGGTGGGATGAAGCCGTTCCGGGGGTTGGTGTTGAGGAATGGGTATTCGCCGGACTGTTGGTGAAGGTAGGCGTTGGCGTGTCAGTCAAGGTAAAAGTCGGGGTGGAAGTAGCCGTGGTTGTGGGTGTAGAAGTGGCGGTAATGATGGATGTTAGTGTAGAGGTAGCTGTGAATGTGTTGGTCGGCGTGCTCGTGGATGAAAGAGTGCCTGTATTGGTAAAGGTCGCCGTGGGTTTCTCTGTGGGCGTAAAGGACATTGTATTCGTTAATGTGCTGGTGGGCGTGCTCGTGAGAGTGTTTGTGAAAGTGGAGGTCGATGTCCGAGTTGGGGTGGAAGAAGGGGTGTAAGTAGGTGTCGAGGTTGGAGTATTTGTGGGTGTCGGGGTAGGTGTGTTCGTCGGCGTATATGTGGATGTGGCAGTGAGTGTAGGTGACGATGTAGGCGTCATCGTGGGTGAAGCCGTCGGGGTAAAGGTAATAGTCGGCGTATTCGTGGGTGGAAGGGTGCCTGTGTTGGTGCTGGTCAGTGTAAGGGTCCATGTCAGGGTATTGGTTATGGTCTCCGTAGGTGTATTCGTCCTGGTCAAAGTGGCTGTGGCTGTCAAAGTATTGGTCAGGGTATTGGTCGATGTTGGCGTTTCTGTCATCGTGCTTGTGACCGTGGGGGAAGGAGAAGCGGTGAGCGTGGGCGATGGCGTAGCCGTCCTTGTGAAAGTGAGAGTCATAGTATAGGTGGGTGTGCTTGTTATCGTAGAGGTAGCAGTGCTTGTGGGGGTATTCGACCTTGTGTTCGTCGGAGAATTGGTTGGAGTGTGCGTTAATGTGCTCGTCCAAGTTTCAGTGGCCGTATTTGTGGGAGTATTTGTGAAAGTGGGAGTCGATGTGCGCGTCGGGGTGGGAGTATCCGTGTAAGTGGGTGATAGAGTCGGTGTATTTGAAGGTGTCGGTGAAGGCGTGATCGTCGGCGTATTCGTGGGCGTTCGGGTCATAGTCGGGGTAAGGGTTGTAGTCGGCGTACTCGTGGGTGACTGTGTCCCGGTCGGGGAATTCGTCGGCGTGGGTGTCGGGGTTGTGATAGGCGTCCGGGTCGGGGTAGATGTGGGGGTATTAGACAGTGTTGAAGTCGGCGTGGAAGTTGGTGTCAAAGTGGCGGTGGGGGTCCTGGTCAAGGTGCTCGTTTGAGTGGGAGTGGAGGTTGTTGTCGGGGTAGGCGTGGGCGAGTTCGTGGGAGTATTGGTCGTTGTTGGCGAAGCGGTGAGGGATGCCGTAGGCGTCATCGAAGCAGTTGAAGTATTCGTCGGTGTAGGCGTCGGCGTCGGGGTAAATGTAGGCGTCCTCGTGGATGTAAGCGTCGGAGTATTGGTGGATGTCATCGTGGCCGTGCTTGTCATTGTGGGGGTATTGGTAGGGGTCGAAGTCCTCGTGGGAGTGTTGGTGAAAGTAAAAGTTGGAGTAACGGTCGGAGTTGAAGTCGAGGTGGGCGTAGGAGTCCTGGTCGGGGAAATCGTCAAGGTGTTGGTATACGACAGGGTCCCTGTGGGTGTGTTGGTGGGGGAAGGTGTGGTGGTCGGCGTATTGGTTTGAGTGGGAGTAGATGTATTCGTCATTGTGGAAGTAGGGGTAGGAGTCATCGTTCTAGTTGGAGTGTTTGTCGGAGTTGGGGTCGGAGTATTCGTGGGAGTAAGGGTGGGCGTCCTCGTGGGAGTAGAAGTGGATGTTGTCGTTGAGGTTGGAGTCAGGGTATTAGTAGGTGTCAAAGTTGTCGTGTTTGTCGGGGTTGAAGTGGAAGTCACCGTGGGAGTGGGAGTCGAAGATCTGGTTGGAGTCGGCGTAGGCGAAGGGGTGTCAGTTGGTGTTGGAGTGGCTGTATTTGTGGGCGTAGGAGTTGATGTCCTAGTTGGGGTAGGCGTTGAGGTAGACGAAGGGGTCAGAGTCAAAGTCATGGTCATCGTCGGCGTACTCGTTGGTGTTCGGGTCGAAGTTGGCGATGCCGTATAAGTAGCCGACGATGTGAGGGTCGCCGAAGCCGTTGGGGTATTGGTCCTGGTCAATGTGGGGGTTGGGGTAGCGGTATTGGTGGACGTGCCGGTTGGGGTATTCGTCGGCGAGAATGTAACTGTATATGTGGGTGTGTTCGTCCGGGTGGGTGTGGCGGTGGTTGTCGGGGTAGGCGTGGGTGAAACCGTCGCCGTATAGGTTCTGGTACTTGTGGATGTCGTGGTTGGGGTAGGCGTTGAGGTAGACGAAGGGGTCAGAGTAAGTGTCATCGTAGGCGTATTCGTCGATGTGCGAGTTGGGGTTGGTGAAGCTGTATAAGTAGCCGTCAATGTTGGGGTCGCTGAAGCCGTCGAAGTGTTGGTCCTGGTCACAGTAGGGGTTGAGGACGCTGTGTTGGTGGACGTGCTGGCCGGGGAGTTCGTCGGCGTATAAGTAACCGTATTTGTAGGCGTGGACGTCCGGGTCGTGGTTGGGGTGGCAGTTGGAGTGTTAGTCAAGGTGAAGGTCGGCGTGGGTGAAACCGTAGGCGTGTTGGTCCTGGTGCTGGTCGCAGTCATGGTTGAAGTCAGGGTGCTTGTGTTTGTAGGCGTGTTTGTCCGGGTCGTGGTTGGCGTGGTTGTTGGAGAGTTTGTTAATGTCAGGGTTGGAGTGGGCGAAACCGTAGGCGTGTTTGTCCTGGTACTGGTTGCAGTCATAGTGGAAGTCAAGGTGCTTGTGTTCGTCGGAGTGCTGGTCCTTGTCGCGGTATTCGTGAAAGTGCCGGTTGCGGTGTTGGTCGGGGTATTGGTCCGGGTGTTGGTCAAGGTGATGGTCGGCGTCTGGGTGGGAGTGTTTGTGAGGGTGTTTGTCCTCGTATTCGTGGGGGAAATGGTCGGTGTCGGGGTCATGGTCCTCGAAGGCGTGTTGGTGGCCGTGCTCCCCGCGGTGCAAACCACCGAGATGGAAATGCTGTTGCTGGTCACGGGTCCCCCTCCACCCCAGCTTGCGATTCCCGCGTCGGTAACCACATTGCAGTAGTCGTTCGAATTGGCGCTGTAGGAACCCACGGTAAAGGTGACCGGCACGCAGGCCCCCCCGGGCAGGTTGCTCACCACCCAGCTCAGGTTCGGGTAGGCCGTGCTCGTGGGGTTGATCGTCACCGCCGCGCCCGACACCGTCACGGTCCAGGTGCTGTAGCCAGGACCCTGGAAGGCCCAACTTAGGGGATTGGTGATACTGTCCGTGACCGTGACCGAATTCGCCGTGACCGATCCCGATGCGTTGCAAACATTCAGGGTCATTGTGATGGCGCCGCTGTCCGAATAGTTGGAAGTGGGTCCTCCCGTGGTCTTGGTCAGGGTGATCTTGGGCGGAACCGTGGGGG
This sequence comes from candidate division FCPU426 bacterium, assembly GCA_963796105.1. Lineage (GTDB taxonomy): Bacteria > Oederibacteriota > Muellerivitia > Muellerivitales > Muellerivitaceae > CAWCKJ01. The sequence continues at coordinate 803,993 of CAWCKJ010000003.1, forward strand.
TGAAAGTCGGTGTAATCGTAAAGGTGTTGGTGATGGTCGGTGTGTTGGGGGGCGTCAAATAACACCCGATCATCTGCCCGGTTGTCGTGCCGGGAGGGGAAGCCTCAGTCGGGCTGTAGGTATTGCAGTTCACCGAGACCGTAACGTTATTGTTCGGTTCATAGCTGGTGATTTGGAAGTAGAGGGCGCTTCCTTGGAGCACGCTGACACTGGCATTATTCCACATATTGGGATTCTGGTGCGAATCAACCCGGGAAAGGGCGGTAAAGGGCCCATTTGAGCTAGCGCTATAACCCACAGCCTGGATTGGAAAGAGAGCGTCCAGGAACATGAGAGGGTTATAGGAAGCTTGGGCGCTGGTGGCCCACTCATAGGCGATATCGCCTCCCGTGTTGCCGAATGTGATGGAGGCGTTGCCGGTCTTGGGGCAGGGGACAAAACTCCACTGGACAGTCGAGCCGTCCCGGCCGGTCGTATCGGTATTGGCCGGGAAACTGCCGGTACAACTCGGGCTCCCGCAGGCCAGGATTTGATAGGGAGTCTGGGCCAAGTCCAAATGGTAGGAGCCGTTCCAGCAATTTAAAAGGTTCTGACTTCCTTGCGGGCATTCATCCACAATCATAACTGTAACAGAGTAGCCGTTTGCGGTGTTCGTCAAAGCAGCGCAGGCACCGCAGGGATATGCGCCCACACCACCGCCATTGCCGTTGGCCGCCGCCGTGTCTCCATAGTCATAACTATCAATGGCGGCGAAATAATTAGGGTCATAAGTGCCGATGGGGTATCCGCAGGCGGAGGGGGAACCCGGAACCGAGAACCATGTCGGTTGGTTCTCCTGGAAAACGACTTGGGTATCGCTGGGACAAAAAATGGGGGTTGTCATCAAGGTTGGAATCGCGATCGCGGTGGTACTGCAAGTGTATGTAACGGGAGTTCCTGCGGCAAAGGAGGAACCTTGATTATTCGCGTAAAACAAAAACCCCATAACCGCCAACCTCAAAAAGCGATTTAAAGGCACAATGGGATAAAGCGCTTTCAGGCTCCAATTATTTTTGTCAGATTTAACCGGTTTCATTTTTTTATAAATACCTTGCAATGATTTTATTCGCTATCGCTTGATAAGCAAATATTTCCGGAGGAGATTACCAGCAAAGCTTACCGCATTTGGTTTCTTTTGGGGTAATGAAACCGCGATAGGTTTATCGATCAAGTTGAACTAAAAAATCTTAATTGCTGCTTTTGGCGCCGCTTCATGAATGACATAAGTGTGTTGCGAACGCTAATCCCCCAGCCGTTTGCCAAGTCCGATAACGAAATTCCCACTGAGAAATTCTTATCGTTGATCCTCCGTCAACCCAACCCACCAACCGTTGTGACGATAAACATGAGTTATTTATCGTTTGCCCCTAATGATCACATTTAAATTTGATTAATCGGCGGATTAGAGATAGCTTTTAACAAAGAGGTACAGGGTGCTTATTCCGCGGACTCATTCCCAAAAAGTTTTCAACTTTCCCCAGAAAATATTTTATTGCCTCTCCTTAAAAGGCGCCCATGTATAAAAAATCCCTGATCACCCTTATTTTGGACGCCAATTTAAATAAGAACGCGTTGGAACATGTCTACTCGAAACCGGAATCAAAGAATGAGTCAAAACTCTCGAAGGAAGCCCTCCTTGCCAGCCACCAAGCCGTATTCAAGGATTTAGTCCGTTATATCACCTCGATCATCCGCCATAAAATCAACGACAGCCTCTCGGACGAGGAACATGCCCATATCCGAAGCCGTGTCGAGAATTTCCTTGTGGAGCACGGCATACAAATCAACCGCTATAACTGAAATCCCGGCTTCGAGAGTCAAAAATAAAAAAACGGCCGGAAATTATCCGGCCGTTCAGCAAAACTAATCGGGATTTATTGATTAATGGACGTCCGCGGGATGGGCATCATCATGATGCTCTTCCTTTTTCAATTCATGCTTTGCAATTTTATGGTGGTGCCTTTTTTTCTTCTTTAGAACTTTATGTATTTCTTTTTGGTCCTTATGCTCGCCCGGATGATCCATTTCATCTGCCATTGTGATTCCAACGCTTCCTAAAAACAAAACTCCAAGCAAAACCAAGAATAAACGTTTCATTCTTCCTCCTCGAAAATTTATCCAGCCTTTGGGGCACTTTACCACGATCGGATTAAAAAAGCTTTAATTTGGTTATCTCAATCAAAAAAAGATTTTAGCGAATGATTGTTAGTTTTCTCGTAATCGACTGGTTTGCGGCGGTCACACTGCATAGGTAGGTCCCGCTGGCTAAATTTTGTCCCGCCAGGTTGGATAAATCCCAATCCAAGGTGTTGGTTCCCACTTGGGTCTGGGACGCCGTCAGGTCCTTGCTCCAAACCTTTTCCCCCGTCAGGTTGAAAACCTTGATGGAGACAGGCATCGGCGAGGGCAGATCGAACCGGACCTTGACGGTTCCCCCGTGGGCCGGGTTGGGATAGCAATAGGTGGTATTCGTTGAGAAGGTAAAGTTCCCGTTTTGAGAGACTCCCGTGGGTGTGGGCGTGGGCTCATCGCCCCCTCTCACCGATAGCACCTTGAGGGAATTGGACCTCATGTGGCTGGTCACGATGGTTTTCGAGTTCCTGTCTGCGCCGTTCAATACAACCACTTCCACCGGGCCGAAACCGTTTCCCGATTCCTCCGCCACCTTGAGGGTGCTGGAAATTTGGAATTGCTGGCCTGTCCATTGGAAAATGTCCAGTGTGTCGGAATCGCGGTTAGCCGCAATGATGGCCTTGCCTGACCCTAAATCCGCCACCGTGAGGCCATTGGGATGGCTTCCGCTGGTGGATAACGGTGCCTGGGCCGCGAGCGTACCGTCGGCTTGCTGGAGATAAACCTGCACGGTGTTGCCTGAGAAATTCGCCACCACCAAATCGGTTTTTCCATCGTGGTTCAGGTCAGCCATCCTCAAATCAGAGGGCGCGCTTCCATCTGGAAGATTGAGTGTTTCCAAATGCGTGTAGGCCGAGGGATTATCCGAATTCACCGACAATACCTCGATCTTGTTCGCTGGCAGGCAGGCTACCGCGATCTCGTTGAATCCGTCCCCGTTCAAATCCCCGATGGCAACCTGTGTCGGTCCATCCGGCATGGGGATATCGGTCCTGGTTCCCAATTTCCCATCCTTCACGGGATAAATGGACAAACTGGCTGAGCCATAGTCCGCTACCGCCACGAAAGCGGCTCCGCCCGGGCGGGTAAAACCAGCCGCTACCCCGACGGGCAATTTCAAGGTGGGCGCCTCGTCGGCTTTCATGAACTTTCCGCCCTGCCATTCGAATATTTGGACCAAGCCCGCGTCATAGCCCGTGACCACGATATCATCCCGGTTTTTCCCTTTTAATCTCAAAGATGCCAAACCCCTGGGGCTCGCGGCCGTAGGTATAGTGGCGGCCAGAGTTAATCCGTTCGGGGACGGAGCGAAAACCTGAAGGGTCGAGTTTTGGGCGACTAAAAGGGAAGCAGGAGTGGATTGGCCGATGTATGTGGGCGAGCCGAAGTTTGCCACGATTAAATCCTCAACGCCTTTGCCGAAAACATCCCCTGTCCCGAGACCCCTGGGACTTGTTCCAGCGTCAAGTGAAACCACCGGAGATTGGAATGCCGCGTCCGCCAGGGCCAAAGCCGGCGTGATAAGCAAAGCGAAAATAAACATTTTTAAGCTGTTTTTCATAGTCATAATTCCTCCTTGAATCTAAATACCCCTAAAAGTTATCACAAAGACCGCAAAAATTAAACTGGTGAACCTTGGCTAAAATTTAATTGATTTACAAAATCAAGGCCATTCGTGGAATATCCAGGTCATGCCAACCGGTATAACCCAACCCCGTGGGGAGAAAGCATGATCAAGCTGTCGTCCTCAACGCCAAGAAGTAGTTCCCCGCTCCAAAGGTCTTTCATGTTCGGGGCCGTCTTCAACCCCAATTCCCGCCAGGGGATGGATACCGTCATTTCATCCTCGCCCAAGTTGAAAAAGGCTAGGTAACTGACCTTTGGGTCCGGGGAATCCGCCGCCCAGGCGACGAGGTCCCCCATCTCGAAAAGCTCCCGGTTATTCAGGCTCTTCTGGTTGATTTCCAACAGATCCCGGTTCGCCAGGAGCGCGTAGGTGAAATCGTCCAGGCTGGGCAGATCCCCTCCCATCATGAGGGGGGACCTGAAAATCGCCCAGAGGCTCATCAAGGTTTTCTGCTCATCGGGGGTCAATCGGTTTTTCCAGCCCTCCTTGCCTTCCTTCCAAATAACCAAGCGGCCAAGCGGGAGCATGTCCAGGTCCGGCCAATGCCCCGGCCCTGACCTTCCCTGCCAAAGGCGGGCGGTCTGGAACTGGCGCTTTAATTGGCCCCACTCGTCCCAGACATCGTCCGAAAGGCGCCACATCTGGGCGTGGCCCCCCAGGTGTTTCTCGAATGCCGTCGTGACGATCTGCCCCCCGGGGGAAAGGCTCAGGACCATTTCCCTCCCGCATTTCCCGATGGCCTTGGCCATGGCCTCAAGCTCGTCAGCCTGGTAAACAGGCGAGAGCATGTCATCGGCCTTCACGAAGTCCACGCCCCATTGGGCGTAAAGCTTGAATATGGAATCGTAATAATCCTGGGCGCCGGGCTTTTTCATGTCCACCCCGAACATGTCGGGATTCCAGGGGCAGAGGCTGTCGGGATTGGCGATATCCCCCGCGTGGAGGGCTGAATCCAAGATAGGGGTATTCTGGGTGACCGCCTGTTTGGGGATGCCCCTCATGATATGGATGCCGAACTTGAGGCCCAGGGAATGGATGTAGTCCGCCAAGGGTTTAAACCCGGCGCCGTCCTTCGAGGAGGGGAAACGGTTAGGCGCGGGGATCAGCCTGCCCCATTCGTCCATCTCCAGGTAAGCCCCGGGTTGGTAGCTGTGGCCCTTGGAATCCAGTCCGGACCACTGGATGTCCACCACAATATATTCCCAGCCATAGGCCAGGAGGCGCTTTTTCATCACCCTGACATTGGCCCTGACTTGCGCTTCCGTAACGGCAGTGCCGTAGCAGTCCCAGCTGTTCCAACCCATTGGGGGTTTCAAGGCAATGGAAGGGGCCATGATGAAATTTTTTCCTTTCAGAAATTAAGGAATAGAGGTTAGCGCGGATGAGTTTCTATTGGCTTAGCTGGGCCTTAAGGATGGCGTGAAGCTTTTGGTCCACGTATTGCATGGACCAGAAGTGCTTCGGGTTGAGGCTGAACTCGTCATTGCATGCCTTGCAGTCGATGGTTTTAGCCCTGCAAACCTTGTCGAATTGGGCCATGTTCAGGATCACGAAATGGAATTCCATGACCTTGTCCTTCATGGCCTTCGAGTCGTACTGCTCGTCTGTCCAGGGCATGGCAGCGTCATCCACCAGCCAGGCGAAAGTCTTGCAGGTTTTCCAGCGCCAATCATCGGAAGTGGAAACGAATATCAATCGGATCTCCGGCTGGTCTCCGTCCTCCGAGCCCTTATCCGGGATCGCGCAAATGAGGTTGAACCTGATCCCTGTGGGACTGCCCTTCGAGTCCTTCAAGGGAAGCTGTTCGACGCTGAAATTGTTATCCAGGGTGATCTTCGTGATCTTCTTGAACTTGTCGTGTTTGACAATGAAACGGCTCGAGTTGGCCCGAATGAAATCATCGAATTCGGAGCTGGTGAACTGCGGAACCTCCCCCGCCGTTTGGGCGTTGAGCGTGACAGGCTGGGCGACCACCGCTGGCAGACCCACCTCGGTGGGTGTGGGTACCGGGGCCGGGATGGAGTTGCTCGCGTCCTGGGCCAGGCCAAAGGCCGGCAAAATCGCGAATAAAAGCAAGGAAAGATTCATTTTCACGGCGTCACCTCGCGAAGGAATTTCCTCAAGTATAACGGCATTCCCCACCCTGATTCAAAGGTTCTTGTGGGCTATTGGGCCGGCAGGTACTTCATCAATTTCCGGGCCGTATCGTTTCCCCCGTCGTTTTCCAAAACCTTCTGCAGGCTTAGCCGGGCCTCGCTGTAACGGCCGGTCAAATAATACAAAACACCCAAATTGTTGTACCACTCATGATAAAGTCCCCCGGAACGGCGGATTGCTTCCAGAAAAAAAGCCTCCGCCGCCTGGGGATGTTTCGAGAGAAGGAAAAAAGTCCCTATCCGATAGAGGGCCGGGGAATAATCGATTTTTTTATAAAACCCTTCCCAGAAGGTATCCCAGGAAGAGTGGCGGGGCAGGCGAAGCAAAGAAGTTGCTTGGGCCAGGATGGTTCCTTTCACGCCGTACTCGGCCATGAGCTTGCTGTCATCCAGCTCCGAAACCTGGGGCGTGTAGCCCTTTCTTAAATATATGACATTGAACCCATCCAGGTAAACCGGGCGCCAATCATCTGTCTTTCTCAAGTCAGACACCCATTGCCGGGAGACCTCCGGGTTGAAAAAAAGAATAACCGCCTGGTATTTATCAGCCAATGGCAATACCCCGCCGGATCCCTGCGAACGCATGTATTCATCAAAGAAACTTTCGCCCATTACTTCCAGCCGTCCGTCCATGAAAACCTTTTGGGGCCCCTGCCAATCCAGCCATCCTCCGGAATTCAATGAATTCAAGATCCTTCCGTCCAAATGATTGTCGTTCAGGAACTTCGCGGCCCCGACGGGCTGGCTTTCCCGATCAATCCCCCAGCCGAAACTCTCCTGGCGCGCGCTATCCATATAGAATGCATTCGTAACGACCTTGAGACAAAGGCCCAGGATCAAAATAATTACGATCCAAGCAGGTAGTGATTTGGAGAGGATACTGTCGGCAATTTCCTTTAACTTGGCCCATCTCAGAGCCTGCCAGCAGGAAGACACCAACGGCAGGCAAACGAGCAGGAAAACCGGCACGTTCCTCGCGGCAACCGCCGAGAGCCAGAAGAAGGCCACGGCCAAAAGAATTTCATGGGCCTTTCTGCGCCGAAGAGTCGCCAGTAACATGACCAGAAGAAGCAAACTAAACAGCTTATAGGCCAATGTCGGCCCATCCGGCATGGGCTGTATCTCGGAATTTACCCAGGGCGACATCAGCTCGACAATGTTTCTGGAAAAGACTTCCGAACGCATCGTTCCCCAGTTGGCGAAGGGATAAGCCATTCCCTGGAATAAATAGGGATTCAAAAGGCTTCCCGCGAAGGCCAGGGTGCAATAACCCACCAACCTCCAATTCCAACTTCTGGAATGAATCCAACTCGAAACAATGAAAATACCCATGACAGCCCAACCCAGGACGAAAAGCCCCTCGACGTTGGTCCAGAGGATTTGGATGACCGGCAGAAGATAAAGGGGTGCCCTCTTTCCAGAGGCATGGCGCTCCAAAATAAGAATCAGCGTCCCCAGGAAGACCCAGCTGAGGATTTCGGGTCTGATCTGGAACCGGTGTTCGCAAATGTAAACTGCCAGGATCATCAAGGGGACGTTGATATAGGAGGGGGCGCCTGATAAACGAGTGCGGATATAGGTAATGACGAATACAGAGACAATCAAAGTGATATTGAATACCGAAAGAAGGGGGTAACTCCCCGCTATATATAGAAGATAAAGAAGGACCTGGTAAAGCCAATGAATGTCCAGGTATTCATTGCCGGAAACGGTGTAGGTGTAGGTATCTTGGGTGGGCACGCAATAGTTTTGAATGATCCACTGGCCCCCTTTTAAATGAAACCCAAGGTCCAGGTCCAGGATCAGGCGGGAGCCAAGAAGGACGATCAGGAGAAAACATGACAGGAGCGCCCATACCCACGGCCGAAGGTAAAAGGGTTTGGGTTGGGGAATATCCGCTGGATTCGTAGAAGTCGTTATTGGCACGGATGGATTATATCAAATGGGGTGGCCTGACCAATTCCTTAAGGGCCGTACCGGTTTAATTATTTATTTCCATTTCGGTGACATCAGGTAGACATCCATGCACTTGCGGCGTTCCGAAAAAATGGCCGATAAAACCTTTAATTAAGCGTTATATTTTATTGTCTCGCCTCCAAACCGGCTTGTTTTATTGTGCACAAGGGTGCACAATAAAAGCGAAAGGGGATCAAATGAGAACAACCGTTACACTTGAAAGTTCTGATCTTAAAAAGTTAATGAAAATCGCCAAAATCAAAACCAAGTCTAAAGCCGTTGCCTACGCCGTTGATCAAGCTCTACGGCTTCAGAACCTCGAAACGTTGGAAAGCTTGCGGGGAAAAGTCTCCATTGATAAAAAAACATTGAAATGGAGGCATCTTGCCCGTTAAGCGTGTTTTGGTGGACACCTCTGTTTGGATTGAATATCTCCGGAATCCCGAACACCCATCAGGTCCCGCCATAGGGCACTGGATCAAGACCGGGCGCGCGTGCTCCACCGGATTGATTCTGGCCGAATTAATACAGGGCGCCCAAGGCGAGAACGACCTGCTCGCCATTGAAAGTCTTCTTGCCGCGGCAAGATTGCTTAATCCTGCGGTTGGAACCTGGCGCCAAGCGGGGAACCTTTCCTCCCAGCTTCGAAAAAAAGGCGTTACCATCCACCTCTTCGATTGTTTGTTAGCCGCCTTAGCCATGGAAAACGGTGCGGCACTTATCAGTTACGATCGGCACTTCAATCTTATCGCGGCCCATTTTCCCCTCGAACTCGCCACGGCAATTTAGGGGTTCATTTTTTAAAGGGTTATGGCTATTTTGCCTTTTTAAATAAGGAAAAATTCTTCCTTTCGGGCATCCTTCGCATATTATCCAAAGGGCAATAAGGCAAAAAGTTCCCACCCTCATCCAAGGCATCGTGCCAACGGAAAATGGGAACCATCTCTCATCGGGAAGTTCTTGGGAAAAAGCGTAATCAGGTCTTTTCCACATCGACCATGAGCTGGATTTGCTTGAGGACTCCCGCGACCTTCTCGCAGTTATCCTTGGAGCCGATGTAAGCCACCGCCTTGCCGTTCTTATGGGCGCTCAAGGTGATCTGAGTGGCTCTTTCCAAGGAATAACCCGTGGCCTTTTGAACCTGGAGAATGACCTCGTCGAAGGTATGGAATGAATCGTTGAAAAGAACCACCTGCCAGGGATTATCGAGTTTTTCCCTCACTTGCGTCTCATTTTCGGTGTTTTCTATATGTCCTGTTTTCATCCGATCCATCCCGCCTGTTTTCACTTTCGGGGAGTGTTATAAAACAAATTGCCCTTTCCTGCCAATTTTTCCCTAAAATTTCCTAAGTTTCTGTCCGATTATTGCTTTTATAGACAATAAAAAAATCACTTCTTTAAACTGTGGGTTTCGCACCGGGATAAGTTGTTTTTGTGTTTATGGAATTAAGCATCAAGTTTTCATCCTAATTGTGCCTTTGTGGTTCTGAAAGAACCTGTGCCGATCCATCACAAAAAATTTAATGAGATCGGTACAATACCAGCCCCATTAATGTTTTATGGAAGGCTGGCATGTGGTGAAAACTTTTTTATTCTTAAATTAATTGCTCATCAGGCGGATTTAAATGGCTTCTTTCTTGGCCAACCCATTCTATTGTTTCCTCGTAATGACAGGGCTCAATTCCCTGCTGGCTTACGCACCCCTAGCTTGGCCCCTTAAACTCACGGTCTGCTTGGCAGGCTTCGGAACCCTGGCCTGGGCCTACTTGAGAAACAAGCCCCAGGTTATTCCCGGCGAGGAGCCCGTTTACAAGCGAGAAATTTTTTCACCAGCGCCCTGGCTGATAGTTTTGGCCCTCGTCCTGGCCCTGGCCGTAAGGCTTTATAAACTAACTTCATTCCTGACCTTTCCCATCCCCGATGAGCTCATCAACGCTTACAACTCCATCCACTTGAACGGCCAATGGACCTGGAATGTGTTTTTCTACTACAGCCAAATGCCCCCTTTCTATATCTGGCTGTTGGCCTTGGTGTTTAAGATCGGTGGAATTTCCAGCCTCAACCTTTGGCTTTTGCCGGCCCTGATTTCCTTTCTGTCCGTGATTATTTATTACAAGGCTTTTCAGGAAATTTTCTCCAGGTCTCTTTCCCTTATTTGCCTCTTTCTTTTAGCTATGGGATTTTGGCCTGTTTTCCTGGGGCGCTTTTCCCACAACGCCGTACTCATGATTCTTTGGGAGGGAGTGGCGTTATGGCTCCTGGCCAAGTTCTCAAAAGCCGACCCATCCCGAAATCTGACAGGGTCAGTTATCGTTTTAGGTCTCTGCATGGGCTTAGGGTTTTACACTTATTTCGGGTGGGCCCTGGTCGCTCTTTGGTTTATCCCCGCGGTTTGGAAACTCTGCAAACGCGCGGGCCCCCAGGGGAAAAATTATTTTTTTCTGGGATTGGCCGCCGCTTTAGTCGTGATCCTGCCCCTAATAGGCGCGGCCGCGAAAGAAGGGTTTGGGGCTTACCTGAGGGACCTATTCCTGCCTGTCTCCAACATCGTGAACCTCCATAACTGGGGCACCTTCCAGTGGGATTACAAACAAAACCTCTATTACCTCACCAGCTTGCTTTGGACCGGCTTCAACGGCCAATTCGCCTATAACCCCCAATGGGGGGGATTCTTGAACCCGATCCTGGGGAGTCTTTTTCTCTTGGGGTCTGCTGAAATGATCCGCCTGAGAAGGCTTCCCTTGGTGAAATGGCTCGCTTCCGGTTTCGCCGTGATTCTGGCGCCCTGCCTTCTCACCCATGTCTCCAACTGGTACCACTTGTCAGCGCTGATGCCGCTTTTCATGGCGGTCACGGCCCTGGGATTCGGGGTGCTTTGGTCTGGACTTCCCCAAGGCAAATCTCGAATTCCCCTCATTCTGTTTTTTTCCCTGGCCTCAATCGCGCTGGATTGGACCAATCTTGAGAAAACCATGGCTGTCACGGATAAGGAATGTTCCGCACTGAACCCCACGGTTTGGGCCTGCGAAAGCCTCCAAAAAATCGCCCAATCTCACGGCCCAGGATACGTTTTCTCGGACTTTTGCCTGGACTTCAACAATCCCGTCGTCAATTTCGTGACCGATTCTTCCAGCAAGCAGACCTACTCCTTGTTCGCCAGCCACTGGTTCCCTTGTTACATGGCCCTAGGCGTTCATTCCTTCAACGCCCTGGTCAACCCCAACCTGACGCCGGACCAGGCAACCTGGGCCTCCATCACGACGGATGAATGGGCCAAGCCCCTATTAACCAAGTGGTTTCCAGGCGCCTTTTTTTACTCCAATCTTCACCGGGAGGAACATGCCATCTCGGATAACAGCCTCCTAGTTGTCATTCCCCTTAAGCCCGAAAACAGGAAAATATTGGAATCCTGGAAAGGAGCCGATGAGGCCTTACAGGAAGCGGATTACCAATTATTCAACCATCCCTATAGCCAGCCTTATGACAGCATCATCAGCTATCTCCAGGACCGGGAATTCCTCTTCCGAGACAATCCCTTCCTGCGGTTTTACTATTGGGGCAAACTCGCGGACCTTTATTACCTGAACAATCAATATGACCAAGCCCTTCCCGCCTTTCAAAAAGCCCTTCAAGACGGCGCGGACGGTTTCTTGTATTACAACCTGGGGGATGTTCTGAGAATTACAGGAAGGTACATTGAGTCGAAGCAGGCTTATCAAGAGGCGTCAAAATGGGATTCCTATTACCAGCCTTCATCTGATGTCCTTCAAAAGCTGGATGCCCTTATCAATACGTCTGCCCAAACACCAGCTTCAACTGGAAAATAGCCAGGATGTGATCACGTTTTGGCTCCCTGGGCTGGGCCACAGCCGGCTATTACTCATCCTTTGAAAAAAGCTTATTTCGGTCAGAATTAAATACGCCAAATATAATCCAAGAATCGTTTATGGTAACGGACACGACTTTGGCAAATCGCGGGTTGACTCGCGTTTCCCCCTCTGTGCTAAAGCACTATGTTGTTCTCATTTTTTAAATTTTATATGAGGAACAGTATGAAAGAGGGGCATTTTGGTTTGTGGGCATTTCGGTTTTAGCACCAATCAGTCAATGAACACAGAAGGCGATACGCCAAAACGATGAGCCAGCTTACGGATCTGCCTCACGTTTAATTCGCGTTTTCCGGAAAGAATCTCCGATACGATTCCCTGAGTACCAACTTCCTTGAGGCTTTGTTGTTTAAGTCCGTGTTCTTCCATCAAAAAAGCCAATACCTTCCGTGGCAGGGCCTTTGGAACGGCATGGTGGCTTTCTTCCCATGCGTGAACCAGGGTGGCCATGGTGTCCATTAATCCGGCGTGCGGGTGACGTTCGTTGGAACCAACCTCATCCACCAATCCGTCCAAGGATACCCGTGCCCGGCGGTAATCCGACTTTGACTTGATGACCAGTAAAGGTTGCAGTTTGTGCCAAGCCTGGCCGGCTTCTTTATCCAAAATAGGATTCATTTTTTCCATCCTCCCTTGCCGTACTCCGCGTGGGTCAAAATGTCGCGGATATAGAGCTTTCCGCGGTTGAAGTGAACCGCCGCGATCAGGCGATACTTGTTGCCGCCGATATTGAACACGATCTTTCCACCGAACCAATCGGCGCTTGGAAACGTCCGGCGGAGCTCCGCGAACGACTTGAAGGCCGTCTTGCTCACGACGGAGTACCACGCCGACAACGGCATCCCGCTCTCCGGATGTAGGACGGCGAACTCATTGATCCGCTTCCGGGTGATGACATGCATGTTGAATTAATTATATCTCAAATTGAGATAATAGCAATAAAGGGCGGCCAAAAACACACATCCTTATGGGCGTATTGCTTCTTGAATTAGAACCCGGAGGATGTTCTCAGGATTACCGGACGATACGTCGAAGCGAAGCAGGCTTATCAAGAGGCGGCAAAATGGGATTCCTATTATCAGCCTTCAGCAGACGTCCTTCAAAAGCTGGATGCACTTATCAACCAGGGTATCCAAACCCCTGCCACGAATGGAAAATAAATTAAGGCGTGAGTAAGGATTGGCTCCCCGACATGCTCAACACCACCGCTTCGAAAATGTCAAAATGCCGGAAGCGGTTAGCCGGTCTTTTTCAGTCCTAATTTATGCTCAATTTTTCGGATGCGTTCTTCCAGGGTTAAATTTTCAGACATCGAACGCTTTAAAATCGAGTTCATAAGGGTTTGATAGGGGATTCCTTGCTTCTTGCCCTCCTCGATAAGCCAAAGGTAAACAGATTCATCTAAGCGGAAGGTTTTCTGGACCTTAACACCCTTAGAAGTTAAAAGAGGGCCCCGATGAATCTCGGCTTTTGAAAAATCATACTCTTTTTTCATAATTTTCCCGCTCCTTTCGTGTTGCTTTTCTAGCGGAGATGATTCGGATGACATCACTCTCCCAATACGCGTAAACCACCACCAATAGGTTTAGTTTTTTCGAATACCCAAGCGCAATAAATCTTGGTTCTTGGTGTTCCTTATCTTCCAACAACAATTGAACATCGGACTCCAAGACGGTTTGAGCCTCTTCAAATGAGATCCCATGCTTTTTTTGATTGGAAATAGCTTTTCTAGGATCCCAAACGATGATCATGTTTTAAGTATAAACTACAATGTAGTTACAATGCAATATCGTTTTATTTACCGCGATGGGTTCTATTGGGTCGAGGATTGGCGCCGTAACCTTTCGGCGACGTTTCCAGCTCCCGCCACCTCGAACGCAACGGGGATGTTCTGAGGATTAAGGGGCGGTACGTCGAAGCGAAGCAGGCTTATCAAGAGGCGGCAAAATGGGATTCCTATTACCAGCCTTCAGCAGATGTCCTTCAAAAGCTGGATGCCCTCATTAACAAGACTGCCCAAATACCAGCTTCAACTGGGAAATAGCCCGGATGTGTTTACGGATTGGCTCCCCGTAGTGGACAAGTTTCGAACCCCAATTTTTGTGGATTGATTCCTGGATTCCCACTAAATCCAAGTTCTTCCACTCTTGAAACAGCTAATCATTTGATGCCATTCTTAAACAAAAGGTCATAAAAGTAATTTGAAATCAAGTTAGCAATAACCGCAATGCAAAAAGATATTACAAAGGACCAAACGGGATACTCTTTGACGAAATCCAAAATCTTGAAAATCAAAGGTTTTTTAATACGCTTCAACTCATTAACAAATCCATCAACAAATCCTATTGGCAACGGCTTTTTTGAAAGCCTGGCTCTGCATTCTTCACAAAGACTAGCTTGTTTTGTTGAAGCGATAATATCCGTCTTAATGGGATTGAAGTCAAAAAGACAACCTCTGGTATCTTCATGATGAACGACATAAGCATTGGACGATATTTTTCTATCGAACTCCCAATACAACAGTACAATCTCGTAAACATTCAGAATAAAAAATATTTCGACCGGAATATTTTCAATTGCAAGTATGTTTGATATTTCAAAGAGAGATAACACACAAGTTTTTTCAGAAAGACGATGAAGGTAGTAATTATCTTGAATCGGTTTATCAGTTACCCCTATCGTTATGTCCGCTTCATCTCCACCACCAACAATTTTAGAAAGCAGTTTTTTACTATATGACCATCCATCACCATCTGAGTTCGGCAGACTTCTTTTGTAATAAATACCCTTGTCAAATTCAAAATATTCGGATTTCCAAAGAGCAACTTTAGTTAAATCGATTGGAGGGTACCCGAGTTGAAGAAGTCTTACTTTTACTTTTTTCATCTCGCCTCCCCATTCCGTTCGATTTGCGAATCGTCAAATTTGAGGTAATGCGTTCCTAAAGCCACCTTTTGAACCGCTAATCTAAAACGCACACCCATTTTACACCTTCGGGTCGCCAGTAAATTTAAGTATCTACGACTAACTCGAGCGGTAAACCAGAAGTTTGGTTAAGCCCTTGTACTTAATAAATTCCCTTATCCCAGCAGTTCGTTCACTTTGGTCATGACCTGGAAGGCGTCCGCCACGTAAACCACGTCCGCCTTGCCCTGGGCCCAGCCGCAATTGGGGTTCAGGTTGACCGCTCGGCGCTCATTGATGAACCGCCAACCCACCGCGTGTGGCTCTTCCCCATGACAACAGGTGGCCAGCCCCTTGAGGTGCCTGGGCGTGGAGCCTGTTTGGCCGATCTGGTTCAGGTGGCTCATGAAGGAAAGCACCGTGCCCTCCCCCTTCTGGTCCACCAGGGATTTGCTCCCCCCCAGTGAGGCCCTGGTTTTACCCAGGAAAGCCAGGATGGTTTTCTCGGCCTCGGGAACCTTGGTCTGGCCGTCAGCCTGCTTCTTGCACCATCCGGCGCCCGCCACGAACAGCAATTCCGCGTCGGGATTAATGGTCTGGGTGCCTGAGGAGGGGGATTTCACGCCCGTCACCTTGGTTTTCGTTGAAGGAGCCGTAAATGCCACTTTCTCTGCGGCAAGGGTCCCGGAGCCTATATGGGCGGGAAAGGTGCCAGCATCCACGGTCAAGAACCAGGGTCTCTGGGTCCTTTTGATTTGGGCCGACATTCTTTGGCGGTAGTACCACCTTGTGACCAATGGCACGCCTCCATCCGCCGCCAACTCGGTAATATGGGTGTCCACTTTTCCGCCTAGACGCTGGGCCAGACCCGCGATGATCCGTTGGATCCTTGAGGAAGCCGGCGCCAAAACCAGGGCCGCACCGGAAGCCTTGACGAGCGCCTCGCAAGCCGCAGCGTCGGTGGCGTAACGGGGCTGTGATAAGGCGCCATCCTCAACTGCCAAGGCCTTTTCAAAGCCGGCGCCAGCAAGTTGCCCAGCCGCTCCCGAGGCCTTTTCTCCGAAAAATCCCGCGATCAGCTTCGCTCCGCCCAGGGCCGAAGCCAGGGTCTTGGCCGCCGATGCCGCTTCCAGCCCGGCTTTCCCGATTTTTCCGTCCGCCTCCACCGCCGTCAGCAAAAGGATCGTTTCCATGTTCAACCTCTCCAGGATTTAGAATTTAAAATTAGTAAAATCTTTTAAAAATTTTCGCCATAGATGCATGGGATTCATTGGATATTAAAAACTCAACTTCTTTTTCAGCCTATCCCTTTCCATCCCATCAATCTTCTTAGACTTGCTTTGATTTTTCATTAGAATTTAAAATTCAAAATTTAGAATTTAAAATTACTTTTTCCTGATCCACTCCACAATTTCCTTCGCGATTTGGTCCACCGGCATGTCCTTGATGACCTTCGTGTCCCTCTTTTGTTTTGGCAGGTTCACCGACTTGAACTCCAACCCCTCGCCGGGAAGTTTCACGGCCCTGGCCTTTTGCAGGGCTGGCATCAGGCTTTTCATGTTCGCCATCCCCAACTGGGGATTGTTCGGAGGCTCGGACAAATTCCCCGTGGCCCAACCCACCACCGCTGGAGGCCCAGCCAGGGTCGAAACTTGGTGTTTGCCTCCTTCCACCCGCTCCAGGATCTCAAGGGTCCCATCCGGTTGGACTTTCACTTGGTCCACGCCCTGAAACTGTTCGGTAATTCCCAATTTTTCCCCCAGGACCGCCAGGGTGGCTCCCGCCCCGCGGGACGCCGATTCCCATCCCCCGAAAAGAAGAAGATGGGCCCTGTCTAAGCCCTGGATGGATTGCACCGCTTCCGCCAAAGCGGCCGAGCACTCGGCCGAGTCGGTGAATCCGCCCGCGGGCGCGTCCACCGGCACCAGTTCAAAGGGCGCCTTTTGCGCCAGGGCCATCATGGATTGCTGGAGCTTTCCTTTCGAAGCCGCGCTCACCAGCCATACCTTGGAACCCGCGTTGGCCTTGGCCAGTGCCGCGGCCTCGTAAAGGGCGCTGGCAGCCCAGGGGTCCAGGATGGAGGGAAGCATGGCCTCGTTCTTCAAGGCCGGCCCCGTGGGACCGGTGATGGGCTCCAGAGTCTGGAGGGGGTCCGGCACCAGCCCTCCGCATACGGCGATATGGAATATTGACATTTAATTCTCCTCGAAAAATTTTCAAGAGTGACAAACAAAGACCCACGGACAAGCTCGTGGTAACTTTTGATCCCCCTTCGCTAAGGCTTCGGGGGATTTATCCACCAATTTACATGCAGAATCCACTGTAGCATGTTATCCGCATCCCTCCCCAGCCAAGGCAGGTGTTTTCCGCGATTGTGGATAAACTAAAACCAGTACAATTCTTATCAACAAGAGGATTGGATCATAAATCAGTTGTGGGTTTTCGCGCCTTAAAAAAAACGAGGGATTACGCTATAAAAGCCCAATTAATTAAAGCTTGGGTTAATTTTCGGCTGAGTGGAGGCCGCCGGAGCCGGCCTTGAATTCCAGGTTGGTTTGTCCCGTGAGGGACTCGATGAGTTCCGCGCAGTTCCAGAGGCAGGCCCCGCAATGGACGCATTTCTCGCGGTCAAAATTGATCCCGCCGTCGTCCGCGATGGCCAAGGCTTGTCCTGAGCACATGTCGATGCAAAGCTTCCTCTCGCAGGCGACACAGCGGGCGGGCTTCAGCACCACCACGTGGTCGGAAAATCCCGGCACGGCCTGGACCTTTCCGCCCATCAGGAGAGCGTCCTGGTGGGACACGAGGAGTTTCCCGTCCATCTCCACCTGGGGCCATCCCACCTTGTCCATCAAGGCGTCGTGCAGGCTGGTCCCGGTTTCAGCGCATTTCTTCCGGATGTCCTCGATCTCCTGGGGCGTGATACGCCCTTTGTAATATTCCTCCAGCGTGGGAATCCGCTGATGGGGCGCCAGGGGCTTCCCGGGCCAGCCCAATAATCCGCAAGTCGCACCCGCGAGAGCCATCCCCGCCATTCCCTGCACAAACCCCTTTTGGAAGCCGTCCCTGGCCTTTTCCGCCATCAAGCCCTCGTGATGAACCCAGCTTTCCCTCCGGCGCTTGACATAGGTGTGTTCCAAGTCGGTCCTATTGAAGGGCTTATTATTCTTGAGAATCTCCAGCACCCCTTCCGCCAATTGCACTCCCGTGGCCCAGGCCTCATCCACGCCCGAGTTGGTCAGGACGTTCGTGGAACCGGACCCTTCCCCAATTCGCGCGAAACCATCGCCGACCAGATAGGGCTCCCCCCTCATGCCGGATTCCTGGAGGGATTTGGCGCCCCAAGACCTGAGGGTCGCTCCCTGTAAATGTTTCCACAAGGCCGGATGCCTCATCCAGTGCTGGAGGTATCGATAGGAAGTGCGGGCTGGGTTGTCAAACCAGGAAGGCACGAAGATTCCTGCGGCCGCAACGTTCCCCGGATAGACGTACAAGAAACCAAATATCTCCGGTTCGGGATAGCCCAAGGAATGCAAGACCGTTCCCGGCTTCAGTTGGTTATCTGCTGGCAGGTCCACCACCACTTTCATTCCCAAGGCCCACTCGTGCGTGGAATGGCCTGGAGGCAATCCAAAATGGCGGTCGAGCTGGCGCCCGATGGGACCCACTGGGCCGTCCCCCACCACCGTCAAACCCGCCCTGATTTCCATGCCTGGGAGGAACCCTTCCCCGGGGTTTCCTTTCGCGTCCACGCCTTGATCCGCCAGCCTCACCCCCGCCATTCTTCCCTGCTCGATGATGGCCTCTGCCACGGGAGTTCCAGGCCAAACCTGGACAAGCCCCGAGGACATCAATTGGGAACCAACCCATTGGTTGAACTGGCCCAATGAGCAAATGAACCCATCCTTTTTGTGAAGGTAACGCGGGGTATAGGGCAGGGCGAAAGCCAGGTCGTGGGTGATGCCGGGAATTTTTTTTAATAGTGAGTCTGCGGCCCGGACCAACCCGGGCCTGCGGCTGGCCCCGATGGGGTCCATCAGATATAGAACCTTCTCCTGGGTGACGGGGGAAAAGAGGGGGATCTGGTTGAAATCCATTCCAGGGTAGGAAGCCTTGATGCTTCTTCCCCGGGTTACCACGCCCGAGACCCCGAATCCCAGGTCGTCGGATCTCTCATAGCAAAGCACTTGGAGGGGAGACCCGGGACTAACCCGGCTTTCCGTGTATGGAGCCCCAGCCGCTTCCGAGAGGCCCTTGGAAAGCGCCGTCAGGAATCCGCCCGTGGCTGGGCCGAACCCCACGCAAACGATGTCCGCCGTGAGGGTTTGACGCTCCAGGGAGTTTTGGGATAAGTCGTTCAAGGATCAAACTCCCTTATTGGGGATAATCGAGCGCCTCTGGAATCATGACCCTGGATAAATTCTCCGCGGCCCGGTCCTTTGCGAGGCGGCACCCGGTAAGGCAGGCGTCCAGCCTGGAGCGCATGCTGATGAAGGTCTCCAAATCGTCCAGCCTCACGCAAGGCCCCCTCTTCTCGGGATGGTGGTTGTCCTTATCCATCACGTCGGTGTAACCCAGCGCCCCTCCCTCGATGCCAGGCATGATCGACTCCAGGTCCTCGAGTTCCAGCTCGTTGAAGCAGGCCTTGCAGCCCTCCTCGGTCCAGCGGGGATGGACGTTGTATCCGAACACAAGTTCGGCGCATATGCGGGAGGCTTCCCCGGACGCGCGGGCGGCCTGGACCTGGCAGAGGTCCTTGTAGAATGAAAGAATCCCCGGCATGGCTTCCGCCAAATTGGGATTGGCCGGTCCCTTGGCTTCCAGTTCCATGTAGTCCAGGATCTGTTGCCTGGCGGCTACCAGCCAGCAAAGGGCGTCAGCCATGGGGAAAGTGACTCCCTGCCGGTTGGATTGGAAAAGTTTGTGGCCCGTGTCGTCGGTGGCTTCCTGGAGGTGCTTCAGGGTCCAGAGCCATAGTTGGAAGGCGGTTCCCAGGGCGCAGGCGCCGGTCTCCGGATCGGTGGAGGCGATGGACTTGAGGTCCCTGATCCAATCCCGGAGCTGTTCCAGGAAAACCTCGTGGGTCATGGTCAGCGATAATTGGCGGCGCTGGACGGCCTCCGGCCCCTCGTAGGTGGCCTCCAATTGGGCGTCCATCCACTTGTGGCCCAGGAAACCAGGGCAATCCTCGGTGATGCCGTAGCCTCCCATCAGGCTGACAGCCTCCCGCAGGGCGTTGGCGCCCTGGCCCGTGTTCCATAGTTTGGTGGCGGGACAGAGAATATTTGCGACCGATTCCATCAGCGAGAATTTCACCAAGGGGTCTTTTCCCAAAGCCTCGAGCTTGGAGTTATCCCTTCTTTCCTCGGGAAGCCTGGACAACCTCAAATATTCCAAGGTTTGCTCGTCCACCTTGGCCATCTCCCTCATCTGGGCCCTGGTTCCCTTGACTCCGCGGGAAGCCAGGATTTTGTCCTTTTCCTTTTCCAGGGGGTCCAATTCGTCATACAAACGGGCCGCGGCGAAGCCCATGGAGGCTCCCGCCTCCCCCATTCCCCAGACCTCGACGAGGCGGTGAAGGGCGTCCTGCTTGGTTTGGATTCCCAGCTCGTAACGGGGTGACCCTGGTGAAGCCGCTGTTCCGCCCCGGAACCTTTGGCGGTGGTATCGTATGACAGGCTCAATGGCGGATAGGAGCTTGGCGGCCGTCATGAGGCCCACGGTGACGCGGGTGCGCTTGAAAACCGCCTCGATCACTTCCCCATGGCTGTAATTGGGAATGATCACGCCGTCCTTTACGGTATATCCCCCCACGATGCGGGAGGCGGGAACCTTGAGCTGGAAATTCGGATCACGGGTGGAGGAAAGCTGGTGGACCAGCTTCTTTGTCGGGGTACCCCGGTCGAACACTCCGGGATCTCCCTCCTCGAGAATGATCATGCAGGAAGTTTTGATCCTCTTATCGTCTGTATCCACTGCGGCGGTCACGATACCGGCGTAGTCCATATTGGTGATGAAACGGCCCCGCTTGTCCACTTCCAGCAAGGGCTCCTTCCCCTCCTTCCATTCGGCCACCCGCAGTTTGCCGCATAAAATGCCGGTTTCAACCCCCACGTAGGGAAGGGGCTCGGTCAGCGCAAAGGCGGCCCTTAAAGTTTTCCGGTCCTCGCCCGCTTTGGGAGGAGCGGCGCAGGCCATGTACTTGGCGATTTGCTCGGGAGTTCCGCACTCATGGATGGGGGCCAGTCCCAGGTTTCCGGCCAACGAGGCCGTGGCGGCCCCGCCGTCCACCCAGGCCAGCTCGAAAGCCACCAGGGCCATGGCCAGGTTCTTGGGGCCCTCGAATAGTCCTCCATGGACCGGGTCCAAGAAAGCGGCCGTGATACCGGACTCGTCATAAACCTTGAGTAGGGAATTTTTCTCATCCGTCCAATCGTGGCTGTTGCGGACCCCCTGGGCCACCAAGCGGGCCACGGGCCCCCGCGCCACCGAGCGAGCGGATTGAACGAGAAGCTGGAAATCGAACCGGTCGCTGAAACGCCACTGGATCTGGCGTACTTCATCCCCCGGAAGGGTTTGAAGGAATGGAATAGCCGCGGTTTGAGTCTCACTCATGTTGGTCTCCCCCTGATATCGATCGAAAAAAATGGAAAAAACTGGCGGGCCCATCCTACTTGGAAAAGCCGGCGGCACCGGTCTTACGTACTGGCTATCTTTGGAAGTCCGGCTGGAACTCCATAATATGAATATTGGGTCAAATTTCTATGATTTAAATCACCAGAAAACACACATAATTAAGGTTCCTGCCGCCCTTCTAGGCTTGGCACGAAACGTTTCCTCCAGGACTTTGATGGAAATTTTCAGGAAAGACTCAAATCAACCCAAATCAGTGGTTACCAATAACCACCAAGATAACTTCGGAAGTCGTAATGGACTTGAAATTTAATCAGGAAAATCCGCGCACCTTGAAATTCCCCGAATTTCTCTTAAGGGCTCAATCGATCCGTCTGATTACTGAGAGGAGAAGCTGTTTGTTTTTTCGAAAACCAATAACCAGAATAATAGACCCGGGTTTGGCCCTCTTGGTCCACCGCGTGCAAGGTACCGCCGTCCCCGTAAAAAAGACCGGGAACGACCGCGTCCTCTTCCGACAAGGGAAGAATCGCGACTTTATAGGTCTCGTTATGGACGTCAAAAGCCTTGAAGGTGATCTTCATATCCACGGAAAGAAATCCATCCCTCTCCAGGAGGGTGATTTTATTGAACTGAATCGGGCCGTCGATCCCGCCCGGCCCCTCCCCCTGCTCGGGTTCCAACTCATAGTCCCCTTCCCGGGCTTTCCAGGTATCCGGGATCGGCGCTGGATGGATTTTTTCCAAGGGAACCGGGAAAGGCAACCCGCCGATTACCGCGACTTCCTTGCCGGAAAGGGCGGAAAAAACCACGGGATATTGCGGGAAATCCATGTTGAAGAATAAAAGAAAATTCAGGTGAGGCACGAATGTATCCTGCCCGACGGGAAGCAGGTCCAAATGGAGGTGGGCCATTTCCGCCGAGAGTTTATCGCCCTCTCGGGTGATCCGGGTGATTTGCCCGAAGGCCGAATAGGGCCCTGAATAACGATCAAGCGTCTCGCTGGCCACCGGTACGCGCTTTGGCATGAGGATCTTTTGTTTTTCCAGGTCTTCTTTTATCCCATATTTGGCTTGAAGCATTTCCTTGATCGCTCTGGTGGATAGATCCTTGGCCATGTTTTGGAATTCCTCCGAGTTGGAAAGGACAATGACGGCCAGCTTCTGGCCCGGGAGCAGGACAAGCTGGGAATAATAAGGGGGATAAGCCCCGTCTTTCCAGGCCGTCTTTTCCGATCCCGGTATATCCCAATAACTTAAATTCCAACCCATTCCCACTTCAAATCCGAAATCCAACGGAAGATCCCCGTATTGCCGTTCGAACATTCTTTGAATATTCTTCGCGCCCCCAAAAATAGGCGCCTGTTCGGGATCGAAGAGGGATTGTACGAAACGAGCCAAGTCATCCGCCGAGGATACCAACCCCGCTGCCGGGATATCCCTCACGTGAAAGGCCGGTATTTCTTTTCCATTCCTGTAGCCTTGCGATAGCAAACTTTCTTTTTCAGGGTCATTCATGAAAAAAGAGGAAACCATGCCCAGGGGTTGAAACAGATCGTCTTGAATGGCCTTTGGAAAAGTTTTTTTGGTTCGGATTTCAACTAACCGTCCCAAGAGGGCGTAATCCGTATAGGAGTAGCGGTAAAAAGTCTGGGGAGGGGAATAAAGATAATCGTTCTTTATTTCCCCGGATAATTGCTCGAGGTTTTGCGGTTTGTCGCGCCATAATCCTTTGATGAAAAAACCTGGAAGGCCGGAATGGTTGGCCAGAAGAGATCTTACCGTGATGGGTTTTGTTATCCCAAACCGGTTATGGATGGAAAAACCCGGAAGGGATTTCCGGATCGGATCGTCCAGCCTGATTTTTCCCTTTTTGCAAAGTTTCAATATTTCCACCGCGGTGAAAACCTGGGAAATGCCGCCTATGGGATAAAGCGTGTCCCCAGAGGCCGATATTTTCTTCTTCACGTCCGCCCATCCGAACCCCTTTGCCCAGACAAGGTTTTTATCATCCACCAGGGCCAGGCTCAAACCCTTGACATGGGTCCTCTCCATTTCCCGCTGGATAAATAGGGTCAGGTCCTTTTTAACCGGCTCATAATCAACTTGGGTCTCGGGGGTTTTGGAATAAACATGAAACGGGGTGGAAAATAGCAAGACAAGAGCGGCAATCCCCAGGGACCGTTGCCACATCCACTCCCCAGGAAGACTCAAGCATTCAAAGACTTTTTTCGGATTCTTGTTCCGCTGATGCCAGGCGAAATTACTCAAATTGGGATTCCCTCTCCAGCGATATTTAACAGCTAAAGTAAACTTCAGGACAAAGCCCTTTAAAGTTATTTCGTATTGTATTAGGTTAGTCATTCAGAACATACTTTCAAATTCCACCGCGTGTCCTATTGTCGAAAAGGCTTTCGGAATTTTTACTGCAGAATTCGTTATTTTGCCCTTAACAAAATTAAATCATTTCTGTTATTCTTATGCCCCGCGTTTTTCGGTTCATGCCGAAACCACGAACAGCTTTGCAGGGTTTGAAATAACCAGACGCAAAAACTTTTAATGTCGAAATTATTTTTGGAGGATTGAAGTGGAACGAGTATGCATTTTCATAGATGGAAGCGGGTTTTATTTCGCCTTGAAACGAAATAACCGCCTTTCCCGGCTGGATTATTATGAGCTTTCCAAAGCGCTAGTCGGCCCGGATCGAAACCTGATCCGTACCTATTATTACAATTCCGCCCACGATTCCGTATTGTCCCCCGATCAATGGAAAATCCAGCAGCCCTTTTGGGAATCCCTTCTCAGGACCCCATATTTAGACCTGCGTTTGGGGCGGTTGGTGCCGACCCATGAGGGCGGATTCAAGGAAAAGGGCGTCAACGTCCGGTTGGTGTCGGACCTTTTGTACTACGGGGCCAGGAACCTTTTTGACACGGCCATCATTATTACCGAGGATGTGGATTTCGCTCAATCCTTGAACCAATTGAAGGAATTAGGAAGGCACGTGGAAGTCTGCCTTTTCCCGGATATCCAGCCCAGGGAATTGATCCAGTCTGCGGACACGATCATCCCCTTGGAGGACGTGTTATCGATGTATAACGCGAAAATCTTCCCGGTTGTCGTGGAGGACAACGTGGGAAACCGGACCGAGGATTCCCATTCAACGAGAAAGCGGGAAGCGAAACCGGGCCTCCCGAACAACCTCAAGGATAAATTCAAATAATCCTGTTTCGGTTATTCGCCAACAGGGGCCTGTTTAAACAATAATCCTCACAAAATCCATTCCCGTTCACCGGGATAAGGTTTTCACTTTTTTGGGGATAACATTTGGTCAATGTCATCCGCCATTTTAGAAAGCTGGCCCAGTTGATCCGGTGTCACACCCTTCATGTGGTTTTGGCTCAAAGCTTTATTCATGGCCTGGCCCAATGCCTTTTGCTTGTCGGAGAATTTTTTAAAATCCGCGGGAGTAATCTTCATCATCATTCTGGCTTTCAAGATCCTGTCATCCTGATCCTTCACCCTGGCTTTCAATTTATCCAGGCTTACCAGCTTGCCGGGCGCCGTGGCAATAGCGGCCGGCTTCGCCGCGGGTTGAACACCAAGTTTTGAAACGGGTTTCGCGGCAGAGCCCGATGTCCCGATGGAAGGTTGGTTTGGTTGAGGAGTCGCCATGGCAACCGGCTGAGTAACTACCGCTGTTGAATTAGGCAATACCCTATTCACCGGCGTTTCGGCAGGCTGGGAAACCTGCGCTCCATTAGTGTTTAATCCAGGATTCCTAGCCGGAGTTCCTTGATTGCCGGAAGAGGGAGGAGGTACGGTTCCTGGTTTTGCGGAATAATGCCTTTGGAAATCATTCGGTCCATTTCCCCAAGCGGGGTTCTTTTCATTGAAGGCTTGATTACCATATATGCCATGGTGAATGAGCCTATTATTTGCCACCACCATCCGGCGCAATTGGAACATCTGGTCTTTGTTCAAGTCCATCCGGCCGTTTTGCCGGTAATAACTTTGCTCGGTGTTATAGACGATATTGATCTGTACCCTCATGGATTGAGCCTGTTCCTGGGTCAATCGGTTGGATTGGACCGCCGTATTGACGGCTACCTGCTGTTGATACAAATCCTGATGAAGTTTGGAGATGTAAAGGTACCTGTCCCCTGGTGATCCGTAATCATAATTATTGCCACCTTGGAACCCTTGAATCCAAGCCTCCCGTCTGGCAATAGCGTCATTGATGGCTTGTCCGTTGTCATCCAGCATGGCATTCAACGAGGTAGTTTGGGAGTAATTCAAGTCCTGCCCCCCGTTTTCATTCATGTAATTCGAGGACATCCTCCTGAACATCTCGTCGTTCTCAGCCAGGCCTTCAGCGGAATTCTGATCCAAATTCCCTGCTTGTAATGCCCCATCGATCCTGGTGATTTGCTGTCGGATTCGGGTTTCAATTTGGGCGGCATTGGGATTAGGGGGTGCTGCTTCATTGGTCTGGACAAATCGGATGGTACAACCTGTTTGAACAAGCCCCAAAAACAAGAGGGAAAGGGTTATCCACATATTTTGGTATTTAAATTTCATTTTTCACTCCTCCGATTGGTAATCGACTTATCCACAATGACCAGCCCCGAAAAGGTTTTACGGTTTCCTAAACAGCCCTTTGCCAAAACCGAAATCATTTTAATGTTAAAAAGACTCCCAAGCCAGGACATTGAATGACGAATCAATCAACCTTTAACAATGTGAAAGATATGCCCTTTTTATTGTTTTCGGTGGCCATACCCAGAATATTTCCCTCAGAATCCTTCAGGAAGGTCACCTCGTATTCCGAATGAATCTCTTTAAAATCGCCGTCTTCTTCCTGCGCAAAGCGGATTTCATCCGAGCCATTCTCCATTTTAATAACGAGGAGTCCTTCCTTCGCCTCCGCCCTCGCTTGATCGCCAACTTTTTGATTAAAGTTGGCCGAAACATCCTCAAACCGGTATTGCCCCTCATATGGATGCAGTTCCAAATCCATTTGCTGGATCTGGTTTTCCCGGCGAACCATCACGAAGATAACCACAAGAATCGCAGAAACAATGCCAGCGATCAAAAGAAGAGGGCCAATCAATTTCTTTGGCCTTTTCTCGAGTTCTCTTGCCGTTTCAATTCTTTTAGGCGTCTCAAGAACTTTTTCCAGAACACCTGGGCGCCTTGCCCTGGCAGGCAGGGAGGATTTACCGGCCGACCGAAGAGTCGTTTTTTTACGACTTTTGGGTCTTCGGGCCTTTACCGCGATTTTCTTAGGCCGAATGCTTGAAGGCTTTTTCTTCTTCGTTTTCAAACATTTTCTCCTTCAATTGACAGGTCCCAACAAGCCAAAACATTTCCAACTCCACTTACCCGGCTTGATGGGATAAAAAATAATTATTCGAATATATTCCCTTTATTCCGCTGGTCAATCGTGCATTATTAGTCCATCAAATTAGGTTTTTAGATCTATTCGAACCATCATCCCCAATAGGTCGGCGCGCCGAAAAGATGGAAGAATCTTGCGATGAAATACGCCGCCGGCAGTATGGCGAGGCCGATCACCAGGCCTAAATAAAAAGCCTTGCGCCTTTGCCGATAGATGAAACCGGGCTCAGCCAGGGAGGAAAGGCCATCTTGCACCGCGCCAAGCCGGGTTTTCAGCGTTTTCTCGTCCAGGGAACCCTGCCGATATTCCTGTGCAAGAGATTCCATCCCTGTGAAAAACTTTTCGTAAACCTCGTCAGCCATAAGACCATCCTTGGGACCGCATAAAACCATGAAGTATATTGTAATGGTCCATGGGTCTCGATTAAACGCCCATGATAGATGGGTATCCTCAAAGGATTACGCTGTGTTAATTGTTTGGTTTAACACAGAACTTTGACTATCTTGGTGTCCAGGTACCCGAGTCCCGATTGACAGAGCAAGGAAATATATGCCCATGAAACCCCAGTTGACCATTCTCCCAGAGCCTATCACCTTGACCACCCATATATGGCATAAGACTCCCCAAACCCTTTTGAATTTTCTGGTCGACCGCTTCCATTACCATTCACGCGAAGAGTGGGAAACCTTGATCAACGAGGGTAAAGTAAAGGTCAACCACCTTACCAGCTCCCCGGGCCAGCCTCTCCGGGCGGGAGATGAAATCGCTTATACCACCAACGCTTGGGAGGAGCCTGAAGTCCGCAAGGATTACCGGGTGGTTTATGAGGATGAAACCCTCTTCGTTCTTTCCAAACCCGCGCCCCTTCCGGTTCACGCGATTGGGGCCTATTTCAAGAACACCCTGATGCACCTACTGCGTGAGGATATACCCGAATCCCGGAATTACCATTTAATCCACCGTTTGGATTCCGAAACCAGCGGATTGCTGATCCTGGTGAAAGACCAGCGCTTAGTGGCTCCCTTCCAAAAAGCTTGGAACCAGGATACCCATAAGACCTACCGGGCCATCGTTTTCAGGAAATTCCCCGAGGGCCGGCAAACCGTTGACGGGCCGATCGGCCCCAAAAAGGGTTCCCCCATCCGAATAAAACTATGTGTGAACCCTGTTGAGGGGCGCCCTTCCAAAACCGAATTCGAGTTGCTGGAGACCCGCGGGCATTTTTCCTTGTTGGAAGCAAGGCCCATCACGGGCCGAACCCACCAGTTGCGAGTCCATTTGGAACATTTGGGTTTCCCCATCGTCGGGGATAAGCTTTATTCGGGCGACGACGAAACCTTCCTGCATTTCTACGAAAATGGGTGGGATGAGCATCTGGCAAAAAGAGTTCTGCTACCCCGGCAGGCTTTGCATGCCTTCCGGTTGGAATTAACCCATCCCGAAACCGGGAAAAAAATGGAATTCGAGGATCCCCTGCCGGAGGATCTGGCGTCGTTTTGGGATTCTGCCGCCATCCGTTGAGGATCAGGCCGTCACCCTATCTTGATTTTATTTCTATCTTCTCAATTTTAACTTTCTTTACTAAAATGCCTCTCCTGCTTAACCCCCCGAAGCTTATGCGCCGGGGAGCCTTCTCGGGCCCGAGTGGCGAAATTGGCAGACGCAATAGACTCAAAATCTATCGACCTCACGGTCATGTCGGTTCAAGTCCGACCTCGGGCACCATTTATATCTTTATTTAAAAATAAAATTGAATAAATGGTAGTGCCATGGCGAAGCCTTGGTGCACCATTTAATCAATCAAAACCCATGTGAAATCACATGGGTTTTGATGTTTATAAAGGGAGATTGGTAGTATCCAGACTTCGTCTGGGCGCACCACTATTCGGTTTCGATACAAACAAACGCCAAATAAGCGATCATTTTCGGATGAAGTTTGAGGTATTTTCTTAGGCCCGTGGCTTGCCTGCGGAAATCTTCTTAACTTTTTTAGGTGTTTTTCTTTGTCGGGGAAAACCAGGGCGGCAGAAGCCGAACCAAGAACCATAAAATAGCGAAAGGAAGGATCAACAAAAACCCTGAAATCAAAAAGCCTTCCCGGCCCATAAATTCAGGTTTGAAAACAGTAAATCCCTCTAAACTTTTTGAAAATAGCTGGCCCCCGATGACCATATTGCAACGATCCGCGAACACGCCTATGAGGACCAAGCAGGCTGAAAACAAAAGAAACACTTTCCTGATATTTTCAGATGGTTTGAATATCTGCACACTTCCTAAAATGGCGATTGGCAGGATCGTGCCGACGCATATTTGGACAACGACGAGGGATTGGAATAGCTTTCCAAAGACCAGTTGAAACAAGATGTTGAGGGACTCTTCTGAAACATAAAGACGGTGAACTCCATCCAGCGCAACCAGGGCAAAATCCACGATTAAAAGGTAAAAAAGGAATTTTCCCATCACATCCAGGCAGGGCATCTGGATCTGGACCTTCCGCATCAGACTTGTGACGGAATACACCACCACCATCAAGGCGATCCCCGAGACAATGGCGGAGAACATAAAATTCACCGACATCATTGCCGAGCCCCACCAGGGATTGGATTTGACGGTGCTGAAAATGAGAGCAACATAACCCGGCAGGAATAAGGCCGCTGGAATGCCGATCGTTCCGATGACCTTTCCCGCCTTATCGTCGATCGACAATGCTCTATCGGACGTATCTTTTTCCCCCAGGGTCAGGAGTCCGTAAAATTTCCCGGTCCACCCGGGTTTGCTGTGGGAAAACCTCACCAGATCCGCCCGGTAGTTGTACCAAATCTCGAGGAACATCACTGTCAAGTAAGCGGCATAAACAAACCCAAACATGGCCATAGGAGAGGTCCAATGAGGGGTGATTAAAATTTCAAAACCCCTAGCCGGGTGTTCCAGATGAAACAAAAGCGGGAGAGGGGCGACAATCAGCAGGGAAAGAGAGGTCAGCATGGCCAGCCGGTAGATGGGCTTGATCTCGTGAATCTTGAATACGCGCTCCATCGAAACCAGGATAAAGGCTCCCGCCTCCAGGCCCACCAGATAGGGATAGATCACTATCAGAATGCTCCAGATCACCGCCTCATTAGGGTAAATGTAGCCCATGAGCGGATGAAAATGTTCGATGGTCAGATGTCCCGCGTTGATATCCATTATTTCACCGCCATGTCGAGGCCCACGTAGTAAACCTTCGGCTCGGTCCCCATATATGGTTTCAAAACCTGGATCCGGTTTTCAGCGAGAAAGGCGTGAATGGGGCTTTTGGGGTCTTTCAAATCCCCGAATTTCCGGGTGCCCGTGGGACATGCTTCCACACAGGCCGGCTGTAAACCGCGGGTGATCCGGTGGTAGCACATGGTGCATTTTTCAGGAGTATGGGTCACGGGGCTGAAGAAGCGGCAGCCGTAAGGGCAGGTTTCAACGCAGAATCCGCAGCCGATGCAGTAATTGGGGTCAATCAGATCTACCCCATCCGGGGAGCGGAAAGTAGCGCCAGTCGGGCAGACCTGCGAGCAGGGTGAGTTCACGCAATGGTTGCACATCTTCGGAAGGAAAAATGTTCTGTCCTCGCTTTGTATCTTGGTTTTTTGGGGGAAACCATTCTTACCCCCGTTGGGCGAGTCGATATAAACCACTTGGCCGTTCCGGGCCTCGTATCTTTCCACCCAGGTCCTGAAATAAATTGGCTCGTCAGGAACGCCGTTTTCCGCTTTGCAGGCGGCCACGCAGCTTCCGCACCCGATGCATTTCTCCACGTCAATGCAGTAGCACCAATTGTGATCCTCGGGTTTGTAACCTTCCGGAAGAGTGGCGGCTCCCCGTGCTTTTCGCGGAACCCAAAAGATCAGTCCCGAAGAGATCGAGGATAATATCATCATGAATTTCAGGGCAACCTTCATAAATTGTCTGCGTGAGAGATTTTCTGAAAATGGTTTCATTATTGCTCCGGATGATGGGGATTATGGCAATTGAGACAATTTAGGTCGGGATTATGTTCAGCAGCCACTACCTGTGGAAAAGACTTATTGCGAAACTCGCTCATCCCATGGCATTTGAGACAAAGTTCTTTCGTTCCAATTTTGACAGGAGGCGGGGCGGAGGGATCCTCCACATGGTAAGCGGAAGGCCCGTGACAATTCTCGCAGCTGATGCCGGCATGTTTGGAACTTTTAAGTTCCGTTGTCCTTGGTTCATGGCAATCCACGCAGGCGTTTTTACCAGCATAGCGGATGGGTTTGGAGGAAAT
The DNA here is from genome assembly GCA_963796105.1 of candidate division FCPU426 bacterium. Lineage (GTDB taxonomy): Bacteria > Oederibacteriota > Muellerivitia > Muellerivitales > Muellerivitaceae > CAWCKJ01. The sequence continues at coordinate 835,007 of CAWCKJ010000003.1, forward strand.
TTCGGCCAAAGCCTCCCCTCGATAATGTCCGTATTGGCCAAATGAAGCCGGCTTCAAGAACGCACGAACCACCAAGAATAGCCCTAAGAAAGTTAGAACCAAAGCGAAGGGTTTCCAGATTTGGCCGGAAAACATTTATCACTCCCCTAGGATAGCTGAATACCTTGCAAGAAAGACGGATTCCCCACTCCTTCTTCCTGCAAATCGAATCCCCGACTTATTCTTTTATTTCGCCACAGCGGCCTGGAGGGAGCGGAGATATTGGACCACGTCAGCGATTTCTTGGTCCGTCAACTTTCCTTTGTACTTCGGCATTTTTTTCTTTCCGAGGGCGATGGACTTTGCGGTACCCGCATCAGTCAGTTTCACCACTTTGGGGGTAGTCATATCCAGGGAAGCGGCTTCCACTTTCATCATCTTGGCCATCTTGGCTGACCCCATCGCGTCCTTTCCATGGCACGAGGCGCATTTGGCGTCATATATTTTTTGGGCGGCCGACTTATCCGCGCCTTGAACAAATGTGGAGGTGAAAAGTAATATGGATAGAAAAATCCCCAAAAATGCTACGATTTCCCTGATGTGTTGTTTCATGCTTTCCCCCTGATTGGAATTTATACCCTTTATGTTTAATCGAACCCAACGAAAATTTAAAATACGAATTTTTTATGTTTATGCACAAAGTGACCGTGCTGTAATGGGTTTTGCTAAGGCACATGCGGTCAAAGCACGGTGAAATAAGGAATCGGGATCATGACGACGGTTGAACCGATAGGCATATTCACTTAGATACCGGCCTAAATACTTAGCATCAACGCCATGATGAGTTCCAATGATCCAGGCCTTGGCGTTGGAAATGAACCGGTGTACCCAGGGCAACCAACTTTCCAACTCTTTCGGGTCATTGGCCATCACCCGGTAGTCTGCCTCCACTCCTTTGAGTTCACGCAAGGCTGGCGAAGCATCTGTGTTGAGGAAAGAGCCTTTTTCCATAGTCTGATTCACGAATTCCTGGCTCTCCCACTTGGTTTCCATAGCTACCTTCACCTTGGCAAAACCCGCTTTTTCCTTCTTGCAACCATTCTCATCCACCCATTCCTTGCTTTCCACCGCCACCAAGACTTCCACTTGGTTTTCCTTGGCCTTTTTCCCAAAAACCGCCCCATCCAACTCAATGACGCCCTTTAGAGTATAGCTTTCGTCCTTTTGCCTAAGACCTTCCCGGATCTTATGCAATAGAAGCCATGCCGAATGATCCGAAAGATTTAAATGCCGCTTCAGTTCCAGGGCCGAAATACCCCGTTTGCCCTGCATCATCAAACTGATGGCCCTGACCCAGGTTAAAAGAGGCAGCTTGGAGCTTTCAAAAATCGTCCCGGCGCGAAGCCGAAGACGTTTCCGGCAATAGTCACATTCCCTCACTTCAGGCTTGGCCTGGTGTTGCCAGAAGCTTTCGCCCTCACATTGGGGACAAACAAAGTCTTTCCCGCCGAAACGGCATCTCCACACCCATTGGCGGGCTTCTTCTTCCGTGTGGATTTTCCTCAGAATTTTAATGCTTTTCATCCGCTGGTAGCTCATGTACCACCTCCCGTAGCGGACAGTATACCTATGTATTCCTTTATTTCAAGGGTCACTTAATACAGAAGCATGGAATTTTTAGATTGAATCATAAAAGTCGGGTTAAGATTAATTTCGTTTCTTCTTTGCAAGCATGATGACCGTCATAAAAATCAGTTTTAATTCAAAAGAACAAAAAAAGCCCCAAATTAAGAGTGGTTACCTTTGGTAATCATGGTTTTTAGGATATTGCCTTTTTAAAAAACGGAGCGCAAGATCTTCACCAAGTTTCACACTAACATCCGCCAATGGAGCCGCTTGTACCTTTTGAATATAAGATTAATAAAACCATGGGTCTGATCCACACATCCCGGGAACCCGCTTGGGCCGCAAGACCATGAATGGGGAAATTTACATTTCCACTGGGTCCAAATTCACGCCAAGATTTCAAAATGTTTTAAGCAAAAATAAAATCGAAGGACCATATTTAAAATGTATGGATTTTTCGGAAGATTATTTTTTGTCTAAAAAAAGGTAGTTTTAGCGTAAAAAAAACACAAGCCGGTTTGGGGAAATTGAAACAGTCTTTTTAATTGGATTTTCACATAATAAAGTGTTTGGCAATCCAAGAACTTGCATTTTCTGATTTACTCGGCTTGAAAAGTTCAGGTTATACTAAATTAAACTCAAATCGATTTTTGGGGGAATTCCAAAAATGGCAAGTGATGTCCCAGCTAAGCAAAAGCATATCAAGGCCGTAACCCTTTCCAACCAGGAAAGGATTATCCTCGCGAGCGAAAAAACCAGCGCGAGACTCCTGATGGTAGATTTTTTCAAAGATGTACTCACCTCCGCCGTCAACTCGGACAGCCGGGGGTTTCTCCAGAAGATCGTGTTATCGCTCAGGGAAAATTACTCGGACAAGCTGATTGACACTCTCAAGGAAGCCATCAGTTTCGGCGGGATCTCGAAGGATTGCGCCATCGACGCGAACAAGATCAACGAGCATTTGACAGGCACCCCCCCAAAACACGATGGACTTGGAACTGAGGAATTCTGCCAGCAGGCTTTGGCCTATCTTGAGTGGAAAAAAGACAACGACGGGGTCATGATGCAGCTGTTCCGTGACGTTTATGTTCATGACCGCGGGTTGAAAAAAGGAATATTACTGGAAGTGTCGATGGAGGCCGGTTCCCTTCTCGTACAGCAGGAAGCCGCGCAGGCAAAGCCATCCCGTCTCGACCCGCAGGAAACCGTCAAGGCCTTTATCCTGGACAACGTCAGAATGTTCGCCGAGGCGGAACAGGACAAAATAGAAGACATCAAGAATATGATGCGGTCTCTTTGGCCCGGGCTCTCAGGGGACATCGCCAACACCGACCTATTCCGGAAGCTGGACGGAAAACTGGATAAGGTGGATAAGGAGCAGGTGCATTATTGGAACGGCTATCTGGGCCTGACGATCGCGGGCGTGAATGACGGTAAACCCCTCTGGTTCGATTGCCGCTCGCAGGACCAAACCAAGGAAGCCTCCGCCAAAAGGGAGAAAGAAAACGAGCTCTTGATGGCTCATTTGAACGAGAGCCACCTGCGGGAGCTGGCCGAGACGGAACAAGCGCCGGGTGACGAACCATCCAGGCCCGATGACAGCAAAGTTTACTATGGGGCAGGTCACAAAGTGAATTGCCGCGAGCCGATCCGCCTGCAGGACAGCACCAAACTTAGCGACTTGAGGATACGGGCGACTTATGAGGCCCCTAAACCGCAGGGCCTCAAGGGCAAGGTCGATTACTATAAGTTTATATATCCGATTCTCCCCCCCTATAACGACCCGGAGTTCAAGCAAGTCCTGGGCTACAACGAGCTTCTGGTGGGTTTGTTCGTAGATGAGAAAAGCCACAACGATGTGTTCTTTCTGGTTCGGACCAGGAGCGAGTTCGACTTTTTATTAAAAAACTACCGGGCTTATAAGTTTGAAAAACTCCTGGTCTGCGAATACGACATGGCATTGCGAAACTCCCTGCCTCCGAATGTCCTGAAGGATCTAAGGGTGATTATCGTGGAAAGAACGAGGTCGTTTCTCACCCAAAACAGGGGGAAAACTGACGCCATCTTAGCCGCCCTGAAAACCGGAAAGGGGGATGAAACACTCGCAGCTGTCATCGAGTACATCAAGGCCCAGCTTCCTCCTGACGGCAGACTGGCCTACGACCTGCGCAACAGCTTGAAAAAGGTCCTTTTGGAAAAACCCCGCATCCAACCGGCCAAGCAGGAGCTTCAAACCCATCAAGTGATCCAGGATAAACTTCTCATCCAGACCCAAAACGAGGTCAAAACGAACCAAACAGCCCAGAGGATCCAAGCTTTCAAGGCGAGATTAGCGGCCCAAGTCAAACTGACCCTTCAGGCCAAAAAGGCTCTTGATATTTATACCGCGCCATTCATCGAGCTGGTGACCCAAGCCTATCAGGCCCGCCAGTTGCAGCCAAAACCCGCGCAACCAGCCGGTTCCAAAGGAAAACCATCCCCCCCGCCGCCCGCTGTCACATCCATCCAATCCCCGTTCCATTGGGAGACAGTCCTTCCCTGGGACAAGCTGGCCCAGATCGCCGAGAGTCTCGCGGAAAAGGCGAAAGCGGAAATGCCCGGCGAGAAGATCGTGTTGATCCTTCCCGAGGGCAACAAATACATTAACGATCGGCACCTTGAGGATCTCATAACATTTCTTTACGACCTCACCATTAAAACCATCCGGGACCCAATCGCAAAGTTTTCCAATGTCATGGCGGAATCCCTATCAGACTACTTGGCTTCATTGGATGAGAACAACCGGCAGCAGATGATCGACGCTCTGGCAAGGCTCGCGGAGGAAATGACGCCGGTGGAACAACGGGGTTAACCGCGCATTTTCAAGTTCCCCATCGATCCTTTGGCGCGTTGGGAAAACCTCATCCTGAAGTTTTAAAATAACCTCCCGAAATAAAAGCCAATCCCTGAATCCCCCTTAAAACAATGAAAAAATCAAAAAGTGCACAAACACAGTCTTTGTCCCAGGGCCTTTTTCCCATAAATAGAGTTCAAGCATTAAGTTTTTTGTTCAAGGTGAAATTCGGGCTCAAAAGATGATAGTCGTATCAATTTAAGGACCATATAATAAACGGCGAAATCAGGGCCTTATCCAGTTCTCTCTATATATTAAAAAATTTTTTCAAAGTCCTATTTGTTTTAATAACAACTGTTTAAATCTTATCCAAATCAACATTTATAAAATTCCGGGGGTGTTTTAATGCCGAAATGGGCTTCAACTAGTGGACCCATGCTTTTAAGGTGTTTAATTGCCCTGGCGTTCCTTCATATGATGACACCGTCCCTTTCCTGGTGCGCCTCCAAAACCATCATTGAGGATGACTCAGCCGATGATGTCGAGGAGGCTTCCACTCCCACCGTTCCGGATGACAACTTATCTAAACACCTGGAAGCCCTTCACAACACCGAGGTGGTTTACAACGCCTCCGACAAAGAGAAAAAAACCACGGAAGCCGTCGGGTCCACCACTATCGTGACTTCCACGGAAATCAAGGTTGGAGGATTCCGCACCTTGGATGACCTCCTGAATTACGTCCGTGGTTTTTTCGTGACCTATGACCGCGATTATAGTTACGTGGGTCTCCGGGGTTTTGGAAGCCTGGGAGGCTATAACTCGCGGATCCTGCTGATGGTGGATGGCCACAAGATCAACGACAATATCTACGGCCAGTTTTACTCTGGACATGACGCCCCAATCGACATGGATATGGTGGACCATGTCGAGATCATCCGCGGTCCCGCCTCCGTCCTGAATGGTAACTCCGCCGTATTCGGGATCATCAATTTGATCACGAAAAAAGGAAAGGACATCAATGGGATCATCCTGTCCACCCAAGGTGGAAGCTTAAACACAATTGGGGGAGGAGCTCTTTATGGCGGGATAACGGATTCAGGTTTTCAATGGTCCGCGCAAGGCTCGGCCTATTACAGCGGCGGTAACTCCAGCCTTTATTATCCCGAATACGACGACCCTTCCACCAATAACGGTATAGCCCTTAATTGCGACGGTGAAAACAGCCAGCATGGTTTCCTTAACCTTGGGATCGATGATTGGATGTTCGAGACTGCAATCATGCACCGAAGCAAAACAATTCCAACGGGTGTCTATGAAACCGCATTCAACAACCCGGGCACATACACTGACGACACTGATTTTTTCGCTGAAATTGCCTACCGCCAAGGCGATCCGGAGAGCGGACAGTGGCTGGGCCGCCTTCATTTGGATGTCGCCGACTATACCGGTCATTACTTGTCAACGGGCACCCTTGTTCCCAATATTGATATTGGCGACGGGGCCTGGTGCGGCGCCGAACTGCAATATGCCTTTATCCCATTCTCACGCAACAAGTTCACTGTGGGCGGCGAGTTCGTGGATAATTTCCAGCAATATCAGCAAAATTATGATTTGGGCGGCGCCACATATTTGGATGATAACCGCCAATCCACCCAAGAGTCCTTGTATGCCCAGGACGAAATAAGGCTTTTGCCGAATTTGCTCCTGAACGCCGGGGGGCGTTACGAATATTTTTCGGTATCCGGGGGTCAATTCGTACCTCGTGGAGCGTTGATCTGGCAGCCTTGCCGGGAAACCGTCATGAAACTCATCGCCGGGGAGGCCTTCAGGGCTCCTGATGCTTTTGAGCTTTATTACTCCGATAACGGAAACAGCCAGGTGGCCAATCCTGATTTGAAGAATGAATCATTTGAGACTTACGAATTCGACTGGGAACAAACTTTCGAGACTAATCACCGTGTTCTCCTTTCCCTCTATCATTACGTCGGTGAAAACCTGATTCTGATGGTTCCCGTCACCATCAACTCCGAGTTGGATATCAATGAGAATATCGGTCACGTCTCCCTGAATGGGCTAGAAATGGAATATCAATACCAGAACGCGGGCGGCATCCAAGGACGGGTGAGTTGGGCCTACCAACGGGCCCAAGACGATATCACTGGCCAAGTTCTCCCTGATTCCCCTCAAAACCTTGGCAAGGCCAGCCTGCAAGTCCCTCTTGACGCTAAGCACCTTACAATAGCTGGGGAGTGCCAATTTACCGCGGCCAGTTACGGTTTTAACGGTGTTTGGGCCCCTGATTACACTCTTTTCAATTTGAAGCTTTATGCCCCACATTTCATTTGGGAAAACATGGAAGCGAATTTGGATTTCTATAATTTATTCGACACGAGGTATTACCAGCCGGTCGCGAACGAATTTAAACAGTTAACGCTTCAACAAGATGGGCTCGTGATCTGGGGCAAATTGGCTTACAAGTTGTGAGGCAAGATGAAGAGCGGGGATAAAGCGGGATGGGGTACTTTTGATTTTTTCACCGACGGTTTAAGGAAGAGGTTTCATCCGTGAAAAACGCGAAGCTATTCTTATTAACGGTTCTATTGGCGCTATCCGGCTCGGCTTATAGCGCGAATATTTCGGAATATTCGCTCAAAGCCACCTACCTTTCCAATTTCGCCGAACTTGTGAAATGGCCAAAATCCGCGTTTACCGATAATACCTCGCCGATCGTCTTGGGTATTCTGGGAGAAGACCCATTTGGGACCACAATAGATGAAACAGTCACGGGCAAAACCGTGGGAGGCCGTTCCTTGATCGTGAAGCGTTTTAACAATTTCACGGAGGATCAATTGGCCGAAATAAAAAATTGCCAAATCCTATTCATCGCCGATTCGGAACAGGACAACATCAGGGAAATCCTGTCAAATTTGAAAGATACCGCGTTGCTGACCGTCTCTGAAATCAACCGCTTCCCCATGATGGGGGGAATGATCAGTTTCACGCAGGAAGGCGACATCATCGGGCTGGTCGTGAATCAAAAAACGGCCATAAAAGCAGGATTGAAAATCAGTCCCCAATTGCTGAAGGTCGCGAAACTTTATATGCAGGTGAACGCCTCGAAAGTCAGGACACTTTATTACGAGGGGATCCAGCTTTACCTCAACGGGGAGATCAAGGCAGCCATCAAGAAGTGGAAGGAATGCCTGGACGAAGACCCGGGATACATCGACGCTAAAGAGAAAATTTCCAAGGCCAGAGCCAAGCTTAAAGCTCTCACAAGCATCAGCGAATAAATCACCTCATCCTCTTAAGCACAGGAATAATCGCGTCTCTTCTCTTGTTCTTGTCCGGCCTTTTCCATTTTAGCTTTTAGTTTTATTCAACAACACCCGCGTCTGTGGGCGGATGGTGGAGGGGCCTGTTCGGGAGGAAAAAACCCATAAAAACCCCCATCATGCACAAGGCGCCCCCGAACATAAAAGCGTCTTGATATCCATGAACCAGGGCTCCTTGGACGACGGACTTTCCCATCACCGTCTGGGCGAACATCCGCGCGTCAAGGTGGTTGAGGCCCAACCCTTTCGCGTGAATCATCAATCCCGAGACAGCTCGGTTGACGGCGGAGCTTGATATCTGCATTCCAGATCCCATGACCCCCAAGTGGTAAACAGCGCGGTGGCTGAAAACGGTAGCCAGAAGCGCGATGCCGATGGATCCCCCGACTTGCATGGTGATGTTCATGAGGCTGGAGGCCATGGGAATTTCCTTGTGCTCCACCGCGTTCATGGCGGCGGCAGTCATGGGGGCCATCAGGAGGCCCATACCCACGCCTCGGATCAACGTCGGCCAAATGACGTCCCACAAGCTCATGGAAGGATCGATATTGCGGTATTCCCACATGAACCAGGTGGTGAGGAGCATCCCAATAACGGTGGGGATTCGAGGGCCAATGGAATCACTGATTTTGCCTGAGATGGGCATGATGAGAGAGACGACCAGGGCCCCCGGCAACATGGCCAAACCTGTTTGAATCTCGTTAAGCCCCATCATTCTTTGCAGGAAAAGGGGTATCAGGAAGAGACCCCCGAAAAGAGCCACCGAGCGCATGAGGCCCAAGATCATTGTGATAGTGAAAACCCCGTGTCTGAAAACCTTGAGGTTGATAATGGGTTCTTGCACCACGTTTTCCACCAACATGAACAGCACGAAACCAATCAGGCTCAAAAAAGCGCACCAGAAAATATATTCCGAGTTCCAGCCTTTGGACTCCCCCTTGGAAAGCCCCAAGAGAAACGCCACTAGGAAAAGGGTCATGGAAAAAAATCCCATGTAGTCAAAGGTCTCCCGGGCGTGCTCGGATTTTCGGTCCTTTCGAAGGATTTCGATGGCCATGAGGACGGCGAAAATGCCCACCGGCAGGTTCACCAGGAAGATGGATCGCCAACCGAAGTCGTGAGTAAGCCATCCCCCCAGGGTGGGACCGATGGTGGGTCCCATGATGACGCCCATGCCCCAGAAGCCCATGGCTTTCCCCCGCTCCCGCGGTGGAAAAACATCCGAGATCATGGCCATGCCCGTGGGATTGATCGCGCCTCCCCCCAGGGCCTGCAGGATGCGGGCGGTGATGAGGGATGGAAGATTCCAGGCCAAGCCGCACATCAGCGACCCGCCGGTAAACAGGATCAAGCTGTAAATGAAGATTCGTTTGTAGCCGATATGGTCGCGCAGCCAGCCTGTCATGGGCATCAACACGGCGAAGGCCAGCATATAGCCTGTCATAACCCATTCGATGTCATCCACGTCCACGCCGAAGTCGGCCATGATGTTTGGGATGGACACGTTCACGATGCTGCTGTCCATCACGGCCATGAAAGTGCCGATCATGACGACCAGCAAAACCCACCATTTGTAGGATTGGTCAGCCTCGACGGCGGGAGCTTCCATGCTTATCTTGTCCGGATACTGATCTCAACCGATTGGCCAACGCGTAAAACTCGGCCCGGGTGCGGATCAAGGACCACCTTGATGGCGACCCTCTGGACCTGCTTGGTGAAATTGCCGGAACCGTTATCGGCCGGAATCAAGGCGAACTGGGCGGCCACGGCCTGCCTGATTTCAGAAACTTTTCCCGTCAAGTTCCCTCCCTCGTCCACGGAAATCTTGACTGATTGGCCGGCCTTCACTCCACCCACTTTTGTTTCCTCGATATTGGATGCCACCCAGGCATGCACCAGGTCGGCCACAGCGAAGACGCTTTGCCCGGTTTCAAGCATATTTCCGACTTCAGCGGTCTTCTGGACCACAATGCCGTCCAGGGGGCTCTTGATGTAGGTTCTTTCCACCGCCAGACGGGCCAGATCGTCATCCGTTTGCGCCGCGCGGAAATCCTGCAATGCCGAGTCCAATTGCTGTTGGGGCGCGGCCCTGCCGGCCACAAGCCGGTTGAGGCGCTGATATTGAATCTCCGCGAGGGTCTTTCTCGCCTCAGCTTTGGCGAACAGGGCGTTCGCCTGGGTGTGATCCAGCTCGGCTAAAACCATCCCGACGGTGACGGAAGTCCCCTCGGTGGCGTAAACAGATACCAGCGGACCAGCCGCGCCCTCGTTGGAAAGACGCACGAGAGTGGCGTCAATGCGTGCGTCATCAGTGGAAACATAGGGATGGAAGAAAAACCACCAAACCAAGAATCCCGCGAGGACGACGACCAATGAAACCCGGAATGTAGCTTTGGACCTGGGATGTTTCCACCAGTCCGCTGGCCGGTTTCCATTCGAAAAATTTTCCTGCCCATTGGATTGGGATGTTGGGGAGTTGTTTTGAGTTGTCACTGCGCTTGTCCTTTATTTATTCATCATTGATCATAAAACATAAAACCATTCCGAAATGAATCGTGGGCGATTCCCTTTTCAAGACCGGCATTCTACTCTTTATGCGATATTTAGCAAATTGCCGTTCTTTCATTAGAAGTAACCCAAAACATTGAGGTTCGGTTAAATAAGCAATATAGTAAATTTAGAAATTGGTTCAGAATGATTAACGTATTTGGCAAATCTTAATTCATTCTTCAACCCGGGCTTAAGGATAACAAAAAAATGCCAATGTTAGATGTTTTAAGAAACCGGGCATGGAAATTCTTTTGGCCCGTCTTTTACCTCGCAATGTGGGAAATCTTGTTGCGAGCGCAAAACCCAGGCCTGATGACCGATGACAGCGGTGAGATCGCAACAGCCTCGATCTGCCTGGGAATCGGGCATGCCCCGGGCTATCCTCTTTATATTCTGATTTCGCGGCTTGCCGGCCTTCTGCCGGTCGGCACCCCGGTTTTCAGGCTGAATCTCCTAGCGTCTCTATTTACCTTATTGGCTATCCATTTGACCCTTGTGGCCTGCCGCAAGCTTCACAAAGAATCCAGTGATACCCTGCCTATAATTCAACAAGAATTGTGGTTGGTGTTCACTGCCTTCTCATTGTTGTTCTGTGAGAGTGTATTTGCCCAGAGCCTTACCGCTAAGGGTGGGATTTACACCTTTACGTTGATGAACTTCGCCCTGATGCTCTGGGCTTGTTCCGCCGCGGAATCGGACAGGTGGATTCTCTGGGTTTTGTTCATTTGGTCGGTCGGAATGGGATCCCATTGGCCCTTCCAGGTTATATTCTTAATCATGTTGCTTATCCGCTATGGGCCGAAAATCTCGAATCAATCTCCGCCTAAAATCTTTCACGGGCTGTCTTTCACAATAATAGGTTTTTCCTCATTCCTTTATCTTCCCTTGCGGGCCGCGAAATCCCCCCCTTTGAATTGGGAAAACCCCCGAACCCTTGAGGCCTTTTGGTCCATTGTCTCCAGAAGGTATTTCACCGCGGGTGAATTCGCCAGCCGCAGCCAGGGCGAATGGGTACGGAACATCCTCGAATTCCTGAAAGTAATGGGTCTGCATTGGTGGCCCGGTTTAGTCCTGCTGGGAATAGCGGGTGCCTGGTTCCTTTTCCGCCAGCGGCCAGCCTTGGCAGCGGCTTATCTTGGTTGTTACGCGGTCCTTGTGGCCGCCATTATCCGTGTCACTCATTTCGACACAAGCACTCTTTATTTGGAAACAAATTATCTCGTATGTACCCAGGCCTTACCAGCCTTGCTAGCTTACATCGGGGCGGCGTCCCTGACAAACCGATGGCTGTGTTCCCTGCCAAAATTGGCGTCAGGTGTCGCCCTGACGGCCGTCTTCGCGGCCGCCTGCTGGGGTTATTTGGTTTTCGACCGCCAGCAAAAATCTTCTTATACAATCGCGGAGGATCTCGGCGTCAATTTGCTCAAGGAACTTCCAAAGGATTCCCTGGTCATGTTGGACACGGATGTGACAATCATGCCAGGACTCTACCAGAGGTATATCCAAGGCAAGAGGCCTGATGTAGCGATGATTTTCCTCCCTTTCATCCAATCCAATTGGGGTTTTGCTCAGGCCGTGGCTGAAAACAAGGATCGAATAAATCCAAAGGGTTCAGTCAGGAGTTTCCAGGATGCCGTGCGAATTTTCATGGATCCCAGCCGAACCATGTGCTCAGCCTTTTTCTACGCGTCCTATAAGCAGACTCTTGAACAGGCTGGGTTGGGAGACCTGGCTGGACGTCTTAAACCATGGGGCTTGAGTTATCGGCTTAGTACGGAATCGCAGGAACCAGAACAAATTTCTTCCGAGGTTTGGCATATTACTTCAAGGCACCGGTTGAGGAATATTGACACTGTAAAGAACCTTCCAGAAACCGAGTTCACGTGTCAGGTTTACCGGAATGATTACGCCCGCCCCCACTTGGAGGCTGGCTACCTTCTTTTAAAAAACGGGTTTCTCTATGACGCTGTCCGGCAATATCAAAAAGCCTTGTTGATTTTTCCGGACGTGCGGGGTGTTTACCTAAATTTAGCCTTGTATTTCGAAGGGGCCGGTTATCTGGATATGGCTGAGGTTTTTTGTGAAAAGGAAATGACGGTCGCCCCTGATTCGGCGGATGCCCTGGAAACCCGCGGGGATATCCTCATGAAACTGGGGGCTTGGCGCAATGCCGCGGACACTTATGGACTTTGTCTGAAAATCAACCCTGGTTCAAGCAACGCCCGGATCAATCAGGAAATCGCTATGGGCAAATTAACCGCCACCCCTCCCGCCATTCTCCCGCCCAGAAAGAGTGCGGACGAATACAACGTCCTTGGAAAGAAATTTCAACAAGATGGCCAGGATATGCTCGCTTCAGTAGCTTTTGAGACAGCCCGAAAGAATTAGGTGTTAATCAAACCTCAATAAATGTTCCACCGGCTCGGATTAGTTAATACCATTTCGGCCGAAACAGCCTGCAACTCCCTTGCGGTTCCCCTGGATACGCCTTCCGGATAATCCAAACCCTCTGGGCTTTTTTGGAATATTACCGAATAAAAAACACAAGCCGCCAGATATGTCCCCGCTAAGGTAGGATGGCTTCCATCTCCCTGCCATAACTGTAAATCCGGGTCTTTCTGTATAGCTTTTTTCCAAGCCTCACCCACGGGCGCTATTCTCAGATGGAGTTCATTGGCAATACCCATATAACCCGTTGTCAGTTGGGCCTGCATGGAACTGAAGTCGTTGAATCCAACCTCGGTCATGCCTTTTTGCCTGCCCCAGGTCATGTAAAGGACCGGCTCCGCGCCCGCTTGCTTGATTTTATCGGCTAATGACCTGACGGCGGGATACATTCCCTGCTCCCTCTCTCGTTCCAAGGAAGGAATGATGCTTTGTTCCTGCATAACAACGACATCCCATTTTTTCCCGTTAATCTTATCAATCGTGTCCTTTGAATCGGAATGCTGGGCCAAGGTCCAGCCGCCCCGTGCAATCATGTCCGTAAAAACCCGCCTGTGGCCGGACCGGGCCAAATCCGACAGTACTTTGGGAAGATTGTTCACGAATGTATAGCTATTGCCAATAAACAACAGGGTCACCGGCGGGCTAATCATTTCTTCTTCGCCGCATCCGGCTTGAAAAATAGTTAGGCAGATTAATAATAGAATTTTCTTAATCAAGCCCTCGCCTCCAAAATGGTCATGCTTAGATGGACAAAGTTAACCTGCGCTAAAAATATCGGGTTAATAGGGCAACAAATCATAAAGCCGAAATTGTAAGCACCTGAAAATGAATTTCAGAAGATTAAATTCAAGCGAAATTAAAATTTTCTAGTCTTTTAACCGAACCAAATCCAAATATTCGACAACGAAATGGCATTCTGGGGCCAGTAGGGGAATTAGGGACCAAAGAAGGCCAACTCAACCGTCCCACGGCAGTGGCTTTCGGCCCATCCAGAAACGCGTTCGTGGTGGACGCTGAAAATCACCGGATCCAGAAATTCCGGTTGATAAATCCATAGCTGCACTTACCACTTTTTACATTTTCACGGTTTTTAAGCGCTTTTACACGGTGAATTACCATCAATTCGTTTCCAGCAGAAACTGAGTTTAGTGAAAAAAGGGGAAAGAGAGTATAATTTATCTCGCAATACTCGAAAGAGCAGTCGGAATGGGTCATCCGTAAAATTTCGGGTCGGGTGGTGTTCAATGTTTCGTTTGAAAAGCAAGGGTTTTACTTTGATTGAGTTGATGATCGTCGTGGCGATCATAGGAGTATTGGCTTCCATCGCCATCCCGCGATTCGCCCAGATGCTGGAAAAGGCCCGCGAGGGCTCTACGAAGGGCAACCTGGGAAGCCTCAAGGCCGCGGGGCAGGTCTATTACAGCGACGCCCAAGGTGTTTGGCCGACCACCTTACAGAGTTCCCCGGCCTATTCCTTTAGTAAATACTTGGACGATATCTCTCCCGTGAAAGTGACGGGATCTTTCGTGATAGGAGCCTCAAGCCCCGCCGGCGCCATCGTCTCCATGACGACAATGACTTCCGTTCCATCCGGAGCCAATGCGGGATGGCTCTACGACTCCACGATGGGCAATGTCTACGTCAACAGCACCGTCCAGGATTCCAAACAGCTTCCCTATTCATTTTATGGGTTTGAATAATTTATCTGGAATTTTTCAAAGAGATTCTTCCGCACATCCTTCCACGTTCCTCGAGAAATCAATTTTCCAAATCATGTCTTTTTTATCATCTTTTAAGATCAACGCGCTGGAGGCACCTTGAATAGGGCCGCTGTGGTTCCCCTTGAAATCATTAAAACATTGTCTGAATTGACGGCAATGCCCCTTACTCCCCGGAACGGATCTCCCGACCCCTTCTCGTCCGTCAAATCTCCCGCATAATTCCCATTAGGGTCATAAACTTTTACGCAGCTTTCATTGCCTCCAAGGGCCAGATATACCCGGCCGGCTTTGTCGACGCAGACGGCATTGGGATTATCATAACACTTGATTAATTTCTTCACATTCCCATCCAGATCCATCCACTGGAGGCGTTTGTTCCCGCAGTCAGAGATGAAATAGTTGCCTTTTCCATCGGAAGCGATGTCCGATGGGCTCTCGAATTTTCCAGGTCCTTTCCCGCTCGATCCCAGGATTTTCACCAAAGTCCCTTCTTTAGAAACCAGCACGACTCTGTGGCTTCCGGTGTCAGCGACAGCGAATTGGCGCCCGTCAAAAGCCACCCCTCTCGGGCCGTAAAAGCCGCCGACGCGATCCAAGTCCACATCAAGAATTTGCCTGCCGTTTTCGTCAAATCCCTTGATAGCGGCGCCCCAGCTATCAATCACATATATGTTACCGTTGGAATCCGAGCTCATTCCTGAAGGCTCGACGAATTCCATCGGTCCTTTCTTTTTCGCGGCCTTGCCGACGGATCGCAGGAAATTTCCCTTAAAGTCGAAAAATAGCAACCGGCCGTTTTGCTGGTCGCAAAGGACGAACCAATTCTGGCCTGCAACAGGCGCAATACCCCAGGCGTTAAAAAAGCCGGAGGGATTATTGTCGCCCGACACGGTCAGAATATGCTCGACCTTGAAGGGTTTACCCGAGTCCCCGCGGAAGAGATTAAAGGCCTTATAGACCAGGAAAATTAAAATAGCGGCTATCAGGAATTTTACCAGGTTCGAGCCCCCGCCCGCGGGGGAAGCCGCTGGAGGAGCCGCCATTGGAACCGGCTCATAGCTCGTACGGACCGCTGATTTTTTTCGGACCACTTTCTTTCTGGACGCCATAATTCCTCCCTGCATGATGTGGATCGCCTTCTAATGAAAAACCATATTAAGTTTAGAAAAGCATCCTGCCAACCCCCAAGTATTCCACAAGGGATCGATAAGCCTTCCTTGAATCTTTCCGACCCCTATTATGCCTCATTCCACACCCAATTTGTTCAAGATCGCCATAAAAGATTATAGCCATGAAACAATGTTTTGAAAGACTCACTTCCAGGGTTTTAACCCTAGAGTTCGTTCCAGGAATTTCAAAATCTGAGTTTTAACGGAACCCTGCAAGGAATAGCCCGCTCGGTTCCATAACATTCCAATAGGCAAGATGATTAGGGAAAAAACAATAATCCCGATGGTCTCAATCAAGTGTGGCAGATAATAGGAAAGCACAACCAGGAAAAATAAGAAAAAAGACACGATAATCAGGGCCTCAAAGAGAGCACCAGGCGCATAGCCAAAATAACCCTCGATCCTCGAGCCTTTTCCCTGGGACTTGATCGTCCCATAAAAGTTTGGGATGCCTGGAATCGAAATAAGCCTGTTTCGGCGGCGGATGTACAATCGAAAGCCCTTCTCATCGAAAGTGCATTTCATAGCCGGGTCTTTGCTTTCCATAATTTTTTCAAGGCACGCTTCCGGGGAGAGATCGGTTTCAAAAAAGGCCTTTTCCTTGA
The DNA here is from genome assembly GCA_963796105.1 of candidate division FCPU426 bacterium. Lineage (GTDB taxonomy): Bacteria > Oederibacteriota > Muellerivitia > Muellerivitales > Muellerivitaceae > CAWCKJ01. The sequence goes on from CAWCKJ010000003.1 coordinate 851,273, forward strand.
AGCCAATAATGTTTTGAATCAAATCCACGGTTATTCTCCAAAACGATGGGATTTTATTGTTTATTTAAAAAGCAAAGATCCGCACCGGAATGGGACCTATCATTCGGATTTCGGATGGTTTAAAAGTCGTATGGCTTTCTGGGCGTAGGAGTCCCCCTGGGTGGCGGCTTTCTCGTACCAGACCAAGGCCTCTTTATTGCTCTGGACCACGCCCCTGCCGTTCTCATAGAGGACCCCGATGTTGTATTGGGCCGGGGCCGCCCCTTGCGCTGCGGCCTTCTGATACCACTTCATCGCCTCCTGGTAATCCTGGTTCACTCCACGGCCGTTGTCATAAAGGACTCCAATATTGAATTGAGCGGGCGCGTTCCCCTGAACGGCGGCCTTCTGGTACCACCTCATGGCCTCCTGGTAATCCCTCGGGACCCCCCGGCCGTTGTCATAGAGTATGCCAATATTGTACTCAGCCAGGGCGTTTCCCTGCGCCGCGGATTTTTGGTACCACCTCATGGCTTCCTGGTAATCCTGCGGAACCCCCCGGCCCTTATCGTAAAGGAATCCGATGCTGGCCTGGGCGGTCGTGTTTCCCTGGGCGGCGGCTTTTTGGTACCATTTCATGGCTTCCTGGTAATCCTGGGGAACTCCAAGTCCCTTGTCATAAAGGTAGCCGATCCCTGCCTCGGCGCCCGCGCTCCCTTGGGCCGCGGCTTTTTGATACCACTTCATGGCCTCGGTATAATCCGGGGCCACTCCCCTTCCCTTGTCGTAGAGGACCCCGATGTTGTTCTGGGCGTCGGCCAGCCCTTGTGCGGCGGCTTTCTGGTACCACTTCATCGCCTCCTGGTAATCCTGCGCAACACCCCGCCCCTTGTCATAGAGAATGCCGATGCAGTTTTGGGCCTCGGCCGAACCCTGCGCGGCGGCTTTCTGGTACCACTTCATCGCCTCCTGGTAATCCTGGGGAACCCCCTGCCCAGTATCGCTGAGCACGCCGACTTTATACTCTGCTCCCGGGTTTCCCTGCGCCGCCGCCTTCTGGTACCACTTGATGGCTTCCTGGTAATTCTGGGGAATTCCACGGCCCGTCTCGTAGAGTAGGCCGATGCTGTACTCGGAATCAGCTTGTCCCTGCGAGGCGGCCTTCTGGTACCACTTAAGGGCTTCCAGGTAATCCTGTGGGACTCCCTGCCCATTCTCGTATAAGAGGCCGATTTTGTAATCAGCGGCAGGACAACCCTTCTCGGAGGCTTTTTTGTACCACTTCATGGCCTGGACATAATCCCCCGCGGTGGCTGAGTCCGAACCACTCTTAATCCACTCGGTCACGGCGTTCGGATTGCGCATGAAAATGAAATCCATTCCGGATTTCAGCCAATCGGAAAGCGCGTCCAGGTTGCCCCCGTAATAGACGTAGGCCCCGAGCCAGATGATCCCCCCGAAAAACAAAGTCAAGAACGCGCGGAATAAGAACTTGCCCATCGTTGTTTCCTTTGATTTAGATTTCCTCATAACCAGATTTCAAGCCGCAAAACGAGTTGATGCTTCATTGTGAACAGGTCGCGGATGAAATTTCGTTCAAATATAATAAACAAGGAATCGAAATCTAGCCCGAAAATGAGGATGGAAACCCCCAAGTACCCCTAAAACATATCAAATTCCACGGGTTTTTGTTGATTATAGAAATTTGGCATGAAAGGCGGGGGAAAAACATGACCAAAGGTTGCATAAAACCATGACCTGTGGTCTGAGAGTCAAAATGCACTTAGACAAACGCCAGCTTTACGCCCTAGTTCAGGTAACCCTCAAAACCCGTTACAATAAGGTAGTCTCGTCAGCCGAATGGAAAAAACCCCGGGGATAGACAAGTAAGTTTCTTCACTACTGCCGCCCGATGTTTCCTAGCCCAATTGGATCATGGTTGTCCCCCGAAACACTATGAATATTGCTTAAACAAATGAGACGAGAAGGATTTTCGGGATTACCGCGCGTGATGCCTAAGCGTTTAAAACCTTGTCGGGGCAGTTTCCAATTAGGTCAACCAATAACCGGGTTCAGGGTCCGAAGACCTTGATGCAATTGTTATCCGCGATATACACGTTCCCTGACGAGCTCAGGCAGAAATAATCGATGTTTCCCAGCGCGTTAGTGCCTGTCGTTCCCCACTGGCAAAGGAAATTACCGAACAGATTAAAATCCTCCATCCGTTTGTTGCCATAATCCGATACATAACAAATTCCGCTCTTGTCCACCCGGACGCCGCAGGAACAGAGACCGAATTGTCCTGGGTTGGTCCCTTGGCTTCCGATCTTGCACTCGTAGGTCCCGGTGTTCGTGTATTTATAAACGCAAAAGTTGTTGTAATCCGGCGTGTAAACATTGCCCCAGAAATCACAGGTGATGCCGTCCGGATCGCTTGGGTTGGTGTCCCAGGAGCCGTTGGTCGACCAGCCCAGGATGTAATTGCCGTTATTGTCGAAACTTTGGACCCTTTGGTTAATAGCCTCTACCACGTAAATGTGGTCGTTCGGATCGCAGGCCAAACCTCTCACCCCCTCGAATTGGCTTTGGCCCGTTCCCGCCGAACCCCATTGGGTTATAAAAACTCCCGTGTTAGAAAATTTTTGAACATTATCGTTTCCGTCATCGACAATGAAAATGTTATTAGAAGAATCGGAGCATATGCCGTTTAAGGCGTTAAATTGCCCATTGCCGCTGCCCAAAGTGCCCCATTAGGAAAGGTATTGCCCGTTGCTGTTGAATTTTTGGATTCGGTGGTTGGACCTGTCCGCGACGAAAATATTGCCGTTGGAATCCTCAATCACTCCATATATGGCGTTAAATTGGCCGGCCCCGCTACCCGCGGAACCCCATTTGAATTTAAAGGTCAATGGTTGGGCCGATGTGACGACTGGACAGGTTGGGGTGGCTGTTGAAGTGACCGTTGCAGTATGGGTATTAGTGGAAGTCCATGTGAATGTGGAAGAGTTGGTTGGGGTTGATGTGGGCGTTGAGGTATCAGTGTCAGTGGTGGTAAAGGTATAGGTAAGCGTGAAAGTGCAGGTGGGGGTTGGGGTATCTGTCAGCGTAGCGGTGAAGGTATGAGACGGAGTGAATGAGTTTGTGGCGGAGAAAGTGAAAATGGGGGTAAAAGTGGCTGAAGGTGTTGGGGTGAGGATCGCAGTTGGCGTATTGACCAATGTTGGGGTGTAAGTTCCGGAATAGGTAAAAGTGGGTGTAATGTGGCAACTGGTAGGAGGCGGTGTCGGGCCGCTCACAAAGGTAGATCGGGTGCAGGCGCCTACCATAAAACCAAAACCCAAGGCCAAATAGATGATCTTTTTCATATATTTCCTCCTGGAAAACCCAATGTAAACAAGTCGCGTTGGGTGTCATATTTGAAGGTGCTCATACCCTATAGAGTCCCCATCCCTGAAAATAATCCAAAAAAAATGAAATTTTTCAGAATCAGGCTTAATTGAAGGGGTATTCAGAATGAAGAAGCTCGGCCTAGCTGGAAGGTCTTATTTATCGAGGGAAAAACGGGGGAAGGACCGGCTTACGGTTAATGTTTCGATATGCTGGAAATGGCCGAAGATGACAACGCCTTCACCGTAAGATTTTCAGACTTTGAAACCCCGCCACAATTCAAAATTTTGAATTTTCTGGAGCTATGGGTTCCTCGCGCATCGGCACCCGAAGGCTGGGTTCCTCACGTCCGCCGTGCTCCAATTGCGGTTCGCGGCCCTCAGCATTCCCGAACCGTTGCCCCAGGAGCCGCCCCTGAGGACCTTGTATTTGCCTTGGTCCGGACCCTTGGGATTTTTCTTGGGGCTCTTGAAGTAATATTCCTCGCCGTACCAATCCGCGCACCATTCCCAGAGATTTCCCAGCATGTCGTAAAGCCCGTAAGGGTTCCAGGTCTTCAAGGCCACAGGGTGGGCCTGGTTGCCGGAATCGTCCGAATCCCAGGCGTATTGTTCCAAGCCGGCCGGACTGTCGCCCCAGAAGTAAACCGTTTTCGTTCCACCCCGCGAAGCCCTTTCCCATTCCGCCTCGGTGGGAAGCCTCTTTCCATCCCATGAGCAAAAGGCGCTCGCGTCGTTCCAATTGATATGATGAACCGGCATGTTGTCCCGTCCCCAGCCGTCATCAGCCGGCATTTCCCACCCTGTCTCTTTGCAGAACTTGTCGAATTGGGCGTAGGTCACCAGCGTTTGGTCGATATAAAAGGCGTCCACCCAGACCTTGTGCCTGGGCTTTTCCCCGATTCCGCCTTCCCCCTTGGACGATCCCATATAGAAATATCCGGCAGGGATCAAGATCATCTTGATCCCGTCCTTGTTCATGATTCCCTTCATCACTAGGTCTTTGGCTGACGCGTTCTCCACTGCACATAAAAATATTAAGGCGACTAGAATGAAAAAAAGTGTGTTTTTGAGCTTCATGCCTGCTCCTGTAGTAGGGATCCTCAAGAGAATATGCAATTGTCTAATGGGATTTTACCAGTTTCTAACAGACTTTTATTAATTGTGTTTTCAGTCTCTTATGTCCCGGACGGTAAAAACAAATACTAAGACCCCTACCCTAGCGAGGTTTAGTCCCTTTCTCCGGACGAGACACATGATTAAAAAATCAAAAGGGTGGTTCTATTAAAGTTATCTTCGTCAAACAAACCTCCTTCCAAAAGCCAACAAAAACGGCCTTTTAAGCCCCTAAATTTTTGAAATAACCCGGTTTTTTGCCGTCTATAGCATGAGTAATAATAATGCTACAGGTTGCCATGTTTTTCGAAACCCGCTTTCCTGGTCATGGACGCCGAGAAATCGGAATTTAAGGATGGGGCTTTCGACATCGTGGCCGCCAGCATGGTCACCCATCACATGCCCCATTGGGAAAAGGCTTTTCAGGAAATGGTCCGTGTTTTGCGTCCCGGTGGATATTTGATCTATACCGACTTGATGCTCCCCTCCTGGCTCGCGGTCCTTAGGCGTTTACTTCCTTTTGTCGGGATACCCACGAAAAACCGGGTGGAATTTCTAGCCACCCAGGCCGGATTGACGAGCGTTTATCAGGCAAATAGGGGCCTTCAATCCGACTTCATCTGGGTAAGAAACAGGTAAAAATATTGTTTATTATTCCGGCATAAAATTCTCAAAACCGGGACCCGGATTTACGAGGAATCATTTAACGAAAGATTCTGCTAAAATACAAACCATCTCTTTTCCCTCAGGGAGAACCGCGTGAAAAAGCTGAACCAAAGCGGACAAGGTTAAAACCAATACGGATTTAATTGAATATATCCTGGTGGCGCTCCTGGTCGTCGTCGGGGTGGTCACCTATTTCATTATTTTTCACCACAAGCCTTATTAAGGGGGGCGCCATGAAAAACATCAATTGGGAGAAGGTCACGGCTTATTTCTCGCTGGTTTTTATCACGGCAGTCGCGATATTTTGCATTTACAAAGTGCTCTCAAACTCGACCTTTTAATCGGGGTTTCCAACGGAGGACAAAATGAAAAAAATCAATTGGGAAAAAGTGGGCGTCATCATCCAGATTGTTTTAATCCTTTATGTCGTGGCCTTCGCCATCTATACCTTGATGCATCAAAAGGCTTATTAGGACTTCTAAAAAAAATATTAATTTCACCACGGGTTCTTTCAGAACCACAAAGTTAATTTGGAAAAACATCAATATTTAAAGGCTTAAACTTATCGGCAACAACTTCTGTGCGGAGCATCACAGTTTTAAAACAATAATTTAATTAATCCAGACTTGTATATGGTTAGAAATTGTTTGAGTTTTAAATTGTGGTTTGATTTTCGCGACATGAAAATCCACAGCAATTTAGGATTTAAAATTGCATATCCAGCTTCTTTTCAATTCCCTCTCGATCATTTCCATTTTCCAGGTAATCTCTTTGGCAAAATACGTCGGTATTTGTTTTGAAGATTTGGTTATGTATGCCCGATTTTTCCATCGTCGACTAAAAAACCCCACTTATTATGGAAGGAAGGATACAATCAAAAATATATATTGATGATTAAACCGGAAAAGAAGGTAATCATGCGAAGAATTATTTTATCCAGTGGATGCAGGTTGTTTCTTTTGGCGCTTCTGGGTTTCATCCCAATCGCCTGCGCGAATAATAACAACCCAACCCAGCCGGGAAGATCGACTCCCGTCGCGACTTCAACTCCCACCCTTACGCCCCAGTACAGCGCCACCTCGACCCCAAGCCCAACGCCAACGGCCACTCTATCTCCTACCATCACCGTAACTTCCACACTGAGTCCCACGGTCACCCCTACCGGCACTCCGACGATAACTTTTTCCCCGACTTTTTCCACTACCGATACCCCGACTTTGTCCCCCACTCCCCTAACACCTACCTATTCATATACCGCCACCCCTTCTTCAACCTTTACCGATTCACCCACGCCGAGTCCCACGGACACCGCCACAGAAACATCTACGGAAACTCCCACCCCCACCGCTACTTCTACCCCTACGCCTTCTCCGACCTTCACCGATTCCCCCACGCCTAGCCCCACGGACACTCCCACTGAGACATTAACCTTTACCCCCACCGCTACCGCGACCGATACACCCACTTTTTCACCAACTATCACGAATACATCCACAGAGACCCCCACTGAGACATCAACCTATACCCCTACGCTTACCCCAACAATCACTCCCACCCCATTGACCGCAAACTGGACCATCGGAACCGGATCATTGCCCTTTTCCGTTATTTCAGCCACAGCCCTGGTGTACAACGGCAAAATGTGGGTCATGGGAGGAACCCAGGGTTCAGCCACCAACAACGTCTACTATTCCACTGATGGCGCCACGTGGTTCCAAGCGGCCGCCACGGCGCCTTTCACGGCGCGTACCGAACTCGCTTCCGTCGTGTTCGGCGGCAAGATGTGGGTCATCGGCGGATATTCCGCCGGAACTTGTTTTAATGACGCGTGGTATTCCACCGACGGTTCCACCTGGACCCAGGCGCCGGCCACGGCCCCTTATCCGGCCCGTTCCGGCCATACCGCCCTGGCGTATGGCGGATTGATGTGGGTCATCGGGGGAAACAATTGCGGCAACGCGGTCAATGACGTGTGGTACTCCTCCGACGGGGCCACCTGGACCCGCGCGCCCGCCACCGCGCCCTTCCCGGCCCGTATGTACCATACCTCACTGGTATATAACAGCATGATGTGGGTTATCGGGGGCGTACCGGGGTACACTTCGGGATTAAATGACGTTTGGTATTCCACCGACGGCGCTACTTGGACCCAGGCTCCCGCCACTGCGCCTTTTCCCGCGCGTTACGGCCATACTTCAGTTCTATACGACAACAAGATGTGGGTTTTCGGCGGGAATGGATCAATGGGTTCCATAAGCGATTATAACGACTCATGGTATTCCACCGACGGCGCTACTTGGACAAAGACTCTCACCACTAATACTTATCCCGCGAGGTTTTTACATACCTCCGTGGTGTATAACAATTCGACCGGTTCAGGGCTTGACGGCGAGATGTGGATTATCAGCGGGAGGCAGAGCGGGTATCAATACGATACCTGGTACGCGCCCTGAGTGTTGGTTCAGCGAAAGCCTGATTGAGGTTCAGCATGTGGTGGAATTGGAATTTTTTCCCCATCCCATGAATCCCCTGCATGCCAGCCATCCATGAAGCTTATAGGGAGGCTGGTATCGTACCGATTTCATTATCTGGTTTATGGAAAATCGGAAAATCCCAGCGAAAAATTGTTTAAGTCTTAAATTCAGGTTTGATTTTCGCGACACGAAAATCCTCATCCATTTAACATTTAAAAATTAGAACTCTAGCTATGTTTTTCTTTTGCCGAGGATAGGTTTAATCTGTAATTTTTCATTCTTCATTGTTCATTTCCGTTTTGTCAGTTTTCTCCCACATCCTGAAAACCATAAATATCTCTTTATGCTTATGCACAAAGTGACCGTGCTGTAATGGGTTTTGCTAAGGCACATGCGGTCAAAGCACGGTGAAATAAGGAATCGGGATCATGACGACGGTTGAACCGATAGGCATATTCACTTAGATACCGGCCTAAATACTTAGCATCAACGCCATGATGAGTTCCAATGATCCAGGCCTTGGCGTTGGAAATGAACCGGTGTACCCAGGGCAACCAACTTTCCAACTCTTTCGGGTCATTGGCCATCACCCGGTAGTCTGCCTCCACTCCTTTGAGTTCACGCAAGGCTGGCGAAGCATCTGTGTTGAGGAAAGAGCCTTTTTCCATAGTCTGATTCACGAATTCCTGGCTCTCCCACTTGGTTTCCATAGCTACCTTCACCTTGGCAAAACCCGCTTTTTCCTTCTTGCAACCATTCTCATCCACCCATTCCTTGCTTTCCACCGCCACCAAGACTTCCACTTGGTTTTCCTTGGCCTTTTTCCCAAAAACCGCCCCATCCAACTCAATGACGCCCTTTAGAGTATAGCTTTCGTCCTTTTGCCTAAGACCTTCCCGGATCTTATGCAATAGAAGCCATGCCGAATGATCCGAAAGATTTAAATGCCGCTTCAGTTCCAGGGCCGAAATACCCCGTTTGCCCTGCATCATCAAACTGATGGCCCTGACCCAGGTTAAAAGAGGCAGCTTGGAGCTTTCAAAAATCGTCCCGGCGCGAAGCCGAAGACGTTTCCGGCAATAGTCACATTCCCTCACTTCAGGCTTGGCCTGGTGTTGCCAGAAGCTTTCGCCCTCACATTGGGGACAAACAAAGTCTTTCCCGCCGAAACGGCATCTCCACACCCATTGGCGGGCTTCTTCTTCCGTGTGGATTTTCCTCAGAATTTTAATGCTTTTCATCCGCTGGTAGCTCATGTACCACCTCCCGTAGCGGACAGTATACCTATGTATTCCTTTATTTCAAGGGTCACTTAATACAGAAGCATGTATCTCTTTATGCTTATGCACAAAGTGACCGTGCTGTAATGGGTTTTGCTAAGGCACATGCGGTCAAAGCACGGTGAAATAAGGAATCGGGATCATGACGACGGTTGAACCGATAGGCATATTCACTTAGATACCGGCCTAAATACTTAGCATCAACGCCATGATGAGTTCCAATGATCCAGGCCTTGGCGTTGGAAATGAACCGGTGTACCCAGGGCAACCAACTTTCCAACTCTTTCGGGTCATTGGCCATCACCCGGTAGTCTGCCTCCACTCCTTTGAGTTCACGCAAGGCTGGCGAAGCATCTGTGTTGAGGAAAGAGCCTTTTTCCATAGTCTGATTCACGAATTCCTGGCTCTCCCACTTGGTTTCCATAGCTACCTTCACCTTGGCAAAACCCGCTTTTTCCTTCTTGCAACCATTCTCATCCACCCATTCCTTGCTTTCCACCGCCACCAAGACTTCCACTTGGTTTTCCTTGGCCTTTTTCCCAAAAACCGCCCCATCCAACTCAATGACGCCCTTTAGAGTATAGCTTTCGTCCTTTTGCCTAAGACCTTCCCGGATCTTATGCAATAGAAGCCATGCCGAATGATCCGAAAGATTTAAATGCCGCTTCAGTTCCAGGGCCGAAATACCCCGTTTGCCCTGCATCATCAAACTGATGGCCCTGACCCAGGTTAAAAGAGGCAGCTTGGAGCTTTCAAAAATCGTCCCGGCGCGAAGCCGAAGACGTTTCCGGCAATAGTCACATTCCCTCACTTCAGGCTTGGCCTGGTGTTGCCAGAAGCTTTCGCCCTCACATTGGGGACAAACAAAGTCTTTCCCGCCGAAACGGCATCTCCACACCCATTGGCGGGCTTCTTCTTCCGTGTGGATTTTCCTCAGAATTTTAATGCTTTTCATCCGCTGGTAGCTCATGTACCACCTCCCGTAGCGGACAGTATACCTATGTATTCCTTTATTTCAAGGGTCACTTAATACAGAAGCATGTATCTCTTTAATTGATCGTTTTACAGCCTAGGAGTATGATCATTAAATCGCTGTAAATACGCGGGGAAACACCCATAACTTTCCAGATTATTAAACGTCTAAATATAAGGAGGTATCTCATGAAATATATGTCCATTCGGTTTTATGTCTTAATCCTCGGGGCCACGGTCCTCCTGGACGCAGGGTGCAGTTCCAAAAATAGCCCAACTTCCACACCCAATAACTTCTCCGCCCCATCCCTATATTCCCAAAAACCAGAAACGGCGATTACACAAACACCAGAGGATAATCCATCTGGTATCAGCTATTATGACGGCCATCTTTGGGTTGCCTTTGATCGGGGGGGGGCAACGCCCTATTTAGGCGAATACAACACAAGTGGCCAATCCATTACTGTAATTGACACATTTAATGGCAATAGCAAGTTCTTCGGTTCTACGGACGTAAAAACCGGGCCGGATGGAACGGTCTATGTTGCGGATTCGGATAATAACCGAATTGATGTTTTCTCTTCTTCCGGTGCTTATCAAACTGCCATCACGGGTTTATCTTATGGCAGAAGTGTCGTCGTAAACTCGTCCGGAACCACCCTTTACGCGCTGGACGGAACTCCGGCAATTCAAGTCTACAAAATCGATAATTTCACAAAACCCAAGACTTTTACCTATGTCGGAATCCTCGGCACGATAAGTCCAGGGGTGAATGCCTCTTGCGAACCATTCTATTTAGCTATAGATTCCAACGGTAATGTCTACGTAAGCATCATGAACGAGAACTATTCACCCAATATGTATTATTCGTCCATCCTTAAATACAGCCCGACTATTGGTTCGACCCCGGTCTCTTTCAGTTCTTCTTGTACTAATCCGGAAGGTATCGTTGTTGATCACGAGGGTAATGTTTTCATGAGCTGCTACTCTCCCTCGAATTATGTTCAAGAATTCACCCCATTGGAAAATACCTATACCGCGGGAGTTACATTTGGAAATGGGATTTTAGATTATCCCATTGGACTTACTCTGGACGAATCAGAAAACCTCTATGTGGCCGACAGTGGCCATAGTCGGATTTTGGAATACAAACGAGAGTCTTTAAGGGGCTTTTAGGCCTCTACCCCAACTCATCATTCATAATTACCATGAATGTCTTGCCTATCCTATGAATCCCCTGAATCCCAGCGAGAATTATTTGAGTTTTATATTGCTGCTTGATTTTCGAGAAACGAAAATCCTCAACAATTTAGAATTCATAATTTAAAATTCAAAATTGTCTTTTCAAGGTGGTGGCGGCGGTATATCCGGCGTGGGCGTCGGCAAGGGTTCCGGAAGCGACATATCTTCCGATCCCGCTATGACCGGCACGACCTCATTGGATTCAGGATAGCCGGATTCGGTGGGATGCTTGACGACCTTGTGCCTGACCACCTTTTTGGGTTTTTGCTTAGGCTTGGGTTTCGGCTTCGGCTTGGCTTTTTTTACAGGCTTGTGCTTAACCCGGGGCTTTGGGACGGGGGTGGCCGTGGGCTCCGGCGTGGGGGTGTAAGTCGGTGGAACCTCCGTTGGGGTCATGACCGGGACTATCGTCGGGACCGGAGTCGGTGGGGGCGGGGGCGGGTTTTCACTCGGCAGGTATTCCGTGAAGTACCACCGCGCCCCGAACCATACGCCCAATCCGAGCAAAATGAGGAAAAACCAGAAGCCCTTGTTCCCCTTGGGCTTTTCGGCTTCGGGCCTCTTCCTCAAATCCGGGACGATCTTATAGACATCCACCTTGTGGGAAACGTTCTTGAGCTCCTTGGGGCCCATGTAAACGGTCTTGAATTCCTTCAGGCTCTTGATGTTGTGGTACACGTCCTCGGAGACGCAGATGGTTCCTGGGTCCGCGATGGCCTGGAGGCGGGCCGCGATATTGACCCCGTCCCCGAAAATGTCGTTGTCTGCGATGACCACGTCCCCGACGTGGATGCCGATTCGCACCTGGCGGGGCTCTTTGGCGGTGAAGTCATGCTCGTGGAGGCGCCTTTGGATGGTGACCGCGCAGCGCACCGCGTTGACGGCGCTGGAAAAATCGGCCAAAAAGGCATCCCCCACCGTCTTGATGACCTTGCCCGCGTGCTTCTCCACCTCTAGATATATGAGGAGTTTGTGGAATTTCAGGTAGGAAAGGGTGGCGGTTTCGTCCAATTCCATCATCTTGCTGTAGCCCACGATATCCGTGAACATGATGGCGGAAAGTTTGCGGTGTAGGTCCGGATCAGGCATTGAAAACCCCTTCATTTCACTAGGGAAAACGTGCTTATTATATAAGGCTGGAATAAGGTTATGTTAGAAAAGAAAAGCCGGGGAATATTAGTCAAACGGCTATGATTAGACTTTTTCTCACCTGTTTTAACTTCAAGTGTTGTCTTCCCATTCGCTTAAAGTTTGTTCAACTCCCTTTTCGATTCCGGTCTTGATCCCCCCTCTACTCTTAAAATTGAACAATGAAGAAAAAATGGTATCTGGATTTCGATATGATTATTTTCAACTAAATACAGTTAATTTAACGTTTAATTTTTGCATTATATTTATTGTTTTTTTATTGAAAGTTTTTAAGACCAGTATTAAATTTTTAATATGACCACACATAAAGTTGTTAATTTCAACTCCTCCGGTCAATCCACCGTTGAATATGCCTTAACCCTGACAGTTGTTTTCTTGAGTTTTGTCGGGGTTACCACGCTCTTCTCGGGCCAATTGAACCGTTACTTATCCCAACTTTTCGATATGGTCAAGCTTCCATTTTGAAAATATAAAGGGGTGTTTTATGAAAAAATTGAATCAAAAAGGCCAAGGCATGACTGAATATATATTAATAGTCGCTTTAATCGCGGTGGCGGTCATCGCCGCAGTGAAGATATTCGGCCATACTGTTCAATCTGGGTTTAACAGCGCCTCAACCGCTGTTGGCGGCGCGGTGGGGTCTGGGATCGCCCAAGGAACTGGTTCAAGTAAGTAATCAGCATGCCGCACTTGAATCAAAAGGGGCAATCGGCGGTTGAGTTTGCCCTTCTTTCCCCATTATTGTTTGTTATATTCTTCGGCATCATCCAGCTCGCTTATTCTGTTTACGTTGCCTTTGCCGTCCAAAGGGCTGCGTACGCTATCGCACGCGAAGCTGCGGCTTCAACAGATCCAATAAGCTTCAATCCCTATTTCCAATTGGTTTATTGCCTTGCTCCCTTGGGCCAATTGAATAGCTCGACCCTAGCCACAGCCTTAGCAACCAAATGTGATATATCGGTCGAGGACGAAACAGTCAAGGTACGATTGCTTTATCCCATGCCCATTTGGGTTCCAATGATAGATAAGCTTTTTGGGGAAAAACTCCAGTTAAACCCATCCAACTTGGGAGCTGCTGATTCCAGTTTAAAATCAGCTTTTCAAATTATCGGAAAAACCCCACCCGAATTATCCCTCCAGGGCTTAACTCTTCCCTATGTCCGTTTCATGGCTTTTTCCGCTACAACCCCGGAAGAAACTTCTCTTGGCTATCAGGTGGATACCAATGATTAAACTTAACCGTTGGTCCTCCTCCCCCCCGGGACAAGTCCTTCTCGCCACTTTGGTTTTTTGTTTCATTTTCCTCGCACTTTTTATTGGCGTTTACAAATCCGGACTACTCTACAACGCCAAGGAAAGGGCGTGCCGATCCACTGAAATGACCGCACTTTCTATGGGAGCTGTTTACGCCAATGGAATCCAATTGGTCCGGCTATCCAATGCCATACTTTTGGGCTTCGCCTTGGTGGACCTGGCAGTCATACTCGGCGTGACCCATATCAGCGGAGGCCTAGCTTTGCCCGTCATTGAAGCCGTCGATCCCCACACCCGTAACTTCGTCCAGATCGTCCAGAAAGTTCTTTTCGGAGTCTCACTTCCCACAGGGGCTTACCCTTTCCTGATATTTTCTGAAGGGTTATCCTCCGCCAGCAACAACCAATTGCGGGACAATTGGCCGGATCCTGCCAAGCTTTCATGGAGTGTTCCGTTGCCTCCCTCGCCTGTCTTCTTGTTCAACCTCCAAGGGCCTTATCCGATGGAAGCCTTTCTACCCAACATGGCCCTGAAGTTCAGGACACTGGATTTGTTCTTATTCAAGCTTCCCGAGAAATCCACGAAAGCCATATACTTTCTAAAGGATAAAAGGACGGGAAAAACACACTATTTCGAGCAACACGAGGTTGAAATCGCCCCTAACTCCAAAAATATCGGCCAATTGAGGGTGAAAAGCGGTGAATTCGAGAATAAGTACGTCGGGGTGTTAAGGGAAACAGAGGAAGAAACCGCGAAGGAAGCACAGAAGCGCGCTGAGAAAGCCGCGGGTAAAAAGTTAAAGTCCCTTTTTACTTATGGCAAAGCACTGAAACAAATCAAGATGGACGTCACGGATCGGGATGATATTCCCAACCATACCGTGATCGTTTATTCAAGCTTTCCAGCCAAGGTCCAGGGGCCCCAGGGGTCACAATCCGAAGTCCAGTCCATAAGCGAAGTTTCAGTAGAGGGTCCAGGCATGGCGGCATGGGACCTATTCGCCCCTCCATACCAATGCAAACTCATGCCTAAGGATCCCGCTGAAATCGCGAGACTGATGAAGGTACAAGGCATGGTTCAAACCTGGGCCTCACAGGGAAAACTTCCGGGGTTAAAAGACATGTTCAGCATGATACTTGGGGATCACAACCATGAAAACCCATGAGAAAAACAATGGCCAGGGAATGACAGAATTCCTAATAGTTATTCCACTTCTTTTATTGATGGCGGCAGGAATGGTTCAATTTTATCTACTATTTGCCGCTCGTTCTTCATTCGAACATGCTTGCGGTACAGCTGCCCGTTATTACGCGGCTGGTGAAATAGAGCCGAAGGATTTCGCGAGTGAAGCCTGGGATGATTTGGGGGATGACCAACATTTTTTTATTCCCGGTACATTGCGTGCCTTTCCAATCGCCGCAACCTCTTCCCTAACTTCCCTTTTCACAAACCGAATGAACATTTTCGGCCCCCTTCTTTCCAAACTCAAGGACTATGCACTCAATTACACAGGTCAGAAATGGCTGGTCTCCATCCAATATCGCGGGTCACCTTTTTTTGGATACCTTTTCCACAATGGCCTTTGTCTGGAGACCCAATTAGCTGTAATGCGTTACCCGGAGGCCCCATGAATAAATACTGGTTTTGGGGCACCATCGTTTTTTGGTTCATCCTGGCCAGCGCGTTTCTCAGCCGGGCCTTGATATTTTCACCCGTGTGTTTCTCGCCTAAAACCATTTGCCAATACGAATCAACAACCAACGGAGTGAAAGAAACTAACCTGGTGTGGGTTAACCAAGGCAAATTAATAAACCTTCTTCCGATCATTATGGATAAATTCCATTCAGAGGGTTGGACACCCGAGGGCCGGGAATTAAATTTGACGCCAATCTTATTGGAGCTTTCCAACAAAAACCCATCCCTGGAGGGGCGTCTGGAAATTCACGCCTTTAAGAAAGCTGGTGTCACAAAGGCCCTAGGCTTATTGGAAAACCCAGATTCTGGCATGACTTATGGATGGGAAGGAGAGTTACCAGGTGGAATCTTCAATCTAACACAAGCTCGATCCCATTGGGACTTCCCTTTTTCACCGCCAGAGGAAAGCCGTGAAATTTTCTGTCAAAAACTCCAAAATTTCAAGATCGGATTGATTTACATGGACCCCAGCAACAGTCTTCGCCAAAAGTTTTTCGCTTTGTGCCTCCAGCAGGGATTCAACTTTCGACCATGGAAGGGGGATCCCGGCAGAGAGGCTTACTTGCTCTCAAAAACTTCTGTTAGGCTTTTAGCCGTATTGAATCCACAATCTTTGGAAGATGTGATCGCCTTGGTCAGTTTGAATTAAGACATTTAGAAAGGAAAAGATATGAATCGCCGCAACTCCTTAATCGCCTTGTCCGCCGGAATTCTTTTCGGGACTTTGGCTTTTGTTCTTCTTTACCAGAAAGCGTCCGAAGTGGAAAAAAAGACCACTCCGATCCAGGTCCTAGTAGCTTCGGGTTATATACCAATAGGAAGCATCCTGAAGCCTGACTTGGTTAAGAAAACTGATATTCCGGAAAATTACGTTAGCCCCAGCGCCATCCGCGACATCCGCGAAGTGGAGGGGTTTATATCCTTGGTGCCTATTTCGGCCGGCGAGCAGATACTATCTAACAAGTTCGGAACCAGTGAGGAATCTCTTGCCCTGGATTTAAATCCCGGTTATAGGGCTTACACTTTGCCCGTGAACGAAACCAACGGTGTCGGAAACTTGATCCGTCCGGGCAACCATGTGGACGTCCTCACTAAAGTTTCATCCCAAAACCGAGAACTGACTTCTTTTGTCTTCCAGGATTTGAAGGTTTTGGCTGTCGGTCAAAGAATGACCAGCCCTTCACAATCGAAAAAAAACCAGGAAGAGAGGTCTTCCGCAGGTGAAGACTCGGACAGCTATGGCACGGTAACCCTGGAAGTGACTCCAGAACAAGCCGAAACCCTTATGTTCTTGGAAGGGCAAAACCTCCGCTTGGTCCTGAGAAGCCCGAGCGATGATGAAATCCTCAACTTGCCTCCTCAAAGCGGGCTGGAGATCATCGAAAAGTTGGGCCATTTCTCGGTAAAAACTTCGCGAAGTATTGAAATTATTCGTGGAAACTCAAAATAAGGAGGCTGGGTATGAAAAAATTATTTTTATACTTTCTATTGGCGCTAACCCTAATCGCAGCTAAGGCGATGCCCGGCGAAGGTCCAATTCGGTTGACTATCGGGGAATCAAAGCTCATCAATGTCGAATCTGCGAAAAAAGTAGCCGTTGGGAATCCGGCTGTTGCCGATGTTACCTCGGTCAGCGATCAGGAAATTCTTATTTCCGCTAAATCTATCGGCAGTACCAACCTCATATTTATCGCTCCAGATGGAGATAAGATCAGTCGGACTATTCTGGTATCCTCTCATAATCTGAGGAAATCCATGGTAGAAATGGGTGTGGAAATCATGGAAATCGACTCCCAAAGCGCCCTTAAGGCAGGTCTAAGTTGGGGTTCCATCACATCCGCGCCGGTTTCAAGCTCCTCCGGCTCTACCACCTCCACTTCTTCATCTGCCGAATCCATAACCAGCAACAACGTTGCGATTGCCGAGAATTCTCCTCCTTCTTTAGCAGCATTTGGCACCTTTGCACGGCAATCCCTGGCCGCAAGCGTTCAGCTTTTAATCAGTCGCGGTAAAGCTAAAATTTTATCTAAACCAAAACTATTGGCGGTCAGTGGGGAAGAAGCTAGCTTCTTGGCAGGTGGCGAGATTCCTTACATTGTCGAGACGAAAATCGGCTCAGCGACGGTTGAGTGGAAACCTTATGGCGTCAAGTTGAATATTAAACCTTCCATCGAAGCTGATGGGAATATATCCGCGAATCTGCGCGCCGAGGTCAGCGGAATCGATCTTGAAAACGGGTTAGCCATGAATGGGACCACCGTTCCAGCCTTGCGCACCCGGTGGGCGGAAACATCGGTTTATATGAAAAGTGGAAGTACTCTTGTTATCGCGGGCTTGATAGACGAGCAAAGCCAGAAACTGACATCGGGCATCCCCATCCTGAGCGATATACCCGTCCTAGGAGAACTTTTCCGCTATACGGACCTGCAGAAAACCCAGACGGAACTGGTGATATTCGTGACGCCGACGATGGTGGGAGGAGAAGAAAACTGACAAAAAGGCAATGAACCCTTCGAGCCCCACGCACCGCATACCATCCATCCACAAAACATTTAAAGTGGCTGGTATCGCACCGATTTCTATTACCGTCTTATTGTAAATCGGCACAGCGTGTGGCAGTGCTCAGGGCGGGTTTAAATTGGGAAGGTTCTTGAATTGGAAAAACCCAGCTAATAAGTTTTGATGAGGATTTGGAGCCGCCGGATTTTCAGGGGTTTTGGATCAAGACGCTGATGGTTCCATCGTTATAATTGGCGACCGCCAGGTCGGCTTTGCCGTCCCCGTTGAAATCCCCGGCCATGTCCCAAGTCGGATTGGTCCCCGGCGCGTGTAAAATCCTTTTAAAAAGGGCCAAAGTCCCCAAGTGCCCTCAAGGTGAAGTCGCTGCCGCCGCATGACTTTCCACAACCGCCACAAACACCCCATTCCCATAGGTAACTGAACTCCAGTTCTGCGAACTGGGGAGGGTTTGGGCCGTCCAAGTGATACCGTCAGGCGAGGTCGCTGCCTCCGTACTATTATTAGCGACCGCTACAAACTCCCCTTCCCCATAGGTCATTGTTGTCCAGTACTGAGAACCGGGAATGGTTTGGCCCGTCCAAGTGATCCCGTCCGGCGATGTCGCCACCGCCCCGTTAGTCGCCACCGCAACAAACTCCCCATTCCCATAGACCACTGGTCTCCAATTTTGTGAACTGGGGAGGGTTTGTTGGGACCAGGTGATCCCGTCCGGTGATGTCGCCGCCACCGTACTATAATTAGCGACAGCCACAAATAACCCATTCCCGTAGGCCGCTGAATACCAATACTGTGAAGCGGGGAGCGTTTGGGGCGTCCAAGTGATACCATCCGGCGATGTCGCCGCCACCGCGCTGTTATAAGCAACCGCCACAAACACCCCATTCCCGTAGGCCACTGAATACCAGTTCTGTGTACTAGGGAGGGTTTGTTGGGTCCAGGTGATCCCATCCGGTGATGTCGCCGCCACCGAACTTCCATTAGCAACCGCCACAAACACCCCATTCCCATAGGCCACTGACCACCAGTTCTGAGAACTGGGGAGGGCGCGGGCTGTCCAAGTTATACCGTCAGGCGAGGTCGCCGCCACCGAACTTGGGCCAAAAGAAACCGCCACAAACACCCCATTCCCGTAGGTCACTGAAAACCAGTTCTGTGAACTGGGGAGGGTGCGGGCCGTCCAGGACGTACCTGGTAATGGTGTGTTGGTGGGCGTATTCGTCGGCGTGCAGGTGTTGCCGGGGTATCCGCAGGGTGTGGGAGTGGAAGAAGGGGTAAAGGTCAGGGTATCGGTCGGGGTATTAGTGGGCGTGTTGGTGGAAGTGTAAGTGGGGGTCGGGGTGGGTGTATTTGTGGAGGTAAAGGTGAATGTATTGGTCGGGGTATTCGTGGTTGTAAAAGTCAGCGTGTAGGTCGGGGTGTCGGTAGGGGTAAAGGTCAGGGTATCGGTTGGGGTATCCGTCGGGGTGTCGGTGGAAGTGTAAGTGGGGGTATCCGTGGGCGTATCCGTCGGGGTATAGGTGAAAGTATTCGTGAATGTATTGGTTGGCGAATCTGTTGAGGTATCCGTGGGTGTCGCCGTGGGGGTGTCTGTCGGGGTATAGGTGAATGTGTCCGTTGGGGTATTCGTAGGAGTATAGGTCAATGTATTCGTGAAAGTGTCCGTGGTCGTGGGGGTGCTGGTCAAAATAATCGAAATGTAGGTGACCGAGGGATAGGTGGATGAAAAGCTGGAGGAGGGCGAGGAATTACCCGCCGAGTCCTGGGACCGAACCCAAAAGGTGGTGGAGCTGTTTGGAAGTACCGTGACGGGTATCCCGGTCGTGTTAAAAAGGGACGCCGGGCCCGAAGCGACAGGGGTTCCCGTGCAATTGGCGTTGGTGTAAATGTACACTGTGGTAATTAAGCCGGGAATATTAGGCCCATTGCCAGCCTGTCCATAAATACTAGGGTTGGTAACAGTGGAGGGTGACGCGGGAGTACTGTTAAAAACCTCAGGAATGGGTTCAGCGATCACATAAGCGTAAATGAGTCCCGTGGAGGGAGCGGACGCGTTGCCCGTAGAATCCGACTGGGTCGCGTAAAAAGTCACAGCGGAATTCCCTATCAATGCGTTTCCGGCCGGAAGTGTGACCGTCCAGTTGCCGCTCGAATCCGCGACCGCCGTAGCCAGGGGGGACCCCAAATTGGTGTTTTTTTCGTAAAGCTGGATATTCGCGTTCGGCAGGGAGGTTCCATAAAGGGATGGGGTTGGGCCCGTGGAGGTGTTATTCGTGGGCGAGGTGGGATTGCTGGACGTGATAACTGGCGGGGACAATGGCGTCGATGTACCCGTGACGGTCGGGGTCGGCGTGATGGTAAGGGTGTCGGTGATCGTCGGGGAATTCGTTATGGTGGGCGTATTGGTCGGCGTATCCGTTGACGTGATAGTTGGGGAGTCAGTAGGCGTATCCGTCGGGGAATTAGTCTCGGTGGGAGTGAATGTTAACGTCAGAGTCGAAGTAGGCGTGTCGGTGTTAGAAAGTGTCGCGGAGAAGGTGGAAGTATAAGTAAAGGTAAAAGTTAGGGTGTTGGTATAAGTAAAAGTAGGAGTTAGGAGTGAGGAATTAGAAGTTGGTGACAAAGTCGGTGAATCAGTAAAGGTAGGCGTTGGGGACAAAGTCGGAGTATCCGTGGCGGTAGATATTGGAGTCGGTGTAAAGGTCATCGTGTTCGTGAGAGTAGGAGAAGGAGTGGAAGAAAAGGTAGGAGTTAGAAGTGAGGAAGTAGGAGTTGGAGAAACTGTTTCCGTGAGTGTTGGGGTAGCAGAAGGCCTGGGGGGTGAAACCGGATTGTTACCGTTGTTGGCACAAGCGCCGATAACCGAAGCCAGGATCGCTAAAACAAAGATAAATATCCAAAGATTTCTTCTAAACATAGAAGCCCCCAAAACCGATCCATTTTCCACAATCGATTTTCCATTGCTCCATTCCACGGCGCGGAATACGGCTCCCCAACAATTGTGTCTTCATTATTGGCCCGCAATGATCAATAAGCAACTTGGCTAAAACAAAACCCAGATTGGTTGACAAATGTAAGAAATGTATTTTTGCCCGGATTTTGGAGAAGCTGAAAAAAAGTCAATGAAGAATGGACATGCTTCTGTATTAAGTGACCCTTGAAATAAAGGAATACATAGGTATACTGTCCGCTACGGGAGGTGGTACATGAGCTACCAGCGGATGAAAAGCATTAAAATTCTGAGGAAAATCCACACGGAAGAAGAAGCCCGCCAATGGGTGTGGAGATGCCGTTTCGGCGGGAAAGACTTTGTTTGTCCCCAATGTGAGGGCGAAAGCTTCTGGCAACACCAGGCCAAGCCTGAAGTGAGGGAATGTGACTATTGCCGGAAACGTCTTCGGCTTCGCGCCGGGACGATTTTTGAAAGCTCCAAGCTGCCTCTTTTAACCTGGGTCAGGGCCATCAGTTTGATGATGCAGGGCAAACGGGGTATTTCGGCCCTGGAACTGAAGCGGCATTTAAATCTTTCGGATCATTCGGCATGGCTTCTATTGCATAAGATCCGGGAAGGTCTTAGGCAAAAGGACGAAAGCTATACTCTAAAGGGCGTCATTGAGTTGGATGGGGCGGTTTTTGGGAAAAAGGCCAAGGAAAACCAAGTGGAAGTCTTGGTGGCGGTGGAAAGCAAGGAATGGGTGGATGAGAATGGTTGCAAGAAGGAAAAAGCGGGTTTTGCCAAGGTGAAGGTAGCTATGGAAACCAAGTGGGAGAGCCAGGAATTCGTGAATCAGACTATGGAAAAAGGCTCTTTCCTCAACACAGATGCTTCGCCAGCCTTGCGTGAACTCAAAGGAGTGGAGGCAGACTACCGGGTGATGGCCAATGACCCGAAAGAGTTGGAAAGTTGGTTGCCCTGGGTACACCGGTTCATTTCCAACGCCAAGGCCTGGATCATTGGAACTCATCATGGCGTTGATGCTAAGTATTTAGGCCGGTATCTAAGTGAATATGCCTATCGGTTCAACCGTCGTCATGATCCCGATTCCTTATTTCACCGTGCTTTGACCGCATGTGCCTTAGCAAAACCCATTACAGCAC
Organism: candidate division FCPU426 bacterium; assembly: GCA_963796105.1. Taxonomy (GTDB): domain Bacteria; phylum Oederibacteriota; class Muellerivitia; order Muellerivitales; family Muellerivitaceae; genus CAWCKJ01. The sequence goes on from CAWCKJ010000003.1 coordinate 873,101, forward strand.
GGTCACTTTGTGCATAAGCATAAGAATGGACAATGAAGAATGAAAAATTAAATATTGAGGGAGGTTCTTAAAATAGGAAAATCCCCTAAATAAAAAGGGCCTTTCAAATCGGCTTTATCCGATTACTAAATAAAAAACGCTTTTAAAAGCTGTTTTTCAGGAAATATATTTTTCGTTCATCACATATAATTATCCTTAGTCGATCCATTCATTATTATTAAGACCGATTACAAGGAATTTTCTCGCATGGGAAATTTTCAGGAAAAAAGACATCATAAACGGTTTGATTTTCAGAAACCGGTTCATATTAACCAGGTCCTTCCATCCAAATCGGGAAACATCTTCGAAGTCCAAGAACATAACATTCCAACCCAAAGCTATAACATGGGTGAAGGCGGATTGAAACTCGAGATATCCTATCCCATCAGTGTTGGTTCCATCCTTAAATTGGGTTTCGAACCGGGAAAGGATGAAAAAATCGAAATTTTCGCGAAGGTTATTTGGAGGCAAAAGACCGAATGCGGGGTGAATTTCCTAGCGCCAGAAACAGTAATCCAAAAGACCCTCCGTAATATTTCCCCGAATCCCTGAATAACCAAGCCGAAAGTGAAATGTAAATTCAAATCCGGAGGTAACCTTGTTAACGTTTGAATTCATGTCCAAAAATGATATTAAAACACCAGTGGATTGGTCGTCATGGAACGAAAGAATAATCGCGAGTTTAATGCGGTCCTGGCAGGCTGATAAAATAAGTCATACTGTTTATATTATCGAAAATGAACGAATGATCCTTGTTTTGCAAACCTTTTGGATGGGATATCAGTGTTCTGAATCGGAATGGAAAGATTTCGTCTCAAACTTCGGACCCTTAACGACGCGTCAGCAACTCTCCCGTCTTTAAAATTCCGGGAAATACCATGAAATTGTGGCAACTTTAGACGAGGAAAGTATTTTTTAAATTGAGGGGCTTTTAAACTCGCGGGAAAGCTTATTTATTCTTGGGCAATACCAGGGGCGAAACCTGCTTGGCTCCCCTCTTGGCTGTCCCGCTGACCTTGCGAACGGGTTTATGCTTTTTAGCATGACCCTTTCCGTGGTCCAGGACCCATTGGGGTTTTTCTTTTATCGCGGGCGCCTGCTGCGCCCAAACTACTATACCTGCCCCCGCCGCTATGATAAAAATACATGCCGCCAATAATATCTTTTTCATGGTTTCCCCTCTAATTAATAGTACAGCCTTCGGCTGTTAGTTCCGCTTCCTCCGTCGCCACGTTCGCCCCCGTCAAGGGGTTGCCAGTTTTGACCGAAATAGTAGCTGTATTCGTTCCCAACCCCGTGTTGTTCACGAGTGGCTGTAAATCCTGGATTTGGTTGTAATCGACATCCAGGGTGCTCAATAACATCATCCCCGTAAGGGCCGTGAGGTCAACAATCTGGTTATTCTCCAGGTATAGTTGGGTCAGTTGGATCATTCCTGCAAGGGCTGAGATGTCGGTGATCTGGTTGTAGGCGAGAATCAAGTCGGTCATTTGGGTCAACCCTGCCAGCGGCGAGATATCGCTGACTTGGTTTACAGCGAGGTCCAGGAATTTTAAATTCGTCAATCCCGATAAGGGCGAGATATTTGTTATTTGGTTGCCGTTAAGGTACAGCATGTTCAATTGCGTCAACCCAGAAAGAGGCGAGATGTCGGTGACCAGGTTGCTCCATAGGTTCAAGTAGGTTAATTGGTTCAATCCGGCCAGGGGCGTGAGGTCGCTGACCTGGTTGTTCCAGAGAAACAATTGGGTCAAATTCGTCAATCCAGCCAAGACTGAGATGTCACTAACTTGGTTGAAAATGAGATCCAAATAGGTCAATTTCGTCATTCCGGCCAAGGGCGTGAGAATGGTGACCTGGTCGTAGCCAAGGTCCAGCGAGGTCAATTGCGTCAACCCGGCTAAGGGGGTGAGATTGGCGACCTGATTGTCATAAAGGTCCAGTGAGGTCAAACCGGACAGGCCAGAAAGAGGAGTCAAGTCGGTAATGTCATTGTTTTCAAGTTCCATCAATGTCACCGCAGTGCAATATTCCAGGCCCTCCAGGCTGGTGATGGTGACGGAATCGGCCGTCAAGCTGGTAATGGTGGCCATATCACATTGAGTAATGATGTCAGAGGTGCTCGAGATGATTCCGTTTTCGATCAATACGGTTTGAATGGCCGCCAAAAGGTTGGGGTCAGGAATAGTGACAGCCGCCGAAGAGCAGGCGGAAGTGATTGTGGGCGTGGCGGTAAAAGAGGGCGTTGAGGTTGGTGTATACGTTAGGGTGGACGTAGATGTATAGGTGGAAGTTAGGAGAGCGGAAGTAGGAGTAGGTGACAAAGTCGGCGAATCCGTTAAGGAAGGCGTTGGAGTAAAGGTAGAAGTTAGGAGCGCGGAGGTAGGAGTTGGAGACAAGGTCGGGGTCCAAGTTGGTGTCGCTGTATGTGTTAGGGTTCCGGGAGAAAGTGTCCAAGTCGGCGAGGGTGTGGGTATAGTACTAGGCCCCGTGTAATATTCCTTGGTGCAGGCGGCGGGGAAAATCTCCAAGCCAGTCATAAGCAACAGCAGGAAACCCACCGGATAAAGCGATCGACGCACGCAAACCTCCAAAAAGCTTTCAAAGCGACAATAGTTTATATCGGGTATGAGAATGTGGCAATGGACGGGGGAAGAATTTTAAACGATTGGAACCGCTTATTTATTCTTTGGCAATACCAGGGGTGAAACCTGCTTGGCTCCCCTCTTGGCCGTTCCTTTTGGGAACTTTTCAAAACCGAACATGATAGGCCGTGGAAATCTTTCAAGGCTGCGCTTTACCGTTCGGGTTAAAACCTTGTCAAGTGCCCTAATTTCATGGGTGCCGGCGGATTTCAATTGGGGATATTGGTTTCAGGGGTCCCATTTGCTATATTTGTATTACATGTATCACAAGGAGATTAACCATGTCTATTTCAGTTTCCCTCAGGCTCCCAGATAAGACCGCGAAGGCTTTGGAGAGCCTGGCCAAGACCCTGGACCGCTCTAAATCCTACCTCATCCAAAAAGCGCTCGATACTTGGCTTGCCGAACAAGCCGACCACCAGATCGCATTGGACCGCCTGCGTGATAAGCGGGACTCAATCCTCTCTTCCCAGGAATTGAGGAAGTGTCTTGGCCGTTAAGGTCGAGTACAAGTCATCCATCCAGAAGGACCTCAAGAAACTCGATCCTCCTACCGCCCGGCGGGTGCTGGACAGCCTGGAGAAAGCGCTCCAAACACCCCGAAATCCGGGTGAACCCCTTCACGGCGAGTTTGCGGGGCTTTTCAAGCTGAGGGTTGGGGATTGGAGGGTAGTGTATGTTCCCATACCCGGCGGCTACCTTATTTTAAGGATCGCGCACCGCAAGGAAGTTTATAGGTAAAATCAAAAGTAAAAACCCAACCGTTGAAAATGGCAATGAAGAATGGACAATGAAGAATGAAAAATTAAATATTGAGGGAGGTTCTTAAAATAGGAAAATCCCCTAAATAAAAAGGGCCTTTCAAGTCAGCTTTATCCGATTACTAAATAAAAAACGCTTTTAAAAGCTGTTTTTCAGGAAATATATTTTTCGTTTATCACATATAATTATCCTTAGTCGATCCATTCATTATTATTAAGACCGATTACAAGGAATTTTCTCGCATGGGAAATTTTCAGGAAAAAAGGCATCATAAACGGTTTGATTTTCAGAAACCGGTTCATATTAACCAGGTCCTTCCATCCAAATCGGGAAACATCTTCGAAGTCCAAGAACATAACATTCCAACCCAAAGCTATAACATGGGTGAAGGCGGATTGAAACTCGAGATATCCTATCCCATCAGTGTTGGTTCCATCCTTAAATTGGGTTTCGAACCGGGAAAGGATGAAAAAATCGAAATTTTCGCGAAGGTTATTTGGAGGCAAAAGACCGAATGCGGGGTGAATTTCCTAGCGCCAGAAACAGTAATCCAAAAGACCCTCCGTAATATTTCCCCGAATCCCTGAATAACCAAGCCGAAAGTGAAATGTAAATTCAAATCCAGAGGTAACCTTGTTAACGTTTGAATTCATGTCCAAAAATGATATTAAAACACCAGTGGATTGGTCGTCATGGAACGAAAGAATAATCGCGAGTTTAATGCGGTCCTGGCAGGCTGATAAAATAAGTCATACTGTTTATATTATCGAAAATGAACGAATGATCCTTGTTTTGCAAACCTTTTGGATGGGATATCAGTGTTCTGAATCGGAATGGAAGGATTTCGTCTCAAACTTCGGACCCTTAACGACGCGTCAGCAACTCTCCCGTCTTTAAAATTCCGGGAAATACCATGAAATTGTGGCAACTTTAGATGGGGGAAGGAAACACATAAAAAGCAATTATGAATTCTAAATTTTGAATTTTAAATTGACGAAGTTTCTTAAACCGCGAATCAAGTCATAAAAAAAGGGCCCCGCGAACGCGGGGCCCTTCGTGTTTACAGACAACGCAAACAACCCCCAGCATCAATTATTGCCATGAAATCAAGACTTGGCCATCCCCGCCTGCTGACACACCTAAATAACCGGGCCCGCAACCCCCACCGCCGCCACCCGGCGATCCTCCATTAGTGCCTGCTGTATTCGAACCGCCGCCACCTCCGCCACTTCCACCTCCAAAACCCAACCCTGGATTTCCTCCCGAACCACCTGAACTTAAACTACCAACAATTCCGGGTGAGCCGTTTGAAGCTCCGGTTCCTCCGGCACCCCCAGCACCCCCCGAGCCGTTAGTTCCAAAAATTCCGTTATACCCTGCCGTAACCATAACAAGTAATTGGCTCGTGCTAACATTGTATACTGACGAAAAACTTGAATTTATGCAATTGCCGAGGCCTACAGTCACTGCAATGGTATTGCCAGGAAAAACACTAAATTGATTAATCATATATCCGCCGCCACCTCCGCCACCACCGCCCGAATTACTACTCCCGGAATAGCCTGATCCACCACAACCACCAGGGCCCCATGCTTGGATTAAAATGGAAGAAACCCCTGCCGGAACGATAAAAGTCCCATTTGAAGTAAAAGTCAGTGAACCGGGCACGATGGTTGGAGTATTGGTGATGGTGGGGGTTTGGGTTGGCGTTGAAGTCACAGTCGGGGTTGCGGTATTCGTGGGTGTCGCAGTCACGGTCGGGGTCGCGGTCGAAGTCGGGGTCGGCGTAGCGGTCGGCAAGGCGACCGTAATGGTCACCCCCAACGCGGCGCCGGTTAAGGAAACGGCCCCACCGTATATATCCGTCGCGTTAACCCCGGCCACATATGCCGAATAGGTACCGGGCATTACGCTGCTGGAGAAATTATAGACCAGCTGAGAAGTGATAAAGCTTCCAGGGAAAATAACAAGTGGGTCCACGGGGAGCGTCACTGATCCAGAAGAAAAGTCCCCACCCGAGACTTCCGTTCCCGTGGGAATAGCCTCCAATATCACCGAAGAAATCCCCGACAAGCTGCCCGTGGTTGTGCCATTGACGATAAAGCTATTCACTGTCACATTAGAACTGGCACAGTTGTTGGACAACTGAAACTGCAGCACCGTTACACCGGAGGCACCCGGTATTACCGTTATCGGCGCCGCCCCCCACGGAAAATGGCTGAAACTTACCGGACATGAATTAAGCGTTAAAGAATTCGAAGCGTTACCGGTTGTAGAGACCGACATCCCGTTGGCTCCCGTTCCACCGAGAGCGGGGATATCAATAGAGACGGTATAGGTGCTTTTAGTGACAATTGTCGAGAAGTTGTAATTCAACATAAAGGTTTGGGCTTCGGCGGGCCCCAAGGTCGTTAAAAAAGGTGAACCCAGGAACTCGCCTCCCAGCCCGGGGTCACTAGGATAAGTAAAAAGGCCCCCCCCACTGACGTTCTGCAAACTCGCCGAACTGATACTCCCGGCCGGCGCCGTGTCTGTCCCGCCGAAAAAAATGCTTTGCAAATTGACCATTTCACCGCTGGTGTTGGTGACCGCGAACTGCAGGATACCCACGGATTGCCCGGAAATGGCGGAGACCGCCCCCCCCAAGGCAATGATCTTGACGATCGGCTGGGTGGGGGTCCAAGTCGCGGTATTCGTGAGGGTAACCGTGGGCGTCGGGGTGGCCGTCAATGAAGGAGTGGCAGTCGGCGTGACCGTGGGTGTGTTGGTCACCGTCGCCGTGGGCGCCAGAACCGTGTGGGTATTACCATTGATTGGGCCGCCTACAATAACGGCAGTAGTGGATGTATTAGCCCCAGCCGCAGAAATACCCCCGGCGCTGATCGTATTGAAGAAAGTCTCGCCCCCAAGCGCGCTCAGATTAAACACCAATAACAGGGTTTGGGGCGTTCCCGGAACAACTTCTAGGATTCCAGCCGCGTTGGTAAAGGCCACAGCGCCGTTTGAGAAGGTCCCGCTGGCCAGTGAACTTCCCCCGCCCGTATAGTAGCCATTCCCTCCCGTGTCGTCCCCGCTTGTACCAGTGTCCTGGTACAACTGGACGCTTCCCCCGACCACTTCCCCGCTCGTCATGGTTCCACCAAGCCCGAAAGAAAGCTGGGTCACAGAGACTGGTTCCTGCCCAAACGCCTTCAATACCACTTGAATGCCAGTCACATTGGCCTGGTTGAATATATAAGTCTGGGATACTGGCTCGTCATTCCACGAGAGAACCAATCGGGGTTGGGGGGTATTGGTGACAGTAGGTGTGTTCGACGGGGTGGAAGTGATCGTTGAGGTATAGGTGGAAGTCGGCGTAAAGGTCGCGGTGACGGTAGGCGTATAAGTCAGAGTACCGGGAGGAAAAGTGTTTGTGTAAGTCGGGGTTTCTAGGATGGTCACGGGCGTATCGGTGGGCATGGGCGTTTCAGTGGAAGTTACGGTCAAAGTATTTGTGATTGTATTAGTCATGGTGTTCGTGGGAGTCGCGGTCAAGGTGCCAGGCGGAAATGTGTTTGTGTAAGTCGGGGTTTCCAGAATGGTCACGGGCGTATCGGTTGGAATAGGCGTAGGTGATAGTGTTGGCGTAGCCGATGGCGTAGGGGTAAGAGTGACCGTGTCGGTCACAGTCTCGGTGACCGTCAAGGTCATCGTAGGCGTCATCGAATCCGTCGCTGTAAAAGTGAAAGTCAAAGTCCCCGGAGGAAATGTGTTTGTATAAGTCGGCGTTTCCAGAATAGTTACTGGCGTATCCGTAGGCAAAGGTGTATCCGTGGAAGTGGGGGTTGGAATCAGGGTGTTGGTATTAGTCGGTGTGTTCGTCAGGGTCGATGTTAAAGTACCCGGAGGGAACGTGAATGTATAGGTCGGTGTCTCTAGGATGGTCACGGGGGTACTGGTCGGCAAGGGTGAATTGGTGGAAGTGGCAGTTGGGATAAGCGTATTGGTACTGGTTGATGTGTTAGTCGGAGTGGCAGTCAAGGTGCCAGGTGGAAAAGTGTCCGTATAGGTGGCTGTTTCAAGGATAGTGACAGGCTTCGTGACCGTGACCGGCGCGGAAGGGCCTGTGGAATTATTCGAGCAAGCCATGGGCAGGATCGCCGCGATAAGGAACATGAAAAGCCAGGTGAATTTTCTCCCCATTTAAGCCCATTCCGGCGAAGAAGATGAACAAAACTGGGGACAGGCTAAAGGTATTAACAATCCTTCTATATGAGGTATGTCATAAGCTTAGATAATTAAGTTACTAGCAGTATCATGAAATTGTCTCTAGTTTTATTCGAATGGCGCCTTCACCCAATTGAGAACGCTTCTTTGAGAATAAACAGTTGATGAACCTTTTTTACAAGGAAGTAACACGAGGGGGTGCCATAAACCAATTCTGAATTCTAAATTTTAAATTGAGGGAGTTTTTTAAGCCAGACAGCTCAACGGACGATGATTTGTCCGGCGGGAGCCTGGGCGGTTCCCTGCTTTGGCGCTTCCTTGGGCTTAGGGGGCATGTTCGGATGTTTATAATCCGCCTTTTTGACGGCCTTGGTCGGCCCCGAATAGGGCGGCCTGGTATGAACCCTTTTGTGTTTTGCTGCCAGAGTAGCCTGCGGTGATTTCACCGAGCCTTCTTCCTGGGCCAAACCCAATGACGTTGCCAGGAATAACCCCGCCACCGCGATCGTGATTATTTTTTTCATAAAGCTCTCCTTTAGCATATCTTTCATTTACTTTGAATACACGTTCACGGCGCAAGCGCCACTATCGGCTACATACAGGTTATCAGAAGTATCCACCCACAAGAGTTGGGGATAATTTGCCGCGTAACCGCCCAAATTGGTTCCCAGTGAATTTGAATAATAAACAAAGTTGTCCTGGCTGGTCGTATAGGTAATGTTGCTGTAAATCGTCGCGTACCAATTAAAAAACAAGTTCCCCTGCGAATCCACCGCGACACTGGTGGTTGGGGAAGTTTCCGTGACGGGTGAAAAAGCCGTTGGAACACCAAAACCTCTCACATATTTATATTGGGGGTTGAATTCATAGATAACATTAGGAAGCGAGTATCCGGCTTCAGCGACATAAATATTCCCGATTGGGTCCACGGCTAAATCGCATGGCTTGCCATAAAATCCCGTTGTTTGATTCAAAACCGTGTCATTTTCCCAGGAAAGATTTAAAACCGTTCCGCTGAATTGGTCGGTAACCACCAAATTCCCGCTGGGGTCGATCTTGACTCCGTAGGGATTGATGACAGTTCCCTGTCCCGTCCAAGTGTAATCATAGGTGGCACTGCTGGGTGAAAGGTAATGGCCGACCACACATCCGGTAACCGCATAGGATAAACCCCCTAATGAGGTATACCCGTTTAGAGTGGACACATTCACGGCGGAATAAAGCTCCCCATGGTCGTCAATGGCCACGCCCGTCACAGCCCCTGACGCGTTGGGGATGACCGAGTAAAGCGATACGCCCTGGCTGTTGTAAACAAGGACTGTTGCCCCGCCGTTACTCACGGCGATATAACCATTCGCCGCCGCGACACCCATCGGGCAATAGCCGGCTGGCAACAGTATCGAGAGAATTTGGCTACCCAAGGGATAGGCGGTGGGCGTCACCGTAGGGGATGACGAGGGTGTCGAAGTTTTCGTCGGGGTAGGGGTCGCGGTGTTGAAATTAACAGGCGTAGGAGTATTGGTGTAATGGGCCAAATACGTCAAGGTCGGGGTGGGAGTCCCGGACGGGGTATAGGTGGCGGAACCGGTGGGCGTGGGCGTCGGACTGTTGGTGATGGTACGGGTGGGCGTGAGGGTGGGGGTGTTCGTGACGGTAGTGGTTGGAGTAATGGTCGGCGTGGTGTTGAGCGTGATCGTCACATCATCGATCCAAAGATCAAGCCCACTGGTACCGGAAATCTGTACATATAGTTTCTGGACATTCGTCCAGGAATTCGGGCGCAGGGCCGCCGTCACTTGGGTCCAATTGGTGGCACTAGCGGCTGTCGTATATTCGGAACGGTTCTGACCGTTACTGGTATCGTAAACCTGGATTGTGCCTCCCCTATAGGCGGATACTTTGTAATAAAAACTGATGGTGCTTCCGGGCGGTATCGTGACAGGGGCGTTGCTGAAATCCAATCCGATATCTGCCGCACCCCCTGCCAAAGGAATAATTGCTTCCAGGGAATCCGGTGAGTTGTTGTAATTGGTTGAATCTAATTGGAGATTGGTTCCCAGCGGGCAAGACCAAACCGACCAGCACTGTAGGTTCGTATCCTCGGGGTCGAAGGTGTATGAAGACAGGAAAGCCGCGCTCCCCGGGTAACATGCCGTTGGCACCGGCGGTATCACCGTCACGGGCGTGTTGGTGGAAGTAATGGTTGGCGTGATGGTATTGGTATTGGTGGCCGTGTTTGACGGAGTGGCGGTCAAGGTACCGGGGGGAAAAGTCCAAGTGTAGGTCGGTGTTTCCAGGATGGTTACGGGAGTATCGGTGGGAATTGGTGTATCAGTAGAAGTGGATGTCAAAGTATTGGTTATCGTATTTGTCAAAGTGTTCGTGGGGGTCGCAGTCAAGGTGCCAGGCGGAAAGGTTGAGGTATAAGTCGGTGTTTCAAAGATGGTCACGGGAGTATCGGTTGGCATGGGAGTATCCGTGGATGTCGCAGTAAAACTAATTGTTATGGTATTGGTCAAAGTGTTCGTGGGAGTTGCGGTCAATGTTCCCGGGGGAAAGGTTGATGTATAAGTCGGCGTTTCCAGTATGGTTACGGGAGTATCTGTAGAAGTAAAAGTAGGAGTTAGGAATGTGGAAGTAGGAGTTGTAGTAGGCGTGGCGGTCAATGTACCTGGGGGGAAAGTATAAGTATTGGTCGGGGTTTCCAGGATGGTGACGGGCGTATCGGTGGGCATGGGAGTATCCGTGGATGTCGCAGTAAAAGTAATCGTTATGGTATTGGTCAAAGTGTTCGTGGGTGTCGCGGTCAATGTTCCCGGGGGGAAAGTGTAAGTATTGGTCGGCGTTTCCAGTATGGTCACGGGAGTGTTTGTAGAAGTAAAAGTAGGAGTTAGGAATGTGGAAGTAGGGGTTGTAGTCTGTGTGGAGGTCAAGGTTCCGGGAGGAAAGGTCGGTGAGTTAGTGGCTGTGACTAGGACGGTGACGGGTTGGGTGACTGTGACAGGCGAGGAGGGTCCGGTGGAATTGTTCGAGCAGGCGATGGGAATCACTGATCCTATAATGAAGATGTAAACCCAAATTGATTTGATTCCCATTACGGCCCCTGAAATTATTAATTAACAAAATCGGCCTCATGTTAAAGGTAACCGCCAAACCCAGCAAGACAAATGTCATAATTCATCATTACCAAGTTACCACCGGTAACCAGTTAATTTGTGGGGGTTGATCCAAGTGACGCCCTCTCTTAGTCGAGAGCGCTTACTCACGAATAAAAAAAGGGCCCCGCGAAAAACGGAGCCCTTCCTGAAGCAAAAACCCGGATAGTTAAACCCGGGAATTTATCACTTCTATTAAAAATTTGTTATAACCACAGGTTCCTTCGGAACCACAAAGGTATAGTAAAATTAAAAAATTCTACTGACTTCAAACCAATAAAGCTTCACAAGTTTCGAAGTACCACAGTAATAAATACTAATTATTGAAGCGACTTGATCAGCTCGTTCTTCTGGTCCGCGGAAATATCCTTCCCGCTGTTCTGACGCGAGAAACCCAAGGCCTTGCGCCGGACTTCCATCAGCTTGATCTTCTTGTCCCTGGCCTCCTGCTTGGTCAACTTCCCCGCTCGGTAATCCTTGGTTACCTGGGCCATCTTTTCCCTCAACTGGGTGTTGAAAGCCGAGAAATTAGGTTTTTTGGAAACGGCGTCAGTACCCTTGCTTTGAAGGAAAGTCGGCGTTGTCCTAGGAAAAGCCTGCTTATTTTGCGCGAAAACCGGGGTGCTTCCCGGAAAAACAGATTTGTTTTGCGCGAAAGCTGGAACTGCCAGGCAAAGCGCCGTAATCATAATATATTTTCTCATCGTATTCCTCCTTGAGTTAATCACAGCCGTCGCGCGACCCATCAATGGGCCACTACAACTTTACCGACCTTGGTTTCCTTGACGCTTTCGTCATAGGCCTGGAAGGCGTAAATATACAACCCGCTTGCGACCCCCTCGCCGGACTGGTTGTTGAGGTCCCAAACTTGTGTGTGTTTCCCAGGTTCACCTTGGAAAACCCATTGGCGGACCAACTCGCCCGTCAGCGAGTAAACGCTAAGCGTCAACCCCGCCGTCTTCTTCAAGTTATAGAGGAACTTGACCGGTGTCCCTGCCTTGGAAAGGCTCGGCGCCGGGATAACTGACGAGATCAGCACCCCAGGGGCGGGAGTCAAGGTACTGGTCGGGGTGCTCTTGGGGCCCTTCACGTCGTTGGACAATACCCCCGAGGCCGGCATGGCGGAACTTCCGGACGTCGTGGACGGCGTGGCAGTCGGAGTGGACGTTTTGGTCGGCGTCCTGGTCGCGGTCGGAGTGGACGTCCTCGTGGGCGTGCGCGTCGGCGTGATCGTCGGCGAATTCGTCTTGGTCGGCGTCCAAGTGGGCGTACGCGTCACCGTAGGCGTATTCGTCTTCGTAGGCGTGGAGGTGTTCGTCCTTGTCGGCGTAATCGTCGGCGAATTCGTCTTGGTCGGCGTCCAAGTGGGCGTCCGGGTGATCGTCGGCGTATTCGTCTTCGTGGGCGTGTAAGTGTTCGTCCTCGTCGGCGTGATTGTGGGCGAATTCGTCTTAGTGGGCGTCCAAGTGGGCGTACGCGTCACCGTCGGCGTGAAAGTATTCGTCCTCGTCGGTGTAATCGTAGGCGTGTTGGTGATGGTGTGCGTTGGTGTCGCCGTGAAGGTGTTGGTAGGCGTCTTGGTAGGCGTGGGCGTGTTGGTTGTCGTCGGCGTATTGGTAGGCGTTGGAGTATTGGTGGCCGTTTTCGTCGGCGTAGGTGTGTTGGTGGCAGTTTGCGTCGGCGACTGTGTCAGGGTCGATGTCCAAGTCGGCGTCGCAGTCGGCGTCGGCGTTGGAGCCCCGCAGGCGAAGGAACAATTGCCGAATTGCGAAAGAATATCAGACCCGCTGTCCGACACGAAGAATTGATTGCCCCCAACCGCTATACCCTGAGTGTTCCCAAAAGAACCGTAATACTGGCCGCCCTCAAAGGCGGTCAGGAAATTGCCGCTCAGGTCAAACACCCCGACGGATCCGAATCCGTCCGTCACGAACACCTCGCAATTGTTTACAGCGATGAAGTTCGCCGTCACGAGCGGCGTCCCCTGAGTCACGTTCCAGGAATTCAATAAGGTATAACCGCTCCCTGATGGGCTAAAAACCTGTACCAGGCCAGTTCCGAAATCGGCCACATATACGTTGGAGTTCTGGTCCAAGGCCACCCCAACAGGCAGGCTGAAGGGAGTCTGCCCATTGGCCACGACGAGAGACCAATTGTCAGTCCCATTTGCCTGATCCAACTGAACCCGTTGGTTATTCGTGTCAGCCACGAAAACGTTCGTTACGGATCCTGAAATAGTAACAGCAATACCCGAGGGGCCGTTGAAATAGCCCGGCCCTGTCCCAATGCCATTACCATACGTTTTATAAGTTGAATATGAGGAGGCGTTGCTGAACTCAAACACCTGGCAATTACCTTGATCGGTGACGTAAACATTGCTTCCTGCATCCAGCGCGATTCCCATGGGATAACCCAAGGCACCGTAACCAAATGAACCGGTGTAATAACCACCTCCGCTGTAAACGCCTCCATACACGTCAAGATTCAAATCATCCGCCGCGAAAAAGTTATTTCCAGCCGGATCTGTGGCAACGCCCTCGAAACCATTGTACCCAAATGCCCAACCCGTTTGACACGAAGCCAAGTTCACCGGTTTGGGTGTGGGTGTCGGTGTCAATGCCATCGAAGGTGAGGCAAGACCCACCCACACGGAATTCCAGTCTGGATAACCAGGATAACCATCGCTGGCGGTCCCGCCCAAAAGCCAGGGCATGCCGTTGTAAACCACGGCGCCATAGGAAAGCCCGGCAGGGAAATTTCCCGATTGATGACCCCAGTTATTCGCCACTGGATCGTAAATATAAACGTCGTTGTAGTCGGTATAGCCGCCGAAATGGGCCCAAAGCCCGTCGGTCAACCATAATTTGTTGTTGTAGGCGAAAAAGTTGTAATCCCAGCGCCTAGTGATGCCCGTGTCCCCCACCTGGGTCCAATTCAACCCCGTCGTATCGGACTCCCACAGCACCAAGTCCGTCCCGTTGTCCTGCAAGCCCCACATGTGCGTCACACCGGACGAGTCCGGCATCGTGGCCACTCCCCCGAACATCGCGGGCAGAGAAATCACCGAACTCCATGCGCTTCCATCTGTCTTCGTCGAGTAACACTCATCGGGCCCGCTGAACACCCACATAGCGTTGTTAAAGACCGTTCCCACGCAGTCCCCTGTAAACCCGATATTGGCAGTTGGATTGTTCCATGTTCTTCCATCAGGTGAACTCCAAACATCACTGAAAAACGTATTGTAATTGTCCCCGCCAATCACCCACATCTGCCCGTTATAGTTCAGGCACGCGTACAACTCCCTCGGGGAATACTTGTTAAAAGGATAATTCATCGGTATCAGGCTCCAATTCACACCGTCTCCCGAACTCCAAACGTCATTGTTGAATTGATACTGCCCCAGCGAGCCTCCCAAGACCCACATCTGGCCCCCGAACGACACAGCCCCGAAATTTGCCTGCGGCTCGAATACCTCGTTCGTCGCCAAATGGTTCCAACTGCTCCCATTCGCTGGACCGCTAACTGCGGGGGTTGGAGTTGGCGTAGGAGTAGGTTGGCAAGAGCCCACCCACACGGAATTCCAGTCTGGATAACCAGGATAACCATCGCTGGCGGTCCCGCCCAAAAGCCAGGGCATGCCGTTGTAAACCACGGCGCCATAGGAAAGCCCGGCAGGGAAATTTCCCGATTGATGACCCCAGTTATTCGCCACTGGATCGTAAATATAAACGTCGTTGTAGTCGGTATAGCCGCCGAAATGGGCCCAAAGCCCGTCGGTCAACCATAATTTGTTGTTGTAGGCGAAAAAGTTGTAATCCCAGCGCCTAGTGATGCCCGTGTCCCCCACCTGGGTCCAATTCAACCCCGTCGTATCGGACTCCCACAGCACCAAGTCCGTCCCGTTGTCCTGCAAGCCCCACATGTGCGTCACACCGGACGAGTCCGGCATCGTGGCCACTCCCCCGAACATCGCGGGCAGAGAAATCACCGAACTCCATGCGCTTCCATCTGTCTTCGTCGAGTAACACTCATCGGGCCCGCTGAACACCCACATAGCGTTGTTAAAGACCGTTCCCACGCAGTCCCCTGTAAACCCGATATTGGCAGTTGGATTGTTCCATGTTCTTCCATCAGGTGAACTCCAAACATCACTGAAAAACGTATTGTAATTGTCCCCGCCAATCACCCACATCTGCCCGTTATAGTTCAGGCACGCGTACAACTCCCTCGGGGAATACTTGTTAAAAGGATAATTCATCGGTATCAGGCTCCAATTCACACCGTCTCCCGAACTCCAAACGTCATTGTTGAATTGATACTGCCCCAGCGAGCCTCCCAAGACCCACATCTGGCCCCCGAACGACACAGCCCCGAAATTTGCCTGCGGCTCGAATACCTCGTTCGTCGCCAATTGGTTCCAGGATTTCCCATTCGCTACACAGGAGGACTGGGTCGGTTGAGAGGCTATGGCTCCAACCAAATCGTTGATCAGGTTTCCCGCAGGACTTCCCCAACCGGTGCAAAGGTCATATCCTTTTACTGCGGAGAAATAATACGTGTAATCATTTTGGAGGTTATTGTTTCCGGTGATGACGTCATTGAAATCGCTATTGTAATTGGGGCCCTGTCCGATGGAGTAAACGGCAGGATTAATGAAACCAATCGGGGGGAAGTTCTCATTCGCTGCCTGCTGGTTCACTAGAGATGTATAAGCCGCCCAAAGGGGCGCCGCGGCGCTGGTGCCTGATATCCAACTGGAATTACCAGTACCCGTAGGAGGATTTCCAAATCCATCCGAGATAAGCAATATATCTGTTGCAACCATCGACACATCCGGATAGTTCCTAGCGGCGACTGACCCGCCGTTAGTGGCCATGGATATGAGTGACTGATAAGAGGGTATTGGTAGCAGATTTACACCTGTATAAGGATTGAAAGCGATTCCGCCCCCCGAGGCTCCGCCATTCGAGTCATTCCAAGTAGTCTCTGACACATAGCTGATATAGGGGGGATTGCTTCCCGGGCCATTAGACGTTAATTGCGTCCCGCCGACCGCGGTAATATAGGGGCTTAAAGACAATGGAAGTGGCGGTAACACGTTGGCATTGTTGAGTCCAAAGGCCCCGTAGTCGGTTGATGCTTGAAAGAAGGATTGGCCCTGCAAAACCATTTCGGAAAATAAATTCGCGGTTGTCTCATCGCCAAATCCAGTCCAGGAACTGCTAATCTCATTGCAAAGGGGGGGCGTTACAATAGCCTCATAGATTTCATTCGCTGTGACATCCGGATTTGAAGTGTCAGAACCCAGGTAGACAACCAATTGGGCGCCCGGAGCCATGGAAACCACCATCTCGATATCCAATGAAACTTCCGTATTTGAACAATTATCAGGGCAACCGCTGGTATTAACAGTACCGTCATAGCCGCCAACTAAAATGGAAATTGGCGCGGGCGCCGAGAACTGCGGTTTGGCGTGACTTTCATAATAATTGATGTCATTAAGGTAATACCCGCCGACCTCAAATAAACCGACACTTTGACCCGCACCAGTCAAGTTCGACCACGCGCTTGGGACATAGGCATCTCGAAAATCCTGGCCGTAATACAAACCTGTTGACCCATCCGTGGCGCCGGTTCCAGTCCCAGTGGATTTAGTCAACTTGCTAGCGGTATTCCCCGTTAAATTATTTTTGTTTTCCGAAGTTGCTGGATTTTTCAAATGATAATTATGGCTCATGCGATGGAAGTTATCCAATCCACTGATGTGGTGGACTGGAATATCCAGGTCCAAAGAGGGCTCTTGATCCAACGCATAAAAGAAGCTTCCGTCCTCACGCTTGTAATTATTCAAATTCACATGGAACGCCCTTTGGATGTCTGACACACTCCCGGCCACTTCTACCATCAAACGGTTAGGATGGGTCTTGGTCACGGACAGGTTGTTGGATTTAACGAAATTGACGACGGCCTGGTAATCCTGCTGGGTGGGGCCGAACATCTCGGTGAACTTCTCCGGCTTCAGGAAATGGCGGTAATTGGGACTTTTAGGGTCATAAAGAGTTTTAAGCAAGTAATTCATCGCTTCCTGGTTTCGAAGGGGAAGGCCGATGGCTAAATGCAATTGGGTCTCGCCCGGCAAGGCACCCGCCAAAGGCGCGTTCGCGAATTCAGCGAGGCGGTGGTTTTTCAATTGTTGGTGCCCGGCTGTCCGACCCGGAGTTTGGGCCCCGAGAAGAAAGCACAAGGCGAGGGCCAAGAGAATAAGATTTTTCCCAGGAGAGAAAAACCGCTGGGAGGATTTCAACCTATTGGAATTTTTCCACGGAGCAAAATGACGGGAACCTGAAGGGACTTGCATGACTGCCTCCTCAATATCGTTGACTTCAACCGGTGTTGCCAAGATGAATCAGCGCCAAAGACATTTTTTTAAAAAAATATCAGGTGAGGACAAGCGGGCGTAATTATATTCACGCGTTTGTAAAATGCAAATCAAATGAGGTTAATTCTGTTGAAATTCCAGATTAATGTTTTCCTAAACCTGGAAAATCTCAGACAAGTGACAAGTCGTAGCTATTGAAAAAATATTTACTGAAAATCGATTTCGGTTTTTTTAACGTGTAAACCAACGGCTCGTGGTTGAGCCGATCAGGGCGAAAATATTTGTAACGATTTTAGAGAAGGAAATTTTTGTGCACTTTTAGCGTTTGAAGGTTTTTCGTGAAACCTTTTAATGGATACGAGAGGAAAAGTTTTTTTACTTAGCGGATGGAGTGACGGCGATGGGGTTGGTCCTGACACTTGGATCGGCTGGATCTCGCGGGGCATCCAGGACTCCCTGCACCTGGTCCCCCGGCTTGGCGCCGTTGGAGGTGAACCAGCCGGTATTCATTTCCAGGGCGTACTTGGCGGGGCCCGCCGACTCAAAGGGGTTCTCGGTCATCGGCGGCATTTCCCATAGGTTGAGAATGATCCCCTTTTCGTCAATGAAGGCGATGTTCAGGGGAATGAGGGTGTTCTTCATCCAGAAGGCGCGGGGAGCTGTGTCGGGAAACACGAACAGCATGCCGTCGTCCTTCCCCATTTCCCTTCGGAACATCAGGCCCGTTTCCCTGGTCACCTCGGTGTTGGCCACCTCAGCCGAGATGGTTTTCCCGTTGATGGACAGATTCACCACCGGCAAACCGGAGGGGGGAACGGCCTTATGGCAGTTAAACCCGCTTAATAATAGGAATAATGCCGGAATGGCTACCGCCATTGGCACCCGGAAGAATCTGGTTTGTCGAGTCGGATTCGGCATAATTTATGAACCTTAAGACTGAAATTCGCGGCTCTCTTTTAGCATACAGCCTTATTCAATAACGGATTTCTATCCAAGCAATTAATATTTATTGGACAGCCCTGTTGAGGAAGCTCATGATCCTCTTCGCGTCGCCAAAACCCACGATCATTTTAAAATCACTTCTCCCCGGGTACTGAACCACCAGCGTTGGGAATCCCTTTACTTTATATTTATTTTGAATATCAATAACTTCCCTTGAGTTTTGTCCCACCTCCCGATACCGGTCCATGACCTGGACCGGCACAAAAAGCAAATTGATTCTCGCGGCGCAATCAGGATTATCGAAAACATTCTTTTTTAATCTCCGGCAGTAACCGCACCATTCCGCCGTCATGTCGTAAAGAATCGGTTTTTGGGTCCTGATGGACTCGGCCAGGCCCTCGGAAGGCTTTCTCCAGGTAATTTCCCTGGGCGATTCGTCAATTTTAGTTTGGAGTTCCTTGACGAATTGTTTCACTTGGGTGTCCTGGGGCTGCAGGGCTTGGACTTTCTGGTAATCGGACAAGGCGTAATGGTACTTTTTCATGGAATTAAAACAATTCGCCCTGCCTAAAAGTGCCTGAGCGTTGCTTGGTTCCATTTTAATAGCCGCGTCAAAATATTGGATGGCTTGCTGGTAATTATTGGAGGCATAAAGCCTTAACCCAGCGTCGCAATACTCCTTAGCGGTGGCGGCATAAACCCTAGAACCAGCCAAGAGCATCAATATGAAAAGAAAATGTTTTTTCATTAGTCCAGCTCCTTTACATAGGACAGATGAACTCAACCCATCATTTATTCGCTAAATCCCCATATTCAATACGGTTAAGCCTCGCTAATGGCGGATCGCGGTTAGTCATCATTTATAAGTGACCAACCGCGAACCTTTTTCCTATCAGATTTTATTCCTCAACCGAAAAAGCCATGTAGGTATGGGGCTGAACATGGACCAGGAAATTGCTCCTGGGAGGGCCCTGGGGACGGTCATGGAACCATTTGTTCCCGCCTTTGGGCTCGGGAGGAGGCGCCTGGGCCTCAACCATCTGGTTCGTCAGGAGATTCCTGAGCTTGACCTTTTCCCCCGCGACCTGGAGGGTGACCGTTGATTCATCGGGCCGGAAAGACTCCACCACGAAACTGTTGTTGTCATAGGCGAACAGGGCCACTTGCGCGGGCGAGTCCATGCGCACCGGAAAGTCCTGCTGGAGGTATCCCTTGATGGCGGTCAGGACGCCCCTGGGTATGTTGTACAAGTCGGAGATGTTTTCCGGGATCGTGATCTCGTAAAGGATACCCTTGGAATAGTGGTTCATGAGCACGATAGGATAGCCCTTGGCCGTGGCGACGCCCCGGATTATGGGCCACATGTCGTTGGTGAAAAAACGGATCTCCGGGAAAAGAATGGCGGGGTTGTCACGCGCCGGGTCGTTGAGGCTGGTCCCGCTCCCCGCCCCGAAGCCGTTGATGAAATCATGGATGGACACGGTCCTTCCGGTGTATTCCATCTCGGCGATATCCTCGATGCCCTTTAGCGCCCGGACCAGGCCCGATGTGACGAAAACATTCTTCCCCGCCTTCAGGCTTTTCTTGATCTTTCCTACGATGCCGGGATCGAACTTGGCGCTTTCCGTGAGAAGGACCACGTCCGCGTCCTCCGGGTACTTGGGCGTCAGCTCAATGGGGATGCCGGCGTTCCCGAGGTAGCTGTGCAGGAAGTCCTCGCCCGTGGACTGGTACGGCTTGTAACACATGACGCCGATGGGTTTGCCGAGTTTTCCCAAAACCTCATCCACCTTTTCCAACGAATAGCCCGCGACCCGGCCCCAGCCCGGGCCCACGGTCACGCCCTTCGAGGGCTTGTAGGACTTGATCATCTCGTCCCAATTGAAGCTCGTGTCCTTGCCCTTCCAGGCGTCCCGGTCCCCCGGCTGGACGGTCCAGGTGCCGGCCATTTCCCACCAGTTGAACAGGGTGATTTCCGGCGACTTGGCGAAGAGAGTGTCCCACAACTGCTCGGGGTACCTATCCACGTACCTGGTGCTGTAGGTGTCCACCCAGCCCCCCAAGTTCCCTCCGCCGGGGCGGATATTGCTGAAGTAGCGGAAAATCTCGTAGCTCTCGTACTGCTGGAGAAGCTGGTCCGTGACGTAGGGGTCCCGCGTCTCGGTGCCGGTGTAGATGTAATCGAAATCATGGGCTTCCTGGTCCAGGTCGTAGCCGAGTCCCTGGAAATGCTCGTACCAATTGGGGTACTTGATGATCATCTTGATCCTCGGGTTGATGGCCCTGGCGGGCTTGAGGACGAGATCACGGGCGGCTTTGCGCATCGTGTCGAGGCGGTACTTCGTCCAAGAGCGCTTGCCCTTGGCCGCGATATCCCGGTCGGACTTGCTGGTGTAAAAGAAGAAATCATCGAGGATGACCGTGTCGAAATGCCTGGCGGCGATCTGGACGGCCTTCTTGCACTCCGCCCGGTCCTCGGGCTTCTCAAAGTCGAAGGTCCCAAACTGCCCGCCCTTCCCGCCCCCGGCGGAAAGCGTGAGCCCGCCCCGGACGGTGATGCCCCGGTCCGTGAAGAATTTCTTGATCCCCTCGATCGTGGATTCGTCGGCGAAATTCTTGTCCCGGTACACTTCCAGGTAAACCTGGTCGAACTTGACCCGGCTCATGACCCGGTCGAACTCTTCCCGCAAGACCTTCCCGTCGGCGAACCTTTGGGTGGCGTTGACCACGATGTAAACCGCCACTCGGAAATTCTTGTAGCGGCCCTCCTGGGCGCTTTCCCCGGCCTGCGACGCCAAGGGAAGCAGGAGGATAAGCCAGAGTGCCATTCGAATCACCCGCAGGATCAAGCGCTTCATAAAAACCCCCAAAACCAAGATTTCCCCTTTTCCATCACGCACCGCCGGCAATAGCCTACTATTTATTTTTGTTCCAAACGCCCAAAAGCTTTCGCCGATAGAACCCCGATAAATAATAACCCGAACCCTGCCGTTCCCGCTTGGGCAAATTGCCGAATATCGAAATCGCCAACTTTGAAAATCAACAAGTAGGAAAAAACGAGGTTCAACATGCCCCAGAGAACATTGACCAAGGGTGAGGACAATCCTTTTCCGGGCGGTTTGGAGAAAGGCGTCGGGAATTTCCTGCCGGAAATCCCATTAACGAAATGGGGGACGCAATTCCCCAGAAATGCCCCGCCAAAAAAATAAGCAACATAAACGTACCAAACCATACACACCTCCTAAATGTTATTGATTAATAATGTCTCCGTCTCGGACAACTTTCTAAACTTCTCTTAAACCCGATCCCGCCGTCGCCGATCCCCGGCTTTTTCCTTGCCAGCCATCATGCGGGCTCCCCCGCACCGGGGGCATATGAACTTTCTCTGTTTATGGGCGGAATGGGCCATTTCCCTCATCTTGATCTTGCACTTTCTGCAGAACATGCTCTCACCCCGTCAAAAGTTCCTATAATTTCTTTTAAAAATATTAAATCTCCGTGTCCTTGGGATAAGGCCCGAGTTTGATTTCGGGAAATGAAATCAAAAGGTTTCTTTCAGGTAATGCGGATGTCAAACTAACTTATAACCCAAGGGTTAAAATTTTCCATCCAGCCAAAAGAACGAAAGTCTTTATTTAACACCCAGGCTTTTCTTGGCGTTCACAAACTCATCCTTGGACCAGACTTCCTGAACCCAATGGTTCCCGATTTTCCCCAGGGCTTTTCTGGCGTCTTTGGTTTTATTGTTTTGAACGTCCAAATAGGCCAATCGGTTCCAAATGTCCCAGTTATGCGGGTCCAGCTTTAAAAGCATTTGGTAAGCGCCCAGCCTTTCCTTGACTACCTTGGGATCTTTCATAAAACCCTTGGAATCGGCGTCACTGCCAAGCCTGTTTTGTTCCGCCTCGGACAGCGCCAAGACCACATAGGGATAAAGGGCCCCCAATTCCTTTTCTTTTTTCGAGATCTTTTTGGCCAGGTCCAGGACCGGCTTGGTCTTTTCCGCCAATACCGCCCAGGCGATATAAGACCGCCATTCGTTGAAGTCACCCGGCGTGATTTTAAGGTTATTCTCACAGCCCTTGGCGAAATCATCCCAGTATGGAGACCCTGCCAACTGGTTGCCGTTCTTTTCCCCAATCGGGTTTATTCCTTCCGCCGACAAGTCCCGGCTAAAGGACTGGAACGCCTCCACACAG
This sequence comes from candidate division FCPU426 bacterium, assembly GCA_963796105.1. Lineage (GTDB taxonomy): Bacteria > Oederibacteriota > Muellerivitia > Muellerivitales > Muellerivitaceae > CAWCKJ01. The sequence continues at coordinate 895,428 of CAWCKJ010000003.1, forward strand.
GGAACGGTCATCAGGTTGGGGATTCTTTTCTTGAACTTTTTGGCGAAAGCGAACATTTCCTGCTGGGAACCGTTCCACTTCGGATTCAGGTAATCCATATAGGAATAGAAAGCCTCATTATCGTTGGGATCCAGCCGGAGAACCTTCTCGAAATAACCCCTCATGGTTTCCTGGTTGATTCCCGCCGCGTTTCCATAGGCCATCAATTCTCCCCAGGCCCTGCCGTAAAGAGGAGCCAGGTCCGCGGCTTTCTGGGCGGCTTTCAGGCCCTCCTCGACGCGTTCCCTGAACACCTTGGAGACTTCGGGGGACATGCTCTTTGACCAATCCCCTCCCCTACCCCTCCAGGCCCAGTAATGCGTATGCTTGGCCAGCCTGATCCAGGCGTTGGGATTGTCCGGGTGAGACTGGGTCCAGTTTTTCAACAGCGCGACGGCCTCCTCGTAAAAACCCTTTCCCTCCAATGCGAAAGCGGCGATATCGTACCAATCGGGATTGTTATTGTCCTTGGTCAACTCCCGAAAGGCGATTTTGAGGGCCTCATCGTATTTTTTCAGGGCGTAAAGCTCGACTGCCTCAACGGATTCATAAAAGGAATTTTCAGGGTATTTGGCCGCGAGTTTCTCGATCAGGTCCAGATGGTTGGTCTGCTCCCTTCCATCTAATACTCCGATCCATCCGTCAACCAGATAACCGCAGAGGGGGTTCTTGGCGAGGATCTTGTCCCACTGGTTCACAAACAAAACTCCACCCTGCCTGAACAGGCTCTCGAGGGAAGCCGCCCGCGTCAAATCCTTGTCATTGGTAAAAACCTTTTTTTTCAGGTAAGCCGCCTGGGCGGCGGCAGGCTTGTAGCCGGCCCAGCGGTGAAGGCAGGATGCCATCCAGGCCGGTGCCAAGTGAAGCTGGCCGTTAGTGAATTTTTTCTCGAATTTCCTGGTTTGACGCGCGCCGGTGAACTGAAGGGTAATCTTGTAACCCGTCTTGGACCGGAATAATTTGCCCCTCGCGTAATCCCTGGTCCCGAATAAATAGGGCAGTTGTTTGGAAAACTGCTCATGGTATTGGCCGAGGCTAGAGTCGAACAGCCTGAAATCGTGGAAAAGCTGGTTTGGGTTGGGCAGGCAGAAAACCGCTTGGGGCAGAAAGGACGCCTGGTTCATGGCCAGACAGCTCAAGTAACTGCCAAGGGCGTTGATCCGGCCCTTCTCATCCACGAGGGGGAAAATCAAGGGGCATGCCGGAAGGGATTTCCCGCTCACCCGGAGATTCTCGATCATTTGGAGCGCTTCTTTGCGGGGGTCCTGTTGCTCGGCTGATTTTTCCCCCTCCTTGTTCTTAAGCACCGATTCTTTGACCCGGCCTTTTACCGCTTTCTTGATTTCCTGTTCTTTTCGTTTGACGGCCGATAAGATTTCAGCGGCTTTTTTCTTGGTTCGAATTTGCTTGTAATCCATATAACCCAGGACGCCGGCCATGAGAAACATGGCTATACCCGCGGCGATTGAAATCCGCTCCCAATTCATCCCTCTAAGGCTCATAATCCCCCCGATGATAAGACCGCAGTTAACCCCGGCTAAAATTCTCTCAAATACCGGCACAAATCAGGAATAAATTCGTAGGAATTTTTCCCTTTATAAAATAGGCTTTTTAATGGAGCATTTCCCGATTTCCCCCGCTTCACCCGCAATCCAGAAAAACTAATGAAGATGTCTTTTCTTTTTCTCCGGAAGGATGTTCATGACCTCCTCAAACTCCGCTTCACTCAGGTAGCGCCAGGAACCCGGCTCGAGATCCAGTTGGATGGGCCCCAGGGAAACCCGGCTCAATTCCAAGACCCTGAAAAACCTGTTTCTTTTTTCGTCCTTAAGGCACCCGAAGATCCTCCGGATTTGGCGGTTCTTCCCCTCGCTCAAAACCACCCTCACGAGCGTATTGGGCCCGACCTTGCCCAGGACCACTGCGGACTTGGCTCTGAGAACGCCGATCGGGGTCTCGACACCCATCAAAACTTTTTCCAAATGCTCCGGGCGGATATGGCCCTTGACCCAAACCTCATAGACCTTCTCGATATTGCCCGGAAGCTGCAAACGCTGGGTTAAGAAACCTTCCCTCACAAACAACAGCAGTCCCGAGGAATCCTTGTCCAGGCGGCCCACCGGAACCCAGCCCTGTCCGTAAAGTTCCTCCGGGAGGAGGGAATAGACGGTCCTCTGTCCCCGATACCTCACGCTGCCGTATGCCTTGGGGCGGGTGACCTCGTACCCCTTGGGTTTATGGAGCATGAGGATGCGTCTTGCTGAATTTTGAGTTTCAATTCCAGATTTCAAAACCATCCTCCGGCGGAAAAAATGAAAAAATTTCCAGAATCGGAAGCGCCCTGATTTTGTTGGGCATGATTGTATAAAAAGGGGCTTTCTGCCGGTATTCAAAGGACGAGATTGGGTCAGGCCGAGTCCCGGATAATCAAGTGGGTCTTTAACTGCAGGGTACTGCAGATTTTCTCCTCGCCCCGGACCCTTTGCATGAGTTTGTGGACGGCTTGGCTTCCCAGCTCGAAAAGGTTGTAGCCGACGGTGGTCAAAGCGGGCCTGACAAAAGCCGCCATCTCGATGTCGTCGAAACCCATAACCGCGAACGCCTTCTCGCGTTTCTCGGTCTCAAGAACCTTGAGTACCCCGATGGCCATGGCGTCGTTGGCGGCGAAAACCGCGGTCGGCGGGTAAGGCATAGAAAGAAATTTTCTGGCCGCTTCCTCGCCGGAGGGAATGGTGTAATTCCCTTGCAAAACAAGGCTCGGCTCCGGCCTGATACCGGCATCCCGTAGCGCCTGTTCATAGCCCTTCTGCCGGTCTTGCGAATCGCTGAGCTGGGTCCAGCCCGTGATGAAGCCGATCCTTCGGTGCCCTTTTCCGATCAGGTAATCCACGGCCTGCTTGGCGCCGTTGAAATTGTCGATAATGACGGAGGAAACCAGGTTCTCGAACCTCCGCTCGCTCGCCACCACCAAGGGGAAATCCTTCTGGGCCATCGTCCGGATGAGGCTTTCCATCGAAAGGGTGGGAAGGAAGAATAAAAGGCCGTCCACAACGGGGGGATCGGTCAAGGCGCGGATGGCCTCCCGGTTGTCGGAATCATCGGTGGAAAAAACACCCAGGGTGATCAGTTTTCCATGACGGCGGGCCTCATCCTCCATGCCTGTGAGGACCGCGGCCACGAAGGGATTCAGCGAGGGGGTCACCACCCCCAGGAAACCCGTGGTGTGGGACGCGAGGCCCCGGGCGAAGCGGTGCGGCCGGTATTGGAGCTTCTCCATGACCTGCTTCACCTTATGCTCGGTCTCAGCCTTTACCCCTAGGCCGTTCAAGACGCGGGAAACCGTCGCCTTGGACACACCCGCCATCTCAGCCACCTGCTGCATTGTTACGCCCATGTTTCCTCCTGGGGAAATTGTAAACGAAACACTCCCATAATGGGGATTTTGATTTGTAATTCCTTCTGGTTTTCCAATGGATGTTTTTATGTGTATAGTTGTCCGTAAATGACATTCTTTTTAACCAAACCTATCCCATGCTTCTTACTTTTAACGGGGATTAATACCCTGCTGGCCTATAGTTCCCTTCCCTGGCCAATGAAACTCATCGCGGGCCTGCTGGGTTTTGGAACCTTTGGTTATTTTTACTTGAGAAACCGGAGTCCCCTCCCTCCTGGTGAAACCCCTTTTTACTCGAAGGAATTTTTTAGCCCCGCCCCCTGGTTGTGGGTCCTGGTACTCTTCCTGGCACTTGCTGTCCGCCTTTATAAATTAACTTCTTATCTAACCTTCCCGATACCAGATGAAGTCATTAACGCTTACAACGCCATCCACATCCTCGGCCGGGGAAATTGGCAGGCTTTTTACTACACCAGCCAAATGCCCCCTTTTTATATCTGGCTGTTGGCCTGTGTTTTTAAGCTCTGGGGCGTCTCCGACCTCAGCCTTTGGCTTTTACCCGCCCTGCTTTCTTTCCTCAGTGTGGTCTTTTTTTTAATGGCTTTCAGGGAAATGTTTTCCAAGTCGGTATCCCTCATATGCCTACTCCTATTGGCCTTCGGCTTTTGGCCGGTTTTTCTGGGCCGATTCTCCCACAACGCAGTGCTCATGGTTTTCTGGGAAGCGCTGGCCTTATGGCTTCTGGCTAAACTCTCAAAGGCGGATACCTCCCTCGCGCGCGCATGGCTCGCAGCCGCGCTTGGCCTCTGTCTGGGTTTGGGGTTTTATACCTATTTCGGATGGCCCCTAATCGTTCTATGGTTCGTTCCCGCGGTATGGTTTATTCGCGGCCCCTCCCCCAAAGTTAAAAATCTTTTCATCCCGGGCTTGTCGGCTTTTCTCCTGGCTGTTTTACCGCTGGGCGTCGCGGGGTACAAGGAAGGCTTCGGTTCCTATTTGAAGGATCTGTTTCTTTCAAGTAACATCGCCTCGAATATCGTCAACTGGAGCATCAACCAGTGGGATTTTCGGCAAAACCTTTATTATCTCACCAACTTTCTCTGGACAGGCCTCACCGGGCAATTCGCCTATAACCCCCAATGGGGCGGATTTTTAAACCCCGTCTCAGGGAGCCTTTTTCTCCTGGGCGCGAGCGAGATGTTCCGCCTGCGTAAATTTCCTTTGGTGAAGTGGATGGCCGCCGGTTTCCTGGTGCTTTTGTTTCCTTGTCTCCTTACCAACAGCGCCAATTGGTACCATGTGGCCTCCTTGATGCCTCTTTTCACAGTCGTCTCGGCCTGGGGATTCGTCCTCCTTTGGAGCAGGATTCCCAAAAAATCCGCGCGTGTTTTCCTTTTCCTGGCAGTAATCCTTTTTTCTTTCCTCCTGGATGGGGCCAACCTGGAAAAAACCATGGCCGCGGCTGACAGGCAATACAGCAATCCCACCGTATGGACCTGCGAAAATCTCCGGAAGCTTTCAAAAACCCACGGCCCTGGCTGTGTTTACTCCGACTTCTGCCTTTCCTTCAACAATCCCGATTTTACCCATACATATGACGGCTCCAACAGGATGACCGCCACTTTTTTCACCAGCCATTGGTTTCCATGCTTCTTGAACCTGGGGGCCTATTCCTTCAACGCCCTAGTGAACCCGGCGCTTTCTCCGGATCAAGCTTCCTGGGCTTCGATCATCACCGACGACTGGGCCAAAACCCTATTGACCCAGAGCTTCCCCGGCGCGGCTTTTTACACATTGGATGACCACGCCGCTTCGGACAATAATCTCCTGGCCGTCATTCCCCTCACGCCGGACACCCGTAAAATCCTGGATGGATGGCGGGAGGCTGACCGGACCCTGCGGGAGTCGGATTACCTGCAATTCAACCACCCTTACAGCCAGCCTTACGACGGCATCATTCAATATCTCCGGAACCGGGAATCCCTTTTCCGGGGCAATGCCTTCCTGCGGTTTTATTATTGGGGCAAGCTCGCAGACCTCTATTGCTTCAACAACCAATTCGACCTGGCGCTTCCGGCCTTTGAGAAAGCCCTCCAAAACGGCGCCAACGGCTTTTTGTATTACGACTTGGCGCACGCCCTGGGAATTGCCGGACTCTACGCGAAGGCGAAAGAGGCATCGCTTAACGCGGCGAAATGGGAATCCCGCTTCCAGCCCGCCCCTGAAACCCTGCAAAAGCTGGATGCCTTGATTGGCGCCAAAAAGGAATAATCACGTGAAAATGAAGAAATAATCCCCCGGCCTATTTCAGTGGATTTCCCGTTCATAACCGGCTTATTCGATCTTTCATCTTCGGATCCCCGCGCCCAACTAATCGTTTTATGCCCAGGATGACACAAACATACTTGTTCCCGTAAAATAGAGCCATGCCCAGTATTACCACTATTCTTTTTATCTTATTCGCCGGAATTTTCCTCTATAACGGCGTCAACTACCTGATCAACATCAGGGACTACAAGAAGGATTATCTTTTAATCCTATACGGACTCTTGAGCATGGTCGGGTCCGCTTATGCTTTCTCGAGCATCTTCCTTTATCAATCCACCGACATCGCGTCAAATATTCGGGCCCTGAAATTCCAAACCACGTTCGCGCGAATCATCCTGATGATCCTTCCCTGGTTCATCGGGTTTTACTCGAATTACGTTCCCAAACGGCTCCTGACCGCCATCTCCATTTCGGCCTTCCTCCTTGCCATTTCAAAGCTGGTCCTGCCTGACTCTTTTTTGTTCCCGAACCTGACCGGCATTCATTTCCTGACGACTCCCTGGGGCGAACACATCACGGACACAACCTGCGACCTCTGTCCCTTGACTTACGTTCTTTACGCTGTCTACCTGGTCTTGCTTGTTTTCGGAGCGAAAGCCACCCTCCGCCTCTTAGAACAGGGCAAAAGAAGCCAAGCCTGGCCCCTCTTATTTTCCTGCGCCTTCGCGATAGCCGCCTTCGTCAACGACGTTCTTTTGGACGCCGGCGTCATCCGGAGCATGTATTTGGAGGAATACGCGATTTTTATTTTCATCCTGGTGATCGGCTCCTGGCTTTCCGCCCAGCGCATGCACGCCGAGGGAAACTACAGGGCTCTTTTCCACTCCGTGAACGACGCAATTTTCGTCCATGATGCTTCCACTCGGCAAGTGTTGGACACGAACGAGGCCGCCGCCCGGATGTTCGGCACCACCCGACAGGACCTGGTTTCAGGTGATTTCAAGCGAACCAGCGCCGAGGTATCCCCCTATACTTTGGACGAATCCTTCGAGCGGTTTCATAAGCTCGTGTTGAAAAAACCTCAGGTTTTCGAGTGGCTGTCACGGCGTCTGGACGACGGGCGCCTCTTTCAAACCGAGGTGGCCCTGCGCTATGAGATCATTGACGGACGGCCCGTGATCCTATCCACCCTGCGAGATATTTCAGAACGTAAAAAAGCTGAGGATGAAAAAAGGGCCATTGAGAGCCAGCTTCAGCAGGCCCAAAAGCTGGAAAGCCTGGGCATCCTGGCCGGCAGCGTCGCGCATGATTTCAACAACCTCTTGACCGTCATCCAGGGCCATGCCGAGCTGTCGGGGAAAGAACTTCCTCAGGACTCAATTTCTCAATCTCATTTGAGCCACATCAACACCGCCGCCCAGCGGGCAGCATCCCTATGCCAACAGTTATTGGCCTACTCCGGAAAAGGGGAATTCGTGATAGAGCGCGTCGATCTCAAGGATATCGTGGAGGATATCGCCCGTATCCTGGAAGTGTCGATCCCCAAGAAGATCAAATTGAACCTTCGATTCGAGCCCAACCTCCCGCAGATCCTGGCTGACGCGACCCAAATCCGGCAGGTGGTCATGAACCTCCTCACGAACGCCGCGGAATCAATAGGGGACAAGGAGGGCATCATCACTCTTTCCGCGTCCATGCGTCCCATGGACCGGGAGGGATTCAAAGGCTTCGTGTCGGACCCGGGCCTGCCCGAGGGCCTTTATGTATCCCTCAAGGTGGCCGACACGGGCTGCGGCATGGATGACCAGACCATCGCCAGGATATTTGAACCTTTTTTCACCACCAAGTTCACTGGCAGGGGCCTGGGGATGGCCGTGGTATTGGGAATAGTAAGGGGGCACAAGGGAGCCATCGGAATCAACAGCGAGTTGAAAAAAGGCACCAGCGTGACGGTCTTGTTTCCAGGCGCCCTAGAGGGAATCAAGGTCCTTATTCCGGCGCCTGAAATCCCGCAGGCTCCCCTTGCCTCCCGGTCAACCATTCTCCTGGTGGATGACGATAAACCGGTTCTCAAGACCGTTGAAAAGCTGGTGGAATTGCTCGGACACCGCACCTTGACCGCTGACAGCGGAAGGCTGGCCTTGGAGGTGTTTAAAAAACAGCACAGGGATATCTCCTGTGTCCTGATCGACCTGACCATGCCGGACATGGACGGCTCCGAGACTCTAAGTGAGATGCTAAAAATCGACCCCCAGGTCCGGGTGATCCTCACCAGCGGTTACAGCGAGCAGGAAGTGCGCGAAAGGTTCAAGGAACAGGGAGCGAACATCTTCCTGAGAAAACCTTACATGCTGGAGGAATTAAAAACCTCCATTGAGACGGCTTTAAGCGGTTCTGACACTGGCAATAAACGATGAAAATCCCCGGTAACCGCAGAGGCCCCGGCAACAGTTTCGCTTTTCTCTCGCTATTGGGTCGCTTCACCCCGTATAGGCTTTTCATCTTTTTTATTGAATTGACGGTGTTAAAGCTGTTGTTTTAAGATACCCCCCATGAAGAAAGCCCTTTTAATCTCCTTGGCTATCGCTTTGATTCAAGCCTTTTACGCGGTAAATGCCTCCGCCCAAGTTACCCAAGCCGACCTCATTCAGGCATACAACTACGCCTACACCCTCTTTAAAGCCGAGCATTTCCAGGAGGCCAAGGACATATATAAGAAGGTTGCCTCCATATCCTCGGATAACGACCTTTGCGCGAACGCCCTTTATTATTACTCCCAATGCTCCTTTCGCACCGAGGACTATGATGAATGCGTCAAGTCCCTCAGCATCATGGCCGTCAAGTTCCCCCAATGCGCGCCTATCTCCAAGGGTTATGTGGCCCGCTTCTGCGTGTTCCTGATCGGCCAGGTGGCCCAGCTTCAGACCCACTGGGATTATTTCCGGTACGCCGAGGGCACGGACGAGAAAAACCAGATCGTTTGGAAGGAAAGCATTCCCCCCGGCTTCAAGATCAAGCGCATCAACTTCAAGCTGGGATTCGGCCTTTACGGAATCATGAACCGGATCATGCCGAGCTCCCCCTACACCATCAACTGCAAGAAGGAACTGGACAACATGCTCGACAGCACCATCACCATGGTCTGGGTGGATGAGAAGGCCGCGGTTGACAAGTGGGGCCACCCGAACGATTTCTTCTCCGTTTTCAGCACCAAGGAAATGAAAGCCTTTTCCAAGGTCATATGCGACCGGATGTTTTTCAACTGGACAACTGACAAGTTCTACCTGTTTTTAAACATGTATGACGATATCCGGAACGCGAAACCCCGTTTCATCGCCAAAACCAAGCAGATGCTGGGCAATACCTACGCGGGAAACACGGCTGGCGCTCCCAACAGCTCCACCCAGAAGAACATGACGCCCGCGGCCCAACAGGATCCGACAGCCGTTCTCACCTTGAGGAAACTCCTGCAGGTGGCCGGCTACAATCCCTGGAATGACACCTATTCCAGCGTGATCGAATCCTCTCCTTCCGATCTTTCCCTGTAAGATGCGAAGCCTCCCCGCAGTCTTATTTCTCGGTGGTTTTCTTTTCGCCTTCTCCCCGGTTCTGGCCAAAGACACGGCTGTTACCGGGGCTAAGGATTCGGCGTCCCTCACTCCCGATGCCGCTGATACGGCAGAACCGACCGTTACTCCCGTCCCTAAACGCGTCTTAAAAAAAGCTCCAAACCTCAAGCAGGTTATCGAGATCCACAAACCCATGCCGGACCCATCCTGGGGAAAGGTTCTCCAATACCACATGGAAACAGCTCCGGACGCCAAGGGAACATTGCACAAGTTTCTTTTCCAAAGCGAGGACGGGATCCTCCGTTCCGCGATTTACCATGACGAAACCTCGGGGGATGGATATTGGGAAGTCTTAGTATGGGACCTTCCTTAGGGAATCAACCTAAAACCACCTGTTTCACGGGTTCCAAGGGGGGCGTTGGAACTTCGCTGGCCGTCGCCCTGCTCGCCCGCGTGGCCGCCGGAAAATTCTCCAAAAAAATCGCCCTGGTCGACGCCATCCCCGCGCGGTTTTCCTATCTTCCCCGCTACCTTTCCCTATCAGCGTCCAGCCACCACTTGGCCCAGCTCCTGCCCTATTCCGGCCACTTGAGCCCCAAGATGGTGGAAACTTTTTTCTCCGCCTCTCCCGAGGGTGTGGCGTACGCACCCTTGTGGGATTCCGACAGCGGCAACGCCCCCCTTCAGGAGCTTTTCCCGCTCCTGGACCAGCTTTCAGCCTTTTTTGACCGCCTCTTTCTGGACCTTTCTTCCTTTCCAAACGACAGGATCTTTCAACTGGCGGAAAGGTATCCGGATATCGTGATGATCGCCTCCATGGATCCCGTCTCCCTGGCCTGCCTGGGCCTTTGGGAAAAAAGGTTCCTGGCCCAGCATATGGACGGGTCTAGGGTTTCCGTCATTTACAACCAAAGCGGGCCTTCCCAAACCCTTCCCAAGGACGCCTCTTCCTGGATAAGTCATTTGAAAGTCTTGAGTTCCCTGCCTTACCTGGGGGAGGGATTATCCATCAATCTGATGGAATCCAGCGCCCTGAATCCCTCGGTGGAAAAAAATCTTCATCCCCTTTGCGATACATTATTTCGAACTGAAAAGGGGTCTATTCCAGAAACGACATCTGCCAGGGAAAATCAATTTGAGGAGGCTCCGCCCTACAGCCTGGAAGACGTCCATCAACTGCATCAAAAACTATTGGAGTGTTTAAGGGCCAAGGGGTTCTTGAAGGAGCAAAACAAGGGGGATTCCATGGAACGCCGGTCCCTGGAACCCAAGGCCCTGGAAATTCTCGACCAGCTGATCCATGAAATGAAACTTCCCGGCAGGGAAACCCGCCAAAGACTTTCCCGTGAAACGATGGATTTGGCTTTCGGGCTGGGACCCCTGGAGCCTCTTCTGGAGGATCACTCTGTCACCGAGATCATGGTCAACGGGCCTTCCTTGGTATACGTGGAGAAAAAGGGCCTGCTGGAGAAATCCTCCGCCAGGTTCCTGGGCGACCAGCAGCTTCGAACCGTCATCGAGAGGATTTTGGCGCCCATCGGCAGGCGCATCGACGAGAGCCAGCCTTACGTGGACGGGCGCTTGTTGGACGGCTCCCGCGTCAACGCGGTGATCCCCCCCTTGAGCCTGAACGGCCCGGTGTTGACCATCCGTAAATTCTCGAAGAAGAAACTCAACGTGGAGGATCTCATAGGATTCGGCTCCCTCACCAAGGAAGCCGCTGATTTCTTGGGCGCCTGCGTGAGGGCCCGCAAGAACATCGTGGTTTCAGGCGGGACCGGGTCGGGCAAGACCACCCTCTTGAACGTTCTCTCGGGCTTCATCCCTCCCGGTGAGCGCATCGTCACCATCGAGGATTCCGCCGAACTCCAGCTCTTCCAGGAGCACGTGGTGCGCCTGGAAGCACGTCCCGCCAACCTGGAGGGCAAGGGCCAGGTGGCCATCCGCGACCTGGTCATCAACGCCCTTCGCATGAGGCCCGACCGAATCGTGGTGGGGGAGGTGCGCGGAGGCGAGGCCCTGGACATGCTCCAAGCCATGAATACCGGCCATGACGGGTCCCTCACCACCGCCCACGCCAACACCCCCCGGGACGTGCTTTCCCGGTTGGAAACCATGGCTCTTTTCACGGGCCTGGAGCTGCCCCTCAAGGCCATCCGGGAACAGATCGCCAGGGCCATCCACCTGGTGGTCCAGCAAAGCAGGCTTCCCAACGGCAGGAGGTCGGTCACGCAGATTTCGGAGGTTCAAGGCATGGAGGGGGACGTGATTACCATTTTGGACCTGTTCGTATATGCGGAAGGCCAGGGCCTCGAGAGGAAACCCTTTCCGCCGTCATTTATCGCCGACCTGAAAGCCGCCGGCTATCAATGGCCCTCGAAGGGGAACCTATAGGGACAATTTTGAATTCCGAGTCTCAACTTTGGCAAATCTTGAAAGACGAGTTGTGAACGTCAAATCCCCCCTTTGAAAAAGGGGGATAGGGGGTATTAGTCGTTGTCAGAACGGTACGGAAAGTCTAACTTCCCCTTATTCCCCCTCTTTCAGAGGGGGAGACATAGTGTGTTCCACAAATTTGCCAAAGTTGAGATTTAACATTTAAAATTCGGAATTTTGTTTTCGGAAGGTGCGAAAAAACAAAAATCTTTTAAGGCAGGCTATTTCTTTTTCTTTTGTTCCTTGAGGGCCTTATCCTTCTCGAAAGTCGTCGGGGGGGCCGGCTGGTAAGAGGTATCCCCCACGGGGGTGATGGTGGCGATCTCGGCCTTGTATTTCTCGTAATCGTTCGGTTGTTGGTTGCGTTCCGTCATGGTTCGAAGATCCGCGTCCAAAGGCCCTTCTGGCGGGACGAAATCACCCAAATAAGCCCGGCAGATCCATTCCTTCTCCGCCGCCTGGTCCACGTAATGGGTATGGGGCAAATAATAGAATTCCTGGACTTCCTGGTAATCCCACATGGCTTCCTTGTACTTCTGCTGTTTGAAGTGCTCCTCGCCCCTGAGATAAGAAGCCCTGGCCCTTCGGATCACTTCCAGGTTGGCCATCCCGTAGGCGATCAAGAGGGTGACGACGACGACCAGGGTGGTTTTTACCCCCTGCTTGGTGACAAAAGGTTTGTTTATATTAATGACTTCATTTTCCGTTTCGCTCACAACCGCCTCCGCTTAAAACTGGTTTAGAAACCTCAAATCGTTCTGGTAAAAGAGCCGGATATCGTCAATATCATACTTAAAGAGGGCGATACGCTCCACCCCCATTCCAAAGGCGAATCCAGTCCATTTTTCAGGGTCAATCCCGCAATTCCGGAACACTGCAGGGTCGATCATTCCGCATCCCAGCATTTCCACCCATCCCGATTGCTTGCAAATGCGGCATCCCTTGCCCTCGCAAAAAAGGCAGGAAATATCCATTTCCGCGCTTGGCTCGGTGAAAGGGAAAAAACTGGGCCTGAACCTGGTTTGAACCTTGGAACCGAAAAATTTCTTGATAAAAACGTCCAGCGTCCCCTTTAAATGGCCGAAATGGACCCCCTCGTCCACCAAAAAACCCTCCACCTGGTGGAAGATATGATGGTGGGTGGCGTCAATGGCCTCGTTACGGTATACCCGCCCTGGGGCGATGAACTTGAACGGCGGCTTGCCCTTTTCCATCACCCGGACCTGGATAGGCGAGGTGTGGGTTCTCAGGAGGACATCCTCGGCGATGTAAAAGGTGTCCTGGGCGTCCCTGGCAGGATGGTCGGCTGGAAAATTCAGGGCCAGGAAATTGTAATAATCGTTCTCCACGTCCGGGCCCTCGGCGACATCGAAACCTATTTCCTTGAAGATGGTCGTGATCTCGTCCAAAACCTTGGTCAAGGGATGGGCTTTTCCAATTGGAAAACTGCGTCCGGGCAGTGTCGGATCGAACTCGGGATTGGCTTTTTGCTGGGAATGAAGCTCCAGGTCCGACTTCTTGCCTTCCAGCAGTGCCGTGATCTTGTTTTTGGCCTCGTTGCAGGCCTTGCCGGCCTGGGGCCGGTCCTCCGCGGGGATATGGCCCAAACCTTTCAGGATTTCGGTGACTAACCCGGTCTTTCCTAGGAATTTGACCCGGAGGTCCTCGATGCTTTTCAAATCCGATGCTTGAAGAACGGCCTGTTCGGCGTCTTGGATTAATTTAGTTAAGCGTTCTTGCATTCGAATTCCTGGGCCAAAAAAGAATTAAGCTTAAAGGAGGCCCATATTATTTATTTTTCAGGGGAAAATTGCATCAAGAAAAGGAAAAACTAACGTTCCTTCGGGGAGTGGCTATGGGATGAGCCCGTTTCTTTTTTATTCCTCAGGTACAAAAGATAGTCCTCGACAGAGCCTGTTTCCTCGAATTTATGCCAGGATACTTCCTTGCGTTTGCTTTCCTGCGGGGCTTGGGTTGGTTGTGGGAATTCTTCGTTCATTTTTTCCAACTTTTTGTTCAGTTTTCAAAGTTTATCACCCGTACCTTGGGGAGTCAAGAAACCGGCCCTAAATTGTGCGTAAAAAAGGGCCAAACTGGCCGCCACTCCCGCGTTCAAGGACTCCGCTTTTCCGGTCATGGGAATTTTCGCCCTCTCCCAGGCCCTGTTCTCCAAAACCTCCGGCAAGCCGAAGCCCTCGGATCCGATCCAAAAAACAGCCGGCTTCGAGAGATCCAGCTCAAAAATCGTTTTTTGCGCCTTGCCTGTCAAGGCGATGGACCTGATCCCCTTCTCCTCCAACCAGGCCATTTGGTCTTCCCAGGATTTTCCTTCCATGAAAGGCATCCTGAAAAGGGACCCCATGGAGGCCCGCACCACCTTGGGGTTGAAAGGGTCGCAAGTTCCCTCCGTCAGGAGGATTCCCCCCGCCCCGAAAGCCTCCGCCGAACGGAACAGGGTTCCCAGGTTACCCGCGTCCTGGAGCTGGTAGGCCGCGAGCGTGATCGCCGGAGGCGAGGCCGGCCATTCGAGCCGTGGTTTTTGGACCACGGCCAGGATGCCCTGGGGGGTCACCGTGTCCGCGAGGTAGGAGACGATTTTGGAGTTGATCTCGAAGCATTTGATTTTGCCTCGATGGGCCGCCTCAAGGATTTGGGAGCCTTCGGCCGAAGCGTAGGCCTGCACGGTCGCGAAAAGATACCGGATGTTCAATCCCGATTCCATCGCTTCCCGGACAAGGTGGAACCCTTCGCAGAGAAAATCCTCCGCTTCCTTGATTTTTTTCGGGATTTTGAGTGAATAAGCGTGCTTCACCATGGAATTGGAGACGCTTTGAACGACGGGAATTTCCCTCATAGGGAAGGCCTTCCGTTAGGGGTTAAAAAAAAGCATCCCTCCCCCATCAGGGGAGGGATGCGGGTCGTTCCAACAAAATCAGGAGGCTTTCGCGCCTTTCGCCATTTCAACCAATTGCGCGAAGGCTTTTGGGTCCGTGACGGCCAAGTCCGCCATCATTTTCCGGTCCAATTCCACCGAGGCTTTTTTCAACCCATCCATCAACTGGCTGTAGGACATCCCGTGGATGCGGGCCGCGGCGTTGATGCGGGTGATCCAGAGCCGGCGGAACTCGCGCTTACGGGCCTTGCGGTCCCGGAAAGCGTAGTTTCCGGAGCGCTTGGAGGCCTCGCGGACGGTCCTGTATTGGCGGCTTTTCGCGCCCCAATAGCCCTTGGTGAGCTTGAAAAATTTCTTTTTGCGTTTTCTTTTCGCGACTGCCCTTTTGATTCTTGCCATTTTATCACTCCACTTGGTTTTTTCAGCACTCTGTTAGAAACTCTCACAAAACCGGAATTCCGTTGAACGCGCCCATTCCAGTTCGAGGGCTTAAATCCCGATCATCTTCTTGATTCGGCGCGTATGGGTCGCCCCCAGCATGTTCTGGTGTTTCAAATGCCTCTTCCGCTTGGAGGACTTGTGGGCCAGGAGATGGCTCCGGTTGTTTTGCCTCTTGATCTTCAGCTTGCCGGTTCCGGTGATTTTGAACCTCTTCAAGATGCTCTTTTTCGTCTTGAAACCCTTACCCATTTTCCCCGTCCTTTTTCTCGATTTCTTTGTTTTCAGCTTCCTTGTCCCCGGTTTGCTTGTCCGCAGTTTCCTTTTTCTCAACGGTCTTTTTTCCAACAGCCTCTTTCGGGGCCGGCTTGGCGGGCCTGGGATTGAACACGGCCACGATCTGCATTCCCTCGTCCTTGGGGGGCGAGTCAACCTCCGCCATGTCGTCCAGGTCAATCACCACCCGCTCCATGAGCTGTTTCCCCAGTTCCTTGTGGCTGAGCTCCCGTCCGCGGAACATCAGGGTCACTTTGACCTTGTCCCCGTGCTCGAAAAAGTTCCAGGCCATCCTCAGCTTCGTCTGGTAGTCATGCTCGTCGATCTTGGGGCGGATCTTGATCTCCTTGACCTTCACCACCTTTTGTTTCTTTTGGGCTTCCTTTTCCCTCTTTCTCTGGGCGTACTTGAACTTGCCGTAATTCAGGATGCGGCAGACAGGAGGCACGCCTTCCGGTGCGACTTCCACCAGGTCCAGGTTTCTCTCCCGGGCGGCGGCCAGGGCCTTGGCCAGTTCCACGATCCCGAGTTGTTCTCCCGCGTCTCCGACCAACCGCACCTGCCTGGCGCGGATTTGCTGGTTGATCCTCAATTCCTTTGATGAAGAAATGTTGAAGTACCTCCTGGTTTTTTGGATGAAGCCCCACGGGCAAGCCCGTGGTACCTGCTGATCCCCCTCCGCCAAGGCTTCGGGGGTTTATCCACCACTCTACTTGCGGAATCCGCCGAAACAAGATAGCCCGCATTTTCACCCTCCATAGCAATTCCTGTCACTGTGGAGGACGGGCAACCCCGGCCACAGCCGGGGTTCTCAGCGAAGGTGGATAAAAAAAAACGGACCCAAGATGGGGCCCGTCGAGAGAAAAAAGCGATCCCGTGAAAAAGCGGATTTTCTTTCAAACCCGTTCGCCGGAGGCTTAGGGTGAGGGACGGAGCCCTGCTTGAGGTAGGAATACTAACTTCAGAGGTTTTCTTTGTCAAACGATTTTGCGGGGGTATTAAAGGGGCAGATCCACGTCGGCGAAATTGTCCATAATCCGGTCCTTAACCATGGCCAGGAGGACGGCCTTGGCCTTTTCGGCCGGGACCTGGACCTGTTTTTCCGCGGCGTACCTGCGCCAGGTCACGGTGCTGTCCCTCGCCTCGTTCGCGCCGACGATCCAGATGTTGGGGATCTTATGGGTGACGGCGTTGCGCACTTTCTTGGAGAAGGAGTCGCTGGTGGAATCCACCTCGACTCGGATCATCTCATTCCTCAGGCTCTCGGCCAGTTCCTGGGCGTAGGGCAGGAAATCCTCCGCCACCGGGACCACTTTCACCTGCACCGGGGCCATCCAAGCCGGGAACGCCCCTCCCCATCTCTCGATCAGGAAGGAGATGAAGCGCTCGTGGGTCCCCAGCGGGGCGCGGTGGATGATGAAGGGTCTCTGTTTAGAGCCGTCGGGCGCGGTGTACTCGAGGCTGAACCTTTCCGGCATGGTGAAGTCCAGCTGGATGGTGGAAACCGTCTCCTCCCGGCCCAGGACATTCTCGGTCTGGTAGTCGATCTTGGGCCCGTAGAAAGCCGCCTCGCCCAGGACCTCCTCGTACTCCACGTTCATTTCATTCAAAACATTCCGGAGCATATCCTCGGTTTTCGTCCAAAGCTCCTCGTTCTCGGTGAATTTTTCCTTGTCCCTGTCGTGCAGGGAAAGGCGCACCCAGATCTTGTCCATCCGGAATTTCCCGTAATAGAGCTTGTGCATGGCGGCTATCTTTTTCATCTCGGAGGGGATTTGCTCCAGGGTGCAGTAGATATGGGCGTCGTTCATGGCCAATCCCCGGACCCTCAGGAGCCCGGCCAGTTGGCCCGATTTCTCGAACCGGTAAACAGTCCCGTACTCGGCGAGCCTCAAGGGAAGCTCCCGGTAGCTTCGGGGGCGGTTCAGGTAAATCATGTGGTGGTGGGGGCAGTTCATGGGCTTGAGATAGAACTCCTCAGGGGGAGAGTCCGGGTCCTTCTCCACGCTTCGCATGGGCGGAAACATGGAATCCTTGTAGAGCTGGAGGTGGCCTGAGAGTTTGTACAGCTCGCCGTTGGCGATATGGGGGGTGCTCACACGGACATACCCGTCCTTGAATTCCAGCTCCTTGGCGAATTTCTCGAGTTCCTCGCGGATGACCGTGCCGTTGGGAAGCCAAAGAGGCAAGCCCTTCCCCACCCTCTCCTCGATGGAGAAAAGCTCCAGTTCCTGGCCCAATTTCCGGTGGTCCCGCTTCAAGGCCAGTTCCCGTTCCTTGATGAATTCCTTTAATTCCTTCTCTGTAGGATAAGCCAGGCCGTAAATGCGGGTCAGCATGGGTTTGCAGGAATCCCCCCGCCAGTAACTTCCCGCGATTGAATCCAGCTTGAAGCTGGTCACGGGGATTTTGGAGCTATCCTCCACATGGGGCCCCTCGCACATGTCCACGAAAGGTCCGCTGGTGTAGAAACTGAGGGATTCCCCGGCTTCCAGCAGTTCCTGGGCGTACTCCGCCTTGAGTTTCTGCCCCATTCCGTCGAGCTTCTTCAGGGCCTGCTCCTTGGGAAGGTCCTCGCGGATGAACAACTGCTTTTCCTGGATGATTTTTCTCATGCGTTTCTCGATATCGGGCAGGTCGGATTCGGTGAGGGGCGATTCCAGGAGAAAGTCATAATAAAAACCGGTTCTGATGGGGGGGCCGAAGCCCATTTGGGCCTTGGGGCGCACCTGAAGGACCGCCTCAGCCAGGATGTGGGCCAGGGAATGGCGCGTCCGGTAAAGCGACTCTTCCATTTTATGTTTGGGTTCGTATTTTTCGGACATAAGACACCTGGGTTTCAGAAGAACAAATTCACTATATAGTTATACCCCCCTTTGAAAAAGGGGGGTGAGGGGGGTATTAGCCGTTACATAAGAAATTCAAAACGCTAACTTCCCCTTTATCCCCCTCTTTCAAAGGGGGAGATTCCTTTCTTAAACACTCCCCTTTGGAAAAGGGAAGTTGGAGGGATATTAGTATTTTTACAAAACCTGGAAAACTCGCCGTTTCGAGCAAAGCGCTCAAAGGGAAAACCCCCTATGTACCCTTTAAAACCGCAGGGACCTTCCCTACACCCTCGGCGCTAAGCGCCGCCGAACTCTTTCCCCTGGTTCTCGTCCAGGGTTCTTTACCACACTTTTCGCTTCGCGAAAAATGGTGGGCGTAACTGGACTCGAACCAGTGACCCCTTCCATGTCAAGGAAGTACTCTAACCAGCTGAGCTATACGCCCCCACAGAGCAACCCGAAAACCAACTCTCCAACCGTCATAAAAACATGACCGCCGGTACAAACATATGGAGGCGGCAGGCGGATTTGAACCGCCGAATCGCGGTTTTGCAGACCGCTCCCTTAACCACTTGGGTATGCCGCCCCTTGACAGATTAATCCGGGTCAAAAATATAACGCCCATGCTCAACAAGCACGGGCGGCCGGGTGAATCCTGACAACCATAACGAAATAATAGCCTCCCGAGGGAGGAACGAGGATGGAGCGGGAAAAGGGATTCGAACCCTCGACTTCAACCTTGGCAAGGTTGCACTCTACCGCTGAGTTATTCCCGCACAATGATTTCCGGATGCTCCTAAGCCGGTGGCACAGATTTGGCACAGTCCCCGATGGTCATTCCTTCGGCAGTCCGTGCCACTTCGACCAATTGCTCATCCGAAAACTGAACGTACACATCGGTCGATTTTCTGCTCCTATGGCCCGCAAAGCTACCTAAAAGCCTGTCTCCCACCCCCTGCAAGGCCAGCCGGGTGAGACAAAGATGCCGCGTATCATAAAAACGCAGTTTTTTCTGTTTTAAACCGGGCAACTTGACCGACGCCAAGGCGATAGTTTTACCAAAAATGGAGCGCATGTTGCAAGTCTTAAGGCGCCTGCCCATTACCGAGAAAAGGAAGTCATCAGACCCCTTTTTCGCGGCATTTCTCAAGACGATTTCTTCGACAGTCTTGAGTATTGGTATTGTCCTCCCATGGCCGGTCTTTCCCGGTTTGATAAAAACAAATAACCTGCCTTCCGTTCCTTGTTTTGTCGGCACTTCTCTTCTTGAAATATCCCGAATTTGGATATCAAGAGCCTCTTGTACCCTCGTCCCTTGATGGAGTCTGAAAAGAAAGACATCCCGGAAGAGTTCCGCCGGCACCCTGAAACGGACTGTGGGAAACCGCTTATAGCGTTTCTCAATTTCCCCCAGGGCTTCCAAAATGGCTTCGAATTCCTCTTCCGACAAGGTAATTGCTTTAGGCTCTGGCGGCTTTGGGAAAAAGTTTGGATTCTGGTCCAAGATTGCCCTGATCGGATTTTTGTCCGCGAAACCCTTCTTTATCGCGAACTTGAAAATCCGGTCAATGTGCCCCTTGTAGTCCAGCTGATTCCATC
Organism: candidate division FCPU426 bacterium; assembly: GCA_963796105.1. Taxonomy (GTDB): domain Bacteria; phylum Oederibacteriota; class Muellerivitia; order Muellerivitales; family Muellerivitaceae; genus CAWCKJ01. The sequence goes on from CAWCKJ010000003.1 coordinate 915,168, forward strand.
CATTAACTATTACCCGCCGCCCACTCCTATCCTCCGCGTATTTGTTCCGGCTGTTAAACCAGTCGGCCAAGACGCTGGTAGTGATTTCTCCAACCAGCTTGTCTCCAAATACGCTTCGTAGAAGCTCGATTTTTTGCTTGATGTTCCTTTCAAAGGACGGTTTTGAACGCATCTTCAAAACCGGGTCCTCCAGGTAACAATCCAGCACTTCCTTAAACGGGACAGTTCCAACCGGCCTTTTCCGTGGGTCGTATCCCTCATTAAGCCGCATCTGTAGCTCAGTACGGCTCCTCTCAAGGTCCTTGATTTTCTTAAGTTCCCTGAGTTCGGGGTATTCCGCCACCGGAAAACGGGTCGATAGATAACGGGAATTCCCCGTTCCATCGACCCAGTAAAAATACCAGTTGGCCCTATTCGAACGCTGCTTAATCTCGACGAGAATTGGCATCACTGCCCTCCCTCGTCCCGCTTCCCTGACTCCTCAATGATAACAAAACAGGATTTCTTTGGCGAGATTCTTTGACGGTCGGCATATGTTCAATGGCCCACTTAAGGGACGTCATGCTGATCCTCGGGTTCCTCCCGAAAATATACTTCGCCTTAATTTTTCCCATCTTCACCCACCGGATGATCGTTCTCGTTGAAACGTGGGCGTAAAGGGCAGCCTCTTGATATGTAAATATTTTCTCCCCTTCCATGCCAAGCCCCCGCCTTCGCTCGGCTTTCCTTCGTTGTTCCTTTCTTTGATTAACCATTTCGCGCTCCCAAAGGCGGGGTTCCTTATAAAACCTTTATCTTCAGCCCTTCCCAGCAGCTTGTTCTTTTTCCTTGGCTTTTTTCTTATATTCGTCCACCGCAGCCTTTTCGATTTCCGCCTTCGCCTTCTTGTTGGCGTTACAAAAGTGGAAATACTCCCCATCCTTTTTGCCTGGGCGGGATGGGAAACCCACGAACAACCCATCCCCATCCTTCTTCTTCACCAATGTCAGGTCGTTGAAATAGAACTCATAACTGGCGATGGCAACCTTCACGTCGAAAAACGCCTGCGTGTTCTCCCCTTCGTAGGGGTACATCCTCGTAACCTTGACCTTTAAAGCCATTTGCTTCCTCCTTTGATTTTTATCCTGCCCGTCACCTTTTCACTTTTCTCCTTTCCTCCCTCGGTCCTTGGTTATCCTCTATAGGCACCTGTGCGCTTTCCTTGATTTTCTTCTCGTACTCGGCGATTGCGACTTTCTCAATGTCTTTCCGGGTATTTGCGTCCATGTAGCAAATATCGTGGTACTCTCCCTCCTGCCTTCCAGGCCTAGAAGGAAGGCCCAAGAAAAAACCATCCCCGTCTTTCTTCTTCACAAGCGTTAATTCGTTGTAACCAAAGACACGACCAGATATTTGGACCTTTGCTCCGACAAAAACCTTCGTGTGTTCCCCGTCATATGGAAACATCCTGGTAATCCTGACTTTTAAACCCATGCTCCTTCTCCTTTTGAATTTAATGACCAATGCAAAATTATTTTTTCGTTGGCACCTCCTTGTCGGCCAGGGTGTTCCTGGCAAATTCCAAAGCATCGTTTTTCCCCTTCTCATTAGCTGTTTCCAAATAAACCCACCAATTGGCGGAACCTTTCTTGGTGGAATACTCGTGGAGGATTTCGAGAAGTTCTGGTGTGTATTTGACGGGTTTTGGCCCTGCGCTCTTGGGAGTTCCCCGGAAAACCACTGTGTTCCTTCCACTATCCTTGGCGGTGTATAGGCCGTGATCCGCCGCCGTAATAATTCCTTCCAGGTTGGTCCCGTCTTCCCCCCATTCCACGAGGGCTTGGCTAATAGTCACCGGATAGTGAATAAGAAACAGATCGTCCTTCTTGTGGTCAAATCCATCCGTAAAGTGCCGGATGTCCTCTTTCTGGATGATTTCATTCGTCTCCGTCACGACCTTTTCTTCGCAGTGCTTCCTGAATTCCTCCGCTTTTTCCACCGCTTCTTCTTCAGTCCCGTCCAGCACCCAAACAAGCTCCTCACCGCCATACCTCCATATCCTGTTTTTGGTGAAGATTTGCTGGCCCGCTTTCGCCAATGCTTTCAAAACGGCATTCCCGACCTGGTGGTTGTAGTGGACATCGTTAAAGGATTTGAAAAAGTCGATATCAGCCATAGCCAGGAAAAATTGGTTTTTTCTACGGGCAGCCAAGGCGGGTATTTGCTGCACAGCCGCCCGGTCGTTCAAAAGCCCCGTTCGGTGGTCCACCAGGGTTTCCTGTACCAAATCCTCCTGGGTGGTCTGTGTTTCCGATTCGGCCCTCATCTCCTTTTCCAGGAAGGGGTCGAAGATTTGGGCGAAAAGCCATTTGAGGGGTTTGACTTTCTTTAGCTTTCCCAAGGCTTCGTGCCGTCTTTTCTTTTTGGCCATTTCATATAGCCGGGTGATTTTGTTGTCAGTAACTCCTGCCTGCATGAGAGTCGTGCAAAGGGTGATGGTGCGGTGGAATTGGCTACAGGCGTAATGGGAAACGGCCAAAAGCGTCAAATAGTTGTAGTTCTTGGGGTACCTAAGGCTTAAGGTTTCGAACTTCTCCACAGCGGTCTCATATTTCCCGGTGCGGATACACAATTCAGCCTCCAAAGCCACGGCGTCGGGAAAATCCCTCTTCATGGCGAAAATCTCCCCTAAACTTTCACGGCAATCGGAATTGAGGCCCATTTGGTATTGGGCACGCGCAAGCAATACGAGGCTTTCAGGTGTCTTGGGAGAGAAGTTGTGGAGCCTGTTGATCACTTTGAGAATGGAATGGGGTTGCTTGTACCTGGCGTAAATTTTGGCCGCTTCCAGGTGAGCTTCAACGTTCTGGGGTTGGTGCCAGGAGATGACCTCATCAAAGAGCTTCAAGGCTTCCTTGAATCGGTTCGTCTCCATGCACAAATGCGCTGATTGAAGGCACCGCCTGGCCAACTCCGGGTTTATCTGCAATACGTTTTCTTCCATATGGCTAAAACCTCTGGAAATCCGTCACGATCAATTTCCCGTTTTCCTTCTTCACCACCACCACGAGGTGGAAGGGCAACTCGATCTGGGAACCAGGCCCCCTGGCGTCCGAGTTGTAAAGGTTCTTCCCTATGACCTTCACCCAATAGTGGGTCCCGTCCGTGTTCTCCACGCTTGAGCGGTCGATCTG
>CAWCKJ010000004.1:0-1608759 GCA_963796105.1 candidate division FCPU426 bacterium
GAAACAGGTGGCCGCTTTGCTCCGGAATGGGTGGCCGGATTGGTCCGAAACGGGTGGCCGCTTTGCTCCGAAATACGCAAACAAGCGGCATGACCCGCCTTTCACGAAAAAGGGTTGGTACCGCCATGGAGAACACGAATACAACGAATGTGTCCATCAACCCATAGGCTGGCAACAACCAGTCCGGTTTGTGGCGATGAGGACGCTGGATGAAAAAGCGCGGGAGAAACAATTGAGCCTTCCTGAAATGGAAGGATATGTCTACCGAATCTTCGCGACCAACTGTCTGGGAGCACCCCATCGGGTGGTTGAGGAATACGACCTGCGCGCGGATGTGGAAAACCTGATTGGTGAGGCGCAACGGGAGGGGTTATTAGCAATTCCCTCTAAGAGTTTCCAAAGCCACCATGCTTTTTTCCAGATCGTGATGCTGGCTTACAACCTCTGGAGGTGGATGAAACTAATGGTGGGCCATTGTGGAAAAGAAAAGCGACCGGGAAAGAAGCCACAGGAGAAGGAACAGATCACCATGCCGGACCATACCCTTCGGATCGCACGTTTGAAGATGCTCTTTGTAGCCGCCCGAATCCAGTATCACGGCCATCGGGATGTGGTGAGGTATTCAATCCATGATGATAGGACAGCGGGCCTATTGGGTTTCCTCAAATACCTTGATCGAAAACGATTGGAAAGACCCAGGGCGGCCTAGAAGTGGCTTGGTGCAAAAAATTCTTTGCACATAAGTTCACTTCTGATGAAAATGGCCACTGTCGGGTCCCGATTCAGGCCGATCTGGCCACGGAATCGGTAAACTCGGTGCAAAATTCAGGTTATAGAAAGTTCTACGTATTTTATTAAAAAATCTGACAATTTCTCAATTTTTAACATTTTATAAACTTAAGAAAAAGGGGATGGGGTGCAGGGGAGGGATCACCCTTCCCTGCCGGACACAAAAAGACCCCTTAAAAATGGGGCCAATTTGTTTAGGCTAAAAGCCCTGCTTGGCGGAAGGAAAAATGCCCTTCATGGGTCACGATTAAATGGTCATGGACCGTGATTCCCAAGGCCCTGGCGGCGGTGCAAACTTGGCGGGTCAATTGCTGGTCGCCTTCAGAAGGTTCAAGGCTTCCTGCGGGGTGGTTATGGCTGAAAATTATTCCCGTTGCGTTCAATTCTAGGGCTTTTTTGAGGACTTCCCTTGGATAGACGGCGGTGTGGTCCACGGTTCCTTCTTGGTTCAAAACCACATCTAACACATGGTTCCGGTGGTCAACGTACATGGTCAAGAATGCCTCGTTACTCTTCCCCCCAATGTATTGCTTGAAATAAGCCACAACATCCTCCGGGCCAGCAACAACCGGCCCCCTTTTATAATCCTCCCAACTAACCGGGGGAACCGTGGGGGGAATTTTGAACATCACATCCAGCGTCATTTCCATCTGCTTCGGGGCTTTCTTCATTTCGACTTCTCCTTCGTTTTGTTGATTCTCGGGAACAGCCCTCCGGGGGCCGCCCTTCACAAATAGGCCGAGGAACGAGGCCGGTGAGGGCGGACACCGAGGGCAAAGGGGTTTATGGACAAACGGAGGGCGCAAGCCCGGAGTGCCGGCCAGCAGTTCTTTTTCGTGAAGGAAAAGTTTGCGCGAGAGGGCTAGGCGTAGCCGACGCCCGTCAGCGAAACCCTGGGGGGAGGTGGGGAGTGTCTTGCTCGACGGCCAGGAGAGCTTCCCCACCGGAAGGAAGGGCGGCTTTAGCCGCTTTGACTCACGGGAAAGTTCCCTGGAATGGTCATCGTTGGGGTTGCCAGGGGGTTCTCCCCTTGGCTAGGGATGGGAAATGGGAAGGGGCTTTTCATCCCTTCCCCTGGGGGGTCCGGGGGACGGCTCGAACGAGCCCGCCGCCCGAGCTACGGTCGGGAGTCTTTTCAAACCCCCGAGAATAGAAATGGCGGAAAACCGCGGAAAAAAACCTGATATAAGAAAAGCCTCCGTCGCAAGACGGGGGCTTTTTACTTAAAAGCGGGGAGAAAATTCCTAAATTTGTTCATAGAAAAAGCCCACACGCCCAAAGGGCTGTGTTGTTTACTTTGGGAAGAAGGAAAAAGCTAAAGGGCTAGGTGTGAAACACCAGCCCCCCTCAAGCGAGTCCCAAAGGGACGAGAAATCAATGCGAGGCCAAAGGCCAAGCGAGGGTGCCAGGGCACCCCGAAAATGAAAATAAATGTTGTTATGATCCAAGAGGGAGGTATTTACACCCCTGAAAAAAATAAAAAGGCCGAATTTTTGCCTAATGTAGCAAAGTGTTTATGCTGGAAAGGGTGTTTGTTATGGAGAATCATTTTAACTTCTACTTTATGGGGAACCTTCCCTATTGGTTTTTGCTCGTAACTATAATCATTCTGAAAATGAAGTAAGCGAGGGTCGGCGAAAGCCGGGCCGAGAAAAAGGGCCGGTGTCATGCCAGCGGGGTTAGCTGGCGTGACATTTGCTCCCAAAAGCAAAAGGCCCCCCGCCTTTCGGCCGGGGGGCCTGAAACCTCCGGTACACCGGGAGGACCGCTATTACTTCTTATAGGCGTGGGGCCTTAATTCCTCATCCGATACCCACTGCCCCGTTTTTTTGGCGTGTTCAACGGCCCGGTCAATTTTTGCGGCTGTCTTAGCGTCGGGTTTGGTGAGCCTCAAACCCATGTGTTCCACTACCACCTTTGTGATTTTATCGGCTAAGACCTGGGCTTTTCCGCCCTTCTCCCGGGCAATCTTCTCCCTTAAAGCCTCCTCAATAAACCGATTCAAATTAGTGTGCCTTTTCTTGGCCAAGCCCACAAGCTCGTCAACTTTGAACATTTTGGGCCTGTAAGTGTATGTGGTTGACATGGTTACTTCCCCCTCTTCGTTCGCAATTCAAAACGGTAAATCCAAACCGCTTTTTCCGTTTCCTCATACTTCCCCGTCAAAACAACAAACTGGTCGTTCTCGGTCTGGAACCGAATAACCCCATCCTTCTCCCTCAAGTCAAACCACTTCTTCGGGGGCCAATCGGCCAAGGCTTCAAGCCTTTGTTCAATCAACGCCCGGAGGTCCGAGTTCTCATCTTTAATCAACTTGTAGTTCTTGGCGGCTTCAACCGTCCATCTGATCTTAATCATTTGATGCCTCAAGTGTAATCTTTTTGTGTTCTTTTTTCAAGATTCACGCTTAAAAAGCCCTTCGATATAAAGGGCCTTTTTTTGAACGATTTTTATCGTCCCTTGTGATTGTCCCCCCTGCCCCAAAACCACCCCTTCGGGAATTTCTCTTTCACCCGCCAAAACAACTTCCTCCACCTTCCAACCCTTCATCCTGACGGCTTTCCCCCTGGCTTCAACCCGGTCGCTTGCCAAAGTGGTTGCACACCATCCTTTTTGGGAGGGCCATGTGCAGGAAACCGATACACCGCCAAAAACCCAAAACTGACACTTGGGGGAAGCAATGAACGTCTAGAATGCATGCCCCCCAGCCCCGTCCCGAACCCTGCTACTCCGCAAAACGCCGAACCCTCAGGCCCTTCCCGCACCCTGGAATGGGCCCTCCTTGGCGCCCTTCTTTTGCTGGGGGCCCTCCTGCGCCTCTTTCGGATCGACCAAAACGGCACGGGCAACCCTTATTACGCCGCCGCCGTCCGTAGCATGCTGGAGAATTGGCATAATTTCTTCTTCGTTTCCTTTGATCCCGCGGGTTTCGTCACCGTGGATAAGCCGCCCCTTTCCCTTTGGATACAAACAGCCTTCGCGAAGCTCTTGGGCTACCGGGGTTTCAGCCTGATTCTTCCTCAAGTCCTGGAAGGCCTGGGCGCGGTCGTTTTGGTGTATCACCTGGTCCGTCTCCGATTCGGCCCCTGGGCCGCCCTGGCCTCGGCCCTGGTCCTGGCCCTCTCCCCTATCAGTGTGGCGGTGGACCGTTACAACAATACCGATGCCTGCCTGGTCGCTGTCTTGCTCCTGGCGGCCTGGGCCCTGCTCTTCGCGGCGAGGACTGGAAGCCGCCTCTACCTCTACCTTGCCCTCATCCTGGTGGGCGTGGGCTTCAACACCAAGATGATGGCGGCCTTCGTGGCCCTGCCGGCCTTTTGCCTGACCTACCTGGCCGGGGCTCCCTTTCACTGGTTCAAGCGCCTCTGGACCCTTTTGATCGGCACCCTAATTCTCTTGTTGGTGGCCCTTTCCTGGCCAATGACGGTGGACCTGACGCCCCCGGAACAGCGGCCCTATGTGGGAAGCACCCAGGATAATTCCATGGTCAGCCTTTCCTTGGGTTGGAACGGCTTCCAACGCCTGATGGCCCGGGGCCGCAGGGGCTTTCCCAACCGCCCCGGCTTTCCCCGCAACCCGGCGGCCAACGCCGCCCCCGACTCAACTTCGCGACCCGGTCCTGCCCAAGAAGCTCAGGGGCCGGCGTCTGCGGGCCCAATGGCGGGTCCGGCCTCCTCCGGGGCTGGCCCCGCCACACAGGGTCAAGGGCGCCGCAGGGGCGGCGGTTTCATGGATAACGGCACCCCGGGCCCCTTTAGGCTGGCGGATAAAAACCTGGCGGGCCAGGTGGGATGGTTTCTCCCCATGGCCTTGCTGGGTTGCTGGGCCGCCGCCAGGCGCAGCCCCCGGGCCTGGCCCCTTTCGCCCGAACATCAAACCCTGCTCTTTTGGCTGGTCTGGTTCTTTACCTACGCCGCCGTGTTCAGCTTTATGAAAGGGGCCATGCACCCCTATTACCTGGTTCTTTTGGTGCCCGCGATAGCCTCGCTCACGGGCATCGGGTTTCGGGCCCTGTGGCTGGACTTCGAGGAGGGCAAGCGGCTTTTTCTACCCCTGGGCCTTCTGCTGACCGCCGCCTGGCAAACCTTCATCGTCAACCAATACCCGGACTGGCGCGCCCAGTTGTTGCCCATCCTTCTTTTGGGCGTGGCCTTATCCGGTACGGGGCTTTTCATCCTGGGTCTCCGGGCCCCGGCGAGCCCCTGGCTAAAAAGCCTCGGGGGGCTGGGGTTTTGCGCCTTGCTGCTCTGTCCCGCCTTTTGGTGCCTGACGCCCATCCTGGGTTCGGGCCAATCGGTGGAAGCAAACCCGGATTTGGTTGGAAGGACCGGCGGAGGAATGTTCCAGGGCCTTGGGCAAAACCTGAACCTCACCAAACCCCTGGCCTTCCTTAGGGCCCACCGGCAGGGCGAGTCCTACCTGGTCGTAGCGCAGAACAGCCAGTTGGTGGCGCCCCTCATCATCCAAAGCGGCGAGCCCGCGGTGGCCATCGGCGGCTTTATGGGAGCGGACCCCATCCTCACCGCCAACGAATTCGCCCAGCTGGTCCAGGAGGGACGGTTCCGCTATATGCTCCTGAATGCCCCCAACCCAAACCCCGCGCGGGCCGGTGCCGGAAACGGGCGCGGTTTGGGCGGCGGTTTCGGGCGCGGGGGCTACCAGGCCGACATCGCTAAATGGGTGAGGGAACACGGGAAACCAGTGGACTCGGCCCTTTGGAAACCCGACCTGCCCCCGGCCCTGGCCGCGCCCCAAACCCAGGCGGGGGCCTTCGGGGGCCGCCGGGGGGGCCTGGCCAACCTGCAGCTTTACGACCTGCGCCCGGACTTGGAAATAAAAACGGCCTCTGCCCATTAGGACCGATGATGACCCCCGAAGATTCATTATCAAAGGTCACGATTGTTTTCGAGGCCGGGGAAAACCTGGACTTCCTGGCTTCGAAAATCGCCCAGGCTTTCTACGACAACAAGCCCGCGCCTTCGAAAATACTGGTGGCTTGCCCACCCTTGCTAAAGGCCCAAACGCTGTCCAAGCTCTCCATCATCCTCAACCGGGTGCGGGTTTTAGAGGTCAATAGCCTCGCCCAAGACCTTCCGGCGAACATTCACACGCCTTTCCTTGCCTATTTGCCGGCCAACGCCCCTTATTGCCCTCCGCCTATGGAGGGCTTGGAAAAACCGGGTCTTCCTGCCTGCTTCATCCAGCCCTGGGTGCCGCCCGTTTCCCTGCCGGACACTGAATGGGCCCGGCTGGTCTACATGGCCTTTGGCTGGATTTCTACGCCTGCCCTTCTACGACAGCCTTTCGCCGGTCCAAGAAGCCTCACCTTGCGCGATCTGGAAAACATCATCCCCCAAACCGAGCCCGCCCTTTCTTACCTGGCGGCGCCGGCGGGCTCTTCCTCTTCCCCCCTGACAACCGCCGAAAACCCGGCGAGGCTGGCGGCCCAATCCAGGGTCCTGGCCCTAGTGCCCCACTTCGACTGCCTGGATTGGCTGGGCCAATGCCTGGATTCCCTCACGCGGCAAACCCGCCCGCCGGATGCCATCGCCGTCTTGGACGACGCCTCGCCCGTCTCCCCCCTGGGGATCGTGAGGCAATTCCCCCAGGTCACCTTGCTCAAATCCCCTGAAAATGTCGGCCCCTACCGGATGATCCAATCGGTGATTGACCGGGCCGGTTTTGACGCCTACTTGTTCCAGGACGCGGACGACTGGTCCAGCCTGGATCGCCTGGAGAAGCTTTTGGGGGAAGCCGAAAGGACCGGGGCCGAATGGATCGGCACCCAGGAGCTGACCTATTTCCAGGATTCCATCCAAGCCCTGCGCTATCCCCTGGACCTCAACGCCGCACCCCGGGAAGGATTGCGCTTCCCTTTTTGCTATGCCAGCAGCCTTATCTCAGGGGACTTCCTGAAACGCCTGGGTGGTTTCGCGACCGGCCTTCGCTTTAGCGGGGACTTTGAGCTTTTAGGCCGGGCGCTCTTAAACGGGAAAGTCGCCAACCTCGACCAATACGCCTATTTCAGGAGGATCCGCCCGAACTCCCTCACTTCCTCCGCGGCGACCGGCATGGGCAGCCCGGCGCGCAAGGAAGTGGATTCCCAAATTGAGGCGAGGAACGAGGAGAATCTTTCCAGGCTTTCCAAGGGCTTGCCACCGCGGCTTTCGCCCCTTCAAACCACAGAACCCATGACTTTCGATCATCTGGCGGGACCGCCATTAGGATAAACCTTAGTGCCCATGGTGAAGTCTTGGGCATACCACTCACCCGATATAAAAACGAAGCCAATGTAATCAGGTCACATTGGCTTCGTTTGACGTGAGTGGTGCCCGAGGTCGGACTTGAACCGACATGACCGTGAGGTCGATAGATTTTGAGCCTACCCGGTCTATCAACTTTTCCATTCCAAAAACGGAATGGTCTCTAAAAAAAATCTGGAAAAAATCCTTATTTTTCTGCTTTTTTCTCAACCCTTTTAAAAACTTCCAACTTACCAACCCCCGGCCTAGAGATCCAAAATTTCACCAGGAGTCTTATAGGAGTCTCAAGAATTCCGTTGCACACCATCCTTTTTGGGAGGGCCATGTGCAGGTTTATCATTGTTCACGTGCGGACGGCCACACGCTGATTTCCATTTCAACCCGTTAGCGATTCCGAAAGGCACGGACAAGGAAACGTGGATAAACTTTGTGGCGGAAGCCATGAGCAGTGTATATTTTCTGCGCGAAGGCGCGATTTCGTTTATCCGTATGGGCTTGATGGAAGTGTATGCGAAACACAAATATCCACAACTTATCCACCTCAAAGATTGGGTTGAACAGCAAGCGTCAAAAGGAAGGGCAGGGGATTGGCAAGCATCAACCAAAAGGACCCTAGACGCGCTTTGTTTCGGAAGAATAAACGACGTTCTCAATTCAGATGATTCAATTGATTTGGAAACGCTCTTGGATAAGCGCGTTATCTTGGAAATGGATAATTTCAACGATGACGATAGGACGTTCATAATCCAATGCTTGTTCCGGTGGCTATATCAGTACGCACTTGAAAATTTCGAACGTGATGCAACGGCAAAGTACATCCTTCTCGTGGATGAAGCTCACCATTTATTCCTGAAAAAAGCGTCTGACATGACGGGCAAGGAAACGTTCAGCGACAGCCTAATCCGTAAAGTCAGGGAAATGGGTATAGGCCTCATTCTTGGGGATCAGCACCCCTCACTTCTCAGCCTGCCGGCACTGGGCAATACGTTCACGACTATCGCACTAAATCTTAAGACCCAGGCTGATGTCAACGCGATTGGTGGGGCAATGCTCCTTGATACTGAGCAAAAGAAGTTTTTAGGCATGCTTCCACGTGGTAATGCCATTGTGAAAATCCAAGACAGGTTCGTAAGTCCGTTCCTCATCCAAATCCCTAAAGTCACGCTCCCGCAAGAACCTATGACGGATGAGATGGTCGCGGCGCACATGAAACCCTTCTTTATGTCGCGTTCCAATGCTTCCCAGCCCCGGCGTGGCAAAAACAACGCGTTCCAGGGTTTTGATACTAAAGATGCCGGAACGCCTTCAGGAAGTCCGGAACCCGGCTGGAACGACAAAACAGACCATGATTTTCTAGTAAGTGTTTTAGAGCATCCATTTATGAGCACGAAAACCAGATACAGGTACATTGGTGTAAGTGGTCGGGAAGGAAGCGACACAAAAGAAAGATTGGTAAAAAAAGGGTTTATTGAACCCGTCACGGTAAACATTCACCAAAATTCCATCATGCTTTTTGAGCTTACCGACAAGGGGATTGCCTACCTTTCAAAAAAAGGGTTACTGGTAAAACTTCCTGCGCATGAAGGTGGCATCGAGCACCGCTTCGGCGCGTGGTGCGTAAAGAAGTATTACGAGAAACAGGGCTATTCCGTTTTGACTGAAGTGAAAACTCCGCAGGGCAAATCCATTGACGTTGTTGCAAAAAAAGGAAATCAAGAAACAGCTGTCCTGGTCGAGACGGGAAAATCAGACATTGAATCCAATATCAAAGCCGCGCAAGACGCCGGGTATTCTGACATTCGTATCATCGCAACAAACAAAGACGTTCTGAAAAAGAAATTTGCAGTTCCTGTTACATTCCTTCCTGATCTCCAAAGAGGCGTAGACGGAGAAACAAAATGAACGTTGACGAGCGCGAAATAACCCTCAAAGTTTCACAAATAGAAGAAATTCGACGTAGTGATACGCAAGGACTCGATGCAATCATCAATACGTTGAAAGAACAGGCTGGCTACAGCGGTTTTACTAATTTCGAGACATACAAGACGTACCTTTTCTTGAAAAATAATTTGAAAGTAACGAACAAGAAAATGCTCGATACTTCCCCTTACGGCGAAAACATCGGGTTCCTCGCGGATTATCTTTCCGACAGTTTCAAGAGAAATTTCTCCAACTTTAGGAACCGCGATTTTTACTCCCAAACGTTGCTTGAAAACGACATCGCAAAAGTGAACTGGAAGGAGATTGCCGCATGGCTGGTTGAGTAAGAGATATGGACGGAGTGACATGGACAGCGGATTAAAACAAGTAACCATGACGGTAAGCGAACTGGAAGAGCTCTGCTCGTTAAAGGGACAATGCCGGCAGGAGATATTGGAATACTACAAGCGGAACGCCGGTCATAAAGAATTCACCAACTACGAAACCTGGCACACACATTGGTGCATTGCAAAAGACGAAAACCTGCACCGGGACTTTAGAAGGTACGCAACGCATCTCCTTGAAAAATACAACAGGACGCACCTGAAACCGTATCGAAAAGCCAGTATCAGCCTCACGAACCAGCTCAAGACGTATTTCATTCAGCAGACGGAACAGTATGGAGACATGGATTTGAACGCGAAGGCTCTTTTGAGCAGCGCGTATTCTGCCGTGAATTGGGAGGAGATAGCTGACGTGTTGCTAAAAAATCATGCGTAAGGGGTTAGACGGAGAACGATGATGCATGGAGCTTGAAAACAGGGAAGTGACGTTGAACGTAAGGGATTTGGAGGAATTTTGCAGGAAGATTGGCACGGAACAGCAAATGTTGTTTGGATTTTACAAGGAAAAAGCCGGTTACGAAGGTTGGACAAACTATGAATCGTACGTGACGTACCGGCACTTTTGCGATGAAGAGTCAATCCTTACGAAGTGGAGCACGAAAGCAAAAAACCTCCTGAATGAAAGCGTGTACCGGACTTATGGCGGAAACATGACGCCGTATGAAGCGGCTCGGATGAGTTTGGCAGAGGAAATGAAGGACCATTACATCAACAAAGTTGAAGAAAAATGGACTCTGGAACCTCTAGCGAAAACCCTGCTGACAAGCGCTTATGAAACGGTGAATTGGTATGAACTGGTTGATGTGTTAATGGAAGACATTCGTCCCTCACTTGCCGCAGAACCACAACTTCCTCAGTCCAATGTTGTGCCGTTATTACCCAGCTCTACAAATCCCAAAAGAAAACGACGTTCCCTCACACAAAAAGTCAATGAGGCGCACTATGAATAAAACGTATGAAATCAGTAAAATATATTCGAATTCAATTGGCACTGAGAATTGGTACAAGCATTGGAGCAAAAGAGGCCATTACACTGACGGAGTTAAAATCGTTGCCGATACAGCAGGAGCGCATTGGCTTATCGACGCTATATTCAGTTATGGGCGTGATGAACCATTTCAGTTGTGGTTGCTTTCTGTTAAGGATACACAGGCAAGGCTAACGATGCAGGAAGATTCAGGCCTGGAAGCGCTGGTGACACAGGACATTCCCTTTACGGATTTTCCTGAAGGAATTTGGAAATTTTATTTGGAGAATGGGGTGTTGATGCTACCGGGGGAAAGATGATGGAAGATTTGGAATAGGATGATTTATAAACCACTATTTAGTAGTAACAAAAGAAAAGTTTATATAGTTGTTGTTATTATTGATTTCTATGGTTCCCGTTGCTGATGATCAAGTTAAGAATATCAGACGGAAAAACATCAGAAACAAAGATCCTTCATGGCTTTAAATATTAGTCCAACTTTTTCATCTCGACCTGATAATTCAGTTAAATTATTAAGCAGGTTATTCTTCTGTTTTGTATGGAAATCGGATTTTACATTGAAGGTTTGAATAATTTTGCTTCATACATGTTTTGCGAATTAAAAGACATTGGGAATAAAGTCAATACAAGTGATTGTATTTGCAAATATCCCCTGGAAAGCTTAGAAAAATTAGTTTTTGTTCACCCAGAAGATTCTGACCAAAACGAATGTTGGACAAGATTAAAGAAAAATATAATGAAGTTTACCGATTCTCATTTCTATATATTTGCTATTCAGGCTCCAGAGCGAGAAGAAGGAATTGGCCAATACCCAAATGTCACATATATAACAACTAAAAATTCCAGAAAAATCTTCGAAAATTTAATGAAGGGAAAGTAAAGAAACAAACAGACCAACTTAATTATACTATTGTCATAGTTTCCATTAGGATTTTATATCTTTTAGAGAAATCATTATAATTTAATATATGCAAACACTTAGTGCTTAGGTTGATTAAAACATTAAATTCTTTTTGATTCTTTTCGTTATTTTGTTTTTTCAATTTTTCATGAGCATCGATTGCGGATTGTTTAATAATAAAATTATAGAAATTTTCCTCAATACCTAAATTATGTTCATCAAAGTCCAATAATTTTCTGTCGATTATTGCAAATTTATTTGTAATTCTAGTTATTATTTGTTCTTTTTCATTATCGTTATTCAGCATTGAATATATTAATACCTGAATTTTGCACCGAGTTTACCGATTCCGTGGCCAGATCGGCCTGAATCGGGACCCGACAGTGGCCATTTTCATCAGAAGTGAACTTATGTGCAAAGAATTTTTTGCACCAAGCCACTTCTAGGCCGCCCTGGGTCTTTCCAATCGTTTTCGATCAAGGTATTTGAGGAAACCCAATAGGCCCGCTGTCCTATCATCATGGATTGAATACCTCACCACATCCCGATGGCCGTGATACTGGATTCGGGCGGCTACAAAGAGCATCTTCAAACGTGCGATCCGAAGGGTATGGTCCGGCATGGTGATCTGTTCCTTCTCCTGTGGCTTCTTTCCCGGTCGCTTTTCTTTTCCACAATGGCCCACCATTAGTTTCATCCACCTCCAGAGGTTGTAAGCCAGCATCACGATCTGGAAAAAAGCATGGTGGCTTTGGAAACTCTTAGAGGGAATTGCTAATAACCCCTCCCGTTGCGCCTCACCAATCAGGTTTTCCACATCCGCGCGCAGGTCGTATTCCTCAACCACCCGATGGGGTGCTCCCAGACAGTTGGTCGCGAAGATTCGGTAGACATATCCTTCCATTTCAGGAAGGCTCAATTGTTTCTCCCGCGCTTTTTCATCCAGCGTCCTCATCGCCACAAACCGGACTGGTTGTTGCCAGCCTATGGGTTGATGGACACATTCGTTGTATTCGTGTTCTCCATGGCGGTACCAACCCTTTTTCGTGAAAGGCGGGTCATGCCGCTTGTTCCCGAAGATGAAAGAAAACCCTTCTTTTTCACAGGCTTTCACGCTTTCCCAGCCGATCATTTCACCGTCACCGCGCACCAGAATCGTCCGGACACAGGACGGCAAGAGTCGCCGGAATTGTCTAATTTGGCGGGCCACTTCCTCAGAACTAAGGGTGGTTCCGCGTCTTTGGGTTCCGCACAAATATTCCCGGGTTTCCTGGAGAAAACACAGAATGGGCCTCAGTCCCTTCTTGCCCCGGTGCTTGGGGTTGTATCCTTTTCGGCTTCCCTCGATATTTCCGTAGACCGTTGCGGTGGTGGTATCGATGTTGATCTCCACCTTCTTGGGGGCATATTTCACCTGTCCCCAAACCTTGGCCCGTAACGCCCCACTCAGATTCAGCAACGATGCCGACTGCCCGATCCCCAGCGACCTCAGGTATCTCCAAAAAGTTGTCACTACCGGCAACAAGGGAACCCGCAGTAAACCGCACAGCATGACCTCACCCCGCAGGTAGGCAAAATGGCCAAGTCTTTGGAACCCGATGAAAAGAAGCATTAGGATGCCGCTTACCATCCGGTAGTGGCCCAAATTCGGAAGGCGTTTAGGTGCGGCATAGTGTTTTTTGAATTCCCGCTCAAAATCAAGAAGGTCGAACATCTTCGCCAATGCCAACAATCCGCCAAAAGCTGTTAGGCGGTCTTCGCAAATACCTACGGGAGTATTGGCCGTAATCTTGGGCGCGATTCTCCCGTTTCGATTGGCTTTTTTCTGGACTTGCGGGTTTGATTTCTGAGGCGTATCTTGACGTTTCACCATCTGGGGGACCCTCTTTTAGGATGAGTTGGCTTCGCAACCCTTATCCTATAATGGTTTCCTAGATGGTTTTTTTATTAGGCGCAAAATTCAGGTAATAATAAATTCAAGATATCCACATAGCTATTCCAAATAATATGAGAATAAATATTTCCTTCCTCAAGTAATTTAACGATCTTAAAATTTTCTAGCCCTTTAGTAATTACCTTTTCTGCCGTTTTGATATTTTCAAGAATTCTATTTAACAAATATCCGCCAACACTAAACATTGCTATTAATAATACCTGTGATAAGAAAGATACCGTATTGCCATCCATTATATTTTTGAATGATTTTTCAATATCTCCATAATATTTGACAGCCCAAAAAGGTGGAATGTTTTCCCCGTTTTTTATTTCTTTAACAATCAGGGAATCTATACCTGCAATTTGTTGTCCGGCTTCATGACTAAGATAACGCAATTGAATATAATTTTTTTGTTTCTCTTCATAAACACAGATCGAAGATATTTGTGATGAAACGTGAGTAAAAAAGGAATTTAGAGCTGCATTTAACGTTCTTACCCAAACGAATTCATTATCATAATGACCAACTAACACAATTATTGTGCTCAGTGGATTTTTTTGAAATGATAGGACCAACATATTAAATTTCCCAAGTATTGAAACATTAAATCCTTTTAATATCTCTCGAACAATTTTTAAATCTTTATTATTTAAAATATTATTTTCTTTTGGAATTTTTTCAAAAACCGCTCTCAATGAAGAAAGATATATTTTTTCAATTCCCTCTCCTGCGGATGCAACAACAGAAATATCTTCAGCCTTTTGAATACTTTCAACTCCAAGAACAATTAAATACCTTAAAGAAAAGTCATTTAATATATTTACAAGGCAAGTACTAACAACCCCCCATAATATTTTTAATGTTAAATCAGTGTCTTTTATAGGCAACAGGGAATTATGTAATTCGTTTGTTTGTGTTGTTATGTTTTGCTGTAAAGTTACAGAACGTTGTTTATCCAAACTTTCTTTTAAAAAAGAAACAAATTCTTGAACTTCACCATAAGCATTTAAAATGAATTTTTGATAATCACTTGAAGAATATATGAGATCCGGATTATTCTTAATCCATTTTTTATGGTCCTCTATGATTTCATCCTCTGAGGATAACGGTTTTTTTCTTATTAATTTTTTTAATTTTGTTAAAGCAGTTTGCTTAGAATTTAAATAATATTTAGGAAAGCGTTTAGATAATGATCCCATTCTTTCAATGATAAGATCCTCATTTTCTTCAAGTAATATTTGTCCAATAAATAAAACTGCTATTACGGAAAAATTAATAACAATTGGAAATATTAATTCCCGGTAACCAAGTAAAGGACAGTCATACTCAAAATATGGGAAAGCACGGTCAGTAATATTACTCACAATTTGATTCATGCATCTATAACGGCCATCTTTAAATTCATAAAATTTATTAAACTCGGGGCTTTTTCTCCATTGAATAATAATGTCGTCTTTTTTCAAGTCATATAGTTTTTTTCTAAAAAATATATTTGCATGAAAACTGTCACATTCATCACATAGTTTTTTATCAGTTTTCATACGGAATATCTCACAGGCGGAACGAATATTGTAATGTAAAATTGGAGAATCGATTTTAACTGTTGACCCGTCTGGTAAGAATTCAATGATTGCCGTTGGATGCTCAAGATTTATACTTATCAAAGATTGAAATGCTTGTAATTGACGGAATGGTATGATTCCAAAGCCTTTTAGTTTTTCGGTTTCTGTAGATTCATATCCGTCATTTATTATATGTGATGGCATTAAAGGCCATTTAGTTCCCGGTTGACCAAATTTCAATTTAATTTCCTTTGATAAGTTTTTATAATTATAAAATCTTTTTTATTAAAGATACAATTTTATATAAATACCTTTTAAAAAATGATCCATTAACCTGACCTCTTCTTAAACAATAAACAGATTTGACCGAGCCTAATTACTAAAAAGCAGAAAAAATTACTTAATTTTTTTTACGCTGGTCGGTTTGGATCATTCATGCCCCATTTAAATACCTGTGCCGTTGCCGATTTGGGTTATTACTTTTAGATTTATTTTTAATATTTTGTGAGATTTTCAAGTTGTACATAATAGAGATCGCCTTTGTCTAATGTTTTCATGAATCACATACCCTGTTTGATTATTTCATCCGCCCGTTCTTTCTGGCGTGGATACAGGTCGCCAGGTAATTTTTCAGGACCTACTGTTTTTCTGACTTGATAACGCGCGCAGCTCGTGAAGTCATCCACGCAGTAATGGGCTTGGTCTAATGAAAAGAACTCAGGCGTGTCCGGCATGCGACAGCTGTAGAAGGGGCATTTTAAAAGATATGTGCAGTCCATCGTATACCTCGTTAGATTCTTCCCAAGCAATTGTTACGAAATGTTATTAAAATCTGGGCAACAACCGTGAAGGCCTGACTCGTCTTACATTGTTACCATAAAATTTAATGCGTAGAAGACGTAGGTGAAAAGATAGAAGTGGACAAAAGGAAAAAAAGTTGGTTTGTGGACGTATCATACCCCGGAACAACCATAAAATGGTTATCGGCAAATCCAAGACTTAAGCCCACTTCAACAGGCACTGAATTAGTAGTACTCGAAAGCGTGCCTTTCAAAATTACTGCGGGACCGAACGAGAAATTAATGTAACTCGATTTCACCCCCGAACCGGCTTTTTTATTGCCATTACTATCTGTCGTGATTGGCCATATAACTTTCGTTGAAACATCCTGGAAAGTTAACCCTCCACCCGCACCCGTGAAAATTGTTGCCACAACGCCCTTTGATGTTGAATCAGTCGCACCCCTCAAATCAAAACAGGGCAAAAATATCATTGGCTGGATATCGCCAAAGGTTTCAGATTTTTCGTAAATTCCCATTGGAATTCCGGTCGAACCGCAATAATTGAATATTGAAATTGATTTATTCCCGACCGTAATAGTTTTTACAAGTTCATCGCACGAAGAGATAGTATTTAGTACGTCATCAGGAATATCGATTGATTTAGGAACGGTGGCTGGAGCCGAAGCAGCTATTTCTGGAGCCGTTGCAGTTGATACCGAGGATGATAGGCCGGTAACCGGAGATTCCCCAACGTTTTGGCCAAGAACCATTGTGTCTAATGTTAAAGCGTTTGAAGAAGTTAAAAATTGGTAAAATATCAAAATTAAAAATACCTTTTTCATGTTTTACCCCTTTGAAAGTATAAACCTATCCAAAACTACCAAAGGTAAGCCAATTACCTTTAAGGTAACTGTTTAACCACGAATAGGTTAGCCAGCCAAATGGTAATTGAAAAGATAAAAGTTATACGAAACAAAATAAACTACACTCCGTAAACCTCACATTTATTTTTACAAAAACTGCACAATAACGGGCCAATGTTATCTCGATTTCAGGGTTTTTATCGTTCCACTAACCGCACAAATCCGTGATTGCATTTTGTTACGGTTACAGGGAATTTACAGCAGAAGGAAGAGTTCCTAACCGGAATTGAAAGAACGATGAAAAGAAAATTCAGGAAAGCTCTACTTGAAAATCGGTGCGGGTTGTTTTTTGAAGCGCGAAAATGATTCCGGCGAAGGCTTGTAATTTGAAACGATGTATTTCCATTCCGTTTCTGAGCACTGATACCCGATCCAGTAAGTCTGCTGGATAAGTATCGTGCGTTCCTTTTCAATAATATAAACGGTATGGCTTTCCGCATCCCCTTGCCAGGAACGAAGCAGACTTGCGATCTTTTTATCGTTCCACGAAGACCAATCCACTTGTGTATTTAAATTATTCAATGATATGCATTCGAATGTAAGCAAAATCTTCTCCACTTAAAAGTCTGTGCTAAAATCGTTTTTCCTTAGTGAGTTCGTTTCAATCATAATAAGAAACGTCTTACTCATTTTATGATTCTTCTCATGTTTTACTATTGTGACGAATATTTAAGCAAATTTTTGGAGCTATCAGGTTCAGCTACGAACCAATGGAAATAAAACCTCATTTCCAAACGCCTAATACATTGAATTTTGATTGCTCTCTTTTATAATTATTCTCCTTCACGAAACAAACATGGAAACAGGTACTTCACCCATTGAAATCCTTAAAAACCCTTGCAGCCACGATAGACGCTAAGGATCCATTCACTAAAAACCATTCCATGAAGGTCGGGAAACTTTGCAAGGGCATCGCCAGGGAATTGGGTTGGAGTGAGAAGGATATTCAGTTGTTGGTTAATGCGGCCATGATGCATGACATCGGCAAAATCAACATTCCTGAAGCCATCATTTCTAAACCGGGAAAATTGAACGCCGTTGAGAAACGAGCTATTGAGGAACATCCATCTATTGGAAAAAATATACTGAAAGATATCGCATTGCCAGGAATGGACATCATCCGTAGGGCAGTGCACGAACATCATGAGCGGTGGAACGGTTCAGGATACCCACGCCGGTTAAAAAAGAAAAAAATCTCAATCGAAGCACGTATTATCGCCGTAGCCGATTCTTTTGACGCCATGACATCAACGCGTCATTATAAGAATAAGATGGATAGAAAAGCCGCAGTAAACGAGATACTCAGAATGTCAGGCAAATTATACGATCCCGAAGTGGTGGAAGCCTTTGAAAGGTATATCAAAGACATTTGACTCTGATTGATATTCTGGTGGGTATGGGGTGGTTTTTTAAGAATGACTCCCGGGGATGTAACGAAGCTCGTCCCTTTGGTTTATAAAATCCGCGCTCTCCACAAATGACGTGCGTCCAAGGTAAAGAATCTCGTTTTCCTTCCAACCATTCACCCGCAAACAAAGTATCAAGGCTTCATCGGAATTTTCGGCCACAATCTTAAATCTTTTGCCCGTATTTGCGTTCTCAAATATAAACTCATCCATTTTTAACATGATGACTTTTTAATAACATAAAAATTGAATAAAGAAAAACAATAAATCAGTTGAAAAAGATTAACGGTACACACAATACGTGTTAAGAATATTATTTAGGCGGAATTCTTAAAAATGAATTAATTGGTTTCAAAATCCGTTTAACGATGTTATCAAAGCAAAGATCAAATAAATTTTTCTATTTTTTGTGCACGGGACGGAATTATTGCGGTTTTAGTTAAACGGTTTATCGGATCAAGTCAATTTTGGTTTTTCGTTATAAACCTTTTTCCGCTAAGTTCCGCTTGCATTAAGCCTTGTTTAAAGGAATACCTTACAGCCCGTACTTTTTCTTTACTTCTTTTTCGGCCTGCAACCAGTCTGAAAGCGCGTCTCCCGGCTTTTTTGAAGCGACCCTCTTTTTAAAAATTTCCTCCGCGATGATTCGAATTTCTTCCTGGACTGTTTCCAGAGTTGGCTTTTGCGGAGGCTTCCTTATTTCTTTTACCATGATGCGATCTCCTTTATTCAACAGTTTTAAAGTTTGAACAACCGTTCGTATATTACATTTTGATCAACAAAAGGACTAATAAGACATGCTTGCCTCAGGTTTCATACGTTATCCTTGTTGTAATCAATGCCAATTCTTTTCAAAAAATTGACAATCCTCCGGCTGATAAGATTTAGCTCTACAAGTTTCAATTCCCGGCCTAAAAGACCCTCCGTTTCGAGATTTGCGCTAAGGAAAATCGCGTTAAAGGCGAATTCATGCCACGCTTTTTTTCCGTCATCGTCCAGGTCGTAGTAATCGCAATGGAGTATTTCGGGAAAAGGAATCTTTTCAAGCGCTTTAATACTCAAGTAATCGTTCATGAAAAGAGCGATCCGCTCGTAATCGGTTTTATTGAGATGCATGGGATATCGGTTTAAAAATCATTATTATCAGTCCCCTAACTATAGTGGTGCACAAGGAACTCTAAACATGGCTTTTTACAACTAAGATCATGGCAAGTCCGTAAAGGTTGTTGAGCGAAAGAAAAATGAAATTCTTATAAATTGCGAAAAAAGATTTTGAAACCCTAGCTTAATGATTCCAGATATCCCCTCAATAAATCTTTTTCTTCCTTGCGCAAAGATATAAAACGAAGTCCTCCGCCTTTTCCGTTGGTCCATACCACTTCGGCGATTGGCGCGATGATGTTCGAATCGTCATGAAGTGAAATATAGAGGCGCAGTACATGTCCCACCTTTAATCCGTGGTTCGCCAGGATGTACATGCCTCCCAGGCTTATGTCTTTGGTCCGGGCAGGCTCTTTTTTCCGCCGTACAAAAACAAGCTCTATTTCCTTTTGCTCCGTTATCACCCGGTATCCGACACGTAACTTCATCAGGAACCTCGGATACACCCTGTTTTCAACGAAAAGCTTTGCTTCAAGCATTGGATCCCCCTTATTAACACACCGGACTCAGAGTTCTCGGGAGGGAAATGTTGTTTCCATTGAATTTATTTATTGCGTCCTGCTTGGTACTCAGGATTTTAAACAAGCCTTGAATGTCCAAAAGCTCGAAGATCCTGTAAATCTCATGAGAAACATCAGTGAGAATGATACTCCCGTGGTTTTTCCGAGTTTTACTTATGTAATACATCAAAACACTGATGCCTGAGCTCGAAATATAGGTAAGTTTCCTCATACTTATAACAATCTTGCTCTTCCCACTTAACACGAGTTCCTGAAGCTTATCCTCAAAAGCAGTAACCGTATTGATGTCCAGCGTTCCTTCAACATCCAGAACTACCACGTCACTTTCAGAGGCCATTACCCGCGTTGCAAGTGTTAAACTTTCCATAAAACAACTCCCTTCAGTGTCGTATTACTTCCTTATTTTCCCCGTTTAAAGACAGAAATACCCGAATTCGGGATAAGTAATTTATGAAAAAGAGATACTTGAGAACTTAGTGGAAAATTGCATCACCCTCAATAGATTCCGGGAGAAACAATTCATATGGTTTTTCCCCGGCGATGACATTCACCGGGACGATTAGAAACACTTTGCCATAAGTATTTTACCGCCGATCCTGGTCATCCGCTGATATATATTTATTTTTATAAATATGTTAGGCACAAATTAGGCAATTTATATTTTTAACAAAAATTCAAAAATACTGTGGTGCCATCGGGGTAAACCAACTTTTGATTTTCAACCCCAAGCCATTGATGGAATTAATTTTCAGGCCACAACAGCATGATTCAAAACGCCGAATTCCGTTCATATCGAGCTTTCACTGAGAAAAACGTAAAGCAAGCCACGGATTGTGCACTTTCGATGCCGATATAATTGATTACATTGTTTTGAAAAATATATTTTCACAAGATACTAAAGGTATAAAACCCAGTTGTTTTAAGAGATATAATTATATTAGGGTTTTTTATTTCAGTTTATTGTGGTGCTTTTCTCCGTCGGTAATGGGAAAAAGCGAAGAAGCTTCCAATGAAATCCATTATCACCAGTATATTCATTCTTGAGGATGATTCCTGTTTGCGCTCGATCCTTGATAATGTGTGTTCCAAACTCGCCAAAACCACGGCCGTGGATAACGTCAAATCCGCTGTCCGGGAATTGACCTGCCGTGCTTTCGGCCTCTTGTTATTGGATTGGCATCTCATATTCCAGCCAAACGAAGCCATTTTTCTTCTCCCTAAGATTGACCGTTTCCAACCCGATGCTGTAAGGATTGCTTTATTTTCGGCCATGGAATTGCAGAATACGGTAGAAGCGTTCAAATCCGGATTCAAGGACGTCCTTTGGTTAGGCCACGATAAATCGGTGATTGAACGAAAGATCAGGGAATTTCTGGATAAAACGGTTCATAAAAAAAACTTCCGGCCAAATCTTGGCCACATCTCGGATTTAATGATTGAAAACGCCTTTTGCCAAAAAACACCATTTTTCCAGACCAGGAAGTTGTTTTCTAAAATTTTTCTCCAACAATTGATGGATAATGGAAAATTACAAAACGGACAAATCGTGAAACTGATGGGCGTTAGCTATAAAACATTGGATCGTCTTTTATATCCCTAGTTTTATTCAGTTTAGAAGGTTCAACCTATTTGGGATTATCCTTCATCTTGAGTTCCCTGTATTTCTGTGAAGCGAAAGATTTTTTTTCATTCCAATTTCGTTCTAATTTCATAAGAGATAGAATGGTGGGTCAACGTCAATATATGATTTATGAAATAAGGCGGTTTTAAATGCCTTCATTTTCGGCTCATCCTTTCAACTTCTTCCTGATCCTGGCGGCACTCAATGCCCTTCTTGCCTATTCAAACTTGAATTGGCCCATTAAATTAATTGCGGCTGTCTTAGGTTTCGGAACATTGGGATGGGTCTACTTAAAAAACCGGGCTCCAGAATTTCACGAGGAACCACCTCTTTTTTCGCGGGACATTTACACTCCCGCTCCCTGGTTATTGATTTTAACCTTCATGTTGGCCCTGGTTGCCAGACTATACAAACTGTCAACTTTTCTGGCTTTTCCCATCGTGGACGAAATCATAAGCGCTTACAACGCCATTCACATGAACAGCCATTGGACCTGGCCGTTTTTTTATTACGCCAGCCAAACGCCGGCGCTGAATCTTTGGGTTTTATCCGCCGCAATAAAGTTCTTGGGTTTTTCCTTCCCAGTCCTCTGGCTGGTTCCAGCCATTTTTTCCTTCCTCAGTATTATTTTTTACTACCTAGCCTTTCGTGTTTTTTTCTCAAGGTTTTTTTCATATGTATGTCTTCTTTTATTAGGTCTAACTTTTTGGCCGGTATTTATCGGACGTTTTTCACACAATGGACCACTAATGGTATTTTTCCAGGCCCTGACTTTTTGGATTCTAGCCAAGTTCGTCAGAGCTGATCCAAATCGTAAACACATCGGACTTTCAATACTCTTGGGGTTTTTTCTCGGATTGGGTTTTTACACTTATTTCGCTTGGCTTCTTGTCGCTCTTTGCGTTGTTCTCACCCTGGGTGGTTATTTCCGCAATTCCTGGTCCAGCAGGAAAAAGGATCTAGTTATTTGCATGATGGTTGCTTTTTTCACGGTCCTGCCCCTGATAATTGCAGCACTGAAAGAAAATTTTGGGACGTATATCGGAATGCTATTCGTGTTTAACAAAAAGGGTAACGAAACCTTCAGCTGGCATTACTGGCAAAATGCCTTTCTATTCACGAATTTTTTCTGGACGGGTTGGCCCAAATTCTTCTCGTACAATTCCGGTTGGGGCGGGCTCTTGAACCCCATCCTCGGGAGCTTTTTTTTCTTGGGGGTTTTAGAATGGTGGCGTCTTCGGCAATATCCCATGGCAAAATGGATGGCTGTCAGTGCCGCCGTCCTTTTCCTTCCCTGCCTTCTGGCCAACGATACCAATGGGTACCACATGGCATCTCTACTTCCCATTTTCATCGCAATGATGGCCTTGGGCCTGAGTGTCGTTCTTGAGAGTCTTCCTAAAGCACCGGTAAAGCTTGTCATTATATTCCCCGTTTTAATCCTTTCCATCTGTCTGGACTATGTAACTTTGGATAAATCAATGGCACACGCCAACAGGAACTTCAACGTCAACAATCCGATGGTCGCTCTATGCGAAAGTCTAAATAAAATCAATCAAACTTCCGGTCCTGGCCTGATTTATACTACCTGAATTTTGCGCCTAATAAAAAAACCATCTAGGAAACCATTATAGGATAAGGGTTGCGAAGCCAACTCATCCTAAAAGAGGGTCCCCCAGATGGTGAAACGTCAAGATACGCCTCAGAAATCAAACCCGCAAGTCCAGAAAAAAGCCAATCGAAACGGGAGAATCGCGCCCAAGATTACGGCCAATACTCCCGTAGGTATTTGCGAAGACCGCCTAACAGCTTTTGGCGGATTGTTGGCATTGGCGAAGATGTTCGACCTTCTTGATTTTGAGCGGGAATTCAAAAAACACTATGCCGCACCTAAACGCCTTCCGAATTTGGGCCACTACCGGATGGTAAGCGGCATCCTAATGCTTCTTTTCATCGGGTTCCAAAGACTTGGCCATTTTGCCTACCTGCGGGGTGAGGTCATGCTGTGCGGTTTACTGCGGGTTCCCTTGTTGCCGGTAGTGACAACTTTTTGGAGATACCTGAGGTCGCTGGGGATCGGGCAGTCGGCATCGTTGCTGAATCTGAGTGGGGCGTTACGGGCCAAGGTTTGGGGACAGGTGAAATATGCCCCCAAGAAGGTGGAGATCAACATCGATACCACCACCGCAACGGTCTACGGAAATATCGAGGGAAGCCGAAAAGGATACAACCCCAAGCACCGGGGCAAGAAGGGACTGAGGCCCATTCTGTGTTTTCTCCAGGAAACCCGGGAATATTTGTGCGGAACCCAAAGACGCGGAACCACCCTTAGTTCTGAGGAAGTGGCCCGCCAAATTAGACAATTCCGGCGACTCTTGCCGTCCTGTGTCCGGACGATTCTGGTGCGCGGTGACGGTGAAATGATCGGCTGGGAAAGCGTGAAAGCCTGTGAAAAAGAAGGGTTTTCTTTCATCTTCGGGAACAAGCGGCATGACCCGCCTTTCACGAAAAAGGGTTGGTACCGCCATGGAGAACACGAATACAACGAATGTGTCCATCAACCCATAGGCTGGCAACAACCAGTCCGGTTTGTGGCGATGAGGACGCTGGATGAAAAAGCGCGGGAGAAACAATTGAGCCTTCCTGAAATGGAAGGATATGTCTACCGAATCTTCGCGACCAACTGTCTGGGAGCACCCCATCGGGTGGTTGAGGAATACGACCTGCGCGCGGATGTGGAAAACCTGATTGGTGAGGCGCAACGGGAGGGGTTATTAGCAATTCCCTCTAAGAGTTTCCAAAGCCACCATGCTTTTTTCCAGATCGTGATGCTGGCTTACAACCTCTGGAGGTGGATGAAACTAATGGTGGGCCATTGTGGAAAAGAAAAGCGACCGGGAAAGAAGCCACAGGAGAAGGAACAGATCACCATGCCGGACCATACCCTTCGGATCGCACGTTTGAAGATGCTCTTTGTAGCCGCCCGAATCCAGTATCACGGCCATCGGGATGTGGTGAGGTATTCAATCCATGATGATAGGACAGCGGGCCTATTGGGTTTCCTCAAATACCTTGATCGAAAACGATTGGAAAGACCCAGGGCGGCCTAGAAGTGGCTTGGTGCAAAAAATTCTTTGCACATAAGTTCACTTCTGATGAAAATGGCCACTGTCGGGTCCCGATTCAGGCCGATCTGGCCACGGAATCGGTAAACTCGGTGCAAAATTCAGGTACTAATTTTTGCACTGATGTATGGATGCCTGTTTTCTTAACTTTAGGGACTTATTCTTTCAACCCCCTGGCCAACCCATCCATTGATTCGGAAAAAGCTTCCTGGGCATGCGTCATAACGGACGATGGATTCCGGATCCTGTTATCCCGTCTGTTTCCCGACGCTGTTTTTACAGAGTGGAAAGCAACTACTCCCTCTGATTCAAGCCTTCAGGCTATCATCCCCCTTACCCCCTCCAACCGAAAAATCCTAGAAAACTGGAACGGCGCCGACAAAGTCATGCGGGAGTCCGATTTCATGCTTTTCAACCATCCTCTCTCCCAGCCTCTAGACAGCAACATCCAGTACCTTTTGGAACGGAGTTCCCCTTTTCAAGGTAATCCCTTCCTTGAGTTTTATTATTGGGGAAAACTGGCAAACATTTACTATCAGGACAAGCAATACACCCTTGCTATTCCCGCGTTCCAAAAAGCAACCCAGTTCGGGAGTAACGGACTCGTGAATTACAATTTAGGGTATATTTTCATGACTGCAAGGCGTTACTCGGAGGCGAAAAAAACAATTCTGGAGGCGACTAAGTGGGATTCGAAGTACCAACCAGCACCTCAGTTCCTCCAAAAGTTGGATGAGCTGGCGGCCCAATCCCAATCCATGACCGGTCAGGAACCGGCCCATTAAAACAACTTGTGTTAACTGATTGGGCTTGTAAATGCGGACGCTAAACACATCTTTCATTATTTTCTGAAAAGACACCAACCTGATGTTAAAAGTATTTGAATGAACCCAGCGCATTTTATTCAAGAAATAGCAATGGGGAAAAAGTCTATAAATCCGACTTCTTCCCCATGCCTTATTTCGGATATATATTCCGAAAAGATTGAGTATTATTCGACGGTCGTCTCAAGAATCGCCTCAATTGTTGCACCTGCGAGGGACGGAGCGCCAACTAAATTAAATGCAAATTGCCAAGTTCCCGAAGAGTAATACGGGATCTTCGGCTTTTCCCTGTTTAGGCGATAATCAAATGTATAAATCGCTTTTCCGCCGGTTGAGACGACCGGTATATTGGCATATACCCGGTCAATCGTATCGTTAGCGTTCCCAGTGGTCGGGTTGGCGGTATATTTGGTTATCGTTGGCGCTTCGGTTGTTCCCCTAAATGGGTCCGCAGGGTTTCCCGTTTGGGTTGTTGAAGTTCCAGCGCTGTCTAAAGTAGATCGCCGGATTAAATCAATACCTTGTGCGAAAACAGCGGTTGTAGCACCAACATACAGTATCGCCCTTTCAAGCACCAAATCTCCCGCCGTTGTGCTTCCTTCATAAGGTGTTATAGTCAGGAAATCGGTTGTAGCCGCCGCTGGGGTAAAAGATGGGACTTGCGCTCTCCATCCAGGTTGTGTTTTTTGTGATGCAGCGTAAAAAGTTGATGCAAAATGACAGCCTTGAACATACCCAGACAAGGCTATAGATGAGGCAATGTTTATCTTTTGAATGCCGCTGCCATCCAAAACTAAAACACCTTCACCATTTCCTTGATGCGCAATTTTGTATAGTTGGTTTTGATTTATATTTCCCTGAGAATCTGTAACTTGATTTCCATACACATCATAAATAGGCGGAAATACATTATTACCATTATATGCCACACAACCAATGAAGATATTATTTGCACCTGATGCAGGACTCGAAAAAAATATTAAAATCGTTGGACACGCATTAAGAAAAGTAGCTATGGTTGCCGGGCCTCCACCTGGGTACGAATAAGAATAGGTTTCATCCGTTGATGCTACGATTGAAGCCGGGGCACTTGGACTTGATCCCGGCATGACTGGAATTTCAATTCCATTCCCGACATCTACGGTCAAGGTATCATTCAACACGGTCGAGAAAAAGGTGATGGTTGCGGGAATCCCGAAATTGTCGTCAAACCGGTAAAGTTGTCCGATAACAACCGCAATGGTTGATGGGTTTCCGTTTATCGATGCGGTGATAACCCCGGATGCGGCGGTAACCTTGAAAAAATTCCCGCTCGTAGGAAGGTTAATAGCTGCGTTTATGGCTTGATTACCCCCAATTTTTATGGTTTCGATAAAAGGCCATGTATTTGCCTCACGCCCCGCTTCCTGTCCGTCTTTAAAAATTTGGTTCATTGTCTTTTGTCCCCGCCGGTTGAAAAGTGTGACGGTGGGCGGTCCAAAAGTGTGACACCCCCCGCCTTCCACGAGCCTTACGGTTCATGGTCGTTGGTTTGTCTTTAGTCTTTACCCTTCCTTCTTGTCTTTGTGCCTTAGCCGTTTTTTCGATTCTGTTAATCTATAACTTTGGCCGTTGGCCTCCAGAATATGCACCCGATGGGTCAAACGGTCAATAAGAGCCCCCGTCATCCTCTCAGAACCCATGATTTCCACCCAGTTTTCGAAGGGCAGGTTGGTCGTTACCAGCAGGCTGGTCCGCTCGTAGGCCTTGCTGACAACCTCGAAGAGCAACTCGGCCCCCGCCTTGGTGAAAGGCACGTAACCCAGTTCATCCAGGACGATCAGATGGAGCCTGGCTAGCTGACGGTGGAACTTGGCCAATTGTTTCTCCTCCCGGCGCTCCAGAAGCTCCGTCACTAGGCCGGTGACGGAGAAGAACTTTACCGCTCGGCCCTGGCAACAGGCCTGGAAGGCTAGGGCCGAGGCCAGATGGGTTTTACCCGTTCCGGAGTTGCCGATCAGCAGGATGTTTTCTTTTTTGTCCATGTACTCGCCCCGCATGAGTTCCCGGATTAATTCCTGGTTGATCGAGGGCTGGGCCTTGAAATCAAATGTGTCCAAAGTCTTGAGCACGGGAAAACCGGCATCCCGGATGCGCCTCTCCTTGGCCCGGCGCTCCCGATCCAGAAGCTCTAACTCGGCCAGCTTGAGAAGGTACTGGGGATAGTCGCTGCGCTCAGTGCGGCAGAGCTGGGCCATCTTGTCGTACTCGCGCTGCATCGTGGGCAGTTTGAGTTTTTTGAGATGATGTTCCAGTAAGAGGGTCTTTTTTGATTCGCTCATGCTTCACCTCCCACGGGCATCAGTTCGCGGTAGGCCGAAAGATCCGTCCGGGCCACCTGAACATGACGCAAGTGCTCACGACCGGCAAGGCTGAAGGTGGTTAGCCTGAAATCTTCCCTGGAGTAGAGAAGTTGAGCGACAGCGTCTCGGGTATAGATCTCCATCCCCACGGCCTTCTTCACTGCCCGGTGGAGCCTGCCCATGGAATGTTTTTCCAAAAGCCTCATCGTCTTGATGAATTCCCGTGTTCCCTCGCCGTGGAGCTTTTCCTTGGATTTCATACGGCGGTGCAGAAGGGTGAAACTTTCCGGAAGATTCCAGTCTTCCAGGGGTCTGGCATGATCAAATGCTCCCGGTTTTCCCTCCAAGATCGCCAAATAATGCACTGGATTGAAGGATATGCCTTCCTTGCACCAAAGGCGATCATGCTTCGCAATACGTTTGTCCCTGTAGAAAACATCCACCCGGTCGATGTATCCCTTCACCACTACAGGATGGTGTGCCCACTCCGAAGGCACAGAATAGTCGTTGGTGTCGAAACGCACCAGGGACGAGGACGTTGCCGTTGTGGACTGCTTCAGACAGGCGTCAAAAGATGTGGCCGGCAAAGGCCGGAATTTGGCCTTATCCTCGTCAAGAAGCTGTTTTTTGGGGAGGAACTTGCCGCGCAATTTTCGTTCGAGATCCTCGCGGCATTTCACTTTCAATTGTTCGTTTAGTTCTTCTAGGGTTCCCACTTGCGGCACTGGCACCATGAAATTTAGCCGGACATATTTCACCCCGCCTTCCACGACACCTTTTTCATTTCCACGGCGTATCGTGCAAAAGTGGTGATCAAAGAGATAGTGGCTTTCCAACTGCTGAAAACTCCGTGCCAACACCCGTTTATGCACCCCGATAATTTTCGTCACGAGGGTTTTGGCGTTGTCGTAACTGATCCGCCAGGGCACTCCACCAAAGTATTCAAAAGCCCGGATGTGGCCTTCCCACACAAACTCCGTACTCTCTCGCTCAAACATCTGTACGAAAAAGGCATCCGAATAGGGCAAGGCCATTACAAAAAACGGACGTTTGACCAACACACCGTTGAGCTTCACCAAGGCGTGCCCAAAATCCACCTGCGCCTCGCCGGGTCGGTGGATCAAAGGTACGAACACCTCGCTATTTCTCTTTTTAATCCCCCGGACCGCTCTTTTTACCTGGGTATAACAGCCGGTGTATCCATCTTCGGCTTTCAGGCGTTCAAAAATGCGCTTAGCGCTGTGGCGCTGTTTTTTGTGGACGTGCTTGTCGTCCTCCAGGATTTGCTTGATCCGACCCAGGAAAGGCCCTACCTTCGGTTGGGGCCTCTCTTGACTCATTTGGTAACCTGGAGGCTCACTATTGGCGAGTATTTTCTTGAGGGTTTCCCAGTGAATGCCTTCTTCTGCCATCACCTGGCGCTTGGGAACGCCCTCCACCAGGATTTTCTTGCGGATTTTCGTCCATTTGTCCATGTCTTTGTACACTCCTTTTCCTTCCGGTTTCTGTAGTTCCATTTTCTGGAACCACATCATCCCGGAAAATCGGGGAGCGTCACACTTTTCGACCGCCTTTTTTGCCCTCTAGACCGTCACACTTTTGGAACGGCGTTTACACGTCGAGTTTTGCCTGGTCGTCTAATTTCCTAGCACAAAATCGAAAAGGTATATCATCTGAAACTGATAGCCGCTCTAAGAAACCATATATTTTCAAATGCAGGCCCCCCCACCTATTGGCACCCCCTAGGCTATGCGAATAAAGTCGAACCCGGGTGACACCCGATTGGGTTTCGCAATACATCAAATCTAAATCCTTACCTCCCAAAATATTGATGGGTTTATCCAAAATGAAGATCGGTTCTTTCCAAGTTTGTTTTACCCGCCTTTCCTCGCCTTGTTCCAACACGTAAGAAACCGTCCCTGATAGCGTAATATTTGTCTTTGTTGCATAGGTTTTATTTTTTGCGAGCGCGGATTGGGCAAGGACATTCACGGTTAATACCCAAGCGGAAATAATCAATAATTTTTTCATTAGCAGATTCATATGATCCTTCCGCCCATCAGAAGGCGAGTTAATTGTTTGTCTACGATGGGTCCCCGGCGTGAACGATCTAATCGATCAGCTATTACTGTCCCAGGAATATACCCCTCAAAATTGAGGGCGGAGGGCTGCCTTGGCCGCCTTCAATAATTCATCCGGATCAACCCGAACTTTGATGTCCGGGTTGTAATATACGAAATGAATGATACCCTTTTGATCTGCCACATAAGCCGCCGGAACCGGCAGTTGATGGAGAGTATTGCCGGTGGCCGAATCCAGATCCACGCCGAATTGTTTCATCTTGGAAAGAATTTCGGGACTCACCCGGTAAGCCAGTCCAAATTTCCCTGTCATTTCCATCGAGCTGTCCGAGAGCAGGGTATAGTTGAGGTGGTGTTTATCGAGGCTTTCTTTGAGCTTTTCGGGCTTATCAGGGCTGATGGCCAGAACCTGATAACCTAATTCCACGAGTTTTGGTTCGATTTTGACCAGCTGCCCCATCTGCAGGTTGCAATAGGGGCACCAGCCCCCCCGGTAAAAAATAAGAACTGTTGGTTTTTGGGTGATAAGCTTTTTAAATTCCACCTTCTTGCCAATGAGCGTTGTAAGCATGCCGTCCGGCACGGAATCCCCCATTTTAAGGGGGTGTACATCTTCAGCTTTGTCCGCCACGGAATGGTTCGTTGATCCTGCCATGAGATTCCCCCTTGAGAAAAACATAAAAAGGCAAAGCGCGCTAATAAATAAAACCGATTCTCCTTTCATTCCGATACCTTTCCCTATTCCTTTAGTTATTTTTTTTAAACCTGGAAGCGCGGCCTCATCCAAAGGTGAAGGCATAAACGGCGGTGCCCTTGTCGTCGAATTTGACGCGAAGACGGTGGGAACCAGGCTTTCCTTTCAAATCCACCAGGTAATACAGCCTTTGGGTATCCAGGAGCACCTTCCCGTCCCGCACATCCCCCCCGGCCCCGTCGTCAATTGCCTTTCCATCCAGGGTCAGGGAAACCTGGCCGCCCTTTTGACCGGGCCCAATCACGAGATAAACCTTATCCGCCGTAAATTGGATTTCCAAAGCCGAGCCCTTTTTCGGTTTCGCGGCCTCGCCCGTGAGCGTCCAAATGCCCTCATAGGCGATATGGTGCAAGGGCAGGGACGCGGGAAGCGAATATTTTCTCTTGCCTAAAATCGGGCGTTCCTTGGAGGCGAACCGCTCCAGCCGGTCCAAGCCCAGGTAGGATTCGGGTGTTTGGTCGTAATCGGATTCCTGGGCCTCCATGGCGGATGCCGCGGACGCGGCGGGATGCCCGGCCTCGGCGAGAAGCTCACCTATGGCGGCGTCCATCTCGTCGTAATGACCTTCCCCGAAATGTTCCAGGCGGATATGCCCCTTGGCGTCGATAAGGTACTCGGCGGGCCAGCTGTCGTTGTGGAAAGCGTTCCAAGTTTGATAGCCGTTGTCCTGGGCCACGGGATAAAGGATGCTGAACTGCGCCAGGGCTTTTTGGACGTTGCTGGTTTCCTTTTCAAACGCGA
This sequence comes from candidate division FCPU426 bacterium, assembly GCA_963796105.1. Taxonomy (GTDB): domain Bacteria; phylum Oederibacteriota; class Muellerivitia; order Muellerivitales; family Muellerivitaceae; genus CAWCKJ01. The sequence goes on from CAWCKJ010000004.1 coordinate 31,045, forward strand.
ACTCAGGCGTATGGACGCCCACCAGGACGAAATGGTCGGGACCGTATTTTTGGTACCAGGCTTTCGCATAGGGCAGGGTCCTCAGGCAGTTGATACAGCTGTAGGTCCAAAAATCCACGAGGACGACCTTGCCCCGGAGTTTTTCCAGGGTGAGGGGCCCGCCGTTCAGCCAGGCGGAGATGCCAGTGAATTCCGGGGCCGGGCCCAGGTCCGCGAGCTTTCCTTGCGAGGCATCCACGGCTTTGGTGGGCGCCCTGCCCCTGAGGGCGTCCAACTGGCCGCTAACGAGCTTGTTGTTTTCCACGCCGTTGATGAGGTTGCCGTAGCTGGGGAAAGCCTCCAGTACCTTGAGTTGGATCGTCTTGTCGTAATTGGTGTAAATCAAAACCGCCACGCAAATCATGACCAGGCCGAAAACCTGCTGGATGCGGCCCGTGAACTTCGTCACCCGGCGCATCCTGCCGAACAGCCAGGAGCCGCCGAGGGAGACCAGGAACAGGGGGATCCCCAGGCCCAGAACGTAGGCCAGGGTCACGAGAAGCACTTGGAGGTTGACCGCCTGGGTGGCGGCCAGGGTGGCGATTGTGGCCAGGATCGGGCCCGCGCAAGGCGCCCAGACCAAGCCGATTGAGAAACCCGCCACGTAACCCGCGCCGAAACCCGTTCCTTCCCCTTTTCCCTGGAAGCGGCTTTGAAGCGGCTGGAGGACGCGGCTGATCCAGGCCTCGAATTTCGCGCCAAGGGAGGGAAACAAAAGGAAGATGCCCAAGAGCGAGATGATCCCGACTGCCACAAGGCGGAACACATTGGGGCTGATATGAAGGAAGCTCTCCAGGTAGGAGATGAACAAGGTAAAGAGAGTGAAGCTGGTCATCACCCCCAGCGTCAGGCCGAAGGGTTTGCGCTTGCCCCCCGTGGAGGAGACGGATAGAACCAGCGGCAAGAGGGGCCAGATGCAAGGGGCCAGGATGGTGGCGAAACCCGCCAGGAAACTGAAGAAAAGAAGAAAAATCATCTCGCCCCCCCCTTCATGGCGCGTATTGGAACTAATTAATTCATCTACCTATGACGTTATTTGCGGAATAAATTTAAAGTAAGAGGGCAAAAAAAATCGGGTGAATTTTGAAAAATTCACCCGATCATAAGAAATTTCCGGCGCAAAAACTGAAACTACTACTGACTAGGTGTCGAAATTACTTTGCGGCAGGAGCTGCAGCATCCGGGGTGGCAGCAGCGGCATCCTTCTTCATCATCTTCTTAGTCATTTTCTTCTTCGTCATCTTCTTCTTACTCATTTTCTTCTTCATCATCATCTTATCAGACTTCATAGCAGCACCCGGGGTAGCAGCAGCGGGAGCAGCAGCATCATCAGCCAATGCCACACCGACTGCACCCAAGAACAACATGGTCATCAAAACAGCGAATAAACGCTTCATCTACAACCTCCTTAAAATTAAGGAACAGTGAACTATCCCCTGTTCCCGTTAAAAAATAAAATTTCCCGTCAATCCCGATAACGAGGAAGTCAATATAATAAGGTTTGAATTTTCTTTATACAACTTATTTCCCGATTGTTGAAAATGTCCAGCATGTAAAGAAAAAAGCCCCACAAACGCAGGGCTTTTTAAAAGAGCCTGGAGCCGTTATCGATACACCCCGGGGAGGGTGTTTCCCAGGATGATAGCCCTCTGGCTACTTTCATGTTAAAGGTTATTCTTATCATTAAATGGAGTCAAGTTAAGAAAGTGTGACAAGCCGGGTTCAGTACCAGAATGGTGGCGAAACCCGCCAAGAAACTGAAGAAAAGAAGAAAAATCATACCACCCCCCTTTAAGAATATACCCGGATAACTTACGATTCTAAACGGGGTAATCATTGAGCCTGAACTCAAATAGTTGGGGGAATAAGCCGGAAAAAATCCTTCATTGCACCTTCTTATGCCTCGCTTTGTCCGTGGTTTCTTGCCGGGTCCAAATCACCTACCCGCACGCCCCTGGAACCCTTTTTATCCGCCAGCAAATCTGCGACCTCAATGATTTCAAGTCGGGCTTCTTCAAGCGGGAAAACGACCTTAGGGGACATGGCTTCATGGCCTACAGTTTCCACCGGGACCCAATTGACCCCAAGACCTATATCCTGTCCTTTAAATGCGGGGACTTGGAAAAGGCAGTAGAATTCATCCGTTCCTCCAATTTCTATTTCTCCTGCGTGGGTGCCGGTTTGGGCCAGCCGCTGTTCTGGGCCGGAACGGACGTGGTGGGCCTTCCTTACCCGAAACTCACCCCCTTGGCGGGCGGTATCGCCTTGGCCCGCTACGAGGTACGGGATTACGATACCTGGAAACGAGGGTGGGATGTCGAATACGGCGGTAATAGGGGCCGCCCCAAAACAGAGGGTGGACCCCAAACCCTCAGCCTGCACCGGCTTGAGGGCAGGCCCGAGGCCGTGATCGTGGTTTACGAAGTGACAGATATCCCCCAAGCGCGGGCCTTTTTGGACTCCGAAGCCGAAAAAAACGCCAATAGATACCCACGGGCAAGCCCGTGGTACTAAAATCAAAATTCAAGCTTCGCTTGCCGTGCTTTCAGCACGGTGGCCTTTCACCCACGGGCAAGCCCGTGGAACTCAAAGCGCCGGATTAGAAACCACTGGGGTCACCCGCCAGGCCCTCTGGTTTGGAACAAATTTGGAAGAAGGAATTTTTTAAACTTTCTAAATTTTATTAAAAGTTACATCTCTTGGTTATTAATCATTTAACGAGTAGGTTGCATAGGGTCCTACATCATCTGTCCACGTCGGGTCCCCGTAAGGAACAACCCCCATTCTCTTAATTCCGGTTAACCCCGGTTAAGGGCGCGTGATACGCTTTAATTCAAAGACGGCTTTGGCGGGCCGGGTGTAGTAGTTCCCGTCCCCATTCGTGTCCCAAGTCGTTTCGATGCTGTCCTCTTCCATTTCCAGGGAATTGCCATCGCCCGTCAGGGTGTAGGAGAAGGTATGAGCAAAGGTTTGGTTCCCCATCCTCTGGATGACTTCGGGGGGCAAAAGATTAGAAACCGAAGTCATGGGGTAGTAATCGGTATGGGCGATTTTATTGCCATCGCCCGTAAAGGTAAAAGTGGTGGGGGGCATTTGGGCCCATTGCACTCGATAGCCGCCTTCCGCACGGGTAACCGTCATTTTCTGGTTCAGCAGGCCCATAGCATCAGGCGGCGGGGATTGAATACAGAGCCACTCGCCCGCAACGCTTTTGGCGGCCTCCGCAGCCACGCTTTTTTGGAGCATGTTCATTTCCCAATTGAAGGACTGGATGCTATGGATAATAGAATCTCTTTGGGCTTGAAGGTTTTGTTTTTGAACTTCGGTTTGTTGGTCTTCGGTTTCGGTGTTAAATGAGATGATTTGAGAATTGAATTGTTTAATTTTTTCCAACAGCGCAGACCTTTCCTGATTGAACCTGGCGCTTTCATCCGCCGGTATCCCCTTCGGGGGCGGCTGGAGATCCGGAAGGCCCCCCCCGGGGCTATTCCCCCCCGCTTTATCCGTGGCCGCCTGCGCCATGCCGCTATTTTGGGCAAAGCCAAAGGAAGCGAATCCCCCCCAAACCACCAACAAAAAAACAAAACTCAAAAGATAAAATGAACGCGCCATAAACGCTCCAACAAAAGAATCTTTGAATTTAAAACAGATTACCCGTTTTTCCCATGAACCCCATGGATTCAGGGCCAAACCCCATTCCAACCCGTTCAACCGGTAGAACTAAAGTCGGCACGATCAGATTCACCGTTAAGATAAATATCAGTTAATTGTCCTCAAAATTTTTAAATTAGTCTCTGACATGAATCATAAATTGAATTCTGTGGTTAAATGCCGTTTATAGCCTAAAATAATCGTCCACGAGTAGAGTAAAGCACTGGCGCGCCTCCGGTTGCCCGGAACGTTTCCAGCGCCTTCTCGTCAAACCGTACGTGCGGTTTTCCCGCATACGGCTTTCCCTGAACGTTCGCCGAAAGCTCTTCGCCTGTTCCTTTCGGTTCAGGCTTACTCTTTCCCGCTAGTCTTGAAGCTGGTTCCAGGGCTTGGTCCTTCAGGAGTTCCTAGGCTTTCGCCAATCTCCCGCCCGTCCCCTTTATAAGACGCTGTTCAGGCCAAGCCCCTTCGCTCCCCCAAGGTTTTGCTGTCCTTGGAATCCACGCTAGTATGGGCTTGTCCGACCCCCATAGGATCTCCCTGTCATTTCGCCGCTTAGACTTATAGGCAGGTACCTGGTACTTCCCTATGGGTCTCCCAAGTTCCGTTGTTCTCCGTCTGGACGTGTCGCCCCTGTTACCCCGGAGGAGTCTCATGCGTATTTCTGGCTCCCGCATGGGATACTGGTTTCCCCAAGACCCGAAAGGGTCACCCTCCTCAATCTCGACGTTACGAGGTTACACCTAGGTTCACACGTGTTACGACCCGTCCTTTCGCATCGGGCGCTTTACCGCCCTTTGTCGAGCCGCTTGAACCTGGCAGGTTACCCCGCCCGATTCGGCTCCCTGCTACCAGACTGCCAAATTTTGTCTGGGTCGGCACTTTTCAGCCGACTGGATGAACAACAGCTTTCTTGGCGCGCCGGGTCCCCGTCGAGGACAACTTTATTCGACCTGCTCAAACCAAATCAACTTTGAGTGATATGGTTCCAAGCTCTGAAGGGGCTTAGCCGGGAGGGATCGGATCTTTCCCGGCCAGGTAAATGACGCAAGTTTCGTAGTCTTGGATGGGCTGGATTTGCACGGTCATGTTGTAAACTTCCCCGCCCACCTTGAGTTTCATCTTTCCGCTCTGCGGCTCCGTTGTTTTCGTGAGATCCATGAAGGCCATTTTCTTGAACCTGGAGATCAGGTGGCGGTAGCGGAACCAGGGCAACTCGGTGGTCCCGGGAACGAATTCCCCTTGGACCCGCCAGCGCAGCCGCATCTTGGATTCGGCCCAGGGTTCCACCACGGGCCGGATTTGGATTTCGCTCGCCCCGGCCAGGATGGCTTCATGAAGAAGGGCAAAACTAAGCTCCCCCATCGAAGGAAAGGGCTTCTCATTCTCTTCGGGGCTTTCTCCTTCCTGGCTGGCATCCCCATGAGGGTCGTTCATGGCCGCTTATTTCTCCTCATTTTCCGGGTAATTCAAGGCTGCCCTATCCCGCGAACTGGCTCCGGTAAACAGCCTTGATGTGCGCCAATCTCTCTTCAAGCTGTTGGGTTTTCTCGGCCAGCCCCAACTCACGCGCCAGGCCGATGGCATCTCTCAAATAATCCTTGCAATCGCTGTATTCGGTCATCGGGTGGCTGGAATCGTACATTTGGTCATAGGCTTCCTCGGCCTTTTTCTCCAAAAACTCCAATTGCTCTTGCGGGGTCGGTGGCATGCCTAAAATCCTGGTTTTTATTCTTCCGTGAATGAAAGCGGGGTTCATCCATTCCGGTTGGGCTTATCATAGTGTAATAAACCTCGTTTTCACTGTCCAATGCGGGTCCCCGTCGTGGACAAGGACATCTCTTAAAAGAACTGTGGAGACCCTAATAATCCTAATACGACATGTAGGATCAGGTAAGTCATTATGAACAGCACGGCGAACTTATACTTTTTCTGTCGTATGAACCGGAATAGAAAATGGAGTAAAAAACTGTAATACAAAAAAAATAAAACCCAAATAATTTCGGCTAAAATAAATGCCACATAAGAGTTAAAGCCTCCCTCGCTATATACAAAGTTGCTTATCCAGCGAGACAGCAACATGAAAGGTCCGAGTATAAAAATACCGATCCAGTGAAGAAATCCCTGTATTCTCAGCTGATCAATGAAATAGGCAATAGCACCTAATGAAAAAGCGACGAGAAAATTAAAATACTTAAATTCTTTAAGCGTTTTTAAGATCTTCAAATTGCCTCCCTATCGCGGACAACTTCTGGCAGAACGGTCAATTGCCTGGTTTCTGTAAATCTTCCTGCAATTCCTTCGCTTTCCGGGCGGCATATTCATTTCCTTGGTTGGCCGCCAGTTGAAACCAGTAGAGAGCTTGCTTGGTAACATCATTGACTTCGGACTCATAGTAGAGACTACCGGCCATTGCCACGCTTTCAATCTCATATAGATCCCCTAATTTAACCTTGGCTTCGACGCTTCCCAAATTCGCGGCTTGGGTATACCACTCGATGGCTTTTTTCTCATCATTGCCCTTTTGAGGATCGTTGTAGTAATCCCCATTTTGAATGTCCTGTTCCACGGCGGTGGAAGGCGATGTGTTGGTTCCATTGGAGGTATCCCCGCTGGAATTTTCCCCCGAGGACGCCGTTACATTGGCCAAATCCGACAATTTGTTCGTTGCCATTTGGTCACCGTTCGCCGAGGCCAATTGGTACCAATATTTCGCCTTTCCGAGGTCCTTACCGACCCCTTTCCCATCTGCATAACATAGGCCCATCATCAATTGGGCAAAACTGTTCTTCGGGTCCTGATCGGCCGCTTTTTGGAACCAAGGAATAGCCTCGGAAAACCTATTTTTTCCGTAAAAATGGTAACCCAACTGTGCTTCGTGATAAGCATCCCCCGCTTTACGCACCAAACTGACAGCCTTCGCCTCATCCGGGTTCACACCCCATCCATTCAGATAAAACATTCCCAAATTCCCGGTCGCCATCACATGCCCCTGGTCGGCGGCTTTTTGAAGCCACTTCACGGCCTCCACGTTGTCCTCCTTGGCCCCCTTGCCATCGGAATAAGCCAAGCCAAGTGAGTTCTCTCCGTCCGCATTGCCTAGGTCCGCCGATCGGTTGAAATATTGAAAAGCCTCATCATCCTTGCCCGCCTTTTGGGCTTCCGTGCCCTTTTGGAAAAAGGCTGCGCCATCCTCCACTGTCGTTGGACTACTGCTAGTTGGGGGAGCATTCGAAGTGGGCTCGGACGCGGGCTGGTTTGAACCGTTCGCGGAACTTTCGGGAGGAAAGGGGGTTGTGCCTGAATTGATCTTTGCCAAAGCCTCATCGGCCTTTTTATATCCTTGGGCCGATGCTTTTTGAAGCCAATCCTGGCCTTCTTTCTTACCCGAAGCGATCTCGGCGTCCCATTTTTCAATTTGCTTTTGATCTTTTTGCGTCCATTCCCAAGCCGTCATGGCCATTGCCGCGTCATAAAGGTAAAGCCCATAGCGATACTGGCCCTCGGCGTTCCCCTTTTCCGCGGCAACGCTATACCATTTACCCTCGTCTTCATATTTTTTGATCTTGTTCGCGGCCTTTGCCCTCTTGAGGGCCACCTTCGCCGAAACGGAGTGATCGATCTTAACTCGGGAGGGCGTCACGGTCGCCGTGGGAAGTTCGCTGTCCGCAGGCACATACACATTCTGGGCCAACACGGAGCCTCCAAAGGCCGCAATACCAAGGATGGCCCCTAAAAATATTCCAGTTCTTATTTTCATATTTCCCTCCCTGGTTTTATTTTAATCTCGAGATCACTAGTTCAACCGAATATTTAGAGGCCGAAGTTTTTTGTCCACCAGGGGTCCCCGTCGTGGACAAGGTTGAGCTATTGTCTCTTCCGATACCCAACACCGCTTTTGGGTTTCCCTGTGAGAGCATAACGGAACAAATAAATTCCTACACCAATTGAAACAGCGGCTGCAAAATAACCATAAATAAGTAAAGAATGTTCTATTTCGCAATAAATGCTATATACAGCAAATGCAAAACACACCAAACTCATTCCAAAAGCTTCCCACTTGTTAAATTTATAAGAAAATTCTAATTTTTTCATACCTCTCCAAAGGCTGTCCACGAGTAGAGTAAAGCACTGGCGCGCCTCCGGTTGCCCGGAACGTTTCCAGCGCCTTCTCGTCAAACCGTACGTGCGGTTTTCCCGCATACGGCTTTCCCTGAACGTTCGCCGAAAGCTCTTCGCCTGTTCCTTTCGGTTCAGGCTTACTCTTTCCCGCTAGTCTTGAAGCTGGTTCCAGGGCTTGGTCCTTCAGGAGTTCCTAGGCTTTCGCCAATCTCCCGCCCGTCCCCTTTATAAGACGCTGTTCAGGCCAAGCCCCTTCGCTCCCCCAAGGTTTTGCTGTCCTTGGAATCCACGCTAGTATGGGCTTGTCCGACCCCCATAGGATCTCCCTGTCATTTCGCCGCTTAGACTTATAGGCAGGTACCTGGTACTTCCCTATGGGTCTCCCAAGTTCCGTTGTTCTCCGTCTGGACGTGTCGCCCCTGTTACCCCGGAGGAGTCTCATGCGTATTTCTGGCTCCCGCATGGGATACTGGTTTCCCCAAGACCCGAAAGGGTCACCCTCCTCAATCTCGACGTTACGAGGTTACACCTAGGTTCACACGTGTTACGACCCGTCCTTTCGCATCGGGCGCTTTACCGCCCTTTGTCGAGCCGCTTGAACCTGGCAGGTTACCCCGCCCGATTCGGCTCCCTGCTACCAGACTGCCAAATTTTGTCTGGGTCGGCACTTTTCAGCCGACTGGATGAACAACAGCTTTCTTGGCGCGCCGGGTCCCCATCGTGGACAAGCCATTTCCCTTTTATTCACTCAATTTTACGCCTGCATGAATAGGAGCGGGAGGCAATATTTTCTAAAACGAGCGCCAATTTATATGGGCAAAGCCCAAATTGGCGCGAGAAAAAGGGGGCACCTGGTCAAACGCCCACAAGGCGGTTGGCCACGGTTTGGTGTGCAAATAGCAAAAAGCTATTTGCAACGGGGGCGAAGCCCCCGCGCGGGGGGGCTGCCCCCAGGCTTTAAACTTCACCCCCTTCCTCGATGTAAACGTCCTCGCAAACTTCGGATTCACAAGCCAGGCTGTCCATGTTGTGAATTTCTCCCGCTTCCTCCTCCGTCCGAGCTTTGTAGACTTTCCTTCCCTTGAGGGTCCAATAGACCGTGAAATTTCTTAACCCCTGGGCCTTCTTAACCGGGCGGTGTTTTATTTCCCTCAAGGCAGAAATAACCCGGTGAAGTTCTTCCTGCGCCGTTTCCAGGGCCTTAATTACGTTGGCCGTAATATCCCTGGGGTTTTTCCCGTCTGCCGTTTCCCGGATTTCCTCGACTATGAAAGCGGCCAAGCCGTCCCCGGTGTCTTTCTCCCCCTTTCTAATACGGTCTATAAGCCCGTCCGGATAGGCGGCGTTAGCCGCCTTTAAAAGTTTGTTGGTGTGTCTGTTGTTAAGCATTAAGCAACCTCCTTGTTTTGTTCTGCATCTACGGGTTTCAGAAGAAAATCGACGGCCTTTTGGGCCTGGGAAACGGCGGTCATTAGGGCCTTTGAATCGTCTTTGATTGCTTCGATCCAATTGGCGATATAAGAGGCGTGGTTGGTCTTGTAGGGGATGCCGACATGGGCGCAAAGGATTGCGGCCCCAAACTCGGCCACAAGCTCCTCGGCGGCATATTCCGGGGAACCGAAAAGGGAGCCTTTAACCCGGTCGAGCCTGGCCTTTCCTCCGGTCCAGTGGGTGTTATGCCGATATCGGCATAAGACGCAAAATGCCGAATCCCGGATTATGCCGAATGGACCGACGTTTCCCTTGAATTGATAACCCCGGCCCATTCGATGATTCGGCATAATCAAAGCGCCTCCAAGAACGCGAGTAACTTGTCGTCAGGACGATACCGCCCCGGTTTACAGGCGATGGCGGCTACACTAGACAAGGCTTTTTCTTTGAGTCGGAGATCCGCATGCATGTAGACCTGAGTGGTTTCAACGGATTCATGCCCAAGCCAGAGAGCGATTACCGATTGGTCAACCCCGTGTTGCAACAGTTCCATGGCTGTGCTGTGCCGCAGGACGTGAGGACTGACCCGCTTGCCGACAAGCGAGCTACAGTACGCTGACGCTGATAGCGTGTGTTTTTGGACGATGTACTCAAATGCGTCACGACTCATCCGCTCTCCACGTATAGTCGGGAAAAGAGGACTGTTTTCAGCGCCTTGATGTTCTTTCAACCATGCTTCGAGTAGCTTTGCGGTTTCCTTTCGAAGTGGGGTGCACCGTTGTTTACGCCCTTTGCCTTCACACCGAATGTGAGCACCCTCGCCAAGCACGACATCTTGGGGACGAAGATTGATCAATTCGGATGAGCGAAGCCCCGTTTGTAATACAACCAGCAGGATCAACAGGTCACGACGGCCAACCCAGGTTTTCCGATCAGGTGCTTTGAGAAGCGCTTCAATCTCCGGCCGATCCAGAAAATCCACGGTTCGCCGGACATATCTTTTGCTCGGCATGGCCAGGATTTTTTGACAATGGAGCATATAGGCCGGCTCGCTCATTGCCACATAACGGAAGAAGGAGCGAATAGCTGTCAAACGAACATTCCTGCTACGCGCCGTATTCTTCCGGGCCGTTTCGACGTGATGGAGAAAATCACCCACCAGCCCCACATCCAAGTCTTCAATCCGAAGTTTCGTTGGGTCCTTGCCACGCTTTTCACTGGCGAAGCGCAGGAACAAGCGGAAGGTGTCGCGGTATCCGGCAATCGTATTTGGGCTCGCCTCCATCTGGTTGCGCAGACGGTCGGTAAAAAAGTGTTGGAGCATTGCCGGGAAGGTTGATGGGTTCATCATCGCACCTCCACAGCCGAGTTACCGGTTACCCGCCGGGAGGCAAGTTCCAGCAATTCGGGAACGGCCTCGATATACCAGTAGGTGTGCTCCGGACCGGAGTGACCCAGATATGTCGTCAGTTTGATCATTTCCCGGGTGACATCCTTGCCCGTGCGATACCAACCCACCATCGTGCGTGCGGCGAAGGTGTGCCGGAGATCGTGGAGGCGCGGGCCTCGTCCATGTTTGCAGAACCGTTGGGGAGTCCGTAACCCAATTCGCTGGCAAACAACCGCGAAGTTGTAGCGCGCGCTGCAATCGTCCGGACGGTTTCCTTCCTCCGTGGCAAAGAAGGATTGCGGAACGAAGCCCACAAGCTGGTCGCGTTGGATAACGTAGGCCTTCAGGTGTTTGGAAACGTCCTTGGTGATGGGTACCGAGCGCGTTTTCCCACCCTTAGCACGCTGGATGGTCAAGACACCGCTGTCCAAATCAACATCATCGTTGTCCAGTCCAAGCGCTTCACTAACCCTGAGACCAGTTATTGCGATCAACCCAAAGAGGGTTGAAAAGGTCAACGCCCGTATGCCGCTCATGGAGGGCAGGCTGGACGCGGTTTCGACAATCCTTTTGATCTCTTCGTCGCTGTAGATGTGGGGCTTTGGACGGCGAAATCGATATGGAATAAGCCCCTTTGGTGGTACTTCATGCGCTGGATCAAGGCCATGAAGCCATTGCGCAAAAAGCCGGATCATTGTTAGGCGGGCGGCCCAAGTCGGACGGTGGGCCTTGCCAAAATCCTTTTGCCACTTCAGGAACAACTCGGTGGATATATGGTTAGCGCCTTGTTGTTCGGCGAAGGCAATAAACCTGCGAAGCACCCTGGCTGTCGTAGTGAGGTCAAAGCCCAGGCCGCGACGGATCATCAAATAACGGTCGAGTTCTTGGGATAGGTTGCTCATTTCGCACCTACCTCAACCGGCCATGGCTGGGCGACCGAGCGCAAACCTTCAATATCGACCTTGGCGTAGATCATCGTTGTTTGCCTGGATCGGTGGCGGAGCACATCGCCCACTTCGGGAAGTGATGATCCATGCTTCATCAGTTTCATGGCCAGGCTATGCCTCAAAATGTTGGCGCCTACATATCGGACAGGAGGCCTCAAGCCGGTCTTGATAAAGGCTTCTTTCAAGACCGAGTTGAGGATTTCCGCACCTTGGAAAGGTAGTCGCGGGGCGCGCTCAGTGACGAACAATACCCTGGATGTCGTCTTGCGGTCGCGTCGGATATAGTCGGCAAGGACTTCACCAACGTCCTGAGGAAGAGGCATCCGGTCATGCAACTGTCCCTTGCCCCGAATGAGAATTTCGCCCTTGCGCCAGTCGATATCGTCGATTTGAACCGTGATGACCTCGGTGGGCCGCAGTCCAAGCCTGGCCATAAGAAGTATCATGGCGTAATTGCGTCGTCCGACAGGCGTATCTTTCCTGACGGCAGCAATGAGAGTTTCCACCTGTTCAGACGTTAGATGTCGTGGAAGGGATTGTTGGTGGGGTTGGGCGATCCGGGGGACACTGGGCGCCAGATTGGTTGCCGTTTTACCGCTTTTGAAAAGAAACAGCAGAAAATTCCTCAGATGTGTTGCCTGTGTCTTGTCCCGGAAAAGCTTTCGACGCGATAGCTGGAATTGAATGTACTTGATGATACCTTCTGGCGTAATTCCAGAAAGGTTATCCTTCCCGTCGGAGAAAAGGAATTTGAGAAATTGATTGGCGACATACCAGCAACGAAGGATTGATTTCTCGGTGAGCCCTCGCTGACGGCGGAGATACTCCTCGTAATCCATCCTCAAACGAAGGCGTGGAGCATCAGGGATCTTCGGGGCCAAGACAGGTTTTACCAAACCTAACCCCGCCAGGAATTTCATGAAATTCCTGGCCATGAAGTCGGCCTTTTTTTTCCAGGGTTCTGATGAATCAGAACCCTGGAGAAGCTTTATGGCCTCATCCTCGTCAAGATTTTTTAGTTTGACTCCGGCTTCCTTCACGGCCCGATCAAGAACGGCGATACAAACTACGTATTGATAAATTCTCGCCTGGCTGTATCCCTGGTTTTCCAGAAAGTTCTGGAACCGTCCCAGGTGCTTGCTAAACGGGCCATTGACCGTTTTGACCTTGGTACAAACCCGCCCTGCTATAGATGATTTCATCTCGTTGCTCCTTTTGACTGAATTTCCGACTAAGGAGCAAAAATAGCACAGACAAATCCGCCATCTGGTGTAAGTCAACCTAACTTCGATGGCCATTTCTACACCTCAAGCAGAGACCAATTCGCGGGTTTTATGCCGAATGAAATTTTCATTTTCTGATGAAAAACGGGCTGACTGGAATCGGTTCGGCATAATCCGGGATTCGGCATTTTGCGTCAACTCGTGGAAAAGAGTTCCGTAATAGCCTTCCGTTGTTTTGAAAGCTTCCTTGAAGGGGAGGGTGATTCGGTCGGTCGCCGGGCTGTAAAAAGCTTTGTCCTTAACCTGGTCGAAAAGTATGGCGGCTCCCGAGTTCTTTATGATTTGGTCGGCTTCATCGACGTTCTTAACCTGGTTCCCGGTGAATTTCTCCTTCAAGTGGTCAAGTCCCTCGATCTGGTCAAGGTTGAAAACGTAGTGAAGGCGGATAAAGGGAAATGTTTTGGATAATTTTTTTCCCTGCTCGTCCCTTTCCTCCGTTGTCTTGCTCTTGATCTCAAAATAAATAATCTCGGTTCCCTTTTCCCCTTTCTTTACGGTCCCGCCTAATGTCTTGGCTTGAAGAAAAGTCATCCATGCGGGGGAAGAGTAGTTTTCCTGTTGGCGCTTGTATCCCAAAAGAATCAAGTTCATCCCCTGGTAAATGTGGGAGGAAGAACCATTGACGGAAGGAACGAAAAACCAAGGCTTGTCCCATGGCATGACGCCCTTTTCCATGTCGGCGGTAATTTTTTCGGCTACTTCTTCGACTAAGTTTGAAAGCTTTTCTTTTGTTTCCATTGGTTTCCCCTTTCAGTTAATAATTTCGTTCTGGATCATTTCCAAGGCCCGGTCAATTTCAGATTCGGGAACGGGGTGTTGCTTTACTTCCTCAAGGATTTCTTTTGTCTCTTTGAACTTCTTCATAAATTCGTTCATCTAAGGCTCCTTTTTTTGATCTGCTCTTCGGGAACAGCCCTCCGGGGGCCGCCCTTCACAAATAGGCCGAGGAACGAGGCCGGTGAGGGCGGACACCGAGGGCAAAGGGGTTTATGGACAAACGGAGGGCGCAAGCCCGGAGTGCCGGCCAGCAGGTCTTTCTCGTGAAGGAAAAGTTTGCGCGGTAGGGCTAGGCGAAGCCGACGCCCGTCAGCGAAACCGGAAGACGAGAAGGGCAATCTTGGCCCGACGGCCAGGAGGGCCGCCCTGGGAGGATGGAGGCGGCGTTAGCCGCTTTGACTCACGGGAAAGTTCCCTGGATCGGTCATCGTTGGGGTTGCCAGGGGGTTCTCCCCTTGGCTAGGGATGGGAAATGGGAAGGGGCTTTTCATCCCTTCCCCTGGGGGGTCCGGGGGACGGCTCGAACGAGCCCGCCGCCCGGGCTAGGTGGGGCCAGGGGAGGGTTGTTCCTCCCTGCTTTAAAAGAAATACGAGTCCCGACATTCTGGAAGCCCACACGTCCCCGATAGGGGCGGCGGGGCTTCCTCCCCCGCGGCCAAAGGTCGCGGTCGGGACGAGATAAAGGGGACCGGGGGCAAAGCCCCCGGTTGCGAGGCTCTATCCCGCCTTATTTACGAATTGAATATCCTCTTCAAAAATTTCTTCACAGTAGGGGCAAAATCCGGTGTCCGGGTCGAGTGAAAAAGTTTTTTTACCACATGAAAGGCATTCCCCATTACAGGCGGGGCAATCCCTCCCCTCCTTTTCGGGGTCCCAACCGTGGCCACACTTCCACGGGGAAAAAGGGTAATGAAGATGTGGTTTCACTTTGATCTGGTTCATGCAAGTAACCCGGCGTGGCGGAATGAAAAATGGCTCTCGTGAGTAACAATGATGTGGTCGTGAACGGTGATTCCCATGGCCCGGCAAGCGGTGACAATCTGGCGGGTTAATTGGCGGTCGCCTTCGGAGGCTTCAAGGCTTCCCCCTGGGTGGTTGTGACTTAGCAAAATTCCGGAGGCGTCAAGCTCCAAAGCCTTCTTGATTATTTCCCTCGGGTAAACGGCGGTATGGTCAACCGTTCCTTCGCCTCCGCAAACAACATCAAGAAGATGATTCCGATGGTCAACGTACATCGTTAGAAAACATTCCCTCTTTTTCCCTCCAATGTATTTGCGGAAATATTCGGCGGCGTCCCCTGGGCCACTTAGGGCGGGTCCCCTTTTGTAGTCGGCTCGTGCTTCTGCCCAAGAAACCACCGGAATGGTCGGCGGGGGTAACACCATCAAATCAAATTTCAACTGCTCCTGCTTTCTTGTGTTTGTTCTCATATGCCCTGCTCCTTGATTTATTAGAGGAGAGAGCACCCTCCGGGTGCGCCCCCTCACAAAATCCTTGGGGGCGCAAACGGAGCGAAAAGAGGTGTTGGCTATGGAAAACCGATGCCGGGGGAAAGTGCGTCGTTTGTTTAAGCATTATTGGGGGAAAAGACAAAACATCCGTGAGGCCGGAATCGCGAGGAACGAAGCCCGGCCGTTTTGGCTTTTAGGCGCCGACCGACCCCAACGGCGTAGCCGCCCCCGGATCGGTTTTCTTCCATATTGACTTAAGTTGTGGGAGTTACGGGGGGATCTTCCAACCGGGCTAGGGATGGGATATGGGAAGGGTCAAGTCGATCATTTAAAAAAACTACGAAAATAATTGTCTAAAAAATCACCAATAAATCTCTCGATTAAGATTTGCCGCAACAAATTGTAAATTAATGTTTTGGAAAAACGGATGGAAATTGGGTGGCGCTAAAAAACCCATTCTTCCTCCCCCATTATCCCACACGGGAACAACTGTACCTTTCAGGCCAGCCCCATTGGCTTTTAATTGAAATAAATTCTTTTGGGCATTTTGAGATTGTTGACCTTGAGCGCCAAAGGAACTTTCAAGTGGAATAATAATAAGATCAACACCTTGTTCATTTATATGAGCTACTTTATATCTGGGCATTATTTTCTCTCCTTATCTCTAAATATAATCTTTCAACTTATTACACCCCTAATCTCACCTTCAACTTTGAAATCGTCGGATGCTAAAAAAGGTTGATAGCTTTGGTTTAATGAAGCAAGTATTGGTTTCTTATCTTTTATTAGAACTTTTTTTATCATCGTCTCTCCATTATTAACACAAACCATAATGCATCCATTTTTCGGGGTATTAGTTTTTTTAACAATCAATAGGTCACCATCACTGATTTTTGGAACCATTGAATCGCCTTTTGCTTTTACCATAAATGCATCTTTGGATGGAAAGGTTAGGAGTCTTGTTGTAATTGGAATTCTTTCTATAGGATTTCCATCAAGTATGGAACCGTTCGGACCGCATCGAGCCAAACCATACAAATTGAGAAGGGTTACTTGCTTTTCAGGAGCATCTTTTTTTAAAACCTGATAATCCCGAGGGTTGGAGGGATTTCTTTTCAAGTAACCTTTGATTTCCAATTGTTTAATGTGGTGGGCAACTACACTCTTCGACGACAAATCCAGCCTGTTTTTCATCTCTTGTATTGACAAGGGATCGTCAATTGTTTCGGCGAGCAAACCTAGAAGCTTTTCTTGGACATGATGAAGTTTCTTTTGCATTTGTGGGTAATTTTACCAAAAAACCGACAAAAAGAACACCTTGACTCGTTCTAGTTTTCGTTCTAATATTGATTTGCTGTTAATTGTCGGATTGCGAGGTGATGAAAATGTCGAAAGTATTACCGTATCATACAAATACAGAAGAATACCCGCCTTCACACAGAAATGTGTACCACGACCACGATGATTGTAAATATGGGAAAGACATAAAACCATGGCATAAACTGCAAGGGACTGGTAATAAACCACGTTGCAAGGAATGCGAAAGACTTGGTTAAATTAGAAATCCCATTTGATGGTTTTTAAAATGCCGGGGTTATAATTTCCCCGGCATTTTTTTAGCCACCTGAATTTTGCGCCTAATAAAAAAACCATCTAGGAAACCATTATAGGATAAGGGTTGCGAAGCCAACTCATCCTAAAAGAGGGTCCCCCAGATGGTGAAACGTCAAGATACGCCTCAGAAATCAAACCCGCAAGTCCAGAAAAAAGCCAATCGAAACGGGAGAATCGCGCCCAAGATTACGGCCAATACTCCCGTAGGTATTTGCGAAGACCGCCTAACAGCTTTTGGCGGATTGTTGGCATTGGCGAAGATGTTCGACCTTCTTGATTTTGAGCGGGAATTCAAAAAACACTATGCCGCACCTAAACGCCTTCCGAATTTGGGCCACTACCGGATGGTAAGCGGCATCCTAATGCTTCTTTTCATCGGGTTCCAAAGACTTGGCCATTTTGCCTACCTGCGGGGTGAGGTCATGCTGTGCGGTTTACTGCGGGTTCCCTTGTTGCCGGTAGTGACAACTTTTTGGAGATACCTGAGGTCGCTGGGGATCGGGCAGTCGGCATCGTTGCTGAATCTGAGTGGGGCGTTACGGGCCAAGGTTTGGGGACAGGTGAAATATGCCCCCAAGAAGGTGGAGATCAACATCGATACCACCACCGCAACGGTCTACGGAAATATCGAGGGAAGCCGAAAAGGATACAACCCCAAGCACCGGGGCAAGAAGGGACTGAGGCCCATTCTGTGTTTTCTCCAGGAAACCCGGGAATATTTGTGCGGAACCCAAAGACGCGGAACCACCCTTAGTTCTGAGGAAGTGGCCCGCCAAATTAGACAATTCCGGCGACTCTTGCCGTCCTGTGTCCGGACGATTCTGGTGCGCGGTGACGGTGAAATGATCGGCTGGGAAAGCGTGAAAGCCTGTGAAAAAGAAGGGTTTTCTTTCATCTTCGGGAACAAGCGGCATGACCCGCCTTTCACGAAAAAGGGTTGGTACCGCCATGGAGAACACGAATACAACGAATGTGTCCATCAACCCATAGGCTGGCAACAACCAGTCCGGTTTGTGGCGATGAGGACGCTGGATGAAAAAGCGCGGGAGAAACAATTGAGCCTTCCTGAAATGGAAGGATATGTCTACCGAATCTTCGCGACCAACTGTCTGGGAGCACCCCATCGGGTGGTTGAGGAATACGACCTGCGCGCGGATGTGGAAAACCTGATTGGTGAGGCGCAACGGGAGGGGTTATTAGCAATTCCCTCTAAGAGTTTCCAAAGCCACCATGCTTTTTTCCAGATCGTGATGCTGGCTTACAACCTCTGGAGGTGGATGAAACTAATGGTGGGCCATTGTGGAAAAGAAAAGCGACCGGGAAAGAAGCCACAGGAGAAGGAACAGATCACCATGCCGGACCATACCCTTCGGATCGCACGTTTGAAGATGCTCTTTGTAGCCGCCCGAATCCAGTATCACGGCCATCGGGATGTGGTGAGGTATTCAATCCATGATGATAGGACAGCGGGCCTATTGGGTTTCCTCAAATACCTTGATCGAAAACGATTGGAAAGACCCAGGGCGGCCTAGAAGTGGCTTGGTGCAAAAAATTCTTTGCACATAAGTTCACTTCTGATGAAAATGGCCACTGTCGGGTCCCGATTCAGGCCGATCTGGCCACGGAATCGGTAAACTCGGTGCAAAATTCAGGAGCCAAATAGAAAATCATGGAGTAAAGGAAAAGGTACGCCGAGGATCACCGCAGGTAGCCAAAGCCAGGGGGAAGACAAGTTCTCACGGAGTATGTTTCCCCTGATGTAAAAAACTCCGTTACTCCAATAATACTATTCGATCTTCTTTCATCTGTTCTACAAACCTTGGTTTGTCCGTGATCTGATCTTTGAATAAACAAACAACTTCAATTTTGGCTTTTTTGGCAATTTCGGAAATTAAATTCTCGGCGACTTGGACAGACATCTCTTTTTTAGTCACGCCAAAAGATGACGCCAAGGGAGCATTTAAATGGGAAGAAAGAGAATCAGGGGCTTCGGAAATGTCTATAATTTTCCCAACAAAGAAATGAGGATCTTTTTCGATCTCTTTAAGAAGGTTTTCATCAAGTTTCAGATTTGCCATTTGAATTAACCGGCAGTTTGTCTGGCTAGCTCATCCTTGATGAATTCTGTTCCAACGCCTTTATCCGTTAAAATTTCATCGATGAAGGAATTCTCGTCGCCTTTAATAATATGACATTTGTGAACACCAGCATTTAAGACTTCGAGGCAAATATTAACCTTAGGTATCATTCCACCCTTGATAACTTTTTTTGTTATTAAATCTTTAACCTGGCTTGTCGTTAAACTTGAGATAAGGTTTCCGTTTTCATCAAAAACACCATCTGTATCGGTCATTAGGATTAATTTTTCGGCTTTAATTTTAGAAGCGATAATACCTGCAACGTCGTCGGCATTAACATTGAATCCGATATCATCGGGCTTTGTCCCAGCTGTTACGGATGAGACGATTGGGACAACATCTTCCGCAAGAGAGTTAAAAAGCGATACATCCACATCTTGTGGTTCTCCCACATAACCCAGGCCGAAAGATTCATCTTTCTTCTTTGATCTCACAAAACCAGATTCACGACCCAGGATTAAGCCCTTGTATCCGTGCTTTGCAATTTCAACCTGAATTTCATGGCTTATTTCAGAAAAAACTTTAGCAGCTAATTGAAGTACCTCGCGAGAGGTTACTCTTAAACCATTATTTTTTTCAGGTTTAAGATTATTCTTTTTCATTTCCTCATCAAGCTGTCTTGAACCGCCATGAACCAAGACCACTTTGATTCCAACTTTTTTCAAAAACACCACATCTTCCACGAGAAAAGGTAATAAATTTGCCTCTTTGTTGTCCAATATAGACCCGCCAAGTTTTAAGACAAATTGCTTTTTTGCAAACTCATTTAAATAAGGAATGGCTTCTCGTAACCTTGGGCCGGAAAAATGAAATGTTTTATGAAGTTCTCTTGCGGCCTTAATTAACGTTAGTTTTGGTGACATGAATCCCTCAAGCAAATGGTATTAAAAACCGAGCCTTAAAAAACCGGAAAAACCATCAAGGATGGAATCAATTTTCAAACTGAGTTCAAACCCTTTCCAGGAATGTCTTCAGAAAAAATTAACCACAAAAAGCTTAGCACTGAAAAACGGGGGCATCCATTGAATGTCAGTGCTTTCCTTCAACGGACGACGCATTCTATATGCGAAAATTGAAATCCGCAATATATAGCCTTCTTACCCCCCCCCGATAATTACGGAATTATTGGGGTTCTTTACCTCCCCCTCCCCCCCCGGGGGTACTACTATACCACCTAGAGAGGGGGGACTCCCACCCCCCCTACCCTACCCCTAACGGCATTGTTTTCCTGAAATTAAGGCCCTTATAAATCAAAAATCAAGCACCCTTATGCAACGTTTGCCATATGAATTCCAATTTCAAAAAAGATTGCCAATTCCGAATGAATACAAATTCCAACCGATCTAAAAAGTCTGGTCTGTAAGTGATACACCGCTGGTCTACTACAATGACAAAAAACAGCTGCTCGGTTCGTGTCATATTGGTGTCATACTCAACCATTGCCAGCCAACTTATCCGACGCCAACTATCACCAACCAACAAAATGAAAAAGGGCCTCTGCCTGCCGGGTTCGCTAAAACCCTTATAGACAAAGGCCCAAATTTTCTGCTGAAGACGTGAATTTTTTTTCAAAAACTGGGGGCAAAGTTTAAACCGTAATCATGATAATTACGAAACAGCTGCTCTACCAGCTGAGCTACCCCAGCCCAAAGTCTCATAATTTCTAGGGCTTGTCGAAATTACCAAGTTTTCGTAATGAACTTGGCTCCAGCTTTTCTTAATCAAACTTCTTCAAAACTTAGTGAAGTTTACCGGCTCGTATAATCACCGTCAATGCTTTCTCTATCAAAGCTTAAAATAAAAAAATCCCCGGATTCAGCATTGAATCCGGGGATAAAAAACAAAAATTAAATTACTTGGCGGTAACGTTTAGAACGGCGAAATTGAATTTTCCAGTGGTCTTTGGCTGGATATTAAAAGTTTTCACCTGGCTGAAATCCTTAGGAGCGCCTTTAGTGGCGTCCGGCGGGGTGTAGTACGGGTCCAGTTGGAAAGAACTCAAGGGCACGGTTATCCGTTCCCACTTCCCTTTCCCCTGGGTCTCTGGCGTTTCCGCGACATATTGGTTCGCCGCCTTATCCTTCAAGGCCAACCCGATAACGATCGCATCCTTGCTGTAAACAATCAGCTCGATCGAGTCGTTTTTGCTCAAATCAACACCGCCCCATGTCTTATCGCCGGCCCGGCACCACATTCCGCAATATCCTCCCTGCTTCAATTCATAATTAATCACCAAACATTTACGCTTTGTTCCGGGTATATCAACTGCAGCGTCGGCGAAAGTGGAACCCTGCGAGTCATGGAAACTGTCGCTCGATTTGGTGTCCTTCATGTTGATATCAGTCCAATCCTGAATGACGACAGTAGGTCCGGTTGAAGCGGGCTTCTTGGGCTCCTCGGCTTTCGGGGCTCCTTCCCCGCTAGTTTCAACCTCCGCCACCATCATGACGCCGGTTCCAACCGCCTTGGGAGCAAAATTCATGCCCTGGGTGTTGCTTACATCCAAGGGATGTCCCATGACGGCACCGGGCGGTTGATAGGTGCTATCCTTTGAAAAAGAGGAAAAGGGCAAGGTCACTTCCGTGAAGTCGGCCGAGGGAATAGTAAAGTTGGCGACGTACTGCACACCGAACGCGTCCTTCAGCGCCATTTGGGCGCCACCCGGAAGGGTCGACTTCACCTTGAATTTCAGACCGCTCGACTTGGAAAGGTCGGCCGTGAGATTATGCCAGATGCCCACGTAACCGCCCTGCACGAGAGTATAGGAAAGGCTGGCGGTCTTGACACCAGTACTGGCATCCACCGAAAAATCAATCTTGGAACCCATGGTATCCAGGTAAGTTCCCGTGTTCGCCGCAGTGATCGCGGACCAATTCTCGACACTCCCCGCAAAAACAGCTGAAGTTTGGATTGCCAAAGCTAATACAATAAAGGCCAATATTCTTTTCATCCGACGACTCCCTTCATTATCATTAATTGAAAACTCACAACTTGTCTTCGATCAACCCCAAGAAAACCAATTCCAGTACGACATACACCGACGCATAAACGATATAGTCCATAATCAAATGACGTCCGTTGCCCCAGACGTAACTCACCAGGGACAGGAAAGTATAGTTCAGGAACCACAACGACAGCACCAACCGCGGCATACTGAAATTCTTCATGGCAACTCCCCCTTGGCTCCGAAAGCTTAAGACACGGCTATGGATTTTAAACTAGATTTCAAAATTTCTTCAACAGTTGATTTATCCCCCAAGGACTGGACCGTGTTCAAGACAGCCCGCCTGGACTCCCCCGCGGAATAACCCAAGGTCATCATGGCCTGAATGGCGTCCGAGATTCCCTTCGAATCTGCGTCAAAAGCGCTTTCCCCCAGATCAAGTCCCGCCCCGGCTAATTTTGCCACCTTTTCTTTCAGTTCGAAAACGATATGCTGCGCGGTTTTTTGCCCAATGCCGGGGATGGATTTAAGAAGGACCAGATCATTCCGCAGAATGGCCTCGAAAAAAGCCTCGGGGGCGGAGGCGGAAAGAATATTCATCGCGGCCTTGGGCCCCACCCCGGAAACCGAGAGAGCCAAGAGAAAGGCCTGTTTCTCGGCATCCCTTAAGAATCCGAACAATTGTTGTATATCCTCCCGGACAAGGTGGTAAGTTTTCAGAAGGACGGTTTTTCCCGCAGGGGGAGCCGCCTGCAGGGTCTTTTGAGACACGAACACCTCGTACCCGACGCCGTTGACATCGATTTCAACCCGGTCGGGATGCTTGGCCGTCAGGACTCCCTGCAAAAAAGCGATCACATTCCCTCCAAAGCTGCAATAAAGAGGTTAGTCTTCCAAAAACTTCAAGTGCACCAGGATATGGAGAAGCTCCTCCACCTGTGTGAGGGCCGGAGCCTCCTTGTTCTGGGCCGCCGCGTACCAAAATGAAATGACGCTTTGGTCGAGCCAAATTCCCTTGGTCTCGAAATCCTCGTCGATCACCAGGGCCTTGTAATAATGCTCGTCCAGTTCATTATCCGAAAAGGGGCTCTTCAAGCCGGAAGCCCTCAACTTGATATGCTCCTTGGCCTGGTTGAAATATTTCTGGTCGTCCTCCGCCAGGTTCTCATAAACCACCTGGGCGGCTTCCCGGTCGATAGACTCGAGAATTTTCCCGTCCACCCAAACTCCCATGCTGTCCTCGTCCCAAAGATAGTCATGGCCCTGGTGTTCCAGGATGGTCATGGGCTGGCCGCTATCGGGACTGAGCAACTCGGATTTTCCCTTGTTCTCGGTGGCCTTGAGGAAATCCTCGGCCGTGACGTTATATTTCTCGTCAACCGGGTACCCGCATTCGGGGCAATACCGGGCGTTTTCGTAGATCTTGTTTCGGCAGTTTTTGCATTTCATATCGAAAAATCTCCTATTCTTTTTCTTTCCGGGAAATCCCCGGGTTCTTGGAAAGTCTCTTCACTAATTCCGATAAAAGCGTTCCGGAGCACTGGGCGTGCGCCAAGGCTACCGCCAGAGCGTCCGCCGTGTCATCCGGCTGGGGGACATTGTCGAGCCCCAGCAGAAGTTTCACCATTTTCTGAATCTGCCCCTTGTCAGCCCCCCCGAAACCAGCCACGGCCTGCTTGATCTCCATGGGCCGGTACTCGTAAACCCTCACCCCTTCCAAACCGCAGGCCGTCAAGGCGGCGCCCCTCGCCTGTCCGACCGCGATGGCGGTCTTGGTGTTGCGGGAGAAAAACAATTCCTCCATGGCCACGGCCTCAGGCCGGACTTTCCTCAAGATCTTCCGCAGTTGGCTGAAAAGTGCCGCCAGCCTTTCCTCCAGCGGATCCTTGGCCGATGTGGTCAAGGTGCCGTATTCCATCGCCTGATAGCGGTTCCCCAACCTCGTCAAGGCCCCGTATCCCATCCGTGCGAGGCCGGGGTCGATGCCCAGAATTATCATCCCCTTCGCGGGGGAAGCCTGCTTATCTTCCAAGTTTTCCCATGATTTCTTCGGAGATCTCGAAATTCGCGTAAACGTTTTGGACATCCTCGTGCTCATCCAGCGCATCAAAGAGCCTCAGGAGCGATTCGGCTTTCTTCTGGTCCAGCGGAATGGTTGTATTGGGGATCATCGTCACCTCGGCGCTCTCCATCGTGATCTTCTTGTCCTCCAGGGCTTTTTTCACTTTATCGAAAGTGTCGGGAGCCGTCACAACCTCATAGCTGTCCCCCTTGTCGCTTTTAAGGTCCTCCGCGCCGGCGTCCAGGACCAGGCCCATCAGCTCATCCTCCCCGATCGCGGACTTGGCCAAGGAAATCAAGCCCTTCTTGAGGAACATGAAGGATACGGAACCGGACTCCCCCATGTTTCCCCCGTTTTTGGAGAAAATAGAGCGCACATCCGCCGAGGTCCGGTTGCGGTTATCCGTAACAGCCTCCACCAGGAGGGCGACACCCGCCGGACCGTAGCCTTCATATAAGACCTCTTCCAGGGCGGCGGCGGCTTCAACTCCAGTTCCCTTGTTGATGGCCCGCTTGATGGTATCGGCAGGCATGCTGGCTTCCCGGGCTTTGACCAGAATGGTCCTCAAACGAAGGTTCGTGTCGGGATCGCCGCCGTTCTTGGCGGCAAGCTGGATTTCCTTGGCGATTTTGGAAAAAACTTGCCCGCGCTTTTGGTCCAGCGCTCCCTTATACCTTTTGACTTTCGCCCATTTGCTGTGTCCGCTCATCTTTAAACCCCAATGATTAAAAAAATATTTTTTTCAAACCTTCAAAAACGTATTTTTTTCATCTTCCAATGAAGAACCCGCTTCAGGGTCCGTAGGAAAATATGGCTTTCCATTAAAAAAAAAGGTCTTAAAACAACAAAAGTCCGTCTTTTTGGCGGGACGACCCAAAAAAACGAACCCTAGTGATAATGAACCGGATTATATCCATGACCCTAGTGAAAGGCTACAAAAAACACCCGATAAATTCCCCGAAAGTTATTACGGATTCTATGGTTTATTGAATTTTGCGGATTCCTCCCTATTTGATCCGGGTAAAGTACCAGCTAGAAGGAAAACCAAGGGCGCGTTCCAGTTGATAGCCACCTCGTTGGAAGCATAGGATTCCCTTTCATCCGTGTAACTCCGGGCGGGCGGCCCTGGCCTCATCCTTTGCAACGCCGAATCCTGGCGATATTGGTTGGGCCCGCCAGCCAGCAAGCCAGGCCAAGCTTGGGGAATCTTAATCGCCGCGCTGGGCCTATGATGGGGGTTCCGCACCGAATGACTTCCCAAGCGCGTGACAAAGCACAAGCCGAAAGTGTTTCTCCCGAAAAGATAATGCAGGTTTTCCAAGGCAGCCTTTTGAAAATCCGATTCCGGGGACATGGCATTGGCCATGAGTAAAAGCATTCCATAATTTCCAGCAACGGCGTTGGAACCCCAGATGTAATTCGCGGTCGCGAGACTGTTGTGATATCCATTCGACGAGGTCCTTTGCGAAACGACCTTGGCGGCTTCCAGGGTCTGGGTTTTTATTTCATCCAGGGCATCCGGCTGGGCGTTTTTCCTGCCGGAAAAATAATAAGTCCATAGCCCTAAATCCTCCACATGGGCCCAATCAGGGGGCCTGTTATCGGATACAGGGTAAAGTTTGTAATTCTTCAGAAAGAATTTGTTGTACTCCTCCTCCCCCGTGGTCCGAAAGAGCTCGGCTGATGCCCAAAGCAGTTCATCCCCGCACTCGGTATCCCCGTAGGCCCCGGTGGAGACGCCAGGAGGATTTTGAGCGAAGAAGGAGTTCGGATGGGCGGATGCCCATTGCCAGGCTTTTGCGGACGCCCTCAGGCAGGAATCGGCGTAGGCTGGCAGGAACGGCTTGTAAACCCTCGCCGCTATGGCCATTACCGCCGAGAAATCGGCGGTAGCCGCTGTCCCTTTGTAAGGTTCTTTTCCCGTGCCGATGATAAATCTGGACCCGCTGTCTTGTTCCGGAAGGATGAACCCGCAAAAGCGGTGGTCGGTCAATTTGTGCCAAACTCCGCCGTCAGAGTCCTGCATGGCGAGCATCCAGTCCAGGTTCCACTTGATCTCGTTGATCATGTCCGGCACGCCGTTTCCAGTTTCGGGTAGGTCCAACCTGACACCCTTGACCTTATCCTGGTACCACTCATAGGCCCAAAGCAGGGTGCCTGTGGCGATTCCGGAATTGACCGCGTATTTGCCGTAATCCCCCGCGTCGTGCCAACCCTTGACGGCCTGGACCTTTCCTTTTATTCCCGAGGAAGGGTCGAATTGGGCGTCCTCCAGGTGGCAGGCCTCATGATGGCATTCCGGAAAACGGGGCCCCATGTCCACCTTGATCCCGCAACGTTGTCCGTAATAGGCCCTCATGCATAAGTAGAAAGCGTCGGAATAAACATCGGGGGAGATTTGGAAGGGATAACTGTCCCCCACTCCCTCCACTCTCAGGAAATAGTCGCCCTTGCCTTTCAACCTGCTGAAATCCGCGGCCCGCAAAACGTCGCCGGAGTCGGTGTCCGTGACTGGTTTACCCAAGAGGCCTTTAAAGACGACGGATTGGTCCTTGGCCCTTAGGACTTTGAAACGACCCAAAGCTTTTTCGGAAGTGATGAAAGCGATTTTATGGCTGGAGGGCAGGTAACCCACCTGGTCGATTTTGATTTCCAGGCTGGGGTCGGCGAAAGCGCGAAGCGCCAAAAGAAACGCCGTGAGACAAAAAAACAAACTGACTTTTCTGCTCAGTTTCAATCCACCTTTGGTAAAAACTAACTTAAAAGCATTGAGAAGATAATACCCTCAAGACCCTTTCGCAATGATTTTCAAAAATACTTTACCTGACCGAATCAAGCCTGTTTCCCCCTGAGCGATCTGTATGGTCTCGTTGAATGACGCTATCTTTTTTTTCTCGTTTCTGGCGTCCACCCATTCCACAGCGCCCTGGTTGATCAGCCTCTTGGCGTCGCTCTTGGTTCCGGAGATCCCCACCTTCACCAGGAAATCCGCCGCCTTGTAGGTTTCGGGCTCCACCGGCACCACCGGGTAATCCACGGATTGGTCCAGGTTGTGGCGGTTCTCGAAATAGTCCCAGGCCTCCTTGGCTTTTTCACTGCCGTAAAAACGCTCCGTGATTTCCTTGGCCAGGTCCTGCTTGGCCTTCCGGGGGTGGTATTCCCCTTGGGCCACCTTTTTCTTGCGGTCCTCCCAATCCCGGGTGTTAGAAAGAAGCTTGTAATATTTCCACATCAACTCATCCGAAACGCTCATAAGCTTGGAGAACATCTCATTCGGCGGTTCCGTCACCCCCACATAATTGCCCAGGCTTTTTGACATCTTCTTGACTCCGTCAAGCCCCTCCAGGATGGGCATGGCAAGGATCACCTCCGGCTCCTGGCCAGCCTCCACTTGCAACGCTCTGCCCACCAGGCAGTTGAACTTCTGGTCGGTCCCGCACATTTCCACGTCCGATTTCAGCACCACTGAGTCATAGCCCTGGATGAGGGGGTAAAGAAGTTCGTGCAGGCTGACTGGTTTTTGCTCCTTCATGCGGTTGGTGAAATCATCCCGCTCCAGGATCCGGGCCACGGTGTATTGCGAGGCCAGGCGGATGATATCCTCGAAGGACATGGGCCGGCACCATTCGCTGTTTCGCCGGATCTCGATCTTGGCGGAATCGTCATCCAGAACCTTGTAAACCTGCTCCAGGTAGGTCTTGGCGTTGGAATCCACTTCCTCCCGGTTGAGGGGCTTCCGGGCGGATGATTTCCCCGTGGGGTCCCCGATCATGGCCGTGAAATCCCCGATCAAGAACTGGACCTTGTGGCCCAGATTCTGGAACTGCCGGAGCTTCTGAAGAACGACCGTGTGGCCCAGGTGAATGTCGGGGGCGGAGGGGTCCATTCCCAACTTGATCTTGAGAGGCTCGCCCTTTTGATAGGCTTTCTTGAGTTTCTCCAGAAGTTCGGCCTTGGAGATGACCTCCGCGGCTCCCTGGAGAATCTCCTCGATCTGCTGTTCAGGCGTCTTTGTAAAAGTGGTTTTCATGGGGGCCCATCATAACAAAAGGCCCGGCAACGGGCTTTTGAAAAAACAAGGCTGTGGCTATAATGATGCGCCTTGGATGAATAAGAAAAACAAAGGAAATCTTTTGTCCCTCGAAAAACCGAAACCCCGCAATTCCACCGGCTTGAAGGTCCTATTCGGCATCCTTTTCGCCCTCGCGGGCATCGCATTGGGAGCCCTTTACGCCCAGCTCCAGGAACTTCCCGACATCAGCAACCTAAACGACTTCAAGCCGTCCGAGGCCACCCGCATCTACGACATTAACGGAACCCTGGCCAGCCAGCTGGCATTCGAACAGCGCACGGTTGTGCCCCTTGAAAAGATTCCCATGAATCTTCAGAACGCCGTCATTTCCATCGAGGATGAAAGATTCTACCAGCATTGGGGCATCGACCTGATCGGCGTTATGCGGGCCTTCATTATCAACGTGACCCACGGCGGTGTCCGGGAAGGCGGAAGCACCATCACCCAGCAGTTGGCCCGCAATCTTTTCCTGACCCGCGAGCGCACCCTCACCCGGAAAATTCGGGAGGCCCTTCTCTCCGTCCAGATCGAGAAGAACTACACCAAAAAGCAGATCCTGGAAATGTACCTAAACCAAATCTTCTTCGGCGAGGGTTCCTACGGCGCTGAGACAGCATCCCGGACATACTTCGGGAAACACGTTGAGGACCTTAACCTGCCGGAGTGCGCGCTCTTGGCAGGCCTTCCCCGCGCCCCGAATACCTATGACCCCTACAAATCCCCCATCGACGCCTTGACCCGGCGAAACACCGTGCTTGGCGCCATGGCCGGCCACGGCTGTATCACTTTGCAGGAAGCCACCGAGGCCAGGAACACCCCCATCGAGCTTAAGAAAATCGAGGCCCAAAACGCCCCCTACTTCGTTGAATATGTCCGCCAGGAGCTGGAGGCCCGCTACGGCACCAACGCCGTATATAAAGGAGGCCTCTCGGTTTACACGACCCTTGACCTGAATATGCAGGAAGCCGCCCAAAAGGCCCTCGCTTGGGGCGTGGAGACCGCCGAGATCGTCGCGAGGAAAACAAGGCAGACTAACATCCCAGTGGACCAGGCCATCCAGGGCGCGCTTTTGGCCATCGATCCCCATACCGGGGCCATCCGGGCCATGATCGGCGGGATGGACTACCGCAAGAGCGTTTTCAACCGGGCCATCCAGGCGCACCGCCAGCCAGGGTCCGCCTTCAAGCCCATCATTTACGCCGCGGCCATCGAGAACGGCTACACCATGGCGGATCTTTTCCTGGATTCCCCCGTGGTATTCCCCGACCCGGCCACGGGAAAACCCTGGAGGCCCGTGAACTTCTCGGAAAAATTCCGGGGCCCCACCACGCTCCATACGGCCCTCATGTATTCCATCAACGTGGTCACCATCAAACTGTTGGATAAACTGGGAATCCAGCCCGTGGTCAGCATGGCCCGGCGCCTGGGGATCACCACCCCCATCAAGCCCAACCTTTCCTTGGGGTTAGGCACCTCCGAGGTCACCTTGGATGAGATGGTTCAGGCCTTCTCGGTTTTCGCCAATCAGGGGGTCCGCATGGAGCCCTTCGCCATCCTGACCGTCAAGGACAGTTCCGGCAAGGTTTTGGAAAACAACACACCCTCCGGCCAGGAGGTTTTGGACCCCAAAACCGCCTACATCATGGCCAACACCATGAAAGACGTCATTGACCACGGCACGGGCCGCATCATCCGGCGCATGGGTTTCACCCTTCCCGCCGCCGGGAAAACCGGCACCACCAACGACAACGTGGACGCCTGGTTCATCGGTTTCACCCCGGACTTGGCCTGCGGGGTCTGGCTGGGCTACGACGCGAGGGAGAGTTTGGGCAAGAAGCAGACCGGCGGGGAGGCCGCGGCTCCCATCTGGGCGGAGTTCATGAAGGCCGCCACCGCGGGAAAACTGGCCAAGGATTTCGAGCCGCCCAAGGGCTCAGCTTCGGATTTCGTGAAGAAAAAAATCTGCCTGGACTCGGGCCTTCTGGCTTCGCCCTATTGCCCGAGGACCATGGATGAGCTGTTCAAGAAGGAATCGGCCCCGACCAAGATTTGCAACCTGCATACGGGCGTCGGATCAGTGGGTTCCCCCGGCCTTGAGGACAACAGCGGGACCGAGGCCCCGGCCGCTGGGGACATCCTGGAAATGGAAGCAAAACCCGTGTCCCAAACGGCCGTGACGGAAACAACGACTCCTGAGGAAAACACAGACGAGGAAACAACTGGGGCGGAACAAAAGAAACCGGCCAGCGATAAGGAACAATATCCCGACGAGGGGTTCTGACCCTTCTTTTATCTCAATAAAAACTATTTTCCAACTGAAACATCGGCTAAACCGGCCTTGATTTCCGAATTATCCGGGTCCAGAGCGAGAGCTTTCTTGTAGGCTTCCACGGATTTTCCCTGATCCCCCATCTTCATATAGAGAACTCCCAGATCAAAATAACCATCAGAGTAATCGGGATCACGCCGGATCCCCTCCAGAATTTCACCGAGAGCTTCCTGATACTTCCCCATCTTTTCGTAAGCCGTTCCCAAGTGGCAGTGGAACTTGGCATTTTCCGGCTCCAAAGAAACGCCTTCCTTTAGGTTTTGGAGGGCTTCCTCCAAGCGACCCATTTCCAAAAGGGTCATTCCCTTACCATCGAAAGAAAAGGCCGATAACGGCCCGATCGCGATACCCTTGTCAAATTCCCGGAGGGCTTCATCCAACCGTCCCATCTTCAGGAAACCGTCAGCCAGGTTTGCGTGGGCGATCTGGGAATTCCTGGGATTCACCCTTAGCACATTCTCCCAAAGTGTGACTGTATCCTTCCAAGTTTCAGTTTGCCGGTAGGTCCCGTACCCGAGCCAGGCCGCCAACCCGACTGTCAGGGCCAGAAACACTGCCCGCCTTTGGTTGAAAAAAGCGGCTACGGCCGCCCCGAAAAGCAGGGTAGGTCCCAGGGAAGGAAGGTAGGTAAACCGGTCCGCCGCGGATTGGCTCCCGACTTGCAGAATCCCCAATACCGGAGCCAAGGTCACCAAATAATAAACCCAGGCCGCCAACCAATAGGGCCGTTTTTTCCTGTAAATGAAACATATGGAAGTAATCAGGATGGCCGCCATGGCTGAATAAACATAAGGGGGAGAAAAAGTTTTCTTCAAGTCAATAGGGTATAAAGCCGCCAAGCCCGTGGGGCAAACCATCTTCTGAAGGTAAAAAACCAGGGAGTGCGTGGAATTCATGAAGCGGTATGACAGGGGTATCAAATTCAGGCCTGAGAAGCTTCCGGTGGAGGATTGTGAGAATATCGCCACCACTCCCGATGCTAAAGCCCCGATGAAAAACGGGATTTTTTCCAAGAAAACCTTGGAGCCTTGGGCGCACATTCTTCCCAGCGGCCAGATATCCAGGAGGATGAGAACCAAGGGCAGGGTAACTGCCATGGGTTTTGAGAAGATCGATATGATGAAAAGCCCTAAGCAAGCGTATAGCTTTCGGGTATTTAAAACGGGAGCGGAAGCGTAATCCAGATAGACGATCAGGCTTGCCAGGAAGAAAAACCCATACAGAAGATCCTTGCGTTCCGTGGCCCAGGCCACCGATTCCACATGAATAGGATGCATACCGAATAAAAGGGCCGTCAGGAATGCCGACATCCCCAGCCATGTTTTCTTTCGCCCCTCCTCCATGCCGCTGTCTTTAACAGCCAGTTTTAAAATCCTGATGCTCAAAAAGAAAACCATTATCGTATTCAAGCAATGCAGGCATAGGTTGTCCAAGTGGTAGATCCGTGGATCCATCTTCCCAATGAGGTAATCCAAAGCCAGGGAAATCCAGGTTAAGGGAATCCAAAGCCCCGCCGAATAGAAATGGGTAAACATCCATTTGATGGAGGAGACATCGAAATGACGGATATGGGAATTTTCCTGGATGTACATGATGTCGTCCCAATTGGTGAACTGGTTGGGCAAGGAGGGCAGGTAAACCAGGAAAGTCAGGAGTGCCGGTATTAATGCCAGAACCCAGTTCGACCAGATATAGGGCCGGACAGGATCAATAGGAGGAGAAGGGTTTTGAGGGATTTGCTTTTTATTGTCGTTTGAAGACATTCAAGAGACCCCTTGGTTTCCGGAAGGGCTGGACGACCACCCTTTTAATCAGGAGATTTTAGCCTATAGTGCCTTTCGATAATAATTTGATTTATCCCATCAAGTTTCCTGGCTTATTTGCCGTTAGGAATACTAGGAAGTAATGGGAACCTAATGGGTTCCCGAAGGATGGGAAATATGGATTCTTTATCCGCCAATAACAGCATAGTCAATTCCTTGGAACAGGCCATCGACCAGATCGTGACCCAGGAATTGGCAACAAATAAACCGGACCCCGCGAAAACCTTGGCCCGCCAAGAGGCACTTGATTTCAGCCTTGAGTTATCCAGGATTTCGGGAGAGGTAGAACAAGCCCAGAAAATGATGGCCGCCGCCAACGCCCAGGAATCACCCCAGGCCCAGCAGAAGTTTGTCTATTGGAGGAACCAGTTGGAATTGCTGGAAAGCCAGGCGCCCCTGCCCCCTGGGGTTTCGGTTACTTACCAGGCCCCCGGTTCCCCAAGCCAAACCTAAATCCGACAACCTACCTATGCTTGCAAAGCAACTATCCAGTTAGTCCGGATTTCCGGCGGTCGGTACGGGTTTTCTTACCGGCATGGGGCACCCTGCACGCAGGTCCAATAAGCCCTGTCCGCAGATTTGGTTACGCCTTCCGTTGATCGATACCTGGATTTCCGTTGGTCGAGACCGAGATTACCGTTGGTCGGGGCTGGATTTCCGTTGGTCAAGGCCGAAATTATCGTTGGTCGAAATTGGGATTAAGCTACAACCCAGTTCCAGAAGCCCACAACCCAGTTCCAAGAGGCCACAACCCAGTTCCAGAAGCTCACAACCCAGTTCCAGGAGGCCAAAACCCAGTTCCAGAAGCTCACAACTCAGTTCCAGGAGGCCAAAACCCAGTTCCAGAAGCTCACAACCCAGTTCCAGGAGGCCAAAACCCAGTTCCAGAAGCTCACAACCCAGTTCCAGGAGGCCAAAACCCAGTTCCAGAAGCTCACAACCCAGTTCCAGGAGGCCAAAACCCAGTTCCAGAAGCTCACAACCCAGTTCCAGGTATGAGTTCCCCCATCAATGAACCGGCTTTATTCCTCCGGCTGGTTTGGACCTAGCCGCTAGGGCGTCCAGGTTTCGTAGGTCCCCAGGCGAGGGTTGGAAAAGAGTGTCCCATTTCCCCGCTTGTAGGTAGGCCTCTTTGGCCTCAGCGAAGCGCCCGAGGGCCCCATAGATATACCCCAACCCGTAATACAAAAAGCCGTCCTGCCCGTCCTGGAGCGCCTTTTGATAGGCCGGAAGGGCCAGGTCATACCGCTTGTTCAGGCAATAGAGATACCCGAGTTTCCCCCAATAGCAAAACCGCAGGAATGGGCTTTCCTGGAAAAGGGGTTCCCGGTCCTTGAGGCGCTGGATGATATCGTCGAAAGACTGCTGGTAGGGGCGGTTGAACTGAAGGTAATTAATCTCCCTTAAGACCTTATCCGCCTCCCCCCATCCGTCCAGGATCTTCCGGTTTTCTGGAGTAAGGGGAATGATGGCCAGAAGGCTGTTGTCCGATAGAGCGTGCACTTGCTGATTGGGGTTAGAGGTAAATTGGGCGTCGGGAAACCACCCGGACAAAAGGGGCCTGGCCCATTCGTCTGTCATGATAGCGGCCCAGTTTTCCGGCCCCCGCTCCAAGGCCGGGTTCGCGAGGGTGTTGAAGGGATAGGCCCCCAGGGCCATATAGCAGGGAAACCAGTGACAAGTGAAAAGGGAATATAAAAACCGCCCGGTGTTGTCATATAGGAGGGTGGAGTGGGGCGGGTTGAAGTCCAGGCAAAATTCGGAGTAAACCCGCCCAGGGCCTTTCTCCTGGCTCATCTTCTGGAGGGTTTCGCAAGTCCAAACCGTGGGATTCATTGCCGAATTATTCCGGTCGGCGATAGCCATGCTTTTTTCCAGATTAGCCCAATCCAGAACGAGGGATAGAAGGAAAAACCCGAGTACGAATGGAACCCTCGCGGAAACTTTTGGGAATCCCTCCCAGAGAACGCCGAAACCAAAGGCAGTGACGCCGATGAAGATCGGCATCAAGCCCGCCAAGTGGTACCAGTTGGGGTTATGAGAGAGGAACAAAGAAGCCAATTGGATGACGATACCTATGCCCACCCATTTCACCAGAGGAACGCTCCGCAACCGGACTAGCTCGACCAGGCCCATAAGAAAAAGACTCCCCAAGACCGGATTCAGGAAACCGCCCCATTGAGGGTTATAAGCGAAATCCCCGTTGGAACCCGTCCAAAGAAAACTGGTTAAAAACTGAAGTATGAGGCTGTAATTAGCATCGAATAATTTTGGAGATTCGGGGTGGAGTGTAAAAATGTGCTTAAGATAAAAACCAAAACCCTCTCTCATAGCCGCAATAAATAAAGGGAGTACAAAGAGAACCGCGACAGTCATGCATAGGATAAAAAGAACTTTTCCCTTAGTAACAGCTTTTGTATATATCCGCAAAATCGCTGGGATGAACCATAGGACGATCAGGAGCCAGGCGAAATAGGTGTAAAACCCAAGACCCAGGCAAAGGCCCAAGAAAGCCATGATCCAAGCGCGGTTCCAGAAAGAACCGGCTTTGTAGAGTTTGGCAAGAAGCCAGAAGGCCAATGCCTCCCAAAAAACCATAAGAATGGCGTTGGTGGAAAACCGTCCTTGGAAAACCGGCCAAAATCCCGCGCCCAACAAGAGAAGATAGACGAAGGATAGGCCTCGGGAAAAAACCCCACGGAAAGCCAGGTAATAAAAAACCACGCTGAGGAAGGACAACAGGGCCGGAACCATCCAAAGATCTAGGTTGGAGACACCCTCGATCTTGAACACAATAGTCAACAGCCAAATATAGAAAGGGGGCATTTGGGTGTTGTAGTAAAAAAGGTTCCAAGACCATTGGTCTTTCAGGTGGATGGCGTTGTAAGCGTTGATGACTTCGTCCGGAATGGGAAAGGATAGGTAGGAAGTTAATTTAAAAAGGCGGACTGCCAGGGCCAAACAAAAGGCCAAGACCACCCACCAGGACGCCGGTGTGAAAAGTTCCCGCGAAAAAAGGGTTGGTTCCTGGGGCGTATAAGAGGGCCGACTTTTCAGGTAAACCCAAACAAGCGGCCCGAAACCTAGGAGCCCCAAGGACAGTTTAATGGGCCAGTCCAAGGAAGAGTAAGCCAGCAGGGCGTTGAGCGCCGTTGTGAGGATAAAGATTACGGATAGCCTGGAAAAAAGAACTGCCAAGCATGCCTCCTGGTCTAACAGATATTAAGTCGTTTCCAATCTTGTAAATATATTCTTAATACGTCTATAAAACATTTTTTAGATTATAATTCCCAAATGATTTCAAGTTATTCCCCAATTAAACCAGATATATCAAACAGTAAAAATTCACCCGATTTTCGTAATCCCTGGTTTTACACTCTTCTTTCGTGTTTTATCCTACTCTTACTTTTTGGTGCTCGGCCATTTACTAGTCCGGACCTAGGGTTTCATTTGAAAGAAGGACAGTGGATTCTGGAAAATCATCATATTCCTTATATGGATAACCTTACATATACCGTTTCAAACCATCCATACTTGGATATCCACTGGCTTTATCAGGTGTTTACTTTTCTTCTTTTTCAAATTGGCGGGTATTCCATCCTCTCTGTTATGAATATTTCACTAATTCTCGTCGTGTTTTTCATCACATTCAAACGTATTCAATGGACAGGTGCACCTTTATGGATGTGCGTATTATTGTTGGGTGTGGCCATCGTGGCTTCTGAAAACCGGTTCTTATTAAGGCCCGAAATTCCAAGTTGGCTTCTCATGAGTTTGATGCTTTGGGTTTTGGAAACGAGGGATAACCATAAACGGGATTATCTGTTCCTTCTTCCCTTCATCCAGGTCATTTGGGTTAATAGTGAGGGTCTCTTTGGCATTGGTTGTGTTTTGATGGCCATATTCATCTTATCCAGTTTTCTGACCGCCGGACCAATTGATAAAAGATTGGTGAAATACTCACTCCTTTCCATGGCATTATGTCTGGCAAATCCTAACTTCATCCAAGGTGCGTTATATCCTCTCTCTAACATAACCATGCTTGGCACCTCGAACCACTTCAAGCAAAGTATAAACGAACTTCAATCACCTTGGACCTTAGCAGTATTAAACTCAATAGTCCCGGAATGGACATTATGGGCCTACAAATTATTTTGCATTTCCTTGTTCTTTCTTTTATTAATAACTTTTAAAAAAAGGAAAACCAACGAGTTTCTTATTGCAGTTTGCTTTTTCTATCTATCTGCAACTGCCGTACGGAACATTTCCATTTTTATGATTGCCTGTGTACCCATTACAGCTTCCTGTTGGAAAGAATTAAAGTGGGGGTGGCTCTTGAAATGCCAATCTATCTTTCCCAAACCTTTGACAGCCTGGGTACTCACTTTCCTTATCTTGGGGTTATCGGCGAGGGTAGCTACCGGCGCATTTTATGTTTCTGAACGGCGGCCTTACCATTTTGGCCTTGGATTGGACGCGGCGGTTCCCACCAGAGGTGCTCAATTCCTCGTAAATAACCATTTAGATGGAAAAATCCTAAATTTTATGACAGATGGCGGCTGGCTGGATTGGTTGACCCCCCAAAAAACGTTTATTGATGGACGTTTGGAAGTGATGGGGGAGGATTTTTTCTCGGAATACACCTCGACTTTTCGGCCGGGTGGGTTAGCGCCGATATTAACCAAATATGGCATGGATATAATATTTTTCAGTCCTGACAGTTCCCCACCGTGGCTTCTCCAGCTCAAGGATATGCCGGATTGGAGGCCGGTTTATCTGGATGAGGACACAGTGATTTACCTCAGAAAAGGTTACGCGCCCCAATTGTCCAGCCTTGACGACAGTCGGATTTTGACTGATCAAGGAATATCGCTATCGATGATTCAGCAAGGGCCAGAACTCCTGCGGATGCCTACGAGGCCTTTCTGGGATGGTTTTTTAGAAGGATTTTATAAACAAACGCGATATCCCTCGGGGCTCAATAACATCGCCGATTATTATTCCTATACTGGACGGTTTGACCTGGCCGAAGCGCTGTATTTAGGAAACATTCAGCACACACAAGGCAAGTATTATGAGTTTTTTTTCAACCTGGGAGCTATGTATTTCCGTGCTAACCGATTTAATGAAGCAAGGATTTGCATGCAACGGGTTCTCTTGGAAGTGCCCGACTTTTACAACGCGAAAATGATAATGGAAAATCTTC
The DNA here is from genome assembly GCA_963796105.1 of candidate division FCPU426 bacterium. Taxonomy (GTDB): domain Bacteria; phylum Oederibacteriota; class Muellerivitia; order Muellerivitales; family Muellerivitaceae; genus CAWCKJ01. The sequence goes on from CAWCKJ010000004.1 coordinate 68,324, forward strand.
CGCCGGGTTAAAGAGATGGGTTTATCTATTAATAAGAATTGATAGCAAGCCTTGTTAGGAACTTAATGGATAACAGCAATTTTACCTGTAAACTTATGAGAGTTAGTATTTAAAACGTAGATATATATACCACTAGCGACCATCTGGCCCGATTGATTATGAACCGGCCAATTGAGTGTATTTAATCCTTGTACGCCTTGAAAATCCGCTTTGTAAATCTTCTCCCCCATAAGATTGAATAATTGCAAATGAACCTGTGCTGCGGTTGGCAATGAAATATTGAAATGTACTGGCTCCCCATTTTTTGAAATGTTCGGAGCCGTTACTATGGAAATGGTTCCAATAGTGGGGGTGGATGTAACAGTAGGTGTCAGAGTAGAGCTTGGTTTAGAAATTACTTCGGAAACTCCTAATACTGAATTGGAAGTACCTGTGCCGGTCGCACATGCAAACGTGCGAATACTTTCTGTACTTGCCACGTAGAGAACTCCTCCTATTGCCTGTAAAGCCAATGGCGAAATACTATTAATAAGGCAAGGTGATTGTCCAATAGTGGTCATATTTGGTTCACCAAGTACAACATCTGCTGGAGGATTGGTAGTTCCAGTAGGTATGTTGTTGTAAACCAAAACTCTTTCATTGACGTTATCTGCGATGAAAAGCTGGCAGTTATTGGCACTTACCGCATATGGCATGGCCAAGCCATTAGCCGAAGTATTCAGCGAGTTGGTTGTAAAACTGCTCTGGCCCACAACCCCGTCAGCCGTTACACCCGCGCTATTCGGAGGCAAAGAATCAATACCAAGACCGGCATTGTTGTAAATCAAAACGCGGTTGTTGTACATATCAGTCACGAAAAGGCTTCCGTTATAGACGCATATTCCATAAGGATCGCTTAAGGTTTGGCCTGATGTGCCACTATCAGAACTTGTAAAATCAGGCTGTCCAATTACTTCATTTGCGGGGGCGTTGTTTGTCACTGGCAACGAGTTGTAAATTAAAACCCTGTTGTTATAGGCATCTGCGATAAACAACCTTTGGCCATCGTAAAAAACTCCCCATGGATCATTTAGGGTATTCGGACCTTCAGATCCTCCCTGATTTACCCCATTGTTTGTCATATTAATCTGGCCTATGACCACATTCGCCGAACCGTTGGTGACAGGTAGGTTGTTGACGTTCCAATAGATGAGAACACGGTTATTTGCCCGGTCGGCAACGATCAAAGTGGTCCCGTTACTCCAAACTCCTTCGGGATTCGCCAATGTATTAGCGTCCACTGCGCCACCTTGATTTGAATTGTTGCTCGCAAAGCTAGATTGACCTATTACGATAGTAGCCGCAGGTTGGTTGGAAGAAGGAATGGGGCTGTAAACCATGACTCGGTTGTTTTCAGTATCACCAACTATGAGATCATTCCCCGCTTGAAAAACTCCCTCTGGATGAAGCAATGAAGTGGCGCTAAGGGTTTGAGTAACACAAGTGGATAAATCAGGCTCCCCAATTTCCCAGCTAGGGTTCTGGTCCGTAGTCAGTAAACAAGGGTTACATGTAGGAGTTATTGTAGGTGTAGATGTTTGCATTATTGTTGGGGTGTAAGTATTAGTAATTGTTGGAGTAAATGTTGACGTGTTAGTTGGTGTCTTGGTTGGCGTAATTGTTGACGTGTAAGTTTTTGTAATTGTAGGCGTGTTAGTCTTGGTAGGCGTCCGCGTGAAGGTTGGGGTTTGAGTCAGCGTGGCAGTATGCGATCCAGTGGGAGTAACCGTAGGTGATCGAGTTGGAGTTCTGGTAATTGTCGGTGTATAGGTTTTTGTGGGTGTTCCCGTGTTAGTGGGGGTGCCAGTTTTAGTTGGTGTTCGAGTAATTGTTGGAGTGTTAGTTATCGTAGGTGTTTTGGTTCTGGTATTGGTAGGTGTTGGACTCATCGTAATTGTGGGGGTTCTTGTTTTTGTAATTGTAGGAGTATTTGTTGGTGAAAGAGTTCTCGTTGGGCTTATAGTCCAAGTAGGGGTTTTGGTTGGTGTGCTTGTTATTGTTGGTGTATAGGTCCGAGTGGACGTGAGAGTTATTGTAGGAGTATTTGTAATCGTGGGGGTTGGGGTAGAGGTGTATGTCGGTGTCATAGTCGAAGTGTCGGTCCAAGAATATGTTGGAGTCGGTGTGGGTGTATTCGAAGGGGTTGTAGTTGGAGTTGGGGAAGGTGTAATCGTTGGCGTAGGCGTAGGAGTGATCGTGGGCGTGTCGGTGGGTGTAAGAGTTGGCGTATCGGTCAATGTAATAGTTGGTGTTGGAGTTGGTGTATCTGTCGGTGTATCCGTTGGAGTTGGAGTAAAGGTGGTGGTTGGCGTATCAGTCGTTGTTGGAGTTTGTGTTGGTGTATTTGTGGGCGTTGGAGAAGGTGTCAAAGTCATAGTGTTTGAGAATGTAGGGGAAAATGTGGGTGTCGGTGATGAAGTATGTGAAGGCGTCGGTGTAATCGTCGGCGTAAACGAAGGTGTGGGTGTTGGAGTATTAGTTACAGTCGGAGTCCAAGTTGTCGTTGGGGTAATGGTAAAGGTTGGTGTATTAGTAAAAGTGGCAGTAGGTGTTGGGGGTGTTGGTGTGGGATAAAAAGTGCAACTGCCTATTAAGCCCTCCTTGAAATGTTCTCTAAAATAAAAACCATAATCTTGATACTGTGCCACGAAACCGTATGTACCCCATACCCATGAAATGGCAGCACCGCTTGATGTGGTTAAATTGAACCCCCAAATACCGCCACTGCCTGAATACAAACCTACAGTCCACGTACTATCCTCGACGTAAGAAACTTGAGTCCAATCCGGATACGGGGACGTTGGCGGAGTCGGGGTAGGAGAATAAGTTGCAGGATAGAAAGGAGCTGGATGAACTTTAGTATTACATCCATCACTCATGATGTCTTGCGCAGATGGGCAGAAAAGACCCGGAGCATATGTGATACGCAAATCCCATGTTAATCCGGACAAATCGCCATATTTATCCGTACCATAGACCGCCAGCACATTGTCCCCCGGATAGGAGTTTAAATATCCTAATTGAGTGGCGTTTAACACATAAGTGGTCGTAACCCCATGACAACTCGGGTTGTTATCATTTGGATGGTCGCAGGAAAATATAAATTGACCATTGAGATAAAAATACGCAGCGTCATCCGCGGCAAAATACAACGTAGCACCAGTGACAGTACACGCCTGGGAATAACAACGTTGAGGAAATTGAAACAAAAATAATATGGACAACAATAAAAATAAAATAAAGCTATCACAACCGAATCCCAGTCCTCTATAAATTTTCATCGCAGAATCTTCTTTCCGCAAAATATATTCAGATTGATGGGCATATTTTTCACGTAAACCAACACGGATGTTATTCTTTTAAAAGAACGGAAACAATAAAATTAACGTAAAAAGCATTCTCGAAAATCAGATTTCTATTTTTGTTGTATTTTTGTCCGATTTAACGTGTTTTATTACTGTTCACTCGTTAAATCACCGTTCGTGGGATTATCAACAATTTTCAAGGGGAGTATTAAAGAACAACCGGGTCTGAATTATTCTACGATCTTATATTTCTTCCTGATTTCCGGCTCGGGAAGGGCGTTGTAATGCCACCATTCATGGGAAAGCTGGAGGAACCCAGCCTCGGTCATGACTTTTCTTAGGATTAAACGGTTCTCGTATTGTTTTTTGGTTAGCTTTCCCTCTTTTAAGAATTCTTCCTCCATGCGCGGTTCAGATAAATCAGTGAAAGAATCAAACCCCGTGCCCATATCCAGTTCTTTCCCTTTCCCGTCCAATAGACTTATATCCAAAGCCATTCCATAGTTGTGGGGTGAGCCAATCTCGGCGTTGGCCACGTATTTGCGCTGGGGCGTGTCCTTCACCCTGTTCCACATGATCCACTGCACCGAATGGGGCCTGAGAGCATCGAACACGATGAAAGACCAACCCGGTTTTTGCTTTTCAAGAATTTCAACCGCCTTCCGGAACTTGACCGCTGCGTCATGGTGGAGAAACGCTTTATTAAAAGGCCCATAAAGGTCAAAACCCATGAAATTATCGGGGGTGGCGTATTTCAAATGGATGACGACATGTTTCAAAGTCGCGAGATTAACGTAATGTTTATCGGCTTCAAGGTTTTTCAAGGAATCCGCCGGTGATATAGTTTTTAGAGGCTTAGAGTATCTCTGGTTCTTTTGATTCGAGTCGGCAATGACAGGGGAACATAAGAGAGCGAAAGAAAGAATAAAAAGAAGCCATTTCGTTTTCATCAAAACCTTTCCCGCCTCTTAACGCGGGGGTCCATTCACCTGTTCCACCGCCTGGCGGATCACGGGTTTCAAGACATCCAAAGCGTCCTTGGTGGCGGTAGGAGTTCCCGGCAGATTGATAATCAGTGTCTTTCCGCGGATTCCCGCGGCTCCCCTGGTGAGGGAATTCGTTGGCGTTTTTTCATAGGCCTTCACCCGGATGATTTCAGCCAGGCCCGGGATCCATTTCTCACATACCTGGTACATGGCCTCCGGGACATGGTCTTTTTCCAGGATACCAATGCCATCCACGGTGAAAACCAAATCCACGCTTCCGCTGTCCACCACCTGGCAGAGGTATTGGACCACTTCATCCTGGCTGTCCCCCAAGGTATGCCTTTGAACCAGTTCCCAGCCCATCTTCCGGCAGGTGGTATCCAGGATTTCACCGCATTCGTCATTGGCCCCGGAAAGATATCGGTCCCCGACTGTCAGAACGACGACTCGAATGGCCATGATGGTTTCTCCTTTGACAAAATCAGGGAATAACTATTTCAATCTGAATCTCTGGGTTATTTTTGCTCTTTCGCACCTGCCATTCAATCTTTTTGGAGTATTTAATAAAAGCTTTAACCCCAGCTGTGCTTCGCACAGCACAGAGACACAGTTCAAATTTTTGGCGCAAACATAAAACACAATAACTTTCACACCTTCCAAAATCGACTCTAGCCACAGATGCATGGGATACATGGAATTTAAAGAACGTAAGTTTAAAACCTTTTTTCTAGAGTCTATCCGAGTGCATCCCCTGAATCCGTGCCCGATTATCCATAAAAATATATTGAGATCGGTACTGTACCAGCCTCCTTCAGCTGCCTTATGGTAGGCTGGCACGTAGCAAAGGAAATGCCCGGTTTTCTTCTTCAACAACGTGTCTAACTCTTTTTACCGAGAACTCCGTGGTCCTCGAAGAGGACCTGTGGTGAAATTGAACCTATTGAATTTTTTCACTTGGCTACCACCGGGACTGAGGACTGAGCCCGGGCAATGCATTGTTGGGCCAGGTCCTTTTCCCCCGCTTTGTCATAAACAGTTCCCATCAACTGGAGCACCTGGGGATTCGAGGGATTCAGGTCCGAAGCAGATTTCAGCATCTCTAGCGCTTCCGGCTTTTCCTTGAGGTCCAAATATAGATCCGCGAGTTTCAGGAAGAAAACGGGTTCCTTGGGATTGACCATGATTCCTTTCTTGTAAGCCGCGACCGCCTCCTGCGTTCTTCCCAGCTTTTGGTACATGGAAGCCAGCGTGTCCAGGTAATCGGGCTTGAAGGGATCCAGCCGGCAGGCGGTTTGAAAAGCCGCCTCCGCGTCCTTGACGGAACCCATGTCGAAATAGCTCACGCCCATGTCGAAATAGGCCAGGGCGTTGTCCGGTTCCTCTTTCACATCCTCCCGGGTCTCTTCCAGGGCCTCTTTCGTCGAACCTTGGCGCTTGTAGCAATACCAGAGATCATGGCGTAACTGCACCTGGGACAACTCCTTGGTCGCGGTGTTGATTTTGATGGCTTCCTTCAGCTCCATAATCGCCTCGTCAATTCTTCCCTCGATCATATAGGCGTAGGCAATCCGCTCATGGACCGCGGCCTGGGCCGGGAGAATGCCAGCAGCGCGTTTGTATTGATTCAAGGCCTCATCCGTTTTTCCAGCGTTCAAGAGGAGATTACCGTTATTAAGAAGGACGTCCCGGGTCTCCGCCGGATAAACCCTCGTGAGACTGTCCCATAAGGTTTGCGCGCTTTTCCAAATCCCGATCTGCCCCAATGTCCCAAAACCCAGAAGCAAGGCCATGAGGGTGATCAGGACCCCGAAATTCTTCTTGTTCCCGGAAAACAAAAACGCCGCTCCAGCCGAAAAAGGCAGGAACAAACCCAGGCTGGGAAGGTAGGTGTAGCGGTCCCCCGCCGCGAAGCTTCCGATTTGGACAAACCCGATGACCGGCGCGAGGGTGATCAGGAAATAAATCCATGCCGCTGGCAGGAAAGGAAATTTTTGCTTGTAATAATAACAAGCGAGCGAGATCAAGATGACCACCAGGCCCCCCAGGGCCGATTCCAGGTAATAAGCCGCGCCCATTAAGTGGGGGAATGGGTAAACCGGCACCAATTCCATCGGCACGGCCATTTTATAAATATAAAAACCCAAGGAATGGCAGACGTGGACCATCCGGAGCCAGGGGGAAAAATTCGGGTTTATCATTTTGATTTGGCCCATTTCCAACCGGGTCACTAGGCTGAACGAGAGGGCCAAGACAAAGAAGGGTATTTTTTCCACGAGCACCTTCCGGGGATCGGGCTGGAAGCGCCGAAGGGGCCAAAAATCCAGGATCAGCAAAACCAAAGGCAAGGTGATGGCCATGGGTTTGGACATTAAAGATAGGAGGTAAAAACCCAGACAGGCATAGAGTTTCCATTTCCGGTCCAAAGATTTCCCGTAATCCAAATAGGAAAGGAGGGCCAGGAGGAAAAAGAAGGCGTAAAGAACGTCTTTTCTTTCGGTTGCCCACGCCACGGATTCCACATGGATGGGATGAAGGCCGAATAGAAGGGCCGTCAATATTGCCGCAGGAATTTCCAATCCCCTTAGGCCTTCCAATCCGCCTGAATCCAAGACCGCAGGCGCCGACCCCAAAAGCCTCCGGCTGATGAGGAAAACCAGGAAAGTGTTCAGGACGTGGATCAAGGCATTGGTGAAGTGGTATATCCAGGGGTTCAAACCGGCTATCGAATAGTTCACGGCGTCGGAAAGCCAGGTCAGGGGCATCCAATAGCCGGCGAGATTCGTCGTGAACATCCAGCGCAGTGAAGAGAACCCCAAGGATCGGATACCAGGGTTGTTAGTGATATTCTCGGGATCATCCAGGTCGATGAAACCGTTGTCCAGGACGGGAAGGTAAAATAGCACCACCGCCAGAACCGGGATAAGGCCGTAAACCCAGTCCGGAAATTTAGCGTTGGATGCTGGTTTTATTTTCGACTCCAAATTCCCCTCCGATCTTTGCCCTGATACCCCGAATAAAACTTCGTTTGAGTATAATAAAGTATCGTCTGACCCAAGAAAAAGGAATTCATGACCAACCCTACGATCCGCCGAACCGCCTCCCTCTTCTTTTTTATATCCGGATTTTGCGGTCTTCTCTACCAGGTCGTCTGGGTGCGCCTTGCCTTCGCCCATTTCGGGATCACCACCCACGTTCTCTCGGTGGTTCTCTCGATTTTCATGGTGGGACTGGCTCTGGGTTCCTGGGCCGGGGGCCTTCTTGCCGGCGATTGGCCCAAAAAGGACCGCTCGATCGCCCTATATTATTACGGCACGGCCGAACTGTTGACGGGTCTCGGCGCCTTCTTGGTCCCCCTCCTTTACGAGTGGGGAAGCTCTTCCTTGCTCCCGATGGACAACATGGAGGCCGGTTCCTATCTATCCTCTTCCGCCGCCGTCATTTTGATTTCCCTTTTTCCATGGTGCTTCCTCATGGGCACCACCTTCCCCTTCATGACCGCTTTTCTCAAGACCGCCTTTTCCGCGGAAGAAGGATTTAGTTTTCTTTATACCGCAAATGTCTTAGGCGCCATGACAGGAGTCCTGCTCACGGCGGTCGTCCTGATTGAATGCCTGGGATTCCATGGAACATTGTTGGTGGGGGCGTCTTTGAACGCCCTGGTCGGCCTGGCGTCCCTCTGGTTGGGCCGCAACCTTCCTGGAAATTCACGATCTCCTAAAACCAAAATCCCCCGCCTTATCCCCAAGACCGGGACGGCTCAGCCCTCCCTTTCTATTTTAATTCTTTTCACTGCCGGTTTTGTCACCATGGCCCTGGAGGTCGTTTGGACCAGGGCCTTTACCGGAGTCTTAGGCACCTTTGTTTATTCCTTCGCCGGGCTTTTGTTTTCCTATCTGCTCGCCACTTTTACAGGCTCCCGCCTTTACCGAAAGCATTTGACGCAGGGAAAATCTTTTTCCACTCCCTCGATCCTTGGAGCCGTCTTTGTTTTTTCCCTTTTGCCTGCCCTTCTCAATGACGCGCGCCTTCCCCAGCATTTCCTGGTTCCCCTGGCCAGCCTGATGCCCCTCTGCGCGGCATTGGGATACCTCACCCCAAAACTCATCGATGAATTGTCCAAGGGCAATCCTCGCCTGGTTGGAACAGCCTACGCCTGGAACACCATCGGGTGTGTCCTGGGTCCCCTGGCCTCTTCTTACCTGCTTCTCCCCAAATTTTCCTGTAGGGAGGCCATGATCCTCCTTTCCCTCCCCCTGGCTTTATTCTTCGCCTACTCCCTCCTGAAAAAATCGAACCGGAAAGCCTGGACCACCGCTCGGGCCATGGTTTCCTCGGTTCTTTTCATTTCGGTTCTTTTCGCGCGGGATAAGGAGGAGGGTTACCGCCATCTGGACCCCAAGGCCGTAGTTCACCGAGATTTCGCGGCTGACACCGTGGCTTCCGGCTCGGGGATGAACAAGGAACTACACGTGAACGGCGTCTCGGTCACGGGTCTTCTGATTCAAACCAAGATCATGGCCCACCTGCCCATGGCCCTGCTCGCCCACCAGCCCCGGTCGGTTTTGGACATCTGCTTCGGGATGGGCACCACCTTCCGTTCCCTGATCAGCTGGGGTGTTCCCGTCACGGGGGTGGAGCTGGTCCCGGGGGTCCTTCGGTCCTTTCCCTTCTTCTATTCCGACGCCATATCCGTTGTTTCCCGTCCGGGCGTCCACGTAGCGGCGGATGACGGAAGGCGGTTCCTCCAAAGGACCCAAGATTCTTTCGACGTCATCACTATCGATCCCCCGCCGCCCGCGGAAGCGGCCGGGTCCAGCCTGCTATATTCCACCGGTTTTTACGAGCTGGCTAAAAGGCACCTGACCCAGGACGGGATTCTCCAGCAATGGATTCCCACGGCTGAATTCAAAATCACCCAGGCTGTGGCGCGGTCCCTCAGCCTTTCCTTCCCCTACGTCCGGGCTTTCGCTTATTCCCATAATGGCGGATGCCATTTCATCGCGTCCTTGTCCCCGATTCCCGTCATTTCCGCGGGGGAGATGGTCCAAAAAATGCCCCCCGAGGCCAAAAAAGACCTGGTTGAGTGGTCGCCAGGCCAGAAACCAGAAGATATTTTCAACTCCTACCTCTCCCAAGAGGTGGATCCCAAAAAAATGTTGAACAAGGATCCAGGCGTGGTGGTGACCGACGACCGGCCCTATAACGAGTATTTCCTGCTCAGGAGGCTCGCGACCGGTCTTGGCCTTTCTCCCCAACCTTAAAGCTTCGCCATCCTTTATAATTCTCCAATGGTTTCTAATCCTATGTCTGACGGCACTCCGAGCAAGGCAAACCCAAGCCTTCCCGTAAAAACAAACCCTTGGGTTTACGCTCTTTTATCCTGCTTCCTTCTGATTGTGGTTTTCAGCGCCAGGCTCATCAACGATTATGACCTGGGCTACCACCTCAAGGGGGGCCAATGGATCCTGGAAAACCACGCCTTTCCCGCCAAAGACACCTACACCTATAGCGTCCCGGACCATGACTACGTGGACCTCCATTGGCTTTACCAAGTTCCTCTCTATCTGCTCTACAAGCTCGGCGGTTATTCCCTACTCTCCCTGGCCAACATCGCCGTCATCCTCCTGGTCTTTTTCATCACCTGCAAACGCCTGGCCCTGACGGGGGCCCCCTTGTGGATGCGCGTTTTATTGCTGGGGGTTGTCCTCATCGGCTCTGAAATCCGTTTCCAGGTCAGGCCCGAAATCCTCAGCTGGCTATTGATGGCCTTGACCCTCTGGATCCTGGAACTGCGGGAAGCCGGCGCAAAGAGCCCGCTCTACCTTCTCATCCCGATCCAGGTAGCCTGGGCTAATGTAGAAGGCCTCTTTCTCATCGGCTGGGGGTTGATGTTTTTTTTCCTGGTCTCGAGCTTTTTCCATACCCGAAAAACCGATCCGAAACTCATGAACGCCTCCGGTCTGGCCGCGGCCTCCTGCTTGTTGAACCCCTATTTCATCAAGGGAGTGGTCTTCCCCTTCACGCTCCTGGCCACGCTCGCCACCTCCAACCTCTTCAAGTCCACCATCAATGAGTTCCAGTCTCCCTGGACCCTGGCCCGGCAATATCCTTTCCCCCCGGACTGGACCCTCTGGGCTTACGAGGGTTTTAGTGCTCTCCTTTTAGCTCTCCTCTTGACCAGCCTCAAAAAACGGAAACTTCACGAATGGCTTCTAGTGGTTTCTTTTTTCTACCTTTCCACTACCAGCCTCCGCAACATCCCGCTTTTCATGCTTTCTTGCGCGCCGATCGCGGCCTCCTGCTGGAAGGACTTGAAGTGGGACCGGCTCCAACGATTCCAGGAGACCTTGTTTTCCAGGCCCGTCACAGCCTGGGTATTCTCACTTTTCATGCTTGGGCTCTGCCTGAGGGTCGCCTCCAATTCCTATTACATTTCCGAGAGAAGGGAAGAAAAATCCGGACTGGGGCTGGACCAGGAGGAACAGCCGGTCCAAGCCGCCCAATTCCTGGTCCAGAACCATTTGGACGGGAAAATCCTGAACCACATGAACCTCGGGGGTTGGCTGGACTGGACCCTTCCCCAGAAAACCTATATCGACGGCCGGCTGGAGGTGATGGGGGAGAATTTATTCACCGAATATATCGCTTCCATGAAGCCCGGCGCCCTCGCCCCTCTCCTGTCGAAGTATGGGGCAGAGATCGTTATTTGCAATCCCGAGACCGCTCCCTCCTGGGTGATGGAACAAGGAAAATCCCCCGATTGGCGGCCCGTTTATTTGGACGAATCGGCGGTGATTTACCTGAAGAAAGGCTACGCCCCGCAAATACCTGAAATGGATGACACGGCGGTATTGGCGCAAAGAGGTATTTCACCCGTCATCTTGACGGAAACCCAGAGCATTCTGCAAATCCCGAAGCCCTCCTCCTGGACTTGCTTTTGGGAGGATTTCTACCATCCCGCCCCTTATCCCACCGGCTTGAACGTTCTCGGGGCCTATTACAACTATTCCAGCCGGTTCGGCCCGGCTGAGATGGTCCAGCTGGACGTCATCAAGCTGACGGGTGGGAGGTATTACGACTTGTTTTACAACCTTGGGTCCATGTATTACAACGCCAAGCGTCTCGACGAGTCCAAGATCTGCATCCAGCGGTTCCTGGAAGGCGCCTCCCGCGCCAAGATCGCCCGCCAAATCCGGGCCAACCTCCCACACCATTAAAACCAACAAACACCCGTTTCACCACAGGGACCCAGAGACACAGCTAAATATAATTAGAACCTATCTCAAAATACCTACTTAGCGGACGATAGAAGATACCCACCTTTGAAAAAGGGGGGGAGGGGGGTATTAGTTTTTGCTAAACCCAGAAACAAGACTAACTTCCCCTTAATTCCCCTCTTTCAGAGGGGGGGGAAGTACCAACGTCCTAAAAATTCGCTAGTGTTGAGCAGTAATTTATTTCAGTAATTGGATGTCATCCAGATAGAATTCCGATACACCCTTAAAGCTGTTGGAGTTGAAGACGATCCTGTTGAAGCCGTCCATTTTCCCAAAAGAGGAAAGGGGTATCATCACCCTGCACCATTGTTTTTCCCTTAAGACATCGGAGGGCGCGCTAGTCACGGGCCTCTCCTCTCCCACTTGCTTGCCTTTCTCCTCCAGCCTCACTCGGAACTCCACGTCGCAGCTGGTCGGATAAACCCAGAAGGAAAGGCTCTTATAATCCCCAACTTGGATTTCAGGCCCCTCCAACTGGGCGCCTCCCCATGCACCGTCGGGCAACCGCACCAGCAGGCTTTTCGAACCAGCCGGAGAATGGTTAATCCCGTTATAAGCGAAATCATAATGCCCCTGGTCCCAATGGCTCTCGGTCCATCTCGGCTGTTCACCGTCGTAAACCATGAGCGAGCCGGGGGAAGGCGTTTCCACCGCGAGCGAAACGGGAAACGCACTCGGGGTGGGTACCTGGGTGAACTTGGGGCCGATATATTCTTTCGCCGCCACGAACTCGTCAAAACGGGCGTATTCATTCTTGGGCGGGGCCCAGCTATCGTCATTGCCCCCGAAGAAGGTGGAGAAATAGATCTTGTCGATTTTGAGGTTCGGGGTATCCCTGAACCGCAAATCCTTCGCTTCCAGGGCCAGGTCCCCGTCCAGCCAACTGGCAACGAGCCCGTCTTTCTTTCCTGGGGTGTTCAACCGAACGTAGGTTTCCACGCAATACCACTGGCCCGGGATAAAATATCGCGGACAGCCCCCGTAATCCCAGGGAAAATCGTCCCCGTATTCGGTGGCCTGGTCCGGGTAATAAACGTACTGGACGATCTTCCCGCCCGGGCGCCACATGATCCTGGCGCTCCATCCGTCGGTTCCGTTGGGTTTGTGCCCTCCCGTGTTGGCGGCCCCTCCCGCCAAGCCCGGGAGCTTGCCCCCCTTCACGAAATCGAAACCTGGGTCGAAACGCACGTAATAACGGAGGTGAAACTCCTCCTGGGGCTCGATGGGAAAGCGGGAAAAATCCACGAGGTATTGAAGGCCTCCCTTGGGCCCCACCATGTTTTTCAAGTAATGCACCTGGAGGCACCGTCCGGCCAGGCAGTCCGCGTCGAAAACCAGTTTCCCATTCTCACCTGGTTCCGGCCCCCAGGCGATCCCCCAAACCGAGGTCCAGGGGTCCGTCTCGAACCCGCTGTAAAATAGGATGTCTCCCCGGCTTTTCAGCTTTGGGTCCAGGTTGTAAATATCCCCGAAGAAGCCCGACGCGAAGACGGGACAGACAAGGAAAATAAAAAAAGAAAGGAGAAGAAAGGCCAAATCTTTTTGGGGAGTAACCAACTGGTTTGTTTTCACCGGCCAATTATAGTCCTTGGGGTTTCCAAACGCCTTTGAAAAGGCCCACGGGATGAATTTAGGTTAGGAAGAAAAACATTACTTTCGGCCCGTCGTCCGTCTTTTTCCCGGGGACTTCACGGGAAGGATGCGAATGCCGAATTTGAAAACAAAAATTCCCGTAGCCAAGGCGATGAGGGTCACCAGGCTCAGGAACAAGCTAAACCGGAAAGAGGTTGGTTCGTACTTGAAAACCACCCGGTGGTCCCCGCTATTGACCAGCTCCGCGGCCATAAAAAAACCATAAACCCGGAAGATGGTTTCCGGTTTTCCGTTCACCCAGGCCCGCCAGCCGGGCGCGAAGGCCTCATCAAAAACCAGGAAGCCCTTTTGGGGCGTGGCGACGGTATAGGCCGCCTCGCAGGGAGAGGACCTTGCCCCCTGGAGAATCACCCTGGGTTCCCAAAAGCTCCTCCAGAATCCCTTGATCTGGTCCCAGAGGGAGACCGTCATGTCCTCGTCGAGGGTCCGGTTCGCGGTTGCGAGCCTGACAGCCCCTCCTTCCGGGGCCTTCTGGGTGTAAATCTCGTTTTCCAGGAAAGCGCTGGGGTTCAAGAGTCCATTGAACACCTCCGGCCTGTTTTCGAACTCATGGACCAACCCCGCAGTCCAAGCATTTCCCATGGCTCCCGCGTTGCGGGTGTAGATCGACTGCCCCAACCTCGCGGAGACGCTGTATTTAAACGCGCTCAGGGGTTTTGGTGTCATGAGAAGCCTCACCCCGGCCGCGTCCAAAATCCTTCCATCGTAGGGAAAACCCTTTTGGAAATAGCTCTGGAGGTCCTGGTAGCCGTCCAGGTAAAGGGAAAGGTAACCCCTGGCGGATCGAATCCCCCAAACCGTGTTGGTATTGGCGGTCAGCCTGGAGGCGGAATCCACCAGGGCGTCCGTAAAGTCGACCGCGTCCGCGGGAATGGGTTGGTTGACGCTTTTTAAACTCAATATCCTTCCCTCACCCGCCTCGACCTTGGCGGTTGCGGCAGCCTGGATCACCCTGGGATCCCGGTAGGGGTCCCGGGCGAGGTGGATCAACCTCGCCGGAACAAAAAGAATGTCCACCACCCAGAATGCCCCCAACACCCAGGCCCATTTGCGGATGGGATTCTTTTTCGAGGTGTTCTGGGCTTTTTCCGCGATTTGCAGGCCGATAGAGGTGCAAGCGCAAAAGAGAAAAAGGAAAACGGCTGTCGAGGGTTCCAGCTTCGCCAGCAGTTTCGAGGGGAACAGCCATTTCCAGGGGGGGAAATGGGGTCCCGCGATCCAAAGGAGCACAAGGAGGGCCGAGGCTTTCCAGAATCCATTGCGGTAATTCCGGATGGACCATAAGCCCCAAAGGAATATTCCAAGGGGCACCAAACCCAAATAGAGGTTGTTAAAAATGTAATTGGGCTGGTCCCCCAAATAAGAGGGAGAACCGGGAATCCCGAGGATCTGGGGTTGAAGAAGGGTCAGGTCATTCACCCATCGAAGACTGTAAACAGGGCCTCCTCCCCCTTCCCGGTAGGCTGCGCCCAGGTAGTCGAGGAAGGGAATCCATTGGCAGGAGGTCAAGGCCAGGACCACGGCCAAAGCGGAACCTATGGTGACGCGGCTTGAAATTTCCGGCCGTTGGGTGAAGATGATCCAGGCCATGAGCATCAGCATGGTATAAAGAATGAAATAGGGATAACCGGCCAGGATTTGGAACGATGTGAAAAGGATGAGGAATAGGGTCCAATTCCAAGAGGCCTTTTGCAGGATCTTGTACGCCGCCAGGAAAATCCAGGGTGTCCAGGAAAGCGAAGCCAAATGGGTTGGATATCCCCAGTAAAATACCACCAGGGCCGATCCCCCGAAAGTCATGGCGCAAAGGGTCGATGTGATTTCCCCGGCCTTTTGCGCCCTCATCCAAAGGTAAAAACCCACGGCCGCCAGGGCCCCGTGCAGAATGGCCATCACGAAAATCCAATCGGTCAAGCCCGTCAGGTTCCAGAGCCAGAAGAAGGGATAGAAAACCGCCGATTGGAAATTCGCCTCATGGGGTGTCCCGCAGGCGATATAAGGATTCCATAAGGGGATCTGGCCCTTCCGGAAGGATTCCACGTTGAACCACTTCTCCGGGAACACGTACTCCAGGGTGTCCATGAAGGCCGGCATATGGCCCCAAAAGCGGAAAATCCAGTAAAGGATCAAAACTCCATAGAGACCCCATAATAATTTTGAAATATTTTTGATATTCAACCGGTGATCCTTTTAAAAGCCAATCCAGCCCAAATGCCGCAAGCCAATAAGGATATAAAGATACCCAACCGGAAGGTCAAGGGTTCAAAGGAAAACACCGCTTCCGATTCCCCGTCCCTCAAGACCACCCCGCGGAAACAATGGTTGACGGTATCCACTGTCCCGGCTTTTTTCACGATATTTCCAGCGCCCGGGTCCAGGCTGACCTTCCACCCAGGATAATTTGTTTCCGAGGAAACAAGAAAGGCCATTCCTTTCCCGGGAGCCAGGATTACCTGATGGTTGGGATTCTTGGAATGAAAAACCACCTGCCGCGGCTGGTAATCTCCTGCCCGGGTTCTATCGGCGATAAAACATTCCTTTCCATAATCTAAGAAATCATGGGCCGCAATCTTGAAATCCCCATCCAATGTCGGGCCAGCTGGCATTGCATTTTTAACCGAGAACCATTTGGGCAATGGCGCTGGATTTTCGAAGATACCGGTTGTTTTATCCGAATCCGCCAACTTTTTCAAATCCGCGAAAGAATTCCTTCCGAACAAATAACGGACGTTCAAGTAATCCAATACCCTCCGGGAATGCCTCAAGGAATATTGAAAAGCCTGGAAAGTCCAGTCGTGCGTATCCCTCAGTTGAAGAGTGTTATAAACGGGAGCCTCCTCCTTTCCGCAGGCCAGGGGCCAGTTGGGATACAGGTTCTGCTTGGCAGTATCGTAAGCATCTTCCCAGGTGGGTCCCTCCAACCGGATGGCTTGCTTCAAAAGTGGCGGGGTGAAAAAAAGCCTCCCCGGGTGGTTCAATCCCGCCAGAACTTTCGGGGATTGGTCGTAATAAGAGCGATCCAAGAGGACGTTCAGGCTCCAAGCCGCGGTGATGAGGGACAGACCCAAAGCAACTGATAGTAAGCCCAGGCGGGCGGAAGGCCCTGCCGCCAGGGGACATAAAGCCGTCAAGGCCAGGCAAACCCAGAAGGCTACGGGGAACAAGGGCGCTCCCAGGAGATAGGAAGCGGCGAAGACCGAGAGGGTCAAGCTCCACCAAATCCAGGGAAGAAGCTTCCCCGTTCGGGAGGAAAGAAAAAGTTCCAAGGACTCCATGGCCATCCAGGCGGCCCAGAGGGCCAAGAGGGATATCCAGTAACCCGAATGGATCACCAGGGAATAGCCTGGCAGATAGCATCTCAGGTAACAGCCCCATCCCGTCAAACCCGTGCTCAAGCCCAGGATGAGAAACCCGATTCCCCAGGAAGTTTTCCGGTAGGCTCCCCTCATCGCGCCCCAGAGGATCAGAATGACGGGGGGAAGCCCCATGAAAAAAGTGGAAACCCAGTAATGGGGGCCGTGGTAGTTGTTCTCCAAAGGATGACCCTGCGCGAAGGCGTTGAGGGAGGTGGCCAGGTCCTCCAGGCCGGTCTCCTGGAAATGGCCTGCCCCGCCCTGGTAATTGCTTAGTTTGAACAACTCAGCGAACGGCAGGCCCCAGACCAGGTTATAGGCGATAGCCAGCAAGCCCGAACCCGCCGCCATGACTACAAATCCCAGGCTGATCTTGAGGCGCTCCCCCGCGGGCCAGAAAACCTTCCAAGTCCAGTGAAGGATCACGGCCAGGAGGGTCAGGTAAACCAAAACCGGATAGCCTGAGGCGGCCTGGCAGGCCCAGGCCAGGGAAAGGTAAAGGAAGGCGCCCTTCTGGCCCTTATAAAGCTTCAGCAACCCCAGGAAGACCCAGGGGACCCAGCTGATGGCCATCAGGGCGGGTGGTGTCCAAGAGGAGCAGACCAGGTGGAGGGAAAAACCAAAGACGAGGCTTCCCCAACTAGCGGTCCAAAAGGAAAATCCCTCGGTCCTCGCGAAGAGCCAAAAACCCAGCAACGCCCAAAAGTGGTGGAAAATGATGAGGACCGCAAAGGCGGCGGTGGGGTCCAGGAAAGCATAAAGCAGGGGAACAGGAGGATAGGCGTAAGCCATCTGGGGGTCCGCGAAAAAGGGCGTCCCAAATTGGGCGTCCGGGTTCCAGAGGGGAATCCAGCCTTGATGAAGGACTTCCCCGCCCCATTTCCAAAGAGGATAAAAAAACCGGGAGGCATCCACAAAAACAAATATGGAATGGCCGAAAAGAACTTTCCAATAAAAGACGCAAGTTAAAACGGCCAAACCCAGGGCCGCGTATAGATCCAGAAGATAGGGAGAAACGCGGGATTTCACTTGGCGGTTTCCTTCCCCAGGTATTCCAGGACTTGAGGCGGAAGGCTCACCATTTCCTTTTCAACCGGATCAATCCGGTCCGCGTCTTTCCATTGGCGGAAAACCTCCAGGGCTTGGGCATAGGCCGCCTTGGCTCCGGATGAATCCCCGGTAGCCTTCAATAATTCTCCCAGTCTCACCCACCCAATGGCGAGATTGGGTTCCAACTCGACTGCCTTCTTGAAATCCAAAAGAGCTCCCTGCTTGTCGCCGGTCTTCAAAAGGAATAATCCCTCCTCCTCACGGACAAAGGCGTTCAAAGGCAATGACTCCTTCACTTCCTCCCAGGCCTTCTTGACTCGTTGAAGATCCTCCGCCGTAGGAGTCGCGGATAACCCGCCGGTCAAGCGCTCCGCGTTTTTCAGCCTCCACTGCCCGTCGGCCTTTTCCAGTTCCAGGATTCTCGAGTAGGTCTCATCGGCCTTCCTTTTCCAAACCGGGTCCCGGGTTGCCATAAAGAGTTTTTCCAAATAATCAGCTTTGGAGGCGTAAACCCTTGCGTCCCAGGCGTTCAGTAGGCCCGCGGTTTCCATGCAGCGCAGGGCCTGGGGAAAATCCTTATTTTGCACCAGGGACTGGGCCCTATCCTCCATCTCTGGAACGAAAGCGGCCGAGCCGTAAAGCCCCAGGGCCAATCCCAACGCGAGCAAACCTCCCGGCAGGGATTGCCCGGCTTTTTCTTTTTCCTCAGGCGCCGCCAAGACCGCTCCCTGCAGGGCGATCAAGGGAGTGTGCAGGCAAAAATCAAACAGAGAGGCGGTTCCCAGGGCGGTGAGGGCTGATCTTTTCCCTCCCTCGCTTTTAAAAGGGCCCAGGTAGTGAATAAAGGCGAGAGCCCAAAGGAATCCCACTAACCCGAAAGCCGTAAGAAACTCAAGAAACTCATTGTGGGAAAATTCCGCGTCCATTAAGTAGCGGTTGATCCCGGAGGACCGGGGGCTCTTGACTTGGTGGTAGTATCCCGCAAAAGCGCCGGGACCGACACCAGCCAGGGGCTCCCTGGCCCAGACCTGGACCGCGGATTTCCATATTTGAATCCGGTCCCACCTGGAGGAATTCTTTTCCAGCGAATGGAAAGCCATCACCCGGTAAACCATAAGGAGTGAAACCAAAATCACCGCCGCACCCAACACCAAAAGCTTTTGCTCCTTCTTGACCAGCATGACTAAGCCCGCCACCAGTCCCACCATGGCGCTGAAAGCCTTCAAGCAAACCAGTGTCGCGATGGAAAACAGAAAAACCGCGGCTTTCCCCAATCCCTTTTTATCCCGGAGGAATTTCAAGCTTAGGGACTTAAGGTCCAAGGGCTTATCCATAAACAGGAACAAGAGGGGAATCAAGAAGATTCCGACTTGTTTGGGATTCGGGAAAATCCGCCAATATTTGATGTCGGAATATTGGAATGAAAAAAACCAGACCTTCATGGCCCAGAAAATCCCAAGAGCGAAAAACAAGTAAATGAATTTCCGGGAATCAGGCCATTTCCTCGCGAGGAGCACAAAAGCTAGGGCCAATCCCGCGGTTTCCAGGAACCTCACGGATCCCAAGGCCGATGGGGATTCGAACGCCCTTAGGATCAGGTAAAAAGCGCCAGAGAAAACCCATAGGGGCGTTTTTCCGATTCCGGCTTGGAAATAGGCGAAAGTCCCCCATAAGACGCAAGCCACCATCGCGAAATTCCAGGGCCGGTAGGGAGGCCAGAACCCGGAAACCAAAAGAACCGTTAGGACGGCCCATTGCGTCCATGGGACTGGAATCACGGGTAAAGGCAGATCTCTTTCGGGTTTCATGGTCAGCCGCCCCGCGACCAAGGCGAAGATCCAAACCAACTCCGGCATTTGGAAAGGAAGATCGAACAACCCGAAAAGGGAGAAGGCCAAAACCCCGGGAAGAACTCCCCAGGCCTCCCAGCGGAATGGCTTTTGAAACCTCAACAGCCATCCCGCAAAAGCGCCTATAAATAACAAGGTACCAAAAAGACCCGTTTCCACCAGGAGTTGGATCAGAATGTTATGGGCGTACTGGGCTCCGGTGTTCAGGTCAAGTCTCGAACTCTGGTAAACCTCCCCGAAGGTGCCGAGGCCGGTTCCAAACCAGGGATGAGCCGCGAAAAGCGGCAGGGCCGAAGACCAAAGCTTCAGCCTCATGGAAAAGGCCGCCAGGAACCAGCTATGCAAGCCTCTTTGGTGGATCTCAAAAACAACCAGGACGAAGCCGGCCAATAAGACGGGGATCAGCCAGCGCCAAAGTTTTCGGTAGGCCAAAACCACCAGCGCCGCAACAGCCAGGCAGGCCAGGGCCCCGACACTGCCGGATGCCCATAAGCCCGCCGCCAAAACAAAGGTGAGAACCGCGTAAAGAAGGCGCCTCACGCCGGATGAAATGAGGATTTTGATAAAACCCTGGGGAATGAAGAGGATCATCAAGCCCGCCAGGGCTCCCGGCGTCACCAAGGGGCCGAAGGCCCGCTTGTTAAATGCCGCCGCTGTGGCGATTTTGAGCTCCTCCCCGGAAAGGCCCGGCAGGGTCAAGGCGAGGTTATCAAAACCATAAAGCCTTTGGTAAACAGCAAACCCCGCCACGGCAGAGGCCCCTAATAGACCAGCCGCTTCCAATCGGGTTTGGGCTTGCGGCTTATTCATTCCCGCCATGAGATAAAGCAAGGTTCCCAAGAACACGAATCCCGCCGATTGGAGGGTCAATCCAGGAACTAAAGACCAAGAAGAGGAGACGAGGAGGTAAAGGAGGAAAAGGAGCCAGAGCCTTCCCATCCGGGCGAAAGTCCCCTCTTGAACGGGCCTGAGAATAAGAAGCGCCAATCCCCCGCCCATGGCGATCGCGAGGGATTTCGGGTCCATCAGGTACGGATGAAACAAAAGGTAAAGGCCGATCAAAATGCAGGAAAATTCCCACAACCCCCCGGCGGACAGAGGCAATGTTAGGAGTGATTTCATGGGGCCATTTTAAGGTCACGGGTTGAAAAATAATTAATAGATTAATGAAAAAGTCCCAACAACGGACTTTTTCAATTGACGACATTTAATGAAATCCCACGTTTCCCGCGTAATCTTTGGGGTCACAGGCTGCTTTGTCCCACTTTTCCACACTTATTTATTGAAAGCGGGACTATGCCGCATTCCTTATGGAAAAAGAATTTAGAATTGCGGTATGCGGGCCATATTTCACCTAATCAACAGCCTGTTAATGTTTTCTTCCCGAAATAAAAGATCTTCGCAGGACATTCAAGCCAACGGAAGCGACGGAGGCTACCCATACCAGGCATAAAAAGAGGGCCAACGCGAAACAGGTTGGCCTGTATTTAAAAATGACCTGGTGATCCCCCTGGGGCAAGAATAACCCTCGAAACAGGTAATTGGCGGTAAAAATCCTCAGGGGTTTATGGTCCGCCCAGGCCTTCCACCCTGGGAAATTAGTCTCAGAAAAAACCACGAGGCCCGGAGCGTCCAATCGAATATCGAATTCCTGGCTGTTTAAATCCTCGAAGACCAAGTCCGCTTCCTTCAAGCGGTTGGTTCGCTCCCGGAGAATACCCTCTTCGGGGGAAGGATATTCGGATAGCAAAGACAATTCATACGGCGTGTAGTTCCTGCCTTGCATTATCTTCAAACATTTTGCGGGGTCCAGTTCGGTCTTCCACCGGACCGGGGAATAAACAAGGTGCATTTCCTCCTTTGATTCGTAAAACTTCACTTTGTCCCATTGGAACCGCTCGAAACCGGGAATCCTCCCTTTTTCATTCCCGGTGGTGAACCCTTGAATGGCCATTAGGCGGAGGAAAGTCCGAAAGGGGGTGGTATAAAGCTGGCCCCTGGCCAATAGGCTCAAGGGGTTGTTCCCTCCCGCATTCTTTAACCCAAAGAGACAAGGGGTGTCAGCCGGCAAGTCTTCCCGGATATTCCCACATTCAGCTTCTATAGGAAAAGGGATATGGTCACCCTGGAAAAATCGGGAACTGCCTATTGCCCGGGATACTCGAGAATAAAAGGGTTCCATTTTCTTGAAATCCAGGGCGTCCTGAAAGCCCAACCGAGAGGAACGAAAATCCCAGCCTCCCAGGATAAAGCCCGCCACGACTGCAGCGGAAAATAATCCCAACCCCAGCCGGGGTCTCTTAGGTAATAGACCCACAGCCAAAAGCCCCATCCCCGCGGCTGTGGCTAAGCCTAAAAGCAGGGGTTCGTTCCAATGAAAATACCAGGCCCCGACCAAGAGTGCTGACAAGTAGGCGGTTATCCCAAGGGATTTTTTCAAATCCACGGAAGCTGTATCCGATTTTATCCAATGTTGCATGCCCATCCCCGCCAAAAGACAAACCAGGACCTGAAAAATAAAGATAAACCGGAATGGTCCCCTTAATAATCCGAACCCCAGGACATGGGTAAAAAGCCATGGATGGAGCGGGAAATGCCCACCAAAACCGATCATGAAAAAGAAGATCGCAAAAAACGCACAGGATAGTTTGAAGGGTTTTTGGCCCGGTGAAAAAAGGGAAACAACCGCAAAAAACGGCACCCAAAGCCCGAGATAAGCCTCGGTCTGGAAAAAGGTTTGGACTGGACGTAAAACCTTGAGGACAGGGTCTTCAGGCCGAAGTGGAAAAAGGAACCGGAACCATTCGGCAGGGGCCATGGATAACCCCGTAAAACTTTCATAATCGGGTTTTAACAGCAGGCGGTCGGAAAATCGGGCGAAATCGTAAAAAGGGATCCAGGAAAGCAGACCCGGAGTGAATCCCCAAAGAAAAAAGACTGCGGATTTAATTACCCGGCCGAGGACATGCGAGGGTGTTGGGACTTTCCTCCAAGTCCAAAGGCGAGTGAAAAGATAGAAAAATCCCAGGTAAAAAGCGCCCAAAAAAATCTGCGGATTTCCGGCGAGCGTTAAAAGTGAGAGGGCTAAACCCGCGTTTCGAGCCCAACGGGTATCACCAGTTTGGGCAAAGGCTTCCAAACAAGCCATGAGCCAGGGCAACCAAGTGACGGCGGCGAAAACAGTCGGGTGGACTATTTCGAGCGTAAACAGCCCGCAAAAAGCGAACGCGAGGGCAGTGAAGGAGCTAGCGGCGTCGGATAAGCCCATTTTTTCCATCCAAAAATGTGTTCCTAACATGGACAGGAAAAGGTGGAAAAATAAAAAAAAGCCGAGAGTGCGGTGGATGGAAAATGCAAGTAAGGGGTAAAGAATTGGGTATTGGCAACTGGTGTTCGGGTCGGCCCAAAATGGCTGGCCCGCGTAGAGGTAAGGATTCCAAAGAGGGAGAATCCCCCGGGCGAATGCATTTTTCAGGAATGGCCAGAAGATCGAGACACTTTGCAACAATTCGTTGTCGAAGAAAGTCTGCCCCAGGATCAGGCAACGAAAATAGGCGGCAATTCCCAGCATTAGGTAGAAGAGGATAAAAGGCCCGGGAACCGGCAGAGCGTTTTTCGCACGATCCATTTCTTGAGACGTCTTGGACGGTTTCAAAGATGCTCCCCCGGGATTCCTATAGTCGAGATGCCGGAGAACCTTTTCACAATAATTATTTTTTCTTTCCACCCGGAAGAGGAATGACAGCCGCAGCTTTCAGGGCTAGAAGATAGCTGTATTTCCCGAAACCTGTCACCTGCCCGACGGCTACGGGCGAGATATGTGAGGACTGGCGGAAACCCTCTCGGGCGTGGATATTGGAGAGATGTATCTCGATGGAGGGGATTTCCACCGCCGAAAGGGCGTCCCGGATGGCCACCGACGTATGGGTGTAGGCGGCGGGATTGATCAGGATCACGTCGGCCCAATGCCGAGCGTTCTGGATGGTCTCCACAATCTCGCCCTCGTGGTTGGACTGCACGACGCGCAGTTCCAATTCCAGTTTCACGGCCTCGGCTAACATGTCCTTGTTAATTTCCTCCAGTGTGACGTTTCCGTAAACGTTGGGCTCCCTCTCCCCCAGGAGGTTTAGGTTTGGGCCGTGAATGACTAGCACTTTTCGCATTGGATTTTCTCTCTATTCAAGGATAACTGGAACCTATGCTACCCAGAAAGATTCCGGCCCGACAAGGGAAAACATTGTTCTAGGCCGGGATTCCCACATTTTCCCCGTGGCTCTACCCATCGATAATATAATAACCCTGTTCCATGGCCCTATTACCTCCCCCAAAAATAACGAGAAGCCTATTCATCCAGCCCATTTCATCCATTTTTCCATCCAGCCGGAATGTCCTCCTGCCGGCCGTCTTCCTGATCCTGGTTCTTTCGAACACCCTCCTTTCATATTTTCATTTAACCTTGAACCTGTTTCTATGGATCCTGCTGATGGGTATCCTCCTGCCGTTCTTTTTTCTTTTGTTTTTCCCAAAGTCGCGCTCCCCCGAGGAAACCGAAGTCCTCTCCCCAGTTCCACCCTGGGCCTGGGCCCTGGTGGCCCTCTTCGCCGTCTTCCTTCGCTTTTACCGCCTGACTTCTCTCTCCTCCTGGCCCCTCTACGACGAGGGTATGTTCGGCTACTACGCCACCCGTCTGGAAACCCATTGGGATTGGCGGCTGGTGCGGGGCTTTGCCGGGGAGCCCGCTCTTTACGCCTGGGGCCAATCCCTATTTTTCAAACTGATACCCGACCGTCTAGAAGCCTTATGGCTTTTTCCAGCCGTTTGCTCCCTTCTCTGCGTGGCAACGGCGGCCTGGACCGCGAAAAAAACCAGCTCTTCCCCCCTGCTTTTCTTCGTCTTCACCTGGATTTCCCTGGGTTTTTGGCCCCTTTATATCGGGCGCTTTTCAGCCCCCTACATCCTGATGATCCTTTTTGAATGCATTGTCCTTTCTCTTTTATACGCCTTCCTTTCCGGGAAACCCCCTCGGGCTAAATTCCTTCTTATTCTTTCAATCTGCGCTGGTCTTGGTTTTTACACTTATCTCGCCTGGACACCCGTGGCTCTTCTCACATTACTAGTGCTCCTGACCACGCCAGGCCAAAGTTGGTCCAAAAGGCTTCAACTCTCCCTCTTTTTTCTGGCAGTCACCCTTCTCATCGCCTTTCCCTTCTTTTTAAATTTCTCAAAAAATTACAAGGGTTACTTGAATTATCTCTGGGCTGGCGGAACGCCACGTTCTTGGGTCTACTACGCCTCCTTCGTTTTCCAATACCTGCGCGATGTTTTTTGGGGGAAACCCGGCGGCTTGTTCCGTTACGGGCCTCACTGGGGGGGGATATTGAATCCCTTGGCGTCGTCCTTGTTCATCCTGGGCCTCTCCGGTATTCTCGCGACCCGGAAGAAGCTCATCAGCCTCTGGCTTTGCGCGGGGTTGGTTCTTTTCCTCCTTCCTTCGTTTCTCACGAATAGTCTCCAGTTGATGCGCATCGCCTCGCTTCTTCCCTTGATGGTTCTGGTTTGCGCTTATGGAACCAGGTCCCTGCTCTCAATGGTTTCCAAGCACCTCCGATGGGGGATCTTCCTGCTGGTGACGGCCGGCTCTGTGGGCTTGGACTCCTATCATTTATTCTCGGCTTATCCTAAGGTTTGGGAAACCAACCCCGCCTTCTACAGCCAGCATAAATGCCTTGAATTCCAAAAGGCCTTTTCGCTCTTAAAACCCTTGGTCACAAGGGAAGGACCTGGATTGATACTCTTGAACTTTATCCCTGATCCCTACGACCAAACCCTTTTCGTGGCGACCTATTCCTTCAACGCGGCTTCGAACCCGGTCTTGGATGCTTCCCGGGCCAGATGGGCGGCCCTTCTGACCAACATCCACGAGGAGCCCTACCTCAGCCGGGAATTTCCCGGCGGAAAGTGGGTTTGGCTGTCGGAGGGATTGAAACACATGGATGGGGGTTTTCTTTTGGAAACCATTCCCTTGACACCCAAAAACACTTCCCGGATTCAGGCTTGGGCGAAAGCCGACCATTCCCTGGGGGAAATGACTTATGAAGTGATGGAAACAGGGGTAAATCCAGACCAGAACTCGATGTTGGACCTTCTGAACCGCATTTATCCTTTATTCCGAGGGGACCCTTTCTTGGAATCCCGTTACTGGCGGATCAGGGCGGTTCATGCCGCGGCGGGACAAAAAATCGGGGAGGCGGAGGAGGATGAGTTCAAGGCGATTCACCTGGGCCTTCCCATGTCTCATCTTTACAACGAATTGGGTTGCCTTTTTTTCAAGGACGGGAAAAAAGAAAAAGCCAGGAGAGCTTTTGAGGCTGCCATGAGTTTGAAGCCCAATTGCACGGACGCTGTGGAAAATCTAAAAAACTTGGCCTTGATAAAATGATGCCAGGAAATCCTAAGAAAGACTGCCCGGGAATTTAATTCAGTTTCCCTCCACCGGCTGGGGCATTCCAGACGGGGAAGGTGCGGCAGGCTGGGGCTGGGCCGCTGGTTGAACTTTCGGGGCGGCGGGAGCCTGGGCCTTCGGCTGGGGCGCCGCTGGTTTAGCCTGGGAAACCGGCGTGGGAGTGGGAATCGGGCCGGTGGGCGGTGTTGTTGATAGCCGGCTTTCGGGCGCGTATTGATCCAGCCATTTCTTCATTCCGACATCCCCGTACTTGAAGGCTTTCCGATAGGCCGCAATGGCCTGTTCCTTGTTTTCCATAAGGAGGTAGCAGTCGCCTGCTAGGTGGTAGGCCTGGGCGTTTCTGGAATCAGCCCCGATGGCCAGCAGGAAACGATCCAGGGCATCCTTGTAGGATTTCTTCTCCAGGAAGGGTATTCCCTCATTGATCATGTCCTGCGCGTTGGCTTCCTTCATTCCGGTGACGATGAGTTCCACCCGGCGGTTCATAGCCCTTCCCTCGGGAGTATTGTTGGTGGCCACGGGTTTCGTGTCGCCGTAACCCACGACGCTCAGGCGTTTCGCGTCAACCCCATGTTGGACGAGGTAATCCCTCACAGCCTGGGCCCTGGCCTGTGAAAGGACCTGGTTATTGGCGAAACGGGCTCCCTGGGCCATAGCCACGTTGTCCGTGTGGCCCGCCACGAGGATTGTGCTCTCGGGGTACTTTGTTTGGATAGCCCGAACTACATCCTGGATTTTCTCGTAACCGCGGGACATAAGCTCGTCTTTTCCGGAATCAAAAAGCAGGTCGCCGGAAACTTGGAAGCCGTATTGATATGGCACCTTTTTGGCGACCCAACGGGCCATTACGTTTTTGGGAGCTGAGGAGGCCTTATTTCCCTCATCATCAATGATGTCCAGCTTGACGGAATATTGGCCCCTAGGAACAAGTTCGCCTTCTTGGTCCATTCCGTCCCAAAGATTATGGGAAGGAGGGTAGCCGCTGCCGTTGTAAGTCCGAACGACAATGCCGTTGGAATCCAGGATGGACATTTTCCACTTATCCAAGGGCTCCTCGCTTCGGGTCATCAGGTGGATGTCGGCCGCCTGTTTCCCGAGAATAAATGCATCCGGCGGCTCCAAAGCGGCTTTGATCACGACAGGCTCCACCCCGATGATGAAATTAAGCGAGATCCGGTGGGTCGATCCCAGCACTCCGTAGGGTACGAAGGCGTAATCCAGCGCCGCCTCGACGTCGTCGAAACGCTGGGCGATTCCCACTCCGCTCGTCAGACCCGCCAAGGCACCCAGATCGCTGCCGGTGCGGTAACCCGCCCTCAGGGCCAGGTCATTCTTTCCAAAGGTCATTTTGTACTCCGCCCCACCGTTCAATTTCATCCCCGTATCAACGTATCCGTCGGTATCGGCCGCCAAAATCAACCGCGTATTTTTCATGAGAAGGTTCTTGAAGCGGTAAGAGGCGCCGAGCACGTAATTCAAGGGTTGCGCGAAGTTTTGGGTCAGGGTGACCGGAGCGCTGGTAATGGTGGCGGGAAAGGTAGTCCCGATATTGGAGAAAGCCGCGCCGACATAGAATGTCTTCTTTATGACCTCAAATAGGCAGCCAGCGTCCAGGGCCGCGCCCATGCTTCCTTGGTTCACGAGATTCTGGCCCACCACGTCGACCTTGACGCCTAGCATGAGGCGCTGGAGGACCCCCCCGCTATTGGAGAACCAATTCCCTAACCGCTGGGAATAAGCGAAACTCCCCTCATATTCCGAGGCGCTGATTTGGTCTCCCACTCCCCCGTAATCCCCCGTGGCTGTTTCCAGGGAGCCCGCGAATGAACCAGTCCCCAAGTAATTAATGGAACCGCCGAAAGCCCCGTCCCTATCCATATTCTGGCTGAAAGCAAAATACTCGCTGTCCACCCCCTGCATCCATTCGCCGTGGGTTAAGTTGAACTCCGTCCCCCGGGCCAGCATCAAACCAGCCGGATTCCAGTACATTGCAGTAGGGTCGTCAGCCACGGCCGTAAAGGCCTCACCCATACCCACCGCACGAGCGCCCATTCCGATTTTCTCTCCGTTCAAGCTGGTACTTCCGGGTCCAGTGGTCTGGGCGGAAAGGAAGGTTGGAATCAGGCTGAGGAAAAGCATTGGAACAATTGAAGCGGCGAATAATTTTAGTTTAGAAGAAGGTATTGCTTTTTTCATACTATATCCCGTTAATGTTGAATTCATTGCATGACCACCAATAACTTTCCTTTTAATAGAACTTGGTCGCCTTTTTTAACGAGGTAATAGTATATTCCGCCTGAAATCATATTTCCAAAATTATTGCGTCCATCCCATTGGATTAAACCGTTCACTTCCTTCTCGGTATTTACCCATTCCCCTGAAACCGTATAGATTTCCATGGTAGATCCAGCAGGACAAAGGTAGGCCTTTAAAACCCCGTTCACGGCGTAATTGGGGTTGAAGGGATTTGGCCAGACATGCAGGCCGATAGGGGTAGGCGTCGGGGTGATCGTGTTGATGGGCGTGACTGTTGGGGAAGGCGTATCCGTTATGGTGGGCGTGAGGGTTTCTGTCAAGGTGGGGGTCAGGGTTGGACTCGGGGTGGGGGTCGGACTAGGGGTCGGGGTTGAGCTGAAAGTATTAGTTGGAGTCTCTGAAGGTGTCCCCGTAGGGGTAATAGTCGGGGAGTTTGTCGGTGTGGCAGTAAAACAACTGCCCGTAACGGTTAAGTTAACCGCATTGGATACTGTAACAGGTATGTTATTGGCGCTCATGTTAAATTGGTTGGTAACGGACCCAGGGCAGGAAACCTGACCCCACCAGGTCAGGGATTGATCCTGGGAGATGAAGGTACCTGGGTTTGACCAGCTTAAAAGAGAGGTCGCAGCGTTAAAAGCAGTCACGGTGCCGGAGGATACTCCCCCGAAACCTCCGAAAGAAACGTCAGGGGGAACAGTATCCGTGATGTTGTAATTCACGATGGGTCCAGGCCCAATCACCATCAGGTTGGAGTACCAATTCGTGCCAGCGGTGGCATCCCCCTGCCAACCCTGTTGCCAGACACCCGCACAGGCAAATGGTGACGTATCGATATATTGGTAAGCGTAGGAAGAAGGTTGGGGAGTACCCCGGAGCCAGATCCAAACGCTGAATATTAGGCTACTGCCAGAAGGTTGCACTAAAACTTGGACCGTGTACCACTGGCCCGCAACGGCCGTTACAGGCGGGGCATTAGTTCCGTATTGGTTGACATTAGATCCATTGTTTTTTTGGATGTAAAGGTAATCAGGAGAAGAATCGAGTGATAATCCCACCATATAAGCTTGAGTGACTCCTCCATTGATAGAATAAGCCAAAACCATATCCGCATCCCCGGGTGGACTTGTACCCTGAGCACCTGCGGCTGTCACAGGAATCTGTATATCGCCTTGCACAACGAAGGGTGCGCATAAATTCAAACCTGGACTGTTTCTCAAAAGGAGAGGGTAAGCTCCGCCAGAATTAGCTTGCGGCACCGTTACCGAAAGGAATTGGTTGCTCACCGAGTCCGAATTGACATTCCAGGTTCCGGCGTAACCATTGATGGGTATGTCTGTGTAATTAGTCAAATCAAAACCCCAGGCAACCTGTCCCGCCACGGAAATCGTCGAATTGATGGGAACATTGTCATAAGAATCGTACCATTGCAAATTTTGGCCATTGGCGGTCCAATTCAGCGTGTAGGTGACGTTATTGTTGGCCGCGATGGAATTTGAGGATTCACTCTTGGCCAAGGTGAGTTGGGGAATATGGACCGTCACGGTCACCGGGCCTGTAAGGCTCGTCCCCAGCGACGTGCTGCCAGTGGCCGTGTTAACCAAAGTGCTTCCCTCTACCGCGGAGGAATTGACCCTGCCCAGCACCCAGGCGGCACCTGTCTGGGGGGCGCCAATGGTTCCATAATTCCAAGACACGCTATTTGTTCCGGAATAGTAAGCTCCCGGCAGGCTCGCGGCGACAAAAGTCATGTTGGGAGGAAGAACATCGTTTATCGCGCAACTGGTGGAATTCACGAAATTATAATCGATATCAAAGAGAATCAGGCTGTCGGGAGCCGCCGTGCTGACCGCCGCGCTCTTGGAGACGTTGAAGTTGGGGGAAGGAAGTGGGATGTTAAGCGTGGTGCTGATTTGTTGACCAATATTGTTGTTGCATTGCACCCAATAATCCCCCGCTGCTACGATTAAATTTGTAGATCCAGGTCCGGTATTGGCAGGAATAGTTACATTGAAAACTTGAGTATAAGGGCAAGCGGGAGGTGTATTCGGAACATTGGTTCCCCCAAATCCGTTGGCTCCGCAATTAGCAGGCGGTCCAGGATCACAGGCATCCGCGCGGTTAGAGGTCGTCGGATTGCCAGCGGGAGTATTTGAATCCACCAATAATACTTGATTGTTTGTTGGGCAGGATTGCATCGTTGTGGAATTGGGATTTAGGGCCACCAGGAAAAAGGGTGTTTGGTTCGCCGTATCGCAATAGACCACCGTAACACCAATAACCGAACCAGGTGAAGGGTTTAAATTGGAAACATAGACATTATCAAAGGTAACCTGAGAAGCCCCCGCTAAGAAAGGAGCTCCAAGGCTTCCTGTGATCAAAAAAATTAAAAACACTAGCCAGCGGTTTTTCATAAGCTTCAGACTTTTAAGTTTATTAAAAATTTTAACCATTGAAATAAACCACCCGGACAATGAAACGATTGGCCTAAAGGTTTAACATTGTTTTCTGTTTTTATTTGTTTTTTCGGATTATTTTAACCAAAGTTTGATCATTAGGGGTGAATTTAAAGGATTTTTCGGTTTTATAATTCATTCATAATCAATTCCATCCCATTTTTGTTAAGGATTATTTACCAGAAGGAACTTCCCACGCTGCAAAACCTGATTTCCCTTCTGAACCGTAAAAAAATAAATGCCCATCGCGGCTTGGGTTCCGAACCGGTTTCTCCCGTCCCATGTAGCTGTTCCCTGGATTTCTGCCACGGTTTGCACCCATTCCCCTGACACTGTGTATATCCACACCATGGAGCCTTGCGGAAGATATGAAAACTTCAAAACACCTCCAACGGCGAAATTTGGATTGAAGGGATCGGGCCAGTGGCGAATGGGTGGTGTGGGCGTCGGGGTAATCGTAGGAGTGGATGTGGGCGTGGGAGTCGGGGTTACTGTGGGCGTGGGAGTGGCGGTAGGAGTAGATGTGGGAGTATCCGTGATAAATAGGACACCTGCCGGATAACCGTAAGCGTCTCTAGTGTCAGATCCATATTCAACTAAGCCGAATGGAACAGATCCATTCAGATGATGGTTTCCAGCCGTCACGGTAACCACCGCCCCAGAGTACCCGCTGGAGCCGATAGGGCTGAAGGCCGCCGCAGGTATGGAAGCCCCATCTAGGACAATTCCTCCGGCCCCTGAGGCGGACACCGTGATGTTCTCGTAATTATAGGTGAACCCCGTAGCAGGCATGGCGGCCAGGTAGTCCGAGGCGTATTCATTGACAGGTGGAATGGTAATCATGGAAGGATCCCCGACAGCCGCGTTATCCCACAAATGGCCATTGGAATACTGCATAACATAGATGGGATAGTTGGAGGATATGGAAGAAGGCGCGGATAGGATTTGTTCCAAGAATTTTCCCCGGTTTAAATTAACGGCTTGGGCTCCACTCACACTCACATTTGTTCCGTCCTGAGAGGCCAGGACCCGGAATGTATCTCCCGCCCTTCCCGTGATGGGCATGGTGATGAAATTGGTTCCCCACCATTGGAGGGGCCATAACTGCTCCACGATGAAATTACAGGTGTAAACCGTGGCCGGGATGTCGGCGCAGGAATTGCTTCCCCACACCGCGACCGGCTGGTTGGAGTCGATCAGTGTCCCTGTCAAATCGCCTCCCTGATCGCCGTCCTGAAGCTGGTACAGATCCCCCGAATTGAGGGCGACAATGTAAGGGGCTCCTGCGGTCCTCGTGCTGACCGTCAAAGCGGGGGTAATGGTGACCGATGTGCCATTCTGGATCCCGGCCACAGCGAAACCTGTCGAGACACCCGTGATGGTCTGTGAGTTGGTATAAGCCAAGGAAATGTAATGGTTTCCCAGCGCGTTAACCGGCAGGCCCAGGTAGCCGTCAGTACTGTGGGGTTCATAGCTGATCCCGTAAACCGCGACCGGGTTTTGGGAAATCAGATGAATCCCAAGCTGCGTAACTGAGTCGGACACGCCTATTTCAGCCGCGAGGGGAATGGAAAGCACGGTGCTGGAACCGGAGGAAACGGTGAAAGAGGTTGAATAGCCAATTCCCGGGATTTGCACCTGTCCGCTGTTGTTGGTTTCGCTGGTAACAAGAAGGCTGTCGAAACGGCCTGTGTCGGTGTCCAAATGATCCGCCTGGGGAAAGGCCAGCCAGAATTCCGTTCCCAGATTACTGACGGAAGCCAGGGAAGATCTCACGGGCATGATTAAAATGAAACAAAATAGAATTGCATAGGGATGGATTTTCAAGGATTTTCGCCCATTCGGATTCCGCATGGCAAAATGATACCAAATTAACCCCTAAAACCTAAAATCCGGACTCAAACTAAAAAGTAAAAAAAAAGCCCCCCGTAGGATCTACGGGGGGCTTGGTCGTCACCCGATATTAGATATCGTGGTAAAGCACGAACTCGTAAGGATGAGGGCGTAAGCGGATCGGATCGATTTCCTTGGTCTTCTTGAAATTGATCCATTCCTCGATCAGGTCCTCGGTGAAGACCCCGCCTTTCAACAGGTACTCGTGGTCTTCCTCCAGCGCCTCCAGCGCCTCCGGTAGTGAGCCCGGGACGTTCTTGACCTTCTTCAACTCGCGCGGCTCCAGGTCGTACAGATTGACGTCCATCGGTTTGCCCGGATCGATCTTGTTCTGGATTCCATCCAAACCCGCCAGCAGCATGGCCGGGAAGGCCAGGTACGGGTTGCAGGACGGGTCCGGTGGGCGGAACTCGACACGCTTGGCTTTCGGGCTCTTGGAGTAAAGCGGGATACGGCAGGCGGCCGAGCGGTTTCTCTGGCTGTAAACCAGGTTGACCGGCGCCTCGAAACCCGGGGTCAAACGCTTGTAGCTGTTGACTGTCGGGCAGATGAAAGCGCAAAGCGAGGCGGCGTGCTTCAGAAGGCCGCCGATGTAGTAAAGACCGGCCTGTGAGAAACCGGCGTAACCTTTCTCGTCGTACATGACATTGGTGCTTCCCTTCCAGATGGACTGATGGACGTGCATGCCCGAGCCGTTGTCCCCGAAGAGGGGCTTCGGCATGAAGGTAGCCACCATGTTATGGCGACGCGCCACGTTTTTGATCACGTACTTGTACTTCAGGAGCTTGTCGGCCATGCTCACCATACTGTCGAACACGATGTCGATCTCGGCTTGTCCGGCCGTGGCCACCTCATGGTGGTGCTTCTCGATCGGCACACCGATCTCCTGCATAAGGGTGGTCATCTCGGAACGGATGTCCTGCTGGCTGTCATTGGGCGGAACCGGGAAGTACCCTTCCTTATTGCGGATCTTGTAAGCCAGGTTGGGATACTCGTCGCGGCCCATGTTCCACAGACCCTCCGTGGAATCCACGGAATAATAACCCGCGTTCATGGTCTGGTCGAACTTCATGTCGTTGAACACGAAGAACTCAGCTTCAGGTCCCCAATAGGAGATATCGGCAATACCTGTTGTCTGTAAGTACTTTTCTGCTTTTTGTGTGACATAACGCGGGTCACGGGAATAAGACTGCCGAGTGACGGGGTCCACCACGTTACAGATCAAGACGAGGGTGGTAGCCTCAAAGAATGGATCGATGAAGGCCGTGTTAGGGTCCGGTATCAGGAGCATGTCGGACTCGTGGATGGCCTGGTATCCGCGAATGGAGGAGCCGTCAAAACCGCTACCGTCCTTGAATACATCCTCATCGAAAAACTTCACGGGCTGGGTCCAATGCTGCCAGACGCCGGGAAGGTCGATGAAACGTAAATCTACGTATTTCACGTCCTTCTGCTTGATTAAATCCATTACTTCCTTCGGGGTCATCTTTATTCCTCCTCAATTTAAGATAAAACTTGTTAAAATTTTCCGCTTTACCGGTTTGGGCCCAAAACATCTTGAATAGGTCCAAGGGGGTTAAAAACCGAAACAGTATATCGCCCGGAAAGCCGCCAACAACAAGAAAGCGACACATTTTTAAGCAAAAGTCTTGCCAGCGAGTGGCGAAAACAATTTTGTTGTTTTTATTATTTCATTTTCGCATGCTTCTGTATTAAGTGACCCTTGAAATAAAGGAATACATAGGTATACTGTCCGCTACGGGAGGTGGTACATGAGCTACCAGCGGATGAAAAGCATTAAAATTCTGAGGAAAATCCACACGGAAGAAGAAGCCCGCCAATGGGTGTGGAGATGCCGTTTCGGCGGGAAAGACTTTGTTTGTCCCCAATGTGAGGGCGAAAGCTTCTGGCAACACCAGGCCAAGCCTGAAGTGAGGGAATGTGACTATTGCCGGAAACGTCTTCGGCTTCGCGCCGGGACGATTTTTGAAAGCTCCAAGCTGCCTCTTTTAACCTGGGTCAGGGCCATCAGTTTGATGATGCAGGGCAAACGGGGTATTTCGGCCCTGGAACTGAAGCGGCATTTAAATCTTTCGGATCATTCGGCATGGCTTCTATTGCATAAGATCCGGGAAGGTCTTAGGCAAAAGGACGAAAGCTATACTCTAAAGGGCGTCATTGAGTTGGATGGGGCGGTTTTTGGGAAAAAGGCCAAGGAAAACCAAGTGGAAGTCTTGGTGGCGGTGGAAAGCAAGGAATGGGTGGATGAGAATGGTTGCAAGAAGGAAAAAGCGGGTTTTGCCAAGGTGAAGGTAGCTATGGAAACCAAGTGGGAGAGCCAGGAATTCGTGAATCAGACTATGGAAAAAGGCTCTTTCCTCAACACAGATGCTTCGCCAGCCTTGCGTGAACTCAAAGGAGTGGAGGCAGACTACCGGGTGATGGCCAATGACCCGAAAGAGTTGGAAAGTTGGTTGCCCTGGGTACACCGGTTCATTTCCAACGCCAAGGCCTGGATCATTGGAACTCATCATGGCGTTGATGCTAAGTATTTAGGCCGGTATCTAAGTGAATATGCCTATCGGTTCAACCGTCGTCATGATCCCGATTCCTTATTTCACCGTGCTTTGACCGCATGTGCCTTAGCAAAACCCATTACAGCACGGTCACTTTGTGCATAAGCATACATTTTCGAGCGGATATTAAGGCATTCTTGGTCAAAAAAAATAAAAACGGGAAATTAGCCTGTAACATTTTATTTCTTAAAACATTATGAGCCAGCGGATTTTAGGACAAAAAGGTAGGTTTATATCCAATTTTGTATTTCTTTAGTCGGTAACCTAACTGTCTCGGGGTGATTCCGAGCAGTTTGCAAGCCCTGGATTGGACCCCTCCGCATTTTTCCATCGCTTCCATGACTCTCTTCTTCTCCAAGTCCGAGAGTGTTTCCTCTTGGTCGGGGGGATAGCTTGATTTTTCGTCATCCTGTTCCATCACGGATCCGAGGGGTGAGGATCCACCAGGACGCAATCCCAAAGGTTGGGGGACCTCTTCGGCGGTGATTTCATTCCCCTTGGCCAAAACCGCCATACGCTCGATGGTATTTTCCAATTCCCTGACATTCCCTAGCCAGGGATGGTTCACCAACCGTCCCATGGCCTCCGTGGAAATCTGGTAATGAGCGCGATTCTCCCGGTTGTATTTCTCAAGGAAATATGAAACCAGAAGGGGAATATCCTCCTTGCGGGACCTCAGAGGGGGAAGGAAAATGGGAACCACGTTTAGCCGGTAGTAAAGATCTTCCCTGAACTTTCCCTCACCAATGGCCTTCTCCAGGTTCCGGTTGGTGGCGGCGATGATCCTCACATCCGAGCTGATGGTTTTGCTGCCCCCCACGCGCTCGAACTTCCTTTCCTGAAGAACCCTCAGGAGCTTAACTTGGGTGGAGAGGGTGATGTCCCCCACCTCGTCCAGGAACAAGGAGCCGCCGTCCGCAAGCTCGAATCTTCCCTTCACCATTTCGGAGGCGCCGGTATAGCTGCCCTTCTCGTGGCCGAACAACTCGCTTTCCAGCAGGGTCTCTGGCAAGGCGGCGCAGGAGACTTTGATAAAGGGTTTTTGCGCGCGCGGGCTGTTGTAATGGATGGCGCGCGCGATAAGTTCCTTCCCGGTGCCGGACTCACCGCGAATGATGACGGTGGTCCGGGTGGGGGCCACTTTTTGCACGCATTTGTAAACTTCCACCATGGACCCGGATTCCCCCACGATATTTTCCAACTTGTACTTACCCTTCAACTCAGTCTGGAGCTCGCGGTTCTCCTCCATCAGGCTATCCTTTTCCCGCTGGATCATCTGGTGGAGCTTCAGGTTTTGGCCGATAAGGGAGGCCACGGTGGAGAGGAGACGGACGTCCTCCTCATAGGAAATATCCGAGTCCTTGAAAAGACGGTCCACCGACAGGACCCCGAGATTCTCGCCCTTGATCTTGATCGGCACGCAGAAGAAAGAAATGTTCTGCCTCTTGATGTCTCCGCGGGCTTTGGTGCGGTTGAGGAATAAAGGCTCTTTCCCAATGTCAGGAATGAACATGGGTTCGCCCTTTTCCATCACCTTCCCCGTGACGCCCTCTCCGATGCGGTATTTACCCCTGGCGATCTCCTCTTTGGTGAGGCCGTGGGCCGCCTCGATGGAAAGCTGGCCTGTTTTCTTATCGAGGATCGTGACCGTTCCCCGGTTCATATCCAGCAATTGGGAAAGAGACTCCAGAATCTGGTTCAAGGACGATTTGAAATCCAGGGTGGAAGCCATCTTGTGAGTGATTTCATAAAGGGTGGTGAGTTCCTGGATTTTACGCAGTAATTTCTTTTGGGAATCTTTGGATGGATCAGTCATGGTTTACCCCATCTCTCGTTTCAAATCCGCGGTCGAATGAAATCTTCTTTCTATAACAAAACAGGATAATAGTCACTTTTAGGGGATTTTCTACATTTATGTCGAAATACAGTTTTGAAAAGCTTTTTTTAACACTTTCCTTATGCGGTTTTCGTCCAAATTCCGTCGTTTTAACTAACACCGAATTAGCCAAAAAGCTTTGTTTATGCTAAAAGGGTCCCCTATGAAAACCAATAAAATTTACTTCTTCCTTTTGTTAGCTATGCCTGGTTTGGGACAAGCCCAAACCGCGCTGACTCTGGATGACTGTATAAAGGAAGCCACTGCACACAACCGAGACCTTCTGACTGCCATACAAACAGTCAAGGCCGCCGAAAATACCAAAGTAGCCAGCTTGGGACAGTTTTTCCCACAAATTAATTTGAACGCCTCCCTTTCGAGAAGCGGAGCAGGTGGATTAAATGATGCCTTGAATGGCGACAGTTGGTTAAGTTTTCCTCCCTTAAGCAACTCCTATCCTGGTCCATATTTATATGAAAATGGGCCTTCTGCATTAGGTTCCAATATTTCCTTGAATGTGCAACAGGACATTTTTTCCGGTTTCAAGGATTTTGCCGCAGTGGATACTGCCAACGCCCAGTTGGATCAGGCCCGAGCCCAGCTCACCCAGGCTAAGGCCCAGCTTTCTCATGACTTGAAAAGTGATTTTTACACCCTTCTTTACACCCAAAAAGAAATTGATCTTCTCAAGGAAATCCTGGACCGGCAAAAATACAACATGGACCTTGTTGAAATGAACTTCAAGGGAGGCACTGATAACAAGGGATCCTTCTTGCAGGCCCAGGCGGCCTACGAGGAGGCGAAATATGAATTGAGCCAAGCTCAACGAGCATTGAAGGTTGCCCAACGCCAATTGGCACCCGTCTTGGGCCGTAATGAGTTGGACACAATCTTGGTCCAGGGAGATTTCGACGTCACCACCGCCCCGCCTCCATCGCCTGATTTTTTAAAACTCGTCCTAGAAACGCCGGCCCATCTGGAATCCCTGGCCCAATTGCACCTCTCCGAAAGCGGTTATGTCACCGCCCGGGGAGCTTTTCTTCCGACCCTATCGGCTAACGCCTCGCTCTCAAGAAGCGCGTGGGACTCTGGGGGGAATCAGCCTGGTTGGTCGGCGGGACTTCAATTGAGCCTCCCCCTCTTTACCGGCGGCAAGGATTGGTTTGACCTTCAAAGCGCTGAGGAATTGAAAAAAGGAGCGCAATACACGTTGCAAAGCACGGACATGAAGACGGAAAGCAGCCTGGAAAACGCCTTCGCCTCCTATCAGGATTCCTTCGAGCAAATCGGTGTCTTGCAGACCCAGCTGACAGCCGCACAAACTCAGGAGGAAATCGCCAAGGCCGAATATTTGAACGGCCTTCTCATTTTCGTGAACTGGAACCAGATCGAAGACGCATTAACCACCCAGGAAAAATCCAAACTTTCAGGATTTTTAAGCCTAGAAACTGCCAAGGCCAATTGGGAATTAACCGAAGGAAAGGGAGTGATACCATGAAGAGACGGCCGGAAGTCCAAATAGCTCGAGCCATCACAATCATTTTAATAACTACCAGTTTTTTAACAATTGGTTGTTCCAGCGGAAAGAAAGGCAAAGGAGGGGGTTTCCGTGCTGTTCCAGTGGTCAAGGATGACCTTCAGATCACGGTTCTATCCACGGGCAACGTGCAACCCCAAAACCAGTTAGCCGTTTATTCACCGATCGCCGGGCGCATTGAGAAAATCCTTGTCTTGGAAGGAGACAACGTTCGCAAGGGACAAAAGCTGATGGAGTTGAGTTCCACTGAAAGAGCAACCCTCTTGGATGAGGCCGCTGCCCAGGGCCCAGACCAGTTGGCCCATTGGCAAAAGTTGTACCAGGAAACACCCCTGCTTTCCCCCGAAACGGGACAAATCATATACTTGCCAACTGTGCCGGGCCAAATTGTGGGAACAAGCGTCACCCTTATGGTCATGTCCGATCATTTGATCGTCAACACCCAGGTGGACGAAACCGACCTAGCCCAGATCAAGATGGGCCAGGAAGCAACCATCACCCTGGATGCCTATCCCAGTGATCCCATTGAGGGAAAAGTCCGTCGGATTTCCTACCAATCCACCCTCGTCAACAACGTCACCACTTACGAGGTTGATGTCTGGCCGGCGAAGGTTCCTCCCTTTATGCGAAGCGGAATGACGGCCAACGTGGTCTTCAACGTCAACGAAAAAGATGACATTCTCCTGATCCCCTCGGAGGCTATTCAGCAAACACCTGACGGCCAGACCTATGTCCTCAAGGGAACCGGCAAACCCAACAGTTTGCCCCAAACCGTGATGATCCAAACCGGCTTGACCGACGGCAAACAAACCGAGGTCACCTCCGGTCTGCAGGAAGGCGACAAAGTCCTTATTAAATCCTTCTCGGCGGGTCTCGTGGCGGCCCCGACCGCCGGGACCAATCCCTTCATGCCCAACGTGCGGGGCGGGGCTACCAGACCCAGCGGCGGCGGGGGTGGCGGAGGCAGCAGATAACTTGAAGACTGTTCGCGAGTGATTGTTCGCCGGTTATTTTTCAGATTTTTCAATACATTACTTTCAATCGTGTGCTGTCACCTGTGAACTGATTTAGGAGAAGATATTGAGCGTCATCGAAATCACGGACATCCACAAGGTCTATAAAATGGGCGACACGGAAGTGCGCGCCCTCAACGGGGTTTCTTTACGGGTAGAACCGGGAGAGTTTCTGGCCATCATGGGACCGTCTGGTTCCGGCAAGTCCACCATGCTCCAAATCCTGGGGCTTCTGGACACACCCGACTCCGGTTCCTACAAGCTCCTGGGGCGGGAAGTTTCCACACTAAAGGAGGATGAGTTGGCCGCAGTCCGAAGCCAGACCCTGGGCTTCATTTTCCAGATGTTCAACCTCCTGGCCCGCACTCCAGCCCTGGAAAACGCCTCTCTTCCCCTTTTATATGCCAACCCCGACGCCCCTCATGGAGACCCTAAACAAATCCTGAGGGAAGTGGGCCTGGGCGACCGGGAACATCATAAGCCCAACGAGCTCTCCGGGGGCCAGCAACAGCGTGTGGCCATCGCGAGAGCATTGGTAAATAAGCCCCGTTTGATCCTTGCCGATGAGCCCACCGGAAACCTGGATTCCAAAAGTTCAGAGGAAATCATCCAGCTTCTCGAGAAAATGAATGAAAGCGGTATCACTGTTGTGATGGTCACCCACGAGCCCGACATCGCCGAGCACGCCCGGCGGATCATCCACATGAAGGATGGAAAAATCCAATCGGATGAAATCAACCCCCGTTCCAAGGCTATTGCTCCCTCGATGTTAAAAACGGAAATTTCACAGGATCAATTCCAATTTCATTCAACTTTCAACCTCCGGCAGGTTCGCGAGTATTTCAGCCAAGCACTCCGGGCCCTCATGGCCAACAAGGTGCGTTCAAGCCTGTCTGTTCTGGGCATTCTCATCGGGGTCGGTGCGGTCATCGCCATGTTGGCTGTGGGAGCGGGCGCTCAGAAATCCCTCGAACAAAGACTGGCCTCCCTGGGAACCAACCTCCTAATGCTCCGGCCGGGCTCCATAGCCGTGGGAGGGGTCCAACAAGGCTTGGGCGGCACCAGCCGCATTACCCTTCAAGACGCCGAGGCGGTTGCCAAAGTGCCCATGGTGAGCAAAATCGCCCCTGAAATCTCGGGCCGAGTCCAGGCCACTTACGCCGACAAGAATTGGAACACCCAAGTGACGGGAACCACCCCCAACTACGCTCCCATGCGCGCCGCTGTTCCGATTTACGGACGCTTTATCACCAAAGACGATGTTCAAAAACGCAACCGGGTCTGCCTGCTGGGCCTGACTGTCATCCAGAAGCTTTTCGGGGACAATGCCAGCCCTATTGGTGAATTGATCAAGATCAACCGGGTAAGTTTCCAGGTTATCGGGGTTTTGCCCGTGAAGGGCTCCAATGGTTTCCAGGACCAGGATGACACCATCGTGGTTCCAGTCACCACAGCCATGTACCGGCTTTTCGGCAAGACGTACGTGAACATGGTGGATATCGAGGCGGACAGCCCACAGGACACCGGCCCCGCCTGCGACGCCGTTCAAGCCTTCATGATGAAGCTCAAGCATATCCCCAATCTGCCGACCAATCAGGACGCCTTCCAGGTAAGGAACATGGCCGACATCCAATCGGCTTTGAGCGCCTCAACCCAGATCATGACGGTTCTTTTATCCTGCATCGCCGCCATTTCCCTTTTGGTGGGCGGTATCGGCATCATGAACATCATGCTGGTGTCCGTGACTGAACGTACCCGGGAAATCGGCCTGCGCAAAGCCATCGGCGCTAGGCGGCTGGACATCCTCTCCCAATTCCTCATTGAATCTGTGGCAGTCAGTTTGATGGGGGGAATCATTGGCATCATATTGGGCTGGTTTACCACCATCATGATTTCGCATTTCGCGGGCTGGGCCACTATCGTAAGCGTCAATTCCATTATTTTAGCTTCCGGATTCTCGATCCTCGTGGGAATGGTTTTCGGTATCTGGCCGGCCTATAAAGCTTCCCGCTTGAGCCCCATTCTGGCCCTGAGATACGAATAGCATCTTTTTTAGGGGTGGTTTTTCTTCTTCTCCACCTCAGAAAATCCGGCG
Organism: candidate division FCPU426 bacterium; assembly: GCA_963796105.1. GTDB lineage: Bacteria > Oederibacteriota > Muellerivitia > Muellerivitales > Muellerivitaceae > CAWCKJ01. The sequence goes on from CAWCKJ010000004.1 coordinate 110,002, forward strand.
TCATGTATAATTTGCTGACTTTATGCTGAAAGGGCTCGAAACATGAAAAAAAGGTTTTTCTGGATCGGGTTGTTGATTTTTCTAGCGGTCCTGTCAACTTGCCTATATTTCATGTTCCGGACGAAAAGCACCCCGGTAGCCTACCACTCCGTCCAGGTCGCGAAAGGAGATCTCCGGGCCACAGTCCTTTCCACGGGAGTAGTTCAGCCTGAAAACCGACTGGAAATAAAGCCCCCTGTCTCGGGACGCATTGAAAAGGTTTTCGTGAAGGAAGGACAAAACCTCGAAAAGAACCAGGTGCTGGCCCGCATGAGCGGTGGTGAGCGGGCCTTATTGCTGGACGCGGCCCGGACCCAGGGCCCTGCTTCCGTGGCCTATTGGTCCTCTTTCTACAAGCCCATCCCTATCCTGGCCCCGCTGGATGGCGTTCTCATCAAAAGAAACATCCAACCTGGCCAAACCGTGGGAACAGGGGACACACTGCTGGTCATGTCCGACCACCTTATCGTGAGTGCCCAAGTGGACGAAACGGACTTGGCTCGCATCAAGGTGGGCCAAGAAGCCAACATCACGCTGGACGCCTATCCTGGCCAGGCGGTGGAGGCGACCGTGGACCAGATCGCCTTCGAGGCCCAGACCGTGAACAACGTAACGGTTTACAACGTCGATGTCCTGCCTAAAAAGGTTCCGGATTTCATGCGAAGCGGCATGACCGCAAATGCCGCTTTCATCATTGCCAAGAGGAAGGGCGTCCCTGTTTTGCCTTTCGAGGCTATCAGCCATGAGAACGGCAAAGCTTTCGTGCTGATCGCCGACCCGACCCATCCAAATAAGCCCCTGAAAAAGGAAATCACCACCGGCATCACGGACGGTCAAAAAGTTGAGGTGCTGGATGGCTTGAAGGAAGGCGACACGGTCCAGGTTGCCGAGGGTTCTATCGGGGGCGGGCCCAACCCTGTCCCGCCTTGGGAACGGAAAACAGCGAAGTAAAATCCCAAGAGGTCATCTCAAAACCTATTTCACCACAGAGGCACAGCTTAATTCATCAACATCGGTAAGACAGAACGGCATTGCGAATGTCATTTCTTCATTGTTTTAAAAGCAAATTAAAAATGCGGGCATCTCAAAAAGAAACTTAATTATTAACCAATATTGCTTTAGCTGCGTCTCCGTGTCCCTGTGGTAAAACTTGTTCTACGGAAACTGGTTCAATGATCGAAATTTCCAACCTCTCGAAAGTTTACAAAATGGGCCAGGAGGAAGTCCGAGCCCTGGATGATGTTTCCCTTTCCATAGGGGAAGGCGAATTCGTGGCTATCATGGGCTTGTCCGGCTCTGGCAAGTCCACCCTTCTTCATATATTAGGCCTTCTCGACACCCCGGATTCAGGCTCCTACCGATTGATGGGCAAGGAAGTCGCCAATTTGAGCGAGGATGACCTTGCCTCCATCCGCAGCCAGACAATCGGTTTCGTTTTCCAACAATTCAACCTTCTGTCCCGGACCACTGCGTTGGAAAACGCCTCCCTACCCCAACTGTACGCTTCCAGCTCATTAAGCCCGGAGCGCCCGCGGAACTTGTTAGCAGAGGTGGGTTTGGGGGCCCGAACCGTCCACAAGCCCAACGAGCTTTCAGGGGGCCAGCAGCAGCGCGTGGCCATCGCGCGGGCACTGGTCAACAATCCGGTTATGATCCTGGCCGATGAGCCCACTGGGAACTTGGACACGAAAAGTTCCTTTGAAATCCTGGACCTCCTGCAAAAACTGAACCGCGAGGGCATCACGGTCATCCTGGTGACACATGAAACCACCATCGCCCAACACGCCAGCCGCGTCATCCACATCAAGGACGGACGCATTGACTCGGATGAAAGACTTAAACCGCAAATGCCCGCCTCCTCCCCAAAGGCGGCCACCGATCGGGGAGTTTCAATCGATTCCGTTCAGCCTTCCGGACTGAATCTGGTTAAGTATTTCAAGTTCTTCCTCCAGGCCCTACGTTCCCTTCGGTCCAATAAACTTCGGACGGCCCTTTCGGTATTGGGGGTCCTCATCGGTGTCATGGTGGTGATCGCCATGATGGCGATGGGCGCCGGGGCTAAGATTTCTCTCCAAAGGGCCATAGCCACTCTGGGCGCCAACGTAATCCAAATCCAGCCTGGCACGCGCAATATCCGCGGGGTTTCCCTGGGTTGGTGGGACCCCATGACACGCCTAACCCTGGCGGATTGCCAGGAAGCGGGCCGTTCTATTTCTTACGTCAAAAGCACCGCTCCCGAGGTCTGGGGAAAGGTGCAGGTTACCTATGGGGACAAGAACTGGAACACCTATTTGATCGGCACAACCCCCGCTTTCGCTCCCATGAAAGCCTCGGAACCTACGGCCGGGAATTTTTTCACGGAGGACGACATCCTGCAAAGGAACAAGGTCGCCCTCCTGGGCATGACGAACGTGCGCCAGCTTTTCGGCAAGGAAAACCCCATCGGCGCCAACATCAAAATCAACAAGATCAACTTCCAGGTCATCGGGGTGCTCCCGGAAAAAGGCGCCAACGCTTGGTGGGACTCGGATGACAACATCCTGGTGCCGGTCTCCACCGCCATGTACCGCGTGCTGGGCCAACAGTTCATCGGCGTCATCGATGTGGAGGTGGACGCGCCGGAACACATCCCGGCGGTCAAGGACTCCGCGAAAGATTTGATGCTCCAGCGACACCACATTCCCTCCACCCAGGACAAGGCCTTCCGGATCAACGACATGGCGGACTACCAGAACGCCATGTCCCAGGGCAACACCACCCTTTCCATCCTGATCCTGGGGATCGCGTTTTTCTGCCTCCTGGTGGGCGGCATCGGCATCATGAACATCATGCTGGTAACAGTCACGGAAAGAACCCGTGAAATCGGCCTGCGCAAGGCTGTGGGGGCAAAGCGAAGGGACATCTTGTTCCAATTCCTCATCGAATCCGTGGTGGTAAGCCTCATAGGAGGAGTGATCGGTATCCTTTTGGGTTGGCTCGCGGCGGCCCTATTCAGCCAAATCGTCGATTGGCAAGCGCCCGTAACGATCGGAGCGATACTCCTGGGGTTCTTTTTTTCGGTGGGAGTGGGGGTTGCGGCCGGCTTCTGGCCGGCATTCAAGGCCTCCCGTTTGAACCCGATTGATGCCCTCCGTTACGAATAGCTTTTCCTCAACTTTGATCGGATTTTCCCCTTCTTCCTTCTCTGGAAATCGGTATATTAACGTTTGCTTTTTCAACAAAGACTGGCTGCTGACAATTCTTCAGCCAAAGGAACCTTGTGAGATTCCCAAAATTAGGTTTGTTAACCCTTAAACTGCTATTGGTGGTTTTACTGCCAGTGGCGGCTTATCTTTGGTCAACCCAGGATATCCTTAAAAAACAAATTCAGACTGTCGTAACTAACGACCCAGAAATCACCCTTTCCCGCGGCCTCTCCACCGTCAAACTTGCCCTTAATCAATTTCAATCTGAAGTGCTCATCAGGACTACTCGGTTGGCTGGCAAGGATAAACTGCGACAGTTGATGACCGCGAAGAAAATAAAAATCTCCAAAATTTCTTCATTTTTGGCCGGTTCCACGAACCCTGAAACCGCTCCCCTGCTCGTCCTAGCCGAGCCGGATGGATCGGCCCTTTATAACAGCCTCGCGACACCTACCCCAACAGTCGAAGTCCAACTCACTCCCACCTCAACCTCCACCCCCATTTCCAAAAAGAAAAAATCAAAGAAATCCTCAAAATCATCCAAAAAAATCTCCACGATTCCAACTCCGCCTCTTCCATCGGTCAATGACGTTCCAGGCATCGATGAAGCGCTCCATGGGGCCCCGACCACCGGCATCCTTCCTTTCCAGGATAAGTTTTATTTCGCGGCCGCGGTTCCCATCCCCCTTTCGTCCCGGAAAACAGGCGCCTTAATGATCGGAGTCCCCTTTGACAGTCAGACAGCCGAAGACTTGAAGAAATCCATTCAAAACGACCTGGTTTTTTATTCCCAAGGAAAGATCCGCTTTTCCACCTTAGCCGCGGCCGTTGAGAGTGAAATCGGAAAAGGCTTAACCGAATCAGGATGGCAGGAAACCGAAGCGCCGCCCTCCCAACCCCTGACTTTCAACCAGACGCCTTGCGCTTGGAACGCCATTCCGGTGATGGACATACGCCATCAAGTCTTGGGTTCAATCCTGATCTTCCAACCGCTCCAGCGAAAAACCACGGTGGTGGGCGATCCCCAAAGACTGATCCTGAAATGGGGTTTGATCCTTCTTCTCTTTCTTTTCGCATTAGTATCCCTTTTAGGCCGGGACATCATCCGGATCTTGGGCGATTTGGGGGAGGCTGCCGGGAAAATCAGGGACGGCGATCCTGAACCCTCCCTACCCGTCAGAAGAATGGATGAGCTCGGGGACTTGGCCCGCTCCATGGGGGATATGGCCGAGGGCTTGAGGGAAAAGGACCGGATCTCGCTGGTGTTAGGCAAAGTAGTTTCACCCCAGGCGGCCAAAAAAATCCTGGCCGAGAAGGATTACTTCGCGCTCAAGGGCGAAAGGCGGGAGTGTACCTTGATGCAGGCTGATCTCAGGGGATTCCAGGTCCTGTCCGTGAATATGAACCCCGAAGCGCTGGTGGATTCTTTGAACCAGTATTTCCAGATCATCAACCAGGTAGTTTTCAAGTACGAGGGCATGTTGGATAGGTTCTCCGGAGGAACAGCCCTCGCGGTTTGGGGCGCGCCTTTTACTCACGAGGATAAGGAATGGAGGGCTGTTCAAAGCGCCCTGGAAATACAGGAGTCACTGCGGGAATTCAACATTTCCCGAATTCAGAAGAACCAGCCGCCTTTTAACCTTGTGATCGGAATCCATACGGGAACCGTGGTGACTGGGAATCTGGGATCGGAACAGCACTGTGATTACAGCGTCATCGGAGAACCCCTTCAGGTGGCTTCCCGTCTTTGTTCCATGGCCTCCCCCAACCAAATTCTCGCGACTGAGGAAACTTACCAGAAAATCAAAACCCAGGTATCTGCCAATTCTTTGAAACCTATGGCCGTACAGGATTCCAACGATTCACTTCAAACCTATGAAATCGTAAAGTTGATTTAAAGAATTTCAATATTTTCCATCTGTCTTCATTTCCCAAACTCAAAAGGATTCATGAAAAAAACCAATAACAAATCCAATCATCCGGCTGAACTTCAAAAAGCTTTGCTCAAATGGTTCGATCGCAACCAGCGGGACCTTCCCTGGCGGAAAACCAAGGACCCCTACTCGGTCTTTGTCTCTGAAATGATGCTGCAACAAACCCAGGTCAAAACGGTCATCCCCTATTACGAAAGATTCATGAGGGAACTCCCGGACTGGACGTCGCTCGCTGTGGCCCCTGAGGAAAAAGTCCTCAAGCTTTGGGAAGGTTTGGGTTATTACCGAAGGGCCCGGAACCTGAGGCTGGCGGCCCAAATGATCGCGAGGGATTTTAAAGGGAAATTGCCCGATCAACTCGATCAAATCCGAATCCTTCCCGGTGTAGGCCCTTACAGCGCCGGGGCTATCCTTTCCATCGCCTTTCAAAAACCCATACCCCTTGTGGATGGAAACGTGAAACGGGTTTTCTCGAGACTGTTTCTTCTCAAAGGCAGCCTTAAGTCCGGAATCGGACGGGAAAATGTCTGGAAACTGGCCCAATCCCTGGTACCGGCCAAACAACCGGGGGATTACAACCAGGCCCTCATGGAACTCGGGGCCACCACCTGCCTTCCGGAAAATCCCTTGTGCTTGTTATGCCCTTTGAATTTCCTCTGCCAAGCCGCCCAGAAGGGCCTCCAAAACAAGTTCCCCGAGACAACCCCCGCCCCGGAAATAGTTGAGGTTTTCATGTCCGCGCTATTGATTCGGAATAAAAACAAGTTTCTGCTGCGAAAAAGACCGGAAAAGGAAAAATGGCTGAAAGGGCTCTGGGAATTCCCCAGCGCGGAGGGAGTTACCTTTGAGGAAGCCCTTCGAAAATCAGAAAGGCTATTGAAGATCAAGGCATGGCGAAAGGAACTTCAGGAAGTCCGGCACCAGATTACAAACCACAGGATCCGGTTGAAGTTTTTTCAAGCTCCCGTCCCCAAAACTGGAAAATTACCAGTAGGATTCAAGTGGGTATCGATGGAAGGGTTGGCTAAACTGCCTTTTTCCAGCGCCCAGGGAAAATTGAGAAAATGGGTCCAAAAACCTGCTGTGTGATTTGTAAAGGCCAGTCCCTAACCAAAGTTCCAAGCTTATTCAGACTCGCCAAATTTGGCTTTGGCCAATCCTTGAATAGCCTTGATCGCTTGTTCCGCGCTCGTGCCATCGGCCTCGATTTCAAGTTCAGTCCCCTCAGGCGCAGCCAGGTTGAGAAGCTCGAAGATGCTGTTGGCGTTGGCTGATTTCTCTTTGTTCTTAACCAGGATGGGACAGTCATAGGCTTTAGCCATCAGAACCAGCCGGACAGCCGCCCGGAGATGCAATCCATGCTTATTTTTAACCACGATTGTGCTCGTCATAAAAACTCCCCCTTAGTCGCCTATGGAGTTTGGACGGGTCAGGAAGGAAAAGCTACCGAGAGAGGGGAAAATTAACAGTTTCGAAACACGATAAATGGGCCTAGCAATTACAAAATTATGTCTGCTGTCTTTCCTTCCATATACTACTCTTCCAACAGGTCAAATTCCCCAAAAACCACGTTGAGGTTCAAGGTCAGGCAGGGCTTTCCTTCCTGGTAGGCCTTGTTCTTGTAAAGGTAGGTTCCGACCGCGGCGGTGTTGCCGTCGGGAAGTTTGGCGTTCCCGAAGGCCGCGTTAGCCCGCACTAGGGTGGGAATATCTTTCTTGATCTTGACGGTGGAACTTCCAAAAACTGTGTTGGCCGCCACAGTCATGTCCTGGCCCTTGAAAGGCACGCCCGTCAGGTCGATGACTCCCTTTCCAAAAACCACGTTATATTCCCCATCCTTGGCCGCGGCCTGCACATTGCGGCAGTGGAAAAACACGTTGGGCCCCGCCTGCTCCTTATGAAATCCGCCAAAGATGATCTTGACGCCCAGGTAGATGAGAAACAGGGCGAAAAAAATCCGGATGACTGGAATATCGATATTGAGGGTGTATTTTAAGATCAAGGAAATCCCAAAGAGAATTAACAAAGCCCCCCAGACGATGCCTGAAAAAAAGATTCCCATTTTCATTTCTCCTCCTAATGCCGTAGTCCTCGATCGGTTATTATTCCCGCGGAAATAGGTATAAACCATGACTCCCATCATACCTTCGTATATTTACACTGCTGTTTCTTTCGTTCTCACGCTCTCGCGACCGGCAGTTCATCCCACCTTGTCGTGTAGCGGGGCGACTTGTACTCGAACCGGGTGGTCCAACTGCGCTTAAACCCCTCCGTGGAAATCCGGACGGTTCCCCACCCCATCTTGCCGTTGATCAAATCCACAACCCGCATCAGGGCGTTCTGCCTGGACGCATCCGCGCGCCAAAAAAGGTTTTGCTGGATCTCGTCCTCCGGGACCAGTTCCGTGTAAAGCAATCCGATGCGCTTGTACTTGAAACCCGGCTGGTACAGTTGGTCTATGGCATGGTTTGCCATCATTACCAGGCGGGGTGTGTAGTTCGTGGGTTCCGGCAGGTTGCATATAGTGGAGCTTTCGTATTGGGGATCCCGCTCCCGGAAGGGGTCGGTGGAAATCCACACGAGCATGGAAGCCACCGCCTGCTTCTGTTGGCGGGCCTTCTCGGCCGTCCTCGTGACATAGGCCGTCATGGCTTCCTTCAACAGGTCCTTGGATTCCACCAGGAAGCTGAAACCCTTGCTGGAGCCGATCATCTTCTTGGGCGGCGGCGCCTGCTCCAACGGCAGGCAGGAAACGCCGTTGAGTTCCATCAAGATCCGCACGCCCACCACCCCCATCTTCTTTCGAATCAAGCGGCTTGGCGCCTTCTTGAAACCCAGCGCGTTCTCAATGCCCAGGCCTATGAGGAATTCCTCATAGGCCCAGCCGACCCCCCACACATCCCCAATGGGCACGCTCTCCAGGGCCCGATCCACATCGGAGGAGCCTACCAGGTTGACCACCCCATCCGCTTCGGCGGATTTCTTCGCCACCTTGTTGGCGATCTTGGCCAGGCTTTTGGTCTCTCCCACGCCGATGCTCACCGGGATGCCCGTGAGGTTCTCTACCGTCTCCTTGATCCCGCGGCAGTAAGCCGTGAGGCCCGGGGGGGCGAAACCCGACAGGTCCAGGAAGCACTCGTCGATGCTATAAACCTCGATTCGGGGGGTGAACCGGGAAAGAACCTTGCGCACGCGGTTGGACATGTCCCCGTAAAGGGCATAATTGCTGGAATATACGAAAGCCCCGTTCTCCTCGATTCGCCGGCGCTCCTGGAAAAAGGGCGCGCCCATGCCGATACCCAGGGCCTTGGCTTCCCGGGAACGGGCCACGATGTTGCCGTCGTTGTTGGACAACACCACCACGGGCTTGCCCCAAGCCTTGGGGTTAAAGGCCTGCTCACAGCTGGCATAAAAGGAGTTGCAGTCCACCAGGGCGAAGAGGGTCATGGGCGCTTTTTTTTGAAGGAGTGGATCACGTGTTCTACCACCCCGAAAACACGGAACTCCGCCAGCTCGTTCACGGGAATGGGCTGATAAGCCGGGTCCCGGGGATTTTCCGGCAGGAGATATAGCTTGCCGTCCTTCAGGCCCAGGGTCTTGACCGTCCATTCCCCGTTGAGGGCTGCGATGACGATTTCCCCCGGCGCGGCTTTTCCGGCCCGGTTCACCACCACCACGTCCCCTGAGCGGATGCCCACGCCCTCCATGCTGTCGCCCACGACCCGGAAGGCGAAGGTGGACTCGGGGTGCCGCAGGAGGATCTCGTTAAGGTCAAGCGGCCTTTCCAGGTAGTCCTCAGCGGGACTGGGAAAGCCCGCCGGGAGGGCCGGCTCGAAGCACCGCAGGGTGGGCAGGGTGCCGTATAGGAGCTTCGTGAGGTTGGAAAACCACAGGGAATGGGACATGGACCACCTCCAGGATTTATGTATACACGTGTATACCTTTTCCAGGAAGCTGTCAAGGGGAAGAAAGCAGAACTTCATCTCACCACAGCGGTGCTTCGCACATTCTTAATTTTAAACGACGTTAAGCAAAACCAAGTCTTAGCCACGGATTCAGGGGATGCATTTAGATAGTCTGAAGAAAAAAAGCCTTAAATATTTATGTTATTAAATCCCATGTATCCCATGCATCCGTGGCTAGAGATTGTTTTTAATGCCTCTCCAAACGGTACCTGTTGAAATAAAGGAATACAGGAGTATACTCATTGTTGGAGGGGCAAATTATGAACTACCAACGGATGAAGGGGATTGAGATTTTCAAGGAAATCGATACAGAAGAAAAGGCACGTCAATGGGTGTGGAAGAGCCGTTTTGCCGGAAAAGACTTTGTTTGCCCACAATGTGAAGGAGAAAGTTTCTGGCAACACAAAAACCGCCCCGAAGTGCGGGAATGTGACTATTGTCGAAAGCAAATACGGCTTCGAGCCGGAACGATCTTCCGGAAATCCAAGATCCCAATCTTAACCTGGTTGAGGATGATTGGATTGGTGATGCAAGGGAAAAGGGGCATTTCAGCCCTGGAACTTCAGCGGCAATTGGGAATGCCCTCCTACGATACCGTTTGGAGGATGTTGCATAAGATTCGGGAAAGTCTTCGACAAAGGGATGAAAATTACCAACTCAAGGAAATCATTGAGTTGGATGGGGCTGTATTCGGCAAGAGAGAAAAGGAAAACCAGGCTGAAGTGCTGGTGGCGGTTGAAAGCAAAGAATGGATAGATGAGAAAGGGCGCAAAAAAGAGAAAGCGGGTTTTGCAAAGATAAAGGTGACCGCAGAAACCAAGTGGGAAGCCCAAGCATTCGTCGATCAAGCAATCCAGAAAGGCGCCATGATAAACACGGATGCCAGTCCCAGCTTGAGAAACTTGGAAAACGTGGATGTGGAGTACCAGGTAACAGCCAATGACCCAGTGGTGTTAAATCACTGGTTACCTTGGGTCCACCGATTCATTTCCAACGCCAAGGCTTGGATCCTAGGAACCCATCATGGAGTCAACGTGAAATATCTGCCTGGATACTTGAGCGAATATACTTATCGGTTCAATCGTCGCCATGACCCAGATTCCTTATTTCACCGGGCCTTAACCGCTTGCGCTTTGGCAAAACCCATTACTGCGCAAGCGTTGTTCGGATAGGCATGTTGTTTTTTAGTTGTATGTTCGCTTTCCCAAGACACTGGGGGCCCTCGTTGCGGGCGTTGCTCATGAAAAGGGAAACCGGGTAGGAAGCCATTGGGGAGGCGGGAAAAGGCTTGAGGAATTTCTTGAGTTTTTCCACGTCCTGGTTTTGGGGGTCCAGCCAGGCTACGAAATCCTTCTCCTCAATAATGACCGACATCCGGTCGTGGACCGGAGCCAAGATGGAATTCGCCTCGGTCGTGATGAGCGTAAAGGAATGGATCGGCTCCCCCTTTCCGTCCTTGGGTTTCCAGAATTCCCAAAGGCCCGCCAGGCAAAAGGGCTCCTCGTTTTTCATGTAAAAGTAAAAGGGTTGCTTGGGCTTGGTTTTCTGGTCCCACTCGTAGAACCCGTCGATGGGCACCAGACAGCGCTGTTTCTTGAAAGCCGACCAGAAGGACGGGTTCTCGGCCACCGTTTCCGCCCGCGCGTTGGCCAGTTTGAACCCGATAGTTGGGTCCTTGGCCCAGGATGGCACCAGGCCCCATTTGAGCGTTTCCATGACGGGCTTAGTTTCGTTAAACGGGATCCGGATGCAGGGCACCAGGCTGGAGGGGGCGATATTGAACCGGGACTCGAAGTTTTCCAGGCCCACCTTGAGGGCGATCTGGAATTTCTTGGCCAGGTTCTTGGGTTTAGTTTTCTGGGCGAATCGTCCGCACATGATGACTACTTTATTTCAGAGCGATATGGAAATCCGCTTAAAAAATTTGAATTCCCACCTTGAAAGCCAAAAGCCAGGAATAATTCACCATAATCCACATTCTTTAAGATTTTGGTGAATATCCTGGCCTTGGAATATTAAATAAATTGACCGGCTAAGAAATAACCTCTCGGTTATCTCTTTACGACTTGAATATCTTCTCGAAAAATTCCTTCATGGCCTTCCAGGACTTTTCATCCGCGCTCTTGTTGTAAAGCGCCCCTTTCAACTGCCCCTTGGCCTCGGGATTGGTGAAGCTGTGCTGGGCACCGGGATAGGTGATGATCTTGTAATCCACTCCGGCGTCCTTCATTTCCTTCTCGAAATCCGGAACCTTGGAAAGCGTGAAATTGTCCGCTCCGCCCTGGCACACCAGGACCTTGCCCTTGATGTTCTTGGCGTCCTCGGGCGTCGGGGAATCCAACCCGCCGTGGAAGGTCACGATGCCCTTTACGTCCGCGCCGCTTCGGCCAAGTTCCAGCACCGCCGCCCCGCCGAAACAATAGCCGATGGCCCCCAACTTGTCAGGGTCCACGTTGGGGCTTTGTTTCAACTGGTCCAACCCCGCGTTCACCCTCTCGCGGAACAGTTTCCGGTCCTTGTAATATTGGCCCGAGGTGGCCATGCAGGCCTCCACCTTCTCGGGCCTCACGCCCTTTCCGTAAATGTCGGCGGCAAAGGCCACGTAGCCCAGCTTGGCCAGCTTTTCCGCGCGGGATTTGGCGTACTTTCCCAGACCCGTCCATTCGTGAACCACTAGGATTCCAGGCCTTTTCCCCTGGAACGAGTCGTCGTAAGCCAGATAACCCTCCAGGACCGTATCGCCGTCCTTGTATTCCACTGTTTGAGTCTGCACTTTCGCCATGACGGGACTCCCTAAAACGAACAATAGCATTAAAGCACTCAGCCACTTATTCATCACGCGTCCTCCCCATATTAAAAATATGAACGACTAGAGGTATAAGGCGAAGAAAGGGTGAAAACAAGGGGTGTCAGGGCGGAAAGGCTCATTAGGATCATTATGACTGGTAGCCTTTGACTCCCTTTTCAAATGTTGGGATGGTAGAATCTTTTTCAAGGCGGTTAAATGTCCAAAAAAATCATAGTTTATACCACTTCCTGGTGCGGGGACTGCCATAGGCTGATGTCCGAACTAAAAGAACACGCCGTCACTTTCGAGGCGCGGGACATCGAGCAAAACGAGAACGACTACAAGACCATGATGGGATTCACCAACGGGAAGAGGGTCATCCCCACTGTAGACATCGAGGGGAAAATACTCATCAATCCCCGTTTTTCCCAGGTCGCGGAAGTCCTTGGAATTCCTGTTTGATAATCCAGCGCTCAAAACCCTACTACCATTCTATTTCCACTCCCCTCCGCCTTTTAAAAGCGTTATGATTGTATCCGTTCATTCAGCCGGGGGAGCCGGCTCCAATTAATCCAGCCATTCCAGGGAGGGTTTCATGAAAATCCATAAGGAAGCGAAAGTTCCCAGCTTTTTGAAGGAATTGAACCTTTTCGAGGGCCTTGAACACTCCGTCATCAATCAGATCTTCCGGTTGGGGCTGGTTCAGCACTTCAAGAAGGGGGATTCGGTTATCCGCGAGGGCCAATACGGCGGAAGGCTCTATATCCTGATCAACGGCAAGGCCGAGGTCGTGAAATCCGTCAAGGGAAGCAGGACCAAGGTCAAAAAGCTGGCCATTTACAACCGCGGGTCGGTCTTCGGGGAAATGAGCGTCTTTGACGGCGCGCCTTACTCGGCCACCGTCCGGACCTTGGCTGAAAGCGACATCCATATCATCCGGGGTTCGGATTTGGAGAATTTCCTCAAGAAAAACCCTGCTTCCGCCTATTTGATCTTGCGGACCCTCTTGAGTTCCATTTCTAACAGGCTGCGCCGAACGAACCAGGCCCTTTCCCTGGCGGGCTGAGGCTGATTCCGTGATAATTTAGAATCTTCCTATTTTTCTATCTCTCTAAGGCTTTGAATCCCGCGGGCTGGATTGCGCCCTCTCCACCAGTTCATCCAACGGTACCCATCCGGTCGCCCCGGGGACGGTCACGTTGATGTCAGGAAAATGGTCCCCGCCCCCAAAATAGACAGTCATTTTCACATGGTGTAACCCGGGCGGGAGTTTCACAAGATTGGTATTAAGCGCCTGTTTGGTTTTCGGGGGAACGGTTAGGACCCTTTTTCCATCCACGTCAAACCATACGATATTGCGGGTTTTGATCTCGAAAGAGTAGGAACCCCCGGCTTGAATTTCCCAATTCCCCTCCAATATCGCGCAATGCTTCCAATCATTCAGGGGCGCCGATGGAAGGTTTTCGTTCCAGCGGGCCACCCGGTCCTCATAGAGGATCAATCCCCGGCCCAATCCGTAATGATCATACCAGCGCCTCCGCCAGGTCCAGCCCGGCACACTCCGGACATGGATAAAGGCCTTTCCGTCCTCAGGAACCCGATCAAAAGGGATTTCCGTCCAGAAGAGGTGGGGTATGTCATTATCCCATTGGAAAAAATCCCGTTTTTTACCCCATTGGGTCCCGGGAAATTCCGCCTCTAATTTTTTTTGAGCCTCCACATCCTGGCCCCAAACGAGGATGGCTAGGTCCTTACCCTTCTCCCCCGCCGCCATGTCAATGGAGTTGGAGGCGCCAGCCTCGAATATTTCCTCACCGTCGGACAAGATATCCATAGAGCAGTTATAGAACCGCGGTTTCGGAACCAAGTACACCCGGTGATCCGGCAGTTCCTTCTCGGCCTGGTCCCAGACGGTGGTGCTGTCCGTCCTTTGCCCCATCCAATCCCAAATAAGCCCATGGTTCTTTCCCATTTCCCAAGCCAGGCCCGCCGCCAGGGCCAGAACAAAGATAAACTTGCCCGCCCCGCCCGGTTGCGTTTGAAGGAAAGCGGTCCAAAGCCGGTTCAAACCCCAGGCCCCGCCTGTAAGGATCGGGACGCTGCAGAGGACGTATCGGAAGGAGTGGGGCCCGTTGGAAAGCACCGGGGTGGTCGCGGACACAAGGAACAATAGGACGATGTAGCCCTTCAGCCAGCTTGGCCGGGCCAGGAAATAGGCCAAGGCCAGCAACGCGCAGGCGATGTCCAGGAACTCGTAAAGGGAATCCCCAATGGAGGGAATCTGGGAGGGGTGGACCGTCTGTCCCAGGAACAAATCCCAGGTAAAGACGATGTTCCTCCAAACTTTATACAATCCCTGCCCCGGGTCGCAAAAATCCCTGTTCCAGGCGGTGATGGCCTGGACATGTTGGGAATAGTTGGGATAAAGGTAAAAGGGGGCCATGAGAATGGCTGCCGCCAAGGCCCCGGTGGACCATCCCAAGAGTTTACTGAAGCCTTTTTTTCTCTCATTAATAAAAACATGCAGGTAGCTGAACCCAAACAAAAAACCCAAGCCCGCGAGAAAAACCTGGCTCGTCATGATCCGCATTGGGATATTGTCCCCGTTCAAAAGGGTGTTTTTGTAGAGGAACAACACCGCCCAGGCCGCCAGGAGAAAAGGGCCCAATATCACCCGGGTAAAAACAAACCGCCTTTCCTTAGGATCTGAATAAACCCAAAGCCAGAGAACCCCCAGCATGACGGGCAGCCACGGACGGAACGGCACATAGGTATAACCCCCGAATCCCAGGGCCAATCCCCACTCCAGGAAATGGCTCAAACTCGGTTTCTTTATCGTACGTAAAAGGAAAAGGACAGATAGGGCCCCGGCCAGCACGCAGGTTTCGTTGTCATAGCAGAACTTCGTCACCATGATCATGAACTTGCAGGTGGAGCCCAGGGCCAGGAGCAGGATCCCCATCCTTCTCCCGCCGATCTCCTTGCCGATCAAGTAAAAAATCCAAAGAGCGGCCATGTCGATGAGGCTGTCGCTGAAGAGCATGATGAAGTGGCCGTTGGCTTGGGGCAGGAGGATCCAGAGGAAGGCCGTCATGTAGGAATGAAAAGGTTCCCTGGTTCCCATCCAAAACATGAAGGGACAGTCATGGTAATCCAGGATGTTCCTCACGTCGGCCGTGAGGGTGTAATGGTCGTCCCAAAAATATCCCGGGGGCTGGTGGGGATTTTCCAGCCTGAAATAAGCCCCCAATCCCATGAATACCCAGAACCAGAACCTGCCCGCGCCTTTCGAAAGGTCCCAGCTTCCCTCATCCAAAGGGGGAAATTTCCTGAAGTAATAAGCGAGGAGGCCGAACCCCAAGCAGATCAGAGGGACCGCGGGCAGGTGCCCGAACAGGTTATCGCGGGGAATGCGTGGAAAGTCAAAATGCACGAAGGGATTGCCCTTGTAAAAAAGAAGATTGAAACAAGGCAGGGAAAGAAGGCCCGCCATGACGATAAGCCATGAGGCGAATAGAAACTTGAAATCCCGTCCCAATGATGGGCCTGGTTGCGGTTGAACCGCCAGCGCCGGAACGGAGGAAATGATGGCCGCGTTCTTTTTCGGGGGGCGCTTGAGCTTCGGAGCCTTGGGATCTGCCCTTTTCTTCTGTTTTTTTCTGACGGTCATTTCACGACTTCCTCGCTATGGGGTTCCATGGGCAGGTTTTGAAACGACCGTGGAAGTATGAGATCCCGAAGTTAAATCATCCAGGAAAATTTCCGCCGCCGAGCCCGGCTGGACAACGGAAACCCTCGGAAATTTTTTCTCCCAGGTGAAATTAAGCACCATTTCCACGCGATGGTTCCCGGGAGCAAGGTCCACTTGGGCGATCCCGGTATGGGTTCCCCCGTCAGCGGGGATGTCGAGGATCTTCTTCCCGTCCACGAAGAACCAAACAAGGTTCGACGTCTCCATTTTCAGGGTGTATTTTCCTCCTGTGCTGACGTACCAATTTCCTTCCACCCTGCCTGAATGCCAGCAATCCATAAATTCCTCCGCCGGCAGCTGGTCGTTCCAGCGAAATACCCTGTCCTCATTCAAAATAAGGCCCCGTCCCATGCCGTAATGACCGTACCAACGCCTCCGCCAGGAGAATTCCGGCACAAGGCGGGCATGGAAAAACCCCTGGTCGCTGACCGGCACCCGGTCGAATGGGATTTCGGCCCACCAGAGATAGGGCGTCTCACTTTCCGGCTTGCCGAATCTCTGGTGTTTGTTCCATTGGAGGCCCGGAAATTCCTCCTCAATCTTCCTCTGCGTTTCCACATCCCCGCCCCACAGGAGCACAGCCAGGTCTTTTCCTTTCTCTCCCGGCGGAAGGTCGATGGAATTGCTGTCGGTGGTTTGAAACAACTCCTGCCCATCGGCCAGGATATCCATAGCGATGGTATAAAAGTTAGGACGGTTCTTGACCATGTAAACACGGTGGTCAGGAAGCTCCTTTTGCGCCTGGTCCCAGACGGAGGTAGTGTCAGTTCGTTGGGCCATCCAGGTCCAGGTTAGCCAATGGTTTCTATCGACTTCCCAACCCAGGATCGACAAAAGGGCGATTAAGAAAACGGCTTTGGCCCCGGCGGGCGCAGTGCGTGGCATGGCCAGCCATAGCCGGTTAACACCCCAGGCGCCCGTGACGAGGATGGGCAGGTCGCAGATCACGTAGCGGAAGGAATGGGGCGCGTTGGAGATGACCCCGGGCAGGAGTGCGGTTACGAAAAGCAACAAGACGAAGCTTGTCACCCACCGTGGCCGCGCGATGAAGGAAGCTAGGCCCAGCAGGGCGCAGCCCACCGCGAGGAACTCGTAAAGGGAGTCCCCGATGGCGGGAAGCTGGGAGGGATGGACGGCCTGCTGGAATAGAAGCTGCCAGGTGAAGAAGATGTTCTTCCAGACTTTGAGCCAACCCTCTCCTGGCCTGGTAAATTCCTTGCTCCAAGCGGAAACATTCGACACATGGTCGAAGTAATGGAGGTGGAGGTAGAGTGGGGCCATGAGCAGCAAGGCCGCCAGGGCGCCGGATGCCCAGCCGAACAGCCTGCTGAATCCCTTCTTTTTTTCCCTACGAAAAACACGGATGAAACTCCATCCCAGGAGAACCGCCACGGGGGCGAGAAAATAGATGCTGGTGAGGCCCCTCATGATCAGGCTGTTCGGGGGCAGGAAGGAATTTTTGTACATGAAGATGACCGCCCAGGCGCCCAGAAAACCGGGTCCGATCACCGCCCGGTGAAAATCAAACCTCCTTTCCTTGGGACGAAGCGCCACCCAAATAAAAACGATTCCCAGCATGAGCGGGGCCCAGGGCCGGAAAGGAACGTAGGTGTAGCCCCCGAAGCCCAGCGTGAGTCCCCATTCCAGGAAATGGATCCAATCTGGTTTTTTCAACAGCCGGAGGAAGAACAAAAGCGCGAGGGCCGCCCCCAGGACGCAGGTGTCGTTGCCGTACTCAAACCGGGTCACCATGATCATGGTCTTGCAGGTCGCCCCCATGGCCAGGAGGATAACGCCCATCCGCCTGCCTCCTATTTCCTTTCCCAAAAGGTAAAATAGCCAGACCGCCGTCATGTCGATGACGGTATTGCTCAAGAGCATGACGACCTGCCCAGAGGCCGAGGGCAGGAGGAGCCAAATCGAGGCGGTCAGGTAGGGAAAAAAGGGCTCCCGCCAGCCCGAGGGAAAGAGAAGGTAGCGGTTATGGAGGTCCAGGATGTTGCGGATGTCGGAGGTATGCGTGTAATGGTCATCCCAGAACCAGCCGGGGGGCTGGTGGATGTTTTCCAGGCGGAGATAAGAACCCAGAATCATGAAAAACCAGAAGCCTAATCTGGCGGACCAGGGGGGAATATCCCACTGGCTGTCCTCGGCTGGTTGAGCCCGCCGGAATAAAAGGATGAGGGCGATAAATCCGGCCCAAATCAACAAAGTCGGGGGAAGATGGGCGAAAAGGTTGTCGGTTAGGACCGGCGGAATATCGTTGCTGGTGAAAGGATTTGAAGAACCCAGCAGAAGGTTGTAATTGGGGACTGCCAAAAGCCCGGCCAGGAGCACCAGCCAGGCTCCCGCCAGTAAAGTGAAATTCCACCCCGCGTTCGGCGCCAAGGAATATTTCAACCCCTTTCGAATATTCCGCCTGTTTTTTTTCTTTGTCGGGGGCAATTTATTCTCGCTTTTATGGACGGCAGTATTCCCAAACGACTCATTTTAACGGCACTCCCCCAGAGGGGGAGTTCTTTTTTCAACTATTCCATGAATAAATACCCGGGGCTTGATCGGACAAGTTTTGATTTCAAGTTCCAGAAGGATTGGCTTCCTCCAAATTCGCCACCAGTTCATCCAATGGGACCTTTATGCCCGTCCCGGGCGCCGTAACCTCAATGGGTTGGAACTGGTTCTGGTAAGCCAATGTGGTCGCCAGCTCGACTTGGTGGACCCCCGGCGAAAGGTCCACCTCGGAGGTTTTGTCCACCAGGTCGCTTTGAGGAGGGATATAGAGAACCCTTTTCCCGTCCAAAAGGAGCCAATTGACGGAGGAGGTTCTCACTTCGAATCGGTATCGGCCCCCCTTGCGGATGTTCCAATTCCCAACCACCCTGACCGAATGCCAGGTATCCAAATAATCCTTGGTCGGCAGTTGGTCGTTCCAATGGGCCGTCCGGTCCTCGTAGAGGATCATGCCCCGCGCCAGCCCGTAGTGGCCGTACCAGCGCCTCAACCAGGTCGCCTCCGGGACCCCGCGGACATGGAACAAGCCCGATTCCCCCTCGGGTATATTCTTGAAGGGCACCTCGGCCCACCACAAGTAAGGAACCTCATCATCATGTTGCAGGCAAATTCTTTGCTTGTTCCACTGGATTCCGGGAAATTCCTTCTCGATCTTCTTTTGGCTCTCGACATCCTGGCCCCAGACGAAAACGGCCAGGTCCTTTCCCTTTTCCCCCGGCGTAAGGTCAATCGAATTGCTCTCCCCGGCTTGGTAAATTTTCTCCCCATCAGACAATATATCCATGGCGCATGTGTAGAACTTGGGGTGTTGAAACAGGTAAACCCGGTGGTTGGGCAATTCTTTTTCCGCCTGGTCCCAGACGCTCGTGGTGTTGGTCCTCTGGCCCATCCACTCCCAAGTGAGGCGGTGGTTCTTGCCCGTTTCCCAGGCCAATGATCCCAGAAGAACCAGGGCGAACGCCCATCGGTACGCCCGTCCAGGTTTAAGCTGGAGAAACGCCAGCCATAAACGGTTCACTCCCCAGGCCCCGGTCAACAGGAGGGGAATGCTGCATATCACGTATCGGAATGAGTGCGGCCCGTTGGACAGTGAGGCCGTTAAAACAGAAAGGAAAAACAAGGAAGCGAGAAAACTGCTGAGCCATCTGGGCCTCGCGATGAAATATGCCCCTCCTAGGAGCCCGCAGGCCGCGGCCAGTAACTCGTAAAGGGAATCCCCGATGGCGGGAATTTGAGAGGGGTGGGCCACCTGGCCGAACAGCAGACCCCAGCTGAATTGAATGTTCTCAAGGACCTTCCGGAACCCCTCCCCGGGGCCGCTGAAATCCTTGTTCCAGGCCATGACGTCCGCGACATGCTCTGAGTAATGGGGAAATAAATAGAGGGGAGTCATCAGCAAGGCGGTGACCAGGGCCCCCGTCGCCCAGCCGAACAACTTGCTGAATCCCTTCTTCCTTTCGCGCCAAAACACCTCCGCATAGCTGGCGGCTAAAAGGGCTCCGAAGGGGATCAGGACAACGGGTCTCGTCAGGAATCGGATGATCGCGTTATCCCCCGGCAGGAGATTGTTCTGGTAGAGGAACATGAAAGCCCATGCTCCCAGAAGAGCCGGTCCAAGGGTGATCTTGAAAAAATCCAGCCGCCTTTCCTTGGGATCGTTGAACACCCACAGCCAAACCGCGCCCAGCATGGCCGGCGTCCAGGGCCGGAATGGCACATAGGTATAACCCCCGAACCCCAGGGCCAGGCCCCACCAGAGGAAATGGGGCCAAGTGGGTTTTTTCAGGACCCTGAGGAACGCCAAAACGGCCAGGGCTCCGGCCAGGACGCATGTTTCGTTGTCGTAGGTGAACTTGGTCACCATGACCATGGTCTTGCAAATGGAACCCATGGCTAAAAGCAGGATGCCCATCCGCCTTCCCCCGATTTCCTTGCCGGCCAGGTAAAAGATCCACAGTGCGGCCAGATCGATAAGGGTGTCTGAGAAGAGCATGATGAAATGGCCCGTAGCCCGGGGCAGGAGAATCCATAAGAAAGCCGTCAGGTAGGAATGGAATGGCTCCCTCCATCCCATGGGAAACATGAAATGAAAAACGTGATTGTCCAGGATATTGCGGATGTCCGAGGTGAGGACGAAATGATCGTCCCAGTAAAAGCCCGCGGGTTGATGGGCGTTTTCCAGGCGGAGGAACGCCCCCAATGCCATGAAAAACCAGAACGCTATACTGGCTGGGACTTTTTCCAGATCCTCGACCCCGTCCCCCGCCGGAGGAATCCTTCGGAAAAGGAAAATCATGGCGATGAAACCTCCCCAGATCAGCAGGGCACCCGGCAGGTGGGTGAAAAGGTTGTCTGGCAGGACTGGGATTCCGCTGTGGATGAAGGGATTTCCGGGATAAAAGAGAAGATTGTAGTTGGGCAGGGAAAGAAGGCCCGCCATGACCAGGAGCCAGGAGGCCAGAAGCCAAGCGGAAATTTTCCATTGGTTGGCCGCCGGTCCCGTGAGGCTCCGTTTCCCCCGGCTCGCGGCAGGCCGGGTTGAATGCACGAACGGTTTTTTTATTTTTCTTTTACTGGCCAATTTCGATTCCCTTCTGAAAAAGGACCGTAAGACTATACCGGGAGGTTATTTGATGGGATTTGCGGGTGAAATTCATTCCAGCGGTTGAATTATATCAAATAAGCGGAAAGGGTTACTTCAACAAGAAAACCCTTTTGAATTTAGGTCTTAAGGTTCGGCCATAGGGAAAATCTAAGCCGGTTTGTAATGAAACCTCAGGGCTTGTTTCGGATTAATTTCATCTCAAAACAAGCAATTTGGCGACGAGGCGGCCCTGGGGTGTCTGGACCACCACGTAGTAGATCCCGTTGGAAAGGGGCTTCCCTGCCTTGTCCGTCAGGGGGATTGGGACATCCGTCACCCCCACTGGCACTTGGGTCCTGTCAATCTCGTTCACCTTCCTGAAGGACAATGTGAATATCTCGATTCGTACCAACGGCTCGCTTTGGGCCAGGATGATCTGGATCGTCACTGGCTCCGTTCCATCCACAGGATTCGGATAGACAACAATCTTGTTCTTGCCAACCGGTGTCGGAGTTCCCGTCAAGGTGGCCGTCGGAGTGTACGATGCGGTGTAAGTCGGTGTGGAAGACGGCGTCTTCGTGTAGGTGAACGTCGCCGTGAAGGTAGCCGTGGGGGTCCCGGTGGCTGTGGGTGTCGCGGTATAGGTCCATGTCCTCGTCGAGGTAGGGGTGAAACTTGATGTTGCTGTGAAGGTGGCGGTGTTCGTTCGTGTTTGGGTCGGAGTTGGCGAAGCCGAAACGGTCATCGTGTTCGTGACCGTCGTGGTAGCGGTGAGGGATGCCGTAGGCGTCATCGAAGCCGTGGGTGTCGGCGTATTCGTCCAGGTATAGGTAGGGGTGGACGTTGAAGTAAATGTCGCCGTAGGTGTGGAAGAAGGCGTATTGGTAAAGGTGGAAGTCGGAGTGTTGGTGGACGTGTCGGTGACCGTCGGGGTCGGCGTGTAGGTCAAAGTATTGGTCGCAGTAGGCGTCGGGGTGCGTGTCGGGGTGTTCGTATAGGTGGGTGTAACCGTCGGTGTGTTGGTGGGCGACTGGGTTCCGGTGTTGGTATTGGTCGCGGTAGGCGTCACCGTCGGCGTATTCGTGTTCGTCGGCGTCGAGGTATTAGTGGGTGTGTTCGTCTTGGTGCTGGTGGCGGTATTCGTGAATGTGTTGGTGGGCGTTGAAGTCATTGTATTTGTTGAAGTATGTGTCGGGGTCGCGGTGTTGGTGGAGGTGGAAGTGGGTGTCTTTGTTGCCGTGGCGGTTGGCGTGTTGGTGGACGTGTTGGTCAGTGTCGGAGTCTGCGTAGATGTCGAGGTGAGCGTCGGGGTGGGCGTCGAAGTGCGTGTCGGGGTGCTCGTATAGGTGGGTGTGATAGTCGGAGTGTTGGTGGGGGACTGGGTTCCGGTGTTGGTATTGGTCGCGGTAGGCGTCACCGTCGGCGTATTCGTATTCGTTGGAGTCGTGGTATTAGTGGGTGTGTTCGTCTTGGTATAGGTGGCTGTGCTCGTAAAGGTACTTGTCGGGGTCGATGTCGGGGTGAATGTGGCCGTATTAGTCGACGTAGGTGTGGATGTCCGAGTCGGGGTTGTTGTCGGCGTGTTGCTCAAAGTATTCGTCACTGTTGGGGTCGGAGTGGATGTCGAAGTATTCGTCGGGGTGGGTGTCGGGGTCCTGGTCGGGGTAATGGTAGGCGTATTCGTGGGGGAAGTGGTCCCCGTATTGGTATTGGTCGCGGTAGGCGTCACCGTCGGCGTATTCGTGTTCGTCGATGTGGCTGTATTGGTGGGTGTGCTGGTCCTGGTATTGGTAGCTGTGCTCGTAAAGGTGCTGGTCGGGGTCGAAGTCGCTGTGGAAGTTGAAGTATTCGTGGAGGTCGGCGTAGCGGTTCTGGTCGGTGTGGCAGTCGGCGTATTGGTAGATGTGTTCGTCACCGTTGGGGTCGAAGTGGATGTCGAAGTATTCGTCGGGGTGGGTGTCGGAGTCCTGGTCGGGGTAATGGTAGGCGTATTCGTGGGGGAAGTGGTCCCGGTGTTGGTATTGGTCGCGGTAGGCGTCACCGTCGGCGTATTCGTGTTCGTCGAAGTCGCGGTATTGGTGGGGGTATTCGTCCTCGTGTTGGTGGATGTGTTCGTAAAGGTGTTGGTTGGGGTCGAAGTCGCTGTGGAAGTTGGAGTATTCGTGGAGGTCGGCGTAGCGGTTCTGGTCGGTGTGGCAGTCGGCGTATTGGTTGGAGTGTTTGTTACTGTTGGGGTCGGGGTGGAACTCGAGGTATTCGTTGGAGTGGGTGTCGGGGTCCTGGTCGGGGTAATGGTAGGCGTATTCGTGGGGGAAGTGGTCCCCGTATTGGTATTGGTCGCAGTAGGCGTCACCGTCGGCGTATTCGTGTTCGTCGATGTGGCTGTATTGGTGGGTGTGCTGGTCCTGGTATTGGTAGCTGTGCTCGTAAAGGTGCTGGTCGGGGTCGAAGTCGCTGTGGAAGTTGAAGTATTCGTGGAGGTCGGCGTAGCGGTCCTGGTCGGGGTTGCTGTCGGCGTATTGGTAGATGTGTTCGTCACCGTTGGGGTCGAAGTGGATGTCGAAGTATTCGTCGGGGTGGGTGTCGGGGTCCTGGTGGGGGTGATGGTAGGCGTATTCGTGGGGGAAGTGGTCCCGGTGTTGGTATTGGTCGTGGTAGGCGTCACCGTCGGCGTATTCGTGTTCGTCGAAGTCGCGGTATTGGTGGGGGTATTCGTCCTCGTGTTGGTGAATGTGTTCGTGGGGGTATTGCTGGGTGTTGAAGTCGAGGTGTTTGTGGAAGTATTTATCGGTGTATTGGTCCTCGTCGGAGTGGAAGTGGATGTTGCCGTATTTGTGGCGGTATTGGTAGAAGTGGTCGTCAAGGTGGCGGTAAGAGTATTAGTTGACGTGTTGGTCCTGGTTGGAGTAGGAGTGGCTGTTGCCGTATTCGTGGCGGTATTAGTCGGGGTATTCGTGGGTGTGGATGTCACAGTATAAGTCGGTGTATTCGTCCGGGTCGCGGTCGGGGTAAGCGTCGGGGTGTTTGTGGCGGTATTGGTCGAGGTGTTCGTCCTCGTCGGAGTTGGCGTAGCAGAAGGCGTAGCGGTGAGGGTGACCGTGTCGGTCACAGTGGCCGTAGGCGTCATCGAAGCCGTTGCGGTATTCGTCCTGGTCGGAGTGGGAGTGGATGTTGCCGTATTTGTAGCGGTATTAGTCGGGGTACTAGTGGGTGTAGCTGTCGTCGTATTCGTGGATGTGTTTGTCCTGGTCGAGGTGGAGGTAAGAGTCACCGTATTGGTCGCGGTGCTGGTGGAGGTATTCGTCAGGGTAGCCGTGGCAGTATTGGTAGGTGTATTCGTCCTGGTCGGGGTGGGAGTGGATGTTGCCGTATTTGTAACGGTATTAGTCGGCATATTCGTGGGTGTGGATGTCACCGTATTAGTTGGTGTATTTGTCCTAGTCGGGGTTGAGGAAAGGGTCGCCGTATTGGTGACTGTGTTGGTAGAGGTATTCGTTCGGGTCGCGGTAGCCGTGAGTGTCGGGGTGTTTGTGACGGTATTGGTCAGAGTATTCGTGGAGGTAGATGTCACCGTATTGGTTGCGGTATTCGTCCTAGTCGGGGTTGGAGTGGCCGTCGCTGTATTGGTGACTGTGTTGGTGGATGTGTTCGTCCTTGTCGCGGTCAAGGTTGGGGTGTTGGTGAAAGTGTTCGTCAGGGTGCTAGTCGCCGTATTTGTGGGCGTATTGGTGCGGGTGTTGGTGGATGTGATCGTGGGCGTCGCGGTGGCGGTATTAGTGGCCGTGTTTGTCCTAGTCGGGGTTATAGTCGGCGTTTGGGTCGGGGTGTTCGTGGCCGTGTTCGTCCTAGTCACGGTGGGAGTGGAGGTCCTAGTGGGCGTGTTGGTGGCGGTGCTCGCGACGGTGCATACCACCGAGATGGCGATGCTGTTGCTGGTCACGGGTCCCCCCCCCGACCAACTGGCGATCCCGGCGTCGGTGACGACATTGCAATAATCGCTCGAATTGACGCTGTAAGACCCCACGATGAAGGTAATGGGTACGCAGGCACCCCCCGGCAGGTTGCTCACCACCCAAGTCAAGTTGGGGTAGGCCGTGCTGGTGGGGTTGATGGTCACCGCGGCGCCTGACTCCGTCACTGTCCATTGGCTATAACCCGGCCCCTCAAAGGACCATCCCAGGGGGTTCGTAATGCTGTCCGTCACCGTGACCGAATTGGCCGTAACCGCCCCGGTCCCATTGCAAACATTCAGGAACATCGTGATGGGGCCGGTATCCGAATAATTAGAAGTAGGTCCTCCCGTGGTCTTGGTGAGGGTGATTTTAGGGGGGACCGTTGTTGGAGTAGGAGTAAATGTGGGTGTAAAGGTGCTGGTATGTCCGGGGGTGTTGGTGGGGACGGGAGATCCGCTGGAGCAATTGGGGGTCGGGGTCTGGTTCAAGTTATACAACCAGGTGGAAACCGGCGCGCCGTGGTAGGAAGTGGTGGGATAGCCGCTGAAACTCGTTATTAGTGTCGGGCTATCATCGGAGCTGAAGCACCAGGCCATGGCCGAATAAACGTAATTGTTACTGTTGCTTCCATCAATCCAAGCGAGAGTCTGAGTGTCCCAATTGGCAGGGTCGCTGGAGGCCGCGCCGAATTCCTCAATCATTACGGCATAGTTGCCTGTGATCGTGGTCACTTCCGGATCCCAACCGCCGGCCGTCACACCCTTGTTGTTATAAACGTGGGAGGAATAAAGAACCCCATATCCCGAACCGGTGTCGGTTAGGGGCCTTGCTGGCACGCCCGACAAATCATAGGCATAACCGATCCCACCCGCCACGCAAATGTTATTCGCGCCCGTGCCGCGGATGGTGCTTAAGAGGGTCTGCAAACCGACATAGCCCCCGTTCCCGGTCACAGCCTCGTCCCAAGTAGTCGGATAGGGTTCGTTGAACATGTCGTATAAGACCGCGGGATTATTGGCATAGGTTGAGGCAACGGAGGACCACAAGGTCACCGCGTTGGCATCCGGTAACGGCTGTTGGCCCGTAGCCGTGTTCCATCCTGTGCCGCAAGGGGCTGTGGCGGTGGTTTGTGTCCCGGACCAATGCAGGTCCAAATCCACATACACGTTTTGGGAGGAACAATAGTTGACGATGGCCGCGATCATGTCCCGATAGGCCGATTGGGTAGGGGTATAGTTGTTTGCGCACCCGAACCAATAACCCTGGTTGAAAGGAACCCGGACGCAGTTGATATGCCAAGCCGTGACAGCTTCACTGATAATGGCAACATAATTAGTCATGCTAACGCCGTCGACTGTCGTCGTAGGATACCCGGTCCCGGTGTCCCCTTCGGGATAGTATTCCAAGCCGGAAACATCCACACCCTTTAAGCGGACTGCGCAATTGCCGCTTGCGGTTACGATCTGATTTCCTGAAATTTTAAGTTGAGGAGGGGCTGCTTGGGAAAGTTGGGGATTGAGGCCAAATCCTAAAAACACGAATAGAATACACCCATATAATTGGCTGGTAAAAAACGATTTCAGCCTTAGGCCGACTTTATTAGGTTTTATGTATCCGTTCAAGGAATTCACCCTTTGTTGACTGCACGAACATAAATGAATACGAAACGTGTTTCAATCCGTTTCAAAAAAAACGCTAAACCGTTTTAGTAAATATACCACTTTTTCCATTATTTCAACTATTTGTCCCCTAAATTAGTGGTTTTTAGGTAACCGGTATAATCAAAAGAAAACACGTTCAACCTTACCTCATCATGAAAAAACTAAAAAAGTTATATTGCCGACAGTACATTCATCACTCCTTTTCGACTTATCATTTAGACTCATTCCCCTTAGAAGTTTTAAAAACTAGAGGAGATCCAATGTCCCACGTGACTTGTTTCCAACATATCGACTGTGAGGGCCCTGGGTCGGTATTGGAAATCCTGAAAAATAAAAATATTGCCCTAAAGGTCGTGAAACCCTTCCGCGGTGAAAACATCCCGGAAAAAATCGGCGATGGACTCATCGTCCTTGGCGGCCCGATGGGAGTGTATGAGCAGAACGAATATTCCTGGATGAACCTGGAAATATCGGCGATCCAGGAGTGTTTGAAAAAACAAATCCCGGTCTTGGGAATCTGCCTGGGCGCGCAGATGCTGGCCCATGCCGCGGGCGGAACCGTCTATAAGGGCATCCAGCCGGAAGTAGGTTGGTATCCCATCCGATTATCAAACGAGGGCCGGTGGGACCCGCTCTTGTTGGGATTGCCGGAAGAGGTCATGGCCTTCCATTGGCACGGGGACACCTTTTCCCTTCCCCTTGACGCGGTGAGGCTCGCCGGCAGTTCCAATTATCCGAATCAATTATTCAAATTGGGAAACAACGCTTACGGCTTCCAATGCCACTTGGAAACCACGGAGGAAATGATCAAGGAGTGGGTCTTGGTTTACGAAAAAGAGCTGGAGCCGAAGGGTTCCCTTCCCCGCCAGCCCATCGAGAAAAACCTTCAGGCGAACGCCTCGAATTTGAGAAACACCGCCGAGACTGTCTTTTCCCGCTTCGCCGCGCTTCTTTAGGATCGTGAGCCGGCAGGTTATTTCAAGTCTTGGGACCGGTCGGAAGGGATTTTGAAGGTTTGCCTGATTTCATCCGTGGCCAGTTTTTCCTTTTCCGCGTCGATGATGATCCGCGAGCCGGACCAGTTGAAATCGTCGATCTCGATCACGTGGTAGCCGCCGGCTGGATTTTTCAAGGCCTCCAACAAATCCTTCATTTCTGAAATAGGGCATCCGTTAACTTTTTTTACGATGACATTCGTCAGCTTATCATACCCCTTGTTGATTTCATGCGGCAGGACGTGGCTCATAAGCACGACTTGCTTTTGTTCCGCCGAGGGAAGCCCGTGAACGGCCAGGTCCTGCAATTCCGGCTTGAAAGCGTCCCAATTGGCCGCCGAGAAATAGTTCATGGTTAGGGGTACGAAAACCAAGCCTCCCATCATGAGATAGGTGGGGTGACGCTCATCCTGCCGGTCGGGAAGGAGCTTCACCGCGGGCTTCAAGGGCATCTTCACGTTCAGGGGCTTCCCGTCCCGGATGATGTCCAGGCTGATCTTCTCCCCGATGGAGTAAAAGGTAGCGAGGTAGATCTCGGGGATCCTGCCCGTTTTTTTCAGGGTGATGTAGCCCTCATCATCAACCGGATTCCCGTCGATGGCCGTCAAAACGTCCCCTTCCCTCAAGACCCCGTCAGCCGACCCCCCGTAGAAAATCTTGGTGATGATTTCCCCTGTTTGTTTCGGTGAAATTTTGAAAAAGTCGCGTAGGGTCTGGTTTTTCAAATCCTGGGTGTAGAAACCCAGGTCTGGGAAGCCTTCATAAGGGCGCCCGCCCTGGATGCCCTTGAAAAACCTCTGGATCACGTTCACGGGAATAAGCGACCCGGTTTTATCAGGTTTTCCCGTGGAATCGAAGGGGATCCCCACGAGCTTGCCCCCGTTGAAAACCGGACAGCCGTTGTTGGAGGCGTCGATGGCGGCGTTAGTCAGGATGCCCGGCATGGAACGGCCCCCCTCGGAACTCCAGACCATTTCCAAGCCGGATACGGAGTCTTCCTTGATCGAAAGTTCATCTCCGCCTTGGATCACGAGCTTGTCGCCCCGTCCCGGCAGTTCGGCGTACTCCACGGGTTTGGTGTCCGTAAAGAAATCCCCGTCCTGCACGCTCAAGAGGGCCAGGTCCAGGTCGAACCCCACCTGCTCCACCTGGGCCACATACCGCTTGGTTTCCCCAAATTTCTCCACCTCGATGTAATTTCCCTTGTTGACCATGTGGGCAGTGGTGAGGATTCGCTTCCCCGGCAGGATGGTCCCGCATCCCCTCAACTGGACCTCCGAGCCCGGCTTCCAGGGCTCGTAATAGTCGACGCTTTGGGCCGCCGTGTACACCTTGACCACGGACTTTCTCGTGGTCTCATCGCCTCCCCAAACCCTGGCGCAGAAGAACAAGCCGAGTCCTAATACCAGCGTGATCCTCAAACAAGGGAAAGCGGTCCTCATTGGCTTCCTCCCTTCAGGTCGGCCGAGCGGTCGCTGGGGATGCCGTACTTGTCCAGGATATCCTCCGTGGCCTGCTTGGACTTGGCCGCGTCGAGGATGATCTGGGTCCCGACTTCCCTGGGCTTGTCGATCTCGATGATATGCCGGCCGTCCTGGGGGTCCTCGAAGGCCGCGATCAAGTCCTTCATCTCGGAGATGTTGTGCCCGTTCACCTGGGTGACGATGAGGTTGCTGAATTTGGAGTCGTAACCCTTGTTGATGGAGCCCGAGAGGATGTGGTTGATCAGGATGACCTGCTTGCGGTTTTCCGAGGGAAGGCCGTGGAAATAAAGGGCCTTCAGGTCCGTGGAGGTATCCTTGCCGATACCGGGATAGTTCGAGTTGAACGGCGTGAAAATAAAACCGTCGAAGATGAAATAGGTCGGCTGTTTGTCGTATTGGACGAGGGGGATCAGGCGGGACTCTTCCTTCAAGGTCACGGTTAAATCCAGGGGTTTCTTGTCCCTCAGGACTTTTAATTTCATCTTGTCCCCGATATGGCGCAAACAGAGGGGATAACTGAAATGGATTCTCTCCCCTTTCCGGAAGGAAATGGTCCCGTCGTTGGCGATGGGGTAACCGTCGATGGACATCAGGATGTCGTTTTCTTGGACCTTCTCCCAGGCCGAGGAGTGATAGATGACCTTGGAGACCAAAAGTCCCGTCTGGTCCGGCTTCATGCCGTAATAGGACCTCAGGGTGTCGTTCTCCATGTCCTCTCCGTAGATCCCCAGTGTCGGGATTCCCCGGTAAGCGCCGTTCTTGATCTCATCCAGGAATCTCTTGATAACCGGAACCGGGACGAAAAAGCCGGTGTTCTGGGCCACCACCGCGTTGTAGCCCTGGAACGCCACGCCCACCATCTTCTTGTCCTTGAATACCGGGCCCCCGCTGTTGCCGGGATTGATGGCCGCGTCCGTTTGGACGTCCAGGAGGTACCGCCCGGAGTGGGCATAGGTGGATATCTCGATCCTGGAAACGACTCCCTCGGTGATGGAAAGCTCCTCCCCTCCCAAGGGAAACCCGTAAACCGCGACCTTGTCCCTCTTGAAAGCCAGTCCCCCGAAGGTGACAGGCAGGGTGCCGGTAAAGAAATCCTCGTCGATCACCTTGAGGATGGCCAGGTCGCAGTCATGGGCCACGAATTCCCTCTTGGCGATGTATTTTCGGCTGTCCCCTTCCTTAAGCACCTCGATGAAAATCGCGTTGGAGACCACGTGAGCGTTGGTAAGTATCCGGTTCCCCTTGAGGACGCATCCGCTCCCGCTCATGAATTGAGAGGAACCAATCCGCCAAGGCTCGTAGTAGTTGGGCTCCTGCGCGGTCGTGAAAATCTTGACCAGGGACTTCTGGAGAAGGTCGCCTGCCGCCCAGGAATGGCTGGGGGCGAGGGCAAACAAGGATAGGGAGAGAAGGCCGATGATTCGAGCGGCCGTGGACAACCGGCCGGATTGAAAGCCATTCATTTTTCGAGAGTTCTTATTCACGTATTAAACACCTTTGCTTAAGGTCATCGGTCTCTTTGGACCGCGGATATGATAATGGATATCCCGATTTTTTGCCGTATTTTCGCTATTTATTCTTGGGCTTCACCGGTACTTATCCTCCACCCTTCCCATTTGCCCCGCTGTGTTCTTTGTTTTTACTTTTTCAAACATCCATCCATTCCCCTTTGGCCCCATAGCCTCCTTAAGTTATGCTAACTCCATGAAATTTCCAGGCTCCGAGACCCTCAAAAAAGTCCTTCTTTCTCCCGCCTCCAACCGCAAGGCCTTAGGCGCCCTGGTCCTGGCCCTGGCGGTCCTGGCCCTTTTCGGCAGGGCCCTTTTCTCCCTAGATACCTTGGTTTCCAACAAGGATTTTTCCCTCGCCAACCAGTTCTACGCCTGGCGGGAATTTGGTTTCTCCGAATTGGCGAAGGGGCATCTGGCTCTTTGGGACCCCTACCTCTTTTGCGGGGCGCCCTTTTTCGCGGGTTTCCAGTCCGCCCTCCTCTATCCTCCCAATTGGCTCTTTCTCATTCTTCCCCTGGTTTTCGCCTTGAACTTTTCCATCGCCCTCCACGTTTTCTTGGCCGGTTTTTTTACCTACCTATGGCTGGGCGCGAACCGCTTGAGCTGCCTGGCTTCCCTTTTCGGCGCTTTCGTCTTCATGTTCGGCGGCGCCTTTTTCCTCCATGTCTATGCCGGCCACATGCCCAACCTTTGCACCATGGCCTGGATACCCCTGATCTTCCTCTGGGTGGAAATTCTCCTGGATTCCCCCACCCTTAAAAATGTCCTGGTGGGCATCGCTATCCTCTCCCTCCAGATCCTATCCGGACACGCCCAATATCTTGATTACACCTTTTTCCTGGCGGGGCTCTATGCCCTGTTTCTCATTTACAAGAACCAGGAGAACCGTTTGAGAAAAATTTTCTGCGGGCTCTCCATGCTCCTGGGAAGTTTCGCCCTCACCGCCATCCAATGGCTCACGACCCTGGGGGCCCTCGGCGAGAACCTCCGGAACATCGAGGGCTCCCTGGAATACCAGCGGATCTATTCCCTCCCCTTCGTGAACGCCTTGACGGTCATGGCCTCGGGACTTGCCGGAAAGAATGTCCGTTTCGCCTGCATGCCGTCCCGTTATTGGAATGAGGCCTGCCTATTCATCGGCATCGTGGCTTTCCTGGCGGCCCTTTACTCCCTGGCCAGGGGAGAAAACCATAAGGAAAAAAAATGGGTCATTCTGGGTCTGGGACTGTTCGCGCTATTGCTAGCCTTTGGTTTTCATACCCCCCTTTATCCCCTCCTGAACCAATGGATTCCCTCTTTCAACTCCTTCCGGGGCAGTTATAAGTTCGCTATTTTTTTCCAATTGGCTTTCTCATTCCTCGCGGCGCTGGGAATTCAAGCCTGGTTGACCGACGCGAAGAAAGTGATTTGGCCCGCCCACCTGGCCCTCGGACTAGGAGTGGTCTTCCTGGCAGCCGCCCTTTTGGAATTCCGGGGATCCGGTTTGGAGGGAATTCCGGACACTCTCACCCTTAATGATTTGTTCCCCCTTTCATCGCAAGATCCCCGGTACCTGGAGCAATTGTCCGCGGCGAAGATCGTCAACCTGGCCGGCGCTTCCATCCTGTTGCTTGTATTTGGCCTTGTCTGGATGGCAAGACCCCTTGGGGAGGGGAGAAAATACGCCCTGGCCTTGCTGGGCATGGTGAACCTCTGGGCCTTCGGCTGGTCCAACCTATCGGGGTTCAACGCCAAGGAGATGTTGACCTGGCAGTCCGGGATCAGGGATAACCTGGCCCAAAACCTGGGGGACAACCGGGTTGATTGGGTGCTCAACGGCAACCGCGCCCTTTCCACGAGATTGCCGGATATCTGGGGCGACGACCCCCTGGTCCCCAAAAGGTACAATTACTTCATCACCTATTCGGGCAACCCATCAGCGGATGAGTCCGAGGACCCCTCCGCCAAAAAAGTTAACCTGACCGCCCCAAAAATCCGGTTGATCCGACTGATGAAGTTATTGGTCTATAAAAACGGCGGGATGAACCTGAACGAGATGACCTATCCCCTCCTGCCCCGGGCCTTCTTGGCGGGGCGGTGGAAATGGGAGGGCACCCCCCAGGATCTGATGAATGATATTTCCCGGCCTGGTTTCGACCCAGGGGACGAGGTCCTGCTGGAAAAGGCTCCGACCCCATTGCCCGAGGAAAACCCGGGCCAGGGGAAGGTCTGGCTCCAGGACAAGACCACGGATGAGGTGGAATTCCGCGTCCAAACCGAAAAACCCCAGATCCTCATGGTGACCGACAACTATTGCCAAGGGTGGAAAGCCCTGGCCTACCCCGACAGCTCCCAGCAAACCTACGAAGTGATGCCGGGTGATTATTTCGGCCGGGCCATCCCGCTGAGCGCCGGGAGCCACCACTTTCTCATGAAATACGAACCGGGCGCTTTCATCGTCGGGAAGTGGATATCCATAGCTTCACTCCTTACTTACTTCCTGGCCTGGGGATGGTGGTGGAGAAAAAATTGGAATGGCAAATTCATCTCAAACCATTGACCATTCCGCCTTATTGAAAGATACCTGGAACCGTGGGATATAATGAGACTAAATTCATAACATCATCACGTTTATTTCAAGGCAGTTAAAATAGCCCTTGTTTTCGGATGGGATGTGGACCAGTCAGCTATTAATCTTAAAAAACATGGTGTATCCTTTGAGGAAGCCGCCACTGTGTTGAGCGACCCATTATCCTTTACCTTCGATGATCCGGGCCATTCATTGACTGAACATCGCTTTATAACGATAGGCCTATCAACGGATGGGAGGACCCTGGTATTTTCACATACTGACAGGGGACATTTAATAAGGCTCATTAGCGCCCGAAAGCGACAAGGCGAGAGAGGAAGTTCTATGAGAAAGAAAAATAAAAACGAATTGCGGTCGGAATACGACTTTCAGCGGTTAAAAGGCGGTGTGAGGGGAAAATACGCGGATCAATACCATTCAGGGACCAATCTCGTCCATTTGGATCCCGACGTTGCCAAAGTTTTCGAAAACGCCGAGTCGGTCAACCAGACCCTGCACTCATTAATTAAATTCGCCAAAACCCAAATGGCGCATAGCCGCTGATTATCCTGCGTTTTATTCCCCCTCACCCAAACATCGCGGGATTCTCCATTTATTGAGCCATAATTGATCCATCTTTAGGAGGCGGAAAATGAGCGACAAATCCCAGATTCAATGGCTTCCGGAACCCGAGGATAAGGACTATCCGGCGGCCCAATCCTACCTGAGCCTTTTCCATACCGAAACCGAGACCATCGGTTTTGTGAAGAAGCTCAAGGACGCCAAGATCACCCAGTTCAAGGCCAAGGACATTTTCCGGGCCTCGGGACTGTCGCTGTTGGGCGTCAGCAACTACCACGTCGGCAAGGACCAGCAGAAAATCAAGGATGGTAAAGCCCTCTCACCACTCCTGTTGGTCCGGGACCCCCAGAACGGAAAGGTCGTCATCGCCGACGGCTACCACCGCCTCTGCGCGGTCTATTCCTTCAACGAGGATGAGCTGATCCCCTGCAAAATCGTTTAGCCGTTTCTTACCCAAAAACTATGTCTAAATTTTTTAAATTAAAATCGTTGAGTCAATGTCAAACCGGGCGAGTGGGTGTGGGGTAATAAAATCATTGATAAATTTTGATCCGGCACGACCTCGTGGTTGTAACGCAACACGGCGTCTGTCCTGCACT
The DNA here is from genome assembly GCA_963796105.1 of candidate division FCPU426 bacterium. Lineage (GTDB taxonomy): Bacteria > Oederibacteriota > Muellerivitia > Muellerivitales > Muellerivitaceae > CAWCKJ01. The sequence continues at coordinate 144,092 of CAWCKJ010000004.1, forward strand.
TATCCGCGTCACTCTTCAACATAAATCCGATGGCGACAGCAACAACTCCCGAGCCTGTGAGTAACCAAAATGGCGTTTGATCAGCGCCTTTAGAGCCTATTTACCCTTTACCGGGTGATAAGGCCCCGGGCTTGCCCGGGGCCTAGCCGTGTACTTGGCCGGGGTCATGCCCCGGCCAAGTGGCAGCTCGGTCCAAGTACTCAAAGGTCATCCAGTCGTATCCTGGATTTGATCCGATAGTATTTAAAGTAGAAAAGGGAGAGCTGTCCCTTGACGGTGTCAACGCCATTTCAAACCCCATCCGCGCATTCCGCTTTGGGAGGGATCATAAAAAAACACCGCCCCGGGGTGCGGGGCGGTGCCGGTGCTTCACGATCGTTATTGGACCTTGTGTGATCTTCACCATCAGAAGGGGGCTTGGCCCTCCCCGGCGAAGCGTACCTAAGAATGTCCCGTTTTATTGGAACGCCATGACCGTGGCGTTACCGCCGCTGTTGCCATCCGAAAAAGCCACGTAAGTCGTGCCGTTGGGGGAAAATGCCAAGGACGTATAACTGGCCGATCCGGCGGAGAAACCCGCGCTCCCCACGTTCGCCCAACCACTCCCGGTGAAGCCCATGACTGTGGCTTGGTTACCGTTTGCGTAATCCTGAAAAGCCACGTAGGGTTTGCCGGAATAAAAAGCCAGAGACGTATAATTGGCCGTCCCGGCGGAAAATCCCGCGTTCCCCACGTTTTGCCAACTGCCCGAGGTGTATTCCATGACCGTGGCTTTATAATCATTGCCGCAATCCTGAAAAGCCACGTAGGGATTGCCGTAGGCATCAATAGCCAGCGACGTATAATTGGCCGGCCCGGCGGAAAAGCCCTCGCTCCCCACGTTTTGCCAACCGCCCGAGGTGTACTCCATGACCGTGGCTTTATAATCATTGCCGTATGCGTAATCCTCAAAAGCCACGTAGGGCTTGTTGTTGTACATGGCCAGCGATATATAATTAGCTTCCCCCGAGGAGAAATCCGGACTCCCTACATTCACCCAATTTCCTCCGATGTACGCCATCACCGAGGCTTTATTGCCGTTCGCTTGATCCTGGAAAGCCACGTATTGCGTGCCATAGCCGTCAAAAGCCAGCGACGTATAATTAACCCCTCCGGGGGCAAAACCAGCGGTCCCCAGGGTCGCCCAACCGGACCCGCTGTCATACATGACCGTGGCGTTACCACCAACATTCCCATCCGAATAAGCCAAGTAGGGCGCGGTGCCGCTGATGTTAAAAACCAGGGACGTATATTGGACCCAGGCGGCGGAAAAACCCGCGCTTCCATAATTTGCCCAACTGCCATTGCTGTATTCCATCACCGTGGCTTTAGTGCCGTTGGCGTCATCCCGAAAAGCCACGTAGGGATTCCCGTCGGTGTCAAAAGCCAGCGACGTATATTCGGCCTGTCCGGCGGAGAAGCCCGCGCTCCCCACGTTATTCCAGTTCCCGTGGGGGTTGTGCACGTTCAAGGTGGCGGTCGCCGTAGGGGTTGATGTGTTGGTCGGGGTTGATGTGATGGTGGGCGTTGCCGTGAAAGTCGGGGTATTTCCGCCGCAGTAATTCATATAAATACTAAACGAAACTTCATTTTCAACGGACCCTCCACTGGGGTAAGTTCCGGGAAAGGCCCCGAAACTGTAGCTCACGAATACGGTCTTATCCCCAAAACCCGTAACCACCTGGGTGGAATTTTGAACCTGGCAAACTAGCCAATAAGTCCCCGCATTGAGGTAAGCCGCCGGAACCGGGATCGTGTTCCAGCCGTTGACGGCCGATTGGGCCGCCCCCTGCGTAATAAGGCTGATGGGGCCCGTCGCCTCGCTACCGGAATAAAGGGCCGCGTTCACTTGGCCCGAGGCGCCGCTCAAATAAACCGAAATACTCTCGATGCCCTCCCCGACTACCGGAATGTTCACCTCGTTTGCCCACAGGTCTCCTGCCCCGGGTATTAAATTCAGGTATGGGCTCGTGATTCCAGCTTGGGACGGCGACGAGCAATTAATCGTGGTACTGGTGGGTGTGAGTGTGGGTGTAGGGGTCACGGGAATAGTGATCGTGACGGCGTCGATATAGACATTTCCCGTCGCCCCGGCGGCGATACCCGGAATATCAACGCCGAACTGGGAAATATGGTGGGTATCCACGGCACCCGTTGAGCCGGTTCCGCCGGACCCGGAAGTCAGGGGGATCAATTGCACCCACTTGCCGCCGGTCACATTGGTCCATTGGCCTTCAAAGAGATAAGTCGCGGAGGCCCCGCCCACGGCGGTCGCGCTTTCATCGAAAACTATGGCGCCGGTGTTGCCCAAACTGGCGTCGCAGTAAACATACGCCCCTATCGAGGCCCCGTTGAAATCCTGGGCGGTACTATAGCTGACTTCAAGCTGCAAGGCCCCGGTTACCGCGGCTGAATTGGTGACGCTCACCGCCAATGCCCCCGAACTGCCGGTAGACAATTGGGCCGTGGATATGCCGATGGTGTTGATATTCACGGTCGTGCCGCCGTAGGGATCCGAATGCCAGCAATCCATGCTGCTCGCGAAGGTATAGGTCGTCTGGAGCGTGGGCGCGTAGCAAATGGTGGGTGTGATGGTGGGCGTTGCCGTGAAAGTCGGGGTATTTCCGCCGCAGTAATTCATATAAATACTAAACGAAACTTCATTTTCAACGGACCCTCCACTGGGGTAAGTTCCGGGAAAGGCCCCGAAACTGTAGCTCACGAATACGGTCTTATCCCCAAAACCCGTAACCACCTGGGTGGAATTTTGAACCTGGCAAACTAGCCAATAAGTCCCCGCATTGAGGTAAGCCGCCGGAACCGGGATCGTGTTCCAGCCGTTGACGGCCGATTGGGCCGCCCCCTGCGTAATAAGGCTGATGGGGCCCGTCGCCTCGCTACCGGAATAAAGGGCCGCGTTCACTTGGCCCGAGGCGCCGCTCAAATAAACCGAAATACTCTCGATGCCCTCCCCGACTACCGGAATGTTCACCTCGTTTGCCCACAGGTCTCCTGCCCCGGGTATTAAATTCAGGTATGGGCTCGTGATTCCAGCTTGGGACGGCGACGAGCAATTAATCGTGGTGCTGGTGGGTGTTTTGGTGGGGGTATAGGTGGGAGTATTGATCGGGGTATTGGTGATCGTATTGGTGGGGGTATTGGTCGGCGAATTGGTCGGCGAGGTCGACCCCGTGCTGGTAATAGTGGAAGTCGGAGTGTAGGAGGGCGGCGCGGGCGAATTCACGAATTGGATCTCGTCCACCTGGAAATTGAACGGCTGTCCCCCGGGGACCTGGAATTGCATGTTGATGATCTTGGCCCAGTCCAAGGCCACGGGAGCGCCCCAACCCTGCTGGGACAACTGCGTGGTGTAGAAAGTGTAGGGGGCCCATGCGCTGGTCAGCGTCACCGAGGCCCCGTAGCTGTCCCCGCAGCTCACGGCGCAGGAGCCGCCGTTGGCCAGCGTCATCGTCTCATCGGTGCCGATGGTGAAATGGACGACCTGGCCCGCGGGGGTGGAGAGGGCGTAAAACTTGACCCCCGTGTACCCGTAGGACTGCGCGTTATAGTCCAAGGGCGCGGATGCGAGGAAATTAAAGCCCAGACCCGCCCCATAGCCCGTGAAGCCCGAACCGTTGATGCCCATGGAGTAAAGCGTCCCGTTGGCGCCGCCGCTGGTGACGGCCAGGGGGTTGGGTAAAAGGGTTCCGCCCGTCCCGTCGTTGTAGGTGTACCAGTAGCCGTTCCTGCCCTGCTGGACGATGATTTGGGTGTTCTGGTCCTCCAGGTTGTCGATCATCATCGAGGCAGGCGAGGGAGACGTAGTGCTGGTCGGGGTGGACTTGCCGCCTCCCGGGGAAGAGGGGCTGTTTTTGCCCGGACAACCCAGGAACAGGAAGCAGATGGAGAAGCAGAGGAACAACAAAACCATCTTGCCGGATTGGGGAATGGAGAATCGGTGCATAAGAGGCTTCCTATAAATAAAGTGTTAAAAAGTTGAAGATATCCCCTTCAATCACCCTTCTTCCCGCAGAAGGGGTATCGAAAAAACATCCCGATGAATGGGATTTAAAATTTCTCTTGGCAAAATTATTTTACGTGGGCGTGGAAAATCTAAAGAAGTTTAACCGGGATTTCCCAGATGACTTCTTCCTGCAACATCGCCGGTTAATTTGTTCCTCATTATATTGCCCCCCCCCCGCTTCTTCCATCGGAATTCAGAATTTTCAGGTCCCAGGCCAGTTGAATGAGCCCCAGGAAAAGGTTTATGTGCCCAAAAAACCTGAAAAATGACTTTCGGAAAGGCTATTCTCGTTGTGAGCGCACACTTATCCAACGATAGTTGATCGGGTTGCAGCCATGAAGCGTTCCTGCGGTTATCGCAGTACTGGTGCTCGCGGCCTTACCATCGCCAATAGCCGTTTCCGATTAAGGATTTCAGCAAACAGGCGTCGGGAAACCATCACCTCCGCCATCTGAAAAACCACGTACCGCGAATGGCGGATGACATTGGCCCCGATCTTGATGAGTTTTTCCCGCAAGGTCGTCAACGACCAATGTTTCACCATTTCTGGCAAGACCAGACGGCGCAGGAAGTTGCCCAGATTGTAAGCCAGTGCAAATAGTTGCAACCTTACTTGATTGTCCGCGAAGTCGTGGCAACTTAGTCTTGTCCACTTCATCGCGTACTTCCCCTCCTTGATCCACTGCTCAGCCGTGCCTCGCCCGTTGTAGAACCTCACCACCTGAGGAGCCGGTCGACGCATGTTCGTCACAATGAAACCAACCCTCGGGAAAAGCTCGCCATGGTGGTGTTCTATTTTCGCCACCACGCGGCGGGGTGTATTCCAACTGGCGGCTTGGTATTGGAAGCTGTGATACCGGAGGACAGGCTTGTAGGAAGGGCGGCCCACGGGACGGATTAAAAATGGCTCAATTTCCCGTTGCAGCACGTCATTAGCGGGTTGGCGGATCGCGTAAAGGTATCTTTCGTCTTCCAGGTACTCGTATAGTTCCTGACGGGCGAAGGCCGCGTCACCCCGGAAAAACCGGCTGATGGAAAGACCCCGGTAGCGGGCAACTACCGGTTCAAGAACCGAGCGCCATTCGTGGGCGCTGGCCACATTGCCGTTGCGCAACATCCCCCGTTCCAAATCACCGAACTGGTTGAAGCAGAAGAGAGGATGGTAGCAGGTACAGCCAAAATAACCGTTGTACAAGGAGCCTTCCTGATCCCCGTAGGTCTCGCTCACGGAGCTGTCCATGTCGAGGACGATCTGTTGGATGGGCTTTTTTTTATGGACCGCATCAATCCATTGGCCGGACAGATTAATCAGGCCGATCAGGTTTTTCGACTGGGTGAGAACCTCCGTTTCGAAACGTCCCATCTGGCTTGTGGAGGCGGCCTGTTTGTCCCTCGCCCGTCCTCCGATTACATGCCGCATTGCGGGATCGACACTCAAGCGCTCCGCGTCGTTGGTATCTTCGTATCCGGCCAAGCGGCTGAATACCGACTGGCGAAGAAGCGCCGTCATCGTGTGTTGCGTGTTCTTGCCGGTCCGCCGATCCCAAAGGATGTTTTCGGATGAGGCCGTCAAGCCGAAGGCTTCATCCAACTCGCGATAGGGAATCAACCCGCCGTCGGAAGTGACCTTCGCACCATGAAATTCCAGTTTGAGACCAGGATCAAAAACCACCCGAAGAGCGTCTTTTCTGCCTTCACCCATTGAATTTCCCCTTCTCGTAATCCCCGAAGTGAAGAAAAACCTTTGTTTATATAGCCAAACGATGTCTTATTATACTCGAAGAGAAATTTCATCTGGGAAATCCGGGTTTAGTAACTGTCCAATCATTCTCGAGTGAGCTTTTTGCCGTAATCTCATAAATAAACCCCGCCGCGCATAAAAGACCCCCTTCCACAAGGAAAGCCATGCCTGTGTTGTCATTGTCCGCGGAGGACCTGAGGAGTCGGTCCGCTTCCGGATCGTTAAGGGGGTCAAGGACCGCCTTCAATTGCTGGAAGGACTCTAATTTTAAGCCTTTATAATAATAGTTCTGGGTCGGCCTTTTATCAGCTCCACCATGCTGGATCTCAATGGGATAGAATTTTTGTTCAGAACCAGATTTTTTAATCTTGGTTTTCTTGTATTCTGCTTTAAGAGTGTTTTGGCCTATTTGGGTGTCCAGCGATTGGCCAAACCCCCCGGACGCAATCAGGAATACTAAGAAAAAAACTGCTAATTTCCGCATATTTTCTCTCCGTTGTTCATAATCCACCTTTAATACGGTCCTATATTACTTCCGTTCAGGACCACTCAGATACATATTGTGAGAAGTGGTATCTAATCTCTGGTAAGCGAGGGCATCCGAAAGTCAGATCCCCCATTCCGACAGGGCTTCCAACAGCCAGATTGCGCATTCCGACAGGGAGCCCGGCTTTCCGACAGGGCTTCCGACAGTCAGACCGCCCATTCCGACAGGGGGCCGTCCTTTCCGACAGGCCTTCCAACAGTCAGACCGTTCATTCCGACAGGGGCTCGGGCTTTCCGACAGGGCTTCCGACAATCAGACCGCGCATTCCGACAGGGGCTCGGCATTTCCGACAGGGCTTCCGACATCTGTGGGCAGGGAATCTTGAAGTCAATGTTAAATTTTGAGTTTTGAATTCTTAATTTTGGTAGATTTCCGGGGTTTGGAAATCCTCGATAATTCAACATCCCGCCCCGAGTATTATCGAGGGGTTAACATTCAGAATTCATAATTGCCGTTAAAAAGTGAGTAGGATTTCCTTTGCCGACCGGCAGGTTAGCGACCCCGACCGCCGAAAAACCCGAATCGACCAGCGGGCTCCCGGAACCTGCGGGCAGGACTCCCGAAAATTACGGGCAGGGCTCCCGACACCTGCGGGCAGGACCCCGAAACCTGCGGGCAGGGCTCCCGACACCTGCGGGCAGGGCTCCCGACACCTGCGGGCAGGCTCCCGACATCTGCGGGCAGGACTGCCAAAACCTGCGGGCAGGGCTCCCGGCATCTGCGGGCAAGGTTCCCAGCTAGTTCCCGAGTTCCCTGGTTCCCGGCTAATTCCTGAGTTCCAAGGTTCCAGGCCAGTTCCAGGAGTTCCAGAGTTCCAGGATTCCCGGGTTCCAAGGTTCCAGGCCAGTTCCAGGAGTTCCAGAGTTCCAGGATTCCCGAGTTCCAAGGTTCCAGGCCAGTTCCAGAAGTTCCAGAGTTCCAGGAATCCCGAGTTCCAAGGTTCCAGGCCAGTTCCAGAAGTTCCAGAGTTCCAAGATTCCCGAGTTCCAAGGTTCCAGGCCAGTTCCAGGAGTTCCAGAGTTCCAGGATTCCCGGGTTCCAAGGTTCCAGGCCAGTTCCAGGAGTTCCAGAGTTCCAGGATTCCCGAGTTCCAAGGTTCCAGGCCAGTTCCAGGAGTTCCAGAGTTCCAGGATTCCCGAGTTCCAAGGTTCCAGGCCAGTTCCAGAAGTTCCAGAGTTCCAGGATTCCCGAGTTCCAAGGTTCCAGGCCGGTTCCAGGAGTTCCAGAGTTCCAGGATTCCCGAGTTCCAAGGTTCCAGGCCGGTTCCAGGAGTTCCAGAGTTCCAGGATTCCCGAGTTCCAAGGTTCCAGGCCAGTTCCAGGAGTTCCAGAGTTCCAGGATTCCCGGGTTCCAAGGTTCCAGGCCAGTTCCAGGAGTTCCAGAGTTCCAGGATTCCCGGGTTCCAAGGTTCCAGGCCGGTTCTCGAGTTCTCGGTCAGTTATCGGGTTCCCGGCTAGTTCTCGGATTCCTGTGGTTCCCGGCCGGCGAAAAACCCACTAATTTCAAGTTTAAAACGCCAAATTTTGGCTAGATTTCCATACTTTGGAAATCCTCGATAATTCAACATTTAAAATTAAAAATTCAAAATTGTTATTCCATGCCAATGGAATAACCCCTCTTGGGAACTTTTCCTTTTGAGCTGTGTCCAATGGGGTATAGGCAGTTCAAAACATTCACACAGGAGAAAGGTCATGCGATTAAACAAGATGCTTCTAGCCGGGCTTCTGGTCCTGGGGGTCGCGAACACCCAGGCCGCCACCAAGGAACATACCGTCAAATACCGCCTCGCGATCCAGGAGGACGACCGGCTGGTCCACGAGACCCGCCACCAGCCCTACCAGTTCCGGGTGGAAATCGTGAGCGATGACGAAGGGGTGAAACCAGAGACCTACCGTAACGGGCGGCCCTTTATCACAGCCTCCAGGGGGGAGAATTACTCGGTACGGCTCTACAATCCCCTGCCAGTGAGGGTGGCCGTGAACCTGACGGTGGACGGGCTTAATTCCATCACCGGCAAGCCCAGCGGCATCTCGGACGGCCAAAAATGGGTCATCGACCCCTATAGCTCCGTCACAATCCCGGGATGGCAGGTGAGCGGTGAGGAAGCCAGGCGCTTCTTCTTTACCAACAAACCCAAGTCCTACGCCCAATGGCGGGGGAATGAGATGGGAAAGGACCTGGCGGCCAACTGCGGTGTGATCGGCGCGGCCTACTTCTGGAACCAGGATGAGTTGAACCAGTATTACGATTCCCACCCGATCTACCGTTACAGCCAACAGCCTTACCCGTATAACTCCTATCGCGCCAAGGCTTACGACAGTTTATGCGCTCCGCCCGCGCCCGCTTGCACCAGCGGAATGATGGAAAGAAAAGCGAAAAAAGAAGCGCCTGAGGAGCAGGCGGGAACCGGCATGGGAGAGCGTGAATCCAACCCCACCTACCAGGTGTCTTTCGACTACAACGCCGGGATGTATTCCCTCGACCAGGCCGTGGTCATCTATTACGACTTTGCCAAGACCCCGAGGCCCAACCCCTTCCCGGACCTCAGCTTCGCCCCGGAAATGCCCCTGCACTGAAGCCACAAGCTGAAGCGCGGGACTTGGGTGTGCTAATGCCTAACTTCGCATTAGTACCGTAAGGCATCGGTGAGATAAAACAAATGAACCCGGCTTGTTTCTAAGTCGGGTTCTTTTGTTTAGAGTAAAGTAGATATGCTCTCCGCCATACTTGTCATGAAATCAGGAAAAGATTAAAGGCATTCAAGACTGCCTCCCAGGGATCTGAAACAATTCCCGTGACTCCCGACTATGATAAAGTGGTTATATCCAGCTTGATCTACTTCTCTTTGGAGGTTTTATATGAAAAAAATCGCGCTTGCGCCTAACACCATCCTTCATCCCCATCCCGTGATGCTTATCGGAACCTATGGAGCCGATGGGAAACCGAATCTCATGAACGCGGCCTGGGGCGGTATCAGCTCCAGCAATCCGCCCTGCGTGTCGGTGTCGTTGCGCGAAGCGACTCTCACCTACCACAACATCCTGCACAGTAAGGCGTTCACCGTCGGGATTCCATCCCGTAAATACGTCAAGGCCGCCGATTACGTCGGCCTCGTCTCGGGACGGGAACATGACAAATTCAAGGAAACCGGGCTCACTCCGCTCAAGAGCGAAAAGATCAACGCCCCGCTGGCCGCCGAATTGCCGTACTCCCTGGAATGCAGGCTTTTCCAGCAACACAAGCTTGGGTTACACACGATCTTCATCGGGGAGATCATGGGAATTCTCGCCGACGAGGATGTCCTTGGTCCGAAGGGATTCCCGGATATTGAGAAGACCCAGGCGATTCTCTACGGAGGTTTCGAGGGCAACCACTATTACGCAATCGGTGAAAACCTCGGGGCGGCCTTTTCAATAGGGAAGAACCTCAAGTAACCAAAGAAAAAGAGGTTTTGCCACGGATGCAGGGGATGCACGCGGATAGCCAAGACACTCAAAGAAAGAATGAATTTTAAATTTTCAGTTTTAAGATTTGAATTTCAGGCAAATCCCATGAATCCCATGTATGCCAGCCTTCCATAAAACTTCAAAGAGGCTGGTATAATGCCGATCCCATTTTGTTTTATGAATGATCGGTATATCCGTGGCTAAGTATTATTTATGACTGATCTTTCTTCTAAGATTCTCTCAACTAAGAAATTCCTCTGAAATGATCGGGACATAGAAGATAATGAAGCTCCTATACCCTAAGAAAGACGAACATTTTTCCAAACAATCCATGGAATTAACTCCCCAAAACGCCCAGCCAAAACCCTATCCGCGCCTTTGGGTTTTTCCAATCATAGCTTGTTTCATTCTTCTTCTCGTTTTCTCAGCCCGCAAAATCACCGATTACGATTTGGGTTTCCATTTGAAAAGCGGGGAATGGATTGTCCAACACCACTTGGCGCCGAGCATTGATACCTATACTTACGGCGCGGCGGGCCATGAATACGTGGATGCCCATTGTTTTTACCAGGTCCTCCTCTACGGCTTTTACAAATGGTTCGGTTATTCTTCCCTGACCCTGCTGAACATGGCTGTGATAGCCCTCGTTTTCGTCCTATTACTTCTCCGGATTCGGCTGACACAATCGCCTCCCTGGCTGATCTTCGTCCTCCTGTTCGTTTCGATTCTCATGATGGAAACGAGATTTATCGTCCGCCCGGAGGTGGTCTCCTGGCTGTTCCTGGGATTGACGTTCTATGTTCTGGAATTGAACTTCCAAGGGCATAAGAAATGGCTTTGGCTTTTGCCGGTTCTCCAGTTTTTCTGGGCGAACATGGAGGGGCTCTTTATCCTCGGCTGGGCCCTCTGCGGGGCGTACTTTATCAGCGGATGGTTTCACGGAAGAAAAATAGACAAGAAATTAGCCGGATGGACCGCGTTATCAATCGGCGTGGATTTCCTGAACCTGAATTTCGTGAAGGGAATCCTCTTTCCATTCAGTTTTATCGGCAAACTCCAGAATGGAAACATCTTCAAGTCGTGGATTTTCGAACTGCACCCATCCTGGCCGATTATCCTCGGCCATAACGCGATCCTATATCTTAAGATTTACGCCCTCTTCAGCCTTTTGTTATTTCCATGCTTCATTTTGACGATCAAAAAAAGGAAAATCCATGAGGCTCTGGTGCTGGCCGCGTTTTTTTACTTATCCTGCGCGGCCTTCCGGAATATCTCAATATTCATGGTGGCCGTCGCACCGATTGCGGCTGCTTGTTTTAAGGACTTGCTTGAAAAGCATGGATCGGTTTTAAGGAAGATCCAAAACCCATTCCTAAAGGAAAAACTCGCCCCAGTCTTTCTTTGCATTTCGGTCCTTTTGTTAAGCCTATGGGTATTCAACGACAATTACTACATTTCACAGGAAAGGGATAATCGATTCGGCTTCGGCCTTGACGAGGCTAATGGGCCCTACAAAGCAACGGATTTCCTGGTTCAAAACCACCTGACTGGGAGGATTTACAACCACCTTAACTTGGGTGGGTGGTTGGATTGGAAAGCCCCCCAACAGCCTTTTATCGACGGGAGGCTGGAAGCGATGGGAGAGGGGCTGTTCCGGGAATTCCTGAACAGCTTTGAGCCGGGACAGCTTTCCAAGCAAATCGAGAAATACCATCCCCAAATGATCATGTTCGAGTATTACCGGGTGCCCCTTTGGGACAAGGAATTAACGGTCCAACTACATTGGCGGCCGATCTACGTGGACGGGTATTGTGTCATTTATGCCGCGCCCGATTACGCCCCCCAGTTGCCGGATGTCACGAAAACCGATTATTTGAAAACTTATAATTTGCCGGCTCTCTCCATGGCCCAGGCCACCCAACTCCTGTTAAAACCCAAACCCTCATTCGAGAATAGGTGGTTCGATGGTTTTCTCCACAGAAGCCTTTATCCGGTTAATTTTGTAAATTTATTCGTTTTTTCCCGCGCCCATGAGAAATATGAGGAGGCCCAATCTTTTCTAGGGGAAGCTCTGAGACAGTCCGAAGGGCGGATTTTTGACTCTTTTTATAAATTTGGATTGCTCTATCTTCAATGCAGGAAATTCTCCCTGTCAACGCTTTGCATGGAAAGAGCCTTGGAATTAAGGCCGGGTAACGAACCTGCGCTGAAAATGCTGGGGGAAATCTTCGAGCAATCGGAGAAATACGAGCAAACCGTCGAGCAAACGCTAAAAACAAAAAGAAGATAAACAACCTGTAGGATTTCCGCTTCGCCCTTGAACAATCTTAATTTTTTCAGTCAAAACAAAAGTAACCGGTCTGTTCACAAGAGGGGTTCTTTATATTTCCGGTTAAATAGCGAATGATTTCATAGAAACATTAAAGCGATTCAAAATAATCTTCGTTTATCACTTTTAACGAATAATTTTGTTTAAGTTCTACACCCACATCATAATGGTACATTAATTCAGCCAATTCCCTTCCATCGATTAACTTGATTACAGAATCAAAATTGCCAATACATTCTTTTGCTTCTTTTGAAAATGAAGAACTGGTAATAAATATTCCTTTTTTGGATTTTCGTTCATTCAGGCTACCCACAAATTGCTGAATAGCCGGTCTCCCAACTTGGTTACCCTCACCATATCTTTTTGCTTGTAAATAAATTTTGTCTAGGCCCAATTTGTCCTGATTTATCACCCCATCGACCCCTCCATCACCACTTTTTCCCAAATGCAAAACACTTTCATCCCCAACCCCATAACCCATTTTTTTCAACAAATTGATAATCAACCTTTCAAAATCAATGGGGTCAATCGAACGAACTTTGCTGATTAAATCGGAAATTATCGCAGCCTTATATGTTTCGAAATTTTGTTCAAGAGCCTCTTCGGGATTCTCATTTGTATCCCGTGATTTATTTTGCGCCTCCTCTTTATCTTTTTTTGGAAGAGCGCGAAATTGCTTGAATGATTCATATTTATTAAGTACATCGATATTTATTTTTTTCACCCCACTTTTTAATAGAGCCTTACCTTCATCGGCAATAAGATACAAGCCTCGTTTAGGCCTTTTTAACAACCCAGCCTTGTACAAATAAAACAAAGCCCATTGTGTCCTATTATCTATTACTCTCTGTTTTCCACTTGGTAGTAACGCGTTTATTTCTTCTTCACTGAGTTTGAAAAATTTAATTACAGGGGGAAATATTTCATTGCTTTTAGCAGAGCCTTTCTCCGCAACAAACTTAAGGGCTGGCAACATTATGGTTTGATAATCCGGTATTGGCATATTGCTCCTAAAACAAAAATAATCTAAATTCATTATAAATAACCCATAGAATCCCGAGGGCGGGAAAATAAAAAAGCCCTCGCTCCCTTTCAGGCGCCAGGGCTTCGCGGCCTAAATTAAGCTTCTCTTTGATCAGGACGGGGCGTTACCTCTTTTTTTAGTCTTTTAGGCCGTCGCCAACGCTACATTTTCAAACACCACCTTCTTCAAGACCTCATCCAAGTGTCCGATGTGATCCTTGGCGTCCAACAGCTCAATCCCGGCAACGGTTCCATCCTGCGCGTAATCCACCGCCAACCCATCTCCCAATTCCTTGGTGGTGACGGTCGTTTCCTGGAAGCTGATATACAGCACATCCGCTTCCTTGTCATAAGTGATTTTCATTTCGCCCCCCCTCAGAAATAGAAAACGTAAACAGTATTCACGAATATCTCGTTTTCGCGCTCTTCAAAAACAGCCTTTACTTGTTTTGTATTATACGTCTTTCCGTTCCATAGTTTCGGGACTTATATAGTTAACTCCGGAAAGGAATTGCCATGTATAATATAGGACTATGGGTATTTTCTCAAAAACTGATCCAATTAGAAATATTTTCAATTTTGGGTGGTTATTATTTTTGGGATTTTTGTTATCAATTGGAATTATCGGTTCCATTGACACAATCAAAACACACACGATGTATGGAAATAGCATCATGAATTTTTATGATATTTTCCCAGGGTATGTCTGGGTGATTTGTGCATTTTTTGGTGCATGTGTAAAAATGTATCTAAAAATATTGGAACTTCAAAAAATACTCTTCGATTCTTTGATGACTCGGTTTGCGATTTATTTAGAAGATAATTTCAAAATTTTACAGAAATACGAAAAAAAACTTAGAAAAAAAGGTAAAAAAATAGCGAACTATCACGATCTTACTATTTATTATTGGCAATTAAGGCAAAAAGTCTCAATCGTTTTAAATAAGGCTGTTTCTCAAAATCAAATTGGTCCTTTTTCTGACCCGAACGATTCCGTTGTTAGTTTAAATGTAGATGAACTGATTCCACTGGTAAATAAAGATAAAATGCATTTATTGACATTGAGTTTTAAAGCTAGAGACGCAACGTTAGTGTTAGGGGATGGTTTTACAAAAGAATTTTTGTCGTTGTATGAAGAGAAAACTTACAGATTTTTTAAGCTAGGTACTTGACTCATGATCCGGAGTAAAGTATAATGCCTTTAGTAGATGAATTAAGGCATGGAGGCGGGATGTGAAAAATACAGCGATTAGCACTTTTCAACTCTTTAAATTATTCCCTGATAAGGAATCTGCGAGGGTCTATATTGAAAAACTCCGATGGCCGGATGGTCCGGTTTGCCCTGCTTGCGGAGAAACCAAGCGGATAGGTTCCCGCAGGCCAGAGTATTATTGCTGTAATGCCTGCCTTTTAGACTTTACGGTGCGAACCAATTCCATTTTTGAGCGTTCCCACATTCCGCTTCATAAATGGCTTTATGCCATGTATTTGCTGGTAACGGCACGTAAAGGGATTTCCAGTATGCAACTTTCCAAGGAAATCGGGGTTACTCAAAAATCGGCTTGGTTCATGCTTGGCCGTATCCGTGAAGCTTGCGGAAACGATTATTCAACTTTGAGTGGAACCGTTGAAATTGATGAAACCTATGTTGGGGGAAAAGAAGAAAATAAACATGCAAATAAAAAGCTTCATGCTGGGGGTGGTCCAGTTGGAAAAACTCCTGTTCTTGGAATGCGTGAACGTGGTGAAGGTGGGCACACAAGGGCTTTGCCACTCAAGGCTGTAAACAGTGTCACTCTTTCCGAAACGGTTGCCTGGAATGTAAAAGAAGGAAGCACAATCAACACGGACGACAACCAAGGTTATGGGCCTTTAGACGATGTTTACAAACATGAATCGGTAAATCACAGCGCGAAAGAATACGTTAGGGGAAACGTAACCACTAATAGCATTGAAAGCGTTTGGGCGGTTTTGAAAAGAGGATTAAACGGGGTTTACCATCATGTGGAAAAGAAGCACTTGGGCCGTTATGTAAACGGATTCACCTTTCGCTTGAATGATGGGAATGTGGAGCGCACTACCGATCAAAGAATCTCAAGCCTCTTAGCCGCTTCCGTTGGAAAACGGCTTACTTTTGACGAACTAACGAAGGTGGTTAAATGACCAAGGCCAAAGAAAAAATAAATAAGATGCTTGAAAAGATTTTTAAATATGGGCGACATAAACCAAGAAAAAAGAAAAAACAAAACAGAGAAAATGAAGGATAAATGATGTGGCATCGAATAATTTTTGTGATTATTGGGATTTTATTACTTGTCTCTTTGCTTTTTGATTTTTACCTTTCTATGTTATGGGATGATAAAAATAATTTTTTTTCATCGTTTAACCCCAGTTTGGTTCGATTGTTCAGGATCAATTGGCTGGTGTCTTTAGGACTATTATTAGTTTTGATTATTTGTCTATTTTTGTTTAATTAGAGAATACTGAGTTAACTATATAAGTCCCATAGTTTTCCATAGGGAAAACTTTTTCTGCATTGAAGCCGATTTTCCTTAGCGCCCTCCCACTTAGCTTCCCGAATAGCCGCCATCACTTCATCCTCGGCGCCTCCCCTCGAAACCAACCTTGAGACGGCATGACCCGACAATCGAATGGGTTTCATAGGCTGATTATATCCTTCCGCGAATGGCCAAATGGGGCAAAACCAGGATAATGCGCCAAGAAGCCGTTTTCCAGCCAAGCTTATCATTAACGAACAATTACGAGGCATATTAAACCTGGCCCCTGGAACCCCGAGGGCGGGAAAATAAAAAGGCACCGCCCCGCTGACGCTCATATGGGAAATTTCCCCTATGTACCCCTTCTCAAGACCAAAGGGGGCTCAGCCCCCTTTGAAATCCCGAGGGCGGAAATTAAAAAGGCACCGCCCTGCTGACGCTCATATGGGAAATTCCCCCTATGTACCCCTTCTCAAGACCAAAGGGGGCTCAGCCCCCTTTGAAATCCCGAGGGCGGAAATTAAAAAGGCCCGCCCTCAATTAAGAGAGCGAGCCTTCGCGGCCTAAATTAAGCCTCTCCCCGGTCAGGGGGAGCGGTGAAAACTCTTACGAACATCCGCTCGTGGACCCGCAGTTCAGGCACTTAAAGCAGGCCCCGTTGCGAACCATGATGGACCCGCATTCCGAACAGGACGGCGCGTCGGACTGCGTGGCGAAAATGTTCTTCTCCCTTTTCTCCGACTCGGAGATGCCCGCGGGGGAAGACTTGTGGGCGATCTTCGCGGGGGAGGCGCTGTTCAGGGTGGCGTCCTTCTCTGCCACCTCCGTCAATTCCGCCGCGCCCCTCTCGCCCGCCGCCAGGAACTTGATGGCCAGCCAGCGGAAGATATAGTCGGTGATGGACTTGGCGATGCGAACTTCCGGGTTGTTGGTGATGCCCGACGGCTCATAGCGGCTGTGGGAGAACTTGTTCACCAAGACCTTCAAGGGCACTCCGTATTGCAGGGCGAGCGAGATGGCGGTGGCGAAGGAATCCATCAGACCCGAGACCGTCGAGCCCTCCTTCGACATGGTGATGAAGAGCTCCCCGGCTGTCCCGTCCTCGAACTTGCCCGACCGTGATATAGCCCTCGTGACCGGCGATGGAGAACTTGTGCGTGATGGCTTCCCTTTCATCCGGGAGCCTCCGGCGCACCGGCTTGTGGACCTTGGCCTTCCCCCCCTCGGAGGAGGTGGAAAGGGGCTGGGACCTCTTGCAGCCGTCGCGGTAGATGGCGACCGCCTTGAGACCCAGTTTCCAGGACTCGATGTAGGCCTGCATGATTTCCTCGGGGGTGGCCTCGTGGGGCAGGTTGACGGTCTTGGAAATGGCGCCCGACAGGAAGGGCTGGACCGCGCCCATCATGCGGATATGGCCCATGTAGTGGATGGACCTGGTGCCGTTCAATGGCTTGAAGGCGCAGTCGAACACCGGCAGGTGCTCGGCTTTCAGGTGCGGGGCGCCCTCGATGGTGTCGTGGGCCTCGATATAGGCCAGGATGTCCTTCACCTGGCTCTCGGTGTACTTCAGGTTCTTCAGGGCCTCGGGAACGGTCTGGTTGACGATCTTGATGACCCCGCCGCCCGACCAGTTTCTTGTACTTGACCAGCGCGATATCGGGCTCCACGCCGGTGGTGTCGCAATCCATCATGAAGCCGATGGTGCCGGTGGGGGCCAGAACGGTCACCTGGCCGTTGCGGAAACCCCACTCCTTGCCGCGTTTCCTGCACTTCCTTCCAGACCGTCTGGGCGGCCAGATACAGGTCCTCGGTCACGCCGTCGTGCTTGATCTTGGCGGCCTCGGCCTGGTGCATGCGCATGACGTTGAGCATGGGCTGTTCGTTGCGGGAGTAGCCCCGGAAGGGCCCCACTTCCTTGGAAATCCTGGAGCGACATCAGGTTGGCCTCCCCCTGCATGAGGGACGTGACCGCCGCCGCGTAATTGCGGCCCTCATCGCCGTCGTAAGGCAGGCCCCTGCGACATCAGGAGCGCGCCCAGGTTGGCGTAGCCCAGCCCCAGGGGCCGGTAGTCGTGGCTGTTGCGCTCGATGGGCTTGGTGGGATAGCTGGCGTTGTCCACAGTGATTTCCTGCGCCAGGATGGTGATATCCACCGCGTGCCGGAAGGCCTCGATGTCGAACTCGCCCTCGGGCGTCCGGAACTTCATGAGGTTCAGGGAGGCCAGGTTGCAGGCCGAATCGTCCAGGAACATGTACTCGGAACAGGGGTTGCTCGAGTTGATGCGGGCGGTGTTGGAGGAGGTGTGCCAGCGGTTGATGGTGGTGTCGAACTGCATGCCCGGGTCGCCGCAAATCCAGGTGGATTCCGCGATCATGCGGAGCATTTCCTTGGCCCGGTAGGTATCCATGGGGTGCCCGTCCTTGCGGGCCTTGGTGGTCCAGGTGCCGTCGTTCTGGGCGGCGCTGCATGAACTCGTCCGTGACGCGCACCGAATGGTTGGCGTTCTGGAACTGCACCGAGTCGTAGGCCCCGCCGGGAACGTTGAAACCGCCCTCGTAGCCCGCGTCAATCAGGGCCCAGGCCTTCTTCTCCTCCTCGGACTTGCTCTTGATGAAATCCACGATATCCGGATGGTCTGTGTCCAGGATGACCATCTTGGCCGCTCGTCTGGTGCGCCCGCCGGACTTGATGACGCCCGCGAAGCTGTCGTAACCCTTCATGAAGGAGACGGGGCCGGAGGCCGTGCCGCCGCCGGATAGCTTCTCCCGGCTGGAGCGAAGGGCGGAGAAGTTGGTGCCCGGTTCCCGAGCCGAACTTGAAGAGCATGCCCTCGGTCTTGGCCAAGTCCAGGATGGCTTCCATGCTGTCGGAGACGCTGTTGATGAAGCAGGCCGAGCACTGGGGCCGGGCCTCGATGCCCACGTTGAACCAGACTGGCGAGTTGAAGGCCATTTTCTGGTGCACCAGCAGGTGGGTGAGCTCCATGTGGAAAATTTCGGCGTCCTCGTCGGATGTCAAAATAGCCCATGTCCTTTCCCCACTCGGAGATGGTATCGGCCACGCGGCGGATCAACTGCTTGACGGATCGTTCGCGCTATGCTCGGTTCCCTGGACGCCGTGGAAGTACTTGGAGACCACGATGTTGGTGGCGGTCTGGGACCAGGGTTTGGGAACCTCGACATCCTTCTGTTCGAAAATGACCTTGCCCTTCTCGTCGGTAATGGACGCGGAGCGCAGTTCCCACTCGACCTCGTCGAAGGGATGGATGCCCTTCGCGGGTGAAATAGCGTTTGAATTTGAGGCCACCCTCTCGGGTGAAGGTATTGGGTCGTACGAACTCTACTTTACTGGATGTGTTCGGCTGGGTCGGCTGTGCGGACATGCGTCCTCCTTCTTAAAAATGGCCCAAAATTAACTGCCTGATGTTTACGGGCCTTAACATCAGTAGGTGATGCGGTAGTGTTGTTGTTTATTTATGGAAATGGTCGAAAGATATCGCCGGCAGTTGCGGGACAAAACTCTCAAAGCTTCCATCCAATCTACTTACTCTTTGTTAGGGAATACCGGGATGACTTTAACCAACTTGAACCGTCAAACCCCGGCTTTATTCCTGCTTTCTTAACCTGGTCGGGGCTGGAAGGCTGAAAACTCCGCCAAAACCAAATAAAAAAACATCATTCCTATGCTAAAAAACCCGGCTAAATTGGGCTTTTATTCACTTCAGCTCCCCCAATATCGGCCAAAAATCGTTATTTAACACCATATTTAGACAACAAAAGTTTATATACCACCAGACTTAGTATTGTCAAAAGAAATTTTTATATATTTTTTCAGGGTACCATTTGATTTTCAGGGAGATTTTTCCACGGTTTTTTCAGGGACTTTCCCAAGGAAGGTTTTATTCCACCCGCTCTTGCCGGATGATTTTCTGCTCAATTTTCGTCCTTATTTGTTTTCCCCTTGCCGGTCAACCCATCCAAATACTGCTGTTGGGCGTCATGGTTCTTGTCACTGAGCCACTCGTCGCAAAAAGAGCAGGCCACAGGCTCATCCCTCATGGCAGACAATTGTTGGCGGTACTGGCCCACCTTTTCCGTTAGGCCCAGCCTGCGGCTCAGGTCAAAACAATCGGCGATGGCGCAAAAATCCTTCGGGTGGGCGGTCAAATAACTTTCGATATATTCCAGGAGCTTCAAGGATTCGCCGTTGGTCGAGTGGACGGGGTCGTAGGATTGGACATGGTCCAAAAACTCATCCTTCGCCCCAACGAATCCCCGGCCGTTCCAGCGGAAGGGACGGCCGTAATAAATCTGGAACTCTTGCTCGTTATTGATCATGGCCTTCTGGTAATCCACCATGAGGGGTTTGCCCGATTCCTTCGCGACCCTCGGCCCCATTCCAAGCCCCTGGATGGAAGCGGATTTCCTGAAGGTTCCGTCCTTATAGATGAACACATTCGCGATCTGGGTGATGCCCGAGGAGGAGTAAACCACCAGCTGGTCCCTTCCCTGGGCGGTCAAGTCTGCGCCCTCGAAGCCCTCGTACTTTTTGCCATCCACGAGTTCCACCTGGACGAGTTTCCAATCGTCCTTGCCCTTGTGGAAGTAGGCAAAACCAGAACCTGCGTCCTCGACCATCTGGCGTCCGAGGTTATAAACCACCCCGTTGTCCTTATAGCCCGCGATGCCGATGATCACGTCCGACTTCGGGGAATCCGAGAAATCATGGTAGGCGATCCCGGAAACGTTCCAAAAAATCTCTTTTTTACCCTGGTATTTCTTGTTAAGTCGTTCGTTGATTTCCCCCAGGCGGATCTGACCGAAGGCGACGAGATTGGAGGCGGTATCGTCCACCGCGAATAAAGGCAGGACCGATAACTGGAATAGACCCATGATGAAAATGCTAAAAACGAACTCGGTTTTCATGCCCCTGCCCCTTTCAAGCCGAAGGAAAAAGATTATTAAAATAGGCAATGTTTCAAAAAACAAAGATTTATCAGTAAATGTTTAAGATGTCATTGCGAGGAACGAATTATGTAACGAAGCAACCCAAGTTAATGGGTGGTTTTAAGTTTTCATTCACTATCAGCAAAAACATATTTAAACTTAGGTTGCTTCGTCATAAACGTCCGCCTATTCGGCGGTCAATCCTTGCAATGACAAATAAGGCTTTTTCAGGACGTAATTGTTTCATTTAGTAATTGAGTTTTCATATGTTCAAGTGCGTTTAGCTATTGTGCTTTAGACGCCCTTGGCTTTCAACTGGGCCGCCAAATCCTCGTAACCCTTTTTCCCCAGGAGGGCGAACATGTTTTTCTTGTAGGCTTCCACTCCCGGCTGGTCGAAGGGGTTGATGCCCAAGAGGGTCCCGGAAATTCCGCAGGCCATCTCGAAGAAATAATAAAGGTACCCCAGCGAATACTCCGAGACCCTGTCCAGGGTCAAGCGGATGACGGGCAACCCGCCGTCCCGGTGGGCCACCGCTGTTCCCTTCATGGCCTGTTCGTTGACCCAGGAAAGCCTCTTTCCCGCGAGGAAATTCAAGCCTTCCCGGTCCTCCGGGTCCCTTGGAATCAACACTTCCTTATCCTCTTTTTGCACCCAAAGGATGGTCTCCAGCAGGGTCCTTCGCCCTTCCTGTAGGTACTGGCCCATGCTGTGCAGATCGGTGGTCAAATCCACGCTGGCGGGGAAGATGCCCTTACCTTCCTTGCCTTCCGATTCCCCATAAAGCTGTTTCCACCACTCGCCTACATAATGCAATTCAGGCCGGAAATTAGCGAGCACCTCGATGGTCTTTCCCTTCTGATAAAGAAGGAACCTGGCCGCGGCGTAGCGGGCCGCGAGATTGACGGACAAGTCCGCCGACCTCATGTCCTTGGCCGCGTCCTGCGCCCCTTTCAGGAGCCTTCCAATGTCGAACCCCGCGATGGCGATCGGCAGGAGCCCCACGGGGGTCAGAACGGAATAACGCCCCCCCACATCGTCCGGAATGACGAAGGTTTTGTAGCCATCCGCGTCCGCCAGATCCTTCAAGGCTCCTTTGGCCTGATCCGTCACGGCCACGATTCTCTTGCGGGCTTTTTTCTTTCCCGCTCCCTTTTCCAGCCAGGACTTCAAGATCCGGAAAGCCACGGCAGGCTCGGTGGTAGTTCCTGATTTCGAGATGACGCAAATCCCGGTTTTTTTGGGTTTCAATTCCGATAGGAGCTTCTGGAAGTCGGTGGGCGACAAGTGATGTCCGGCGAAATGGATCTTAGGCGCACCCCCGAGGGCCTCTAGGGTGGCTTTCGTCCCCAGGTAGGACCCGCCGATTCCCACGCAAACGACGTCCCTGCATTTATCAAACACCCCCGCGGCCTTCCGCAAGGCCTGAAGCTGTTTGGCCGCCGAGGAGGGAAGATCGATCCAGCCCAGGAAGTCCGCTCCCCGGCCGGTCTTTTTCAAAAGGCTCTCGAGCGCCGCTTGAACTTGCGGCTGTATGCCCTCAATGTCCTTTTCCGTCACGGTTTCCGAGATGTAGCTCAAGTCCAGGGTCAAGGGTTTTGGCATGATTAGCTCCTTTTAAATAAAAAATAAGCACTAAAAAATCCGTTCATTCATCGGGAATGATATTTCGGTTCAACCTTGTTTTTTGATGAAAATCTTTTTTATGGAACATTTAATAGGCTGTCATTGCGAGCTTTGAATTTCAAAGCGAAGCAACCCAAGTTCATGGGTGGTTTACGCATTTGTAATTCGGATGTTAAATCCTTCCATTTCGGGTTTATACCCCGTATCAAATCAATTTTCTTTTGCCTCGAACCGCCTTTAATTTGTTTTTCTCGGGTGATTGCGGCTTTTATATCTTCGAATCCTTCATAATAAACGAGTTTATCAGCCCTATATTTTTTAGTAAAACCTTCCTTCAACTTTAGTTTATGTTCCGCAATTCTTTTTTTGAGATCACCAGTGACACCTGTATAGAGAGCGGTATTGTTTCTGGTAGTTGTGATGTAAACGCAATAAAGCATTTCATTCACCCAAAAACTGGGGTTGCTTCGTCGCTAAAAGATTGAGGAAAAGCGCTCCTCGCAATGACATCTTAATAATTAATAAAAAAAACCAGTGATAAGCGCCGCTTCCAAGGCTCAGCGAATCTTAAACTTTTCCACCATCATTTTCAATTCTTCCGCCATGGCCGAGATTTCCTTGAAGGTCGCGTTGATCTGCTCCATGTTGGCGGTTTGCTCCTGGGTGGAGGCCGAGACCTCCTCGGTGGAGGCGGCCGACTCCTCGGAAACGGCGTTGATATCCTGGATGCTGTTGACGATCTTATCGTAACGCTGGTTTTGGAGCGCCACGAGGTCGGATATGCTCTTGCTGTAATGGGCAACGTTCTCGATGACCTCGTTGATCTCGTCCAGGGACCTTTCCATTTTTCGGATCCCCTCCTGGCTGACCTGGGCCTCCCTCGCGCTTTTCTCCATGGACTCCACGGCCGACAGGGTCTCATCCTGGATCAGCTGGACGACTCCCCCGATCTCATTGGTGGCTTTCGCCACACGGTCGGACAGGATGCGGATTTCCTCGGCCACCACCGCGAAACCCTTGCCGTGCTCCCCCGCCCTGGCCGCCTCGATGGCAGCGTTCAGCGACAACAGGTTGGTCTGTTCCGAGATTCCCTGGATGATTTCAACCACGCGCCCGATTTCCCGGCTCTTCTGGCCCAAATGGTGGATGAGCTCGGAATTCTTCAGGATGGTCTCATTCAAGGCCGCCATGCGCTCGATCGTGCCCCGGGCGAGCTTGCCCCCCGCTTGGGCGGTGGAGGTGGCCTGGTCCACAGCGGAAGAGGTCTCCGCTACCCTCTTTTCGACGTCCTTCATCGTTTCCTGCATGTCCTGCATTAAATGGTGGACCTCCGAGATCTTGGACGCCTGCTCCTCCGCGCCCCTGGCGATTTGCGAGATGGTCGTGGAGACATCCTCGCTCATGGCGGACACCTCGCCGGTGGAGTGGATCAAATCCCTCACCTGCTCCGAAAGGTGCTGGGAATGCTCCAGGACCCTTGAAACCATGGTTCGTATCTTCTCCAGGAAGGTGTTGAACCACTCGGCCATGTCCCCGATCTCGTCATGGGACCTCACCTTGATTCGGAAGGTCAAGTCCGCCTCACCCTTGGAGAAATCCATCAGTTCGGTCGTGATGGAATGGATGGGGTTCACGACGAAAACCCTCAAGAGCGGCATCAAAACCAGCATGATCGCCAGTGAAATCAAGGTCGCCAATCCGGCTGTCTGCAGGGCGGAAAACTCGACCTGGGACTCCAGCTGGGAAAGGGGGATCTCCACGTTGATCCCGCCCACCACCTTTCCTTCCGAATCCTGGACAGGAGAAAGGTACCTTAACATTTCCCCCTTCGGGGTTTTCCAGGTTTCCTCCCAGCATTTTTTCCGGGTTTGGGACCATACCAGCCTTTGCTTCAGGTCCTCCAGACGGCTTTCGTAGCCTTCCTGGTATTGGCTTCGGACCAGGATTTTTCCTTTCTTGTCGAAGAGGGAAAGGGTGCTGACCTGGAATTGGCGGGATAGGGACGAGACCGTCTCGGAGAGGTTCTCGAAATTTTCCTTTTGGATTTGCCTGGCAAACTCCTCTTGGAGGGATTGGACGACCAGGTCCAGGTACTCGAGCTTTTGCTCCTTGAGATTCTGTTTTTGCCGCACACCATTATAAAAGCCGATGATTCCTTCCAAGGCGAAAATGGAAAGAGCCACGGTCAAGGCGATACGAAAACCCAAGTTTCTCAGGAACACTGTCGAAAACCTTTCCAAGCGGAGGGAATGTCCGGACGATTATTTTAAAACAGTTAACAGGCAAAAGCACACTTGAAAGATGGCCCCAACCGGGCCTTTCCGGCTCATCAGAAGCCCCGCTAAGACCTGTCGGGCCTCAACTCTGGCTCATTCCCCTCCAAAAAGGAGGTCATCATCTGGAGTTTTTGAATGACAGAGGGCATGACAGCCAACAGTTCCCGGATCTGTTCACCCGTGTTGAACCGCCCGAAGGAAAAACGAAGGCCTTCCTTGGCTTCTTTTTGGCTCCTGCCCATGGCCATTAGGACATGGGAGGCTTCCGCCGCTCCGGCGGCGCAAGCCGATCCTGAGGAAACGGCGAAACCTTGGTTGTCCAGGCTGTGAACGAGCGTTTCCCCCTCCACCCCCGGCAGGGTGATATTGAGGATTCCCGGGAGCCTTTTCTCCGGGTCGAGCGGCCCGTTGACCCTCAACTCGGGACAGGTTTTTTTCATCTCATCCAGGAACATCTGCGCCAACGCCCTCAAGCGCCCTTGCTCGGAGGTTTCCGAGCAGATCCTCCTGGCCGCCTCTCCCAGGCCCACGATTCCCGCCACGTTCTCTGTTCCCCCGCGGCGGCCTCTTTCCTGCCCTCCCCCGTGCTGGAGGGGGACCAGGTCCATCCCCTTTCTCTGGTAAAAGAACCCGGCGCCTTTGGGCCCGTAGATCTTGTGTCCCGAGGCCGAAAGGAAGGATAGATGGTAGCGTTCCACGTCCAGGTGAACCTTGCCGTAGGCCTGCACCGCGTCGGTGTGGAAGGGTATCCCATGGCTTTTGGCCAAGGCGCCGATTTCCTTGAAGGACTGGATCGTCCCCACCTCGTTATTGGCCGCCATGATGGAGATCAAGGTGGTTTCCCCAGGCCGGATGGCTTTTTCCACATCCCGGGGATCCACCCATCCCCCGGAATCCACCCCCACGACGGAGATGGAGCATCCCAGACGGGTCAGCCACTCAGTGCAATCCAATACGCAATGGTGCTCCACCGCCGAAATGATGAAGTGCCGTGGTTTTCCCTGGTTCGCGAAGGCCATTCCCTTGAGAACGGCGTTCACGGATTCCGTGCCCCCGCTGGTAAAGACGATTTCCTTTGGGTCGGAATTCAGGGTCAAGGCGATCTTCTCGCGCGCGTGCTCCACCGCCGCCCTCGCGTCCCGTCCATAGGCGTGCAGGCTGGAGGGATTGCCGTATTCCTCTTTTATATAGGGCGTCATGGCTTCCAGGACTTTCTCATCCAAGGGCGTCGTGGCGGCGTGGTCAAAATAAATCATTCAAATCCTTCCTGAATTTTTAGGGAAGTTAGTTTATCATCCGCCCCGCGGGAACACCAAACGAATGGAGGCAAGGAGTCACTTATTTCCGGCACAGTTTTCCTCAGACCATTTCAAGGCCTTCTCCAACGCATCCTCAGGCAATCCCCATTCCCGGTAGCCTTGTTTCACCTGCAGGAGATACCCTAAATTAGGCGACCCGTGATTCTTAGTTTCTTCCGGAAGCCGGTAGCTGACGGCTGATAGTTTTTCCCGGTCATCCTTCTCCACAATCACATTCACGGGGATGTAGGTTCCCTTCTCCACGCCTTCCGCCTTGTCCAGGAATTGGATTAGGATGTCATCCAGCTCGTATAAAGCCCCGGGAACGAATGAGGAAGGATCAGGCAAAAAGTTCACGATGGCTCCCTTGCGCTCGGGGGAATTACCCATGAAGGCCAAGCGGAAACCAGGAAGCGCCGCCCGGGCGAAAGACCGGTTGCCCATCAGGCGCCTTTCCATCTGCGCCCGCATGAGGCTGGTTCCATACGCGAAATAGAAAGGCATGGTGGATACCGCCTTTATGGTTTATCCGGGGTAAAAAACTACTTGGAATCGGGCAGGGGGATCACCATCATACCGTCGTCCAGAAAAAATTGGTCCTTCCCCTTTTGGACGCAATCCTTAGTCTGGCATCGAAAGGCGGCCTTAAATACTTTTCGGGGATTTCTCCCTTTTTCCCTCAGGGCTTTGCGGGAAAACTCCGTCATTTCCCCGCCGCATTCCAGACAGTTCGGCATATTGGGTCCTTATAACAGCGAATAGGCGAAGCCGATTCCCAGTGTTTCCTTGATCTGCCAGCCGTTGTAAACCACGGGGTCGTACCTGTAGTCATTTTCCACATTCACGCTGATGATCTTGTTCAGGCTAACCGCCAGGAGATTGTCCCATTCCACGACTGTCCGGTCCAGGGCCCTTCCGTTCCAGAACATGTCCAGTTTGGAGCCGAAATTGGAGTTGGATGAGATTTTATAATTCAGCTCGGAAACGGAGCTGATACCCTCCTCCGTCAATTCCTTCTGGATAACCCCTGTATCCGGGTTTTTGGTATAGATGTACGCGTACTTGTCCGCGACGGTTTCCTTGACCGCGAAACCCAAGCGGGTAGTGAAAACGGGGCCAGGGGTGTACTTGAGTCCCCCGCTCTCAGTGAAATACCCGGGGTCCAGGAAGGCGGAGGTCTGGACCGCCGGATTCTTGGAATAGTCATAGCCTGCGTCGAATTGGCTCTTGGCCGCGAGGGATATAAAAGGACTTACCTGGGGCCATGTTTTCCAGGAGTAAACACTTTCCAGGTCGATGTCATCGGCCGACTTCTTGGTTCCTTGGCCGTCCACATAGGTCAAACCATATTCCAATTTCAGGGAGTTCGCCCAGTTCACAGCCGTCGTGTCCTGCTCAAGCTTCGCGCTCAGGTCGCCCTGCCAAGAGATGTAATTGGTTCCACCTTGCTTCCAATCATTGAAGGAAGCCTGGCTCAGGTTCAAGCTGGCGATGACCTGCCTCTTCCATTCGCTCGTCGGAGTGGGCGCGGGAGTCGCGGTGGATGCCGCCTTGGCGGCGTCATCATCGGCCCAAGTAAAAGAATTCATCCCGATCATTAAACAAAATAACAAGAAGCTCCTGAAACGCATAAATCCTCCTAAAAAAATATTTCCGAAATTGCCCGGCCATTTTACGACTTGTGGATCAGTCTATTTTCGGCCACATATTACCGCTAATGGGGCCGTCCGTGTCCCTATTTCCAATAGGCCGCGGCAAAATCAGGGTAAAATAAATCAATAAGAAGTCCAGCCTCGTTGATTCAAGAGGATCCCAAAAAGAAGGCTACGATGCTCCAGCCCGAATCCAAAACCGTCCCCCTCTCGGCGCTATTCACGAAATTGGCAGTTCTTTTATTCATTTTGTTCGCTTCTTGGGAAGCTTTCCAATTTTTCAACAAAAACAGTTCCTCCCCGAAAGAACCAGGCCAGTGGCTGTCAATCCAAGAGGGGCAAGAGGAGTTTCAAAAAGGCCAAAAGCCCATTCTTTACGACTTCACGGCTGAGTGGTGCGGCTTTTGCAAGAAAATGAAGGCTGAGGTTTTTAACGACAAGGCCCAGGCTGATTGGATCAGCCAATCCTTCATCCTGGTGACGGTGATGGACCGGGTCAGGGAAACGAAGAAAAACCCGCCGGAGGTCGCGGAACTCCAAGAGCGGTACA
Organism: candidate division FCPU426 bacterium; assembly: GCA_963796105.1. Lineage (GTDB taxonomy): Bacteria > Oederibacteriota > Muellerivitia > Muellerivitales > Muellerivitaceae > CAWCKJ01. Next base: position 172,088 of record CAWCKJ010000004.1, read on the forward strand.
AGGTCCGGGGTTTTCCCACCCTCGTGGTGCGCTACCCGAACAACGACTTCAAGGTCCACGTGGGCTACACTGGCAAGGAAACCCTGATCCAATTCCTCAAGGACGCCGCAAACTCCACCAAATAAAAAATTTAGGACTCAGGGTTCCGGATTTTCGGTGGTGGGCATCTTGGGCCCCAGGAGCGCGGACGTGGCTGAAACCCGGCTCTCCAAAATGATTCGCAGCGGCGCGCCGCTTTGGTTCATCCTGAGGAGAGCGGTGCGGTCCGATCCGGGGTTCCCCACCCCCAATACCCCCTGGACTCCACCCTGATCCAGCTCGAAGGTCTTGTGGAAGCTGGAGTCCGGAAGGGCCGCCCAAGGAGGATCCACGTCCGCGATGGCGGTTTCCAATGAGCCGTGCCGGAGGTCGCTATGGTTGTCGACCGTCAGGAACAGCTTCCAATACCAATTGTGGGGCACTTTCATCTGGAAATACCGGCAATCCTCGGCGGACATGACGAAGTTATATTTCTTGAAGGGGTCCAGGTAAGCGGGGTTGTCCAGGGTCCCAACGGGTCCGGACCGCATCTCAAGGTCCGTCCGGTGCGATAACCCCAATTGCTCGGAAAGCTCCGCGCAGGAACTTAACGATATCCCCATCACCACGATCAGGCTCAATCTTATCAACATATTGGACACTTTATCCTATTGAAGTCTTAATTCGCAACCCAGGAAGAAGGAGTGAAGCGGGGATTTTACCATCCTAGACCCGCAACCCATGCTTCTCTTGTTAATTTTTCGATAATTTTCTCAGGTCCGCTTTCGGGAAATAATGAATCAGGATATCCGAGCAGTTTTTCCCCTCTTTCGCCAATGCGTAACATCCCACCTGGCACATCCCCACCCCGTGCCCCCAGCCCCCCCCGTAAATAATGAATTCTTCCGGCCATCCCTTGAGGTTGTACTGGGGCTCGATCCAGATGAGGTTGCTTCGGATCCCCCCCAGGAAACTCCGGATGGAATCCCCCTTGAACTCCCTCTCCCCCGACTCGCCCTCCACCCTGAGGCTGTCGGCCCAGCCCGCCGTGGAGCGGTGGGTTACCACCATCCTGCGGATCCGGCCGATGGTCCCGATTTTCTTCCGGATATCCATTTCCGGCAGGATCCAAGCCCAGCGGTAATTCTGGTAGCCCCTCAATCCCTCGACCCGGCAGTAGGCGGGGCGGTCCTGGCGGATCCACTGCTCCATCCGCCTTGGGGATAGCGGGAATTCCAGGTCCCTGTTTTTGCCAGGGTCAAAATCCTCGACCCCGACCACCGGCAGTTTACTCCCCCAAGCCTCCTCGTAATCCTGGGTATGGCCCCCGCATTGGGCGGAATAAAAAACCGGCATCATCCTGGGGCCGTACTTTAGGACCATTCCCGCGGTCTCATTCACGGCCTGGTTGGTCCTCGCCGTCTCGGCCCTCAATCCCCGGTAAACCTGGCAATGCACGTCCCCGCAGACGTCAAATCCGTCGGCCTCATGCCGGCCCATCTTGGAAAGGACGTAGGTTCTCGCCACGATGGCCTGGGCCTTCAGGGCCTCCATCGGCCAGGAGGACGGCATCTCCGAGGGAAGCACGCCCGCGGTATAGGCCTCCAGGGTGACCCGGTTGACGACATTGAAACCCTCCCCGGGCCGCGGATCCAGCTCCAAGATCCCGCGGAATGCCCGGTCCTCCTCCTTCGCGAAAAAATATCCCATGTTGGAGGGAACCGCGTGGGCCGCCAGGGCCTTGGAAGGGTCCCGCGAGACAATCCAAATGGGCGCGTCGAACTTGACAACTACCTTCCCTTTCGGGTTTTTAACGACCCAGAATTCCTTATGGGTCGGGGATTTCTTCGCGGGGACATAATCCACCTCGTAGTTCTTTTTGGCCGTAAGGACCGTGATAGGCTCCTGCCCGGAAATGACCCCGGGAAGCCCCGAGAGGGCCAGGGGCTCCAGCCGGGGATAGGGTTCCGGGGTCGGGGTACCAGTTACAGCGAGGGGTTTTACCAGGCCTAACCCCGGCGCCGGCGGGGATTTTTCCGGCCTTGAGGGGGTCGCGCCCGGATATCCCGGCGTATTCGCCACTTCCAATTCGGATTCCCCCCGGAAAAGGAATTGGCTCAGCCCCGTGAATAATCCGACCCGGATGGTCACGGAAGAAGGGGCCACGGCCGTTTCGGGAGGAGGCACCCATTTTTCCCATAGACGAACCTTGTCCGCCTTGAGTTTTTCCTCCTCCTTCGGGGCTTTTTTCCCGATCCTCGCGACTTCCCTTTTCAACTCGGTGTTTTGCGGATCAATGTCCATGGCCTTCTCGTACTCGGCCAGGGATTTCTGGAACTCCCGTCTTTGGCCTAGAAGCATGGCGATATAGCGGTAGGCCTTCTTGAAACTCGGGTCGATTTTGACGGCCTTCTCATAGGCCTCCAAGGCCTGTTTAGTGTCGCCCAACTTCCTGGAAACCTCGGCCAGCTGCCAGAAACCCAGCGCGTATTCCGGCTTCAATGCCGTCAAGGCCGCCAGGTACTTTTGGGCCTCCCGAAGGGCTTGATCGGCGGTCTTATGGGTTTGGAGTTCCTTCCACTTGGATTGGTATAGGCAAAGCCGGGCTAGGCCCCAAAGAATATCAGGCTCCCTTGGATGCTTTTGGAACAGGTCTTTCAAGTATCCCTCAGCGTCGGTAAACTGCCCCATTTGCTCCACGGCCAGGGCCAAGGACACTTTTACTTTCCAATCCTCTTTGGCGGAAAGATATTCCTGGTAAGCCGCCACGGTTCCAGGATAGTCCCCCTGGCTTTTCCGGAATTCCGCCAGCTCCAGCCACAAGTCATGATTCGCCGGCTCCTCCGTAATCCTTTCGGCCAGGGCTTCCTCGATTTCGGAGGTTTTGCCCTGGGCAAACCACTTCCCGATTTTAACCTCGAAGACGCCCGCGGAAAGGTGGGACGCAGCGGCAAGGGCGGATAAAACAAGGGACATGATCAAAGGCGACTTTTTCAAAACGGTCTCGCTTTCCAAAAAAACGGAGCATGGGCTGGTGGAGCTTGAAACAAAAAAGCCCTTTTGGACGGGCCAAAAGGGCTGCCGGACTGCCGTCCTTACTTTTTCGCCAGTTCCATCCGTTTCGGGGATAACACCGATTCATCCCGGGAATGCCAAAACCCGGTGTTGTCAATGACCTCCAAATTCGGCACATAGCGTTTTTTGACATAGTCGAGGAGTTTGACGAGGGTGATGTGGGAGGAAGCATCGTTTTGGCGCAGACTGGTGCTGGTATGAACCTGGTGCAGGAACTGCCGCGCGGCCGCCGGAGCCCCCTGGCGGCGCGTGGATGGCGGGGCTTTCTCGTAATAAATGTGGGAGAGGTATCCATCCTTGTCGAATGTCAACTGCAGGGGGCTTGTGTTTGGGTTCAAGGTCAACCGGATGCCCCTCAGGGAGAGCCGAATCGGGGTTGTGCCGGTCTCCTGGTCAAAAACATGGTCAACGGTTTCATGGACCCAGCCGCTCACCTGGGCAATCTCCCGGAAATCCTCCTGGATTTCCGAGACCGCGTCACGGCTGTTGATCTTTCCAAAATAATGAATCGTCGTTGGCACCCCACCCTCCCTCTTAATCCCATCTATCAACCGAGAAGAACTTTAACCCGCTCTCTCAAATCACCGTAAACCGTCTTCTTGAAGCACGCGGGCTTCCACCCAAATATAGGCATCGAATGCCGGAATTACAGGGGCTCATTCCCGGGCTTAACGGTTTACCACATCCATGAAAATGGGCATTTCCAACTGGCCATTCGCGGCCACAGCCGGTTCCGGCTCCTCCGGTAATTCCCTGAAAAGATTGCGGATATTTTTCCCAGCCCGAAAGGAAACTTTTCTGTAGGACGGTAGGGCCATGGAAAGGTTTTTAGCCATATCCCGCCCTTTTTTCCCGGAAACCGTCTTGATTTGAAAAACCCCAAAATCCCTTATTTCGATCCTTTTTCCGCCTATAAGACCTTCTTCAAATGCAGAAAGAATTTTTTGAGAGACGACTTTCGCGTCAGGAAGGGCAAGATGAGTCGCTTTGGCGACATCTCTCACAACATCTTGTAGGGTAATTTTCATTATGTAGATTATACGGTGTAATTAAAATTCATGTCAACGGTCGTTCGTGCGCAGGAAAGATTCCCCATATTATCAAGCCAACGTAAAAACCCCCTCTAAAACGGCTGGTTACTTTCAACTTCTATTACAAAAAACTCGTGAAGGGACGGCCCTCCGCGCCGCAGCGGAGGGCCGGGCTTTGGGTCGCCCCTGCCAATCTTGGGGTCATACAGCCTGTTCAAAAACTTTTCCACTTTTCACCCCAAAAGGTCCGATACCGGCCCTTTCCGTCCGGCCAAAATTCCGCCTCAATGGCTCCCTCCGAGGCAGTGGATAAAACAACCGCGTCCGGCTCCGCCGAGCGGTACAAGGAATGGTCATCCGGGTAATCCCTCCAATCGCTTAAAACCGTGAAATGGGGTTTCATTCCCGCCGCGCAAAGATCCTGGGCCCCGCTCCAACGCCCATGGTGGGGCGCCAGGAGACAATCCACCTTCGGAAAGGGCCGGTGAGTCCTCAACAACTCGGTCAATCCTTCCCGTTCCAGGTCCCCGGGAAGGATCAGGACGAAGTTCCCCCCCCGTAGGGGAAGGTAACTTCTGAAACCATGGAGCGGTTATTATCCCCATGACGATGAGGATGGAAGAAAAGGGAGGGATGAAGCGTCAGCACCCGGGTCTGATCCGATTCAACCTGGATATCGCCCATCTTGAGTTCCTCGCGGCTTATTCTTTTTTCTTTTATCATCCCCTCAAACCTTGCATAAATGGCCGAGGAGGACCTTGCTCCATTTCCCTCGAAAACCTTTCCGATAGGCAAAGCCCCCGCGAGCTGGGACAATCCGCCCACATGATCCTCATCGGGATGGGTGTTGAAAACCGCGTCCACTTTCCTGATGCCCAGGTGGCGGAGATAGGCCACCAACGGGTGATACCGGTCGGGGCCGCGGGATTCCCGGCCTCCGTCGAAAACAAGGACTTCCCCATGGGGGGTCCTTAGGACGAAGGCGTTGCCGTGGCCCACCGAAAGGAAAGTCATGCGCCACGGTTGCGCCTGGAGTCTCGAACCCAGCCACCAAAGTGACGAGCCAACCAGGAAAAGAACACAAACCGCGCGGACTATGTTTTGGAGCTTTTGGACAAGAACCCGGCTTTTCCGCCAGTCCATGGCTGGGTTTTCAGGTTTGGGCGCCGGCCAATAAACTGCGAAAAAGGCCAGAAGCAATAAATGGAAGCAAAAAGTCCAGGCTTTGGGCGGGGAGACCACGATGTCATGGGCGCCGGGGAGCTTGGAGATCCCGTCCGCCAGGGAAATTAAAAGCCGGAGGGGTATCTCGCAGGCTGACCCGAATATCACCCCCAAGGCGGGATGGATCCACCCTCCCGCGAGCGCGGCCATGCCGCCTGCCACCGAGAAAAGCGCCAAAGGCACGATGAGAAGGTTGGCCAGCAATGAATAGGGGGAGGATTGGTTGAAGGAGTAGAGGATGAGGCACCAAACGCTCAATTGGGCCGCCGCGGTCGTTGATAAAAGCAGGGCCGCGGGTTTCCAAAGGAAGGACAGCCGAATCATGAAACGGGAAGCCAGGACCATCAGCCCGGCGGTGGCAAGGAATGATATTTGGAACGAAAGGTCCTCCAGCACGAAGGGATTGACCGCCGCGAGCAGGAATAGTGTCGCCAGGAGCAAGGTCCCGCCTCTGATCCTCCGTTCCAGGATCACCCCCATGAGCGCCAGGGAGGAAAATAGTCCCGCACGGCAGACCGGCGGGTGGGCTCCGGTCATGAAGATGAAAAAGAGAAGGACCGCCAGGGATAACGCCGCCGACCATTTCCTCCCGAATTGGACCGCCCGGAAAACCAGGAAAAATAGGCCGGCCAGGAACGCTGTGATCATGCCGGAAACGGCCAAAATATGAACGGTTCCGGTGACCATGAAGGTCTCGGTCATCTCCGAGGGAAGAGGCCCCCTTTCCCCCAGGAGAATACCCGTTAAGAGCGCGTTCTCGGGAAACGGAAGGTAACGGTAGAGGGATTCCTCCGCCCAACGCTTCAACCGGTAAGACGCCGCCAGGAAGGAATTTCCGGTTGGGACGGCGTCCCGATGGAGGCCCCAGCGCCCAGGCGCCCCGTAGATGACATAAGCCACCCCTTTGGTCCTCAAATAATGGGAATAGTCGAATTGTCCGGGATTCCGGGGCGGGGAGGGATATTGTATTTTTCCGGTAATTTCAACCAGATCGCCATAGGACAGGACTGGGCGGGATTCGTTGGAGGATAAAAGGAAAGCGCATCTGGCTTTTACGGCAGGGATTACGGTTCGATCGCAGGAAAGGACCTCGCAAACTGCCCGGACCTCCCGCGCGAAAGGCTGATAGAACCCCCCCAGCCTGCCCGTGTCATGGCTTCCGGCGGAGTGGTCGAAAATCACCTCCGGCTCCTCCGCCACCCGGACCAGGAAAACGCCCTTATGGGGTTCCGGGAAAATATCCCTTTGGGACTCAAAAGTGTTTCGCGCCTGGTCATAACGCGCCGGGATCAAAACCAATCCCAATACAAGGAAAGAGATCCAACGCCTCATAACGGGCTTCCCCCAAAAGATGAGGATTCTTCTCAAACTTCCGGCTAACCCGGGGAATTCCCCGGGTTCCATCCCTAGTTCATCGGAATCAAATCTTCGCCTGGATTTGGCGGTTAAACTCCTCCGATTGTTCCTTCAGGTACTTTCGGACGGCTTCCATCCCGGTATATCCCACATTGGTCGTGAAACTTCCGTTCGGCAAGCGAACCACCAGCGCGGGAATCCCGCTGATTTGGTATTTTTGCTGGAGTTCCTGGACCTCCGGCCGGTCTTTCCCATCCTCCCTCGATCGGTTCACCACTTTCACGGGGATAAAATGGCGGTTGATCCAATCCGCGGTATCCGGGTCCGCGAAAACCTCCCGTTTCATCGCCTGGCAGTATCCGCACCAGTCGGCTGAAAACTCGTATAAAACCGGCTTCTCTTTTTTCAGGTATTCCTTTTCGCTTTCGGCGATGGAGATCCATTGGACCTTATCAATGTCATTGGGATATCTCGATTTGATCATGCTTGAAAGAACCCAAGCAGACGATAAAACCCCCGCCGCCGAAAGCATCCAAAACCATTTTCTGCCCCTCAAAAAAAACCGTGCTTTGGCCTTTCTCATGTCTCCCCCCATTTGCCCCGATGCCGGAGCCTCAACTTCTCATTGTAAGAAAGGCGAGTGTTTATTCCGGAGATCAAAAATGCCGAAACCGGTGACGCCCAAGCGGGCCCCGTTGAGGGCCGGGGCAACCTCCACCTTGAGGTAATAACCCTTTGAAAGCTTGGTGGTTTTAAGCGCGTAAGTGATGGTCTTCTTGGGCCTTTTGCGGGCACCGTCAGTGCGGGCGCCGTTGGCGTAAACCTTGGGCTCAAAACTCGTCGGCCTTCCGTATTGGGAGTACAATTTTTGCATGGCTTTTTCCAAATCCTTCTCATTGCTCACCACCGTGTTAAAGCCCTCGTCCAAATGAAGGTAAAGATCCTTGGCGTTATCCGCCACGAGATCAGCCGCCACCGCTCCAGCGACCGATTTAGCCTCCTCGAGATTGATCGTGCTTCCGTCCACGACCACCGGCTCCTGGGAACATCCTGCGATGGACGAAAATCCGAGAAGGATTATTCCGAGAAGAATAAACCTATATTTCATAAATCCTCCAGACAAAATCACTGATAAGAAACCGGCAAGTTTATTTCCTTGGCGATACGGTCGCGGGAAGAATAGGTCGCCATTAATCTCAAAAAGAGAGTGTAATCCCCCTTCGGAACGGTGGGTTCCGGGATCCAATCCAAAACCTGGATTCCCTCCTCCAAGTCCTTTCCTTGGTCCAAGGTTTTTATGGTTTTTCCCTGGGAATCGCGGATTTCAGACGTGACGATGGCCCTCTCAGTCAAATGGTAGTGGAATTTGAATCCTTGGCCAGAGGGTTCCGTCGTCAAATCGACCGCGTCGGTCCCGTTCCAGAAATAATGAACGCACTCCTTGTCCGCCACCAGCACCTGCCCGAACTGGTGATTGAAGGCGATTCCACGGGGTTCCAGGAACTTGAAGTCGCCCTCCCCCGCGCTTCCAAAGGAAACCACGTAGTGCAGGTCCTTGTCGAATTTCCGGAGGCAGGATTGGGAAAAGTCGGTCGCGATCACGTTGCCGTAATAATCGAAAGCGCAGCCCCAAAGTTTGACCGGGGACGCGGCCGCCGGATCCGACGCGGTCTGGGTCAAGGGGGCGCCTTCCAGGCTCAGGGTTTGAAGTCGGGTCCCGTGGCGGTCGATGACCGCGATCCGGTCGGCGTAAGGCCCCTGTTGGTAGAAGGTCCAGTCCTCCTTGGAGTCGATCACCGCCAGGGCCGAAGGGCCCTCCAGGGGAGGAGTGGACAGGACTCGGATTCTACCCTTGGCATCCATGACCTGGATGCGGTTGTTTCCCGTGTCGGCGATGTAAAGTCTTCCCTGGGAATCATAGGCGACACCCATGGGGGATATGAACTCGCCTGACAGGCTTCCCCTCTTTCCCGCGGATTTGACCCAGGAGATCCTCATCCCGTCGTGGCGCAAAAGCGCGATGCGGTTGTTTCCCGTATCGGCGACAGCCACGTTCCCGTTGGAATGGATGGCCACGCCGTTGGGAGCGAAAAACTCCTTCTCGCCGTGTCCCGGGGACCCGAAACGGCGCAGATCCTTCAATCCCACGTTGTAGACAATTTCCGCGGCCCCCGAATTGACCCCGACGCAGGTGACCACCACGTCATTTTGGGGAGCCCCCGGATCATGGTCTTTCTTTAAAAGAGCGCAAGCCACGCCCCGGGGATCGTTGAAGGAGCAGCCAGGGAGCATCAAGGAAAGCATCGTCTGGGTGCCCCTGTGGATATTGAAGGGAAGGAACCCCCCGCAGGGGTAAAGGTAGGTGGAGGGGACGTCCTTGACGACTTCCACCGTCCCCTCGGCCGCCAAGAGCAACCCGGCCCCCAGGAGGAATAAGCCCGCCAATTTAAAACAGGTCTTTCGATTCATTCCATCCGCCTTTTCAGGATCATTCCATTATCGAGTGCAAATCCTTTTATTGCCCATGCCAGAATGACTTAGTGAATTTTCTCCACGACCTCGAATTCTCTCTCATTATGCGCGATCAAATTTCCGGTTCTGTTCCGCACCTTGAACTCCGCCCGGTAGACCCCCAGCGGGCCCTTCAGGGGAAGGTGAAACCCTTCCTGATGGTTGAAGCGATCCGGGGTATCAAACGGCTTGGCCACGCAGTCGGCTTTCACTCCGCAAATTCTCTTCTCCCTGAAGATCACCCTGCTCCGGGAATCCATTACCCGGGCCTCCACCCTCAAACCCTTGATGGGTTTTCCAAAATCGTTGATCAGCACGAGTTCCCTCAAGAGGGACTTTCCCCAGAATAGCACATCCCCCGGGTTAAACCGGTTGACGTGGGGTCTCCAGAGGGGAAGAAGGGGCTGGGAAGCCGTTTGAAGGGCCCTATAGGCTTCCTTGGGATTCCGGAAATAATCCACGACGCTCCAGGTGATGGCCGGCCAGCAATCCACGAACATGAAATGGAAATAACCGTTCATGGGCTGGTATTTCTTGAGCCGGATGCTCTGGATGTAATCCTTCACCAGGCGGGCCTGGTATCGCTGGCTGTTATTCACGAATTCACCGATGGATTTTCCCATTTCAATCCGCGCAACATTGAAGGTCTGGAAATACTGGAAATCATGGAAGGCCCATTTTTTGAAATCCGGCGGCCAGAGTTCCACCGGCTTGAACATTTTTCTCAGGGTTTTGACTGAGGGAAGGGCCTGGGCCCCGAACTCAGAATAAAAAGGCGCGTCAGCCCCCACGGCTCCGGGCTTGACGTCCCGCAGGATGGAATCCTCCCAGTACCATCCCGGATAGGGGTGGTATTGGAAATCGCTGGCTGTGTCCACATGCCGGCTCGAGTCCTCCTCCCGAACCGCCCGGGCCAGGATAGGGTCCAACTCGTCGCGGTTCACGGAGGGCTCATTGTGACAGCACCAGACCAGGATGGAGGGATGGTTGTATAACTGCCTCACCATATCCTTGATCTGGCGGCAAGCGTTTCGGGTGAAAGACTCTGTCCGCTCGTAGCTCCATTGCAAAGCGAAGTCCTGCCAGACGAATAGCCCCGCCTCGTCACAGGCCTTGTAGAATTCCTCCCGGTTGACGTGGGCGTGGACCCGGACGGCGTTCAGTCCAGCCTCTTTCATCATTTTGACGTCCCGGTCGGCACGTTCCTGGTTGTACTCGGAAAGCCATTGGGCGGGGATAATATTCGTGCCCCGGGGAAAAAATTTCCGGCCGTTGAGGAAAAATTCCCATCGGGAGGAAACCTTGACCTCGCGTATGCCGAACCTGACTTCTCCCCTCTCCACAACTTTGCCATCCTTCGATCCGCGCAGGGCGATGGAAGCCTTGTATAGATTTGGTTCCCCCTGATCCCAAGTCCACCAAAGCCGGGGTTTGGGTATGACCTGCTCCAAGCGGACCTGGGATCTTCCCCTGGGCAAATGGACCTTTTTACGGATGAGCCACCGGCCCGGAAATTTTTCCCCGTGGATTGCGACTTCCACATCGTATGCGCCCGCTTGGCCGACATTGACTAGAATGAGTTTAAGGCTTACTAAAGCCCGGTGGTTCGGAAGGAGTTTCGGGGTGACTTGGATGCGCTCCAGGAAAAGACGGTCGGCGGTCAGGAGTTCCACGCCGTTCCAAAGTCCCCCGGTGTTGTAGTCTTGGCCGTGTTCCGTGTCCCAGCTTCCTGGCCTGGCATCATGATGGTTGAAAATGCCCTTGATCAGGTATTTCTCGTGAGGCCAGACCTTGGAATTTTCCTTGGGCGATTCCACCCATACCTTTAATCGGTTCTTCTCCCGGAGGGCCTTTGTCGCCGTAAACTCGAAGGACTGGAAATAACCCTCATGTTTTCCTAATGGACTGCCGTTCAACTCTGCTTTCAGGAAATAATCCGCGCCCTTGAATCTCAGGAAAGCCGCTTGGCCTTGCATCAGAAGAGGCGCTTGGAATTCCCTCTCATAAAGGGCCTCCCCGGCGAAGTTTTCGCCTTGCAAGTACCAATTGGCTGGAACTTGTATATTCCGGCTTTCAGGTTTCTTCACCGCCACCGAATGTTTTTCGAGGGTGGATTCTGTCAATTGGGTGAATTTCCATTTTCCATTCAGGGATATGATTTCAGGCAAGTTCGAATACTCCGTTGTTATTTCTTAATTCTGTTCAAGGCGTTTCCATTAGGTTGGGATGGGTCCGCCCCAGTCCAGTGCCGATAAAGCAAAACAGCCAACCCCAAAAGAGTCAGTAAAAGCAGAAATCCCAGGACTTTCTTTTCTTGCGAGGTCAATGCAATCCCCACGGAACCAGCCTCCGAGTCGGGATGAGGAAATAAAGGCATATTATAATAAAAGATAAGTTGAAAACTGTCATTTCGTGGCTTTTTCCGGGAAAGCGTTGATAGAATTAAAGCCGACACATCAAACGTTCCACTTACGTCTAAAGAAAAGCGATGCCGACCAAATTCCATGAACGACAAAGAAATCATAAAGCAAATCAAGGCCGGCCACACCGAGGCCTACGGGGACTTCATCCGCGAGTATCATAAGAAAGTCCTTGGCTATTGCCTATCCATGCTTTCCAACCGCACCGACGCGGAGGAAGCGGTGCAGGATATTTTCGTAAAGGCCTATAATTCCCTGGACCGGTTCAAGGGCAATTCAGCCTTTTCCACCTGGCTTTACCGCATCACCGCCAACCATTGCCTGGATATCCTGAGGAAGAAAAACCGGCGAAAAACCGTTTCCCTGGATGCCTTGATAGAGGATGAGGGTTCCCGGATCGAGGGCCTTTTCGCTTCGAATCGGGCCGAAAGTTCTGCGCTGGAGAATCGGGATCTTGCTGATAAAATATTGGCCACTCTTCCGGCGGACTACCGGACCATCCTGACCCTTCGGGAAGCCAATGGATTGGAATACCAGGAAATCTCGGCCATATTGGGCTGCTCCCTGGACGCCGTGAAGGGCCGTTTGGCGAGGGCCCGCAAGCTTTTACAGGGCAATCTCCGACACTTCCTGGAGCCGGGAAGCGTCTATAAGGAAGAAGGTGAAAACCATGAACCATGACGAGATCCAGGAAAAACTATTCGCCCTTTACGACGGCCCCCTGACCGAGAAGGAAAGGGAGTTGACGGAGGGGCACTTGGCCAAATGTCCCGAATGCCAAAAGGCGATCGCCGAGTGGAAAGCTTTGTCGGCGTCGCTTTTCGCCGCTCCGGCTTTTTCCGAGGCGGATGAGGACCGGATGGTTTCACGAGTGATGGCCAGGATCTCTTCCCCAACCGTCGAAAACCGGATTTCTTTTTTGGACTTGGCCCTGCGGTGGTTCTTCCCCCTCTTGGGATCCACCGCCGCAGCGGCTTGGGTATTTTTCTCGCTCCTCCCCGGCACACCGGGCCTGACCGCGGGGTCAACGGCCGAGAATTATCTTTACTCACAGCCGGTTGAGAATAATTCCACCCAATGGTCGGTACTTCCGGCAGCTTATACCCCGGACAACGATGATATGGTGGTCAGTTTCTTAAAATAAGGAAACGTTATGAAACCTTGGATTAAATTTTCTTTCACTTTTCTCATTGGATTGCTGCTGGGTATCGCTGGAACCGGCATCTATATCCACCGGCATTTCTCGCGGGCCTTCGCTCCCGGGGACTATCATCATATGGTGGATCACCTTGGCTCGAAGTTGGGTTTGTCTAGCGACCAAAAAGACAAAGTCCTGGAAATTTTCAAGGAAGAATCGCCCAAAATGGACGCCATCCGGGATGAGACCAACGGCAAGCTGAAGTCTTTCCGAAACGGGTTTCATGTCCGCATTCTTTCAGTCCTGAATGATGACCAGAAGAAAAAGTTCGAGGAAATGACGGCGCGATGGGATGCGAGGCATAACAACCCTAAAGAATGGCAGATTCCAGGCCTTTCCGCCGGCCCAGTATCCGGATCTCCACCTGGCCAGAAATAAACACTTGAGTGTAAACGCGGGCCTTAGGCAATTCGCCTAGGGCCTTTTGTTTACATGATTTTTTCATTTCATTAGGATTGAAATGCTTAGATTTATGCTGATAATGTTTTGCTCCCGAACGTGAAATATTTTTTAGGAGAATTAAACTTGAACCGAAATCTTTTTTTAAACGCTATTGTCGCTGTAGGTCTTTCAATATTTTCATTCGGTTGCGCCGGGGCTCCGGTGAAGGTCGGTGAGGGTCCGGTGGAAAAACCTCTCCAAGAAGTCAGTGGCATTACCACCGAAGACGTGCAAAAAGCCCTTAAAAAAGAGACTTTAAATCTGATGGATGTTTATTCCCTCGCCGTGAAACGCACCGAAACACTTGCTACAGCATCAGAAAGCGTTCTTCAGGCCAAATCCCAAAACGCCCAAGCGGTCGGGGCTTGGCTTCCCCAGGTTTACCTGGGCGATATGAAAAAATGGCAATATTCAGCCGTCCCGAATAATTCACTTTCCTTATCCGTCTCCGAAACTATCCTGGGTGGCTTGAACCAAGTCGCCGCCATCCAGGGCGCCGGAGCCAATATCGATTACCAAAACAACGTCTTTAAAAACCAATCCCGTCTTCTTTTATTGAACGTGGCCACTGCTTTCTACAACGTGCTTTCGTTAGAGGAATCCCTAGAGGCCTTGCAAACCTCTAAAGAATTAAATGAGAAAACCTTGGGTGTAGAAAAGCAATGGCAGAAAATGGGCCGTTCCCGCACAGCCGACGTCTCCAATACTCAGGCCCAGTTGGCCCAGATCCTAGCGGACCTCCAGAACACCAAATACCAGTTGGTGCAGGCAAGGGAAGTTCTAGCCACCCTAGCAGACATTAAAAACGACCAACATTTGGTATCCGAGGAAACTTATTCCACCCCATCCTTCACTTTGGACGAAGCCCAAGGAAAGGTAGAAAGCCGCCCCGACGTACAGTCCGCCGCCGCTAGCGTGGTGGTTGCGGACGCTTACCTTTTGCAGGCCCACGGAGGACATTTGCCTACTATATCAGTCGAAGGTCAGTATTATTTATCGCAAGATGGGATAAATTCATCAAATGATTGGAACGCCACTTTCCTGGCTTCACTCCCTATTTTCGAAGGGGGACAAGTCATCGCACAGGAAGATGAAGCTTCTTCCAAAAAACGCCAGGCGGAAATGCAATTATCCCTTACGCGCCGAACGGCCGTCGACGATATCCGCGAAGCTTACAAGAGCCTGGTGGAGTCCATCGGTGAAACGGAAGCCTACCAGAAAGCAGAGCAGTCCTATGAACAGGCCTATCAGGACGTTTTACACGACTATAAGCTGAACCTGACCACCAACTTGGAACTTCTGCAAACCATGACGGCCTTGGAAAACACCAAGATCAGCTATATCAAGGCCAAGTACCAGGCCTTGTACGACCAGATCTGGCTGGGAGTCGCCACAAGTGAACTTCCAAAAATAAAAGAGTAATTTTGCATCTCAGTTTCAAATTTTAAATAACAGGGGTTATTCAATGACGCTATCAGACCTTTCCATCCGCAATCCGGTCTTCGCCTGGATGCTCATGGCGGCTTTCATCATCTTCGGTTTCATCTGCTGGGTGCGCATGGGAGTCTCGAACCTCCCGGACGTCAACTTCCCGGTCGTAAATATCTCCATCACCCTTCCCAACGCCTCTCCCGAGGTGGTGGAGTCGGACGTGGCCGATCCAGTGGAGCAGGCGGTTTTGGGGGCCCAAGGGGTTCAGGATGTGCAAACTACCTGCACCCAGGGCAACGCCAATATCACGGTTTACCTGGATTTGAGCCGCGACGTCGATTCCGCAGTCCAGGACGTGCAAACCCTGGTCTTCCAGGCCCAAAAACAACTTCCGACAAATATTTTTCCGCCCGTGATTCGAAAGCAGAATCCAAATGCCTCGCCCATACTTTGGCTCGCGGTCACCGCAGACCCCCCCCTGACCGTCCGGGACCTGATGCTTTATTCCCGGGACCATATCCAGGATAAGTTCACGAGCCTCAACGGGGTTGCCAACGTATTCCTGGGTGGTTTTTTAAACCGTGAAATTAACCTTTGGGTGGACAATAACAAGTTGAACGCCCGGCAATTGACGGCCCTCGATATCATCAGCACCATCCAGCACCAGCACCAGGAAACCCCGGCCGGCTCCCTGGAAACCCCGAACACCCAGTACAACATCCGGGTCATGGGAGAAGCCTATACGGTTCCCGATTTCGCCAACCTGCCTATCCTCACCCGCGGCGGGTCGCCCAACTATACGCTGACCCGATTGAAAGACATTGCCACTATCGAGGACGGGGTCGTGACCCCAATCGTCCGCCTTTCCAGGTTCGACACGGTCACAGCGGTTGGTTTGGGAATCGTCATGCAAGATGGTTTCAATGCGGTAGAGGTTGGCGACTCAGCGAAGGCCCGCATGGAGGAAGTTCGAGAAATCATTGCCCAAGGGTTTCCATATTAACCTTAATTTCGATACCACCAAGTTCATCAAGGACAACGTCCATGAGCTGGAATTAACCATCCTTATCGCGACCTTCCTCACCGCGGGCGTATGCTTCCTTTTCCTGGGGAGTTTCTCCTCCACCGTGAACATCTTCCTGGCGATCCCGACCTCCCTCTTTGGGACCTTCATGGTCATGAGCCTCTTCGGCTTCAACCTGAACACCTTTACCTTGATGGCCCTTTCCCTATCCATCGGGGTCGTGGTAGATGACGCCATCATGGTTTTGGAAAATATCGTGCGCCACCAGGAAAAGGGCGAGGACCAGGTGGAAGCGGCCCTCATCGGCGCCAAGGAAATCACCTTCGCCGCCATGGCCACTTCGATTGCCATCGTGGCCATCTTCCTCCCCATCGCCTTCATGCAAGGCATCATAGGCAAGTTTTTCTTCCAGTTCGGGGTCACCCTCTCCGGCGCGGTTCTCATCTCGTTGTTGGAAGCCATCACCCTGACCCCAATGCGTTGTTCCGAATTCGTGCACGCGGCGGATGAGCACAGCAAGTTCAACCAGTTCGTGAACAAGCAGTTTCTCCTGATCACGGAGTCCTACAAAAAAACCCTGAGATGGAGTTTGGATCACCGCTGGGCCGTGGTCCTGGCGGCGGGTTTCATTTTCTTCGGTTCTTTCGTCATGTTGAAATTCATCAAAGTAAATTTCAATCCTGCCACTGACCAGAGCGCCTTCGTCGTAAACATGAAACTTCCCGTGACTTATTCCCTGGACCACACCGACCAGATCGTACACCAGTGCGAGTCCATCCTGAGACAACGCGGCGAGGTAAAACATCTTTACGCGGCCATCGGCGGTTTCGACGGGACAACACCCAACCAGGGTATTATATTTTTGACCATGAAGGATGCTTCGGACCGTCCCGTGGCTTCCCTCTCGGAGAAATTTCCGGCCACTGGACCATTGTCTTTCATCACCAACCTATGGCGCCGCGTATCACCCCAGCGCCTGACTGAATTCGAGTTCATGGGGGTGGTCCGTAATGCCCTTTCCAAGGTTTCGCCCGACCTGCAGGTTTTCTGCCTGGACTTGTCCCAGCGGGGCATGTCCACCGGAAAAGGCTACGCCGTGGAATTGATGATCACCGGACCGGATTGGGACACTCTGGGTGACTGTGTACAGAAAATCCGTAAAGCCTTCCGGGCCAGCCCGAAATTGGCCGATTCGGACGACAACTTCTTGGACGGAATGCCTGAAATCAGGGTCATTCCCAACCGGGTAAAAGCCGCCCTTATGGGAGTTAATATGGACGACCTGGGGAACGTCATCGGGTCCACCATCGGGGGATACCAGTTCCAAGGTACTTATTTCCACGAGGGGGGCCACGACAATCCCATCGCCATCCGGGTCCCCGTGGACCAGCGCAAGGGACCTGACTCCATGAAGGATATTTATGTCCGTAATAACCGCGGTGAGGTGCTTCCCATTTCCGCGATCGCCACCCTGCAACAAGTCCCCTCGTACCAACAGATTTTCCGTGATAACCGCCAGAGGGCGGTTTACCTCACCTCTGGGGCCAGTAAGACCGCTTCCCAGCAGGAAGCCGTCCAGGAAGCCCTGTCCATTTGCAAGGGGATCCTGCCGCAGGGATACAACGTGCAATTGACCGGCTCGGCCCAAGCCAACGCCGACTCTATGAAACAACTATTGTTCGTCATGCTCCTAGGGATCCTGGTGGCCTATATGGTCTTGGCCAGCCAGTTCAACAGTTTCCTTCACCCCATCATCATCTTGCTGGCCTTGCCTTTCTCTGTCACCGGGGCATTTTTTAGCATGTGGCTCTTCAACCAAAGTCTGGGCATCTACAGCATCATCGGCATCATTCTGCTGATGGGACTGGTAAAGAAAAATTCCATCATGTTGGTGGATTTTACCAACCAGCGCCGGCATAAGGGCATGAATGTTCACGACGCCTTGATGGACGCCTGTCCGGTGCGCTTGAGACCGATCCTGATGACCTCTTCCGCCACCGTGGCGGGAGCCCTTCCCGCCGCCCTGGCCTGGGGACCCGGCGCCGAGCTGCGCCAACCCATGGCGATCGCCATCATTGGGGGCATCATCTTCTCGACCCTCTTGACCCTGATCGTGGTGCCCTGCGCTTACAGCCTGATGAGCAGGTTGGAACGCCGGAAAGCCCACCATAGCACCGGATTCAAGGACCACCCAGACCAGGTTCCGAGCAACGAAAATACGGGTAACCCCGCGACTTAATCACGATCAGAACCATCCAACCCTTCGTCGATAAGCCACAAGGGTTGAATTACTTGTCTTATTCTTCTTGTTTCCGCATCGCTCTGAAATCCTACCATTTTGGATTCGAGTGAAGTAGCATAGGCAAAATATGATTTTGCCATCGGGAGCCAACCCCTGAATCCCCAGACCCTTCAACAAATCCGTAACCATTATCCCTTATTGCTTTTTATCTTTGCTTATCTCCTTTGGGCTTTCTTGACCTACACAGACTATGGAATGACTTTCGATGAGTCCGGCGTTTACGCCAGGGGTATGGGTCTAGGCCATTATCTGGTCCATGACGATTACGCTGGGTTTTTGCATAAAAGCGTTCCGGATGACGGCCTTGTCATTTACGACCATCTCTATGCCATGCTGCTTGGCATCATCAATCCCAGGGGAGACCTGGATATTTACCATTTCCTTAATATGGTTTTTTGCCTGATCCTGTTCGCCACGGCTTTCGAGGCGCTTCTAAAGCAATACGGCAAACCCTGGCTGGCCGTGCTGGGCCCCCTTTTTATTGCCTTAACTCCCCGTTTCCTGGGCGATATCCCCGGGAACCCCAAGGATATGCCTTTCGCGGTCTTCTATTTCCTGGCCCTTACCGGCATTTATTATTTCAACCACAAACCAGGAAATCCCCTTTTGAAAAACCTGATCCTGGGTATTTTATTCGGTTTTGCCCAGAGTTCCAGGATCCTGGGCTTCACCCTATACCCCGTTTACCTGATGTTCGACTTCCATGTCTTTTATCACCGGGATAAACCAGGTTTGAAGGAGTGGCGGTCCCACATCGCGGAGACTTTCGGAGTCATTCTGACTATCCTGATAGTCTCGAGTTTCATCATGGTGGCTTCCTGGCCCTATCTGGGCGCCAATTTTTTCCGCCATATGATTGAAGCCTTCTCGATTTCCAAGAATTTTTTCTGGAATAACAAGGTCCTATTCATGGGCCGGGAAATCCTCAGTTCTCAACTGCCCTGGTATTACGTCCCAGTCTGGCTTCTGGTCACGACGCCCCTTTTTATTCTATTCTTTCTCGGAGGGGCGCTTTTTTTCATCCGAAACAAGGCGGAAAACCCATGGGTGGTCCTGCTGGGATGCGCTTTGACTTTCAATGGGCTCCTTTTCATGCTTGCGAAACCCATTCTTTACGACGGTGTCAGGCACTTTCTATTCCTTCTTCCAATCCTGGGGGTATTGGCGGCCGCCTCAGCCTTGGAATTTTTCCAAAAATACTATTCCTCCCGCTTCGGCAAAATCGTGCTCGCTTTCGGCCTTTTGAACTTATTGGCCCTCTCTTCCCAGTTGGCCCGACTGCACCCCTATGAATATGTGTATTTCAACGAGCTCACCGGCGGGGTGAAAGGTTCGGCGGGCCTCTTTGACAACGATTACTGGGGCGCCAGCTTCAAGGAAGGCGTGGAATGGCTCAAGCAAAACGCGATCCAGGATAGCAAAAAAACCTATAAAATCACCGGAACCGGCAGCCCCTACCAGATTTTTTACTACTTCTCGGAAAACATGAAATGGGTGGACGATTTAAAAAACGCCGATTATTCCCTTTCCTACACCAGGGACCATAAGCAGGAATCCGTGGACCCCTCCAAGGTCGTCCATGTGGTGGAACGGGAAGGGGTTCCCCTTTGCTATGTCTTTAAGCTGAAATGACCCCGTCAGCCATGAATGACAAGGACCTGAAGGAACTTCAAAAGAACTGGGACCAAATGGGCCGTCAGGACCCTTTCTACGGCGTCTTGAGCCATCCGGAAAAATTCAACCGGGGCTGGGAGGCGGGGGAATTCTTCGAGACGGGGCGCAAGGAAATTGACGCCTTGATGACGCGGGCGCGGACCCTGGGATGGAACCCCACCGGGAAGGCCCTAGATTTCGGATGCGCGGTGGGTCGTCTGACCCAGGCCCTTTGCCCCTATTTCGATTCCTGCGTGGGGATCGATATCGCCCCCTCCATGCTGGAAAAAGCCGCCTTTTACAACCGCTTTCCTAATAAGTGCCAATACGTCCTCAACGAGAAAAATGATTTGGCTATCTTCCCAGCCGCCGACTTCGATTTCATTTATTCCGCCCTTGTCCTTCAGCATATGGCGCCGGAACAAGCTGGCAAGTACATCATGGAATTCTTGAGGGTCCTGAAGCCCGGCGGCCTACTCGTGTTCCAGATTCCTTCCAAGCCCCGGTACCATCCCTTGCGCCTTCTTTTAAAAAAAACGGTCCCAAAATCGATCCTGAGGATGTACCGCCGGCTGCGTTACGGTTCCGCCGTGAATCCGGATATCCAGATCGAAATGAATTTTCTTCCCAAAAAGAAAGTCCTGGGTTTGCTGGCGTTAAACTCCTGTCAACTAATAAAAGAAGAGAAGGATTATTACTGGGTTAAAAAGATTATTACCCATTCCTCGCATTGATCTTTTCAGCTGTTGTAACTCCCGCCTCATGTTCCTTTGGATCTTCCCGGACTTTCACCCATCAGGCGTTTTATTCAACTCCCTCATGGCGGCCTCGGCTCCCCGGAGAATGAAACTCTCGATCCCCGCCGAAGCCCGCTCGACAGCCTCCTCAATCAAGGGCTTTTCCTCAGGCGAAAACGCCGATAAAACGTGGCTTACGCCCTGATCCGGGGAAAGTGGTTGGCCCACGCCGATTCGAAGCCGCGGGAAGTCTGAACTGCCCAGGTGGGCGATCAAGGAATCCAAACCATGGTGGCCGCCTGATCCACCGGAAGTTTTGAGGCGCGTCCTCCCCACTGGCAAGTCCAGATCGTCTGACACGCAAAGGAAATGGTCTATGGGGATTTGGCGGTATCTCAGGAATTGCGCGACAGCCCGGCCGGATTCGTTCATGTAGGTTTGAGGGAAGAATAAAAAGACTTCCCGGCCTTCGAGGGAATAATTTCCGAAAATGGCCTCGCCCTTTTCCCGGACTTTGACAAACCGTTTGAGGACAAGGGATTCCACCACGCGGAAACCAACATTGTGGCGCGTGAACCGGTAATTCTCCCCGGGGTTTCCCAGGCCGGCGATCAACCAGGTTTCTAGGGGCATAAGGGCCTCAAAAAAACACGGCCATTCGGGGTTTCCCCCGGATGGCCGTGTTGGGTTGAAGCATCCCGCGGCTTACTTTTTCTCGGCAGGCTTCTTCTCAGTGGGCTTCTTATCGGCGGCGGGGGCCTTTTCGGCGGCCTCGCCTTCCTCTTTCTTCTTGGCCGTAATAACCTCCGGCTCGGTCCCGGGGGCGGTGGCAGCGGCGGCGGCTCCCTCCACGGTTGGAGTGGCCTCAGCCTTGACTTCCTCGGCCATCTGCGCGGCCACGGAAATCACCACAACGCCGGGCGACTGAAGGGGTCTCACTCCCTCCGGCAGTTTCAGGTCGGAAACGTGAAGCGAGTGTCCCACGGCCAGGGGGGTGGAGTCCACCTCGATCGCGTCCGGAATTTGCGTGGGAAGACACTGCACTTCCAAGGCGCGCAGCAGTGTCTGGAGGACTCCGCCGACCTTGACTCCCTCGCATTTGTCGGCGTTCAGCACGTGGATGGGAATCTTGATGCGGATTTTCTGGTCCATCTTGACCTGGTGGAAATCCGCATGGACGAGCGAGCTGTTGACCTTGTGGTATTGGACTTCCTTCAGGACCGCCAGGACAGGCGAACCCTTCGAGCCGTCGATTTTCAACTCAAAAAAGATGTTCTCCCCTTCTGTTGAGGAGAGGATCTTTCCCAGTTCCTTCTCGGAAACCTCAATGGATTGGTTGGTCTCGTTCCGGCCGTACACTTCCGCCGGCACGAATCCGCTCGAGCGAAGGCGGCGGGCCCGACTGCTTCCCCGGTCCGTCCGAATTTTCGCGTTTAAAGGTACTTGTTTCATGTCGAAGTTGCTCCTTCTGCCGTTTTAAATTTCAGGGCTAAACCAACAAACCCGGCGCCGTGTTGAAAGTAGGCCATCAGTCTGGCGCTTTATCCTCACGGTCTTTTTCGGTTCACAAATCGTCGAACAACGAACTAATGGACTTTTCGTTGTGGATCCGCAGGATTGCCTCCCCTAATAGAGGGGCCACCGGAAGAACCTTAATCTTGCCCACCCGCTTCTCCGGGGGAAGAGGAATGGTATCCGTTACAACGACTTCTTTCAAGACGGAATTTTGGATCTTTTCCACAGCATTTCCCGACAAAATAGCGTGGGTACAGGAAGCGTAGATATCCTTGGCCCCAAATCGCACCAGGGCGTTGACCGCCTCGACCAGGGAGGCGGCGGTGGCGATCATGTCGTCCGGGATGAGGACCGTCCTGCCCTTGACCTCGCCAATCAAATTCATGGCCTCCACCTCGTTAGGACCCGAGCGGCGCTTGTCCACGATAGCCAAGTCAGCCCCCAGGCCCTTGGCGTAGGCCCGGGCCATCTTAATGCCTCCGACATCCGGGGACACGACAGTCAGGTCTTTCAGGTTCTTCTGGCGGAAATAGGACGAGAGGACTGGGTAGGCGTAAAGATGATCCACAGGAATGTCGAAGAATCCCTGGATCTGCTGGGCATGAAGATCCATCGTGAGAACCCGGTGAGCCCCGCCCACGGTGATGAGGTTGGCCATGAGTTTCGCGGTGATGGGCACCCGGGGCTGGTCTTTACGGTCCTGGCGCGCGTAGCCGTAATAAGGAAGCACCGCTGTGATTCGACGGGCGGAGGCCCGGCGGAAGGCGTCGAGCATGATCAAAAGCTCCATCACGTTGTCGTTGACCGGGGGACAGGTAGGTTGGACGATAAAAACGTCGCGTCCCCGCACATCTTCCATGATTTTGAGACGGATTTCCCCCTCCGAGAAGCGGGAAACCATTATTTCACCCAGGGGAACTTTTAAGGCATCGGCGATGTTTTTAGCCAGATCCCTGTTGGCTGTACCTGTGAAAATTTTCAAGCCGTCTAACTCCTCGTCCCGCGGACTCATGATCGCTCCTAAATGAGTAAAAATAGAAAACCGGATTTTACCACCAAGACACCAAGGCACCAAGAAAAACTAAATCGCGAGTTAAGTCAAATTCTCTTTGAACCAAGGGTAATTCCGAGCGGTTTAATGCTTCTTGACCAGTTTGGCTGGAACACCCACGACAGTCGTTCGAGCCGGAACATCCCGGGTCACCACCGCCCCGGCTCCAACCACCGACTTGGGTCCGATCCTGACCGGGGCCACAAGGGTTGAATTGCTTCCAAGGAACGCCCCATCCCCGACCCGGGTTTCATGTTTTTTCTTCCCGTCGAAATTGGCGAAAACACAGCCTGCTCCCACGTTCACATCCTTACCCAAAACGGCGTCGCCCACATAGGAGAAGTGGCCCACCTTGCTTCCATTCCCGATACGGGCGTTTTTCAACTCGGTGTTGGTTCCCACGTGAACCTTCGCGCCCAGTCGGCTTCCTCCACGGATGTGCGCGAAAGGCCCGGCGTCGCAATGGTCCCCCAGATGGCTCTCGACAATGCGGGAGGCTTTTACGGTGACGCCCCGGCCCAGAACTGAGGAATCCACGAAGCTTCCCGGCTCTAACAGGCAGTCTTCACCTAGAACGGTCTCACCCGAGAGTTTTACGTTCCCACCTATAACCGTATCACGGCCAATAATCACCCTGGGCCCGATTTCCACAGTGGAACCGTCCAGGATCGTCACCCCATTTCCCTGATGCTCCTCAATCCTCCGCAGGTTCAGGGTCCGGTGGGCCCTGGCTAGTTGAAACCGGTCGTTGACCCCCAGCACTTCGGACCGGTCCGGCACCATAAGCGCGTCGACCCTCTCCCCTCCTGCCAAAACCAGATGGATGGTGTCGGTGAGGTAATACTCCCCCTTCACATTGTTTGGCTTCAATTGCTTTAATACGGTTGTCAGGGCTTTTGCCTTGAAGAGGTAGACACCCGCGTTGATCTCGTTGATTCTTCTTTCCTTCTCGGTGGCCTCCCTTTCCTCGACGATTCTTTCCACCTGGCCTTCGCTCCCCCGCAATATACGCCCATAACCGCAGGGGTCCTCCACCCGGGCGGTCAGGAGGGTCAGGGCCCCGTTTTGAAGCCGATGGAACTGCCGCAAGGCCTGGACCGTCTGGGAGCGCACCAGGCAGGCGTCGGCGCAAAGCACGAGAACATTTCCATGGAGGGATTTCAGGAAAGGAAGGGCTTGTTGGACGGCATGTCCCGTGCCGAGCTTTTTCTTCTGGACGATGGGCACAACCCTTTTTCCCAAGTAACGGGCAATTTCGCCAGTTTTCGAGTCCACCACCGCGTAAACGCGGGAGGCTCCCGCCGACATGGCGTTTTGGAGGGCGTATTCAACCATGGGTTGGCCAGCGATTTCATGTAACACCTTCGGAATCTTGGAGTTCATGCGGGTACCCTCTCCCGCCGCGAGAAGAATCGCCACTAAGGGTTCAGCCATAGTTGTCCTCTCTTTCATGTAAAAGGATAAAACCGTCTATATAATAATCGAGAAAACAGCTAGTCATTCAGGTGAAAAGAATTAAATTTCAGCCTTTCTGAAAAGCAATAAAAGGTCGGTAATCCGAATATTCCTTATTTCCGAGACAGGCCGCAAGCGGTAAACACCGTTGCTTCCCCGCATATAACATAAATCGCAATATCGCTGGATGAAATCATCCAGCCGTCCCCATTCCTCTGTGTTTAAAGAATAGACATAGGGGTAGTCCCGGGATAGACGGATGCCTTCCCGTCCTGAAACGGCCAGGGCATCCACGCCTAATTTTTTTAGCCCTCGAAAAATCTCATCGCCGTTCTTGGCCTTTTTCGCGAGGGAAGCCAACATTTGCTCGTCGAATGCGCTATTAGTGAGGAAAGGCTGTCGGTAATAAAGTCCACGGCTGTCCCCCGCAACCAGGATTCGGGCATCAGCCGGAAGTATTTGGGCGCAGGCCTCAGTTAAATCGTAATAGGTGTTGGTAAGATCGGATTGGGCAAGATACTCGGAATGGAGTTCCGCTCCGAACCAGACTTTCTGGCTTTGGTAATAAACCGTGCTTAACCGGCAAAGGGAAAGAAAACCAATCAAACCGAATAAAAGAGACATGGTGGCCCAAGCCCGAATAATGGATTTCACCTTGATATCGGACAAAACGCAAACCATGGCTATGAGGCTTAATAGAATCGCCGGCATCGCCAGCCTCAATTGATGCGATACACCGAAACTCGCAATCAGATAAAGAACACTCAATAACGCGATTTTCTTGGCGGATTTGGAAAAGGAGAAGCGGAAGAATAAAAAAGGCAGGAATGAAAAAAGCATCGGCGCGATGGATTGGGTCAAATCCCTGATAAAGATCAATTGGAACCATCTGACCGGTGATTCCCCTGATCCCCAAACCGCCGCGTGATCCCCCATCAAGCCTTTGAGATTTTCCAAGGGAAGGCTTTTTCCTTCGAACAAGGCGGATAAATAGGGATAAAAGGGATCCCCGGTAAAAAAATAATTTTTTATCGCCCACGGGGATAGAACCCCGGCTATCAGCAGAACAAACCAGATCCAGCCCCTGGCGGAGTTTGTCTTACCATGGCCTTTAAAAGATGAACTTAAAACAACGAGTCCAATGAAAATTCCAATGACTGCAGTGTATTTGATGGTCAAAGCGGTCCCGCCAAGAATGGCGGCTGCATAAACCCAATTCGTTTCTCCCTTGGTCCAGCGCGTTAGTCCGTAAAAAAACAGGACAAGATAAAGACACAATAAGATGTCGACTTGAGTCGTCCAAACGGTTGATGATACTAGTGGAAAAGCTGAGACCATTCCGAAAACAAGGAAACCATAAGTCGTCCCGGCCATTTCCGCCACCCAACCCGACGCGGCTAGGAGAAGGGTTCCGGCGGCCAAAGCGTTCAGCGTTTTGGCAGCCTCGGCTCCCTGGAAGAAAAGACCGTTGAGAAAATATAGTTCCCCGCCGAACGGGTAATAGGAATAAAGGTTGGTGGGAAAATCTATAATTCCATGGTGAAAAATCCAATAACTCAATGTGGATAGGTGATAAGCCAAACTGTCGTAATAAACTTCAGGGACAGCGCCTTGGGCCAAAGAAAATATTCCCAAAGTAATTCCGAGAAGAAACAGCAACCGCAAGGAGAGTTCTTCTGGCAACTCGAATCGAAAGGCAGGACGCTTCATAAGAATGAATAAAAACTCAATAAGCGCTATGCCCCAAGCGAAAATGGCAATAAGGGAAACCAAGGGTTGGTACCAAAGGCCAGATAAACCCAGTCCGAGCCAAATGCTGTTAGCTCCCCCCACTCCCAGTGCGAAATCCATGGAGATTTTTAAAGCCCTATTCCCAGTGGATAAACCCAGCCACTTTCTAAAACGCCTTCCCCAAATCACAATCGTCAGCCAGATATTCAGGGACAAAAGAAAGGTCTTTAGAAAATACAGACTGTTGGATTGAAAGCGAAAATAAGTGGCTGATTTCAAGTCCGCGAGGAGAGTCTTGAGGAAGGCGAAATCGGTTATGGATGACCAAGAGAAATAATAGAAAAAGACTATTCCCGCCCATACTACACTCAGGCCCAATAATCCCTTTTTCCTCGCAGTCAAGTTCTCAGCTTTTCCCATGGCGGTATTCTAAGGCAAGGAACCTTAACTATTTAAATTAAATAAACCTCGATTTATACCGGATATGAATAAAAGGGCTCGTAAGATTTAATGATCTCGGAATTATTTACGGGAAAGAAGAGAAGCTGTTCAAAATAAATATCAGATAAGAAGTTAAGGGCAAGCGGTGTAAACAAGTCTGAGATTATCGAGATAGACATTGCCTGTTCCCTTGGTTGTATTGGCGTTGATGATGAGGTAAAGCTTTGTTAGGTAGGTACTGGAAACGACCCCATTCGCGGCCTTCAGAATTCCTCCAGCCCCAAGATTGATGCCCCAAGTCACAGACTGTTGTCCGCTGGTAATTGCGGGTTGACTGGAACAAATGGGTTGGTAAAAGGTGACGGGACTGTCGGCCAAAAGCATCAATTGGCTGTATGAGGCTCCAGCTAGAACTGTTGGGTCAATATAAATATCGGCGATCAGCTGGCTGTAATTATTCCAATTCTGTGGTGAGGAAAATGCTTCAATGTAAAACTGGTCGTTCCAATTATTAGGACCAGGTCCTGAACTAGCGGGAAGCGGATTGGTTATATCCAGGTCCAGGGACCACTGGCCTTGGGCAACATGTAATGGGGAAAGGGTTTTTGTATCGGTACTGCCGGTTATGTTCGAGAATTCCGAATTGCTCTCAAATCCATGAAATAGAAAAGGGGCACAGGGAGGTTTTGTTTTCATTTCTGTTAAAGATGGAACCTGAGTAGTGCATCCCTGGAATAGCACGATTAACGGGAGAAAACCCAAAACAATCAACCCCAATTTCCAGATTAATTTTATTCTCATCGTTTCATCCTCATCTTTGGATTCCGATAAAAAAACGGAACCCCTTTTCCAGTGCCGGTCGTTTTAAAACCGAACTTCGTAACTCAACTCAATGAATTGGTTCACCAACGTCCCCTGGACAGGGTTTGTTGGCATCATATTTCCAGAAGTCCAATCATAATCAATGAAGATATTGGAATTCCGGTTGACCTTGAAAACATTAGAAAATCTCCAGCTTTGAATTTTCCCGTCCAATTGGACAGGCGAGTAAAGGGTTAGGTCCGCATTATCATACAAATAGGAATACCGGACCCAAAGCGTGCCACCCAAACCTTCCTCGATCCCCTTGGCGGTCTGTTGGCTGAAAGCCGCCGAAATTTCCCATACTGGCAGTAGATCCACTCGGATTCCCCCGATGATCCAAGTACTATCGAGAGAGCCCAAATCGCTGGTGGTCCGCTCGTATCGGACGTTGGTTCCCAATTCCAAATCCCGATCCCAACCCAAATAAGGGCCCAGGTTGAAGGAGGGGCCCACGTTGATGTATGTGAAATTACGAGTCAACACTTGGTTCGTGTTATACCAGCCGTCCACCGGAGCATAACCAGTTCCTGTGGTATTGATCACCATATTGCCGGTCATTTCTTTGACCAAATAGGCAGACCCCTTAATTTTCAGTGAATCCTTATTTAAAGTTTTCAGATCAATATCCAACCCGAACCCTTCCCGATTCGGAGTAGCCAATCCATAAGGGAAAGTATTGTCCTGGGTGCGATCGTAATACCCGAAAATGGCTCCAGGCCGTGGTACATTCGATAGGAAATACTGGCTCCTTAGAACCGGATCATAAAGATCAGGAGAAGTAATAAAACTTGAGCCAGAGTTGGCCGCATCTTGGCGAGTTTGAGCCAGGGGCGAATAATAATAAGGCCCAACATTCAAATAATTTAACGAAACCTTAGAATTAGCGAATTGCAGATAAGGCCCTGCCATGACCGCAAAATCCCCGATCATGCGGTTCGGATCTCTCTTGTCGTCCTGGTAACGGGAATAAGCGTATTCAGCCATTCCGCCAACGTAGCACTCATCCCCCAGCCCTACCTTTACATCAGGCCTTACACTTCCGGTCAGATATTGATGGGCCCAAGTCAATGGATTCATCGGATCGTACGGGGAACCAGGTTGCTCGGTATCCAACGGTTCGTCCAGGATGAGACCGAAGGTATCCAGACTCAGTTGGAGGGTATTGGAACCCAACATCCATTGAGGGGTCTTCAAACCTGCTGATCCGCCGAAAATCCAATCCGTGTATTGGTTGGGGCCGTAATACCAGCCCCCGTTGTCACTAAACCCATTTCGAATCATATGTATGAAAGTTGAAACCTTCAGTAATTCCAACAGATCCGAATCAGGCCACATCAAGGATTCCCCTAGTCTCAAACCACGGAAAGGCCAATAAGGCTCGTTGTTGAAAAAACTCTCGTACTTCTCGCGGGAGTCCCACCTGGCCCACATTTCGGGCATGTATTTTAAATCCAACGTGTTGCGGTTCCACAAGGTGAAAGGAGTGTAAGCCTCGTCAAAATCACCTAAGGTAGCTGAGAGCCAGGAAGGATTAAAATCTAGGGATATACGACGGACACTGAATGAAAAATCAGAATTAGACGGTAAAAAATTTGAACCAATTCTAAAAATAACATTCCAGCGCACTTCTTTGGAGATTGTACCCTCGGGTTGTAAATCTAAAAAACCATAAGTATTCCTCGCGCCCATCAATCCAACATCATCGCCGGAAGATTGTTGTGTAAATCCAAGCCCCAGTCCATAACCATGCACCGCGATGGTTGGATATTGGGAAATTCCCTTAAGCTTCTTCCTCAAATCATACTGCTCGGATTCAAAGTCGGCAGTTTTAGTCTTGAGAGCCTTCAACTTGTCTTTCAATTCCTGAAGCTCATAACTGTATGCTTCTTCTAGGCTATGAAGGGCTTTGGCGGCTTTCAGGCGGGCTTGCTCCCGTTCGGCCGGCGTTGAAGCAACTGGTCCTGTGTTGGACGCCGGAGCCGCCTCAGTCTCTTGCGTCGGAAGCAGCATGTCTTCCTGATCGGAGGCACTTGGAGTCACCGCCGCCTGAGCCAATATGATTGCACTGGAGGTTTTCTCCGCCTTTTGGATTAACTGGACCACATCGAAGCGGGTCAAACTGGATGGAGTAACATCCTTGTTGGAAAGCCAACCTGCTTGGGCCAATTGTTTCAATTCTGTATAGGTGGGATCCCCAACTGATACAACGCCAAAAAGATTACTTGAGGGAATTCCAAGCGCAAACAACGGCATGCATAAAAATAAAATGAACGAGCAAAAAAATGGCCCCATTTGGGCAAATCGGAAATATTTGTTTTTTCTTACCACGATTCGCGAAGTCTCCTGATTAGAGTATTTTTCATCAGAAGGATGTTTCACAAGTCACCTTCCATATTTGCTCACGCCTGTCAAAGCTCGGTACATTGCTCCAGGAATATGTATTGATGAAGCAGTCCCCATGAATCTCAAATGTGCGGCTCACGGGGCATTTGAACCCAAAAGCCCAGGAAGTTTTCGTGAAATCCAGGAGTTGGAGATTGTATAAAGCGTTGGCCGGTAGCGTATTGAAATAGGAATAATATTCAGCCAAAGTCGGGTAATCCGACGATTGGGCAAACGCCGAGTTGTTCAAGGTATATTCGTAACCGCTGGACTCGGCCTGTTCGTAGGCCGCCGAGAGAATCAAGCCTTCAAATAGAGGGACCTGGGGGAAGGGGCCGATGTCCGCGCAGACGATAAGGGTATCAACGGTAAAAGGGCCTAACCCGGTCCCACCGTCGGTGGCTTGGTGTTTGTAATCACCTGATAACGCGCAGGTCTTGGGCGCCCCCTCTAGGGCCTTTGCCAGGTTCGCAGTCAATGCCCCTTCGTACCCTTCAAAATTCCTGGTATTAGTCACGGGTTGGCCGGAGTCCGCCGGAAGTACCTCATTTCCATTGCCCGTCAAGACATAATTTGGCTGGAGTTCCTTCATTTTCAATATGTAGGACGCCTGGGGTTTCAGCCATCCTCCTTTTCCAATGTCGGCAGTGAATCCAAGGACCGCGCCTTCCCGGTTAGGGGTCGCGTCCCCGTAAGGCAGGATGTTCTCACTCATTCGGTCATAGGGTTCGAATATCTGTTGGTTGATCCCTTGGAAGGCAAACCCAGACAGGTAATCATTAAGCCCGTCATCCAAAAGGTTGAAACCACTGCCTGCCAAATCCGGCGAAAATCGGTTGGTTTGAGCCCCCGGAGAGTAGAAATAAGGACCATTACTGAGATATTTGGCCGATAACTGGATTCCCTCGACATTAATAGAACCTTGGGTCAACACCGCCCAATCCTTGAGGGTGTCCTGGGGGTTGATGGTATCGTTCTGGTATTGGCTGGAAGCGTACTCACCGGAAGCCGAAACGCTGACTGAGTTATCAAGAGGAACATTTGCGCGGGCCGAAAGGCTGCCCACCTGGTATTGCCGGTTAGGCGGGGTAATACCTGGATAATAGTCTGCGGAATTGGAATCCGCCCAAAGCAAAAGCCCGCTCCCCTTAAATTCTAACTGGTTCTTGAAGAGATCGATAGAAGCCTCACTGCCAGCGTAATCGTTGGCGAAAATGTATTGGGATTCCGGCGTAACAATTCCGCCCATTGCCTGGAGATGGAAGGAACTGAAAACCTCGCTGTTGGAAACCACTTGGTCGGAAGCCCCCTCAAAACCCCTCATGTGCCAGTCAGGTCCATGGTCCATATAAACTAATTCCTCAATATCTTTTCGAGCCCTATTAAAAGAAGTCGGCTCGATCATGGTGTAGACGGGAATTTCGTTGTTCCAAAAGGTTAAGGGAGTATAGCTTCTGTAGAAATCGCCCACCGTGAGGTTCGCCACATCGTTGGTGTTATTGAGGGAAATCCACCTCAAGGTGCAGTTAGGGTTGATAGGTTCCCCGTAAATCATTCCGACGGTGCGGGTGAGACGCAAATCCGCGTTAAACAGAACAAATGGAACCGGAATGCTTTTCAATCGTATATCCCCGAACAGGATATCGTTGTAATCCATGGGGCCATAAACCGCGTTGGTTCCAAAACCGCGGAAAGTGTTGAAATAAGCCCTCGCGTAACCAGTCAGGTTGGTCCCGGTTTGTTTGAGGTATTCCTGCTGGAGGATCGAGAATTTTTCATTGCGGTGCCGGATGTCGTAAAACCTGTCGTCCAAACGAACCACATCCAAATCCATGACTTCCAATTCGGGCTTGAACTCATCCACCAGTTTTTGAAGGTTTCGATCCGGGAGGCCGGGGGAAGTTTTTAAATTAGAACCGCCCGAAGTTACCAACTCTTGGTCTTGAGATGTCCAGGACCGAACAGCCAAACTGGTCATCTGGGCCACTTCCAAATTGGTCATTTGGTTAACTGGTTTCACCGGTTGCGGGACCAAACCAGCATCTACTATTTCCTGAATGGCAGAATTAACCCATCCATCCCTGTCTGAGGTCGTCAGCGCCCCATGAACGGCAAGGGCTGGTAGCACAGGGCAAGACAGAAAAACAATAGTGTAAAGAAGAACTTGCTTCACACCGATCAAGTTTTTAATTTTTTCTTTTAACACTTTTATCTTTGCCCCTTGTGTCAATTCCTAAAACGAGAAAATAAACATCGAATAGACCTGGTCGGCCTGGTAGCTGTTGGCCGAAACGTAAAGATCGCGGAATGTCACATGCTTATACCGCATTTCTAATTTTCCGCCGCCCCAAGGAAAATCATAGGCCATACCGGCCCCGAGAGAATCCGTCCGGTAGTCCACTTTGGGAATGGTGTAATTAGATTTCCACTGCTCCAATCCATAGTCTGCCAGGAGGTTGACCCATTTAAAAATGCCGTACATGAAAGCCGCGTCGTAAACGGTCTGGTCGAATAGACACGGGATATGGGCCAAGGTCTGTCCCGGACGGTTGGGGTCGGCTACGTTCGCAAGGGTTGGATTGTTCGTGTCACCCGATACCTCATTGTCAGTGAAAAATAAACCCGCGTAGAAAGGGGTATTCAAGCCGAGCATTTTATTGAGCTGCAATTTCGCGGTAACCGTGGCGTAGTTAAAGGTTTTTATATGGTCTAGGGAAGTAAAAGTCACGCCGTTATCAGGAGAAGTAACCGACTGTGAGCCTGGAATGTAATTTAGGATCAAAGGCACACGCTCCGCGATGGGAGGACCAAAACGGATAACATCGGGATTGAAAGTATTGCCGTCGCCCCGAGAAGACTCGATATTACTTACATAGGCTGCTCCCGCAGGATGCATCCCTTGGTATCCATCCCAAACGTTACTGCCGAAAATACCAGTGCTTTCAGGATAAAAAACCGATATCAGGTTGTAGGCCTCAACGGATTTATATCCCATTTCATCGGACACGGCTTGGTACTCGGTTTTCCGGGCCACATCCATATTGATGATCAAATCGTCCAGGAAGCTTGGCAGGGATTTGGTCCAGCTTTCCTGGCGGCCCTTCCAACCCAATGTGGCCCGCCATCCATAGCGGTCACTGATCAAGTCATCCGCCATGCCCACAAATCCAAACTGGTCGTTCATGACGGGATTATTGTTATTGGTATTGGCCGGGAAACCGAATTTCCAAAATTGGATCCCCGTCAGGAGAACTTTACTCTGGAAGTTTGAGTACTGCTCGCTAATGGCCGTGTAATAAAGCGTGAGGGGATAAAGGCTGAGGGCTGCTTGGCCCGCCGGCGCGCTTAAAGTTTGCGCCAGTGCGATATTCCCGGAATGAAAGCTGACCGGCCCTCCATCGTTATAAACACCGGTATAAAGATGGGTATAACCGCCCTCGATATCCAAAAACGCTGGTTTCAGGTCAAATCCCAAATCCGCCGCGTAAGATTTCATATCCATGTTCCCTTGCGTCAAGGGGGCGGAAAGCCCGTTATCGTTCACCCACAACGCCGAAAGGGAAGAAAGTAAAAACCCATTGGCCCAAGGTTGGGCGTACTTAATCCCCTCCTCCCATTGGTGGGTATCACCATCCACTCTCCCGAAGAGCATGTTCATTTTCGCGTCTTTGCTCACCAAGGGAAGGCTCGTCCCGACCATGTAAAGACCGTCGAAAACCTTCGTGGTTTGGTTTTGGGTGATCCAGGAAGTGGAACTGGGCACGTATCCCAAATTGGTCATATAGTCATCCCAGGTTTTCTGGTTCTTATCCCCGGAATATCTTTTCACGTCAAAAGGATCCTCGAAACGCAGGGCATTCGCCGCGCCGCCCCTCGTGAAGTCCCCGTAGTCAGTGTCCCAAGTGTAGGATTCCACGGCAATGGTACTGCTCCAATGGCCCAACATCCCATCCAGGTTATAGTTCAAGGAAGGGGCGCTGATATACAGGGAGGCCGGGGCTGAGGTAGCGTTTGAGGACTGAAGGGTGCTTTGTAAATTAACGGTATAAGAACCCTTCCCTCCTAAATCACTCCAAACGCCTAAAGTGAAATCATTCGCCACCGCGGTGGCGCTGACGATAGTAATTCCTGACAGATGAAAGTTCTCCGCCTTGACGTCGGCCTCATAAATGAAATGGGGGGAAGTCGAGGATTTGTTGGACTTGCGAAAAATGGAGTTGATGTCGTCCTGTGTTGATTGGAGGGTTTCCAATTCTTTTTCCTGGTCCTGAAGGCGGTAATCCAGCAGGGCCATCCGCGTCCGAAGATAATCCGACTCCTCGTCGAGGATCTTGAGAAGCGCGTTAATTTCAGTCTCAATATCGGTGTTGGCGGGCTGAGCCGGTATCGAGGCGGAGCCCACTTGCGCGTCAACCCATTGCTGTTCCGCCTGCGTCAGCCTGGCCTTCACTCGCGTGAGGTAATCCCGAATGGAGGGATTGGGTTGTTTCTGGATGAACTGGGTCAAAGCTACCGCGCCTTCCTTTGTTTTTCCCGCCATGACCTGGCAATAACCCAGGTAATAGTAGGCCATCGCGATATTGGGGTTTTGCTGGATGACAGCCTGGAATTTGGGAATGGCTTGCGCGTACTGCTTTTGCTGATAAAGGGAGAACCCTTGCACAAAATCTTGGTTCTGAGCCGGTGTTGCCACCGTTACTGCCGCCGCTGGAGCCGGATTTGCGGTTAAGTCGGTAGTAGACGCGGCTTGGGGCGCCAATGCGACTTGCAACTCTTTGGAAGTTTGGTAATTAGCCTTGGCCTTTTCAGTGAAGAAACCAAGCTCCAGTTTCGTCACTACCCGGCCCTGGTCGAGAACAGCTTGGTCTTGGGGGTCCAAAAGGCCGTAGGCTTCCAACGCTTTTACCCGCTGGTAAAGGGGCTGGTCGGAGGTCACATTATCCGAAGGATTGGCCCAAAGGCTTGTCGCTAGTGTCGTTGTACATAGAAGGGATAAGAAAAAAATACCCTTAAATGATTTTTTTAATCGTCGATTCAAAATAGCCTCGGGTCAAAAAGTTAAACCGGTTTCAAGCCCTCATTAACATTTATCAAAAAAACTCGACTTCATCCACCCAGTAATCGATGTTGTAACTTCCCGCGGTGTTGCCCGCGTTATGGGTCCATTCAATACCCAAAATTTCCTTCAGGTGCTCTGTGAATTCGGGGGGCGTGATGGTGTTGCCCCATCCGGGCTGCCGGGTGAGGTTCGCGAAAGGCAATGTCACCAAGGTCCATTCCCCTTTGGAGGCAAGGTCATAACCGAAATTATTGTAACAACCGTCCAAGCAAGTTCCTCCAGCTGAAGAGGGCATGATGGGCGCGATGGAAATGGCGAACCGTCTGGAGGGAGCCTGATCCCCCGCGGGATACTTATAATAGAACTGGATTCCTTTAAAGGGACTGGCATCGTAATAACCGGTTGGTTTTAATTTGCCGTCCAAAAGGAAAGCGGGATAGGTATTATCCCCCTTATTCACCAGCTTGCCGAAAACATGGGCGGCCATCTTGGTGCCATTGGCTCCGCCCGCCGTCACGAAAACCTCGTTGATGGTGTTTCCGCCGTAAGTATTTGTGCTCCAGGCCCCGTTCGTGGAGCCGTAGAGTTTGGGGTTCATATGAACCGAACCATCCTCAAAATTCCCGATGATTTTTTGTTCGGGAGCCACGACCACTTTGGGCTGGGAGTTCTCGGGGTTGACCAATCCATCCGTCAGGGGCTCGTTCTTCGAACCTTCGTTCACCAGGACCGCCCCGCATCCTGCCAGTAAACCAAACACGAGGAAGCAAGGAAAGAGGATGGAATATTTCAACTTGGTCATAGCCACCTTTTTTGAACGAATGGCCCGGATAGGCATCAGCCTGGAAAGCATCCTTAGGCGAGGCGGGCTTATTCTACTAAAAAGCGACGAGAAGCCGAAATGATTTTCTTTGTTGAAACTCGCTGAAATGAGTTTAATGAAGTTTCAAATGGATAAAGATGATTTTCATCACTAAACCGTTTTGACCTAAAGAATCGGGCTCTTGCTTCACGGTTCAAGGTAAACGAACCGGGACAAAATTTTTCCAGACTGAAAATTCAACGAAGTAAACATTGGACGCCATCCCGGGTAAAGGTAAACTAATGCCCGTTTCGCCCCTATTCGACAACTTTTTTCAAATCTCACATAAAGGAGCTGGTTTATGAAAAGGATGATCAAGTTGTTCCTCCTCCTTCTTCTCTTCATGGGCCCTTCCTATTTGAGTGCTCAGACTCCGGTTGTTTCAATCAACGTTGACTCCTCCGTGACCCTCAACAGTTTCCGCCCCATCAGTATTTTCGGGAACAACACCAACGGCTGGGCCAGCCCTGTGCCGGTCAAGGACAAGATCCAAGCGGCCGGCAACTTTCTCCTTCGTTATCCCGGCGGCTCTTGGGGGGATATTTTCCATTGGAACGGAACAGGTTCCTTCAACAAGGAAGGCTGCTGGGTACCGGACAACAAGGAATACTCCCCAAGCTTTATCGAGCCAGAGGATGGCTCCACCTATTGCTCACGCAAAGCCATTGATGGGGACAAATCCACCGCTTGGCGTTCCAACCCGGATACCGACTTTCCCCAAGCCCAATGCTTGATCCTGGACCTCGGGGAGAAAAAATCCGTGGACGCGGTGACTCTGTCCTGGGGCGACGTAGCCAACAAGGACTGGCCTTACGCTAAAAAGTTCACCATCCAATATTGGGATCCCAAGGAAGGCCGGCAATGGATGCCTTATGGCGCCGAGAAGAACGCCTGGCTAGATACCACCGCATTGGACACGATTGGAAACAAAGGCGCCCAGGACGTGACCTTTGAACCGGTTACAACCCAATATTTAAGGATTTTAATGACTGAAAGCTCCGCGGGAAAAACAGGCGCTTATTCCGTGGCTGAGGTTAAGGCATTTTCCTCCGGATCGGATCTTTCTATTGCTAAAGACGGGGCCATCGCCTCCAGCACTCACCCCGCCTCTGAACGCAGTCCCCGAAAAATCTTTGGGTTCGAGGAATACATGGATTTCATGAATTCCCTCACCCCTAAAGGAATACCCCTGATCATCGTGAATTTCGGTACAGGCACTCCCCAAGAAGCCGCGTCCTGGGTCCACTACGCCAACCGCGTGAAACATTACGGCATCAAGTATTGGGAAATCGGAAATGAGATGGGTGGGCATTGGGAGGCCGGAGGGCCAGTCAACATCCAGGATTACGCCAGGCGGTATATCGAGTTTTATGAGGCCATGAAGGCTGAGGACCCCACCATCACCCTGGTGGCCCAGACCGGCGCCACAGACTCCTCGGAACTTTATGACGGTAATTTATGTCTTCAGGATTTCGTGGATCGCCTGGCGAAAGATAAAAAAGAAAAATATCTCGAATGCTTCTCGATCCACCAATATCCCAATTGGGGACAGTCGGTACGGGATTTGCTGAATTCCCCGAAATCGGGAATGGATGACCTGGAAAAATCCATCCAAAAGCAACTCGCGGCCTATCCTTCCCTGGCGAATGTCCCTGTTTGGATCAGTGAGTTCAACACCTCGGATCATGTCACGCCCGGGGACATTTCGGTTCACTTGGAAAATGGTCTGTGGCTAGCCCAGTATCTGGTGGAATTCATCCGTCACTTTGGAAGCCGGGGCTATGCCACCCTTTGGGACACCTTGAACGGTGGGAGCGCGATAAAGGATCCTAAAGGCGGTGACCATGGATACTTGCAGGCGGAGGAGGGCCCATACCAATACCAGGAGCGCGCCGATTACTGGACCATGAAGATGATGACCAATGATTGGTCCAAGCCGGGTGATGACCAGATCCATCAAATGGTGGACGCCCAAAGTTCCGAACCCTTTTTGGCGACTTACGCTGATTACAGGCCGGACGGCACCCTAAGCCTTTTAGTGATAAACAAGAGCCAGGACACGGCCTTTAAATCCTCGATCAACCTGAAAAATTTCAAACCCAACCCCAAAGCCAAGGGCTGGAGTTTTAATAAAACCAACTATATTTGGGAAACTGAAGTCTTGCCTTACCATGCCGACCCCGATGAACCGCCAAAATCGTTTAATCTGCATGGCGGAACCAATGGTTTTAATTGCGATTTCCCTGCTTATTCCATTACAGTACTTCAATTCAACCCTGAGAAACCATGAATTATGAGATGGGATAGACTTAATTAAATATGAGTAGGTGTATAATTTATATTCTAAATGGATGAATCCGAAGGAGGAGTAAAGATGAAGCAATTGACTTTGATGGTACCGGTTTTATTCTTGTTTTTACTAGGGGTTTGGATCTCCTCCGAAGGATGCCACCAAGTGGTTTCTCCGACTTTGCCCGCGACAAAAACTTTTACTCCTACAGTTACAACTTCGCCCACCAGGACCCCCACAATAACACAGACCAATACCCAGACACCGACCTCAACACCAACACCCACGAACAGTCCGACCCCTTGGCCGACTGGCGTGCCCACCAACACTTTCACCGACACACCCACGCCTACGCAAACCCCGACTAATACGCTGACTCCGACGATTACCCTTACGCCTACCATCACCCTTACACCTACCATCACGAGTACCCCATCTTGCGCGGGGGTCAATTTCCAAGCCACCTATACTTTCGAATCCTCCACTGATTGTTGGTCGGTTGTGACAGCAAACGGCGGGCCGGCAAGCATCATTCTCGGTTACGGACTTTCTACGGCGCAACACCATGGCGGAAACAGTTCTTTCGCCGTGACCATCAACAATACCACCGCATCGACCCAAAGCATTAACTTGGTTCTCAATTACGCATCGGCCCAGAATTTCGGTGGAGCAACCATTGTTTTTAATTGCTACTTGGATACTACATTAGCAGGTTGCGGGGCCATCCAACCGGCTGATACCAATCCCGGTTGTGGATGGGATAACGCTTGGAAAGGAGGCCCAGGCACTGGTTCCTGGTTCCCTGTCACTTTGTTGCCATCCGCGGCAGGGTGTAGCGGAGCTTCCCAGCCCGCTTCCGTCATGGGACTTTATTTGCAGTTGTACAACATTCCCGTTGGCGCTTCCGGCAATTTCTACGTGGATGACATTACCATTACAATTCCAGCCGGACCCACCCCAACTTTCACATCGACCGCCACTCCTTCAACAGCCAACTCTTTTTATTTTTTAACGAATAATCTTTCGGGTTGGTCTTCCATTCCGGGTTTTGGATCTCCCGCTACTGCAAACCCAGTGACTCTTTCAAATTTAATCTATGAAACACCGGGTTATGGGGGCACAGATGGTTGCATAGGCGTTACTGTGCAATGGAACCAGGCGGGGCAAAGCGAAGAAATACTGTATACTTATGCGTCAAATACCAGCTGGACAAGCTTAAATCTGGTGGGCTTCCGGGCTTGGGTCAACAGCAACCCCGTTATCTCGAATAACGCGGGAGCCCTGCTTTTCGTTAATGGTAGCGGCGGCTGGACTCAAGGAACTTACACCGATTTAGGAACGGCTAATACTTGGGTTCAGTTGAACTTACCGCTTCCCAATGGTTACGATGCCACCGGGGTCCAAGTATTCGGAGTACAATTCCAATCCGGGGGTGGTTCAACCTCCTGGAATACTAGTACCGAATTCTTGGATAACGTGGAACTTTACTAAGAATTTACAAAAAAGCCTCGCCTTAAAAAGGCGAAGCTTTTTTTATCTCCGGACACCGCTTAACGATCTCTAATTCTTATTAGAACTAAATTCCATTTTGGCCGACTTTAGCCCTTTCGCCTTTGCGGCAAGGGTAATCTTCCCCGGCTTTTCCCCAGCCCCCATATAAACCGCGCAGAGACCGTTGAAGGCCTTCCTCTTATTGGATTTGTCAGGCTCGTGGCTGGAAGGGTCTCCGTTGCCGACCCCCGCGATCCGGCCTTGCCCCCGCACCTGGAAATGAACCTCGTTGTCAGCCGTCGGGACCAATCGCCCCTTCGCGTCGAGGATTTCGACCGTCACCGGCGTTACATCTTCCCCATCCGCCATGAGTTCTTTGCAATAGGGGGTCAGCCTAATGGCTGCCGCGGGACCGGTGGTTTCCACCCTTGTTTCCTCGGCAAATATCCCTTTCCGGTATGCTTTCGCGGTTAATATCCCTGGCTCGTACCAGACCTTCCATTCCAAGTGCCCGTTTCGAGACATTTCCTTGATTCCCTTGGATTTGCCGTTGAGGAAAAGTTCCACTTGGTCGTGGTTCGTGTGGCACCAGACGTCAATTTGATTCCCTTCCATACCCTTCCAATTCCAATGGGGGAACAGGTGCAAGACGGGTTTGTCCCCCCACCAGGCCCGGTAATAATGGAAGTTATCCTTGGGAAAACCGCATATATCAATTATCCCGAAATGGGAGTTGATGCAGGGCCAGCCATAGGGGGTGGGTTCGCCCTTGTAGTCGAATCCCGTCCAAATATAAACACCGGCCATATGGGACCGGTCAGCCGCTACCCTCCAAGCGTTCTCGGCGGGCGATGACCACTCGGTATGGTTCACATCGTAGGCGCTCACATAACCCTTTTTCCGGTCAGTTTGGTAAATCCCCCTGGTCGAGACGGTACTGGCCGTCTCGCTTCCGAACATGGGCATGCGCGGGAATTTTTTCCGGAAGGGATCATATTGTAGGATGTTGTAGTTGAAGCCTTGTACGTCTACCACGTGTGTCAACCCTTCCCCCCAGCCTCCGTTCATGGCGCAGGTGATGGGCCGGGTCTTGTCGAATTTCAGAAGGATTTTCCTCATGGCCAGGCCCATCTTCCTGCCCTCTTCCTTGCCTTGCTTCCCTTCCTCGTTGCAGAGGGACCAGGCGATGATGGAAGGGTGGTTCCGGTCCCGGAGCACCATGCTGGTGACCTGCGATAGGATTTCCGGCGAGTCCCCCAAGCGGCGGTTCTCATCCAAGACGAGCATGCCTAACCGGTCGCACTCCTCCAGAAGTTCCGGGGCAGGCGGATTATGGGAACAGCGGTAGGAATTGGAGCCCATTTCCTTGAGCTTTTCCAGCCGGTAGGTGAAAAGCCGGTCAGGCAAGGCGACTCCCACCCCGGCGTGGTCCTGGTGATTGCAGGTTCCCTTGAGCAGGACGTGTTTTCCATTCAGGAAAAAACCCTTGTCCTTATCGAAGCGGATGGACCGCACTCCGAAGGAAGTCTCCACCCTGTCCACCAAACGGCCGTCCCTTTCCACCTTCGTCACCAACTTATATAAATAAGGATTTTCCAAAGACCAAAGAAATGGGTTGGCGATGTCTCCCTTTTGAACGATTTCCTTTCGCCCGCCTTGAGGAATTTTTACCTGGCTGTAAAGCTTGAGGACTTTATTCCCCTTAGTGTCCATGATTTCCGAGGTCAATCGAAAGGAAGAAGCGGCTTGGGCCTTATTGGTGACTGCGGTTTGAATGGAAAGATCCGCCTTGGTTCCTTTTGGTTTCGAAACCACGTAAACTCCCCAGGGTTCCACGTACAGGGGATCGGCCTTGTTAAGCCAGACATGCCGGTAGATACCCCCTCCCTCATACCACCAGCCCTCATGGCCCCGCGCGTCCACTCTTACCGCCAGGACGTTCCTTCCGCCATACATCACCTCGTCCGTGATATCGAACCGGAAGCTGGTATAGCCGCTCCGGTGGCGTCCCAGCAGTCGGCCATTCAGCCAGACCCGGCAGTTACGGAACACCCCGTCGAAATCAATCCAAAGGCTTCTGCCCCGGTCCTCTTCCGGGACCTCGAAAGTCTTCCGGTACCAGCCGATGTCCTTGGGGAGATAGCCATGGGCGGGGTCGTCGGTTTTCCGGTCGAATTTCCCTTCCACCACGAAATCATGGGGCAGGTGGACATTCCTCCATCCTTGGTCTTTGAAATGATAGGAAGCCGGCCCTTGCCAGGTGGCCGGAGGCACGGGAAGCTCCAAATCGGCGCCTCCAATAAAGCCGTGGCCCCAGTAGCTTTTCACCAGGACAGCCAAATGGTTGGGCCCGCCCTCTTTCCAGGCTGAGTCCAATGGAACATCAAAAGGGTCGGTCCACAACTCGTGATGCAGAAGCTCCCGGCCGTTAAGATAGATGGTGCCGTCGTTGTTGATGGAGACGAAATGAAGCGTCCGGTTGGGGCCGGGAATTTCCGGCAGGAGGGTCCGGTACCAGGCAAAACCCTTTTTTTTATCGAAGGCATCCTTCCATGGCCGGATGGTCTTCCAGTTCCGGTCCGGAAAACCCGGGGCCGCCATTTTAAGATTTTTCGGTTCTTCCTCCCCGATTAACTGGTAGCGCCAATTCCTGATGGGAATGGAATAGGGATAACCCGGCAAATCCCCCAGGTGGAACCGCCAGTCGGAATCGAACCTCAACCGTTCCCTTGCCATTGATTTTGTGGCCGCTTTTTTCCGTGTCATAAAACCTCTAAAATTCATTAAAAGTTATCTAGAAGGATTGGTAGTTTATATAAAAGACCTGAGTTTTACCCTGACAAAAATTTCCTAAATAACTTCTATTACCTTTTAAAATACCTGTCTAGTTAACTAGAATTATTTGCTCTAAACAATGAAACAACATGAAATAAGTTTCATATATTTCAATTACGCTACCCAGTTTAACTTCCCGGCATTCGAACCCATTCTCGCATTCCCATTTATAGTTTGGCCTCCTTTTGCCTGCTATAATGCCGCTTCATCCCAACCCAAGGAGTCCTTTTCATGCGTAAAATCCTTTTTTCATTCATAGCCGTCCTCATGATCCTGCCCAGTCTGGTCCGGGCGGATGAGGACATCGCCTTCTTCGGCCCCTGCTGGGCCGACGCCTCCGGCAAGGACGGCAAGGGCGGGGTCAGCATCCTTTGCGTGGGCGACCAGCACAAGTTCGTCCTGCGCCCCGATGTCGGCAAGGAAAAGATCGATCCCAAAACAATCGGGGACCATCCCGAATGGGTGATTTACGACGGGGAGGACTCCGGCAACTGCCTGTCCTTCGAGTTCGTTTCCGTCACCAGCGCCACTGACCAGTTCTGGGGTAAGCGTTGGGCGGGCGGCGGCATCGCCTTCAATAACTCCTGGGCTCCCATGGACCTCTCCCAGGCAAAGTACATTGTGCTTTACGCCAGGTCCAACGACCCGGATATCGACATGA
Organism: candidate division FCPU426 bacterium; assembly: GCA_963796105.1. GTDB lineage: Bacteria > Oederibacteriota > Muellerivitia > Muellerivitales > Muellerivitaceae > CAWCKJ01. The sequence continues at coordinate 215,146 of CAWCKJ010000004.1, forward strand.
ACCTGGCCGTGATCGGCAGCACGGATTCCTCCGCCACCGGCACCGTGAAACTTTCCGATTTCGCGGAGGGCCATAAAATCGCCGAGACCTGGACCAGGGTGGTCATTCCCTTCGCCTCGATCCCGGACCTCGCCAAGCTGGACGCCTCCCAAGTCAAGACCCTCCGTTTCGACCTGGCCGGAAGCTACCCGGACAACAAACCGGTTTACGTGCATCTGGATAAGATCTACTTCACGAACGCCCAACTCGTCACTCCAGTGGAGAACCTGGGCTGGCTGAGGGTGCCTGGCGGCGTGGAGGTGGTCTGGGACAAGTCCAACGACGAGGGCATCGAGAAATATTTGGTGACGGTGGACGGAAAAGCGGCGGGACGGGTGGAAGGCGCCGCTAAAAGGAAGGTGAAGTTACCCCTTTCAGTCCTTCCAGGCACAGGCTCCCATGTGGTGGGTGTTGCCGCCTCCACGGGCAAACAGAATTCTTCCTATCAAACCGTAACTGTCACCGCGGCCCCCTCTGCCTCCGCGAAGGCCCAAGTGACCCTTTCCGGCGAGCTGGGCCACGCCATTTCCCCCTATATCTTCGGGTTCAATTACATGGCCCCCGGGAGCCTCAAGAAAGCCGGCGGGACCTTGAACCGGTGGGGGGGCAACGCCACCACCAATTACAACTGGAAAGAGGATGCGGATAACCGCGGCGCCGACTGGTACTTCCTCAACACCTCCAAGGCGGATCCCGGCGCTCCCGAAAAGGACAAGCAATATTACAAATTCATCGAGGACACCTACAAGGGCGGTGCCGACCCCATCCTGACCATCCCCATCATCGGATGGGTAGCCAAGGCTCCCCCGAAAAACGGCCCTGAACTCTGCTCCTTCCCCACTGCCAAATACCCGAACCAGACCGGAAGCGACGGCCAGGGCGCGGGCAACGGCCAATTGCCCGGCAACAAACTCATCTGGGACAACGACCCCAACTACAATTACGTCAAATCGGACCCGGCTTTCATGAAGGAATGGGTGGAGGCCTGCGTCAAGAATTTCGGCTCCGCCTCAAAGGGGGGCGTCAAGTTCTACCAGATGGACAACGAGCCGGGGTTGTGGTGCTGGAACCACCGGGATGTGAACCCCAAGGGCATCGGTTATGACGACCTAGTGGACCTGAACGCCCAATACGCTGAGGCGGTGAAGTCCGCAGACCCCGACGCGAAAGTCATCGGATTCGTGGCCTGGGGCGCGAAGGAGTTGGCGGGATCCGCCTGGGACTACATGCCCGGAGGCGAGAAAGGTTACCAACTCGGGGAATCCGGCCTCAAGACCGAGGATCTGCGATGGACCGACCGGAAAGCACATGGGAACGTTTCCCAGTTCGAGTATTTCCTCAGCGAGATGGCCAAGCGCTCCAAGAAAGCCGGTAAAAGGCTGATTGATTACGTGGATAACCACGGCTTCCCTGAGGTCTGGGGCAAGAACGGCAAGGGCGAGAAAGTGAACGTGCTGGGAGATTTCGCCTACGATCCGGTCTTGACCCCCAAGCAGTTCGACGCCTTGAGGATTTTCTACGACCCGACTTTCGAGAGTCCTGACAGCTGGTGCGCCCTGCCGGAATTGAAACCTTACCTTTGGGACCCCTGGGCCGGATTGATCCCTAAGATGAAGAAGATCATCGAAAAGACCTACCCAGGCACCAAACTGGCCATGACCGAGTATTACCCCTCCAGCTCGCATTACTATCACGGCGGCCTGCTGGAGGCAGTGAACCTGGGCATCTTTATGCGGGAGGGCATGGACCTGGCTTGCGACTGGGGCAACGCCTGGGACGGCAACTATGTCTTCCTCGGACAGAAGCTCTACAGCAACTACGACGACAAGGGTTCCAAGGTGGGGGGAAATTACGTGAATTGCACCAGCACTCATCCGGATCTTTATTCCTTCGCGGCCAAGGACAAGGCCAAAACCTATGTCATCCTGGTCAACAAGAACCACGACACCGACCTGGAGACCGTCGTGACATTGCCGGGCGCATCCACGAGTTATCACGTTTATACGCTGTCGGAGACCCTGGGGAAGAGGTTGTTCGACTCGGGTGCCCGCGCGGCGTCAGGCGCGGAGCTGAAGATTGATGTGCCGGCCTTCTCGGCACTCTTGATCGTCGCGGAATAATCATCCCAAAGAACCGGGTTAAACCCGGCATAAAAGGGTTAGCTTCAAAGGGCGGTGAAAAAAATTTCTTTCACCGCCTTTTTGAAAGTTTATCTCCGGATTAAGAGTTTCATGACCGAAATATTTGTTTTCCCGTTTTTTCCATCCACCACTACCAGATAATAAAGCCCATTCGCGATATTCCCAACCTTGTTCCAATCCAGTTGGACTAGATGCTGTCCTTGGGAGGTATCAAGGCCAGAATTCTCATAGACTTTCCGAAATGCCAAGGTGAAAAGTTTGACGGTGACTCGGTCGGTATTGGCTGGAACCGTGTGATAGAAAGACAATGGAACATTTCCCTCCCAGGGGTTGGGAAAAGCCAAGTTATTGTTCGGGACGGGTGTTTCCGTAACAGTGGAAGTGATAGTGGCGGTAGAGGTGGGGGTTGGCGTGGGGGTAATCGTGGGTGTGGTAGTTGGAGTCGACGTGAAAGTCTGGGTGGAAACGCCGCAGGGACATTGGCCTTTCAGGGTGCAATAGACCTTATTGGCGAAAACACTGTAGCCCGCGGCGTTGAGGTGCACCCCGTCGGAGTACCATTCAGGGTGGTTCAAGGTCGCGTCGAAAACATCAATCACGCAGACATTCATTTGCTGGGCGATTTGAAGGAGGAGGGGATCTCTTGGTTGTAGAGCGTGGCTTCCGTTATCCCCGCGAAGTCCTGGTAAACCCAAGGGGGCAGGCAGAGATAAACCGTGGGATGGCTTCCCAGGTTCTGGAAGGTCTGGATCATGGCCTCGTAATCCGGGATGAAGTCGGATTCGTACTGCCAGTTTCCGCTTTTGGTGTCGTTGGTCCCCAGGCAGATCACCACGATGTTGGGTTGGAAATTCTGGGCGTCGATAAACTGCTGTCCGTTCCAATAGGGCAAATCGCCCAATTTCAAAAGGGTAGACCCGAAATAGCCATCGTTCTGGACCTGGTAGCCAGGGCCTAATAATGCCCCCAAGTCAGCCGGATAACTTTGGGAACCGGGAGCCCCTGTCCCATACGTGATGCTGTCCCCCACGCAGGCGATCCGGATAACAGGGCTTCCCGTGGGGGTCAAGGAGGGGGTGTAGGTAACGGTAAAAGTGATGGAAGGAGTAGCTGTCAAAGTCTGCGTAAATGTGGTGGTTGGGGTATCAGTCGCGGTGCCGGTGGCGGTAACTGTGGTAGTGGCCGTAGGCGTGCCGGTGTTGATTGGGGTGGAACTCGAAGTAAGAGTTTCTGCAACCGTCAGGCTGATAGTGGCGGTAGGGGTCAGTGTCAAGGTAGGGGTGTCCGTACCAGTTGGGGTAGGGGTTAATGAGTTCGTGAAAGTGATCGACGGGGTCAAAGTAATGGTGGATGTTGCCGTCGGAGTGGTTGTTTGGGTCTGTGTGGAAGTCCCGGTGAATGTTGGGGTGATGGTCGCGGTCGATCCGGAAACGGCGCAATCCAGGTACTCGCTCCAATTTTCCGAGGTGCTGACCATGGTGTTCAAGGTCCCGGGATAAGCCCCGAATGCGAAGTCCTGCACAAACCCGGTACCGGCTGCGCCCGGGGTGTAACTGGGTATGTCCAGTGTTGTATCCACCTGCCAGCATAACCAGTAAGTTCCGGGATTCAGCGACAGGGATGAGGGGATACCAGAGGAAATATTCTGGGTGATCCATCCCCCGCTGGTGTTATTCACGATCGCACCGGAATCCCAAAGCAGGTTCGGGGGAGAGGAATTGTCGTAAATTCCCAAGCGGACGTGCCCGCTAGCCGCAGTGGAATAAAATTTAATGTCATTCACAACCGCGGTTTGGCTCAAAACCGCCTGGGTGCCCTTGATGGCCGCCTTCTGCGAAAAAGCCACCTTGACCACCTGACCCGGCGAGCTGTCCGTCCCGAAATAGGCGTAACCCGCGTTGTTGTCGATCACCGAGCCCTGGGCGTAAACCTCCCCATAAGGGAAGGTAAATGGCGGTACCGTTTGCGGGGCATTGTCGAAATATTGCGGATTCCCGTCGCAGACGGTCATTGCGAAACCTGGCTGGAGTTGCAGGGGAGCCCCCGCGTTTTCCGTGGGGGCCGAATCCCCGGCGTTATTTTTGACCTTGAAGACCTTCATGGGGAATACGCCGTCCGTGCCGTAGATCGTGTAACCGCTAGGAGGGTCGGCCAATCCCGAGGACAAGGCCTGTTCCAGGGCCGTGGAGCCCGTGCATCCCCCGCTTCCAGGATTGAGAAAGCCCTTGGACACCTCGGTGAAATTGGACAGGTTGATCTTGACCACGTCCGCCTGCCTGTTCGGGACATAGAGCCCGCAATAAAGGTAATGGGTCGAAGTGGTGGTGTCCACCGCCGGAAACCGGCCGTAGGCGAAAAAATCCCCCGTAGTGACCGGGTCGCTGGTGGTTAAAACGGCGTTTTCTGTTGGGGCATTGGCGCCATTCAGGGCGACCTGGACAATTTGATTTGAGGTGTAGCAGTTGAAATAAGCGTAGCCCGCGGAGGGGTCAATGGTACCGTGGACGGCCCCTCCGGTTCCCGGAAAGACGGGACTATTGAGGGTAACCCCGCCTCCCCCCACGAGCGCGGGCGGGGTCGTGTCGGGCGGCCCCCCATTGGCGGGTGAAGCCGGAAGAGACAATTTATAGACGATGGCGGGACTGGTATAGGAGATGAAATATGCGTAATGTTGGGAAGGATCCGCGTTGCTGGCGTCAATGGCCGCCCCGCCCACCGATCCAACGCTTAGCGTAGCCTCTTCAACGGGGGCAACGCCCGGTCCGCCCAGCTTGACCTTATGGACAAGTGATCCGGATTGAAAATAAGAGTAGCCGTTGACCGAATCCATGAGAACATCCCCGAAATTCCCGCCGCTTGCCAGCGTCAGGGTGCTTTCCTCGGTCATAGCGCCTAAGTTGATTTTTGAGAAGGTTCCGTTTCTTCCCCCAAAATAGCCATATCCGTTGGCGGGATCGATTCCGCCCCCATAAAGGCCCTGGTAGTTGGGGTTGCTGAGGACAACATTTCCCACGCGCCTTAAGCCCTGGGTGGGATAGGCGGTGCTTCCGGCGGAGGAGATTCCCAACTGTTGGCCGTAACCGAATGGGGCGGTTTCCAATAAGAGGATCAGCGCAAAAAAGAATGTTTCGGTTAAATTCAGGGGCCGCACGGCTGAATAACAAAAAAAACTCGAAATGAAATTTTGGTTAATTCCCAGGTTTATTCTGCGGTTTTTCAGGTTAATCCCGATCAGAAAAAGAATTGGACATATTTAGATTATAACGCTCAGGGGTTTGACTTGTAGATGGCCTTGAAAAAAAGATTTTGAATCCGAAATAGGATTTATTGGCTGTTATTACTTAGAGACGCTAACAAAATTACTTCTTTAAACAGTGGGGCTTCGCACCGAAGTGAGTTGTTTTTTGGTTTAAAGTATTGAGATTTTCCCCACTGCGCCTTAGTGGTTCTGAAAGAACCTGTGGTGAAATTTTTTATTAGATGTTCTTAATATCGGGGGCGGTTAATTCGCCCCGGCCGGCTGGGCATCGGCGTCCCCGAAGTTCAAGGGGTTCCCCTGGCTGTCGTACAGGTCGAAGGAACCGTCCCCCAGGGTGACCATGATCTCCAGTGGCTGGCCCTGGGAAACGTCTGAAAATTTCACGCCAGTCACCTGGGACGCCAGGTAAATAGGGTTGAAAGTGGGCGGGATAGCCGCGTCAAACAGGAACGCGTCCCCTGTATCCGTCAACACCTTCACCATCCGGGTCCCGTCGGGGCTGGAATAGATGGATACGTTGGCCGCCTGGGTCGCGGTCACCATCGTGTCCTTGGCGGAATCGCAGGGGATATATTGTCCGTCGGAATAGAAATAAAGGTCCGCCACGTGGTAGGGGTCCTGCCACCACCAATAACCGTTGTCCCAGAAGCACCAGCGGTCGTTGTCCGAGTCGTAAAACCACCAGCGGTCCTGGTAATAGCGGGTCCAAAAATAATTGTCCCCCAGGTACCAGCCGTACCATTGGTAGCCCCAGCCGTCCACATAGTGGCAGTAATTGAAGCCGTTGCCGTTGTGCCAGTAATAATGACCGGCCCGGGTTTCCGACTGGTTCATCTGGGCCACTTGGCTCGTCATCTCGTCGCCATGGACCAGGTTCATGTGGTTGAGCACGGAGGGATCGTTGAAGTTTTTCGACGGGATGACCGCGGCCATCAGGGGCGTTTTGTTGGGCCCTTTTTGGGGAAAACGGATGGCCGAGTGGTCCTTGTCCGCGACCATCATCTGCTGGCGGTCGGTGATGTAATGGGCCAGGCTGGTAACGCCCAGTTTCTGGAGTTTTTTTCGGACGTATCCCGCCGTGAAGGGATGGTGGTGGTGGACCACGTTGCTGGTGGGGGCCACGCTCACGAATTGGGTGGTATTAACAGCCATGTCTGGCCGGCTGTTCCAGTGGATATTGGGCTTCTGACGGATGGCCGCGCTATTAAACGTACCGGCGACACCGATCTTATGCTGGTAAACGGCCTGCTGGGCCGTCTTTGGGGCTTGTGGAGCGGGCTGGGGCGCTTGGGGGGCCTGATGGGAAACTTGGGGCGCCGGCTGGCTTGGACGGGACGGACCGCTGTTGTTCCGGAAAGCCGGTTTGCTGATGTCAATTCTCACCGGCTGGCTCACCGCCGCCGCAACCGGCGCGGGCCTGGCTGGTTTTTCCGACGCCGCCCCCACTGGCGGGCTGATGGGTTTTTCATTTCCCTGTTTTTTGAGTAAATCGTTCCGGTCGATTTGGGCGTAAAGGGTCCAGCTTTGAAGTAAAGCCGCCGCCAGGAAAATAACGAGTATTCGTTTCATTTTTCGATTCCTTTCCTTCCCCTTAATTTAGTCGAATCCTCTGCCCGTTTCCAGCCGGACGTTTGCCTTTAAATCCATGGCTGAATTGAAAGACACTAACAAAAATTCTTTTACTCAAAACCCCAGAGTCTCAGCAAAGATAATCCATTTTAATTCAATCTTTTTGGCTGGGTCTCCGTGCCTGCGGCGGATTTGGATGTTTCTCTCAGCCTTTTGCCTGAAGGCGGAATAACCCGCAATGCAGGGGCCCGGGAATATGGCCCGGCCTGAAAGCTTCCGGGAGCCAGCCTTCCTCCATGAGTTTCTTCCCCGTAAAAAACAATTTTTTACCAAGCACTTCATAATATTGGTTTGGATCCAAACCCCTCAAGCGGATGGGTTTTACCCCTGAAGGCTCCTGGGGAGGCCTCACCTGGAACACGAATAGCAACGCTTCCCGCAAGCCGGGACTGGTGAACATCCAGGAGCACCTGTCGGTGCCGTAGGGACTTTCCAACCGATGGAAATTCCCGAACTGCACGGTATCCCTGATTTCCTTATAGAGGGCGATATACCCCGCCATTTCCCTCCGTTCGTCCTTGCCCCATTTGGAAACGTCCAGTTCCAGGCCGAAATTGGCCGACATGGCCAGGTGGGCCCGCCACTTGAGGGGCGATTCCCTCTTGGTAATGTGGTTGGGCGAGGAGGAAACGTGGGAGCCCTGGGCGATGGGGGGATAGCCGAAAGTGGTCCCGTACTGAATTAAAAGACGGTCCAGGCCGTCCATGTTGTCCGAGGACCAGATTTGGGGGTGGTAGCTCAGGATGCCCAGGTCGAATCGGCCTCCTCCTCCCGCGCAGCCCTCGAAGAGGACTTGGGGAAACCTTTTATTGAGTCTCTCCATCAACTCGTAAAGCCCCAGCGCGTAACGGTGGTAGGTCTCGGATTGCCGGTGGGGCGGCAAGGCCAGGGTCCCAACCTCCGTAAGAGGACGGTTCATGTCCCATTTCACGTAATCGACTTTCCCCTCCTCGAACACGGCAGAGAGGGTTTCGAAGAGATAGTCCCTGATCTCCTTCTGCCCCATATCCAACACCAGCTGGTTGCGGGCGGTCTTTCGCTCCCGTCCCGGCACGTGCAGGCACCAGTCCGGGTGTTTCTCGTACAGGCGGCTTCTCGGGCTGATCATTTCCGGCTCGACCCAAAGGCCGAACAGGAGCCCCATGGCGTGGAGTTCCTCCCCAAGGCCCTTCAAGCCCCTGGGAAGCTTTTTGGGGTCCACGATCCAGTCCCCCAGCGAGGAATCGTCCTTGTCCCGTTTCCCGAACCAACCGTCGTCCAGGACCAGCAGCTCAACGCCCAATTCCCTGGCGGACTTCCCGATCCGCGCGATGTCCTCGTGCTTGAAATTGAAATAGGTGGCCTCCCAGTTGTTGATGAGGATGGGCCGTGGCTTGTCGCGCCAGGCGCCCCTCGCCACCCTTTGGCGGATGAATTTATGGAATGCCTGGCTGAGGCCGTCATAGCCTTTTTCGGAATAGCTTGTCACGCACTCGGGAGTCACGAAACTTTCCCCCGGCTCCAGGGTCCATTTGAATCCGAAATCGTTGATGCCGCTGTTCAATCGAAGCCTTCGGTCGTGGTAAACCTCGGCCTCCAAAAGCCAATTGCCGCTGTAGGCCAGGGACAGGCCGTAAACGCCACCCTCCTCCTCCCCGGCCCCCGCCTTGGCGGCCATGACGAAGGGGTTCAAGTCATGGGAGGAAATGCCCCTGCGGCTTTCCAGCCGGACGATACCCTGCAGGAGGGGCCTTTCCTGGAAGTTGCGCTCATGCGCCCAGGCGCCCCCGAAGCTGATGAGCTTGTAGTCCGCCGCCGGGAGATCCAATCCAAGGCTCATGAGCTTCAGGATCCGGCAGGGGCTGGTTCCCAGGTTGTGGAGCCGGGCCCGCCGGATAAGGATGTCCCATTCGGGATAGAGGGTGTAATAGAGGGTGAGTTCCTGCCACGCCGGCTCATCGGCCAGGGTGATGCAAAGCGTTTGGGCTTCGCCCTCTTTCTCCACGGTGGAGGAGGGCAGGCCCGAAAATTCCGGCTTGCCCGGCAGGATCTCGTGGCGGAGGTAGGTGAATGAGCTTACGCGCGAACCATCCGCCTGCTCCAGCAGGAAAGCGGGGGTCCGCAGGTCGTTGTGGCCGAAATCGGCGAATTCCCGGTTATAGGACTCGAAAGAGGCGTTGGAGCCTGTGACCGAGGTTTGGCCTCGCCAATCCTGGAATAGCTTCTCAGTTTCCCCTTCCTTCAGCGGCTTGTCCCAATAGAGGTGGTGAAGGCCTCCCTGGGCCGGAAAGCCCAGGAGGTAGGAAAAGCCCTTGGCTTCCAGCAGGAAAAGCTTTTTATCGGGGTCGAACGAGATCATGGAAACCTTAACCAAAAAAATAAATACTAATTTTTCGCCACGGATGCATGGGATTCATGGGATTAAAGCCTTTCTTCCTCAGACTATCTGAGTGCATACCCCTGAATCGACAAAAAAAAATCCAGGGAACATACGCCAAGCCCTGTGCACTGCTGAAAGCAGCCTGTGGTGAAAGTTTTTTTATCCTTACGGTTTTCCAAAGTACTTCTTGTTGATCGCCGCGTTCAACTGCGGCACGGCCTCCTCGGGAGTCTTGTTCCCCATCCAGACAGGGTCCATGCCAGGACCCACCTGGCCGTTCCAGATCTCGCTCCAGCCCTTGAGGAAGGGGGCGTAATGGGAGTTTTGGGGCATTTCCAGGAGGATCTTCTTGTTGGCGGCTCCCGGGCTTTTCAGGAAGGCGTCCGACTGGGCCACCTTGACCAAGGCCGGCTGAAGCATGCCGGTTTGGGTCAATTGGGTCACCAGTTCCGCTCCCGCCAGTTCCTTGATCACTTCCCAGGCCTTATCCTTGTTCTTGCTTCCCTTCCACATGGCGCAGCCGGTCCCGCCGGTTCCCCAGCCCCGGGTCCCGTGAGGGCCCATGGGAAATTCCGTCACGTCGAAATCCAGGTCCTTTTTCTGGAGGAACCCCACCGTGTGCCAGACGCCCGAGCACATCATGGCCACCTGGCCGTTCATGAACATGTGCTCCGCGCCGTTGCCGAAATTGAAGTTCTGGATCTCGCTGTAGGTGGGCGACACATGGTAGGTGTAGCTCATGTCCCATCGGAACCGGTAGGCCTCCAGAACCTTGGAGGAATCCAGAGCCAGGCGGGTGGGATGGTCCTCGCTGTCCATGAAGTAGCCCCCGTTGCTAAACATGAAAATGTCCGCGTTGGTGCCGTAGGGGTCGGCGAAAGCCCACTGGGTGATCCTTCCCTTGGCGTCTTTCTTCACGAATTTCTTGCAGTAGGTCAGGAAGGGTTCGGGCCATTTCCACTCGGGAGTGGGATAGGGCACCCCGGCCTCGTCAAAAAGTTTCTTGTTGTAATAGAGAAGTCCAGTGGGGGCAATGTCGGTGGGGATAGCGTAAAGTCCGCCATCGGGGCTGTAGCGCTTCAGGGCCGAGGAGTAATAATCATTCGGGTCCATCTTGTCGGCCTGGAAAAAGGGCATCAGGTTCTCGAAAGCGCCTCGGGTGTACATGTCCGGGAAATTGCTGGCCTCCACACTGATCACATCCGGGGCGTCATTGGCGCCCATCTCCATGGTGATCTTGTCCATGTAGGAGTTGTAGGGGATGTTTTCCACCTTGACCTTGAGGCCCGGATGGCGGCTCTCGATTCCCTTGATGGTATCGTTCAGGATCTTGATGAGGATGGGGTCGGTCGTGAACACCGCCACCCGGACGGCTGACTCCTTGGGTTTGAGCAGGCATCCCGCCTGGAATAACAGCGTCAAGGCCAGGCATGCCGCCGCGAAATGGATTATGCGCCTCATAATTCCCCTCCGATAAAAAGAATGATTGGACCGGAGGAAAGCATAACGAAGAAAGAGGACCTTTTCCCTAAAAATTTTCAAAACCCCTAACAGTTCTTGAAACAACCATGAAACTTTTGAACAAATTTTCACGGGTTATTTTGAAATCATGGGTGGGATAAAGAAAAACAATGAAATCCAATAAAAAAGCCCAGGGCCGGTACCAACCCTGGGCTTCACATCGGGATTTACCCGTCAATAAACTTGGATATTATCCAGCATCAGGTCGAAATTGCCGCCACCGGTGTAATGCCAAAGCAATTGTATGACATGCTGAGGATCAAATCCTGCTGAGGCCGTAAAGGGCTGCGAGAAATTCTGCCAGCTATTGGTCAAAGTCACGTTCCAGGAACCTTCCGTTCCGCTTAAATTCGTGGTCCCAAAAGTCCAATTAGTGGCGCCCACACCCGCGGGTCCTTCCTTGCAAAGGAACTCAATGTTTGAATACTGGCCTCCCTGGGTCATGTCGAAAGGTGTCGTTACTCCCGCGCTGACTGAGGAAACCCCAAACCCGATATTTCCGCTTCCTGTGCCGGCATAATCAATGCACCAGGGGTCGGGATTACCTGAGGTGTCCGTGTTCATGGACCTGAAAAATGTCGCTCCCCAGGGATTGAATCCCGTCGCTATGGAAGGACAGCTGTTCGAGGTGCCGTAAGTAAACCAATAATTAGGCGGGTATCCCAAGGGGCCCGAGATGGTGTTGGTGGCGTTCGGATATCCCGGGGGGAAACCCATCCCGCTGTCGATCATAGCGGTCGGCATAGGCGTGGGAGGGGCCGGATCGGCGTTTGAGACGAACTGGACCTGGTCCACCACGATATCGTATTTGAACGGGTAATTGCCCGCGCACCAGGGCGACCAGACAATATCCTTCAGCGAGGAATAGTTTATAGCGGCCCCGGAGTTCAGCTGGTCGAAATAAATCGTGTATTGTTTCCAAGAATTGGTCAACGGAATCATAAGGTTCCCTTGATTGGTGATTGGAAAGGTAATCCAGTGCATGATGAACTGGCAGGGCATTGCGTTTCCGCAAATAGGGGCGCTGATATTACTGCCGGAGGTGTTTTTCGCGATGGCCCAAAAACTGATGCCAGTGTAATTCAAGGCGCCCGTCACGGGATAAGTGGGAGGTATCCCATAACCCGGTTGGTTGCAAAAATAAAAACCAAAACTCGCCGGGGAATTATCGGGGGGATCGCTTGAACTGCCGTTGATTTGTCCCGAGAACTCCATACCGTTTCCGGAGTACCCCGTAGCCAGGGCGAGTGGATTTTGCGTGTCCGCACCGCCCGGCCTGCTTAAACCGTCATCACCCACGAACCAAGTCCCGTCCCTTGTATTTCCGTTGGCGTCCATCATGAGAATGATCTGGCTGACAGGCACTCCCCCATTCTGCGTGCAGTCCATATCGGCGATCATGTCTGGATTGGAGCACACAACAACGTTTACAGTTGGCGTGGGGGTATTAGTCAAGATTTGTGTAGGGCTGTTTGTGATGGTGAATGTCGAAGTAATCGTAGGTGAAAAGGTAGGAGTTAACGTCGCCGCAAAGTTTGATGTAGATGTTTGTGATGGGGTAGCTGTTAAAGTGGAAGTCAGTGTGTCCGTCGGGGATTGAGTCCCAGTCTCCGTATTCGTCGGCGTCGTTGTCACTGTGTTGGTCAAAGTGTGAGTACTGGTTGGAGTTCGCGTTGGGGTCGGAGTCGGGGTTACTGTCGAGGTGAAAGTGGCTGTTTGGATACTGGTATTGGTGGCGGTGGCGTTCGCGGAAGGCGACACCGGTGGAACCGAGAAATTTCTCGTGCATCCCACGAAAAGAACCCCGGTTACTGCCACGCCGAGAAATGTCCAGGTGATCCATTTTTTTCCGTTTTTCATTTTTCCCTCGTCCTATTGATTCCGGAAGGCCTAAGTCTTTAATTCGACGTTAGCCGTCCTAGATTTAAAAACAATCTTTAATTAAGAGAACCTTTAAATGATACCACAAGGCCGATATCCATTTTAGGGAGAAAACCCCACCTGGGGCGGGTCTTTCGGCAGGATTTCGGCCAACCAAGGGCCTTTTGTCCCGGCCCCCTATCGCGCACGGCACGCTAAAAAAAAGGCGGTCCGCCTGAAAGCGGACCGCCTTCGTCAATCGGGACTACTTCTTAATAAAGCTGAACATTGTCAATCACAAAGTCCCCGGGCACCGAGCCTCCTAAATTCACCTCAATGCCAACTGTCGTTACATTCGTATTATCCGTCGCCCAGGTGCCGCCGGATGGCGCAAAAGTCAACGCGTTCCAGCCATTATAAGGGTAGGTCCCCGCGGGGTTGTTAATCCAGGTATTTTGCGGGCTGGTCGCGCCCAAACCATAGGTCCCCCCATAGGCTTTGCCGTTAGCTTTTACGTATAAGCCTGTGAACACATTCGTATTTCCTGTCCAAAGGTCGGAATTAAACCAAGCCTGGCAACTGACGCCCGTAAGATTATATAACTGGAAATTGATCGGCAATGTGGCCGTGGCACCAGAAGGACCGCTGTTCACTTCGGCCTGGACATCATTTTCATTGCCAGCCATCACTATATCCAAACCATAGGTACTGGTATCGGTTGTTCCGCCAAAAGTGGTTATATTTGTCACCGCCACGGAATCATCCGAGGGATAAGCGACATACCAGCCATCTATTGCATTATCCTCAAACGTCCACACCTCGCCCGTTACCGCGATAGGCGTATTAGTAGGCGTGGCGGTGGGCGCTCCGAGCACTGGTGTGTCGGTGGAGGTTGGCGTCATTGTGGGCGTCGGGGTCGGCAAGTAGGTAATCGTAACATCATCGATATAGATGTTCCCCGAGGCGCCAGGCGGCACCTGACCTAACTGCAAACCAATGGCGGTGATGTTGGTGGGGTCATCCCCCTGCGCGCCTACCGTGTAGGTAATTTGAACCCAACGAGCGTCATCGGTACCCTGGTTCATCTCATGCCAGACGTTTTTGAAACCCGCGCTTCCATTATCAAAGGGTTGAATGTTCGTCTGCCAGGCGTTTGGGTTCACCAGGCTCGTATCCACCCAAACCCACATGGTAATGAGGGCATTGGAAAGGTTTTGAGCGGTCGCATAATTCAGGGTGATATTAAAGTTCTCCGCCGCGGTCGCGCTAGTGTTGTGGATAGTCGTAAAGTAAGAACTCGTGCCTCCATGGTATTCCAAAGTGGAAAGACCGTAAGAGAGAATATCTCCCGCCGGCGCACCGTTGGCTGGTTCTGTGTCCCAGCAATCCGTCGAGGTCTCAAACGTGTATGTCGTCTGGATGCTCGGCGCAGAGCATGATACAGGTGTCGTTGCTGTTTGAGTGGGCGTGCTGGTGTTTGCCCCGCCTGATGTGGCCGTGGCTGTCGGCGTGTTTGTGGCTATTGGGAAGGTAATCTGAACGTTGTCGATGTAAACATTACCCGACGCTCCCGGACCCACATTCTGCACCTGCAAGCCAAATTGATTCATGGAAGTACCGCCAGCGCCGATTGTCACGCTCAAGTTGTACCAAGTGTTGGTAGGAATTACTGGCCCCAAGGCGGTCCAGTTATCAGTCCAAGGGTCTTGGGCGAAAGGATCAAGGGCCGTGGTCCAATCAGGCAGTGTCTTCAAAGAAGCGTCAACATAAACCCACATGGAGATAATCGCTCCCGCCAAGTTTTGGCTAGATGCGTAGGTAACCTCCACCTGGGCGTTTTGGTTTGTCGAACCACTGTTATTGATGGAAACAGCCAGTGAATTCGTGGAACCGGTGTAAACCTGGGCTGTTGAAAGTGAAATGTTCTGAACGATGGGAGAACCAGCATCCGCATGCCAGCAATCAGTGCTGGTCGCGAATGTATAGGTCATTTGGATGGTGGCTGGGTTGCAGATGGTGGCCGTGGGTGTAGGTGTTACTGTTGCGGTAGGCGTGCTGGTGGGCGCGGGCGGCACTTGGACGACCAAGCGGTAATCCCCGCTTGGCTCATCCAGCCAGTTGTCGATAACCACTACTGTATATTGTTGTACAGTCAAGTCCACTACCAATTGGTCCAAGGGATCATTTCCGTTTGATGTCGCAATCAAATTATTGCCTGAATCCCAAAGGGTGTACTGCACTTGAACCTTGTTTGTCGTGTCATCGAAACAGTCCAGTGAGATCGTGCAGGGGCCAGCTGTTGCCGGCGTGAAGGTCCAGGTATTCGTTTCCTCGAAATTCACATCCACATGGCCCGTCCCGACAGCATCCACCGTCACGGTCCCCAAGTCGGTGGTTCCGCTCGGGCTTCCCAATGGAATCGGCGCCGCTACGGGCGTCAAAGAGCAAGTGGGATTGAAGGTACTTAAGCACAAGTTGTAGGCTCCATAATTTCCAGTCCCAACGCCATCAACGATAATGTAATAAATCCCTGGTTGAAGAACCCCCGTCACAAATGAGGGAGCACCATCGCCACAGGAAGCAGAAGTTTGATCAAAATTGATTGTCGTGGAGGGATCAGACGGATTGGTCCGAAGGTAAAGCACCGGACTCCAGCTGGCAGCCCCGCAGAGACTGATATAGAGGTTGGTAGGTTGGTTTAAGTTGATTAGATAGGCGGAGTCTGGCGCGCCTTGCCCATAGGTGGTGGCTCCTATCGTCTCGTTATAAGTATCGACGCCTCCGGTGGTATCACCCGTTGTACATGTTCCGTCGATGCTGGAAGTGATATCCGTGATTCCGGGAACAGGCGTGGAGGTCCAAGTAGGAGTGTCAGTGCTGGTTGGAGACCAAGTTTGCGTGGGAGTGTTGGTCGAAGTTGGAGTGCTGGTCAAGGTCGGAGTGTTAGTGGGTGTAGCGGCATAGGTGATCTGCACATCGTCGATGTAAATGTTCCCCGAGACACCGGCCGGCAAATTCCCCAACTGCAAACCAATGGCCGTAATGTTGGTTGGATCATCCCCTTGCGCGCCTACCGTGTAGGTAATCTGCTCCCAACGAGCGTCATCCGTGCCTTGGTTCATCTCATGCCAGACATTCTTGAACCCGTTGCTACCATTATCAAAGGGTTGAATGTTCGTTTGCCATGCGGTCGGATTAACCAGGCTCGTATCCACCCAAACATACATGGTGATTGTGGCATTGGTAAGATTTTGGGGCGTCGCGTAGTTGAGGGTTAAGTTGATGTTCGCCGCCGCGCCGGAAGTGTTATTGATAGTCGCGTAAAAGGAACTGTTCCCGCCATGGTGTTCCAAAGTGGATAGACCATAAGCGGTGATGATGCTCGCCGGTGCGCCGTTGGCCGGAACAGGAATCCAACAGTCGGTAGAAGTCTCGA
Source organism: candidate division FCPU426 bacterium (assembly GCA_963796105.1). Classification (GTDB taxonomy): domain Bacteria; phylum Oederibacteriota; class Muellerivitia; order Muellerivitales; family Muellerivitaceae; genus CAWCKJ01. The sequence goes on from CAWCKJ010000004.1 coordinate 231,390, forward strand.
ATGTGTAGGTCGTCTGCACGCTTGCCGCCGAACAGGTTGTTAGCGTGAGGGTGGGCGTAGCTGTCGCGACTGAAGTGGTGGTGGATGTGGGAGTGCTTGTTCTGGTTTGAGTCGGGGTATTTGTAGCGGACGAGGTCCCAGTCGTCGTGTTTGTCGGCGTCGAGGTCACTGTGTTGGTGGATGTAAAAACACCAGTCCACGTACTTGTTGGGGTGTTAGTCAATGTGGGTGTCGCGGTCGGGGTGGGTGTTAAAGTCAGTGTCGGGGTAATAGTCGGCGTGGGAGTATTGGGATTCGCACTGGTCGGAGTTGGGCTTAAAGTGGCCGTCACTAGGACGATCGGGGAAGAGGGTGAGACCGTCATGTTTCTCGTGCATCCTACGATCATGGCGCCAGCAGAAGCCGCGGCCAAGATTATTAACCCAATCCATCTTTGTGCGTTTTTCATTTTTCCCTCTGGAATTTAAAAAAATTAAGGATGACCGCGAAACCGTAAAATGATACCACAAGCCCGCAATGCGCTTAATAAAGAAAAAGGCTCGGGATGACTCAAATCATATTCCCTGAAAGCCCTTTTCAATGCCTGCGGTTATGCTAAAAAATCATGGTAAATTTGCGCAAAAACATCAATTCAAACCCCTTGAATTCAAGCCTTTCAAATGTTTTTGTATTATCAGGAAAGGGATTAAACTCTCATTTCATCCCAGCCATTAAAAATGCCTGAAAAACAAGGAAACTTGGTGATTTTCGTTTCTATTCTTATAGATGGATTGCATGGGGTTTTATTCCATAAGAAAATTTTGAGGAAATACCTGCAACCATTTAATGCTTTTGAGTAAATATGGCCTAACAATAAAAAACGGCCCGGCTGAAAGCCGGGCCGCGAGAAATATTCCGTACTGGTATAAGTGTTGCCTATTTCTTCTGTTTTTTCTTTTTGTATTTGGTCCAGGGATTGGGCTTGCCTGATTTATCGGTTGCCCCGAATTTGAACTTGGGATGCGGCCGATTCAATTTCCCGGCTTTTTTTTGGGAGTAAAACTTGGAATCCTTCGCATCAGGCAAAGCCAAGCTCGATGAAGCCGCAAGGAAAACGCTGGCCAAAACCAAGAGCATAAATTTTTTCATGAAAACCTCCCTCAATCCAAAGATGATTTTTTCAACCGTAAATCCATTCATTGATTATTGGAAATTACCCACCCCGTTTTGAATCACACCGATGATTTGCCATTGATTCATGGTCACATACAAACTGCCCGAAGGATCAAAAGCGATGTAATAGGGATATTGGAATCCGCCGGGGCTAACAGCCTGCAGGAAATTACCGGAAGTATCCGTATTATCCAAGACGGCATTTCCAAAGTCGCAAATGATCAGGTTTCCCGCCTGATCCACCCCGATACCGGTTGGGGCAGTCAATGGCGTCGGCCATGAGGATCCATTGAAAGAGTTTTGTACCGTCAAAGTCGCGGTGTCGTACTGGTAAACCCAGTCGTTCACCGGATCAGTAGCGTAAACATTAGTCCCGGTTGAATCCACCGCCACTCCCATCGGCACCAAGCCGCCGGTGTTAGAACAGAGGGTGGTCAAGGTATCGGTTGTTGGGTCGATTTTGGCGACGTAACCGCCTTGATAGTCAGCGACATACAGATTCCCCGACCCATCCAATTTGACGTCATAGGGCGCTTGAATATAAGTCACTGAATTGTTGTTGGAACCCCAGAACATATTTTCCAAAGCGCCTGTGGAGGTATTAAACTCCATAATTTCCCCATTCCCATTTCCGTAATCCGCCGCGAAAAGATTTCCGTTGTTATCCACGGCCAATCCGAGGGGCGTTGGCGAGTTCCCCCAAGGATTGGGATTGGGCGGCGTAATATCATAAAGATAATCGCCGTTAAAGTCGTATACGTGGATAAGGCCGTAACATGGGTCGGAAGTGTAAACATTTCCATTGTTGTCCACCGCCACACCCACAGGACAAGACGCGTTGAAAGACCAAATGCTGTTGTTGGTAATAATAGGCGTAGGGGTGGGAGTCGGCGGGCAGACACTGTAAACAAAACGCACGTTGTCGATATAGAGGTTCCCTGTTCCGGAACCATCGGTGTTGAAAATCAAAAGGAGGTCGGTGACTTGGGCCGGGGCACCGCTCACGGTAAAGGTCACGGTTTGAGAACCCGCTGTGATATCTATATTTCCCGTGATTGGCGTCCACGAGCTGGGATTCGCGATAAGAGCTAGTTGGTTATATGCCCCCGCACCCGTTTGAATCAAATTCGAATCCACCGTTACGTCCATTAAAATTTGGGTCACATTGGTGAAATCACTCTGGGTAAACCCACTCCAGTCCACCAATTGGTTCGAATTATTATTAACCGTGATATCAATATCCAGGGCATTAATACCGTCTGTTGCGCCAGTAGTGGTTTGAGAAAGGGTTGGATTGTCTGAATCTGGGGCTAAGCTCCCATTTTCAGTGGTGTAAGGATTCGTTCCCGTGAAAGTCTCGAAGCTGTTTACCAGTTGAGTGCATGCGCCCGCGGGCACCGTCGGGGTGAAGGTCAAGGGCGGTGTCACCGTCAAAACCGGCGGTTTATTGGGTGTCGATGTGGAAGTCACCGTGGGCGTCGCGGTTGCCGCAGGCGCAGTGATGACCAAGCGGTAATCCCCGCTCGGCTCATCCAACCAGTTGTCGATGACCACCACCGTGTATTGTTGAACAGTCAAGTCCACCGCCAATTGGTCCAAGGGATCGTTCCCATTCGAGGTCGCGATCAAATTATTGCCCGCGTCCCAAAGGGTGTATTGAGCTTGAACCTTATTCGTCGTGTCATCGAAACAGTCCAGCGAGATCACGTAGGATCCCGCCGTCCCCGGGGTGAAGGTCCATGTGTTTGTTTCCTCGAAATTCACGTCCACATGGCCCGTCCCGACGGCGTCCACCGTCACAGTCCCCAAGTCCGTCGAGCCGCTGGGGCTTCCCAAGGGAATGGGAGCCGCCACGGGTGTCAGGGAGCAAGTGGGGCTGTAAGTACTCAGGCACAAGTTATAGGCTCCAAAATTACCCGCCCCAGTGCCATCCACGATGATGTAATAAATCCCAGGTTGAAGGACTCCTGTCACAAATGATGGTGAACCATCGCCACAGGAAGCGGAAGTTTGGTCGAAATTGATGGTGGTGGAGGGATCAGCCGGATTGGTCCTCATATAAAGCACCGAACCCCAATTGGCCCCGCAGAGACTGATATAAAGGTTGGTGGGTTGGGTCAAGTTGATCAAGTAAGCGGTGTCGGGCGCTCCCTGCCCGTATGTGTCAGCGCCTATCGTTTCGCTGTAGGTGTCTCCAAGTCCGGTGGTATCTCCCGATACGCAGGTCCCGTCGATGCTGGAAGTGATATCCGTGATTCCTGGAACCGGCGTTTCGGTCACAGTCGGGGTATTCGTGGCTTGGGCCGGGGCTTGGATAACAAGCCTATAATCCCCGCTCGGGGCCCCTTGCGAGAAAGCGTAAACCACCACGGTGTATTGCTGTTGCGTCAGGTCCACCGTCAATTGATCCAAGGGCGTGTTCCCGTTTGAGCTTGCCACCTGATTACTTCCCGAATCGAAAAGGTCGTAAGCGACTCTCGCCTTGCCCGAGTCGTTCCCGTCGTCGAAGCAATCCAGTGAGATCACATAGGAACCCGCCGCCGCCGGGGTGAAGGTCCAGCTGTTGTTGTACTCGAAATCCCAATCCACGTGGCCGGTTCCTACCGCGTCAACTGACACCGTTCCCAAGTCGGTGGTTCCGCTCGGGCTTCCCAGAGCGATGGGCGCCGCAATCGGGGTTAAGGAGCAAGTGGGATTGAAAGTATTAAGGCAAAGCGTGAAGGGTCCATAGTCGCCTGGCCCGTAACCATCGACAATCACGTAATAAGTGCCGGGTTGAAGAATCCCGGTCACAAAAGAGGAAGAGCCGGGAGGATTTGTTTTTTGGCAGTAATCAGAATCATCGTCCAGGGCCAGCGTGGTATTGGGGTCGGAGGGATTGGTTCGCAGGTATAACACGGAATCGAAAGTCGCCCCGCAAAGGTTGATGAAGAGGTTCGTGGGCTGGGTAAGATTGAATGAGTAGACGATGTCAGGGGCCCCAGCGCCGTAATTATAACTCGTGTTGTTCGGTCCGGTGATCTGCTCGCTGTAGCTGTCCGACGAGCTGGTGGTGTCCCCCGATACGCAAGAACCATTGATATTAGAAGTAATGTCCGTGACGGTGGTGGACGTGGGTGTCGGGGCCGCCGCAAGTGTAATCGTTACGTCGTCGATCCATATTGTCATTGGAGCCGTGGTAGAAACCTGAATACCCAATTGCTGGATATTAGTAGCCAATACAGGGTTCATTGTGTAGGTCACTTGAGTCCAATTGGAGGTAAGCGGGGAGGTCCAAGCGCCATTGTCCCAAGAATAGCCGCTGCTTGCGTTGAAAACCTGGAGAGATGTTGTTGAGCCAGTACCGGAAATCACCTTGTAATAAAAACTAATGGTGCTTCCGGCTGGAATCGTGGCGGGAGCATTAGAGAAATCCAAACCAATATTAGCCGACCCTGATGCCGGGAGAATGACCTCCAAGGAACCGGATGCGCTATGGAAATTCGTCGTATCTAACTGGACAGTGGTACCTGTTGGAGCTCCCCAAGCGGACCAACATTGGATGCTTGTATCGAATGTATAAGACGCCAGCAAACTCGGAGCGTTACAAGCCGTGGAGGTCGAAGTCGGAGTATTGTTGAACGTGTTTGTGGGGGAAGGCGTCTGGGTGAGGGTACTGGTCAGGGTTTGCGTATTCGTCGGGGATTGGGTCCCGGTCGTCGTGTTCGTCGGGGTCGAAGTCACTGTGTTGGTGGATGTAGAACTTGGAGTCGGGGTTGAGGTCGAAGTATTCGTGGGACTGCTAGTCTGCGTCACTGTCGGCGTGGGTGTATTGCTCTGTGTGCCAGTACTAGTCGGGGTAGAGGACAAACCAAAAGTGGCGGTGGCGGTCGCGTAAATAAGGGGCAAAGAGGGGGTGACGCTCATGTTTCTAGTGCATCCAAAGAACAACGTTGCGATTGCGGCCCCAGTTAAGGCCATCAAACCCATTCGTTTTTGCGGATATCCCATAAAATTTACCCCTTTGGCCTTGGATGAATAATGATTTTTAAACGCTAGGAAAAAATGATACCACAAAAGCCATATTATTCGGCCTTGAATGCTGAAAAAGTCCCTGTAACAAAATTTTCCTCATAGTCGGCATCCAAATCTGCCTGTCACTGGGTTAAACGATAGTGTTAAGGCCTAACGGAAAAACAATGGAAAACAAATAATGAACAATGAACAATAAAACAGCTGTAACCGCCATGTGGAAGGTGTTGCCAAAGTGCTGATATATGCCGAGATTTCCGCCGATGGGGGGTGTTTTCCGTTAAAATCACATCTAGTTTTTTCCCAGACTTCTTTAATAAACGGCAAAAGGCCACCCATGTTCCCCATAAAATCCCTTTATTTTCTTCTCATCGTCGTGACGCTGCCCATCACCGGCTGGGCGGCAAAAACCCAAAATCGGGAACGCGTCCGCTTCGATGCAGGTTGGAAATTCCATTTGGGCGCTGTGCCCGGCTCGGATATTTACGCCGGAGTGAAGATCCCCTCCTGGCGCTATAAACCCGCAGGTAAAACCAAACCCACCGATGAAAAACCCGCCGCTCTGGGAGTTTCCACTAACGGCTCGGACTGGCAGGACGTCCAAAATGGACAGGACCTCTTCAACCACCAACCCGGATTTGCCTGGGTCATAGCCCCCCTGAACGATTTCCCCGGCCCTCACCGAATACTCCACTTTGCGGGAGTGGACGATAACGGCACGGTTTGGGTGAACGGGACGAAAATGACCTACCACGAGGGTTGGAACGATCCCTTCGACATTGACTTGGACAGTGTCTGGAAGGAAGGCGGCCCTAACGAGGTGACGGTGCTGGTGGAAAACACTTACGGCGAGGGCAACATCAAGGAGGCCGACCTGATCACCATGGGTCGAGAGGAGCCGGTACCCCCGGCGGCCTTGGCGGCCTTTGACGACAAGGATTGGAAGGATGTCCACCTTCCCCACGATTTCGTGGTGGAGGGCCCCTTCAGCCCCTCGGCCGACGGAAGCCACGGCTTCCTGCCGAAGGATATCGGCTGGTACCGCAAAACATTCACCATTCCCCTTTCGGACAAGGGCAGGAGCCTTTGGATCGACTTCGACGGCGTCTACCGCGACAGCCGGGTCTGGCTCAACGGGAAGCTTTTGGGAAAACACGCGAGCGGCTACACCAGCTTCCGCTACGACATCACCGGGGCGGTCAAATACGGCGGAAAAAATACCCTTGCCGTTTACACGGACGCCCGCAACACCGAGGGCTGGTGGTACGAGGGCGGCGGAATCTACCGCCATGTCTGGCTCAACAAGGCCGGCCCCCTTCACGTCGAGCCCTGGGGAGTCTATGTGATATCCACCCCCGACCAGGAATCAGATCCCTCCAAGGCCGTCCTTGAAATCCAAACCCAATTGGACAACCAATCGAGATCTTCCGAATCCTGCCTACTGGTGTCGGAGATCCTCGACCAGGATGGAAAATCCATTCTTACCCTGGATGAGGGCGTCACGGTTCCCCAAAATGGAACAGGGGCCGTCACCCAAAAGGGCGAGATTCCCCATCCGGCTCTTTGGTCCCCCGACAGTCCCGCCCTCTATAACCTAGTCACTCGACTGGAAAAAGCCGGGAAGGTTGTGGACCAGGTTGCAAACCGGTTCGGGGTGCGCACCGCGCGGTTCGACAAGGACCTCGGGTTTTTCCTCAATGGGAAGCCCCTTAAATTGAAGGGCACCTGCAACCACCAGGATTTCGCCGGCATCGGCACAGCCATCCCCGACCGGGTGTTCGCCTACCGGGTCCAAAGGCTCAAGGATATGGGCTCCAACGCCTACCGCTGTTCCCACAATCCCCCCGCCGCAGAGCTTCTGGACGAGTGCGACCGGCAGGGATTGCTCGTCATGGACGAGAACAGGCGCTTGGGCGACGACCCCGAGATCCTTTCCCAGGTGGACAGCATGGTCCTCAGGGACAGGAACCATCCCAGTGTCATCCTTTGGTCCCTTTGCAACGAGGAATCCCTCCAGGGTTCCGAAACAGGAAAGCTCCGGGGCGAGGCCATGAAAAAAGATATCCTGGGATACGACAAGACCCGCCTCATCACCTGCGCCATGAACGACGGCTGGGGGTCCGGGCTTTCCGGCGTGGTGGACCTCCAGGGCTTCAACTACCACCCTATCAAGTACGACAGCTACCATAATTCCCACCCGGGCATCCCCCTTTTCGGGAGCGAGACAGCCAGCACGATTTCCGACAGGGGCGTCTACCAGAACAGCAAGGACCAGGGTTACGTGAGCGCCTACGACAAGAATTTCCCGGATTGGGCCCAGACCGCCGAGGACGCCTGGGAGCCCTTGGCAAAAAAACCCTTCATGGCCGGGGGATTCGTCTGGACGGGCTTCGACTACCGCGGGGAGCCAACCCCCTACTGGTGGCCCTGCGTGAACTCCCACTTCGGCATCATGGACATGTGCGGATTTCCCAAGGACAACTTCTACTATTACCAGGCCTGGTGGGGGGACAAACCCCTGGTTCATCTTCTTCCCCATTGGAACTGGCCGGGCAAGGAAAAAGAGCCGATCGAAGTTTGGTGTTACGGCAATTGCGGCAAGGTGGAGCTTTTCCTGAACGGCAAAAGTTTGGGTGAGAAGGATATGCCCAAATGGGGCCACCTGGAATGGAAAGTCCCCTATCAAGAGGGGACTTTGAGCGCGGTAGGTTCCATTGGCGGGAAAAAAGCCGCTGAGGACCGGGTGGAAACGACCGGTATCCCGGCCTCCCTCAAACTGGAGCCTTTCGGAAACGAGATGCTGGCCGACGGCGAGGATGAAATTCCGGTCAAGGTCTCCATCCTGGACGAGAAAGGCCGGGTGGTTCCCACAGCGGACAACGAGGTGGTCTTCCGCCTCGAGGGACCCGGCTCCATCGCGGGCGTGGCCAACGGCGATCCCTCCAGCCACGAACCGGATAAGGGCGGGCAAAGGCGGGCATTCAACGGGCATTGCATGGCGGTCCTCCGCTCGGGAGAGACTCCCGGCGAGGTGGTCCTGATAGCGGAGTCCAAGGATTTGAAAAGCTCTTCAGTGACCATCCGGTCCTTTAACCCCGTAAGCAGGTAATGGCCTTTATTTAACGAGCCCGAAAAGGGCCGATACCCCTTTGAACCGGCTTTGTGGATTTAGGTTTAGGCTTCGGGTAAAATAAATAGGTTGTTTTGGCTTGCCTAGGTAACCGCGGATCAGTGGGTCCTTCTTCGCTTAGGCCGGCAAATTTCAGGAGGACATCATGGGGAACCGTTTCGGCCGTGGTTTGTTAAATTCAATGGTTTTCATTCTGGGTTTCGCCGTCATCCTAACCCCCCTCCTATTCCTGAACGGCTGCGGCAACGGCCCAGGGGCGCCTATTCAACAGGAAAACGAACAGTTGATCATCACTTTCGTGAACCCTTTTTCGGGGGGGGTGTCTGGAGAGGTAGGCAACAGTTACAACGGGTCCAATATGAACCTAACCTTCATGAGCCCCGGCGCCTCCAGCGTCACATCCATGGGATTGTCGGTTTATCCAGGTTCCATCGGGCAGTTTGCCGCGACTTTTAGCGGACCTGTCACTTTCAACTACACCCTGGGTTCGGCTTCCGTCACGGGCTGTGTCGCGAACCCCACTTACTTGAGCGCGACCGTAAAGTTCTGAGACCTTAAATATCCCAAAGGCGTTATTCCCCATAACCTATTATTCACCATCGCACCTGTCCAAAATAGACTTTAGCCACAGATGTGCCAATCTGCCATAAAACATATATGGAGATTGGTACGATACCAGCCCCCTTGAAAAGCCTTATGGGAGGGCTGGCATGCATGGGATACACGGGATTTAAAAAACATAAGCTTAAAGCCTTTTTTCTATACTCCATCCAAGTGCATCCCCTGAATCCGTGGCAAAGGACTTGGTTTTGCATAACGCCTTTTTGAATTTAAAAATCTGATTATTTATCTTTGTTTCTTGGTTTGTGTCTAATTTGGACGGCAATGATTCCCCATAAAGTTTTAATTTTTTCTGGCGGGTGCGGCCCCAAGGTTGTAGATTCTGTATCTGTTTATTTATTCCCTGGAGGCCTCTCAATGAAAGAGCATCCCTATACCCTGTTGAACCATCCCGTGGACGTGAGCCGTTCCTTCTCCAACCTGGAGAACACCATGTTCCTCCCGGTGAAGCTGGGATCTTTCGATGCGGCCAAGGCGAAAGGCGACATCCTCTGGGGGCGCTACGCCTACAAGGTCCGGGTGGCCTTCAACCAGGAGGGCCTCAACCTGATCACCAACCCGCCCTGGGAGTTCCCAGTCGAGTATGGCGGCGAGCAGGAGCCCTATCCCTTTTCCATCTCCTTTTACGGGGACCGGACCCTGCGCCTGAGGTTCAGGCCCCGCAAATATCCCCGGCGCGGGGAGGCTTCCTTGATGCTGGCCAAGGAGCCCAAAGCCTCCAAACCCTGGAAGATGAAAAAGTCCCAGGGACGGGTCACTTATACCGGCCCAGCCGGTTCCGTGACTGTCGTGGAAAACCCTTGGGCTTTGGAAATCCGCGGCGCCTCGGGAAAACTGCTCACCAAGACATTGCACTTGAAGGACAACCGAAGCCTCCGCAACACCGACCCCCTGCCCTTTTGCTTCATGAGGCCGACGCCTGAATATTCCCGCCAGTTCGCGGCCTCTTTCTCCCTGGCCAACGGGGAGAAAATCTACGGCTGCGGGGAATCCTTCACGCGCCTCAACAAGCGAGGCCAGAAGATCGTGCTTTGTTCCTACGATTGCCACGGCGTTCAGCACGACGGCATGTACAAGCCGGTTCCCTTTTTCATGAGCGACCGCGGATACGGCATGTTCCTGCACACCACCGCGCCCTCTACCTTCGATTTCGGCCACTCCTACGGCGAGGCCACGACCCTTTTCACGGGGGATGAGGAGCTGGATCTATTCCTGTTCCTGGGGGACCCCCAGAAAATCCTGACGGAGTACACCGCCTTGACAGGGCGCAGTCCCGTGCCTCCACTCTGGAGCTTCGGCTTGTGGATGAGCCGATGCACCTACAAGTCGGAGAAGGAAACACGCGAGGTGGCGGGGAAACTCCGGAAGCACCGAATCCCCTCGGATGTGGTCCACCTGGACACGGGCTGGTTCGAGGAAGACTGGCGCTGTGACTACAGGTTTTCCACCAGCCGCTTCAAGAACCCACTCAAGATGCTCAAGGACCTGGCGAAACAGGGATTCAAGATCAGCCTCTGGCAGCTTCCCTATTTCACCCCCAACAACCGGCTGTTCAACGAGATCATCGAGAAACGCATGGCGGTCACCGACGGCAAGGGAGGACTTCCCACCGACGACGCCACCCTGGATTTCAGCAACCCCCGCGCCGTCAAATGGTACCAAAAGAACCTGGCGGGCCTCCTGCGCATGGGAGTGGGCGCCATCAAGGTGGACTTCGGCGAGGCGGCCCCGCTCAAGGGCGTCTACCACTCCGGCAAGACCGGCTTCATGGAGCACAACCTCTATCCCCTGCGCTACAACAAGGCGGCGGCCGACGTCACCAAGGCCGTGACGGGAGAGAATATCATCTGGGCGCGAAGCGCCTGGGCCGGAAGCCAGCGGTACCCCCTTCACTGGGGCGGCGACGCGGAGGATTCCTACGGGGGCATGGCCGCCACCTTAAGGGGCGGGCTTTCCTTCGGACTGTGCGGTTTCTCCTTCTGGAGCCATGACATCGGCGGGTTCGTGCATCCGGCCGCCAAGGAGCTTTACCGGCGCTGGACACCATTTGGCATGCTCACTTCCCACAGCCGTTGCCACGGCGTGCCGCCCAGGGAACCCTGGGTTTACGGGAACAAGTTCGAGGACGAGTTCCGCCTTTCCGTGGAGATGAAGTACCGCCTCATGCCCTATGTTTACGCCCAGGCGCACGACTGCTCCAAGAAGGGCTTCCCCATGCTCCGCCCCCTCTTTTTCGAGTTCCCGAATGATCCCTCGTCCTGGCTCATCGAGGACGAATACCTGTTCGGCTCGCAAATACTGGTGGCGCCTCTCTTCGAGGAAGTTTCGGAGCGCGATTTGTACTTGCCGCCGGGAACCTGGGTGGATTACCAAAGCGGGAAATCCTACAAGGGCGGCCAATGGCACCGAATCAAGCCGTCCCCCATCCCCTGCGTCATCCTGGTGAGGGAGGGCTCGGTCCTGCCCCACCTGAAACTGGCCCAATCCACCGCGTATATGGACTGGTCTAACATCGAGTTGAAAGTCTATGGAAATGTTTCCCGGGCTTCGGGCTTGATATGCCTTCCCAAGGACAAGGTCTTGCGGGAACTCGACTTGGTGAGGGATGGCGCCTCATGGAAAATGATGAATTCCTCGCGCCTTCCCAAACTGAAATGGATCATTTCGGGGGTTTAGGAGGCTGGTTGACAGCCTCAGGATCCGGGCTCTCTATTTGCCCGGGGGCATTCCCCATTTGTAAAGAAGCCTGATTTGGGGGAGCTTTTTAAGTTTGGTCCTGACCGACGAGACTCCGCCGGGGTTTGTGCCGTCCCCGGGGGGCGCGAAAACGGCGACCGGAAAGGGTTTTGACTTTTCCCACTCCGCCGCGGCCGCCGTCAAGTCCACGCAATCCACACCTGGTTTTTTATATACCCACCTGCTCCCAGCCCGGATCATGAGATTGGCCTCTGGATCAAACAATAATTCCAGGAATATGGGCTTTCCCTTCATGGGGATTTTCCAGCCCAATCCGTCCGAATCGTCCGAGGAACGCCATTCCATCTTGAGCCGCCCCCTCAATTGGGTCCATGTTTCCCCGGGCTGGAAATAGGACTCCTGGAGCAGTTTTCGGTAAACTGGCAGGAACATGGCCGGCGTGCCATGGTCGGGGTTATTTGGGTCCTGCCTCTCCAATCCCAGCCTGGCCCTGTCCCGGAATTGGTAATAAGTGATGCCCTTGAGGAAGTCCGGCTTTTCCCTGAGTACCCGATGGTAAAAAGCTTCCGTGAGTTTTGCCTGGTACGCCTCGCCCCCCACATTGCCGTCGGCGTTGAATTCCCCTATTTCCAATCCCTTGTCCCGGCCCGTCAATTCGACAAACCGTTTGTGAATTCCCGTGATCTGGCTCCAGACATTGCCCACGCCGGCGTGGCGGTAGGTCTTGTCCCGGTTCTCCGGGTCGCAGGGCTTGCAGGGGTAGCCGTAATCCAGCGTGACATACTGGTCCACAGACCAGACATCGGCGGCGTCCAGCAGGGGCGAAAGTTCCTTCTCGTATTTCAAAAAGCCTTTTTTAAAATCCTCCACGTGCCCCCAGCAGCACATGAGAAGGGCCTCGGGCGCCTCCTTTTTGAATACGGAGGCGAATCGCGTGAAGAACTTGCCCACTTCCTCGTAGGAATAGCGGCGGTTGAAGGAAAACCAGAATCCGTCGCACTCGTGGTTGAGCCGGAGCCGGAGCCGGCCGAAGGGCCTCAACTGCCTGGCGATGACGCGGATGTGGTCGTTGGTCACCGCGCAATCCATGGTGAGGGTCAAGGTCACGTCCTGGCCGTGGCGCCGGATATCCCGCATCTGGCGGAAAACCTCCCCCCGGGTGTTCCCCTTCGGCCCGCCCGTAAAAGGGAAATAATCGTCGTAAGGGAATGACCAGGCATGGTCCGTTCTCCGCCGATAGGCCTCCGAAGCGCGCTTGGGCCAGCCTTTGTCGTAGGGATAGTAGCAGTACATGAGGTTGATACAGCGGTGGGGACGGCCCAGGACTGTCAGGATATGGTCCTGGTCCACGTATTCGCCGCGCTCGCTCCCGTCCCCCAGGTCCAGGGAGCAGGGAGCGGGGCTGAGCTTCACCTGATAAGCGGGAGACGTGATCGGCGTCGAGCGGGGCATGAAAACCTTTTTTATATAAATTTTCGATCCAGAAACCGCCCCATACTTTACAGCCTCAGCGAATGGCAGGCACGGAAAAATTTTTAAAATTTTCGTAATTTTAAATTCGAGGGGGATTTTGAAACCGCTTTTCCAGTGATATCAAGAATGGAAGGGGTTTCAAGTTCGTTTAGAGGTATTAAACCTCGGGAGAAATTTTCCGGGACCAGAGAGGGACTTACCAGAGTTTTTCGGGATAGATCCCTTGGGCCAGCATCTTCTGGATCCTGTTCTTGACCGCGGGAAGGTCCTCGGGATAGGTCATGCCGAACCAGGGATCGTCCGTGGGAAGAACTTTCACCCGGGCATGGCCTGACCGCAGGAGGGAGTCCACCTCGCGGGGAATGAGGTACTCGGACTTTTCCTCCCCGCCCCGGGCCTTCAAGAAAGCGGTCAGCCCTTTTTCCAGGAAAGGGAACAAGGCTGGGGTAAACCCCCAAAGGTTCATGGAGACGGTTTCCGTCCCCTGGAGGAGGCCGGGCTTTCCATCGTCCTCCAGGAACCGGATGTCTTGTCCTTCCCTTTCAATCTTGAGATGCTCCGCCACCCCTTTCAAATAGCCGTCGGGCTTGACCTCACAGACTCCCCGGGCCACCGGCCCGAACTCGGAGAGGGTCTGGTCCAGGCGGAACCCCACCATGCAAAAATGGTTTTCATGGGGATCGGGAATGGAGGATAAAAACCCCGAGAGGATCTTGAAGGAATTGGGGCCGTAATAATCGTCCGCGTTCAGGGCGGCGAAAGGCTCTTCAAGCGCGTCCTTGGCGGCCCAAATGGCGTGGCCAGTTCCCCAGGGCTTGGTCCTGCCGGAAGGAACAGTGAAACCCGTAGGCAGAAGGGAAAGTTCCTGGAACACATAGTCCACCGGGACGGTTTTTTCCCACTTGGAACCCACGATCTGGCGGAAGTCCTTCTCCAGGTCCTTGCGGATGATGTAAACCACCCGGCCGAATCCCGCCTGGAGGGCGTCATGGATGGAGTAATCCAGGAGGGTCGCCCCGTTGGGGCCGACGGAAGCCAGCTGCTTCAAGCCGCCGAAGCGGCTTCCCATTCCCGCGGCCATGACCAGCAAACTGGGTTTCATAATTCTTTCCTTACTCGGTTTATGCAAATTCCAAATGCATGTTGTGGTCGACTATCCGCCTCTTTCATACTGTTCCTCATATAAAATTTAAAAAATGAGAACAGCATAGTGCTTTAGCACAGAGGGGGAAGATTAAAAAATCAATAGACCGCAGGCGCTTTGTACATAGGCATAGAAACTTGCGACATCCTAACTCATGGCCGGAATAATTTCGACGCTTAACCAGGTTCCGAATCCGTGTACTTCGCCCCGTTAGCCGGGGAGAAGACATAAACTTCCGCTTCCTTGCCCGTTTCCCGCTGGTAGCCGTCCAGGATCTCGCGGCGGAACCCCGCCACGGCCTCCTCCCGAACCAGGTTCACGGTGCAGCCCCCGAAACCCGCGCCGGTCATCCGGCCCCCATACACTTGGGGGTTGTTCTTGGCGATCCTCACCATCACATCCAGCTCCCTACAGCTCACCTCGTAATCGCTCTTGAGGGACTCGTGGGACTCGTACATCAGACGGCCCATGGCCGGATAATCCCCTTTCTCCAGGGCGGCCACCGCGTCCAGGACCCTTTGGTTCTCCGTCACCACGTGCCGGACCCTTTTAAGGACCACCGGGTCCAGGAGGCCCTGGTGTTTCTTCAAGTCCTCCAGGGAAAGGTGCCTGAGGGATTGCACAGCGGGGAGCCTCGCGTTCAGCGCCCTCAATCCCCTTTCGCATTCCCTGCGCCTGTCGTTATAGGCGGAACCGGCCAGGGTGCGCTTGACCTTCGTGTCGCAAACCACCACCTTCACCGGCCCCTTCAAGGGAACCCAGCCGCACTTCAGGCTCTTGCAGTCGATCAGGAGAGCCTGGCCCTCCTTGCATAGATAAGAGGCGTATTGGTCCATGATTCCGCAGTTCACCCCGACGAACTGGTTTTCCGCCGCCTGGGCGGTCTTGACCAGGTCCAGGTCCGCCATTTCGAAACCGGAGATTTTTTGCAAAAACACCGCGGAAGCCACTTCCAAGGCGGCCGAGGAGCTCAAGCCGGCCCCCTGGGGAAGATCCCCTTTCAGGACCGCCTGGCACCCCTTGAGTTTCATTCCCCTTTTCTGGAGCTGGTCTGCCACGCCCTTGAAATAGTTGACCCAGGGGTTCTTCAGATCGGATACAAGCTGGTCGAGGCTGAATTCAACGGCTTGGTTGTAATCGGCGGAGTGAAGCCGGACGGTCCGATCCTCGCGCGCCGCTCCCAAAATGGCGACCCCCTTATCCACCGCCATGGGAAGGACGAACCCGTCGTTATAGTCGGTGTGTTCCCCGATGAGGTTCACTCTCCCCGGCGCCCAGGAAAAAACATTTGGCTGGCCGGAGAAGGCACGGGCGTAAATAAGTTCCATCGATTTTTTCAAAAAGACTCCAAATCACAAAATATTTTATCGGATTAAGAACTTCTAACAAAAAAGCTTTCACCACAGGCTGCCTTCGGCAGCACACAGAGACACAGTTAAAATCCTTTCAATTTTGAGGTTTTTCCTAACTGTGCCTTTGTGGTTCCGAAGGAACCCGTGGTGGATTTATATTTTTGTTAGTTCCTCCAAGTTTGTTTCAATGCAAAATGGATCTACTTCACCCATTCGAAATCAGAAATCCAAAACTCCCCCTCAGCCGGGGTCATAGGCTGGATCTTGAATTGGCTGAGGGTGGTGGTATCCAAGGGAGCGTCCTTGGCCTCGGTCTCCCAGGGGGCCCTCTGCAACTCTGAAAAAAGCACCGTGTATTCCGCCATGTCGCCCGTGAGGGTGAGGGATTTTCCGAAGTCGTGGTTATTGGTGTCCTGAACGGCCATCCGCAACCCGACTCCCGCCCCCTTCGCCTTGAACTTGAACCCCTGGTAATGTCCCGCCATGTATTTCCCCGAGGCTCCCGTCATGCACCATTTTCCCACCGCGAAATTGACGTGAAGAACCTGGTTGGCGTCGATGGACTTGTCCAGTTTGAACCCGCCGTCCCCGGTGGTCCAAAGGCTGTCCCCCTCCGCTAATTTCAGGAGTCCCGCGCCTTTTGCCGCGGGGGCCGGGGCGGATGTTTTTCGGACATTGGCGACCTCAAACCATCCCTCTGTCGGGCTCAGGGGCTGGACCTTGAATTTTTGGGTGCCCTTCAGGTCGAGGGGCAATTTGTCCTTCGCGACCGTCCAGGGGGGCTGGACTAGGTCGGTGAAATATAGGGTGACCGGCTTCCAATCGGCGGAGGCTGTCACTTCCGTCCCCCAGTCCTCGGCGTTGGCGTCGTCGATGGCCACCCTCAGGCGGCAATTGTTGCCCCGGAGCTGGAAAACCAGTCCGGAGGAAGTGGACAAGTCCCCTCCCGCAGTCACGACCGAGGTGCACCATTCCCCGACCTTGAAATCGCCCCGGAAGGCCTTGCCCCCGCCCGGCGCGGTCTCCACGATGGACTTGTCCAGGCTTCCGCCGTTTCCCCCGCCGGTCCAAATGGAGTCGGCCGAGATACTGTTGAAATCAGCCACGACGGACGGGTCCGGCCTGGAGGGTTTGGTCTGGGCCAGGGCCGCTTCTTTCTTGGTTTCAGCCGGGTCCTGGAGGGTGAGTGCCTTGTTCCAGGGGGTGTCCATATAGGAGGCGAACAACACCGAGGGATCGGGCCCAGCCTCGTTGGTAAGGTAGGAATTATCGGCATCGATGTAGAAGGGCAGGCCCGATCCGTCGTCGATGATTCCCGGCACCACGGCGCCAGGCATGTTTTTCTTCAGGCCCGTGGCCTGGTGCTGGACCTGCTTGGAACCGCGCCCCACCACGAAACAATAGCCGGAGGGATTGGCCCCGTAGATCCATTGCCTGTAGGATTCCACCGAGTCCGCTCCCCCGCTCTCCGGCAGGATCTTCTTGATCAAATAGCGCTCCATGGCCCTGGAGACCATGTCGCCGCTGTTGCCCCAGCCGGTCTGGACGAAATAATCCACCCCGAACGGGTTCTTGGTCTCTCCCTTGTCCAGTTGCTTCATCCGGTTCAACAGCCAGTCCTTGACGCTGTCCTTATCCGCCCCGTCCGGCATCACGGGATAAAACCGGATCAAGGCGATGGTGTTGTTCCCGCTCCAAGCCATGAAGGCCGGCTTCATCGACAGCATGGCGGGAAGGCGCTTGAGGGCCTCCTGGAGGTACTTGTCCACCAGGGTCAGGCGGTAGAGCTCCACCGCCGCCCAGAAAAAGCAGGAATCGTTGCCGGGATATACCCCGAAGGCCCAGGGCTGGTCAGGCTGGGGAGGGCATTTCTCGATGAACTCCCAGGCCTTCTGCGCGCTTTGGGCGAGTTTCGCGGCGTAGTCCGGGTCTGGGCCTTGAAGAATCTGCGCCCCCATGGCCGCCGCCGCCGCCCAGCGGGCCGTCACGTTGGCCCACTTGTCCGAGTCCAGGAGCCTGTCTTTCTCGGACTCGACCGTTCCCTTGTAATCGAAACCGTTCCAAACCCTCTCGAAGACGCCCCCGTCCTTATCCTGCATCTTCAGGCACCAATCAGCCGTGTACTCGGCCTCATGCACCATGGCGTCCTTGCCGTCCAGGTCCGGCTCCATCCTGGTATGGAACTGGTCCTCAACCAAGAGGAATCCCGCCAGGCCCAGGGGGGCGTTGCCCATGTATTTCCCGAAATCACCAGCGTCATGCCATCCGCCCGAGACATCCACCCGGGTGCCGGGTTTGAAGACAGGGGGAAACTGGAGGATGGTCTGGCCCGAGCGGACATCGTCCGGCCCGGCCTGGACCGCGTCATCCAGGTGGCAGGGGCCGTGGAAAGTAGAGGCGTCTGTCCCGCATTTCTCCGCGACGAACACCCCGTTGAGGGCCATGGGGATCGTGGCGTCGTAAACTCCCGTGGTGATGGGGAAAGGTTGGGTTTTGACATTGCCCACGCTCAGGGTGAAATCCTGGCCCGTTCCGGTGAAATCATTGAAATAGAGGTAGTAATAATCCCGCCTCCAAATGGTTCCCCATTTCCGAAGGGGTCCTGAATAGACTTCCTTGCCGCCCTGCGACAGGGAGAAGGTCCAAGCCGGGGGCTTGTCCCCGCTTGGCACCTCCAGGTAAGCGGTCTTCTTTCCGATGGGCAGGTAACCCACTTGGCAGTAGCGGATCTCGGGGCCGGCAATCGGCCTGTAGGGGCTCGGGTCGAACATGCCAGAGATGTTTTTGGCGCCAGCGGGGGGATTGGCGGTATAAACCACCCGGCCCGGCGAGTCGTCCTCAAGGGGTTTTTGAATGGCATCATCCAGGGTTTGAGTAACCGCCTCACCCGGGATCAGGTAATAGCCTTCCTTCTCGCCGGAATCACTTCCGGTTGCCGGAACGAAGGTCCCGGTTGGGCCGGCCAGCACCAGGTCCCCGAAACAGGAGGGGTCCTTGTAGGCTCGGTTGTCGAAGGAGGACCAGGTGAGCATCCGGTCCCGTTCCGCTTTCGTATCGGCGTCATTGACGGCAAACTCGAATCCCAGGACCTTGCCCGCTTGCAGGAGGTTCGAGAAGCCGAGGGCCGCCGTGTCGATGGAAGCCTCGATGACGTAGCCGGAGCGTTTTCCGGAGGTATAAGGTTTGGA
This sequence comes from candidate division FCPU426 bacterium, assembly GCA_963796105.1. Classification (GTDB taxonomy): domain Bacteria; phylum Oederibacteriota; class Muellerivitia; order Muellerivitales; family Muellerivitaceae; genus CAWCKJ01. The sequence goes on from CAWCKJ010000004.1 coordinate 250,158, forward strand.
GACGGATTTCACTGCCGCTTGGAACTTGTCGTTATCGATGTCCGACGCGTGGTTCCCGAGATACGCCCCGCCGTAAACGCCGTCCTGGCCCTCGAAAGGAACGAACCGAAGCTGGAAATCACCCGCCCGGTAGGGGGGCATCCTGCCCGCCTCGAAGAAGGGGGAGTCATGGTTGAATGAAAAATAAATTTCCACGGAGTCCGAGTTCCAGGCCTGGCCCAGGTCCGGACTGGTGTTCTTGATGATGACATCATCCAAAACGATGGCCGCGAAGAATATCTTGTCGCCTTTCCAAGCCACCGAATACCAGGCTTCGATGTCCTCCGGGGACTTGACGGCTTTCCCGTAAATTCGGGATTTGCTCATGAACCAGGAAGGCGTTTGGGCAGAAACATGGACGAAGGGGGCTTTCCATCCGGTCAAGCTCGCGTCAATAACCGGCGCCTCGGCCACCTCCACCGCCGTGATCACCCCATGGGTATGGGCCGAAGCCGTCCCAAAAACCGAACAAACCAGGAAAATTCCCGCGCAAAAATTGATCACCTTATTCGTTCGTGTCATGTTGCCCCACCTTTGTATTAATCAGGTATTGATGTAGTGATTGTAAATACAGGAAAATTTACGTCAATGAATTCGCCACAGATTCAGGAGATGTGCCAATTAACCTCTAAACCAATTAAGAAAATCGGTACTATACCGAACTTTCATTGAAAGCCCTAATGAGGTTCGGCATGCATTTAGATTGGCTAAAATTAAAAGGCTTTAATTGTTTAGTAAATCCCATGTATCCCGTGCATCCGTGGCCAATGTTGCTGTTATTTCTGATTGAAGAACTTCTTATTAATTTCCTTCGTCAATCCCGGCAGGATTTCCGCGGGCGTTTGCTTCCCTTCCCAAGCCTTATCCATGGCTGTATTGACGGTCCCATAATAAATCTCCGACCAGTTCTTTAGGAAGGGCTCATAAACGCTATGGTCCGGCATATCCAACAGGATGGCCTTGCTGGGGGCCCCCGGGCTCTTCAGGAAGGCGTCGGAGGCGGCTAGTTTCTTGTCCGCCGGCAGGACCCAGCCCGTCTCGGCCAGCTGGGCCACGGCCGTTTCGGAGCACAGAATCTTGACCACTTCCCAGGCCAGGGCCTTGTCCTTGCAGGTGGCGGCGATGGCGAACCCCGCGCCGCCGGTCGCCCAGCGCCGGAGGCCCGTGGGGCCGTCCGGGAAAGGCACGACGTCGAAATCGAGGCCCTTGGTCTTGAGGAAATTGGGGGTCTCCCAAAGGCCGGAATCCATCATGGCAATCCGGCCGTTCATGAACATGGCCGCCACCGAATTGCCGACCCCGAAAGCCTGGATGGAGGCCGGGGCCGGGACCACCCGGTATTTGTGCATCAGGTCCCAGTAGAACTGGAAGCCGCGGATGGCTTCGGGCGTGTCCAGCGCCAGCCGGGTGGGGTGCTCGGTGTCGTCCACGAAATTGCCGCCGCTGCTGAACAGGAAATTATCGCAATTGGTGATCCAGGAGTCGCAAAAGGCCCAGCGCGTGACTTTGCCGGAGGGGTCCTTTTTCATCAGCTTCTGGCAGATGGAAAGGAAGGGCTCGGGCCAGGACCAGTCGGCCTTGGGATAGGGCAGTCCCGCCTCCCGGAAGGCCTTGCGGTTGTAATAGACCAGCCCCATGGGCGAGGTGTCCTGGGGCAGGACGTATAGGCGGCCCCCGGGGCTGAAGCGTTTGACGATCCCCGGATAATCGTTCTTCAGGTCCATTCCGTCCTTTTGGGGGAAATCCGTCAGGTCCGCCAGCACACCGCGCATTTGGAGGTCCACGTAATTATTCACCGCCAGCATCAGGATATCCGGTGCGGTGCCGGACGCGATCTCCGAGGTGATTTTTTCCTCATAGCTGGTGTAGGGGATGTATTCCAGGCGCACCTGGTAACCGGGGTGTTGTTTCTCGAAATCCTTGACCGTATCCGCTAGGAGGGGGAAATGCGGCTCCCCCAGCCAGGTGGTGACCCGGATCACCTTGCCCCCCAGCTTGAGGCAACCTTGGATGGGGAAAAAGAGGGCAGCCGCCAAGAGCATCCATATCCAACCCTGAATTCTCACACGCGATATTAAAAACTTTTTCAAGGAGCTAACCTCTCTAATTGGCATTGTACCGGCTCCCCGGATTCAACGATTTACGAACTTTTCGCCTAGAATTCCCTAAATAAAATTAAACCAGGGCCGGATTCAACGATTTGCGAACCCTTGAACTCTTAATATTCAATGTTTAAAAATCTAAATACCATCAAACATTTTACCGATTAAAAGATTAGCAAAAAAATACGCACCAATCAGGAACAAAACAACACCCGCCTGCTTCCTTGCTATCTCATAATTACCTCTAAGCAAAAATAATAACATTCCGCAATAAGAAACAATTAATGCACTAAATAAATTGCGATATCTATTTAGTATTTCCGTGAGAGAAAAATGATCTGTATTAGCATAATCAAATAATTGTTCGCCACAGGTAAATGGATAAAGCCACACAACGAGGAGAATAAATGAAAGTAAAAGAACAACTTGTCCTGAAATAAAACGGAAATATCTTTTATTCTCGCAAAGCATGTAAATTCCCAAAAAAGGAAAACCATAAGGAACAACGATAAAAGAAACCAGAAGAATTAATCCACTAATCACATTCCATAAAAATTTGAACACGTCAATTGTTTCATGAATAAATTTCATCGGGTTGAAATCCAATGCAGTTTTAATAAATTCCTATTGAATTAATCCAAAGGATCGATAAACAAAAAAACACTGATAACTGATCTTAAATATAAGAAACGCAAAAGCAATAAATGTCACTATAAGAACAATCTTCCATTTTCTATTTGTTATAGATCGAAGGCCGAATGGTAATAAAATTGCACCAAGAGCCGGTACCCAATATGGATTCGTTTTATAGGCAATCCTAACAATAATGGGAACCCGGTTAAGTCTATCTTCACCTACACTGCCAAGCCCTTCAAATATCATTGGAAAAATAAACACAAAATAAAAACATAAAAGAGCTGGAATAAAAAATATACTGATTACCATAATTATTTGAAAAAATTTTGATTTTTTTGAAATCATCTAAATTTTGTTTCTTCGCAATGTCTCCCCATTCCATACGTTTTGCGAATTTTTAAATTCGTTGATATTTATCTATTTTATAAGCCATTATTGTTGTAACGATGTTACCGATTACCAATATCAGCACAAATGCTAAAAACGAATGAATAATTTCTGCTTGTAAATAAACCATTATTACTAAAACTAAATAGGCCACTTCTAGGGTAACCATTTGTATTTCTGAGTATATATTTTTATCTTTTTCTAAAATATATATCCAAGGGATGAGCGCAACACAAGCAGACCAAAGAAGTCTTGGTATAAAAGAATGATCGGTTGCTGTTTTTGTGAAAATAATCAATATTGCAAAACACCATAATGTCGTTATAAGTATGCGATACAATGAACTAAGTGCTCCCCAAAAATAACCTTTTTTCTTATTACCGCTTACAAAACTTTCAGATGCTAATGCAAGTAAAAATAATCCAGGCATCATTGGAATTGGAAGTAAAAATGCTGGTGCAGTAATTTCTAGAAAAAATCCTATAGCTATTGCTCCCCATTCGCCCAAGATGGCCAACCATATGAGCGAAACAATACCACTTAAAATAGAAAAAATGGCCAATACAATACCTAAACCCGTAAGAAGTATTTTCATAGCATCTCCTAAATCAAATCAGGGATAGACATAATTCGCTCCCGTGCCTTATTTGTATTTTTTTGGTTTATGACCGATTAAATGGACTTCTGATAAGTATGAATCGATATCATTTTCCTTACCGTAAATATCTTCGCGGATTGTCTTAACCACAGTACGCAATAATTCGTCATGTTTAATTGACCATTCTTTTGATTCCCTTGGAATTTCAGTATTACTTTGACGAATGAAATTATGAAATTTCATCAACTCTTGAACGACAGAGGGAGCGGCAATGACGATTAAACTATTAAAACTTTCCGATAATCTTTTTTGTGCATCATCGTCATTATTATCAATCGCAACATCGCTCATAGATTTTATATACAATCGATAATATTCTTGTTTTATCTTTCTTTCTTCAGATTCTCGTTGTTGTTTTTTTGTTAGGTAATAGGTAATGAATGATCCCAAAATACCTACCAATGCAGTAATTGTGATTGTAATAAATTGGGCATCCATATGCTTTTCCTTTCCGGAAATAGGTCTAAGGTGAATTAAAAATATTAAATATATTTTTAATACAAACTACAAAAAGAGAATTAAAACCGATTAAAAAATACGATAAATACAAAAACCGCATGCAATCAACATTTTGATCTAGTTTAAGAAACAATGAAAATATCTTTCCATCTTTCGAACCCTTTAATTCTCTCGTGAAAAATTTCCATATTTTATTCGGAAATAATCTTTTTAACGGTGCATAAAAATCTAAAAATGTCATAAGACTTAATGCTTCTATAATACTTAGTGCTAGAAAAAACCACCCTTCATAAAACAAAGGTTTCCATTCAATAGGGTGTTTCCCTTGAAGGGAAGATACTTCCGCAAATGACATGGATAGTAGAAAAAGGGTTAATGTAATTAACCATTTAAAATAATCTGTCCAACTTTTACGAAAAGATTCGATTACCGATTTTGTTGGAATTTTAATTTTCAGTGGTTTAAATTTTGATTTGTGTTTATTTTTGTCCTTTTTAATCAAAATAAACCAAATCAGATCAACAATAACTATTTGCACAATAAGCCATTTAAAAATTTCTAATGGTATTTTTAAAAAAGATAAAAGGAATATCCAAATCAAAAGGGAAACAAGGTATTTAACAAATTCTTTGAAATTCATTTAACTTCCCAGTTATAACCCGAATTAAAGTAGAAGAAACTACACGGTTATTAATTTCGATAATTCTTTGTTTAAGAACAACATAAAATTTTTTAAGATTGGGACAGAACGGTAAAAATATTTTAAGTTTGTTTGCAAACGAACTCTTTTTTTATATCCCATAGTTTTCAAATACTTCTCGTCTTGAATACCGTGGTTATGAACTACTAAATTTCTGCGAAGTGATATCTCTTTAATTTTTTCCCAATCTTTAAATCCTGATTTGATATCTATTTTAAATTTGTTTTCAAGAAGCAATCCCAATCCAATAATGCCGCTATCTAAAGTATTTTTAATTTCTTTATCAACCATAGCAGAGATTATTTTTTCAATACTTCCAAGGTTTATTATTTCTTTATATAAAATTGGCTTGTCGTTTTTCAGGTAGGATGTTTTCAAAAATAAAACTTGTCGAAGTTGTAATTCAACAAAATTTTCAAATAAAATAACCAAATAAGTTAAAGCCATATTTGCCAAAAAATTCTTTTTCGTAAATTCACTAAGCGATTCCGCTAAAAATATTTTTACATTATCTGATTTTGGATTAAACTTTTTATTCTTTTCTACAACTCCGAAAATAGCTGCATTTTTTCTTAGCTCGGCCTTCTCCTTGAAGGAAAGATTGTCGAAAGTAACCGTATGTTTGCTTGAAATTAAAATTTCTGTATCTTTTACAAGAGATTCAAGTAAATCAATATTTGCCGAACTGTAATTTAAAAATGCTCGTAAGGCCTTAATACTATCTTTTTTTTTAACTATTTTCATTTTGTCCTCAAAATATATTGATTCAAGGGACTTATATAATTAACTTCCTTTTTTCTTTTTCCCTTATTTCTTGGGTTATACCGTTCACGACTCAATATTTTATTTGAATAGGAAGTCAAGTACCTAAATTCTTTTGACGTTCTATTAACTCTTTTTGATATTCAACGAAAGTTTGAAAGTCTTTAGGATCAACAGTCGGGGAAATTGGCTTATCTCGTTGTAGCTTTGTCTTTATAGTATTTATATTTTTTTTGATTACTTCCTTTAATTGATCGGGTGGGTCTCGAAATCGTCTTTTTGCTAATTCCCAATTTCTTTCAAATTCCTTTTTAAGGTCATCAGCATCTGACGTTCCGGGATAAGCTTTATCAAAATTTTTAACTACTTGTCCTTGCCATATATCCAACGTATCCCACAGCCAATATCCATAATCTTCTAGTTTGAAATTTAATAAAATTTTCGCATCATTTTCTAAACACACTTTAAATTGTTGGAGGGTAGAAAATTCTTTTTTGGTTTTGAAGAAAAAATAATGGCATACCATAATTAAACCGATAGCTATTCCAATAATTCCTATAGAATCAGATTGCGGTAGGTGTGTCAATCTTCCTACCCCTCCATAAATAAGCGCAAACGCAGAAACTAAATTCCAAGGATTTCGCATAGGAGGTATTATAAATAACAAACTCATTTGTGGAATTAACTATATAAGTTTCTTTATTCTAGGGTTTGGTCGGTTTTATCCTCAAAAATTATTTGTGCTTGAGTTCTTGAAGATAAAGAAACAGCTTTCAATCTATCTTTCAAAACTTCTCTTGAAATAATTTTGGCCAATATTCGAATGCCGGATTTTATACTCTCTTTTGATTCTTCATCAGATTCCATTTTAAACCTTAAGGTATTCAATACAGGATAATTTGACTGCTCTCGAAACTTTTAGGCAATTTGCATGGGGCGTTGTGCATATAAATTTCGGTGCTATCTGCTGATTGAATAGAACTTAAATCTGTCATTGTTTGACATGTAATTGTAATTACCGCTGAGTTTGCAGAGCAGGGTAACGTATCCCCGCAATTAATCGTAAGGTTTGAAGAGTTTATAGAGCCTGAACAACTGGAAGGCCCTGCACAAGTTGTGGTAGGGGCGGAACATGCTGTGCCGGTTATGATGGAAACCGAAGAACTATTAAAACTTTGCGGTAAATGAGATGGAGCGGCGCAAGCAAAAATATCCGTACTATTAGCGGATTTAATTGAACTTAAATCCATTGGAGTTGAACAAGATAACGTGATTTCGGAGCTATTGGCCGATGAAGGAAGAGTAGCCCCACAAGGCAAGATAAACGAACTACTGTTTGCACTGGTTCCCCCCGTGGAAGGGGATGTAGCCGGTTTTGAAGTGCAAGACCAAACCAGCCATGAGAAAACAGTAAGGCCTAATAAACCCAAAAACATTGTATTTTTTTTCATAAACACACCTCTTTTAAAATTCAATCCGGACCAAAAACTTGTTTTGCCGTGGATTCAACTTATTTCACGACTTAATATATAGTTTATGTACTGAACTAGGAGTTTCAACTGTAATTTGTCCCATGAAGGACAAATTCATCACCATTCAATTGGGGAAAAATATTCGGGAATTAAGGCTTAAAAAGGGATTAACCCAAGAGCAATTGGCCGAATTAACCCAAATTCATTCGGTATATATGAGCAATATCGAGAACGGCTTACGAAATATTACTGTGATTAAAGCCTTTAAAATCGCTCAAGCGTTGGATTGCGACGTTTCGAAATTGTTCAAGGGGATTCCCCGTACACCTAAAAGCGCTTCAAAATAAATTCCACCAAACCCATAAACCCATTCTCAGAATCCATTCTTAGAATGCCATTCTTAGAATCCCAAACCCCTTGAGCAGGGTTTAAAAGCCATTATTTATGTGTTTATTAACCCATAAACCCATTCTTAAGAATCCATTCTTAAGAATCATTCTTAGAATGCCATTCTTAGAATCCACAAACCCATTAGGCAGGGTATAAAAGCCATTATTTATGGGTTTTATTAACCCATAAACCCATTCTTAAGAATCCATTCTTAGAATCATTCTTAGAATCCATTCTCAGAATCAAAACCCATAACCCACAAACCCATTACCCATACCCATAAACCCTTTAGGTATGCCTAAAACCATGTTTTATGGGATATAACCCACCCCTAAACCCATACACACAAACCCATTACCCATAAACCCATAACCCATTTCCAAACCCATCGCCTTATGGGTTTTGTTTTCAATCTAAGAAACACTCTCAAAGACCAATCCGGGGATTTTTTAATGGAAAAATCGAGGGCGGATTCAACGATTTGCGAACCTATTTTCAGGGGGTGTTTTTAGGTTTTCCTATTTCACTTTTTGCGGGGGAAGGGTAGCTTTGACGGTAGCCGGGTTTCGACGCATTGCCCCGGTCACCAGCAATTCTATCAACTGCTTGGAGAACTCATGGCCTTCTTCAGGGGCAATCGGAACAAAGTTAATTTCCACGTAAAAAGGTCTTTTTTTATTATGCCCATTAGTCATATTCCGGAGTATAATCCGATTATGCCTTATGGTCAAGTATTCTGAAAAATAATTTCATCGTTTAAAAAAGGTAGGTGCTTATGGCAATGACAGGTAAAAGGCTGGAGCCTCAAGTCTCTGAGGAGTTCGTCAAGCTATTTGAGGAACACCTGGAAAAGAACAAACTAACCTTGATGGAAGTGGCGGATAAGGTGGAAATGTCCCAAAGCTACCTTTCCAGGATTCTAAGCCGGGAAAGGGGCCTTCCATCGGATGAGAAAGTCCTGCAAATGGCAAAAGCCCTCAAGATCAATCCCCCTGAATCCCTCTTGATTGTGGCCGGAAGGATACCGGCCACTAAGGGGGAAACGGATTCAGCCAAGATTGACAAATGCATCGATAAAATCAACCAACTAGCCCAAGAATCCAAGGAAATCAAAGAGGCCGCCGAATCCAACGCCTTTATAGCCAAAGTCCTGTTAGGCATTGCGGCACTTGCGGGGGTGATTCTTATAGCCATAGCGGCTATTACCCTAAAACGGAAAAAAGAGATAAAGAATGACGCCTGAAAAGGTTAAATGCGGCCTATACGTCAGGGTATCAAGCCAGAACCAATTAAGCCCGGAATATAACTCTCTGGCAAGCCAAAGGGAGAAATTAGAGGCCTACTGCAAGAGCCAGGAAGGCTTTGAAATCTACCGGGTTTATGAGGATGGGGCTTTTTCGGCTGACAGCATGGAAAGGCCGCAATTGCAAGCCATGTTGACCGATATTCGTTTTGGGAAAATCAACTGCGTTTTAGTTTACAAGATTGACCGGCTCACCCGTTCGGTTAAGGACTTTAATACCCTTCTGGAAATATTCGAAAAGTACAAGGTCAAATTCGTTTCAATCACCCAAAGCTTAGACACTACCAGCCCGTCAGGGCGCTTGATGCGAAATATCATTGTGGACTTCAGCCAATACGAAAGGGAGATGACTTCCGACCGCACCAAGGACAAGATGCACCAAAGGGCGGAAAAAGGAATGTGGAACGGGGGAGTTGTGCCTTTTGGGTACAAAAACGAAAACAAGAAGCTTGTCATTCATCCCAACGAATCCCCCATAGTTCAATTCATGTTCCGTCAATTCTCACAAGAGCCTTCCCTTGCCAAGCTAAGGGAAAAACTAAGGCTTAGGGGATATATGAACCGTGCCGGGAAGGAATGGGACAAAACCGCAATCATGCATATTCTTAAAAATCCGGTTTATTGCGGGAAAATCCGTATTGGTGAACAAATCTATAAAGGGCTTCACGAATCAATAGTTGAGGAAGCCCTATTCTTGCGGATCGAGAGATTAACACCCGACCGCACACACCCCAAAACCAAAATTGAAAGGCCGTTTCTGTTAAAGGGGTTGATTAGATGTTCCTATTGCGGTTCCTACATGACGCCCCATTACACCTTGAAGCACAGGAAAGACGGCTCAACCCATGCGGTTTGTTATTACCGATGCACCAAGACAACCCATTTCAATAATCAATCCTGCAAGATCAGGCACATCAACGCCGAATTTGCGGAAAATTGGGTCATAAGTTCCTTAACCCAAGTTACCTACAATGACGTTTATTTAGAAACCACTATCGAGGAAATAAACAAGAACCTACTTGGAAAAACGAATGATTTGGAAAAGGAAGTGGATAACTTCAAGAAGAGTTTAGAAGAAGTAGAAAGCAAGATAGACCGCTATGTGAAGGCAATAGGGGAAGGAACCACTACCGCTAAACTCATAGAAAAAGAAATCAAAGTCCTAACGGATGATAAAAGAAAACTGGAAATCCAGTATGAAGCGGCCCAAGTGGACTTTAACAGCCAAGCAATGGCCGCTTTCGACGTTCAATTGATAAAAGAGAGTTTGAAAAGTTTCCGTGACAGCTTTGGGGCTCTTACGACCGAGGAAAAGGCGCAAACTCTACAGAAGTTTCTCAAGACCATCTTGGTTTATCCTGAAAAGATGTCCCTTGATGTCTATGAATTACCCACCTTTTCCGTCGGTTCGCAAAAGCGTTTGAAATGGCTCCCCGTGCTGGACTCGAACCGGGCACAATCGTCTTTGATGCCAATATTTTACCGTTCTGGAATAAAAGGCGGGAATTCTTTGGAAAACCGCTTTTCACCACAGGGACTCAGAGACTCAGCCAAAATCCCAGTTTATTGGCATAAATTCGGCTTATGCCAGCAGGAGACCCGGCCTTTCCGACAGGCCTTTCGACAGTCAAGCTGTCCATTCCGACAGAAACCTGGCCTTTCCGACAGGGCGCCCGATAGGCAGACCGCCCATTCCGACAGGAGCCCGGCCTTTCCGACAGGGCGTCCTGGGACCTTGGAACTCTGGAACTAGCCTGGAACCACTGAAACTCGGGATTTCTGGAACTTTGGAACTTCTGGAACTGGCCTGGAACCACCAAATTCGGGATTCCTGGAACTCTGGAACTCTGGAACTTCTGGAACTGGCCTGGAACCACCAAATTCGGGATTCCTGGAACTCTGGAACTGTCATTGGCCACGAGCTTTAACCCCCTAGCTGGCCAAGCACTTTGACCCCACCTCTGGCCAGTCACTTTGACCCCCTGTCTGGCCACCGACTTTGACCCCCTTGCCAAGGGCCTCTCTAACCGTCATTCCTTTCTCTTTTCACTTCATGTGAGGAGAACGGCATGACCCGACAAGGGAGGCAGAGCGACATGACGACTATTCGTGAGATTTTGAGGACTTACCAGGCCTTGGGCGGGTTCAAACCCACTGCCCGGGCCCTGGGATGCAATAAGCACACGGTCAAGCAATACGTGCGTTGGGCGAAAGAACATGGCTTTCTCCAAGGGGAACTTCCCCTGGAAAAGGATTTGGCGAAGGCTTGGGAAGACGGCGAAAAATCCACGCCCGTTCCCGCTCATGCCTTGGAGGCCCTCAAGGGAATCATCCAAGAATGGTTGAAGGAAGATTTCACCTTGATTCGCATCCAGGAGATGCTTCAAGAGCGGCACGGGTGGAAGGGGAGTTACTCGACCCTGAAGAGGTATACGGAGCCTTTTCGCAATGAGAAACCCGCCTACGTGAGGCTGGAGGTTGCGCCCGGCGAGGAGGCCCAAGTGGATTTCGGGCTTTTGGGCCGCTTGTGGGACGAGACGCGTGGCAAGCAAGCCAAGGCCTGGGTTTTCGTGATGACCCTTTCCCATTCCCGGCATATGTACGCCGAGATTGTATTCGCACAGGACGTGAGAACCTGGATCGCCTGCCACCGCCGGGCTTTCGAGTTCTTCAATTCAGTCCCTAAAAAAATCGTAATCGATAACCTGAAAAGCGCCATCGTCAAGGCGGCCCTCTATGATCCCTTGGCCAACCGTACCTACGTGGAATGCGCCAACCATTACGGCTTCATCATCTCCCCTTGCCGCGTCGCCACTCCACGCCACAAGGGTAAAGTTGAACGCGGCGTGCCCTATGTCCGTAATTCCTTCTTCAAGGGTCGTTCCTTCCAGGGCCGCACCGATGCCAACCATCAACTCCGCGATTGGGTGATGAACAAGGCAGGTTTACGGGATCATGGCACCACCCGGCTTCAACCCTTGGCCGTCTTCCAGAGCGTGGAACAGAAGGCCCTTTTGCCCCTGCCTACCGCGGCTTACCATCCAACTTTCTTCAAAGAAGCCACTCTGCACCCCGATTGCCACGTAGTCGTGGAAGGTTCCTATTACTCGGCTCCCTACCGTCTTCGGGGCCAAAAACTACTGGCCCAATTAACCGACACCACCGTTGATATATTTCTCAAACACGAATGCGTGGCTTCCCACGCCAAGGCCACACGCAAGGGAACCTGGCGCACCAACCCGGGCCACTATCCCCCTGAAAAAGCGGTCTTCTTGGAACGAACCCCACAATGGTGCCTCAAACAGGCCCAGGCCATTGGACCTAATACCCATCAATTAATCCAACTCCTGCTGGAACACTCCCACCCCCTGGACCACCTGCGCAAAGCCCAGGGCATTCTGCGCTTGAGGGAAAAGTACCTGCCTTCCCGTCTGGAGGCAGCCTGTCTAAGGGCCCTCCATTTCGGAAACTACACGTACCAATCCATCAAAAACATCCTTCAAAAGAACCTCGATCAAAACCCGTTGGACCCGCCGTCGGATCCTTCACTCAAACCCCAGTCGTCTTTCGATTTCGCCCGGCCCGCGGAGGATTTCCTCCGTGCCTTGGCTCTGGATAAAAATTGAGGAGGAAACATATATGGAAAATAAACATCAGTTGGAGCCGCACCTGAGAAGGTTAAAACTCGCAGGAATGTTGGAGACGCTGGAAATCCGAAACCAGCAGGCCATTGAATCCCAGATCGGTTATATGGATTTCCTGGGCCAGTTGCTGTTGGATGAGCTGGAGCGCCGCCAAGTGGGCCAACTCCAAAGAAGGCTGAAAAAGGCGGGCTTCTCAACCCATATGACTCTAACGGGGTTCGATTTCGCCTTCAACCCGGCCATCAACCGGCAACAAATCCTGGATTTGGGTACTTGTTCTTTCGTGGAGCGAAAAGAGAACCTATTTTTCATCGGTCCCTCAGGTGTGGGCAAAACCCATTTGGCCTGCGCTTTGGCCCATGAAGTCTGCCGCAAGGGTTATGAGGTACTCTTTATCAAGACCTCGCATGCGGCCCAACGATTAGCGGCCTCGCGCGGGGACGGTACCTGGGAAAACCGATTCGCATCCTTCCTGAAACCCGACCTCTTGATCCTGGACGACTGGGGTCTCAAGCCCTTCGACACCAAGGTCGCCGAGGATTTTTACGACATCATCTGTGAGCGTTATGAAAAGGGCTCCTTGATTTTTACCACCAACCGCAGTCTGCGGGAGTGGCCGGAGCTTTTCGGCGACGCCCTCCTAGCCTCGGCTGCCATGGACCGCCTGGTCCACCATGCCACTGCCGTCGTCATTCAGGGCCCTTCCTTTCGGACCCGTTCCATGCGCGAAGAAATGAAAAAAGAACACAGCAGGGAAAAAGAGGCAAAACTATGAGAAACCCATCGTTCGATGCTGTCTTATTCGTGCAATCTTGCGCCTATTGGTTACGGGATTTGCGCGGGACTTCGTATCATCCAATGTTGGGGAAGCAAAACGCATCTTGTGAAAGGAGTTTGATGGGTCTAAATTAATCTAAAAAAAAGGCCCCGCAAGGCAGGGGTCGAAGTCCCCGAAACAGGCACCCCTCGAAGTGCCCAAAAGAGGGGGGGCAAAGTAGGCGGCCAGGGGGGTCAAAGTGACTGGCCAGTGACAGGAACTTCTGGAACTAGCCTGGAACCACCAAATTCGGGATTCCTGGAACTTCTGGAACTGGCCTAGAACCACCAAATTCGGGATTCCTGGAACTCTGGAACTTCTGGAACTGGCCTGGAACCACCAAATTCGGGATTCCTGGAACTCTGGAACTTCTGGAACTGGCTTGGAACCACCAAATTCGGGATTCCTGGAACTCTGGAACTTCTGGAACTGGCCTAGAACCACCAAATTCGGGATTCCTGGAACTCTGGAACTGGCCTGGAACCACCAAATTCGGGATTCCTGGAACTCTGGAACTTCTGGAACTGGCCTGGAACCATTGGAACTCGAGAATCCGGGAACCTTGGAACTCTGGAACTGGCAGGGAACCACGGGAACTCGGGAACTGGCCTCTTGGACAGCTTTTTCCATGCTTCTGTATTAAGTGACCCTTGAAATAAAGGAATACATAGGTATACTGTCCGCTACGGGAGGTGGTACATGAGCTACCAGCGGATGAAAAGCATTAAAATTCTGAGGAAAATCCACACGGAAGAAGAAGCCCGCCAATGGGTGTGGAGATGCCGTTTCGGCGGGAAAGACTTTGTTTGTCCCCAATGTGAGGGCGAAAGCTTCTGGCAACACCAGGCCAAGCCTGAAGTGAGGGAATGTGACTATTGCCGGAAACGTCTTCGGCTTCGCGCCGGGACGATTTTTGAAAGCTCCAAGCTGCCTCTTTTAACCTGGGTCAGGGCCATCAGTTTGATGATGCAGGGCAAACGGGGTATTTCGGCCCTGGAACTGAAGCGGCATTTAAATCTTTCGGATCATTCGGCATGGCTTCTATTGCATAAGATCCGGGAAGGTCTTAGGCAAAAGGACGAAAGCTATACTCTAAAGGGCGTCATTGAGTTGGATGGGGCGGTTTTTGGGAAAAAGGCCAAGGAAAACCAAGTGGAAGTCTTGGTGGCGGTGGAAAGCAAGGAATGGGTGGATGAGAATGGTTGCAAGAAGGAAAAAGCGGGTTTTGCCAAGGTGAAGGTAGCTATGGAAACCAAGTGGGAGAGCCAGGAATTCGTGAATCAGACTATGGAAAAAGGCTCTTTCCTCAACACAGATGCTTCGCCAGCCTTGCGTGAACTCAAAGGAGTGGAGGCAGACTACCGGGTGATGGCCAATGACCCGAAAGAGTTGGAAAGTTGGTTGCCCTGGGTACACCGGTTCATTTCCAACGCCAAGGCCTGGATCATTGGAACTCATCATGGCGTTGATGCTAAGTATTTAGGCCGGTATCTAAGTGAATATGCCTATCGGTTCAACCGTCGTCATGATCCCGATTCCTTATTTCACCGTGCTTTGACCGCATGTGCCTTAGCAAAACCCATTACAGCACGGTCACTTTGTGCATAAGCATAGCTTTTTCCGTTTGAAAAGGGGGATTTAAATCTTCGTCAAATCCGCTTCTTGAAACATCCTGCGGAATGGGACACCTAAGGCTCGGGCGAGCTTTTGCACGATCTTTACGGAGGTATTGTACTTATCCGAAAAAGATTCAATGTAAGTGATGACTCTTTTGGCCACCCCGGCGCGGGAAGCAAGTTCCGCCTGGCTCCATCCTTTTTCTCCACGTAGTTCAATGATGTTGTACGCCAAACAAGCCAGCGGTTCCGGCTCTTTCAAGGCCTTATAGGCTTCTGGTTTTCTTTTTTTTAGTTCCTTCAAGTAATCTTCGTGGCTGGTGCCTAGCGTTTCGGTACTCTGCCGGTGTTGCGTTTTCATAAATTCTCCTATTCCCCGCTATGTTTAACCGTTTTCTATCTCTTTGATATATCTCTCAACCGCCTTATTCTCGGCCGGGCCCGGTTCTCCTTTGCGATCCAAATGAGCCGCAAGAACATAAAGAGTATCTTTCCCGTCGTAATAGTAATAAACGATTATGGCTTCACCATCTTGGGTTTCTAGTGATCGCTCAAATTTACCCGCTTCTTTGGCCTCCCCTTCGATCTGCTTGTATTGAAGCGCCTGTTTAACAATTTCCCTTGGGCCATAATGCTTCCATGTAAATTCTTTGAAGAAAGGTTTCAGCTCAATCTTCATTTTTGGTTTACCATCCAAAAGCCAAAATTTACTATATTCCAAGTATATAGCATTATAATGCTACTTTCAAGAACCTAAATAAAACCGCAAAAATGATCGTACGGGAAGGATCCCCGCCGCGGACAAGGCTTGATCCCCATTTTCATTAATTACTCAGGAAATTTCTGTTTTATCAACAAATCCCATCGCAACTAATCCCAATTTTTTCGGGAAAACCGACTACCGCTGAAAACAAGTGGAATTTTAAACTCTAAATCCTTCGATGAAACCTGTGGGCAGGGCTACCGATACCTTTGGGCATGGGATTCTTGGAGAAAAATTCGACCCCCTACGCTGGCTTCTCGTCCATCCCTTGGCGTTTAATGCCGCTCCCGAAGTCATCCGTGAATTGATCCAGGGATTTTTCAAGAATTTCCCACCCTTTGCCCCGGGGAAACAAAACCAACAAATCGCCGATCCTGTTGATGACAACCTCTTTGGAACCGAACCGAAATTCCTTCGGCATTCGGACGGCCTGGCTCCTACCCATTTGAAAAACTTTAGCTGTATTCATGTAAAAACCTCTCTGGTATATACAAATACGGATGTCAAATTACTGTTTTTTCGGCTGGGGCCACTGGTCCTTAGGAACGTCCTTATAGACTTCCTCCATCTTCTGGAATCCGTCCGCGATAACCGTGTCCACCATGTTGTCCTTGGTGACCGGGATAGGGTCCAGGAAATAGCTGGGCACGTCCTTCTTCCCATTGTTGGTGGTGAGGGCGCTGGGCGGCATGGGTTCGTGCTTGGCGAGCTTCACCGCGATCTCGGCCGCCTTGGCGGCCAGGTACCTGACGGGCTTATAAACTGTCACGGTCTGGGTGCCGGCCACGATCCTCTGGCAGGCCGCCAGCTCCGCGTCCTGGCCAGAGACCAGGACTTTTCCCGCCAGCTTCTGCTCGGCCAGGGCCTGGATGCTCCCCCCCGCAGTCCCGTCGTAGGAATCCACCACCGCGTCCACCTTGTTGTCGGTTCGCGTGAGGATGTTTTCCATGTTCTTCAGGGCGTTCACGGCCAGCCAGTCGTTGGACCACTGGTCCCCCACGATCTTGATGTCGCCCTTCTTCACCAGGGGGTCCAGGATGTTCCTCTGGCCCTTCCTAAGCAATATGGCGTTGTAGTCGGTCGGCGCCCCGCCCATGAGAACGTAATTCCCCTTGGGCTTGAGGTTGACCAGGGTGGAGGCCTGTAGTTCCCCCACCTTGATGTTGTCGAAGGAAACGTAAGCGTCCACTTCCTCGTCGAGGATCAAACGGTCGTAGGAAACCACCGGCACGCTCATCTTATGCGCAGCCGCCACCAGCGTGGCGCAGCTCTTGGCGTTGTGGGGAACAATCACCAGGCACTGGATTCCCTCGGTGAGGAGGTTCTCCCCCTGGGAATTCTGGAGGGTGTCGTTGGAGTCGGCGCACTGCACCAGGACGTCGGCGCCCAGCTCCCGGCACTTGGCCGTGAAAACGTCCCGGTCCTGGGCCCAGCGGGGAGCCCGCAAGGTGTCCATGGTCAAACCGATCTTCAGGGTGTATTTATTCTTATGCCCGCAACCGGCCAGAAGTAAAATTCCGAGTCCCAAGACCGCAATGAGTTTTATTCCTCGCATTTTCTTCTCCTTTAAAATCCGTTTCACCACAGATCCCCCCGTGGACAAACCATTTTTACTTTTTGGGAAGGGGTTCTAATGGGATTAATTCAAGAAATCATGAATGCTTAGCGCCCATTTCCCGCCCACTCTCCTTAAAGCTTTGTCCTCAGTTACCAATGGGACATCCAGCATATGGGCCAAAGCCAGGTATTGGGCATCATAAAAACTAATTTTTTTCTCCGCGGCGAGTTGAAGGGTTAGGTCGGATTCGGCCTGCATTTCACCCGGGATAAAAACCCCTTTGGCCGTTTGGAATAATTGAGCCGCCATCTTTGGGGTTAAATGCTTCTGATGGATCATCAAGGCCAATGCGTTTCCAAACTCGTATTCCCAAAGCGGGGAGGTCCGCCAGTCAGGATCTTTTTCCTGTAAGCGTAATGCCGAAGCGGTCATTTCCCCTTCCACTATCCGGTAAACCAGTATATTGGCGTCCACCACGATCATTGGCGGCCCCATCGCTTTGCATGATCCAGCCATTCATTGGTAGGCCGGAATTTCAATTTCACCGGCGGAGGAAGCCGGCCGATGCCAGGCCTTCCCAAAGCCTGTTCCAAAATAGAGACCGCTTGTTTGTTCATGGAGCGGTGATTGAGTTCGGCCTGCTCTTTCAATTTTTTCCGGAGATTCTCGGGAATGTTTTTAATCAATAGGCTCGACATGGACCCCTCCACCCGCAAGATACCATTAAGATACCGTTATGGTATCCCTTTGTCAATTTCCTTTTGTCCCATGCCCCTGCGCCAAGCCTGGGGCTGGGCGCTCCCCGCCGAACTCCGTGTTAAATGTTTTTGCTATTTGACCTCGATGGGTCCCAAGGGGCCCTCGTACAATCCCGCGCCGCCGGGGCCGTTGTAATTCCGGATGGCGATGACGTTTTCCCCGCCGAAATGGACCAAACCCGCCGGTACCTCGTAATGCCTCTCCTTGTTCCAGGCCGTGTCGTAGTTGGGGGGCAATTTTCCCATACGCCCGATTTCCTTGCCGTTGAGGTAGCTGAAATCCACGTCGTCGATCTTGCCCAAGGGGATGACCAGGGAATGCCCTTTCCACTCCGCAGGAATCACCACCTTCTTGCGGTACCAGCCGAAACATTGTTCGCATTTGTAATTGGAATGGTCCTCCCAACTGGCGGGAAGTTTCACTTTTTCCCAATCCTTCTCATCCAGGTCGGGTTTAGACCAGGTGGGGTCGTCCCCCCTATGGAAAAGCCACTCCCCTGAAAGGTCCATGGCTGGCAGGGCCGCCTTGGACGCGAAAGCCGGATATCCATCCGTTTCCACGGACACGTGGTAGATCCCCGCATTGGGCATTTCGCTTTTGATTTCCACCCTGCCTGTGGCCAGCGGCGCGACCGTAACCTCCTCGGAAGCAACCTCTTTCCCGTCAACTAAAAGGGTCACGGATTTCACCAGGTCGGTATCCTCATAATTCTGGAAAGAGGCGGAGCCTGTCAGGGTCTGTCCCTGGGCCTGAACCTCGGTTCCTCCCATGCAAGCCCCTTTCAGGACCGCCTTATAAACCACGGGCATGACTCCCTTTTTAGGCGGGTTCGGAAGCACCAGGGCCTGGTCATTCCTTTCCCATTTGATCTTCTCGTCCGATCCCAGCAGGGATACCTCATCAATCACCAGGGCTGGCGAGGCTTTCTTGCCCAGCATCGCGGCCTTGATGGAATGGGTCGGGGGCAGGAGCGAGAGGATATAGAGGGTGTTGCCCTTGAGTGTGAAGCGGATATCGCCTTCCTTGTAGTCGCCGCCCTCGGAGAATTTCCCCCCCTGTTCCTGGGTCGGGCCCTCGCCGAAGGTAACCCAGGGCCTGGTGCCGTAGATGGCCTCGCCGTTCGCCTTCAGCCATTGGCCCATGTCGAGAAGAACCTCTTCCTCTTCCTTCGGGATGGTTCCGTCGGGTTTCGGGCCGATATCCAACAGCAGGTTCCCGTTCTTGCTGACGATATCCACGAGGTTTCGCACCAACAGGTCGGCTTTCTTGTAATGGTCGTCCTTCAAGTATCCCCAGGAGCCGTAGCTGATGGTGGTGTCGGTCTGCCAGGGCTCGGGATTGATGCCGGTAAGTTTGCCCTTCTCCACGTCCATGACGGAAGTCCCCTTGACGTAGGCCTTGTCCTTGGTGTTGAGGACCGACCAATTCTTCCTCTGGGCCGCGCGGTCGTAATAATAGGCCGTGAACTTATCCAGGTAGGGCTTGAACACCGGCTTCTCGCCGACCCACCAGTCGAAATACACCACTTGGGGATGGTACTTGTCCACCAGCTCGCAGGAGCGGGCCAGCCAGTTGCGCAGGTACTTGTCGTCGGGGACGGTGTTGTCGGGCTCCGCCGGGCCGTAGAACTCAGCGTACTTGGGGTCCTTCACGTCGGAATCGAACTTCATCCCGCCGTTCATGAACCACCAATGCTCGGCCCGGTGCGAGGAAAGTCCGAAGACCAGCCCGGCTTTCCTGACGGCCTTGGCTAGGTCCCCGATCACGTCCCGCTTGGGGCCCATTTTCTTGGCGGTCCAGTTGGAAAAATCCGAGTTGTAGAGGGCGAAACCGTCGTGATGTTCCGCCACGGGAACCACGTACCTGGCCCCGGCTTCCTTGAAGACATCGGCCCAATGGTCCGGATCGTAGTTCTCGGCCTTGAACATGGGGATGAAATCCTTGTAGCCGAATTTCGATTGGGGACCGTAGGTGGCCACGTGGTGCTTGAAGGCGTCGTCGCCCTCCTGGTACATGTTGCGCGAGTACCATTCGTTGGCGTAGGCTGGAACCGAATAGAGGCCCCAATGGATGAAGATGCCGAACTTGGCGTCGCGGTACCATTGGGGCACCTGGTATTTTTTCAGGGATTCCAGATTGTCCCGGAACAATCCGTGACGGACAACATTGTTTACTGCCTGGACCTTCTGGTCGACTTTCCTCTTTTGAGCCGCCGATTCCCAATTAGCGCCCATGGCGAGTCCCGTGACAGCCAGGATGATGGCGGATAATGTTAAAACCGGTTTCATTTTTACTGAGTTCATAAAACCCTCCTGAGATTTTTTCGCCCATAAGTTGGTAAATCCGGTGGCCTGAAATGAGAGGCCTATTATCGTTTTTAAAAGGAAAGGCTGTCAAAAAGAATATCAGGGGGAAAGATCAATCAAACCACAGAGTTAATGGAGTTACACGGGGTAAAAAGTTATATGAAAGATTGGCATGTAGCTAAAGACTATTTAGGACAGGTGTGAATGGGAATAAACAATCAACGCGGGTTGAAACTGGTTTGATTTTCCAAATGAAAGAAAACGTTACCGCAAGACCAGGAGTTTCAGGACATAACTGTCGCGAACAGTCGTTACCCGGACAAAGTATAAGCCGTTGGACAAGGGTGCTCCCCAGTTGTCCACGACACTTAACACGACTTTTCCGCTCGCCGGCACGCGGGGCACGATGAGATCCCGGATCTTCCGGTAATTGGTTGTAAGGACTTGGACTTTCACCTCGGAGCCGGAAGCTACTTTCTTGATTGGCCCATTGTTTCCTGGTTTCACTGCCTGGATCTCCAGGGAAGAGGGGCTCAGTTGGATCGTGACTGATCCAGAGGTTTGGACCGGGTTCGGGTAAAGCTCCATCATGGAGTTTCCGCTGCTTGAGCCTCCCATGGGTGTATCCGTTGGGGTAGCGGTTCCAGTTGAAACCAACGTTTCAGTGGGTGTGAGGGTCGAAGTTGCGGAAGAGCCATTATCAATAGGAGAAGGAGTTGGGGTAAGAGTTGAAGTGGGTGAATTCGTAGGTGTCAGAGTTGTTGTAAAGGTAGGGGTAAGGGTCGGCGTGGGTGTAAACGTTGGGGTGACTGTATAGGTTGGAGTAATAAAAATGGTTGGAGTCGAAGTGGGGGTTGCCGTAAAGGTGGGGGTATAAGTCGAGGTGGGTAAGGGAGCGGGGTTATAAAAATCCCCCGCGTCAAATTTTGCAATAAAACCGTCTTGAAGGCCCAAAGAATAACAAGCCGTCTGATAAACCCCGCTGGTCGCGGGAAATCCTCCCTCATCTTCTCCAGTTATATAGACATTACCCGAACCGTCTAAAGCAATACCTCCGAGTGGTAAAGGTCCGCCAGTTGCCCCGCTGCCCATAAATGTTGAATAGAACAACGCGCTTCCATCGGCATTCAGCTCTGTCAAAAATGCATCCGCTTCATTAACCGCATTAAATGAGGTTTGAAAGGCCCCGCTGGTCGTGGGAAAATCACTTGAACCAGTAACACCCGTTATATAAGCGTTCCCCGATCCATCCACTGTAATTCCGTAACCCATATCATAGTACATTCCAGTTCCGGCCAAAAAAGTCGAGTAAATCAAAGAACTTCCATCAGCGCTCAATTTCGTCACAAAAGGCGCGGTAATTGATGGCTCCTCAAGTATTCCACCCGGATAAGCCGTCTGAAATGCGCCGCTGGAAAATCTATTGATGATGTAAAACCCGTCACATAAGCGCACCCTGACCCATCCACCGCGATTCCATAGCCCCAATCCTGATAGCTGCCTCCTAAATAGGTCGAATAAACCAAATCACTCGCGTCGCCACCCGCCGGATTCAGTTTCATAACAAAAACATTTTCACCACCAGCCGTATAATAATTACCTAAAGCGGTCTGAAAGGCCCCACTTGTTGTTGGAAATCCTTGCGCGGCATATCCAGTTATATAAGCGTTTCCCGACCCATCCAACGCAATACCATTAGCTCCAATCCAAGCGCTCCCCCCAATATAAGTTGAATAGAGCAAATTGGTTCCAGAGGAATTCAGTTTTACAAAAAAACAACCGCCGGAAGTTGTTTGATACGCTCCGTTAGTCGTAGGAAAATCGGCTGACGCAGCGCCAACAACATATGCGTTTCCCGATCCATCCAATGCGATTCCTGAACAACTACCACTCAGATAAGTTGAATAAACCAAGCCGTTTCCTAAGGCATTTATCTTTGTCAAGAAGCCACTCCCCGGCGCTGTCTGATAGACCCCACTGGTAGTAGGGAAATCCGTTGAATTCGAGCTGCCTGTCACATAAGCATTTCCCGCACCGTCCAACGCAATACCATTGCCAATATCGCCTCCGCTACCGCCCAGATAAGTTG
Source organism: candidate division FCPU426 bacterium (assembly GCA_963796105.1). Classification (GTDB taxonomy): domain Bacteria; phylum Oederibacteriota; class Muellerivitia; order Muellerivitales; family Muellerivitaceae; genus CAWCKJ01. The sequence continues at coordinate 272,618 of CAWCKJ010000004.1, forward strand.
AGTAAACCAAATCGGTACCCGAAGAATTCATCTCTGTAATAAATACGCAATCGTTTCCACTAATCATGCCGTTATTAACAGTCTGATAAGCCCCACTGGTAATAGGAAACCCTCCGGTGGTCCATCCAGTTACATAAGCGTTTCCAGAACCATCCACCGCGATACCTCGAACCCCATCCTGCCCGTTCCCGCCAAGATAGGTTGAATAATCCAATTGGGGGTCAATCACCAGAGGCAAGGTCTTGTCATAGATCCCCACAATGAAACTAATTTTCTGGTCCGATCCCATTTCATAGCGGCCCTCCACCGGGATTGTTTGGCCGTCTTTCATCTGATATACCGTCGGGGAGGTGAATGGCACATTTCCCTTGTTCATGTGAAACTGTAAGTTCCCTTGCCCGTCCACTTCAGCGTTCTGGGCGCCCTCGTAGCTAAATTTGATGACTTTCGGGTCAGCTCCCGGCTTCACCACGAAATCGTACTCCAACTTTCTTTGATTGCCGTAATACACCATATCCACACCGGGATAAACATCCTTCATCTTCACCTTGGCATAGTGGGCTATGTCAGTGTGCCACTTCGAATGGTCATTCCCGATGAAGTAATTGCTCTTACCCGGCAACTCGTCCGCCGCCTCGAACTCCGACTTTCGGTTCCCTCCCTCAAGCCTCAGCCTTAAAACCTCCTGGGGTGCGGTTTTGAGTATGTCTTTAGGCGTTTGAGGTTTTCGTCCAAAGTTTTTAGCTGAGTCTCTGAGTCCCTGTGGTGAATTGTTTTTTTCAGCCCGCTTCAAGGTGAACACCGCCTCGGCCTCTGTCAGGTAAAGGGAGTAGCCCCTTCCCTTGGTGAGGAACTTCACCTGGGGGTCTGTCTGGCCCACGTTGGGCTCAAAGTAAAGGGGGATTTGGCCGTAATTCTTGTTGAACTTAAGCGCGCGCCTTATCTACTTTGGAAGTTTTAAGGGAGGCTTTGGACTTTTGCGCCGTGGGGGTTGAACCAGGATGATTACTTGAAACCAAACCCATCCCAAAAGCCGCGATGAGTAACGCGAAAATACCGGCGTTGATGAACCTCATACCATTCCTCGATACTTTGATCATGACCTTTCTCCCGTTTGCTCAATTTCACGCAGAAAAAGTCTAGGCATACCCTGTTTCAATCTTTTAAAAGTATACCCCTGATGCTTGATAACTTCCTTGCCGGACTACCAATAAGATGTCTGCATTCCCGCAGTCAAAACCTAAAAACTGGTCTTTCTCCTACTTTATAGTGCTCAATAACACGCGTTTATTCCCTCAATCGGGACATTTAAAAATGGTTGTTTTAAAAGGATTTATTGAAGGAATGATTAAAATGCCGTTGTTACGTTTGTTTTATTAACAACAACATTCTCACCGCAAAACCAAAAGCTTCAGGATTTGGCTCACGCCATTGGCGTTCACCTTTATGAAATAAAGACCATTGGCGAGGGGTTTCCCCCATTTACCCACTGTCTCCAATCCGATACTCCCGCCCGCCGGCACCCTGGAAACCGTAAAATCCTGGATCTTCCGATAATTCACCGTATAAACCTGGACCTTTACTTCCATGACAGCCGCCGTTTTCTTGATTCTGCCGTTCGAGGCGGATCCCATATTCAGCTGGATGCTGACCGGGCCTGAGTTTTGAACCGGGTTGGGTGAAACCAACATCACGGAATTCGCGTTTCCAGTCCCTTCAGTGGCGGTTCCTGTCGGAGTTTCTGCAGGCGTTGTAACCGGGGTTTCCGTGGGCGTGGCTGTCGCCGTAAAGGTTGTTCCCGTATCGGTATTGGAAGGCGTTGGTGTAGCGGTCAGAGTATCGGTGATGGTTGGGGTATTGGTCTGGGTATCTGTGGAAGTACTCGTCATCACGGGCGTTTCCGAGTAAGTTGGGGTGTTGGTAAAGGTATCGGACATGGTTGGAGTTTTGGTCAGGATTAACGGAGTATCCGTGAATGTAGGGGTATCCGCGGGAGTGGACGTGTTGGTCCAGGCCACCGTGGGGGTTGGCGTTTGCGTTGGCGTATTGACCAGGGTGAAGGTGTAGGTGCTCGTGTAAGTCTGCGTCACGGTAGAAGTGGCCGTCAGGGAGTTTGAAACCACCAAGGTCTCGGGACTGTTCGAGAACCAATAAGGCGTGAATCCCATGTTTCCGTAGCCAGTGGCGTTGTAAAGGCTTGTCGTAATGGTGCCCGAAGCGTTAGGGACCAAGACATAGTCGACGGTAAAACTGCAGGAATGGCCCTGCCAAATCGGTGAACCTGAAAAGCTGAGCGGTACCCCGCCCTTGCTGACGCTGACAAGGGTGCCGTTAATCCACAACTGCATTTGCTGGATTTGGGTCTCATCGTTTACGCTAAAAAATATGGACGTAATATCGTAAAGACTGCCGGGGCAAAAGGAATCGTCCGTAGAAGCGGTGCCGCTATAACCCACCACCGTGCCCCCGCCCGAAACAGGATTGGCCGGAAGGTTTGACTCATAAAAAATAAACATCGCGCACCCCGTCGGGGTTGAGGTTTGGGTGACTGTCGGCGAAAGGGTAAAGGTGAACGTGGGTGTCGGGGTGTTCGAGGGTAGCGGCGTGTTGGTCCAGGTCGGCGTGGCGCTTAACGTCTGCGTCGGTGTCAGGGTTGGCGTATTGACCTGGGTGAAGGTGAGGGTGCTCGTGTAAGTCCGCGTCGCGGTGGAGGTATGGGTGGCCGTCCTGGTGAAGGTGGGGGTGTAAGTCCGGGTCGGGGTGCGGGTCCATGTCAGTGTCCGGGTGAACGTCTTCGTGGGCGTATTGGTGATGGTATGGGTGTAAGTGGGAGTATGCGTGAAAGTCCGGGTGGCGGTCGGAAGGGTGCCGGTCGCGGTGGGGGTATGGGTTGGGGTCTGCGTCCTCGTCAAAGTGAAGGTTCTAGTTGCGGTTTTGGTGAATGAAGGCGTGAATGTGCCCGTCTGGGTGCGCGTCCAGGTCGGTGTTCGTGTGGGTGTTATTGTGTGGGTAGGGGTCCGAGTATTGGTAATAGTGGGAGTCAACGTTTGCGTCCGAGTCAAAGTGAATGTCGGCGTACTAGATTGGGTTGGGGTAAATGTAGCCGTTGGTATGGGAGTATTTGTGCCAGTCAGAGTTGGAGTCGGCGACATATATCCCCCTGCCACCGCCAACGCATCCCATGCCAGTGGAAATGAATTCCACAACCCGTTTCCCGAGTCTTCCCAAGTCAATTGCACTCCGCTTCCATCCACATACCCCGATATACCCGTAATTTGTGTATCCAGGTCCCCTTGAGCAGAGGACGACAAAATATAATCCACCGCGCAGCTATTTCCGCCAAATGAACCGCTGAAAGAAAAACTGCTGCTGAAACTTGTCGTCACAGCCGTATTCCCGTCAGTCAATATTACCCCCAGAACATTGCTCGCGAGGTTTCCATCCACGGTAGTGGCAAAGCTGTAATTGGTGATGGTCTTAGGACAAGGTGCGTCGTTATCGTAAAAGGTGTAATTAACCTTATAACCCACCACTGTGATTCCCGCGGCCACAGGATTTCCTCCTCCAACCATGATTGGGGAATAAGTGGTGGGTGAAAAACCATAATTTATTACTGTTTTAGAGCATCCGGTGGCCGTGGGGGACTGGGTAGGTGTCCATGTGTAAGTGAATGTTGGCGTGAAGGTCCAGGTAAAGGTGGGAGTCTGGGTTGGCAAGATCGTAGGCGTGGATACTTGGCCCCTGACCTGGCCGGCGATTAATATATTCAGGCTCACAATCATCAATAATGTTGATTTTTTCATAGCAATCCCCTTTCCATACCTCTAGACGGCAAAGGGCCGTTTTATTGCAAAGATTTTTTAAAATATTTATCGAACGGTGACATTGAGGAAAAACCTTTAAATCCAGGCCTTTTCTTGAGTTTCAATTGGCCCCAGGCCCGGTTTGGAGGAGATATTTTGACCAATGCGGCGGATTTTACCGATAGATATTTTTCAAGGATTTTAGTATTCGGATCTTCTCGCGGTTTTTAAAATCGAAAACACTTGAACCGCTAAAGCCGATTAAATTATTCACAGGTTCTGGTAAAATTAGGTGAAGTGAAACAGAGTGTATATCCCCATTGTGAAAGTTTCGCTTTCCGCGTCTTTGAATATTCTGTTCTCCGGGTTTTCTAATCGCTGTTCTAAATTATTTCAATTTAGTCAAAGGCCGGCACATGAGGACTCTTTTTCTTTTTTCACTCACCGTCATTCTGCTTCAGGGCATTCAGGCGTTCGGAACCACGCCCATGGAGTATTTCAACAGCCTGGTGGCGGGAGGGGATGAACCAGGGTACCGTGACGGCGCCTTTGTCTCGGCGCGTTTCAACAATCCGGCGGGCCTTTGTTTCGACGAGTCGGGAAAAACACTTTATGTGGCCGACTCGGGAAATCACCGTATCCGAGTGGTCAATCTGGATAACAGCAATGAAGTCGGGACCCTCGCGGGCAGAGGCGCCGCCGGTAAAGAGGACGGCTCCTTCGACAAGGCGACCTTCAACTCTCCTACCAGGATAGTCAGTCTTCCTAATAACCGTTTGGCAGATTACGACGCCGGCACGACGCTGATCCGCCTCCTCGACCTGAAGACGCGTCTTGTCTCCTCAGTCCCCGTCCCGGCGAATATTTGGGATATGCTTTACCGCCCCCAGGACGACAGCCTTTATTTCTCGGAGCCGGAAAGTAAAAGCCTTGGAAAACTGGATCTAAAGTCCCTGGCCATTTCCACCGTTTTCACCAATGATCCCCAACTTCCCTCCCCGCAGGCTCTTTGCCTGGGAAACGACAAGTTTTACGCGGCCGATAGGGATTCATCCGCGGTGTTCGAGTTGAGCCTGCCGGATGCGAAAACACCTGATCAAAAAGTTGTAACTTTCAAGCAAATCGGGCAGGCGGACCATATTCAGGGGATGGCTTATTCGGATGGGGTCCTCTACGCAATTCAAGCCGGGGCATATCCTTTTGTCCAGGTGGATTTGCCCAAATCCAAGCCCGTCAGTTTGGCGACCGCCTGGGGTTTCATGGTCGATAACGGCAATCCCGGCGCCGAACCCCTCTTGGATTTTAAAGCCGGTCAACCCGTTGGTTTTTCCGCCCCGCCGCAGGAGCCGTTGAAATTTTTCGTTTCCCGCCCCGGAATTGATAAGCACTCCATCGTCAGCCTTAAAGATTACCATTTCGACAAGCTGTGGAAAGCCGACAACAGGTCGGATTCGGACAGCTTTGGACATGTGATGGATTATGACTACCCGCTCGAGAAACCCCGGGGGACCTACCGTATTTTTTTGGTCGGGGACTCAAGAACCTATATCGCCCCTGAAGTCACCCCTGGTTCGTCCTATGGGGATGATTGGTTCTATGGCGCCCCTAGAAACTACACCATAGGCAAAAGATTGGAGCTGTTTTTAAACACGGAAGCCGCCCTCAGGGGGGTGAAAACCCATTTCGAGGTTTTGGAATGGAATCGAAAAGGAATGGCTTTAAGCAACTACGCTTATTACGAGTTGCCCCCCGTTGTTAAAAGATACAACATCGACCTGGTCCTGGCTCTGGAAGGGCACCCTGGATACGACGACTATTACATGAAGCCCATGACATCGGAGGGCATCCCCTCCCAAAAAGAGGATTTCGAGTACATCCTGAAGCCCTTATCGCAAAGGGTTCCGCCGGGCGTGGCCGCGGATTTATACCAGCGTTACAAAAAAAAGGTCACGACCGACACTGAGAAATTCGGGTACCCGAGCCCCAATTCGGACACGGATTTTATTTGCGGCGCCGATCCTGAGATGAGGAAGGATCTCATCGAGATGTCGGGCCGCCGGTTGCAGATGCTGTCCGAGAAATTACAATCCATGAAAACTCCCGAGGGCTATCTTCCGAAGCTGGTTCTTTTCCATGTCCCGCAGAGGGGCTGGGACAACGACTGCATCGTATCCTACTGGAGGGACCTTTGCGAAAAATACAGCCTTCCCCTTATCGACCTGACCAAAAGCTATAACGCCTTGAAAATCGCCTATTACCCAGCGGCCACTGACTGCTGTTCAGGCCATTTCACGGCTTACGGAAGTAAATTGGTCGGTTATCTATTAAGCCGTTACTTGATCGAGGATCAATTGATTCCGTTTGAGACAGCGGACAAGTAGTTTAAACGCGTTTAGTCGATTGGGATTCCGGAAAACCGGTTCGCGATAAATAGGACCGGACGAGGAGGAAAAGTTTGGTGTATCGTTTATTTTTTTATCTTTGGTTTCCTTTCTTGTCCCTGCTTTTAGCCTCGGCCAGCGGCCGGGCGGGATCCATCACACCCATGGAATATTACAACAGCCTCGTGGCAGGGAATTTCGACAGGGGGTTCCGCGACGGCGCTTATGCCGGCGCCTTGTTCAGCGACCCGTCCGGCATCTGTTTCGATGAGACAGGGGAAAGGATTTTCGTGGCGGACTCGGGAAATAACCGAATACGGGTGATTGATCTTTCCAACCATAATTCCGTCGAGACATTGGCCGGCACGGGTACCGCCGGCAATGGGAATGGTCCCTTCGAAAACGCCGCATTCAATAAGCCTTACAGGATAGTCGCCCTTCCCGGCAAACGATTGGCTGTCGCCGATGGCGGGGACAATCCGGTCCGGCTGTTGGATTTAAAAACCCGCACTGTTTCCCCGTTAACCGAAAACTCCGGAATTTGGGACATGGTCTACCGCCCCCAGGATGACAGCCTCTACTTTTCAAGACCTTGGAGCGGTCAAATTGGGAAGTTGGACTTAAAATCACTTGCCGTTTCCATCATTCTAACGAATAACCCCCAAGTTCCATCACCCCAGGCCCTTTGCATAGATCAAAATAAATTATTCGTGGCTGATGCGAACCTGCCCGGGGTGTACGAATTGGTTTTACCCGATGGAAATTCCATGGATAAGGACGGGGTTGTTCTCAAGAATGTCGGCGAGGGAGACCATATCCAGGAAATGGCTTTCTCCAATGGCGTTTTATACGCCTTGCAAATGGCGAAAGAACCCATGGTACGGATAGCCTCCCCGAAATCCGAACCGGTCATTCTTCCGACACAGTGGGGCTTTTTCACGAATGACGACAACCCCGGATTTGAGCCTTTCCTGTTGTTTAAACAGGGGTTCATGCCGGGATTCGCAGCCTCCCCGAGTGAACCCGGAAAGCTGTACATCTCCCGGCCCACCACCGGCGGCATAGCCTCTAGGTCTCCCGGGATCGGCCCAAACGCCGTCATCAGTGTTAAGGATTACCATTTCGAAAAAGGATGGTTTTCTAATGTCGTAAACACGGATGTTTCGGGTTTGACGGATTTTGAGTATCCGGAAAAGAAACCGAGCGGCACCTACCGCATTTTAGTGACAGGAGACTCAAGGACTTGTACCGCCACAAGGATGACCGCCGGAAATCGAGATGGAAACCAGGAGCCCAATTCCCTGAGGACCGACACATTCCCCAAACAATTGGAGGTTTATTTGAACACGGAAGCTTCCCTCAAGGGAGTGGGCACTTGCTTTGAGGTGTTGACCCTGAGCCGCCCCGGGAAAGCCATAAGCTCCTATGCCTATGAGGAAATACCCCCTATCGCCCAAAAATACGGCGTGGATATGGTTCTCGGATTGGCGGGATCGGCCGGGCCCGACTGGAAATCGTTGATAGCTGGCGGTTCCGACGCGAGGAAAAATTCGATGGATTCGGCCGGGTCGCTTTTGAAGCAATTTTCCAAAAAACTGGACACCCTGAAAACCTCGGGCGGCTCGCCGGTGAAGCTGGTTTTCATGTATGTCCCCTCCAGGTCCTTCCCGAACGATTATGCCGGCTCCTTTTGGAGAGACCTTTGCGCGGAAAACAATTTTTCCTTGATTGACCTGACTGAGCCGTTTGACGGCTTGAAAACTAGCTACTATCCGGTGAATGAAAATTCCGGGGACAAAAATTACACGGCTTATGGAAGCGAGCTGATCGGCCTGCTTTTGAGCCGGTCCTTGGTGAGGGATAAACTCATCCCTTTTGAGCCCGCAAAAAAATAACTTCATGCGGGGTTGATGAGAATGTTACCGGTCAGGGGATTTCATTTTATTACCGTAACACGACCACTTTTCGGATGGTTTGTCCGGACGGCTGCTGGATGATCAGGAAATAAACGCCGTTTCCGACGATATCCCCGTTGGAGTTCCGCCCGTCCCAGGATTCCCTGTAACTTCCCGCGCTCATGGACGCGTCCATCAATTTCCTCACTTCTTCCCCCGCGAGATTGAAGACCAGCACTTTCACCCGGCCGGGGCTGTCCACGCGGATATCCATCCCCAGGGTCTGGCCGTTCCCGGGTTTGAACACATTGGAATCCAGGACCAATTCGGAATTCGGCGTCGCGGTGGGGGTGGGGGTAAAAGTCGTTGTCGGAGTATAAGTTTGTGTATAGCTGGGAGTGGACGTCGAAGAAGGAGTCGGTGTAGAGGTTGGGGTGGGGGTGGATGTAGGTGACGGGGTGGGCGTAGACGTGGGGGTGTCCGTAAAAGAAGGTGTTGGCGAGGGTGTGTTCGTCACCGTCGGAGTATAGGTGGGCGTGATCGTGGGTGTTAGCGTGGCTGTAGAAGTTGCGGTGGGCGTGGGTGTACTCGACGGCGTATTGGTGGTGGTATTTGTCGGTGTCACCGTCGGGGTATAGGTCGGGTAAACCGAAATGGAGCATTGGTAATACATTCCCAATCCTCCGGTAGATCCTTGAGGTGTCCCCGATCCGCCTGTGCCGCCTTGGACGCTGACCCCCCCGCTGTAGCTCATGCTTACGGAGGCGCAAAGGTTGATGATTCCCCCGGCTCCTCCCCCTCCTCCGCCCCCAGCAGATCCGGTACCGCCATTGCCGCCTTCGGCTGATACAACCCCTGTTCCCGTAATGGTCGCGGCTTGGACATAAAGCACCCCGCCCGCCCCTCCTCCTCCGCCGCTTCCCGCGGAGGCGTTTCCACCGCTGAGTCCCAGAAGAATAATCGAGCTGTTGGGACCGATGCTCACTTGCCCGTTCGGCGCGTTAATCGCCAAATAAGAGCCCGCGTTCCCGCCCGTGACGGCAGCGCTTCCCCCTCCCCCGCTTCCCAAGGTTAAGGGGATTATTCCGGAGTCGTAAAGCGCCCCTCCATTGATGGCTCCCCCGCCGTTGCCGCCCAGGTCTCCGTGGCCCCCCCCGCCGCCGCCTGTGGTGGAAGTCCCTGCGCCCCCGCCGCCCGGGCCTTGGCCGGCCTGGCCGACTGCCCCTCCAGCGTAGCCCCTTCCGTCTCCCGTCACCAAATTGCTGGCGGCCATGTTGAAACTGCCTTGCTCAACGTTAACGGTGACCATCCCGAAAATCGTGAACCAGGCGTTTCCGGCCATGTAGAAATCCCCGCTGATCACATTGATCGTGATGGGTCCATCGGCGATTAGATTGGAGGTGTTTGAACCAGTGATCGTCACCCCGCAAAAGTTATAGGTCCCGGAGGTTAAGGTAAGGCTGCCGGAGGAGAGGTTGATGGTGGGGCAAACCGTAACGGTGTAAGTCGGGGTGGCATTGGAGGTGTTGGTCGCCGTGGAGGTCAAAGTGGGCGTCGGGGTCTGGGACCATCCGGTTGACGGCGCGAGTAAACCCAGGAAAACGCAAACTAACCCAAATTTTAAACATCGGGTCATCCGGCTGTCATTTTCGGAAAGGACTTTCACTTGTGGGCTTATCCTTCTTGCTCAATCAGCGCATGGGTTAAAAACCTCATTTCCAAGTCTAACGCTTATGGCAATCAGCGTCAAACCCATGCCCGTATTGTCGGATAAAGCGGAACCCCTTACTCCCCGGAAACCGGTCCGATCCAAAGTTCCCCCTGGCCGGAAGCCTGTGGCCCGAAATTCATGCCGTTCACTTTCGATAAATCCATGGGATGCCCCATTTCGGCGTTGTCCGGCGTGTAATAGGGATCCTTCACGAAGGAGGAAAGGGGAACCCTTACCTCAGTCCATTCCTTTGACGGCACCGAAACTTTGGTGGTGTACTGGACATTCCACTTGTCTTTCAGGGACACCTGCACTTCCCCCGGCAGGGTGGTCTTGGCCTGGAAGACCATCGTCTGGTCCTTGGAGAGGTCGTAGGCCGCGTTGTGCCAGAGGCCGCAAAAGCCCCCGGCCTTGAGATCAAATGTCAGCTTTACGGCTTTTTGCCTCTTCTCCGGGCCCTTCTCCATCGAAAAAGAAAGAGTGGAGCCTTTCGAGTCGGCGTAGACTCCGGTTTGGTCCAGGGATTTCCAAGCCTCGAAAAACGCCTTGCTCTCCGCCTCGGGCTCCGTCTCGGTGCTGAAGCGGAAAGGCGAGGCCGGCAAGCCGTCCTCATTGAGGAGGTTGCAGGCCGGATTGTCGGCCCAGGCGTATCGCACTTCCACGGGCTTCCTCACGGAATCGCTCCAGACTTCCAGGGTGTCCCCGCCGGTGATCTTCGCGTCGGCCCAATAAAATTGGCCGTCCTCATCGGAGACCGCGAAACCCGTGACGGGCCCGCCGTCCTTGGCCGCCAGGCCTTTTCCTGTTTCTTTGAACTTCAGGAGCATTTTCGATCCCTTGACCTTCAAGCTCTCAAAGAGGGGCCCGGAATAAACCAGGGGTTTCTGGTAAACCTGGGCCAAGGCAGCCAGGGACAGCCTCCTCCCTACCTCGGTCTTGTTCTTCGGGTGGATGTTGCCGGCCTCCCCCAGGTCGATGGTGGTCACCAAACCCGTGTTGGGAACCGCCAGGGTTCTCAATTGGGCTTCCCTCAGTTCCGCCCAAGAGCTCTCGGAAGGCTGGAGTTTCCTTTCCATGTAGTTCGGCAATTGCACGATGAAAAAAGGCAGTTCCTTACCCCAGGCCGTGCGCCAGCTTTTGATAAGGGTGGTCAACAGAAGTTGGTAATCGGAAGCCCGTCCCGCGTTGGATTCCCCCTGGTACCAGACCACGCCTTTGACGTCGAAGGCGGTCAGGGGCGCGATCATGGCGTTGAAAGCAACCGAGGCGATCTCGGGATTGTAAGGAACTTCAACCGTGATGACCATGGACTGGATGGCCTCCTGGGTGAAGGCCTTGGGCTGGCCCCATCCCCCCTGTTTGAGCGAGGAAAGGGGATAAGTCATAAGCTTCCATTCGCTGGAAGCATTGAAGACATCCGTGGAGTAGTAATCGTAGTCGGCGATGGAGGATTGGCCCAGCTTCATGCGGTACTTGCCGTTCCCCTTGGCGTAAAATTCGATGGAGCCGTAATCGCTGAGGTCCACCGAGGAGTTGTCCCCCTTGAGCGGCGTCGAAAGGGTGATCCAGCCCTTGCCCATCATGGTGCCGGACAGGGTCGCGGCTGGCCCCCCCTCGGGGCGCTTTCCGTCGGCCTTGAAGGCGCCGGTGGAACCGCTGTTGGCGAAACAATTCCAGGCCCCGCCCAGGCCGTCGGAACCGGCTTGGAGTAGGATTGGCTTGGCCTTGCCTTTGTCATCCTTGGGCATAAGGCGGATATCTGAAAGCTCGAGGTCATAGCTTGCGCCGACCGTCCAGGCCTTGACCTGGTCCGGGTTATTGTCCCAATCCTTGAGTAAAGAGGCGAACTGAGGTTCCTTGTTGAGGGCGTCCCGGGGCACCCAGCACTCTCCCGAGGTCCCTCCCCAGGCGCTTTGGATCAGCCCGATGGGAACCTTCAAAACCTGGTGGATGTCTTTCCCGAAGTGGTAGGCCACAGCCGAGAAATCCTTGACCGTGTCGGGCGCGCAGACCTTCCAGGCACATTTCACCTCGGTCGTAGGCGCCGCCGCTGTAGCCTGTTCGATCATCAACAGCCGGATATTGGGGATATCCGCCTTCGGGATCTGCTCATCGGCGTCATGAGTCCGGGCCATCGGAAATTCCATGTTGGACTGGCCGGAGGCGAGCCACACGTCGCCCACCAGAACGTCATTGATCGTCACCGCCCCGTCGCCTGAAACCACCATGTCATAGGGTCCCCCCGCTTCCAAAGCAGGAAGGCTTACTTTCCAGTTCCCTTTCGAGTCGGCCACCCCTGTGGCATTTTGGTCCGCCAGCGTAACCGTGATGGTTTTTCCAGCCTCGGCCTTGCCCCAAACCGCGGGTTTTCCCCGCTGGAGGACCATGTGATTCCCGAAAATCGTCGGCAGCCGCAGCTCGGCGTTGGAATGGGAAGCCAACAACACCAATCCCAGCAGAAAGAATGAGAGTCGCTTGTTCATGAAAACCTCCTAGGTGTTTTGCCCCGGCTAAAGACTTCATCGGCAACGAGGGATGATTTTACATATTTTGGAGATATCTTTGCCGATCAAAAATATCATATTACCCAATTCCGGGGTTGGCTTTGAGTTTGCTTTTAAACATCCGCCCTTTTATAAACTCAGCTTCCTTTCAACACCCAAAACTCATGCCCCGCGACCGTCTTGAAAAAACGGTAATGCCCCCGGATGAAATCTGAAATAACGGGGAATTTCTCGTCATTGGGGATGCCGTCAACGCGGTAGGACCAGTCCTCATCTTTGAAAAGCACCCATTTCACTTTCTTTGCATCCAGGTCCCGGACAATCTCCTTTTGGAAAGGCCTGGGTGCCGCCACCCAGACATAAGGAAATCGGGTCGGGCAGGGCAGGCCGAGGTAGTAATACCAGATGGCCTCGGAAGTGAGGGTGAAAAACAAGTCACCCTTTTTCATGTTCCCCTGGAGGAATCCCAAAGCCTCCGCGTCATCCGGCGGGACATAGGCGCTGTCAGGCACCCGGATGGGGAAATTCTTTTCAAGAATATCAGCCCGGTAACCCCGCGCCAGGCACAATAGCCCAACCAAGACCGTCCAAAGCGCAAAACCATTCTTGAGGGCCGGAAGGAATGGTGTGTCCCAAAATTTCCACCCTTGCGTGGCCTTGATAACCGAATAGAGGGTCAGGATGAGAAGCGGACCCATGCCGTAAAAGAGGTGCTCCTCGTCCGACCGGGCAAGAACATTCCCGAAGAAAAGTACCGACATGAAAGCTAAAACCAACTCAACCAGATGGCCGCGCGCGTAATCTTTGAGCCATTTCTTATTCCCTTCCCCGCGGCTTTTGAGACCGCCCAGGGCCAGCCGGAACAGGTGCGCTGAAAGCAAGAGGCAGGCGGCCAGGAATTTAAACTCCCCCAGCGGGAACGGAATTTTTTCTGAAAGCTCCTTGTAGGCCGGCAGGGTCAAGAAAGTGAATTTGAAAAACCCGGCCCAATTCCCATCCAGCAACCACCCAAGCGTATAAAGTCCGCATGCCAGCCCGAGTCCCGTCCAGAGGACGAATTCCCCCTGCATCAAACCCCTCCCTTGATAGAGAGAGTGAAGGGCGAGGAAAACCACGGCGCAAGCCAGAGTCAGGTAGAGACCCCGGTCCAGGGAATAACCCAAGGCTAAAACAGGAATGAACGTAAACAGGAAAAGGCGCCCCCTGAAAACCCACCTGTTTTCCTCCTCCTCGCCCGCCAGGAATGCCCGGACTCCCAGAAAAATCCAAAGAAACGAATAGGTTAAAACATCCCTGGCTGGAAGAATGAGGAACTGGAATTTTTCCCAGAGGGAACGGTGCCTCAGGAAGGCTTCGGCCACGTCGTCGGGGTTGAGGGACGAAAGGAATGTCGAGTGAACAACATTGAACAGGAAACTGACGTGGACAACCGCCAGGACCAACAAGATGCCCAATGCCGCCCTAACGCTCCTGAATAGCCCCCGGAGAAAAAGGGCCAAGAATACCCAAGCCAGCACCTTCATCATGGACTCAAAGGCTCTCGGCGCCCCGATAGACCTGCCGAACCAGTCAAAGGTCCAGACCGACCTCAAGGGATCCTGGATGAGCCCGTGGAAAAACAAGTAATCGCGGTATGGTTCCCCCCCCTTAAGATGGGAAATGGCGCTTCCCAGCGATTCCCCCTCGTGGTAGCGGTCCAACCGCCCAAAGGAGTGGTAGGTGGGAACGTTCAGGGCGATAAGAACGGCAAGAAGGAGAAGAAGAAAAAAAACCGTCCGAGAGCCTGAAGAAGTCTTTTCAGACAAAACCTCCCTATCTGTCCCGGTCTTGCCCGGTATATACCTGTAGAAAAGAAACAATAAAATCGAAGGCGCGAGGATGAAAAGGAGGAACCTCAGAAGATCATTCTGGGGGTTGAAGCCGATCCTGGCGCAGTAGCCGACCACTTCCAGGGGATTATGAAAAGGGAGACGGATAGAGTCCCAAAGAGCGGAAACTAAAAGGACCCCGGCCAGAAACAAAACCAAATAAGAGATTGTCCTAGTGTTATTTCGGAACATAATGCGATTTTAACAATTGGATTAGGGTTCTAATACGCAAATATAAATAACACGGACTTTGAGGCTGGATCAGTATAATTTTACTAGTCTGTGTCGAACATTTTCCTTCTCAAAGACCGGTCAAAATTGTCCAAAAAAAAGAAAAAAATAGAGGCCACCCCCCCCGGTATGGGAAATCTACCTGCCGCAGAATCTCAAGTCCCAATGAAGCTAGCGCAGCCTGTTTCCGCCGGGATGAACCGTTGGGCCTTCTGGGCCTGTGTTCTTTTCCTTCTTCTAGCGGTGGTTTTGTTTTACCTGCCCCTCTTGAAAAACGGTTTTACCAACTGGGATGACCGGGATACCATCACGGAGAATCCCTTCATCCGCTCACTTGATTTCAAAAGCTTCCATTGGATGTTCACGACGAATGCCCCTGGTTATTGGATACCCCTCTACTGGCTGTCCCTCGCCTTAAGTTACCAAATCGGCGCTCTCAACCCCTTGGTTTTCCACCTCACGGACCTTTTCCTACACCTCCTGAATACCCTTTTGGTTTTCCTGGTCTGCTTGAGGCTTTTGGAATTGGCCGTGGCGGCCCGCGAGGCCAGCGCCTCAAGGATTTTCATCCTTCCAACGACCTTGATGACAGCCCTCTTGTTCGGCCTCCATCCCATCCACGTGGAGTCCGTGGCCTGGGCCACGGAGCGCAAAGACCTTCTCTACGCTTTATTTTACCTTTTGGGGATTTTTCTCTACCTGGATTACGCCTCCACAGCCGTAAGAAATACCTGGAAGTGGTACGCTTGCCTGGGGCTCTACCTGCTGGCCATGATGTCCAAGCCCATGGCCGTAACCCTTCCCCTTGTATTTCTCATCCTGGACTTTTGGCCCCTGAGGCGCTGGGGCGGGCAATTCTCCAAAACCCTCAGCGAGAAAATTCCCTTCTTCCTTCTAGGGGCTCTCATCAGCCTGGTCACCCAAGTGGAGATGACCCAGATCAAGGCCATCAAGGTGAACCTGCCACTTTTCTTAAGGGTCTTGAACGCCTTTCATTCCACGGTCTTCTACCTTTGGAAAATGGCGGTGCCTTACCACCTTTCCCCCTTCTACGCTTATCCCCCGGTTTTAGACGAAGAATATTATATGAGCTTGAAATACCTCTTGGCGGTTTTAGGGGTGGCGCTTGTGACGTTCGTTTGTTTTTATTACCGAAAAAAAGCCCCCCACTTGGGATGCGCTTGGGTTTTTTACCTGGTGAGCCTGGCCCCGGTGAGCGGGATCATCCGCATCGGGGGCCACGAGGCGGCGGACCGCTACACCTACCTTTCCAGCCTGGGAATATTCCTGCCCTTGGCGGCCGGCATTGCGTGGCTTTTGGGGAACCGCCCAAAACTCCTGGCCGGGTTCATCCTGGTCTTAACCGTGGCCCTGGGGACCGGGACCGCCGCTCAAATCGGGATTTGGAAGGATTCCGTGACTCTCTGGGAATACGCCACCTCCATTTCCCCTTACGAATCCAAGACCATGCGCCAGCTCCTGGCCCAGGCTTATGACAAGGCTGGGCAAAAGGAAAAGGCCCTCAAGGAATACGACTCGGCCATCGCCATCTTTCCTCCGGATGATATCCCCCTCAACAGCAAAGCCACGGTTCTTTGCGGGATGGGAAGATACCAGGAAGCCATTCCCCTTTTTCAATCCGCCATCCAGGTCAATCCCTGTGGCATCTTGCCCTACACCAACCTTTGGATCACCTATCAAACGCTTGGCCAATATGAGAATTCCCTGCAAGCGGCCCGGGACGCGGCCCGGCTCCAGCCCGATAGCGCCAGGGCCTATGACCGTTTGGGAATCAGTTACGGGGATTTAAGGAGATTTCCGGAGGCCCGGGAGGCTTTTTTAAAAGCCATGGGACTGGAACCCTGGAACGTGGAAATCCAAAAGCATTGGGAGGCCACCCTTTGGCGGGAAAAGAACCCCAGGAGCTCGGATGAGGATTACCAGCGCGGGTTATTGGGAGGCCCATGAGGGGTAAACCCGCGGATTCTAATGCCGCTTGCGGTCCTAAAGCGTTTTTATAACGTCGTCAAAACCAGTATTCGGGACAAAAGGGATCTTTAAAATATAATTTCACCCGACATGAAAACATTTTCTCACCCATTTATTGGCCGGATTTTCGAAATAATAATACGAAATGGCCGAAATCGCGGTAACTGCCGAGGCAAAAACCACGAAAGCCATGACAATATTCATCTCTTTTAAAATCGCGTTCAAAAAATAAATAGCCATTATGTGAAATAAGTAATTGCCATAACTAAATTTACCCGGCAGAGAAAATATTTTTAAATATTTCGACTCCAAGATGGGCAGGTGAATACCGCCCAAAAGGAACAAGAACATTCCGACGCACAAGAGAGCTGGAACAAATACTCTTACTAGTTTTTCAGCACCGCTAAATGTCCCTAAATAAGTTGAAACAAGTGTAATCATTCCGACGCAGAGAAAAGCAAAACAGAACTTCTCATTCTTGCTGAGCCAGGATTGGTAACGCTTACAGGTCAAATAAAGCAAAGCACCGAAAGCGATTTGGTCAAACGCCCCCGGGCTTAAAACCAGGGAATAAGCGGAGATGTCCGGCCCCCAAAGGTAAATCATCACCCTCCAGGCATTTCCAAAGATAATTACGCCCAACAGGAACAATACCAAATTCTTCGTTTTCCCGATATTGATTAGAATCAACGGATAGAAAAAATAAAATTGTTCCTCCACGGCCAGGGACCAAAAGAGCGACCAATGAACCCCTATCCCTTTCCATGGCGCCGTTTGAAACACGCTTGACCAATTAAAATAAAACGTGAAAAGTGAAACCCAGAACTTGATATCCGCCGGATTTTCAGGCAGTTTAAAACAGTAAAAATATTTCTTGGATTGAGCGTCAAAAAGCGCCCACCAAAAAAACAGCCCCAAGAAAACGCTTAAAAGGAAAAGCGGAATAATACGCCCGACCCTTCTGACATAGAAAGCCTTCAAATCGGGTTTGATCAAACCCCCGGGGGTTTGATCGATGATCCTCGTGATTAAAAAACCAGAAATTAAAAAAAACATGCAGACTCCATAATTGCCATTCCGCTGAAAATGATCCCAAGCCCAGCGGAATATAGGGCTTGGCAATGGCAAAGTGGGCTTGAGATGAAGAGCCATCACCACTAGGATGGCCATGGTTCTTGCCAAGTTGATACCTGAATTTTGCACCGAGTTTACCGATTCCGTGGCCAGATCGGCCTGAATCGGGACCCGACAGTGGCCATTTTCATCAGAAGTGAACTTATGTGCAAAGAATTTTTTGCACCAAGCCACTTCTAGGCCGCCCTGGGTCTTTCCAATCGTTTTCGATCAAGGTATTTGAGGAAACCCAATAGGCCCGCTGTCCTATCATCATGGATTGAATACCTCACCACATCCCGATGGCCGTGATACTGGATTCGGGCGGCTACAAAGAGCATCTTCAAACGTGCGATCCGAAGGGTATGGTCCGGCATGGTGATCTGTTCCTTCTCCTGTGGCTTCTTTCCCGGTCGCTTTTCTTTTCCACAATGGCCCACCATTAGTTTCATCCACCTCCAGAGGTTGTAAGCCAGCATCACGATCTGGAAAAAAGCATGGTGGCTTTGGAAACTCTTAGAGGGAATTGCTAATAACCCCTCCCGTTGCGCCTCACCAATCAGGTTTTCCACATCCGCGCGCAGGTCGTATTCCTCAACCACCCGATGGGGTGCTCCCAGACAGTTGGTCGCGAAGATTCGGTAGACATATCCTTCCATTTCAGGAAGGCTCAATTGTTTCTCCCGCGCTTTTTCATCCAGCGTCCTCATCGCCACAAACCGGACTGGTTGTTGCCAGCCTATGGGTTGATGGACACATTCGTTGTATTCGTGTTCTCCATGGCGGTACCAACCCTTTTTCGTGAAAGGCGGGTCATGCCGCTTGTTCCCGAAGATGAAAGAAAACCCTTCTTTTTCACAGGCTTTCACGCTTTCCCAGCCGATCATTTCACCGTCACCGCGCACCAGAATCGTCCGGACACAGGACGGCAAGAGTCGCCGGAATTGTCTAATTTGGCGGGCCACTTCCTCAGAACTAAGGGTGGTTCCGCGTCTTTGGGTTCCGCACAAATATTCCCGGGTTTCCTGGAGAAAACACAGAATGGGCCTCAGTCCCTTCTTGCCCCGGTGCTTGGGGTTGTATCCTTTTCGGCTTCCCTCGATATTTCCGTAGACCGTTGCGGTGGTGGTATCGATGTTGATCTCCACCTTCTTGGGGGCATATTTCACCTGTCCCCAAACCTTGGCCCGTAACGCCCCACTCAGATTCAGCAACGATGCCGACTGCCCGATCCCCAGCGACCTCAGGTATCTCCAAAAAGTTGTCACTACCGGCAACAAGGGAACCCGCAGTAAACCGCACAGCATGACCTCACCCCGCAGGTAGGCAAAATGGCCAAGTCTTTGGAACCCGATGAAAAGAAGCATTAGGATGCCGCTTACCATCCGGTAGTGGCCCAAATTCGGAAGGCGTTTAGGTGCGGCATAGTGTTTTTTGAATTCCCGCTCAAAATCAAGAAGGTCGAACATCTTCGCCAATGCCAACAATCCGCCAAAAGCTGTTAGGCGGTCTTCGCAAATACCTACGGGAGTATTGGCCGTAATCTTGGGCGCGATTCTCCCGTTTCGATTGGCTTTTTTCTGGACTTGCGGGTTTGATTTCTGAGGCGTATCTTGACGTTTCACCATCTGGGGGACCCTCTTTTAGGATGAGTTGGCTTCGCAACCCTTATCCTATAATGGTTTCCTAGATGGTTTTTTTATTAGGCGCAAAATTCAGGTGATAGCTTGAATGTTATTAGGTAATGAATTTTTCAGGAAAGTCATATGAGCTTTCTAAGGAATAAAATGGACAGTTTTACTATAGCCTCTCAAATTCTCCTGAATTTTCTTCAGACAATAATATCCTTGATGCTCTTGTTGATATTTAAGTCGATCTCCCCGAAGGCTTCCTCTAAGTCAGCCGGTATGGACTTAAACTTGTTGATCATCTTATGGTCCAAAACCTTGATCCAGTCCGTGATACCGCTCAAAAGCGAATAGGCCTGCTCGGCCTGCTGTTTCCGGACGAAACCCTCCTGCTCCAATGGCATGAAAACGATCCCGAAAACCGTGGCGGCAGAATCCTTCGCGGCCTTGGCCACCACCGGAGCCGCTCCGCCTCCCGTCCCCCCGCCCAGGCTCGCGATTAAAAAGACAATCCTGGAACCGGCAAAGACCTTCTTCAATTCATCCACGCGCTGTTCCGCGCCCAGCCGCGCTTTTTCCAAACTGCCCCCTGCCCCGATTCCGGCACCGGATAGCTGGATCCGGTGAGTGGTATTGGAGCTGTTGAGGGAACTGGCGTCCGTATCCATGGCCCAGCGCTCGACATTTTTATCGGTTTCAAACTTCATGTTATTGAGGATTTCGCACCCGGCTCCGCCGACGCCGACGATCTTGATTTGGGCCGAGTTGGTTTGAGGAATCATTGGCATTCTCCCGTGACTTCTCACGCTTATTTGTTCCTAATATAACCCTTGGTTTGCCGCTTTGTGTACTTCCTATGTACCTTTTTGAACGGCATGGAGGCCGACCTTTCCCCATACCTCTTACGGTTCGAATCCTCTCACTTCAAATAATAAAACCCAGCCTCTCTTTCGGGGGGCTGGGTTTACAAGGGCGGTGGATACCAACCGCTTCGCTCACAGGGGAAGAAACCCCTGTGTACCCCATCTAACAACCGGGAAACTCCCGTTTCCCGTACCTTTCCCAAATGTTCGAATCCCTTTCACTACAAATAGTGAAACCCAGCTTCCTTTTGGGGGGCTGGGTTTTATTGGCTGGGGCGGTAGGATTCGAAGAGTCCAACCCGCTCAGACAAATTCTTCTTGAAAGACTTAGATTCATGAGGATTTTAGACCGTATCCATCAACGAAACAAGAACAAGTCCACTATCACTTTATAACGGTTTAAAACTCATTGTCACTCGTTGAGATGTGGAAAAGGTAGACGAAAGGTAGATGATTTCGTAAGAGATATTACCGAGTTGAAGACAAAAAATTAATTCAGCAGGACCGGAAAAATTTGTTTCGATAGATAAAAACGACCAAGGCCCCAATCGTGACAACGTTTACGATACGCCAAATTTCACGACCTAAATGCGGGGTAATAATTGGATTGTAAAGAAGCGCTCCAATCCCCAAAAACCATGCCCAGGATTTCTGAATTTTCCCATTTGCGGCAAAAGCCAAGTAACCCAATGTCGGACAACAAACCCACCTCAACAAGATGTAATAGCCGTAGGGATCACGGGGGCGAAGCGCATACGCCAACATCAAAATACCAATAATGGACATAGCTTGAAACTGGGGACCAGTGACATTATTAGAAGAAGTATCCGCCATGAATTTTACTCCCCGGTCTTGGATGGCGTTGCCCAAAAAATATTGCCCTTTTCATCTAACAGTGTAAGAAAGGGCTCTTTGATTGTACCTAACGCCACACGGTTCGTATGGTTTTCATCAAATAAAACCAACTCTGGCCCAACACTGAAAGCATTTAATTGGACTCGATCTAAACCATTGCCGTCAGACAGTTCAAGCATTGAACCTTTATCTTTTATTAAAGTTAACATGGCATTTCTTTTTCCATTTTTTTCATATTGGCTCAGACTAGGGCGATCATCGTATGTAGTGAGACTTTCAATAGTTTGTCCATTCCCATCTAAAAAGCTTAATCCAGGCCCCTTCTTGAACTCAGCCAGAACGACACGCAAATTGCCGTTATCATCTGTCATAACAAGGTTTGGACCTTCGTTGGTCATAAATAGGCCAGCCCTATTAGTACCGTTCTCATCCTCAAGAACGATTTTTTTTGCTCTAATTTCATCAAAAGTCTTTTTGGTCGTAGGCTCCTCCCAAATGATTTCTCCACCCTGATCTTGTATAAGCATACGAGAAGAAGACAACATAACCATGTTTTTGTCGTTCTCACAAAGATAGAGATGGCTAGAATTAACGTCCACGCCTAACGGTTTCATGCTGTCTACGGATAGCCTAATGATCTCTTTCGCATTTTCATCCAAAAAAACCAACCTTGGTTCTCCGTCTTTCATACATAAATTGGCACGAGTATTTCCGGTTTCATCCTCAAGAATGAAACTGTTTGCCCGTATTTCTTTTAGCTGATGTAATGGCGCTGCACCAATTAATCCAATTGTGGCAACCAACAGGGCAGCACCCAATAAGTAACGGTTGAGGCGTTTTGTTCTTTTAACTTCTTTTTCCAAGGTACTCAAGCGTTCTTCAATCGTCATTTCGCCCTCCATTCAATCTTATAGATAACCACATAAGTAATAGAATGCGCCACGCTTTAAATCCATTGATATTTCAGTGTTTCTAGCGTGCGATGCATTCGTTTATTTTTGCAGCTATCTATAAATACTAATTTTGGTCGCTTTATTGGGTTCAACATTTCCGCTTAGAAAATTACCCATTATCATTGTGATGGTTTAGTCACTCATTGATTTGACTGACCGAGATTGGAAGAATCTAAAGCTTTTGAAAAATCTTCAACGACCGCTTCCGTGGTAGTGTAATTACTATTCATTGTAAAAACTTCTTGGCCAGTTTTTACGTCAACAAAAGACAAATCGAGATTTATTTCATCTGCTTCAGTTCCAACTCGCCTATAACCCAATAGAAGTCGATAACGAGCCGTCGGGGTGGAAGAAGTTGAATATGAGTTTTGATTAGGCAACCCTGTTGTTACGCTGTCCCCTCGGTTTGATACATAAACATTCCATCCTTTTTCTCGCAAAACCCTTTTCAACTGGCCAGTCAGGCCCCTTTCCCCCAGGGGAGCAAAAACAGTCTTATCAGATGTGTCAATCCGAGAGTACATATTTACGAAAGGCCTACCAGCACAACCAACTGCGAAAAAGGCGATAAAAACAATTGTCATTTTTTTCATTTTCACATTCCCGAAATCATAATTAACATTCAATTACCCATTATCATGGGTGGTCTTAGTCTAGGGATTTTCATTTAATCCGTAAATATGAAAGACACCGTTTCAAAAAAGTTTGGAGAAAACCTGCGAAAACTAAGGGCCAAAAAGAGCATTTCACAAGAGAAGCTTGCGGAAATAGCCGATTGCCATCATAACTTCATCGGTTCCGTTGAGCGGGGGGAACAACAGGCCACCGCCGGTAAAATTCTTCAAATTGCCAAGGCCCTTAATTGCAAAGTCTCCGATCTGTTCAAAGGGTTGGAATAATTCCAAAAAGGCCCTTTAACCCTTTAAATCTTCATCCTCAATTATGCGACTTTTTGGGGCACTAAGACACTACCTGGACACTAAATTTTAAGTTACTGTCCATCTCTAAAAACCTGATTTTAAAAGGTGTTCCCTACTTCTTGGACAGTAAGACACTAATTTTCTTTATCTTGAGAAAAAATAAAATAAAGAGAGAGTAAGGGTATAAGGCGGGGTATTGGTGGGTAAAAGAGGGTAGAGAGTATCAAAATTAGTGTCTTTAGCGTCCTAGTGTCCAAACGATTAAATTAAAAGGGTTTTCGACTGGACACCATTTTTTTGGTACCGTCCAAGCATCGTCCTAGCCGTCTGATGATTTGCCATTAGATTTATTCGGCCTAATGGGGATTTTATACCGCTGGTGTAAGGTTGGAAAAAAACCTTTTCTTCCGAATTTCAGGCCCTCCCCCGGTGGCCTACCCCCCTTTTCATTTTGGCAAACCAAAAACACAAAGAGCCAATCATCAAAAGTTGAAAGACAAAGACCCGCACTTTCGGAGGGTGTCCCTCCGGTAATGTACCGCATTTTTTTGGACGGCCTTTGACCTTTATCGGTTCCGCGAAAAATAACATCTTTGAGTGTCATTGCTTTATTCGAACTGTTTCCGGTTTCGTCATTAATCCCTAAATTTTTGCTTTCTCTAATCCCCGTTTAGACAAGCAAACCCCAGACGGATCAAGAAAAAAACTTTTAGAATTTTAAAATAATTTAAAAATATTTTTCCTAACCTCTTGACCGTATATAATAACTATGTTACTATTAACTAAGTTATCATATTATTTCAGGGGGTCCATGATGGAAGAAATAAACCAAACCAACCTTGCCAAGCAAAACCATGTCACAGAAGATTTTTCCCCGTTGTTGGTGGTTGAGGGTTCACAATGGAAAGAGGTTTTAAATACATTCCTTGAAAGTTTAAGCCCGCGCACTAGGGTAGCCTACGGGGAGGCTTTTCAGGACTTCGCCGGATTTATAGGCATCCCCACCCCTGCCCAAGCGGTCTTTCATCTTTTCCGCCAAACCCCAGGTGAAGCTAACCGCCTGATTCTCTCCTACCGTTCCCACTTAACCACAAAGGGCCTTTCAAGCTCTTCCATCAATCAAAAGCTTTCGGCCATCCGTTCTTTAGTCCGTATGGCGCGGGCCTTGGGTGCAGTAATTGGTCTTTGGAAATTCCAGGCTTGAAGAAAGAAGCGGTCCGGGATACCAAAGGACCTGAGCTTGGGAGGGTTTAAGATGCTTTTGACTGTAGCGAATAACGAGCCCTCCCCTAAACGTGAAAGGGACACGGCCCTTTTACATTTGGCCCTTTCCTTGGCCTTGCGTCGAGCGGAAATGACTTCCCTGGACCTTGGCGACGTGGACCTAGAGAAAGGTCTTTTAAGGGTTCAACGAAAGGGCAAACGTCAAAAGGTTGAGCTTCAAATACCCTCCGAAACCTTAGTGGCTTTGAAAGAATGGGTTTCCGTTCGTGGTCAAGTGGACGGGCCTTTCTTTTCCAACCTGGATCACCGGGGCCGGGGCCGTTTGACCGGCCAGGGCCTTTATTACCTGCTAAAACAGCTTGGCGGCCAATGTGGGGTGGTTGTTCGTCCCCACGGCTTGAGACATACGGCCATCACCACGGCCCGGCAAGTAACCGGGGACCTGTACGCCACCCAAGTCTTCGCTGGTCATGCCGACCCCAGGACTACACAAACCTACTTTGACGACGACAAGAAGGAAGTGGCCGCGAAGGTATCACAGGCCGTAGCCTTAAAGGTGGCCTTGGCATGAACCCAAACATCTTAAAAGAATGGCTCACGAATCCCCCCGTGCTTCCCGAATGGCGGCCCCAAGACGCTAAAACATTGAAAGAATGGCGGAAGAAAAATAAAATCGGTCCCGTGGCGTTGGCGAAAGTCTTGGGCGTTGGCTATACGGCCCTTTTCCTTTTGGAAAGCGGTCAACGTAAACCAGGTGGCCCCATGCTTCGCCTATTACAGCTTTTAGGCGCGTGGAAGCCTTAAGACAAAAATGCTTTTAATTCGGCTTTAACTTCCAGAGGTTCTTTTGATAAACGATATTTTTAACCTGGATAAAAAAAATAAGCGCCTGACTTTCAATGGGAAAACCTATCTTAATTTAACCAATCCTCAAATGCTCTGCTTGGAAGCTTTTAAAAAAGACCTCGATGACGGCGGAAAGGGTTTGCACGAGGATTACCTTGTTGAGATTTCAGGTAAATCCTTTGGGCGCGTAAAGGATATTTTCAAATCCATGAAAGGTTGGAATAACGTTATTAAAAAGGTTAAAACAAAAACATACAGCCTAAAATTAAAAAAGAAACCTTCCCTACTCAAAAATAGAATAATGTTTGGTCGCGCAACACCGCTTCACGTATTTCAAGGCTATTTGAAAAAGATGATTACAAACGGAAGCAAACTTATGAAGAGCAATTTGAAAGGTAACAACACAAAATACAGGCATGTTGACGTTACGCACTACAAAAGATTAGCCCTTGGACCCTATCTCCCCCCATCGGGCGATTACGTAGAACTTCGCCCTGTTAACAAAAAACGCAGGGAAAAATTTGAACGGCTATATTTTCGCTGGAGAAAAAACTGCTTTGACGCTTTAACCATGGCCCTAAGTGAAAATATTACTAAGACCTATGAATCGTGGAGTAGGTCTTATAATCCGAAGAAAGGCTCATTCGGCGTGGACGGCCATTCCCAATATCTGGCTACTAGTATCTATGGCGGTGGGAAAAAAGCTTTAAAAACCGATGTTGATTTTTTTAAAAAACTACTTCAAGAAACAAAAACTATTCACTTATCCGATACTTTTCTCAGGAACCCCCGTCAAATAATTGAATATCTCTAAATAAAACTCATAACTCTTTAATCAGCTTCGTTCCCAATAATTTCCCAATCTCTTCCCAAAAATTCCAGCGGTTTTATACGACTATTGCGGGTAGTGAAATTGACTAACCAGCAGGAGTTAACAACATGTCCCGAACGACGAGTTTAAAAACAGCAGTTTTGTGGTCAATATGCGCTAATGTTTCCCCTAATATTCTTCTTTCCCCCTACCCCACTGGCAATAACTGCGAAGTGATTTTTGACTTTTCCCATACGTTTGATAATAACGCCCTCTTCGTACTCCCCAATACTCTTTCTTTTTTTCACAATTTATTGAGCAGTTATGAAGATTTAGGCCGCCTTCAACGGACCTGCCAAGTAGCTTGGCGCGAGTTTGGGGAGGGGGTTCGTCATGGAAGGATTTGAAAAGTTAGAACAAGTAAAACTCAAAATATTGAAGGAAATTTTTAGGCTAAAAGAAAAATCCAAAAGAGGGCAGTATCAAGAAGAAAAATTGGTTTGGTTGATCCATTCTTGTAAGTTATTCGGGTCTTTTCACAATTCCCCCGAACTCATCCAGAAATATCAAAGGCTACTTAACCGTTGGTATGACTATGAAGATAAACCTGACGAAAAAAGCCGACGAGAGATAGCGCGTATCGAATCCGAATTAAAAATTGTGGAAAAGGAGATGAAAAACGAAAAGGAAACGTTAGATAAAATGTATGAGGATGCCCCCACATCTCTCCCCTTGTGGTCCTTGGTCACGCCCGAAGAACAGGAAGAGATAACCCCACGCCGAATGATTACAAAATCTGAGGGAAAAACAGAGGAATTAATTCACATCTTCGATGACCATGGCGGATGGGTTTTTCGGGACCAGTACAATACCCCTTTCGTCTATCTACCTCCGGGGATTAATTCGCCGATTGAATCAGAGAATCTTGAGGCTTGGCTTAGACAAAAACACGGTGAAAAGTCCCTTTCCGACCAACAACTTAAGAATGTCAAAGGGAGTTTAAAGGGCCGGGCCTTTTCCGAGGGAAGCCCAGTTTATACCCTTTACACCAGAGTGGCGATTATTCGGAAATCCGAAGAGTTTGAGCGTTCGCCTTGGTTGTTTTGGGGAAGCACGGGGATGGACCCAGAACCCTGGATAATTTACTACGATCTGGGAGACGGACGCGCCGTTCGGATTACTTCTGAGGATTGGTCTATAGTGGTTCGCCCTCCGATTCTTTTCCGCCGATTCTCCCACCAACATCCACAAGTTGAGCCCAAACGAAGAAAAGGGGCCGATTATTTGGTTGAAGACGTTTTTAAGCTTTTGGATTTTGTCAATCTTCCAAGACTTCCATGGAAAAAAATTCCTTCAGGTGAAATAAAAGTATACAGCGACCAGGAAGCCCTTTTCCTGGTTTGGTTTATCGCGGCTTTCATACCGGGATTTCCCCACCCCTTTCTTGCTATCCACGGACCACAAGGAAGCGCGAAATCCACAATGATCAGGGTTATAAAGGAACTTCTCGACCCGTCCGCTATTCAAACCCTTTCCTTGACCACCCCGGATAACTTTGTCCTTCAAGCCCATTCCCATTGGTTCATCCCATTAGACAATCTTTCCCACATCTCCGGGGAGATGTCGGATCTTCTAAGCCGAGCTTGCACGGGAGATGGTATTTCCAAGAGAAAGTTATACACAGATGGGGACGAGTTCATTCTTTCCTTTCAACGGGTTATCGGTCTGAACGGAATCACCTTGGTGACAGCGGCGGCAGACCTATTGGACAGGGCTATTCTTTTTAATCTCGACAGGGTTAGGGGAGATAGGCGGCAAACGGAAAAAGATATTTGGAAAAATTTCGAGAAAATGAAACCTTATATCCTTTGTGGTGTGTTCGACGTGTTGGTAGGTGTGCTTGATGATTTGGAAGAGCGAGAAAAGAACGAAAGAGAAGGCCGAACAAACAAGGACCTTCCCGCTGACCTATCCCGCATGGCCGACTTTCACCTTTACGGCTTAAAAATAGCCGAATGGCTAGGCTTGCGTAAAGAATTTGAGCGAGGTTACCGCTCCGCTATTCGGCAACAAAACGATGAAGCTATAGATGCTAACCCGCTTGCTCAAGTGGTCATATCGTTCATGAAGGACAAGACATTTTGGCAAGGTTCACCGACTGAATGCTTGAACGAGTTAAAAAACGAAGCGGAAAAAATGGGCATTGATACCAAAAGCAAGTATTGGCCCAAAGACTCATCTGCGCTTTCCCGTCGTCTTGAAAAGGCTAAAACGAATTTAGAAACTATCGGCATTCGTATGGAACGGAGCAAAAAGGGGGAAAGGCTTATCAACCTAACCAAAGTCCCACTTAAACCAGAGGATGAAACGAATAATGACCATACAACCCATTGAAATAGCAATCGGCCAAGCCGCTCCCATCCTTGCCGAAGGTCGCTTACGAGCCAAACGGGACCAAGTACCCATGATGGAAGGCTTAAAAAGAGTAATTACCGAAAAATTGAAAACCGCCCTTGAGAAAGCCAATAGTTCTTCATCGGAAACCAATAAGGAAAGTTAATGGAAACGCTACAACACCAGACTAAATATTTAACCGTTAATGAGGCGGCGGCTTTCCTTGGTATCGCCGGGGGTACTTTAAGAAATTGGGTTTGCCGTTCCAAATATGAAGCCGATCCGATCCCCTTTGCCAAATTCACTTCAAGATGTTTGCGGTTCCCTGCTGAAAAATTGGAAGCTTGGGCGGGACGACGTAACACCGGGCCACAAAATGTTAAAGAGCTTTGAAAAAATCTCTTTGGAAGCAAACCACTTTAATGATAGGCTCCCAGCGAGATAAGTTTTGAAAGGTCGAATCTAATGGCTACTCTACAAACGAAGCCTGACAAGAGAAACGGCGGTATTAAGGCTTTCGCCGTCACTTCAACCATGAATAAGGGCAAACGTTCACGGCAATGGTTATATTTAGGGACATTTCCCACAACAAGGGAAGCCAAGCAGGTATTTAAGCGGGTTTCCGACAATTTAGGCCGTGAAAAAGTAAGAGAAATTACCCAAGAACGTTTAGACATTAAGATTATTCCCACCCTTACTGAAGCGGTCCCCCAATATTTTGGTGCAGTAGAGGGCATAAAACTAAATTCATCCAAGGGCCTGAAACCTTACCGCATTGCTTTAAGCCATACTTGCCGCTTCTTGGGTGATCTAAAACTACATGAATTGACACCCGCTAAAATCGAAGGGTACATTACCACCCGGCGCAAAGAAATCACTTATAGGGGCACTCCTGTTGGAATAAAGACCATTTCCAATGAGGTTGCCCAACTTTCAAGCCTTTGCGGTTGGGCGGTTAAGAATCAGATATTAAAAAGCCACCCCTTTAAGACACCCCAGCAACTTCTTAAGGACTACTTCCCCAAGGTTGAGAAAAAGCCGAAGAATTACCTTAACCAAGAGGAACAAACGGCCATCTTAAAAGCTTCAGAGGAAAGCCCCTATGCCCAGGTTGTAACCCACCTGCTTTTGTATCTTGGGATACGCCAAGGTGAATTAGCCGGGTTGCGTTATGCTGACGCCGATCTAGCCCGCCGGGAAATCACGGTAAGGGCGGAAAAAACGAGCGATTACCGAATATTGCCCATCGTTGGGCCATTACTCCCAATATTAGAAAAGCTTAAAACCCATCGCCCCACTTATCGCCATTGGTATTCCAGGGAAGAAAAGCATAAGGTTTTTTTACTATGTGACGAAGAGGGCAGACCGATAGACCAACCTGGAAAACAATTATTCGTAAATCTTGCGACCAAAGCGGGATTAACCAAAAAGGTCCGGCCCCATACTTTCCGGCATTCATTCGTTTCAAACATGAGGGCGGCTGGTTTATCGCCTTATGACATCATGAGCCTAACGGGTCATAAGAACGTGAGCACCTTGGAAGGATACGGAGTAAATGCGCCAAAAGATTTATTGCAGAAAATGGAAAAAGCTTATCCCGAAATCAAAACCCAGGTTGAAAAGGTAGATGAAAAGGTAGATAGAAGGTTTATCTGGTTGCAAAGCCCAATAAATACGGGCAAAAAAATGGCTGGGGCGGTAGGATTCGAACCTACGAATGCCAGATCCAAAATCTGGTGACTTACCGCTTGTCGACGCCCCAATCAGGAAAAAAGGCCGCGAAACCATGAACGAAACAACCGGCGGGGGGCAGATAATTTAAATCGGGTCCTGCCCCTATTCAAGCCTCAAATTCGGCCCTCTTCTTGAGAAAGAAACCGGGCCCATGGTAGGCTCAGGCGATGGAAAACTCCTCCCCCGAACCTGAAATCCAGAAGCTTCCTTCCCTGCTGGGTTCCAAAATCACAACCCAGGGTCCTGTTCACAGGGACCTCCAGGAATCCATCTTCTATACCTGCCCCCAATGCGGCCACTCGATGACCGCCAAGAAGTGCAAGATCGTCTGCCGCCATTGCCATTACTTTATCGGGTGTGTCGAATAATCCGGATTTTAACTATTGTCCCTTCGGGGGATTCTTGCCGCCCCCGTATTCTTCCTTCCATTTTTCCGCCTCCGGAAATCCCTCCCTCAACTGTTCGAGAAAATTCAACACCGTTTTCTCGTAAACCAGGGGATCCAAGGTGGAAGTTTGCTCATGCCCCGCTTTCGGGAGCAGGACGAACCACGGATGCAGGGAGTCGCTTTGCCTGAACAGCCTCTGGACATCCGACGGCCGGGCCAAGTCATCCTCTTCCCCCACCAGATAAAGAACAGGAAGGCCCTTGAGGCTCCTCACCACCGGAACCAAATCAAGGTCATCCGGGGTCAGGTTCAAGCCGGTAGCCCTGTCATAAGAGGATACGCACAGGCTGAGGAAACCCGGAAGCACCGCGAGGGGTCCCGCCAGCGTCCGTTTGGAGATGTAGTTCTTCAATTTTGGAAGGGGTGCGTCCGCGATGACCGCCTGGACATCAGACCCCTGGGTCCCAGCCCTCAAGGCCGCGATGGCCCCCAGGGAGAAACCGAAATAAACAACCGGTTTCGCCAGAAACTTCCGTGAGGCTAAAAAACGGGCTCCCGCCAGGTAATCCTTCGACTCAAACAGGCCGCCCGAGAGAACACTTTCTCCGCTGAGGCCGTGGCCCCGAAAGTCGAAAAGCAGGACCTGGTAGCCGCTTTGCACGAGGAACTCGGCTCGGGCCAATACCTGCTCCCGGTTCTTGAAAACCCCGTGGGAAAGAAGGATGGTTCCCCGGGGATTTTTTCCCTTCGCGGGAATCCACCATCCCGAAATCGTCACGCCGTCATCCGCGGGGAAGGAAACGTTCTCGAAGGCAAATCCGTCCTTGGATGGGTCCGTGGTCAGGGCCAAGCGGGATTTAGCCTTTTCGGCGATGGAAGTGGCCACTTTGCCCGGTAAGACGGCGTAAATGTAAGAAAGACATACCGCCAATAGGACAAGCGCAACGGATAAGAGCCAACCGCGCCACCCCAGTTTTTTTTTCTCTTTGGATAACCGTGCCATGATTCAATTTTACCCAGACTTGATTTGAACCCCGGAAGAAATCGTTTGGGCTGTCATCAACGTGAACCCAGGGTCTTTTAATTTTTCAGCTATCTCCAAGGCATGCTTACCGGTTTTGGCGATCCCAAAAACAGTGGGTCCGCTTCCCGCCACCAAGGCGCCCAAAGCGCCCGCCCCAAAGATCTTATCCTTTAAATCCCTAAGCGAGGGCATTAAATAAAAGGAAGAGGGTTCCAGACCGTTGAACAAAGCCGCCCCCGCCGCGGCCCCATCCCCCTTTTCCCAGAGGGTTCTGAATTGCCGCGCCCTTTCTCCCGAGCTCAACAGGGCTTTGTCCGACCGGTAAACTTCCATGGTGGAAAGACCCCCGAAAGGTTTCACCAGCACCAGGGAATAGGAAACCCGTGAATCCCAGGTGGTGATGGTTTCACCCCGGCCCGTGCCAAAGGCTGTCCCCCCCTTGAGGAAAAAGGGGACATCCGATCCCAATTGGGACGCCATTGCGGCTAAGGCGTGATCCGGAAGCCCTGCCCCGAAAAGCAGATTCAATCCTACCAAAGCGGCCGCCGCGTCGGAAGAGCCTCCCCCTAAACCCGCCGCCAGGGGAATCCGCTTGTGAAGGCGCATCCGGACGCCGGCTTTATTTCTAAGGGCCGTTCCTATGAATAATTTGGCGGCCTTGACCACCAGGTTGGAGTCGCCCGCCTCAAGGGGCGACGGGCTTTCCTCGATGGAAAGCTCCACGCCGGAATCCGCTTTTTCCAGGTCAAGATCGTCGAACAGGCCGATGGCTTGGAAAACCAGGGCAAGCTCATGGAAACCGTCGTTTCTTTTCCCAAGCACTTCCAGGACTGGATTGATCTTGGCCGGGGTTTGGACGCTAAGGGAGTTCAAAGTCAAAGGGAAGGTTGTTTGGACCGGATTTTTTCCAGGTAGTCCTTGTTGTCCGGGTCCAGTTGGAGGGCTTTCTGCCATTGGGCCTCGGCTTCCTCTTTTTCACCCAATTGCGTCAGCACCTGGGCCATATGGTCGTAAATGACCGCGTCGTCCTTTTGGGGGTTCTTGAGGTTTTGCAAGGCCTTCTCGAATACCACCCGGGCGCCGGCGAAATCCTTCAACCGGAAAAGCGCCCAGCCCAGGCTGTCCAGGTAATAGGCGTTTTCTGGGTCCAATTTCACGGCCTTCTCCAAATAGGCCTTGGCTTCCTCCAAATGGATTCCCTTATCCGCGTAGGAATAACCAATGTAATTGTAAGCCTCGGGATTATCCGGCTGGAGCTTGATGACCTTCTTGATTTGGTCCATGGAGTCGTCGAATTTGCCCGCCTTTTCCAGCAGCACTCCCAGCTCAAAATATGCCTGCACATTTTTGGGGTCCAATTGAACGGTCTTCCGGTAATCGGCTTCCGCCTCCTTCAGGTTTCCCCTCTCATGATTCAACATGCCCCTCATGAGAATGAGATCGGAGTTGTTCGGAATAGCTTTCAAGCCGTCGTTGATGGTTTTTTCCGTGAGATCGTCCTTCTTCTGTTTGTCATACAAAATGGCCAGCCTCTCCCATGCGTCGATGGACTTGGGATCCTTCTGGATGATGGCTTTCAATTGGGTTTCGGCCTGGTCCCATTCCTTATTTTCCTCGTAGGCGGCGGATAAGCGCAGGCGGGTCAGGGCGCTTTGGGGCTGCTTTTCCAGTACTTCCTGAAATGCCTCAATGGCTTGAGGATATTCCCTCAGCCGGAAATGGCAGAGGCCGATGTAATCCAAAACCGCCGAGTCGTTTGGTTTCAATTTCGAGTAGTTCTGGAACGCCTCCAGGGCCTGCCGCTCCTGCTTTTGGTTGTAATAAAGCTCCCCCAGGGCGAAATAAGCCAGGGAGTTATCTGGATTGACCTTGACCAAATCATTATAGGTCTCGATGGCTTTGTCGTTTTTCTGGTCCAATTCATAGACGAGCCCCAGGGAGGTATAGGCCGCCTCCAGGCTGGGATCGATCTGGATGGCTTTCTTGAAACAATCCTCCGCCTTCACCGCTTGATTTTCACGGGTATAGATGAGCCCCATGTTGTAATAAACGCCCGCCGATTTCGGGTTTTCATCCAGGATCTTTTGATAGGCGTCCAAGGATTCCTCGGTCTTGTTCTGGTTGGCCAAGACACCCGCCAGGAAATAGCGGGCTTGGGGGTTTTTAGGGTCGATTTTCAATACCTGTTGGTATTCCTTTTGAGCCTTTCCGAATTCATTCTGGCTGTTGAAGAGGTTCGCCAGTAGAAGCCGGTTGTCAATGTCGCCGGGATCCAATTTGATGGATTTCTGGAGTTCCTCCTCGGCTTTGTAGTCCATGCTTTCCATGTAATAAAAAAACGCGAGGCGGTTATGGATGGCCATGGACTTAGAGTCGAGATCGGAGGCTTTTTGGAATTCGGCGATGGCCCTTTCAGGATCATGGTTCTGCTGGGCCAGCATGCCGTTGGCGTAATGCCAGAAGGCCCTGGGATCGGCGGAAAGGCTCTCCTCCTCGGCGGTTAACAGGGCAGGGCGGAATAAAAAAAGACTTATTCCCAATATCAAGAAAACGGCTGGTTTTGCGTATTTGCCCATGTTGTTGGTATTCCGTTCAAACTTGCTTGATTGATTCATTGGCCTTCCGGAGCCGTTCGTTCGCGATTTTAAGGAAAACCATCACGACTTTCAGCGCGATCTCCGGATGTTTTTCCATCATCGTGTTGAAAGCCTTTTTCGTCATGACCATGAGGGTCGAGTCTTCAGCCACCCTCGCGGAGGCGCTGCGCGGCCGGTTATCAATCAACGACATTTCCCCCAATAGCTCACCCTCTTTCAAGACAGCCAGGACGGCTTCCTGGTTATTTCCGGTCTTCTTGACCAGTTGAACCGATCCTTTCTTGATCAAATAAAGGATCTCGCCTTCCATCCCCTCGATAAAAAGAGTGGAGTTTTTCGTATAGTTCTTTTCGAAAAAAAACGAAGCCAAGCTGACTTTTTGTTCGGAATTCAAATCCAAGAAAAGGGGTAGGTTTTTCAAGGATTCAACATCGATGGGACCCGCCATGATTCCCCCTCGCGAAAAAGTAATTCGATTCCCAGCTTATCTTCCCACCCGTTCGGGTTGAGTTTTCCTCAAAACCGGTCCAGCCCTCCCCAGTTCGGGAAGGGTGCGTATTATAACACCCAAGGAGATAGGAATTCCCATCCCCTTCCCGCCTTGTCACGGCCTTCATATTACCCGCTGAGAACCTTTCGAGCGGCCCCCAGGCCCTGTTCCATCGCGGATTCCATGGAGCCGTATTCCCAACGCCCATACCTCCCGACAGAAAGCACGTTTTTACGTTCATAAAATTCCAGCAAACGGCCCGCAGAATCCTCCCGGTTTTGGTCGTAAATCACATAAGCCCCCGGCAGATTCAGGTCTACCCTCGTAACCACATCCTGCGGGGAATGGATCCATTTCAACTTTTTGAGTTTTTCCAGCACATGGCGACCCAAAGATTCCGCGTCAGGCTTTCTTCCGCGGTAGGAAATCTCCACATACAGGGAGTAATGCCCCTTCGGAGTGACCCCCGGCACGCAGGCGCTCAAGGAACCCGCCCGGTGGAACAAAAATTCTTTTTCGGGAAAGTACACCCAACTATAGGGAATGGGCTGAAGGCCCTTTATCCCGTAATTGATGTTATAGACGGAAGCAGCCTTTAGGCTGGAAGCCGCTCTTTGAAGAGGCGCGGGAAGACCTTGGGTCAAGGCGGCCAGCCCGGGTAAAGGCAGGCTGGAAACCAAGCTTTTGTATTTCAATTCCAGCCCCGAGGAAAAACAAGCCGTGTGTTTTTCGACATTAATCTTTTTTAATTCCATTCCGGTCCAAAGCCGGGGCAGCCCGCGCGAAACGGCCCCAGACAGGACGGCAATTCCGCCCGTTTCGGGATATAAAAAGGCAGCGTTATAACCTGCTTGGGAAGGCTGCCGTTTCAGGGCGCCTTGAATGACACGCAAAATCCTTGGCTCCGGAACAAACCTTCCCATCCAACGCCGGGAAAGTTTCCGCAGGGGGAATTTCCAAAGTTTTTCGTTGTAGGGAAACATGAAATTCTTTGAAATGCCATCCCCGAAAACGTGTTGGCAATAGGATTTGAAATCCTGCATTTGGTCCAAGTTCTCCGCCCCAAATCGGCGCCGGAGCATGGCCTCGAGATATCCTAAAACATTCTCTCGGATTGCGGCGGATGGCAATCCGGCGTTGTTCTCCTGGTAAGGATATTCGCAATAGGCGCTTTGGCTGAAAATAGCCGCGTGCCGGAGCCTTTTTTTCAACCTCAGCCCCGGCAAATTCAAAACCCACTTTTCCATCCCTGGTTTTTGAAAATGAAGGAAATGGCCAGTGTAGTCGAATGTGAATCCTTTGGTGAGAATCGTGCGGCAAAGGCCGCCTAATTCGCCGGTTTTCTCTGCCAAAAGATAGGGGCTTGAGGCCTCGGATAAAGCCCTCGCACAGGTAAGGCCCGCCAAACCCCCTCCGGCAATGAGAGTCTCAATCCTCACTTCTTTTTCCTCGGCTTGGCCGGTTTACCGGCGGAGGGCGGTTCCAAACTGACGCGGAATGGGTTTTCTCGGATTTTCTTGAGCCCATCATCCACCTGCACGTTGGAAATGAAAAAAGTGAAGATCAAAGTCATGAAAAAAAACAAAACCATTAAAGCCAGTGCCCTTTTTTCGGATATGCGGACAAGCAACCCCGCCCCGCACGCTAGTAAAAAGGAAAGGGTCCAAAGGCTTAGGACTGTTTGCTTGACCGTAAATCCCAAGCGCCTGATACGCAGGGCCAAATGGTCGTTGGAACCCCTGAACATCGAGCGACCTTTCAGGAAGCGCAGAACCATGACCAGGGCTGTGTCGTAAAGGGGAATGCCTAGAATCAGCAGGGGTCCGCATAACGCGACCACGTTCATTTGGGAATAACCATGGCCCAAGGCGAATCCGGCGAGCATGAAACCCAGGAAAAGGGCTCCTGAGTCACCCATATAAATGCTCGCAGGTTGGAAATTATAGGGCAAGAATCCCAGAACGCTTCCTCCCAGCGCCGCAGCCGTTAGGAGGACATAACTTTGCCCGCCGAGAAAAGGCACGAATACGAATCCGGCGCAGGCGACAAAGACGATTCCGCCCGCCAACCCATCCATGATATCGATCAGATTGACGGCATTGGTCACCGCCACGATCCAAAAGAGGGTCAATCCATATCCCAGAAGAGGATGGCTGGGAAGGAACTCCAATTTGACGCCGAAAAGAATCAGCAGACCCGCGGCCAGGAACTCAAAAAGAAACTTGACCGCCGGGGAGAGGGAAAAAAGATCATCCACTAAACCCATCAAAGCCATGACTGTCCCCCCTACCAAAAGGGCCAGGATCCGAGATGAGTCCGGCAGAGGGGTCAAGACTAAGGTTCCAAGAATAGCCATTAAAAAGGAGAAATAAACAGCCAATCCGCCCAAATAAGGGACGGGGGCAGTGTGTTTTTTAAGCTGGCCCAAGGGGGTATCCAGGAATTGGGATCTCCTGGCGATCTTCCGGAATAGGGGGGTCAATCCAAGGGATAACATGAAGGAAATGATAAAAACAGACCAATTCGCGTTCGTGAATCACCTCCGAAAGCTTGAAATGTAGGGAATCAGCACTTAAGTATTAAATATTGAGGTTTTTACCTATTGACCGCCCGCAATATAACATAAGGCTGGTTCATCCCCAATTGGGGATGATCGGAATTGAAAGGATTTTGGACAAAAAAAAGCCCCGGTGGGTCAGACCGAGGCTCCTAGGAGGTGAGTGTTTTAAAGATGTTTCGTTTGAAAGCCAGCCAACTAAAGCCAGCTGACTACTTTAATAAGCAAAGTCTATGCCATGTTTTGGCGCATAGAAAAGCATTGAAAAACAAGGGTTTTTGGAAATAAATGAAAAATATAACTGTATAAAAATTTTACACTATCAACAAAGTGTATTAATACTTAACACTTTTTCATTTGCTTTCCAGCGTAATCCCATATTTCCTCATTTTTTGATAAAGAGTTGGGCGGCTGATCCCCAATTTATTTGCTGCCCGTTTCTTGTTAAATCGCAAATCCTTCAATATCCTTAAAATCATGTCTTTTTCGACTGTTTCCAGGACACCCGCGTTCGGCATGGTTTGTGTGTAGTGAGAAAGGTCGGAATTGAAATTCGTGATTTCGGGGGGCAAATGCTGGGGTTGAATCAAAATATCGTCGTTCAGGGTCACGATCCTCTCAATCACGTTTTCCAATTCCCGCACATTCCCCGGCCAACGGTGGCGCTGCAGGATCTCCAAAGCCTTGGCCGATACCCCCTCAAAACGGTTGGGTTTCTTGCCTCTCATTCGTTCCAAGAAATACCGGATGAGAAGGATCATGTCTCCCTCCCTTTCGCGCAACGGAGGCATTTCAATCACGATCACGTTCAACCGATAGAAGAGATCCTCCCGAAACCTGCCGTTTTGGATCGCCTTTTTCAAATTCCGGTTGGTCGCGCAGATCACGCGGATGTTCACCTTAAGCGTGTCATTTCCTCCCACCCTCTGGAATTCCCGCTCCTGAAGCACCCGAAGAAGCTTAACCTGGGTGGCAAGGGAGATGTCCCCGATCTCATCGAGAAATATTGTTCCCTTGTCCGCGATCTCGAATTTTCCTTTTTTCTGGCCGATGGCCCCCGTAAAGGATCCTTGTTCATGTCCGAATAGCTCGCTTTCCAATAGCGATTCGCTTAAAGCCGCGCATGCGATCGGCACAAAGGGTTTATCGTGTCTTCCCGATTGCTGATGAACCGCCCGGGCAACAAGTTCTTTTCCAGTCCCATTCTCCCCCAAAATCAATACAGTCGCGTCGCTGGCGGCAGCCCTCTTGATCAAATCCTGGATTTTCCGCATCGGCAGACTGTTCCCGATGAGGTTGGATTCCTCCAACAGCCGGCCTTTATCGGACGCAGCTACTGAGACCATTGATTTTGAAATGGAAAAAAGGATGGAAGCCGCGTCCTTGGACGATTTGACGAAATCCTCATAATCCTCCTTCATCCTTCCCGTCAAACCTTCATGGTAATAGACCTGCCCCAGATTATATACAGCGTTCACGTGTCCTGGGTTCACCTTGAGAACCGCCTTGAACTCAGCCACGGCCTTTTCCAGATCCCCTTTTTTGAAATACCCGATCCCAAGACCGTTTTGAATGTTTAGCCGTTCCTCTCCTACAGGAAAAATTTTTAACGCCTTTTTATAGACTTTGATGGCCTCGTCATAACGTTCCAAAGCCATGAGGCATTCCCCAATGCTCCCCAACGCCATAACATTCACAGGATTTCCCCCAATCACTAATTGATATTGCTCCAAAGCCTTCTCAAGCTCACCTCTTTCCTTGTAAAGAGCTCCCAAGTTGAGATGGCATTGAAAAGTAAGGGACTCCGAGGAATGAAAAAGACCGAGATAATAGCTTCCCGGGGTTATTGGATGGATCAAATGCAGTGTTTCCATGAAGGAAAACATGGCGTCGTTGACATGGCCCCTTTTCATATGCATGAGCCCGATGTTGAAGTGGGTGTCCAATTGGTTTGGCTGGATTTTCAAGGCCTTTGCGTAATAATCCACGGCCATGTTGAAATCCTGCAAATGAAAGGCGGCGTGGCCGGCATCCCGAATCGAAAAAGCGCTGAATGGTTTTTTCTTTACCACTGCCTTGAAAAGCTTGAGAGCTTCGACGTATTCCCCTTCCTCGAATGCATCCATACCATCCATGGTTTCCTTTTCCAATGCCTCCTGGACCGCCCCGCAAACCGGGCAAAAATGGTATTCAGTTTGGAGAGTCTGCCCGCATTCACGGCAAGTGTAGGTATCCATGGCTTAATCCCCGGGCCGAGTTGTCTTAGGGCCTAAGTCCTTTGGAGCCTTTGATTTTTTTCGAGGTTTTTTGGGAACGGATGAGAGCTTCTCAATTTGAAGGGTGACTAAGTGGTTGGCCTGCGGATGATCTGCGTAATTTTTTCTGAGTCTTTCATAATATTTCCGGGCTTCCGTCAGGCGTCCTGCCTTCTCAAGTTTGTATCCCTTTCGAAATACTTTTTCAAACTCAATCAAGCGCTGCTGGTCGGCCTCGGACAAATGGGTGGTCCAAAGAAAACCGGAAGCCGTCAAAGCAGCCAAAGTCATCAAATAGATGAAGTAAGGGGGAAAAACCAAGACTCCCAAAAGATTGACGATTGTCAATCCTCCCCAATCCACGTTTTTCAAAATAGTTTTTTGCAAAAGCAGGCTCCCAAACAAGCGTAAATAAATCTTACACTAATTGGCCAAAAAAAAACCCGGTTTTTCAACCGGGGCCTTATTCTCTTAAATTATATAACGTAATCGGGATTACCCCGGTTTTTCCGTGTTACTTGCCGCGGTAATCCTCGATTTTCAAGTCCAGGGCGTCTTTTCGTGAAAGCTTGATTTTTTTGGTCTTGGGATCTATCCCAATGCACTTGACCAATAACTCATCCCCTTCCTTGAGCACATCCTCCACGTGTTCAACTCGTTTGCGGTCCAGTTGGGAGATATGCACCAGCCCATCCGTCCCCGGGATGATTTCAACAAAAGCCCCAAAATCCATGATCTTTTTCACGGTTCCCAGGTAAATTTTCCCTTCCTCGGCCTCCTCCATGAGGCTTCCGATGAATTTTTGGGCATTCTCTATATCCTTACCGTTCGCGGAAGAGATATGCACAGAACCGTCATCCTCCACGCTGACTTCCACGTGGAAATCGTCCTGGATTTTTTTGATGGTAGCCCCACCTTTTCCAATGATCTCGCGAATCCGGTCCACCGGCACCTTCAGGGTGACGATTCTGGGAGCGTATGGGGATAATTTTTCCCGGGGTGTCTTCAGGCTCTGATCCATCACGTCCAGGATGGTCAAGCGCCCTTGTTTGGCCTGTGCCAGGCCTTTTTCGATGATTTCAAAGGGCAATCCGAAAATCTTAATGTCCATTTGAATGGCTGTGATGCCCTTGCGAGTACCGGCCACCTTGAAATCCATATCCCCGAAATGATCTTCTAATCCTTGGATATCGGTCAAAATAGCGTACTTGGACATGTCCTCGTTTGAGATCAACCCCAGGGCCACGCCCGCGCAAGGACTCTTAATGGGTACTCCCGCGTCCATCAAGGAAAGGGACGCTCCGCACACGGACGCCATGGAGGAGGAACCGTTTGATTCCAAAATATCCGAGTTCACTTGAATGGTATAGGGAAACTGCTCCCGATCGGGTAAAAGAGACTCGATGGCTCTTTCCGCCAGGGCGCCATGCCCTATTTCCCGGCGTCCAGGGCCACCCAAGCGCTTGATTTCGCCCACGGAGTAAGGGGGAAAATTATAATGAAGCATGAAATGCTTCTTTTGCTCCCCTTCCAGTTCCTCTAAAATCTGCTGGTCATCTTTTGTGCCCAAGGTCGTAACAACCAACGCCTGGGTCTGCCCCCGCGTGAAAAGGGCCGAGCCATGAGTTCGGGGTAACACTCCCACTTCGCAGGTGATGGGCCTGAACTCGTCGAATTTCCTTCCATCCTGCCTCTCATGCCGTTCCAAAATGGCTTCCCGGACCAAGTCGGACTCGATGGAATGCATGATTCCATGGATTTCCTTTTCCTTCTCCGGGTATTTCTCTTTCAGGGCTTCACTGGCGTCTTTCCCGACCTGGGCGATTTTCTCCTGCCTGACCAGTTTGTCCTTTTCGGCCATCGCGGCTTTCATCTTCGAAAGAGCGAAAGTTTTGACATCAGTTACCAGCGCCTCATCCGGCTTCACCAGAGTCAAAGCCCGCTTAGGTTTTCCGATTTTCTTTACCAGTTGCTCCTGGAGATCGACAATTTTCTGGCATGCCTGGTGGGCCTGCTTGACTGCCTCCAATATCACGGATTCCGATTCCTCCCGTGCGCTTCCCTCGACCATGACCACCGCTTTTCGGCTCGCTGCCACCACCAGATCCAGAGTACTGGTTTCCATTTGCTTGAAGGTAGGGTTGATGATCAAGTCCCCATTCACCCGGCCTACCCTCACGCACCCGAACATGTTGCTCACCGGAATGTCGGATATCGCCAATGCCGCCGAAGCGGCTGAAACTGCCAGAACATCGGAATCATTCTCTTGATCCGAGGAAATGACTGTCGCCATCAACTGAATCTCATTGAAAAAACCATCTGGAAATAATGGCCGGATCGGCCGGTCAATCAGGCGGGAAGTCAGGGTTTCCTTCGTGCGGGGGCGGCCTTCCCTCTTGAACCAGCCGCCGGGAATGCGGCCTGCGGCCGATGTTTTTTCACGGTATTCGACGGTGAGCGGAAAGAAATCCTTGCCCGGCATGGGCTCCTTGGCCCCCACCACGGCGACCAACACCACTGTCTCCCCAAATTGGGCCAAGATGGCCCCATCCGCCTGCTTGGCCATGCGGCCTGTTTCAAATGACAAAGTCGAATTCGCGAGCGTACAAGAAACACGTTCCATTTATTTCCTCCTCTATTAATTGTGATAATTCAGGGTTATTTGCGCAGGCCCAAACGATCAAGAAGCGCGGCATACCGCTTCACGTCGTATTTTTTCAGGTAATCTAATAGCCTTCGCCGCTGTCCGACAAGTTTCAATAGACCTCGGCGCGAAGCATGATCCTTGGGATGGGATTTGAAATGCTCGTTTAAATATTTGATGCGCTCGGTGATGAGCGCGATCTGGACGTCCGGGGAACCCGTATCCCCTTCCTTTAACTTGAAATCTTGAATGAGCTGTGTTTTCTTTTCCTTCGTCATCATGGCACTTGACTCCTCAAAATATTATTTGCCGGATTTCCCCTTTTCCAAGCAGCCGTTTGAGTGAACGGATACCGAGAAAAGGATCATTACCCTTCCGCCCTCTGTTCAATCAAGGCCGGACTCACGCCCAATACCCCAGGCGCAAGGGCAGTATTCTAGGGGCTTTGACCCGGAGTGTAAAGGCATATGACTTGTGGACGCGATGGATTCTCCCGGGGTTTTATAGGCTTTTAAAGGGGAAGATGTATTTTTTTGATCTTATCCAAATCTTTTTTAATCTGGCGGGCCAACAGGTCGGAAGATTTGAACTTC
Organism: candidate division FCPU426 bacterium; assembly: GCA_963796105.1. Classification (GTDB taxonomy): domain Bacteria; phylum Oederibacteriota; class Muellerivitia; order Muellerivitales; family Muellerivitaceae; genus CAWCKJ01. The sequence continues at coordinate 314,889 of CAWCKJ010000004.1, forward strand.
ATTTCAGGCCTGAGATATTCCAGAAGGGAAATCCTCAATTTTTTTCCGTATATTTTTCTATTGTAATGAAGGATATGAACTTCGGCCTGACGATGGTGATCATCATCTTTAAACGTTGGTCTTTTCCCCAGATTCATTCCAGCTTTGTAATACATCCCACTTAATTTTAGCCCGCAGGCGTAAACCCCATCCTTAGGAAGGAATTCGCGAATGTGACTGAGGTTGGCTGTTGGAAATCCGATTTTATGACCTAGGTGCTTGCCGTGCACCACTTCTCCTGAAATGTTATAAGTCCACCCCAACATTCGATTAGCTAAACTTGTTTTACCCTCGGCCAAATATTTCCGAATTCGGCTCGAGGAAACGACTTGCCCCCGGACTCGCACGGCTTTTAGCGCCTTCACCTTAAACCCGGCCTTTTTACCAAGCTTTTCCAACAATTCCACGTCACCTTGGGCGTTTCGTCCGAACCTGAAATTTTCACCGACGACAATTCCCTTTAATCGCCCAATTCTTTGGAGCCGCTGGATAAACTTTTCTGGGCTGAGCCGGGAAAAAGCCGGCGTGAAGGAAAGTACTTGGACTTTCGACAACCCTGAGGTTTTCAGGAGACGGTATGCTTTTTGTCTGGAAATCAGAAACGGGATACGGGAGCCGCCCCTCAAGACGTGTAGTGGATGGTCCTGAAAGGTAAAAGCCATGGGTTTGGAGCGAAGCCTTGAGGCCATCTTGGCCGTCTCACGGAGGAGGGCTTGATGTCCGAGATGTACCCCGTCAAACACCCCTATTGTGGCAACCATGGGTGGTTTCGGTTTCAAGGAATTCCCTCCTCTCCAAAAACCTTCCTGGGTTTTAAATGATCCTCATTCTGGGCTTCACCGATGGCGCAAAGCATGCCACGTCTATTCAAAATTCTATAGGTCCCTGGAGGGCATGGAACAGAATAAGAAATTCCTTGGCAGAATTTCACAAGATCCTTTCCATTCAAAATCATTTCCGGAAGATCCTTGACCAGCAAACTCGGGGGAAGCATCACCTCAAGGATTCCGCCGGCCGCCTCTTTTTTAATAACATCCTCCGGAGTCAACGCATTTTCCAGCATCAAAGTCCCGACCCGGGTTCTTTTAAGGTTTTCCATGCACCCTCCCACACCCAGCGTCTCTCCCAGGCTGTGGCAAAAAACCCGTATGTAGGTACCGGCTGAACAGGCGACACGGAAGGTAACCCTTGGGATTTCAACTTGTAGGACTTCCAGGTTTTCAATCCGAATGGGCCTGGCTTCACGTTTTACCACAATCCCTTTTCTGGCTAATTCATAAAGCTTATGGCCGTTTTTTTTCACGGCGGAAACCATGGGCGGAACCTGATGAGTGATGAATCGAAGCCGATGAGTTTGCTCCCGCACATCGCTCTCGGAAAGATTCTCTGTTGGCTTTTCTTGGAGGGTTTTCCCGAATATGTCGCAGCTGTCGGTGGTTTTGCCCAGAAGACAGGTTGCCACATATTCTTTGTCAAAGGAGGCAAATTCGACCAGCCGGGTGGCGGCTCCAATGGCCAAAGGGAGGACCCCGGTTGCCATGGGATCCAGTGTACCCATGTGCCCCATTTGGGGTTCCTTCAATACCCGGCGCGCGAATGACACCATATCGTGGGAGGTGCAGGACGTTGGTTTGTTTAGGTTTAAAATTCCATTCATGTCAAAAACCATCTTCCCCTATCAGCTTGTCTTCAAAACCGATAGGCACGTCCCAAGGACCTGCTTGAAAACCTTTGACAATGGCCCGGATAGTAAAGCTCCCGCCGCGTAACTGTGGCCGCCCCCGCCAAATTCCTTAGCGATGACCGCAACATTCACCCCGGTTCCGGACTTTAGGGACAGTTTAACCTGGCCGTCTCGCTGTTCATGAAGGAAAAAAGCGACCTCTACGCCATGGAGGATCCGAAGAAAGTTTATCAGATTTTCCGTTTCGTCTTTGAAGGCGCCAGATCTTTTAAATTCCTCTTTAGACAAAGTCATGGAAGCAAGCCTGCCGCCCAGGTGGATTTTTACATTTTTAAAGGATATGCGGATGAGTTCCAAGGCTTCCCGGCTGTAATCGGCGAATATCTTATCATTGATTTTCTGCGGCTCGGCGCCGGACTCTACCAACCGCGCGACTAACCTCAGGAGTTGGGGACTAGTGTTGGAATAACGGAATCCCCCCGTATCGGTCGCGATAGAAGTGTAAAGGCTCTCGGCAATGCCGCGATCAATGGGAACGCCCAACGCTCGGATCAACCGGAACACGATTTCACCCGTAGCCGAGACCTTTGGAAAAACCAGGTTGTAATCGCCGAAATAACTGTTGAAATAATGGTGGTCAATGTTGACGAGGATCCCAAATTCATTTCGATTGATTCCGGCTCGGATTCTAGATAAATCACCCGCGTCCAAAGTGAAACACACCTCATGGGGCGCAAAATGGTCGGCGGTTCGGTATCCTTTACGGAAATCAAGGTATTCAAACCGCCGGGGAACCTTGTCATGGTTGACGGCTGTCACCTTTTTCCCCATTTTTTCCAATGCCTGCAATAGAGCCGACTGGGATCCCAAGCCATCCCCGTCCGGGTTGAGATGCGTGGTGATGATAAAAGATTTATGGGATTTGATGAGGCGGGCAATCTTGCCGAATGAATCGGGTTTTCGATTCTTCGGGCCCCCGGGGATAGAATGGCTTACGCGGCTAAAGCTCATTGTTCGGCTTTTCCTTTGGCTTCAAGCCATCCAGGATTCCCTTGATTTTGAAAGCATGGTCCAGGGACTCGTCTAGGAAGAAAAGGATTTCGGGGACATATCTCAATTCCAGGCGGTGCCCAATCTCGCCCCGCAGGAAACCCTTAGCCCGATCCAGCCCAGCCATGGTTTCCTTCCTATCTTTTTCAGTCCCCAGGACGGAAACGTAGATTTTCGCGTTCCGAAGGTCATCCGAAACTTCCACACCAGTCACGGTCACGAAATGAATTCCCGGATCCTTGACTTCCTGGGTCAGCATCAAACTGATTTCCCGTTTGATGGCTTCCGATACCCGCTCCGCCCTTTTAAAACTCATGACTGCACCTGTCATTTCCCATATTTCAAATCCTTCCAGGTTTGAAGGCTAAAGGAATTTAGTTTGAAAACCCAAAACTTGCAAATCCCCCTCGCGCTCCAACAGGTCCAATATTTTGGAAAGCGCGGAATCGGCGTGTTTCCGATCTTTATTGAGGGTGACAATCCCGACGACGGATCTTTGCCAAATATCCTCGTATTCCACTTCCAATACGCTGACATTGAAATGTTTCCGCAAACGGTCTATCAGGCTTTTCAGGATAAACCGTTTGGATTTAAGTGAACCATTTTCGGGAAAATGCAGATCAACTCACAAAAGACCAATAACCCAAAAACCCTCTTAGATTATAATTCCAGGAAATATTCAATTTGCCCAATGAAAGGCAAAATAATATTTCTTATAAAAATCCCCGTTAGTTTAGTTTTTGCGCGACCGATTCTGTGATGTAGGCTTCCACTTGGTCCCCAACCTGGAAATCCTCAAAAGTCTCCAGAACAATACCGCAATCAAACCCATTTCCAACTTCTTTTACATCGTCCTTGAAACGCTTGAGCGAGGAAATAGACCCCTCGTGGACCAACTCCTCCCCTCGGAGGATTTTAATTTTGGCTTTATTGGTGATTTTCCCGGAAAGAACCATGCAACCGGCGACAACTCCTTTGGAAGTTTTGAAAAGCTGCCTGATTTCAGCTTTTCCGATGGAAACTTGGCGGAGTGTCGGCTCCAGAAGGCCTTCCATGGCCTTTCGAACGTCCTCCACGGCGTCATAAATTATCCGGTAAACCCGGACATCCACGTCCTCTTTTTCGGCGGTGCCTTTTGCAGTCGGGTCCGCCTGGACATTAAAACCTACTACGATGGCATTGGAAGCGGATGCAAGTAAAATATCCGAGTTGACGATTTTTCCGGTCCCGCTGTGAATGACTCGAAGGGAAACTTTCTCCGTGGAGAGTTTTTCAAGGGAGGCGGTCAAGGCTTCGACGGATCCTTGAACGTCGGCCTTGACGATGACTTTGAGCTCCTTGATCTGTCCCTCTTTAATCTGCTCAAAAAGGTTGTCGAGCGTGATGTGTTTCATGGCCCCCACCAGCCTGTTGTCCTTTAAAGCTTCCGCGCGCCGTGTGGAAATTTCCCTGGCAACCTTCGGATCGGTCATAACGTAAAACATGTCGCCGGCCTGAGGCACGTCGGAAAGGCCCAAAACCTCAACCGGCATCGTCGGTCCCGCGCTCTTGATCGTTTTTCCTAAATCATCCTGCATGGCTTTCACACGGCCATAGGTGCTTCCAGCCAAAAGGTTGTCGCCGATTTTAAGGGTTCCCTTTTCAACCAACAGAGTCGCCACAGGCCCGCGGTCCTTGTCCAACCGGGCTTCCAGGACGACGCCTTTTCCCGGTCGCCGGGGGTTGGCCTTAAGCTCAAGTATTTCCGCTTGCAAAAGAATCATGTCCAGGAGCTTCTCGAGATTCATGCGTTTTTTCGCGGAAACTTCCACGTAAATGTTCGTCCCGCCCCATTCCTCAGGCACGAGCCCCCGCTCCGCCAGCTGGGTCTTGACACGGTCAGGATTGGCTTCCGGTTTATCGATTTTATTAATGGCCACTAAAATGGGAACTTTCGCTTCCTTGGCGTGGTCAATGGCTTCTAATGTCTGCGGCATGACGCCATCGTCAGCGGCCACGACCAGTACCACGATGTCGGTGGCTTTGGCCCCGCGAGCCCTCATAAGCGTAAAAGCTTCATGGCCTGGAGTGTCCAAGAAAGTAATATTTCCTTTCTCGTGTTTAACTTGGTATGCGCCGATATGCTGGGTAATGCCCCCGGCCTCCCCCTCAGCCACTTTCGTTTTACGGATGGCGTCCAAGAGAAGAGTTTTCCCATGATCCACGTGTCCCATGATAGTCACCACCGGGGAACGAGGCGCCAGATCCTTGGGGTCATCCGGCTCATCCCGGAACATTTCCGCCCCGTAAAGGGGCACCACCTCAACGACGGCGTCGTGCGCGGAGGAAAGGGTTTCAGCCACCGTTATATCCAGTCGCTGGTTGATGGTCGCCAGGATTTTCAGGTCCATAAGCTCCTTGATGAGCACCCCGGCTTTGACATTTAGTTTTTGAGCAAGTTCGGATACGGTAATCCCTTCAGTGATTTTGATTTTCGTGATAACTTTCGGTTCTACCGCCTCTCCGGTATCGGATGAACCTTCCGTTTTGGATTTCTCCTCGGGAATTTCCTCCTTGGAAACGGCCGCCGAGATGCTTTTGGGCCTGCCCGCGGCAAGACCATGCCCCTTCGGAAGTGGTTTAGGACCAGAACTTTTTCTCGAGGCGGGAGAAGGCTTATGGGCCCCCGCTTTGGCCTGGCCGGCTTTCAAGGTTGGATAGGTGGCCGTTGGGGACGTAAGGGTGGAACCGGTTTTCGTTTGAGACTTGGAAAGTGTTCCCGCGCTTGTCGTGGGAGCCGCCGACGGTTGATTTTTTCCCAAAGTCGGCTTTGTCGAAGAGGACGTAGGTGGAGCTGGCGGGTTTGAGGCGGTCCGTAAATCGGCCATACCCAAATCACGTCGAATTTCAGACTGGATTTTTTCATCCACCACAGTTAATTGGCTGGGAATTGAAAAACCTGATTTCTTGCAGCGTTCCAGGACTTCCTTGCTGGAAAGGCCCAATTCCTTGGCAAATTCAAAAAGTCTTTTTCCCATAGGGGTTTATACTCACTCCTGGTCTGTATTAGGTTTGTGGTTCTCGGAAACATCTGGGGAAGGAGGTATCATTGGCAAACCATCCGGATCATGTGAAAGGGTTGGAATCAAGGGAGGCTCCTCAGCCTTGACGGAACCCTCATCTATCTCATCCGGCGGGGCGTCTTTCTTTTCGTCTTCTGTCAATGCGGTCGCGGCCTCAGCTGAAGGAACATCCACTTTGGCCACGGAAATGGCCTCAGCTGTTTCCCGGGACACTTCCTGAAAATGAGCATCCATCCGCGCCCTTTCCTCCTGGGCGTATTGTTCCTCGTTTTTAATGTCGATTTTGATGCCGGTCAGACGGGCCGCCAGCCTGGCATTCTGTCCCTTTTTGCCTATGGCCAGGGATAACTGATCGTTTGGAACGATGACTTCAGCGGAAGGTATTTCCGGGTGAAACACGATTCTGGCTATTTTCGCCGGGGACAAGGCGTTGGAAAGGTAAGCGTGCGGTTCAGCGTCCCAACGAACGATATCCACTTTCTCCCCCCGGATCTCATCCACGATGTTTTGAACACGTATGCCTTTGACGCCGACGCAGGCGCCGACCGCGTCAATTCGGTCGTCATTCACCACCCGAACCGAAATCTTGGTGCGGGCGCCGGCCTCGCGGGCCACGCTCTCAATCTTGACGGCGCCTTCATAAATCTCAGGAACCTCTAACTCGAATAATTTCCGGACTAAATTGGGATGGGCCCTGCTGACGATAATGGAAGGCCCCTTCACCGTCTTTCGGACCTCCAGTACCAGGAACTTCATCCTTTCTCCCGTGGAATAACGCTCCCGGGGAACCTGTTCCTTGGCTGGGATCAAGGCCTCGGCGTCTCCGAAAGAAATAATGACGTTTCGGCCCTCATAACGCAAAACGCTCCCGGTGATCAGCTCTCCCTCTTTGTCCTTAAACTGATCGTAAACACTCTGGCGTTCCGCATCCTGAACCCGCTGAACAATGACTTGCTTGGCGGTTTGGGCCGCGATTCGGCCGAATTGATCCGACGGAATCCTGATCTTGACCACCTCGTCCAATTGGGCATCGCTTTTTATTTTTCGAGCCTCCTCCAGGGTAATCTGGATGCCCGGATCCTCCACTTTTTGCACCACCTCCTTGAGGTAATAGGCGATAAACTCATAATTGGTTTCGTCGAACTCGACCTCAACTTCCTGGCCAATGCCGAATATCTTTTTCGCCGCGGAAGACAAAGCAGCCTGTATGGCTTCGACAAGTTTTTTTTTGTCAATGCGCTTGGTATGCTCTATCTGGCTCATCACCAAGGCCAATTCGTTGCTCATGACGCCAATCCCTTCAATTCGTTCGATTCAAAGCTCAACGACTAAATGGGCGGTTTTTACCGTTTCAAACGGCAGGCAAAGGGCCCTTTCCTTTCCTAATAAAAGGTCTACTTTCCCCTCCCGCGCCCCGTTCAACCGGCCTTGAAAAGCCACCAAACCTTCCCAGGGCTCCTTGAGAATAAACTGAGCCAACCGCCCCTTAAAACGCTCGCAATCGCTCAAATCCCGCAAGGGCCGGTCCATTCCAGGGGATGAGACCTCCAGAAGATATGGGGTCTGGATTAATTCCATTTCATCCAGCCTTTTTTCCATCTCCCTGCTGACGATTTCGCAATCGCCCACTGAAATCTCGCCGGCTTTCTTGTCAATCGCCAAACTGAGGACCAACTTTGATCCTTGGGGACGGACTCGAAAATCAAAAAGTTTTAAAAAGTTCTCTTTAACAATCTCCTCGGCAATAGCCTTGAGTTGGGCCCGTCCAGTTTCATCCAAAAAACTCATGCCGTTTCCATCCCTATAAACGACAAACGGCCTTGCGGCCGTTCTGAAAGAATATCAAGATAATCAGAAAACCATTCCCAAACGAAGCATTGCCCCGTAATGGAAATACCCCTGTCACATTCCTAACAAATACCCTTTTGGTGAAAAAAAAAGCGGGCCATGAAAGGGACCCACTTTTCGGGACAACCTTAATTTACTTATATGTTTTAGCAAAAACATATGTCCCTGGCAAGGGGAAAGGCGAAAAGTAAGATATTTGCGGACTTCGCTCGCTCTAATTGCTGAGTTTCAACTCAACCCGCCTTGAATTTGCCATATTCTTAAGCGAATTTTTGAATTTTCCCAGCTTTCTTTTCGCGTTTAAACCTGAAAATTCCACCCAGCCTCATTAACTGTTTAAAATGATCCTCGATAGATAAAAGTAAACCCCGCTCAGCCCCTCTCCCGCTTAAATTGAATTCAAAAGAGCAGAACTTGCTTGGTATCTGGAACTCCTTTTAGGCATCCATGGGTCTTGAGGATTTCAACCACGTTTTTGTTGACCCCGCACTGTTGCTGAAGTTCTTCCACGGAGCTGAAAACACCTTTTTCCCTTTCCGCGACGATGGCTTCTGCGGCTGTCTCGCCCAAACCAGGCAGGCAGATCAAAGGGGGGCGCAACATTTTCACTCCAGCCCCCTCCTCAATTTGAAAGGTACGGCTTGTGGACTTGTAAAGATCCACTGGCAGGAAATGAAAGCCCCGGGCATAAGTTTCTTCCGCTACCTCCAGCACGGAGGCCTCGTCCAATTCTTTAGCGGTTGGCTTTTCAATGGACTTGATATGCTTGATGCGGTCCTTAACCCGGCCGAGACCGTCACAGGCGACGGTGGCATCGAATCCGAAGCTTTTGTTGGTGAAATAGTCCGCGTAAAACGCCAATGGATGGTGTACCTTGAACCAGGCGATCTTGAAACTCATGATGCAATAAGCCACCGCATGGGCCTTGGGGAAGATATATTTAATCTTTCTGCAGCTTTCCACGTACCAGGATGGTGTTTTAGCATCCGCCATGGCTTTTTCGAAATCAGCCGTCAGGCCTTTCCCCTTCCTTACTGATTCCATAATCTTGAAGGCCAGGGCCTCGTTCATTTTGCGGGCTCTCAGATCGTTCATCATGTCGTCCCTGGTGGAAATTACCGTCGCAAGAACTGCAGTGCCTTTCTTGATGAGGTCCTGGGCGTTTCCCAACCATACATTCGTGCCGTGAGCCAAGCCGGAAAGTCTCACCAAGTCCTCGAATTTGGTGGGCCGGGTATCCCGTAGCATGTCCATGGCGAAAGATGTCCCAAATTCAGGCACCCCCAAAGTGCCCAAGTCTTTTTCGATTTTTTCTTTGATCGCCAGCGCCTGAATTCCCGAAAAAAGGCTCATGGTCTTGGCGTCATTCAGCGGAATGCTCGTGGGGGAAACTCCCGTCATGTTCTCGAGCCGCCTAAGGCTGGTGGGATTGTCATGGCCCAAGATATCAAGCTTGACGAGACAGTCGTGCATGCTGTCATAATCGAAATGCGTGGTGATGATCTCCCCGTCTTTGTTGTCCGCTGGATATTGGACAGGACAGACGTCTGAGATTTCCATCTCCTTGGGCAGGATGACGATGCCCCCAGGATGCTGACCCGTTGTTTTGGATACCCCGGAACACCCCTTGACGAGACGGTTGAGCTCGGCGTTTCGAGCCTGGCGGCCCAATTGCTCCATGTATTTTTTCACGAAACCGAAAGCGATCTTGTCCTTCACGGCCGAAATGGTTCCAGCTCGGAAACAATAAGCTTTTCCAAAAAGTTCCTCAACATATTTATGGGCCACATGCTGGTATTCACCGGAAAAATTGAGATCAATGTCCGGCATTTTATCCCCATGGAAACCCATGAAAACCTCAAAGGCGATGGAAAAACCATCCCGCAACAGGGGTTTCGAGCAGGAAGGACAGTTTTTCCCGGGTAGATCCACCCCCGCGGAGGAGTTGGGTTTATCCGGGAATTCGTGAAAGTGCCCCGCCGCGCAACGCCAATGCGGAGGCAGCGGGTTCACCTCCGTGATACCGCTGAGGAAAGCCACGAGAGAGCTTCCCACCGATCCCCGGCTCCCCACCACATAACCGTCAGCAATGGATTTTTTTACGAGTTTCATGGCGATGATGTAAAGGGTCGAGAACTTATTGTCGATGATGGCATTGAGCTCTTTTTGGAGGCGCTTCTCAATAAATTCGGGAAGCGGATCGCCGTAAAGGCGATGAGCCTCATGCGTGGCCGTTTCCCTTAAGAGATCATCCGCTCCTTCCAAATGCGGGGAGAGTGTCTGGGTTGGAAGCGGTTCCACATCCTCCACCATCTCCGCCACTTTGCGGGGATTGGTAACCACTAATTCATGGGCTATGTCCTCCCCAAAATAGTTAAAATCCTGTTTAAGCTCCTGTGTCGTCTTGAAATAAAGGGGCGCCTGGCGCTCCACCCCGTAACCCATTCCCGCATGAAGGATTTTTCGATAGACATCATCGCGTGGATTGAGGAAATGGGAATCGCCGGTGGCCAAAACTAGCTTGTTAAGTTTCTTTCCAATCTCATAAAGAGCTCGGGTTAAATTCTGGAGTTCGTCCATGCTTTTGACCATTCCCTCTTGAATCATGAACTCATTATTGGCACAAGGCTGTATTTCGATATAGTCATAAAAGCCAGCCACCTGCTCCAGGGGCTTGTCCTTGCGCAGCAAATGCTGCCAAACCTCCCCCTGCTCGCAGGCCGAACCCAGGATCAGCCCCTCCCGGTGCTCCTCAAGGAGGGCCCGGGGAATCAGGGGCCTCTTATAAAAATATTTGAGATGGCTCTCCGTTACGAGTTGGTAGAGGTTTTTTAAGCCCTTTTTGTTTTTGACGAGCAAAATAATATGGTAGATAGGCAGATTCTTTTCCCTCTTGAACTCATCGACAAGGTATCCTTCCATCCCAAGAATCAATTTTATCCCGTTTTTCTTCGCCACCGCCCGCGCCTCAGGGTAGGCTTGAACCACCCCATGATCCGTGAGAGCGATAGCGGGATGCCCCCACCGGGCGGCGGTTTCAATCAACCGGTCGATTTTGGAAAGTCCATCCATCCGGCTCATTTGGGTGTGGCAATGAAGTTCCACGCGCTTCTCGGGAGCCTCATCCATGCGGGTCTCGGGGGGACGATTTTCATGATATCTCTCGCGTTGAGAACCATTTCATTGGGGTCCCGGCTGTCGAAGCGCAGGTCGCCGCGCACCTTGATCCAATCACCTTCCTTGATCCCGCCCTTGAATTTTCCGTCATTCTCAAAAAGGAATATTGCATCCAGGGAATCCGTGTAATCAGTAATGGTCATCTTGGCTAGTTGGCGTCCACTTTTTGTTTGAAAGACGTTGAATAGGATGACCTCCCCCTGTCCCACGAAACCCTTTTGCTCATCCGTCACTGTGAGGGATTGGGCCGCCTCCGAAATCTTTCTTCCGTAAAGGATGGTTTCAACTGGGGTTTTGGGAATGGAAATAACAGGGTGGGTCTCAACGGGCTGAGGTTTGTCCGGAATGATGGATGGATTGACCTGAAGATTCACATTCAATTCGACCCCGCAGCGTTTTTTGAGGATTTCTCTCAAAACCCTGACGCATTCTTTTCTTTCCAATTGCTGGCGGGCAGCTTCATTGGGAACCTGGAATGAAAGATTCTTATCCCTCAACTCGACCCGGTAGTAAGAAAACCAGCTTTCGGAGATATCGGCCTCCTCGGAAAGGCAAAAGATTAAATCCTTTTCGTGGGCTGCCAGATAGTCCGCCGGAGCGATCACCGACTCGGCATAGTGGACATCCAAGACGATCCGGCCGACATTCGGAAGACACTCCCTCAGGAATCGGGAGACATTAGCGTAAGTTTCAACCGGTACCTGGGAGAGCATTTTCAACTTCATGACCACAAGCGTTCGCTCGGGATACACCTGGACCCCTAACAGTTCCGATTGAAGGAACCTTTCCTTCTCGAAACATTGGAGGGGCATTTGCTGGACAAAGTCATAAAAAGGGTTAGAGGCGGGTTCTGGTGCCGCTGCCGGGGAACCTTCTAGCGTCATTCTGCCTCCAGCAACGGTTTATAGGGATTTGAAAGGGGTTGGGGACTGCTTTTTCGAACTATACAACCATTGGAATGTTTGTCAAGAATTTTTAAAATCCAAAATATGTCTGGATCCATCACCCGCGATTTTTCACAGGCTCGTCCATAACTAGAAATTGCGGAATCATTCCACGTCGGCAATCCGAATTTTCAACGCCAAGTTTTTGAGCGTTTAAAATTTTGAAACACAAAATCACGGATCGAAATAAACGAAAAATCCCCAATGGTTGTCGTTTTGTAGATAAAACTGTCCATATTCGGAATTGCCGTTGTAATAAAGAATCCCTGAACGGATCGCCGCGCGGGAATCCCTTTTCCACTTCCATTGAAAGCCAAGCTGAAACTCTTGGTTAACCACACCCCCGGCTTCTTGCTTAACTTTTACATCATAGGTGAAATAACCTCTTCCGGTTGTCGCCCAAACAAAGGTGGAAAACCCGGTGTAAATCTCCGTTCCTGCGTGAACGAACAACCTTTTGTCGTCGGGAGCCATGTGGGGATAATCTCCCAACCCCGCGTACAAGCGGAATTGATCCGAAGGTTGGTAAGAGGATGTGAAACGAAAACTCTCCCTTGTGTAGATGAACCGGGGGACATAATCGAATAGCTCGTCGCCCAGGTGAGAGCTGACATGAATGTATTCAAGCCTATTTGAGAAATTTCCGGACGACTCGCTGAAATACATCCCAAAATACCAATCGTTGACCATTTCCGGAAATTCGTCATAAACCAAGTTTCCATTAACGGTAACAGCGCGATTGGGATAATCGGAATAATTCACGGAATCCAAACCGACAAAACCCGATCCCATTATTCCCCAGCCCCACCTTTCCACTTTATCCGGCCGCCACTGGAGAAACTCCAGCGTGGAACCGACGGCGCCCTCGAAATTGATCTTTCCTGTCCTGAGGTTGACTCCATTTGAGCCTTCCCGCGGATCGCCAAGCAAAGGTTCAAAGACAGGAACCGCCGGAAGAAACTCCCAAGTGTTTTCTTGGGCCCGAATGACCTCCGGAAACTTAGCCAAGAAAAAGATTAATAAAAGATAAGCAACTCTTTTCATCAAGTCCTCATGGGTCAAAGTAAATTCCAATACCAAAATGCGTGTCGTGTTGAAGGTAATATTGTCCAAATTGGTAGTTTCCGTCGTAATAAACCAGAGCCAGTCGAAACGCTCGTGGTTCAGTCTTCTTCCATTTCCATTGGACTCCCCATTGAAATGACTCATCCCAATGTCCGCCCGCCTGACCTTTCCATTCCAAATGACAAGCTCCATATCCCCTCATCGAAGTCCCGATAAAACCCCAAGGGGGAGAAAAAACTTCCAAACCCCAAGGGGAAAAAAAAGCGTTATCCGGCGGAAATAGGTTCTCCCAGACCCCAAAACCTCCATAAATCCTCAAGTTTTCCCATGGCTGGAAAGAACAGACGTAATTGAAGTTTTCTCCGTTGTAAATGATGGGTTCCTGGAGTCCTTCCAAGGAATCCCCAAGGTGGGAGCTCTGATGCATGAATTCCAAACGGTGGGAAAAAAGCCCGGATTGCTCGCTGAGATACAATCCCGCGAGCCAATCATTGGCCCTTTCGGGAAAAGTGGCGCCATTTTCATCCAATAAAATAAAACCTGATCCTAGCAAGCCAGCAGCCCAATGCGTTCCATAAGGATTATCATACCGGATGATCTCCAATTGAGCGCCGACAGCCCCCTCAAACCGGTTTAGGCTGGTATGGGCGATAATGGAGGTCTGTGGCTCCCTTGGGTCAGAGAGAAGAGGATTAAATTGTGGCGCCCCCGGAAAGAAAAACCATGGCCCTGGGGTCTCTTGAGCGTCAGCCGATAAAACAGTTAATAAACAAATTGCCAGCGCCATGGACCTAATGTTTAGCCCGAAAATCCTTGTCCGCTGGATCCATTCAGACTTGAGATATATTTTCATATGCCTTGATCATTTTCTTGGCCATGGTGGTTGAAGACCATTTTTCCGCCTCGATGAGCGTCTCTCCCTTTTTCTGAGTATAAAACTCAGAGTCGGTCAACATTCGATGGACGGCTTCCGCGAAAACTTCCTCGTTGAGCGGGGTCAAGATCCCCCCTTGCCTGAAGCCATCACTTCCTTGACACCCATCTCTCCCACCGCCACAACCGGGACTCCGGCCGCCATAGCCTCGCTGACCACAAGCCCTTGGGTTTCGGTGACGGAAGCCAACACGAAAAGATCCGCCCCGGCGTAGCAATCCCGCCAATCCTCGCGGTCCAAATACCCCGCGAATAAAACAAGGTCCTCCAGCCCTAATTCAACGACCATTTTCTGAAGCCGTCTTTTGGCCGCCCCTTCCCCCGCGACCAGGAACTTCAGACGATCTATCCGATCCTTCAGCCGATAAACCACCTTCAGCAGAAAATCGACATTTTTTTCCTCCGCGACCCGCCCCATAAATAAAAGCAGTTTGTCCTCGGGCTTGTATCCCTTGAGCTGACGAAAGCGTTTCGGGTCCTTTCCGTAGAACTTTTCCAATCGAATTCCTGTAGGTACCACCTCGATGGTTTTTTTCACTCCGTAACTCAAGAGAACATCCCTCATTTGGGCGGTGGGGGTGATCACCAGGTCGCAGGAATTACAATAGCGGCGGCTGGCGGTCTTCGCGTACCAAACACTGAGTCTCTTTGGCAAAAACCAGAGGTAATGCTCCACATAGGCCGCGAAAAGAGTATGGTAAGTATGCACCAGTTTCGCGCCTGATCGACGGGCCCATTTCACCGCTGGCCCGCCGAGGGTAAAAGGAGTCTGGGTATGAACCACATCAAACTTCGCGTCTAGGAATTGACGGATCAGTTTCTTGTCCCCAGGAGGATGGCCCAATCGGTCCTCGGGGTCAAAGAAAAGATACCAAGACGGGAAACGGTGGACCTGGATTCGGCCCGCCTCATCGATATGGTTGGGAAAAGCCGGGGCATATATATGGACTTCATGACCAAGCTTGTCGAATTCCTCCGCGAAGATCCGGGTGGACGTGGAAACGCCGTTGATCCTAGGAAAATAAGTGTCGGTAACCAGGGCGATTTTCAAACAAGAATTCCTTAATCATAGGAAATTAGCCGTACGCATCGTCTTCGTTCAGGGGATGCAGATTTTCCATTCTTCATCCGCGAAATCCTTAACTTTTTCCAGCACTTTCGCCACCGGAACTTTGGAGACATCCTTCTCCCGTCGTCGTTTCACCTCGATTAAACCCTCTTTCAAACCTCTCGCGCCCACCCTTACCGAAACAGGCAATCCCAACAGGTCGGCGTCCTTGAACTTAAACCCTGCGGTGGCATCCACGCGGTCATCGTATAGGACCTCGTAACCGGCTTTCATTAAATCCTCGTAACATTTATCGGCGATTTGGGCCACTTCAGGCTCCGCCGGATTTAGGCAAAGCAGGTGCACCTGGTATGGCGCGATAGAGATTGGCCACCGGATTCCATCCGAGTCGTTGTGCTGCTCGATAGCCGCCCCAACTGTACGGGTGACGCCGATGCCGTAACAACCCATGACGGCTTCTTTCTCCTGCATCTTTTCGTCAAAGAAAATGCAATGCATGGCGGAAGAATACTTGAGCCCCAACTTGAATGTCTGGCCCACCTCGATTCCCCTCCCTGCCATTACGGGTTTACCGCACTTGGGGCAGCCCTCTCCCGAGACCACACTTCGAAAATCACCCCACTCGGGCTCTGGAAAATCCCTGCCAAACTCGACATTTTTCAGGTGAATATCCTTTTCCAGCCCGCCGGTCACATATTGATGTCCTCCCTGAAGGGCCTGATCCGAGATCACGCGGACCCCCTTCAAGCCAACAGGTCCCGCGAACCCCACAGGGGTTCCTGTTACCTCCACAACTTTTTCGGCGGAAGCCAGGGAAAGTTCGGCGGCCTGGAGATGGTTTTTGACCTTAATCTCATTTACCTCATGGTCTCCCCGGACCATGACCGCCACCGGTTTTCCATCCGCTATAAAAATAAGGGTCTTGATGAATTGTTGGGGCGGCAACTTCAAGAAATGGCCGACGTCCTCCACCGTGTGTTTACCGGGTGTTTCCACCCTGGAATAAGCCGGGCCAGCCTCTTTAGCGGGATGGGGTATTGAAACCGAGGTGGCTTTTTCCAGGTTGGCGGCATAACCGCAAGCCTCACACATGGCGATGGCGGCCTCGCCGGACTCTGCCAATACCATGAATTCGTGCGTAAAACTTCCTCCGATGAGGCCCGAGTCCGCCTCTACCGGTGAAAAAGCCAACCCGCACCGCTTGAATATCCGCTTATAGGCCTCCACCATGGCCCAATAGGTCTTGTCGCAGGCTTCGTCATCCACATCGAAGGAATAACCGTCCTTCATGAGGAATTCCCGACTCCGCATGACCCCAAACCTGGGGCGGACCTCGTCCCGGAATTTAGTGGCGATTTGAAAAAGATTTAACGGCAGTTGTTTATAACTTTTAAGCTCCCGCCGAACCAAGTCGGTGACAACCTCTTCATGGGTGGGCCCAAGGGCGTATTCCCTTTCGTGGCGGTCTTTCAAGCGCATGAGTTCCTTGCCATATTTCTGCCATCGACCCGTCTCCACCCACAGTTCGGCAGGTGTCATGATGGGAAGAAGGACTTCCTGGGCCCCAGCGCGCGTCATTTCCTCCCTGATGATATTTGAAACTTTTAATATGGACCTTACGCCTAGTGGAAGATATTCGTAAATGCCCGAAGCCACCTTGCGCATCAAACCGGCCCTGAGCATCAGTTTATGGGACGGGATTTCCGCCTCGCCAGGTGTTTCCTTAACAGTGGGAATCAGGGCTTTGGAGACTCGCATAAAATTCCTTTTTAATTGATTGGGCAATGGATAAAAGTTAGGAGTTCGGTGATCCTCACCCCTTTGAGCAACTATTTTCTTCAATTGTTGGATTTCAGCAAGGATTTAAATCAGGAGATCCATCAGGGATAGAAAAAACTCAACCGTTCCAGAAACTGGATTCAGCCTTTTCGGGACATTTCCTCGGCCCTTTTCTTAATCTCATCGATCAAATGAGGCACAAGTTCTTCTTCCTTCAAGCGGGTCTTAACCACGCCCTTCTCGAATATGACCCCATGGCCCTTTTCGGAGCAAAGTCCGATGTCCGCCTCAGCGCCCTCGCCCAGTCCGTTCACCACGCAGCCCATGACGGCCACCCTCATGGGGGCCTTCATGTTCAGGGTGGCTGTTTCCACGGCGTCCACCATTGATTCCAGGTCCACATGACAGCGCCCACAAGTGGGACAGGCCACGATATCGACCCCTTCCTTCTTGAAACCCATGGATCTCAGGAGATGGGTGGCCACCTTCACCTCTTCCACCGGATCAGCGGTAAGAGAAACCCGTATGGTATCCCCGATGCCATCCGCCAAAACCGCCCCGATACCCGCCGCGCTCTTGGTGATACCCTGGGTCTTGGTGCCTGCCTCCGTGACTCCCACATGAAAGGGATAATCACATTTTTCAGCCAGAAAACGGTATGAGCGGATCATGGTGGGAACATGGGAGCTCTTAACCGAGATAATCATGTTTTGGTATCCGAGTGTCTCAATGAAGCGGACGTGCCTCAGGGCCGATTCCACAATGGCTTCAGGGGTGGGATGTCCGTATTTCTCAAGCAGGTCCTTTTCCAAGGAACCGGAGTTCACGCCCACCCTCATGGCCACTTTATGCTTTTTGCACTTTTCGACGACTTGCGCCAAGCGGTCCATTCCGCCGATATTTCCCGGATTGATCCGGATTTTATCCGCCCCCTCATCCACGGCTCCCAGGGCAATCTGGTAGGCAAAATGAATATCCGCCACCAAGGGAACTTTCATTTTCGATTTGATCTTTCCCAGGGCCTTCAGGGATTTCTGGTTTTCCACAGTCACCCTGATAATCTCGCACCCTGCGTCTTCCAGTCGTTTGATCTGATCGATGGTTTCCTGGACGTCATGGGTGTGGGTATTGGTCATGGATTGGATGGAGATAGGAGCCCCTCCCCCTACTTGAACCTTTCCCACCATGACTGGACGGGTCGCGCGGCGCTTGATTTCGTAAAATTGCTCAGCCATGTTTACCCCTAAAATTGCTTTTACAAAAGAGTCGATTTGCGCCTTATCCGCGAAATTTCTTGCTTGCATTAAGGACAAGACGACAAGTTTTTACTCTGAGGAAATACATTGTCATATTAGCTGACATTTTAAGCGGGTTTCAAGCCGTGAAAAAAAACGCAGGGGATCATTAACGGAAGATGAGCAATTTCATGACTTGGTTAGTTTCCTGACCACCGGAACTTCTTTCCAAAACCACATAATAAAGCCCATTTGCCAGGTTCAAGCCGGATTGGATCCAGTTCAATTGATAGGGGTGCATCCCGACGGTTGTGGGTAATCTATCCTGCTCGTAAATTTTACGGAATGCAGTGGTGAATACCTTCACCTTAACTTGATCCGCCGGAGCGCTCAAATTGTAATAAAAACTCAATGGAGTATTATCCTTTATTGGATTAGGAAATAGAACGTTGAAATTCGTAACAGTGGCCGTTGTGGTAGGTGAAATGGTGGGCGTCAGTGTGACCGTAGGCGTCAAAGTGATAGTGGGAGTACAGGTATGCCCAGATCCATCAGTACAGGGCGATGGTGATGGAGTAGCTGTAGGCGCTCCCGCGCGAACAAACTGTAGGACTGTGATGGAATAGGGTCCGAAAGTGGCTGGGAAGGATGAGGTCACACCTGTCAAAGTAATGGTAGTCGGAGCCGTATCCGGCGAGGCGTGATAAGGTGTATTCCCGGTAGTCACCCATTGGTAATTGGTTGAGTTATAGGTCCACTCATTGGCGGTGCCGGCAGGGGTGAAGGGTATGCCCGTTACCCAGGTGTTGTAAGTGTTAGTTGGGTCTTTGTTGACCACGGCCAGGGAAAGGATGCCGTCAGGCCGGTAGTCCGCATAGGCCGCCAAGAGGGAGGCTGTGCAGTTGGACTTTACCATCTGGTGGGCATTGGTGTCACCGGAAATGGCCCAGTTGTTGGTCATCATCTGCATGGCCCAATAGGTGGCGCGAGGCGCCAAGTTATAGTTCACATCCAAGTAACCCAAATCCCCCCCTGTCGTACTGTAATCCCCGCTTCCACCATTTAAGGTATCCCATAGATTACAATAACCCCGGCTCCCAAAATCAGCGATGAAATGACCCAATGCGTCAGCCAGCCAGAGCCCATTTCCCAGTTGTACTTGAAAATTCTCATCACCAGGGTCAACGTTGTATTCCGTCATCATCACTGGCACAGTGTTGGGGTTGGTGACACCGGCGTTCGAAAGCCATCCGTTCAATTGCCCCGGGTATGAATCCAAGGTGGAGGTGCTGGCCAAGGCACTCGCGGCGGAATAGCTCCCCCCTTCGGGGTACCAGTGGAAATCAATGGCGTTTAGGTGGTCGAGTTTCCCCTTGGCTTTTAAAATCCCGATGAAATCCTGCATCACACCATTTCCATCGTACATGTTGGAAGGGGTGTTGAACCCGCCCGCCACCGGGCCGGTGATGACAATCGAGGGATCCACAGCCTTCATGGCGTCGTAATACTCGATGTAGCGTCTGACATAATCCTGGGTGGGGATGGGCCCCCCCGCTTCCCAAAAACCCTCGTCCTCGTTGCCGATCTGCCAGTAATGGCAACCAGCCCAGTTCGGGTATTGCGGATGCGCCACCTTATTGGAGTAATAAACCCACGAGGCCGCCTCGGACGGAGTACCGGTCCCGAAATTCACGGTGATGACCGGAACAGCCTGGGTGTTGGCACCAAAGGCGTTCATGAAAGTCATGTAGGAAGAAAAGTCAAAATCCGAATATTGATAATTGTCGCTGGAGGAAGGGTCCACGCTGGAAACCCAAGCGGAGTCTCCAGCGGAAACTAGGGTGGTCCCGTTGTAAAGGGAGACTTCTGCGATGGCGTAGGCTGGGCCCGAGACGATGGTCGTCCCCAGGTTGGCCGTCACAGACCCCGAGCAGGCGGTCATGAGGATTCGAAGATACTGGGGATTGATCGAACCGAAAGTGATCCCTTGGGTACCGCCGGTGCCCGTCACGGTCACCACGGAGGACCAATTGCTTTCCATAACCCCGTTACTCCAGGGCCATCCGTTGTAGTACTGGACCTGGAAAGTGGTGGCGTAGGGATTGCCCCAGACGATGGTGACGGCGTTGATAGTACTGCCTCCCACCGAGATTTGGGCCCATTGGTGGTAGGGCAGGTCCGTGTCCACGTTGGATAGCCAAGTCGTGCCAGTGCTTCCATCTGTAAGGTTGGAATAATTACCCGCATTGGAAGCCGTGGTGCCCGCGTATGTCTGGTTACATTGGAAGCCGGAGGAATAACTGGTTCCGCTGGGGGCCCAATAACCGAATCCTTTACTGGCACCGCCAGCCCCGGACGCATCCGCTATCCAGGTACCGTTCCCGTTCCAATGGTAAATATCCGAGGTGGAACCACCGGGATAACGGATAAAATAATTCCCAGCTGCTTGGATAAATGGCTGTGCAGCAAAGTAATTACCGTTTGAATTCCAGACAGCCGTGTTGTTCCCGAATATGCTGATTGGAATAAATGAGGAAACCGTGGTTGCGGCATTGATCGTAATAGTGGCAGGTTGGGTTTGGGCGGCAAGATAAAACGGCCAAGCCATAATAAAAGACGCCGCGATGATAGATTTAAATTTGATTAATTTCATTTCTGGTTAAACCTCGTTATCCTATTGTGACATTAGACGCTTGCCCTTCGAATTCAGAGCAAGCATATGGATGAAAATTACTAAAAGAAACATCCGCGGGAAATTGGTTGCTATGAAACCACAAAAAAGCTTCCAAACCAACGTAAAATAAAGGTACGGAAAAGATTTACAGGAAGCGCTTTCGGTCTTGAACCGGTTTCTGTATTAAAATAAGTTCTCTTCAACAAGCCAGTTGGCAAAATGAAAATCATAAAAACGCTTTATAATGGATTTTATCTTGGAAAAACAAAAGATAATCGTGTTGGCCGCGGGAAGTTTGGGAGATTGTCTCCTCACTTTGCCGGCGCTTCAATACCTTCAATCTTCCACCCCGGTTTCGGTGGCAGGAACCGCTCCATACCGGGCCCTGGGTGCTGATTTATTAGGCGTCCAGGAAATCCTTCCCTTGGAGCAAATTCTCCAAAACCTGCTTGTTAATGATTTCGACGCCGTGTGGAATCAATACAGCGATGTCTATCTATTCTTCAAGGAATCCGATGACAAGATACTAAAAAAGTTCAAGGAATTCCCCAGGTTGAAAATCCATCAGCCTTCCAAATCTTTCGAGGCGTTTCTCCAGGAGGCGCGATGGGCGGCCGAATACTGGCTTGAGGCGGCTGCTGGTAAAGCTCTTCCGC
Organism: candidate division FCPU426 bacterium; assembly: GCA_963796105.1. GTDB lineage: Bacteria > Oederibacteriota > Muellerivitia > Muellerivitales > Muellerivitaceae > CAWCKJ01. Next base: position 336,104 of record CAWCKJ010000004.1, read on the forward strand.
CCGATTCTCCCTTTAGGTTATCAAAACTCAAGATTGACGATTCCATGCGTAAAAGGGGAGAATCCATCTTGATCTCTTTAGGAATGTCTTCGCCCTTGGTCATCCATCCGGGTAGCGGAAGCCCGGCCAAGAACGCCCCTCTTTCTTTTTTTCGAAACGCCGCAGAGAGAGCTGTTAAAGAATCCCAGAAGCAGGTATTGGTGATCTGGGGAGAGGCGGAAGAAAAATATATCGACCAAATCCGAGAAACTTTCGCGGATTTAAAGGACGTGGTCGTCCTGAAAAGCCCCCTAGATCTCAGGGATTTAGCGGCCGTTTTATCCCAATCCGCGGTATTTCTCGGAAATGACAGCGGAGTGACTCAATTGGCCTCGGCTTGCGGGTTGAGGACTTTCGCGGTTTTCTCCTCAACAGATTCGCGGATTTGGGGCCCACAAGAAGCCGTCATTTTGGAAGCAATGAAAAATTTTTACAAAAACTAATACTAACAAGTTCCGGTAAATAAATTAAATGTTCCAGGGCTCAATTTGCGCTGGAAAAAGTTATAAATTATTTGCCTTTTTTTAACCTGGTTTTCTTGCCCTTGAGGGCTTCCACCAAGGCGTTTCCAATCTCACCCGGACTTTGGGCCACCACGATACCGGCCGCCTCGAGAGCCTCGATCTTCTCCTTGGCTGTTCCATGACCGCCTGAGACAACCGCCCCTGCGTGTCCCATGCGCTTGCCTGGCGGGGCCGTCATACCAGCGATGAAGGCCGCGACTGGTTTTTTCATTTCCTTTTTAACGTATTGGGCCGCCTCTTCCTCGGCGGTTCCACCGATCTCTCCGATCAGGATGACTGCCTGGGTTCCCTTGTCCCGGTTGAAGGCTTCCAAAGAGTCCCGGTGGGTGGTGCCGACAATGGGGTCTCCCCCAATGCCCAAGCATGTGGACTGGCCCAAACCTAACTGGGTGACCTGCCAAACCGCCTCATAGGTCAAGGTACCGGACCTGGAAACAATACCGATCTTCCCGGGTTTATGGATATAACCCGGCATGATGCCGACCTTGGCCTCACCCGGCGTGATGATTCCAGGGCAATTTGGCCCGATCAAACAGATTTGAGGATAATTTTCTAGTTGTTTAACAACCCGTGCCATGTCATTGGCGGGAATTCCTTCCGTAATGCAAACGATGAGTTTGATCCCGGCCGCTGCGGCCTCGAGAATGGCGTCCGCCGCGAACATGGCCGGCACGAATATCATGCTGGTGTCGGCTCCGGTCTTTCCAACCGCATCCGAAACAGTGTCAAACACCTTGAATCCCTCGACGTCCGTCCCGCCTTTACCCGGCGTGACGCCTCCTACCATCTTGGTTCCGTATTCACGGCATGCCTTTGAGTGAAATAAGCCGGCAGAACCGGTGATACCCTGGCAAATGACTTTCGCGTTCTTGCTCAATAATATGCTCATTGTCTCGGCCCTCCCGCCGCGGCTACCGCGGCTTTGGCGGCCTCGTCCATACTGGAAGCGAAACTATAGGCGAGGTCGGATTTGGCCAGTATTTGCTTTCCTTGCTCCACGTTGGTCCCCTCCAAACGGATGACCATGGGCAGTTTCATGCCCACCTCCCGCGCGGCGTCCAGGATGCCCTGGGCGATCACATCGCATTTCATGATGCCCCCGAAAATATTGACGAGGACAGCCTTGACGCGGTTATCTGACAGGATGAGTTTGAACGCCTCGGTGACCGCCTTGGTGGTGGCCCCTCCACCGACATCCAGAAAATTAGCCGGCGATCCCCCGAAATGCTGGATAGCGTCGGCTGTGGCCATGGCCAATCCCGCCCCGTTCACCAGGCAGCCGATACTGCCGTCCAGGGAGATGTAGGATAGGCCAAATTCGGAAGCCTGGAGTTCCCTGGAATCCTCCTCGTCCGGATCACGCCAGGAAGCGTATTCCTTGTGTCTCGGCAAGCCGTTGTCATCAAAGGAAATTTTCGCGTCAAGGCAGTGAAGATCCCCGTTCTTTAGAACCACCAGAGGATTGACTTCCGCCAACGTCAAATCCAAGTCCAGGAATATTCGGACAAGGTCCTGGAACAATTTGGCTCCCTGGTTGATCTTATCCTGGGCCAAGCCCAAGGACAAATGAAGTTGGCGGGCTTGGTAGGGCTGTAATCCTATTACCGGATCCAGGGGAATCTTTTGGATGGCCCCGGGTTTTGTGGCCGCCAGTTCCTCGATCTCGGTGCCCCCTTCGGAAGAGGCCAAAATCACTGGACTACGGCTCGCCCGGTCAAGAACCACACCGACATAAAGTTCACGGACGTACCCCAAAGCGGGCGTGATGAATATTTTTTTGACTAGGCGCCCTTGCGGACCGGTCTGAGGAGAGACAAGGGTCATCCCCAAAATATCGCTGGCTTTCTGGCGGAGCTCTTCCTCCGTCTTGACCAGCTTCACGCCCCCGCCCTTTCCCCTGCCGCCCGCGTGGATCTGGGCCTTTACCACCCAGGGCCCCTCAGGAAAGCGCTTCAGGACGTCGTCCACTTCTTGAAGATGCTTGACCACCATGCCGGGCGCCACAGGCAGTCCGTACTTGGCGAAGATTTCCTTGGCTTGGTATTCATGTAGTTTCAAAAAGCCCTCCCCTAAGGCTTTGGGATACGGCAGGGAGGCGGATTCATACCGCACCCAACCGAGAGTGAATACAACTTAATGAAATTGGTTGTGGAATTTTTCCAGGTAGAGACTCCAAAAATCCATGACAACAGCTAAAACCATGAGCCCGATCACGAGGAACAACCCAACCTGTTGATAGACCATCTGCACCCTGACTGACACGGCTTTTCTCTTGATTCCCTCCACAAGACACAAAACTATCTGCCCCCCGTCCACCACAGGAATCGGAAGGAGGTTCATGATGCAAAGAACGAGGGAAATAAAAGCTATGATATTGAAGAACTCCTGCCAGCCTAACGACGCCTTTTGGTACATGACCCGCATAATGGTCACGGGACCGCCGATGTTATCTTTCAAGGAAATCTTACCTACCACCATTTCCCAGAGGGCATCCGCGTAAAGAAGCGTGGTCCCGGCGATTTTGGTTCCCGCCGCGCCGAAAGCTTCCATAGCGCCCATTTTACGGGAGTCGTATTCCATCGAATCCGAAGGGGAGATACCGATATGCTTATCCATCCCATCAAAAACTTTCTTTAACACCACTGGATAGGATTTTCCCTGTCTGGAAACCTGGAGATGAATCTCATCCGTTTTGGAATGATGAATGTTATAACTTATCTCTCCCCACTCAGAGACATTCTGCCCGTCAACACTCACGATAACATCCCCTTCCATCAGGCCCGCTTTCCGAGCGGGGGAAGAAAAAGGCACCATCCCTATTACAGGAGGAAGCGATTGAAATATTCCCAACTCAAAATCTTTCTTTTTAAGGTCGCCTGATAAAGTGCAATCGAAAGTTTTACCTTCCCGTTCCAGGGTAAGGGATACCCCGGCTTCGGGCTTTTTTTCTAACTTATCCAGTATATCTTCCACTGCCCGGTAAAGATTCTGGTAAGACTCTCCATTGACTTTCAGGAGGCGATCCCCTTTTTTCATACCCGCAATCTCGGCCGCGCTGTGGGGAGGGATAAACCCCAATATTGGTTTTTCCATCGGGACCTTGTCCCCAATAACCCAAAAAAGGAGGAAATACAAGCAAAACGCTGAAACGAAATTCATGCCGGGACCGGCCAGGAAGATAAATATCCTCTTCCACCAGGCGGCGTTGAGAAAATCACCAGGTTCCGGGGGCTTCTCGTACATTTTCTCGGCGCTTTCTCCGCTCAGGTCCCCGCCTTGTGGTTTGCAGAATCCCCCCAGGGGAAATGCCCTGATGGAATAGAGCGTTTTCCCCCACTTCCGGCTTGTAAGGAGCGGCCCAAATCCCAATGCGAACTCCTCAACCTCGACTTTGAATAGCCGGCAAACGAGGAAGTGGCCCCCCTCGTGGATGAAAATCATGAATCCGAAAGCCACGATAACTTCTATCAGCCAACCAATTGAGTTCATGAGATTTCCTTAAAGGATTTTGGCCGCTTGTGAACGGGCCCATCGATCGGCCATCAATATACCATCGAGGGTCCCATTTGTCAGGGAACGGTATTTTGCCAGTGTTTTCTCGATGATTCTAGGGATATCGCTGAAACTGATTTCCTCCCTTAAAAACCGGCCCACTGCCACCTCATTGGCCGCGTTTAGGACCGCGGGAAAAGTGCCGCCCTTTTTCCCCGCCTCATATGCCAGGTCCACGCATGGAAACTTTTTCCGGTCAGGTTTCTCGAAGTGGAGTTTACCCGCTTTGGACAGGTCCAGCCTTTCAACAGGTGTTTTCTTTCGTTCGGGATAGGTCAGGGCGAATTGGATGGGAATCTGCATATCAGTGGTCCCCAGTTGGGCCAGAACCGACCCGTCAATAAATTCCACCATGGAATGCACGATAGATTCGGGATGGATCACGATTTCGATTTTTTGGAAAGTCGTATTGAAAAGATAATGCGCCTCGATGACCTCCAGCCCCTTATTCATCAGGGTGGCCGAGTCGATAGTGATTTTCGGGCCCATGCGCCAGGTCGGGTGGTTCAGGGCTTCCTTCAAAGTGATTTTATGGAAGTGTTTCTGGTGTAGAAGGCGGAATGGGCCGCCGGAAGCCGTCAGAATGATCCGATGAATTTCAGTTTCAGGCTTGTGGCATCCCGCCAGACATTGGAATATCGCGCAATGTTCACTGTCAACTGGAAGAATTTTGGATCCCGATTTCAAAGCCGCCTTTGTCACCACTTCCCCGGCCATGACCATGGTTTCCTTGTTTGCCAGGGCGATATCCTTTCCTCTTTGGATGGCGGTCAAGGTCGGCCTCAATCCCGCCGCTCCCACGATGGCGGAAAGCACCATATCGGCTCCCGATTCGGCCGCAACCGCCACCAGCCCTTCCTCCCCGCCCAGGATTCGGGTTGGAATCCCACTTGTGAGACTCTTAAGCGGTGAAACCAAGCTCTCGTCCATAACCGCGGCTAACTTAGGATGGAATGCCTTGATTTGTTTTGCCAATTCCCTGATATTTCGATTGGCCGTCAAACCCGTTATCCGAAAACTCGGTTTGAGTTTTCGGACGACTTTGAGGGTGGATAAGCCTATGGAACCGGTGGAACCCAGAATGGCTATGTTTTTAAATGGCAAGTCATTAACCTCGGTAACGATACCCCCGTACGAGAGGGATTTAATAGGTGGATTATATCACTCGTAAATTTCCCAATAGGGCGTTAAACATGAAAGGCGGCCTTTCGGCCGCCTCCAATAAAATGTTCGAGTTTTCACTAATAATTATTTTTTGTCCTTATCCATGGGCTCGTATTCCGCGTCCACAGCCCCGTCATTCTTCTCCTTTTCCTCTGGTTTGGGGGTTTCCGCTGTTTGGGCACCAGACGCCGCCTGTTTCTCGGCGGTCGCTTTGTACATGGCTTCCCCAAGCTTCATGGAGGCTTCGGTCAACTCCTCCGTGGCTTTTTTAATGGCCTCGGCATCCTCACCCGTGATGACTTTTTTCAAGGCCTCCAGCTTTTCCTCGATCTTCTTTTTGGTGTCGCCATCCACCTTATCCCCGTATTCCTTGAGGGCCTTCTCGGTGGAATAGAGCAGGGTATCCGCGTGGTTCCTCGCCTCGATTTTTTCCTTCTTTTTCTTGTCCTCGTCGGCGTGGGCTTCGGCGTCCTTTTGCATTTTCTTGATCTCGTCGTCTGACAACCCCGAGGAGGGAGTGATTCGGATAGACTGTTCCTTGCCAGTCCCCAGGTCCTTGGCCGCGACATGCAGGATTCCATTGGCGTCGATGTTAAAGGTGACCTCAATCTGAGGAACACCACGGGGAGCCGGCGGTATACCCACTAGGTCGAACCGTCCAAGGGTTCGGTTGTCGGAAGCCATCTCCCTTTCCCCTTGGAGGACATGGATAGAAACCGTGCTTTGTCCATCAGCGGCCGTGGAAAAAATCTGGCTCTTCTTGACCGGGATGGTTGTGTTGCGGTCGATGATCCGGGTCATGACCCCTCCCAGTGTTTCCACACCCAGGGAGAGGGGTGTGACGTCCAGCAAAAGCACGTCCTTAACCTCGCCTTTCAAGACCCCGGCCTGGATGGCCGCGCCGATCGCCACAACCTCGTCCGGATTTACGCCTTTATGAGGCTCCTTCTGGAAAAACTCCTTCACGGTTTTGATGACTAGCGGCATACGGGTCATGCCGCCCACCAGCACCACTTCATTGATGTCATCCACGCCCAAACCCGCGTCCTTCAGGGCTTTCCGGCATGGCTCGATGGTCTTGTCCACGTAGTCCCCCACCAACTGCTCCAGCTTGGACCGAGTCAGTTTGACGTTCAAATGCTTGGGGCCAGAGGCGTCGGCCGTGATGAAGGGCAGGTTAATCTCGGTTTCCTGGGTGGTGGAAAGATCGATTTTCGCCTTCTCCGCTCCTTCTTTCAGCCGCTGTAAAGCCATCCGGTCGTTCTTCAAGTCGACTCCGTTGTCCTTTTTGAACTCCTCCACGAGCCACTGGATGATTTTCTGGTCAAAGTCATCGCCCCCAAGGTGGGTATCCCCATTGGTGGATTTTACCTCGAAAACGCCGTCCCCCAGCTCCAGGATGGAGATGTCGAAAGTTCCCCCGCCCAGGTCGTAAACCGCGATTTTCTCGTTCTTTTGCTTTTTGTCCAAGCCGTAGGCCAGCGCCGCCGCGGTCGGTTCGTTGATGATGCGAAGAACTTCCAGGCCTGCGATTTTGCCAGCGTCCTTTGTGGCTTGGCGCTGCGCATCGTTGAAATAAGCCGGCACCGTGATGACTGCCTCTGTGATTGCCCCTCCTACATAGGCTTCCGCGTCCGCCTTGAGTTTTTGCAGGATCATGGCCGAGATCTCGGGTGGTGAGTATTCCTTGTCGTCGATCTTCACGCGGACATCGCCATTGGAGGCTTCTTTCATGACGTATGGCACCATTTTCCGGTCCATCTCAACTTCCGAGTCATGAAGCTTCCTGCCCATGAAGCGCTTGATGGAGTAAACCGTGTTAGTGGGGTTGGTGATGGCCTGGTTCTTGGCGACACGGCCGACCAGCCTTTCCCCTGTTTTAGAAAAACCCACCACGGAAGGCGTCGTTCGGGCGCCTTCCGAATTGGCGATGACTTTCGGTTCTCCGCCTTCCATGATAGCCATGCATGAATTGGTCGTTCCCAAATCGATTCCCAATACTTTGTTTGTTGCCATTTTAAAACTCCTCTTTTTTTCTTCTCTTCCCGCCCTTACTCGGGCTAGGATTTAAAACCTCAATTTTTATAGATTCCTTGCCGCGAACGCTTCGGAGCGAGATTTGCGCCGCTGGAGACTCACCTGTGGTTTTTGGCCACCTTCACCATGGCGGGGCGTAAGACCCGATCCTGAAGCATATAGCCGCTTTGCAGCTCCTCCAATACGGTTTGATCCGGATACTGGGTTGTTTCTTCCTGGAACATGACTTGATGGAACCGGGGATCAAACATCTCGCCCAGAACCTTCATTTTTGTTACCCCATTTTTCTCCAAAAGGGAATGGAACTGGCGCAAAGTCAATTCCACGCCTTGTTTGAGACCCAGGAATCCCTGATCCAGATCGTCCTTCGGCATGGAAGTCATGGCCCTTTCCAGGTTATCCACGACTATCAGCAATTCCTTCAGCAACGCGGTTTGGGAGAATTTAAGGAACTCCTCTTTTTCCTTCAAGACCCTTTTTTTATAGTTATCAAAGTCGGCCGCCATCCACACCAGCCTGTCTTTAACTTCGTCATATTTTTGTTTCCATTCCTCGATTTCAGCGCCGGAGGCAACGCTTTTATTTGTTTTTTCGTTGGCGTTGAGGCCTTCTTCCTTCGGTTCGGGAGATCCGGAAAGAATTTCCACTTCGTTTTCTAGATTGCCAGAGTCCGCATTGAAAGGAATTTCCACCATGGCTCACCATTCCCTTCGGGAAAAAGTGTCTTCCAAAAATCTGGCTAAATGGTCGACAATCCCCGCAACTCGGTCATAAGGCATCCGGGTGGGCCCCAGAACACCCACTGCGCCCACCACTCTCCCCTTGAGTGTATAGGGGACATGAACAAAGGAAAAATCCCGCAAAGACTGCTCCGAAAACTCTCCCCCGATTTCAAAAGATAGCCCGGTCCGGTCCCAACTGCGGTTGAAGCATTGGGCAAGAGGTCGCTTTTCCTCCACCAACCTCAATACTTTTTCCATCATTTCCGCGTTTTGAAACTCAGGCTGCTCCATTAAGCGGGAAGCGCCCTCCAAATGAATCTGATCATACTCGTATCGGAGCGCCCCATCGATCATCCTCAAGGTGGCTTCCAAAATATCAAGCTGGGCGTTCTTGACCGACTCCGCCTCCCTTAAGAGCGACTCGCGGATATCCACCAGACTCATGCCCTTGAACCTTGAATTCAAGAGCTGGGTGATTCGCCCCACTTCCTTAAGTTTTACCGGGGCGTCCAAATGGACCAATTCTTCCTTGAGTAGTCCGTTTCCCAGGACCAACAAAACCATTATTTTCTTCGCGTCGATGGCCACAAGGTTGACGTGATCAAGGGATATTTCCTGGGGCGTGTGATAAACCGCTAAGCCCGCCAGCCGGGTCATGGCGGCCAGGATCTTGGCGGTATGCCTCATTAGGTTTTTCACCTCATCCTTTGTTTCCTCGTACTGCTGTTCAATAATTTGTTTTTCTCTTTCGTTCAACCGACGCGCCTGCATCAGGCGGTCCACGTAAAAACGGTAGGCCGAATCGAGCGGAATGCGTCCGGCCGAGGTATGGGGATGGGTGAGATAGCCCATGTTTTCCAATTCCAAAAGAACATTACGGACCGTGGCTGAGGAAATATCCATGCTTTCCGCGATAACTTGCGACCCCACCGGTTTAGCGGAATCCACATAGTGACGGATAACAGAAGAAAGGATTTTTTCCTCTCGAGTTGTTAATGGTTGGCTGACAGCCAATGGAGTTCTCCAAAAAAAGAAGTGTTAAGGCCCTTTAATAATAAGTTGAGATCAGGGAAAGTCAACTTCCCATCCCAACACCTCCCGTCTCAAAAACCACTAAAACAAGGAAATTCCTCAAGCCATCAAAGTTTGCAAAATCGCATTAAGCGTAAAGTACCCTTGGGAAGTGACCCGATAACGGCCTTGAGTAAAAGACAATTTGCCTAGTTTGAGGAAGAACGAAAATTTATTTTCATAAGATATTCCCGCCATATCTGCGTAATGTTGTATTTCTTCTTTTAAAATGCCATCCCTCGTTCGCAAGCCCAGCATTATTTTCTCGAATTCGAGAATGGATTGCGCGAGTTTTTCAGTCCGCAACGCCGGCCCTTTCCCCTCATTTTCGATGTATTCCTTCAAATCATCCCTATGTGAATACCGGCAACCCTTCACTGTCCCCACTGCCGAGACCCCAAAACCCCAATAGTCTTCTCCCCGCCAAACATTCCAATTGTGGAGGCAATGTTTATCCGAACGGGCGTAATTGGACACTTCGTATTGCTCGAAACCCCGCTGAACGAGAAATTCCTGGGCAAAAGCGTACTGATCCGCAGATTCATCCTCGCTTGGCAAGACTAAACCTTGCTGGACCTGCTTTGATAAAGGAGTGCCCTCTTCCACTTGCAAAGCATAAAGGGATAAATGGTCCGGAGCTAAACTGACTGCTTGTTCCAGGGATTCTTTGAACTTTTCCAGGGTTTGTCCCGGGAGGCCAAACATGAGGTCTAAGTTGATATTCTCGAAACCCGCGTTCCTAGCGTCTTGGAAAGAAAGTTCGACTTGGCTCCAATCATGCCCCCGGCCTAATCTTTTTAAAATATCCTTTTGAAATGCCTGGGCTCCGAAACTCAACCGGTTGATCCCTAAAAACCGGTAGCCCGCCAACTTTGGCAAATCAACGGTTTCAGGATTCGCCTCCAGGGAAATCTCCGCGTGAGGTTCAAGCAAAACCTTGGCTTTCATTCGACTCAACAGTCTTTCCAGTTGTTGAACTGAGAGGGTCGAGGGGGTACCCCCTCCGAAATAGAGGGTTTTCAAGGGCCCCTCCAAGTCGGACGCGGTTACCTCCCGGCCAAGAGCCTCAACATAGGTGTCCATTTTTAATTTTTGTCCGGCAAAGGACGTGAAATCGCAGTAGGAACAAATGGACGCGCAAAAAGGGATGTGAACGTAAACATTCATGGAATTAGGCTTGTGTCAGGTAACATTTGTTCTTTCAAATGATTTTTCTTCAATGGATAATTGAAAACATTCGATGAAAACAAAATTTGATGGAGTCCCAAAAAACTCCGAAATTAGAAAAATGGAGGCTGTGCCAATAAATAGCCCAAGCCCTTCCTTTGATGAGTTTTACATCCAATTGTCCCCAATAACGGGAATCATAACTATTGTCCCGGTTGTCCCCCATCATGAAATAATGTCCAGGCTCCACCGTGACAGGGCCGAAATTATCCCTCATTCCGTTTAAATAATCCCCGGCTGATTCAATGTTGGGGTCGATATGCTTGATATAAGGCTCAATTTGTTTGATGCCGTTAATATAAAGATCCTTTTTTTTGCATTCAATCACATCGCCTGGCGTCCCTATACATCGTTTGACAAAGTCCTTGGTATGATCCACGGGATAAACAAAAACCAGGATATCCCCATGACGGGGTTTCTTGAATTGCAAGAACCTGGGTGTGCTGTTCCAAATGGAGTACCCATACTCATATTTTTTCACAAGGATGTAGTCACCGATTTGCAAAGTGTCCTCCATGCTTCCGGAAGGGATGGTGAATGGCTGAAGCAGAACCGCTTTCAAACTCAGGGCCAGTAATATGGCTACCCACAGGGAATCGACCGTTTCCACGATCCCCTTTAAACCCTCGTTTTTCCTGATGGAAGGTAATCCCCATTTCATGACGATTTCTAATAGGGTCAATATTCCCGCCGCGGCGTATAGGTAATAATTCAGGTTTTCCATTTTCCCTCTTTTCCTTTGGACGCTATTCTTCCACCTTCAAGACCGCCAGGAAAGCTTCCTGGGGTATTTCTACCTGTCCGATGGATTTCATCCGCTTCTTTCCTTCCTTCTGCTTTTCCAGTAGTTTCCGTTTTCTTGTGATGTCCCCACCGTAGCATTTGGCTAGGACGTCTTTTCGGCGGGCGCGAACCGTTTCCCGGGCGATAACCTTTCCACCGATAGCCGCCTGAATAGGCACCTCGAAAAGTTGGCGGGGGATGATTTCTTTGAGTTTTTCAGCGATACTCCGGCCCCTGGCTTCCGATTTGTCAACATGGGTCATGAAGGACAATGCGTCCACCGGCTCCCCATTTAAAAGAATATCCACCTTGACCACATCTCCCGGTCGATGGCCGATGGGTTCATAGTCAAGGGAAGCGTATCCCTTGGTTCCGCTTTTCAAGCGGTCAAAAAAATCCATCACCACCTCGGCCAAGGGCAACTCGTAGGTAATCTGAGCACGGGTAGGGTCCAAGAAATGGGTATCCTTGTGGGTCCCCCGGCGGTCCTGGCAAAGGGTCATCACCGCTCCTATGTAATCGGAGGGGGTGATGATCCTGGCGTCAATATAGGGCTCGTCGATTTCTTCAATCATCGAAGGATTAGGAAGTTTTGCCGGATTGTCCACCATGATCACATCGCCGTTGGTCTTTTGGATCCTGTACACCACGCTGGGAGCGGTGGCGATGAGGTTCAAGCCGTATTCCCTTTCCAAACGCTCCTGGACTATTTCCATGTGCAGAAGCCCCAGGAACCCGCAGCGAAAACCAAAAGAAAGGGCCGCTGAGGTTTCAGGTTCGAAGGAAAGAGCCCCGTCGGAAAGTTTGAGCTTCGAGAGAGCCTCTTTCAAATCGTTGTAATCCTCCGAATTCACTGGATAAAGGCCGCAAAAAACCATCGGAAGAACATCCTTGAAGCCCGGCAGAGGGTTGTCCGTGGGCTTGTTTTCTTCAGTGATCGTGTCCCCGACTTTGGCGTCTTTGGCTTCCTTGATGTTGGCGGCAACGTATCCCACTTCACCAGCCGAGAGTTTTTCTGATTTTTCCATTTTAGGCTTGAAGACGCCGACTTCCTCCACCTCGAAAACCTTGCCAGTAGCCATGAATTTCATTCGGGTGCCCCGTCCAATGGCTCCGTTGAACATTCGGATAAAAACAATCACTCCCCGGTAAGGATCGAACATGGAATCGAAGATCAAGCCCTTCAAGGGCTCCTGCGTCTCGCCTGTTGGATGGGGAACCCTTTTGACAATCGCCTCAAGGATTTCCTGGATTCCTGTTCCTTCCTTTGCCGAAGCCTGAATGGCTTCGGAACTGTCCAGGGCGAGGGACTCCTCCATTTGGGCCTTGCATCGGTTGACGTCGGCGGCGGGCAAGTCGATCTTATTAATAACGGGAATGATGGCCAATTTCTGGTCCATGGCGAGGAACGCATTGGCGAGAGTCTGGGCTTCCACACCCTGGGAAGCGTCGATCAAAAGAAGGGCTCCCTCGCAAGCCTTGAGGCTTCGGGAAACCTCGTAATTGAAATCCACATGCCCAGGGGTGTCAATCAGGTTCATCTCGTAGGTCTTGCCGTCCAGCGCCTTATAAAAAAACCGGACAGCCTTGGCCTTGATGGTGATTCCCCTCTCCCGCTCCAAATCCATCTGGTCCATGAGCTGGGCCCTCATCTCCCTGGGGGGGATGGCTCCCGTAAACTCCAGTAAACGGTCCGCCAAGGTGCTTTTGCCATGGTCAATATGGGCGATAATGCAGAAATTTCGGATGTGCTCAAGCGCCAAGGGACTACCTCTTCCGGTCATTTTTTAAAGGGGCCTAGTATAAGACAGTGAATTTCTAAAAAGAAGGAAGTAAAATTTTACTCTTCGAGCTATACGTTATTTTAAAGGGCCTAAAATAAAAAAAGGCGGCCCCAAAAAGGGCCGCCTAACCATAAAAATTAATCAATAAAAGGAAACGTTGTCCACCCAAAAATCCGTATAGTCGTTTCCACATCCACCGTTATCGCCAAATTTCCACATTAAAAATAAGGCTTCAGTCTCGAAGGTTCCACTGCCCGGGCAGGGAAGTGGAGGACCGGTGGTATAGGTGATATTACCGTTACAAGGAGTCGTTAATGAACTAATGCTCAGGGCACCCCATCCAGCGGTTTGCAACTGTGAAAATAGGAAGGTCACTGGTTGCCACCCCGCGCCAACAAGCGAACTGGGCAAAGCTGTTCCATTGCCCCAAAAGTAGTCGTAACAATTACCGCCACCTCCGCCAAAAGGAGGGGGGCAGATACCACCGGGATCGTTGGTGGGAGGAGTCTGCTGGGCGACCCCGATTGCAAACATCCTTTGGTAATTGGGGTCTTGAGTGGAAGTGCCGAGAATGACTCCATCATCAGGTAGAACGTTGATGTTGAAACTGACCCCTTGAAAGGGCGTCAGGTCGTATTTGTAATGTTTCACTGGATTGTTGCTCAAGAAAGCGTAAAGAAAGAAGGCGGGATAAGTAGATGAACCTGCGCCTGTCGCACAATAGTCGTATTGCGCCCCAGAAAGATGAACCGCGTATGCACTCCCGTCCCCAGGGTTCGTTTCCAAGATTTTGGGCGTTAAACTGCCGTTGATCATATTGGTGAGTCCAGGCGCTCCCCCGTAAGTGATCTGCTGGAAATAACCGTTATCAAAACCCTTCAGCGAAGGGTTCATAACCAAAGAACCGTTTGTAAAATTGCTGATCACGTTATTGGGCTGGGGTGTGGCTACCGCTGCGGCCAAGGGAGGAATTTTATAATTACACCCCTGTGAAAGCCACAATATCCCCGCGGTAAAAACCGCGAAGAACAAAACCAACAAGGTTCTAAACCAAATACCTTTCATGCCTACCTCCCGGAGCCAAGCCTTATGACGGGCTTTCCGTTACTTGAAGAACTCGATATCATCCACCCAAAAATCAAAATAGGATATTCCGGGTTGATTATTCCGGCCCTCATCCCATTCCAGGAAAAATATCTGCTGAAGATTGACCCCGCTCAAAGTGGGCGGGTTCGTGATGACGCCAGGCTGCAATTGGTGAAGATCCGTGAATTTATAGCTGAATTGTTTCCACTGTCCGCCAGTACCACTGCTGAAATCCGCCGCGAACGAATCGTCACAAAGCCTCGGCCCGCCCATGCACCCACCTCCCCCAACCGGGCTTGTGGTCTGGTAAACCGGGACGCTGAAAAAACGGTAAAGAGTGGTGTCGTCGCTTCCCACCTTTAAGTGGTATTTGACCCCATTAAAAAAGCTGGCGTCATAAAACCCACCGCCTTCCATCTGGGCTTGTAGCTTCACCGAGTCGAAAGAGGAATAATCGCCCGGGTCCAGGAGAGCTCCTGTGACGTGGAAGGCATAATCGCTGGACGAACCGCTCGGTCCTGGAGTGTCCAACCAAGGTGCCATGGGGATCGTCAGAATGGATGATCCGCCGAGGGTAACGGTGGTATTTTGCACAGTCGGCGGGTTTGAGGAGATAGCAATATAAGCCGACCAATCGTTTACCGCTGTAACAGAGCCGCCGGCCGTTTTCAACTTGTAGGTGGGAGGATTACTTGCCTCAAAAAGATCCGGGTTGACGGTAACCGCATCGGAATTGAAATTTGCCACCGTGCTCCAATCTAAAACTGATTGAGGTGTCGGATATGTTCCGTAAGATGGTACGCTGTTTTTACAACCCAAAAACCCAGCGATTAATGGAATCAAAACAAATGCCAACCCGACTGCCATCCGGCAGGATAGAACTTTCCGAAGTGGGTTTCGGATTTCCCCCGTCAGCTTAAAATTGGATTTCATAAGTCAACTCCAAAAACTCGTTATGCAAGGTTCCCGTGTTAGGGGTTCCAACGTAGGGTACAACGTTACCGCTGGTAAAACCATAATCCGCGAAAAACCTCGTATTCCGGCTTGTCCGGATCTCGCTAGAAAGCTGGACGCTCTGGTTGGACCCATTGACACTGAATGGTTGGTAATTTCCCAAATCGGAATTGTCGAAGAGAAAAGGATAACGGGCCAAAAAGGTTTGGTGGGAAACCCCCGAGGAATCAGTGTAAGCATAACCAGCTTCTGTTCCATTGACCGCTTGATTCCCGTAGGAGGCGGAAACATCCCACCCATTCAAAATCCCTATTTTCACCCCACCCAAAATCCAAGTATTGGTTAAGGTTCCGATCGAACTAGTTGTTTTTTCGTATCGAACGTTGGTCCCCAGAACTAAATCCCGATCAAATCCGATGACGGGACCTAAGTTTAAAGAAGGCCCGAAATTAACGTAAGTAAAATTCCGGACCGGAACGGGGTCAAACGCTGCGGCGTCTACCGGCACATAACCCGTACCCGCGCTGTCAACAACAAGGTTACCACTGATTTCCTGGACAAAATAGACCGAGCCCAAAATATTCAAAGCGTCTTTTTCCAGGGCCTTCAAGTCCATTTCCATTCCGCCTCCCTGCCTGTTGGGAGTGGACAATCCATAGGGAAAGGTATTGTCCTGTGTCCGATCGTAAAAACTGTAGATTTCATCTGGCCGGGGCACATCGTTGAGGAAAAACCGGCTTCGCAAGGCGGGTGTAAAGAGCTCCGGGGTCGGCAAGAAACCGGATGCTATAGGCGCAGCTGCCGAGGGAACTGAAATGTTATCCTGCCGAGTTTGTGCCATAGGTGAGTAAAAATAAGGGCCGACATTCAGGTAGTTGAACGATACTTTTGAGCGCCCCATCCGTAAATAGGGCCCGCCCAATACAGCGTAATCTTGCGTATTCTTTGATGAATCCATTTTATCATCCACATAGGTGACGGAAGCCCACTCCCAGACAATCCCGATGGATGTATCTCCCCCGATCCCGGCGTCAAGGGCGGGCTTGAAGCTTGAAATCCTGTACTGGTGGCCCCAGGTATCGGAGTTATAGGGGGAATAGGGTGCGCCCGGTTTGTTAGTGTTCAAGGGATCGTCCAGTAAGAGTCCATATGCGTCCAATGTTAACTGGAGGGAAGTTCCGCCACCTAGGTAACACCGTTTCAACTTGATTTCGCCGTTGGTTCCTACAACCCAACCTGTGTAATTGTCGAACCCGTAGAAAACCCCTGTCTTATTATTATCGTCAAACCCGTTCCGAATCATGTCCGCCATTAAGGAAACCTTGAACTGGTCCATAAGTTCCGAATCGGGCCACAACAGGGCGGTGCCAATGCGAGCGCCCCGGAAAGGCCAGTCCGGCTCTTGGTTGAGGTAATTTTCATATTTATAAGTATCGTCGGCGCGCTTGTACATCTCGGGCATGTAACGAAGATCAAGGTTGTTCCTGTTCCAAAGGGTCAAAGGTGTATAGGATTCCTCAAAATCCCCCACGGTCGCGGAAAACCACGAAGGGTTGAATTCCATGGTTGCTCTGCGGAACATCAACCAATCAATGCCAGGATAGTTGTTCGACTCAAAGGCAGTTTGATACCTTAAAACCGCGTCCCAACGCACCTGTTTGGAAACCACCCCTATGGGTTGAAAATCGAGGTAACCGAAACCTTCCCGCTCGGCCGAGCCTAAGGAAGAATAAGCCGGATCACCCCAGTATTGCCTTGAAATTCCAAAAGCTCTTCCCAACCCATGCCAAGTAATGGTGGGGTATTCTGTGATTCCCTGGAGACGCTTCCACAGGGCATATTGCGAGTTCTCCACGGCGGCTTCGTGGTCTTCCACCGTTTTTACTTCTCCTTTTACTCGAGTAAGTTCGTATTGGTATGCCTCCTGCAAGCTATGAAGGCTTTTCAACGCCTGGGCCAACACCACCGCCTCATCCGGCGTGGGCAAAGGTGTGGGAGCTGCGGTTTTGGCGGGAACAGCCGCAACGGGGGTAGCAACGGATGGAGCAGTGGCAGGGGCGGGTGTTGTAACAATCGTATCCAAGGGAGCTGGCAAGTCCAAATCAGAATCAGCCACAACGATCTCGTTGTATTTATCCTGGGCTCTCAAAATAAGATTGACAACTTCAAAGCGCGTCAAAGGGGCAATGGCAGAACCTGACGCCAGCAAACCGGCTTGTTCCAATTGCTGGAGGCGCATATAGGTCGAGTCATTGGCCGGGACAACCGTGAATAGGCTGTCGCCTGCCAAGGCAGTACTTTTCACCTGCGCCAAGATAAAGCCCAGGAATGAAAAGAGAATGATTTTAGAAATGAGCTTCATACGTAAGTCTCCAAATTTGATCCCTGCGGTCAAAAGCAGGGTTGTCGGTCCACTTGTAATTTACGAAAAACCAATCGCACCGGAGGCCGATCTTGTCGCTGATCGGATAGAGACCACCCAGCGCAATAGTGTCGCGGGTGATGTTCATGGCCTGTAAGGAGTACTGCCCCGAAGGATCCAGGTAGAAGGCGTAGGACGCCAAGGTAGGGGGGCTTCCTCCTCCCAGGACAAATTCGCTCCCGGTGGACTGGGCCTGCTCGAATGCCACAGACCAAACCATGCGGGAAATAAAATGGACGGGAATGTTGAAATCCACGGCTCCAATCATGGTATTCACTGTGAAGGGGCTCCCCCCCATTCCAAGATCCGTGGTTTGGTGTTTGTAATCTAGCTGCAGGTCGTAGGTCTTCCCTTTCATGTCAATGGCCTTCGCGATGTCCAGAGTAAGGGCTCCCTCATAGCCTCCGAAAACACGGGCGTTTGTCATTCCGTCTACCGCTGTAACGCCGGTTCCAGCCGGGTTTAACACGTAATTGGGTTGTATTTCCTGGGCATTCAGCAAGTAGGAAGCTTGTGGTTTCAGCCATTTTTTCTCGCCGAATTCGCCCCAAAAACCGAGCACAATTCCCTTGCGGTTCGGGGACGCATCTCCATATGGAAGGAAATTCTCGGATAGACGGTCATAAGGGGCGTAATAGGGCCGGTTAACCCCTTGGAACAGGAACCCATTCAGGTAACCCGGCAAGGCGTCATCAACACCGTTCATGGTAGTGCTCCAATAACCTTGCGAACCCGCAGCAGGGGTATAGCGGTTGGTCTGGGCCCCGGGAGAATAAAAATTCGGTCCATTGTTGATGTACTTGCCGGTGAAATGGGCCCCTTGGATATCCAAGGAAGCGTTTCCTAATATGGCCCAATCCTGAAATTCCCTCGCCGTATCATATAAGTCATCGTAATAACGGCTGACAGCTCCTTCGGCGTTTCCAATCAAATCAGCCTTGTCGCTGAAGACAAATGAAACTGTGCCGCTAAGACTTCCGATTTGGTATTCCTTCGGAAAGGTGTCTGGGTAATACTGGTTGGGATCGGTGTTGGAGCCCAGGTAAGGGGTATTGGCTGTATTGACATCGTCAGTAAGGATCAGGCCCGTCCCCTTTACCGTCAAGAAATCATTGAATAAGCCCAAAAAACCCTGGGCGCCGCCGTAATAACTGCTGAAATTGAAACCGCCGCCATTCATCTGGGTTCCCACCATGGCCTGCAGCCCGGCGCCACTCAGGAACATCTCCTTAGGGTTGTCAAATGAGGCGGAAGCCTGGAATCCCCTCATATGCCAATCGGGCCCATGGTCGACATAAGCCAATTCTTCCGTATCCTTGCGGGTGCGGTAAAAGGAAGTGGGGTCGATAAAGGTATAAACAGGAATATTATAGTTCCATAGCGTGAGGGGGGTATAACTCTTGAAAAAGTCACCGGCTGTGAAATTCGCGAAATCGTTGTAATCGGTCAGGGAAATCCACCTGAGTTGGTAGGCAGGCTCGAATGGATCCTGGTAATACATACCCATGGAACGCCACAGCCTCATGCGAGCGTCAAATAATACGGTGGGAATGGGGATACTTTTCAAATCCCACTCCATGAACATGGCGGCGTTATATTCCATGGCCGGATAAATCGCGTTGGTGCCGAAACCCCGGTAATCATAGACAAAACCCCTGGAAAATCCGCCCAAATCCGTTCCCGTGCGTTTCAGATATTCTTTTTGGAGAGCGGCAAAAACCTCGTTGCGGACCTTGGAATCCACAATTCGTTGCTCCAGCTTGTCCACGTCTACTCCCATAGCGGTTAATTCCTTCCGGAATTCCGACACCAAGTCCGTCATGCTTTTGCTAGGAAGGGTTGATTGCGGGGTAGCTGTGGAATCCATTCCCGTTAAAGGCGGAGGCGCAGCCAGGGCAGAGGGAAGTTCCGGCGGCAAGGCTGGCTCAGATGCGGAAGGAGGGGAGGGAAGATCGAGATCAGCTTGAGCCAAATACTTTTGGGAGGCTTGGGCCGTCAATTGAGCGACCTCTAGGTTTGTCAATTGGTCGATAGGTTTGCCCGGAGTCGGGGCCAAGCCGGATGACACCAAATCATCCACGCCCAGGTTGATCCAGGAATCCCGGATGTTCGTGGCCAAACGTCCATGATCGGCCCTTGCCGGAAATGCCGGGCTCAAGAGAATTACCCCTATAAGAATTTGAAGGCTTTTTTTCATTTCTAGTTTATCCAAAAATCCTTTTCCGAAGATTAGAACAAAAACTTAACTTTGCAAAAATACTGGTTTCCGGAATAATTGTTCGCTGGAATGTAATTGTCATGGAATTCAAGGTACTTATAACGGAATTCCAACTTGGCCCCACCCCAAGGGATGTCATAGGCAAGCCCTAATCCATAATCGTTGGTTCGATAATCCACCTGGGGGTAGGTATATTGTGATTTCCAGGTTTCAACTCCGATGTCACCCATCAAATCCACGTTCTTGACCACGTTAATCATGATGGAACCATCGTAGACCAACTGTTCAAAGAGGTTGGAAAAACTGGTGGAAAGGGTGTAAGGAGCCAAATTGTTGGACAAGGGCGAGTTGTTGTTAACGGGGAGATTTGTAACGGAACTGGAAGCGACACCTGAAACCTGATTATCGGTGATGAAAAAGAACCCATCCACGGGAGAGGTCAAACCAAGCCATTTATCGATTTTGAGTTTGGCGGTCAAGGTAATGTAGTTGTAGGTTTTGAGGTCGTCAATATTGGCATACATATTGTTTCCATTTGCATATTTTGCGGGATCTTGACCCGAGGTGGCAGGAGACAAACTGTATGTTCCGCCGTTGTTATAAATGGGCAAAATGAGCGGAATCCTCTCACTGGTCATTCTAAATTGGTAGCGTACATCATCGTTGACAATGTCCGCATCGTTTCTCATGGCTTCGATGTTGTTGATGTAGGTCTGACGCAGGGGATTCACGTTGGGCGCATAGTTTCCCCAAAGGTCCAACCCCCATAAGCCCTCGTCGTCCGGGTAGTAAAAACTAAGCAATTGGGTGGGTTCGACCTCGTAATAACCTTCCTGGCCCTGTTCGGCCACATATTCCTTCTTTTGGGACACGTCAAAGTTGATGATAAAGGTATCCAGGAAACTAGGCCAACTCTTCATCCAGGTCTGTTCCCTGCCGTCCCATCCCAAGTTGACCCGCCAACCGTATCGGTCGGTCTGAAGGTTGTCCACCTCCCCGATGGCCCCATAAACGTCCTGGAAATCGCTGGGATTGAAATAAAGGCCGTGGTGGAAGAAATTAAATCCGCTCATGGTAGCCTTGCTCATGAAGTCGGCGTAATTCTCACTGAGGCCGAAGTAATAAAGGGTCAGGGGATAAAAAGCCATGGAGGCCTGACCCGCGGGCGCCTCAACTGCGTTGGAATCATTTTGGAGTTGGCCTGATTGTACATAGGCGGGGCCGGGATAGACGCTTCCCGTATAAAAATGCGAGAACCCGCCCTCGAAATCAAACAAAACCGGGGCAAGGTTCAAATGGATGTCGGCTGAGTAATCTTTCATGTCCAGCTGGGGCATATTGGGCAGGTTGCTGACCCCAAAATTGTCATTTACCCATTCCGCGGAAATCGAGGCCCTTAAAAGACTGCCGAACAAAGGTTGGTCAATCTTGGCCCCTTCCTCCCAACGAAGGCTTTGGCTGGTTGTTTCGCCCATACGTCCCACCAGGAACCACATCCGACCGCCCGGAGCCAGCCATGGGACAGTTCTCCCTACCGCGTAAATCCCGTCAAAAACCCGGTCGCTGGTGGATTGAACATTGCCTGCCGTGGGGGAATAACTGGGCACGTAGCTGATGTTGCTCATGAAGTCATCCCAGTTCTTCGCGTTTTTATCATCATTGAAGCTCTTGATGTTCCAGGGGTTCTCGAACCGCTTGAGGGAATTGTTGGCATAGCCGCGACTAAAATCGCCGTAGGTGGTGTCCGGTTGGTAGGCTTCCACAGCGAAGGTGGTGTCCCATTTACCTAAGTCCCCGTAAAGATCCAAAGTACAGCTGGGATTACCGATATAAAGGGAAACAGGTCCTGTGCCGTAGACACCCCATAAGTCATAGTTGGCGGATGCGTTGTCATAGGGCAAGATTCCGCCTACTCCGAGGGAAAGGGCTCCCTTCCCCCCCAGGTCCGAGTACATCCCGCACCAGATTTCCTCCAAAGCCTTTGAGACGCTCTCGGTGGCGATACCAGAAACGTTTAAGTTTTCAAACCGAGTGTTGATATTCGTGTTGAAATTCGGGATGCCCGCCGACCTATCCGCCTTTTTCCAAATAGCGTCCACTTCGTCCTGAACCGTTTTGAGGTTATCTAACTCGTCTTCCTGGGCTTTAATCCGGGGATCATCCAAGCTTAGCCGCGAGCGAAGAAAAACAGTTTCCAAATGAAGTTGTTTCAAAAGGTCCTCTATTTCCTTCCTTAAGGCGCCAGTAGCTTCCGGGAGGTTTACTGCGGGTGTGGGATTCGGGGTGACTATAGGCGAGGCGACAGGAGTAATGACCGGAGAAGGAGCCGATGGGGTCGCGAGAGTTGGCGCAGGGGTGTTCGCGGGCAAAGGCAAAGAAGGTTCTGGTAAAGGCGGAGCGGTCAGGGGCGTATTTTCAGGCAAAGGAAGCGCTGGCGCAGGAAGTTCCGGAGCCGGCTGAACTGGAGCAGGGGTGTTCGCAGGCAACGGCAAAGAAGATTCTGGTAAAGGTGGGGCGGCAAGCGGTGCCTCCGGCATTGGCAAAGAAGGCTCAGGTAAAGGCGGGGCTGCCAATGGCGTGTTTTCCGGAAGTGGAAGCGCGGACGGGGGAAGTTCCGGAACCGATTGAACAGGCGCGGGCGTAACCGCAGGCAACGGCAGGGAAGACTCCGGTAAAGCCGGCGCGGCCAGAGGAGCATTTTCCGGCAAAGGCGGAGCGGCCAGGGGCGTATTCACCGATAGAGGAAGAGCCGGCGCTGGTTGTGTTGAAGCAGGCAATTCCGGAGCGGAATTGAGGGGCGGCAATTGGACAGGAGTTTCCAAAGGGGATGGCACGGGAGTTAACGGGGTCGGACTCGGCAACGCTAATTCAGGAGCTTCAATCTTAGCGGCGGCCTTCTCAGTGTAAAAAGCCAACTCCAACCGGGTGACTATTTTCCCCTGATCCAAAACCGCTTGATCAGCGGGATCTAAAAGGCCTAAATCCGCGAGCTTCTTCACCCTTTGGTAAAGGAGTTGGTCGGGGCCGACATTTTCCATAGGATCAGCGTTAAGCAGGCTGACTCCGCCGTTCCAAGGAAAAAAGGTTAGTAAGGAAACAATAAAATATAATTTGAGGCGAAATTTCAAAAATCGGCTCCTGAAATCATTCTAACTTTTAAAACCTTTCCTGAAATCATTCTAACTTTTAAAACCTTATAGAAGGCTCTATCAAAAAAACTCAACTTCATCGATCCAATAATCGATGGCATAGGTCCCTGCGGCATTATCAGCGGAATGAGCCCACTTCAAGTAAATAAATTCTTTTAAATGCTCAGTTAATTCGGGCGGAGTAACAGGCGAACCCCAACCCTGAAGCCGAGTCAAATCGGAGAAATTCAAGACATACAAGGTCCAATCGGCGATAGGTTTTAAATTAGCGCCGTAATGGTTGTAACACGCATTTACGCAAATGCCGCCATCAGAGGAAGGAAGTGTGGGAGCCGTGGCGATATTAAACCGGCGTTTAAGAGCTTGGTCGGCTGTCGGACATTTGTAATAAAACTGGATTCCAGAGAAATTACTGGCATCGTACAGGTCTTTCCCTTTGAAATTAAATTGCAGATCAAATTCGGGATAAGATGCGTCCCCCTTGTCCGTAAGGCTTCCATATACATGGGCCGCCATCTTGGTGCCGTTAGCGCCTCCCTTAACCACGAAATCACTATTGACCGCGTTTCCGGCCCAGGTCAAGGTGGACCATTCACCCGCTCCATCAAGATACAGTTTGGGGTTCCCGCTCTTGGATCCATTATCAAAATTGGAAATAACGGAAGCTTCCTTTGGAACGTTCACCTTAACACTGTTTTTTTCAGGGTTCGCCAAGCCGCGGGCCAAACTAGCGTTCTTTGAGCCTTCATTCACGAATACAGCCCCACATCCAGCCAAAAGAAAAAGCCCCAGAACCCCAAATAAAGACAAAAGCTTGGACGAGGCCATAAACATCCTTCACGAAAAGATGGGTAAGGAAAACGCCGGTATTTTACTAAAAAGCCCTGAAAAGCTGGAATCTTTTTTTAATAAAATTTAAAAATCAGGTGTTTTGGGAATTTATTGTTTAAAACCCTTTTCATTGGGTTTATTACCATTAAACAAGCCCAGGGTTGAATTTTACTTTTTTATTTATATTTAACGACGGGAAACAAAGCTTCAAACTCGCAAATATAGCTTCAATTCAACCAAAGTAGCGGTTCTTTAAACTCCAAATTTGAAATAAGAATGGGAGGGCATACCCTGTCCATAATTCATGAACTCTTTCAGAGTTATAAGATCTAGAGCCATGATCACTTGAATTTTCCAGTTCATTCCTTTTATGGCGTATCCAATTTCTTCACGGCGGTCCCTAATGGCAACCCCTTGACGTAAACAAAATCAAAAACCCGCAGGGGATCTCCCTGCTTTTCGACCATGACCGCGGCCATGTAGCGGTTGTCCCTCTCCGGATGGGGCTCGCGCGGCATATTCAAGAAAAGGCTTTTCACTTTTACCATATTCCCCGCGGGAAGCTCAAACGGCCCCAGGGTCGCCAGCTCATCCAGGTAATTTTTCGAGGTGTCTATCTGGTGGAGAACCACCCCTTTCAAGTCCTCGGGCGAATGGTTGCGGATTTCCACGCTTAACGGAACCGGCACCCCAACGGAAGCTTCCTTGGGGGCGGTGACAGTCACGTCAATGGGTAATAGCCCTTCGGCTTGTTGTAACGTCGTAAAGGCTTTTCCTCCCGCAATGGTCCATTCCATGGTGGTGTAAGGACCCCGGATTCCCCAAACCAACCGGTAAAGGTCGTGCCAAAACATTCCTAGATTGGCGTTCTCCGGAAACCAGTTCTGGAAAGTCTCGTTTTCGCGGTTATAAAGTTCCAGCGGGCCGGGAGGTTCAAGGGTTTTCTGGACCCAATTGAAGTCCACCATCTCTCCCATGGCGTACATGCCGTTTTCCCTGGATAAATAAACAGGCCAATGCCGTTTCATGGCCTCAATATGTTCTCTCGTCCCCTCGTAGAGCATGATATGGTTAAAGGCCACCCCAGCGTCAATGAACATGGCTGGATCTTGGCCGTGTTGATGTCCCATTTCCCATCCCAAGGTGAACGTGAACACCGGCTTGGTAACCTTTGCCTCATCCAAGATGCTTTTCAGGGCCAGCGACACCTTGTGGGCCCTCCACCACTCGAACAAAGCCACCACCTGGGGATTTTCCTTTAATTCCACGGTCCTGGCCAGCCAGTGAATCCGATCTTGCTTTGACATAGACCAAAAATCCATGGGGCCAGGGACGTTCAAATCCCTGACGAACTCATCCACCATCTCATACCCGGCAAAACCTGTCCTGACATAATCCAAACCTATGATATCAACCAGGGGTTCCTGATCCATTTTCCTTAGGAAATCGATGATATCCTTGCGGCGTTTTTTATCATCCAGGGAGATGAACCTAGTCTGGATGACCTCGTCGCTGTCCGGATCGTATCCCAGCGAGAAGTCGTAAGGCGCTTGCTTCCAAGCGTCGCCTTCCACTTTAAAGGTGGTCATGTACCCAGCGAACTGCAGGCCTTTCGCGTGGGCGGCCCTCGCGTAACGGCGGCCCGTTTCCATTTCGAGGCGGTTGTAAGGAAAATCCGCCTGCACGAAATGATCCCAAATGGAGGTTTGTCCCATCAAGTCGCAGTATAAATTTGCCCCCATGAATTTCGCCCAATCAATGGCGTTGGAGGTGCTGGAGGATCCGTTTCCATCCAAAGGCGGCACGGCGCCGTTTACCAATTGCTTCCCCCCCTCCATCGTAAGCGCGGCATAGCCGGGATAAAGCCCGTGGGGTTTCAAGTGCGCGATGGTAAACGCGGATTCAAAAGTCCGGGGAACCTTCCATTGCGGGGAAGTAATGATCACCTCGGCGATGTAAGTTCCCGCCTTGGGGTTGTAGGGAATCGGCCAATTGCCGAGAAGCTTCTTCCCCTCCTGATCCTTCCTTAAATACAACTTGGACCTGCCATCCACCATGTTAACCGGCTCCCCGTCGCGGAACACCTCCACGGATGCGTGGATATCGGAGAAATAAGTCGAATCCTTTGGATTAACCCTCACCTCAAAAGGCACCATTTCGTAGCGAAAAAAAGTGCGAGTGGGCATAACGGCGATGGCGTCTGGAATCATCTGGGAAACAGAGGGTGCTTGGAGGACGTTCTTGGCCCTGGAGGGGGAAAGGGTGGCCTTGGCCCAGTAGGCGCCAACACTTAATAAAAGAACAATTAAAACAGCCCAGCCGATCAGGGATCGCTCAACAAAAGCCTGGTAAATCCCTTTCCAGGATTCCCAACGCGGTGCCGGCCGCAGCAAGGGCAAAAACTCGGGGGAAGGCCATTCCAAATTCGGCTTCTGGGTGTTTTCAGGAACATCAACAATATCTTTCTCATGGCTCTCCTCATGGCCGATCCCAGCCCTGGAAAGTGGCGTTGAAACCCTCCCCGAAGCCAATGGGCTGGGGATCTCATCGGCCATTTCCGGATTGAGTTGAATGGCATTTTCCTCCTCCCATTCTTCCTGGAATGGGGTTTCAACCCATTCCGTTAGGACCCGTTTCGTTTCTGAATAGGCTTCTTCCAAATCCTTTGTTTTTTTCTCTGCCGGGAAAGAATGGGCCTTATCTATTGCTGGAGACTTCCTTGAAAAATAACTCTTGCGCCACTGGTTCATATTCCAAATCAAACCAACGATCGATCGAAACAGGAACGGGAATGATGAGAAAAACCATCGAACTGCTATCAGGGAATAACGGAAGAGGAAACTAAGACCCGTCAGGATTTTTTTAACCGCCCAGGGAATAAACGAAAAAAACGGCCAAATCCAATCCTTCCCTTTTCCCGAAAGCTTTTCCAGGATCAAACCCACACGCGGCAAATATTTTCCAGCCTCCTTAATCACACTTTTAATATTGAGAACGGTGGGCTCGGTCTTTGGCAAGCGGAAAGGCTCCAGGTTTTTCGGGGATAAAGTGCTGATATCCCCAAGCGGGACTGATTTTTCCCGGGTGAGCCTCACCACCGTTTCCACGTGGTAGGTCTGGGGGAACATGTCCAGCGGCTGCGCCCAGTCCGCCCTGTAGCCGTGTTTGGTCAAAAGGGAAAGGTCCCGGGCCAGGGTGGAAGGGTCGCAGGAAACATAGACCAATCTTTCGGGATGGAAAGCCGTCAAATGCGCCAGAAACTCCGGCAGGACTCCCTTGCGGGGAGGATCCATGATCACAGCGTCCAGTTGCGTCATTCCCTTATCCCGCAAGCCCGTCAGGACCCGGCCGACGTCGCCTTCCAGGAAATCCAGGTTGTCCCGCTGATTCAATTGCGCGTTGAATTTCGCGTCCTCGACCGCGGGAGCTGATTCTTCGATGCCGACCACGTAGTCCGCTTTGTTGGATACAGCCAGGGCTAGGGTCCCAATCCCGCAATAGAGGTCCAGGAGCATCTCCCATTTCTTCTTATGCTCCGGGTCGCCGAGCGCCTCCCTGACCACGGTATGGAGGATATCCGCCTGGGGTGTGTTCACCTGGAGGAAGGACATCAGGGACACCCTCAGTCTGAGATCGTCGATCACCTCGAAACAGTGGTCCCTTCCGGCCAAGAGGCGCGTCGTGGTCCCGAAAACGGAATTGGTCCGGGAGGGATTGATGTTTTGAAGCACGCCCACCAATCCCGGGACTTCCTCCAAAAGCTCCGCCGAGATCCTGGGGAGGATTCGGTCCAAGGTTTCTAAGATCAGGGCCGGCTTTTGAAGGCGCTCCTCGGGGGTTTCCGAGCGGGTGATGAAGGACAACAGCATTTCCCCTGTTTTTACCCCGTGCCGGACGGCCAAGTGCCTCAGGAAACCCGTGTGTTTCTTCTCCTGGTACGGCGTCAAACCTGAGCGGTCGATTTTCCTTAGGACTTTTTGGATCAAGTCGTTGACGGGATCCCCCTGGATGGGGCAGGTCTGGTAAGGAACGAGGTGATGGGAACGGGGTTCGTAAATTCCCGAGACAAAATGTCCTTCCCGCATCGAGAGAACCGGAAGGGCCTTGTTGCGGTAAGCGTAGGGGCTGGGCGAGGGTAGGCAGGGCTGAACCAGGACGTTTGAAAGGTGGCCGATTCTTTGGAAGGCGTCCACAACAAATTGGCGCTTGGCTTGGAGCTGACGGGAATATTGCAGGTGCTGCCATTGGCATCCCCCGCACTCCTCGAATACGGAACAGGCTGGAACCACGCGGTCCGGTGATCTTTTCAGGAAGTTAAGAATCTCCCCCGTGGCGTAATGATCCTTTACTTGGTTGATCTTTACGGCCACCCTCTCGCCGGGAAGGCCGCCCGGGACAAATACGGCAAAATCACGGTAACGCCCTACTGAATCCCCCCCGAAGGCGAGGGAGTGGATGTCGATCTCGATGATGTCGCCGTGGTGTACGGGTTTGACGAATTTGGTTTCCATTCAGTTATTTAGGTTACCCTTTCAAGTTCCAGGATCAATCCATTCATTCGATAATTAAACGTCAAATCAATTTGGGCTGTTTTACTGATGCGCAACTAAGCTAACTGCCTTATCGAATAAATTATTTTAACTGTTATTTCAACCAGGGCAACCTGGGTTTTGGGGTTAAAGCTCTTCCCCATTGGTATCAAAACTCATCCTCAAGCTACAAACTGCATACTTTAAGGCCTTATATACAACTTCTTGTGGCGGCAAACCTTGCGGTAGGAAAACCGAGCAAAAGAAGGGGCTGGTATCTTACCGATTTCCATAAAAGTGTTTGGCTTTGGGAAAAAGACAAGATGAAATTTTGGATACCGTGGTAAAGGATGAAACTCGCTGAACGCGGGTTTCAGGTCAATGCTTGACGGCGGGGGCGGCCTTGGGCGCGGTGGCGTCGCCCTCCAACCGCAAATAGTCGAGATAAACCACGACGGGCTCCGTGGCTCCCGTAAGATCCACCCAGAACTTGATAGACCGGATGTTGCTTAAATCCAGGCGGGCTTGGATCATCTTGTCCAAGGGAACATCAATGTTGGTGACTTTCTTGGGCGTCAAGGGCCCAGTGATATCGGAAAAAACAAACCCGTGGGAATCAGCTACTTCCATATGATAAATCACAGGATGATCCTGGGGATTGAAGACATCCAGTTTCAAATCGGCGTATTCCTGCCACTCATAAACCTTCAATTGGGTAACGGAATTGGTGTCGAGGGACATTTGGGGGCGCCATTCAACGCCGGGAGTGGGGGTGGGGAAAAACTGGCTTTGCAGGAGAAAGGTGGCTTTCGCGCAAAGCTTGCCGTGGGTCTGGTTTTCCTTGGCGGGTTCTATTTTGACGTAGCCCCCGGTCATCCAATCGAAATCGTCATTGGGATACTCGAAATCCGTGATCACCATGCTTTTGGTCAGGTTTTTGTGATGTTTGAAAATACCCCCCAAACCCAAGCCGGTCACAAGGGCATATCCCAAAGCCAGTAAAAAAACGATTCCCAGAATCCAAAGAAATGCGCGCATTTGCTTTCCTATTTTTCCAAGAAATTCAATCAACCAAGTGAGGCGGAGGCATTGTATCAGCCCTTTGGGTGTCCTGCAACTTTCCTGGTTATACTTTTCCTTATATATAGCCGATTAGAATTGAACGGAATTTGGGCCGAGGGTTTGTCGTTTGGCTTTTTAAGCATTCCTAAGCCAGGCGCCTCCAGGATTTTATCATCCTTGGATTCCACCCTGATCATGGCCTCCTGCTATTTCTTGGATTTGGATGACTTCCGGACAACCAATTGGCCGGGAACCAATATTTGCCGGGGCTTCCATTGCTCCGGCTCCTTGACCTTCTCCAGCAGGATTCGAGTGGCTTCCACGCTGATGGTCCTGTAATCCTGCCGGATGGTCGTCAGGGAATAAGGAGCTTTCGAGACCTCCGGAATGTCGTCGAAACCAACCAAGTCGATATCCTTTCCCACTTTCAATTTGGCTTTTTCCAGGGCCTTGATCGCTCCCATCGCCATGAGGTCATTGGAGGCGAAAACCGCCGTAGGTTTGTCCCGAAGCGCCAGGAGTTTTTTCATGGCTTCCTCTCCGGATTCCTCGAGGAAATTTCCGCCCACGATATATTCCGGGGGGATTTTGAGCCCATGTTTTTCCATAGCGGACTGGAAGCCTGCCAGCCGGTCGGCGGCGTTGCGCGAATTGTCCACCTGCCCGGTGATAATGGCGATCTTCCTGTGTTTTAATCCCGCAAAGTGGTCCACCACCTGGCCCACCGCTTGGATGTTATCGGTATCCACGAAATCCAAACTTGGGTCCGAGGTCCTGTAGCCCACCAGCACGATCGGCACCCGGTTGTTCAAGATCAGGCCCAGGTCCTTTTCCTCCAGGTACGGCGAAACCATGAGGATGCCGTCCACGACGTTGTTGAAAACCCGCTTGTAAACTTCCTGCGGGTCGAAAACCCCCGCGATGGTATTGATCAATAGGCCGAATTGGTTTTCCTGGACAACCTGGTTGACGCCGTTCAAAAGTTCCAAGTACCAGGCGCTTTCCATGTTGAACTGGTAACCCGGCCAGGAGAAAAAAACCTCGATCAGGTTGGTCTGTTTGATCACCAGTCCGCGCGCGATGGGGTTCGGCTTGAAATGTAGCTCCTCGATGGCTTGAAGGACTTTTTTCCGCGTCTCTTCCAGGACATTCGGGTTCTTGTTCAGGACCCGCGAAACAGTCGAGATGGAAACTCCCGCCTTTTGGGCGACATCATAAATGGTGTTGACAGCCATAGGTCTCCTTGTTTCTTAAGGGAAAATATTTCCGCGAAAACGGTTTTCTTCCCCGTTTCATGCTTTCATGCGCTTTCATCAGCTTACCCAATGATCTCCTGGAGTTTTTTAAAGATGGATAAAAAAAGGATTATCTCGGGCCTGATCAAAGACAACCTCATTATACCCCCGCTCGAATGGAATTTCATTTTCCTTTTGAGTCAACCAGATCAAAAAGCCAGAACGGCGGGAAATCTTGTCAAGGGACGGTCATTCGCACCCCATACCAGCCTTCTATTCACCTGATAGCGAGGCTGGCATAGTACCGATTTCTATATCTGTCTTATTGCAAATCGGTACAGCGTAGTGCAGGGCTTGGGGTCACTTTTGATGGCCCGAATATCATTTCAGGCCCAAGCCCGGAATTTCATTTGCCGGTTAAA
The DNA here is from genome assembly GCA_963796105.1 of candidate division FCPU426 bacterium. Taxonomy (GTDB): domain Bacteria; phylum Oederibacteriota; class Muellerivitia; order Muellerivitales; family Muellerivitaceae; genus CAWCKJ01. The sequence goes on from CAWCKJ010000004.1 coordinate 366,915, forward strand.
CGAAGTGCAATTGGAATCGATGTAAGCAGCGAAAGGAATGTAAGCCGGACTCTTTGTTTCCAATCCGTTTAACGAACGACGAGCACTTTGAATTTCGTGTTCTTGGTCGATTGGTCGGCGTAGTGGACTTTGATTCGAACAATATAAAGCCCGGACGCGGCGTGGGAAGGCATCCAGGCGTGACGGTTTGTGTTGGCGAACTCAAGATGGGCCGTTAATTCCCCCGCGACCGTGTAAATCCACCATTCACTGCTGAGGGGCTGTTTGTCGAAAAACAGCTGGATAGCCTGTCCATTCGCGGAAACGGTCGGGCCCAGAAGCAATCCATGGCTCGATGGGTTGTATAAAGGCGTGGGAGTAATCGTGGGGGTGTTCGTGATCGTGGGGGGGAGAGTAATGGTTGGAGTGAGTGTGATAGTCGGCGTGTTCGTGATCGTAAAGGTCGGGGTGGGCGATCCCCGGTAATTCATGACCAATCCCCAATCCCAAGCGGTGGAAGGCACGGTGACGTTCATGGCACCGCCCGAGGCGGTCGCGGTGCCGGTTGAGGAAAGGGCGCCGGTTTGGGTGTTGTACCAATGGGTGTTCCAGGTGCCGTTCGTGCCGACTCCGATAAATTGAACCGTTCCAGTGAGGGCCGGGGGGGCGCCGTTGGCAAGGACATACGCGTAATTGTAGTTGCGGTTGGTCACCCAGGCCGCGATGGTTTGGGCCGACTGGAGGGCGTAGGTTTTCAACCCAGCCACACAGCCCCCAAAGACATAAGTGGTGTCCATCCAATCCGTCCCCGTGTCGCTCACGAAAAGGGTCGCTGGCCCGGCTGGCACCGGCACCGAATAGGTGGTGTTGGAGACGGCCTGGCTGTTCAAGACCTGGGTCCCATTGAGGGTGATGTTGAGAATCGGCACCCCGGGCGTGGGGCAGATGTTGCCCACCTGCACCCGGAAATTACCCGCCGCCGGGTAATTACAGATGAAAGTCGGGGGGTTGACCAAGGTGGGGTGGTAGGAGCCGTAAAGCTCGGAGGACAGACTCCCCACGCCGGGGGACAAGGTGCCGTTGGAATTTACGGTGAAGCGGTTGGCGGCGGCGACGGTTCCCCACCCCAGGGACCCCGTGACGGTGAGGTCGGCGTAGGAAGAAGCCGTGACCAGGGGTTGGTTGAAGGTGAACCCCGAATGGACGAAATCCAGCAAGGAAGCGAAGGTGGAAAGCCCCTTGTAGTTGTAATAAAGGTTTTGCGGGTCGATGTAGTCGTCCCACCACCACATGGCCCCGCTCCCGTCAGACTCGCCTAGCAGGTCTCCCCACATGACGTTATGAAACTCGATTCCGCCGGGGTCCATGGACACAGGGGCGGAGGAGGAACTGACCCCGAACTCCCCCACGTGCACGGGTTTGGAGGGGTAACTGCCCCGGTAGTTCTCGACGGTCCCGTGGATGCCGTCTTCCATGGCGGGGGAGGAATTATAAAAGTGTATCTGGGTGTAATCGATCAAGGAGGAGTTCCAAACATTCGGGTCGAACTGGCTTTCGGCGAAACTGGTGGTGACCAGGTGCAGGCTGTCGAGCGACTTGACGTAAGAGGCCATGTTTTCAAGCCAGGCGGCCACATCGGCTTGCACCGTGACGCTGGAGGTGTAATTGTCAGTCCACTCGATCTCATTGGCCAATTCCCAACACAGGGAAGGGTCATAGCCCCAGCGGGCCACGCAATAGCGCAGGTGCTGTTTCCAATAACTGATGGCGGTGGGGTTCGTGAAAAAATCCGTGGTGGTGGAACAGGGCCCCCCGTTGGTGCTGTTGTAGGGGCTTTGGGCCCAATTGGGATTGACGGTGGAGGAGACTGACCCGTGGTTCAAGAGGCACAGTTCCACCACGATGCCGTTGGTCCGGGCCTTTTCCAGGTCATAATCCAGCCGCCAGGCGTCGTACTGATAATAGGAGTAATTCCCCAGGCCCGGGGTGGAGTTTGGGTTCGTCCACTCGATCTCGTGGTACCAGGGGCACATCCAATAACGGGCGAAATTTGCCCCCTGGGAGGACATCTTGGGAATCCACTGGTCGTAATCGAAGGTTCCCCCTCCGTAGTTGTCTTCATAGTCCCCCCAGCCCACGTCCTCCCCGATGGGAATGAATTGGGTGTTGTCGTCGTATTGGAAATAGCGTGGATCGGATGAAATCTTCGGAAAACCCTTGAGCGTGGAAGCGTTGCAATTGAAAGTTTGAGGGCCGTAGGTCCCGGTTCCCGACCCCGAATCCACCGCAGTCAGGTTATAGGTCCAGGTGCCGGTAGCGTTGGGGGAAAACCGTATCTTCCAGACGGGCGAACCGCTGGAGGTTAAAACCTCGGGCGGCCCCGAGCGGGTATAGGCCTGGTAATAAAACCCATAGGCGGTGATGGCCTGAGAACCATTGGTGAAGACACCGTAAACGTTGATCTGGGAGGGGTTGTAAGGGTTGCCGTAGGTTGTCCCGGAAAGGGTAAAGGTCAGCTCAAATTTATCCAGGCGTTGGATGCTAGTGGAACTGGGGGTGACGCCGGTGAATACAGGCGAGGCCAGCGCTGGGTAAGTGAGGAAAGCCAGGTATGCAGTTAAGAGAGTCCGCGAAACAGAACGCACTAAAATCAAATTCAAATCCTTTTAAACCAAGGTTTCCCAGCCAACCGCATCCTATTATGCACTAATCATTTCAATGTGGGGCTGGCGTTAATGGGGTTTTGTTCTTCTATGGGGGATAAAAGATGAAAGCGATATTATTTGTCGGATATTCGCATGAAGCGTCTTGATGGAACTTCGAGGAAGAGATGAGGAGAAACCTGGATTAGTTGAACCTTTGGATGTAACCCAGTTGGAAAACGGGGACCACTTGGTTCGTCAGCAAGACGGCGTCAAGTTCCGCCGCGAGGCCTCCCCAATTGACGTCCATGCCGGCGCCCCCATAATAAAAACCCAGGCCTTTGATCACCGAACCGAGGGAAATAATCGTGCTGATAGCCCCTCCCAAATTCAGGTAGCCACCCACCAGGGATAGATTGGCGGAAAAACTTTTCGTGTCAGTTAATTTTTTTGACAGGTCGAGTTGTACGCTTTCCATCCCCGCCGACGAAAACCCGTTCAGCTTGAAACCATAATCCTTCAAATAATATCCCCCCACCAGGTTGAAGAATGGCGGGATATCCCCGACCGTCAGTCCCAAAACGGGGTATTCCCCTGAATAAGCTGATGGGTTCGAATCAGCGGCTCCGGCCGCAAGGGGAAAAAGGAGTGTCAAACAAAAGCCCATCGAAAACACCAAAGCCTGGCAAAACCGATAGATCATCTTAAATTTCCTCATATCCCAACCTCCACTCGCATAGGTACAGCGATTTATATTTCAGCCGATCTGGAAAAAGTGTCCACCCATCCCGGACTATCCCACAACCCGGTTATTTTATCTTTAAGGGTTGTTCGGCCATTCCTGTTTCGGGGGTCTTTTTGGTCGGCCGTTTTCCCGCAGGGGTGAAAGTGTTTGAGGAAATTAAGAAAAACTTGAACCTGAAGCTGGCCCATTTCGACCGCCATTCCAACAGGAACCCCAGAATCTACTACTAGGTTCCCCGGACTTGCTACTAGGAACCGTCAAAACTACTACTAGGAATCCGGAACCTGCTACTAGCTACCGCCGGATCTGCTACTAGGAACGCCGAAACCTGCTACTAGGTACCCCGGAACCTGCGGGCAGGGCTCCCGACACCTGCGGGCAGGGTTCTCGGCACCTGCAGGCAGGGCTCATGGACCTGCGGGCAGGGTTACCGGCACCTGCGGGCAGGACTCCCGGAAAGTTCTCGGGTTCCCGGCTAGTTCTCGGGTTCCTGGCCAGTTTTCTTGGTAAACCATTGGCTTCTGTTCTTCATCTATATCAAATGCTCCAAGCTCAAACGCCGCTGTTCAGCGGCGGTGATTATTTCCCCTTCACGCGGACCACCAGGACTGGGATGGAGGTTTTGTGCCGAACTTCCGCGATGGTGCTCCCGTGGAACAGGTCGCCGAGGAAACGGTGCCCGTGTCCCGCCATGGCGATGAGGTCGAACTTCCCGCCCTCGGCCGTCTTGAGGATTTCCTGCGGGGGATTGCCCAGCGCCAGCTCCACCGTCACGAAGAGTCCCTGTGCCCTCAAGTCCCCGGCTTTTTTCTCCAGGTATTCCCTGTCCACGACCATTTCCTCCGATTCGGCGAGCTTGAGGGTGTCGAAATTGCGCGCGACCCAGCCGTCGGCCACGTGCAGGAGGCGCAGTTCCGAGCCGTATTTTTTAGCCAATTCAACGGCGTGCGGAAGGATAGTCTCGTCCGCCGGGCCGTTCTCCAGCGCCACCAGGATTTTTTTGTACATCGAAAACCTCCGTTCTCTTATGGGGCCAGGAAACCCAGGCCGATAGCGTCATCAAGGGCGACCCGAAGGGTCGCCACTTGGCCGGTGCATAAACCCCGGCCAAGTACACGGCTTGTCCCAGCTTAAGCCGGGACCTTAAAACAGCCGGTAAATCCCCGACAAGAAGGATGCGGGCAGGACCATATCCAAAACCAGTTTCGCGTTGAGCAGGATAATCACCGCCGTCACCGTCCAGCCGAGGATTTTAACCCAGACCGGGTTGACGAATTCCCCCATCTTTGACTTGTCGCCGGTGAAGCGCATCAGGGGCCAGACCGCGAAGCCCAATTGCACGGAAAGCACGACCTGGCTTGCGATAAGCAGGTCCGTGGTCTTGGACTCGCCGAAATAGCCGATCACGCAAACGGCCGGTACGATGGCCAAGCCCCGCGTGATCAACCGGCGAAGCCAGGGCCTCAGGCGGATGTTCAGGAAACCCTCCATGACGACCTGCCCCGCGAGGGTTCCGGTCAAGGTGGAATTTTGGCCCGAGGCCAGCAGGGCGACCGCGAATAGGACGCCAGCCACCGACACACCCAAGAGGGGGCTTAACAACTTATAAGCATCCTGTATTTCCCCCACCTCCTGGTGTCCCGACCGGTAAAAGACAGCCGCCAGAACGAGGATCGCGCAGTTGACGAACAAGGCGCAAGTGAGCGCGGTGGTGGAATCAATCGTCGCGAACTTGACGGCCTCGCGCTTCCCGCCGGGGCTGTTTTCGTATTTCCTCGTCTGCACGATGGAGGAGTGCAGGTACAGGTTGTGCGGCATGACGGTAGCGCCGAGGATGCCGATGCTCACGTAAAGCATGCCCGGATTCCTGAGGATTTCCGGGCTGGGGAGGAACCCCAGCATCACCCCCGTGAGATCGGGCCTTGACCAGAAAATCTCGGCCCCGAAACAGAGGCTGACTGTGGCGATCAGCGTGACCACCAGCGCCTCGACGTAGCGGAAGCCCTTGTTCTGGAGGTAAAGCACCGCCATCACGTCCGCCGCTGAGATGGCGCATCCCCAGACCAGCGGTATGCCGAAGAGCAGCTGGAGCGCGATGGCGGAACCCACCACTTCCGCCAGGTCGCAGGCGGCGATCTGGATCTCGCAGAGCGCCCAAAGGAACCAGACCATCGGCCTCGGGTAATGGTCCCGGCAGGCCTGCGCCAGGTCCCGGCCGGTTGCGATGCCAAGCTTCACGCACAAGTGCTGGAGCAGGACCGCCATCAGGTTGGAGACGAATATAACACTTAGCAGGGTATAGCCGTATTTCGCGCCCCCGGCCAGGTCCGTCGCCCAATTTCCCGGGTCCATGTAGCCCACGGCCACCAAAAACCCCGGACCCGCGAAAGCGAGCATCTTGCGCCAGAAAGAGGCGGTTACCGGCACGAGGACGCTTCGGTTCACTTCCGGCAGGGAGGATTCTCCCGCCTCCTTGCGCCAGGGGGTTTTGGGTTGGGATGAAAGCATAAATCACCAAGAGCGGAATTTAAAATGGGCGGATTCGGCTTCCCTTGGAAGCTCACCGCAAGGCAATGAACCCGTTCGATAGTGCTTCGCACTCCTCAGGGCTGGGGGGATGGGTGAAGGCTTACTTGCTTCCGCGCTGGACCATCAGGTCGAGGTCCTCCCTCAGGCTTTGCAGGTCCTCCTCATGCTCGACTTCCTGCTCCAGGATCGTGAGGGCCATGTTGTAGGTCACCATGTCCTTGCCCTGGGTTGCGTCCATGAGGCCCTTGTAGGTCGTGATGGCGCACTGCTCCCCCTCGATGTTCTGGTCCAGGAGGACGGCGACATAGGGATCAGCTGGCTCGTCGTATTTGCAGGGACTCAGTTCATACCAGGCCTTCGGAGAAAGCGCCGGCACCCCGCCAAGCTGGATGATGCGGCCCGACACGAGGGCCGCATGGTTAAGCTCCTCAGTTGCGTGGAGGGTGAGCTCGGCGGCCACGGCATCCTTCATGGGTCCCTTGATGAGCTTGGCCCCGAGCCAGTATTGGTAATAGGCGAACCACTCGCTTGCGTAAGCTTGATTGAGCAGTTTGAGAAGGTGATTGACGTCAAGTCCAATGATTTCCCGGCCCCTGGTTCCCATAGTTCGTTCCTTTCAAGTGAGGTTAACCGAAGACGCCCATTTTAAGCCAATTAAGGACAACCGGCATTAAATCCATCGAAAACCCATCGAACTTGCGCAGGGCAGGCCCGAAACCGGCTGAATACCTGGCTAAAAGACAACTTAAAGCTATTCGCACCGCGTACCAGCCTTCGTTTTTTCCGATTAGTTTACCCATATTGAGTCCAAAAGTTACGTGACGTAACTCCTTTCAGCGTTATTTGGGGAAACTACCCTGGAAATACCCCCGGAGATTGCATAGCGGAATGGATTTGATTCTCTAAAACCCAAAGTCCACCCCGCCCGTCAGGTTCTGCCCGGAATAATTCGTCATTCCCGCCTTGCCCTGGTAGGAGACATAGGCCTTGAAGTCCCTGCCGAACTTGGCGTCCAACCCGGCGGCCAGGACCAAGGCGTCGGTTCCCAGGGCCGGTCCTTCCACGGTAAAATTTCCCCCGCCTTCCATCGCCGCGCTCAAGCTGTCCAAGTTTCCCTGGTAAACATGCTCCCAGGCCGCGCTCAAGCTTGGCGCCAACACCACGCCTCCCGCGGCCCAGTCCCGGCTGACCCTCATCCCCAAGTCGCTTAGGAGACAGCCCGCCCCTTGCGACGGGTAGCTTAACGGCGTCTGGGATCCCGTCTCATTGAAGCCGTTGATATCCACCCTGGTGTACTGGGCCGACAGGAAAGGACCCACCTTGGCTTTCCCCAGGGTCCAATCCCACCCCGCTCCGGCTTGGCCCGAGTATTGATAACCCTGGGCTCTTCCCGACGCCGTCCCCCCGAAGGAATCGCGCTGGGTGGCGTAACTGTTGATGCCGCCAAAGGCCAGCGCCTCGGCGTGGAGCGCTCCCCCTTTCCAACCGCCATAGAGGCCAAATTGTCCGCCCGTCACATTCACCATTCCTGTGGACTGGCTGGTTCCCGACTGAGTGTAGCCCAGCATCAACCCGACCGCCCATTCTTTCGAGAAGTGGTAGTCCAACCCCGCCACCATCCCGCCGGTGGAATACTGGTATCCCTGAGCGTTTGAGTCGCCCGTGACAGTCCCGAAGTCGCCCATCCCGTCCATGAAAACACCCAAGCGCTGGGGCTGGAGGTCCTCGGCGATTGCCTCTTCCCTCGCGGCCGAGTGCCTGCCGGCGAAAAGGGGCCCTTCCCCGTTCCAGGAGATGTTTTTGGATTCTCCCCCGGCGCCCCCGAACAACTGGTCCAGCCTTTGATCCACCATTTCCGCCTCGACCTGGGAAGAGCTGAAACTGATCCGGTACATCGGCGTCAAGACCGCCGGTGAGATCTGGGCGTAAACCCCCAGCAAATCGGAATCGGAGAGGGTGTTCAAGTACTGGATCATGGCGGGATCGGAAAATTTTTCGTTCAAGACATCCAACGCTCCGCCGATGGCGGCCTGGTTGGGCGTCACCCCCAGGGACCGGAAGGTCGGACCAGTCACTTGCAGGAGGATGTCCGTCGGCTGGTAAATGAGCGTCACCGAATCGGCCGTGACCATGTTCGTAATCGTGTTGAAAGTCCCTTCCACGCTTCCAGCCGTAAGGATCTCGAAATCCTCGGTCCCGTGGATATGGAGATGGTACCCGTTTTCCGATACCAGGCTCAGGGTCCCTGCCAGGCTGGCCGCGCCCGAGACCTCCAGCACGTCCCAGGCTCCCGCGTCGATTCCGCCCATCCCCATTTGCAGTGTCCCCGGCGCGGACTGGGTATAATCGCCACCGATATTGAGCGTCATGGGGCCGTTGAGGCTCAGGGTCCCGCCGTTCACCACCACGGAGCCGGTACCAAGAGCATGGCTGTTAGCCGCCACTAAGGTTCCCCCGATCAGGTCGGTTCCGCCCGTGTATGTATTTACTTCTGTCAGCGTCACCGCCCCGTTTCCCGCGATATCCAAGCCGCCGAAACCTTCGAGGATGCCCGCCAGGGACGAGCCGTTGCCATTCGTATCGAAAGTATCGGACCCGTTGAGGAACACTGTGTTCGTGACAGGCAGGCTGCTCGCCCCGGACCGCAGGGTCGTGCCGTCTTCCAAGACCAGGCTCCCCGTTCCCAAGGCGCTGTTGTTCCCCAGGCTCAAGGTCCCAGCCACCAAAGTCGTCCCGCCGCTGTAGCTGTTGGCGCCCGCGAGGGTCAAGATGCCCGCGCTGATCTTCGTCAAGGAACCAGTGCCGCTCAAGACCCCGGATAGGGACAAGCCATCGCCGTTCGTATCGAAAGTATCGGACCCATTGAGGGAGACCGCGTTCGTAACCGCCAAGCCGTCGGTCCCGGCCTGCAGGGTCGTTGCGCTATGAAGGACCAGGTTCCCCGTGCCCAGGGCGCTGTTGTTTCCCAGGTTCAAAGTCCCAGCCTCCAAGGTCGTCCCGCCGCTGTAAGTGTTGGTGCCAGACAGGGTCAGGGGCCCTCCTCCCGCGACGTCCAGGCCTTCATTGCCAGCGATCACGCCGCTGAATGAACCTTGTTGGACCCTCAGACTCGCGGCCAAGCCTCCCATGGTGATAAAACCAGCCCCCTCCAAGTCCCCGACCACCGCGTCGGCGCTCCCAGTCAATCCGTTGCTGACAGCCCCGGTTCCCCCGGTGCCCGCTACCATGCTGAGGGCGCTTCCCGCCCCCAGGGTCAAACCCGACGCAGTCAGGGAAACAATTCCCCCATTGCCGCCATTATAGGTATCACTGTTTCCGCCAATTCCGCCCGCCAGAACCAAGCTGGAGGAGTCCCCCAAGGTCAAGACGGTTCCGATTGACACACCAGCGCTGCCCCCGTTACCGCCGTTTCCAATGCTCCCGCCTCCCGCGCTGCTGCCATTGCCGCCTGTGCCTCCTATCACGCTGACGGCGCTGGAATCCACAGACACCGACCCATTCACTGCCAGGAAAGCCGACCCCCCAGCGCCGCCTGTTCCAGCGGCATACCAGCCATAGCTGTTTCCGCCGTTTCCGCCCGCTACAATCAGACCGGAGGAACTTTTATCCGCCGTCACCACCAATCCAGTTCCTATAGAAGCTAAGGCGTTGCCCCCGTTCCCGGCGTTGTTCCCGTAGCTATCGGCTCCCGTTCCGCCAGCCACGTTGAGGAGGCTGGAATCTAGCGATACCGCGCCGTCCACGGCCAGGGATGCCCAGCCGCCCGACCCTCCTGTTCCCTTGGACCCGCTGTTGACCCATGGATAATCGGTCTGAGCGCTTCCGCCTGCGACGATGATGTTGGAGCCGTCAAGGACCGACAAATCCGACCCGGTGGTAACCCAAGCGTTGCCCCCGTTGTCGCCGTCACCCTGGGCGGAAAACTTGCCAAGGCCTCCCCCCACGCTCACCAGGCTGGAATCAACCGAAACCGCTCCCGAGACCCACAAGTCCGCGTCGCCGCCCGCCCCGCTGTTACCCTGGAAGTTTCCCCCGCTCTTCCCGCCCGCCACGGTGAATGCAGCCGCGTAATTATTCCCTGTCACATTCAAATCCGACCCAATGGAAACCAACGCGTCACCGCCGTTACCGCCATTCGCGTAATAGCTGTAACCGCCGGCCCCACCGGACACGTTTACAGCCTCGGAGTCATCCGACACCGCGCCGGTGACCGAAAGATCGGCGGTACCCCCGTTCCCACCGCCCCCCTGGTAATAATCGGTTCCGCCGCCCCCCCCCGCCACGCTCACTTGGGCAGCTTCAGCGCTGGATGCCGCGGACAGGCTGCCCAAGAAAACCGAGGCACCGCCGCCGTTCCCCCCAGCGGCGCCCTCCAAGGCGTAACCGTAGCCGGCGTCTCCCCCCGTAACGGCCAGGAAGCTTGTGTCCATCGACACCGCACCGGAGACGGACAAAACCGCGGAACCCGCCGCTCCCCCCGCGCCATGGCCGTTTAGCCAAATGTTGCTTCCCGAATTCCCCCCGGCCACGTAAAGCCCCGAGAAAGTGTAGCTGTCCACAAGGATCAAACCGGAACCCAGGGAAACCGACGCGTTCCCCCCGTTCCCTCCGTCTCCCCCGTGGCTGGAGCCTCCCGTTCCCCCTCCAACGCTTACCAGGCCTGAGTCAACCGTTAACGGGCCTCCAGTCATCAGGGCCGCCGAACCGCCGCTCCCTCCGACGCCTCCCGCGCTGTCCCCGCCGGTCCCTCCCGTAAGGTTCAAACCGGTGTAATAGACCGACACGGGACCCGAGGAAGTGAAAATCGCATCGCCACCCGCCCCGCCGTTGCCGGAGGTTCCAGAAGCCGTTCCGCCGTTGCCGCCCGCGACTTGGTATGTTGAGAGACCCCCTGTATCCCCCGCAAGAATTAAGGATCCGACGTTTACGGTGGCCGCGCCGCCCGCGCCGTCATCTCCCCCGCTGTTGTCGGCCCCGGTTCCCCCCGCGACGGTCAGGGTGCTGGGGTCCGCCGACATGGAACCTGTGACGCTCAAGTCCGCCGAGCCGCCCGCCCCTCCATTGGGGGCCCCGGACCCGCCCTCAAGCGCCAGGGTCGAGTTGGAAAGACTCAGGCTGTTGGAGGACAAGGAAACCGGATTGCCTGAGGCCGCGGAACCGTTGAATTGAACCGTGCCGACCGGGGACGAAACATCGCCGGTACCGGTTAAATTTCCGTCAACCACCTGGACCCCGCTAATGGCCAGGGAAACACCCGCACTGTTGAAAACCTGGTATGAGTTTCCGCCATTGATCACGACACTCGCTCCGGAGTTGGTAAAGGTCACACTTTGGGTCAATGTCGGAAGGTCCGAGGACAGGATGATGGTTTGACCGGAAAGGCTTGAAAGATCAATGGTGCCGCCGCAGGGGGCGTTGGCGTTGATTTGGTTGATGGCGTCGCCCAGTGAACCGGGACTATTGTCGCCTTCGTTGGAAGTGACGGTCACGTTTAATGGGACGCAAGGGGTGGCCCAGGTCGGCATGGTCGAGGTGAACAGGCAAAGACCCCAAAAGAAGAGGACCAATCCGGTAAAAAAAAGCCGTGCGCCGTTGGTGTGGAACCGGTATTTCATGGAACAGCCTCCATTTTGGGGCGGGAAATAAAGCACGATAGGGACCTGCGACTTAAAACTTACCACTTTTTAAGCAAAAATGATAAATAACAAATATAGTTCTTGTCCGAATTTGCGGATGATTGTTCTTGAGGCCGGTACGTCCAGATCTTCTAAAAAATTATTATCCGACCAAATGGAAAAGCAAATGATAAAAGCGGTATGGAATGGCTAAAGGACATAAAGTGATGAATTATCACTACAGCAACTAGGTACCCCCAAACCTGCAACCAGGCACCCTGGTTCTGCTACTAGGTACCGCCAATTCTTCTACTAGGTTCGCTTATGCCCACTGGGCCCACCGGCGTCCGCGGGCAGGGCCTACCGGACCTGCGGGCAGGGCTACCGACACCTGCGGGCAGGATTGCCGAAAATGTGGGCGTGTTATCCTCCCATGACGGTAGGTGACCACGTCCAGGCCGACGGTGGCTCCCGACCTCATGAATACAGGGCCCCCAAACCGTGCCTACAGGGCTTCCGGCCCAGCTATACGGAACTGGGTCATCGGCTTACCGAATACTGGGTTGTACTGGGTTGGGGCTTCCAATACTGGGTTACGGGTTTTCCAAATACTGGGTTGTACTGGGTTGGGGCCTCCAATACTGGGTTGCGGGTTTTCCGAATACTGGGTTGTACTGGGTTGGGGCCTCCAATACTGGGTTGCGGGTTTTCCAAATACTGGGTTGTACTGGGTTGGGGCTTCCAATACTGGGTTGCGGGTTTTCCGAATACTGGGTTGTACTGGGTTGGGGCCTCCAATACTGGGTTGCGGGTTTTCCGAATACTGGGTTGTACTGGGTTGGGGCCTCCAATACTGGGTTGCGTGTTTCCAAATACTAGGTTGTACTGGGTTGGGACCTCCAATACTGGGTACGGCGGAAAACCCGTCCACGTACGGCGGGAACCCGACCCCAGATGGCGGGAAACCCCGTCCCCTGCGGGCATGACCACCAGCGTCTGTGGGCAGGGCCACCAGTACCTGCGGGCAGGACTTTCGGCCCATGGCCAATGAGCCTGGTTTTCGGCCATTTTCAAGGCCTCAATTTGCGGCCTGGAAATAAAAAAGCCCGGGAGGAAATCCCCCGGGCTTTTGAAAAACAAAAAACCTTGATTTTAAGCTTATAGGCCCTCGACCGTGATCTCGACCCTGCGGTTCTGAGCCATGTTTTTCTCGTTGTCGTTCGGGGCCACCGGGGACTTGCGGCCATGACCCTGGATATCAAAGAGCGAGTTTTTCGCCCCATGGTAAAGCAGGAATTCCTGGACCGTCGCGGCCCGGCGCTCGGATAGGGCCTTGTTGAAATCATCCGTCCCCCGGATGTCGCAATAACCGTCGATCTTTACCTTGATATTCTTGTTCCAGGTCAGGAACTCCCCAAGGGTCCTGAGGTATTGCAGGTCGGAGGGGCTTAAATCCGATTTCCGGTAGTCAAAATGGATGATTCCCTTTTTCTTGACCACCACTTTCGGGTCCAGGCCGTTCTCCAGGTTGATGCGGCCCATGCTGTCCCTGGAATCGGTGTTCCCGCAGTTGGCTCCCTGCAGGTACCACTTAAGGGCCTGCTTCTCGTCCTTGTCGGTCCCCTCGCCCGTGTGGTACATGAACCCCAGGTTGTTGGCGGCGTTGGCGTTACCCTCCACCGCGGCCTTCTCGTAGCACTCCCGGGCTTTTTGGTCGTTCTTCACCACTCCCAAGCCGTGCTGGTAGAGCCAGCCCATGTCGTTTTGCGCGTCCGCCTCCCCCAATTCCAGAGCCCTTTTGTAATGACTCAAGGATGTCGCGTAGTTCTTCGTGACGCCCCAGCCCTCCTGGTAGGCCTTCCCCAGGGCCTCTTCCGCCGCCGCGTCGTTTTTCGGAGCCGCTTGCTTGAACCATTTCACGGCCTCATTGTAATTATGGGGAACGCCATATCCCATCTCGTAAACCATGCCGATATTGCGAAGGGCCGTAATGAAACCATTGTCCGCCGATTTGTGGTACCAGCTTAAGGCTTGGGCGTAATCGGTTTTCATCCCCCAGCCGTGCGCGTTCAGCTCCCCCAGGACGTTTTGGGCCTCGGCATCATTGCCATCAGCGGCCTTTTTCAATTGCTCGATGAAATCCGCCTGGTCCGCCAGGACGATCAAGTGGCTCCAGCCCCGGTTGTTCCCCTTATCGGCGGCCCGGCTGAAATACTTGCTTCCCAGCAGGGTGTTTTTATCCACGCCCAGGCCCTTCGACAGGACCCATCCCGAATAATCCAGAAGTTTCGGGTCGCCCGTCTTGAGCGCCCTGGCAATCAAGGCCTTCGCCTGAGGCTTGGTGATATGGTTGAATGCTTCCAACCCGTCCCCCGATTCCTGGATGGAGCCGGACGCGAAGCCCGCCGCTGCCGCGAGGATAAGCCCGGCCCAAAGGGCCGGGTTGATGTTTTTCTTTTTCATGAAACTCTCCGTTTTATAGATTGAAGTGAATTTCCCCGCCGAAGGCCTGGGAATCGAAGTTGGTGCGGCCGAAGTCTCCCTGATAACGGATGGTGAAATTCAACCCGTTCTTCCACTGGAGGCCCAATCCGCCGCCCACCTGGAACCCGCTCTGGCCGATCTTGGAACCTAGCACCGTGAAGGGGCTCCCCCCGATGTTGGAAGTCACCTCTCCGCCCTGGTAGTCGAACTCATTCAACCAGGTCGCGGTCACCACCGGCAGGAAGTTGACATCCCGGCTGAGGGGAATATCGCCCGCAGCGCGGCCGCCCAAGTTGCTGGCAAAGGAATTATCACCCTGGTTCCCGTAACTCAAGTTGGAAGAGGACCCCGTTTCCTGGAACGCGTTCACATCCACATGCGTGTGCTGGATGGAACCCACGGGACCCAAGGTCCAATTTCCGGTTTGGGTCTGGTATCCCACGCCCAACTCGCCGGAATACATGCCCCCATTGGTGTTGCCCGCCGCTGTTCCGCCGAAGGCGATCCTCTGGCTGTCATAGGCGTCATAGCCCACCTCGCCTAAAAACTGGGCGAAGAAGCCTTCGGACTTGATCAAGCCGTAGAGGCCCAATTGGCCTCCGTTGATGGCCAAGTGGCTTCCGCCGGTGGCGGTGATATTCGCGCTCTGGTTGCCCGCCAGAAGGCCGACCGCCAGGTCCCTGCTGAACTGGTAATCCACGCCGGCCGCGGTCAAGCCGCCGTAGGTGGCCTTGTAGCCCTCGCCGTTCCCGTCGCCGGTCACGTTCAGGTTTCCACCGTCGCCGCTGATGAATCCGCCCCAGCGCTCCTCATCCTTGATTCGCGAGCTGTGGCGCGCCATTTCCAATTCGACTTCAGCAGGCAAGGTGCCGGCGAACATCTTGGAACTATCGATGCCCGCCAAATTGTTTCCACCGCCGAACCCGCCCTGGCCCGCCAGGAAGCTCGACAACCTGCTTCCCAAGGCCCCGGCCTGGAGTTCCGCCAAGCGGAAGTTCACCGTGTAAAGGGCCGCCATATTGGAGGGTGAGATCAGATCGTAAGCGTGCGGATATTGTCCCGCCGTCAAGGTCCCTAATTCCGCCATGAGCCCAGTCACCGCCTGGCTTCCGTAGAGGCCGTCCAACTCATCCGCCACGGAAATCTGGTTGTGCGTCTTGGAAAGGTCCGTAAAGGAAGCCGGCATGGCCTCCAGCACTACCTCGTGGGCCAAGTAAACCGGATATAACCTTAATCCCGTGAAGGACTCATCGATGGTTGAGAACTGGCCCGTCAACACTCCGCCCGTTCCCGCTACCGTGAAGCCCTCGCCGATGGTGGGCGTAAACCCGTCATAAGAGGTGACTTGGAGCGTTCCCGCCATGGCCGCGGTCCCTCCGATGACCAGATGGTCGTATTGCGTCAGGAGAGTTCCGCCCAACCCGAGGCTTAACGCCGCGGTGGCTGACTGGCTGTAATTCTTGCCCACCAGGATCAAGTGGTTGATCCCGTCTGTGGAAAGAGTACCGCCGTTCAGGGCCAAGCTTCCTGTACCCAGCGCGGAGCTGGAAGCGATCACCAAATTCCCGTCTTCCATGTCCGTCCCGCCGCTGTAGTTGTCCGAGCCGGAAAGAGTCAAGGTGCCCGTGCCCAGCTTGGTCAGGGAGCCTCCCATTCCGCCGGAGAGTCCTCCGTCCAGGATACTTCCGGAAAGGGCCATATCGGTGTTATTGATGCCCAATCCCAGGTTTTCCGCGCCCAGGTAGATGTTTCCGGCCCCGTTGATGGAGCCCACCGTGACGCCTGTTGAGGAGCCGCTGATGTCAAACACGCTGCTGACAGCCTGGTTGAACACCGCGTTGCCGCCCAAGGCCGTTCCGGAGAAGGCCACCAGGGAGCCGCTATTGCCGGTGATTGTGGCAGAGGCCGCCGTCGAATCTTTCTCGAAGAGAAGGTCCCCGCTGTTGTTGATATTGGCGTACGCCGCGGAGGCGATTGCCGTTGACGTCGCGGTTTTGGCCTCGACGATTTGGTTTCCAAACTGGACCAACCCGCCGTCCGCGTTCGAGATGGCCGCTTGATCAGCGCTGGAGGCGTTGAAGAAGTAAAGCGAGGCGCCTCCCTCGTTGGTGATCGAGGCGCTGCCCGCGTCGGAATTGCCGTTGAACACCACCACCCCGTTGTTATCGTTCACGATGGTGGCGCTTCCCGCGTTGGCGTTGTTATTGAAGCCGACGGAGCCCTGGTTTTGGATGTCGGATTTGCCCGCAGTGGAGTCGTCGTTGAACTCCAGGGTGCCGCCCGACAAGCCGTTGGAATCGTTGTTAATGGTCGCGCTTCCCGCCGTTGCGTTGCCGGAGAACTGGATGTAACCGTTCCCGTCGGCAAGGTTGTTGATCACGGAATTTTGCGCCGAGGCACTCCCGTAGAAATAGAGCCGCCCGCCGTTGTTGTTGATCGTGGCGGTGCCCGCCTGGGCGCTGTCCTTGAAATCAACTTCCCCGTTCATGGTGTTGTCGAGCAGGGCGTTCCCGGCCGTCGAGTTGTCCTGGAACAAGGTGTATCCGTTGTTCTCGATGGTCAACCCGCCCGCGTTCTTGAAGTCGAAGAAATCCAGCGACCCCAAACTGCCAACCGTCACCCAGTTGGAGGTCCCGAGGGTCCCGTTGGTGTCGACATCCAGCCAGCCGCTGGTGACAGTCGTTCCTCCGGTGTAATTGTTCGTCCCCCGCAAGATGAGGCCTGATTCCGTATCACCGACCTTCTCCAAACCGGAGGTGCCGTTGATGGAACCGCTGAAATCACCCATCTGCACTTGCAGGGTGGATGGGCCGCCGAACAGCGTGACCGAACCCAGGCCGTACAAGCCGCCCAAGTAAACCGAGGTGCTGCCGGTCACGGAATCCGAACCGTCCATGCCAGCCTGCACATTGAAGTAGGAATTCGAGTCAATCAGGTCTAAGGACCCCATGGATACGGACGCGTTTCCGGCCGTCCCGTCAGTACCCCAAACCGATCCTCCGCCGCCGCTGCCGCCATTGCCAGCCAGTACGTTGATAGAGGAAGAGTTGTTCAAGGAAACCGATCCAGTCATCAAGGAGGCGTTCCCGCCGTTTCCTCCGTTGCCGCCCATATCGGTCACATCACTCGTCAAGCCTTTGTCTGTATTCCTCACAGCGCCCGCTTCCAAGTTATAAGAACCCGAGTTCCCTCCGTCGCCGCCGTTGCCTGCCTGCACCAGCAGGAAACTGGAATCCATCGTCACCGCGCCGGTGGACAGGGAGGCGTTTCCGCCGCGGCCCCCGTTGCCGCCGTTGCCGTTGGTTCCATCAGCGCCCGTGCCTGGGGTATAGGTACCCGAGTCGCCCTCATCGGCGCTTCCGGCTGAGCCGGTGTATTCGTAGATATCCCCAATCCCCTGGGATCCGCCCGAGCCGCCGGTTCCGCCGTTTCCGGCCACTACCGCGAGACTGGAGGAAGTGGTCAAGGCCACGGTTCCGGTCACAGTCAAGGCCGAGTTTCCGCCGTTTCCGCCGTTGCCCCCGTTGCCCCCGTTGCCGCCCATGGCGTTGCCGTCTTGGCCGTTCCCGCCGACGCCATAGTCCGCGTAACCGCCGTTACCGTCTCCGCTGTATCCCCAGCCGGCTGAGTTCGAGTTTCCGCCGTTGCCGCCGGTCCCTCCCGTCACGCTGACGGTCCCGGAATCAACCGTCAAGGAAGCCATGGTCACGGTCAGGTTCCCGCCGTTGCCGCCGTTCCCGCCGTTGCCGCTGTTTCCTCCGGTCCCGTTTCCGCCGGTCCCGTTGCCGCCATAAGCCGTGTCACCCTCGTTATAGGCTTGGCCGCCGTTGCCCTCGCCGCCATAGCCGTCTCCGCCGTATCCGCCGTCTCCGCCATAGCCGCCGTTGCCGGCTGACAGTACCAGGGTTGAACCGTTGGAAAGGGCCGTGTTGCCCAAGACCCCGGTCAAGTCCCCGCCGTAGCCGCCGTTTCCACCGTTGCCGGCGTTTCCGCCGATTCCATTGCCGCCCACGGCGTTTCCGCCGTAATTGTTATCGGCGGAATTATAGGCATCGCCGCCTTGGGCGTAATCCCCGTCGCCCTCAGTGCCGTCATAACCGTAGCCGCCCTGCCCGCCGTTGCCGGAGGCAATCGTGATGTTCGAGGCCGAGGAGGTCACATCTCCCAAGCTGACAGTGACGCTTCCGCCGATCCCGGCGTTCCCGCCGTTGCCGCCGTTGCCGCCGATTCCATTGCCGCCAACCGCGTTGCCGCCAACTGCGTTTCCGTCAAAGGTTTCATCGGCGGAACCCCCGTAAACTGAGGTTTCTCCGCCGTAGCCGCCGTAGCCTCCATCCGCGCCGTCGCCGCCATAACCAGCGGCCACATTGAGGGTGGAATTCCCGGACAAGGCGACGTCTCCAGCGGCCAGGCTCACGCTTCCGCCGTTGCCGCCGTTACCGCCATTGCCGCCATTTCCGCCGGCGCTGTTACCGCCAACGCCGTTACCACCCACGTTGAGGTACCCGCCAACATAGGCTTCGCCGCCGTCGGCCTCAGAGTCCCCGCCGTACATTCCTTCCCCGCTATAGCCTCCCGTTCCGCCATTGCCAGCCGTAAGGTTGACCTGGGAGGAGCCGGAGACATTGATGTTTCCCTGGTCGTCCAGGGTCAAGTTTCCGCCGTCCCCGCCGTTGCCGCCGTTGCCGCCGTTGCCGCCAATCACATTGCCGTTCGAGGCGTTCCCGCCGTAATTCTCAAGACCGTAATAGGCTTCTCCCGCGTCGGCATAGGACCCGTCAGCCCATCCGCTGTACTCAGTGGACTCCTCGTTTCCCCCGCTTCCGCCCTGGCCGCCGTTGCCAGCTGAGACCTGGAGAGTGGACTCACCCGTCAAACTTGTGTCGCCTTGAAGGGCCAAGCTGACGCTTCCGCCTTTTCCCGCGTTCCCGCCGTTGCCGCCGTTGCCTCCCGAGACATTGGCGCTTGTGGCGTTGCCGCCGTTATTTTGCATGGAGTAGTCATCCGCCGTGGCTTCACCGCCATAATAACCACCATCGTCATAATAATAAGGTCCATAGGCGTAGTTGCCGTTACCAGCGTCTCCGCCGTTTCCGCCCTGGCCACCCAAGATTGAAAGATTCGAGGAAGCCAAGGTCACCGCGCCGGTGCTTCCGGTCACGCTCCCGCCGTTTCCGCCGTTCCCGCCGTTACCGCCGTTGCCGCCGGTGATGTTTCCGCCGGTGGCGTTGCCCCCAATTCCGTTTCCAGGGTAATTGTCCCCATCCTCACTGATTCCGGTTCCATAATCCTCGTAGGGATCGTTGGCCCCATCGCTGTAAGCGGCGCCGCCGACACCCCCCGTGCCGCCTTGGCTTCCGCTTCCCGCCGAAAGGGTGACCACGTTACCAAGTGCCGTGATATTCCCGGTCGAGAGGGCCAAACTGCCTCCGTCGCCCCCGATTCCGCCGTTGCCGCCGTTACCGCCTATCGCGGAGCCAGCTGTCGCGTTTCCGCCCACGCCGTTTCCGCCGTTACCGTCATCGCCGTAACCGCCATATCCAGTGCCGCCGCCGGCCCAAGCGCCTTCGGCGTAGCCGCCGTCGCCGCCGTTGCCGCCGACACCGCCTTGTCCGGCTGTCACCGCGAAGGAGGCTCCGGATTGAAGTGTCAAGGAATTCATGGCCAAAGACACACTTCCGCCGTTTCCGCCATTGCCTCCCTGTGCCCCGTCGCCTCCGATACCAGTTCCGCCCACGGCATTATCGCCGTAGCCGGTTTCGCCATCGTATCCCTCATCGCCGTAGCTGGTCCCATCCTGGTAGGCTTCCCCGCCGTAGCCGGACCCGCCGTCCCCGCCGTTGCCTCCGTTGCCGCCGTTCCCGCCTGCCAAGGATACGCTTGAGGAACTTCCCACATTGACATCACCTAATGACGCGGTCACCGCACCACCCGAGCCGCCGTTGGAGCCAACCGTTCCAGTTACGCCGACACCATCCCCGCCCTGCAATGAAATCTGCCACCCTTGAGGCAATCCATCTTCCTCGTAATCGTAGGAACTATAGCCATCCCCTTCACCGCCGGAATAACCGGAAGCGCCGGAATATCCCTGTCCACCGATGGCCACCAAGGAAGACTCGCTCGTCAGGGTCAAGGAACCGCTTGAAACCGATGCGTTCCCTCCGTTGCCGCCGTTTGCGTTTTCGCTGTAGCCGCCCCCTCCGCCGACCACGTAGATATTGCTGTTGTCCACCGAAACCGCGCCCGCAACAGACAAGGCCGAGTCGCCGCCGTTGCCGCCGTTGCCATAGGCATAGTCGTACCCGCCCCAGCCCGCGATCACGTCCAGGTTGGAAGTCTCCGCGTTATTGGAAGTCAAGGTTAGGCTTCCCAGGGAAGCCATGGCGTTTCCGCCCGTGCCTTCGGTGTCGCCCGAATTTCCGAAGCCCGACTCGGCGCTTCCGGCGATCACATTGATCTCGCTCGAATCCACCGACACGGCGCCAGCAACCGTCAATGTCGCAGATCCGCCGTTGCCGCTGATCGCTGGGTCACTCCCGTCATAGGAATACCCGCCGTTGCCGCCGTACACGTTGAAAGTCGAGGTGTTATCGTTTGTATTATTCGAGGTCACAGTCAGGGTATTCATGGAAGCAGAAGCGTCACCGCCATTGCCCCCGTTGGAATAATTGGAGTAGCCGCCCTGTCCGCCGCCCACGCTGACGTTGCTGGAGTCCACCGACACAGCTCCCGCAACCATCAAGGTTGCCGCTCCGCCATTGCCGCCGTTGCCATCGCTGTAATCATCCCCGCCGTTACCGCCCACCACGTTAAGGTTGGAAGTCTCCGCGTTGTTGGAAGTTAACGTCAGGCTTCCCAGGGAAGCCGTGGCGTTTCCACCATTTCCCTCGGTGTCACCCGAATTTCCGAAGCCCGACTCGGCGCTTCCGGCGATCACATTGACTTCGCTGGAATCCACCGACACCGCGCCTGCCACCGTCAAAGTCGCTGATCCGCCATTACCGCTGACCGCCGGGTCGCTCCCGTCATAGGAATACCCGCCGTTGCCAGCGTACACGTTGAAAGTCGAGGTGTTATCGTTTGAGTTATTGGATGTCACAGTCAAGGTATTCATGGAAGCCGAGGCATCTCCTCCATTGCCGCCGTTGGAATAATCGGAGTAACCGCCTTGTCCGCCGCCCACGCTCACGTTGCTGGAGTCAACAGACACATCGCCAGCCACGGTTAAGGTCGCCGCGCCGCCATTGCCGCCGTTGCCATAGTAATAATCATCGCCGCCCGCGCCCCCGACCACGTTAAAGGAGGAAGTGGTTCCCGGGTCATCAGAGGAATTGAACGAGTTTGAGGTCAATGCAAGGCTTCCCAGCGAAGCCGAGGCGTTCCCGCCAGCGCTTTCAGTTTGGTCTTCGTCGTAAGATCCATAACCATATCCAGCGTTGCCGCCGGTCACATTCACCGTGCTCGAGTCTACCGACACAGCTCCACCAGCCGACAGGGTCGCCGAACCAGCGGTACCATCTAGGCCGTTGTCATACTCCCAATAGTTGCTTCCCGAGTTTCCGCCAATCACGTTGAGGCTGGAATAACCATTGTTGGACGTCACGGTCAAATCAGAACCGATGGACACATTCGCGTTCCCGCCGTTGCCGCCGTTGACATTGACGCCAAGAGCGCCGGTTCCACCCGTCACGTTCACCGAACTGGAATCAATTGACACGGCGTCAGAAACCGTCAAGGTTGCCGAGCCGCCAGATCCGGCCGTTCCTGTGTCAGACCAATTTCCATAATCCCAAGGATAGGCACTTTGGGCGCTTCCAGCCGCCACATCAAAGGTGGAGCCATCATTGACACTTAAATTTGTCCCAACGGAAACAGACGAGTTTCCGCCGTTACCGCCATTGCCGTAATAATATGATGTTGTACCTGTTCCACCGCCCACGCTGACATTGCCGTTGTCCACGGACACAGCTCCGCCCGAGGTGAGATTCGCCGATCCGCCATTTCCCGCGGTTCCGCTATAGGTTCCACCACCGGCCCCGCCCACCACTAACAAGTTGGAAGTGGAATAATTGCCGGTTACATTCAAGTCCGACCCGACGGAAACAGAGGCGTCCCCGCCGTTCGCGGCGTAGGCATATTGGCTGTTACCGCCCGCCCCGCCATTGACGCTCAAATTGCTGGAATCCAATGATACCGCGCCAGAGGAAGAAAGCGCCGCATCTCCGCCGTTACCGCCGTTGCCATAAGAGTAATCGTTCCCACCGGCGCCGCCATTCACGCTTAAGTTTGCCGGGTTTCCAGTCGAATTCTGGTAATAATGATCTGAGGTCAAATCCAAACTTCCCGCGGAAACTGTTGCGTCCCCGCCGTTTCCTTCTGTGTTACCGCTATTGCCGATGCCAAACCCGGCGTCGCCGCCGGTGACGCTGACTTCGCTCGAGTCCACCGACACCGCTCCTGTCGAGGTCAAGGTCGCCGAACCGCCGGCGGGGTCATAACCATTTTGGGAAGATCCGCCATTGCCGCCATGCACATTGAATTTGGAAGTGTTTCCATTTGAGTTATCGGATGTGATCGACAAGCTGCCGACGGAAGCCGTGGCGTCCCCGCCGATTCCGCCGATAGAATAATTGCTGTAACCACCCGCGCCGCCGCCAACGCTGACGTCGCTGGAGTCCACCGACACCGCCCCTGCGACCAACAATGAGGCTGATCCGCCTTTGCCGCCATTGCCATCGCCATAATCATTACCCCCAGACCCACCCACGACGTTGAAGCTGGAAGTGGTTCCCGGATCTGTGCTTGAATTGTATGCGTTTGAAGTCAGAGTCAGGCTTCCCAGGGTCGCTGTAGCGTCGCCGCCCGCGCCCTGAGTCACGCTTGAGCTGGAGCCATCACCACTACCCCCATAACCGCCCGTCACGTTTACATTGGTGGAATCCACCGAAACAGCCCCGCCGACCGACAATGTCGCCGATCCGCCCGAGCCGCCGGTTCCAATTCCATAGTAATCAAAATTGCTTCCTCCACTGCCTCCGGTTAAGTTCAAGTTTGAGGAATCGTTGTTGGCCGTTACCGTCAAATTGGACCCGATTGAGACCGATGCGTTACCGCCGCTCCCGGCGCTCCCGTTGTAGTTGTCGGCACCAGCCGCCCCAGCCACATTGACATTGCTTGTATCCAACGAAACAGAGCCGCCTACCGCCAGGGCCGCGGAACCGCCTGAGCCCGTCAATCCCGTGGGGCTGTAGGTGTACCAATAATAATTGGTGGGCACACTGCCACCCATCACACTGAGGTTGGAATAATCGTTGACCGTTAAATTCGACCCGACGGAAACAGACGCGTCTCCGCCGTTACCGCCGGTTCCGTAATAGGACAATCCGCCTGTTCCACCGCCAACGCTTACGTTGCTGTTATCCACCGACACAGCTCCGGAAACAGTCAAGGCCGCGGCGCCGCCGTTACCGGCGTTTCCACTATTTGAACTTCCGCCGGTCCCGCCCGCCACCACCAAACTGGAGGAATCATTATTCCCAGTCACATTCAAGTTCGAAGTAACCGCAACGTTCGCGTTCCCGCCATTGCCCCCGTTGCCTGTCGCGCTGTAGCCCCCCGTACCACCGCCCACACCTACTGAGCTGGTATCAATTGAAACTGATCCGGCCGCCGACAGGGTCGCATTGCCGCCAGCACCGGACACATTGTCAGCTCCCGCATTGCCGCCGTTTCCGCCACTCACATTCAAAGTGGAGTAACCATCGGTGCTGGTGAGGGTTAAATTCCCCGTTGAGGCCGAGGCGTTCCCACCGTTGCCTCCAGCTCCGCTGGTATTGCCTGTGCCGTTCGTCCCATAATTCAGTCCGTCGCCGTATACACTCCCCAGGGACATCTGCCCGCCCATCCCGGCTGTGCCTCCATTGCCCCCGTTGCCCCCGGTCACGTTCAGCGTGGAATCATTCGCCGTCAAATCCCCCGTTGCCAGGGACGCGTTTCCGCCGTTGCCCCCATTGCCGGCCGTATTGTCATTTCCGCCATTCCCAGTGTTATCGCTGGAAAATTCGCTCCAGTATGCGTAACTGATGCTTCCGCCATTGCCCGCGTTACCGCCGTTGCCGCCGGATCCGGCCGTGACATTGAGCGTGCTCGCATCCAATGAAACTGCGCCCGTGCTGACTGCCGAGTTCCCCCCGTTCCCGCCGTTGCCGCCCACGTTCCCACTTCCTCCGCTGCCTGTTACGTCTGTAGAACCGTAGTCATAATATCCGCTGATGTTTCCGCCGTTGCCGGCGTTGCCGCCGTTGCCGCCGTTGCCCGCGGCTACGTTGATGGCGCTGGATACCACCGACACCGCCCCTGTTGCCGTCAAGGCCGCGTCGCCGCCATTCCCGCCATTGCCGCCGATGTTGTCGTCACTCCCACTTCCTGTGGTTGTATAACCCCCCCAGTTATAACCCGTAAACGCATTGCCCCCGGACCCGTTATCCCCGCCTGAACTTCCGGTACCTCCGGCCACGTTCAGGCTGGGTGAGCCATAAGTGTTAGTCAGGGTTAAATCCGAACCGATGGAAACCGACGCGTTCCCACCGTTTCCGCCATTTCCGGTAGCGCTATTGCCGCCCACGCCGCCGCCCACGCTCACGTTGCTGGAATCAACCGACACAGCACCCGAAACCGTCAGGGCTGCGTTGCCGCCGTTCCCTCCGGCTCCATTAGCGCTGGTTCCACTGTTCCCGCCGATCACATCAAAAGCGGAAGGTATTCCAATTTCTCCCTCACTAAGGTTGAAAGTATTTGAAGCCACATCTAGGCTTCCCAGGTAAGCCGAGGCGTTGCCGCCGCTTCCCCCGTTGCCTGTCGCACTGTTACCGCCAGTTCCGCCGCCCACGCTGACCAAACTGGAATCCACTGATGCCGTGCCTGTTGCCGACAGGGTCGCATTGCCGCCAGCACCGGACACATTGTCAGCTCCCGCATTGCCGCCGTTTCCGCCACTCACATTCAAAGTGGAGTAACCATCGGTGCTGGTGAGGGTTAAATTCCCCGTTGAGGCCGAGGCGTTCCCACCGTTGCCTCCAGCTCCGCTGGTATTGCCTGTGCCGTTCGTCCCATAATTCAGTCCGTCGCCGTATACACTCCCCAGGGACATCTGCCCGCCCATCCCGGCTGTGCCTCCATTGCCCCCGTTGCCCCCGGTCACGTTCAGCGTGGAATCATTCGCCGTCAAATCCCCCGTTGCCAGGGACGCGTTTCCGCCGTTGCCCCCATTGCCGGCCGTATTGTCATTTCCGCCATTCCCAGTGTTATCGCTGGAAAATTCGCTCCAGTATGCGTAACTGATGCTTCCGCCATTGCCCGCGTTACCGCCGTTGCCGCCGGATCCGGCCGTGACATTGAGCGTGCTCGCATCCAATGAAACTGCGCCCGTGCTGACTGCCGAGTTCCCCCCGTTCCCGCCGTTGCCGCCCACGTTCCCACTTCCTCCGCTGCCTGTTACGTCTGTAGAACCGTAGTCATAATATCCGCTGATGTTTCCGCCGTTGCCGGCGTTGCCGCCGTTGCCGCCGTTGCCCGCGGCTACGTTGATGGCGCTGGATACCACCGACACCGCCCCTGTTGCCGTCAAGGCCGCGTCGCCGCCATTCCCGCCATTGCCGCCGATGTTGTCGTCACTCCCACTTCCTGTGGTTGTATAACCCCCCCAGTTATAACCCGTAAACGCATTGCCCCCGGACCCGTTATCCCCGCCTGAACTTCCGGTACCTCCGGCCACGTTCAGGCTGGGTGAGCCATAAGTGTTAGTCAGGGTTAAATCCGAACCGATGGAAACCGACGCGTTCCCACCGTTTCCGCCATTTCCGGTAGCGCTATTGCCGCCCACGCCGCCGCCCACGCTCACGTTGCTGGAATCAACCGACACAGCACCCGAAACCGTCAGGGCTGCGTTGCCGCCGTTCCCTCCGGCTCCATTAGCGCTGGTTCCACTGTTCCCGCCGATCACATCAAAAGCGGAAGGTATTCCAATTTCTCCCTCACTAAGGTTGAAAGTATTTGAAGCCACATCTAGGCTTCCCAGGTAAGCCGAGGCGTTGCCGCCGCTTCCCCCGTTGCCTGTCGCACTGTTACCGCCAGTTCCGCCGCCCACGCTGACCAAACTGGAATCCACTGATGCCGTGCCTGTTGCCGACAGGGTCGCATTGCCGCCAGCACCGGACACATTGTCAGCTCCCGCATTGCCGCCGTTTCCGCCACTCACATTCAAAGTGGAGTAACCATCGGTGCTGGTGAGGGTTAAATTCCCCGTTGAGGCCGAGGCGTTCCCACCGTTGCCTCCAGCTCCGCTGGTATTGCCTGTGCCGTTCGTCCCATAATTCAGTCCGTCGCCGTATACACTCCCCAGGGACATCTGCCCGCCCATCCCGGCTGTGCCTCCATTGCCCCCGTTGCCCCCGGTCACGTTCAGCGTGGAATCATTCGCCGTCAAATCCCCCGTTGCCAGGGACGCGTTTCCGCCGTTGCCCCCATTGCCGGCCGTATTGTCATTTCCGCCATTCCCAGTGTTATCGCTGGAAAATTCGCTAAACCATGAGTAATTGATGCTTCCACCATTGCCCGCGTTACCACCATTGCCGCCGGATCCGGCCGTGACATTGAGCGTGCTCGCATCCAATGAAACTGCGCCCGTGCTGACTGCCGAGTTCCCCCCGTTCCCGCCGTTGCCGCCCACGTTCCCACTTCCTCCGCTGCCTGTTACGTCTGTAGAACCGTAGTCATAATATCCGCTGATGTTTCCGCCGTTGCCGGCGTTGCCGCCGTTGCCGCCGTTGCCCGCGGCTACGTTGATGGCGCTGGATACCACCGACACCGCCCCTGTTGCCGTCAAGGCCGCGTCGCCGCCATTCCCGCCATTGCCTCCGATGTTGTCGTCACTCCCACTTCCTGTGGTTGTATAACCCCCCCAGTTATAACCCGTATACGCATTGCCCCCGGACCCGTTATCCCCGCCTGAACTTCCGGTACCTCCGGCCACGTTCAGGCTGGGTGAGCCATAAGTGTTAGTCAGGGTTAAATCCGAACCGATGGAAACCGACGCGTTCCCACCGTTTCCGCCATTTCCGGTAGCGCTATTGCCGCCCGCGCCACCCGACACATTGACTTCGCTTGAATCCACTGACACCGCATCCGATGTAATCAAAACTCCGTCGCCACCTATGCCGCCGTTGCCTGTCTCGCCTGTTGCGTTGCCGCCGTTTCCGCCGATGACTTGATTGCTTGAGGAGCCAGTGACGTTTAACGATCCCACGCTCTGGGTCGCCGCGCCGCCAGCTCCGCCGTCGCCGCTGTTGTTATCCGCGCCAGTTCCTCCGATGATAGCCACACTGCTGGGATCAACCGACATGTTGCCGGTGACATTCAAGTTCGCCGCGCCGCCAGCGCCGCCATTGGGAATTCCGGACCCACCATTGAGTCCCAGGGTTGAATTTGAAACTGTCAAACTGTTCGAGGAGGCTGAAACAGGGCTGCTTGAACTCGCGGCACCAGTGAATTGGACTCCGCTGGAGACCAAGCCGTTTAATTGAACGCCGGATATGACAATGGAGCTGTTGTTGGGATTGAGAACCTGGAAGGCGTTCCCGTTGTTGATCACAACATTCGCGCCGGAGTTGGTGAAAGTCGCGGGTTGGGATAAGGCCGGAAGGTCCACGGACAGGACGATGGATTGGCCTTCTATAGATGAGAGATCAATCGTGCCGCCGCAGGGACTGTTGGAATTGATTTGATTGATAGCGTCACCCAAGGAACCGGGACTGTTGTCCCCGGCATTGGTTGTGACAGTCACATTGAGGGGACTGCAAGACACAGGTATGGCCATGGCTGGAAAAGGGCGCACCAATGCCCAAAAGCTAAATATCAAAATGCCCAATCCAATCAAAAGTGAATTTACTTTCGGAAATCGGATCTGAGTTTTTTGCATAAAATAGCCTCCAAGGCTTTTGTGGGGTTAAATGAGAAGTTAAACGAAAAACTAAGTTGCAGAAACATACCCTAGTTTTTTGAAAAAAGGAAGTCTCCAAAATGAAAAATTTGATCAATTTTCAACAATTTAACCCAATAATATTTTTACCAAAATTCTTCTAAAAAAGCCTTTTCTTACCTAAATGCCTTAAGCTTTTGGTCTTTAGGACCCGTTTTCGATGTTTATTTAGATGGCCAAATCCCTTGTTTAGAAAAAAGAAGGCTTTAGCCCTAGAATGCATCATTCTAAAACCATTAAAGGATTGGAAATAAATGGGTTCTTTATTAAATTCAGCCATTGAGGCCGCCAAAATCGCGGGAAAAATCCAAAAACAGTATTACGGCCGTTCCATCAATATCCAATACAAGTCCAAGAATTACCTGAACCTGGTCACGGAAGTGGACAAGGCCTGCGAGAAAAGGGTCCTCTCCTTCCTCGAAAGGAAATTCCCATCCCATAACTTCTGGGGGGAGGAAACTGGAAGGGGAAACGGCCGCTCCGAATATACCTGGGTCGTGGACCCCTTGGACGGGACCACCAATTACGCCCACAGCTACCCGTTCTTTTGCTGCTCGGTGGCTTTGGTGAGAAATTTGAAGCCTTTTATCGGCGTGGTTTACGATCCGATGCTGGGAGAATGTTTCACGGCGGAAAAAGGAAATGGAGCATTCCTGAACGGCAAACGGCTCAGGGTTTCAAAGACCTTGCGGTTGTCCCAGAGCCTCCTGGCGACCGGATTCGCCTACGCTGTCCGGGAAACCCACTACAATCTGGACAATTTCCGAACTTTCGTCTTAAAAGCACAGGGAGTCCGCCGGGACGGCTCCGCCGCGTTGAACCTATGCTACGTGGCAGCGGGAAGGTTCGACGGCTTTTGGGAAAGGGGCATCCAGGCCTGGGATATGGCCTCCGGAGTCTTGATGATCACCGAGTCGGGTGGAAAAGTGACTGACATTTCCGGAAAGCCTTTCAATCTTTTGGGCGAGAACGCCATCGCCAGCAATGGGAAGATCCATTCGGAGATTTTCAAGATCCTGCAAAATGGGAAGGACGAGAAGAACTGGACCTTAAAACACATCCGAAAAATTTAAGTTTTTCCCCTGAATTTTTAAATTTCAAGGACAACTCGCGTGCCGATTCCCATCCGTAGTTTCTTGGCGGCGTTGCCGTTGTTTACGGAAATCTCCAAGTTACCGCTTGACCCCATCAAAGCAATCAAGTTTCCCCTCCCGGTCTGGGAGTAATGGGTCGCCAAGTTTCGAAGGACCATCTTGCCGATTTTCAAGCGAAAGGACGAAGTCTGGTCCAGCGGCCGGGTCTTTAGCGTCGGCAAATGTTTTCCCGTCAGGTTCGTGACCAGATTTCCGAAGTGATCCACCCACAACACTTCCCCAACCCAACCCTTTGGAGTTTTACGCGGTTCCGGAATTTCAACCGCAACCCACCGGCTTAACTTTTTCCCCAGTCTTGAGAAAGGCAATCCCTTCGCCAAACGCGCCGCCACCGGCGCAAAAACATCCCGGCCGTGAAAGGTGGAGCTGTGCTTGGCAAGCTGGTGTTTTTTTTCGGTCAATTCGACTACCGCTTCGATTCCCCATTCCCCCAACGCGGTGGGAATCAGGCCGTTATCCGGTCCCACGAAATAGCGGCCTTGGGATTTCACGGCTATCGCCTTGCGGGAACTTCCAACCCCCGGATCCACCACAACCAAATGGATGGTTCCCCTGGGGAAATATTCCAGAACCGACTTTAAGAGGAAAGCTCCCGGGAGAATAGCCTGGGGAGGAACTTCATGGGTGAGGTCAACGAGACGGGCTTGTGGGCATATTCCGAGAATGACGCCTTTCATAGTTCCTACGAAAGTGTCTTGAGTGCCGAAATCAGTTAAAAGTGTAATGATGGCGGAAATACAAAAGACTCCTAAAACATGGTGATGGAAACCCTGACAGTTTTTTAGCCAGCCCAGCCTTGGAGGAATTCCTCTATTAGATTTGGCAGGTCATCATGGTATCCGCCCTCCAACAAGGCGAAGCTGGGTATATTAAAGTCCTTCAATAACTTGCCGATGGTCCTGTAATCCTCTTTAGTCAATCCGAACTGGGCCAAGGGGTCCTTCTCATAGGTGTCGAACCCCATGGAAACCCCGATCAAGTCGGGTTGGAAAGCCCGAATCTCACCCATGGCTTTTTCCAGCGCAGGGAAATAATCGCCCTCCTGGGTCCCCGGTGGCAGCGGATAGTTCCTGCAGTTATCCATGGACCTTTGCCCCGTGCCGGGATAAGCCGGAAATTGGTGGAGGGAAACAAAAAGAAGCCCCGGTTTCCCGAAGCAAAAATCCTGGGTGCCGTTCCCATGGTGTACGTCCAAGTCCAGCACCGCCGCCTTTTGAGCCTTCCCTTCCTTTATCAAGGCCTGGAGTGAAACCGCCATTGAGTTGAAATAGCAGAAACCCATGGATTGGCCTGGGGTGGCGTGGTGCCCTGGGGGGCGCATCAAAGAGAATATTTTCACGCCTTTGAGGGCCTCCCGGGACGCCTCAAGGGCAGCGCCGGCGGAAAGAAGGCTCGAATTGAATACTCCCGGGCCGCCAGGTGTGTCCATGTCGATAAAATCCTCGTTCCGAACCAGATTCACCAAATCTTCCCCATGCACGGCCCGGATGGCTTCCATCGGCGCCGGTTGGGGTTCCTGGAACAAATCGGAGGGAAGGATTTTTCTCAAATGGGCCAGGCTTCGGACGACGCGGCCGGAATGTTCGGGGTGACCGGGTGAATCGTAACCGATTTTCGGGGTCGAGATGATTTTAAGGTTATTTTTTCCCATCTTGACGGCCGAGTCTTTCTGCCAAGAGGAACTTATCCAGCCGGACGACATCTTGGCGGTTAATGGCGAGAATCTTGATTCCGGCCCGGTAGGTGGACCCCGAACTTCCAGTGGCGCCGACATCCACCCGGATCACCTCAGCCAAGAGGGTCAAGGGAACCGGCCGGTCGGGAAGGTAAAGCTTGATCTCCAGGGCGGTATCAGGCGGAAATTCCTCCGGGCCCACGAGGGACATTCCGCCCATGGAAATATCACGGGTAACCGCGTGAAGAGTGACCGACTTTTTGGAGAGATCCGGTAAATGGTCCACGGTGGATTCCCGGTAGGAAGGATTCGCCAGGATTTTCACCAATTCGCTCTTAGGAATCATCGTATAGGTGACCTTGATGGCGGCGTCGATACGCTCAAATTGCCGTTTTTCCATCCACCCCGTCAGAATGTCCATTTCAACTCCAAAACAAGTAGGGTCAGGACCCCATGAAGGCTTTCAATGCCTGAACGACGTCCGCTAGCTATCTTTATTTTTTCCAATGGATACAGGTAACCGGACAACAGTCCATGGCTTCCTGGATTTTCTCTTCCGTATCCCCCTGGGGGTTAAAAACTTCCGACAAGCCATCCGTCGTCATTCGGAATACGCCGGGAGTCATGACCACGCAGGACTCGCATCCGGTGCATTCATTCGGGTCAACGAATGAAATCCTATTCGTTTTCTGGGCGTTGCTCATAATGATTTTAATCCTTCACCTTTACAAACGAGATTGTTGGATTTCCGCCAAGATTTGCTGAGCGGCGGCTGGATCATAGCCTGGTCTCGGAATTTTAAAAGAATGGCTCTTTTAAAATTGGACCGCGAAACCCGTACTGCCCGCGATATCGGACCCGTTGGACTCGCCCACCACATCCCATTTGAATCCCTCGCCGACCTCAAACCCAAGAATGAATTTCGGCTCCAAAATAACCGGTTGACCCGAATTCTGGACATTGATATCGAAATTGGAGGAGTTGGGATTGATGGTTGCCGTCACCTGGCCGGTCACCGTTGATCGAACCCAGCCGGAATTTCTTTGAAACCCGACCGCGGCGTAGGGAAAAAACTCCCCCCAGTCTTCCCCGACGATCAAGCGGGCGCCGAAACTTTTAACGTTCCAATCCAGGTCATAGTTCGTGTCCCCCGTGATGGAGTCTTGATACTGGGTTCCGCTGTCGGTATAGGTTGAGTTTTGCTGGACGCTTGTGTTAATCGTGGTTTTTCCGTAAAGGATATCCCAACTGGTTCCAACCGCGATCACAGGAAGCGGAAAACGGTCAAGGATTCGGTACCGCATATCCACGCCCCACCCGGTGTATTGTCCGGAAAATCCCGCCGCTGGAACGTTGAGCTGGGGCATGTAAAGCAGTTTCGCCCCCACATCCAAACCATTGATGATGCCGATTCGGAAGGTCGCCACGGGAAAGGGCGCTGGAAGCACCGAGGGGACATCAACATTGGAGGAAGCTACCAGGGCTTTGAGTTGTAGATTATCGATATTCGATATATTAATCACATCAGCCCCAGCCCCCACTCCTATCTGCAATTTAGGATTTCCCACAATGTCAAATATCTTGGGCGCGTTTTGCCAGCCGAGGGTCGAGAAAAAGGCGATGCTTTTGGTGAATTGGCCGTTCACAAAACTCGTGATTGAAACATAGTCGGCCTGCATTTGATTTTGAAAATCCGTCAGTACTTGAGCGGATGCCCTTTGAAGTGGGAATACCCAAAGACTACCACTCAAGGCTAAGAATAAAAGGCGCTTTTGATGAATCACCCTGAGGCCTTCCTTAATCCTTTGATGAATACTCATTCTAATTTAAGGGATAGCAACTCAAATTTAAAGCGTTTAAAGACGCTTGTTTATTCAACAATTGTATGGGTTAAATAATCTAAAGAGGTAACAAGAAAGGGAATTCGGCGTTTCACGGCCTTTTTAAACTATTCGCGTTTTTCCTTACAATTCGCGCCCTTTTGGGTTTCTTTTGCAAGGAAGTTAAAGCCCCGGTCCGCCGGAGATTCCTTCTTGATTTACATTCACTTTTAATTTCTCCTGGACGGATTTCAACGCGAGCAAAACTTCAGGCTTCAACTCTTTTTCCGCCTCCTTGCTCAATTTAGTCAAGAATTTTTCCACATAATGCGATCGGTAATGGCCTAATGCCTGGACCGCGGCGGTCCGAAGCGCCATGCCCCTCTCTTTCTTAATTTCCAGGAACTTATAACTATCCGCCCATTCCACCAGCTCATTGATCGCGTAGGGTTCCTGCAATTCACCCAAAACTTGGCAGGTTTCCATCAAGAAGTTTTCCCGCGCCTTCGATTCCATGGGGAATTTTTTCGCTGTCGCGATGAGGGTCCTGGAATCCCCCTCCAAGCCGAGCTTGCCCAAAATTCTCATGGCCGGAATGGCAAATTCGTCCTCCGGATTGTCCAAAAGCTGGATTAAAAGTGTCCTGTACTCCTGCTTTTCCCAGAATTGAATCATTTCAAGAATCTTACGCCGGGTTTCCGGCTCAAAAGTCTTCCAATTTGAGGTTATATACTCAGGCATGGACTTGGGCGGGGATGCCTTCTTGAAGATCTCGAGGAAACGCTCCAGCTTGACCGTGCTTTGATTCTCCTGGAGCCACTTTTCAAAAACCGGAACGCCCGTGATTTCCATCCGGTTAAGAAGATCCACCGCCTTTTTCCAATCCTGTGACGCCACGGGAGCCTGCTGGGTGATTTGAATCAGGAAGGGCCCGGAGAGAGTATGAAGCAAGAGGAAAAGCTTCGCGAACGCGACCTTTTCCTCCTCCTTTTCCGGTTCCCGGGAAAAAAGCTCCTGTAATTGGGTCGGTCCAAAAATCATGTCCAGTGTGGCTTGAGCCAACTCATCCTGGCCTTCAAAAAGAGGAGGCTTCTTATCAGAAAGTTTTTTTAAAACCGAGGCCGTTTGGAAAAGCTCTTCCCACTCGGGATGGCGGATCTCCTCGGGCAGCCAGTTCTGCAGCAAAGTGAGTCCGATGGGATATGCTTCCGAAGCCGGCTGACCGGTCAAGTAAGACCTTAAATTCCGGAACCCCTCCAGCTGGTCGGGCCGAGGAACTTTCAGCCATTGAAGGCGGTTCAAGTGCCGCAAAGAGACGCTTTGCGCGCTCGCGTCCGCTGACAAGATGCTTTTCCATAGGCTCTGCCAAACTTTTCCAAATCTTTCCGATTCCTTCTCTTCCTGAAGCCGGGAAATCCGGCTGTCCACCTCGGATTCCTTTTGACGGTCGGTCAGGATGGACAGGTCGCCGGCATCCACAGCGCTGAGGACGGGATCTATCTCGAAAAGAGTCAGGCGGTCGTCGGCGGCCTGGACCTGAGTCTCCTCCGTTTCCTCACCAAGTTTGAAACCCTGGCTTTCCCCCAAAAGAACGAGTCTCCTCAATAAATCATCCATGTTAAATTGTAAACTCTTCAATTCTCCAGGTTCACTCACTGCGGCCAAATTTTTTCTCAAAGCCCCGAAGCTCCTGATGATTTCACCCCAATCCGCGCCCCCGGCTCCCCCAGAGCTTCCGGGACTCCCTCCGGAAAGCCCTCCCTTTCCGGGAGTATCGGATGTCGGGTAAAGTCCTTCCTGTAATAGCCATCCCCCCATATTGTCGACCATTTTCTTGGCCACTTCCCTTTTATTGCTTTCAGGTCTTACCTTCGCGAAAATTTGCAGAAAATACTGGAGCGCTTCCAAAGCTTCCTGCATATTTTCCTCGCCATCCACTTCCTCTCCCACTTGCACGACCTTTTCCCCTTCCCGAATGGCGACGAAAACCTTTTCGTTGACCTCGATATGATCCAGGCGGTTATTCTCCAGCGCCTTGAAAAAGGACATCCCCTCGGTCAATCCCCTCGGTTTCAGGAGGCCAAAAAAAGCTTTCATCTCATCGGTTTGAATTCCCCGGTGAAAAGTCACGTTGTGGATCTTGTGGGTCAGGAACAGGTCCTTGATCATGTTGGTGGAGCCTGTGGTTTTCTCATTCAGGGCGGAACCCTCCACCACCAAGCGGCCCTCGGATTCGCCGATGGAAAGGCTGGGAAGGGAAAGAAATAACGCCTCCAGGGATTGCAGGAAGCGCTCCAGGGACTGAAGCACCATGTTATTATCGTTGGAATAGAGAAAAAAATTCGAGAGAGCGACCCTGAGATCGCGCACAGCGGTCGAAGCGGGCTGGATTTGTTCTGGAGTCAGCAAGAATAGAATCCTTCATTCCCGGGATAAATAAGGCGGTAAACCATCTCTTATTATTTGCCCATCGTTTTAAAAAGAAAACCAAATTATATAGACGCCAACAGACGCATTTCTCACAAATTGACCATTAAAAGACCCATGGGCGTGAAATACCCTCCGCAAATAAAAAAGGGCGGTGATATCTCGCCGCCCTTTAAACTGACTTAATATCTAATTATTTTCATTCAAACCCATAGAACGAGTAGGGGATTTGCTTTGAGTCTTGAACCGTGCTGTTGACGAATACATTTCCCATCGTGCTATCGTACAACCAACCAGTTCCATTCGCCGTTGGGACTGAAACCATCGTCGTCATCGACACGATGGCGCCAGCGGGACTAGTTGCCCCAACCACGAAAGACCCTGTCACCTTGACGGGCGAAATATTGTCCAAATACTTGCTGAAGGAATAACTACTGAAGGCCTGCAAAGTCGTGGGCCAAACACCCTGGGCATCGCCGTAATAGATCGACGCCGCGGATTTCAGGCTTCCCAGATTTCCCTTCGTGGACCCTTCGCGTGATTTTTCCAGCATCTGCGCGAAACGCGGGATAGCGATAGCCGCCAAAATACCGATAATCGCCACGACGATCATCAATTCAATCAACGTGAACCCTTTTGCCTTCAAACGAAACATGTTCAGCCCCCTTTTATATTTTAAAATCTACTTATTCAAATCTTTTTGCCGATCGAAAACCTTCTAAAAATTTTCACCTAAAATCGTCATTAAAAGATGTTCGATTCAACTGAAACTTCCGGCTTTCAACAGCGTTATTATCATAACCCACCGTAGTGTATTCATCCTCAATCAAATTTCGCATTTTAAGGTAATCGATCCCATAAAGGCATCCAGATTAATCGCAGGTAAAACCTTTTCTCTTGGAAAATCCGCCGTCGCAGTACCCTAAAATCAATTTTCTTTGGACATTTGTTTGAGGTCAAAAATATAAGCGGTTTATTTCTTTTTGAACTTTGCTGGATTCAACATATATTTTTTCAGGAGAAGCTGAAAATTCCTTCGGGCCAAACCCGATCAGGAGGCGGCTTTTGAAATATTTCCCCAGCATTCCTTCAGAATATACTGAATGATGTGCGGCGTTGTTTCAGGCCATAAAAAAAGGGCGGCGAAAATTCGCCGCCCTTTTTAACTTCCTTAATTTCTAAACCATCTCACTCAAACCCGTAGAACGAATACGGGATCTGCTTTGAGTCCTGAACAGTGCTGTTGACGTACACATTTCCCATCGTGCTGTCGTACAACCAGCCAGTTCCATTCGTCGTTGGGACTGAAACCATCGTCGTCATCGACACGATGGCGCCAGCGGGGCTTGTTGCTCCAACCACAAAGGACCCCGTCACCTTCACAGGCGAAATATTGTCCAAATACTTGCTGAAGGAATAACTACTGAAGGCCTGCAAAGTCGTGGGCCAAACTCCCTGGGCATCGCCATAATAGATCGACGCCGCAGACTTCAGACTTCCCAGATTTCCCTTCGTGGACCCTTCGCGAGATTTTTCCAGCATCTGCGCGAAACGCGGGATGGCGATAGCCGCCAAAATTCCGATGATCGCGACAACGATCATCAGTTCAATCAACGTGAAACCCTTTGCTTTCAATCGAAACATTTTTCAACCTCCTAAGTTGAATAAGTTCTTACAGGTATTTTACCCCTAAAAGCACATGAATTCCATCAAAGCTCTTGCAAAGCTCCACAAATGAGGAAAATCCCTACTTTTTCTCGACCAAGTCCATTCCGCACTTGGGACATTTTCCTGGTTGGTCGCTGGTAAACCCGTCCATTTCGCATATATAAGTTTTTTTCACCGCCTCTGACTTGGGAGCTGGTTTGGCTCTAGACTTTTTTTCCAAGTCCATCCCACACTTCGGGCATTTCCCATCCGCCGTCTTGGGACCGCTATAATCGCCCATGGGGCAGACCCAGACTTCTTTGGCGGCTTCTTTAGTCACCTTTTTCTTGGACTTTTTCACTTTGGTCACTGCTTTATGCGACGCAGCCGGTGTCGCGTCGGCAACGGGCGTGATCATCACTTTCGCCTTGCTCATCTCATCGGCCCAAACAGATTGTACGACCAGTAAAAACGCCGCTCCCGCCAACAAACTCAAAAATTTTCTCATGACTTTACTCCTTTAAATTTTTTTCCCGTATTCCCGTCAAGGAACCGGGGCATCCCCTCCATGCCAAACCGGGATAAATCCTATCCGATCCGTTGAATCCACTTCCAAAGACCCTTCGGCTTCTCCAGATTCACTTCGGTATGCCATTTCCAAAGCGCGAACAACACCGGGTAGACCAGCAGTTCCAGGATGAAAGAGGTGAAAACCCCTCCCACCATTGGGGCCGCGATTCGTTTCATGACGTCCGCGCCAACTCCCGTCGAAAATAAGATAGGTACGAGGCCGAACCAGGCCGCCGACACCGTCATGAGTTTCGGCCGTAAGCGCTTGACCGCGCCGTGCATGACCGAATCCTCCAAGTCCCCGATGGTATTCATTTTTCCCATTTCTTTAAAATGCTTGTAGGAAAGGTTGAGATATAGAAGCATCACCACCCCTGTCTCGGCGTCCAACCCGGCGAGCGCGATCACCCCCACCCAGACCGCCACCGATGTGTTGTAACCTAATATCCATAATAACCACACCGCGCCAACCAGGGAAAAAGGGACCGCCAAAAGCACGATGACGGTTTCCATGAAGCTCTTGGTGTTGAAGTAAATCAGCAGAAAAACGATGAGAAGCGTCAGGGGGATCATGATCTTGAAGCGTTGTGCGGCCCGGACCATATACTCGTACTGGCCGCTCCAGGCTAGGCTGGTGCCCACGGGCAACTGCACCTTTTCCCGGATAAGTTTCTTGGCAGCCTGCACATAAGTGCCGGGATCAATCCCCTCGATATCCACGTAAACGTATCCCGCCAACAGCCCGTTCTCGTCCCGGATCATTCCGGGCCCCAGGGACAAGCCGACGTCGGCCAATTGGCCCAACTGGACCTTGCTTCCGGAGGGTGTCGTCACCAGGACCCTTCTTAATTTGTCCACGTCGTCCCGGTAGTCCCGCGCGTACCTCACGCTCACCGAATAGCGCTCCCGGCCCTCCACGGCTGTGGTGATCGTATCCCCCCCGATGGCCATCTCGATGATCTCGTTCACGTCCTCTATCTTGAGGCCGAAACGCGCGATCTGGTCCCGGCGGGGCTTGATGTCGATGAAATACCCGCCCGTGACCCGCTCGGCGTAAACGCTCAGGGTCCCTTTCAGGGTCTTCAGCGTGTTCTCAAGCTCAATCCCCGCCCGCTCGATGGCCTTGAAGTCCGTCCCCAAAACCTTGATGCCGATGGGTGTCCTCACCCCCGTGGTGAGCATGTTGATGCGGTTGATAATGGGCATGGTCAGGGCGTTGGTATAGCCTGGGAATTGCAGGGCCTCGTTCAGGTCGTGCAGGAGTTTTTCCTGGGTCATGCCCTTTCGCCATTGGTTCTCCGGCTTCAGCAGGATAGTGGTTTCCACCATCGAAAACGGGGCCGGATCCAGGGAGGTCTCGGCCCGCCCCGCCTTGCCGAAAACACGCTCCACCTCCGGAAAGGATTTTATGATCTTGTCCTGCGTTTGAAGAATCCGGGCCGCCTCAGTCACTGAGACGCCAGGCAGGGTGGTGGGCATGTATAGCAAGGAGCCTTCCCAAAGGGGCGGCATGAACTCGCTCCCCAATCTTGAAAAAGGGACGAGGGTGATCAGGACCAGCCCGAGTGCCGCGAGAATCATCTTTATCCTGTTTTCCAAAACCCACTTGGCTGGGCGGCTGTAAAGGCGGTCCAGGAACCGGTTCAGGGGATGTTCTTCCTCGGTTAATATTTTTCCTTTGAGGAATATCACCATCAAGAAAGGCGTCACCGTGATGGCGAGAAACGCCGCGAAAAACATGGAAAGGGTCTTGGTATAAGCCAATGGCGAAAACAAACGGCCTTCCTGTCCCTGGAGCGCGAAGACCGGGAGAAACCCCACCGTGATGACCAGCAGGGTGTTGAAAAGGGACGGCCCCACTTCCTTGGCGGCATGGAGAATCACCTCGGTTCGGTCCTCTTTTTCACCGCTTTTTTCCCATTCCTCCAGCCTCTTGCAGGCGTTCTCCACCATGATGATGGAAGCGTCCACCATGGCCCCGATGGCGATGGCGATGCCCCCCAGGCTCATGATGTTTGAGGAGACCCCCAGGTATTTCATGCAGACGAACGACATCAGGATGGCTAAGGGCAGGGTCAGGATGATGACCAGGGCGCTGGGCAAGTGCCAAAGGAATATGAGGCACACCACCGAGACCGCGATGGCCAGCTTGATAAGTTCGTGTGTAAGGGTATCAATGGATTTGTTGATGAGTTCTGAGCGGTCGTAAACCGGCACGATCTCCACACCCCCGGGCAGGGACGGCTTGATTTCCTCGATTTTTTGTTTTACCCGTTCAATAACCTGGAGCGCGTTCTCCCCGTAGCGGGCCGTCACAATGCCGCCCACCACTTCACCCTGGCCGTCGAGTTCCGCTACGCCCCTCCGGACTTCCGGCCCCGTTTGAATCCGGGCGATATCCCTCAGGAGAATGGGGGTCCCCTGCTTGTCCCGTCCTACAGCCACCTTTTCTAGGTCCTCCACGCCCTTCAAGTAACCCAGGCCCCGGATCATGTACTCCGTGCCGTTGATTTCCAAAAGTCTGCCGCCTACGTCCCGGTTGGAGTTGCGTACGGCGTCCAAGACCTGTCCGAACGTTAGGTCGTAGGATGCCAGGGTGTTGGGATTCACGTCCACCTGGTATTGCTTGGTCATGCCGCCAACCGAGGCGACTTCGGCCACTCCCGGCAGGCTTTGGAGCTGGTATCTCAGGTTCCAATCCTGGTAGCTTTTCAGTTCCGAAAGGGTGTGTTTACCGCTCCTGTCCACCAGGGCGTACTGATACACCCACCCCACTCCCGTGGCATCAGGGCCCATTTCCAACTTCACGCCTTCCGGCAGGGTTCCTTGCACCTTCGACAGGTACTCCAGGACCCGGCTCCTAGCCCAGTAAACATCCGTGCCGTCCTGGAAAATGATGTAAACATAGGTGTATCCGAAATCCGAAAAGGCCCGGATGCTTTTGACTTTGGGGGCCCCCAGCAAAGCCCTGACGATGGGATAAGCCACTTGGTCTTCCAAAATGTCCGGGCTTTTCATCCACTTGGCGTACACGACGACCTGGGTGTCGGAGATATCGGGGATCGCGTCCAGGGGAATATTCTTCATGGCCCAGATTCCCCAAAAAATAACGGCCAGCATTCCCAGCGAAACAATGAATTTGTTCCTACCGCACCACTCGATAATTTTAGCAATCACAAAACACCTCTCTTACCACAGGGACCCATGCCAACCTTCCCTAAAGCTATCAAGGTGGTCGATATAATCCCACATTTCCCTATCTGTAATATAGAGATGTGGGACAGGGACAAATCTAAATTAAAAACAATTCTAATGTTTTCGAAGACAGCTTTTAAAATCATCCTGGAGAAATTATACGCCTTAATAAAAATCGCCTTTTTCTTCAGCGCCGTTCCTCCCATTTGAAAAATGGGAAGATTTATTGAGTTTTTAAACTGGGTCTCTGAGTCTATGTGGTTCATGTTTTATTTTTCCCCCGCGAAAGCCGCTGTGAGTTTCGAATCCGCGTCGATAAGGAAATTAGCCCCGTCCACGACTTTCTGTCCCTCTTTCAGTCCCGAGGTTACTTCCCACCACCCGCTTCCCTGGTAACCCACGGTTATTTCCCGGGGGGTGAAAATTCCCGGTTCTGTTTGCAGGAACACGTAACGGTGGGTCCCCGTATCCATGACCGCGGATTGGGGCACGCTTAAAAGGGGTCCCGTGGTTGCCTCGATATCCACATCGGCGAAAAGACCGGCCTTCATGGGCTTGTCCAGCGCCACCCGCACCCTCGTCACACGCGATTGGGTCTCATCGTAGGGGTAAATGTGGGTGATCTTTCCTTCTATTCTTTCACCCGATCCGCTTAAGGAAGTCACCACGGCCTTCTGCCCATCTTTTACGAATGGCAAGTCCAAGGCATACACGTCGGCCACGACGTACCGGTCTGAGGATTGAAGGGAATTCCTCGCCGCGAAATTCCCAGCCAGGGCCGCGAAATCCCCTTCCCCTCCCGCGAAACGCCCGCCCGTGTGGATGACGCGGGTAATGGGCGCCTTTTGGACCGTCGCGAATCTCACCCCTATCAACTGTTGTTTGTAAGGGCTGATTTTGACCGCAGCCAGGCCCTGAAGCGCTTCGGGGGCCCCTTCCTCTGCCACGGATTCTTCCTCATAAACCGGCACCAGGTCCATGCCGTCCGGCGCCTTACCCGGCTTGTCGCTTTTAAATCCGGGGTTCATGGCGTCGGCCCAATATTTGACCTTCTTTTCTTTCGCCGGCGTGGCGGCCGACGGCGTCCCCCCATCCAAGGGAATCAGGGTCATTCCGCAAATGGGGCAATCCCCGGGTTTTTCCCGGCGGATTTGGGGATGCATGGCGCAGGTATAAATGGTTTTTTTTGCCTGGGCCTGGCCGGGGTGCCTGCCGTTGTAATAGGCCGTTACACCGATGGCGCCTCCCACGATGACGATAAGTAACAATAGCCAGAACAAAACCTTGGTGCCTTTTCCCGATTTCAGATTAGGGCTTTCCATTTTCGTCTCCTTTCAAATCTCCCACTTCATAATCCAGCTCGGCCAGGGCTTTCCCGTAATCGGCTTGGGCCTCGTAATAATTGGTCACGGTCTCGAGGTAAGTGTTGTAAGTCTCGATGAACTCCGGAAGAGGCATCTCTTCGTTGCGATAGGCCAGTTGCGTGGCTTCCCAGGCCCTTTGGGTCTGTTTGAGGAGGCCCCCTCGCTCGTAAAGCCCGAGGATTCGCCAGGCTGACTCGGCATTGACGTAGGCGTCCTCCGCCATGTGGATGACCTCGTTTTGCTTTCCCTTAAGGTCATACCGGGCCGCGGACAATTCATCGGAAGCGGCTCCGGCCGCCGGAGCCTGCTTGGCTAAGAAAAAGAGCGGGATGCTCACCCCCACCCTGTACCCGTAATCGGAGAAACCGCCGTTGGGGTCCCTCACGCCCGAAAGCCAGACGTCGAAATCGGGCAGATAATCCATCCCCGCCAGGTTTCTGCGCGCCTGCTGGGCCTCAATGGCCCTTTGGTAAACCGTGATTTCCGAGTTCTGTTCCAGGGCCTTCCGAACGTAATCCTCTTCCTTGCCCGTGAAAGCGGGAAGCGGAGGCGCTTCTCCCAAAGTATAGAGGGTCCCATGGGGCAGGCTGAACAGGTGGTTCAAGTTGAATTGGGATACCTTGAGGGCCCGGCTGTTGGTGATAAGTCCGTTCACCGCCTTGGCCGTTTCCATCTGCGCGCGGACGGTTTTCACCGACAGCCACTGGCCGCTGAGTTCCTTGGATTCCAGGACCTGGCTCAGTCCCTTCCAGCTTTTCTCGGCCTCCTGGAGTATGCCGAACACCTTCGTGCGGTAATAGAACTCCCAATAGGCCTGCCGGGCTTGCAGGGTGATGGAACGTCTCTCGTCGGAAGCCATCGCCTTGGCTTTCTTGGCCTCGGCTCCATACACGTCCGCCTGGGCGATCCCCTTGCCGGGAAATCCCAGCTTTTCCTCCACCATCCACTGTTCCATTCCCGGGTTGGTCGTGTCGACCATCAGCATGGGATCGGATGGAAAAAGGGATGGAAGGATTTTTTTCTCCGCCGCGTTGGCCCTGTCGTCCGCCGCGTGGATGTGCGGATTCCCCGCCAATGCCAACTCTTCCGCTTTCTGCAGGGTCAAAGCCACGGTTGTGGATTGGGATGACGCTTCCTGGGCAAGGCAATGGCCGGTAAGCCACCCGCCTAGTATGGCGCTTAAAATGATTAAATTCGGGATTTTCATGATACTCACTCCTTTCAAATCGGCGTAATGCGCGCGATTTATTCCTTCCAGTGGACGCAATCATCCCTGGAATGGAAAAGCAAAAAGGAGTGAATCAGATTCGAAGAATGGACAACCCTGGGGGAGAAGTATCGAAAACAGGAACGGCTTTAGGAACAACGGCCAGCCTTACCGGAACAACCGCGAAAGCCGACCGGATTTGAACCGTTGTCGCGATATTCGGGTTAACGGAACCGGTTTGAACCGCCGATTGGTTCATGGTTTGGCAAGCCAAGCTGTGGGTTTTTTTCGAATGGCAACAGCCTATCTTTCCCGTCTTGGAATGGGAACAGCATGCTGGAACCTGGTTTTGAATCATCGGGTTCGCCGAGCAAAGGGGGCAAGGCATTAAAGCCAACACGACCCCTGCCGCAAGGAACGTTCTATATATATGTAAGAAGAATTTGCCCATGCATTAAAGGTACGCCTGGAAGCCCGGTTCCGTCAAGGAGAACCATTCCCCATCCTCCCATCCCGGCCTCATCGCCTCAGTTGGACAGGCCTATGGTGGTTACCAGAGGTGATTAGTCACCTTTTCCCCGCCGCTGGGCCACCATTGCGCCGGATGCCCCTCCCAACAGGATCAGGCCCAGCCAGATTAAAAACCTCGTGTTGTCGCTCCCTAGGGACGCGCCGAACTTATCGTTAATGAACCTTCCCAGGAGAAAACAAAGAAATCCGCCTAAGCCGGAATAAAAGAGGATCCAGAACAGCTCCCCCCAGGAATGGAAGCGCTGGCTGATGCCCAGGATGGGTTGGAGAACGGGGAAATAAATGAAAGCGAACAAAACTCCCAGGATGATCTCATGGTGGATCAAGGCGTAATAATAAGGGCTTCCGGTCATGAGCAGGATATAGGCGGCCCAGAAATAAGCCGAGACGCCCAGGCCCCAATTGAGGACAAAACCCAAAGGCCATAGGACGATTCCCAGGAAACCGCCGGTGCCTTTCCATCGGTAGGCGTATAGAATCGGATATCCAGCCAGCCAAAAGAGATCGCCGTAAAAAAAGTTCTTTTCCCACAGAGCGTCCGCGATGGGATGAAACCGAAGGAGGATAAAACCAGCGAGAGAAAGCCCTTCGAATACAAGGAATCGAACCACCGACCGGTTTGCTTTGGGATTTTTCCCGGCCATGAAAA
Organism: candidate division FCPU426 bacterium; assembly: GCA_963796105.1. Taxonomy (GTDB): domain Bacteria; phylum Oederibacteriota; class Muellerivitia; order Muellerivitales; family Muellerivitaceae; genus CAWCKJ01. Next base: position 411,183 of record CAWCKJ010000004.1, read on the forward strand.
CCCTCCCTTTAGCCTTTTCTTGTCTTATTGCTGAACCAAATCACCACCGCGATCCCCAGGAGGATGAAGACCATCCAGATCAGGCAGCGGATCTCATCATTTCCGAAAAACATTCCCCACTTGGTGTTGAGGGTGCGGCCCAGCCAATAACCCCCGAAACTGCCGCTGACCGCGTCGGAAATCATTCCAACGGATCTCCAAAAGGTCACGTTGTCCCCGCCCACACCCCAAAGGTGCTCGACCAGGACAAAATAGACTAGGACGAAAACGGGCCCCAGGAACATGAAATCCTGCTTGAATACAAGATAACAGGAGGCCAAACCCAGGGCATAACCTGTAACGTAAAGGACGTAAGCCACCCAACAGTAGCAGGAAATCAGCAATACCACCCGTAAGGCGATGCTCAAGGGGGAGATCAAGAATTTCAACACCAACGGAATCTTTAATTGATTGTAGAAATATAAAACCGGATAGAGGGCCACAAAAACAACCGCGTTTGTCAAAAAGAAGAGAGGGGTTACTTCGTTCGCGGGAGCGTATTGGAGAATATGAAAGAACCCTACGATCCCTATGATCTCCCACAATATGAACCTCGAAAAAGGCGGGTTCGGATCTAGCGAGGTCATTTCTTTACTCAATTTACCCCTCCGGTGATGATGGATTCTTTTCCGTCGCGCAACCGCAAACCTGACAATGGTAAATCATAATCCAATTGCCGGTTTGTTTGTCATATTTTGAGCTTGGATGGTTGACCCTGGACCCGCACCAGGAACAATGGGCTTTCATCCATTTCAACCTGCTTGTTCCCCAGAGAAGGGCCAAGCCAGCTCCCAAGGCCAATCCGGTCAATGGGAAGATCATTTTTTCGGACAACCCATAATGCGGCCAAAGGAGATTGGCGCCCATGAGTATGGCTAAAATCCAAAGAAGGAAAAACCTGGGCCAAGGAACACGTTCCGCCAAGAATAGAATTCGATTTAAGTTTTTTATATTCCGCGTTTTTTTCGCATACACCCTCTTTGTCCCTCCCCGCCTCATACTTTTCCATTCAAGAATTAATCAAGATTAATTGCTTTACAAACTATCAGTGACTCGCGAATTAACATGACATAAATCATATTAATCAGCCCCCCGAATTATTCCTTCATCAAACCCGCGGCCCGATTTTTCAGTTACCCAGTAGAAACCAAATCTCCCGGCTTATAAAAACTTTCCAAAAACGATCGATTTTTTCCCTTAATTTCAAATGGTTCTTTTAACAAATTATATTTTTATGGTTACCTTTAGTTACCAATATAACAAAAGTAAACTTCGAAAACTTGGTTCTGTGATCCAAATCACATAAAACTTCTTATTCTTAATTTAAAAGAAGGTTACAGAAAGGTTAACGGCAGGGGGTTCCCGTGGAATCACTCTCGGCAAACCGAAACCCTATTGGCCGAAGCCTCAACTTAACTCAAGGAGTCTTTCATGAAACTAAAATGGGCGGTAGCAAGCTTGATTCTTTCCGCGGGGGCAGTGGGTGTAATCCGGGCGGATTCCACCGGGAATACCCTCGGGAACCAGTTGACCTCCAACAACGTCGTTCCCATTACCGAACGGCCCGCGACGATCGTGGGGGCCATCCCGGAAATTTCCGCCCCCGAGGGAAACTCCCTGCTCACCCTCCAATCCGGAAGCGCGCTCTACCTGGCGGGGGATTCCACGCTCCATAAATATGAAATGGGAGCGAAGTCCCTCCGGGGCTCAGCGGTATTAATGGCATCCTCAAAATCATTGAAAGCCGAAGGCGGCCTTCTCAATGCTCTGAAGGCGGGAAACGTGAAAACCATGGAACTGGATGTTCCTGTCACCTTCCTCAAATCGAAGGAAAGCGGATTGGATAGCAACGCCTACAAGAGCCTGTTAGCCGCCGGCAATCCCCTCATCAAATTCGTCTTGAAGACTGAGTCCGTAACGGAAGGCAAGGACGCGGCTTCTTACTTCATGACCGCCCAGGGCGACTTGTCCGTCGCCGGCGCTTCTCAGCCCGTCACTTTAAACGCGGAGATCCAGGTCAAGGACGGACAGGTTCGCATCAAGGGCGTGCAGAAATTGAAAATGACCGATTACAAAATCACCCCCCCGAAAATCAGCCTGCTGATCGCCTCCATTGTTTGCACGGACGAGATCGAGATCCATTACGACGTGACTTTCGCCCCGTCGGCGAAGGAATAAAGGGGAGAGATGATCCGGGTCCTCCCTGAGGACCCGGTTTATTGAAGGAACTTTGGGCCGGTCATAAGGCTGGTGAGAATGAGGACTCCGGGGGAGCCGGAGGATCCCATGGGACCCAAAGGGCAGCACAAATTAAACGGAGGAGTTGGAAATGAAAAATTTTCAGAAAGTCTTGATGGCGGCGGCCTTTCTGCTGAGCTTCACGCCCAGTTTGAGGGCGGCCGAGTTATTCAAGAACGACGATCTTGATTTGTCGTTTGGGGGCCGGCTCCAACTGACGGGCGACCTGGAATTGGTGACCACCGACCTGATAAGAGAGCATGTCCGGGTATTTCTGTGGGATGAGGAGGATAGGCTCTTCACCAGCGGAAACTACCAGGGCTACAAATGGAACTTCGAGGTGGCCTTCGGCGGGGAAGCCATCAACAGCAGTAACAACCAGTTGAACCTGCTGGACGCCAGTGCGGATATTCCCCTGATCCCCGACATGGTGACGGTAAAAGTCGGACAGTTCAAGGTGCCGGGAAACCTGGAAAGCGCCGACTATGAGGGCAACCAGCTTTTCACGGAAAAGTCCCCCATCTTCAACCTTTTCTTCAACCAGGGTTATGACACCGGAATTGCCCTTTACGGACACCTAGGAAACCTGGAAGGCCAGGCCGGAATGGTGCAAGGCGGGCCGGATGTGATTCAGCGTTATTTGCCGGAAGTCTTGAACTTTCCCACCCCGATGTTTCTCAGGATCGGGTATGACGAAATCCAGGACGATCCTTTCCACCCCAAGCAAACCGGCTTTGAGAAACCCAAGAAAAGCCAGTTCGCCATCCATGCCACCGGTTATTTGGCCGCTGATAGCAACGCGGGCCATAGCGAGGACCTGGGATTGGGCGGCGGATACCTTTCCACCTTCAACGCCAACAGCCAGTACGGCAACGTGCTGATTTCCTCGGTGTTCAACCCCTACCTTTCGGCGGCGGGAGTCGCGCCGGTCAGCGCCCTTTACTACCAGGCCGGGTTGGATTTCCAATACCGTATGCCGGTGGCTGATACCACCTTCACCATGCAGGGGCAGGCCATGATCGGTCACTACAACGCGACCGTTCCAAACCCGACGAACTACGAGACACCCGTTTCCATCCTGGGCAAGCCTGAGGTCCCCGGAAAGCAATACGCCTTGAACATCGGCGGCGGCGAGTTTATGGCTTCCATCGGGGACAAGCCCTGGGAATTCGCGGGCCGTTTCGCGGTGGTGATTCCGGATGTGGGAATGGTAGGCACCTACGTCACCCGGCACCCGAATGGATCGGCGGCAGCCACGCTTTTCGCGCCGGTCTTCATGGATAGCAGTCCGATCTATGAGCTCACATTCCCGTCCATCACCTGGCACATGAACAACGACTGCAAGCTGGTGGCGGAGACCATGTTCATGATCGACACCCCGGCGGTCAGGAGCGACGACGGAACCTACCTCATCGCGGAAATGCCGGGCTCGGCGAACTCCGGGATCAATCTTGCCAATTACCGGGACATCCTGGTGCCGGTCGGCCGGATGATGTTCCAGTTCCAGTTTTAACAGGCTGCCAAAAGTGGGAATGGGCCCACAAAGCAGCCTGTGACCCCAAAGATTCCGCAGTCTTTGGTTTGCGGGTACATAGGGGCTCTTCCCTATGAGCGCTGTTGAATCGTGGGGTTACCATAAAAGTTGTCAGCTGAAAAAGTTCCCTCAGGGACTTTTTCAGCCAATAGTTAAGTAAAGAAGAGGTTGCCCATGGGGATAAAATTCAGCTTTAAACTTCTCCTCAGGGCTTTATTGGCAGCAGCCTGCGCCGCGGTTCTCTCCCGGGGCGTAGGCTACTCTGCCGATGATATCTCCATGGCTTTTAACGAAAGCTGGGGGCATTACTCGGTGGAAGCGTCATTTTTCACTGACGCGGAAAACAAGACCGTCTGGGACGTCTTGACGGACTATGACCATATTCCCCAATTCGTCCATAGCATGAAGATCAGCAAGGTTGAGGGCGGCGGCAGGGGCAATTATGTCCTTCGCCAGGAAGGCGAGGGAGGGTTCCTTTTCTTCTCCAAAAGGGTCCATCTCCTGCTGGATGTCCACGAAACACCCTATCAATCCATATTCTTCACGGATAACAGTCATACCGATTTCAACTTTTACCAGGGTAATTGGAATATTGTTCCGGCCACTTCGGGACATGGTTTGGAGGTCATTTATACCCTGGACGCCAAGCAGAATTTCTCGGCTCCGGCATTTATTTCCACTGGTATTGTCCAGGGGAACGTGAAGGACCTGCTGGAGTCCCTTCAGAAGGAAATCGCGAAACGCCAAATTTCAGCGGACGCCGAAAAGCTGAGGGAGAAAACCGCCACCTTGAAATTCGCCTCAAAACCAAAACCCGCCTCGACTTCCGAGATTCATTAATCAATACCTGATTTTCTAATCCCGCTGAATTTCCCGGTTTCAAAACATTAAACCGGGCTTTTTCATTTTATTTACCTCGTCTTCGGCTTTTCAAAGCTTGAGGGGCCTTCCCTCCCGTCCCAGCCTCCCTTAGTTTTCCCTCCGGCGTTTTCTTCATGAGGCTCCATCGAGGCGGCTCTCTCCAATTTATGGAGGCCATATTTTCTCTTGATGGAATCCACGCTTTTAAAAAGGGCTTCTTTTTTCAAGTTGTTCATCTCAGGAAAAAGCCAGTCCCCTCCCCCGCTTTCTTTCTCCAGTTTGGAAAGGGTCACTCCCAACAAACGGATCTTCCTTTTCCCGGTTCCGCATTCCTGGAATAGGCCGTAAGCGGCCTTCATGACCTCCGCGTCATCGTCGGTGGCGGGAAAGCTCCTGGCCCGGGTCAGGGTCTGGAAATCGTCGTAGCGGAGCTTGAGCGTCACGGTGCGGGCCTTTTTGCCCAGGCGCCTGAGGCGGTAACAGCTTTTTTCGGAAAGCCAAGCCAGGGTTCGCCGCAGGGTATCCGGGTCATTCGTGTCCTTCTCGAACGTAGTCTCGTTTCCGACGCTTTTAGCTGTGTGGAAAGTCTCCACTTGGGAGTCGTCGATGCCCCTGGCCGCGTTGTAAAGCCATTCCCCCGCCGAGGGCCCGAGGGCCTTATCCAGCCGGTCCATGGGAATCGACAGGATATCCCCGATCTTCTCGATTCGCATGGCCTTGAGGCGGGGAAGGGTTTTATCACCGACACCGTGGAGCCTCTCGATGGGGAGGGCCCCCAGGAACTTTTGCTCCTCCCCGTCCGGCACAAGGATGATTCCCGTCTTGGAGCCCGAGGAGGGCTTGACCGTCTTCCCCGCGATCTTGGCCACGTATTTGTTGCTGGCGAAAGCCACAGTGCAGTGAAGGCCCGTCCTGGAAAGGATGCTTTCCTTGACCTTACGGGCCATGGCCTCCAGGTCGTTCCCGTAAAGGGCCTCGCATCCCGTGAAGTCGAGGTAAAACTCGTCGATGGAGGCGTACTCCACCACCGGCGCGAGGCGTTTCAGGAGCGCGTAAACTTTTCGGGAATATTTCGAGTAGAGCTTATGCTTCCCCCGCACGAACATGGCTTGGGGGCAGAGTTTCCCCGCGGTTAAAAGAGGCATGCCGGACTTGATCCCGAACTTGCGGGCCTCGTAGGAGGCCGAGGCCACGACCCCTCTTTCCCCCTTGTTCCCCCCGACGATAACGGGTTTCCCGTTCAAGGACGGGTCCACCAGCCTCTCGCAGGACACGAAAAAGGAGTCCATATCCACATGGGCGATAATGCGTCTCATAGCATACGCTAGTATACTTGGATGTAGGCATCAATCAACTTTGATGTTTTTGATTAATATTCTGAGCTGTCACCGCGTTTGTGGAGCCCATCCCGAGAGAAGTGAGGGATCACGATTCCATTCTGCGGTGAGCTGTGTCTCTGAGTCCCTGTACCGATTTCCAATAATTAATAAATGTTAATCGTCACTATACCGATATCTTTAAATGTTTATATGAAAGTCGGCATGTGGTGAGTTTAAGGTTTTTTTACCCTTTTTTAAAAGTCAGCTTGATGCCCCCGCTGTTTTGGGAGGGGGTTCCCCCCGCGGCTTTGAACCGTTGGGCCATACGGGCATCTTCCTCGATCCTCTTGGCCTCCAAGGCTTGGAGCCTCTCGAAGTCCTTTTTGTTGATGGCCGCGAAGTGAACCTCTCCCCTGAATAGGACCCTCTTCAACTCCATGAAAGACTCGACCTTCTTTATTTTCGACAAAACCCGGAAGGTAGTGCGGTGCTTGGCCGCGAACATCTCGATTTCAATGATTTCATTTTTGGAAAAAATGCTGTCACCCGTCAGGTGAAGGTCCCCGTAGGAGGAGTTCTTGTTGAGCACGTAATACAAATCCGCATTAGGCAGGTCGAACCCGCCGGATTTCCAGGATTTTTTTCTCGGGGTCTTCTTGGGCTTCACTCGTTGGTATTTCACTTCCACCATCGACTGCATCATGCCCTTGCCGTATTTTTCAAGCCAACCTGACTTCTGGGCCATCTTTCTCATTCCTTATCGTGGGTTCCTAGCAAGCGCTTTAAAAGATACCACAAATGGAAAATTCACCGCCAGTAGGCTGCTGAAAAAAGGGGCCGCCGGGGCCTCTTTCAGGAAAACGCCTTCGAGAGGCTCGGTAAAACGTTGGTTCGGTTGAGTTCGCGCGCCGTAAGACCCCGGGACTCCCATTCCACCAGGCGTTTCTGGTGCTCTTGCATAATGGGGCGTATCGAGCTTTCGGCGAAAACAGCCTTGAGGTGGAGGGATAAGGAACCTTCCGGGGGCCGGTTGGCCCCGGTCAGGAGCCGGGCTGCCCCATCCTGGGAACAGGCTGTCAGGAGGAATGAATTGCCTGTAAAGGAATAGATTTCCAAATTGGGAATAATCACCTTCCCGCCTTCCTTGCCTTCCACCCAGTTGACCAGGAGCAAGACGGATTTCTTGTCCGGGGAGATGAAGGTCCTGGCCCAGAAGAAGTTCAGGGCCGGATAGGAATAGTCCCCCATCAGGGAAAAGCCTTCCTCTTTCAACTTATCCGTGACTTCCGCCTGCCAGGGCGGGGTCAGGGCCTGCACCATTCCCTCCGGAGCCGGCACCAGGACCACGGAAACTTTGGGCATCCCCTCGTAACCTTGGGGCGGAGACGTCCTCTTTTTCCGCCAGGGTATTTCGGTCACGAGGATATAGCCGATGACGATGCCGATGAGAATGAGAAGTATGCTTCCGCCCAGCCCCATGAAATTCCTTTTCTAAATTATGATTGATATGTCATTGCGACGAATGTTCGCCGAATAGGCGAACGACAATGAGGAAGCAACCCAAGTATTAATAAGCCTTATTTAATGCCTTAATCAATTGAGCTTTCATTGCGCCGGTTTTCGTTATTAAACAATTAATTGTAATCGATACGATACCAGCCTCACTATCGGCTTTATGGAAGGCTGGCAAACGAACCGCGAATTATGCCATAGGCTTGAAGTGGTTGGCGCTTAAACCCGCCGCGTAATCCTTGGCGAGAACCTCGAAATTTTTGAGTATTTTCGCCCGGTCATAACCCAAAACCACGTGGCCCAGCATGCAGGTGGAAAAAGTCAACATGTTGATGGCGTAGGCGCTGATCGGCAGGTTGACTTCGGGTCTGATCATTCCGCGCCGTTGAAACTCTGCCAAACGGTCCAATAAAATTTTATTGGACCCGGCTGTTAACCTGTTGATGTTTTCCATGAGTTTCGGGTCAACCAGGGCCCTGTAAATGATCACTTTGAAAAAACTCCTGTGCTTTACGAACAAATCGAGCCGGAAAGAACAGTAATTCAGGATTTCGCGCAAAAAAGAATCCCCTCCGGGATATTGGGCCCGGAACCCGCCGGCCAGTTCCTTTTCGTAAAAAGAATCGATGAGTGACCGCAAGAGGCCTTCCTTGCTTTTGAAGTACCGGTGGATGAGGGATTCGTTGACGCCTGATTCCCTGGCGATGAGCCTGGTGGTCGCGGCGTCGTAACCGTACTTGGAAAATACTCTCAGGGCCGCGTCCAAAAGGGTTTGGATTGTGTTTTTCCTGGATCTTTTCCTGAAGGCTGGTTCCTGGCTTCTCGAAAGCGTTTTTTTGGGGGGCGCTCCGGCCCTTTTCGTCCTCGGCATAGATAGACTCCTTTTGTAAATACCGGCGGGGTTTTATACGAATCCATTTTAGCGTACCTGAAAATATTTCGGTAAGCAGTTATTAACTTGACCTATTCGCGGCTTGCGGTATCTTTTACTAAGTAAGTAAACGATTACATACCGGCCGCCAGGGATTCGGGTTATTGGCCGATGAAAACCCGAATGGGCGAAATATTAAAAAAAGGATTATAGGAATGAAAAAATCCGACCAGCAAACCATTGAGACATTCGGGGCGAACGTCCGCAAAATCCGCAAAATGAAGGGTTGGTCCCAGATAAATTTGGGCGATAAAGCGGATTTGGCCGGCAATTTCATCGGTTTCGTGGAACGCGGTGAAAGAAGCATCACGCTTAAAAATATCGTAAAAATACAAAAGGCCTTGGGCTGCGCTATCAACAAACTCTTCGTGGGGCTTTAAAACAAAGCCTATTCAGGGTGGGCCTGATCGCGGGGAGAACACGTCACTCAGTGATGAATCACGACTGGTATCCGGATTGGAACGGATTTAGGGGATTTTATGGATTGCCGTGAAATTCATCAAAATTACGGTTCTTACCTTCAAAGCAAACTCTCCGCCGCTCAAATGGAATTCATTGACCAGCATATTTTAGATTGTCCCGATTGCTTCCTGTTTTGCAAGGAATACCGGGAATCTTTTTTGGCGAAAGTGCTCCAACCCGGGGATTATTGGGTTCATGCCAAAGAAGCTGAAAGCAAATAAAGATTGAGCGGTTTGTCGCGTCCCGGAGTGGAATTTTCGTTCTTCCGGGCCATCCGGGAACATCGGCGTCCCTGGAAGTTTGCCACTTGGGAACCTACAGATATCAACTTACCGCTTCCCTTCTAACTTGCCAAGTTGTCCGAAAACATCCTAAACCTACTTTCTCATCGATTTAGGTTCTTTTCTAGGATCGAAATAAGTCTTCCCGTCCTTTGCCATTTGCCACGTTGTCATTACCAGGTTCATTACAAGAGGCAAAGTGTCCTCGTCCATCTTGTTGACCCGGATTTTATTGTGGCGGCGAAGGGCCCTGTTGGCTAATCGCTTATCCCATTTCTCGGAATCCGCGCAGCATATTCCGCGTATTGATGTATGCCGTCTGGAGCGGCTCATTTCCCTTTACCTCGATTTCCTTTATTTAGGCAAAGCCGGAAAATGTACCGCTGTTTTCCCTTTCTGTAAAGTCACCCCGCTCGCGAGCTTGGTTTTTTGATAAGATAACGCTATAAATAAGGAAGAGGTCATTCTTGTTATACCGCAGAAAAATCTTATTATCTTTATTACAGGCTTTAGACCGCAGAATCGATTCCGTCAGCTTTCAAAAGATCCTTTTTCTCCTAACCGAAAGACAACGTTCCAAAAGTTTTGATTTTATTCCCTACCGTTTTGGTTGTTATTCCTTTCAAGCGAATGCGGAATTAAAAGTCTTAGAACGTCATGGCTTTTTGAAAGACATGAATAATGTCTGGAAAATGGTTAGTGGGGAAAATTGGATAGAGCAATTGGAGGATACCGACAAATCAAGCCTTCTGGCCGTCGTACATGAGTTCGGAAGCTGGACTAAAGATAAATTAATTTATTGGACCTATTCGCAACATCCTTACTATTCAATTAATAGCGAAATCGCACGCGAATACTTAAATGACCATGAAATGATTTTTAGGGAAACAGCCCGCCCGAATCCCCATGGAACGGTTTTATTCACAACTGGATATGAGGGGATATCCCTGGAAAGTTATTTAAATCGCTTGATAAACGAAGGGGTGAAATTACTTTGCGATGTCCGCAAAAATCCGATAAGCATGAAATATGGCTTCTCCCGCAAAACTTTGGAAAAAACCTGTGATGGTGTTCACATCAAATATAAACATATCCCAGAATTGGGAATCGATGGAGAGATGAGAAAGAACCTCCTTTCTAAAGATGACTATGACCGTTTATTTGGGATGTATGACCAAGAAATACTTCCCTCGGCTACGAAACAACAGGAAGAAGTCTTGGAATTGCTTAAATCTTATGGGCGGATTGCTTTGACTTGCTTTGAAGCCAATCCACGCTTTTGCCACCGTTCGCATTTGGCCGCGGCAATTGAAAGCCGGTCAAAAAACAAGTTCGAGGTTCGCCACCTTTAATGATTCGCAAGCGAATATTAATTACCGTCAAAACCTACCCTGTTTTATCCGCGAAATACCAAGAGCTGGTTTGTACCGCTGGTTTCCTTGAAGATGGAAGTTGGATTCGCATATATCCCGTTCCTTTCCGAAAAATCGATATCGAAAAACAATATCAAAAATACCATTGGATATCTGCGGATATCGAGAAAAGTCAAAAAGACGATAGGCCTGAAAGTTTTCGTATAGTTGACCTAAATACCCTCGAAGTGCAAGAAGAGGTCCCGACCGATAAAGATGGCGTTTGGGAAGCCCGGCGTAGATTAGTATTGAAAAATATCCAAACTTCTAAAAAAGCAATCATTGATGGAGCCCATGCGAATAAATTTTCTCTCGTGGTTTTTAAACCAAAAAGATTCATAAAATTCCAATGGGAACCCGAGGAAGACCGGGATTGGGACCCGGACAAAATAGCCGCCTTGGAAGACGTTCGAAAACAACTAGATATTTTCACGGGTCTTCAAGATCCGTTTAAAGTCGTTAAGAAAATTCCTTATAAGTTTTTTTACGAATTTGAGGATGAAGCCGGTGAAAAAAGCCGTTTGATGATTGAGGATTGGGAAATCGGGGCTTTATATTGGAATTGTTTTAAAACTACTAAGGATGAAAATGCAACGTGTGAGTTAGTAAAAAAGAAATATTGGGATGATTTTGTTTTAACGAAAGATATTCACTTGTTCCTTGGAACAACTAAGGAATATCATTTCAAAAAAGCGCCGAATCCCTATTTGGTTGTTGGAGTTTTTCCGCAAAACCCAAAGTGCAAGGAAATCTTTTCGGAAATTAAAATGGAAAATAATTATAATCTTGAATGCCCGATATGTGGAAATACTTATTATTTGAGTATCTCTTCTTTTCCTGAATGTTCTTTTTGTATTTCGGATCGAATGACCAATTTTGGTTTGACTGAAGAACACCAAAAAGAAAATCCAAATAAATCTTATATTTCTGCAGGCCTGAGTCCACAAGCAATTTTTGAATACATGGCCAGTGGTAATGTTGATTCAGTTTATTACTCGCAGGAACACAATAGCTACAATGCCGTGTGTAATAAACCACTTGGGTTGATCCCAGGTTCCGGTTTGACGGGGGATATTCCTGAGGCCCGAGAGTCCGCTGTTCTTTATGATTTGGAAGGAAAAAGCGAGAAGGGTCCACATTTTGCTTTTTACGATCAAGAAGGGATTTCTAATCAAGTAGAAGAAGGAAAGTGGCTACCTATCCCACTTTGTAAAAAGTGCAGGATTTTCCGAGCTAAGTATGATTCCGATAAATGTATTCAATGTTTAAACGAAGAGATGGATAATATTTTCCAATAAGTCTATCAGTTGGAAAAAGCCTTCCCCCTGGCTTGAGGTCACATACCGAGAAATGAGTAGTTATGCCCACTTCATAGGGTAGTTGGCCCCTGCCTCTTAGCTTACAGCCAAGAGGGCCATCTTTTTCTTTTGGGCAGCCATGGAAAGCTCCTTTTTCACTGAAAACCAAATTTACCATAGGGACACATACCGCTATTTATAAAACTAGTAATGAATGCGGCATAGTACCGATCTCGATAATCCTTTTATGGAAGATCGGCACAGAGACCCAGCTTTCCGGCGGAAATGTGGGCGGGAAACCAGGCCCGGGCCTTGGAGATATCCAGGAGGGGGAATAAGGAAAAGCCCGCCCTAAAAGACAGGTACCTCACCCTAATAATTGAGTTGGATTGGACTGGAAAAAATCCGCTAGATCCATACCGCCGGTCCCAATACTTAACACTTTTGCCTTGGGGTTCTTCTTGAGGAAAGCCTCCAGCCCCGCGCCCGGGACGCTCTTGCCGGTTTTCACTTCCAAGGCCCAAGTTCTTGCCGCGGTCCTCACCACGAAATCCACTTCCTTGTCACGGTCCCGCCAATAAAACACCTCCCCGAACGACCGGTTCAAGTGGTTCAAAAGGTGGGCTCCCGCCGCGTTTTCCACCAATCGGCCCCAGGCCTTCCCATCCTGCTTGGCCTGGGCAAATGACATGGCCCGGTGGGCCGAGACCAGGGCGTTATTCCAAAGAATAAGCTTGGGACTGCTGCCCCTCTTGGCAGCCTTCCCGCTTCGATAGGACTCCAAGCCGCTGACGATATAAGCGCTCTCCAATAGTTTCAAGTAATGGGCCAAGGTGGTGGTATTTCCCGCGTCCTGCAGCTGCCCGAGCATTTTGTTGTAGGAGAATATCTGGGCGGGATAGCCCGCCGCCAATCCGAAAAGGTGCCTCAACAAGGCGGGCTTTGCCACCGTTTGAAGCTGGAGTACGTCCCGCGACAAAACCGTTTCCACCAGGGAATCGGTGACATAGCGTTTCCAATCCTCCTCTTTATCCCGGAATTGGGCGGAACCCGGGTATCCCCCGAAAAAGATCCATTCCTCCAGGTTCCAGCCGAAAGCCTCCTTCATTTCCGCGTAATCCCAATGGCCGCAACGGTATTGGAAGAACCGACCGGCGAGGCTATCCGTCAGCCCTTTTTGGACCAGTAACGCTGATGAACCCAGCAGCAAAACACGGAGGCCCTTTTGCTCGTGCAATTCCCTGTCCCAAAGGAGTTTGACGGTCTCGCTCCAGCCCCGTACCTTTTGGATTTCATCCAAAACAAGGAGGACTCTTTTGTCGGGTCCGCACTTGGCCAGGGCCAAGTCCCACTGGGAATGGACCCATTCCGGTCCGGGAGGGAGGGGCGCGTCCGCCGCCGCGAAGACCGTTTCACCCTTCCACTTGCCGGCGATTTGCCTGGCGGCGGTAGTCTTTCCCGTCTGGCGGGGGCCTGTTAAGACATGGAGCACCCTGGTTCTACCTTCCAGGGCCGCCAGGATTTCCTTGACGACGGGACGCTCGTAATGGGCATCTTTCACGAAAGCAACCTTAACTGCCCTCTCGCGAAGGCAAAGGGGAATTACAAAATACTCAATCGTTGAGTATTTTTACTCATTCATTGAGTATTTTGCAAGCCTTTTCCACACATCGTTTCGGGAAATGTGGGCGGGAAAACCATAATTCACCACAGGGACACATACCGCTATTTATAAAACTGATAATGAATGCGGCATAGTACCGATCTCAATAATCCTTTTATGGAGGATCGGCACAGAGACCCAGCTTTCCGGCAGAATATTCCCGCTTCCCGACAGGGTTTCCGGCGCATGTTCCTAGGCCCAACAAAATCGAGGTGTTAACAGTCACCCCAAGTGTTAACACCTGAAAAATTGCGGTGTTAACAGCAGGTGTTAACACCCTAATATCGCCGGAAATGTGGGCGGGTTATCCTCCCTTGCCGGTAGGTGTCACCAGGTTATCTCGGCTTTCCGGCGAAAATGCCGGTAGCTGTCACCAGGTTATCCCGGCTTACCGACGGAAATACCGGTGGGTGTCACCAGGTTATCCTGGCTTACCGACGGAAATGTGGGCGGTTTATCCTCATGTTCCCGGAGCCGGATTGTGCCACTTCGGGGCGATTGTGCCAAACCGGTAAAAAATCTGTCACTGGCCAGCCACTTTAACCCCCCTGGCCGCCTACTTTGCCCCCCCTCTTTTGGGCACTTCGAGGGGTGCCTGTTTCGGGGACTTCGACCCCTGCCTTGCGGGGCCTCTTTTTTAGATTAATTTAGACCCATCAAACTCCTTTCACAAGATGCGTTTTGCTTCCCCAACATTGGATGATACGAAGTCCCGCGCAAATCCCGTAACCAATAGGCGCAAGATTGCACGAATAAGACAGCATCGAACGATGGGTTTCTCATAGTTTTGCCTCTTTTTCCCTGCTGTGTTCTTTTTTCATTTCTTCGCGCATGGAACGGGTCCGAAAGGAAGGGCCCTGAATGACGACGGCAGTGGCATGGTGGACCAGGCGGTCCATGGCAGCCGAGGCTAGGAGGGCGTCGCCGAAAAGCTCCGGCCACTCCCGCAGACTGCGGTTGGTGGTAAAAATCAAGGAGCCCTTTTCATAACGCTCACAGATGATGTCGTAAAAATCCTCGGCGACCTTGGTGTCGAAGGGCTTGAGACCCCAGTCGTCCAGGATCAAGAGGTCGGGTTTCAGGAAGGATGCGAATCGGTTTTCCCAGGTACCGTCCCCGCGCGAGGCCGCTAATCGTTGGGCCGCATGCGAGGTCTTGATAAAGAGTACCTCATAACCCTTGCGGCAGACTTCATGGGCCAAAGCGCAGGCCAAATGGGTTTTGCCCACACCTGAGGGACCGATGAAAAATAGGTTCTCTTTTCGCTCCACGAAAGAACAAGTACCCAAATCCAGGATTTGTTGCCGGTTGATGGCCGGGTTGAAGGCGAAATCGAACCCCGTTAGAGTCATATGGGTTGAGAAGCCCGCCTTTTTCAGCCTTCTTTGGAGTTGGCCCACTTGGCGGCGCTCCAGCTCATCCAACAGCAACTGGCCCAGGAAATCCATATAACCGATCTGGGATTCAATGGCCTGCTGGTTTCGGATTTCCAGCGTCTCCAACATACCTGCGAGTTTTAACCTTCTCAGGTGCGGCTCCAACTGATGTTTATTTTCCATATATGCTTCCTCCTCAATTTTTATCCAGAGCCAAGGCACGGAGGAAATCCTCCGCGGGCCGGGCGAAATCGAAAGACGACTGGGGTTTGAGTGAAGGATCCGACGGCGGGTCCAACGGGTTTTGATCGAGGTTCTTTTGAAGGATGTTTTTGATGGATTGGTACGTGTAGTTTCCGAAATGGAGGGCCCTTAGACAGGCTGCCTCCAGACGGGAAGGCAGGTACTTTTCCCTCAAGCGCAGAATGCCCTGGGCTTTGCGCAGATGGTCCAGGGGGTGGGAGTGTTCCAGCAGGAGTTGGATTAATTGATGGGTATTAGGTCCAATGGCCTGGGCCTGTTTGAGGCACCATTGTGGGGTTCGTTCCAAGAAGACCGCTTTTTCAGGGGGATAGTGGCCCGGGTTGGTGCGCCAGGTTCCCTTGCGTGTGGCCTTGGCGTGGGAAGCCACGCATTCGTGTTTGAGAAATATATCAACGGTGGTGTCGGTTAATTGGGCCAGTAGTTTTTGGCCCCGAAGACGGTAGGGAGCCGAGTAATAGGAACCTTCCACGACTACGTGGCAATCGGGGTGCAGAGTGGCTTCTTTGAAGAAAGTTGGATGGTAAGCCGCGGTAGGCAGGGGCAAAAGGGCCTTCTGTTCCACGCTCTGGAAGACGGCCAAGGGTTGAAGCCGGGTGGTGCCATGATCCCGTAAACCTGCCTTGTTCATCACCCAATCGCGGAGTTGATGGTTGGCATCGGTGCGGCCCTGGAAGGAACGACCCTTGAAGAAGGAATTACGGACATAGGGCACGCCGCGTTCAACTTTACCCTTGTGGCGTGGAGTGGCGACGCGGCAAGGGGAGATGATGAAGCCGTAATGGTTGGCGCATTCCACGTAGGTACGGTTGGCCAAGGGATCATAGAGGGCCGCCTTGACGATGGCGCTTTTCAGGTTATCGATTACGATTTTTTTAGGGACTGAATTGAAGAACTCGAAAGCCCGGCGGTGGCAGGCGATCCAGGTTCTCACGTCCTGTGCGAATACAATCTCGGCGTACATATGCCGGGAATGGGAAAGGGTCATCACGAAAACCCAGGCCTTGGCTTGCTTGCCACGCGTCTCGTCCCACAAGCGGCCCAAAAGCCCGAAATCCACTTGGGCCTCCTCGCCGGGCGCAACCTCCAGCCTCACGTAGGCGGGTTTCTCATTGCGAAAAGGCTCCGTATACCTCTTCAGGGTCGAGTAACTCCCCTTCCACCCGTGCCGCTCTTGAAGCATCTCCTGGATGCGAATCAAGGTGAAATCTTCCTTCAACCATTCTTGGATGATTCCCTTGAGGGCCTCCAAGGCATGAGCGGGAACGGGCGTGGATTTTTCGCCGTCTTCCCAAGCCTTCGCCAAATCCTTTTCCAGGGGAAGTTCCCCTTGGAGAAAGCCATGTTCTTTCGCCCAACGCACGTATTGCTTGACCGTGTGCTTATTGCATCCCAGGGCCCGGGCAGTGGGTTTGAACCCGCCCAAGGCCTGGTAAGTCCTCAAAATCTCACGAATAGTCGCCATGTCGCTCTGCCTCCCTTGTCGGGTCATGCCGTTCTCCTCACATGAAGTGAAAAAAGAAAGGAATGACGGTTAGAGAGGCCCTTGGCAAGGGGGTCAAAGTCGGTGGCCAGACAGGGGGTCAAAGTGACTGGCCAGAGGTGGGGTCAAAGTGCTTGGCCAGCTAGGGGGTTAAAGCTCGCGGCCAATGACAAAAATCGGCATGTCACCGAGTGGCACAATGGCACAATCGGTTGGCACAATCAAAAACGGTTGTTAAAAACACCAATAAAACCACAGTTTTATCTGACACCGGGTTATTGGCGCCCATTATCTTGGCGCCAACACACCCAAATCACATGCTTCGCCTTGTAGGCTCAGCATAGGGGTATCCTGGCCGATTATGCCACTTTTTGGGGATTGTGCCACTTCGGGGCGATTGTGCCAAACCGTCAAATCCCGAAACCTGCGGGCAGGAATGTGGGCGGTTTATCTCCCTACCGACGGAAACTCGAGAATCTTGGAACTCTGGAACTCACCTGGAACCACCAAAATTCGAGAATCTTGGAACCTTGGAACTCTGGAACTCACCTGGAACCACCGAAATTCGAGAATCTTGGAACCTTGGAACTCTGGAACTCGCCTGGAACCACCGAAACTCGAGAATCTTGGAACCTTGGAACTCTGGAACTCGCCTGGAACCACCGAATTTCGAGAATCTTGGAACCTTGGAACTCTGGAACTCGCCTGGAACCACCGAAACTCGAGAATCTTGAAACCTTGGAACTTTGGAACTCGCCTGGAACCACCGAAACTCGAGAATCTTGGTGCCGCCTCATGACCATAGACATCTAGCCCAAAAAACCGCCATGTCCTTAGTTCCCCGGCCCCAAAGTCGCCGGAAAACCTCAATAATTCAAAATTCCCGTTTTTGGGGCTATCACACCCGGTATATAGCCCTGGTTTCCTCCGCCGTAAAACCGATGCGTTTTTTGTGTTTCTCGGGGACTTTCATCAGCTCCCTTATGGCGTCAAATACCGCCAGGAATTGGGCATCGTGGGAATTGAACTTTTTTTCCAATTCTTCCAATCGCTTGGCAAAATCCTTGTTTGAAGCCAATATCTCCCTCAGACGGGCAAAAGCCCTCATAATCTCGATATTTACCCTAATCGCTCTTTTACTTCGAAGCACGCTGGAAAGCATGGCAACGCCTTGTTCAGTAAAGGCATATGGAGTGGCTCGACGCGCCCCGCCCCAACTTGAAATTCCAATTTGGAATTTCAAGTTTTCTGCCTCTTTTTGGTTCAATTGAAACATGAAATCCGATGGAAATCGGTCGAGATTTCTTTTGACGGCTTTATTAAGGTTAAATGTCGTAACCCCATAAAGTTCAGCCAAATCATGCGATAACATTATTTTCCGGCCACGAATAAAGAATATTTTTTGTTCAACATAACTTTGCGAAATTATCTCACTCATACTTTCTCCTTAATCATAGCGACAGCAAATCGGGACCGGTAACCCTGTTTAAGGTCACAAATTACGTCCTTAAAAAAGACTCTTTAATCCCAACTTGAAGTCGAAATTTGCGGCTTCAAGTTATTGAACTAACCCTTTTCGGCCAAGTCGCCTGAAAACCGGGTCTGAAGATTGCGTCTAACGGGCCTTCGCGCAAAGAATCTTGAAACCGTGGTTTGATTTCCGCTTGTTAGGAAATCCTCAATAATTCAAAATTTAAAATTCAAAACTCAAAATTGTCGCTCAAAGAGCGCATCGGATTCGTGGGTATTTTAAATGTTGGATTTATTAGGCATCCACAAGAAAAGAGCTTCTGGTGGGAAAAAGTTTCACTAGGCTTATTTTCAGCCCAAAAAGGCGACCAGGGCCTATTGGGGAAAAAAGCTGATGGAGGTTCTGCGAAAAATGGGTGCCTTTGGTTTCAGTTAAAAATGACATATCTTCTGACGCTCGCGGCCCTGGCCGCCTTAGTACCCCTTTTTTCTTCTTCCCCCAAAACCCAATGGATACCAATCCTTCTTCTTCGGCCTCAAGGGCTTTAACCATTTCGCGGCGGGTGAATTCGGCCCGGCCGCGTATGCCCTGTATCTCCTCAAGGTACGGTAATTCAATCCCATTCTTTTACTGGTTTTTTTTATATCCTCTCCCCGGCGGCTAAACCAAAATACGAAATGGGACCTTATTGCCTTACGTGTCATTCCCATTAACCAAAGATTGGCCAAGGCTTTGTTTTCCGCCCTTGAGAATTTAGGGGCTTTGATGACCCGGTGGTAGAACCGGAAAACCCGCTCGCTAAAAGAATCCGTTTTTTCCGCCGAGTTTATCTGAAGCCAAATCTTCCTGAGTTTGTAAGTGGACGATTTTTTCGCCTTATGCTTGAAAATATTAATAAGTGTGTTTCGGTGAAGGCCGAGAGTGCTTGAAAGGCTGAATACGTTGCCATTGACGTAGGCTAACCAGGTTATGAAGAAATGGTTTTCCAAGTCATTGGGGAGTAATCCCCTGTTCCAAAGGGAGCCCAGTGCTTTAAGGCCCTGGATGTGGCTGCGTCTGGAATCGGCTGATTTCAGGATAGACGGATCGACTTGGTGAAAGATTGATTTATTGCTTCCCTTTATAAGTTTCATATACCACCCCGTTACTTATTGGACTACCAAAACGGAAAAGATAATTATAAATGATATAATCCCCGACAAGACGGCCTAATCCAATTCGCGAAATAGGCTGATTGGGGTTTCGGGGAAAAATAGGGGTAGATGGGTAGAAGGTTTGAACCGGACAGGAAACTGCGCTAATTCACCTTAAGACAGTTTCCATTCCTTAAACCAACGGGGAAACGGAAAGAGGGCGGAGAATTTCTTCCACGGTTCTCGCGTCGGATTCATTGAAAATCCCCTCGATTCGCGCGAAAAACAAATCCTCCTCGAAGCGGATGTGAAGGACGAGGGTTTCGGAAAACCGAAGCAGGTTTTCTGCCGTATTTTGGGATAGGAGGGATTCCAGGAACCGGTGTTCCCTCCTGATCCTTCCCGCGTCCGGGTCGTCTTTCCCAAACCTTGCCTCAAACAGCCCCAATATCCTTTCCTCATCCCAGAAATGCCGGCGAAGTTCGTCGTCGAATAACCCTCGGACCTCAGCAGACAGTTCCCCAAGGGTTTTATCCTTGTTTTCAACTCCCGGGCCAGAAAGTCCTTCCCTTATTTTCTTGGCGGCCATCAAGGCCCGGTGATGGGATTGGCTCAGGGGCCAAAGATATTTCTCGCGCTTCATGGTTCACCCTCATTTGGCATCGGCCTTTTTCAGGTGGAACATCGATATGGCCGTGAAATAAAGCAATGGTAGTACGCCCCCCGCGGTGAAAACCAGGTCTCCCGCCACCCTGGCCCAAGTCAGGCCCTGGACGATGGGCTGGTTCCAAAACTCAACGCTTCGCGCGAACCAATAGCCCCGGGTGTAGCTTTGAACCATTTCCAGTATCCCTACCGGGAATATATCCAGCATCAGCATCATCATGAGCCCGATCTGGAGCGACCAGAAGGAAACCCTCAGGATGCGGTTCGACCAGAACTCCGGCTTGACCAGGAACCGCAGGACGAACACCAGCGCGGCGATGGCCAAATTGCCGTAAACGCCCATGAGGGCCGCGTGGCCGTGGTTGGGCGTCAGGTAGGTGGCGTGCTCGTAGTAGCTCACGATGGGCAGGTTGATCAGGAAGCCGAATACGCCCGCCCCCAGGAAATTCCAGAATCCCACCGCGATGAGGAACATGACCGCCCAGTAATGGGCGAAGAACCCGTCCGATTCCTTGGTTCCAGCCTCCCCCCTCCTGAGCTTGGCGAAATCGTAGGCTTCCAGGGTCAAAAGCAGGAGCGGCACCACTTCCATTGCGGAGAAAAAAGCGCCGAGGGCCAGGTTGATGGCGGGCTGGGCCGTCCAGTAATAGTGGTGGCCCGTCCCGATCATGCCGGAGCCCAAATAGAGGAGGATGTCCAGGTAAACCACGCGGATCGCGGTCTTGGTGGTGACGAGCCCCAGGATGACGAAGAAGTAAGCCACCACGATGGTGGTGAAAAGCTCGAAGAAGCCCTCCACCCAAAGATGGACCACCCACCAGCGCCAAAAGTCGGCCACCGCGAAATTGGTCCGGGGGGTGTAAAGCATGCCGAAGGAAAACATGAGGGGTATCGCGAGGATGGCGTAAACCAAAAGGTAAGGGAGGCTTCCCCAATCCTGCCCCTTCAGCCTTCCCCAAACCGCCCTCACCACCAGCACCGCCCAAATGCCCATTCCAGCCGTCAGGAGCGCCTGCCAGAACCGGCCCAGTTCCAGGTATTCCCAGCCCTGGTGCCCGAACCAGAACCAATATTTCCCAAGCTGGGCCTTGATGCCCAGGTACTCGCCCACGATGGAGCCAACCGCCACCAGCACCACCGCCCCGAAAAGCACGTTCACCCAGAAGGCCTGGTGCTTGGGTTCCTTCCCCCCGATGAATGGGGCGATGAAGAGGCCAGCGGCAAGCCAGGCTGTGGCGATCCAGAAGATGGCAAGCTGGAGGTGCCAGCTCCGGGTGATGGTAGTGGGCAGGATGTCGCGGATGTCGATGCCGTAAAAACCCGTGGCCTCCACGAAATAGTGCGCCGTGAAAACGCCCATCAAGGTCTGGAAGGCGAACAAGGCCGCGACGATGAGGAAATATTTGTAGGTGGCCAATTGGCTGGGAGTGATGGTGAAATTTTTCAAAGGCAGGCTTTTCCGGATGGAGGGTTCATCCCCTCCCCAACCCAAGTAATCGAAGCGGCCGAAAAACATCAAGACCAGCGCGATGCCTCCCAATAGGGAGATGAGAGACAGGGCGCTCCAAAGAAACACCGCCTTTGTGGGCCTATTGCCCGCGGCGTCCTCGGGGGGCCAGTTGTTGGTATAGCTGTAGGCTTTGCCGGGCCTCGCGGCGGAGGCGGCCCACGCGGTCCAGGCGAAGA
This sequence comes from candidate division FCPU426 bacterium, assembly GCA_963796105.1. Lineage (GTDB taxonomy): Bacteria > Oederibacteriota > Muellerivitia > Muellerivitales > Muellerivitaceae > CAWCKJ01. The sequence goes on from CAWCKJ010000004.1 coordinate 432,809, forward strand.
ATTCAGTCAGCTTTTGGACCTCCTCCCTGCTCTTGATGTAATTCCTCGGGAGGGTGTGGTCCGCCCCCGAATTGATGAACATGTCCTCATATACATCCATCAGGGCCGGAAGGGCCTGGGCCTGTTCCTGGGTAAAGACCAGGTTTTTCGCGGAGGCATCATAGCGGTTGGTTTTGATGTCGGAAACCACTTCCTGGTCGATCTGGGCTTTCTGGTTCGCGGGAAGGATGGAATAAGCCTGCTTGAATTCGGCCTGGGATTTGCTTTCCCGCTGGAGCCAAGCGGAGCGGTGGAGGTAGTCGTCCGTGAAATCCGGACCACGGTAGGCGCCGTGCCCGAAAACCGAGCCGTAATCCATCAGCCCATAGCGCTGGAATACCGCTTGTCCCGAAAGGATGTCCTCCCCGGTGAAAAGGACATTTCCGGAGGGATCAGTGACTTTGTCCGGGATGGGCGGGGCGTACTCATAAGTATTGTGCCCCATGAACATGAGTACCGTGAAACCGATCATCAGGACTAAGATCGCGCCATGCCGCCAAGCTTTTGATATTTCCATTGATAACCCCCTGTAAATAGTTTTTTACTAAGGATGATTCTACTTTTCGCCCCCGTGCCCGATATGACTTTAGTCACGGCCAATATACAGCGGTTCTATATTTACACCTGAAAAGTATTGTCCCTAGGCGGCCAAGCAAAAAAAGGCCTTTTGGAAGGAAAAAGTTTCATCATTCTTAATTTTCAGGCAATCTATTCCGCCCTGGACTGGTTACAGAAACACAAAAAGCCCTTGCCCCAAGAAAGGGCAAGGGCTTTAAGTTTTCTCAAAAGCCTGAATTACGGGAGGTCGAAGCGGTCCAGGTTCATCACCTTGTTCCAAGCCGCCACGAAATCACGGACGAACGCCTGTTGAGAATCGCCGCAGGCATAGACCTCCGCGATGGCCCGGAGCTGGGCGTTCGACCCGAAAACGAGATCCACCACGGTGCCCGTCCACACCAGCTTTCCCGCCGCCCGATCCCGTCCCTCCAACAGGCCTTCCGATGTGGCGGACTTCTGCCACTTCGTTTTCATGTCGAGGAGATTCACGAAGAAATCATTGGTTAAGGTCCCGGGCCGTTTGGTGAAAACGCCATGCGGGGCCTGCCCGAAATTCGCGCCCAGGGCGCGCATTCCGCCCACTAGGACCGTCATCTCGGGGGCCGTCAGCGTCAGCAGATTCGCCTTATCCACCAGCATCTGGGCTGCGGCTTTCTCGTACCCCTCGCGCAGGTAGTTGCGGAACCCGTCCGCGGCAGGCTCCAACACGGCGAAGGAGTTCACGTCGGTCTGCTCCTGGGACGCGTCCATTCGCCCGGGCGAGAAGGGCACCTTCACCTTGATGCCCGCCTTCTTCGCCGCTTCCTCGACGGCCGCGCAGCCGCCCAGGACGATCAGGTCCGCCAGCGAGACCTTCTTCCCGCCAGCCTTCACACCGTTGAATTTCTTCTGGATCTCCTCCAGCTTCTGGAGAACCTTGGACAACTCGGCGGGCTGGTTGACCTCCCAATTCCTTTGCGGCTCGAGGCGGATTCGCGCCCCGTTCGCCCCGCCGCGTTTGTCGGTTCCCCGGAAAGTCGAGGCCGAAGCCCAGGCCGTCGTGACCAGCTGGGGTATGGAAAGGCCGGACTTGAGGATCTTGGCCTTCAGGGCCGCGATCTCCGGCTTCCCGATCAATTTATGCTTAACGGCGGGGATCGGGTCCTGCCACAACAAGGGCTCCTTGGGAACGAGCGGGCCCAGATACCGGGAAACCGGCCCCATGTCGCGGTGGGTCAGTTTGAACCACGCCTTGGCGAAAGCCTCGTTGAACTCCTGGGGATGGTCGAGGAACCGCTTGGCGATATTCGCGTAACTCGGGTCCATTTTGAGGGAGAGGTCCGTGGTGAACATCATGGGGGCGTGTTTCTTCGACGGATCGTGGGCATCCGGCACGGTGCCCTTCGCGGAGGGGTCCTTGGGAGTCCACTGCTGGGCGCCCGCGGGGCTCTTCGTGAGTTCCCAATCGTATTTGAACAGGTTCTCCAGGTAGTTATTGCTCCACTTCACCGGGGTAGTGGTCCAAGCGCCTTCCAACCCGCTGGAAATCGTATCGGCGCCCTTGCCGCTGCCAAAGGAGTTTTTCCAGCCGAATCCCTGCTCCTCAATGTCTGCCGCCTCGGGTTCGGGGCCCACATACTTGCCCGGATCGGCCGCGCCATGGGCCTTACCCAAGGTGTGGCCCCCGGCGATAAGGGCAACCGTCTCCTCGTCGTTCATGGCCATGCGGGCGAAGGTCTCCCGGATGTCCCGCGCCGCCGCGATTGGGTCCGGCATCCCGTTGGGCCCTTCGGGATTCACGTAGATGAGGCCCATCTGGACCGCGCCGAGGGGGTTTTCCAGCTTTCGGTCGCCAGTGTAGCGCTCGTCCGCCAGCCACTTGCCTTCCGGGCCCCAGTAGATGTCCTCTTCCGGCTCCCAAATGTCCTCGCGCCCGCCGCCAAAGCCGAAGATTTTTAATCCCATCGACTCCAACGCGACGTTGCCCGCGAGGATCATCAGGTCGGCCCAGGAAATTTTGCGCCCGTACTTCTGCTTGACAGGCCAGATCAAGCGGCGCGCCTTGTCGAGGCTCACGTTGTCCGGCCAGCTGTTAAGGGGCGCGAACCGCTGGGCTCCAGCGCCCGCGCCGCCCCGGCCGTCGGAGACCCGGTAGGTGCCGGCGCTGTGCCAAGCCATGCGGATGAAGAAGGGGCCATAGTGGCCGTAGTCGGCGGGCCACCAGTCCCGTGAATCCTTCATCAGGGCACGAAGGTCCTTGATCACGGCCTTCAGGTCCAGGCTCTTGAATTCCTTCTTGTAATCGAACGATCCGCCCATGGGATTAGACAAGGGGGAATGCTGGTGCAGGATCTTCAGGTTCAGTTGATTCGGCCACCAGTCAGCGTTGGTATGGGCCCCCGCTACAGTGTGTTTCATATCGCCCTGGGGGAATGGGCACTTCGCTTCGTTTGACATGGTTCACTCCTTGAAGATAAAAATAACCTAATCGCTGAACGAGAATAGGTTAAAAATGGGTATGAAAGGCATGACAATCGTCATGTTAATAAGTCATGAATAGCTGGAAAAGAGCCTAAATTGAACTACTTAACCCGCTGGAAGGTTTTATGCCTTAGAACAAAAGATGGCCTAATCCAATTCGCGAAATAGGCTGATTTGGATTTTTATGAAAAACATCGGTAGATGTTTTTGGGAACTACTCAGGCATTTCTAGTCTTTAATAATGGAACTTTTGTAATCATTATTATCAAATTCATGGACTTTTTCTTGGGGTTGGTTTGCCTGGTTGAGGCGGTATAAAAAAACCCAAATGGCGATCAACCCAAGGCTGGCGGTTACAAACCCGATAATACAGGCCATTTGAATCCCCGTTTGATGGACGTTGTCGAAATAACCATTCACCAGCCAGGTGACCAAAAAAATCCAAGCGACAGTCAAATGCCTCTCCAAACGGTACCTGTTGAAATAAAGGAATACAGGAGTATACTCATTGTTGGAGGGGCAAATTATGAACTACCAACGGATGAAGGGGATTGAGATTTTCAAGGAAATCGATACAGAAGAAAAGGCACGTCAATGGGTGTGGAAGAGCCGTTTTGCCGGAAAAGACTTTGTTTGCCCACAATGTGAAGGAGAAAGTTTCTGGCAACACAAAAACCGCCCCGAAGTGCGGGAATGTGACTATTGTCGAAAGCAAATACGGCTTCGAGCCGGAACGATCTTCCGGAAATCCAAGATCCCAATCTTAACCTGGTTGAGGATGATTGGATTGGTGATGCAAGGGAAAAGGGGCATTTCAGCCCTGGAACTTCAGCGGCAATTGGGAATGCCCTCCTACGATACCGTTTGGAGGATGTTGCATAAGATTCGGGAAAGTCTTCGACAAAGGGATGAAAATTACCAACTCAAGGAAATCATTGAGTTGGATGGGGCTGTATTCGGCAAGAGAGAAAAGGAAAACCAGGCTGAAGTGCTGGTGGCGGTTGAAAGCAAAGAATGGATAGATGAGAAAGGGCGCAAAAAAGAGAAAGCGGGTTTTGCAAAGATAAAGGTGACCGCAGAAACCAAGTGGGAAGCCCAAGCATTCGTCGATCAAGCAATCCAGAAAGGCGCCATGATAAACACGGATGCCAGTCCCAGCTTGAGAAACTTGGAAAACGTGGATGTGGAGTACCAGGTAACAGCCAATGACCCAGTGGTGTTAAATCACTGGTTACCTTGGGTCCACCGATTCATTTCCAACGCCAAGGCTTGGATCCTAGGAACCCATCATGGAGTCAACGTGAAATATCTGCCTGGATACTTGAGCGAATATACTTATCGGTTCAATCGTCGCCATGACCCAGATTCCTTATTTCACCGGGCCTTAACCGCTTGCGCTTTGGCAAAACCCATTACTGCGCAAGCGTTGTTCGGATAGGCATGGACAGTCACGAAAGCCCCATATTGCCACCATCTCCACAATTTCAATATATTGGCCAGGTCCTCCTTGATCACGGCTTCCCTCCCGGGATATTCCCTGGTTTTCGGGTTCCCATGATAGGCCGGAGAATCATCCTCGACTGCTTCCAGGTCAGGCTTTTCCCTAGGCTTGGCCTCGCTTTTCTCGACCGATAAGTCTTTCAAAAATTTCGCCAGGACGGTTTTCCGCTTCTCGATGTCGTCAGCGCCGCCGCCCAATTCCCCCCAAACCTTCAGGTCCGCGCCCGACTCAATAATCCCTTTGACCTTGAGCAATATTTCCGGTTCCAGCGCCTTGCATTCCCACTGGGCCTTGGCCAGGGCAAACCAGAAATTGTCCAAATCGTCCGGATTATCCATCAAGTCCTGGTTCTCGGCCTTGAGTTCCGGGGTAATTTCGGCGGCTGAAAGCCCTTGGTTATAGAGATCGAAAAATTCATCGTAAACATCCATGAAAGTGTCGTTCTCGTCTATTTCCGTTCCCCATGCGCCCATTGTCATTTCCTTTCAATCTTCTTCGTTCACCATCCCTGCCGATCACTATGGAGCTATTGGCTCCCTGCGGTTGACAACTCCTTTGAGTCACTTGACCATCTTTTTTTAAGGTTTTTGATGGCTTTTTTGGCTGGTTCAAAACCAAGATCTGCGGCCTTCTTATACCACTTTATGGTTTCCTGAAAATCCTGGGAGACGCCATTTCCTTTTTCATACAAATTACCAATATTGTATTCAGCAACCGCGTTACCTTGGTTAGCAGCCTTTTGATACCACTTCATGGCTTCCTGATAATTACGGGAGACTCCATAACCGTGCACATAAAAAATACCAATATTGCATTCAGAATATGCATCCCCTTGTTCAGCTCCCTTTCGGTACCATTTTATTGCTTCTTTGTAATCCTGGCTTACTCCATCCCGGCAAAATCTTGGGAAGCCGCCTTTTGAAACCACATCATTGCTTCTTGGTAATCTTGAGTCACACCGTAACCTTGTTCATACAAACAACCAATAAAATATTCAGCGGCAGGATCCCGTTTCGTAGCGGCTTTTTGATACCATTTCATTGCTTCATGATAATTTTTGGTTACGCCCTGTCCATTTTGGTAAAGAAAACCAATCGATTTTTCAGCAAGAAGATTTCCATGTTTAGCGGCCTTTTGATACCATTTCATAGCCATATTAAAATCTTGTGCCACGCCTTTCCCTTGGGAATATAAAATACCAATATTACATTCAGACCTTGCGTCACCTTTTTCAGCCGCTTTTTGCCACCACTTCATGGCTTCACGGCAATCTTGTGGCACCCCTTGTCCCTCGCAATACAGGCTGGCAATATCGGATTCTGCACTGGCGTTTCCCTTTGCGGCCGCTTTTCGTAACAACTCCATGGCTTTGGAATAATCCCCAGCTTCATACGCTACCGAAGAGCTTTTAATTTCTTCATCTCCCGGATTGGATTGCGAGTATAGAAAAAAGGGACAACAAACTGAAAAACCGATTATGGCGACTAATACTTGTATGCCATTGATAAATATATTATTCATTATTTATACCTTTCGTTTTTTCGTCCAACTCGCCTCCCCATAGTGGACAAGCTTAAAGCCATTCCATTTGAATTTGAAGAAAAAGGGCAAAAAACAAAAGCGTATGAATTGGTTAGAAGGGTTTTGTGGGGAATAAAAGAAACTTTTAATTGAATTTTTTCTCGAAGGGAACTTTCGTCCCGCCGCACAAGGCGGCGCCGAATCCTGGGGTTCGAACCCTTCCTTTTCAATCAATAAACCCCAGCCACCCTATAAGGGGATCTGGGGTTTAATGGCGGAGAGAGGCTCAGAACGAAAGACAAGGGACGACCCTCCGGAATGCCTAGTTCTCCGCTCCCAACGGCTACAACGAATTTAAGAATTGGGCCGTACTTTGAATCAATATACCTCGGGTCTTACGGGGCTTATTCATGTGGGGGCCAAAATCCTTCAAGTCCCCTGTTAGCAAATGGGTGGCGCGCGCATGGACCGCCGAGAGGAATATGGGTTTGTCCTTGTTGGGGAGATGGATAGGACAATTTTCCTCTGTAATAGTAGGAATGGTTTCAACCCAACGGGAAAGGGTTCTTAAGTTGGGCAAAGCAACAGGTCTTTTGAGGGTAAGGTTTCTTTCGGCTTCCAACCAAGCCCAATCACAAGTGATGAAAACCCAGCCTGCTTCCCGGCCGGTTTGAATTAGGACATGATGGGAACTTCGAGGATCATAAGCGGCGGAGAAAAGAACGTTCGCGTCGAGGAAAATCCTCATTTCTTATGACTGAGTATCTTTTTGCGAAGGGAGGCCGTTGCCTCCCGCGTCAAGCGGCCCTCTTTTTTCCAGCGGGCGATTTGTTCATTTGAATACAATTCAATTTCAAATGGTTTCAAAAGCAAATTATTTCCGTGTTCTTTCACTACAAAGGCACAGCCTGTTTTTGTTCCCAATTGCCGTTTAAAAGACGCGGGCAACGATAGTACACCGCCTTGAAGAACGGCTATGGATCCTGAAGATTTTTGGTTCATGGTTGTAACTCCCCGTCCTGACTATCGTTGATACCCTGCGATGCGAAAGGCTGGCTTCCTGAATAATTATACAATACACAATTCCAATAAAGAAACCGAGCATTCAGGAAACTTTTTCATAAGGAATGCCTTCCCCCCGGCAAGTCTGCGCTCTAGGCAATCGGCAACATTTAACTAAATTTTTTTGAAGGAAACTTTCGTCCCGCCGCCAAAGGCGGCGCCGAACCCTGGGGTTCGAAACCTTCCTTTTCAATCAATAAACCCCAGCCACCCTATAAGGGGAGCTGGGGTTTATTGGCGGAGAGAGCGCTCAGAACGAAAAGAACATTTATCTAAATTTTATTCTCAATGGTTATTTTCGTCCCGCCGCCTTCGGCGGCGCCGAACCCAGGGGGTTCGAATCCTTCCTTTTCAATCAATAAACCCCAGCCCCCCCATAAGGGGAGCTGGGGTTTATTGGCGGAGAGAGAGGGATTCGAACCCCCGTTACGCTTTCGCGTAAAGCTGATTTCGAGTCAGCCGCATTCGACCACTCTGCCATCTCTCCGGTCATTCCAAAACCCTTTGCTGGAAAGGGATTTACAACTTTTTCCTTTACGCCTGGGCCTGCTGGTTTGTGCCCGGTGTCATAACCGTGTCAATCAAACCCGCCATCCGGCCCAAAGCGACCTTCCGGTCCTCACGGTCCACCCGGTCATAGCGCCTAAAGACCGCGTAGGTCTTATGGCCCGAAATGGACATGATCACCGTATCACTGACCCCGGCCTTACGGTAGTTCGTCACCGCGCAATGCCTCAAGTCGTGGAACCTGAAATCCTCGATTCCCGCCTTCCGGCACGCCGCTCGCAAAGCCGTTCCTGGGGTCCCTAACACGCTTGCCTAGGTAGAAAAAAACGTAAGGGCTTCCCAAGATCCTGGGTATCCGTTGAAAGAGGGCTATCAGCTTTTCGTTCAACGGTATTTCCCGCTTTTCCTGTGTCTTGGTGTCGGCGGCTTCTAGGGTGATGACCCCGTTTTTGAGGTCCACCTGATCCCACCGCAAGCCCAGGATTTCCCCCCGCCTCATCGCAGTCCAATACGCCAGTTCCACTATATCCCGCAAATGAGGGCGACAGCAGCCTAGCAAAGCTTGGTACTCCCCGGCGCTCAAAGTCCTGTTCCTGGAATGTTCCTTAAAGTGTTGAATCCCCGCAATCGGATTGCGGTCCAACTGCCTGTTCAAAACCGCCCGGCTCACGATGGTTTTGAGGCAGGCAACGTCCCGGTTGAGGGTCGCGTCCTTTAAGGCCTTGCCCTGCTTAATCAGGCTTCCCTGTTGCCGCCTTTGAAGAAGGTAGGCGTCCACCAGGTCCACCGTTAAGCTCTGCAAGGGCCGGTTTCCAAAGAAGGCTTTCAGCCTCACCACTATCTGGGCGTCGTTCCTAAAAGTTTTTTTCCGGGCCTTTGAATAGGCAAGGAAGGAATCCGCCGCTTCCAGGAATGTGGTTTGGGGCTTGTCGCTGTCAAAATACTTTTGCTCAACGATAGCCTGCATTTTTTGGGCTAGTACCCTTTTAGCTTGGGCCGCTGGAATCTGTCCCAAACGGACCCTCTTGCGCTTCCTCAACCCTCCTTCCCGGATGAAATAATCCAAAAAATACCCCTTGTCGTCCTTGCGGAGATGTTGGGGCAATCCATAGACATTAGGCTTGCTCATATCTGCCTCCTAATGTCCCCACCAGCAAGAGTCATTGTATCAACGACACCCGCCAAATGTGGACTGGGTTTTTGAAAAACTTGAAGGAACACCGAATACCAAACCCTGGGGTGTTTGCCCACTTTCGCAAAGGGAAGGACGCCGGTTTGCCGCCAGTAACGGACGGTATTGACGGAAACCAGCGCCATCTCGGCCACTTCCTCGTCCGTCATTAAATGGTTCCTCCGTTCTATATTCCTGCGTTCTTCCATTGATTACCTCCTCAAGTCTAAAGATTGAAAATAATGGACCTGAAAGGTCCTACCTTCGGGGAAAGGTGTGGAAAACCCCGCTCTATAAACCTGTCCATTCTTTTTGGACAGGTTCCTGGGGGGTTTTCCACGGTTTTGTAGTTGCCGTTGACTTTGACTTTCGCTGTATCTGTATTCTTTTATTCTTATATCTTTTGCCTCTACGCCCGCGCTTTTAGGGGTGAGTCTGTCTAAGAGGCCAGACCCCACTATCGAATTCCAGCACTCATGTAATGATGCTGGGAGAGTGGGGTCTGGCGTCGCAAGACAAGCGAACCCCTGCCTTTTGCGGGCGTTTCTTTTGTTTTTTGGGTAAAGCTGTTTTACCCTCCGCTGGAAATTCCGATTCATGCTTCCACCCCTTCCGGCTTTGCCTTTTCTATGGCCTGGGGGATTTTGAGGATGGGGTCTTTCACGAAGGGAAGGTATTCGCCTTCCAAATTGACCCAAGGGACCCTGATAAAAGGCAGGGTGGCCGCCTTCCCGAAAAAGGAAAAGCCCCAAAGGTCCTTCTGCCGGGGATCACCCTTGAGGTAAGTAGCCAAGCCTCCCAAGAGCCTTACGGCCTGTTCCTTGTCCCGGCTTACCACCAGCCGCAAGGCCTGGGGAAAGTCCCGGTCCAGGTTTAGGATCATGGCCGCAATCTGTTGCCGGTTGTAGGGGCTATGTTCGTATTCCAGGACAAAAGCGTAGGGTTGGCCTTCCAGAGTGGCTCTGAAATAGCCGTCCGGGGTGCGCTGGTTCAGCCGCCTTAGCTTGGTCCCGGCCAGCTCCCAGCCCCGGCCTTCCTCCAAGGCCTTCTTCCAGGACATCTTCAGGCCGCACCGCATTTCGTAGTCCGAAAGCCAGGTTAAGCCCTCCCAGGCAGGGTCCGCCTCGAAATGGATTCTCATTTCTAACAGGCGGCGGTCATGCTCCCTCTCAAAGGTGTTGATATGGGGGGAGCGGACTTCCACCGAAATGAGGATTCGGGCAAGCCCGGATAGCTGGCGCAAGGCGGGCCGGGATAAGTAGTAATAGGTGTCCTCGTTGGGGAGATTTTGGATCTTCAGCAGAAGACCTTTTTCTTCCAGGCTTCGAAGCCGCAAATAGGCGGTCTTGTAGGATTGGGATGGGTGGAATTTCTTGTGGAAAAGCTTGGTGGTGATGAACTTGTTGGAATGGATATAAGCCAGGGTAGTCACATCAACGGGGTCTATTTCCAAGGATGGCTTGGTTAGGGTTTTGATGTCTTCAGGCATTGTCGTCTCCCATCCGGTTTCCAATCTTTACCGGTTCCTTTTTGGCTTCCTCGGGAGTAATGAGCAGGGAGCTTTCCTTCTTCCTTTCACGGTACTGCCTGGGGCCAAGAACAATTTCAGGGTTGAAGCCCACCGGGGCTGTAGTAGCACTACCCAAATCGCTTTGGAAAACAAAGACTCCGCCATTCGCCACGACCTTGACGATGGCTTGGCCGGTCCTGAGTTCCTTGATCCTGTTGGGGTGGAACCGGAACTTTTCCGTGATGGGGACGCTGTAACCGGCCATCGTGTGGTCCGCCAAATAGGAAGTCACCCTGGCTTCCCGGTCCAGCTCGGTCCCGAATTGCCGGGCGAAAGATTCCGCCGTATCCGGGTCGTTCACCCTCAAAATGATCTTGTTGCTGGTGGTGTTCATCACCTGTTCCTGGAACTCCGGGGAAACGCCCCTCAAATCCCCTAGGGACTGGTGCGCCAGGAAGAGGTTCACCTGGGCTTCCCGGCATTTGTTGATGAAGTCGATGAACCGGGGATAGGCCAGGTTGTAGAACTCGTCCAGGAAGACCCGGAAGGGGTTCTCCGGCGTCACCCGGTACCGGTCCGCCACCTGCTCGGATAGGTCCATCATGGCGAGGATGGAGAGGGCCTTGGCGTCCTGGGGGTAACGGGCGAAATTCGGGGAGAAGAGAAAGACTTGGCCGTTCGCAACCACATCCGCCATGCGGATATTCGGCTTGCGGGTGTTCAAGAGGTAGGCCCATTCGCTGTTACAGAACCGTTGGAGCCTGTTGACGAGTCCCGCCAACTCCATCCGGCGTTCCTTGGGGGACTTGCCCATCCACTGGTCCCGGAAATAGGAAGCATAGGGGGTGTTGGGATATTTCGAGCAGAAGGAACCGATGGTCTTGAAGGTATCGGCTTCCTGGGTGGCATAAAGCACGTCCTCGAATATCAGGGTTTCGATCTCTTCTTTCAAAAGACCGACGAGGTTCCGTATAACGGCTTCGGCCAATAACGAGTAATAGGGCTCGCCGCTTATGGCGTCGTGATAAAGGGCCGTGTAAGCCATGTTGGCGATGGCGTCCGGGTTGTTCCCGTAAAGGGGGTTGTAGCCGCCGGAGCGGATGAGATCGATCAAGCTGAAATGGCGGAGAGTGCGGCCTGCTTGGCTGACGTAATAGGCAACATCTTGAAGCATGTTGCCTTTTACGTCGCTGATGAAACACCCCAAACCCTGCTTAATGGTCTGCTCGATAAAGGGCATGATGACGTAATGGGTCTTTCCGGTGCCTGTACCGCCAATTATTTGCACGTTCTCGTGGAGGGAAGAGGTTGGGAAGCCCCTCCCTCTCTTGGGAGCGATGAGTAAGGGATACTTGCCGTAATCCACATGTCTTTTCTTGACGGATTTGAAGAAAAAGCCCGCCATGGCTCCGGCGGTCAATAGGGCCGCCAAGACGAAGTAAAACCGGTTGTAATGCTCGGTGAAAGGGTCCAGCAGGGAAACGGCCATGGAAGCGGAGGCCAAAAGCTTGGTGCCGATGAAGATGTCCTTATCGTCACGGAACCAAAGAAGAAGGCCATATGGGATGATGAAGATCAATACCCATTGGCCCAGGAAGTGGTGGTTATAAATATCCGGGTCCGGGAAGGTGCCGTCTAGGTTCCCGAATCCAATAAAAGGCCATATAAAATTGATGGCTATGAATATAAAGGGAAGAGAAACTACCAACATAATGACTTGATTGAAACTGCTCTTCGATTCGTCCATTCCACACCTGGTTTTCCGGAAACCGCCCTACTCACAACCCCCGGCGGTTTCCCGCCGGGTTATGGTTTAGGCGGCCTCCAATCTGTTTCACGGCGCTTTTTCATGTATTGGGCCTCAATGGCCCGTTGGATCAAATCGGTCCTGGTTCGGCCTGACCGCTTTTGCTCCTTCTCAAGAGCCTCAACTAAATCCGGAAAGAGCCGAATGATGACCCGGATTCCACCTTTGGGTTGAGGCCCGCGTTTTCTCTTTGTGTTCATGAATTTCTTCCTTCCTTTGTTTGGACGTTTACTAAAATCAAAAGTTACGAGACATCTAATAATATTAATTATGATATCAGAGATAACGATTTAAGACAATTCGTTTTCAGGTGTATAAGGGAAATCTAGAAAAACCTTTATATCAAGGTTGAGGATTTTTTTATGCGATACTTTGATTTTTAAACCGCATCATGACACGACAAAAAACAAGGTGGAGAAAGTAGGGCAATTCATATTTTGGGGCATTGCGTAAAAGTTGAAAACCTTCGTGCCGTTTTTTACCGCGAAGCGCCAAAAATACTGCACTTTTTAAAATCAACACGGATTGTTGTTTAACGTAAAAAGCCTTTGAAAATACCTTATGGCGTTCATGCAACGAAATAATTTGGGCAAAAAGTATAAAAAATTAAAAAAATGGAAATACGTTCAGTGAATAATTTACTCGGCGTTATTTAGCGATGGTATACTTTACTTGTTATCCGCCACACCAACCTTTCTTTAATCCATCCAATTTTGAATCCGGAAAACATTTAAAACATTTTGGAATCAATAATGCTTTTTCTCACTTCCTCTTAGGCTTTGCCAGAGGGTTTGTGAATCAAAAAGGAGTTGGTTTATGAAAAGTTTAAATTTTGAAAAAGTTGTTTTGTTTTCTTTGGCGTTTTTCTTGATTATCACGAAGAGCCAATCCACGCCTTTGGCCTCAAGCCTGACGGTTAAAGAAGTCATTGTGCCGGGGGAAATCATCGTTCGGTTCAAGCACGGTACCTCGAGGACCCACTCTGAAGGACTTTTGAACCGCCTAGGCAAAAGAGGAAACTTGAATTTTTCTGCATCTCGACCCTTGGTTTCGGACGTTTACAAGGTTGAGCTTCAGAACGGGTATGGGGTTTTACACGCCATTATGGAATGCAGAAAAGACCCAAACGTTCTTTTTGCACAGCCGAATTATCGTTATTACGCGCTAGGTTGTCCTTTGCCCACAGACCAATATTACAGTTCCCCCTATAATCCCGGATTTCCCAGATGGAATTTCCTTTCGAGTATAATAAGACAACGTTTGGCCATATAAACAAAGGTTTTTCTTCGTGTTGGGGAACATGAGAGGGGGAAATGCAATGGGTGAAGGCGGAAAAGACGCTCTTCGGGTGGTTTTTGATCCTGGCCTCAAGTTGGAGTTCCATGGTGCGAAGGTCACTTCCGATGGCGGGTTGATTCCCTATCGCGAACTCGACGAAGCTTTTGGTTTGACTGACAGAACAGAAAACATCCTTTGGGATCGGCGGACCGGTAAGAATACGCAACACACGATGACGGCGCTTCTTCGCCAGTCGGTATTCAGCCGCTTGGCCGGTTATGAGGATACCAACGACGCAGAACGCCTGAGTGTCGATCCTGCGATGCGGCATGTGATCGGAGGACGGGCCAAGGAAAAACAAGCTGCCTCCACCAGCCAGATGGGACGTTTCGAGACGGAAGTTCTCACCCAGTCGAAGAACCAGACCGGTCTGATTGACCTATCGGGCCAATGGATTGATGGTGTCCATGAAAAAAAGCCCATCCAGCAGATTATTCTCGACATGGACAGCTCCGTGAGTGAAACCTACGGGGACCAAGAAGGTTCCTTGTACAACGGTTACTTCGGCTGTACCTGTTACCATCCCCTGTTTTGCTTCAACCAGTTCGGCGATTTGGAACGGGCTATGTTGCGCAACGGCAATGTGGCCAGTGCCCACGAATGGCGTTCGGTTCTTGAACCGGTAGTTGCCCGCTACCGGGGTCTTTCCATCAGCCGGTTTTTCCGGGGTGACGCGGCTTTCGCCCGTCAGGAACTATACGAATACCTAGAAGGCGAAGGATATCTTTACGCGATCCGCCAACCTGCCAATGCCATACTCCAACGGGAAATCGAGCCATTTTTAACCCGTCCCGTGGGCCGCCCCTCCCACAAGCCGGTTGTCCGGTTTCACAGCTTCCAATACCAAGCCGTCAGCTGGGACAAACCCCGCCGCGTGGTGGCGAAGATTGAGCATCACAACGGCGAACTTTTCCCGAGGGTGGGTTTCATCGTAACGAACATGCGACGACCGGCACCCCAGGTGGTGAAATTCTACAACGGAAGAGGCACGGCTGAGCAGTGGATCAAAGAGGGAAAGTATGCGATGAAGTGGACAAGACTAAGCTGCCACGACTTCGCGGACAACCAAGTGCGCTTACAACTATTCGCCCTGGCCTACAATCTGGGCAACTTCCTGCGCCGACTGGCACTGCCAGAACTGGTGAAACATTGGTCGCTAACGACCTTGAGGGAAAAACTCATCAAGATCGGGGCTAATGTCATCCGTCATTCGCGGTACGTTATTTTCCAGATGGCGGAGGTGATGGTTTCCCGACGCCTGTTTGCTGAAATCCTCAATCGGATACGGCTACTGGCAATGGTAAGGCCGCGAGCGCCAGTACTGCGATAACCGCAGGAACACTTCATGGCTTCAACCGGATCAACCATCGTGGGATAGGTGTGCGTTCACAACGAGAATTGGCTTTCTGGAAGGTCATTTTCAACTTTTTTGGGGCACAGAAACCCTTTTTTGGGCTCATTTCGCTGGCCTTGGGCCAGAAAATTCCGGATACGGGTGGAAGAAGCGGGGGGGGGGAATATAATGAGAAACAAATTACCCGGCAATGTTTTCAGAGAAGGTCATCTGGGAAATTCCGGTTAACTATTTTAAAATTTAACGTTAAGGGTAGTGTTTTTACTTAGATTTAAACGCTTTATGATGGACATATAAGGCCTTTTTTATTACCCTACATCCCTGGCAAAACTAACCTTTTGCCGAAAAATTCAAAAATATCTTGGAGGATACATGAAGACGAAAAAATTCTTTTTGATCATGCCATTGATTCTTCTGATGGCGGCTTGGGTGATCGGGCAAGGGTGCGGTTCCAAATCCAACCCTACTACTCCCCCGCCCGCCAATACCAATACACCAACACTCACATCAACAAAAACGCTGACACCTGTTCCCACTAATACTTCAACATCGACGCACACGTTGACGATGACGTCGACGGTAACGAACACGTCAACGGATACTCCTACGATTACGGTTGTGGTGAATACGGATACGCCGACAATGACCCCGACCAATACGGTTCCGGTCAATACGGCCACGCCGACAAATACCCCGACTTCCACCAATACAGCCTGCTCGGGTGTGACTTACGTAGCAACTTATACCTTTGACACTGATATACAATGTTGGGCGATTGGGACGGGCCCTGCTGGGGCGGCCCTTTCGACATCCACGACAACCACCCATAATTCATCGGCAGGTTCCTTGCAAGTCAGTTTACCCGCTCTATCGAGCAAATTGGATGTGGGCGCGAATTATAACTGGCCCTGGGTCGTTGTCCCAAGCTTAAGCGGCAGCATCGCGGTGACCTACAGCGCGTATGTCTGGGTTGATCCGAGCCTCGTATCAGGTACTGGCTCGAACAACCAGATTTGGATGCAGTCGGTAGGCTGGGGAACCTGGAGTTCCATTAGCTATACGACCAGTGTCATCACTGGCCAGTGGGTTTCCTTTGGCGGAGCGGTCACGATTGGCTCTGGTGTGCCGGGCACTCCGGTCACTATTAACAATGTCGGGTATGAATTGGTTCCGGGAAGCACGGCCACGGCAGGGAATGTTTATATTGACGATGTTTCCCTAACATTTGCTGATATGCCGGTTCCAACTGCCACGAACACCCCAACGGAAACTCTTACTCCCATTCCAAGTGCTCCTACGAATACGCCGACCGAAACACCAACTTCTACTGCGACTTGCTCTTGGGTTTCCACCAACCCCAATCTGATCGACGACATGGAGGCTAACGATTCAGCGGAAATGCCCCATGCGGTGCTTCCGCTTAACCAGTGCCGGAACGGGAACTGGTGGGACAGCAATGATGGGACAGGTGGTGGAACCATGAATTTCCAGATTGCATCCGGCGGAGTTGGGGAAAATTGCACCGGAACCAGCAATTACGCGATGGAGTGCACCGTAAATGCCGGGTTCACCAATTGGGGTGATAATTTCGGTTTAACCCTGACGAATCCCCAGGCCCCCTACGATGCCAGCCTGTTTACCGGTGTTCAGTTCTGCATAAAAGATACAACTGGCAACTTGAGTTCTAGTAATTTTAACTTTGCCATAGCGGATTTGAATTCGGTAAATAATGGCCAAGGTGAACACGCGGTAGCAGCTAATGTATCGTCTTCGTGGCAACAAGACCAAGTGACACTTGCCGCCATTGCCGCGTCGAGCAATACCTGGGGCAACGCCACTGTCTTTCAGTCGAGCGCAATTGAGATGTTGAAGTGGGAGCCTCCGAAGTCCACTGCTTATGATATTTGGGTCGATAACGTAGAATTCTATTGAAATTGTAACCACGTTTTGGTTTGAAAGCGGCCCGCCCCAAAGGCGGGCCGCTTTTTTTTTGCCCGAATAAACTTTTATTTTCTTCGCACCCGACACTTTTTCGATTAAAAGCAGTTGAAATCGAGCCAAGGTTTATCGAAGCATTTAAAAATTTGGGTGAGATTTATAAGAATATCGGCCAAACAGAAAAATCAACCGATGCTTTCCAAAAAGCAAGTTCACTAGAACCTTGGTTAAAGAAGATTTTAGGAATTTTCTAATGTTCAACCACCGAATCGTGAGAGATCTAAATTGCGCCGTGGATAACCCATCCTAATCGGCGGTTGAAATTCACGGCCACTTTCACGTATCCCATGCTTAACATCTGTAAGAGTTTTCCATTATCCATTGGGCCGCAACATTTTGTTGAATTTGGTCATTTAGAAGTTTGGGATTTTAGGCCTGGGGATGAAATTAGTTTAAAAAACCAAGATTTTAAACCGTTGATTACAAAAGTGCCTTGATCGCTGCTTTCCACCTAAAAAAGTTTTCTAAAAGCCAGATTCTTTTTTGAATTGCGTAAAAAATGGGGCCAGGTTTTGAATACGGCATTTAGAATAAAAGTGTAAATCCGTTACCGTATTCCAGGGGGAAGACTTTCTCCCCAAAGAAATTCTTTTTGCGGCTTGTCTAAAATTCGATTATCATTTGTTTGGGACTGGGAATACCTGGTCAGCGGACGGCGTTGGAAACGGCGCTGTCCGTTTATTTTATCTACCTAAATTTTTCCCTAGTTTAAATAAAAAAGACCCCCGGAATTACCGAGAGCCCCTTTGTCATAACTTTTTAGGTTTGGGTGGCGCTTCAGGGTTTTTTTATCAAACCCTGGAAAAAACTATTCACGCAATCAACGCTTAATTGAAAAAGTTCCGCCATGTGTTTAACGGGATTGCGTTGAATCTGCGGGTCATGCTCTTTTTTCGAGCCCCTTGGCAAGGCGTATGTTTTCCCGTCGTAGAAAACCAAATTACTATGGGTGCTTTCCCTATAAGTGGCTTTTCCACCGGCGCACTTCTTCAGCATCTCGAATACTTCGCTTAGCCTAACCTGGCCTTTTGGACCCAATATCAGGCCGCCGAGGCGTATATGTATTCGGGATTGTCCTGCGGGGAAGGCGACCAATTCTTTTGGGCATCCAACTGGACGCAAGCGACGACCCTTGCGGGCGCATCATCGGTGATTTTATCCAGGCTTGAAAATGCGCCGTCCGGTTTCAAAGCGCCGGACCGAATGGCGTTCCGGGTTTCCTTCCAAATTGCCGCTTGGGCCTTGTTTTCTTCCGTAACGAAATTGTTCACTGACTTTTGAAAGTCGGCGAAGTTACCGGCATTTACGGCCAAATCCTCCAAGACGCCCCGGAAGAACTCCCGGAAATTCAGGTACGCTTCCTGGGGGGTGGCGCCCTCTTGGGCGATTCCACCGGGACTCACGCCGTATAACCACCATTCGCTATTCTCGTCCTCTTTTTCTTCAGCCATGAGGACGCGGCCTTCGATTTGAACACCGGCCAAAAAACCGGGACCGGCAATCAAGTCTTTGAATTTGAAAATCAATGGATAAGCGTCCATAAGGGCTCCTGCTCTTTACGTTCCTAACGTCAAAATTAGCAACTTCTTCACTGGATGTCCACAGGTAAGGGAAATAAGGGGGTAACGATAGTCAAGTGCTTGTGCCAAGTCAATGCTTTTATCCAAGCCCTTGTTTCAATGGGTTTCAACCCCCAATGGAAAGGGAACTGTGCGATTTAGCGTCTGGATATTAACCCTTAGATTTTTAGGACTCGAATGACACGGTTATGACAATTAGGGGTATTTACTTTTTCCCTGAAAATTCAGCAGATTTTTTGAGCACTGGATAAAAAGTCCGGTGCGTAACGCCAAAAGAGGAATTTTCCCGTGTCATAACCGTGTCATTCATGACCATGATTTACGATTATTGACCGTCGCCAACTATCACCAACCGTCACCAACAAAAAAGGCCTCTGCCTGCCCTGGTTCCTAAAACCATTGCAGACAAAGGCCCGTTAAACGCTGATGGGGACGATGAATTTTAAAAGTTTTTTAGCCGGAAAGTCTGGAAACCATCGAGGTCGATTTCGAGTCAGCCGCATTCGACCACTCTGCCATCTCTCCGAAACGTCCACTCTGCCATCTCGCCGGAACTCAACCAAGGAAGAAGCGGTATTGTAGAAGATAAAGCGAGATTTGGACAAGATTCGGCCTGAATTTGCTCAAATAATCACATCATTGCCGTCCAAATGAAACAAAAACCAAGGAACAAAGATAAATTAAATCAGTAGTTTTTAATTCTAAAAAGCGTTAAGCAAAACCAAGTCATTTGCCACGGATTCAGGGGATGCACTCGGATAGAACACAGAAAAGAGGCTTTAAACTTATGTTTTTAAAATCCCATGTATCCCATGCATGCCAGCCCTCCCATAAGGCTATTCAAGGGGGCTGGTATCGTAGCAATCTCCATATAAGTTTTATGGCAGATTGGCACATCTGTGGCCAAAGTCTATTTTTGGAAAGTTGTGCTTCAAAACCCGTGTTTATTTGCGCCCATCAACATCAAAAGCGTTCTTTCGGTTCATCTTCCATTTGCTATCATATAGCGGCCCCGGATTTATACGGGGAACCCCAATATTTGAGGTGAAAGCTATGAAAAGAGTGCACATTTCCCAGATTAGGCGGAAATATTCCACCACCGGTTTGGTGGAAAAAGACGCTCCCCGGAATCCCCTGGTCCTTTTTGACCGGTGGTTCAAGGAAGCCTTGCAAGCCAATATCCTGGACGTGAACGCCATGACCCTCGCCACCGTCTCCCCCCAGGGTAAGCCCAAAGTCCGGGCCATTCTCTTGAAGGGATTTGATAGTCGGGGTTTCGTTTTTTACACCAATTACGAAAGCGACAAGGCACGGGACCTGGTCAAACATTCCCAGGTGAGCATGCTCTTCTTCTGGCCCCTCTTGAAACGGCAGGTCCGCGTTGACGGCAGGGCCCAAAAAGTCCCGGCCAAGGAATCCGACCAATACTTTAAAATTCGGCCCCGCGACAGCCAGATAGGGGTCTGGGCTTCCCGCCAGAGCCGGGTGATCCCCGGCAGGGAGATTCTGGAAAAAAGCATGAGGCTCCTGGAAAGGAAATTCAGGAACAAACCCGTGCCCCGTCCCCCCCATTGGGGCGGCTACCGCGTGATTCCGGAAACATTCGAATTCTGGAAGGGCCGGCCCCACCGCCTGCACGACCGGATCCGCTACAACCTCCTGAAGGGAAAATGGAAAATAGACAGGCTCTCCCCCTGAAATGAAGGCGATCCCCAGGCAACCCAAGGGGCATCAGGCCCCTTCCCCCCCCGATCCCCAGGCCGTCTCCCAAATGAGGCGGGAATACAACCCGTCGGCCCAAAACAGCTGGGGAAACCCCATGAAGGCCGTCCGGTTTTACAAATACTGGTTCCAGCAGGTCCTTCGGGTCATTTCGGTCATGAAGCACGAGTACAACACCAGGGGCCTCACCGAGAAATCCGCTTCCGCCGATCCCTTCGAACTGTTCCGGATTTGGTTCGAGGAGGCTGTGCGTTCCAAGGTGCTGGACCCCAACGCCATGACGCTGGGCACCCTCGGGAAAAATTCCAGCCCGGCCCTTCGGACGGTGCTCCTGAAGGGTTTCGATCCCTCGGGTTTCGTTTTCTACACGAACTACGAGAGCCAAAAGGGGAGGGAAATCGACCGTAAGGGCTCGGCCTGCCTCCTTTTTTATTGGCCCACCCTGGTGAGGCAGGTTCGCATCGACGGCAGGGTCCAAAAGGTCTCGGCGGCGGAATCGGACGAGTATTTCCAGAGCAGGCCCAGGGGAAGCCAACTTTCCGCTTGGGCCTCCAGGCAAAGCAGGAGCGTCCCTGGAAGGGAAACCCTGGAGAAGCAAATGGCGGCCTTTGAGAGGAAATTCAAGGGAAAACCCGTGCCAAGGCCTCCCCATTGGGGGGGGTACCGCCTTGTCCCTCATCGCTTTGAGTTTTGGAACGGCCGTCCCAACCGCCTCCACGACCGTTTGTGTTACACGAAAAGTTCTTCCGGCAAGTGGTTTCGGGAACGGCTTTCGCCGTAAAATCTGATCAGTAACTTTTAAAGAACGCAAACAAAATTGTTTCTTTAAACTGTGGGGAATCGCACCGAAGTAAGTTGTTGTTAGGTTTACGCCATTAAAGAATTGATGTTTCACCCGATTGTTCCCTTGTGGTTCTGAAAGAACCTGTGCCGATCTTATATGAAAAACATAATGAGATCGGTACGATACCAGCCTCATTGAAGTTCTATTGAAGGCTGGCATGTGGTGAAACTTGATTTTAGTTAGAAATTCACTGCTGTCCTAGATAAACCTATTTGTCTTTGAACCTCCCAGGAAAACAAGCGATTTAGGACAGGCTCGTGAATTTTCTGGGATAAGCCCCCCTCTTTCGTCCTGATGCTGTCCAAATTAAGAATGTATTAATTCCATCTGCTTTTCCAAGGGTTCCAGTCTCGCCACTAGGAACGGTGCATCCAACCAGGCCCACAAATCACGATAGGTCAACAGGTTCATCCGTAGCATGGCAGCCAAGTGGGATAAACTCCAGGCGATCCGGCTCTTCAATTGAAGGAACTTCAACAGTAGCATGGCAATCAATGCTGTCCAAATCTGCGTCTGAACGGCATTCTCAGTGGTACCCACAAAAGTTTTTACCCGGAGGTTCTGCTTGAGAGCCTTGAAAAACAACTCGATCTGCCAACGTTCCTTGTAAATGGCACCCACCGTCGAGGCGGCAAAACCCATGTGGTTGGTCAGGAACACCAACTCCCGCTTCTGGTCTTCGTCCCATACCACCACCCGTCGCATCTCTTTAGGGTAGGCTTCATGTGACCGAAACGTCGTCAACCGTATCACCTGGTCCTTCAGGACGTTGCCCGTTTTCGGAACCGTCAGGCTTTTCACCACCTCGTAGGCCATGTTGATCTTGGCCCGGGTCACCCACCACACGCCTTGGAATGTCCATCGGGCCAGAAGAAAGAAATCCACATACCCCCGATCCATCACCACGATTGAATCCACTGGAAAATCGAGCTTTTGGGCCACCTTCACGTCATGCGTGCCTCCCTCCGTTACGAGTCCCCAGCAGGGCAAGTACCCCTGATGGTCCAGCAGAAGATGGAGTTTGATGGCCCCTTTGGTTCTACGGAATTTCGCCCAGTCGAACACTGACAAACAAAGGTCGATGGTGCTGGAATCCAGGCTATAAAGAGGATTTTTAAACCTGAATTTTCTTTTTGAGGTGGCCGCCAACAACTGGCACTTCGATAATAAATGGTAAAAAAGCTTTTGTTGAACCCGCCAAGAACGCTTGGTGTTGGCATAGGCCAAGGTGGATTTAGTGGGAGCTTTGCAAAGACCCAAGTGGGTCAATTTCCCAAGGGCCGTACTGAGGCCGCCACAGATTTCCCTCAAGGAATGGGCTGCTCCCATCTGGCAGAAAAGCATGGAAACAAACTGATCCCAGCAACTGAATCCCTTGGAGTGCTTTTCGGCTTCAATCTCTCGCACGATTCGCTCAAAAGCGGTTCGGTCTACGAGTTTCAACACTTGGGCAAATAGACTGGTTGGTGGTACCATAAAAAAGCGCCTCCGTATGTTTGAAGTAGCGACGGCTGGTAACCGTTGCTTTGGGCTGTCATCAAACCCAATTCTACTTCAATCGGAGGCGTCTTTTTTTAGGCCTTTATTTAGGACAAGAGTGTTAGAAATTCTAATGTTAGTCATGAGTCTGAATTAGGAAGCCAATGGAACAGTCTCAAACCAGAACCAAGGTCATGCAAACCCTGGGGATCCTCCTTCCCCTGCTCCTCTTTTACGCCGCCCTCTGGGTCCTGCGCCGGGAAATCCGGGCCAGCCACTACCAGGAAGTCCTTCAATACCTCAAGCAGATTCCCGACCGGAGTTTCCTCCTGGCGTTCCTGGCCTCCTTGGGAAGCTACCTGGCCCTGACCTTTTATGACGCGTTGGGTCTCAAGCACATTGGAAAAAAACTCTCCTATGCCCGCACCGCCGTGACTTCCTTCATCGCTTATTCCTTCAGCCACAACATCGGCGCTTCCCTCCTGACGGGGGGCAGCGTGCGCTACAGGCTTTATTCCGCCTGGGGCCTGAACGCGGAGGAAACCGCCAATGTCCTCCTGGTTTGCGGCATGACTTTCTGGGCGGGATTCATGACCATGGGGGCCGTCTTCTTTTTCCTCCAGCCCCCCGACCTGCCCCCGAATATCCATTTGCCGTTCAACTCAGTCTTCTCCGCCGGCGTCTTCTGCCTGGCCGTGATCTCCTTCTACCTGCTCATGTGCGCCCTTTTCAAGAAAACCATCAGGATTTGGAAATGGTCCTTCCCCACCCCTTCCCTGGGAATCGCCCTGGGCCAGATGGCGGCGGGATGCATGGATTGGACCTGCTCCGGCCTGGCCCTGTTCCTCCTCCTGCCTGCCTCCTCCGTGTCTTTTCCCTCCTTCATGGCGATTTATTTGCTGGCCCAATTCGTCGGCTTCGCCAGCCAAGTGCCGGGCGGCCTGGGAATCCTGGAAACCATCATTGTGATACTTCTTTCCCCCGTTCTTCACGCGCCTGACATCTTGGGAGCCATGCTGGCCTTCCGGCTGGTTTATTACCTCATTCCATTCGTCCTGGGCTTGACGCTCTTCTCCGGAAACGAGATCATCCGCAATAAGCAGGGTTTCAAGCGCGCCCTGCAGATCCTCAACCGCTGGGCCCCCGATTTCGCGCCCCACGTCTTTTCCGTCCTCTTGTTCCTTTGCGGGGCCCTGGTCCTTTACTCGAACGCCTCCCCGGAGTCCCCCCGTCAGATGGCCTGGCTCTCGGAATACCTCCCTCTTCCCTTCCTGGAATCCTCCCACTTCCTGGTGGGCCTCGTGGGGGCCCTCTTGATGGTGGCGGCCCGCGGCCTCCAGCAGAAACTGGAAGGGGCCTACACTCTTTCCCTGATTCTCCTGGGCGCCGGCCTCCTTGGATGCCTCTTCAAGGGCTTCGATTACCAGGAGGCCCTCGTCCTGCTCATCCTCTTCGGGCTCCTGCTTCCGACCCGGGCCTATTTCCCGAGAAAATCATCCCTCATCCAGCAGCGTTATCCCCCCCTCTGGGTGGCTGCGGTCCTATTCGTCTGGCTGGGCTGTATCTGGGTGGGAGTCTTTAATTACCGCTACATCGAGGACTACTCCAGCGACCTTTGGACCACCTTCGCCTTGGACGAGGACGCCGCGAGGTTCCTGAGATCCAACCTGGGCACGGTGATGACCCTTCTTATATTTTCCCTGGTGGCCCTGTTCTCCCCCTCCCAGCCGGAAACGGAATTCCCGAACCCTTCCGATCTTTCCAAAACCCTGGGTCCCATCGGGAAATCCCGGCGTTCCTATCCGCACCTGGCCCTCCTCGGGGACAAGGCCCTTCTCTTCAATAAAAAAGGGGATTCTTTCCTGATGTACGCCATCGAGGGAAAATGCTGGACCGCCTTGGGCGACCCGGTGGGCGGCGCGAAAGAGGGGGAGGAACTGACCCAAAAGTTCCGCGAGCTTTGCCGGAGGAAAAAAGCCTGGGCCCTCTTTTACCTGGTGGATAAGGACCATTTCCAGTTCTACCTGGACATGGGCATGACGGTCCTGAAAATCGGCGAGGAAGCCAGGGTATCCTTGGATAAATACGACCCCGACACCTCCCTTCCCCCCGACTTGAGGGAAACCCGGCAAAGACTGGCGGGGAACGAGGACTATTCCTTCGAGGTCCTGGAACAGGGATCGGATAAAGTTCCCTGGGAGGAACTGAAAGCCGTGTCCGAGAGCTGGCTGAGCCGCAACAAGACCCGCGAGAAGGGTTTTTCCATGGGATTCTTCCAGAAGGAATACCTGGAGAAATTTCCACTGGCCCTCCTCCGGGAAGAGGGCCGGGTGACGGCCTTCGCCAACCTCCTGCCTGCCAATGGAAAGGTTGAGATAGCGGTGGATTTGCTGAGGTCTTCCTCGGATGCCGGCCCGGTCTTGGAGGATTACCTACTCACGGAAACCATGGTTTGGGCCAAGGAGAAGGGATACCGCTGGTTCAACCTGGGGACGGCCTCCTTGATCGACCTGGAGGAAAGCCCCCTGGCCCCCTTCAAAGCCCAGATGACCGGCATGTTCTCCCCTCACGTGGAAGGGCCGGCCATGGGCGACATCCGCAAGGGAATGGGGCGGTTCAGCCCTGAATGGGTCCCCAAGTACCTGGCGACCTCCAGCAACCTGCCCCTGTCCGTGGCCTTCGCCAATATCCATTCCTTGATCGCCCGCGGCAACCGGATCCGTTTAAAAAAATAAAAGCCGTCCTAATTAAACAAAAGTCCAGTCATTTGCCATGGATTCAGGGGATGCAGGGGATAAAAAATGAAAAATGTAAATTTTTCAATTCAAAAAGGTTTCAGATCATGACAAGAGCAATGCTCTTGCGCCCAATTGGGCGTTGTGGTCATGCCAGCCTTCCGTAAAGCTTTTAATGTGGCTGGCATGGTACCGATCTCTTTATATTTTTATGGATGATCGGTACAAGTCTGAGGACCGTGGAAAAATTCATTTTTCCATCGGCCGTTAGCTGGACCATAGAACATGATCGAAATGCGCTTTAAATCCCATGAATCCCATGTATCCGTGGCTAGAGAGTGTTTTAGATAGGTGTATAAACAAATATCACAAATCGGAATTCCCATGAAAACCCCTCAGAATCAAAATCGAACCAACCAAAATATTTTTAATTGGATTTCCCTACAGCGTCACCCTCAAACGGTCCTTGTTTTATTTCTTTTCATTCTCCTGGCGGGGTTCTTTTCCGGCTGTGCCCCAAGCCGGTATGAGTTGGGCGAGACGGAAGAGGCGGCATCGCCCGATGAGGCCATCCACAACGCGGAGGAGTTCCTCAGGACCCGCCCCAACTGGAAGGTGGATTGTTCCCACTTCGTGCTGGCTTGCTACCATTCCAGGAGCATGAACGCCTTCCTGAACCGGCGCAAATACCACCATAATTTGGTGTACGACTTGAATTATTTCCTGACCCAGCGAAAGACCCGGCGCAAGAGGGCCGCGGATATCCAGCCTGGCGACATCCTCATATTCAACAAGACCTATGACATCAACCATGACGGGCGGATCGATGACAGGGACACTTTCACCCACACGGGGATCGTGGAGAATTTTCAGGACCGGGTGGTGACCTATATCGACGCATCGGAATCCCGGAAACCCCCTCGCCTTCACCGGAGGCGTTTCAGCTTTTGGGGCGACAAATACAATGAAACCGTGGCCAGGGACCCCGCCACCGGCAGGAAAATCCACGCCAGGGAAACTTTTTTCGCGGCTTATGGCCCGCCTTGAGGAATGAAATGCTCCACGTCGTGCTGATCGAGCCGGAAATCCCATGGAATACCGGAAACATTGGCCGCACCTGCCTGGGGGCGGGCGCCCAACTGCATTTGGTGGGCCGGTTGGGATTTCACCTGGACAACAAGGAAGTCGAGCGGGCGGGGTTGGATTATTGGGACAAGGTCCCCCTCCACCGGCACACGACCTGGGAGGATTTCCTCAAGTCCATGCCTCCCCAGGCTCCCCTCTTTTTCTTTTCCACAAAAGGAACGAAGACTTTCTGGGAGGCGGATTTTTCGAAAGGTGGATACCTGATTTTCGGGAAGGAAACCGCGGGATTCCCGAAGAGATTCTATGAGGACTACAAGAAAAAGCTGTACCGCATCCCCCAGAAAGACGAGTCCATCCGAAGCTTGAACCTATCCACCTCGGTGGGAATCGTCCTTTATGAGGCCCTCCGTCAAACCCACTCCCCGCGGTAAAGAAAAGCTTTTTTCCGCCGATTTCAACGCTATTGGTTCGCGGCGCTGGGAATGGCTTTCCAGGCAACCTGGGCTTTGGGTGACAAGGAGTCCATATGCTTGAGGAAGAGCGTCAGCTTCCAGACCTGGTCATCCGTCAAGGTCTTGCTGAATCCCGGCATGCCGGTCAAACGAATGCCGTGCTTGACCTTCCAGAATGTAACTCCCTCCGGGTCGTCTTCAACCCCGTCACTCGCCAGCTGGGGCGCCTTTTGGTATAGGCCCAAGGCGATATTGGATGGCTTTCCATCGGAAGAACCGTGGCAGACGGCGCAGTTGACGGCGTAGAGCTTGATCCCCTCGATCAGGTTCGGCTCGTTATATTCGACCGGATAAGGCCCCTTGGGCGCCTCCCGTTGGATGGCGGCGTGGAGGGATTTCCGGGCCATCCATTTTTCCAGAGCCGGCGGCTTCCCGTCGGCGTTGGCCGGCATGGAACCAGAAGCTATAAAGAAGTATGCCCCCAGGACCCCGCAAAGCAGGGTGATGAGTATTCCAACGATTATTCCTTTTCCCATGTATGCCTCCCCTTCGCGGACAACTTGCGTAACGATTTTTCAAAAGAATTAAACAGCCTGATAAACTCGGACTTCTTTCTTCAAGCGGGATGCCAGGTGATCGGATTCCTGGTCCAGCTCATAATCCATTTGCAGACCAAGCCAAAATTGGGGGGACATATTGAAATATTTGCCCAAGCGCAGTGCCGTATCGGCGGTGATCCCCCTTTTACCTTGGACAATCTCATTGATCCGGCGGGGGGGAACCCCTAAATCCTGGCCTAACTTATTTTGGCTGATTCCCATTGTTTTGAGAAACTCTTCCTGGAGAACCTCGCCCGGATGAAGCGGCGGTATTTTCGATTCTTTCATTTTTGCCTCCTAGTGATAATCCACAATCTCAACGTTATGGGCGTGCATATTCCGCCGCTCAAAGCAAACCCGCCATTGGTCATTAATCCGAATACTATGTTGCCCTCGCCGGCTGCCATGCAAAGCCTCTAACCTGTTCGCGGGGGGAACCCTCAAATCGTTTAAGGTGACAGCCCTGTTTAACATGCGGAGCTTCCGGAAAGCAACCTTTTGAATGTCATGAGGCAGCCGATGTGAAAAAGTCCGGTTAAATATCAGTTCGGCCTCTTTACCCTTGAAATTCCGGATCATGTCATGAGGGTATAACGGGATGCGTTATACGTCAAGGGGGGGGTGTATATGGTTTTCGGCCTGCGATTGGCATGGGATTTCGGGGAAACCTAAGGTTAAATTTTATATCCCGTCAGATCCCTCTCTAAATATTGAGCTCAGCCTATAACCATGTTTTCCTGGAATTAGTGTGCTTCTAAAGGGCCCGGGGGTTTTGCCGGTCGGTGCAGGAAAAAGGTCGGGATCAGGGTCAGGCTGAAGGCAATCGCCATCACCCACATCATGAAGTCAAAGCTCACCACGAAGGTTTGTTTCTGCACCCGGAAGTAGGCCTCCTTCGCCAGGAGGCTGTTGGCGCTGAACATCCCCAGCTCATTGGATAGCTTGTAACCCATGGCCTTGGCGCTGGAAACCCACTGGGTGTAATTCATGTTCAGGGGGCTGATGAATGGCACCAGGTGCGAGTAAACCCTGTCCTGGGACTGCTTGAACATGGTGGAAAAAGCCGCGATGCCCACGCTTCCGCCGATCTGGCGGGCGAGGTTCATGATGCCGGCCGCCTGGCCCAGGTTGGGCCCGGTGAAGCCCCCCAGCACGACCGCGTTGATGGGAACGAAGAGGCTCGACATGCCCGCCCCCCGGATCATCAGGGGCCAGAAAAGGTTCCAATAGGTGGATTGGGAGGAGAAGTGGGCGATCATGTATAGCGCGATCTCCGAGCAGGAAAGCCCGTAGAAAATGAACAGCCTGGGGTCGCGTTTCTGGATCCGCATTCCGATGACGGGCATCATCAACCCCGACAGGATGGCGCTGGGCATGAAAAGGTTCCCTGTCTGGGTGGCGTTCATGCTCAGCATGAACTGGGCGAAAATGGGGACGAAGAAGATCAGCGCGTAAAGCATCCCACCGACTGAGGCCATGAGGAAAGTGCCGCTGACCAGAGTGATGCTCTTGAAAAGCCTCAGGTCCACGATGGGGTGCTCCACCTGCAGTTCCCACCAGAGGAATGCCGGCAGGGTGATCGCGGCGATCCCGCCCGTCAAAAGGATGGTACCGGAGGAAAACCAGTCATCCGCCTCTCCCCGTTCCAGCATGAATTGGAGGCATCCGACCCCCGCCACCAGCAGGGCCAGGCCGATGAAATCCACCGGGGCGTTTCTCAGGCGGTTATGGTGTTCCTCGTGGTGCTGTTCCACCTTGTAATCCGGCACGTAGAGCGCGGCCAGGAACGCCGCCAAGAGGCCCAAGGGCAGATTGATGTTGAAGATGGCCCGCCATCCGAAATGGTCCGTCAGGAATCCCCCCAAGGGGGGCCCCAGGGTCGGCCCGATGATGACCACCATCCCGTAGAGCGCGCTTCCCAGCCCCGATCGGCCGGGAAAAGCTTCCTGGATGAGCGCCTGGGATGTGGGAAGCAATGCCCCTCCCGCCAAACCCTGGATGACCCTGAACGCGATCAAAGTGTGGAGGTTGGGGGCCAACCCGCAGGCCACCGAGGCGGCCACGAAGGATAGGATGCAGGTGATGTAATACAAGCGGCGGCCGAACCGGACTCCCAGCCAGCCCGAGATGGGAAGGACGATGGCGTTGGAGATGATGTAGCCCGTCACCACCCATCCGATCTCATCAAGTGTGGCTCCCAGGTTCCCCATCATGGTGGGAATAGCCACGTTGACGATGGAGGTATCGATGATCTCCAGCATGGAGGCCAGGCCGGCCGTCACCACCATGAGAACCGCGGCTTTGGATATTCCTTTTTCTGGTGTCATGGAAATTGATCCTTATAGTCCGCCGGGGGAATTAACCGTGATTTCGGCCCGGGTTTAAGAAATGTAACTTCTTGCAAAACTAAAGCCCAACCCAATTGGTCCTTCTCACGGCATAGGAACCCAGTTTAAATCCTCTGAAAATTGAGGTTTTTTTCCTACTGTGCCCCTGTGGTTCCAAAAGAACCTGTGGTGGGTTTGGATTTTTATTTGTTACTTTTAATTGACCCGGACATCCACGATCGCGGACAAGCCTGCCGCCATGCGGTCGATATCCTCGGCGCTCAAATTCTCGAGCTTGATCTTGACCGGAATCCTCTGGACCACCTTGGTGAAGTTGCCGGTGGAGTTATCCGGCGGAAGCAGGGTGAAGGTGGAGCCCGTGGCGGACCCGATGGAATCAATCACTCCCTGGTATTTTTTCCCGCTGATGGCGTCCACATCGACTTCCACTTTCTGCCCGATCTTGACGCGGGAAAGCTGGGTTTCCTTGAAGTTGGCGGTCACCCATCTTTCCTGGGCGCTCACAAACCCGAACAGGGCCTGTCCGGGAGGGATTACCATGCCCGGCTCCACGGCTTTCTTGGCGATGGCCCCGTCCTCAGGCGCGGTGATCTGGGTGTAGCCCAGGTTCAGCTTGGCCTGGTCGGCCTTGAATTGGTCGGCCTTCAAGCGTGACTGCAGGTTCCGATAACGGGCGAAAGCCGCGTCATACTGCTGTTTGGAAACAGCCGCTTCCTGATAGAGTTTTGTGACCCTGTCGTAGTCGAGCGTGGCCTGCTCCAGGTCAGCCTGGATGGAGGCTTCGTCCGCCACCGCCTGGTTGTAGGCCGTGGTGTAGTCCCGGTCGTCGATCTGGGCCAAAAGCTGGCCCGCCTTGACCTTGTCGTTCTCATCCACCAGGACCTTGCTGATAGTCCCCCCGATGCGGGCTGAAAGCATCAGTGAATGCGCCTGGACATAGGCGTCATCCGTGGATTCCCACAAATAAGCCCTGACGATAAAAACCGCCGCCAATACCGCCGCGAGAATAACCGCTCCCCTAATGAAGAAACTTTTTCTTCCGTTACTCATGACCTATTCTCCTCCCCACCGCCATTTCCAAATTAATCAACGCTTCCATGGCGGAGACTTGGGCTTGTACGACGCCCGAGGAAGCGCGGAATTGGTCCAGCTCTGCGTCCAGCACGTCCGTGGTCGTGCGGGTACCCGCCTTGAAGCCCAGCGTCGCGAGACGAACGCTTTCCTTGGCCTTGTCCACGTCGGTCAATTTGGACTGGTATATGGATACGTTAGAAACCAACCGGCGCTTCCAGAGGTCGAAACTATAGGGGGCATCCAGTTGGGAGGCTTCCAATTCATCCTTCGCTTCCTTCGCCTTCTCGCTGGCTTCATTGGCCTTCGCCACCGACAATCCCCCGTCCAAGATGTCCCAATTGGCGGTCGCCCCTACGAAATAACTATTGTTAAAGTTTCCGGTGTTGGAAATAGCGGGCGGGTTCAAGGATGTATAATCCTGGGCGTCGTACCATTGGCACTCGCCAATGAGGGAAACGCGGGGAAACCAAAAGGAATTCGCGGCCGCGCTCTGGTCCAAGGCCGCTTTCGCTTGCAGTTCCTTGGCCTTGAGGTCCGGGCGGTTCTTGTAATCCACTGTTTCAGCGTCCTTAAGGAGCATGTCCGCGTCCAGGACCGGAAGGTCCCCCACCAGGGGCCGGTCATCCTTCTTATAGCCCATGGCGCGGGCCAGGTTCTCCCTCGTCAGGACGACGTTGTCATGGGCGGAAATCTGGTCGGATTTGGCTTCCGAAAGTTGGACCTCCACCCTGAGGACGTCGTATTTGGTGGCCTGTCCGTTCTCCAATTGGTCGTTGACGATGCGAAGGTGGTCTTCCAAGGTTTTAACGTTCTGGTCCGCCATGTCGGAAATTTTCTTGGCGGCCAGGGCCTGCGCGAAACCCAGGCGTAAATGCTCCCTCAATTGGAACTCGGACCAATCGGAAAGGATCTTCGCCGCCTCATGCCGGTTGTTGGCGGCGTTGAGGCTATGGATATTCCTCAATCCGTCGAAAAGATCGTATTGGGCGTCCAAGGTCAGGGTGGCGACCGGGAAATTCTCAACGAAAGGGATCAAGTTGGGGCCTGAAAAGGCGATCATTTCTTCCCCATATTTTTCGCTCATGAAATATTTTCCGTCGATGGAAACATGCGGCAGGAATCCC
The DNA here is from genome assembly GCA_963796105.1 of candidate division FCPU426 bacterium. Classification (GTDB taxonomy): domain Bacteria; phylum Oederibacteriota; class Muellerivitia; order Muellerivitales; family Muellerivitaceae; genus CAWCKJ01. The sequence goes on from CAWCKJ010000004.1 coordinate 464,678, forward strand.
TGAGAGAGAGCCTCGAACTGGCCCCAGGAGGCTTCCCGCTCCGCTGCTTGGGATTCGTGGTAAAGGGGGGAACGTTCCACCGCTTCTTTTTGGGCCTCCTCCAAGGTCAAGGTTTGTCCCGGGGGCGCCGTTTCTTCCTGCGAGAAAGCCTGTCCCGCCAAAGCCGTCATCAAGGCTGAAATCAATAAAAGATTCAGGTATCTCATGAAATTTTTTCCTTCCCCGCTACCGCGTGGGTGTAATGGGTCATCACTAATTTTTTCATCAGCTGGAGAAGTTTTTTTTGCTCCTCGGCGGACAAAACCGAAAGGAACTTCTCCTGGACTCCCTGGGCCAGGTGCCTGGCTTTCTGGAGTGTTTTCCTCCCCTTTTCCGTCAAGGCCACCGAGTGGGACCTGCGGTCCGTCGGGTGCTCCCGGCGCTCCACCAATCCCAATTTCTCCAGGTGGTCGATCATGTCCACCATCGTGGTCCTGTCGATATGGACGAGCTTTCCGATCTCCTGCTGGCAGATCAGGCCCTTGTCCTGGAGGCTCTGGAGGATCCCCAGGTGCTTCCCCAGCAACCCCATGGGTCCCAGATCCCTCGCCTGTAATTCCTGGAGCTTTTGGGAAGCCCTCCCCATCAAGAAACCCATCTGGTCCAAGAGGGTCTCGGAAAAGCCGCACCCCCCAGGCTGGGTCTCAAGCTTGTTTTCTTTCGCGGTTTTAACAGTCATTTAATTGATAACTCTTTTCATCAGTATTCGGATAGTCAGTAATACTGATTATCCGGATGCGAGTCAAGACCCCCTTTGTATTTTTCGGGACAAAAAACACCCTGGCAGGTAATACAGTTGAATTAATCATGGAAAAATTAGACCTGTCATTGTGCCGATCAACCTAAAAAAAATTTTTAGAGATCGGTACGATACCGACCTCTTTAACAGTTTTATGGAAGGTCGGCATGCGAGGAATGCCCCGCGAATAGCGGGGCGACAATGACGAAGCAACCCCAGTTTAAATAAAGCATTTCTCCCCTATTTGCCTTTTGAATTGACGGGATAAAATTCTTGACCGGATTCCCCTGGCCGTTTAGTCTCTTTCCATGCCGAACGCTCCCGAAAATGCCGCGGCTTTCCCGCCCTCCCGTTCGAGGGTGAAACCGAACGCGCCCTCCCTCCCTTGGTTTACCCGGGGGGACTTGGACGGCTTCTTCGGCCTTTTCATCGACAATCTCCTCCAGCTCATGCTGGTCATGGGCCTCTGCAAGGCCTTTTGCGGGCTTCCCGCTGATTTCATCGCGGGCCATATCCTTCCCGGCGCCGCCATTTCCATCCTATTGGGAAACCTTTTTTACGCCTGGCAGGCCCGCCGTTTGGCCATCGCCACCGGCCGTCCCGACGTGACCGCGCTACCCTTCGGCATCAACACCCCCAGCCTGATCGCCTTCATCTTCCTGATCATGGCGCCCATCTACCAGGAAACGCACGACTCCCACCTGGCCTGGCAGGCCGGCCTCTTCGCTTGTTTCCTGAACGGGGTCATGGAATTCGCAGGCGCCTTCGTGGGGGACTGGCTCAGGCGAAACACGCCGCGCGCCGCCCTGCTTTGCGCCCTGGCCGGCATCGCCATCACCTTCATCGCAATGGGTTTCGTCTTCCAGATCTTCGCCTCCCCCCTCGTGGGACTCCTACCCATGATGCTGATCCTTCTTTCCTATTCCTCGAGGATCAAATGGCCCTTTTCCATCCCCGGGGGTTTCCTGGCGGTCCTGTTGGGAACCCTCCTGGCCTGGGCCTTCCACGCCATCATCGGGATTCCCCTGAATATTTCCTCCGACCCGATCCAATGGTCCTTCTACCCGCCCCAGCCAGTCCCCAACGACCTCTTCGCGCTTCTTGCGAGCCCCCTGGGCTGGAAATACCTGGCGGTCATTTTCCCGATGGGTCTCTTTAACGTCATCGGGTCCCTGCAGAACCTGGAGAGCGCCGAGGCCGCGGGCGACCGGTACCAGACCAAGTCCTCCCTCATGACCAACGGCGTGGCCACCCTGGCGGCGGCCCTCCTGGGAAGCGCCTTTCCCACCACAATTTATATCGGCCATCCCGGGTGGAAGGCCATGGGCGCCAGGCACGGTTATTCCATCCTGAACGGGGTCATCATCACCCTGCTTTGCCTTTTCGGGGGCATCAGCCTGTTCCTCAAGGTGATCCCCCAGGAATGCATCCTGGGAATCCTTCTTTGGGTGGCCATCATCATCACCGCCCAGGCCTTCCAGGAAATCCCCAAGGACCACGCCCTGGCGGTGGCTTTCGGCCTGATTCCCGCCTTCGCGGCGTTCGTCCTTCAGATCGTGATCGAGCCCACCCTGGCCATCTCGGGGTCCTCGCTTTTCGCGGCCGCGGACAAGTTCGGGAGCATGCTTTACATCCGGGGAGTCATCTTCCTCAGCCAGGGGTTCCTGCTGACCTCCATGATTTTCGCGGCCATCATGGTTTACATGATCGAGAGGAAATTCCTGAAGGCCAGCGAATGGACCTTCGCGGCTTCCATATTGTCTTTCATAGGACTAATCCACGCCTACCGCCTGACCGAAACGGGCCTCCAGAACAAATTCGGTTTCACCGCCGCCCCGGAGTTCGGCATCCTGTACCTGCTGGTGGCGGGAATCCTGTTGATCCTCCACTACAAGCAAAAATCGGACACGAAACCCTCCCGCCGGCAGAAAGCCAAAAAAGCCGAGCCAGAGTCCCCCAAAAGATCCGTCAGTTACCTTTAATGCTTTTAGACCCGGGATTTATCCACGAGGCGAGCGAGTGTTAACCCCTCATCCCCTTTCCGCCGGATACGGCCATAACCGCTTCCTTTACTTACTTTATTTTTTAGTTTTCAATCTCACCCTTTCCTGCCTCAGCCTAAGCTCGTCCTCCCAATTGATCCTGGCTTTGATTGGATTGGGCTTTCCATTTTGGGTGGCCTTGAAAACTCCGGCCTTGCCCAGTGCTGAACCTCTTTTCGCCGGGGAATCACAAACGAAAATACCCAAATGGGCGATCCTGGCGGTCTTGGCCGCGGCTGTGGTCCTGCGTTTCATCGGGCTCCAATCCATTCCAGGATGGCCCAACCTCGACGAGGGATGGATCGGGACATTGGCCCTGGAATTAAGCCGTCATTGGCAATGGAAATTCTTTTTCACTTTCGGCCAAAGCCCCCCCTTGACGGTTTGGCTGGTGGCTATCCTGTTTCGTCTCGGAATGAATCCGTTTCTTTCCCTTTGGCTTCCCGCGGCTTTGGTTTCGGCATTGACGCTTCTAGCGGGATATTGGGCCGCCAAGCGCTTCCTCCCGGGGATCCCCGCCTTCATCTTCACCTGCCTGATGGGCTTTTCCTATTGGCCCCTCCTGATGGGGAGGGTCTGTCACCAGGGAATTTCCATCCCTCTCTTTGAATTCCTTTGCCTTTTGGCCCTCAGGCCCTTCCTAGGTTCAGAGTATCCGTCCAACGGCGGCTCGAAGGCTTTTCTCCTGGGTTTATTAGCCGGTCTGGGTTCCATAAGCTTCACACCCTGGCTGGTCGTAAGTCTTCTTATCATCTCGGTCTTTTGGTTCCTTCCCGGAAAGGGGAGGACAAACCAACCCGGAAATTTCTTCCGGTTCTTGACTGGATTGCTTTTAGGTTTTATCCCATTTCTCCTGGGCGTCTATTCACAGGGCTTTGGGAGTCATATTTCCTCCGTCGCGGCCTGGAGCGGCTGGTTTCCCTGGAAACACCAGGGCGCCACCCTTTGGCGTTATTTCACCTGCCTTTTCTGGGTAACCGACCCCGAGGACGCCTATACCCCGGTTCGCTGGGGCTTTCTGAATCCCATTCTGGGAGCATTTTTTTGGGTGGGATTGTTGGAGCTTGTTTCCAACCGTTCCAGGACCTGGGTGAAATGGTTTTTGGTTTCCATCCCCATCCTGATACTTCCAGGTATTCTCTCCATGAATGTGGAGGCTTTTCGGATCGTTCAGGTTCTTCCGCCACTTCTTTTCATCACGGCTCTTGGCATACATTCCTCGCTCGCGCCCCTTCTTCCTGGAAAGAAAGGCGCTGTCTTGGCCGGGGTCCTTCTTCTTTCAACCTCAATCGATCTCTATAACTTGGTCCAGCCCCTCGCGGATTACAGGCAACATCCCGGGGATTTCGGCCGTCCCGTGAAATCAGCGGAAAGATTCGAGACTTACCAGCTCTTCGCGTCCGCGAGCCAAGATAAAGGCCCGGGCCTGGTCTTCACTGATTTCGACCCAAATTCGTACAATGATCCCACCCTTTCAGTGGCAGTCTACCCCTTCAACGCGGCTCGGAATTCAAGCTTGAACCCCCTTCAAGCGCGTTGGGCCGGCGTTTTTGTGAACGTCCATTTTCTCCCTTTCCTGAAAATACGGTTTCCCGAAGGCCGATGGGAATGGGTCGGAAAGGGCATCCCGTCCCCCGACGGAGGCTACCTGGCGGGAGTGATCCCGGTCACGGATGAAAATCGGGCGCTCTTCCTTCGTTGGCTGTCCGCTCACGATGCCTTTCAAAAAGCCGACCTGGAAAGGTATTTTCAGGAAAGGGAAAATTTCGACTCCCTCCTGGGCGCACTCCGGGAGGCCGCCCCAGCCGTCTCGGGGGATCGTTTCCTGGAATCGGTCTATTGGAGAAAGACCGCGGCTTTTGACTATGGAAAGCTGGACCTGAATTCCCATCTGCGGGCCTACCAGCAGGCGGCCCTCAAGGGCTACCCTACAGCCGATCTCTTCTATAACTGGGGCCAGTTATTTTTGACCCTAGGGAACCTGCCCGAGGCCAAGAAAGCCTTCGAATGGGCTGTCCGGGCGCCCCTGGATCTGACCCCGGCCAAGGAAGCGCTGAAGGCTTTAAATAGCCGGCCTTAGCCACATCCCCCCATCTCTGGCCTCTGATGGGCAAGGTTCAAGCCCTCAAACGGTTGGTGAAATCAGAAAGAAATCCGGTTATCATGCCCCCTCAATTTCCCCAAGCGAGGATCAAGTGAGTTTTTTTAAATTTCTCCTGTTGGTCTTGTTCTTGTTTCCCATTTCAACCTTCGGGGACGAGGCTGAAAACGCTGCGGCCTCCGCCGCCGGACCCACGGATGTCGGCGCCATCCCGGAGTCGGCCTTCCATTGGAAGAAATCCTGCACCACTGAGGGGATCAACCTTTACTGGAGCAGGGTGGAAAACAGCCCCATCATCGCCTTCAAGGGCGACGGGATCGTGGATTCGCCCATCGAGAAGGTGGCCTCGGTCATGATTGACACCCACCGCGGGACGGAGTGGGTGGACAGTCTCCTCGAATCCCGCGTGATTCGGTCCATATCACCCACTGAGTTCATCGAGTATGACCACGTGGGCACCCCCTTCATCATGTCCAACCGGGATTTCGTCTCCCATGTTTTTGTCGAGGCGGATCCCAGGACGCGCCGGATGGTGGTGAAATTCCTCCCGGCGGAGGACCCCCTTGTGCCTCCCCTCAAAAAATACGTGAGGGGCGTGATGACCTGCGTTTACAAGCTGGTTCCCATGACCTATTCGGACGAGACCTACGTGGAAGCCGAGATTCACTGCGATCCCAAGGGAGGGGTGCCGAAGTGGCTGGTCAATTGGTTCCAGGAAGGCTGGCCCGAGACCACATTCATGAACTTGCGCAAACAAATGCTGAAGCCCAACCAGATCGTCCTGCCCGTCGTGGAGGAATTATTGAAAGCCCCTCCGGTAACCCTGGTCCAATCCGCCAAAACCCGGCCGCTCCGGCCCTTGACGCGCCGCGCCGCCAGCGCCACCGTTAACAACTGAACGGTGTGTTGGTTTAAACAATTACGAAGCGGCGCCTTTTGTCACTGGGAAACGCCCACTTCCTTGATCGGCAGTTTCAAAGTGAACATCGCCCCCCGTGGCGAAACCCCCTCCGCCTGGATCTCTCCCCCGTAGCTCCGGGCCACTTTCTGGCAAACGGATAGGCCCAGGCCCGACCCGCCTTGCTTGGTGGTAAAAAAGGGCTCGAAGATCCGGCCCTTCACGTCCTCCGGAATGCCGGGGCCGTCATCCATCACCCTGAAGTTGAACCAACCCTCCGCTTTCCCGCATCCAAGCGTCAGCGACCCTTCCTCCCCCATCGCCTGGAAGGCGTTCAAGATCAGGTTCACCAAAACCTGCTGGATACGGTGCTGGTTGACGTTCAAGGAAAGCATCCCCTTCTCGAATTCCCAATTGATCATAAACTTGGCGTTTTTGGGTCCGAATTGAACCTGGGCCAATCTCAGCGAGGCGTTGAAAAGATCCATGGCGTCCAGGACGCTTTTTTCCTCCATGGATTTGTCCCTGGTGTAGTCCAGGGTGTCGTTCACCAATTCCTTCAGCCTCTGGGTTTGTTCCAGGATGTTCCTCAGCTGCTCCTCCGCTTCCGGCATACCCTGGAGCTTTTGCATCAGGTATTGGGTGGAAAGGGATATTCCCGAAAGGGGGTTACGGATCTCATGGGCCATTCCCGCCGCCATTTCCCCGATGGTTCCGAGCCGCTCGTACTTGAGGAGCGCCTGTTCGGCTTTTTTCCGGTCGGTCAAGTCCCGTAACAACGCCACGGCCATCGGCTGGCCCTCGAACTGGATGGAAAAACTCAGGACCTCCACCGGGACCTGCTCCCTGTTCTTGCGGATGATCCTTCTCTCCGCGGGAGGGGCGTACCGGTCCCCCCTCGCCAGTTTCTGGACACGATCAATCACGGGTTCCCGGAATTCGGGGGGAATCAATATAAAGGGGGATCGTCCCAGCAGTTCCTCCTCTTTCTCAAACCCTGTCAGGCACAGGAAAGCCGGGTTGACGTAGTATATCTTGTCGAGGGAATGCACCATGATGGCGTCCGGGGAGAACTCGATCAAGTTGCGGAAATTTTCCTCCGACCGTTTCAGGGCCTTTTCCGACGCCCTCTTTTCAGTGACGTCCCTTCCGTTCACGACAATGCCGGCCACCGAGGGATCATGAAGCAGATTGGTGACCGACATCTCAAACAATCCGAAGGTCCCGTCCTTTTTTCGCACGTGTAATTCAGTGTTGATAGGCACCCCCGGTTGTGCCATGGTCCTGGACATCACCTCATGGGCCAGGGGCACTTCCGATTCGGGATGGTTGTTATAGGTGGTTCCACCACGCTCGCCCGGTTTGAAACCCAATATCCTTTCCAGGGAAGGGCTTTCGTATATTCTTTTTCCATCCTTATCCAGAATGGAGAATTGCTCATAGGCGTTTTCAACCAGCGCCCGGAATTTACGCTCCGATCTTTCCAAGGCCTCCTCGGCCGACCGCCTTTCGGTCATGTCCCGGAAATTCAGGATGATTCCCTTCATGATGGGATTCTTCAAGTGGTTGGTGGCCAAGGCCTCAATGGTGCGCCACTCGCCGTTGTTGTGCTTGATCCGCATTTGGGCGGAGACGGTGGCTCCCGGTTTATTGATCAAATCCTCGAATGACTTTCGGACGCGGGGTAAATCCTCCGGGTGGATGATCTCAAAAAAGGACCGGCCCAACCGGTCCTGGATCCGGCGCCCCAGGATTTTCTCGTAGGAGGGGCTGATATAAGTGGACTTTCCGGATTGGTCAATCAAAGCGATGGCGTCTTGGGAATTCTCAATGAGGCTTCGGAATTTATCCTCGGAGAGCCTCAGACTTTTCTTTGGCTTTGGGTCCGATACGGTTTTTCGGGAATGGATCTTTGATTTTTTTGATTTTTTCCTAATTTTCATGGTCCATCCTTACCGTAGCGGAGCCAAGGAATGATGGGAAAAAGTGGGTTTTTAAACAAAAAAATAATTTTGCCATGTTTGTGATACCCAGAAGGAAAATATACTCAGCAAATATTGATAGTATATCTCTTATATCTCAGGGTCAATGAAGGACTTGGGATTTCAGGAATCTAAGTGGTTTAATTGTCCTTGGGAATGACGCTGATCTGGCCGTTTTCCTCCAGCACCGCGAAGCGAACTTTTTCTACTTCCCCCACTCCGCTTCGCCGCAAAGCCCCTTGGAGGTCCTCCAGGGTGATTCTTTCCTTTTCCAGCCGTTGATGCAGGATCTTTCCGTTATGAACCAGCAGGGTAGGCCCCCCCTCCAGCAGGCGCCTCGCGGGTTTGAAACGGTAGGAGACTTCCACCACGATGTAATTCAAGAAGAGGATGGCCACGGCCCCGATCAGGCCCCCGCCGAGCGAGTTGTCGTTTCCGATGACCGCGTTCTGGACGACGTTGGAGATGATGAGAAGCACCACCAGGTCGAAAGGCGTCAACTGCCCCACCTGCCTTTTTCCGCTGAACCGGAAGGCTATCAGAAGGAACAGATAAACGACGAAGGACCGCAGTATTTTTTCCCAGATGGGAATGTCCGGAATCCATAAATGTCCCATGAACCCTCCAAGAATCCTTCAGCACCTGTTAGTGCTTGAAACCCAATCCTCATCCCAGGGTGGCATCGGCCTCGATTTCCACCAGCATCTCGGCGTCGATCAGCCTCCCCACTTCCACGATGGTCGTGGCGGGGCGGATGTCCTTGAAAAACTCCCCATGGGCCTTGCCGTATTTTTCCCATTCATTGATTCGGGTCACGAACATGCGGGTTCGCACCACGTGCTTCAGCGTCGCCCCGGCCTTTTGCAGGGCCGTCTCGATATTTTTCAGCGCCTGGGTCGTCTGGACATAGGGATCGCCGGGACCCACGACCTTCCCGTCTGGGCCTGTGGCGGTCGTGCCTGAGACATGGATCTCGTTGCCCACCTTCACAGCGCGGGAATAACCCAGGATCGGCTCCCATTTGGAGCCTGTGCTGATATTTTCACGCGTCATGACACTCTCCTAGATTGAATTTAAAGTCTCTATTAAAACCGCAGACCATGCACAGTGGCGATTTCCACCACACAGTTAGACGTTTTAAATCCTTTGATTATGGAGCTTTCCCATTCTGTGTCTCTGTGCGCCTCCGAAGGAGGCCTGTGGTGAAAGCCTTTTTGTTAGAAGTGCTTATTTAACACAACGCTGAAAAACAAAAAGGCGGGCACGGCTTATGATTTATTTTTTCCGATCTAATATTTCCTTCACTTTTTCCTCGTCCATGACCATGTACATCTCATAGCGGTGCAGGTTGGGGCCGTAATAATTCTGGGTAATGCGGTAGGTGACGAATCCCATTCTAACGAAAAACTCCACGCTGTTTTGGCTGGCGTCCAGGCGCACCACCTTCACCTTCGGGTCCCCCGCCAGGATGGAGAGGCGGTACTTGAGGAGAATCTCGTCCAGGTTCTGCCCGTGGAATTCCCGGTGGACCATTCCCCAGCAAAGGGTGGCGGACCCTCCGTCATCCCCCAAGCCGTAGCCCCCGCAGGCCGTGATTTTCCCGGCCCCATCCTCCACCACGTAAAAATTCTTAGGCTTCCCGTCCAAATACCCGATGAATTTTTCCCTCTCATCGGGAACGAAAAACTTCGGGGCGTTTCCATCGAAAATTTCGAGGCAGGGTTCTTTATCGGAAACCTGGTAGGGCCTGGGGCTGCCCTTATCCTCGAATGAAATCATGGTGGCTCCGTGAATCGCTTCCCGTCAAGAGCGCACTCGCGCTCGGACTGAAAAGAAAAATTGGATTATTCCGGCTCAAAGAATCTTAGGCTGCCCCGGTCTTGCGCGGGGCGTTCACCTGCTTCTGGAAATTAGCAGGAGCCTGGGGCCTGAGCGGCCCCCCTTTTTCATGCTTGTGGTGGTCGTGGGGATGGTCATGGCCCGCGTGGTCATGGCCCTCTTCTTTTTCCTCCGCCTTCGCCTTGGCGGCCGCGTCGGCGTTGGTCTTGGACAAGGCCCCGCTTTGCTCCTTCTCGTCCGCCTCGAGGTGGCATTTCTTGTATTTCTTGCCGGACCCGCAAGGGCAGGGCTCGTTCCGGCCCGTTTTTAATCTTTGTAGGTAATCCCCTTCCGCCATAACCATTCTCCTTGAGTGATTCTTGAATTACGCGCCTCATTATACCGGAATAACCGGCAAGAAGTTAGAAACACCGGGCGAAGTTCGGCCATCCCCTTGATCCTCAAATTCCTCCCTTGGGCCTTTCCTTCGGGAAGCCTTCCGCCTAATATGTACGCCTAAAAACCAGCCCCTGACTGGGGCCCAATATTTCCCGGGGAGAACCAGATGCCCAGGCCTTTCGACCCAGCCGACCAACTTGCCATTAACGCCATCAGGATGCTGGCCGTGGACGCCACGCGCAAGGCCAATTCGGGCCATCCCGGCATGCCCATGGGCATGGCCCCAGCCGCCCATGTCCTTTGGAGCCGCCATTTAAGCCATAATCCCTCGAACCCCCATTGGGAAAACCGGGACCGTTTCGTGCTTTCAGCCGGCCATGGCTCCATGCTCCTCTATTCTCTCCTGCACCTGCACGGCTATAACCTTTCCCTGGAGGACCTGAAAAATTTCAGGCAATGGGGCAGTAAGACCCCCGGCCATCCCGAGGTGGGCCACACCGAGGGTGTGGAAACCACCACCGGACCCCTGGGTCAGGGCATCGCCACGGCTGTCGGTATGGCCATAGCCGAGAGGGCGTTGGCCGCGCGGTTCGGAAACGACCTGGTGGACCACAGGACCTGGGTCATCGCCTCCGACGGCGACTTGATGGAGGGGGTTTCCCATGAGTCCTGTTCCCTGGTAGGCCACCTGAAGCTTTCCCGCCTGAAAGTCATTTACGACGACAACCACATTTCCATCGAAGGCGATACCAACCTGGCCTACAGCGAGGACGCCCTGAAGCGTTTCGAGTCCTATGGATGGCACACCCTGAGGGTGACGGATGGCAACGACCTGGAGGCGCTGGATAGGGCCATGGCCGAGGCCGAGGCGGAAACCAAGCGCCCCACCTTGATCGCGGTGCGCACCCATATCGGTTACGGAAGCCCCCTGCAGGACAACCCCAAGGTCCATGGTTCCGCCATGCCTCCCGAGGACATCAAGAAAACGAAGGAATTTTTCAAGTGGCCCCAAGAGCCGACTTTTTATATTCCCGAAGAGGCGAAGAAGCGCTGCATGGAATCTGTGGAAAAAGGAAAGAAAGCCGAGGCGGAATGGAACGCCCGCAGGGACTCTTTCGCCAAGGCCCAACCAGCCCCCTTTCAACTTTACCAGGCGGCTCTTCACAAGGATTTGCCTGCGGATTTGACGAAAAAACTTCCGACCTTCCCTCCCGACACGAAGGGTATCGCCACCAGAACCGCCTCCGGCAAGGTCATCAATTTCCTCGCCAAGGAAATCCCCTTCCTGTTGGGTGGATCGGCCGACTTGGCAGGTTCCAATGACACGCTCATTGACGGGGGCGGGGATTTCGAGGCCGACCAGTACCAGGGCCGTATATTCCATTTCGGGGTGCGCGAGCACGCCATGGCCGCGGCCATGAACGGGATGGCCCTGCACGGGGGGGTCATACCCTTCGGCGGAACCTTTATGATGTTCAACGACTATATGAAACCCGCCTTCCGGCTGGCTCACTTGATGGGAGTCCAATCCATTTTCATTTTCACCCACGATTCCATCGGGCAGGGCGAGGACGGTCCGACCCATCAGCCGGTGGAGACTTTAGCCTCCATGAGGTCCACCCCCAATTCCTGCGTCATCCGGCCGGCCGATGCCAGCGAAGTACCGTTTGCCTGGCTCGTGGCTCTCGAGAGGAAGAACGCCCCCACGACCCTGGTCTTTACCCGCCAGGCTGTTCCCACTTTTGACCGGGCCAGCCTTGGCCCAGCCTCAGGCCTATTGAAAGGGGTTTATATCCTGTCGGAAGCGAAGGGTGGAAAACCCCAGGTCGTTTTGATTGGAACCGGGTCCGAGGTTCAGCTATGCCTGAAGGCCCAGGAAATGCTGGCAACGGAAGGAATCCAAGCCCGTGTGGTCAGCGCCCCCTCCCTGGAATTGTTCGCCTCCCAGCCAGCTTCCTACCAGGACGAGGTTCTTCCCCCAACTCTTAAAGCCCGTGTCGTTGTGGAAGCGGCCGTATCCTTTGGCTGGCACCGTTGGGCCGGACCTCATGGTAAGTTCGTAACCCTGGACCGCTTCGGGGCCAGCGCCCCAGGCCCCATTGCCATGAAAAACCTGGGTTTCACCCCAGAAAAAGTCGTCGCCTTCGCCAAGGAAAGCCTTAATTCCTTGAAATAAACTCAAAGTTGTCATTGCGAACCGCGAATTTTGCGGGGTGCTTGAAGCGCGTTGGCCCTTTGGGCCAAGCGTGGTTGGCCGTAGGCCAACTACAACCCCAGTTTGAATAATCCCGTTCATTGGTGTCATCTACCAACAGGGGTGCTAACCCATTAAACGGAACTGGGATAACCCGTTAAACGGAAGATAACCCGCCCACATTCTTGGGAACATCCGTCGGTAAAGGTGATGAGGCCGCCCAAAAGTACGAGGAGGTCCTACTCCTGAATCCAGATGAATTTTTATACTCGGAATACGCGAGGGAACGCATCAAAAGAATTGGTTTTATCACTCCCAAAAAAAAGGTTGGCGCAACTCCTATACCTACTATTGGCATCGATAAATGGCGTAAGTTTTTGGAATTTTCCTCACGATGGTGAATCACTAAAAGCCATGAGGCTTAGGACACCTTTGAACAAGACCGGCTTTACTCGATGATTTAATCGGGGTATTTTAAGCAAATAAAATTTGCATATTTATCGTGTAATTCGGGCTGAGTCTGCTATTCTTGTTGGGTCTAATCGCTTGTGCTTCATCGATTTAGCCATAAATCGAGTTTTGTTTTATTTGCCTCTGAAATTACTTTCATTGGAAGTTTTCACACCGGACTAATCAAATATCAATAAACCATGAGCAGCCAAATCCCAAAAAGCTGAACAACATTAAAGGAAAGGATTGTATTTTTTATGGATATTACGGAACTGAAGCAGAAAAATATCGTCGAGTTGACGGAAGTTGCCAGGGGGTTGAAGATCGAGGCCGCCGGCGCCATGAAAAAACAGGATTTGATATTCAAAATCCTGGAAACCCAAGGAAACGGGGTCATCAACGCCGAGGGGGTCCTGGAAATCCTTCCTGACGGTTTCGGCTTCTTAAGGTCGGTCAACTACAGTTACCTGCCGGGTCCTGATGACATATACGTCGCCTCATCCCAGATCCGAAGGTTCAATTTAAGAACCGGCGACACAGTCGCCGGCCAAATCCGCCCGCCCAGGGAAGGCGAAAGATATTTCGCGATCTTGAAAGTTGAGAGCGTCAATTTCGAACCCCCTGAGGCCATTCAGAAAAAAGTCCTGTTCGACAACCTCACCCCCATTTACCCCGACAAACGGATTTGGCTGGAAACAACCCAGGAAGACCTTTCCATGAGGATCATGGATCTCCTGATTCCCCTGGGAAAGGGCCAGAGGGGATTGATCGTGTCACCCCCTCGCGCCGGAAAAACCATCTTGCTTCAGAAAATAGCTAACAGCATTACCAAGAACCATCCCGAGGTCGTTTTGATCGTTCTTTTAATCGATGAGCGTCCTGAGGAAGTCACGGATATGCAGCGCTCCGTCAAGGGAGAGGTTGTCTCGTCCACTTTCGATGAACCGCCGGAGCGCCATGTCGCGGTCGCGGAAATCATCATTGAGAAAGCCAAAAGGCTGGTGGAGCATAAAAAGGACGTGGTAATTCTCCTGGACTCCATCACCCGCCTGGGCCGGGCCTATAACACGATCGTCCCCCCCTCCGGGAAAATTTTATCAGGTGGCGTGGATTCCAACGCCCTCCAACGGCCAAAGCGTTTCTTCGGGGCCGCCCGGGGCATGGAAGAAGGCGGCAGTTTGACCATTATCGCCACCGCCCTCATCGACACGGGAAGCCGGATGGATGAGGTGATTTTTGAGGAATTCAAGGGCACGGGCAACATGGAAATCATCCTGGACCGGAAACTCGCGGACCGGCGTGTTTTCCCGGCTTTTGACATAACCCGGTCCGGAACTCGACGGGAGGAACTCCTTTTAACCGAGGAGGAACTAAACAAAATTTGGATTTTGCGGAAAATTCTAAGCCCAAATAACCCTGTCGAGGCGATGGAATTCCTCTTGGATAAAATGAGGCGGACGAAAACCAACAAGGCCTTTTTGGAATCAATGAAGGGGAACGTGGAGCTTTAAACCGCGGGTCAGTTCCGGCATTGAATATATTTTTCTAGCGCGGCCCTCTTTTCCAATGGATTAAAATGGTTTATTAATATTGCTTTGAAATTGTGTCTTTGTTAAGAAATAACCCTCCATGATCACAACCACCCACATCCTGTTGAACACGGCTATCCTGGGCCGCAAGAAGAACCCCGAGCGGAATTGGGCCTTGATCCTGGGCTCCTTCATTCCCGATTCGCCCATGATTTTTTATTTCATCGTTCTTTTCTTCAACCAATGGCGCTTCGCCGGCACGGGAAAAAACGCCCTCTCCGAGTTCCACTACCGTTTGCTTTGGGTGGATTGGGCCCATTCCCTCCCCCTGGCCGCAGGGGGAATGCTTCTTTGCTTGTTGCTGAAATACCGGAAAGCCGTCTATGTTTTCGCGGCCATGGCCCTGCATGACCTGGAAGACCTACCAGTTCACGCGGATTTCGTCCACCGCCATTTCCTTCCCTTGAGCAACTGGCGTTTTTTCAGCCCCATTTCCTTTTGGGACCCGAACCATTACGGCAATTACTTCGCCCCCTTCGAGTGGTTCCTCGTTCTTCTTTCAACCATCCTGCTTTGGCGAAGAGGTCTCAAGCCTCCGGCGCAGGTGGCCTTGATCCTCATCTGCGTATTTCACGGGCTCTGGCTGCTTTACTCCTACGCAGGATTGCGCTGGTAAAACTTCCAACCAAAACCTAATTCCACCACATGCCAGCCTTCAATAAAACTTTTAATGGGGCTGGTATTGTACCGATCTCAATATCACTTAATGGGAGATCGGCACAGGGACACAAAGACACCGCTAAAAATTTTTAAGAGATTGTCCCTATCGGCCAAAAAACGCCTTTGGGCCGCCACTTGGCCGGGGCCTAAAACCAGCCGGTCACTGGCTCTTCATTTGAAGGACGGAGCTCTGTGACCCTGTGGAAAAAAATTTGTTAAATGCTAAAAATAATAAGCTGGGTCCCTGGGTCTCTGAGGTGAGATTGGGTTTGTGGGAGCTTCTAGTCTTTTTTGCGGAGTAAAGAGGACGACTCGTTATCCAAGGCGAACAGCAGTTTACCGTCCGTGGGGCGAAGGTACTGAACAGGGTATTTCGGCGGGTCCGAGGGTCCTTCCAACGCGTTCTTTAATATTTCAGCCTTCTTTTTGCCTGTCGCGAGGACCCATACCAGCCTGGAGGCGTTCAACACCGGGAAAGTCAAGGTGACTCTTTCCTTCCTCTTGGCGTCCACGAAATATCCGTCCACCCAATGCTTCTGCTCGTTGAGCTGTGGGACCCCGGGGAAAAGGCTCGCGGTATGCCCGTCCTCCCCCACGCCCAATAGGCACAAATCGAAACGGGGTAACTCGGTCTGTCCGAAAAACTTCTTAAGTTTTCTCTCGTAATGGTAGGCCGCCTGGTCCACCGGCATCGTTGGGAAGCCGGCTGGAAATAGGTTGGTCTTGGGAATAAGCGCCTTGTTGAGAAGGTAATCCTGGGCCAGCTTATAGTTGCTTTCCGGGCTGTCCAAAGGCACGTGGCGCTCGTCAGCCCAAAAGATAAAGGTCTTGGCCCAGGGCATCAGGTTGACATAGGGCTCCTCGGCGAGTTGTTGGTAAAGCGGCTTGGGGGTCTCTCCGCCTGAAAGCGCCAGGATAAACCGGCCCCTGGCATCCACCGCCTCCCGGGCCGCCATCATGACCAAGGGGGCCATTTCCTCGTAAAGATTTCCCGTACTGGGAAAAATTTTTATTTCAGGATAAAATTTATTTTTTTTAGATTTTGAAACGGGTGCCTTGGCGGTTTTCGGAGGGGAAGACGCGGTTTTTTTCTCTTTCGGCTTCTTCTCGGCTTTTTTCTTGGGAAGGGTCTCAATATTCTTCTTTGTTGGACTCATAGGCTATGCCTTTCAACCGCTTGATACGGGAGGACTAAAAAATCCCCGACACCCGTGTCATCGGTTGTGAAAGGAAAAGCGGCTTCAACCGCTAATCCATTTACATTGTACCAGCCAAACTTCCCCTTTCCAACCAAAGCAAACCCTAAACATGGGCGAGGTTGCCATCAAAAATCATTTTTATGTTTTTTATCCCTCGAAAGCTAAAAAAAACACGTTAAACGAAACGGGGACTCAGGAGGATTTTTCCAGGACCGTTCCCGCCATTTGAAGGGTCTTGTTCCAGACCAGGTCCGGTTCCAGGTGCCTGAAACCCTCGTTGAGAAGTTCGTTGCTGTGGAGATGCTGGAAGGTGACCGCCCGCGAGGATCCTTCCAAGGGTCCGACCTTGGATTGGACCGACACGCAATGGGGGTCCTTGTCCCTCATGACCGTGAATAAGCCGGGGTTCTCCCCGCCTGTGGCGATCCGGACGGAAAAAATCCTGTCCCTTTTGACGTCATGGACAGGAACCGGCTTCAAAAAAACCTCCACCGGTCCGTGGGGACCCTCAAAGCGGAGTTCGTCCTTAAACTCGAATATTCGAGGCCCCTTGTATTTCCAACCTAATTGGGAAGCCAGCCAGCAGGCCAGGTAAAAGCTCCTCGTGGGCTGGGTTCCCTCCCCGTATTCCACCGTGAACCTTTGGATCTCGGGGATGAACCGGGCCCACTCCCCGTCGAACAACTCCGCGATGAGAGCCCTCCACCTGTGGATTCGAAGCCAGTTCAAGTCACCCAGGATAGTATCCGGGTGAAGGGATTCCCATTTAGCCGATAAGAAAGCGAGGGTGGGAATCACCCGGCTGAACCGGGAGGAATCCACCCAGGCGCGGATGGCCTCGTCGGCCATGTGGTGAAAAAAAGAATGGTCCGTGGGCAGGTCCCCGGTCCACCAGAACTCCACCGGAAGGTCAGGCACCAATAGGGAAAAAGTGAACCCATAGAGGTTCTCGATGGCCTCCTCTCCCGCCTCCAATTTGATCAGGTCGCAGCAGATGCTCTTCGCGCGTCCGTTGGAAAGAACGCAATGCCCGGAGACCGAGTGCTTCAAGGGGAGGCCAGCCTCCGCGGCGGGCTTGATGAGGATATAACGCCCCGGATGGGACTCCACCAGATCGTTTAAAATCCGCTCCACCCGCTCGCCGTCATCGGCGCTGGGAACGTAAGCCACGAGGTTGGTGGTATAGATCCTCTGCAAACCCAGGTCCTTCGTCTTGTCCTGGGGACCCGGTTTCCAGAGGTCGGATAACTCCTTTTCCACTTCCTGGGCCGAGAGAGGGCTCATAAACGCCGCCATTTCCGCCAGGGTTCCCCCGGCAGGCTGTCCGCGGAAACCGGGCCCCAGGTGCCGGCCTCGTAATTGGGAAAAGCCTCCTCCGGCGGTTTGGATTCCCACTCGTCGAAGATCGGCATCAAGGCTCCCCAAGCCGCCTCGGTCTCGTCTCCCCGGATGAAAAGCGTGGCGTCGCCCAGCATGCAGTCCAACAGAAGGCGCTCGTAAGCCTCGGAGGTTCCCTCCACGAAGGTGGTGTTGTAGCGGAAGTCCATGTTGACGGTGCGCGCCTCCAGGGTGATGCCTGGAACCTTCGTCTCGAACTTGAGGGTGATACCCTCATCCGGCTGGATGCGCACCACCAGGATATTGGGCGCCATCTCGCTGAGGTTTCCCTTGAACAGCAAGTTGGGCGGCTGTTTGAATTGGATGGCCACCTCAGTGGCCCGCTTGGGCATGCGTTTCCCGGATCGAAGCAGGAAGGGCACCCCGTGCCAGCGCCAGGTATCGAGATGAAGTTTCACCGCCGCGAAAGTGGGGGTGTTGGATTTTGGGTCCACTCCCGGCTCCTCGCGGTAGCCCGGAACTTTTTCTCCGGCCAGGAAACCAGGGCCGTATTGCCCCCTGGCCGCAAACTGATGGATGGTGTCCCCCTTGAAGGGATGGATGGATTGAAGGACCTTCAACTTCTCGTCACGGATGGGGTCGGCAGCGAAATCCACCGGAGGCTCCATGGCGACCAGGGAAAGCACCTGCAATAGGTGGTTCTGGAACATGTCCCGAAGGACGCCGGAAGACTCGTAGTACCCAGCCCGGCTCCCCACTCCCAGGTCCTCGGCGGCGGTGATTTGGACGTGGTCCACGTAACGCCGGTCCCAAATAGGCTCGAAGATGGAATTACCGAAGCGCATGATGAGGAGGTTCTGGACCGTTTCCTTGCCTAGGTAATGGTCGATGCGGTAAACCTGGTTCTCCTTGAAGGATTCCCTTACTTTCCCGTTTAATTCCTTGGCGGACTTGAGGTCCCGGCCGAAAGGTTTCTCGATGACGACGCGGGCGTAGCCCTTTTCCTCCCGAGCCAAACCCGTGGCTCCCAGGTGGACCAGGATTGTCTCGAAAACGTTGGGCGGGGTGGAGAGGTAATAAATCCGGTTCCCCAGGGTTCCGTTCTTCTTGTCCAATTCCCCAAGGATTTTGGAAAGCTCTTGGTAGGTCTGGGGATCGTCGTAACCGCCGGATAGGTAATGGAAATTCCGGGAGAAACTCTCCCAAAGGGAATGGGACAAACCAGGCTCGCTCTCCCTCAGGCTTTCCTTGAGTTTTTCCTTGAACTCCTCATCGCTGACGCGGGACCTGGAGAGCCCCACGAGGTTGAAAGAGGAAGGAAGAAGATGCTTTTTGAACAAGTCGAAAAGGGCGGGAATGAGCTTTCGATGGGTCAAGTCCCCGGAAGCCCCGAAGATCACCAAACTGCAGGGGGCCGGCATGCGGTCGTTGAACAAACCTTCGCGAAGGGGATTTTCCAATGGAGTCCGGTCGGACATAGCCACCTCAGGTTCAAATCATACAGCAAAAGCCAGATATCCACTTTAAAGTTGATAAACCATCAAAAGCAAGGATAGAAACCTTCTTCCATTACCGGATCGTTTGGATCTTTTCCCTCACTTGGGCTAAAAACGAGTCCGGCAGGGGGACATAGGAACATTCACTCACGAGTTTCTGTCCATCGGCTCCCGAAACCCATTGAAGAAAATCAGCAAACGCCTTGCTGCGGGCTGGGTTATGGACAACCTTGGAATTTTCCTGGTAGGTCATGAGCCACATAAAGGTGCAGAGAGGATAGGCTGCGGGACTGCGGGAGCGGGTCAAGAACACCTTGAGGTCATCCGGCAGGTTGACCAAGTCCGAGGTGGAAGCCTGTATGGACTCAACCGAGGGCGCCACGAATTTTCCCGCGTCATTCTTGACCTCGGCCGTCGGCAACCTTTTTTGGGCGGCATAGGAGTACTCCAGGACAGCCAGGGTCCCAGGATAGAGGCGCAATCTTGCCAGGACTTTGTCGTTCCCCTTCACGTGTTTCCCCACGGGCCAGTGCAGGTTCTTGTCCTTCTCGCGCCGAAGGGTCCACTTGAAATCCAGCTTGGAAAGGAAGAAAGGGAGGAAATCACGCAGGGTGTTTTGGCGCTCCTCCCGCGCGACCTGGATGTCCATGTCGGGCAGGGCGACGCCCGGATTCAAGGCCGTCAGGGTCGGATCGTTCCACTTGTTGACGGTTCCGTCGAGGATAGAGGATAAAACCAACGGGGAAATCTTGAGACCTGGCTGGATTCCCGGCAGGTTATAGGTGACAACCAAGGCTTCCAGGGCCAGGGGCAGGTTGATCGGTCCCCGGCTCCGGACCTTGTTTTCCTCCTGGGTGGTCAAAGGTGTTTCCAAGACGGCGAAATCTGCCCCCTTCCCGAGCCATTGATTGACCGCGTCGGAAGCGCCCTTGGCATCGAACTTGACCTTGAGTCCCGAATGGCTTTGCGCGTATTCACCCAACCAGCGGGCGCATAGGGGAGCCGCAATATAAGAGACGGAGCCTTTCAATTCCAAACCCGCCGAGGCTTTACCAACTAAGATAAAGGAAACAACGAATCCAAAAAACGCTGATTTTAATGTGGATTTCACTTATGAATTCCCCTTTTTAAAGTTGAAAGCCTGTCTCTCCGGTTTATGAATGCCGGGAAAACAGGCCCAAAGATTGCCACGAAGGCGGGAGCCAGTCAACGCAAACTTTTAAGATTGTTGAAACATGTTTGGTTTAAAATCGTCATATAAACAAGCGCCCACCAGCTTTCAGGTCGGCAAACGGCTTCCACCTTTGATCCAAGTCTAAAGGAGCGATTCTCAATGAGTCACCCATACAGTTTATCCCTGACGCCGCTCGTTCTAGCGATACTCTTGGGCATGGCGCCCTATGACAGCGCCGCGTCCGTGACAACTCCATCCGAAAGTAAAAATTCCCAAACCGCCCCTAATTCCGCAACCACCCAGGCGGATGATGAAGCGTCCGAGGATGTGAAACTACTGGATCAACTGGAAGGGGAGGTAAATCCCTTTACCCCCCATTGGACCGGAAAGATAGGCCTCAGCTATTCAAACCAGCCCAGCCAGGCTGGCCAGGGCCAGATCACGAAGGAAACGAGTTTTACCGGCACTTACAGTTTCACCGAGGGGGGCCATTACACTTCCTTGGGCCTGGTCGGCGGCCAGCAGAAAACGGAAGGAACGGACACGGATTACGGGGAGCTGTCTTTGGAGGGCGGATTGGGGCTGGATTTCTTTCTTCCTTCCTTGAATTTGATGATGCAAAGGGGCTCTTCCGCCCTTCAATCCGACACAGCCACCTTGACCTTGGGTTTCATGCTTTGGGAACCATTAGAGGCAGGAATGACCTTGTCGGGAGGTTTGGACAGCCACCAGGGAACCGTGTCCCAGGTCTTGGGCACAACCACTAAACTGGCCCAAAAGTTCGCCGACAAAATCGTGGAAATCGACGGTGGAAATTTAACCCCTGGTATCTTCTTGAATTATACTCCGGCGGATTTCCTGACCTTGACCTTATCGAGCCAGCAGGCTTACGACGATACTTACCAGGTCCAGAATGTCACCCATACGGTGGTAATAAGTTTGAATCAAGAGGACAGGGTCCGGTCTATCACCTTGGGTGCAAACATTACATTTCTAAAGAACTTCGAGTTGGACTTATCAGGTCAATCGGGCCAGGAAGATTATCCCGCCGGCACTGTTTACAGCCTCATACTGGGCAAAACCGTGACCTACAACACTCCCACCAGCCAGCCTTTCAAGGGATTCTCTTTTGCCCTGAATTACAATATCGATTAGAGAAACAGCTAAGCTGAATCCGGTTTAAAAAAGGGCTCCCCAACCGGCTTGTTATTCTTTTTCGAAACCTGACCCGATGCTTGATTTTAAGTTCCCGAAAAATAATGAATTTGCCTTAAGAAACGTTAAATTTACCGGCTTATCCCATGCAACTTTTCCACCCCTCTGGGACGTCTAATAGGTTGGATTCGGAAATTAAATCATCACGGAGGAAGTCATGAGAATATTGAGTGTTTTAGCTTTGGCCTTGCTGTTCCTGGCACCAGCCGGTTTTGTCTTAGCCGACGGAACCCAATCCCCGGCTATCCGCCCGATGGCGGGTCGCCCCCATCCCCGCATCCACGAGATACATTGGCGCATGAGAAACCAAATGCTCCGCATCCGGGAAGGGGTTAAATCCGGCAAGCTTACAAAGGCTCAGGCCCAGGCCCTTCACCAGCAGTTGAAACAAATCCAGGAGGAGATGCAGGCCGATTTCAAGGCGAACGGCAAAAGGGAATTGACCGAGGACCAGCTCAAGCAGCTCAACCAGCAGTTGAATGAGATATCCAAGAGCATTTACGACGAGAAAAACCCCGAGCCGGCCCCGCCTACTCAATAATCGCCGTTAATAAATAACGTCGTTGAAAGCCGGGTGATTTAATAGATCGCCCGGCTTTTTTATTTATGTGCCCACCAAAATTTTTAAAACCCGTTAAATTTCTGGTCGTATCCCGTCAGTTCCATGTAACCCTCGCCCTGGAGGGGTTTGCTCCCCTTTTTTCCCCTCACGCTAATTGATCCTTCCCAATAAACCAACCTGGTGCTTTGAGTAGTGTCGAGTTCCTGGTCGGGAAAATCCGCCGAGGTCTCAAAGTCCAGGTGAAGCGACGGAACCCCGATTTTCCATTGGATGGGATAGACGGCTCCCGTACGGGAACTCTTCCAGGTTTTAAGGACTTCCGTTTGGATTTCCTTGCTGTCCAAATGGATGAATTTGCCTTTGGCGTCCACATAGGTCCCGCTGGAAGCGGGATGAATCGCGCCGTCTTTCATGCGGACGCGGTAAAGCATCAATTCCGTGGAATCCGAAAATTGAAGGCCAAACCAGTCCCACCCAGTCTCATCTGGGTCCATTTTCCCCGAGAAGAACTCATGGTCCATCCAGGCCTTCCCTGACACCTGATGCTCCTGGGCGCCCACCCGAAGGGTTCCTTGGGCCAATAACAGGGGGAGGGAAAAATATTGGGAGACGTTTCCGGGGGAGGAGCCTTTCCGGCTGTATCCTTTGATCCCGTGGAAAATGACGGGAATGGTCGATTGGACCTTTAAATCCAACCCGAAGGAGTCTCCTTGCGCAGTCAAGTGGTGGGAGGAACCTTCCCGAAGAACCCTCCAGTCCTCGTTCTGGGTGTCCAAAGCGCTGACCTTGGCCCCCGCCAAACCCGGCCCGGGCCTGTTCATTTTTTCCTCGTACCAAAATTTCCGGTTTTTCAGGTCAGAGACGGCGAAATGGGCGAAATAAAGATCCTTGGCCGCGAAGGAGGATGTGTTTCGCGCGGCCGGATCCAGCCCCACCCGGAAAAAGGTCAACTCAAAGCCATAACGGTTCCCCTCCTCGGTTTGAAGATGCCCTGTGTAATACCACCATTCGGTCTGGTAATCCGGGTGGCTCCCGAAATCGCGGGGAAACAACCAGGCATAGCCAGGCTTTGCAGGAAGATAACTTTTTCCAAAAGGTGTTCCACCCAAACTTTTTCTCGCCGGAGCCATAGCTAGGGTTAAAAACAGGATGAACCAGATTCGAGGAATAAAAGAAAAGCATAAAGATTTTTTCGCCGATGTCATTCGGGGTTGACCTCCCGGATGGAACGGACCCGAAGTGCCAATCGCGCCGGATAGATTCCCGCTAAAAGAGTGGCGGCCGCCACCCAGCTGAGGTCCCTCGCCAGCAAACCCCAGGGCACATGCCACTGGATGGTCCAGCCGAAGGATTGGACATTGATGACATAAATCAAAAGTAGCGCCAACAGGAATCCCAACCCCAACCCGAGCGCGATTCCGAGGATTCCCATCCACCCGGCTTCCCATAGGATACTCGTCTGGACCTGTCCTTGGGTGGCACCCAGGCAGCGGAGCATCGTGATCTCGCCTTTTCGCCCCAGGATCAAGGCCGCGAGGGTGGTCAGGATGCCGAGCACCGCCACCAGAACCGCGATAATTTCCATGGCGTAGGTAATGGTGAAGGTCCTGTCGAAAATCGCCATAACCTCCTTTTTCAGGGCCATGTTGGAGCGCGCGAAGACCTGAGTTCCGGGGGGGAGTCCAGCCAAAATTTTCTGTCGGGCCGACTCGACGTCCAGGCCGGGCTTCAGGTAAACCGCCACACCGTTGACGCCCTCGTCCTGGAAGAGTTTCGCGTAAACCGCCCGGTCCATCAAAAGGGTCCCCTGGTCGTTGGAATAATCAAAGTAAACGGCGCGGATAAAAAGGGATACGGGGCCGGAGGGCGTTTCCATGGGGAAATAGTCGCCCGCCTTGAAACGCTCCTTGAGTTCCAATGGTTCTGATATCACCACCGCCTTTTTCCCGCGGATTCCATCCAACAGGGAAGCCGATGTTCCCCCGGTCTTGAAAACCAGGTTGCCGTATTTCTCCAGCACATTCATGTCGAAGGCCGCCAGGTACAGATCCCCTCCCTTCCAGGGATATTGGATGCCCCTGAGCCTTTCCACCACCTGGACCCCCTCGGTGCGCGCGATGGCGGAAACCGTCCCAGGAGAGATCAGGCTTTCCAACTCGCCGGCTGTATCCGACGCCGGTTTCAGATACAGGTCCGCCCTCAAGGTTTGGCCCAGCCAAAGGGTCACGGTTTCCCGGAAACTTCCCACCATGACCGTCACGCTGACTAGAAGGGCCACGCCCATGGCCAGGGCGCTGACTGCCACGCTGGTTCTCCCCAATCCCGAGACCAGGTTCTTGTAGGCCAGCCTGAGGCTGAGGGGCAGACGGCTTCCCGCCAGTTTTTCCGCCGCCCCGAAAAGGAGTCGAATGAAAAAAGGCGTCAGGAACGAAGTCCCCAGAAGAAGAAAAAACGCCGCGGCATACCCGCCGAGCGGGAGGCCGTTCACGGGAGGCAAATGATAAAGGCCTTCGCCGGAGGCGAGGCAAAGGAATCCTGCGGCGGCGAGAATCCATGCCCTGTCGGCCATCCGCGCCTGGACATGCCCGGGGCGAAGAGCCAACGACGGCTCGATGAGGGAGGCTGAATAGGCCGGGGGAATGGACGAGGCGGCCACGAGAAGCGCTCCCAGGAAAGCCCAGAGAACCGCGGAGCCGGCGCCGGGAATATGGCTCCCGACCGACGCGAAAAGATAAAGGTCCCTGGCTGTGCCACCCACCAGTCTCAGGACTCCCGAAGCCATGGCTTTCCCCAGGAACAATCCCAGGAAGGCCCCTCCCGCCCCGTACGCCGAGGCTTCGAACAGGACGAGGCACAGGATCTTGGCCCTGGTCAATCCCAGGGCCCGCAACAGGCCCAAGTCCCTGGTATGGCGGAGGACGGCGATGGACATGGAATTGTAAACCAGGAAGAAGCCCACCCCGAGGGAAACCAGCGCGAGCGCCAGCAGGTTGGCGTGGAAGGCCTTCAGCATTTTTTCCACCTGCAGGTTCCGGCGGGAAGGCCTCTCTACGAGAAAAGAGGAGGGTAGTTTTTCCCGGAGGTCCTTTTCCAATTGGGCGCGGTCCGCTTCTTTCCCGACGGCCCATTGGATCTCGTCCAAGACGCCTCTTTTACCGAAAGTTTCCTGGGCCGCCGCGATATCCATGACCGCGAAAGAGCCGTCCAAGGCCCGGCCGGCCCCCTGGCCGGACAACAATCCCTCGACCCGGAGGTTCTTTGTCTGGTCTCCCGAGAGAAAAGAGGCTTTGTCCCCGACCATGAGATGGTGGAGAAGGGCGAATTTTTTCGAGAGGATAATGGCGTCGGGTTCCGGAAGGATTTTCAGGAAATCTTTCCTCCCTAGCGGCTTGTCATCCTTGCCCAATACCTCGTAGTCCCGGATCTGGTCATCCTTGAGGAGGTCGGTTCCCAAGACCGACAACAGGTCCTTCGGGTTTTCTGCGGCGGCCAGTTTTCCCCAAACCACCGGCATCTGGACCGCCCCGTGTTTGGGGACGGAAACCAACCGGGCCATCCAGTCCTCGGGGAAAGGCACGCCCTTCTGGCGCACCGTGAGGTTGGCCTTGCCCGCCATGAGATCCACCGATTCCTCGAAGGAGGACAGAACCGCGCCGCTTGAGAGTCGGATAGCCGTCACGAGCGCGATCCCCAGGGAGACGCCCAATAGCGTCAGGAGGCATCGGATGGGGTCCTGCCGGAAGTGCCGGTAAACCATGAGGGAGAACAACCGGAAGAGCCCGGGGTTAGCCATGGGCGCTTTTCTTCTGGGGATAAAGGCCGGTGACCTGCCCGTCCCTGAGGAAAAGGTGGGTGTCCCCGATGCCGCCTGTTTCCCGGCTGTGGGTGGCCATCAGCACCGCGGTTCCCTCGGCCCGGGCGGCCTGGGATAGAAGCTTGAGGACTTCCTGGCCGTTGGCGGTATCCAGGTTCCCGGTGGGCTCATCCGCCAGCAGAAGCTTGGGCTTGTGGATCAAGGCCCGGGCGATCGCGACCCTTTGCTGTTCCCCGCCGGAAAGCTGGTGGGGGCGCCGGCCCCGCTTGTCGAGAATGCCCACCTGGTCCAGGATCTTCTCGGCCTTTTTGCGGGTTTCCTTGCGCGAGCGGCCCGCCAGCAGGAGGGGCAGCTCGACGTTTTCCAGGGCGGTGAAGGTTTCCAAAAGGTTGAAAAATTGGAAGACGAAACCGACGCAAGTGCGGCGGAACAGGCTGAGTTCCTTGTCCCCGAAGGCTTCCAAGGGGCGTCCATCGAAACTAATTTCCCCGCGCGTCGGGACTTCCATGCCCCCCAAAAGATGCAGGAGGGTGCTCTTGCCGCAGCCGGAAGGGCCCGTGACGGCGATAAATTCCCCGGACTTGACCTTGAAACTCACGTCCTTCAAGGCCATGACATCCCCACCCTCGGTGGGATAGGTTTTGGAGATGTTCTTGACTTCCACCAATGAAGGCATTGTTATCCTTTATCGTCCGGTTTCGCGAAGTAAAACCACGGATTGGGTTTTCCAAAACGGGGGAAAAACGTATTATAACAACTCCCGACGGGGTTCAAACCCAATGCATTGCCATTCGTTTTGAGCCCTCTTACAATGTCAATAAAGAGAGAGGGATGGCTCCATGAAAATTTTGCATTCGTTTGTTTTCACTTTCTGGTATGGGACCATGCTTTACTTGACCTTCATCCAGGCCCCCCTCCTTTTCAAGACACTTCCCCGTCAGCTTTTCGGCGAGGTCCAAAGCCATCTTTTCCCGGCCTATTACTGGATCAGCTACCTCTGCGGGGCGCTTCTGGTGATCACATTCCATTTGCTTCATCCCCTGAAGAATTACCTGCCGGAGGACTGCGTTAAGATCACCCTGCTGTGCCTGATGCTGGCTTTTTCACTCGTCCAGGGCCTATGGATCGGGCCTAAAACCGGCAGGCTGCGGTTGGAAATCCAGGCCCTCCGACAGGAAACAAGCCAAACCCCCGGCCCATCACCGGAACCCGGCAAGCTGGAGGAACTCACCGGCGCCTTTGGCAAGGCCCACATGGTCTCCAGCCTTGTCAACTTGTTCGTGATCATCGGAGGAACCTGGTATTTCATTCTTTTGATCAAGGAAGCGGGACCCAAGGTTTGATGCCTCAAGATTCCATGACCAAAAATCCAAACTTTTTCCGGAACCGGAAAGGGATCGGAATAAAGGCTTTTTCCCGGATGACCCTGGTTCTTTTGGCGGGAGCGCTCAATCTGGTAACCGTAGAATCAAGCCTGGCTTTTTTTGAGCCGAGGCCCAAGGAACCCCTTCCGGTGTTAGAGCCGATCCTGGGAGCCTGGGGCGACTCCGGGGGTCAAAACGTCGATGGGCTGATCGAGTGCGGCGACTACCTATTCAACAACGCCGAAAGAAGCCGAAGCTTCTCATCGGGAAAAACCCGCGGAAGGCAAAAAGTCGTCATCCGCTATTCCAAAAATTCCTCCCCCTCCGGGAAGAAAAATTATGATTACCCTACCCTCTTGCAGGCGGCCGAATATTGGAGGGAAGCCCTCCGGGTTTCCCCGGGCCGCTTGGACGTTTATTATAAATTAGCCAATCTTTACCAGATCATGGGGGATTTCGAGTCCCAATACGCTGTCCTCGTCCAGTCCTTCCAATACGGCTCAAGGCATCCCGGCAAATTGCGGTGGCTTCAAAACCAAAATCTTCCGGACCTGCCCAAAAGGTTCATCCCCGATTCGGTGCAGGAATACGCATCCTATTACTTGGACCAGGGCGAGGCGCGAAACCTCGAAAAGGCCCGCCGCCTTTCCAGGCTGACCATGACCTTCTTCCCGAACCATCCCGCCCCCTACAACTGGCTGGCGGCCTATTTCGCCCAGGTAAAAGATTGGCCCCACTCCTTGAAATACCTCCTTATCGCCAGCCAGAAAGATCCCCAGAACAGCCTGGTGCTTTGCAACATCGGCAATATCCTGGCGGAATTGGGCAAGAAAAGGGAGGCCAGGATCTTTTACGCGAAAGTGGTGGCCTTGAACAACGATCCCTGGAGTTCGAGGAATGCCCGCAGGGCCCTAACGACTTCGAAAGACTAACCCACTCCTTTCAAACACTCCATTAATTGGCTCCCACCCCTTGATTCCCGGGGCAGGTTTCTGTAATTTTGTTAGATGAAAACTATTATCAAGGAACAAAGAAAAAGAAACTCATTGGCGCCCGCCTTGAATTCCTCCCAAAAAATCCGTGAGCTCATTTGCGAGTTATGCCGCCATTTTTACCAGAAGGGATGGGCTTCCGGCACCGGCGGGGGAATTTCCATCAAGAGCGGGGATCGGATTTACATGGCCCCCAGCGCCGTTCCGAAAGAGCGGCTCCAGCCCGAGGACATCTTTGTTCTCGATGACGAAGGAATCCCCTTGGAAGAGCCGGGGCGGGGCCTGACCCTTTCCCAATGCGCCCCTCTTTTCATGCACGCCTATCAAATCCGCGGGGCCGGAGCGGTTCTCCACAGCCACTCCGTGAACGCCGTCCTGGCGACCCTTTTGTTCGACAAGGAATTCAAAATCAAGAACATGGAAATGCAGAAAGGCATCGAGGGTTACGGGGCCTTCGACACGGTGTCTGTTCCCATCATCGAGAACACCGCCTTCGAGCGGGACCTGGCGGATTCCCTGGGGGAGGCCATCCGGAAGAACCCGAAGACGCGCGCGATCCTGGTCCGGGGGCATGGGGTTTATGTCTGGGGCCGCGATTGGAAACAAGCCAAGACCCACGCCGAATGTTATGACTATCTTTTCGAGACAGCCGAAAGGATGAAACAATTGGGGATAACTTCAAATACGTAATTTTAGATTTTAAATTCTAAGTTTTAAATGAATGAACATTTTCTTCCTGATTTATGTAAGAAAATGAACAACAATTCAAAATTTAAAATTCACAATTTAAAATTTTCATTTCGAGGGGGAGGCTGTTATGAAAGCTAATTGGCTGGAGACTGAAAAAAACATTACGGTGGAGGAACTCCGTTCCCACGGTGTCACTTACGAGCGGTTCGAGACTGATGAGGCTGTTTACAAGGCTCCTCTCGAACAAATCATGCGGGAGCGGGGCTATGTGACCATGGACCAGGTGAAGATGTGGCCAGAAATGCCCAACTTCGACGCCTTGAACCAGAAATTCCTCGGGGAGCACCTGCACACCGACGACGAGGTCCGCTTCGTGCTGGCCGGGGCCGGGGTGTTCGAAATCCGGAGCCTGGAGGACAAATGGATGAAAATCACGGTGGAACCATGCGATTTCATCCTGGTCCCTGCCAACCGCTTCCACCGCTTTTACCTCACTTCCGCGAAAAACATCCATTGCGTGCGGTTGTTCAAGGACTCCTCGGGCTGGACTCCCCTTTACCGCAGGGATCTCGAGGCAACTGCGGCGAAATAAAACCGATCTCAGCGTTTATCCAACCCCCTCTTAGGTTTATAATCGACCCGAAAAGTGTTCTGGGATTTTCCCGCCTTTCAATCATTCCGTGGAGATTTCCATGGCCGATTACATCCTGAAGCCGGGAAACAAGCGCTTGCCCTCCGCGACTTTTCTCCTGGAGGAAATACACAAACGCGGAATTCCCGTTGAAATCAACGTCACAGGCACGGTTGACCAATGGGAAGCCATCCGGTTTTTCGAGCCAGGCCCCCCGGAAATCGAGTGTTTCGCGACTTTTGACCAGGAAAACCCACGATTCATATTGACTGTCCCAAAGGACTCCCCTGAGTTATCCTCCGACCTTCGTCTGCTTTTAGCCCATATCTTTTTATCGGAAGTCGGCGGCACCGTGACCGATTCTTCAACTGGAGAAAATTATGACGCCCCCAAAATCGCCGCCAGGGTCAGGCAGTTCCAGCCTTCCAAAAGCGGAATCAGCGAATCCCTTTGGCTGATTTTTTCCTGGGCGGTACTGCCCTTGGCCGCCCTGGCTTACTTCGCGGTTCCCCACCAACTCAGGATCCTGGTGATCGGGGTCGCGGTCCTGGCTTTTTTCAGCGCAGTCGGACAAACCTATTCCAAACTCAAGTCCTGATGGACGTTCTCGGGGTCACCCAAAAACTCAAGGAAAAATCCTATTCGCTCGGTTTTGAGCTTGCTGGGGCCGCTCGCGCGGTTCCCTCTCCCGATTACTCTTACTTCCTCGAATGGCTGGGCCGCGGTTACGCCGGGGAAATGGGTTATTTGGAAAGGCGCAAGGCTGAGCGGGGAAACCCGCAGTCGCTCCTCCCGGGCGCGAAATCCATTTTCTGCCTGGCCCTCAGTTATAACCCGAAGCCCGAGCATTATCCCCTTCTCGAAAAGCATCCCATCTCCTGCTACGCCTGGGGGAAGGACTACCACCTAGTCCTGGGTGAGAAGTTGGAAACCCTCAGCCAATATCTTTCCCGGGAACTGGTTCCCGGGGCCAAGGCCAAATGGTACGTGGACACAAGCCCTCTCTTGGAACGAAGCTACGCGGCCCAGGCTGGTTTAGGTTGGATCGGCAAAAACACCTTGCTCCTGAACAAGGACTTCGGGTCCTTCCTGTTCCTGGGGGAAATCCTGACGGACGCGGAGCTCTCTTACGATGAGCCTCCCGCCAACCTTTGCAAAACCTGCACATTCTGCATGGACGCCTGCCCCGTGGGAGCGCTGGAGGAGCCCGGGGTTTTGAACGCGACCAAGTGCATCAGCTACCTCACCCTGGAGCACCGGTCCGAGTTGCTCAAGAGCAGGGACCTTCACGGATACCTGGCGGGCTGCGACCTGTGCCAGACGGTTTGTCCTTATAACGCCAACGCACCCGCCGGACGGGAGGAATCCTTCAAACCGAGGGGGGAAATTCTTGAACTGACCAGCGAAAAGGCAAGTCAAATGGGTGAAAAAGAATTCAAAAATTTTACGAAAGAATCCGCTTTGGAAAGAATTAAATTCCCAATGTGGATGAGAAACGCCCAAACACAATAATCAAACCGGTAATGGAATCTTCGGCACCAGGCTCAAGTCCACTTGGCCCATGCCGGGCGCTCCGGCTTCACGGACTTTTTCGAAGAAGTTATCCGCTTTTTCCCTCAGTTCTTTCAAATCAACACCCATGTAATGGGCGGGCAGGCGGTTCCATTTATCGCAAGCTTTCTCATAAAGACCCATGGCGCCGGCGAAATTGCCTTTCTGGTAGTGGTTCAAGGCGATGGCCAGTTGGATGATCCCCTGGTAATGCAGGTGATCCATTCCCTCGGACCTCATCCAGATATCCTCGACCATCTCATGGCACTCGAAATATTCACCCTTGTTGAAAAGCCTGATTCCTTCCAGGTATTCGTGGGCATAAGGGTTTTTGTTTTCCTCTTCCCAGTTTTTCTCGGACAATTCCCGTATCAGGGTTTGGTCGGCGTCAGGAAAGTTGAATTTGAAAAGTTCATTTGGAAGCGCCCAGGCGAAATCGGCGACCTCGATTTTCTTGGGCTCGCCCCCGACGTGCCGACAAAGAAAAATGTTGAGCCTCACGGTCCGCGCGGGATAACGGTAATTGACGATCTTGTAGAACTTCAGGACCTCCACCTCGATATCCAGTTCTTCCTTGATCTCGCGGACGATGCATTCCCGAAGGGATTCCGTCGGCTCTTTTTTACCGCCCGGGAGCTCCCAGAAACCCCCGAAGGAATCCTCCGGCTTTCGCTGGGTGATGAGGTACCGGCCGTCCTTATAAATCAGGGCCGCGCCTACTTCCAAGGGTGTTTGGTTCACTGGTTCCTCTTCCGCTTGTTTTCCTGGCGGCGTTTCCCGCGCCTCTTCTTACGCGCAAAAGACATTTTCGCCTTTTCGGAAGGCTGTGGCAAACCTTCCCCGGCGATAAAGGTGGTCTTGCGTTCCTTGGGCAGGCTCTTGACTTGGTATTCCCTCCTCAGGGCCGAAGAATAATCAGCCTGTGGCTCCTGAAAAACCAGCCTGACCGGGGAATGAGTGGCTGTATATTTGCTGCCTTTTCCGGAGTTATGGGCCTCGATGCGTTTCTCCACGTCCTTGGCGATGCCCGTGTAATAGGACCCGTCGGCGCACTCGGCGATGTAAAGGCTCCAAGATCCCTCGGGTTTCCGCTTCAAGAATTCCTCCATCAAAATTAAAAATAATCTCTCGCCACAGATTCATGGGATTCATGGGATTCAACAAGTCTAGATCGTGACAAAGGCTTTGCCTTTGCGCCCGCTGGGCGATATGGCCCTGCCTGCGGACCGTGGAAAAATTAATTTTTCCATTGGCCGTCGGCTGAGCCATAGAACACGATCGATAAACTTTTCATGCAAAATCTAATTTCTTTTCCATCCCCTGCATCCCCTGAATCCGTGGCAAAGGACTTAGTTTTGCTTAACGCCTTTTAGAACTAAAAAGCCTGATTTTATTTATCTTTGTTCCCTAGATTTTGTTTGGTTTGAAACATTTAATCTACGAATACGATATCACCGATAGGCGGCACTAGCTGTTTCTCGGCGCCCTCGCCCAGGAACAGCCGGATGGCCTTTTTTCCTTCCTCTCCCATATCCACCGTTCTCTCGTTGACCCACATACCGACGAAACGGTCGGCCACGTCCTTGGAAAGCCCCCGACCGAAGGCCAGGGCGTAATCCAGCGCCTCATTCCGGTGCGCCAAGGAATACTCGATGGATTTTTTCAGGTGTTTCGAGACCTTCTTTTTCAAATCATCCCCCAGGTCCTTTCGGATGGCGTTCAAACCCATCGGCAAAGGCAGGGCGGTCTTTTGGTACCACCATTCCCCCAGTTCCAGCACCATTTGAAGTCCCTTTTCCTTGTATGTCAGCTGGCCCTCATGAATGAGCAAACCAGCGTCCACCTTTCCCTCAGAAACCAGGTCCATGATGCGCTCAAAATCCACTACGACTTCCTTGAACTCGGGCAAGCGGAGCCTTAAGGCCAGGTAGGCGCTGGTCAGCTTTCCTGGCACCGCGATGGTTTTACCCCTCAAATGCTCAATGGTCAGAGCCGTTTTAGCCACCACCATAGGACCGTAGTTCTTGCCGATGCTTCCCCCGTGAGTGAGGATGTCGTACTTGTCCTTTACGTAGGCGTAGGCGTGCGCCGAAAGGGCCGTGACTTCCATTCGGCCTTCCCTGGCCCAATCGTTGAGAGTCTGGATATCCTTGAGCACATGTTCGTATTCAACATCCTCGGTGTCGATTTTTCCCTTGGCCAGCCCGTAAAACATGAAGGCGTCATCCGAGTCCGGGCTGTGCGCCAGTTTAATTTTAATATTCATTGTATAACCCCATTTGTAATCTAATTTCCCGTTAATGATTAAAAATCAACAAAACCAAAGGTCCGCCGCAAAACCATCGCGCCGCGCCGATGTATTGTTAACGAGTGAATCTTGAGATTTTTTCCTTCCTGTGGCTCTGTGGTCCTCGAAGAGGACTTGTGGTTAACCTTGGTTTTAGTTGATGATTTAAATATGATTCAAAATCGCGTCCAGCACCTTTTCCTTCTCCAGAAAATTCGAAAAAACAAAATCGGGTTTCTCGGCCTTCAATTGCTCCGCCGTGAAGGGCCCTGTGGCAACCGCCAAAGTACGGACCCCAAGGTGGCGCCCGCAATGAATGTCGTTGGGCGTGTCCCCGATGATGACGATTTCTTTCTCCGAAAACTTATGGCCGTACTTTTTCTCAGCCGCGTCCAAAGCCCGCTGGGGCAGTTCCGAGCGCTGGAGGGCGTTATCCCCGAAGGCCCCGAAGGAAAAATAGCCGTTCAAGCCCTGGGCCTCCAGCTTGATGCGCGCTCCTTCCTCAAAATTGCCCGTGAGAAGCCCCAATATTACCTCGCTTCTCTTGTGGAGTTCCGTCAAAAGTTCCCTCACCCCCGGCTTGAGGGTCACCATGCCAGGATCGCCTTCCACGATTCCCCTCAGGAAACCCAGGTACTTGTCCCTAATCGCGGGTGTCAAGGCTTCAATGCGTTGGGGTTCGACGGAATTCTGGCTCAGGATCTCAAAGATGATCTGGGTGTCGGTTTTTCCGCCGGGACGGTATTTGGAGGTATCAATGACGCGGGGATCACCGGCTTCCGCGAATGCCCGCTCCATCGCGTCCTTGAAGGGGTCTTCCCAGGCCTTGCGCGAGGTGGTAAGAAGGGTACCGTCGATGTCGAACAGGACAAGCCTGGTGGGTTTCATGAAGGCGTAAATCCGAGATGGCCGATTTGTTTACTGCGGCTCGTGTTTTGAAAAACAATCATTTTCATATTGTGAAAATCACGATCATTCAAAATTAAAAATTTAAAATTCATAATTTATTTTTCGATGGTCCCGTCTGAGAAGACGATCATGGTGGGATACCAAATCTGGCGCATTTCCTCCAATTTGAGTTTCTCGAAAGTCGCGAGGCCTTTCTTGGTGAAGCGTTCGATGCCGGCTTTCCAGTCCACCCCGGCTGTCTGACCCGGCGGAACCGCGGTAGTGGATTCCAATGTCCAATCGCAGATGTACTCCCCGAACAAAGTGGTGAACCGCAAGACGCCGCGCACGCCGTGGATTTCCTTTCCTGTCATATTCTTGAGGGCGCATTTCAGGACGATTTTCTTCCGGTTCTGGTCGAATATTCCGCCGACCGACCCGATCAGGTCATCTCCCTTGTCATAAGCCCAAATCTTCAACAGCTTCGCCAGCTTGGCCGACGGTTGGGGAGAGGAGGACGCGCCGAAAGAGGGGCTATTCATATTCATGGCGGTAATAAAGGAGGACAGAATGAGGACAAGAGAAAGAGTTTTTTTCCAACCCAATTCACACAGTTTCATATTGGATAACCTCCCTTTTAAAGAATAAAAACTATTTACAAAATTCATGGTTCACCACATTCCAGCCCTCAAAAAAGCTTTTATTGAGGCTGGTATAGTAACGATCTCAATATTTCTTTATGGAAGATCGGCACGGAGACTCAGCTAAGAAAAACCATTAAAATTCTTTCTTTTTAGCTGAGCCTCTGTGTCCCTGTGGTGAAATTGGTTTTTTTGTATCTTTAAATCACCCTTTGGTATTCCTTCAAATCCTTCTTCCAAACCGGCACCCCGCAGAAGCGGTCCCCTTCCGGGCAGGTGGGTTTGGTCCCGGCCCTGCTCCTGAGCCCGCAGGGGGGAAGAAGCCACTTACCGATACGGGGGTGCACTTCCCTCACCTGAAGGGCTTCATCCACGGAAGCCTTCCAGATTTCCTCCTGAGCGTTGTAGCAAAGCCTCATGGCGTGCTTGTGGTGCAGGTTCAGCAGGTCGGAGGACTCGGAAAATCTCAATGCCACTGCGTTGGGCAGGAGATAGGATGCGAACTCCTCGGAAACCCCAAGACGGCGCAGTTTCCCGATGGAATCCCATATTCTTTCCATGATTTGCCCGTATTCCTTGCCCAGAGAGGGTTCCTCCCTTAATAAAACCGGGAGGATATAGTCGGGTTCCTCCAGGGAAAGGGCGTGAAGAATCGGCCTGGAAGCGGGCGTCATGCGGTGTCTCTGGTCCTGGGAATCGGCTGTGTGGGATATCTTCTTGCGGAAAGTGTAATGGGGATGGAACAACGCCCGCGAGAGTTTGCTGTGGGTGGTGACATTCAGGGTTTCCCCCAGGTATTTGTTCTTGGCGGGGTCCAGGGCCAGGAGGATGGCCTCGTCATCGGAAAGCTCCGAAGCCGCCAAGCCGAAAAGTTCCCGTACGGAAGAGGCCAGGATTTTTTCCCCTTCCTTGGAGTAATCCGCCAGTTTAGAGGTGTAACTACCTAGGGATTTGTCGAATTCCGCACGGAAAGCCTTGTGGCTTCCTTCCGCCCTTTGGAATTCCCCGTACATCTGGGCCTCGGGAGTGGTCTCGAAATCCAGGGGTTCCTCCAGGATGGTCTTGTACTCGGGCGCGTGGTTCAGGACCGCCTCCACCATCTTCCCGACCACGATCCTTTGTTCCAGCGCCGCGTCGAATGTCTGGCAAAGCCTCCAGTAGCGCATAAGAGTGAGGGCGGAAACGGTGTGGTAAAGGTAGGCGAAAGTAGCCACCGGCAGGACGTACCGCGCCACTTCCTGGGATTTCTTCTGCATGTCAACCAGGGCCTGCTTGCCCCTCAGTTCCGCGTGCTTGAACCGGGCCTGGTATTCCCGCTCGACCAGCGGCTTGAGTTTTTCAGTCAAGGACTGATAGCCCTGAGTTTGGAAGGAAACCGTCTCACGGTAGAGGGAGGCGGCCTCGCCGGTCAGGGGAGGCATGGCGATCTGGGAAGGGTCCACCGTCACGTAGCGTTGGGAGACCTGTTCGGAATTATAGAAAGGATGGCTGTGCAGGAAACTCCAGATGAACTGCCTGGACACGTTTTCCAGCGCGAACTGGAAATGGGCGTGCTGAAGGGTCGTGTGGTGCCCTGCCTTGTAAATAGATTGGGCCAGGTCATCGCGATTATGGCGGCGCTCCTCGAGTTTTTCCCCCTCCAAGCCTTCCCCTGCCACCTGTTCGGCCGAGATGATACCTTTGCTGGAATAACAGGTCCTCGCCGTCGCCACGGCGTTGTCGAAGGGTTTGGCGAAAGCGTTGACCAGGGTCACCTTGGGTTCCAGGGACAAAAAAGAGGGAGAAAGAGGTTCTGTTATTTCAGGCACTGGATATTCCTTACTGGTGTCCGTGTTGAACGATTGGGATGTGTTGATTTTAACTTAAAGTACATCGATGAGCGCTTCTTTTTCAAGTTTACAACCAAAGAAGAATCATTTGATACCAGCGTTTCCGAGGCAGGCAGCCGTTTATTTCTCCGGTAACCCATTTCCTTAATCGCCCCACCCCCTTGCTTCCCCTCAAGTTCGAATCGTAATATTAAATATGTCGGCTATACTTTCACGACACGTAAAGAAATTTTTTACCGCAGATAACAACCGACATGCTCCGCACGTGCCGATAACGGCTTATAGTTCAAGACTTTCACAAACTTATCGGCGTCCATCGGGTTTGATCGGCGGTTCCATGTCTTTTTCTTTTATTTGTTGTAAAGGGATACTTACCTTAAATATTCACGACGAATCATAAAGGAACCCCCATGCCGAATAAACCATCCACCTTGGGCGAACTCAAGGAATCCCAATATCCTGATTTCTCGGTCAAGGAAGAGCTGGAAAGAAACCTCATTAAAAAACTGAGGACGGGGGAACCTCTCTTCCCCATGATCCACGGCTTTGACGATACGGTCATCCCCCAGATGGTAAACGCCCTGCTTTCCCACCATGACATCGTGTTCCTAGGAGAAAAGGGCCAGGCCAAAAGCCGACTTATGCGCACCCTGGTGCAGTTCCTGGACGAGGAAATCCCCATCGTGAAGGGATGCGAGATCCACGACCATCCTTACCATCCCATCTGCAGTGCCTGCCGAAAGAAACTGGCGGAGCATGGGAAAAACCTCGAAATTGAATGGATCGGCCGGGATGCCCGTTACAGCGAGCGCCTCTCCCCTGGAACCAAGATCGCCGACTTGATCGGGGACCTGGACCCGGCCAAGGTGGCCGCGGGCAATCCCCTGGCCAGCGAGGAAGCCATCCACTTCGGCCTCATCCCCCGCATGAACCGCGGACTTTTCGCCGTGAACGAGCTTCCCGACCTGGAATACTTGGTCCAGGTGGCCCTCTTCAATATATTGGAGGAGCGCGACATCCAGGTTCGCGGTTATCCCCTTCGGTTCAACCTGGATATCATTCTCATGTTCACCGCCAACCCTGAGGAATACACCCGCGCCGGAAAGATCATCACCCAGCTCAAGGACCGCATCGGGGCCGAAATCAGGACCCACTATCCCATGACGAGGGAAATGGGATTGAAGATCGTCCGGCAGGAAGCCCGGGTTCCCACCGATGACGATGTCAAGCTGACCATCCCTGACTTCATGGCCGAGATCATCGAGCAGATCACCCTGGAAGCCCGTCGAAGCCCCTATGTCAACCAGAAATCCGGCGTCTCGGCCAGGCTCTCCATCGCCAATTACGAGACCATGATCGCCAACGCCAGGCGCAGGGCCTATGTCCTGGGGGAGAAGGAAGCTGTCCCCCGCATGTCCGACCTGAATTACCTCTATACCTCCTCTTCCGGCAAGATCGAGCTGGACCCCTTCCGGGAGGAAACCGTCACGGAATTCCAGGTTTTCGGCAAGATCATGGACAAGGCCGTGGCCCAGGTTTTCAAGGAGCATATGGACCGGGGCCATTTGGAAATCGGCGCCCCCGACATGTCCGGGGATAAGCACATCCGAATCTCGGAATTGACCCCATCGAAGGAGTACAAGAACATCATTTCGCAATTGCCCCAGGTCTGGGAGCCGGTGCATCACTTGAACGGGAAGAATTCAGAGGTTTACCAGGCTTCCTGCGTGGAATTCGTGCTGGAGGGCTTTCACCTTACTGGAAAGCTTTCCCGGACCAAGGTGGGTGATTTCTTTGACTACCAGCCGCCGGCTCCGCCCAAGCGGAAAAAAGCGGAAGAGTAAGGATTACTAATAAAAT
Organism: candidate division FCPU426 bacterium; assembly: GCA_963796105.1. GTDB lineage: Bacteria > Oederibacteriota > Muellerivitia > Muellerivitales > Muellerivitaceae > CAWCKJ01. The sequence continues at coordinate 503,120 of CAWCKJ010000004.1, forward strand.
TCGAGGAACCTAGATAAATAAAGTCAGAGTCTTTTTAGTCAAAAATACGTTAATCAAAACCAAGTCCTTTGCCACGGATTCAGGGGATGCAGGGGATGGGCAAGAAATTGGATTTTGCATGAAAAGTTTATCGATCGTGTTCTATGGCTCAGCCGACGGCCAATGGAAAAATTAATTTTTCCACGATCCGCAGGCAGGGCCATAACGCCCAGTGGGCGCAAAGGCAAAGCCTTTGTCACGATCTAGACTTGTTGAATCCCATGAATCCCATGCATCTGTGGCTAGAGATTTTTTAAACAGGTGCGTTGAGAAGGTGTTCCATGATTACCCATGATTATTCCGAATGGCATGAGCCGGAGAAGCCCCCCTTCACGATCGAGGATCTCGTCAACGCCGTGAAGGAAATCATGATGCAGTACCACGTCACTTTCGACGAGGCCCTGCGCCACCTGCAGGAAAGGGGCATTCCCTACAACCAGTTCCTCAAACTCAGCGGCCTGGAGGACCTGATCCAGGGCCACTTGGACGAGTTGGAGCGGCAAAAAAAGGAAATCCTGGAGAACCACCGCTTGGACGACCTCTTGACCCGCCTGGAGGAGTCCCTCCGCAGAAGGAAAAACGACTTGGAACGCCAGCTCTCAAAGCTCCAGGACCCGAAGCTGTCCGAAAAAATGCGGGAAGCCTTGGAAAAGCGCAATCCTTCCACACTGTACAGCATGGACTGGCTCCTGTCCCGTTTAGGGGACGCGAACTCGGAAGAGGCGAGAAAAGCCCTCCAGGAGTTGATCCTTCAGGTCCAGCAGATGCAATCCTTGACCGAGCTATACGAGAACTACACATTCACGGGCCAAAAAAGCCTTTCGATAAAAGAAGCGGAACGTCTCAAGGAACGCCTCGCCATGCTGGAGGAGTTGGAGGGCCAGTTGAGGGACGCCCTGGAGAACGGGGACCTGTTCAATATGGAAGTGGAATCCCTGAGGGAAATCCTTGGCGAGGAGGCGGCTCAGGCATTCGAGGCGAAGAGAGAAGAAATCAAGAAACAATTCAATGAGGCCATGAAGGCGACGGGGGATGTTGATTACGACGAGGAATCCGACATCTACAAAATCACCCCCGGGGCCGCGAGAAAGATCGGGGAGAAAGCCCTCAAGGAAGTCTTTTCCCGTCTCTTTACAGACGGCATTGGCCGGCACCATGCCGCCTTCACCGGCGACGGCAACGTGGAAATGACGGTCACCAAGCCCTACGAGTTCGGCGATTCCCTCACCAACCTGGACCTGCCGGGAAGCCTATTAAACTCCGCCATCCGCCAGGCGGGAAACCCGGAGGGGCTGGAGGGCGGCCGTATCCGTATCGACACGCGGGATTTCATGGTGCACCAAACCAAGGGCGCGGCTTCCTCGGCCATCGTCATGCTCATCGACCAGAGCGGTTCCATGTCCCGCTTCGGGCGTTTCTACAACTCCAAGAAGCTGGCCCTCGCCTTGGACGCCTTGATCCGCACCGAGTATCCCGAGGACAAGCTGTACTTCGTAGGCTTTTCCACCTTCGCCAAGCAGATTTCGGTGGGTTCCATCCCAGAGTTGGCACCCAAACCCGTCACCATGATGGGCGGAGCCCTCAACCTGCGGTTCGATTTCTCGCGCGAAGGCATGGACCGCACGCGCGAGTTCATCCCAGAGCATTTCACCAACCTGCAGAAGGGGCTCGATCTGGCCCGGGTGCTGTTAGCCAACCTGGACACCAAGAACAAGAGCGTTCTCTTGATCACTGACGGGGCTCCGACCGCCTTTTACGAGGGTCCCTACCTTTACCTGACCTATCCCCCGAACGAGCGAACCTATGAAAGGACCCTCCGGGAGGTGAAAATGGTCACCGACGAGGGCATCACCATCAACACCTTCATGATGGGCAACGAGATCGACGGCGGTTATTTCGGCGAGGGGGACTTTTTGGATGACATGCATAAGATCAACCAGGGCCGTCTGATCTTCCCCGCCCCCGACAAGCTCACGCAGTACGTCCTGAAGGACTACCTGGACCACAAGAAAAAGATTATTCAGATTTAACAAAGGGTTTTGGTTTAAAATAGCGGCAAGTTGAGGAGATATTATGGCAACCGACAAAGAAGAAGTTCTTCAATTAATCAAAAATCTTCCTTCCGACGCCACTTTCGAGGATAACCAATACCACATTTACATTCGTGAGAAAGTGGAAAAAGGGTTAGAGGACATAAGGGCAGGCAGAATTCTGTCCCATATTGAAGTCCAAGAAAAAATGGCAAAATGGCTCAAGCCATAATTTGGTCCGCTATCGATTTACAAAATTTAGATTTCGTCAAACTTCAGAAAACCTTTAAATTAGGCAAAATTCAGAATCCGTGGAAATCGGCCAATTCGTCATTGCGAGAATTGCCCCGCGAATAGCGGGGCGGTTATGACGAAGCAACCCCAGTTTAAATAACAAATTTTGCCCGCAGCAAAATCCGCCACCTTAAACCACCATCCTAATTTAAGTTAAAACCAGAAATGTTCTATTTGATATTCCCTTCCCAAACCGTTTAAATGAGTGAGTGCCGCGCTCAAAATTGATCTTCTGCACGTCCAAAGATGACCACAAACAAGTAAACGGGAACCCTTGATACCGGATAAAAACCAAACTCTAACCGCTGACGTCGGCGAGAATTTGCCCCCGCCCACGGGATGGCGCAAAACATTCGCGGCCCTGCGCAACCCGAACTACCGTTATTTTTTCATGGGGCAAGGGGTATCCCTCATGGGCACCTGGGCCCGGTCCTCAGCCTTGGGATGGATGGCCTTCGCGATCACGAAATCGGAATTCAAGCTGGGCATGGTTAATTTTTTGAATTCCCTTCCCTTTTTCCTTTTCGCCGTCTATTCAGGTTCCCTCGCGGATCGTTTCCCAAAATTGAGGATTTTCACCCTCACCAGTTGTTTCGCCATGACTTGCTCGCTGGTCTTGGCATTGATGTTATTCCACGGTCCGGTGGGGATTGGTGTTCTATTCTTATTCGCGCCCCTTTGGGGCCTCGCGGTCGCCTTTGAGATGCCAGCCAGGCAAACGCTCATGGTGGAACTCGTCGGGAAAAAGGACCTGGTTAACGCCATCGCCTTGAACAGCGCAATGGTTAATTCCTCCCGAATCATCGGCCCGGCTATCGGCGGTAATCTTTACGGCCTTTTTGGGCCAGCCTGGTGTTTTCTCATGGACGCCGTGAGTTTCTTGGCCGTTCTATTTGGTATTTCCAAGATCAAACTTCCCAAATCCACTGGATCCCAAACCCACAAGGGTGGTCTCAAGTATATTTCGGAAGGATTCAAGCATTTAAAAACAAACCCTAATATGGCCGAAACCATTTTGCTTCTTTTCACTATGGGGATTGGAGGATGGGCCTATCAATCCCAAATGCCCGCGTTTGTCTCAAAACAATTGGGAATGGGCGTCAAATACAACGGCTGGCTTTTGGCCATGAACGGCTTGGGTGCCTGCGCCGCGGCCCTGACCGTGGCCCACTTCGGGCACAAGCTGGTCAAGTTAAGGACTTTGTATATCGGGATCGGAATTTACAGTACCTTTATCATCCTATTCGGGTTCGTTCACACCCCCATCGCCGCGCCTTTCGTTATTTTCTTCGCCGGCTACGGTATTATTTTGTTTTTTTCCATCGGCAACAGTTTCATCCAAACCCACTCCCCCGATCACCTGAGGGGCCGGGTGATGGGTATCTGGGCCTTGGTTTTCGGGGGCGGTATGCCTATCGGCAGCTTTTGGATGGGGTTGGTGGCATCCCATACCGGTTCAGGACGCGCGCTTCAAATCGGTGGTGTTTTCTGCATCTTGGGGGCTTTTTTCGTTCACCAGAAGTTTCGCAAAACCGTCCCTGCCAAGCCTTGAATATCCACAAAGATTGAACCCCTCCCGCACTTGGATGAATTGGTATAAAATCTTGTGATTATAACTTCACGACACGTAAAGAAATTTTTTTACCGCGGAAAACGGCCGACGTGCTCCGCACGTGCCGATAACGGCTTATAGCTTAAGGCTTTCTCAAACTTATCGGCGTCCATCGGATTTGATCGGCGGTTCCATGTCTTTTTACTTTTACTTGTTGTAAAGGGTACTTACTTAAATCTAATCCTTCCTATTAGAGAGGGGTCCAACAATGAACGTTCTTCCGCTTATTTTGACCGCCTTGCTGGTGATGGTGGTCGCCTACCGTTACTACAGCGCCTTCCTGGCGGCGAAAGTCGTGGCTCTCGACGATTCCCGCGTGACCCCGGCGCACGCCTTGAACGACGGATACAACTACAAACCCATCCCCAAGTCAGTCCTTTTCGGCCAGCACTTCGCCAACATCGCAGGCTCGGGCCCCCTCATCGGCCCGGTTTTGGCCGCCCAGTTCGGTTTCGCCCCCGGCCTTCTCTGGCTATTGATCGGCGTCTGCCTGGCTGGCGCGGTGCATGACTTCATGATTCTTTCCGCTTCCATCCGGAGAAAGGGCAAGTCCCTGGCTGAGATCGCCCGCCATGAGATCAGCCCCCTATCCGGTGCGGTGGCCTCGGTGGCCATTCTCATCATCGTCATTGTGGCCCTGGCGGGCCTGGGCATGGCGGTGGTGAACGCCCTCAAGGGAAGCCCCTGGGGGGTCTTTTCCATCGGCGCGACCATCGCCACCGCCATGGTGGTAGGTTTCTATATGTTCCGCTTGCACGTGGGAAAAATCGCCGGAATCAGCATCTTCGGCGTCTTGGTAGTGGCCTCAGCCGTCGTTTTCGGCAACACCGTCGCCCATTCGGCTTTAGCCCCCTTCTTTACCCTGACTCCCAACGGCGTCGTCTTGGCCCTGGCCCTTTACGGATTCCTGGCCTCAGTCTTGCCGGTCTGGATGCTTATGACTCCTATGGGATACCTTAGCTCTTATATGAAGGTGGGCACCATCGCGGCCCTGGTGGTGGGCATCATTCTGGTGCATCCGGATTTGAAAATGCCGGCCTTCACCCAGTATGTGGGAGGAGGAGGCCCCATTATCCCCGGCAAGCTTTTCCCCTTCGTCTTCATCACCATCGCCTGCGGGGCCATCTCGGGCTTCCACGCACTGGTATCTTCGGGCACGACCCCCAAGATGCTGGATAAGGAATCGGACGCCCGCATGATCGGCTATGGGGCCATGCTGGTAGAGGGCCTAGTGGGGGTGGTGGCGCTTTTGGCCACCTGTTCCCTCTTCCCCGCCGATTATTTCGCTATCAACCTTCCTCCCGAGAAATTCGCGGCCTTGGGTCTGACCCCCGTGAGACTTCAGGAACTCTGCCAGGCTGTGGGCGAGAACGTGACAGGCCGTCCCGGCGGGGCTGTTTCCCTGGCAGTGGGTTTCGCCCAGGTCTTCTCCGGCCTGCCGGGTTTGGAAAGCCTCATGAACTACTTCTACCACTTCATGATCATGTTCGAGGCCCTGTTCATCCTGACTACCATCGATGCCGGAACCCGCATCGGCCGCTTCCTATTGCAGGAATTCGGAGGGCGCATCTATAAACCCCTGGAGAACCCCCAATGGATTCCGGGGACCATTCTTTGCACCGGCCTGGTGGTTGGGTTCTGGGCTTATTTGATCCTAGCTGGAAGCGTCTCCACCATCTGGCCCATGTTCGGAACCGCCAACCAGCTTTTAGCCAGCGTGGCCCTGGCGGTTGCCACCAGCGCCATCATCAATTCCGGCAGGGCCAGGTACGCCTGGACCACTTTCATCCCCATGCTCTTCGTGGCCACAACCACCCTTACGGCGGCTTGGCAGAACATCTTCAACAATTTCCTACCCCTGGCTGAAGCCCATCCCGAAAAAGCCTTTTCCGCCTACCTGAACGTGACCTTGACCGCCGTCATGATGGTCTGTGCGGTCGTAGTGTTGTGGGAATCCTTCCGCCGGTGGTATCTCATCCTGGTCAAAAAGAAGCATCCCCAGGAAATCCTGGATTCCACCCACCAGGGCCATGACCTGCCGGACTATGGGTGTTGTTAAGGTTTGATGTTTAAAATATTCAGAAAACTAGAAAGGGCCATTTTCTGGGAAAGCTGAAAAAGTAATAAAATTTAAAAGCTTCTAAACAATAATTTATCCAAATTACTTAAAACCCAAATTTTTCTTTCGCTAATACCAAAAACTCTTTCGCCCGATTAATTTGAAGTTCAACATCTTCCTTAGACAACCCGTTCCCCGAATCATAATCGCCAACATTGCGGCTATCAGCCGCCTCGATCAAATAGCGGTGGAATTGCATTGGAACCCGGCCTGGTTTGGCGAACAATTGGCCGAAAGCCGCGATGACGGAGGAATGCTTGGAAAAGGCGGAACCTTCCCCCAAGAGGAAGGCTTCAGCAACGTAAAACATGCTGTAATAGGCTCTTGATACGGCGAAATCGAAATAATCGTTTTTCGCCAATAGTTCCGCCGCTCCTAAACTTTCTTGGGCCTTTTCAAGCAAAGCCTTTTGTTCCGGGATCAAACCGCCACACCTTCCCGCCGGATGTTTAAAAGCAATGGACTTTGTTCCTTCAGGTAGCGTTCGGCGGAAATGAAAACGCAGGAAATAGCCACATTATGCTTGAGGGAAAGATTAGAGGTTATTTCTCCCGCCCTTGAGATTTCCTTTCCCGCGTTAACCGGACCTTCCAAGACAATCATCAAGTCAATATCCGAAGTTGGGCTTGCGTCCCCCCGTGCCTGTGAACCGTATAGGACTATTTTGGATAACCGTTCCCCATAAACAGCCCCTAGTAACTTATGGGCTTCTTGGAGTAGGTCATTTATCTTGTCAGTCATGGTTTCCTCTTATGAAAAACATTATAACAAAAGGGTTTTTTAAATATGGCCCTTACTTATCCTTAAAAATCAGCCATGTTCATTGGCGCCTGACACAATGACCATAGGGGACCCGAAAATGTTCATAGGCGCACCCCTCATGACCATAGGAGCATAACTTTTGCGGGCAGGACCCCACCTTTCTTGCCAATTAGATTTCAATTCTGCCCCGAGTCGAGGCAATGAAAATAAAGTCTTTGGCAATTTTGCCCAGCGGCTGGGCAGGTAACACCCATGAGGATTGAATCGCGCCGACGAAAATACCGGTAACTGTCACCAGGTTATCCTAGGTTGCCGACGGAAATACCGGTAGCTGACACCAGGTTATCCTAGGTTCCCGCCCGAAATACTGGTAGCTGTCACCAGGTTATCCTAGGTTATCGCCGAAAATGCCGGTAGGTGTCACCAGGTTATCCTGGGTTACCGGCGGGAATATGGTTGGCACAATTGGCACAATCGGTTGGCACAATCAAAAACGGTTATTAAAAACACCAATAAAACCACAGTTTTCTTGACACCGGCTTATCTTGGCCGATTGTGGCATTTTTGGGGATTGTGCCACTTCGAAGCGATTGTGTGTCACTGGCCAGTCACTTTGACCCCCCTGGCCGCCTACTTTGCCCCCCCTCTTTTGGGCACTTCGAGGGGTGCCTGTTTCGGGGACTTCGACCCCTGCCTTGCGGGGCCTTTTTTTTAGATTAATATAGATACCCACGGGCAAGCCCGTGGTACTAAAATCAAAATTCAAGCTTCGCTTGCCGTGCTTTCAGCACGGTGGCCTTTCACCCACGGGCAAGCCCGTGGAACTCAAAGCGGCCGGATTAGACCCATCAAACTCCTTTCACAAGATGCGTTTTGCTTCCCCAACATTGGATGATACGAAGTCCCGCGCAAATCCCGTAACCAATAGGCGCAAGATTGCACGAATAAGACAGCATCGAACGATGGGTTTCTCATAGTTTTGCCTCTTTTTCCCTGCTGTGTTCTTTTTTCATTTCTTCGCGCATGGAACGGGTCCGAAAGGAAGGGCCCTGAATGACGACGGCAGTGGCATGGTGGACCAGGCGGTCCATGGCAGCCGAGGCTAGGAGGGCGTCGCCGAAAAGCTCCGGCCACTCCCGCAGACTGCGGTTGGTGGTAAAAATCAAGGAGCCCTTTTCATAACGCTCACAGATGATGTCGTAAAAATCCTCGGCGACCTTGGTGTCGAAGGGCTTGAGACCCCAGTCGTCCAGGATCAAGAGGTCGGGTTTCAGGAAGGATGCGAATCGGTTTTCCCGGGTACCGTCCCCGCGCGAGGCCGCTAATCGTTGGGCCGCATGCGAGGTCTTGATAAAGAGTACCTCATAACCCTTGCGGCAGACTTCATGGGCCAAAGCGCAGGCCAAATGGGTTTTGCCCACACCTGAGGGACCGATGAAAAATAGGTTCTCTTTTCGCTCCACGAAAGAACAAGTACCCAAATCCAGGATTTGTTGCCGGTTGATGGCCGGGTTGAAGGCGAAATCGAACCCCGTTAGAGTCATATGGGTTGAGAAGCCCGCCTTTTTCAGCCTTCTTTGGAGTTGGCCCACTTGGCGGCGCTCCAGCTCATCCAACAGCAACTGGCCCAGGAAATCCATATAACCGATCTGGGATTCAATGGCCTGCTGGTTTCGGATTTCCAGCGTCTCCAACATTCCTGCGAGTTTTAACCTTCTCAGGTGCGGCTCCAACTGATGTTTATTTTCCATATATGCTTCCTCCTCAATTTTTATCCAGAGCCAAGGCACGGAGGAAATCCTCCGCGGGCCGGGCGAAATCGAAAGACGACTGGGGTTTGAGTGAAGGATCCGACGGCGGGTCCAACGGGTTTTGATCGAGGTTCTTTTGAAGGATGTTTTTGATGGATTGGTACGTGTAGTTTCCGAAATGGAGGGCCCTTAGACAGGCTGCCTCCAGACGGGAAGGCAGGTACTTTTCCCTCAAGCGCAGAATGCCCTGGGCTTTGCGCAGGTGGTCCAGGGGGTGGGAGTGTTCCAGCAGGAGTTGGATTAATTGATGGGTATTAGGTCCAATGGCCTGGGCCTGTTTGAGGCACCATTGTGGGGTTCGTTCCAAGAAGACCGCTTTTTCAGGGGGATAGTGGCCCGGGTTGGTGCGCCAGGTTCCCTTGCGTGTGGCCTTGGCGTGGGAAGCCACGCATTCGTGTTTGAGAAATATATCAACGGTGGTGTCGGTTAATTGGGCCAGTAGTTTTTGGCCCCGAAGACGGTAGGGAGCCGAGTAATAGGAACCTTCCACGACTACGTGGCAATCGGGGTGCAGAGTGGCTTCTTTGAAGAAAGTTGGATGGTAAGCCGCGGTAGGCAGGGGCAAAAGGGCCTTCTGTTCCACGCTCTGGAAGACGGCCAAGGGTTGAAGCCGGGTGGTGCCATGATCCCGTAAACCTGCCTTGTTCATCACCCAATCGCGGAGTTGATGGTTGGCATCGGTGCGGCCCTGGAAGGAACGACCCTTGAAGAAGGAATTACGGACATAGGGCACGCCGCGTTCAACTTTACCCTTGTGGCGTGGAGTGGCGACGCGGCAAGGGGAGATGATGAAGCCGTAATGGTTGGCGCATTCCACGTAGGTACGGTTGGCCAAGGGATCATAGAGGGCCGCCTTGACGATGGCGCTTTTCAGGTTATCGATTACGATTTTTTTAGGGACTGAATTGAAGAACTCGAAAGCCCGGCGGTGGCAGGCGATCCAGGTTCTCACGTCCTGTGCGAATACAATCTCGGCGTACATATGCCGGGAATGGGAAAGGGTCATCACGAAAACCCAGGCCTTGGCTTGCTTGCCACGCGTCTCGTCCCACAAGCGGCCCAAAAGCCCGAAATCCACTTGGGCCTCCTCGCCGGGCGCAACCTCCAGCCTCACGTAGGCGGGTTTCTCATTGCGAAAAGGCTCCGTATACCTCTTCAGGGTCGAGTAACTCCCCTTCCACCCGTGCCGCTCTTGAAGCATCTCCTGGATGCGAATCAAGGTGAAATCTTCCTTCAACCATTCTTGGATGATTCCCTTGAGGGCCTCCAAGGCATGAGCGGGAACGGGCGTGGATTTTTCGCCGTCTTCCCAAGCCTTCGCCAAATCCTTTTCCAGGGGAAGTTCCCCTTGGAGAAAGCCATGTTCTTTCGCCCAACGCACGTATTGCTTGACCGTGTGCTTATTGCATCCCAGGGCCCGGGCAGTGGGTTTGAACCCGCCCAAGGCCTGGTAAGTCCTCAAAATCTCACGAATAGTCGTCATGTCGCTCTGCCTCCCTTGTCGGGTCATGCCGTTCTCCTCACATGAAGTGAAAAAAGAAAGGAATGACGGTTAGAGAGGCCCTTGGCAAGGGGGTCAAAGTCGGTGGCCAGACAGGGGGTCAAAGTGACTGGCCAGAGGTGGGGTCAAAGTGCTTGGCCAGCTAGGGGGTTAAAGCTCGTGGCCAATGACAATTGTGCCAAACCTTCAAATCCTGAAACCTGCGGGCAGGGATGTGGGCGGGTTATCTCCCTTTTCGACAGATGTCGCCGGAAATGAGGGCGGTTTATCTCCCATACCGGCAGATGTTACTGGAAATGTGGGCGGTTTATCCCCTTGCCGACGGAAATGCGGGCAGTTTATCTCTCCTGCCGAAGGATGTTCCCGGCAATGTTGGCGGGTTATCCTCATGTTCCCGGAGCCGGATTGTGCCAATCGTGCCATGACCATAGGCGTCGGCCCTAAAAACCCCCCATGTTCATAGGACCCGGCAAAATGACCATAGGAGGCCTCAAAATGTTCATTGGGGTCCTAGGAGCAGGTCCGTGGGTCCCAGGAGCAGAATCCGGGGGACCTATCAGCTTGAGGTCGCGGGTATGGACAAAAGCGGATGTGGCTTTATCAGGGGTAACAATTGGCCAAAACCCAAAAGTGATGAATGTTCAAATGCCACCCGCTGCGGTGCGGGGGGCCAGGCCCCTTTTTTGCTGACACATGCCCACAAGAGCAAGCGAGACATGTTCCCGGGGTGGGTATTGATACTGATCTAAAGTGTAAAATGTAGCCTTTTGTCCCAGGGACCCAGCTAAAACTATTTCCACTTATACTTTTCAAACCAGGCAAAAGGAAAATCTTGGTTAGAGAACCTTTAAAGATAATGATTCCCTCTAATAGGTGCCGAACACGATGCCTGCGGAATTCACAGTAACACCAGATTGGCCTAAAAACTCTACTTCGAATACCCCCCATGTCCCCCAATTAGGCCAGGTATTTCCCGGTGGTTTGAATTTCCGGATTCGAATATCTCCTTAATTCATCACGGCTTGTTTATTCATCTAATTCGGGGTTGGCTACTCTTTCCCTTTGGTTTTGAAATGTGAAAAATCCATTACCCAATCCCTCATTGGCCGGCGTTTTAGCCACCTGAAGGCTTGGCTGGTATGGTAAAGTTTTTATCGGAGGGCTAATAATTCCCTATCAGGTTTTCTTCTATTCACAAGGGCACGGATGAATGAATCTCCAGGGTAACGGCGGCACAAAATCGCAAACCAACAACTCCGCTTTGCGCGAACCAATAACGAAACACGAAGGATAGCATGCACAAAATCTTAAGATTTTTTCAGGATAAGCCTTTCTTGTCCTCCTTCCTCTTGGTTCTTTTCCCCATAGCCCTGTCTTTGGTTTTGTTCAGGCCGTATTTTTATAACATCGATGACTCTTTGATCCTTCTTCTACTCAAGGGTATGGGAATAGCCACCTCTCCCAGCGAAATGGTCCAATATGTTAATGTGCTCCTTTGCTGGGGCCTGTCGTATCTCTACCAAATATTGCCGAATTTACAATTATATAGCTCAATGCCTCTCCAAACGGTACCTGTTGAAATAAAGGAATACAGGAGTATACTCATTGTTGGAGGGGCAAATTATGAACTACCAACGGATGAAGGGGATTGAGATTTTCAAGGAAATCGATACAGAAGAAAAGGCACGTCAATGGGTGTGGAAGAGCCGTTTTGCCGGAAAAGACTTTGTTTGCCCACAATGTGAAGGAGAAAGTTTCTGGCAACACAAAAACCGCCCCGAAGTGCGGGAATGTGACTATTGTCGAAAGCAAATACGGCTTCGAGCCGGAACGATCTTCCGGAAATCCAAGATCCCAATCTTAACCTGGTTGAGGATGATTGGATTGGTGATGCAAGGGAAAAGGGGCATTTCAGCCCTGGAACTTCAGCGGCAATTGGGAATGCCCTCCTACGATACCGTTTGGAGGATGTTGCATAAGATTCGGGAAAGTCTTCGACAAAGGGATGAAAATTACCAACTCAAGGAAATCATTGAGTTGGATGGGGCTGTATTCGGCAAGAGAGAAAAGGAAAACCAGGCTGAAGTGCTGGTGGCGGTTGAAAGCAAAGAATGGATAGATGAGAAAGGGCGCAAAAAAGAGAAAGCGGGTTTTGCAAAGATAAAGGTGACCGCAGAAACCAAGTGGGAAGCCCAAGCATTCGTCGATCAAGCAATCCAGAAAGGCGCCATGATAAACACGGATGCCAGTCCCAGCTTGAGAAACTTGGAAAACGTGGATGTGGAGTACCAGGTAACAGCCAATGACCCAGTGGTGTTAAATCACTGGTTACCTTGGGTCCACCGATTCATTTCCAACGCCAAGGCTTGGATCCTAGGAACCCATCATGGAGTCAACGTGAAATATCTGCCTGGATACTTGAGCGAATATACTTATCGGTTCAATCGTCGCCATGACCCAGATTCCTTATTTCACCGGGCCTTAACCGCTTGCGCTTTGGCAAAACCCATTACTGCGCAAGCGTTGTTCGGATAGGCATGTATAGCTCTTTCCAAGTTCTAACGCTCTTCCTTTCTTTTTGGGCCATCCTGGCTTCCATTCTATTGGGTCCCCATGGAAGCTTTAGAACAACGCTATTCCTTTTATCGTCTTTGGGTATGGTTTTCCTTTTTTTCTCATTGTTGCAATACACTCAAACAGCTTCCATGGCCGCGATAGGAAGTATTTTTCTTTTAGCCAGTCTTTGGAATTCGGAAAACCCGAAGCACCAATACAAAATATTTGTTCTTTCTTTCATTTTGATTCTTTGTTCCATCACGCTTCGGGCGGCCTCATTTTCCCTAATCCTTTTGACAGCCATACCTTCCATTGTTTTTCTAGTTTGGAAAAAAGAAGTGACTCCTATTCGTAAATCCATTATCCGGTTTCTGGGGTGCACTGCCGTGATCGCGCTCGGGGTTATTTCTTACCATCACTATGTTTACAACAACGATCCAGCTTGGGCGGATTATCTACAATTCGAGGCCCCCCGGACGAAATTAAGCGATTATCAGGATCCCGTCTATGATGAAACCACCAAGCCTTTATTCGATACCATTGGTTGGACAAAAAATGATCTGTATATGTTTCAATGTTGCGTTTATATGGACAAGAACGTTTATACCTACGAGAACCTTAAAAAAATCGCAGATTACATCCCTAGGGTAACTTTCAATAAGCACAAAGACTCTTCCTCCTTGGCTGTTTTTACCAATAAATCCGTTCAAACCGCTATTGTGTTTTTCTTGGCGTTTCTTTTATTTCTCCCCGCGGGAAGGCGACGTTTAGCCGCGGTAAACGCAATATGGGTTTTCTTCATTCTCTTATTCCTATTGCTTTACCTCAAAATCCCAGAGCGCGTTTGCCTTCCCCCGATATTGTTCATTATGTACATGAACCTCTTCGGGACCCATCCTCCGGGACAGGATTCGGGTTCCGGAAAGTCCTCGACCGTTTGGGGGTCCAAGGCGAAATACTCACTGGTTATTTTGGCGTTCTTGTTTTCTTTTCTTCTGGTTCAGGACGTCTATATCGTCAACCGTCAGAAAATTCTCGAGACTGGCGTCCTGAATGAATCATTGAAAGGCATCCATCCTCGGCAAAACCAATTGTACGTGAATTTGCTTTCGTCATTCCCTTTCGAGTTGATACCGGCTTTCGACAGCTTTGACGCGCTGCGAAACATCAATTTCATCCAATTGTCCTGGAACCAACGCTCGCCCACCACCGAAACCATGCTGGATAAATTCAATATCCACAATTTGTTAAAAGACATGGTCGATAATCCGAATTTCTTTTTAGTGGTCTTTTCGGACACGAGATCGCCAACCATCCCTAATTTTTTGGCTACCTTGCGAACCTATTTGAAGGAAAAATATTCCATTGAAACCTATTTAGAGCAGGCTTATAAGTGCCCGGTTTTTTGGCTGATCCGGTTCCACTCCGGGAATATCCCTCCAAGCCGAAAAGCCATAGAGGTTCAAAGCAGGTAAAAGGGGAAATTCGCTCTAGAGAGCCTTTAAATAAAATGATTTTCTTCTACCGGCATCCCCCTACTTTCACCATTGGGACGCATCCCCATCCCGTTTTAACAAATTCTGACCACCGTCATTTCCTTCATCAAGCGAAAGCGAACATATGAACTTGATTAAATCAAAACATCCCAAGTTATAGCACTTTCTCGTCCTATATCTTTTCGTTTGCTATAATCCTCCCCATGGCCAATCAATCCTTCCAGCAGGCGCGGCCTCAATCACATACGCGGGGTTCATTATTCACGAATCCCTGGTCTTGGGCCCTTTTTTTCAGCTTCATTCTACTTGTCCTATTAAGCGCGCATTACATCCAAGATCCAGAATCTCGGTTTCCACCTAAAGGGTGGCCAGTGGATCCTGCAAAACCATTGCGTCCCTACCAAAGATACTTACACCTATACGGTTCCCGACCATGATTACATTGACAGTCATTGGCTTTACCAGGTTTTTCTTTACTCGCTTTACTGTGCCGGCAGTTATCCCATACTGACCTTATTTAACATTCTCTTGTTAATCGCGGTTTTTTCATTCGTATGGTTCCGCCTCCGGTTGACCGGGGCGCCTTTCTGGATGTCCACGCTATTATTCGCCTGGGCTATTTGGGAATGTGAAATCCGCTTCCAGGTCCGGCCTGACATCCTCAGTTGGCTGCTGATGAGCGTAATGCTTTGGATATTAGAGCAAAGAACCTTTCAAAAAAAAGACCTTCTTTTCATGCTCCCTATTATTCAAGTGCTATGGGTAAACACGGAGGGCTTATTCATCCTGGGATTAGTTCTGATGGCGGTTTATTTTTTTTCGGATCTTTTACACAAGCATCGGCCGGACAAGAAAGCCTTGCGTTATTCCTGCCTTTCAGCCTTTCTGTGCCTGGCAAACCCATATTTTTTCCAGGGGTTGTTATTCCCCTTCAATCTATGGAAAACTCTTCATTCCAATTTAATACAGCCCAATATCAGGGAATTCATGTCACCCTGGATCCGTTTTGGTTTTTCTTCCATGCCGGATTTACAGCTTTGGGGATACAAATTATTTAGTTTATTCCTGTTTATCACGCTGTTAATGACCCTCAAAAAAAGAAAAACCCACGAGTTCCTCACGGCTTTTATTTTCTTTATTTTATCCGCGACAGCTGTCCGGAACATCCCTCTTTTCATACTTACCTGCGCGCCAATTCTAATGAATTGTTGGAAAGATTTGGAATGGGCCTGGATAAGGGACTTCCAAAATAAAACATTATCAAAGGCATGGGCCGGGTTATGTTTTTTGGGCTTGATAATCGTTTTATGCGCGAGGGTTGTCACGAATGCATATTACTTGGATGACCTCAGGCCGCCCCGCTTTGGAATCGGGATCAATGACGAAGACCAGCCCGTTCAGGCAACTTGTTTCCTGGCCGCGAACCATTTAAACGGGAGGATCCTAAATTCATTGAATACCGGAGGTTGGCTGGACTGGGATGGGCCCTCAAAAACATTCATCGACGGACGCCTGGAGGTGATGGGGGAAAGTTTATTTTCCGAGTTCATCTCGTCTGAATATCCCGGAAAGGTGGCGTCATTGGCCGACAAATACGCCGCCGACATCATTTTTTTCAAGACATCGGATTGCATGCAATGGGTTTTCGACCTTCAAAACAACACCAATTGGCGGGCGGTTTACATGGATGGCGAATACGTGATTTACCTCAGGAAAAACTACGCGCCCTTGGTGGAAGCTTTGGACGACGCCCGGATCATGGCTGAAAACAAATTACAGCCCCTGGACGCGAATCAAGTCTTTGACCTATTGCGCTTGCCCGTTCCTGCCTCCGGGAGCTTGTTTTTAAGAGGCTTTTACGCGCCGGCGGATTATCCCGAGAGGCTTGTCAACATGGGGACTTTCTATTTCGTGTGCAATCATCCAAAAGCCGGCGAGGCGTTTTTCCTGGAAGCCATCCGCCGCTCGGGTGGTATTTACTCAAATGTTTATTACTTACTCGGCGTCTGTTATTACCAATATAAACGCTTCGAGGAGTCCCGGTTCTGCCTGGAGAAAGTCATAAAAATGGATCCGACCAACCCGTTGGCCCGCCAGCTTCTCGGAAAACTTCACCCCGGATAAACGCCATAACATTCAGGAATTTTTCCACCTTCCCATGGCCAAAAATTCAACGGATGAATTGAATTTCCGTAAAAGGGGTCAGTCATTAATTAATAAGGGAGAAGACCCATACTTTAGAAAATAATTCCTATTTTGAGCGGAGAATAATTGCCATGCCTCTATCAATACCAGCGCTTCTAATCATTGATGTGCAAAAAGCCATTGACCATCCGAGTTGGGGGCACAGAAATAATCCCGAAGCCGAATCGCAGATAAGCGGGCTTTTGGCAGCTTGGCGCAAAGCTAATGGCCCGGTAATTCACATCCGTCATTTCTCCAGCAACCCAAAATCAACCTATAGACCCGGTCAGGAAGGCTGTGAATTCAAGGAACTGGTACTTCCAATGTCGGGAGAACTGATCATTACGAAGAGTGTTCAAAACGCGTTTATCGGAACTGACTTGGATACGTTTCTTCGTTCGCGGCAAATTTCAAGCCTTGTCATATGCGGTGTTATCACCAATAACTCGGTAGAAACGACTGCGCGCATGGCTGGCAATCTTGGATATGAGACTTATGTCGTAGCTGACGCAACCGCCACATTTGACAAAATCGACTTCAATGGACAGCTTCGATCCGCCGATGATGTGCACGCCATGTCACTAGCAAACCTTCGCGGAGAATACGCCACTATTCTTTCTTGCGCACAATTGTTGGAACGTTTTAGGTTAATCCCCTCATAAAAACCGAAAACGGGTGCGAAAAGCCATCTTTAGGCGTTATTTGCCGATTTCTGACCCTTTTCCTGAAATGAGTCCACAATGGGGGAGGTGGTAAGAGGGATTTAAAAGGTGGCTAGTCATGGCAACGGTATGGGCGTTTTTTCTTTCTTTGGTTGCGATGGTCGGCTCGTTTATCGGCTGGGTTTTCCTGAACATGCAAAAACTTTATAAAAAAGAGAACATCGAGAGGGCCCAGAAATTTTACGAGGAAGGCGAGGCCCACTTCGCGAAAAAGAACTACAAGGACGCCAAGTGGAATTACGCTTTGGTCAGCGAGTTTTACGGCAAGCCCCATACAAACTGGCTGGACCTGTCGGTTGAGAAAGAGTGGATCTGCCGGGCCTACCTGAACGAATGGGCACCCTCCAAGGGGCCTTCCTATGAGGATATCAGACTGACTCAGCCTAAGCTCTACGCGAAATACAAGCCCACCCTCGACCAAGTCACTCCGGTTATGCCCGTCAAAAAACCAAAAAAGAAAAATGACCGCCGCCGGAAATAAAGTCGTGACACAACTTTATCAAATTTTTTGGAAGTTGGTTCTTCCCCCCTCTGAAAGAGGGGGATTAAGAGGAAGTTAGATTTGTTTCGGGGTTTAGCAACAACTAATACCCCCCTATCCCCCTTTTTCAAAGGGACTTATTTACTTCACTCCCGAAAGGACGATATGCCCGCAAATAAACAAAAAACGCCTGAAAAAAAGAAGGCAAAAGAAGGAAAAGGGAGTTAACTATATAAGCCCCTTTTCAAAGGGGGGGATAGTTATCTAAAGCATTCCTTTCGGAATTTGCCAAAGTTGAGTTCGTGAGTAGTTTTTATATCCCCAAACGAAGTGGGGATAAGGTTAAAATCGGATTCTTGAACACCCCCTTTGGAGAATCCGCTTGGTCTATTCGAAAAAACTTCTGATTGGTCCCCTGCTATTCCTGACCGCCTTTGAGTTCGCCTTGCTGGGGCTCAATCCAACCTTTTACGCGGATGACAGCCCCGAAATCATCACCGTCGCCGCCGCCTTGGGCGTGCCCCACCCGCCCGGTTATCCCCTCTATATGTTGTTGGGCCGGCTGATGTCGTTACTCCCCCTTCCCCTCTGTTTCAGCGTCAACCTGCTTTCCGCCCTCTTGGGCTCGCTCATTTGCCTTCTTGTCTTTTTCTTGTTGAACAAAAGATTTGAGGTTCCCGCTTTCATCAGCGCGCCCTTCGCGTTCCTCTGGATGGCTGGATTGTCCTCCTACCCTTCCGCCCTGAGCGCCAAGAGAGGCATTTATGAGCTCGCGGGGGTTTTCGTCCTGGCCATTCTGGCGAGCCTGTTGGACGGGCGCCTGAAACTGGCGGCCTTCCTATACGGCCTTTCCCTGGGGGGCCATTGGATGACCATGTCCGTTTATGGGCCGGGCCTGTTGGTCCTGGCCTATGTAGAGTCCCGGAAAAAACCTTGGAACCCCCGCCATCTGATTAAGCCTGCCTTGTTCTTCCTGATGGGTTTATCCCTATATCTTTACCTTCCCTTGCGGGCGGTGAATGAACCGGTAGTGAATTGGGGTTATCCCGCCCATTGGGACCCTTTTCTCAAGCATCTCACCCGCTATGTGGACAAGGGGCGGGATTTCACCACGGACGCGGGCCAATGGTTCCAAACCTTGGGGCTTTACCTCCGAATGGCTTTTTCCGAATTCTTTGGCCTGGGATTGCTGGCCTTGGCGGGTTTGGTTTTTGAATGGAGGAAAAACCGCTGGAGGGCTTTGGGTCTGTTGTTGACTTGGGTAGGGCTGGTTGCCTCCATCAGTATCTTCTCCAAATATTCTGGTAAAAGGCCCCCGCTTCTGGAGGATTATTCCGTTTCGTCCTGGGTTTTAGTCGCTCTTTTATCGGGCCTCGGAGCCTGGGGAATAATCGGTTTCCGCGAAAAGTGGCGGGTCCGCGCCACAGCGCTCGGCGCTGTACTCTTAGCCCTTTCCCTCGTTGGGGTAGGCTACCGCGTCGCGAACAACAGCCAGGCCCACTACACCTGCGTTTATGATTATGCCCTCAATTCTTTCAAGTCCCTGCCGTCTAACGCCTTGTTCTTTTGCGCGGGGGACGAACTGCAATTCCCCAGCTGGTATTTCCAATTCGTGAAAGGCGTGAGGCCCGACCTTTGCGTGGCAGGGTCCAGTTTGAGTATGGATTGGAACCGCATCCAACTGGCCCGCCTCCATCCGGGCTTGAATGTTCCTTACCCCCGGCACGACCCAAGCAAGGTCTATGACTTCGATCCTTTCATTCCCTGGATGATTCAGAACAACCCCCAACGCCGTTTCTATTTCACCTTCCCGCCCTCGGACGCGGGTCTGGGTGACTTAGTCCTGGCCCCACTGGGCCTTGCCCAAGAAGGCGCCCCGCCCCCAAGAAAACCCCTTTTCGAGGAAAACACCAACGATTCATTCTGGGCGAAAGCGCGCTTGAGACATTTGAACCCGCCCTATTCCTCGGTTGATCTTCGCTCTTGGAATACCCTACTGGAGGACTACGGGGGCAAGCGCCAGCAATTGGCCCTCCATGAAATGAACCAAGGTGTTCTCCTGGAATCCTCAATCTCTTCCAGGAAGCAAGCCGGAGAATGGTACGGGAAAAGCCTGGCCAACCTGATGGCGATTCAGGATTGGAACCCCGAAAGTTCCCAAAACGTCATTGACCGGGGACCCAACTACATGGGCTTGGGGCCCCTATTGCACGCGGTGGTATTCCACCAGAGTGTTCTTTTGGACATCGGAGTCGATTATTTTCACTTAGGGGACCTGGACCAGGCGGGGCTCTGGATTCAAAGGGCCTCCCTCTCGGTGCCTAATGACGCGGATCATTATTACTACGCGGGGCTGATGTCCTACCAGGCGAACAATTACCCGGATTCCAGGAAATGGCTTCAAAAGACCCTTCAGGCCGATCCCAGCTACACCAGGGCCAACCAACTTCTGCAATACTTGAACCGATAATTCAAGGACAGCCATTCAAGCCTACTGGTTTGCTCCATCGGATTTTTCAGAAGCCAAATAAGGAATACTGTGTTTGCCGGTCCTTAAAACACGATTCCCTGAAGCCCGAAACTTTCAACCGGTGTATGACGTCTAATGATGTGACGCCGTAAATAACGCTGGAGGGGTCTGAAAATGAATAAAACATGGTTGGTGTTGGGAATTTTATCCGCCTTTTGGGGGGCCTTCCTCCGTCCGGCCCAGGCCCAGGTCCAGGTGGGCATTTCCGTGGGAGGCGGCGGCGACAGCTTCCACTTGGCCATCGGCAATTATTACCACGCCCCTCCCGATCAAGTGGCGGTCTGTACCCAAAGGCATATTCCCGACGAGGAAATGCCGGTGGTCTTTTTCATCGCCGGACAGGCCCGCGTGGCGCCTGGGGTCGTCGTCGACCTCCGGTCCCAGGGAATGCCCTGGTTTGAGATTGTCCGCCACTTCCGCTTGAGCCCGAGGATTTTCTACGTGCCCATGCGCGGCCCCGTGGTAGGAACCCCCTATGAGCGCTTTTACGCCTACTACAACAGACGGGGGGCCCGGGTCCGCCTGATGGACTCGGATTTCGTGAACATGGTGAACCTGCGCTTCGCCTCCGAGTATTACCACCGCACACCGGAGGAGATCGTCCGAATGAGGGCCGGGGGGCACAATTACGCCTATATCCACAACCAATACCGCGCCCAGCCCGCGAATCAACAACCGCACCATTTCAACAGGCGGGACGATCGCAGGGATGACCGCCGCGATGACCGCAGGGACAACGGTTATTGAGGTTTCAAAAAGCCGATCTTCTTCTCCCGATTATCAAAAAGTAGGATAATGCCCTTGTCTCTAATTGAGGAGGTAGTTTGAAATTTTTTGGGTTTTTATCCTTATCCTTATTCCTGGGCGCCGTTAACAACCTTTGGGCGGTCCCCGTGACCGTCGAGAACATCAACTACAAGGTCACGCTCTCCGAGACCCTGCCGGGCCTGGACGACCAGATTGTCGCCCAAGCCGGACCCACCATCAACGTGACGATCCTGGATAAAATGCGCAACACCAGGATGATCTATCCCCTTCCGGCCTACGCCGTCCATTATTACTTCCTTCGGGACGAGGCCTTGGACCTGGTTTGCCGCACCACCCTCCGGGGGGCCGAGGGTGGCCCGCGCTACACCTTCCTCCAGTTGAATCTTTCCAACGAGCAGGATTCCGGCCAGTTCCAAAACCTGAAGCGTTTTTTCTTCTCCCCCGACGGCCAGTTTCTCCTGGCGGTCCTGGATGGCTCCGGGGCGCCGGACCCTATCGTCCTCATGCGCCTCCAGGAATCGCCTATCAAGGTCGGATGGCTCTATTCAAGCAAGAACAGTGTCAATTATTTCGGGCGGGCCCTTCCAGCCATGGCCCAGGATGTTTTCTTGAACGATGCCGTGGGTTGGTCGGCTGATTCCTCCACCGCGGCTTTCGTGCTTTCCGCCCCCGACGGGACGAAGGACGCCCAAGGCCAGCCGGTCCTGAGGGATTTCCTGGCATGCCTGCGTTTGAGCGGGGAGGGTTTCCGGGTGTCGGCCCAGCCTTTGGACCTTTCTTCTTACCATTACCACCACGGTTCCGTGATCACGGACATCAAATGCGACGGGGGAAAAGCCACCCTTTTATTCGTCCAGAGCGACTCCTCGCAGAACCTGACGGCTGAGTTTCCCCTCCCGCCCGATACCCCCGCCCAGGAGAAACCCGCCCCGACCCCGGCGCCTTGAGATCAGGGTAATCCAAGCCTTATCAAGGGAGACTATTGAGCACCTGTAGCGCCACGGGATTGGAAGGATTGTCCTCCAGCACCCGCTTCATGCAAAGCCGGGCCTCGTCATATCGTTTGGTCGAGTTATATAAAAGCCCCAGGCTGTAATAGAGTTCGCCATACCTTCCTTCGGACCGCCGTATGGCCTCCAGCAAGAACGCCTCTCCAGCTTTCAAATGCCCCTCCAGCAACAGGAAAGACCCGGTCCAAAAAATCCCGGTGGGAATATCGGCGCTCCTGTAAAAGCCCTCAAAAAAGGATTTCCAGGCCGTGACCCCGGGGAGCCGCAATAATTCCGGAGACTGGTTGAATATGTCCGCCGGCACCTCCCTTTCCTCCAGGAACTTGGCGTCTTCCTGTTCCGGCACCCAGGAGGCGTAGCCTCTACGGAGATAAATCGCGGTAAAGCCGTCCAGGTAAACCCGCCGCCAATTGCGGTTGTTCGGAAGGTCCGCGATCCAGTGGGTGAAGAGGCTGGGATTGATGAAAAGGATGTCGGCCTGGTATTGGTTCGCCAGGGGGTCCAAGCCCCCGGGATTCTGGGACACAAGGTACTCGCCGAAGAGCTGGTCCCCCATGACTTCCAGGCGCCCGTCCATGAATACTTTCTGGGGTCCCTTCCAGTCCAGCCACCCGCCGGAATTCAAGGTGTTCAAGATCCTGCCGTCCAGGCGGTTCTTCGCCAGGAATTCCGCGGCTCTCACCGGCTGGCTGTTGTCGTTCACCCCGAGGCCAAACCGCTCGGATCTCCTGGAGTCGGCGTAATAAGCTCCTGTGACGATCCTCAAGCCGAAAGCCAGGATTAGCAGAGTGAAAACCCCCGCAGCCCAGGGAGAGGAAAGGAATTTTTCCTGGAATTTCCGAAGCCCTGTCCATTGAAGGTCATTCCAACAGGCCGCGGCGGCCGGCAGGCTGGCGAGCATGAATAGGGGAATGTTCCGGTTGGCCATGGCGGAAAGGACAAAGAAAACCGACGCAAGGAACAGCTCATGGGCCTTCCTTTTCTTGAAGGTTGCCAGGAGCAGGAACAGCAGGAAAAAACTGTAAATCTTGTAAACAAGGACGGGCCCCCCGGGGAGGGGGGAGTTCTGGGCCGAGACCCAGGGGGATACAAGCTCGCGGATATTGGGGCGGAAAAGTTCCGAGTTGAGGATTTTCCAATTGGAGAAGGGATAAATCGCCCCCTTGAGGAAATAGGGATTGACCAAACAAACAACCAGAGCCAGGGCGCTCCATTTCAGCATCTTCCGGTCGATCCGTCCTTCATGGATCACGCTGGAAATCAGGAACAAGCCCATCACTCCCCATCCCAGGACGAAAAGGCCCTCGACGTTACCCCAGAGGATTTGGATCAAGGGCAGGAGAAACAACCAGTTCCGCCGCTTCGCCTCCTTTTGCTCCAGCACCCAAATCATGAGGCCTAAAAACACCCAGCTGAGTATTTCAGGCCTGACTTGGAAGCGGATCTCGGAAATCCACGCTGCCGCGCCCATCAACAGGACGCCCATCCAGGAGGAGGTCCCATTTGACCTTACGCGGAACCAAGCCAGGCCGAAGGCCGTCAGGATCAGGATGATGTTGCAGAGGGACAGGAAGGAATAACCCCCGGCCAGGTATGCCAGGTAAAGCAGGACCTGGTAAAACCAATGGATATCCAGGTACTCGTGGTCCGGAACGCTGTAGGTATAGGCGTCTTTTAAGGGCACCCAATGGTTCTGGAGAATCCATTGGCCTCCCCTCAGGTGAAAACCCAGGTCCAGGTCCGTGATGAACCGGGCCGCCAAAAGGGCGGTTAAAAGGAAACAGGAAAGAAGGGGCCAGAACCAGGGATCGGGGAAAACACTCCGTTTGGAAGAGGCTTCACTGGCGGGCGCTTGGGCTGGATTTGAAAGCATGTGAAGGATTATACCAAACAGTCCATCGGTTGCTTCTTAATGCCTGGAATGTTCCGCGAGGACTTTCGCTTTTCGGAAATTTTCCTCGGCCAAATCCTCCCGTCCCATTTTCCGGTAGGTCAATCCGAGCTTTTGATAAATGCCCGGATTGTCGGGCTGGAGGGACGAGGCCCTTCGGAGCAAATCCAACGCTTCCGGGAACTTTCCGGATTGAAAGTCAATGAAGCCCAGGTTGAGGTAATAAATGACTTCGTTCGGGTCGGCCGAGATTCCCTCCTGGTACAGCTTCGCCGCCTCGGCGTAATTCCCCCCCTGGGCGTATAAATTGGCCAGGTTGACCAGATAACTTTGGTTGTCGGGGTCCAGGGAAACGGCCTTTTGATAGGCCGCGAAGCTTTTTTCCGGTTGTTTCAAATACCAGTAGCTGACTCCCAGGTTGTTGTAGGCCGAGGCCAGGTCCGGGTCAAGTTGAACGGCTTTTTGGGCTTCCGCCAGGGCTTCATCGTAATTCCCGGATTTCTGGTAAACCTTGCTGAGGTTGGAATGAGGAATGGCGTTTTTGGGGTCCTTCTCGATCGAGGTCTTGAACCAGGCCGCGGCGTCCTCCGCCAGGCCTTTCGAGAAAAGGCAGGTTCCCTTGGAATCATAGGGCGCGGAGGGGGCGGGATCTGCCGCGATGGCCTGGTCGAAAGCCCTGATGGCCTCGTCATAATGTCCCGCGTCCTGGTAGGCGTTTCCAAGTTCCGAGTAGGTGATGACGGAAGTCTCGGAATGGACCCTCACCGCGTTTTCCCAAAGGGCGATGGAATCCTTCCAGGTCGCTGATTGGAGGAAGGTTCCATAGCCCAGGCCGGCCGTGAGTCCCGCCGCCAGGATTGGGAATAAAAAACGCCGCTTTGAAAGAATAAAGACCGCCAGATAGGCAAAAAGCAAAAATGGACCCAGGCTCGGAAGGTAGGTGTAACGGTCGGCGGAGGTCTGGAATCCGGCTTGAAGAATTCCCAGCACGGGAAGAAGGGTGATGAAATAGTAAAGGCTTCCCGCCGCCAGGTATGGCCGTCTCTTGAGCCAATAAAGGCAAATCCCCGCCCATAGGACGGCTAAACCGACGCAAAGAAGCTGCCCTGCGGAAAAGGCCTTTGTTTTTTCGGTGATGGGATAAAAAGCCGCCAATCCCGATGGAAAAATCATTTTTTCAACGTAAAAGACCAAGGAGTGAAAAGCGTTCATGACGCGGATTCCCAGGGGAATATCCTGTGTTTTCAAAACAGCCTCGCCTTTGAACTGGGAAAGGACCGTCAGCCAGCCGCACAACAGACTCGCGATGAAAAACGGGATTTTTTCCAAATAGACCTTCGCCCCTTCTTTTGAAAATCTCCCCAACGGCCAAAAATCCAAAAGAAATAAAACCAAGGGAAAGGAGACCGCCATGGGTTTGGATACAAGGGCCAGAGAGAAGAGCCCCAGGCAGGCGGCAAGCCTCAATCCCTTTCCCCGCGCGGAGCTGGCATAATCCAAGTAAAGCAGGAGACCTCCCAGGTATAAGAACCCGCAAAGAACGTCTTTCCTTTCGGTGGCCCAGGCCACGGATTCCACATGGAGGGGATGGATCCCAAATAGAAGCGCCGCGAGAAAGGCCGCTTTGACTTCATTCCGGCCGCGCCCGGGGTTCCCTTCGGTTTCCTTCCGGTTTCCCGCCAAGTTGAGAATCCTCCGGCAAACCAGGAAAACCAGCCCGGTATTCAGGGCATGAAGGATCAGGTTGGTGAGGTGATAAATTCTCGGGTCCAGGCCTCCCATCCAAAAATTCAGGGCCAGGGAAAACCATGTGAGGGGAATCCAATTACTGCAATAAAAAGCGTTGAGCATCCAACGGATGGAAGCGAAATCCAGGTGACGGATATGGAGGTTCTTGACGATGAATTCACTGTCATCCCAATTGACGAAGCCGTTGTTCAGGGAGGGAATGTAAACCAGGACGGTGATGAGGACCACGAGGACCAGGGCCCATCCATCGCGGTGGGTACCAGGCTCCCGTGCCGCTCCCTCTTTTAATTCAGCGACCTTTTCACAGGGTCTCTCGATGATCTTGCGGACCTGCCTGGGGCTCAAGCCGGTTCTACCAGCCAATTCCTCCAAAGGGAGGGACCGGTTTTGAAGGACAAACTCTCTTTTTTCCTTTTTGGACAATGAAAAACCCCGTTGTTTTATCGTTTTTCGATTCAGCTCGGAAGGCGGTGTTTTTCAGGAATCAAGCGAGGGAACTGCTGGACCCGGGTCCGAATCTCATCTCCATTTTCTCCAGCGCCAGTTCCTTGTCCATCGGAACTTGGAATTTCTTCTTGTCGCTGGCCTTCAGGTAGGCCTGCCGGGCGCTGATCTTGCCGGCCTGGTAGAAATTCATCAGGCAGTGGTCCATGGTCTGCATGCCCAGCTGTCCGCTCATCTCGATGAGGGAGGTGATGCCGGAAATCTTGCCGGTCCGGATCAGGTTCGGGAGGCTCTTGTCGTAATTGAGCACCTCCACCGCCGCGCAGCGCCCCTTGCCGTCCTTGGTGGGACAAAGCTGCTGGGCCACGATTCCCTTGAGGGCCGCGGCCAGGGCGTCGCGCGCCTTGTCCCTCTCGTCGGCCGGATAGACGTTGATGATGCGGTCGATGGTTTTCGAGGTGGAGTTGGTGTGCAGGGTGGCCAGGACCAGGATGCCCATCTCGGCCGCGGCGATGACGAGCGAGATGGTCTCGTAATCCCTCATTTCCCCCACCAGGATGATGTCCGGGTCCTGGCGCATGGACGACCGCAGGGCCGCCTTGAAGGAATGGGTGTCGTGGTGGACCTCGCGCTGGGTGATCTTGCACTTTTTCATGTAGTGCACGAACTCGATGGGGTCCTCGATGGTGAGGATGTTGGCCTCGCGCGTGTTGTTGATCTCGTCGATCATGGCGGCCAGGGTGGTGCTCTTCCCGCTGCCGGTGGGGCCGGTGACGAGGATGAGGCCCCTTTTCACCTTGCACATCTCCCGGATGACCGGGGGCATGCCGAGCTGTTCCAGCGAGAGGATCTTGGTGGGGATGGTGCGGAATACCGCGGCGAGCCCCTGCTGGTTGAAAAAAACATTCGCGCGGTACCGGGCCAGGTCCGGAACCTCGTAGGCGTAATCGTAGTCGCGCTTCTGCCAGCACAGCTCCCATTGCTCCGGGGACATGGTCTCGTAGATCCAGGACATGATCATGTCCTCGGTGATGACCGTCTCATTCAAGGGGGTGAGGTCCCCCCTTACGCGCACCAGGGGGGGATTGCCGATGGTGAGGTGCATGTCGGACGCCCCCAGTTCCACCATGGCGCGGCATAGTTCCGGCATGGCCGCCATCAGGACACCTCCGCCAGGATCTCATCGGCCAAGGCCTGGGTGATTTTCTTGGAAGCCACCAGGGCCTTGAGGGAAGCCTCCATGGTCTGCATGCCCTGCAGGATCCCCGTGGCGATGACGGACGGGATCTTGAAGAAATCGCCCTCCCGGATGACGTTGGCGACGGCGGTGATGTTGGCCAGGATCTCGAAAGCCGCCACCATGCCTGTCCCCTCGGCGTTGACCAGGAGCCGCTGGGAGAGGATTCCCACGAGGTTCTCGGCGAGACTCACGATTGCCTGGGGCTGCTCGCCCGCCGGGAAAAGGCTGACGACGCGGGAAATCGTGGAAGTCGCGGAGCCGGTATGAAGGGTGCCGATGACCAGGTGGCCCGTCTCGGCGGCGGTGAGGGCGAGGCTCATGGTCTCGTGGTCTCGCATCTCCCCCACCATGATGATGTCCGGGTCCTCCCGCAGGGCGCTTCGAAGGGCGTTGGTGAAACTGGCCGTGTGCGTCCCCACCCCGCGCTGGTTGACCACGGACTGCTTGCGGTGGTGGATGTACTCGATGGGGTCCTCGATGGTGATGATGTTTTCCTCGGTGGTCTCGTTCAGGTAATCCACCAGGGCGGCGCAGGTGGTGGACTTGCCGCAGCGCCCGGGACCCGTGATGAGGATGATGCCCTGGTTGGCGTCCGCGAACTTCTTGAGGATGGGGGGAAGGCCCAGCTCATCGATGGTGCGGACCTTGGAGGTGAAATGACGGAACACCGCGTCCCACCCCCGGCGCTGGCGGTAGGCGTTGAGCCGGAACCTCTCTCCGTTGGAGAGGGAATAGGTGGTGTCGATTTCCCAGGTTTCCTTCAGGTGCGCGAGGGCGTTCTCGTCCAGGATCTCGAAAATCAATTCCTCGCATTCCTGGGCGGGAAGGGGTTTATCCGTGACGGGCAAAAGCCTGCCCAAACGCCGGACGCAGGCGGGCGATTCCGAGGCGATGTGAAGGTCGGAACCCTTTTGGTCGATGCAAGTTTGCAGGTAGGAATCGACTTTGGGCATGGATTTTCTTTAAAGTGGAATAACAGCTCTCAGGGCCCGGATCGTCAGCTCAATGTATCTAACCGCGACTTATATCCTTTAATATAACCCAAGGCAACATTCCCTTTCAGCATATTTATCAGGGCAAAAAGCGGGAATCCGCGATCACATCAATCCCTGGATGAAGAAAACCAGCCCGACCGCGCCGAATCCCAGGCTGACGAACCAAAAGGGCTTGCGGCGGGTCAGCGCCGAGATGGCCGCGATGGCGATGGCCACCTGGAACAATGTGACGCTGTGGGCCAGGCCCTCGTGATGGCTCAAATGGTCCTCGGATTTTTTCTGGAATTTCCCTGCTTCCTCCTTGATTTTTTCCTGGTCTTCCTTGTACTGCTCCATTTTCTTTTGGTCGGCCTCCGGCGGTTTTCGGTTGAGGCCCGCCAATAGCTCCAACTTGGAACCCAGGACCGCGGCCTTGATCCCCTTGGCCTGGTAAAAAGCCCATTGGTCCGAGGACTTGATCTGGCTGAGCATGGCCTCATTGGCGTGGAATCCCGCCATGAGGGAAGCTACCGCCGCGAAGGCCGCCAGGAAGGCGGAACTTAAGGCCACTCCCATGATCCATCCCTCGTTGGAATGCCTCGCGCTGTGCTCCATGTGCTCGTGAAGGTGCTCCGTGGGGACTTCCACTTCTTCCATGATCTCAACTCCTGGGTTTTATTCACCGGCGGGGGAATTTTCGACAATAAGGCGGGCTGAGGCAAGTGATAAAAAAGGGGCGAAGATCTCGCCCCCTGGTGGATTGGCCTATTTAGGCGGTTGCCCTTGATCCGCCCAGGCCCGCGTGGAGGATTTGCTTAGGATGGACCTGGATATCCCAGACCAATCCGACGAGGGAAAAAGCCTTGAGGATGTAATGGGAAGGGTCGATTTCCCACCAATAGATTCCCTGGCGTTCGGAAAAAGGATAGCGGTGGTGGTTATTGTGCCAGCCCTCTCCCATGGTAATGAGCGTAAGAAAGAGGCTGTTTCTGCTGTCATCCCCCGTCCGGAACCTTTTCGTCCCGATCAAATGGGAAAGGGAGTTGATGCTGAAGGTACCGTGGTAAAGAGCGGTGGTGCTGGTGAAAAAGCCCCAGGTGAGCATCTGCATGCCGTTGGTGTGGAGTCCCGGCGCCGAGTGCTGCAGGAATGAGCCTAATAAATAAATGGCCGCCGCCAGGACGAAAGGGGCTACCCCGTGGTGTTTGTTGATCCACCTCAGTTCCGGGTATTTGGCCAGGTCCTTCACGGCCGCCTCGTTGGTTCCGGAGTATTTTTTGCAGAGAACCCAACCCACATGGGCCCACCAAAGGCCCCTCAAGCGGGGGGAATGGATGTCTTTTTCGGTGTCCGAATATTTGTGATGATGCCGGTGGTGGGCGGCCCACCAAAGCGGCCCCTGCTGGGCGCAGGAAGCCCCCCAGAAGGCCAGGACAAATTGGAAAAAGCGGCCGGTCTTATAAGTCCTGTGGGAAAAATACCGGTGGTAGGCCCCGGTGATGGCGAACATACGGCCGTAATACATGAAAAGGCAAACAACCGCCGCGGCCCAGCTGATGCCGGTGAAAACCGCGGCGATCCCGATGACATGCACCCCGAAAAAAGCCAGGCTTCCGGCCCAGTCGATCTGCTCGTCATGGGTGTACTTGAGGCGCAGGCGGCGCCAAACGGTCTCCGGCCCGGTTTGGGCGGACAAGGACAAATCTTTTGACATTTAAAAAATCTCCCCATTTTCAGCAACAACCCCGCGGGATACCGTTGCCTTTACGCGATTATACCCGCCTGTCGGAGCCGAAAAAAACAGAGGGGAATATTTTATTTCACTCCTGAAAACCCGGATTCCCTTGGTTTTTTACCCCGAGTCCGGATTTCCAGGACGGATTTTTCCACTCCCCTGGAGGCGAAAGTGATCAGGACCACCGCGGCCACGATCAGGCTGGCGGCCAAAAAAACCCGGGGGGAAAGCGCCTCCCCCGCCAACAGCCAGCCCAGGAAAACAGCGATGACCGGGTTCACGAAAGCGTAGGTGGACGCCAGGGCTGGGGTGGCTTTGTGGAGAACCCAAATATAGGACGTGAATCCCAACAATGATCCGAAGAAAATCAAATAGGACCAGGAAGCGAGTGAAACAAGGCTGACCGCCCCCGGGTGAAAAAGGGCCGCCTCCCCGAGGAACAAACCAAAGGCCAATTGCATCAGTCCCCCCGCGACCATCTCCATGGATGTGGCTTGGAGGGGGGAAGCAGGAAGGGGCGCCGTCCGGGAATAGAGGGAACCCACGGCCCAGGTCACGGGCGACAGGGACAATACCAGGGTCCCCCACGGATTCAAAGGTCCCATGCCCGAAGTCTTTCCTGGCAGCACTAAAAAGGCGATTCCGGCCAGGCCCAACCCAAGCCCGGCGGTCATCCTGATTCCGGGTTTGGCTTCCCTTTTCCAAATCCATTGGAGCGCGACGATCCATAGGGGCACTGTGGCCACTAAAAGGGCCGCAATGCCGGATGGCACTTTTTGCTCGGCCCAAGTGACCCCGCCGTTGGAGCAGAAAACGAGGCAAAAGCCCACCACCGCCGAGGCTTTCCATTGCCTCAAGCCTGGCCGGGGGGCGCCTTTCATCCGGGTCCAACCGTAAAGAAGAAGTCCCGCCGCCACAAACCTGCTTCCGGCCATCAGGAATGGGGGCAGGGTCTCTATGGCGAAACGGATGGCCAAATAAGTGGAACCCCAAATGAAATAAACGGCGGATAACGCCAGCCAAACGCCTGGCGCCGGGGGTTTCTTTGGGCTTTGCACGGGCCTTTTCCTGTCTTATCATGAAATAGGGATACGAATTTAATCGCGGTACCGGCGAAACAACCCTTTTTCTCTTTTAAGAAAGAAATGAAGGTTAACATGGCCGAACTTCAACAAGCTACCCCCCACGTTAAGAAAAACCTTCTTCTCATCCGGTCTCTTTTGGCCGTCATTCTATACTGTTTCGCTTTCCTGTTCCTTCAAGCTCATTCCGACCAGAAAGGCATGATCCTGTCCTACGTATTGGTTTACGCCGCCACCTTCATCCCCTTTTACTTCCTGGGAGAGGAAAAATGGGAGTTGGTCCGTTATCAATTCGTCGTCTTCAGCATGGATTCCGTTTTTTTGATGGGGGCTGTTTACCTTTTCGATTTTTTCGAGACAAACCTGCTCATCATGATATTCCTGACTTTTTTCATCTCCGCCTTGAGCCAATCGGTGGGCCGGAGCATCCTGGTGGGAATCGCGGTCATCGGGATCTATGTCTATCTCCATTTCCAAAAAGCCGACTCTTTCAATTGGATGGACCCGATGCTGCTGATTTCCTGCAGCCTTCTTTTCGTCGTTTCCATCCATTCCGGCTACCTGGCCTTCAGGACGGTGCAGGAAGAGAAGGAAATCATGGATCTGGCGAAAAAGGCGAACCTGTTGAGCGAAAAAGTCCGGGAAGGGGACCAGGCGGCCCTGGAATACGCCGCCACCCTGAAAAACGTCCTGGATACCCTGCCGATCGGGGCCATCGCCGTTTCTCCCCATGGTTTCGTGCTGTTCGTGAATAATACCGTGGGAAAAATCCTGGACTTGAACCCCAAAAGCCTGGTGAACCTTTATTTGTTCAACAAGGACACGGTATTGGCTGAAATCGGGGAATCCATGGCCCAGGCCTTAAAGGACCGGCGCGACCTGAAGCGGGAATACCTGGATATCCGTTGGAAGGGTTTTGCTAAGAGGATCCGTTTGGACAGTTCCTCGGGAACGGGACCCACCGGAAAGCTTTGGGGAACCTTGTTCCTCATCCAGGAATCCGTAAAGCCGTCCTCCCAAGATGAAAATTAATCCCCGTTAACCCCGATTTCCCAATAGGCATTCTATCCAATAGATGTGCCCCTCATCTCTTCCGAGGGTTGAGCGTCTTTGACATCAGAAGGATATCCTCGTATTTCCCCAAGTGTTTTCTCGCCTTCTTCCGGAGGCCATCCTTTGCAAAACCGAATTTCCTGTAAAGCCGGATGGCCCGCTGGTTGGAAGCGAATACTTCCAATTGAACGCTTTCATATCCCTTGGTGAATTCAGCGTGCTTCAGGGTGGTTTCAAGGAGTTGAGCGCCGATGCCCCTTTGGCGGTATTCGCGCAGGACCCCCATGTATAAAAGACCGACGTGACCCGTTCCAGGACGGTGGTCCGGCCTGATATCACACCAACCGATGACTTTTTTCCCGGCCAAAGCCAAGAAAAAGCTCTCACTTTCCTTAATTTTCCGAAGGACGATTTTCCGGACTTCCCTGATGGGGGGCGCTTTCAAGGCCAGCAGCCATTTGACCTCGCGGGCCACCTGGTCCCAGCAGCGCCTGTATTCAGGGATATGCCCCCGGGCGACCGGGATAAAACTGATCTTTTCCTGGCTTTGCCTCATCTGGCGGTCCAATACTTTGGAATTTGCGCTAAACCCTTGGGGAAAGTATCGAAAATATATTTCTAACTCGAAAGCGGCTCTTGGCCTATTTTATGCGTGAAAAATCGATCGTGCTAATCCCAATTTTACTTGCTAAGAATGCGTGGCGGGTCAAAATAGAGTCAGCCGCACAGTCTATCAGATATGGGCCACTATCCAATTGATGAGTCGTGGTGAGCCCCTGATCTCCGGGTTACCGGAGCGTGCGGCTTTTTTATTGTCCTTTTCGCCCTCTCCACCAGCAAAAAAGCCCAATGGTCCCGCCATTGGGCTTTTTTGTTTTGGGGATATACCGGATTTTACCGAGGAAGGGACGATTCCTTCCCGAAGACCTTGTTCCACAAAATGCGAAGGGGATCATAGTATTTATCCACGACCCGCTCCTTCAGAGGAATAATCGCGTTATCGGTGATGCGGATCTCCTCCGGGCAGACCTCGGTGCAGCATTTGGTGATGTTGCACAAGCCCAAACCGTACTGGTCCTTGAGAAGCCCCGTGCGGTCCAATCCATCGATGGGGTGCATTTCCAGCGAGGCGGTCCGAACGAAAAAACGGGGGCCCGCGAACTGGCCCTCCTTGTGGTGCTCCCTCAGGACGTGGCAGGTGTCCTGGCAGAGGAAACACTCGATGCACTTTCGGAATTCCTGGACCCTATCCACGTCCCTTTGCTCCCAATTCCAGACCGCCCCGTCTTTCGGCGTAAAGGGAGGAATCTTCTTGTTCATCTCGTAATTGTAGGATACGTCGGTAACCAAGTCCTTCATGATGGGGAAGGTTTTCATGGGTGTGACGGTGATGGGTTTGCCCTCCTCAAACTCGTTGAGCCGGGCCATGCACATGAGGCGGGGCCTGCCGTTGATCTCGGCGGAGCAGGAACCGCACTTGCCCGCCTTGCAGTTCCACCGGCAGGCCAAGTCCGTGGCTTGGTTGGCCTGGACACGGTGCACCGCGTCCAACACCACCATGCCCTCGTCGGCGTCCACGAAGTAATCCTTCAGCTTGCCGCCTTCCGAGTTGCCACGGTACAATTTCAAATGAATCTTCGGCATTTTCTCCCGCTTTCCAATACCTTTAAACCCCGCCTTAATGCGCGGGCGCTTCTCCCCGGATTTGCTTCAGGATTTCAGGCTTGAGAAACCCGTCTTTCACCAGTTCCCCTTCCAGTTCGGCCGGAATCTGCGGCAGGTCCTCTTTCGCCACTTCCATGGAGTCGCCCTTCTTTCGTATGACCATTCTTTTTTTCGCGAGTTCCAGCGAGTAATTCGCGTAATCCGTCCTGGTGTGGCCTCCGCGGGATTCTTTCCGCTCCTTGGCGGCCCTGGCGACGGCTTCCCCCACGATCAGCAAATTCCTCAGGTCCATGACCACGTGCCATCCGGGATTGAAGAGGCGGTTCCCTTCCGCCGAAATGCCCGCCCACCTCTCCTTGAGTGAGACCAATTCCAAAAGGGCTTGGTCCAGGAGCGGCTCCTCGCGGTACATGCCCGCGCCCCTTTCCATGACCAGCTGCAAGTCGGCCAAGACCCGGTAGGACGTTTCCCCGCCCGTCTTCTCGAAAGGCCGGTTCATCTCCTGGTCCAAGCAGGGAAGAACGCTGGAATCCACCTTGGGAACCGGGGCCTTCTTGGCGTAGGCGGCGGCGTGCTCCCCCGCCAGTTTGCCGAAAACCACCAGGTCCGATAGCGAGTTTCCTCCCAAGCGGTTGGAGCCGTGCATTCCCGCGGAGCATTCCCCCGCCGCGAAAAGACCCGGCACCGTGGACATCTGGGTCTCGGGGTCCACCTTGATTCCCCCCATCATGTAATGGCAGGTAGGGGCCATTTCCATGGGAACTTTGGTGATATCCACGTCGGCCAGCTGCTTGAACTGGTGGTACATGGAGGGAAGCTTCTTTTTTATATCCTCGTTCGTCCTGCGCGAGGCGATATCCAGGTATACCCCGCCATGCTCGGTTCCCCGGCCTTCCTTGATCTCGGTCCAGACCGCCCTTGCCACCACGTCCCGGCTCATGAGTTCCGGGGGTTTGCGGTCCTTGACCGTCTCTTCCTTCCAGCCCTCCACCACGACTT
Organism: candidate division FCPU426 bacterium; assembly: GCA_963796105.1. Lineage (GTDB taxonomy): Bacteria > Oederibacteriota > Muellerivitia > Muellerivitales > Muellerivitaceae > CAWCKJ01. Next base: position 537,867 of record CAWCKJ010000004.1, read on the forward strand.
TCTTGAACCAGGCGTCCGCCTCTTCCTCGGTATCCGCGTAAATCCCTTTATATTTAGGGGGGATATACTTGAACATGAATCGCTCCCCCTTGTTGTTCTTAAGAACCCCGCCTTCCCCCCGCACGCCCTCGGTAATGAGAAGCCCCCGGACCGAAGGGGGCCAAACCATGCCGGTGGGATGAAACTGGATATATTCCATGTCGGCGAGGTCCGCCCCCGCCAGGTAAGCCAGGGCGAACCCGTCGCCCGTGCATTCCCAGGAATTGGAGTTGATGCGGTAGAGTTTCCCGATTCCGCCCGTGGCGAGAATGACCGACTTGGCCTTGAATAGCACCGGCCGGCCGGTTTCGCGGAAATAGCCGTAGGCCCCCGCGACCCTTTCCCCGTCCTTGAGAAGCGAGTAAAGGGTGCATTCCATATGCACCTCGATTCCGGAATGGACGCCCTTGTCTTGGAGGGAACGGATGATTTCCAGCCCGGTCCGGTCCCCCACGTGGGCCAGGCGCTTGTAAGTATGTCCCCCGAAATGCCGCACGTTGATGTTGCCCTTGCCGTCGGAGGTGCGGTCGAAGACGGCTCCCCATTTTTCCAGCTCCCGGACCCGGTCCGGGGCCTGCTGGGCGTGGATTTGGGCCATCCGCCAATGATTGGCGAAATTACCGCCTATCATGGTGTCGCAAAAATGCTGGCGCCAGGAATCCCGGGAATCCATTGTGGCCAGGGCCGCGGCGATTCCCCCCTCGGCCATGACGGTGTGGGCCTTTCCTAAAAGGGATTTGCAGACCAGGCCTGTTTTACAGCCCGCCGCGGAAGCCTCGATGGCGGCGCGCAACCCCGCCCCGCCCGCGCCGATGACAAGCACGTCATACTCGAAAGTTTGGTAACTGTCGGCCACTCGTCTCCCCTTAAAAGGTTTTACGGCTCAGAAACTACGGTTTAAAAAATCTTAATGTCTTTCCAAATGCCCATCGCCACGAGCCTCACATACAAATCGGCGAAGCCCACCATGACCAAGGAAAGCCATCCCCAAAGCGGATGGTCCTCGTTCATTTTGGAAACCCTGCACCAGACTTTGTAACGGATGTCATTCATGCGGCAGGTGGAGAAGCAATCCAGTCTTCCACCCACAATATGCCGCCAGGCGTGGCAGGACCCGACATAGAGGGTCAGAAGGATGGTATCCGCAAATAGAACCAGGGTTCCCAGCCCCACCGAGTAAGTTTTGGGGCCCTCGAGCGTGAAGGCTTTCACGAGATCCACCCAGTGGTTGATGACGAGAAGGAGGGCGAAGTAAAGAAAATACCGGTGCACATTTTGGAGAATGAATGGAAAAGCCTGCTCGCCCTTGTATTCCCGCGGCTCCTCACCCACAGCGCAGGCGGGGGGATCCTGGAAAAGGGCTCGGTAGTAGGCTTTCCGGAAGTAATAACAGGTGCCGCGGAAGCCAGCGGGCGCCCAAAGAATCAGGAGGGCCGGCGACCATTTGAACCAGGAGGGCGAAAGAAAAGGGGAAAAAGCCGGGGAAACATAGGAACCCCATTGGTAATAAACCTGGCCCTGGGGCCCGTAGGGAGTGAGGGCCGCCCAGGTCATGTAGACGAGAAAGGCGAGAAGTCCCAGCCCGACCCAGAGGGACTCCAGCCACCATTGATCCTCCCGTAAAGTGACCCCGGCTCCAGTTTGAGTTCTTACATCCACTTCCATCATGGTCTCCCAGTGAATTTTTCAAATGGACCGTTTTTCAGCCATCCCGGCCCCGATGGCGGAATCCGGCCTTTTCCTACCACTTCAAGCTTGAGCTGTGTCCCGGCTCCGCCTTTTCAGCCGGATTGATATATCTTTTGGCGAAATTGACAGCCGTCGCACCCTCGGCAAAACCGGTCGCGATGAGGTCCAATTTCCCGGGATGGGTGACGATATCTCCCGCGGCATAGATCCCGGGAATGTTCGTTTCCATGCGCTGGTTCACGGGAATCTTGTTTTTCTCGAGAGTCAAGCCCCAATCCTTGAGAAAAGAGAGGCTGGCCTGGAAGCCGAAATTCAAGATGACAAAATCCACGGGGAGGGTTTCCTCTTTTTTGGTATGGTTCTCATAGATGACCGCCTCGTCCACCCGGCCGTTTCCATGGACGGTCCCCAGTTCATACCAGAGTTTAACATCGACCTTGGAAGCCTTGAGTTTGTTGACGGAGGATTCATGGGCGCGGAACTCGTCCCGCCGGTGGATGAGGGTGACTTGCGATGCCATGGGCTCCAGCATCAAGGCCCAATCCACGGCCGAGTCCCCGCCGCCCACGATCAGGACATTCTTCCCACGGAAGGGCTCTAATGCAAGGACCCCGTACTGCACGCCTTTTCCCTCGTAACGGGCGAGTTCAGGGTTGGGATGTTTTTTGGGGGTGAAGGAACCCATGCCCAGGGTCAATACCACCGTCCTGGAAAGAAATTTTTGCCCTTGGTCGGTGGTCAACTCAAAGATCGCGTCCGGCCGCTTGGTGAGGTTGGTCACTTTTTGGCCCAGGGCGAGCGGCGGATTGAAGCGCATCATTTGTTCCGCTAAGTCCTTGACCAGGTCCTTGCCCATGACCCTGGGGTAGCCGGCTACGTCAAAGATATCCTTCTCGGGATACATGGCGGCGATTTGGCCGCCCAAAGCCTCCAGGGAGTCGACCAGCATGAATTTCATGCCGCGAAGCCCCGCGTAAAAACCGCCGAATAAACCGGCCGGACCCGCGCCGATAATGATGACGTCGAATACTCCCTCGGGCATCATACTCCTCCATTTTGACATTCATTAAATTCCGGCTGATAAAGCAATAGGCCTTTTAACCGCCGCTTCCAGTCAAAAATCTCCCGGGGAAAAACGCCTCCGGCGCCGGGCCTTTGACTCACCGATGAGGCTGGTGGCTCAAAAAAACCGCCGGGCGCTCGATGGTGATGCTTCCCTTGATGCAAACCGTCTCGCAGAGCTTGCAGCTGACGCATTTTTTCTCGTCCACGACCGCGATCTTGAAAAACTCCGGATGATCGTCGCGGGGCTTCATGGAGATGCACTCGAAGGGGCAGACATCCACGCAGAACTCGCAGGCGGTGCAGGTCTCCGGGTCCACCTTGGCCTTGGGAATTTGAACCGGTTTGATTTTTTTGACGGTCTCCCCGATGGGATTGATGATAGCCTCGACCGGGCAGAAAATACCGCACACCCCGCAGTCGATGCAAAGGGAAGGATCGATGTGGTGGAGGTTTTTTTTCTCCCCGGCGATGGCTTCCGTGGGGCATTTCACGGCGCACAACGTACAACCGATGCAGTTATCCAGGATAACGTGCGGCATGAAGGCTCCCCTTGAATTGCGGAAAAAACTTATTTCGAGATAATTTAAGCAAAAGGCCATTAAAAGAAAAGCGCATTTTCATGGTTGCCGGCTCCATCCCCGGAGCATGGTTTCCAACTGTAACGAATGGCCGATCCGGAAATTTCCGGTTTTCCCTACATATACTCTTCAATCAGGCTTTTGCGTTTTTGAGGGTCCAGGCTCAGTTTCCGCTGGCTCGCCAGAGCCTCTCCCTGCAAGGCCGGGTCCGCCGCGTCTATGGAGGGCTGGGGATGGGGATTTCGGTAAAGGACCCCGATGGGGATCTTCGCCCCCCATTCCTTGGCCCGGCTCATGGCGGCGTTCCAGTCGGCCGGGTCATGCCCCGATTCCTCCAGCTTATAGACGCGTTCCTTGAACCATCCGAAAGTATTCTGCTTGTTGAATGTCACGCAGGGGGAAAACACGTCGATATGGGCGAATCCGGGATATTGGATGGCCTGGATGTAAAGCGATTTCAAATGGTTGATGTCCCCCGAGAACCCTCGGGCCACGAAACCGCATCCCGCCGCGAGTGACATGACCATGGGATTCAACTGCCCCTCCGGATTTCCAAAAGGAGTGGACTTGGTCTTCATTCCCGTCTCGGAAGTCGGCGATGTCTGGCCGGTGGTAAGTCCATAGATCTCATTGTCCATGACGATATAGGTCAAGTTGATGTTTCTTCGGATGGAGTGCACGAAATGGCCTTGGCCGATCCCGTAGCCGTCCCCATCGCCCCCGCAGGCGATCACGGTCATCTCGTGGTTGGCCAGTTTGCAGCCGGTCGCAACAGGCAGGGACCTCCCATGCAGGGAATGCATTCCGTAGGATTTGAAAAACCCAGGCAGGTTGGAGGAACAGCCGATCCCCGAGACGATCATCAGCCTCTCGTTGGGAATTCCCAGCTCAGCCACGGCGCGTTGAAGAACGGTCAGGACCCCGTAATCCCCGCATCCAGGGCACCAATCGGGCGGGATTTCCGGTTTATAATGTTTGGCCTCCCGGGCTATCGGTTCGGTAACTGTTTGCATGAAATCCTCCTCGGATTTTTCTCTATAGGTTGGTCAATTTCGGTTTTACTGCTGTTCAATAATCTTTTATTTTTCCTTATTCCTTCCGTTTCAATGAACCGAAGTGGTGGTCATGACTCCGGGTCCCGGGGGATGAGGCGACTGCCAACCAGGCTCCAGGGACTGTACCTCCACTAGTTTCTTTCCTTTTAAGACTTCCTTCACGGCTTCCACCACTTGGTTGGGTTGGAATGGCTCCCCGTCGTACTTGCGGATATCAGCGTGGGCGGTGATTCCGGACTCCGCCCTCAGATGCCTGGAAAACTGCCCGCTTTTGTTCATTTCCACCACGCAAATTTTTCTGGATTTTCCAAGGATTTCCGCTGCTTCCTGGGCCTGGAACGGCACCATGTACTTGAAGGATAGATGGTTCGCCTTGATCCCCTGGGCGTTCAATTTCTCAACCGCCTCCGTGGCCACGCCCCAAGTGGAGCCGAAGGTCACGAGAGTGATGTCCGCGCCAGCGGGCCCCTCCAGCTTCAGAGGCGCGGCGTAATCCCTTGTGACGCCCTCCATCTTTCGGGTTCTCTTGTCCACCATCTTCTTTCGGATGACGGGATTCGTGTAGACGTCGGAAACCAGGACCCCATCCTCGTCATGCTCGTCGGAAGCCGCCACATACAAGCGGTTGGGAAGGCCTGGAATAGCTCTGGGTGAAATCCCGGAGGGTGTGTCCTTATACCGAAGATAGGTCTTGGGTTTTCCATCATCCTCGAAAATCATTTCACCCCTGTCGATTTTGAACTCGCGTCCCAGGATGGAGGTATCCAGGGTCATGTGCCCCTCGCTCATCAATAGATCGGACAGGATCACCACGGGGCACTGGTATTTTTCCGCCAAATTGAAGGCTTCCTCCATGGTGTCATAACAGTCCGAGATGGAGGTAGGCGCGATGATAATGCGCGGGAAATCGCCCTGCGAGGCCCCGATAGCCTGGGTCAGGTCCCCTTGCTCCTGTTTGGTGGGAAGTCCCGTTGAAGGGCCTCCCCTCATGACGTTGACCATCACCACGGGAGTTTCCATCATTCCGGCCAGTCCCAGCGCCTCGGTCATGAGGGCGAAACCCCCGCCCGAAGTGGCGCACATGGCCCTGACTCCCATGTGGCCCGCGCCAATGGCCATATTGGCCACGCTGATCTCGTCTTCCACCTGGCGCACGCAAACATCCAGGTCTTTCCCGTGGGCTCCCATCCAATGAAGGATTCCCGTGGCCGGGCTCATGGGATAAGCGCAATAGAATTTGCAGCCCGCGTTGACCGCTCCCAAGGCGATGACATTGTTTCCAGCCACCATGGCCAGTTTCGTTCCAGTATGTGTCAAAGGATTGGAAACGGGTTTGTAGGTCTTGTCCGCGAAATCATAGCCTGCCCGGGCAGCGTCCACGTTGGCCTTGACCACTTGGGGTTTTTTCTTGAAGGTGTATTCAAAGACAGAGGAAAGGGCGGAAAAATCCAACCCGATCAAACGAGTCAGCGCGCCTAAAGCGGCGGTGTTTTGCATGATGGGAAGGGCGTCCTTGCCGACCAACTCAAATACCGGCAGGGGGCAAAGCTGCACGCCTTGAGGAGCCTTGGCGGGTTTGACCTTGTCGCCGTTATAAACGCAAAGGCCGCCCGGTTTCAGCTCCTGGAGGTGGCGGTCCATTGCATCCTGGTTCAAAGCGATTACACATTGGACTTGGTCACCCACGTTGTGGGGTTTTCGGGTTGAAATCCGAAGACGAACCCAGGAATGGCCTCCCCGGATCAGGGATTGGTAGCTGGTGTATACGTAAACATGAAGACCCTGGCGGGCGCTGGTCAGGGCCAGGTTATCCGCCGTGGAGGCTCCGCCGTCTCCTGCCGCGCCGCCAATACCCACAATGATTTCATTTTCCACTGATAAATCCTCCCCTTTGATTGATAAACCGAGCCTGATTTAACCCCCCTACTTTCTCTCTCATTCAGTGAATGGAAAGACATCCTAATACACGGGAAAAAATCCATTCATTAGATCAACTAATAGTAAGAAAGCTTCGCCAAAACAAGGGAATGCATCTCAATTTGGCGCCGCCAGGGATAGCATGATACCTAGGGAAACCTTAAAATCTCAACCACTCGAGGCCATGAAATTAAGGAAAAAAACGAAATTACCATCAATGGTGGTTTCTAAAGGAAAGAAGCCCTTTTAAAACACCGGGAGCCAGACTGGAACCCGATTTATTTTTGCTTGAGGCTAAAAGGGACCGGTTTTCCCGATCCTTCCATTTTGAGATAAGCGAATGACTTGGAACGAACCAACTTGCCTTTAGGACCGTAAAACCCCCTCAAGATCAAGCCAATACCCTTGGAGTAATAATCCCTCTGGGTTGAAATCAATCTTCCTTTCTTGAATTCCTTTTCGGACACGCATAAGCAATCGGGATAATTTCTGGATTTGATCCTGGTTTTATCAAACCCAGCTTGAAAGGATTGGACGATTCCCCCCTTCAATTTATATTTCCACTTGACCCTGCGGCCTTTTTTGGGGAGCTTAAGAAAACAAGATCGGCCGGATGGCTTTTTCCCGGTGAAGTTTTGGGCTCCTTCCAGAGTGAACAGAATATCCTGATACTCCGCCGTATCCAGAAAACCATCGGAAATTTTGAACTTTCCCACCAGGGTCCCGTCCCCCATTCTCCGGTATTCCTGGCACTCCACCACTCGGGTTTTCTTAACCCTCTCCCCAGGGGCTGGCGCTAAATACTCATAATTGACCTTCGAGCCCGGAACCACGGGAAAATAATCTTCCATTGTTGTTTCCGATGATTTAAGGATCCTGTCTTTTTTTGAGATTCGATTCGGAACGGAGGTCGGAACCATCAGCGGCGGAGCGCTGGAATTCCTTCCTGGAAAAGCCGAGGAAGGGGTGGATATTATCCGGGGTATGGTGATGAGGGGTTGCTTGAATCCCTGGACTTCCCTTCCCAGCTCGGAATTTCCCTGTCCAGGCGTGAGGGCGGGTAGAGAATCGGGCCAAACGGGAGATGAGATAATAAGAAAAGCAAAGAAAAATTTAGCTCGGTTCATTCAAATCCTTGATGGAAGATTTTAGGTTGCCCCCATTTCATGCCTAGCGGCGCGCCAAGAAGGGAGCTTTTGACCCGAAAAATTGGATGGGCGATTCGTAAATAATTTTAAAAATCCAGCGGACGGATTTTAAACCTTCACTCGAATCCGTAAAAAGAATAGGGAATTTGCTTGGAATCGGTAATGGTGCTATTGACGTAAACCTCACCTAATGTGCTGTCATAAAGCCATCCAACCCCGCTTGCCGCGGGGACTGAGGCCACGGTGGTCATGCTGACCTCCGCTCCCGATGGGCTGATGGCTCCCGGCACAAAATACCCGGTGACTTTAACTGGATTGACGTTGTCCAAATATTGGCTGAAGCTATAGTTCGGAAAGGAACTTAATGTCGAGGGCCAAACCCCATGTTGGTCGCCGTAATAAATGATGACCGCGGCTTTCAGTCCCGACAAACTGCCTTTGGTTTGCCCTTCCTTGGACCTTTCGATCATTTGCCCGAACCGGGGTATGGCGACAGCGGCAAGAATACCGATAATGGCGATCACAATCATGAGTTCAACCAAAGTAAACCCGTGAAGGGTTCTCTGAAACCGCCGCATACCCACCCCCAAAAGGCAAAAAAATAAAACGAATATTCTTTATGAATACCACGACCCAAGCTTATTTTAACGTATTTTCGAGTTTTAATTTCGCGAAAAAGGAAATAACCGGCAAAAAACATATCGCTGGAATTATGGGTCAATCGGGGCCTTTTCAACTCAATTAAGGACATGGCGGTAGATGGCAAATAGGACGCCCTTCAGTAAGGTTGGAAAGCTGGAAATCGGGAACTGGTTTTAGAAAACCAAGAGATTTTAAAAAGGAAATTTCAGGAACCCCGCCGCCAAAATAGCTAAAGCGCAAAGGAAAAAAACCGTTTGAATTCCAAAGGAGGGAAACCCGAATTCTTTTTCCCCCTCGCCGGACGGCTTCATATAAAAATAGGCCACAACGCGCAAGTAATAATAAGCCGAAACAAAACTGTTCAAGACCGCGATGAGGGCCAGCCCCACCATTCCGTGATCCACTGAAAGCTTAAATAGGTAATATTTCCCGAAAAAACCCGCCGTCGGAGTCATGCCGGCGAGTGAAAATAGGAACAAAGACATCCATAAAGCCCTCCACGGATGGCGGGAGCCAAATCCGCGAAAATCCTCCAGGCTCACTCGGGTCTCCCCTTTCCCCCCCTCCCAGGCCAGCCAGCCGAAAGCCCCGGCGGACATAAGAGTGTAGGCCAAAAGGTAGAAAGCCACGGCCCTTTCCACTTGGTCCGCTGGGGCGAGGGAAGCGGCGGAAAGACCCACAAGGATATAACCCGCGTGGGCCACGCTGGAATAAGCCAGCATCCGTTTGAGGCTGGTTTGCATCAGGGCCCCCATATTTCCCACTGTCATGCTTAGGACCGCCATGGCCATCAGGGCGTAGGTCCAAGCGCCGGGAAACCCGAAAGTTTCCGTGAACAACCGGGTCAAGGCCCCGAAAGCCGCCGCTTTCACGCCTGTGGCAAGCAAGGAGGCTACGGGAGCCGGAGCTCCGTCATAAACATCGGGCGCCCAGAAGTGAAACGGAACTGAGGCGGTCTTGAACCCAAAACCGGCTAAGATGAAAGCTATCCCGCATTTCACGAAAAACGACCCGGAGTGTCCTTGTTCCAGGTAAATACGGATATTTTGGAATTGGAGGGACCCGGCCGCCCCATACAGATAGGCCATGCCCATCAGGAGAAAGGCCGAGGCGAACACTCCGGTCAGGAAATACTTGAGCGAAGCCTCCAAGGATCTTTCCCGGACGCGCAAATACCCCGACAGGACATAGGAAGACAGGGACATGATCTCCAGCCCCACAAAAAGGGTCAGGAACTCGGAGGCCATCACCAGAATCATCATTCCGGAAACCGCCAAAAGCAAAAGGGCGTAATATTCCCCCGTGGCCGAGTTTTCCCGGCGCAAATAAGTGTCGGAGAAAGCGCAGGCTAAAAGGCCTGAAAGAAGGCAGATACCCTGGAGCGTCAGGGAGTAAAGGTCCATCACCACGGCTCCCTGGAATAGGGGACCCGTCATGGGCCGGATAGAAAGAAGCCTGAAAACCGACCCTAAAGCGATTAGGAGAATGGCGCCGGTGAGGATGGGGGCAATCTTTCGCCCGTCCTCCTTCAGGATAATTTCCAGAAGAAGCAGGAGTGCCGAGCCGGCCGCCACCAGCCAAAAAGGAAAAAGGCCCCAAAAGGAAGGCAGTACGCTTGTCATCGGTTGAATCTCTTTTCTTTGTCCACTTCCTCCTGAATGCGCCTTTGCTGAGCCGCGAACTCGGTCATGGTGGGAGGGGGCTTTAGTTTCAAAATGATCTTCATTTGAACCGACTTTTCCAGCGGACGGAGAAAGAAGTTGGGAAAAAGTCCCATCCAAAGCGTCAAGACGACCAAGGGCAACAACGTCAAGCCCTCCCTGAGGGACAAATCCCCGGCGCTTCCAGTCTCGCGGGAAGGCCCGAAAAAAACATTCCCATAAAGGCTGTACATGTACCAGCCAGCCAGTACAAAACCCACCAAGGCTGACAAAGCGAGCAGGTGGTAATTTTGGTAGGCTGAAACCAGAGTTAAAATCTCCCCCACAAATCCCCCGAAACCGGGCATGCCAAGGGCGGCGAGCATGATCCAAAGGAACGCCGAAGCCAGAAGGGGCGCTCCCTTGGCCATACCCCCGTAGGAGGACATCTCGTGGGATTGTCCCCTCTCATGGATCATTCCGATGAGAAGGAACAATCCCCCTATGTAAACGCCGTGGGCCATCATCAAGTAAAGACTTCCCTGCAGGCTGGACTCCGTGAGGGTGAAAATTCCCAGGACGATCAATCCCATATGGGAAAACGAGGCATAAGCGGTCATTCGCTTGAAATTCGTTTGGATGGAGGCCATGAGGGACCCGTGGATGATCCCTGCCACGGCCAGAACCATCAGCCAAGGGGCGAAATTCTTGGCCGCAACAGGGAAAAGAGGGATGCAAAAGCGGAGCAGTCCATAAGCGCCCAGTTTCACCAGGACCGCCGAAAGAAGGACCGTGCCGCCCGCCGGGGCCTCGGTATAGGCATCCGGCAGCCAGGCGTGGAACGGGATCAAGGGAACCTTGATCAGGAACGCCAGGGCGAAGGCGAGGAAGCACCAGAATTGTACATCCTCCGGGAACCAGTGCTCAAAGATCTTTTCGTAATCGAAGCTTTTGGCTTCGTGGGTGATATAAAGAAGGCCAACCAGCATCAAAACGGAACCCAGCATCGTGAAAAGAACGAATTTCGTCGTGGCTTTGACCCGGTTCTCGCCGCCCCAAATCCCGATGAGAAAAAACGCCGGGATCAGCATGAGCTCCCAAAAAAGATAGAAAATGAACAAATCGGTGGCGGTGAGAGTCCCGATCACCGACGCCTCCATCAGAAGCACGCTCGCGCAAAACCCGCGGACGTTCTTTTGGATGGCGCGGTAGCTTCCCAGCAGGACCAGGGGGGTCAAAAGGGTTGTCAACAGGATCAGCCAGAGGGAGATGCCGTCCATTCCAAGGCTGTAATGGATGCCCATGGATGGAAGAAGGTCGTATTTCTCGCGGAATTGGAAACCCCCGTCATCCGGGTCAAAACGGGTGTATAGGGACAGGGAAATGATAAAAACCGCCAAAGAAGCCGCAAACGAGAATTTCTTGGCCCCCCTTTCGGGGGGAATCAATCCCGTCAGAAGCGAGGCGGCGATAGGCAAGCCGATTAAAATGGAAAGAATCAAGAGAACCTCTTTTATATCCTTATGAATTTGAGACTTTTTGACAGTTTAGTAGGCGGCTCCTGCGGCCGTTCCCTTTTCCATAGGTTAATGCGTCAACATGTAAATCAGCAAAGCGGCGCCGATGGCGATATAAAGCAGGTAGACCCGGATCAAGCCGACCTGGAAACCACGAAGAAGTTTCGCCAAACCGTAAAACCCCCTGACCGCGGCATCTATCATCCGGTTGATCAGAAGCTGTTCGACAATCCTGTTTGAAACCACATTCGCGAAACTTTTGACCCATTTGATAACGGTCATCTCGTAAATTTTGTCAACATAATATTTTTGCTCAATGGCTTTCTTCCCCCCGGGGATCAGTTTTAGAATCCTCGCGCTGACGTTGTGCTTCAAGCCATAGACGTACCAAGCCGCGCCCGCGCCCAAGCCCGCTACCAGGAAAGACAGGAGCATCAACAAGGGTTCCACCTTCGGGGAAAGGGCGTTGGGTTCGAGGGAGGAGAGCCGGAAAAGGGGCTCGAGAAATTTATTAAACGGATTTTCACCGCCGATTCCCTCAGGCACGCCGATCCACCCCACGAAGATGGAGCCCAACGCCAGGATAAAGAGAGGAATTACCATCGCGCGCGGGGACTCATGCATCTGCTCAAACATTTCCGGGGTGCCCTTGAATTCCCCCAAAAAAACCAAGACAACCAGCCTTGTCAGGTAGAAGGCCGTTAAAAAAGCCGCAGTCAAGGCCCCGAAATAAAGTACTTCAGGAAGTCCCGGCACCAAAGAGTTCGGGGTGGCGAGGGTCCTCCAGAGAATTTCATCCTTGCTGAAAAAAGACCCGCAAAAGGGAAGAAGCCCCGTCAGGGAAAGCCAGCCAATCAGGAAGGACACGCTCGTCAGGGGCACATGCTTTAAAAGGCCTCCCATCTTCCGGATATCCTGCTCGCCCTTGAGGACGTGAATGACGGAACCGGCTCCCAAAAAAAGGCAGGCTTTGGAAAAACCATGGGTGATGAGGTGGAACATCCCGGCTGAATAGGCTCCGACTCCCGCCCCCAGAAACATGAATCCCAGCTGGGAAATGGTGGAATAGGCCAGTATTTTTTTAATGTCGTTCTGGCCCAGGGCGATGGTGCCGGCCAATAGCGCCGTCAATAGGCCGATGACAGCCACTGTCATGGAAGCCCAGGGGGCCAGCACATAAAGAAAATGAAGCCGGGCCACCAGGTAAACACCCGCGGTCACCATCGTGGCCGCGTGGATCAAGGCCGAGACCGGCGTCGGCCCCGCCATGGCGTCCGGCAGCCAGACATACAGGGGAATTTGGGCGGACTTCCCGGCCGCTCCGAAGAAAAAGCAAAGACAGGCTAGGGTGGCCATGGTCTCGTTAAAAGCCATCTTATGGGCTTGAAGGTCGTTGAAATCGAGGGTCCCGGTCAATCCGTAAACAATTAAAAGTCCGGCCAGGAAACCCGCGTCCCCGATCCTGTTCAAAATGATGGCTTTTTTCCCCGCGTCGGCCTTGGCTTTGTCCTCAAACCAGAAACTGATGAGGATATAAGAACAGAACCCGACTCCCTCCCATCCCAGGAAAAGAACCAGCAAGTTCTCCGCCATGACTAGCACCAGCATGGAGAAAAGGAAAAGATTGAGAAATACGAAATACCGTCCAAAACCTTCGTCCCCCTTCATATAACCCACCGAGTAGAGATGGATAAGGCTTGAGACAAACGTGATAAAAACAGCCATGACGATGGAAAGCGAGTCGAGCTGCAAATTCAATCGGACATGAAAACCCCCCGCCTCGATCCAATCGAACAAGTCCTGGACCAGGCAAACATTCTCATGGAGATTCTTGAATTGGAGGAAAACCAGGAAAGCGGCGAGGAAGGAAAATACGGACGCCCCGCACCCGATGACGGAATAAATCCTCTCAGCAAAAGACGTTTTCCTTCCCGGGAAAAACAGGACGAATAAGCCGTTGAGGACGGCGCCCAGGAGGGGAAACGCCGGTATGAGCCAGATCCAGCCGTTGGGGATCAAGGCACTGTTTTGAATGTGTTCGAGTCCTAGCATTTAGTCCCGCGCCTCAATTCATGGATGATATCAATTATTCTCAGCCCTTCAAACTGCTGAATAAATCAACGTCAACGGAGTTCCTCAAGCGGTACAGGGCCAGGAGGAGGGCCAGTCCCACGCAAGCCTCGGCCGCCGCGACCGCCACGACGAACAGGGCCGCCACCTGCCCGGCCATGTCGCCGTTGATCCTGGAAAATGTGACGAAGGAAAGATTGATCGCGTTCAGCATGAGTTCCAACGACATCAGGATGACGAAAAGGTTCCTCCGGGAGAATACTCCCGCCATGCCCACGATAAATAAGAGAGTGGAAAGGACCAGGTAATGGGACGGCGTCACTGGGAAAAACAAGTCCATATGAACCCCGAATCGAATAAAGTTCCCGGGCCTTGACCGGGTCAGCCATTTCCTCAACCAGCCGCGAATCCTTGCTACAAACCGTCCGGTTTGTAGCGGTCTTATATGCCGTTAAAGTTTCTTTTTTGCCAGCACCACCGCTCCTACGACAGCCGTTAGGAGCAGCAGTGAAAGCATCTCGAATGGAAACAAATAGATCGAAAAAATCTTTTCCCCCACGCTGACAAGCCCTCCGAAATCCGCGGGAATCAGCGAATTTTTCAAGCCCCGGGAGGGAAAACCCAACGACAGGAAAGGGCTTAGAAACATCCCAGCCGAACCTAGAAGCGCCAAGGCTACGACCGCCCATTTCGCCCTCAATTTCCCCAACTCTTCCTCATGAAGGTTCAACAGCATGATGACGAAAAGCACCAGGACCGTGATGCCCCCCGCGTAGATCAGAACCTGGACCACCGCGATAAACTGGGCTGAAAGCAGGGCGTAAAGTCCCGCCAAGGCGGCGAAAGCGCCCACCATAGCCAGGGCGGAAGCTATGGGATTGGTCCGGGTGATCACCAAAAGACCCAAACCCAGCAAGAGCGCCGAAAGAATGTAAAACACCGCCGATTCCATCATGATTACCTCAAGCAAAAATTCTCAAAATGAGGACCGATCCGTCAGGGCTTGGCATGCGGTCCATGGGTCCAAATTAAAGGCCGGGGTGGATTATAACCGGTAACGAAGTCGCTGTTGTCATGATCCATCAGGAATTTCTTGTCGTACACGAGGCTTTGACGGGTGTAACCGGCCAGGGTCACTTCCGGCACGTCCATTCGGATGGCGTCCAGGGGGCAGGCATCCACGCAAAAGCCGCAGTAAACACAGCGCAGCATGTCGATGTCGAATTTTTCCGGGAACTTCTCGATAAACGGGTCCTTGGACTCGGCCGCCCGGATATGGATGCACTCGGCCGGACATGCGGTGGCGCAAAGCATGCAGGCGGTGCACCGGGTGGAGCCGTCCTGCCGCTTCATCAGGCGGTGCCGGCCCCGGGTCGCGGGAGGAAGCGCCTTTTTCTCTTCGGGGAAAAAAACCGTGGGGATCCGGCCGGGATTCAGGAGGTTTTGAACAGCGTGACGCAGGGTCACGTAAAGGCCTCCCAAGATCTCGGCGATGTAAAATTTTTGCAGGGCCCTCATTTTGGGCCGGTTCACGATTTTCAAGGAATCCCCCAAACAAAGCGGTTAATCACCCGGTCCATTCTCAACTTTTTTGAACCAGGATTAAAACTCCAGTAACCAGCAGGTTCAACAATGCGATGGGCAGCATGATTCTCCAGCCCAGCTTCATGAGCTGGTCGTAGCGGAATCTCGGCAAGGTCCAGCGCACCCAAACATAAAGCCAGCAAAAGAATAAAACCTTTACGAGCAGCGTCAGGACCTGCAGGACGGCGGTGAATACCGGCGGAGCCCATTCGGGTAAAGGTCCGTTCAAAAAAGCGTAACCCAGGCAGGCAAGTCCCGCCAGGACGCCGAGAAAACCAGTCCCCGAAATCAGGAAAGGCTCCCACCGCTTTAGGCCCTGATATTGGTTTTGATTTCGTTTGGCCCGCAAATAGAGGACGAACCCGAATAATCCCCCCCCGGTCACGAGGGCCAATCCGAGAATCTTCAGCGTCACGGAAGGGTTTTGCCTGAGAAAATCCGCAGTCGCGAACGGGACCTGGTATCCCCCTAGAAATAGGGTGGAAAGGACGAAGGATACCACCGTCATATTCACGTATTCCGCCATGAAGAAAAGGGCGAATTTCACGCCGGAGTATTCCACATGGTATCCGGCCACGAGCTCACTTTCACCCTCCGCCAGGTCAAAAGGGTTCCGATTGGTCTCGGCGAAACCGCAGACCAAAAATAAGAGAAATCCCACCGGTTGGAGAAAAATGCCCCAGTTGGGAAGAGGCAAAGCGTATCCAAAGAAGCTCAAAAAACCTCCCTGGATTTCCACCACCTGGCCCATTCCAGCTTGCTGGTAGGACATCAACAAACCCGCCAAAGCCAGGCCCATGGAAAGCTCGTAGGAAATCATTTGGGCGGAGGACCGCAATCCCCCTAGCAGGGAAAACTTGTTGTTGGAGGACCATCCCGCCAAGATCACCCCGAACACGCCCAAACCGGCGATGGAGAAAATATAGAGTGCTCCCATACCCAAATCGGCCGCTTGGAACCGCAAGGTACGGCTCCCGAAAGTCTCCGGGGAGGCAAGGGGAATGACGAGCAGGGGAAGAAGCGCGATAGTCATGGACCAGCAGGGAGCCAGGAAGTAGTAAAAACGGTTGACCCGGCCCGGAGTGACGCTTTCCTTCATCATCAGCTTGAGCGTGTCGGCGAAATTTTGGATGTACCCCATAAGGCGCAACCCAAGGATGTCAGTCCGATTGGGGCCGATGCGGTCCTGAATCACCGCGCTTCCCTTTCGCTCCAACCAGATCAGGAAGGGGATGAAAGATAGCGGAAGAATCCAAGCGACCACCACCATGAACGTGGTATTGAGGAAGATGAATAGCTGGTTATCCAATGCTTCCTCCCAAAACGATTCTTCTCAAACGGGCTTTTTGTTTCATGCTTTTTCCTTAACCGCAGGCCGCGAGCAGGTGTCGGCGCTTTGAAAAGGCTCCGGCGCGCTGGTCTTAAACGCCAAAATTTTTCCAACGCCCGGAATGGAGGAGAAGGTCATCCCCCTCAAGGCCTCGGCCCCGAGAGCCATGTCGTTAAAGATAGACTGAGTGTCCTCCAGGTCCATCCCGGGGGCTTCAAGGGCCAATCCCAGGCGGTAAACCCAGACGCAGGCTTCCACAACGTCCGGATGGGGCGAGTCCAGCGCCGCTTGGAATTTTTGCAGTCTCCACGTGGCGTTCACATAGGTTCCCGCCCGCTCCGTAAAAGGCAGGATGGGAAAAGCCATGGCCGCTTGCTGGGCCAGGGGGGTTTGATGGGTTGAAAGAACCACCAGGACCTTCACTTTTTTGTACTTTTTCAGGGACTCCTCCACATCCCTTCCCTGGGAGTCTGGATGAAGCAGGAGGACCGCCTTGAATTCCCCCTTTTCCATCCTTGTGTTGAACTTCTCATCCTCCTTTGGAATCCCTAAAAGTTTCAACCCCGCCTCGTTGGGATATTTCTCCGGAAGTCTCAGAATGGAGTCGAAAGTCCCTTTGGAGGGACCGGAGGAAGCTCTTAGGTTCTTGGGGTTGAATTTCTTCTCGAACAATTTTAAAAGGGCGTATTGGTCCTCAAGGGTGGCATAGGGGGAGGCGATTCCCGCAATCTCCTCCTTGGAAATTCCCGCTAGAAGGGCGGCCAATTGGCCGATTCCCTCCTTCAGGGAAGTGTTCTTATGCCCCAGGCGAATTTCCATCAGGCGGTTCTCCTGGTAATGCTTGAAGGAAAACCGGCCCTCGTCGCAGATCCAGGCCTTGTTGAGCCCGGCGTTTTCCCTGGGCATGAAGCGGTAAATCCTTCCTTGGTTATGCTCCGCTGTGATATTGCAACCCCTCGCGCAACCCGGGCAGATGGACGGCGTTTTTTTCAGGAGCCAAACCCTCTGTTTGAAGCGGAATTCCTTCAGGGTGAGCGCGCCGACCGGGCAGACATCCGCGACATTGCCCGAATAGGGGTTGTCCAGCCGGATACCAGGGAAGATGGTGAGCTTGGCCTCGTGCCCGCGGTGGATGATCCCCAGTTCGGAGGTTTTGGGGACCTCATCCACGAAACGGATGCAACGGGTGCAAAGAACGCAGCGCTCCTGGTCCAAAACGACATGCTCGCCGATATCCTCGGCTTTGCCTCCCTTGAAATACCGCTCGACTCCCCGGCGGAAGTCATAAAGGCCGTACTGCATGTATTGGTCCTGGAGCCTGCACTCCCCCGCCTTGTCGCAGACGGGGCAGTCCAGTGGATGGTCCAGCAGGAGCATTTCCAGCGCGGTTCTTTGGGCCTCCTGTGCCCTGGGAGTGTCCGTATGGATGACCATTCCTTCCGCCGCGTGGGTGTTGCACCCGATGGCGAGCTGGTTGCCCTTGGGCCCCTCGATTTCCACCATGCAGGTGCGGCAATTGCCAGCCACCGGCAGGTAGCGGTGGTAGCAAAAGTGCTCCAGGGGGATGCCGTTGGTGACTGCCGCCTCCAGCACATTCGTGCCTTCGGGGACCTCCACTTTTTTCCCGTTGATGGTGATTTTCGCCACTTTTAAATCCCCTTGATTTCAGCCGGAACGGCTGAAAAAGTAGGTTTGCAGAGCCTCTCAAAATCCGGCCGGAACTTCTTGATGAAGCTTTTCAACGGCATGGCCAGGGCCGCCGAAAAAACGCAGATGGTGTGCCCCTCCATGTCATCGGCGACCTCCAGCATCAGGTCCAGGTCCTTGGTAGTGCTCTCCCCGGAGAGTAGTTTTTGCATGAGACGGTGCTCCCAGGCCGTGCCTTCCCGGCAGGGTGTGCATTGCCCGCAGGATTCGTGGGAATAAAAATGGGTCAGGTTGCCGAGGACCCTGGCCATGTCCGTGTGCTCGTTCAATAGGATGGCGCATCCCGTTCCCAGGAAAGTGCCATGGTCGTGCATGCTCTCATAGGTAAGCAGGAGATCCTCGCATTCCTTGGCCGTCAGCACCGGGCAGGAGGAACCCCCGGGAATGACGGCTTTGAGGCGCCCTCCCTTCACTCCCTTGCCGAATTTCTCGATGAATTCCATCATGGGCAAGCCGAAAGGCATCTCCCAGTACCCGGCTTGGTTCACGTGGCCCGAGAGCCCGAAGAGATGCGTGCCGGGGGAATCTGGCGTCCCGATGGAAGTGTAGGCTTTCGCCCCGTTCTGGATGATCCAGGGGACGGACGCGAGGGTCTTCACGTTGTTGACGATGGTGGGCCGGCGGAAAAGGCCCACGGAAGCGGGAAAGGGCGGCTTGATCCTGGGTTTTCCTGGTTTTCCTTCCAGTGATTCCAACAATCCCGTTTCCTCCCCGCAGATGTAGGCTCCCGCCCCGCGATGCACGTAAACCTCCAAGTCGAACCCCGAGTCCAGGATGTTTTTCCCTAGGTAGCCGGATTTTTTGGCCTCCTCAATGGCCCCGTTCAAACGCCGCATTTCATCGAAGAATTCTCCCCGGATATAGACATAGGCTATATGGCATCCGATGGCGTAGCTGGCGCAGACCACGCCTTCCAAGAGCAGGTGCGGGTCGTTCAACAGCATATACCGGTCGGTAAAGGTGCCTGGTTCGCCCTCGTCGGCGTTGACCACCAGGTAAACGGGCTTTCCGGCCGCGGGCGGCACGAAGGACCACTTGGTCCCAGTCGAAAAACCCGCCCCGCCTCGGCCCTTGAGGCCGGAAGCCTTCACCTCATTGATCACCTCCGAAGGTTTCATGGAGAAAAGCTTTTTCAGGGACGAGTAGCCGCCGGTGGACAACGACACCTTCAAGGTGTGGCTATCCTGGAGGCCGAATCTCTTTGTCAATTGCGGTTCAACTGTCGGCATCATCTCTCCAATGATAAGAAATCATTCCGGATTTCTATCTTCTGATCTCGAACATTTTTAATTTTTCAATCAACTTTTCGATCTTCTCCGGCGTCAGGTTCTCGTGGTACTCGTCGTTCACCCTCATGCAGGGACCCGTGTGGCAGGATGCCAGGCATTCCACTGGCTGGTAGCTAAAAAGGCCGTCAGGCGTGGTTTCCCCCGGTTTCAAGTCCAGAACCCTCTCGAGGGTTTTCTGGATTTCCTCGGCCCCGTTCAAAAGGCAGGAAAGGGTTTTGCAGACCTGCAGGTTGTACTTGCCCGGCTTGTTCTTGTGGTAAAGGGTGTAAAACTCGGCCACTTCCAGGACCTGGACCGGGGAGACGCCCACCAGTTTCGCGGCCGCCTCTAAAACATCATTGGACAGCCATCCAAAATCCCTCTGGGCGAGCCAGAGCGCCGGCAACAAGGCCGCCCTGCGGACAGGATACCGGGCCGCGATACTCTCGAACTCTTTAATGGTTTCCGGTTTGAATGCCACAGCCATATCGACCCCTGAATTTAAAATTCAACATTTAAAATTTAAAATTCGAGCTTGATCATTTCCTTTCAACGATCCAGCTCGCCGGCGATGATATTGATGGACCCCAGGTTCACAATGGCGTCGGCGATCATGGAACCCTCGATCATCTCGTGGAACGCCGCGAAATTCATGAAACAAGGAGGTCGGCATTTCATCCGATAGGGATTCTTTCCCCCGTCGGACACGATATAGAAACCCAATTCCCCGTTGGCGGCCTCGGTGGCGTCGTAAATCTCCCCCGCCTCCGGGCGGATGCCGTGCATGATGATTTTGAAATGGTTCATCAAGCCCTCGATATTGCCGTAGGTTTGAGCCTTGGGGGGCAGGGCCACCCTCTTGTCGTCGCTTATCACCGGCCCGCCTGGCATCTTCCGGAGGGCTTGCTCGATGATGGATGCGGATTCCTCGATCTCGTAAAGCCGCACGAAAATGCGGTCGAAAACGTCCCCTCGGGTCCCCACCGGCACCTCGAACTTGAAATCCTCGTAATGGTAATAGGGCTCCGCCTTGCGGAGGTCGTAATCCACCCCGCAGGCCCTTAAAGTCGGCCCGGTCCAGCCGTAGGAGAGTGCCCTTTCCTTGGAGATCACGCAGACTCCCTGGGTGCGGTCGAGGAAAATCCGGTTTGTTTCCACGAGTTTCTTCACATCCGAGAGGCTTTCCCTCACGGCCTTCAGGGCCGCGCGGACTTCCCCGCCGAAAGCGGGATAAACGTCCCTCATCAATCCCCCGATGCGGGTATAGCTGGAGGTCAGCCTGGCCCCGCAAAGCTTTTCCAGGATGTCGTAAACCTTCTCCCGGACGTTGAAAAAATACCAGAAATTGGTCAAGGCCCCCATGTCCACGAGGTTGGCCCCCACGCAAACCACGTGGTCGATGATGCGGTTCAACTCGGCGGTGATCACGCGGATGAAGACCGCCCGTTCCGGGATCTGGATCCGGAGCATGCGTTCCACCGCCTTGCAGTAACCCACGTTGTTCATGATGGCCGAGACGTAATTGAGCCGGTCAGTGTAAGGGATCCCCTGTTGGAAAGTATGCGCCTCGCAATCCTTCTCGAAACCCCGGTGAAGGTATCCCTGCTCTGTCACAGCGCCCACAATGGTCTCGCCGTCCAGGGCGCAGAGAACCCTCAGGGCCCCGTGGGTGGCCGGGTGGCTGGGCCCCAAGTTCACGTAAACCAAGTCCTTTTTTTCCTTGGGACCTGAAAAATCCATTCCTGAGGCTGATTCTGCGTGGGGTAGAAGGGTTTCGGGGTTGAAAGAGGAACTCATCGGAACCCCTTGGCCCTGAGGCGCGAATCCATCTCATCCATCAGGGATTCGTTGTTGGAAAGCGATTGGCGTTTAGTGATGGGATAGTCCTTGCGCAGGGGATGCCCCACGAACTCATGGTGGTTCAGGATGCGCTTCAAGTTGGGATGGCCCGTGAAGCGCACGCCCATCTGGTCGAAAGCTTCCCTCTCCAGCCTTTCCGCGTTGGCGAATAGCGGGACCAGGGACGGGACGGAAGGATCGTCCTCCGGTACCAGGACCTTCAATTGGAGGCGGTGCTTCTGGGTAACGGATTTGAATAGGTAGGCCAAGCCAAATCTCTCCACTTCCCATCCGGGAAAGGCTGAATAGTCGATGGAAACCAGGTCCACGAGCATATCCATATGCAAATTGGCGTTGTCCCGGAGGGTTTTCACCACATCCCCAAGACTATTCCGGTCCACTTGGATTTCCAGGAATCCGTAGCGGTCTTGTGAGCCCAGAATGGCGTCCGGATGTTTCCGTTGGAGTTTTTCAAGGATCAAAATATTTTCCATTGAATAACGAAACCTTTCCCTTGGAAGGCTGACTATCAAACATTAAAGAAACTAACTGCGCATCGTCATTTTGCCGTGATTCACCCCGTGCAAAAATCAGTAATCAAACTTCGGTTCTTTCACCTGGAACTGGGCTTGAGGGGTAGTCTTAGAGTTGGCGATCTTGTGTTGGAGTTTCATCACGGCTTCCAGGATGGCCTCTGGCCGGGGGGGACAGCCGGAAATGTAAACATCCACCGGTATCACCTGGTCGATCCCCTGAACGGTGCAGTAGTTGTTGTAAAACCCGCCGGAGGAGGCGCAAACTCCCATCGAAACAACCCACTTGGGATCAGACATTTGCTCATATACTTGTTTGAGAATTGGCGCCTGCTTGAAGGTGACGGTGCCTGCGACTAGGAGCAAGTCAGCTTGGCGGGGGGAAAACCGGATAAGTTCGGCCCCGAAGCGGGAGAGATCGAACACCGAGGCCGCCACGCTCATGAACTCAATGGCGCAGCAGGCGGTGCCGAAAGCCATGGGCCAAAGTGAGTTTTTCCGGCCCCAATCGGCCACCGCGTCCAGGCGGGTCGTGATAAAAGGAATTTCTTCTATTCCCAATCCAGCGCCCCCCTTTTCAGGAGGTAAAACCAGCCGAAAGCCAGCACCCCTAGGAATCCCATCATGGAAAAGAACCCGCCCCAGGCAAGCTTTTGGAAGACCGCCGCCCAGGGAAAAAGAAACACGATTTCCACGTCGAAAACCAGGAAACACATGGCGACCAGGTAGAATTTGACGTTGAACCGATAGCGGGCGTCGCCCGCCTGGCCTGGGGGTTGAATTCCGCATTCATAAGTGGAGAGCTTGGCTTGATTGGGGTTGCGGGGCCCTAATAGGAGGGAGACGAGAAGCATGCCAGCGGGAACCAAGAGGGCAAGCGCGAAGGCCAAAACAAATGGGTATAAATTCTCCATAAACCCGGAATTCATCGCGCTCCCCCCTGTTCCCAACACGTTCCCGCCTATTTTCCGCATAAAAGCCGGGACGTAAACAACGAATTATAGGTTTTTCATGGATAAAGGGTCAATGTGGGGCTGGTAATAAAACCTACATGAGACCATGGGAATGGACAAAAGCGATGGGATTTAAACAGAGGTGAATTGGTTCAAAGACCTATGTGTTTGCGTTTTAAGGGTTTAATCACTTAAATGAAAGAATAGCCCACCAGGAATGTAAGGGTTCCATTCTGAAGATTGGCTTTATTCTCAACGTTTTGAAGGCCCAATTCATACCGCCCGCTGATGATCAATTTGTCGAAATCCAGTTCCACCCCGCCGATCAAGCCTGTGTCAAAGCTGTTCACACCGCTCAGGTTATTGGAAAGTACATTCTCGCTGAAAGCCGGTCCCAGGAGGATGGCCGGGTTGACGACGGGGGTTCCGAGTGAAAGCTTCACGAGAATTGGAACTTCCAGGTAATCCAATTCGCTGGTAGTGGACTCCCCCGCGATCTTGGCCCCTTTTTGCTCATATAAAATCTCAGGCCTAATGGAGAAATTGTTGCCGAAGTTCAAGCCCAAAAACCCGCCCCCGGCAAAACCCAAACGGGAGTCGGTTAATTTTGTTTTGGAAACATCATCCCCGATGAAATTGGCGAAATTCGCCCCAGCTTCCAGTCCCAAGTTGAAGGTCTGGGCCGAAGCCCGGCAAACCAATAAACCTGCAATTAAAAAAGCCGTGGTCATAATTCTCAATTTCATTCTCTTTCTCCTTTGATCCTTTAGTGGCATACCCATTAGACGTGCCAACGAAAAGGAAGGTTTCTCCACTTATTTGGCTTTCTTGGACCACTCAGTATGCAGGAAACCCATCTCCGGATGGTCCGTCCTCTGGTAGGTATGGGCCCCGAAGAAATCCCTTTGGGCCTGGGTGAGGTTCTGGGGCAGATCCGCCGTTCGGTAGCTGTCGAAATAGGCCAAGCTGGCGCCCATGGCGGGAACCGGGATTCCCAGGGACACTGCCGTTGATACCACCTTGCGCCAGCTTCCCTGGGTGGATTCCACTTGTTTCCTGAATGAGTCGTCCAAAAGAAGCGAGGGAAGGTTGGGATCGCGGTCATAGGCCTTCATGATCTCGTCCAAAAGCCTCGCGCGGATGATACAGCCCCCCTTCCAAATGCGGGCCATTTCCTTGAGGTTGACGTTCCAATGGTACTCGTCCGAGGCCGCCTTGATGAGGCGCATGCCCTGGGTGTAGGAGCATATCTTGGAATCGTACAAGGCGTCCCGGACCGCGTCGATGAGTTCCTGCTTGGCCGGCTTATCGGACGATATCCCCGTGCCCTTGATTTTCGTGGAAACCTTGACCCTCTCTTCTTTCATGGAGGATAAGGACCTCGCGTCGATGGCCGCGGCGATGGTGGGAATGGGAACTCCCAGGTCTAGGGCGATCTGGACGGTCCACTTCCCCGTGCCCTTTTGTCCCGCCTTGTCCAACACCATGTCCACCAGGGGATTGTCCGTCTCGTCATCCTTCACGGTGAAAACTTTGGCGGTAAGCTCGATCAGGAAGGAATCCAGCAGGCCCTTGTTCCATCCCGCGAAAATTTCCCCCAGTTCCCGTGCCTTCAAGCCCAGGCCTTTGCGGAGGATGTCGTAAGCCTCGGCGATCAACTGCATATCGCCGTACTCGATGCCGTTGTGGACCATCTTGACGAAATGGCCCGCCCCGTCCGGGCCCACGTGGGTCACGCAGGGCCCGGAGTCGGTCTTGGCGGAGATGGCCTCGAACACGGGCCGCACGAATTCGTAGGCCTTGGGGCTTCCCCCCGGCATGATGGAGGGCCCGAAGCGCGCCCCTTCCTCTCCCCCCGAAACGCCCGCCCCGAAGAAAAAGAAACCCTCCCGGGTCAATTCCGCCTCCCGGCGCTGGGTGTCCTTGAACCAGGAATTGCCCCCGTCAATGACGATATCCCCTTTGGAAAGGAGGGGTTTCAACTTCTGGATAGTTTCATCCACCGGATCCCCGGCCTTGATCATGAGCATCACGCGCCGGGGAGGTTTCAAGGATTTCACGAATTCCTCCAGGGAATAGGCGCCGATGAATTTTTTTCCGGGATACTTTTTCATAAAGGGGTTGACCCGGTCGCTGTGATGGTTGTACACCGCCACGCTGAAACCGTGGTCCTCGATGTTCAGGGCCAGGTTCTCCCCCATGACCGCGATCCCCAGGACGCCAAAATCCGCCTGTTTCAATGGTTGATCCTGTGACGCCATAGCCTGTCCTCCCTTAGTTGTATCGTGCGCGGCATTTTAGCATGAAGGTAATCCGAAAACCGAAAGCCCAGCGGGCTATAATAATAAAACCTTCCCGCGCCGATTCGGGACTATCGGGAGCGAGTGATTGTTGAAAATCTCCTCAAGTTTGGGCCCTTTAAACCTTTTTATCCTTTATTTGCTCTTGCTGGTGACTTACGGAATTTGGCTCGCTCACGGGCTTCCGTTCCATATCGATACCCTCGTTTACGACTACCCAGAGCGGTCCTTAAATCTGCAAAACCTCCAGGAGGGCTGGATTCCCTTATGGAATCCTTATATTTCCTGCGGCATACCGCATCTGGCCAATTGGCAATCCGCTGTCTTTTATCCCCCCTATTGGCTCCTGCGCTTTACGGGAGTTCAACAAGGCTTGGTCTGGATCGCCCTCCTTCATTGCGCCTGGGCTTACGCCGGTTTTTACCTCTGGGCCCGCTCCCAAAAAGTTTCAACCTGGGTCAGCGCCTTGGGCGCGCTCTCTTTCGCGGGGTCGGCCCATCTCACTCTTTGCTGGGTCAATCTTCACTTCATCTCGACCGCGATCTGGATACCCTGGGCTTTTTACTCCATCCACCTGGTCCTTCGTGAGAAACAATGGCGGTGGATGTTGGCGGCGGCCGGAGTCATCAGCTTCCAATTGTTGGCGGGATATCCCCTATTTGTTTTCTATACCTGGCTGTCCCTCACGGTTTGGCTGGCGTTTCAAAAAATTCACTTCCAGGATTGGGTTCGGATCAAACTGGTCTTTGTCATTGCGTTGGCCTTTACCTCCTTCCAATGGCTTCCATTCCTGGAATTCCTGACTTACGCCAAAAGAGGGGGCTGGGACCTTTATCCCTACTACACCCATGGCCGGGAATTCCTGACGCTTCTTCAACCGCGCCTCCTGGGATTTCCCGGTTCCAACTCCTACCAAGCCAACCCCGCCAATTCCATCTATGGTGATCTCTATTTCGGGCTGATTCCCCTTATGCTCTGGGCCGCCAGCCTCATCTGGAAAAGAAAGGGGTTTTCTCTTTGGGGTTGGTCTGCCCTCGCCGGGTTGGCTTGGCTGGCTGGACCTTATTTCCCGCTTCTGGGATTCGTTCCGGCAAAAGCCCTGGAACTTTTGGAGCCTTCCAAGGCCGTGTCGGTCTTTTTGTTCACCGCCTGTACCGCCGCCTGTCTTTCAGCGGATGGCTTCGTTTCCGGTTTCAAGAAAAGCCCTTTAATCCGGATGGGTTTGGGCCTGGCGGCTCTTCTTTGGGTGGTGGACATGGGGCGGCTTCCCTTTGAGCTGGTTTTGAAAACGCCGGATTATTTCGGGGATGCAACCATAGGACAAAACGCTCAAAAACTTCGGCAATGGGCGGAGGACAAAAGGATGCTCGCGATTCAATCCCCGGACCGGTTAACGGCGGGAGGCGGGAAATTAAAGGATGTGCTCGGCGGCGAACTATTGGGCTCCTGTGTAAAAAACTTCCTTCCCAACACCAATGCGGTTTGGGGTATCCGATCCCCCAGTTCCTACCTCTCGCTCTATACCGACAGCTCCCTCAATCTGGATAAATACGCCGCCAAGGGTTTTCCATTTCTAGGGGATCTTTTGGATATCGCGGGGGTCCGGTTGTTTCTCCTACCCCAGAGCTTGCCTCGCTCAAAATTCAAGGACCTGGGGTTTTGGGCCGGAAACACCTTGAGCCTGAATCCCCGCGCGTCCGAGGACATGAGGTGGGTTCCAATGGCTTCGGGATATCCCAGCCGGCCTGAAATCCTGAATATCCTGGCCAAACCCAACAGCGGGTGGGAAAAGAAGGTTTACCTTGAAAAAAATAACGACGGAACCAGCGTTCAACTCGAACCGGTCAATCGCGCGGGAATTTTCCCCGCGGTGAAGGATTACCAACGCCCTTGCGCTTCCCGGGCTTCTGTGGGCGTACCGGAATGTAATAATGGTTTTTTGGTTTTCAACGAGAGTTTTGCGCCCGGGTGGCACGCCTGGGTAGATGGAAAACCCACTCCCATCTTGAGAGCCTACGGATTGTTCATGGCGGTTCAGGTGATGAATGGATCACAACAGGTGGATTTCCGTTTTGAGCCAGTTTCCTTCCGTTTGGGGTTTTTTATTACCTTGGCTACCTATTTTGTTCTATTGTCCTCATTGGGTATCAGGAATTTTTTAAATGATTAATTTTAAATTTAAGGTAACTGATCCGGGACGAGGTCCACTTCTTTCAAGGCGGCTTTCAACCCTCCCGCCACATCCTTGGGGACATCCAAGGCCCAGAAATCCAAGAAGAAAAGCCTGGGGCTTTCCTGAACCAGCCTGTGATGGATGGCCGTCACGGTGATCCGATTCTGGGACAAGGCTTCCATGACAGGTTCCAACTCATCGGTTGTCAGGACGAATTCCCCGGCCGCGGCCAGAAGTTTCCCCTTTTGTTGAAATTGAATCGTAATGGCCGTACCCATCAAAGGAGGGATTTCTTCCCCATCCTCCTCAATCGCGTCCGCCCGGGCAAAATGGTATTTCAAAAGCCCGCCATCCTCCTCCCCCGCGCCCAAGCGGGTCTTGACCATATCCCAAATCTTTTTTGATGGAGCGCTATTCACTTGCGAGGACGCCGGAAGGGGTTTTCCCTCAGGGGTTGGGGGCGTTACCGTCGGAAGAGGGTTTGAAACCTGTGAAACGGGGGTCCCGGTGTGATAAAGGGCTTCCCGGAGCGTTTCCGCCAGTTGGGATCTTGGCCCGTGGGCGGTGAAAGAGAGGCTTTCCAAGGCCGGGGATTCATGCAAAAGGGGATGGGAGAGGTCCGTCACTTGGAAGCCGTGGCGGATCAGGGTCAGGATGACTTTCGGAACCTCCTGGTCCAGCAACACCAGGTTACCCACCAAGAGGGTCCCTTTGAGTGGCTTTTTCGAAGTCCCTTTTTCGCCTTCAACCTTGTCCGGTGTGTTTGCCAAAGCCTTTTTGCCGCTGATGGGTTTAAAGGAAAACCAGCTGGCGGTGGCCAGGCCTGGGTCCACCGATACGCCTGATACCAGCACATTCAAGTCAGTCCGGGGAATGGAGACCCTCAGGATTTCCCCCTCCGCCACCCCTGAGCGTCCCAGGATCTTCTCAACCGACTGCCACTCGGAACAAACCCCCGGGGAGGAACAAAGAACCCAGCCGAGAAGGGTAAACGGGATCCAGTTTTTCATCGAGTCCTCCCGCCAAAATTGACAACTGAATGTAAACTTCGGGTAAAATTTCCCCGGTGTCTTGGCCTGGATACCAACTGAAGTATATCCTCCCTCACGGCTGGCGTGCCTTCATTTAAAGAACTTTTTTCTTTTCCATCAGCTCTCTCAGGCTTATGATTTTCAAGAGATTTTGATCTTTTCAATTTCAAAAAGGCGGACGCCCATTCCGGCGTCACCCGCCAATCAATCTGGGCCCAAAAGGGTTATGCGGCAGGACCCATCTCAAACCGGCGGAAAAAGGCCTCTGAGCCATGGAACATAAAAATACAAACACCGGCAAAGGCCCTTATTCCATCGGGAAAATCTGGGGGGAGGCCACTTCCTTCCTCACCCGCTACCATAAGATCTGGTGGATCGACCTCTCCCTGCTTCTGGGTTTGATCGGCCTGATCTTCGGGATCATGAACGTGGCCGGCGAGTGGACCGGCGTGCACCGGCCCACCGTGGAGATCGACCTGTCCCCCTGGGCCCTTCCCAAGTACACCTTCTTTTCCCTCTGCCGGGGACTTTTGGCCTACATCATCTCCCTGGTTTTCACGATCGCCTACGGCTATTGGGCGGCGAAGGACCATGTGGCTGAAAAGGTGCTCATTCCCATGCTGGATATCCTGCAAAGCATTCCGGTCCTGGGTTTCATGCCGGGGCTGGTCCTGGCCCTCATGGCCATTTTCCCTGACAGCAACATCGGCCTGGAATTGGCGGCGGTCATCATGATCTTCACGGGCCAGGCCTGGAACATGACCTTCAGTTTCTACCAGTCGCTCCGGTCCATCCCGCAGTACCTGCTGGAAGCCGCGGCCGTTTACAAGTTCAACTGGCTCCAGAAATCCCTCAAGCTGGAGCTTCCCTTCTCGGCCATTGGACTCATCTGGAATAGCATGATGAGCATGGCGGGCGGCTGGTTCTTCCTCACCGTCAGCGAGGCCTTCCAGTTGGGGGACAAGGATTTCCGCCTCCCCGGCCTGGGTTCCTACATGAGCGTGGCCAACGACAAGGGCGACGGCTGGGCCAAACTTTGGGGCATCATCGCCATGGTTTTAATGATTGTTTTCCTGGACCAGTTCCTCTGGCGGCCCCTGGTGGTTTGGGGGCAGAAATTCCGGGTGGAGGAAGGGGCCCAGGAGGAAAACATGAAATCTTGGTTCCTGGAATTCCTCGAGCGTTCCGAGATCATCCATTTTATCGGGCGCCTGTTCCGGCGCAGACCCAAAACAACCGACGCGGTTCCAGCCCCGGACAGGCTCCGGGCCGAGCCCGCCATGCCGCCGACTCCGGGGGCTCCCAACAAACTCATGAAAACAGTCTCGGTGTTGGCTTTCACTTCGCTGGTGGGAATCATGTTATTCGGCGCTTGGAAAATCATCCTTCTTTTCTCCCAGGTTCACCTGGAGCAATGGAGCCTCATCCTAGGGGAGGCCTCCGCGAGTCTGGGGCGGGTCCTGACGGCGGTGGGACTTTCCGCGCTTTGGGCGATCCCTATCGGGCTTTGGATCGGGCTTTCCCCCCGTCTCTCCCGCGTGGCCCAGCCCTTCGTGCAGGTGGCGGCGTCCTTTCCCGCGCCCATGCTTTTTTCCTACGTCATCATCGTCTTGAAATTCATGGGGATCTCCTTGAATTGGGGGAGCCATCGCGCTCATGATCCTGGGAGCCCAGTGGTATATTCTTTTTAACGTGGTGGCGGGAGCCATGGCCATCCCCTCGGACCTGTTGGAGGCGGCCCGCATGTACCGCATGAGGGGATGGGACCTGTTCTGGAAAGTTAAAATGCCGGGCATTTTCCCTTACCTGGTCACTGGCATGGTCACCTCAGCCGGCGGCACTTGGAACGCCAGTATCGTGGCGGAGTACGTGACGGACAAGGGGAAAACCTTGACGGCCTACGGCCTGGGTTCCCAGATCAGCATCGCGGCAAGCAAATCAGACCTTCCCATGCTGGCAGCCAGCGTTGTGGTCATGTCGTTGATGGTGGTGACTTTCAACCGCCTGGTTTGGAAGCGGCTTTACCGTCTGGCGGAGGAGAAGTACTCGCTTAGCAAGTAACTCCGAAGTTGCGTTAGCAACTTCGAATTATTAGTTTTGAATTTTAAGTTTTAAATGTTGGAAAGATTTCCGGTGTTCGGAAATCCTCAATAATTTAGAATTCAAAATTAATCATTTAAAATTTGTTCGCGGGGGGGTTTTTATGGCGGTAAACATCGCGGAAGTCCAGGCCAAGCAGAAACTCATCGAGGTCAAGAACGTCAGCCAGGAATTCTCTCTCCCCAACGGAAAGTCCCTGAAAGTCCTGGAAAACATCGATTTGTTCGTGAATTCCAGGGAGGTCGTGACCTTCCTGGGACCATCCGGCTGCGGCAAATCCACGCTCCTTCGCATCCTGGCAGGCTTGATCCCCCCCACGAAGGGCCAGGTCTTCTACCACGACCGCCCCTTGAACGGCTTGAACACCGGGGTTTCCATCGTATTCCAGAGTTTCGCGCTCTTCCCCTGGATGACCGTCATGGAGAACATCCAGACAGCCCTGAAGTCCCGCGGATTTCCCGCTGGGGAGATCGACGACCGGGCCCAAAAAGCCGTCCACATGGTGGGTCTGGCCGGATTCGAGGATACCTATCCCCGGGAATTGTCCGGCGGGATGAAACAGCGCGTCGGCATCGCCCGGGCCTTGTCGGTGGACCCGGAAATCCTCTTCATGGATGAGCCCTTCAGCCACGTGGACGCCCTGACGGCCGAGTCACTGAGGGCGGAAGTCATCGACATTTGGGCCGCCCAGGACCGCAACCCCTCCTCCATCCTCATGGTCAGCCACGACATCCCCGAGGTGGTTTACATGGCCGACCGGATCGTTCTACTCTCCGCCAACCCGGGAAGGCTCGTGAAAATCGTCGAGAATCCCCTTCCCCGGCCCCGGGATTACCGTTCCCCCGACTTCAACCGCCTGGTCGAGCAATTGCATGAAATCATCACGGGCCATGAGATTCCCGACGAGCCCCAGATGGAACTCATCCCCAACGTGATGCCCCCGGCCGAGTCCCTTCCCGACACCATTCCGGGGGAAATCGTGGGCGTTCTGGAATACCTGGACGCCCGCGAAGGCAAGGAGGACGTGTTCCGGATCGCCGCGGAAACCGACAAGGAATTCGGCTCCGTCATCAAGGCCGTCAAGGCTGCGGAGCTACTGGATTTCGTGGACACGCCCAAGCGCATGGTGGTGTTGACGCCCGACGGACAGCGTTTCATGAAGGCCACGAGCCAGGAGAGGCAGAACATCTGGAAGGAACAGCTCCTGAAACTCAGGCTTTTCAAGCAGGTGAACGACATGCTCTCCAAGCATCCCCGCATGAAACTGGACGCGGAGCTGGTGCAGGAGGTCATTATTCTCAACCTGCCAGCGGAGAACTACGAGAAAACTTTCGAGACATTCGTGCAATGGGCCATGTACGGGAACCTTTTCGCCTATGACGAGGACACCCAGAAGCTTTTCTTCCCCCGCAAACGGCCCTCCAGGTCAAAGCCGAAGGGGGAACCTAAACAGGCCGTCAACGGAAAAGCTTCCGAGGTCCGGGCGGATGCCCAGCCATCCTCAAGCCAGCCGTTAAAC
This sequence comes from candidate division FCPU426 bacterium, assembly GCA_963796105.1. Lineage (GTDB taxonomy): Bacteria > Oederibacteriota > Muellerivitia > Muellerivitales > Muellerivitaceae > CAWCKJ01. Next base: position 569,564 of record CAWCKJ010000004.1, read on the forward strand.
GGGGAGGCTTCAAAAACCGGCGCGCCTCCCGCTCCGGAAACGGCCGCCGCCGAGACCCCCTCTTCCAGCGAATCCAACCCGCCCATGGCCTGAGCCGCCGCAAGCGGGCTCTTCCCGCGGTGAAAATCGTTTTTTTTAACCGTGACGGTGCTAAACTGTCGGCGTTTTCAACCTTCTTTTGAAAGGGGATCTATGGAATTCCTGCACCAAGCCTTGGATTTCTTCCTGCACCTGGACAAGCACCTCGCGGAGATCGTCCAAACCTACGGCAGCCTGACTTATGGCATCCTTTTCGGGGTGATTTTCTGCGAGACGGGCCTGGTGGTGACGCCTTTCCTGCCGGGGGATTCCCTTCTTTTCGCGGCGGGCGCCTTGACGGCGGCGGGAGTCATGCCCCTGCCCGCCTGGGCCGTTTACGTCATGCTGACCTTCGCGGCGCTTCTGGGGGACAACAGCAACTACTGGATCGGCCGGACTGTTCCGAACCTATTCAACAAGTTCATCAACAAAAAATACCTGGCCCAAACCCATGAGTTCTACGAAAAACACGGGGTCCTGACGCTCGTCATCGCCCAGTTCGTGCCCATCATCCGCACCTTCGCGCCCTTCGTGGCGGGCATCGGGGACATGACCTACGGGAAATTCCTGCGTTTCAACTTCTTGGGGGTCTTCCTTTGGACGACGCTATTCACCTGGACGGGATATTTCTTCGGGAACCTGGAATTCGTGAAGGCCAACTTTCACTACGTCATCCTGGGCATCATCGTTGTTTCGGTGATCCCCATCTTGATTGAACTGGCCAAGCAATTCCGCGGTAAAACCGAGCGGCCCTCCCGAAAGAGATAAGGTTAAATTCCCAGGGGGTTCTTCCTGAATTACTGGGCCGGGGCCGGCTGGACTTTTTGGACGACCATATCGCTCTCGATCCCATTGACATCGACCGCGGTGACCGCGAAATAATAGGTTTTGCCGTTCTTCAACGGCTTTAAAAGCGCCTTCAGGACGGTTTGGGGGGCCTTGGTCAGCCGCCGGAACCCCGACCCATCATCCGAAACATAAAGGTGATATCCCGCCGCGCCGTCCACGGCGTTCCAGGTCAGTTTCGCGGACCCATCCCCCGGCTCCACCTTGAATTGGGTGACAATCGAAAGTTTAGCGGGAGGGGCCGGCGTCGGGGTGGGAACGGGTTGTTTCGGAGGGGCGGCAAGCCTCACTTCCAGGGACTGGCTCAAGCCGCTCTCCGAGCCGTCGGAGCCGACGATCGAAACCGCGAACAGGTACAACTTTCCGGTATTGAGTTTCTTCAGGACGACTTTGGTTTCCGTGACCGCGCGGGCCGTCAATTTCTGGGGAGGCTTACCTGGATCCCCCAGGAGATAGAGGTTATAACCCGCCGGATTTCCAGTGGTGGGCTTGCTCCATTCCAGTTGAACCCCTTCCCCCGCCGGGGATGCTTTGAGACCCGAGGGCGGCGTTAGGGCCGCGACAGCCGCGGCGCCCGCCGTGACCGTCAGCTTGGACATGGCGCTTTCCCGTCCAGCGGCGCTCACCGAGACCACCCCAAAGGCGTATTCCTGGCCGTTCTTGAGGTTCTTGAGTTTGAGGGTGGTTTCCCTGATGGGCCTTGTAGTCAGTCGGACATAGGCCTGGGTTCCCGGTTTTTTCAGGTAGAGCTGGTACCCCAGCAGGTCCTTTTGCTGGATGGGATTCCAGGAGAGGACGATCTCCCGGTCGAGAGGCCTGGCCTGCAGACCCGCCGGGGCCGGAAGTCCCGAGGCCCCTTCCGCCCCGAAGCGGAAGATCATGGAGAACCGGTGGGTGCTTCCCAAGGTGCTTAACGGCGTGAAGGCGTAGTCAAACTGGAGGAATTTGAGGTTCACCCCCATCCCGGCGGTCGGGTTCTGCTGGTCGCTGTTCCCCGCGAAACCCGCGCGCAAGGCGAGGGTCTTGTCGTACCAATATTCCGCCCCCACTGCCCCGGAATAGGCCTGGGCCCCGAACTGGTAGGAGTTGTCCAGGGCGAAAAGAAGGGTGTGCCTGGGGGTCTCCACCACCTTGCAGGCCAATCCCAGCCGCCCCAAGGTGGGCAGGGAGTCCGCCTCCGAGACGAACTTGACCTGCTGTCCCACGTTGAAGACGCCCGCGCCGACGCTGAAGCCGCTCCCCGGAGTGAGCAAAACCCCGAAGTCGCCCCCCATGGCCTGGGCGTTGAAGCCCGCGATGTTCCGGAAGATGTATTTGCCGGTGACCCCGAAGGAAATCAGGTCCTTGATCCGGAAGGCGAAGGAGGCCGAAAGATCGTTGTCCCCGGCCGAGACTGAGGGGGCAAGGCCGTTGGTGCTGTCGAAGGGCGGGACCCCCAGGTTGACGAAGCCGATCCCCACGCCGAAGGTGTTCTCGCCCGCGGGGAGGGGCAGCGCGATTCCGCCGAAGTTGTAGGCGATGTCGCTCAAGTAAAGCATGTGCAGGTAGCCGACCTCAGGGTGCTCCAGGAGGGCCAGGCCCGCCGGGTTCCAGGTCAGCGCGTTGACGTCGTCGGCCACCGCCGTGAAGGCCCCGCCCATTCCCTGGCTCCTGGCGCCCGCGTCGATCCCCAGGAAATCCGCGCCGCTAGTGAGTTGCTGCGCCTGCGCCCTGTTCCCCGAATAAAAAATAGGCACTATCACCACAGAGACACATGCCACCCACCTTATAAGATGAAAAGAAGGTGGTATAGTCCCGCATTTCCTAAATAAGTACTTGAAAAGATGCGCGGGACAGAGACACAGCAAGCGGCAGATTTTTCTAAAAGGGGAACCGATTGCCCCCTTGGCCTGTTCCCGGATTTTACAATATTTCGAATTTATATTTTTTTCCTTTTTTTTCACTGTGTCTCTGAGTCCCTGTGGTGAAAAATTTTTTCTGATCATTTAACAACAGCGACTTTCAGGATCTGGTGGTAAGAGCCGGACTTGATCTCAATCAAATATATTCCCGAGGCCACGACATTGCCGTTTTTATCCTTCATGTCCCAGGATGTTTTGACCTGCGCTCCCGCGACGGCGGCAGGAGGCGAAAGCGTGCGGATCACCCTTCCCGCGATGTTATAGATGTTCAATTCCACGGGCCCGCTCGCGGCAAGATCGTAGTAAATACCCAGAGTCTGCCCTAACAGAGGCCGGACCAGGTTGGCGTCGAAGACCATTTGGCCTGATTTCACTCCCGGCGGCGGCGCGGGGGGCTTGAGGGTGGTGGAGTAGGCGTGGTTGGAATTGGAGCTGGTGCCGGAGGGCACGGAATATACCGCCCTGGCCACGTAGAAATAGGTGACGTTTTCGCTCAAACCCGTGTCGTTGAAAAGGGTGACGGCGGCGAAAGCGGTGTTGTAAAGGGTCGTCACCGGCGCGGTCAGAGTCGCGCTGTAGGAAGTGGTCCTATAGATCGCGTAACCCGACACGATCCGGCCCAGGTCGTTGGCCGGAGTCCAGGTGAGCTGGATGGTATTGGCAGTGGTCCCCTTGGCGGTCAGGCCCGTGGGGGGATTGAGGTTGCCGGTGACGCTGGAGGATGTGATGGTCACGGCGCCGCTCTCGTGGATGCCGGGAACAGCCTGGCCCGTGGAATCGATGGCCGCCACCGTGAAGGTGACCGAAACCCCGTTGGTCGAGGGTTCCAAAAGCCATGTTTGCGTCGTCAGGATGGTGGTCGGTGCCCCGCCGGAAGTAATGATGACCTGGTACTCGGAAACGGGCAGTCCTCCTGCGGAGGGCGCCCCGGCTGGGGCCCAATCGATGAGGATCTGCTGGTCCCCTGGCTGGGCGTTCAAGCCCGTCGGTGCGGGAGGGGGGTTGGCGGGGCCGTCCAGGACTTCGGCGGAAAGCTGTCCCGCGTGTCCCACCGCGTCCAGGGCCTCCACCTCATAGCCGTAAAGCTGGCCTAAGGAGGCGGTGGTGTCCACATAGATTGAAACTCCGGAGCCCACCACCGTAAGGGGCTCCGTCAGGTTGTAGGTTCCCGCGGCGGTCCGCCGGTAAATGGCGTAGCCGGTGATGTTGAAGGAATGGGTGGCCGGGGCCGACCAGGTAAGGGTCACGTCCGCGTTGCTGGAAGTCGAGGTGACGGCGGGAGGGCCCAGGGCGTAGGGATAACCCGTCACGGGAGACGAGGGGCTCAAGCTTGTGACTCCGTTGGTGTTCACGGCATAGACCTGGTACACGAAAGTGGAACCGTCGGCGGCGGGGGTGTCCACGTCGGTCACCGGGATATTCGCCGCGGTCACGGCGCTGTTGACAGTGGTCAAGGGGGCTGAGTTTCGGGTGATCAAGTACTCTAGCACGTTCACCTTGTCCAGCGGGCCGTTGGTGACCCAACGCAGGGTGACCGCGTTGTCGCCGTCGGATTCGCCCAGGCTGACGGGGGCGTTGGGCGGCCTGGCGGGCGTGGCGAAGACAGTGGCGCTTCCGCTGAGGCAGTAGGTCCCCAGGTGGTCGATGGAAACAAGGTAATAATAATAAGTAGTCCCGTTCGTCACGGGGGCATCGGTGAATGATCCTCCGAGGCCCACGATCGTGAGGGCGGCATAACCGCTGAATTGGGCCGTGCTTCGATATAGTTGATAGCCAGTCACTGGCGAGGCACCACCCGCGGCGTCCGTCCAGGAGACCGCCACCTGGGCGACACCGCCAGTGGCCGAAAGGTTGCTGGGTTGGTTAATATTGTTCGTGCTTGGAGTGTTCGTGACAGACGCGGAATTGGCGCTGATATGGAGCCCACTGGTGATTCCGGAGTTGTCAACCGCCACCAGGTAATAAGTGTAGCTGATAGTGTTCGTCAAACCCGTGACGACATAACCCGTAGTGGTGGAACTGACCATGGTTACTGGCGTTGTCACACCGCCGCTGACCTGGTAAATCTGGTACCCGCCGATGGGAAGGGTTCCCGCCGTCCCTGGCAGCCAGGTGATCTGGATTTCAGTGTCCCCGGCGTATATTCCCACGCTCACAGGGGCTCCGGGCTGGACGAGGGGTTCTGCCGTGACAGGCGCCGTCGGGGCGCTTAGGTTTCCTTTCATGTCCACGGTTTGCAAGGAATAGTAGTAGTTTGTTCCGTTCGTGACGGCATTATCAGTGTAACCCGCGGCCGAGGCTGGAAGGAACGTGATCGGTGCTCCTGTCACACCGGCAGATGTGACGCGGAAGACGTCGTATCCGGAAACAGGATAGGTGGTGGCGGCAGGGTCGGACCAGGCCAGGACCACCTGGTTGCTCGCGGGAGTCGCGGAAGGGGAACCTGGCGCGTTGGGAAGGCGGAAGGCCGTGACCGGCATGGCCAGGTTGGTATTCAGGGGGCTCTGGAGGCCTCCCAGCTCGGCTTCCACCATGTAATAGTAGGCTGTCCCGTCCGCCGCTGTGGCATCCACGAAACTGGTTCCCAAGGAGGAGACGCTGGTGATAGGGGTGTAAGCGGTGGAAGCGGGTCCGCTTCCGGTGACCGGCCCGGGAGCGCGGTAGATGTTGTAGCCTGTGATGGCCTGAATGGCGGGGTTGGGGGCCCAGGCCAGGCTGACCAAAGGCTGGCTGGTGCTGGTGCCGGACTGGGCGGTCAAGCTGGCCGGAGAGGAAGGCCCGATCAGGATGGACAAGGGAGCCGATCGGGGGCCCTCGCCCGTGGCGTTGGAGGCGGAAATCTGGAAAGTATAGGTCTGGCCGTTTTGGACCGGCCATTGGAAGGTGATGGGCATGGCAAATCCCGCCGTGACCGTCACGGGCTGGACCAGGATGGATTGGTTGGAGTTCAATTGGCGGTAGATGTTGTAAACGGTCACGTCGCCGGTTCCCACGGTGACCCAGTTCAAGGCCACCGAGACATCGTCGGGCAGGAGGTTGACGGAGTTCAACACGGGCGCCGAGGGATAGGTGAGCTGGCTCACGGGCCCGTCGAGAGCGCTGGTCCCGAACGCGTTCAAGGTTTGAAGCCAGTAATAATAGGTTGTATCCCCCGCCTGGGTCGGGTAACCCAGGGAAACAGACGCGCTGGATAAAACGTTGGTTACGGCGGAAGACGCGCTGGAGGTGGTGGCCGCAAGGGAATAAATACCCGTGACGCTCGCGTCCGCGATGGCGGGCCAGGTGACTGCCATGTCATTTTGGGCGTCGAGGAGGCTGACCGCCAAGCCAGCGGGGGTCTGGGGGGCCAATCCCCAAGTGACAGCCGCCGAGGGAAGGCTTTCCCCACCCACGATGGTTAATCCGCTTCCAAAATTGGTAGCGGTGACATAATAGGCGTAGCTGACGCCCTGGGATGCGGAATTGTCTGAGAGGCTATTGAACCCACCATTCGGTGTCGTAGATATCAATTGAGTTACGGGTGTCGTAAGGGGGTTGTTGATCCGGTAAAGCGAGTATTCTTTCACGTTCTCCGAAGCGGGATTGAGGGTCCAAATGACCGTAATGACACTGGAAGTGGAGGAAGCCCCGATACCAATGGGGTGATTTGGTGGAATCATGACCCCTACCGCTGGGGAAATAGGACCGGCCCCCGCGATGTTCTGGGCCTGGGCGTAATAATAAAGGATGCTCCCCGCCGCGGAGGGTCCCAGGGTAACGTCGGTGAAATTGTAACCCGCCTGCCCGGCGCCCAACTGCGTAGCGCCTACCCCGAAGGCGGCGCTGGGACTGCGGTAGAGGTTGTATCCCGTGACGTTGGTCTCGGGGGCGGAAGGCGCGGACCAGGTGAGCGTCACCACATCGGAAGCCGTGGCGGTCACAGCCAGGCCCGTGGGCGCGCTCGGCAGGAGGGACATGGTGACGGGAAGCGACAAGGGCCCTTCCCCGCCGGCGTTGGAAGCCGAGACCTGGAAAACATAGTTCGTCCCAACGGTCAAGCCGGTTGAATCGATGAAGGCGGTGCTCCCGGAGCCTGTTGATCCGACTGAGACGCTGTTCTGGTAAATCGTGTAGCTCGTCACGCCCTGGTTATTGACCGCGCCCCAATTGAGCGTAACGGCGTTCGAGGAGGAAGAGGCTGTCAGGCCCGCAGGCGCGGCTGGCAGGATATAACCCGTCACCGGCGCGGAGGGGTTGGATAGGAAACCCGCATTGTCGAATGCCCGGACCTGGTAAACGTAATAATGGCCTACCGTGGCGGAAGTGTCATCATAGGTGACAGGGAGGGCCGCCACTGTGACGAAACTGCCGAAGACCCCGTCGGGGGAAATCTCGACCTGGTATCCGGTGGCGGGCCCGTTCAGCATGAGGGTGGGATCTGGAGAGGACCAATAAAACCCGATGGTGGCGGGACTCACGCTGACGAGCGTCGTGCCGGCGCCCGCGGGAGGATAACCCGGCGGATCGGCTTGGGCCTGGGAGGAAGGCCCGCTCAAGTGGGCGTCGGAAGGGCCCGAGGGATATTGGCTGTCGAGCGAGACCAACTCGTAATAATTCGTGACCGCCGCCGAGGGCGAGGGGTCGTTATAGGCGGTGGAGGAACCCGCCAAGGTCGCCAGCGTGGAAGCGCCGGACATGGAAGAGTTGATGGACCGCAGGACCTGGATTCCCGTGACCGCGTAGGAACCCAAAACCGAGGCTGGCGCGCCCCAATTAAGCTGGACGGCGGCTCCGCCGGTGAGAGCCGTGACAGGACCCGGCGCCGCGGGATTGGCGAAAGCCGTGACGGGCCCAGTGGAAGCGAACGCGGATTCGCCCACCGTGTTATAGGTAAGAATCTGGTAAGTGGTGGGGCTGAGATTAACGGCGTTGGTGTCGGAAAAATTCGTCGTGACCGCCGGCAGGAGCACGCCATTGGGATAAACCGACCCGTCCGGAAGGGTCACGGAGGCCGCGAAGGCGCCCCCCACCGTGTTCCGGGTCAAGAGATAACCCTGGGGATTCTCGGTGGTGACCTGGTTCCAGGAAAGGTTGATGACCCCTCCGGTGCTGGTGTAATTGGCGGGGACGGCGTTGAAAGATCCCGGTACGGGGGGCGCGGCGATGGAATAAACCAGGGCCTTCGAGGAATCCAGGGGAGCGGTATTGCCGTTGTTGTTGAGGGCGCTCACCATGCTCATGGGCCAGGAGCCGTCCTGGCCCGCGGCAGTTCCGATCAGGGTGACAGGAAATGCCTGGTTTGTCGTGACTGGTTGGCTCGTCATATTAACGATAATGGTCCCTGGCGTGGTTCCTGTGGGGTTGACGACATTGCAGGGGCCAAAGGCGTCTGAAGCCGAGGTAATGCTCCAGTTGGAGACACCCGAGCTGTTGGCGGGTATCAGGAAGACGACTTGCGTTATGGGGCTGTTGAACTGGTTGAGGAAGGTGTCCACCAGGGTCACGGCTCCTCCGTCCAAAACCGTGCTGGGAAAGGCCGCCGCACCGGGAAGGTTCAGGACTGACCGCACGGGCTGGACATTGGAGGAGGAATAGGGGACATTTATGTAAGATAAGCCATAACCACCCGGGGACCATAGCAGATTGACTGTGTTGCCGGCGGGAGCGCTGGTCCAAGATCTCAATATGATCTGTCCGTTGGTCATGAAGGGCTGGGGTGCCGCGCCTGTTACCGAGTCAACACTATCTTCAAGTGTCGGTTTATTTTGACCAACGTCAGTATCGGAACCTCGATAAACAGTGTCATAAGTCAAATCGGGATTATTATAGTCTGTCAAAGGCCCGCTGGGCGCCTTGCCGTAATCCATGATCACTTCATAAGACACGGGCGCTGTTGTTAAGTCGGTTTTGTAGAAATATAAATTGAACGATACCCCCGCGCCCCCCGCGGCGTATCCGCTGTTCACGCCTGTCACGGCGAAACAAACCGCGTTGGTGACTGGGTCGGTATTGACGTTGGTGACCGTGACAACAAGGCTTGATGTTGTATTAGTCGTCGGCAAGGTAAGTAATAGATCGGTGGATACCGGCGTGGATAAGGGCGAATAAACAGCCGCGACATTGCTGTTGCTGAGGGTTTGTAGATAATAAGGTTGGTAAAATCCTCTTACCATATACCCGGGCCCGGTGGTAACGCCGATGGACCCTGGAAAGGTGTTTCCCGAGGTAATATTGGGCCCTGAGATGCTCATCTGCATGGAATTGGAGCCGGCCGTCAAGGTCACGCTGAAATTCAAAATCCCATTGACGAAGGTCAAGGCCGCCGTGCCGCTGGTGACGGGGGACCCGCTGGCCGGGACAAAGACCGCCGATGGATCGGCCGGCAGGCCGGTGCCGGTGTCGTAGAGCCCGACCGTAACCGTGTCCGTCACGGCGGCGTCCAAGGTGCCAGGCGTGCTTTGGGCTTGGACGTTGAAGGTCAGAACGTTTCCAGCGCCGCTTCCCGCGCTGGTGCTATAGGTCACACCGGCGTAAGGGGAAGTGGAGCCCACATAAGTAACGGAGTAACCGGCGGAATAAGCGGTGCCGGGGAAAAGAAGAAGGCTGATCAGGGAAAAAGAGAGAAATACATAAGCGAAAACAAACCAGCGGTTTTTCAGGGAAATTTTCGTTTGGGTATTTTCCATTTATTTAATCTCAAGGATAAACCTATTTTAAGGGCTAATCAAGAAAGCCGTTTTAGCTTTAAATCTAGAACCTAACTCAAAATCAATTTTTCTTATTCTGCGAACCACGAACAATATGGAGTCTCCCCCTCTGAAAGAGGGGGAACAAGGGGGAGTTAGTCTATTTTTGATGCTTTGCCAAAGGCGAATACCCCCCTATCCAACAGCGCTCATAGGGAAAACCCCCTATGTACAACGAACTCATAGGGAAGAGCCACTATGTACCCCTGAAACCGAAATGCCCACAAACCGAACTGCCCCTTTTTCAAACGGGGAAATAGCTTTCTAAAGCATGCCTTTCGAAATTTTCCAAAGTTGAGTTCTATTTTTTTCTTACCACGTATCCCGGACATTACTGATGATGGATTGGTCGTTCCAGACCGGGAGGGGGGTGGATCCCTGGGCTGCCAATAGGGAGCGGATCAACACCTGCATCCCCGCCCCGGCTCCCGAGATCCCCACCTCAAAGCCGCCCGGGAAATTGCCGTTGGCCGCGGCGAATTTGGGAACCGTGGCCGGTGCCCCGTTCCAGTTCGCGCTGTTGGGGCTGATGCCGTACCGGAAACCGGAGCTTAAGATCCCGGAGGAAACCTTGGTCAAGCAAGTCACGGCGCCTTCCGGAATGCTGTTCATGGTTTGTACGTAAGTGGCTACGCCGGAAGTGCTTAATGTATAAAAAGCCGCGGCGGTGGTGGTGGCGTTCGAGTTGGGGTTCTGCTGGGTGGGGTCCCAGGCGTTGGTGATGGCGTAAGTGGTGTCCTTGAACATGGGATTTATATTGCTGGTGACATTTCCCGGCGTGGCCAGCCATTTGATGACCGCGGGTTTTAACTTGCCATCGGAAATATCACTAATCTCATTGAAATCGGCGAATTGGATGCTCTGCCATTCCACGAGCCGGTAGGAGGAAGTGTTCCTCAAGGGCCTGGGATTCTTGGTCGTTAGGTAATAGTAATAGAAACGGTACAGGTCGATGACCACGGTCGCCGGCGTGTTGTTCGTACTGTAAGTGACGCCGGTGCCGTAAATTGTGACCGACCCCGGATAAACTTTAGTGCCGATGGTCTGGGCGCTGTCGTAAACCCCCATCAAGACGCTGTTCCCGAAGTTGGCCGCGACCGCCGTGACAGGGGAGAAAGACCCGGTGCCGGTGACGGGCTGGGTCACTCCCAGCAGGCTCCCAGCCATGATGGGATATTGGGATTTAGTGGTGGCCGACATGCCGGTGGTAACGGGGCCCAAGAAGGATACGCCCGAGGCATTTTGCTGGAACAGGTGCCGGCTGGCGACGAACCTCTCGTGCAAGCGGAGCATCGTCCACTCATTCAGGGCCTGAAGCTGGAGGCGCATTTCGTCGGCGGCCATTCCCTGGGTGACCCTGGTGAAGAGAAGGGTGATGGCGGGCGTGATGATGGCGATCAGGGCCACCACCAACATGAGTTCGACGAGCGTCACCCCTTTTTCCCCCATCGGACGGGTTCTCATCGTTTTCATGTCGCGCCTATCGGTTAATGGAGATGATGATCTGGTGGTAGCTGTAATTGAGGGGAAATCCCTCCCGGTAGGCCTCCACCATGAGGGTGTAATCCCCTTGGGGGAATGTTCCCGAAGGGACGGGCCAGGCGAAAGTCACTGGAAAAGCATGGGCTGAGACAAGGTGGCCCGAGGAGGTATCCAAGGCCCCTTGGATTGCTTTCGCGTTGTCCTGCATGAAGTACCAGTTGACCCCCGCGTTATTCGAATAAGCGAAATTCAGGTCCAGGGTGACGGGGTTTCCACCGCTGGTTTCGCTATAGGTGCTGTTGCTCAGGTTGGGATAGCCCGGATACTCTTCCGTGTAAAAATTGGCGGTGTTGGAGGTCAATCCGGGAAAGCGGAACCAGATGTTGTTGGTGGGCCCCGCTATGATATTGAGTCCCGAGATCGTGACGGGATTGCCCGTGGTGACGGCCCCGTCCACGACCAGGTTGATCGTGGCGGGCTGGTTATACTGGAAGTTGGGGCTGTCGCAGTAAAGCTCCACCAACGGCATCTGGGCGATATGCGCGTTCCCGGTATAGGTTCCGCCGTCCAGGTATGTCCTTAACATGAAAACCAGGGCGGTCTTGCCCAACTCGGCCGTGCCGACGTCGGGGGAAATGGCCAGGCCGGATTCCACCACGTAAGCCACCTGGTTGTTGCTGGTAAGTTGGACCACGCCAGTACCGTTGTAGGTGGCGGAGCTCGTGTCATCGTAAAACAACCTGCTTACCGAGTCGGAGCTCACTTTGGGAATGGAAAGAGTGGTATGGGTGCTGTAAGGCGCGATGCTCCACTCGCTGGTAGTCTGGGCTGTGCCGAGCGCCCAGGACCTGGTACAGCTGACCGATTGGGCCAGGGGATACTCGAACAGGGGATAACAGGTGACACCTAAGCTTAAAAGAGTGGCGGAATCGGCGTTGGTCTGGTGGTTGAAGGAGCCGTCAAAAAAGGAGGTACAGCCGTAGGTATAAGCCCTGCTGGTTAAATTCCGTCCGAAGCCGTTAAGGGAGTTCGTATTGCCGCTCGCGTCCTTCACGGGAACCGAGCTATAAAGCTTGCGGTAAAAAGTGGAAGTGGAGGCTGTGGCGTTGGCCACGGGAAGATTGCCATTGGTGGACCAGACCGAGTACATACTGTCGGGATAAAGCTCCCCCAGCCAGGATTTCTCATACCAGGTATCTTTCGTGTTGGAAATCACGCGCATATTGGTAAGCGTGGAATTGTAATTGATGATTTCAGCGACAGTAGAGAGGGCAGTTTGCGATGTGGTGTTGTAAGGGGTAGTGTTCATGGTGATGCCGGATGAGAACGGCATTTGGTCCGCCCCGAACTCCCCGCCAAAGCCGTAATAGTAGTAGCTGTACCCGTTCATGGTGGTCCAGATCGCGGTGGTGTTCAATAGCCCCTGGCGGACCATTTGATAAAAGCGCGGGAGATCCACGAAATTGGCGTCGCCTGGCGCGGCCCCTCCCGAGGAGGCGGCTCCCTCCCAGCCGATAATGTCGCCCGCCGCGCCGTAACCCGTGTATCCGTCATTGTTCAGGCCGACATGGGTACCACCGGCGTTGCCGTCCTTGAAATACCAGTTATAGGCGCTTGCCGGCATTTGGGCCGTTCCTCCGGTAAGCCCCCCGACCTTGCAGTCCAGGTAGGGCTCATGGCGGGGATCACCCAGGAACTGGTAACGCTCGGTATAGGGAGGAGGATAGCCGTTGCCCACCCAAACGTAGGTCCGGGAAAGGTTGGGAAAGCTGGAGGCTGTGACCGCGTTGCCGATCCGGGTCTCGATGACGTGCTGGCCGACGAATTGGGTGGCCACCTGGCCGTAAATGCCGCTGGCGAGGGTGCCGTCGGTGGCGGGGGCGGTATAGGTGGAGGTTACGGGCATATTCAGGGAGATGATCCACCGGGCTGTGTTCTTGGCGGCGGTGGCATTGGAATAGGTCAGGTCTTGCGCCGTGAATTGCGTGGTGGCATTGATGGCTGTCATTTCGGGACTGCAAGGGATGTACTCGGTCCCATATAAGTAGGTCGCGGCGGGAAGCCCGGTGTTATGCAAGCCAGGTGGACAGCGCAAGCGGGTGTTGTAGAGGGTGATGAGGGTCTGGGTCACGCCCGCGGTGGGGACCGGATTCTGGAGGCACCAGGAAACCGCGTTGCCCGCGTCGGTGTTGGTGACGGTTCCCCCGACCGGAGTGCCGGCGGAAGCATTCATGGGGCAGTAAACGTAGGTGGAGGCGCTGGAGCCGATGATGGCCGTCGCAGTTACGTCCGTGCTGGCGAGGGCCACATCCGGCAGGAACAGGCTGATGGCGGGGACTTCGGAGCCCTCCGCCGGCAGGGTTCCTCCCGGCGGGGGATTATCCAACCCATCGTAATAGGCATAGACCCTCAATTTCACCTGCGTTGTAGTGCTTCCGGTAGGGTAGTAAAGCAGCTCCGGATGGGTCACCACGCGCTCATACGGGGTGGTTCCAGGAATCTTGGCGGCGTCCGAGTAATTGCGCATGGGCGGGAGGGGCAGCAGTTCCCCATGCAGGTTGACGATGAGGGCGTTCTCGAAAGACGCAGGCTGGGAAAGCATTCCCTCGATCAACATGCGCTCGCTGATCTCCGTGACCGAGTCCGCGGCGGGAATGACCTGGCTGGAATTGGCGGCCGCCTGGGTGACGGCTTGGTACATGAGCAGTTCATCGGGATATCGCAGGGAATTATTGTCCTTGTCCGCCGCTGGATAAACGGGACAGCCGCTGAACTGGCCGCTAGTGTAGTAAGCAGCCCCGTCCACGTTGAAATTCCCGGTCACCTGCACACCCACGGAAGATGGGTCGAAAAATTGGTTAAGGGAACCGTTATCCGGCGCCACATTGTCCTCATGGGTGGTGCCTGGGTAAAAATAAACATAGGGAAGAACCCCGCCGGAGGTCGCTGCTAGATCCGTGGAAAGAGCGTTGTTGATGTAAGGAACATACTGGGTATCCCTCCCGTAGGAGGACCGGGTGATGAAATGCGGGCGGATCTGGAGGCCGGGGTTCCTTCCCTGCATGTCCGAAATGATGTTCTGGAAGGTCTTGTAGAGGATAGGCTCCTGGGTCCACCAGGCCGGGATATTGTTGATGCCCAGCACGTAGATATCAAAGACCTGGGTCGGGGGTACCAGGGAGGAGATGGTCCTCAACTGTCCTCCCACCTGCGCCAGCATTTCCCCGGGATCGTTGGGGTCCCGGTCCGAGGCGTAACGCCAGAGCGTCACGAAAACCTGGCGGGTATAGGAGTCGTTGGCCACGTGGTTGACCTCCACCTGGCGCATATAACGCCAATGGCCGTTGCTTTTGAAATTGCCGCTCAGGGAATCCCCCGGGTTGGGAACGAGGGGGGCCTTCACATCCACGTTCTTGTCGGTGGTAAGGACGAAGTTGTACAACGACCCGTCGGTGTAATTGTCGAGGATTGAGATGCCGGTTTCCTTGCCGCTGACCAGGGACTTGAGTTCCTCGAACATCTGGATGGCTTTTTGGGTAGCGAAGGCGCGGTCGATAGTCCGAACCGTCTGCTTGGCCACGAAGGAGCGGGCCAGGATGACGGAGGAGGCCAAAGCCGCCAAGATAGCGGAGGCAATCATTAATTCAACCAGGGAGAAACCTTTTTGGTTAAGTTTCGCTCTCATTTGTTTTTCCCCCAATCATCCCCCATTTACAAATTGGGGATGGCCAGCAGGTTCTTCCTCTGGCTGATGTCTTCGTGGTATATCCCCACGATTTTCTGGGCTTGCGCGACCAGGCTCGGGCTGTAATAAATGGACCCGTAGTTGCCGTTGCTTCCACTGAGATTGACCGAACCTGGCGCGGCGGCCCGGCCATCCCCGGTATAGTAAGGCTGTCCCATGATAACCGCGCCGTCGATCTCGCATCCGGCTCCCACCGTCAGGTTGCCCGTCACGAAAAGGACGCCCCCCCAATGGCTGGGAAGGATGCTGTTATTCCCGGCCTGAAGGACCAAATCGCCGTTGACCACCAACACCCCATAAGCCCCGGTCCTCACCGTACTGTCGCTTCTCCCGAGCTGGTCGTAGGGGGAGGCGTTTCCCGGCCCGTAGGTGACGCTTCCATCAAAATAGGAAAGCTTCCAGTTGCTCGTGATGATCATGGTCGCGGAGGGGTCACCCACGTAATCCGCCATGTTCTTGACGTCCCCCAGGGACATGCCGAAAACGCTCGAGTCGGTCAGGGTGTTGTCCCCTGTCGAATAACAAATAACATTTCCCTGGAGATTGACCCCGGTAGTGGCCCCAACCGGGAGATTGCATTGGAGCGTGGGAGTCGCGGTGGGCGGGGCGGGAGTATTGGTGATGGTCGGGGTATTCGTGATGGTGGGAGTGAGGGTGGGAGTCGAAGTGATCGTGGGAGTCCAGGTTTCAGTAGGAGTATTAGTGGCCCCTGAGCCGCCGGTGGACGTCGGGGACGGTGTTGGGGTGCTGGTATACCCGTGTAGATTCGTGGCGGTGGGTGTGGGCGATATGGTTTTAGTCGGAGTCCACGTCACTGTCGGTGTGGCCGTGGGGCTCTGCGGACATGGCACGTTGATGGGAAAATCCGCCTCCAAGGTGCAGTGGGAATCGTCGCAGTAGGGTGAATTATTAGTGTTGTTGTCGCAATAATTCTTCGCCAAGACCACGATAGTTGCCGCTCCGGCGGGAACCAAAAGAGAATTGGTCACGTTAAAGGTTCCGCTTCCGGGCTGTGACCAGTAATTATTGAATCGATTAAAGCCATTGCAGGTTTCGCCAAACCCGTTCCCATACCAAGTGATACTGTTGCCGTTGATGTCTTGAAAACCCACCACATAATAAACCCCCAGCCCATACCCGCAGGAATTCGCCAAGTTCGTGAAGGTAATGGGTATGTTCAAGGCGATACCAGCCGGGCCGCAAAGAGTGGTCGGTACGCTGATATACAAACCCGTACAGCCGGTGTCCCAGGTCGGGGTGACGGTGGTAGTATTTGTTGGAGTAAATGTTTGGGTATAGGTATAGGTGTTAGTAAAAGTATCGGTAATGGTTTTGGTGGGGGTTTGAGTCGGGGTGTTGGTCGCGCAGGTGGCTCCGGTATTCACCACGAAACTATCCACCAAAGAGTATCCCGTAACACCTGCTTGGTGGGAACAGGCAAGGATTCCAACCAAGAAAGAGGAGCCGAATACGATGGTCTGTTGGGTCATTTGGTTCCAAATCGTGTCGTCGGTGGAGTAGTAGCTGGTCAGGGTATTCCCTGCTTTTGTGATCCTGACATAACCGTTGGACCCGTTGGTAAAAGTACCGAAAGGGGAGGCATAGGCCGCGTTCGCCCCGATGGTGGCCCTATACCCCGATTCATAATTGTTGGATTTCGTCGCGTCCGCTGAGAAGAAAAGGTCGTTGTCCGCCGTGGAAGCCCTGACCATGAGCCCCGCTTTCGACGCGTTGTTATTCGTCGGAACCTTATTGACCGTCAGCCTCACGTCAAAGTCACAGCTGGTGGTCTGATAGATGAACCTGAAGTCATCAGCCGCGTTATAAATATCGGTTCCGCTCGCAACAATGGAAAGTGCCCCGCCGTTAATGGCCTGGCTTCCACCAGGGTTTGTCGCGTCGCCGATGTCGATCGCGGTCCAAACCGCATTTAATCCAGGCCCGGGAAAATTATCCGCAGTCAGGTTAGCAAAAGCGTTTTGAGTAGTGGTTAGAACCAGCAAAAAACCCAGCATCCCCCCGACACACCTTAGGCTGGCAATAGGTCGGGAGACCCTGATTTGTTGGTTAAAATTTCGTTTCATTAATTTCAAATTGTTCGTCCGTTTCATTTTCCCTCCTTTTGTTTCAAGGAGACTTATTTATTGTGGACTCGTCATGCCCATGGCGGCGAAAGTGCCGATCTGGGAAACGGCCCCGTACAACATGGTTTGGTTGCTGCTGAGGGTCACCTGGCCGTGGATGCTGTGGACATAGAGCCCCGCGGAGTTGCCGTCCCCCGGGATCGGGTCCGGCATCACGAGGCTTAATTTCCGGAGTTCGGTGCTGAAGACGGCTTGCGCCACGAGTGAATTGGGGGCTGTCGTCATGGGCACGGAAAACAATCCCGTGACAGAGTTCACGGTTTTATCCAGTCTCTTGTAAACGTAGCCGTTGGCCACGATGTTCCAGACAAACCCATCCCCGTTGATGAAGTTTGTGGACCTTTTTCCGGTGACATCCTGGACAGCGTTGGGAATGGGCGTCGCTTGTTGTCTCACAACCTCGTACCTTCCCCAATAAAGAGCTTTTGCTGTCACAGGATCATCGAGGGGGTATTCCTTCACGAGGCCGATGGATGCGTCGATGGTGTCGGATAGCTGGGAGTTGGCCGTGTTGTTTTGGGGGTTGAAAGCCTGGTCCACGTTGGAGAAGCCGGGAAGGGGGGTCGCGATTTGTCCGAAGGTGGCGGTGTTATTGGCCGCGCCTGCCACGACTCCCCCGTTGGCCTGCTGGCGCGCGTACCAGCCGAGGGCGTCCACGAGACCGGCCCTGGCCACGTTTTCCGCCTCGCCCACGTAGAGGGCGCTTTCCTTGGACGACCGCGCGGAATTTGCGACCATCTTGAAAGCGATGGTGATCAGCATGGTGGCCACCACCATGAAAATAGCGGCCATGACCAGGGCGGAACCTTCGCGTTTTCCGAGGGTTTGGAAGAAACGGCTAAAAAGGGAGGATGAATTCTTATTCCGCGAAGAGCCGGAAACCCCGAAGAAACCCCAGAAAGCCTCGCTCAAGGGGTGAAAAGAAGGGGATGTGCGCCGACGTGGACTCATTGCTGTCGCTCCTTAAATAACGGGCATTGGGGTTATTTTAACAGGAAAGTTCTGATTCTTTGGAGCGGCAACCCCAGGAATGGATGCTGTTTTGAGAACTGCTTTCATCGTTATTATCTCCTTAAAGGTAAGAAGAGTCAATTAACGTTCAACCTATATTTAGTAAAACGTCTTTCTTTCGCCCCCAGTAATGGTACCCCCGCTCTTTCCAACCCATGCGTATAGCTCATGGCCTGAATGCCAAATCGAGTCAAGAAAATCACTCCGTTTTCATGACCTTTTACGCCCGGTTTCGTAATGATACTTGGCGTCCCTATTTCCCGCTTCCGGATTTGACCGGTAATCAATGGCTAGATTGGCGGGAGTTTTTTTCTCTCATTTAAATTTCTACCCTCATTTATGAATTTTATTACACCTCTAAATCGTTTCTCAAGAGGCTGAACCCAAAACATTTTCCTTATCTCAACTAGAAAACTCACCGATCAAAAAGGTGTGGTCCGAGGGTTTTTCCAGGCCCCGGGGCTTGGTGTCGATCCAAATTTTTTGGAGGCGCTTTACCATGGGCGGGGTTCCCAGGATATGGTCGATCCTCCATCCGAGGTTCCGCTTGAAGGTGCCGGGCTGGCGGAAATCCCAAAAGGTGTAGTGTCCCGGCCCCTTCTCTTTTTCCCTGAACAAGTCAGTCCATTTCCCTTCCGCGCATTCCTTCAAAGCGTTTCGCGCGTCGATGTGGAAGCAGGGATGGTCGCGGTTCCCCTGGGGATTGTTCAAGTCGATTTCCTCCGGAGCCACGTTCAGGTCCCCCATCCAAAGGGCCGGCCGGCCCAAGGGAACCTCTTTTTGAAAATATTTTTTCAGGTCCGCCAGGAATTTGAGCTTGTAACGGTACTTCTCGGACTCGATCTCAAAGCCCTGCGGGACGTAGGTGTTGACGAGAAGCACACCTTCGTACTCGCCCGCCAGGAAGCGGGCCTGCTCCTCGGCTTCGCCGGGATAAAGCCGGTCCGTCACGAGGCTCACGGGTTTCTTGGAAATGAAAGCCACGCCGTTGTAGCTTTTTTGCCCCCGGAAAACCACGTTCCATCCCGCCGATTCCAGGGGCTCCCTCGGGAACTCGTGGTCCTGGACTTTCGTTTCCTGAACAGCCAGGACGTCGGGCTTTTCCTTTTTCAGCCAGTTGAGCACGATATCCAGCCTGGCCCTCAGGGAATTGGCGTTGAACGTCGCGATCTTAAGTTTCCCGGAAACAACGCCACTGATTTTTTTTTTAGGAATTGATCTTTTTGGCATTAGAGTCCTCTATTTCTCGAATAACTGTATTTATGAAAACTTAAAAACGCAAAAACCTTTTTCGCCACGGATGCGCCGATCATTTGTAAAAACAGATTGAGATCGGTGCGATACCAGCCTCCATTAAAGCTCAATGGAAGGCCCATGCGTCGAAGGTTCAAACCGAGGCGCGCTTCTGGTGTGCCGGGCCATCCATTAAAAGGCCCGGCCTGGCATGCAGGGGATTCATGGGATAAAAGCGAAACCCTAAAAAATCCATCCAACGGAAAATTATTTTTTCGTCCATTCTTCCCGCGCGGAAATCCTCCTGAATTGAAGTTCCGGCTTCCCGAAATTCAGAAGCAGGCAAACCTCTAAACCCGTCGCTTTGAGGTAGTTCAGGCACTGTGCGTAATGCACATTATCCAAAGCTTGAACAGCTTTCAATTCCACTAGAACCTTTTCTTCCACCAGCAAATCAGCGACATATTCCCCAACCAATACGTCGCGGTATTTGACTTCAATGGGTCTTTGCTGTACCGCTTTTAAGCCGCTATGCCGCAACTCCACAGCCAAAGCGTTCTCATAAACTTTTTCCAAAAAACCGCTTCCAAGGTGTTCATGACCGTAAAGGCGCAGCCGATGATTTTCTCGGTAATATCATTAAAAGCGAATGTCTGATTGGAAGAATTTTCCTGTTTTATATCCATCTCATAATCTCTCTGAAAATTTGGCCACTTCGTTGTTCCCACAAATGTTTTATCTTTTTTTACCTTAAAAGGTTTTTTTCTTTATTTTATCCTACGCATCCCCTGCATGCCCCCTGAAACGGCAAAGCCGTTTCCTTCCATAAAACTGTTATGGAGGTCGGTATCGTGCCGATTTCCTTAACTGCTTTATGGTGAATCGGTACATCCGTGGCTAATTGCCCTTTTCTTTTACAGTTTATCCTAATTATTGTTCCTGATCCTTTTCTTAAAAGTCTTGTCCTGTTCAAACTATCTGTTTAGTCGGTTTTTTGCCTTTGTCCATCCCATGTATCCCCTGCATCCGTGGTTAAATTTCTTTTTAGTTCGTCTCGTAATCCACCGCCGCGCGCGCTTCCGTGACCCTCTGGACGAACGCGACCACCTTCTGGTGCTCGGGATGGTTCCGGTACCGGGCCAGGCCGTCCTTGTCCTGGAAGGCCGAAACCAAAACCACGTCGTAATTCGCGCCGGACGCCTCCATCTGGAACTCCACTTCCAGCTCGACGATTTGCGGGATGAAGCCCCGCAGGGCTTCCAGCATGTCCCGGAGTTTCAGGAAGTTCTCCCCCTTGGAGGCGCCCTCAGCCTGTTCTTTCAGCTTCCACATGACGATATGCCTGATCATGGACACCCCCCGGATTCGTATGGAACTGGTTAAAAATCATACAAGAGCCCCCAATAAAAACAAACCCCTCGGCCGGATTCATTACAGGTTGTCCAATTAAAACTTCGGTAACATCCGCGCTCTTGGCCCACTCTCCGTAAAACCCTTTTGGCCTTACAGTTGTCAAGGGACGTCCCTCCGCACCTCAGTGTAGGGAAAAGCTTTGGGTCGTTTCTAGGAATGACATCTGAACAACCGGCCTACTTTGGAGATATTTTGAAAGTGGTCCTCAGAGAGAAGATTTCAAGGGGAGCAACCAAGGCGGGGGAAGAGGTGGCATAGCTTTTACCACCATGTCTTTAGCTTAGGGTTATTATGCCATCGCTACTGTAACTTGTTCCAACACTACCTTCTTCAACACCTCGTCCAAATGCCCTATATGGTCTTGGGCGTCTAATAATTCAATCCCGGCCACGGTTCCATCCTGGGCGTAATCAACGGCCAGTCCGTCCTCCAATTCCTTGGTGGTGACAGTCGTATCCTGGAAGCCGATGTACAGCACGTCCGTTTGTTTGTTGTATGTGACTTTCATTTATGCCCCCCTTAAAAGTAGAAAACGTAAACAGTGTCCACTATAATTTCGTTTTCCAATTCCTCAAAAATGACCTTTACCTGCTTTGTATTATACGTCTTTTCGTTCCACTGTTTCCCATAGGGGAAGCTTTTCTTGCATTGAAGCCGGTTTTTCTTAGCTCCTTCCCACTTAGCCTCCCGTATAGCTGTCACTGCTTCATCTTCACTGGCCCCCCGCAAAGCCATCCTTGAGCGCGTGTGGCCGTCAAATGAAATAGGTTTCATTGGCTGATTATATCCTCTCATGTATCTTCAGAAATACCTAAAAGGCGAGAATTAAAGGCTATTGGACGGGTATGAATTTTTAGCGGCTAACCGAAACGGGTGAACCCCCATTGCTGAAAATTTGGGGAGTAATAACCCGAATTATGTTTCGAATTTTTAGACGGATTTCCGCGCGGGAAGAATGGACGAAAAAATAATTTTCCGTTGGATGGATTTTTTAGGGTTTCGCTTTTATCCCATGAATCCCCTGCATGCCAGCCTTCCATTAAACTTTTATGGAGGCTGGTATCGCACCGATCTCAATCTGTTTTTACAAATGATCGGCGCATCCGTGGCTAAAATCTTTTTCGTTTGGTAGTTTATCCTCAACGTTTTATTTTAGTTTGGCCTATGATTATTCCTTGTTTTTTCTTTCCTTAATTCAATCCCATATATCTGTGGCTAGATATTGTTTTGTCTTTTTTTCTTCGGAATCCGGCCAACCCTTGGGACAATGGGTTCTCTTAACTCATCTTCAGGTATGGAAGGCGCTATGGGCCGGAACCGCGATCATTTTTTCCTGCCGGCTTTTTTCCAGCCGGTGAAGGGGTCCCCGAAATGGATTTTTTCCGCCATGGTCCTGGGACTATTGGGCCAGGGGTGGATGGGATTGGAAAAATCTCCCGAGACCCTCGCGGTCGGCTTGGTGATCTTTGCCGCCGCCGTTTTCATCTTCCTGCGCTCCGCGAAACCTTTCGAGGCGCCGCGAACCCACTCCCGGGAGCTGAGTTCCCGGACGGAATGGGGCTGGTTTTCCCTGATTCTCGCGGTTTCGGTTTTCATGAGGTTCTGGAGGCTCCGGGACTTTCCCCCGGGGCTTTTCCTCGACCAGGGATACCAGGGTTACTCGGCGCTTCGCATCCTCCGCGAGGGGTACCGCCCCCTCTTCGATCAGGACTTGTTGAAGGCCCCGGCACTCTTTCTTTACGAACTGGCCGCCTGGTTCACTCTCGCCGGACCGGGTGAGCTCTCCTCAAAGGTGTTTTTCGTCCTGGTTTCCCTCGCGGCCCTTCCCTTCGTTTATTGGTCCTTCAGGGAACTGGCCGGCCCCCGGAAGGCCCTCCTGGCCTTTTTCATCCTGGGCGTCATGCGCTGGCACGTGAACCTGAGCCGTTGGGGGCATTTCGCCATCCATGATTATTTTTTCATGTTCTCCAGCCTCTTTTTTTTCCTGTACGGCCTCCGAACGGAAAAGAGATGGGCCTTCTTAACATCGGGATTTCTTTTGGGTTTGGGCATGTATTACTACGAGGCTTACGACGCCTTTCCCGCGCTTATGTTGGTTTATATGCTTTATGAGTTTCTCAACCGCAAGGACAAAACCGGACTCAAGCTTCCCTTCGCCGGAATGGCCCTCCTGTTCCTGGCGGTTTCGGCTCCCCTGTTCATTTACGGCTGGGCGAAAGGCGGTTTGGGCCAGCGCATGGGAGAGGTTTCCCTGTTCAATGTCATGTGGATGCCCTTCACCCTGAAGCCCTTGTGGGAGAGCCTGGTTAGCCTCGCTCTCATGTTCAATTGGAAAGGGGACCTCAACCAGCGTCACAATTTCCACGAGGCTCCCATGCTGGACCCCATGACGGGGGTATTGTTCGTTCTGGGGCTGTTCTTCCTGCTTCGGTCCTGGAAAAAGCGGGAGAATTTTTACGCGCTGTCGGGCCTCGCGGTTTTGAGCCTTCCGGGAGTCCTCTCCTTATACATGCCCCATGCCCTCAGGTTGAACGGCATGGTTCCCTTCGTTGCCCTCGCCGCGGCGGCCCCCCTGGATCGCCTCCTGGAAGGGATTCCTTCCCTCCCCAAGCCCCGCAGAGTCCTGGCCGCGTTTTTTATGGCGGGTCTCCCGCTTTGTCTGGCGGCCTATTCCAACTTTCACGCCTATTTCACCCTTCAAATGGGCGACCCGGAATGCTGGTATTGGTGGGACCCCGTTCCCACTGTGATCGGCCGGAGAATACTGGAAAAAGGCGCCGGTACCGAATTCGAGGTGACCAACCGGTGCAAGGAAAACGCCACGGTCCTTTTTCTCGCCTATCCCCACAGGGACAGCTACAAATCCTTCGACAGCATGGACCGCATGCCCCCTCTCCCAGCCGATCCTTCAAAAAACGTGGAATATGCCTTGGAATCCCAGTGGCAGGGAATCCGTTCCTTGATCCCCCGCTTGTTCCCGGATTGCAGGATGGAATCCCTCGCGGACCCCGGCGGGCACCCGGCCTGCTATTTTTATGACGTTTCCGCCGGGGTCCTCAACCGGGTCCGGGGACTTTCCGCCACTTACAAACCCTCCGGAAAAAAAGTCCAGGCGGGATTATTCCCTAACAGCCTGCCGGAGGGCCCCTTTCTGGCTGATTTCCAGGGATGCGTCTATCTTCCCTTGAATGGGGATTATTCCTTGGAAATCTCCGGAAACACCCAAGCCTCTGTCCGGATCGGTGAAAAAAATATCCAGCCGGGCGGGGAGTTCAGCGCGTCGCCGGGTTTCTATGGAATACTCGCGCGGGTGAGGGCTCCGCGTGGAAAACCCCTTCTTTTAATCACTCTCCTCGGGCCCGACGGCCATAAAACAGCCTTGGGCCCGGAAAACCTGACGACTCTCCCCTTAAACCACGGCCTTCTCGCCATCCGCGATCTTTCCGGCTACAAGCTTCTACCCGCCAAATTTTCCAATTGGGAACAAGTCCTCGATTATGACTACGGCTACAGTTTCCCCTTCCTTTCCCAGGGGGGCCTGGAAAACGCCGGCTCCGTGAGGTGGATAGGCGAATTGACCGCGCGTGTTTCCGGATTGTACCGCCTGCGGTTCGAATCCCCTTCCGGCGTCACCTTGACCCTGGATGGAAAAAATTACCTCTGCAAGGAAGAGGGCCCTGGCGTCGATCTTCACCTTGAAAAAGGCCCCCATTCGATTGTGATCGACGCGCCGGACCGCCCGGATCATTTGGCTTTTTATTGGACCCCGCCCGGCCAAAAGGATGAGGAAGTCGTACCGATGGAGGCTTTTGGAACCACGCGATTGGAATGATTCATCAAATGAGCCCCAGAATTTTTCCAAGCCGGAGGTATTAACCCATTTCCCAGGGATTTCGGTAATTACCAAAGGAAACCCGTTATTCCTTTTTGGTCTTTAAACCCCGGAGGAAAACGGCTAATTTAGTGGGCCTGTCCGGCGGGGGTGATTTTGCTCGAAACCCTCCTTATAGTTGACCATCAAATGGGGAGAAATATTAAATGGGTTTGTTAAGCGGAAAGAAAGCTTTCATATTCGGCGTGGCCAACGACAGGTCGATCGCCTGGGGCATCGCCCAGGCCTTCCACCAGGAAGGGGCCGAACTGGGCTTCAATTTCCTGGGGGAGGCGCTTGAAAAAAGGGTCCGTCCCCTGGCGGAGTCCGCCGGAGCGAAACTGATTCTTCCCTGCGACGTCTCCAAGGACGACCAGATCCAGGCCCTCTACCGGGAGGTGGAGAAAACCTGGGGAAAACTCGACATCCTGGTGCATTGCGTGGCTTTCGCCAATAAGGACGAGCTCTCCGGCGCCTTTTCCAACACCAGCCGCGCGGGCTTCCATCTCGCGCTCGACATTTCGGCCTACAGCCTGATCGCCATCACCCGCCCCGCCCTTCCCCTGATGGGCGCGGGCGGGAATATCATCACCCTCACTTATTACGGCTCCGAAAAGGTCATCCCCAATTACAACGTCATGGGAGTGGCCAAGGCCGCCCTGGAAAGCTCGGTTCGCTACCTGGCCAGCGATTTGGGGCCCCGCGGAATCAGGGTCAACGCCATTTCCGCCGGGGCCATCAAGACCCTGGCCGCCTCCGGCGTGGGGGGGTTCAAGACCATGCTGAAGACCTCCGAGGGATTGACCCCGCTGAAGCGCAACGTCACCCAGGAGGAAGTGGGCAAGACCGCCCTGTACCTGGCCAGCGACCTGGCCTCGGGCGTGACGGGCGAGGTGATCTACGTGGACGCCGGCGCCAACATCATCGGCATGCATTTCGACGAGAAAAAGGAAGACGCCCCGCCTAAGCCTTAAAACCCAATAGCGAATAACCATTTCTTTCTGTACAACCCCCAAAAATTCTTTTGCCACGGATTCAGGGGATACACATGGATAGGCTGAAGAAAAAGAATAAATTTCTTTGGTACCCACAGACTATGCCATAACTTCTATTGTTCCCAAGCCCTGCCCATCTCCAGGATGAGTTGGGACAACCTTGTCTCTTTCCTGTGTTTCTTTTAATCCCATGAATCCCATGCATGCCAGCCTTCCATTAAACTTTTATGGAGGCTGGTATCGCACCGATCTCAATCTGTTTTTATGGATGATCGGCGCATCCGTGGCTAAGAAAGGTCTTTGCATTTCATCTTTAAGGAATGAATCTCTGTTGCTTTAATCCTGTTTTTTTTTTATTTAGAAATCCCAGCAGGTTCCCAAACTGAACAAAAACTTCTGACTTCGATTTTTTCCGGCGGAAGTTTTTGGTGGATAATTTTAATAGGCACATCGGCGCAGGTCTGAAATCCTTCCGCCCGCGCGGTCAAGATCACCCTCCCCCTGGGGGAGAAATCCCATCCTTTTGGCGAGAGCCAATATTCCAAAACCAGTTCTTCCGGCGCGTTTTTCTCGAACCTCAGCCTATGAAACCCCGAGAAATCCAGCGGCCGCCCTAATTGCCCCGCGAAGGCTTGAAGCTCCGCCGCTTGGCCGGGCCAACTGCCCTTTTCCAAAAAATATGATTGGGTCAAGGTTAAAATTACGCTAAGTTCTTTTTTAAGGTTCATAAATCTCCCCTTCAAAATCCCCGATGAATCAAGCCAGCAACCCAGTTTGCCTGAAGGAGAAATGCCCCTCGGCGGTCAGGATGAGGTGGTCGTGAACGGTGACCCCCATGGCCCTGGCTGCGGTGGCAACCTGGCGGGTCAACTGCTGGTCTCCCTCGGAGGGCTCCAGGCTTCCGCCGGGATGGTTGTGGGCCAGGATCAGGCCCGTCGCGTGGAGGTCCAAGGCGCGTTTCAGGATCTCGCGGGGGTACACGGCGGTATGGTCCACGGTTCCCTCCTGGAGCGCGTCAAAGGAAAGAAGGTGGTTGCGGTGGTCCAGGAAAACCGCCGCGAAAACCTCGCGGGGCCTGCTCCCGATCTGCTCCCGCAGGAAGGACACGACGTCCTCGGGGCCGGCGATCACCCGTCCCCGTTTGAACTCTTCCGAACGGGCCAGCCTTCCCAGGTCCCCCACCGCCTTCAATTGCAGGGCGCTTTGCGGGGGCAGTTCCCCCAGCACCCGCAAGCTGTTCAGGTCGGCCTCCAAAACGCTCCTCACGTTCTTGAAAACCGACAGCAGTTTTTTCGCGTAGGGTTTGGTGTCGCGGTGCGGGATGGAAAAGGAAAGCAGGAGTTCCAGGAGCTCGTAGTCCTTGAGGGCGTTCGCCCCTGAGGAGGCGTATTTTTCCTTCAACCGCCTGCGGTGCCCCAGATAAGAGGGAAGTTCTTCCAAGCGAATGGAGGGAACTCCCTGCTCGGGTTCATTCCCTTCCGGGGCGCTGTCCGCCCCTCTTTCGTAGGGTTTCGGCGCCTGTTCGATTGGACCGATTTCCAGGAAGGGCTGATTTGCCGTTAGATTTTTCATGTTTTAACTCCTTTTTTTCCTTGACGAAGGATACAGGAGTATACTAGCATACACTCGTATTCTTTTCCAGCTAAAATTCCAGGAGGAAGAAATCATGGCGTCATCGGAGAAAACCCTCACCGACATCCAGCGCAAAGTGCTTCAGTACGTCCAGAGCTACCTGACGCAGTTCAACCGCCCGCCCACGGTGCGGGAAGTCATGAGGCATTTCAAGTGGAACTCCCCCCAAAGCGCGCGCAAGCATCTGCTGGCTCTGGAGGAGAAGGGCTACCTGGAGCGGGAGGACCGCATGGCCCGGGGGTTGAGCCTTCCTGGTAATTCCTCCCCTGGGATATCCATTCCCATTTTGGGGAAAGTCGCGGCCGGATTGCCGATTTTAGCCGAGGAAAACCGCGAGGGGACTTTGGTGGTCGATCCCGCTATGGCGCGGGGAGGGCGGAGCCTGTTCGCCTTGACCGTTAAGGGGGATTCCATGCTGGACGCGCATATCCTGCCGGGCGACAAGGTCATCGTCCAGCAGACCACCCACGCCTCCCCTGGCGACGTCGTGGTGGCGCTTCTGGAGGGCGAGGCCACGGTGAAAACCTTCAGGAAAACATCCTCCAAAATCTTCCTGGAACCGGCCAACGCCAAGTACGACCCCATCGAGATTTCCGAGGGGGAGGATTTCAGGATCATCGGCAAGGTGGTCGGGGTCTTCAGCCCGAGGTGAATTAAAACCGGAATTTTTCGGTTTTAGGCAATTACCGAAATACCCATAAAAACCCATTCATTTCTCACTTTAACTTTTGAATGATCAGCTATTTATATCTGGAGGTTCCTTATGCCCTTATTAGCCTCATCCGCGTTGGTTCGGGAGGCCCCGCTTCCCTATGGCTCCCACCCCATCGGCAACCCTGTCTTCGAGGTTTCCCTCAAGACCGCCGGTTCCGCCGCGCCCTTAAAAGAACTTCTCAATGCCCATCGGCTGGTTGAAACCCTGCTTCGGTGGGAAATCCAGGGGAATTATGTTCTCCTGGATTTTGTCCTTTGGCCCCAGGGGATTTTCACCCGCGTCTGCCTCAATAAGGGTTACTCCCTTTCCGAGTTCCTGGGCTTCCTCCGCGAAAAATCAACGCCTCCAGGCCGGACACCTTCCGATTATTGGCAGGATGAATTGACCTGGATCCGCCTGGTCCCGGCGGGAAGCCTTGAGGATTCCACTAACCGCTTCCTTCAGACCGCGGATCAGGTCCGGGCTGAGATGGACCGTTCCCAGGGTTATTCCCCAAGCCTCTTTTTCTTTTACCGGAATCCCAATTTGCGAAAGTGAAGGTTTCGGGGTTTTAGGGATTTCTGTCCATAGTGAACCAGGTTTTCCGGCGGAATATCTCGGCTTACGGATGGGTGTCGGCGGAAATGTGAGCGGGTTATCCCCTCATGCCGACAGTTGCCAGCAGGGATGTGGGCGGGTTATCCCCTGTAACCAGGTTATCCTGGCCTGTTCCCGGGTTATTGGCGCCCATTATCCTGGCGCCAACACACCCAAATCTCATGCTTCGCCTTGATGGCTCAGCATAGGGGTATCTCAGCCTGTTCCCGGGTTAAGTCCAACTGTTCCCGGGTTATCTCGGCTTGTTCCCGGCTTAAGTCCCGCTGTTCCCGGGTTATCCCAGCCTGTTCCCGGCTTAAGTCCAACTGTTCCCGGGTTATCTCGGCTTGTTCCCGGCTTAAGTCCCGCTGTTCCCGGGTTATCCCAGCCTGTTCCCGGCTTAAGTCCAACTGTTCCCGGGTTATCTCGGCTTGTTCCCGGCTTAAGTCCCGTTGTTCCCGGGTTATCCCAGCCTGTTCCCGGCTTAAGTCCAACTGTTCCCGGGTTATCTCGGCTTGTTCCCGGCTTAAGTCCCGTTGTTCCCGGGAACCTCTGGAACTGGCTTGGAACCACAAGAATCCGGAAATCTTGGAACTTTGGAACTGCCTGGAACCGCGGGAATTCGAGAATACTGGAACCTTGGAACTGGCTTGGAACCACAGGAATCCGGGAATCTTGGAACCTTGGAACCCGGGAATCCTGGAACTGTCACTGGCCAGCCACTTTAACCCCCCTGGCCGCCTACTTTGCCCCCCCTCTTTTGGGCACTTCGAGGGGTGCCTGTTTCGGGGACTTCGACCCCTGCCTTGCGGGGCCTCTTTTTTAGATTAATTTAGACCCATCAAACTCCTTTCACAAGATGCGTTTTGCTTCCCCAACATTGGATGATACGAAGTCCCGCGCAAATCCCGTAACCAATAGGCGCAAGATTGCACGAATAAGACAGCATCGAACGATGGGTTTCTCATAGTTTTGCCTCTTTTTCCCTGCTGTGTTCTTTTTTCATTTCTTCGCGCATGGAACGGGTCCGAAAGGAAGGGCCCTGAATGACGACGGCAGTGGCATGGTGGACCAGGCGGTCCATGGCAGCCGAGGCTAGGAGGGCGTCGCCGAAAAGCTCCGGCCACTCCCGCAGACTGCGGTTGGTGGTAAAAATCAAGGAGCCCTTTTCATAACGCTCACAGATGATGTCGTAAAAATCCTCGGCGACCTTGGTGTCGAAGGGCTTGAGACCCCAGTCGTCCAGGATCAAGAGGTCGGGTTTCAGGAAGGATGCGAATCGGTTTTCCCAGGTACCGTCCCCGCGCGAGGCCGCTAATCGTTGGGCCGCATGCGAGGTCTTGATAAAGAGTACCTCATAACCCTTGCGGCAGACTTCATGGGCCAAAGCGCAGGCCAAATGGGTTTTGCCCACACCTGAGGGACCGATGAAAAATAGGTTCTCTTTTCGCTCCACGAAAGAACAAGTACCCAAATCCAGGATTTGTTGCCGGTTGATGGCCGGGTTGAAGGCGAAATCGAACCCCGTTAGAGTCATATGGGTTGAGAAGCCCGCCTTTTTCAGCCTTCTTTGGAGTTGGCCCACTTGGCGGCGCTCCAGCTCATCCAACAGCAACTGGCCCAGGAAATCCATATAACCGATCTGGGATTCAATGGCCTGCTGGTTTCGGATTTCCAGCGTCTCCAACATACCTGCGAGTTTTAACCTTCTCAGGTGCGGCTCCAACTGATGTTTATTTTCCATATATGCTTCCTCCTCAATTTTTATCCAGAGCCAAGGCACGGAGGAAATCCTCCGCGGGCCGGGCGAAATCGAAAGACGACTGGGGTTTGAGTGAAGGATCCGACGGCGGGTCCAACGGGTTTTGATCGAGGTTCTTTTGAAGGATGTTTTTGATGGATTGGTACGTGTAGTTTCCGAAATGGAGGGCCCTTAGACAGGCTGCCTCCAGACGGGAAGGCAGGTACTTTTCCCTCAAGCGCAGAATGCCCTGGGCTTTGCGCAGATGGTCCAGGGGGTGGGAGTGTTCCAGCAGGAGTTGGATTAATTGATGGGTATTAGGTCCAATGGCCTGGGCCTGTTTGAGGCACCATTGTGGGGTTCGTTCCAAGAAGACCGCTTTTTCAGGGGGATAGTGGCCCGGGTTGGTGCGCCAGGTTCCCTTGCGTGTGGCCTTGGCGTGGGAAGCCACGCATTCGTGTTTGAGAAATATATCAACGGTGGTGTCGGTTAATTGGGCCAGTAGTTTTTGGCCCCGAAGACGGTAGGGAGCCGAGTAATAGGAACCTTCCACGACTACGTGGCAATCGGGGTGCAGAGTGGCTTCTTTGAAGAAAGTTGGATGGTAAGCCGCGGTAGGCAGGGGCAAAAGGGCCTTCTGTTCCACGCTCTGGAAGACGGCCAAGGGTTGAAGCCGGGTGGTGCCATGATCCCGTAAACCTGCCTTGTTCATCACCCAATCGCGGAGTTGATGGTTGGCATCGGTGCGGCCCTGGAAGGAACGACCCTTGAAGAAGGAATTACGGACATAGGGCACGCCGCGTTCAACTTTACCCTTGTGGCGTGGAGTGGCGACACGGCAAGGGGAGATGATGAAGCCGTAATGGTTGGCGCATTCCACGTAGGTACGGTTGGCCAAGGGATCATAGAGGGCCGCCTTGACGATGGCGCTTTTCAGGTTATCGATTACGATTTTTTTAGGGACTGAATTGAAGAACTCGAAAGCCCGGCGGTGGCAGGCGATCCAGGTTCTCACGTCCTGTGCGAATACAATCTCGGCGTACATATGCCGGGAATGGGAAAGGGTCATCACGAAAACCCAGGCCTTGGCTTGCTTGCCACGCGTCTCGTCCCACAAGCGGCCCAAAAGCCCGAAATCCACTTGGGCCTCCTCGCCGGGCGCAACCTCCAGCCTCACGTAGGCGGGTTTCTCATTGCGAAAAGGCTCCGTATACCTCTTCAGGGTCGAGTAACTCCCCTTCCACCCGTGCCGCTCTTGAAGCATCTCCTGGATGCGAATCAAGGTGAAATCTTCCTTCAACCATTCTTGGATGATTCCCTTGAGGGCCTCCAAGGCATGAGCGGGAACGGGCGTGGATTTTTCGCCGTCTTCCCAAGCCTTCGCCAAATCCTTTTCCAGGGGAAGTTCCCCTTGGAGAAAGCCATGTTCTTTCGCCCAACGCACGTATTGCTTGACCGTGTGCTTATTGCATCCCAGGGCCCGGGCAGTGGGTTTGAACCCGCCCAAGGCCTGGTAAGTCCTCAAAATCTCACGAATAGTCGCCATGTCGCTCTGCCTCCCTTGTCGGGTCATGCCGTTCTCCTCACATGAAGTGAAAAAAGAAAGGAATGACGGTTAGAGAGGCCCTTGGCAAGGGGGTCAAAGTCGGTGGCCAGACAGGGGGTCAAAGTGACTGGCCAGAGGTGGGGTCAAAGTGCTTGGCCAGCTAGGGGGTTAAAGCTCGCGGCCAATGACAGGAACTCTGGAACCGGGTTAGCAGGCCTTGGCTGGTACCCCTAGGGCCGGATTCAGGTCAGAGGCTTGTCCTTAACAAGTTTGGGCTCTTTGACGGCCCTGACCTCGTCCAGCCTGGAAACAGGGGTGTTATGGGGGGCGGTCTTGAATATCTCCGGGTTGGTTTCCATCTCCTTGCGGATCGTCAAGAGGGCCTCCGCGAACTCGTCCAGGGTCTTCTTGGGCTCGGTCTCGGTGGGCTCCACCATAATGGCCTCATGCACCACCAGCGGGAAATAGATGGTGGGGGGGTGGTAATTGAAGTCGATGAGACGCTTGGCGATATCCAGCGCCGAGACGCCGTACCGCGTCTTCAAGGGCTCCGCCGTCAGGACAAACTCATGCTTGCAGATACGGTCGTAGGCCGGCGGGTACTGGGCCTTCAAGCGGGCTAAAAGGTAATTGGCGTTCAAGGTGGCCACCCGGCCTACCCTCTCCAGGCCCTCCTTGCCCAGCCTCTTGCAGTAGGCCAGCGCCCTTAAAAGCACCCCGAAGTTCCCGGTGTTCCCCTTCATGCGGCCGATGGAAAGGGGCGATCCTGACTTCTGGTAATAGCGGTTCCCTTCCTTGAAAACCCGGGGTTCCGGCAGGAAAGGCTCCAGGGCCTTAGTACAGCCCACAGGCCCGGCGCCCGGCCCCCCGCCCCCGTGCGGGGTGGAGAAGGTCTTGTGAAGGTTCAAGTGCACCAGGTCGAAGCCCATGTCCGCGGGCCTGCAGATGCCCACGATGGCGTTCATGTTGGCGCCGTCATAATAAAGCAGTCCCCCCGCCTCGTGGACCAGCCGGGCCACCTCCAGGATGTTCTCCTCGAACAACCCCAGGGTGCTGGGGTTCGTGAGCATGAGTACCGCCGTGTCCCGGCCCAGTTTCATTTTCAGGGCCGCGACATCCATGTTCCCCCTGGCGTCGGTGGGGATGGAGACCGTCTTCCAGCCGGCCATGGTGGCCGAGGCCGGGTTAGTCCCGTGGGCCGAGTCCGGCACGATCACGTTGACCCTCTGGTGGTCGCCCTTATCGGCGAAATATCTCTTGGCCATCAAGAGGGCGGTAAGCTCCCCTTGGGCCCCGGCCGCCGGCTGGAGCGTCAGGGCGTGGCATCCCGTGATCTCCTTGAGCCACTGCTCCAGCTCATAGAGGACCTGGAGGGCTCCCTGTGTCTCGTCCTCTCGCTGGGCGGGATGCAGGTCCATCCAGGCGGTTTGGGAGACGATCTCCTCGTTCACCTTGGGGTTGTACTTCATGGTGCAGGAACCCAGCGGGTAAAAACCCGTGTCGATGCAGAAATTCATGCGGGCCAGCCCCGTGAAATAACGGACCAGTTCCACCTCCGAATGGCCCGGAATCTTGAGGTCTCCCCGGGTCTTCAGCCAGCCCGGAAGGGAGGCGGGTTTGGGGTCCTGGAAGGGGCTTTTTCTCGCCGGTTCCAGTTCCTCGAGCAGGGTGCCAGTCAGGGGGTTTCCCACGAAACCATGGCAGGCCGACAAGAAAGATTCCAGGTCTGAGGGGCTGGTAAGCTCTGTGCAGGCCGCCAGGACGCAATCCTTGAACTCGGGATAATCCTGGGCCAGGTCGTAGGGGGCCACCAGGCCCCAATCGCTGAGGAATTTGGCGAAGCCGGAGGAGGGGGGCCTGATCACGAACTCGTTGGCGAAACGGACGGTTTCGACCTTGAAGCCTGGGATTTTGGATATTTCCGTCGCCAGCGCGTGGGCCGCGGCGGCCCCTTCCTTGGCGGCGTCCCTCGCTCCCGCCCCGCCCTTCATATATAACCAGGCGGAGGCGAAATTCGCCATGAGGGACTGGGTCGTGCAGACGTTCGAGGCGGCCCTTTCCCGTCGGATGTGCTGTTCCCTGGCCTGGAAAGTCAGGACGCAACCCTTTTTCCCGTTTCGGTCCAGGGTTTCCCCCACGATGCGTCCCGGCACCTGCCGGATATCCTCAAAACGGGCTGTCAGGAAACCCGAATGGGGCCCCCCGAATAGGATGGGATTCCCGAAGGATTGGGCGCTTCCGGCGCAAACACCGGCCCCGAGGGACCCGGGGGAAGGAAGCAGGGCCAGGTTCATGGCTTCCGCCACGGCCGCCACCAGGAAGCAGTTCTTTTCCTTGCAGACCCGGGAGATCGCCTCTAAATCCTCCACCGTGCCGAAGAAGTTGGGGTACTGGACCACCACGACCGAGTTGGGCCAAAGGTCGGCTTTTAAGGACTCAATATCGGTTTCGGTGCCCCTCAAGGGTATTTCGCGGATCTTGTGTCCCTGGGGATTCAGGTAGGTTTGGATGACCTGCCGGTACTCGGGATGAACCGCACGGGAGACATAGACGAAGGCCTCGGCTTTTTTCACCCTCAGGGCCAGCAGGGCGGCCTCCGCAACGGCGGACGCTCCGTCATAAAGGGAGGCGTTTGAAACCTCCAGGCCGGTAAGTTCGGTCATATAGGTCTGGAAATCGAACAGGGCCTTCAGGGTTCCCTGGGCGATCTCGGGCTGGTAGGGGGTATAGGAAGTTAGGAATTCCGGCCGGGTCATGACCGCCTTCACGGCGGAGGGCAGGTCGTGGTAATAGACCCCCGCTCCCAGGAAACAGGGACGGCCGAAGACTGGTTCATTGGAGCCCGCCAGGCGCGCGAAATAGCGCCTCAGGTCATGCTCGGAAAGGCCTTTGGGAAGATTCAGCCCGTTTTTCAAGATCACTGAGGAGGGGACATCGGCGAATAGGTCGTCCAATTTCTGTACACCGATGGTTTTCAGCATTTCCTTTTCGTCTTCGGGAGTGATGGGGATGTAGGACAAATTTTCCTCCAGTTAGGAATGGGGAGTTGGAAGTTAGGTGTTCAAATCATTAAAAAAATTACTATTTTTAATCGGCTTTAGATAACTATTCCCCCCTTTGAAAAAGGGGCCTTTCGGTTTGTGGGTACCATAGGGGGTTTTCCCTATGAGCGCCTTTGGGCGGGGGTATTAGCTGTTTCTAAAATCCAAAACAAGTCTAACTTCCCCTTAATCCCCCTCTTTCAGAGGGGGAAAAAAATCAACGCCCTAAAAATTGGACAAAATTGAGTTCATAAAACAAAACCTTTTGAGCTTCTCTTTTCATTCCGAACTTCTCACTTCTAACTCCTAATTTTTTACTTCAGTGGAGTGAAGCGAGATACTGCTCTTCCGTCATGAAAGCGTCCAGCGCTTTGGGGTTCTCCGATTGGATCACCGCGATCCAGCCGGCGCCCTCCGCGTCCTGGTTGATGAGCCCAGCCTGATCCTTCAGCTTCCCGTTTACTTCCAGCACCGTGCCGGCGGGACTATAAACGTCCGCCACGGCCTTGACCGACTCCAGGATGCAAAGGCTCTGCTGGTCCGCGAGTTTCTTGCCCACATCTGGCAGTTCCGCGAAAACGATGTCGGAAAGCTGCTGGGCCGCGTGTTTTGTGACGCCGACGCGGATCTTGCCGGAACCCAGGTCCTCGTACCACTCATGGTTTTTGGTGAACTTGCGCATGAATACTCCTCAAGAAGGAAGTGGGCGGATGAAGCATGAGCCGCCGCCAAAAGCGAACCGTCATTTGCTGGTTTAATTATTGGAAGGCGTGGAAGAGTGTGGGAAACCGCCTGACTATAGCAAAATCCGGGATCATTTTCATGGTTATCCAGCCGGAATATTTTTGAGAATTCCCTCGATGAATTCCGTTTTGGCCTTGGTATAACCTTCACGGTCAAAAGTAAATTTCTCCGCTAATTGGCGTTTCAAGTTTACGTATTGGCGTGCTTCTTCCGGATGGGTCCGAAGATAATCCCGGAACAATAACTCCTTCTTCCGGTTGAGATCATAAACATGGATATGGTGGGTCCTTCGTTCGCCGAAGGGGGGCATTCCCTTGGCGAAATATAGCGTGTCCTTCTCGGGATTGGTGGCCCAATAAAAATAACCCAATCCCTCGATCGGGTCCACCATTTGGGGCCAATAAGCTCTCGATTCCACCCGAATCAGGATGTCGATGATGGGCTTGGCCTCCAGGCCCGGCACGGCTGTGCTTCCGCAATGGTCGATCAAAAGACCTGGAATAGGGCCGAGAACTTTCCGCAGGAGGGCTTCTTCTTGGCGGAATAATTCAGGCCATCTTGGATCATATTCGACAATTTCAATCTTGTCTTTCTTGGGGTCGTAGCCGTCAGGAAGCTCGCTCAAGGGAGTCATGATTTTCCACGATTACGCACAAAGCACCTGCGGTCTATTGATTTTTTAAATCTTCCCCCTCTGTGCTAAAGCACTATGCTGTTCTCATTTTTTAAATTTTATATGAGGAACAGTATGAAAGAGGGGGAGAAAGGGGAAGTTAGCCTCTGGGTGTTGCGCAACAAAAGCTGATATTCCCTTATCCATTCGGCAAAGATTTGGACTTTTCCCATTTCTTCGCCATTTCCTTATACGAGTTCTCGAGTAAATCCCCTGGCTTGATCTCGAACACATCTAGAAGCTTCCTGACCTTTTTTTCTTCCGCAGCTTTTTTCTTGGATGTATCGCCCTGGTAAACCGCCTCGAATTCCAGGAAGCTGCCGAGTCCCTTCACCTGGTCCAGGTGGATCCGGACGTTTCCCACCAGGTAAATGTCCCTTTGCTTGACGACCACTTCCTCGATCCCCAAAAGAATTTTAAGAAGCTTCTTCACCTTCGGGGCGTCGGATACGGGAATCACGGCATAATCGCATTTCTTGGGTCCTTGCTGATTGGGCCGCAGATAGGGGATGAGCTCCCCGCCGCTCAAGGTGGACTCCCGCAGTTTGAGTCGTCCCTTCCCCGTCTTGAAGTAGGTGTCGACCTGGTGATCCCGGCCCTTGAACCAGGCGTTCAACCCCTTGGCGATGCGCCGGGCCTTGGCCAGGTCGGGATAAACTGCCTTGATCTCGATGTTCGGCATAATTTCTCCAGGGCTCTTGATTTCCCATGTGGATTCAGGTTTGTTAAATTCGGCTGTATCCCCATCATGCGGTTTTCAAATTGGAAATGGCAAATCCGTTTCCTTTGGCACCCATTGTAAATTTTTCATTTTTCGTTGTCTTTCCCAAATCCCCGATAACCAACCATATCAGGTTGACCCAAATCGAACCGCTTGTTCAGGTCGAAATAGTCATGTTGGTTTTCCGGAAAGTGAATGAGATTAACCTTATCCAAGGCCGGCGGGAATATTAATGTTCCCGCACCCTGCTGGATCAGGCCGGAAAACCTCTGGCCTATGGTCTCAATCAAGTGGGTTTTCCAAACAGTCCAGGGCCGCCTCGTCGTGAAACTTCTTCTTTTGCGCTGATCCCCCTTGTATCTTTCAACAACTTGGGCAAGCATTTAGCAGAAAACTTGCGCGAAACATCACTCTGGAATCCCCCAAAGTTGCGATCCAGGCTTGCTTTTATTTGTCGCTGTTAGATTCGTCTTTTTAAAGACAAATCCCTCTTAAACTGTCGTTTACCTGAACAGGGTAATCCGTGAAATAAAACGACATTTTTTATGCACCAAAACAACTTATTTCGGTGGTCTCAACTTGAAAAAAGGGGGTTCTACCTGGAAAATCTCATTAAGAAGCCATGCGAATTCGTATTTTCCGTTTTTATAAGTTCTTTATCGCAAGTTTCAATATTTCACCCGGTAAAAATTTTTTATCAACCTATGAAACCGATTTCAGGTTCTGTATTTCTTTTTTTGTGTCGGGTTAGGAAGTCTGAAAGCTGGTGTGGGAATGAATATAAAATGGGGAAATAAGAAACTTGGATTTATCAACCATATTCCCTTGATATTCAAGGCAGCTGATTTCCGAAGCTTCATACCTTCACGCCTCATCACACCGCTCACCCTAATATTTTCAATGGTTTATTTCGGCACGCTTGAGGGCACCCGTCTTAACGCTCAAACAGCGACCCCAACCTCCACCAACACCGTCTCGACCATAACCACCTCAAAATATTGTCCAACGGACCCCCCCACCCAATACACGGGCATCGCTACTTGGTACACCAGTGTTTATACCTCGCCGGGTACGGGAAATTGCGCCTATCCGGCAGGCTCCTATGACCCCAATGATTACGTCGCCCTCAATTGGTCGGACTATGAAAATGGGTTGAGTTGCGGAGCCTGCATCGCGGCGCATTACAACAGCAATTCGGTCACGGTCATGGTGGTGGACCAGTGTCCTTACCCCTGCAATGTCCACCAACTCGATCTCTCCCCGCAAGCCTTTGGCCAACTGGCCGCCACGGGCCTCGGTCAAATCAACATCACCTGGAACTATACCCAATGCCCCGGAAGCCTTTTGACCCAAAACAACCCCACCGGGAACATCACATACGAATTCAAGTCGGGATGCAACCAATGGTACGCCCCGATCCAATTCATGGATTACTTGTTCCCGATCATCTCCGTTCTAGTCAGTAACAATGGAAGCGCCTATACCAGCCTATCCTTGATAACATCCGACGCGGGAAACACTGAATATTGGGGGGACAAGACCAATAACTACAACATGGGAGCCGGCCCCTATAACTTTATTCTTACCGATGTAAGGGGTGATGTAGTCACTATCGGCCCAGTTACTGAATGCAGTTATGTGGCCCCTACCAGCGCCGGCACGACCGGCGTTTTCGGCACGACGAGCGCGCAATTTCACGATTGCGGTCCCACGTACACGCCTTCCCGAACCGGCACTCCTACCCTCAGCCCCACACCTACCCGCACTTACACGCCTGGTTCCCCCACGGCGACGCCCACGGTCACCCGCACCAACACACCCGGTTCCCCAACGGCGACGCCGACTATCACTCCCACCACCAACCTCTCGGGGTGCGGTGTCGCCTCCTCGAGTATCTGCATTGGAGCGGACGATTACGCCCTTGTCTGGATCAACGGCAATCCCCTCAACAGCGGAAACCCCATGAGTGTTCAAATCCCCGTTGGAAGCCCGGTTTCCTGCTTCACTGTCCCCATCAGCGACCTCGTCGCCGGGGTCAATGTCATCGCGGTCCAGGCCTTTAACATGGCCACCTTCTACAATTGGGCCACCTGGGCACTGAAAATCACCATGGGCAACGGTTCCTTTGCCTACACCACCAGCAATGGCGGGGGTATTTCCATGTACAACCAGCCTGTCGCCAACGGCCCTCCCCCGGCCAATGATGGTAACGGCGCAAGTTGGTTCGCCGCGGGTTACATTGGAGCCACCGCCGGCAACGGCTGGGGCACTCCCTTTCAAGTCACTTACCCCCCGGCTTTCTACCTCCAAAACGGGCTTGATCCGGTGACAGGCACACCTCTTCCCCCTCTTGGCGCGGATATAGACGGGGGCAATGGTTCCAGCACTCCTTCCACCTTTTACGGCCAGCAAGCCAACGCTTCCCTTTATTTCCGCCAGACTTTTTACATCCCCAATGTTTGTCCCACTGCCACTCCGACACCCGAAATCAGCATTACTAAAAGCATAGTAGGGCCTACCACGGGGTATGTCGCGAACCAAACCGTCACTTTCACTTTAAAAATATGCAACCCAGGCGGGCCGACATCGGGGCCCGCCACTTTCATCGATAACCTGACCTCTCCCGTTGGCTTTGGAATCAACGGGTGGGTTACCACGGATGAGTGGACAGGCCTTCCCGTTACCAATTGGGGCGGTTCCACTACTGCTTATGGCCCGACTTTCCTCAACAGCGGAACCCCTTTGACCTGGGTTTATCCTGCTGGCTTTCCGGGATATGGTTATTGCGTCCCGATGACCATTTACGCCGTGAGTTATTACATCGACAGTTCTAAAGGTTGTGTGAACACCAACAATGTCTTAGGTTCATGGGCTACAGGATCAGCTGCTTCCAACACAGTAACTTTCAGCAATATATGCGGTTCTCCCACGCCCACTTTTACGCCGAGTTCACCCACTCCCACACCCACAAGAACATTAACGAACACCCCAACACCCACTCCCACACCGACTCCGACACCGACTCCCACAATAACGCCTACGCCCAGCCCCACGCCGACTAGGACTCCAACTCCGACTCCCACACCTACGCCAACCCCAACCCCAACCCCCACTCCCACACCTACCCCTACTCCCACGCCGACTCCCACACCTACTAAAACCCCGACCCCCACGCCAACTCCTACTCCGACACCAACTCCCACTCCAACTCCGACTCCCACACCTACGCCAACCCCAACCCCCACTCCCACACCTACCCCTACTCCCACGCCGACTCCCACACCTACTAAAACCCCGACCCCCACGCCAACTCCTACTCCGACACCAACTCCCACTCCGACTCCCACACCCACACCTACGCCCACTAAAACCCCAACCCCCACTCCAACTCCGACTCCCACACCTACGCCAACCCCAACCCCCACTCCCACGCCTACTCCCACACCTACTAAAACCCCGACCCCCACGCCAACTCCTACTCCGACACCAACTCCCACTCCGACTCCCACACCCACACCTACGCCCACTAAAACCCCAACCCCCACGCCAACTCCGACTCCCACTCCGACTCCGACCCCTACACCAACCCCAACACCCACACCTACCCCTACTCCGACACCAACTCCCACACCGACACCGACTCCTACTAAGACTCCAACCCCCACGCCAACTCCTACTCCCACTCCGACCCCGACCCCTACACCAACCCCAACACCTACCCCTACTCCGACACCAACTCCCACGCCGACACCGACTCCTACTAAGACTCCAACCCCCACGCCAACTCCTACTCCCACTCCCACTCCGACCCCTACACCAACCCCAACACCCACACCTACCCCTACTCCGACTCCCACGCCTACCCGTACTCCGACACCAACACCTACGAATACACCCACCCCAACTCCCACCAATACACCAACACCTACACCCACTCCAACACCTACCCCAACACCTACGAAAACACCAACCCCAACACCCACACCAACGCCGACCATCACCCCTACCCCGACTCCCACCCCCACTGGGACGCAGTCACCCACAAGCACACCCACGATTACCCCGACACCCACGCCCACACCCACACCGACCCCAACCCCGACGATCACTCCCACCCCTACGCCCACCAATACCCCGACTAGGACCCCGACTCCCACTCCGACACCTACGCCTACCCCAACACCCACACCCACGCCTACTCCCACACCCACACCGACACCAACCCGGACGCCGACACCCACGCCAACGCCGACCCCAACTAACACCCCTACCACAACCCCGACTCCCACACTTACTCCCACACCGACAATTACACCCACTCCCACGAACACACCGACTGGGACTCAGCCGCCCACAAGCACTCCAACTGTCACCCCGACCCCGACCCCAACATCCACACCGACCAACACCCCAACCATCACCCCAACGCCGACCCCGACGTATACTCCGACTCCCACACCAACCCGAACGCCTACTCCCACACCCACCCCGACGCCAACCAACACACCCACGCCCACGCCCACACCGACACCGACGATCACTCCCACCCCTACGCTAACGAATACCCCTACACCCACGCCAACCCCTACACCCACTTCAACCCCAACAACAACATCCACCCCAACCCCCACTCCCACGGCCACATTTACCCCGACTGCCACCCAGACCCCAACCCCGACCATAACACCCACACCCACCCACACCCCGACCGGGACACAATCCCCCACTTCCACGCCCACGATCACACCGACGATCACACCCTCACCCACCCCAACGTCCACCCCGACCAATACGCCGACTTCCACAGCCACTCACACGCCCACCGTGACTCTGACCGCGACCCCCACACCCACACCGACACTCACCCCGACACCGACTTCCACGGATACCCTCACCTTGACGCCTACCCAAACTTCAACAGCCACTCCAACTGACACCCCCACCCCAACCTACACCCCGCCATTCACGGCAACTCCCACCTACACCTCCACGGATACGGATACTCCCACTCCGACGGACAGTCCGACCGAAACCTTCTCTCCAACCTCAAGCAACACCCCGACGGACACTTACACGCCTACTGACACTAGAACCTTTACCAACACCCCGACCCCCACAGACACGCCCACCGCGACTTATACGCCGACACCAACTTCCACACCGACGGACACCTCCACGCCCACTGACACAAGAACCTACACCAACACGCCGACCCCAACGAACACACCCACTGAAACCTATTCGCCGACGCCCAGCAATTCACCGACTCAGACTTCCACACCGACGAACACTTACACGGCTACCGACACTAAAACCACCACCAACACGCCGACTCCCACAAACACCCCCACTGAGACTTATTCGCCGTCTCCGACATCCACACCCACCGAAACCTACACTGCCACCGACACTAGGACCAATACCAATACACCCACTTCCACAAAAACACCCACCGGAACCTTCTCGCCAACTCCGACCTACACCCCCACCCCGACCTATTCCTCGACCCCCACCCGGACATTCACAAACACCCCTACTCCAACGAGCACTCCCACGCCAACCAATACATTTACCCCGACCAACACGATGACGCCCACGCCCACAGCCACCCTCACTCCCACCCCCACGCCTGCCGCGGTATTGGCCTTGCAAAAGCAGGAGTCGGAATCAACGGGTTCCTCGGGCGACCTGGTGACCTATACCTTGAATATCAATGTCTCCAACGCAAACGCTCCCGGAGTGGTGGTGCAGGACCCACTTCCTCCCAACTGCACTTTTGTGGCCTTCGGGGCCTCTCCAGCCGGAACCGTTGCGACGGTAAGCATGGCCTCGAACGGGGTGACCGTGACGAATTGGGCTTTTCCATCCCTTGCTCCTGGAAGCTATCAATTGACTTACACGGTTATGATCAACAACTTCACGCCCGCGGGACCCATTGTGAACTGCGCGGCGTTGAACTATCCGGGGTCCTCTCCCCTGTCCTCCTGCGCGACCTTGATGGTGACAGGGAGCTACACGGTGAAGATCGGGGTTTATAACGAGGCGGGGGAACTGGTCAAGACAATTTTGGTGACGCAATATTCCCAGCCCCTGGTGGACCTGCAGTTGAAGAACGGAAACTTGATCAGCGGGCTGAATGACCCGGTGTTGATTTATGACCTAAACACTCAAATCTCGGTGTGGGACGGAACAGACCAGAACGGGAACCCGGTCCCCAACGGCAATTATTACATTAAGGTGGACAATGTCGATTCATTCGGGACGGACAAGAGCGTGGCGCTGAACGTGGTGGTAAGCAGGTCTTTGGAGAAGGTGACGATCGACATTTACAACGAGGCGGGGGAGATCGTGGACACGCTTTACAGCGTGGTGGAGGACCCTCAGGGGACGGTGGTCACGGGGGTGAAGCTGTCAGGAACGGTGCTGGAACCCGGGTCGCCGACGGACGGGAACCTGATTATCACGATGAATAACGGGGTAACAGCCGTTTGGACCGGCTATGCCTCGAGCGGTTCGTTGGTCCCGAACGGGAAATACTTCATCGAGGTGCATTCCACGGACGGAAAAGGCGGTGAGACGGTGATCGTGACGTCGGTGATGGTGTTGAACAACGCGAAACAGACGGTGCCGAAAGTCTGGGCCTATCCCAACCCCTTAACTGGGGGCTCAAGGCTGGTGGAGTTCCAAGGATCTGTCGCGAACGTGAACCTGACGGTGAGGATCTATGACCTGGCGGGGGAACTGGTGACGGAATTGAAAGGCGCGGGAGGAACGAGCCGGGTAACCTGGAACGCTGCTGGAATCGCCAGCGGGCTTTACATCGCCAAAGTCGAACTGAAAGGTACCACC
The DNA here is from genome assembly GCA_963796105.1 of candidate division FCPU426 bacterium. GTDB lineage: Bacteria > Oederibacteriota > Muellerivitia > Muellerivitales > Muellerivitaceae > CAWCKJ01. The sequence goes on from CAWCKJ010000004.1 coordinate 613,246, forward strand.
GGAAAGATCATCGCCAAGCAGACCCTCAAAGTCCTAGTGGGGCGTTAAGACCGGGCCACTTTCCATCCTCTTCAATAAATTTTTCTTGCGAAATCCGCCGTAGCGGGTTTTTTCGCATTCAACCCAGGCCACGGCCGGGATTTTCCGCGAGGGTGGATAAATAAAAAGACGGGATTATTTGAGTGAGGCCGCTTTGGCCTTCGTCACGTGGCGGACCCAGGGTAGTTTCGTGATCTGGGCCGGAATGGCTTTTCCCCGTATCTCGACGGATAATTTCTTTTCCAGATAATCCATTTTCACGTAAGCCAGCGCGATTCCCTTTTTCAGGGTTGGGGAAAAAACACCGCTGGTGACCTCCCCCGCCTCCGTGCCTTCCGACATCACTTTATAATGCTGGCGGGGGATGGCCTGTCCCTCCAGCGTGAGACCGATAAGTTTCCGGGCGGGATTCTGGTTCAGGGCTTCCTTCCCGTAAAAACCCCCGGCTTTTCCCATTTTGACGGCCCAGCCCAATCCAGCCTCAAAAGGCTGGGTGGAATCATCAATTTCGTTTCCGTGAAGAGGCAGCCCCGCCTCCAGCCGAAGGGAGTCCCTGGCCCCCAATCCGCAGGGAGTCACTTCTTTCCTGGAGGCTAGCTGATCCCAGACAAAAGGAGCGTCCTTCAAGTCCATCATCAACTCATAGCCATCCTCACCGGTATAACCGGTGGCCATGATGAGCAGCGGCCTTCCCTGGAGGGTTCCGCGGCCGAACCCAAAATAGGGTATTTTCGAAAGATCCGCGTCCCCCACGAGGGATTGAAGCGCCTCGTGGGCCTTGGGCCCCTGAAGGGCGATGAAACCCGTCTGGTCGGAAAGAACCTCGACAGCAACCTTCCTTCCAGAAGCCAGCTTTTGGAGATGCGCGACATCCCCCTCCCTGCCGCCGGCGTTGATGATCCAAAGGAAACGGTCGTCCGCCTCCTTGTAAACAATGACGTCATCGATGACGCCTCCCTTCTCGTTCAGGAGGAATCCGTAGAGGGCGCTTCCGAAAGGAACCTTGGAAAGGTCGTTAGTGAAAGCGTATTGGCAGAAGGAAAAGGCGTCTGGACCGGAGACCTGCAGCCTTCCCATGTGGGTGATGTTGAAAAGGCCCGCCCCGGTCCGGGCGGCGTCATGCTCAAAAAGGATTCCTTGGGCATAGGAAACCGGCATGAGCCATCCGTGGAAATCCACCAATTTGGCCCCGTGGTCCTGGTCCCACTTCAAGCAAAAAGTTTCCCTCATGGACAGTCTCTCCTCAAGACATAAAAATGAAAAATCCAGTCATCCGCGGACGAAATTACGCGTTTCGGGGTTTTAAAAATCCTCGATGAATTTTTTCAGGTAGTCTTCCAGCGTCACCACTTGGCGGTAGCACTGGAAATAAGCGTCAGCCAAAAAGTCGAAATCCTTGTACGCCACGGGTTTATGCTCGATGAAGTCCAGGATCTCGAAGAAGGTGGAGTTATGGATATTCTCGATCACGAGGATAAAATCCGTCTCCAGGTAATGCTCGTAGGTCAGGATCTTATCCATGGTCCTGCGGATCCGGATCTTCTGGTGCTCCAGGTACTCGAACCAATTCCCAAAACCCAGGTAATCCAGCCGGGGGGAGTGGTCTGAGGGATTGATGTGCTTGAAAACCTCGTGGAAATCTTTTTCCGTCAGCTTGTTCACGTCACAAATATGGTTGGCGGCCGTCATCAAGGAGTAAAAAATACCCTTGGAGTCGCTTAAGATAGCCTGCAGGTAAGGCACAATCACGCGGTGGATATTTTTCCGGCTTTTACGCTCCGGAAGGTAAATAGTGAAAGTGTAGAAAACAAAGGATGAAATGTAGGAAAGGGAGCACCAAAGAATGATCTCGTTGCGGTTGGGGTTCCAAAGGTAAAGACAGAAAGCCGCCCCTAAAAGGATCGCCAAAAACCAGCACATTTTCCAGAAAAGCCAAATTTCCTTGAGGATGGTTTTGAGAAATTTCATCTTTTCCCCGTCCGCGGAATGAATTTCTCATTTAGTTTAGTGGGCGATTCACTCCTCATCAACGCTAATCCTCCGCTCAAACGCGGGGAATAATCCCAAGACATTCCGGACTGGCTAGAAATCAAAGGATTATTAATTCTCAAGGAAATGAACAACAATGGAATCTGCCGCGCCGTCCTCGGAGAGTGTTCCAAACCGGGTGACGCGGCGGATTTGAAGGCGGGGCTTTTAAATCATCAATGGATCAAAATTTCAAGCTTAATACCGGACAATTTTTAAAAACCGCGGTTATTTCTCAATGACCGCCAAACGGCTTTGGGACGACCGTTTTTGATTCTGTTGGGACCAGCAAGTTAAACAATGGTGCAAACCCTTCTCGTCGACGAAGATCGTGCCGATTTCCCCGATGGTATGGCACTCGTCGCATTCAAATAACGGCTCCCCTTGCAAACTTTTTTCGTTCAAGAGCATATGTTCCCTTTCTTGAGACTTCGATTTCTTTTCTAATATCATCTGGCTCAGGCAGTTCCAGCAGTTGTAGCTTCCTTCTTCCTCAACGATATCGATGAAAAGTTCGCCCACGAACCGGCATCGGTCGCACTGGAACAAGACGCTTTCCGAGAATTGGTCGAGTGTCAACATGACTCCTCCTACACCTCATCCATCAGGTCTGCTGGCGTCGAGTCGGTATGGGAGAGCGTTGAGTAGGCATTGCTGGAACACATCATCGGAAGATCATGTTAATTGGATGTTACAAGGGCCAATAATGAATGTTACAAAGGCATGGTGGAAAGAAGGGTATCATTTGGTAAGGACTAAATGGGGTTTATTTAACGAGGAATTCCTGGTAGTACCCGGAAGGCGCCTCAAAGATGGGATAAGGCTTGTGGTAGCAGAGCTTGGTGCCTGCCGGGAAGAAATATCCCCACTCGTTTTTGCAGGTATTCTGCCGGTAATAGTAACGGTACTTGGACACATCCTCCTTCGTGACGAGGCTCAACCTCCTGCCGGTGCGGTAATAGGGCTTCGTTTGTACGGCGCTATAGGTCGTGACCGTCTCGCTGGGCCAATGCCATTTGAAATGGGTGGTTTTCGAGTTGCTGTAGAGGACCTGAAGCGGAGGATCGGCCCAAGCCGATGCTGAAGCCCCCAGCAATAGGACACATAAAAGGGTTTTACTTATCTTCATGGTACCTTTCCTTAAACCGACAACTTACCTAACGGCAGAAATCCTTATTTCTTGAATGTTTTTTCACTGAAATAGCACCGAAAATAAGGGGTATTCCGGCAATATTTCTGCTCACGCCTCTAAACCGAGAGCTTGAGGTGATAAAAAATTTATGTCCTTCAATGAACCCCGAATATTTCATTCAAGGTCGGGTGCGGGTGAACCACCCTTTCCAATTGGTCCAGGGTGGCCCCCAGCGCCGCCAGGACGCTGGCTTCCCCGATGAGATCGGTAGCCTCCGGCCCCGCCATTTGGAATCCCAATATCCTTCCGGTGTCCCCGTCCACGACCATCTTGCACCAACCCTGGATTTCCCCGAGGATGCGGGCCTTGGAATTGGCCGCGAAAGCATTCTTGCGGATCGTCACGTTCTTAAACTCTTTTCTGGCCTCCTCCTCGGTATAGCCGACCGCCGCGATCTCGGGGGAAGTGAATACCACATGGGGGATTTTCCTCTCATTCATCGCCTCCCTAGGCCCTCCCGGGTTAAAGGATCCGGCCAGGACGCGGGCGTGCTCATAGGCCGTATGGGCGTAGGGATAATTCCCCGTCAGGTCGCCGATTGCGTAAACACCCTGCAAAGACGTTTCCATAAACCCATTGGTCACAATTTTTCCAGCCTGGGTTTTCAAACCCAGCAAGGGAATCCCGGCCATATCGGAATTCGGCGTCCGGCCGACTGCTACCAGAACCATTTCCTCGTCCCTGGGTTTGACCTCCGCGCCCAGATCCACCTCCACGCCCAGCCTCCGGATGGAATTCAAGAGAAGCTGTTCTAGCTCCTCGTCCATCGAGGGAAGGATTTTAGGCAGGATGTCGCCCAGCCTCACCTTCGCCCCCAGCTGGGCGTAAAGGCACGCGAATTCCAGGCCGATAACGCCGGCCCCAAGTATGAGCAGGCTTTTGGGAAGCCGGGGTTGGCTTAAAAGCTCGTCGCTGGTCACGATGTTTCCGCCGACAGGAAAGCCCGGGAGGATTTTGGGCCTGGAACCCAGGGCCAGCGCCAAATTTTCCACTTGGTAACTCTCCCCGCCGCACTCCACGAGATTTTTTTCCTTCACCGAAGCGTTTCCTTGGATCACCTCGACTTTTCCGGCGGAGAGCTGGCTGGCGATTCCCTTTTCCAGGATGCCCACCGTTTTTCGGATCCTCTCCGTGAGAATGGGAAATTGGAGCCTCACGTTATCGGCCTCGATACCCCAGGCTTTTCCCTCCTTGACTAAGAAATGGAATCTCGAAGCCGCGGACTGGAGGAGTTTTGTGGGAATACAGCCCACGTGCAGGCAGGCGCCGCCCAGCTTGTTCTTCTCGAACAACGCCACGCTCTTGCCTAGTTTGGCCAGGTTCAAGGCGGCGGTATAACCCCCTGGCCCCCCGCCCACGATCCCAAAATCGAATTTTTTCATGGAAACCCCTTCGTTAAGGGACGACCCTTCGGGTCGCCACTTGGACGGGGCATGCGCCGATTCACCATAAGCCTTATATGATAATCGGTGCTATACCGACCTCTATTAAAGCTTTATGGAAGGTCGGCATGGAACCCCGCCCAAGGACACGGCTAGGCACCCGGGTAAGCCCGGGACCTTGGCAGCCGGTAAAAATCAATCCATTCTAAGCGATTTGGAATACACGTCTGTGGGGAATTCGTTCTCAAACAATGCCCCGGCTTTCTCAAACGCCCTTGTGACAGCTTCTTCCACCTCGTTCTGGCTGGTTTCGGGAAGGCTCAGATCGTCGTTCAAACCGGACATGAGACCGGCTTTGGTTCCCGGGAAAAGGCCTTCCCAATCGGGGGCCACCGTCAGCAGGATCACCCCCTGCTGGAGAAAAACATTTTCCCGGCGGGCCTGGGCTCCTCCCGCGACTTTCTTTCCCCCCAGGGTCAACTCGGCGTAGGAAGGCGAGGAGAAACAATGACCCCTCTGGGAACCCGCGTGTTTTTCCGAGGAGAGCTGGACTTCCCTGCCCAAGGCTTTCAAGCCCCGGGCCAAAAGAGAGCTGATTCTCCCGTAACTTTCCATCAGATCCCCCCCCACGAGCGGGTCGGATTGCGAGGCGATGACGGAATAGCAAAGATCCCCTTTTCCATGGAGAACCACCCTTCCGCCCGTCGGCCTGATTTCATGGGGGAAAGACAGCCGTTTTAGGTTTAACTTCCGGGCTTCCAAGCGGCCAAGGGTTAAGGCGGGTTGCTCGAATCGGAAAAAGCGGAGAATAGGGGTTTGGCCTGAGACGAAATTTTTGAACAACTTCTCGTCAAAATCCATCTGGCCGGCCGGCGGCTTATGGGTGGATGGGATCAATCGCCATTTCATCCGGTAATATTAAATTCTCGCGGGATCATTTGAAATTAAAATATGTCTATTTCTTTACCGTCAAAAAGCCCGAAAGAGAGCTTTTCAGCCGCCCCCTCCAGCCGGTGCTGGAGCATCAGAACCGCCCAAGTCGGCGCGCAGCCCTTGATCACCACATGCTTCCCCTTGTAGGAGGCCGGATCCAACCCGGGCAATTTATTCAGCGCGGATTGTTCGGTGACCTTGCCATCCATCCCCGCGAGAATGTCGGTTTTCAGTTCCACCTTCTCAAGGATTTTCATGGAGTCGGGTTTCCTCGCGCTGAGATCTGTTTAAAACAAAAAAACAACCGGACATCTGTTTATTTATTGATTTTGGAAATTTAAAAACTAACCGAATGACCGCAGCCGCAGGATCCCTTGGAATTGGGATTTTCCACCACGAATCCCGCCCCCTTCAGGTCCTCCACGTAGTCGATCTTGGCGCCGTTGAGGTACTTCGCGCTCTGGGGGTCCACCAGGACTTCCAGTTCCCCCGCTTGGTTGATCTCGTCGTCGTCATGCTTTTGGTCGAAGGTGAACCCGTAGGAAAAGCCGTTGCACCCTCCCCCTTGGACGTAAACACGAAAAGCCTTGCCCTGGTAAGCAGAGTTTTTCTTGGCGAAATCCTTGACCTTATGGATGGCCGTTTCTGTCATTTGAACCATTGGAATCCTCCCCTTTATATGAGAACAATTATCACTTAGACAGTAATATGCGCTCCGGGGAGGGGAGAGTCAAGGGGCCAAGCGTAATCCCGCCTGACCGTCCACTTTTTTCCCCTGGATGAACAGCAAACCCACCCTGGAAGGCCCCTTTCCGGGAGAGCCTTCCGGCAAACGGCCAGAAAAGGAGCCGGGATTGAAAAAAAAGGTGTCCCCGACCTTGCGGGAAAAGGGCTCGAAGTTGCCCCCGTAAACGAGAATCTGGACGGGCTCCTCCTCGAACTGCTTCAACAGGAATTGCCTCAAGCCGTGGGGTTTGCCGTAGCCGTGCACCAGGCCCATAAGGTAGGGACCCTGCCTCCAGGCGATCCTCACGTAAAGTTCCGAGCGGACCATCGGGGTTTCGGCGTTCCCGCAGACGGCCTTGGTGGGCGCGATATTCTGGAGCTGTTCCAGCACCCTCAGGTCGCCGACGGGACCCGCGTGAAGGATGGCGTCCACGCCCTTGAAAACCCCGCGCAGGGCGGTCAACTGATGGGCCGTCAATAAACCCTGTGTATCCGCCAAAACCCCGAAAATCAAGGATGACTCCTTTTTTGACAACCAAGTTGTTTCACTCTAAACTAAACCACAATTCTAGCGAAATAAAACAGGAATTTGAGGATTTTTGAACATTCAACGGGCATTGAGCCGCCTCAATTCCCCAAAGGCCGGACATGAAAATCGCGGTTTGCCAGATCAATACCACCATCGGGGATTTCGACGGTAACGTGGAGAAGGTCTCCCAGTGCCTGAGAAAAGCCAAGGCCTCCGGCTGCGACCTGGCCCTCTTCCCGGAATTGACCCTGACGGGCTACCCGCCCCGGGACCTCCTGGATCGTTTCACCTTTTTCGAGCGCTCCCAAAAAGCCATCCAGCAGGTCGCCAAGCAGGCTGACGGAATCGTCGCGGTGGTGGGCTCCATTGTCGAGAACAAGGGGCCCGGTCATCCGCTTTTTAACGCGGCCTTGGCCTTGTTGGATGGACAGGTCCTTCAAACCTATAAGAAGGTCCTTCTTCCCAATTACGATGTCTTCGACGAGGCCCGCTATTTCTCCCCCGCTTCCCATCCCGAGCCTCCCTTCACCTATCGGGGCCTCAAGATCGCCCTCACCATTTGCGAGGACATCTGGAACATGGAGGGGGTTTACTCCCGCCGCCTCTACACCAAGGACCCCCTGGAGGAGATCGCCAAGTCAAAACCGGACCTGCTCTTGAACCTATCCGCGTCCCCCTTCCATGCCGCCAAGCTTTCCCTGCGGGAAAGGCTCCTGAAAAACGCCACCCGCGTTGTCCAGGCTCCCGTCCTTTACTGCAACCTGGTCGGCGGGAATGACGAGCTGATATTCGACGGCTCAAGCATGGCTATGGACGCGGCGGGCAACCTCTTCAACGTCGGGAAAAGCTTCGAGGAGGACTTCTTCATCTACGACACCGAAAGCCCTTCCCTGAAGCCGGGGCGCCCCTTGGAAAGCGAGACAGCCCGCGTTTACCAGGCGCTCGTCCTGGGGACTCGCGACTACGTGAGAAAATGCGGTTTCGAGAAGGTCCTGGTCGGGCTCTCCGGTGGGATCGACTCCTCGCTGGTGGCCTCCATCGCGGCGGAGGCTCTGGGTCCCGAGAATGTCATGGGCGTGACCATGCCTTCCCCTTTTTCCTCCAAAGGATCCATCCAGGATTCCAAGGATCTGGCCGGTGCGCTCGGCATCGAGTTCAAGGAAATCCCCATCAGCTCCCTTTTCAAGGAAACCCTGGATTGCCTGAAACCCTTTTTCGGGGGCAAACCGGAGGACATCACCGAGGAGAACATCCAGGCCCGCCTGAGAGGCTTGCTCCTGATGGCCCTATCCAACAAGTTCCACCGGCTGATCCTCTCCACCGGCAACAAGAGCGAGATGGCAGTTGGCTACTGCACTCTATACGGGGATATGTGCGGGGGTCTGGCGGTCATATCGGACGTCCCGAAAATGCTGGTTTACCAGCTATCCCGGCACGTCAACCGCAAACTGACCTTGATCCCCGAGGAAGTATTCACCAAAGCGCCCTCCGCGGAACTTCGGCCCAACCAAACCGACCAGGATTCACTCCCTCCATACGACCTGCTGGACGGGATCTTGAGGCTGTATGTGGAGGAAAACCTGCCCCCTTCCCACATCCGGAAGGCCGGGTTCGACCGGGGGTTGGTGGATCGGATGCTCAAATTGATCAACCAAAGCGAGTACAAACGAAGGCAGATGGCGCCAGGCTTGAAAGTGACGACCAAAGCCTTTGGAATGGGCCGGCGTTTCCCCATCGCCCAAAAATTCACGGAGGAGCCGGACAAGCCCTGATTGCTTCCAGGGACTTGCCGCTTATTAAAAGGACAGGAACGTGATTAAGAAAAGATATAAAAAACCAATCGTCGAATTGACCAAGGAAATTCATTTCGAGGCTGCCCATTATCTGCATAACCCGAAATGGGACCGGGAAAAAAATCTTCAAATCTTCAAAAAATGCTCCGGTTTCCGCAAGGACAATCCAAAGGCTTCCGAGTATCCCCATGGCCATTCCTACAAGCTTCAGGTGACGATCCTGGGGCCGATCCACCCCGAGACAGGCTTCGTGATTGATTTCAAGGCGCTGAAAGCCATTCTGGAGCAGTATATTTTCGCGTCCTTCGACCACCGCTTTCTTAATAAGGAAGTGGAGCCTTTCAAAAGCAATCCCTCCCTCCAGCCGACGGTGGAGAACCTTCTCCTGGTCATTTGGGAAAAATTGGAGCCTTTGCTAAGGAAGGAAAAAGTGGCCCTTCACGAGATCATTATTTGGGAAACCACCTCCAATTTCGCCAGCTACCGGGGGGAGCGTTAATCGAAGGTTGAACGGCGCGGGTGAGGAATAGTTAGAGCCGGTCGGGCTCGTCGCAGGGCTCAATGCACTTTTCCCCGTCATGGTTGAGCATATTCACCCAGCCGTTCACTTGATAACATTCCATTTTTAAGGCGTCAAAGGGCCTGAAAAGCCTGTTAATCACCCGGAAATCCCGCACCTCCGAATCCAGCCAAGTGTCAAAATCCTTCTTTTCCACGATGACAGGCATCCGGTCCCGGATAACCCGGACGATCTCGTTGGGGTTGGTGGTGAGAATGGCGCAGACCTCCCGGGTTTGCTCCTCCAACTTTTGGGGAGCCCATAAACCCGCCAAGGCGAAGGGCTGACGGCTCTTGAGGCGGTAATAATAAGGGCGTGTTTCCTGGGCCTCATGCCTCCACTCGTAAAAACCATCCACTGGAATCAAACAGCGCCACTTCTCGAAGGATTCCGCTAAGATCGGCTTCTCGTCGATTTCCTCGCACCGGACGTTGGCCAGCAATCTTCCTCCCTGCGACCAGGAAGCCACGAAACCCCATTGCAATAATTTCAACTGGCGTTTTTTCTCCTCGAGAGTATGGGTCACCACCGGAATGGTTTGAGAGGGGGCCACGTTATAACGGGGCTTCCATTCAAACGGTTCCTGAATCTGGAACAAATCCCCTATTTCTTTCGGTGTGCTTTTAAGGACGAATCGGGTGTACATGGGAACATCATAAATTAACTATTCCCATTATGGAAAATCTTCCAGCAACGAAAAGCCCTTGTAAAACCATTAAATTTGGTGGTTTTTAAAATATTTTTGAAAATCTTTGCATTAAATCAGCCGATGGCCGTCTAGAGGCTGAAATATAGAAAATCCTTTTCTCGGGATTTCAAAACCTATCAGGAGACCAATATGAATCGAGACCTCATTCTTCACGCGGGAGCTCTTTTAGTTTTGGGAGTTTTATCCCTCTTGGGAGGATGAAGGCAACTCATAGGTCTCAGGACTTACCCAGGATGCCCATGGATGCATACTAGCCATCGCTAGAAAGACTCAGAATGGAGAGGTTCTTTATCGGCTAAAAAGCGATCTGACCTGGAAACCTCTCAAAAAAATAGGGCTAAAAGCCCCTGTAAATTCAGGGGTTTTTGACTATTTTCATGTTTTTTTGCAATAAATTCGCCCTTTACCGTCTAGAGGGTAGAAAATGTGAACATATTCTTCAGGTCTATGAAGCATTTTCGGATGCCAGATTAGGCTCGGAGGTAATTATGAATCGAAAGATATATTTTCAGGTCTCGTCTCTCACGGCGATTTTGGTTTTGACCCAGATGCTAGGATGTACCAAGACCATATCTTACCCCTCCGCCCCAAACCGATCCGTGACCAATACTCCAACGGACACGATAACACCCACACCATCCCTCACTGAAACACCCTCAACCACTTCCACCCCGACCATTTTCAGTTCCACCAATACTCCCATTCTCACTGCTACTCCAACTAATACATCCACCCTTTCCTATACTTTCACGCCTATGCCTACCGATACCCCGACTTGGACATTCACAGATTTTCCAACCGCGACTCCCTCGCCCACACCCACGAATACGCCGACCTTCTCTCCCACCTCAACATATACGCCGTCCCTGACGCCTACTCCGACTGGTGGAGGACCCGTTAACACGAATACGCCTAGCCCAACCTATACCCTCACGAACACCCTGACGCGGACACCCACAACTACCAACACACCAACTGGCTGTGAAACACCAACCCCTTCTTCATCTTTCACTCCCACACATACCCCCACACCTACTCTCACTTTCACTAGTACTATTACCCCTCCGCCCGCCAATACTGCGACATACACATTCACTTGGACTCATACTCCAACTTTCACTTACACCTATACCGCACTACCCCTTAATTCTCCGACATTTACCTTCACCTATACGCAAACTCCGACCTTCACTTACACCTATTCCTACACTCCCTCCATCACCCTCACAGCCTCAAACACCTTGACGATCACTCCGACTGTGACACCTACCTATACCGGAGGAGGCCCGGTGAAAACAAATACCCCCACTAATACCTCCACCCCGACTTGGACACCAAGACCAAACACCAACACCCCCACGCCATGCCCGACAAACACCCGCACCATCACACCAACTAATACCCCCACAAGAACCGTAACCAATACCACTACCCCTACGACGACTCCCACCCCATGGCCGACAGGTGTTGCCACTTATACCTATACGATCACCCTTACATCCACTAATACTTTTACCATCACTAACACTCCGACTATTACCAGTACTCCAACTTGGACCTTTACCCCAACCATCACCTCCACACCCACAGGCACTTTTACTCCGAACGCAACCGCTACCGCTTGCAATTACTCCAATTTCGGGACAAACCAAGTCCAACAAGGGTTGGAAGGTTATGGAGCCCCTCAGCTATTGCTCAACCGTTATCAGGCTTCCCTGGACATGACTCTCTATACCATTTCCAGTTACTTGGGATCGAGCGGTTCTGGCCGATGCCAATACGCTATTTATTCCGACAACGGATCCGGGACTTCTCCCGCCAACCTTTTAGGACAAACCAGTCCTCAAAGTTTTTCCGGTACCGGCTGGTTTACTGTCCCTCTCATAAATCCAATTTCAATTAACAGCGGAACCTACTACTGGCTGGCCGTAGTTACCGACCAAAATATATCCGTGTCCTATGGAACAACCGCTGTTTCGGCCGGCTACTATGGCGTTACTATGGGTTCCTTGCCGTCGAACATGTCTGTGAGTTCGAGCACGGGTTTTCTAATGTCCCTTTACGCCATGGGATGCCCCGCCATTCCCATGACTTGGACCCCCACTCCCACCGCCACTAATACCTTCACGCTGATACCAACTCCAACAGGGACCATTCCGACACCAACTATTACCCCTACACCAACCAATACTCCGACATTCACGCGTACCCCGACGGTGACTGCGACCGCGACATAAATTTATCCTTAAACGCCTCATTCTCCGATCCAATATATTGAAGTCCTCGCTCTTAACCGCTGTTTCCCAAATATAACCCCTAAAACAAAAAAGCCTATCCACAACTGTGGACAAGCCAATAATTCCTAAGGGATGTTTCTTTCCAAAAAATTATTTGAATTATTTTATTTGATAAATATTACCCTCTTGGTTTTGCGGTCCATAGGTTCCGTCAGGTAGAGGAGGTAAACCCCGCTCGCGCAGGTGTCCCCGTACTTGTTCGTGCCGTCCCAGAAATAGGCCCCCTCGAAAGGTGCTTCCAAGAACCTGTCATCCAGCGTCCTAATGTGTTCCCCAGCCGAGTTATAAATGGTCAACACGAGTGGTCCCGGATATTGGCTCGTCCCCACGAAAATGGATACCGGTTCCCCTCCTCCCTTGAACACGTTTTTCGTCACCGTGAAGTAATCCACCGTCGGAGTCCAGGTTGGGATTTGCGTGACGGAAGAAGTTTCCGTGGGCGAAGAGGTGATTGTGGGCGTTCCAGTCCAAGTGGGGGTGTTAGTCCAAGTCGAGGTTGGGGTCCAGGTAGCTGTCGGGGTCGAGGTGCCCGCGGAAGTGTTGGTGGGGGTTTTCGTGGCAGTGAGAGTATTGGTGGAAGTGGGCGTGCTCGTCGCGGTGAAGGTATTGGTCGGCGTGGCGGTGGATGTAAAGGTGCTCGTGTTGGTGGAAGTGGACGTCGCTGTGGGAATGTTGGTGGCTGTCGGAGTCGGCGTAGCCGTCGCGGTGTTGGTGGGGGTATTTGTGGATGTTGGAGTGTTTGTGTTAGTTGGGGAACTCGTCATTGTCGTCGTAAATGTATCGGTCGGGGTGTTGGTTGAAGTTGCCGTATCGGTGGGTGTGCGGGTGGAAGTCGGCGTGGGGGTTTCCGTTGGGGTATTGGTCGTAGTGGGTGTGGAGGTCGGCGTCGGCGTGACGGTAGGCGTGTTCGTGGGCGACTGAGTTCCGGTTGAGGTGTTAGTGGGAGTGGGAGTAACGGTCGGTGTGTCGGTCAGGGTAGATGTGGGCGTCGAAGAAAGAGTATCCGTTGGGGTGGGTGTCGGGCTATTTGTGGGCGTGGAAGTCGGCGTACTTGTCGGGGTTGAGGTAGGAGTCGGAGTATCAGTCGGGGTATTGGTCGGTGTGGGTGTGGATGTCAGTGTCGGTGTAATGGTGGGTGTGTTCGTGGGGGATGTCGTCCCGGTTGATGTATATGTCGTGGTGGGCGTGATGGTGGGTGTGGGCGTCGGCGTATTGGTGGGTGTATTGGTCGGAGTGTCAGTTGGAGTATTGGTGGCCGTGGGTGAAGGCGTCTGTGTGGCCGTATCCGTGGGGGTGGGTGTCGGGGTATTTGTGGGCGTGGAAGTCAGCGTGTTCGTTGGTGTTGATGTCGGTGTGGGGGTTGGGGTGGGTGTCGGTGTATTCGTGGGGGTATTAGTCGGGGTGGGTGAAGACGTCAGGGTCGGAGTGACTGTAAAGGTGTTCGTGGGGGATGTTGTCCCAGTCGAGGTGTTGGTTGGGGTTGGTGTAACGGTTGGCGTGGGTGTCGGAGTGTTCGAGTGTGTATTCGTGGGGGTATTGGTAGGTGTCGGCGAGGGTGTCAGCGTTGGGGTGGGTGTCGGGGTATTAGTTGGGGAAGAAGTAGGTGTAGAAGTCGGCGTAGGGGTGGATGTGGTCGTAGGAGTAGGGGTCGGGGTATTCGTCGGAGTCCTTGTGGGTGTATTCGTTGGGGTCGGCGTGGGAGTCGTGGTAGGTGTTGGCGTCGGCGTATTGGTAGGCGTGTTCGTTGGGGTATTCGTGGGCGTTGGAGTAGGTGTCACAGTCGGGGTGGGTGTAGGAGTAGGCGTCGGGGTCTTGGTCGGGGTGATGGTAGGAGTATTCGTAGGCGACTGAGTTCCTGTAGGCGTATTGGTTGGAGTCGGTGTGATGGTTGGCGTGTGGGTGGGGGTCGGAGTCGGGGTTGTGGTGGGTGTAGGGGTATTCGTGGAGGTAGGAGTGGGTGTCGGTGTCCTAGTCGGAGTAGGTGTCGGGGTGGTCGTGGGGGTGGGTGTAGGCGTATTCGTAGGGGTAGGGGTTGGGGTATTGGTGGGTGTAGGGGTCGGGGTGGTCGTTGGAGTGGGAGTGGGCGTCCTCGTGGGGGTTGGGGTGGGCGTATTAGTGGGTGTTGGAGTAGGCGTCGTTGTCGGGGTGGGTGTTGCCGTATTGGTAGGTGTTGGTGTCGGAGTCCTTGTAGGAGTGGATGTCGGCGTGGTGGTGGGTGTCGGCGTGGGCGTATTGGTTGGGGTAGGCGTCGGGGTATTCGTCGGCGTGGGCGTAGGAGTCGTCGTCGGGGTTGGAGTCGGGGTAGGCGTTGGCGTCCGAGTCGGTGTATTGGTTGGTGTGGGTGTGGGTGTAATAGTAGGTGTAGGAGTTGGAGTAGGTGTCGGTGTCCGAGTCGGAGTTATGGTTGGAGTGTTCGTGGGCGACTGGGTCCCGGTTGGAGTATTCGTGGGCGTCGGGGTAATAGTTGGCGTGTGGGTGGGGGTTGGAGTGGGGGTTGTGGTCGGTGTGGGAGTCGGGGTAGGGGTGGGCGTTCTTGTGGGCGTATTGGTAGGAGTGGGTGTCGGAGTGGTTGTCGGTGTTGGTGTCGGGGTGTTAGTAGGGGTAGGTGTAGGAGTTCTCGTCGGGGTCGGTGTTGGAGTTGTCGTGGGTGTGGGCGTCGGCGTATTGGTGGGCGTATTGGTGGGTGTCAGAGTAGGAGTATTCGTCGGGGTTCGGGTCGGGGTTGGAGTCGGCGTGTTAGTAGGTGTCGGAGTGGGTGTATTGGTCGGAGTCGGGGTGGGAGTGGTTGTCGGTGTCGGAGTAGGCGTTCTTGTCGGGGTCGGCGTGGGAGTATTCGTGGGGGTGGGTGTCGGGGTTGTGGTCGGAGTGGGTGTCGGAGTGTTAGTAGGCGTGGGAGTAGGAGTCCTGGTTGGGGTCGGTGTTGGCGTCGTAGTGGGGGTTGGAGTCGGGGTGTTCGTGGGAGTGGGAGTTGGAGTATTCGTTGGTGTTGGGGTCGGGGTCCTGGTTGGTGTGGGTGTTGGGGAAACGGTGGGTGTCGGGGTAGGGGATGGTGTGGGGGTTGGGGTATTCGTGGGAGTAGGTGTTGGGGTTCTGGTCGGGGTGTTGGTCGGAGTAGGGGTAGGGGTATTAGTGGGAGTTGGTGTCCTGGTTGGCGTGGGGGTTGGGGAAACAGTAGGTGTCGGAGTTGGCGAAGGTGTGGGGGTTGAAGTATTCGTTGGGGTGGGGGTCGGAGTTCTGGTTGGAGTGTTTGTCGGCGTCGGGGTTGGTGTATTGGTTGGGGTCGGTGTGGGTGTACGAGTGGGGGTTGGGGAAGTTGTTGGAGTTGGTGTGGGAGTTGGCGTATTAGTTGGAGTGTTTGTCGGCGTGGATGTTGGAGTCCTAGTAGGAGTCGGCGAAGGGGTCGGGGTGTTGGTGGGTGTGGGAGTCGGGGTCGGCGTTCTGGTTGGCGTGTTCGTGGGAGTAGGCGAATTAGTGGGTGTCGGGGTCGGCGTTCGAGTGGGCGTGATGGTCGGAGAAGGAGTGGGTGTCGGCGTATTGGTGCGGGTGGGTGTCGGGGTAATAGTATAAGTATATGTATAGGTATTGGTCGGAGTGTAGGTGTGTGTGAAGGTGGGAGTACCGCCGCATCCTCCCGCGATCGAAACCCAGAGACTGGCGGAAGCCTGTACAGCGCCATTCCAAGTCACACTAGCGGTGTTAAGGATGGAACAAGGGTTACCGTCTACCGTATCCGCATAGGCGATGGGGCATGGAATAGTGACGCAAGCGCCCTTCCCCGCGAACCCCCCGTCAAAATTGAAAATTGTATAATATGCCGCGCCTGTCGAAACGGCCGCGCCATAAGGATATGACGCCCCATAACTCTGGAAGTTTCCGTCATATTGTCCGTGATATGTTCCGCTCTGGTTATTGATGAACTCATCAAAGACCGTGACGGGAGTATTGGCCGGCGCTCCGCTGTTACAAACGATGAGGGTATAGGGTTCCGAACCTGAGCTATAGGTGCCCGCGGGCCACGCGGAAAAACCCGCTATTTTCTGAAGCGTGAAGGTGGGGGGCGTATAAGTCTGGGGGTTCAAGACGCAGTCGCCAATATAGTAAATGATTTGGCCTGCGTTGCTCGATGTGGCCGTTGCGTTGGGGGCTGTGTAGGTTTGATATTGGCCTGTCGAGGGGTTGTACATTTGCTGGAGCTCCGGGTCGGCCACGCTGTTAAAAGCGATATTGTTGTAAATGGTATTGGTGAATAAATTGTTAACTTCCGTCGCGGGATAATTGGCCGAATTCCACGCGTAACCCCCAGCCGTAGGGGGGGGATTCCCACCGGTCGTGTCGTCGTACATTTTGTAGCAAGAATCGTTATTGGTAAAATAAGCGTGTTGGCCGTTTGAGCAGGTAACATCGATCACCCAAGCCGCCATGACAACGCTTTGATTAATGTTGATGTTTTCAACGGAGATGACATTAGTCACTGCGGCAAAATCACCTGCCGGAATGTTGTAGGTCGGGAGGGTATTGACGCCCAACGTGGCGAAGGAAATAGGCGAGGAGTTGATTAAATTCCCATTGATCCAAACATTCAGTTCGTCGTCCGCAGAACCGTAAAGCACGCCCCCCGTCGGGGTACATTGAGCCCAAGCCTTATCCACGAAGGCGCTGATCTGCCAGGCCAGGAGACCGTAAAAAACGATTTTAAATATTGTCATGCGAAGCTTTTTCAAAACATTTACTCTTTTAAGACATTTTTAAAACAACTCTATAAATCGTTTTATTAGTAATTATATCGCTCGCTCCAGCATCTCACATCACAAACACGAAATTCCAGGCATAAGCAGGGATAAATAACCTTTCCAGAAACAGCGCCGGGGTTAAAAACTCATTCCAAAATTTCTATTAAAGGCCGTTGAATAAAAAACCCCGTCCCATTGTTTTGGGACGGGGTCACGAATTTTATTTTAATGTGTCTCCATTTTTAGACGAATGCCAAACGAATCAACCTTTTGGTTCTTAATGTTCAACCAATATCTTGAGGGTCTGCTTGGCGATGATTTTTCCCGTGAGATCCTTCTGTTCCACCTTGGCGATGTAGAGCCCGCTTGAGATTCCCGCGGCATTCCAGGTCACCCTGCTTGTTCCTCCCGCGCCTTTCAGCTCCGTCACCAGCTCTCCCGCCAGGTCATAGATCCTCACCGTCAGGTTGATCCCAAGATTTGAGGCCTGGAACTCCACTTGGCTGAATCCGGAAGTTAAGGGGTTCGGATAGGCCCAGACTTTCGGTACCGTCTGTTTCGGATTGTTCAACACCATCACCGATGTCACGATCACCGTCTCCCCGCCTTTTCCGTCGGTGGAGTGCACCTCGATGAAGTATTTTCCGTTCGGCACCACCGCCCCGCTTGAGGAATATCCCGTCCAAGTGGCCGTCACCCCGTTATTGGTCGTAATGATCAGGTTCCCATCCGTCGGCGATCCCGGCTCCAAAACCGTCCCTGACAGCTTCACCCCTGTGATCACCGTCCCTTGTGGGTCCTCCACCACGCTGTAGAGCGTGTCCACGATCTCTCCAGCCTCGTTGTAGATGTCGATCGTCACCTTCTCCAACGACCTGCTCACCACCACGTTCAATACCACGCTCTTATCCACCCCGAAGGAATCGACATTGTCCACTTTCACGTAATAATCACCATTCGGCACCGGGTTCCCGTTCTGGTCTGTCCCGTTCCACACCGTGATCTGGGTATTCTGGTCATATATCAGGATGGGATCATTCAGCCCATTAATCAGATCCCCGTTCTTCAACTGCAGGTCCACCAAAGGCTGGGAATATTGGGTCACTAAGAGTGTCTTTACCAGTTCCCCTGCCTCGTTATATACCCCGATCTTCACCGTGTAGCTCCCTGTCACCATTAATGTGGCACAGGAACTCAATGGTGAGATTCCCGGATAGTTTAAGACCGCGCAGTTCACAATGGGTCCCGCGGGCGTGAAGCTGTTAATCGAGACTGTATAAGTCAATTGGTAGCTTCCAGGGATAAGGGTGGGCAATGTCCAGTTCATCATGGTCACCCCGCCTGAAACGGTGGTTACGGCCGATGTTCCTGCTGGTGAGACCCCGAAGGCCGTGAAAGTGCAGTTGGGAGGCAGTTGGTCCTGCACCACTACCCCGGGAGCGTTGGCGTTGGAGACATTCACATTCAAGGTATAGGTCACCATATCCCCCGAGGAACCTGTTGATTCTGACTCCTGTTTTTGCAAGGCCAATACCGCGGCAGGCGTGGGGGTGGGAGTGAAGGTCGCCGTGGGGGTAGGTGTCAGGGTATTGGTATTAGTGGGTGTATTCGTGGCTGTAAGCGTATTCGTGGGAGTGGGAGTGTTAGTAGGCGTCCTGGTGGGGGTAGGAGTAGGCGTATTGGTAGGAGTATTGGTGTTAGTCGGGGTATTTGTATTGGTGGGGGTATTGGTGGCCGTATAAGTGTTGGTGGGAGTAGAGCTGTTGGTAGCGGTAGGAGTATTGGTGGGCGTGTTGGTGTTGGTCAGGGTATTGGTGGGAGTAGGGGTCGGGGTATTGGTTGGCGTGTTAGTGGGGCTATAGGTATTCGTGGGCGTGGAAGTCTCGGTTGGAGTGTTGGTGTTGGTGGAAGTGTTAGTGGGTGTTGGAGTAGGAGTATTAGTCGGCGTGTTCGTGGGTGTGTTGGTGTTTGTGGGGGTGGAAGTGTCCGTCGGAGTGGAAGTATCCGTGAAGGTGTTGGTCGGGGTAAAGGTAAGCGGGGGAGTGTCAGTGGAGTATCAGTTGAAGTATTTGTCGGTGTTTGCTGTGGGAGTAGGTGTAGAGGTGGAGGTAGAAGTATTGGTAGGTGTCGAGGAAGGCGTCGGCGTCGGGGTGACCGAAGTGTTCGTGGGGGAGTCCCGGTTTCGGTGTCGGTCGGAGTCGGCGTGACGGTGGGGGTAGCGGTTGGAGTAGGAGTGGGTGTTTGTGTGGGAGTAATTAGGTCGGGGTGGGTGGGTGTATGGGTCGACGTGTTCGTAGGTGTTAAGGTGGGTGTAGCGGTAGGGTAGGTGTCGGCGTTGTAGTTGGAGTACTGGTAGCTGTTGGGGAAGGCGTATTCGTGGGTGTGACCGTAGGCGTATTGGTAGGATGTCTCCCCGTCGGCGTGCGGGGGGTGGGTGTCGGTTGGGGTGGGTGTCGGGGTGTTGGTCGGAGTGGAAGTAGGTGTATTAGTGGGTGTAGGGGTGGATGTGGTCGTAGGAGTAGGGGTCGGGGTATTCGTCGGAGTCCTTGTGGGTGTATTCGTTGGGGTGGGCGTGGGAGTCGTGGTAGGTGTTGGCGTCGGCGTATTGGTAGGCGTGTTCGTTGGGGTATTCGTGGGCGTTGGAGTAGGTGTCACAGTCGGAGTGAGTGTAGGAGTAGGCGTCGGGGTCTTGGTCGGGGTGATGGTAGGAGTATTCGTAGGCGACTGAGTTCCTGTAGGCGTATTGGTCGGAGTCGGTGTGATGGTTGGCGTGTTGGTGGGGGTCGGAGTCGGGGTTGTGGTGGGTGTAGGGGTATTCGTGGAGGTAGGAGTGGGTGTCGGTGTCCTAGTCGGAGTAGGTGTCGGGGTGGTCGTGGGGGTGGGTGTAGGCGTATTCGTAGGGGTAGGGGTTGGGGTATTGGTGGGTGTAGGGGTCGGGGTGGTCGTTGGAGTGGGAGTGGGCGTCCTCGTGGGGGTTGGGGTGGGCGTATTAGTGGGTGTTGGAGTAGGCGTCGTTGTCGGAGTGGGTGTCGGAGTATTGGTAGGAGTTGGTGTCGGAGTCCTCGTGGGGGTAGGTGTCGGCGTGGTGGTTGGAGTAGGCGTGGGCGTATTGGTCGGGGTGGGTGTCGGGGTATTCGTCGGCGTGGGCGTAGGAGTCGTCGTCGGGGTTGGAGTCGGGGTAGGCGTTGGCGTCCGAGTCGGTGTATTGGTTGGTGTGGGTGTGGGTGTAATAGTAGGTGTAGGAGTTGGAGTGGGTGTGGGTGTCCGAGTTGGAGTTATGGTTGGAGTGTTCGTGGGCGACTGGGTCCCGGTTGGAGTATTCGTGGGCGTCGGGGTAATAGTTGGCGTGTTGGTGGGGGTTGGAGTCGGGGTTGTGGTCGGTGTGGGAGTCGGGGTAGGGGTGGGCGTTCTTGTGGGCGTATTGGTAGGAGTGGGTGTCGGAGTGGTTGTCGGTGTTGGTGTCGGGGTGTTAGTAGGGGTAGGTGTAGGAGTTCTCGTCGGGGTAGGCGTTGGAGTTGTCGTGGGTGTGGGCGTCGGCGTATTGGTGGGCGTATTGGTGGGTGTCAGGGTAGGAGTATTCGTCGGGGTTCGGGTCGGGGTTGGAGTCGGCGTGTTAGTAGGTGTCGGAGTGGGTGTATTGGTCGGAGTCGGGGTGGGAGTGGTTGTCGGTGTCGGAGTAGGCGTTCTTGTCGGGGTCGGCGTGGGAGTATTCGTGGGGGTGGGTGTCGGGGTTGTGGTCGGAGTGGGTGTCGGAGTGTTAGTAGGCGTGGGAGTAGGAGTCCTGGTTGGGGTCGGTGTTGGCGTCGTAGTGGGGGTTGGAGTCGGGGTGTTCGTGGGAGTGGGAGTTGGAGTATTCGTTGGTGTTGGAGTCGGGGTCCTGGTTGGAGTGGGAGTAGGCGTTACAGTCGGAGTGGGGGTAGGTGTGTTAGTGGGAGTCGGCGTGGGAGTAGTTGTGGGTGTGGGTGTTGGAGTCCTAGTCGGGGTTGGGGTGGGCGATGGTGTCGGGGTGGGGGTAGGAGTATTCGTAGGGGTTGGTGTCGGGGTATTGGTGGGGGTAGGGGTCCTGGTTGGTGTGGGTGTTGGTGAAACGGTGGGTGTCGGGGTAGGAGATGGTGTGGGGGTTGGGGTATTCGTGGGGGTGGGTGTCGGGGTTCTAGTCGGGGTGTTGGTTGGAGTTGGGGTGGGGGTGTTTGTCGGAGTCGGTGTGGGAGTACGGGTGGGTGTCGGGGAAGTTGTAGGAGTGGGCGTGGGAGTTGGGGTATTAGTCGGAGTATTCGTTGGGGTGGGTGTTGGGGTCCGGGTCGGCGTATTCGTGGGTGTTGGGGTCGGTGAATTGGTGGGTGTTGGGGTTGGCGTCCTGGTTGGGGTTGGCGATGGAGTGGGTGTCGGGGTATTCGTCGGCGTGGGTGTTGGCGTCCTAGTAGGGGTCGGCGAAGGGGTCGGGGTGTTGGTGGGTGTGGGAGTGGGAGTTGGGGTCGGCGTCTTCGTGGGTGAGTTAGTAGGAGTGGGAGAATTGGTAGGTGTCGGGGTCCGGGTCGGTGTGGGTGAAACAGTAAAAGTAAAGGTGTAGGTACTGGTGTTCGTGGGAGTAGGCGTGTATAAGCAAGGAATGGGCACCGAAACCGAGTTGGAACTGGCGTTTCCGGAGTTGGCCCCGCTGGCAAAGGTCACACTGGCACTGTCAACAAAGGTCTGGCATTGGTTCCCGGAAAAATAATAATTTTCGGTATTGGCCAACATCGTGACGCAGTTGTTCCCGCCGCCGAATGAAGACCAATAGATTGTATTTGTATTTACGTCCGGTTGTGCGCCTCCATAGTAGTAACAGGCTCCAGTAGTGGTGGTAGGCCCGAATCCCCAACAGGCAAAAGCAAATCCATTTGCGGCCACTAGATTATCAGTGATCGTCACACCCCCCGGTTGGGTCACAGGGCCGCCGGTGTTACAAGCCACAATGGCAAAAGTAGCGAACATATCCTGTCCGCTGGTAACCGCCGAACCAGCCACCAGGGATTTGGTAATGGTGAATTTCGGCGGTCCCACCAAAGTTATACCCGCGGGAATGGTGGTGGCTATGGTTTCAAAAATAGCTCCGCCGCAATTCCCGGTACTGTAGTCCCCGTCGGTAGTGGAAGCCGTAAATGGAACCTGCTGGCCAGTCACGGGATTGAAAATGGATTGTCCCCAACAGCAATAGCCTGAGGTGGTACTGACGGATACGGGGGCCGTCCAGCCGGCGGTGGCGTAGTTGGTCGCGTACCAGTTGGTGGCTGGGGGGGTAGTGGGATTCCCGGAACTGATGTAGTCCATGGAAACGCCGGCGGTGCCGCTGGTAATTTCAGAATGAGTTCCTCCGGAGCAGGTGATATCCAGGTCCCAAGCGGAGTAAACGTTATTGCAGGCGGTGTTTTGGGTATAAACGCTGACGTAAACCTTGGCCCCGGTTAAAAGGGACGTGGGGACCGTGATACAACCCGGAGGACAGGATCCTGTGCCGTCCCAGTTGCAATAAGCGACTTGGCCGAGGTAAACACCGCCGACATAGACCTGGGACCAGTCATCGCTGGCTACGCAGATTTGGGCGGAAGTGGGCGTGCATTGGGCGAAAGACCTGGAAGGCAGGGCCCAAAATAGCGAAAGGCCCAGAAGCGCCAACGAAATGGGAAGCGCGTGGGGAAGAAAATTAGTCGGAATATTTAAATATTTTTTTCTCATTCGATCAGCCGTTGTCTGAATCCTTCTTTGGAATTGAAAGCCTTTTGCCCATACCAAGCTTCTATTACATGCCTATCCGAACAACGCTTGCGCAGTAATGGGTTTTGCCAAAGCGCAAGCGGTTAAGGCCCGGTGAAATAAGGAATCTGGGTCATGGCGACGATTGAACCGATAAGTATATTCGCTCAAGTATCCAGGCAGATATTTCACGTTGACTCCATGATGGGTTCCTAGGATCCAAGCCTTGGCGTTGGAAATGAATCGGTGGACCCAAGGTAACCAGTGATTTAACACCACTGGGTCATTGGCTGTTACCTGGTACTCCACATCCACGTTTTCCAAGTTTCTCAAGCTGGGACTGGCATCCGTGTTTATCATGGCGCCTTTCTGGATTGCTTGATCGACGAATGCTTGGGCTTCCCACTTGGTTTCTGCGGTCACCTTTATCTTTGCAAAACCCGCTTTCTCTTTTTTGCGCCCTTTCTCATCTATCCATTCTTTGCTTTCAACCGCCACCAGCACTTCAGCCTGGTTTTCCTTTTCTCTCTTGCCGAATACAGCCCCATCCAACTCAATGATTTCCTTGAGTTGGTAATTTTCATCCCTTTGTCGAAGACTTTCCCGAATCTTATGCAACATCCTCCAAACGGTATCGTAGGAGGGCATTCCCAATTGCCGCTGAAGTTCCAGGGCTGAAATGCCCCTTTTCCCTTGCATCACCAATCCAATCATCCTCAACCAGGTTAAGATTGGGATCTTGGATTTCCGGAAGATCGTTCCGGCTCGAAGCCGTATTTGCTTTCGACAATAGTCACATTCCCGCACTTCGGGGCGGTTTTTGTGTTGCCAGAAACTTTCTCCTTCACATTGTGGGCAAACAAAGTCTTTTCCGGCAAAACGGCTCTTCCACACCCATTGACGTGCCTTTTCTTCTGTATCGATTTCCTTGAAAATCTCAATCCCCTTCATCCGTTGGTAGTTCATAATTTGCCCCTCCAACAATGAGTATACTCCTGTATTCCTTTATTTCAACAGGTACCGTTTGGAGAGGCATTTTCTATTATGTAAGGACTTCCACTAGGGATTTATCGCATAATCTATTCCAAAATCAGGCATTTTGAACGAAAAATCATAAAAAAATGGGTCGGTTTAACACTATTTCCCATTAACGTTAAATCAAGCATGAAAACAATTCAAATTGCCGTTTTTACCCCCGAAAAAAAACCAAAAATTCCCAATGCGCTTCCAGGCCATAAGCTGTTAGTTTAAAGTGCTCGTCACCAACTTCAAAAATCATGAAAATTGTCAGATTTTTAGCGAAAAAAGGATATTTTTTGACTTTTCCTAAAAGAAAAAATACCTGACTACCCAATAGGGATTTGGAAATAATTCAAATAAACTTCATGACTTTTACCACCATCACTAAATCAAGCCGAACCAAAACCTCATGTTGTTAACGAATTTTAATTGGCTTAAATCCGCCCAAATAACAATTAACACCCTCTTTACATATTAGATGCAACCAGCCGGGTAGATTACTATCCCTTTATCAAGGGTATTAATTTCTCATCCCAGGAGTCTTTCATGTCCCGACGAGTCCTAGCCGGTTTTATTCTCGCGGCCCTTTTATTCACGGGCTATTCCCCGCCTTCGTCCGGCACCACCCCCGTCAAGCCTTTGGCCCTGCCGGTGGATCTTACCCAATTGCTGGCGCCCCCACCGCCTCAGGACTCGAATGTGACCAAGGACGAGATCCAGGAAATCCTAAGCTTCCAGAAAGAGCGCACCAAGGCCATGGAAGCGGCCGCCATCGCGGACCAGGAAAAGAGCGTCTTCCGTTTCGCGGACGTCCTGGGGGAAAAATTCACCCCTGAGAACCTGCCCCTGACCTCGGCCCTTTTCGACAAAGCCGTCAAGGCCGCCAAAGGAGTGGCAGACCCTGCCAAGATCTTTTTCAACCGGCCTAGGCCCTATGTCCAGGACAAGGCCGTGAAGCCCTGCTGTAAGCTGGAGGAAAACCCTTCCTATCCCAGCGGGCACGCCACGGCTGGAACCGTCATGGCCATCCTGCTGGCCAATATGGTGCCGGAAAAAAGGACGGAGATTTTCGCCAGGGGCTGGAAATTCGCCCTGAACCGCGTCATTGGAGGGGTCCATTACCACAGCGACATTGAGGCGGGCCGCGTCTCCGGAACCGTAATCGCGGCGGCCCTGATGAGGGACAAGAAATTCATGGCGGAATTCGGGAAAGCGAATGAAGAATTGCGCTCGGTTTTGGGCCTCTCGGACGGGTCCAACTAACCGGTTTTCAAAATGCCGCCATTAACGCCCAAAAACAAAAACCCCCGGTTCCAGAGAACCGGGGGTTGAACAACCGCTGATGATTTGGGCTTTTGGCTTATTTGCCCGCGACGGGAGTCTCGACCGCCTTTTTATCCTTTAAGCAATTTTTCTTCCCTTTGCAAGCCTTCTTATCCTTCTTGCCCCTGCAATCTTTCTTGGTCTTGTCGCAAACCTTTCCCGTTTTAGCGGACGGGGTGGCAGCGGCGGCGCTTGAAACATCTGCCAAAGCCAGGCCCGCCGATCCCAGGAAAGCGACGGTCAATAATACCGCGAATAATTTTCTCATGTAAATCCTCCATTGCTTTTCAACGTGATTTTGGGATTAAATCTGCTCCCACCGATTGGACGAAGGCGGGTCCCGATAAGTTACAAAACAAACAATCCCCCCGCGTTTTTAATGAAACTAATTGATGAAAACAACGGTTGAGCGATTCCGTGGAACAGGTTATTCTTGCCTCCTGCTCAAGTTCTACCCGGAAAAACCGTTAGTAATCTTATAAAGTATGAAGGAATCATAGGGAAAAGGCGCCGGGGCCCCAACTTATTTTTCATGGAGAGCCATTCGATGAAATGCGCACATTGCGGAACCATCAACGAACCCAAAAACATCCACTGCGTTAAATGCGGGGCGCATTTGCCCTCGGACGCGAAACACGCTCATACAGCTTCCGTCTCGGAGCTTTACGGCAAGGAAGTGGACCTTCTTTTCTTCATGGAGAAATATACCGGAAAGATCTCCGGTATTGTCAATCCCAGCGAGGACCAGTTCGGCAGGTACCGCGAGGGCGTCCGCATGAAGTACGTCATCGAGTCCTCCTCCGACTCCTCCCACGACGAGGAAGTGGCGGCTTTGCTGACCTTCATCCGCCAGGGCCAGGAGTATCTCGGCGAGAAATACGACGCGAACTACTACCACAGTTTCTCGACGGCCGACCTCAAGAAAGAATACCTGCGCTTGTTCGAGCGCATGCTGTTGGACAAGGAAAAAAGGGATTCTAAATTCCCAGCCCCGCTCCCCATCAAGCCTTAAATAAATAATCCCAATCCTATTTTTCAATACGGGCAAAGCTCTATCAGGGGAGATTTATTTCTTCCGGCTGGCGGGAGACTCGGATGGAACTTATTATCAGGCGGGATTTCTCAACTGAACTTGATCATCCGGGGGCATTTGTATTGGCGCCCCGGGGCGTGGTTGAAATATTTGTCCAGGTAGCACTTCAGGCACTCGCGATCGTTCTCCGGCATCGCGAGGAATTTTAAGCCGGCGCCGGTCCCGCTGGCCCACTTCGTTTCCGCGTAAGTCTTCAGGGTTCCCTCCCGGCAGGGAACCATCAAATCCAGCTGAATGATATTCCCCTTTTCAATCTTATGGTCCGTCACGAGGCACAGCCCGCCCAGGCTCACATCTTTCGTTTTGCCGCTTTTCTCTTTCGCGCGGCGTTCCATGAAACTCTCAATCTCTTTTTCCTCATTCAGCACACGGAACTTGACCGGAATTTCCAGGGCATACCTCTCCAGAATCCGCTTTTCCTTGGCAATTGTTAATTTTCCTCTTGGCATGTCCTCGGCCTTTTGTGTATCCCGGCCGGATAAAACGACGCCGGCACTTGGACCCGACTGAAGGGTTGACTGATTAACATTAGGTCGCTTAGAGGGTTTATTTCATGACGCAGATCATTGATTGAACTGATTCCGAGAATTCGGAAGTCGGATTTTTAACAGTTTAAGTTTAACGCTTTAGTTGCCGAATCAACGGCAAGGGGAAACATGGGATTAATATGATTTTGCTAGTTACTCCGGGTAACAGATTGAAAAATGGATTTAAAGGCGCGAAAGAAGTCCTTGGGCTTGTCTGGATTTTCGGGAAGATTCAGGAGGTATGTGAAAACTTTTCCAAATAAGCCCTCAATTGCTCCTTCTCGTTTCGGCGCATGGACAGGAACCGCAGGCCGCTTCCCTTTCCGTTGGTCCAGACCACTTCGGCCAGGGGAGCCACAATGTCCAACCCGTCCTGGAGGGAAATATAGAGGCGAAGGAGGTATCCCGTTTTCAAGACATGGTTCGTCAGCAGGTAAATGCCCCCCAGGCTGATATCCACCGACCTAGCGCCCCCATCGCCTTTCTGCCGGAGCAGGATAAGTTCCGTTTCCTTCGGTTCCGAGATCACGCGGTAACCCACCCGGACCTGGACCAGGGACCTCCGATAGACACGGTTCTCGACGAAAAGTTCAGCCTCGCGCATGGGGTCTCTCCGCTTTATCCTTAGGATTGGGAATATCTCTGCTCGCCAAAAGCCTTGACTGCGTCCTGCTGGGTCTTCAGGACTTGAAATATCCTATCCAGGTCCAACAACTCGAAGACATGCTGGATCTCGGAATGGATGTGGGTAAGAATGATGTCCCCGCCTTTTTTCCGGGCGAGGTGGATGAAATGCATGAGCACCCCGACCCCGGCGCTGGAGATGTAGGAAAGGTTGGCCAGGTTGAGGATGATGCGGTTCTTGTTTCTTTTCATGATGAGGTCTTGGAGCGTGTTTTGCAGAATGTCGGCGGTGGTGATATCCAGAACCCCGTCCACCTCAAGGGTGATGACCTCGGTTCCGTTAACCATTTCCCGCGCCTTGAAAGACTGTGCTTCCATAGATTTCCCCTTTCACCTCGCCCCAATAACTATTCGCAAAAACCATTCCAATTTCGGGACCTTAGGCCAAAAAGGATGAAGCTCTCGGGGTAATGCATAACGGCTGGACCTGGTTAACGTTAAATCAAGGAGCTTAAATAGTTTATTGGACGATAATTTTCAGGGGAAATTGCACAAGGATTAACCCATTTGGGCTAACCAACGGGCGGTTTGTTTCAGAAAGTTTGCGGAAACGAGGGATTTTGTCAGTTTTTAGGCTGAACCCGGGCATTTTTTTGACTTACAGGAAAGCCGCCGTCAAGGAGGAAAGTTTTACCTGACTTCCATCCTCCGGAGCCGGCAAACTTTTTCAGCCTCGGGCGACCCCTTTAAAAAAACCGCGAAGTAGCCTGCGTCCCCGTTCCTGAAAGCCTCGGCTGGATAATTGGTCTGGATTCCGCTGTTAATCGCCCGCGAAATCCAGGTGAGAGACGACCGGATGGCGTCGAGCCTGAAAAAGTCAGGGACCAGGTCAAAGGAGCGGTTCATGTAATCCTTGTAGGATTTGTATTGGTAGGGCCCCGCGGGTTCCGAGAAGGAGGCCGCGATGGGGGAATGGATATCCAACAGCATCATGTTCCTGATCCCCATTTCCCGGCAAACGGCCGCCAGCACGCAGGGCGGGGTGTAGAGGGTCCAGATCACCCCGAAGCGGTGGTGCTTGTCCGTGAATAGGTAGGACCTGGCGACGTCGTCGTAAAAGGAGCAGAAGGCGTTGGGGAACTCGTCCGGGCCGGGTTTTCCGTTCTCCAGCACCATGAAGCGGTTTTGGACGCAGGTCCTGATTTTCCTCTTATCCTCCAATTTCCAGTAGGTGCCCAGGGCCATGTGGCCGTCCTCATAAATGGCGCAGGTGGCCATCTCGGGCTGGTTCGTCATGAATTTCCGGAATTCATACCGGAATCCAGCGTAACGCGTCTGGTCCACCGGCACGCCCCAATTGACCGCGTTGTCCACGTGGTCGAAGGTGCCGTTGATGATTCCCAGGAGCCCTTTGGAGTCCTGGATCAAGGCATAGTCCATCTTCTTCCCCTTCCGCTCGTCCTGGGTCGCCAGGGCCAGCCATTCCCTCTGCCGGGAGCGGTCTCCTCCCTTGAACTGCATTTTCCCCGGGTAATAAAGGCATTGGGCCTGCCTCGTGTCGAAGGACAAGTAAAAAACCATGGCCCTGTCCCTCATCATGTCCACATTGTCCAAAAGGAGCTTTCTGGATTTGGGCCCGAGGAATTTGAAGTCCTTGATGCGTTGAAGGTATTGCCGGAAATACTTTTTCGCCCCCTTGTGATACTTAACCCGGTATCCGGCGTAGATAGCGGTGGCGGCGGGACTTCCGGCGTTGAAGTCCACCGCGCATGGGGCTGAGAAAGGGAACCCTTTCTTATTTTCCAGTCGCTGTTTAGCCCAGTCCACGGGAAGAACGAAGGGCCGCTCCTTCCTAGTCAAGCGCCTGGTTTTGGGGAGATGTATTTTCAAAAGACCCTCGTAAAGCCACTCGCCGGCTTTCCGGTAAAAATACCCGCGGATGACCGATACTTCCCTCCCCTCCGCTTGGCCGGACAGGAAGTGGAAAGGACTAAACAATAAAGCCAAAAGGATCAGGATAAGCTTGGAACGGTTATTTAACATGGAGGGCAAATTGCGCCTTCTTTGTATGAATCAATAAAACTGGCAGAAACGCCTTACCACGGGCAATGAAAATCTTGTTTTGTTATAAGTCCGTTAAACAAAAGCAAGCCACAAGACATATAACGCAACCAAAAAATACTGCGCTAAAACAAGCCAATAAGCCAAAGCGCTGTCTTTTTTTTAAATTCAGCGAATAATAAAAAAGTTTCTTTTGTTTTTAACCCCAGGGAAAAAAGAGCTAAAAGCAATAACCCCAAGCCCATTTCCAGCATCTCGCCGATATGGAAGTGATTCATTTTAATTTCATCTCCTGTAATCCAATGCAAGAAGCCTAATGAACCGGCAAAAGGCCTTTCATGGAAAGCATAAGCTCAATCGTTGACCATCCATTCATTACGATATGGAAAACAATGCAGGTCCACAAGGAGCCGGTTTTCAGGCGCAAATAGGATACGTAAGACCCGAAAATGATTAATAAAACGATATAGAAATAATCGTATTGAAGATGTAAATGCGCCCAGAATATAGAAGTGATCAGTGCCGCCTTCACATTGCCGAGTCTTGAGTGCCTCAAACCTTCAAAAAGAAAACCACGGAAAAAGACTTCCTCGAAAATCGGGCCCAATAGCACGATGGCGATTAAAAGCATCGCGGGATTACCGCAAGTCACGTAGTAATCTTTCATTATGGGAGGGACAATTTCTTTTCCCGTGGCAAATATTAAAAAGTCACCGGCTGTACAGCATCCGATGGAAATACCAGCGACGGATAGTGCTGTTTTCCAACTTATCGGTTTGAGCGACAAGTAATCGGAAAAATTAGCGCCTTTTTTAAGTTTGATGGCAATCCAGACAAGGCTTAAACCAAACAAGCCGCCCACAATGGTGCATATGCTAAGAACATGTCCATTGGTCGCCAAGCTCTTGAGCTGGTCCATGCTTCCCTGCCCCGCATCCTGATGAAGGCGAGAGACCCATATGATTATCAGCGGTGTAAATTGGAAAATCACCCAGCCGATAAAGATTAAAAACCCCAATCCCACGGTCGCCCAAGGGCTCCAAATGATTTTTTGAACCGTCTCCGGGAAGTTCCAATACATTAAAAAGGACGGGGATTTGGAACGTATCTCTTCCAGCTTCTCATTCCGAACGTTTCCAGCGGGTTCCCTGTTGTTGGTTTCTAAAGACTTGCCCTGAGTGAACTCGATGGGCTTCCCGAGACTGGGCATACCCGTGGGAACTTTTTTACCCTTTTCATTTTTTTCTCTTTCAAAACGGGCGCGCATCTCCAAAAAGCTTTCATTCCTCGTAAAGGGCACGCTATTCTTTTTCGGTTCTTCTGAATCAGAGCCAAATTTTTTCATTTGCTTCTCCCTTCCTCTCCTGTGCTTTTTGGCACCTCATGCACCGGGCGGACTTTCCACAGCCAGATCGTTAAGGCAACCACGAATAGAATGAGGCCAGAGAAAATAATGGTATCAGTCGTGTTTAAAAAGACGCCGGGAGGCGAGCCCGTGGATATCGCGTAAACATCCTTGAAAATGACATAGAGGTAAAAAGAGCTTCCGAGCAGGAAAGGAATGAATACCGCGATCCAACCGATATTGGTCGGGTAGAGGTATTGGGCGAGGCAGATGACGGCTGGTACGCAATAAACCAGGAACCCTCCATCCTCAATACTCTCATAGGCGAATAAAAGAAAGACGACCCCGCAAAGAAGATAGACCGGGCTTTTTTTGATGCGAATCAGGAATTTTGGCATTTTAATATTTCCTTATACCCCGCGGACTTCCAGTGAGTTTGAGGCGCTTCTTAACACAGAACTTAAAATTTAAATTGCCAACATTTTACTGCTTGGAGATACGCGGCGGGAAAACTTCGAGTAAACACGGAAACTAAATGAGTACTTGGAGGGCAACAAATGAATATGGAAATTTAACGATAGAACTGCCTCAAGCGCGGCTATCAAGGGACGACCCTTTGGGTCGCGGTTGGCGCCCTGCCAAGACCCGCGAACCTCAGGCGTTGGCCCTTTCCAAGACCCGCTCCGGGTTCCGCCTCTCGGCCGGATAATACAACGCTCCATTGAAGTGGTTAATCGCGTCCTCAACCGTATTCATAACGTTCAATAGGCGCGGAAGCTCCAGGATTTCGAAAACCTCTTGAACCTTGTCGTTGATATGGGTCAGGATCAGGTCCCCGTTGCTATTCTTGAGATGCCGGTTGAAATACAACAATATCCCCATGCCCGCGCTCGAGATATAGTTGAGTTTTTTCAGGTTGAGGATCAACTTTATCTTCTTGTCCAGGATAAGTTCCTGGATTTTGGACTCGAAATGGCCGACGGTAGAACTGTCCACGGATCCATTCACCTCCAGGATCACTATCTCGGATAGGGTTGAGTCTTCCCGCGTCGCGAATGACAAGGTATCCATAGCCCATTCCTTTCACCGGCTGATTCTTTTCCAACCAAAGAGGAAATAACTTGAGGCCCAATAGGGGACATTTGCATAAGAGTTAATGGAGGTTCTTCAGGAAGATGCCCATCCGGTCCGAAGGCCGGGGTGAGCAAGGTAAGGATAACTTTCCAAGGAAGGCAATCATTGGAAGCGCGGAAAACTTACTGCTGTTATAAATTGTACCACTGAATTTTATTTCCGCGGAACAAGCGAATTTTTAAACGCGGATAGTGTCAAGAAAAAGTCAGTTCATTTCTTTTCATAAACATTTGGACAAATCCTAAAATTATTAAAAAACAACGTCTCAATAAGTTTCTTGAAAAACGGATGAGCGCTAAATCTCCTGGCAACAAAAAAATCGGGGGTTATGGGTGAAATAGGCGGGGAAATAATTTTTAATCGGAGAAAAAAATCAGGAAATATTTTTCAACCTTATTTCGTTTTGGGCCCCTTCACTTTCAGCGCGGAGAGCAATGCCTTTTGGGATTTGATGTTCTTGATCTGGAACCCGGAGGGCTGGAAATTATTTTTCCCATCCACGTAGGAAAACTCTATTTTCAATTCGTTCTTGATCCTCACCACCTGGGCAATGTGCTCAGTATTCACGTAATGCGTGCAGTTATCCGAACCCAGCAAAGTCACGAACATAGCCACTTCCGATTGAATTTTTTGTTATGCGTGATGAAGGGTATACGCTACTAACCTGTCCCCGTCAATGAGGCGGTTAATGCCCGATCCAGGTGTCCGGGGGACCGTTCCTCCGGTAGGGCGGGATGCCCTTGTCGTAATAGGGGAAGGAATCCACGCCCTTGGAGTCGTTCTTGTAGGCCGGGTCAAAGACGCCCGGGATCTCGTAATAAAACATGGTCCCTCCCACATTGCCCGTGGGGGGAGTCTTGCCCAGCCAGGGGCTGATCGCTGTGATGCGCTCCAGGAAAACCGGGTGGTCGTAGAGGAGCGAGGGCTCGTAAACGTAAACCATCCCGGGCTGGGGCTGGACGAAGTCCTGCACCGTCCATGGCATCCAATTCAACCCGTAGAAATAGGGGTCCGTCCTCTGCTCGGTAAGCAGTTTCACCATCTTCCATCCCCGCTCCAGGCCCGTCTCGGCGAGCCGCTTCATGTCCTGCCCCAGGTTCCAGTTGAAGGAATAAAGGAGGCTGGGCTTATTTTGTGCGTCGAGAAGCTCGTTGGCGTAGGCGATGTGATAGGGAAAAGCGCGGATCACGCTCCCGGCGTGAAACATGAGCAATCCCAACAGCAGGGCCTTCGGCCAGGCCCTGGGAAAATTCCGGCTCTTGCTCCAGAGCCACTGGAAGGCCCTGGCCGCGATGAGGATCAGGAAGGGATAGCTTGGGAGGGCGTGGCGGATATCCATGCTCTTGTCGAACGCCCAGAAAAGCCCCAGGTAAACAGCAGGCGGCACCCAGACCCAAGGATAGAAAAAACCTTTTTTCAACAAACCGAGGACTGTCCCCGCCCCCAGGAGGATCAAGAAAGGGATCGTGTTCTTGAAGAAGAAATGGTAGGGGAAGCAGAGGTAGGAGCCGTCCTTCCAGGCTCTGCCAGCGAAATAAACGAACTGGTCCCCCACTTCCCTCAGTTGTCCGAAATAGGCGGCCATGTTCAGGTAAAAAACGGTGGTCGGAAGATAGTGCTTGAGGGAGACGAAAGGTCCGGAAAGATAAACTACATTGATGACCACGATGAAACCAGCCAGGCCTGAGAGCCAGGGGCGTAAACGTTTCCGGAGGCTTTTGAGCCCACCGCCCGCGGTGAGGGCATAGTGGATTTCCATCGCCAGGAGCACCGGCAGGATCAGCATTCCGTTGTAGCGGACCGAAGCTGTCAGGGCTGTCAGCATTCCCGCCCAAAAAAAAGGCAACAACTTTTCCTGGGTTTGGACTTTTTTGAAATATAGAACGCAGAGGAAAAACCAGAAGGCCACCGAAAGGTCGGTCTTGGCCGTTCCGCTGAAGGCCAGCAAGGTCGGCTCGAAGGCCCAAAGGGCCAGCGCCGAGAGGCCCAGGGGCAGGGGCCCGTCCCTTACGGCCCAAAAAAGAAGGAACCCGATCAAGAGCCCGATCACCCAATCCACGCTCCGGCACCAGAGCGTGATTTCCCCCAGCTTCCCAGGGTTGTCCATATATAGAAGGCTCAAGGACCTTGGGCGCCAGTCCTGGCTGATGTGCAGGTTGACTTTCAAGTCCATGAACATGAGGGGCAGGCCGCAGAGGGCGCCGGGGAGAGTGGTCCCCCCGCCAGTCATCACGTCCCCGAACTTCAGGTAGTAATAGGACGCTGTCAGGTTCCATTCCTCGTCCATGATGATGGAATCGCCCTTCCAGCGGGGGATGACCTGCAGGCTGAAAGCCAGGGCGCAGAGCAGGAAGCAACTGAGGAGGGTTTTCCGGGAATTTTCCATCACCGGATTATAACCAAGGGATTCGGCGCCACCAAGTTCGCTCAGGGTTGAAAAGAGGACTGGGTGTGGGGGGGATTTCCGATCGCATGCTTCTGTATTAAGTGACCCTTGAAATAAAGGAATACATAGGTATACTGTCCGCTACGGGAGGTGGTACATGAGCTACCAGCGGATGAAAAGCATTAAAATTCTGAGGAAAATCCACACGGAAGAAGAAGCCCGCCAATGGGTGTGGAGATGCCGTTTCGGCGGGAAAGACTTTGTTTGTCCCCAATGTGAGGGCGAAAGCTTCTGGCAACACCAGGCCAAGCCTGAAGTGAGGGAATGTGACTATTGCCGGAAACGTCTTCGGCTTCGCGCCGGGACGATTTTTGAAAGCTCCAAGCTGCCTCTTTTAACCTGGGTCAGGGCCATCAGTTTGATGATGCAGGGCAAACGGGGTATTTCGGCCCTGGAACTGAAGCGGCATTTAAATCTTTCGGATCATTCGGCATGGCTTCTATTGCATAAGATCCGGGAAGGTCTTAGGCAAAAGGACGAAAGCTATACTCTAAAGGGCGTCATTGAGTTGGATGGGGCGGTTTTTGGGAAAAAGGCCAAGGAAAACCAAGTGGAAGTCTTGGTGGCGGTGGAAAGCAAGGAATGGGTGGATGAGAATGGTTGCAAGAAGGAAAAAGCGGGTTTTGCCAAGGTGAAGGTAGCTATGGAAACCAAGTGGGAGAGCCAGGAATTCGTGAATCAGACTATGGAAAAAGGCTCTTTCCTCAACACAGATGCTTCGCCAGCCTTGCGTGAACTCAAAGGAGTGGAGGCAGACTACCGGGTGATGGCCAATGACCCGAAAGAGTTGGAAAGTTGGTTGCCCTGGGTACACCGGTTCATTTCCAACGCCAAGGCCTGGATCATTGGAACTCATCATGGCGTTGATGCTAAGTATTTAGGCCGGTATCTAAGTGAATATGCCTATCGGTTCAACCGTCGTCATGATCCCGATTCCTTATTTCACCGTGCTTTGACCGCATGTGCCTTAGCAAAACCCATTACAGCACGGTCACTTTGTGCATAAACATATCCGATCGAGATTGACCTTTTCATGAAGGGTCCAATCCAGGGTCAACCTCTATTTTAAATAACCAAACACGATGTGAAATCCATTGCAATCTTCTATAAGGACTTCTCTTGTCCCATACTTCGTGTCGAGGGGACCGCGTGCGATTTTTACGTTTTTGGATTTAAGCTCTTCGGCCATGCCATCAACATCTTCAACCGCCAAAAACGCGTCATAACCCGTTCCGTGGACCGACCGGTTCGTTACGGCCAATCCCTTGGGAGACCTCACGAGGATGATTTCTACGGGGTCTCGATAGACCGGGACAAAGGGCTCGGGGCCAAACCCTGCCCTCCCAATCCTGAAACCCAATTGATCCCGATAAAATTCCGCGGTTTTCTTTTCATCCGGAACCACGAAAACTGGTGCGATATTGGATATTTTAATCATTCGCGCCTCCAGCCATGACCCTCTCGCGAACAAGTCATTAATTCAACACTTAAAATTCGCAATTCAGCGGTCATCAACCTTTTGGTTTGAAGAATCTTAACGTCTTTAAAACGGCTTTTTCTGAATCGAATTGATCTTTTGTCACTTGCCTAATGCCGGCAAAATCAGTGGGGTAGGTCAGCAGGTATTCGTCGATTTCAACCCAGCGGTTTTTCCCCCGATAAAAAAAATACTTGATTTCCTCATTGCCGCTGACGCAAATGACTTTCTCGCCGCAGAGTTTAAAGATTTTCGCGGTCGGAAACGCCTTGGTCCTCGCGCCAAAAGGCAAATGAACCGCCTGGTATAAATCCTTCATCGAGTACTCGAAAGGCAGCCCAACGAAACAATTTCCTTTCGTAAAATTATTGTTCCATTTATTGACGGTGTCATCCGTGAAAGTATAAATCGTCATCATGTACTTTCCGCAGGTGGTCGGAAGCTCGATTTCCTCCTCGGCGTACGCGTTTTGCTGCTGATGGGGGGGCACAATATTTTCTCCCGATGGATAATTGATCGAAAAACCGTATTTTCCATTCAAGAGGGTTTTCCACGTGGCGATGGCGTCGGGGTTTGTTAAATAATACCCCCCCTCTTGGGGCGGGTCGCAAAAGGCCAATGGGAATGGAAATACCAACAGGCTGGCCCAAAACAAAAACAAACAATTAAATGTGATTTTCATGGAAGATCCAAACAAAACCTTTCTTACCTTGTCCACGCTTGCTCCCGGCCAAGGGTCTTATAAACCCAAGGCAAAAAAGAGGGCCTGCCGCACTTCCGACAGCTTTGAGGGGGGCAGTGTGGTGATGAGCCCGCCCAATTTCGCCTTCGGTACGGTCTGTATATGGTCGCAATTGACGGCGCAATTCCTGGTCAAGCCGTCGTTTTGTCCCAATGGAACCTCACTTGGAATATTCCGTACGGTGGAAGTGAGGGGCGCTACCGTGACCTCAGCCAGGTATTCGATGATTGAATCCCGGGTCAGGATCAATACCGGGCGTTTCTTATCCGGGCGGGTGAATTGATACCAGCGAACCTCGCCCCGCTTCATTCATCGCCCCAGGCTTGTTCCTTCTCCCAAACCCCGGCTTCTTCCCTTGTGACCGGATGGGCCTTGTAGCCTTGACGATGCTGATCTTCCAATTGTCTCGTTTTCAGGTTGCGAAGCGCTTCCTTGAGGGCTGACCGGGTGAAAGCCGATCTGGTTGTCTTCAATCTCTTGGCGGCCTGATCCACCGACTTGACCAGGTCATTCTCCAACGTCATTTGAACCGTTCTCATGCCGTTCTCCTTCAATAGCTATTACAATAGCTATGATTATATACATTTTAAAAATGTTTTCAAGTATGGAGGCCAGTCCAATCACACTGAACTTCCCGAAAACCTGTTCCAATATCTTAAAAGCGCGTTTCCCCAGCGTATATTAAAACATGTTCCACAGGGTTTCCGGGCGTATGAAATAACCTGATATAATATGACCTAAATCCTCGCCAACGGGTCAGACATGCTCATGCGAAAATCCCTCATCATTCCGGTGTTTTTTTTCGGGTTTGTCGCGCAAGCCCTCACATCAGCCCATGCCCAATGCCTCTACAGCGATTCACTGAACGAGGGCGCCCTGGCGGCCTTTTGGTCCGCGACCGACTTCAATACGGCTTTGGCGGGCGCCGGCACGCAAACGGAAGGCACAGCCCTCACCATCACCAGCGCGGACAACAATATCGTCACGGGTTCCGCGTCCGATTCCTTCCATTTCGTTTACCAGGAAGCCTCAGGCGACGCGGATATCACCCTGGAGATCGACAGCGCGCCCCCCCAGATCAACGGAAAAGTCGGAATCATGATGAGGGAACAGCTCACGACCAACTCTAATTTCGCGGGTATTTTCGCCTCCACGGGAATAGATTATCTTTTCAAGTACAGGACCACGGCGGGCGGGAACTCCGTGGAAGTGGATTCCGCGACCTTGTCCCAATTCCCCAGCTATGTCCAATTGTCTCGGTCGGGGAATGTTTTTTCCGCTTATTACTCCCCGGATGGCGCCGCCTGGACCCTCGTCGCCACCCAAAGCGTCACCATGGCCTATCCCTATTACGTCGGCATCGCCGTCTGCGCCGCGAACAGTACCACCCCCGGTTCCGGCGTCGTCAATAATTTCGCCGTGGTCTCAGGGGACAGCTGTACCTCGACCCCCACGCCTACCAACACAGCAACCGATACCCCGACTCCCACGGTTACCCCCACCCCCTCGCCGACCTTAACCCCCACGATCACCCTATCCCCCACCCAGACCCAAAACCTCTCCCCGACGGCCACCCCCACGAAGACCTGGACCCGAACCCCCACCTCCACTTGGACCTTCACCTATTCCTATACCCCGGCCTACACTTTCAGCTTTACGGTCACTCCCACCATGACCTTGAGTCCCACCGACAGCCCCACTCTCACCCCCACCATTACGGATACGCCGACTGACACTTCCACTGACACGCCATCCCCCACCGACACGGCCACTTTCACGGACACCCCCAGCCCCACGCCGACCAACACATGGACCAATACGAATACCCCTTCATACACCCCAACCTTTACCCCTACACCCACGAACACCGCGACCAGCACATCCACGGATACAATGACCTATACAAACACCCCGTCCTACACCCCCACTAACACCTTTACCTTCACTTACACCCTGACCTTCACCCCCACCCCTACCCCAACCCCCACGCCCACGGTCTATTTGACGCCGACTTTTACCCTTTCGCCGACATCGACCCCGAACGCGGCCCTTTACCTGGACGCGAATTTCTTCAATCCGGACCAGGCCCCGTTGGGCATGGATGTGCGCGTGGACCAGGGGGGCGGGGTCAATATCTTGGTTTTCAACCTGGCGGGCGAGGAAGTGCGCAAAATCAAGGATGAGAGCATGTCCGCCGGGAACTACCGTTCCTCCTGGGACGGGAAGAACAACGTAGGCGCCGTCGTTGGAAACGGCGTTTATTTCATCATCATCGACCAGCCCTCGGGCCGTACCACCCGGAAAGCCGTCGTCTTGAGGTAGGGCTTGGCAGCCTGGCCAGTCTCAACCGCCTTTTTTCTGTCCACTGCGCCAAGCTGTACCGATCATCCATAAAAACATATTGAGATCGGTACAATACCAACCTCAATAATCTTTCGTGGAAGGCTGGCATGGGGGCGGCAATGAACCATCGGTGCGATGATTTCCCCACCCCGGTCGAGCCAATAAATTCAAAATTTAAAACTCAAAATTCATCATTGTTCTACTACCCCCCCGTGGACAGTTTTTGCTTTATTGACGTTTTGTTTGGGAAAAGGGTTGAATTTTTAAAATCACTTTCTAAGATAACGCACCTGCACTTATTTAAAAAGGATCGCTTATGGGCCAAGCTGCCCTCCTCACCATTCACTTTTTGCATGTTTTGTTCGGCTCCATTTACTTGGGCGGTATTGTTTATATTTATTTCGAGCTTTGGCCTACCCTTCTCTCCCGTCCCTCGGCCGAGGCGCTGGATTTTTACAGGGCCATCCTGAAAAAAACCACTATCCTGATGGGCTCCTCATGCGGAATGACTTTTCTGCTGGGGATTACGCTTGGGATCGTCAATCAGCAGGTCAATTCTATCCAATCGTTGGGCACCCCTTATGGAATCACTTACTTGATCGCCCTCCTCGCTAACCTGGTCTTGTTGATCCAGGGCCCGGGGAGGGGACAGGCCCTTCTTAAAAAAGTTTGGGCCGAAAACCAATTCGCTCCCGATGCGGCCCTAACCGTGAGGAAAATGTACCGAGTGACCCTAATCGCGGTATGTATCATCATGACCTGCATGGGACTGATGATTTTCAACCTCTGAAAACCCTTTTCACGATTTACCCTTTAAATCAGGGGGCGCTTCCTATCCATTTTCCCCTTGTCCAATCCACCTCCCTGCGCCAAGCCGGGCGGCTGGGTCCCCGCCCTGTAGCGAAGCCTATGCGCATGCTATAGGGACCGCAGTGGACAAACTTATTTTGGCCATGGGATCGAAAGCAACAACCAGCCCAAGCCTTTTTCGGGTGCTCCAGGGCCCATAACTTCTATAATAGGCTTTGTCTTCCGCCTTGGGTGAAGGGGAGCCCCGGGGCCATCCCGTCCAAGCGAGGTCCCCATGCCCGAAGAAAACGTCCAGCGAAAACTTTCCGCCATCATGTTCACGGATATCGTGGGTTACAGCAAAATGATGGGGGAGGACGAGGCCGGTTCCCTGGATTTCCTCAGGTTCCATAACGCCCTTCTGCAGGGTGAGATCGAGAAAAACGGCGGGCGGGTCATCAAGACCGTGGGCGACGCCTTCCTGGCCGACTTCAATAGCGCGGTCAACGCTGTGCGCTGCGCGGTTTCCATCCAAAAACATCTTCATGATTACAACCTGGATTTTACCCGCTCCAGCGGGAAGAACCGGCAGGTGCGCATCGGCATTCACATCGGGGACGTGGTGATGTCGAACAACGACATTTTCGGGGATGGGGTCAATATCGCGGCGCGTCTCCAGCCCATCGCCGAGCCGGGCGGCATCTGCGTTTCCCAGGACGTTTACAACCACATCAAGAACCAGGTGGAATTTCACGCCACATCCCTTGGCCCCCATGAGCTCAAGAACATCGCCCAGAAGATCGAGATTTATAAGATCGTCATGGAGGTCATGGGCGGGGCAAAGGACAGGGTCATACCCCATCCCCATGTGGAAGCCAAAAAGAACATGGGCCTTAAAATGCTCCTCGGCTTGCTGCTGGCCGTGATCATCCTGGCCGCTTCGGCGGGTTTGTTCTGGTATTTTTTCCCGCCCAAACATACCGTCTTTAAGACGAGGTACGGATTCAACTCGTTTTTCATGTCCAGGCAATCCGACCAGCAAATCGTATTGTGCTCGAAACCCGGCAACGAATTAAATCGCAACCCCCAAAATGGCCTGCTCACATTCCATTATTACACCAGCGGCACGGACGGAAGCGGGGTCACCTTTTATCCCATCAACGGGCCTTTTGCCGATGACAAATACGCCATCGTGGAAGGCTGCGATATGGTTCAACTTCATGGCATGGCCCCGGCGGGCCTGCGGTTCCAGGTCTCGATCAACGAGGCGGGCGTGGGAGCGCCTGGCGCGGCATCTTATCCGGGGGTAAACGGCGCCGATGGGGAACAATACCAAAGCCCGGTGATCACGGGTTTCGGAAAGTGGAAGGTCTATCAAATCAAGTTATCCGAGTTCATCCCCAGCGCTGTTTGGGGGAATCAAAACGGCAATAAGGTTTTGGACCTGAAATCCATTGATTCGTTGGGACTGGACATTCCGGCGAATCAGGGAACCGGGGACTTTAGGATCATGAGCATCGTGTTTGGAAAGTTAAACCCCGGAAATCGCGATAAAATGATTGTCCCCGTCCTGCGAGGGGCCCCGCCTGGCGGGAATCCGGCCGGCACACGGTAAAGCCGGCCTTCCAGCTCCAAGTCATAA
The DNA here is from genome assembly GCA_963796105.1 of candidate division FCPU426 bacterium. Taxonomy (GTDB): domain Bacteria; phylum Oederibacteriota; class Muellerivitia; order Muellerivitales; family Muellerivitaceae; genus CAWCKJ01. The sequence goes on from CAWCKJ010000004.1 coordinate 654,462, forward strand.
AAAAGAGGCCAGGTTCCACGCGCCTCAGCGTGGGTCAGCGCCAATCTATATTTTGACAATCGTCCAATGCGGCCGGCCCCCCGGAACCTGCCGGGCAAAAAAAAGGGTTCGGCCTACCTGAGAACGATCACTTTTCTTATCAATCTTCCGGACGCTTCCTCGATGATCACGAAATAAACGGCGTTCCCCACGATAACGCCATCATTGTTGGTCCCATCCCACTGGACCCTGTAATTGCCAACGCCCCTGTATCCGTCCATGACCTTCTTGACTTCCTCCCCAGCGATGTTGAAAACCTTGATTTTGACGCCGCCGGCTTGATCCACCCTCACGTCCATCCCCAAGGGGCCCTTGTCGGGATTGAAATAGTTGACGTCCAAGTACAACTCGGCATTCGGGGTGTTCGTAGGCAGCGGGGTATTAGTGATGGTGAAGGTGTCGGTGATGGTTGGCGTTTGGGTCAGCGTGGGTGTGTTTGTGGGAGTCGGGGTGTTTGTGGCTGTGGGCGTCGGGGTGGCGGTGTAGGCGGAGGTCGGGGTCTCAGTCGCTGTTGAAGTATTGGTCGGGGTGTAAGTGAAGGTATAAGTGTAAGTGGGAGTGTATGACGGGGTGTTCGTATAGGTCATTGTATTCGTGGATGTGCTGGTCGCGGTGTTCGTGAGTGTAGGTGAATAGGTATAGGTAAATGAAAAAGTAGGCGTAGCCGTGGGGGTGTCTGACGGCGACGGGGTAAAGGTAGGCGTCGGGGTTTGGGTTGGGGTATTGCTGGACGTGGCCGTTTTGGTCGGCGTGTTCGTCTGCGTGGGCGTATTGGTCCAGGTGTTCGTAGCGGTGGGTGTCGATGTATTCGTGACCGTTGGCGTGTAGGAAAGGGTATTAGTAGGCGTATTGGATGGCGTATCGGTCGGTGTGTCCGACCATGTGGGCGTGTCAGATGGAATATCAGTCGGTGTGGCGGTTGGCGTGTAGGAAACAGTATCTGTCGGCGTGTTGGATGGGGTATCGGACGGCATTTCCGTCTGAGTGGGTGTATTGGTCCAGGTGTTCGTAGCGGTGGGTGTCGATGTATTCGTGACCGTTGGCGTGTTGGAAAAAGTATTCGTCGGCGTATTGGAAATCGTGGGTGTCGGCGTCAATGTCGGTGTATCGGATGGCGTATCGGTCGGCGTGTCCGACCATGTGGGCGTAACCGTAGCCGTGTTGGTCGGCGTCGGGGTGGCCGAAGGGGTGAAGGTTGGCGTGATGGTCGGTGTAAAAGAGTTTGTGGAGGTAGCGGTAGGCGAAGCGGTAGGGGTAGCCGAAAAAGTCGGTGTTGCCGAACCCGTTGGGGTATTGGTGGGGGTTCGAGTCGGGGTATAGGTGGGGGTCGGAGTCGGGGTGGGGGTCGGACCGCCGCTCAAAATTTCGACAGCCCAGCCATACCCGGTCGACGACATATTGTTGGGGTTGAAGCTCTGGCTGATGCTGACGGCTGACGTGGTCCCGGGCGAATAATCGCCGAAAGCAAAGCCTAACGAGTCAGAACCCATCGTGGCCGGGGTCAGGGGAAATTGACCGGCGCCATTGACCACGGCGTAACTGCCAGGATTCGTGCTTCCCTGCGTCAAAAGCACCTGAAGAATCGTGCTGGTGGAACTCAATGGCGTGAAACTAAAGGAAACAGTCGCGGGTGTGCTGTTGGCCGGGCTAGTGACGTAATTCGTGGCGTTGACGCTGGTCGCGCCGATGGGGGACGCGCTTGCCGCGTTGCTGTAGGTCCACCACTCGTATCTCCAGGAACAGGAACTGTTGCCGCAGGCCAAACCCGTGCTGCCCCCGGCGATGGTCAGCGCGTGGGCGGACGCGGGGTTCGCGATATAGTAAAGAGACCGGTACGCGGTTTGGCTGGCCGCGTACGTGATGGGGCCGCCCAGGCTTGTCATCGCGGCGCCGTTATAAGTGATCGTGCCGGGCGTTGTCCCCCAAAAGGAGCCGTCAGCCTCAAGCAAGACGAACAAAACATAACTGCCCCCGGCGGAGGCGCCGAAATTGAGGGCGGAAACGGTGACACCGAGGCTGGTCAAGGAAGATGAAACCGTCGCGTCGCTGTCATAGCTGGAAACGGCGGCTTTGGCGTTTCCAGCGGAAAAAACCAGGACCAGGAATAATAAGGCGGCGATTAGTTTTGACCCCATTCGGGCTCTTGGGCTCTTCGCGCGGGGGGATATCGCAAACGTCAATAAAAACTTAGGTAAAAGGGTTAACTTGAGTAGGACAAACTTTTTCTTCGCTATGATGAGCTCGCAAAATATGTTTTCGGGGTGAGTGAATTAAGAAATGGTAATTACCTGTAATTATATCAGATTCCCCCCATCTCGGAGACCGTTGGAAATCGCCTTAAAACAACCCAAATCCGGGATTTCCCCGATGACCTGCCCCGAGTGTCATCGAGGCCCTGCCACTCGCTGTGCCGATTTACAATAAGATGGTAATAGAAATCGGTACTATGCCAGCCTCACTATTGGGCTTATCGTAGGCTGGTATGCGGTGCGAGGGGGCTTTCTCTTGTAACATTGCCGCGGTGTAATGAGATCCCCGCCGTGGATAACTTAATAAACTTGCCCAATTTTCTGTTCATTCATTTCTTCCCAGCCAGGTTCTTCAGGAACTGTTCCATCTCGTGGTTGGCGGCATCCCAAAAGGAATTGAAAATCTGGTGTTGGAAGGAGTCGCAGCCGTTCGCCTGCCAAAGGAGGCTTCCATCCCTCGTGGAAATAAGGAAAAGCTCGAATGCACCCACCTTGTTGTAACCCCGCGTGAACGTGGCGTCGTCCCGTTCCAGGATGGACTGCCGGCGGAAGTAATCGATCATCTTTCCATCCATGTTTTCACGGATCTTGACGGGACAGCCGAAAGTCCCGTAATAATCGATGATTCCCACCAAGGCATAGGGCTTTCCACCGGAGAGCGCGGAAAGTCTTTCAGCGCTGAAGGGATACTTGCCCGGTTGATCGGGGCGGAACACATGAAGAAGTAATGCGCCCTGGTCGGCCGCGGCGGCGGGAACGGCTTCCACCGTGAGGTCCCATTTTTTCGCGTTTTTCAACAGGGCGGCTTGGACCTCCGAAACGGCTTTGTCCGCGGAGGGTATTTCGGTCAACGGGGCCTGAAGAAAGGTTTTTTTACTTCCCGTCTGCCAAATTTTACTGGATCCGTAAAAACTGCCCAAATACGCGATATCGCCCGCCGGTACGGTGAACCCGGGCGCCGGGCTGTAAATTTCATTCGGCCAAGCGTTCGCGAAAGATAAAAAAAAGAAGATTAAAGATAAAAAAGACAGCTTCATAAAGGCCTCCATTTGGTAAATAAGCGGTTTATCATTTCCTCTCTTTGATATTCCAATTTGGAATATCAAAGTTTTACTCTTTTCTCAGTTAGATACCATTCTAATCTGCCTGTCCACGATCCCCGCGCCAAGCCGACCCGTCTCCGACGTGTGTCCCGAAGCTTGAGTGTAGGGATAAGATTGAGCTCAGGGACAAGTCTTGACGTAGGGAGAGGAGCTTAAATCTTTATTTGTGGACAAGCCAAACAATTCAAAACCTGGCCCCGAGTCACATCGAATGGTTTAAAATTCAGAATTGTTGTACTTCCCCTCGTCGTAGTGGACAACTTAAATCGCTGTTTTTTTATCCTTTGGCCGAAGGCAATCGGTAACTAGCGGATTTCGTGCTTCCGGCCTTAGCCACCAACCCCGCCTTCACCAGCGGTTTCATTAATTTGCTGAAATTGGACCGCGATATTTTGAGCGCAATGGCCATTTCCCCGCCCGGCATGGAAGCGACAGCCCCTAAAGTCCTCAAAATTTGTTCTTGTTGGCGGTTCAACAATATTCGTTTTGCCCGCGTGCCGGCCCGAAGAACCTGAATTCTCCGTTGTGTTTTTCGGAGGGTTTCCACCACGCCTTCCGCTACGTATTCCAGCCAGGAAGTCAGATTGTCCGCCTCCTTCCTGACTTTTTGAATTTGCCAGTAATACCTCGGCCGGTCTGTTTCAAAAAACTCGTCCAACGCGAAGATGTGGTGCGTATCGAAACCTTTTCGGTAGAGAACCCAGGATTCCAAAGCCCGGGCCAAGCGCCCGTTTCCATCCATCACGGGATGGATGGACACCAATCGGTGGTGGACAACCGCGGCCACAACGAGGACATGTTCCTTCCGTGCCTGGGTGGATCCGATCCAAGCCAATAGGCCCCTTGTCAGAATGGGAGCGGCCTCCGGGGGCGGCGGGCGGTAAATCACTTCCCGTCCCTTGAAAACCGCGTTAGGCGCCTTTTTATAAACACCCGCATCCGCCGCGGGAATGGTGCCCGCCGTTAACAAACCGTGCATTTTGAGAAGGTCTTTTTCGGCGACAGCCCTTCGCGGGCTCTTTTGCCAAATCCACCTCAAGGTTGCGAGATAGTTCAAGACTTCGCGTTTAGCCTTAGCCTCAATTTCCAGGTCCTTTCCCTCGGCGAGGGCCCGCACTTCCGGCAGGGTCAAGGGATTTCCTTCTATCCGGGTTGAATAATGAGCCAATCGGGCGATAGTGTCCCGTTGGATCTCGGCAATCCAGGAAACGTCCACGGATTGCTGTTGAATCCAAGTCCTCAATTCCGCCGCCAAGGTTAGTCGTCGGACGAAATCAGGGGATCTCTCAAATTTCGGATGATAGGTAAGAATCATGAAAACAGCCTATCGGGGGATAATTTAATTGTCAACTAATTGTTTCCATATTTGTTTCGAACCCTGTAAACTCTTATCCACGAAGGCCCCCGTCGTGGACAGGACCATTTAAGTTTTTTTAGTCCGTTTTGCAAAATAAGCTTTAACGGCGGTTTCCGGACTTTCTACGGGTGGCAATCCTAAGACGGTCGCGAAATTCGCTTTCTTCCTTGCCTCAAAATACCATCCATAGGCCTGTTTTGCTGTCGGATGGTCTTTTAGTTCAAAGACTTCCACCAATCCTTCCCAAGCGGTCCTGTTTTGGTAAACCTCTTTTACCCATGCCGACTTAAGATGCTTTGCCTCGCATGAAAATTTCCGCTTAATTGCGGATGTAAGGGCCTCAAGGTATTCCGTGTTATCCATTTATCTTTCTGACACCTGTCTTTCGATTAATTTCCCACTCCACGTCGGCTCCCCGTCGCGAGTAAGCCAACTCATTCAAAATTTAAAATTCAGAATTGTTGTACATCCCTCCTCGCGGGTTATTTCTCTTCCGGCTCGTCCAAACCCTCAAGTTTCTTTTTCGAGGTTTTATTCCCATGGGCTACGGCTTTGGTAAACCACCGCGAGGCTTCCTTCTTGTCCTGGGGGACACCCAGGCCTTCCTCGTAAAGTTTGCCGATGACCAATTCGGCCCTGCCTAAACCTTTTTCATCCGCCTTCAGGAACCACTTCATGGCCTCCTGGTAATCCTGGGGTACGCCATGGCCGTCCCGGTACATAATCCCGATATTCACCATGGCATTGGCGTGACCTTGGCCCGCGGATTTTTGGTACCACTTCATGGCTTCCTGGTAATCCTGGGTGACGCCCTGGCCTTTCTCATAAAGTTTGCCGATGACCAATTCAGCCCTGCCGAACCCTTTTTCATCCGCCTTCAGGTACCACTTCATGGCCCCCTTGTAATCCTGGGGTACGCCATGGCCGTCCCGGTACATGATCCCGATATTCACCATGGCATTGGCGTGACCTTGGCCCGCGGATTTTTGGTACCACTTCATGGCTTCCTGGTAATCCTGGGTGACGCCCTTTCCATACTCGTACAGGCAGCCAATATTGTTTAGACCGGAGGAATTCCCATGATCGGCGGCCTTTTGGTACCACTTCTTGGCTTCCCCGTAATCTTGGGGAACGCCTCTGCCATGCTCATAGAGGCAGCCAATATTACACTCAGCGATGTTATCCCCTTGTTCAGCGGCCTTCTGGTACCACTTTATGGCTTCTTGGTAATCTTGGGTGACTCCACGGCCATCGTCATATAGAACACCCATATCGCGTTCCGCAATTGCGTTTCCTTGGTCAGCGGATTTTCGATACCATTTCAGGGCTTCTTGAATATCTTGTGAAACACCTTTCCCAGTCTCGTAGCTATACCCAATACAGCATTCAGCGTCCGAGTTCCCCTTTTCCGCGGCTTTATGGAACCATTTCATGGCTTCCTGGTAATCCTGGGAAACGCCCCTTCCATTGGAATATAAATCGCCAATATCATAATCGGCATCAGCGATTCCTTGTGCGGCGGCCTTCTGGTACCACTTCATGGCTTCTTGGTAATCTTTTGGAATGCTCCATCCCTTTTCATAAAAAACGCCGATATTGCATTCAGCCCCCCCATTACCTTTCTCAGCGGCTTTCTGGTACCATTTCATCGCTTCCTGGTAATCTTGGCTGACGCCCTCGCTTTTCACGTACATAAGACCTATATGAAATTCAGCCTCGGCTGACCCATGGGCGGCGGCCTGTTGACACCACTTCATGGCTTCCTTGAAATCTTGGGTTACGCCATTACCGTTTTCATACAACCCACCGATATTGTTTTCAGCATCAGCGATCCCTTGTGCAACGGCCTTTTGGTACCACTTCATGGCTTCCTGGTAATCTTTTGGAATGCCCAATCCCTTTTCATAAAAAACACCGATATTGTTTTCAGCCCTCCCATTACCTTTCTCGGCGGCCTTCTGGTACCACTTCATGGCTTCCTGGTAATCCTGGGTTACGCCAAACCCTTGGGAATAAAGACTGCCAATCATAAATTCCCCGCCCGAATCCCCTTGCGAGGCGGCCTTTTGGTACCACTTCATGGCTACCTGGTAATCCTTTTTTACCCCAGTGCCCTTTTCATAATGCCAGCCTAAATTGACCTCGGCTCTTGCCAATCCGGAATCTTCCCGGTAGAGGACCCCGAAATTCCCGCCAAAAGGATAAGAATGATCATTCCCTCGGTTAGCGGCGTCCTTAAACCATTTCATGGCTTCCTGGTAATCCTGGGTAACACCCATTCCATTCTCAAATAAAAAACCAATGTGCATTTGGGCGATCGGTTCATCTCGTTGCGCGGCTTTTCGATACCATGTCATGGCCTCTTGGTAATCCTGCGCGACTCCCAGTCCATGCTCGTAGAGACTGCCTATATTGTCCTGAGCGATTGCGAATCCCTGCTCCGCGGCTTTTTGATACCAATTCATGGCTTCTTGGTAATTACGGGTAACGCCAAATCCTCTGGAATAAAGAAATCCTAATTCGTCTTGGGCTATCGCATTTCCTTTTTCAGCCGCTTTTCGGTACCAATTTAATGCTTCCTTGTAATCCTGGGTAACACCCCGGCCTTTTGTACAAAAAATACCGACATTACATTCTGCGGATACGTCCCCCTGCATTGCCGCTTTTTGGAACCATTTAAAGGCTTCCTGGTAATCCTGGGTCACCCCCATACCTTTCGAATATAGCCAGGCAAGTTTGTTTTGGGCTTTTACATTTCCCAGATCAGCGGCTTTTCGGAACCACTCTTGGGCTTGGCCGTAATCTTTTGCCTTAAGGGCTTCGTCCCCTTTGTTTAAATCCACAAAATCCTCGGGATCAGGGTCAACTCCAGCCCGCAACGCGGGTTGGTTGTATAAGAAAATTCCAATCGCCAGGATTAACATACAGGGTCTAACAGCGAATATATTTTTCATCGCTTAATACCTTTCTTCATTTACTCCTAAATTAACGTCCCCTCAGGGTTCCCGGATTGGACACGCTAATCAATTCAAAATTTAACAATCAAAACCCGTCCTGAACATGCCGAAGGATTGAGCTTTTGTATAATCCTTCATTCATAATTTGAAATTGTATTTGAACTTCCCTCCCCTGAATCGCAGCCACAAGCCGCGGTTCACTCTTTGGGTGTGCCAATTCACCTTAAAGCAGGTGATGGAATTGGTACTATACCGAACTTTCATTGAAAGCTTTAATGAGGTTCGGCATGTGCCGGTTCAATAATGGAACCGGCCCCCATCGTGGACATGGTTTAGCGGGCCTTTAAAACCTTGCGTTGATCGAAAGGGTTGAAGCCGAAAGGCTTGCAAATCTTTAGGATGCTTCCGAACTTCGGGTCTCTATTCTTGGCGAGTACCCGATAGACACTCTCCCGGGGCATACCCGATTGTTTCGACAACCATCCCACCCCGCCATGGGCTTCCGCAACGTCCCGAAGGGCAAGCTGGAATACGGATCCGTTGCCGTCGTCTAAGCTTCGATCGTAGGCTTCACGCAAATATTCCCGGGCTTCTTGTGGATCGCTTAGTTTTGAAAGAAGGTAATCTTTAAAATCCCCTTCCGCTTGGTATTTCTTTTTCTTAATGGCCGTATTTTTCACGATTCCCCCCTTATTCATTTCTCGCTTTGTGGTCTTTCAAGTATTTACGTGCGGTCGCGATATCCCTGTCTTGACCCCTTTTTGTTCCTCCGCTCAATAGCAAGACGATGAAACCCCTGACCCAGGTGTAATAAACCCTATAGCCTGGCCCCATATTGATCTTGATTTCGTGAAGACCACCGCCTTTGTTCTCGCAATTACTATAGTTACCTTCCCTTACGCGGCCGATGTAGGTGAGAACAGTGGCACGAGGTCCCCGGTCCAACGAATCCAACCATTCACGAACAGGGTATTTGCCGTCCTTCGTCAGATAATCCTTCATACCTTGAGGTTTATCCATGCCTTAAATGTAACACTTGTGTTACATCTTTTCAATAGTTTATTGTTTCCTTCGTTTCTCCGCCGCGGACAACCACGATAACCTTTCGTTCTTATAATGGTTTAAAATTGCGGACATCATTCTTTAAATCTTTCCAAACCAATCCGTCTGAAGTTGCGGGATTAGGGGTCGATCTTCAAGCCGATGGAAAAATACCCGCTGTCAATATAACCATCCATGGAAAACTGCCGGGAGGTAAAAGTTTCCAAACTGTTGGCCTCGAAATAAAGGGCGAGGCCCTCCCCCGCCTTGACGTCGATTCCAAGCCCCAGCCGCAGGGCGAAATCCGTCTCGTTGATGCCGGGAGAAGAATAGGGATTCCCGTAAATATCCGTCAGGGTCATGGCATCGATCGAAAGAAGGGTGGGTCCGATGCCGCTGATCAAATAAAAGTCCACGGAACTGCCCTGCCCGGCCAAAATGAACCTGCCGTTCACTAAAAAAGTAAAGTTGGAGATACCGCCCCCGAGGCGCTCTCATACTCATAAGGGGAGATAATGTTCTGGGGGAAACTGCAGTATTGCCCGCTGAGGACAAGGGAGGTCATCCGGTTCAAACCCACTCCGTAACCAAATCCAAAGCTCGGGCCGGTGGTCCAGTTGGTCGCAAACCCGGCCGGGTTGGTGGGCATCGACCACCCGCCGTTTAAATAAATGGAGTTGAAAATTTGCTTGTGGGCGGCATGGCCGATCATGGGAAGGGGCGGCAACGGACCGTGGCTGGCCGGGGGGTTGTCCGGCGCCGCCTCGATTTCAGGGGCCGGCATCGACACGGCTTTTAATTTATCGACGAACGCCTGGAGTTTGGGATTATTCGGGTTGATGTCCAGGCTGGATTCGCAATTCGAAAGGCATTTTTGGGTGTCGTTGAGGCGGTAATAGGCGTAACCCATGTATTGGTAGGCTTGCCAATCACCGGGGTTCGACTGGACGACTTGCTTGAAATAAGCGATGGCATTCCGCCAGTTCCCCGCCTGGTATTGTTCTACGCCCACGTGGAAGTTGTCCGCCGCCGCGGCACCGTATCCGTAAAATGGGAACAGGCACAAAACCAGCACCGCCAATAGCTTTTTCATATTCTTCCTTTCCAAGACAAAGCCGTTTTATATGCCCCGGAACCAGCCTTCCGGGGAAAACAGTAAATTACGAATATTTATTTTATACCTGAAAAGAAGTTGAAACCCCTGAAAAATAAAAAGCCGCCAACCGGAGTTTTCGGCCCATACCGCTTATCCATTTCAGGCGTTAAGGTAAGCGGTATTGTCCCGGGTTCTTGGCGCTTTTGCGCCAAGTGGGACAGGGATTTCCGCGTTATTTTTCCAGTTGGGCGGCATCCGGCCTCAAGGCTTGGTTTTCCAGCGGCTTATTTCCGTCTCAGTGAGCTTGTTCCACAAACGCACCTCGAAGGGGCACCCTTTGACAAAAGCCATGCAGGCCGATCGGGGATTCCGGTCGGGCCATTGAATGGGCAGGCTGGACCGTATGATGGAGGGAGTGATTTTCCGGCTGTCCAATTTCCAGAATTGCTTGTTGAAATAATGCCAAATCAAAACCGTTAATTCGATGAATACGTCCCCCTGGGCGGCGGTATCCTTGTCCGCGTGAAAGGCCTCCTCCAGGAAACGGCCGAAATTCCGGTTGGAACGGATCACGAGAAGCCCCTGGAAAGGCTCGGAGAATAGGATGCTTTTTTCCAGGGGAAGGTCCGCCAAACCTTCCGGCGCCCAGTTCACCGGTTCCACCGGAAGGTTGGCGCGCCGGGTCAGGAATTCCTTGAGGAACTCGAATAGCTCCTTATGGGACGGAACCCCCTGTTCATTATAACTGGCAAGAAGTTCCTCGCCGGAAAGGGGGGGCGGGGGGGTGGGTTCGCTCATCTTGCTCCTTTGAACGGGTTTTGGGAATCACCTGCTGGTGGAGGCTTTGGAAAGATAGGTTTTCATGAAACTCACGTCCTCTTCCTCCATAGTCATGAATCGTATGCCCCCGCCCGTCTCGTTCGACCAAACCACCTCGGCGGCGGCTTTTATATCCTTCGCCAAGCCCGGGATCGTGATCTCAAGTTCCAAAACGCTCCCGTCTTTCAACCTTTGGTTCGTTAATAGGCACATGCCCCCCAGGCTGATGTTCAAGGCGGGATGGAGTTTTTTTCCCTTTTTGAGGGTGATTAATTTTTCGATTTCTTTCGTATCGTTAATCACCTTGAAGGTGATCGGGATTTTAACGCAAATGCGGGGTTCCACCCGCCTTTCTTTTATAAGATAGGCTTCCCGCATGAATCTCCCCTTTTAAAACAGCAATACCTGATGGGTGTTAAGGAACCGGCCATTGGAATAAGCGGTTACAACAGGAACCAAATACGTTTCCAGGTTAAACACTCACCAACAATTTGCCAATGAAATAAAATTTCATGGTGTCACTTCATTTATTTTGGTGGAATTTATTTCACGGGTGTTTTTGTGGATTTAACCGCGTAACACTTGACCTGGAATAGAAAGCGAAGGGCCTAAAAAAGCAGATTAGAATCGTTTTTACATCGAACGGTGAGCCTCTTTTTGTAACCGGTGCCATGTTTGTGTTTTCGAGCTCCGGGATTCTCCTCAATTCCTTCTTCCCATTCAAAATCGGGGCGGAGAAACTTCTTCAGATCTTAAATTATTGGTAAGAAATGATCAAAAGCGGGTGGTTGGTGGCGGTGATGTAATTATAAAATACTGATAGTTTATTTATAAGATTGTATTTAAAAAGGTAACGGTTCCGCTATTGGGTTTCGGGAAAGTGACGGAATTAGAACCAATGTTCGAGGAAATATAAAATTTAAAATCCGGGTCGATTCCGGAAGCGTAAACATTAACGGTTACGCCGTTAGTGACTCCGCCGGAAGCAAAGGTCGTTCCGGAAGATGATCCAACGAAACTGTAGTTCCAGGTGGTGCCGCAATCATTGGTGAAGTGGGGAGTAAAAATGTAATAAAGTGGGTTATAAGCAATAGTAAGCAGCACACTAACTGGATAGTCTCGGTAAATGGTTGCTGGGGATGAAGTTATTTGATAACCAGTAAAATCATTTGCTGCAATTGTGTAGGGAACACTTCCGCCGTAACAGGACGATTTATCAATAGAAACTCCCTGCTGGGTTATACCCTCCCCTAAGACAAAATTCGCGGGAATGGATGTCCAACCGGTAGGTAGTGTTGGAGATTGTATTGTTATCGGAACATTTAAATTGCCGCTTTGGTTGTAAGTAACAGTTAAAGGAATGTCATATTGGGTAGGATAAAGATCCAACATTGAAACGGGAGAAACGTTAACCGTATTATTTCCGTTTATAAAAGATACCGCATAATTTCCCGAGCCCGTAACTGGAAATGTTTGGGAACTCTGATAATAATAATGGTTAATAGTCACACCTGAAGATTGAATTACGTAACTGACCCCGCCTGTTAAGACCTCCGCTGTCCAAGTGCCATTAGTAATAGTCGGATTAAATGGGGCATAACCATAAACCGGGACCGTTGTGACAGGCCCGACAGTGTTTCCTGTTGGATCAATAAGAATAATCGGGACATTCTGGATCGCCGTCTCAGAATCCAAGACAAAAATTTCTATAGATCCACGCGACGGAGTGGGGGTTATCGTCGGCCGGTCCAGTCCATCAGGCGCGTACACTCCCAAAGGGTGGTCCGTTTTTTGACATCCGGAATTAATAATGAACAGTGGACTTAACCCCGCAAAGGTTAAAAAACCAAAAACGCAGAAAAAATATAAATTTTTCATATCAACACCCCTCCAAAAAACCTCTCCTTTCCCAATCTCCCCTTTTATTTCCGGCCCATTAATCCCATCGGCCGTACCCGCCCCGCGTCTTCTTGGAAAAGAAAATCGCTATTTTTGATAAAATTTTTCCAACACAAGGTACCAGCTATATGTACAATATTTCAAATACTTTTTTTTAAATAAAGTGTGGTAAATCTTTAACTATTGGTGATCCCTATGAAAACTGCAATATTCTCTTTTCTATTAATACTCGTTTCGGTTCCCGTTTGGGCCGAGGATGACACTTCCTTTTTCAAGGACTCAAGCGACTCAAATCAAGAGAACAATTGGGTCCCTCCCCCGCCCCCCAATGAGGATTCCCGGGATCTCCGCTTCCTCCTCCAAGCCGACTTCCAGCAGGATTCCGCCATCCAGGGCCAAGCCTTCTCCATGTTCGACCTTTCCGCCAAGCGCCAGTTGGACGAGAACTCGGTCCTGGCGGAGGGCCTGGTGCGGTTCCGCAAGAGCCTCTCTACTTCTGACGCCACATCCGAGGTGGATCTGCGCTTGGCGAGGATTTCCTATCTGGAGCCCTGGCTCCAGGTAACCTTGGGTCGCTTCGATCTTTTCCAGATGCTCACCCCCCTGGAGTTTTTCGGGGCCTACCCGGACATGGGCATCCATCGGGTGGACGGGGTCATGGCGACGATCCCCTTCTCTTTCTTCTTCGGTTTGGGGGACGCCAAAAAAGGCGATGTTCAAGCATCCTCACCCCTGGCCTTGAGCTTTTTCTACACACCCAGCCTTTTCTCGGCCCAGCAGGTTCAATGGAACATGACTCAGGCCTTCTGGCTCTCACAGCTTCGTTTTCAGATCCCCGGCAACGACGTTGAGGCTGTTTTCAAGATCAACGCGGGCGGGTCGTCCACGGATTTCTTCAGCTACTCCTCCCTGAACGGAAACCTCGCGGGATCGGCCGCAATGGACCTGATTTTCCAGAAGGACTATGACCTGGTCGCCGAATACGGGATTCAAAACCTGGACTACTCAACCGACACCAGCGCCTTCGCGGTGGGCTTCCAAGCCTCCCGGCTGGGTACTTGGGGGACCTTCTCCATGGACGAGATTGCCCTTGAGGCTCAATTCCCCACGGGACAATCCCTCAACAACCCTTTTACCGGCGGTAACGCCTTCAGCCCCTATTTGGCGGGGACGCCCCAGGACAGCTGGTATATCAAGATGCGGTGCCGTTTGAAGGTATTGTTTCTGGAGATACATGTCACAAATAACCAGGATGATTACACCCTTGCCCGGCCCATGGCTGGTTCCATCGCGGTTCCTTTCACAGGCACCTTTGGACCAGGAAATGAGACCAACGGACCTGGAACAACCCTGCGAGCCTTGGCCTATGACAAACCAGCCTACTTCGCTAGGATCGGGGTGGAGTTTTGAGGCGGTTTTTTAGATTTTCCTTGCTTGGGTTTTTTCTTCTCCCGCTTTTCGCGTCCGCGCAAGACACAGGCGGGGAAATTCCAACCCATTTAAAACAAACGGCGGCCCGGACAAAACAGGTATCATCCGCCAATACCTACCATTTTCAATCCAGCACAGCCTGGGGGGATATTAACGTTCTCGTGACGGATTTTTCCGGCTGCTTTAAGGTAGATGTTAAAACCGCCGCCACGGCCATGGGTTGGGTATTGAAAAACGGGAAAACGGGAAAAACCGTCAGCAAGGGCGGAATAGACCGGGAAAATCAATTCAATTTTCAAGTAAGCCAGGCTTTCGACGGATTTTTCCATCTTAAAATTTTCCTCGCGCAAGGACGGGAAGAGGTTCCCGTGGGTTTGACCCTTTCTCCCAACTCGGATAAGAAATCCGCAAACGCTATAGGGGCAAGCCCTGATGATTTTGAGGAAAACCCGGACCAGCCCTATAACCGCACCGTCAAGGGCCTGTATTTACAGGCCCTATCCGCCTATGACCGGGGCAATGAGCGGGAAGTCCTTAAACTTTTGGAAAAGGCTGAGGAATTGGATCCCACCCAACCCCAAGTACAGGCCCTTTTAAACAAGGTTCGCATACCCAGCGATAGCGAATCGGGGCCCCTGGCCCAAGCGCGGGAAGCATTGAAAAAAGGCAATAAGGAGGAAGCCCTAGCGAAAGTCGAGGATTATCTGGATGAACATCCCGATAGCCAGGAAGCCCAACAGTTAAAGGACAAAATCGAGGGCAAAGAACGGCCCCCTAAAATAATTAAAAACCATGCCGCCAAGGCTCAGGATATCGTCCCTAAAGAGACGGTACCAGCAAAGCCATTCATGAAAGACGAGGACCGGAAAGCCCAGGCAGATCAGGCCTATAACTTGGGTTTGGCGAGTTACGACAAGGGCGATTACGCGGTGGCGAAGAAATTCTGGGAGCAGACCCTTCAGATTGATCCGGCCAACGTGAAGGCCAAGATGAATTTGGAACACTTAGCGAATGACCATCCGGATTTGAAATAACCTTTCACCACAAAACTCTTCACACCGCAGTGAAGAGTCGTGTCAGAGATCCAGAGAAAGACCTATCCCCTGGTACTTCCTAAATCAATTTCTCTATAAAAATTTGGGTTAAACGGTTTTCAAGCTCATTCCCCGCGCCTTCAATATGATCAAGGGCATAAGCCCTTCCACGTCATCCCACTAGACTTTCATTCATGTCGCGCTGGGCCCCATGAATCAAACGGCGCCGGGGGTATCCGTGAAAAAGCGTTCCAAGTCCAGAAACCATCTCAAGATCGCCGGGCTGACCCTCTTCTTGCTGGCCGGTTCCCTCTGCATCCACGCCTGCGGGAGCAATAACCCCCCCTCGAAACCAAGCGGCCCCGTCAACACCCCGACGTCCACCTTTACCCCCACCTCCTCGCCGACCAACCTCCCGACCCCGTCCCTTGTCGCGACTTGGACCATCAGCGGTCCCATGGGCCTGGCCGTCAGCGGCAACAGCCTTTATGCCTGTAGTTTCGGGACGCCTTCCAACGTGCAGAAATTCAACTTGAGCGGGACGCCCGACCCTACCTGGCCGAAACCCCAGGTCGATACGCCCTTCGGCATCGCCTTGGACGCGGGCGGCAACGTTTACGTCTCCAGCGACCACGGGGAAGCCGTCTATGAGTTCAATTCCATGGCCACCCCCGTCGCCACCTACGCCGCCACCAGCAATTCCCCGGCTGTGGCCCTGGACGCGAGCGGGAACGTTTACGCAGTCCTGGATTCCAACGCCATCGAGAAATTTTTCGCCAGCCAAATTGCCCCCAAGCAGTGGAACACCGGCAGTTGTCCCAAGGCCATCCAGATCGCGGGCTCGCCCCAGACGATATACGTGGGAACGATAGGAACGTCCTCCGAAAAGGGCACCTTCAACACCATGGATTTAAACGGCGCCTACCTTAATAATTCCTGGTACACGTATCAAAATACCAGCGGGCTGGCGTTCAATAGCGCGGGGAACGTATATACGGTGGGCAACGCGCCGGATTACGCCAAAGAGTTCACCCTCAGCGGCACCCTCTTGACCCAGTGGGGCCCTTACCGCTCCAACGGGGTCGCCGTGGACGGCAGTGATAACATCTACGTGTCGGACGACTCTAATAACGCCATATTGAAATTCACTCCCTGACCTTTTTCTTTTTTCCCTGCGTTTTGCCAGGCAACCGCGCCCCGCTAAAAAACTTTTCACCACAGGGGCTCAGAGACTCAGAGAAAGACGTAACCCTGGGTACAACTTTTCACCACAGGGGCTCAGGAGCCCAGAGAAAGAAATAACCCAGGGTAAAACTTTTCACCACAGGGGCTCAGAGACCCAGAGAAAGACATTTTCCTGAGTACTGACAAAATCAATTTCTGCGAATTATCAGATAAGAAATATTCACCACAAAACTCTTCACACCGCAGTGAAGAATCGTGTCAGAACCCCAGAGAAAGGCCTGTCTCCGGCCACTTCTAATTCCAAACTCCTAATTCCTAATTTTTTTCTGCTATCAGTGTGTAGTGACCGCGATGGAATAATAATTCTCGGCCTGTAAACCGTTGCCGCTGCCGTCGATCCCGTCGGTGATGACATGGTTGGCGTACTTATCGGACGATGGTTTGTCCGGCCGGGGTTTGCTGGATTCCTGTCTTGGGTTTGGCCTTGCCCACGGGCAAAAGCGGGTGTTTCAGCTTGCTTAGGTCCACCTTTTTCATCGGCCCCGAATAGGGCGGCCTGGTATGGACCCTTTTGTGCTTAGCCGTGGGTGTGGCCTGCTGGGCCAAAGCTAAGGACGAGATCAGGAATAATCCCGCCATTGCGAACTGGGTGAATCCCTTCATAGATGCCTCCTTGAGAATTTTGCCGGCCACGGTATTATTCCGTGTATTTGTCCACCACGCAGCCGGCGTGATCCGGGATAAACAATTCCCCGGCGGGAGTCACGCACAACCAGGTGGGTCCGTTGAACCCGTCGATCTCCCCCAGGTATTGCCCTTGGGTCGTGGCGTAAACCACGCGGGAATTAATAGTATCGGTGATAAGGAGATTGCCATAAAGATCCACTCCGATGCCGGAAGGGTACGACCCCAAAAGCACCGCCCAACTCGATTCATTGAGGGGTCCCACGTATTGGTATTGGGAATTGAATACCGAGACAATCCCGTGATTCGCGCCATTGATTCCCGCGGCATAAACATACCCGGACGCGTCGAGCGCCGCATCCTGCGGCACGAATGAGGGCCCCCCCGTGGTTTGCCGCAGGACGGAATCATCCTCCCAGGCAAGGTTCCAAACCATCCCCATCTCATCGGGTACCACCAGGTTTCCATTGGAGTCTATTCTCACGCTCATGGGCACTATCATTTTTCCCTGGCCGCTCCAGGTGTAATCGTAGGTGCAATTGGGGGTTCCGAGCATATAACCCACCACCCCGCCCGTTATTTGGGCGATATAAAGCTCTCCGGCGGAATCAATGGCCATGCCGTTGGGCATATTAGCCGCGATGTTGTAAAGCCAATTGCCGTTACTGTCGAATACTTGGACGTTGTTAACCTGGTCGCTGACGGCGATAAAACCGGCCCCCGCGGCGACCCCGACGGGACATCTCCCCCCGATATAAGGCGTGAGGGTGGCCCGCAAGGTATAGGGCACGAATGGCGTGATAAAAATGCTGGGTGTCGAAGGGAGGGTGGGGATTGGTGTCATGGAAGGTGTCGAAGTGAAGGTGGCCGTGCCGAGGATCACGGCAGTAGGCGTATCGGTGACATGGAACCTGGGCGTGTAAGTCAATGTCGCCTCGGGGGTATCCGTCACGGTACTGGTATTGGTGATCGTGTCTGTATAGGTGATCGTGGGCGTAAGGGTGGGGGTGGCTGTAGGGGTGCAAGTGGGGGTATTTGTAAACGTCCCCGTGACCAGGACCGTTACGGGCGTATCGGTCGGCATGGGCGTGTCCGTGGAGGTCCGGGTGGGTGTCTGTGTATCCGTCGTGGTGCTGCTCGCCGTCTCGGTGGCCGTCAAGGTGCCTGGCGGGAAAGTGGGCGAATCGGTGGCCGTAACCAGGATCGTCACGGGCGTGTTGGTAGACAGGGGGGTATAAGTAAAGGTGGGAGTTAGGGGTGGGAAGGTTGGGGTTGAAGACGCGGTGGCGCTAAATGTGGGAGTGAGAGATAAGGAAGTAGGCGTGATAGTGGGAGTCGCGGTGGCGATTTCGGGGCTGGATGGGGTTAATTTGGAACCACAGGCCAGGTTGAGGGCCACAGACGACGCGAGAATGAGTAAGAAAAGCCGGGTGGATTTGTTTTTAAAACTGTTCAAGGGAGCCTCCAAAATAACATCCGGACAGCCTAAGCCCGCGGGCCCCAGCCTTTCCGCTCCCCCGTCAACGTGGCGAATAGTAGTTTATATGCCGGGATTAAAGTGAAGAAACTTGGATAAATCTTCGCGGGCGGGACAAAGGGTAAGTTTTCCGGGTGGAAAGGCTGAAAAATAAAAAATGTTCGTATTTTGTCGGTTGATTGGCCCCGGAAGACCCGCGCTTCACGTATTTTGTCGCGCGAGGGATTTTTTAACAGCCATCCATCACGGAACGTTTAAAAATATCCCGCCCCGCGGGAAACGGTTTTTAGTGGGTAGTGACCGCGATGGAATAATAATTCTCGGCCTGTAAACCGTTGCCGCTGCCGTCGATCCCGTGGGTGATGACATGGTTGGCGTTGGCGAGGTCGATCCAAAGGACGTAAGTGCAAGGCGCGGCGTTAGGATAGGCGTTGCTCACCCCGCTGTCGGGGATATCGACGGAAAGAGCCCCGGCCGGGAAAATTTGGGTCCAAAGCACGCTATTGCCTGCCGAATTTTCCATTACTGCTCCCCCCGCGGATGGGTTGAAGTTCCAGCCCGCCTGGGTGATCGCTCCGTTTGTTGAGTCATAGGTGAAACTGGGATTTGGCCCCGGAGCCACGACGCTGGAAGTGGCTGTGACCCCCAAGGCCGCCGTCGAGAAAAAATAAGTCGCGCCGGCCGTATAGGTGAAAGACGACGTCCTGTAAATCCCGAATGTGACCCCGTAATCGGCGTAAGTCTGCGTGAAAGGGAGCGCGAAGGTCTGGCCCCCGCCGGATACCGTGACCGCCGCGATCGAGCAGGGCTGGCCGTTCGCCTGCATGCCGATGCAGGCGTCAGTCACAGGGGAACTGACGAACACGTTATGTTCCTCCTTGACCCAGGCGTAGTACCAGGCCAGTTGGGCCGTGGGAGTAGCTGTGCAGGTGATGGTTGGTGTGCTGGTGGCTGTGGCGTTGGTCTTAGGGGGGCCCGCCGGGTTATTGCTGTTGGAACTACAGGCCCCTGTCAGGACCATGACCGATAAGATGATTAAGGCGAAAAGCCAAATGGATTTTTTCATCCTCAGAAACTCCTTTATTGGATTACTGGATAGTGACGTCGTCTATATAAAGGTTTACGGTGTTAAAGGGACCTGTCGCGGTAGAACTGGCACCAAGCACGAATCGAATCCCATTCACGGCCGAAGGTGTGGTCTGTCCCATTAGGTAAGTGATCGCCCAGGTCGCCTGCGTCCAAGCGCCAACGGTCACCGAGGACATAAGGCCGCCCCCATTCCCGTATAAAGAATCCGCCTCGACCCAAATCTGGTTTCCGGTGGCTGCCGGAAGCTGGTCGATGAAGTACCAGAAGGAGATCGTCTCACCGGTCAAGTTGACGGGCGGGTTGATAAAATAATAGAACCCCCCATATTGGTAGGCGCCGGTAAAAGTGATGCTCGATGCAAGGGATTGGATCTCCGTGTGCGCCTCGGCGGTGGAAAGCTCCACAGCGCTCTGAAGGCTTGGGAATTCAGTATACCAACCAGCAGGGACTGAAGAACCCTCGAACCCTTGGGCCGGGAAAGTCGTATCGATCGTTGCGGTGACCGTGACGGTTGGGGTGATCGTCGGCGAATTTGTGATAGTCGGCGTGATCGTGGCGGTCGGCGTCGCGGTCGCCTTAGGGGGGCCTACCGGATTTTCCGTGTTGGAACTGCAGGCACCTGTCAGGGCCATGACCGCTATGAGGATGAAGGCCAAGAACCAAAAGGATTTGTTTTGAAATGTTTTCAAAGGAGCCTCCGAAAATAAATATTCCGGACAGCCGCGCCCGAAGGCCCCGGCCTTTCCGCTCCCCCTTTATTAATGACTATGTTAATTCCCTTCCGGGAAAAAAGAGGTTAAATCTTCGTGTCGAGATTGAAGAGAAGGGTTAAACGGATGACCATCCGGATTTGAAATAATCTTTCACCACAGAACTCTTCACACCGCAGTGAAGAGTCGTGTCAGAGACCCAGAGAAAGACATTTAACCGGGTACAACTTTTCACCACAGAGTTTCACCACAGGGACACAGAGACACAGAGAAAGACATTTTCCTGGGTACTGACAAAATCAATTTTCGCCATGGATGTGCCAATCTTCCATAAAACTTATAAGGAGATTGGTACGATACCAGCCCCCCTATTGGACTTATGGAAGGCTGGCATGCATGGGATGCATGGGATTTAAAGCGCATTTTGATCATGATCTGAAACCCTTTTGAATCAATATCAACATCCCCTGCTTTCGATTCATCCAGCAAGCCTGAAAAAAGCTAAAATAAGGCCAATTCAAAAAGGATATTTGGCCGGTTCGAGTACAGCCTGGGGAGCCATTTTAGAACACCCAGTACCTCGGAAGCCTCAAGAGGTAACGCTGGGGTAACGCTCAAAGGGTCGATCCTGACATGGGATCAGGCCCTTTTGCATTCTTTATATGAACTATCGCGGACAAGGTTCAACTTTTCTAACCTTATTTATAAGACCGTCACACTTTCGGATCAGCGTTTACAAGGTAAGAGCATTTAAAAAACCACGCCCTGAAAATCTATTGAAAATGTATTTCCGCGTCAAAATTAAGGAAAACAAGCGGGATCAAGTGAAAGCCGCAGTTTGAATATTTTATCGAACGTTGCCCCTTTTCGAGTTCCGACTTTATTTTTGTAACACCTTTTCCGGGACGGGCCAGGGAATCAAGTTTTCATTCTTGAATACCTGGGTCAATAACTTCCCGAAAAAGATGGCGCCGTTGGGATCCAAATGGCCGGGGCCGGTCGTGGGATAAAAGGAAAGATCCAGGGCATTCAGGTAGGGGCCAAGGTCAAAATAAGGGACATTGTACTTCTGGGCCACTTCCTTATAAAAATCTGGTTGATAGTAATCAGCGGACACTGCGTTTATGTAGCCAAAGAGAATTAATAGCCTCACGGGTTTGCCGCTGGATGTTCTCATGTTCGAAAGCTTGCGATTGAGCAATTCCCAGGGGTACCCCCAAAACTCCAGGCTCATCTCGCGCGCTTTCGGATCGGAATTGATGTCGTTTACCGAAAATTCAAAATTATTTCCGTTAATCTTCACATATTTATGCTCTTTGCAATATTCATAGAATCTCCGGGGCATACCATCCGGGATCCTCTCCTGGGGAGGCTTTAAAATATATTCCATATCCGGGTTAGAAGTTAAAACGCCGTTAGCGTGGGGAATGCCGTCGGGGGTCAAATTATAACGGTAATAATAACAATAGGCCGGCAAGTCAATCTGCGGGTTGAAGATGACCACCAGATCGACATCGAGTTTTTTGACTTCGTCGGGCACTTCAATGGTAGGCCAAAAGAGAAGGTCCCCATGGCGGCCAAAACTTAAAAACTCATAATTCATGGGATTATCATCTAGAGCGGCCTGGAAATTCAGTTCATGTTCCACTTGGGGAGCGATAGCCAAGTTCTCCGGGTATTGCTTGCCTGTGACCACGGGGTGGGTGTCGGTGGGAAGAAGAAAATCGTCGGTGTCCGTTGTCCCGCAGTTCCCGCATAACAATATCCGATAGGTGTTTTTGGGCTTTTCGGCCGGGTATTCAGCGCCATTTAATCTTACGCTGTTATGGCCCATATTCCAAAACAGGTCCCGAATCGAAACGATAACGTTCACATTAGGAATGGTAAAAAAGAACTTTCGTTTACCTGAGGGATCAGGGACAAAACCCACCCAGGGGCTTATAGGCTGGATCGATTCATAAGGATATTTATCCGGGGGTATAAAGTCACCCCATGCATTATTGAATTTTACCACTCCGTTGCTCGAGCCGTACTGCGAGTAACGCTTGTCTAAAATAAACCGCTCGGCCGGATACCCATCCTTTTTCAACAGGCCATAAAGGATTTGGTCGCTCGAGCAAAGTGAAATCACCTTATCCGCCGGGTTCCCCGCCGGCTGCATATTCGTCACCGCGTTATTCTTCCAGTCCAACGAGAAAACACTTTGCAAATCCCTGTCGGACACGTAGATCGTGTTTTCCTGGATCCATAGGGCCGACGGATGGGGAAGTTGAACATTATCTTTCAGGATCGCCGTTATTTGACCGGTCCCCAAATTCAACGCATTCAAAACACCCGCGTCTGGCTGGGTAAACAGGATCGAATTGGCCGTGGGAAGGTAGACCATATCCTTGATCCCAATCAACAAGACCGGCGGCTTGACGTCAGGGGAAGGCATGGAGTTCGGTTTTGGGGAATCGGACCCATCCAGCTGGATAGGTCCGCCCCGATAGGTCGTCACCGTCCCCGCTTTTAGGTTCACAAAACGAAGACTTTGGCTCAAAAAATCGTTGACCGCCAAATAATCGCCCGGAAGATAAAGGACCCCTCGGGGTTCGTGGAATAGGGCCAGAGTCAATGGACCGTCCAAATTCCCGGGCGCGTCCTGGCCAGCAACGGTGCCAACCTCATTGTTTTGGTCAAGGTGGATAATGCGGATTCGGTTATTGAGGGAATCGGCGACGAAAAGGCGGGTCCCATCATCGCTCACCGTCAAACCCAGGGGCTGGTTAAATAGGGCAGTGTTAAAACTTCCATCCCTATAACCGGCGTCGTATTGACTTCCCGCAACCACGGCAAAGGGGGAATACAAGGGACGAATCGTCCCCGCCGCTGGAACGGCCAGTAAGCTCAAGAGCGTTATTAAAAATACCGTCATAAGTGAAACAAGATACCGATTCATACGCGCCTCCTAATATATATTGGGCCAAAATAGGAAAAGGCGGGCTTAGGTACAAAACCCTCGCACTTTTCCTACCCTATAGACGGGAAAAGGCCGATTTATTTCAAATTTTTTTTAAATAGCCAAAAACCCTTTTAATGAAGGGGTATTGGGGGGTTCTTGAGGGCCCTTTAACTGTGCCTCTGTCCCACATCCCCATAAATCCATAAAAGAATTTAGCTGTGCCTCTGAGTCCCTGTGGTGAATATTAAGGTTTTACGGGTTTTAGGCAAAAAATTCGCGCTGGCATTCAGGTGATTAAAAGCGAACTTTAATCATGATCTGGAACCTTTTTGAATCAATGGCATCATCCGGCGCTTTCGATTTATCCAGCAAGCATGAAAAAAGCTAAAATAAGGCCAATTCAAAAAGGATGTTTGGCTAATTTGACCTAACTAGGGGAGTCTTAATTTAAATGCTGAAGGAAAATTAAATGACGGATGAAGAGTATTTGCGGATTCTGAAGAAAAAAATGAATTTTAGGGGTATAAGAGTTTTAATTGTTTTTTTGCTCTATTTACCCCTAATGAGAGGCACTGTTTATTTATCGAATTTAATGGGGTTTAAAAACAATAACTTTTTTCCAGCCGTAGCAATCGCATATATGATTTTTTGGCTTTACTGTATTTTATCTTACAAATTCATGAAGTGCCCTAAATGCGAAAATTATTACTATTGGGGCATTTATCGAAAGCCTATAAGCCAAATTTTCAATCTCAAACTTTTAATGGGTCGAAAGTGCTCTTCCTGTGGATTTGAATTAAAGAAATCTAAAAGTTGACCTTTTCGGCATAAATCCGAAGGTTCGAAAATGGATCGACAAGCTCAACAGATACTCGTCATGAATGTGGAGGAAGGAAGTCAATTCTCAATTTTGAATGTTAAATTTTGAATTAGTAGGCTTGTCCACGATGGGGAGGCCATTTGAAAAGGGATACTGAAAATTCAGTTAAACGGCTTGATTTAATCTGGTATTCCTTCAGTTTTGTTTTTTTGGCAATTGTTACCGGCTTTTTTAAGTTTTCCGCGCTCAGTCATTTGCTTTTTACCCCCTATATTTTTTTGATGGGATTTTTTTCATTTACGTTCGGAGTTTTAAAAGTTGTTTTTTTCAGAAGCGGGAAATTCCTTCAATTAACCACGTCAGTGAAAATCAGGGGTTGGTTCGCCTTCCTTGCCTCAATGACCGCCGCCTTTTGGTGTCTATTCAGTTTTAATTTTCCTTGGTTTTATCGTTTGGCCTATTTTCTGTTCTGTTCATTCTTCGGCTTCCTTAACGGCCTAAGCCTATATAAGGGTGTGAGCCTTGCCTTTTTTCATTGGGTTGACCAAAAGTACGGAGAATCCATCCGGAGGTTAATATTAAGAAAATAATGCTAATTCCCTTGTTCACGACTGGGAGATCCTCGTTCCACAACGAGTATCAGTGGGATTGGACAGGGAGTAACCCCTGATTCAGCCCCGAATCGATGGAACTTTCACCCCCTTTGTTTCGTCCTATAATTGTTCCAGCGCTTTGTGATCTTGTTTTCAAGAAAGAGGTAAAGCTATGAAACCAACCCCTGGTTTTCCGGTTCTGTTAAAAACGGCGTTGACCTTAATAGTTGTCTTTTTATTCAGCGGATGCGCGCAACAGCCCCTGCCGCCCCTCTTCAGCCTTTACGGCTACCAGCGCCTCGCCGTCATTCCCTTTGACAACAATACGCAGGACCCGGCCTTGGCCACCGCACTGCAGGATGAATTGACCAGTGAGATCGTGAGCCTAAACGCCCTTCCCGTGATCGAGGCGGGCCAGGTGGCGGCCTACCTGAAGTCCATCCCCGCAAAAGCTTCCGACGTACTGACGGACCAGGGATTGCGCCAAAATATCGTCCAACATTTCAAATGCGACATCCTATTAGTGGGGTCGGCGGAGGGATACAACGAGTTCCTCAAGGATGAATCGCCTAATAGGTCGGGTTCAGGGTGGGGCTTTTACACGGATCGCAAGGTCGTCGTCACTAACAGCGCCAAGCTGATGGACCCTGCCAGCGGCAGTCTGCTATGGTTCCGGAACAAGAACTGGGGCGCAAGTTGGCACAATACCTGGAATCCCCTTCCCGTTCCGGAAACCGTGTTCCTTCCGGGCCTGCTAGGGCAGTTTGTCGATTTGGTTAATTTGGTGAAATACCGGCTGGACCAAAAAGTGGATGTTGAGCCTCCCTTTGCCGACGAAACCTATGGTGGCGGCCTGATCTATCCCCAAAGCACCGCATTTACCCGGCTTCGCCAGAAGGCCATTGTGTCCGCGGTGGGTTCCATGGTGGATGACTTTCAGGGCCATTACAACTGGACGCCAGGGTTAAGGACAAACAACGGCCAATAAGGCCGGAAGTAAAAAATCCGCTAATTATCAATTTCCTTCGGTTAAATAATGAAAAGCAATGGTTTTGAATTGTCCACGACGGGGAGGGTTGTACAACAATTATGAATTTTGAATTAATAGACTTGTCCACGACGGTGAGGTGGAAAGAACAAATTTTTGGTTGATATTTGTATCCTTCCTTGCCAAAAGGTATATACTTTAGGTATATACCTTTTAGGAGTTGAAAAATGACCAAAGTCCTGTCACTTAAAATAAAAGGCGAGATTTTCGAGGATGTGGAATCCATAACCAAAATCCTTCAAATGCCCCGGAACGCCTATATCAACGAGGCGTTGAATTTTTACAATGAGTTCAACCGCCGAAAAGGGCTCAGGAAAAAACTGCTGAAGGAATCCCTGCTCACACGCAAGAACTCCATGGACGTCCTGAGTGAGATGGAAAAGCTCGAGGAAGCCACCCTCGAATGAAGATCAGGAAATTTAATATTTACCTGGCCGATCTAAGCCCGCGTTTCGGCACAGAGCCGGGAAAAACAAGGCCGGTCGTCGTTCTCCAAACCAACCTTTTAAATGACGCTCAACACCCCAGCACCATTGTTTGTCCTATCACCACTAATGTTATCCGTGGGGCTGAAATACTTCGGGTGCGCCTTTCCAAAAAGGGAGTGGGTCTCCCTGGGCCGAGGCCACGAGCCGAAGCCCGAGGTTTGGGTGTGCCGGTTCTTACAGGAACCGGCCTTAAAAAAGATTCCGATGTATTGGTCGATCAAATACGCGCTATTGATAACCGCCGGTTCGTAAAACAGTTGGGTGAATTAAACCCGATGGATAAGGCAAAGTTGATTGAAAACCTTAAGATTATCTTATTCGAATAGTCGAAAAAATCGATTCTCTTTCCCTCGGATCTGGCGCTTTGGTGATTGGGGTTATATCTGGGGTTTTAGCTCTTTTGTTTTCTTTTATTAAGAGAACACGTATTAAATGGCTACTCGTATTATTAGCCCCTTTTATTCTGACTGAATTCATTTACTGGACACCTGTTTGGTTTGCCCACCAACCTTCGGGGGAATATTCATCATGGGAGGGTTTGTTTATTGTGCCCTGGTATGGGGTAGGTGCTTTTGCGTCTGCTTTGGTTTGTTACTTGGTTGAAAAATTGAAAAATAATAACTAAGCGATGAAGTGGATAAAACTATTTACCCCAAAGGTTTAAAATTGACGTTAGAGGTTGTTCCTTATGGGGACCCGTCGTGGACAGTTAACTGGTAACCGAATTGATGTGTTGGTGATTTTTACGAGACAATCTTTTTACGATATTTGACTTCCGGTAAACCCTCAAAATCAGCGTCTTGAGTCCAAATGACCGCGCCATGGGATTTCGCAACCGCCAATATGATGCTGTCGGCCATGGGAAGCCGGTGTTTTAAACTTAAGGATGCGGCCCTAAACGATAGGGCGGCGGTTAAATCCACCACCAACCCCTGGCGCATAGCGGTGGTTTTCTCCAAGGCTTCTTTTTTGCCTTCTTGCCGAAGTATGGACTTAAAAACCTCATACAGGCAAATCGAGGGGACAATGAGCCGTTTTTGGTCCTCGATGGCTGGGGCAAAGAATCCCGCGTTAGGCCCCCCCGCGAAATATTCCAGCCAAGCGGAGGAATCAACAACGTTCATGCGCGGTCTTTCTTATCGCGCGGAACATCCGTGTCCAACCCCTTAAGGGATCCGCGGAGGGTTCGCATTTCCTTGACCGGAACCAATTCGACGCACCCCTCGAATTCGATGACGTCGAATTTTTGTCCGGGTTTGATGTTCAACCCTTTTCTGACATTTTCCGGTATAACAACCTGAAATTTAGGGGAGACGGTTACGGTGCTCATGGGTCCTCCATCGATAAGGTTATAGTACAACAATATCACTATCGATAAAAACATTCAAGAAAGAGGCTCCAGACTCCTTTTGGGGCAAAGAATGAAGGGGTTTTTGGTCCCCTTGCGGGAATAGCAATCAATTGATATCATGATATCGAATTTAAACTTACCATTCATTATGGAGGAACCCATGGCCCAACTCATCGTCCGGAATTTAGATGACAGCGTGAAGATGAAACTGAGCCAAAGGGCCCGGAAGAATGGGCACAGCACGGAGGAAGAAGTTCGGAATATCTTGAGAAACGCGGTCGGGAAGGCCGGGAGCCGCGCCCCCGTGCCTTTAGGCGCCAGGTTCAAGGCGCGGTTCAGCAAGATAGGGCTGACCAGGGAAATCCCCGAATTGCGCGGGCAACATGCCAGGCCCGCCGGCCTGGTCCCATGATCCTGCTCGATACGAATATCCTTTCCGCATTGATGCTTCGAAAACCGGATCCTACGGTTGTTTCATGGTTGGACCGCCAGCCCATTGAATCGGTCTGGACTACGACCATCACGGTATTTGAAATACGCTTTGGCATTGAGGGCATGGCGGAGGGGCGTAAACGGCATCAGCTGGAGGGGATTTTTAACCAAGCTTTGGAGGAGGATTTGGAAGGCCGTGTCCTTCCATTTGACTTGGATGCGGCTCGGGCATCCGCCTTGATCGCAGCCCAGCAAAGAAAAATTGGGCGTCCGGTTGAGATCCGGGATGTCCAAATCGCCGGGATCGCTTTAGCCCGCAAGGCCGCATTAGCCACCAACAATACCAGGCATTTTCAAGGGCTTGGGATCCATCTGATTGATCCCTCGAAAACCTAGCCCTGGGGGCGGGGTTGGAATGACCCCGCTCCCTAGGCCGCTTCCCCGCCGCCTGGGCGGCGTGGCCTTAATGGCCGATATGCACGTTGACGTCCACGCCGCCGCCCACGTTCAAGTTCAGGTTGGCGCTGCCGTCCGTGGCCAAATAAGTCCCGCCGTTGTTCACGTAGAGGACTCCCGAGTTTGGATCCTGCGCGTACCAGGCCCCGTCGTTCCAGAACACCCAGCGGCTGGCGGCCGGGTCATACCACCACCAATGGTCCTGGTAGCGGCGGGTGAAGAAATAACGGTCCCCGATGTAAAAGCCGTACCAGTGGTAGCCGTAGCTGTCATAATAATGGTTGTAGATGAACCCTTGCGGGTCGTAATGCCAATAGTAGCGGTTCGGCTCGTTCTCATTGGGATAGTCATAGGCGAAATTCCCCCCGTCAATGTAGGCCATGTGGTCGTGGATGTAGGGGTCATGGTAAAAACTTTCCCGGTCATATTGCCTTTGGCTTAGGGCATAACCGTCGGGCCCGCGATGGGGATAGACGATCCGGTCATGCCGCCTGTCCGCGACCATCAATTGTTTGCGCTCGAACCGCTGGGGGAAATGCTCCACACCCATCGACTTGAACTTCGGGGGAACGGGATGGGGATCGCAGTAGCGCTGGACCGGACGGGGTGCCGCGGCATGGGGGGCGGCGGCGGATTGCGCGGCCCATTTGGGGCGCGGGGCGACGGGCCTGGCGGCGGCCCTGGGGGCCGGCTTCGCCATGGCATTGAGCGCGGGCTTGAGCGCCGGTTTCGCCATGGCCTTGGGAGCCGGCTTCGGCGCGGGCTTAGGCGCGTGCTTGGGCGCGGGTTTCGGCGTGGGTTTTGGTGAGGGGCCCGCCAAAAGCAGACCGGGGATCGATAACCAAACTGCAGCTAGGAACAAACCGCTCTTATGACTCCAAAAACTTTTCATCCCATCCTCCTCGATATAAAAATTTAATACGGCGAGCCAAGAAAAAATCCGGATTCCCCGGATCGCCTGATCCAGAAAAGCCGCCTGATCATTGAGTGTGTATTATAGGTTATCCGGCAATGATCAAGCGCATGAAAAGGGGGGCCAAAATGGGGTAATCACCACAGGGGCTCAGAGACCCAGAGAAAGGACTATCCCTACACACCTGTCCAAAACAATCTTTCGCCACGGATGTGCCGATTCTCCATAAATCTATAAAAGAATTTAGCTGTGCCTCTGTCCCACATCCCCAAAGATCCTTAATTGAATTGCGGGACTATACCAACCTCCTAAATAGTTTTATGGAAGGTTGGCATGTGCGGCGTGAAGCGCCACTGTGGTTAAACTTTTTTTGTCCGGAGTTTTAAGGGTTTTTGGGCAAAGACTGCGCGCTGGGCACACTACTATCTTTACGCATCTGGGGCATCTGCATTCCCTGCGGCATTTGCACCCCGCTGGGTATCTGCATCCCATTCGGCATTTGCATCCCGCTGGGCATGGCCATTCCCGGGGGCATTCCCTGGGGCCGGTTTAACTGCGCCTGAGTCAGGTTGGGCTTCTTGCCGTTTCCCAAGGCCGTTTGGAACTTGGTGACGTGGTCCTTCCACATGGGGCAGTTAAGGTCCCGGATGATGCATTCCGCCACGCTCATCTTGCACCCGCAGGCGCAAAGTTCCGTGTTGAATTGCGCCATGACGGAGGCCTTCTTTGCCGCGGAGACGCCCGTGAAATTGATGACCTTCAAGGCATCCTCGGTGACGGGAACCGGCGTGGTGGCGGGGGGAGGCGTCATCTGCATATTGGCTTTCAGCATGTCTTCCATGCTCGGCTGGCCGTTATTCACCGGCCGGGCGAACCATCCCGCCGCGAAGGAGATGACCATCAAGGCGCCTACGATGACGCCATAGGTGATTTTTTTGCGGGTTTCCGGGGACAGGGATGGCGGTTCCGGCGTATTTTCTTTCGTATTTTCACTTTCAGTCGTCTGGTTTTCCTCGTTCACGCTTCCCCCTTGGTTTAAGACGTTTCAGGCCTAGGCGGTCATCATACCTTTTTTATTCTCCAAAACACAAACATCTCTCGTATTAAATTCGTCGGATTAAAGAAAAAACTTCCCTCAAAAATCTTCTTTTCACCACAGTCTGCCTTCGGCAGAGCACAGAGGCACAGTAGGGAAAAACTTCAGTATTTTAACGGCTTGAAATCTGCGACAACTAGCATTGGCGCGAAGCGCCACAGTTTTAAAGGGACAACCCTTCGGTGAATTTAGGGCAGGGTCACGGATTGGTTCCAGGAATCCAATGACTCGAAAGTGCAGCCCGCGGCGAAAGCGCCGTTCGTGATGCTGGTGGTATTGCTTTGGACCTGGGTGGAAACGGTATAGATGCTTCCCGATCCCGCCGGGTAGGCGTTCGAGGCACCGCTATCGGGAAGATTCACCGGCGAGGCCGCTGTCGCGTAGGCTCCGTTAAAAGTGTAGGTGCTGCCCGGGTAAGTTTCCAGGACCGTCACCAACCCGGTACTGGCCGGATATAACCAGCTCACCTGGGTTACCGCGTTACCGTTGGTTGAATCGGCCGCGAGGGAAATGCCCCCCGCGGCGGTGATGGAGGCCGAGGCCGTCACACCCTCAAAACCCGTGGATAACACGTAAACGTCATTCGCTTGGTAAATAAAAGTTGATGTGTAGTAATAACCGTAATACTGGCCGGAATAAGTGACGGGACCGCTGTAGGGTATCGGAACAGTGACCCCCGCTCCGGCAAGGGAGACGGCGGCGGTTGAGACGGGTTGGCCGTTAGCCTGGACCGCGACATAGGCCTCTATGGCGGCGACATTGTAAGGCGCTTGGTTGTTATCACGGATCAGTCCCGCGTTGTACCAAAGGATGCTGACTGTCGGGGTAGTCGTGAGGGTAACTGTAGGGCTTGCCGTTGGGGTGCCGGAAAAAGTTAAAGTGGGGGTGGAAGAAAAGGTAAGAGTCGGGGACGGAGTA
Source organism: candidate division FCPU426 bacterium (assembly GCA_963796105.1). GTDB lineage: Bacteria > Oederibacteriota > Muellerivitia > Muellerivitales > Muellerivitaceae > CAWCKJ01. The sequence continues at coordinate 685,691 of CAWCKJ010000004.1, forward strand.
TGAGTGAAAGTTTGAGTCGGGGTCATGGTCTTCGTCGAAGTTGGGGTCGGCGAAAAGGTCATCGTGTTCGTAACGGTCTTGGTTGAAGTGGAGGTGCTAGTAAATGTAAAGGTGGAAGTCAGGAGTGATGAGGTTGGGGTTGTGGATGGCGTCGCCGTGGGGGCCGCTGGGGTGGGCCCCGATGAGTTGTTGCTGGAACTGCAAGCGCCGAAGAGGCCGGCTGTCGCCGTGAGGATGGAAATGAACAACCAAATATTCCTGTGACTCATCGGAAACTCCCTAAAACATATTCGTACGGCCTTACGACTGTTTTTCCACTACCTGAAAACGGGGATTATCTTAAGGGAAGTTGCCTAGATTCAATAAAAATAATCTTTCCCACAAAACTTGGAATTTGCGGGATTTCCTGAAATTCGAAATTTAAAGTTTCCGCCGTCAATTCCTAACTCCAAACTCCTGATTCCTAATTGCTGGCCTATCTGTAGACCGTTTCTTCGATCCCGTCCATGAACCAGCAGAGGGAGCCGGCGCTCGCGTTGGTGAGGGACAAGGAATTGCCGACCAGGACCTCAAGGGTGTAGGGGCCGCAATGGGGATAAGCCGTGGACGGGATATTAAAAGGGGAACTCATGGACGCGGGACCGTCCAGAAAGGTCGTGTAAGAGTTGCTGTCAGACACTATGATCTCGTTGTAATTCCCTCCCCCCGTCCAACTGAAGGAGGAACCGTCCGGCGCCACGTTGAGGTTTCCCGGGTAAACGCCCGAGCCCGTGACGGTGCCGGCCGTGGTCACTATTTTGAGGCTGTAGGATTGGCCTGCCGTCATGCCGATTCCGCCCGAATAGGATGCCAGCGTATAGCCGTTGTTCGTGACGCTTCCCGAATAGGTCAAGGGTGCCGACCCCCCCGTCCAGGACAAGGTGATGCCGGCGTCCGACACAGGAGATTGGTTGACGGCCAAATCGACAAAGGCGGCGTTGACATTAAAACTGATCCCCAAAATGCTCCCAACGAAGTGGCCGAAGGATCCCTGGACATAAATCCCGCTGGGCAGGGCAAAAGGCGTGGGGCTCAGCGTCGGGGTGTAAGGCACCGAGGGGGTCCAGGGGCAGGGACTTGGGGTGATCGTGGGTGAATTCGTGATGGTGGGGGTAGCCGTGGGAGTGCCGGTGATCGTGGGAGTTCGGGTCTGGGTGGACGAGAGAATGTTGGTGGGGGAGTTCGTGATGGTCGGCGAGTAGGTGGCGGTAGGGGAGGAAGTGATCGTCGGCGTCAGGGTGATGGTGGAGGTGTTGGTGATTGTCGGGGACAAAGTCTCGGTGGGGCTGTTCGTAATGGTCGGAGTGGGGCTGGCTGTGGCAGTGTCGGTGGAGGTGAAGGTGTCGGTCGGGGTGCAGGTATGACCGCTTCCATCCGCGCAGGCCGTGCTGGTCAGGGTCGGAGTGGGAGTGTGGGTAGCCGCGGGGGGAGCGGGGGAATTGGGACTGCTGGAGTTACTGCAAGCGCCGATTAACGCGGCCGTCACCGCGAGGATGAAAATGAAAAGCCAAATATTCCTATTCATCGCAAACCCCCAAAATCATATTCGTTCGGCATTGTACCGATCTCAATGTGGTTTTATGGATGATCGGCACAACTGGTCAAATATTAAGTGAAGGGAGAAAGTTTTAAAAGCAAATTGGGCGGTATTGCGGGTAAATAAAAAACCCCGCCCCACGAAAGTGGAACGGGGTCGAGTCCGGGCTACATCACCTCAGGAACGAACGGCGTTCCTTCCCCCGGAAAAATACTTAAATGCCCTCAAATAAATGATCCACATTGCAGCCCAGGGCTTTTTGAATCCTGACGATTTTATGGATCGTGATATTCCTTTTGCCTTCCTCCACGGAGCAGATCACCCTTCCGGACAAGCCGGATTCTCGAGCCACCTTTTCCGGCGATATCCCGTGCTTCTCACGGATTTTTTTGATGTTTTTCCCGAATTTTTGGTAGATACGAGTTTCTGTCGTTGCCATAACCATCCTCCCATACATATTTTCCAATCACAGGTTTCATATTGTTTTCCTAAAGAGAATTTTTGTCTTATACCAAAGGTATATAAACGCGGGTAAATTTTCGGAAATTCGGGAAGGTTCACGGAATGGTTTAGGCTTCAGGAAAATATTTTTCTTGGAAAATATCCGGGTGCCGGAAGGAATAGGCCGCGAGGCCCGGCTTCTCAACCGGAAGTGATGGCGGGCCAGAGTTCCTCGGAATGCTCGCGGAGATTTTTCAATAGGAAGCGACGCCTTTGCCGCGTTTTCCCACCGTCCCCTTTCTCCCGCGAGGCTTCCCCGAGAATTTCCTGGTCCGCCGATTCCACCTTGTCGTAAACCGCCTGCCAGCGTTTCTTGATGGTGATGGGGGACAAACCCAGGGCTTTGGCGATTTCCTCGTCAGTCTCCCCCGCGAGGGCCCGCTTCAGGACTTCCTGCTCCGCGCTGTTGAAATGAAAGCGGGGAGGGCCCATGAAAGCGATCGCCGCGGTGGTGGTGCCTGTTTTCTTGAGGGCGTCTTTCGTGGTGACCCCCACCAGGTAGGGATGGTTCTTTCCCGCGGTTTTGGGAAGATACTTGGTCCCCAGGAATTCCTTGTAATCGCGGTAGAGGTCGCAACCCATGTGGAGGATCATGTCCCTTTCCTGAGCGTCATAAACCTCCTCGGCGAAATCCTTGCAGCGGAAACCCCTCAAGAGGGTGACGAAAGCCTGGATGTGGAATTGCCGGATCTTATTGAACCCTTCCTGGTTGTACCTTTGGCCGTCCCATCCCACGTGCAGGACCAGCACGTTCAAGCCCGCGCCGGCCTGGGCGTTGTAAACCTCGTTCTTTTTCAGGAAAGGGCGGGTTCCCCTTTTCCATTTCTCAAGCACCCTTAAGGGGAGGAAAGGCGGAAGGGTGGTCTTGGCCTCCTCCATGAAACGGTCGGTGGCGAAAAAGGTGAGACCGAAGCCCACATGCCTTTGTCCCGCCGGCTGGTCGCGGTCCTCAATCACGTGGGAGACACAGGCGCGCTCCTCGAGGAGGGTTTTCCAGAGTGAAAGAACATCCTTCTCCATTTCCACGCCGTAGCGGTAGCGGGCGCGGATGAAGGGATAAGAGGGCTCCAAGTCGGCCATTTCGGTCAATCGGTAGCTCAGGTACATGGCGTACTTCCCGTCTTTAATTCATCCATCGGCGAGAGGCGGTCCAACCTTCTATGTTTCCAGGAGAAAATTCCAGGGGATAAAACTGTTTTATTGGGAGAAAAAATTTCACGGGTACGTTTAAATACCAGTGTTTGGCCGCGGCTTCCGACTCCCGGACCCAGGGCCCGTTGATACGGCCACTGGATTAAATATTCCCAAAGAGTTTGCCGAAAGGACACCGCAAGGCCTTTTGCAATTTGACGACATTTTTCAGAGTGATGCTTCTTTCGCCGCGTTCCACGAACCCCACGAAATTGCCGGCCATATCCGCCTTCTCTCCCAACTCGGCCTGGGTCCAACCCCGCTTCTTGCGGATGTCGCGGATGTTCGCGCCGAATTGAAGGAGAGTTTGCTGATCTTTTTTATTCCTTGGCATGTGAACCTCCAGAAGTGTTTCCAAAATCAGCGGGACTTCCCAACAAATCCCGCGTTATTCAATTAAGAGCACCTCTAAATATTCATTTAGACCCTCGCCCCATGAGGGAGAGGGTAGGGTAAGGGGTATTTATTCAAAGCATTTCCACCCTCATCCCAACCTTCTCCCCTCCAGGGAGAAGGAGCACAACAATTTCTAGAGGCTCCTTTAATATTATGTTAAAAATTTGAATTTGAGGAGATTCTTTTGCAACGAATGGTCAAGAATCTCAATAAGCAATGACTATTGGGTGTTCCTTTTGTGATCATTTCCCCGGAAAATTCACTGCCGATCAGATTACTTTTCATCCAAATATTGATAAGGCCCGTTCAGTGAGTGGAGGCGATTCACCCCACCAGCGGAATTTAGGCTTGAGAATCAAAAAAAATTTATTTCCTCCAGCCGTCTTTTGGCAGGACTTATGCTTCCACCTTCCTCCAAGCCGGCTCGGACCCTTTTCGCCGCTCCCCTTGCTTTCCAAAGGACACCTCCCGTAAGGTAAAGGTGAGAGGTTAGGCCACACACCTTACCCCCCGTTCAGCGGCAGGTTCTCCCTGCCGGGAATCGAGAACGCGATGGAAGACCTCGTGATTCTGGATGGCATACGAACGCCCTTCCTGAGGGCCGGGACCCCCGGGCACCACGCCTCGGCCCAGGAGCTGGCCCGCCAGGTCCTGGTGGCCCTGCTCAAGAAGACCTCCGTTCCCCCCGGCGAGGTGGACGAGGTGGTCCTCGGGTGCGTGGAACAGCCGGTGGACGCCCCCAACCTGGCCCGGGTCACGGCCATCCAGGCGGGTTTCCCCCTCCAGGTGACGGCCCAGACCGTCCAGCGCAACTGCTCCTCCTCCATGCAGTCCGTCACCACCGCCTGGGACATGATCCGCTCGGGAAGGGCCGAGGTGGTCGTGGCGGGTGGCGCGGAATCCCTCTCCAACAGCCCCCTTCTCTTCAACGACGCCTTCACCGGACTCTTCAACCGTTGGGTCCACGCCAAGACTCCCTCCGCCAAATGGAAAGTCTTCTCCTGCTTCCGTCCCAAGATGCTCGTTCCCCGCGTGGCCTTGGCCGAGGGCCTGACCGACCCCATCTGCGGGTTGAACATGGGCCAGACGGCGGAACTGCTTTCCCGCGAGGTCGGAATCAGCCGGAGGGAGCAGGATGAATTCGCCCTGGAATCCCACCGCCGGGCCGGCCTTGCCGCCCAAAGCGGCCGCTTAGCCAGGGAAATTTCACCGATCTTCCCTCCCCCGGATTTCGAGCCCATCACGGCCGACAACGGCATCCGCCCCCAGGGGACCCTGGAGGCGCTCGCCAAACTCCCCCCCCTCTTCGACAAGCACCATGGAACGGTCACTGCGGGCAATTCCAGCCAGATCACGGACGGTGCCGTAGCCCTCCTGATTACAACCCGCTCCCGCGCCCAAGCCTGGGGGGTGAAACCCCTGGTGAAAATCACGGGTTTCGCCTACGCCGGACTGGACCCCAGGCATATGGGCCTGGGGCCGGTCACAAGCACCGCCAAACTATTGGAGCGCCTGGGGCGCCCCCTCTCCGGCATGAGTCTTATCGAAATCAATGAAGCTTTCGCGGCCCAAGTGCTATCCTGCCTCCGGTTGTTCGAGTCGGACGCCCTGGCCTCCAAGTTCCTGGGGCTCTCCCGGGCGCCGGGGGCCATCAACCGGGATATCCTGAACGTCAACGGGGGTGCCATCGCGCTGGGGCATCCGGTGGGGTCCAGCGGGGGACGATTGCTTCTCACCCTCGCGCTGGAGCTGTCGGAAAGAAACCTGGAGACAGGCCTCGCCACCCTCTGCGTGGGCGGCGGCCAGGGGGCTTCCTTCGTTTTGGAGCGGACTTCATACACCAGGTAAAGGAGGATACGCATGGATCAAATGATCCGCCTTGAAATGAACCCTCCCGTGGCCCACCTGCTCCTGGACGATCCAAGCCGGAAGGTCAACACTCTCAACCACCAGGTTTTCCTGGAGCTCAATGAGGCCCTGGATTCACTCGCTTCCGATCCCTCCGTCAAGGCGCTCGTCATCCGTTCCGCCAAGCCGGGCGTCTTCCTGGCGGGGGCCGACCTGCGGGAGTTAAAGAATCTCGCAGGCTCCCCTTCCAAAGTCCGCGAGGGCTACCAAGCGGCCCGAACCGGGCAGGAGCTGATGGACAAGATCGGGAAATTCCCCAAGCCCGTCGTGGCGGCCATCAACGGGGCTTGCATGGGCGGGGGGCTGGAACTGGCCCTGGCCTGCACGGCCCGCGTGGCGGCCAAGGACCCTTCCACCCAACTGGGGCTTCCGGAGCTGAAGCTGGGGATCATCCCCGGCTTCGGGGGCACATACCGGCTTCCAAGACTCATCGGTCTCGTCCGGGCCGTCGAGGCCATTTTGTCCTCCCGAACCTACGGAGCCAGGCAGGCCCTGAAGCTGGGACTGGTGGACGACATTTGCGAGCCGGAGCAATTGGCGCGGGTCTCGCAGGAAACAGCGCTGGGACTGGCCGAGGGACGGCTGGGCGAAAAATTCGCCAAGAGGAGAAAAAAAGCCCTCCCCTGGTACCTTCGCGCCCTCCAGCTTCCCATTCTCCGGCGGATTTTTTTCCAACTGGCCATAAGGCAGGTCCTGAAAAAAACACGGGGCCGGTACCCCGCCCCCCTTCGCCTGATCCGGCTCTTGTCGGAAAGCTATGGCGGGGACGGGGAAAAACACCTCGAAGCCGAAGCCTTGGCCCTCGCGGACACCCTGGCCACCCCTCAAGCGGAAAACCTGGTCCGGCTATTCCTGGCCTCCCAGGACGCCAAGCGTCCCGGCTCCTTGGCGCGGGAAATCAAAGCCGTGGGGATCGTGGGTTCAGGCCTGATGGGCTCGGGGATCGCTGTCAATCTCATCCACAAGGCGGAAGTAGAGGTTTCCCTCAAGGACACCGACTTGAAGATGCTGGGCAAAGCCTTGAAAAAAACATGGGATTTTCTGGAAAAGCGCTCGAAAAGGGGCGAGATGGACCACGCCGAGGCCCTGCGGCGTTTCCACCGGCTTTCAACTTCCACCGGCCTGGAGGGCTTCCAGAACCTAGATTTCGTCATCGAGGCCGTGCCGGAAATCCTGGACTTGAAGAGGAAAATTTTCGCGGAGGTGGAAGGGGCCGTATCGCCGGGGGCGGTTCTAGCCAGCAACACCTCCAGCTTGAAGGTATCGGATCTCTCGGCCCTGGCCTCGCGCCCCGAGAGGTTCGTGGGCATGCATTTCTTCTCCCCTGCCGAAGTCATGCCCCTGGTGGAGGTGGTCCGGGGGCCGAAGACCCTTCCCGAAGCCGTCGAGCGGACCGTCGCCCTGGCCTTGAAAATGGGCAAGATCCCCATCGTGGTGAAGGACACGCCAGGGTTCCTGGTCAACCGAATCCTTCTTTCCTACGCCCTGGAATCAGCCCTCATGGTCCAGGAGGGGGTGCCGGTTTCCAGAGTGGACGGCGCCGCTTTGTCTTTCGGTATGCCAATGGGCCCCATCCGGCTCATCGGGGAGGTGGGCATCGAGGTCATGCGAACCGTCATCCGCCGGATCCAGGAGGCCTACGGGGACCGCTTCCCCTCCCCTTCCTGGCTGAATCGTGAGGATCTGCGGATGGCCTTCCGCAAGGGAAAAGACGGCAAGTGGAAAGCCGATGGAAAACTGATCGATGGCTGGACCGGCTCCCCCGACCCCGGCCTGTCGGCCAAGGAAATCCAGGACCGCTTCTTCCAGGCCATGCTGGGTGAAAGCGTCCGCTGTCTGGAGGAGAATGTCGTGGAGACGCCGGAGCTCCTGGACCTGGCCATGGTTTACGGGATGGGTTTCCCCCCCGAAAAGGGAGGGCCCTTGAGGGAAGCGGACGCCAGGGGGCTGGAGATCCTGGTCAACCGAGGCCGGGAATATTCGAAAAAATTCGGGGCGCGTTTCGAGCCGCCGGCCCTGCTCGTTCAAAAGATGGAGACGCGCGGAAGTTTCACCCGGGGCGCTTCGGAGCAAGGATAAAGGAGGGCTTATGGACGGCATCGACACGAGCAAGATGACCTCAGGAAAGGCAGCGGCCCTGGAAACGGCTGAGGCCGCCAGGGAAACCGAGTGGAAAAACCCCAGCTTCATGGCGGAAATTTTCATGGGCCGGTTCCGGGAGGAGTTGTTGTGGCCCTTCCCGGCCCAGAGCGCCGAGGAAGAGGCGGTGGGCGGCAAGCTCCTGGAAAAAACGCGGGACTTCCTGGTAAAAAACGTGGACCCTGACCGGATCGACCGCGAGCAGGAAATGCCGGAGGAAGTCCTGAGGGGCCTGGCGGATCTGGGCCTCTTCGGCATGAAAATCCCCAGGGAATACGGCGGACTCGGCCTCTCCCAGGTCAACTACAACCGTGTGATCTCCCTCACGGCCACCCATTGCGCCTCGACAGCCGTGTGGCTTTCAGCCCACCAATCCATCGGGGTTCCCCAGCCCTTGATGCTCTTCGGCACCGAGGAGCAGAAGAAAAAGTGGCTCCCGAAGCTGGCCCAGGGGCTGGTTTCAGGCTTCGCCTTGACCGAGCCGGACGTCGGCTCCGACCCGGCGCGCATGGCCTCCACCGCGGTCCCCGCCCCCGACGGCAAGAGCTACCTGCTCAACGGCGTGAAACTCTGGTGCACCAACGGCCTCGCGGCCGATTTGCTGGTGGTGATGGCCTGTACGCCCCAAAGGGACCCCTCGAAAAGCGGCAGAAAAAGCATCACGGCCTTCGTGGTGGACGCGAAAAGTCCCGGCGTCAAAATCCTGAGCCGATGCCGGTTCATGGGGCTTCACGGCATCCAGAACGGCCTGATGAAATTCACCGACGTCAGGGTCCCCTCGGAGAACATCCTGCTGGGCGAGGGCAAGGGCCTCAAGCTGGCCCTCACGACGCTCAACACCGGGCGCCTCACCCTGCCCGCCGCCTGCGCGGCCACGGCCCGATCCTCCCTGGGCATGGCCCGCCGCTGGGCCGCCAAACGCTCGCAGTGGGGGGACCCTGTCGGCAAGCATGACGCCGTGGCCCAGAAGCTTTCCCAAATGGCGGCCTCATCCTTCGCCATGGAGGCGGTTTCCCTCTACACGGCCGGCCTCGCCGACTCTCACCAAGCCGACATCCGCCTGGAAGCTGCGGCGGCGAAGCTCTTTTGCAGCGAGGCCGCCTGGAAAATCGCCGATGACGCGGTACAGGTCCTGGGCGGAAGGGGCTATGAGACGGCCGAATCCCTGAGGGAGAGGGGCGAGACGGGGTACCCCTTGGAGCGCATGATGAGGGACCAGCGAATCAACCGCATCATCGAGGGCACCAGCGAGATCATGAGGCTCTTCATCGCCCGGGAGGCCCTGGACCGCCACTTGAAGGCGGCGGGCTCGCTGGTCAACCCCAAGCGCGCGGGATGGAAGCGGCTCGCCTCCGACGCCGTGAGGGCGGGGATTTTCTACGCCATCTGGTACCCGAAACGCTGGCTTCCCCACGGCCTTCCAGGGACCCGCTCTTCCTGGGGAAAACTGGGAAGTCACATGGCCTGGATCAGCAACTCGTCCAACCGCCTGGCCCGGCGGTTGTTCCACCTGATGATCCGGTTCGGACCCGGACTGGAAAAGAGGCAGGCGCTCCTGGGACGCGCGGTAGATATCGGGACTGAATTGTTCGCGGCCTCCTGCGCCTGCTCCTACGCCCGGCACCTGGGGGAAAAGGGGAGGCAGGACGCCTTGATCCTGGCGGAAAGATTCTGCCAGGGGTCGAGATTCCGCGTCGAGACCCTCTTCAGGGAGCTAGCCCGCAACGGCGACAAGGAAAACTACCGTCTCGCGCGCCGGGTGCTGGAGGGGGAGTTCGCCTGGATGGAAGAGGGCATCATGCCCATCGAGGATTACAAGTAGCCGTTTTTCAGCCGCAGCAGGGGAAGAACCGCCCCGGGGCGCCCCTGTTAGGACCGAAAAAGAAACCCAATGGGCAAGACCGCCGGGACCCTTTTCCGGTACTCCTCATAGGGAGCGCCGAATCTTTGGAGTAGATATTCCTCCTCAGCCCGCCCGCAGCGTTTCACGATGCCCATCAGTACGACGGCAGCCACCAGCGCCAGCCAAGTGTCCAGCCACAGCAATAATCCGGGCAAAACAAAGACGGCGAAGCCGGCGTAAAGGGGATGGCGGCAAAACCGGTAAGTCCCGGTCGTGCAAAGGTTGTCGAGCTTGTAGGCCCTCATGACCGTCACCGCGCTCCAAAGCCAAAAAACCAGGCCGAGCCCGATCCAGATCAAGGCGACCGGCTTGATGAACGGCTGGAAACCAAACAGCGAAAAATAAGCGGGGAAATGTTTCCTCAATCCCGCCATCAATCCCGTGACCCCGATGGAATACAAGGCGATGAGCGGGCCCGCCCCAAATCTCGACATTCTTTCCATAGTTTTTACCTCCCGACCAATGAAAGGCCTTCACCCGGATTTTACAGTTGTTGGAAACTCCCCATTTCTCATTGCGGCCTCCCGCTTTCCCGCCTTGGAAAACAGAAGGCCCTGTATTATTCCCTAGGCTCAGGGTATCAGGGGCCCAACCGGAACGCGCATAAAAAAACCCGCCGTCCCAACCCTTTTACCCCCTTTCCCTCGTCAAATGACTGGCATTTCCTTCATTGGCTAATAGGGCCGTTTCCCTGTAGGATAACTTCGAAATGAAAAAACATTCCATTTGGCTTTGCGCCGCCTTGCTGGTCGTTCTCGCCCGCGTCCTGGCCTCCTGCGGCATGAGCGGCGGCACTTCCGCCCCCTTCTCCCCGGCTCCCGTTCCCCCTGCCGGTCCCCCTACATTCACTGGCACCCCGACCCCCTCGCCCACCATCACCAATTCCCCGACCATCACCTGCACCCCCACTATTACCAACACTCCCGCCGCGTACCTGAACGGCTCCGTGACTTACACCGGAAACCTGAACGGCGGAAGCGTGAACGCGGAGCATCCCATCGGCGTGGAGGTTTACGGGAATGACGCCCTGTCTGCCGAGGCTGGCCAGGGAATCGCCGGTTCCGCCGCCGTCACGGTGAACGGAGGCGCCTTCAGCGTCCCCCTTGAAACAGCCGGAACCTATTTCGTCCTGGTGAACTATGACTGTTTAGGCGCCACCACGCCCCTGGGATGCGTGGATGAGTCTGGGCCCCTTCCCGGGGAGCCTTACGCCCTGGCGGTCTCCCCGGCCGTAACCACCGGCTCCCTGCCAGCACCGCCCGTCACGGTGAACGCCGGATCCAACAGCCTGGGCGCCTTGACCCTCAATGACTCGGATATCGCGGGGGGCGTCACGGGCACCATCAACTTTAAGGATTCCAAGAAGGTCGCCGGCAGGAAAGAGATCCATATCCAGGCCTATGTATCCGGAACCAAGCATGGAACCTTGCTCACTGGGGATAAAGTCGCGAAATCGCCCGGCAAATATTATTTGACCTGTCTGGGAAAAAACGCCGGAGTGAGCCTTGACCTGGTGGTTTTTTATGACGCGGTGGGGGGCGCCCCCCTGACCGCCGTGCCCTTGCTTAACGACCCTGTGACCCTCATCAACAACGTTCCCACGACTCTCAACGGCCCCGGAAAGCCGCGCAACTTGTCCATCGACTTCCACTAACCGGCAACACCCGCAAAATAAAAAACCCCGCCCCGAAACCACAAGTTGAGGGGCAGGATTTGGTTGTGCCCATTTCAAAAAAAGAAATGGGTACCCCGCCCCGCGAAAACGGAACGGGGTTTTAAAGAGCTATTCCAGTTCAGCTTAACGGACGATGATCTGTCCGGTTGGGGCCTGTTGGGTCCCAGTTTGAGGCTTGGCCTTCCCCTTGGGCGGCAGGGGCGGGCGTTTCATTTTGCTCTTGTCCACAGCCTTCATCGGCCCCGAGTAGGGCGGCCGGGTGTGAACCCGTTTGTGCTTTACCGTCGGCGTGGCTTGCTGGGCCAACGCCAGTGACCCGGCTATCCACAACCCCGCAACCGCCATCGCGATGATTCTTTTCATACATCCTCCTTTATTTTAATTAATGTTTCGCGTCAACCTTGAAAGTCTTTTCACGAATAAACTATATCGGCAAATTCAAGCCGACTTGCAGGGGTAAAAAAATATAGGTTACATAGCCGAACTCAACCGCCAACTTGGCCTGGAAAAAAACATCCATGTTTTTCCCCGCGGAAAAGGTGACTCCCAGTCCCGGATCCACCTCGAGATTGGTGGAGACCGAGTTGTTGGTGGGATAGCTCGTCGCCACCCCGTTCACCACCTGGACGAAGGCGCCGCTGGCAAAATCCAGGGACATTCCCAAACCCCAGGTGAAATAGGGTTTCACCGAGGGGTCCCCCACGTCGAAATGGTACTGGCCTACCAACTCCACGGGAATATGATTCTTGGCCGCGTAAGTCACTTCCCCAAAATCGACCTTCACGCTGTTTCCCGGAAGGTAGTAATAACCCGTTTCCAAGCCGAAGATGATCTGGGGCGTAATGGGATATCCCGCCATCAATTCCCCGCCGTATCCCACGCACAGGACATTGGAAGCCTCACTGCTGATGGGAATGGGCACCAAGCCGCTGATTTGGACCACCCATTTCTCCTTCGGACGGTCGGTCTTGATCCAGGCGACTTCGCCCTCGGGGATGGGCCCATTGGGGGTCGTCGTGACGGGAGCCGTGGCTGGAGGATTCTCGGCCGGGGCTTCCGCCGGAGCGGTGGCAACAGGAGATGCCACAAGGGGAATGGTCGAAGCCGGGGGAGCCGCTGCTGGTAAAACCAAAGCGGGTGAAACCGCCAAGGGAGTCGCCGCAACCGGGGAGGCAGTGATTACCGGAACCCTGGCCGCCGCTGGATTCGTATTCGTGGCACCCGCTGCGGAAGTGCTTGCCTGAGGGATGGGGGTAGGGATAACCGCCGGATTGAACGCCGTCGGGACTGCCGTCGGGGCATTTATTGCCGACAAGGTTGCCCCAGGAAGCACCGCGTCCGCGGCGAACGAAACAGAGGCAATCAAAGCCAAAACAAAAGCCGGGAACAAAACTTTATTCATATCGCCCTCATCTCCATATCCGTTCGCTGGTATTTCGGGAAAGCAATCTCATTCCTTATCTTATAAGGGCTTTTCCGGGAGCCTTCAACCAATAAAACCCGTTTGATTCCCTGCCCCAACAACAAAAAACCCCATTCCACATAAATGGAACAGGGTTTTAAAATCCTAGAACGGGAATGACTAATTCAGGGGCAGGAGATCGGGCACCTCATAGGCTTGGATGACGTGCTGGCTTCCGGCGCGGCAGACCCAGGTGGCGGGTTTCACGAATCCCTTTTGGCGGAGCTGGAGGGGGGTGAAAGGTCCTTCCCATTTGTCCTCGCGGTAAACCATGAAGGCGGTCCCCTCGTCGAACAAACCGGAAGAAGGGGTGAGCTTGAAGAAATCCTCTTTCTTCCCTTCCTCAGGCAGGACCAATGTCCCAACATCCCTTTTTAAAGGCTCGAGCATCGGCTCGGAAGCCGTTGGGGTGGAGCGGCCGCCTTCGGGTTTTGAAAAAACAAGCTCCAATACTTCCGGCTCCTTGCGGGCGGTTTTCACGGGCTGTTCCTTCGGAGTCACCAGGGATATCAGCTCCTCGTCGTCCTTGAGCCTTCGGATTTCATCCGTCAATTTATCCACGCGCGACTGGTCGGGAACGGGTTTGGACATCTCGTTCTCCAGCTCGATACGCTTGACGTGGAGGGGGTATGACTTGCGGAGGATCTTGAAGCATTTTTGAAGTTCCGGATCCGCCGGCGTCGCCTGGAGGGTTAATAGGTTCAAGGCGATGGAATAGGCCAGCTCCGCGTTGTCCGACCTGAGGTTGGGATTCTGCCCGATACTGCGGTTGAAAAGCTTGATGGCTTCCTGGTAAACCCCGTAGGCTTTTCGGGCCTCCTTTTCCTCCTGGTAATACTTGCCCACCAGGTAATGGCATTGGAGGTCAAAAATATCCGAGGCGGAAAGGGTCTCAAACAAGGCCAGGGCCTCGTCGATGTAATTTTCCTTGATCTTGGGGTTCGTAAAGCGGTTCAAAAGGCAAAAGTTGATGAACTGGGTCTTGAGGCCGTGGTCGTTGGGGTTCCGTTCCATGGCGGTCTTGAACCGCTTGTACTCGGCGGCGGGATTCACGTCGCTCCCGAAAAGGGATGTCAGTTTCTCAAAAATTGCCATAAAGCCTCTTCCTTAAGATTAAAACCACCGCCAGGGTTTCAGGATTCTCTTGAACCAATGGGGTTTCTGGGGTTTCCGGAAAGTCAAAGTCTCCTGCAGGGCCGGTTCCACCCACTGTTCCATAGGCATTTCCTGGGCCTGGAACTGATCAACGTCCTTCTTCGTCCTGCGTTTCCCGTTCCCTTTGTCCGCCCTGGTTTTTCCGAAACCATTGAGGACCGCCTGCTCCACGTCCGGGAAGGATTTCAAGATGGTGTGAAATTCCAATAGGTGGAAAGTATCCGTCACCGAGGGGGTCATGGAAACCAGGAAAAGATTCCCCCTTTGCGCCCGGATGCGCTTCAATTCCGCGATGAAAATGCCCCAACCCGCGCTGGAAATGTAGTTGACGTCCTTCAAGTCGACGATGAGGTTGAATTTTTTCTGGCTTAGGACTGTTTGGAATGTCTTGTCGAATTCCGACGCGGTCACAGTGTCGATGATCCCCTTGGCCGAGATCAAGGTGATGTCTTTGTGATGTTGGTGAGCCGAAGCGGTTACCGTTAAATTGGGCATGAGGCCTCTAAATAATTTAAGTAGTGCCCGCATTATTAGGCTGTAATGGAACCCGTTTCAAGCCCTTGGCGAAAATAGAAAAACGATTTTACATTGATTTTCAATTGTAAAACGGCAATCCCACGTCTAAAAAATCATACGTTGAATAAACCTGGAAAACAAAAGGACCCCGCCCCACGGAAGCGGGACTAGGTCCTTTTGGCTTGTGACGAACTAGCCAATCCATTTTCGGAAGTAAAAGTCCAGGGACGCCTTTTAATGAAAGGAGTAATTCAACCCCGCCTGGAAGGGGGCGAGAACCATGATATTGTCCGTACCTTGCGTAGCGGCGCTAGTCTTCGACAGCATGAAATTCATAGCCACCCGCGCTTGGACGAACAGACTGATGTTATCCAGGGCCGCGAAAGAGATTCCAAGGCCAGGATCCACCACCAGGTTGGTCCAGCTTTCATTCAGCATGGGGTAACTCGTTGAAATCCCGTTGCTGGTGACGGAGTAAGGCCCGATGACAGAATCAAAGGACAATCCCAACCCCAAGAGGACATAGGGCCTCGCGGTGGCGTCAACCGTGTTGATGTAGTATTGGCCGGTCAATTCCACTGGGATATGGGTCATAGGAGGGTCTTTCCTGGTCCCGCTCACGAGCGGGGTAAAAATCGTGTAGGAATTCGTGTCCAAACTGAAATAACCGCCTTCCACCCCCAGGGTGAGTTGGGGCGAGCAAGTGTAACCCACCAGGATTTCTCCACCGTAACCCAAGTCATATTCGGTGGCGGCGTTATCGCTCATAGGAGGGGCGATTCCACCCTGAAGCTGGACGATCAGATTCCCATGAGAGACGGCAGAGCTTACAGCAGCGCTAGCCGCCGGGATGGAAGCAGTCGGGACGGGAGAAACCGGGGATCCTATTCCCACGATGCCAGCTCCTGGGGTGACAGTTCCGGTGACTGCGGGTTGAATGCTCCCGGCCTCAGGAGTAACAATACTTGTCACCGCCTCATGGATGCCCTCGACTTGCGGGGTGACGGCACTCTTGACTCCCACTTCTGGAGTAACGGTTTCCAGAACAGTCACGTCTGGAATAACGGTTTTTACTACCCCTGAATCAATAGAATCCCCTTCCGCCGCGAAACTCAACGAGCTGGTCATCGTTAAGACTAAGACAAGGAGCAATGTTTTTTTCAATTTTTATCACCCGTTAAATATTTTTTGTTCCCAACTAAAAGAAGTGAATATCCCATACTTTATAAGTGCTTTTTAAAAACGGTTCAACAAATAAAACCAAGACTGATAGCGAATCAATAATAGGGGCAAGCACCCCAATGCCTTGAAAATTCCCGTTTTCTAAGTGCATTTTTTGCAATTATTCGAAAATGGCTTCTTCCCAAGCCGTCAAGCTTCACTTGAAACACCCAAGGTAATCGCTGAGAATCGGTACCTTAAGGATCACTAGTTCATTTTCGAGGTTGAGAATATCCATGCCTAGCTCCGGAAAAAAATCATTTACCGTCACGGTCAAGGGAGTGGTGCAAGGAGTGGGTTTCCGCCCCTACGTGTACCGCCTGGCGGAGAGATATAATCTAGCGGGCTGGGTGAAGAATTCCTCCCAGGGAGCCGAATTGGAAGTTGAGGGCGCCGAGGCGGACCTGGAGGCTTTCCTCCAAGCCCTCCAGAAAGAGGCCCCTCCCGGAGCCATTCTCAGGGACCTGGAAGTCCGGCGGGGCGGGCCAAAGGGCTTTTCTGGTTTTGAAATCCTTCAAAGCCGGGAGGAAGGCGGAAAGGAAGCCTGGATCCTCCCCGACTTGGCCTCCTGCCCCGAGTGCCTGGCGGAGCTGTTTGATCCCAAAGACCGGCGCTACCGCTATCCTTTCCTCAATTGCACCCACTGCGGGCCCCGCTTTTCCATCATCGAGAGCCTTCCCTATGACCGTCCCCATACCACCATGAAGGTTTTCCCCCTCTGCGGGGATTGTCGGAAAGAGTACGAGGACCCCAAAAACCGGCGCTTCCACGCCCAACCCACCGCCTGCCCCCAATGCGGGCCTTTGGCCTCTATATATAGTAATGATGGAACATACCAAGGGGAGGGGGAGAAAGCCCTCCAACTCTCTATTCAAACCTTAAAAGACGGGAAAATATTGGCGGTCAAAGGCCTGGGCGGATACCACCTTTTGTGCGACGCGCGGAACGAACAAACCATCCAGGAGCTTAGGCGCAGGAAAAAACGGGAGGAAAAACCGCTTGCCCTCATGGCCCCCAGCCTGGAATGGATTAAAAAAGCCTGCGAAGTTTCCCCTGAGGAGGAAAAGCTTCTGGTTTCCCCCCAGGCACCCATCGTCCTGTTGAGGAAGAAGCCTGAAACCGATATCGCTGGGTCTGTTGCTCCCGGCAACCCCTACCTGGGCGTCATGCTTCCCTACGCCCCCCTGCACCACCTGTTATTGAGGGATTTTGGATACCCGGTCGTGGCCACCAGCGGAAACCTCTCGGACGAGCCCATTTGCGTCGACGAGCCGGAGGCGTTCGAGCGCCTCGGCGGCATCGCGGATTTTTTCCTGGCCCACAACCGGCCCATCGCCAGGCCCGTGGACGACTCGGTCTGCCGGATTTTGCTGGGAGAACCCCAGGTTCTTCGGCGGGCCCGGGGCTACGCCCCCCTGCCGGTGGAAATAGCTTTTACCGGAAAACCCCTCTTGGCTTTCGGCGCCCACCTGAAAAACACCGCGGCCCTTTATGAGAACGGCAAGGTTTTCCTGAGCCAGCACATCGGCGACCTCGACACTCCCGAGGCCCTGGCCCACTTTTCCCGCGTCGTGTCGGACCTTCCCCGCCTTTATGAGGTGGACCCTCCCCGCGTGGCTTGCGACCTGCATCCCGATTACGCCTCTACCCAGATGGCCGAGAAAACCGGCAAGACCCTGCAAAGGGTCCAGCACCACATAGCCCATATCTTCGCCTGCGCCGCCGAGAACCAATTATCCCCCCCTTTCCTGGGAGTGGTTTGGGACGGGGCAGGCCTGGGCGAGGACAACAGCATCTGGGGAGGCGAGTTCTTCAGGGTGGAAAATTCACAGGTCAAAAGGGTGGGCAGGCTCCTTCCCTTCCTATTGTTAGGTGGCGATAAGGCTGCATTGGAACCCCGGCGGTCCGCCCTGGGGGTTCTTTATGAAATTTTCGGGAAGGAAGTCTTTGACAAGAAAAACCTTCCGTTGTTGGGCCTTTTCACCGAGCCGGAATTGAAGCTCTTGAAATCCATGGCTGAGAAGGGACTCAATACCCCCAGAACCTCCAGCGCAGGGCGTTTGTTTGACGCGGCGGCTTCCCTGACAGAACTTTGCCAAATTTCCCGTTTCGAGGGCCAAGCCGCCATGAAAATGGAGTTCGCCCTGCCTTTAGAACCTGGCCCCAGGACTTATCCCCTGGAATTCCAGGAAGGCGGAAAACTTTGGGAATTGGATTGGCGCCCTTTGATCCGGCAGCTTGTGAAGGAAGCCGCGTCGGGAATTCCCGCGGCGGAGCTCTCAACAGGCTTCCATAATGGGCTTGCGGAGGGTATTGTGAAGGCGGCCCGCCGGGAGGGTTTGGAGCGGGTGGTCCTTTCCGGGGGCTGTTTCCAGAATAAATACCTCTCGACCCAGGTCATTCAGGAATTGAAAAGCGCGGGTTTCCAGCCCTATTGGCACAAGCAAACGCCTCCCAACGACGGGGGAATCGCGCTGGGCCAGGCCGCTTACACGCTTTGGAAAGGTTGAAACCATGTGTCTCGCCATGCCGGGGAAAATAGTCAGCATCCAGGGCCAGGATAACCTGGGCCTCCGCGCTAAAGTGGATTTCGGGGGGGTGCTCAAGGAAATTTCCCTGGCTTGCCTGCCGGACGCCAAGGTGGGCGAGTACGTGATCGTTCACGTGGGCATCGCGCTGAGCAAACTGGATGAGGAAGAGGCCACCCGGACCCTGGAGCTTTTTTCCGAGATGTCCAAGCTGGAACTCCAAGAAGGCGCATGACCACCAACTTCGGCATTAATCCTTAAAAACCGGCAACGATTCAACAGCCTTCTTCTCGGTCCGATCCCTAGTTTTATCCCCTCCTAGCCTGCTTCTTTTTGGCCCTGCGCCTCGCCGCCCGGCTTCTTTGCGATCCCGGCCTGGGTTTCATTTGAAGGGCGGCCTTTCTATTTTTTCCCTTTCGTTTTCGTGCCGCGGCGGATTTTCGGAAAGAAACCCATCTCATGGCCGCTTCCTCCAGGTTCCCGGTCTTGCCCCATTCCCTGGCTCCCTCGATTTCCTCGGGTGAAAAATGCGGTTCAATTTCTTGGATCAAAGCCGTAATCATATCCCTGGTCTGCTGGCGGCACAGGGGATGGCCGAAGGCCAGCATATACAAACCAATGGCATCTCTCTCTTCCCCCTTAAGCTGAAAAATCCGTCCCATGGCAACAACCGCATCCGCGAGAAAAGGCTTGTGATTACCCCGGATCGCGATTTGGATGACATGGGAAAGATGATCTTCCGCTTGCTTTAACTCACCGAGGCGGGTGGAAATTTCCCCTAATTTGAGCAAGGTGCCCATCAAGCCAATATCGTCCTGAAGGCGTTCAAAACACGTCCGGCTTTTTAAATAACATTTTCTCGCCTGTTTCAAATGGCCGCGGTAACAAGCCAAATCCCCCAGATGGAATTGATACCAGGCGATGTTCTGGGTCAATGGGCCCACTTTTTCCAGGAGGGAATAGGCTTTCTTGTAATTACTTTCGGCTTGGCGGTCATTTTGATATTCCAAAGCCAGGTTGCCGTGCAGGTCTAAGGCCCAGGCCTGGCCCCTGAAATCCCCCACCAAGCGGAAAAGACCCAGGCCTTTCTCCAGAAAGCCGGCGGCTTCCGGATAATTTCCCTCTTGCCAGCAAATCATTCCTAACTGGGTCACGGCGATGGCCACACCCATTCTGTCGCTGATTCCATCGGAAATACCCATGGCCTGCTGGTACAACGCAAAGGCGCCTTTATAATCCCCTGCCTTGTCCGCCACATTGCCCAGATTCACCAAGCACCAGCCGATTCCCCTTTGGTCTTCCGTTTCCACGTAGATGGACAAGGCTTTTTGATAGCTTTCTTTACCCTCTTTAAAACGCCTCAAATTGCACAAGACCTCCCCAAAAACGTTGTAGGCGAAGGCCATGGCCCGCCGGTCCCGGTTCGCTCTCGAGTACCTCAGGCTTTGCAGGACCAGGGTCCTGGCTTTTTTAAATTCCCCCATGCGGCAGGCGAGGAATCCCAGGCGGTTGAGAGCCAGGGAAATTCCCGGTTTATCATTGGCCTTGCGGCAAGAGGCCAGGCTTTTCGCATAAAGGGTCATGGCTTTTTCATAATGGCCCTCCCTTTCTGTGACAAAACCCAGTTCACACAAGGAAAAGCCGGCTTCCCGGATGCCGGAAACAGAGGACAACAAACTGAGATTTTCCTCAAACAGTTTTCGGGCGTTTTTGAGGTTCCCTAAATCCCTCTCGAAGGATGCCCACCGTGAAATGAGCCTGGCCAAAAGAAGGGTATAGGGCTTGGGGCGCGGGGAGGATTCTGGATATTTCTCCCTCAGGGTTTGAACTGCGGCTTTCATAAGATCCCGGCCCTGCTCGAACTGCCCTTTGATCTCGTAAATGACACAGAAGCCCTTCATGAGCTGGTTAATCTCCTTTTTTTCGCAGGTTCGAACAGCCCGATTCCAGGCTTCCTGGAGATTTCCCAATTCTTCCACCAATTCTTCCTGGGCCTCTTTTTCTTTTGGGCCGTACAAAGCCTTTTCCCTGGCTTGGAGGAAGGACGCGAAATAACCGCAATGGGTATCCAGGATTTTTTCGCCCTCGGCGGGATTTTCGAACAATTTTTCCTTGGCGTAAAACTTGATAAGCTCATGGAGGTCAAAACGTCTTTTCACTTGCCGGGTCAGCAACGATTTGTTTTCCAGTTGTTCGAGAACCGCCAGGGTGGCGCCCGCCACCGAGCGCGCCGCCTGGATGTCGAACCCGCCCTTGAAAGAGGAAAGGGCCTTGAGAACCTTTTTTTGCGGCTCGCTGAGAAGGATCCAGGAATACTCGAATACGGCCCTCAAGGAACGGTGCCGCGGGGAAAAATCGGGCATGGAAGTCGCCAGGAAATCCTTGCTGGTCGTGATTTTTTCGGCTATTTCCGAAAGGGGGTGGATTCCCACCCAGGTGGAAGAAAGCTCCAGTCCTAAGGGCATGCCTTCCAGGACCCGGCAGATGTCCAGCATCCCCTGCCGCTCCCCAGGGATGAGAACAAAGTCGGGTTTGGCCCTTCGGGCGCGCATGAGGAAAAATTGGATGGCGCTGTAGGCTTCCATATCCGGGGTGTCCGGGTCCTCGGGAAAACGCAGGCCTTTCACCTCAAACGTCTTTCCTTCCGCCGCTCTCAGGGGTTCCCGGCTGGTCACGAGGATTTTCACTCCCGGCGCGGCCTTGAGGATGTCCGAAACCAGTGAGCCCCCTTCAATGATGTGCTCGAAATTATCCATGACGAGAAGCATTTTCTTGTCTTTCAGGTGGTTCAGAAGCTGGGTCTTGGAATCTTCAATGCCGGTGAAGAAAAATTTCAGGACCCCGGCGATGTTTCCCACGATCATCTGGTCGGACAATAAGGGCGCCAGCACCACCATGTAAACGCCGTTCGCGAAACGACCCACCAGTTCCGCGGCGGCCTGCAAGGCCAGTCGGGTCTTGCCATACCCTCCCGGCCCCGCGAGGGTCAACAACCGGATGGAAGGGTCCTTCAGCAAGCCGGTCATTTCGGCGATTTCCTCCTCGCGGCCGAAAAAGGGGGACGCTTGAGGAAGAAGATTTTGCGGGTATTGATTAAGGGCCCGCAATGGCGGAAGCGTTTCTTTTTGAAGGTCCGGATGCTCCAAGGCATAGACGCTGGAAGGTTCGCTCAAGTCCTTCAGGAACTGGGGACCCAGGTCGAGGAGCCGCGCCTCGGGGGGCAATGGCACGAAATGCACCGCCGGCACAGTCATGAGGATTTGCCCGCCCCAGGCCGCCTCCAGGAGAACCCTGGTGTGGGTGACCCCGGGTCCCACGTAATCCTGGCCGAATGCCTCGGCTTCCCCCGAGTGCAGCGCCACGCGAAGCCCGGCTTTTTGGTAATCGCCCCAAAGGTGTTTTTGGAATTCCTTTTGCAGGTCCAGGGCGGCCCGGGCGGAGTCCTCTTCCTTGAATAGGCTGTACAAGCCGTCCGGGGTTCGTTTAGTCCAAGTGGCTTTATGGGACGAAAGGATTTCCTCAATGAGGTATATTTGGCAGGAGATGACGTTGTCGGCTGAGGGAGAGCCCCGTTGTTCGTATAGGGCCGGATGGTCGATTTTAGTGAAAAGAAAAATCATCCGGTGTTGCCCCTTTCCTTTTCGAGTGGCTAAAGCGGGTTACAACACCATACATTATACCTTCCTTTGTTTGACGATATTGGACCCCGTTTCGTGAGTTTAACAAACTTCTCATGCGTTTTATTTAGGTTGTAACCTCTGTTGGTCGCTTATTAAAAGTTTTTCAGAGGTTTCAGGTTGTTATAATCCACAGATGATTTCCAACCCCTCCCGCTACCCGGACAGCCCGGCAAATACCAAATCACCCTCATCCTGGTCCGAACCCTGGCTTTATCCCCTCCTGGCCTGTTTCCTTTTGGCCCCGCTCCTGGCCTCAAGGCTTCTATGCGATCCCGACTTGGGTTTTCACCTCCGAGCCGGCCAATGGATTTTGCAAAACCACGCCTTTCCCTCGAAGGACACCTTCACCTACACCGTGACTAGCCATGATTACCTCGATATCCATTGGCTTTACCAGGTCCTTCTTTATACTTTCTACCGGCTCGGCGGTTACAGCCTCATTTCCATTTTGAATATCGGGTTGATAGGTTCGCTATTTTTCCTGACTTACCTGCGCCTCAAGCTGGCCCAAGCCCCGGCCTGGTTATCCGTTATTTTGCTGGCGGCGGTTCTCTTCACCACCGAGAACAGGTTCCGGGCCAGGCCCGAGACCCTGAGCTGGGTCCTCTTGAGCCTGACCCTATGGGTCTTGGAGTTAAGGGCCCAGCGCAAGAAGGATCTTCTTTTCCTTTTGCCGCTCATTCATCTTTTCTGGGCCAACGTGGAGGGCCTTTTTCCCCTCGGCTGGTTCTTGATGGGTCTTTACTGGTTTTCAGCTTTCATCCAGGACCGCGCGTCGGATAAAAAACTCCTGGTTTATTCCCTGGCTTCGGTGGCGGCCTGCCTGTTAAACCCTTATTTCCTCCGCGGCTGGCTTTTTCCCCTCACCCTCTGGGCTACCGTGGGAACCTCCAACGTCTTCAAACGCAATATCGACGAGTTCCAGCCGACCTGGGCCTACCTTTCCAACCCCACCCACATGATGATCACCTTTTTCTATGAGCTTTTCTTCATCCTCCTTTTGATCCTGATCCTGGCGACTTTTAGGAAAAGGAAAATCCACGAGTACCTCTTGTTCGCGGTTTTTCTCGCCATATCCCTTGCCGCTTTCCGGAATATCGCCCTTTTCATGATCGCCTGCGCCCCCCTGGCCGCGTTCTCCTTGAGGGATTTGGATTGGTACCGGTTGACTAAACTTCAGCGGGACTTCCTATCAAAGCCCCTTTGCGCCTGGATTTTAACTGTCATTCTCCTGCTCCTCGGCCTCAGGGTCGCCTCGGGGGTTTATTACATCCAGGACCGCAGGCCGGAGCATTTTGGAATCGGCTTGGACAAGAAAATCCAGCCGGTCCAAGCCTGCCTGTTCCTCAGCCAAAACAAGCTGGAGGGCAAAATCCTGAATCAGTTGGGTCTCGGAGGCTGGCTGGATTGGCAGGGACCTCCGGGCAAGACCTTCATCGACGGGCGTTTGGAAACGATGGGAAGTGAATTTTTCTCGGAATATACCGCCTCCTTGGGCCCTGGGAAGCTGGGGCCGCTCCTGGAAAAATACCAGCCTGAAATCCTGGTCCTGAAACCCCAGGCTCCCTTCCAATGGATCATGGACCTCCGGCGGATGCAGGATTGGCGTCCGGTTTACCTGGACGGAGTCGCGGTTGTCTTCTTGAAAAAGGGACTCGGCGATAACATTCCAACATTGGATTACAACAAATTGATGGCGGATAACGGCATCAACAAGGACCTGATGACCGAGGCGCCCTCCCTGATCCAATTGCCTTCGTATCCCATCTGGAAAAGTTTCCGGGATCATTTCACGGGAGTCCCGCCTTATCCCTTCGGCCTTTACAACATGGGCTTCTTTTTTACCGTTTACACCGGCCAAACAGGGATGGCGGAGCCCCTTTTCCTGGAGGCCATCCGCCGCACTTCCGGAAAATATCCAGAGTTTTATTACTACCTCGGCGGGATTTATTACTCCTCCAAAAGGTTCAACGAGGCGTCTCTCTGTATGAAACATGTTCCAGGGGAAAACCCCAAACAGCTGCAAATGGGGTCGGGCCAGTAAATTGCTTTTGGATACCCTCAGGACCCATTTGGGGTGTGGTATTTCAAGCCTCCGGCGTGGAATAATGCAGGTGCAAATGAATCCCTCAAAGGACAAACCAGTCAGGTGACTCATGAAATACATCGATGAATACCGGGACGGTGCCCAGGCCAGGAAATGGCAGGACGCCATCGCGCAAACCGTCAAGCGGCCTTGGACTATCATGGAAGTATGCGGGGGTCAAACCCACTCCATCGTGAAATACGGCCTGGAGGACCTCTTGCCCAAGGGGATCGAGCTCGTGCACGGTCCGGGATGCCCGGTCTGCGTCACGCCCATGGACGTGCTGGACACTGCTGTTGCC
This sequence comes from candidate division FCPU426 bacterium, assembly GCA_963796105.1. GTDB lineage: Bacteria > Oederibacteriota > Muellerivitia > Muellerivitales > Muellerivitaceae > CAWCKJ01. Next base: position 709,929 of record CAWCKJ010000004.1, read on the forward strand.
ATCGCCTCCCTTCCGGAAGTGATCTTCTGCTCATTCGGGGACATGCTGAGGGTTCCTGGCACCTCCAAGGACCTCCTGTCGGTCAAGGCCGAGGGCGGGGACGTGCGCATCGTTTATTCCCCCTTGGACGCGGTGAACCTGGCCGCGAAAAATCCCGGACGCCAAGTGGTTTTTTTCGCAGTGGGATTCGAGACCACCGCTCCCGCCAACGCGCTTTCCGTGCTCCAGGCCAAGGCCCGGGCCCTGGAAAATTACTCGCTTTTAACTTCCCAGGTCCGGGTGCCCCCAGCCCTGGAAGCCATTCTTTCCTCGTCCCAAAACCGCATCCAGGGTTTCCTGGCGGCAGGCCACGTCTGCACCGTGATGGGTACGGGCGAGTATCCTCCCATCTGCGCCAAATACCACGTTCCCATTGTCGTGACCGGATTCGAACCCGTGGATATCCTCCAGGGCGTTTATATGTGCCTCAAGCAGTTGGAAGAGGGACGCTTCGAGGTGGAAAACCAGTACAGCCGCTCGGTGAGGCCCGAAGGCAACCCCCAGGCGCGCAAGATGATGGAGGAAGTGTTCGAGATCGGCCCGAAGAATTGGCGGGGCATCGGCTGGATCCCGGAAAGCGGGCTGGCCCTGAACAAGTCCTTCGCCCCCTTCGACGCCCTGCGGCGTTTCAACGTGAAGGTGGAGGAATCCCATGAGTCCAAGGAATGCATCAGCGGTCAGATTCTCCAGGGTTTGAAAAAACCGCCCCAATGCCCGGCTTTCGGGGTGCGCTGCACCCCGGAGCGGCCCCTGGGAGCCCCCATGGTTTCCTCCGAGGGCGCCTGCTCGGCCTATTACCAATACCGCCGGGCCGAACCGGCGGATAACATTTCATAGTTGGTTCTTTTTCGGATTTTTAATTAAGTCGCTTTAACCTATTATTCAAGATGTCATTGCGACGAGTTGCCGCCGAATAGGCGGCTGGTAACGAGGAAGCAACCTCAGTTTAGATAAGCCAAATGTGTAACCTAAATCGAACAACGAACTGGGGTCGCCATGCCGACTTTCCATTATATTTTTGAAGGACGTTGGTATTGTCCCGATATCCTATTATGGTTCATAGGATAATCGGGACACGTCGCAAACCGCTCCGATTTGGGCTGCTTCTCGCGATGACAAATTTAAAATTATTGAAAAATATTTTCATTCTAAAAAGGAAACAAATGGTTCCAATCGATTTCCAACTAAACTGTCCCCTCCCCTTCAACGGCTACGACCGCGTCCTCTTGGCGCACGGCGGGGGGGGGCGCCTGACCCAGGATTTGATCGAGAAATTTTTCATGCCGGCCTTCGGCAACGGCCCCCTCAACAAACGCCATGACGCCTCGGTCATGGATCTCCCCGCCGGCCCCGTGGCCATGACCACCGATTCCTACGTGGTGAAACCCCTGTTTTTCCCCGGTGGGGACATCGGCAAGCTCGCGGTCACTGGCACTGTCAATGACTTGTCCATGGCAGGCGCCAAACCCCTTTACTTGAGCGCGGGCTTCATCCTGGAGGAAGGCCTGCCCCTGGAAACCCTTTGGAAGATCGTCTTATCCATGAAAAAAGCGGCTGAAGAGGCCGGTGTTTCCATCGTCACAGGCGACACAAAGGTGGTGGACAAGGGCAAGGGGGACGGGGTCTTCATCAACACTTCCGGGGTGGGCGTGACGAAGCCCGGCCTGGACATCTCCCCTTCCTCGGTAAAACCCGGGGATGTTGTCCTTTTAAGCGGGGATGTGGGGCGCCACGGCATCGCCATCATGGCCGCGAGGGAAGGGCTGGACTTCGAGACGAAGCTAGAGAGCGACTGCGCCTTCCTGCATAAGCCGGTCCTTGACCTGCTGGAAGCCGGGGTGAAAGTCCATTGCCTAAGGGATCTCACAAGGGGCGGTTTGGCCTCAGCCTTGAATGAGATTGCCCAGAGCTCGGGCCATCCCATGCTGGTGACGGAAGAGGAAATTCCCGTGATCGAGGAAGTCAAAGCCGCCTGCGAAGTCCTGGGCCTCGACGCCTTCTACGTGGCCAACGAGGGCCGGTTCGTGGCGATCCTTCCCGAGGAGGAAGACTTGAAAGCACTGGACATCCTCCGCAAACACGAGGTCAGCCGCGGAGCCCGCATGATCGGCAGAGTCCTTCCTGATGCCGGAAAATCGGTCCGTTTGAAAAGCCGCACCGGGGCTGTTCGCATCATGGACCTCCTCAGCGGAGAGCAGCTTCCCCGGATATGTTGAATCGGAAATAAAAACCACTGGAGAGACGAACCTATTCCGGCTTTTAATTTAGCCTTTAAATTTTGCCATTTTCATGGTTTTAATCCATCCGAATGGGCGATTCCTTGCCCCGGTTGGCCCTTAAATTCCTTGATTCGTCCGGCATTTGAGGGCAAAATAACCGTCACACAAGTCGGCAATACATCAAGGAGTTGAAAATATGAAGGGAACAAAAATAGTTTTGGCTATGTCCTTAGCGGCCGTCATCACCCTGAATTTTGGCTGCGGAGCCCCCAAAAGAATTGAAGGCACTGAGGTTCCATCGAAGAAAGCCTCGCATGAAGGGATTTCGGTCAAGGGAAAGAAGGTCCCTTCCGGCCAGTATTTGGTGGTTGCCCACGATACCCTCTGGGGCATTGCAGGGAAGTCTGATATCTACAATGACAATTTCCAGTGGCCTTTGATCTTCAAGGCCAACCGCGACACCATCAAGGACCCGGATTTGATCTATCCCAAGCAGGACTTCAAGATCACGAAGGGCGCCAGCAAGGAAGAGATTGCCCATGCCAAGGAGTTGGCTTTGAAAACCCCGAAGTATGTGGCTCACTCTAAACCCCGCCCGACCCTGCCGTTGGATTACTTTTGATCTTTAGATGAACCAAAGCCCGTCCTTTTAGGATGGGCTTTTTTTTTGAGCGGAGGCTCTAGATGGATTCCTTCATTTCCCAGGAAAGCGACAGTTTCCAAAAAAAACTTCAAAAAGACACCTTGGAAGCGGTTCTCAAATCCATGCAAGAACGGGTTTCCCACTTAGAGTGCCCGGAACACCATCAAAATCCACGGCTCAAATTCTCCGAAGACTCCGGCCCCGGCCAGCAGAAAATGGCTTTCGATTGCTGCTGTCAAGTCCTGGCGAAAATGCTGGAAGAAGCCTTGAAAACTTAAGGATTCTTTTCAAACGCAAGTCTTTGAAAAAACGGTTATTAAAGGATTAATTCATGATTTCCACAAAGGTGAATTGGGGCATCCTATCCACAGGGGTCATCGCCAGGGAATTCGCTGAGGCTTTGAAGCACACTCAAACCGGGAAATTGACCGCCGTGGCCAGCCGATCCCGCCCTTCGGCTTTGAAATTCGCCAAGGCATTCTCAGTTCCCCGTCCTTACGGCTCCTATCAGGCCCTGTTAGAAGATCCTGAAGTGGATTCCGTTTATGTCGCAACCCCTCACCCTTACCACGCTGAATGGTCCGTCCGGGCGGCCAAGGCAGGCAAACATGTCCTCTGCGAAAAACCCCTGACCATGAATTTCCCCCAAGCGTTGAAAGTCGTCCAAACCGCCAAAGCCAAGCGCGTTTTTCTCATGGAAGCATTCATGTACCGGTGCCACCCTCAAACCACCCGGCTGGTAGAGTTAGTTAGGAATAAAACCGTCGGGGAAATAAAGCTGATCCAGTCCCATTTTTGCTTTGAGAGACCCGTTGATCTCAAGCACCGGCTTTTTAACAAGAAACTGGGGGGCGGGGGCATCCTGGATATCGGCTGTTACCCCGTATCCATGGCCCGGCTCTTGGCAGGCGCGGCCTCGCGCAAACCTTTCCTCGATCCGGTGAAGGTTTCTGGAACCGGCGTCATCGGGGAAAAAAGTGAGGTGGACGAACTGGCTTTGGCCTCATTGCTGTTTCCCAACGGCGTCCTGGCCGAGGTCGCTTGCGGCATCCGTCTGGATCGGGGAGTGGGTGTGACGGTTTGGGGCACGAAAGGGAAAATTCATGTCCCGAATCCCTGGCATCCGGGACGCTGGTCCAAGGGTGTTTCGGAAATCCTGATCTACCGCGACGGACAAGCCAAGCCCAAGCGGTTGAGGCTGGTGGAAAAAAGGATGGCCTTCACGATCGAGGCGGACATCGCCGGAGACGCGATTCTAAAAGGCCGGAAAGAAGCCTCTCCCATGCCCTGGGCCGATTCCCTGGGAAACATGAGGACTTTGGAATTGTGGCTGGGGCAGTTGAAAAACCGTTGAAGAGCAAGCATTAACGAAAGCCCCTATTTAGATCAATAAAGAATTCATAATTCAAAATTGTTTTTATTTAACGTCCGTTCAACAGGATGATCTTTCCTTTTAGCAGGACGCTTCCCCCAGATTGGATCAAGTAAAAATAAAGTCCGGATGCCGTAGGCGCGCCGTATTGGTTTAGCCCGTCCCAGGCCGCCATTCCCCCTTTTTCCTCCACTCGCCTCACTTTCTCGCCCGACAACGTGTAGAAATCCACGGTCGCGCCAGCGGGGAGGCAGGAAACCTTCAAGACTCCCCCGACCGCCGTGTCCGGATCAAACGGTACCGGCCAAACATGTATCTCGCAGGGGGCGGAGGATAGATAAGTGTAGGTAGGCGTGGGCGGGACCGAAGGCGCAGGGGTAGGGCTATCCGTCGGGGAATAGGTCTGGGTTTCAGTGGGAGTCGGGGACGCGCTGGGGCTGGGGGTATTTGTGAGTGTGTCCGCGGGGGTCGTTGTGGGAGTTCCCGTGAAAGTGGTGGTATCGGTTGGCGTTGGCGTTAGTGTGGGGATCGGAGTTGGGGAAGCCGAAGGCGAGGCGGTGGGGCTATCAGCCGGTGAAGGGGTTGAGGTTTGGGTAGGCGTTGAGGATGGACTGGGTGTCTGGGTCGGAGTCAGAGACGGCGTCGGGCTGGGGGAGAGGGTCCAAGTAGGGGTTAAAACGGGGGTAAGAGTACCTGTCGAGGTGGGGGAAGGCGTGGGCGTGTTTGTAGGCGTCGGGGTGACGGTGGAAGTCGGGGTATCGGTGGAAGTGGACGTGGGACTTGGCGTATCCGTGTCAGTGGGGGTTGAAGTCGGGGTAGGAGTCTGTGTGGCCGTATCCGTGGGGGTGTTTGTGGGAGTAGGGGTTGAGGTGGGTGTGTAGGTGAAAGTAAAGGTTGGTGTTGGTGATACGGATGACGAACCCGTTGGGGTGGATGTCACGGTGGGGGCCGGTGTGTCCGTGGGAGTCGGTGTGTTGGTCGGGGTAGGAGACATTGTCGGAGTGGGGCTGTTCGTGGGAGTCGGGGATTCGGTGGGGGTAAATGTGTTAGTCGGTGTATGAGTGTTGGTGAGGGTTGGGGTGTTGGTGGGGGTTTTAGTAGGGGTCGGGGTGGAAGTAGCCGTGGGTGTTTTCGTGGGTGTCCGGGTGAAAGAAGGTGTGGGCGTCGGGGTTATGGTCGGGGTATTCGTAAAAGTCCTGGTGTTGGTTTGGGTCGGAGTGGGGGTGGGAGTCAAGGTGGGACATGCTCCGCCTGGGGTGTTGGTGGGAACCGGCGTGTTAGAGCTGAAGGAAACACCCGCCGGGTAGCCATAGGCGTCCGCGTTGCCGAACCCATAGGCGATGACCCCGAATGGCGCGGAACCTGTCAAATAATGGGGGCCCGTTCCCGTCCCGGCCTGGAACCCTGAATAACCGCTTCCTGGAATGACCGTCCAACCGGAGGCCGCGAAGCCCGCGCCGTCCAGGGAAACCGATCCCGTGGCGGAGGTTGGCGCGATGATGTTCTCGTAATTCCCCAAGAAACCGGAGGATGGGGTTTCTAAAAAATAATCGGAGGCCAATTCATTCAGGGGCGGGATGGATATCATCGTCGGATCCGAATTGGGGTCGTTGTCATAAGTCTGGCCGTTGGCGTACTGCATGACGTAGATGGGGTTGTTGGAAGTGATATAGAGGGGAGAGGCATATATGTTTTCGTAAAACTGGCCGTGGTTCAGGGAGGCCGCTACGGAGCCGTTCACCATGACAGTCGTGGAATCATCCGAGGCCAGGAAGCGCAGGGTGTCCCCGCCGGTTCTCGTGGCCAGGGGCATGGTGGCGAACCGGGTACCCCACCATTGGAGCGGCCAGTACTGTTCCACCAGATAGTTGCAGGACGCGTAGGTCCGGGGCACATAATCGCAAAGATGGCCCCCAATGACCGCCGCTGGTTTGTCGGTGGTAATGAGGGTCCCTGTCAGGTCCGCCCCGCCATCCAAATCCTGAAGCTGGTAAACCTCGCCTTGGTTGAGCGTCATGGTAAAGGGCACGTTGGCGGCGTGTCCGGTCATGTTGATGGCCGGCGTGACAGTCACGCGGGTGCAATCCTGGGTTGCCACGACCGCTAACTCGCTCCCCAGCAAGTTCTCCTGGTTGAAGTAGGAATAGGCCATGTAGCTTTCGCCCAAGGCCTCCACCGGCAGGGCCAGGTACCCGTCGGAGGCCTGCGGGGTGTAGTTGAGGCCGTACACAGAAACCTGACTCTCCGCCGTGACATGAATTCCGATGTCCTGGATTCCATCCTGGGAAACCGCCTGGGCCCCGGTAGGCACGTCAATTTGGGTAGCTCCGTAAGCAGCCAGGGTGAAAGGAGCGCTGAATCCCAGGCCTGGAATTTGCACCAAGCCGTTGGTATCGGTTTCACTCGTGATAAGAACCTGTAGGGAGTAGGTGGTATTACCCTCGGGGAAGGACATCCAAAACTCGGTCCCTTTGCTGGTAATGCCGGCCCGCGCTGTCGTCGCGGTTTCCAAGAAGAGCAAAACCAAAACAGCAAGCAAGTATAGTTCATTGAAGCGGGGGAATTTCTTCGACATACTAAACCTAACGGCAAAAACGAGATTATCCGTAGAACCTTTCGTAAGTATGCCTCAAATCTATCGACCTCACGGTCATGTCGGTTCAAGTCCGACCTCAGCACCACTTTTCTCCATTGATATGCATTAATAATGTTTAATGAGGTTGTATCCAGACGAAGCCTGGGCCCTGTCCACAACTGAGAGGCTTTTCAATTATGGGAAAACCCGCCTTGACGATCCCTATTTATTGTATATACTAAAATTATGAGATTTGATTGGAACCCCGCCAAGGACGAAGTTAACTTTAGGAAACACGGTGTTTCATTCAAAACAGCTATCACGGCCTTTGATGATCCCTGGGCCTTGGTGGCCGCTGACCCTAAGCATTCAACCACGGAGTCCAGGGAATGGTTGATTGGGGAAGCTGATGGTGGAAGGGTTCTGGTGATAGTTTTCACCAAACGCTCACAAGGCCAGGTCTGCCGCATCATCAGCGCAAGGCCGGCAAGCCGTCGGGAAAGGAACCGTTATGAAGAGCTCAAATGAATTTCCGTTTCACAAAGCAAGAAGGTTGACTCCCGGAGAAGTGGAGAAGAACAGCCGGGCAATCGAACATCACACTGGCAAACCACGCCGTCCACGCGGCCGGCCGGCTAAAGAGCCTCATGAGCTTTATTTCCCGGTTTCCATCCGCCTCAATCCGAAAGCCTTGGAATGGGCCAAGAAAATTGGCCGGCAAAAAGGCATTGGATACCAAACAGTCATCAACGAAGCCTTATTGAGTGTTGCTGAAGAAAAGAAACTTTCTCACGCGCATTAAGGATGTCCAGGGCTGTCCACGAAGGGGAGACCATCGCACCGCAGCGATGGTTCGTTGCCGCCCATAGCTTGGTGCAGGCCTCGCTCCGCAGTGCAGGGCAGGGGTCGTGGACAAAAAAAGGGGGGTTTATAAAAGACGCGAATTTTCAATAGTTATCCTGGTTGAGTTCAAAATGGAAATTGGTTGAGGGATGGTTTTTAAGTCCATTGACAAATATTGGACAAGTGGATTTTTAAAACCGAAGGCGGGGTTAGAAGAAATTATTTTTTCGATTCAACTGAATGGGTTTTAAAAATTTTCGTTCGAGCAAATTTTTGGTTGACGGGGACTCTCAAAATCAAGCAGTTAAATCCCTAAAAATGCCTGTTTCTATTGGCAAGTAGAGAAGCGGACGCATATAATTCCTCCTCGCCCTTTAGGAAGTTAGGAAGTGCCCGGCGTCCCATGAGGAAAAATTGATTCAATCATTCAAACGTTACTTAAAAGTCATTTCCTTTTTATTTGCAATCTTCATCACCCTCCCAATCTTAGCCCCTCATCAATTGCTTGCTAATTCGCTTCCTCTTTCGATTTCAGGTAACCAAATCGTCACGAGCGAGGGCTGTACCCTGCGCTTAAGGGGGGTGGATGTCTCCGGTTTGGAATATAGCCCTTACGGGGATACCGGCACGGGAGCGCCCACGACCAACATCAACGGCACGACCATGACCGATTACGTGGCTATCGCGGCGGAGGCAGTCACAGCCTGGCATTGCAATATCATCCGCCTTCCTTTTAACCAGGACTTTTGGTTCGGCTGCTCGAACTCCAAGGGAACGCCCGACCAAACCGCCTACCAATCCGAAATTCAAGCGGTCGTCAATTACTGCTCCCAAAACAACGCCTATGTGGACCTGGACCTTCATTGGTCCGGTAACTACATAGGTACCTCCCCCACAACCCCCTGCTCCGGAGGAGGATGGGGCTCAGTCACTGCCCAGCAAATGATGCCGGACTGGAATTCGGTCACCCTCTGGGCCTCGGTGGCTTCGCAATTCGCCAATAACCCGGCGGTTCTATTTGACCTCTTCAATGAGCCTTACTTCGTCACCTGGGATGTTTGGCGAAACGGAGGCACAACATCTTGGTCCTTCGTCTACCAGGGCGTTACTTATTCAGGAACCTTCAATACACCGGGCCTTCAAACCCTCCTCACAACCATACGAAACACCGGGGCCAACAACGTTGTGGTGGCAGGCGGGTTAAACTGGGCCTATGACTTAACGGGAATAGCCAATGGAAGTACCAGTTGCAACGGCAGCAATTGCGCCCTGACCGATACCACATCTGGGAACGGCGTCCTTTATTCGGCCCATGTCTATTCCAGCAAGGGTTCCACAACCGGTTGGGACACCTACGTCACATCCGCCAGTTCCTCCAACGCGGTCATCATTGAGGAATTCGGTGCCTCCGTAACGGACGCGGCCGGTTGGGATAATACCGCGATTAGCTGGTTCAACGGTTCGAACGCCAACAACTATGTTTACTCCGCCATGGCCTGGGCCTTCAGCCCCGATGTCAGTCCTTCCCTCATCACGAGTTTCAACGGGTATCCCACGACTTCCTACCACGGCGTCCCGGTCTCAACCTGGCTCGCGAACATCAGCTCCACCGGCACCTGCCCCACCTGGACCCCCACGCCCTGCGGATATCCCGGCCCCACCTGCACCCTCACTTTCACTCCCACCCCGACCGCGACACCCCTCCCCGGAATCGGCCCCGCGAAAGCCCTCCCGACTATCATCAAGGGCGCCCTAAGCTGTTGCGCCTTCAAGGTGCCGGAATTGAATGCCACCTTAAAAGCCAGGGTTTATACCCTGACCGGCGAACTGGTCGCGTCAATCAATGGGACCCCCGGGACCAGCCAATGCGTCTGGTGCCCGAAAGGAAGCGCCAGCGGGCTTTACCTGTCGGTGGTGGATGAGACGCAGTCCAATGGGAATTTCAGCCGGGAGAAACTGAGGGTTTTGGTCATCCATTAAGGCGGGGGCGGCAACGAACCATCGCTGCGGTGCGATGGTTTCCCCGTCTTGGACAGCCAAAAGTAGGTTAATGGTCACTGCTTCCCGCTGACCTGTCGCCCGAAGCCCTTTGGGCGCAGGGTGAGGAGCGGGAAGCCAGACCCCGTTTTCTCTTCTTTATTCCAAGAATGGGTTCAGGCCCACTTGAGGACGGGTTTCTTGCGGGACTAAACGCAATCCCGCAAGTACATATTGATCAGGTTTTGGTAGGGGATACCCTCCGTATTGGAAAGCTTTTTAAAATACTCTATAGTTTCTTCCTCAATGCGGATGGTAACCTGTCTTTTCAACATTTTAGTGTATGGATTTTGTTTGGATTTTGAAAAATCGTATTCTTCCCTCATGTTCCCCCTCCATATTGTTTTCGCTCGTTTTTGGACGCCTTTCTTGCCGAGATAATCCGTATGATCCTGTCATTGGAGCGATAACAATGGCAAACCAGGAGCATATGTAGTTTCGAACTTATCCCCAGAAGGATGAAGCGGTCTTCCTCATCTGAGTGATCAGGATCCCGGATCAACCGCGCGTTATCATCATAAAAAACAGATTTGGCTTCCTCAAAAGAGACACCATGTTTCTTTTGATTGGCCCTATCTTTTATGGCATCCCACCTAAAAACGAGTGGTGTCATATTTACACTATAATTATATTATAATTATAAATCAAGGGCTGTGGATAGAGCGCGAAAATCGTCAGGAAAATCAGGTAGAAATTATTGTTCTCTTTTTTCAATCCGACCTGTCCACGATCCCTGCGCCAAGCCGGGGGCTTGACGCTCCCCAGGCTGGACAGGCAACGGCTTAAGGTTTATAAACGAGCTTCGCTTTTAGGTACATGGCGATCGCTCCGACAACCCAGCCCGCGAAAAATATAGCGACGGGCTTGGCTTTTTCTTTACCGCCCATGAGCCAAAATCCGCCGAGAACGACGGCCATCACGATGACGACCGCGATCCCCCAACTTACGAATGGATTCATATTGCAACCTCCAATTTCATTGTCCATAATCCCTGCACTACGCCGCAGTGCGAGCCCTGCACCAAGCTATGGGCGGCAACGAAACATCGCTGCGGTGCGATGGTTTCCTCGTCGTGGACAGCCTCAAGAAGGTCGCTCCTTTAATTCGTTAAATGAATTCTTTCCATCGCCACCTTAGGAAGATTTTGATAAAAATTAATTGTACATTCTATTTGGCCATTGCGGTTCAATAGCCCTACACGCCCCAAAGCGAAGGTTGACTCTTTAGCAAAAGTAAAAAAAGCATAATTGTCCACTTCAACCTCTACGCTTTGACTGTTTAATTTCTTTAGGTGAAAATCCCCACCAGAATAAATCGATTTATAAATAAGTACTTTTGGTTCTGAAAAGCCTTCAGAAAACACACCCAAAGCCGAATCAGGTGCTAAGTCCGAAGGTATTCTCCGCACAAATATTAGTTCTTTCATTCCGTCTTTATTTAAATCTACAAGGCAATATTCCATAACATTAAATCCAAGATAATAAACTTTCATATCTTTTATAAGAAAGGTATTGCCTGCGTTTAATTGCATATTTTGTTTCTCATCGACTACAAATATCTGGCCTTTTAAACCCTTCCAAACTTCCTTAGGCGTTACTTCTTTGACAGGAAATTTTTGACCCTTTTCAATTAGGTGGTAATTCTTATCCCCGTTAAAAAACCATGCCTCAATTAGTTTTTCTGCTTTTAAATTTGAAATTAGTCCTGATTCAATCCTACGAGAAGCGACTTCTTCTGCGTTGAGTTTTCCTGTAAACAAATCATGATTGGAAAAAATCAATAATGCCATACCCAACCCAAGCAAAAGACTTTTCTTCATAAGTTTCATTAGGGTCTCCAGGCTGGGCTCCCTTCGTTACACTCAGGGCAAGCTCACCTTCACGGTCACTACGATTTTATATCCAATATTTAAATCCTCCGACTTATAAAACCCTCGCGAAATCCCATTAGATTTAACGGAATTAGCCATTGAATCCCCCCATCTTTTCGGGCAAAGTGGGAAAACATGGAACCCAACACGTCTCATAAACACACCAACCGGCTCATCCACGAGAAGAGCCCCTACCTGCTCCAGCACGCCCACAATCCCGTGGATTGGTATCCCTGGGGAGAGGAGGCCTTCGGAAAGGCCAAGCGGGAAAACAAGCCCCTGTTCCTTTCCATCGGCTATTCCACCTGCCACTGGTGCCATGTCATGGAACGAGAATGTTTCGAGAACGAGGAAATCGCCCGGTTGATGAACGAGCTTTTCATTTGCGTCAAAGTGGACCGCGAGGAACGCCCCGATGTGGACAAGGTTTACATGAACGCTGTAATCGTCCTGACCGGCCAGGGTGGCTGGCCCCTTAACGTTTTTTTAACTCCCGACCAGCGGCCATTCTACGGGGGAACCTATTTCCCCCCGGATGAGCGCTACGGACGGCCTGGGCTTCCCTCCGTGCTGAACGATGTGGCCCGTGTTTGGAGGGAAAAATCAGGAGAGGTGGAAAAAGCCGGACAACAATTAACCGGTTTGATCTCCCCGCCTGTACTGAAAGCGCCCGCAAGCCTTCCGGGAGATCGGGTCATCAGCGAGGCCGTCCAGGCTTTCACCCGCATATTCGACCCCAATGAGGGCGGCTTCGGGAGCGCTCCGAAATTTCCCCAGTCCATGGTCCTGGGTTTTCTCCAGCGCGCCACCTGGGGAGCGACAGATACCACGGGATTTTCCAGGGTGGAATTGACGCTGGACAAGATGTCCCAAGGCGGGATTTACGACCAGGTCGGCGGGGGTTTCGCCCGCTATTCCACGGACGAGCAGTGGCTGGTTCCCCATTTTGAGAAAATGCTCTACGACAACTCCCTTCTGGCCCGGACCTATCTGGAGGGATACCAGGCCGTCCGCAAGGCGGAATACGCCAGGATCGCCCGCGAGATTTTCACCTACTTATTCCGGGATATGGCCGATCCCGCCGGGGGCTTTTACAGCGCCGAGGACGCCGACAGCGAGGGCGAGGAGGGCAAGTTCTACGTCTGGAAGCCGAAAGAGCTGAGGAATATCCTCGGTGAAAAAGATGGAGAGGCCTTTTGCTCGCTATACGGCGCCACCGAAGCCGGAAATTTTGAGGGCCATAACATTTTGCGCCTGAAATCAGATCTTCCTTCCGCCCTGAAGGCCCTGGGAAAAGACCAGGGCTGGTGGAAGGCCTCAAGGGAAAAAGTGCTCCAAGCCCGTTCCAAGCGCGTCCGGCCCCACCGGGACGACAAGATACTCATGTCCTGGAACAGTCTTTTGATTTCCTCGCTGGCTTACGGCTATCAGGTACTGGGGGAGAAAACCTACCTCGATGCCGCTGAAAAGGCCTCGGATTTCCTGAGCCGGAACCTGATCCGTGGCGGCCGCCTGTTGGTTTCCTTCCGGGGAGGCCCCTCGAAAGCGGAAGGTTTCCTGGATGATTACGCCTTTTTCCAGGCCGCCCAACTGGACCTATTCGAGACCACCTTCAAGAAACAATACCTGGAAGAGGCCCTCCGGCTTTGGGACGGGATGAAGAGGCTCTTTTGGGATGAAAAGGAAGGGGGCTTTTACTTCACGGGTTCCGACCAGAAGGACGCCCACCGGCTCCTGACCCGCCTTAAGGAGGCCCATGACGGGGCGATCCCATCGGGCAATTCCGTGGCGGCCATGAGCCTTTACCGGCTCGCGGAACTCACCGGCCGGAAGGATATCCGGGATGACGCTGAAGCCGTGGTGAAATGCTTCTCAGGACACTTAATAAAATCCCCGCCCATGTATCCCCAGATGCTCCAGGCCATCCAGTTCACAACCATCCCCCCCGCCGAGATCCTCGTGGTGGGCCCGCGCACCGAATCCGAGGGCATGATCCGCGCGGTTTGGAAAAACTTCGATCCCAATAAAGTCCTGGTGTTTTGCGAGGAAACCCAAGACAAGGACCTAGCCCCCCTGGTTCCTTGGCTGGAAAACCGCCCTTCCCAGGATGGTAAACCCACCGCCTATGTCTGCAAGAATTACCAATGCCAATTGCCCACCACTGACCCCCATAAGATGCTGGAACTTTTAAGCCAGTAGTAAGCTTAAATTACTGGAAAAAGCGGTGAACCTGCCGGATACCCGTCGGAATCGGACCCCTACCGGCATTTCCGTCGGAACTCGGGATACCCCTATGCTGAGTCCACAAGGCGAAGCATGAGAATTGGGTGTGTTGGCGCCAAGATAATGGGCGCCAATAACCTGGTGACACCCACCGGCATTTCCGTCGGTAAACCAGGATAACCTGGTGACACCCACCAGCATTTTCGTCGGCAACCCAGGATAACCTGGTGACACCTGCCGGCATTTTCGTCGGCAACCCAGGATAACCTGGTGACACCTGCCGGCATTTTCGTCGGTAACCCAGGATAACCTGGTGACACCCACCGGTATTTCCGTCGGCAACCCAGGATAACCTGGTGACACCCACCGGCATTTCCACCGGCAACCCAGGATAACCTGGTGACACCTACCGGCATTTCCACCGGCAACCCAGGATAACCTGGTGACACCTATCGGCTTTTCCACCGGTAAACCAGGATAACCTGGTGACACTTGCCAGCATTTTCGTCGGTAAGCCAGGATAACCTGGTGACACCCAGGTGGCTTTTGGACAATAATCAGTAAAAATATTGACAGAAATCATACTTCTTTGGGCCGGTTTTTATTAATTTTATCCCCTGAAGCATATGAGAATCCATGGAGGTTGCCATGGCCGATATTGAAAATGAATCTTTGAAATGGCTGGATAACCTAGCCGATTTGTCCAATTTCCTGAAAAAGCACCCTTCCGCCACCAATTCCGAACTGGCCCTAGAATTGGGCATCCATCGTGGATCGGTTATAACCCTGAAGGCCCTCCGGCCCCTGCTGGACCCCTCCGCCATTCATAAGATCCGTCAAGCGGCCAAGAGGGAATATCCCTATACCCTTTATAACCTTTCTTTTAACCGCGCCGAATGCCTGGCCGGCTTGGATAGGAAGGTATCGGACAATCCCAAGTTAGTGCATGAGGTTTTAGATAAGGTTATCGCCCGCTTTATGATCCCCCTTCAAATCAAAGCCTTCGTGAACCACGTCAACAGCGGCAAACCCATCGAGGATTTCAACCACACCCAGATCAAAAGAAAGACCCGGTCCGATAAAAAATCCCGTATCCAATCAAATGGACCGGTATCCGAACCAAAGAAAAAGGAGGTTAAGGATAATCAGCAAGACTCTCCGTCAGACGCTGTTGCCGGGTGTTTAGCCATTCTTTTCATAATTGGGTTATTGTGGATCGGGGTTTCATGCGTAAAGCACTTGTGTTGTAATTCCCAGGCCTCGTCGGCGGCCTCAAGTACCCCTGCGGTGAGCAGCTCAAGTTCCTCGCCATAAGTCTTGGCGAATTCTCATGGCAGTTCCCTTTAAGCACCCCGCCTAGACCCCTAATTTTAATTTCCTTGGTGATTTTTATGGTTTCCTTCACTGTTAATTTATCTTAGGCAAAATTTAAGGCATAGCATAATTTATTGTACAGTTATAATGACTTGGCTCTTCTGGAAATAACCGATCTGTGGAACGTGAAGACAGCCATTAGAGGATTTTTAAAAAATGCTTAAATATGACGAGATTGGTTATTGGACTGAAATTAAACTTGAAATAATCAAAAGATATGCGACTGAGTACTCAAAAATAATCACAAAGAATCCTTTTCAAGTCCATGAACATGTTTACATTGATGCTTTTGCTGGACCTGGGGTCCATATATCCCGTGCAACAGGTGAATATATTCCAGGAAGCCCGCTTAATGCGCTTTCCGTTACGCCGCCTTTTAAAAAATTTTATTTAATTGATGTAAATGCTGAAAAAACACATGAATTAAAGCAGTTAATTTTGGATCGCCGAGATGTTGAAATATTTACGGGTGATTGCAATCAAGTTCTTCTTCAAGATGTCTTTCCAACGGTCAAGTGGTCCGAATACAAACGCGGTTTATGCATACTTGATCCTTACAACATTAATTTGAATTGGGATGTCATGTTTCAAGCGGGACAAATGAAAAGCCTCGAGATATTTTTGAATTTTATGGTAATGGATATGAACCAGAATGTTTTGAAACATAACTTTGATTCCGTTGATCCAACACAAATTCTACGCATGAATAATTTTTGGGGGGATGAGTCTTGGAAGGATGCTGTTTATCAGAAAGATTTATTCGGCGAGCCTGATAAGGTAATTGATGCTAATGAAAAATTGGCTAAGGCTTTTCAAGAACGTCTTAAAGAAAAAGCTGGATTTAAATATGTCCCAGATCCATTGCCCATGCGAAATTCAAATGGCGCTACAATATATTACTTATATTTTGCATCGCATAAACCGGCTGCGAGTGGCATTGTCGAATATATTTTTAACCAATACAGAAAACGAGGCATTGTTTAATGTCAACTAATTCTTCCATTGAATGGACACAATCCACCTGGAACCCGTTGACTGGCTGCAATAAAGTCAGTCCTGGATGCGCGAATTGTTATGCGGAACGAATGGCAAAACGTCTCCATGCCATGGGCGTTTCACAATATTCCGACAATTTTAAATTAACTCTCCACGAGAAGTCGTTGGAACTTCCATTGTCTTGGAAAAAACCACAGATTATTTTCGTTAATTCAATGAGTGACCTTTTTCACAAGGAAGTACCAAAAGATTTTATTAAAAAAGTTTTTAATGTCATGAATAGAGCCCATTGGCACACATTCCAAGTGCTTACGAAGCGGGCGGAACGATTGGAAGAAGTAAGCCCTAAGGTTAATTGGTCGAAAAATATTTGGATGGGTGTAAGTGTTGAAACAGAAAGATTTACCTTTCGAATAGATCATTTGAGACGTACTCAAGCCTTTGTTAAGTTTCTCTCACTGGAACCACTTCTTGGGCCTTTGCCAAAATTAAACTTAAAAGGCATTGATTGGGCTATTGTCGGCGGGGAATCCGGCCCGGGTGCCAGACCCATGGATGGTTCTTGGGTACTTGAAATAAAAAAACAATGTCAAAAATCAAAAGTCCCATTCTTTTTCAAGCAATGGGGTGGCGTGTGGAAGAAAAGAGCGGGTCGTTTGCTGCAAGGTCGTACATGGGACCAGATGCCAAAAAAGAGTGAAATAAAAATTCTCGCTTAATTTAAAAGGTTATTTGTGGACCAGAAACTCTTTGACGGGGTGATCACAGAAACCCTGGAAGGCTTATCCCCTGACCTAAAGGCCGTGCTCGATCCTATAACCGACCCACGCCGGTTCATCCCATAACAAGTCGCTTTTCAATGGAGTTTGACCACATGTACGCTATCACGTACACTTATGGACGGAGGCTGGCATGACCACATTAACCGCAACCCAAGCAAGGGCAAACCTGTTCAAGCTCCTGGACCAGGCGGCCCAATCCCATGAACCCATCCAGATCACCGGCCGCCGTCAAAACGGCGTATTGATCTCGGAGGACGATTTTCGGGCCATGCAGGAAACCCTCCATCTCTTGAGCGTCCCAGGAATGAAGGAATCCCTGCTCAAGGCCAAAAAATCGCCCCTTAAAACCTATTCCAAAAAGCGCCCTTGGTAACCTGGCAGCTTTTTTTCAGCAAAGCCGCCAAAAAAGACGCCGTTAAATTGAAACGTTCGGGGCTTCAAAAAAAGCTGATGATTTGTTGGATATCCTGGAAAAAGATCCCTTTGCGCCCTATCCCCCCTATGAAAACCTGGTGGGTGAACTCGAGGGGTTCTATTCAAGGCGTATCAATTTCCAACACCGTCTGGTCTATCAAGTCGATAAGAAAAATCACCGGGTCTTTGTCGAGCGAATGTTGACTCATTATGAATAAAATTTTTTCTTGGCCCTCTCTCAATATTCTATTCTTTACCCATCTATAACCTTCTCTGAGCGCCAGGGAATAGAGCCCAACAGCAGTGACAAAAAAGGAAAAAACCAGCGGGACCAGTAGCTCTTTGACGGGGTGATCGCATGAACCGGAAACTGCCGAGGATCATTGAAGACAGCCAATTTAGTCAAGGGACGACCCTTCGGGTCGCCGGTAAATAAAGGATAAATGTTATCGGGGTTGCCTAATTGAAAATACTTTGTTTGGGTAATGAATATTTTATGCTTATGCACAAAGTGACCGTGCTGTAATGGGTTTTGCTAAGGCACATGCGGTCAAAGCACGGTGAAATAAGGAATCGGGATCATGACGACGGTTGAACCGATAGGCATATTCACTTAGATACCGGCCTAAATACTTAGCATCAACGCCATGATGAGTTCCAATGATCCAGGCCTTGGCGTTGGAAATGAACCGGTGTACCCAGGGCAACCAACTTTCCAACTCTTTCGGGTCATTGGCCATCACCCGGTAGTCTGCCTCCACTCCTTTGAGTTCACGCAAGGCTGGCGAAGCATCTGTGTTGAGGAAAGAGCCTTTTTCCATAGTCTGATTCACGAATTCCTGGCTCTCCCACTTGGTTTCCATAGCTACCTTCACCTTGGCAAAACCCGCTTTTTCCTTCTTGCAACCATTCTCATCCACCCATTCCTTGCTTTCCACCGCCACCAAGACTTCCACTTGGTTTTCCTTGGCCTTTTTCCCAAAAACCGCCCCATCCAACTCAATGACGCCCTTTAGAGTATAGCTTTCGTCCTTTTGCCTAAGACCTTCCCGGATCTTATGCAATAGAAGCCATGCCGAATGATCCGAAAGATTTAAATGCCGCTTCAGTTCCAGGGCCGAAATACCCCGTTTGCCCTGCATCATCAAACTGATGGCCCTGACCCAGGTTAAAAGAGGCAGCTTGGAGCTTTCAAAAATCGTCCCGGCGCGAAGCCGAAGACGTTTCCGGCAATAGTCACATTCCCTCACTTCAGGCTTGGCCTGGTGTTGCCAGAAGCTTTCGCCCTCACATTGGGGACAAACAAAGTCTTTCCCGCCGAAACGGCATCTCCACACCCATTGGCGGGCTTCTTCTTCCGTGTGGATTTTCCTCAGAATTTTAATGCTTTTCATCCGCTGGTAGCTCATGTACCACCTCCCGTAGCGGACAGTATACCTATGTATTCCTTTATTTCAAGGGTCACTTAATACAGAAGCATGGAATATTTAATTCGAATTTCTCAAGAAAATGTTTTACGCCTAAAAGAGGTATATGAAGTCCGGGCATATAATCAACAATTACATTAGTTATGGTAAACAACAAATCGCCAGATCTATGGTCATAAATTTCAATTGTTGTTGTATGACCAAATCCAGTTGCCGGGCCGCCCGCCGTAGCCGCGGTTTTAGGGTTCCCCATCGTTAGATTATGTCCTAGAAGTGGAGCGTATAAGGCGGGAATAGTGCATTCATCAGCACCAGTATCCACTAAACCAAATAATTTTTGCTCTAAGCCTGTATGTGGATTAATTATTTTTATTGCTAGGTATGGGTGTTCATTTAGAAATGGAATATTTTGGATGGGCATTAATAGACGTTAAGCATTCCCTTTTCTGGAATGAACAATAAAACGGGTTCTTTACATCCTTTTTCTTTTGCTTCTGTAACTACATCCAAGGGTATCTCACCGTGGCTGATGACTTCACGGTCTGTGAAAGACCTTACGGCAACGTATTTACCGGAATATAGGTCTGCGTTGTTCACTAAAGCCGTGGGTGTCATGTAATTCCTCCCGGAATCCAGTGGAGAGCAGGTAAAGTATAATGGAAAAATCGCTGAAATATACAGTTGTGGCCAATGGTAATCAATTAAATATACGTTAAATTGTAGATTACTAAAACAATCTCCCCATGGGTTGAGGTTGCGCCAGGGGAGGGAGCCCAACGGCCATGGCAAAACAGGAAAAAAACCAGCGGGACCAGGAGCTCTTTGATGGGGTGATCGCGGAAACTTTGGAAGGCCTGCCTGCCGACCTGAAGGCCGCGCTCGGCACAGTGCAAATCGTGGTCCAGCCCCGGCCCAGCGCGGAGCAGTTAGGTGATTCAGACCCGGAAACCGAGGATGGCCTGCTGGGCCTGTTCGAGGGCTTCAGCCTGAGGGAAAGGCCCCTGGGGCAGGACCGGGAATTCCCCGACCGTATCATCCTCTTCGAGGAATGCCTGAGGGAGAGTTGTAGCGGGGAAAAGGAACTCAAGCGGGAAATCCGGAAAACCCTCCTGCACGAGCTGGGCCATTATTTCGGGTTTTCCGAGGAGGAGTTGGAAGCCCGGGGTTTGGAGTGAAGGATTAAGGCCTCTAACAAAAAAACTTTCACCACAGGGCCATTCGCACCGCAGCGAATGGCAGGGCTTCGGTAGCGCACAGAGTCACAGAGTTAAATCATTGATTTTTAAAGAAATTCTTGTGCTTTTTTCTGTGTACTCCGTGTACTCTGTGGTTCAAACTTTGATTTTATATTAGAAGTTCTAAGGAGGTAGTTATGGGTTTGATGAAGGAGTTCAAGGAATTCGCGGTCAAGGGGAATATGGTCGATCTGGCGGTCGGGATCATCATCGGCGGGGCCTTTGGAAAAGTAGTTTCCTCCATCGTGGCCGACGTCCTGATGCCGCCCCTGGGGTATTTGATCGGCGGGATTAATTTTACCGACATCAAGATCCACCTCAAGGCACCGGCCCTGGACCTGGCGGGAAAAGCCGCCCAGGAAGTCACGATTAACATCGGCAACTTCATCCAGTCCCTCATCGATTTCACCATCATCGCCTTTGCGGTCTTCTTGATGGTCAAAGCCATCAATACCCTCCATCGCAAGGCCGAGGCGGCGGTGCCGGCCGCTCCCCCCAAGCAGGAAGTCCTGTTGGAGGAAATCCGGGACCTGCTGAAAAAGAAATAAAAAACAAGCCCACTCTTGTCCAAAATAGACTTTAGCCACGGATGCATAGGATACATGGGATTTAAAGAAACTTCAGATCGTGACAAGAGCATAGCTCTTGCGCCCTTGGGGCGTTATGGCCCTGCCTGCGGACCTCGGAAAAATGGATTTTTCCAGAGGCCGTCGGCTGGGCCATATAACACGATCGATAAGCAATCCTTCATTTAAAACTTAAAATTAATAATTTAAAATTCTTCCTGTAAAGAATGCCTTGCCATCCCCCTGCATCCCCTTAATCCGTGCCGATCATCCACAAAAATATATTGAGATCGGTACTGTACCAGCCTCCTTCAACTGCCTTATGGTAGGCTGGCACGTGGCAAAGGACTTGGTTTTGTTTAACGCCTTTTAGAATTTAAAATTTCGTTGCTGGTTTTTCCCCCTCTAAAAGAGGGGGGAGTCGCTGATACATTTTGCACTATGATTTAATGAAGCCGAGCAAGGCACAAGATGTCCAAATCTTTTATAGGGAAAACCGCTTGAGTCCTTTTGACCTTCTTTTGGAAGGCCCACAGAAGCGGCAGCTTTGGGCCACCCTGGAATTGCCGGAAAAAATCACAGGCCCTGCCATCGTGATGGCGCACGGCTTTCTCGGTTTCAAGGACTGGGCCTTTTTCCCTTGGCTATCCTCTTTTTTCGCCCAGGCGGGTTTTCCCGTTTTACGCTTTAATTTCTCGGGCTCCGGCATGGGAAACGCCAAAGACGGGCCATTCCAGGAATTGGAAAATTTCGAGAAAGATACCATCACCCGGCAGGTGGAAGACCTCCATGTGGTAGTGTCCCGCCTGGAGCAAGGGCAATTGAATCCCAATCTTCCCCCGCAAAAGGATTTATTCCTTTGGGGCCATTCCCGGGGCGGCGGGGTCTGCCTCCTGGCCGCTGGACAATGCCCCCCGGTCAAGGGTGTGGCGACCTGGGCCACCATCTCCCGCGTAAACCGTTATTTCTTTGAGGCCAAACAAGCCTGGCGGAAAGATGGGTATTCAGTGATTGAGAGTTCCCGGACCGGCCAGGCCTTGAGGTACTCCCTGGATTTCCTGGAGGACGCTGAGAATTGGGGAAAGGAGGGGGATGTCCCGGCCTACCTGAACCGTCTGGGGATACCGGTTCTTTTCGTCCATGGTTCCGAGGATAAGAGCGTCCTTCCGGATGAGTCCGAAAGCCTGGCCGCCATCCATTCCCAATCCCGCTTAGCCATCCTGGCCGGGGGCGACCATAAGTTCATGGCGTCCCACCCCTTCACCCAAGCATCCCCGGTCCTGCTGGAAGCCGCCCAAGCTACCGTTAAATTCTTCTCAGAACTCCTGGACTAGTCTTTCGTCCTTTGCTTTAAGTCGGCTTCAACGGATACAATAAAGCAATGAAACCACCGGCTTTCCGGAACTTGAAATTCCTGCCTTTGGGCCCCAGCCCCGCAAGGGTTGGCGCTTTCCATCTCGCGGATTTTCCGGGTTTTTCCGCCGAGGACTTGAGATCCCTGGAGCTTTTTTATTCCTCCCAACTTTCCCGCTACCAGTCCCCCGAACAGCGGGTGGGGTGGCAGACGCAGGAAAGCCAGCGGGTTCGTTTCGAGGCGCTTTCTTCCGTCGCCCCCCTGACGGGAAGCAAAATCCTGGATTTGGGCTGCGGCTTGGGAGCCTTTTGGGGTTATCTGAAGGAAAAAAGCTTGTCCTTGGATTATACAGGAGTCGATCTTTTTCCCAACGTGATCCGGGAAGCCAGGCAATATTATCCTGACGCGAGGTTTGAATCCCGGGTGATCCTCTCCAAACCTTTTCCGGTGAGGACTTTTGATTATTCCTTCCTGTCGGGGGTCTTCAATGTGCGGGTATGGGACAATTGGAAATACATGAGGGAGCTTCTTTCCTGCGTCCTGAGGCAAACGAAAAGAGCCGTGGCTTTCAACGTCTTGAACGCCGAGGCGGGATTGCGCGAACCGGACCGCTTCACGGCTCGGGCGCGGGACCTGGCCTCCCTCGGGCGGAGGCTGGGAGTCTCAAGAGTCCACCTCTTGGATCATTACCACCCCCTGGACCTGACCCTGTTCCTCTACAAATAGTCCTAAAAATAGCTGGAAATAAACGGAGGGGTTTTCTACACTCGGCCTATGACTTCAAACACCCCTCAACGCATAGTCTCTTTCGCCCCTCCCGTGACTGAGATCCTTTCCTTTTTAGGCCTGGAGGAGCGGGTCACCGCGGTTCCCGAGTTTTTCGAGAACCTCCCGCCCGTGTCCGACCGCCAAAAACCCGAGTACTGGTTTTCCATGGGCGTGAAGCGGGCCAAAAGCCTTTGGGCGGACCTGGTTTTGACCTATTCCATCGCCCAATTGGATCTCCACAACCGCCTGAAGGAAAACGGGTTGAACGCCTTTCACCTGGATATCCGCTGTCTGCGGGACGCCGAGGAAGCCTTTCATTTGATAGGAAAGGTCACCGGCACCCAGGAACGGGCCCGCCAATTGGCGGGTGATTTCACGGGCGGACTCGCCGCCCTCAGGGACAAGGTGCCGCCCGGCGGCTACCGGCCCAAGCTCTATTGCGAGGAATGGAACAAGCCCCCCACCGTCGCGGGCAGTTATTGGCCTGAACTCATGGCCGAGGCCGGGGCCCATTATTTTCCTATCCTGCCCCGCGAGATCAGCCGTCCGGTCAAGATTGAGGAACTCGTGCATTTTGATCCAGAAATCATCGTTTTCTCCATATACAGTGCCGGGCTGGATTTCAATCCCGAGGAAGCCCTGAAGCGGATCGGCTGGGAGAGACTGACCGCTGTCAAAAAACGAAGTGTTTTCAGTGTGGATTCCTCGCTTCTGAACCAGCCTGGACCCCGCCTCATCGAAGGAGTTAAACCCATCCAAACCATCATTGGGGAAACTTACTGGGGCTGGCCTCTTACTAAATCCGGGCAAATACGCAGGGTCATAAGTTAGCGGTACGTTTTTGTGCAAATTCCCTGTTACAGCGTCATGTTTCTATTGTTAACTTGAAGGTTTCATTGAAAAATCCCATCGAAGATGGGTTTTTCAACACTTCCAACTTTCTTTCTGACAAGATACTTGATCATTCCCTCCCCATGAGGAACCCTGGATTTTTCCGGTGAGCCGAGATAAATTAATGCAATGAAAACCTTTACCTTTAAATTTTCACAGAGTAAAGAGTCCCAATGATCGATCCGCCCTCTTCATCCCCACTCTCTGACGATGCCCTTTTTTCCGAGCAATTGGAGCAGGAGATGCCTTCCTCAAAGGAACTTTTCGAATTCCTCAAGGATTTCCTGACCCGAAGATGCAACCTGCCCGCGGAGCCGGTGAATTGGGAACCGGAGGGACTCGCTGACTTGCCCCTCGAAAAGAGCATCCTGTTTTCGGAGCCTTTCCCGGGACTTTTGGCGGTCCGTTCCGACCGGAGGTTCGATGACTTCCTGGAGGAAAGCGCCCATTCCGGCAAGCTTCCCCCGGTCCGGAGGGATGTTTTCCTTGAAATGACCGTCTTGATCTGGCATTTTTTCATCCAGAAATTCTGGAAATTGGACAGCCGAAAGATCACTCCCGCCAGCATCCAGTCCAGCGTGCCCATTCAATGGCCGGACCGGCAACCCCAATCAGCCTGCATGGCCTTCGTCAAGTCCCATCCTTTTGAGATGCGGTTGTGGAACCGCCTGACGGAGGAGGAGATCCGCCGCTGGAAAAAGAAGAATCTAACCCGAATTTCACCCATTTCAGGTGATAAAACCCTCAAGTCCTGTCGATCCTTCTTTTTCTTTGTTAAAATAATCCCCTCTTATTCCAAAACAGGACAAAGCCATTGGCCCTTTCAACCCCTAAAACCCCTGAACACTTGAATCCTTTGGTTTTCCGTTTCCAGGATTTGATCGACAGTTCCGAGGACGGTGTCATCGCTTTTGACAGCGAATGCCGTTACACCCTCTGGAATCCCGCCATGGAGGCATTCACGGGTTATTCCCGGGACGAGGTCGTCGGGAAAATAGCCTTTGAGATCTTCCCCTACTTGAAGACCATGGGACTGGACAATCCCTTTTATGAGGCTTTGAAGGGAAACACCGTCGAGGTCAAGGAAACCTACTTCAAAAATGAAAGGGGCAAGGAGGTTTACCTGGAATCCAGGAATTTCCCCATCCGAAGCGCCTCAGGAGAGGTGGTGGGAGGCTTCGCCATCATCCATAACGTCACATCCCGGAAAAAAACCGAGGAGGCCCTGAGGAAAAGCGAGGATAAATTCAGGAAGGTGTTTGAGGAAGCCCCCATCCCCATGCTCTTGATGCAACACCGCAAGCTGGTGGAAGTCAACAGGGCCCTTTGCGAAATGCTGGGATATATTCCCGGGGACATGTTGGGAAGAATGCTTCACGACTTTATCCACCCGGACGATCATTCCCAAAGTGACGAGAAGGGCCAAGAACTAGCGGAAGGAAAAATCCAACGCTTTCAGATGATGAAGCGCTATCTCCACAAGGACGGCCGTGTGATCTGGGGCAACGCCACCGCGACCGCGCTTCCCGATGGCATGAACGGGCAACCCATGGCCTTGGCCATGATCGAGGATGTAACGGAGCGGAAAAAATTCCAGGATGCCCTCCAAAGCTCCGAATCCAACCTCCGGGCCGTCTTCAATAGCGGCGCGCAAATGCTCGCCTTGATCGATAAGGATGGATTCCTGCGCGAGTACAACCACAACGCGGACGAATCGACCCGCCTCATGACCGGCCGGGGCTACGAGAAAAACCATCTTTTCCTTGAATATGTCCCGCAGGACCTCCACCGCGCCTTTCAAGAGAGTTTTAAAAGGGTCCTGGAAGGAGAAACTATCACTGTGGAAAGATGCCTGCCCGACCGGGAAGGAAAACTCAAGTGGTTCGAGTTCACTTACCAGCCCATTCAAGACGGAAACGGCGGGATTACTGGCGTGTGCTTGACGGCATTGTTGATTGATGAGCGGCGCCAGGCCCAACAGGCCCTCCAGGAAAGCGAGGAGCGCTACCGCCTCCTGGTGGATGTCCTGCCGGAGGCGGTGGTGGTGCATTCGGACGGAAAAATACTTTTTATCAACTCCTCGGGCCTCAAGTCCCTGGGGGCCAGCCAGCCTGAGGAAGTGGTGGGAAAATCGATCCTGGAATTCCTCCATTTCGATTCCAAGCAAACGGCTCTCGCCCGGATCCGGGAAATCCAGGAGAAGGGCGGCACTCAGGATTTTATTGAGCAAAAAATAGTCCGGCGGGACGGCCAGGTCCTGGATGTGGAAACCAAGGGCGTCTCCCTCATCTACCAGGGGCGCCCCAGCGTCCTGACCATCATCCGGGATGTCACCGAGCGCAAGAAGAACCAGACCTTGTTTTTAAGATATGAGCGCTTGGCCGCGGTGGGCAAGGCGATCGCCGCCATCGCCCATGAGGTCCGCAACCCCCTGGCGGTGGTGGCTGGCACCACCGAGATTCTCCGTGAAAAAGTGAAAGGCCAGCCGGAATTAGCCCGCGAAGTCGCTGTTTTGATGGAACAAACAGGGAGATTGAAAAACTTTATCAATGACATCTTGGATTATTCAAGGGAAATGCCGGTTAAGAAGGGAACAATTGATCCAAAGAGCCTCTTGGAAAGATCCCTGAAACTAGTCCAGGCCCAGGCTGGCGAAACCCGGGAAGGGATCAAGATCGTATGGGGAATCGAAAAAGGACTTCCCAGGTTACAAGCGGATGGGGAACGCCTCGAGCAGGTTTTGGTGAATGTCATCTGGAACGCGCTCCAGGCCATGGAAAATAAAGGAACCTTGGCCCTTTCGGCCTACGCCCAAAACAACTACCTTTTCTTCGAGGTGCGGGATACCGGCCCCGGCATCAACGAAACCCTTCTTCCCCACCTGTTTGAGCCTTTTTTCTCCACGAAAAAACATGGGACAGGATTGGGGTTGGCCATCAGCCAGAAAATCATGGAAGCCCATGGGGGCCTTATCGCTCTCCAGCGCGCGACTCCCCATGGCACGCGCTGTATCCTCCAGCTTCCACTCCAAAAAATCTGAATCCCGCGGCAATCAAGCCATAAAACACGATTGGACCCGCGGCTAACGCATTTTGGGACTTTTTCAAGAGGCTTTATATAATAGACCTTTGAAGTAAGATTCTTCCCAAAGGCGGATGACTTGTCTTCCACTACTGAAACGCCCACCCTCTCCCGGCTCAATCTGATTCTTCTACCCGTTTGGCTGATCCTGGCAAACTCCTTATTGGCATTTGCCCCACTTGACGCTAAAACCAGGGGAATTCTTATTCTTTTAGTTCTAGTGGTTCCCCTCCTGATTGTCCTCAGGATTCCAAAAAAGTTCGCGAATATTCCGTCTCTCTCAAGGGAAGAATGGTTTTCCCCGACTCCCGCTTGGTGGATGTCCCTCCTTTTTTTCGCCGCGGTGGCGGTCCGCTTTTATCGTCTGACGTCCTTGACCAACTGGCCCCTGGAGGATGAGGCCCTGAACGGCCATTACGCGGTGGAACTGGCTGAACACGGCGTTTGGAAAATGACCTATGATTTTTCCGGTATGCCTCCTTTTTATGTTTGGGGCCTCGGTTTGTTTTTCAAGGCCTTCGGCGTCTCTTTGACAACCCTTTGGCTTTTTCCCTCGCTTTTGTCCTGCTTTGGAATCCTTTTCGCCTGGCTGGGAGCCCGAAAGTTTTTCTCGCGGTCCTTTTCCCTTCTTTTCGCCTGCTTGATGGCCTTCAGTTTTTGGCCCCTTTACGCCGGAAGACTTTCCCTGGAGGGTGGATTGCTCCTCAATTGGGAATGCCTGGTCTTTTATCTTTGGGGAACTTTCGAAAAATCCCCGGTTCAATACCGGGTCCGTTCGGCTTTAGTGCTTGGAATTGGCTCGGGGCTTGGTTTTTATACCTTTCCTTCCTGGGCGGTGGCGGCATTTCTCCTCACCCTGGTCCTTTTAAAGGAAACAATCTTTTCACCCCGCAGGGAATGGAAGACTTTTATTTATTTTTTCCTGCCCCAAGCCTTTTTTTTCCTCATCCTGACCCTCGCCACTTTGCCCCAGAAAAGCGGCCATTACGCCAATGTCCTTCAAATCCCATGGGGGCCGGGATTCCCGGGTTTGAATGATTTTTTCACCCTCTTTTGGGGAAGCCGCCTCCCTTGGGACATCCTCGCTTACCGGCCTTTCTGGGGAGGATTCCTGAATCCGGTATTGGGAGGACTCTGTTTTTGGGGCGCAGCGTCTTACCTAAAACGAAGGGGTTTAAAGGCGGGCCTGATCGCGTTTATGGTTTTTTCCCTGTTGATGCTTCCGGGTTTTCTCACGGGGGGGCTGGACTCCCACCGGATCATCCAGGTCCTTCCCTTCCTTTTAATTGCTTCGGCCTACGGCCTTTGCTCTCTCTTGGAAGCTTTTCCCAAATCCTCCAGGGCCTGGGTTGCCGCTGTAGTCATATTCATTTCCGCTATCCTGGACTATCACCATCTTTTCTGCGTGATCGGGGATTATTGGAAACAGCCCCGCGGCTTATGGTTCGCATCCAAATCAGTGGAGCGCTGGCGCGCTTATGAAATCCTGAGGGATTTGAATCGAGAGGAAGGCCCCGGTTTCGTCCTGTCCGAACTGGTGCCGGACACCTTCGACCAGACCCTTTCGGTCATTGATTATCCTTTCAACGCCTGCGAGAACGATAAGATCATCCCAGGTTCCTGCCGGTGGGCGGCCCTGCTTGCCAACATTCATTACCAACCTTATCTCCAGGGTCAATTTCCCGAGGCGAAATGGTTCTGGCTCGCCTCCGACGTGGGGCGCCCCGACGGGGGAATCATGTTGGGCTTGATCCCCCTTCCCTCCTCCCATCCCGGAATGATCAACCGCTGGATCGCGGCCGACCGCCAGGTCCACGGCCTGGCAGGGGCGGTCTATGACAACCACGATTGGAAACCCCGCGCGCCGGTCATCGAGGCCCTGTTTCAACGGTTTGGGTATTTCAAGGATGATCCCTTCTTGGAATCATGCTTCTTTGAGAAAATCGCCGAAAATGACTACAAGGACCGCCTTTTTGGACCCCAGTTGGAAGCCATCCGGCAGGCGCTGGATCGCGGAATACCCGCGGCCCACCTCTTTAACGCATTAGGGTCCCTGTACCTGCGGCGGGGAAACTTGAGGGAAGCGCGGAATGCCTTTGAGAAAGCCCTGCGATGCAAACCCAACCACACCTCCGCTTCCGAGGGCCTCAAGTTGTTGGATCAAATGGAAAAGACAGGAAAACCCCCAATGGGGGTTTTGTAGCTTTGTCCTGTTCGCCGTTTCCTCGTTGAAATGCGTTTCATTTATCGGGAAATGAAATGCCCTTCCCTTTATTGGAGTTGTGAACTATTCCTCAAATTCCCTTGAAATTAAATATTTTTGTAAAACTGAAACCTCTGAAAAACTAAAATAAAGCGGCAAACAGAGGTTTCGACCCCAAAGATTTCCGCAGGATTTGGTTTTGCGGGTACATAGGGGATTTTCCCTATGTACCGATTCTTCAATAAAAGCAGTTAAAGAAATCGGTACAATACCGACCCCCCTAACAGTTTTATGGAGGGTCGGCATGAGCGCTTTCAAATCGGGGGTTACCTTCAATGGTTGCTGAAAAAGTTGGCGATAAGCCGACTTTTTCAGTGGTTACAAACTGTTAAAATGCCCGAAAAAATCCTGAAATTTAAGCTTTGTTTTATTATCATTCTTTTTTCTCCTATCGGCCCAGGCGCGGAAATCCGCTGAAAAATAATGAAGCCAGAGGTTCTTTCTTGAAACCAACACCCTTTCAACCAAGCGACATGCCATCGGAGATCACTTTTGTCTCCCTTCCAAAAGCCCTGGCTCAATTCCACCATTTGCCGGAGCATGTGCCGGTTTGGCTTCATAAATTGAAGGAAACCAAAAAACAAGGCTACGATTTTGATTCGGGCGCCGGGGCGATGGAAGACCTCTTGAGAACGGTGCCGAACGTGCCGGGAGCCTTTCTCTTCCGTCTCTTCGTGAGACGTTGGCCCAAACTCCGCGCTGTCAATCCCCTCTTGGAGGCCGACCGCGTCGCCGAGGCCATTCCGGGCCTCGTGGAGGCGTTGGACATTGATCCCGAGTGTCCCATTACCTGTTTCCAGCTGGGTTACTGCTTCCGGGCGACGGGTGAGTTGGAAAAATCCGAGTCCTTTTATAAGCAGGCCCTCCGCATGGCGCCTGACGCCGGCTGGATCTACAGCAATTTGGGCCGGACCTACCTGGCCATGGCCGCCAGGGACAAAGCATTGGAGGCTTTCTGGAAGGCCCTGGAACTTCTTCCGGGGGACCAGTTTGTGTTGGAACAACTTGTTCTCCTGGGGGAGCTTTATATCATTCCAAAGGGAACAACTGGAAATAGAAAAAGCCTCCAATACGTGCGCAAGGCCGATTACGAAAAGGAAAGAAGAAAAGCCCTCGAGGGTGAGAAAAGCCCGGAAGGCCTGGTGAAATTGGGATGGACCCTTTTAAGGGACCACCTTCCAGCGCTGGCTGGCCAAAGTTTCGAGAAGGCCCTCCAGGTGAAACCCGAGACTTCGGAAGCTTTCCTGGGCGCCGGCATCTCCCGCTTGGAGGAGGGCCGATACCGGGAAGCTGAGAAGTACCTGCTGGAGTACCTGGATTTGGAGCCGGGTTCCGCCACCGCGCACCTTAATCTTTTCAAGGCTTATTTGGCGATGGAGGAGGCGGAGTTGGCCTGGGAGGAGATACAATCAGCGGCCATGCTGGATCCCGACCGGCTGGAGGTTTTGCGCCAGCTTTACTTCCTCTACGTGAAAGCTGATAGGGCGGAGGAAGGGTTGAAATGCCTGGAAACCCTCGAGCGGGAAAAACCCGCCAGCTACGGCCCCTCGTTGGTGAGGGCTCAGGCTCTCGCCGAGTTGGATCGTTGGGAGGAAGCTGAAAAATCCCTGAGGGAGGCCTTGACCCGGTCTCCCCGCAATGAGGAAATCCTTCTTTTTTACACTTCGGAACTGGGAAAACGGGGAAAGAGGGAGGACGTGATCCGAATCATCCAGGGGGAACCCAAGCCTCATTCCCTGGGCCTGACGATCAACCTGGCGCTGGCATTAGGACAAAACGGCCGTTTTGCCGAGGGGAAGAAAGTCTTGGAGGAATTTCTCAAGCAATCTGGTCTTTCCCGCCAGGATCGAAAAGGGGCGGAGGAGATTCTCAGGGAATTCGAAAAAGGCGGAAAGAAGGAAAAAAAGGACTCCTGATTTAAGGCCCCTCCGCCGGGATTAATTCTTTTTAATCATCCAGGGATTTTTAAAATCAAAAGACTTTTTCCCGGAGCGGCTGAAAAGTCTTTTTTTCAAATCCCGGAAAAACTTGACCCCTTCAACATGATAATGAAACTTTCTAGCGTCATTCTTTCCAGGATGGGCCAAACGGCGCGCTTTCCTTTCCTGAAGGGGGATGGACGGTGCGTTTTTTTTCATGGATTTTCCTTACCTTAACTGTTCTGAGTGTTGGTGTAGTCGTTTTTTGAGATGGGTTTTAGAAGGTGTTTAAGAGATTACAGATGCCAGGCCCATGGCCATCCAAAGACCCGCCTGAGCCGTTAATAAACCTAGAACCATCCCGGCTAATACATCCGTCGGATAATGAACCCCGAGATAGACCCGGGAAAACCCCACCATCGCCGCCCAAATAAACACGGGCAGGGCGAGGATGGGAAAAGCCGCGGAAACCAGGGCCGCCATTAAAAATGCGGCGGCGGTATGCCCGGAGGGAAAGCTGAACTCATCCGGAGGGGCGATCAGGAATCGGTGACCTAGTTTCCGGAAAGGCCTGGGGCGCTTGATATTCTTTTTCACCAAATAATAAAGGGACAATTCCATGGCAAAAGCAATCACGGAGGCGAGAACATAAATTTTTCTTGTTGGATCAATCAAGACCCAGGCCAAGCTGATGAGGGCGAAGTACACCCCATCCGCGCTCCGGGACAAACCGTAAAAGAATTTTCTCCAGGATTTCCGCTCTATATCCCCGAATATCCTTTTGAATACCTTCAGGTCCCATTGGGTAACTTGTTGTAGGAGTATTTGTACCATAAACCTTATCCTTTAATTTTGTTCAAATATATATTTTTGATGTTTCGCCCGTGTAAATCACTCGTTAGGAATATGAAACTTCACGTTGGGCGGTTTACCTTCAAAGGTATAAGCTGTTTCTGAACACCCATGGGTGGGATAGGCGTGTTTTCCTTGGCTTGAACGGATACAGTTTCCAGTTTGGGCGCGGGCAGGGGGGATAGCAAGACATCCGGAGAAATAAACCTGAAACCCCTGAAAAACTATCAAAAAGCGGCCAACAGAGGTTTCGACCCCATGCCGATTTCTATTGAAACCTAAAAGAGATCGGCATAGTCCTGAATTCCATCGCGTTAATACGCGATGGAGGACAAAGATTTCCGCAGGTTTTGGTTTTGCGGGTACATAGGGGCACTTCCCTATGAGTTCGTTGTACATATGGGATTTTCCCTATGTACCGATTCTTCAATAAAAGCAGTTAAGGAAATCGGTACAATACCGACCCCCCCTAACAGTTTTATGGAGGGTCGGCATGAGCGCCTTCAAATCGGGGGTTTCCGAAAATTTTTTCTGAAAAAGGAGGCGATAGCCGGCTTTTTCAGAGGTTACAATTTATTATTTTAGACATTTAAGGAAATCCGCCTAACCAAAATTAGGGACCACAATCTATTTACCGACCCCGCTTTTACCCGTTGGCTGGCTCAATTTATCTATCAACTCCAAGTTTTTAGAAGCCCATGTTTGATTCACTGGCGCTTGAAGCGCTGCTTTGAATTCTTGCTTAGCCCCTTTTAAGTCTCCTTGCCAAACTAACAAAAGCCCAATTTCGTTATAAATATGCGCCGCTGGATAGCCGGTTAAGGCCAATCTTAAGGCTTTGAGTGCGGAGTCAAATCCTATAGAAGGATCCCTGAAAGTGTAAAAAGCGATTTTATTTCCCCATTCTGATATTAAAAATGGGTCTCCCATCCATTGGTTCTCTGTACCCACAAAATGATTCACGATACTCCCCAAAGATTGGTGCGGTATGAGATCCATGTATTCATCATCTATCGCCGCAAAGGTGCGGTCCGCTTTCAGCCAAGCTTCTAGCGTGGTCCGGTTGGCCTGGTTAAAAGGGATCCATCCAAGCACCATTCCGCCATTTTCGTCGGGCAGGTCGGGACACAGCCAGATCCAACGGGAGTTGGAAAATCGGCTTTCAAGGAATGGTTGGTAATTATGGTTAGTCAACACCGCCACTTCTTGCACATTTCTTGTTTCCGGGCCTGTTTTGTTTGCGTTATCCAGGGGGTAGGTCACCACTTCCAAGGTATGGTCGTTGTAAGTATTGTAAAAATGACTTAGAAACCAAAACTTCTTTCCCTTCTCGGCTTCGGAGGTTAATAGTTGATAAGCGCGATTAAATTCAATATACCTCCAATGATCCATATTCCGTGAGTAAACCGCCCAATCCTGGTAAGGTCCCAAAAAATGATAAGTGTCCAAACCAGCCGAAAGAAATAATATGATTCCGGTCGCTATCATGCAGTATTTTTTCTTGGCCTTCATGGAGACTATAAGGACTTGTGCCCCAAAGGCTGAAACTACAATCAAAAGGGGGAAAATTAAAGTGATCCGGTTTAATTCCAAATGGCTGGTCAACGCGCCAGGTATGAAAAAAAGAATCCCGGCTAACAAGAACCATTGAACCAAACGTTTTATTTTCCATCGAGCGCACTCTACCACACCCACCCAAAACAAAGATCCCATGATGCTGTTCAAAAGTCCTCCCCAACGGGGACCATAAGGCGCGCTTCCAAATCCGTAGAAAAATATTGATATAAAATACTCATGCGCCTTATGCCAATCGAACAAATCCCGCACATAAAGCATTCCGTTTTCGGACAACCTCTCTACCAGCATGGGAAATGCCACGCACAAAAGGATGAATAGGGTCAAAAGGGCAATTTTCCCGTTTTCCAATGATATTGAACCTCTACGGAACAAGAGACTGACCAGGGCCGCCGCCACCATCATGACCCACGGGGTATATATGTATAAACCTATCCCAAGAACAATCCCTAATGTAGCTGCGTTCAGCCATGGCCACCTTAGGGGACTTTTCAAGCAAGTTCCCAACGGGACCAACGCCAGGAACTGCCACAACATCATTAACTCAACCATATGGCAACGCCTGGAACAGGCGAGGGACCAAAAATTAAAGGCCAGCAAAACCACAGCTAAAAAGGAAAAGGAACGTGAAAAAAATTGGCGGGAAGCCCAATAACCCGTCAAGACCGTCAAGATGGAAACGAGAGCAGGAAAAACCCTTATCGATAAAAACGAAATATGAAACACCTTGAAATACAACGCTAATGTCCACACCAAGAAAGGTTCCACTTGTCCGTCGCCGAATAAAAGCCGGTTATCCCATTGATGGGCTAGTTTCATGGCGTAATAGGCAAACATTCCCTCATCGCCCACGGGCCAAAAAGGGATTTGAGTAAGTTTGTAAAATCGGGACAGGATCAAAAGGAAAACAAACAAAAGCCATACCGCGGGTGTCGGAAGAGGAAGAAATTCTTTTTCCCAAGGTAGCCCCTGGTCTCTATACATCGGGTTGGATTCCGCCTGGGACGAAAGAATTCCCCAAATCACCGGAACAGCTATACCCAATAAACCAAGCCACAAGTTCTCCGTCAGGCTTAAACGGTCATAGGAAACGAGGCTGATTGATATTAAAAGAACGAAAAACAGGACCCAAGGACGGTAAGGCATGCATTTGATTATATTGTTTGCGTTCATCGGGCTTAATGCCTTTTAAATGTGTTTAGGTTTCAATTTCGTCTTCATGTACAGGTTAAATCCTTGGGAGAAATTGACATTAACAATGGTGTTTAGAAACACCCGCATTCAGCCGTTCCCATGGAAATTCACTTAACAGAATTTTTAAATATAACCTTTTACGGGACATGATAAAACCACCGACGTTTCAATCTGCCTTTCGGATATGGTCCAGTATTTTTTCAGAAGCTTATTTTTTTCCTCGGGAGTCACCAGTTTAAATCCCTGTTTTTCATAAAACCGGATGGCCCATTCAGCCGCGGCCCAGGTTCCCACCAAAGTCGGTCTATGGGTTTGTTGGAGAAGAAAGGACAATAGTTTTCCCCCGGTACCCTGGCGGCGCAAGGCCGTTTTAACATACGCGTGGCGGATCAAGGTTACGTCATGGACTTCCTGGATGCCCATGACACCGCCAATTTCCCCGTTTTCCTCATGAACCCAAAAGACGACCTTTTTGCCGATTTCACCTTGAAGATATTCCAGGGACATGTATGGCTCATGCCAGCAATCCTCCGGGATGATCCCTCGGTAGGCTTGTGCGCCGTCATTAATGACGGCAAGGCAGGTTTCAATTTCATCGGGTTGACAAGGCCTGATCATCTTTCTCCCCTACTCTTCCCAAAGCCTTTTTCGGGAAAAAATCGTTCCCGCCAGCCAGATCATGAGGCCCGCCGGCAGGGGGTAATACCACCAGGGCCGGTAGCGGAATTCCGCCCTGTGCCAGCCCTCGGGAACCGCCAACGCTCGGAACAAGGTGTCAGCTGAAAGAATGGGGGCAGGTTTCCCGTCCAGCCAGGCCTTCCAACCGGGATAGTTCACCTGGGAAAACACCACGATATGATCCGAGGAGAGTTTCAGGTCGTAAACCTCGCTATTCAAACGCTCCTCCAGCCTTTGGTAAGACAGGCTGACAGGCTTAGGCGCCGGCAGGGTAACACCCTCCGGCAATGGACCCGTCAGGAAAGCGTCCGTATGGGGATTGAAGTTCTTCGAGGCCATTCCTGACAAGGCCTGGGCGTCATTCTCCGTGGCTTGGAAAGAGTCGGGCGCGTAAACCAAGGGGCAAGCGTCCTGGAGATTTCCGAAAATGGGTTGTGTAGAGCCGGGATTCGTCTTGTCCTTAACCAGGTAACTTTTGACCGCGAAGAGACGAGCCCAAGTTTCCACAGGCGTTTTCGTCATCAAGAGGTTTGTTTTCCCATAGGCCATCGCGCTATATCCAAGGACATTTCGAATGCCGAACAGACATGTTGCGTCAACCGGGTAGGGGGTGAGGATGGGTTGGCCGAGGGCAAGGGCGGAATAATGGAGGCTGCCGTCCTCCAGCAGGACGCGGGAATGGTCCACTTCCGTTTTCAACTGGTTGAGTAAAGGCATTTTGCCGGCGAAGTCAAAATTGGAGGCCGGGCCCATGCGGGAAGGACAGGCGTACCAACCCGGAAGGAGCATGGATAGGAGGATCGAAACAAAGAACCAGCGGATTCCCCAGGGATTTGAAAGCAGGTTCAACCGCCAGAGGATCACCCCCGATAAACCCAGGAGGAGGGGAATCCACTCAGCCCAGGTCGGTTGGGTCCAAAGGAGGGCCAGCAATAAAAGGACCCCGCCATAGATCACAAGAGTATTCCGAGCCTTCATTGTAAAACCAATATTTTCAAGATGCTCATAACCCCAAGCAGCCAATA
Source organism: candidate division FCPU426 bacterium (assembly GCA_963796105.1). Lineage (GTDB taxonomy): Bacteria > Oederibacteriota > Muellerivitia > Muellerivitales > Muellerivitaceae > CAWCKJ01. The sequence goes on from CAWCKJ010000004.1 coordinate 746,144, forward strand.
CCGAGAGACAGGCAATCGGGACAAAGATGAAACGAAAACTGGCGCGAACCGAATGGAAGCCCGGGAATCCCGCGCACAGCCAATGAAAAAGCGGGAAATACTTCCCGAGGCTGACGAGAAAAAAGAATGAGCCGAGAAGAACCTGGGGCCACTTCAAGGGGTGTTTTTTACGCGCGAGGGCCCAGAAAACAAGAAGGGGAAGCCAGAGGCCCGCGTAGCCCGCGTTCGCGTCAAAGGTTTCCCCGGCCCGTACGGGGGGGCCGAATGGATTGACCGGGAAGAGAAATTGGTAAATGGTTTTCGGGTCGAGGGAATGGCTGGCGTTGAAGGTTGAAAAGTTCAAGGGACCTTGGTAACGGTCGCTCAAACGAATGTACTCATAAGAGGGAATGAATAGGATTAAAAGTGGAAGGGCTCCCCAAACCAGGGCCCCGAATACCTTCACCCAGTTCCACGGGTCAAGTTTATTCCGAGCATTTTTAAGGACGTACCGGTTTCCCAAGCGGGCGAGAACATATAGGGTACCGGCCAGGAAAGCACCCAAGGAAATTTGATAACTTCCGCAAAGAAAAAGAATGGCGAAGGAAAGGCCCGCCTTGAAAGCCCGTTTGGGAGTCCATTCCTGGCAAAACCCCTCAAGGGCCAAGAGGAGCCATGGAAACCAGGCCAAAGCCGCAAGAAGAGGGGGGTGGAGAATTTCCCACCAAAAAATGCCGGATAAGGAATAGGTGATTGCGCCGACGCGTGAGGGGCCATCCTTCAGACCCAACTTTCGAAGCCAAAGATAAGCCCCCATTCCGGCGATGAAAAAATGGACCAGGTTAAAGAGCGTCATCCCCCACGGAATGGATAAAAGCAGGCAGGGATATAAGAGCGGGTAAGCCGCCATGGTGTCGGGATGACCCAGGAAGGGAGACCCGCCGAGGATATAGGGATTCCACAAAGGGAACTCGGCTTTGAGAAGATGTTCTTTGAGGAACTGGCGTAAAACTGAAAAATTCGTGATATCGTCGCTGAAATAAAACTGGTTCGTCAACAAACAGGGAAGAAAAGCCAAAAGGGCCGCGAGGCCGAAAAAAAGGACCGCGCCGGGAAGTCCCGTAAAAAGAAGGGCCGCGAATCGGGATAACCTTTGGTTCATGACCGCATTATAAGGAATAATCGCGGTTGTCCGCCGGTTTAATCAACAGGCTGAAAAGCCTTAAATGAGGGTCTTGGGGAGGGATCAACCTAGGGGGCTCGGGGCCCGTTCCCTGCCCGGAACGAACCCCTCACCCCTGGCTTCGAAAAAGGGATTAAGAACGTTTTTTTTTATTAAACTCTTGGCTCAATAAGGAATCCTTTAGTTTGTTGCGTGCGCCAGTTCCCCTTCGTCCGAACTCACTAATCCTGCCCAGGACCGCGAATCCGGCGCCTTGAGATTTTTGGAACGGCACTCCTCGATCTTTTCCGAGGCTTGAATCATCAACCTCATGATTTGATCGTAAATATCGGTGGATATTTTCCCGTTCAACGCCAGATCCAGGATGGTTAAAACCTGTTTCCGGCCCTGGATGGCCCAATCGCTGTCGATTTCCTGGAGCCGGTTCAACCAGAGCTCCATTTCCACGCAGATGTCAAGAATCACGTTCGGCGCCGTACCGTAGGTCAACGAAAGCTTGGAGCCAAGACTGTCCAATTCCCTTTCCAAATCACCTAATGCCAGATCACTTGTTTTCCTCATGTGTTTCCTCCGTTGCCGTTTCCGCCCCGGCCCGAACGGCTCTTAGTAAGGGCCCAGACCCTTATTTCCAAGGGATGGTTGTCCACCTCGAGGGAACATGAACCCAGCGGGGTTTGGGCTGGCCAACTCCAGGGCCCGCTGGTGAAAATGAGGAAGGATTGAAAGCCCGTGTGATGGGATTGGGACGAGATCAATCGCTGGCAGAAAAGCCGGACCAGCCGATCGAAAGCTTCTTCCACGGTGGGATATTTACCTGACCCGCTCGAAACCGATCGTGACAGGGAAAGGCCAAGATCCCAGCCGGCTCGCAATACCACTAAACCATTGGATTTCCCGGTGAGATGGACGCTTTTTTCCAGGGGCAACTCCATTAATTCCTCGGGTGTCCCTAGGTAATGAGCGGGCGGATGGTGGGTGAATTTCAAGGCTTCATCGAGGGATTCCAACAAGAGATGTCCGGCCCAAAGAAAGCCTTCGCGGACTGGGGCCGCTTTGGTCATAAGATTCCCAGAAGGATACAATCGAACCTCCAAAAATAAGATGAATAAGGAGTGGGCGTTGATCGCGGAATGAATTTCTAAATATTAAAAAGCAAACAGCGTGCCAACAGCTTGGAGGAAAAAACCTGAGAAAAACCTGGGGTTTCTTGTGCTGGAAACTTTCTTAAATGGGGTGCGTTTACTCAAACCGAGTAATCGATTCTCAATTGGGGACAAACTGAGACCATCAAGGAGGTTTAAATCAAGGGACAAAAAATGTGGTCCATTCGATTAACCGAAAAAACGAAAATCCCACCCTGGTTTTCAGGATTGTTTTTTGAAAAACCTATCCAGCTGGGCGAAAGTGTTCTTGGCGAAAAGAACCACGAGGCCCATCCCCAGGAACAAGAGATCCCGGACAATGGTCAGCCAGGTGATCTTCTCGTTCGGGTCCCCTAGCCCGCATCCGCACCCGATTTCTATACCGCGCACGAAGGCCCAGCTGATGGAGAGCGAATACACCGCCATCAAGCCGCAGAAGATCACAACCGCCCCTCGCCAACCGATCCCCAATACCAGCGCGGCGCCTGAGAAGAACTCCACCCAGGGGATGACGATGGCCGCCAGGGGAACCAATTGCGGGGGAAGGGTGTGGTAGTCGGCCACTTCCTGGATGAAGGCGGACGGCTCCACCAGCTTGTCATGCGTGGAGTAAAAAAGGATAAGGCCGCAAACCACCCTCAAAAGGGTCACAGCCGCGATCTCGCCGTTGGTCGGACCGGTTTTCCGGGAAGCGGGGCCAAAGCGCGCCCAGGCCCAGAAAACCAAAAGCAAGGCGCTTACCGCGCACAAGCCGGGGTCGTTCATGATTTGGCGGAATATCATGGGCGTTCCCCCTTGCGGGAGGGATATCCGGCCTTTTTCCATTCAGGCCATCCTCCCAGGTAAACTTCCACTTGTTGGTAGCCCTGGGCGATGAGGCTTTTGGCCACCTCAAGGGCTAGGTCGCAATCCCCCCCGTGGCAATAGCAAACCACATCCTGGTTCTTGTCCGGCAATCGGGGCATCACGATGGGCGCGAACTTATCCATCTCGTTGGCGAAAAAATTAAGGGCTCCCAGTATGTGGCCGTCCTGGTATTCCTCAGGCTTGCGCGCGTCGAGAAAAATGGCTTTCTTGCCGTCGAATCTTTTCTTGGCCCCGATCAAGGTGATGCGGGAGACATTATCTCGCGGGGAATTCTGCGCCTGGGCTTGGACTTGTGTCTTGGGTTTGGAGCCGCCTGAAATATTCCATCCAGCCGGGGCCTCCGTAGAGGAATTGCCGGAAGGATTGGAATTCAAGATTTTTTGCAGGGAAAGTTTCTTCACCGGCTTGTACTTGAGTTCGATACCGTCGGGATAAAAAGCGTTGAACAAAAGGGCGAAGGCGGCTGAAAAAACCACGAGGTTCCAGGCCTCCAGGATCGTCCCCTTGAGGGGAAAAGCCCGGGAGGGTTGGGAGGTTGGGCTAAGTTGAATCGGTGATTTTCTGGGGCTCATGGTTCTTTATTGTAAGCGAAACGACTCATCCATTTGTACCCGGATATGAATTTGGAATGGGTTGATTGTTAATTTTGTTCCTAAATAAATTAAGCTTTTACTCCGTGCGGTGAATCCCCAGGTTGGTTGAAGTTCCGGAGCAATAATTTGTAATCCATGCTTCCGAAAATCATTATCAATTGTCGTTCATGTTTATTCTTTAAAACCCCACGAAATGGCCTTTGTTTCCCGTTTAACCTTATTGACCACTCCTCCCTTGGGGGGTACCATTTAGAAGTTGATCCAACCATTTCGGAAGGTTTCCAAAGGGTCGATGTCATCCCTTCCGAATATTAAATCAGCTCATCTTCGGAGGTTTTCCATGCACCGATTTACTAAAAAAAATAAAATTGAAATCGGTGCTATACCGACCTCTTTGAAAGCCTCGCGGAAAGTCGGCATGAAGCACAGCTATCTCTGGTTTTACATTCTCTTTTTGGGAATCACGGCGTCAGTCATCGGAGCCTGCAGTTCCGGAAACAGCCCCAGTTCCCCCAACCCCCCGGCCGCCACCAGTACACCCACGGTCACCAACACTCCCTGCACGGATTTGTCCGGCAATACCTGCACCTACACCTCCACCTTCACCTCGACCAACACCGCCACGTCCACGCCCACGAACACGCCCACGAACAGCCCAACTGATACCTTCTCCCCCACCCCGACCAATACTTTTACGGACACCCGCACACCCACAGAAACCTATACCCCGACGCAAACTTTTACCCAGACTGATACACCGACCATTACCGATACACCGACTATCACAAACTCGCCGACGATCACGAATACGCCGACCATTACCAATACACCCACGATAACCTTTACACCTCCCCCGACCGCGACTCCGACGAACAGCCCCACCTATACCTACACCTCGTTATACACACCCACCCAAACCAGCACCCCCACGAAAACACCCACTCTAACCGGTGTTCCCACCCAAACCGGAACCCCCACGAAAACCCTCACACCCACCATCTCCAGGACACCCACAAAAACAAGCACTCCGACTAATACAGCCACGCCAACCGTCGGGTCTTATGTCATCAAGGGCACGGTTCAATACGGCGGGGGAAACAGCCCCACGGGAAAATACCTGGTGGTGTACGCGACCACCAGCCTTAACGGGGGCAACGGTGTTTTTTGGTCGGCACCGGCGAAGACAGGGGCCGTTTCCTATCTTCTCAGCGTTCCCTCGACAGGTGATTACGAGCTCCTGGCCTTCTGGACTGGAGTCCAAAGTTTTGGAGGTAACGGGAACGGGAACAATAACGGCGGGCCGGCCGTGGGTGATCCCTATGGGGTTTACGCTGGCGCTCCGGGTACTAACGCCTGCCTAGGCGTCACTACAACCGCACCAACAACATTCAGTTTCACGGCGCCCCAGACTTTATCCGCCAATGTTTCCTTCGGCAATAACTGCGAGCTTTACGGGGTTTCCGGCCCTGTCACCTACACCGGCATCGGCGGGGTCAATAATAATAATACATTAAATGTCGTCGGCTACTCCGACAGCAACTATTCAGTCACCCTCCAGGGCGGGAACAAAGGGGTAGCGACGAATGGCGGCACCTATAGCGTTCTCAACCTCTCCGGCGCCGCCACGATCTGGCTCCAAGCCTATTACGACCAAACGGGAAACGGCGGCGACAGCGTGTCCAACTGCGATCCCGTGACGAACTGGGGTCCCGTGTCCGTGGGAAACTCGGTGGTCACAAATTATGGCGTCACCCTGTCCGACGCAACTTTGTATAACTGCTCAAATAGCCTGTCCGGCACCGTCACTTATGCCGTCAACGGTGCGGTCGTGAACGCGAACGATCCCATTCTGGTGCGGGCCGTCACGATCGGCACCTGCGGGGGAGGGGGCGGCACCTGCTCCAACACCGTGGCGATATGCGCGGTGACCCAAAACGGGGGTGGGTATTTCATGGGCCTTCCCGCTGGCTCCTATTATGTCACGGAAGAATACGTGGCCGACGCTGGGGCCTCTTGGGGTAATTCATCCTACGCCATCGGCAGTTATGTCCAAAACTCCGATCCAGCCAACCCCTGTTGCGGACCCAATTGGAACGGCTATGGCAGCCCCATCGCGGTGAGTGGGAATTCCGTCTCGAACCTGAGTTTCGATGATTCCTGCGGGCAAATCCAGGGATATATCGGAACCCTGAACTATACCGGTTCGAAGGGGACCCCTTACTGTAACAACGGCCCTGGCACCCAGATTTTCGTCATGGCCGTCACCCAGACAGGCGAGGATAACGAGTCAAACACCTTCGCGAATGTCTGCACTAATGGCGATACCTTTGCCATCCAGTTTGGCGGTTTATGCGGTTCCAGCGAAACTCAAAGTTATTACTTAAGGGCTTGGTTCGACTCCGCGGGGGTGAACGCAACGAGTTGCTGCCAAGGCCCGGTTTCCGGTGAACCCTGGACCGTGGTGGGGCCCTTTAACAGCAGCACCAATCCGTCTTCCATCAACATTTCTTTTGGCGACAGTCACCTCTGGTAAGAGAATTTTAAAAGCCCGGACCGGATGGTCCGGGCTTTTTTGCGTCTTTTTACTTCGTTTGTATTTAAGCCTTTTTGACCTATTTAAGAAAATAGAAGTGTGTTGGAGGAAGTTCCTCTGTGGTAGATTGGTCCGGTTGTGTTTTCGTTGGAAATCTTGTGAAAAAACAAAGGAGATTTATTATGGGGAGATTCATGTGTTGCCTGACGGTCCTTTCATTTCTGGCGGCGGGAACCGCCTTGGCTGATGATTCCGCGGCTTCCAACGCCGCTCCTTCCCCCACTCCTGCGGTAAAGCACCATAAGAAAAAGGCTTCCGCCCAGGCGGCCCCCACGGCCACGGTCCAGGTGACGCCGGTTGTGACTTCCTCTGCCGCGCCCGGCTCCAAGAAAGCCTCGGGCCTGAAAAAACCCCTGGTGAAGGAAAAAGTTTTGGCCGCGCCTCCCCCCGCCGATGATCTGCTGGTGGAGGGCAACAAGGCCTTCGACGCCGGGGAATGGTCCAAAGCCGCCGCGGCCTTCCGCGCTTATACGGACAAGCACGGGAAAATCCCCGAAGTCCTGAAAAAACTCTATCTCGCGGAATTCCGCGAGGGGGAAAGCCTGATCGGGGAGGCCCGGGACGGCTTCCGCTTGGACGAGAAAACCATCCCCATGGACGGGGAAACCCACAACCTGATGGTTTATGGCAAGAAGGAGCCGGCCCGCTCGGCCCATCCCTTCACGATCAGTTTGGCCATCCTGACCCCGGCCGTGCTCGGTATCGACCTGGGTTACACCATCGCGGCCCATTGGAACGTGGGACTCGGGGTGGGACTCATCGGCTTCAACCCGCGCCTGAAATATTACCTGGCAGGCGACGTCTCCTCCTTCTTCCTGACGGGCGGCTACGCCTCCTTCAACACCGGCACCTTGTCGATTAACGTCAACAGCGGGAACGGTAACAACGGGTCGGGTTCCCTCACGGGCGACTTCACTTACCTTGGTTTCGGCCACTCCTTCGTGGGTTCCGACGGCAGTTTCCTGGAAGCGGAGTTCGACTTGGGCGGCGCCAATCTTTCGGGCCAAGGCACCGGCGGCAACAACAACGGGTCCGGCTCTGGGAATTTCAACTACAACGGGGTCTTCGGCATGCTGGGCTTCCGCTTGGGCTTCGCCATCTAAGCCTCGTTGACCCGTCCTAAAACCGGGGCTACCATGGGAAGTGAAATCCGATTCAAGTTTTAAAAATCGGACTTCCTGACCGCGGTAAACGACCTTGATCAAACCTTTCAACTGCTTTCTGCTTCTCACGGGCCTGAACGCCCTGCTGGCCTATTCCCCCTTGGCCTGGCCCCTCAAGCTCGCCATCGGTGTCTTGGGATTCGGGACCCTGGGATGGTTTTATTTTAAAAACCGCGTCCCCGCTCCCATGGGCGGAAATCCCCTTGACGCCCAGGATATTTTCAATCCCGCGTCTTGGATAACGGCCTTAGTGCTGTTGCTGGCCCTGGTCGTCCGCCTCTACAAACTCACTTCCACCCTGGGCTTTCCCATCCCGGATGAGGTCATCAACGCCTACAACGCCGTCCATACCAACATCCGGGGGAATTGGGACTTTTTTTACTACACCAGCCAAATGCCCCCTTTCTATATCTGGCTTTTGGCTTGCGTCTTCAAGCTCGGCGGAGTCTCCAGCCTCAACCTCTGGCTTGTGCCGGCCTTGTTGTCCTTCCTCAGCGTGGTTTTTTATGACTTGGCCTTCCGGGAATTTTTTCCCCGTTCCTTCTCTTTTGTTTGCCTCCTCCTGTTGGCCGTTGGATTCTGGCCGGTTTTCCTGGGGCGGTTTTCCCATAACGCGGTCCTCATGGTTTTCTGGGAATCCCTGGCCCTATGGCTTCTCGCCAAATTCTCCAAAGCCAATCATTCACGGAGCCTGGCAGGTCTCGCGACCGGCTTGGGCCTTTGGGGCGGTTTGGGTTTCTACACTTATTTCGGGTGGGTCCTGGTGGTTTTATGGCTCATTCCGGCCTTCTGGGTCCTATGCGCGCGCCTGGGAAAAAGGGGGATAAGAATTTTTGCCCTGGGCCTGGCCGCCGCCCTTTTCTCAATCCTGCCCCTGGCCGCCGCGGCTTGGAAGGATGGTTTCGGCGACTATCTCAAGGACCTTTTCCTCACCGGCCGGCTGGCCGAGAACACCCTGCAATGGAACATCCGCGAGAATCTTTATTACCTCACCAGCCTCCTTTGGACCGGCTCCACCACCCAATTCGCCTATAACCCGCAGTGGGGCGGCTTCCTGAATCCCATCCTGGGAAGCCTTTTTCTCCTGGGTCTGGCCGGGATGTTCCGCTCCCGCTCCCTCCCTTGGGTGAAATGGCTGGCCTGGGGCTTCGCCGTTCTCCTGATCCCCTGCCTCTTCACCCACAGCGCCAACTGGTACCACCTCGCCGCCTTGATGCCCCTTTTTATCGGCGTGACCGCCTGGGGCTTCGCCTCCCTCTGGCCTTCCCTACCCGGGGGTTCGGCCCGGCTCCCCCTGGTCCTGGGACTTTTTCTTCTTTCCTTCCTCTTGGATGGAGCCAACCTGGAAAAAAGCATGGGGGCCGCTGAAAACGAGTATTGCGCCTCAAATTCCACCGTGACGGTCTGCAAGAACTTGGAAGATCTCAGCCGGACGAACGGTCCCGGCTTGGTTTACTCCGACTTTTGCCTGGACTTCAACAATTCAGTAATCACTTTTGTTGCCGATTCCTCGGGCCAGATCAATTCCGCTCTTTTCACAAGCCACTGGTTTCCCTGCTACACGGCCCTCGGGACCTATTCCTTCAACGCCCGCTTGAACCAGGGCCTCGATCCCTCCCGGGCAACCTGGGCCGCCCTGACAACCGACCAATGGGCCCAGCCCCTTTTATCGCATTGGTTTTCCCACGCGGAATTCTACACAAGGGAGATCCACACCCCCTCGGACAACAGCCTGCTGGCTCTCATCCCCCTCACGCCCGAGAACCGGAAAATCCTGGACAGCTGGGGGGACGCGGACCAGGCCTTGCGGGATTCGGATTACCTCCAGTTCAACCATCCCTACCTCCAGCCTTACGACTCTATCATCGCCTTTCTCAAGGGCAAGGAAACCCTGTTCCAGGACAACCCTTTCCTGCGGTTTTACTATTGGGGCAAGCTCGCGGATCTTTACTACATGAACAAGCAGTACGACCTGGCCATCCCGGCTTTCCAAAAAGCCTTCCAGAACGGGGAGAACGGCTTTTTGTTTTACGACTTGTCCCGGGTCCTCGGCATCGGCAAGCGCTACGCCGATTCGAAACAGGCGATTCTCCGCGCGGCTAAATGGGACTCCTACTTCCAGCCCTCGGACGATGTCCTTCGGATGCTGGACGCCCTTGCGGCTAAAAACCCTCCTCCCCCCTCCGGGGCGGGAAAATAATTTTCCACTTGGAACCAGTTGGTATCTCCCTCCCCTTTGGATAAGATGGCCGCATGAGCCATCCACCCCAAAATCCCTCCAATGAGGAGGAACTCCGCAATCTCGCTGAGAACGGCGCTGAATTGCTCGACAGCCTCGACGAAAAGGGGCGGGTGATCGGAGTCGTCCGGCGCTCGGACGCCCACGGCAACCCGGCCTTGCGCCACCCCTCGGTTCATGTATTCGTCATCAACGCCGCGGGGGAATACTTCCTCCAGAAGCGCTCGGAGTACAAGAAGGTCCAGCCTGGCAAGTGGGATACCTCGGTGGGGGGCCATATTCCGGCGGGGGAAACCTACGAGCAGGGGGCGCTTCGGGAATTGGAGGAGGAACTCGGCGTCGTACTTTCCGATCCTGCCCGCCTCGAGTTTCACCATGATTTAATCTGGCAAAGCGACTTCGAGACCGAGCACACCCGCACCTTCATCCTGCGCTACGACGGGCCTTTTAAGGTCAACCCAGTCGAGGTCTCGGATGGAAAGTTTTGGCCGGAAGAGGAGCTTCGGGAGGCTTGCGGGAAAGGGGTCTTGACTCCCAACCTGGAGCTGGAGCTCAAGAATCTGGGGATTGTTTAACACCCCTTGAAGGGATCAAGGACAATTCTCGATTAAAAATCCCTCGATTCTTTCGGCGATATAAGCGAGTTCATTGGCGTTCAACTCGCGGTTCAATTTCAGGATCGCGTCCCCCGTACTGCAATCAAAAAGAAGGTCCCTATAAAAAGAATATTCGGATAGTTCTTCCCCATGGGGGCCGGTCTCGGCCGGGAATGGCGGGGGGCTCTGGACCGTCATGAGCATTTCTTTGCAAAGGTAGCGGTTGAGAAAAACGGATATTTGGATGTAATCGTCAAACGCGCTCATTCACCCCCCCTTCAAATATTGATTAGAAGGCTGTAAAAAAAACAATATTTAGCCAATAAAACATCCTTCTATCTGAATAGTGTCATTGGGGTGGGTTTTATTCCGAACAAAATAGACAACAATAATAAATGGCGCTTTTTGGGGCAAACGCCGTCATGGTCTTAACTTGCGGATGAAAAATGATGGTTTTTACGGCAGGTTATAGGCAGGTTGGTTTGGACGCTGAAAGGCCCGTTCGGGAAATGGTAAAGCCTTCCCCGATAAAAACGGCGTGGGTTGCGGGATTACGCCTTGGAAGCGACGCTATTCATGAGGGAAAGCGGGTCTTCCGCCTGAATGACCCCCAGCAGGTATTGGATGACGTTGGCGGCGCTGTAGGAGGTTCTTCCGTTCTTGAGGATGGAAAGGATGCGGGGCAGGTCGTCGCCCGAGGTCACGAGGGGTTTTTCCTCGTAGCCGCTTTTTTGGTTTTGCTCCAGCCCGATATTGGCCATCAGGCCGTTGCAGAGGCACTTTCGGCCGGCCATCTCCTCCGGGTCCCCTTCCTTTTGCAGGAACTGCTCTTTCGGCTCGCTGGCGCAACGGTATCCCACGTTGCCGTCTTTGCGCTTGTAGGCCGATCGAAGGTAACCCAGGTCGCAGATCCTGGGGCGCTTCTCGTATTCCGCCTTTTCGGATAAGGTTCCTTCCAGCTCGGCGACCTTGAAGGGGAAGCCGGTGGGCGAGGCCAGGCGGTCGGTAAAGACCCCCGACAGGCCCTTGATTGTTTTTTGGATGATCTTTTCCTTGATCCAGCCGGCCAGGCCCGATTCCTCGCAATAGGCGAAAACCGTGCCGACCTGGATGCCCGCCGCGCCTTGGGCGAGCGCGCCTTCCAGTTTGCTGGGTTCCGCGTAGGAGCCGGCCAGCCAGAAGGGAAGCCCGATTTCCTTCATCCGGGCCGAGTCCACCTCGTCCTTGGCGCCGTAAATAGGCTCTCCCTTGTCGTTCAATTGAAGCTGTCCCCTGGGCGGGGCGTTATGGCCCCCGGCCGTGGGCCCTTCCACGATGAATCCGTCCACGTGGCCGGTGGATTTCTTGGCCAGGGTTTGCGCCAACACCACCGACGCGACGATAGCCAGGAATTTGGGCCTCTTTAAGGGGGGCAGTTTGACGCCCAAAGTCTCGGAGGGCTTCAAGTCCATCAGGAACGCGTCCGCGCTCTCGGCCCCCTGCACGTTGATCTTATGGATCACGTCCTGGTGGAGGACCAGTTGGTCGATGATTCCGGGAATCGCGCGGGGAATGCCGGCTCCCATGAGGATGTAGTCCACGCCCGCCAAAAGGGCCCCGTAAAGGCAGGTCAAGGTCGGCATCTGGATTTTTTCCAGGAAGTTGATGCCTACCAGGCCGTTATGCCCTTCCTTGGCGAGGTAAACCTCCGTGAAATTCGCGGCGATGTTGAGTTCCAATACTTCCCGGGAGGGCTTCAGGGTGAAGACGGGTATGTTCCGATAGGAGGACTTCGGCGCCTTGCCGCCCGCTATGTAGTAGCGCTCCAGGATCCTTTTCGATATTTCCTGGTCCGGGAAATGCGCCAGGGCGCGGCGCATGGCGCCGTCCTTGTCGCCCGACTGCAACCGGCGGGCCAGGATGCTGTCCAAAGCCGTGCCGGAAACGACGCCCAACTGCCCCTCGAGTGAGACGGCCCGGGCGAGTTTCCAGTTGGAAACCCCGGCCCCCATGCCGCCCTGAATGATGACTGGTTCGCTCATGACAACCCCTTTAAAAGTAAATTCGCCGGATAGCCGCGGCGACAAAGCTAGATAAAACCGTGTGATTGGACATTGAAGTCTTAATTAAGAACAAAACCGGAAACCCGGCTGACTTGGCTTATTTTGTTAGGCCGTGAAAACCATATGACGGCGTGTGTTAGGCGGGACTCAAACCGACGTTGGTTCAAACGTTTATTTTGAAAGGATTCTCCCTCTGTTTTAGCTCAATCCAACTAAGAGTTTACCATGATGGCAATTGGATAGGGGGAATTTGTTCATCAAGGGCCCTGTTCCAACTGATCTTAAAGACCGAGGGCATCGCCCCTTCCCTTAGGTGGGGGGTTCCGCGAAGTCCACCCGCATACCTTGTAGGCGCAAGAGGCGGTTGTCATATTGCTCTTCAGGGTTGGCCGCCCAAGGCCGCTAGGCCATAGATCGAGGCTTCAAGCCACGGTGAAATTGCTGACTCAGAGCCGATGCTTGCCATCCCCCATGACCCGCGACTATTGGATCGGATGATCCCGCAATCCTCCATCCACTAAAACCAAAAGGTTATTTTATCTTTCCCCCGAAATGGATTCGGTTAAAATCCACTTCATGGTTTCCATCCCGACATCCGCCGGTGAAGATTCTCCCGGCACCTTCAATCCCGGCTGGAAAAAAATATTTTTTCTTTTTCTTTTTTCCCTCGGTCTTTCCATTTTTCTGTTCCTTCTCCAGGGCCGGATCAACATTCCCAATGCCGACGAGGGCTACCTCTGGTACGGCAGTTTGCGCGTCCTTCACGGGGAAATTCCCATCAGGGATTTCCAGGCCTACGACCCCGGCCGGTACTATTTAACGGCCTTGTTCCTGCTGATGGGCGGGGAAGGCATTATGCCCTTTCGGTTCGCGCTGGCGCTTTTCCAGGGAGCCGGAATATTCTTCGGCCTCCTGGCCGCGCGCAAAGTAGCCGCGAATTGGATCGATTTGGCCGTCTTTGGCGCAGTTCTTTCCCTTTGGTCCGTCCAGCGCTACCGTGTTTTCGAATATAGCTGGATCATCCTGACTCTTTACTTGGTTTTCCGGCTCCTTGAAAATCCCTCTTTTAAAAGACTTTTCCTATCGGGAATTTTCATTGGTTTCAGCGGTTTCATGGGACGCAACCTCGGTTTATACGCGTTTCTTTCTTTTTTCCTGGTCCTTCTTTACCTGCGGCATCAGCGGCGGATCGCGCCTTTCTTCCGCGCGGGGCTCTGGTGGATCGCCGGTATTCCCCTGGGATTCAGCCCCATGATCCTCATGTGGGTCCTCATTCCCTCTTTTTTCCGGGAATCCCTCCACGCTTTCGATGGCTACCTTTCCAGCGCTTCTATCCCCATCCCTTGGCCCTGGGAAACTCTTTATTCAGGGATGTCCCCTGATCTTTACCTGGCTTATCGGATTTCCGGAATTCTTTTTATCATCGTCCCGGTTTTATACCTCTATTCCATCCTCCGGGCCTGGAAAAACGGGACCCAAGAGGGTTCCCGGGGGAATTTACTTTTGGCGTCGGCCAGCGTCGGGTTCTTTTCCATGCAATACGCCTTTTTCAGGGCGGATTGGGAGCACCAGGCCGCGAGCTTCACCCCTTTTTTATTTTGCGTCCTCTCCCTTTTTATTCCTTCCCAAAACAGCCGTAAAACGGCTCTGGCCCTTTTGGGGCTGTCCCTGCTTTCCGTCGGGGAGCAATGCTACCTATTCGACTTGATCCAACAGCCTGGGGATTCCTATGCCCCCTACCTGGCCGGAGGCTCTCTCCTGAAAGTGCAAGCCCGGAAGATCCGTTTCATGCGGTCCGTCGGGAAAACGGTGGAGGATAACCTGGGGCCGGACGATTATTTCCTCGCCGCGCCGATGCTCTGCAACCTTTATCCCTTATTAAGGCGGAGGTCCGCCACCCGGGAGCTGTTCTTCCTCTTGCCCGCGTCGGAGAAAACACAATTGGAGGAAATCAGGGACCTGGAGGACAAGAAAGTGAACTGGGTATTTATCGGCGATGTCAGTAATGTCGGGCAGGACCGTTACAAGCTTCATAACACCCATCCGCTCCTCTGGAAATATTTCATGGACCATTTCCAGCCCATGGCGAAAGGCGACCTGACTATGGGTTTCTGTTTTTTTAAACGAACGAGCTACGAGTCGGGCGGAAAAGCGGTATTGACCCATTAAACCCGCTTCTCAATTCAGAGGCTCACTTCCTTTTGAATCGTCCCCTTCCCGTGGCAGGTGGGGCATTCTTTCTGGCCGCGGCACACGGGGCATACGGCCTTCCCCGTCCCAAGGCAAACGGGACAAAGGCCCATGTCCGTCCATTGGCCGTTGACGAGCTGGATGACGTGGCCCACATGGGCCTGGCTGTACGCGGCCCAGCCGCCGTTGGGAGCGTCGAATTTGTGCCAGACATCCGTGTCCGGGTGCCCGTCCACGTGCATGTGGACCCAATCCCCCCTGGTGAGCTGGAGGCAGTCGGGGTTCGGGCAGGGGATGACCCCGTGGACGCAGCCGGGAGCGCCGCAGGAAGCCTTTCCCGTGCCCCCGCAATCCGGGCACTTCACGGTCACGGTCTCCGTTTGAAACGCCTGATAACCCCAATAACCCAGCCCAACCAATACGAGGGATAAGATCAGGAAAAAAACGCTGTTTTTCATAATGCTTATTTTCCTTTGGAAGATAAATTAATTCCACTTGAGTTTTGGTATTTTCGATCCTGGTTCGATTGCGTGATTCGAAAATCCACCGTCTTTCTTCATTTTACGTTGTTCGTTTTGATAAAATGCTGACCAATTTTAAATAAATCATCTTTTTCAAACATGGAACAGGGTTTAAATGTTGAAAAATCTTTTCACAATTTTCTTTCGGCGGAAGTCCGCAAGAGACGGCGTTGTCCCCCTCCTCCTTTTGGCCGTTTGGACATCCCCGGCTTTTCCGGACGCTCTTACGCCCTCGCCCGCCGCGATTCCCGTCATGACTGTTTCAGCCGGATTAACCCCCGTCGCCCGGCAGCAGATCCACGGGCGTTTGCCGAAGGACTTGAATAAGGCCCAATTCGTCAGGGATGTCCCGGAGTCCGAGACATTGAAAATATCCATTGAGCTTTCACTGAGGAATCAAAAGGCCCTGGAGGCATATATGGATGATGTGGAAAATTCCACCCGCGTTAATCCCCGCCCAACCTTGACGGACGCTCAATTCAACGGCGTATTCATGCCGACCGAAAGCGATTACCAGGCCCTCATCGATTTCGTGAAAGAAGAGGGCTTGACGGTCACGAATACTTCTCCCGACCGAATCGTCTTGTTTCTAAGCGGGACCGTCAAGGACATTGAGAGGGTTTTTCAAGTGCGCCTCGGCTATTACCGGGGGCCGGCCGGCCCTGAATTCCGCTCCCCCGATCACGAGCCCTCAATAGGGATTAATGTCCCCATAACGAGCGTGATTGGGCTTACCGACCAAAGCCCGGCCCAACCTGTCCCGAGCCCGACAGCCGGTATTTCAACACCCATAGCGCATTAATACCAATGGACAAATTCGGCATAGGGTCCAGGGGCTTCCCGGAAGAAACGGGAGGGCGTATGCGGGTTAGAATAAATTCTAATTCGGCAAAAGAATATTAACGGATTGCTGAAAAAGCCACTATTCGAACATTAAATTGAGTTCGGAGGAGGGCTTGCCCAGCTCGGGGATCTTGAGGTCCCCCTGAAGCTTGCCCTTCAACCAGAAGGTTTTCATTCCCCCTTTTCCCTTCACTTGGATCTCCCCCCGGGGCTCGAAGTCGTAGTAGCTTTTCAACCTCGAGTGGACGGCCTCGCTGACCTGGATTTTGCCCGGCAGGCCTAGGGATTCCATGCGGTTGGCCGTGTTCACGGTGTCCCCCCAAAGGTCGTAGGTGAACTTCTTCTGGCCGATCACCCCTGCCACGACGGGCCCGCAATGGATCCCCACGCGCAGCCCCAGTTCCGGGTGGCTCCCGGCCCCTTCCTTAAAGACCCTCGTCATGGCCAGCGCCATGTCGGCCATCTCCTCCAGGTGGCCGGACGAGGGCCTGGAGACGTTCCCCACCCCCATGTAGCCGTCCCCGATGGTCTTGATCTTTTCAATCCCGAACTCATCGGCCAGCATGTCGAAAAGGCTGAAGATGTTGTTGAGGAAATCCACCACCTCCTGGGGCTTGAGTTCCGAGGACAACCGGGTGAAACCCGAGATGTCGGCGAACAGGACGCTGGCGTCGGGGAAGGACTCGGAAAGGGTCTCCGGCTTCAGTTTCAGCCGGGTGGCGATCCGGGAGGGGAAAATGTTCATCAGCAGGCGCTCGGCCCTCCAGCTTTCCTTCAGCAGGTACTTGTGGGTTTCCCTCAATTCGCCTCGCAGCTTGTTCTGGATCCCCAGCACGTGCTTGACGCGCAGGAAAATGTACAGGGAGACGCCCAGCAGGTTGAAAACCAAAAACCACCGGGCCACCCCGGGGGGCAGTTGGGGGGTGCGCCCCTGGAGGTGGATTTCCAGGGCCATGCACAGGATTTCCAGGGCCCCGAGCGCGGCGAACCATAACCAGGTCCAGGGCATTCCCAGGATGACCACCGACATGGGGACCACGACGGCCCAGAGCCCGATGCCGCCGGAATAAAAGAAGCCCCCCAGGAGCACCTGCAGGACGAAGGGGACGGTGAAGCAGATGAACACGTTGACGTACATCAGCACGGGAAAGGTTTCCGGGCGGACGGCGAAAGTCCAGGCCAGCGCGATGTCCACGGTGAAAAAGGCCCAGGCGATGAGGGAAAGGCCCTTGTAGCCCAGACCCACCAGGATGGCGCCGGTCAAGGCCGAGACCAGGAAGCTGGTGAACAAGCCGGCCTTGAAATATTTCTGGTGAAGCGCCAGCTCGGAGGTCTCGTTCCCGGGCAGTTGGCGGGCGTCCCCGCCTTCGGGAATCGGGGATACGGTGTCCATGGGTGTCGTCCTCCGGAAGAAATGTGGCCGCTTCGGGCGCGGGGGTTGTGGAATTATGAGCGCCGCCCCCGGGTTCCCGCGCCGGTACCCGCCGGGGCCGGCGGCCTTTTTACTCGGGGCAGGAGTCCTGGTTGGTCAAGACTTCCTCCGCACGATTGTACCCCTCGGTGATCCATTCCGTCATGAGTTTCTCGTTGAAGACGTGGGGGGTGCTGGTGATGACGCAGCAGGGCCGGATGATCTTGATGACCTTGTCCTGGTGGTGGTCCTTGAAAACCCTCCTGGTCAATTCTGCCTCCTCCTCGTCCGCGAAAGCAACCCGGTTGGCGAGCATGTCGAGTGTCTTGCTCAGGATCCCTTCCAGGTCGTTGAACTGGTCGGCGACGGGGGGAGGGGTCTTGGGGGCCAGGATGACGGCGTAAACCTCGTCGGCCCCGTTCATCAGGGCGATCTTGAGGGCCGTGAAACTCTCCACGCCGCCGTCCACGTACTGGTGGTAGCCGTTTTTCGGGATGTGGGTGGCGGGGCACAGGACCGGGTCGCTGGAGGAGGCAAGCATGGCCCGCATCAGGGTGTCTGGGTCCCCGATCCTGCTGGTTTCCATATGCTTGTCGTTCGGGAGGATGCCCGGCACCCCCGTTTGGATCTCCCCAGGCCCAGTGTAAAAGTAGGTGACCCGGGAGGTCTGAAGGCAGGAGGTGGACAGGATCATCCTCATGGGGGAAGCCTGTATGGCGTCCCACCTTTTGGGGGTGACCATGTTGTTGATGATGCCCTGGAGGGGCTGGGAGGTCACGAGGGAGGCGTTGGAAATCATGTCCGCGGGGCTCCTCATGAGGAAAATGTCGTTCTGCCCGATACTGCTGTAGATTTTCTGGAGTTCCTTGTATTCCCCCGTCACCACCAGTGGGGCCATGAGCGACCCCGTGCTGGTGCCGCAGACGATGTCAAATCCCGTGAAGGATTTATCCTTTTCCTTCAGGTATTTCTCCAGGTATTCCACGGCACCCACGGCCCAGGCGCCCGTGGCGCCGCCGCCGCTGATGACCAGGGCGATCTTCTTGTGCTTGGACAAAGCTTCCTTTTTCCCAGGCTCGTTTTCTTTTCCCTCTTTGCCGTCTTTCGGGGGGGGAGCCTGGACCCGGAAATCGGGCTGCTGGGGATTGGGGGCGAAAATTTTGGTGATCGACGCCAAATCCACTCCCGAGGAAATCATGACGGTGGAGGCCCGAAGGTCGAAGTCATAGCCGCACCAGAGGCCTAACCTGCCCAAACCCGAGAGGTCGAATACCAATCCGCCCTCGGCCGTGGTATTGCAGGCCTGGATGGGGTTGTTGAAGGCGTTTTTAAAATGGTCCCAGTAGGCCGCGTCCGCGGCCAGCCGGAATCCGGTATCGGTGGCGAATTTCCAGAATAGATAGTCCGCCCGTAAGCCGAGGCCGAAGTCCCAATCGGGATTGTCGTAGCGGAAACCCGCGAAAGGCCCCCAGCGCCAGTTGCTGCCCAGCTTGAATTCCGGGGTTAATTTCAACCAGCTCCGGTAGGGGGTGATGAATTGCGTCTTGCCGGCGAAACCCTGGGCGACGTCCAGGTTCAGGGAGAACCGGCCCTCTTCCACGTTGCCGGCGCCGGCCAGGTCATCCGCCCCGGCTTTAGCGGGAAGGAACCAAGCGCCGCAGAATAAAACGATGCTTGCCGCCAAAGCTAAACCCAGCGATTTTATTGCGTCCATACCCTTTCCTTTCAAGCCGGATTTCTCTCCACCCGCGGCAAAACGGAAATATGATGCCCGCTTAATCTTGCCGGGTCAAATACATTTTGCGGGTTTTTTTAAAGCGTTAAATTAAACTGCACAAATTTGGACCCATAAAAAGACGTCATTTTTCTCATAACAGTGACCGCTTTTTTATTAGCGGATGATTCCGGGGGGCCTTGAATAAAAAAAACCCGGCCGTTGGGCCGGGCTTTTGAAAACCCTTCTACAGGCAATAAAGCTTGTAACCCTTTACGGGCAGCTTTGAATGTAAAAAGGCATCGGGTGGTTGGGTGAGGCGGAGCCGCCGGTTAATGGATTGGGTAAAGCGCCGGTATAGGTGCCGGTTTTCGTGTAAAAACTGGTTGTATAGGAAGAGTCGGGCCCGGACCCAAAATCACTTTGGGCGCTGTTCGCGACCCAATAGGACCCGGCGGGCAGCGCCACGCTTGAGAAAGTCACGGCGTTCCAGGAAGTGGATGTAGCGCTCACGACAGCGCTTGCCAGAAGGTTATTAGGCGCGCCCGCGTTGTCGTCGTACAAGCCCAGTACGATATTCCCCGCGGTGGCGGTCCCGGCGACGTAAATGGCGACCGCGGAGGCGTTCTCCGCGGCGGAAAGGGTTACTGCGAAGGCATAAATGTTGCCGGTAGGATGGGTGACGGTGGCGGTTGTGGTGTTTGTGTCGCCCGTCTCATGACAGGTTGTCGGGGTGGGCGTCGGGGTGGAAGTGATAGTCGGTGAATTAGTGATAGTCGGCGTAGGGGTGGAAGTGGGGGTGTTCGTGGGAGAAGATTTGGAAGGGGTATTGGGGCTATTGTTGGAACTGCAGGAAACGCCTAGGGCGGCCGTTGTGGCGAGGATCAAGATGAAACACCAAATGGATTTATCGCGAATACCGGGCATAGGAGACCTCCATGGATTTTTTAAAATCCGGAAGGTTAAAAATCAGCCTTTCAGAAGTCTCCCCTTTAAATGTTGGATGAATTATACATTACCAGGCTTCAAGACCCTATGTTTCATTACAAGTTTCCATTTTGAACTTCGCGGAGAAAATGGGGGGAAGAGACCCGGCGGTTAAGGCGAATACCAGACGTCGTTGAAATAAGCGGGCGGTATATGAGTGTAGCCCCCGAGGATCCACATGTGGTTGTTGAAGACCGTCCAGGACATGAATTCCTTCGCCGTGAACGACGCGCCCGTTGAGGCCGTGGCCTGGGTCCAAATGTTGCCGTCGTAGGAATACCAGGCGTCGTTATACACGCTGGTTCCCACCCCGCCGATGATCCACATGGCCCCGTCATAAACCATGAAAGCGGGATTGAAGCGCGAGCCGAACTCGGCGGAGGCCGTGACCTCGGTCCAATGGGCGCCGTCGGTTGATTTCCAAACGTCACAGCCGGTGCCGCCGATGCCAGCGATCACCCAAAGGGCGTTGTTGTAGGCGAGCAGGGCGTGGCCGTAGCGGCCGGGAAAAGGCGCGCTGGCAGTGACCGTGCTCCAATTCACCCCGTCGGCGGAGGAGAGCACGTCGTTCAAGGGATTGAGGTCGTACCCCCCCACCATCCAGATCTTCCCGTTGAGGACCGCGGTCACCTCGTTGCCCCTGGGGGAGTAGGTGGCGGAACCGCTGGGGACCGCCTGGATCCAGGTGACCCCGTCGGAACTGTGCCAGGCGTCGTTGGCGACCGTCGGCATGCTTCCCGCGTAAACCCACATTTCGTTATTAAAGACCGCGCCGCCGAAAAAGCCCCTGGGGGTAAAGGAGGTGGCGACGGGGGCCACTGACCAGCTGACCCCGTCGGAGGAATGCCAGGTATCGTTCGTCACCCCCTCGGCCTCGGCGTCCCCGCCCAGGACCCACATCTCATTGTTGAAGGTCAGGCTTAAATGGCCGTAGCGAGCGGCCCAAGGGGCGGCGGCGGTAGTCTCATACCAATTCTCTCCCACATTGGGATTCATGACCGGGGTGCCGGTCCCATTAACCGTCACGGGTGCGGAGGGGGAATTGTTGTTGCTACAGGCCATGGGCAGGCAGGCCGCACAGGCCAGGATGACCGGCAACGGGATAAAGCCTAAGGCTTTTTTCATCTCTCCCTCTTTCCCCACTTAATTTTCATTTCAAATAGTAGTCACAAGGAAGCGATAAAATCAAGCCAGGCACCCCGCGGAAACCTGCCATAAGGTATTGCCGGACCTGCGGACAGGTCTGGCGGCGGTCAAGGAAGTGGTACGAGGAGGACCCCGGATTCGAGGGCCTAATTAGTGAGCATAAAATGAAAACCTGATCCGATACGTTCAAAAATCTCCCCCGAACCCAAATCTCTTGACGGCGGAAGAGGGCCAGGATATTATAGGATTAGTCCTATATATGATAAATCCTGCATAGGGAGGCTCCATGTCACTCGACCACGCGATCCTGGGTTTCCTCGGGTACGGGCCCCTTTCGGGCTATGACCTGAAATCACGCTTCGACCTCTCGGTGGCGCACTTCTGGCCCGCGGACCAGAGCCACATCTACCGCATCCTGGCCAAGCTGGACGAGCAGGGCTACACGAAGGTCAAGGTGGTGAAGCAGGATACCAGGCCCGACCGGAAGGTTTATTCCATCACCCGGGCGGGGCGGGAGGAACTCCACCGCTGGATTTCCACCCCGCAGGAGGGGGATTCCGGCCGCAGCGCCTCGCTGGTCCAGGTTTTTTTCTCCGGCCAGCTCAGCGACGGTGAGATTCTCGGGATCTTCCGCAGGGCGGCGGCGCAATGCCGGGAGGGGCTGGGGAAGCTCCGCAAGATCCCCCCGAAGGCCCAGGCTTTCGCCGAGGAATTCCACGATCCACGGGAGGCCTGGTGCTGGTTCCTGACCCTGGAATGCGGAATCCGCATGACGGAAGCGAAACTGGCCTGGTTCGAGGATGTCATTAAGCGGATCGGGAAGGGGGAAATCCCCAAGGCTCGCAAGCGCAAGGAGAAACCATGAAAACCTTGATCCTGCATGCTCATACGAAGGACGACGTCCTGGGGAACGCCATCCACCGGACGCTATGCGGGGCGCTGGCGGCGCGGGGCTGGGAAACGGAAACGAAGGCGGCGGCCGAATTGCGCGTGAGCCCCTGCGTGGGGTGCTTCAACTGCTGGGCGAAAACCCCCGGCATTTGCTCCAGCAACGACGACGGGCGGGAAATAGCGAGGGCCAGGGCGAATTGCGACGCCTTCATCGTCCTGAGCCGTGTGACCTTCGGGGGTTATTCCAGCGCCTTGAAGCGCGCGATGGAACGCAACCTCCCGAACCTTTGGCCCCTCTTTATCAAGGTGCGCGGCGAGATGCACCATCCCCAGCGCTACCGCAGGCACGGCTTCCTGGCCTTGGGCTGGCAGGTGGAGCCGGACCAAGAAAGCGCCGAAATCTTCACCCGTTTGGCCGGGCGCAACGCCTTGAACATGCAATCCACCGTCTCGGGAAGCCTGGTGCTTCACGGGGGTCAAACACCGGAAGACCGCCGGTCCCAGGTAGAACAGCTTTTATCGAAATTGGAGGAAGTCCATGGCTAAAAAATTCCTCGCCCTCGTCGGAAGCCCCAGGACGGACAGCACTTCCGAAAAACTGGCGCAATACCTGGTGGACGGCCTCGCGGACCTTGGCTGGCAGGCCCAAGCGCTCGCCGCCTGTTCGGCCATCCGCAGGGAGGAGCAATGGCCCGTTTTGGAGGAGGCTTACCGGAAAGCGGACACGGTCGCCATCGTCACCCCCCTCTACGTGGACAGCCTGCCGGCCGAGTTGACCGCGGCCCTGGAGCGCCTGGCCCCGGCTCGCGCCGAGAAATCCGGCCGGATTTTCGCCGTGGTCAATTGCGGTTTCGCCGAATCGCATCAGAACGACGTGGCCCTGGAAATCTGCCGGCTTTTCGCCCGCGACGCGGGCCTCCATTGGATGGGCGGCCTTGCCATCGGCGGAGGGGGGATGTTTTCAGACGGTCCCCTGGAAAAGCAGGGGGGAAAGGCGGGGAATATCACCGCCGCTTTCGACCAGGTCATCAACGCCTTGGACCAAGGGCTGGATATCCCCGAGTCCGCTGCGGCCGGGATCCGCAAACTGCCAATCCCCAAATGGCTTTATTTCACCCTTGGGAACCTGGGAATGGTCATTGAGGCCGCCAAGAACGGCAATCTTTTCAGGATAGGGGCAAGGCCGTACCGGCAATAAACCCCTTAACCGGCGGAAAACCTTTAAAAACCAATTTTTGGAATTGAATTCAAAATTTGGGTGGAATTCCGGGCCAATCTTTCCATAAAGAAAGATTAAATGGAGATTGGTACGGTACAGGCCGCATGAGGCCACCAGCCGAGTGCGAGGGTTGCCAGCGCAGATTTATAGTAAATCTGTACCAGCCTCACTATTTGCTTTATGGAAGGCCTATGCGTCAAGGTTTCAAGCCGAGATGCGCTCCTGGTGTGCCGGGCCACAAAAACCCCGGCCGCTTAATTGGTGTTTTTGAATTCCAAAATTTGGTTATTGTCGACACTCGACACGTAGAGGTTGCCCGAACCGTCCAAGGCAAGACCCACGGGGCCCTGAAAATAATTGTTTCCAAAAGTCACTCCGGCGGTATAGGTGGTCCCGGAGGACGCGGGGTTGAATTCCTGGATATAACCAGGTAACGCGCACTGGGACACCAGCACGTTCCCGGCGCTGTCCACGGCGATGCCAATCGGCAGGGTTAAGCCGGAAGCGCGAAAGGAAACCGGGCTCCCGCCGGCCGGGCCGTACTTGACGGCATCCGACGTCGCCCCACCGGTCAAATTCGCCACATAAACATTGTTGTTTGAATCCAGTGCCAGATATTCCGGGATATCCAAGACGCCCGCGCCTGAACTGGTGGAGCTGAAGGCGCCGATATAAGTAAAGGTTTTTGGGGTCGTGGTATTGTCGATGGAATAAACCAAAATCGCCGGCGTCGCGGTTGTTTCCGTGACATAAAGGGTTGTGCCGGCCGAATTGACCGCCACGCCTTCGACTTTCAATGCCTCTCCAAACGGTACCTGTTGAAATAAAGGAATACAGGAGTATACTCATTGTTGGAGGGGCAAATTATGAACTACCAACGGATGAAGGGGATTGAGATTTTCAAGGAAATCGATACAGAAGAAAAGGCACGTCAATGGGTGTGGAAGAGCCGTTTTGCCGGAAAAGACTTTGTTTGCCCACAATGTGAAGGAGAAAGTTTCTGGCAACACAAAAACCGCCCCGAAGTGCGGGAATGTGACTATTGTCGAAAGCAAATACGGCTTCGAGCCGGAACGATCTTCCGGAAATCCAAGATCCCAATCTTAACCTGGTTGAGGATGATTGGATTGGTGATGCAAGGGAAAAGGGGCATTTCAGCCCTGGAACTTCAGCGGCAATTGGGAATGCCCTCCTACGATACCGTTTGGAGGATGTTGCATAAGATTCGGGAAAGTCTTCGACAAAGGGATGAAAATTACCAACTCAAGGAAATCATTGAGTTGGATGGGGCTGTATTCGGCAAGAGAGAAAAGGAAAACCAGGCTGAAGTGCTGGTGGCGGTTGAAAGCAAAGAATGGATAGATGAGAAAGGGCGCAAAAAAGAGAAAGCGGGTTTTGCAAAGATAAAGGTGACCGCAGAAACCAAGTGGGAAGCCCAAGCATTCGTCGATCAAGCAATCCAGAAAGGCGCCATGATAAACACGGATGCCAGTCCCAGCTTGAGAAACTTGGAAAACGTGGATGTGGAGTACCAGGTAACAGCCAATGACCCAGTGGTGTTAAATCACTGGTTACCTTGGGTCCACCGATTCATTTCCAACGCCAAGGCTTGGATCCTAGGAACCCATCATGGAGTCAACGTGAAATATCTGCCTGGATACTTGAGCGAATATACTTATCGGTTCAATCGTCGCCATGACCCAGATTCCTTATTTCACCGGGCCTTAACCGCTTGCGCTTTGGCAAAACCCATTACTGCGCAAGCGTTGTTCGGATAGGCATGCGACTTTCGTTAGGCCCGTGATGACGGTTTGGTAGGCCCCGGTGGAGGAAAATACTTCGATCTGGCCGTTTCCCCAGTCCCCTAAGTAGATCGTTCCATCAGGGCCGATATTCGCCTGGGTCAGGCCGTCAAAAGTAGCGGAACCGTTATAGGCGGAAATGGTCGTCACCGATAGGCCTGACGTGGTGAATTCCTCTAAATCCCCAGCCGTCGTGTAAGTATTAACGATCCATAAGTGGCCGTTATAGTAACTAATGCTCCGGGGGGAAAAAGTACTCGGCCCTGAAATCACCGTCACCGCCGTGGTGGAATAAGCCGGCGTTGAGGCGGGCTTCGCCGGGGAAGCGGGACTATTGTTGGAACTGCAGGAAGCGCTCAGGACGGCTGTTGCCGCGAGGATTAAGATGAAACACCAAATGGATTTATCGCGAATACCGGGCATAGGAGACCTCCATGGATTTTTTTAAATCCGGAAGGTTTAATAGCAACCTTTCAGAAGTCTCCCCAGATAAGAAACAACGGCTTTATCCTATCCCCGGCATACATATCGGTCAACATAGTGTTCACTAGGAAACGATGAAATCAATCGGGCGACCCAAAATCTTCCACTAGGTACTGCCGGATTTATGCCCGGTTTCAGGGTTCCCAGCCAGTTCCCGGGACAATCAGTCCGTGCCGGCGAAAAACCTTTTTTCCCTTTAGATGTTCGCAAGCCGGTTGGCTGAATGGGTTAAAAGGCGAGGCCTATCCGCGTCCCGGGAATGGCGGCCGGGTAAAAGGTTGTCCGTGGAATATAGGAAATATTGAAATTCCAATTCCCGTACTGGTCCTGGTATTCGTTATAGACTTCCGTTTGGTTCGTGATGATTAAGAACCCGATCGCCCACTCCATCTCAAAATAAAAGTTGCCGTCGTTGATGAGGCTCAATCCGACCTTTAAATTAGGCCCGATCCAGGAGGAATTTTGGGATGGATCGTACGTATCGCTGTAGCCCCCAAACGCGATTCCCGCGCCCCAGAAAAAGGAAAGGTCCTTCGGACTGCTGTAAAACTTTATCCTCGGCTCGATGGAATAGAGGGTGTCCTCAGAGGAGGGGATATACGAGAAGCCGACTCCGACGTTCGTCATGGGATTCAGGGAATACCCCAGGTCAAGGCCTAGTATGACCGGGGACCCGACGGCGAGCCCCATCTGGAAGCGGTTATCGTCCTTCGAGAATTGCGGCATGCCGTAATCCGCGATGTTTTTGGCCTCGGGGGAAAGGGTTTGGGTGGATTCCAAACCGCGCAGGGTATCGCGGGACTTCTCGATGAGGGATTGGCCTTGCTCGTACTGGGATAAGCCCAAAGTTTCCGAACCACTCTTTCCCGCTTGGACGGGAGCGGCCTCGGAACCATCGACGGGGCTGAGATTCGCGGCGAATTTCCCCAATTCGGCATTCGGGTGCAAGGCCAGGCTCTTCTTGAATGCATCCCTTGCGTCCGGGATGTCTTTCTCCTGGTAATAGCAATTACCCATCAATTGATAGGCTTCCCAGTTTTTGGGATCGTTCTTAACGGCGGCTTTCAGGGATTGGATGGATTTCGCGTAATCCTTTTGCTGGTAAGAAGCGAGGCCCGCTTGGTAATCGTCAGGGGCATCAGCCTTAGCGGTGTTGAGGGATAGGCAAACGAAGCATACGGCTAATATCAATCCGCGCTGGAACATAAGGTACTCCCGTAATTGATTTAATACCGGGTGGCATTATCGAGGGAAAATCCGGGAAATGGAGGAATTTTTTTCATCGGAAATTGCTGGGATTCCCGCGGGCAGGGCTGGCGGCGGTAAGGAAATAGATTGAGGAGGATCCTGGATTCGGGGCCCGGTTAGTTAATATAAAATGAAGACCTGACCCCAATAGTACGAGAACCCCCGAAGCCTTGGGCGTAGGGAGGGCTGGCCCCTTTTCCTTTTATTGGAACGCCATGACGGTGGCCTTCCCGCCGTTTCCGGTGTCGCCGTAAGTCGCGTAGGGAATGCCGTTGTTGATTGCCAGGTTCAAATAATCCGACATGCCGGAGGAAAAACCCGGCGTTCCCACGTTCACCCATTGGCTCCCGTTAAAGGCCATCACGCAGGCGCGGTAATCGACCCCGGCGTCGGAAAATCCCACGTAAGGGGCGCCGTTGTTAAAGGCCAGGGAAGTTGACTGGGCGGCCCCCACGGAGAACCCCGGGGTTCCCACGTTCACCCATGAACCCCCGTTGTATTTCATGACGGTCGCCTTGTTGGCGTGGGCGCCGTCCACGAAAGAGACGTAGGGCACGGCGTTGTCGATGGCCAGGGAAATATACTCGGCCGTTCCCGCCGAGAAACCCGGGGTTCCCACGTTCACCCAGGAAGCCCCGTTGTAGTACATCACGGTGGCTTTGGCCCCATTCCCGAAATCCTGGAAAGCCACGTAGGGCGTGCTGTTGTTGAAAGCCAGGCTGGTGAAGTTGGCCTGTCCCGCGGAAAATCCAGCGGTCCCCACCGGGTCCCAGCTTCCGGTATAGACGTCCAAAGTCGCCTTTTGCGACTGGCTTCCGTCCTGGAAAGCCAAGTAAAAGTTCTGGTTGTTGCAGGCCAGGGAAAGGTAGACCGCCGTACCGGGGGTGAACCCCGCGTTCCCGGCGGTTCCCCAAGATCCCGAAGAGTAACCCATGACGATGGCCTTTTGGGTGGTGCTCAGGTCGGTGTAAGCCATCCAGAGGTCGCCGTAGCCGTCGCAGGCGATGGAGGGCATGTAGGACTGTCCGATGGAAAAGTCCGGGATTCCCAGGGTCACCCAAGCGTTTCCATCGAAGGCCATCACCATGGCTTTGTTATTGTTCGCTCCGTCCTCGAAGCCCACGAATGGGAGGCCGCCCTCGAAAACAAGGGAGGTATAGGATGCCCCGCCGGGGCTGAACCAGGCGTTGCCCACGAGTTTCCAGGAGGCGTTGGGATTGAGGAACGGCGCGGGGCTGGGGCTGGAGGGGGATGAATTTTTCGCGCAGCCCAAGAGCAGGAACCCAGCGGATAACAACAAACAAACGGCCGTCCAGCGTTGGAATTTTCCCATGATCACCCTCCCCTTTTTCCGCCCTATTTATTTGAATAGGATGGAATCTAAGTTATATGGATTCTGGATAGCAAGGGGGGACATCTTTGTGAACTGGCTAATGGGCACCTGCGGGCAGGGTTCTCGGCACTTGCGGGCAGGACTCCCCAGACCTGCGGGCAGGAGACCCCGAAATGCGGGCAGGAATGTGGGCGGGTTATCCTCCCTTGCCGACACATGTTCCCGGGAATGTGGGCGGTTTATCCCGTTCGGCGGCGGAAAACCGGCCTCTTGCCAATTAAGTTTACTGGGTTACGGGCTTCCAATACTAGGTTGTGGCATCTGCGGGCAGGGTTCTCGGCACTTGCGGGCAGGACTCCCCAGACCTGCGTGTGTCAGTTGGGCAATCAAATCTCACCATTCGCCTTGTTGGCTCATGGCAGATGGGTTAAGAATTGATGCCAAAAACAATGGACCCATTCGACCCCGCTGCTTTTAGGAATATTGAGGCGATACGCCTTAATCCGAGAATGACCGTGTTTGATACATTGCAATAGCATTGCAATATATTGCTTAAAGCTTATAATAGCGTTGCATTATAGGGAGGTCCCGTGGAACTGTCACAATTGAAGGAAATCCTCGTCCGGCACCGGGAACGCTTCCTGGGCCGCGCCGGCTTTGTGGGCCGGGAAGCGCAAGCGGCCATCGCTCCCTGGCTGAAACAACGCGAAATCATTTCCATCGTAGGGGTGCGCCGGAGCGGAAAATCCTCCCTTCTTAGGCTCTTGGCCGGGGACCTGGTGGATAAGGGCGGGGTACCCGAAAACCAGATTCTTTACCTTAATTTCGAGGACGAGCGTTTTACGGATTTTAAACCCCCGGACTTCGAAAAAATCCTGGAAGCCGCGGATGAAGTTTTAGAGTCCCGCGGGAAACGGTACTTCTTCCTGGATGAGATCCAGAAGGTTCCGGGTTGGGAGCGCTGGCTGAACCGCCTCTATGAATTAGAGGATGTCAAAATATTCGTGACCGGATCCAATACCGACCTGACCGCTTCCAAAGTTTCCGCTTCACTGACCGGGCGAAACCGCCAAGTGGCTAATTTCCCCTTTTCGTTCAGGGAATACCTCGCCTTCAAGGGGTGGAAGGCAGCGGGGAAAGACGGAATTCTTCGGCGCGAAAACCGGGCTTTGGTCCGGAAAAGGCTGTCCGAATACGCCCAGACCGGTGGTTTTCCGGAAGTGGTGAAGATCGGGGACGAAAGCTTGTTGGAGCAGTATTTCAAGGACATTCTCTACCGTGACATCATCGCGGCCCATTCGGTACGCAATCAAATGGAAGTCCGTGAGTTGGCGCTTTACTTGGCCTCAAACCCCGGGTCCATCCTCAGTCTCGACAACATGAAAAAAATGATACGGGTTAAAAGCCTTAATACCGTCAAGAGGTACCTGGAAATGTTTGAGGGCGTTTTTCTTTTCATGAGGCTGAACCTCTTCGATTACTCCGTCAAAAGGCAGATATACAATCCTCCTAAATTCTATCCGGTTGATACGGGTCTCTCGGACGCGGTGGGTTTCCATTTCTCGGGAGACAAGGGGAAAATCTTGGAGTCACTGGTGTTCCTAGACCTGAAAAGACGGGCATTGGATATCTATTACTGGAAATCCAAGCAGGGTAAGGAAGTGGATTTCGTCGTCCGAAAGGGCCGAAAAGTCCGGGAGGCTATTCAAGTTTCCCTCGATCTCCGGAATTCCAAGACCATGGAAAGGGAGATGGAGGGTCTTCGATCCGCCCACAAGGAGTTAGGAGCCAAGCGGCTGGTGGTCATCACCCACGACGAGGAAAAGGAAATCAAGGAAAGCGGGCTTCGTGTTGAAATCATCCCTCTTTGGAAATGGCTATTGAACGTCGATTCACCCGAATTAGGGGATTCAGGGGATAGGCTCTAGATGAAAAACAATGAAAAAAGAACATTCTCCCGAGCAATACATCGCGGCTTGACCAAAACATGTCATCGGGGTGACAAGTAACTCTCACTTGAATTCAATCCGCAACCCCTCGTTCATGTCTTTCAAATTAAAGGCTTCCGGGTCGAAAGGCCTATCCAACCATTCCACCTTGTCCTTGTGCGCTGGATGCCGGGGGTCGGCCAGGGCCGCCAAAAGTTCCTTATAGCCCCAGGGACCGCCGCAATCCTCGGACGGGCAGGCGCGCTTTCCCGCCAGGCAGTGGGGTAATTTTACCGACGGCTCCGGCTCGACGAATTTTTCCAGAAAGATCTTGTGGTACCAACCGTCCCCCGGATCGTAAAGGTATTCCACCTTGTCGCCCGGCGCCCTCAACACTTCCCCCAACTTGACCTTCCGGGAGGAGATGATTTCGTCCCCGAAATCAGGGTCAGGTACACCGACCCTGATTCCCGCGCAATCGAATTCGTAAAGGTGGCCATCCATCCACCCCATGACCTCCTGTAACGCCTTGTGGAATTTGTGAAGGGTCATGGCCGGGTCCGCCAGGAACCGCCTCCAGACGGGAGGGTTGACGCCCAAGAGGGTGACCTTGACCTGGAAGGCAACCTTTCCCGTTTTGACTAATTTAAGCTCAACCATGGGAACCTCCCCGGGAAAATAATCAGTGGCAGTAGGCCTGAAGAACGTAATCGCCCGTCCAAGCCGAGCAGGAGGAGTTCACGTTCGCCGGGGCGGGGTTGTTGATCAGGTCCAGCCCCGCGTAGGCGCCCCCGCCAGTGGTACCATTGCTCCACCAGTCATAGGTCCCCCCCAGGTTCAGGCAGGCCCCCAGCCAGTAAACCCCCGGGCTCAGCGGGGTGTCGGGAAGCGGAATGATGTTCCAACCCTGCTGCCAGGTCACCACGATGGCGGAAGATTCCGCCACGAGCGTATCCGGCAGGCCGTTGCTCCCGTTGGGCGTATAAATGAAGGCCTTGGCCATTCCGAGGATCGGGCTGCTGGTGGAAGTGATATAGACGGAAATTCCCGCCACCGTCGAGGACGTGTTGAGCGTGTATTGCCCGAACCGGGTGCCCTCTCCAGTCAGGCCCCCGCAATCGTTGCCGGTCAGCGAGGTGCCCAGGCCGTCGCAGGGCGTGGTGGTGGCGGTCGGGGTGTAGGTTTGGGTGGGGGTGCTGGTAGGCGTGGAAGTCGGCACGGTCACAGGCTGGGAGCAGATGGCCCTGAAGGTGAAATCCGGGTAGCCGGTGGAGACGTAGTAGGAAAGGCCCGCGGGGGGGAAATTATCCGCGTAGTCCTGGGAATTGCCTCCCCCGCCCGTGTCGGCGCTGCACCACCAGTCATAGCCCGGGCCTGTGACGTTGACGGACGCCCCCAGCCAATAGTCCCCCGGCGAGAGCTGGAGGTCGGGCAGGGCCACGCCGTTCCAACCCTGCTGGAAGGTCATGACCTGGGCGGTGGAGTTTCCAAGGAGGGAGAGCGGCGTCCCGTTGACGCTGTTGTTGGAATAAACGAACACCCGGACTAACCCGGTGGCGTTGGACTGGGCCGTGGTGATGAAGAAATCCACCTGCGACACGTCGGCGTAGGCATCAAGGTGGTACAGGCCGAACCTCGTGGAAAGTCCGCCCACGGAGCCCGGATCCGTGACCGGCCCCTGCGCGCCAAACCCGCCGCAGGTGGACGGCGGGGGCGTGGGGGTAAGGGTCACGGTGGGCGTGTCGGCCGCAGTGGGGAGGGGGTTGAGGCTGCAAAAATTCGCGGACAGCGAAAGGTGGTAGGACGCGTTCGCCGCGTTCTGGGTCCAGGGGGCGCCGAGGTCGCAGGGGCAGGCCAGGATGGTGCCGGCGGACTGGTTGGCCCCAATCTGGCTGTCGGGGCTATCCGTCGAGAATTCGGAGGCCAGGTAATATTTTCCCGCCTGCAGGTCCAGGGGCCCGATGGGGGCGTCGTTCAATCCCCCGGTGGAGGTCACGGGCGACGTGGCCGCGATCAGGGTGCCGGGCGACGAGCCCCCGTCCGAGTAGACCCCGAGCCTCAGGATTGCCCCGGGAGTGGCGTAAAAGCCGATGGAGGTGATCACGGCCTCGTAGGGGAACTGGGCCGGGGACGCGGAGGTTTGGATGGTCCCGTAGTTGACCAGGCCGGTGGTGACGGCCTCCCCGAAGGTTCCGGGGTAGCAGAAGGTGGGTGTCGGGGTGTGAGTGCCGGGGGTGGGGGAGAAGGTGGGGGACCAGGTGCTCGTGCCGGTCAGCGTGATGGTCGGGGTAGCGGTCACGGTGGGCGTGGCGGTGGCGGTGGGGAGGGGATTGGGACTGCAAAAATTCGCCTGTATGGCCAGTTCCCATCCCACCTGCATGGCGTCGGACCAGGCGGAGCCGAGGTCGCAGGAACACATGTGCGTCATGCCCGTGGTGTTGTTGATCCCGATGGGACCGCCCGGGCCCGAGGACGCGAATTTAACCGCCAGGTAGTAGTTCCCCGCCGCCAGGTCCTGGGGCGCGATGGCCGCGGTGTTGAGCCCGTCCACGGCCGTCACGGAGTTGGATTCCGCCATGAGGGTCCCTGGGCCGGAGCCACCATCCGAATAGAGGCCCACCCGCAGGATTTCCCCCGCCGTGGCGTAAAAGCTGAGGGAGGAAACCTTGCCCGCGATGGGGATAACCGCCAGGGTCGCGGCGGAATTAGTCAGCCCGATGTTCCCCATGCCGGTGGTGACAGACTGGCCGAAACTGCCGGAGTAACAAAGGGTGCCGGAAGGAGTGGGGGTCATCGTGAGGGTAGCCGTAACCGTTGGGGTATAGGAAGGGGTAATGGTGGGTGAGAAGGTTGACGTTGGGGTATTGGAGGGCGTCGCGGTGGGGGTTTGTGTCGCCGTGGAGGTGACCGTGTCGGTCACAGTGGCCGTGACTGTGGGCGTGGCTGAGTACGTAACAGTCGCCGTGTAGGTGAATGTCGTGGTCGCCGTATCCGTCGGCGTGAAAGTATAAGTGAAGGAGAGGGTTGCCGTCAGGGTATAGGAGGGTGTCTGGGTGGTTGTGGACGTCTCAGTGGGAGAAGCCGGGACGGTGAGCGTAGCCGAAGGCGTAGTCGAATCCGTTGGCGTGACCGAAGGAGTAGCGGTGGGGGTGACCGTATTGGTCACAGTAGCCGTATCAGCCGCCGTGTAGGTGAATGTCGGGGTCATCGAATCCGTCGGGGTGAAAGTATCCGTGGGGGAGAGGGTTGCCGTCGGGGTATAGGAGGGCGTCTGGGTGGGGGTTGGCGTCGTGGTGTAAGACGCTGTTACGGTGGACATCACTGAGCTTGTCGAAGTGGCGGTGAGCGTGTCGGTCATAGTGGCCGTACCAGTCACCGTGTATGTGACTGTCGGGGTAAATGAAGGGGTAAGGGCTGGAGTTGCGGTCCAAGTAAAGGATTGCGTCGCGGTGCTGGAAACCGCGGGGGTCATCGAATCCGTCGGCGTGGCGGTTTTTGCCGGGGCCGGGGGGGACGAGGGATTGGAGGAACTGTTGCTGCAGGCCGTCGGCAAAAGCGCGAGGCAGGCCGCGGCGGCGGCATAGGCGATAAACAAACGGAACTTGAGGCTCACAATATCCCTCGGCATTGAGGATTTCCGGATCATATCGGCCTTTTCATGGGCCGGTGACTAGGCCTGGATTATACCACCCCCATATTACGGCCGGGTAAAACCCATTTTAGCCCCCGATATGGGAGAAGGATCTTACTGTCAAACCAAAAGACCTGGGAAACAAAGGTGAAATGTTAATGAAAAATGGACGGATTCGACTCCCGATGGTCGCTCACCACTGGGCAATGGAGAATGGATAAACTCAATTAAAAATGAAGAATGAATAATGAAAAATTATTGAAAAAGTTGAGGAGTTAGAAGTTTTACAAATAACAATCAAATACCAATTGATAATTAAATTATTCGTCCCCCCTCAAACCCCGAAGGCGATCAACAATTCCACGGTCAGGTAGGCTATAAACCCCAGGGAAGCCAATAAAACTCCGATAATTTTCAGGCTTTGGGCCTCGAGGAATGAAAAATACAAACCCAAATAGAAAATCCACAACGGGAAAGCAATGGACAGGCACCAGCGGACCTGGTCCGGGAAGGAATCGTTCCAGGTATTAAACGCGTTGTGAAGGTCGTAGAAAATCCCCAGCAAAGTTAAAGTCCACAAAATAAGAACTAAAAACTTCGTCCAGGGGGTTTTCTTCTCGGATAAGTAAATCGCGAGTGCCGGCAATATCAAATTCAACGCCGAAACAAAAATGATCAAGATGTTTTCCTTTCGAGCGGCGCCTGTTCCGGGAAACGGCCATTAAGGCCGCGAAATAACAACCAACGATACACTAATTTATAATGAATAACGGGAAATTAAGGGGCGTTCCAAAAGAAACAAACCAAGATGAAAGACAATGAGTCGAGGTAAAAGAATCCCGGAAAATGTGAGAATTAAAACTATTTCAAATATTCATCCAGGCCAACCGTCAACTGGGGCACCGCTTTCCTCAAGGCCTTATCGCAGGTCACGCACACCATTCCCAGGGTTTTAGCCAGCGCCACGAACAAGGCGTCATAACCGCTGATTTTGTGCCTCAAAGCCAGGTCCAAGGCCTGGTCACCCTCCACGGGTTCCTCCCGCAAATGGGATAACTGGAACGAGGCTTTCCAAACGGCCCTGATATCTTCCGCCGGCATTTTTTGGTGCCGGGAGTAATTCACGAGGATGTTCAGGAACTCGATGCGCCAAAAGGAAGGAACAACCCAATCCCGTTCGCGGTCCAGGAGCGCCATGGCCTTCGGGGTATTCTCGCCCTTGATGAGCAGGTAAGCGATGATGTTCGTGTCTACGGCGATCAAGCCATTCCCTTGCGCTTCCATTGGTGGATCAACTTTTCGGTGAGGGGCTTCTTGCCCTCATAAGGCGCTGGAAGCTCGCCCGCGTAAAAACGGCCCTGGTTCCCGCTTAAACCCGCCTCCAAGAGATAGATCGCCTCCCCGTTCATGGACCTATGGGCTTTTTGGGCCTCTTCCTTCAAGCGCCGGTGAAGCTCATCCGGCAGGTCCTTAATCACCAAAGTCGCCATGGAAACCCCCGAGGTTGAGTTGACTACCATTATGGAATCATTATGGAAGTTTTTTGTCAAGGCTCAAACAGCGCCCGGCGAATCGCCATGGTTTTTCCAGTCAAAGGACGGCCCTCCGCACCGCAGCGTAGGGCAGGGCTTCAGGCCGCCAGTTTGTTGCGGGTCCTGGCCCATCCTCCTCTGTGGAACCCATTTCTCACCGCGTCCCTGGCGCTTCCAATAGTCACGGGCCCGGACCAGCTAAAGGGATGGGTCCGCCAACATTTAACGCCTGCCTTGAGGCCGCTAACTCGGCCTTCAACCTGAAAATATCCGCGTCGAGCCGGGCCAGGACCACGTTCCTGAATTTCCCGAAATGAAGGTAAAGGGCCATGAGGGATATGGCGCTGTTCAGGGCCCTGGGATACCTGAAGAGGGAGATGAAATATCCAACATTTCCCATGGTTTTATTGGGGTTAATTGATAACCCTGGATAGTTGATTAGTGGTAGTATTTATCATCTGTTGTTTGACCAGAATATGAGGTGCATATTTTTTATGAAGCGAACCTGGTTCCTAAAAGCCCTTTGCCTTCTTTTATTCGCCACGCCTTCATTCGTCTCCGCCCAATCCGAAGATACTGACACGCCCACTTATACTTCCACTGATATCTGGACCGACACACCTACTGATGTTCCGGTTTTCACAGCGACGGATACTCCTGCCGACACGCCCACGGCTTTGCCGACTTTCACCCCGTCGGATGTTCCCACCGCCACACCCACCTTTACCTATACCTCCACCTACTACCCGACAAACACATTCACCTGGTCCCCGACACCGCTTCCTTACGGGACGAACTATTTCGGCAACAACTTCCCGTTGGACGGGAACTACAGCGATTACCCGATGACGGACCCGTCGTACCAGGGTAGCGTCCGGTTCACGGCGAGGAATAGCGGCGCGGTATCCATCGCGTGGGTGTACTTTAGCCAGGATTCGGGCGGGCAGTACGTGGCGCAGTTCGAGGGGGATAATGCGGGAGTACCTGATGGCAACACGCTGGGAAACCCGGCGACCTTCTCCTCCGCCAATGCCGGGTGGTCCGGCGTGACGTTCACCGGCAATCCACCCAATTTGACGGCCGGGACTGTGTACCATATGGTATTGTCGGGAACCTCGAACGACGGGCCCGCCACCTACTGCACATGGCGGTTGGGGACCACGCCCTATAACGGGATGTACCCCTACGACC
The DNA here is from genome assembly GCA_963796105.1 of candidate division FCPU426 bacterium. Classification (GTDB taxonomy): domain Bacteria; phylum Oederibacteriota; class Muellerivitia; order Muellerivitales; family Muellerivitaceae; genus CAWCKJ01. Next base: position 782,611 of record CAWCKJ010000004.1, read on the forward strand.
AGTCCTCCGACCCCAACCAGGGGGCCGCGAAAAACCTGGGGACCGGCTGGACAGCCCTGGGCGGCGTCCAACCCCTATTCTTTCTCCAATTCGGCAACAATTTTCTCGACGGCAACCTAAATGATTTGCAAGTGGATGAAATGGTTTACGGGAATAACCAGGAATCGGAGATGTTCGTCCTCAACGGGGTTCCCGTGACCATTACCTCCGTGGGCGCTTTCGTGAAAGAAATCGGTTCACCCTCCGAAAGCCTGACTTGGGCCATAAAAGACGGGAACGTGAACATTAACATCGCGACCGGAATCCTCGCCATGCCTTCTCAAGTGGGTCCGGGATACCAGTGGGTGGAAACGAACCTCCCCACTCCCTTGGTATTATCCCCGGATAATTACATTTTCGCTTTAAACTCCAGCGGGTCCTCAAATTCCTCAAATTGCTATAGCTGGAGCCTGGGCGGATGTGAATCTCTTGGGTTTAAATACTTGCTCGCTGGGACGTATGAGGGGTACCTGGCGTCTGGGGCCTACTCAATAGACGGCGGTTCCACTTGGAATCACTTCCAAAACCCATACGTCAACAGTTTCCCTTTCCGGTTCCTGCAAAGCCCCGCGGGTACACCGACCCCGACCCCAACGCCGACTCCGCCCGGGACAAGCTACGTGGGGAACCAATCGGTCGTTTCCAGCCCCAACGATCTGGTTTTAGACGACTTCAGTATCCGGGGAAGCTTGAGGTTCACGTCCAGGATCAACGGCCCAGTGACGGGCGTTGATTTATATATCGACTGGACTTACGCGGGCCCCTTTTACAGAATCGGGATCCAGGGCGATAACAACGGCATACCCAACGGGACTTATCTCTCCGCGCCGGTCACGCAATCCATTACGAAGGTTGGCTGGCAGACATTCGCCCTGGGCCCGGGCGTAACCCTTTCCTCCGGCAATATATACCACGTTGTTCTTGAAACGGTTCATTACGGGGATTTTATGGGCGGCTCGGTCCTATGGAGGCAAGCTACCGCGCCGGCGGCGCAGCTATATCCATCGGGCCAGCAATCCGACCCGAACATGGGTATCGCGCAGGATTTAGGGAAAGGATGGGCCTTCGTCCCGGGTTACCAGCCGATTTTCGCCCTCAGGATCTCAAGCGGCCCGATGGACGGCAACCCCTATATTGCCTCGAATGATTGGAATATCCTCGGCACCGTCCAATTAGGCGAACGGTTCCTGGTCAACGGCCTCCCGGTCACGGTCAGCACCGCCGGCGCTTATGTGAGGAAATACGGAAACCCAAGCGGGAATCTGAACTGGGCCATTCAAGTTTTCACTTCGGGGATGACGGTCACCACCGCGTCAGGCACCCTTGCCGCTCCCAGCCAGGTCGGAACGAACTATCAATGGGTGGAGGCGCCCATACCCTCGACCCGTTTAGCTCCGGGGATATACAGGTTCGTCCTTTCCTCGCCCGGGTCCACGACCCAAGGGAACGGGTATCAATGGAGCATGGCTTACTCGAATTTTGCCAGTCCGAGCCCATATGCGAACATCACTTACGGCAAGGACATGGCCTTCGGGGAGGAATCAAACGACGGGGGATCCACCTGGAGCGGCCTGGATATCTCCCCATACTATGGCAATGATTTTTGCTTCAGGATGTTAACCGACCCCAACGCCACTCCGGTCCCCACGTCCACCCCCACCCCCACGGGTTTCCTTGCCATCGGCAACCAATCGGTGTATTCCTCGGTCAACAACCTCGTGCTAGGCGACCCCGGAACGCGGGGAAGCCTTCGATTCACGGCCCGGCAAAGCGCCCCGGTGTCGGGCGTATGCCTGTATATCGACCACTCCATAGGTACCCCTCAATATAAATTCGGCCTGCAAGGGGACAATAACGGGTTTCCCGCCGGGACTTATTTATCGGGCCCCGCGACCCTGGCGTTTAATAATTACGGCAACGGATGGGTGACATTGGGGGTGAACCCAAGCGTGAACCTGGCCGCCGGGACGGTTTACCACGTCGTCGCGGAACCAGTGAGCGTGAACGGGACCAACTATGCCGTTTGGGAGCAATCCACCGTCCCCGGCACAAAGTTATATCCATTGGGCCAGCAGGCCGACGCGAACATGGGGATTGACCAGGACATGGGGAATGGCTGGAATTTTGTCCCGGGTTACCAACCGGTTTTTGTCCTGTTGAACGGCGCGGGTCCTTTCGACGGCAATCCTTATATATTCGGTTTTAACATGGATATATACGGGTCGAACGAATATTCGCAGAGGTTCACCCCTTCCTCCTCCTACGTGATAAACGCGGTCGGGGCCTACGTCACCAAAACGGGCAATCCGGCAGGGGACTTAAAATGGGAAATCAGGAGCCTTCCCGGTACATTGATCGCCTCGGGAACTTTGGCCACCGCCTCCCAGGTCGGGACGAAGCTGCAATGGGTGGAAACCGGAATCACCCCGGTATCTTTACCAGCCCAGCAGGCGTGCCGTTTTATCCTTTCCTCCCCCGGATCAGCGTCAGGCAATGATTACCAATGGACGATGAACGGCACACAATCCTCTTGTTGCGCGAATTTCGGGAATATCACTTACGATGGGACAAATTCCTTCGGCGAATCCTCCGCCAACAGCGGTTCCAGCTGGGTTTCAATATCCACCCTGGGAGATTGCGATTTTGGTTTCCGGGTCTGGTCGAACGGGTCCACCCCGACCTTAACCCCGACGGCCACCGCCACCAATACCCCCACTAAAACAAGCACCAATACCTTAACGAATACCGCGACAAAAACCCCGACTAAAACCAGCACGCCCACCGTAACGGCCACCCCAACTCCCACCCCCACCGTTACCTTTACAAGCACCCCTTCCTATACTTCAACCCCCACGCAGACTTGCAACCCATCTATCGTCGGCTCCTGCTGGTACGAGTCCACCGCGAACGCGGCTTTCAGCGCCAGGGCCGGTAATGGTTGCGTGGTATTCGACCCAAGCACAGGAAACCCCGCGGGCAAAATGTGGGTCATCGCCGGGCAGACCTCGCCCTCGGCATTCTTGAACGACGTTTATTACAGCCCCGACGGGGCCAACTGGACCCAGGCCACGGCCAGCGCGGCCTTCTCCCAAAGGACGAGGCCCAGCGCCTTGGTTTTTGATCCCGTCACTAAAAATCAATCGAAACGGATTTGGGTCATCGGCGGTTTGGACACTTCCTCAACTTGTCTCAACGACGTCTGGTGGTCTCCCAACGGGGTCAACTGGTTGCAGGCTACCTCCCACGCGGGCTTCACCGGCAGGTGGGGCATGAGCACCGCGGTCTATAATCCAACCGACGGCACGGCTACTGGAAAAATGTGGGTCATCGGCGGATATACGTCGAGCGGTTTCGCCAACGACGTTTGGTATTCCGCCGACGGGGTCAACTGGACCCTGGCCACTTCAAATCCACCCTTTGATGGAAGGTTCGGGGCGTCGGCCCTGGTCTTTGGCGGGAAATTGTGGGTTATCAGCGGGAGTGCCGTGACCAACGGCGTCTGGTGCACCACGGACGGGGTCCATTGGACTACGGCCACCTCCTCCCCCGCCTTTGGGTACAAATACGGCAACGCCGGTTATGTTTACAACGGCGCCATGTGGGTGGTCTCGGGCACCTCCTCAGGAAGCATCAACACCAACGACGTGTGGGCCTCCACGGATGGCGCCAACTGGACCCAGGTTAATTCCTCCGCGCCCTTCCCTGCCCGTCAAGTGACAAACGGCGTGGTGTTCGACGCCGGTACCGGCCTTTCCATGTGGCTGATCGGCGGCGCCGGGAACAGTTACTTTAACGATGTCTGGCACACGGTCGGCCTGCCGCCGACCGCCACTCCGACCTTTACAGTAACGCCGACGAATTCGCCGACTTCAACCCCCACCGTTACCTTTACGATGACCCCCACCTCCACCGCAACCTCGACAGGGACGGCCACCAATACACCCACTGCCACGCCGACTGACACGGCTACAAGCACTCCAACTTCAAGCGATACAACTACGGATACGCCCACCTTTTCTCCGACCGATACGGCGACATTTACGGATACTTGCACGCCTTCCTACACCTCGACCAGCACACCCACCGATACGCCTACTTACACACCCACGAATACTCCGACTGATACCCCTACACCTACCAACACGACCACTGATACGCCAACCAATACCCCAACAAACACGCCTACGGATTCGCCTACGCCGTCGCCGACCAACACCCCGACCGATACTCCCACTAGCACCCCCACACCGACACTTACAGACACCCTTACCCCAACCTATACGCCGTCCTCCACGCCTACCAGTACCTCAACTCCTACTGACACATCAACGGACACACCGACGGATTCGGCTACGGCAACGCCTACACCCACCAATACACCCACCAGCACTCTCACGCCAACCTTCACCAATACCCTTATCCCAACCTATACGCCGTCATTCACGCCTACCAATAAGTTTACGACAACGCCTACTCCCACCAACACACCTTCCAGTACACCAACGCCAGCCTCTACCAACACCCTTACCCCAACTTATACGCCGTCATTTACACCTACCAACACGGCTACGCCAACGCCTACGCCCACCTATACGTTTACGAATACCCCCACGAATACTCCTACCAAAACCTACACATTCACAGCCACTTTTACTTATACGTACACATCCACCAATACCCCTACGAAAACGATTACAAACACGTACACAAAGACTTATACGCCGACTAACACCGGTACCCCGACAAAAACCCCGACTATTACCAATACATTCACGAAGACATTAATCCCTACCATAACGCGTTCCCCAACCGCCACATCCACGCCGACGAAAACCCTCACCCGTACCCCAACACCCACCATCACCCGGACACCGACCAAGACGTTTACCGGAACGCCGACAAAAACACCTACCCGCACGAATACCCCCGCGGGTAAATCGATGAAAGACTTTGAACGGGAAACCCCGACCCCCACCCGACCGGCTGCATTATTGGTCATCGCGGCTCCAAGCATTTCCCGGAACGGGGAACCCATCCGATTCCGGATGGAGTTGGACCGGACGGTCGGGATCAAGCTGGGCCTTTACTCCCTGGATGGGGAAGAGGTCTTCCGGTCCTCGGTTGTGGGGAAGCCGGGTGAAAACATTTTGACCTGGAATATTCAAAACACGGCCGGAAACCCAGTGGCCAGCGGCTTGTACGTGGCGGTCGTGCGGGTGGAGGACGGCGCTGGATCAAGAAAAAAGACTGTGAAAGTCGTGGTTTTGCGCTAATAAGCTGGTTCGAAAATCCCCATTAATTCAACATTTAACAACTGCCTTGATGGAGGCTAATTCCGCCTCGGCCTTCAGCCTGAAAATATCCGCGTCGAGCCGGGCCAGGACCACGTTCCTGAATTTCCCGAAATGAAGGTAAAGGGCCATGAGGGATATGGCGCTGTTCAGGGCCCTGGGATTCCTGAAGAGTGTGGAGAGGATGACCTTCACGTAATGGTAGGCGGCTACGGGGTTGAATCCGAACTTGACGGAAAGGTTGAGCAAGGCCCTCATTTCCTTGATCTTCCTGAGGAAAGGCGTGCGGAACTGGTGGTTGGAACGGTTCAATTCCAGGGCCATGCGCTGGATGCGCCCGAAATATTTCCCCGCCGAGAATGTTTCCTTAATAACCCTGCGGAAATCCTTCAGGATCTCGAACTTCGGCCTCAAGGTGGTGAAATTAAGCCCCGTCGTGCATTGGCAGGTGGCGTTGGCGGCGGGGACATCGAAAGTTTCGTCCAACCGGCCTTCCCGGCGCAGGCGGCGGGTCATTTGGGTGTTGGGCAGGGCGTACAAAAGGCCCACCATGCTCACGGGGATGTTGGTGTCCTCGATATTGTCCAGGAGGGCCTGGGCCACGCTTCCCTTCTCGCCGTCGAACCCCACGATATAGCCCGCGTGCACGACCATCCCGTGCTGGTTGATCCGCTGGACGCTTTCCGCGATGGACCTTCGGGTGTTCTGGCCCTTCTGGGTGGCTTTGAGCGTCTCCTCATTCGGCGTCTCGATGCCCGTGAAAACCCAGCTGAAGCCCGCTTCCTTCATCAGGTCCATGAGGGGCGAATCGTCGGAAAGGTTCAGGGAGGCCTCGGTGGAAAGGTCGAAGGGATGGCGGTGCTCCCTCTGCCATTGGATGATGGAAGGCAGGAGTTCCTTGACGGCTTTCTTGTTTCCGATGAAATTATCGTCCACGATCTCCACGTGCCCCCGGTAGCCCAGGTCGTAGATCTTCTGGAGCTCCAAAAGCACCTGTCCGGGGCTCTTGCCTCTGGGCACCCGGCCGAAAAGCTCGATGATGTCGCAGAACTCGCACAGGAAGGGACAACCCCGGTTCCATTGGATGGCCACATGGAGGTATTTCTTGAGTTTCAGGAGCTCGAACCTCGGGGCGGGGCTTTTCGTCATATCGGCCTTGCGCCCTCCCGCCTCATAGAGGTGCCTGGGCTTGCCCCTTTGGAAATCCTCCAAGAACTCCGGGAAGGTGATTTCCGCCTCCCCCAGGACTAGATGGTCGGCCCGGTCGTAAACGTGTGGGCTGGAGCTGGGGTCGGGTCCCCCCACGATGACCTTTTTCTTGAGGGCCTTGAAAAAGCCGATCAAGCGCAGGTGGTCCGGCTGTTGGAAGATCATGCCGCTGATGAAAACCGTGTCCGCCCAGGCCACATCCCGGGCCTTGAGCTTTTCCACGTTCAAGTCGATGAGCTTGACCCGCCAGGCGGGGGGAAACATGGCGGCCACCGTGATGAGGCCCAGGGGGGCGGTGGGGTACTTGGCCCCCATCAGCTCGCAGGCTTCCTTATAGTTCCAGAAGGACTGGGCGGTGAACTTGGGATAGATGAGCAAACAACGGTTAACTTGGTTTTCCAGCATGGATGCCTCCATAGGGGACTCAACCGGCCTGCGGGGAAACTCTGCGGAATAAGCGGCGGATTCGGGGTCGAAGAAGTCTTTATTCACTATAGACCTAATGGGGGATAAGGGGGGATAAAAAGGACAATGTAAAATGAACAATTGAGAATGAACGATTAAACAACGGAACCGAGAGACCCGGCGAACAACTATGTTGATTCACGTGCCAGCCTTCCATAAAGCTTTTACAGAGGCTGGTACAGTACCGATCTCTATAATATTTTTATAGATTATCGGCATGAATTAAGAGGATTCCAGTGGATTGGCTTAAGATGAAAAACAATGAACCCATTCGAACCCCTCGCATCACGGCATAGGGTAGGAGCTTCGGGTGACCAATTGGGCTAGGTTCCATTCCCCGCCCAAGTACACGGCTAGGCCCCCGGGCTTGCCCGGGGTCTTGGCAGCCGGTAAAATCATATCAACTGCCGGAGTTAGGGCCGGCGATCATTCCCGATCCTGGCGGACACAAGGGCCGCTGATAAATTAAAACTAATGGGAGGCTTTTATGACCCACCTTGAAAACACCGGCGCGCCAGTCGAAACCGAGCTTCTGGTTTCCTTCACCGGACTCGCTGGATTCAACCGGAAATTCGTCCTGCCGGGCCAAGACCGTCTCGTCTTCGACGCCATGAGGGATTACTTCGCCTGGAGCGGCGCCCTCATCCAAGGACTTGGCGGAACCGTGGTCAAGTGCATCGGGGACGCCATGCTGCTGGCCTTTCCCGAGGATGCCGCAAGCCTGGGGGTGGCGGCCCTGATGGAACTGAAAACCCAAGGGGACGCCTGGTTGGAACAAAGGCGGATCCCTTGCCAGCACCAGATCAAAGCCCATCTTGGCCCGGTTGTCGTCGGCCCCATCGGGGCGCCGGGCCATGAGCGCCTGGACGTCTACGGGAAGACTGTGAATGTCTGCGCCACCTTGGAGAACGGCCCCTTCGTGCTGACACCCCAGGTGTTTCGGGCGCTGGATGAGGGCACCCGGCGGCATTTCAAGAAACACACCCCGCCGGTGACCTACATCCGGGTTGAGGACAGGCATTAAAGAATGAAAAATGAATAATGGACAATGAACGGATTCGACGGGTTCGATGAACTCACCGCAGGCTCTCTACATGCGCTCACCGAGGGCAAACCAAAACATCAATTTTGAATCTTCCGAGAGAATAAGGAAAGTTTTTAACTTTTAATTCCGAAATCGGGTTAATCGAACATCCCGCTTTTTAGCGGACTTCGTTTTAAATTAAGAACTTCCAAAAAAACTTTCACCACAGGCTGCCTATGGCAGCGCACAGAGGCACCGTAGGATAAAACCTTAATGTTTTAACGCCATAAACCCAACAACTTATTTCGGTGCGAAGCTCCACGGTTTAAAGAAGTAACTTTGCTAGAGCCTCTAAGTTTGGTTTCATCCGCCGAAATCAATTGAACGTTTTCTGAAAGCACATGCCTCCCGAAAACAGTAAAACGTGCTTCCCATATAAAGGCCCTTTACCCTTCTTTTCGCCAGGCGCCGGTGCTAATTTTGATTTGAAGGAAGATTCATCCACCGACAACCTACGCCAGCCCGCTTGAAATACGGCATCATTCCCAACCCCAAGGAGGAGAATATGCGGAGTCTTCAAGCGGCCCCGGTACCGGAATCCCACAAACTGCTTTTTCCCCAGCTCATACGTGATTTCAAAACCGCGCTCAATTACGTTTCCTTTTACTCAGTCGACAGCCCCTTCGTCCTGCAGGCGGTGCAGAAACTTTTCAAGGGATTACAGCGCCTCCTGATGGGAGTGGGGACCGTCGTGATCCGCGCGCAAGGCGGGCGGCTCTTCCTGAACGACACGGATTTTTCCGATTGCGACGAGCTCCTAAAGGATATCGAGGACAAGAATATTTTGGGACTGGTTTTGGAAAAAGGCCTCACCCAGGGGGAACTCGTCCGCTGGCTCAAGCACCTCACCCTTCCCGTCTCCCGCATGGACGAAGATCCTTCCTCGGACACCCCCTTGGCCCTGCGCGCCCTCTCGGCGGACGAGATGGTCCAGGTCCAAACGGCAGAGGCCGAAACCGTCCACGTCGAGGAGCGGTCCCCGGATTTGGACAAGCTTCTCGAACCCCCGACGCTCGCGGTGCCCGTCATGGAAAATCTTCTCAAAGAACCCCCAATCCCTCCACCCTCCACCGCCGCGCCGACCCTCCCTGTTCCCGTGAACGAGGCCCTCTTGAGCTTCGTCGCGGAGGCCTGGCAGCACGCCCAAACCCAGAGGAAAATGGTGGATACCTCAACCGAAATGACCACCCTGGCCGAGTCCTTCGAGAAATTGTTCGACCGCCTCCTGGACCGAGTGGAAAAAACCTCGCCCGAGTTCGCGGGGGTCTGCCAATGGTTCAAGGCCTCCCCGGGGGAATTCCTGGAGAAGCAGACGGTGGCTTCCATGTACCCCCTGCTGGAAACGGCGGTGAGGAATGGATGGACGGGGGTTTTGTTCGATCCCGCCACCGAGGGCCTGGTGGGGGAGTGCCTGGCCTACTGGGGGGCGCAGGGGAAGAGCGACCTGGTGGAGAAAACCGTGGCCGGGCTCTCCGATGGATTCTCGGGGGACCCGCTGGAAAGGGAGTTAGCTCTCATTCATCTCATGGACGCCAGGCCCTGGATCTCCAACGGCAAACTCTTGGGAATGGTGCTGGACCGCTTGAATTCCCTCCTGGCCAACGAGACCTTCCCGGGGCTCTACCAAAGCGGATTGCTCCTGGCCTGGGACCTGACGGGTCCCGCCTTGGCCGAGGAAAACGAGCCGGCTGTCCTGACGCTCCTATCCACGCTCCACTTCCACGCCGACGAGGACTTGACCTCTTTCCCCGAGAGGAACCGGATCGCGCGCCACTGGCTTTTCGAGCGCTCCACGCCGGAGATGATCAGGCGCTTCACGCAATGCGCCTTTCGCGCGGGGCAGTTAAGCCATTACCCCCTCCTGGGGGACATGGCCGCGAAACTTCTCGTGGCAGACTACTTCGCGGCGGCGGCCCCCGAGAGGGCGGTGTTCCTGCAGATGTTTTCCGAGATGAGGGAATCCATCAACAACTTCCTGGCGGAGCGCCTCCCCGATTTGAGGGACGAGGAGGAAGTCAGGGCCTTGATCCCCATAGTCCGGGTCAGCGGGTTGGACGCGGGCCTCTCCCTCCAGTTCTGTCCCTGGCTGAGCAAGGGAAGCAGGGAGCTCAAGCAGGACTTGATCAGCATGATCGAGGAGGTGAAGAAACCCGGAGGGGGACCGGCCCTGCGTCTGGCCTTGTTCGACGACTCGGAGGAAATCGCCGCCATGGCGGCGCGGGTGGCGGGAAAGATCGGCTTCAAGCCGGCCCTGAACCTGTTGGTGAAGGCCGCCAAGATCCGGGAGAAGCATTTCCCGAACAACGACCTTTTCCTGGCCTCCGTCTGCCAGGCCCTGGGGGACTTGGGAAGCCCTGAGGCGCTTCCGACCCTGCTCGACATCGCCCGTAAGAAACCCCTCTTGAAGGGACGGACCTACGCGCTTCCCGTCAGGCTCGCGGCGATCCAGGCCTTGACCCGGTTGAACCAGCCCGAGGGCTGGCAGTTCGTGGAATCGCTGGTGGAAGAGAAGAACGAGCAACTGCAGGAAGGTTTGGAGAAGATCCTCCAGGACAAGAACGAATTTTCAGCCTGAGAAGGATCACGGAGGTAAGCGCCCGGCGGGTGAGTCAATCCCCGCCGGGCGTGTTATTTATGGGCCTTTTATTGAATGAACCAGCTTACCGCCCGCTGCCCATGACTTCCCCCGCGGCCTCGGCGCCCTGGACAGCCTGGCCCGCCGGGGAAGCCGCGATGGGCTTGCCCCCGTTCAAGGTGACGGCGGCGGTATCCGCGCTGATGGGGCCTAAAAAGCCGAAGTACTTGAGAGCGTAGTAGCCTCCCCCGACCAGGATCGCGATCAATATCAAAGTCTGGAAGACCCCTCCCCTCTCGTTATTCACTAGATTTGGGGTTGTCATGGCGCACTCCTATGGAAATTTATTGATATACGATCATACCACTTACCCAGGGCAAATCCGAGTTCCTCCCAACCTCTGTGTCCAAAAAGAATTTATGGGGTTTATTTTTTTCCGAAACTCCGTATCCTGTTTCGCACATGAAACCCTCATCCCTATCGCCTTTAAAAACCCCGGCTTTTCTTTTGAACCCCCATCCCAAGCATCTTTTCCGGGACGCGGTTCAAAAACTTCCCATGAACGGCATCCACACCATCTGCGAGGAGGCCAAGTGCCCCAACCGCGGGGAATGCCTTCCCAAGCACGGAACCCTTTCCATCATGGTCATGGGATCCATCTGCACCAGGGGATGCCCCTTTTGCGCCGTCACGACAGGGAAGCCCCTGCCCTTGGACCCAGGGGAGCCCCAAAAGGTGGTGGAGATCGCCAGGGCCTTGGGGGTCCGCTACTTGGTCATGACCTCCCCCAACCGTGACGAACTGCCGGACGGGGGCGCCTACCAGTACACGAGAATCGTGTCGGCCTTGAGGGAGTCCCTGCCTTCCTTGAGAATCGAGATTTTGGCCCCGGATTTCCAAGGCAGAGAATCCTCCTATGGAATCCTTCTGGAGAATCCGCCGGACGTCTTGGCCCACGACCTTCAAACCGTTCCCAGGCTTTACCAAAACATTCGTCCCGGCGCCGATTACGAAAGATCCTTGGGGTTTTTCCGCTGGTTCAAGGAAAATTCGGACCCAACCCGGATGTCACTCAAGGGCGGGCTCATGGTGGGCTTTGGGGAAAGGGAGGAAGAGGTGGAAGAGGTGCTTGCCGGCGCCGCGAGGGCCGGGGCGAAATTCTTCACCATTGGGCAATACCTGAAGCCTCCCGGCTCCACCCTGGAAGTGGCGGAATACGTCCCACTGGAGCGCTATCAGCGTTGGACGAAGGCCGGGGAGAGGCTGGGGCTGAGCGTCCAGGCGTCCCCCTTGACCCGCTCCAGCTACCTGGCGGAGCGTCTCGCTGGCCAAAATACCAAGGACTTCTAATAAAGCTTTCACCACAGGCTCTTGTTTTAGATTTAAAAATCTTTTTGAATAATAGCCAATAAAATGTAAAACCATGCCTCTGTGTGGTGCGAAGCACCACTGTGGTGAAATTCCTTTGCTTTAAATATTTTCCCAATATTGGATAAAATTCAAATATGCCCCAAACATCCGAATCGAAATACTTCATCACGGTCTATACCGACAAAAAGAAGCCCCTCCTGGAGGGGCCCTTGAAAGGCCTGGCCGAGAAGGGCTTGAAAAGGCTCACCCAGCGTTTCCCCGGCTTGAGGATCTCCCGTCAGGCTTTTTTCCCGGAGCGGGTGGAATTCTTATTGGATTTCGCGCGCCTGGACGAGGACCTTCCTCGCGTGGTCCAGTTCTTCAAGTTCGAGGTGAAGGACCAGGCCAAGAAGAAGGGTTTCCAGGGGGAGTCGCTCTGGCAGTGGAATTACGACGTGGTTGAGATTCCTTTTTAAGCTGGCCGCGAATCCGGCAAGATTTCAGAGGAATGGATCAGGGTAATCCCGTTTCGCCGCATCTGGGCCAGGGCCTTCTCCCCGTCCCCCGGCTTGGCGTTCACCGCGGCCACGGCGTCCTCGATGACGAAAGTCTCGAATCCCTTCCGGTCCGAGTCCAGTGCCGTCGCTTTGACGCAGTAATCGGTGGCGAGCCCCGCCAGAAAAAGCTCGTTGACGTCCTTCTCCCTCAGGTACTTGTCCAGGTCCTTGCTGGTGGCCTCGAAGGCCGAGTAGCCGTCGTCCTTGTTGTTGGTTCCCTTCAGGAAGGTTTCCTGGATTTTTTTCGCGTCGAGGGCGGGATGGAACTCCGCGCCGGGCGTGTTCTGGACGCAATGGGGCGGCCATTTCTTGAAATGCGCGCTTCCCGCGGGATGCCAGGACTTGGAGGCGATCACCAGGGGGAAGGAGGCCATCAGGGAGTTGATGACCGGCACCACCTTGTCCCCCTCGGGAACCGCGAGGGTTCCGCCGGGGCAGAAGTCGTTTTGAACGTCCAAGATCAATAAGGCTTTCATTTAACCTCCCTTCAAGCGGTTCCTAATGAGGTTCTATAAAATCTCATCCAAAAGACGCGAGCCATGAAGAACCCGGTGTATTTCGGTTTTTTTATTTTGAACAACGTAAAAAACAAGATAATCCTCAAGTATCAAGACACGATAACCAAGCCGTTTTAATTTTTCGTGCCGGGGTATCCGGCCCATTAATGGGTGGGATTCCAAATGCCCAATCCGTTTGGCCAAAGCCTCCACAAAATTCAAGGCGCGGGCGGGATTGTCTTTGGCGATCCAATCGACAATGGCCGTCAAGTCATCCTGGGCTATGGGAAGATACGTCAGGGAAATCTTATTTAGCATGAACGCGTTGTTTCAGGGCCTGAAGCATCTGAGTGTGGGAAATGCCCTTAACACCGGAAGCGGATTGGGATTGGGCTACTGAAAGTTTTTCAAAAAGATCCAATTCGGCCTTCAATTTTTCATAGTGTTCCATGCTCATGACCACTAAATCCCCCTCGCCGTTGGTGGTCAAATAAACAGGCTCATCCTGTTCATGACATAGGGTGGAAATTTTACGGGCGTGGTTCCGAAGACTGGAAATGGATTTGATGATGGCCATAAGCGCTTTGCTCCTTCATTGGGGATAAGCGCAAATTAACACCAAATATTGATAATATCAAGGGACCTTTCCTGCGGAAACTTACCGGTTGAACAGTTGGGGAATGAAGGTCGTCAGGAAAGGCACGTAGGTGATCAACAAGACCATGGCGTACAGCATGGCCAGCATGGGCAGGACGGATTTATAGACTTCCACCATGGGCTTCTTGAAGCGGTAGGAGGACAGGAAGAGGTTCAATCCCAGGGGCGGGGTGAGAAAGCCCAGCTCCATGTTGGCCAGGAAAATGATCCCCATGTGAACGGGGTCCACGCCGAAGGCCTGGGAAATCGGGATCAAAAGCGGGACCACCACGATGATGGCCGCGAAGATTTCCAGGAGACCCCCGACAAAAAGCAGCATCACGTTCACCATCAGGAGGAATAGCCATTGGGAATGCACGGTGGCGCTCACCCAGGATGCCAGCTTGGCCGGGATCTGGGCGTCCACCATGTCGTTGGTGAATCCCAGGGAGACACCCAGGATCAGGAGCACGCCTCCCACCAGGATGCCGCACTCCATGATGACCGTGGGAATGTGCTTGATTTTCAGCCCTCTATATATGAAGACCTCCACGATAAAGGCGTACATGGCGGTCAGGGCCGCCGATTCAACCAGGGTGACCTTGACGACAAAAAGGAAGAAGAAGACCACCAGGGGAAGGACCAGTTCAAATTTCGCTGCCCAGAGCGACTCCAGGGCCTCCCGGCGCGTGAAAGGATGCTTGGCGGCCTGCTCGGAGGAGCCTTTCCAGATGCCCCAGGCGGCGGTTCCCAAAACCAGCAGGGTTCCCGGGAGAAGGCCTCCCAGGAACAGCTTGTCGATGGGCGTGTGGGAGACAACCCCGTAAAGGATGACCGGAAGGCTGGGGGGAAACAGCAGGCCCAGGGAGCCGGCGGAAGTCAAAAGCCCCAGCGAGTTCCTTTCCGTGTACCTTTCCGCGATGAGGATGGGCATCAAGAGCCCGCCCAAGGCCAGGATGGTGACGCCGGACCCCCCGGTGAAAGCCGTGAAGAAGGCGCAGACCAGGCAGGTCACGATGGCCGGCCCGCCCTTCAAGGACCCGAAGAGGGCCTGGAAAACCCGAAGAAGCCGTTTGGAGGCCCCGCCTTCCGCCAGCAAATAACCCGTCAGCGTGAAAAGCGGGATCGTCGGGATGGTGGGGTTCACCACCATGCGGTAGGTTTCGGCCGGGATGGAGCTGATGGGAGTCTCGGAATTCCACAGGAAGAAAAGCGCCGCGCCGCCCAAGGCCACGAAAACCGGCGCTCCCAAGACGACCGCCGTGATCAAGAGAACGAAAGCCAGGATGAGGAACCCCTGGGGAGGGTTATGGACAAAGAAACCCAAAGAAGCCAGTGCTGCTGTCACCAGCAAGGTATAAAACCTCTCCCTCATCTCGCCGGAGGAGCGCCACACGAGCCGGCCCACGATCAGGGAAAAACCGAAGGGAAGAAGGCAAAGCACCGCCCAGGTGGGGATGCCCAGCGACACCATGTCCCCCGAGTCCTTCTCGATCAGGACGAAACTGAGGCTGGCCTTGGCCAGGTAAAAGGTGATGGCCCCGCCAAAACCGTAAGTGAGGATGCGAACCGTGTTCTTGTGGCGGTCGGGAATCAGGCCGGCCGTGGAGGCGAGGGCCAGGAGTTTTCCCTCCCTGGCGGCGATAGCCCCGCCGAACATCATGATGGCCAAAATCGTGTGCTGGACCAGAGTGAGGGAGCCGGGGACGATGTTGGCCGGGATGAAATGAAAGAGGGGATTCAGCTTCCGGCCGATGATGTCCAACAGGGGGAGAAGCATCATGAAGCCGAAGAAGAAGGTCAGAAGGAGGTTCTCCACCGGGTGCCAGAAGGCTTTCTTGGCGGGGAGCGCCGTGGGGTCGCCCTCGAACATCAAACCTTCCCCCGGAGCCATTTCTTCCGGAGGAGCCGCTGGCATGGGATTGACGGGTTCAGACGGCATTATTATTCGGCCGTCTTCTTGGCCCTGTATTCATCGCGGTACTTGATGGCCAACTCCATGATGTCGGTGGGGATGAGGGTGCCGGAAATCTGGGGCTTGAAGTCCAGGAAGAGTTTTTCCCATTGGGCGTACTGCTCCGCCGTGATCTCGTGGGTCTCCAGGCCGTGCTCCTTCATCACGTCGATGGCCTTGTCGGAGTTCTGGCGGATGTCATCCCGGAAGCCCTTGCCGGCCGCGGCCGCGGCCCTCTGGATGGCGGGGCGCGAGGCCTCGGGGATCTTTTCCCAGGCCTTGGTGGTGATGATGGTGGCGCCGATCAAGGGGCACCATTTCATGTTCGTCATGTGCTTGGCCAGGGCGAACCATTGGAAGGACAGCGCAGCGATGGGGGTGGTGTCGAAACAGTTGATCATGCCGGTCTGGAGGTTGGGGAGGATGTCCGTAGCGGCCAGGGGAATGGGGGAAAAGCCGGCCGAATGCCAGATGTTCATGGTGTCCGGATCGTCGCCCCAGACGAAGAGCTTCATTTTTTTCAGGTCATCGGGGGTCAGGATGGGGGTCTTTCCGAAGAAGTACACCCAGCCGGCCTCGCCCCAGTTGAGCACCTTGAAGCCCTTGGCTTCCAGGCGCTTCTCAAGGATCGGCTGCATCTTCGCGCGCACGTAATCGCTCTCCGCGAAGTCCTTGTAAAGCATGGGGATGGAAAGTACTTCCACGGCCTTGTCGATCTTGGCCAGCCCCACCACGGTCACCACGCCCACCTGGATCTGGTTGATGCGCATCTTGGTGATGATGTCCGGCTCGTCGCCCAGGACGCCGTTTCCGAAAACCTTCAGCTTCACTCCGGCGGTTTTCCATTTATTTCCCATTTCCTGGAGGATGTTGTCCCAGGAGGAATGCTCGGGGGCGAGGGTTCCCAGCTTCAGGGTCATCATTTCCTCTTCCTGGGCGTTCAAGGCCGGTGCCAGGAATACACCCGCGAAGAACAGGAGCCCCATCGCAAGGCTGGTGAGTCTTATAAATGATTTCATTAAATTCCCCCTTAAGTTCGGACCAGCGCGAAAACATTACTACCATGAAACACAGCACGAAAAGACAATTTTTTTGAACCGCTGATTACTGAGCGAAGATCGAGTCCTCGTGCGCCAAAAGCCAGCGGGCCCTCTTTTGGGTGATCAGGTTCACCAGGCGGCTGCCGGGCTTCTTGTCCGGGTCGATCGCCAGGGCCTTGTTCAGCATCTCCTCGAATTCGTCCCGGTTTTGCTCTTTCTCGTCCACCGCCTCGGCCCAGTTCACGTAGGTGGAGACGCTTTGGCCGTGGTTCAACACCAGGGCCCGGTCAAAATGTTCCTTGGCTTTCTTCGCCGAGCCGCCCATCATGGCGGGCTTTCCCCCCTCGTAGGTAATGAGGAAATCATGCAGCGCCCCCTCGTCATAGTCGGGATCAAGCTCATAGGCCCGGTAGATGAGGGCCTCGGCCTGGGGCACGTCGGAAACCAACTCGGGATCGTCCTTGCCGATGGAAATGGCGGCCATCCAGGAAAGACCGGTCCAATAAAGGAGGTCCATGTCCTCCTTCTTGGCCTTGGCTGCCGTTCCCTTGGGATCGGTCATCAGCGTCTTGGAGAAATGCTCATGCCGGACATCCAGGCCCCTCAACCCGTAATCCCTCGCGCGGATGTAGAGGTTCTTGGCCCTCAGGTTGAGTTCCTTGGATTTCTCGTAATTCTTGTCCGCGATATACTCGCTGTCGGATTGGACATAGGCGTATCCATACTCAGTGAAGCCCTTGCAGGCGGCGGTCAAGAGACCCACGTGGCGGGGAGTGGCCGAGAGAATGCTTTCCATTAATTTCAAGCTGAAGGGAATGGCCTCACGGATGAGCTCTGGATCGTTATCGGAGGAAAAGGTGTCCCCGGTCCCGGCCAAGCTGTCCGCCACCGAATTGATAGCGAGGGACTTAATGAAACACCCGTTCAGAAGAGGGGATAGCGCCAATAAAAGCGCCCATAACGGCCAAAGGGAAAGAGTTTTTGAGTTTTTTGAAGGCATCATCGGTCCTAGGGATGAAATAAAGAGTGACCTTTTTACCCTTAACTCATGGGAAGTGTCAATCATAACGAATACCTACTTATTGGACAAATCAGGCCTGTTTTTTGTTAATTCACGGGTTTTTGCTGGTTCTTACTGGATAGTTACCCACAAAATAATAGACAACACTAAAGCGTTGTTCGGAGTTTCGGGCGCTAAAAACATGAATCATTCAGAAGACCTGATGTGAATCCACGACACTATTATGGATTTTCCCCTTAAAGCCCTGGACATAATGCGTTAAAGACATTATTCGTTCTGATTAGAATTTATGGTACATTTTCAACCAATCGGAAAAGCTATTAAAACTTGGCCGTGGTTATTTTAGGAAATGAACGGCTTTTTCCCTTTTTGTGCTGTATATTTTTTTCGGGGTTTACCTTACATCCATTAATGAGTTAAGGAGAAATCATGAGAAAATTTCAAGGCAATCATTGGCTGATCCTGATGATATTCGCCCTCAGCCCACTTACAGCCTGGGGCCTGCAATCCCCCGGCACCGGAAACCAAGGAGGCCCGGCCGCATTGAGATGATGCAAAAACAGCTCGGGTTAAGCGACGCCCAAGCCAGCAAGATAAGGGATTTATTCGCGAATGGGGACAGGGAAATTTCCCGGCTGAATGACAGGATCAAAGTGGAGTCGGATTATCTCGTGAAGAAACTTCAATTGGGTTACTCGGACTCGGAAATTCAAAACTCGGTGGATGAGCTGAACAAGGATGAGAAAAAAATCCAGGCAATCCAGAACAGGGTTCGGGACGACATGAAATTGATCCTTAACCCGGTGCAACAGGCCAAGTTCGTCCTGGGAGGCCTGAGGAACAATCCCAACAACCATCCGGTCATGGGGAGAAGGCCCTCGGGCGCCGCGCCCCGCGCCAAGCAGCCCGCGATGAACAGACAAAATTCGAATCAAAAACAACCCTCAGGGTCGGGATCGGCTCCTAGCCAATCCGAACCTGAAAAATAATACCTTCAAACAGGATCTATAAGACGCCTGTTTCAAAAATTAGTTTTAATAAAAAAGCCCGGCGGAAATCCCACCGGGCTTTTTTGTTTTTCTTTAGGTTTTAAATTTAATCGCTTACTTCGCGGTTTTCGCCTTGGGGGCGACCGACGCGGCGGTTTTAGGCGCCACAACGGTTTTATGCGCTTTTTTGTGCGCCTTTTTGTGGGCCTTGATGGTTTTCTCGGCCGGAGTTTCCTTCGCTTGGGCAAAAACCACGCCTGAAGTAGCTGCTAAAAAAAACGCGGACAGAACTAGCACCAGAACTTTTTTCATAACTTATCCCTCCTTAGGATATCCCTGATTTGTTGAGACAACTAAAGCCTGCATTAGATTAGACGTGATTATCCCTGAAAAGTTCCAATGATTCTCCTAATAAAACGGTAATTTTGGCGGTTCCTTTTCCCTTTAAATATAAAGATATTAAAAAAGATTGATAATTAACCGACCGGTTGGTAAGTTTATCGCCCATGTCAAGAGTATTGGATAAGAAAAAACATTCGGGCCAGAAGAACCGCTTCCTGGTCCAGGCCCGCAGGCTCTTCGCGGCCCACGGCATCATGGAAACCAGCATGTCCCAGATCGCCAAGGCCTGCAAGGTGACCAAGGCCGGCCTGTACCACTATTTCAAGAGCAAGGACGCGGTCGTCAAGGAGATCTTCCTCTCCCATGCCGATGAGAGAGAGCAAATTGTGGCCCTCTTAAACAAGGCGAAGAATTTGGAGGAGTGCCTTTACCTGATGGGCAAGCACCATTTGGAGGAAATGACCCGTCCCGACAACAAGGAGCTCATGAGGATCATGCTCAGCGAGACGATGAAAAACGCCGAGATGAGAAAATTTTACGAGGAATTCATCACGGGGCAGATCGCCTATATCGTCCAGGAAATCCTGGCGCCCAAGGCCTGCTGTCCGAAACCGGAAAAGGAAGTCCGGCTTCTCTTCTTCCAGTTCTTCGCGAGCCTGATGCATTACTCCTGGCACCAGATGATGGTGAGCGACCTTACCCCCCTGATCGGGGACGGCGAGACATTCATCAAGTCGCTTTCCAGGACTTACGCCATGAGGCTCCAGGAACGTTAAGGTTTAAAACCCCGATAATCCGGCGGAGTCTGGTTATTTCAGGAAGAAACGAGATTTTTTTTAGACAAAAAGTTGAGTCCCTGGATCATTCGAAGTGAGCGAGGTTTAAACCCAAGCCATGTACGATTTCAGGGTGGAAAAGGACTTCCAGGAATTCGTTTCAGCCCACCGCCGTTCGTGGGTCAGGATGGCCGCCAGCGTCCTGAGGGACCGTCACGAGGCTGAGGACACGGTCCAGGAAACATTGGCCATACTTTGGAAGAACCGGAGCACCTTGAAAGTCGGGAACCCGGCGGCTTACGCCTCCCGGGCGGTTTGGGTCAACGCGCTCAAGCGACGAAAGAGGGGAAAGCGCCTTCTTTCCCTGGAGGGACTGCCGGAACCGGCGGCTGATCCAGGGGAAGAGGACCCGGAAGGTTGGGGCGAGGTCAGCCCTTCGGCCCTGGAAAAGGCCATAGAGGGTCTGCCCGAGGTTCAGAGGTCGGTGATCCGCATGAAATATTACGCGGGCCTGTCCTTCAGGGAAATCGGGGAGGCGTTGAAGATATCCTTGAACACGGCGGCCAGCCGGTGCCGTTACGCCTTGGCCGCCTTGAAGGAAGCCCTCGGTACCCGTCGTCATCCAGGGGACCGCGGCTAACACGGCCCCTTTTAAAAGGAGAAAGTCATGGTCGAGAAATTAAAGGATCAGGAAAAAAGCGGGCCGGAGCAGAACGTTGAATTTTCAGCGGGCGCGGCTGTCGGGGTGACGGGAATCCTCGGCGGCGTGGCGCTCGCGCTGGGGTTGCCATGGATCCTATTGTCCCATGCCCAAGCGTTGGACCCTAAAGTGACGGTGATTCTGACCGTAACAGCTTTGATCGTAGGGGGACTAGTGGCCTTGACCTCGGCTTTTTTCGGCCTGGTCATGCCCCGTCACGTGGGCGGTTGGAGGCACCTTGGAAGGCATCACCATTGGGACGCCGAGAATTGGAAGGATTGGGGCCAGGAATTGAAAGAGGATTTCAAAAGACGGGGCCGGCGCCGGGAACGAGATTAGTTTCCAGGCGGGGGATTTTAAGGGGACTAAAGCCCCTAAAAGTTTTTGATCATCAACGAGGTGGGTCATGAAAAAGTTAATGGGACTGGGTTTGGGACTGTGGCTGGCGGCGGGCATGGCCTCCGCCCAGCAAAAGCTGTCGCTGGAGGATTACCTGGCGCAGGTGAAGGCCCAGGGGTCGGAATACAAAGGCCTTCAAGCCGCCGAGGAAGGGTACCGGAAAGAATCCCACCAAATGGACCTGCTTTATTCCCCGGTGTTAACGGCGAATTACAGCCATTTGAACGACCAATCCCAGCAGGCCACGGTCCTGTCCACCGACCAAACCTTAGCCGATACGGCGGGAGTAGCCATCGCCGAAAAGATGCCGTTCGGCCCCACCCTCGCGATTGGTTATACCTTCAATGATATCAATTTGAAATATTCCCCACAATTGCTTAACGCTTTTGGGTCTTATTCATCCCTATTCTTAACCTCCTACTATCAAATCGCGCCAATCGTTTCCTTGTCCGTCCCTTTATTCAAGGATTTCGGCGGGGCCCAAACTTCCGCGGGTGTCAAAGCAGTTGAATATGGCTTGGATTCATCTGAGAAAGCTTCGGCTTTTCAAAAAGAAGGAGTCCTTTACGGAGCCAAGGTGGCTTATTGGAACTTGGCCTTGGCGAGAAAAGACGTTGAAATCCGCCAGGATACCCTGAGCCGCAACCAGAAAATTTGGGAATGGACAAAACGCAGGGTCGCTCGCAATCTGGCTGATCCCCCAGACGCACTTCAAGCGGAAGCCTCCGTAAGGGAAGCTGAATTGGACTTGCAACAGTCTATGGATGGGGAGCGATCACGGCGGTTGGTTTTTAATAAATACCGGAATTTGGCGACGGATGACGTTCCAGAGGGGCAGGAAAACCTGGAAGATTCATTGGCCAATACACACGTTGATATTCCCCGGGATCCTCCGGAGCGGGTAGATTTGAAATCCGCTGAATTCATCGCCCAGCAGAAAAAAGCCACCTATGACGAAACCTACCAAAACATCTACCCGGATATCATGGCTTTCGCGACCTGGAGGGGGAACGGTCTTGATCCCAGTTTCCAAACCGCGAATGACACCGCTTTTGGAACCGACCATCCTACCTGGACCCTGGGAGCCCAATTCAACCTGCCGTTGGATCTTTTCACTGCCTCGAGAACGGCGGAGGGTTACAAAAAGGAATATGAAAGCTCGGAACTCACCTTGCAAAACAAAAAGCTGTCGGTGGACCAGGATTGGCGGGATATCAGGGCCCGCCTCGCCGATGTGGATAAGCGCCTGGCCATGGCCGCCGAGATTGAGTCGCTTCAAAAGAGAAACGCCGAGGAGCAAAAAAGCCAGTTGGAACTTGGCCGATCCACCCAATTCCAGCTAATACAGATCGAAAACGGATACTCCCTGGCGCGCTTGAGGCGCTTGAACCTCGTCGCCGAGAAGTTGGGGCTTTTAGCCGAGGCGCAATGGTGGCTTTCCGCCCAATAAGGCTTTGGGCGAATGATAAGTTTTAAATGTTTAATTTTAAATAAAGGAATTTTCCGCGAAGCGGGAATGACCTAAATTTAAAATTCAAAATCAAGAATTCAAAATTTAAAGGGGTTTTTTAGAATGAATCTCCCAAAATTGGCAATTGACCGGCCCGTCTTCATGAGCTGCGTGGTCATCATGATCATGGTGCTGGGCATCATGGGCTACCTGTCCTTGGGCGTGGACCTGTTCCCGGACGTCAGCTTCCCCTTCGTGTTCGTGACGGTCCCCTACCAGGGGGCCTCGCCTGAGGAAATCGAGACGCAAATCTCCAAGCCCATGGAGGACGAGCTCAGCTCCCTTCAGGGCGTAAAAAAAGTCTCCTCCTCCAATCAGGAGGGGTTCGCCGTCATCTGGGTGCAGTTCACCCTGGAGACCGACGCCAAGGACGCCGAGCAGCAGGTGCGCGACCGGGTGGCCTTCGTGCGGCCCCAATTGCCCAAAGGCATCGATGAGCCCATCATCCGGCGGTTCGACCCCACGGACCAAGCGGTGGCCATCCTGAGCCTCCAGGCCCCTGGGCTTTCCCCCGCCGACACCTACGACCTGGCCGACCAGTACATCAAACCCCGCCTCGCGGAGGTGCCGGGGGTGGGCGTGGTCAACATCGTGGGGGGCCACAAAAGGGAGATTCAGGTCCAGTTGGACCGAGGCCAGCTCAACCGATACCGCCTCAGCGCGGGCCAGGTGGCGGACAGGATCGGCTTGAACGGCATGAACGTGCCCGTGGGCAAGGTTGACCTGGGGCCCCAGGAGCTTCTTTTCAGGTCCGTCGGCGAGTACAACGACTTGGAGCGCATCAAGCGGACCCCCGTCAACTTTTTCGGTTCCGACGTGTCGGTAACGGTGGATAAATTGGGCCGGGTGATAGACACGGTGGCGGACCCCGACAGCTACAGTTTCCTCAACGGCCAGCCCACCCTGGTCTTGCAAGTTTACAAACAGTCCAAGGCAAATACCGTGGCGGTGGTGGACGGGGCCTTGAAGCAGATGGATAAGATCAACAAGTACCTCAAGACGAAATCGGGCTCCCCCGAGCTTTCCGTGATCCAGGAAATGGCGCGACCCGTCCGGATGAACCTCACGGACGTCAAGTTCACCATCCTCCAGGGCATCCTCCTGACCATCCTGGTGGTCCTTCTGTTTCTCGGAAGTTTCCGCTCCACCTTGATCACCATCACCTCCCTCCCGGTTTCACTATTGGGAGCCTTCTTCCTCATGAACAGCCAGGGTTACACCCTGAATGTCATGACGCTTTTGGCCTTGTCGCTCGCGGTGGGACTTTTGATCGACGACGCCATCGTGGTCCGGGAAAACATCTGGCGGCACATCGAGGAGGGGATGGAGCCTAAAAAAGCCGCCGTGGACGGGGCGCTGGAAGTGGCCCTGGCGGTCGTGGCGACCTCCTCGGTCATCATCGCGGTTTTCATGCCGATTGCTTTCCTCCACGGGATCGTGGGGCAATTTTTCCGGGAATTCGGCTTGACGGTCTGTTTCGCAATGGGCATCTCTCTCTTCGAGGCCATGGTCATGGGGCCCTTGCTCTCGGCCTATTGGGCGAGGAAAACCACCAAGGACGAGAAGGAATTACCCGTGATTGGCCCCATCCTCAAAGCTTTCAGCCGGTTCCAGGATTTCCTGGAGTCTAAATACGCGGTCCTTATCGATTGGTGCCTGAGGAACCGCAAAAAAGTGATCGGGACCGCAGTATTTCTTTTCTTTTTCGCCCTGCTGGGTTTGGGCCCCCGCATAAAGTTCACATTCCTGCCAACAGCTGATGTGGGGGAATTCGTGGTCCTTTTAAAGGGCGCTCCCGGAACCTCCCTGGAGGCGATGAAATCCATGACGGGCGAAGTCTCCGCCGTCATCCAGAAACACCCGGAAGTGGTGGTTATGTCCGGATCCATCGGAGGGAGCGACGCCGCTGGCGCGGCCCAGGGCGTGAACAAGGCCCGTATCTATATCCGCCTCAAATCCTACAAGGACCGCGATATCACCACGTCCGAAATGATGGCCCAGGTCCGAAAGGAACTGGAGCCCTTCCGGGAGAAACTGAAACCCCAGGTGGCAGAGGCCAGCGCCTTTGGGGACCAGGCGCCCTTCAACTTGAACCTGGTGGGGGATGATTACTCCACCTTGGTCCCCTTCGCCGAACAAATCGCGGAAAAATTCCGGGGCTTGAAGGACCTGGCCGACGTCCAATCCACCTATGACGGGGGCAAGCCCGAGTTCCAGGCGGTCTTGGACTCGGAGCGCATGAAGGTCCTCGGGGTCTCGGGCGTGGAAGCGGGGATGGAACTTCGCACCCAGGTGGAGGGTTTGGTGGCGGCTAAATTGCGCCAGCATGGCCAGGACTATGACATCCGCGTCAGGCTCCAGGAAAGCCAGAGGAACCTGGAAAAGGAATACGAAAATATCCTGGTCCCCAACCAGAACCACAACATGATCCATTTGTCCGACGTGTCCCGCCCCGTCACGACCGAGGGACCGGCCCGTATCGACCGGCAGGACCGGGCTCGCTACATCATGGTCTCGGCCCAGATCGCACCGGGAGGCGCCCTGGGTAACGCCATCGACAAGGCCAAGGCAGCCATGAAGGACATCCAACTGCCCCCCGGCGTGACCTATGAGTTCGTGGGCCAGGCCCAGGACCTCCAGGACCTCGTGGTCAGTATGCTGGAGGCCGTGGGCTTGGCGGTTCTTTTCACTTTCATGATCCTCGCCAGCCTTTACGAATCGCCCATCATCCCCTTCACCATCATGCTGGCCATCCCCCTGGCCATCGTGGGGGCTTTCCTCGCGCTCTTCCTCGGGCAGATGATCGTCCCCACCCTGAGCCTGAATATTTTCAGCATGGTGGCCCTCATCATGCTTCTGGGACTCGTCACCAAGAATTCCATCCTCCTGGTGGACTATACCCTCCAGATGATGCGAAAGGGCATGCCGCGCGACGAGGCCCTGAAAGCAGCCGGGAAAGTCCGTTTGCGTCCCATCCTGATGACCACCTTCGCCCTGATCGCCGGCATGCTTCCGGTGGCTTTGGCCCTGACCGAGGTGGGCAAGTTCCGGCAATCCATGGGCGTGGCCATCGAGGGCGGCTTGATCAGTTCGCTTCTTTTAACCCTCGTCATCGTGCCTTCGGTCTTCGGCTACGTGGATGATTTCCGCCTGTGGTTGACCAGGATATTCGAGTCGTTCAACGCGAAGCCCGGACTGGATAAGGACTAAACTATGAATCTTCCAAAATTAGCGGTCGAACGGCCGGTTTTCATGAGTTGCGTGGTCATCCTCCTCCTGGTGCTGGGTGTCATGGCCTACAGCACCATGGCGGTGGACCTTTTCCCCGATGTCAGCTTCCCCTTCGTCATCGTGACCACGCCCTACCAGGGGGCCTCCCCCGAGGAAATCGAGACCCAGGTCTCCAAGCCCATGGAGGACGAGTTCAGCACCATCCAGGGCGTGAAGAAAGTGACCTCCAACAACCAGGAAGGCTACTCGGTGGTGATGGTCCAGTTCAACATGGACGCTGACGTGAAGGATTCCGAACAGCAGGTGAAGGACCACCTTTCCTTCGTGAGGACCACCCTGCCTAAGGACATCGACGAGCCGATCGTGCGGCGCCTGGATCCCAGCGCGCTTCCCGTGGCGCAGTTGAGCCTTTCCTCAACCCTTCCCCCCGCCCAGGCCTACGACTTGGCGGACCAGGTCATCAAGCCCCAATTGGCCCAGGTCGAGGGCGTGGGCGTCATCAATATCCAGGGAGGCCGCAAGCGGGAAATCCAGGTGCAGTTGGACCGCGGTTTGTTGAACCGTTTCCACATCAGCGCCTCCCAGGTAGCCACCCGCATCGGCATGAACGGCATGAACGTGCCCGTGGGCAAGGTGCAAGTAGCGGGCAGGGACCTCCTGTTCCGGTCGGTGGGCCAGTACGAGGACCTCGACCGCCTCCGCCAGACATCGGTTAATTTCATGGGGTCCGACGTTTCCGTGCCAGTGGAGCGCCTGGGCAAGGTGGTGGACACGGTGGAGGACGCTCAGGGTTACAGTTTTATCAACGGACAATCCGCCCTCATCATCCAGATCGTGAAACAATCCAAGGCCAACACGGTCGCGGTGGTGGATGCCCTTACCAAGCGCATCTCCAAAATCAACGAGAGCCTCAAGGGCCGCCCCGGCTCACCGCGTTTGGATATGTTCCAAGACATGGCTTGGTACATCCGCATGAACCTGCAGGACGTCAAGTTCACCATCCTCCAGGGAATCCTTCTCACCATCCTGGTGGTTTTCCTGTTCCTGGGAAGCTTCCGTTCGACCCTCATCACCATCACAGCCCTGCCAGTGTCGCTTTTCGGCGCTTTTTTCCTGATGAACGGCGTGGGTTTTACCTTGAACATGATGACCTTCCTGGCCTTGTCCTTGGCGGTGGGGCTTTTGATCGACGACGCCATCGTGGTGCGGGAAAACATCTGGAGGCACATCGAGGAAGGGACGGAACCCAAGAAAGCCGCGGTGGAGGCCGCTTTGGAGGTCGCGCTGGCCGTCGTGGCAACCTCCTCCGTGGTTATCGCGGTTTTCATGCCCATTTCCTTCCTGAGCGGATTGGTAGGCCAGTTTTTCCGGCAGTTCGGCTTGACGGTTTGTTTCGCCATGAGCATTTCGCTTTTCGAGGCCATGGTCATGGGTCCCTTGCTTTCGGCTTTCTGGGGAAAGAAAAGGGGGAAAGGTTTCAGCTTGATCGACTATCTGGACCATCTTTTCGCTCCGTTTCTCGCCAAGTTCGGGCGGTTCCAGGATTTCCTTCAGGAAGTCTACTCGAAGGTGATCGACGCTTGCTTGAAACACCGTTTCCTCGTGATCCTGGGAGCGGTTTTGATTTTCCTTTGCAGCCTGGGCCTTCTGCCCCTCATGAAAGTGACCTTCAAACCTTCCGCGGACGTGGGGCAGTTCGCGGTTTACCTGATGGCGGATCCGGCCACCTCCCTGGAAACCATGCGGGACAAGACTTTGGAAATCGAAAAGTTGGTCCGCAAACATCCGGAGGTTGCGCTGGTGGCCGACAGCATCGGGGGTTCTACCGCCACTGGAGCCGACCAGGGCTCCAACAAGTCGAACCTTTATATCCTGATGAAGCCGGCTGACCAGCGCCATATCGACACCGCCGGATTGAAGGAAATCCTCCGCAAGGAATTGGAGCCTTATACCAAGGAATTGAGTCCCCAGGTGGCTGACTATGATCCCATCATGAACCAGGCTCCCTTCACCTTGAACCTGATCGGGGAGGACTACTCGGTTCTGGCGCCTTATGCTCTTCAAGTCGTGGAAAAGGTCAAGAGCATTCCCGGCCTGGCGGACGTGCAGTCCACCTTCAACGGCGGTAAGCCGGAGTTCCAGGCCAAACTGGACCCCGTCAAACTGAAAAACCTCGGGGTTTCCGGATTGGAAGCGGGAGGGGAACTCCGAACCCAGGTGGAAGGGGCCACCCCGGCCAAGTTCCGGCAGGGGGGATTGGATTACTTCATCCGGGTACGGCTCCAGGAGGACCAGAGGAACCTCCAAAAGGAATTCCCGAAGGTTCTGGTGCCCAACCAAAACGGCAACCTGGTCCGGCTTTCCGACATTGCCGACCCTGTCACCACCGAGGGTCCCTCCGAGATCGACCGTGAGAACCGGGCCCGGTATATCCAGATTACCGGCCAACTGACTCCGGGCGGAAGCCTGGGCAACGTCCTTCGGGACGGGAAGAAAATCCTGCAGAGCATGCAGATGCCCAAGGGAGTATCTTACGAGTTCGTGGGCCAAGCCGAAGATTTCCATGACCTGCTGGTCAACATGGCGATTGCCGTGGGACTGGCCATGCTCTTCACCTACATGATTCTCGCCAGCCTTTACGAGTCCCCCATCTTTCCATTTGCCATCATGCTGCCTATTCCTATGGCCATGATCGGGGCCTTGGCCGCCCTTTACGCGGGGGGCTTGTTCATTCCCTATGTGAACCTCAGCCTCTTCAGCATGATTGCCATCATTATGCTGATGGGCCTGGTCACGAAAAATTCCATCCTATTGATCGACTACACCCTGCAAATGATGCGCAAGGGAATGCCCAGGGACGAGGCCCTCAAGGCAGCTGGCCGGGTGCGGCTCCGTCCCATCCTCATGACCACTTTCGCGCTGATCGCGGGCATGCTTCCGGTCGCGATGGCCCTGACCGAGATTGGAAAATTCCGGCAATCGATGGGGATCGCGATGGAAGGGGGCCTCATTAGTTCCTTGGTCTTGACGCTCATCATCATTCCCTCGAGTTTCGGCTACGTGGACGATTTCCGGTTGTGGATTCGCAGGATTTCAGGGGAGGAGGAGGACGATCTCGCGCCGAAACCGGATCATCCAAGCGTAGTTTCAACAGACAAACCAGGATGAGGCGGGAAAAGGCCAACATGAACTCTGGGAGCTTTACTTTTCAAATGACGGTTTTATGGAAGAATGGACTACTACATAACTATAATATGAGGTGTTATTTATTACGCATTCCGAATTTCCCGGAAAATATTAAATATTTACGAATGAGGCTTTTAAATGGTCGCTAGAACCAATACCTACCATTCAACACCGAGGTTCGAATTCCCCTCCCGCTCCGGTTTTTATCCCTCTGAATGGCTGGCGATCTTCATTTTATTGGGGTTATCCTTTATCGCCCTGGCTGTTTATCCCACCAGTCAGGCCGGAACAACCAAGACCCTCCTCATTTCTTTGTTCCACCTTTCCCTCTGGTCCATTTGGCTCGCCTTCACCTTCTCCCGATGGGGGAAAAAACCTTTCTTCCATTTCTTCCGGGGTTTTGGGCCCTGGGTGGCCGTTGCCCTCTGTTATGGCCTGATGAGGTACCTGGTTCCCTTGGTCCATTCCTCCCATTTCGACTTGGCTTTCCGGGATTGTGAACAATGGATCTGGGGTTTGGACGCTTCCCGCCTCTGCGCGAATTTGGCGAGCCCCTCCTGGACTGGTTTTTTCTGCCTTTTATACTTGGGTGTTTTTCCCTGGCTCGCCTTGTTCTTCCTTTATTACCGGTTGCGTCACGTTGAATTGTTCGAACGTGTCATGATCGGACTCCTGTTGATTTACATGGGCGGATTCCTGGGCTATATGGCTTTCCCGGCTGAGGGGCCCCGCTACGCCTTTCCGGGGGATTGGAACTGGCTGGGAACAGGCCGGATTCCCGCCCTGACCAACGGGGTGGTGGGCCACATGGGGTCCCACTTGGATGTCTTCCCGAGCCTGCATGCGGCTTTTGTGGTTTATCTGCTTCTCTGGCAGGCCGAATCCCATAAAAAAACCCTGTTTTGGGCGGCTCCCCTGGCGGTGGGAGTTTGGATTTCAACGATTTATTTGGGTTTCCACTATTTCCCTGATTTCATCGGGGGTTGGGCCTTGGGAGTCCTGGCCTTTATCACAGCCCCTTGGTTCGAGGGAAAATTGGAAAGTTTGAACAAATGGGTCTTCGATTCGTTGAGGGAGGCCTATAAAAACCGCCCGGGTGAAGTCGCCCCCGAAGCCATGGAAAACTCCAGCCTGGACCGGCCTTTGGACGCGGAAGGTTAAGATTCCGTTATTCCAGCGGGACACCCGGCACGAGCCCCTTTTGCGCCTTCCGGTACTCCTCCAATGGGATTTCGAAAATATTCAGGAACTTCTCGTTCCAAAGATTCCTCGTCTGGGTCCAAACCGCGTTCGGGTAGCATTTCATCACCACTTCCGGCCTCCAGATTTGCCTTACATCCTGGCAAATCAGGACCACATCCCTTGAGGCGGGATTGCGCAGGGGAAATTCCTGCTGATCCGGCAGGACCGTGAACTTCATTTCCATTCCATAATGACTCAAGAATCTCAGGACGGGAGAATCGGTATCGCCAGGCACCACCACCTGGCACCTGGGATAATAACTTTTCACGGTCTTGGAAATATCCAGGTGGATACCCCAGACGCTCCAGGTCTCATGACAATGCGGGAAACTGTAGAAGCAAATCACCGCGTTGAAACAAGTGGAGAAGATTAAACCCAAAGCCAAGATTGTGTTGCGCCAGCGTTCCAGGCGTGGGCGCAATCCCGCGAATACTTGCTCCGCGGCCACCAGCCCCCTGGCCACCGCCAGGAACGCGAAAGGCAGGCAGAGAAAATGCCGGATGGAGTAAAGATAATTGGGGGTCGGATCCTGATCCGAGCAGGCGTAGGCGTTGGCCAAGAGGCTGAAAAACAATCCCGAGATCCAGTACCAGTTGAAACGGCCGCGCCATCCACCTGAGACGATCGACGTGAATCCGATCAGGAATAGGACACCCGCGAAGGGATCCAGGTGGGGATTGTGGGGCTGGTTGAAGCAGTCGTCGCTGTCGTAGTTGGGCCAGAAGATGGCGAGAAAGGTGTAGCCGAGCCTGGCTAAAACAAGAAGAGCCCGCCCCACTTTTCCCGGGCCATTCATGATGTTCAACTCCTGGAGGTGGCTGAAAAACATTCCGGGCTCAAGGTAAGCCCTGTGGAGAAAGGGCCCAGCCATCC
Source organism: candidate division FCPU426 bacterium (assembly GCA_963796105.1). GTDB lineage: Bacteria > Oederibacteriota > Muellerivitia > Muellerivitales > Muellerivitaceae > CAWCKJ01. The sequence goes on from CAWCKJ010000004.1 coordinate 813,577, forward strand.
AAAGGAAACCCAGCAATGCCAGGGCTCCCGTCCAAAAATGTTTTTGGAGTTTTCCCTTTTCCCCGGTAAAAAGCGCGCAACCCGCCAAGGCCCCTCCCGCCATGAGCGGAACCATCCTCCCGGGGAAATAAGACATGAAGCACACGGCGCTGAAAATTCCAGCCCAGATGAAACGGCCTGGCCGTCCTTCCCGGAAACCTTTCTCCAGGAAATAAAAGGCGCACAGCTCAATGAAAACAATAAACGTATTCAGCCAAATGTCGAAACTCCAGAACAGGTGCCACCAGCTGATGGAGAAAAGGAAGGCCGTAGCCAGGGAGACAGCCTGGCTGAAGAAGAGCCGGCATAGCCGGAAAAATACGTAAACTGACAGCACGGCGAATAGGCAGGGCATGATCCGACCCGTGTCCAATCCCGGCCCGAAAACCTTGAATGCCGCGGCGGTAAAATAATGCCCCAGGGCGCACCAGGGGCCCCACACGATATCGTAGGGGTTGTGATTCTCCCCCTTCCAAATGCTGATTCCCGCGGAAAGTTGGGCCGCCTCGTCATGGTTGAAACCGAGGAAATTCCGGTGAAGGAATGGAAAGCGGATCAGGACGCTGACGGTAAGAACTAGTCCCAGCAGGATCTTCTCCCTGGGTCCGGATTCAAGCGCGGGGGGCTGGAATTTACTCCCCCTCACTTTCAAGTAAATCCAAGCCGCCAGGGCCGCCGCCCAAACCAAAAGGGCGATGATGAGAAGGTTGAGCCAGAATAGAACGAAGGATAAAACCAGCAGTCCCAAAAAGAGGGAGCCTTCCCGGGCCCAAGAGATAATCCCCTCTTTTATCCGGTACATTTTTCCCGTTTGCTCGGTGATTTGAGGTTGAAGAGGTTTGGAAGTCTTGGCCGGGCCTAGTTTCAAGGGGAGACTCGCCGCCGGTTGCGGGCTTTGGGGACTTTTTATGAATCCGGAAGCGTTTTCCAAAAAAGGCTCCAGGGGCGGAACCGCCTTGAAAAGCAGGCCCAGGGATAGGGCTTGAAGGACGCTTCCCCAAAGCCATTGGGCCTCATACACGAAATGACTGGTTCCGTACCATCCGCAAACAACGGACGCGGCAAGGAAAAGCCAGTTGGTCTTGGGAGATACCCCCGATATAGGTGGGTACGGAGAAACCGGGGCGGGCATTTTTGAGAAGTGGAAAGCCAGCCAGATGCAAAGCGCGGTAGGCAGCAGAAGCAGCCTGTCGAAAAAGAAATAAGCCGCCAAGGCGCTGAATAAAAGCCTGAATAAAAAAGCCAAAGGTCCTCCATCCCCTGGATTGGTCAATCAAAAACCCGCGGAGAAAAAATCATCCAATGTATTTTAAGGAAAATGAACCTAAACGGATAGGAAGTCCCAACCGGGCCTTAATGGCTCTTGTTTCCATCGCGGTCATGGCCCTGTCCCTGGCGGAAAAAAGGTTTGTGGGATGAGCCGGGATGACTTTTCCTGGGAAAACCCCCGCCCGGCTTTCCCCCCTGTCTTGGCCGTCCCTTGAATCCGGGACGCCTGGGGAAGAAACCCTCGGGTTTGCGCTCCCAATTTTCCCGGAAAGGCTTGGTCGGCTGGCGGTCATCCAACGGCGCTCCCCCGCCCGAAGGGGAGTTGGGGCCCTTTTCAGGTCCATGATAAATGAAGGTTTGCCTCTCGGCTCCGGGACGCGCTTCCCCGAATTTCCGGTAATGCTGGTCTGAACGCCGCTGGTGGCGTCCGTCAGGATGGCGTTCCTTTGGAATGCGGTCTTTTTGCCAAGGCTTGGGAGCGTGCCCCCCCGGGATTTCAGCCCGGTCGTAGCGGTTGCGGTTCCTGTCTGGATTCGGCCTGGGGCCGTTGAAATTTCCGCTCCTAGCCGGGTCAAAGGTCCTTTTCGGCTTGAAGCGATCCCAGGGCCGTCCCTGGTTCTCCCGGCGCGTATCTTGGAAAGGCGCGGGACGCCGGTGGGGCCGGAATTCCTCCCGCCTGCGGTTCGGATCGGAATTTTCCAATCGTCCTGGCCCCGCCCCGGGCCGGCCCCGGTTACCTCCCGCAAACCCTCCCGGCCTTCCCTCGCGGCCCTGTTGTCTAGGTTGGCTCCGAAAATCACCGCGCGGAACGGACGGCCTCGAAGGGGCGGCGGGATGGGACGCAGATGCCGCTGGCGGCGCGTCCTTCGCGCGGGATGGCTGGGTTTGAATAGTGTTTCTCGGCACTTTCATCAATTTCAGGATTCTTTCCCAAAGAGCGTTGTCTTCCCCGGTTAAAAAACAAAGGGAAGACCCCTCGGCCCCGGCACGGGCGGTCCGCCCCACCCGGTGAATGTAGTCCTCCGGGTTGCGGGGCAGGTCGTAATTGATCACGTGCGCGATATGGTGGATGTCCAGCCCCCGCGCGGCCAAGTCGGTTGCCACCAGGACCCGGTAACGGCCCTCGCGGAAATGATCCATGGCCTGCCTTCTCTGGGATTGGCTGCGCCCCCCGTGGACCCTCGTGGCCTTGAAACCCTGGTCCTTGAGGCGAGTCAGGATCCGGTCTACCCGCCTTTGGGTCCTGGCGAAAACCAGGACTGATCCCTCCCGCGCGTTCAATTCCGCCGCGAGCTCCCGGTCTTTTGCGGATTCAAGGGTGTAAAGCACCCTTTGGGCGATGGTGGAGACAGGCTGGGTGCTGGATCCCACTTCGATCCTGACGGGATCCTTCAAATAACGGGAAGCCATGGACTTGATATCCGGGGGAATGGTGGCCGAGAAAAGGAGCGTCTGGCGGTCGGGGGAAAGTTTTCCGCGGATTTCCTCCAGCTGAGGCTCGAATCCCATATCCAGCATCCGGTCCGCCTCATCCAGGACCAGGATCCCGACGCGGGCCAGGGAAAGGGTGCCGCGTTTCAAGTGGTCGATGATGCGACCGGGGGTTCCGATGATAAGCCGGGGTTTGCGCGCGAGCGCGGAAAGCTGGGGGCCCATCGCGTCGCCACCGATCAGCAGGGCCGATATGCCCGCGGGGTTCCCGCCGGAAAGATTCCTGAGGACCCCGGAAACCTGGATGGCCAATTCCCGAGTGGGCGTCAGTACGAGGGCGCAGCGGTCCTGCTTGGCGTCCAAGTAAGCCAGAAGGGGGATGCCGAAAGCCGCAGTCTTTCCGGTTCCCGTCTGGGCGGAAGCCACCACGTCCCTGCCTAAAAGCGCCGCGGGAATAGCCTGGGCCTGGACCGGCATGGGCTTGGTGAATTTCATTCTCTGGAGGGACGATGTCAAAAAAGCAGGCAGATTCAACTCTTGAAAACTTTCCATGATTTCCTTTTCTGGTTTATTTACTGGGGAATGGGGGGTTGGGCCGGTCTCAGTTTCCCTTAAACCAGGTTGTTTTTCCATCCATTTCCCTCATTAATTGAAAGGTACTTTTCTTCCTGCCCGGCCCCAACTTCAACGAACCAGGAGAATCCGCCTCATTTGAGTCTGAAAAGGCTCGGCGAGGTAGAGAATATAGACTCCGCTGGCGCAGGAATCTCCGTAGGCATTGGTCCCATCCCAGGTGTAGGAGCGGGCGATCGGGGCGTTGAGGTATTGCTCATCCAGCGTTTTCACCCTTTCCCCCGCTGAGTTGTAGATCCAAAAGCCGTAATTGCCAGGATAGCTCGGGTAGGCCACAAAGATGGAAACAGGCCCCTGCGCCGGAAGGAGAAGATTTTTTGATACGGTAAAAGCTATTTGCGGGGTGGCGGTAGGGGTGCAGGTGTTTCCCGGCCAGCCGCAAGGCGTGGCTGTGTTGGTGAGCGTAAAAGTGGAAGTGGGGGTGAAAGTCTGCGTAGGCGTTCCGGTTTCAGTGGGGGTATTCGTAATAGTGGGTGAGTAGGTCCAGGTAAGGGTGAATGTAGGGGTCCGGGAGAAGGTCGGGGTCTTGGTGGGCGTGGGTGTCTTGGTCAGGGTGGGTGTCCAGGTGGATGTAAAGGTGTAAGTGGGAGTACGGGTATTGGTGGGAGTGGCGGTGGGAGTAGGGGTAATGGTGTCGGTCGGGGTGGAAGTGGGAGTGGAAGTCGCCGTGGGAAGGGGAGTGGGAAGGGTAATCACCTGACGCCAGTAAAGGATACCGCAATATTCAGCGGTGGCAGCGGCGCTGTAGGAAATAGGGACAATAGTAACGCCCGTGGAGGGATTAGTAATGCGATGAGCGTAGGTTGAGCCGGTGACGACGACTCCGGTTTGATCGAAATATCCCGCGGGCGGACTGTAACTTACCGAGGTCCAATCGTTATTGCCGCCGTCCAGGGGAGGAGGCGAGTCCCCGACGCAGGTAGTCCCCCCATTGGGATCCCAATAAAGGGAGAGTCCCGGAGCTGCGGGATTTTCGCTGGTAGTCACCACGTCCCCTCCGCCCTGACAGGTAAAATCCAAGGCCCAGGAACTGAAAACCTGTACGGGGTTGTTATTGATGGTTTCCACCGCCAGGGTCAATCCTGGTCCCGTGAGGGCCTCCGGGGGCAATGTCAAGGGCCCTGATGGGGTGCACCCGTTGCCGCAGAAGGAGACCGACCCCACGTAAACCCCGTTCACCCAAACCATGGTGATGTCGTCTCCGGAGACCCAAATCTGTCCCGTGGTCGGCATGCATTGCGCCCCGGCCCTCCGGACTTCTAAGGGACTCAGGATCAAGGTGAAAAGAATCAATAGTATTGAAAACTTCAAAGGGAATTTCGTTTTCAGGCCCTTTCTCATTTAAGAACTCGGCCGTCCTCTGGAAGAAGTTTGCAAGTTATCGGAGAAAATTAAATTGACCTCGCGGACGCAAGGGATTAAAGGCGGCGCGGACAATTATCTTCCGCCATTCAAGGGGCCAAGTAAACTGTCATTCAACTTTAATTCAAGGTTGTTATGACGATTGGATGAAACCGGTTTTTTCAGGACGATATAAAAGTTTTAGTTGTCGCTCAAATTCCAGGCATATTTCACAGGTTTGAAAATCTTTCCCCCGATTTCTAATTCACCGTCATAGGGTTCCAGGACGCCGCCGGTGGACTCGTAAAACCTGCGGTAGGGATTCTCGGCGAAAACATAAACGACCATTTTATGGAACCCCATTTCCAACAGGTTTTTAACGCAGACATCGAACAATTTCCGGCCGATCCCCCTACCTTGGAATTCCTTGAGCAGGTAAATGGCGTAAAGTTCCCCCGTGCCTGGTTCCGGGTTTTTGCGTTGCGCGCCCCCGACGATAAACCCAACCACCTCTTTTTCCTCTTCCGCCACGTAGAAAAATCGGCTCTTGGAACCGCCGGTCATGTCGTCCTCGAACCTCTTGGCGCTGGTTTGGGGGTTCATGCCTTCCAAATAGGCGTCGGAAACGATCCCCCGATAGGTGGTTTTCCAGCTTTCCACATGGACTTTCCCCATCTGGGGGGCGTCCGATAAGATGGCTTTCCGAATAATCATCGTCATTGCCCGTCGAGAAGCGTTGATTCACGACTTTTATATCACTTAGATATTGCGCTTTTTATTCACCAACAAATGTTTTATCTAAGTGCAGGAAAATCCGCTGGGTTTCTTCCGGGGTAAAGTCGGTCCCGTAAAAACGCGTGAAAAGCCGCCGGCGCATTTCCCGGGGATCGTCCCGGCCCATTTCCCGCTGGATCCCAGCCATGGCCAGTTCCTTGGCCGCGGTAAACATCTCACAGCCCATCCGCAGGCGCTCGGCGGGGGGGACTTTTTTCCACATTTCCAAGTAAAGGGCTTCCATATCCGGGGAGGTATCCGTCAAGGTTTCAACTCCTGAAGCAACGCGTGAACACCGAGCACAATGGCCCATTTATGCAGGTATTCGTCATCCAATTTGGGCGATAAAGACAAAAGACTGCGGATGTCCCGCCTTTGGACTTCGGAGCCCGAATCTTTTGACCAAACCAATTTGGAAAGAATCAAGTCTTCCGGGGATGTGACAAAAATCCTCGTCCCATCCTTCAAAGCAATGGGCTGCCTCCGGTTGAATTCAACCTTCCGGTACTCGGTGTTCTTCCGAACGATAAAATCCACTTTGATCATCCAGGTGTTGTGTATGGCATTGAACATGGATTGCTGTTGAATTGCCTTTTGGATCGCGCTTTCGTCCAGGTAAAAATCCGAGGAAAATGTCTCGAACAAAAGCCGGGCATCTGATGGCTTTAATTCCACCACGAGGTCGATATCGCGGGTCATCCGGGGTTGGGCGTAAAAGTCCAATGCCGAGGAGCCCGTGATCATGTAGGGTATTCCGGCTTTCTCGAGCTGGCCGGTAACGAGTTTAATCAATTCAATCTGGTCGTTCATGGATGAATCTTAGCACGGTCCGCCTTGGGTGGACCGTTGTTTTTATAACCGATAAAGGCGTTCTTCCTTATCCCAGGGTTTTCAGGATCGCCGCGGAATCCTCCACGATGAACATCCTCGCCATGTTCAAAAGGGATCTCTCGTGGGCTTCCTTGTCCATGGACGACACACAGTCGGAAATCACGACCGGATAGAAACCCCTGGCGGCCGCGTCGCGGGCCGAGGCTTCCACCCCGATTTCGGTCGCGATGCCGGTGAAGAGCAGGGTCTTGATGCCCCGGTTTCGCATCATGGCCTCGAAGTTCGTGCCCAGGAAGATATTGGCCGTGGGTTTTTCCAGCGTCACGTCGCCAGGTTGAGGTGCCACGGTGGGGGCCACCTCGCGGTCCCTTGACCCCGGCGCCATGAAGACCGGCAGTTTGGCCGGGTCATCCACCCGGTACCGCTTCATCATCGAGTAGACAGCCCAGGAGGACTGGAATCCCTGGGGCGGGGGAGTGATGAGGGTATAAACCACCGGCATTTTCCCTCGGAGGGTTTCCACCACCTTTTTCAATTTCTCCAGGAAAATTTCCTTGTTGAAAATCCGGTCCACGAGGCCGTTTTGGACGTCCCAGACCACCAGGCAGGAGTGGCTGGGGTTGGCGATCTCCCCGAGATTTTCATAGATTTCCATCCCGTTAAAATTCCTCATTTCGCTTCTCCTTTATTCCCGGCTTTCGCGAGAACCTCGTTGATTTTTTGCTGGAGGCCCGCGTTGCCCGGCTGGATTTTATCGGCCGATTGGTACATCTTGAGCGAATCCCAAAAATTTCCCTGCTCCTCGTAGAGGTTCCCCAATCTCAGGTAAAAAACAGCCTCATTCGGGGAAATCATGAGCCCCTTCTTGTACCAAACGAGGGCCTCCTTGATGTTTTTGCGCTTATGGTAATAGGAACCCAGGCTGTCCAGGTATTCCGGGTTGAAGGGGTCCAGCGAACAGGCTGTCTTCAAAGCTTCTTCCGATTCCTTGAATCTTTTCAAGTTCCAATAAGTGACTCCCAGGTCGCTGTAAGCTTTGGAATAACTTGGGTTGGTATTGAGCAAAACCTGAAGCGCCCGCAGGGCCTCCTGGTGCTTTCCCTGGGCCTCCAAGGAATACCAGAGGCGGTGGTAAAGATCGGACGGGACATTCCCGTTGTAAAGCGAGATAGCCTGCTGGAACTCCATCACGGCCTCTTTGTGACTGTGAAGATTCGAGAGGATCGTTCCCTTCTCGTCGTGGTAAAGGGGGTCCGGCGGGGGAATCGCGAGGGCCCGGTCGTATTCCATCAGGGCGTCCGCCACCCGGCCGGCTTTCGCGTAAGTCCTGGCGAGATCCGCGTGAACCAAGGCGACATCGGGGTTCACCCTGGCCACATCCCGCCAAAGGTTGATGGAATTCTCCCAGACCCCCATCTGCCGGAGGGTTCCCGCTCCAAGCGCTCCCGCTAGTAACAGGGAAAGAAACATAAGTTGATCCGGTTTTTTCGAGAAAAGATAAGCCAGGAAGCCTGAAACCAGGATGAACAACCCCAGGCTGGGCAGATAAGTATATCGGTCCGCGGCGGCCTGCATTCCCGCCTGGACAAGGCCCAGGACCGGGATTTCCGTGAGGATGTAATAGACCCAGGCCGCGGCCAGGTAGGGTTTCTCCTTTCGGAGCGCAAAACAAACCGCCGAGATTCCCAGGATCAATAAAGCCGACAGGAGGTTGGCCAGCGAGAAGGGGTCCTGATTCTCGCTAATCGGATAAAAGGGTGTCAGGTGCCAGGGAACGGCCATCTTGACGAGGTAAAAACTCAGCGAGTGGAAGGAGTTCATGATCCGGTCGACGGGTGAGAATTTTTGAAGGTTGATCAGGGCGGAGGATTGGTATTGGGCCAGGATCGTCAAGGCGACCAAGGCGGCGCCGGCCGCCAGGAAAAGGATTTTTTCCCTCAATAATCTGGCAAGGCCCAGCCGGTACCGGCCCAAGGGCCAGGCGTCCAGGATCAAGAGCACCAGCGGAAGCGACATGGCCATGGGCTTGGACATCAAGGCCAGCAGGAACAAACAAAAACTGGCCCTTAATTTCCAGGGCTTGGATTCCTTCCGGGAGGCGTAATCCAGGTAAACCAGCAGGCTGGCCAGGTAGAAAAAAGCGCACAAGACATCTTTTCGTTCCGAGGCCCAAGCGACGGATTCCACGTGGATGGGATGGAGCCCGAACAGAAGGGATGCCAGGACCGCTCCCGCGCTTTCGTAGAAGCGGCCTTTCGCGTCAGAAGGAGCAGGTCCCCCCGTCAATACGGGTTGGATCAGACGCAAACTCAAGAAAAAAACCAGGATAGTGTTCAGGCAATGAAGGAGGACGTTGTGTAGGTGATAGACCCAGGGGTTCAACCCGGCCCATTTGTAATCCAGGGCCAGGGACATCCAGGTCAGGGGGATCCAGTTGCCCGTGTAAAAAGTGGTCCACATCCATTGGAGGTTGGAAAGCTGAAAGGAGCGGATATGGGGATTGTCGGTGATGTAAACCGGGTCGTCCCAGAGCACCAACTCATGGCGCAGGACGGGGAGGTAAAAAAACAAGACGATAAAGGCTGGCAGGAGGGAAAGGAACCAGTAAAGGCTTCCCGCGAACTCCGCTCCCCCCTGGGGCATTGAATTTTTTTCGCTCGGCATGGTCTTCTCCCGGAAAAAGCGCATTCTAACAAATCCCCCGCCCTTGGGCAAAAAGAGGGAAATGCGCGTGACGGGGCTGAAAAAAACACCTTTTTCAGCCCTTCCCTCCATTTGAGGTATGAAAAAAAGCCGTGCCCCCTGCTAGAATGGGCGCCGAATTCAAGGAGAACTTATGGCCTCGCAGTTCAAAATCTCAAGGCAGAACATTTTCGTTATCGCCTTTTTCGTCCTGCTCATTGGGCTTCTCAGCCTATTGCTGACCATTTTACACCCCTTCCTCCGGGCGTTTGTCTGGGCCACCATCCTGGTTATGGTCTTTTACCCGCTCTACTCCCGCGTCCTCTCCTGGACCGGCGACCGCCGGAACCTGGCTTCCCTGCTGATCACGATCCTGGTTCTCGCTTTTTTCGCCGGGCCGGGTACCTTCGTGGTGGTCAACATGGGAAGGGAGCTTCCCCGCGCCTACGCCTTCCTTTCCTCCTCCCAATGGGACGATAAAAGCCAGTGGCTCCTGGACAAATTGAAGTCCGTTCACGTGGACTCCTGGCTTCAAAACTGGGGGGTGGACCCCAGCCAGACGGAAGGGGTCCTGCGCAAGGAATTGCTCGGTGTCTTGCAGGGTCTCTCCCAAATGGTCCTGGACAAGGTCTCATATTTCTTCAAGAACCTGGCCGGCGTGATCCTGGAGGTCTTGTTCGCCGCGGTGGCTTTATTCTTCTTTTTCCGCGACGGGGCGCGCCTGGCCCTCAGGGCCATTGAGACACTTCCCCTGGAAAAGAAGCACCGGGAAAAGGTCGTTCACACCTTTTCCGTGACGGTCACGGCGGTAGTCAGGGCCATCTTCCTCACAGCCCTCCTGCAGGGGTTCTTAGCCTGCATGGGTTTTCTTTTTACCGGCGCCCCCGTGCCCATTCTTCTGGGGCTGGTCGCCTTCGTGAACTCCTTCATTCCTTTCCTGGGAGCCGCCTCGGTGTGGATTCCCGTTTGTATCTGGTTTTTCTACCAGGGACAGACAGCCACTGCGGTGGGCCTGGCCTGCTGGGGAATCGTCATCACCATCGTGGACCACATCATGAGGCCCTGGCTGATCGGCAACGAGGCCAAGCTTCCTATTTTCTGGTTGTTCTTTACCACCATCGGCGGCTTGCAGGTTTACGGTTTACTGGGGATTTTCCTGGGACCCATCATCCTTTCCCTCGTCATGGCCTTTCTGGCCATCTACCGGGAGGTTTACCTGCACCTCAAGACGCCCGCCAAAGCCCCCAAGTCTTAATATTCCCCGGCCTTATTGCTTTCCTCCGGGGAGGGCTGACAATATTCATGGATCGTCAAGAAAGTTAGAGGAGGGAATGTATGCGTTACAGATCACTTGGCAGTACCGGATTTAAGGTAAGCGAAATCGGCTTCGGGGCTTGGGCTATCGGAGGCGCCTGGTGGGGCCCCCAGGACGATGAGGACTCCAGGCTGGCCCTTCACAAGGCCCTCGACATGGGCTGCAACTTCATCGACACCGCGGCGGTTTACGGCGACGGCCACAGTGAGAGACTTATCGGGGGCGTCCTCAAGGAACGGGGGGAACACCCGGTCGTGGCCACCAAGGTTCCCCCCAAGAACTGGCAGTGGGACAACAAGCCAGGAACCTCCCTGGAGCAGGCCTTTCCCCCTGATTGGGTCTGCGCCTCCGTGGAGAAATCCCTGGGGAACCTTGGACTCGACTGCCTGGACGTTTTACAACTGCATACCTGGATGGGGGAATGGAATTCCCAAGCGGAACCTCTTCTTGAGGGGATCGCCAAGCTTAAAAAAGAAGGCAAGATCCGGGCTTTCGGGATCTCCCTGAGGGATAAGGGGCCGGAGGAAGCCAATGACCTCATCCGCTGGAGGCAGGTGGATACTCTCCAGGTCTTTTTCAACCTTCTCTACCAGGACCCCCTCTGGAAGCTTTTTCCCCTGGCCAAACAATACGGGACGGGAATCATAGCCCGTGTGCCCATGGCTTTCGGGGCCTTGACTGGAAAATTCACCGCCCACACGCGTTTCGTGGGGGATGACCACCGCCGCAACCTTTACATGGGCGAAAACCTGAAAACCACTTTATTGAAGTTGGATAAATTGAAATTCCTCAAAAACGCCTCCCGCCCCTTGGCGGAAGCGGCCTTGAAGTGGACTTTAGCCTATCCAGAGGTTTCCACCTCCATCCCGGGAATCCGCAACCTCCGGCAGGCCGATTTGAATTGCGCCGCGGGGGTCGGCCCGGTTTTGAAAAACGCCGAGGTGAAAAAAGCGGAGAAGCTATATCTAAAAAATTTCGGACTACCGGTAAAAAAAGTTTCCTCCCTGGATGGAATCCACGCGGTGCTTCTTTCTGGGTTTAAGCTGGATTCCCCAAAAGCGCCCAAAGGGAAGGCGAGTCGACCGCCCCGAAAGAAAACAGCGGGCAAAAAAGTCAAAAAACACGTGAGGAAAAAGAAATCCCGCCCAGCGAAGAAAAATAAAAAATGATCAAGCCCTGGAAAAAACTGGAAGAGAAGACGGCTTATGACTGCGGATTTTTCAAAATCCTCACCCAGCAAAGCGCCTCCCCCACCACCGGGAAAACACATCCTTTTTACGTGTTATCCACCCGCTCCTGGACCAATGTCGTGGCCATTACGGAGGACAATAAAGTGGTGCTCGTCTCCCAGTTCCGCCATGGAACCAGGGAGATCAGCCTGGAAATACCGGGTGGAGCCTTGGACCCGGGAGACAAGATGCCGGAACAGGCCGCCCGGAGGGAGCTTTTGGAGGAAACAGGCCACGAGGCGCCCGAATGGCACCTGTTGGGCGTGGTCCGGCCCAACCCGGCTATTTTGGACAACACCTGCCACTTTTTCCTGGCCCTGGGGGCCAAGCAAACTTCCGCCCTTAAATTGGATGAGGCCGAGGAGCTGGAAGTGCGGAAGGTGGACCTGAAGGAGATTCCAGAAATGATCCGGGACGGCAGGATCCAGCATGCCTTGGTGGTGGCGGCCTTTCATTACCTGGATCTTTATCGCCAAGAAAATCCCGGCAAATTTAAATGATTCGGCCTTCCTTTCATTTGGAAACTACCTTGTTTTCCTCAATATATTTGTCCCCTGCCGTTTAAAAATATCTATTTCCCCCCTTGATGTCGATTTTGAAGATGTGTAGTTTAATCTTAAATCTGGGTAAACCTATCGGTCGCCCCTAATATGAAAGAGGTAAAAAATGGAACGTGTATGTGTCTTTATCGACGGCAGCAATCTTTATTTCGCCTTGAAGCGGAACAACAAAATGACCAGGGTGGACTATTTCCAGTTCGCCTCGGCCCTCACGGGTGAAAAGCGGAATCTCATCCGCACCTACTATTACAACGCCGTGTTCGACAGCACCCATTTCTCCGACAAGGCCAAGAGCCAGCAGTCCTTCTTCGATTCCCTGGACCGGACCCCTTACTTGGAACTGCGCCTGGGCCGGATCATCCAGAACCGCGAGGGACACCGCATGGAAAAAGGAGTGGACGTCCGCATGGCGGCCGACATGGTGTTTTACGCCGCGCGCGACTTCTTCGACACGGCCATCGTGGTGACCGAGGACCAGGACTTCTCCCCCGCCATGGGACTGGTGAAGGAGCTGGGCAAGCACGTGGAATTGGCCATCTTCCCCGACGCCCAGAGCCGGGAAATGATAAGAATCGCGGACCGCATCGTCGGCTTGGACGAGATCGTCAACAGCCACGCGTCCCAGATCTTCCCGCCGCAGCCAGAGGAGCGCACGGCCCCAGCCGCCACGGAAGAGGAAATGGCATACGGGGTCTAAAACAACCGTTCATTAAAAACTTTTAAAAGAAAACCCTATTTACCCAATGGTAAATGGGGGTTTTTATTTGTGAGAAAGACCAACCACTTTCAACAAAACTACCCCGTGGGAGGGGACGAAAGCCCTATAGTCTCCCTCAAAAGTTCCCATATCCTTGTGCTGCCAAAGATCGCGGACTTTCGCCATGCTTCCAGCGACTCCGATATCCCTCCAATTGGCCGTAATGGTGTCGTCCTTGTCAGACCGGTTGAAAAGCGCCACCGCGCGCGCGTTGATCCCATCCAGCACCTTGGAATAAACGCATAATCCTTTTCCATCGTCCCGCATTTTGACGCACTGCCTTCCGAAAAGATCCTGGTCTACCGCGATGACTTCCTTGTTGAGAAGGATTTCCCTGATCTTCTCCGGCATCTTGCGCACGTCATTGCCGGCGATGAGGGGCGCCGCCATCATGGCCCACATGCTGAAATGGGAACAGGTTTCCTCATTCGTTAAACCCTTGTTTCCCACCAAAGCCGAACAGCCCAAACACGCGGGATTATGCTGAAAATCCGGGACGTTGTAACAACCCACCACCAGCATATCCGGGTCGTTCCATTTTCCAGGTTCCGCGATGGAAGCCGACCTCTCGTTTTGGTCGATGATATCCACGATCCTGTCCCAGCGATCGCTGATGTCGCCCGACGTGCGCCACAGGTTTCCCAGCTCCGGCATCCAATCCTTGAACCCCCAGGCGCAGATGCTGAACACGATGGGGCGCCCTGTGGCCGCGAGGGCGTCCCGCATGCGCCGGTAATCCCCTTCCTGGGAAGTCAACAAAGCTGGGTTGCAGTTGTCGTATTTCACATAATCCACGCCCCATGCGGCGAAATCATTGGCATCTGTTGTTTCATTCTCATAGGAACCAGGACTCTTCTTCATGCAGGTCATGGTGCCGCGATCCGAATAAATCCCGAATTTAAAACCCCGTGCGTGGAGATAATCGGCTACAGCCTTGAAACCACCTGAGAATTTGACGGAATCAGGCTGAAGATGCCCATTGAGCCGATGGGGGAGGGCCCATCCATCATCAATGTTAATGTACTGGTATCCCGCGTCCCTCATGCCGTTGGTGACCATGGCGTCGGCGACCTGCCGAAGCAGGGAATCGCTCACCCCACCCATGAAGGTATTCCAAGAATTCCATCCCATGGGAGGGGTTCGTGCAAGGCCATTGGAGGGATTTACCGGCGCGGATGGATTCGAGCAACTTTGAAGAATGAACCCCAGCCCGAGAACCAATAAGAAGAACAAAGTTCTCGTAAACGCCTCCATGTCGCGGACAACCATTTCTCAACTTAAGTTTCATTTGACCAGAAATTGAATGCATGGATATGCAAAACAATAATATAAAAATATTAAATTTTTATTTCCCTTATTTTTTATTTTTAAATTGTGTTTCAAAATATTTTTCATCTATAAGGGCCCCCAAATCCAGCTGCTATTGCACTAGCGGTGGCACCAGACGTTATTTGATCAAATGTTGAACCCCCGCTGCCACCAATAACGCAATTATTACTCGGTGATGAACTATCGCCTTGAGATGAACCATAATATGTTGCACACCATCCTTTTTGCGACAGCCATGTGCAGGGGAACCAGCTTGGCTTCCCGCTCTTGGTTACAGCCCCACCCACACTCCCGCGGTGATAGGCACATCGTTGTAAGAACCGCTCTGGGGCATGATGAAGTTGTACTTGGCTTCCAGGTAAAAGTGGCTTTGTCCGCCCAGGTCGGCCTGGATGCCCAGCCCGCCCAAGGCGTCAAAGTTGGCGGTATTGTCACCCGAGGGGTAAATGGATTGGAAAACCGTCCCAGCCCCCGCCACGATGTAAGGCTGCAGGCCCTTGCCCCCGAAGGTGTATTTGAGTTCCAACAAGGCCCGCAGGTTGTTCAGGGCGTTTGCCCCGCCCATGAAATACCATTGTTCCACGTCCAACTGCGCGGCCCAGTCCTTGCCCAGCCGGTAACCCAGGAAGGCTTGTGCTCCACCGCCCGCTTGAAAATCCGTATCCCAGTTGGAACCAGGCAGGTCCACGCCGGTGCCGAACCCCAAATACCAGTCGCTGGGTGAAGGGGCCGTGTCCGCGGCCGGGGTGGCGCTATCCGACGCTATGGCCGTCGCCTCAGACGCGGGGGCGGCCTTTTTCGCCCAGGCCCCGGGAGTGAAAGATAAGGCCAGGGCCATGGTGAGGATCAAAGCAAGAAATGGGGTCTTATGCCCAACCACTTCAGGTAAATGTCTCATCCAGTTGCTCCTTTTATAATGGGTCCCGCCTATCAAAAAAGGGGTAGTTACTTTGACCGTTGTTGTTTTAATGATCACCAGGATGTCGCCGCCACCGCGCCGCCAGAAGGAACCGCCACAAACTCCCCATTCCCGTAGGTCACTGAGTACCAACCCTGCGAACTGGGGAGGATGCGGGCAGTCCAATCGATCCCGTTCGGCGATGTCGCCGCCACCGCGCTACCCCAAACAACCGCCGCGAACACCCCATTCCCGTAGGTCACTGACCACCAGTCCTGTGTACTGGGGAGGGTTTGGGCCGTCCATGTGATCCCGTCCGGTGATGTCGCCGCCACCGTACTTTCAGTAACCGCCACGAACACCCCATTCCCATAGGTCACTGAGTCCCATAACTGTGCACTGGGGAGGATGCGTTGCGTCCATGTGATCCCGTCCGGCGATGTCGCCGCCACCGCGCTATTAAAAGCAACCGCCACAAAAACCCCGTTCCCGTAGGTCACTGAAAACCAGGACTGTGAACTGGAGAGGGCGCGTTGCGTCCATGTGATACCGTCCAACGATGTCGCCGCAACCGCGCTATTATAAGCAACCGCCACAAACACCCCATTCGTGCCGTAGGTCACTGTAAACCAGTTCTGTGAACTGGGAAAGGTGCGGGCCGTCCATGTGATCCCGTCCGGCGAGGTCGCCGCCACCGAGCTATTATAAGCAACCGCCACAAAAACCCCGTTCCCGTAGGTCACTGACTGCCAGCCCTGTGTACTGGGAAGGGTGCGGGGCGTCCAGGTGATCCCGTCCGGCGAGGTCGCCGCCACCGAGCTATTATAAACAACCGCCACAAAAACCCCGTTCCCGTAGGCCACTGAGTACCATAACTGTGAACTGGGGAGGTTGCGGGCCGTCCAGGTCATTCCTGGTATTGGGGTTGGGGTGCCGATAACCGTGGGCACGACTTCGACCACCGTCACCGGCCCCGGAGCCGCCGAGGGGCTCAGGGCTTTGCCGCAGGAAATAAAAAGTACCGGGCTCAGGATGAAAACGAACGCCGCGCCGATAAACCAAGCCGAATTTTTCTTTAACAACATAAACCGCCTCCCCGCCCGCTTTATTAGATTGTGAAAAAGATTATTCCCGGCAAAATCCACGAAGCCAGCATTATACTTATGTAAAGAGTAATAAAATATTTAAGTCTTTGTAAATTGGTTGCACACCATCCTTTTTGCGACAGCCATGTGCAGGTAAATGCAACAAAAAAATTACATGCTTCTGTATTAAGTGACCCTTGAAATAAAGGAATACATAGGTATACTGTCCGCTACGGGAGGTGGTACATGAGCTACCAGCGGATGAAAAGCATTAAAATTCTGAGGAAAATCCACACGGAAGAAGAAGCCCGCCAATGGGTGTGGAGATGCCGTTTCGGCGGGAAAGACTTTGTTTGTCCCCAATGTGAGGGCGAAAGCTTCTGGCAACACCAGGCCAAGCCTGAAGTGAGGGAATGTGACTATTGCCGGAAACGTCTTCGGCTTCGCGCCGGGACGATTTTTGAAAGCTCCAAGCTGCCTCTTTTAACCTGGGTCAGGGCCATCAGTTTGATGATGCAGGGCAAACGGGGTATTTCGGCCCTGGAACTGAAGCGGCATTTAAATCTTTCGGATCATTCGGCATGGCTTCTATTGCATAAGATCCGGGAAGGTCTTAGGCAAAAGGACGAAAGCTATACTCTAAAGGGCGTCATTGAGTTGGATGGGGCGGTTTTTGGGAAAAAGGCCAAGGAAAACCAAGTGGAAGTCTTGGTGGCGGTGGAAAGCAAGGAATGGGTGGATGAGAATGGTTGCAAGAAGGAAAAAGCGGGTTTTGCCAAGGTGAAGGTAGCTATGGAAACCAAGTGGGAGAGCCAGGAATTCGTGAATCAGACTATGGAAAAAGGCTCTTTCCTCAACACAGATGCTTCGCCAGCCTTGCGTGAACTCAAAGGAGTGGAGGCAGACTACCGGGTGATGGCCAATGACCCGAAAGAGTTGGAAAGTTGGTTGCCCTGGGTACACCGGTTCATTTCCAACGCCAAGGCCTGGATCATTGGAACTCATCATGGCGTTGATGCTAAGTATTTAGGCCGGTATCTAAGTGAATATGCCTATCGGTTCAACCGTCGTCATGATCCCGATTCCTTATTTCACCGTGCTTTGACCGCATGTGCCTTAGCAAAACCCATTACAGCACGGTCACTTTGTGCATAAGCATAAAAAATTACATGCCTATCCGAACAACGCTTGCGCAGTAATGGGTTTTGCCAAAGCGCAAGCGGTTAAGGCCCGGTGAAATAAGGAATCTGGGTCATGGCGACGATTGAACCGATAAGTATATTCGCTCAAGTATCCAGGCAGATATTTCACGTTGACTCCATGATGGGTTCCTAGGATCCAAGCCTTGGCGTTGGAAATGAATCGGTGGACCCAAGGTAACCAGTGATTTAACACCACTGGGTCATTGGCTGTTACCTGGTACTCCACATCCACGTTTTCCAAGTTTCTCAAGCTGGGACTGGCATCCGTGTTTATCATGGCGCCTTTCTGGATTGCTTGATCGACGAATGCTTGGGCTTCCCACTTGGTTTCTGCGGTCACCTTTATCTTTGCAAAACCCGCTTTCTCTTTTTTGCGCCCTTTCTCATCTATCCATTCTTTGCTTTCAACCGCCACCAGCACTTCAGCCTGGTTTTCCTTTTCTCTCTTGCCGAATACAGCCCCATCCAACTCAATGATTTCCTTGAGTTGGTAATTTTCATCCCTTTGTCGAAGACTTTCCCGAATCTTATGCAACATCCTCCAAACGGTATCGTAGGAGGGCATTCCCAATTGCCGCTGAAGTTCCAGGGCTGAAATGCCCCTTTTCCCTTGCATCACCAATCCAATCATCCTCAACCAGGTTAAGATTGGGATCTTGGATTTCCGGAAGATCGTTCCGGCTCGAAGCCGTATTTGCTTTCGACAATAGTCACATTCCCGCACTTCGGGGCGGTTTTTGTGTTGCCAGAAACTTTCTCCTTCACATTGTGGGCAAACAAAGTCTTTTCCGGCAAAACGGCTCTTCCACACCCATTGACGTGCCTTTTCTTCTGTATCGATTTCCTTGAAAATCTCAATCCCCTTCATCCGTTGGTAGTTCATAATTTGCCCCTCCAACAATGAGTATACTCCTGTATTCCTTTATTTCAACAGGTACCGTTTGGAGAGGCATTAAAAATTAATTTATGACGTTTTATTAAAAAAAATCAAAATTCTCCGAATTCTTGATGTCCTTTTCTTTCGAAGGTTTATTGTGTTCACCTTCCGGGATACCACTACGACGTTTCCTTTTTCGCTCCAGAAGTGACGAAACGTTGCCTTCTTCTGACCGGGGTTATTGGGTCACGGCTTCCCCAACCGTGTTTATTTTGCGGGGACATCAAGACTTCCCAAGTTCCTGGGGAACCCCCATGTGCACATGCCCTGCTCTACGACCGCGGTGGACTTGAGGACCCGGCCTTGCTTCGGTCTCTCAGGTTTTGCCTTCCGTTCGTGGAACGACGTCGGCTTCCACAATTCCCTTTTCGAGGCTCAATCACACGGCCTGTGCACTCCCTGTTTACGCTTTGCGGCAACAGTTACCCGTTGGCTCGCACAAAACTCGGTTCCGACTGCTGGCCAGCTTTGTCGGACAGGATTGTTTACCTGCTGGGTTCCATTACAAAGTTTCAGTTATTTCACTTCCTCCTTGTCCAAGCTTCTTGGCGCACTCCACGATGGGTCCCCTTCGCGGACAATAATTTTCTATTTAAAAAGCTCTTTTAATGTGTCAATTGCAGCAACTAATGAGTGCGAACCGCCCTCAAAGGGATGAAAACCGTACCGCAGGTAAAATTCCTCAGCCTTTTTGTTCTTAGCGTCCACAATCATGTACTTCGCGGCCACTGATTGAACGGCAGCAATGGACCTGCGGATAGCATCCATCAACAAAATCTCCCCCAACCCGGTTCTTTGCCATTTAAGGTCAACGGCAAGGCGGCCCAATCGCACCGCGGGAACCGGGTACCTCGGGAGGTTTTTTCGGTGGGATTCAGGAAGTGAACGCAATTCCACTTGAGCCATACTCAAGGTGTGATAACCGGCGGCAACCGGATCTCCGCCGGCAGGCACGAGGACGTAAGTGCTGCCCAAACCATTGCGGTGGTTCTGTCCCGCGTATCTTTTCAGGTAATCATTGAGTTCGAAAATGCCGCAGTCAAAAGACTGAAGTTCCGTCTTTTCCGCGATGGCTACAATCTTCCATTTCGGGCCTGGCATAAAAAGGGTTCAGGACATTTCTTTTTGGTAACGCCGCGCGGCCGCTTTAAGTTTTTCGTTCGGCATAGGAGGGGTTTCCAGGAGCCGCAGGAACAAGTCCACGTCTCGTTTGGCCGGAACATAGGTTTTAACCGGGATCGCGTCTTCCTGCGCCGCATGCAGGGATCTCGTCACGAGATAAGAACTAAGGCTCAAACCTTGGGCTTGAGCGGCTTTTTCCAGCAATCGCTTATCTTGGGGTCGCACCCTCAGTTCGATGCGTTCTTCTTTGGTTTTTAGAGCTTTTGACATGGTCATACCCTCCGCTTTCAATATACCATATGTACGGTATTATTCCGTACATATTAATGTGTTTTTCTTGTCCACGATCCCTGCATGAAGCCGGGGGCGGCAACGAACCATCGCTGCGGTGCGATGGTTTCCCAGCCGTAGACAATATCTCCGCACTCATTTTATTTAAAAAAAGCACGTGAATGCGTTTCCTTATAGCCCCTGGAAAATGTCTTAAAACAGGGGAAGTTGGTCGGGGGAGACAGAGGCGAGGGATGAGCGTCTCTTACGAGGTTTTGGAGTAGCGGCCGCTGGAGCGACTGCCTCTTTAGATGCCGCGACGGGCACAGCATCGGGCACTGGGGATTCAGCAACAACTGGTACGGCTTTGATTGGCGGGGCGGAAGCTTGAAGCTTGTTTTCCTTTGCCTCCTCTTTCCTCTTTTTCCGGTCCTCCACGGATTTCTTTCCCTCCGCGCAAAGGGGCAGGTACTCGCACCAGGGGCAAAGAGCGCTGGGCTTGGTCGGATAATCCTTGGCGCTTTCGACCGTCTTGATCTTGGAAACATATTTCTGCTTGAGCCACTCGATTTCCTTGCTGTTTCTTTCCCCCACCACTTGGTCTTCCTCGAAAGCCACGAAGTGCCAGATCAGCTTGATCTTCTCTTTCGGTCCGTAGCGGGGGTCATGTAAGAGGCCGATCTGGTAAAGGGCCAGCTGGTCCTCGTTCCTCGCGTCCTCGGCCCCCATCTTGCGGGAGCTGGTCTTGTAATCGTGGATCCAGAGGGTTCCGTCCGAATCCCGGCCCAGGCGGTCAATGTAGCCCTGCATCCTGTATTTGCGCTCGGGGTCCAGGTCGAAAAGCACCTTCTTCTCGATTCCCTCGGTCTTGTCCTGGTCGAAGGGGTGGTAACGGTGGTAATAGTTCTCCAGGAAAAGCTGTCCCTTTTGGAAATAATCCTCCGGGGTCTGTCCCTCCTGGATGATGCGGAGGGGCTCGGAGAACCCCTTGTCCTCCTGCTTGCGCAGGGACATTTTCCACTGGCTTTCCCATTGGGCCTTGAATTGATCCAAGACCTCGTTCACGGTGGGGACGCGCTGGGGAACCAGCTCGTAAAGGAATTCCATGGCCTCATGGAAGCGGGACCCGAGGAAAAGCTCGATACCCTCCGGTACCGGAGAGGGGGTCTTGAGAAGATAGCGGTGTTGGAATTGGGAGGGACAGGTGAAGTAAGTATTAATTCGCGAGTAGGAATAAACCGTCATGCGGAAATTATAGAACAATTAATGAAAAATGAACAATGAACAATAGGTAACATCATTCAGTTCAGTCGATGAATCAAGTGACAGATTCCGTCGGCGAGGTAGAGTTCCAGCCGGGCTTTCCGATCCGCCCATACATAGACTTTGCCGTCCCATCGCTGTTGGTAGGAAGGGGGCCAGAGTTTTTTAGTCCAGTATTCCTGGAGCTCCTTTTCCTTGGATTCGGTCATGCTGGAATGGTAGCGCCACTCCGCCTGTTCCAGGATCTTGGTCTTAGAGTTGAAATATAAAAAAAAGGCGGTGACAGAAGGGTCCCGGCTGACTCCCCGGCAGGCGATGAGACGGTCCGAGCTGAGGGCCGGGTCCACCTGCAAAGCCTTGGCGGAATAGAGGAACCATTGCTGTTTGACGTCCTCCATGTTTTGGCCCAGGGTCAGGTCTTCCACGACCTGGAGCTTGGCGATTCCCCGGTCCGTCATGTTGCAGCCCATCAGGAAAACCAAAAGACATAAGGATGAAAACCAGCGCATTCCCGCCCCTTTTGGAAATAAGTTTCGCTCTATCCGCCTTCGCCCGTTCTGCTCCATGATGTACCTGAATGCCTTTTTTTCCAAGAGCGTGTTTGGTACATTATCGACCATGCCTCCCTTAAACCCCCATCAATTGCCCCATGAGTTTCCGCGCCAATATATCCCCGCTTCCGCGGCGCTTGGGAATTGGCCTTCCGTGGAGCCTTTTTTCCAGGAATTGGAGAAACGCGAAATTACCTCCAAGGCCGGCCTGGAAAAATGGCTGAGAGACCTGGGAGAGTTGGAGAATGTCCTGGATGAGGAGGGCACCCTTCGCTACGTGCGAATGACCTGCGAGACAGAGGACCCGGAAATCGAGAAAAGATTCCTTGAGTTCCTGGAGCAGGTCTCGGAACCCTCCAAATCGAGGTTTTTCGCCCTCCTCAAGAAATATTGGAACTGCCCTTTCCGCCCAGAGATGCCGCAAGATGAGTTTTTCCTCTTCAACCGTTCCGTGGAAAACCAACTGGCCCTTTACCGGGAGGAAAATATCCCCCTGGAAACCGAGCTGGAGAAACTTTCCCAGCAATACCAAAAACTAAGCGGTTCCCTGATGGTCTCCTACGAGGGCAAGGAGCAAACCCTCCAGCAAATGGGGAAATACCAGGAATCCACCGACCGGAACCAACGGGAGGAAACCTGGAGGCTGGTCGCGGGGCGTCGTCTTAAAGAAAAGGACGCCTTCGAGGCCCTCTTCGACCAGATGCTGGGCCTTCGGGTGAAGGCGGCGGGGAACGCCGGTTTCGAGAATTACCGGGATTACACTTTCCGCCGGAAGGAACGCTTCGATTACGGTCCCAAGGATTGCGAGGCATTCCACGAAAGCGCGGAAAAAATCGTCAAACCCCTGGTATCTAAAATACAGCGAAAACGCGCCGAGAAAATGGGGTTGGCTTCCTTGCGGCCCTGGGACTTGTCCGTGGACCCGGACGGCTTGGCGGCCTTGAGGCCCTTTGAGACCCCGCAAAAGCTCGCGGACGGCTGTGAGAAAATATTGGGGAAAGTGGACCAAGAATTCCAAAAGACATTCAAGGCCATGAGGGAATTGGGCCTGCTGGACCTGGAATCCCGCAAGGGCAAGGCCCCCGGAGGTTACAACACCACACTCTCTGAGACGCGCCTCCCCTTCATCTTCACCAACGCGGTCGGGCTGGACCAGGACGTTCGCACCCTATTGCACGAGAGCGGCCACGCCATGCACGGTTTCGCCTCCAGGACCATACCCTTCTCGCCCTACCGGAGCGCCCCCATCGAGTTCTGCGAAGTGGCCTCCATGAGCATGGAGCTGTTGGGCGATCCTTTCATGCGGGAATTTTATCCGGACCCCAGGCAAGCGGCTCGCTCCAACCTTCGCCACCTAGAAAGCGTGGTGGCCATTATTCCCTGGATCGCCACCGTGGACGCATTCCAGCATTGGATCTACACGCATCCGGGCCACAGCCGGGAGGATAGAACCAGCGCCTGGACCGGCCTCCTGGACCGCTTCGGGGGTATCGAGGATTGGAAAGGCCTTGAGGAAATCCGCGCCTTCACCTGGCACCGCCAGCTTCATATCTTCGAGCTTCCCTTTTATTACATCGAGTACGCCATCGCCCAGCTGGGCGCCTTGCAGGTCTGGATGAATTTCAGGAAAGACCCGAAGGAAGCCGTGCGGCTTTACAAGCGGGGACTTTCCGTGGGCGGGAGCCAAACCTTGCCGGAGATTTTCAAATCGGCGGGAATCCTCTTTGATTTCAGCCCAAGGATGATCGAGCCTCTCATGGCCGAGGTGGAAAAGGAACTGGGAAGGTTAGATAAACTTTGAAATAAAAATATTTACAAGTGTCATTGCGAGGAATGCCCCGTAAATAGCGGGGCGATTATGACGAAGCAACCCCAGTATAATTAGACCGTTGCCAAGAGTCCGAAATCAATGCTTCAATCACCCATAAGCTGAGGTTGCTTCGCCACATAAACCACGGCTCGCAATGACAACCTAGTTAAATTTCCATTCCAAGCTCAGTTGTCCGGGCAAGGCCGAGACCGAGAAGTCCTTGGGCTTGTAAACCACGCAGTTCCCGATCAGAAATCCCAAGGTCGCTCCCGCGGTCACATCCGACAAATAATGGTAGTAACCCTCCACGCGGGCCAAGCCCGTCACCACCCCGAAAAGGTAGGCGGGAACCCCTGCCTCCCACCCGAAGTATTTCGTCACCACCGGCGCGAAACAAAAGGCAGTAATGGTGTGGCCGGAGGGGAAGGAATAGGAGCCCCCGTCGGGTCGGGTCCGATCGACGGAGTACTTGATCCCCGTCACCAGGACGGTGGATAACAACAGAGACTCGGACGCGTCCCGCCCGAATTCCCGCATTCTTTTATCGTCGGTCACCGCGCCCAGGGACCATGCGCCTAGCGCGCTTCCTCCCTCCACCCACCCAGCTCCGTAGAAATCGCCGAAGTCGAATAGGGGTTGGGCTTTCCAGCCTTTCAAGTCTGAGGCAAGGCGGTTCTCCCCGTCCAAGGTCCCCCAATCCACGGCTGTGGCAAGCCCCCCAATCATCACGGGAAAAAAATTATACCGGTCCAAAAGATGGGGAAGGTCATCCAGGATCTTGGTGGGCAAGTGAACGAGTGATGTATCCGGGTCCGGGGACATCCAAACCTCATCCGAATGGGCTTTCAAGGAGCCGAAAAGGAATAAAAAAAGAAAGAATAACAGTCTTGGGAGAATCAGGAGAAGCCGTGGACCCGGGGTTGAACTTTGATCCAAACCCTTCAACAAATCTGGTCGTCTTGGGTTTCGGGAATGGGCCGGTACTTCTGGTAAAGCCAAAAACCAATGCCGATGCCCAAAAGGATGAAGAAGGCGGAAACTTTTCCCTCCCCGATTTGGGCGATGGCCGAGGCGGGACAGGTTCCCGCCAAGACCCAGCCTACCCCGAAAAGGAAAGCCCCTATCAGGCGTTTGGAATTCCACTTCAGCGACTTCAAAACCGGGGCTTTCCCGGTCCGGCTGGGGGGAAGCAAATAGCTGATCAGGGCGACGAGGGATAACGACAGGACGAAAGCCCCAGTCTGGGGCCAGAAATGAAACAGGAGATAGATGATGACCATATAAACAACCGTGGCGAAGACATACTTCGCGGGGGACAAAGCGGGAACTTTCTTGGGTAGGAAGTAAAGGCCCAGGAGGATCACCGCCACCGCCATGAGAATAACGCCGCATAGGCTTAACGACGCCAGGTGCCAGGAATCCAGGTGATGCCAAGCGCCGTTCATGAACGAGTCAGTGCGGAGTTCCCTGAGAAGGAACATGTCCGTGACCGAGTCGCAATTGGTGAATTCCGCCTTGGATAGGAAGTACCCGAAAAGGATTCCCAGGCCCAGGTAAGCCCCTTTTCCATCAATGAATTTTTTCTTGCTGGTTGATGCTTTTCTCCGCAGGGTTGTATTTAGTTTTGCCATGTTAAAACACCTTTATGAAAGAAAATAAAAAATTGGCGAATAATATTCCTGCCACGAGAAGAGCCGCCGTGGAAAGAACGGTCATTTTATTTCCCTGGGCCAAGCCAAAGAGGTTGGTCCAGATCGAGCCCCCCGCCCAGCGGGCGCCGAAGCCCACCAACGCGCCGGCTATGAGCAGGATGGGGATCTTCATCAAGGGCAAACCGTAGGTTAACCCGTCCAGCCGCCCGAAAAGCCATGTCCAATTCCAATGGCCCGCGTTGGCGATGAAAGCTCCGATAGGAAGCCCCAGGATCAGCCAGAATTGCCAGCGGTCCTTGAGTGGAGTGGATTCCATCCAGGAAGCCAACAGAAGAATGGAAGCGATGATGAGCAGGAAGAATAATAGGCCGAGCCATTCATTGTTGATATAAGCGGAAATGAGCCCCGTCAGGGTTGTAACCGCCAAAACCAGGAGGAACAACGTTAATTTGGGAGAGGTTGGATTGGCTTTCAACGCCAACCGAACATCCTCATAACCGCCGACAGCTCCCAACCGCCTTCCGGTCAGCCAATACAGGATCAAAGCGGTGCATCCGATACCCAACCCCGCGGCCCACCAATACCAGGGGTTGATAAATAGAACCCTAAGAATCATCACCACGATCGCCCTCCGTAGCTTTTTTCTGGCCCATATACTAAATCAAAAAAGGCCCCAGATAAACAAAGATTGGATATGGTTTTTCAGGTGATTTAACCAATCTATTTGAATTCAAACACCCCATAAAAGTATCCAAAACAAGCACAGTAACTAACAAAATAATAACTCAACATTAGGTCTGGTTCGTTCCCCTCTTAAGAAACAGGTTTAATACCTTGAAATTTAAGGTTTTTCCTAACTGGGCCACTGTGGTTCCAACGGAACCTGCGGTGAATATGTTCTTTTGAGTTTTAAATCAATCAAAAGAGCCGAATTTACGCCCGGTGATGCGCTCGTAGGCATCCACATATTTTTCGCGGGTTTTCAGGACGATTTCCTCCGGCAAGACCGGGCCCGGCGGGGTCTTGTTCCAATCCTTCAGGGTTTCCAAGTAATCCCTCACGAATTGCTTGTCGAAACTCTTTTGGGACACCCCTTCCTTGTAATCCGTCTTGGCCCAGAACCTGGAGGAATCGGGCGTCATCACTTCGTCGATCAGGATGAGCTCCCCGTTCCCGAGCAAGCCGAACTCGAATTTGGTGTCGGCGATGATGATGCCCCTGTCGGCCGCCACTTCCCTTCCGCGCTCATAGAGGGCGATGCTGGTAGCTTTCACCTTTTCAGCCAAAGCTGCGTCCTTCAGAACTTCCTTCATTTTCTCGAAGGAAATATTGAGGTCGTGGCCCTCCTCCGCCTTCGTGGAGGGGGTGAAGATGGGCTTGGAAATGCGGGAGGATTCCACCAGGCCCTTGGGGAGATCGATGCCGCAGACCTTTCCGGTCTTTTGGTAATCCTTCAGGCCCGATCCTGTCAGGTAGCCTCTCACGATGCATTCCGCCGCGAGGGGCTTGGCCTTCTTGACGATCATGGAGCGGTTCACCAGCTGGTCCTTGGCCTTCCGGAACGGCTCGGGAAGGGTGGAGACATCGGTGGAAAGGATATGGTTGGGGATGATCTTTTCCACCTGCTTGAACCAATAGAGGGAGATCTGGTTCAAGACCACTCCCTTGTCCGGGATGCCGTTAGGCATGATCACGTCGAAGGCCGAGATGCGGTCGGTGACGACGATAAGCAGTTTGTCGCCCAGGTCGTAGATGTCGCGGACCTTCCCCCGCTTGGGGGCGGGAACGCCCGGAATGTTGGTTTGAAGCACGACAGGGGATTGGGAGCCGGCCATAGTCAACTCTCCTGTGATATGTTTTTTTGAAGCCACTTCACGTATTGCGCCACGCCGTCTTCGATGGAATGGAAGGGATCCTGGTATCCGGCTTTCCGCATCTTGCCCATGTCCGCCTGGGTGAAGTACTGGTAGCCGGCCCGGAATTTCTCGGGGGTGTCCACCCACTCGATTTTCTGCTCCAAACCGAGGGACTTGAAGATGGCCTTGGACAAATCCAGGAAAGTGCGGGCCTGGCCCGTGCCGCAGTTGTAAATGCCGGATGCCGGTTTCTTCTGAAGGCAGAAGAGGCACAGCTTCACGATGTCCTCCACGAAGACGAAGTCGCGCTTCTGCTCCCCATCCTTGATGCCTTCCTTGTGGGAGCGGAACAGGGTCATCTTTCCTGTTTTCCGGATCTCGCGAAACCCGTGGAAGATGGAGGAGGCCATCCGGCCCTTGTGGTTCTCGTCAAAGCCGTAAACGTTGAAAAATTTCAGGCCCCACCAATGGGACGGGCTGGATTTCTGCCCCAGGGCCCATAGGTCGAACTCATGCTTGCTTTGGCCGTATGTGTTCAGGGGCTTGTAGCGGGGGATGTCCTTGTGGTCGTCGGAATAGCCTTCCTCGCCCTTGCCGTAGGTGGCCCCGCTGGAGGCGTAAAGCAGGGGGATCTTCTTTTCCGAGCACCAATTCCAAAGGGCCTTGGTGTAATCGGTGTTCATCTTCCACATGTAGTCATGGTCGTGATTGCCCGTGTCGGTGCAGGCCCCCAGGTGGAGAACCGCCTCCACGCCTTTCAGGGAGGAAAGCCCCTCCAGGAACTTGGACCGGTCCATGAAGGGAATCTTCTCCAGGCCTTTGGCGCAGGAACGGGTCGAGAGATAAGCGGGGTGATCCACCAGAACCAGGTCCTTGCGGCCCTGATCCATCAGGGCGCGGGCCAGCCTGCTCCCGATAAACCCATAGGCTCCAGTCAATACCAGGCTCATTAGAGAAGAATTCCTTTCAGGAACAATTACTTCGCGGCTTTGGTGTCAAACTCGACATCTTTGTTCTGGATGGTCCCGACAGAGGTGTTATCCGAGCCAGCCGAGCTTTTATCTTTAGACGAATTTTTTTTGCCTTTGGACTTTTTCCCGCTTTTTTTCTTGGATTTTTTTCCCTTGTGGCTTGCCTTGGATGTCGAATGGCCCGAGGAACCCTTGGCCATGACTTGAACAGGCGATACCCATAATCCGGCTAAAGCCAAAACCAGTAAACCCAGCAGAAATTTCCGCATAGTACGCCTCCTTATATTGGTTTTGAAAGAATGCTCATTATACGTTACCCGGAAATCCGGGGAGCGAAAAAGAAACACCGAAAAACATCATCTCACCACAGGTTCCTTCGGAACCACAGAAGCACAGTTAAGTTTCAAAAATCTTAATGTCTCATTAACCGTTTTTTTATCATTAATGCTTATTTTTTTATTAAAAAAGCCCACCACCGATTGTAAGGGTGAATGATTTTTGGGAGGCACTAACAAAAGTATAAATCTATCGCACCCTAGCGCTTGGTTGAGATTCAGAACTACAAAAACACATTTAAAAAAAACTAAAATCTAAGAAGTTTTAAACTGTGTCCCTGTGCTGTGCGGAGCACAGCTGTGGTGAATGACTTTTTGTTATAAGTTCAAAAGCTTTTTATTGCTTCTTATCCATATCCAATTTCGACTTCGCGTTGTCCGCAGGGGGATTAATATCATCCGGAAGGGGAGGCAAGGAAGCGGCTGGCGTGGTTCCGGAGGCTGAAGAGGCCGGGAGCGGCGGCGCCGCGGCAGGGGCCGTTGAGGACGCGGGAGGCGCGGAAGCGGCAGGTGCCGCTTGAGGGGCGCTCGCGGAGGCTGGAGCCCTGGCGAAGGCATAGGGTCTCAGGGAAAGGAAATACCACTTCCCGCCCCGGTTCGCCAGGGCCGAGTAAACATGGATCGGATTGTCAGGCACGTCGGAGCCATCCGCGTTTTTCATGCCGGCGATATCGCCGGAGGCGTCCACCAGGGCGAATCCCCCCAGGACGAAACGATACTTAAAGTCCGTGAAAGACAGGGTGCTTCCCTTCAAGAGCTGTAGGTCGGTGGCTAGCAATTGCTCGATCTCCTCCCGGTCTCCGGCCGGCTGGCCGAACAGGTTGAGGTAGGTCCCGTCAATGACCCAATGGGAAGCCACCTTCTTGGCATCGCCGGAAGCCCAGGCCTCAGAGAATGCATTGAAAAGTTTCTGGATACCAGCCACGTCGCCCTTGGCGGTTGGAGAAGAGGCGGCTCTTTTTCTCACAGATTTTTTAGGTTTGGCCTCAACGGTATTGGGTTGCGCCTCTTCGGCCGTATCCTTTACTTCTTCTTTCGCCGCGGGGGCATCGCTTGCCGCCTTAGTATCGGGTGTGGATGTCGGCACCGTGAGGTAGTTTTCCGAAGCGGAGGAACTAGCCGCTGGCGCGTTCGTTGAGTTTTCATCCGTGGGCACTCCCCCTTGGTCCTGTGCCAAGACCGGGAAAGCCAGGAGCAGGAAAGCCCCGGCATTAATCAGTAATTTCTTGATCATCGCTTTCTCCTTTTAATCCGTTAAGACCAGAAACTCATGTTTTTTGAATGGCTTCATTGGAGCCGGTATTATCTACTCGCGTCATATAGGCGTCAATATTCCAACATCCAACTAACCAAAGACCTTTGGCTGTGCGTTATACCGGCTAGAATAGCCCCAGACTTGCCCAGGGGCTTAGCCGTGTACTTGGGCGGGAAGCCATATTCCGCCCAAGTGGCGACCAAAGCCCTGCCATACGCTGCGGTGCGGAGGGCTGTCCCTTGACTCAGGAAAATATTCACGTTACAAGAGGCCTTATGAAAAAACTCCTTTTAACCCTCCTAGTCTTGATCGCCACAGGGCTGAATTTTCTGTCGGCGCAAACGTCGAGCTTCTATACCGTGCAGTGGAAAGACGGCAAAGCCTGGTTCCAATCGCCCGAGGAAAAGCAAATGCTTTCAATGGGTGTCAACGCCATCGGGGATCAGTCCTACAGAGCACCCAACCAAAACTACTATAACCCAGTGAAAAACCAGTACGAAGGCGACAAGCAAGCCTGGGTAAAAAACGTCTTCTCGCGCTTGAAAAAATGGCGTTTCAACACCATCGGTTGCTGGTCGGATGAGGACCTGCTGGCCAAAAAGTTCCCCTATACCTACATGCTTTACATCGACCGGGGAAACCCCTGGGAAAAGGTCTTGGTCTCTGTATTCACCGACGACTTCAAGAAGCTGGTCCAGGAAAACGCCCAGAAGGCCGCGCGCTACAGGGACGACCCCTATTTGGTCGGCTATTTCCTCGACAATGAGCTTCCCTGGTGGGGCGAGTACGGCTGGAAACAAGAAGGGCAGGAAACCCTTCTGGAAAAGTACGGCGTCATCGAAATCGAGAATGAAAATAAAATCGCCCTGAAGAAATTCTTCGAGAAGAGATACAACTCCGACATCGACCGCTTCGACAAGGTTTGGGACCTGGACTTGAGGTCCTTTGACGACCTGGAAGGGCCCGTGACCTTCCAGGTGAAAACCAAGGTCCAGAAGGCGGACGCGGAAGCCTGGGCCGGGGCCGTCGCGGAGCGCTTTTTCCAGGTGACCACCCAGGCCTTAAGGGAAGTGGACCCCAACCACCTGATCCTGGGCGCCCGTTTCGCGGGGGGAACCCCCTGGGAAGTGGTGGAGGCCTGCGGAAGATATTGCGACGTGGTTTCGGTGAACCATTACGCCAAGTCAGGGGACATCGATAAGACGCTGTTGGACAATTTCTACTACAAGGCCCAAAAGCCCATCCTCATCACGGAATACTCCTTCAGCTCCCTGGAAAACCAAAGCGGCGATCCCAACAAGCACGGGGCGGACGTTACGGTATCCACCCAAAAAGAACGGGCGGAACATTTCACGCGCTACGCCACCCAGGCATTGGGACTTCCCTATCTCGTGGGGCTCCACTGGTACGAATGGGCGGACGAGTCTCCCGAGGGGCGGTTCGACGGGGAGGATCAAAACTACGGCCTTGTGGACATCCACGGCAAGGATTACGCGCTTATCACCCAGGCCCACACCAAGATCAACCAGGAAGCCGTCTCCCTCCACGATAAATCCGCGGTTCCCCTTCCCCAGGAATTCGTGGCACCCGCTGAGGCCCGTTACCAGACTGCCAAGGCCGGCGTGAAGGTGGCCGATACCCGGCATTACTTGAAGATGGATTCCACGGTCCAAACCTATCCTTGGGGTGACACTGCCACCGGGGGGAAAATGACGCCCGTCGTGGCCGATGAGGTCCTGAACTTGAACTTTGAGACAGGCTCAGGCTGGGGCTGCGGGGCTTCCTTCCCTTCCAATATCGGCCCCTTCGTGGCGTCTGGAGTGGTGGACCTGAGGGGCTACAACTATTTCCAATTCAGGGCTTTTGTCCCCAAAGGCCTCAAATTCACCATCTTCATGTCGGAATCAGGCAACGGAGATCCCTCGGGCACAAGTTTTCCCGGCGTGAATGGCGCGGATGGGGAATCCTACTCTTTCCCGGAATTCACCGGCTCGGGGAAATGGGAAACCTACCGTGTGGATCTCGTCAATTTGGAGCGCCGCCTTTACTGGGGCAACCAGCACGGGAACAACATCTTGGACCTCCAAGCCCTGGCCGACGTGGAGTTCTCCCTGCCAGGCAACCAGGGCGCAGGGAAGATGCTGGTGAGCGATTTGGAATTCAAGGTTAAATAATATTTTTTATCGGCGATTGCTGGCCAAACCTTGATGGTTTTAAGAGCTCTTTAAAACCTTATCGGAATTACACATCCTCCCTGCAACTGTTGGGAAAAGCTTGAACATGAGGGCTTTTTCCGGCATGGACAGATTTAAACTGATAGTTTAAAATTGTCCAATGACCTTTTATCCCCGGCTTCTTGAAAAACGCCTGCTCCCAGCTTCACGCGGCTTCGCCGCCGTTCTCCTCACCGGCCCCCGTCGAAGCGGGAAAACCACCCTGTTGAGGCATCTGTTTCCCAAAGCGGATTACCGCCTATTGGAGGACCCGGACATATTGGGCCAGGTGCGGCGCGACCCCCGTGGATTCCTGGACAGCTTAAGGCTTCCGGCTTTGCTGGATGAAATTCAGAATGTTCCGGAACTTTTTTCCTATATTCGCTCACGAATTGACTCCCGGCCGGGGGACAAGGGGCGGTGGCTGCTAACCGGTTCACAGGAAACCACCCTCATGAGGGGGGTGAGCGAGTCCATGGCGGGACGGGTGGCCGTTTTCGATCTGCTCCCTTTCTCAACGCAGGAGCGCCCGGGAGTCGATGAATTCAGCGGCGGTTTCCCTGAAGTGCTGGCCAGGCCAAAATTGGCCGAGGACTGGTACCGATCCTATTTGCGCACCTACTTGGAAAGGGATGTCCGGACGGTAGCGGCCGTAAGGGATTTGGCGCTTTTCCGCCAATTCCTGGCGCTGTTGGCTTCCCGCTCCGCGAAGACCCTTCACCTGACGGAAATGGCTGGCCCCCTGGGCTTGTCGGTTCCGGCCGTTAAGCAATGGCTGGGAATCCTGGAAGTCACGGGTCAAGTGATCCTAGTGCCGCCTTATTTCGAGAATTTTGGAAAGCGGCTCGTCAAGGCGCCAAAGGTTTATTTCTCCGATAGCGGAATGCTCTGTCACTTATTGGGCCTGCGCAGCCGGGTTGAACTGGAGCGCTCGCCATTCTTGGGTCCGGTTTTCGAGGGTTTCGTGGCGAGTGAGATCGCCAAAGCCCAGCAGCACCACGGCCAGCGTCGGGAGCTTTATTTTTTCCGCGACAAATCCGGCCTCGAGGTGGACTTCGTGGTCCCCCTAGCCGGAGGCCGCTTGGCCTTGATGGAAGCCAAAGCCACCCGAAGTCCGGGTCTTCGCGGGGCCGAGGCCCTTCCTAAAGTGATGAACTTGTTCAAGTCCAAGGATTGCCGGGGCTGGCTAATCCACCGGGGGCCCAATTTGAAAGTTTACTCGGGGCTTGGCCCAAACATATTGGCGGTTCCAATCCAGGAAATGGCGGGAAAGATCCTGGGTCTAAAATAAAGGCGATTTTTATGGAGTTCTCCCTGCCCGGCAACCAGGGCGCGGGAAAGATGCTGGTGAGCGATTTGGAGTTTAAAGTTAAATAAGGAATATTTTACCGGCGATTTATCGGCGGATTGCGTCCAACTCAGGGAGGTTTTAAAGTTAATGAAAATCGTAAATGTTGCTCTATTGTTCATTTTGATATTTTTTCAATCCTTACCTATTTATGCCGAGTCTTCGGAACAAATTGTTGCAAAGATAAATAGAAAATGGGTTGAAAAACACAATGCAAAGATTCCTATTGAAGTTCAGAAATTAGAAAAAGTTTACGCAGGATGGCCAAATGATTTAGAGAAAAAGTACAAAGGTACCGATGTTTTGTTTTCAGATGAAAAAGCAAAATTTTTAGGAAATACTATTGAAATGAAAGATTGGCCGAAATATCACATTCCTTTAAACAATATGACTTCTCTGTATCAGTTAAAGATGAATGAAAAATTATTTCTTGTTGCGGCATATGCGAAAACTCCGAAAAATGATAGTTCTTATTCTGATATATATTTAAAAGTGGATAAAGTTTATAAAAAACAATTTCATTCCTTTGACTCTTCCCCCATTTTTGTAAAGCTCGGAGAGAAAAAAACGCCTTTTATTTCCATCCAGGAAGCCTCAGCGAATGGGTGGAGCCAGATAATCTATAACCCCTCAAAAAAATCAACCCTCAGCGGGGCATCCCCGGAAAATAACTTCGAACGGGTATTTGGGACGTGGTTATGGCATGGGGGGTATGCCCTTTATAAAGACCTTTTCCATGATGGGTATTTTGAACTCGTTTGTATTACTGAGATTAAAATGCCGTACGAAGTAGTGACTCGAATAAGTAAGAAATTGCATATTAGTACCGCCGAGGTGGAAGGCGTTTATCCAGGGCCTTGGGGTGGTAAGGTTTCAATTTACAAATGGAATGGTTTTGCATTTAAGAATTTGGGTGATTTTTTATCCCCCTATTAAATGAAATTT
This sequence comes from candidate division FCPU426 bacterium, assembly GCA_963796105.1. GTDB lineage: Bacteria > Oederibacteriota > Muellerivitia > Muellerivitales > Muellerivitaceae > CAWCKJ01. The sequence goes on from CAWCKJ010000004.1 coordinate 847,480, forward strand.
AACAGAATACGAAAATCGTTAGTCATGAGGATGTATTGAGATAAGGCGTTTTTAGTAAAGGATGTGTTTACATGATATTAATCGGGTTACCTATATTATTATCAATCATCCTAACTTTATTTGTGGCTTGGGTTTTGTACTTTTTTTCGAAGAAATTTAGTTTCAAAATCACTTTCTTATTTTCTTTTGCGATTTCATATTTAATTGTTTCATTGGCATTTCTTTACTTTCAATATCAACAACCCGCCTCCGAACTTTTCGGAATTCCTATAATGGCTGGTCTTGAATTACTTTCACTCCCTTTAGGAATTATTCCCGCATATTTAAGAAGTAATTTTTTTGTTGCTTGTCATCAATCGGAAGTAACTACGATTTGCGGTATTTTTCAATGGTTGATCTTAAGTTTTATTCAACAAAAAATAGGTAAAAACAAAATATTTAAGATAATTCTTTTAATATTAATAAGCCTTTTGCTATTGACCGTATTACTTTCTCTTGTTTTCGTGTCCATATGGGGAAAATACTTAGAATAGGATTTATGCACTCAATACCACGTAATGATTAGTTCTAAGAACGTAAGGTTTGGGGTGCCGATTCGCACTAATTACGAATTACCTCAAAAAAACGGACCACTACCCCACGCTGTGGTGCGCGGGGCTCGAACATTGTCATGTATGGGGAGCCATTTCCTCTGACCTTAGATTTATCCCAACGATCTGTTTAAGCCTTACTGCATGAAACATTCCCCAAAAAGGACAAACTACCTGGCAAGAAGTTACGTCACGTAACTTTCATTGGCAGCTTCGCTCGTCGGCCTTCCCATGGGTGTCATTGGCGTCATTTCCTGGCGATATGTGAGCTAAACCGCCCACATCACTGCTGGCATCCGTCGGCGGGAGGGATAACCCGCACACATTCCCAGTGTCATTTGCCGACAGGAAGAGATAACCCGCCCATATTTCCGTCGGTAACCTGGGATAACCTGGTGACACCAGCCGGCATTTCCGTCGGCAACCCAGGATAACCTGGTGACACCTACTGGCATTTCCGTCGGCAACCTAGGATAACCTGGTGTCAGCTACCGGCATTTCCGTCGGCAACTTCATAATCCAACGAAAGCGCGCATTCCCTCCAATTAAATCCGCGCACTAAATCCAATCCAAAGCGCGCATTTAGAAGGTGTTCGACGCGGGGTTATTCTGGTTTTAAATTCCTTTGACTGATTTATTAATTTCCGATGCTACACGGCCAAGAACCAATTCTGAAAGAAGAAAATGGTTTAGCCGTCAGGGTTGGCCTGGATTTTACGATTTTTCCGCATGGATTCTCCTTTCAAGACGATGGAATGGGAGTTGTGGATTAGCCGGTCAAGAATGGCGTCAGCTAAAGTCGGGTCTCCGATGATTTCGTGCCAATGGCTTGGCGGGACTTGGGAAGTTACCAAGGTGGATCGCCGGTCATATCGGTCCTCCAATATCTCAAACAAGTCCTTGCGTTGCTCATCGGTGAGAACCGCCGTTCCCCAATCGTCCAGGATCAAAAGGTCATAGTGGGAGAAGGAGACGAGGATTTTCCCATATCGTCCATCCGCCTTGGCCAGGGCCAAGTCTTGGAAAAGTTTGGGAACCCTCAAGTAAAGAACGTGGAACCCTTCACGGCAGCCCTGGTGCCCCAGGGCACAGGCTAGGTAGCTCTTTCCACAGCCCGTGGGCCCTGTAATCAGGCAGTTGTCATGGGATCGAAGCCAAGCGCAGGATGCCAGTGACAGGATTTTCGCCTTGTCTAGACCGCGGGGCTGTTGGTAATCCACGTCCTCCATCGTTGCCGGAAGACGTAGTTTCGCCCTTTGCAGCCTGGCGGTGAGGCGGCTGTTGGATCTCATCATCTCCTCCCGGTCCAACAACAAAGCGAACCTTTCCTCGAAACTCAAGGAACTGCATTCAGGATTTTCCATCTGCTCTTGCAGGGCCTTGAGCATGCCGGGCAATCTCAGTTGATAAAGCTTGTCCAGGGTAGGGTGTTGAAGCATACGTCCTCCTTGTGATTGATTTCAAAGCTGGTAATAGGCCGATCCCCGTACGTTGTCGTGCAGGGGAAGGGGTAAACACACCACTTGGCTTTCCAAGGGACGCTGATCCAGGCCGGTCTTGAGGATGGACTGGATGCTCCTTCGGGAAACAGCGTTGGAAGCCAAAGCGCGCGAGCAGGCGGCGTTGAGCCTCGCCGCGCCGAACTGCTTGGAAAGTTGGATAAGTCCCAGACAGGCCCGGTAACCCTGCTGGGGATGAACTTTGGAAGCCAATATCTGTTCCACGCATTTCTCGACTGAATCCCCCAGCGAATGAGCCCAGCGCAAAAGTCTTTCGGGGCTCCAATCCCCGTAGTCCTTGTGATTCTTGGGCATATGGTCCTTGCAGGTAGTGTGATAGCCTTTCACGAAGGACCGTAAATGGCTGGCCACCCGCTTGTGTTGGTGGAAACATTCCACGATGGAGGATGTGGTTCGAACCCAAATACTTTGGCCGACCAATTGGTAGGGAATGCTGTAATAGTGTCGGTCGATTTCGACGTGGTAGTCGATATGCACCCGGGCTTGTTTCCATTGGGCGAAGTCGTAGGGAACCTCAGGAAGAGGCTTCAAAAGGGGCTTTTCCAGCTCCTCAAAGAGGGACTTTCGGGAACCGGGAATCTTCTGGAAGGGTTTGGCATTGAACTTCACCAAAAGCTCGGCGATGGCCTCGTTGAGGTCGGCGAGGGAGAAAAATTGCCGGTGGCGAAGAACCGCTAGGATTTGACGCTCGATATCCTGAACGCCTTTTTCTACCTTGGCCTTGTCCCTTGGTTTTCGGACCCGGGCCGGAAGGATGGCAGTACCGTAATGGTTGGCGAGTTCCTGGTAGGTGGCATTGGGTTGGGGCTCATAGCGGCAAGGACGGGTAATGCCGCTTTTGAGATTGTCGGGAACTATCAACTCGTGGATACCACCGAAGAATCTGAAAGCCCTTTGGTGGGAGGCGATCCAATCTGGAAGTCCCTGGGTCCAGGTGGCCTCGGCATAGGCGTAATTACTGGCGCAGGACACGGCCACGAAGATTTGGGCTTCACGAATTTCCCCGGTCAAGCGATCCACAACGGGCATGGTTAGGCCGGCGTAATCGACCATTAACTTTTCACCGGCCTTGTGGTCCAACCGCATGGAAACATCCAAGGTTTGGGTCCAGTCCCGGTAGAGCCCGAAGAAACGGCTTCGCAGGTATCCATCGGGATGGATATTCTTGTACTCTTGCCACAAGAGCTCCATGGTAACGCCCTTGCGTTTAAGTTCCTGGTGGATTTGATTCCAGGTGGGCAGGGGTCTGGATTTATTTCTGGGTTCGATGGGACCCGAGGGGAATAGTCGTGTTTCCAACGTGGCATCGTCCAAATCGGCTGGAAGCGGCCAAACCAACCCGGCTTTCTGCGCCCTGATGATATATTCCCGAACAGTTGTTTCGCCTAGTCCACAGCCTCGGGCAATATTTCGAAGACTCAGCCCCTTCTCGTACTTCAACCGCAATACTTCCCTGATTTGACGCATGGATGAACGCTCCCTTGGCATTCCGACCTCCTTGGTTTTGGAACAACCAAAAAAGGCCAAGAATAACCCTGTTGAAGGTTATCCCGCATCGTTCGCCCTCCCTTCAAACCCTAGAAATAGCTTTCTAGGGGTGCACGCTTTCGATTGGATTAGGTGCGCGCTTTGGATTGGATTTAGTGCGCGGATTCGATTGGATTGGGTGCGCGCTTTCAATTGGAATATGCAGCAACCTAGGATAACCTGGTGACACCTACCGGCATGGGGGGATAAACTGCCCACATTTCCGCCGACCGACTATGAACATGGGTGAAACTCCTATGGTCATAAGGCAGGGGTCCTATGAACATGGCCGGTTCCCCTTTGGTCATGGGTCGGACTCCAAGGGACATGAAGCTGGCCCCTTAGGGTCATTGGGTCGGTTCTTGGGAGCATGGTTCAAGATTTCTGCCAATTCTTGCCCTCCGGCGGGACAAACTTGGGTCCTAGAATATTGTGCGAATCAAAAAAGTTGCGCGATTCGACCTGTAAAGTTGCGCGAATCTAAATGTTGCGCGATTCCGGACGGGTATTTTCCAATTTTGTCCAGCGGCTGGACAGGATCTTCTTTAAAACGAATGTTCCAATGCGAATTTACTTGGAATTATTGGAATATTTGACTTTTAAACCATATGGGTATATGTTTAACACATAGAGTTTAACATTAAACTTAATGGTGATCTATGGATAGGTTGAATCAAATCAACCAAATCCTGGATTCCTGTCTGACAACAGAAACTTTAGCCCAGGTCAATCCTTCCGTCAGTCATTCGGAAGATATGCTCATCAACACTTCCTCATTACAGGATCAGCACCGCCAGGTGCAAATCGCCCTGTTGGAAAAGGTTGGAGCAAGGATTGAGGTCGAACTCGGGGATTCCATCAAGGACCAAGAGGTAGTCCTGGTGTGCCAAAGGATCGACCAATTCCTGGTCCAGCGGGGATTTTTTATAAGGTCTATTCTTTAAAAACCCACCCAGTTGTTTCTTCTCGTCCCATCAAAATATTTTGCGCCTATGTACAATGCACCTGTGGTCTATTGTTTTTTTTAACTTCCCCCTCTTTCAGAGGGGGAGATGTAGTGCATCCAGATTGAATTTGCCAAAGTCGAGTTACTGAATGAATTTTTGAGGGAAGAAAGAAGAGATTTAGTTGCTGAATTGGGACTTGATGGAGAGGATTTTTTCCAAGTTGTTGTTGAAGGCCTGGGCGATGTTGGGATCGAAATGATGCCCCGTGCCGTCCTTGATGATCTTCAAGGAGTCCCCCAGGGAAAAGGCCGGCTTATAACAGCGCTTGGTCGTGAGGGCGTCAAACACGTCCGCCAGGGCCACGATGCGTCCCGATAGGGGGATCGTCTCGCCCTTCAATCCTTTTGGATAACCGGACCCGTCCCATTTCTCATGGTGCGACAGCGCGATTTCCTCGGACACCTTTAACAGCTCGTCCTTGGCGTTCTCCAGAATCTTCCCGCCAAAAATCGTATGATTTTGCATTTCCTTGAATTCCGCCGGCGTCAATTTCCCCGGCTTCATGAGAATGGCGTCCGGAACCCCCAATTTCCCGATGTCATGCATGGGGGAAGCGTAGCGGATATTTTCCACCTCATGGTGCGACAATCCCAATCCCTCGGCCAGGACCGCGGAGTACCGGCTCATCCGGTGGAGGTGGGAGGCGGTGTCGTCATCCTTGTATTCCGCGGCAACCGACAGGCGGAAGATAGTGTCCAAGTAAGCGTCCTTAAGCTCCTGGGTCAGCCGGGCGTTCCCTAACGCGATGGCGGCTTGGCTGGCCAGGGACAGGACCAGGTTCTCGAAATGTTTTTGAAAGGGAATGACCTTTTTTTTCTTTCGCGCGTTAATGAGCTGGATGACCCCCACCACCTTGCCCGAGGGGTCCTTCATGGGCACCATCAGCATGCTTGTGGTGTGGTAATTGTTTTTCTGGTCGAAAGAGGGGTTGTGCTTGTATTCCTTGCTCTTGGGGATCTTATAGGCATCCGGAATGTTCAGGACCTTGCCGGTGGAGCCCACGTAGCCCGCCAGGGAGCTCTTGTCCAGTGAAACATAAAATCCCGTGAAGGTCGAGGGAACCACGTCCACGGGCTTATTCTGGGCCTTCACTTCCGCCTTCCTGCGGGCGTCCAAGACGTCATTCTGGCTCACGGAAAAACGAAGCTGGTTCCCCTCGCGCACATAAAGGCTTCCCGCCTCGGAGTTGGTGAACTGCCGGCTCTCCGTGAGGATGAGGGTCAGGAGCTGGTTGAGATCCTGTTCCTTGGTCAGGGCGATCCCGATTCGGTTCAGCGACATCAATTGTTCCTGGAGGCCGCTCGCGGTGATTTTGGTGGGCATTAAAATTTCCTTGGAAATGGTTCCATTGGCCATTTAAAAATACCCCCGAAAGGGGCAAATAACAAGGGGTTTGCCACTTTTGGCATGCCTGATTCTTTCCTAGAGTTTCTTGAGAATCTCCGCGGGGATAGGGGTTGGATTGAACTGGTTATTGATGAAGACCATGACTTGGCGGGCGTCCACAATCAATTTTTTGGAGCCTTTCATGCGGAATTCGTAGGCCAAGGTCATGGAGGTTTTCCCGACTTTCTCGATCCAGCCCGTGCCCAGGAGAATATCCTCGAAATGGGCTGGGGCGCGGTAGTTGATCTCCACCCGGGCCATGACCACCCAAACCTTCGCGTTGCGCACCTGCTTGAAAGAAAAGCCGAACTTCTTGCCGAGGGCATACCGGACCCTCTCGATATACCTCAGGAACTCGGTATTATTGACCACTCCCAGGAAGTCTGTCTCAAAGGACAAGACGGGAAGCTCGACCGTCGCGCTGTGCCTGACCCCAATGGATTTATTCGCCATAAAATTCCCCCCCTTCTCACGCTTACTACTCATCAGTTATTTTAACTTATGGGTACTTCTAAAATTCATTCAGACCCTCGCCCTGCGGGAGAGGGTAGGGTGAGGGGTAATAAATCAAAGTATTTCACCCTCATCCCGACCTTCTCCCCTCGAGGGAGAAGGTGACCATCAATTATTATAGACCCCTTTATGGGCGTCCTCTTGCCCCGGAGAAACCCCCCTTGTCACCATTCCACCGGGCACTTCAGGATTTCCCCGGACTGCTTATGCGCGAAAAGGACGTGGCCCTTCTCTTTCCCGAACTTCCAAAGGTCGTGGGTGAGCTTCACGTCCTGTTTGCAATAATCGATCACCTGATCGTATTTGCCCTCTCGCCACCATTGGACCGCGAGCATGCCGTCGGCGGATTTTTCCGCGCCTCCCAGGGTATGCTGGGCCAGGTGGGCGAGGGAGAGCCTGTGTTTCAGCTTCTTCTGGATATCCGCCATGAGGTCCAGGGTCGGCAGGGTCTCCATCCGGAAAGAGGTGTAGCCCTGGATCACGCCGTAGTCAAAGCGGAGGGTGTTGAAGCCGATCACGAGGCTGGAGGCTTTCAAGTGCGCGATCAGGTCCTTGACGTTTTCCTCCACGTAGGTGAAATACTTGCCGAGGTCCACGTCATAAACCACCGCGCAGGAGAGCTTCATGCCTGGCAGGTTGCTCCAGCCTCCCGGGACTTCGGCTGAAAGGAACTGGGTCTCAATGTCAAAAACGACTTTCCCGGTTTTCTCCGGTACCGGGTCGTTGGAAATTTTCGGGCCCGGGGCTAAGCCGGCCGCTTTCGGGTGGATGCTATTGCTTGGCCCTTTGTCCTGGGCCGGGTTGACGCTTTCGGTATTATCCATTCTTTGCCCTTTCGTATTAAAAGATTCCTCGGCGTAGATCAAATTTTGTCGCGCCCAGCCGGAGGCCGGCTTCCAATCCTCCCGGCCCAGGATATGGCCCAGGATCAGGAGAGCCCCCTTCTTATCCAACGGGTGGTTGCCGCTTCCGCATTTGGGGGATTGCACGCAGGAGGGACAGCCGTCCTCGCACTCGCAGTCGCGGATCATCTCGAAAGTCGTGGTTAAAAGCTCCTCCATGGTCTCATACGCTTTTTCCGAGAGCCCGACTCCGCCGGGGTAGCCATCATAGATGAAGATGACCGGCTGGGGCACCTGGGGATGGGCGGGAGTGGAAATGCCCCCCAGGTCCCACCGGTCGCAGACGACATGAAGGGGCATCATGGCGATGGTTCCGTGCTCGGCGGCGTGCAGGCCCCCCATGAAATGGATTTTCTTCTCCGACAGGTTTCTCTGGAGCCAATCCGGAAGCGACATCCAAAGGGCCCTGGTCTCGAAAGTTTGCGGGGGAAGCGTGAGGGGATAGGTGGAAACCAGGGACCGGTCCACGATGCGGTGGATTTCATAATTGATGAACCTTTGGGTGATCCTGACCCTTCCCCACTTGATGGCGCATTGGGCGGAGCCCTTGCCGAGAGTCCTTTGCTTCAATTCCTCCAGGATGGTGGTCTCCTCCTCATAGTTGACTTGGGTGTAGTAATCCACCGGCTCGTCGGAAACCAGGATCTTGCGCTGTTCCCATTGAAGGTCCTTCACCACGTACTGCGCGCCCTGGTGAAGATAGACCGCCCCGGGATGGCAGTCCCGGAAGGCCCTCATGCCGTCAATGGTGCCGATCATCTCGCCGGTATCCTGGAGGATGATCTGGTACCCCTCCCCCATGTCCCGAATGCTGATGGCCCTTTGGGGATTCTTGTCCGTGACCATCCATTTTTCACCGCCGGCCGATTCCAGAATTTGCCCTTCCCTCACGAGGGAAGGAAGGAGGTCCGGGAGAAGCTTGCCGTAGAATTCCTCATCCCCGCTGGTCAAGGGGATCTCGGCCGCGGCGCACCGCAGGTGAGCCCGGGCGATGGTCTCGTTCTCAAATCCCACCATCAGGGACTCCGGCTTCATCGTGAAGAATTTCGAGGGATGTTTCATCCAGTACTGGTCCATGGCGTCGGCCATGCCCACGAGAAAAACCGCGGACGGCGCCGAGCCCCTGCCCACGCGCCCGGAGCGCTGCCAGGTGGAGATCATGGTTCCCGGATAACCCACCAGGATGCAGGCGTCCAGCCCGCCCACGTCGATGCCCACCTCCAGGGCCGAGGTGGAGATGACCGCCTTGAGCTTGTCCTGGAACAGGAGCGCCTCGATCTCGCGCCTCTCCTCTGGTAGATAACCAGCCCGGTAGCTTTTGATCTGGGAGGTCCACTCCGGGCGGGCCTGGGTGATCCACATGCTGATGAGTTCCGTGATTTTCCTGGCCTTGGTGAAGACGATGGTCTTCATCCCGGCCTTGAGGCATTCCGCCAGCAGGGTCACAGCCTCGGTATAGGGGGAGGTCGTGTCAGGATTCCAAAGAACGAATGTTTTCTCGTTTTCGGGGGCCCCGGATTCGTCAACGATCTCATAATCCAGCCCGGTCAAATCCCCCAGGAACTCCGAGGGATTCCCCAGGGTTGCTGAGCAGGAAATGAATTGAGGCTGGGATCCGTAATAACGGCAGACCCGCCGGAGCCTGCGGAGGACATGCGCCACATGGGCGCCGAATATGCCCCTATAGCTGTGGGCCTCATCCACCACCACGTATTTCAGGTTCTTGAAAAACTCCACCCAACCGTCGTGATAGGCGAGAATCCCCAGGTGGAGCATGTCAGGATTGGAAAGGATGATCTGGGGAGGGTTCTTGCGGATACGGGCGCGCATTCCGGAGGCGGTGTCGCCGTCATAGATCTCGGCCTTGAAGACCGGAAGCTTGGCGGATTTGAGCAGGCTCATCCACTCCTGTAGGGTTTTTAACTGGTCCCGCGCCAGGGCTTTCATCGGGTAAAGATATAACGCGCGGGATTTGGGGTCTTTGAGGAAGGAATGAATGACCGGGAGGTTGAAACAAAGGGTTTTCCCCGATGCGGTCGGGGTGGTGATTGCGACATTTTTCCCGCTCAACAACAACTCCAGGGCTTGGGCCTGATGGATCCAAAGCCTTTGGATTCCTGTTTTTTCAAGAAGACTCACGATTTCTTGGTCCAATGCCTTCGGAAAACCGCTGTATCGGGAGGGTTTTGATTTCAACAATTCCACATGCTGGATCCGGTCTTTTAAATCCTTGCTGGTTCTCAAGCGGTTCAGCAAGGGGGCGAGAGGATAGGTTGGGGACGGGGCTTTAAAAACCATGAAAGGATTGTAAGTCCTTCAAAGATGATTTCAATGGCCCTCTCTTGAATAACTAAAATGACCTGGCAGGATTCATGAAGGAAAGCCTCTAACCGCGGGATTCATTCAAGAAAAACAAAAAGAGGCCCGGAGCAATAAAAAGGCCGGAAGTTCTGTGAACCCCCGGCCTTTTATTTATTCCAGCTGAACGGATTGAGCTAAACCCTCATTGGCATGATCACGCAGAGATAATCCGGGTCGCCCTTGGGCCGAATCACCCCCGGGCTAAGCGGCTGGGTCAGCTCCAGAAGAACCGTTTCGGTGCCGATATTCTTCAGGACATCCAGGACATATTTGGAATTGTAAGCGATGGCGATTTCCTCTCCCTTATAATCCACCTCGATCTCCTCCTGGGCCTCCCCCATATCGGGTGTTTTAGAGGAAATGGAGATTTTCCCGTTCTTGGCCTGGTAGCGGATGGAATTCGATTTTTCGGAGGTCAGAACCGCGACGCGGCGGGTCGCCGCGGAAAGTTCGGCGGTGGAGGCCTCAATTTTCTTGTCGGCCTCTTTTGGAATAACCTGATCGTAATTCGGGAACTGACCGTCAATCAACCGGGAGACAATTTCGACATCGTTGACGTTGAACTTGATTTGGTTATCCGTCGCGATCACTTCGACAATGATCTCATTTTCTTTCCCTTTGCCCACGTCCGAAATGACCTTGGACAGCTCATTTAATGTCTTTGTCGGGATGATAACGCTGTATTTTTCATCCGACTTGTTCTCGAGTTTTTTCTGGATGAAAGCCAATCGGTGGCCGTCGGTAGCCACCATTTTTACTTTTCCTCCCTCGGCCTGGAAGAAAACCCCATTGAGGACATAGCGCGTCTCGTCGGTTGAGACGGCGAAAAGGGTTTTTCGGATCATATCCTGCAGGAGCAACCCGTTTATTTTTAAAACCTTATCTTTTTTGACTTCCGGCAAGATAGGAAAATCATCCTTGGGGAGGCCATGAATCTTAAAATTGGACTTTTGACAGACCAAAATCATCTTATGATTGTCGTCGATCTCAAAATCAACGGAAGCTTCCGGCAGTTCCCGAACGATATCCGACAATTTTTTAGCGTTGATTGTGATGCTTCCCTTCTCAACCACCTCAGCTGGAACACTGCATCGGATGCCCATATCCAAATCCGTCGCCACAAACTCCAATTTTTTGTCCCTGGCTTCCAGCAGGACGTTTGCCAATATCGGCATGGTATTTTTAGCCGCGACAGCGTTTTGAACGGTATTGATTCCCTTTAAAAGGTCGGCCCTAGCCAGAACCACTTTCATTGAAAACTCCTTCGACTATAAAGATTTAATTTTAAAATTTAACAGTATCAGTAGTAGGCATGGAGGATATGTGTAAAGATGCCTGAAATGCTTTATTCCGCAAAGATTAACAACGTTTTTTGTCGGGGTATAAACTGGGGATATTATAGAACAAATCCACAACCCCGCAACCCTTTTGGTTTTTCACGATTCTTACGCACAAGTTTTTCAAAACTCATCAATCTTATTGTGTAAATCTCGGCTAGATATTCCCCCTGCGGGGAAAAATATTTTTTATGCCTGGATAAGAAGTGAATGGTTTGTGGAAAAAGAGGGAAAAGACGGGGAAAAAACTTACAAGGAGTAATCGCCTTCCATCAGCTTCTTTTTCAGGCTGTCGGTCTCGGACAGCAAAACGAGATCGGATAGGAGCAGTTCCTCTATCTTTTCATAGGCATGAATGATGGTAGTGTGATCCTTGCCTCCGAAGGCCGCGCCGATCTCGGTCAGGGAATGGGCGGTCAACTCCCTGGAAAGGTACATGGCGATTTGTCTTGGATAGGCGATCTGTTTCGTCCGCTTTTTGGACTTCATGTCGGAATACTTGCAATTGTAATGCTCCGCCACCACCCTTTGAATGGCCTCAACGGATATCCTCTTCTCTTCCCTGGGAAAGGTGTCCTTGAGGACTTCCTTCACCATCTCCAGGGTGATTTCCTGGCGGGTAAGGGAGGCAAAGGCGATCACCCGGAGCATGGAACCCTCCAGCTCGCGGATATTTGCCTTGGCATGGTTGGCGATGAAAACCGTCACCTCATTGGGCACCAAAATGCCCTCGCTCTCAGCCTTTTTCCGCAAAATGGCGATGCGGGTTTCCAAGTCCGGCTCTTGAATATCGGTGATCAAGCCCATCTCAAAGCGGTTCTTCAGCCTTTCCTCCAGCTTGATTTCCTTGGGATGGCTGTCGGAGGTCGCCACAATCTGCTTTTGGGCCTCATACAAAACGTTGAAAGTATGGAAAAATTCCTCCTGGGTGGCTTCCTTGCCTTCCCAGAACTGGATATCGTCAATCAAAAGGACGTCAACGGTCCTGTATTTATTACGGAAATCCTGGGCGTGGCCCGATTGAATGGATTGGATGAAGTCATTCATGAATTTTTCGGAGGATATATAGAGAACCTTGATATTGGGATTTTGTTCCATGACAAAATTTCCGATGGCTTGCAACAAATGGGTTTTTCCCAAACCCACTCCTCCATAGATGAACAAGGGGTTGTAGGATCGAGCGGGAGATTCCGCTACGGCTAGACAAGCCGCATGTGCGAATCGGTTGCTGTTTCCGACGACGAAACTCTCAAAGTTAAATTTTGAGTTAAGAATAAATTCCGCGTCCGAGGAGCCTTTGCCGGTTGTCGGCATGGTTAAAAGAGGTTTTTGGACAATTTCAACGGTGTTTTGGACTTCGACTTTGTCGGGCGAGGCTTTTAGGACGGTACCGGGATTCGGATCCACCCAATTGCCGGGGGTTTCCACCACGAACTGAATCTCCAACTGTTCCGGATGGAGATTTTTTAACGCTTTTTTAATTTGAGGTTGGTAATGGTCCCTGATCCAATCCCTGTAGAATTCATTGGGAACTTGAACACTGATAATGTTACTGTCGTCAATTAGGGAAGCTTTTGTGGGTTTAAACCAAGTCTCGAAACTTTGACGATTTAGATCATTTTTGAGGTTCTCCAGACAACGATCCCAAATATCGGCATGAACAGTCATCCACAAACCTCCAAGAGATAAAACACTCAAAAAAACCCATAAAAATGGGGTAAAACCAATAGGCCGGAGAAATTATCCCCTGTTTATCCCCATACCGGGTAACTAAGACTTCCCATTCTTTTTTTGTTTGTCGCGGGGCATTTATCCACAATTATTCACAGGTTTGTGGATAACTTTGAGAGCCAATATCCTTTTAATATTGGATATTTTTAAAATGAATGCGTCCAGGGTCCAAAAGCCCGTCGGACATTCCCGCTTAAAAGCCTCATGTTTTAGTCACTACTTCTTGTGTTTCGCGATTAGGAGCAAAACCAGTTCACAACATATCCACCGTCGCTCACAGCCTTCCCGTCAAAATCACCGGGAAGATCGAGGCTACCCGGCTAGAAAACCAAAATAAATTTCCTGATTTAAAAAAATTTCCAGGAAATTAACTTGCATCACTCCTTTTAAAACTTTTTCAATTTAAGTCAAGAAAATTTTAAGCGAATGGAAAAAATATTTTGGATTAAAAATTCTTTTATTTCCACGCATATATACCACCCTTGAGTGAATTTTTCAGGGGGTAAAAAAAATATTTTTTCGCGGCGGGGTTATGAGCGTGAAAAAAAACTCAATGGAAGAATGTAAGGCTTGACATTTTTTCATTTCTTTCGGATGGAAAGGTCCGTTCTTAACATGGGAGGCGCTGGGAAAAATATTTTCAGTAGCTCAACGAGTCCAGTTTCACTTTCCCACGGAAGACCCAGTAAATGCTCGCGGTGTAGCCTACCACGAGGGGCATTCCCACGGCCGCGATCAGGGTCATGATTTTCAAGGTTTTCACGGAGGAGGCCGCGTTGTAGATCGTCAGGCTGTTCTCGGGAGAGGGGCTTGAAAAAACGAGATTGGGGTACATGCCGATCCCGAAAAGCGCCATCAGGCTCACCAGCGCGGCGCATGAGGAAAGGAACGCGCGGAACTCCAAACCCTTGCTGATGTTGCGGGGAATGTTGGCGATCGCCAGGACGCTGGCGAAGGGGACCACAAAAAGGAACGGATGACTGCGGATGGTCTCGATCATGTGGGGAACATAAAGCAAGGTCGCCATGGTCGTTATGATGTAACAAAGGATGAAGAGGATCATGGTGTTCTTGATCCAGCCCCTCAAGCGGTCCTGGAGCGAACCCTCGGTTTTCAGGACGATATAAATGGAACCGTGCATGACGAACAGGGCCACCGTCGTCATTCCCAACAAAAGGGAATAAGGGTTCAACAAGCCCAAGAAAGTCCCGGCGTATTCCCGGTCCGCGCCCAAGGGAATGCCCCACGCGATATTTCCCATCGCGACTCCCACCAGGAATCCCGAGGCGAGGCTGGAGAGGCCGAAGGAGACGTCCCAAAAATTCCTCCACTCCGGGACCGAGATTTTGCTCCTGAACTCGATGGCCACCGCGCGAAAAATGAGGGCCACCAGCAGCAGCATGAAAGCCAGGTAGAATCCGGAAAAGACCGTGGCGTAAACCTCGGGGAACGCGGCGAAGAGTGCTCCTCCGCCCGTGACCAGCCAGACCTCGTTCCCGTCCCAAATGGGTCCGATGGCGTTGAGAAACACCCGCCTGTCACGGTCCTCTTTCACGAAAAGGTGAAGGACGCCGACCCCCAGGTCGAAGCCGTCCAATACCGCGTAACCCGTGAAAAGAACCCCGACTAAGATGAACCAAAGGGTCTGCCAATCGTAATTCATGCCCGGTGTCCTTCCTCGACCTTCATATAAAGGCCGCTTTGGATTTTATCGTTTAAAAGATAGATGAAGAGGATGAAGAGAAGCAGGTAAATGAAGGAGAAGAGGATAAGAGAGGTCTCTATTTCCATGGGGGAAACTATTTTGGAAAGGCCTTCCGAGGTTTTCATGAGGTTGTAAACAATGTAGGGTTGGCGGCCCACCTCCGCGGAAAACCAGCCCAGCTGGTTGGCGGCTTGGGGAAGGAGTACGGACCAGACCAATAAGGTCAGGAACCACCGGGAATCATAAAGCCTTCCCCGCCACTTCAGGAAGAGCCCCCCGCAAGCGATGAAGATCAAGGCCACTCCGATGGCAATCATTAAATGATAGGTTTGAAAAACAAAATTGACGGGGGGTCTTTTATCGGGCGGGAACGACTTGAGCCCCGTCACGGGAGCGTTGAAATCACCGGTGACGAGATAGCTCAATAACCCCGGAACCGCCAGGCCGAGGGTTTGTTCTTTTTTCTCATCCGCCCAGCCGAATAAATAGGCGGGAGCGGGGGAAAGGGCCTCGAAATGCCCCTCATAGGCGGCCAATTTCGCGGGCTGGTAGGCAGCCACCGATTTCGCGCTTTGGTGGCCCGAAAGGAGCTGGAGCAGGGAGGCAATCACAGCCACCGAGAGGGCGATGTTCATGCAGGATTTCGAGAAGGCCTCGTTTTTATTTTTTAATAAGTAGTAAGCGCAGATGCTCAAGACCGCGAATGCTCCGGCCTGCCAGGCGCCCATATAAACATGGAAGATCCGGTCCAGCGAGGAAGGATTCAGGACAAGGGCCCAAAAATCGGTGATTTCAGCCCGGGCGGAGGCGCCCGCCCCGACCAAATGATAGCCCGCGGGGGTCTGCTGCCAGGAATTCGCCACCACAATCCAGATGGCGCTGAAGTGGGCCCCCAGGCAAACCATCAGGGTGGAGAAAAAATGCATTCCCCGGCTGATCCTGTCCCATCCGAACAGGAGAAGGGCGAAAAACCCCGACTCCAAAAAGAAGGCGAAGATCCCCTCGGCGGCCAAGGCGCTTCCGAAAACGTCGCCCACGAAGCGGGAATAGGTGGACCAATTGGTGCCGAATTGGAATTCCATCACAATGCCGGTCGCCACCCCGATGGAGAAGATGAGGCCGAAAATTCTCGTCCAAAATTTCGCCATCTCCAGGAACAGGGGTCTCTTCGTGAAATAAAAAAAGCCCTCCAGGATAACCAGGATGAGGGAGAGGCCGATACTGAGGGGAGGAAAAATGTAGTGAAATGCGGCGGTCAAGCCGAACTGCGCGCGGGCGAGGGTAAGGGCGTCCATAAAACCTCCTGCGTTTTGATAGGCGAATAGACTAAACCTGGGATGAAACGGGTTCAAGAAAAGAATCAACCGATGAGGGAAAAGTTGTTACCCGTACGGTTGAAATCCAATCCATGGCATTCGGGATCAAATAGGGCTGTTCCCTATCCGGGCGATTTCCCCTCAAGACTTGAAAAAATTCCTCACGCAGCAGGAATTACGGGTGATTCTGGGCAGCAAGTTGACGCTTTTCCTAAAGCTCCCTAAACTGATCCCCTGTTTTTAATCCCAAGTTTCGCAGGCAAAACCATGCCTTTAGTTCAAGCCGAGAATATTTCATTCCAATACCCAAACCATTCCAAATTCCAATTGCACCCAACCAGTCTCACGATCGAAAAGGGGGAATTGGTGGGCCTGCTGGGTTCCAACGGCGCAGGAAAATCAACTCTCCTGAAAATTTTGGTGGGGCTCCTTTCTCCGCTGGAAGGGCAGGTTACTTTCGAGGGTAAACCGCTTCAAGATATTCCTTTCCGGACGCGGGGCCGGAAAATCGCCTATGTTCCCCAATCCACGCACTTTACTTTTCCTTTATCCGTTTGGGAGGTGGTGGAAATGGGAAGGCATCCCTACTTGGGCCGGTTTCAGCCCCTGGGAAAGGAGGACCGTCTCATTTGCGAAAAAGCCCTCGGGCTATGCGACGCCTTGGAATTTAAGAACCGCTCCTTTGATGAGCTTTCGGGGGGGGAGAAACAGCGCATTCTTTTAGCCTCGGCCCTGGCCCAAACTCCGGATCTTCTTTTGCTGGATGAGCCCACGCTTTCCCTGGATCTTTCCCATCAACTTCTCCTTTTCCAGATCATTCAAAAACTTCACCGGGAAGAGGAATTGACGGTGGTGGTGGCCACCCACGAGCTGAATTTGGCGGGAAGATTTTTAAAGCGCTTGGTTTTGATGAAGGCGGGTCAGGTGGAGGCGGATGGGTCTCCCGGGAGGGTGCTCACTTCCCCGACTATCAGGAAAGTTTTAAATGTGGACGTAGAGAAGATCAAACATAGGGATGAATTTCCATATTTCGTCCCAAAGAAGGGAAAATAACTAGGTGAAAAGCACTTCCGCCAAAATGCTGGTCTTAATGGGAACGATCCTGTTATTTTCCGCTGTATTGATTGGCTCGCCGTTTGTCGGCCCCACGCATTTATCCTATGACAAGGTTTTCCAATCCTACGGGACTTCGTCCGGGAACCAGGATGCCCTGATCTTTTTCAATGTCCGGCTTCCCCGCAATCTACTGGCGGCCTTGACCGGGGCGGCTATGGCCCTTGCGGGGGTGGTATTCCAGGCCGTTTTAAGAAATCCATTGGCCTGCCCCTTCACCTTGGGGGTGGCGGGAGGCAGTTCCTTCGGGGCGGCCCTGGCCCTATTACTCGGCCTCACGACCGCTTACCACGGATTCTCGACCGTGACCTTATTTTCATTTTTAGGCGCGCTTCTATCCCTCGTCCTGGTTTACCTGTTGGCCACATTTCTCAATTCTTTCTCAGCCACGACGCTTTTGCTGGCGGGGATCGCGATCAGTTTCTTCTTTAACGCCCTGGTTCTCTTGTCCTACTACATCGCGGATTTCACCCAATCTTATGCCATGATTCATTGGATGATCGGAAGCCTGGATGTGGTTGATTTGGAAACGGTGGAGAAATTGGCGTCGGGAATCGCCGCCGGCTTCGTGATCTTGTGCTGGATGGGACGGGAGCTGAACTTGCTTTCAGCTGGGGAGGAACTGGCCAAGGTCAAGGGGGTTCACACCTCCAGGGTCATCGCCTATTCCATCGTGACAGCTTCCTTGATGACCAGTATGGTGGTTGCCTTGACAGGCCCCATCGCTTTTGTCGGTTTGATTGTTCCTCATATATATAGGCTTTTGATAGGTAACGATCACCGGTTTTTACTTCCCTTGAGCGCCTTGGGGGGCGCGGCATTCCTCGTGATTTGCGACACGGTGGCCCGTTCCTTCTTCGGGCCGGTCGAGCTTCCGGTGGGAATCCTGACGGCGTTGTTGGGAGTGCCGGTACTGCTTTGGCTTTTATTTAGAAGAAAGAATTATCTCTCTTCCTAATCCTTCCGCGGGAACCTAAAAATAAGGAAAGATAATCAAATGTCGCTTCCATCAAAATATCAAAAGGCTTTCTTTTTGGGGCTCGCTCTTTTCTGGGCGGTGGGGCTTCTTCCGGCCCAGGAAACCCAGCGGAATTACCAACGGATCATCTCCATGGCTCCTAATCTCACCGAGATTCTATATGACATCGGGGCGGAAGGGCGGTTGGTGGGAGTCACCGACTATTGCAAATTCCCCCCTGAGGCGCGGTTTAAACCCAAAATCGGGGGTTGGATCAATCCAAACTATGAAATGATTCTTTCCCTCAAGCCGGATCTCATATTGGGTTTGAAATTTCACGGCCAAACGGTCGATCATCTCCGCGCTCTTCACCTCCCTGTCCTGGTTGTGGATTGTCAGAAGGTCCAAGATGTCCTTAACGCATATCATGTTCTGGGTAAGGCCTTAGGTAGGGAGAAGGAAGCGGACCGGGCAAGGGTGCGGCTGGAGCGGAAATTGGCGAGGGCCCAAAAAAAGTCCCTGGGGCATAAACCCGTTTCAGTCCTTTTTATCATCGGCCGCAACCCGGGAACCCTGGACCAACTTTATGCCGCTGGTGCCGGGACTTTCGTGGATGAGATGATTACCCAGGCGGGAGGAAGGAATATCCTCTCGGACGCGAAAGGGGCCTATCCCATGGTCTCCAAGGAACAACTTCTAAAACGGGATCCGGATGTCATTATCGACTCCATTCCCACCAGCGAGTCCAATCCGGGGCAATTGGAAGCGGAAAAGGAATCCTGGAATAAATTTCCAAGCTTGGAGGCGGTGCGGAAAGGGCGTGTTTATATCCTAACCCGGGATGATTATCTTATCCCGGGCCCCTCCTTAGCCGGGCTAGCGGAATATCTCGCCGGATTATTCAACCATGTGCGGTAAGCCCGAATTTTCTCGACTAGGATATTCGGGATGTTTTTACCGATTGACATTTCCAGTAAGGAAGAGTAAATACAACGTATAACTCAAGGTGCTCGGGAAATCGGTGAAAAACCGATGCGGACCCGCCACTGTAAGGGGTATGGATTCATTCCGTAAGCCACTGTCTGAAAGGACGGGAAGGCCCGGAAGTTTGCCCCGTAGCCAGGAGACCGGCCTTGAGATAAATTTTCGACGGCTTCTTCGGGATAAAGAAGCGGAGATTAAACCTTCTTTCCGGTTTTCCTCCCTTTTCACTCCCTTTAAAGTCTTCGGCCTCGGGAGTAGGCTCATGTGCGAGTCATTCGGCAGGAAGTCTTTTTGTTTTATTGCTTTTTACTTCTTGATCTTTCCTCTTTCCCTTAAAGCGGATTCGTCCATACTGGAGTCTTCGGCGGACACTTCGACCGCCGTTTCCAACCCCAATCTCCTATCGGCGCAATCCCCCGTTGAGTTGCCGGAAGTGGTGGTAACAGCCAACCGTCTGGACACACCGCTGAGCCAGGTGGCCAATTCCATGACCGTGATCACGGCGGAGGACATTCAGCAGAACCAGGCTGACACGACTTTGGGAGCCCTGCAGGGTATTCCAGGAATGACCCACTTCCAAAACGGGGGGCCGGGAGAAAACTCCGGTATTTTTATGCGAGGGGCTGACGCCGGGCACACCCTCGTTCTCTTGAATGGGATACCCCTGAACAATCCCATCTCAACCGACCGAGCCTTCAGTGATTTTGACCAGCTATACCTGGACGACATTCGTCAAATCGAGGTGGTGAGGGGGCCCTTAAGCACTCTCTATGGAACCAACGCCACGGCCGGGGTGGTCAATATCATCACCCAAAAGGGGGAAGGAGAACCCAAGGGTTCGCTTCTCTTCGAGGGAGGGGCCTACAACAGTTTCCGGGAGGCGGCTTGCGCCTCGGCCGGAAAAAGCGTTGGCAATCTTGCCCTGTCCGTCTCCCGTTTTGACACGCAAGGGTTTCCCTCGGCGGATAAATCCTTCGGGAACACCATCGACAACGGGGATGGAAACACCACCTCTTCCCTGCGCTTCGGGGTTTCCCCCCTTTCCAACTTGGACAACAACCTGTTCGTGCGTTTCATTCAATCCCGGACCAACATCGACGCCACGAGCGGTGTTGGAGGGGATGATCCCAACTATTTCGTCAATGAACGCCAATGGGTGATGGGAAGCCAAACAAATTGGAAGCTATTAGGGGGCGGTTGGGAACAAGTATTAGGGATCTCTTATATGAATGATCTACAGCTATACACGGATCAATTTAGTTCCTATGTCAATTCCCATTATGAACGCGGGGCTTTTGAGGGGCAGTCGGCCCAATTGAATTGGCAAAACAATTTAAGCTTATGGAAAGGGGAAACCCTGGTGGCCGGAATCCAGGGACAGCAGGAATGGGGCCGGGAAGACGACACCACCGATTATGGTTATGGGTTTTCCGATAGTTTGATCAATAAAAGCACCCAAACCGGCAGTTATTATGTGGAAAGTCAGACTACCTTCTTGGACCGAATCTTCGCCACCTTGGGAGGGCGAATGGATTCGGTCAGTTCATTTGGCAGTCAATTCTCTTACCGCGGGGCATTCGCTTACTTCTTACCGGAATCGCAGACCAAGATTAAAGCCTCCTACGGGACGGGCTTTAAAGCGCCTTCGATATACCAGCTTTACTCTCCCTACGGGAGTGTCGGCCTCCAGGCCGAGAAAAGCCAGGGGTGGGATGCGGGGTTGGAGCAGCCTTTCCTAGGAGGATCGGCCAAGGCGGGAGCGACTTATTTTCATAATGATTTTACCAACCTAATTGATTTCGAATCCACCGCCACTCCCCCCTATGGCGAGTACGTCAATATTGATAAAGCCCAAACGGAAGGCTGGGAAGTCTTCGCTTCATCTAAGCTCAATCGAAATTTGGAATTAAAAGCCGATTACACATATACCTGGGCTATCGATCTTCAAACCAGCCAACAGCTGTTAAGACGGCCTCAAAACCAGGCGGATTTCAGCGCTTTCGAGCATTGGGGTGATGTCAGTTTTGGATGCAGTTTTCTTTATGTTGGGGATAGGCCCGATTTGTCTTTCGCGACCTATCCGGCTACGCCAGTCGTGCTGCCTTCTTATTTGCTTGTGAACCTTATGGCTTCGTATCAGCTGGATAAGAGTTTCAAGTTATTCGGCCGGATCAATAACCTGCTTAATGCGTCTTATGAGGAAATTTACGGATATGGAACGCCAGGCTTTTCGGTTTATCTCGGAACTAAAATCTCGCTTTAATGAAAATTCAGCTAATGGAAAATATCGGATTAAGAGAGCATGGATATTGAGTAAGTAAAAAAGATTTTAAGGATTTATTAACGGTATCGCGGGGAATGAATTTCCTTGGAATTGGGTTTCAGGGAGGTTAGCCAGTATCCGTCGCGGGTTTTTGGTTTCAAGACTTGGCTTAATAACCGGGCCCTGTGCCGGTAGGAATAATCCAGTTTTTTTTGGACCCAATCCCGTGATTTTCCTGTTCGGATCGCCCAGAGAAGAAAATAAGGAACCAAAGTCTTAAAAGGAAATTGAGTCTGCCATAGGCCGAGTAAGCCCGCGTTCTCATACGAGGAAAAACGGGGAGTCTTCCCGAAACTATGAAAGAATTTCTCGAAATTATTCTCAAAAGTAGATTTCGGGAATTTCAATTTGATTTTTTGCCAGGCATGACGAAGCTTGACGGATTTTTTGGAATAGCCAAGAGTTAAAAAGTGGCCTTGGATGGTATTGCGATGGATTTGAAGGGCTTCCGCCGTCTTTAAGATGTTCCCGGAATAAACCACAAACCAATGAAGGAAATAATGCCGTTCTAAATCCTTGGGGAACAAACCTCTTTTCCACAATCGATTTAAGGTCTCGAAACCTTTCTTCAATTTGTCTTTAGGTATGGATAAAGGGGGTTTGAAAATCACAAGGTCTCTTTCAATGCACAATTTGTAACCGAAAGTTCTTATGAGTAAGTTTCCAACCAATTGATTATTTTTTCAAGCGTTGACAGGAAAAATATACTTCAACATTTTTATGTCAGAATAAGTTGAGTGGCAAGGCCCGGGAATGCCTTCATTCAAACCAAGTCGATTAATGTACTTTTTGTGAAGCATGGCTAAATTAAAAGGAATTGTTTATTGCTAAGACATTCAGGCCCGCAGCAAAGAAACGCAAATGTATTAGCCTACTAATAGAGAGCTATTCACTTTTTCAAGGGTAAAACTAGCTAGAACGGCTTTCCCGATATTTCTATCACCCACAAAATTATTTTAAGTTCAATGGAGGAACACAATCTCCAATCAAAATTATCTTCTTTGGGTTGAATCGCCGTTTTGGACGAAACCCATGATCATTATTTTTAACCGAAAAATTCGAATCGATCGTCAAAGGGGTGATTTATTGAACTTCAGGAACTCTTAATTCCCCGGTTTTAATTAGTTTTCGAAGCATTCATTGACGTTTCCTCCGCCAGTACGTTACAATATTGCTCTTTTCGGACTGTCATGGGCGACCGTGGCAGTCTCAAAAAAATTACTAAACATGAGGAAAAATTAGACTTTTATGAAAAGGACCTTCCAACCTAACAAGCGTAAACGCCAAAAAGTCCACGGTTTTAGGAGCAGAATGAAAACAACCGGAGGCCGTCGCGTGTTGAGTTCGCGGCGCAAGAAGGGACGTTTACGAGTCAGTGTACAGTAAGCTTAGGAATGATTGGTTATGCCCCGTTTTTTAAAAACGGAGCGACTGAGGAAGTCGAATGAATTTAAGGCGGTATTTCAGAAATGCCGCAAGTTAGAAGATGGTAATTTCGCGTTTTATGTACAGTTCGCCGAGGACAAGGGTTTGAGAAAATTCGGTATTTCGCTGGGACGGGCCTTTGGAAAGGCCCACCAACGCAACCAACTCAAACGGCGTCTTCGGGAAATTTACCGGGTGGAAAAGGAACGTTTCCGCGGGGGATATCAAATCATCGTTTTAACCCAACGCGGAAGTTCAGGCAGAACCTTTGAGGAACTGAGAAAGTCTTTTCTTTCGCTCTCAACAAAGGCTGGCCTCCTCGCCGGATGAGAAAACCTGGGATTGAAAATGGACAAGCTTTTGAAGCAGGGGCTGTTATTAATTATAAAAGGGTATCAACTCATGATTTCGCCTTATTTACCCTCTGCCTGCCGGTTTACGCCCACCTGCTCGGAATACACCCGCCAAGCCATTGAAAAATATGGAATTTTTAAGGGCTTTGCTATGGGTTTAAAGCGTTTGAGCCGTTGCCATCCCGCCTCATCCGGAGGATTCCACCCCGTTACTTAATTCATTTCGGGGGAATCATTTGGAAAATCAAGGCCGTCTCGTTTTATTTCTAGTTCTTTCCATGCTGATCTTGTTTGCCTCGTCTTATTTTATGCCGGCTCCCCCTCCGCCGGTTCCCCAAGCCAAGACCGTCCAAACAAATCCTATGAAAGCCGAAACATCCTCAACGGAAAAGTTATCGGTGGTAAAAAATGAGACTAAAATTCCGAAGGTGGCCAAGATCCCTCAAGCAGAGCTCGCCTCCGTCATCATTGAGACCGAAGAATATATCGCAACCTTCTCCAATAAAGGCGCCGTTCTAGAAGGATTTCAGCTGAAAAAATACCTGAACCGGCAGACTCACCAGCCGATCCAGTTGGTTAATCCCGATTCTGACAGGCCAAGACCATTCTCGTTGGAATATTCTCCGATGCCAGAAGTGAACCAAGCTATATTTCAAGTAGAGGGTTCTTCCAAGCGCCTAACTAAACCGGAGGATAAGACGGTTCTGGTTTTTCGCACCTCAGACTCCCAAGGGCTTGTCTTGCAAAAAACATTCACCTTTAGAAACGGAAGTTATTTGATTGATTTTGACATGGCGTTAAACCAGACAGGCCGAACCCTCATTCCCTCTTCAAATTTGGCGGTGGAGTGGCCGGATACATTGGGCAAGGAAGAATTGACGGGGACGAATTCCAGGGTCCAGGGTTACAGGGTGGCGACCTTGACGGGAGACCATATATCAAACGAGGGACTTAAGAAGTCCCAGGAAAGCGTGGAAATTCCATCGCCTATCAGTTGGACAGCGTTGGCAAACCAGTTTTTCGTGGCGGCCTTGATCCCTGATCCCTCTTCGGGTGGGGCGTCCGTTAAAGTTTTGCGGGACTATAACGCCTATAGAAGCCCGACGCAGGAGGAGCCCAATCCGGGATTGGACACAAAAACTTTCGATCCCAGGCCGCTTCTTGTTTTTAGCGGCCAAGCCATTCGCGCCGGCGAGAGCTTCGAACGTAAAGGCAGGGTCTTTTTTGGCCCCCAGGATTATTCCCTTTTAAAAAGTTTGCGCCTCAAACTGGAAGGGGTTGTAGATTTTGGCATGTTTGGATTCATCAGCGTTTATATGCTGGACCTTCTCAAGTGGTTCTTTACCTGGTGCCGTAACTGGGGCTTGGCGATTATATTTTTATCAATAGCCGTGAAACTGATTCTCTGGTTTCCAACCCATTCCAGCTATAAGAACATGTATCTTATGTCGCAGAAAACTAGGGAAATCCAACCGAAACTCGAGGCCATCAAGCGGAAATACGCCGATGACAAGCAGAAGCAGCAGCAAGAGACCATGGCCTTATATCAGCAGGCCGGAATCAACCCCTTGGGAGGGTGTCTGCCCATGCTTCTTCAAATGCCGGTCTTTATCGCGCTGTATTCAACCCTCTCCCATAGTATTGAGCTGAGGGGAGCCCCCTTTCTTTGGATTGACGACTTAACCCTCAAGGACCCGATTTATCTGCTTCCACTTCTTATGGGAGCCTCCATGATTTTCTCGCAGAAAATGTCCGGCCAGATGACCACTCAAGCGGCCGGGCAACAAAAAATGATGATGTGGATGATGCCGGTCATGTTGACGTTCTTCTCTTTCCAGTGGCCAGCCGGGCTTTTGGTTTACTGGGTAGTGACGAACGTTCTTTCAATGATTCAACAAAAGATTGTGAACATTGAAATTAAGAAGGCTAAAAAGAAAGCGGAGGCTTAATAAAATGAGGAATTATTCAAATCAAAACAGCGGACGGCCTTCCCCAGGTTACAACCGAACGCCGAGCGACAGGGGAAATTTCAACAAGCAAAGCAAGCCAGGAGGGTACCGTAAACCTTACCGCTCCGACCGGGAGGAATATCGGGGTGACCGCCGACCCTCAGGGAACCAAAGCAGGCCCTACACGTCATCTTCTCGTGGACCGGTTCGAAACGAACGGCCTGTAAAAACGGAATATCGCCCTTCACCCCGCAGTGAAGGCGGATGGTTGGAAGTTTCAGGAAAATCGGTCGAGGAAGCAGTGGAACTGGCCGCGAAAAGGTTTAATGTCAAACGAGAGGATTTGAAGACCGAAGTGGTGGATGAGGGAAAAAAAGGGTTTTTAGGAATCGGGTCAAAAGAGGCTAGGGTTAAGCTTATCTTGAAATCCGCGGCAGTGCCTGCTTTTGCGGAAGGCGTTCTTTCCCGTATTCTTCATGATATGAACCTCCCGGATAAGGTCAAAATCCAAAAGGATTCTGATGGAAACACGGTCCTAAACATCCTGGGCCCATCTAGCGGGACTCTTATCGGCCGCCACGGCCATACTTTGGAGGCCCTTCAATATATTGTTTCCAAAGTCGTTCAAAGGATGACAGGCGACGAAAGAGCCATTGTGATCGTGGATGTGGAAAGTTATTTAGACCGCCAAAAGGATAAATTGAAGGAATTGGCCCTCAATCTGGCTCAAAAAGCCAAAGAAACAGGCGTGGAGATTCCCATGAGGCCCATGAGTTCCAAGGACCGCAGGGTCGTTCACTTGGCTCTTAAAGATCACGAACATGTGACAACCGAGAGCCGAGGCGAAGGGCTTAGGCGCAAAGTGGTTATTGTTCCCAAAGTGAAAGCTTCCGAAGCTGCGGTTGCAATCCAACCTGGGAACGGGTCGGAAACGCAGAACCAGCAAATACCATCTGAAACAGAGCCACAGAATATTCAAGATGGAAATGAGCCGGTTTCGGAAGGAAATAAAATTACACCGGAAGAAACGTCATCTTCGGCTTCCGCTACATTGGAGCCGGGAAATTCCATTGCAAGCGATGCTTCTCAAGTTTTGGATGACAATATCGGGAATCATTAATAATTCGGATAAGTTTCATGGTTTGTTAGCAATGGGTCACGGTTAAAAAATCATGTATCAATTAGAAGACACCATTGCAGCGATCGCTACTCCCGCCGGCATCGGCGGGATAGGCGTGATTAGGGTTTCTGGGTCCAAAGCCTTGGATACCATCCAGTCCTTCCACACTTCCTCTAAAATCCTGGAACGAAAAAGACAAATTTCTTTTGTCAAAATCAGGGATCACCGTTCGGGAGAAATTCTGGATGAAGCCCTGATTTTAGTGATGCCAGGCCCACATAGTTATACCACTGAGGATGTCGTTGAGTTCCACTTGCATGGTAACCCGCGGATTCTGAATAAAATAATGGAAATTATTACGTCCATGGGAGTACGACCCGCTGATCCGGGGGAATTTACATATAGAGCGTTCATCAAAGGGCGTCTGGATTTAACCCAAGCAGAAGCCGTAGAAGCCTTAGTTTCATCGCAGGGAGACGCAGGCAGGCGCCAGGCTTTCAGTCAATTAACGGGTTCCTTGTCGCACCACTTGGAACCATTGGAGGAGACGCTTAAGTCATTATATTTAAAAATTGAAGCCCGCCTTGAGTTTGCCGATGAAGGAATTCCCCAATTGGATTTGACCCAATTCAAGAATGAAGTGGTGGAAGCCAAGAAAAACCTTGGAAAATTACTGGAAAGTTATCGCCAGGGGAAAATCCTACGGGAAGGTATCAAGGTGGCCCTTGTGGGACCGCCTAATGTTGGAAAATCAAGTCTTTTAAATATTTTGTTAGGCTCTGAAAAAGCGATAGTGACCCCGCAGGCGGGAACTACCCGTGACATTGTTGAAGGGGAACTGTATTTAAAAGGAGTTAAAATCAGGCTTTTCGATACAGCGGGAATTCGAGAATCCTCAAATATTGTGGAAGCCGAGGGAGTTCGTCGGAGCCGCCAAATAATTGGGGAAGCCGATGTGATTTTCTGGGTGGTGGACGCTTCAAATCCAGAAGAGAATTGGCAGCTTCAAGAGGATATTTCCCTGCACTTGGGAAGAACTTATTATTTGATGAATAAAATGGATCTGATTGAGCCGGATCAATTTTCTAAATTAAAGAACACTTCCCTATTTCCGCCAGAGCGATGCATTGAACTTTCCTGTGTTACCAGGCAAGGTTTGGAAAGGGTGTTTCACCTTTTGGAACTCTTACTGGAAAATCCGATTTCAACCGAGAACGTGGTATTAATTTCTCTGCGGCATCAACAGGAAGCGGAAAAAGCATATAAAGCTTTAGAAAACCTTTTAGATCTTATAGTCATCAAGCAACCCTATGAACTTTGGGCAGAAGAGTTGAGGGAATCCGCCCTTGCCGTTGGCAGAATACGGGGGCGCAATCTGACCCAGGATGCTTTCGAAGAGATTTTTAGCCGATTTTGTATTGGGAAGTAATGGGTCGATGAACTGCTTTTTTAGAAGAGAATAAACCTTTTGTATCTAATCGATATTAATACCCGTTTATTCGCTTATACACCGGTTAGTTTCAAAACACTCTTAAATAAACAAGAAAAAAACAAAACGGCTTTATAAGGAATACTATTGTATACCTTATTCGGTTGGCTTAAGTTTGAAACAAATCTATCTATTTAAAGAGAATGAGAGTACCGACCTAAAAATAATGAAGATCATCCATTGCTAATAATTATTTATACGGACATTATTTAGGCTATTTATAAACTTATCAAGAGTACGTTAAAATAATCGCGCCTCATTAACAAACGCATTCTTTCATAAAGAATCTCGCAAAGTCTTGAACGCTTAAAAGAAGAAATATTACCCTACCAGTAATTATTCGTGATCTATCTGCTAGGGTCTCATTGCCGGTTATGTTCTGGGAAATGAAAAATCAATGTCATCATAAACAACCAAAAAGACCCCATTTTCTGATCACGCAATAGAATGGAATAAATTCAATCTCGATGGGACCTTGTTCCACGTGGAACAGATTTAAAAATTTATGTCACATTGTGTCGTCATAAACCATGTGTTATATAAGCGCTGAAAACTTTTTAGGGGTTCAACGTGGGAAATGCTTTGCCAAAATTTGACGTGGTGGTAGTGGGAGCCGGACACGCTGGGTGCGAGGCCGCATTAGCTTGTAGCCGGATGGGTTTGCTAACAGCTCTGATTACTATGAACCCTGAAAATGTGGCCAAAATGAGCTGCAACCCCGCCATCGGGGGTTTGGCCAAGGGGCATTTAGTTCGTGAGATTGATGCCTTGGGTGGGGAAATGGGAAAAGCCACAGATGAAACATCAATTCAATCCCGCGTTTTAAATAAAACACAAGGACCGGCAGTTTGGGGATTGCGGGCTCAATGCGACAAGGAACTCTACAACCAACGAATGAAAAAAACAGTTTGCAATCAAAGCGGTCTTACGGTGATAAAAGCAACCGTTGAGTGTCTTTTGGTTGTAGGGAATCAGGTTGAAGGAGTTCGAGTTCAATCAGGTGAGAAAATTAAAGCCAAAGCAGTCATTATCACTACCGGGACATTTTTAAACGGCTTAATGCATATTGGGGAAAAGAAAATTGAAGGAGGCCGAACGGGCGAGTTAGCCGCAAAAGGACTTTCGAAGCACCTAAAAGAATTAGGTTTTGAGGTGGGACGTTTAAAAACCGGCACCAATCCGAGAGTAAAACGGGAATCCATTGATTTTAAAAAAACGGAAGAGCAAACGGGAGACAAAACACCTATTCCCTTTTCACATTTCACCAAGTTTTTTCCAATTCAACCTCAAGTGTCCTGTTTCATTACCTATACCAACCCTCAAACCCATCAGATTATTAGGGATAATATGGTTCGGTCCCCACTTTATTCTGGCACGATTAAAGGAATAGGTCCTCGGTATTGTCCTTCCATTGAAGATAAAGTAGTGAAATTTCCAGATAAACCTAGGCATCAGATCTTTTTGGAACCGGAAGGTCTTACCACGAACGAATATTACTTAAATGGGTTATCCACTTCCCTTCCCCTAGATGTTCAATATGCTTTTTTACATTCAATCCCAGGTCTTGAAAAAGCGGAAATTATTCGGCCTGGATACGCTGTTGAGTATGATTTCATTCCGCCTACCCAAATTTCCCATTCTTTGGAAACGCATCGGCTGAAAAATCTGTTTTTAGCCGGGCAAATTAACGGGACTTCAGGTTATGAAGAGGCTGCTGCTCAAGGACTTATTGCTGGCATCAATGCTTGTTTGTCAATCAAAGGTCTAAAGCCATTTATCTTGTCTCGAACAGAAGCTTATATGGGTGTTTTAGTGGATGACCTTGTAACCAAAGGCACAGAAGAACCTTACAGACTTTTTACTTCTAAAGCCGAATATAGGCTTTTGTTGAGGCCTGACAACGCTGATTTGCGATTGATGGAAAAAGGTTTTGATTTGGGTTTAATCGCTGTTGATGCTAGGGATTATGTAGTTGAGAAAAAAAGAATAATTAAGAGAAGTTTAAACGAATTTAAAACCCGGCTTTTACCAGTTCAGGCGGCTCCCAATGAATCCCTTCAGCTTTCAATTCATGATCGGGTATTAAAGTTGGAAGATGTAATTCGCCGTCCTTGGATCAGTTATAAAGATCTGAATCCATTTTTATCGAAAGATCTTCAATTAGAGCCGGAAGTAGCCTTTCAAGTCGAGGTTGAGCTCAAATATGAGGGTTATTTAAAAAAACAACGGCTGGAAATACAAAGACAAAACCGAAGTGAAAACCTAATCATACCTCATCAGTTTTCTTACCTTGAAGTAAGGGGACTGACCCAGGAAGCCAAGGAAAAGCTCCACCGGATTCGGCCTCAAACTTTTGGCCAAGCTTCAAGAATACAAGGGGTTACCCATGCTGATTTAGCGGTTCTTCTCTTAGCCATTAGCCGGTTTTCGAAACAGCAAGTTATTAGCCAAAATATATCTTCTTCTCAGGATGACCAAGTTTGAATTTAACACCGGAAGACATTCAAGAATCAATCAAAGAAACAGGCGGATTAAGTCTTTTTCCGTCTACTTCTTTTTTGCCCCTCATTCGGTTTATTGAAAAAATGCTCGATATCAATCGATCTTTAAACCTCACAAAATGGGTAAAAAATACGGATGTTCTAAAATATCATGTTAAGGATTCCGCCATTTGTTTGTTGAGCCTCTCAAATTTATTGAAGAATCAAGATAGTCCACAAGCTTGGTTAGATCTAGGTACGGGTTGTGGGTTCCCCGGCATCCTATTGTTGGCAGCCTACCCTCATTGGAATATAACTTTTTTAGATTCTATTGGAAAAAAAGTGAAGGCCGTGCAGGAATGCCTTGATGTCTCTGAATGGAAGGCAAAGACTTTAATTGGAAGAGCGGAAGAAATTGGCCAAAACCTGAATTATCGGGAAAGTTTTGATGGAGTGGTGACTCGGGCGGTTGCTGAGTTTGGGATTGTTCTTGAATATGCTATTCCTCTTTTAAAAGTTGGGGGATACCTCGTGGATTGGAGGACTCAAGAGCAATTGAAAGTTGTGGAAAAGTCAAAAAATGCCCTAGATCAACTTCATTCAAAAATAATAAAAATTGACCTTTATACCCTTCCTAACACAACCCAAAAAAGATGTCTTGTTATTGTGGAAAAATTGGGGAAAACACTTCCTCAATATCCAAGATCGATTGGAAAGCCCTTTAAGAATTCGCTTTAGATTCAGAAAAGAATATTAGCGGGCCTTTTTTAATGAAGTGTTCCATGTGGAACATTTAAGCTTGACGCTGAATTTAAAAAAGCTCTTAATTAATTGTACAATAAATAGTGCATAAATATATTAGTTGCTTATTTTTTCGTTTAAAATAAAGGTATTTTGGCCTCTTAGTGATTATAATAAGTTCACTTTTTAAGCAATTTAAAGATGTTTGGCTTGTCATTACCAATCGTTATTTATAAGGAAAGATCTAAGAGAATCGAGCTTTGACATCTTGAAATCCCTTAAAACGATAGTTTTATGCTGTCGAGAATCAATTTGAATCATATTTGTTGTGTTAAAGGTATTTCGGGACCAATAAATACATATCTATTATTTTTTTCATTAGAGGTGGGTGAGTGCATGTTGACTCTTTACGACTCTTTCACTTTCGTAATTATGAATCATTAGAGTTAACTTTTCATCCTCGTTTAAATCTTCTTTTGGGGGCGAACGCTCAAGGAAAAACCAACATATTAGAGGCGATTTACTTTCTTTCAACCGCCCGTTCTTTTCGTGCAGCTGACGATGAGCAGGTAGTTCAGCTGAACCAAGAAGAGAGTTGTGTGGAAGGAACTCTCATTCGGGAAGAGGGTCAGGAGCAGGTTAGGTTGGAAATTCACAAGGGGAAGCATAAAACTCTTTTTATTAATGGAAAAAAGCAATTAAAGCTTTCTTCCCTTCTGGGACACCTCCCTTCTGTTGTTTTTTCACCAGATGATTTGCTTTTGATCAAAGGAGGGCCGGCTTCCCGGCGCCGTTATCTGGATGTGGCGATTTTACAACTTGACCAGGCTTATCGGCTGCATTTGCAAAAATTTGAAAGGGCATTAAAACAACGCAATTCCCTTTTGCGACAGAAATATTCCCGTCCCGAAAATCAATTAACTGCATGGGATGAGCTTTTAGCCGAGCATGGTTCGATTTTAATGGAAAAGCGGGCGGACTTGGCCAAACGGTTGTCTTTTTTTGCCCAAAAGGCCCTGCAGGATTTAACAGGCGGAGCCGAGCATTTTGAAATAAGGTATGAGCCCTGTCTTGAAATGGAAGAGGAAAGAAGTTTATTGAAAGAAAAAATCTCTGAAATTCTTATTGAATCTAGAAGAGAAGATATAGCGAGGGGTTTAACAACCCGAGGGCCTCACAGGGATGATCTGGGTTTTTGGTTAAATGGGCAATCGATGGTGCGATTTGGCAGCCAGGGGCAACAGCGTACAGGAGCGCTTGCCTTGAAGCTGTCTCAATTGTCCGTTTTGGCGGAGGGCTGCCACACAACCCCGCTAGTTTTGTTTGATGATGTAATGGCGGAGTTAGACCAGAAAAGGCAGGATTTTTTTTTAAACAGACTTCTTCAAGAGGGCCAGGCTATTTTAACCGGGACCTCTCCGCACGATTTTAAGATGGCAACTGACACCGCCCGGGTTTTCGGCGTGGAAGCCGGAGCGGTTCGAGTTGAAAGGATAGGAGCTTAATTATCTCCCGTATCGAAAGATTGGTGGGGGAAGTTAAAATTTTTATACTCTCAGTTGGACGCTAATCGTTGGACTCAGCGCCCCTTTTGACTCCAATTCGAGAAAGGCTTAAGATGAGGCGCCGCAAAAAGAGCCGACAAGGCCTTGTTGATGTCAGAGAGCTTTTAGAGGGCGCCCTACAACAGTTGGGCGTGAAGGGTGACTTTGAAAAGTTCCAATTGGAAAACAAATGCAGGGAACTTTTGGGCGCGACTTTTTCAAAGGGTTTTGTCCAGGCGGTATTAAAAGGATCCACCGTGCAAATGGAATTTACCCATTCCATTTGGATGAACGAGTTTAGTTTCCGAAAAGCAGTGTTTCTCCAGGAACTTCAACGCGACTTGCCGACGCTGGGCATTAAAAGTCTTTCATTGGTTTTGGCTGGAAATCACAAGAAGAATTGATTTTTTAAATAAAAAAACGGAAGAAAAATGGCGAAAAAAGAGGATCAAAAACGGAAAGCAGGGGTAAAACCCCAAAAAGTCAAAGAAACCAAGGCTGAACCCAGCAAGCCTTTTAAGAATACTGGCGACTATTCCGCCGGAAACATAACCGTCCTGGAGGGCTTGGAAGCCGTCCGCAAACGGCCCGCCATGTATATCGGTTCGACCTCCGGTTCAGGCTTGCACCACCTCGTTTATGAAGTGGTGGACAATTCCATTGACGAGGCCCTCGCGGGGCATTGCGACTCCATTGAGGTGGTCATTCATTCGGACAATTCCGTATCCGTGTCCGACAATGGCCGCGGTATCCCGGCGGACATTCATCCCACTGAGAAGGTTTCAGCCCTCGAAGTGGTCATGACCAAACTCCACGCAGGAGGCAAGTTCGACCACGATAGTTACAAAGTGTCGGGCGGTTTGCATGGGGTCGGTGTTTCAGTAGTCAACGCCCTTTCGGAGTGGCTGGAAGTGGAAGTCCGCCGCGATAGCAAAATTTGGTACCAATCCTACAAGCGCGGCACCCCCGACTCCAAGGTCAGGTCCACCGGCGAAGCAAAAAAGACAGGAACCAAAGTCACATTCCTTGCCGACAAGACCATATTCACGGAGACCGTTTACTCATACGACATCCTCGCCAAGCGCCTGAGGGAATTGGCGTTTCTCAACAAGGGCGTTTACATCAAGCTCGTGGACGAGCGTGGAAAAGGCAAGGAAGCGATCTTCCAGTACAACGGCGGAATCATCCAATTCGTCAAGCACTTGAACGAAACCAAGGAGGTGCTCTTCGCGACGCCGGTTTATTTCGAGAAGGACAAGGACAAAGTAGTCGTGGAAGTGGCGATTCAATACAACGAGTCTTACGCGGAAAATGTTTTTTCTTTCGTCAATAACATCAACACCATCGAGGGAGGCACGCATCTTCAGGGCTTCCGTTCGGCTTTAACCCGCACGATCAACGATTACGCGAAGAAAAACAATATCGTCAAGGAGACAGATCCTCCCATCTCGGGCGACGACGTTCGGGAAGGATTGACGGCGGTCATCTCAGTCAAGGTTCCGGATCCCCAGTTCGAGGGCCAGACCAAGACCAAACTCGGGAACGGTGAAGTTGAGGGGATTACCCGGCAGATATGCAACGATGGATTGGGGACATATTTTGAGCAGAATCCAACTGTGGCCCGGAGGGTCGTCAACAAATGCTTGATGGCGGCGAAAGCCAGGGAAGCGGCCCGGAAGGCCAGGGACTTGACCCGGCGAAAAGGCGCCTTGGAAATTTCATCCCTTCCCGGAAAGTTGGCGGATTGCCAGGAGGAAGATCCCTCCAAAAGCGAGATTTACCTCGTGGAGGGAGATTCGGCCGGCGGCAGCGCCAAGCAGGGAAGGAACCGGAAATTTCAGGCCATCCTTCCTTTGAAGGGAAAGGTTTTAAACGTAGAGAAAGCCCGCATTGACAAAATCCTCAATAATGACGAAATTCGAACCCTTATTACAGCCATGGGAACTGGAATCGGCGAGGACGATTTCAACGTGGAAAAGGCCCGCTACCACCGCATCATCATCATGACGGACGCGGATGTGGACGGCTCCCATATCAGGACTCTTCTTTTAACCTTTTTCTACCGCCAAATGAAACCGCTTCTGGAGAAGGGGTACATCTATATCGCTCAACCTCCCTTGTACAAAGTCAAACGGGGAAAAAAGGAAATATACCTTCAAAACGACGCGGAAATGACCCGTTTTCTCCTCCAGGAGGGAATGGATGGGGCCCGATTGTTCCGCATGGGCCGGGGAAAATCGCGTGTCGAATTTCCCCAGGAAAAACTGAAGGACCTGGTCTCGGACCTGGTGAGGCTTGAATCCATCGGACATTCCCTGAAGCGCGCGGGATTGAATCTGAAGGAATTCCTGGAAGCGTCGGAAGGCAAGAAAAAGAAGCCCCTTTACGAGATTGAGAGCCCGCTGGGAATCGATCATGCCTACACCGAGGGGGAAAAAGAGGAAAAAGTCGAAAAAATGAAGCATAAGCTCAAAGACATGAAAAAAGCTGCCGAGAAGGGAAAGCAAGTCGACGAGGGAATGGATTTTGTGTACGACACCAGCCGGGACGTCAAAGACATGATCAAGGTGAAGGACATCCGGGATATGGCCGAGGGAAAGCAGTTGGATGAAATCCTCAAGCGCATGCTTACCCGGGATGTGGAAATCGCGGAGCTTTTCCCGCGGGAAGAGGAGAAAAAGGAATCGAGCGAAAAGGAAAAAACCATCAAGCCGAACTACGTCATCGCCCATGGAGGGCATGATTATTACCTGGAGTCCATGTATGAGGTGGTGGAGAGGGTGAAAGATTTCGGCAAGGAAGGCATGTCCATCCAGCGCTATAAGGGTCTTGGGGAAATGAACCCCGAGCAGCTTTGGGAAACGACGATGGATCCGGAACGCCGCACGCTCCTCCAGGTCAAGCTGGAAGATACCGTGGAAGCCGACAAGACTTTCGACATATTAATGGGGGACCAGGTGGAACCCCGGAGAAATTTCATCCAGACTTACGCCAAGCAGGTCAGGAACCTGGATATCTGAGTCAAACGCGAAGGGGCAGGGAGTCAAGTTTAAAAACTCCCGGCTTGAAAGATTAAATTTTTATCCTTAAAGGAAAGAAATGGCCAGGCCTCGAAAGAAAAAAGGAAACAAAGCCCAGGACCCGGAACTTTTCGACGAAAAGACCGAGGAAAAAGCCGAACCGAAACCAAAAACCCCCGAGGCCGCCGCTGGCGGGGGCGAGGACATCAACCGGGGCCGCGTTCACACGACGGAAATCGAAGAGGAAATGGAGAATTCCTATCTCGATTACGCCATGAGCGTTATCGTCGGGCGGGCCCTTCCCGACGTGCGCGACGGATTGAAGCCCGTGCACCGGCGCGTTTTCATGGGCATGCATGACCTAGGCCTCACATCCAAGAAGGCCTACCGCAAATCAGCCAAAGTCACCGGCGATGTCACGGGTAATTACCATCCCCACGGGACAGCGTCCGTCTACGACACCATTGTGCGGCTGGCCCAGGATTTTTCCATGCGCTATCCCCTTGTGGATGGACAGGGAAATTTCGGCTCCGTGGACGGTGATCCTCCCGCCGCCGAGCGTTACACCGAAGTGCGCATGTCCCCGCTGGCCGAGGAACTTCTCAAGGACATCGACAAGAATACCGTCGAATTCGTGCCAAACTACGATAACACCCGCATGGAGCCGGTGGTTCTTCCCTGCGCCTTCCCGAATTTCCTGGTGAACGGAAGCCAGGGAATCGCCGTCGGGATGGCCACCAACGTTCCACCGCACAACCTCGGTGAAGTGATCGACGGTCTTATCCACTTGATCGAGCATCCGGAAGCAACGGTGAAGGAGTTGACCCAGTTCATCAAGGGGCCGGATTTCCCGACTGGCGGCTACATCCTGGGCCGGGAAGGCATTGTCGAGGCCTACAACACCGGGCGCGGAAGCATCCGTCTGCAGGCCAAAGCCGGCGTGGAAACGGCCAAGAAAGACCGGGAAAGAATCATCGTCAGTGAAATCCCCTACCAGGTCAACAAAGCCCAGCTCATCGAGAGAATCGCGGAGATGGTCCGGGACAAAAAGATCGAGGGCATCTCCGATCTTCGGGATGAATCCGACCGTGACGGAATGCGCATTGTCATCGAAGTCTCTAAAAGCGTAAATTCGCAGGTTCTACTGAACAACCTGCTCACCCAGACATCCTTGAGGACCTCCTTTGGAGTCATCATGCTGGCTTTGGTGAACGGCCAGCCGCGGGTCCTGAACCTCAAGGGTCTTTTGCACCATTACCTGGAGCACCGCAAGGACGTCGTGGTCCGCCGGACGAAGTTCGAGCTGGACAAGGCCGAGAAACGAGCCCACATCCTGGAGGGCCTTCGCATCGCGGTGGACAACCTGGACAAGGTCATTAAGACCATCCGTGCCTCCAAATCCACCGAGGACGCCAAAGCGGCCCTCATCAAGAGTTTCGACCTTTCCCCCATCCAGGCCCAAGCTATCCTGGAAATGCAATTGCGGCAGTTGACCAACCTCGAGATCAAAAAAATCGAGGATGAGTACAAAGAAATCATCAAGACCATCGAGGTTTTGAAAGGCATACTCGCCTCCGAGAAGAAGCTTTGGCAGGTCATCCGTGAGGAACTGACGGAAATTAGGACAAAATACGCAGATCCCCGCCGCACCGAGATCATCGGCAAGGCCGAGGACATGAAAATCGAGGACCTAATCGAGGATGAGAACTCAGTCATCTCCCTTTCCCACGGGGGCTACATCAAGCGCATGCCGGTGGACACCTACCAAAAACAACGCCGGGGAGGGAAGGGAATCACGGGCTCCACCATGAAGGAGGAGGATTTCATCGAGCGCATGTACGCGGCCTCCACCCATGATTTCCTGCTTATCTTCACGAATTTCGGAAAAGTTCATTGGCTGAAAGTATACGAGATCCCCGAGGCGTCCCGTTACGCCAAGGGGACCGCCCTGGCCAACGTCTTGAAACTCGGAGAGAACGAAAAAATCGCCACGGTGCTTCCGGTCAAGGAGTTCAATGAGAAAAACGCCGTGCTCATGGCCACCGCGCTGGGCCTCATTAAAAACACGGCCCTCTCGGCCTTTGACAAACCCAGGGCGGGGGGCATCATCGCTATTACTCTTTCCAAAGGCGACAGCCTGGTTTCCGCCGAGATCACCGACGGCAAAAAGGAAATTCTTTTGGCGACCCGGCAGGGGAAAAGCATCCGCTTCCAGGAAAAAGAAGTCCGGGAGGTAGGCAGGGCGGGAAAAGGGGTCAAGGGAATCAGGCTTGGAAAGAACGACCTGGTGATCGGCATGGAAGTGATGAAGGAAGGAAAGTCCCTCTTGACCGCGACGGAAAGGGGCTTCGGAAAGAGGACCAAGCTTTCCGCTTACCGAAGACAAGGCCGGGGCGGAAAAGGCATATTAAACATTAAAACCACGGCCAAAAACGGCCTGGCGATCGGGACTCTCACGGTGGGGGACGAGGACGAAATCATCGCCATGACGGCCTCCGGTAAGGTCATCCGCCAAAGAGTCAAGGAAATCAAGACCACGGGAAGGTTGGCGCAGGGCGTCCGTTTGATTAAAATGACCGATGACGACCGCTTGGTCTCGGTTGTGAACGTGCCTAAAGAAGAGGAAGAAGGAGAAGCTGGTGAAAAGTAAATATTGGCTGACCCTTATCTTTATTGGAATTGTGCCGGTCCTGGCCTTGTCAGGTTTTTATGTTTGGATGCTTTTCAACCAGAGCCAGGTCCAGGCCCCCCAGCCTCCTTCGGGCGCCAAACATACGATTCAAACTTCCATCGACTCCCTCAAGGCTGATGTCCAATCCATCGCTAGTTCCTTGCTCGACGGCATCAAGAAAACACACGACGATATCAACACATTGTCCGTCCACAACTCGGATGCGGACTTATCCACGTTCAAATCCACCCACCCCGGCGTCGAGTACATCCTGGTTCTGTCGTCCTTGGGGAGCCTGCAGAAAAGTTTTCCCACGAACTCTTCATTGGCCGACCCCAGTTACGGCAATTCCGACGAGTTCAAGAATATACTGGAGAAATTCAAAAACAAACCCGGGGAAGCTTACCAGTTTTATTCCCAAAGGCTTGGTTATCCCGCGTTCATCTTCGCGCTTCCCCTATCCGCGAATACCATCCTGGAAGTTGTCTTCAACTTAGGAAGATTTTTCAAGAGCATGGACGCCATCAGCGGAGATTACTTTCTTTTGGACGCCGGCTCCGGCCGGTATTTTTACCACTCCAACCCCTCCAAACTTTCCGAGACATTTAATAAAAACCAGGAGCCTTGGCTGAATAAGGTGGTTGCCGATCTTAATGACGGCAAGACGGATTCTTCCATCGAGCCTGACCAGGGGAGCGCGGCCGTTTACGCGCCCTTGGGTATCGCTAAATTCGGGGTGGTCCACACGGTTCCTTTTTCCGTTCTTCAGCCTCCGGAGAAGGTCTCCAAGCCCTCAGCCCAGTATTCTTTGGAAAACCTTCCGCAATTTTTCCAATCGCCCACTGGCATGGAGCTGATGATCGCCTTGTTTGTCCTCCTGGCGTGGGTATTCATCGTGGGCGCCCTTTGCTTCGGCATGATCTTAAAACCCCTGCGGAAAGCCTCCGGGCTTATCTTGAACGCCTCCCAAGGAAGCGGGAAGCTAGCCCCGGAAGCCGTGAGATCGTTCGGGAATGACGAGGTGGGCCAAGTCCTCCAATCCGCGTCCCTTTTAATGGCGAAGCTGGAAAAGGAAAAAACCCAAATCAACGAGGAATCTGAGGACGCCCTCCGGCGGGCGCGCTCTCAAATGGATGAGAAAACCAAGGAAGCCGAGTCACAGGTCGCTTCCGCCCAGCAGCAAGCCCAAACGACCCGAAACGAGCTAAGCGAGAAAAACCAGATGTTAAGCGATAAGTTGAGGGAACTGGACGCCTTGAAGAACATGTCCGAGGGCCTCCGCAACCAGGTCGAGCAAACCAAGGCGGACAATTCCAAGTTCAAGGCGCAAATTTCCTCCGCCGAGCAGGAAAAAGCGGACTTTCAGCAGAAGAACTCGGACCTGCAGGCCAAACTCCATGAGATGGAAAACAAACTCCTGTTGGCGGTATCAGCCTCATCGGCCATCCAGGTCTCCCAAGTCCGCGCGGCCGCGATCCGGACCATGGCGGAGGAGTTCAAGACCACGCTGGGAATCATCAAAGGCTACGTTTCCTCGGCCCTGGGATCAGCCCAAGGGGGGATCAGCGAGAAACAGCAGGAATTCCTTGGAATGGTCATCAACCGGTCCGCTCGCCTGGAAAAATTCATCAATGATCTCCTGGACGTGTACCAGGTCGAGGTGGAAATGGAGGACGCCAAGAGGGAAGAAGTCAACCTGGCCGCGGAGATCGAGGGCCTGGCCTTCAATTTCCAGGCTCAAGCCGAGGTGAAGAACATCAAACTGAGGGTGGAGGCCAAACCCAATCTTCCGGCTGTCCCGATCGTGCGAAGGCGCTTCAACCAGCTTTGGAACATCCTTTACCTGCAAGTCATCAAGGACGCCCCCCGTGGATCGGCTATTCCCATCACGGTGGAATCCCTTGGGGACAATCTCAAGGTCACCTTTCCCGATCCCGGATTAATCGTTGCCCCGGACAAGCTTCCAAAACTCTTCGACGAATTTTACGATCCGAAACATCCGGCCTCTCCTCAACTAGCCGGAACGGGACTGAAGTTCGCCTTGGTGAAAACCATCCTCGGAGCCCACGGGGGAGGGGCGGTCGCGGAAAAGGGGGAAACAGGAACCCTTCTCATCCTGACATTCCCCACGAAGATTAAAAAACCCGGGGAGACGCCCGTCGCGGCCCCGGCCCCATCCGTGGCAAAGCCTTCCAGCCCGGCCGCTTCTCCCCTCAAGAGCGCTGGGCAGGGAATAGGAGCGGGCAAGCCCGGATTGATTTTCCCCCCGATGGGATCACCCAAACCTCCCTCCGCCGGAACCCCGTTGGTTACCCCTAAAACCGGAGGCGCCGGCGGAGCCATGGATTCCCTCTTGGCCGGGAAAATTCCCCCCGTAACGGCTCAACCCCTCAAACCCGCGGGAGCCCCCTCCGGTTCGTCCACAGCGCCTCATAAAGCGGATGAGGGGTCGGATTTATCCGACATCTTCGCGGGGATTGGAAAAGTGGCGCCTCCTCCGCCTCCTGTTCCCAAGCCAACAGGGCCAGTTCCCGTGAGTCCATCCCCTATTTCGGCCCCGAAACCCCCTGTTTCCGGGGCATCGGCCCCCAAACCGGCGGCTCCCCCTATGTCCAACATTTCCAACGTTTTGGATTCCCTTTTAGGCAACAAGGAAGGGGCCCCTCAACAGGGTGGAATCGGCACTCCTCCCCCGGCGGCTCCCAAACCAGTGGCGCCTCCGCCGCCCAAGGTGGTTCCCACCAATTTGAAACCGACGGCTCCCCCCTCCGGTATTTTAGACATGGATACTTTGGATACCGTCAAGTTGGACGCGATTCCGGCACCTCCTAAGGTTCCCCTTCCCCCGGGAGTGAAGCCTCCGGCTCCCCCTATCATGCCGCCGGGAGGACTCAACGCCAATAAGCCAATCGTGAAGGACATCAACAAGGAAGGGGATGGGGAATTGATAGAGTAATTCCCTTGATCCGAATTTGAATCATCAGGAAAAGACCCTGTTCCAGCAGGGTTTTTTCATTTCCGCAGGAACACATAAAGCGCCAAAGGTAAAAAGGAATTTTAAAAGTCCATTTTTAACAATCTAACTTATAAGTTGAGACCATGATTCCAACATCGATAACCCGGAAATATATTTCCCCGGCAAAAAGCCGGTATCCCCTGGCCAAGGAAATCCTTCGGAAAAGACTCCGTTCTTATAACGCCGGGATCATCGGGCCCCGCAGGATGAGACTTCTGGGCGTCGGGATTAAAAGCCCCGGGGGACGGGTCGTGGGGGCCTTGACCGGTTACAGGGTCGGCGATTGGTTTTATATCAGCCAGATGTGGATTGACCGCGGGTATCGCGGGCGGGGATTAGGAACCTGGGTGGTTCAAAAGGCCGAGAAGGAAGCTTTTAAAAGAGGCTGCCGGCACGCCTTCCTGGAAACCATCAGTTTTCAAGCGCCGGGGTTTTATTCCAAGCTGGGCTACAAGCCATTCGGGAGCCTGAAGAATTGCCCGGAAGGTTTTTCCTTCCATTGTTTTTTCAAGCGGTTGAGGAGCAATAAAAACCCCGCGGCCGGCAGCCATGCGCCGGAAAAAAGGAGAAAGGCTTTACCGGGTTTTAAGCTGTTTTCGGGCGGTGGATTCGAGGTCCGAAAAGCCAGGGATTTGATCCAAAAGCGCTTGGATTCTTTCAATTTCCGGAAAACGGGAAGGTCCCATTACAAGGAACTTTGGCTGGAGGTCCGGAATAAGAAGGGACGCCTGGTGGGAGGATTGTCCGGAAGCACTTTCTGGGGTTGGCTGCAACTCGACTTGTTGTGGGCGGACCTTGGGGCCCGAGGTCAAGGTTTTGGGAAGAAAATGATCCTCATGGCGGAAAGCGAGGCCCTCAAGAGGGATTCGCCTAATGTTTACTTGAAATTTTACAGTTTCCAATCCGAGGGATTTTTCAAAAAGCTGGGGTATCGGGCTTTCGCCCGGTTGAGGGGGTTCCCAAAAGGATATTCCTATTGTTATTACTTCAAAAAGCTAAAATAACCGTAGGATGAACCGTCATCCCGGGAAACCGGACGATCGTTCGGAACAAAGGAATGTAGTGAGTCAACCCAACAAAAAAATCATCGTGGTTTTGTTCCTCTTCGTCGCGGGGATCATGATCCTGGGGCTTGTGACCGCCTTCTTCAGCGACCTGCCGAAACTCGCCGGGGTTTTTCATTCCATAAAAATAGAGCCCCTTCTCTTTTCCTTGATGTGCACCTCCACCGCGTACCTGGCTTTCACCCTGTCCTTCAGCAGTCTCTTTAAGATGACGCCTTACCAAGTCCCATTCGGGAAGTTTTTTTCCATCATGTTCATCTCCGCCACCATCAACTTCATCCTTTCCTCCGGCGGCTGGGCTGGCATCGCCCTCCGGTCCTTTCTTTTGAAACAGCATAAGATCCCCTACTCGGTCACGGTTCCCCTATCCTTCGCGCAAAACATGGTTTTCAACCTGGTGCTTTCCTGCGTGTGTTTCGGGGGTCTGGTGTTTCTCCGCCAGCACCCGGAGTTTATCGGGGGCTCCCGGGAATACATCATCCTGATGTTCATGCTGGGCCTGGTCCTGCTCGTGGGGACCATGGTCCTGATCTTCATGAACGGCTCCTTCCGCCGGTGGTTCCTGCGGCAGGTCCTTCGCATCGCCCATGGGTTCAACCATAAAATCCTCCGGCGGGAATCGAACAACCAAAGGCTCGTGGAAATCCGAAACAACCTGGACGAAACCATCCGGTATTTCCACAAGGGGAAACTTCAGCTCCTGGTGGTCTTGTTCTGGGTCTCGATGGACTGGTGTTTCACGGCGCTGGTCCTTTATTTTTGTTTCCAATCCGTGGGCGTGGACCTGCCTCCGGGGCTTCTCATGGTGGGCTTCACCATTTTTTTCCTGACGTCCAACATCAATCCCGTCCCCGCCGGTTTGGGGGTCAGCGAGGTCGCCCTCGCCGGGGCCTTCAGCCTCTTGGGAGTGGGGTTTGAGAAGGCGATGGTGGCTGCGCTCCTGTTCAGGTTCGTTTTTTTCCTCCTTCCCTTGGCCGTATCCACGGCCCTTTACCTGGATACCATGAGAAGTTTCCTTCTCAACCAAGCACGGGAGTCTTAAGCCGTCCAGAGATTTTTCACCGCTCGGTATCCCGCCCGTCCCAAGGGTATTCCCAAGAGCCGATATACCATCCCCAGCCGCCAACACACCCAGCCCAAAAGGGCGTCAAAACCCTGTAAATAAGCCATTTCGAAGGAATTTTGGTATTGAGAACAATTTCCATTTGACGTGATACGAACTGGCTCATATAATCTGTTTAATAGTTAACAGTTAATCGCATTTGCGAATAGAAGGACATCTAAGCTTAACATTGGGGAGAAAGACATGGAAAAATCATCGTTTGTCAGCGAAGAAAAATCAGTCGGGACCTATCTGAAAGAGATA
This sequence comes from candidate division FCPU426 bacterium, assembly GCA_963796105.1. Classification (GTDB taxonomy): domain Bacteria; phylum Oederibacteriota; class Muellerivitia; order Muellerivitales; family Muellerivitaceae; genus CAWCKJ01. The sequence goes on from CAWCKJ010000004.1 coordinate 890,991, forward strand.
GCCAGGATTTCTCTTTTGACTCCCGAGGAAGAAAAGTCCATCAGCCGCAGCGCCCGGAAGGGTGACGAGGCTGCCATGAACAGGATGGTGGAGTCGAACCTGCGGTTCGTGGTCTCGGTGGCCAAGGGCTTCCGGAACAGGGGCCTTTCCTTCCTGGACCTCATCAACGAGGGCAACTTGGGATTGATCAAGGCAGCCAAGACCTATGACCCCGAGAGGGGCGTAAGGTTCGTCTCCTACGCCGTATGGTGGATCCGCCAGTCCATCCTGGCGGCCATATTGGATAAGGGGAATATGGTGCGCATCCCGCAGAGCCAATCCAAGAAAATCCGGAAAATCAACAAGCAGGTGGACGCAATGAGGCAAAAAGCCAAGAAGCCCGTTTCGGACCTGGATGTCATGAAGAAAACTGGGATCGACCGGGAGACCTTGACCGAGGTCCAGGAATTCGCCTACGGTTACCTGAGCCTGGACACGACCCATATCGGGGAAAGCGAGCGCCCGATCATCGAGTTCTTGAGGGACCCCAAGGACCAGGAATCCTTCGAGCGGGAAATCATGGACAAGGACCTCTCGGAGAAACTTTGGAAGGCCCTGCAGGTCCTGGACAAGCGCGACGGACAAATCCTCGTCTGGCGCTACGGCCTCGACGGCCGGGGACAGAAGACCCTGGACGAGATAGGCCAGAAGTTGAAAATTTCCAAGGAAAGGGTCCGGCAGATCGAGGAGCGGGCCATGAGGAAGGTCCGGGGCTCGAAGGAAGCCGACCACTTGAGGGATTATTTTTCTTGAGAAAATATAAATGAACGTCCCCCCAGAACATCCGCTTTACACGATCAGCGTGGTGGCCGAGCTGTTGGGCCTCCATGAGCAGACCATCCGCCAGTACGAGCGGTTAGGTTTGATCTGCCCCTGCAGGACCATCCGGAAAACCAGGCTCTATTCCCAGTTGGACGTGGAACGGCTCGAAAGCATCACGTACCTCGTCAAAACCTGCGGAGTGAATATTTCGGGCGTCAAGATCGTCATCAACTTGTCGTCCAATCACCCGGATATCGACGACTTGCTGAGGAAAAAATCCATCACCGCCCAGGCCAAAAAAGAGGCCGGGCCTGATGAACAACCGGAGGTATTTAATGAGAAACAGAAACGGCAGAAAAAAAAATAAGACGGTTTACCGGAAGGCCGCGGTCCTAGCCGCCCTGCTTCTGGCATGCGCGATTCTTCCCTTTAACGCCGGTTCGGCGACGTTGCGCCTGGGACAAGGGGAGGCCCCGGTGCAGTTGTCGCCCAACAACCCGGCCGTGGCGCTCCAGAACGCCTTTATCGACGTGGCCGCCGCCATCAGCCCCGCGGTAGTCAATATCAGCGTCGAGTGGACCGAGGATATCCGGGGCTTCAACGATTTCGGCAACATGGACAATTTCTTCAATTACTTCTTCTACGGGCCCCAGGGCGCGCCCCGCCAAAGGATGTTCAAGCAGAAACAACGCAGCCTGGGGTCGGGGTTCATCGTGACCGAGGACGGCTATATCATGACCAACGCCCACGTCGTGAGCAAGGCCGAGAAAGTGACGGTCACCCTCGAGGACGGAACTTCCTACCCGGCCAAGATCATCGGCAAGGACGAGAAAATCGACATCGCCGTGGTGAAGATCGCCGCCGCCGACAAGAAGTTCCCGCATGTAGTTCTGGGCGACTCCGACGCCCTCAAGGTGGGGGAATGGGCCATCGCGGTGGGAAACCCCTTTGGGCTTGACCATACGGTCACGACCGGCGTCATTTCGGCCAAGGGCAGGAGCGTGGAGATCAGCCAGGACCAAGGCATGCAAAACTACATCCAAACCGATGCCTCCATTAACCCTGGGAACTCCGGAGGACCCCTTTGCAACATCAAGGGTGAGGTCATCGGCATCGACAGCGCCATCTACAGCCAATCGGGGGGCTCCATCGGCATAGGTTTCGCCATCCCCTCCAATATCGCGCGCAAGGCAGCGGAGGACCTCGTCAACAAAGGAAAGATCGTCCGCGCTGGCTTGGGGGCCATGATCCAGTCGCTCAACGCCAAAATGGCGAAAAGCTTCGGGTTAACCTCGACGGAGGGCGCGCTTATTTCCAGCGTCAATCCGGGGAGCGCCGCCGAGAAGGCGGGATTGAAGCCCGGCGACATCATTTTGAAGGTCAACGGAACCCAGGTGGTGAATATGGGGGATTTGGTGGCCAAGCTCTACACTTACCAGCCAGGCGAGACCGTCCAACTCACGGTCATGCGAAATGGGGCCAGCTCGGAAATTCCCGTGACCCTGCAGGAATTGGATGAGGCCAGCCTGAAAAAGGGTTCCGGCAAACCGGACGAGGGCGATAAAACCCCCGGCGCTGGCCAAAACGACAACCTAGGCCTGGCCTTCCAGGACCAGACCGCGGATATCAAGAGCCAGCTTCCGGAAAACGCCCCGAAAGGGCCTGTCATCACCGAGGTGGATCCCCAGGGACCGGCGGCCCAGGCGGGTTTACAGCAGGGCGACATCATCTTGAACCTGGAAAACACAAAGGTTTATTCCGCGAGCCAATTGACAGTCTTGTTGAAAAAGAGCGATTTGAAGAACGGGGTCCGCCTATTCGTCTGGCGGGACGGCATGACCCTCTACGCCTTGCTTCAAACGGGGGATGAGTAATAAAAATTTAAAATATCGTAAAATCAAAAAGCCCTGGGATTCTCAGGGCTTTTTTTATTTTTCAGTATTGTCTAGCTGTCATTGCGATGAGTTGCCGATGAATAAGCGGCTGATAACGAAGAAGCAACCCAAGTTTAATAAAATCTTCCTAATCCTCTAAAATCGCTAAACATATCCCGGTTGAAGAGTAGAATATTCCCCACTTGTATTTCCCATTCCTCCCAAAGGATAAAAAATGCCGACCTTTCAGGATGATCTCGACTTCCTCAAGAACCACACGGACATTCATGTCTTAACCGACGGCAAGGGCCATGAGGTGGCGGTGGCTCCAAAGCTCCAAGGGCGGGTCTTTACCAGCACTTTGGGGGGCTCCAAGGGGATGAGCTACGGCTGGATCAATAGGGTACTCATCGCTTCGGGAATATCCATGCCTCACTTCAACGCCTATGGGGGGGAAGACCGTTTCTGGCTGGGGCCGGAAGGCGGTCAATACGCCCTGTTCTTCGCGCCAGGGACCCCCTTTGACCTGGAGCACTCCTACGTTCCGGTCCCTTTTGACAAGGAGCCGTTCGAGGTCGTCGAAAAAGACAACAGGCGCATCCGCCATAGGAAAGAAATGACTCTTCCCAATTACGCCGGGTTCACATTCCAGGCGGAGCTGGACCGCAGGATTCACTTGCTGGGGGATGACCGGATCTATTCCGAGTTGGGATTGGAAGCGCCAGGCTTGTTCGCCGTGGGTTTTGAGTCGGTCAACCGATTGAAAAACACGGGAAAGGAAGCCTGGAAGAGGGAAAAGGGGCTGGTCTCCATTTGGATTCTCGGAATGTTCCAGCCTTCACCCTATTCCCGCGTGGTGATCCCATTCCTGGAGGGGCCGGAGAACGAATTGGGCTCCATTGTGAACGATTCCTATTTCGGGAAGGTCCCGGCGGACCGCATCAAGGCGGGGAAGAACGCGGTATATTTCAGCGGGGATGGGCTTTGCCGAAGCAAGATCGGGATATCGCCCAAGAGGGCCAAGCCGGTCCTGGGTTCCTGGGACTCGAAAAACGGGGTCCTCACAGTGGTTCGTTATACCCTGCCGCATCCCCCTAAGGTTTACGTGAACTCCATGTGGGAAATCCAGAAGGACCCTTACGGCGGGGACGTCGTGAACAGTTACAACGACGGGCCGCCGGAGCCGGGGAAGAAACCCCAAGGGCCATTTTATGAGTTGGAAACATCCTCCCCCGCAGGGGTCTTGGCTCCTGGGGAAACCCTGGAACATGTCCACAAGACTTACCATTTCACGGGCGACCGGGCGGCGTTGGACCGGACTTCGAAACAATTATTCGGCGCGGGGCTGGAGGAGATCGAGAAAGCCCTCCCGGTTAAATAGTTTCTTGGGACAAGTTTTTAAAGGGTGACAGGCTTGCTTTTCCGTTCTCCTGGGCCCCATCATATTGTGAAAACAAACATTTGTAATCTTTGCCACAGATTCAGGGGTACACTCAGATTGGCTAAAGTAAAAAGGCTTTAAATTTTTATGTTTATTAAATCCCATGAATCCCATGCATGCCAGCCTTCCATAAATCTAATAAGGCGGCTGGTATCGTACCGATTTCATTAACTGCTTTATTGTGAATCGGCACATTCGTGGCTAAGTTTATTTTTGGACGGTGTAAAAATTTTTGGTTTTTCCTTACTGTACCTTTGTGGTTCCGAAGGAACCTGTGGTGGATATAGTTTTTATTAGTGTCTGTAACGAAAGGATTTAAGGATGAAGTATTCGGAACGAGTTGAGAAGATCAAGGAATACGGGAACGTCGCAAGGGATCTGCCGGAAATCCTCGTGAAATTCCCGCGAACTATGTGGAATTACAAACCCGATCCGGGGCGATGGTGTGTGCACGAAATCCTCTTTCACCTTCTTGATACCGAGGCCAACCTCTATGTCCGTTACCGCGCCGCCCTGGCCGAGCCGGGAAAAACAATTATGCCTTTCGACCAGGACCGCTGGTCCAAGGAGCTGGATTACAAGGGCAAGGATGTGGAATTCGCCATTGACGGGTTAAGGTGGATGATCCGCGCCAATACGGACCTTCTTTTAGCCCAGCCTGAGAAGGCGTTTGAACGCGATATCACTCACCCGGAACGGGGTTCCTTGACATTGGACCGCATGTTGGAAACCTATCTGGGCCATATTCCCCACCATATCGGGCAGATGAATAAACGCCTGACCGAATGGAAAGCATTGGGAAATTAAAAACTGGCAAAACTTCATTTTCACCACAGCGGTGCTACGCATCACACATGCCAGCCTTCCATAAGTCTGTTTATGAGGCTGGTATAGTACCGATTTCTAAATTTTATTTTATATGGATAATCGGCACAAAGACTCAGCTTTAACCTAACAAAATTAAAGAAATATTTTTACTATCTACGACCCTTCGCTGTGGTACGAAGGGTTCTGTGGTTCCGATGGAACCTGTGGTAAATTCTTTTTTCCCCGATGTATCATACTTTCATGATCCGTAAAACCAGCCTCAGCGTCCTTGCTTTCACTTATCTCTTTTTGGGGATTTACCATTTTACCCGCTTTGATTATTTCCTGAGCTTGGTACCCCAATTTCTCCCTGCCCGCACAGCATTCACTGCAATCTCTGGATCTTTGGATATTTTAGCGGCGGTATTGATTCCATTCCGAGCTACCCGGAAAGCGGCCTGCTACGTGCTTTTGGCTCTCTTGGTATTTGTTTTCCCCTTCAATCTTTACATCATCTGTTCGGGCGGGGCTGGTATTCCACTTCCGAGGTGGGAACTGATAGCGCGCATTCCCTTCCAATTTCTATTGATGACTTGGATTTATTGGCATAGCCGGGATGAAAAAATAGATTAAAAAACCTCTCCAGCATGGAGAGCCTTGAAGAATTGGTCTAAGGGAAGGATATCCAAACCTCGGCTGTGATAGGACCTTTCCCCCATGTAAACACCGATCATCCGGTCCAATTTCAAATTTCCCAGGGTGGAGAGGGAACGCATGGGTTTTTCCCATCCCGGGTCCCATCGCTTGGAGGATTTGACCTCGATTGCCACCGCCCTTGGCGGAGTTCCCGGCCTCTTTGAGGATGTTTCCACGATGAAATCCACTTCCACGCCCGCCGGTGAATGGTAATAGTAGAAAGGCCTGTGCCGGTTACCGGTTTGGTTGAAGACCCTCATTTCATGGTAAACCAGGGTTTCGAGGGCGAAACCCCGCCAACTCCCGTCCACAGGGTCCCGCAGCAGTCCCGCCGCCGCCCGTGCCACGCCGGGGTCGAACCAATAAAACTTGGGCCGGGTGGTTTCACGGACTTTGAAGCCCGGGCGCCATGCCGGGAGATCGTGTGCCAGGAGGGTATCGCGCAGGATTCCAAAATAGGTATCCACCGTACTGCGGGAAACCGAGGCTTCCCGGGCGATATTCTGGGCGTTGAGTATTTGGCCGTTGATCCTCCCCGCTACCGTGAGAAACCGGACGAACGGCTGGACGTTCCTAAGAAGGCCCTCCGCCATCAATTCCTCCCTCAAATAAGTCGTTACGTAAGCGGATAGGATTTCCACCGCCTGGTCCGGTTCGTTATGGATGAATGGCAAGGTTCCCTGGTCCAACGCCTTGTCCAGGCGGTAGGCGGACTTAAGTTCGGCCCAGGAAAAGCCTTCCATTGAATACGTCAAGGCCCGGCCGGCCAGCAAGTTGGCGCCGCCGCGCCTCAACTTTCTCGCGGAGGAACCGCACAAAGCGAAGCGCCAACCCCGGTCCTCCATCAGCCGGTGGACTTCATCCAAAAGGGAAGGAATCTTTTGGACCTCGTCCAATACGACCCAGGATTGGCGCGGGAGATTCCCCAGGAGCGATTCCAAGCGGTGGGGATCGGAGGAAAGTTCCAGGTAAAGGGAAGCGTCCAATAGGTCCAAGCGGGGAGCGCCTGCGAAGGCCTTCTTTAACCAGGTGCTTTTGCCTGTTCCCCGGGGGCCGAACAGGAAAAAGGAACGGGTTGGTTTTTCAAGCAGCCTATGGATGGAGGAAAAAACGGTCATAAACACCAATCCGATGTTGTAAATTTACAATGCAATATTACAACAAGGTAGTCATATTTCATAGTCCCTTTTCATACACATCATTCCCAGAATGATATAACCCATGTCTTATTTGCTTTATTGCCTTGTTGGGCGGGGCGGGGATTCCATTGCCGAGGTGGGAACTGATAACCCGCATACCCTTTCAACTTCTATTGATGACTTGGATTTACTGGCATAGTCGGGATGGGATGAATACAAAATAATGATTGAGTTGTCCAACCAGGGTCCCCGTCGTGGACAACCTAATTCATTTCAAAATGGTTAATGGTGGCCAGATTCCTTAGTTCTTATTGAGTGAACAAGCTAACATATTTTTGAATTATTCTTCGAGGGAAAGGTCATTCTCAAGAAGGGTCTTCAGATTAGAACAGCTTTTTTATTGAGATGCGGGAAGATCTATTGTCCGAATTTGCCTGGGTATCACTTCAATACGGTCTCGTATTTCAACCCCTTTTATCCAGTGAATCACACCGGTGATGCAAACCTTTTTATCAGACATATCCATGCTCAGTTGCTTTGGTTCAACATCCATCCACTTTACAACCTTATTTTCCCCAATGGTAACAGGCTGGTCAAAATTGATCCTCCAGCCGGTAGTTTCACCGCCAATAGCCGCTAACCCACCTTTTAAAATCCCTTGAACGGTAATGGGATTTCCCTCAACCTCTAATCGGATTAAATCCAATTCTTTTTCATATTTACTATTAGGGGCTTCTGAAACTTCGTAGTATTTTTTGGCTAGTTCAATGTTTTGAGGGACACCCAGTGCCTCTTCATAGGATCGAGCCAGATAATAGGCAGCATCTATGTGACCCTGATCGGCTTTTTTTTGTAACCAACCGACTATATCTGATATTTCCGTGGATGACATTTGATTTTTAAAATCTTGCAACATAAACCATAGACTGATTTCCGCTTCATTAAAACCACCATCAGCCGACATTTCATAATATTTTTCCGCATTGACATAATCTCGGTTGAGGCCGAATCGAAAAGGAAAGTTACCACTTTTTAAATAATAATTACCTAATTCAAAATCTGCTACAGGATTGCCCCTATCAGCAGATTTTTGAAGCCAAGACTTGGCCGCTTCCCGATCAGGATTAGGCAAATTAAGCTCGTGTTGGGCTTGCCTGAGCTCAAAGTCGCCTGGTTTATCGTTTGGTTTTTTCTCATTCCATGTCAATTCGTCGAGACATCTTTGGGAGTTGGAGTCACCTTCTGCAGCTGCTTTACGCCACCATTTTAAAGCCTCCTGGTCATCTTTTGGCACCCCTTCTCCCATATGGTAAAAAAGACCAATTTCAAAATAACAATCACCTTTTTTATACCATTCGAAAGCTTTCGGATAATCACGCAATACGTTTTTGTAATGATCACCCAAGGCATTGGCCCCTTTTTTATTTCCCAAGTTCGCTGCCCTTTGAAACCACTTCATGGCTTCAACAGGATTGTAGTGGTCAACGCCATGTCCCCACTCATAGCAATAACCTAAATTGACAAAGGCATCGGTGTTTCCAAGGTTTGCCCCTCTTTGATACCATTTGAAACTTTCTTTGTTATTTTGATAATACTTTGCGCTACCCTCCAATTTGGATTCCCCATGTCTTCCTCCGATTAACTCTCCAATACGGTTGGCCGCAGCGCCGTTTCCTTTTTTAAATGCAATTCGATAAAACATTAATGCTTGGGTGTAATCACCTGTTTTTTCGGTTTCAACACCCTTTTCAAATTCATCGGATTCCGTAGAAGTTTGCCCTCGAAGAAACAAAGAGGAGCCCACAAAAATTCCAAAACTTAAAATCACCAACAAAATCAAATTAGAAAATATTTTTATCATAAATTTGCCTTTAAAGTTCTTTTGCCAATTACTGGCCTGGTTAGATTTGAACTGGCCCCAAAGGCTGTTATCAAAAGAAGTAAGTATATTTTTTTATCGTTTCACCAACCTTTCCAATAACACTTGTCCCCTACGACTCCCCGTGGTGAACAACTATTTTAAACCTCTCCTAAATCATCTTTTACTTTGTCCAACTTGGTTTGCTTGTTTTTCGATCAGGTGGGATTCCCAAATGTGGACGCCGGAGAGTTGTTGGCGCGCGAGGTTGACCATGGCCTTGGCGATGGTCTGGGCCTGGATGGGGCGGTATTTCTTGAAAGGCCCGATAAACAGGGGGGAAAGGGGCTTTAACACCTTCTCCATGAATCTTTCGGAGGGCCGGCGCTCCTTGCGGTCCTTTTCGCCTAGTATGAAAGAAGGCCTCATGATATGGACGGCCTGGAAGGGAACCGCGCTGACCGCTTCTTCCATCTCGCCCTTGAGGCGGCTGTAAAACAACGATGAATTGGGATTGGCGCCCATGGAGGAAACCACCAGGAACTGACGGGAACCGTTTTTCAAGGAGATCTTGGCGAGGGAGAGGACGTATTCAAAATCCACCTTGCGGTAAGCCTGGAGGGAAGGTGTTTTCTGCCGGGTGGTGCCTAGACAGCAATAAACGGCGTTGGCTTTGGTGTTTTTAATGAACTTTTCCAGCAGGTCGAAGTCCACCACGATTTCACGGAGTTTCGGATGGGTTATTCCCTGCGGGGTGCGGACCAGCGAAATGACTTTGTCATATTGGGGATTTTCTAATATTTCCCGCAGGCAGTAGCCACCCACTAATCCGCTGGCTCCCGCGATCAAGGCCGTCTTTTGGGTCATAGGCTAACCTCTTATCCCACAAGCATAAAGGATGGCGGGAATTTGGTGTAGGGTTTTTAGTACACCAATATTTTTAGTAAAAGCTTTTCAAACAATATTTTTTGGTTGTTATTGCGAGGAGTGGCCGCCGAATAAGCGGACTCATACGAGGAAGCAACCCCAGTTTAAATAAGCCTTTAAATAGGCCCTAATCGAACGGCTAACTGTGGTCGCATGCCAGCTTTCAATAATGCTGAAAATTGTTTTCTAAAGCCGCAATTTTGTCCTCAATTTCTGTAGAATCAAAATTCGAACTACCCAACAGGTTGTGGATATCCTGATTTCAAAGGTTTTAAACCAATGAAAATATTGCATGTTTTAAGCGGGGATTTCGTGACGGGCGCGGAAACATCAACCGTCGCTCTTATCGAAAGGCAAACCGAGGCCGGCCACCAGGTTTTCGTGGCGGCGGGCAAATTCGAGCATGAGGTGGAAGCTGCTTTTATTCCTGTTTCCATCTATGACCGGGGCTGGTTCAAAAGGTTACTCAATGTCCGGGCGCTGATCAAAGTCATCCGAAAGGAAAAAATCGATATCGTCCACGCCCATTCCCGCGCGGCCAGTTGGGTTTCCTACTGGGCCTGCCGCCTGACCCGCACTCCTTACCTTTCCACCCTGCATGGCCGCCAGCACCTGCATTTTTCAAACAAGAACTTCAACGTATATGGGAAAAAATGCGCGGTCATGTGCGAGAACATCCGTGAACAAATACTGAAAGAAACCAAAATCTTCAAACCGGAGCAATTGATTGTCATCCGCAACGGCATCCTCCAGTAACCCCCTGGTTTTAATCGTCGGCAGGCTTTCGGGCCCCAAAAACGAGGTCATCCTGCGCTACCTGCGGGAGGCAGTAATTCCCGCGGCAACGGCCGATTCGACCTTGAGGGTGGCTGTGGTTGGAGGACCGGTGGGCGACGAACACCGGCAATTAGAGAAAGACCACCCATTCCTGAAGTTCGAGGGTTTCCAACCGGATCTCAAGCCCTTTTATGAAAAGGCCACCCTAGTCATCGGGGCGGGACGGGTGGCATTGGAAGCCATGGCCCATCAAAGGCCTGTGATCGCCGTTGGGGAACAAAAATACATCGGACCCCTCCTTCCCAATGCGGTGGAGGAAGCCAAGGCCACCAACTTCGGAGATTGCGAGGAAGGCACCCACTTCGATTGGGCCCGGGCAGCACAAGATCTTAAAAAGATGCTAGGGGACAAGGCCTTGCGTGAGGAGGCTGTCCGAACGGGAACCGCTTTGCTCCAGGCCGAGTACGACATGCGGAAGCTTTATCCCAAGGTCGAGGAACTTTACCGGGACGTTATTCTTCACGGAAATCTTTCCAGTCTATGTGAGATACCGGTCCTGATGTACCACCGGGTGGTCGAGAAGGAACCGGCTCTCGCCAAGTTTAATATCCATATCACCAATGATAACTTTGAGAAACACCTATTGTTCCTTCAAAAGAACGGGTTCACCCCCATCACTTTCGGGGACTTGTTGGAAAAGAAAATACCCTCCAAGCCAATCATCCTGACTTTCGATGATGGCTATGAGGATAATTATCTTCATCTTTACCCGCTTCTTCGCCGGTACGGCATGAAGGCGGTGATTTATCTTTTAGGGGACAGGTCCATCCGGACGAATACATGGGATACCCCTAAGGGAGAACCGGAGACGCCCTTATTGAACGAAAAGCAGATCCTTGAAATGGCCAAAAGCGGAACAGTGGAATTCGGGGGCCATTCCATGACCCATTCAAGCCTGCCAGGACTTTCCAAGGAAAGCCTGGATCGGGAAGTAAGGGATTGCAAGAAATCCCTGGAGGGTCTGCTTGGGAAGCCGGTTGTGTCCTTTGCCTACCCTTATGGGGACTATAATGCAGAAACCCAAAAGGCCGTGGCCGAGGCCGGTTATCAATTCGGCGTGGCGGTGGAGGGGGGGCCTGCTTGTTTCGCTAAGGACCTCATGGCGATCCGGCGCATCCATATTTTTCCGGATACCGGAGGCTTCGACTTTTACAAGAAAACCAGCGGGTGTTATTTAAGGTACAAGAAATTATTTGGGTTGCTTAAACCCTGGAAAAAACTATAAGGAACTTGGATCAGGCATGAAAAAACCGTTGTTGAAACTCTCCATCGTTATCATCACCCGCAATGAGGAAACCCATATCGGTTCCTGCCTGAAGAGCCTGAAATTCTCCCGGGATTGCTTCAAAAGCTTGGAAACCATCGTGGTGGACGCCGAAAGTGGGGACCAAACTACAACTATTGCCAAGAAACTGGGGGCGAAAGTTTTTGTCCGCCCCTGGAAGGGATACTCAGACCAGAAAAACTGGGCCCTCGCCAAGTGCAAGGGGGATTGGATCCTTTCCCTGGACGCGGATGAGGAACTGACCCCGGAATTGATCAATGAAATCGAGAAAAAAATCCCTGAAACCCCGCAAGATGTGGCGGGTTATTTCATCAAGCGCAGGGCTTTTTTCCTGGGCAAGTGGATCAAACATTGTGGATGGTGGCCTGACGCCCAGCTTCGCCTGATCAAAAGGGGTTCTGGCCGGTTCACGGATGAACTTGTGCATGAGGGCTTGGAAGTGGGAGGGAAAACCCTCGAATTCAACGAGCCCATGAACCATTTCACTTACGATTCCATCAGCCAATACCTGGACAAGATGAACCGCTATTCGAGCCTGGCGCTTTTGGAAATGAAGCAGAAAAAGAAAATTTTCTGGTGGTTCTACATGACGGCCGCCCCTTTCCTCACCTTTTTCCGGATGTATATCTCGAGAAGGGGTTTCCTGGATGGTTGGCACGGTTTGGCCGTCTGCGGGCTTTCGTCTTTCCACGATTTCGCCAAGTACGCCAAGCTTTGGGAAAAAGAGGTTTTAAAACGCGCTCCAGCTGGAAGAACCGTCTAATTCAAGCTGGGATTCACATCCGCTAAATAATTTCAGGGTATTAAAAATAAAAGGCATTAAAAAAACCATGTCTTAGCCACGGATACATGGGATTTATGGGATTTAACAAGTCCAAATATTTAAAGCCTTTTCTCTTAACCCAATCTAAATGCATGCCCACTAAAACGGCAAAGCCGTTTTCTCATTAAAGCTTTCAATGAAAGTTCGGTATAGTGCCGATTTCATTAACTGCTTTAGGAGTGAATCGGCACATCCCCTAGATCCGTGGCTAGGTATTGTTTTAAGAATATCTTTTTTTATCAGACTATTGGTTTTTCTGGCATTAAAAATTAAGCTCTTCTCTGGGCCTCTGTGCCGATTATTCGTATATAAAATAAAATTTGGAAATCGGTACGATACCATCCTCATAAACAGTTTTATGGATGGCTGGCATGTGTGGTGCGAAGCACCGCTGTGGTAAATATTGTCTTAGCTTTTGGGGAGGATTCAAATGGGGGAGTCAGCACAAATTGACGTGGCCCAAGCGAAGGAACTACAGGCCTCCGGCGCAGTTTTCGTGGATATCAGGGACCCCGCTTCCTACGAGGCGGCACATATTCCGGGCGCCCTGCGTTTGAGCGATGCTAACATCCAAGATTTCATTCAAAAAACCGACAAATCCAAACCCGTAGTGGTTTATTGCTATCACGGCAATAACAGCCAGGGCGGCGCTGCCTATCTGATGGACCAGGATTTCCAGAAGGTTTACAGCCTCATCGGGGGTTTCGAACGCTGGCGCCAAACAGAGAAAATAGAAAGCTGATCATGACCCGGAATTACTGGCTGATGAAGGCCGAACAGGACGTTTATCCCGTCGAGCAATGGAAGAAGGACAAGGTTAACTTCTGGGATGGGGTCCGAAACTACACCGCCCGCAACTTCATGCGGGACCGGATGAAAAAGGGCGATGGGATGCTCTTCTACTATTCCGGCGGAAAACCCAGCGGTATCGCGGGGATGGGTGAGATCGTAAAAGAAGGCTACCCCGACCATACGGCTTTTGACCCCAAGGACATCCATTTCGACGAGAAGAGCGATCCCGAAAAACCCACCTGGTACATGGTGGATGTGAGGTTCGTGAAGGCCTGCGAGCAGGTGATCCCTCTGGATTTCCTCAAGAAAATACCCGAATTGAAAAACATGGTGCTTTTCAAGAATTCCCGCCTATCGGTCCAACCGGTGACCCAAACCGAGTGGGAGATTATTCGCAGGTTGATCGATAACTAGCAATAAAACATCTCATCAACTACGAACAAAAAACAAGAGAAGATTAAAATCCCCTTCATCGGCAGCCTTAAATGCTGCTTGCTCAACCATTGGATTCCTCATCCAATGGTTCCCATATTCGGGGATCGCTGTCACGAATCAATTCCTGGGCCAATTCCCCAGCCAGTTGAGCGTATGTTTCTGGGGAAATCCCTTGGGCTTCCAGTATCATGGTTTGGTTCACGGCCTTCATTAGGTTTTGGGCCAGCTTTTGGGCCCGCTTTTCCACTATCTCGGATAAGGATTTGTAACCCTGTTCCGGTTTTCGCCGGTAACCTGGGATCCCCTATGCTGAGCCCACAAGGCGAAGCATGAGACTTGGGTGTGTTGGCGCCAAGATAATGGGTGCCATGGTGACATTTCCGGAGGCATAGAAGTGGCACAATCCCCGAAAAGTGGCACAATCAACTGCCCGCATTTCCGTCGGCAACCCGGGATAACCTGGTGACAGGCTGAGATAACCTTGGTGTCATTTTGGAACGCGCCCTACAAGTTGGACAGTTGAAGCAAAAAATAGAGAATAGGGAAACGGCTCAAGGGGTAACCCCCCAAAGGAGCATTTCCAAATGGGTAAAATAAGACGGAAGTTCAGTATTGATTTCAAAGAACAAGTCGTCCACGAGGTAGAAACTGGCCTATCGCTCAATGAAGCTGCTCGTCAATACCAGCTCAATCCAAGCGTTATAACCCGTTGGCGCGATAAATATCGCCAAGGAACCTTGGTTGAAAAACCTTCCCTTCACGAAAAAATATTGGAAAAAGAGAATGAGAAACTCAAAGCCAAGATTGGGGAATTGATCATGGCGATAGACCTTTTAAAAAAATTCCAAAAATACGCGGAAAACCAGAGAAAGCTCGATACCTCCGTGATCACCTCAAGGAATTTGGCTCAATTTCAAGAGGATGCCAAATGATGGGGCTTCCTCGAAGTACCTATTATTCTGCACTTAAAAGTGAACCGGAGATTCAGGAACAAAGAGATTTGGACTTAAAGAACCGAATCGAGCAGGTGAGATTGACCTTCCCCTACTACGGCTATCGGAGGCTCTACCACCACTTTTTACGGGAGGGATTAAGGATTAACGCCAAACGGATTCGGCGGGTGGTAAGGAAATACGGTCTTTACCCTATTATTTGGGGGAAAAGGTTCAAGATCCAAACCACCCAATCCAATCACGACCTGCCGGTGTTCCCCAACCTCTTGGAAAGGGTGGCAGAAACTGCTGTCAATCAAGTGTGGGTGGCGGATATTACCTATATCCGAATCCTCACTTGCTTTGTTTATCTGGCGGCCATTCTGGATCGTTTTTCCAGAAAGGTGATCGGGTGGGCGGTTTCCAAGAGACTGGATCGGGAGTTGTCGCTTTCGGCTTTACGCATGGCTTTAGAGGAAAGGAATCCTCTTCCGGGATGCATCCACCATTCAGACAGAGGGGTGCAATATGCCTGCTGGGATTACGTGGCCCTGCTTGAGTCCAAAGGATTAAGGATCAGCATGTCCAGGACAGGCAACCCTTACGACAATGCAAATGCGGAATCCTTTTTCAAAACCTTGAAATATGAGGAGGTGCATCTATTCAATTACGAAACTTATCAGGAAGTGCTTCAAAGACTTCCATACTTCATCGAGGAGGTGTATAACAAAAAACGGTTGCATTCTTCTATCGGCTACATGCCGCCTGAGGAGTTCGAGGCTTTAAAGTCACTCAAACCAATCGCCGGAAAACCTATTCTCAACTTGGAGTAAAAACTGTCCAAGGTTTGGGGCGCACACCATTTCCGTCGGCAACCCAGGATAACCTGGTGACAGGGTGGGATAACCAGGTGACAGCTACCGGCATTTCCGCAGGAAACCCAGGATAACCTGGTGACACCTACTGGCAAAGGGCAGGTTCCGAGACTCCTGCCGCCAGATCGCTAGTACCGCTTCCAACGTGGCATTATCATGTCGAGGATTGATAACGAACTGACGGTAACCGCCCCCTATGAAACCTTCAAA
This sequence comes from candidate division FCPU426 bacterium, assembly GCA_963796105.1. Lineage (GTDB taxonomy): Bacteria > Oederibacteriota > Muellerivitia > Muellerivitales > Muellerivitaceae > CAWCKJ01. The sequence continues at coordinate 906,723 of CAWCKJ010000004.1, forward strand.
AAACACCACCCCCCTTTCCCTTCTCAACCGCGTCTTTGGGTACCCGTCCTTTCGGGGTCGGCAGGAGGCCGTCATCCGCCATGTCCTGGACGGGGGTTCCTGCCTGGTGCTGATGCCCACCGGGGGCGGCAAAAGCCTCTGCTTCCAGATCCCGGCCATGTTGAGGCCCGGCCTGGGGCTGGTCATTTCCCCCCTCATTGCCCTGATGCAGGACCAGGTGGACGCCTTGGTCCAGAACGGGGTGGCGGCCGCCTTTTACAACTCCACCCTGGATGGCCGCCAAAAAAGCGAAATCCGCGAACGGGCCTTTCGGGGGGAATTGGACCTGCTTTACGCCGCTCCCGAGACCCTCAACACCCCCGGATTCCAGGATTTCATCCAAGGCCTTCCCCTAAGCCTCATCGCCGTGGATGAGGCCCACTGTGTTTCCCAATGGGGGCATGACTTCCGGCCCGATTACCTCCAAATCGCCCGCCTGCGGGAGCATTTCGCCTCCGTGCCCCTGGTGGCCATGACGGCCACCGCGGACCCCCAAACGCAAAAAGAGATCCGCGAGCGGCTGGGATTGGCGCAAGATCCCGTTTTCTCCTCCAGCTTCGACCGGCCCAACATCCGCTACCAAATCACGGTCAAGGGCGCGGGCCGGGAGCAGCTGCTGGATTTCATCCGTTCCAACCATCCGGGCCAAGCCGGAATCGTCTATGTCCTGAGCCGGACCAATACCGAGGAAACAGCCGCCTGGCTCTCGGAAAGGGGCGTCCCGGCCCTGCCCTACCACGCCGGAATGGATGCGGATTCAAGGCGCCGCCACCAGGCCAGGTTTCTCCGGGAGGACGGGCTGGTCATGGTGGCGACCATCGCCTTCGGGATGGGCATCGACAAGCCCAACGTCCGCTTCGTGGCCCACCTGGGAATCCCCAAGAGCGTGGAGTCCTATTACCAGGAAACCGGCCGCGCGGGGCGCGACGGGGAACCCGCCTCGGCATGGATGGCCTATTCCCTGGACGACGTGGTGAAGCTCCGCCGGATGATCCAAGGCGGGGAGGGAGAGGAAGCCTACAAGCTCCTGGCCGGGCAAAAGCTCAACGCCATGCTGGGCCTTTGCGAGACCGTGCTCTGCCGCCGCCAGTCCCTGCTGGCCTATTTCGGCGAGGAACATCCGGGGAATTGCGGCGGTTGCGACAACTGCCTTCAGCCCCCCAAGACCTGGGACGCCACCGTCGCCGCGCAAAAAGCCCTTTCCTGTATTTACCGCACGGGCCAACGCTTCGGCGCAGGCCACTTGATCGACCTTCTCATGGGGAAGGAGACGGAAAAGGCCGCCCAGTTCGGTCATACCCGGTTAAGTATTTTCGGTGTGGGCAAGGAATTGGAAAAAAGGAATTGGGACTCGGTATTCCGCCAATTAGTCGCGGGGGATTACGTCGAAGTGGATTTGGAAAATTACGGCACCTTTAAGCTGAACCCAAAATCTTGGTCCGTCTTGAGGGATGGGCAAAAGGTGTGGTTGAGGGAAGACCCGGCCTTCCGCAAGGCCAAACGGGGTACCCGGAAGGGCAAAGCCCCAACAAGACCGCCTGTGGCCTGGGACGGCCGGGAATCCTCCCTTTTCGAGGCCTTGCGTGCCCTGCGGGCGCGCCTAGCCAAGGAACAAAACCTTCCGCCCTACGTCGTTTTTCACGACAGCACCCTGCGCGAAATGGCCGCCCAGCGGCCCTCCAACCTGGATGAGTTCGCCCAAATCTCAGGCGTCGGCGAAACCAAGTTGAAGCGCTACGGCCCCGCTTTCCTGGAAGTCCTGCGATCAGGTAGTTCCTAGCCCCGCCCTGATTAAGCCTGGGGTGAGCGGGTAAAACGAGTCGAAAACGTCGTGGGATTAAAAAAGTTTGAATGTCCGAAATCAATGCTTATCGGGGACAGTTAACGAAGTTTATCCTTCGGCTCAGGCTCGGTTTTTCCTACCTTTCCCATGGCCTTCAGGAATTTCGCCCGGCTTCCACTTCTTGCGCGGCTTCCTAAATATTCATCAGCCATCAGGGCTGAAACTTTTTCCGCGAGGGCCAATGTGATCATTTGATTGATGGAAACATGCTCCTTGTCAGCCATTTCACGAACGGAACGGTGAAGGGTATTCGGCAGCCTCAAACTTATGGCACTCATTTTAGTCCTCCCAAAAACGTCAATATTTTCTGGGGCGTGTAAATTTTTAAACCCCAAGCCTCAATTCCTTTGAAATCCCGTTTGTTAAAAGTAACAATCCCGCTTGCTCCAGAAGCCACGGCCAATTCCAGGACCATGTCATCTCCCGGGTCTTTTAAGCATGGCCTCCAAAGATAATGTACTTTACAGTGTCTCGCCTCGGAGCAGAGATAATCTAGGATATCGTCCTTTTCCCCAGCCGAAAGTTTAATACCGCTATTTGGATTTTTAATCGCCGCCTCGTACTCCAACAGCAGCGCCACCGACAATTGAATTTGAAACCGTTTATCGCCCAGCGCCAATAATAATCGGTGTGAAGCGCCCAAACGCGACCTTAAAGCTGAGACAAGAATGTTGGTATCCAACACAATTCGCAAAGGTTTCATAATGGTATTATATATGATACCAACATTGTATCAACCAAACTTCTACCCCATTTCGCTTTGAAAATATCGTCCACGATCCCTGCCCATCGCTGTGCCGATCAACCATAAAGATAAATTGAGATCGGTACAATACCAGCCACATTAAAAGTTTAATGGGGGGCTGGCATGCGGTGCGATGGGCTGTCAGACAAGATATTGGGGACCGAAATAACCTTTCCCGCTACTCCCCGGACCTTGTTAAAATATGCGCCTATGACCAATCCAATCCGACGGTGTTTTATATTAATTCTCTTAGTTTCCGCTTTTTCTCCCCTTCGGGCTGATCCCACTTTTCTCCAATTGAAACAGGATATCCCCTTATCCGGGGGGATGTCCCGGTTCGACCAACAGGCCTTCGACCCCCAAAACGGGATGCTTTATATCGCCCATGAGGGCGAGGGCCAGATCATCCTTTTCAATACCAAGTTAAACACTGTATTTACGACCCTACCTGGCTTTCCTGGGGTGACGGGGCTCTTATTGGTCCCCGAACTCCACCGCCTCTACGCCAGCGTCTCCCAAAGGCACCAGGTGGCGGTGATCGACACCCAAAGTTTGAAAGTGCTGGCCAAGGTCACGGCGGGCAATCTTCCCGACGGCATTGCGTATGTCCCAGAACTCCACCAACTGTTTGTATCGGATGAGCTGGGAGGGGAGGTCACAGTCATCGACGTCTTGAAAAACAAGCGCGTTGAATCCATCAAACTGGGCGGCCAGGCGGGGAATACCCGTTATGACTCAAGCTCCCGCCTTATCTACACCACGGTCCAAACCAAGAATGAGCTGGCCGCGATCGACCCTCAAACCCGTAAGATCATCGCGCGCTATCCCATTTACAACGGCAAGCGGCCCCATGGGCTCTGGATCGACACCAATACCCATTTGGCTTTTATCGGATGCGAGAAGGACAGCAAGCTGGTGGTTTTCGACCTCCAGACCCGCCTGGAGACCGCCGTCTCAAACGTCGGGAAAGAGCCGGACGTCCTGACTTTTGATAACCAGCAGGGGTACCTTTATGTGGCCTCGGAGGAGGGAAAAGCGTCGGTTTTCCGCGTCAGGGACCGGAAGATCGAGAAGATCGGCGATTTCGAGGTGGGGAACAAGGCCCATACCATCGAGGTGAACCCCCAGAACCATGATCTTTATTTTCCTTTGACGGTGGAAAAGAAGCCGGTCCTAAGGATCATGAAGCCTAATTTATAATCGATTCAAATCCACCACATGCCAGCCTTCCACAAAGCTTTTAAAGAGGCTGGTATCGTACCGATCTCAATAATATCTTTATGGAAGATCGGCACAGGGTCTCAGAGACACAGCTAAAAAAACAAATAATTCCTTTTTCTTTTTTAAATGAACCTCAGTTGCACATCTAAAAAATCAATCAACAAAGGGGAGATTAGCATGCGCATAGAAGTAATTTTAGAAAGATGTCTCTGAGGCTCTGTGCCGATCCTCTTTAAAGACATCAAATAGAGATCGGTACAATACCGCATTCATATAAGGTTTATAGAAAAGCGGCATGTGTCTCTGGGGTGACTCGGGTGTTTGTTGGATGTATTTAAAACAACGCCGGATGGATCAAACCGGGACGAGGCTGTCGTAGGAACGGATTTTGGCGATGACCTCATCGATGAGATAGTCGGGAGTCGATGCCCCGGCCGTAATTCCCACCTTGACTTTCCCCTTGAACCAATTCGAGTCCAACTCCTGAGCCGTCTCGATATGATGGGTCGCATCGGGAAGAAAAACCTGGCAAGTGTCGGCCAGCTTGTGGGTGTTGGAGGAATTCCGGCCCCCGATGACGATCATGATTTGCACCTGCTTGGTGAGGGCCGCGGCGGCGGTTTGGCGGTCCTTGGTGGGTTTGCAGATGGTATTCACCGCCACCACCTCGGTACAGCGTTCCTTGAGTTTCTCCACGAACTTCTCGAACTTTTCCATCAACAGGGTACTCTGGGTGATAACCCCGATGCGGGAACCTTCCGGCACTTTCGCGATATCCGCCTCCTCGTAAATGATGATGGGGCCCCTCAGGCGGCTGGCGATGCCCTTGACCTCCACGTGCTTGGGATCACCGATGATGACGATTTGGAGGCCCTTTTCCTGGAGCTTGTGGCCCTCGTTGTAAATGCGAGTCACCAGGGGACAGGTGGTGTCGATGATGTCCAGGCCCTTATCCTTGATCTTGCCCAGGACGTTGATATCCAGGCCATGGGCGGTAATGACCACGCGGTTGTCCTGGACCTCGTCCAGGGACGTCACGATTTTCTTGTTAAGGGAGGCCAAACGGGCCACTTCCTGCGGGTTGTGGATCAGGGAGCCGAAAATGAAAGCCTTGTCCATGGACTCGGCCTTCTCGATGGCTCGTTTCACCCCGAAACAAAACCCCGCGGCGTTCGCGACCAGGATTTCACGGTTCACTTTAAAACCCCCACGAAAATTTTAAGTTCTAAATTTTTAATTTTAAATTATGGTTCGGATTTTCAACCGAAGACTGAAAATCCATTAATTTTTAAAACGGCTAAACCGAGATGGATTATATTTTACCTAGGATAAAAAGTCCCTAAATCGGACTTTTTATCCTGAAGACATATGCGGTAACCCCACAATTCCTGCGGAATCTTTGGGGTCAGAGGCTGCTTTGTAGCACTATTATTAGTTTCTCAACAGCCTCTATATAATGCATCCAGCGAAATAAAACCCAGACCCCCAAAGGATTTTCTTGTGCGGTTTTCCCTCTATTTAGGCCCCTATCAGCCGTTCCTGGAGGAAGAGCTTTACGCCCGCGTCCGGGAACTTCGTTCCGCCGACCCTTTTTCGCCCCTGGTAGTCCTGGTCCCGAACCGGCTTCTCGTGCGCCATTTGCGGGAGGAATTGGCGCGAAAACAACAGTGGGTCTTCAATATCCGTTTTCTCACCTTCCACCAGTACCTATTGGAAAGCATGGAGGATAAATGGATGACGGAGGGGTTCCGGGTCCTGCCCGAGACCCTGGTGCCCTGGTTCTTGAAGGAGAAGTCCAAGGCCGGGCGGAAAACCAAAGGCCCTTTCTCGGCGGTAGAGAACACGCCGGGTTTTTACAAGGCCCTCCGGGCCACCCTCTCGGAGCTCAAACAAGGTGATTTCAATCCAACCTCCTTGGGGGAATCGGCGGTAAAACTGTCCAAGGCTAAGGACCGCCAAAGTTTATCGGCAAAGCTGAGGGAATTCTCCCTGCTGTTGGAATCCTATGAGGCTTGGAAAAAAAAGGAAAAGTGGAAGGACCTGGATGACCTTTACGCCGGGGCCTTGGAGCTTCCCCCTTCCCCAACGCCCTTATGGGTTTACGGATTTTACGACGCATCCGTGCTCCAGCAAAAAGCCCTAAAACACCTTTGCTCAGCCCAGAATAGCGATTGGTTTATTCCCTATGAGGACAATCCGGTTTTCGATTACGCCAAACCTTTCGTGGAATGGGCTGGGAGATTGGGCGAGGTCATAAAACCCGCAACGTGGAAAAGGGATGACTCGTCACCCTTAAAAAAACTGCAGGGGAATATATTTATAACTGAGGTTGTGCGTTGGCCCGAAGGGCCAAGCACCCTTGGCCCTAATTTCGGGACAAGGGCCACAAGCATGTCGCAATCTTCGTCCTATTCGGACGAAGCTCCTCGCAATGACAACACATTTGAGAATTCCGATGTCAAAATCCTTCTCTGCCCGGGTGAGCCCCGGGAAATCCGGGAAGGCATCCGGACCCTGCTGGACGAAGCAGAGAAGCAGGAAATCCCCTTTTCAAGATGCGCGGTGGTCCTCAGGCAGATGGAAAACTACCGGAGAATGCTGGGGCAGGCTTTCTCAGCCCAAGGGGTGCCCCTTGCCAAGGAACCCACGGTTTTCCTCATGGAAACCCCCGAGGGAAAGGCAGTCCAGCTTCTCCTTCAATGTTTCCAACAGGAATTTCCCCGCGACCTGTTTTTAAACTTCCTCTCCAGCCCCAACCTCAAACCCGAGGGTTTCGGCTTGGGTCCGGACGATTGGAATCCCCACTTGTGGGACAGGGTTTCCAAGGAGGCTGGGGTGGTGGAAGGGGAAAAAGCCTGGCTGGACCGCCTCAACAGCCATCTGGCCAGCCGTTCCCGGGTTTCCGTTCCCGAGGAGGAGGAACTTTCGAAGGAGGAAGGGGAGTCCATCCGGGATTTCAGGAAAGTCCTCCAAAAACTGTTCACGACCCGCCAAACATTCAACCTGGAAAAATCCTGGGAGGGAAAATCCAGGGTTCTTTTATCCCTGGTCATGGTCCTATTCCGGGTTTCCCGGGCGCAGGGACAATTGGCTGCGGTATTGAAGGGAATCCAGTCCTTGTCGCGTCTTTCCCTGGGCGTGAGCCCGGAGGATTTCACCTCGGTACTCTCGGAATTGCTGGAGGAGCAAATGGTTCCCTGGGAAAAATCCGATCCAGGCGGAGTGGAAGTTTTGGACCTGATGCAGGCCAGGGGAGTGCCTTTCGATGTGATGGTTTTGCCCGGCCTGGTGGAGCAGGGCTTTCCCCGGGTGGTCCGGCAGGACCCTCTTTTATTGGACGAGGAAAGGAGAATTCTCAACGGCTTAGTGGATGCCAAGGCCCGGATTCCGGAAAAAGCCGAGGGCCGGCTGGAGGAAAAACTCCTTTTCGCCTTGGCGGTCCGCGGCGCCCGGAAAACCCTCGTGCTCACGGCGCCCGACTTGGATCCTTCCACCGGAGGGCCCCGAATCCCCTCCATATACCTGTATGAGACGGCCCAGGCCGTCACCGGAAAAAGGCAAGCCCACTTGGCCGAGGCCGGGCCCTTCGTGAAAAAAATCCAGGTTTCCGGCTGGATCCGCGGGGAAGGGGACCGATGCGGGGATGACCTGGAGCAGTTGTTAAGCAGGTTCCAAATGGCCCGCGGAGGCAAGCCTCTTCCGGCCCTGGCCTATGTCGCGGAAAAACCTTTTTATTTCAAGGCGCAGGAACTCCTGAAAAACCGGCAGTGGGTCCGGGCCTTTACCCCTTACGACGGGGTTTTTCAAAGTCCCCAAGCCCTGGCGGAACTTCAAAAGAGCCATTCACTCCAAGGAAAAGCCCTCTCGGCCTCCCGTTTGGAAACTTACGCCTCCTGCCCCATCCGTTATTTTTTCAAGTACATCTTAAAGCTCAAAATCCATCCCGAGCCTGAGAGAATTTTCCAATTGGAAGCCGCCGACAAGGGAACCTTGATGCACGCCATTTTGGAGGAAACCCTCGCGCGGGGCCTGACGGAAGGCTGGTTCAACAAACGCGAGACCGGAAAGGGCCGCAAAGTCCTGGTGGAGGAAACCCAAAAGGCTTTCGACCGTTTCGAGAAGGACGGCTTGCCGGGATCGCCCGCCCTTTGGGCTTGGAGCCGTTTTTCCATGACCCGGGACCTGGAGAGGGCCTTCTTAAGCGTGATGGAGGACCTGGAATGGGTTCCGGGGGATTTTGAGAAGGATTTCGGGAAGAAGGACCAGGCTGAGGTCTTGTTCCCGGCTTCCCAAGGGAATTTCCGGCTGGAAGGCTGGATGGATCGTGTGGACTTTTCCGCCGACGGGAAACGATTGAGGGTCCTGGATTACAAGACTGGGAGCAGTACCTCCTTCAAGAAGAACAGCGTGAAGGAAGGCGCCAAACTCCAGATGCCGCTCTATCTTTGGGCCTGCCGGATCCTTTATCCGGGGGTTGTTCCTGAGTCGGCGGTCTTTGACTTTCTCACGGCCAAGGGCGGTTACCGGCGGGTTTCCTACGACGCTGGTGATTGGAAAAAGGTGGAGGAACCGCTCCGGACGGTCCTGGAAACCGCGTCGGAAGCGGTTTCCCAGGGGCTTTTCCCCGCGGCGGCGAAGAACTGCGGCCAATGCGATTACCAGGCCCTCTGCGGAACAGGCCGGGAAAGGCGGGGGGAACGGAAAAAAGAAGACCCCCGGGTGAAAGGATATTACCGCTTGGAGGAACTAACTTGATAAATATTTATAAAAAATGTCATCGCGAGGAGCTGCCCCAATCGGGGCGATTAGCGACGTGGCGACCTCAATTCGTCTTTTTTAAACTGTGTTTGCTTCGTCATAATCGCCCGCCTATTCGGCAGGCATTCCTCGCAATGACACTATTTTATTTTTGGAGTTGGTAATGATCAGCGACCAAGCGGCCAGGGATCGGGCCATCCAGGATCATGAAACCCTTTTCGCGGTGGACGCGGGAGCAGGCACGGGAAAAACCACCCTTCTGGTTTCCCGCCTGATCTCCCTGCTGGTGGAAAAGGAAGTGCCTCTTAGGAAAATCGCCGCCATCACTTTTACCGAGAAGGCCGCCGCCGAACTGGTGGACAGGCTCCGGCAGAAAATGGAGGAGGAATTAACCGGGAATCCAGCAAAAAAAGCCCTGATTCTCCAGGCCTTCCAGGACCTGGAAAGGGCGCCCATCTCCACCATCCACTCCTTTTGCGCCTCCCTCTTGAGGGAGTATCCGGTGGAGGCGGGGGTGGACCCGCGCTTCGCGGTCCTGGACGAGGTCCAGTCCGGGGCTTTCGAGTCCCAGGCCTGGGAAGAATGGCTGAAAAAATCGCTCAACAAGCAGGTGGAGCCGCTGTTCCATTTCCAAAGGATGGGCGGGTCTTTTGAGCACTTGGAGGAACTAAAAAACTTCCTGAAGCGCAACCACTCCCTCTTGGTTAATTCCGAAAGCCAGGTCCTGCCAAAGGGGGCGGATTTCGAGAAAATCTTAAGGAAATTTATCCAAAAGGTCAGTCCATCGGCTTCCTCCTGCAAGGACTCCTCGGACGGCCTTTTCCTGGCTCTTCAACAATTTCATGGTGATTGCGCCTTCTTGGACACTCTTACGCCTGGGGAAATGCTTTTTGAAATGGGAAACCTGGAGATTCCCAAGGCCGCAAAAAAAGGAAACCAGAAAAATTGGGATAAGGCTGTCTTGAATAGCCTCCGCCAGGAATTTTCGGACCTTTCCGGGGAGCATGAGAAATTCTCCTCCGCCCTCAAGAACGCGGTGGTTTTAAACATCATCCATTGGCTGTGGAATTACCTGAAAGAGTTCGAGGAGCAGAAAAAACGCCAGGGATTCCTGGACTTCGACGACCTTCTTCTAAAGACCCGGAACCTTTTGAAAGACCATCCCGAACCCCGGGAGGAATTGAAGAAACGGCTCGATTACCTCCTGGTGGATGAGTTCCAGGACACGGACCCCCTTCAAGTGGAAATTGTCTTTTTCCTGGCGGAAAAGGAGGGGAAGCCCAAAAAGAACCCTTCGACGAACTCAGGGCAGGCTGGTTTTGAGACCCATTGGCGCAAGGTTAAGTTGAAGCAGGGCAAACTCTTTTTGGTGGGGGACCCCAAGCAGAGCATCTACCGGTTCCGTCGGGCGGACGTGGAAATTTACGAGGAAACCAAAAAGTTGGTGTCGGACAACGGGGGAAAGGTGGAACTGCTCAAGGAGAATTTCAGGACCGTGGGAAGCCTAGTGGACTGGGTTAATGGCAGATTCCCGTCTCTTTTTACAGGAACACTCATCCAATACAGCCCTCAAAATCCAAGCCGGAGGGAAGAAAGGCCCCTGGAGGCCGTACCGCCCCTGATCGGAATCCGGATTCCCTTCTCAGCGGATGAAAACACCTCCAAAGCCTCCCTTCGTCACAAGGAAGCGGAATGGACGGCGGATTTCATCCGCGAAAAACTGCTACAGGGAGGGTGGACCCTCTCGGACCCCAAGACCCATAAAATGAGAAAGGTTCAAGCGGGGGATATCGCGGTGCTTTTCAGGGACCTGTCCAACGAGAACGAGGAATATTGGGAGGAAGCGCTCCGCAAACGGGACATCTCCTTCCAAATCGTGGGGGGCAAAAGGTTTTACAACCGTCCCGAGATCGTGGCCCTTTCCACGCTTCTCAACTGCCTTTCCTCGCCCGCCGACGAGGCGGCCTGCGTGGCGGTCTTGCGAAGCCTCCTGTTCGGTTTTACAGACGAGAAAATCTTCCTGCACCGCTCTTCCGGCGGCGTCTTTCAATTCCTGAGACCGGCCCAGGGGGAGATGGAGAAGGCTTTCGACTTGCTGAGGGGCCTCTATGAGGGCACCCGGACCCTTTCCGTATCCGAAGTTCTGACGCAGTTCCTGGAAAAGACCAACCTTCCCGCTGTGGTGGCGGCCCAGCCCCATGGGGAACAGAGGGTGGCCAACCTCCTCAAGGTCGTGGACCAGGCGCGGGAACTGGAAACCTCCCAGCATTTCACCTACCGCGCCTTCACGCAATGGCTGACGGCCCAGCAGGAGGACGAAACCATGGAAGGGGAGGCCCCGGGCCCCGACTCCACCGAGAACCGGGTCACCCTCATGACCATCCACAAGGCCAAGGGCCTGGAGTTCCCCGTGGTGATCGTCTCGGGGGTCGCCTCCGATAACCGGGAATCCGGATGCCTGCTGGACCGCAAGAACTCGGCTGGGGCTTATAAGGTGGGAAGCGTGGATTTGGGCCTGAAAACCTTGAACTACGAGGGGGTCCGCGCCGAGGAGCATGCCCAGGCCAAAGAGGAAAATGTCCGCCTTCTCTATGTGGCGGCCACCCGAGCGAGGGAATGCCTCGTCCTGCCCTTTTTCCTCCTTCCGGAAGGCTCCCGAACCAAAGCGGAGGACCTTTTTCTCGCGCCTTTGTTGGACGGATTGGAAACCTCCCCTCTCCAGGGATGGGTCTCTATAAATCCCGGCGGAAAAATCTGGGTGGAAAACCCGGAGCCGGACAAATCCTCCCTGGAAGAACCTCCCGCGCTGGTGGTGGACCTGGATGAAAAGCTTTTGAAAACCCCGGAAGCCGAAGCGGAAGTGAAAAATATTTCGGCCAAGAAAGAGTCGCGTGAGCAAAAAATAAATAAACTTAAGGGTATTCCGGAATTCCAATCGGTGACCCAAAAACTCTCAGTGGATGGAGATAAAGAGGAGCGCCAATTGGAAATCCTGGATGATGGAGAAAAAAAGCAGTCCTTCTCCGGTGGAAAGGATTTCGGGAGCCTGGTCCATTTGCTCCTGGAAAAAGGCTGGGATTGGCCCCGGGAGACCTTATCCCGCGCCGCGGTTCTTTACGGTGAGGAACTGGGAATTTCAGCCAAAGAGGCGGCTGAGGCGGCGAAGATGGCTGAGACCGTGTTCAAGAGCGAACTCCTTCAAAGGGCTAGGAAAGCGGGAAGAGTTTTCCGGGAACTGCCGGTTACGGGAACCATTGAGCCGGGAACATACCTGAACGCAGTCATCGACCTGGCTTTCCTGGAAGGGGACGAGTGGGTGCTGGTGGACTACAAGACGGACCAGGACATGGATAAAGAAAAGGAAAAGTACCAAAAGCAATTGGGTTATTACCGGGAACTCTTACAAAAATACACAGGACGGAAAGTGAAGGAATCTTTTCTTTATTTTGTGCGTAGGGGAGTTTGCCAACTCATTCCCGGGTAGATCATTTTGAAGAAGTGCCTAAGTAATCACCCGCCCTTGTAAAATTCAAAGGCGCTTGGGTGGCTTTCTTGAAGTTTTGAATGGCTTCGCGATTGTCTCCGCTAAGGACTTGAAAAACTCCCAACTGATAATAAAGATTAGCGGATGGATAACCGTTTTTAATAGCTTTTTGTAAAGCCACCCGATAAGGCTGTAATGACGAATGATTCTGGAGGGAAGGGTTGATCGCATGTTTCGAGAATTGGCGGTATTCCATGATAGTTGTGTTCTCATTCCCTAAAACTATTTTTCGAAAGCCGATATCCGCAATGAATTTCCAATAAATAGATTCTAAAAACGGGTCGCCTTGGAAAAAGGGATAAATCTCATCAAGGCTTGGGGAAATTCCATTGAAGTCAGGATCATAATTTGGAGACGCCATCCCGTAGCGGTCGAGAAAAGGTTGAATAGCCTCGGAAGCCCGTTGCCAACGGTGGAAAACAGGCAGACGATCAGGTTTTAAAGGAATAATCCATACCATGTCGCCGCCATCCAATGGAGGATGATCCTTAGGGATCCAGTAAGCCATTCCATCGGAAAATCGTTCTTTCAGGAAAGGTTTATAGTTCACATTGGTCACAATCGCGGCCCAATGACCTTCTTCAAGCGGATGTTCCCTCCAGCACAAGGGATTGAAAGGAGTGGCTGCGAAACCCAGGAAAGGCGGACATGGTTTCAACCATAAATCCGAGAAAACCAATCCAGGACCTCTTTCCCGGCCGGTTTGGACCAGGAGCCGGTATGCCCGGGATAAATCAACCCAAGGATAACTTGAGTTGATATATAACCTGGTTTTTTCCAGGTTGTTGAAGTCCAAACCAAATGATAACAAAACTAATGCGGCGAGAAAAATCTTTGGCCGCGTTCCTTCCAGCGTCGGGAACAGGGCTTGAATGCCCACGGCTGACACAATCAAGAATAAAGGCATGAGCGAAACAACATGAAATCCGTTCTTATCGGTAGCCAGGAGGATAGGAAAAAATAGAATGATGAAAGCGGATCCGAGCCATCTAACGAGTTGCGCGGTTCGATGACTGTATAATTCTATCGCCCCTAAAAAAAAAGCGCTTGAAATAAGGGGATTTAAAAATCCCCCCCACTTTGGGTTGTAAGTGAAAGGACTGCTCCAACCTTTCCAAAAGAACGAAGTAAAGTTAGGGATATCCTGCCAAAAGTTCCACTGACTGGATACTCCCCCTTTAAATCGAAAAGCCAAAAGGCTGGATATATAACCCAAGTAATGGTAGTTATCCCCGGAAATAATCATGGGAATCAGCACTAGCAACATTGACAGAAAAAACCAAATGACTGGATTTTTCAACGGCGACATTGCCTTTTTTTTCGTTAAAAGAACCGTCACGAGGGTCAAGACAGCCAAAAGGGGCCAGCCGAAGTAAGTATAAAATCCTAAACCAGTCAAAATTCCCAAAACAATCGACCATTTCCATTGGATTACTGGGTTGGGACTCAATGAAAACAGAGTTAACACGAAAAAAATCACCGATTCCCAAAAGACCATCAAGACAGCCTCGTGGGAGAACCTTCCGATAAAAACCGGCCAAAAACTTATGGACATTAACGCGAGGGCTAAAAAGGCGGCTGACTTGGAGACTATGCGCTTGGCGGCGATATAGAAAAAATACAGGCTGGCGAGGGATAGAAGTACCGGAAGAACCCAAAGCCCTAACAGAGAAACCCCGAAGATCTTAAACTCAAACGACAATAACCAAATATAAAACGGCGGGATGTTGCCGAAGAAAAATTTCCATGTCCAATGTTCATCAAGCCGGATGGCATTTAGGGCTGAGGAAATCTCGTCATAGAGTGGAAAATCCAAAAAGGAGGTCAACCGGTATAACCGAAAAGAAAATGCCGCGATGATAATGAGAACCCATGCCCAGGAGGATGGGGTGAAAATATTTTGTTCCCAAAGGGGTTTTAACGCGGACGATTTTTTTGAAGTCAACGCCACTATGAAGGGAATCAAAATCCCGAATATACCCAGCCAAAGTTTTAACTCCAGGGAGAGGGAACAATAGGAAAGAAGCGCGTTAGCCAAAACGAAGATAATAAAATATAACCAGGGCAGGTATTTAGCGTCTTGAGAAAGAATGTTTTTCATAAGATAAAAACCATTTGGAATTATTCCCTTTGTTTAAATACCGCCGGCGGCTTTCACCCATTCAACCAAACTCTTATCGATCTCGTTCAACCACTTTACCCAACGGTCATGAAGCTCCTGCGAGAGAAGCACCTTTTTCAGGCAGAGGGACATCAAGGGAACGCTTTCATGGACCAGGACGAGGGCTTCCCTCAGGTTTTTCTGGGTGGTCAGGGCGCTTTGGGAATCCTGGGCTTTACGGATTTTCTGGGAAAGGGAGTGGGTCTGGCGCTTGAGGCGGGAGACAGCCTCGTTTTTCAAGGCCCAGGGAAGGCGCTGGTAGGTCTTGTCGATCTCACCCGCCAGGCCGTCGCACAAGGCGGCCAGATCCACGTTGAGAAAATCGGATGAAACCATTTTGAATCCTTTTTTACCTAATCCCTTGAAGTTTATATCGACTCCACTTTATTTTGTTCTATTGAGTGAAACTGCCGTTGCCGGTTCATTTTAAAAAAGTGATTGAAAGAAGCCGGCTTTTATCACAAGCGCGATTTTTGGAGTAGCCGTTTTTCCAGTTCTCCACCTTTTCGCATGAAGAGCAGGAACATGCCCCGATGCGGCCTATTGGGAACATGACGATAACGGTCTCGAAACCATTCCAAAACCGGATGGCGGATTCCGGTGGAAACCATGTCTGTAATAGGAAGAATGAACAATTCGGGCTTGTTTTTCTCGAGGTCTTGGATAACCCTTCTTGTCATATTTCCGGCCATCGGACCCTTCAACAGGGGATAGGAAAAGAAAATGCCGCTGGAAGGAAAGTGGAGGCTGTAATAATAGATTCCCGTCTCATTTCCCCATTCGTAAAAGGTCTCACCGGGTTTGAGCATCCGGTTAATCTCCTTTCCCACCTGGCAGGATTGGAGGAATAAATCACCGTATTTCCATTCTGACCACGTTTGGGCCGGCTCCAGATAAAAGGGGATCTCATGAAGAACCAGGATAGCCAAGACTAAACCCCCTGGTAGAAAAACCAACGACTTCAAGGTTTTTTTCAAGGAACCGCCCATTTCGGCCGCTCCCCATGCCCCGCCAATGACCAATGGAGGAAACAAGAGTTGGTAATAGTGAGGCGGGTAATGCCCCGATCCCAAGATTTGGGGAAGTATTGAAAACAGATAAGAGAACCATAAAACCCAAAGAAAATACTTCTCTTTCTTTTGGCGATAAGCTCCCCAGCAAGACAACAGCAGGAGTGGTAAAAGGAATTCCGCGAAATGGGGGCCGAAATTCGAACCTTTTATGTGATTGAAAAAATCCTGAAGGGAAGCGGCCTGGTAATAATTGTAAATAAAATTAAAAAAGAAAACCGCGTACTGGAAATCCACCCACCGGTGAGATCCGATGAAATACACGGCGATTAAAGCCCATCCCCCCGCCAATATGGACCCCGGCACCAAGATTTTGCGGAAGGTTATATTTCTCGAAGCCCGATTCGAACAAAGGAAAAAAGAAACGATGCCCAAAGCCAGGAAACTTAGTACGGAGGGCTGTTTGTAAAGAGAAGCGAGCAAGGAAATTAAACCTAATAATATCGGTATCTTGCATCCTGCGGAATCCCTCAACCGAATCCATAAGAAGAAGGCCAGGGCCAAAGCGGCGTTTACGAAGACCTCGGTGTTGGGTTGATTTGCTTGAAAGTAAAGGTCCCCGGAAATAACCGACCAAAATAAAGCCGCCCAGATACCGGCCGCCCAACCTGATCCCCATAAACCGGCCATGAAAACCGCGATTAAGGTCAAGATTGAAAAGAAAATATTCAACAAAAAAATTGATGAAGGGCCATATCCATTCAGGACTTCCGCGGCGGCAAATGAAAAATAAAGGGCTGGAGGTTTGCAATCCCATAAGTCGGAATAAAGTTGCCGCCCTTTTAACAGGCCATCCCCAATGAGGGCGTAGGTGGTGATATCCCTTTCCAAAGGTTCGTTGTAGGTATGAAGCCGCTCTAAAACGATGAGACAGGCCAGGGCCAACAGGAGAAACACGGAAAACCATTTTACGAAGTTTGTTTTTACGCTCATTTTCGGACCTATGGCGATTGAAAAAGGTTTTGAGGCAAAGATTCGGACTGGATGAAATACCACGGCCAAAGATTGCCTGGAAATCTATAAAGGTTTCTTGGGTTCATGGCAAGTATTTCCCGGATCCGGTCAAATCAAGCGGGGTTTTAACGGCCCGTTGGAAAGCCTGATGGGCTTGTGATTCATTACCCGCCATGAGCCAGTAAATACCCAGTTGGTAATACAAGTGGGCGGCCCCATATCCATCGTGGACGGAATATTCCAAATCAGACAAACTGTCCTTTAAGGCTGGTTCGTTTAATAGGGCCGCGGGAACAGGTTGATTGAGGATTTCCAAATTAGCGGGGGTGTCGTCCATATGGAGGGCATTCAGGAAATTCCGCCGAAAACAAATGAGGGAGTCTATTTCGGCGAAAGAGGAATTCAAAAAAGGATCTCCTTTAAAGAAAGGCAAAGCCTGTCTTAAGCTTTGCTGAATATCGTCATAACCATGCCGCGGGTCAACGTCATTGTATCTTGCCCAGAAAGGGTTCAACGCCTGGTCCGCGGAAATCCAAAGTGGCAGGGTTTCATTGAGATTGGAATTAAGAGGTGCGACCCATAGCATCAATCCCCCGTCGGGAGGAGGGTGAATTTTGTCCAGCCAATAGACTTTTCCACCTGGATATCTTTTCTCGAGGAAAGGCTGGTAATTCACGTTCGTTAACACACCCACCCAGGGAGTTCCTTTCTTCCCGGTTTGGCCGTGGAGGAGGTTAAAAGGATAGGTGGCAAAATCGAGGAAAGGAGTCCAGGGTTTGCAGACAAACCGGGAAAAGATATAACCAGGCCCCCGTTCTGACTGCAAGCGATCGAGAAGGCGGTAAGTCTGGAGTGTTTCTGGGAGCGGTTTTTGTAGATTGATGGCTTCCCGGCTTTTAATAAGATTCACCGCGTCCAGCGCGCATGAAATGATGAAAACCAAAACCAATAGTGCCTTGGATTTAGGGCTCCCGGCCCGGGCCCAAAGGGTGAAAAAACCCAGAAGGATGGTTCCCATGAAAAAAGGGATAAGCGAGATGACGTGAAACCAGTTTGAATTGTTAGCCAGGAGGCAGGGAAGAAAAAGAACGATAAAACCAAGACCGGCCCATCGAATTAACATTTGAAGGCGGTATTTCCAAAGAACACCTATCCCAAGAAAGAAAAAAGCGCCTTCCAATGGGTTCAAGAATCCCCCCCACTGCGGGTTATAAGCGAAAGTTTTCGTCATTCCAGCCCAAAAAAACGAAGTGAAATAATATAGGTTCTTCCAAGGACTCCAAGGAATGCTGTTTTCAGGATTTGGGTGAGACCAGACAAGGCTGGTTAGATACCCCCCAAAACCCACATGGAAAGCCGCCAGGACCAGGGGAGCCGCGGCCAGGATGGAACCCAGAAGAAACCAAGCCGTGTTGGAGGGTTTTAAAAGTCCTTGGCGAATCCCGCCCCATAAGGTAAGGCCAATTAAGAGGGCGACCAAGGGCCAGCCAAAATAGGTATAGAAACCGGCACCTACCCATAGACCCAGGAGGAAGAGAAGGGTTTTATGGGAGGAGAGGAGGGTTCTTGTGAAAAGTTTAGCAAGGATCCAGAAACCCATCGATTCCCAAAAGAGCATCAAGACCGCTTGGTGGGAAAATCGACCAACAAAACAGGGCCAGAATTGAATGCACAATAAGGTTAGAAAGGAGAAAGCGAAGGAACGGGAGACAAAGGGGCGCAGGCCTTTCCATAAGAATAAAATTGAAATCGACGAAAGGAAGGCCGGCAGGGCCCAAAGGGCCGCGAAGGAGACTCCCGCCACCTTGTATAACCCTGTAAGGAGCCAAATATAGAAAGGGGGCAGTTGGCTCCAATTGAAAAAGAAGTTCCAGATCCAGTTTTCCTTGAGCCGGATTGCGCAGAGGGAATTGAAGATCTCGTCGAGCAGGGGATAATCCAAATAAGTCGTCAGCCGGTAAAATCTGGCGAGGCATCCCAGGCCCAGAACCAGAAACCACAACCATGGCCTCGCGGGAGGAAACCATTCCTTCCGGTAAAGAGGTTCCTCCGAGGGATCAGCCTTCGCCGTGGCTTTGAACCACAATCCCAAAGGCAGGAGCCATCCAAATAAACCAATCCACAACTGGGCTTGCAGGGGCAGGGAAGCATAGGACAAAAGGCCGTTGACCAAGGCGAAAAGCCAAAAGAAAGGCCAAGGATTTTGAAAAAAATTCTCCATACCCGCGTATTTAGGGTTTTCCATCGCGTCCCCCGGAAGGTGCCAGCAGTTTTTCGTATGTGGAGGCCTGGGTCAAGTCCAGTAGGGATCCTCTTGCCTTTTTAAAACATTCCCGAGCCTCTTGGTTTTTTTGCTGTATCGAATAAATCGATCCCAGTTTGAAATAAAGATGGGCGGAGGGATAACCTCTTTGGAGGGCCGTCTTTAGATATCGAAGAGCCTGTTCGGCCGCTTCCTGCTTTGTGCCAGCACGATTATCCCCGGCCATCATCCGGCGCGTGGAGAGATCGGCCATTTTCTCGTAGTAACAGGTTTCCAGGAGGGGATCTCCTTGGAATAAGGGGTATATTTTTTGAAGGGAATTTTCCATCGGCTCCATAGATTGGCCCGGAACGAATATGAGGCTCCGCTCAATGAAAGACTTGAGGGAAGCCGAAGCTTTGAGCCAGCGTCGAAGGGTTTCCATTGGCATCTCTTTCCATGGAATTACCCAGAGCATCCATCCCCCGTCCGGGCTCCCGACGTCCTTGGAAATCCACCAGGCTTGACCCGATGGAAATCTTTTTTTCATAAAGGGAAGAAGATTGGCGTTTGTGAGAAGCCCTGCCCAGGGCGCCAGTTGCGGGGATATCTCCGGGTGATCCGATAGGTTGAAACGCGAGACCGCCACCGAAAGGGTTTGATCCGAAAGGCCCGGCAAGAAATCGGCAAACAAGTAGCCTGGACCCTGGGTTTGGTTCAGTTTTTCCAGTTGGAGGAAAGCCTGGGCCCTGGGATAGGATTTATCATAACTTTTCCAATGATCCAGCGATTTCCAGATAGCGGGATAAGCCACGTAAAGGTGATAAAAATCCAAACCGGTCGAAAAAAACAGGATCGATGACAGGATTAGAATATTGCGCGCCGGACGCATGGAAATTAAACGCTCCAATCCCTTGACCATCAAGATAGCCAGGACCGGGAAAACCAATATCAACCTGGAAGTCGCTCTTTCGGAGGTCAAAAGGCCCGGGAGGATGAAAAAAGGAAAAACGGTCAAAAGCCATTGATTTAAGCGGCTTCTGAAACCACGGGCGGCCTCGATCCCTCCCATGAAACAAAGGGCGCCAGCCAGTGGATTCAGGTAACCTCCCCAAACCGGCTGGTAGGTGTGATATTTCAAATCCATTCCCCAAAAGAGGGAGGCGATATAAGAAAAGGAAATGCTGATTTGATCTGACAAGCGGAGGGTCTGGCTTCCAGCGGAGAGGTGGTGAAGGTAAACCATCAGCTGTTTCAGGCCCTCCAGGGAAATGCCCCCCACCAAGGGAAACATGAAAACCGCGCAGGAAAGGAGGAAGGCCGGGAGAACTTTCCATTTCGTGAAGCGATTCAATTTACCCCCTACCCCGGCCCCCAAGACGACTGTCCCGCCAACAACCGCCGCGAGGAAAGGCCAATGCAAATAGGAGTAAAAGCCCACGCCCACCATGGCCCCCAGGGCCGCCGCCTGGCTAATTTTTCTGGCGGGTTCCTTCTCCGACAGGTATCGGGTCAATAAGCCCAATGTCAGGCATTCCAAAAGAAGAACCAGTCCCGTCATCAAGGAAAAACGTCCGACATAAAGAGGCCAATAGCCGAAACCGAAGAGTAGCGCTATGACCATTGAGAAAGAACGGTTGAAAAAACCGCGGGCCGCCCAATAAGAGGCCGGAAACAAGAGGGATGAAATCAAGGCCGGAAGAAACCAAAGGCTAAAAAGTGAAACCCCAAAACATTTGAAGGTAAACGCGAGAAGCCAAAGGTAAAGAGGGGGAGCCTGGCTGGGGCCATAAAGCATTTGCCAATCCCAATGACGGGAAAGTTGGGCGGCATAGAAGCCATACATTCCCTCATCGTAGAGGGGCCATGCCGAAAGGTTGGTGAGCTTGTAAAATCGGGCGAAAATAACCAAGGCCCCCAAGGGAAGCCAAATCCAAGGGGGAACCGCCGGTAAGAATTCCTTTTGATTTTGATAAAGGGAAGTTTCTACTGGCGAGGGATCGGGAGAGGCGCGCCAGGCAATCAGGGAGGGAAAAATCAACCCAAACAAGATAATGCCCGAATTCACCCAAATCGGAAGGGAGAAATAGGAAATAATCGTGTTTGACAGAAAGAAAATAAATAAACAAGTCGCGGGGTTGGAGGAGAAAATATACCGAAACATAATTTTCATTTTGGCAATTTTACCTCGTTTTTCCCAGGTGAAATTTTCTTTCAACTATAATAAATCAACGTTAAACAGCATAAACGAAGGTTTTTGTTTATTTTGGGGATCGCGGGAGAAGAAATCGTGATGAATTTGAAAGAAAAAATAAAATCGATAAACACACAGGAGCCGATTTATTACGCTGGCTGGGCGGTCTCCTGGTAACATCCATTTACAAATAAAATCACGGGAGATTGTCCTGCCGAAGCATAGAATCCTTTTGTTTTCCATGTTCTTTCTGTCCGGTTTTTGCGGACTCTCTTACCAAACCATTTGGATCAGGCTTGCCTACGCCCACTTCGGCATCACCACCCACGTGTTGTCGGTCATTCTATCGGTTTTCATGCTGGGGTTGGCGCTGGGAAGTTGGGCTGGCGGAATAGGGGCTGTTCCCTTGAGCCGCTGGACGGGAAGAACCATCTTCTTTTTTTACGCTGCCGTGGAGGTTTTTACGGGCTTGGGAGGCTGTGTGGTTCCCTGGCTTTTCTCCCAGGGACGCCAATCGCTTTTATCGCTGGGCGCGGCCGACTCGGCAAGTTATCTTTTCTTTTCGGGCCTTGTCATTCTTGTTTCGCTTCTTCCCTGGTGCATCGCCATGGGCGCCACTTTTCCGCTGGGAATGCAATTCATCCGGGAAAAAAATTCAACCGAAAAGGAAAGTTTCAGTTTTCTCTACTTGGCGAATGTCCTGGGAGCCTGCTCAGGGGTCTTAGCAACCGCCTTTATCCTGGTGGAATGGCTTGGTTTTAACGGCACCCTCAAGACCGCTTCAAGCATTAACTTTGCTGTCGGGACAGGATCCTTGATTTGGGCGTTTCTTCTTCCCGCTCCTTTACGGGTCGACACCCCCATCGGCAACAGCCAGGCTCTCAAACAAAACGCCGCCCATTTTTGGTATCCGGCCTTGCTTTTCTCAACGGGATTTATTTCCATGGCCATGGAGGTGGCATGGGTGAGGGATTACACACCCATTCTAGGTAACGAGGTATATGCTTTCTCGGGTCTGCTGGCGGTTTACCTTTTCGCCACTTGGATGGGTTCCTGGTTTTACAGGAGCCGGATGAACTTCCCAAAAGCCGTTCCTGTTGAAACCCTATTGGTGTTTTTATCCTCCCTTGCTTTTCTTCCGGTGGCACTTAATGATCCGCGCTGGCATCATTCCCCGCTGGTGGCGCTCCTAAGTTTGGCTCCTTTTTGCGGCGCGCTGGGTTACTTGACCCCTTGCCTTATCGACCGCTTTTCCCAAGGAGATGCCCAGGCCGCGGGCAAGGGATACGCTTTTAATATCCTTGGTTGTATTTTAGGCCCCCTTTTAGCGTCTTACTTGCTTCTTCCTTTCCTCGGGGCAAGGTGGACCCTTATCATATTGGCTCTTCCATTCTTTTTTTTCATGTGGTCTTAAAAGGAAGGCGCGGCGGGACTCCTTTTCGTCCTTACTTTCTTTTACCCACCCTTGGACTTTTTGTTTTTTCGGCTTTTTTTTGCGGCAGCTACGAAGAGGGGACCGACTTGTCAGGCATGAAACAAGTGGTACTAAGGAGGGATGCCACCGCTACGGTTATTTCCTACCAGGGACCCTCGCAAAAGGCCCTGTTGGTCAACGGCATCGGAATGACCGCCATGACGCCCATCCCGAAAATCATGGCCCATCTACCCTTGCTTTTCTGCCGTCATTCCCCCCGATCAGCCCTGGTCATATGTTTTGGCATGGGGACAACCTTCCGGTCCGTTGCCAGCTGGGGTGTGGATACCACCGCGGTTGAATTGGTGCCTAGTGTGAGGGACGCCTTTAGCTATTATTTCAAAGACGCGCGGGCCATTTTGAACAATCCCAAGAATCGCGTGATCATTGATGATGGACGAAGATATCTTTCCAGGACGCAAGCGAAATTCGACGTGATCACCCTGGATCCCCCCCCGCCTCCGGAAGCAGCCGGTTCAAGCCTTCTTTATACAGAGGAGTTTTACACCGCCGCGAAAAGCCATCTTCAAGAAGGCGGGGTGGTACAGCAATGGATTAATTGGGGTAACGCCAAAAGCATTCAGGCCTTCCTTCGTTCTTTCGTGCGTTCATTCCCCTATGTCCGGGCCTTTGTTTCCCTGCATGGCGGGGGGCTCCATATGATCGGCTCCATGCAGCCGCTTATCCTACCGGCGGTATCCAGAATCCTTGCTCCTATGCCTCCCTCGGCCAGGAAGGATTTTGTGGAATGGAACCTAACCAACAAAGAACCGTCCTGGTTCTTGAACCTCATCTTGTCATCGGAAGTAAATGTAAATTCCTTGCTTGATCCGGATGAGCGGATTACTGTCACGGACGACAGGCCTTTTAACGAATATTACTTACTCCGCAAGTTATTCCCGACCGTTATTCATGATTAGAGACAAAAGGGAAGATAAGCCGTCGCAGAGGTGCTTTCCGCTTCGCGGATGGAAGGGTTTGAACTTAAAATTTGGACATTAGAAACTCATGGGTTATGAACCAGGGGTCTTTCTTAAATTTTCCAATGCGTTGGTGTGGTTCAGGGGGGAGTGAAGCGCGGATTCAAAAGCCTGACGGGCTTTAGCGTAATCCCCCTGGGTAAACCACAAGACCCCCAAGTCGTTAAAAATATGGGCCGCCGGATAACCTTCTTCAAGCGCATCTCCAAGGGCTGATAAGGCTTCTGAATTTTTATTTGACGACATGGCAACAAAAAATATTTTTTCATCTAAGCAAGATTCCAAAAACCGATCCCCTTTGACCAGAAGTTTCATTTTGGAAAGACCTTTCAAGAGAGGTCCTTGGTTTTGGCCAAATCCTAGATGCAAAAGGGAAGAAGTCAAGGGACGAAATGCCCTTTCCATTACCAGCCAATGATTGGCCAAGGCCAGACTCTCCGGATCATCCAAGACGATAATACCCAATACCAGCGTCACCTGTGGAAGGGGCCGATCTGGGGAAAGTTCGAACCACTCAATCCTAGGAAAACGCTTGGAAAGAAAAGGGGCATAATTGATGTTAGTCAAGAATGCCATCCAGCGCGCACTTGCAGAGGAAAGATGGGGATTCCGAGCCGCATTATATGGATAGACGGTTACTGTCAAAGTTTGGTTGAAGGAGCTGGATTCCATTTCAGTCAGGATTAAACCTGGTCCCTGGTCCATACTCCTTTTTTTCAATATTTGATAAGCTTTCCAGTTTTCGAAAGATTTAGTATAACCGCTCAAAGTTGCATAATCCGAATGACAAGCCGCTTGATAAGGGCCCAGAAGATGGTAAAAATCCATACTGGCCGAGAACGTTACCAACACCGTTAAAACCAAACCCCGGCTTCTTATAGGTAAATCCCCTAAAAGGATTCCAAGTCCTTCCGATGCAAGGAATAAAAGCATGGGTATGAGCAAAACCAGTCGGAACATTTCCAATTCTTGAGTCAGCCAGCCGGGAAGAATAAAAAGAAATAATGCCGTTCCGATCCAGAGTGCCTGTGGAGACCGTCTTTGTTGGTAAAGACCGACCAAACCCAGGCCCAAGACTGCATCCAAGAGGGGATTTAAAAACCCTCCCCAAAAGGGTTTGTAAGTGAATCGAGGAGTTTGGACACCCCAAAATAGACTGCTAAAATAGTCCCAACAGGCTTGCCATTGCGCATTCCAACTGACCCCCTTTTTTAGGATCCAAAGCATACTCAGGTAGTTTCCTGTTTTTTGTATAAATGCCGTTAATCCCAAGGGCGCTGCCAGTAGCAAAAGAGGAAATAAAAAGAAAATTAAAGTTCGCCATGGCCGTTCTTTTCTGGAAAAAACGATCCACCCTACCGCCACGGAAATCATCAA
This sequence comes from candidate division FCPU426 bacterium, assembly GCA_963796105.1. GTDB lineage: Bacteria > Oederibacteriota > Muellerivitia > Muellerivitales > Muellerivitaceae > CAWCKJ01. The sequence goes on from CAWCKJ010000004.1 coordinate 931,325, forward strand.
GGCTACCATGATCCAATGGAGATGGATATAGAAGCCGAAGCCTGCCGTTAAACCCAGTAGCGTTGCACGCAGGTTTAATTGGCTTTTTGAATTTGAATTGCGAAAAAATCCCAGAGCAATTAGGGCTATTATTTCCCAACACACCAGAAGAACGTGCGGAACACAAAATCGCCCCAAGTAAAAGGGCCAGAAGGACAAGCCGAAAAAAGTCGTCGCCATCCATGCCGAGGAACGCTGTGCGAAAAAAATTGAAGCAACATAGGCGACGGGAATCGTCAATAAAGAAAGAAGGGCGGGAAAAAGCCAAAGAGATTCAAGAGAAGGACCGGTGATTTTAAAGAAAAGACCCAAAAGCCAGTAAAAAGCGGAAGGAACCTGGGTTGCCCCGCCGAAAAGATCCCACCTCCATTTTTCAGATTGTTCCATTGCGAAAAAAGCCGTCAGTCCTTCATCCATGAGAGGCCAACCCGAAAGGAGTGTGAGGTTATAAAAACGGATGAAAAGGGCGGCCATCAACACCAGAAAGACACTCCAAACAGGGATAGCTGGAAACAATTTATCATTTGGGTTAATGGTTTTTATCCAGGAGCCACCAGGAAATCGCATTGCCATGCCCATGGGTGCCAAAAGCCCGAACAAAATAAGGAAACTTTTCTCTGCAGGTCCTAAAGCCACGAAAGAAAAAAGGGAATTAATTGTTAAAAGAACCAAAAATAGGATCCAAGGGGAAAGAATCCACTTGCGAGAAATGTTCCTGGGAAAAAAAGGGTTCAATATCATTTGTGTTTTAACCCTTTGAGACAAAGTATTCTTGGGCTTTCTTTGCAGCCTTATGGCCCGATTGGCAGGCGCCCTCAATGGTGGCAGGGAGTCCGGTGTCCGTGAAATCGCCGGCCAGGAAGACATGGGGGAAAGGCGTCTCACAGGGGGGGCGTGTCTTGTCCGAATCCTTGGACCAGATGAAAGTAGCCGCCATCTCGCGGGTGACTTTGGAATGAAGAATTCCGGCTTCCCGGGCCGCCGAACATCGTTCCCTTAATTCCCCCACCGCCAAGTCCACCAGATCCTTTTCACTCATTCTCGCTAGTTTTTCAGCCGCGCTGGCCGTGAAGCTCAGGTACTGGCCTTCTCCCTTCCAGTCCCAATTGGCGTTTCTGTTGAAAACCCACTCGAACTGGGCCCCCGACAACCCCACGATATTCCCGCTGACGACCTCCCGGGAAAGGATCAAATGAACCGAAAGGATGGGGGATTTCCCCAGTTTCGGTAATTTTTCCAGGATGGGCCAAGTTCCTTTCGGCCAAAGGGCGTGAAGGGAATCCGGAGGAAGCGCCAGGACCAAGGCGTCCCCTGAATAGGCTTTTCCGGATCGGCCTTTCAACTCAAAACCGCTGTCTTTTATTTTCAGGAATTGGACGCCCTCGTGGAAGTGGACTTTTCCACCCTTTTTTTCGAGGTAAGACGGAGCCAGGGGAAAGGCCAAGCCGCTCAAGGGTTTGGCGGAGATCCCAAAGGCGCTGTCAAAACGGGAACCGAAGAAAACGCGGTGAAGCACCTCCCCCAGCCCCCCGATGGGCGCGATATCCGGCCCCACATTCATCACCGCGTTGCAGATCGGGCCCCAGAATCTTTCCCGGGCCATGGGACCCTGGCCCCTCGCGTCCAGGAATTGGGAGACGGTCTCCAGGCCGGGCTTGATCTTGAAGGGCTTTTTGGAAAAAGAGAAAAGAGCTTTGGCCATTCCTATTTTCTCGACTAGGGGAAAGGCGTTGGAGGCCAGAAGGCCGTAGGCCAGGTGAAAAGGAGCGGGAAGCCTGGCGCACTGGAGCCGGACCCTTCCCCCGGGAGTGAGCCAGGAAAGGCCCAGGGGATCAAGCCAATGAAGGGAATCCTCCTCGCCCAAGCGCCTCAACAGCTTCAGAGTCTCCCGGTAGCAGCCCATGAAAAGATGCGGGCCGTTGTCACAGGGGTGGGGAAAGGCCTCGGTGGGTAGGGTGGAGTATACCCGACCGCCCAAGAAACCCCGGGATTCCAGAAGCTCCACGCAGTGGCCCTTTTCCGCGAGAGCGGTCGCGGCGGCCACACCGGCGAAACCACCCCCTACCACGAGAACTTTCGTCATGGAGTACCTCCTTGGATAGCCTCAAGGGATGGGCCGGTTTAAAGCCATTTAAATAAAAAACAACGGCCGATCGTTCCCAGAACCGAAAGCATTTTATCAAAGAAGCTCAAGGAAACCCTTCCTTGAAGGATTTTCTGGGGATGATTCCTTAATTTCTGGAAAAGTTTCACGTAAACCGCGGCTATGGCTTCGGCTGTTTTCAGATCGCCTCTCTGCCGAAGGGTGAGGGCTTCACGGGCTTTTTCCAAGAAGGACCAGGCCCGGTCCAGTTGGAATTGCACGAAGGCCGCCCAATGGGAGTTGTTCTCGCCGATCATGGATGGATGGATGTGGAAACGTTTGAAGTCCTCAAGGGGAAAATAACGGCGTTTCATGCCAGTGTCTTCCAGGTAATCCCTCGTCATGTTGACCAATTGAAGGAACACTCCCAGGTTCTCGGCGTAAACGCGGTGGGCGAAGTCCTTGTATCCGAATATCTCCATACTGGCAAGGCCGGGGCCTCCCGCCACTTTCAATGCGTATTGATGAAGTTCCTGAAAAGTCTTGAATTGGACAGGCCTCAGGTCCGTCTCGACGCCCGAGACAACACGCAAAAGGGGTTCAGGGGAAAGCCCATGGCGGGCGACGGTTTCCTGAAACTTTTGGAACGAGGGTTTTGGAACTTTTCCGGCGAGACAATTTTTGAGGTCCTTTTTGAAAACAGCCAGTTTTTTCCTTTTGACAGGGAGCGGGTCGGTTCCATCCGAGATATCATCCGCTTCCCAGCAAAAGCGGTAGAGGACCTCCATGGCCGATCTTTTATCCCCGGGAAGCAGGAGTAAAGGCAGGTAAAAACTTGTTTTTTTTCGGAGCGAACCAACTTGGGGATTCACGAAATTCTCCCGAGGTTTATTAAATTCAAGACCGAACTAATCCCATCAAAGTTCTCAAGACCAGGAGCGTCTTGTCCAGGGGATTCAGGACGGGCCGATTCTCGAAAACATTGTAGCCCATGTCCCGGATTTTACTGAGTATCCCCTTTCCTCCCAGGTATGTGGCTTGAAGCTCCAGCCTCAAGCGCCCACGGACGGCGGAAAGGAGAGGATAACCTTGCCGGTAATAATTGTCCGTAAAGTCCACGGCGTTTTTCACCAATTGCCTTGTGCTATCCAAGACTTTTCCGTCCAATAAATTTTTTTCTTTCACTCCGAACTTCTTCCATTCGCTTTTAGGGTAATAGATCCGGCCGCGGCACAGATCCAGGGCGGTATCCTGCCAAAAATTGATGAGTTGAAGTCCACCGCAAATGAAATCAGAGTATTGGTGAAGCTTTTCTTCGCGGATGCCCGATATATAAAGAACCATTCGGCCCACGGGATTGGCGCTATGACGGCAGTAATAAAGCAAGGAATTCCAGGTGGAGTAGCGATGTTTCTCCAAATCCATTCGATAGGCTTTTAGAAGATCCAGTGGAAGCGATAACGGAATATCTAATGTTTTAATCGTATTGGCGAAGGCCCGCAGGATGGGGCGGGCCGGCATGCCCTTCATGGCGTTTCGAAGCTCTTTTTCCCAAAGGTTCAATTCGGATAGGCGTCTTCCCTTGAAAGATTCCTCATCAGCGAAATCATCCGCGGTTCGTGCATAAGCGTATAAGGCCGCCACATGGGGGCGGCTTTTTTCGGGCAACAGCCAGGAAGCCACCGGAAAATTCTCATAGTGTTTTTGGACTAACTGTTGGCATTCCTGGTAAGCCGGTTCCAAGCCGGGAGGAAGAAAGTTTTTCATTCAAGACCATTATTCAGAAAATAAGGCCGGGGGAGAACTTAAAAAGGCGAAAACATTCCTAATTAATTAAGACTGTTTAGTTAAAATATTTTCAAGACCCTAAAGATAGTCCCAATTATTCCTGATTTTTCCGGATATTTAGCTCTGAATGCCTTTCAAAAGCGCAAAAATATAGGAGAAATGGTAAACTTCCTTCCTGTTTTAACTACTCCTTAACAATGGAAATTAATCAAGCATGAATTTCAGCAAATCCTTTTATTTGGGAATCCTCACTTCCTTATTCGGATTGACCCTCTCGGCGGAAATCGCCTTAAGAATGACCGTTCCAACGGGGTTCTGGTACCGTCATTTTGATATTTCGGGGGACATGACCAGTCTGGCGGAATTAAGGGACCGAATTCAGTTTTTCCCAAAGAATGATTCCGGTGAACGACCTATCCTGTTGTTGGGCGACAGTGTTTTAGGCGCCAGCGCCCTGATGGAACACCGCATTCCCGGCGCTAGGGAAAAAACCCTCACAAGTTTTTTAAGGAAAGACTTCCAAAACACAAAGGAATTCCCCCTGAGCTTGGGTTCCGACGGCCTTCTGCTTCCCGACATCGAGGCCCTGACACCCGAATTTCTTCCCCGGAAACCAAGCGAGATTCTCCTGTTATTGAACTTCCGGATGTTTTCCCAGGAGTTCAACGAGGGGACTAAGGCCCTCTCGCGGTATTTCCTAAAAGACCATCTTCCGCAGGATGTTCAGCAAAGAATAGGCAATGATCCTAAATCCAATCCTGAATCCCGCCTGAGTGACGGGCTCTACGAATTCTTGAGCAGGCATTGGTTCCTTTTCCGGGAAACCCAAACAGCCAAAACCCTTTGGTATTACCCCAGCCAGAAGGATTTTTTCCAAAGAATCCTGGAAAAAATAGTTGGGCAAAACGAAACTCAATTGGAAATCGTCGAGGCGGCTTTGAAGCAAAAGATAGCTTCCTACTACCAGCCTTATCTTTGGGACTCCAGGGAACTTCCCTTAACCTGCCTGAAGGTGGTCTTGGACCAGTGGGAAGCCCAGCATATCCCTGTTCTAGTCGTCATGACCCCTCAAAACAAAAAATTCATGGGTGACTATCTGGATGAAGCCAGCTTTGATAAGAATCGAAAAATTCTATCGGGTTTCATGAAGCCTTATCAAAAAGAGGGAATGTTGTATTTCGATTGGGCCGAACACTATCCCTCCTCCGACTTTCTTGATCACTGCCATTTGAACCAACAGGGTAACGAGAAATACGCTAAAGAACTGGCGGATTTATTGGAGAGGGAACTGCCATGAAAAACACCGATTTCTGGAAGGGGATGGGGGTCGGGATCATCCTGTTCCTTTTGGTCCTGGCGATCCTGCTTTTTTCCGGGGACCTGTCAGCCTCTAAATTCATTTACGTGGATTTTTGAATGGTATTCAACACCAGCTGGTTCATGCTTTTTTTCTCAGGGTTTTACTTGGCCTTGTGGCTTATTCCGCATGCCCGGATCCGGTTTTTTTACCTCCTGATTTGCAGCGCTGTATTCCAGTATCACTTCGCGGGCCCGGCTGGCATCACTCCCATTATTATCATGGCCATTCTCACGTATTTTTTCGGTCTATGGGTCGCAAAATATCCGAAGGATAACCCATCCCGTAAAAAAATATTCACCCTGGGCCTACTGGTTCCGGTGGTTGGATTGCTTTGCTACAAATACCCCTCATTGCTGATGAATTCAGTGGGTTCCATGATCGGCGGGGGAGGGGGGCAATGGTTATCGAGCCACGCCTATCAACCAGCCTTACCCCTCGGGATTTCCTTTTTCACTTTTGAGTTTGTTCATTACCTGACGGATGTGTACCGCGGGTCCGAACCGGTCAAAAATCCTTTTAAATTCGGGATCTTCTGCCTTTTTTTCCCCTCTATCGTGGCGGGTCCCATCAAACGGTACCAGCCGTTCCTCGCCCAGTTAGAAAATGATTTAAACCGCCCCCCCTGGCCCAAGGCCGTACTGGGCCTGGCGCAGATGTTTTTGGGTTTTTTCAAGAAGCTGGTCATCGCGGATAACGCCACCACCCTTATTCACCTTCTGGAAAAACGAACCGATTTGACCTTCGGGCCGGTTTGCTTGTTGCTGGCGCTCCTGTCTGTCAGGATTTTATTTGATTTCAGCGGTTACAGTGATATCGCCATCGGGATCGGGAAAATGATCGGGCTCGACCTTCCGGTGAATTTTAATTTTCCCTACATTTCCAGGAATATCACCGAGTTTTGGAGGCGCTGGCATATGTCCCTGAGCAGTTGGATCAGGGATTACATCTACATTTCTTTAGGTGGCAATCGACTGGGAGTGATTAGAAAATTCTTCAATCTTATGGTGACCATGTTCGTCTGCGGTTTATGGCACGGGGCCAGCTGGCATTTCGGACTCTGGGGCCTTTATCATGGCATGGGGTTGGTGCTTCATAATCTCTGGGAAAAATCGACTTTTGGACGAAAGTGGTTTTCCTTCGGATTAACGCGATGGATGGATATTGCGGTGACAAATATATTTGTTGCCTATGGCTGGCTTTTGTTTTTTTATCCCATGGATGAGGTCTTGAAAATCACCCGCCATTTGATCCATCTGTAAATTTTGGGAGTCCATATGCGCGCCAAGCGCCCGACAAAATACATTCTCACCTTGAAAATATTGATCGTTTTCCTGCTTTTTTCAAGTCCACCCATTCGTCCCGTCTTCGGCATAACCCCGATGGAGTATTTTAACAGCCTGGTGGCAGGGAGGGATGACGCCGGTTTTCGGGACGGGACTTTTTCACAGGCTCTTTTCGATCATCCCAACGGACTTGCCATCGATGATTCCGGCAATCGGCTTTTTGTGGCCGATTCGGGCAACCATCGGATCAGGCTAGTTCATTTAGATGAGGATAGCCGGGTGGAAACCTTAGCTGGTAACGCTACCCTGGGCGGGACCGACGGACCCTTGTTGCAATCTTCATTCAACCAACCATCGGTTTTGGCTTATCTGCCGGGGGACCGGATTGTCGTTTATGAATGGGGAGGTGACCTGCGTTTAATTGATATCAGGAATAATTTCGTCTCCACCTTGGCCGGCAATAAGGCCGAAACAGGCCTGAGTACCATCTGGGGCCTGGGTTACAGCACTCAGGATGACTCGCTGTATTTTACCGAGCCCGATGAGAAGAGGTTGAGGAAGATGGATATGAAGTCCCGGAAGATTTCGACGGTTTTTTCCGATAACGCCCAAGTGCCCAGGCCCCGGGCCGTTTGTGTCTGTGAAAACAAGCTTTACGTGGCGGATTTTGATTTGTCGGAAATCTACCAAGTGGAACCCTCGGATAACACCTCCACACCCGCCGCATTGATAAAAGCTGGAATGGGAAACCATGTTCACGCTTTGGCCGGTTCAAGCGGGGTTCTCTACGCCGCTCAGGAAGGGCCTGATCCCGTGGTTCGGGTTTTGCCGGACCCCCATCCGGTCAAGCAGGCGACAGCGTGGGGATTTTTGGCGGAGAACAACGATCCAAATACGGAACCCCTTATGGATTTTTCAGAAAGAAATTCCCTGGCCGGCTTCGTGGTTTCGCCGAAGGAGAAGCGCAAGTTATTTATCACCTGTCCGGATATGTTTCAATCGATCATCAGTGTGAAGGATTATGACTTTGAAAAAAATTGGAATTCATTTACCAGCGATGATTTTGATTATCCCGACGAAAAACCGGTTCAAACATTTCGCATATTGGTAGTGGGGGACTCAAGGGTCAAGGGCGCGGCGCTCCCGACTTCTGTTGACTTTTTGGGAGATACCCTGGATGCCGATATAATTAAATGGGACCACGCTTCCTCGAGTTGGACGAATACCTTTGCCAAGCAGGTGGAATTTCTTTTGAATGCCAAGGCCGCCTTAAGCGGGGTGAGGCGCCATTTTGAGGTTTTAACATTGAGTGTGGAGGGTGTGGCTTCAGGCTCCCTCATTAACGCTCCCGCCTTGGATTTGGTGAAGAAAAAAGACGTGGATCTTGTCCTCGCATTGGCGGCTTCCTCAACCTATCAGGATTACTTTATGTATCCATTAACGGCCGAAGGTATTCCCGGAAGATTTGATCCTGAATATGCTTTGAAGCCGGTTAATTCTCGGATTCCTCCCGGAGTCCCCCGGCACTTATACGATCTTTGTATGAAGAAAAATTTACTCAGGTTGGAAAATAACCAATTTGTTTGGACCATTGACTGGGATAAGTGGGATAGTTTTGATCCGGAAATTCGTAAGGATTTGATGGAATTAACGGCCAGGCCCTTCCAAGTCAGTCAAACTGGGCTTCAAAACCTTATAACGTCGGGCGGCAACCCCAGAAAATTAATTGTCCTTTATGTGCCTTGGAGGAATTGGAAAAATGAGAGTTATGAACATTTCTGGAGGGACACTTGTTCGGAAGAACACTTAAACCTGATGGATTTAAGCGATCCTTTTTACGCCCTGAAAACGTGTTTTTATCCGACTGCCCAGAGGCTTCACACGCATCATTATTTAATACACGGGAACACCCTTATCGCGTATCTATTAAGTCATTATTTGACTGAACAGAAATGGGTACCATTTAATATTGTAAAATGAATCATTTCAAGAGGCCTCACAGCCGGAAGCTTTCCAAGATTTATCCATTATTCTCTTTTGATTTTTTTAACCGGTTATCCCCAAACCAAAATGAATCAAACAACAAATAAACAGTTTCAATGCATGAGGGTTTGGAAGGATCCGTAAAATCAACCGAGGCCATTACCGCAATTTTTTTCCATCTTAATGCAGTTTATTCCCCATCTGAATCAAAGTTATATTTTTAGGAATGAAAGCCAAACAACTTCTCAAGAAGTGTAAAAAGCCTTGTAAAACATACAATTTCCTAATTTTTTAATAATTTTAAAAAATTTTTGAATTAAATCAGCCGCTTGCCGTCTATATGGCAGGAAGTCATCAATTTAATTTGTCATTAGATAATATTTTGGTGTTCCTTATCTCGGAGGTCAGAATGAACCGGTGGTCTTATTTAGTTATAGTTTCATTCTTCTCCTTGCTTGCATCCCGTCTTCGGCATAACCCCCATGGACTATTTCAACAGCCTGGTGGCAGGGAGGGATGACGCCGGTTTCCGGGATGGGGTATTTTCACAAGCTCTTTTCGATCATCCAAGCGGATTGGCGATTGATGATAGCGGAAACCGGCTTTTTGTGGCAGATTCCAGAAACCATCGGATCAGGTTAGTTCATTTAGATGAGGCTAACCGTGTGGAAACACTAACTGGAGGCTGGTGTGCGCCCCAAACCTTGGACAGTTTTTACTCCAAGTTGAGAATAGGTTTTCCGGCGATTGGTTTGAGTGACTTTAAAGCCTCGAACTCCTCAGGCGGCATGTAGCCGATAGAAGAATGCAACCGTTTTTTGTTATACACCTCCTCGATGAAGTATGGAAGTCTTTGAAGCACTTCCTGATAAGTTTCGTAATTGAATAGATGCACCTCCTCATATTTCAAGGTTTTGAAAAAGGATTCCGCATTTGCATTGTCGTAAGGGTTGCCTGTCCTGGACATGCTGATCCTTAATCCTTTGGACTCAAGCAGGGCCACGTAATCCCAGCAGGCATATTGCACCCCTCTGTCTGAATGGTGGATGCATCCCGGAAGAGGATTCCTTTCCTCTAAAGCCATGCGTAAAGCCGAAAGCGACAACTCCCGATCCAGTCTCTTGGAAACCGCCCACCCGATCACCTTTCTGGAAAAACGATCCAGAATGGCCGCCAGATAAACAAAGCAAGTGAGGATTCGGATATAGGTAATATCCGCCACCCACACTTGATTGACAGCAGTTTCTGCCACCCTTTCCAAGAGGTTGGGGAACACCGGCAGGTCGTGATTGGATTGGGTGGTTTGGATCTTGAACCTTTTCCCCCAAATAATAGGGTAAAGACCGTATTTCCTTACCACCCGCCGAATCCGTTTGGCGTTAATCCTTAATCCCTCCCGTAAAAAGTGGTGGTAGAGCCTCCGATAGCCGTAGTAGGGGAAGGTCAATCTCACCTGCTCGATTCGGTTCTTTAAGTCCAAATCTCTTTGTTCCTGAATCTCCGGTTCACTTTTAAGTGCAGAATAATAGGTACTTCGAGGAAGCCCCATCATTTGGCATCCTCTTGAAATTGAGCCAAATTCCTTGAGGTGATCACGGAGGTATCGAGCTTTCTCTGGTTTTCCGCGTATTTTTGGAATTTTTTTAAAAGGTCTATCGCCATGATCAATTCCCCAATCTTGGCTTTGAGTTTCTCATTCTCTTTTTCCAATATTTTTTCGTGAAGGGAAGGTTTTTCAACCAAGGTTCCTTGGCGATATTTATCGCGCCAACGGGTTATAACGCTTGGATTGAGCTGGTATTGACGAGCAGCTTCATTGAGCGATAGGCCAGTTTCTACCTCGTGGACGACTTGTTCTTTGAAATCAATACTGAACTTCCGTCTTATTTTACCCATTTGGAAATGCTCCTTTGGGGGGTTACCCCTTGAGCCGTTTCCCTATTCTCTATTTTTTGCTTCAACTGTCCAACTTGTAGGGCGCGTTCCAGGCGATACTTCAGGAAATTTTGATGGGCCGCTATCAAAAGCTTCCTTTAACCAACCCACAGTCTTGGCCTACCTGCCAGATGAAAGTCTGGTGGTTTATGACGCAGGCGCTAAAAATCTTCGATTGATTGATCTTAAGAAAAAAACGGTTAGAACGGTGGCGGGAAACTCTATCGAGACAAACCTTGGAGAGATTTGGGGTTTAAGTTATTGCCTGAAAGATGACAGTGTTTATTTTACTGAACCAAACGAGAATAGATTGAGAAAATTGAGCATGAAATCAAGAAAGCTTTCAATGGTTTTTCAAAATAATCCTCAAATACCAAAACCGCGGGCAATCTGTGTCAACGAAAATAATATTTATATTGCTGATGCTGAGTTGCCGGAGATTTACCAAGTGGAACTCTTGGTAATTCTAATGCGCCTGAGTTTCCTATGATAAACGTTGGTGTTTGTAAAAATGTACATGCTTTGGCCGGGACAAATGGGGCGCTTTATGCAGTCCAAGAGGGGCCCAATGCCATTGTTCGTATATTGCCGGATAATCAACCAGTAAGCATGGCAACGGCATGGGGCAGTGTGGTTGAGAATGATGATCCTGTCGCTGAACCCCTTTTTAATTTCAAACACGAAGATTCGCCATCAGGTTTTGTTGTTTCGTCCAAAGAAACACGCAAACTGTATATTACCTGCCCTGACATGGTTCAATCCATCATGAGCGTTAAGGATTATAATTTTGGAAAATCATGGAACGTGGATTATTATTCCGCGGCGGATGATTTTGACTATCCTGATGAAAAGCCCGCAGGAACATTCCGTATTCTCATCGTCGGGGATTCAAGGGCAAAAAGTGCGATGCCTTCCACACCGTCGGATAAAAGAAGTAATTTATCCACTGATGACGTCATAAAATGGGACAACGAGTCCACAAAACGGATGAATTCATTCCCCAAACAACTGGAATTTCTCTTGAATGCCTATGCGTCTTTGAACGGTGCGAGAAATCATTTTGAAGTTTTGACGCTGAGTTTGGCGGGCGCCAAGTCGGTATATCGTATAAATGGGCCCGCTTTAGAGTTGGTGAGAAAAAAAGATGTGGATCTAGTCATCGCTTTGACAACAGAATCCAACTATACGGATTTTTTTTGTAACCCTTTAACGGCAGATGGTATCCCCGGGGGTTTCGATCCCGAATATGCGCTTAAACCGCTTGAATCAAGGATTTATCCGGGTGTTCCGCGTCACTTATTCGAACTTTGCAAAAAGAGAAATTTTGTTCGGATTGAAAAAAACCAAATATGGTGGTCAATAGATTGGACCCAATGGGATAGTTTCGGTCCTGAAATTCAAAAAGACTTGATGGATTTAACAGCCAGGCCATTTCGGGTTTTTCAAGACAAGCTTCAATCCATGAAAACTTCCAAAGGGGTCACCAAGGAACTTCTTATGTTATATATACCCTGGGAGTATTGGAAAAATGATGTATTCAACCGATTTTGGAGGGAGACTTGTTCTGAACAACATTTGAACTTACTTGACTTAAGCGAATCATATTATGCAATGAAAACAAGTTTCTATCCCACTAATCAAATACAACTCTCGCGCCATTATTTATTACATGGAAATACCCTTATAGCATTGCTTTTAAGTCACTTTTTAACCGACCAGAAATGGGTTCAGCTTGATATTGAAAAATAGAATTTCCTAAGTTGGAGAATTTCAAGCGCGGCTTAAGGATTCCCGTTTTCAGGAAATACCTGTAGCATATTCAACGATATTGTGTTTAACATGAATTAAAACAAATTCGATATGTTATCCTTAATCGGATTGGGAAGTACTTGAGATTGTCTCCCGTTGAACAATATGACATGCCTGACTCATTAAAATTATTTTTTGGAGGTCGACAATGTTAAAGATGATGTTTTTTAGCGTTTATTTAATCGCCATTAACATGCTTTATTCACAAGATACCCCTGTTCCCGCGACTGGCAGCCAAACGAACGGTGTAGCCACGCTCGACCTTACGCCCACCCCCTGGATTGTGAGCGAGTGGAAAGAAGAGGTTCTTCCTTGGGCCGCCTGGTTCAAGAAAAACACGATGGTCACCGATAAAACCGATTATGTTCATTTCTTTTGGAACGCGCAGGACTTCAAGCCGAACTTCGAGGGAAAGGAAAAAAAATCACGTTTGTCCGAGGCCGCCTTGGAGCTGGTGAAACGCCTTTATCCCGCCGATGCTAAGGCCGATGCGGTCAAGGTCGACATTGTTTACGTCCTGGAGAGGGATTCCTATGGTCAGCCGAAGTGGGACAGCCTGCAACAGGTGGCCCACTATGAGTTTGTCAAATCCAAGGCCCTGAAATTAATCGGGAAGAAAACACGGCTTACCGAAGCCTTGATAACAAAGGCTTTCGACAAGCTCGTTATTTATTAAAAATGCTTCTAGGGGATGCTAGAGGTCCCAGCGTCGTGATTCCTTGATATTGGTATTTTTTCCGAATAAACTACGAATTCCTCAAATACCCTAAAATCTTTATCTATAGTTAGGCAGGACGTTTAGCTCAGCTGGTTAGAGCGTCGCGTTCACATCGCGAAGGTCACTGGTTCAAGTCCAGTAACGTCCACCATTCGAAAAAGCCTGTTTCCCGGCGGAAATGGGCTTTTTTTATTCGGGATTTGTTATAGGTTTAAAATAGTTTATCTTAAGTTCCGGGATTAATCCTGGTATGACGTTCCGAACAGATGAATAAAGAAAAGGATTCTGGGCCATATGAACGACGACCGAATGGAAGAGCGCCGGGACATGGTGAAGGAACAGTTGGAAAAGAGGGCCATTCGGGAACCCCGGCTCCTGAAGGCCATGCTGGATGTTCCACGCCACCTCTTCGTGCCGCCCCATTTGCAGGAGGACGCCTATAAGGATGGCGCTTTGGAAACGGGTAAAGGGCAATCCATCAGCCAGCCCTATATCGTGGCCTCCATGATCCAGTCCATCGAGCCCCAGACCACCCACCGGATCCTGGAAGTCGGGACGGGAAGCGGTTACTCGGCCGCGGTTTTATCTTGCCTGGTGCAAAAGGTTTATACCATCGAGCGGGATGAGAGCTTGATATCTCCGGCCTTGAGGATATTCAAGGACCTGAGCCTGTCCAATATCCAGGTGAAAAAAGGGGATGGCTCCATCGGCTGGGCCGAGGAAAAACCTTTTGACTCGATCCTGGTGACAGCGGCGGTTCCCCAGACCCCTCCCGCCCTGGCGTCCCAATTAAAAGTGGGAGGAGTCATGGTTCTTCCCGTCGGCGGGAGGGGAGAACAAAAACTTTTCAGGGTGGTGAAGCGGGGAGAGGGCCGGTACCAGGAAAAAGAACTTTACGCCGTCCGCTTCGTTCCCTTGATTGGGGAACAAGCTTGGAAAGAATAAAATATATGAACGTATCAGCGATAAATTCGATAGACTTTCAGATGAAAAATATTTTTCGATTTTTGATAGCGGTTTTGCCATGCTTTATTTTCCAAACCGGCAGGTGCCTGGCCGAAGATTCCGAAAAATCCGCCTCGTACGAGTTCCAAAAGGGATTGGCGGCCCTTCAAGAGAGGAACTTCGAGGAGGCCAAGAAATGGTTCCTTTATTCCGCGAATAAGGGAAATGCCGACGCGCAATATTTCACCGGTTACATGGACTCGAAGGGTTGGACGGGGAAGGTTGATTGGGACCAGGCATTCCTTTGGTTCAAGAAGTCGGCCAAAGCCGGGAAAAAGGAAGCCCAATACCAGACCGCATGCTGTTATTTTGATGGAAAGGGGACAAAGAAGGACCCGATCTTGGGTATGGAATGGCTGGAGAAAGCCGTGAATCAGGGGGAAGCGGACGCCGAGTGCCGATTGGGAATCTGTTACGGTAAAGGAGAGGGAGTTCCGGTCAATCAAAAGATGGCTATAAAGTGTTTCAAATCCGCCTTGGAGCATGGGTGTAAATTGATTCCCAAAGACCCAGCTCTTTGGGGCCTGGAAGGGGCATCCATAACCGTGTCCGGTTATTTAAAGTCCAATATCGACAAAGCATCCGGGAAAATCACGGGTTGGGTTTTGTTCCTGGAGAAGCCTATCTCATTGGGAAAGAAAAAAAATATACCGGCCGTTCATGTGGAGCCCACCCTCGTGACGGACGAGATGTCCCAGCAAAGGGTTCAGGTCAAAGGCGTTTATCACTGGCTGAATAATCCCCAACAGGGGTTTGAGTTGGAAATCATCCCCGTCAAAATCGAAGTTCAGGATCAATAATCGATCAACATCTATTAAACCTACGCTCAGGGTTTAATTTTCCCGAAAGCCGTGGCGGGAACCACCTCCCAGGTTTTATCCTCCGGCTTTATCCAAACCAAATGAACCGCAAGGGACGAGCCTTGGTCCTTCTCGATTTCCAGTTGGAGGGGGTGGGGACCTGCCCGAAGTGGTACGGGTTTCTCCAGTGGGACGGGTGTTTTATCCAAGGTTAATTTGGCCCTGTCCGTTGTCAAGACCTGGAAGGAGTAGCTCCCCTTGCGGGGAATCATCAAGCTACCGGTCCATCTAATCCTGAAAGGGGGGCCGGCCGTGAAGGGGAATTCCCATTTGGTGCTGAAATTCAACAAGGGATCCCAGCGCGCCAGCAAGGGCCTGGATTTCCAACGGCCCGATTGGATGTAAACGCCCCTCAAGCCCCGGTTCCAAGCGCGGTACTTGGAGAAAGTTTCCTTCGCGACCGCGTCAACGTAAACCAGGGCGCGGTCTTCGTTGTCCCTGAGCCCAGTTTTTTGCCCCATGGGAAACAATTGCGAGAGGAAGTCCAGGGTTCCGGCTTTCCCCTCCCCTAGGATGAAGATCGAGTCCTTATCGCGGGGAAGGCGCCCCTGGGACAGGGCCGTCAAATTGAAAGGGGACATGGCCTTCCGGGTCTGGTAGCCCAGGAAGTCAACCGTATGGTTTTTGAAATAAAAGGGCTCGATATAGTAATAAAAATCACCGGGCGCGTGGCGTTCCAAATCCTCCAAGGTCCGGCCGATATAAGTCTGCTCCACCCCGAAACTTCTCCAGCATTCCTCGTTCCCGGCCTGGTCCACGAAATAGGTCCTGGCGTTTTGCGAGGCGATCAATCCCAATAGCACATATAGAAGAACCGCGGGGAATCTGGAGGCCTTGAAAGCCCCGGCCCTTTGCCACAAAAAATCAAGCGCGCTTCCGCCGAAAAAGGCCACGAAAGGCGTCAAGGCCACCAGGCGGTTGGAGTGGGAAACGTCGGTGGAAAGGAGTCCGGGAAGGGACATGACCCAAAATCCCCAAAGCGGATAAAAGCCCGAGGGTTCTCTCCTTTTACGCCAAAGAAGGGCCATCCCTAGGATAAAAAGAATGGCGGTGGAATCGTCCAGCATCCGGTGGCCGGGAATGTTATGGCGGGGGTTCCGGTCGCCGGAACGGTTGAACATCAAGGCGGTTCCGGTCCAAACATCCCAAAGGGGCTCCAGGCTTCTCTGCCGCAGGATTTCGGTGCCGATGAACAGCTCCTTTTCCCTGTGCCCGATGTTCCCCCGGCTCCACATGCAGGCCAGAAGCGGCGCGGTCATGACCAGGACCAGGAGGAAATAAAGCAGGATGGGACGAAGCAAATCCTTCCTTTTCCGGATGATCAGCTCATAAAGCGAAAAAACCACCATGAGGAGAGGCACAATTTTGAATGCCTGGTAAGTATAGAAACCGGCGCTGACGAACAGGGCCGAGAGAATGAAGGCCCATTTCTTCCCGCTTTGAATCCAGAAGCACCAAAAAGCCATGGCGCCGAAGAGGTAAAAAGGGACCTGGAGGCTGGGGTAGCCGTTGCGGGTCTCGATCCAATTCCAGCGCATGACCGCCAGGAGGAACAGGGAGAATAAAGCCGTCCGCTGGCCGGCCCACTGGCGGAGAGCCCAGTAAATGAGGGGGAAGGATGCAAGGGAAAGGAGGATGAAAAAGAGGTGGAAGGTGAAATAGGAGGACCCCGCGATCCCGAACCATCCCGCCAATTGGTAAAAGAGAAGGATCTCGGGAACCTCGTAGTCCAGCAATTCCCCGAAGGGACGCCAGCCCTCGCGCAGGATGCGCAAGGCGCAAAGTCCCGTCAAACCCTGGTCGGTATGCATGCCCGAGGGCATGGAATCCAGGCGGTAGATCCGCAGGAAAAAGCCCAAGCCCAGGACCAGAGCTCCCAGCAGGATCTCGATCTTGAGGGGCAGGGGGTTTGGGCTTGCGGTTGATGCGGAAGAAAGGCTCCCCAGTTTCCAAAGGGCCAGCCCGTAAAACAACAGGCCTGGCCAAAGGGTCAGGGGATTCTCGGCGAGAGAGAGAAAAGCCTGGCCCACGACGGCTAGGAGAAGAACCGGAAAAACGGGCATAAAAGGCGAAACGGATGGAGCGGGCGATCTTACCGAAAGTTTAAATAACCGGAATAAAACCAAAACGGACTCCTCTCGGTTTTTAAGGATATAACCGAAGCATCATACCCGAAAAACCAGATGATGAACGTTGACGATGCGGAAAGGGCTGAATAGGATAGCTTCGCTGCGGTTGCAGCGGCTTAAAATCAAATTATCCCCATCAGGCCAACATGCTGTCACGAAAAAACTTTCTTTCACCCTCCCTTTCATCAGGTTCTTTTTATTCGGCCACATTCGTACCGGCGCTCTTGGCTTGGGCGATATTGGCGGTCTATCAGCCTGTCCTGTCCTTGAATCCGTTAAGCGGCGTCTCTCCTTGGCCCTTATCCATCGCCGCTGATTTGGTTTTTCTTTTCGTGGTGATGAACCTCTTCGTTTCCTCATTTCTCTCCCCCGATTATTCCATGGTTTTCCGCTTGTTTCTCGCCGGGATGGCGGGACTGGCTTTTTACGAGGGGCTTCTGGGAGCGCTGGATTCAGCGTTTGGCCAGCTCTTTTGGGGATGGACCTTGGCCGGCTTCCACCACCTTTTATTCCAAAAGGGGAGGCAGGTTTGAGAAGGGCTTCCTGGGTATTCACGGCTCTTTTAGGCGCGGTGATGTTATACGCCTGCGCCCAGCTTCCTGGGACCTTGGACCCCTCATCCCCATTGGCCTCCCACGTGACCAACCGTTTCCTGGAAAGGGCCGCCCAGGAAACAGGCTGGCCGCATCCTGTCCCGGCGATCTTATGTGATTACCGTGGATTCGACCTTTTCGTTTTAGCCGTCTTTTTCCTCGGCGTGGTTTGGTTGAACCTTCTCCTGGGCTTGGAAGAGGACTCCCATCTTTCCTTGCGGGGAAGAAACGGGAAAGCCATGCTGCTGGGCCTTCTAGGTTCGGGGATCGGATTATTCCTGGGGATGTACAGCCTTTGGAAAGGATACAATTTCCTGGATTTTGACCCGTTGGCGTTCTTGTTCAAACCAGCCCTGGCCCGTAGGGCCGGGTCCGCTTTATTAGGACTGGGAGCCTTCCTGGCCTTGGCGGGAGTCCTGCTTTCTTTCCCCCGCAAACCGGCTCCCAGGAAGAAGGAGGAAACCCATGACCATTGAATGGGAATTTTTTTTCCACTACGCCTTACTTGCCTTCCTCTGCCTGGTGGGATTCCATGGTCTTTTTTTCCATGAGAACCTGCTGAAAAAAGTCCTATCGCTGGCTCTTTTCCAGTCTGGAGTGATCCTACTGCTTTTATCCCTGGCGGATGTCCGGCAAAAAGCAGGTATTTCCCCCGCCGAATTGAATCCCCTGGGCCATGCCTGGGCCCTCCTGCTGGTGTTTTCTTTCGTCGGGATCACCTTGGCGCTCTTGGTTTTTTGCGCGGCTTTTTACCGGAAATACGGGTCACTTGAGCCAGCCGAAATCGATAAACGGAACCCGCTTTGAAAGAACACCTGCCTATCCTCATTCTTCTTACGCCCCTAATGGGAGCGTTTCTTTGCGCCGCGTCCTCTTTTTTCCCCGGCAGGTTCACCCGGATTTTTGCCGCGCTCTCCCTCGTACTCGGGCTGGTTTTGACGATGGTCAGTTTCCGCGCCTTGCTTTCAACCGGAATCTGGCGGTATGAAATGGGCGGCTGGCCCCCGCCCTGGGGCATTGAAATCGTCCTGACCCCCTATACGGCCTTCCTGGCTTGCGTTTTACTGGCGCTGTCCCTGGCGGTCCTGGTTTACCTGGGCGGTTTGCGCTGGACGGCTCCAGGGGGAGTTTGGGGGGAAAACCTCGCGTATTCTTTTCTTCTTTTGATGACCACGGCGGCATTGGCGCTTCTATTCACGAGGGATACGGTCAATTTCTTCCTATTCCTGGAGGTATTCCTGGCCGCGGGAGCCGGCCTCCTGGCCTCCCTGGGCGAGAAAGCCTGGCTGGCGGCTTTTTATCTTTTTTTCTGGGGGTCCGCCGGGGCGGCCCTGTACCTCGCGGGCATCGTGTTTCTTTACGCTGGCACCGCCACGGCGAACCTGGATGATATCCTCGCCCAGCTATTCATCTCCAAGAATTTCCCGGTGGCCCTGACAGGCTGTTTTTTCCTGGGACTGGGTTTTATTTATCCCCTGGTTTTTCCCGCGCCTTTCTTTTTCCAAAAAACCTTGAATCGGATCCCGGCTTTTCTTCTGGGTTTCTTTTCCTCGGTCCTTCCCAGGCTGGCGGCGGTTTTATTATTTAGTTTTTATTTTTTCATGCTGGACATCCCCGGAATGATGGTTCCCCCTTGGATCGGAGCCCTGGGTTACCTGGTTTCCCTGGCGTTCCTGACAGGCTTTTTCTTCGCGTCCAGGCAGAAAGACTATTTGCCCACGCTGGGTTTCCTGAGCGCGGCCCAAATGGGTTTTCTTTTCCTGGGATTCCACCTGGGAACCAAGAGCGCCTTGACCGGATCCCTTTTGGAGATCCTCAGCCAGGTCTTGACCGTGGCCGGGTTGTTTTTCATCGGGCAGAATTTGCGGGAGGATGCCGGCATCCTCTCCCTGACCCGGCTGGCTGGCATGGCCCGGCAGAAGCCCCTGGTGGGATTGGCGCTGGTGATTTTCGCCGCCTCCATCGTGGGGGTTCCCCCCACCGGGGGATTTTTCGGCAAGTGGTTCCTGGTCCAGGGGGCGATGGAAAAACACGATTGGCTGTCCTTGGCCACCCTGGCGGCGGTGACGGCTTTTAATTTCCTGTTTTTCGCCCGCTTGACCCGCCTGATCTACGAGCACCGCCCGGATTATCCGGCGCTGCCCTCCACGCCCCTGAAATCCAGGCTGCCGGTGTGGCTGTTGGCCGCCGCCATCCTTCTTTTGGGAATTTTCCACGAGGGGTTGATCCACCAGTTCGTCGAGCCTGCCCTGCCCAAGGCCTTCCAGAACCTGCCCGTGCCCAACGTGCCTTTCCTGGGCAAGGAAGTGGAGTAAAAGACTAAAAAATTCTAAATCCAACACAGGTTCTTTCTGAACCACAAAGACACAGTTGTAAAAAGTCTGAAAATTAACAGGTTATAGGCGTCAACGACTCTTCGCTATGAGGCAAAGAGTACTGTACGGCGCGAAGCGACAAAGTGGTAAAGCTTTAAGTAAAACTTTGATGGCCGCTGAACCTGCGGCTCTCTACGGTCTTGCTGGCCGGCCCCATTTATTCCGGAAATAGAGGTTGGCGGGCATTTCGAAGTAACGGAAAGACAAATAGGCCAAACCAGTCACCGCGCAGGCGAAAATAAGATAAGCCAGACACTCGTTTGTTCCCTCCAAGACAGGCCAAAGGAAAAAGAGAACCAAGGGGTGAAGCAGGTATCCGCCGTAGCTTAATTTGCCCGGGAAGCAAACCCATCCCCAGCCTTTGGAATTGAAGAAGTCCAGATGGATCCCCCCAAGCATGAAAAAGAAGGCCCCGAATCCCATGCAGGTGAGACCGTAGGTGTGGTTCCAGAAATCCGCCCTGAAATCGTAATGAAAATAATTGAGCAGGAACAAGGCCAACCCCGCGAGGCAGAAATACAGGCTTTCAGCCTTGTGGTTCTTGAGATAGGCTCCCAGGCGCTCAGAAGCGATATAAAGAAGGCAGCCCATGGCGATCCAGCTGTAGGGCAGGATGGGGGATGTGTCCAACCAGGGCCGGCTAGGCGAAACCAGGAGCTGAGTAATGTTGAAAAAAGGCGGAAAAAACACGAGGCTCGCCAGAAAGAAAACTAACTTTCTAACATCTCCCAGTTGCCTCAAGAGAATGGGATATAAAAGGTAGAACTGTTCCTCCACCGACAAACTCCAAAGCACGTCCCAGTGCAATCCGTAACTGGGGGTGGTATGGAAATGCACAGTGCGGTACCAATTGAACCAAAAAGTAGAGATTGAGAGCCAAAAAGAGGGGGTCAAAGGGACATGTGGATTCGTCATGCAGTTTTCAAAAGCCTTGGAAGCGGCGTGCGGGATTGAAAGCGCGATAATCCCGGCAAGGATGGAAAGTGAGAGAAGCGGGACAATCCGGCCGAAACGCCGGACGTAAAAATCCCTGAAGTCAGGCTGAAATAATCCTCCCGGATTGGACGCGATCAACCTGGTGATGACGAAGCCCGAAACCACGAAAAAAACACTTACCCCCAGGGCGCCGTTGTACCAAAGCTTCCACCAAATAAACGCGAGAATATCGGATGAGAAAGGGTGGGTGATGAACCGCTGGCCCAAGTGGACGCTTAAAACCGACAGGATCGCGAAGGAACGGGCCACGTCGATGACGGCTATTCTTTTCATGAATCGGGACTTCCTGGAAAATAATTTGCGAGTAAAACTCGAGTTTTGAAACCGCTTTATTTTAGCAATTTGTAACTCGAATAGGCGAAGTGTCAGGCCAGATTCGGCCCATGAATCCCGGAATAACCTCCGGCCGCTCGATGGGAGTTATAATGATTGAGGCTAAAAGATGATCCTTACCCAAGGCGGGCTTCTTGAAGTTCAAATTACTAAGGTTTTTCAAACGGATAGCCCCCCTGTTTTTGATGGGATCGTCAGGGACTGTTTATTCCGGGGTTTGTCCTAACATCATCGTCGACCAGTTCGGGTACCAAACCGCCGCGCCCAAGCTCGTCATCTTCTCCCAGCCAGTCTCTGGCATCGGAAGTCCTTCCACTTTCACCCCGGGGCCGGCCTTCAACCTCATCAACGCCTCCGCCGGCGCCACGGTTTTTACCGGAAGCGTCTCCCAATGGGGCGCTGGGGGAGTGCACACCCAATCGGGGGACATGGCTTGGCAGGGGGATTTTTCAACCTACACCACTCCCGGCTTTTACTATATCCAAGTTCCCGGGGGGTCCAATCCGGGAAGCCAGTCCTATCATTTCCAAATCAACGACGCCGTATACAACGGCGTAGTGACAGCCTCCCAGCGGATGTTTTTCTACCAACGCTGCGGGGGGGATATAACCCCTGCCAACGGGGGAAGCTGGAACCACGCCGCTTGCCACGAGGGGGAGGGCCAGGACCTTTCAGCGGACCTTTGGGACAACAACGCGGACCAAGGCGCTGGAACGACGCTGAACGTCCACGGCGGATGGCATGACGCGGGGGATTACGGCAAATATGTCACCTTCGCCCACAGCACACTCTGGTACCTTCTGCACTCGGTGGAATGGTTTCCCGCGGGCTACACGGACAACACCAACATCCCGGAATCGGGAAACGGGGTTCCGGACATGCTGGACGAGGCGAAGTGGGAATTGGACTGGATGCTCCGCATGCAGCGCTCCGACGGGGCACTTTATTCCATGGTGGGTTACGGCCCCAACGGCAGTAATAACCAAGGAAATCCCGCCAACGACACCATTCAGCGCTTCTACACCAACGTTTCCACCACCGCCACGGCCACGGGCGCCATGGCCTTCGCCCTCGGCTCGCGCGTATTCAAGAATTATCCACCCTGCGCCTCCTACGCCGTGACCTTGAAAAACGCGGCTGTTTCGGCCTGGGGATACCTGGCGGCCAACCCCAACCCTGTCACGTTCAATTCCACGGGCATCTCCAGCGCCAACGCGAACCAGGGGCCGGGGTGGGACGCTGAAGCGAGGGTTGGCGCCGCGGCGGAACTTTTCGCCCTGACGGGAAACACCGCCTATCAGGCCTATTTCGACAGCTATTACAACTCGGCCTCGGTGACGGATAGCGGGGGATTCCAGCCCGTTCACAATCCCCCCAGGCCCTACGGCGATTGGTTCGATCCAAGCCTTTCGGAACCCCTCGAGCTGGGGATGATTTCCTACTGCCTGGCGCCGGGCGCCACCGCCGCCGTGGTTGCCTCCATTCAGAACGCCTTGACGAATGAAATCGAGTGGAACATCATGCCGAACAACCCCGGGACCAGCGCGAGCGGGGACCCCTATATGGGTTATATGTTTGACGGCCATTACTGCTGGGGCTCCAACCAGATGAAGGCTTCCTGGGGGAACCAGCTTTTGTTCGCGGTGAAAATCGGCGCGAATCCTTCCCGGAACACCGCTTATACCAACCAGGCCGAGGAGTACCTCCATTACTTTCACGGGCGCAATCCCTTGAACTGGGTTTACTTGACCAACATGGGACCCAAGGGCGCCAACCTGGGGGCCAGCCAGAGTGTCATGTCCATTTTCCATAGCTGGTTCTGGCAGGGAACGATTTACGACGGCAATACCGGCGTCTCCGCCATCGGGCCCGCGCCCGGCATCCTGCCGGGAGGGCCGAACCAATTTTACGTACCGGACGCGTCTTTCAACGGCACGATCTCGCCTCCCCAGAATGAGCCGGAAATGAAATCCTACAAGGATTGGGGAAATGGATGGCCGCAGGACGCCTGGGAAGTCACCGAGCCGGACCAAGGTTACCAGGGTCATTACCAGTTCTTGGTTTCGGCCTTCGCGGTTTCTGTTTCCTCGGCGGGAACCCCAAGCAAAACCATAACCCCGACACCTTCTTCCACCTTAACGCCCACGAGCACCCTGACTTCAACCACAACTATCACGCCTACTAATATTCCGACCGCTACTCCGACTTTCACCAACACGCCCACTTCAACGCTTTCCCCAACACCGACGATGACCATGACCTTTACGCCCGCATTGACGAATACACCCACACCCACCAATACTTCCGGGCTTTCGATTGTGAGAGTATGGGATCCCTATCCCAATCCAGTACGGGGAGCCGGGCCTGTTACCTTCAACGTCCAAGGTCCACCGGGCGTCACCCTTACCTGGGGAGTTTTCACGACAGCCCTTAGAAAAATAAACGGCGGAACCAAGGTTGTTTCCGGAGATGGTTTTTTCACTTGGGCTTTGAGCGACAAGGATGGAAGGCCCGTCGCCAACGGGTTGTACTATTTTGCCGTTACTTCCCCCATAGGCCGGCAAATTTTCAAGATTTTAGTCCTGCCCTAAATAGCTCTTTCCTCAAACTCAAATACTCCATTAAATTTTCCCGAGAATTTACAAATCCGGTCTGAAAAAGCGTTTTATCTTTGATTATTTCCGAAGTTTTCCCGGTTTTTATCCGGTGGGGGTTGTATTTCTTTGGGGGGATGAGTGATAAAATTACATTCTCGGTAAATATCATTTGAAATGAAAACGTTTTTATGCCCGTAAATACGGTTAATCTAAGAAATCTTAATTTGGAAAATTTGGCGTAACCGGTTACTGAATAATTGAAAACCATGAATTTTAAAATACACTCCAAAAGAAATATAAAACACCGAAATTGGATCCAAAAAGAAACCATCTTTTCGGTATTTGTTTTTTTATGGATGGGTTACATGATCCCGGTCCATGGCCAAGTCATCGGGACCGGGACGGGAATCTGCGCCCAATATTACGCGGGCGAGAATTTCAATACTTTTTACTTCAATGAGACCGACCCGACCATCAACTCCAATTGGCCGGGGAACGGGGCAGCCCCCTCCAATGGATCGGTCACCATCCCCAACGGCCCCTTTTCAGTCAAGTGGTACGGATCGGTCCAGGCCCAGTATTCGGAACCTTATACTTTTTGTACCGACACGGACGACGGAGGAAGGCTTTGGGTCAATGGGGTCCAGCTAGTCAACGCTTGGGTGGACCAGGCGGCCACCTCCAATTGTGGTACCGTCACACTCGTGGCGGGACAATACTACAACATCGAGATGGATTATTACGAGAACGGCACTGGGCCGGCCAGCGCCCAGCTTTTCTGGTCCTCTCCCAGCACCCCTCAAACCATCATTCCCTCCACCCAGCTTTACTGCTCCTGCCTGCAGACCACCAAAACGGTCAGTCCAGGCGTGGTGGCGGACGGGGGATCTGTCACCTATATCCTAACGACCAGCAATTGCGGAAGCGCCCTGAGCAACGCCCAGGTTTGGGACACCCTGCCCTCCAATGTCACCTATGGAAGCAGCAATCCGCCCCCGTCAGTGAATTCCAATCCCTATTTCGTCTGGAACATCGGGTCCATGGCGGCCAGCCAGACCTACTCCGTGACGATCATCGCCACCGTGAACGCCGGAGTCCCGAACGGGACTTCGGTGACCAACGTGGCCAACGACCTGGCCACCGGCGTGGCGCCCTACCAGTCGGCCCCTGCCGTCTTCCGTGTTTTCAACCCAGGCACCGAATTCGTCAAGTCCGCCAATCCCACCATGGTGTCGCCAGGCGGGCCCGTCACCTATAACCTCGTCTTCTTCAACCCAGCCCCGGCTCCCGTCACGGGATTCGCCCTGCAAGTGGACGACGGAGGACAGGCCTTCGGGGCCTACCGGATGAACACGGACTTCAACATCATCAACAATAGCGGGGCCGCGGTGAATATCTCCGATTTCACCATCAAGATGTGGATTTCGGACAATATCACTCCCAGTCAATTGGGCGACGGGGTTTATTACGGCGGGGCCGCCACGGATAACAGCTGGAACGGTCCGGCGGTGGGAATCACGACCACGGCCCTGTCCTCCCCCATCACTTACCCGGCCAACCGGCAGGCCGCAATGGAAATCGACATTAAGACCACCACCGCCGACACCTTGGCCAATGGGGTCACTTGGGGGGGAATCGAGACCTACCTCGCCCCGACCAGCATCCCCCTGCAGAACTATCCCAATTATTACAGCCAGGACCCCGGGGCCGCCTACCAGCCGGGCCAGAATTACGGTTATTCCCTTTATTACCAGGGACAGCTGGTTTACGGGACATGCGCGCCCGGATATATCGAGCCCCTGGATCCCATTCCCACGAACGTCACCTATGTGGGAAGCAACCTGGGAGGGGCGGTCAGCAATAACAGCGTGTATTGGATGACCACTTGCCTTTACGGCCAGCAGTCCGTGACCTACACCTGGTGGGGGACAGTATCCTCGTCCGCCACGGCGGGGCAAATCATTCCCAATCAGGCGACCTTCAATGACGTCAATGTGGACAACCAGATTCCCCAGGGGCTTTCCAACAACGCCAATGTGACTGTCATCGGAACTCTTACCCCTACACCCACCGGGACAAGATCCCCGACCCCCACGCCCACGAGAACCCCGACCCCCACGGTGACGCCCACTCCCACCAACACCCCTACCCCGACGCCAACTCCCACGAAAACGAACACACCCACGCCCACCCCAACTCCGACTCCCACTCCTACCAACACTCCCACGCCAACCCCGACCAACACGCCTACTCGGACCCCCACTCCTACACCGACGAATACCCCGACGCCCACCCCGACGAATACGCCTACCCGGACTCCGACTCCCACTCCGACCAATACTCCCACGCCCACCCCCACTCCTACACCGACGAATACCCCGACTCCAACCCCGACGAATACACCTACCCGGACTCCGACTCCCACTCCGACCAATACTCCCACGCCTACCCCCACCCCCACTCCATCTCCTACGCCGACCAACACGCCCACACGGACCCCCACACCCACTCCGACTTCCACCCCAACACCCACGCCAACCCCCACTCCCACGAATACCCCGACCAGAACTCCGACCCCGACTCCGACGACTACTCCCACCCCCACCCCAACGCCAAGCCCGACGATGACGCCGACCCGAACTCCCACTCCCACACCCACTACGACCCCTACACCCACGCCGACTCTCACACTGACCCCAACACCTACGAACACCCCGACGCCTACGCCGACCAGGACCCCGACGCCTACTCCCACACCCACGCCGACTAATACCCCCACTAACACACCCACCCCCACCCCGACAACAACCCCGACACCCACGCCGACCAGGACCCCCACTCCCACACCGACTAACACGCCTACCCCCACTCCTACCACAACCCCCACTCCGACACCTACCAATACCCCGACGAGGACGCCGACACCCACCCCGACTCATACGCCGACCACCACGCCTACGCCTACTCCGACACCCACACCCACGATCACACCCACACCTACCCCCAGCCCGACCGGGACGCAATCGCCCACGAACACGCCGACCGTGACCCCCACCCGAACCCCGACCCCGACTCCGACGAATACCCCTACCATCACCCCTACTCCCACGCCGACCAATACTCCCACGCGAACGCCTACGCCAACCCCAACTCCGACCCCAACGACCACGCCTACGAATACGCCAACGAATACGCCCACTCGCACACCCACGAACACGCCTACGCCTACCCCCACGACGACTTCTTCAAATACCGCGACCAACACGCCCACGCGCACGCCGACTCCCACCCCGACGCCTACCCCCACCACGACCCCTACGCCGACACCCACGAATACACCGACTTTAACCCCGACCCCGACCCGCACCAACACCCCCACAACAACCCCGACCCCGACGCCGACAAATACTCCTACTTTGACCCCCACGCCGACTCCCAGCCCGACCGGGACGACCTCGCCCTCGAATACCCCGACCAATAGTCCCACGCGCACCCCGACTCCCACCCCCACCCCAACACCCACTATCACCCCTACTCCGACGCCCACGAATACCCCGACCTCGACCCCTACTCCGACGCGCACCAGCACTCCCACTACCACTCCGAGCCCGACCATGACAAATACCCCTACCTTGACCCCGACGCCGACCCCCAGCCCGACGGGAACCACCTCACCCACTAATACGCCGACCAACACGTCCACTCGCACGCCGACGCCTACCCCGACCTCGACACCCACCATCACCGTGACTTCCACCCCCACAACCACCCCCACCCTGACTGCCACCCCGACGATGACGCCGACTCCCACCACAACCACCACTTCGACGCCGACGAATACCCTGACTTTAACGCCCACTTTCACTTCGACGCCCACCCCCACTACGACCACCACGTCCACCGCCACGAATACGCCCAGCCTGACACCCACCCAGACGCCGACCCGAACCCCGACCACGACCACCACTTCCACGCCGACACCTTCGCCCACCCTGACACCCACCTCGACCGCGACGCCCACACCTACGACTACAGTCACATGGACCCTGACGAATACGGCGACACTCACTCCCACCGCGACCCCGACACCTACGCCGACCACGACCACCACTTCCACGCCGACACCTTCACCCACGCTGACACCCACTTCAACGCCGACACCCACGCCGACCACCACCGTCACAGCCACACTGACGAATACAATGACACTGACTCCCACCTCGACTCCGACTCATACTTCAACCATTACCGTCACCTCCACTTTGACCAATACATCCACCCTGTCCCCCTCTTCGACCCCGACCCCTACTTCGACCATCACAGTCACGGCAACCCTAACCAACACCCAAACCCTCACCCCCACTTCGACCCCAACCCCCACTTCGACCATTACGGTCACGGCCACTTTGACTAATACACAAACGACTACTCCCTCGCCGACTTCCTCTCCTACCCCGACCATCACAGTCACGGCAACCCTAACCAACACGCAAACCCTCACCCCCACTTCAACCCCGACCCCCACTTCGACCATTACGATCACGGCTACATTGACCAACACGCAAACCACTACCCCTTCGCCGACGCCCACGCCCACCTTGACGATCACGGTTACGGCCACCTTGACCAATACCATCACCCTGACTCTGACGGAAACTTCCACCCGCACGGATACCATTACTGTGACAGTCACGCCCACAAACACCTTGACTATGACTCTGACCGTGACAAATACGAATACCGTGACATACTCGCCGACCCAGACATCGACCCCGACGGTGACAGGCACTTCCACGAACACGCCGACCGTGACGGATACCCGCACCCCGACGAACACATTCACGGTGACCAACACACCGACTTCCACGAATACCCCGACAGTCACGAACAGTCCGACCAATAGCCCAACGGTCACAAACACCTACACGCTCACAAATACTCCCACTGTGACAAACACGCCAACGGTGACCAATACCCCGACCCAGACCTATACCCCGACGGTGACAGGCACTCCCACGAACACGCCGACCGTGACGGATACCCGCACCCCGACGAACACATTCACGGTGACCAACACACCGACTTCCACGAATACCCCGACAGTCACGAACAGTCCGACCAATAGCCCGACGGTCACAAACACCTACACGCCCACAAATACTCCCACTGTGACAAACACGCCAACCGTGACTAATACCCCGACCCAGACTTCCACCCCAACAGTCACAAACACGCCGACGAATACCCCGACCGTGACGGATACCCGCACGCCGACGAACACATTCACTATGACTAACACGCCCACAGTCACGAACACACCGACCCAGACCTTCAGCCTGACAGTCACGAACAGTCCGACCAATAGCCCGACGGTCACAAACACCTACACGCCCACAAATACTCCCACCGTGACTAACACGCCAACAGTGACCAATACCGCGACCCAAACGTACACTCCGACTGTGACGAATACGCCAACGAACAGCCCGACTGCGACGAATAGCTTCACCCCAACCAATAGCTTCACGGTCACCAACACCTTTACACCTACGAATACACCTACTGTCACGAACACCCCCACCGAGACCTTTACTCCGACAGAGACCAATACGCCGACCAATACCCCGACGGTCACAAACACCTACACGCCCACAAATACTCCCACCGTGACTAACACGCCAACAGTGACCAATACCGCGACCCAAACGTACACTCCGACTGTGACGAATACGCCGACGAACAGCCCGACTGCGACGAATAGCTTCACCCCAACCAATAGCTTCACGGTCACCAACACCTTTACACCTACGAATACACCCACGGTCACGAACACCCCCACCGAGACCTTTACTCCGACAGAGACCAATACGCCGACCAATACCCCAACGGTCACAAACACCTACACGCCCACAAATACTCCCACTGTGACTAACACGCCAACAGTGACCAATACCGCGACCCTAACATTCACTCCAACTGTGACGAATACGCCGACGAACAGCCCGACTGCGACGAATAGCTTCACCCCAACCAATAGCTTCACGGTCACCAACACCTTTACACCTACGAATACACCTACTGTCACGAACACCCCCACCGAGACCTTTACTCCGACAGAGACCAATACGCCGACGAATACCCGTACGCCGACGAACACATTCACTATGACTAACACGCCCACAGTCACGAACACACCCACCCAGACCTTCACCCCAACGGCGACAAGCACCTCCACTAACAGCCCAACAGCCACGAACACTTTCACCCAAACGAACACACCCACTACCACCAACACCTGGACCCAGACGAATACGGCGACGATGACGAATACCCCTACTAACACCCCGACTGTGACGAATTCCGCGACCCAAACATTCTCCCCGACCGTGACAAACACTCCGACCAACACCCTGACCGCCACGGACACCTTCACGCAAACGAACACTCATACCCCGACTAATACGTCCACGATCACTGATACGCCCACCCTGACCTTCACCCCGACCGTCACCCCAACCCCCACGAATACCCCGACACCGACCCTGACCAGGACCGTGACCAACACTCCCACGGATTCGATGACGCCTACGGCATCCCTCACCGCTACGCCTACGGCTTCGCCAACCCTTACTAAAACGCCGACGGTCACGCGGACTCCGACCTTGACCCGCACTCCAACGAAGACTTCCACGCCCACTTCCACCCGGACGCCTACACCGACCCGCACCCCCACGAGGACCCCGACACCCACGAAGACCCCCACGCCCACGGTGACGGCTTCCTATACCCCGACTTTGACCCCGACCCCGACTATCACCAACACGCCGGGGGCGACCTGGACGCCGGAAACCGACATATTCACGGTGACCAAGAACTTGTTCCAGGGCGGGGAACCGGTCTTCATCACGGTCGGGACCAGCCAATATCCGGGGAACCTGGAATTGAGCGTTTACAACTCGGCGGGGGAACACATCAAGACGCTGGTGGACAGGTACCTGACGGCGCCTTACACGGGGACCGTTTATTGGGACGGGACCAACAAATTCGGGGACAAGGTCGCGAGCGGGGTTTACATCTTCTACCTGGTGGAGCCCTTTGACCGCAAAGTGAAGCGGATCATCTTCATCAAGTAGCCAAGAAGTCCGTCGATATTTCTCCGATCAACCCCGGCAAAATTCCTGTTAACAGATGTTCCTTTGCCCATTAACATGGGGTAAAAGGTCATAAATGAATTCTTATAAGCGAAATCCATTTTTAAAAACCCGGGTGATGAACCTCCTCATGGCCGCGGGCCTGGCGATGGCCTATATTTCCCAGCCTGCCTGGGCTGACGCTTCCAAGACGGAAGAGGGGAAGGACCCCCAATGGGAAGCCTTGGACCCCGGAATGATGCCGGTGGTGAGGGTATTTTACGGGACGGACCGGATGCCCATCCCCGGGGGAACAGGCGCCCAATACGGGAACGGAAAAGGGGACGGTCAAATCCACTATGGCAAGGCCGAGGCGGTTTTAGCCGTCAACTACCGGCGGAATCCTTCCAAGTACAGTAGCTGGCTGGGTTTCCAGCCGGGCAAACCGGACAGCCCTTCCAAAGTGGGGTTCCAGGAAATCCCGGAAGGGGCCTTCAAGCGGGAGATCGGGAAGGATAAATCCAAGGCCACTTTTATTTTCATTCACGGTTATAACAACAGTTTCCAGAGCGCCGCCTTCCGGACGGCGAAAATCGCCTATGACCTTCAACTCCAGGGCACGCCCCTCATGTACAGCTGGCCTTCCGCCAATTCCTTGTTTGGATTCGGCCAGGACCTGGAGGGGGCCGATAGCCCCGAATCGGTGGGCCATTGCGCGGACTTCCTTAGGCTGGTGTTACGGCACTCGGCCTCCGGAAAGGTGAATCTCCTGGCCCACAGCATGGGAAGCAGGATCCTCTGCAAGGCCCTCTTGAAAATGGACCGGCGGGACTTTCACAGGCTTGGCTCCGTCATTCTGATCGCCCCGGAGATCGATGTGAGGGATTTCAAGGAGATGTATTTCGGAAAGGGCGGCCTGCTCGGGAAATGCGGCAGGAAGCACCCCTTCCTGGTTTACGCCTCGGGCCAGGATTACGTCCTTCTCACGGCTGACGCCCTCGGCGGGGGCAAGCGCCTGGGCCAGGGCGGGAAACACGCTCCCGCGATTGAGGGGCTGACCACCATCGACGCCACCCAAGTCTCCGTGGATTGGGGTCTCGGCCATGAGCTGGACCACCATGACGGCGTCATCAACGACCTTTACCTGTACCTGAACCAGGGCCTGCCGGAATCCCGGAGGCTACTGACCCTTAGGCCCAAGCGCGGCGAGTCCACTTACGAGCTGTTCGACGGGGTCCAGGAAATCCGGAAACCCTGGAACTATTCCTACGCCGTGGGGGGGCAGGCGGGACTCCAGGACGAGTCCGTCAAGGTGAGCTGGTTTTGCCTGGGGAATTACCTCCAGCCCTGGCTGGCCTTGAACCGGGGATTCCTCAACCCCGAGCTGGACCTCAGGTTGAACCTGTCAGATGGGGAATGGCGGCCCTATCTCCAAGCTGGGATCGCTTCTTACCGGACCAGTAACTTGGACACCCTAGCCGGCGCCGGGGCCCTGAGGTTCGGCGGGGGATTGGAGAGGATTTTCGAGACGGGGTGGGCTGTGGGGCTGGAAATCGACGGGATGGATAAGTTGTGGCCCTCGGGGGCCATCGCCCAGGACGCGGTATTGGATTCACTCTTCAACAACAGGAACTTCCCATGGGACCAGATCCACCTTCAATTGACGAAGTATTTCGACATTGATATATGAGGAGCGGCCCTTACCGGTAAGCAGAGATAAACAGTCCACATTTCAACGGAAATTCCTCCGATATAAACAAAGGGCCCTCCCCATGAATATTTTCAAGACCATCTTTCTTTTAAGGAACAACCCTCCCTAAGCTTGTGAATAGGCAGGGTGACGCCCACATGGCCTAAAACAGCCGTTAAACCAGGTTTGAATAAAGGGGGAGAAAGATGGAAGGAGATAAAAACATGGATAACCCAAGCTCCACCAGGGAGTTCGTCATTACCCGAGTTTTCAAGGCGCCCAGGGATTTGGTCTTCAGGGCTTGGACTGAGACGGACCGGATTGGCCGGTGGTCCAGCCCCAAGGGAGTCTCCATTAAAAGCGTCAGGATGGATTTGCGGCCTGGCGGCATCCTTCATACCTGCATGATCACCCCTGACCAGGCTGAAATGTGGGGGAAGTGGGTGTTCCGGAAAATCGTCCCGCCCGCGGAACTCGTTTATGTCAATTCCTTCTCCAATGAGAAGGGGGGCTTAACCCGCCATCCCATGAATTCCCAATGGCCCTTGGAGCTGCTGACCACCGTCCTTCTCAAGGACTTGGGTCGGGAAACGGAAATCACGCTCAAGTGGATCCCCATCAACCCGGCCCAGGGGGAAGTAAGCGTCTTTGAAAGCGCCATGGAAGGGATGAAAGCCGGCTGGTCCGGAACCTTCGACCAGCTGGAGGAATACTTGGCGGAAGCCGGGAAAGAAAAAGGGCCACATCCCTTGGACCTTAAACTCACCCGGACGGTAAGGGCCTCCAGGGAAAAGGTATTCGAGGCCTTCACCCAAGCGGAGCACCTCGTCCATTGGTGGGCTCCGGGGGGTTGACCATGCCCCAATGCGAGGTTGACTTGCGGCCGGGCGGTGCCTGGCGTTACAGCTTCCGCTCGCCCGAGGGCTGGGAGCATGGCTGCGTCGCCGTTTATTCGGAGGTGGTTCCGCCCCGAAGGCTTGTCATGGAAAGCCATGTTCCCGGGAAGGACGGCCAGCCGATATTCAGGATCAGGCAAATCATCACCCTTGAGGAAAAAGGGGAAGGGACCGAGGTGAACTTGGAGGCGAAAATCCTCCTGGCCAACCCCGGGTCGGAGCCTTATCTCGCCGGGATGAGGGAAGGCACGAACCAGACTTTGGACAACCTCGTGGCATACCTGTCCAAGCCGTCCGCCGGCGTCCTCAGCGGAAATACGCCCAAAACATAAAACTGGTTTTGAACCGGCTATTCCGCCGGGAGGACCAGGTATTCCGCAAGCCGGTGGAGGATATTCCGCCGGTAGGGCCGGATGTTCTTGGGGTCGGTGGGGGCCATTCCTCCTGTGGCTGGGGGATATTCCCTTGGTACGACCAGGTAATCCTCCGGCTTGTAGGGGCTATTCCGGCGGCTGGCCAGGTATTTTCCCGGCATGACCAGATATTCCGGGGATCGTTGGGTGCCATTCCCTCGTACGAGGCCGGATGGAATAGGGTGATGGGACTCGAATAATTGGAACAAAGGCGTGACTCCTTGGTAAAAGCCAAAAGACCCGAAACTTCCAAGACTGTCAATCCTATCAAAATTTAAAAGTTAATTCGACTTTGGCAAATTGCGGGTTGCCTCGCGTTTCCCCCTCTGAAAGAGGGGGAATAAGGGGAAGTTAGCCTTTTATCAACAACTAATACCCCCCCACCCCCCTTTTTCAAAGGGGCTTATATAGTTAACTCCCTTTTCCTTCTTTTGCCTTCTTTTTTTCAGGCGTTTTTTGTTTATTTGCGGGCATATCGTCCTTTCGGGAGTGAAGTAAATAAGTCCCTTTTCAAAGGGGGGCAAAGAATTCGTGAAATGCACTTTCCGTATAGGCATGTAGGATTTTCTTTGAATCCCATTTATCCCATGCATGCCGAACCTCAATTAAGCTTTTATAGAAAGTTCGGTATCGTATCGATTTCCTTAACTGCTTTATGGGGAATCGGTACATCTGTGGCGAAAATTCTTTCGATTCAATTCCAAATCACATCCAATGTAGCCGTGCCTTTCACCGAAAGCCTCATGACGATTCCCTCGTTGTCGGCGTAACCCCCTATCACCTTGAAGGATTTCACTTTGGTTTTGAGGCTGGTATAGCGGCTGAGGGGCCGGTTCAAGGCCTTGTTCATGATTGCCTTATACTCATCCAATTTATAGCCGATGGGGAGCTTGGTGATCTGCCGGAGGGCCTTCTTGAAATCCGATTTGTGCATCCAATCGGCGATTTCAAGCAAGAGGTCACTGGACTTGATGTCGTAATCCAGGTCCGGAAAGTCGAACATCCGGCGTTTCGGGTGGTAATGGGGGGTGCCCTTCAAATAAACCGTCAGCCTGGCCGGCTTTCCCGAGAGGTTGATCACGGGGTTGTAGTGCAATTTCGCCTCCGCGACCACCTTGCCTCCCGATCCGTAAAAGCGGATCCCGTCAAGGGTCAGCTTGCTGCTTCCCGTGCCGGGCAAAACCCTGCGGGTGAGTTTCTGCCGGGGGTCCCGGAAAAAGGCGTTGATTTCCTTATAACTGATGCGGGTATTGCTCGTGGCCTGGAAGACGGGGGGGCCGGGCTTGAAGGCCTGGAGAGGCGGCATTTTCCTGGGGGCGGATTCTGGTTTGGGCCCGAAGACGATCTCGGGCCTGGCGTTCATTTCCAGGATCGTGTGAAGGGTCGAGGCCTTCTTGCGGTCGGTCCTCATCCTCCCGACGCTGAGGGTCTCGGGCCGGATCAAGAGCCAGATGCCCTTATCCAAGAAGATGGGGTCCTGCATTTCCTCCCAGAGGTCCGAGAGGTGGGAGTTCAATTGGAGTCCGGGCAGGATCACCAGGTAAGGCAGCAAGGGCTTCAGCTCACCCTTGAAAAAGTTGGTGACGTGCCGGAAGAGGCCGCCTCCTTTGGGAAAGACGATCTCCACCGGCAGGCGCACCAGGGCTGGCTTGACCGCGGGGAAGCTCCGGGCCGGGGCCGGGAGCACTTTCACGAAATGGGAGGGGACCGTGGCGCACCCGGTCGAGAGGGTTAAAAGGACCGATAGAAAAACCAGCCGGACAGCGCTATTCGGCATAACCTTTTCCCCCGTCGTTTCACCGCATGAACAACCCTGTTAATGATTGGGACCCTGTACTCCAGCCTTGCCAAAGTAGCATAATGCGATAGGTTTTTGCATGAGGTACTTTTAGCACCTATCTCAAAATACCTACTAAGCGGACGATAGCGGATTCCCCCCTTTGAAAAAGGGGGGAGGGGGGTATTAGCTTTTGTTGTGTAACACCCAGAGGCTAACTTCCCCTCAATCCCCCTCTTTCATACTGTTCCTCATATAAATTTAAAAAATGAGAACAGCATAGTGCTTTAGCACAGAGGGGGAGGGGATCTATTGTTCGTGGTTCGCAGAATAAGCAAAATTGATTTTGATATAAGTCCTGACATTTTACGATTTATATCACTTGAGGGAGTTTTCCATGTCAGCTCGACGCGAATTGAGGTTCAAGACCCTGGATGACGCCAGGCGGGAATTGGCCCTTTTGGAGAAGGGTCCAGTGGCCACGACTGGGAACTGGAACTATTTCCAGATTCTGACCCATTGCGCCACCTCCCTGGAGGGAACGATGAAGGGGGTGAAGAGGGAAATGTCCTGGTGGAGAAGACACGTCTCGGGGCCCCTGGGGGCCAGAAAAGTGATGTCCCAGGGTTTTATCCCAGCCGGAGTCAACGCCGTCATGAATCCGACTTTTGAGAAGCTTGAGGGGGACGAGAAAGAGGCCCTGGCCCGTTTGAGGAAAGCCATGGAGGATTTTGAGAAATTCGAGGGCGTCTTGAGCGAGCATCCAAGGTTCGGCCCGCTTAAAAAGAAGAAATGGGTCCATTTCCACGCCATGCATTTGGCGAACCACCTGGGATTCGCCAAACTCAAGGAATCATAGCCATTCAAGGTATACAAAATCCAGGAAACAAAGGTAAATAAAATCAGATATTTTTGTTTCTAAAAGGCGTTAAGCAAAATCAAATCTTTTGCCACGGATTCAGGGGATACAGGGGATGGCTATAAATCAATTCAATATAAACGACAATTTCACCCAGATTTATTTGAAACCACAGAATACAGGGTTATAAAACCAACAACTAAATTTGGAAATTTGTTTTAGATCATAACAAGAGCAGTGCTCTTGCGCCCATTGGGCGTTATGGTCAAGCCTGAGGACCTTGGAAAAATTAATTTTTCCATTGACCGTCAGCTGGACCATAGAACGTGATCGAAATGCGTTTTAAATCCCATGTATCCCATGCATCTGTGGCTAGAGTCGATTAAGGACAGGTGTTTAAAGGAATAAGTAACGCCAGTCGATAAATTCGGATTAGGTTTTCATCCTTAATTGCCTATATTTATTGATCATTTGAGGAAGCCTGCCGTTCCTTGCATAATAAGGCCATGCGCCAGGCCAAATTCCCCCAGGGTTTCGTCTCTCCCACCGTCCAGATCTTCCGGGCTTTCGAGGCGATCTTTAACAACTTCCGCTACTACACAGGGATGTCCTGCTACCTGGTCCCCAAGGACAACCCGGACCAATGGATCTGCCTCCAGCCCTCCCCGAACAATTACGGAATCAACGAATTCGAGGACAGGTTCGGGCCCCGCCTGGACCGCGCCAAGTACAACCAGAGGAATTTCAAGAAGGCAGCCAGGAGCAAGCGCGCGGTTTGTTCCACCCATTCGGGATTCTTTGATTTTTGCGTCCCGGTCTTGAACAGGGGCAAGTGCATCGGTTTCATCGTATCGGGTTATTTCACTAAAAAGGTCGCTGACCGCGGGGAACTGGAGCGCCAATGGGAAATATGGACCGGCAAGAAGCCCCTTTCGGATGATACGGATTTCAAACGCTTCGTCCTGAACGCCTTGAACATGCCCCTCTTGGACGGACCCCAAGCAAACGCGCACCGGGAGCTCCTCGAGATGGCGGCCTCGCTCATTTCCGGCGAGGGAAACCCCGAGGGAATCATCTTCCGGGCCACGGATCTGAACCACAAGGTCTTCACGAAATGGAAACTGAACAAGGGCTGGCCCATGAAGGCCCTGGGATTGGATTTGCCCCCCTCGGACCGGTCCTGGACGGACAAGGAATTCGGCGAGACCGACAGGATCGTCACCAAGATCAAGAGGAAGCCGGTGATGGGCATGGCCCTTTTGTTGGTGGAGGAGCCGGACGATTACCTGGACGAGGTGGACGCCATGATCCGGCAGAAGCGCCTCGAGCGGGAGGGCTTTTTCCACGCCCAACGGCTGGGCGAGACGGTGGCTTTCCCCCTGTGGGACGAGGGCCTGGTGTTCCTCACCTCGCCCCGCCCCGGGTCCAACCCGACCCAGGCCCGGCTTCAATTGAGGGACAAGGCCAGGTCCATCGCGGAAAAGATGGGGAAGCTTTTCGGGACCCGCGCCCTGGTCGGCGTCGGGTCCATAATGCCTGGGGCCGAGTCGCTGAATCCCTCCTGCCAGGAGGCCTTCCAAGCCCTGCAATGGGCCATCCACCAGGACAAGGACATTATTTTTTACGAGGAGATCGAGCCGCTGGAAACCAAACCGCCTGGGAAGGGAAAGCCCTGGCCCGACGCCCAGGCCCTGGTGGAGGCCTGCCTGAGGGGATCGAGGGCCGAGAAGGCGTTCGTGCTGGACCATTACCTCGGCGACGTCCTGCGCCAGACCGCCGAGCGCCCCGACCTGGTGCGGGTGCACCTCATCGACGCCCTTTCGCTTTACGCCTCGTCGCTGGAAAAGGCGCTGCTTCTTCCGTCCGGGCGCCTCTCAAGCTTCCTCAGGGAATGGGTCCCCCGCTTGGAAAAACTGAGGGCCACCCATGAACTCTTCGGAACTTTCAAGACCGCGGTCCAGGTGTTCACGGAATTCTCGAAGGACCCGCCGGCCGCGGAGAGGGAGGCCACCGTCCAGGAACTGAAGGCCTACGTGGCCGAGCACTTCCGGTCGGCCTTGAGGGCGGACAGCGCCGCCAGGCAGATGGGCCTCTCCCGGGCCACCTTCTACCGCCTGGTCCGGAAATGGATCGGGATGGGGTTCAACGAATACGTCAAGAAGGTCCGGCTGGAGGAGGCGAAGCGCCTTTTGCGCACCGGCCGTGACAGCGTCGCGCGGGTCGCCCAGGAATGCGGCTTTTCCTCCAGCGGTTATTTCATCTGGGTTTTCAAGGAAGCCACGAAGCGGACACCCCAGCAGTACCGGAACAACCCCGACGCATAGCGCCGGATAAGCAAACCGGCCAAAACCTTTAAATTGGCCATAAATTCAGCTTAGGCTGATACTAAATCGTCATTCTAATGAATCATTATCTGAATTCCTCAATTCCCTCCGGTGGTAGTCTTAGAGTTACTAACAAGAATTAAAGTCCACCACGGGTTTCTTCGAAACCACTGGGGCACAGCAAGGAAAAGATTTAAAAATTCAAAGGATTTTAATTGTGTCTTTGTGAACTGCCGAAGGCAGTCTGTGGTTAAAGCTTTTTTGTTGGAAGTTTTAAATAAAAAAAATGCCCAATTCTTGGAAGAGCGTGGAACCCTTGGGCGGTCCCTCGCCGTGAAGGTCCTATTCATCCCAAATGAAAAAGTGGAAGGAATAGCCGGGGAGCGGGGGACGCTTGAAACCGCTTCCAAGGGGATTTTTTCCGTAAAAAGTTTCACCGTTCATAAAAACATTTTCATTCCGGCTCGTCCGCCGGTTTTAAAGAGCGATGGGGAGCCTGCCGTGACTGTTCGCGAAAGAATCATTCCTATTTTCCTTTCCCTGCTTCTGGGCCTATTCCTATGCGCCATTCCAACGGGGAACGCCTGGGCCCAGGCCGGTTCCTGCACGGTGGTCAGCGCCACTCTTACATGGGCCACGGATGACGAGGGTTATATTTTCGTGAACGGACAGTATCCCGTCAGCTGTTACTGGCAGAACTGCTG
The DNA here is from genome assembly GCA_963796105.1 of candidate division FCPU426 bacterium. Lineage (GTDB taxonomy): Bacteria > Oederibacteriota > Muellerivitia > Muellerivitales > Muellerivitaceae > CAWCKJ01. Next base: position 971,004 of record CAWCKJ010000004.1, read on the forward strand.
GGAGGGGGCCGATTGCGGCAATTCCGCCGTCAGCTGCCAGACCCCCATGACGATCTGCAATGGGGACTGCGCGGGCTTCTTCAACAACACCGGCGACAACATACTCGCGGTTTACGGTTGGGCCTCGGACACGGGGTGGAACGGTTCCTCGTGGCTGTTGAGCCTGACTTTAGGGGGGGCCGGATGCACCATGACCACCCAATACGTGGAGTCGGGAGGACCATGCGTGGTCGCGAAATACATTTTTAACGACACGAACGCCAGCGGCTATAACCTGCCAACCACCCTGCAGGGGGGAGGGTCCGGCGTTTACGCCGGCTGGCTCACGGCTGGTTTCAACGACAACGGATGGGTGGGACCCTATTCTGACCCCGTGACGGCTGATTGGGGTTACAACTGGTTTCCCATTCCCAATCCGGCTTCGCCAGGTACGTATGTGCCTTGGACCTGGGGCGTTTACGGTTTTAACTACACCACGACCGCGGGGGACGGATACCTCTATCGAGAGCACTTTACCATCGGCACGAATTCTTGTTCCAACACGCCGGGCCCGACGGTGACTCCGATATTCACCTTGACGAAAACCAACACCCCGAACCTGACCCTCACCGCCACGCCAACTTACACCTATACCTATACTAATAGCCCGACCCCGACCAGGACTCCCACGCCCACCAACACACCCACGATTACGCCCACTCCCACCCCAACCAATACACCCACGAGGACGCCCACACCCACCCCGACTCCCACGCCCACCAACACTCCGACCAGGACGCCTACTCCGACCCCCACGAATACACCGACCAATACGCCAACGCCCACGCCGACGAATACCCCGACACCCACTCCATCGCCAACCCCAACCAGGACGCCAACCCCAACACCCACCAATTCACCGACCCCAACACCCACGAATACGCCGACCCGGACCCCAACACCCACCCCAACGAATACCCCGACTAATACCCCAACTCCCACGCCCACTCCTACACCTTCCCCGACACCCACCCGTACTCCCACACCGACTCCGACAAACACCCCCACCCCAACTCCAACCAACACCCCGACTAGAACCCCGACACCTACTCCCACGAACACCCCGACCCCTACCCCCAGCAACACACCCACCCCTACGCCGACCAATACGCCCACACCAACTCCTACGAGGACCCCAACACTAACTCCCACCAACACCCCGACACCATCGCCCACCCCAACCCCAACTAGGACTCCAACACCCACACCCACAACTACTCCCACGCCGACTCCCACTAACACACCTACCTCCACTCCGACTGTAACGCCTACTCCCACTCCAACCAGGACCCCGACCCCAACACCAACGAATACTCCAACTCCCACTCCCACGAACACCCCGACTCCAACCCCCACTACGACGCCAACACCGACCCCAACCAGGACTCCTACTCCCACGCCTACTAACACTCCGACACCCACTCCGACCACAACCCCGACCCCCACCCCCACGAATACTCCCACACCGACCCCGACAAGAACGCCTACTCCGACACCGACAACCACTCCCACCCCGACTCCGACCAATACACCCACTCCGACACCTACTAACACGCCGACTCCAACCCCGACCCGAACCCCGACGAATACTCCTACCCTGACACCCACCAATACACCCACAAATACGCCGACGCCCACACCCACGACAACTCCAACGCCTACCCCGACGAGAACTCCCACTCCCACGTCTACGAATACACCGACTCCAACACCGACAGCCACTCCGACACCCACTCCTACCAATACGCCCACAAGAACACCCACCTCCACTCCGACTCCCACGCCGACCACAACCCCTACTCCAACCCCGACCCCGACTCCCACCATTACCCCAACACCCACTAATAGCCCCACGGGAACGCAGTCGCCAACGAACACGCCGACGATTACTCCGACCAAGACTCCGACTCCGACTCCCACCAACACTCCAACGATCACGCCCACGCCTACCAATACCCCCACAAGGACTCCGACTCCTACACCGACTAATACGCCTACTCCCACTCCAACAACGACCCCTACCCCAACACCCACTCCAACAACGACGCCTACTCCCACACCCACTAATACGCCCACCCCAACCCCCACGAGGACGCCCACTCCCACTCCAACGACCACCCCGACCCCTACACCCACCAATACCCCGACTCCTACTCCCACGAATACTCCTACACTCACTCCTACAACTACCCCGAGCCCTACTCCAACGAGAACCCCGACGCCTACCCCTACGAATACTCCTACACCCACCCCCACGACCACCCCGACACCTACTCCGACTAGGACACCGACACCCACTCCTACCTCCACGAATACCCCTACACCCACCACAACCCCGACTCCGACCCCCACCCACACGCCAACCATCACACCAACTCCAACCAATACGCCTACAGGAACTCAGTCTCCCACGAATACTCCTACCATCACCCCGACCAAGACCCCGACGCCTACTCCTACACCCACTCCGACTGTGACACCTACTCCAACGCCCACGAATACCCCAACGAACACGCCTACCAATACGCCGACGCCAACACCTACCACGACTCCCACGCCGACCCCAACGAATACACCCACAAGGACTCCGACGAATACCCCGACCCCTACTCCTACGACCACATCCACCCCTACGCCGACTTCTACACCTACTTCTTCCCCAACTAATACCCCGACACCCACCCCAACCACAACGCCGACACCTACTCCAACCAACACTCCTACGGTTACCCCCACTCCGACAAACACGCCGACGGGGACGACATCTCCTACCAATACGCCCACGGTCACGCCCACGAATACGCCTTCCCCAACAGCTACCAGTACTCCAACTACAACGCCGACACCTACACCTACCGCTACACCCACCGCAACACCTACGAACACGTCGACCCATACACCCACCACCACCCCGACCCCTACTTACACATCTACTCCCACACAAACACCCACTCCTACTCCAACCGATACCTCCACTGACACGCCTCTTTTCACCTTTACAAACACCAATACGCCCACAGACACATCAACCCCCACTAACACCAACACACCTACGAACACGCCGACTAATACTCCCACTCCAACACCCACTAATACCCCGACACCGACATTCACGGACACGCCGACATCCACGCCAACACCTACTCCAACCGATACCTCCACTGACACGCCTCTTTTCACCTATACAAACACCAATACCCCTACCGACACTTCCACCCCCACTAACACCAACACACCCACGAACACGCCGACTAATACCCCCACTCCAACACCCACTAACACTCCCACCAACACCAACACTCCAACGGAGACTTCCACGCCCACGAATACCTATAGCCCCACTAACACGCCAACCAATACCCCGACCCCTACTCCCACCAATACCCTGACCAACACCAACACGCCCACTAATACCCCCACCGCTACCAACAGCTCTACTCCCACCAAGACTTATACGGCCACCAATACCCCCACCAATACCAACACCCCGACTAACACCAATACTCCTACCAATACGCCTACTCCTACTCCCACCAGGACGCCTACTAACACTTCCACTCCCACGAATACGCTTACAGCCACGAATACACCCACTAATACCAATACCCTGACACCTACCCCCACGGCGACCTTCACTCCCACCCCCACGCCTGCCGCGGTATTGGCCTTGCAGAAACAGGAGTCGGAATCAACAGGTTCCTCGGGGGATATGGTGACCTATACCTTGAATGTGAATGTTTCTAACGCCAACGCTCCCGGGGTAGTGGTGCAGGACCAACTGCCTCCCAACTGCACTTTCACGGCCTTCGGGGTCTCACCAGCAGGAACATCGGCCGTAACCACCGTTTCAGGCGGGGTGACCATGATGAACTGGACATTGCCCACCCTTATCCCTGGAAGCTACCAATTGACTTATACAGTCTCGATTAACAGCTTCACGCCCGCGGGACCCATTGTGAACTGCGCGGTCTTAAACTATCCGGGAATCTCACCATTGAGTTCCTGTGCCACATTAATGGTGACAGGGAGCTACACGGTGAAGATCGGGGTGTATAACGAGGCGGGGGAACTGGTCAAGACCCTGTTGGTGACCCAATATTCCCAGCCCTTGGTGGACCTGCAGTTGAAGAACGGGGATCTGATTAATGGAATGAATGACCCCATCCTGATATATGACCAGAACACCCAGATCACGGTGTGGAACGGGACGGACCAGAACGGGAACCCAGTGCCCAATGGTGATTATTACGTGAAAGTGGACAATGTCGATTCCTTCGGGGTGGATAAGAGCGTGGTATTGAACGTGGTGGTGAGCAGGTCGTTGGAGAAGGTGACGATCGACATTTACAACGAGGCTGGGGAGATCGTGGACACGCTCTACAGCGTGGTGGAGGACCCTCAAGGGACGGTGATTACGGGGGTGAAGCTGTCAGGGACGGTGTTGGAGCCGGGATCGCCGACAGACGGGAACCTGATTATTACGACAAATAACGGTGTCACAGCCATCTGGACAGGGTACGCTTCAAGCGGGGCGGTGGTACCCAACGGGAAATACTTCATCGAGGTGCACTCCACCGATGGAAAAGGCGGGGAGACGGTGATCGTGACATCGGTGATGGTGCTGAACAACCCGAAACAGACGGTGCCGAAAGTGTGGGCTTATCCGAACCCCTTAACCGGTGGTTTCAGCCAGGTGGAGTTCCAAGGATTTGCGACAAACGTGAACCTGACGGTGAGGATTTACGACCTGTCGGGAGAGCTGGTGACGGAACTCAAAGGCGCCGGGGGAACGAGCCGGGTGACCTGGAACGCCGCGGGAATCGCCAGCGGGCTCTACATCGCCAAGGTGGAACAGAAGGACCTGACAGGGAAGATCATTGCCAAGCAGACAATCAAGGTTTTGGTGGGGCAATAAACCTAAACCCTATTCTTCAATGGATGACGACTTCCTTATTTTGCGTTCCGCTTTTGTTCATCACCTCGATGTGGTACTTGCCTGGGCTGTCGGAAAGGGAGGCCCCCTGTCGGAATAGGCGGTCTACCTGCCGGACGCCTTGCCGGAAAGGTCGGGCTCCTGTCGGCATAGGCCGGTAAGCCGAGATAACCCGTCGACAGTACCGTCGGCATAGGCCGGTAAGCTGAGATAACCCGTCGACAGTACCGTCGGAATGGGAGATAAACCGCCCACATTTCCGTCGACACCCGTCTTTAGGAGGGATATTCCGCCGGAAACCCAAGTTCAATAGGCCTTAACTGCCCCTATAGATTAAGACTTTAGCTGAGTCTCTGAGTCCCTGTGCCGATTTTCATATAGAAATTAATGATATCGGTACGATACCAGCCACTTTTAAATCTAAATGGAAGGCTGGCATGTGGTGGATATTGGTTTTCCGCCCACATTCCTGCCTGCAGGTTTCGAGATTTGACGGTTTGGCATGGAACGCGCCCTACAAGTTGGACAGTTGAAGCAAAAAATAGAGAATAGGGAAACGGCTCAAGGGGTAACCCCCCAAAGGAGCATTTCCAAATGGGTAAAATAAGACGGAAGTTCAGTATTGATTTCAAAGAACAAGTCGTCCACGAGGTAGAAACTGGCCTATCGCTCAATGAAGCTGCTCGTCAATACCAGCTCAATCCAAGCGTTATAACCCGTTGGCGCGATAAATATCGCCAAGGAACCTTGGTTGAAAAACCTTCCCTTCACGAAAAAATATTGGAAAAAGAGAATGAGAAACTCAAAGCCAAGATTGGGGAATTGATCATGGCGATAGACCTTTTAAAAAAATTCCAAAAATACGCGGAAAACCAGAGAAAGCTCGATACCTCCGTGATCACCTCAAGGAATTTGGCTCAATTTCAAGAGGATGCCAAATGATGGGGCTTCCTCGAAGTACCTATTATTCTGCACTTAAAAGTGAACCGGAGATTCAGGAACAAAGAGATTTGGACTTAAAGAACCGAATCGAGCAGGTGAGATTGACCTTCCCCTACTACGGCTATCGGAGGCTCTACCACCACTTTTTACGGGAGGGATTAAGGATTAACGCCAAACGGATTCGGCGGGTGGTAAGGAAATACGGTCTTTACCCTATTATTTGGGGGAAAAGGTTCAAGATCCAAACCACCCAATCCAATCACGACCTGCCGGTGTTCCCCAACCTCTTGGAAAGGGTGGCAGAAACTGCTGTCAATCAAGTGTGGGTGGCGGATATTACCTATATCCGAATCCTCACTTGCTTTGTTTATCTGGCGGCCATTCTGGATCGTTTTTCCAGAAAGGTGATCGGGTGGGCGGTTTCCAAGAGACTGGATCGGGAGTTGTCGCTTTCGGCTTTACGCATGGCTTTAGAGGAAAGGAATCCTCTTCCGGGATGCATCCACCATTCAGACAGAGGGGTGCAATATGCCTGCTGGGATTACGTGGCCCTGCTTGAGTCCAAAGGATTAAGGATCAGCATGTCCAGGACAGGCAACCCTTACGACAATGCAAATGCGGAATCCTTTTTCAAAACCTTGAAATATGAGGAGGTGCATCTATTCAATTACGAAACTTATCAGGAAGTGCTTCAAAGACTTCCATACTTCATCGAGGAGGTGTATAACAAAAAACGGTTGCATTCTTCTATCGGCTACATGCCGCCTGAGGAGTTCGAGGCTTTAAAGTCACTCAAACCAATCGCCGGAAAACCTATTCTCAACTTGGAGTAAAAACTGTCCAAGGTTTGGGGCGCACACCAGCACAATCGCTTCGAAGTGGCACAATCCCCGAAAAGTGGCACATTCGGCCAAGATGCCCCTATGCTGAGCCCACAAGGCGAAGCATGTGATTTGGGTGTGTTGGCGCCAAGATATTGGGCGCCAATAAGCCGGTGTCAGAAAAACTGTGGTTTTATTGGAGTTTTTTATCCGTTTTAATAACCGTTTTTGATTGTGCCAACCGATTGTGCCATTGTGCCACTGGATTGTGCCAATTGTGCCACTCGGTTTTACCGGGTTTGGCACAATCGCCCCGAAGTGGCACAATCCGGCTCCGGGAATACGAGGATAAACCGCCCACATTTTCGCCGGTAAACCGAGATAACCTGGTGACAGGCTGAGATAACCTGGTGTCATTTTCGACGGTAACCCGGGATAACCTGGTGACAGTCCCGGTTGCATGTGTAGGGAAGGGGATAACCCGGTAAACTAAATTGGCAAGAGGCCGGTTTTTCCGGCGACATGGGAGATAACCCGCCCACATTTCTACCAAAACCCGCCGCTCAGCCGAGATATTCCACCGGAAAACCAGCTCACTTGTTCGTTAACCTAATCTCATGGGGAGTTATTCTTCCAATAAATTAAGATTTTAGCTGAGTCTCTGTGTCCCTGTGCCGATTTTCATATAGAAATTAATGATATCGGTACGATACCAGCCACTTTTAAATCTAAATGGAAGGCTGGCATGTGGTGGATATTGGTTTTTCACGGGTATCCAACGCTATTCGCGGAGTTTATACTAGCTTTTTAAGGCCTAGGTGAACCCATCCAACCGCTTTGGCGGTCCGGGAGTCACAATCCATGAACCAGCGTCATAAGCCAAAACAACAGCATAGGAAAAAGGCCATCCCCCGCCCAAAAACGGGAAAAAGCCCGAAAGCCCGCCGTCCCAAGCCTGGATACCGTCCTCCCCAATCGCGGACTCCAGCGCGAAAGCATCCTGCCATCCGCCACCCGGAAAGCGAGGATGTTTACCGCTCGATCATCGATAACATGCAGGACGGGTTCATCCGCACGGACATGGAAGGAAATATCATTCTGGCAAATTTCTCCGCCTTGAGCCTGTTGGGAGTTGATTCCTTGGAGGAAATCTGCCTGGCGGATATGAGGAAAAACTTCTACGCGGACCCAGAGGACAAAAACCGGGTATGGAATGCATTGATGGACCATGGGATTTTCCGGAATTTCGAAACCACCCTCAAACGGAAGGATGGAAGCCCTATGTTTGTATCCTCCACGGCCCGGGTCGTCCGTGACGGCAAGGGCAAACCCATCGGCATCGAGGGATTCTTCAGGGACATATCGGAACGCAAGCGGCAGGAGGAGGAGACCGCCAAATCCGGGCAGTGGCTTCAAATGGTGCTGGACCATTTCCCGGGGCTGGTTTTCGTCAAGGACCGGAATTCGGTGATACTGGGGTGCAACAAGTATTTCGCGGAGTCGGCTGGGAAATCAAACCCGTCGGAGGTCGTTGGCAGGACCGACTTCGAGATGGGTTGGCCGAAGGCTGAAACTGACCGTTTCCGGGCCGACGACCGCGAGGTGATGGAAAGCGGGAACCCGAAGCTGGGCATCATCGAGCCGCTGACCCGCCAGGACGGGCAGTTCGCCTGGCTGGAGACCAACAAGGTCCCCTTAAAGGACTCGAAGGGCCGGGTGGTCGGCATCCTCGGGACGGCGCACGACATCACCGAAAAGGTGAAGGCGCAGGAACTCCGCATCGCCAAGGAATCCGCCGAGGCCGCCACCAAGGCCAAGAGCCGCTTCCTGGCCCACATCTCCCACGAGATCCGGAACCCCATGGTCGCCATTCTCGGTTATTCCCAGCTCCTGGATCGGGACACCTCCTTGACCCCCCAGCAAAAGGAATACCTGGGAATCGTCAACCAGGCGGGGGCGCGCCTTTTGGAACTCATCAACGACGTATTGGAAATGGCCAAGATTGAAACCGGGCGCTTGGAGTTGAAAAACCACCCATTCCATTTACTGAGTGTCATCAAGGAAGTCTCGGAACTGATGAGGGCCCGGACCTGGGAGAAGAAATTGGAATTCCGGACCGAGGCCGCCTCGGGCTTGCCCCGCCAAGTGACCGGCGACGAGGCCAAACTGCGGCAGATTTTCCTGAACCTCCTTTCCAACGCGGTCAAATTCACGGATAAGGGAAGGATCACCTGGCGGATCGGCACACGCCGCGAGCCTGGCGGAAGCAGCGGGAAGATCCGCCTGGTTTGCGAAGTGGAGGATACCGGCATCGGGATCACCCCCAAGGACCAGGAAAAATTGTTCCATACTTTCCAGCGGGGCGACTCGCCCGGCGCGGCAGGGAAGGAAGGGACGGGCCTGGGGCTTACCATCAGCCGCCATTTCGCCCGCCTGATGGGCGGGGACATCACCCTCAAGAGCGAGGCGGGAGCGGGCAGTTGTTTCAAGGCGGAGGTGGTCCTCGAGGAGAACGAGGATTTGGGCGCCGTGTCTAAACCCCGCGAGTCGTTTCCGGTGGTCCGGATCAGGGCCGGCCAGGGTCCTTACCGGGTCCTGGTGGCCGACGATAAGCCGGATAACCTGCTGTTGCTGAGGCTGATGCTGGAACGGGTCGGTTTCCAGGTCCGGGGAGCCTCCGACGGGAAAGAGGCGGTCGCGGTGTTCGGGGAATGGTCACCCCAGCTTGTTTTCATGGACCTGGGGATGCCGGTGATGGACGGTTTCGAGGCCGCCCGGCTCATCAAATCCCACCAGGCGGGAAACCAAACCGTGATCGTGGCCGTCAGCGCGAGCGTTTTCGAGGAGGAGCGCAACAAGCTGAAGGAATACGGCGTCGAGTGGTTTCTCCCAAAGCCGTTCCGGGAGGAGGAACTTTTCCAAATGATCGAAAAATGCCTGGGTGTCCAGTTTGAGTACGGCCCCGAAGACCCGGGCGGCCCCCCAAAAAGCGAGCCTTAATCCGATAAGCGGGTTTTAATTCCTAATTTCTTATGCTGGCTTGCTTTCCGATCATCGGAAATCCTCAACCATTCTCCGAATAAAATTATATGGCTCTCTCTGAAATGCTTAATACTCTGTAAAATACCGGACAGATATGTATTTTTGTGCCTTCGGAAATTTCCGAGCTTCTTATTAAACTTTCAGAGCGAAATGACCAAGCAACTGAAGTGAGACTTGATATTTTTATCCCAATAAGTCCGACTTTATAAAAAACGCTCAAAATTTCAGAACGAAATTCAGCGGGTTTTATTTTTTCCTCAACAACTTCACGTGCTTTTCCATACAATAAATCACTTCGAGCTATATCATTCACTGCGATTTCCAAACACAAATCAAGGATTTGCTCATCTGTAATTTCCAAAGCAATAAAAAATGTTGAACGTCCTTTTAGAATTTTCGCCGCATAAAATAGCAGTTGCGGGTAATCACCGAACCATTCGTCCGCAAGAGAACGAAAACGCGATTCGGAATATTTTGCTTCTGCGATTCTTATCGATGCTACGCTAATTTCAGGATTACCTAAGGAAGCTTCAATACAATAATTCACTGCTGTCCTAGATAAACCTATTTGTCTTTGAACCTCCCAGGAAAACAAGCGATTTAGGACAGGCTCGTGAATTTTCTGGGATAAGCCCCCCTCTTTCGTCCTGATGCTGTCCAAATTAAGAATGTATTAATTCCATCTGCTTTTCCAAGGGTTCCAGTCTCGCCACTAGGAACGGTGCATCCAACCAGGCCCACAAATCACGATAGGTCAACAGGTTCATCCGTAGCATGGCAGCCAAGTGGGATAAACTCCAGGCGATCCGGCTCTTCAATTGAAGGAACTTCAACAGTAGCATGGCAATCAATGCTGTCCAAATCTGCGTCTGAACGGCATTCTCAGTGGTACCCACAAAAGTTTTTACCCGGAGGTTCTGCTTGAGAGCCTTGAAAAACAACTCGATCTGCCAACGTTCCTTGTAAATGGCACCCACCGTCGAGGCGGCAAAACCCATGTGGTTGGTCAGGAACACCAACTCCCGCTTCTGGTCTTCGTCCCATACCACCACCCGTCGCATCTCTTTAGGGTAGGCTTCATGTGACCGAAACGTCGTCAACCGTATCACCTGGTCCTTCAGGACGTTGCCCGTTTTCGGAACCGTCAGGCTTTTCACCACCTCGTAGGCCATGTTGATCTTGGCCCGGGTCACCCACCACACGCCTTGGAATGTCCATCGGGCCAGAAGAAAGAAATCCACATACCCCCGATCCATCACCACGATTGAATCCACTGGAAAATCGAGCTTTTGGGCCACCTTCACGTCATGCGTGCCTCCCTCCGTTACGAGTCCCCAGCAGGGCAAGTACCCCTGATGGTCCAGCAGAAGATGGAGTTTGATGGCCCCTTTGGTTCTACGGAATTTCGCCCAGTCGAACACTGACAAACAAAGGTCGATGGTGCTGGAATCCAGGCTATAAAGAGGATTTTTAAACCTGAATTTTCTTTTTGAGGTGGCCGCCAACAACTGGCACTTCGATAATAAATGGTAAAAAAGCTTTTGTTGAACCCGCCAAGAACGCTTGGTGTTGGCATAGGCCAAGGTGGATTTAGTGGGAGCTTTGCAAAGACCCAAGTGGGTCAATTTCCCAAGGGCCGTACTGAGGCCGCCACAGATTTCCCTCAAGGAATGGGCTGCTCCCATCTGGCAGAAAAGCATGGAAACAAACTGATCCCAGCAACTGAATCCCTTGGAGTGCTTTTCGGCTTCAATCTCTCGCACGATTCGCTCAAAAGCGGTTCGGTCTACGAGTTTCAACACTTGGGCAAATAGACTGGTTGGTGGTACCATAAAAAAGCGCCTCCGTATGTTTGAAGTAGCGACGGCTGGTAACCGTTGCTTTGGGCTGTCATCAAACCCAATTCTACTTCAATCGGAGGCGTCTTTTTTTAGGCCTTTATTTAGGACAAGAGTGACAATAATTAAAAAATTCCAAAATATCTCTTGGCCTATTTAATGTCATCCTACCCAGATATTCATCAATTGGGATTTTTACGATATGTTTTGGAAATATATCTATCCATGAAACATCACTTTTTTTATATCTATGACTTATAAGTTTTCTTATTCTTAATTCCAATAATTCTAATAGTTGTTTATCTGACCAGCGGATATTTAGAAAAAAACTTCTATATTTTTCTTCTTGAAAACCAACTTCTCGGGTTAATCTAATAACCCTTTCCAGTAAATCTTGTCTTAAAGCAATAATTACTTTTAAGCCAGGGACCCGTGAAAAATCACGTGCATTTTCTATCAATGCTTTTATTAGTTTAAATCTTAATTTGTCATCAACCCAATCCTCATCTAACTTATCAATAACAACAAAGTGTCTTGGCAAACAGTCATTGAAATATTCATCCGTTAATATTTGAACTACTTCATTTAATTCGGCAATTTGGATCTGATCGATAACTTTTTGGGCTTTATGAAGAACTTCAGATTTAGTTTCTACCGCAAAAGAATTTTGAGCTTCTATTGAAGTTTTTAGTTTTGATAATTCAGCGCCTATTTTTGAGTTAATATCTGATTCTAATTTTTCCGTTACTTCTTTTACACGATGCTCTGTTGTTTGCCAAAATGATTCACCCCATTGGCGTAAATAATCTAACGCTCTTTCTTTCTTTTTATCTTTTTTAAAAAGTAAAAGAAATGTCGATAAAAAATCATTTTGATCTTTCTCCGTTCGCATTTTAAATTTCATTTTTATCATTTCGACACAAATAATATGTTTCCATAATAATTTATAAAATAAACTTAAATTCACACCTATTGATTCTAAAGTCTGCAAAAATTCAGAATCGGCTAAATATCTAAATGAAAGTTCATCTGGATTTAATAATACGGTGAAATGTTCTCTTTGGTTCAATTCTATTAATAATGCGGATTTACCAACACCGGTTCTTCCAACAACGATACATTTGTTATCAGAACAATTTATAAGTGTTTGAATATCACCATTATCATAAAAGCAATTTAAGAGAAATTCTTTATCATCTTCAGCTGCGGCTGCGCCGACACTATCATATTTATTAAACTTAAATTTATCTTTCCGATTTGATGACATTACTTAACTCATTTCATTAATTAAGAGAAATTATTTTATACTATTTTAAACTCGCATGCTTCTGTATTAAGTGACCCTTGAAATAAAGGAATACATAGGTATACTGTCCGCTACGGGAGGTGGTACATGAGCTACCAGCGGATGAAAAGCATTAAAATTCTGAGGAAAATCCACACGGAAGAAGAAGCCCGCCAATGGGTGTGGAGATGCCGTTTCGGCGGGAAAGACTTTGTTTGTCCCCAATGTGAGGGCGAAAGCTTCTGGCAACACCAGGCCAAGCCTGAAGTGAGGGAATGTGACTATTGCCGGAAACGTCTTCGGCTTCGCGCCGGGACGATTTTTGAAAGCTCCAAGCTGCCTCTTTTAACCTGGGTCAGGGCCATCAGTTTGATGATGCAGGGCAAACGGGGTATTTCGGCCCTGGAACTGAAGCGGCATTTAAATCTTTCGGATCATTCGGCATGGCTTCTATTGCATAAGATCCGGGAAGGTCTTAGGCAAAAGGACGAAAGCTATACTCTAAAGGGCGTCATTGAGTTGGATGGGGCGGTTTTTGGGAAAAAGGCCAAGGAAAACCAAGTGGAAGTCTTGGTGGCGGTGGAAAGCAAGGAATGGGTGGATGAGAATGGTTGCAAGAAGGAAAAAGCGGGTTTTGCCAAGGTGAAGGTAGCTATGGAAACCAAGTGGGAGAGCCAGGAATTCGTGAATCAGACTATGGAAAAAGGCTCTTTCCTCAACACAGATGCTTCGCCAGCCTTGCGTGAACTCAAAGGAGTGGAGGCAGACTACCGGGTGATGGCCAATGACCCGAAAGAGTTGGAAAGTTGGTTGCCCTGGGTACACCGGTTCATTTCCAACGCCAAGGCCTGGATCATTGGAACTCATCATGGCGTTGATGCTAAGTATTTAGGCCGGTATCTAAGTGAATATGCCTATCGGTTCAACCGTCGTCATGATCCCGATTCCTTATTTCACCGTGCTTTGACCGCATGTGCCTTAGCAAAACCCATTACAGCACGGTCACTTTGTGCATAAGCATATAAACTCGAGAATATTTTGACTTGAAAGTCTCTTTAACAGCTACGAATAAATACTTTGACTCACTTATAATAGTGTAAAAATAAAACATATTCCTGAATTCTAAATTAGGCAATGACTCTTTGAAGTAGTAACTCAAAATTAGGAATTTCTGAGAATTCGGTGGGCAAAACAGGTAAAAAGGGAACGTTTTTGTGCAAAAAATCAGGTTTCACCACATGCCAGCCATCAGTGAAGCTTTTAAAGAGGCTGGTATAGTACCGATTTCATTAACTGTTTTATGGTAAATCGGCACAGGGACTCAGAGTCTCAGCTAAAAACCACAAAACTATTGGGTAAAGGCGTAAAAAACAACTCCGAAGAATTACAAACAAAATCCGATTCCCTCACATGGCGACTTTCTAAATAAGCCAATTGAAACGGTATAGTCCCACATGTCTTTTCTGACTTATGGAAATGTGGGACAGGGTCTCAGTTAAGAAAATACCTAAAATTCATGGGGTATAAGCTTCAAAAGAACATTGATGAGGAAAAAATCCGTTTTAGGCACAGAAAACTCTCAGTTGGTCACCTGACATCCTGCGGTTTTTAACGCGGGTATTTGGGTGTTGGTGGCCGCCGCGCTCAAGGGGTTACCTGTCACGAAGATTTGGGCGGCGTTCGGCCCCAGGCCGGTGTTGGAAACCAAAGCGGACAAATCGGTTATTAGATTGGACGACAAAACCAGCCAATTGAGTTTTGTAAGGCCGGACAAAACCGTAATGACGCTGATTTGGTTTGAACTCAAATCCAGCGACGTAAGCTGCGTCAGGGTGGATAAAGGGGAGATATTGTTGATGAGGTTGCCGTCCAAACGCAGGAAGGTCAGGTTGGTCAGGGTGGATAACGGTGAAAGATTGCTGATTTGGTTGTTGGACAGGAATAGATTGACCAACTGGGTCATCCCGGATATGGGGGAGAGATCGCTGATTTGATTGGAATAGACATAAAGGCTGGTGAGGTTCGTCATAAAAGATACCGGGGAGAGGTCGCTGATTTGATTATTGTCCACATCGATAAAAGCGAGGTTCGTCAAGCCGGATAAGGGTGTAATGCTGTTGATTTGGCAGCCCCCCATATAAAGTTGGGTAAGGTTTGTCAGGCCGGATAAGGCCGTGACGGAGCCGATGGGATTGGCAGTCAAGGTCAGATGTGTCAGGGCCGTCAGGTTCTTGATCGGTGTGAGGTCGGTGATCGAATTGCTATAAAAACTAAGCGATGTCACCCCGGAACAATATTGAAGGCCCTCCAGGCTCGTGATGCCTTGGCTGTCGCCGTTCAAATTCTTGAGGGTGGCCAATTGGCAGTCCGTAATCTGGTTGGAAGAAGTGGCCAGAGCCAGTTTGATGACGTTCAGGAGGTTGGAGTCCGGGATAGTGACGGTCACGCACGTTGTCGGGGTCGCCGTCGGGCTGTGGGTGATAGTCGGGGTTGAAGTGATTGTCGGCGTAGCTGAAAGCGTAGCTGTGGGGGACGAAGTGGGAGTCATTGAAAACGTCGGGGTTTTGGTTTGTGTCGGCGTCAAAGTGACGGTCGGTGAGTTGGTCGCCGTGGAAGTGTGGGTCGGTGATGCGTTGCCCGGGGGCTGGGTGGGGGTGGAACTGTTACTACTGCAGGAACTAAACAGGACCGCCGTGACGGGGATAAAAAAAACAAAGAACCAAATGGTTTTAGACCTCATAGCAGCCCCCTTAAATATGTACGGCCCGTATTTTCAGCTTTGAAACATTATCCATGACCAGTCTAAATTCCGATATATCAAAATTTTTATGTGGTTTTCGGAATTTTGGAAAATCAAACGTTTTTCCACCTTCGCGGAAAACCCCGGCTTTGCCTTATGCTAAATCTTCAGGTGACAGGTTCACCCTACGCTAAAGCTTCGGGTGACTGGCCAGAAATGTCAGCACTCAGAAGTAACAGGAACTGATACGGTGGATTTCGCGAGAAAAGAGGCTTCATCAGCAAATCAGGCTAAAGATTCGTAGGATTAGGCAAGTAAATTTACACCCCCTTTCCTACCATTCTCCCATGACGCGGAGTTAATACCTGAATTTTGCACCGAGTTTACCGATTCCGTGGCCAGATCGGCCTGAATCGGGACCCGACAGTGGCCATTTTCATCAGAAGTGAACTTATGTGCAAAGAATTTTTTGCACCAAGCCACTTCTAGGCCGCCCTGGGTCTTTCCAATCGTTTTCGATCAAGGTATTTGAGGAAACCCAATAGGCCCGCTGTCCTATCATCATGGATTGAATACCTCACCACATCCCGATGGCCGTGATACTGGATTCGGGCGGCTACAAAGAGCATCTTCAAACGTGCGATCCGAAGGGTATGGTCCGGCATGGTGATCTGTTCCTTCTCCTGTGGCTTCTTTCCCGGTCGCTTTTCTTTTCCACAATGGCCCACCATTAGTTTCATCCACCTCCAGAGGTTGTAAGCCAGCATCACGATCTGGAAAAAAGCATGGTGGCTTTGGAAACTCTTAGAGGGAATTGCTAATAACCCCTCCCGTTGCGCCTCACCAATCAGGTTTTCCACATCCGCGCGCAGGTCGTATTCCTCAACCACCCGATGGGGTGCTCCCAGACAGTTGGTCGCGAAGATTCGGTAGACATATCCTTCCATTTCAGGAAGGCTCAATTGTTTCTCCCGCGCTTTTTCATCCAGCGTCCTCATCGCCACAAACCGGACTGGTTGTTGCCAGCCTATGGGTTGATGGACACATTCGTTGTATTCGTGTTCTCCATGGCGGTACCAACCCTTTTTCGTGAAAGGCGGGTCATGCCGCTTGTTCCCGAAGATGAAAGAAAACCCTTCTTTTTCACAGGCTTTCACGCTTTCCCAGCCGATCATTTCACCGTCACCGCGCACCAGAATCGTCCGGACACAGGACGGCAAGAGTCGCCGGAATTGTCTAATTTGGCGGGCCACTTCCTCAGAACTAAGGGTGGTTCCGCGTCTTTGGGTTCCGCACAAATATTCCCGGGTTTCCTGGAGAAAACACAGAATGGGCCTCAGTCCCTTCTTGCCCCGGTGCTTGGGGTTGTATCCTTTTCGGCTTCCCTCGATATTTCCGTAGACCGTTGCGGTGGTGGTATCGATGTTGATCTCCACCTTCTTGGGGGCATATTTCACCTGTCCCCAAACCTTGGCCCGTAACGCCCCACTCAGATTCAGCAACGATGCCGACTGCCCGATCCCCAGCGACCTCAGGTATCTCCAAAAAGTTGTCACTACCGGCAACAAGGGAACCCGCAGTAAACCGCACAGCATGACCTCACCCCGCAGGTAGGCAAAATGGCCAAGTCTTTGGAACCCGATGAAAAGAAGCATTAGGATGCCGCTTACCATCCGGTAGTGGCCCAAATTCGGAAGGCGTTTAGGTGCGGCATAGTGTTTTTTGAATTCCCGCTCAAAATCAAGAAGGTCGAACATCTTCGCCAATGCCAACAATCCGCCAAAAGCTGTTAGGCGGTCTTCGCAAATACCTACGGGAGTATTGGCCGTAATCTTGGGCGCGATTCTCCCGTTTCGATTGGCTTTTTTCTGGACTTGCGGGTTTGATTTCTGAGGCGTATCTTGACGTTTCACCATCTGGGGGACCCTCTTTTAGGATGAGTTGGCTTCGCAACCCTTATCCTATAATGGTTTCCTAGATGGTTTTTTTATTAGGCGCAAAATTCAGGTAATAATTAAAACCATAACGAAAAAGGGGTGATTTCTTTCATGTTTTAAAAAGAGACCGGATAGATTTTGTCCAATAGGGAAGCGAAGTGGTAAAATTCACCCATGATTTGGCCGTTGTGAAAAAGAGTCGTTCTTTAATTCGGAAGGAATAATATCCATGAGATCCGCCAAATTGGTTTTTGGAATTCCCCTTTTATTTTTGGTCCTCTGGGCCCTCAACCCCGCGGCCTGCTCGAACAAGAAGAACCCTACGTCTCCCAATGATGTAACTCCTGTCACCTGCCCCTTCCCTGGGCAGGCTGGCAACACCCAGGCTGGTGTGAGCCTGTTCGCGAACGGCGCCGGGTTCCTGGTGGCCAGCCAGATCGGCCTTACCCAATACGCCGCTATCCAAAGTCTCTCGGTCTATCTCGGGAACAACCCCACCCAGCAGATCCAACTGGCCCTTTACTCGGATAACGGGGGAGCCCCCGGCACCTTGGTGGTGGCAGCCCCAGCCCAGGCCGCCGTCACTGGATGGAACGAATGTGTTGTTTCACCTGTCACTTTGATTCCCGGTACCTATTGGATCGCCTGCCAGGTCCAATCCTCCACCCAGGCGGCCTATAAATCCGGGGGTTCCTCGTATTATGTGTCCTATTCATGGGGTGGGTTCCCGGCCAATTATCCCACCGGGGGAATCACGGTGGCCGATACCTTGTCTCTTTATGCCAGTTACTGCGTGCAAAACACGCCAACCTTCACCTTGACCCCCACGAATACCGGGACCTTCACTTTCACTCCCACATCCACGCCGACTCCCACGAATACCAAAACTTTCACCCCAACCTATTCGTTCACATACACTTTCACTGGGTCCAATACCCCCACCATAACTCCCACCTTTACGAAGACCAACACCCCCACCCAGACTTATACGTTCACGAATACCTACACCCCCACCAATACCTTCACCCCTACTCGGACTTACACCCCGACGAACACCCCCACTATCACCAACACCTATACCCCGACTTTCACATCCACCAGCACCCCCACTCTCACCGCCACCCCGACGCCTATTCCCACCCTTCTTTCCTGGAGCGTCACCACGCCCTACGGGATTGCCGTTGACGTGAACGGCTACGTTTATGTGACCGACGAGACCGACGAGAACGTCCAAAAGTTCACCTCCGCGGGGTCGCCTGTTACGCATTGGGGGGCCAGCGGCTCGGGGACCGGACAATTCTACGGGATTTGGGGGATCGCCGTGAATGCCGCGGGAACCACGGTTTATACCGCGGAATACATGGCCTCGAACGACCGGGTCCAGTATTTCGACCCCAACGGGACCTACCTCGGGAAATGGGGCGGGACTTATTTCGCGCCCCGGGGCGTGGCCGTGGCTTCGGGGGGAAACGTTTATGTGAGCGACGACGAAGACATCTATGAAGTAACCTCAACGGGAAACCCCATCACCCAATGGTCCAATATGAACAATACTTACGGCATATGCGTCGACGGATCCTCGAACGTTTACGCGGCCGATTCAACGGGGGGGTCAAATAGCGAGGGAGCGATCATGAAATACACCGGCAGCGGCGCGCCGGTCACCCAATGGAATGAAATGGACCCCGTTGCCGTGGCGGCGGACGGGAACGGGAACATCTATGTCTCGGACTATGGCAACGGCAGTATCTTGAAATTTACCAACACAGGGACTTGGGTGAAGACCTATGGAAGTTTCGGTTCCGGGCCGGGACAGTTCAAGGGACCCATCGGCGTGGCCGTGAATTCGGCCGGAACCACCTGCTATGTCGCGGATACTTCCAATAACCGAGTGGTGGCTTTCGCCCCTTGAACCGGGCGCTTTCAGCCCGATTAGAACCTTTATTATCAACAGTCCACAAAGCAAGTCATGAGGGCCAATTGTCAGCTTTAAGAAAATTTTATAACCAATAAGGAGAGCGTCATGAGAAAGCCGATCAAGCTTTTCACCTGCCTGCCGTTATTCGTTTTCGCGGGGACTCTGGGTCCGGTATTTGCTCAAACAAATGATCTCAATCTTCCGCCTCCCCCGCCGATGCCCGCGGCCCAATCGCCGGCCGCGGCGCCGGCCCCGAGATACGCGGCAGTAGCGACGGCGGTCCCGACGCCGGCCATTACTGGACCCAAAGTCACGGTGGGCGGGATGGTGGACGCTTTTTACAGTTACAACTTCACCAACGCTTCCAACAACGTTCCCGGTGCCGGGAACGGAGGCGCTTATTTTTACAGCCAAGCCGACGACAGTTTCGCGCTCGGCATGGCGGAAGCCGTATTTACCGCCACGCAGGGTGAGGGCAGCGCCCATTTGACCTTGGCGGATTTTCCCAACGGCGCGGTGGGAGGGCTCTCGACCCCCGGACTCGACGTTTTGCAGGCTTATGTTTCCTACAACCCGGGGGAATGGATGTTCAACGCCGGGCGGTTGGTCACCTGGATGGGGAACGAGGTAATTGAGAGCAAGAGCAATTGGAACTACACCCGCTCCCTGAGTTTCCAGTACGCCATCCCCTATTGGTACGAGGGCATCAGCGCGAATTACGCCCCCGTCTCCCAGTTCAATCTCAGCGGTTTCGTCGCGGACGGTTGGAACCACTCCGGCGACACCGCCTTCTACGATTGGGGGAAAACCTACGGCCTGCAGGCCAACATCAAGCCCAACGAGGAATGGGGCATCGTCTTGAACGGGATTGCGGGGCCAGGAGCCACCGCCGGCAGCGCCTCCGCCCAGGGAAACGCCCGTTATTCGGCGGAAGGCATCGTGACTTGGTCGCCCACCCCGGAATGGTCGCTGGCATTCGACGGGTTGTGGGGGGCCCAGGACCTGCCGGATGGGGGAGTGACCTTGAAAAGCGCCGACGGTTCCTTGTCTTATTTGGCCTATAACCTGCCTTACTGGACCTTGGACTTCTATATCCGCTGCCAGGTGCAGAAGGACTGGGCCTTGGCCCTGCGTTTGGAGGAAGTCCAGGACAGCTTCAACCTGTTGCACATCTACGGGGCCGTAGCCGCGCGAGACGCCCTGGACATCGAGGCCCGCGAGGTGGCCTTCACGGTGGAGCATAATTTCACCCCCAATACCCTCATGAGGCTGGAAGTGCGTTATGACGACGCCCTGTCCGGAGGATCGGAATTGATTGATACGGCCGGCCCATTCGCGGCGGGAAGCCCCAGCCAGGTCACAGGAACCGCCGGCGCGGTCTTCAGTTTCTAAAAGCCCCAGGCCGCGGAGACGGGGGTTAAAACAACCTGAGAGGAGAAAAAATGCCGCATGTCATCGTAAAGCTCTATCCAGGAAGGTCGGATCAACAGAAGGCTGAATTGACGGAAGCGATCGTGAAAGATGTCACCACCATTGTGAAGTGCGATGAAAAGTCGGTCTCGGTGGCTTTCGAGGAAGTCAGCAAAGAGGATTGGCCTGAGAAGGTTTACAGGCCCGATATCCTGGACAACATGAAGAACCTAACCAAGAAGCCCGGATACAACCCGTTTGGATAGAAGGGTTTTTTCCGCCTGAAGAATATTCCTCCTAATGACAAATCGTACGTTATGTGGTACGTTACAGATGGAGGACTTCATGACCACTTTAACTGCCAGCTCAGCCCGGGCCAATTTGTACAAACTTCTGGACCAGACCGCGAAGAACCACGAACCCGTGCAAATCACAGGTAAAAGGAATAATGGTATCCTTGTTTCCGAGGAGGATTGGAGGGCCATCCAGGAAACCCTCTACTTGTTATCCATTCCCGGGATGCGGGAATCCATCCGCAAAGGGTTGAAAACTCCCGTCTCAAAACTCTCCAAAAAGATCCAATGGTAAATTGGAAGCTTCGCTACACGAAACAAGCGTTGAAAGACGCGAAGAAAATCTCGACGGCGGGTTTAAGGACCAAAGTCCAAAACCTCCTGGATTTATTGGCGGAAGATACCCTACGGGCAGCCGCCCCCCTTTGAGAAGCTGGTTGGGGATTTTGAAGGCGCTTATTCCCGTAGAATCAATATCCACCATCGGCTGGTTTATCAAATCCTGAAAGAAAGCAAGATAGTTAAAGTGATCCGGATGTGGACGCATTACGATTGAAGCAACGTAAAAAGTGGTCAGTGTAGACTAATAGCCGGTGAAGAAATAATAAGCGACGGAGTGAGTAATGGGATCGGGTGAAATGGATCTGGTGACATGGATGAGAGAAAAAGCCCTTCCCCTATGGGCCGCGCGGGGCGTGGACAGGGAAAAGGGCGGTTTTGTGGAGGAACTCAACCAGGATGGGAGCTCCTCCAGCGTTGCCTTCAAGAGGGTCCGGGTCCAGGGCCGCCAGCTTTACTCCTTTTCCATCGCGGCGTTGTTGGGTTGGAACAAGGAAGCGGCCGGCATTGCCGGCCTGGGTTATGAGTACATCAAGAAACACTGCCGGGGCAAGGACGGCACTTGGGTGAGACAGCTTTCCCGCGACGGCTCCGTCCTCGACCCGCGGATCGATCTATACGACACCGCCTTTATTGTGCTGGGCCTGATCACCTATTACCGCCTGACCAAAAATTCCGAGGCCCTGTCGCTGGTGGAGGAAACCCTCCGCATGGTCCAGGCCAAGCTGGTAGCCGGCTCGCACTGGGGGTACCGGCAAACAGCGGACGAAAAGGACCTATTGCGCCAGAACCCGAACATGCACTGGTTCGAGTGCATGCTTTTCTGCTACGAGGCCACGCAGGATTCCCGGTTTCTCGATGAGGTCTCGAAGTTCTATAAACGCATGGAAGAGTCGGTTATCGATGCTAAAACCGGCGTTCTGCGCGAGCTTTTCGACAACCAATGGAAGCCGATCCAGGAGGGGGGAAAGATTCTGGCGGAGCCGGGCCACCATTACGAATGGACCTGGCTGTTCAACCGGGCCTCCGGCAAAATCGCCGTGAATCCCGCCTTGATGACGGCCATCGCGAGTTTCGCCGACCGGTACGGGGTGAACGCTAAGACAGGACTAGCCTATGACCAGGTGAGCGACCAGGGGGAATTGACCCAGCCTACCCATCGTCTCTGGGTCCAAACGGAAGCCCTCAAGGCCTGGCTGGTGCGGAAGGACGTCGATGAACCGGCCCGGACCAAGCGGGTCAACCAGATCGAATCCAACCTGATGAAATTCTATCTCACCCGCGAACCCAGGGGCACCTGGGGCGACCGCCTCGACGCGGACGGGAGGAGTCAGCCCAGCCAGGTTCCCGCAAGCTCGATGTACCACGTCATGGTGTGCGTGACGGAGCTTTGGGCCTGGCGCTCGACCCAATCGCGGACTGGCATTCATTGAGGGTTGTTTATGTTATTTGGGAAAAATAATTCCTCATTCGAATAATTCGCGAGAGTCCTGTGGGTTAATTCCCACTAAGAACTTCTAACAGATATCATTTTTCACCACAGGTTCTTACAGAACCACAAAGACACAGTAGAATAAAACCTCAACGTTTTTAGGCTATAAACCCAACAACTTACTTCGGTGCGAAGCCCCACGGTTTAAAGAAGTAATTTTTTTTAGCCTCACTAAATGTCTTTTGCCTGATTGTGCCCTCGGTTAAAAAGATGTAACTTAGGTTTCCGCGATAAAAGGAGGCAAGACATGTTCAAGGTGGAAGCGATTATCAAGCCCCACAAGCTGGATGGGGTCAAGGAAGCCCTGGTGAAGGTGGGTGTCTGCGGAATGACGGTGACGGAGGTGAGGGGGTTCGGCAAGCAGAAGGGGCATGAGGAAATCCTGAAAGGTGACTCGGTCCCCATCGAGTTCCTGCCCAAGTTGAAAGTGGAAGTCGTCTGCCGGGACGAGGAGAAGGAAAAGATCCTGGAGGCCATTTCCCGCTCCGCTAGAACCGGGAAAATCGGGGACGGAAAGATATTCATCACCCAGATCGCGGACGCTTTGCGGATCAGGACGGCGGAAAGAGGCGACCCAGCTCTTCAATAAGTTTATTCAAGGAAAAGGATTATTTAAACTGGGGTTGCTTCCTCGTTGACGTCCGCCTATTCGGCGGACACTCGTCGCAATGACAACTACAAAAAACCTATTTCATTTAAGGAAATAAATGGATTTTTCTCTTATTTCTTTCTTCCTCCCGCCCGAGGCGCCCCCTAAGGCCGAAATCCAGCGGGTCCTCAAGCCCTATGGATTCAAGAATCCGTCAAAAATTTGGAAGGAACTTTCGGCCCTAAGCCAAAACGCGTTTGACCGAGAGGCCTGGGCCGAGTGCCTGCCCCTCATGCTTCCCGAGTTTTCCGAGGCGCCCGATCCCGACCTGGCGGTCACCCAGTTCGCCGACTACGCGGAAAAATCCTTCCACCGCTCCCAACTCTACCAGTACCTCGCGCGGGTCCCCCAGGCCCGGAAAGTCCTGGCCAAAATCCTGGGCTTCAGCCCCTACCTGGCCTCCATCCTCAACCAGGAACCGGGCCTGCTTTACTGGCTCCTGGACGAGGACGGCCTCTACGCGCGGTTCTCCAAGGAACGCCAGGTGGAAACCTTGGAGCGGGAAACGGGAGCCATCGATGATTTCGAGGGGAAACTGAACGCCTCCAGGAGGGTGAAGCGGCGCCAGATGCTCCGGCTCGGCGGGCGGGACCTGTTAGGCCTTTGCGACGTGAAGAGCCTCACCTTGGAGCTTTCCGGCTTGGCCGACGCGCTCCTGGAAACGGTCCTGGAGGCGGGGAAGGGAAAACTGGCGAAATCCGGAATCCCGGAACCGGATGGCAGGTTCGTGGTCATCGGAATGGGCAAGCTGGGGGGCAATGAGCTCAATTACTGCTCCGACGTGGACCTCCTTTTCATCTACGAAACCTCCCCCCTTTCCAAGGTCCAGGGCGAGGAAGCCAGGAAATATTACAACGAGTTAGCCGAGTGGATCATCCATTCCATGCAGGACTCCAGCTCCCTCGGTAATTTGTTCAAGGTGGACATGCGCCTTCGGCCCGAGGGGTTGGGGGACATGGCGAAATCCTTGGACGCCTACCTGGAGCATTACGAGTCCCGGAGCCAGCTCTGGGAACTGCAAGCCCTGATCAAGGCCAGGCCCTGCGCCGGGGACTTGGATTTGGGGAGACAATTCCTGAAAGATATGGAGCCCCTGATTTTCCGGAAGAGTTTCGATTCCCAAATGCTCCGCGAGATGCGGGAAGTCATGGTGCTCATCAAGAAAAAGATGGAGGGGATGGGGAGGCAGAAGACCCAGGTCAAGCTGGGGAAGGGGGGCATCCGCGAGATCGAGTACATAGTCCAGCTTTTCCAGCTGGCCCACGGGGGATTGAAGCCCCAGATCCGGGAAGCCAATACCCTGGAGGCCCTGGAAAAACTGGCTCTGGAGGGCCTTCTTTTGAAAGCCGACGCCCAATTCCTCGCGGAGTCCTACCGCTTTCTCCGCAACGCCGAGCATCACCTGCAGATGGTCCAAGGCCTTCAAACCCACACCCTGCCACGGAAGATCGAGGATTTGCGGAGTTTGGCCCGCTCCCTCGGCTTCAAGGGGGACCCTGAGGAGGTCACCCGGCTTTTCAGGGCCCATTACTCGGATTTAACCTCCCGGGTCAACCATCTTTACCAGGAAGCCTTCCAGATCAAGACCAGGACGGATGTCTCCTCCCTGGTGGTCCAGGCCTCGCTGGCCGACGACCGGGAGGAATTGGAAAGATTATTGGAGGGAAAATTATTTTTCGACCCAAGCCAAGCGGCCTCCAACCTCCTGGCGCTGGCGCGAAGGCTCAAACGTTCGACGGGGACGAAGGGCGAAATCCTTTGGGCCGGCTTCGTGCCGGAGGTGTTCAAGGGCCTGGCGAAAATCCCCCATCCGGACAGGGCCTTGAACCAGTTGGAAAGTTTCCTAAACGCGACCTCCCTGCCGGACCTTTATATCCGTTACCTCTTGGGAAACCACCTGATGCTCCACCTGCTCCTGGAGCTTTTTTCCAACAGTCTTTTCCTCTCGCAAGTCCTCATCGCCCATCCGGGCAATTTCGACATCGTGCAGAGGGCCATCAACGAGAGGGCGCCCCGGGCGGTCCAGGATCTCCAGGAAAACCTGGAGGACCGGATGTCCCAGGCCCAGGACTGGGAGGGGCGCTTGAGCCTCCTGAGGGAAATCCGGGATGGCGAGGCCTTGAGGGTGGGCCTCCAGGACCTCCTGGGAAGAAGGGAGCTTTTCGATTGCTTCGCGGAGCTTTCACGGCTGGCCGTGGCGGTCAGCCGTTCCGCCCTGGGGGCCTCGGCGGACAAACTGGGGTTTCCCTGCTCGACCCAAAGGCCCTGCGCCCCCAAGGGTTTCTGCGTGATGGGCATGGGAAAACTGGGCGCCCGGGAGATGAATTACGGCTCGGACCTGGATGTCCTTTTCATCTATAGCGACGAGGACGCCCGGGAACACGGTTTCGAGAATTACCTGAAACTATCGGAGACTTTCACTACCGCCCTGGCGGCGCCCACCCCCCAGGGCATCGCCTACCAGGTGGACGCGAGGCTCCGGCCCATGGGCCGGGAGGCCCAGATGGTCCACTCGGTGGGGGCTTACCGGGACTATTTCCGGAATCACGCCATGGCGGCTGAAAGACTAGCCTATACCCGCTGTTCCTTCCTCGCGGGCGACTTGAAAACGGCCGCTGAGGCGGAGAAGGAAATAGCCCTCTTCACCTATGGGCGGGGCTTGAGGCGGAAGGAATGGGAAGAGATCCTGGACATCCGGGGTCAAATGGAGCAAAAAGCCAAAAAATCAAAAGGCTTGGAAATCAAGGTTTCACCTGGCGGAATCTCGGACATCGAGTTTTTCACGCAAACCCTCCAGGTCGCCCTTGGCCACGACCATCCCAGGATCAGGGCGCCACACTTGCCTACCGCCTTGGCCCGCCTGAAAGAGGAAAGATTGGTTCCGTTGGAAGTGCTGGAGGAATTGCTGGAGGCCTACGGGTTTTTCCGGCTCCTGGAGGCGAGGCACCGCATGGTGCGGGAAACATCCGACGATGAGCTTCCCGAGGAGCCGGAAAGGCTTTTACGGCTGGCCTGGCGCACGGGCCTGGGGCGCGGGAAAGAAGCCGCCGGGCACCTTGTGGAAAGGGTGGAAAAAACCCAGGAAAGAGTGAGAGGACTTTTCAAAAGACTGCCGGAGTGGATCAGGTTCGAGGATTAAAAAATTTTTACCACGGGTTCCTTCGGAACCACAAAGTTACACAGTAATGAAAAAATTAAAATTTTGACTTTACCTGTTGAGAACTCAACTCTTCAGCGCAATGGCTACTGCGCGGGGTGAGGAACCGCGGCGGCAGACCTATAATTTTGTTGTAAGTTAAAGAAATCTCAAATTTTCGCAAGAGCTTAATTTTAGGTAACTAATAACTTCGGAGAATGAGGAACTTTCCCTTGGCCAGGAACTGCCCCCCTTGGACCACCGCGTAGAAGTAAATTCCCGCAGACACGTTCACCCCGCTCTTGTTCTTGCCGTCCCACTGGGCGATTCCCGCGGTTTCGCCGACCGTGTTCACCAATTCCCCCGAGACGGTGTAGAAGGAGACTGTCGCGCCGGGGGGAATGCAGTCCAGCTTCAAGTACTTGAAGGCGGCCACTTGGGGGTTGTAGGGGTCCGGCCAAAGGTGGATCTGGCAGGTGTTGACGGGCGGAGGGGGAGGGCCCGGGCCGGTATAGGGCGTGGGCGTGAAGGTCGGGGTGAAGGTCACGGTGGGGGTGGGGATTTGCTGGAGCACGACACCCCCGGGATAACCATAGGCGTCCGCGCTGGCGAAGCCGTAGGCAACGACGCCGAAGGGCGAGCCGGCGGGGCCCGTGAGTTGGTGGGGGGCTCCTGAGACCGGAACTTGGGCGCCGGAATAGGTCCCGGCTCCAATGGGGGAAAAGGAACCAGCGGGTATGGCGGCCCCATCCAAGGATATGGAGCCTACCGCGGAGGTGGGCGCCACGATGTTCTCATAGTTGATGGGGAACAAGTTCACGGGGGGATTCCCGATCAGGTAATCCGTGTCGTATCCGGTGACCGGGGGAACGGCGATCATGGCGGGGTCGGCATTGGTGTCGGGGTTTGGATCAGGGTAAGTGTCAAAGCTGTCACTGTTGGCGTACTGCGCGACAAAAATGGGGTAATTGGAAATGATTTCCGAGGGTTGGGTCAATTCCTGCTGGTAAACCTCCCCCGCTTTAAGAGGATTCAATAAAACGTTCGAGCCGTTGATCGTAAAGGTGGTTCCTTTCTGGGAAGCGGTGATCTTGACCGTGTCCCCATTACTCCTGGTGGCCAAGGGAAGGGTGAAAAAATCCGTGCCCCAATCCGACAGGGGCCAGAGTTCCTGGACCAGGGGATTGCACGTGAAGTCATTGCTGAGAAAAACAGGAACCACCTCGCAACGGTTCCCCCCGAACACGGCGATTGGGGTTTTGGGGCTTGTGGTGATCATGGTGCCGCTCAAGTCGTCCCCGATGTTCACGGCCTGCAATTGGTAGGTGTCTCCCTGGTTCAGGCTGATGACATAGGGTTGATTGGCGGTCCTGGTCCCCACCGTGATGGAGGGCTTGATGGTCACGGAAGTACTGCTCGCGGTTCCCACGACCGTGAAGAGGCTGGATGTCGAATTAACCTTGTAAGTACAGACCATGTAACTGTCCCCCAGGCCGCTCGTAGGAAGCCCCAGGAAGCCGTAGGAGTTTTCAACCAGGTAGTTCAAACCGTAAACCGCGGCTATACCGGAGGAAACCGTGACGTGGATGCCCTGGGGGGTGGCGGGGATATCCCGGCCGGTGACGATCAGGCTGGGGGGGACCGCCACGGCCGCCATGGACCCGGCAGGAACCGTAAAAGGGGCGGAGAAGCCAGAACCCGCCACCACACCGGCCGCGCCCGCCTCGCTGGTGATGAGGAGCTGTGGAACGCTGGTGCCGGAGTCGATGTTATTGGGAAAAGCCACCCAAAAATCGGTCCCCTTGTTGGTGGTAGCGGACTTGGCGTTAGGAGGGAGTGAAAAGCAACAAGCGATCACCAGAAAAAAGAGAAAGGACCCTCTCGAAAGTTGGTTGAGGAAGGAATTCATAAATGATTTTCACCAATACACTTTCCCGCCGGAATTGAGTCGAATCAAATTGAAACCTCTGAAAAACTATTAAAAAGCGGCCAACAGAGGTTTCGACCCCAAAGATTTCCGCAGGAAATCGTGGGGTTTCCAGAATTCGTTTTCTGAATAAGGAGGCGATAGCCGACTTTTTCAGAGTTTACAAATTATAACATAGTTAAGAAGGGGGCTATGAATCCAGGGGTTCCGAAAAGTATTAGGCGGAAAGTAAATTGGGATTGTCTCAAATTTAACCTAAGCCTCAAGGGTTTGAGTTAAGGAAAACAACAGCTTGCGGTTTTGCCGGGCTGTTCCGGTGGCTATAACCGGGCTTACAGGGATTTGTGGGTCCCGTCGCAATAGGGCGCGTTTTTGGTTTGCTTGCATTGGCAAAGAAAAACGGTTTTGGCCGCCTCCGCCTTGAATACGAGGGGTTTGAACTCGGTTGTTTTATGGTGACCGTCACAGAAGGGCTGTTTCTCCGAAAGCCCGCAGGCGCACCAAGCGTAAGATTTTCCAGCCTCCACGTCCACTTTGGCGGGAAATTTAGCGGCTATTTTCGCTTCACTCATTATATTTCCTCCTGATTTTATCCAATATGTAAACGCAATCTTACGACTTGTCCCAAAGGAAGGAAAGTGCCCCTCAAGGATTTGGTTTATTTTTATGTTACAAAAGGGTAATCTTTTTAGCACTTTTGATGAAAGAGAGTTTCATGAGCCGTTTTCTTCTCATTGGATTCATCTCCCTTTTCATCCTGGGGAGTCCCTCGGGCGCTTTAAAAGCCCAGGATGACGAGCAGCCCCGGATGAAGGTCCTGGACGTGAAGGGGTTCGTGTCCGTATTCAGGGACGAGACGGATGAGACGAGCCGGCTTCATACCGGCCAGAGCGTGGACGACGGAGACCAGGTTACTACGGGCCACGGGAGCGAGGCTGTCTTTCGGCTTTCGGGAAGGGCCTATATCCACCTGGCCCAGGACACCAAGTTTCAAATCTCCCGGTTAAGGTACATCGAGCCCAGGAAACTTCTCTGCAGGCTTCACCTGATCGAGGGCAGGATGATCACCATGCTGGACAAATCCCCCAAATTTCCCTTCGAGGTAACGGCCGGCCCCGTCTCCTGCCGGATCCACGGCAAGCTTTTCGAGTTCATCCGCCAGAAGGACCAGGTCCGCATCCTTTCCCACGAGGGCGCGGTCGTGGCTGGAAGCCACGGGAAAGTGGAAATGGGGAAAAAAGGCCAGGTCATGGTCTATGTCAACGGAAGGTTCAAGGACAAGTACCTATTTCCCGTCGAGGACGAGGCTGACATGGAGGAATGGCGGGAGCACCTGCACTCGATCCGGACAAGGCGCCATAAATAGCGGGTTTCATCTTTCTGGGCCTGGTGTGTTGAAAGCTCCTTGACTCTCCATTCAAATCATCCGACAATTGCCCTCCTTAAAAACATCCATGGCTGGAAACAGCCAATATCAACATGAGGCGTTTTAATGATTTCAACGAGAGACCTTACCCTTCGTTTCGGCAAAAAGACACTGTTTGACAGCGTCACGGTCAAGTTCAATCCCGGCTATTGCTATGGGCTGATCGGGGCCAATGGCGCCGGGAAATCCACCTTCATCAAGATCCTGGCGGGGCAGATCAAGCCGGACGAGGGCGAAGTGGCGGTGGATAAGGGGGTCCGGGTCGGGCTCCTGAAGCAGGACCAATACGCTTTCGAGGAATTCACGGTCTTGGACACGGTTTTGATGGGGCGGGAGGACCTCTGGAAGATCCAGCGCGAGAAGGACGCCCTTTACGCGAAGCCCCACATGACCCACGACGAGGGCTTGAGGGCCGCGGAACTGGAGGCCCAATTCGGGGATATGGACGGTTACGCCGTGACCGCGGCCGCGGGAGAATTGCTGGAGGGCCTCGGGATCGAGACCGCCAAGCATGATTGGACCATGAAACAGCTCACCGGAGGATGGAAAATAAGGGTCCTCCTGGCCCAGGTGCTTTACGCCAAGCCGGACGTCCTTCTCCTGGACGAGCCCACCAACCACTTGGACATCCGGACCATCGACTGGCTGGAAGACTATTTGAACGGCTACGACGGAACCATCATCGTCATTTCCCACGACCGGCACTTCCTGAACCATGTCTGCACCCATATCGCCGATGTGGACCGGCAAAAGGTCACGATCTACACGGGCGATTACGACTTTTTCGTCCTCGCCTCCCAGCAGACGCTCGACCAGAAACTCTCCGAGAACGCCCGTAAGGAAAAGCACATCGCCGAACTCAAGGTCTTCATCGCCAGGTTCTCCGCGAACGCCTCCAAGAGCGCCCAGGCCTCCAGCAGGGCCAGGTTACTGGAGAAAATCGAGCTGGAGGAGATCATTCCCTCCTCCCGCCAGTATCCAAGGCTTTATTTCAAGGATAAGCAGGGCAGCGGGAAGGATATTTTGAACGTCAAGAGCATCAGCAAGTCCTATGGGGATTTGAAGGTGATAAAGAAGATCAGTTTTATCGTGGGGAGCGGGGACAAGATGGCCATCATCGGGCCCAACGGGGTGGGGAAGACCACCTTGATCAAGTGCCTGCTGGGCGGCTACCAGGCCGAGGGTTCGGCTATTGCCCAATGGGGCTTGAAGGCCGACGAGGGGCAGGCGGTGTGGGGAAGCACCGTGCGGCTTTCCAGCATGCCCCAGGACGTGAAAGACGAGTTGACGCAGGATATGACCGCATTGGAGTGGCTCCGGCAGTTCGCGCCATTGGAAGAGGGCCAGGTCATCCGGGGGATGCTGGGACGCATGCTCTTTTCCGGGGAGGAGCAGGAGAAAAAAGTTCAGGTCCTTTCAGGGGGGGAATGCCAGAGGATGGTTCTGGCCCGGCTCATGCTGGAGGGGGGGAATGTCCTGATCCTGGATGAGCCCACCAACCATATGGACTTGGAATCCATCGAGTCCTTGAGCAAGGCCATGGATGAGTACGCGGGTACCGTTATTTTCTCGTCACATGACCAGAACCTGATCGACAAGGTGGCCAACCGGATCTTGGAACTGAAAATGGACGGCACTTACACGGACTTCAAGGGCCGGTACGCCGAATACCTGGAATACCAGGCCAGGGAAGCAAGATTGAAAAGGGAAAAAGCGGGGAAAAAGTAACGGAATTTCCGGGACGGGAGCATGAATCGAAATTAACCATCAGCCGGATGCGCTTATTCCAAAGGCTCCCTGTTTTGGAAACCGCCTTCAAGGGGATGCCAGTGCGCGACCGCCTTTTCCCCTTCCTTCCAGCAGAGAAAAATGACCTTCCCGTTGAGTTTGCAATAAAAATCCACCAAGCCCCCGTCCAAGTCCTTCAAAACCGCGCCTAACTTTTGGAGGGAATCCAGTTTCACCTCGAACTGGTCAGCCTGGAGGCGAAGGGAATCCATGCACTTGATGACATTTTCCTGGGCCGCGGGGGTCAGCTGGTTATCCGGGGCGGCCCCGGTCATTTCCTCAATCTCAATCTGCGCCTGGATCCTGAAAATGGAGGCCCTGAGTTCCCTCAATGACTTCAAGAATCCATGGATTTGGGGAAGAAGCTCGTTGGCTTCCCGGATTGAGAGTATTTTAAATTTCGCTTTTCCGCCCGGCATGATCCACCTCAGGAATGGCTTCTTAATTCATTTTAGGTACCGCCTCATCCGCAAACAAGCCTCCGCCGCCTGGTTGAGTGGTAAATTATTGACGTCCAATACTTGATAATAATTATCAAACGATATATATGATCAAAGGTGGCTCAAAAGGCGAGCCGCTTGGGCTCGGCGGCCAGGTACGACCCGAATACGGGCGAACACCACCATGTGAGCCGCATAGGCTGCCATAAGGTTGTGGATGTCGAAGAGGGGGCGGTTCCCCGGTTCCATTGCCTCAAGCCCTTATCGAAGGAATTCGAGATCGTGGATTTTTCGCTCCATTTCAGGGTTTATTGCGCGGATTGCCTGAAAAAATCGGGGCATTTGAAACTCACCCGGAAAAGGGGTTCATCCCTTACCCGCGGGGAGACTGGGGCCTCTTGAAATTTGAGGTTCAAAGCCCAATGATCTTGTTGCGGGTTTTATGGGACAGCACGAAATGACGGCCGGTGAGCGACTGGGTTGTCACGTGTGATGAGGCTGGTTCAGCTTCCTTTATCAAACGGGGAAGAGGAAAAATATAAATAAGGCCGTGACCTTGAATGGCAACACGGCAAAATTACAAAAGGAGGATGTTATGGCGACTCAAGTAGGACAAAAAGCCCCTGACTTTCAGGGGGAAGCCGTTATGCCCAACGGGGAGTTCAAGACAATCAAGCTGTCGGATTACAAGGGAAAGTGGGTGGTGTTGTTTTTCTATCCCCTCGATTTCACCTTCGTTTGCCCGACGGAGATCAAGGCCTTTAACGAGAAGTACGAGGAATTCAAGAAAATGGGAGCCGAGGTGATCACGGCCTCCACCGACAGCGCCTACAGCCACAAGGCCTGGCAGGACCAGGGCGGGCTTGGAAAATTGAAATTCCCGCACTTGGCGGACACGGCCCACCATATTTCCCGATCCTACGGGGTCTTGATTGAGGACAAGGGAATCGCGCTTCGCGGAACCTTCGTCATCGATCCCGAGGGGAACCTGAAGCACTCCACGATCAACGATACGGCCGTCGGCCGGAACGTTGACGAGACGATCCGCACCTTGGCGGCCTTTGAGACAGGAAAACTCACCGGCTGCGGCTGGACTCCCGGCGCGAAAACAATCAACTAAACATTTGGGTTTTGGAAAAGGGGCCCCTTCACAGGGGCCCCTTTTTTTATTTTAGCGGAAAAGGGTTTCGTTTATTTGCTTTTGCCCCTCATCCATTGATCCAGCCATTCAAGGTTTTGAAGGGCTGTTGTGTGGTTATAGGGGGCCTGGATCGCGTGAAGATAGGCTTCCCGGGCCGAGGGCAGGTCCCGGTTCAAGAAATATAGATAGCCCAATTCGTTGAAAAATTCCGCGGAGGGATAACCTTGGCTCACGGCTTGCCGGAGGCATTGGTAAGCCGGGAGGGTCTTCCGGTCGGCCGTTTCATGCAGAAAAAGGCATTCCCAATAGAGCGATTCAGTAAAACGGGTTCCCTTGAACAGGGGATATAAATGGTTCAACTCCTCCTCGATGTCCCCATGTCCTTCCTGAAAGAGCAGGCGCATGCTTTTATCGGTCACGGCCTGCATGGCCTGGTTGATTTGGCGCAAACGCGAAAATGTTTCCCGGGTCGAAGGATCCAGGGGGACTTGGACCAGCATGGGATAACCATCCGGGGACCCGAGGACGGAACTGTGGGGAAGGATGGCGTATTGGGCGGTTGGGAATTCCTTTTTTAAAAAAGGGAAATAGTTCTCATTCACGATCAAAGCGCCCCAATCGCAGGGTTTTTCGGATAACCGGGGATTGAGGGAAGCGTTGAAAGGATAGGACGCAATTACGAGGGACGGATCGGGCGGAAAAACAAGGTTGGTTAAAATAAAACCAGGGCCTTTTTGGGAGGCGGTTGATTCGAGGAGCTTGAAGGCGCTTCCATACTGGTAAAAGCGGATCCCCTGCTCGGGATAAGATTGTCCTCCTTGGGGCGCCCAGGCTTTCGGACAAACGATAAAGAGGTGGTAAAGATCCAAACAGAGGGAGAGTGAGAGCATGGCCGCGAATATCCCCGTCCTCATCTTTCCCGCGGTCATGGGTCCAAAAAGGGAGGCCCATCCGATGGCCACAACCAACATTAAGAAGGGCAGTATCTGGATAATCCTGAAATACTCGACGTTTCCGGTCAATAAGCCTGGAAGAAGGAAAAGAAGGAAAGAAAATATCCCCCATTGAACAAATTTGGATTTCCTGTTTTTTGAGGCCCAAGACAATCCCAGGAAAAAACAAGCTCCAAGAATAGGATTCAGGAATCCTCCCCAGTTCGGGGAATAGAAACTTCCCACGGCCGGGCCCCACCCTAAACCGGACAAATAGGAAAAGGAAGTTAGGAATTGTGACTTAAAACTTCCGGCGGAGTGAGGAAAATTCAGGATCGAAAGGACGTATTTGCCCCAGGAATGGTTTAAAAAAACCAAGATGAAGTAGGGAATGCAAATCAATAATGCCGGCAAGAGAAAAGGCAGGAAAAAACGGGGCTTTCGGTCTTGGGAACCGCCCTGGACGATTAAAACCAAAAGGGTTAAAGAAATGGCCACCACCGTCCATGAGGTGAAGGTATAAAACCCAAGACCCGTCATGAAACCCGAAAGGATCAGGAATGTAAGACGCCGGATGGAATCCCGGGAGTTCCAGAGAAAACCCGCCAACATGAGGGTCAAATTTTCCCAAAACAAGACCAGGATTCCCGCGTGAGAGAAACGCCCGATCACCAGGGGCCAAAAACTCAGGGCGGACAATAGGAAAAAAATGAAAGAAAAGGATTTCGAAAAGAACAAGCGGGCCGCGACAAAGGAGAAAACAAGCGCTAACGTGGATAAAATCGCGGGGAAAAGCCAGAGGGACATTAGGGATGGTTCGAAGAACTTGAAGAAGAACCCCATTCCCCATATGTAAAAAGGCGGAAACTGGGAAGAGGTGTAAAAGAATTGGGGTTCGGCTTTCCCCAATAAACTTTGGGCCAAATAACCGTGAACGGCCTCATCCTGTAAAGGCCAGGGGACGAGGGTGCTTAATTTGTAAAACCTCAAAAAAATGGAGGCTAGGGCCGGAAACAACCATAAAAATGACCCTGTCGGAAAAAGGAAATCGGAAGGAAATAGGGTTTTAGACATTCCTGGGGAAGAGAAGTTGATTTGGATTAAAAAGGGCAGGATCAAGCCCAGCAATAGGATCCAGCATTTGAAACCAACGTTCATTGATCCGTAAGAAACGAGGGCAAGTGTTATAGAATAAATTAAAAAATAAAAGACATTCGATTGAATGAGTTTCTTGAAGGTGCTTGCGTTAGATTGATGAAGAAGCGGGGTTTCCATGGTCAAGGTGATTCTTTAGCTAGAAATTTACGGAATTTGAATAATTAACAACAAAAACGCCCCAAGCAAGAATTAATTTTGACCGGGCTTTGTTTAAGCGGCTGAGCCAATTTTAACTCTTATGAGGACTTATAAAATATGTCTTTTCTCGCGATTTTTTTCCTGGGAATGGCCTTTTACATGGTCTATTGCGCTATTGATAATACGCTCTATTTCCTAAAATTCCCTCCCTTGGACACGACGAGGCGGATATGGCCATTCGTCAGCGTTTGCATACCGGCCCGCAACGAGGAGGCGCGCATTGGGCCCTGCCTGGAAAGCCTATTAAGCCAAGATTATCCCCATTATGAGGTTTTGGTCCTAGACGACCAATCCACGGATGGAACCCGCGATCTTTTAACGCGGTACTCTAAAAAGAACCGGCATTTGAAAATCCTGCGGGGGAAATCCCTTCCGGTAGATTGGGTTGGAAAGTCATGGGCTTGCCATCAACTCTCCCAAAAAGCGAAAGGAGCCTGGATACTATTTACGGATGCCGATACCTGGCACCATCCAGACACCCTTAAAAGAAGCGTCACGGCCGGCGAGAATCACCAAGCGGATCTGCTCTCCTGCGTTACAGGACAGGCGACCCAAAGCTGGTTGGAATACCTGGTTGTGCCGGTGATGGTGTTTGACCTGACGGCTTTTTTGCCAGCCAGATGGGCTATTAAACAAGGGAAATTCGGGGGAGCCAACGGGCAATTCCTATTCTTCAACCGAAAGGCCTATCAATCCATGGGCGGCCACGGCAGCGTTCGTGGCGAGATTGTGGAGGACCTGGCCATCGGGAAAAAAGTGACCCAGCGGGGCTTGCGCTTGGTCTTGTTGGACGGGAGTCGCCTAATTTCCTGCCGAATGTATCATTGCGCGAAAGAAGTCATTGAGGGCTTCTCCAAGAATTTTTTCCCGGTATTTGACTTTTCCCTGCCAAAAGCCTTGTTTGGGATGAGTTTATTCATCCTCATCACTGTTGTTCCATTCCTATTACCCTGCCTTTATCCATCCGATACTTTTCCCTTTGACTCAGCCTTGATTTTAGCCCTGGTCCAAGTTCTCGCGAGGTTGAATCAGGCTTTTCGATTCGGATTTCCGAAAATATCCTGCCTGTTGCATCCCCTGGGAAACCTTCTATTTATGATGATTGGGCTCAATTCCATATGGTGGTATTCAGTCCAGGGAAAGGGCCGATGGAAAGGAAGGGAACTGAAGCCTGTTTCAAAATGACGGGGGTCTTGTTACTTTGGGTTCTGCTTTTTTTTCGCGATTTCCTGCTGGACGAGATGGATCCATTCTTTGATATCAGGCTTGGGCGCGGGCGGGGGAGTGGGAATCAAGGGGCGGGATTGGGAAGATTGCAATGAGACCAAATTGGCGGCCCTGGCGTTTTCCTTGGACTTGTCCACGTAGGTTTTCTGGATATCGTCGAGCACTTCCCGCAGGACTTTTTTCTCCTCCAGGTTCAAGTTCCCTGAGGTTTTCTTGATGAGGGATGAAATCATGTTGATGGTGATGCGGGCCCTGGCCAGGTTGATGTCCTTGTCCTTGTAATAGGGGTGGACCAGCTCGCCCAGGTCTATTTTAGCGGAGGAGGCCAGCATCAAGACCAAGTCGATGAAATAGTAATCCGTAATTCCCCAATCCCGGTTGTCTTTATAGATTTGAGGTTCCGCCATAATCTAAACCCTTTCACCGCTTATCAAGCGAACAGCCTTTACCCAGGCGTCCCATTCCCCACCCAGGGGCTCAGCGGAACGATGATAATCTTGTTTAGCCAGAAATTCATTCAAATCTTTTAAAACCCTTTCCAGGGCTTTTTTCCCCGCGTCTCGAAGGCTTCCTCGGAATGAGGAACCTATTCTTGCGGATAAGGCTTTTTCCAAATGGGGTTGGCAAAGGATTCCATGGTCCTCGAATTCCGTCCGCATTTTTTCGGAGTGGGC
Organism: candidate division FCPU426 bacterium; assembly: GCA_963796105.1. Taxonomy (GTDB): domain Bacteria; phylum Oederibacteriota; class Muellerivitia; order Muellerivitales; family Muellerivitaceae; genus CAWCKJ01. Next base: position 1,008,729 of record CAWCKJ010000004.1, read on the forward strand.
CCAGCTGAGGGCGAATTGCCTGGAATAAGTTTCGTCGCATTTTTTCTCGGATTCACAGACGAGGCAGGGTTTTGCCTTGGCCCAAAACCTGGAAAGTTTGGGCAAGTCGTCCATGCCTTTTTTCAAGAGGCTCTCATAGATCAAGCCTAACGCCAGGCTTTTGCGCATTCCCACCGCCTGCCAAGCGTGCAGGCGGCAAAAGCCCTTGGATTTGAACAGGGACTCACGGGTCAAGGGATCTGTCGCGCATTCGTCCAAAACGGATTTCAAATGGCCTTGGACGTAGTCTTGGACGAGAAAGCAGATAGAACACCGGTCGGGCTTCAGGATTTCCAGGTAACGATCAGGTTCAACCAGGGTTGGCATGAGGGGGAAACCAGGCCGAATTAAAAGATCTTTTTCAACCAAAAAGACTTTTTAGCCTTTTTTTTCTTTTCGAGCCGGCCCCGGATGGCGGTAAAGCCACTGACAGGGGAGAGTCCACCCAGCGGTTTCTGGGGCTGTCCGGAAGGCTCCTCAACCCGGGTTTTGGACCAGAAGTAATAACCAGCGCCGCCTAACGCAAGAATGACCAAAAACCATAATATCAAATAGGTCCCGACATTTTTTTTGACCGGGGCGATATTCTCGATGGATGGACTTTTCATCGGAACGTTTGGAGCGGTCGGTATGGGCGTGGGAGGCAAAGAGGCGATGCTGATGGAATTGGGGGCCGCCGCCATGGCGGGAGCCTCAGGCTCGCTTTTTATTTTTTCAGTGTAAGAGCGGGGAACGGCCTCTGTATTCTTTGTTTCGTCGGCCATTCCAATATCAACCCAGCTATTGGCTTGGGGAGTGGGAGTGGAATTAATGTTTAAAACGGTTTCGTTGGCTTTTTGGCTTTTGACGGCGTTCTTGTTCCCGCAGGCAGGCAGCAAAAGAAGGGATAAACCAAAAACCAAAAGAAAATTAAGGTGTCGTTTATAGGCGTTCAAAGGGGTCTCCGTCAGTGTTTTTATTTAACCTTATTTTACCCGTTTGAAAGACGCCGAAAAAGGGAATTAGTCGTGCGTTTGGAATCGCCACTAGTCATGGTAGGAGATGAAAGTGTTGCCTTCTATCGGTAGGGTTTCAACGGCTATGCAACTAGTAAAACAATGGCCTGCCAACTATAGCTGGGCTTTCGCGTAATAGCCTGCCTTCGCTTATGTTTCGGCAGGGAACTTTTACAAACTTATTAATTGTTCAAGGAAGCGAAAGTTGGCGGAGAGGGAGGAATACGAACCGCGCTTCGCGCTCATAAGGGAAGAGACCCTTGTGTAACCAAGTTAACGACTGGGGAAACCACTGTTTCCCCAAGCTCCTTCCAGGGTTCGAATCAACTTTTCAAATATTTTCGCTTTGCGAAAATATGGCGGAGAGGGAGGGATTCGAACCCTCGAGAGGGTGTTACCCCTCCAACGGTTTAGCAAACCGTCGCCTTAAGCCGCTCGGCCACCTCTCCGTAAGTTATAACTTAATCATCCAACGGCGGATCCAACTCAATCATATCGCCTGAAAGAAATGAACATTTTTCTATAGTTTTATTCCTGATGGAGCTTTTCGTCCCGCCCCTTCTAACGAAGGGTCGAAAGCCGCTCGGCCACCTCTCCACATGAAAACCATCAATTCACAATTTTACATTAAAAATTTGAAATTATGTTTCTATGGCCTGCCATGGGTAAGCCCGGGCTTATCCCGGGCGCATCGAATGGCGGAGGGTGCAAAACATCGAACCGCGCCAAGCGCTCACAGGGGAGGATCCCCCTGTGTACCCCTCTTCAAGGCCATAAGGGCTACGCCCCTATGAACCCCAGGTTTTTGTCCTTCAATATAAATAATAATTCTGGCGGAGGGTGCAAAACATCGAACCGCGCCAAGCGCTCACAGGGGAGGATCCCCCTGTGTACCCCCTCTTCAAAGCCATAGGGGCTGCGCCCCTATGAAACCCCAGGTTCTCGTCTTTCAATATTAATTCTGGCGGAGGGTGCAGGACTCGAACCTGCAAGGGGTTTCCCCCGGTGGATTTCAAGTCCACTGCCTTACCAATTAGGACTAACCCTCCACCCATGATTCTAATTTTACCCTTTTTTCGCCGCCCGTATCAGGGGGTCACATTGTACCCAAAATCCCATAGGGGACAATCCATATCTCCTGATAAAGCATCAAGGATTTTACCGTTTTTAATTAACCTCCACTCACTGCTGTCCTAGATAAACCTATTTGTCTTTGAACCTCCCAGGAAAACAAGCGATTTAGGACAGGCTCGTGAATTTTCTGGGATAAGCCCCCCTCTTTCGTCCTGATGCTGTCCAAATTAAGAATGTATTAATTCCATCTGCTTTTCCAAGGGTTCCAGTCTCGCCACTAGGAACGGTGCATCCAACCAGGCCCACAAATCACGATAGGTCAACAGGTTCATCCGTAGCATGGCAGCCAAGTGGGATAAACTCCAGGCGATCCGGCTCTTCAATTGAAGGAACTTCAACAGTAGCATGGCAATCAATGCTGTCCAAATCTGCGTCTGAACGGCATTCTCAGTGGTACCCACAAAAGTTTTTACCCGGAGGTTCTGCTTGAGAGCCTTGAAAAACAACTCGATCTGCCAACGTTCCTTGTAAATGGCACCCACCGTCGAGGCGGCAAAACCCATGTGGTTGGTCAGGAACACCAACTCCCGCTTCTGGTCTTCGTCCCATACCACCACCCGTCGCATCTCTTTAGGGTAGGCTTCATGTGACCGAAACGTCGTCAACCGTATCACCTGGTCCTTCAGGACGTTGCCCGTTTTCGGAACCGTCAGGCTTTTCACCACCTCGTAGGCCATGTTGATCTTGGCCCGGGTCACCCACCACACGCCTTGGAATGTCCATCGGGCCAGAAGAAAGAAATCCACATACCCCCGATCCATCACCACGATTGAATCCACTGGAAAATCGAGCTTTTGGGCCACCTTCACGTCATGCGTGCCTCCCTCCGTTACGAGTCCCCAGCAGGGCAAGTACCCCTGATGGTCCAGCAGAAGATGGAGTTTGATGGCCCCTTTGGTTCTACGGAATTTCGCCCAGTCGAACACTGACAAACAAAGGTCGATGGTGCTGGAATCCAGGCTATAAAGAGGATTTTTAAACCTGAATTTTCTTTTTGAGGTGGCCGCCAACAACTGGCACTTCGATAATAAATGGTAAAAAAGCTTTTGTTGAACCCGCCAAGAACGCTTGGTGTTGGCATAGGCCAAGGTGGATTTAGTGGGAGCTTTGCAAAGACCCAAGTGGGTCAATTTCCCAAGGGCCGTACTGAGGCCGCCACAGATTTCCCTCAAGGAATGGGCTGCTCCCATCTGGCAGAAAAGCATGGAAACAAACTGATCCCAGCAACTGAATCCCTTGGAGTGCTTTTCGGCTTCAATCTCTCGCACGATTCGCTCAAAAGCGGTTCGGTCTACGAGTTTCAACACTTGGGCAAATAGACTGGTTGGTGGTACCATAAAAAAGCGCCTCCGTATGTTTGAAGTAGCGACGGCTGGTAACCGTTGCTTTGGGCTGTCATCAAACCCAATTCTACTTCAATCGGAGGCGTCTTTTTTTAGGCCTTTATTTAGGACAAGAGTGACCTCCACTCTAATTTGGAAAAGGAATAAAGAGGTATATTATTAGGTTTGTTCCAAATTTTTAGAGGTGGTTAAGAACCGAATGTCTCATTTGGAGGGGTTCAGCATCTTGAAAAATCGCGAAGGGGCCAAGCGGGAGCCCAATTTTAGGAACTTGGCCTGGGCGATGGGAAGTTCGGCTTTGTTCGTGCCCAATGCCTTTATGGTCTTGGTGATAAATGCGTCCAGGGCCATCCCTTTATAATCGCTTTCCGGCCGTCCGGGGGCCTTCCCCAAATCGGTTTCCACTCCCGGGGGGGCGATCTCAATCACCCGGACCGGGGTTTTACGGAGTTGGTGCCTCAGGGAATCGGAAAAAGAATGCACCGCCGCCTTGGTTCCACAGTAGATCGGAGTGAAAGCCAGGGGCACATAGGCCAGGCCTGAGCTCACGTTGATGAGGGTGGCTTCCTTTTGCTTCAAGAGAAGGGGTAAAAAGGCCGATGTCATCCGGATAAGCCCCTTAAAATTGGTCTCCACCTCGTCGAAGAGTCCCGCTCCCAGGGTCTCGGGCTTGGAAAAGTCCGGATATCTCATAATGCCGGCGTTGTTGATAAGGACGTCCAGATTGAGGAATTTTTTCGAGACGGAGGCGAAAAGACGCCGGACATCCGCTTCCTTGCCCACGTCCATCGAGAAGGCTTCCATTCCCTTAAACTGCTTGGCTGTCTCCGCGAGCGTTTTTTCATGGCGTCCCGTGATGATGACCTGGTTTCCAAGCTCATGGAAGGCCTGGGCCAGTCCCTTCCCGATTCCCCCGCTCCCGCCCGTGATCAATATGGTCCGGTTTGTCAGTCTCATGATTTTACCCCCTCTTGGTCTTTGGCTTTCTAATATATCCGAAATGCGGGCGCGAAAGCCGTTAAACGCCTAAGAATCATCCGGATGATAACAGGGAATGTCGAACAATTTATGGGTAGAGGTGAATAGACTTAGGACGAATATTCATAATCGGATGGATGTTAAAGGAAAATGAAGCCGGGATTTAATTAAAAAGAATTATAACGGAAGACTTTCCTATTTTTACAACCATTCGCGGCATTGCGGGCGGGTCGAACGGAATGGGATGAATCACCCGGGGACGGGGATCCATCTGTGAAAATAAAGTGGCTTTCCTCACGCTAAGTTTGTTTTTAAATTCCTTTTGTGTGATTCGCGGCTTGGTATTTCTCAAGGAAATAAAACATACGGGGGTGCGCGGAAAAAGGGGCTTTTTCAGGCGCTTGTGTACCTGGGAACCTGCGACATTCCGGGATTTCTTGGGAGATAAGCCTTCCTTGTTTCTCATTTTTTTCTTCCCCTAATGGTTAAAAACTTACCGCTAGAGAAATAATCCCACCTTTTCGGTTATTTTCCACTTCCAGTGCCCGAAAGGCCGATTTTTAGGACTCGTTTGCCGTTGAGGGGGGATAGGTTGTTCTTATTTAGCTTAAATCCCAGTAAATAAACGGAATAAGGATATTGTCTCAAAGGTTTTTATTAATTGGGTTTGATGAAACCCGAATGATTTGCAGGGTGTAGGGTGGCCAGATATACCCATTTTGCTAGGCTTCTAGTTGACCTTTTTCCAGGTGGTCCCATTCGACTATCGCGTCATGGAGAGGCTGAAATCGAAGCCTGCGTCTTTTGGCTCAACCTTTCCCCGCGCTGGGAGGGCGCAACCGATCGGGTCTTTCGAAGCCGGGCCACGAAGAAACCCTCGAGCACAGGGGAAGGCAGGATTCGCACGGACTTTACCACCGACGGATGAAATTTCAAACCCTCCCAGCCCTCCAGGCCCCGGCTATAAACCGGAAGAGGTAATGGAATTTCCTCCAATGCCAAAGCGTTCTGATAGGTCTCCAAGGCCCATTGCAGGATTCCCTCATTTTCCTCCGGCGCGAAAGTGCAGGTGGAATAAACCATCGTCCCCCCGGTCTTGAGGCAGAGAAAGGCCGATTTGAACAACCGCCTTTGATCTTTCGCCATTTTGCGGTTGGTGTCCTCCCGCCAGTAACCATAAGTGGAGGGAACCCCTGATTGGAACCTTCCCTCCGAACTGCAAGGGGCGTCCAATAGAACCCGGTCAAAAGCCTCGAAGTGGTTCTTCCAGACCAGGCCTCCGTCGCCGGGCGGGAGGACGGCCGTGTTGGAAGCGCCTTGGTTCATTAGGTTGGACTTTAATTTTTCCGCGCGGACGGGGTTATCGTCGTTCGCGATGACCGTCCCCATGCCTTTCATCAGGGCAGCCAATTGAGTGGTTTTGCTCCCGGGGGCCGCGGTCAAATCGAGGATCTTCTCGCCCGGCTGGGGCTGAAGGGCCAGGGGAGGAACCATGCCGGAAAGGCCCTGCACGTAAATTTCCCCCTTGCTATAAACGTCAGTTTTCTCGAGGTCCCTTTGGGAGCCCTTCCTCAGGATGAAGGCATCTTTGTACCAGAGCACGTTCTCGATCTTGAGGCCCTGGGACTCAAGATGTTCTTTGATCCGGCCTCCACTGGACTTCAGGGAATTGACGCGGAAGGTGGTAGGTTTTTCCTGGGCGAAAGTCTTGAGTGTTTTATCCCATTGCCCAAGAGGGATTACTTTATGGAGCTTGTCCAGAAATGGCTGGGGAAGACGGTTCCGGTGGTTGGACAATTCAAACCCTGCCAGGCAAATTTGATTTATCGGTTTGATGATTCAACCATCTCGGTATTTCCCGGCGGAGAATTCTCAAATCGTTAAAAACGTTGAAGCCTAGTTCAAAATGGAATTTCACCAGGGCAGCTTCAAGGCGTCGGCGAGGAATTTCATCATGGGCGAAGCGGCAGCGCAGGCTTCGACGTACCTATCCAAAAAATCCGGGGAACAGGCGTCTCTCTCGCCGAATTGGGTGAAAAAAATGTAATCCTTGTATTTCAAATACTCAATGAGCTCATGGTCGGGGGAATATCCCTTGGGAGGCCTCTGGAGTTTTTCGCCCTCGATCATGCAACGGCGGCTGAATTTCTTATCCCCCAGGACCGCCTTCCACCGGGCCGGATGGGAGGCGAGGTAATCCCGGATTTGCCCCAGGACGGGAGCCTCGGGACGCCAGATGCCCCCGCCGGAGTAGACTTCCCCCGGCTCCAAATGCAGGTAATAACCGGGAGAATGAACGTCCCGGCTACTGGATGTCCTGAATTGCGCCGCGGCGTGGGTTTTGTAGGGAGTCTTATCCTTCGAAAAGCGCGTGTCGCGGTAGATGCGGAACATGGAACCGCCTGACGGGCTGTTATCCACGATGAGGGATGGGCTGATTTTGCGAAGGCGTGGGCCCAGTACTCCGATGAAATCCAACAGGGGATTGCGGACGACTTGCTCATAGCGCTCCTTGTTGGCGTGAAACCAGGGCCGGTTGTTGTTAGCTTTCAGTTCCCTGAGGAATTTGAAAAATGCCGGCGAGAAGTAGGATTGAGACATGGCAAAACCTCGGATTAGTTATTCGGAAATTCTTCCCATTTTTTAAAACATTGATAAAGACCTCTAAAACTGCATTTATCGGGTTGTTATTTATAGCATTCCCGGGTCTTTGCGCACAAGCCGGGTGTCCTATTGCGTTCGGGGTAAATTCGTAAGGAAAAGTTGGGAAAAACCAAGGGAGGAAAAGATGAATGAGTGAACTTTTTACTCTTATTTTTCCACTAGTATCTTTAGTGTCTGCTTGGCAATGATCTTCCCGGTCAGGTCCTTCTGTTCCACCTTGGCGATGTAGAGTCCACTTGAGATTCCAGCGGCGTTCCAGGTCACCCGGCTCGTTCCTCCAGCGCCTTTCAGCTCCGTCACCAGTTCCCCAGCCAGGTCATAGATCCTCACCGTCAGGTTCACGTTCGTGACAGATCCCTGGAATTCCACTTGGCTGAATCCACCGGTTAAGGGGTTCGGATAAGCCCACACTTTCGGTACCGTCTGTTTCGCGTTGTTCAACACCATCACCGACGTCACGATCACCGTCTCCCCGCCTTTTCCATCGGTCGAGTGCACCTCGATGAAGTATTTCCCGTTGGGTACCACCGCCCCGCTTGAGGCGTATCCTGTCCAGATGGCTGTCACCCCGTTATTTGTCGTAATAATCAGGTTCCCGTCCGTCGGCGATCCCGGCTCCAACACCGTCCCTGACAGCTTCACCCCCGTAATCACCGTCCCTTGAGGGTCCTCCACCACGCTGTATAGCGTGTCTACGATCTCACCCGCCTCGTTGTAGATGTCGATCGTCACCTTTTCCAATGACCTGCTCACCACCACGTTCAATACCACGCTCTTGTCCACCCCGAAGGAGTCCACATTGTCCACTTTCACGTAATAGTCACCATTGGGCACGGGGTTCCCGTTCTGGTCCGTCCCGTTCCATACCGTGATCTGGGTGTTCTGGTCGTAGATTAATATCGGGTCATTGAGTCCATTAATCAGGTCCCCGTTCTTCAACTGCAGGTCCACCAAGGGCTGGGAATATTGAGTCACCAAGAGTGTCTTCACCAATTCTCCCGCCTCGTTATACACCCCGATCTTCACCGTGTAGCTCCCCGTCACCATCAATGTCGCGCAGGAACTTAAAGGCGATATTCCCGGATAGGTCAAGACCGCGCAGTTCACGATCGGTCCCGCCGGCGTGAAACTGTTAATCGACACCGTATAGGTGAGTTGGTAGTTCCCTGGAGTAAGAGTGGGTAATGTCCAGTTCATCATGGTCACCCCGCCTGATACGGTGGTCACGGCCGAGGTCCCGGTTGGGGAGGCCCCAAAGGCCGCGAAAGTGCAGTTGGGAGGCAGTTGGTCCTGCACCACTACCCCAGGGGCGTTGGCATTAGAGACATTCACATTCAAGGTATAGGTCACCATGTCCCCTGAAGAACCTGTTGATTCCGACTCCTGCTTTTGCAGGGTCAATACCGCCGCGGGAGTGGGGGTAAGAGTGGGGGAAGGAGTGGGTGTGGGGGTCAGGGTGTTGGTATTAGTGGGTGTATTGGTGGCTGTAAGCGTATTCGTGGGAGTGGGGGTATTGGTCGGAGTCCTGGTGGGGGTAGGAGTAGGCGTATTGGTAGCTGTATTGGTGGCAGTCGGAGTGTTGGTATTGGTCGGGGTATTCGTGGCCGTATAGGTGTTGGTAGCGGTGTTCGTATTGGTAGCTGTATTGGTGTTAGTCGGGGTATTGGTATTGGTTGGCGTATTTGTGTTTGTCGGAGTGTTGGTGGGGGTGTAGGTGTTAGTAGCGGTATTGGTATTCGTCGGCGTGGCGGTATCAGTCGGGGTATTGGTATTGGTGGGCGTATTGGTAGGTGTAGGAGTGGGGGTATTTGTCGGCGTATCCGTGGGAGTGTTGGTGTTGGTGGGTGTGGATGTGTTAGTCGGCGTGTAGGTATTCGTGAAGGTAAATACAGGCGTATCGGTCAAGGTATCGGTTGGAGTGGAGGTTGGTGTTGATGTTGGCGTGTCCGTGAAAGTGGGTGTAGGTGTATTGGTGTTGGTAGGCGTATTAGTGGGTGTTGGAGTGGGAGTATTGGTCGGGGTGTCTGTGGGTGTGTTGGTGTTTGTCGATGTGGATGTGTTAGTGGGGGTATAGGTGGGCGTGAAGGTAAACACGGGAGTGTCGGTCAAGGTATCAGTTGGAGTAGGGGTTGGCGTCTGGGTGGGGGTAGGTGTGTAAGTAGGGGTGGGAGTAGTTGTAGGAGTATTAGTAGATGTAGGTGTCGGGGTGGAAGTAGGTGTTGGAGTCGGGGTATTGGAGGGTGTTGAGGTTGGAGTGGGGGTTGGGGTGGGTGTCGGCGTATTCGTAGGAGTATTGGTAGGAGTGGGTGAAGGAGTCAGTGTCGGAGTAACAGTAAAGGTGTTCGTGGGGGATGTCGTCCCGGTTGAGGTATTCGTCGGGGTTGGGGTGACTGTTGGGGTGGGTGTTGGCGTGGAAGTCGGAGTATTCGTGGGTGTATTGGTAGGCGTCGGCGAGGGCGTCAGTGTCGGAGTGGGAGTCGGGGTGTTGGTAGGAGTAGATGTAGGCGTATTAGTCGGTGTGGGGGTGGAAGTGGTCGTGGGAGTAGGAGTTGGTGTGGGAGTCGGGGTCCTAGTCGGGGTATTGGTGGGTGTCGGCGTGGGAGTCGTCGTAGGTGTGGGGGTTGGGGTGTTGGTAGGCGTAGAAGTCGGAGTATTGGTTGGGGTGGGAGTAGGAGTCACAGTCGGGGTGGGTGTGGGAGTAGGTGTCGGAGTCTTGGTCGGAGTGATGGTGGGCGTATTCGTGGGCGGCTGAGTTCCTGTAGGGGTGTTTGTCGGCGTGGGCGTGATGGTAGGTGTTGGAGTATTGGTGGGGGTCGGAGTGATCGTCGGGGTGGGAGTTGGCGTATTGGTCGGGGTAGGAGTTGGAGTCCTAGTTGGTGTAGGGGTTGGGGTAGTTGTGGGAGTGGGTGTCGGGGTATTCGTAGGTGTGGGAGTGGGAGTGTTCGTGGGTGTGGGGGTAGGGGTGGTTGTGGGTGTTGGAGTCGGGGTGTTCGTGGGCGTGGGAGTCGGCGTCCTTGTGGGGGTAGGTGTCGGGGTGGTGGTTGGAGTAGGCGTTGGAGTATTGGTGGGTGTGGGGGTTGGGGTATTCGTGGGTGTCGGAGAAGGTGTCAGGGTCGGTGTAGGGGTTGGCGTATGGGTCGGCGTCCTTGTGGGGGTATTGGTCGGCGTTGGAGTTGGCGTAGTAGTTGGAGTTGGCGTGGGCGTATTAGTGGGTGTGGGCGTCGGGGTATTCGTGGGTGTTGGCGTGGGAGTTGTCGTTGGGGTTGGAGTCGGGGTAGGGGTTGGCGTCCTTGTGGGGGTATTGGTAGGCGTTGGTGTGGGCGTAATCGTCGGCGTGTTGGTGGGAGTCGGGGTCGGGGTTTTGGTCGGGGTGATGGTAGGAGTATTCGTGGGCGACTGGGTCCCAGTTGGGGTATTGGTTGGCGTTGGGGTAATAGTGGGTGTTGGAGTGGGCGTCGGGGTAGGTGTGGTTGTCGGTGTTGGAGTAGGAGTGCGTGTGGGAGTTGGGGTTGGTGTATTGGTTGGTGTTGGAGTAGGAGTTGTTGTTGGGGTGGGGGTCGGGGTATTGGTAGGGGTCGGGGTTGGAGTCCTCGTGGGCGTGGGTGTTGGGGTGGTTGTGGGTGTGGGCGTGGGCGTATTCGTGGGTGTATTGGTGGGAGTCGGAGTAGGAGTGTTCGTCGGGGTTCTAGTCGGGGTAGGTGTCGGCGTGTTAGTGGGTGTCGGAGTTGGGGTATTGGTCGGAGTGGGTGTGGGAGTGGTGGTCGGCGTGGGAGTCGGCGTCCTTGTGGGGGTCGGTGTGGGAGTATTAGTGGGGGTTGGGGTAGGGGTTGTGGTCGGGGTAGGAGTAGGCGTGTTGGTGGGTGTAGGAGTCGGCGTCCTGGTAGGGGTTGGTGTTGGCGTTGTTGTAGGGGTAGGAGTCGGAGTGTTCGTGGGAGTAGGAGTTGGGGTATTAGTTGGTGTTGGAGTGGGTGTCCTGGTTGGCGTGGGTGTCGGGGTTACGGTCGGGGTGGGAGTAGGAGTGTTAGTGGGAGTCGGTGTAGGAGTGGTTGTGGGTGTGGGTGTCGGAGTCCTAGTCGGGGTGGGAGTGGGAGTATTGGTAGGGGTTGGAGTTGGGGTTGTGGTCGGGGTTGGGGTAGGAGTGTTGGTGGGCGTGGGTGTCGGGGTCCTGGTGGGGGTCGGTGTTGGGGTCGTGGTGGGTGTGGGTGTAGGCGTATTGGTTGGTGTCGGGCTAGGGGTAGGCGTAGGGGTGGGTGTAGGGGTTCTAGTTGGTGTGGGAGTAGGGGTTACGGTTGGCGTCGGAGTAGGTGTGTTAGTGGGAGTCGGCGTAGGGGTTGTTGTGGGTGTTGGGGTCGGGGTACGTGTAGGAGTCGGTGTTGGCGATGGTGTCGGGGTTGGTGTAGGGGTGTTCGTCGGGGTTGGAGTGGGTGTATTCGTAGGCGTATTGGTACGAGTTGGAGTAGGAGTAGGGGAAACAGTTGGCGTGGGAGTTGGGGTATTCGTTGGAGTAGGGGTCGGAGTCCTGGTTGGAGTTGGTGATGGCGTGGGTGTGGGCGTAGGAGAAGGAGTTGGCGTGGGACTGTTTGTCGGAGTGGGAGTCGGCGTTCTTGTGGGAGTATTGGTCGGGGTTGGTGATGGCGTGGGAGTCGGTGTGGGAGTGGGGGTACGAGTTGGAGTCGGAGAAGGAGTGTTGGTATTGGTATACGTATATGTGTAGGTGTTGGTATGGGTGAAGGTGGGGGTGATATTAGATGTATAGGTATAGGTCGGGGTATAAGTTGGCGTAAAGGTATATGTGCGTGTATAGGTCCAGGTGGGCGTGAAGGTATTGGTGGGACAGTTCATGACATAGCTGACGGAATTGGAGGGGCCATATGCTGGCTGGACCATCGAGAAATTGTTGACCCGCGTCAGGCAGTCGTAAACGGCGTTACTCGTGTTGTCGTCCCCGACAATCGTGACTGTCCAGCAGTAGGGAACCCATCCGGTTCCATTATAGGAAGCGCCGGGAAAGCCTTTCGATCCGACCATAGTAACTGCCTGATCCCAGTCATAATAAAAGCCGTTTGAATCTGGCGGGGGACCAAAACCCTTGTTCGTGATACCCAAGACGGAACTCCGGAATCCCTCGCTCCAGAAAAAGGTCGAGCCGGCGGCGAGCCCGCTATCGACAAAAGTAACAGCGCCCGTGACCCAGTGACCAGAGTTGCAAGCTGTCAAGGCGACGGTAACCACCCGGTCCGGGGGATTGTCGTTTTGCTGGTAACCTGTAAACGTGACGGCGTTCGCGTTACCGCTCCCATTGCTCGACCAACCCACGAAACTCTTGGTAAGGGTGATGTTTGTCGCTGGCGGGGTGGGAACGGAAGTAGGGATGGTCGTGGCTTGGGTAAAGAAAAGAGCGCCGTTGCAATTGCCGGTGCTGTAAAGTCCAGTGGAGTCGCCGGATAAATAGGGAACCTGGGCGCCAGTGGAGGGATTATAAAGGGATTGGCTCCAGCAACAGTCACCTGAGGTGGTGCTGACCTGTACCGGGGTGACCCAACCGCTTGTGCTGTAATTGGTCGCGTACCAATTGGAGGCGGGAGGCGTTGTGGGGTTTCCAGAACTGATGTAGTCCATCTTAAGGCCGCCCTGTGTGGTGGTGATCTGGGAATGTTGTCCATTAGTACAGGTGATATCCAGGTCCCAAGAAGCGTACACGTTATTGCAGGCGGTATTCTGGGTATAGACGGAGATATAAACCGTGCTTCCCGAGATCAATGAAGTGGGAACAGTGATACAACCCGGCGGGCAAACCCCGGTACCGTCCCAGTTGCAATAACCCACTTGCCCTAAATAAACCCCGCCTACATAGACCTGGGACCAGTCATCACTGGCCACACAGATTTGGGCGGAAGAGGGCGTGCACGTTTGGGCCCATGACCGAATGGGGAAGGCCATAAAAAGGAAGATCCCTAAAATAGGTATGATCTGTTTAGGCTGTTTCGTAATAAATTTTGTCAATAATGAAAACATTAAATCAAATCTCCATCGATAAAATCCGGTTCAATTCAAAGAACCCAGAACACTTGGCAAAAGATTATAACCCCAAAAAACCGACCAATACGTCCTTAGGGTCAAAGGATGTATAACATTAAAACAAGCATAATTTATTCCAAAACCTCAAGAAAAAGGCCTAAAACAGAAATTTCAAATACATCTATTTGGCGCATTTTGATCAAGTTATGGAAGCGGTTTTTTTGATCTTTTCCCTGTAATTCGAACGAAAACAAGGGATTGCCACTCTGTTAAAGTCGTTTAATGGCAGAAAGGGTTAAAGAGCTTAATTGAAAACAAAGGTTTTCGGTCTGTTAAAAAATCCAAATTGTCAGTTTTTTGAATTTATAAAGACTATTTTTGACTATTGAGAATGCCAAAAAATAGGTGAGAGGTCCTTTTAAAAAATTATGGACGTTTACACCAGGGGAACTGGACAGCGATGGCTGCTTCCAGGATTCCATCCGGTATGAATCGTTTCAGGAAATAAAGAGCCTTATCCTCAAATTTTACCAGGTAGCGTCTCCTCATGTGTTTGTCCTGAAAGGCCTGAAGTACCGACTTGACCGCTTTTTCAACCGGAGCGGCTTTTTTAAAGCGTTCCAAGGAAAATTTCTCAAAGGACTCGGTGAAGGCCCGGTAAGGGGATTTGCTTGAGTAGACCTTACCGCCGCGTCGGGTGTTGTCCACCACCGATGTTTTGATTTCGCTCATGACCAGCTCTGACACTTCCACCCCGAAGGAGCGGGTTTCCATGCGCAGGGCCTCAGTGATGGAATTGACCGCCGACTTGCTGGCGGAATAGGGACCCAGGACCGGCAAGGCCAAGTAGCCGCCTATGCTTCCCACGTTGAGGATTTTTCCCGACCCCTGTCGACGCATATGGGGAAGGACCGCCCGGACCACCCTTAAAACCCCGAAGACGTTCGTATTGAACTGGGATTTGGTTTCCGCGTCCGACAGATCCTCCCAAAAACCGGCCACCACGAATCCGGCGTTGTTCAATAGGGCGTCGATTTTTCCTTCCTTCCGGATCACCTGCCGAACCGCCTTTTCCACGGAGGGAGTCCGGTTGACGTCCATGACGATGGGAAAAAGGGGAAGATTTGCCGCCAAACTCCAAAGATGACCGCTCTTGCGGGGGTTTCGGTACGTAGCGTAGGTACGATAACCTTTTCTGGCCAACGCTTCCGCGCAGGCTAAGCCCAAGCCTGAGTTGGCGCCGGTGATGAGGGCAACTGGAGCTTTTTGCATGGGCTACCTCTGGAAGCGGGAATACATGACCCGCAAAATTTGGTCAAACAAGGCGTCCGGAACGAACCGCCGCAGGAAGGGAAACCACCGGGCATCCAGACCCGCGGCATAGCGTAAGGCCATCCGGGAGTCCTGAAGGGCTTTGAGGATTGTCCGGGATACTTCTTGGGGTCCCGGCGCCTGACCCGAATGACGGTTTCCATATTGAAGAATATTCGAAAGGGTTTTTTGATAAGCCGATTTGCCCTGCCGGAAGACCCCGGCCATGCGACGGTTGGCGTTGAATGAAGTGTTCATCTGCCCAGGCTCAATGACCGTCACTTGGACATTGAAGGGCCTCAATTCCAACCTCAGACTTTCTGTCACCGCCTCCACGGCGTGTTTGGTGGAACAATAGAGCCCAATGCCAGCAAAGGTGATTCTGCCGGCAAGCGATCCCACATGAAGGATCCTTCCGGATTTTTGGGACCGCATCGCGGGAAGCACCGCTTTCGTCATGCGCAATAGCCCAAAAACATTGGTCTCGTATTGAGCCAGGATTTCCTTGTCAGAAAATTCCTCCAGGGCCCCAAAGGCGCCCCAGCCCGCGTTGTTGATGAGGACATCGATATGTCCGGCGGATTGAATAACCGTGGAAACAGCCTTTTTAACGGACGCGCTTTTATCCACGTCCAAGGGAAGGATTTCAAGCGGCAGGCCCGAGGCCCTTTCCCTCAAAGAGTTGGCTTTTTTCAGATCCCGCATGGTAGCGAAAACCCTGTAACCCTTTTGGGACAAGAGGACCGCTGTTTCCAGACCGATTCCGGAGGAACAGCCGGTGATGAGCGCAACAGGTTGGTTTTCCAAGCCAAGCTCCTTCTAACGGTGGTGTGGAAGCAGTCTAAGGCAACAAAAAGGAAACCCAAAGCGGGAAAAGTCCAAAGGTTTTCCTTTCCGCATTGCCCCTGGGTAAAAAAAAAGATAGGATAAGTGCCTGAAAAACCTTATTCCTCCCTTTTTTTAAGGAGATGTTATGCGCATTCAAGTTTGCGTGGGTCTGGTCCTCTGCATGACCTTTCCCGCAGTCCTCTCTGCTAAAGCCTTCAATGAAATGACCGTGGAAAAACTGGACGGAACGATCATGGTCCAGCACGCCGACGGTTCTGATCCCACCGCCCTCCAGACGGGTAGTACTGTGGAAAAAGGTGACTCCATCCAGGTTTTCGACAAAAGTTGGGTGATCCTTAAATCCCACCGGGGAGACCAGGTGGGATTGGATGGGGTGAATGGGCCGACCGTGGTGATAGTGGATGAGTATTTTATGGAAGGCCCCGACCGCCAGATAAGATTCCTTCTGCAAAAAGGAACCATTTTCCTCAAAACCAACGGATGTGATTCCCGGCAGAGTTTTTTCGAGATCAACTCCGGCTCAGTGGTCTCGTCCATTAACGGCGCCCGCGCCATTGTGAGTTATGAGCCGGGACAAAACCAACTCAAGGTTCAATACCTTGACGGTAAGATGACCGTGGTGGACAAGAACAGCGAACAGGTCTTGAGTGAACAGCATACCGACCACCTTTGGAAAGATGGGGTTATGCAGGACAAGGCTGACGAACCTGAATACATGGATGAGTTGGACAGTGTCAACTTCAGCAGATTTTTTGACGGCGATCCCCGGCTTGAACCTGAAAGCAATAATATACTCCTGACAAAATAATTTTTCCCAGATTCAACTCACCCCTTTTACAAGGCGGATGGACAGTGAGTCCCCTCAACATCGAGTTTACCTGCCCCTATTGCGGTTATCCCAATTTTTCCCCGGTAGATCCCCTCAGCGGCGTTCACGAATGGACTTCGGACTGTGAGAATTGCTGCCGACCGATTGCGTTGCGGGTCCGTGTGAGGCATGGGGAAATCGACGAGTGGACCTCGGACCGAGAACAGGATTGAGAGAGAAGAGTGGGAAAAAATTTTGCGGTCCACCGGCGGTATCCTTGATTAATGAAAAGGAGCCCCGCCTGTGTGGATGAGGTTCAACGCCACCTTGGTGGCCATGAAAAGGTAATAAAAGAAGAGGCCCAGCCCGCAAATCCAGGTGATGAAGGTCAGGGCCTTCCGGTTGAAGAGGTTTCGGCTGTAGTGCACTCCCATCCCTAGGCAGAAAAACCATATCAGCTCGCTGACCAATACCGCCGAGAAAAAAGTCGTGGCGGCTCCCCCCATCAGGGCGATGGGCCCGGAGACCTGGTACTGGTACACCTGCATCGTGCCGACCCAGCCGATCCATCGAAGAAGGGTAAAAGGATTGGTGGCGTTCAGGATGAATCCCATCACGAAGGAGTTGTCCAGCCACTGGACCTGGCGCCTCAAGGAGGAGTTCGCCTGGGCCTCCGGACTGTCCCTGATCTCCATTAACATGGAATAGGCAAGATAGAGAAGAAATATCACGCAGATGGCGAAGAGGATGAACTTCCAAGACCCGCCAAAGCCCTCATGAGCAAGGCCCACGAACACGGCGTAAGCGCATAAGGCGTCCATGACGGCCGCACCCGCCCCCACGAGAAAGGTCTGCTGGAACCCGCCCAGGATACCCCGGCGGATGGCGAGAAAATTTACGGGACCGATCATGGCGGCGGTGCAAAAGCCGATGATGAGCCCCTGGGTGATGGCGGCGTAAATGAGTTTGACGGTTTCGTTCGTGGGCATGGCGGGGTTATTTTAGCGGAAGCCACGGGGATAAAACACAGGCATTTTCTATGTTTATGCACAAAGTGACCGTGCTGTAATGGGTTTTGCTAAGGCACATGCGGTCAAAGCACGGTGAAATAAGGAATCGGGATCATGACGACGGTTGAACCGATAGGCATATTCACTTAGATACCGGCCTAAATACTTAGCATCAACGCCATGATGAGTTCCAATGATCCAGGCCTTGGCGTTGGAAATGAACCGGTGTACCCAGGGCAACCAACTTTCCAACTCTTTCGGGTCATTGGCCATCACCCGGTAGTCTGCCTCCACTCCTTTGAGTTCACGCAAGGCTGGCGAAGCATCTGTGTTGAGGAAAGAGCCTTTTTCCATAGTCTGATTCACGAATTCCTGGCTCTCCCACTTGGTTTCCATAGCTACCTTCACCTTGGCAAAACCCGCTTTTTCCTTCTTGCAACCATTCTCATCCACCCATTCCTTGCTTTCCACCGCCACCAAGACTTCCACTTGGTTTTCCTTGGCCTTTTTCCCAAAAACCGCCCCATCCAACTCAATGACGCCCTTTAGAGTATAGCTTTCGTCCTTTTGCCTAAGACCTTCCCGGATCTTATGCAATAGAAGCCATGCCGAATGATCCGAAAGATTTAAATGCCGCTTCAGTTCCAGGGCCGAAATACCCCGTTTGCCCTGCATCATCAAACTGATGGCCCTGACCCAGGTTAAAAGAGGCAGCTTGGAGCTTTCAAAAATCGTCCCGGCGCGAAGCCGAAGACGTTTCCGGCAATAGTCACATTCCCTCACTTCAGGCTTGGCCTGGTGTTGCCAGAAGCTTTCGCCCTCACATTGGGGACAAACAAAGTCTTTCCCGCCGAAACGGCATCTCCACACCCATTGGCGGGCTTCTTCTTCCGTGTGGATTTTCCTCAGAATTTTAATGCTTTTCATCCGCTGGTAGCTCATGTACCACCTCCCGTAGCGGACAGTATACCTATGTATTCCTTTATTTCAAGGGTCACTTAATACAGAAGCATGGCATTTTCCATGCCTATCCGAACAACGCTTGCGCAGTAATGGGTTTTGCCAAAGCGCAAGCGGTTAAGGCCCGGTGAAATAAGGAATCTGGGTCATGGCGACGATTGAACCGATAAGTATATTCGCTCAAGTATCCAGGCAGATATTTCACGTTGACTCCATGATGGGTTCCTAGGATCCAAGCCTTGGCGTTGGAAATGAATCGGTGGACCCAAGGTAACCAGTGATTTAACACCACTGGGTCATTGGCTGTTACCTGGTACTCCACATCCACGTTTTCCAAGTTTCTCAAGCTGGGACTGGCATCCGTGTTTATCATGGCGCCTTTCTGGATTGCTTGATCGACGAATGCTTGGGCTTCCCACTTGGTTTCTGCGGTCACCTTTATCTTTGCAAAACCCGCTTTCTCTTTTTTGCGCCCTTTCTCATCTATCCATTCTTTGCTTTCAACCGCCACCAGCACTTCAGCCTGGTTTTCCTTTTCTCTCTTGCCGAATACAGCCCCATCCAACTCAATGATTTCCTTGAGTTGGTAATTTTCATCCCTTTGTCGAAGACTTTCCCGAATCTTATGCAACATCCTCCAAACGGTATCGTAGGAGGGCATTCCCAATTGCCGCTGAAGTTCCAGGGCTGAAATGCCCCTTTTCCCTTGCATCACCAATCCAATCATCCTCAACCAGGTTAAGATTGGGATCTTGGATTTCCGGAAGATCGTTCCGGCTCGAAGCCGTATTTGCTTTCGACAATAGTCACATTCCCGCACTTCGGGGCGGTTTTTGTGTTGCCAGAAACTTTCTCCTTCACATTGTGGGCAAACAAAGTCTTTTCCGGCAAAACGGCTCTTCCACACCCATTGACGTGCCTTTTCTTCTGTATCGATTTCCTTGAAAATCTCAATCCCCTTCATCCGTTGGTAGTTCATAATTTGCCCCTCCAACAATGAGTATACTCCTGTATTCCTTTATTTCAACAGGTACCGTTTGGAGAGGCATTGCATTTTCCGTCCGGAAGCAGGCCCCGCTATGTTGGGTTTGATTTTCAACTTTCACCCAAATTTGCTATCCTGAGCCGGTCCAAATGCGGAATGAAAGGATCGAGCTTATGGCAAAAACATCAAAGGCGCTGGTCAACATCCTCATGGGTAGCAAGTCGGATTGGGAAACCATGAAAAACGCTTCCGACACCCTGGCCCAATTTGGTGTCCCCCACGAGTGCCGCGTTCTGTCGGCGCATCGCACCCCCAAGGAAACCGTCGCCCATGTCGGCGGGGCTGAGGCCCGCGGCGTGGAGGTGATGATTGCAGCGGCTGGAGGAGCGGCCCACTTGGCCGGGGTCTGCGCGGCCCATACGATTCTGCCGGTGCTGGGAGTTCCCATGGAAAGTAAACTACTCGGATTGGATTCGCTTCTTTCCACCGCCCAAATGCCCGGCGGCATTCCCGTTGGCACTCTGGCCGTCGGCAAAGCGGGAGCGGTGAACGCCGCCCTTTTGGCCGTCGCGATCCTGGCCGGGAAAAGGCCGGACTTGAAGAAGAAACTGAAAAAATATCGGGCCGATCAGGCCGCTAAGATCCTCAAGGAAAAATTAGTCTAGCTTTTCCTAGGAGACGCATCTATTCAACAGCACATTGGCGACTCGGCCCGTCATTTGGAATAATCACCTGTTCCGGCCGAGGGTCATTACTCTCCCAACTCTCCCAATGCTGTTTATTCCTCTTTCGCTGAATAACAAAAAGCTCCCACTTTTCAGGATGACGATGTAAAATACTGCCCATGAATTCATTCGCCAATCCCGACGAAGCCAAAACCTATGAATATCCCGAGTTTCCTCGCCCGGAGAGGAAAGTCATGAAAGTGGATTATTCCCAGGTGCAGGGAGCGGAAAAATTCAAAGAGTTGGACGTGGACCGCCCTGAATCCAAGATTGCGGAACTGCCGATCGTTGCTACGGTTCTTTTCCAGGATTTCAAGGAAGTCCTTTCAAAGAACCCTTCCTGAGATTGAATCGTCCTTGACCGCGTTTCCAACCGGAAGCCCGGAAAAACCTTTACGAAAAGTTCTTTCCTCGTTGCGTTTATTATCTCTCGACCGTTGGAATTATATTATCCCCGTTTGCTTCGCGCTAATTTTTCTTTTCGCGTCCCGGTTGAACGTCGATTATGACCTGGGCTATCACTTAAAAACAGGGGAGTGGATTCTCCAGCATCACGCATTTCCCGATAAAGACAAATTCACCTACACCGTCCCGCAAAACGATTACATCGACTCCCATTGGTTATACCAAGTCATTCTTTTTCTTCTCTTCCGAATTGGCGGCTACGCGGGACTATCCTTCCTGAATGTTTTGCTGATCCTGGCGGTGTTCGCCTTGATCTTTACACGCATGAGAAAGACAGGCTGTCCCGCCTGGCTTCTTTTCCTTTTGTTTTTTCCCGCGATCCTCGCCATGGAAATCCGATTCCTGATCCGGCCCGAGGTATTGAGCTGGCTCTTCTTGTCCCTGGACCTGATAGCGCTCGACCTTTGGGCCGAAAAACGGAAAAATTTCCTATTCATCCTGCCTCTGGTCCAACTGATCTGGACCAATTCCGAGGGTCTCTTTGTCCTGGGATGGGTGGTCATGGGGGCCTACTTCATTTCCTTATACCTACAGACCCGGCGGGTGGATTTGCCCCTCTTGAAAGCTTTTCTTCTCTCCCTGGCCCTGTCCTTCCTGAACCCCTATTTCCTCAAAGGCGTCGCTTTTCCCCTCGAGCTTTTCACGCGTTTCGACCCCTCGAACCTTTTCAAGAGGTATATTTCCGAATTGCAGTCGCCTTGGTCCATCCTGCGGGACACCCATGTGCCGTTTTTCCCAGCCACGCCCATTTACGCCTACCGGATCCTCGCGCCGCTTGTTCTGTTGCTGATCCTGTCTGGGTCCTCCCGCCGGAAGTTCCACGGTGTTTTCCTCTCCATCGCCTTTTTCCTTCTCTCGGCCGCGGCCATTCGGAACATGCCCTTGTTTTTTCTCGCGGCTCTTCCTCTTGCCGCTTCATCTCTGAAGGACTTTGCCTCGGCCCCGGGTGGATGGCTCAAAAGGCTGGATGGTTTTTTTCGATCCCGGAAGTTTCTCCCATTTGGGACCGCCTTCTTGGTTTTGCTCCTTTGCCTGAGGGTGGGGAGCCAAGCTTATTACGTGTCCGAGCGCCGGGCCGTCCATAACGGATGGGGGATCGATTCCGAGCGGATTCCCGTCAAGGCCGCGGCCTTCCTGGAGAAAAACGGGCTTCAAGGACTCATCTTGAACGAATTGGGGTTTGGGGGCTGGCTGGAGTGGCGGGGCGGGCTTCCAGTTTTTATCGATGGGAGGCTAGAAGTCATGGGAGAGGGCCTTTTCGCTGAGTACCGCGACAGCTTCAACCCCGGCGGTTTATGGCGGCTAGTCAAGCAATATGGCATCCAATTAGTCCTGTACAACCACATGGCTGGGATTTCCTGGACCACCCAACTCCAGCAGATGTCCGGCTGGCGGCTGATCTATTACGATGACTTGGCGGCGATTTGGGCCGCGCCGGGATACGCCGCCCAATTCGAGACCGTGGCATCGCGAAACTCGCTGGCGGCTTGGGATCTGGTTCCCCCGCCCTCCGACAATCTTCTGCTGGATTTCCAAAAGAAGCGCAGGAACGTATTGGCCGACTGGGCCGAAGGATTCGTCTTTCCCCAAACCTATCCTATGCCCCTAATGCGATTGGGGACCTTCGCTTACGAGAACGAGGATTATGAGACTGCCAAAGATCTTTTTTTGGGAATGCTGGAAAAAACACAGGGAAGGTATTATGAGGTTTATTTCAACCTGGGAGCGGCCTATGTGCGTTTAGGACGGCCCGATTTGGCTGAGATTTGTTACAAGAAAGTCCTGGAATTAGAACCGGATAATCCAGCTGCATTGGAAAAACTTAAACAGTTATAAAGCTTTATCGTCGAATCACTTGAATTCCCCGGGCTAAACCCAAACGTCCATGCTGGTTTTTAAAGGAAAATGGATTAAACTTTAGCCGCAACGTTTGAACCGTGAGAAACGTCTAAATTACACCTTCATCTCAAGAAAAAAGAGGAGATCCGTTATGCAAAAAAAATTTATTTACTTAGTCGCCGGAATTTTCATGGCATTACCTTCGGTCATCTTGGCCGCCAATTCCACTGCCCAGGATTTCGATGATTTAGGAATGGCCCTTTACCAGAAGGGCCTTTACGACAAGGCCATCAATTATTTTCAAAAAGCTGTCCAGGCGGATCCAACCGACTGGCAGGGATACGAAAACCTTGGGGACGCCTACTCCAAGAGCGGGGATAATCAGGATGCTTTGAACGCTTATCAACAAAGCCTGAGGATCCACCCCGATAATCCCGAAGTGCAGGCCCACATCGACAGCTTGGGCGGTTCCTCGAATTCGGTTTCCCCCGCCAACCCGCCTTCTGCGACCCAGCCCAGCGTTGCGCCACCTCCCAACAATCAAGTGGATCAAGAACCTCCGGCCCAAGGTAATGGTTATTTTGTTCCCCGTCGCCGATACCGGCCTAAGCCTGTTTCTTATAACGACGGCTTGGCGCCCATGGACCACGCCAAGGTTTGGACCTCCCTCGAATTAGGCTACAACTACTCTACCCAAGGCGATCTTGTTAATAGCGCCAACGTCGTCAACAATGAAATATCAAATGGCACATTGCCTGTTTATGAGACTGGAAACACTCCGACTGGGAACGCGTTGTCCTCCAACGATGGTTTCAACTTTGGCGGGGAGGTTGGGTTTCTTTTGAATCCCAACAATGGCATCGCCATCGGTCTTCGTTACATCCAGACGAACGACAATACCATTAACATCAACTACAACGATAGCTATGGCGATACCGAGGACACAACCTTAACCCCGTACGTGGTTCCCCTTACGCTGGATTACTACCTGTTCCTTCCAGATGGGGGGGGACGGTTTTTCCTCAGCGCCGGCATCGGCTATTATTTCGGGGTAGTCCACGTCGAACAGAATGTTACCTATACAGACACGAATATTCCCGAGACTTACAACTCGGCACCCTCAGGCGACTTGACTGCCGGAGGGGTGGGTTTTCAAGTGGGGATCGGGCGGGAATTTGCTGTGGGCCGAAACATGGGTGTCGAAATTTTCGCCCGTGGCCGTTATGCCAAGCTTACCAATTTCCGTGGAACTCTGGTGGATCTTAACACGGGTTATTCCGGCACTTATGGCTTAGCGAAGTTTTCTGATGGATCGGTAGATATTTGGCCGGCAGGTGAAATCAGCGGAAGTACAACCAATGCCACTGTGGATTATACCGGTTTTGATGTTGGATTCGCCCTGAATTTCTATAGTTTCTAATTAACTGCCCTCCAGGCCCCGGCTATTTAAGCCGGGGCCTTTTTTTGTCCCCGGAAATGAATAGGTTGTTTCAATGGGAGAAAAGGAGAACATCCGTGAAAAGAATTTTCAGATGTTTGGGGATCATTTGCTTTTACTTATTTCCCTCAGTCCTTTTCGCCACAACAACCCCGAAAACCGAAACCGCCGTCTTCGCGGGCGGGTGCTTCTGGTGCATGACCCCGCCTTTTGAGGAATTGAAGGGTGTTTTGAAAGTCACCACTGGTTATACGGATGGAAAAGGGAAAAATCCAGCCTATGGCGATTACGCGGAGAAAGGCTATACCGAAGGAGTCCAAATCACGTTCGATTCGTCCCAGGTTTCATATGAACGTCTATTGGAAGTATTCTGGCGGCAGATCAATCCGACCGATTCCAACGGGCAATTTGCCGACCGGGGTCCGCAATACCGGGCGGCCGTGTTTTACCTAAATGAATACCAAAAAAAACAAGCGGAGAAATCAAAAAAGGATTTGGGCAAATCCGGCAAGTTTGATAAGCCCATTCTTGTCCCCATCAAGAAGTATATGAATTTTTATCCCGCAGAGGATTATCACCAGGATTTTTACAAAAAAAATCCTGTCCATTACCGTCTTTACCACATGAACTCGGGAAGGGAATCCTTCTTGGAAAAAGTCTGGGCCAAACATTAGGAACTCCTGGAAAATTCCAGGGGAATGACAACCCCTCGGGTAAAAAAGACCAAATCACCATAGATTCCAATCAGGAAGGTTATTCGTAAAACCCGAAGACGGGTATGGTTAATGGCTTGAACGTTTGGGGGCTTTAGGAATGAAGTCCTCGACTCTTTTGAGGCAATTGGAATAAAATTCTCAGCAAGCCGGGAGATTCATGACGCTCGGAATTGAGACGCTTCTTTTTCGCGTCCCACCTATCAATTTCAAATTAATCTACAAAGGAGAGAACCATGATCCAGTACAAGAATATTTATGTGTTAATCGCGGCCGGGTTGGCATTGTCAGGGGGAAAGTTGTGGGCGGATGACACGATTCCCGCTCCGCCTCAAACCTCGCCCACCCCGATAGCGACTGTCGCGAGCAAGGAAGCCAAAAGCGACATCGTCAAGGCGGTCAAGGCCGAGGGCGTGACCGTGTCGCCCATGAAGGCGGCAATGGCTTTGGCGGAAGCTGGCAAGATCGACGAGGCCGTCGCGGCCTATGAGAAGATGGGTGTACAGAAATCAGCGAAAGTGGAAGCCTGGAGGCTCAATAATGAGGGATTGGCTTACCTAATCGGGGGCAAACCCGAAAAGGCCGCGCCTCTCTTGGAAAAATCCACAGCCACCAACGCTGATAATTATGTGGCTTGGAATAATCTGGGGAGCGCCTATGAGCAGACGGGTCAGCTCGATAAGGCCAAGGACGCCTACCAGAAATCAATAGACGCGGCTAAAAAGGCGGACGCCGCCTCTGTGAAGGCGGAGGACAACCTGAAGAGCTTGCAAGCCAGGCTTGAAAAGTTAGCTGCTAAAAAAGCCAAGGGGGTCAAGAAGGCTGGCGATGAAACCCCGGCAACACCAGTCAGCGGAACGCCTGCTGAGAAGAAATAAAAGCAATAGACTTTTTAAAATAAAACAAAAAAGTCCCTCCCATGGCAACAAAGGAGGGACTTCTTTTTATTCCGGTCGTTTCTTCCGGCCGGGATGGTTTTCTTGTGAAACGGGTCAAAGAGAATTAGGAGGACGTCATCATTTTCTTCGGGCGGACCCATAAGGCGATTTCGTCGGTGGCCCAGATCTCATCCGGCAGTTCGGAATTGATGTAGACCCTTACGTATTTCTTCTTGTTGGAAATGGAAGTGTTGATTTCCTTGACGTTGAGGACGGTCCCCACCTTCCGGGTTAGGATATTAAAAACCTCGTCATTGGGCTCGAACTGGAAATCCGGCATAGTCGCTCCTCCTACTCACCTATAAACATTTTACCCCAAAAAACACGGGATTCATTTCAAAAGTAGGAGAATTCAAATGAAATGAGGGCTGATTCTTTGAAAATGACTGAAAAGATTAAATTTTTCCGTCTCAATGGGGGAACTTGAATTCCAAGCGAATATTTTCATTCCTCTTGACCGGCGTGTTTTATCTCGAAGTATTTCTAATTGAAGACAATAAAAAAGCCGGGGCTGGAAAACCCGGCTTTCAATGATTGATTTATTTTTTCGAGTTCTCTGAGGATTTGGCTTTCATTTTATGCATTATATTACCCAGGCTTGTTTTGTCCATACCTGCAATGTCCAGGGTAATAGTCACGTCGTTTCCCACCATTAGATTCTTTCCGCCGGATAGTTTGTCCTGGCCCCAGTCCAGTTTGAAATCTCTCCGGTCGATTTTGGTTGTTGCTGAAAAACCAACTATCTTGGCGGTCATCTTCCCTTCCTTGTCCATCGGCATGGTGTCTTCGCCCATGTAGTCCGCATCCAACACGACTGATTTGGTGACTCCATGCATAGTCAGATCGCCGGTCACTTTGTATTGGCTATCTCCATCACCCTTGGCCACGCTTTTACTGACGAAAATAAGAGTGGGGTATTTTTCAACGTCAAAAAAATCGGGGGATTGGAGGTGCTTATCCCTCATCTCGTTGCCTGTGCTTATGCTGGCGGCTTGGATGGTCACTTTGATCTTGGCTGTTTCAGGTTTTTTTGGGTCAAAGCTGAAGGAACCGTCGTAATCCTTGAATTCCCCCGGAACCGGGCTCAGGATGTGACGCACGGAAAAGCCAATGTGAGTATGGGCTTTATCAAACCCGTATTCGGTGGCCCCGGCGGTGATGAAAATCCCCGAAAATAAGAGCACTACCATAGTCAAAAGAACCTTTTTCATGTTCGCAAACTCCTTTCTTGATTTGCTTCTAAATTGGACATATATATAAGTAGGGTGATTACTAAAGGAAAGTAGCCTTTGGGTAATTTTTTAAGAATAAGGTTACGGTTCAGTAACCGTTATTAGCCCATATTCCCTCGTTTTTGGAGGAAAATTGATCCGCCATCGAGCCAATAAATCAGGGCCTGCGCCCAAAAGCTGTCCCCTGGAAGCCGGATTGAAGATATTATCGGGGGCTTGGTCCCCTCAAATCCTTTGGTACCTCCAAGCCGAACCAAGGCGATTCGGGGACCTGAAAAGGGATTTAGGCAAGATTTCCGCAAAGGTCCTCACCACCCGCCTGAGGGAATTGGAAAAAAGAGGGGTAGTCGCCCGCGCAGTAATGCACACCTCCCCTCCCACCGTGGAATATTCCTTGACCGAGTTGGGACGCAAAATGAACCCCATCTTGGAAATCATCGCCGAGGTAGGGAAGGATCTCACCTTTACCACTTCTGGAGAAGGAATTCTCGAGAGAAAGGAAAAAGAGAAAACAGCTCCCGCGAAAGTTGGATCGATCGGCTGGGATGTTTCTCTTTCCCCGCGGGATTTACCGTTAGTTTGATTTTCCTAGTTGGCGGACTTCCTGTTTTTATCAATTTTCCTGCGTTGCTTTCGAATTCAAATTTCATTTTTATTCCCGAATGGTAATGCTTTTGATAACCTCAGGATCCGCTCTATTGAATGATCTTTTCCTCAAATACAATTCAATCCTTGCATTCACACTTAAGAAATTGATTTAGGAATTTCCCGTAAAATTAGGTATCTTCAATATTTGAAGGAAATATTTGTCCGCCCCAAAATGTTTTGTGTAGTCTCCTGGCGAGTTGAGTGAAAATGATGAATACTTCTAGATTTATTTCCTGATTTATCTGATTTAAATCATAGAAAATAAGGGAGTGGAGTCCTATATTTCTTTCAGGCGCGGGGTTCTTTAATGGCACCAATGAGGTGCCACGGGCATATTGCCCGACGTGGTAAGAAAGGGACCTCCGCCAACACCCTGGGTGGCTCCCCTACCTGGGGTTTTTTATTTTCCGGCACTTTCTTTTCCACCGAATAAATAACCAGCGACAATCGTCACAAAAGTTACTTTTCATCACAAATGGTTAAAACCACGTTTCGTTTTATCCGGGTTCTAAAAGCAGATTTTGTTTTGGAGGACGCTTAAGTCGGTTGGTAAACACAGAAAGGGTCCGCCCCCATCATATCGCCTGTCAGGGCGTAACTCCGGGCGCGGGAGCCCCCACAATAATAGCGGTACTCGCACCGGCCGCATTTTCCCTGAAGCGCGTCGGAATCCCTAAGTTTCACGAACATATCGTTTTTCTGGTAGATATCGGCCAAGGGTTGACTCTTAACATTCCCACCGGGGATGGGCAGGAAGCCGCTGGGACAAACTTCCCCAGTATGGGAAATGAAAACGAAGCCGCGGCCGTCATTGACTCCCAGAGCGGCCCGGATGAGTCCGGGATCCACTCCCCTCTGGATGGCTTCCTCCAACTTGTCGGGCTTTACCCCGGCGCGCTGAAGAATCACCCGCCTGAAATGATGGGCCTCGGTGGTTTTGATGTCAAACCAGCCTTCCCTCAGAATGTCATAAAGCTGATTCAATACGACTTCCGACTCCGAGGCGTTAAAAGCCTGGGATTTGTCGGCGCGGCCGGTGGGTACCAGGAAAAAGACCGACCAGCGCTCTATGCCATAAGGTTTCAAGAGCCTTGCGATATCCCATATTTGGGTTTGGTTATGTTTCCCCACGGTCGTATTGACCTGGAGCCGCATGCCTAATTGCTGGACATAAGCCATAGTTTCCACACAGCGTTTGAAGGTTCCGGGAATGCCCCGGAAAGTATCGTGGGTTTTTGCGTCAGCGCCATCGATGGAAATGGAAATTCCCTTCAAGCCCGCTTCCTTCAACTCTTTTAATTTATCGCAAGTCAAAAGAGGGGTGACCGATGGGGCCAAGGCGAAATTCATATCCAATTTTGCGCATTCCCGGATCAGGTCCATGATGTCTGCACGTTTTAAGGGGTCACCGCCTGTAATGACAAACAGCGGGACTTTCCACTCGGCAATTTGATGGATCAGATCCAGGGCCTGGCGGGTATCCAACTCGTCGGGATAAGGGATGGGTTCTGCGGCGGCCCGGCAATGCACACAGGCCAGGTCGCAGGCTCGGGTAGCCTCATATATAGCGATAAAAGGTTTATCGGAATAGCGGTGGTTAGGCTTGGTTCCGAAAGCTTGAAATTGGCGTGATTCCATCTTTTCTCCCCGGGTTTTCTTTTGCCGCCTCGATGAAAATGAATCTTGACTATAAAATGACGAGTTAATTTGGATGACCGATTTCAAGAATGTCTTAAATCATTGCCAGTAAAATATCAAGGGGCCCTTTACTTGTTTAGAAGGGACTCTTAGAATGACTTTATCGTTTTCGAGTGATAAGCTTACAGTATGACAACCAGAACCACATGGGTGATTGCTGGTTTTAATGTTTTAAAAAAATTAAGGAGTTTTGAAATGGGCGGACGTTTTGGGGAGTTATTGCTTTTATTAATCGTGGCCCTGCTTCTTTTCGGACCCAGCAAACTGCCGGATTTGGCGCGGGCAATGGGGGAGGCTCTACGCGAATTTAAAAAAGCCGCCAATCCAGACCAACCTAGCCGGTCTTCTGGCCCTGATGTTTCCCCTAACCAAGCCGCGGCGCTTCCGGCCGAACAAAAGGACGCGCCGAAAAAAGAGGGATCGCCGATTTCGTAAGGTTCTGGGTATAAGCCGACATTGAGCGCCGTTTCCGGAAGGGGACGGCGTTTTTTTATGGGCATAAAGGGCGGTTTCTTAGGGATTCTTGGGTGAAAACAGACCTGATTGAAAATTACGGGCGAAGTTCCACCCGCCATGGAAAAAATTATTTTCTAATTGAACCATCCTCAGATAAGACAAAT
This sequence comes from candidate division FCPU426 bacterium, assembly GCA_963796105.1. Taxonomy (GTDB): domain Bacteria; phylum Oederibacteriota; class Muellerivitia; order Muellerivitales; family Muellerivitaceae; genus CAWCKJ01. The sequence goes on from CAWCKJ010000004.1 coordinate 1,038,139, forward strand.
CCGATGGACCATTAAAGGGAACATCCTTGAGTTCATTCCTAAGAAGAGGTTTTAAATTTCTTTCCTCTGTTCAATTGGCTTTGCCTATGCTGCTGATTCTAGCTTCGGTTTTGGCGTCAGGGACGATTGTGGAGTCTTTATACTCAACTGCGGTGGCCAAAAGGTTTGTTTACGGGACCTGGTGGTTTGGGGTCTTCTTGTTCCTGTTGGGAGTCAATGTTCTCTGCTCAGCCCTATCTAGATTACCGTGGAAGAAACACCATACTGGTTTTGTCATCACCCATTTGGGAATTCTTTTTATCCTCGTAGGATCATTGGTCACCCAAAAATTCGGCTCTGACGGCCAAATCGCCCTGGCGGAGGGCGAGGAGGGAAATCTTTTTCAGGAAGAAAAGCCCACTCTTTACTTCCAAATTGGTGATGACGCTCCTTTCCAGGTACCGGCATCTTTTCCGCTTCGCGCTACAAGTTCGGACAATCCCAAGATCATCCAGCTTCCGGGTGGGGGTCTTCTGATGTTGGATCAATTTATATTTAATGCCAGGAAAAAGGTTACCGCGAAGATTCCAGATAAGGACGAAAGAGGATTTCCCGCCATTCACCTGTCATTGGCCAGTTCGTTCGTCCAGGAAGACCGGTGGATGTTTTTGGGAAGTCCCGATTACAGCCGCTTGGATATGGGCCCAGCGTCCGTTTTTTTTGAGAGGGAAGATATTTGGAGGAAAAAATTTAAGTCCCTTGTGATGGAAGGTTCCAACGTTTTGGCGGTGCTGCTCAAGCCGGACGGAAATCTTCAATATCAAATCCGGAAAAGGGGAAGCTGGGAACCTGAAAAAAAATTGGAGCCTGATGAGGAAATCCTCACGGGTTGGATGGATATGAAGTTTAAGGTTTCGGAAAGCCTGCATGAAGGCCTGCCAAAGGAATATTTTAGCGAGGAGCCGTTACAATCAAAAAGCGATCTCCAGCCAGCCCTTCACTATGAAGTTATCCGTGACACTGACAGGAAGGAAGGTTGGATCGGTTACGAAAGCCAGGCCAGCTTCATCCTACACGGGGAAAAGTTCGCGATGGCCTACGGGCCTCTACAAGAGCTCTTGCCCTTTTCTGTCCGGCTTAAAAAATTCAACATGGGTTTTGACCCCGGCACGACGAAACCAGCCTCGTTTGAAAGCGATGTTTTTTATACAGATCCAGAAAAAGGAATCCAACTGGCGGCTGTCATCAGCATGAACCAACCCCTCCATTACATGGGTTACACCTTGTTTCAGGCCAGTTATTCGCCCGCGGGAAACGGCAAGTATGTCTCGGTCCTCTCCGTTGGAAGGGACCCCGGACTTTGGCTGAAATACGGGGGGGCCTTGATTCTCGTTTTAGGGATTATTTTTATGTTCTGGTTCAAGAACCCGGCCTGGAAAAAAAGGGAGCAAAATAGTTCCTAGTGACACCGTGGAATAGTATCCCTTGCAACCGCAAAAGACTTTATGATGGTTAAGCTAAATTTGATTTTCAAAGCGAGCTTTTATGATCAATCCAAAAGAACAACCCCGCTATTTTTTCGATCATCTCGTGGAATTGCGCAAAGGACTGATTCATTCCCTAGTTTATACAACTTTGGGGATTGGGTTGGCCTTTTGGAAATCCGGACTCCTCTTCAATGTTCTTTTGCATCCACTGCAGAGAGTCATGGAAAATTTTCCTCTCGCTTCGCTGCAGGTGGGCGGTCTCCAGACCCTGGTCCCAGTCGAGGCCTTCATGATCAATATGAAGCTGGCCACGGCGGCCGGGTTGATCCTGGCTTCGCCCTTTATTTTGTGGGAAGCCTGGAACTTTATCAGTCCCGCCTTGAAGTTCAAGGAGCGGGGAGCCATTCTCATGGTCTTTTGCCTGGGGCTTATCTTTTTCACAGCGGGTGCGGCTTTCAGTTATTTTCTGGTCATCCCCATGGCCCTTCATTTCCTGGTTCAATATAACCTTGAATACCATTTTATCCCGCGCTGGACCCTGCAGGGTTATTTCAACTTTACAGTGAATTTCACGCTCATTTTCGGGTTGATATTCGAGTTTCCCCTGGTGTTGGCGGCGCTGGCCGCCATTGGAATCGTCACGCCTGAATTCATGGCCCAAAAACGGCGGATGGCGGTCATGGGTATCTTCATCCTGGCGGTCGCCTTGGCGCCCAGCGCCGATCCCATTACCATGCTGGTGGTGGCCATGCCCATGGTGGTTCTTTACGAGCTGGGAATTGGAATGTCCCGCTTGGTTTTCTTCCGGAGAAAGAAAAGAGAAGAAGCAAAAAGAACCGGGTCCGTGGAAATCCTGAAATAGTTCCGAGTGCAGCTATCCGAAGAACGAATCTAGTAGGGTGCTGAAAAATTCCCCAAAACGGACTTTTTCAGCTGACGACATTTGCGGAAACCCCACGATTCCTGCGGAATCTTTGGGGTCGCCGGCTGCTTTGTGGGCCTATGTTTACTTTTTCAGCAGCCTGCTAGTGAAAAACAGGGCATTGCGCCTTATTTCATTATTTTCAAAAAGAAGCGCAATGGATTCTGTTCAGGGCGAAGCGCCCAGGTAACGAGGCTGAAATCAATCTGACGTTTTACTTTCCCTGTTGGAACAAGTATTGAGCCAAGTCGTTGATTTGAGTGTCGGTTAATTGTCCCTCGAAGGTCTGCATGGCGGAATCCGGGTTCATCTTGACCGGGTTCTTGACGTAGGAGGCGATGTAATCCGCGTCCCGGGCCTGGCCGATGTGGGAAAGATCCGGGCCGATGTCCTCGCCCACTCCATGGAACTTGTGGCAGGTCGAGCAGTTATCCTCGAAAAGCCGGGGGGCTTGCGCCGTGAAAGTGCCTCCGCCCAAACTACTCATGTAGGCCACTAACGCCTCCACCTCGCCGTCCATCAGGTTGAAATTGGGCATCTTGGTTCCGGGGGTAATCTTTTTGGGGTCCCGGAAATGCATGGCCAGCCAATCCCGGCCCCTGCGCATTCCGACTTTGTCGAGGACCGGGCCGACTGTCCCGCCCTGTCCATTCAATTGGTGGCAGTATTTGCAGTTGAGGGCCTGAAAAAGCCTTTTGCCGGCTGTCACCAGGGGGTCCTTCTTGACATCCGGATTCGTCAGGGGAGAGCGCGCGCCCAGCACGGTGAGAACAATCAATCCCGCGATGGCGGCCACGCCAGCACCGGTCCATAACGGTCTTTGCAATGGATGACGTTTTGGATTTTTATCCAGGAAGGGCAGGAGGAACAAAAATCCGAACGCGATCGTCGGGAGCAGGACAATAGCGAAGGTTTCCAAGGATCCCGGGAAATACTTCAAGAGTTGAAACACGGAAAGGAAGTACCATTCGGGACGGGGATTGTAAGTCGTGTCGTTGGGATTCGCCAGGTCTTCCAGTTCCGCTGGGCGGAAATAAGCGATCAGGGAGAGGACCAAAAAAACCAGCATGACCGCGACCATATCCTTAAAAATAATATAGGGGAAAAAAGACAAGCCTTGGGCTTTCAACTGCAGATACCTCTGCTTGAAGCGGGATTTCCAATCTTCCGCGAGGGCATCGGCGGGTTCCAGTTTTTCCGGCGGGGCTGAGATGCTATGCCAGACGACCAAGAACAAATGCAACGCCATCAGAGAGAGAAGGAGGGCTGGAAAGACCAGCACGTGAATGGCGTAAAAGCGCGCGAGGGTGACGGCTCCCAGATCCTGGCTGCCCTTCATGATTTTGGCCAGGGAAGGCCCTAGGTATGGGACCTGCTCCACCATATGGGCTCCTACGGTGGTCGCCCAATAGGCTTTTTGATCCCAAGGCAAGAGGTATCCGGTGAAGCCGAATCCCACTACGAGACAAAAGAGCCCGACCCCCGTCAGCCAAGTGATCTCCCGGGGATACTTATAGGCTCCCATGAAAAAAACACGGATCAAGTGCAAGGTTACCGCCACCACCATGCCCGTGGCCCCCCACTTATGAATGGCCCGGATCCATCTGCCCATCGGTATCTCGTTGCTGAGGTAGCGGACCGAATCATAAGCGTGATCGGTCGAGGGGGAATAATGCATGGCCAGGAGGATGCCTGTTACGGCCTGGATCACGAAAAGGAAAAGAGTCACGCTTCCCAGCGTATACCACCAGTTCACTCCCTTGGGTATGTGGCGGTCGAGGATAACTTCCTTTATTTTTTTCCAGCCTGTTCGTTCGTCCAGCCAGTCGAGGATTTCTTTCATGAATTAGCCTCCTCGGGCAGGATCGAGACGACTCCGTTCACCACTTTCACGGGATAACGGTCCAAGGGCCGGGGCGGGGGGCCTGAAACCACCTTGCCGTTTTTGTCGAAAACCCCGTTATGGCAAGGGCAGAGAAAAAGTTTTTTATCGGGATCCCAACGGTAAGGACAGCCCAGGTGGGTGCAATGGGGATTGAACGCCGTGAGGTTTCCATTGTCCTTCAACAGCCAAACCGTTCCCCCGGTTTCGGTGGTCGTCCAACCATCCGTGAGCCGCTGGATAAATTCCTTCTTAACTGGCTGGCCCTCCAGCAAATCCGCCTCGGGTCCGGCTTCCACCCAGTTCTCTTTTTTCCTCAGCCAGGCAGGGGAAAGGAAATAAACAGCCCCTCCACCGCCCAGGACAAAAGCGATCACGCCTCCTAAAAACGTGATAGCCCCAGCCAGGAATTTCCTGCGTCCGGAATCGACGGGGTCAGAGATTTTTTTATCGGAAGGACACATGATTTTCTCCTTAACGATATTCACCGCGCTGAAACGCGTTCATAATCCTGTGTTCTTTTGCATGAAGGAATCCGTTCCACAAAAGGCTGGAACTTTGAGGCCCTTATTTTGCGATGCTGTTTTCTTCCACGCTCTCATTTCCTGTCAGGGTTTTTACATACCAGGCGACATCGTGAATCTGGGCGTCGGTCAATTTGCCCCTATACTTGGGCATCCGGTGTTTGCCGGTATCGACCATCGCCTCGATTTGATACGCCGACATTTTGATGACCTCGGCCCGGTGCAGGTCGACTTTTTTCACGGGAACCTTCAACAACTTGGCCATTTTCGGATTGCCCGCCCCGTCCTGCCCATGGCATCTGGCGCATTTCCCGTCGAAAAGTTTTTTCCCCAACTCCAGGTTTTCAGCTGAGGCCGCGGAAAAAATTAAAAAAGCCAATGCCGTTAAAAAATATATTGAGAAATCCCAGATGCGAATCATTTTCAAAATCCTCATGCGTTCCTCCTTTGAAAAAACACTCGGGTAATATTAAGCCGTTTTTTCTAACTACGCCACAGATTTTGAAAAGAGAATTCTGAGGCGTTCAGTGCCATAATTCATCCGGAAAAGGAGGAAAGCCGTCTTCAGGGTGGAAACATCCATTTTCGATATCGAAAAAATCACTTTCAACGCCGGAGGAATTTTAGTCTCTCGAGTCAAGAATTTCCAACTTAGGCGGGATACTCGAACAGGGAAGGGGGAGTTTTATTTCGGGAAAGCCGGTCACAAAAAGTAACTTGGTATGCTTGTGATCAAAAAAATCAAAAATGCTGAATCTCTATGACTTCCATCATAATGAGTTTTTTTTTTGTCGTTCATCATGCGCTCAAGCCGAGATTTTGGTGGCGCCTATTGTCGTATCGTTGTGCGCATAAGAGACCACGCTTCGGCAGAGGAAAAATGATTCCCTCACAAATTTGGAAACCTTTCACGATTTTCATCGTCATCATTGCACTTTTTGTTTTCGTACGGGGTTTTATGGTGCCGTCTTCCTTCGGACAGTACGGCCGTTTCCGGGGCGACGCCCTGGGGGAGATCGCCTCCAAACCCGTGCATTATGCCGGCAAAAAATCCTGCGTGGATTGTCATGACAAGAGAGTCGAAGAAGTCAATAATTCCAAACATGCTTCCCAAAGCTGTGAAACCTGCCACGGGCCGTCCCAGAACCACGTGGACGATCCCTCGGTCGTCCCGCCGCTGAAGATGGGAAGCAACGAGTGGTGCCTGAAGTGCCATTCCAGCAACCCTTCTCGGCCGAAAGCGTTTCCCCAAGTGGTTGCATCCAAGCATAACCCGGAAGTGAATTGCGTCGAATGCCATAATCCCCATCATCCGGAGAAACCATGAGACCAGAAATCATTTCTCAGTCGCGAAGACAATTCATGAAGTTTGTCCTGAAATTGACGTTTGTTTTCACTTATATCCAATCAGGGATATTCTTTTGGGCTCCCCGTAAAGCCCGCGGGGCCGCGACGCTTCCTGAAGGTTACAAGCCTGAGGATCATAAATGGTGCATCTCAATCGACGTGGAGAAGTGTATCGGCTGCGGCCGATGCGTGGCAGCCTGCAAGGCCGAGAATAATGTTCCGGATGAACCCTGCTATTTCAGGACCTGGGTGGAGCGTTACGGAATCAGGGAAGGCAAAGAGCCTTACGTGGACTCGCCCAACGGGGGGAAGGACGGGTTTCCCCCGACCAGCGAGATTCAAGCCGGGGACAAGTCCTTTTTCGTCCCGAAATTATGCAACCACTGCGAGAACTCGCCTTGCTCCCAGGTTTGCCCAACGGGCGCGACCTTCGTGTCTCCCGACGGGGTGGTCCTGGTGGACCCAAATTACTGCATCGGTTGCCGGTTCTGCATCCAGGCCTGCCCTTATGGCTGCCGTTTCTTCAGCCCTGAAACCCAGACCGCAGAGAAATGCACCCTTTGCTATCACCGCATCACCCGTGGTTTATTGCCGGCTTGCGTGGAGATTTGCCCCACCGGCACCAGAAAATTTGGCGATTTGAAAGACCCCAACAGCCCCATCCACGCTTTTCTGGTCGGGAACAAGGTTCAGGTATTGAAACCTCACTTGAGGACCCACCCCAAGGTTTACTATGTGGGCCTAGATTCGGCGGTGAAGTAATGGATAACAATTCTGTTCAAGCTATCGCGGAAGCCCTTCGGCAGGTGAAAGGCTATATTTATCCCAACGAATTGGAATTGCAGTGGGGGTTCCTAATCGTGATCTATCCTTATGTAACAGGCTTGGTGGCCGGGGCTTTCATCCTGGCGTCCCTCGAGCGCGTATTCAACGTTCACGCGATCAAACCTATATACAGGATGTCGCTGCTGACCGCCCTTTCGTTTCTCATCGTCGCTCCCATGCCCCTCCTATTCCATTTGGGCCATCCGGAGAGGGCATTGGAAGTCGTCATCACCCCCCATTGGACTTCTCCCATGGCCATGTTCGGGTTTGTTTACGCCTGGTACCTGATGGTGGTTCTGTTGCTTGAGATTTGGTATGACTTCCGCGCCGACATTGTGCGCTTCTCCAAGACCAAGAGCGGATGGCTTGGGAAATTTTACGGACTGCTCACGCTCGGCGTGACGGATGTGTCGGAAAAATCCCTGGCGGTGGACGATAAGGCCGGCAGGATCATTACCATGATCGGCATTCCATCCGCGTTTTTACTTCACGGCTATGTCGGGTTCATCTTCGGCTCCATCAAGGCCAACCCCTGGTGGGGAACGGTCGTGATGCCGATCATTTTCATATTCTCCGCGGTGGTCTCCGGCATCGCCTTGATGCTAGTGATTTACTTCGCGACCAGTTTGTTCCGGAAAGTGCCGATCCAGATGGCCTGCCTGGACGCTATGGGAAAATTCCTCTTTTACGCCTTGATCTTGGATTTTTCGATGGAATCCCTTGACTGGTTTCACCGGCTTTATGAGGCGGAGGAATCCCTCGACATTCTGGTCCTGCTGGTTTCGGGAAAGCTTTTCCTTTCTCTCGTGATCGTTCAAATATTCATGGGCACGTTGGTTCCGCTCTTCGCCTTGGGAGCCACGCAGCTTTTCAAGATTCCAGAAAACGTCAGGAAGGTTCTGTCCGTCGGCTCCGCTCTGCTGGTGCTTCTGGGGGTGTTCGCAGTCCGCTGGAACGTGGTTATCGGGGGCCAGCTTTTTTCCAAGAGCTTGGCCGGATTCACCACCTTTAAGCCCGATTTCATCGGCCGGGAGGGATTGCTGGTAGGCTTGGCTCTCCTTGTTTTGCCTTTCCTGGTCCTTTGGGTGATTGTCCGGCTCCTGCCGCCCTGGCTTTCTTCCACCCAGAAACACACCTAATCGGAATTTTAGAAAGCCTATAGAATTAAGTTTCTCATCGATGAAATACAAGCCGTGTTTTGCGGCTCAAACAATACCTGCCTGCGTTATTCGCGAAAGACTCCCTTATCCATTCCCAAAGAAGTAGATTCCAATCTTTTTAATAATATTCGAACTTATAAGGTTAGGCCTAGGGTTCCTGGCGATGTCTTTCAGGAATCCGTCCCCAGTTCACAGACCTCAGCCGGTGGAAGGACTTACCGGAAAGCTATGGTTGGGAAATACCAGATGGAAAAGAATCGATTTGAATTGAACAGAAGGCAATAAAAAAGCCGGGGAAAATTCCCCGGCTTTACGTTCTATCGTTTTATCCAGCCGCGGTATCCGCGGCCCTTATTTACTTTTCGGCTTTGAGACTCTTCACGTACTGCACCACTTGCTGGATCTGTTCAGGAGTCAGCTTGCCCTTGTACTTCGGCATCTTCTTCTTCCCGGCGCTGACTATTTTTCCCATATCCTCTGCTGACAAGGCCACCGCCGCGCCACTGGTCAAATCCAACGCCGCAGGAGTCGTCTTCAACATCTTCACCATCTTGGCCACGCCCTTCGCGTCCTTGCCGTGGCATTGAGCGCATTTGGACTCGAATAATTTCTGGCCCGCTTGGGAATTATCCCCCTCCGCCGTCACGAAGGTCACGGTGAAAAGAAATATGGAAATGAAAATCAAAACAAAACCAGCCTGCAAACTCAAAATCTTTTTCATTACTTCCTCCCTTTTTACTTTCATCGGCGGTTTGAAAACCGCCGGACAGATTTTTCGTAGGCCTAGTCTGCTCTAGGAGGGACTCCCGCCTATATGATGCGTGTCATATAGGCGGGATTTGATTCATTCCAGGAGTAAAACAAGGAATTTATTTTTTTCGCGTACTAGTAACCGGCGGTAACTAGTTTCCGGTATTTTAACATTTGGCGGAAGCTGAAGGGATTCACGGGATATTCCGACTTGGTTTGGAAGATTTTTTTCCATGTAAACATGATGAGCAACTGACTCGCGCTCAAACCCTTCGGGATTTTGAGCTTGAACTTGGCAAGCAGTTCGTGGAACGTCCCTGAATTTAGAAAGACGGTTTGATCCATTCCGGGATGCATCGGGATGGATGAAGGAATATTTGTGAACTAGTTACCAGCAGTAACTCATTAATCGCTAGAACATGATTTATGTCATATAGAACGAAAAGTAGGCAAGAGTATCTTCCATTCAGTTGAGCGTGTTGTGCCATGAGTTTTTTAAGAAATGATTGGCTTTACGTTATGCGGATGAATTTGATGTTTTTAGTTGCTCGACTGCCGATTCGAATTACCGTTGAATTAAAAAATGTACCGTGAGTCAATGATCAGAATTCATTTTTATAAAGACGCGTACGCGAGCAAAAAAGGTCGGGGAATCTGAGGGGCTTTAATTTTTTTTTGAGGAGCGGACGATGATAAAGCCAACGGTGATCCGGGGAATAGTGAAGGCGTTCACCGGATGTATTCTAGTTTTAGCTTATTGCGCCATGCATAGAGTCTGGGCTGATAATTCAGATTCGTCCCCCCAGCCCAACACCACACCGGCGGTCGTGTCTGACGCGGCCACGCCGGTTCCCGCAAAGGAAAAAATTTCCAAAAAGAAAGCCAAGGTACAGGAAGAGGCGAAAGAAGAAGCGGCGTCCCAAACGGAAGACCGGGCCGTTCCCAAGTACGTTGGGACTGACACCTGCATCACCTGCCACCAGGATAATGGAAACAGCTTCCTTCATTCCACCCATGGAAGGCTCATGGAGAGCCGAAAGGGAGTCACCTACGATAAAGCCTGCGAGACCTGTCACGGGCCCGGAAGCCTGCACGTGGAGTTCGCGGACAACACCACCGACGCCCGGTTTCAAACGATCAAGTTTCCTCCCAAGATGGACGCGCCCGAGGCGAACGCCATCTGCCTCACCTGTCACGTGGCCAAGACTCATTTCCACTGGAAGGGAAGCCCGCATGACATGCAGAACGTCACCTGCGTGTCCTGCCACATGGTTCACCAGGACGAGAAGAAGCCCAACAAGCACCTGCTGAAGGCGCCCAAGGTGATGGATGTTTGCTTCACCTGCCACATCGAGAAAAAAGCGCAGATCGCCCGGAACGGCCATATGCCCCTCAACGAGGATGAGATGACTTGCACCTCCTGCCACGACGTGCATGGAACCTCAGGCGACAAGAACTTGCTGGGCGACTCGGTGAACGAAACTTGCTTCAAGTGCCACGCCGATAAGAGGGGTCCGTTCCTCTTCGAGCATCCCCCGGTTCAGGAGAGCTGTTTGAACTGCCACAATCCACACGGAAGCAACAACGATCATATGCTGGTGGAGCGGCCGCCGTTCCTCTGCCAGCGCTGTCACATGAAACATGGCGTCTATGACGCGACCGCCTTGGCCAACAAGGATAGCCATTTCATAGGCCAAGCGTGCCTTAACTGTCATTCCAATATCCACGGCAGTAACTCCCCATCAGGCAGTAAATTTCAAAGATAACGACCTAAACAAGGAGGAAGTGACATGACGAAGAAAATTAGGGTGAGAGAAATACTGATGGGATTGGCGGCGGCGCTTCTGGCCTCGACCGCTTTCGCAGATGAGGTCTGGACGGGAGAACTTCTGCAGGGCTTCCAAGCCAATCTCCAGACCACTTCGCAGGCGAAATACCAGGAATATTTGTCCCGGCCTGACGGCGCGGTGATGAACGGAAATCTCGAGTATGACGGGAGCGAGGGAATCCTCGACCTGGGGTTGAGCGACATGGGAGGATTCAACCGGAAAGCCGACCTGGGTTTGGAATACGAGAAGAACTTGACGATCGACGTCAATTTTGAGCAGTTCCAGCACTTATATTCCAACACCGCCAATACCATCTATTCCAATCCATCACCGGATCTTTACCTTCTGCCTGGTTCCCTGCAATTGGCCAACCAGGGACAGTCGAGCGCCTTGGTCTATCAAAACCTTTTGAACCAGGAAAATAATTACGCGAGACCCCTCACCGTGGGTTTACAGGATTCCATCATGGGAGCGGAGGCGCGCTATCAGGTCAGTCCCGAGTTGGAATTACAGGTGGGAGGGAACCAGAAATGGCGCGACGGCAGCCGGCCACTCGGCTTGATCGGGTCCAGCACCGTCGAGCTTCCGGAACAGTTGAACCAAACCACCACGAACGGGGATGTGAAGGCTGAGTACGACGGGAAAAATTTCGCCATTCGGGCCGGCTATGAGCTCTCCTATTTCGACAACAGCCTGCCCAGCATGATTTGGTCCAACCCGACTATTTACCAGAGCATCCCCAACAATTCCAGCCTCAATCAATACGCGCTGGATCCCAGCAACCAACTCCACCGTTTTAGTTTTTCCGCTGAGACCGACTGCCTGCCCGAGACGCGTATCGCGGCGGACGTGGCCTTGGGTTATGAGACCCAAAACCAAGCCTTCCTGCCCTATACCATCAATCCTTATGATACGGTTGGTACCGGTGGTCCCGCCGCCAATCTCGTTTCCAGCCTGCCTGCAACTTCCTTGAACGGCATGATCCAGACTTTCACCCAGAATTACGTGGTTACGTCGAGACCTTGGAGCAATTTCGTGATCACGGCGAGGTACAAAGATTATCAATTGGCTGATATGAATCCCAATATTCTTTTTCCCGGCTATGTGAGCCACGATGGGAGCTGGGGTGCGGGAAATATCCTGAATGATAATTACAGCACTATCAATCAGAGCCTGGGCGGGAGCGCCAATTGGACTCTTCTGAGGGGCTTGTCAGTCAACGGCGGTTACTCCAGCAACTGGATGAATCTAACCGACAGGGAAGTAACCGCGACCCATGAGGACGCCTGGAAATGGGGGCTGGACCTTAAACCCCTCCGGGGAGTTGACCTGAAAGGCGAATATACCTGGACCCAAAGGGTGGCCAGCCAAGACGGCTACATCTCGGACGATTATCTCCAAAACGTGGGTTCGCCCGCCGAGTACGGCGAGGCAGTCAATCCGGGGCTCCGCCGTTACGATGTTGCGGACCGCCAGGTTCAAAACATAACGAGTAAAGCCACCTTGACGGTCCTCAAAAACGTCTGGTTCGCCTGCTCCTGGACCACCGGGTATGAGTATTTCAATCCTGGTTCCGAGAGTTTGAATGACGGCGTGACCGCCAATGAAAACCAACAGTACGGCCTCTTGAGCGACAACCATGATTTCCTGACCTTTACCGCCCATTGGCAGCCCCTGGACGGCGTGGAATTGACAGGAACGGTGGACCAGCAGGTTTATAATTACGTGCAGGAGGGAACTACTGCCTCGGCTTCGGTACAGGGTTATTTCTCGGACTGGGTTCTGAACCAGCAGGAGAGCACCACTTATTTGACTTTCGGCGGTGACTTCCAATTAAGTCCAAAAGTGCAGATGGACGCGAATTGGACCCTGACCAATTCCCAGGGCATTTTCAACGTGGTGGAATGGAATTCCGCGACCCAAAACAACAATCTTCCGAACACCACGTATTGGATGGAAGACTATGTTTTTGGCATCACCTACCACATCAACGACACCTGGAGCTTAAGGGGATCCTATCTTGTTGAGATCTATAACGAAAATGACCCTCTAAACGACGGGCTTAATAATGTTCAAATCAATCCCGCGACGGGAGGCTTAGACGCCTTGTTCTTGGGAGGTGCCAACGCCCCTTACACCGCCCAAATGATGACTGTCGCTTTGAACGCCAAGATATAACTCTTCCCGGGGTGATGGGCGGAGGGATGTTGAAAGAAAATGACGAGGGATAAAGCGAATTCAAAAAGCGGGCCGAGGTTAGCCGGTATCGACGGCTTGGAACACAAAAGAGAAGTGAGAAATTAAATCAAGTGATTGGGAGGGTTTCATGAAATTTCAAAATGTAGTCTTGGCGGTTACGTTGTTCGCGGCTCCGCTCTTGATCCTGCCGGCCTGTCAGAGCGTTAATAAAAGCCCGACGGCGGCCGCGGTTCAAATCCCCACTCCGACGCCATTGACCCTGCCTTTGGCATGGAATTGGGATGTCGCTCCGACGCCCGGAGCCACGGGGGCCAATTACGACGCGGCGGCGACATGGTTCACCTCAGGGTTCAGTACGGGAGTCACCACAGCGCCATCCACGAAAGCGGCGGTCGCCGCCAAGGGCTACAGCGCCAGCGCATCCTGTTACGGCGGTCCCGTGGATTTTGTCAACGTCGGCCAGTACGGTTTGTATTCCTTTACCTTCCCCGGCGCGGTGAATTTGTCCAACGCCTCGACCTTGAGCATGGCCGTCTCTATCGCAAAGGCTATGGCGGGCACAGGCGGTTCTTCCTTCATTCAATTGAACCTCATGAGCGGGAACAACAGCCTGCAATCCAAGGTGATTCCCAACCCCACCCCGGGGGCCTGGGTCACTTATGGTATGCCCATTTCCAGCTACGCGCCGAATAATCTCGCGAGTGTCCAGCAGATCAGCCTCCAGTTCGGGGATGGTCCGGTTTCCGGCACAGGGCCGGTCACCCAGCCGACCCCCGCTAGCACACCCGTAACCCTTAACGCTTTTCCGATTACGACCAAGATCTACATCGACGCGGTTACCATCCAATAACTTAAGCGGGTTTAAAAGGCTCTTCCTTTCAGGGGGGAAGAGCCTTTTTTATTTTCAGGCATGATGATCTTAGGGAAATGGCTAGGGTGGGAGCTTCGTCAGGAAGGGACATCCATCCGGCCCGCATGGGACAGGCACATAGCCGCCAAGTTCCACGGGCCCCGAATAAATCTTAAGCTTGGGAAACATCCCTCAATATGGGTTTCTTGAACCAGAACATAAAGGCAATTCCCGCCACAAGGATCACCGAACCCAAGTACTTCAGCCAAACCCCCGGGTCTCGGGCCACGGATAAAACGGAAAGGTAGCCCCCGTTCTCCATGGCCTGGTAACTGGCCTGGTAGAAAACATAGCCCCCGTAATCCAGGGGATGGTTCATCTGAATCGTGACGGATTCCCCGGCCCCCCCATTTTCCGGCTCCACGCGGACCTGACTTTCAAATGAGGCGGGCTGGGTGGTTCCAGGATTCATCCCGATGTGAAATTTCTCCAGTTTCAACGCGAAGGGAAGCTTCAGCTCTTTTTCCCCATAGGCCAATGAATAGAAATGCCCTCCCAAGTGGATGGTGGAGCTTCCGTCGTACCCCAGCCAGCCTTCCTTCAATCCCGCCGAGGAACCTAAGCGGTAATGGAGCGCCGGTTGGGGCGTTCCCTGGCGCGCGAGGGGCGCTGGTTCATAAACGGTTTCCGGCAGGGCTTGGGGGAAAAAGTCCAGCAGGCTGAAGGTCATGTTCGCCCAGCCTGTGTCCTGCTTTTGACCGGGGTTCAGGCCTTTGACCTCCCCCCAATCGCCCTTGTGGCGGATTCGGAAGGAGAGTTTTCCGGCGTCATCCAAAAGCAGGGCCAGGATATTCGGGCCCAGCCCCTCCAGATTGGCGGGGTTCCAATGGGAAGCCCTTTGCAGGACCACCGCCGCCGGCCCCAGAAGGAGCCGGTCCATTTCCGGGTGCCCCAGGAACAGCCAGAAATCCTGGGTTCCCATGGAGCCTTCCAGTTTTAAATGCAGGGCCGGCAAACCGGCTCCTTCCCCCGTCCCGACGGGTATTCCCCTCATGACGCGGCCGGCATTGGGGTAAAAGCGGTCCAGGGCCACGGTGACCCCTTCCTGGGGGGAGAAAACATAGGGATGATCCGGCGAGGGTTTGAGCCAGGGAAACGACAAGGGTTTCGCCTGGTAGGACGCTTCCCCCTCCTGGAAATAGAATGTCGGATGGTTTTCAAGGATTTCGGAGCTTGGCACCCCCTCGGCGAGGGAAATCCTGGCGTCCACCCCGAAGGATCGGGTCGCCCAGGCGCCAGCCAGGATGGACAAAATACCAAGGTGCGCCAGAACAAAACCAGTCTGGTGTTTTTTCCAGGGAAAGCGGACAAAGGCCGAGGCCAGGACATTGAGGGCCAGGAAAACAAACAATAGGCTGAACCAAGGGGAATTGTAAATCAGGGAGCGGGCGGTCTCGGTGGAGTAGACCGATTCCATGGTGGTGGCCACGATCAAGGCCGCGATCAGCACGACGATGAGGATCACGGCCAGCTTGAGGGAGGCCAAAAACTTGATCAACCCGTTGCTTGCCCTCATTTGAAAAACCCCCGTGAATTTTACCAATGATCCGAAGCCCTGCCCCGCATTTCGGACTGACATCCCATGACGACGGGATGACTAAAAGACCTGCCTGGTTGGAAGCTTTATGGAGTCTAGGCCCCTTTTTTCGACCTGAAACCTACGAATAGGACCAGGATGAGCTCGCAAACAACAAAGGTGACGACGTAGGGCAGACCGCCCTTGGAAAAGCCGTAGCTGTGGAGGCCCACGCCGAGGATGAAATTCACCCCGTACCAGGCCATCAAAACCCCCAGGAAGGCCGCCACGACGCTGATGGTGAATCCCAAGTCCCGGAGCCATCCCGCCAAACGCCCGTGCAGAACAGCCACGTACCCCAAAAGCGCGATCAGGGCCCAGGTCTCCTTGGGGTCCCATCCCCAGAATCTTCCCCATGAATAATTGGCCCACACGCCGCCCAGGATGGTTCCTGCCGCCAATAGCACGACCCCCACCTGCACCACGCGGTAAAGGAGCTTGGTCTGCTTTTGGATCTTTTCCTTCTCGTCCCCGTGCTTCCAAAGGGTCCAAAGGCACAGGTGGCCGATGCCCAGTGAAAGCAAAAAGGCCGCGTAGCTCAAGGTGATGGTGAGGACATGGATGGTCAGCCAGAAATTACTGCGCAAGACGGGCTCCAGGGGCTGGATGGAGGAATCCAGGATAGTGGGGACGTTGTCGGCGAGAACGAAGCCGATCACCGCCAGGACGGAGCCTGCCGTGGCGAACTGGCGGTTCTTGAAGATGAGCTCGAAAATCCAGGCGAAGAATGTCATGCCGAATGTGACCCAGATGAGCGACTCGTACATGTTGGAAACGGGCGGCCTGCCGGCGATGAGGCACCTGAGGAGGAAGCCGTAGGCGCTGATCAGGATCCCGGCGGAGAAAAGCAGGAAACCCGGCCTGAAAAGTTTCGGCAGATTCAGGAGGACCGAAAGCCCCATTAATAGGAAGGCTCCCAGGTGGATCATCCAGGCCAGCCGAAAGGGCTTGAGGGAATTGTATTGGACCTCAAGTGAGATTTTGGAGGGATCGGCGTAATCCTTGCCTCCGATCCCTTTCAATATTTGGCGGAAATTTTCCGAATCGCGCGAGAAAGCCTGGGCATCCTGGCGGTCATAACTTTGAAGAAGGGAGGCGAAAGTCAGGAGGATTTCTCTTGTGGACTCAGGCATGGTTTGGGCGTCTTGCTGATGGGCTTTTTGCAGGATCTCCAGGGAAGCCCACTGTTGGGTATTGGGGTTTGGCACTGGGATGAGGTTGAGGGATTCCCCTGACTCAAGGTCCTCCAGTTTTTGCAAGCGCGCGAAAACCTCCAGCGACTCCTGCTCCATAGGATTCAGGGCCAGTTTTTTCTGCTGTTTATCGTAACTGCCCCTGGCCAGGGTCATGTAAGCCTCATCGGAACTTAAAAGTTTGGGCGAGACTCGTTTTTGCTCCTTGGGAACCCTCAAAAAGGCGCGAAGGTCCAGATTCTCCACCAGGATAAAATCTTTGGCGTCCCAAGGCTGCGGATGGGAAAGCCAATCCCAAATGAGGTCCAAGGACTGGCGGTTCTCGAAGGATTCCCGGCCCGTGATAAACCGGACGGTTTCCCTGGCGAAGGTATCCAGGGGTTTCACCCTTCCGCCTTCCTGGATGGGGATGAGGGATAGGTCCTTGAAATCCAATTCCCCCGCGAAAAGGGGAGCCGAAATCACGAATAACATCGCCAGAAAAATTTTAATTTTCATCTTTTCAATCTTTCCATGTTTCGGGATGACCGGTCCACGTACCGGTGTTCTTTCAAAAATGAATTGTGGTATTTTAAGGTTTTTCCCCCTCGAAAGCGGCTAAAAATAGAAATAAAAGGAGGGAGTCCGCGCCAGTTCATCGTTTTTTTCGAGGGCTGAAGGGTTTTCGGGATTTCGAGGTTACCTTTTGGTAACTTTCTTCCTGGATCGGCGGGTCATCTCCTGAGAACCGGACCTTTCCCCGGAGCACGCATCCTTTTTTGCCGGGTTTGCAACCGCTCTTCACCCGGCTGCATTGGTAATCACCGACTTGGTAAGGGCAGGACCAGCCTGACATGGAACTCCTTTTTAACCATTTTCTGGAAAAAACCTCCGGGGAAGATCGGAGATGGATTGATCAGCGACCCGAAGCCCTGCCCTACGTTGCGGAGGGCCGTTCCTTGACGCAGCTTAATTTGAATATAGGGCTGAATTCAAGCGAGAGTCAACGCAATGAGCCGGTTCTTAAGGCGAAAGACCCGGCTCGGTCCGATAAAAAGCGGTCTTTTTTTTCAAAATCGCGATTGGGTTGGATTAAAATCAACGGACCCAATAAGGGGAATGAAGGAGAGAGAATTGCCCAGGAAAAAAAATGAGGCTGCCACTGCAGGGCCTCCCGCAAGCCGTTACTCGGATCTATTCGAAAATGCGCAGGTCCCTTCCCTGGGAACCGATCCCGCTCAGGGGGCGGCTCATACCGCTTCACCCTGGAGTTTTGTTTATCATCATCTCGCTTCCTTGAAACTGCTTTCTATCCTGTCCGGTTTGGCCTTGGCCGCCTACGTATTCTTTTCCGTGAAACATTTCCACCCTATCGCCTCGCAATCCTATGGCCTGCCAGCGGAACGAATGCCTTTTTACTATTTTTTAATTCTCAGCGGGTTCCTCCTGGCGGTGCTGGGTTTCCAGAGGAACCCCAAAACCCTGGGGCCCCCCATCCCGGATTCCGATATAGGGAGCAAAGCGTCGCGGATCCTGCTGTTTTTCATCCTCGTCCTGGGCGCCGTCATGAGGCTCTATGGAGCCGGGGAAATCACCGGGCAATATTGGGATGACTTCGCCCTGGCTTGGGTGGACGCGAGGAGCATCGTCGACTACCATCATTTCTTTATTTTCGCCAACGCGCAGGACGGGGAACCCCTTCACGCGTACCTCCTCGCGGGGTTCATGTGGTTGTTCCCCCGCGTGAGCGGCCTGATGGCCCAGCGCCTGGTCCCCACCCTGATCGACCTATGCGCGATCTGGCTTTTTTACCTCATCGGAAAGGAGTTCGGGAAAAGAAGAATCGGCCTTGTATTTGCGTCCCTCGGCGCGGTGAACCAGGCCATGCTCTCCATGCTTTTGAGCTGCATGAGATTCTATTTGATCCCTTTTTTCATCGCGCTTTGCTTTCTCCTCACCTTCCGGCTTTTCAAAAAACCCAGTTTGTTCCACTTCCTGGCATGGGGATTCTGCATCGGAGCGGGATATTACACATACACGGCTTTTAGGCCCTGGGGACCGTTCCTGGTTCTAGTGGTCCTGGCTTGGATTTATTACAAGGAAAAGTCTTCGTCATTCACCCTTCAGGCCTGGCATTTCAGTATTGGTTTTTTCACCCTCTTGATGGTGGCTTTTCTTTACCTCCATCGTTTCGTTTTCGAGGGAAGCAAGCTGGCCCATGGCTTGCAATGGCTGGTGGATGTCAGGGCGCCATTATTTTATGCCGTCTTCCTTCTTCTATGTTTCATCAACTTGTTCCGGCGGGAAATCCATCTGCGCAGCTCCCAAACCATTATCAAATGGGCTTTGGGCGTCCTTATGGCGGTGGCAATGGCCAATCCCATCCTGTCTATTACGGAACTTAGCAAACGTTTGTCGCCCACCTCGACCCTCTCCAGAGGGGTGGATTCCATCGGGGCCGCGGGCGGGATCCTGTGGGAACATTTCCTCAACACGGTGCGGGGCCTTTGGTTCGCTTACCAGGGGCGGGAGGATCTGCACTTTTTCGGGGAGCCGTTCTACGACGGCGTTACCTTGACGGTTATTTTCGGGGGCCTGGCCTTTCTGGCCGCCCGCGTCAATTGGCCGGGAATATTCCTGCTGATGGCCTGCGGACTGGGTATCCTTCCCCAGGTCATGGCCGATTCCGGCGGCAACCGCCTGGTGGGATCCATTGTTCCCTTTTTATTGCTGGGCGCCCTGGGATTGGACGGCCTATTTGAGACCGCCTCCCAATCCGGGAAACTGCCAGTCAGGAAAATGCCCTACCTGGTCTGGATCGCCTTGATCGCGGCTGGGGCCTGGATTAATTACGCCCACACTTATTTTTATTATCAAAAGGCCTATTACCCGGAGGTCTTTGAGGGCCGACAGGTCCAAAAGGACTGCGGGGCCAACCGGGTTTACCTCGGCTCCCCCCCACCCGGGCGGAGGACCCCCTCAATGAGAACAATACTGTTTATCTTTTCACGAAATCAAACTCGATCATCCTGGGAAAGCAAGAAGCGGTTCCCAATGTAGTGGTTCTTATCAGGAATCCGGAATTCATGTATCCGGATGTTTTGTCCCGCCTGCGGCATGACTTTCCTAAGGCGGTTTGGGAGACCAATCCCTTCTATCCCGGAAGGAATGACCCGAAAGCCTTGATCCGGGTTTTCATACCCTCGGATCAGTTGTCGGAGGATTCCGGCAGGGTCCTTTTTATCCAAAGGGCGGAGGACGCCCGCTGGACCCGGAACTATTATTCGGAAAACGGCATGGGACGGGGGGTGATTCTCACCCAGGACCGGACCGCGCAAATCATCAGCCCGGTTCCTCCGGATGTCCAAAGAAACTCTTTCTGGCCTTATCCCGGCTCCGTTTTTTCCTCCAAAATATCCGGCACTTTCGACGCGGGCGAACAAGGACGTTACGTGTTCTCGACGGAAACGGAAAACCAAATCGACTTTTGGGTGGATGGGAGTCTTCTTTTCAGCAGCCACACGAACAGGAAAAAGAAGTTCAAGAAGGGGATCAATTTGGACAAGGGTTCCCACCAGGTTCTTCTCATCACCCACCATGACGGACAAGTCCAAATGCCTAAAATCGACGTTTCAACCCCGAACGGCGGGATGACGACCCTTTGAGGGTCAGCGGATCAGCCGGGCGAGTCCGAAGGCGGCTCCCGCCGCGAGAATTCCCGTCAAGGTCATGAAGAGCGCGCCTTTCAGGGGGTTCTGCCCCGTCACGCGGGCCTTGAAATACCCGAAAAGCAGAAGGCAGACCACGGTCAGGACCGAGGAATAAGCCAGCCCCCTCATAGGGTCCGCGCAGAAAAAATAAGCCGACAGGGGGATCAAGCCGCCGATGGCGTAGGAAAAACCGATGCGCAAGGCCTGGTGCAGGGCCAGCCAGGGGGAGGGCTTTTCCAGGCCCAGCTCGAAGCGCATCATGAAATCCACCCACATGGAAGGGTCCTTGGCCAAATCCTCCGTGACCCGGTGGCGGGCCTCTTCGGAGATTCCGTAGGATTCCAGGATGTTGAGGATCTCGGCTTTCTCCTCCTCGGGGATTTCCTGAACCTCCCGCGCCTCCCTTTTTTGCTCCCCCTCGTAATGCTCGATCTCGGTTTTCCCGGACAGGTACCCCCCCAGGCCCATGGAGATGGTGCCGGCGATGATTTCCGCCAGGCCCCCGATGATAATGAGAGTGTTGCTGGAAACCGCCCCGCTCAATCCCGCCGCCAAGGCGAAGGGTACCGTGAGGCCGTCGGAAAGGCCGATGACGATATCCCGGATGGCCGTAGTGGAGATCCGATGCGTCTCGGAATGGTTATGGTGGTGGGGAATCTTGACTGGCATTTGGTTTCCTAGTACTGGGTTTTAAAAAACTTTTAGATAAAAGGCCTCGGGAAATTCCTGAAGGTGCTAGATTTTAAGCCCGGATAAAACCATAACACAAGGCTAATGGAAAACCTTAATTAGCGCCCCAATTCACCGGCTGGTTTCAGGCCCCGGCTTTAGGCGGGGGCATGCCAGCCATCCATAAAACTATTATGAAGGCTGGTATTGTACCGATCTCAATATTTCTTTATTTCTATTAAGATGATCGGCACAAGCCGTGTACTTGGCCGGGGATCATGCCTCGGGCCAAGTGGCGACCCGAAGCCCTGACATCCGCTGCGGTGCGGAGGTCCGTCCCTTGACGTATTCATTTAGGCCCAAAAATCACCGGTCGGGGGGAGATAACCTGCCGGTCGGATCGAGATAATCCACCGGTCGGGATAACCCGGGAACAGGCCGGGATAACCTGGGAACAGCGGGACTTAAGCCGGGAACAGGTCGGGAAAAACCCGGGAACAGCGGGACTTAAGCCGGGAACAGGCCGGGATAACCTGGGAACAGCTGGACTGAAGCTGGGAACAAGCCGGGATAACCCGGGAACAGCGGGACTTAAGCCGGGAACAAGCCGGGATAACCCGGGAACAGCGGGACTTAAGCCGGGAACAGGCCGGGATAACCCGGGAACAGCTGGACTTAAGCCGGGAACAGGCCGGGATAACCCGGGAACAGTGGGACTTAAGCCGGGAACAGGCGGGATAACCCGGGAACAGCTTAAACCGAGAACAAAGGTCGATTCGTGATAATCCACCAGTCTGGGAGCTAACCTGCCGGTTGTTACAGAGTTTTCCGCTTGGTCAGTACTGGGCTTTCCACCGATAGGGCTTTGCCAGGTTATTCGAAATAAATTATGAAGCCAGGGTGATTTTGGAGAGGAGGTTCCGCTTTTCCTCATCGGAAGTGACGAGGTTCAGTTCAGGAAACAGGATGGTCTGCTCCCGGAGGTAATGGTGGTTCAAAAGCTCCTTGAAGCGGTATTGCTTCTCCAAAAGATCAATGGTTTCCTTCTTGTGGCTTTCCTGGCCCTTTATTTCATTGAAGAGGCGGTGGAGCTGGTTCATGAATTCCACGATCTTTCGGTGCTCCCCGATGAAAATCGAAAGGGCCCCGCCCCGGGCCTTGCTGCATCTTTCCTTATAAATGGGGAATAAAAGTTGTTCCTCCTCCTGCATATGCGCCAGGAGAAGTTTCTCGAATTGGTCGAGGAAGGACCAGGCCTGGGGAAATACACGCTGGAGCACCGCGAGCTGGTGTTGGTGGAAAAGCCATTCCATCTGGTAATGAACCTGCTCAATCCTATCAAAGCCAATATTTGATTCCATCATTTTGTCCTTCGTTGATAATGCCTCTTAAATATTTCGGGTGAACTTGATTTTTATCAGCGGTCTGTTAGGCCTCCACCCTCACCGGCGTGAAACGCTCCAGGATCTTCACGCGGTCCCCCTCGGCGATCAATAGGTCCAGGTCGGGCATCAACAACTGTTCCCGCAAGTGGTGCTGGTGTAGCAGTTCCTTCAACCGCACTTCCTCCTCCAGAAGCGCGAGGGCTTCCGGGCCCGGCTCTTTCGAGGTTTGCCAGCGCTTGAAAAAAGCCTGGATGATTCCCATGGCAGCGCGGATTTTGGTGTGCTCGCTGTTCAGGGTTTGGATTGTCCCGATTTGATCCACCTGCCCGTGCTGGTCGAGGAGGGGAAAAAGATGGGCCTCTTCCTCGGACATGTGAAGGCGGACGGATTTCTCGAACCTTTCCAAGAAAGAGGTGGCCTTGTCATTGGCCGCGAGCTTTAACCCCCTAGCTGGCCAAGCACTTTGACCCCACCTCTGGCCAGTCACTTTGACCCCCTGTCTGGCCACCGACTTTGACCCCCTTGCCAAGGGCCTCTCTAACCGTCATTCCTTTCTTTTTTCACTTCATGTGAGGAGAACGGCATGACCCGACAAGGGAGGCAGAGCGACATGGCGACTATTCGTGAGATTTTGAGGACTTACCAGGCCTTGGGCGGGTTCAAACCCACTGCCCGGGCCCTGGGATGCAATAAGCACACGGTCAAGCAATACGTGCGTTGGGCGAAAGAACATGGCTTTCTCCAAGGGGAACTTCCCCTGGAAAAGGATTTGGCGAAGGCTTGGGAAGACGGCGAAAAATCCACGCCCGTTCCCGCTCATGCCTTGGAGGCCCTCAAGGGAATCATCCAAGAATGGTTGAAGGAAGATTTCACCTTGATTCGCATCCAGGAGATGCTTCAAGAGCGGCACGGGTGGAAGGGGAGTTACTCGACCCTGAAGAGGTATACGGAGCCTTTTCGCAATGAGAAACCCGCCTACGTGAGGCTGGAGGTTGCGCCCGGCGAGGAGGCCCAAGTGGATTTCGGGCTTTTGGGCCGCTTGTGGGACGAGACGCGTGGCAAGCAAGCCAAGGCCTGGGTTTTCGTGATGACCCTTTCCCATTCCCGGCATATGTACGCCGAGATTGTATTCGCACAGGACGTGAGAACCTGGATCGCCTGCCACCGCCGGGCTTTCGAGTTCTTCAATTCAGTCCCTAAAAAAATCGTAATCGATAACCTGAAAAGCGCCATCGTCAAGGCGGCCCTCTATGATCCCTTGGCCAACCGTACCTACGTGGAATGCGCCAACCATTACGGCTTCATCATCTCCCCTTGCCGCGTCGCCACTCCACGCCACAAGGGTAAAGTTGAACGCGGCGTGCCCTATGTCCGTAATTCCTTCTTCAAGGGTCGTTCCTTCCAGGGCCGCACCGATGCCAACCATCAACTCCGCGATTGGGTGATGAACAAGGCAGGTTTACGGGATCATGGCACCACCCGGCTTCAACCCTTGGCCGTCTTCCAGAGCGTGGAACAGAAGGCCCTTTTGCCCCTGCCTACCGCGGCTTACCATCCAACTTTCTTCAAAGAAGCCACTCTGCACCCCGATTGCCACGTAGTCGTGGAAGGTTCCTATTACTCGGCTCCCTACCGTCTTCGGGGCCAAAAACTACTGGCCCAATTAACCGACACCACCGTTGATATATTTCTCAAACACGAATGCGTGGCTTCCCACGCCAAGGCCACACGCAAGGGAACCTGGCGCACCAACCCGGGCCACTATCCCCCTGAAAAAGCGGTCTTCTTGGAACGAACCCCACAATGGTGCCTCAAACAGGCCCAGGCCATTGGACCTAATACCCATCAATTAATCCAACTCCTGCTGGAACACTCCCACCCCCTGGACCATCTGCGCAAAGCCCAGGGCATTCTGCGCTTGAGGGAAAAGTACCTGCCTTCCCGTCTGGAGGCAGCCTGTCTAAGGGCCCTCCATTTCGGAAACTACACGTACCAATCCATCAAAAACATCCTTCAAAAGAACCTCGATCAAAACCCGTTGGACCCGCCGTCGGATCCTTCACTCAAACCCCAGTCGTCTTTCGATTTCGCCCGGCCCGCGGAGGATTTCCTCCGTGCCTTGGCTCTGGATAAAAATTGAGGAGGAAGCATATATGGAAAATAAACATCAGTTGGAGCCGCACCTGAGAAGGTTAAAACTCGCAGGTATGTTGGAGACGCTGGAAATCCGAAACCAGCAGGCCATTGAATCCCAGATCGGTTATATGGATTTCCTTGGCCAGTTGCTGTTGGATGAGCTGGAGCGCCGCCAAGTGGGCCAACTCCAAAGAAGGCTGAAAAAGGCGGGCTTCTCAACCCATATGACTCTAACGGGGTTCGATTTCGCCTTCAACCCGGCCATCAACCGGCAACAAATCCTGGATTTGGGTACTTGTTCTTTCGTGGAGCGAAAAGAGAACCTATTTTTCATCGGTCCCTCAGGTGTGGGCAAAACCCATTTGGCCTGCGCTTTGGCCCATGAAGTCTGCCGCAAGGGTTATGAGGTACTCTTTATCAAGACCTCGCATGCGGCCCAACGATTAGCGGCCTCGCGCGGGGACGGTACCTGGGAAAACCGATTCGCATCCTTCCTGAAACCCGACCTCTTGATCCTGGACGACTGGGGTCTCAAGCCCTTCGACACCAAGGTCGCCGAGGATTTTTACGACATCATCTGTGAGCGTTATGAAAAGGGCTCCTTGATTTTTACCACCAACCGCAGTCTGCGGGAGTGGCCGGAGCTTTTCGGCGACGCCCTCCTAGCCTCGGCTGCCATGGACCGCCTGGTCCACCATGCCACTGCCGTCGTCATTCAGGGCCCTTCCTTTCGGACCCGTTCCATGCGCGAAGAAATGAAAAAAGAACACAGCAGGGAAAAAGAGGCAAAACTATGAGAAACCCATCGTTCGATGCTGTCTTATTCGTGCAATCTTGCGCCTATTGGTTACGGGATTTGCGCGGGACTTCGTATCATCCAATGTTGGGGAAGCAAAACGCATCTTGTGAAAGGAGTTTGATGGGTCTAAATTAATCTAAAAAAGAGGCCCCGCAAGGCAGGGGTCGAAGTCCCCGAAACAGGCACCCCTCGAAGTGCCCAAAAGAGGGGGGGCAAAGTAGGCGGCCAGGGGGGTTAAAGTGGCCTGAAGGGGATCGTGTTTGAGGATAAAAAGCTGGTGCTGACGGATCAGCCATTCCAACTGCGCATGGACCCATTCGATTTTCGCGAAACTGCTGTTGTTTTCCATGAAGCCGCCTATTCACTCACTAGGGCAGTTTACCACTTTTGGCGGGTGGGAATAAGGGAAGCGTCCAGGGAGGAAGTGAAATAAGGTAAAGATAGAAACGTTAAAACGAGGGATCGGCGTATGCCCTCAATTCTTTTTCCCTTAAAAGGGTCGCCACCCGGCTTTTATTCAACGCGATCAAGCCCTTGCTTTCCAGCTTGGAAAAAGCCCGTGAAACCACTTCCCGGACCGAGCCCACCCGCGCGGCGATGACGGTGTTGGAGGGAAGCCGCAGTTTGATTTTTTTCTTTTCGATGTAGCCCCGGCCCTTGAATTCCTGGATCAGGTAGCTCGCCAAGCGCTGGTCCACCTCCCGGAGCGAGAGGGATTCTACGAGTGCCGCCGTCTTCCTCAAACGGGCGGATAAGATCCTCAAGGCCGTCAAGGCGATCCCCGGATGCTCCAGGCAAAGGCGCCTCACGTCCCGCTTGTCGATAAACAGGATCTCGCTGTCCTCCTCCGCCACAACCGTGGAAGGGTAGGGACGGCCGTCGAAAACGGGGATTTCCGCGATGGTGCTTCCGGTCTTCTCCACGTGGATCACCTGCTCGCGGCCCTCGGTGTTTTCCCGAATGGCTTTCAAGCAGCCCCGCACGATCACGTAAAGGCCTTTGGCCTCCTCGCCGGAAACAAACAGGGTTTCCCCTACCTTGAGTCTTTTTTCCACGCAGCACCCGGCCAAGGCTTTTCTCTCCCCCTCGGCAAGGGAGCCGAAAAGCTCGGTTTTCCCCAGGGCTTCGACCTTATCCATGGACGCATCATATCCATCCCCGGCTGGGGGCTCAAGACCGGGGTCAGAGGCCTGGAGTTCAACTGCCCTTATGACTAAGATCATGGGTTACCGGATAAGGGATGCCTAAAATGAAACAAATTAAGTTTTATAGGGGGGCTGGATTGAAATCGGAAAAGAAACTGGAAGAAACCACCCGATGGAAGAACAAATCCATTGGGGAGATTATCGACTTCATCTTAATAAACCACCACGCGTACACCCGTAAGCAGATGAAACGCCTCCTGGGTTTTTCTGGGAAATCAGTCAAAGCCTATGGGACGAAACATCCCGAACTTCTTCAACTGCACATGATTTTAATGGAAATGAGCGAGGAACTGGAAGGGCACATGAGCCGGGAGGAAAAAGAGGTATTTCCTTTTTTGAATAAATTGGCCCAAACCACCGGAAAGGCGAGGAAAAAGGCCGAGCCTCCCCCCAACCGGAAGGCCGGGGACCGTTTGATCCATATCCTGATGTGGGAACACGGCATGACCGGCGAGGAATGGCTGGAAATACACAGGCTCACCAAGGATTTCAACACCCCCCCCGACGCCGGAACACCCTACAAATCGCTATACCGGGGGCTGAAGGAAATGGAGGACGACCTCCACCAGCACATCCACATTGAGAACAACGTGCTGTTCCACCGGATCGTGGAGATGGGATTTTTAAATTGATTTTTTAAATTCAAGTTTTATCACATGCCGATCTAACATTAATCTTTTAGGTAGGTCGGTATAGTGCCGATTTCAACGTCTGTCTTATGGTGTATCGGCACAGGGGCACAGAAACCCAGCTAAACAAACCGAACTTATGAAATATAAGTATTGTTTTTACCTCTAAGGAATAAAAAAATTTAAGTTTTCTGAAAAAGGGGAGGGAAGCTGAATTACAGGTGACGACTGATGAGTCATAAAACCCATAGGGACTTGAGGGGCCTGTCTCCCGGCGAGCGGTACCAAACAATCCTTCAAGCTTTCGAAAGCCTGAAACCGGGGGACGCTTTTGAGATGGTGACGGAGCATGATCCTGAGACCTTGCGGTACCAGCTTCAAAAGGAAAAACCACGGCAGTTCCGTTGGGAATGCGATAAAAGGGGCCAAGAAACCTGGAAGACCACCATTGTGAGGGTTCCGGAAGGCATGGGAGAGGTCGGGGACGGCGGTCCTATTCCCCAGCCCAAGGTCCAAGAAAAACCGGATTGGGTCAAGAGCCTCAATCCTTCATGCGGCATTTACCTCGATGTGCGTCCCATGGTTGAAAAAGAGCTGGAACCCTTCCAAGTCATTTTGAAGACCCTCAAGGAGTTGAAGCCGGGCCAGCACTTTCAACTGGTGGACTCCTTGGAGTCGGAAGCCCTTTACCCCGTATTAGGCAGGATGGGTTTCATCCATTACACTGAATTCCAGGATGGGGCCTGGAACTGCTATTTCAAGAAAGCCCCGGAAATGGAAGAGACGGCCCATGAGAATGCCGAAACCGCCGGATCCGGGACTCTTTTCAACAAGATGATGGGAGTCCAGCCGAGGTTGGAGCTGGATGTCCGGAACCTTCAGCCCCCTTTGCCTCTCATGAAAATCCTGGAAAACCTGCCGGCCATAGCCGAAAAGGGCGTGCTTTTGGTGCACCACCAGAAGGAACCCCTGCAGCTCATGGATAAACTCCGGGAGAGCGGGTTCGAGGCGGTCAGCCGGAAACTTGGGGAGACCCACTACCAAATCCTGGTTTGGAAAAAATATCGACCCATTCCCCGTTGAATGGGGAAATCCCCAGGGAAAATCGTTAATTATCCGCCTTCGCCTGAACACCCGCCTTCACTGAGGCTGGGGAGGACAGGCCCCGGTCTTCGCCCTACGCTAAAGCTACAGGCGACAGGTGGCCGGGGATGAATGGCTGAAGTAAGGGCTACGGTGGATTCCGCATGCGTATTGTCGGCGGATACCCACCAAAGCCGCCTTTCCTCTGAAGCCTTGCGAAAGAGGATGGCGGAGGTGGGTCGATATAGGTACCACGGGCTTGCCCTTGGGGCTCCATCCCGCCGAAGAACTCACCCATCCCATCCTTGTTTTTCCAGGGAATAAGGGCCTTATTTTTCTCGTAATTTATGACCATAGTCATGCAAGCCCCAGATGGGTCCTCCCATAATAAAATCGATATTCAAAGGGGAGATGAGACATGAGGAAAGATTCCATGATTACGAAAGCCAAGAAAAAGAATGTTTTCCGGGACAGGGAGGAATCGGCCAGGGGGCTTTGCGAGAAGATGATGAACTACCGGAGCTTGCATCCCCTGGTCCTGGCGTTAAACCCCGAGGCTGTAGGCATGGGGAGGCTGGTGGCCCATTATTTGAAGGGCGACCTGGATGTGATACTCTCCCAGCCCCTTTACTCCCGCGAGAATCCTCTGGCCCAAGCGGGGGCGGTCAGCGAAAAGGGAGCCTTTTACCAGAATCAAGTAAAAGCCGGCTCCAGGACCGCGGGGTCTTATTGCGAGGAAGAGGCCCAGCAAGGGATTCGGAACATGGAACAAAGGCGCAAGGTTTTCACGCCGGGGAAACCCCCGCGGAGCGCCCATTACCGCGTCGTGATCCTGGTGAGCGACGGAATGGCGGCGCAATGCGTCCTGATAGCGGCCCTGCGGCAAGTGGACTCTGAGCACCCGGCCAAAATCGTGGTTGCCACGGCGGCGGCCACGCCGGAAACCCTGGAATTTCTTAGGCAGGAAGCCGAGGAGTCTTTCGTGCTGATGGTGAAACCCGAGGCGGAAACCCTAAGGGATTTATACGAGAAGGCCGCCCCCATCGAGGATGAGGAAGTCGCTCATATCCTCGAAAATCCCCAGCCTATCCTGGAGCCAAGCCGGATTTTCCGCGCGGATTCCATGGATATCAACCTGGAAGATTAATAACCAAAAAAATCAAATTAACCACAGGTTTCTTCGAAACCACAAGGGCTCAGTAAAAAAACTTCAAAAAATATTTTAACATTTTTGTTCAGTACGCTGCCGAGGCCCTGTCATTCGCTGCGGTGCGAAGGGTCCGGTGGTTAAATCTTTTTTCGGTTTAAGCCCCGAACCTGGCGCCAGCCTCGGTCCAATCGATGGCCTTCAGGAAGGCTTGCACGTAATCGGGCTTGGCCAATCCGTAATCCACCATGTAGGCGTGCTCGAACACGTCTCCCAGAAGAACAGGTATGGAGCCAGCGGGATAACCCGTGTCATGCTCGTTGATCCAGACGTTGAAGAGTTTTTTCCCGACCGGGTCGTAGGTGAGTGCCGCCCAGCCGATTCCTCTCATGCCGCAAACGGCCGCGAAGGCCTTTTTCCAATTCTCCACCGAGCCGAAATCCGCCTTGATCTGGTCTGCCAATTTTCCCGAGGGCTCCGGCTGTTTAGGGGTCTTGGTCATGTTCGAGAAGTAAAGCTCGTGCAGCCTCATGCCGTTGAACTCCCATCCGAACCTCCGCTTCAGCTCCGCGAAGCCCGGAGTGCCGGCTTCGGCCTTCTCCAATAGCTCCACGACCTTGTTCACGTTGGCCACATAACCCTCATAAAGCTTGAAATGGTTCTTCAGCAAGGTCTCGCTGAAACCGGGCGTCCCGATCAGACTGGTAAAATCCTTTGGCTGGTAAGGCATGTTTCGTCTCCTTGGTCAATATTTGATACAACTGATAAAGCCTTTTCGGCAAAAAAGAAAGGGGTGAAAGGCAAATAGTTTGAAATTTCCCCGGATTGGGGGATTCCCGATTAACCTTTCCTATATATGGGGTGTTTAAAACAAGAATTTACACAATATACCGGTTTTACATAGTGGTGCATCGCACCGTAGTGAATGGTCGTTAATAGTTTAAACCCATAAAATTTTAAGGTTTTTCTTTACTGTGCCTTAGTGGTTCCGAAGGAACCTGTGGTGGATTAGGTTTTTTTTATGTCTCTATTTTCCCGAAGGGTTACTAAACGGTTGATTCCCGGGCCAAAGATGGATACCGTGACATTCTCCCCGGCATGAGGGGAAATCCAAGCTTCGTGGAGTCTATGACATCGACTTTTCTATATATAGTCTTGAGCGTCACGGTGGTGAGCCTTCTCTCGCTCATCGGCGTGTCCCTTTTCTCGCTCGGGCACAACGCCTTGCATCAGATCGTCTCTTTCCTTGTGGCTTTGGCCATCGGGGCTCTTTTCGGGGATAGTTTCCTGCATCTTCTTCCGGAGGCTTACGCCAAGCCGTCCGCCTCATTGAGTACGCCCTTATACGTCATTGGCGGAATCTTGCTTTTTTTTATCCTGGAGAATTTCCTGCAATGGCGGCACCAGCACTCGGATGAGGACCAGGAAATCCACCCGGTGGGCTACTTGAACCTCGTGGCGGACATGGCCCACAACTACATCGACGGGCTCATCATCGGAGCCTCCTTCCTGGCGGGAACCAAACTGGGGATCGCAACCTCATTGGCTGTCATGCTCCATGAGATCCCGCACGAGTTCAGCAATTTCGGGATCCTGGTGATGTCCGGCTTCAGCAGGGGAAGGGCCCTTTTCCTGAACTTCATGACGGCCTTGACGGCCGTGGCGGGGGGGCTCACGGCCTATTGGGTGGGTTCGAACTTGGATGGCTTTATGCAGGCCTTGATTCCCATCACCGCTGGAAGTTTTATTTATATCGCCGGTTCCGACCTGGTGCCCCAGCTCCATAAAAACGTGAAGTCCCTCAGGGCGTTGCTACAAATCTTGGCCATCCTCGCGGGAGTGGCAATCATGTATTTGCTGAAGGTGTACGAGTAAAGATATCCAAACTGTGGCTATTGTTTTGATATAGCCGCTTTCGATTCCTTCCAAAGCTGGTTCAAGGCTTCCCACAGGCTTTTCCTTGTGGCCAAGGGGAAGGGGTTACCCGGAGGCAAACCTTTCATCAAGCGACGGTGCGCCTCACCCAGGCTGTGGTATGGCATGCCAGGGAACAAATGATGTGTGGCATGGAACCTCAAACCAACAGGTGCCCAAAGGGGAGTAGTGAGAAAATTGCCGGGGATGTCGTTGGAGTCCAGGAACTGCTCGCTGAATTCCATTTCATGGGCCGGTGGGTTGCGGTAGCAATGGGCTACCAGTGTCCGGACCCCGTTGGTGACCAGGATAAACATCGCGGCCAGGTACCAGAACAAGAGAACCTTCCAGGGAAGGATTCCCAGAATCATCAATAAAAGACCCGAGGCGGAGTAGGCAAAGGTCATGAATTCCTGGGTCCACCACAGGTATTTTTCTCCGGCGGAAGGCTCGGGCCTTTTGTAGCCGGATCCGACCGCAAGTGACGAGGCCAATTCCCAAAGGGGTTTCCGGAGAGGTTGGATGACATAGGAGAGGGGGGTGAGAATCGAAAACCGGACCAGGAAAATGGTCGGCGCCAGAAACATGCTTAAAAGGAATAATGGAATCCGGTAAGGCTTGGATATCGCGAAGGGGAAATATTCCTTATCGTCCTTCGTGCCGTAGAGGCTCTGTTTGTGGTGATCGATATGGATCCCCATATAAAGCAAGGATGGGACCATCAAGGGAAAGCCGCATAAGAGGTTCCAAACGGCATGAAAAAACCGGAAGGTCCCTTTCTTTAAATGGGTGAGTTCATGTATAAAAAGCACCGCCCGGTAAAGGTATAAGCCCGCGATCAGGAAAGAAACTATTTGCAATGGAGAAAACGCGGGGGCCTTGATGGCTACGATCAAAGCTGCCCATCCCAGTAGATCGTGAAAAAGGAAATCAGGCCAGTAAATGTAAGATTTGGCCTCGAATAGGTCCCTGCAAAGGCCTTTTGCCTCGGCCATGGGAAAGATTGCGGTTTTTTCTGGCATGACTTTATTCGCGAGAGTAGCGTTCAAAACAATTGCTCCTTGAGGACTGCTATTTACCAAAAACAGAAGCCTGTTTTCAAGAAGTTACCTGATGGGAATTAGGTTCCTTTTGGGGGGTTTTGATGGAATAAGGATTAAATTCCAGTCCTGAAAATGTCCAAAATGGGGCGTACATGCCCGTATGGTTTGTCGGACGTTTTTAAACCTCAAAGTTGTCAAAAAAATAATGTTATTTGGTAAGATTGAAAGCCGTCTTCATTCTTTTTATTCTTTAATTGAAGCGATTAAGGGGAGGCTTCATTTTAAATGAGTCATATTAAAACCGTCTTTTTTCCTCTCACTTTCATCTCATGCAATCTTCTCTTCGCCCAAAATGGGCCCTGGTTCCCTCCGAACGCGTCCCTGGAAGGCGGCCGCATCGATAAACTGGTGATCTTTTCCTTCTGGGTGACAGGCTGTTTCTTCGCGGTGGTGGTTCTCGCCATGATCTTTTTCACCTTCCGCTACCGCAACAGGGAAGGCCACAAGGCCTTCTACACCCACGGCACCGGCATGGTAGAGCGGCTCATCACCTTCGCGCTGGCTGCCACTGTCTTCGGGGTCATCGACATGAACGTTATCCACCGCTCCAACGAGGACTACGACAACCTGCTCGGGAAGAACCTCGATAAGTCCAAGGCCCTCCGGGTCGAAGTGCAGGGCCGGCAGTTCGAGTGGCGCATCCGCTACTCCGCCGACAACCGGCACTTCGGGACGCCCCAGGACATCACGACCCTCAACCAACTGCACCTGCCCGTGAACCGGCCCATCCTCGTGCAGGTCACCTCGGCCGACGTCATCCACAGTTTCTACCTCCCCAATTTCAGGGTGCGGCAGGACGTGGTCCCGGGCCTGGTATCCCAGCTCGGCTTCCAGGCGGTTCAGAAGGGCCCCTTTACCCTGGCCTGCTCGGAACTTTGCGGCCTGGGCCATTACCGTATGAAGGGCTACGTGACGGTGGAGGATGAGGCGGATTTCGAGAAGTTCCTGGCAGACGCGGCTAAAAACACGGATAAGGATCCGGCTAACAACTGGGGCTGGGCTTGGGAGGATCGATGATGGATGAACAATACCTTCATGAGGCGCCGACGAATTTCATAACGAAGTATGTTTTCTCAATGGACCACAAGGTGATCGGGCGCCAGTTCCTTTTTTACGGCCTGTTTTTCCTGCTGTTGGGGGGAATCATGGCCTACCTGATCCGCTGGCAGCTAGCCTATCCCTGGACGCCCGCGCCGGTTTTCGGCAGGCTTTTCTTCCCCTCCTCGGGTGGGGCCGTCACCCCTGAAATCTACACCACCCTCATCACACTTCACGGGACCATCATGATCTTTTTCGCCATCACCCCCATCGTGATCGGGGCCTTCGGCAATTTCCTGATACCCCTGCAGTGCGGGGCCAGGGACATGGCATTCCCAATTTTAAACATGCTTTCCTTCTGGCTCATGCCCATCGCGGGAGCCTTCCTGATGGTGGCTTTTTTCTCCGAGCAGGCCGCCGCCGCGGGTTGGACAGGATACCCTCCCTTGAGTTCATCCGCCTACACACCCGGGGCGGGAGAGAGCGCCTGGGCCTTGAGCCTCATTTTCCTGGGGACCTCCTCCATTATGGGAGGCATCAACTACGTCACCACCGTCCTGAACCTCAGGGCCAGGGGTCTTTCAATTTGGAAGCTCCCTTTAACCATTTGGGGATTATTCCTCACCGCAGTCCTGAACTTGGCCTTCGTCCCGGTCATCGCCATTGGATTGGTAATGCTGCTCTTTGACCGTACCTACGGCACCCACTTTTTCACCGGGGTGGCCATCACCGGCGAGCAGGCTGGCCAGCCCCTTTTATACCAGCACATCTTCTGGGCCTTCGGGCACCCCGAGGTTTACATCCTTATACTTCCGGTGTGGGGGATGGTTTCCGATATTCTCTCCGTTTTCTCGCGGAAGCCCGCTTTCGGCTACAGGCTAACGGCGCTTTCCATGCTCACTATCACCCTCCTGAGCGCGGTGGTTTGGGGCCACCACATGTTCATCTCCGGCATGAGCCCGGCCCTGGGGAAAGCCTTCCAATCCCTCACGATGCTTATCTCGATCCCCTCCTCCATCTTTTTCTTCAACTGGCTGGCCACGATGTGGCGGGGCAACCTGAAGTTCGCCACTCCCATGCTTTACGCCATGGGAGTTATCTTTGTTTTCGCCATTGGCGGGCTAACCGGAATCCTGCTGGCCTCCCGCACGATGGACATCTACCTTCACGGAAGCTATTTTGTGGTGGCCCACTTCCATTTCACCATGGCCATGTCGGTATTCCTGGGGTCCTTCGCGGCGATTTATTTCTGGTACCCGAAATTATTCGGCAGGGAGATGAACGAGACTCTCGGGAAAATCCATTTCTGGATCACTTTTGTCTCGGTCAACGTGGTGTTCCTGGTCATGTTTAGGGTCGGGCTCGCGGGATTGATGCGGCGCGTGGCGGACCCCACGGCCTATGAGGTTTTCAAGCCCCTCCAGCCCTTGAACCAGGTCATCACCTACGGCGTGATCGTCCTGGGGATTTCACAGCTTATCTTCATCTGGAACTTCTTTTACAGCATGTCCCGCGGCAAAAAAGCTGCGGAAAACCCCTGGAACGCCGCGACTTTGGAATGGACGGTTCCATCCCCGCCGCCGCATGAGAATTTCCCGGGTGAATTGCCGGTGGTTTACAACGGACCCCATGAGTACGGCAACCCCCTGGCCCAGGGGAAAGACTTCCTTCTTCAGACTGAAAAGGCGGGATAAAAAGGTTCCAGCCTGTTAGGCCGGGATTTTAGGTGGTAATGTTAATTTAAAAGGGGAAACAATGAGCGCGGACGCGTCGGTTTATCCAAACACTTCCACTGGCGTGCCTTCCGCCAGGCTGGGGATGATCATCTTCCTGGCCTCCGAGGTCATGATGTTCGCCACCCTCATCGCGGGCTACCTGGTATTGAGGTCCAGCCAAACACTCTGGCCCCCCCAGGGGCAGCCTGCTTTGAACGTCCCCATGACCGCCATCAATACCTTCTTCCTGGTTTCCAGCAGTTTCACCCTTCATTTCGCGGAAAAGTTCTACGGCCAAAGATCCCTGGGGAAATTTCTCGGCTTTCTCGGCGCGTCGATCCTCCTGGGTGTTCTTTTCCTTTCCATCCAGGCCTATGAATACAGCCGCCTGGTCGCGGAGGGTTTAAGCCTTTCCTCCAGCACCTACGGCTCGGTGTTTTTCACACTGACGGGTTTCCACGGGTTCCACGTCCTGGTGGGGATCACGCTCATGAACATCGTTTTCTGGCGCGCGAACTCGAGGAACCTGACCACCGCCAGCCACGCCTTTGTGGAGAATGTCGGGTTATACTGGCATTTCGTGGATATCGTTTGGATCGTGCTTTTCTCAATGCTTTACCTTTGGTGAGAACATGAAAAACTGGGCTTGCGGAATCTTTTCTTACCTGGCCTTGGCCGCGGTGAAGGTTTATGCCTGCCCCCTTTGCGCGGAAGGTTTGCGCCGGGTCAATAACGGCAAGCTGATCCAAGGCTATTTCTTCGCCTATGGAATCCTGGTCCTGGTTCCTGTTGGAATCGTGGGAACGATCGCCTGGATCCTGCTCAGGGCGCATTCCCGAAAGATGCTCGCGCATCCCCCGCGTTAGGTTTCTTAAGCTTTTCCCAGCCGCCGATTTTTATTCCCCCAACCATGACTTTTGTCACATCCTCCAAAGATCATTTCATTAAAAATAAATACTCCCACAGGTATGTGGGGTTTTGTTTGAAAAGGAATAAACATGTTGCCTAAGGAACA
The DNA here is from genome assembly GCA_963796105.1 of candidate division FCPU426 bacterium. Lineage (GTDB taxonomy): Bacteria > Oederibacteriota > Muellerivitia > Muellerivitales > Muellerivitaceae > CAWCKJ01. Next base: position 1,074,249 of record CAWCKJ010000004.1, read on the forward strand.
CGGGGCCTGGGTTGCTCTTTTAGTCTCTCTTTTTACGGGATGGATTGTCCTTGATTCCTTCCATCCTGCGGCATTCGCCGCGAGCCTTTTGTGGGTTTCGGGTTTCATCCTGCGCTCTCCGGCCTTGACCGCCCGGCAATACTGGAGGACGGACCCCAGGCGGGCCAAGAAAGCCGCGGCTTTTTTCTTTTTCCTGTTAGCCCTATTCATCGGGTCGGCCATTGTTTTTTTCGGGGGAGCTCCCGCTCCCGATATTCAACTGGTCCTGGGGGCGGGAATCCCGCTTGGATTGTTGATTTCCTTGATCGCGGCCTGGAGGAGAAACCTCAGGGCATTGTGGGTGGAAGTCCTGGGATTCGCGGCCCTTTGCCTACTCGCTCCAGCGGTTATTCTTTCCGATCCGAAAATGGAACTGGCCGGAGCCCTTCAAATTTATGTTTTATCCGCCGGGTATTTTATCCTGGCGCTTTTTTACGTGAAGGTCCGGCAGAATTGGCTGGCACGGTCCAGGTCCGGGGAAAAATTCACCTGGGTGTCACGGGCTCGTTCAGGGATGGGAACCTGTCTGGCCCATATTTTATTCCTAATCATAGTAGCTGCCTTCGCGCCTTTTCCTTTTCTGGTCCTGGGACCGCTTTGGGCCGCGGCCAGGATAGGGTTTGGGATTTTCCTGGGAAAACCGGATCTTCCTATCATGAAATTGGGCGTCCGGGAGATGATCCATTCACTGGTTTATTTTGGGATCACCGTGGTTATATGGAAATTTCATTTTTCCTGAGAAGTGAAATAGGGCCCGCTTTAATCGGCTTTAATTTTCCTCGTCACTGGCAAGGTTGGGAGTGTCCTGTATGGCATAGGTCAAAAGACGGCAAAGCTGGTTTTTTTCCTTCTCCTCCACCACCCGGTCCAGTTCGGGATATAAAATCCGGTTTTCCCGCACCGAATGCTGTTCCATGTATTTCTTGAATTGGGCCTCATCGTCGAATAGGGCGATGATTTCCTTCCAATTGGAGTCGCTTCGGCTCAATCGGGAGGCCCTCAGGACCAGGCGGTTGAACCACTCCGTAATTTTCTGGTGGTCCGAGGAAAAAGCCTCGGTTTCCCCTCCGTGAACCTGCGCGGCCCTCTGCTGGTAGAGCGGAAGAAGAATCTCATCCTCCTCCTTCATGTGGTTGAAAAGGGCTTTTCCCAAGGTCTTCAACATGGCCCTGGCTTGGGTGTAATCACCCTTGAGGATTGCAACCTGATGGTTCTCGAACAAGTCGTGCATTTCGAGGTGGATCTGGTTCAATTCCAGAAGAGTATGTGGGTGGTTTTCCGCCATTGGACTGTCCCTCGGAGAATTCCCAAGCCTCTGGGAAATGGATTTAGATGTATGACTGGGATTCTAGATTTATTGGAAGTTTCTTAAGTATGACTAGTCTCATAGTATTCGAGGCCCCTGGAAACAGGGATGAGGTCTTTGAGGTAAAAATTCTTGAAAAACGTGATTCTATATGGCGGCCTTGACGAAATTTAAGCTTTTGCCTATGGTCATAAAGGAATATGATTTTAAGGCATTAATAAGTTTGAAATATTAATTTATGGTTACCACGGGTAAGTAGCCGGAAAGATGCCTGGCCTTATGGAAGAGTCCCACGAGATTCAGCTGAAACAGCTTCTCTGGTTCATCCGCCTGCGATGGGTCGCGGTGGTAGGGGGAATTTTAATCCTGCTTCTGGCGCCTTGGTTCGCGCCTTTTGAGATTCAATTCCCCAAGTTGGCCCTTTGCCTTATCGTTTTGGGATTATTGAATATGGGGTATCTAGTCCGGTACCGCGCGTTGAGAACCCCCGCGGAAGTGAAACCTGATTTTTTGAAAAAAATCACCAGGTTTTTCCATTTTCAAATGCTGGGGGATTTGGCCCTTCTGACCCTCATGATTACATTCAGCGGGGGAGTCTCGAATCCCATCTTTTTCTTTTATCTCTTCCACATGGCCATCAGCACCATGGTTTTTTCCCCGCGCCAAAGCCTGGCCTACGCTTTCCTGGCCCTGGTTCTTCCCTGGGCCCTTTTCCTCCTGGAACCCTTCATCGCTGGGATGGGGGGGCTTTGGAAAGACGCACCGCTGCAGGAAGGAACCCAGAAGGAAGCCTTGCTGGCGGCTTATTCCGTCACGGTTTTCGGGCTTTGGTATTTTCTTTCCCGCCTGGCCGCCGACTTGAGGGCGAAGCAAATGGCCCTTCGCGAGGCCGGGAACAAACTCCAGGCGGCCAACGAGGAACTCAAGCAATTGGACGTTTACAAGAACCAATTCCTCCGCCAGGTGGTTTTCCAGCTGAAAAAACCCGCCATTGAAATGGATTATGAGCTATCCACCGTGGAGAAATCCCTGCCCAAGAAAAACGAGACAGCCGCTTCCGCGATCCAAACCGCCAAGAAGCACATTTGGTCCCTTTTGGAGTTGATCGACGACTTGGTATGGCTTTCGCGGACCCAAATTCAGGAAATGAACATTCAAAAGGAATGGATGGATGTCTATGAGGTTCTCCTGAGCCGGGTGCAGGCCGTGGAAGGCGAGGCAAAGAAAAGGAACATTGAATTCCAACTCCAGGGGGAACCCCATATCCGCCTTCACGCCGACAAGGAAGCCTTCGGCAGGGTGGCCGAGAATCTATTCTCGAACGCCCTAAAATATTCCCCGAGAGGGAAGGGGCCCATCCTAGTGGAATTCAAGGCCGCGGGTGATTGGCTGGTCATGGCGGTCGAGGACAAAGGCATCGGAATACCGCGAAAACAGCAGGAACGTCTCTTTGAGGAATTCTTCAGGGCAACAAACGCGAGGAACCAGGAAAAATTCGGCACCGGTTTGGGGCTTTCCATCGTCAAGCAGATCCTGCAGGGGCATGGCGGAAAGGTCACTGTGGCCAGCGAACCCAAAAAGGGCACGAGGTTTGAGACTTGGTGGCCCTATTCGCCAGCCGGAATTAAAACCGATACCTCGGCTTAAGGAAATTTCTTTTTCCGCCGGCTGAGATGCGTTTTTCCTTGAAAATTTTCTCCTAAGCGACCCCGGAAGTCAGGTTGGTTTGAAGATACTTGAAAACCAGCCTACGCAGCTTTTCACAGTTTTCCCCATAAGCGTAAAGCTGGCATCGCCCTCCCCTGGAGGGGTTGAACTCGACCACCAGTGTGGCCGGGGAACCGGGCGGGAGCTGGGTGATAAATTTCGAGAGCTCGCAGTTCTCCAGGATCAAGCGGACATTGCGCAAACCCTCCAAACGATGAATCTCCAAATCGTTGTGGGCCAGGAATTGCCTGGCTTCCAAACAGTATTCTTTCGAGAAAAACCAAAGACTGTCCCACTCGGTTATTTTTTGGTTTTCCTCGTTGGATTGGGAGACGAAGACGTCCTCAATGGGCTCGGGAACCAAACGGGAGGAGAATTGAAGGATATCCTTAAGCCTATTGAGGTTGGGTTCCGAGATCAGCCCCATTTTTTTGAAATACTCGTCAAAAGACTCATTCATGGCTGCTCTCCAAAATTTCTTCCCCTATTAGAAATTTATATAGGGGATGGGAATTGAAAGGGGTATGACTTCTGTCATACCTTGTCCAAACTGGACGTTTGGGGAAGGTTTTTAATAAAAGGGAGTCAAGTTCGGGCGCGGAATGAGATTATATTCAGAGCCATTCTCAAAATTTTTTTCTAAAACCGCGTCTTTAAGGATATTTTTTTGATTTTCTTTTAAGCGCGGGATTGGGTTTGAGCGGTTTCAGCGTTGGATGCGGGGCTTCTTTTGGTGAATCGCTTTGTTGTTTCAACCATGAGTGGTATCCGGAATGAGGTGCGGGGGATGGGTTTGTATTTTTGCCGTTAAAACCCAGGGTCGCGGCTTTCCACTTTCGGTGTTGTTCCTCGAAAAAACTTTTCAGAATTTTGGAATCCATAAAACACCTGGCTAAAATGAAGTGCTTAAAAGTAAAGTACTTGACAGACGACTGTTGTATTATGACGTAAGTCATAGGGGTAGCCTAAAAAGAGGGGAGAATGACTTTCCCCTGAAGAAATCAGGGGTGCCATTAAGCAAAAGGGTTAGGAGAAAAACTAAACTTTTTAACCTTAATTGTCAGGACGGCAAAAGTTTAGAAAACATAGAACTAAAATTTTCCAGGGAGGAAAGATGACACCGCAGGAACAGTCCATCACAACATTTCAAAAGGATTCCCAGATTTTCCCGCCGCCACAGGACGTGGCAGCGAAAGCTTTTATAGGATCATTTAAAAAATACCAGGAGATGTACGACCGTTCAATCAAGGATTCCAAGGGGTTTTGGCTGGAGCAAGCCAATTCCGAACTTCAATGGTTCAAGAAGCCGGCGAAGGCGCTGGAATACACCTGGGACACGGCTAAAAGGGTTATCCAGCACACCTGGTTCGAGGATGGCGAGTTGAACCTTTCCGTGAATTGCCTGGACCGCCATCTCGCCAAGCTCGGGAACAAGGTCGCGATCCTATGGCAGGGCGAGAAGGATGAGGAAGTCCGTAAGATCACCTATATCGAACTGCACAAAATGGTCTGCCAGTTCGCCAACGTTCTCCTGGCGAAAGGCATCAAAAAAGGGGACCGCATCTGCGTTTATATGCCCATGATCCCAGAGGCGGCGGTCGCCATCCTAGCCTGCGCCAGGGTGGGTGCCATCCACTCCTTCGTTTTCGGCGGGTTCAGCTCCGAAGCGTTGAAAACCCGAATCCAAGACTCCGAGAACAACATGGTCATCACCACAGACGTGAGCTACAGGGCGGGGAAATCCATCGGCCTGAAAACCATCGTGGATGAGGCCATGAAGGAATGCCCCTCGATCAAGAGCGTGATCGTGTACCAAAGGGGCGATGGCAAGGTTAACATGCAATCCGGGCGCGATTCCTGGTGGCATGACGACATCAAGAACGCCAGCCCCAAGCACGAGGCCCAGCCCATGAAGGCCGAGGATCCTCTTTTCATCCTTTACACATCGGGTTCCACGGGAAAGCCCAAGGGCGTCCTGCACACCACGGCGGGATACCTCCTACACTCTGCCATCTCCTTCAAGTACATCTTCGATTACCATCCGGAAGACATTTACTGGTGCACCGCCGACATCGGCTGGGTGACGGGGCATAGCTACATCGTTTACGGGCCACTGGCCAACGGAGCCACCACCCTGATGTTCGAGAGCGTTCCCACTTATCCGGACGCCGGGAGGTTCTGGCAGGTCGTCGCCAAACACAAGGTTACCATCTTCTATACCGCTCCCACGGCTGTCCGGTCCCTCATGCGCGAGGGCGAGCAGTGGCCCAACAAGCACGACCTCAGCTCCCTGCGGATCCTGGGTTCGGTGGGTGAGCCCATCAATCCCGAAGCGTGGCTCTGGTACCACCGCAATATCGGGAAAGGCCGCTGTCCCATTGTGGATACCTGGTGGCAGACCGAAACGGGGGGCATTTTAATCACGCCCCTTCCGGGCGCCCATACGCTGAAACCCGGGAGCGCCTCGCGGCCCTTCTTCGGCGTGGAACCCGTGGTGATGGACAACAATAACAAGGAATGCGCGGTGAATGAGGGCGGAAAACTCTGCATCAAGAAGCCCTGGCCCGGGATGGCACGCACCATGTGGGGCGACCACAACCGCTTCATCGACACCTACTTCACGGCTTTCGCCGACCTTTACTACACCGGCGACGGCTGCCGGGTGGACACGGATGGGGACTATTGGCTCCTGGGCCGGGTGGATGACGTGGTGAACATCTCGGGACACCGCATTGGCACCGCCGAGGTGGAAAGCGCCCTTGTTTCCCATCCCAAGGTCTCCGAGGCCGCGGTGGTGGGTTACCCGCACGACATCAAGGGCTCGGCGCTTTACGCCTACGTGACCCTCAAGGAAGGCGTGACGCCCTCCGAGGAATTGAAGAAGGAACTGGTCCAGCACGTGCGCAAGGAAATCGGGCCGATCGCCCAGCCGGACAAGATCCAATTCGCCGAGGGAATGCCCAAGACCCGGAGCGGCAAGATCATGCGCCGGATCCTTCGAAAAATCGCCGAGAACGACACGAGCAACCTGGGGGACACCTCGACACTGGCCGATCCGAGCGTCGTGGACAAGCTGGTGAAAGGGAAGCTGTAATCAACTTTTAACAGGGTTGATTTTCCAAGATAGGTCATAAAAAAAGCGCGCTTTAGTTTTCCTAAAGCGCGCTTTTTATTTAAGACCGAAGAGGCCGACCGTTAAAGATAAATCCAGAAGGCTGTCTCTACCTCGTTAAAACTCAGAACCGATACCAGGCCGAGACTTGGCAGCGATGGCCCAGCCAAAGCTGGTCCGTTTCGCCCGCGTGTATATAATTCGTGGCGATTCTGGCGTATTCCACGGCCACCCGGATGTTGCTGGTGAAGTCGTGCATCAGGTTTGCGAACATGACCTGGTCGTCGTTGTAGGACCCGGCAACCAATGCAGGCGTCTTCAACGTTGGGCTCCAGGCCGACAAGCCCCCGATATTGGGGGAGAAAATCTCCCCGTAACCCACCGTCAGGAAGGTGCCCCAGCTCTTGGGCCCGTGGATCTGGACCTGTCCGTTCCAGCTTTGCACCTTGATGAGGGTGAAATTGTTGTTGGGGTCGAACCCCGCGATTCCGGCGTCCAGGTTCGGAGCGGCGGTGCCACTTGCTGAATTATTTGCGTTAGCCAGTGCCGGCAGGCCGCCCGTCCAGTAGGGGAACATGTCCCCATCGCCGGTGCCAGTGGTCCATTCGCCAGTCGCCACGGCAGAAGGACCATCCTCGCCGTCAAAGGGAAGAAGCGGGATCAAGGCGTCAATCGCCAGACTTTGAGCCCAAGTGTAGTTATTCAAGTCATAATTACCTGGATTGTCACCGCTGGTGGGCCAGGTATAGTTCCTGTCGGTACCGGAAACAACTACGCTGAAAGGAACGGTGTTGACGGGGCCTGTGGCCAAACCAAAACGCCCATTCCAACCGCCGATGCTGAATTTCAACGCGCCATTCAGGTTGGGGGTTTGCGAGTCGCGCTGTTCGGGCCGGTCGGCCGAAACGGCGAGCTGTACCTTCACGTCCTCCCCAAGTCCCAAGGTGTCGGAAACACGTAGCTGGGGAGTCCGCTCGTAGAGTACGCCCATGTAGGGGGCCACGGAAACGGAGGCCAGGATATATTCCATGTTCCACCCGAACAAAGTCCAATATTGCCCGGCCATGATATTCAAACCGTCCTTCTCGGCCGAAACGTAGGCGTGGCGGAGGCCCAGGGTGGGATAGGTGTACCAACTCGCCTCAGAATAAGTCGAGGTCAGGCTGGTCGGGGCGGACATGTAAGTAGGTGCCGGGTCATAACCCTTGAAGTCAACCTCGACGTAACCCTTGGTCTTCCAGCCGTCGATCAGCGGGGCCGTGGCCAGGAAGGAAAGACGCGAGTCCCTCATGGAGGCCAGGGATTCCCCGTTGTTGCCGGTATAAGTTCCGGCCTTCAGGACGGGACCATTCCCTACTACCTCGGCGAAGGAGTGCGTGTCATCCTGGATCGCGTCCAGTTCGGCGAATCCATGGATCTCGACTTTCACCGCGTTTTCCAAAGCCGAAACCTTTTTGGATAAGGACTCCAGGGATGGAGTCTCGGCTGAAGGGACTGCCTTAGTGACTGCCGTAGGGACGGCGGTCGGCGCGGTTGTTGGAACAACCGCCGAGGCCGCCGGAGCTGGGGCAACCGCGGCCGTTTTTGTCACGGCCTGAGCTGGCGCGATGTTGTCCGCCAGTGCAGGGGAAGCTGACAGGATCAGGGAAACCCAACCAGCCGTGACCCAAAACATTAAAAACAAAATCCGTTTCATGTTGTCTCCTTGAAAATTTTTCACCTTTTTTTATTTTCCGCGCTTGCCCAAAAATTTTTTGACAAACTTGGCGCCGGATCATTTTTAAAGGCGTCCGTCATATGGTTAAAAAAACCAGATGACGAATTTGCTCATTACATTCCCATGAGCGTGTCCTCTGTATGACTTGTGTCATAGATATTGAATGATCTTTGGTCGGGAAAATAATTCCGTGCTATAGTGATTGGGTATTCCCTCCCGAAAAATTTATTCGTGAAATAAATCGGATCGGCATTTATTTATCGTCCGGGGGATTTTTTTTGTCTGGAGCCTTGGAACCGGGGAAAAACCCGGTTTTATGGTTTCCGCCGGTTAAAAACAACCGCCGGGAATGAATTCGAGAGCTTTTTGGGTTAAAAATGCAATGGGCATGAGTCCCGCAGGCTGGTACCGCCCTTGCCAAATTGTTGAGGACCTAAATTCATCATGGAAGCAGAACGCCAAAATTTCTTCGAAAAACTAAAAATGGAGTATCCCTCCAAGTTTTCCAATGAAGACAACATCTTCAAGCATATCCATCCAGGCGACCGGATCTTCATCGCCACAGGCTGTGGGGAACCACAATACCTGGTTGGTGCCCTGATCCAGTTCGTCGAAAACCACCCCAAGGCTTTTTTCGACACCGAAGTTATCCACGTCTGGACCCTGGGGCTGGCGCCTTACACCGACAAGAAATTCAAGCAGAATTTCCGGCATAATTCCTTCTTTATCGGCAATAACACCCGGGAATCGGTCAATCAGGGCCTTGCGGATTACACCCCCATCTTCCTTTCCCAAGTACCCGACCTGCTCAAGCGAAAGGTGGTGCCGGTGGACGTGGCCTTGATCCAGACCAGCCTTCCCGACGCCCATGGGTTCATGAGCTTGGGGTTGAGCGTGGACATCACCAAGGCCGCCACCGAGAACGCGCGCCTGGTCGTCGCCCAGACTAACATCGAAATGCCCCGGACCCACGGGGACACATTCATCCATATCAACGACGTGGACTTCGTCATCCGTCACGACGAACCTCTCTTGGAGTACGAACCCCAGGTTTCCGACGAAATCGCGCAAAAAATCGGGAAATTCGTGGCGCGTTTCATCGAGGATGGGGACACCATCCAGGTAGGTTATGGAAGTCTTCCCAACGCCATTCTGGCCAACCTGCGCGGAAAGAAACACTTGGGGGTGCATACCGAATTGATCTCGGACGGGATCGTGGATCTCATAAAAGAAGGGGTGATCGACAACTCCCTGAAAAACCTTAACCCGGGCAAGGCTATCGCCAGCTTTTGCATGGGCAAAAAGGCCACCTACGAGTATATCCACGACAATCCCAGCATCGAGTTCAAGCCCATTGACTACACCAATAACCCGCTTGTGATCGCCAGCAACCACAACATGACCGCCATCAACACCGCATTGGCCGTGGATTTGACCGGACAATCCACCGCGGAATCCCTGGACCGCGTTTTTTTCAGCGGGGTGGGGGGCCAGGCGGATTTCATGCGGGGGGCGGTGCTTTCCCCGGGGGGAAAAACCATTCTCGCCATCCAATCCACCGCGGACAACGAAAAGGTCTCCCGGATCGTGCCCTTTCTCCACGAAGGGGCAGGGGTCACCCTGACCCGGGGAGACATCCAATACTTGGTCACGGAGTACGGCATCGCCTACCTGCACGGGAAGAACGTGCGGGAACGCGCCATGGACATCATTTCCATCGCCCATCCCAAGTTCAGACCCTGGCTGATCGAGGAGTCCAAGAAAAACAACCTAATTTACCGCGACCAGGCTTTTATTCCGGGCAAGCGGGGAGAATATCCTGAGAGCCTTGAGACCCACCGTACCACCGAGTCGGAACTGCGTTTACTTATGAGGCCCGTAAAAATCAACGATGAACCCCTGTTGAAGGATTTCTTTTATTCCCTTTCTGACCAGAGCACCTACCGCCGGTTCATGTCGGTGCGCCGTGACATGCCCCATGAGAGACTCCAGGAATTCGTGGTTATCGACTACAGCAAGGAAATGGTGATCCTGGCGATCCGGGAGGATCCGGAACGCGAGGAAATCGTCGGGGTCGGACAGTACGGCATCCAGGAAGACCGCCATGTTGCCGAGGTGGCCTTCGTAGTCAAGGACAGCTACCAGAACCAGGGGGTTGGGACCGAGCTCTTGGAGTACCTGACGGTACTGGCCAAGAAACAGGGGCTTTTTGGCTTTACGGCCGAGGTTCTTCCAGACAATACCGCCATGCTCCATCTTTTTGAGAGCCAGGGTTTTGACGTCGAGAAGCGAACCAGTTCAGATGTTGTGGATCTCAAGATGGCATTCAAGGCTGGATGAAATGACAACAAAAACACCTGATATCAAAAGCCTTTTCGAGCCCAAAAGCGTGGCGGTGATCGGGGCATCCGCTCTTATGGATAAGATCGGTTACAAGATCGTGGACAACATCCTGACCGGCGGTTATAAGGGCCGGGTTTATCCCGTGAACCCCAAGGGAGGGGAAGTGCTGGGTCTTAAAATGAAGACCAGCCTTGCGGAAATCCCGGAGCCGGTGGACATGGCCTGCATCGTTATTCCGGCCAAACTGGTCATGGATTCCGTCAAGGCCTGCGCGAAAAACGGTACAAAGTTTCTATCCATCATTACCTCCGGTTTTTCCGAAGTGGGCAACGCGGAGGAGGAAAAATCCATCGTCACTTTCTCCCGCGATAATGGCATGCGCGTCCTAGGGCCCAATATTTTTGGAATTTACTCGGCTAAAGCCTCCATGAATGCCATGTTTGGACCCAGGGTCCAAAGCGGGAACGTGGCCATCATCACCCAGAGCGGAGCGCTTGGAATCGGGATGATCGGGAAGACCGCGGTGGATCACATCGGCCTTTCCGCCATGGTTTCCGTGGGAAACAAGGCCGACCTGACCGAATCGGACCTGCTGGACTATCTCGCCGATGACCCCCTCACCAAGGTCATCATGCTTTATGTGGAGGGCATTCGGGACGGGGAGAGGATGGTCGCCGCCATGGCCCGGGTAGCCCGAAAGAAACCTATCGTATTGATCAAATCGGGACGCTCCAAGCGGGGCGCCATGGCCGCCGCCTCCCACACCGGCGCCCTCGCAGGGTCCGATGAGATCCTTAACGACATCGTCAAACAATGCGGCGTTTTGAGGGCCGAGAATATCCAGGACGCCTTCAACTGGTGCAAGTTTTTCACCTGTAGCGCCACTCCAAGGGGCGAGAACACAGTCATCATCACCAACGGCGGCGGAATCGGGGTCATCACCACCGACGCCTGCGAGAAATACCAGGTCCAGCTTTATGACGACTCGCAGGTCATGAAGAAGATCTTCGTCAAGGCGGTCCCAGATTTTGGCTCCCTCAAGAACCCCATCGACCTCACAGGCCAGGCTAGGTCCGAGGATTACAACGCGGCCATGGACGCGGCCCTGAGCAACGAGAATATCCATTCCGTGATCGGCCTTTACTGTGAAACTGCGGTTTTTGACGTGAACAACCTAGCCACCATGATCCGCGAGAACACCGTGCGCTACCAAAAAGGAGGTAAACCCATCCTATTCTCCATCTTCGGAGGAGAGGCCACCGAGAACTGTATCCTTTCGCTGCGCAAGGACAACGCTCCGGTGTTCCCGGACGTGTATGAGGCCGTTTCCTGCTTGGGGTCCCTGATGACCCAGTACCGCCACACCCTGACACCCCCGACCCTTCCAGAGGAAGCGACGGTCCCGGTCCGGGAAGTGGAAGCCATCCTGGACAAGGCCCGGCAGGAGGGGCGTTATTTCCTCCTGGCCCACGAGGGCCAGAAGCTCATGGAGCTTTGCGAAATCCCCATTCCCCAGAGCGCCGTGGCGCGAAGCCTGGAGGAAGCCGTCAAGGCCGCGGACAAGATCGGCTACCCGGTCGTGATGAAAGTGATCTCCCGCGACATTCTTCACAAGAGCGACGTGGGCGGGGTAGCCCTGGACCTGGAGAACCCCAAGGAAGTCATGGACGCCTACGAGGCGATCCTGCATAACTGCCGGAACCATAATCCCCGCGCGGTCATCGAGGGCATGGAAGTCTCCGAGATGGTGAAGCGCGGCATCGAGACCATCGTGGGCGCCAGGCGCGACGCCTCCTTCGGGCCCATCGCCATGTGCGGTATGGGAGGCATTTACGTGGAAGTCATGAAGGACGTGGCATTCCGGGCGGTTCCTTTTTCCCGCCAGGAGGTTCTTTCTATGATCAAGCAAACCCGGATCTATCCGCTGCTGTTGGGGGTCCGGGGTGACGAGAAGAAGGACATTGAGCGGGTGATCGACGCGATCATCCTGCTGGGTTCCCTGGTGCGGCAATGCCCGGGGATATCCGACATTGAGGTGAACCCCCTGGTGGTGTACGATCAGGGGAGCGGGATCAAGGCTGTGGACGTGCGGGTACTTTTATCGGAGAGGCGCTTGTAAAATGAAAACAATCGTCATTGGATCCAGCGAAAAAAGCGCCGGGAAAACCGGCGTGATCTTGGGCTTGCGCGGCGCCCTGGGAAAGGGGGCGGGGTACATGAAGCCCCTCGGCGACCGGCTGATCTACCGCAAAAAGCAGTTGTGGGACTACGATTCGGCCCTCGTCACTAACCTTTGGGGCCTGAAGGAGAATCCCGAGGACATCTCCATCGGTTTCGAGCATGCCAAGCTCAAGTACAAGTACGACGCTGAAACCACCGTCGAGAAGGTGCACGAAGTGGCGGCCCGGGCGGGCTCAGGTAAGGACATCCTCTTCGTGGAGGGCGGGAACCAGTTGGGGTACGGCTTGTCCGTGCACCTGGACGCGGTTTCAGTGGCGAAGGCCCTGAAAGGGGACCTGGTGATCGTGGTGAGCGGATCCGAGAGCTCCATCGCGGATGATTTATATTCCATCAAAAGAAACCTGGACCTCCAGGGGGTGAACTTCAAGGGAGTCATTCTCAACAAGATCCACGATCTCCAAGATTTCAAGGATACGCATCTGCTGGGCCTCGAGAAACTGGGTATGCCGATTCTCGGACTCATCCCTTACAAGAAGGAACTCACTCATTTCACTATGGGCTACCTTGCGGACATTCTTTTCTCCAAGATCCTCGCCGGGGAGGAAGGGCTGTCGAACCCGGTGGAGCATATCGTGATCGGGGCCATGTCGGTGGGAAGCGCCCTGCGCGAGACTTCCTTCATGAAGGAACATAAACTGGTCATCACCGCGGGAGACAGGACGGACATGATCCAGGCGGCCTTTGAGGGAAAAACCTCCGGCATCATCCTGACCAACAACATCCTGCCGCCCCCGAATATCATCGCCCGGGCAACCGAGTTGAAGATTCCCTTGCTCTTGGTGTCCACCGATACCTTCTTGACGGCCAAGCACGTGGATTCCATGGAGCCGCTCCTCACCAAGAATGACCAGGTCAAAGTCGGGTTGTTGACCCAGTTGGTCAAGGACCACGTGGATTTGAAAAAGTTCTAATACTTTTTCAGTTCTTTTAATCTCGGTCTGATTGAGGACTAACGTTCCTGGATGGATGTTTCGGGTTTGTTAAATGACCGATCGGGAAACACCCAATTCTTATTAATCTTCACTCCAAATTTCTCCGAAAATAAAAAAATGTCTTGTTTGGTTTTCTGGTTGTTTTTTGTGGATAAAATCATCAAAACAAATCAAGGAACATGAAAAATAAAGGGATTTAAGCTTGTGGATAACTTTTTTACCTTATCCCTCCCCTGGATTTTTTTATGAGTTCGGTCATAAAATCATTGCTGAATCGCTAAAAAAAAGTAATTATTAAGCCCTCAAATTTAAGGTTTACCTACCGGCTCTTAGCCTTTGGGTGCCAACCGCAACTTGATCTTCCTGAAGCGGGAGAGGGAGGAAGTAACCATGCAGTTTCAAAAATCAGTAACGGGCAGGCAACCCCATATGGCTGGAAAATCTTTCATCACGACCCTTGATATATTCAAGAAGGTCCCCTCCTCCCAGATGGCCGATATCGAGAAAAAAATGCTGGAGCGGAAGTTCGCCAAGGGTGAATCCATCTTCCTGGAAGGTGATCCCGCGGAGTATGTCTGGTTCGTCAAGGAAGGGCACGTCAAATCCGTCATCCACACCGCCAACGGAAGGGACCTCACGCTTTGCATGGTGGGGGCGAGCAGTATGTTCGGGACCTGCTGTTGCTTCGGTGGGGGAGAGTATCCCTGCCACAGCATCGCCGAGACCGAGACCACGGTAGTGGCTTTTCCGATCCAGGAATTCTTAGGCCTATTGGAAAAATATCCCGAGGTGTCCAAAGCCATCGTCCACCACCTGTCCGCACGCTTGCGCCAGGCCAAGGACATGCAGACTTTCGACCAGGAGAGCGTGGAAAAAAGAATCCTCCATATCCTCACCAACCTGGTGGCCGAGTTCGGCAACACCATTCCCTTGACCCGCAGGGAAATCGCCGAGATGACAGGAACCACAGTGGAAACCTGCATCAGGACCTTCTCGGGTTTGGAAAAGGAAGGACTGGTTTACAGCTCGAGGGGAAAGATCACTGTCAAGAACGTGCAGGACTTGATCGATAGGCAGGAAGAGCTTTAATTTATAGTAGACCCATCAAAAAACGAGACTCAACCTGAAACCCGGCGAAAAAATCCTCCGGGTTTTTTTATTGTCCGATTGCAACGGTTTTATTGGTTAAATTTCTTACTGTAAAGCCTCAATGCATTCAGGACCACTGTAATGGAAGAGAGCGACATGGCCAGAGCGGCCAGGGAGGGTGGAACCCGCGTAAAAATGGCCAGGGGCAGGGCCAACAGGTTGTAGCCGAATGCCCAGAAAAGGTTCTGGCGGATAACGGCGAAGGTGGCCCTGGATATCCGGATGGCCTCAATCACCTTCGAGAGGTTTCCTTGAACCAGGATGATATCCCCGGCCTCCTTGGCGGCGTCGGTTCCAGTCCCCATGGCGATCCCCAAATCCGCGGCCGCCAGGGCCGGCGCGTCATTGTAACCGTCCCCCACCATGGCAACGCTATGACCCTGGGCTTGGAGGGAACGCACGTAATCCAGTTTGTCCGCGGGGCCCACGTTGGCTTTTGATTGGTCCACACCTATCCGTTCGGCCAAGCGGGAAGCCACCACTTCGCCGTCGCCGGTGAGGATGTGGGTTTGAAGGCCCAAGCCTCTCAGCTTTTGGACGACCTCCCGGCCATCCGCCTTGGGAGGATCCTCCAGGACGAAAATGGCGGCGATTTTTCCCTCCAGGGCCATGAGGGAAACAGTCTGGCCCGCCTGCCGGTGGGCCTCGATGTTGGCCCGGACCCGAGGGGAGGGAACAATGCCCTCCAAGGATTCCACGAAGGCTTTCGTGCCGATGGCCACCTGGTGCCCCTCCACGATCCCCTGGATTCCGGCTCCCGGTGTTTCAACCATTCTTTCCGTGGCGGGGGGATGGAGGCTCAAAACCATGGCTTCCTTCAAGATGGCCGAGGCCAGGGGATGATTGCTTCCCAATTCCAGGGCCGCAGCGTACCGGAGAAGTTTATCCTCCCGGATACCGTCGAAAACGATCAAGTCCACCAGCCTGGGTTTTCCCTCGGTCAGGGTGCCGGTTTTGTCGAATACGATGCTGTCGATTTTCAGGGATTTTTCGAGGACTTCCGACCGGCGGATCAGGATACCCCTTTTCGCGGCCAGCCCGATTCCCGCGATCAAGGCGATGGGTGTAGCAAGGCCTAGCGCGCAGGGACAGGCGATCACAAGGACCGCGACCGCGTGTTGGACGCCCACCGAAATCGGTTGGTCGCCCATGAAAACCCAGCCAGCGCATGTTAAAAAAGCAATCCATAGCACCAGGGGAACAAAAATAGCGGCGGCTTTATCGGCGGATTTTTGTATGGGAGCCTTGGAACCTTGGGCGTCCTCCACCAGCCGGATGATCTGGGCAAGGGTTGTTTGCTCGCCCACCGACCGTGCCTTGAGAAGAAGGGTTGCCTGGCCGTTGAGGGTGCCGGTAAAAACCTTGTCACCCGGTCTCTTTTCCACCGGGGCTGACTCCCCTGTCAAAAAAGACTCGTCCACCTGCCCTTTACCCTCCAGGATATCCCCGTCCACTGGGATGGACTCCCCTGGTCTCACGCAGAGGGTGTCGCCCAGTCCCACCATTTCCACCGGGACATCCATTTGGCGGTTATCCTTGAGGATATGGGCCGTATTGGGGCTTAGATTCATCAGGAGTTCCAGGGCCCTGTTGGCCCTCCTTTTGGAGAGGGTCTCCAGATACCGTCCCAGTGTGACAAAGAAGATGATGAGGGCGGAGGCGTCAAAATAAAGCGCATGTGTCTGCCATAAGACGGCGGCCAAGGAAGCCATAAAGGCGATGGTGGATCCCAGGGAAACCAGGGTGTCCATGGTTAATTCCCTCAATTTCATTCCACGGAGGGCGGCTTCGTGGAAGGGCAAACCCACCAGCAAGTAAACCGGTGCCGCCAGGGCCAATTGGACCCAAGGAGACAGGGGGAAGGGCCCCAGGCCCATCAGGAGGTGTTGGAAGAAAAAAGGAAGGACTAGTAAGCTCCCCAGGACCAGCCGCCATCGAAGGCGGTTTTGATCCGTTTGAAAGAATTGGGAAGTGGATTCCCGTGGAAGGAAAGGTTTGGCCGTATAACCCGCTTTTTCAACTGCTGTTTGAAGGGAAGGCAGCCCCTTGAATCCTGGTCCCAACCGGACGTAGGCCTTTTCAGAGGCGAAATTGACGGTAGCGGTTTCCACTCCCGGCACCTGATTGAGTCTACCCTCAATTCGGGAGGCGCAGGAGGCGCAGGTCATACCCTCTACCGAGAGGATGACAGAACGGTCAGGAATATCTTGGGATTCTTCCTGCTGTGGCAATGTCGCGGTTGTCATGTTGGACCCTGAAATGTAATTTGTAACCTCTGAAAAAGTCGGCTATCTCCTCCTTTTTCAGAAAAACATCTATGGAAACCCCCGATTTCCTGCGGAAATCTTTGGGGTCGAAACCTCTGTTGGCCGCTTTTAAATAGTTTTTCAGAGGTTTCAATTTTATGTAAAAAGACTGGCTTTATAGCCTTCCTGCTCAAGTGCCTGGATGACGGCCGCCTGTTCCAGGGTGCTTTTGTGGGTCACAATGGCTTTCTTTGAAGCCAAAAGGACCTCGACCTTCTCGATCCCCGAGAGGGAAGCCAAAGTTTTTTGGATGGTATGAACGCAATGGTTGCAGGTCATTCCCTCAATTTTGAACTGGGTCTGAGGCATTGAATCTCCCGGGGTTTTAATCTTATGAATTTACCATAAGCTTGTTTTAAGTGAAATTAAAGCTCTGTATGCTTATGCACAAAGTGACCGTGCTGTAATGGGTTTTGCTAAGGCACATGCGGTCAAAGCACGGTGAAATAAGGAATCGGGATCATGACGACGGTTGAACCGATAGGCATATTCACTTAGATACCGGCCTAAATACTTAGCATCAACGCCATGATGAGTTCCAATGATCCAGGCCTTGGCGTTGGAAATGAACCGGTGTACCCAGGGCAACCAACTTTCCAACTCTTTCGGGTCATTGGCCATCACCCGGTAGTCTGCCTCCACTCCTTTGAGTTCACGCAAGGCTGGCGAAGCATCTGTGTTGAGGAAAGAGCCTTTTTCCATAGTCTGATTCACGAATTCCTGGCTCTCCCACTTGGTTTCCATAGCTACCTTCACCTTGGCAAAACCCGCTTTTTCCTTCTTGCAACCATTCTCATCCACCCATTCCTTGCTTTCCACCGCCACCAAGACTTCCACTTGGTTTTCCTTGGCCTTTTTCCCAAAAACCGCCCCATCCAACTCAATGACGCCCTTTAGAGTATAGCTTTCGTCCTTTTGCCTAAGACCTTCCCGGATCTTATGCAATAGAAGCCATGCCGAATGATCCGAAAGATTTAAATGCCGCTTCAGTTCCAGGGCCGAAATACCCCGTTTGCCCTGCATCATCAAACTGATGGCCCTGACCCAGGTTAAAAGAGGCAGCTTGGAGCTTTCAAAAATCGTCCCGGCGCGAAGCCGAAGACGTTTCCGGCAATAGTCACATTCCCTCACTTCAGGCTTGGCCTGGTGTTGCCAGAAGCTTTCGCCCTCACATTGGGGACAAACAAAGTCTTTCCCGCCGAAACGGCATCTCCACACCCATTGGCGGGCTTCTTCTTCCGTGTGGATTTTCCTCAGAATTTTAATGCTTTTCATCCGCTGGTAGCTCATGTACCACCTCCCGTAGCGGACAGTATACCTATGTATTCCTTTATTTCAAGGGTCACTTAATACAGAAGCATGAAGCTCTGCCTTGCCTTTGCATTCTTTCTTAACTTTGATTTTATAAACCCCCAAGAACTTGAACTTAGGTTTTCCTTTTATTTTCAAGGTTTTATTAGGGTTGCAATGCTAAAGGGGCACAGCCCATAATAGTTGGCTCTTAGAAACCACTCAGGAGGAATTTCCCTACTTTTTTTAATTTTATGGAGGAAATCATGACGGCTGCCCCCGAGCGATTGAACCTAGTTCAGAAGATCATTCAAACCCATCTTTTCACAGGGAAACCTCTAGCTGGCGAGGAAATCGGCCTCAAAATCGACCAAACCCTCACCCAAGACGCCACCGGAACCATGGCCTACCTTCAATTTGAGGCCATGGGGATTCCCCGGGTCCAAACCAAGTTTTCCGTCTCTTATGTCGACCATAATATGCTCCAAACCGGCTTTGAGAACGCCGATGACCACCGCTACCTCCAATCCGTAGCCTCCAAATACGGTATTTACTTCTCCAGGCCCGGAAACGGCATCTGCCACCAGGTCCACTTGGAACGGTTCGCGGTTCCCGGCCAGACCCTATTGGGATCGGATTCCCATACCCCCACTTGCGGGGGCCTGGGAATGATAGCCATCGGGGCGGGCGGCTTGGACGTGGCAGTGGCCATGGGAGGGGGTCCCTTCTTCATGACCATGCCCAAGGTCCTCAAGGTGGAACTCAAGGGAAAGCTCAAACCCTGGGTGACTGCCAAGGACATTATTCTTCAGGTCCTGCGAAAGCTGACGGTCAAAGGCGGGGTCGGCAGGATCCTGGAATATACCGGGCCGGGAGTCAAGAGCCTATCCGCCACCGAAAGGGCCACCATCACCAATATGGGCGCCGAATTGGGAGCCACCACCTCGGTTTTTCCCTCGGATGAGGCCACCCGCGAGTATATGAAGGCGCAAGGCAGGGGAAAGGATTGGACCCCCTTGGAAGCCGATCCAGGCGCCTCCTATGACGAGGAACTGGTGATCGACCTGGATAAACTGGAGCCCCTCACCGCCCAACCCCACAGCCCGGATAACGTCATCGAGGTCTCCAAGCTCAAGAACGTGGAGGTCCAACAGGTATGCGTGGGAAGCTGTACCAACAGCTCCTACAGGGACCTCATGAGCGTGGCTCGGATGCTCAAAGGGCGCCATATCCATCCTGGGGTTTCCATGACGGTCACGCCCGGCTCCAAGCAGGTCTTTGAAATGATCGCGAAAAACGGGGCCCTGGCCGATATCATCTCCTCCGGCGCCCGCATCATCGAGTCGGCCTGCGGACCCTGCATCGGAATGGGGCAGGCCCCCACCTCGGGCGGCGTGTCCATCCGAAGTTTCAACCGCAATTTCGAGGGAAGATCCGGCACTCGGGACGCGAAGGTGTACCTGGCTTCCCCTGAGACCTGCGTGGCCTGCGCCTTGGAGGGCAAAATCACCGATCCATCCAAGCTCGGCAAGGCCCCGAAGGTTGAGGTGCCTGAAAAATTCGCCCTCGACGACGAAGGGATCATTCCTCCAGCCAAGGATCCAAAGAAAGTGGAGATCCTGCGGGGGCCCAACATCAAGCCCCTTCCCATCAAGGAACCCCTGGGGGAAACTATGACCGGACCCCTTTTGTTGAAAGTGGGGGACAACGTCACCACCGACCATATCATGCCCGCAGGGTCCAAGGTCCTACCGTTGCGCTCCAATATTCCCGCCATATCGGAATATGTGTTCAACATCATCGACCCGACCTTTCCCAAACGAGCCCGCGAGGCCAACGGGGGTTTCGTGGTGGGAGGGGAAAACTACGGACAAGGATCTTCCCGTGAGCACGCGGCCCTGGCTCCCATGTACCTAGGGCTCAAGGCCGTCATCGCTAGGAGTTTCGCCCGCATCCACCGCGCGAATTTGATCAATTTCGGCATCTTGCCCATGACATTCGTGTCGCCCGAGGATTACGACACTCTCTCTCAGGCCGACATGCTGGAGATTCCGGATTTGGCCATGGTGATCAAGGTGGACCATCCTTTTCCGTTAAAGGACCTCAACACTGGCAAGTCCATCCAGGTGGTGCACGGCCTCACCCTGAGACAAAAGGACATCATCTTGGCCGGGGGGCTTCTAAATTACACTAAGCAAAAAACCGTCCAGGAATCGGCGGCCGCCTCAAAGCCGAAGGCTCCTAAAAAGACGAAGGGAAAAACCGGGAAGTAGAACCTCTTTTAATCCCAAGCCCCGTCCTACAGGGCGGGGCTTTTTTTATAGGAATAGCGGGAGCCGAAGACATGAGTGATCGAAAAGCCGACTATCACGAAACCATTCGGGACCCATTCACGCAAAAGGCTGATGATTACGCCAGGATGATCTCCGGAAACGCCAGCGACCAGTCGCTGAGAATTCTTTTGGAGAGGCTTCCCATTTCCCGCGCGGACGCTGTCTTGGATGCGGCCTGCGGTCCCGGACTCTTGGCGGCCGCCCTCGCGGGAGTCGCGGGCCGCGTCATCGGAATCGACTTGACGCCCGAAATGATCTTGAAGGCCCGGGAACTCCAAGCCCAGAAGGGCTTGGCGAACCTCGAATGGGTGGTGGGGGACGCGACGAAACTGCCTTTTCAGGACGGCTGTTTCGAGTGGGTGGTGTCACGATTTTCATTGCACCATTTCCAAAAACCCGTGGCCCTCGTAAAGGAAATGATGCGCGTCTTAAAACCCAACGGAGGACTTGCCGTCATTGACCCGGCGACGAAGGAAGAGAACAATGAGGCTTTCAACTTCATGGAAAAACTCCGCGATCCCTCCCATGTTAGGGCCCTGACGGTTTCCGAGCTTCGGGACCTGGGAAAAAAGATAAAACTAAGGAACATCAGTCTGGATTTCTATGGCCTGGAGATGGAATTGGAGAGCCAATTAACGGCCTCCCGCTCACAACCGGGAAATATTGAAAAAATCCGTGAACTATTTAATGAAAACCTCCGATTCGATAAACTGGGGGTTCAGGCGAGGCTGGCGGGAGGATTGATCTATTTCAATTATCCCGTGGCTGTTTTAACGGGTTTCAAGGAAATTAAATAAACCCTTTTGGATTTAAAGCATACGCGAGGTTATTCATGGAAGGCCAGCCTTCAAGCGCGCAACCCGGAGCCAACCCGAAACAGGAAATGAATATCGATATCTCAGCCCGCAAACCTGGGGAAAATCTCCTTTATACAGGACCCCATCTTTGCGTGACCTGCGCCGATGAAAACAGGATCGTGAACCGTTATTTCAAGGCGGGAGAGAAGGCCCCTGAATGCGACCAATGCGGCTCCCGCGCTCGATGGGAGCCTTGAGAATGATATTGCTGGGGCCGTTAGGTTAAACGCCCTACTTATAATGGGCTGGCAAAGTTCCATTGGGGTTGCCAAACGCACCGCTTTTTGAAGATAATAACCAAGTTTTAAGTATTTAGATGTTTTGCCTATGATACGTTTTCAAAGGAATGGAATGGCTCACGATTTCACCATAACTTTCCGGGGGGTCCGGGGAAGCATCCCGGTGCCCGGTCCGACCACGCTTAAAATCGGGGGCAATACCTCTTGCGTGCAAGTGAATGCCCTGGATCACACCATCTTCCTGGACGCCGGAACGGGCATCGTCAGCGCGGGCCAGCAAATGGTGCGGAACTTTTTCGCCAACCGCGACAAGATGCGGCGATTAAACACCACCATCCTGATCTCCCACACCCACCACGACCATCTCATGGGGCTCCCCTTTTTCCCGCCCCTCTTTATTGGCGACTCTTCCTTGTCCATTTACGGACCCTCGAATTACGCCCCCGTCAACAGTCCGAATGGAATGAAATACACCCTGGAAATGCTGATGGACTCCATGTTTTTCCCCATCGACCTGATGGAAACAGGCTCCATGAAGAGAATCGAGACCCTGAGGCCCTTTGACCAGATCCTCCTGGCGAAAGGTTCAGAGCCGGAATTGGCGAACCTCCAGACCGAGATCAAGACCACCTTCAAGGATAAGATCATCGTCAGCCAATACCGAGCCTACAACCACCCTAAGAACGGAACCTTGGTTTATAAGCTGCAATACGGGGGAAAATCAATCGTTTATGCCACTGACATCGAGGCTTACGCGGAAGGCGACCGCCGGCTCATTCAATTCGCCCGGGGGGCGGATATGCTCATCCATGACGCCCAATACACCTTGGAGCAATACACCGGGCCCGTTCCCACCCAGGGATTCGGACACTCCACCGCGGAAATGGCCTGCCAGGTGGCGCGGGAGGCGGGTGTGAAGCAGCTGGTTCTTTACCACCATGATCCCAACCACGACGATGCGGCCGTTCTCCAGAAGGAAGAAAACGCCAAGAAGCTTTTTCCCAACACCTTGGCGGCTTTCGAGGGTTTGGTCCTGCTCGTTTGATACCGGGGCCGTTCAAATCCTGGTTTTTCCGAATCTGCCCCTCATTCTAATCCGCTTGTTTTTTAAATCAGGAAACCCTTCATTTATGCGTTGTTTTTAAGGCCGTTAAATAGGAATCAACAGGGATGAAAAACCGATTAATTCGCCTTGAATCTTTTGATTTTGTTTCCGAGGTCGTTGAGTTCTTCCTCAGTTGGTTCCGGCGTTGGGGATTGCAAAACCTCCAGCTGGTTGAAAAAATCGAATAGAACCGACCAAAGCTCCTCTTTTGAGAATTTTTCAAGGTTCAGGAAATAACGGAGGTAGAGTTGAAAGCGCACGCTTGTTTCGTACAGGACCGTAAAAGAAATTCCAGCCAAGTCGGCGCTGACCAGGGGAAAGGCCCGGAGGATCACTTCCACCTCGTCGAGGATCTTTTTCAAAAGGACGCGGATGTCCAAAGCTTGGATGGCGTCGTAATAAACCGTGTCAAAATGGTCATGCGTGAGCTCCGGGCGGATCAAGGCGTCGTACTTGCGGAAAGTTTCCTGGAAAGACTTGCCCCCTTCCTTAATCTCCGACACTAAACCATCCAGGCGGGCCAGGTGGGAGATGAAATTGGTCCGGTCCAATTCCAGCGTGGAAGCCAGCTCGTTGATATATTGGATGTATTCATAGGATCCCCGGGCGCATTTCAAGAGGGCTGGGGCCATTTCCGAGGCTGTTTCCGGCTGTGCGCCGCCCTTTTGGAGGCGGTTTTCCACCTGGCCCAGGAAATCCCCGCCGGGTTTCCAGCTTTTGAAGCTTTCCATTAATTGTTCGGCGGTGATTTCGTTCATAGCCACCACCTTATCACCAAATCGGTTTTAAGAAAACGCTTCTCTCCTGGAAAGAGCGGGGAGCGAAGGACAGGGTAGGGTTTCCGGGGGTAACTTCCGGTTTCGTAGACATCAACTTGGGCTTTGGGTAGACTACTCGCGCTCGAAGCGGGATGAATCAACCGCCAAAATTTAAATGTGGGGGAGGATATATGTCGTCACAACGTCCGAAAATCACAGTCGTGGGAGCCGGCAACGTTGGAGCTTCATGCGCCGCCTGGATGGCCGAGAGGGACCTGGGCGACATTGTCCTGCTGGATATTCCAGCCGCCAAGGACATGCCCAAGGGCAAGGCTTTGGATCTTTTGCAGGTGGGCCCCATATCCGGCTATAACTCGCGCTTGACCGGGACCACCGATTACGCCGATACGGCCCAGTCGGATATCTGCGTCATCACAGCGGGCGTGCCCAGAAAGCCTGGGATGAGCCGGGAGGACCTCGTGGCGGTCAACCAGGGCATCGTGACCGAGGTGGCCAAGAAGCTTACCGAGATATCGCCTGACACCATCCTGATCGTGGTGACGAATCCGCTGGACACCATGTGCTACACGGCCCTCAAGGCCTCGGGGCTCCACAAACACCGGGTCTTGGGCCAGGCGGGGGTTTTGGACTCGGCCCGGATGAAGGCCTTTCTGGCGCAAGCCGCCGGCGTGGCCGTGGAAAGCGTAAATGCCGCCGTCATCGGGGGGCACGGCGACGAAATGGTTCCTTTAGCCCGTTACTCCACCATCGGGGGCGTCCCAATCTCCCATTTCCTGAAGCCCGAGCAGGTCACCGCCATCATGGACCGCACGAGAAAAGGCGGAGGGGAACTCGTCAGCCTGCTGGGGGTCAGCGCATGGTACGCGCCGGGCGCCGCGGCTGGTTCCATGGTGGAAGCCATATTGCGGGACAAAAAATTAGTGGCTCCCTGCTCGGCCTACCTGGAGGGGGAATACGGCCTGAAAGACATGTTTTTCGGCGTTTACTGCGTCCTGGGCCGCAAGGGGCTGGAGAGAATCCTGGAGATCCCGCTGGATGAGGAGGAGAAGAAAATGGTCGAGAAATCGGCCTCCCTCATCCGCGACACCATGAAGGTGCTTAAGAATATTTAAAACGAATAATGAACAATAGGTTTTAATTTAACCCGTAAATTCAGGGATGAAATATTTTTTATTTAGGAAATTTTCACGGAAAGGGCGGGGGACTGCTTGCCGAATCCCTCGCTCAAGGCTTTTTCCACGTTGGGGAAAAGCCGGACCCATTTGTTGAACTCGAGCATCTCGAAAGTGTCGTGGATCTCGGTGGGCATGGCCGCCAGGAAGATATCCCCCCTCATCCGCCGCACATGGGCGTGAAAAACCAGCAGGGCCTTCCAAGCCTGCCCGCTGAAGTATTTCGCGCGCGAAAGATCCAGGATGATTTTTTTCGAGGTGGTTTTGTTGTAAACGGCCTGCAGGGCCTTGTCGAAATCCGGCATGGTGGGGGCGTAAACAAAGCCGGTCACCTTCAAGACGCCGACCCCGCCGAATTGCGAATGCTGATCGATCTCATAAGAAAAATTTTCCACGAATTCCCCCGATGCCTGAATAGGCGCGTCAACTTGATTCCAACTATAGCGGCTCGCCTTGCCTGGGACCTAGCCAAAACAACCTAAATTTAGGAAATCGATTAGAATGGAAATGGTAAAAATGGATTATTCTTTTCAATAAAACGATGAGTTGAGAAGTCGAATTTTGAAAACAAGGGAATGGGTTTTGGGAATGGCCTGTAAAATCGATTTCAGCCCGACCAAATCCATTAAAACAAATGAAAGAAAAAATTTTAAGCGCTTATACATCGTTGACAACGCAATGCGCAAAGAATCCTCAAGTTATTATGAATGCCCTTACTTTGGAATGGCTAAAGATTCTGATTTTATAGTCAATTCATCCAACTTTTGGAGAAGCTGGGGCGGGGGTTGGTAGATCGAATCCCACTTGGCCGCCTCCAGTAGGGCCGTTTTCGCCTCATCGTAACGCCCCTGATTCCCCAAAACCTGCCCCAGGTTGTAATTCAAAAGGCCGTTGGCCCCGAAGCCCAAGGCCTTTTGGAAAGCCGGAAGGGCCAGGTTGTATTGCTTGTCCCAATAGTAATTGTTGGCGAGTTTCCCCCAGTAATAAAACTTGAGGAAAGGATCACCCTGGAAATCCGCTTCACGGTCCAACAAATAATGGATGGGTTTATCGAGGGGCTGGGTGAAGGGATGGTCCATGAGCAGGAAGTCCAGTTCCCGCAGGTTCCTGTCGGCTTTCGACCAGCTTTCCAGGGTTTTCCGGCCGGAAGGACTCAGGGTGATGAGGGCCTCAAGGCTGGAATCGCAGGGGGAAGGATCTTTCCATTCGATTAAGGAAGCGCCGGGGAACAAACGGGTTAAATGGGCCTTGCATCCGTTGTCCGCGATAACAGCGGCCCAGGAAGCCTTATGGGGGTCTAACAAAGGATTGGCCAGGGCGTTGAAGGAGTAGGTGCCCAAGTTCAAATAAACAGGAAGCCATTCATCCATGGAAAAATCCGAATAAACCAAGCCGGGACCAGAGGTTTGACTGAGTTTTTTAAGGTTCTCGTAAAGAGCGACCCTCGGATTCGTGTCCGAGAAATCCCGGTTGGCGACGGCCATCGATTTCGCAAGGGTGACTTGATCCAGGATCATCGAAATAATAAAAACCGGAAGTATGAAGACAAACTTGGCGGGTCGTTCGGGAAGCCCGTCCAGGATGACTTCAAGCCCCAGGGCCATGGTGGCTATGACGAAGGGAAGAAGAGGGGCCAGGTGATAGCCATTAATATTATTGGCCAATAGGCAGGGCAAGAATAGGACGGCCGAGCTGACGGCGGTCCAATGCGCCATGGGAATTTTTCGGAGGCGCCACCATTCCGCGGTCCCCATGAAAAACAGGCTTACCAGAATCGGGTTCAAGAGACCGCCCCACCCGGAGTTGTATAAGAAATACCAGGGCTGGCCCGTCCAGAAAAGGTTGGTGAAAAGAAATGCGTTTTGCCAGTAGCGCCAATGGTAAGCCTCATCCCCCTTCTGATTGAGGGCGAATAGGATCTTGATATAAGCCCCGAAATTTTCACTCAAGGCCGCGAGCGCCAAGGGAAGAAGAGTGAGAAAGGCCGCGGCCAGGAAGAGAAAAAGGTCCCATTTCCGGCTTGGCCAGGAACGCCGGATAAACCAGCCGAGGGTGAGCAGGACGCACAGAGCGATCAAGGGCCATGCAAAGTAAGTGTAAAATCCTAAGCCCAGTAAAAAACCCAGGATGATCGAAAGCGCCGGCTGGCCACGCGAGGGACCGGTCTTTAAGAACTTGGCTAGAATCCAGGAAATCAGGGCCTGGCATAAAACCATCAGAACCGCGTTATGGGAAAAACGCCCGATGAATACCGGCCAAAAGGTGAGGCCCAAAAGCGCGAGGCATAAAAACGAGAAGGACTTGGAAAAATACAAGCGGAAGGCCAGGTAATAAAATACCGCGCTGAGAAAGGAAAGAATGGCGGGAACCAGCCAAAGATTCCGGAAAGAGACTCCCCCAAGCTTGAAAACAGAGGCCAACAGCCAGAGGTAAAGAGCCGGTAATTGGCTGGAGTAATAAAAAAACGGCCAGCCTCCATGGTTATTCAAGTGAATGGCGCTATAGGCGTTCACCATTTCGTCCAGGATAGGAAAAGTAAGAAAGGAATCCAGCTTGTAAAGGCGGATGCCAAGGGCTACCCCAAAGGTTAAAAAAATCCACCAGGCCGCGGGGGTAAAAATTTCACGGGAGAAAACCGGTTGTTCCTGAGAGGAAATCGAAGGCCGGTTTTTAATGTAAGCCCAGCCCAAAAACAACAAGCCCAAGGAGCCCGCCAATAGCTTAAGGATCCCATCCAGCGGCGAATAGGCCAGGATGGCGTTAAGCGCTGTCAGAAGCGTGAAGAAGACGGCGGGCCTGGATAAAAGGGAGGCCAAGTTCATCTACTTACCGGCAAACGAAAAGGGTGGCGGACAAGGGGGGAAGGCTCATGTCGAATTGGTTGTCGGAAAGTTTCCCAATTTTTCCCGGCTTGATCTCCGGGGAGTGGGAATCAAATCCGTAACAGCTGTAGTCGGAATAGGCTGTTGTCGACTGGACCTTGAATTTGCCGTGGACCTCGTCCTTCTGGTTCTTATTGAGCACTAAAACCCAAAGGACTCCCGCTGACTTTGGATCAGTGGAGGCGTAAATCGAGGTCTGCGCGACATCTTCCGTGGCGGCCGAAACGGAGGTGCCGCCGAAGGCTGCTCCTTTCCCGTCGTAATTGCGGTAAATCTTGAAAGCGGCCCGGTTATAGGGTTTCAATTCCCCCCAATAGTTGGCCATGAAGACCAAATTTTTCCCAAAGATGCCCAGGACGTCCGCCTGGGCCAATCCCCCGGAAACATGGTTGCCTGCCCCGTAATCGTATTCGGTGAAGGAAAGTTTCGTGCCTGGATAACGGTTCTCGATCTTCTCCTTGATCCAGGGGATCAGGGTGATGGGCCGGCCCTTGGTGGAAGACTGGGTGATCCAGCTCTTCTCCACGTAGCCAGGGTCCCAAAGACTGCGGGGAGCCTGGAGCCTCGCTTCCACGCTTTCCGCGGAAGTGTCTCCCTCGGTGATTCGCTTTCCCCCCCCTTGGGCCTCGGGATACCAGTGGAGGTCCAAAACGTGCAGGAGGCGATTATGGTCCCTCTTTTCCAGGTAACGCATCTGGTCCAGGTAGAAATCCAAAAAACTCCCGAACTGCTGGTTGATGTCCGCCGCGTCGGGGGAATCCTGGAGATTAAGGAAAGCCTGCCAGCCGTAGCACACAGGCCCGAAAATCATGGCGGTGGGGTCCACTTTCAGGATGCCGAGGGCGGTTAATTCCGTGTTTTTCACCATTTCCCAGTAGCCGGTTTTCTTGGGATGGATGCGCGGGTGGGTGGAAGGCCAGAGGGCAGGCTCATTGTCCAGGTCGTAGAACCTCACGCCGCCCTCTAAGCCCCTCTTGTAGTTGGAGACCAGGAAATTCACGAACTCATCGTCATAGACGGCCGGAGCGTCCGGGTCCGGCGCCAGGGAGAAAGCCCTTTCCTTCCGGGGCAGAACCCTTTTCCAGCGCTTGGAGGGGGCGGTTTCCTTTTCGCTGACCTCGCCCTTCTTGTCGGAGGCCACATAGCCCGCCATCTGAACCGTCACGAGGGATTCCACGCCGGCCTTCTGGTTGGCCTCCACGAAATGGCGCACGAACGCCCCAGGCTGGTCGCAGTCGGTGTAATGGTGGTCGTCGCAAAGCCAGTTGTCGCTCACGTGGCGCCAGTCGTTTCCCGCGTTGGAGGCGTTGGTGACCCAGTTGTACCCGGTCATGCGGTTTCCGCCCAGGCGCCGCACGGTGGCATGGGTGTCCTGGGGGTCGGTGTCGTTCAAGCCGTAGATAAAGGGACTGATGGGCCCGATGACCTCCTCCGGCATCACCAGGAAGTTGATGTCCGCGGCCTTGGCCCCCGAAAGGGAAAGTCCCAAGGCGGCGAATAAGAACCATTGGATCATTCTACGATTGGGCAAGGAAGGCTCCTGGACAGGCTGGGATATGAAAGGACGCATCAATAATAGCTTAAGGGAAGCCTTTCTCCCACCCAGTGGTAATTTTTTTCCTGGATGGCCCTCACGATGCGTCCCCGGTCCCGGTAGAGGGTGTAAACATCCCAGATCCGGACGGCGTAGGCTGCCTGGAAGATGAGCGCCGCTGCAAGGAAAACCTTCGCGAAATTCCTCCAGAAGGGGATATGGGCGAGGCGGCTCCAGCAGTAGAGCGAGAAAAGAAAGACCATGGGAAAGGTGCCGTCGTAATAAATGTGGGAGAGGGGCCACTTGATGGTGAACCAGAAGCTCGCCCAAACCATTAGGAAAGTGAACAAGGCCAGCTTACGGACGGCGGGCCAATCCCTCAAGCCGTGTTTCTTGAAAAACCACAGGACAAAGAGCGCCATCGGCTGAATGAGCCCCACGACCCAAAGGAAAATACCGGGATAAAGAAGGAAGGGGGAACCCATCAGGAACTCCAACCGGGCATGGGTGCTATGGCCCGGCTGGAAGGAAGGGGGCCAAGCCCATCCGGCCCAATGGGGGCCGGAAGCCGTTCCCCAGGTGGTGTAACCGGGGGAGCCGGGCGGGTCCAGGAAGAAGGGCATCTCAAAACAAGCCCCCGAAAGCCAACGGCCGAGGATGGTAAAAAATTGCTTGAAGTTCTCCAGGCAAAAGAAAGTGATGTATCCACCCCTCCCGGACGGGATGCCGCCGTATTTCAACAGGGCCGACAGGATCAGCGCGGCCATGGGCAGGCTTCCCAGGATGGTAAAGAGCAAGGCGGTTGGGAGGGCCGCTGGTTTTTTCCGCCATTGGAGGATAAGGGAAAGAATGAGAAAAGCCGCGAGGTACAACCAGGACATGTTCAACTGGGCCATCCAGAGGAGCCCGAAGCCCATCAGGGCGCAGCTCAGGCGCAGGGAGAAAATATTCAAGCTGAAGCCGGGAATGGACTCGAAAAAACCGACATAGAACAGGATGCAGCCGAAAAGGCACCAGGAGCGGGTGATCATGCCGGTGTTCTCATGGAGGGTCCAGGGCAAGAGCACGAGGGAAAAGTAAATAATCCAGGGGGATAGGTTTGGGACCCGTTTGGAGCAGTACCAGGCGAATAGGGCAATAGCCGCGAGGTTGATCAGGTTCAGGAAAATGAACGGGGATTCCGGGATGGGCCAAACCCGCAGGGGAAGGCTGACCATCAAGCCCATCAACGCCCCGGGGGTCTGGTTGTAGTGGGTGGTCTCTGCCCCTCCCAGGTCCGGGCCGAAATAGGGCCAGGTGCCGGTGCAGTAGCTTTTCAATCCCAAGAGGTAGGTTTGAAGCTGGTCCGAGGACCAGAAAGGGAGGGACAGCCCGAATCCCAAGCGGAAGAAGAAGGCGAAGAGAAGCGCCAGGATTATTTTTTGGTTGTGGGTCAAGATGCCTTCATCCACCTTTCGCCCTATCTCGCGGGATTAATATTGGCTGCCGGCGCGTCTTTCACCAAGGATCCTGTAATCTTTTTCCGCGATCGCCTTTTGAACCAGGGGCCGGTTCAGGTAAAGGGACTGGACCCGCGACATTTCCACCAGGTATCCGGCTTGGAACCAGAGGCTGGCAACGAGGCATAAGACGCCAATTTTACGCCAGGAGTATTTCCGGGCAAGACCGGCCCAGGCATAAAAAGAATAAACAGCCAAAAGGGGCATCAGGATATAGAAGGAGGTGGCGGAGGTTCCTTTGGCGTTGAACCAGAAGGCGGCCCAGGCGAGGAGAAAACCGAAAAACACCGTACCAACCGCCGGCCTAGCCTCTGGGTGCCGGTTATCCTTGAGCCAGACGCCCCATCGGGCGGGAATCACCCGGAGTTTTATGTTGGCGCAAAGGTATAGGAGCAAGATCAAGGGTTGCAGCCAGCCAGCCAGGAGCAGAAAAACCGCGGGAAGGATCAGCCAGGGGGCGTTTTGGAGGAATAGAAGGCGCATATGAGTGTTCGCCCCCAGGTATTTGGGCATCTCAAAGGAGACGATGGAAAAATAACGGGCCAGGACCGTGAAGAAGGCCAGGAAATTATCCCGGTTAAATCCCACCGCCAGGCTCATTCCGCCCGATTCCCGGCTCAGGCCATAATGAACCCAAGTGGGAACGAGAAATGCCAGGGGAAGAGCCGAGCCCAAGAGAAATCCCCCGATTTCCGAAAACCATTTTGAGTTTCCTTTCCGAAGCCTGAGGAAAAAAGCCAGTGCGATAAAGGGGGGCAGGAGAACCCATGAGAAATGAAACTGCATATCCCAGAAAAGCCCGAAACCCATCAAAGCGAACGCGAAAGAAGGGGAGAGCCCCAAGACCGCGAGGCCCGGCGACGCCTCCAAGAAGCCGATGAAGAAGGGGACACTGCCCAACAGGAGGAACGAGGTATTGATGGTATTGGCTGAAATATGGAGGTTCCAGGGAAGTAGGCACAGCCAAGTCAGGGTGAAGGCGAAGGGTATCTCCGGGATTCTCTTGGAGACATACCAGGCCAGGAAACCCAGGGTGCCCATTGAAAGGAGGTTCAATAAAATGAGGGGGGCCTCAGGAATGGGGCAAAGGTGGAAAGGAAGCCCAATTATTAGGCCTTCCAGGGCGCCAGGGATCTGGGACTCGAAATTTTTCTCCAGCCAGAACAAATCCGGGCCGAAATAAGGCCAGCTTCCGGTGGTATAGCATTTCAACCCGATGAGGTAGGTTTGAAGCTCGTCCACCGAGAAGAAAGGCTGGGAGAGCCCGAAGGCCAGCCGGAACAAGAACAGGAACAAAAACAAAAAAATAAGTTTTAGCTTGTTGGACATTTAATACAAGCTCCCGGGACGGCGTTCCCCCAGCAAGTGGTAATTCTTATCCTGAATGGCCCTCACCGCGGTACCCCGGTTCAAGTAAAGGGACTGCCTGGGGAGGCGGTAAACGATCAATCCCAATTGGAAAAAAAGGCTGATGACCAGGCAAATCCTGCCGAAATTCCTCCAGGAAGCCTTTTCCGCCAATCGGTCCCAAACGTAAAAGGAGAAAATGGCCAACAGGGGGAAATAGACGAAATAGATATGGGCAACCGGCTCTTTCTGGGTGAACCAGAAGCTGACGTAAAGAAGAAGGAAAGCCCCCCAGGTCCAATGATAAACCGCTTGGGCACCCCGGGAAGCGGAAGTTCCCGCCTGTTTTTTAATGGCTCCCATCAAGGGTTGAATCCATCCGAGGGCCAGGAGAATCAAGGGCTGGATCCAGCCCACACCAACCAGAAAAAGCCCAAAGGGAAATAACCAGGGAGCCTGATGGACCAGAAAATCCCAGCGGTCGTGAAAATGATTCCCGATGAATTGGGGTATCTCGTAGCAGGGCAGGGAGAGATAACGGGCCAGGATCGTCCCGAAGTCGAGGAAATGGTCTTTATTGAAAAGCATGACGGTGCTTCCGCCCGCGAACACCTGGTTCCATCCATAACTCAATAGGGTGGGCAGGACCAGGGCCGCGGGCGGGATCGAGCCCAGGATGAAAAATAGAACGGCCCTGAAAGTCCCGCCCCATCCCGCCTTTCGGCCGTAGAAAAAAAACGCGGCAGGGACAAGGGGGGGAAGCAGGATCCAGGAAAAATGAAATTGCATGTCCCAAAAGAGCCCGAAACCAATCAAGGCGAAAGCCCAGGCGGGGTCCAGAAACCCGCCGGAAAGGGCCGGGACGGTTTCCATCAGCCCGATGAAAAAAAGAACGCTTCCCATTAGCAGGTAGCTCGGGTTCAGGACCCAGGTGGATTGGTTCAAGGTCCAGGGGAGAAGGGAGGTCCAAGCGAAAATGAAAAGGAAGGGAATGTTCTTGAGCCGCCTGGAAAGGAAACAACTCAATAGAGCGATTGAGGAAAGGGAGAGCAGGTTCAAGAGGAGGAAGGGGGCCTCGGGAATGGCCAAGAGGAAAAAGGGCCCCCCCACCAGGAGAGCCTCCAGGGCCCCGGGAATTTGGGCCCGCACCGAGCCGAAAAAAACCAGATCCGGGCCGAAAAAGGGCCAACCCCCGCCGCAGTACCACTTCAAACCGATCAGGAAGGTTTGCAGGTGGTCCTGGTCCATGAAGTCGCCGCTCAAGCCGAATGCCGAGCGGAAAAGGAACAGGAAGAGGAAAAGAAGGATGAATTTCATTCTAGCGGACAAGGGGTTCCTTCCAAAAACAGGATCAGCGGCGGCCTCATTCGGCTCTCAATATAAGCTTCCGGCACGGCGCTCCCCAAGGGGGCGGTAATCCCTCTCTTGGATGGCCCTGAGGATGGGCGCGCGGGAAGGAAGCCAACATTGCCTGGGAGCCTCCTCCCAGGCCCAAGCGCCCTGGAAAAAAACCGAGGCGATCAGGACCAGGGCGACGCTGATACCCCAAAACCTCCATTTCCCAAAGGCGGACCAAACATAACAGGAATAAACCATGACCAAGGGGAAAAAAACAAAATAAATGTGGGTCATGGGCTCCTTGGTGGTGTACCAGAAACTCGCGTAAACCATCGCGAAAACCCCCAGCAGGAGAAGTTTCAGCTCCCTCCAGCCGGGGTTCACGCTTTTCCTCTTAAACCAGGCGAGGAACAGGATAACGGCCTGAAGGATGCCCAGCACCCACAAGAAAGCCCCGGGAAGGGCCAGATAGGGATGGCCTGTCAAAAACGAGAGGCGCTCCTGGGTTCCCCCGCCGATCCACCTGGGTACTTCGAAACAAGGGAGGGAAAGGAAACGCCCCAACAGGATATGCGGCTTCATGAAATTCACCTTGTTGAATGAAATGAGAAACCCGGACACGGTCCCAGATGATTCGAAACCATATTTCAAAAGGGTGGGAACCATGAATATAAAAGGGGGCAGGCCTCCCAGGATGAAAAAGAGAAGGGGCTTGAGATCCATTTGTTGTCTTAACTGGATGAGCCAGGAAAAAACCACCAGGGGCGCGAAATAGACCCAGGAAAAATGAAACTGCATGATCCAGAAGACCGCGAAACCCATAAAAAAGTTGGCCCAGGGTAATGAGACCCGGCCTGTGGAAATTCCAGGCATGGTTTCCAGGAATCCGATCGTGAAAATCACGGACGGAAGAAAAATATAGGAGGGATTGAGGACGCGGGTGGCTTCCTGGATGGACCAGGGCACCACCGCGATCCAAACGCAAAGCCAGGGGAAGGAGAGGGAAGGGATCCTTTTGCGGATATACCAGGCCAGAAGGAAAACCGCCAGGGTGGACATCAAATTAACGAGGACATAGGGGGACTCGGGAAAGGGGGCCAGCCGAAGAGGCAGGGCGATCAGGAGTCCTTCCAGGGCGCCGGGAATCTGGCTGTGGAAGCCGGGATTCTCGTTGCCCGCCAGGTCCGGACCGAAATAAGGCCAGGTCCCGGTCGTCAGGCACTTCAACCCGATCAGGTAGGTTTGGATCTCATCAATGGAGTCCCACCGGGAATTGAGCAGGCCGAACATGAGCCTGAAGAGGAAAATGGCCAAAAAAAGAAATAGAAGCCCGCGTTTACTCATGCAGGGGAAAACCTCCCGTGACTTGATGAACCCAAGCCATTTTATGGCCTTTACCGGTTAAAAACCCCTTTGAATTTTGTTGTATCGCTGTCCTTCCTGAGGGGCTATTTAATTCCGTTCACCCCGGTTTTCCAGGGTTTTTAAGGGAAACCGCGTACGAACCAGCCGTGTTTTGACCAGCGAGTAATAATTATGGAAAAAATTCTTTCCAAGAAACTTATTTGCGTAAGATGGACGACCTAGCGATAAAATATAAAAATGTAACCTCTGAAAAAGTCGGCCATGGCCTCCTTTTTCAGAAAACAAATTATGGAAACCCCCGATTTGACGGCGCTCATAGGGAAAACCCCCTATGTACCCGCAAAACCAAGGCCTGCGGAAATCTTTGTCCTCCATCGCGTTTTAACGCGATGGAATTCAGGACTATTCCGATCTCTTTTAGGGATTAATAGAAATTCGGCATGGGGTCGAAACCCCTGTTGGTCGCTTTTAAATAGTTTTTCAGAGGTTTCAAAATCAATGCCAAGAGGGGAGTCCCGTTGACGCACTTTATCGCGGTGAATATCTTCCTTCCCATTCTTTTTGACGACGCGGGCAACGAGGACATCGAGCCCATTCTCGCCACCCAGTTTTTCATCATCGAGCAAAAATTCCAGGCCCTTACGGTCATCCACATGAAGCGCACCCCCAGGGGCCTCCTCGCGGTATTCGAGAACACCGATCCCCTTCCCGGCCTGTTGGAGATGCAATCCGAGTTCTCGAAATACGTGTGGAAAACATACGGCAAGGCGACACTTCAACTGGCCGTGCACTCGGAGAAGCCGGGACAATGGTGGGATGATTTCAGGGGCCCCGAGTTCGACCATGTGTCGGCGCTATTGGCCGCGGCCAGGCTTGGGCAGATCCTCCTCACCGAGCAGGCGGCTTCCCAACTCGCCCCGCCCCCGGGGTATTTGTTCAAGGACCTGGGGGTCCATTCCTTGAACGACTTGTCGGAGCCGAAAACTCTTTATTCCCTCCGCCCGGCCGGTTCGGCCGTCTCCGAGGACCTGGCACCCCGCTCCCTCAAGTCCTATCCCCAGAACCTGCCTTCCCAGGCGACCCCCTTCTACGGCAGGGAGGAGGAATTGGCGGAAATCACCTCGTGTCTCCTGAATCCCACGACCCGTCTTTTGACCCTGGCGGGGCCGGGGGGATTCGGAAAAACCCGGTTGGGTTTGAAAGTGGCCTCCCAACTGGTGACCCATTTCCCGAACGGCGTTTATTTCGTGCCCCTGGCCCAATTGAGCACGGACAGCCACATGGTGACCAGCCTGGCCCACGCGGTGGGATTCACATTCACGGGCATGGAGGATTCCCAGAGGCAGTTGATCCAATTCCTCGCCGGCAAAAAAATGCTGATCCTTCTGGATAATTTCGAGCATATCCTGGACGGGGCGGTCTTGGTGGACGCCCTCCTGAAGGGGGCGCCGGGCTTGAAGGCCCTGGTGACAACCAGGGAAAAGCTCCGGCTGGAGGATGAAATTGTCATCGAGGTGAAGGGACTCTCCTATCCGATGGAGGAGCACGAGGGTGAGGCTGTCCGTTACAGCGCCGTGAGGCTTTTCCTGAGGAGCGCGAGGGCGGTCGCGGCCCCGGACTTCAACCCCTCCCCTGAGGAATTGGTCCAAGTGGCCAGGATCAGCCGTTTCCTGGAGGGAATGCCGCTGGGGATCGAACTGGCCTCGGCCTGGGTCAAGTCCCTCCCGGTTTCCGAGATCGCGGCCAAGATTTCCACCAACCGGGATTTCGTGGCGGCGGAAATGCCGTACCTGCCGGCCCGTCACCAGAGCTTGAGGGCGATATTCGAGTATTCCTGGGACCTGCTCTCCGCCGTCCAGAGAAGGGCCTTGAAAACCGCCTCGGTATTCAAGGGGGGGTTCACCCTGGAGGCGGCCGCCCATGTGGGAGCCGTTCCCCTCTCGGTCTGGCCCCAATTGACCGAGAAATACCTCGTCACCGAGAAGTCCAAGGACCATTACGAGCTGCATGACCTGGTGAGGTATTACGCCAAGGAAAAACTTTTCGAGAACCCGGTGGAAAAGGAACAGGTCCTGGACGCGCATTGCGAATACCTGGCCGTGACGCTCCGCCAGAAGGAAAAGGAACTCCAGGGGCCGAGGCGGGGGAAGGCGATGGAATTCCTGCTGTCCCAGATGGGGAACATCCGGGATGGCTGGAGAAGGGCGGTGGAAAAAGGGCAGGAAAACCGGATCGAGGATTACCTGGACTGCCTTTTTGATATTTACCAGGATAAGGGATGGTCCCAGGAGGGTTCCGGGGTCTTCGAGGAGGCGGGCAAGCAACTTTTAGAAAAGGCAGGGGGCCGCGCAAATGGAAAATCCGCCCTGTTGATAGGAAAGATCTATTCCCGGTGGGCGTCCCTTCTCCAGCAAATGGGAAGAATGAATGAGGCCTTGATGGTTTTCCAGGGAAGCCTCAAATTCTTGAAGCCGACGAAGAGTTTGAAACAAGTGGCGTTTTGTTATAACGGGTTGGGCGTGACCCTCACCGACCTGGCCCAGGATAAGAAGGCCAGGAATTATTTCAACAAGGCCCTGAGGATTTATCAAAAGGCCAAGGATCCTTCCGGGACTGCCAGGTTGTACAACAACCTGGGGCATAACATCATGAGGGCCGGGAATTTCCGGCAGGCCCGGATCTTGATTCAGAAGGCGCTGACCTATTTCGAGAGTGGCGGCGACCTGAAAGGCACGGCGGACTCCTATATCCTCCTAGGAACCATTCAACACGACATGGGGGACAATTCCTCGGCTCGGGCGTTGTTCCAAAAGGCCTTGGGCGCTTACGTGGAATGCGACAACCGGCGGGGCATGGCCTGGGCCTTTACGAATATGGGGGAAGTGGCGGAGGCCGTGGGGGATTTCAACGGCGCCAAGGAGATGTACCAGGAGGGCCTCGGACTCCATGAGGGTTTGGGGGACCGGAAGGCCATGGGATGGTCCAAGGGCCTGCTGGCCTGGATCAATTGGGCCATCGGGGATTACGCGAAGGCCAAGCAATACGCCAAGTCGGGGTTTGAGGACTTCCGGTTCGTGAAAGACGTCAGGGGTGAGGCTTGGGCGCTGGAACTACAGGGAAACCTGGCGGTCAGCGAGGGGGATTTCAAGGGCGCCCGGCAATTCTACAACGAGTGCCATGACCTGGTGAAAACCAAGGAAATCCTTTCCATGGGGAAAGCTTGGCACCTGTACCATCTGGGGGATCTTTTGAGCGCCGAGGGCAAACTTGACGCGGCCTATCCTTATCTCAAGAAATCCCTGGCGATGTTCCAGACCATCGGCGAGAACATCGGGATCATTACCGCCTTGACCCAGTTGGCGGAGGTGGAGTACGAGAAAGGAATGATGGGGAAAGCCAGGAACCGCCTGGTTAAAACCTTCGAGAAAGCCCTCGCCACCCATTCGCTCCCCCACTTGACGGACGCCATGGTGGTGCTCGCCCAATGGCTGATCGCCCAAAACATCAATTCCAACGCTTTCGCCTACCTGACCCTGGCCGTGAGCCATCCGACCTGCCGGCGCCAGACGAAGGATCGGGCGGCGAAGTACCTGACCCACCTGCAATACCGCCTGCCCCCAGGGGAGGTGGAGAAAATCTTCAGGTGGTCCAAGACCGTCCAACTGGAGGAAGTCGCCCAAAACTGGTTGACCGAGCAAGAGAAAAAACCAAAGGGAAAGGGCGTGAAAACCCGCGCGAAGAAAACCCGGAATAAAGCCAAGAAACGCTGAAATATCGAGGTGTTCAAGGGAGTTAGCGCGGTTATTTCTCCCGTGGGCGGCCTTGGCGGTTGGGGCGTGATTCCAAGCGTTTTTTGCGGCCCGGGTGATCCGGACCTTGACGGTTGCTTTAATGGCGGTTAAATTAAAAGTATGATAAAACGTCATACCGGAGGTTTTTATGGCTGCGGCTAAAATTGCCATCACCATCGATCGGGAAATCCTTAAAAACGTGGACCGGTTGGTGGAAAAGAAAATTTACCCCAACCGCAGCCGGGCTATCGGAGACGCGCTTCGGGAAAAAATCGCGAGGCTGGGCCGGAACCGTCTCGCCAATGAATGCGCTAAATTGGATCGAAAAGCGGAGCAAGCCCTGGCGGATGAGGGCTTATCCAGCGAGTTGAAAAATTGGCCAAAGTATTAAGGGGTGATATTCTCTGGGCGGATTTGAATCCCGTCAAAGGCCATGAGCAATCCGGCTTAAGGCCGGTTTTGATATTAAGCCATGACGTTTTTAACGAGAGATCAGGCACGGTCATCGCCGTAGCCCTCACCAGCCGTGAGCCCAAAGCCGGTTTTCCCCTCACCTTCGGGCTCAACTCCCGAAAATTACCGAAAAAATCCTGGGTTAAAATCAGCCAAATCAGGACCTTGTCCGTGGAGCGTTTGGGCGTCAAATTAGGCCGGGCGACTCCCGAGGAAATATCCCAAATTGTTGAGGGACTGGAAGAAATTATCGGCGATTGATGGCCTGGTATCCAACCTTTTGAAATCTTCAATAATTCAACATTTAAAATTGATGATTTCGGCTGAACATGGTGAAAAGGAAGGCTTCGGGGGTTTTTCAGGGATTCAGGAAGAGGTTTTCTGAATGTAAAATGAAGACATGAACCCGATGTTTGAGAAAGGGGCCTTCACCGGACGTTTTCCGGGACAGGAATTGAAACGAAGCCATGACAAAAAATTTTCAAGTTAAGAGCATTTTGTGTCTTGCGGGTATTTTGCTTGCTTGTTGCGGGCTCAGCCATGGTGAGGAGAACCTTTTTACCCCGACTTTAGTTCCTCAGCCCACATCAACCCCTCCAGCGGAAGAATCCATCACTTGGACCCCAACCGCGACCCCGACTTTTATTGTAAATGGCTCGTCCAGTTCCCTGGAAACTCCCACTCCCATCAGTTCCAAGCCGGAAATGCTTTGGACCCTCGGGCCCGCGACCACTCCAGTGTCACCCATCAACCGGGAAAAACCCTCAAAATGGGTGTCGTCAACAGGTTTGGGGATCGGCCTGCCTGGCAGCGGCAACATTCAAAAGGCCTATGGCCCGGCTTTCGCGTTTGACCTCGGAAGCGGTTACCTCCTCTCGAACCGGTTGTCCCTTTGGCTGAACGTGGGCTTGGACCAGTTTAGTTCCAAGAATGATTCCCTGACCAACGGTAATAACTACATGGTCATTGGGGCGGCCTTTCTGATCCGGGCACGGCTGTTGCTTTCGGATTTTAGTCCTTATTTTTTCTTGGGCCCCGGGCTGGCGTACAACGAGAATCGAAGCGATAACACCATCCAATACGATTCCAACACCGGTTATTCCAATGTCCCGATCAATTCCTACGAGTTTGATTTTCTCGCCGAGGGAGGTTTGGGATTTCAATTGAAGGCGGGAGAGGGGATCGACCTTTATCTTGAGGGAAAATTAATATATGACTTCGCCAGCTCCCATTTCGCCGGCACCGCCTCAACGGACAGTCCCGATATTTTGATCCCATTGGAAATGGGGGTTATTTTTGGTTATTAAATGTCTCAAACGATGCGGATGATGGATTGGGTGAGGTTTTAAAGGGTAGGTAGGGGTTTTCCCCGTGAGCAAACTGGTGGTTGGGACGCGATTCAAACCGCTTTTTGCGGCCCGGGTTGGTACGGACTCTGACAGTTGTTTAAAGAACCGCTAAATTGAACCGAAAAGCGGGGCAAGTTTTGGTGGATGAGGGCTTTTCCAGCGGTTTGAAAAATTGGCCAAATTATTAAGAGGTGGTATTCTCTGGGTAGATTTAAATCAACAGGAACTGGATATCGGAACACGGTGAAAAGGAAGGTTTTGGCGGAGGATCAGGGATTCAGGAAGATGTTTTCCAAATGTAAACTGAAAACGTGACCCCGTTGTTGTTTTTGTCCTACAAATGCAATCAAGAGGATGTTTTTTTAGGAGTTTATTATGAACGATTTAAAAAATGCATGGGCGGGAAGACTATATGGAACAAATACCGGTAATGTTTTTGTGGAGTATACCCAAACCGAGAACCTTATCTCCGGATTAGCACGATTTCATGACGATAGATTTGGAATAACTATTTATGATATTTCCGGTTCAATGATTGAAGGCAAAATGAAAGTCAGGGGAGTTCCCCAAAAAAATCCTCCAGGAACTGTTGTTGAAGAAGCAACGATTGAAGTCGACTTGAAACAAGACGGCAGTTTAGCTGGTCGTTGGGAAACAACCATTGGGAGCGCTGGAACGCTGAAACTATATCCTCATAGTTATGAAAACATGGCAAGTAAAAGTAAGGAACCTGAACAAATTTATACCTGAATTTTGCACCGAGTTTACCGATTCCGTGGCCAGATCGGCCTGAATCGGGACCCGACAGTGGCCATTTTCATCAGAAGTGAACTTATGTGCAAAGAATTTTTTGCACCAAGCCACTTCTAGGCCGCCCTGGGTCTTTCCAATCGTTTTCGATCAAGGTATTTGAGGAAACCCAATAGGCCCGCTGTCCTATCATCATGGATTGAATACCTCACCACATCCCGATGGCCGTGATACTGGATTCGGGCGGCTACAAAGAGCATCTTCAAACGTGCGATCCGAAGGGTATGGTCCGGCATGGTGATCTGTTCCTTCTCCTGTGGCTTCTTTCCCGGTCGCTTTTCTTTTCCACAATGGCCCACCATTAGTTTCATCCACCTCCAGAGGTTGTAAGCCAGCATCACGATCTGGAAAAAAGCATGGTGGCTTTGGAAACTCTTAGAGGGAATTGCTAATAACCCCTCCCGTTGCGCCTCACCAATCAGGTTTTCCACATCCGCGCGCAGGTCGTATTCCTCAACCACCCGATGGGGTGCTCCCAGACAGTTGGTCGCGAAGATTCGGTAGACATATCCTTCCATTTCAGGAAGGCTCAATTGTTTCTCCCGCGCTTTTTCATCCAGCGTCCTCATCGCCACAAACCGGACTGGTTGTTGCCAGCCTATGGGTTGATGGACACATTCGTTGTATTCGTGTTCTCCATGGCGGTACCAACCCTTTTTCGTGAAAGGCGGGTCATGCCGCTTGTTCCCGAAGATGAAAGAAAACCCTTCTTTTTCACAGGCTTTCACGCTTTCCCAGCCGATCATTTCACCGTCACCGCGCACCAGAATCGTCCGGACACAGGACGGCAAGAGTCGCCGGAATTGTCTAATTTGGCGGGCCACTTCCTCAGAACTAAGGGTGGTTCCGCGTCTTTGGGTTCCGCACAAATATTCCCGGGTTTCCTGGAGAAAACACAGAATGGGCCTCAGTCCCTTCTTGCCCCGGTGCTTGGGGTTGTATCCTTTTCGGCTTCCCTCGATATTTCCGTAGACCGTTGCGGTGGTGGTATCGATGTTGATCTCCACCTTCTTGGGGGCATATTTCACCTGTCCCCAAACCTTGGCCCGTAACGCCCCACTCAGATTCAGCAACGATGCCGACTGCCCGATCCCCAGCGACCTCAGGTATCTCCAAAAAGTTGTCACTACCGGCAACAAGGGAACCCGCAGTAAACCGCACAGCATGACCTCACCCCGCAGGTAGGCAAAATGGCCAAGTCTTTGGAACCCGATGAAAAGAAGCATTAGGATGCCGCTTACCATCCGGTAGTGGCCCAAATTCGGAAGGCGTTTAGGTGCGGCATAGTGTTTTTTGAATTCCCGCTCAAAATCAAGAAGGTCGAACATCTTCGCCAATGCCAACAATCCGCCAAAAGCTGTTAGGCGGTCTTCGCAAATACCTACGGGAGTATTGGCCGTAATCTTGGGCGCGATTCTCCCGTTTCGATTGGCTTTTTTCTGGACTTGCGGGTTTGATTTCTGAGGCGTATCTTGACGTTTCACCATCTGGGGGACCCTCTTTTAGGATGAGTTGGCTTCGCAACCCTTATCCTATAATGGTTTCCTAGATGGTTTTTTTATTAGGCGCAAAATTCAGGTTATAACAAAGTAATTCCACTCGGATCAATTAGGCTTTTTAAAAAGGATATAAAACCTCTTATTGATGTAATTGAAAAAGATTTTACGGAAGGGAAGCTGATAGTAACTTATATGCAACGTGCAAGTGAAGTAACGCGATTTTCTGCAGATTTTTTAAATTCAATTAATGACCTAAATGAAATAAAAGGTCTGAAAATATTTATTCAAGAACAGGAAGCGCCAGGAATAAATAAAATGGTTAATGTTGATTTATTTGAAACAACTGGAAATGCAATCCGCGTATCAGGAATAAATGAATCTTGGGTTGTTGGGAAAGCAGAATCAATAAATAAAGAAATTTCAAACAATCTAAGTTGGGCGGCAACGAAGTATAAGAAATATGGTCTAAATCTTAATCTAATCATCTTTTTTCTCATGTTAGTATTTATTCCTGAGATAACCACATGGCCAAAACGGTTAACATTTGTCTGCGGAATATATTTATTACTTGTTGTTTTATATCAAATTCACGGAAAACTTATTCCGAACACTATGATTATTCTTAAAGAAAAACAACCCAACTATTTTTCAAGAAGTTGGCCCGCAATTATCTCCTGGTTGT
Source organism: candidate division FCPU426 bacterium (assembly GCA_963796105.1). Lineage (GTDB taxonomy): Bacteria > Oederibacteriota > Muellerivitia > Muellerivitales > Muellerivitaceae > CAWCKJ01. Next base: position 1,117,425 of record CAWCKJ010000004.1, read on the forward strand.
TTACCATAATGGGCTCAATAGTTGCTGCTTATTTATTTAGGTTCTTAACTAAAAATTGAATATTTTAGAGTCTGGTATTTTATATTGAGAGTTGGTCTTATCATCGGAATACTAGAGGAGACAGTAAATGTATTGGAAAGTATTCACGGCCATATTGATATTTTTTGTGATTATAAAAGGAGCGCTATCCCTTCAAGCCGGTGAGAATCAGAAAACGCCTAAAGATATGGTGTTAATACTAGCTGGAGAATTTACGATGGGTTTGCCGGAGGGAACAGGTGAACCCAATGAGCATCCACGACACAAGGTTTACTTGGACGCCTTTTACATCGACAAATACCCAGTGACCAACCTTGAGTTCAAAAAATTCGTGGATGCGACAGGATACGTTACCGAAGCTGAAAAAAGCGGCGGCGGTTGGGGGTACAAGGGATCGACTTTTATCGAGGTCGATTCGATCAATTGGAAAGACCCTCAAGGGGACGGAAAGGGAATCCGGGACAAGATGGATAACCCGGTTGTATTGGTGGATTGGAACGACGCCAATAACTACGCCAAATGGGCGGGAAAGCGCCTGCCGACTGAGGCGGAATATGAGAAGGCCATTAGGGGTGAGACGGCTACCACCTATTTTTTCGGGGATGACGCGAGCCAATTGGGGGACTATGCCTGGTACAGGGATAATTCGGAAAGCGGAACCCATCCAGTGGGAAAGAAGAAGCCGAATCCCTATGGCTTATATGACATTGTAGGGAACGTATGGGAATGGTGTCAGGACTGGTATGGGAATAGGTATTACGCGGTAAGCCCGGCGAAGAATCCAAAAGGGCCGAATAGAGGGAAGGAACGTGTCCTCCGGGGCGGTTCGTGGGACGACCATGCGGTTGGCCTGTGTACAACTTCCCGGTACTTTATCACACCGGACGCCCGTATTAACAACGACGGTTTTCGCTGCGCCAAAACCCCTTAGTTTTTCTTCCCTATCCCAGCCGGGCTGAAAGCTTCTCCCATTCCTTCGGGGGCAACAGCTTTTGGGCCAAACCCTTGATCTTTCCGAAAACCTCGGTTGAGGCTATCTGTTTCAGGTTCGTAAGGAATAAGTATCTCTCGGACTTGTTCATGGCGGGGATCATGTAACTGAGCATCATGGCCATGTCGTTGGGAAGGGTGCGGGCAATGATCTTTTGGAAACATTTTTTGATTTCCTCGTCCGAGAAATGCTTGTAGAAAGCATCGGTGATCGCCGTTTCTTCCCGGTCCATATGGGCCAGGTAGTCGGAAAGGAAACGGTTAAAGGCCAGGTAAAACCCGTGACCGGCCTTCTCCCGGTTCGGGATTTGCGTTATCTTGATCCAATCCTCCTCCAGCTGGTCCAGTTCCGCTTCCAGGCGCCGGTGGTCCTCCCATTCCCGGGAAACGGCCTCGGGGGCTCGTTCCTCCAACTGGGGGAATTGGATTTCATCCTCGTTGGCCGCGTGTTCCCTTAAAAAATGAAGAATAGTCTCTAACTCCACATCCAAGGCCTTTACCTCGGCCCCGTCCGCCCAATCCACCTGGCCGATCTTAAGCGCCAGCTCCAACAGCCCCCGGCGCAGACCCTTATGGACATTGGTGAAAACATCCACCCTCTGGTTAGAATCCATTCTCTCCCCCTGGCGTTGAAATGGACTATTTTCATGTGTTTCCTACCACAGGCATGTCTGGAAAAGCAAAGGGCTTACCCTAGATATTCACCCCAGGGACTCGGAGATTCAGGAAAAGTCGTTATTTTTAATAAAATTTTCTTATTAACAGGCTGTTAAAAAAGCCCGCTTTGGGGACTGATTAAGCAACTTGTTAATGCCCTCGCGTGGGCATGGGCCAACCCCTCGGCTGGCCGATCATGTTCTCAAGGATCGGGGCTCTTGCCAATTTAGTTTCACTAGGAACACCTTAATGCCGACGGAAATGTGGGCGGTTTATCTCCCCTTTCCGACGGAAAACAGGTCTCCTGCCAATTTAGATTACCAAGTTACCACCCATGCCGACGGGAATGTGGGCAGGTTATCTCCTCTTTCCGACGGAAAACGGGCTTCCTGCCAATTTAGTTTACCGGGTTATCCTCCTTGACGATGGAAATACCGGTAGGTGTCACCAGGTTATCCCGGGTTACCGACGGAAAACCGGGCTCCTGCCAATTTAGTTTCCCGGGTTACCGCCATGCCGACGGGAATGTGGGCAGGTTATCTCCTCTTTCCGACGGAAAACGGGCTTCCTGCCAATTTAGTTTCCTGGGTTATCCTCCTTGACGATGGAAATACCGATAGGTGTCACCAGGTTATCCTAGGTTGCCGACGGAAAAACAGGTAGCTGTCACCAGGTTATCCCGGGTTACCGACGGAAAAACCTGTCTTCTGCCAATTTAATTTACTGGGTTACCGCCCATAATGACGTGAATGTGGGCAGGTTATCTCCACAGATTTCTTATAAATCTGCGCTGGCAATCATTGCCCTCGGCTTGATGCCTCGGGCAGCCAGCCCTTGCCGACGGAAATCAGGGCTCCTGCCAATTTAGTTTACCGAGTTACCGCCCGTGCCAACGGGAAACCTGTTTTCCTGCCAATTTAGTTTGATGATTTAGCTTATAGAACTTGTAAAGAAAAAATTGGAAAATACTCACATTTCGAAATGGCTTTAGGTCTATTTGCTGATTGGGTATATCGCTCTTATCTCCCGATTTTGTCCATCGGGTGGACTTAATTGGCAAGAAGCCGGGCCTTTAGCCTATGGATCGGAGGGATCCAATGGTTCAAGAATCGCCTTTTATGCGTTTTCTGAAATTCCTCGATGGTTTGGCAGAGGATGAATCCCCCAGAGTGCGCCCAGCACCAGCCCCACCCCCAAAACCGGCGCCTATCCAATCCGAGGCATACAAAAACAGGAAGCTGGGCCGAAAACTTCACCGGGAAGGTATCAAGGATATGCAACGGATCGCCGACTTGATTGAACGCTGTGGGGAAGCCAAGCCGGGCGAACTCGCCCAAAAGCTGGGCATGTCACGCAGTACCCTGACTTATAACCTAAAGCGGCTGATGAGGCATGACCCGGGGTTTGAGGGGCATAGACGGGACTTTTGGACCCGTCGGCCGCTGAGGGCGGTGTTGGGCGAAAAGCGGCTTGAGAAGTTGGGGTCAGGCAATAGCGTGCGTTACCGTATTGTTCAAGAGCCGGTGAAAAAGTCCCCGGAATCCTAATGAGTCTTTAAAGATCCTCGGGTTGGATCGTCCAAAGCAGTTGGTTGCCTGCCTCCGCCCTTTCCAGGGCGACTACGCCCGCAGTGGAAAAATCGAAAGCCTCCGGATTGCTCACGTAATCGAGGAAGAGCGCCATGAGGGATTTTAAAAAAGGCATGTGGCTGACAAGCATCAAATCCCCTTGGGTCCTGTGGATTTCCATGAAGATTTCCCCGACCTTTCCCTCCGGCACCAGTTCCTTCTTCTCAACCAGGGCTTCGGGGGGAAGGCCCAACAACCCATGTATGACCTTGGCGGTCTGGGCCGCACGGGGCAGGGGGCTGTGCCATAGGGTGAAGGGGGTTATTTTTCTCTTTCTCAGGGCCGAACCCACCTTGGCCACGGCTTTCTCGCCCTTGGGGGTCAAGACCGAGGGCTTGCCGGCTCCGGGGGACGCGGCGTTCCCGTGGCGCATCAAGTACAGCCTCATTTTTTTCTCCCCTTGGGGGATTTTTTAACTGGCTTGCTCCCAAATTCCTCCAGGTGGTAGAAGTGGTGGAAGTGGGGCATCCGGTCGATATAAAAGTTCCCATTCAGGTGGTCCACCTCGTGCTGGAGAACCCTGGCCTCGAAGCCCCCCAGGGTCTTGCGCACCTTGACGCCTCCCAAGGTCAGGGCTTCGAAAGTCACGCTTTCGGAGCGGGGAACCATGCCCCGGTAACCGGGAATGCTCAGGCATCCCTCCCAGTCCTCCACGGCCTTTTTGGAATATTTCACGATGCGGGCGTTCAGGTAAGCCTGGAGGGGGAAGCGGGGCCTGTTGGGGTATCGCTTGTTTCCTTTGCATTCCATGACCAGGATCCTGCGGTTGTCGCCCACCTGGTTGGCGGCAAGCCCAACCCCCTGAGCCAGCCGCATGGTCTCCAGCATTTTCGCGACGAAGGCCCCGACCTTGCTTGAAACCGCCTCTTTGGGGGATAAATCCCTCGTTAACTTCCGCAGGACGGGACGGCCGATTTTCACGATGGTTTGCGCCATGAAAGGGTTCTCTTTTTTATATTTTTATCGCTTCTCTGAATCCTTAAACTTTTAACGCTTGATTTTACCACGCCATGAGATAGGCCCAGGTTCTATCCATGCTTTATTTCATTTTCCAAAAACCGCCTGAAAGGAGTGAAGTTTTTAGGGTGGCAATCAATGGCAAGGGGTAAAATAAAAGAACTAGTAAGACTCGATTTTTAGCCAAATGCCCAAAATGTCATGTTTGGGTTTGGCAGCTATGATGTGTTCGTCATCGGTTTTTAATTATAAATGGAATAAAGACCTTTTTTAACACGCTATTAAAAAGGAAACTTTAAAGCCATAAGGGTGGGCTGATATGAAAACCCGGGTTATTTTGTTTATTCAATTTTTAGGCGCATTTATTGCCATAGGTTTACCCGATCAAGGATGGGCTCAAAACATCATTGAGACGGATCTCGGGACACAACCACCCTCGATATTGGTACAAAATCTCATGGGCGGCGGAGTGGCCTTCAGCAACGTGACTTACCAGGGAGTAGGGGGATCATCCGGCACTTTCACCGGGGGAAACGGAATTATCGGGTTCGGTTCGGGAATCATCCTCAGCACGGGGCTTGCCGCCAGCGTGGTGGGCCCCATGCGGACGAGACTATGAGCACCTGCAACGGGACACCCGGTGACACGGATTTAACCGCCCTGGCGGGCGGGGTTCAAACTAATGACGCGACGGTCCTTTCCTTTGATTTTGTCCCGACTTACAACACGATTTCCTTCCAATACGTATTCGCCTCGGAAGAATACAACGAATTCGTCGACTCGATGTTCAATGATGTTTTCGCTTTTTACATCAACGGGATCAATGTGGCCCTCATACCCGGCACCAACACGATCGTCTCGATCAACAATGTCAACGACTGTGTCAATTCGGCCTATTTCATCGACAACGTGGGAAGTTCCCAGGGAGGGGGTTGCGGGTTGAACGTCCCCTCGGCGAACTTGAACGCCTCCTTGAACGGGTTGACCACCGTATTGACGGTGAACGCCTCCGTGAATCCGGGCGTAAACAACCATATCAAACTGGCCATTGCGGACGTGGAGGATTGCGAATTGGACTCGAACGTCTTCATCCAGGCCAACAGCTTCGCCAGTGTCCTTACCAACACGCCCACGGGTACCCCCGCGTTCACCCTAACCCCCACCCCGACTCCGACAATGACGGATACTCCCACATTTACCCCGACGCCAACCAATACACCCACGATCACTCCGACTTCATCTTTCACACCAACCCCCACTTTTACGCCAACAGTGACCCCCACGCCCACTTGCGAGGTCCTTGTTTGGCCCGATCCTTATAACCCGGCTCACGCGGTGGGGGGGGTGTTCAAGGTCAGTTGCATGCCTCCGGGCGCGATCGTGAGCATCTATACGCTCTCGGGAGAATACGTGAACCAGGCTGGGGAATCGCGCGGCCTGGTGATTTGGGATGGCCGGAACAAGTACGGTTCTTACGTATCAGCGGGCATCTATTATTATGTTGCCCAGCAGGGCGGGAGAACCCTCAAGACGGGAAAGTTCCTGGTGACAAACGGTTATTGATCGGATGAGCCTTATATTTTATATTTACGGGAGCAAACCCGTAGGTTAAGCCAGCCGTAAATTCCGAATTCATTCCCCAAGGTATCAACGTGAAAATAGAAATCAGGCCATACAGGCCGGAGGATGAGAAGGCGGTGGTCAGGCTCTGGAAAGAATGCGGACTGGTCGTGCCGGAAAACGACCCGGCGAAGGATATCCAGCGGAAAATGAAAGACCATCCGGAGCTTTTCCTGGTCGCCCTGGGGGATGGGGAATTAGTGGGGAGCGTGATGGGAGGCTACGACGGGCACAGGGGAGCGGTTAATTACCTGGCGGTCTTGCCAACGCGCCAGCGCCGGGGCATCGGGCGGATGCTGATGGCGGAGTTGGAAGGCGAGTTACAAAAACTGGGTTGTCCCAAGATCAACCTGTTCGTGCGGATGAGCAACGCCGCGGTCGGCTCCTTTTACGGGAAAATCGGGTTTCAACTAAACCAGGTCGCCATCGCTTTTGAAAAAAGAATGATTCATGACGGCTTGGAAAGCGATCATCCTCCTGGCGAATAAAAACCGGTCATTTCAAGGCGGTTGGAGGAAGAATCTCGTAGTTTTCCCGGCCCGGGGGCTTCCAAAGCATATGAAACACTGTCTCAAATCCCCCCTCCTGTCTTAGCCGTACGACCACCGGGTAATCCTTGCTTTCCAGTGATAATCCTGCCTCTTGGTTGGAAACGCCGATCTTTTTCCCGTTTATCTCCAATTCAGCTTTGATGTGGTCGGAATTGAGCATCAGGAAATGGTAGAGGCCAGCTTTGGGGGGATGAAGGACGGCCTTCCATTCCGCCAGCAGGTTAGACGGGTTCTTCAAGGGAAAATCATCCCGGTAGGAAAAATTCAAGAGGGGCTCGGACTCCACTAGTAAAGGCCCGGAATTCGCGTCGGTCGTAAACCTGTATATCCCCATCCAGCCTTGCGAAAAGCGGTGGGGGATAAACCTGCCGGCATCCAGAGGAAGATAAGGCCCTTTTTCAAATGATTCCTCAACGGCCAAACCCTCCCAGGATCCGGAACTCAGGGTGAAATTCAGTGGATGAAAACCCCTGGCCAAAAATTGGGGGCGGTCTGTTATCCAGGGACAATCGCCCGATAGGCTCACTTTGGCGGGGCCCTTGATGCGGTAGCGGTAGGTCCCTTGTTTTTCCACCCAGAAACTCCCGGTCAGGTGAAGTTTACGGGAATCTTTCGGCAGATGGTCCGGGAAATCGGTAAAGGAACCCTGGGGAAAGCCGCTCAATCCCCTGTTGCGGGCGCAAGACCCGGGCGGCACGCGGAAGAAATACAAATAGGGATGGCCCCAAGGATCCAATAACTTTTCCACGGTTCCCCCGGGATATAGATCCTGGAGAACGGATAAAACCCCGGTGCGTCCCTCCTGAAGGGCGAAAAACAAGCCCCGGCCCGGGGAAGGGGAAAGATACCGGAAAGAGCCGGGCAGATCCAGGGAGCGCATATGTTCCCGCTGGGAATGGCCCAGGAAAAGCACGACGAACCGTCCGAAGAAAGCGGGGGAAAGATAATAATCATAAGAATCCCCCTCCCCCGCGATAGCCTGCCCGATCTTCATCGGCGCCGCGCCGGCTTCCCGCCAGGCAGTCACGTTCCGGGGACGGTCGATGAAATAAACCTTGAAGTTCTCCGCGGCGATAAACAGCACGATGAAAACGCCCGAAAGGATTAATAATTTCCGGCTTTCCTTATGGAATGGGATTTTTTCCCAAAACTCGAAAGCCGCGTTTGCCCCCAAATAGGCGACAAAGGGGGAAACGCACAGCACGCGGCTGGCGTGGGTCGGATCCATTGAAAGAAGCCCCGGCAGGCAGAGAATCGTCAAACCCGCGAGTCCGTAAAAATACTTTCTTTCCTTCCAGCGCTTGAGGGCCATAAAGAAGCCAAGGACGAAGAGGACCGCCGTGGCGTGGTCCAAGAGGGGGTGTCCCGGCAGGCTGTCCTGGGAATAGGGGGAACCGATTCGGGTCAATACCAGCGGCGCCCGGCACAGGTTTTGCCAAAGGGGCGCCAGGCTTTTTTCTTCCATCATTTTTTGCCCCACGAAAAGATGGTCATCGTAAGTGGCGCCGATCAACCAATGGTTTTGAATCATGGATTTCCAGCAGGGGAAGGACACAACCAGGCAAACCACTAGAAAGACCCCGATCCCTTTCAGTTGGGAGCGCGTTTTTTCCTTGTCGAGCCGAAGTTCATACAGCAGAAGCGCGGCGAGAAGCAGGAAGCTGGCCCGGAAGGAGGGGTGGGCGTAAAAACCCGCGCCGGCGAAAAACCCCGCGAGGGCCCAATAAATCAACCGCCCGGCGCGCCAGCCCATCCGGGCGAAGGCCAGCATGGCCGTCACGTAAAAAACCGCCGTGACGATGGGATGCCCGTTGCGGCTCAAGGTGACATGCCATTGCATTACCGACCAAAGGAAGAGGGTCAAGAGCGCGGTCCTGGGCCCGGCCAGGTCCCGGAAAAACCAATAAGCCAAGGGGAAGGATATCAAAGAGAAAAAAACGAAGAAAAAACTGTAAGCCATCCTGCTGGGGTCGAAAAGGTGGAACCAGAGGAAGGAAAGAAAATCTATGTCCAGGTAGGCCATGGCGATGTGGTTCGGGTCGAACAGGACCCATTGGGAGGGAGGCGACGAGAAACCCAGCCAGGGGCCGCAAGTCTCCTCGATGGTCATGCCTTGCGGCAAATCCAGGATTTTGTAAAGGCGGAAAAATAACGCGACCATGCCGATGGCCGAGGCGATCAGGATCTCGGACTTGGGGGAAAGGCCTTCGGACGCGGGGGGTGAGGCGGTGTCCCCCGGCCTTGAGCGAACGAATATCAAAATCGCGAGGGCGTAAAGGAGGAGTCCGGGAAGAAGGGTCCAATTCTCCGCGCTGTCGGCCATGAGGAACTGGGCGACGATAGCCAAAAGCAAAGAGGCTAAAAGGGATTGAAACCGCCAAGGGGATGACATTGGGTTATTTTAATGGTCCAAAGGGCGATTGAGGATATTTTCTGGAAAAGAGGCGAATCCTTCCAGACTTCCTAATTGTATATAATGGCACCCAAGTCAAAATTCCAGGTTCCCCGGACGGACCATCCCTGAAATCTAAAACGTTCCAATCCCTTAATCCTTTTCTGTTGGCCCTAGGCGCTTTGGCGTTCGCGGCCCTTGGGCAAGCCCAATGGGTCCAGCGGGAAAAGCCGGTCACGGTCCTAACCGGGTTCCTTTTTTTCTCCGCGGCCGTTTTCCTTTTCGAGAGGCTTTTTCGCGATAAGGCCACCCTAGGCCCGGGCCCCTATCCAGAAAGGGGCCGGGAAAGACTTTTATTCTTTCTTATCCTGTTAACCGCTTTTTTCCTCCGCGTTTACCGGATCGCGGATTTTCCGGCCGGCATGTTCAACGACCAAAGCTCCGAATGCCTGAGCGTCCTTCGGATACTCCGGGAAGGCTGGCATCCTTCCTTCCAGGAAATATTCCAACAGCCGGTCTGCGTCCCCAGTGTTTACGGCTACCTTCTGCTTTGGTTCAGTCTTTTCCCGGCGACCCAGGTTTCCTTTTTCCTCGCTTCGGTGGTAATATCCCTGGCCGCCTTTCCCCTCCTTTACCGGGTTTTCCGCCATTTGTCCGGTCCAGCCGCGGCCCTCTCCGCGGTTTTCTTCATGGCAGTCATGCGATGGCACCTCACCTACAGCCGGGACGGCCATCCCGCCATTGAGATCCCCTTTTACATGGGTCTTTCCCTGGCCGTTTGGCTTTATTCCGTCAAACACAGGAAAACCTGGGCCTTCGCCTTGACCGGCGTATTCTTGGCCGCCTTGCTTTATTCCTACCAGGTGGGCAAGGCGTTCGCCGTCCTCATGGCGGTTTACGCCGCCTATGAATGGCTGAAAGACCCAAAATCCCGGGGCCGTTTTTTAGGACAGCTGGTTTTGCTTTTTGCGGTTTGCGGGTTCCTATGCGCCCCCCTCCTTCGGGAAATGGCCTCCCAAAAATCGTTAGGCTGGCGCGAAAATGAGTTGATGGCCTTCCCCGGGGTTTACCTTCAAGGAGGCCTCCGGGGGATCTGGGACCAAATTCTCGGGACGGTTTTCGCTTTTAACCGATCGGGGGATGCCTGGTATTACCACAATATTCCCGGGCACAGGCTTTTGGATGATGGAATGGGAATCCTTTTTGTGCTCGGCTTTTTCCACGCGATTTTCCGGATCAAGGAGAGGGCGTCCTTTTACGCCTTGGCCGGATTGGCTGTCATGTGCCTGCCGGCCTTCCTGTCCGTGAACCCCAACCACGCCAGCCGGCTTTTCGGCGCCATCCCTTTCATTGTTCTCCTGTGCGGAATTTTCCTCTCCCGGCTCCTCTCCGCGTTGAGCGCAGCGAAATTCGGGACGAAGGGAAGCCTCTTTCTCGCGGCGGCTTTTCTTATTTTTTGCGCCGGACAAAATTTCCAAAATTATTTTTACGGCCAAGCGGTCCAGGAGGAATGCTGGAGGGTCGGATACGGGGCGGAAGCGTCCTGGGTCGGGAAGTCCATCGCCCGTGACGGTGGAACCTGTTCCTATCTTCTTTGCCCCCATTTTTACGGCCAATATACGGTGCGGTTCCTGGGCTACGACCATCAGGACGCCATGTTTCCCCTGCGATTGCCCGACTCCATGAACCTGGGCACCCTTCCAAAAGATAAAGACGTATGCCTGGCGTTGGAGGAGGGCCAAACGGGAATCCTGGAATTGTTCCAGGCGCTATATCCCGGCGGGGAACTCCAGACCCTTAAATCGTCCGGCGGAGCCAGCGTCGCTTATCTTTACCGGATCAGCCGAATGGCGATGGGGAATGCGCAGCCGGCGGAAAAAGCCCTGGGCCGAAATTTCGGACTAGAGGGGTGTTACCAGGTCCTGGACGATAAGGGGGATGCGATTACCGTCAGACATCTGGACCCATTGCTCAATTTCACTTTCCGAAACGATTTTCCTGTCACCCGCTTCCCCCCTCTTCAGGTCCGGTGGGAGGGTGGTCTCTTCTGCCCCCGGGAAGGCCCCTATCTTTTCCTGGCATTGAGCCACGACCCCGCCGAGCTTTTAATCGACGGGAAAAAGGTCCTTCGGGAAGGCAACCAGGGCTCAATGCCGTTTTATCTTCGCAAAGGGCTCCATCGGATTCAGGCCGGCTTGAGCAAAACCTCGGGGGTTGACACGGCCTTCAGCCTGCTATGGAAGAAAAAAGACGACCGTAATTTCCAGGTTATTCCCGCGGAGAACTTGCGGCGTTTCGGCCCAAGATAACCCGCGTCTATTGGGTCAGGCTTATTTGGTTTCCTGGATCACCGCTCCGGCGTAGGAGGCGGCCCATTGGGCGAGATGGGTCAAGCCTTGGGCCTGGAAGTATTGGCCCAACTTCCGGTAATCCTCCCGGGATTTCTCCTTATTCAGCGGGACTTTGTCTGGGGGCGATGCCTTGATCTCCCCAATTCTGGATGCGATTTCCTTGGATTGGGGGCTCCTGAGCAGGGCTTTTTGTAAACAGGCAATGGCGGACTCCTTGTTCCCGGCCAAGAAACAGGCGGTTGACTCATTCAGGTAACAAGGCAAATAGTCCGGGTCGCATTGGATTCCCTTATCGCATAAAACTTTCGACATCTCCAAGTAACCCCATTTTCCCAGGATGACAGCCTGGTCGGCATAAGCGATGGCTGAGTCCGGGTAGAAATCCAGTCCCTTCCCAAAATGCCTCAAGGCCGGAAGATCCTGGGAGGCTTGGTAAAGAAGGTGGGCGGCCTCGAAATGCTGGTTGGAGTAATAGCGGTACATTTCAGTGCTGGAAAAATCCCTCCCTGGGTTATTCCAAAACTCAGCGAGGCCCCTGTATCTTCCGCGGTCCGAGAGCACCAGGACTGCTTCGGAAACGGATTCGAGGGACGGCGGCTGGGCCGACCATTGGTAAGCCAAGCCGTGAAGAGACCAAGCCCCTTTCTGAGGATGCCTCAGGGCCGGAAGAAATTCCCAACCCAGCGAATGAAACAAGGGGCGGGCCAGGCCCCCGCGGATGAGATTACCAAGACATTCCCCCACTTGGGCGTCACTTGAAGGGAAACACAATGACCCAAAGAGATCCAGCGAGAGCTGGTTCCATCCCCAACCGTGGAGCAGGAAAATGGAGGGAGTAAATGTGACATCCGGCCGAAGCCCCCGGACGTATTTCCCGTACCAGATGGGCATCACATAATGGTCGCCATCCCCCAAAAACACCGCTCCTTTGGGGATATCCCTCAGGGCGTTCGTCCCGAAATCCTCCGCCAGGGTGTAGCGGCTTTTATCCTCGAGGTGGTAGACGTGGACGAGCCATCCGCAGGAAAAAAAGGCAAGGACGGCCGCAAATACCCAAGCCGTTTTTTCTTTTTTGAAAAAACGGGTCCCTATCCATAAGACTCCTGAAAAGCCAAGCGCCAGCCAGGCGCCCGCGATGGAAATAAGGTAAAGGGGAAGAAGGTGCAGGTTCTTCAACTCGTGGATGAAAAAGACCGCCGTTGAAACGGGCAGGATTAACGAGAGGAGCGCGGAAAATATTTTTTTGTCCCTGCCCCAAAGATACAGGGTGCCTAAGGCGGCCAGGGGGATAAAGCCCGGCATCCAGGACCAAAGAGCGGTTTGGAAAAACTCCTTGAGGGTTTCGAGATAAAAAACGGGAGGTTGTACCCAGGATTCCAGGCCGGAAACCAAGTGCCGGGATACCACCCAAAGGAATTCCCGCAAGTTAACCGGGTTACCCCAGCAAGGCTCGGCGCGCAAGGCCGACCTGACAGGGAGATAGAGATAAGGCGTCAGCCCAATGAAAGCGAGGGAAATAGAACGAAGAACAGCTTTGATGCTAAGTCTTGAGGTGGAAAATCCGCCCCAAACCAAAAGAAAAGGAACCCATAAAATAGAGGTTTGCCAGTGATGGGCGAGGCCCAAGCCCCAAAGGAAGCAAGCCAGGATGAAGTATCCGCTTTGGCTCGCGGAACGCCGGAGGAATAGCCAAAGCAAGAAATTAGAAAAGCAAAGGGAGAGAGTGTAAATACAGCCTTTTGCCGTGAGGCTTTGGGCGAATAGGTTTCGGCATGAGATAAAGAGCAATCCCGTACTGGCCAGGAGGGTCAGTTGGATTTTTTGCCGGGAGGGAGAGAACCAGGAATCGGATGTCCCGATCCGCCGGCATGAATCCAGGATAAACCAGAGGGAGACGAGAAGCAGCGATTGGGAGAAAAGATTCAGCCTGAAAGCCGGGGATCCCACGGGAAGCCAGGTGGCCAGGTGCCCCAGGAGATTGAAGAGGGGATAGCCAGGAGGGTGGGGCAGTCCCAGGTTCCAGGCGGCGGCGGCCAACTCGCCGCTGTCATCCGACATGAGGCCGGGGTTCTGCGCCAGGAGAAGGACCTGCCATAATCCGAGAAAAAACAAAGCTCCCAGCCAATGGGGCATGGGATTTGACTCTTTTTCCCGTATTGGCTGGATTGGACTCATGGATTGATTTTAGCAGGTCCATCGGCAACTAAAAACAACGGGATGAACCGTTTCAAATCGTTTTTGCCGCCTTTGCCCGCGAGGGGATTGCCGGGATCGAGGGATAGCGGTTCCTTAAAGCCTCAAGCTAATTTTCCTGTTTGGTAATCCAGGAAAGCCTGCTTCAGTTCGCCGGGGGTGTTCATGACGAATGGCCCGCCGCGGGCGATGGGTTCCCCGATCTTTTGGGCTGAGGCGAACAGGAAGCGCGCCTTCCCCCCGCCTGAGTCCTTGAGATGGATTTGGTTTCCCTCGCCGAAGACTCCCAAATATCCGGTTTTGCCGGATTGAGTTTTACCAGCACCTAACGCTTCAACTTGTCCCTCAATTACGTAGATGAAAGCGTTCTGGTTCTCAGGAACTGGATACTCAAATTCCGCTTCAGGGTCCAAAGTCAGGTCGAAATAACTGAATGGGATATTGCTCTTCGCCGGGCTTTTTTGGCCCCCATATTCACCCGCGAGAATTTTCGCCCTCACACCGCCTTGCTCGACGACTGGCAAAGCCTCCGAGGGAATGTCCTGGTAATAGGGTTCGATCATTTTCCATTTGGCGGGGAGGTTCAGCCAAAGCTGGTAGCCCCAGGAAAGACCGCCGGTTGGCTCCGGCATCTCGCTGTGGATGAGGCCCTTGCCCGCGGTCATCCATTGGACGGCCCCGGTTTTCAAGTGGCCCTTGTGGCCCCGCGAGTCCCGGTGGGTGAAATTGCCCGCCAAGAGGTAGGTGATGGTCTCGAACCCCCGGTGGGGGTGGTCGGGGAAGCCAGCCATGTAATCCCCGGGATCATCGTTCTTGAACTCGTCCAGGAGAAGGAAGGGGTCCAAATGATCCAGCTCCCGCGAGGCGATGATACGCTTGAGCTTGACCCCCGCCCCGTCGGAAGTGTCTTGGCCCCGGATGATTTTATCGATGGATCTTATTTTCTTAGTCTGGCTCATGATGCTCCCCCCTTGTTCTTTCCCCATTTTTATGAACATCAGGGATGAATATCCAGTGGTTACCAGGGGGAGAGCGGTTTGAGAAAGGGAATAAAGATTTTGTCATTGCGAGCCGCGAACTCCGCGGCGAAGCAAACTCAGTTTATGGGTGGTTTTTTAGGATTTGGATTAAGGCATTATTAAACTAAGGTTGCTTCGTCATAATCACCCGCCTATTCGGCGGGCATTCCTCGCAATGACATATTAAGGTTTAGAGAATTTAACTTCTCGCTTGGATGACCCAGACCAGGATGGAGGCGGCCAGGCAGTAGAAGCCGAAATATTTCCACCGGCCCTTCTCCAGCCAGCTGGAGAGCCATTCCAAGGCCAGAAGACCCGCCGCGAAGCTCAGGCAGGTTCCCAGGAGGCTCGGAAGAACCAAGTGGCCCAGGGTTCCCGGAGCGGCGTCCAAGGCCGATTGGGCCTTCCAAAAACGCAGTATCTCCTTGCCCAGCGCGAAGGGGGTGACGGCCAGGGCCAGGGCAAAACTGAATTCCTCGGCTTTTCTGCGGGCCAATCCTAAAAGAAGCCCTGCGGAGATGGTCGCCCCGGAACGGGAAAAACCCCGGAAAGGAAGGCAAAGCCCCTGGACCAGGCCGATCCAGGAGGATTCCGACGGTCCCAATTTTTTCTCGTCCTTTTCCCCCGTGTCTTTTCGCGAGGAAAAAATGATCAGGGCGCCAGCCGCGGCCAAGGCGATGGAAATAAGCTTGAGGTTCCCGAAAAGCATCTCAACTTCGGCGTTGGGCGTCGCGCGGAGAGCCACTTTCTCAATCAACTTCATCAGGATAAAGCCAGCCCCGAGGGTCACGACAGTCGCCAACACGACTTGTTTCAGGAAAGCCAGTGCCTTTTCCCTGGAGGCGAAATAATTGTTTTTCCAGTCGTCCCAGAAATAAACCAAAACGGAGAACATGGTCCCGGTATGGAGCGCCACCAGGAAAAGGGTCATGGCAGGGTCGGTGGGATCCAAGCGCAGGAGTTTCTCCGCCAGGATGACATGGGCGGAACTGGACACGGGAAGAAGCTCCGCCAGTCCCTGCACGACGGCCAAGAGGGCGATTTGAAGAAGGTTCATGGGTTGGTTCCTTTCACGGCGGATAAGATAACCTAAAGAGGCTTGAAAAACCCCAGGAAAGATGACGAAAGCATTGGCGCTTGACTAGGTTGATTTTCAGGCTCGATACTTGTCCCGATGGGCTGTAAAGATGATTTTTCCATTACCTTCCAGGAGGAAATTTATGCCGGGTTTATTTCTTGTCATCGGACTAGCGGCGGGTGTGGCGGCGGGTTTGTTCGGAGTGGGAGGGGGCATCCTGATCGTCCCGGCCCTGACTTTCCTGGCGGGTTTCTCGCAGGAGAAGGCCACGGGAACCAGCCTGGCGGTGCTTTTACCCCCTGTGGGGCTTATGGCGGTATTGGAATATTACAAGAACGGCAACGTGGACCTGAAAGCGGGATTGATCATCGCCTGCGGGCTGGTCGCGGGGGCTTGGCTGGGCGCGATGGGCGCCCACAAGGTCGGGGAAACGGGATTGAAAATATCCTTCGGGGTGTTTTTAACCCTCATCGGGATTTGGGTCATTGTGTCCGCCCTGAGGGGATTGCCGGTTAAATCCCTGTAATTGCGCAAGGGCCAAGTCTAAAAATAATATTCATGATTCCTAGTATTTGACGCTACAGCCGTAGGGAACGGTTGTTTTTACAGAAACCTCCCGTCCAGACATGGACTCTTTTAAGGCCTGATCCACGTAATTCAAGTAGGGTTTCCCGTCCTTGGTCTGTCCAGGCCATTCATCCTCCAAAGGGGCGTTGTCCACAGCGCCGTCGTAAATGAGGATTCCCTTCGGGTCAATGATGAAAAGATGGGGAGTGGTCTTGGCCCCGTAAGCGTGACCGATCAAGCCCGTTGGGTCCAGGAGGATCGCGGTGGGGGCGGCGCCGTTGCGGCTCGCATCCAGATTGGCTTTTTTCGGGGTCACATAGCCGTCTTTTCCCGGGGCGGAGGAGATGACCTGGAACCAAACGACCCCCTTTTGGGTCCACTCCTGTTGGAGCTTTTGCATTTTTCCCTTGTACTGGCTCTGGGTGAAGGGACAGTCGTGGTTATGCCATTCCAGGACCACGAATTTTCCCAGATTGTCCGACAGTCTTCTAATTTTTCCATGGCTGTCCCTGCCCTTGAAGTCCGGCGCCTTCTCTCCCACCTTAGCCGCCAGCGCGTGAGTGGCGGAAAGACCCAAGGCCAGCATTCCCAGTAAGAAAATCGTCTTTTTCATGATCCGTGTTCCCCCTTTTGCCACTTCTCATAGTTGAGCCGCGGAATACTCAAGAAGGAGTCGCGGGTTTTTACATAGCTGCCCGTGCCGTTCATTCGGCCCAAGGCATGGAGATCCTGGGCGAGGACATAGGGGCCCTTGGGGTCGATGAACCAGTCCTCCGCGTAAACCGACACGACCTCTCCCAGGATGATTCGCGACTTGCCAGGTTTCAAGGTCTCGTATAGCCGGCACTCCAGGGCGGCATGGGCCTTCTTGATCCGGGGAACAGAGACCACCGAGGACTTTTCGGCGGTCAAACCCGCCATTTCCAGCTCGTTGACCCCGGGAGGGAACTCCACCCCGCAGATATTCATCTGCCGGGCGATGTCCTCGGTCACGACGTTGACGACAAACTCACCGGTCAGCTCGATATTCCTGGCGGTGTCCTTGACCCCGTCCCCGTCTCCGGATTTCTGGGCGATCCCCAAACCCACGATAGGAGGGTCCAGGCAGAGATAGTTGTAGGCGCTGAAGGGGGCGGCGTTGAGGCTTCCGCCGGGGCCGAGGCTCGTGACAAGGGCGATAGGACGCGGCGCGACCAGGCCGATCAAGAGGTTATAAACCTCGCGCATTTCTGATTTTTTCAGGTCGAAGTTCATGATGGGTCTCCCGTGAGGTACCGCTGCCTAAGTATAAGCATAAATAGCGCTATAGATGAATGGGGGTTGAATTGGACAGGATTTAAATTGATTTGTTTAAAGAAAAAGGGCCTCAGGTTTCCTGGAGCCCTTTTTTATTCATGATCGAATTTTTCTAACCGGCAAGCCTGACCTAGTAGGCCTTTTAGACTTAGATCAAAAGAAACCCGCAATCATGATTCCGCCGAAGGGACCGCTCAGATTCAATTTAAAAGGCCTGGAATTGGCCGTTGTTGTACTGGAGGCGCCTATAAAAGTTTCGTTGGCGGCGATTGTAACCATCTGTAAGGATAAGGAACCATTTTTAAAGGAATCGGCTGATGCGGTTTCATATCCTCCATAAGCTGAAATACCCGCGTTTTCTCCCAAGCGGAAATCAACACCAGCCTGGCCCTGGCCGCCGGCTCCCATGGACGAATATGTCCCCGCCATCGCATTGGAAGGGGTACTTGAGTAATCCATACTCATTGGCATGACGAAACCACCAGCGCCAATAAAAGGCCTGATGTCCCCCTCGCCAAACAGATAACGGAGATTTAAACCCACCGAAAATGCGCTGATGTCGAAGGAATCACTCCCAGCAACTCCTTGATAAATATAACTTTCAGTAAATTTTCCGACAGGCAGGTAGGATAGGGGAATTCCAATTTCTAAATTAGATCCGATACTAATGACAGGTTCCAACGCGATTTGCATGGTGCTGGTTGGTATCTTGGCGTCATAGGTATCAGAGGCGTATCCCGAGGATTGGGAAATGGATACGGCGGTTTGAAAGGAAGTCGCATGGGTGACCAGATCGTCAAGGCTGATCGAGACAATGGATGGCTCCAGCCGGATTCCGAACCCGCTTCCCTTGGAGGCTGTCTTAGCCGGTTTCGTGGACGACGCGGCGGCCACCTGGGAATCCACCCACTGCTGGTCCGCCGGAGCGAACCTTGATTTCAACTGGGTGAGGTAATTCTGGATGGAGGGATCCGGTTGTTTCTGGTTGGAAAGAGTCAAGGCCACGGCGGCATCCTTATAATCCCCGGTCATGACTTGGCAGTAACCCAGGTATTTGTAAGACGCCGCGTCGTTCGGGTTAGCCTGGATCGCCGCTTGGAATTGGGGAATAGCTTGGGCGTATTGTTTTTGTTGGTAAAGGGCGACTCCCTGGCTGAAAGCGGATGATGCCGCAGGTGTCGCGGCCGCTACTGGGACCGCCGCAGCTACAGGGGCTGCCGCTGCTGGCGCCGCCGCCGGAGCAGCTGCCGCGGGAGATCCAGATGTCACCAGCTTCGCCTGGATGGTCTGGACAAAAGAAGCCAACTGGGTGTTGTTGGGCTGGAGCGCGAGGGCTTTTTGGTAATCCGTTAAGGCGCTTTGGAGCTGGCCTTGCTGGTAGTAGCAATTGCCCCGGCTTTGAAGGGCGCCCACGTTATTGGGGTCCATGTTCAAGGCCGCCGTGAAGTATTGGACGGCTTGAGTGTAGTTCTGGGCGTTATAGAACTGGAGCCCGGCATTGTAATAGTCAACCGCGGTGTAGGCCGAAGCAATCGAAGAAGCCAAGAATAGAACCGCGATCAATCCAAAACGGCGGAATAATTGAATAGAACCCATGAGACCTTCCTTTAATAAAATTTGTTCCTGCTAACGGCTCGACAGAATGAGGCAAAACAGGTTCTCCCCGAACCCGTATCAGGGAGAGATTTTACCAAGATTAACCGTTTTGGGTGAGTGAAAATCGGTTGCCGGGGGTTATTCTTTTTTACCGGATTTCTTCTGGGCGAGCTTCCATTTCTTGAAATAATCAGGGTTTTGGGGCTGGAGGCTTTCCGCTGTTTGGTATGCCTGGGCGGCCTCTTTGTATTTTCCCTGGAGCATGTCAATATCGCCCAACTTCCCATAAAAAAGGGCTTCCTTGGGCATCAGCATGATTCCTTTCTTGTACCAGGCGGTGGCCTCGGGCAAATTACGGTTTTTAATGTAAAGGGAGCCAAGATTATCCAGGTACTCCGGGCTGAAGGGGTTAAGCGAGTAGGCGTTTTTAAACGCCTCCTCCGAGTCCTTCAAGCGTTTCAAATTCCAATAGGTGACGCCCAGGTCCCGGAAGCCGTCCGAGAAGTCGGGCCTGATCTTGACCACCTCCTGGATGGCTGCCAAGGCTTTCTCATGAAGACCTTTAAGCTCGTAGGCGTACCAGAGATGGTGGTACAAATCCGAAGGGGCGGCATCCTGGTAAAGATTGACGGCT
This sequence comes from candidate division FCPU426 bacterium, assembly GCA_963796105.1. Lineage (GTDB taxonomy): Bacteria > Oederibacteriota > Muellerivitia > Muellerivitales > Muellerivitaceae > CAWCKJ01. Next base: position 1,136,993 of record CAWCKJ010000004.1, read on the forward strand.
TGGTTCAATTCCTCGATGGCCTCGTCCGGGCGGTTCATCGACAGGAGGACCGTTCCTTTCTCCTCGTGGATGTGGGCGCTGGTAGGGGGGAGCGCGAGGGCCAGGTCGTACTCGCGCAGGGCGTCGGCGTGGCGTCCCGCCAACTCATAGGCCCGGGCCAGGTTGGCGTGGGGGACCTGGCTCCCCTCAGGGAATAACCTGTCCACCTCCTCCCAAAGCGCCACTGAGTTTTTCCAAATGGAGAGCTGGCGGACGGTTCCCGATCCCAAACCCAACACCATAAGGGCGCAGAGCCCCGCCAAAAGAGCCGGCTTCTTTGAGAGCTTGGTCGAGAGAAAGGAGGAAACTAACAGGAAAATTCCAAGAGTTGGAAGGTAGGTGTAGCGGTCCGCGGCGGCCTGAAGCCCCACCTGGGGGAAACCCAGGACCGGCGCGAGGGTGGCGAGATAAAAAACCCATGCGGCCGCCAGGTACGGTTTTCGCCTCCAATAAATCACACAAACCAGGGAAATAGCCGCTACCGCCAAGGCTGAGGCTAAATGAGTGAGAGTGTAAGTCTCCAGGTTGGGATCCATCGGATAGAAGGGAGCCAGGTTCAAGGGCAGCAGTATTTTCCAAAGGTAAAAGCCCAGGGAATGAAAAGCGTTCATGATCCGGTAATCCAGGGGAATAAGCCCTGGGGTGATAAAAGCGCCCGCCTGGTATTGGGCGAAGGCTGTGACTCCGGAAACGGCCAAGGAGGCGAGGATAAAAAGTGTCTTCTCGAATAACATTTTGGAAAACGCGCCCTTCAACCGTCCCAGGGGCCACGCGTCCAGCAGGAGCAAAACCAGGGGAAGGGTGACCGACATGGGTTTGGACATTAGGGCCAGCAGGAAAAGCCCCAGGCAGGCATGGAATTTCCATTTTTTAACGGGGACCTGGGAGGCGTAATCGACGTACAACAAAAGGCTGCCCAGGTAGAAGAAGGCGCAAAGGACGTCCCTTCGTTCCGCGGCCCAGGCCACGGATTCAACATGAAGGGGATGGAGGCCGAACAACAACGCGCTTAAGAAGGCGGCGGGAACCAGAGGGAAACCGGACCGAAGCCCAGGATCATTGTCGTGAATTTGTTTTTGCGCTGATTCCAGGACGCGGAAGGAAAGAAAAAACACGAGGGTAGTGTTAAGCGCGTGAAGGAAAAGGTTGTGAATGTGGTAAACCCAGGGATGAAAGCCCGCTATTTGGTAGTCCAGGGCCAGGGAAATCCAGGTCAGGGGAATCCAATTTCCGGTTTGGGAGGTGGACCAAATCCACTGGAAAAAGGTGAGGCCTATGGCCCGGATGTGGGGATTGTCGAAGATGAATACCTGGTCGTCCCAAATCACGAAATCATGGCGGGTAACGGGCAGGTAAAAAAGGAAAGTCATCAGGGCCGGAACCAAGGCCCAAAACCAAGATTTCTTCCGTCCGGTCCACGCGTTCAAGAAAGGGTTTGGGTCCTTTGAGACGGCGTCGGTCTTCCCTGTTTCAGGGGGCATTTGGTTCCTTTATAGGAGTTGGGAATACCGCATTCTATCAGATGGAACTCCCTACCAAAAGAAGAGGACCCCTTTGCCGGCCGGATCAAACGCCGACTTCCTTTTTAACTCCATAAAGTGTATGAATAGTCCGGCGGTCCTCATAACATCAAGTTATCAAGGGAGGGGGGAAGATGATTCTTTATAACGTCGTGAAGTTCCTGCACGTGTTTTTAGCCATGGTCGCGGTCGGCTTCAACACCAGCTACGGGTACTGGATCGTGCGGGGTAGGAAAGACGGGGCCAGCCTGGGATTTGTCCTGAAGGGCATCAAGACTATGGATAACCGCATCGCTAACCCCTGCTACTTGGGCCTTCTCGTGACCGGCCCCATGATGATTTCCATGTCCCACATTCCCTGGGGAACCCTTTGGGTCTGGTTGTCCGCCTCTCTTTTCGGATTGGTCCTCCTATTAGGGTGGCTGGTTTACACGCCCACTTTGCGGGGCCAAATTGAGGCCTTGGCAAAAGCGGGCAAGGACTCGGCGGATTATTTAGCCTTGGATAAAAAAGGTAAAATCCTGGGAATGATCCAGGGCCTAACCGTGGCCGTGATCGTATTCTTGATGGTGACTAAACCTTCCTGAGGGAAGGGAATTAATTTAGACGACCGGAACCTTGGAGAAAGCCTTGAAATAAGATTGGATGGATTTTCTCAAGGCTTCCAACCTGGGTTTCATGGCCTCCACCGCCTGGACGTCGGCCATGTTGTTGGCGACGGAGTATTGGGTTTCCAGGGCGAACAACTCGAAGAAGCTCCCCTGCACCGAACCCAGGACGATCTTTTTCATCTCCTCCAGGTAAAGCGGAAGGTGGTGGAGGGTCTGGCGGGATTCCGGCACGAGGCCTTCCTTATGGAAGAGGTCGCTGAAGTCGTCCAGGTTGAAGAGGTAGAGGTGGCGGGCGAAGTGGGCGACCAATTCCGAGGCCCCATTCTTGGGGGAGGCCGCCAGGACTTCCTGGATGGAGGCGTAGCAGTTCTTCCAGTTCTGGTATTGGGGCTCCGACAAGTCGGAAAAAAGGAGGGTCATGAAGCGGTTTTGCTTCTCGCCGGAAAAGCCCGGCATCGTCTTGACGCAATAGTCCATCATGACGGCTAATTGGAGGGACTTGATGAACTCGTACTCGCCCGCGTCCATGGCGTAGCGGATGAGGTACTCGAAACGGTCGAGGTTTTTGACGCCGAGACTGCCGGCGTTCAGGTCGATGCTTTTGATGATATGGAGATAAAGGGACTCGCGGGCAACTTTGAAATCTTCCTGGATCGGGATCGGCATAATTCCACCTCGCTTATGATTCTTAAGCCAAAGTGCGCTTCTCCCCTGGATTAAATTGTATCGCTGGGCCTTCCTGAGTTTTATAACCTAGATCAGATAACTCAGCGTTAATTGGCTGAATTTCAAGAAATTTCGCGGAATAATGAAAAATCCTTTTTTAAATGTCCTTGGTTTCATCCGGTAATCTCTCACTGATTCGGATTGAATCTTTGCCTTTATTCCCATTAATTTGCCACAGTTCGTTTTTGCGATAAAAGAAAGCGAATTGTTGGCACAGATTGTGCAGGTTTCCATGGTAAGGAAGGTGAGGGTCATGGAAATCAACTGCGAGGAAGTTCGTAAAAATCTTCAGGAATATCGGGAACACAGGTTAGGGCCCCCTCAAAAGGGCCAGATTGAAAGGCACCTTTATTATTGCCCGGAATGTATTTTCCACCTGGCTTTGGTGACCGCAAGGAGCCTGGAGAAACAGGAGATTGTTGCGGGATCATAAAACTAGAAAGCTATTTAAAGTTTGAAAGCCGGGGTTTCCATCGAAAACCCGGCTTTTTTGTTAAAGAGGCCATTAAATGACTTGGGAAAATTCACCCCATTAGGTGATTCCAAAATCATTTCCAGCCTGGTTGGGTTTAAGTCTTCTCAAAACCCTTCAACTGATAAATTCCAATCGACAAGAGCCAACCCATAATGAACACTCCCACAACCACGAAACCAAAGTTCGTCAGGTTGTCATTGAGAGCTTGGATAAAGCCAAAAAGCCCTCCCCGAAGCCCCAGTTGTGTGGCCAAAAGTCCCAGGGCTTCCAGGGATCCGATCAAAAGGGCCACCAGCACCGAAAGGGATGTCAGGGTCAGGTTGTACCAAAGCTTCCGCAGGGGATGGATGAAAGCCCATCCATAGACTCCTGTCATGATCACGCTGTCGGTCGTGTCCACCAGCGACATTCCCGCAGTAAAGAGAACAGGGAAAACCATGGTCGTCCCGAAAGGCAATCCTTGAACGGCTTGAGAAGCCGCGATCCCCAAAAGGCCGATCTCCGTGGCCGTGTCAAAACCCAGCCCGAAGAGGAAGCCCACGGGATACATGTGGCGGCTTTTCGTGACGCCGTTAAGGAAAGGTTTGAATAGTCGGGATAAGAATCCCCGGTCCCAAAGCAGTCCGTCGAGTTCCCCTGGGCCGCCAGGTACTCCCCTCCGCTCGCGCCGAAACACCAGCCAGATTCCCTTGAGAACGAAAAGGTTGGTGATACCGATGGCGAGCAAAAAGAAGGCCGATATTGCCGTGCCCATGAAACCGCCGATGGTTCGAAGGCCTTCCAGGCGATCCTGGGAAAGGCTGATCGCGGTGGCCAGGACCGCCGAGGCCAGGAGGACTATCGTGGAATGTCCCAGGGAGAAGAAAAGGCCGACCGAAATGGGCTTGCGGCCGTCCTGCATAAGCTTGCGCACCACATTGTCGATTGCCGCGATATGGTCCGCGTCCATCGCGTGGCGCAGTCCGAAGAGGTAGGCTAGGAAAGCGGTTCCCAAAAGCGCCGGGTTATGGGCGAAAACCTTCCAAGCCCAGGCCCACGCCCCCAGGTTGAAAACGACAAGCCAAAAGTAAAGCCCGAAGGTCTTGGCCTTGGCGCCTTCGGAGCCGTCATTAAAGATTTTTAACCACATCTTATATGTCCCCCGAGAAATTGCTTCCCATCGCTTTTTGGCATCCCTTCCTCTTAAACACAAGATTCAAAGTTTCTGGCCCGTTGAACTGAGCGAAATGGCCGCGTGCAGGACGCCTTTCTCCTGGCGCATGTGGTCAAACAGGTGCCGTATATCGGCCGCTTTCCCCTGAACCATGATCATTTCGGCGCAGATTCGCTCATCCAGGTGCACGTGGGTGGAAGCCAGCACCTTAGCCGCGTGATGGTGCTGGGCCTCGATCAACTTCTCGCTCAGGCGCCGCTTGTGGTGGTCGTACAGGAGGGAAAGGGTGCCCAGCGCCTCGCCGTCCGTTTCCCATTCCCCCGCCACCAATTTCCCGCGAACCAGGTCCCGGATGAATTCGGATCGGTTCTCGTAATGGCTTTCCCGGATCATCCTCTCGAGCTTCTCGGCCAGGGGTTTCTCGATGGAAAAACTGAATCGCTGAAGCAGCGGCATGGCTCATTTCTCCTGACCCGATTTTTTCAGAGGTTATAATTTTAAAAAAAGGGGGCTCCGATAGGTGTGATTAAAATCATACGAATGAAATAATTTTCATACTGACGAATATATGCACGAATTTGGCTTTTTTGAGGCGGGGTTTAAAACTGGATGGAGGCCCCCGTTTCCAGGTACCGTCCCGGCATGGGAAGACCCTGGATAGTGGCGTAGGCTTGGTTGAGAAGATTGGTTCCGTTTAGGAAAATCTTTAAAGTTTTTTGAATTTCCCAATTGAATTCCGCGCTCAAAATCCAATAAGAAGAAGCTACGATGAGGGGCGGACTATCCTGCCGTCCGAGGTAAACGGCCGGGTTATGGTCCGCGAATTGTTCATACAGGGTCAGGGCCATTCCATTCTTGGGATTAATCCTGAAACCGCCGTTTAATTTCTGCCGCAAGCGGGCGGGAATCAATTGGTCCCTGTCCGTGTCGAGGGAATCGATGTAGGTATAACTGCCGTAAGGTGACAACCAAGAGTTTATTTCCCAATTAAAACTAGTTTCAATTCCGATCAGCCTGGAATTCGGGATGTTTTCGAAGGTCCAGAAGGTGGCGGCGTTTTGGGCCGGGATTATGAGATTTTTGTAAAAACTGGCGAAGATATCGGCTTTCCATGTAAGGTTTTTCCAACCGCACTGGGCCCCACATTCGCTGTTCATGGAACTTTCCGGTTTTAAAGCAGGATTGCCTGCTTCTCCCGCCCCGAATTCCACCGGTGTGTTGGGGCCCAGGATGTAGGTAATGTCGGGATGGTAAAGTTCATCAAAGCCGGGATAGCGGAATCCCGTTCCCGCTTTCAAGTAAAGGAATTTGCTAGGACCCGCCTCAAACCGAAGGCTTCCCCCCGGGTTGAAAACGGAAATGCCGTAATCGTTGTATGAATCCAACCTGGCGTTTAGTTCCAGCGAAAGCGAGGGGGTTAGGGCAAGGTTTCCATTCGTGAATAAGGAAAGCAAGTTATCCGCGCGGTTGCCGCCGCCCAGGCCCTCGGTGTCCTGGATGTTTTGGCTTCTAAATTCCATGCCGGCGGATAGGGCGCTGAGTAATGACTCCCAATGGGCGGAAGCCGTGGCGAGAAAATCAAAGGTGTTGTAAATATTCTGATCCTGAATGGGGACGCCCGCTGAGGCGTCAGGCCCCAAAGGGTTCAACCTCAGAACGTTCGCGTAATCGTATGAAAAGGACGGGTTGAGAGTCCAATTCCCCAAGGGCCGTTTGTCGGACAAAGAGGCCGTGAGAGCCTGTTTCTTTTCCCGGTCGTCGGCGTCGAATTGTCCCGTATCCTGGGCCGAGAGACTGTCCCCATTGGGGGCGCCGCCGTTTTTTTCAACGTAATTGGCGTTCAAGTCCATGCGATCCAGGCCCAAACGGAAGCTGGAGGAATGGTCCAACTCCCAGGAAGTCTCGTCGGTGTTGGCGGTGTAGCCGCTGGTTTGGTACCAGTTGCCCCCGAAGGAACCTTTCCAGGTGCTGAGATTCAAGGTTCCGGTGGATCCTTGAAATTGATAAGTGCCGAATGTTCCCGCTAAAACCTCCAGCGCGGGCTCTTTGTTCTGGGCATGGGTAAACACGTTGACGACCCCGCCGGTGGCGTCGGTCCCATAGATCAAGGCGTCAGGCCCCTTGATGATTTCGATCCGATCAATATCCCCGGTGGGAATCATGCCCAGGTCGAAACCCTGGTTGACCCTTTGGCCGTTCAACAATATCAGGGTTTGGTTGGAAGCCGCGCCCCGGATGCTGATGTTGCTGAAACTCTTGGCCCCGCCCAAGCCCTGGGATTCCACGGACGAAACCCGGTCCAGCAGGCTTCCCAAACGGCCGTCGGATTCCAATGAGCCCAGGTCCTGTCCCTTGATGATCTCATTCTCGTTTTTCTCGCCGTAAACGACCACTTCTTTCATTTGATAAATGTTATCGGAAGGCGAGGGAACGGGGGTTTGGGCGAAGAGGCTGAGTTTCACGGACAGGAACAGGAGCATAAAAACCAGTTCCCAAAATCGGGAAAGGTTTTTCATTTTCAGGGAAGCGCCGGTTTTTATCATTGAAAAGATATTTTTCCGTTTCCGTTTAAAGGCTTAATTCCATCCTGTAATCGTCCATTAAAAAGCCGTTTCCGATATCCGTCATCACCGGACCCGTGACCACAAAACCCAACTTCTTATAGATTTCCACGCTCGGGTTGCGCTTATGAACGGTCAAGGTGATTTTAGGAAGTTTATTTTTCCGGGCCAATCCCCGGACCCAATCCACGGCTTCCCGGCCGTAACCCATGCCCCGGAATTCCCCGGAGAGGTAGAACTTGCTTAGGAATAATTCGCCTGGTTTGAGCAAGACGCACAGGTAACCCATCCCCATTTCAAGTTCCCCCATCAACAAGTAATAAAGATTACCTTCCATGAGTTGGCTTCGGATTGCTTCCTGGGATTGGAATTTTCCCACCATATATCGGACCTGATCCCCGCCGATGATGGGAGTGTAATGGTCCATCCAGATTTTTTTCGCTAAGGTTTCAACGAGGGCGATCGAGGATTCGTCATCCAATTCAATGGGTTTTACTTGAATCATTTTCTTTTTTCCTGATAGGCCTCAACTCGGGGAAGTATTGTATGGCCAAGTCATTTTTATCCAATCCCCAGTGGGAAAAGAGGTTTGTTTTAAGTCAAAAATCACCCCAATTTCGCAAAAAAACTGACATTTTCAGGTTCATTGTTTATCCTTGGAAATAATTTAGAAACAAAAAGCAAAAGGGTTTACTTAAATAGACAAGTGAAATTCCACGATATTGTCCCACTTAAATCATTGAAAAAACGCTTTCATGCAGAATTTAACGTTAACAAGATTTTTTCTATTTTTATTGGGATTTTATAGGGTGATTGGCTGGTAAAAGCCCAAATTTTGGAATGGATTATGCGAATACAATTAAGCATCTGGTTTTTGGATAAACCGGTTTCACGATAGGCAGAATATGGCCTTAACTCAAGCTAAAGGGATTTTAACGGATCAACGAATGGGGAATAAGGAAACTTTTTCAAATTTTAATTCTTTTTCCAAGGCGCTTCAGGTTTTTTTAGCGCTAATGGGTTTCATGTTGTCATGCGGCGCTCCTTCTCAAACCAAGGCCCAATGCACGCCTAGCTCCGCTAAGATTTGCGTATCCAGCGACGACTGGTCCCAGGTCTATGTGGGCGGCGTTTACCTGGGACAGATCAATTATTGCAACTGGGACGGCAGCGGCAGTTGTCCCCCGGGCTGCATCACCGTTCCCACGTCCCTCTTAACCGGCTCCCAAGTTTATCTCAGCGTTTATACCCAAAACACCGCCTGCAATAACCTTTACTCCTCCTGGGACCTGGACATCACCTGCTCCAACGGCCAGCACTCCGAGATCACCAGCGGAAGCGGCGGCCTCAAGATGGATTACATCAGTTCGGGGAATCCCACGACTCCCCCCGCCACCAACTGGTACGCGACCGACTACAGCACCAGCGGATGGGGCAGCGCGTCCCAGGTCAGCGCCACTTCTTCCGAATGCTGCTGGGGCCAGAGCCTTTGGAACCCCGTGAGCGGCGCGAGGGTTCCTTATGTATCCACGGACGCGAACGGGGACTACAGCACCAGCAACTGCAACGGAGCTTTGTTCTTCTCGCAAGCTGTGGCGATACCGGCGTCTTCTACGACTCTGGGCCCCCCAAACTTCACGGTTGGGAAATCGGTCTGCGGCGGACCCAACGAATCCAGCAGCAATATCGGTTACGAGTTTTGCCTGACGGTCTGCAACACCGGCGGCCCCCAGACTGGCGCCGTCACCCTTGCGGATAACATTAGTCAAAGCTATTGGCAATCACAATCTTTCTTTGCCGGTGGAGTTTCCGTCCAAAATGGGAATTACATCGCCACCGAGCCCTACGTCAGCGGCCAGGGGGGAAGCGGGGTTTCCATCATCTGGCCGGAAGGGATCGCCGGAAATTCCTGCGTTACCTTCCAGGAATACGCGTGGGATTTTAATGGTATGCAAAATAATCAATGTACAACAGCAACCAACAATTTTAACATCGAGGGAAAAACCTCCAACACGGTTACTTTCAACATCCCTTGCTGGACCCCGACCTTTACCTGGTCCAACACGCCGACTTATACTCATACTTTTACCTATACCCCGACATTTACCTATACCCCCACCCCGGCGCTAACCCCCACCTTTACCCATACTTACACTTATACTTACACCTATACTTATACCTATACCGCGACTCCGACCCCCACCCACACTTATACCTATACCCCGACCATCGCGGTCACGCCCACCTTTACCCACACCAACACCTACACCTATACCTATACTCCCACCCCCACCTACACTTATACCTACACCCCGACCCCGGCTGTTACGCCCACCTTCACCCATACCAATACCTACACTTTCACGTATACCTTTACGAATACACCGACGCCCACTCCCACGAGAAGTCCCACCCCCACGCCCACACCCACAGTATCGCCAACCCCGACCCCGACCCGGACCCCGACTCCCACACCAACCGTCACGCCGACTCCCTCCCCGACGAATACGCCTTCTCCTACACCGACCAGGACCCCCACCCCGACCCCGACCATCACACCGACACCCACCCCTACGGTGTCGCCTACCCCGACTCCAACACGGACTCCGACTCCCACGCCAACCATTACGCCGACTCCCTCCCCGACGAATACGCCTTCTCCTACACCGACCCGCACTCCTACTCCTACGCCTACCATTTCGCCTACCCCGACACCGACCACTACCCCGACCCCCACGCCGACTCGAACCCCGACCCCCACACCCACCACTACGCCGACCCCCACGCCGACCAATACTCCGACCCCGTCCCCGACATCCACGCCAAGCCCGACTCCGACCCGAACCCCGACCAACACTCCCACTCTGACGCCGACCCCTACTCCAACCCTGACGCCGACTCCGACCCCAACAACAACCCCGACTCCCACCCCGACCCGGACCCCCACACCCACGCCCACCAATACGCCGACACCCACGCCGACCACGACCCCGACACCTACTCCAACAAGGACTCCGACTCCAACCCCTACTAACACCCCGACACCGACACCCACAACGACGCCGACACCTACGCCCACGAACACACCCACCAGGACACCCACCCCCACTCCGACCCCGACTCCTACCACCACGCCGACGCCCACTCCAACCCATACGCCGACGATCACCCCTACCCCTACCAATAGCCCTACGGGAACCCAATCGCCCACGAACACACCTACGATCACCCCGACCAAGACCACAACCCCGACACCCACCAACACCCCAACCATCACGCCTACACCGACTCCGACCAATACACCGACAAGAACACCTACTCCCACGTCAACTCCCACCCCGACGACCACGCCCACTCCTACTCCCACGAATACGCCAACCCCCACACCCACCAATACGCCGACGCCCACCCCCACGACCACTCCGACGCCGACTCCCACGAGAACCCCGACCCCGACACCCACCAACACGCCGACGCCGACCCCGACCACGACGCCGACTCCCACATCCACCAATACCCCGACGCCGACCCCGACCCGTACGCCCACTTCGACCCCCACGATCACGCCGACACCCACTCCGACGAGAACCCCGACTCCCACGCCCACCAACACCCCCACTCCAACCCCGACGACTACGCCAACTCCTACGCCTACCAGCACCCCGACCATTACCCCGACACCGACGAATACCCCTACGGGAACCCAATCGCCCACGAACACGCCCACCATCACCCCGACCAAGACGCCGACCCCGACTCCCACACCCACCCCAACAGTGACTCCTACGCCCACACCCACTAACACTCCGACGAATACCCCGACCAGCACACCCACGCCGACGTCCACCACGACTCCCACGCCGACATCCACATCTACCTTGACCAAGACCCCAACTAACACGCCCACGCCTACCCCGACCACCACTCTCACGTCGACTCCAACCGCTACCCCCACTGTCACGCCGACTCCGACCGACACCGAAACCGGGACGACGTCCCCCACGAACACCTTTACGGTCACCCCGACGCCGACGCCTTCCTCGACACCTACCAATACTTCTACCTCCACCTCTACGCCTACTCCGACCGCCACAGCCACATCGACACCGACAAATACTTCGACTGATACTCCAACCTCAACCTTGACTCCAACCTTGACTGACACTCCCCCGCTTACCTTTACCCCGACCAACACCTTCACGGATACGTCCACTCCGACGGACACTTCCACCCCCACTAACACCAACACACCCACGAACACGCCGACTAATACCCCCACTCCAACACCCACTAACACTCCCACCAACACCAATACCCCGACAGATACCGCCACACCGACCAATACCTATAGCCCCACTAACACGCCAACCAATACCCCGACCCCTACTCCCACCAATACCCTGACCAACACCAATACGCCCACTAATACTCCCACCGCTACCAACACCTCTACTCCTACCAACACCTATACGGCCACCAATACCCCCACCAATACAAATACCCCGACTAACACCAATACTCCTACCAATACGCCTACTCCTACTCCCACCAGGACGCCTACTAACACTTCCACTCCCACGAATACGCTTACAGCCACGAATACACCCACTAATACCAATACCCTGACACCTACCCCCACGGCGACCTTCACTCCCACCCCCACGCCTGCCGCGGTATTGGCCTTGCAAAAACAGGAGTCGGAATCAACAGGTTCCTCGGGGGATATGGTGACCTATACCTTGAATGTCAATGTTTCCAACGCAAACGCTCCTGGAGTAGTGGTGCAGGACCAACTGCCTCCCAACTGCACTTTCACGGCCTTTGGGGTCTCACCAGCAGGAACATCGGCCGTAACCACCGTTTCAGGCGGGGTGACCATGATGAACTGGACCTTACCCACTCTTACCCCAGGAAGCTACCAATTGACTTATACAGTCTCGATTAACAGCTTCACGCCCGCGGGACCCATTGTGAACTGCGCGGTCTTAAACTATCCGGGAATCTCACCATTGAGTTCCTGTGCCACATTAATGGTGACAGGGAGCTACACGGTGAAGATCGGGGTATATAACGAGGCAGGGGAACTGGTAAAGACACTCTTAGTGACCCAATATTCCCAGCCTTTGGTGGACCTGCAGTTGAAGAACGGGGATCTGATTAATGGGCTGAATGATCCCATCCTGATATATGACCAGAATACCCAGATCACGGTGTGGAACGGGACAGACCAGAACGGGAACCCGGTGCCGAATGGTGATTATTACGTGAAAGTGGACAATGTGGACTCTTTCGGGGTGGATAAGAGCGTGGTATTGAACGTGGTGGTGAGCAGGTCGTTGGAGAAGGTGACGATCGACATCTACAACGAGGCTGGAGAGATAGTGGACACGCTCTACAGCGTGGTGGAGGACCCTCAAGGGGCGGTGATCACAGGGGTGAAGCTGTCAGGGACGGTGTTGGAGCCGGGATCGCCGACGGATGGGAACCTGGTTATCACGACAAATAACGGTGTGACAGCGACATGGACGGGATATTCCTCAAGCGGGGCGGTGGTGCCGAACGGAAAATACTTCATCGAGGTGCACTCCACCGACGGAAAAGACGGGGAGACGGTGATCGTGACGTCGGTGATGGTGCTGAACAACGCGAAACAGACGGTACCGAAAGTCTGGGCCTATCCGAACCCGTTAACCGGGGGATTCAGCCAAGTGGAGTTCCAGGCCTCAAATCTTGGGATCAACCTGACGGTGAGGATATATGACCTGGCGGGTGAACTGGTGACGGAACTCAAAGGCGCCGGGGGAACGAGCCGGGTGACCTGGAACGCCGCGGGAATCTCAAGCGGGCTTTATATCGCCAAGGTGGAACAGAAGGATCTCACCGGGAAAATCATCGCCAAGCAGACACTCAAAATCCTGGTGGAAAAATAAGTCCGGAATTTGCAAGTTTTCTTCCGGGTCCGCGGTTCATTTATTTCCTGATCGCGTGCAATTTCAATTCGGCCATTTTGATGGCGTAGGGCTTCCGGCCGGTTTCCCGGATTTGCCGGATACAGGCGGCGCGGTCGGAACGGGTGATGAACCCGATCAATCGTGAAATGAAATTGTTGAATTTTTTGCAGTCCGCCGGGTTGGTGAATTCCTCGCAAGCCGCGCAGGTGGAAATCGCTTTCTCTTCGCAGCAAATCCGCACCTTGCACCAGGTGCGGCTTTTGCATTGACTGCAACCCTGGCATTTTTCCCGCAAGTAAGCCCCGCAAGCGCCGCAATAGAGGCCGCAACAGGCCACCAGGTCGGGATTCGCGGTCACTGTTTTCATGAAGGGCACCTTTCAAGGCGCATCACTGTTTCATTCGGGGGAATTTGGATTACCTTGCCGGTTTCATGATAGGCCCGCTAAACCGGAAAAGCCAAACCAATAATCAATGAACGTTTTTTGTCCATAAAATCGAGGCCTTCCGGGAATAAAAAAAGCCCCAGAACCTTGCGGTTGAGGGGCTTAAAGGCCGCCGTTGACAAGGCGGCCTGGGTTGAGAAAGTAAGATTACTTAGCGGCCGGCGCGGTCGAGGCGGGAGCGGCTGCCGGGGCGGCTGCTTCCTTTTTCTCTTTCTTGACGGCTTTATGCATTTTCTTGACGTGTTTCTTGTGCGCCTTCATCGTCTTTACGGCGGGTGCCGCGGCAGGAGCAGCGGCTGTGTCGGCCAAGACCAATCCGGTGCTTCCCAAGAACAACACGGTCATCAAGCTCAAAATTAACTTTTTCATCTGAGTCCTCCAGAACCTTTCGGTTTATTTATTGGGTTGAATTGCTTCCCGTCATATAGGACGAGGGGGCGGATTAAAAAGTTTCAACGCCAAATATGGGGTTATTCCTCGTTTTTCAGGTTATTCCGTATACAAGGGGCCGGGTCTTGCGGAAAAATGTTTAATGACGGCATTTGTCCGAATTTACCGCTCCCAATTTTCCATCCCTTTTTTGGAATTCCCCGCGCGTTTTACCGTCAAATCCGCGCCTAAAAATTCACAAAAGGGGGGTGCAATTTTCAGGCACATGCCCTATAGATGATCGAAAGTTTCAACACATTCGAATCACTGCTGACCGAAGCTTCCCAGCTATGAAGGGAGGCCGGTGAGGGGAGAACAGTGAAGAGTTATCGAAGTAAACTATTATCTTTTGCGCGTGCCATCATTACCCTTGCGCTCACTCCTGCCGGCGCATGGGCCCAAGCCTCCTTGACGACCTACCATAACGACCAGGCCCGGGACGGCTGGAACCAAAACGAGACCCTCCTCACCACCGCCAACGTCAACAGCGCCTCTTTCGGGAAGCTTTTCTCCGACGCGGTTGATGGCCAGGTTTACGCCCAGCCCCTTTATATGCCCAGCGTCTCCATCGGCGGCGGAACCCACAACGTCGTTTACGTGGTCACCGAGAACGACAGCGCATACGCTTTCGACGCCGACAACGCCGGGGTGACCTATTGGCATGACAGCTTCATCGGGGGTGTCACCACGACCGTGGCTGAGGCTGATGTCAATTGCACCCAGATCACCCCCCAGATCGGCATTACGGACACGCCCGTCATCGATCCCGCGACTGGAACCATTTATTTCGTGGCCATGACCAAGACGGTCTCCGGCGCCGTCACCACCTTCACCCAGACCCTGCATGCCCTGGATATCACCACCGGAGCGGAGAAATTCAGCGGCCCCCAGACCATCGCGGCCACGGCCCCGGGAACCGGGGACGGAGGAAACTCGGTCACATTCAATCCGCGGGCCTACAAGGAGCGCAGCGCCCTTGCGCTGGTGAACGGCGTGGTTTATACGAGCTGGACGTCCCATTGCGACCTCAACACCTGGGGAAACTACCACGGCTGGGTCATCGGCTACAACGCGTCCGCCATCACCCAGCAGGTCAGCGTTTTCTGCGTGTCCCCCAACGGCAGCGAGTCCTCCCTTTGGGAATCGGGCGACGGCCCCTCGGTGGATTCCTCAGGCTACCTGTACTACCTCACCTCCAATGGCAGCTTCGACCAGACGGCACCGGTATCCAACTACGGGCAATGCTTCCTCAAACTGAACACGGCTTCCAACGCAGTCACCGCTACCGATTATTTCGCCCCCATGAGCGAGTTGACCATGAGCAACGCCGACCAGGACGTGGGTTCGGCGGGACAATGCCTCCTTCCTTCCTCCTTCGGAACCACCGCGCATCCCAACCTGGTCATCGGGGCCGACAAGCCGGGCGATATTTACGTGGTGGACACGGCCAACATGGGAAAATTCAGCGCCACAGCCAATAACAATGTCCAGACGGTGCCAGCCATCGGGGGCAGGGGTTACACCACCCCCGCGATCTACAGCAACGGCACCACGAATTACGTCTATTGGGGCATGACGGCGGAACCCCTCAAGGCTTTCACTTTCGCCAACGGCCTTTTCGGGACCACGCCCGTCACCCAGACCGCCGTGACTTTCGGGAGCATGGGATGCGTACCGAGCGTTTCCTCCAACGGGAACTCCAACGGAATTGTTTGGGCGCTGGCCGCCGGGACCCCGGTGACGCTTTACGCCTACGACGCCTCGAATCTGGGAACGATGCTATACAACAGCGCCCAGGCGGCGGGAAGCAGGGATTCCGCCGTGGGGGCGGTGGTTAAATTCACCCCGCCCAGCGTGGTCAACGGGAAGGTTTACGTTCCTACCGCCAGCAGCCTGGTGGTCTACGGGCTCCTGACGACGGCCACCCCGACCGCCACGACAACCGGGACCCAATCCCCGACGTTGACACCGACCAGGTCGAGCACTCCGACGGCGACCCTGACTTACTCACCCACTCGCACTTCCACGCCCACCATGACGAAAACACCCACAGGCACCCCCACGCCGACTTTCAGCTCCACATTCACCTCCACTTCAACCCGCACGGCGACGGCCTCGCCCACGGTTACCCTCACCTCAACCCCGACGCCCTCGCCTACCCCAACAAACACATCCACGAATACCCCGTCTCCAACCCCCACTCCGACCCGCACACTAACTCCCACTCCGACGGATTCGGCTACTTCGACTCCTACGCCGTCCCTTACGTTCACCGCTTCACCTTCTTCAACCTTTACTGCAACGAGAACCTTCACGGCCACACAGACCTACAGCCCTTCGTTGACTTCCACACTCACCAGGACCACGACTTTCTCCTCCACTCCGACACCCACGTCCACCGGCACCTCCACGCCGACTCCCACCTATACCCAGACGAGAACTTCCACAGCCACCTCGACGAATACCAGCATGCAAACTTTGACGCCGACAAATACCCAAACCTCCACTCTTACGAATACATCCACCCCGACTCAAACGAAGACTTCCACATTTACGCCGTCCCCCACAGCCACCGGAACGTCCACGCCCACCTTAACCAATACGCTGACGAGGACATTCACCCCGACCTTGACGTCGACGAGTTCTCAAACCGCCACTTTCACGAATACATCCACCCCGACTCAAACAAAGACTTCCACGTTTACGCTTACACCTTCAGCCACGAATACACTCACGCCGACCATGACCGCTTCGGCTACCGCGACTCTTACGTCATCGCCTACTCTTACCGCGTCGCCTTCCCCAACCCCGACAAGGACGCCGACTTTCAGCCCCACCGGTACGCCATCACCTACGAATACGCCTACGACTACTCCGACTAGGACCCTCACACCAACGCCTACCTCCACGCAGACACCTATGGACACAAGTTCATCCACTTCCACTTTCACAATCACTCCAACAAGAACATCTACGTCTACGATGACTCAAACGCCTTCCAACACCTATACCGTAACATCCACCCCAACCAGGACTTCCACACCCACCTTAACCCTCACCCAAACCAGGACGCCCACATTCACTTATTCGTCCACTCCAACCTCCTCCAACACCCTAACCCCGACCTCCAGCCCCACCGGCACGCTTACTCCCACCAACACGCCAACGGTTACCCCGACTTGGACGCCCTCATCCACCCTAACCGATACGCCTACAGCCGCATTCACGCCAACTTTGACTTCAACTCCCACTTCTTCCTTCACCGCCACAAACACCCCCACTTCGACGGATTCGGTGACGCCTACCGCGACTGCGAGTTCGACAAGCACATCCTCACCCTCACAGACCCCAACAGCTACGTTAACCTCGACTGGGACGCCGTCACTCACCTCTTCGCCAACTCACTCCGATACGCCAACCGCCTCACCCAGTCCGACGTCAACCTCCACTAGGACCCCGACTTCAACGGCTTCCGCGACTTTCACTTCAACGAGCACACCCACCTTGACCCTCACCCTAACGAGTACCGCTACCCCGACCTTTTCGTACACCCTGACACCTACCATCACCCTTACCCCCTCTTTCAGCCCAACCGGCACGCTTTCACCCACGAAAACCCCCACCATTACCTCAACTCGGACAATGACTTCCACGCCGACGGACTCGACTACAGCGACTCCTACGTCGTCGCCTACGCTCACCGCTTCGCCTTCGCCGACCCCAACACCAACCCTCACCTTGACTGTGACCCCATCCTCGACAAACACTCCAACGCTTAACCCCAGCGTCACTTCCACGCCGGTGGCCCAGGCGACTCCCATCCTTTATCCCAATCCCGTCAGCGGGGGAACTTCCACGACCCTGCGCCTGACCCTGAGGGTTTCTTCCAATGTCAGGGTTCAGATTTACACCTTGGCTTTCCGCAAGGTCTATGACCATACCTTCGCGGCCTTGTCCGCTGGGTCACAGAATCTGACAATCCCGCTGGCGGACAGTGAAGGGAACCCCTTGGCAAACGGCCTTTATTACGTGATTGTCACCGTCAACGGACAACGAACCGTCTTGAAATTGGTGGTCACCCGCTAAATTGACCGGAATTTCAGCAGGCAAACTTACATAACCTGCCATGCTTTCTAAGCTGAAACTCCGCAGGAAAATCCATCGTCCGGTTTTTAAGTCAACGATATGATTAAGGAGAAATAATATGAGCCGCCGGAAAAGTTTTTATAATCCGCTTCTTCTTTTTATGATTGGTTTCGTTTCCACCGGACAAATGAACGCGCAAACGACCTTGGCGGGAAAAATCGTGGATTCCTACCTTCAAATTCCCTTGAAAGGGGTGACGGTAAAAGCCGGTGATAAGAATGCTTTAACCGACGAGAAGGGCCGGTTCCAGGTGGATGTAGGGGATCAAACCTCAGAGATTCTTTTGTCGCGGGAGGGATACCAATCTATAAGCATCCCGGTCAAGGGTTGGAAGGGCGAAAAAACAATCACCTTGAAGCCTTCCAGCCTCACCCTTCCAGAAGTGGTGGTCCAGGCCTATGGGACGGATCAAAAACTTTTGGAAACATCCGGGGGTTTCTCCCTTCTCACTGAAAAGGACCTGGACCGGGGCGACCGCGTCAATCTGGCGCCGGTTTTAAACACCTTGGCCGGCGTCAGGGTGGACCAAGCTTACATGGACAATTCCCGCATATCCCTCCGGGGAGAGGGCTTGAGGTCCAACTACGGCATCCGCAATGTGGGCATCTACGTGGACGGCATTCCGCTGAATGAGGCGGACGGGTTCGCCCGTTTGGAGGGCTTGGATCCCGACATCCTGGGAGAGGCCCAGGTCGTCAAGGGGCCGGCCTCGAGCCTTTACGGGGCGGGGGTGGGTGGGGACGTCTTGTTCAATACTCTGCGTCCCGCGGCCAATGACACCCTACTGGGAGTCTCTGGGCTCGCGGGTTCCTACGGGCTTTACCGGGCCGAGGGATCCGTCCAGGCGGACCTGGGAAACGGCGGCGTCCTCTTGAATTATGGAAACCAATGGTTCGGCGGTTATGTCAACCACAACAGCAACAATCACAGCTTCGCCACGGCTCTTGGCACCTTTTACCCCGGCGGCAAGGATACCCTGACGGTCCTGGCCAACCAATCCAATGAGCAGGCCCTGATCGCCTCCCCGGAAACCCTGGCTCAATTTACCGGCAGTCCCAGGGCGGGGGTCGCGGCGGACAATCTTTACAACCTCCACCATAACGAGCTATGGACCAGGTTCGGCGCTTCCAACCATTATGTTTTCAATGATCAATGGGAAAACCAGACCACCCTGTACGCCTCCTCCTTCAATATGGACCGCGCATTCGCCGATACCGTGGCCTATGCCGCCTACTTGGAAAAAGTCATGCAAAACGCGGGAGGAAGGACCCAATGGACCTTCAAGACCGACTTTGGGCAAGTGGAAACCAGGTTCAGCGGCGGGGGCGAGTTGATGAATGAGTACGGCACTTACGACTATTTTTTCAATAATCACGGCGTTCCCGGCGCTTTTGGGTACATCGTCCAGGGCACGCAACAGCACTACAACCTTTTCCTGGAGGGCGACGCGAACCTGGAGAGGAAAACATTCCTCACGGCCGGGTTGAACTACAACAGCACGGGCTATACCCTGAACCTGCTGACTTCGCAAACCAATAACAGCGTGAATTTCAATCCCACGGCCTGCTTCCGGGTGGCGGCTTCCCATGTCTTCAACGAGGCGTTCTCGGTTTATGGCGACGTCAGCCAGGGATTCTCCCCCCCGGCGTTTGACGAGATGAAAAACCCGTTCACCGGCACGCTTTTAACGAATTTACAGCCCGAATTGGCGACCCAGTATGAGATCGGAAGCCGGGGAAGCGTTTTGGATAAAAACCTGGCCTATGACTTGTCCTTGTACCTCCTGGACGCCAGCCAGGAGCTGGTCCAGCAGACGGTGAACTTCGTCTCCGAGTTCGTCAACGCGGGGGCGACCAACCACAAGGGGGTGGAAGTCTCCCTCTCCTACTGCCTGGTGAACGACCCGGCCCCATTTTTAACCCTGGTGAAGCCTTGGGTGGCTTACAGCTACCAGCATTACCTCTTCACCCAGTACGCCTACAACGGGGTGAGCTACTCGGGGAACCAGATCACGGGAAACCCCGAGAACCAGTTGAACGCGGGCCTGGATGTGGAAACCCGGCCGGGATTTTACTTGAACGCGAACCTCCAATACGTCGACCGTTATCCCATCAACGACGCCAACAGCCTCTGGAACAACGCCTATGAGCTATTGAGCGCGAAAGCGGGTTTCCGCCGGATGATCGGGAAATTCCTTAAAATTGACGCTTTTACCGGCGGGGAGAATCTGTTGAACCAGTCTTACGCGGCTTTTGTGGCCTTCAACGCGAACAACGGGGCCTACTTCGACCCCGGCGCGGGCCAAAGCTTCTATGGCGGGTTGAACCTGAGCCTGTTGTTTTAGAAATGAGCCTGCGAAATAGAACCTTTGCCCCTGGCCATCACGGAGGAACTCCGGCTTCATAGTAGTATTCATCAACCGATTAAATAAAAAAGCCGGGCCTGTGGAGGCCCGGCTATTTGTTAATACTTTTTGAAAAACTTAATTGGCTGCCGCTCCGGGATCGGACGGCGGATTGCTTGGGACTGTGGGAGCTTGGTTGTTGGCCCCGGACGATTGGGCGGCCTGGTCGGCGTCGAAGGAACCGGGGTTGTAGGCGTTCCCCATCGCGTCGAACATGTCGAAGGAGCCGTCGTTCAGTTTGAGGATGATTTCCAGCGGCCGTCCGTTGATGGTGCTGGAAAAGGTCACGCTTTCGACCCCCGAGGCCAGGTAAACCGGCTGGAATGAAGGCGGGTCGGCCGTGTCGTAAAGGAAGGCGTCGTAGGTGTCGGTGGCGACCTTGACGGTCCTGGTGCCGTCGGGGCTGTTGTAAGCCTGGAAGTTCGAGTTGTCCGAGGCCGTCACGACCACCTGGTCCTCCGCCGAGTTGCAGGGGATGTAGTTGTCGTTGTTGTAGCAGTAGAGGTCACCCACGTGGTAGGGGTCCTGCCACCACCAATTGCCATCGTTCCAGAAGCACCAGCGGTCATAGTCCGTGTCGTACCACCACCAGCGGCCGCCGAAGTCGCGGGTCCAGAAAAACTGGTCCCCCAGGTACCAGCCCCACCAGTGGTAACCATTGGGGTCGATGTAGTGGCAATAGTTGAAACCGTTGTCGGTGTGCCAGTAATGGTGCCCGGCTTGGGTTTCGGTGCGGTAGGAATCACCGATACGGGAGCGCCACTCATCACTGCCCACCAGGGCCATGTGGTCCCGGACCGCCTCGTCGTTCAAGTGCCTGGCGGAGATGGCTGTGGCCGTGATGGGATTGTGGTCCGGCCCTTTCTGGGGAAATCGGATGGTGGAATGCGCCCTGTCGGTGTGGATGATTTCGGAGCGGTCGGTGATGAGGCTGGGCTCGGTTCTCACGCCCATTTTTTGGAGTTTCTTTCGCACGTAACCTTGGGTATAGGGGTGGTGGTGGACCGAAACCGCCGCGCGCTGGCCGGGAGAGGCGAAGACTTTCGCGTCAGGCCTCGGGTAAAGGCCAATGCCGATCTGGCCTTGCCGCGATTGGGGTTGTGCCCGGGCCTGGGGTTTGTTTTGGGAAGGGGTTCCCCAATAGATTTTTCCGTAGGAAGGCTGGGCGCTCACGGCCGGCTTGCTTTGTTGGGCAGGGAAGTTACGGTTATGCCCGCCGCTGGAGGGCCGGCTCATGTTGATGACCACCGGCTGGCGGACAGTTTGGCGCGTAGCGGGGGACGTTTTCGTTCCGCCTCCCGAGCGGGCATTTTGCGCGCGAGGGTTTTCCTCCAACATGGCCAGGGCCGGTATTAAAAACAACGCTAAAACAAAAAATGTGGTTCGTTTCATAGATATTCTCCATGGTTTGATTTTGGAGCCCATCAGGGCCCCAACATGATACATCTTTTAGACGTGGAACTTAGCCGTTTGTATCTATCCCTCTTTCAATAAAAGAGGCGGGGCGGCAGGTTTTCCCCTGCCGCTGGCCTGGTTTCTAGGGGGTCATGAGCCGGGATTCATAATTTAAGCGCCGGCGTTCTCGGACTGGAACTCCTTGGCAGTGAGTACTGCCGCCTGCGAGGCGAAGACTTTTTCCGTCAGGACCCGGTGCACTTCCTCATCCCGGTCGAAACAGGCGTCCTTGATGACGGTGCATTGAAAATCCAGGTCTGCGGCCGCACGGAGCGTAGAGAGGACGATACCGCTGGTGGCGATCCCGAAAAGAACCAGATGCTCGATGCCCTGCGCGCGCAGGATCATCTGAAGGGAGTTTCCCGCGAAGGCGCTGACGCGGTGCTTGTAAATCACCCTTTCGCCCGGCTTGAAGATCGAGGAATGGACCCGCGCGGAGTCTGATCCCTTGATGAAACTTCCGCGCTCCTTCATCATCGAAAAGCGCTTGTTGTTGGGGCTGATCTCGGGATACCCCGGATCAAAACCGATTCCCACATGTGCGGTGAAAAACCCGCCTTTCCTGGCTGTTTCCATCACGAGGGCGGCGCTGGGGAAGATAGCCTCCGCCCCAGGCACGAAGCCCAAAATGCCTTCCTGGACATCCAGGGAAAGAACCGCCGTTTTCTTGGGATCCAATTTCATTTCCGCTCCTTAGCCGAGTTGTTTAACATTTTCAGTTTATCATACCATTCCCGCCAAAATTTCCAGCCGTTGACCACTCGCGTCCCACCCGGATATGATCCCATAAATTGTAACCTCTGAAAAAGTCGGCTATCGCCTCCTTTTTCAGAAAACCATTTATGGAAACCCCGCAATTTCCTGTGGAAATCTTTGTCCTCCATCGCGTTAAAACGCGATGGAATTCAGGACTATGCCGATCTCTTTTAGGCTTCAATAGAAATCGACATGGGGTCGAAACCTCTGTTGGTCGCTTTTAATAGTTTTTCAGAGGTTTAAAATTTTGATTAGGAACCTGAATGTCATCCCTTCATCTGTCGTTGTCCTTGGCAGGCTTCTTTATCGGCTTTCTTACCAACTCCCTCGGCGGGGGAGGCGGGGGCCTCTTCGTGGGCATCCTGACGGCTTTTTTCAACATCCCCGGAGCCGTGGCTGCTTCCTCTTCCCTGGCCATGGTGCTACCGACGACTTTGGCGGGAAGCTGGAGCCATTGGCGCAACGGCAACGTGAGGCTGGTCCTGGGGATTCCCATGGCGGCGGGAGGGGCCTGCGGGGCCGTGGCGGGAAGCCTGTTAAGTTCCAGACTGCCGGCCTTCCTATATAAGCCGCTCTTCACGGCCCTTTTCATCTATATGGGATTCGGGATGATCCAGGAATATTTCAAAAAGGACAAGACATCGGCGGCCAACTCCCCCGTGAAGCCGTCCGACCGCTGGGTCGGGACCGCCTACGGTTTCTTCGGCGGGGTCCTTTCCGGCCTCCTGGGCATCTCGGGAACGCCCCCGGTCATCGTGGGTCTAATGATGCTGGGTTGTTCGGCCATCCAGACGATAGGAACTTCCGTGTTCGTATTGTCGGGAATTTCAGCGGCGGGGTTCCTGGCGCATCTTCACCAGGGCGACGTGAGATGGGGATTGGTCTGGCCCCTGGGAACTGGTTCCATCCTAGGGGGGTTAAGCGCCCCCTGGCTTCTCAGCAGGGTGAAGCGCGAAACCCTGGAGGCCGTTTACCGGCCCCTGATTCTTATACTCACGCTTTTGATGACTATTGCGATGATTTACCACATGGTTTCGGGCCGTTGAGAAGCGGGGCCTAAAGAAATTTATAAAACGGGACCCGCTGGGTCTAACGGATGGTGGACGGGATGTCCTCGGCGAAAGCCGCTCGCAAATTGGCCTCGGTCCCGCCTGTCGGGAAACCGGCTTCAGACCATTCCTGGGTTCCGCCGGGATAATCCTCCGCTTTGAAACCCTGGCCTTTCAATACCATGGCCGCGTTATGGCTTGCCAGGGCGTTCTCCCGGTTGGCGCAATACATAATAAAGAACTTTTCCTTGCCGTATTTTTTCTCCACAGCCATCGCGAAACTCCGCACGTTCTGCCCGAACTCGAAACTATCCGATCCCTTGATATGGAGCTTTTTGAAATCATCATCCGGGAAAATATCCAATACGACCGTATTGACGTCCTTCATTTTTTCCTGGACCGCTTCCTTTGACATAGCCATTGCTTTCCTCTTTCCCCGACTCTTCATCCATTCTAGGCCTTTGCGGGGGAATAAGGAGGGTATCTGGCGTGGATATCCATGACAGGCGGCCAATTCCGGATATTTCTTTAGGCTGAAACCGCTCCGCTGGTATCCACGTGAAAAATCCAGGCGTTGGGACGGGAATTGAAATTCCAAGTTATAATCACGGGTGATTGAAGGCTTGCCCATAAGGTCTTAAATTTCCATAAACTCTTTAGAGCAGGCGAGGAACGAAGGCAAACATGGCCGTTAAAAAAGATTATTACGATTTATTGGGCGTCCCCCGAACCGCTAGCGCGGATGAGATCAAGACTGCTTTCAGGACCCTCGCGAAAAAATACCATCCGGACGCCAATCCCAACAACAAGCAAGCCGAGGAAAAGTTCAAGGAAATCAACGAGGCTTATGAGACCTTGTCCGATTCCCAAAAGAAAACGGCTTACGACCAGTTTGGGCACGCCGGGCCGGGAGGTTTTCCCGGCGGTTATGGCGGCGGTTACCGCCCGCAAGATCCTGGAAACGCAGCTGATGCCGAGGATGTTTTCGGGGATGTTTTCAGTAATTTCTTTGGCGGGGGCGGGGGAGTCGGCGCGGGCCAATCCCGGAGCCGGGCCCAAGAGGGGGAGGACCTCCGTCATGATATGGGACTGACCTTTGAGGAAGCTGCTTTTGGAACCACCCGCGCCATCAAAATCCGCAGGCTGGCGGTCTGCGATGTTTGCCATGGTTCCGGTGCGACGTCCGGCTCAGGGCGCGTGGTTTGCCCGGTTTGTAAAGGGGCCGGCCAGATCCGCCAATCCCAGGGATTTTTTACCACCGCCAGGACTTGCGACCGCTGCGGAGGCCAAGGGGAAACGCCGGGAACGCCCTGCCCGAACTGTCGGGGACAAGGACGGCTGGAAAAAGACCGGGAGGTCTCGGTGAAAGTCCCAGATGGGGTGGCGGATGGCGCCCGCCTCAGGCTTCGCGGCGAGGGGGAAGCTGGCTTGAACGGCGGTCCGGCCGGGGACCTTTACGTCTATCTTCATGTCCAGAAGCATGAATTTTTCACCAGGGATGGGAGCGACCTTCATTGCGAGATCCCCATTACCTTCATCCAGGCCGCGTTAGGGGCCGAGATAGAAGTCCCCACGCTGGAGGGGCCGGTCAAGATGAGGATCCCGGAGGGGACCCAATCCGGAAAAATCTTCCGCTTTAGGGACAAGGGCGTGAGGAATCCCCAAGACCCCGGCTTGGGGAATTTGTACATGAAGGTCTTGGTGGAGGTGCCGACGAACTTGAATGCCGAGCAGAAGAAACAGCTTGAGGCGTTCGGGGCCCTGACCCACGAGAGCAACATGCCGCTTATTTCCGGGTTCATCAATAAAATGAAGAGATTCTTTTACCGCAGTCATTAAACTTGACGGCCTGGGCTGGTTTGTCCTTTTCCTTTGGGTGATTAAGGTTCGTTGGCTGGTTACCGAAGTAAACCACTTTTTGTAAATCCTCCTTAATGTTATCCGCGGGCCTTGATTCCTTTTCCCGCACCTGTAACACTCTTACATTCTTCTGAAAATCATAAGACCTGGAATGCGACGGTTCATGGGCCCCAAGAGTATATTTCTAATCCTTTTTTCGGGAATGTGGCTGGCCGCGGCACCCTGCTGGCCGGCAGCCTCAGTAACGTCCCGGGCGACTTTCTCCTCGGTCACCGGAAAAGTGACGGTTCAACGTCCCCATAGCAAAAGGAAGAGAACAGTCCACGAGGGTTCCACGGCGCGGGAAGGCGACCGGGTCGCGGTAGGGAAAAATTCCTCGGCCACCCTGGTGATGTTCGACGGCTCCCAATTGGAGATCGGCAGCGAATCCTCGTTTATCCTTTCCAAAATCCAAAAACCCTCCCTGCTGGACAAGATTTTGAAATTCAAGCTGCTGGTGGGCAAGGTGCTGGCCAGGGTCAAAAAGCTGGGTACGTCCCATTCCGCGTTCGAGATTTCAGCGGGGGGCGTGGTTTGCGGCGTCCGGGGCACTGTTTACCAGATGATTTACGATACGGAAGCCAAAACGGTGGACCTGAGCGTTTCCGAGGGGACGGTTTTTGCGCAGGTGAATGGGGGTCCCGTCACCGACTACAACGCGGGAAAGAATGTTAAATTGCAAAATGTTTTGGGATCAAATACCGGCAATGGCGCCGGCTGGGGCACTGGCAGTGCCGCCACCAGTGTCGCTAGTGTCGGAGCCAGCAACGTCGGCACTATCTTAGCCGGCGTCGCAATGAGCAATGCTGGCAACGCCAACGGCGCCGCCAATAACGCCACCACCGCCGTTGCCGCCCCTAATTCCAGTCCTAAACCAAAGATTGCCACTAACGGCCAGGCGCCTAATGGGCCCACCGCTAGTTCTGGGAACAACGGCGCACTCACCCTTACCGTGGCTGGCGGCAACCCCGGCAACCCCGCAGTGGTGTTCAGCGCTTCCAGCCCCGCAACCCTTAACGGCGTCATTCCCAGCGGCAGCCCCGGCAACCCCGCCGTCGTGTTCAGCGCGTCCAATCCCGCCACCCTTACCGGCGTCATTCCCAGCGGCAGCCCCGGCAACCCCGCCGTCGTGTTCAGCGCGTCCAATCCCGCCACCCTTACCGGCGTTATTCCCGGCGGCAATCCCGGCAACCCTGCGGTGGTGTTCAGCGCTTCCAGCCCCGCCACCCTTACCGGCGTTATTCCCGGCGGCAACCCCGGCAATAACCCTCTCACCTTGAGCTTGACCAGCCCCGCCACCCTCACCTTGGTTGTCCCCGGAAATAACCCCGGCAGCAACACCTTCTCCCTTGATCTAACCAACTCCCCCGTTGTCATCAGCGGGGCGGGCGATAACACTCTTACGGTGTCCCCATTCAGTACCCTCGCGAATCCCGCGTTGGTTAGTTTGGACAACGCCTTCATGCAGGCGATCCTGGTGAACGGCCAAAATACCCTGAACATGGCAAACCAATACCAGGTCATCATCCTCCGGGTCGGCCCAGGCGAGGCGGTCCCATGAGGAACCGTACCCTTCCGACTCTCGGCCTTCTGGTATTTTTTATTTCGAACGGGGCCTTCGCGGGGCAGCTGGACTTGGGCGCCCAATATCAAACCTGGACCTCGAATTACGCTTCTCCCCTGGAGGGCCATGAAATCCTCACGCCTGTATTCCTTTCGCTGGATCCCTGGAGGGACGTCAATTTTTACGCCCAGGGCGAATACGCCGGCGGCCAATATACGGACCCTCTCGACGGCACCCAAAACCTCAGCGATATTTCCGATACGGTGGCCGGCGTGAAGGCCGGCTTCAAGAGTTTTTCCTGCCCCTCATTCGTGAACATCGGGGTCAACCTGCCAACGGGGAACCAGGTCTGGGAAAGCGAGACAAGGCTGGCCAATATCCCCGCCGATTTCGTGGACGACCGCTACCAGGGACGGGGGTTCGGCCTCAGCGGGATTTACGGTATCGCCCTGCCGGCCGGAGCGACCCAATACGGGCTGGGGGTGGGATACCTTTACACCGGGGCCTTCAACCCCAATTACGGGACAGGCGCTCCCGCGGAGAATTTAAAGCTGGGCGACGCGATTTTCCTTTCCCTGAACCGGGTGACCACTTTCGCTTCCAATCAGGTACAGGCTATCACCGCCTCCGCCTACTTCAACCTGCCCACCCTTGAGCAAAACCAAAACTTCATCTGGATGGGGCCCAACTTGAACCTTTCCTACAGTTGGACCGATCCCAGGGCCTTTTCCCTCGGGGCCGGGGTGCAGTACTTCTTCCCGGGCCAAACATCCGTCAGCGGGCAGTGGGTGGCCGAGCCCCACGATTCCCTGGGGGCTCGGTTTTTCCTCGACCCCTCCTGGGCGATCGGTGATTTTCTTTTGGCGTGCCGCGTGAAATACGTCTTGGCCAACGGCTACGATCCAAGCCCCGAGGATCTCCTTTACGACGGGGGAGGCATCCTTTTGGGGATCGCGCCTTCCTATAAGATCGCCTTGGACAGCCAATCGGCTTTCCTGCTTTCCGCCTCCTACGACTACATCACGGCCGACGGGGCCGCGGCAGATGCCCAGGGCAACCGAGTGAACGTCACCTACAACCGCTTGACGATGGGGGCCGATTATGAAATCAAACTATAACAGCCCCAAGCTTTGGGCCTCCCTCCTGGGATTTTTCGCCCTCGCCGGCTGTCACAATTCCGTGAATGCCCCTGTCGCACCCCTGAAGGGAACGAGCCTGTCCATCAGCCTGCCTGCCGCGTCCCTCGGCGGCTCGCTTTTGGGGACGGCGAGCAACGAGGTCTTTTGGAGAATCACCGGCCCGGCGATGCAGCCTCTCGCGGGAGTGGCCGGGCCTTTCACCACTCCGGGCAATTCGGGTTCGGTGAATTTCGCCCTTCCCGTGCCCTTGGGGCTTGACCGCCTGATTGCCCTCCAATTAAACGACGCCGCCACCCACCAGCCCCTGGCCCTGGGCGCGGTCCTGGTGAATTACACCGCGCAGCCCTCGGGCCCGATCGTCGTGGACATGGGGTCGGTGGTCCGGAATTGCTACGACATCAATACGGCCCTGTACGGCGACGGGTCCTACTTCGCCTTCCAGAGCGACGCCCTGGCGGACGCGGCCACCGTGGTTTCTTCCACGGGATACGATGTGGATTTCTTTCCGGTTACAAACGGATCGCTGGTAGGCTTCCAAATGAACGCCTTGAATTCGGACACCGTGGCTTACATGGGCAACGGCGACCTGGCGTATTTCGCGGAAGCGCCTTCCGCTGGCTATGGGGCTTCTTCCTCCACGGTCAAACAAGCGGCGGGGGCTCCCATGACGCTTCTTCAAGCGGGGGACGTTTATTGCGTGAAGCTGGCCGGGGGCGGGCATTCCTGGCTTCAGATCATTAACCCGGGTTCGGCCGCGGTGGGCCCCTCCTTCCGGTTCAGGGTGAACACCACGGTGCCTTATTACGCCTATGAGCAGACGACGGCGGACAAATCGGGTAATTGTCTCGCGCCCCTTCCCACCGCGACCTTCACCTTCACTTTGACACCGACCTCGACCCCAACACCGACTTCCACCAACACCCCGACGATATCACCGACCCCGACCGTGACAAACTCGCCGACCGATACCGCCACACAGACACCTACCCGGACCCAGACGAACACGCCGACAATTACTCCCACCCCGACGGTTACCCCAACACCGACGGTCACGGACACATTTACGCAAACTTCATCACCGACCGCCACCGGCACGGCAACTCCCACCCCGTCCCAGACCAACACTACTACCCTTACGTCCACCCCCAACAACACCTTGACGGCAACGTTCACGCCTATCCTTACCGTAACGAGCACGCCTACTATCTCACCGACAGTCACCCCGTCTCCGACTGTGACAGCTTCACCGACCATTACCACCGTCTCCGGCGGGGGAATCACCGTTTCCGGTTCGGTAACTTACACGGGTGGCGGCGTTAATTCCATCCAAGGTCTTTGGATCATCTTATTGGCCGCGGGGGGAGGCGCCTCGCAGGTGGATACGGCGGTTTTTGTCAACAATGGACCATACACCCTGGTCTCGACGGCCGGGTCCTACAACCTCATGGCCTTTTACGATGAAATAAGCGGATATAAAGGCGGACCCTTGCCGAACGAACCCTATGGCGGTTATTACCAAGGGGGAGGCAACGGACTATTGGCTTGCCCCCTGCCGTCAAGTCCCGCAATCACAGGTTCGGTGAGCAACCTGGCGCTTACCATGACGGGTGCTTGCGGTGGCCTGAGCCCCACGCCCATCATCACTCCCATTCCAATCTTCACGCCCACCAGTACTCCCGGCGGGGCCGTCACCGTCTCCGGTACGGTCTTTACTTCGGGCGATACGGGGGGCAGCCTTTGGGTGTTTATGGTACCCGTCAGCGGCGGGGCCACGCAGGTGTATGAAACGGTCCCGGTGGACGGGGCGCCTTTTACCCTCGTCTCGACGGCCGGCTCCTACAACTTGCTGGCTTTTTACGATTATTTGAACCAGTATGACAACGGAGGCAACATTCCCACGGGATTACCGTACGATTATTATCAGGGAACCCTCCCTTCAAACCTTACCCCGGTTTGTACCCCGCCCGCCAGCCCCCTCATCACGGGTTCGGTGAGCGGCTTGGCCCTTACCATCGTGCAAGGGGTTTGCTACGCCAATACCCAAACTCCCCTCATTACTCCCCTCCCCACGGGAACACCGTCTTTCACCCTGACGCCCACGCCCACCTTCTCTGTCACACCCACGGTGACCGCCACTAACACCCTAGGCCCCGGGGACATCATCACAGTGGCGGGCAATGGGACGAATGGTTCCGTGGGAGACGGCGGGAAAGCGGTTACTGCCGAGCTGAGTAACCCAGTAGGGATCGCGGTGGATTCCTCGGGTAACCTCTATATCGCGGACACTTTAAACAACCGGATCCGGAAGGTGGACACGAGCGGAAACATCTCGACGGTGGCGGGCAACGGAACGGCGGGATATACGGGCGACGGAGGTTCGGCCACCTCGGCGGAGATTTTCCAACCCTGGGGAGTCGCAGTGGATTCTTTGGGAAACCTTTATATTTCCGACTGGCAAGACAATGTCGTAAGGGAGGTCTCGGGAGGGACCATCAACACCGTCGCGGGCTACTACACTACCCCGGCCTGCGCTTCCAATTGGACGGGTTTCCAGGGTGACGGCGGGCCGGCCACATGCGCCGAGCTTCAATACTCCACCGGGATCGCCGTTGACTCCTTGGCCAACCTCTATATCGGGGACACCAATGACCGCCGGATCCGCGAGGTCTCAAGTGGGATCATCAACACCATTGCCGGCGGAGGCTATGGTTCCGGATTCACCGACGGCGAAGCGGCCACCCTCGCGGGCATGTCGGGCCCCTATGGGGTGGCGGTGGACTCCTCTTCCAACATCTACATTTCCGACTTATCCTCCTACCAAATCTATGAAGTTTCTGGCGGGAATATATCGCTTTTGGCGGGCACCGGGTTACAGGGTTACTCGGGCGACGGGGGGCCAGGCACCTCGGCGGAGCTGGACAGCCCCAGGGGAATCGCGGTGGATTCCTCCGGCAACGTCTATTTCGCGGATGATTACAACCACGTGATCCGGAGGATCAGCGGCGGCAACATCTCGACTTTTGCGGGTTCGTCCACCATCGTGGGAAGCACCACCTACGGCGTGGCAGGCTATACGGGCGACGGCGGGCCGGCCACCTCCGCCACGCTGAATTATCCCTCGGGTGTCGCCGTGGATTCCTCCGGAAACCTCTATATCGCGGATACCAGCAACAACGTGATCCGCAAGGTGCTCCATTGAGGCCCGGCCAGGCCCGTTTTGAGTCCGTTGTTATCTAAGATACCTAAGGGCATCGCGGTAGATGGACTGGGATATATTTACGTGGCCAACATTATGGCCAGCCCAAGCTCGGGAAACGTGAAGAAGTTCAACCCGCGATAATCCTCATGCTGGAATCATGGTTTTTCTCAGGACAGAGACTTTCTTTGTCGGCCTTCTTATGCTCTTGAATTTCCCCTTCGGCTATAAAATCGCTCGCGCCGGCACCGGAACCGATCAATCCTCTTGATATTCATGGATATATCCACTATTGATATATCCATGAATATCAATTTTCTTCCGACCCACCCCGATCTTCTCCTTCTGGAGGATTTCGCCCGTTTCCGGCGGGCCCTGAACCTCCATTTCTCCAACGCCCTCAGGCCCCTGGGCTTGGGGGTCAAGCAGGCCTCCCTTTTGCGTTTTCTCGCCAAGAGGGGCAAGGCCTCGCTGGCCGAGCTTTCCCGCGACACCTTGACCGATCCCGCGGCCATGACCCGTTTAGTGAACGTCCTGCTGGAGGGGGGGCTCGTGAGCCAGAAGGCGCATCCCACGGACAAGAGGCGCTGGGTGCTGGCCCTGACGCCCCGGGGAGAAAAGCTGACCCAGCGGGTCGAGGGGGTTTACCTGCGGCTTTCCGAAGGCTCCCTGAAGGTCCTTTCCACAGCGGAAAAAACCAGGTTTTCGAACATCCTGAAAAAACTTTTCCAGCATCTTTCGAGGGAAAAAATCACGGCCTTGCCGTCGAATGAACCATCCGGGAGGAAAGAATGACTTACCCTACAGCTAAAATGCAGGAAGGGAATACCGAGGCCCTTCACTTAACCGTCCAAAAACGCTGGTGGCGGTCGAAGCTGTCGAAAAACACGGGTTTGGCTTTTTTGGCGGCGGTGTTGGCCTGTTTGGTGGTTTGGTTTTACGCCTTCCGGCCTTATGTCTCCACCGATGACGCCAGGGTGGCCGAGGACCTCGTGCGCATCGCCCCCGACGGGGTGGGGGGGACCCTCTTGAAGATCAACGCGGCCGAGGGGGACCGTGTCTCCAAAGGCCAGGTTTTGGCCGAACTGGACCACAGCGTTTACCAGTTCCAACTCATGAAGGCCCAGGCGCGCGCGACCCTGGCAAAAACCGATTCCGCCCGCGCCGACCGGCTTTACCAGCAGGGCGCCCTGGCGGCCCGGGAGGAGCAATCCGCCCAAACCAACTCCCAGGCGGCGCAAGCCGACCTGCAGCTGGCCCAGAACGCCTTGGACCATACCTACCTGAAAAGCCCCGTGGACGGCGTCGTGGTTGAAAAGATAGGCGTCGAGGGGAACCTGATGGAATCGGGCCAGGTCGCCCTGGTGGTGGCGGACGTGGACCACGCCTGGGTTTCGGCCAACATCCAGGAAACCAACGTGGGCGAGGTTAAGGTTGGCCAGCCGGTCAAGATCCACGTGGACGAGGGTGAGGACTTGACGGGCAAGGTCCTGGAAGTGACGGTTGCCACCGCCTCCCAGTTCGCCCTGCTCCCGGCCGAGAACGCCTCAGGTAATTACATCAAGCTGGTCCAACGCATCCCCATCAAGGTGGCCCTGGACCCCCATCCGGGCCGCGTCCTGAAGGCGGGGCAATCGGTTGAAATAAAAATCAAGGTCAACTGATGCCGAACACGCACGGTGTTTCCGGCACCGCCTATAAATGGGAAGTCCTGGGGGTCGTCATGATCGGCACGCTCATGGCCGCCTTGGACCAGAACGTCGTGAATGTTTCCCTCCCCGACATCATGGCCGACTTCGGCTCCCCTGTGAACGATATTGAGTGGGTCATCACGGGTTACATGCTGGCTTTCGCCACCCTGATGCCCTTGACGGCCTG
This sequence comes from candidate division FCPU426 bacterium, assembly GCA_963796105.1. Classification (GTDB taxonomy): domain Bacteria; phylum Oederibacteriota; class Muellerivitia; order Muellerivitales; family Muellerivitaceae; genus CAWCKJ01. Next base: position 1,170,389 of record CAWCKJ010000004.1, read on the forward strand.
GCTGCGGGAGCACATCGGCTACAAGCGGCTTTACGTGGCGAGCCTGTTCGTCTTCACCATTGGATCCCTCATCTGCGCGATGGCTTGGAACCTTCCTTCCCTGGTGGCGGCCCGCGTTCTCCAGGCCCTGGGCGGGGGCGCCATTACCCCCACCGGCATGGCCATGATCACCGAGGTTTTCGAGCCGCGCGAGAGGGGAAAGGCCATCGGTTACTGGGGGGTCGGCGTCATCATCGGGCCGGCATTCGGTCCGACCCTGGGGGGCTACCTGACCGATTATTTCGGATGGAGGTCCATTTTCACGGTTAATCTGCCGGTAGGCATCATCGGCATTCTCCTGGCCCTGGCGCTTTTGCGGGAGGACAAACCCTCCGAGCATTCCCACAAGCATCCCTTCGACATGGCGGGCTTCCTTTTCCTGTCGGTGTTCCTCGTGTCGTTCCTGCTGGCCCTGAGCAAGGGGGAGGAAAAAGGGTGGTTCTCCTCCTTCATTTACACCTGCTGGGGTTTGTCGATCACGGGTTTCCTTGGTTTCCTGCTGGTGGAAACCCTCACGCCCCACGGCATCATGGACATCAGGCTCTTCAAGTCCCCGGTCTATTCAGCCTGCATGATGGTGGTGTCCGCCCGGTCCCTGGCCCTTTTCGGGGGGACTTTTCTCCTCCCGCTTTTCCTCCAGCAAATCATGGGCTTCAACGAGATTGACAGCGGCTTGATCCTGCTTCCGGGAGCCTTGGCCGCCGCCCTGTGCATGCCCTTCGCGGGCAAGCTCACCGACCGTGTCGGGCCGATCTGGCCGTCCCTCGCCGGGCTGGTGAGCATCGCCTATTTCATGTGGTCGTACCGGTTATTGGACATCAATACGAGCATTTGGAACGTAGTCTGGCCCACCCTCATCCGGGGCGCGGGTATCGCCCTGTTGATCACCCCGGTCATGGTGACGGCCTTGAACAGCATTCCCAAACAAAAGGCGGGAATGGCCTCCTCCATGCTGAGCCTGATCCAACAGGTGTCCGGTTCCATTGGAATAGGGATTTTGGGGGCGGTCTTGGACCACCGGATGGTTTTCCACCAGGGTTTGGCGGCCTCCACCTGGAGCCCGGTCACCCCGGCTTCCCAGGCGGCATTCTTGAATATGGCCGGAAGGCTTCATGACCTGGGCCTTTCCCATGCCGATTCCCTTCGGGGGGCGGGAGTTGTCGTAGCCCGGGCGATTTTCAAAATGACCGCTGTATCTGCCTACGAGGATGCGTTCCTTGTCGGCGCCGTCATCGTGTTGTTGGCTTTCCTGCCCGCGTTTCTCCTGCCCTCTAAAAACATGTACAGAACGGAAAAATCAGACAGCATCGCTGTGTCGGATTAAATCCATAGGTTGAAACCGGGTTTATAATAAAACCCAATCTTTTAGTCTGGGAGGTTCTATGAAAACTCTTTGCGTCTTCCTATGGTTGGCTTTCCTATTCCCGGCGGTTTACGTCCCGTCTGCTTCGTCGGCGGATGGGACCGTGGTCTCGCTACCGGCGCCCAAGACCGACGGCAAAGTGTCTCTCGAAAAGGCGCTTCAAACTCGCCGGTCCCTTCGGGAATTCTCCGCGAAACCGCTCACCCTGGCTGAAGTCGGACAGCTTTGCTGGGCCGCGCAGGGAACCACCGACTCGAATGGACACCGCACCGCGCCCTCTGCCAAGGCTCTCTATCCCCTCGAGCTTTATGTCATCGCGGCCTCGGTAGAGGGGGTACCGTCCGGCTTTTACCATTACGAGACCGTCGGACATTCCCTTAAGGCGGTCAAAACCGGTGAGGTGCGGGACGAGTTCGTGAGCAAAGCCATCGGACAAACTTGGATATCTCAGGCCCCGGCTGTCTTTGTCATTACGGGGAAAGCCTCGAAAATGGAAGGCATCAAGGACCGCGGGAAGCAATTCATGGCCGTTGAGACGGGTCTCGCAGCGCAGGGATTGCTCCTGGAGGAAACAGCCCTAGGTCTTGGCGGCACTTTTGTCGGGGGTTTTGACCCGCCCAAGGCCCACGCGGTACTAGGCCTCCCGGCCGGGGAAGAGGTGTTGGCCGTGCTCCCAACGGGGAATAAACCCAAGTAGAACAGGCAATCGGCTTAGGTCTCCCCAGGTTATGATGGTGTCAGGTCAAAAATGAATAACCTTACTCGACTTTGGCAAATTTTGAAAAGAATGTTCCTGGTGATGATAATTCCCCCCTTTGAAAAAAGGGGGGGGAAGGGGGTATTAGCCGTTGTCAGAACGTTACGGAAAAACTAACTTCCCCTTTTTCCCCCTCTTTCAGAGGGGGATACGCGAGTTAACTCGCGTTTTTCCAAAGTCGAGTAACATTATTAAAACAGGCAGGTCCAATCCATTCCTAGGTTTTCTTTTTTGCACTGGGCTGGCGCTGGGCCTGGGTGGCTGTAGTTTCACCCTTCTTTATGAATACCCAGCGGTGGAAAGAAAATTCGACTCCCAATCATCCCTGCCCGCCCTTCAGCCCAATGAGGTTTACTTCTTCCTGGCAAAGGAAAATTTCCCCGCTGACCTTCAATCGCTCCCGGTGGGAACCCTCACGACACCCCCGAATTCCCAATGGACTTACAACAAGCTCGTTTCGGAATTCCAGAAGAAAGCCGCTGAAATGGGGGCCAACGCGGTGGTGTTTGAAAAGGTCGAGAAGGACAAGCTGGAATATGGTTTCCTGTACTACAAGGGCTTCGCCACGGTTTACCGGCTTTACAAACAGGAACCCGTGGAGGATGTCGATTTAAGCTCCTCCCCAAACGGGACCCAAATGCCTAATTTGCAAATGGTAAAATAAAAGATGGGGCAGATCTATAAGAACTGAAACGAAGCGGGATCCGTGGGCAGGGACATCAAGCGGCAGGCCTCTGCTTGACCCTTTCCCAGGGGTTACATATAATCGATGCATATAAACAATATGCATTAAGGAGCATCCCGTGCGAACTACCCTGGAACTTTCAAATCATTTGATCAAGGAACTCATGTCCGTCGAAAAGTGGCCTTCCAAAACCCAGGCCATTGAGACGGCTATCGAGGATTTCGTCCGCCGAAAGAGACTTGATAATCTTATTTCCGCGAGGGGACGCTTAAAAGTGAGGGATGTTTCAGTTGAATTGAGGAAGATGGAACTTCATGCCCGCTGAGATACTAGTCGACACATCCCTTTGGATTGATTTTTTCCGCAGGCCGGATAATGAAACCGGCGAAAAGCTGGTCAAACAATTGAAACGCGGTTCGGTCTCCACCTGCGGGGTCATCGTATTCGAGGTTTTGCAGGGCGCGGCCGATCAAGAGGAGCTCACTTTCCTGGAGGAGAATCTCAAGGGATTACATTTCCTCGAGGCTTATTCGGAATCGTTTTTTGAGGCCGGCCGGATTTCTTACGAGTTGCGTAAAAAAGGCGTTACTCTCCCATTGAGCGATATTTTCATAGCCACTTTGGCCATTACTAACCACCAAACCCTTTGGACCAAGGATCAACATTTCAGGAAAATAAAAGGCCTTCATTATCAATTGCCTTGACGAATAGCGAGGCGGCTTTGAAAACCGAAAATAAGAAACTAAAAGTCGTCCTTTTCGGCGCGACTGGGATGATCGGGTCGGGAGTCCTGCAATCCTGCCTAGAGGATGCGGACGTTGAAAAGATATTGGCCGTGGGACGCCAGCACTGCGGAAGGCAGGACCCCAAATTGAAAGAGATAATCCTGAAGGATTTTTCCAGTTTTGAGACAGTTGAGCCGCAACTTAGGGGTTATAACACAAGCCTCTTCGCGCTCGGGGTCTCTTCCTTTGGGATGAATGAGGCGGCCTATGGCAATATCACCTATGACTTGACCCTGACGGCAGCCGAGACCCTATTGAAACTCAATCCCAACATGAGCTTCTGCTATGTTTCCGGGCAGGGAACCGACAGCACTGAAAAAGGTTCCATCATGTGGGCCAGGGTAAAGGGGCGCATCGAGAACAAGCTTTTGTCCATGAATTTCAAGCCGGCGGTCATGTTTCGGCCCGGGGGGATCAAGCCGCTGAAGGGTGTTCGTTCCAAAACAAGGCTGTACCGTTTTTTCTACGCGCTCCTCGGCCCCTTGCTGACCCTGTTTCTTCCTGTTTTTCCAAAATACATCACCACTTCTGAAAGGCTGGGCCGGGCCATGCTGAAGGCCGCTCGCGGTCTGGCGGACAAGCCCGTGCTTGAGTCCGTCGATATCAACCGTTTGGGGATTTGAGATCGATAGGTAATTGATGTGAATTTCGAAAAATCATTTAAGCCATTTAATATAGTTACCTGGAGAAGTAATTCATGGGAAAAATCAACAAGGCTTGGCATATGAAGAATCCGATGCCCCGAAAGCCCACACTCGAAAAACGAATTGCTTGGCATAAACAACACGCCAAGGTTTGCGGATGCAGGCCTGTTCCCGTGTCATTGAAAGCCAACTTTTCTAAAAAAGTTTAAATCCTGGGAAATCTGACCCTTCGCAAGGGAAGGAGAAGCCCCCGCAAAGATGGTTCCCGGTACAATTGGGGAATAAAGGCCGAAATTTCAAAAATTCATGGAATAAAATCCGACGATATATCCACTATATAGTGTGCCCATAAAGCGGTTGAAAGCCATATTGTCGATATTCAAGGTATGGTTTTATGGACCCTAAAATAAACATCCGCCGCCTAAAAAAACATTGAGCGCCGTGGTTTTATCCGCCGCGCGATTAAAGGCGGAATAATTTTCAACTTATTCAAACCAAAGGCGGGTTATATGTTCAAAAGCAAACCGGTTTTATCGATGACGATCCTGGGATTGGGCGCGGCCCTGGCCCTGGCCTCCTGCTCAAAGACTTTCTACACTCCGGCTTCGCCCCTTCCTCCGGCCGTCAGCCCTACCGCCACTTCGACAAGCTCAGTGCAGGCCACTCCTACCCTGACAATCGTCAACACGGCCGCTTTTACCCCAACGGCATCGCCCTCCGACACGCCTTCGGCCACGCAAACCCCGACGCCGACCCTCTCAACGACCCCACCCCCCCTCACTTTCACCCCAACCCTGCCCACCGTGGATACGCCCACCTTCACCCTGACGGTTGCCTTTTCCCCCACCCTGACAGATTCGGTGACGCCTACGATGACCGTTTCGGTTACGCCATCCTATACGCCGACCCTGACGCCCACTCCCACGATCACTCCGACGCCGACATTCTCAACGACCCCTTTTCCCTCTACCTTGACGCCCACCGTGACCACCACCCAGACGTTATCGGCCTTCTCCATCGTGAAAAGCCTCGTCAACATCGAGCAATATAACGGCGGGTCCATCGCCGCAGTGACACTGCAAGTGGTGGTTTGCGACAACGGCGAGTCCGTCAACAGCGCCGTGACCTTGGCCGACACCCAGCCGGGCCCTGTCACCCTCTTACAACTCGGCTGGATCGACCCCGATGTGAACCCTTACCTCATCGAGAGCGCGACGCCCGGCTGGCCGGAGCCAGGAAACGTCGGCGGGAACGCGGTCTGGAGCAGCTTCGCATCCTCCTCCTGCGTGACCCTTTTGGCCAGCATGTGGGACGGGAATTTACAGCAGAACCAGTGTGAGCAGGTCCCGGACACGGCCTCCCTGTCCTATGCCGGGGGTTCGGCGTCATCCAACTTGCTTTCCGTGACCCTGCCCTGCATCTCAGTGTCCCCCACCGCCACCCCCAACCTGACTACCGTGAGCACGCCGACTTTCACCACCACAAGCTCCGCGACCCCAAGCCCCACCATGACGCCTACCGGAACTCCCACCCCCTCGTCCACAGCGACCAGTTCGCCCACCCCCACGGACACGGAAGGCCCATGCCCGATCACCGGCACCCTGAGCCTGAAGGGAAACCTGAACTCGGCCCAGCCCGCGAACCAGGCCGGGGGGATCATCGATGTCAGCGCCCTGAACCTTGCGTTATGCGCTCCCTCCAGCTTGTTTTTCAACAGCTCGAAAATGCAGTTCGTCACCTACGGGGCCTCCGGCCTCGCCATAAGCCAGGTGGCGGATTTCACCGTGCCGGCGGACACCGGGAATCCTGTCCCGAACCTGACCACGTGCCTTCTCCAGGGCGGGTGCTATCTCTCTTCTGACATCTTTTTATCCTGGCCATGGGACCAAACCACCCCGCCGCCGCCAGCGGCTTCCTGCGTTAAGACCGTCACGGACGCCGACGGTTACGAGCGGGAGATTACCTTCCAGTTTTACCAGGTCAACGACCTGGGCCAGGCCGGGGTGAATCCCAACCCTCCCCAACAGGCGGCCTGGGCCTGGTTCGCCTTCGAGACGACCGGAGGGGACGAACCTTCCCACGCCAACATGTTGGACGGGTCGTCCGTGGCGGAGGGCTATCCGGATTTTCCCTGCAGTGTGGACCGGGGAAATGCGGGTTGGATCTACGTCGGCGACTTCATCTTCTTCAACTCCGACGGGTCCCTTGCCGGGGAAGGGGGGACGGGCGGGCCCATTGGGCCAATAAGCTACCAGGAAATACCCAACCTCTACCTTCCGCCGGGGTCGGGCCCCTCCTATTCCAGGTTCGTCTTGAACTTCGGGACCGCGGGCCTCCTGGGATACGGCCAAAGGAACGGCCTTACGGGTGACTCCGCCCCCTCGTCAGTGTATTAAAAAGGCTTGATCGGCGCGGGTTTAGTCATTCATCGGGTCCCTTTTCTTCACCAACGTTGGTACGATCCCTTCGGGAGTTCCTCATCCCGAACCAGGCATTCCGAATTTTTCAAATTCAGGGGGTATGGTCCCGCGCTAAGCCATTGAATGTCTCACGCCAAGGTGGTTCCCGGGATAGCCGAGGAATGAAGGTTTAAGAATCCCAAATTTCCGAGGATTTCAAGAGTTTATGGAATAAAATCCATCATATTCACTCTATAAATAGAGGGCCTATGTTGCGATTGAAGCCGAAGCTGGCGGCATTCAAGGAATGGCAGAATGAAACCTAAAATTATTATTCTCAATCCCGGAAATTTAACCTGGGTCTTGGTTATATCCCTCGCGTTCGGATTCCTTGCCCCGGCGGTTTCAACCGCGCAGTCGCCGGTCACCCCCGTGAGGGGCGTGACCGGGGACCTTTGGGCCGACACGGTCCTGGGACAGTTGGATTTCGCCTCCATGACCGACGGGGTCATGGGCAACAAGCACTTGTGCAGGCCGGGCGGGGCTTTCATAGACCGGGTTTCCAACCCCCAGCGGCTTTACGTGTACGACGCCGGCAACAACCGAATCCTGGGATTCAGCAACATCGCAACCCTCCAACCCAACCTGAGCGCCGCCGCGGGATATGGGGCGGACATCGTGCTGGGCCAGCCGGATTTCACGCATACTTACGCCAACGGCGATTCCCAACTCCAGGTTTTCCCGGGGTTTCCCTTCGCGGAATACCTTTCCCTGACGGACCCGCTTCCCGCTCCCACGGCCTCAAGCCTTTGTCTTTTGGACCCCAGGGTCGTCTCCCCCGGGGAATCAGGCTCCGATACCACCCTGGCCGTGGACAGCCAGGCCAACCTCTATGTCGTGGACTTTTACAACAACCGGGTGCTCCGTTATAACTCCCCGGTCACCAGCGGCGAGGCCGCCTCCTACGTTTGGGGGCAGCCCGACTTCGCGGGCTACAACCCCAACCAGGGCGGCTCACCCACCAACAGCACTCTCTGCTTCCCGAACGGGCGGGGTTTCCTGGTGGCGGGGGTCGCCATCGACAACTGGGGGAACCTCTGGGTGACGGACACGGGCAACGACCGGGTCATGAGATTTCCAAATCCCAACGCTCCCGGCCTTGGGGTCCCAGTCACAACCGCGGACATCATCCTGGGCCAAACAGGATCCCCAGCGGCGCTGGACACGGACTGGACCCGCTTTTACTATCCAGGAAGCGTAAGAGTGGATACCTACGGCAATGTTTTCGTGGCGGACGGCCCTCCTTCCGCCGCCCGATCCACCCAAGGCGGCAGGGTCTTGATCTTCGAGCCGACTGGAAACTCCAACGGGCTTCCAACTTATAACAGCGGTGAAACGGCTAGCGGCTGGATCACCTACGGGTTAAGCTGGCCGACGGGCCTGGAATTCGACGCCTCCGGGAACCTTTGGGTCAACGATACATTGGACCAGATTCTCCAGTACACGTTGAACTACTCGACGAGCCCCCCCACGGCTACGGCGCAAAAATTGCTCCTGCTCGCCCAGGTTAACACCGGCAGTAATTTTGCCGATCCCACCAGCGCCGACGGCCCCGATTTCAGCAATTACGCCTATCCCCCGGGAAGCACACTGCAGGCTTGGGCCCCTGAGGGTTTCCACGAGAATTGGGGGGGGCTGGGAGTGGACCAGGCCGGCGATGTCTGGGTATCTTTCATTAACGTCATGGTTGACGTGCTGCGTTACCCGGTGCCTATCCCCAATATCGGAGCTCTTCCCGCTGGGGAGGCCCACGCCCCGGACGTCTCGGTTTTCAAGCCGCCCCTCAATCCCGCGGTAAGCGGCTACAATCCCATCACGACCAACTCGGTGAGCGGTCTCGGGCTGGCTGTCGGTTACTCCTCATCCGTCACACAGTTGATCGCCACGGACAACCACCGGATGACCTATTGGAACCTGGATTACACCAATCCGCCCTCCCTGGGGCTCACCAACGGGAAGAACGCCGACGGATTCGCGGGTACGACTTCCTCGGTCGTGAATTTCCCAGCGGGGCAGGAGTTCGGGCGCATCTGGACGGACCAGGCCTCACCCCAGCCCCACGTATGGGTAGTCCGGGGATGGGGAGGTTATTCCCAAATCGTAGAGGTTTACAACCTTCCCTTGACCCCCTGGGCCACGGCCGCCGCCACAGTAACGGGGCCCTTTCCAGTGTTTGGGAAGGGGACCACCTTTACCTACGGGCAAAGGCTGGACGGAATCGCCACGGATCCGACCGGGAGCTACCTTTGGCTGTCGGATACGAACAATAACAGGGTTTTCCGCCTTCGGAATCCCTTGTCCTCTCCCCAGGTCGATATCATCCTTGGGCAAACCAGCGCTTCAACCACACTGGTCAACCAGGGCGGCACACTCGGCGCGAAGACCCTTAATCAGCCCGGCGCGGTGGCCTTCGACCACCACGGTAACTTTTACGTCTCGGATTTCTCCCTGGAGGCCAATGGGAACGGCAGGCTCCTGCAGTTCAGCGCGTCCTCGGTCCAAAACAACGGTACGGCATGCCTATTCGACCCAGCCGCATCCAACGTTTACGCGGAAAACGGGAACCTCAGCGGCAGCTGCGCCAATTTCGGCAATCCCAGCCTGAGCCCCTGCGGCCCCTGGGAACCGGCATTCCGCTCGGACGACAACGTGATGGTGGTAGGCACCATGGGCTACACGGGCTCCCGGTGGCCCGTCGTATTCTACTACCCCTTGCTGAATTTCAATTCCCCCACGACCTTCATGAACGATTTCCAATCCATGGGCGGCTACTCACAGGCTTTCGACAGCCAGGATAACCTGTTCCTCGCGGACCCCGACCGGGAGCACGTCCTGGTCTACTGGAAACCCTTCGCGGCGGAATTACCCGCCACGGCAACACCTACCCCGACGCCCTGCGCCTGCCCCGTCACCCAACTGGTTTACGGGACAAACGGGTCCGGGACGGGAAATGGGGTTGTCAACGGCGCGGGCCAGATCGCCCTCGGCACGACGAACGGCGTCGAGTACCTTTACATCTGCGACATCAACAACAGCCGGGTCGAGCAGTACAACGCCTCGACCGGGGCCTGGGTGGCGAACCTGAGGGGGGCCGGGGCGGACAATCCCTACGGCGGGATGTCCAACCCCTATGGCTGCGCGCTCAGCCCCGACGGGCACTACCTGTTCGTGGGCAACACCAACGGGGGCAACGTGGTGAAGCTGGACATGACCAGCGCCGGGGCGCCCGTGACCGCGTTCGGCGTGGTCCACCCCGTGCGTATGGCCGCGGACGCCTCGGGGGGAGTGTACGTCACCGATGATTACACGGTGAAAAAGTTCGTGGAAGGCGCCCCTAACCAATACAGTTGCGTGGCCACCCTGGGCACCCCCAACGTGTCGGGGACGGGCGCCACGCTTTTCAACAAGCCCTATAACGTCCTGCCGGAGGGAAACGACCTCATCATCGCCGACAACTCGAACGCCCGCATCGTCCGTTGGACGACCACCGACGGGGTCCATTACGCCTACGCTAACACGCTTTACACCTCCACGACCGGGGCCGCTTTCGACCAGATGGCGTTGGAACCGGGAACTAACCATGTCCATGTGGGGAGCGATTACGCCGGTTATTTCATATTCGACCAATCCACGACGCCTTGGACGCTGTTGTTCCAATGCAATCCAAGCGGGAGCGGGAACAGCACCGGCGGGGTGGCGGTGGATTCGAACTGGCTCTATGTCTCGACCGCCCCGGCCAATCCCGCGGGAAGGTACCAGAAGCCCCAGTTGGCATGCTTCACGCCCGTCACGCTTCCCACCAACTCACCCACGCCAAACCTGTCCTTGACCCCGACCAATAGCCCGACCGCCTCACCTACCCAGTCAGCCACTCCCACCCATACGGCCACTCCAAGTCCGACTCCCACGGTCACTTTGACCTCCACGGGAACCCCTACTCAAAGCCCGACAGGAACCCTGTCGCCATCGAATACCCCGACGGATACCCCCATATTGACGATGACGCCTACACCCTCGGATACAGGCACATCCACCGCGACTCCAACCCCTACTCCGACCTTTTCTTTCACGTCCACATCCACACCTAGTCCCACTAATACACCAACCCCAACGGATACTTGGACGGCGACGTCCACGAATACATTGACCCCTACCGCGTCCCCTACTGAGACCTTCACCCCCACTTTCTCTTCCACGCCGGCCGCGACGGGTGTGGTCATCGGACCGCCCTTTCCCAACCCCGCCGGTCCCGGGCCCCTCACCATCCCATTGCTGGCGCCAACCGGCTCGACGGTGGAATGGAGCGTTTTCACCACGGCTTTCCGCAAGATCCTGGACGTGACCCAACCCATCCAGGGCGGTCCCGCGGCCCTGGCCTGGAAGCTGGAAGACGCCTGGGGGAAACCGGTCGCCGACGGTCTTTATTACCTGAGGGTCCAAGTGACAGGCCCGGTCAAGGCCTCCAGGATTCTCAAGGTCCTGGTGACCCGTTAAAAAATCGCCTTGGGGCGAAACCTCACCCCATGGCCGCTTGGCATTAACAACCCGCCAAGGTCCGCCATAGTTTCCTTAAAACACCACCACAAGAATTTTGGTTTTAATTGATTGGCTTTGAATGCGCAGAAGTATAATTAATTAGTTTAGAATCGCTAACAAATTACTGATTTAGGATAATGTTGCTTCCCGCTACAAGTTGAGGTGTTTTAATTTCCTGTGGTTAAGGGGTATTTCATCTCTGTGCCTTTGTGCGCTGCCTTTGGCAGCCTGTGGTGAAAGCCTTTTTGTTGTGAGTTTTTTATAGGAATCATCTGAAAGGGGAAAAATATGGAATTTTTCGAAACTGTCAAAAAAAGAAGGTCCATTCGCACCTACCTGCCCAAGCAAGTCGAGAACGAAAAACTGGAAAAAATCCTGGCGGCCGCCAACCAGGCGCCCTCGGCCGGGGACACCCAGGGCTATGAGATGATCGTCGTGGAGGACGCCTATCTCCTGGACCAGTTGTGGAAGACCGTTCCGGACCAGACCTTCGTAAAGCCAGCCCCCTTGGCGGTGGTTTTCTGCGCGAACGAGAAGAGAAGCTCGGAAAAACACTTAGCGCGCGGGAAAAACTTGTACTGCATCCAGGACGCGACCATTGCCGCGGCCTATGCCCAGCTGGCCGCGGCGGACATGGGATTGGGAACCGTTTGGGTGGGTTCCTTCAACGAGGAAGAGGTCCGCAAGATCATCGAGGCGCCGGAATACCTCCGGCCGGTGGCCGTCATTCCCTTGGGTTATATCGGCGGGGACCCGCCCCCGACCTCGCGCCGGGCGCTGTCTGACATCGTCCACAGGGATAAGTTTTAGTTTTTCCGGGAACCCGATTCTTTCAGCCGGATTAAAATCTCAAGGGATATTTTTGTCCCACGGCTTCGGGTCAAGGCTTTTGGCTGGAAATCCCCTGAAGGAGAAACAATGCCGCAGGAAATACAAACCATCGACTTGGGCATGGTGAATTGCTACCTGGTGAAAACAGACCGGGGTTTTATCCTCATCGACACTGGCATGGCGTCCCACCGCCCCGCGGTGGAGAAAGCCCTGGTGGAGGCGGGCTGCGCCGAGGGAGGCCTTAAGCTGGTCATCCTCACGCACGGGGACATCGACCATTCCGGCAACTGCGCTTACCTTCAGAGGAAATACAACGCGAAAATCGCCATGCACCCAGGCGACGCGGATATGTGCTCCAGCGGTCAAATGAAGATGGACCGAAAGATCACCTCCTTTTTCCATAAAATTTTTATGACGATCATGTTCAAGCTTTTCATCGGGCGCTATTTGAGGAAGAACCCCTATGAGATTTTCAAGCCGGATCTCTTGCTGGAAGACGGGCGGTATTTGGGCGATTTCGGCTTTGACGCCAAGGTGATCCACGTGCCGGGGCACACCAAGGGCTCGATCGTGGTCTTGACCCCGGACGGAAAGCTCCTTTGCGGGGACATCCTCCAGAACCGGAAAAAACCCGACGTGACCTTTATCGTGGAAAACGAGGCTGAATTGGCGTCCAGCGTCGAGAAGCTCAAGAAGCTTAAAATCGAGGCCGTGTATCCGGGCCATGGAAAAATGTTCCGGATGGCCGAGTTCGCCAAAAATTAATGGGCTTCATGGGATTAAGAAACAAAATTACGCTTTAACACTGAAGCGCTTCACGCCCAAAGAAGTTGTCGTTAGTTTAAGTTGATAAAAATTTGGTTACTTCTACTGTGTCCCTGTGGCTGTCGTAGACAGCCAGTGGTGAAAAACCTTTTGTTTGTCATTCTTGTTAAAACTGTGGCGCTTCACGCCCAAAGAAGTTGTCGTTAGTTTAAGTTGATAAAAATTTGGTTATTTCTACTGTGTTCCCTGTGGTTGTCGTAGACAGCCTGTGGTGAATAACCTTTTTGTTTATCATTCTTGTTAAAACTGTGGCGCTTCACGCCCAATGAAGTTGTCGTTAGTTTAAGTTGATAAAAATTTGGTTATTTCTACTGTGTTCCCTGTGGCTGTCGTAGACAGCCTGTGGTGAAAAACTTTTTGTTTATCATTCTTGCTAATACTGTGGCGCTTCATACCCAAAGAAGGTTTCGTTAGGTTTAAGCCGTTAAAACAATGTGGTTTTTCCTACTGTGTACTCTGTGGCTGTCGTAGACAGCCTGTGGTGAAAAACTTTTTGTTTATCATTCTTGTTAATACTGTGGCGCTTCATACCCAAAGAAGGTGTCGTTAGGTTTAAGCCGTTAAAACAATGTGGTTTTTCCTACTGTGTACTCTGTGGCTGTCGTAGACAGCCTGTGGTGAAAAACTTTTGTTTGTAATTCTTATTTAAGGAGCCATCCATGGAATACACCCGATTAGGACGAGCCAGGCTTTCCGTGAGCCGCCTCTGCCTGGGAACGATGAATTTCGGGCCGGTCACCACCGAAGCCGGCAGCTTCGCCATCATGGACAAGGCCCTGGAACTCGGCATCAATTTCTTCGACTCGGCCAACGTATACGGCTGGAAAAAAGGGGAGGGAGTCACCGAGCGGATTATCGGGCGTTGGTTCGCCCAGGGGGGCTGCCGCAGGGAAAAAACCGTGCTGGCCACCAAGGTTTACGGGGACATGGGCGACTGGCCCAACACCTCCCGGTTGTCCGCGCTCCACATCACCAAGGCTTGCGAGGCCAGCCTGAAGCGCCTGAAGACGGACTACATCGACCTCTACCAGATGCACCATGTGGACCTGGAGGCGCCCTGGGAGGAAGTCTGGCAGGCCATGGAAAACCTCGTCCGCTCCGGAAAGGTGCTCTATGTGGGAAGCAGTAATTTCGCGGCCTGGAACATCGTCCAGGCCAACGAAGCGGCCAAAAGCCGGCATTTCATGGGCCTGGTCTCGGAGCAGAGCCATTACAACCTCAAGACCCGCATGGTCGAGCTGGAAGTATTGCCGGCCTGCCGTGCCTACGGCCTGGGCGTGATTCCCTGGAGCCCCCTGGCCGGAGGGTTGCTGGGCGGCGTCATGAAAAAGGTCAAGGAAGGGCGGCGCCAGGACCCGAGGGTGCAAAAGGAACTGAAGGAGAACCACCTTAAGTACTCGGCCTGGGAAAAAATGTGCTCGCGTTTGGGCGAGGAGCCGGCGAACCTGGCCCTGGCCTGGCTGTTGAGCCGGGAGGGCGTGACAGCTCCCATCATCGGGCCCCGAACCATGGCCCAGCTCGAGGGATGCCAGAGGGCTCTCAAGATCAAGTTCTCGGCGGATACTCTCAAGAAAATCGACGCCATCTTCCCCGGGCCGGGGGGCGCGGCGCCCAAGGCCTATGCCTGGTAAAAAAAGCCCTTAATAAAAGGTTTTTCCTGGCGCCTTCCGATTTTTTTTTACCGTTATTTTTCCGACAATTTTATCGTAAAATAACCCCCTGTTTTTATTAACCTAAACCCATTCCGACCATGCCTATCCAACTCCTCAGGAATCATTTTTTTGCGGATGACCGGCACTCAATGAGTCCCGGAGTGAATCACTAGATCAACAGGAAATCCATGGGCCTTCGCTCGATGTTTAGCTCCGTTTCGGGTCTCCAGTCCGACAGCAATTGGCTGGACGTGATCGGGAACAACATCTCCAACGCGAACACGGTGGGGTATAAGGGAAGCCGCGTGGAGTTCGCCAGCCAGTTCGACCAGGGCCTGTTCGGCGGCTCCGCGGACAATCCTTCCGCCGGCTCGGGCGGCACCGACCCTGTCGGGGTCGGGCTGGGCACCAGGATGCAGTCCATCGACACACTTTTTACCCAGGGCGCGACCCAAGACACAGGGAACCCCTTGGATGTCTCCATCCAGGGCAACGGGTTCCTCATCGCCAAGAAGGACGGCCAGACCTACCTGACCCGCGCGGGCAACCTCACCTTTGACAGCCAGGGAAACCTGGTGGACCAGAACGGGGGGCTGATCCAGGGCTACAGCGCCTCCCTGACGCAGGAAGACACCGTCATCAACTCGACCTCCAATGTTCCCGGTTCGCCCGCCGTGACTATCAGCGCGTCCCTGACGGTGGATTCCAGCAACCCCGCCAGCATCACGAATATCCAGGTCAATCCCGATATGACCCTGCCGGCCCAACCCACGACCGAGGTTACTTTCCAGGGCAACCTGGACTCTTTCCAGCAGGCATCCAATCCCGGCGGGATCACGGACTTAGCTCCTGGCGGGAATCCTATACTTCCCGTCGCGTGGAACGCCTATTTCTTCCCCCCGGGAATCGCGATGGACCCGACCCGCCTGGTTCCGACGGCCCTGCAGGGCGGGGGTTACCCCAACTTCGGGCAGGATTTCGCATTACAGCAGGAAGGTAACCTTTCCGCGACCACGGCTTTTCCCATCCTGAACGGGGGGATCAGCCTGAGCGGGATGATTGGATTGGGGGGGACATACGCCTGGGACCAGGTCCCACCCATCACACCGGCGGACCAGGCCTCCATCCAGATCTACGATTCCCTTGGTAACCCGAGAAATATCACCATCCAGTTCTACCAAATCGACGACTTGGGCGCGGCGGGAATCAATAATCCCGCCGGGCCCAACCAGGTTTGTTACGCCTGGTACGCTTTTGACACGACCGGCGGGGTTCCGGTGAAAACCTCGAATCTCCTGGGCGGGACGGGAATCGTCGAGGGCGATAACCTGCCGGAATTCAACAATTGGCTCTATGACCGAGGGATCAATAACAACGTCTATATGGGGGATTTCGTTTGGTTCAATACTGACGGCTCCCTGGCTTCCAGCGGGGGAAGCGGAGGGCCCGATAACACCCCTCCGGGCGTCCCCAACTTCATGACGGTGCCCCGGATCTATATCCCGGCTTTCAATGTCAACCCGCCGGCGTCGCCTATTCCCACACAGGGCGCGGGAATCGACGCTATCTTCCTGAACTTCGGGTCCTACGGGGTATTAGGCACGGGACGGCGTAACGGGCTCTACAGCGACGGGGAAGGAAGCTACCAGATCATCAACGGGGTCAGCACCTATGTGCCCAAGCAGACTGCCGCGGCCGTCTCGCAGAACGGCTACGCGGACGGGACCCTTCAAGGCCTGGGATTCCAGGAGGACGGGACCCTGTTGGGCAGTTTCTCCAACGGGCAGAAAGCCCCCCTCGCCCAATTGGCCCTGGCCAACGTGCAGAACGAGGAAGGACTGGAGAGGGTGGGGGGCAATTATTTCGCGGCTTCCGCCAACACCGGGGAATTCCAAATGGGCGTGGCGGGCAAGAACGGCTTCGGCCTGGTGCAGGGCGGGACCCTGGAACAGTCCAACGTGGACCTGACCACCGAGATGGTGACCTTGATCCAGGCTCAGCGTAGCTTCAACTCCAACGCCCGCATGTTGGCCACGAACGTGGAGACCATGCAGACCCAGGAGCAGTTGGGCCAGGGCTCGACTTAAAAAAATTAAATCCATCCAAAGCCGGAGCAGTTTCCGCAGTAAGTTTCTCCCGCCTTATCAAGCCTAGATTTTAACTGAGTCAAACCCTCGCGTTGATTTTTTGAAAGCCATCCTTTTCCCGGTTTTAAATTCCACCCGCCAAGTTCGTCGCGCGAATTAAAACCAAGTACCCGCTGGGTAACCCGATTCAATTATCCACTCTCCAAGCCGTGATCTAAGTCACGGAAAACCAAAATTAAATCTGTACTATTTAGTAAAGAATGATGTCATAAAAAAGTCACTCCTTCGCAGGGACGAAAATTATTTCCCGGAAAAAGGTCCGGGGTCTTGCAATAAAAACCGGCGCGACTGACAATCCATTCACGAGCATGTGTGAAAAGATTAAATGAGGTAACCGAAAGTAACTTCACTTCTCAGGAAATTTTCACGCGTGAGTCCGGCAGGTCCAATCTTATCTTGAATCGTAAAAGGAGAGCGAAATGTCGAGTAAAAAAAATCCGGTCCGGGCCGGGAGAAAAATATTTTCAAGAGCTTTGATCGGCGAGGCGGCCCTGGGCTTGAGCCTGGGATTGTTCCTGGTCTCCTTCGCGTTCGCGGACGGGGGAGGGAGCGTCTCCGGGGCCATCCACGTGAAGAAAGCCTACGTGGAAACCACGGGGGCCAAGAGCGACAAGGACGTGGTGGTGTACCTGGTGCCCGCGGCGAAGACCGCCTTCACGGCCCCGGCGGAGCACGCCAAGATGGACCAAACCAAGCTCAATTTCATCCCCCGCGTGCTGGCCGTGCAAAAGGGAACCACCGTGGATTTCCTGAACAACGATTCCGTCAACCACAACGTCTCCTCCCCGGCCGCCTGCTGTTCCTTCGACCTGGGCCAATGGGGCAAGGGCGCGGTCAAGAGTTATAAGTTCGATACCGCGGGGGTCGCCCCCCTGCTTTGCAGCTTGCATCCCGAGATGGGCGCTTTCGTGGTCGTCGTTGACACGCCCTATTTCACCACGGCCTCCCTCGTGACCAACAACGAGGAAAAGAAGCAATACGCCAAGTACTCGATCGCGGGCGTTCCGGCGGGGGATTACACCCTGAAGGTTTGGAACGGCAAATTGACTGCCGCGGACCAAAAAGTGACCGTGGCCGACGGCGCCGCGACGGCCGCCGACATCGACATCCACAAGAAATAGAAACCACATCCAAATTAAGGGCCGGGGGAGGGTCCATGAATTTCTCGAACAAGGGAAAGTGGGTTTTGGCCGTCTTCATCACGGCGGCCGGGGCCCTGCTTCCGGGTTTCATGACCCCTCCGCCTACGGAGGCCCCCCAGCGCAGGGATTTCGACATCGTGGCCCACAAGTACGCCTATGACCCCCCTGTTATCACCGTCAACCAGGGGGACGAGGTCCACATCAAGTTCTCCTCCCGGGACGTGACCCATGGTTTTTTCCTGGAAGGCTACGACATCGACGCCTTATCCGAGGCGGGCAAGCAGGGCATCCTATTCCGCCATCCCTCCGCGACCGCCTCCTTCACTCCGGCAGAGGAAATCACCTTCAAGGCGGATCAAAGGGGCAAGTTCAGGTACCGCTGTTCCATGACCTGCGGCTACATGCATCCCTTCATGATGGGCGTGATGATCGTCAAGCCCAACTCGCTCTTCGGAATGGCCTCGGGGCTCATGACCGGGTTGTTCTTGGCCGGTTTCGTCCTGGCCTGGCCCGCCAGGAAAATCCAGGTCCCCCAGGAGGCGGCCTCGTGAAAAGAAAACTCCAGGACCTCACCCCGCGGGAAATGCTGGCCTTGGCCGTCTCCATCGAGCAATCAAACCAGATGGCCCTTCACAACTTCTCCGGGATGTTCCAAGGCTACGATGAAATGGTTTCCCTGAACTTCGAGGAAATGTCCCTGGAGGAGAACCGGCACGGCCAGCTCCTTCTGCAAAAGTACAACAAGTTGTTCAAGGAGCCCCTCCCCGAAATCAACGCTTTCGACGTGGAGGAAGTGGTGGAGGCCCTGGACTTCGACGATTCCGAGCACCTCATCTTCGACAGCCTGAAGGCGAAAAAGGTTTACCAGCTCGTGTATGAGGCCGAAAAAAGGGCCAAAAATTTTTACGACAACGCCGCGAGAGTCGTGAAGAACCAGGAACTTGTGACCCTGTTCAAGGAACTGGCCGATATCGAGGGAAGTCACGCGGCCTGGCTGGAAAACAAAATCATATAGGAGAGAACCCGTGAGCGAAGCCGTGAATCCCGAGATACCGATCCAGCCCCTGCCGAATCCCGCGCCCGTGGCGCGGTCCCTCCCGACGCCCCTGTCCCCCCCGCCTCCCCTGGAGGGATGGCGCATCGACCTGCTGAAGGCCTTTCCCCCGCTCAAGTGGCTGGTGAAACAGCGCTGGTTCCAGTTCGCGGTGGTCCTTCCCAACCTCATCTTCTTCATCCTCTTCCTGATGGCGGGAATCTGGGGAACGCCCGTGGGCAACCGCAACATCCTGATCGTCTTCGTGTGGATCTTCTGGTGGTTCCTCCTCATCAGCGCCATGGTGCCGTTTCTTTCCCGCGTCTGGTGCACCGTCTGCCCTTTCCCCTTCTTCGGGGAATGGATCCAGCGGGGCTCCCTGACCACCCCCAAGATGGCCACACCCGGGGCCAGGGGCGTCAAGGTGGGCGTCAACCGCTACTTTGGCCTCAACCTGCGCTGGCCCAAGGCCCTCTCCAACATCTGGATGCAGAACCTGGGCTTCCTGGGCCTCTGCACCTTCAGCGCCTTCTACCTGACCAGGCCTTTGGCCAGCGTGATCGTGCTGGGAACCCTCATCGTTATCGCCACCATCCTCCCCCTCATTTTCCGGCAGAGGGCCTTCTGCAACTACGTCTGCCCCGTTTCCGGGTTCCTGAGCCTCTACTCGATGAGCTCCATGGCGGAGGTGAGGTCCAAGGACGCGGACGTCTGCCTCAAGTGCCACGACAAGAGCTGCCTGGTGGGAAGCGAGAGGGGATGGGGCTGTCCCTGGTTCAATTTCCCCAGCAAGATGGAGCGAAACAACTACTGCGGGATGTGCATGGAATGCGTCAAGTCCTGCCCCCACGACAACATGACGGTGCGCCTGCGGCCCTTCGCCACCGACACCAAGCTCAAGGGATACGACGAGGCCTGGAAGGCCTTCATCATGCTCTGCCTGGCCCTGGCCTACAGCGTCATTTACCTGGGCCCCTACGGCATCTTCAAGGACCTGGCCAACTTCACCGAGAGCGGGAAGGGCGCGGGGGCCTTTATGTGCTACGCCCTCGTCCTCTGGAGCCTTCCCATGGCCGTTCTTCCGTCCATATTCTCCCTCTTCCACTGGATATCCCGGAAGGCCGCGGGCGCGCCTCCCAAGCCCTGGAAGGAATCATTCCTGTTGATGGCCTACCCCCTGGTGCCCTTGGGCCTGCTGGCCTGGATCGCCTTCAGCCTTCCCTTGATCTTCATCAACGGCAGTTACATCCTCGTCACCCTCTCCGACCCCTTCGGATGGGGCTGGGACCTTTTCCACACGGCCCACACCCCCTGGTTCCCGATCGTCCCGCAGTACATGCCGGCCATCCAGGTGGGCATCATGGCCATCGGGCTGATCCTGACCCTGAAATCGACCTTCAAGCAGGCGGGGAAGGTTTACGAGGACGCCGTGGCCAAGGTGCGGTTCGCGGCCCCCATGGCCGTTTTTTACACGGCCATCGTCCTTCTTTTCATCCAACTCTACGTGAACTGAGAAAGAGGAAACCATGAAAATCCGGGAGCTGATCTCCATCGCCGCGACCCTGGCGGGCCTCGCCGCCGTGGCCGTGGTCCCTTTCTGGTACCAGAGGCAAAGATTGGCGGGGGAGCATAACGTCAAGACCATCGTCCTGACCGGAGTGGCCTCCACCGGCATCTGGACGGAGGACGACGTCACGGGCGCCAACTATTGGAAGGGCGATTTCAAGCCGGCGGAAATCCGCCTGGAGGCGGGCCAGCAGGTTCGCCTGATCCTGCGAAGCGCCGACGTTGTCCACCGCTTTTACATGCCGGAACTGGGCATCGGGCCCATCGAGCTGGTCCCAGGCCATACCGAGGTGGTGAACTTCAAGGCCGACAAGGAGGGAATTTACCCCTATTACTGCACGGCGGTGTGCGGGGACTGCCATTTCCACATGCTGAACATGAGGGGATTGGTGGCCATCGGGAAAGAGGTCGATCCCAAGAACGTCCCCATCATCAACGAGCCCCTTTGCATGGCCAATATCACGTCCCCCATCCCCTCCTTCACGGATATCACCCAGAAGGGGCACTTCCTGTTCCAGACCCGCGGCTGCGTCACCTGCCACGGGGAGGACGGCGCGGGGGGCGTGCCGAACTTCAATTACGCCAGGGGAACCGTGCCGGCCCTGGACACGATGGCGGCCAAGCTGTCGCTGGAAAGCAAGGACGAGGCGGATGCCTTCACGAAGGCGCTGGAAGAGAAGAACGGACCCGCGAAGGACAAACCGGCCCCCGGATTGTCCAATTGGCCCCTGTCTTTCGCCCAGTACCAGTCGGTCCTGAAGACCATCGAGGGGGGAAGCCCTCCCCTGAAAGCGGACCCGAAGGGGCCTGAGCCGCCCCTCTTCATGCCCAGCTGGAAGGACAATCTGGACCATGAGCAGATCAACTCGATCATCGCCTTCCTCGTCTCAAAGCAAAAGTTCGAGGAGCACAAGGGCTGGGGGGAATAAAAACTCCCAGCGAGGAGCTGTTGAGAGTTTCATCGTTTGAATTTTGGAAATGATCCGCAATGAACTTCTGTGGTTGCGAAGCAACCTGTGGTGAAATCTTGGATTTGGTTGGAAGTATTAAAATAAGGAGAGTGAAATGGCAAAGAATGATATGAAGGCGGTTTTGGGCGCCGTCGCCGTGATCCTGGGGTTGTGGATGGGCGCCAGCCCGGCCCAGGCCCTGCCGAGTTTCGCGAGGCAGACAGGCATGTCCTGCTCGGCCTGCCACACGGTTTTTCCGGAACTGACGACCTACGGGAGGACCTTCAAGCTTAACGGCTACACGACGAACAACTCCGATTCCCTCAAGGACGGGGCGGACGAGACGGGTTACAGGCTCAACATCAGCAACACGCCCCCGATTTCCGCCATGCTTCAGGTGGCCGATACCTTCACCAAGACCCCCCTTTCAGGAAACGTGGCGAACGGGTCTGACAACAACGGCCAATTGGAATTTCCGAGCCAGTTGAGCCTTTTCTACGCGGGTGCCATCGCCCCCAAACTCGGGGCCTTCGCCCAGATCACCTATGATTCGGGCTCGGGAACCATTGGGATCGACAACACCGATATCCGCGTCGCGGACCGTTTCCAAGTCGCCAATACCGACCTGGTGCTGGGGATGACGCTCAATAACAACCCGACGGTGCAGGACGTTTTCAACAGCGTCCCGGCCTGGGGTTTTCCCTACGCCACGGGAAACACGGCCATCACGCCCTCAGTCGGCACCCAAATCGAGGGTTTGGGACAATCGGTCGGAGGACTGGGGGTCTATGCCTTTTGGAACCAGCTCCTGTACGCCGAGATTACCGCTTACCGAACAGCGCCCCAGGGAACGCCTGCGGCGGCTGACATCCAGGGTTTCGCGCCCTATTGGCGGGTGGCCTTGACCAAGGATTTCGGACAGAATTCCATCGAGGTGGGGGCCTACGGCCTGGACACTCACACTTATCCCGACGGGGTTGACCCGAGTTTGGGCTCCGCCGACGAGATTTCCGACTTCGCGGTGGACGGACAATACCAGTACGTGGGAAAGGAGCATATCCTGACCCTCAAGGGGACCTATATCTCGGAAAACCAGACTTGGAATTTCTCCAACCTCAACGGATTGGCGGCGAACGCCAAGGATACGTTCCAATCCCTGCACGCGGACGCCACTTATTACTATGACCGGAAGCTCGGCGCCACCGTGGGCTATTTCACCACGACAGGCTCGGCGGATTCCGAGTTGTACGCCACGCTCGCCAATAACGTGCCGGACAGCGCCGGATGGATCCTGGAGGCCAATTACGTACCCTGGTACAACACCAAGTTCTCACTGCAATACACCATGTACGATAAGTTCGACGGCGCCGCCACGAATTACGACGGATTGGGACGAAACGCATCCGATAACAATACCTTTATGGCCATGGCCTGGCTGATGTACTAAAAAACCCTAACAGGGTGCTGAAAAAGTCCCAAAAGCGGACTTTTTCAGCTGACGACATTTGCGGAAACCCCACGATTCAACAGCGCTCATAGGGTAAATCCCCTATGTACCCTCAAACCAAAGCCTGCGGAATCTTTGGGGTCGCAGGTTGCTTTGTGGGCCTATTTTTACTTTTTCAGCAGCCTGATAAATTTAAGGCCGGATCCCTTTGGGGTCCGGCCTTTTTTTTATGCGACGATTCCGAATACGCGCCAATTCACTCTTGAAAGAATGAATGGGCCGGTTCGGACAGCCCCTATCGTTATGTTCGCTTAGTCACGGGTTGCGCCAAACATCCGCGTAATAGGAGGCCCCGCCCGGGACGAAGGCGCATCCTCCCGCGGCCCAAAACTCGTTGTTGAACACGTAACTCCCGGCCGCGAAGCGTTCCGCGAAAGGAAGGGTGGGATAGGCCTGGGTCCAGTTCGTCCCGTCGCTGGAGACCCACACGTCGTCATCCACGCCCGTGTTGGGAATGGTCGGGAAGTAGGGGCTGCCTGCGCCCCCCAACAGCCATATCTGGTTGTTGAAAACCTGGGCCGCGGCGTAAACCCGCCCGCTGAAGCCCGCGTTGGCGGCCGCCTGGTTCCAATTCTGCCCGTCGGTGGAATACCAGCTGTCGTTCATCGCGTTCACCAGGTAGGCGTCGGCCCCCGCGGAAGGGTCGGCATAAGCGGTTCCGCCGGCGATGACCCAAATGGCCCCGTTGAACACCACGCAGGAGGCGCCGGTCCTGGGCGAGGGGAAATTGCCCTCCGGGGTCCAGTTCACGCCGTCGGGCGAGCTCCAAACGTCCGAGAGGGCGCCCAGTCCCAGGTTGTTGTCCCCGCCGATCACCCAGATCTTGTTGTTGAAGACCACGCAGCCGAAACTTTGCCTGGCCGCGAAGGGTGCGGCAGTCAGGACCTGGGTCCAATGGACCCCGTCGGTGGAGGACCAGACGTCGTTGCCGTAGCCCCCCGTGACGATCCCGCCGATGAGCCACATCTGGTTGTTGAAAACCACCGCTCCCATGCTCCAACGGGTGCCGAAAGGCGTGTTGGTGACGGCTTGGGACCAGGTCACGCCGTTGGAAGAGGACCAGACGTCGGCTTTCACACCCCCTTGTATGGAGCAATCGGTCCCGCCCCCGATGAGCCACATCTTGTTGTTGTAAACCAGGCTTCCCGAGAACATCCGTTCCCCGAAAGCCGCGGAGGCGGTGGCCTCGACCCAGCCGAGGGGGCCCGGCGTAGAGGTCAGGGTCGCCGTCATTGTCGTGGTGGAAGTGACTGTCGCGGTGGCCGTGGATGTCACGGTGTCCGTGGATGTCACGGTGGAACTGGGGGTAAAAGACAGGGTCCCGGTTGGGGTGGCGGTAAAGGTGTTCGTGACCGTAACGGTAGGCGAGGCGGTGAGAGTAGGCGACGAAGTAGAAGTCGTGGTATCCGAATCCGTGGGTGAGGCTGTATTCGTGGCGGTATAGGTCGAAGTATAGGTGGGCGTATTGGTATTTGCCGGGGGAAGGGAAGTGAGGGTATAGGTCGGTGTCGCCGGGACTGGCGTTTCCGTGAAGGAGGCGGTCCCAGTCGATGTCAAAGTGGCTATAGGCGTCTGGGAGGATGTCTCGCTAGGGGTCGACGAATCGGTCGGTATGGCGGTGAAGCTATAGGTGGGGGTAGCCATTTGGGTAGGGGTATTAGCGGGAGGAACGGACGTGGGGGTATTGGTAAAAGTGGAAGTTAGGAGTGAGGAAGTAGAAGTTAGGGTTGGCGAAGCGGTGAAGGTATAGGTTGAGGTTTGGGGTATAGGGGTGGTAGAAACCGTCGGTAAGACCTGGGTGGGGGTTGAGGTATCCGCCAGAATGGGAGAAGAAGGGGATTGGGAAAAGGACCTTTGACAGCCGGATTCCAGGACTACACCCGCTAATAAAGCCGCCAGGGATGAAATAACGTATATTTTATAACGCATAGGGAATTCCTTTAAAGCCAGTATGTCCTTCCCCTTATAGAGGGACACGCCAGGAATTTATTCCCTGAAAACTGAACTGTCTGGTTATTTATTAGACAACCATAAGTCAACCTATCAGACAACCATCAGTAAACCCATCAGTCAAACCAACAATCTGGGCGCTGACACTGCCGGCCTGTCCTGGATAACCTTTGGCTTGCTGTCCGAGGCCACAAGCCGAGGGCAATGCTTGCAAGCGCAGATTTATAAGAAATCTGTGCTGGCTTCCTAGGTCAAACTTTTACCCATTTTTAAGGTTTTTTTGATGGCCCACCAATAATTCCCGATTTTATAATCCTTCTAGTTGTCATCGCGAGAAGATACCCCAATCAGGGTGATCATCGACGTGGCGACCCCAGTTAGTTTTGCGTTTTGCCGGTAATACCCAGCGGAAAGGGAGATAACCCGCCCACATTACTGGTGGCATATGCCGGTAGGGGGAGATAACCCGCCCACATTACCGGTGGCATTTGTCGGCAGGGGGGGATAACCCGCCCACATTCCCGGGAACATCTGTCGGCAGGGAGGATAACCCGCCCACATTCCTGGTGGCATGTGCCGGTAGGGGAGGATAACCCGCCCACATTCCTGGTGGCATGTGCCGGTAGGGGAGGATAACCCGCCCACATTCCTGGGAACATGTGTCGGAAGGGAGGATAACCCACCCACATTACTGGTGGCATATACCGGTAGGGGGAGATAACCCGCCCACATTGCCGGGAACATCTGTCGGAAGGGAGGATAACCCGCCCACATTCCTGGGGGTATGTGTCGGCAGGAGAGGATAACCCGCCCACATTCCTGGGGGTATGTGTCGGCAGGAGAGGATAACCCGCCCACATTCCTGGGGGCATATGCCGGTAGGGGAGGATAACCCGCCCACATTCCCGGGAACATGTGTCGGCAAGAGAGGATAACCCGCCCACATTGCTGGTGGCATGTGTCGGCAGGGGGGGATAACCCGCCCACATTACTGGTGGCATATGCCGGCATGGGAGGATAACCCGCCCACATTTCCGGCGACTTCCGTCGGCAAGGGAGGAAAAACCGCCCTCTTAGCTAGATTATTTTGTTAATAAATTGAAGTTTTGGCTGGGTCTCTGTGTCCCTGTGGTGAAAAACTATTTTTCGTTGGTGTGGAAGATAACCCGCCGGCATTGGTGCTTTTATGGGCACCAACACACGCAATTCTTGTGGCTCGGTTTGTAACCTCGCCACAGCGGCATAGGCGGTTACTTAATATTAAAAGGAGTCATATATGCCTGAATCTAAACAAGACCCCATGAAATGGCTCAAACAGGTTGCGGATTTGAACGCCTATCTTAACGGCCGATATACCGCTCCAAGGCCTGAACTTAAAGAAGCCCTGAAACTAAGCGACAGCCAAATCACGGATCTTCTCAACCTTAAAAACTGTTTCGACCAGCCGGCAATCGACAAAGTCCGCAAGGCGGCCAAAGGCAAGCCCGGCTTTGCACTCTCCTCAAGAAGCGCCCTGGCCCTGGCGGAACTGAGAGGCCGGGTTGATGACTTTCGCAGGGTATTCCATGAGGCTTTGGATGTGGTTTTGACCCACCGGTTGGCAACCCTAAAAACCACGGGTTTGGTAAACCATATTTTAAGCGGAAAACCGGCCAAGGACTTTGATCCTTCCCAGGTCAAAAGAAAGACCCGGTCCGATAAAAAATCCCGTATCCAATCAAATGGACCGGTTTCCGAACCAAAGATGAAAGAGGCCAAGGGTAATCAGCAAGACTCTCCGAAAGACGCTATTTTCGGGTGTTTAACTTGTCTTTTCTTGATTTGGTTGTTTTTTCCTGTTGTAGGTTCATGCGTAAAGCACTTGTGTTGTAATTCCAAGGCCTCGTCGGAGGCCGCAAGTACGCCCGTGGTGGGTTCATCGAACCCGGGGAAGTGAAGGATATAGGCTTCACCCGCGCAAGGGTCACCGGTTTTTTTCTTTCGCGGGTTCACCCGAATAGACGATTTTAAAAATTCTTTCCCCGTGGTCGTCTGAAACGAAGAGCTCCCCATGCGGACCGGTCAATAGGTCCACCGGTCTTCCAATACGCTCCTCCCCCTGGAGGAACCCCCAAAGAAAATCCTTCGGTTTTCCAGCTTTATTCCCGTCCAACGGCACATAAACCACTTTATAGCCCACGGGAAAGGTCCGGTTCCAGCTTCCATGGAAACAGATATAAAGCCCATTCCTGAATTTTTCCGGGAAAACAGTGCCTGTATAGAAGTTGATCCCCAAGGGCGCGGAGTGCGCTTGGTACTCAAAAACCGGGTAACCGGTCTGGCGGACGCCGTGACGGCCCAATTCCGGGTCTGGGACGGCTTTTCCCCTCAGCGTGTAGGAATAGGGCCAGCCGTAATCTTTTCCTTGTTCGAGGAGATAAAAAGTCTCAGGGGGAAGGTCATCGCCCAGGTAATCGCGGCCGTTGCAGGAGGCCCAGAGATCCCGGGTCCCGGGACGAACACAAAGGCCCACGGCGTTTCGCAAACCTTTTGCGAACACCTCGAAACCCGTTCCGTCCGGGTTGCAGCGGCAGACGGAGGCGTAACGGGGGTCCTTTTCCTCGCAGGAATCGCAGGTGCTCCCGATGGAAATATATAATTTGCCATCCGGGTTGAAAACCAGGGTGCGGGTGAAATGCCTGCCGCCCGGGGGAAGTTCCACCAATGTTTGGCCGTCTTCCTTAAAAAGCCGGTGGTCCACAAGTGGAAACCGGGAAACTCGGTTAGTCTCCCCAACGTAGAGGGACCCTTGGTAAAAAGCCAGGCTGTGGGGATTATCCAAACCCTCGATGGCGATCCGGGTTTGGTCTGAAGTTCCCCGATTGCCCTTGTCCAAAAGCTCCAGGACTCTCCCGCCCTTCATGTCGCAGACCCAAAGGTTCCCCTCCGGGGACAGGGCCATTCCCCGCGCGTTACCCAAGCCGGAGGCGTATACGGAAACTTTGAATCCAGGAGGAACGGATAGCCTTGACGCGGCATCGGCCCAGGCGCACCGGGCCAACGGTAAAAGCAAGGCGGAGAAAATCAGCAGGAAATATTTTTGAATCGACCTGTTGCTGGACATTGAATCCTCTGCGGCCCATGAAAACCGTCTTTTTGGCTAGATGGAACCCTGTACCAAGGTATAGCCTACCAAACCTCAAAGTGAGGGATGAGAAAGGCTTTTTCATTGTAAAAACCAGTAGGTCCGAAAACAACGCCTATCGGACATCCATTTAAGGACAATTTCTTTTGAGACGTCGCCTGGAAATAACACATGGCGACACTGATCATTGCGGAACGGTCAAGCCAATACAGGTGCTCTTGTTAGGGCCTTGGGCAGTCCAAGGCGGACCGAGTTTCATAACAAGAACAAATTAATCGCCGATGGCTGTTGGTTAGGGAAGGTTATGGTGTCAGCGCGGTTTAATTACTCAACAACAACTTGAAAGAAAAAAGGTCCCAATTAATTAGCTACCAAGGCCCAGGTTTGGTGCAAAACCCCGAATGACTTAAAGACCTAAAGTGACGAATTGTCACTGCCACCCGCTGAGGTGCTGGGGGCCTGACCCCCTTTTTTGGATAAAAGAGAGCAAGTCACCAGGAGCTAAGGTCGGTCGGAAAAGGAAGAAAGCAGAACTCATTTTTTAAAGAATTAAATTGATTCCCAGGAAATTGCTTTTAAATGAGAGTTTACAGAACCCATTTTTTCAAAAATTATTCGTAGTTCTTCGTTTACTTTTGAATCATTCATGGATTTTCCAAACTTAAACAGATGAACGGGGTGCCCAATAGAACCCCCTTTATTCCAAATCTCAAAAAGGTTTTTCATAAAAGGAATTAATTTTTCAGGGAATTTCCTTACAACTACTTCAATAATCTCTTCGGAATGAAGAATGAAAAGATGCTCCAAAGGCAATTTCTCTTTGCCCGAATTAAAGGTTTTGATTTTTTCCAATATTTGAGAAAACCATTCAATGCAAATTTGGGGTTCAGCTTTTAAATGATCGGTAACAATTAATTGGACCTTATCCATAGCGCTTCTAGAAAAAGGCCCTTTCATAAGTTGGTCAATATAAGGTCTAAAAACATGAAACTCTTCTGGCCTACTGTGGAGAATAGACCAAAATTGCCAAGCCAATTCTCCCCGAAGATTTTCATCTTCTACTTGATCACTTGCTAAAATCCTCATCATTTCTTTTTGAAAATATGACGGATCAAATGAAAGTCCCTCCACATTCCTAAAAGACAGATGTCGGTACACAGCATTGAAAAGCAAAAGATGGGATGAATCTTTATATGGTCGAAGAACTTCGAAAACTTTAATCGCTTCTTCTGTTGTTAAATCGCAAAAATTTATAAATAAACTAACCAAATGATCAGCCAGTTCATTCCAACTACTATGTTTTTTCAGAAGTTCAAGATACTGAAATGAAAAAATTGAAAATAACGCGTACTCGCCTTGACGGGGATATTTATTACACCCGCTTAGCAAATTTCGATTTCCAGCAATTTGTATTAACGGAATTACGGCTTGGAACTTGATATAAAGATTTTTATGGGAAAGCAATTTTTCCGTGAACCTTAAACATTCTGAAATATATTTTTGATCGTTAGCAAGAAATCCAATTCTCCAAGCTAAGCCCCCCAATACTGTTTCGATGGGAAATGCATATTCACCTTTGACAATTTTTTCGTGATGTTTGAAACCGACACTCGTCATGTCAACGCTAGGATCGCCTGGGTCGGGGTCATTTATGAAAGTTTTTACCAACCAATAAATATCATCAATTCTTTTTTGATTATTTAACCAATCCGCAAGGCGAACTATTGTTTGGCGATCTTCAGTATCGGGAAATAGTTCTTCGGGACTATTTTTCCTAAACAATTCTTTAGTTATCTTAAATATCTTTTCTTTAAACTCGTCCCCAAGACCGTGAAAGGTATAAAGCCACTTCCTAAACAATTCCATGTGATTTAACAAATCTTTGAAATTCAAACCTTCATACGCAGTCAAAAAACCCTTTTCCAGCAATAGCTCGTGATGTTCGTTTTTTAGAAGCCAAATCTCATCCAGATTTGGATAATTTAATCGGCTAGTAAATATATTACTAAGCGCGTTTAAGTAATCGCCCAAGTCACCAAAGGTATACTGGTTAAGAAGTAACAAAATCCTTTTTGATACCGGACCATTAAAATAATTTCCTAATTGTTTGTTTGCGTGATAAATGTGTTCTTCAGTGTTTTCTCGGATTACTTGAGCGGAATTAACACTTCCGGTCCGAGATCCAAAAGACAATAAGACATCATTTTTACGACCCTCCTTTTTTTCTAATTTATTAAGGGAACCTCTAAAAATTCCTGTTTGAAGTGCTATCAGATGATGAAAGCCGTTTCGTAGCATTCAACCCACTGATGCGGAGGGCTTTTACTCCCTGCTTCGCTCTCTTTCAACCTTTCAGTAGCCTTCAGAACCTTCCAAACAGCCAAAATCTATCCAACAACCGTCTTTGGGCGCATTCGTCCCATCAGGTAAGCAAACCGTTGCATATTGTAAGCGATGTTCCTCATTCCAATCTTCATCCGGGCTCTCACCTTTCCCACCACCCGCAACCAATTGCCTCCCATCGCCACTTCCATGTGCCCAAATACATGCTCCACCCGAACCCGAACCTTAGACCGGGCCTTGTTCAATTTCTCCTGGAACGCCGTTAGCGGATGATTCCGTTTGGATTTATAATGAGTCCGGTTGTCATAGTCTTTACGCTTCAAAGCCTTACTTTTTTTACCTGATCGGTACGCACTATCCGCCCAAATCTTCTTCCGGTTCTTCCCGTCCAAAATCACCTCAAAAATCTCGCTGTCGTGCACCGAGGCCGCCGTCACCTCAAACTTACGGATCAACTTGTGCTTCCTATCCACATTGATGTGGTTTTTGTACCCGTAGTGATTCACGCCGTTTTTCTTCATCCACCGCGCATCCACATCCTTTTGCTTCAGCTTGTCGGGCGCCTTCTTCCACTCCTGGGGTGTTTCCCCCCTCTTGATCTGGTCGTTTTCATCCTTGTTGTTCCTCTGCCGGGGAACCTCCACGATGGAAGCGTCGATGATCTGCCCTTCCTGGGCCTTCAACCCCGCCTTGTCCAGGTGCCGGTTGAACTTCTCGAACAAACGGTCAATCCAACCACCTTCCGCCAGCTTGTTGCGGTACATCCAGATGGTCTTTTCATCCGGTACATCCCCATCCATCCCCAACCCCAGAAAACGCATGAAACTTAAGCGATCCTGGATATAGAACTGGGTTCTCCCGTCCGCGAGGTTGTAAAGCGCCTGCAAAACCAGCACTTTGAACATCAACACTTCGTCGTAGGGCTTCCGTCCCACTTCGGTCTTCTTCTGCTTATCGCGCAATGCCTTGCGCAACATGCTGCGAAAATCCTCCCACGGAACCACACGGTTCAGGGCTTGCAACGGATCCTTCATTTCATCCAACGCCTTCAAACGGTTTTCCAAGTCGAAAAATCCGGTTTGTCCCATCGCGGTACCTCTTCCATGGAATTTTTGGCGCTTTCACGCCTTGATTACTCCTTGTACCGCTTTCATCCCGTCTCTACAATGAATTTTTAGAGGCCCCCTTAATATCTAATTTACCAATATTTGGAATAAATAATTCTTTTTCCCCGTATTTAATAGATTCTAAAATTTGATGAATAATTTCTTGTTCACCGCCCCGCTTCACCCTTATGCCCATTGGAACACGAACAAAGTAATAATCATCTAGAAAACTTTTATCGGTTTTACTTAATTCTTTATTTAAACGATCTAAATTCAAAATGTAGGAAGCGGTTATTTCTTGGTCTCGTCTATCTAATATTCTTTTTACTTCGATCAGCAGGCAGCTTTTTTCCAAGTAATAATCTGGCGATGGTCCTTCCGAGCTGCTATCCGAATCAGGGCTAGAAATATTTTCACTGGTAATAGACGGAAAGTATTTCAGATAGTAATAATTAATAAACATTTCAAGATACTTATTTTCATTTTTACTCTTTGATAAGAAATTCAACTTAATCGCACTTGGCATATTTTCTCCGATAGATTTTAAAAAAGGAAAAGGATAACTTTAAAAAACAAAGGTGCCAACATTCATCACTTTAGGGTCGCCCCAACAACCTCAAGCCAAAAAACCAACCTTCACCCGATGTTCAATCCAAACTCAAATTAATATCGGGATTTCTAAGCACCTTATCCAAAGGCTCCCCGACATGGACATTATTTCCCCCCCAAATCCACTCGATTCTACCTCTTTCGAATGCAGTCCGCCTTATGGCATCTCCAAGATCAGTCTCCGCTTCAGCGGGTTGAAGGCGTGGTACGAGTGAAAAAACCCGGAGCGTTTAAAATTTTGTTATCCTAAACCCATCATGAACAAGACCCTATTACTCTTTTTTCTATTCCTGTCCTGCCCGCTTTGGGCCGATCCCGCACGGTCGGCCCCCACCCCACCCCTCCTCCTTCCCATCCAGGATCCTTCCAACGGCAAATGGGGGTACATGGACGAACAGGGCCATCTTCTCATCCCCGCGAAATACGAAATGGCTTATTCCTTCAGCGAGGGGCTGGCCGACGTGGGCCTGGAAGACATCTACCGGTTATGCAAGCATGGATTCATCGATACCCGGGGAACAATCGTCATTCCATGTATCTACAGTTGTGTAATTGATTTTAAACACGGCCAATCCCTAGTCGAGTTGGGCGACCGGTGGGGGATCCTAGACAAAACCGGCAAGTATGTCATCTATCCCCAATATCGGAACCTTTCTGGTTTTAGCGAGGGTCTGGTCATGGCGGCGAGCCAAACCCTGAGGGGTTACCTGAATGAACAGGGTAAGTACCAGATCCCCGAACAATTCGAGGACGCGCGCGATTTCAGCGGGGGGTTGGCGGCCGTATCCAAGGGTGGTTTGTACGGTTACATCGACCACCGGGGCAAGACCGTGATCGGGTTTAACTTCTCGGACGCCAATAATTTTTCCGAGGGCCTGGCCGCAGCGGCGAACGAAGACGAAAAATGGGGTTACATCAACTGCCGGGGAAAATGGATGATCCCGCCCCGCTTCGATGAGGCCTTTGCTTTCGAGGGGGGAATGGCCGAAGTCGTGCAGGGCAAGAAATATTTCTTCATCGACAAGGGGGGGAAGCCGCTCTTGCCCGGCGCCTACGAGGATCTTTACAACTATGAGGAAGGCCTGGCGGCGGCCAAGGTCCAGGGGCATTGGGGCTTCATTGACCGGAAGGGCCAATGGGTGATTGAACCCAAATATAAGGAAGTCGATTCCTTCACAGCAGGCTGGGCCTCGGTGACCGATGATTCGAACGAGACCTTCTACCTCTCCCCCACGGGCAAGACCCTCAGCTACACCCCCGCCTTTACCTGGGATGGGGGCACGACGGTCTACCTGCTGATCCTGCTCCTGCCCGCGTTTTTATCCCGCCTGATCTGCCGCCAAAGGAAAAAGGAACTAGTGGGAATGCCCCGGGAGGAGGCCACGCAGACCTATTACCGCCTGGGCCTGAACTTAAACTGGTATTACATGGCCTATGTCTTCTGGTTTTTCGCCGGGCCTGGGTTGACGGGAGAAACGAATAATTACCAGATTTTGTGCGGGGCGCTCTGGAAGGCCTTTCATGGGCTCGCGAAGACACCCAAAATCCAAGCCAGCCTCTACCAGATGATCTGGTCGTTTCTCATCGCCCTTCTCTTCGTTCTGGGGACCGTCTTGACGCGGACCGCGGTCTTTAAGATCGACCAGGCCCTTCGGGGAACCACCTGGACCTTCTCCTATTACCTAAAGATGATCATGGTGTTCCAGTTGTTCATCATTTCCCCGATGATCCTCTGGTTCGGGATCTCGCCCTTTTTGGAGGTCGGATCACTGATCTATTACCTCGCCTTGGCCCTTTTCCTCGTTTTCATATACGCCCTATCGCCTTTCTTCCTGCGGGCTCTCTACCGCGCCAGGCCCCTGGAGAATCCCGCTCTTCAGGAGGGGGTGGAAAGGCTGCTAAAGAAGGCCGGGATCAAGGTGGGGGCCGTGCTGCTGATGGGGACCCGGTCCTCGAAGACGGCTAATGCCATGGTTTCGGGCCTCTTTCCCTTTTTCCGTTACATCTTTTTCACCGACTACCTGATCGAAAAGTTCACGCCGGGGGAGGTCGAAGCCGTGCTGGCCCATGAGATCGGGCACATCAAGAAATGGCACCAATGGTTTTATGTGGTTTTGGTCTTTGCCTGGGCGCTCGCCACCAAACCGATGGTCGAGGCGGTCTATCCTTTCCTTCAAAGCACGGGCATCTCGATCGTGTTCTTCTTTCTGGCCTGGTTTTACCTGTTTTACGGCATCCTGTACAAATTCTTCTCGCGTATCTTCGAGCGCCAAGCCGACGTCTATTGCGTCAAATTGACCGAGAAAAAGGAAACCTTCATTTCGGCCCTCAATAAGCTGGCGGAGCTCAATTTTTCCACAAGGCGCTGGACCCCCCTGGACCGCATCCTCAAGACCCATCCCGACTTCGAGGCCAGGGTAAAACGCCTCCAAGAAATGCCCTAGCTGAAGCCTAGGCCAACCTCAATATTTTGCGTCAAATGGTTTGGACACCTTGGCAAGTAAAAGGGAAATGGTAAGTGAAAAATTCCCGAGTGGCGATACCCAAGAAAAGACTGTACGATCGGCGGGAATCTGGTATCTCCGTGATTTTATGCTCCTATAGCTTTAACTCTTTGCGCTTTGGCATTGATCTTAAGGGGCTTGGGTTGGGATTAGAACGGCTTCAGCGCTGTTCTTCCATGAAAATCCAGGGTACTGACTGCCCTTTCCAAAAGCAAGAAGCGGGTGGCTCCTGTCTTCCTTTTCCCATATAGTTCCTTTAGCCTTTAGAAAAGGGGACTGTTGTGAAAAACCGCGATTACGATCGGATTGAAAAAGCCATCCTATATTTAGAGGGCCATTGGCCCGACCAGCCCGGTTTGGAAGATACCGCGAGGGCGGTGGGGCTGAGCCCCTTTCATTTCCAGCGGTTGTTCAGGCGTTGGGCGGGCATCAGCCCCAAGCGTTTTTTACAGTACCTGACGGCGGGAAACGCCAAGCGCAGACTGCGGGAATCCCAAAGCCTTTTGGAAGCGGCTTATGATTCCGGCCTTTCCGGGCCCGGGCGGCTGCACGACCTTTTCGTCTCCGTGGAAGCCATGACCCCTGGGGAATACAAGTCCCAAGGGGAAGGGCTGTCCATCGGGTATGGATTCCATGAAACGCCCTTTGGGAAGGCCCTCGTGGCCGTGACTTCCCGGGGCGTATGCGGTTTCTCATTCCTGGGCGATAAGGGGGATAAGCCGGCCCTTGAGGAATTGAAAAGTAACTGGCCCAAAAGCCGGTTGACCTCGGAAAAAGAAAAGACGGGGTTGGTCCTAGGCCGCCTTTTCGATCCGGGAGCGGGCCGCGGCAAGCTCCAAATCCTCCTGAAAGGGACGGCATTTCAAATCAAGGTATGGGAGGCTTTGCTCCGAATCCCTCCCGGCGCGGTTTGCGCCTACAAGGACGTGGCTAAAAGAATCGGGGTCCCCAAAGCCTCGCGGGCCGTAGGCACGGCCATCGGCCAAAATCCCATCGCCTACCTCATCCCCTGCCACCGGGTGATCCGCGAAACGGGAGTCATCGGCGATTACCGCTGGGGAACCGCGAGGAAAAAAGCCATCCTGGCCTGGGAAGAGGCAAAGTCCACATAAGTAAAAAAAGGGTCTGAATTCATGCCCCTCGGCATGAATTAGGGAACATTCATCACTTTAAACCAGTCTCAATAGTTCACCCCATATGTTTTAGAAGCCTTGGCAAGAAATAAAGAGGTTGTGAGAGAAGAAACCTCGAGTGGAAATCTTCCGGAAACGCCGATGTTCTCGGATGGCCTGGAAGAACGAAAGTTCCTCGGTTCCAGGATTCATTAAAGAGGCTCCTTTGGGGGCTGCGTATGGCGGTGAAAGAGGCCAGTCAAGACGGAACGAATCCGGCCACCTGTAACGGATGAAAGCGGCCACCTGCGGAGCGAAGCGACGAGGGTTATCCTCTTGATGTTGGAAGAAACATTTGATCCTTCCGTGTTGAAACTCAAATAGTTCAGGGGATGATAGTCCAATTTAACCTCGTTTGAAAAGGTTTGATTAAATCCTCCCTTCGTATAATCCTTTTTCCCATTATTTTCGACCTGCCCTTCGGGTTTTCCGCATGGATTCTCCCTTCATGGTGATCTTGTGAGCGTTGTGCACCAAACGATCCAGGATGGCGTCGGAAAGAGTTGGGTTTCCCAAAGCGTCATGCCATTTCTCCACCGGAATTTGGGCGGCTACTAGAGTGGACTTGCGGTCGTAGCGATCTTCCAGAATCTCAAATAAAGCCCGCCGTTGTTCATCTACCAATGGCATGGAAGCCCAATCGTCCAAGATCAAAAGATCAAACTTGGCCAGGTAGGAAAGAAGTTTTAAATACTTTCCGTCCACCCGGGAGACAGCCAATTCCTCAAAGAGCCGGGGGAATCTCAAGTAAAGAACCCGATGGCCTTCCCGGCAGGCCTTTTGCCCAAAGGCACAAGCTAGATAACTCTTGCCCGCCCCTGTGGGCCCCACAATCAGACAGTTATCGTGGTCTGAAATCCATCGGCACGAAGCCAGGGACATCACTTGGCCTTTGTCCAGCCCTCGGGGTTGCTTGAAGTCTAAATCTTCCACACAGGCGTTCAAGCGAAGCTTGGCCGTGCGGAGGCGGCTTTTGAGCTTTTTGTTCTCCCGTGTCGTCATCTCCCGGTCCACCAAAAGCCCAAGTCTTTCTTCGAAACTCAAGGATTTGCAGTTCTTGTTTTCTATCTGCTCCTTGTAAGCCGTAAGCATTCCTTCCAGGCGTAAGTCGGACAGCTTTTCCAACATCGGTTGAGCCAACATATTTTCTCCTTTAGTTTTGAGTTTGGTAATACTCCGCGCCTCTCACAAACTCATGGGTGAGGGCGGGTAATACCGGCTGTTCGGACTCAAGGGGTTTTTGATCCAGTCCCAACTTGAGGATGGACTCGATGTTGTGATAACGGGGAGAAGGGATGCTCGAGGCCCTGCGGCAGGCTGCTTCCAGACGATCCTTGCCGTATTTTTTGCCCAACCTCATAATGCCAAGACAAGACCTGTAACCCTGCTCAGGGTGGAAGTGAGAAGCCAATATCTTCTCCACCACGGCCCTTGTGGCTTCACCCGACTCACCCGCCCATTGGGCCAACCTCACCGGTGTCCATTCGGCATACTGGCGGTGGCCTTGAGGCATATGCTCCAAAACCGTTGTGTGTCGGTGCTCAACGAAAGATCGTGCGTGACTGGCCACTCTTTTGCCTTGGTGGAAGATTTCCACCACACTAGAGGTAAGCCGGACATCCAGTTGTTGGCGCACCAGTTGGTAGGGCACGCTGTAATAATGCTTTTGGACTTCAACGTGGTAGTCAATGTTCACCCGAACCTTTTTCCATTCAGCGAATTCGTAGGGCTGTGAGGGTAGTGGCTTCAAAAGGGGTTTTTCCAGGGTTTCAAAGAGGGTTTGGCGGTTGGAAGAAAGCTTTTGGAAGGGCCGCTGGTTGTAGACCTGAAGGAGTTCCCAAATGGCTTCATTGAGTTCTTGAAGGGAGAAGAAGGTACGGTTGCGCAAAGGAGCCAGGATGCGGCGCTCTACCCCTTGAACTCCCACCTCCACTTTTGCCTTGTCCCGAGGTTTGACTGGGCGGGCAGGGAGAACGGCGATGCCGTAATGCTCAGCCATTTCCTGATAGGTGCGGTTGAGGAAAGGTTCATACCGATGGGCGGTGGTAACTCCGGACTTCAAATTGTCCGGGATCAGCAGTTCGCAAACTCCACCCATGAACTCGAACGTTCTTACGTGTGAGGCGATCCAGTTGGGCAGTTCCTGGCTCCAAGTGGCTTCCACGTAGGTATAGTTGCTCGCTCCTAGCACGGCCACGAAGATCTGGGCTTCCCTCACTTCGCCGGTTTGACGATCCACTACACCCATGGTCATTCCGGCGTAGTCCACGAACATCTTTTCACCGGCCTTGTGGGTCTGCCGCATCACCGGCTCCAACGTCTTCTCCCACTGTCGGTAATGCACGCGGAACTGTGTGTACTGGTAGCCTTGAGGGTTGGCCTGCTGGTATTCCTCCCACAAAAGCTGGAGGGTAACCCCTTTCTTTTTGAGTTCCTTGTGGAGGTATAGAAAATCAGGAAAGGGTCTTGAGGCGTTTTTTTCGAACTTTAAAGGGCCGGAGGGAAAAAAGAGTTTCTCCAACTGCACATCGTTCAATTCTGGTGGCAGGGGCCAAGTGAGTTGGGCTTGAGCCGCCTTCTTGAGGAACCCTTGGATGGTTGTCCGGCCAACCCCGATGGCCTGAGCCATCTGTCGTTCACTGAGGTTTTTCTCGAATCTCAACCGCAAAACTTCACGAATCTGGCGCATAGGTATCCTTGCTCTTGGCATGGTTCCTCCCGTTGATAGTGTCCAACGGGGAGTCACCGTACCATTTTGGTAAGGATTCCCTCTGTCGCTTGGTCCTAAAAGCTCCTCAATAAACTATCCGGCAAAGGTGGCCGGATTGGGCCGTCACAGGTGGCCGCTTTGCTCCGTTTTAGGTGGCCGGATTCAACCGTTTTGGGTGGCCGCTTTCGTCCGTTTTACGCAGGGGGCATTTCATTAAAATGTACGATTTGCAGAAATGACCGTTAAAAGGTATAATTTGCAAACGTTATGAAAATGCAAAAACGACAATATGCCGCCCGCTGGATCGAGGAACTACTAAGCCAAGGGCGTCACACCTTTACACGCCAGGAAGCCCAGAGTCACCTGAAGACTTCCCCCATGGCGGCCTATCGCGCGTTTTACCGTTTGGTCAGGGAATCGCGGTTGGCGATGCCGAAAGCCGGGTTTTATGTCATCGTGGACCCGCCATATCGGGCGGCCCGTATCCCGCCACCGGATTGGTTCATCCATTCCTTCATGGAAACCGAGAAAAAACCTTATTACGTCGGGCTTCTTTCAGCGGCACAAATCCACGGGGCCGCCCATCATCGTCCACAAGAATTCCAGGTCGTGCTTCCCGCAAAGACACCAAGGCCAAGGCCCATTCAGATCGGCAATCTTCGAATCAGGTTTTTTAGCAAAAACCTCTTTGATAAATCGGAAAAGGTACAAATCAAAACCCCGACGGGATATGAAACGGTATCCACGCCCGAAACAACGGCTTGGGATTTGGTTCGCTTCTATAAATCGGCGGGTGGGTTGGACAACGTCATTACGGTATTATCGGAGCTGGGGGAAAAACTGGATGCCGGAAACCTCCTATTGACGGTCAAACGCCACGGTGATCCATTTGTGGCACGTCGTCTGGGATGGCTCTTGGACCGTGCTGGATGGAAGAATCTTACTCCCGGACTCGCTAAATGGGTGAAAACCGGGAAACTCCCCTGGATTCCTCTCGAATCCCGCGAGAAGGTTGAAAAGGCATCACGAAATAAGAAGTGGCGCGTGCTGGTGAACGTCGAATTGGAACCCGAAGCATGATTCCACAAGACATGATCACCCACTGGAAACAAAACGCTCCCTGGCCTAATGAGGCCTAACTCGTGTTTTAAAAGAACTTGGAAGCCAAACTGGAATTGGATTTCTTTCACGAGGATTTGAAGCCGTTACTGTCCGGCTCCGTCGATTATGAGGCGTTTCAAGCGGGAAAAATGGTTTCGGAACGGCTTTTGGAGCTGTTGTGAAATGAAATAATGTTTTGGCGCAGAAAAGATCTTAATGATCTTTGGGTGTGCTTAGAACGGCTTCAGCGCTGTCCTTCCGTAGGCCACGAAGACGAGCAAGAGGCCTGGCACGAAAGCCCAGAGAAGGCCCAACCCGGTGTACTGGGTAAACAGCGCGATGCCCAACAGCACCAGGACGGCCAGGCCGATGGCGGCGAAGGGAACGAACTTGGGAAGGAATAAGCCGAGCGCGAACAGGGCCTCGAGCGCGCCGTAAGCCACCCAGGCCGGCTGGGGCAAAGAATTCAAGGCCCATGCCTTGGCGAGGTTCTGGTAATGAACGACCATGTACCCAGCCCCCACCAAATTCCACAAGGCCAGCAAGATTTGAAGAATCCATAACAAAATGTTCATTTACTTTCTCCTTAACCCAAGAATAAAAGTGTTGAAAAATCAATCTTCGATGGAATTTTTCAACGTAACCTTCATGGTAACCCCACCATTTCCTGCGGAAATCTTTGGGGTGGAGACTGTTGTAAGGACGCTTTTTGTCCCCGGAACTCCGTTCCAGGGACTTTTTCAACAGTCTCAGAATGATCATTCATATTAGGGAGGTTTAGGAAACCATTTCCAGCCCTCGAATAAATTTTTTCCTCCTTCGCTAAAGCTACGGAGGACAGGCCACTGGCGCTTGTTTGACGAAGATGCCTATCTACTGAAGCTTAGTGAAGGTAGGTAGCGTAGCTGGATGCCTGTGGGGCTTCATCCGCGGGGGGATCACCGGCTGGGGGTAGCAGGGAGAAAAGGGGACAGCGACTTTGCGGAGAGTGTATCGAACCAGTCGAGTGCCTTTTTTATTTTAGGGGTTAAATTTCTTCATA
The DNA here is from genome assembly GCA_963796105.1 of candidate division FCPU426 bacterium. Taxonomy (GTDB): domain Bacteria; phylum Oederibacteriota; class Muellerivitia; order Muellerivitales; family Muellerivitaceae; genus CAWCKJ01. The sequence goes on from CAWCKJ010000004.1 coordinate 1,210,971, forward strand.
AAGTATCGTTTGCAAATGCTTCCTCTGAGTGTTCTTTTTTGCGAACGGTGTTTTAATGGTTTTACAATCCCAAAACTTTCCGCAAACGAGCGGATTGCTCCTCTCGTTTTTTGCCGCTCATTTGGCGGATATTTTCCAGCTTCCATCGTAAACCCGGCAGGCGCTCGATACCCGGTAATCCCAAGAGGTTCCAGTCCGGTTCACCATCCTTGAGGGACAACAAAAACTTCTTCTCCGGCATAGTCAAACCGTCATGGATCAGGCGCAATAATTTATCCCTGGTTTCCACCAACTGTTTCAGGTCCAGGGGTTCAAGGGTCATGCCCTTGAATTCCTTCTCGAAAGCGGGTTTCATATCCTTCCATTTCGGCTTAAGCAGTTCATTCATGGGCCGGTCATGACTCGCGAGGTAAACTACGAAAGCCCTGCGAATCTCATGCGTTAACCCCTCATTCGCCAAAAGAAGATGAATATCAAAGAAGTCCCTCGGATGCTGGCGGTCCAGGGCCGCGCAAATTTTTCCGCCGTAAAGATCAGCCAAGGATAAGAGCCGCGAGGAAACCGAAAGCTCGAACATTTCCTCCGCTTTGCGGCAAAGAATGGCTTGTACGGGGGGGAAAATGGTTCCCCTAAGAACTAAATTGGGCTCAATCTTAATAGCGGCCTCTTGGCGCCGCACGGTGAGTTTTACAATGTGGCCGGTGCCGATTAATCGCTGTTCCTCGACATGGGCACCCAAGACCCGCCTGACCTGGGCGGCTAATTCCCGGAGTGACCTTGAAATTTCAGCGAGGGCTTCTTCCCTGGAATTCAGGGGAACATAAGTGAGGTCGATATCAACCGAGAGTCTCGGCATTTCCCGGATGAAAAGGTTGATGGCCGTACCGCCCTTTAAGGCGAAATGGCCCGACTTTTCAAGGAAGGGTAATACCTGTAAAAGAAGCTTCGCTTGCTTGAAGTACCCCGTGTTTTTCATGGGACATTCACGCGCGGCCTGGCGGGAACGGTGATTTGATATTTGGGATCGAACGCGCCTCCCGGCACCACCACCCTTTTGCCTTTGCCTAAATCCACCTTCGAAAGGTTAAGCCGATGGAACCATGCGTGGTTAGCTTGTTCGGCTAGGTATAGGAAACACCTTTTTACCTTAACGGATTGGCAGGCCCTCAAGAGGGCAGTGACTAAGTCCGGCCTTAAAGTAGAAAGGCCCTCCATCAAATGGGACGCGCCTTCAAAGGTTGTGTTTCGTGGCATTAAAAGCAGGGTTTCGAGCATGGCCCTTTCAGGCGAGGACAGGGTTATACCGGCTTGCTCGTCCGAGGTAAAGCCCAATTCCTTTTTGTAGGGGAGAAAATCCGTTGTTTGGTATTGGATCTTATTGCCCCAATCAAATTTGAGAAACCAGGAGGGTGGTTTCGTCCCCTGGGGGCCGAAGAGATACACAGGAGGTATGGAGTTCATGGGAGCGGTATGGCCATAACCATGCCACCTCAAGGCGGTTTCACCCCCGGCGTGGATAGGAAGTTTAAGTTGCTGCTGGATGGCGTAAAGGCCCCCCGGCCAAAGGGGCTTACTTTCGGCCTTATAAAAAGCGCCCGGCCCTGCCGTCTTTAACCAACCGCCTTTTACATAAGTGCGGGCTAAAAACCGGCTCACGCCCTTTTCCGTCAGCCATTTTTGAGTGACCATTCCGCCATGCGGGGGCCATCCCGTGAGAATTAAGTTTATTTTGCTTTTATTTTGTGTAGTCATACTACACATATTAGCACCTTATTAAACCTTAGGAAGGATTTAGTTTATTTAAGATTAAAAATGTGTAGTTTATATACACGTTTCAAAATTATTTTAAACTACAACATCTAAACTGAACGCTAAAATAAATGATGTTACAGTTTAAAAATCATGTTACGGATTCCAGCCTCGATTGGCAGGATTGGGGAAGGGCGGCTCTTTTGCCTGCTATACTCCTAATCGTTTCATCCTCGACGGAGGTTTTATGCGGAAACTCTCCCTGGCTTTTCTAGCGGCGGCTGTCCTTCTATGTGCCAACGGATGCATGCCAAGCCTCGGCCCCAAACCCGTGAGGCTGGCGGTCTATACCTCCGATCCGGCGATCCTCAAGATCCTCAATGACAACCTACGGGCCATCGAGGGCCGGCATCCGGGCATGAAGTTTGAGTTGCTGAACATTCCCTACCACAACTTCCAGGATAAGATCACCACCATGATGGCAGGCGGCGACGCGCCGGACGTCATCAGCCTGGACGTCAACAACTTCATAGAACTGTACTCCCGGGGCGTCCTGGAGGACCTGACGCCTTATTTCAACAAGGATGGCATGGACCCGAAGGCTTACTATCCCGCGGTCTTCAACCGCTACAGCCCCGGCGGAAAGCTTTACGCCTTGCCGAGCGACCTGGCGCCCTTCGGGCTGGTCTATTACAACAAGAAGATATTCGACGAGGCGGGGGTGCCTTATCCCACCTCCCAGTGGTCCTGGCCGGAGCCGTTCCTTTCCCTCTGCGAGAAGCTGGTTAAAAAGGACGCCAGCGGCAAGATCGTCAGGTGGGCTTGGGGCGATCCCTACGGCACAGAGGCCAATCCCTTTTTCTTAAGCGACGGCGGCTATTACACGGACAGCGAAACCAACCCCACCCGCTTGGCCCTGGACAGCCCCCAGGCCCTGGAGTCCTTCGGCTTCCGCTGGGACCTGATCTGGACCTACCATGTCTCCCCGGAGCCTGCCCAAATCCAGGCCTTCAACTTCGGGCCCGGCGCCGAGAGCATGTTCATCAACGGCCAGGTCGCCATGATGCCTTCCGGCATCTGGCACACCCCCAATTTTCTGTTGCACAAGGACCTGTCTTTCGATGTGGTGGAATTTCCCTGGGGCCCCCACCATACCCGCGGATGGGGATGCGGCGGGGCGGGATACGCCGTGTGGTCGGGATGCAAGGACAAGGAAAAGGCCTGGATTTTGGTGAAGGAAATGGCGGGGGAGGAAACCTTATCCAGGCTTGCCATGACCGGCTTGATCCAGCCGGCCTTGGTTAAAGTGGCCCAGTCGGACGCTTTCCTGAAGAGTCCCGGCCCGGCGAACAAGAAGATCCTCCTGGACATGCCCCCCTACGCCCATTTTTCACCCTTCATCAAGGATTGGGAAGAGATCTGGTACGGCCAAGTGAGCCCGGCCCTGGACCCCTGCTGGCTGGGTGAGAAAAAGCCCTCGGAAATCCTGCCCAAGCTGACGGCGGATATTAATAAGAAGTTCTTTACAAAATAATAGCGCGCGGTTTGTTATCGATTTGGGGTATTTCGGTGATTTGATTCAAGCCCGGGAGCATTATTAAGAAGTTGAATTAATAATAATGATCATTAGGGCTGTCATTAATAAGTGATTTATCTTTTAAGGATAACAATGGATTTCCCAAATATTAATTATCGGGATTACAAAGAATTTTATAAAAAGAAACATTCATTTTGGATTGATGTTCTTGACGGGAAAAAGCTGCCTTGGATTTTAAATGTGATAAAGTTTATTTTAAGATTTTTGTTATTTCCATTTAAAGATAAGTTAATAAAAACTTTCTTTATGGCAGGTGGCCATCTCGCAAAACTTATCAAGAAAAAAAGATTTGAAGAAGGTTATTTATTTGGCTTGGATTGTCTATTGAATTGGGAATACCCCAGAATTGAGGCATTCGGGCCAGCTTTTTATATGAATTGGTGGCCCTTTTTCCGACAAACCTGTTATTGCGCCATTGAACTTTCCAATAAAGAATCTTTAAAAGCACTTGAAGAAATCGTGAAAAAAGGGCCGGAGCCAAAAAGGGGTTATGAAGTTTCCGCTTCTTATTGCGATATCGTGCGTCTCGCCTGCATAAGGAGTGATTTTGATGTTGCGTGGTATTGGGTTGAAAAGGCTGTTGCGTGTGATGATTCTCATGGTTATCCGTTTTATTTGAGAGCGTGGTTGGGCGCGAAATTACAAAAGGGGCAAGTGTTATCCGATTTGATTGCTGCAATTCAGCATCAGCCGGAACTTAAAGAACCGATCTATAGGGAAGAAATGTTTAAAGACTTTCCCATTTTGTTAAAAACTTTGAAAGCGGAAGTTGACGAATAAGCTTATTGCAAATGATTTTAGTTGTATAACTAGTTTTTTCTTAACTTAAAACGTGCCTAACTCTTATAATTAAGATGGATACTCAGACAGGGAGACAACGATGAAAGCATTGATGTTCTTAGCCACGATGGCGGGAGAAAGCGCAATTGGGGTCGGTTATTAATTATTGTTTCTAAAAGCCGTTCCTTTGTATCCACTTCATCTATTTATGCCGGTTACTATTCTGCATTTTCTTCAGCTGTCGGATGGTTCAGTAGACTTCGCTTTGATTGATCCCAATATTTGGCTTTTTTTGGGTGAAAAACATGTAATAAAATACATACAAACGTTACATAAGATGTAATAAATTGCATAACTTATTGTATTATTATGTATTATGTTGCATAATTAAATCATGAAAATTAACCGAAAAAAGACATTAACTCAAAGACGTTTAATCGACGCAAAACTTGCCTCATTCCTGGGTATGAGGGAAGCAAGTTTACCGAATGGTTGGCTAAAAGCGGTTCGTGGAGCTTTGGGCCTGACGGCATTCCAATTAGCGGAAAGAATGAAAGTAAAAACTTCCGATGTTTTGCACTTGGAAAGCAGGGAAGCTTCCAAGTCCGCGACCTTGGCTTCCCTTGACCGGGCCGCCCAAGCCATGAACTGCCGCCTTGTTTGGACGATCGTTCCTGAACAGGGTTATGACTCTTTATCCGGAATTGTGGAAAAAAGGGCGAAGAAGCTGGCCTTCAAACTGGTCAAGGATGTGGATCGATCCATGAAGCTCGAAGCCCAGGGAGTATCCGACGACGCCTCCAACCAACAGGCCGAGGAATTGGCCCAGGACCTGATTCGTAACGGAGACGCCCGCATTTGGCAACCCATGGATGATGAAACCAATGGTTGAAAATCCAGCTCCAGGCAATACGCCGTTAGACCCGGATGAAGTGGAGGGTTTAATACCCCTTCATGTCACCACGCAAGGGGAACTCAACGAAGTGGAGCAGGCGAATATTTTGGAAGCCATGGCCTGGTCGACCGGCCGTGACCACGCTGATATCCTGACGGATTCATACCTCCGCGAACTTCATAAAAGGATGTTTAAGGATGTCTGGAAATGGGCGGGGAAGTACCGCCAGAGCCTCAAAAACGTTGGAGTGTCCGCGAATCAAATCCCGGCCGAGGTCAAGAAACTTTGCGAGGACACCCAATATTGGATTCAGAATAAAACTTATTCCTGGGATGAAATAGGGGTTAGGTTTCATCACCGTCTTGTTTCAATCCATCCTTTTCCAAATGGGAATGGCCGTCATGCCCGTTTGGCTACGGATCTAATGTTGAGAGCCAATGGGCAAAAACCTTTCAATTGGGGAGGAGAATCCTCGGGCGCCTCAATCGACGCGGCTGGAACAACTCGCGGACTTTATATAGCCGCGCTTAAGGCTGCGGATCGGGGAAATTTTAATCTTTTATTGGCGTTTGTGAGAAGTTGACGATACACCGTGAAATGAGCTTTTTAAAAGCAAAGTATGACCTAATTTCCCGGGAAGTTTCATCAATAGTTTCTAATATCAATTAAGGAGGCGGAGATGAAGGCATTGATGTTCTTAGTTACGATGGCGGGGGCGAGCCTCTGCGCTGCTCAGACCCAATATGTGAAGGACATGGACGGGAAGGATTATTTCCCGATCGGCGTGAACTACGCCTGGAAGGACTGGGGCGTGGATTTCGCGGACCAGGGATGGGACCAGCGTTTTGGGAAGATCCAGGCGGATTTTGACCTGATGAAGTCGCGGGGCGTGCGAACCCTGCGCTGGTGGGTCTTCACCGATTTCGTGACCTCTCCCTTATGGGAGGGCGTGGGGACGGAGCGCCGCTGTACGGGCCTGCCAGAGGGATGGGTGAAGAATTTCATGAAGGCGGTGGAGGCGGCCCACGCGAGGGGCATCCGGCTTTATCCCGTTTTCTCGTCCTTTGACCTAGGCCGCAAGGGCTTCATGGAGGTGGTCTTGGACAAGGCCGTCCGAAAGAGCTTCATCGAGAAGGCGGTTCGGCCCCTGCTCAAGGCCGCTGGCAACAACGAGGGCATTTTCGCCTGGGACATCATCAACGAACCGGAATGGCTGGTGCGCCACGAGGACGGCGGCGACCCGAACAAGGAGCTTACCCACGCGCCGGCCACGCTCGCCGAACTGCGGGAATACATCACGGATATGGCCAAGGAGATCCACGCGAGGGCCAAGCAGCCCGTGAGCCTGGGAAGCGCCGGCCTGAAATGGTGCGGCTGGCAGTATGACTTTTTCTCGGGCCTAGGGCTCGACTTCTTCGACGCGCACTATTACGACTGGATGACCCCCTGGTTCGACGTCACGACCATCCCCAAGGCGAGCCTGGCGAAAATGAACGCCGAGTACGCCGCCAAGCCGGTCATCGTGGGGGAGTGCATTTCCCAGCCGGAGACCCAGTACACGGGCAAGAACAAGCCCACGGACCATTTCCGATTCCTTCAGGCCATAATAAAGATGGGCTATGCCGGTTACCTGCCCTGGGCCTGGGATGAGAAGCCCGAGTTGGACTGCTCCAAGTCCATCGACCCCCACCTCAACCGCGCGTTGAAGGAACTGAAGCTTCCCGGCCAGGCTCCCCCAGAGGAACCGACAAAATCAAATCCTTAGCCACGGATTCAGGGGATACATGGGATTTTAAAAAATAAATTTAAAGTCTTTTTCTATGGCCTATCCGAGTGCATCCCATGCATCCGTGGCAAAAGATTATTTTGGACAGGGGTAAGTTTTATCTATTCCATAACAAGCTTTGACGTCCAGTCCGGGGAGCAAATTGTGAAACAGTGGGGTTGGGACGAATATTTCGAGAACTTATGGAAGGAACTGGACCCGTCCGGGGGGATGATTCCCGGGCGGGTCCTCGCCGAACACCGGGACCTGTATGGGCTTGTGACCCCCTATGGGGAACACCCGGCGCGCCTGTCGGGCCGTTTCAAGCATGACACCAAGTTCCGTTCCGAGATGCCGGCAGTGGGCGACTGGGTGGCCGTTGAGCTGGCGGATGGCGGCAAGCAGTTGGTCATCCACGCGGTCCTGCCGCGCAGGTCGAAATTCTCCCGGAAAGTGGCAGGCCGCCGGGTCGAGGAGCAGGTGGTAGCCGACAACGTGGACACGGCTTTCCTGGTGACGGGTCTCGACGGCGATTTCAACCTCCGCCGCATCGAGCGCTACCTGGTCCTCGAGCACGCCAGCGGCGCCTCGCCCGTGATCGTCCTCACCAAATCCGACCTGCATCAGGATTACGCGCCTTTCGTCGCGGAAGTCGAGGCGGTCGCGTCAGGCGAGCCGGTCCTGGCGCTCAGCAATGTGACCGGCGCCGGCTTCGCGGGACTGGAACAACACCTCATTCCGGGGCGCACGGTCACGCTCCTAGGTTCCTCGGGAGCGGGAAAATCCAGCATGATCAACCGGCTATTGGGCCATGAGAAACAGGCGGTGCTGCCGGTGCGGGTGAACGATTCGCGCGGAAGACACACTACCACCCACCGGGAGCTTTTCATGCTGCCCAACGGCGCCCTGATCATCGACAATCCCGGAATGCGGGAACTCCAATTGTGGGGGTCCGAGGGGCTGGACGACGCATTCTCCGATATAAGCGATTTGGCGGAAAAATGCGGATTCAGCGATTGCCTGCATGAGAAGGAACCAGGGTGCGCGGTCCGGGAGGCCCTGAAGGACGGAAGACTGCCGGAAGACCGTTATAAGGGTTACTTGAAGTTGAGGAAAGAACAGGCCTATGTCGAGCGGAGGACGGACAAGAAGGCCATGCAGGAACATAAGAAACGCTGGAAGAATATGGCCCGCCTGGACAAGGACAACAAACGGTTTAAGAAAAACCGCTGAACCCGGGTTGGATTATGGTATTGAATACCGCAAAGGGAATTGAAGCTTCCCGATCAGGTATCGCCTGAGATATTGGGCGGATTTCGAGAGGTGTGAATGAAATTTTTTTGTTTTTTACCGGCCATGGCTTTGGCGGGTGCAGGCTTTACGGTTTACGCGGCCACTGCGGACGGGCCAATAAGTCAAACACAGACGCAGTACGTAAAAAATATCGAAAAGCAGGTGAAGCCAATGGTGAAAATGAAAGCTTTTCCTTTCAAGACTGGGCAAGTGCGGCTGTTGCAGGGACCCTTCCAACACGCCCAGGAGTTGGACCGGCAGTATTTGTTGAAGCTTGACCCGGACCGCCTGCTAGCACCCTTTTACGAGGCGGCGGGCTTGAAATCCAAAAAACCGCGTTACGGCGGGTGGGAATCCAGGACGATCAGCGGCCACATCCTGGGGCATTGGCTTTCGGGCGCCTCGCGGATGGCCGCCGTCACCGACGACAAGGAATTAAAGCGGCGGGTGGACTACGCCGTTTCCGAGTTGTCCTCCTTGCAGGAAAAATCGTCCGACGGATATGTTTGCGGTTTCGCTGAGACGCCGTTTCAAACGGTCTTCACGGGCGATTTCACGGTGAACGATTATGAACTGGCGGGACATTGGGTGCCCTGGTACACCCTGCATAAGATTATGGCTGGGCTTTTGGACGCTTATGAAATATCCGGCAACCGCCAGGCATTGGAAGTGGTGAAAAAGCTGGCCGATTGGGCCAAAAGAGGGACGGACCACCTGAACGAAAAACAATTCCAACGCATGCTTCGCTGTGAGCACGGGGGAATGGCCGAAAGCCTCGCGGAACTTTACTCGGTGACGGAGGAACGCAGGTACATCGCCCTGGCCAAACGGTTCACCGACCGCCGCATCCTGGACCCCCTCTCGAAGTCAAAAGACAAGCTGACCGGCCTTCACGCCAACACCCAGGTGCCCAAGCTGGTCGGCGCGGCCAGGATTTACGAATTGACTGGGGACCGTTATTACCGGGACGCGGCGAGGTTCTTTTGGAAAGAAGTCACCGGGAAGCGCTCCTATGCCTTCGGTGGAAACAGCATCGGGGAGCATTTTTCGCCCTTGGGCGCGGAACCCCTGGGTGCGACCACAGCTGAGACTTGCAACACGCATAACATGCTTCGGCTGACCGATAAGCTGATGGGCTGGAGCGAGGATTCCGCTTTGGCGGATTATTACGAACTCGCGCTCTATAACCATATCCTGGCCTCGCAGGACCCGGACACCGGCATGACCACTTACTTTTTTTCCACGAAACCGGGCCACTTCAAGGTCTATTGCACGCCCTTTGATTCCATGTGGTGCTGTACGGGAACAGGCATGGAAAATCCGGCCAGGACCACCGAGGCGGTTTACTTTCACTCTGACAACACCCTTTGGGTGAACCTTTATCTGGCCTCCGAATTGCGATGGGAGGAGAAGGGCCTGGTTCTGCGCCAGGAAACTAATTTTCCAGAAGAAGCGAAAACAAGGTTTAAGGTCGTGAATGCCGGCGGGGAAGAGTTGGAATTTAAGCTCCGCGTGCCAGCCTGGGCGGCCGGGCCCGTCGTAGTCAGCGTCAATGGCAAGCAGGTTCAAGAAGGTAGAAAACCCGGTTGGATCACGGTCAAGCGCCGCTGGGAAAAGGGCGATGTCGCGGAAATTTCCCTGCCGATGGGGCTCCATCTGCGCCGGGCCTCGGATGACCCGGCCAAAGTCGCGGTGTTGTACGGTCCCATTGTCCTGGCGGCGGAAGCCGGCCGGAAGGATTTTCCAGCGAGCGACCAGTTCAAGGAACAGAACGATCCCAACGATTATCCGGCGCCCCTGGTTCCGGTGATGGTGAGCGCGGACGAAGACCCAGCAGCTTGGCTTAAGCCCGTGAAGGGAAAAAAGCTCACGTTCAAGACGGCGGGGGTGTGCCGGCCCGCCGACGTGGAGTTGATCCCCCTCTACCGATTGCACCACCAGCGCTATACGGGTTATCTCCACCTGGCGACGCCGGCGGAATGGGAAACCGAGAAAAGGTCATGGGGCGGCGAGTCGGCGGCGCTGGCCTCTTGGATCGCGCCACCGGCGGGTGCCCCCTCGGCCACCTGGCGCGTGCGCGCCGGCGGGGACGCCTACCGGGATAAGGACAGGAAACTTTGGTCGGCGGAAAAGGGATTCCTGGGGGGAACCCCCACCTACACCGACCGGCCCCTGGAGGCAATAAAGGACGCCGAACTTTACCGGGGCGAGCGCTGGGGCGCCGATTTCAGCTACGTCTTTCCGGTTCCACCTGGCTCCTACCGCGTCCGGCTCAAGTTCATGGAAAATTACGTGAAGAAACAGGGGGAACGGTTGTTCGACGTGTTCATCAACGGCCAAAAAAAGCTGGAGAATTTCGATATCCTCGCCGAGGCGGGGGGCTTTGATAAGGCTGTGGATAGGTCTTTTAAGGGTATCGTGCCGGACACAGACGGGTTGATCAAAATCAGGTTCGTTGGAAAAACGCAAAACGCCAAGGTCTGCGCCATCGAGGTGGTGCGAGGGAATTGAACCTATTTTCTTGCGAAGGAAGGACTTCGTCTCAAACCTTGGGCCGCTGCTACCTTTTAAATTCGGGATTGCTTTCGATCTTTACCCTATAGAAACAAAACACTCTCAATTTTTATTTTCCCCGCGGCTGTACTTTCGTGGGGAGATCTTTAAATTTCTTCCAAAGAATTGAACCAGTGAACTGGCCGAGCTGAACCCGCATTCCTGGGCGATCCGTTCCAGGGTCAAATTTCCCTCCCGCAAAAGGTCTTTGGCTTTTTCAAGCCTGGCCTTACGGATATAAGGCCCCAAAGACATGCCCGTGATCTTTTTAAACCACTTCAGGAAAGTCGGGATGGACAACCCCGCGCGCTTACTCAAGGCCGCGAGGCGCCAGGGCTGGCCCGGGTCCCGGTTGATTCCCGAGAGGATCGAATCCAACCGGGCGGCCACGGACGCTTCCCGGGGTTTGTCCTGGTAACGCATCAAGGCGTCCACCACCCCTCGGAAAGCCGCCACTAAATCCGGAAAGGTATAGGCTGATTCCAGGCGGTGAATCATATCCTTTCCCAGGGTTCTGGCCACCGCCGGTTCCAACGCGGAACGGCGCTCAACCTGTTCCAGCAGCATATGAAGTACGGACAACATGTAGGCCCGCGAAATCTCGGGGCCATATCCGGTATAAAGCAACTGCCGAATGAAGCGTTCCCGGGCGAGTGCCAGTTGGGTCGTGGAGGATCGCGCCAGGGATTCCGATAGGTTCCGAATCAGGCCGCGCAATCCGGCGGTAGACATGATTTCCGGCTGGAGGTCCATGGTCTCGGAAAATACCAGGGTTTTCCCCGCTTGGACAGCCGAGTGAAGCGAAGTGACGGCCTCACGGTAGGACTTGGTCAGGTTCTCGCCCCCCGGGATGATGGAGCCGATACCCGCCAGGACTTTCGTGTGAAGATTTTTTTCAAGGTTTTTACAAAGAGCTTGGATTTTTTCCCGGATTTCCAAACGGGCTTGGACCTTGGACAGCTCTGGTTTCGCGGAGGTCAATACGATGGCGCCATAATCTCCCAGGGGGCGGGAGGTGGTCTCGGGAATTTTACGGGCCGCAAGGTAGCATTCGTGCTGGAAGCTCCGGGCCAGGCAGAGGATATCCAGTGTCCCGGCCCGCATTTCGGGCTTTTGCGGCATCAGGGCGGCAACGACGGTGGGCATCCGGCTGACGCCCATTTCCTCCCTCGTCCATTCAGGAAGCCTGTAACCCTTTTCCGGCTTGGCGAAGAACTTGTCTATGCCGATAGCCCAATCCACCCAGTAAGGGTGCGGCAGGCGGCGCGCGAAGACCTCCACCCGGAGGCGGTTGAGTTCCCGGATGATCCCGGGGGTTTCCTCCCCGGCCATCCATTGCGAGAAAAGCTCCAGAAGGCGGCTGCAACCCGCAAGGCCTTCCTGATCCAGGATGGGGGTGTTGAGCGCCACCTGGACGTAATGCAGGAAATCAGGGTTCAGGTCAGAGCCTTCCACCCCGGTCAGGTTTTTCCAGTGCTTACGGAGGGTTTCCGGCGTGGGGCACTTGTCGAGCACAGGGCCGGACACGAAGAAACCGTCGCAACGACCTTCCACCAGGAACGGCGTGAAAAAATCCACATAGTCGCCGAAGCGCGAGATGACGGGGCGTTTCTCCCGTAAAAGCCGATCGAAATTCTGCTGGAGGTAGGAATCCCGCTTGCTGATCTTGCCGAAATATTCCTCGAAATGGGAAGGTTGGAGATATTGTTTGGTGGGGAAAATAAGCGTCCAGCTGTTCCTGTTATAAGCGGAAACAAAAAGGCAAAGCCGTCCAAGATTCAGGTTGAAAAGGACTTGGATGATGCTGAAGGCTTCCAGCCGCCCTGGCACAGGCTGTTGAAAAGTGGGTTGTTGAGACATGTTTTTCCCGGGGAAATTTTCCAGTTTAATCACTCGAATGAATTGTTTTCAGTGAGTTTCAAGTGATTTTCTTTCACTGAAGCGTTTTATTGTTTATAAACTATAATTTAACTTATTATAAATCTATTTCCTTAACTTTAGGTATCCTTCTGTTAAGAAACTATCCTTGTGCTGACACATAAGGCGATGACATGGTGTTGAAAAATTTCTTAAAAAGAAACAATTTTCAGTCTTTCCACGCCGTCCACTTCCGCGGGATGGTTCCCATTCTCTTGTTCGCCCTATTGTCCCTGCCTTCTTCTTTATTATCCCAAACCTATACGTGGAGCAACGTTACGGTGCCTGCCGGGGGATTTGTGGCAGGCATTGATTACAGCCCCGTTTCCCAGGGTCTTCTTTACGCCCGCACCGACATGGGCGGTTTTTACCGTTGGGATAACACTAACAGTGTCTGGATCCCCTTAACCGACATGTACGGGACCAGCCAATACACTTATTTCGGCGGGGAAAGCATCGCCCCCGATCCCAAGAACGGCAATGTGGTCTACGCCGCGGCGGGAATGTATGAGACAAACGGCGACGGCGTCATCCTCAGTTCCACCAACCAAGGCAACAGTTGGACCGTCAACACCATCGCCGTTTCCATGGGAGGGAACAACGACGGGCGCGAGGCCGGGGAACGCCTGGCGGTGGATCCCAACCTGACCTCCACCCTTTATTTTGCCTCCCGTAGCCAGGGTCTTTGGAAAAGCACCAACACCGCGGCAAGCTGGGCTCAAATTTCCTTCCCTGTAAACGGCGACGCCGGGTACGGCCTGAGTTACGTTATCTTCGACACCCACGGCACTTCCGGCACGGCTTCCGCGACCATCTATGTCGGGGTGGATGCCATGAACTCAGGGAACAGCAATCTCTACCGGTCCACGAACGCCGGCTCCAGTTGGACCCTCATCACCGGCGGCCCCACCAACATGATCACTCCCCACGCCTCCCTCGGAACCGACGGAACTTTGTGGGTCGTTTATGACAGCGGCGGATACGGCCCCAACAACATCACCACCGGGCAGGTTTGGAAGCTGAACACAGCCACCCTGGCCTGGACGAATGTCACCCCGCCGGGCCCAGCCGGCGGAAGCGGAGGTTACGGCGGGATTTGCGTGGACTCGGAAAGCGTCAGCCATGTGGTGGTTTCCACCCTGGATTGGTGGGGCGGGCCGGACAAAATCTTCAATACCACAAACGCCGGGAGCGCATGGACCACCATCGGAAACGAGAACGTCGGTTGGAACGCGGCTCCTTTCGCCACGTACAACCTCAACAGCGCTGAATGGACCCTTTTCTGCGGAACCAACGCTGGAGGAACTGGCTGGCAGGGGGATGTCAAGATCGACCCCTTCAATTCCAACAACGCCATCTACACGACGGGCGGCGGGGTTTGGAGCAGCACGGATATCCTCAACGCCACGACGTCCGCCATCACCTGGACCTTCACCGACTACGGCCTGGAAGAAACCGCGGTGACGGACATGATCACTTCGGCGCCCGGCGGGATTTTTTTCAGCGCTTTCGGCGATATCGGCGGTATGCGCCATCCCAACCTGACACAATCCCCCTCGCTTGGAATGTACTGTACCCCCGAATTCACCAATACGAACGGCATCGATTTCGCCGAATCCGCCCCCAATACGCTGGTGCGGGTTGGAAACTCGGGCGCCATCACGACGGACGGCGCCTACTCGACGAATAACGGCCAGTCGTGGACCGCCATGGCGACCCTTCCGGAAACGGCGTATAACGAAATGCAATCCGTGGCCATTTCCGCGAACGGTCTAACGATATTAGCGGTTCCCTACAGTGGGCATGGGAATCCCAGTTATTCCAGTAATTTCGGCTCCAGTTGGACGGCCAGTTCGGGTCTTCCCGCGGGGGCCCAAATCGCCTCGGACAGGGTTGATTCGAATATTTTCTACGGCCTTTCCGGCACGACCCTTTATGTCAGCACCAACGGCGGGTCCAGCTTCTCCAGCGCGGGGACCTACGCGGGAAGCATCTCTTGGGATAACCGGCCCCGGCCCGTTTTTGGGATCGCCGGAGAAGTTTGGGTGCCAACCAGTACCGGCCTTTATCGTTTCACGAATGTGGGCCTTGGCACGGTCACCACCACCCAAATCGCGAATGTTTCCAACGCCATCAATGTGGGTTTCGGCAAAGCCGACACCGGCTACACCCACCCGGCGGTATACCTGGTTGGGACAGTGAGCGGAACTTACGGTTTCTTCCGTTGCGACGACGGGGTCGGCACCACTTGGACCCGCATCAATGACGCCAACCACCAGTTCGGCGCCGCTGAGTTCGCCGCGGGGGATGAGACAGTTTACGGGCGGATGTACGTTGGGACGAACGGCCGGGGCATACTTCACGGTGATATCTCCACTTCAGGCAACACCCCGACATTTACCTTTACCCCGACCCGGACTTTTTCCCCTACAGCAACAGGCACTTCAACCTATACCCGTACCAACACTCCGACCAGCACGCTCACGAATACTCCCACCAGAACTTTTTCCCCCACGGCGACTTTGACCAGCACCCCCACCAGGACTTTCACCCCGACATCCACCATCACGAACACTCAAACCAACACTTCGACGAATACCAGGACGAATACGCCGACTAACACTTCCACCCCAACGCCGACCCTGACTTCCACTAATACCCGGACTAATACCCCGACTTATTCAGTAACCAACACTCCCACAAATACCGCGACTAGCACCCCTACCCCGTCGCGGACGAACACCCCCACCAACACTTCTACCAATACGGCAACTTTCACCCCCACCCCGACCAGGACAAATACACCGACTAATACAGCCACGGCAACCCTGACGAACACCTCCACCAACACTGCCACCTATTCGACGACATCCACGTTCACCCCAACCCGAACGAATACCGCCACCAATACCCCTACAGCCACATTGACGAATAGCCCTACCAACACCGCCACGTATACAGCGACACCCACTTCCACTCCGACAAGGACAAACACATCCACCAATACGGTGACATTTACTCCCTCAAATACCCAAACAAATACAGCTACACCTTCAGCTACGCAAACTCCAACCCAAACACGAACAAATACTCCGACCAATACAGTGACATCCACACCCACGAATTCCCTGACTAACACAGCTACGAATACGACGACACCTACGTCATCGCCTACGCTCACCGCTTCGCCTTCGGCAACGCCAACTCCAACTCAAACCCGCACAAACACTTCTACCAATACGGTCACTCCAACCCAAACACGAACGAATACTCCAGCCAATACAGTGACATCCACGCCTACGAATTCCCCGACTAACACCGCCACAGCTACCCTGACGAACACCGCTACCTATACATCCACTAATACAGCGACATCTACTTCAACCCCAACTAGGTCTAATACTCCGACCAATACAGCGACAGCCACTCCAACCAGGACAAATACATCGACCAATACTGTGACATCCACATTTACGAGTACCTTGACCAACACTAGCACGAATACGGCGACCGCCACTCCCACCCCGACCAGGACCAACACCCTCACCAATACGCCGACTCCGACGAACACGAATACGCTGACAGCGACAACTACCGCGACCAGCACCTACACGGGGACCGCATCCCCCACGAATACCTCCACGATTACTCCAACCAGGACATCGACACCTACCTCGACGAATACCTCGACTTCCACGGCAACATACACTCCAACCAATACTTCCACGAGCACCGCCACCTTTACCAGGACCAACACCCCCACCAATACGCCGACTCCGACGAGCACGAATACGCCGACGGTGACACCTACCGCGACCAATACCAACACAGGGACCACATCCCCCACGAATTCCCCCACTATTACTCCAACCAGGACCTCGACTCCCACCTCGACGAATACTTCGACATCCACCCCAACCCCCACAGCGACGAACACCTCTACCATTACGCCGACAAGGACAGCTACTCCAACATCCACAAATACCTTGACTTCCACGGCAACATACACTCCAACCAATACTTCCACGAGCACCGCCACCTATACCAGGACCAACACCCCCACCAATACGCCGACTCCGACGAACACGAATACGCCGACAACGACACCTACCGCGACCAGCACTAACACGGGGACCCCCTCTCCCACAAACACGCCGACGGTCACATCCACCAACACGTTCACCCACACGCCTACGAATACTTCCACCTCTTCCCCGACTCCAACAGTGACGAATACGTCCACTAGCACGCCTACGGCCACGCCGACTAGTACATCCACAGCCACTCAAACCCCCACCCACAGCGCGACAGCCTCCCAAACTCCAACACCTTCTTCGACATCAACTGAAACACCCACGAGTACCGCTACCTATACCAGGACCAATACCCCCACCTATACCTCGACTTCGACGAACACGAATGCGCCGACGGTGACACCCACCGCGACCAATACCAACACAGGGACCACATCCCCCACGAATTCCCCCACTATTACTCTAACCAGGACCTCCACTCCCACCCCGACGAATACTTCAACATCTACTTCGACCCCAACAGAGACGAATACATCCACAAATACACCAACATCAACGCAGACACCCACGTTCACAACCACCAACACGCTCACTCAAACCCCTACCAACAGCCCGACAACCACCCGGACTCCTACGGCTACCTTAACCTCAACTGGAACACCCACTGGCACGCCCACCTCAACCAATACTTCGACCTTCACCCCAACCGCGACAATGACTAACTCTTCCACTTACACACTCACGGTGACTCTGACTAGCACGCCAACCTTAACATCCACAAATACCCCATCGAATACGGCGACATCCACATCAACCAATACTTCAACGAATACCCCCACTTCCACCCTGACGAATACGTTAACTAGCACACAGACGATTACCCCGACGGAGACATCTACGTTCACCAATACTTATACAGGGACTCAGTCGCCCACGAATACGCCCACTCTTACGCCCACGCCGACTAACACACCTACTAAAACACCCACATCCTCCAATACCCCGACCCCCACGCCTACCAACACGCCTACGCCGACTCTTTCTGCGACACTCACCGCCACCACGACGGTCACGAACACGATGACCGTTTCGGCTTCGCCAACACCGACTTTGACACCTACACCGTCCCCCACTACCACCCCCACGAGTACTTCGACGAACACTCCTATAGCTACCTTGACGGAAACCGCGACACCGGTTGGGAGAAATGGCGTGGTGGTTTATCCCAACCCGGTGAAAGGCCCGGGCCCTGTGACGATTCAGATCACCTTGACGCAAGAGGAACCGGTCGTTCGGGTTGAGATATTCACGACAGCTTTCAGGAAGGTGAATGAGATTGATCGCTACCAGGTACCGGCGGGAGTGATCCTTGTGCCCATCCCCCTGTCGGACAAGGCGGGGATGCCCTTGGCTAACGGGCTTTATTACGTGGTGGTTCAAACGCCCCAGAAACGCATGATTACCAAACTAATAGTTCTGAGATGAAGGCTTTCAGCAACTTCACCATCAAATCAACCAAATAATCGAAAGTTTTCAAGCCCCTGGTCGGAACCGGTCTGGCTGAATGATTTCGAGATCGACGGCTCCATGTTCCTTGACGACGACGGCAAGGCGGAATTGATCGTGGCTGGGCGGGGGATTAGGATAAGGGAAAGAAATGGGGAGTGTGGAACTAGGCGCTTATTTCCATTACCCTGTCCCCATTAAGCTAACCCAAACTGGCTTCAATGGAATGACCCCAACATGGAAAGAATCGTATCTTCATGGGCCTTACCCGCAATGCGCATGACTTTACATTTCCTGGTTTGAAACTCCTAAATCCCTGGTTTTGAAAGAAAGTCCTGCCCGCAGGGGTCGGAACCCTTACCCGAGGGAACATTGGTATAAAGGAGAGGGCTCTGGAGTAAGAAAAACCTAATATTTCAAGCGAATTTGGGCTCATCAATAAAAACGCTACCAACAATATAATGGGAATAAAGCGGCCACTCAAAAGGCTAATCTTAAGGAGGGTATTTGGACGACCGGGAGTTGGTTCGGAAAATCCTCCAGGGGGATGAACAGGCCAAAACCCAGTTCTATCTCCAGCACAAGGAACGCCTTTACAAGGATAGCGTTTATCTGCTTGGTTACCGGGATCCGGAAGCGGAAGATTTGGTCCAGGAAACTTTCATGATCGCTTTCAAAAAGCTGCCGGAATTCGAGTTTCGGTCGGCTTTGGGAACCTGGCTCATGCAGATTTGCATTTTCCTTTGCTACAACCGGTACCGCAACAGGGAAAAGACGGTCGCGCGGGAAGAGGAGGAACTGGAAAATCTTTTACGCCCCAAGTCCCTTGAGGAGGCGGAGCGAAATTCCCGGGAAGATGACAAAACAATGAAACTCTGGTTGATCGACCAGGCTTTGGGGAAAATCGGGCCGGAATGCCGGGAGGTCGTGATCTTGAGGGATAAGGAAGGAAAAACCTACATCGAGATCGGCAAGTTATTGAGGATTCCCCTGGGCACGGTGATGTCCCGGTTATCACGTTGTAAAAAGGCCCTTAAGGTTTTAATCGAACACATGATTCGGGAAGGTTGAAATGGCGGATTTAATCAAGAAATTTTTCGAGCGCGAGTTAAGCGGGTCCGAGGCGGACTCGTTGGGAAACCTATTGAAGGAATCTCCCGACGATGCCTTGCGTTTCGAGAAGTTTTTAGAGGAACATTACCTGGCGACGGGGCTGCCATCCCCACAAGCGCCCCCCTCGCTTCAAAACCTTCCCGGGGTTCCGGGCGGCCTTGGCATTTCTGGTTTGAAACTTTTCGCGCTGTTGATCGCCGCGGGGATAGGCGTCCTAGCCTGGAAATTCTGGCCCGCTCCCGAGGCAGCCTCCCCCAAGGCCGCTTTGGCGCCGGTGGTACCGGTTTCGGAACTTCCGGCGAGGAAAATAACGCAATTCCTTCCCGACGAGGCCAAGCCGTCTCCTGTCCCCGCCCAAAAAGCCGGCCCGATGGCGGAAGGGAATGAGCTTAGCGTGGTGGTGGAAGCGAAGGAAAAAGCCCTCGTGACGGTGCGCGTCCTTGACGGACAGGGCGGGGAAATCCGCGATCTTTTTACCGGCTTCGTCCAGCCGGGCCGTTGGGCTTTCAAATGGGACGGAATCCTGAACGGCGGCCAGCCCGCCCCCTCGGGGGATTACCAAATCGACGTTCAAACCGGCTCACTGCACCAGCACAAGAGCGTCCGAGTCAAATAATGATTGGCCCATCGGGCATAAGTCCGTTCGCGCGTGACAGGTTTTAAGCGACGAAGTAATATAAATAGATGACGATGATTGATTACTTTAAAAATCGTTTCCTGATATTCGCGTTCTTCCTTCTCCTCGCCAGCTGGGCCTTTCCCGCCTTCGCCCAATACAACGGGGACGGGCTCCAGGCCGTTTACTACAACAACCCCAACCTCACCGGCGCCGCCGTCTCCGAGGTGGACCCCAATATCAGCTACCGTTGGGGAACCTGCCCACCCCAACCGGGAATGCCGGTCTCCGGCTTCTCGGTGAAATGGACCGGCCAAATCGAGCCCTCTTACAGCGAGCCCTATACTTTCACGACCGACGTGACGGGCGGGGTGAGTGTCATTGTCAACGGCACTGCGGTGATCAGCGGCTGGACGGATGGAATCTTCCGGGGAATCACGGGAAACATCCCCTTGACGGCGGGGGTGAAGGTTCCCTTGGAGGTTGATTATTTTTTTGGGGGGGCGGTCACGAATTCCTCGTTCATCCAATTTGCATGGCAAAGCCCCTCCCAGGCTAATGTCATGGTACCCCGGGCTTTTCTGTTTTCAGGCAATCCGCTTCAGCCCACCCCCACCCCCCAATCCGCCTCGGCCTGCCAATCCAGCCCCACCGTGGACGGGGTCTTGAGCGAATGGGCCTGGAGCCCTCCACCGCCCTGGAACATGGTGAATAAGACCGTCCTGGGCGATGCCTTCGGCGCGAGCGCCCAGTTCAAGGCCCTGTGGGATATGACCAACCTCTATCTTGGCGTGACCGTCACCGACAGCCAGCCCACCAACAACGGGGACCCGGATCTTTTTGAAAACTCGACAGTGGAGCTTTACCTGGACACCACCGACTCCAGGAGCGTCACGGTCACCAGCAACAATTTCCAATATTTCTTCAGGTGGAACGACTCGGCGGCCGTCGAGTCCCGCGGGAGGACCGCCGGAGTGAGCCTGCGCACGACGACGATACCGGCAGGCTATGTGGTGGAGGCTTCCATCCCCTGGTCCACCCTGGGACTAGGGTATCCCAATCCCGGACTGGTACTGGGCTTCGACGTAGGCGTGGACGTGAACCACAACGGGGGGAACTGCCGGGATGGGCAGTTGATGTGGAACGGAGGAAGCGACAATTACGAGAACGCGAGCGGTTACGGCAACTTGACCCTGGGAACGGCCTGCCCCACACCCGCCTCCACCCCGCCCGCGCCCATGAACCCCTATGTGGCTCCCAACCCCTCGAACGGAACCTCGGTGAAGTTCGTCTACGAGATGGCCGAGGCGGGTACGGCCGACATCAAGGTTTGGAACGCCTGGGGTAACTTGTGCGCGGCGATCCACGATGCCCAACCCCAGGGGCTCGCTTCCAGCGTCCTGGATGTCAGTTCCTTCGCGCCCGGCCATTATTTCTACCGGGTGGTTTTGAATTACCCATCGGGCCGGCAGGATAAATACCAAACACAAGTTATGGCGATTAAGAAATGAAGACATTCCCTAGGCGCGGTTGGCGCCTATGTCTCCTCGCCTTTCTGGGAGCCATTGTTGTTATCGGGGTCAACCCCGGATATTCCCAGGCGTCCGCCTCCAACGCCGGGCTGGTTACCCCCTTGACCGCTTTGGGCGCCTCGGCCCGGACGGATGCATTGGGGTCGGCCTTTACGGGCGTCGCGGACGATCCTTCCGCGTTGTTTTTTAACAGTGCGGGACTCGCGGGCCTGGACCACGCCCAGCTCAGCCTCAACCACAACAGCTACCTGGGAGGAGCCTTCGAGGAAACCCTCCTCCTCGGGCTTCCCGCCGGCAATGGGGGCGGCTTCGCGGGGGCGGTCCAGTATGTTTTCTGGGGCAGCCTGGACGCGCGCGACACCTCGGGCGTCCAGGAGGGGACATTCAGCGACAATGACGTGGCATTGAGTTTTGGATGGGCCAGGGAATGGGCCAAGGGTTTTTCCCTGGGCGTGGCCCTTCATGGCACCCAGCAAAAGGTGATGGATTCGATTTATAGCAGCTTCTCGGGAGACCTGGGGGCTCTGTGGGTCCCCGCCCCGGATTGGCGCCTGGGTTTGGCTTACTCGGGTTTGGGAACGCCGGTCGCGGGCCAAAGCCTGGCTACCGATCTCAAGGGCGGATTTTCCTACCGGTTTAAATTGAGCAGGGTTGACAGCCTGTTAACGGCCTTTTCGGGATTCTATGAACCCAACGGTGTCAGCCGGCTCCAGGGCGGGGTGGAAGCGGCGTTCCAAAAGAACTACTTCCTGCGCGTGGGTTACCAATTGCCGTTATCCGACAACCAAATCATGGGTTTCGACAATTTCACCGCGGGTGCGGGCATCCGCTTGGGCGCCCTGATCCTCGACTATGCCTTTGTTCCCTATGGGGACCTGGGAACCTCCCACCGGATCAGCCTCTCTTATGATTTCCCCAACCCCACCCCGGTGCCGGCCAAGAGCGTCACGGTGGTGCTGACACCCATCCCCACTCCCATGCCGACGGCCGCCCCCTCTCTTTCCAAATCATCCGTGGAGGTGCGTTTTGAACTTCCCCTGGGAACTACGGTGGAGGTTACGAGCCCCGAAATCAGGACCCAGGTGGAACAATACGAAAAGGCCGCCGAAGCCAATCCTCACGACGCCACGGCCTGGCGGAATTTGGGGGTGGTTTATTGGAAGACAGGGCGGCAGGACCTGGCCCAGCAAAGTTTTGAGCAGGCGCTTCGGTTAAACCCCTCAGACACCAAGCTGAAGGCCTGGCTCGACCAGCACCAGGCAAACCAACCCGCGATTAGGTAAAAGGTTTTAACTCTCCGATAAAAACCAACGGTCTTTTCATTGGTTTTTCGTTTCACCGAGATTTTTATTTTATTTTAGGGAATAAACTCCCATCCCCCCAACACAAATCCTTTGGACGGGTATGTGTTCACGCCTGAAAGCGGGAACGACTGTCCGGGGTCGTTTAAGGCCCCAACATAAGACAATTTGAGGGGGACACCATGAAAGGTCGTCATTTTAGCTTGAAACGTTATATACCGGTTATCGGGACCCTGTTCCTATGGGTCCTCACCCTTGGATTTTCCTGGGCCGGAACCTGCACGGTGGACGCCACCCAGACGAACCAATATATCCATTGCATCGGGGCCTCCAGCGCCTGGAGCGCCATCGGCAGCATGGGTCAAGCCCTCTTCGCCGAAGACAACGTGAATGGTCACATCGGGATTAGTTCCCTTAGGGCCAGGATCGACCCCAATAACAGCTTCTCGTCCGAAGTGAACCAGTTGGCGACCGCCCATTCGGTCAATTCCAATGTCCTTCTATGGGCCACCGAGTGGTCTCCCCCGGCCCAATACAAGGCTAACAACAACGTCGATGGCGGGTCCAGCAACGATACCTTTTTGGGCGCCAGTTCCGGTTCCCCCAACAGCGCCGACACAGGGTTGGCTTCTTACCAAGTCTCGTTCATCCAATATTGCCAAAGCCATGGCGCCCCCCTTTACGCCCTTTCCATCCAGAACGAACCTAACTTCAACCCCACTTATGAAGCCTGTCTTTGGACGGCGGGGCAGTTTGATGTTTACGCAAATGCTTTCCATAGCGCCCTCCAAAGCGCCGGTCTTTCGACCAAGATCATGCTCCCTGAGCCGGACAACACGGGGGGGATGAACCTAGCCTCGACCGCCATGGACGACTCTACCGTGGCCCCCATGATCGGTATCATCGGGACCCATCTATATGGTTCCCCCGATCCGGCGCCCCTTTCTTCCTACGGCTTCACCCATGTGACGAACCAGGAATGGTGGGAAACCGAGATGTCCGGGAATTCCACCGATATTCCGGGCGCGTTGCAGGAAGCGGGTTGGATCCACAACTCCCTGGTCAATTCCAATATGAACGCTTTTCACTATTGGTGGCTCACGGACCTGATCAGCGGCAGCAGCTTCACCATCAAGGCCTATGCCTTGGGCAATTACAGCAAGTTCATCCGCCCCGGCTATTACCGCATGGGCGCGACAGCGGTGCCCTCTTCCGGAGTGTCCGTGAGCGCTTTCAAGAACACGAATACTTCCTCGCCCCAGACGATCGTTTTCGTCGCCATCAACGGGAACAGTTCCTCCGTGAACCAAACCTTTTCGTTCAATGGGGTGAACGTCACGTCGGTAACCCCTTGGGTGACGGATAGCAGCAATAACCTGGTCGCGAAATCCCCCGTGGCCGTCTCAGGCGGCAGCTTCACTTATTCCTTGACCAGCTCCAGCATCACGAGTTTCGTGGGCGTGGTGAGCGGCGGCACCCCCGTCCCCACCGCCACTCCGACGTTCACTCCCACCCCGATCGTCTCTTCCACCTGGCGAGTCAACGCCGGGGGGCCGGCCTATACCGGTACCACGGGCCTTCTTTGGGCCGCGGATGAGAACTACAGCGGCGGATCCACCGCCGCGGAGGGTGGGGCCGTCACGGGCACTTCCGATTCCACCCTTTACGATACCCAGCGCTACGGCAGTAATTTCAGCTATTCGTTCAACGTCCCTGCCGGCGCCTACCAGGTCACCCTGAAATTCGCCGAAACCTATTCGGGTGATTTCGCGAACGGGGACAGGGTTTTCAACGTCGCCATCAACGGAACAACGGTGTTAGCGAACCTGGACGTTTACTCGCAAGTGGGCGCCAACACGGCGGACGACAAGGTGATCAACAATGTCTCCCCCAGCGGGGGAGTCATTACCATCCAGTTCACTGGAACTTCCAGCGCGGATACAAGCGCCATGGTGGAAGCCATCCAGGTCATTCCACAGCCGGCCACGCCGACGTCCACCTTTACGCCCACTTTAACCCGTACGGGGACGCCGACCTTTACCGCCACTCCGGCGGTAACGAATACGGCGACCTTCACTAGGACGAATACGGCAATCCCTCCGACGGCCACGAACACGAACAGTCCGGTTCCGCCGACCATTACCAACACCCCGGCGCCGCCGACGGTGACAAACACCCCGGCCCCACCTACGGCTACTGGCACGAACACGCCTGTGCCGCCCACGGCAACTAGCACGAACAGTCCGGTGCCGCCAACCATTACCAACACCCCGGCGCCCCCAACGGTGACGAATACGCCTGCTCCGCCTACGGCCACGTCCACCCGGACGAACACCCCGGTGCCGCCGACGGCCACGCCGACCGCAGTGGTTTCGGGCGCCAGCTTTGAGGTGCAGTTGTTGAGCTCCGTGACGTCCGCCACTACCAACAGCCCCCACCCCCAGATCCAGATTGTGAACACAGGGAGCGGGCCGTTGTCCTTGAACTCGGTGACCGTCAGGTACTGGTTCAATTGCGATTGCACCACCCAAACCATCCAGGCCTGGGTGGATTGGGCGGGTTTGGTACCCAGCGGTTCGACCGTCTCGTCCAACGTGAAGGTGTCGTCGCAGTCGACCACCCTGGGAGGCCAGACCAGCTACATCCTGTACTCCTTCTCCGGCAACATGGTTCTTCAGCCGGGGCAGGCGATCCAGGTGCAAAGCCGGTTCAACAAGAGCGACTGGAGCAACTTTACCCAGTCCGAAGACTGGAGCTACGCGGCCAACACCAGTTACGCCAATGACTCCAAGGCCACGGGATACGTGAACGGCGCCCTGGTATGGGGCCAGGAGCCCTCCGGGACAGCCGCCAGCATGTCGGTTTCGAACGTGGCGGTCCAAACCCCGGCCGCGGGCCAAGGGTTATCGGTGAAGGCTTATCCGAACCCCTCCGCGGGCAATGGGGTCAACTTGTCGGTTACCCTTCCCGGCAATGGCGGCGGGGTTTCGGCCAGCGTCATGGCCAAGGTTTACACCCTGGAGGGCCGGTTGGTCTGGTCCACGGCAATGCCGGCTTCTTCCTCTGGCTCATCGGGCAACCGTGCGGTTTATTGGAACGAGAAGGACCTGTCGGGGAATAACCTGGCCAACGGTCTTTACGTTGTGGCGGTTGTGGTGAAGTCCCAGGGAAAGACCAATACCGCCACGTTTAAACTTTTGATTCTGAAATGAAGGTTTTTACAAACAGTTGAAGTAGTCCCCGGATAACCTCCTGGGGTACGTGAAAGTCACGCCAGTGAAAAAAAGAGTTTCCTGGCTGGGACTGAAGCGCTCCCCTGGAGGTTTTTGGGTTTCAGAACAGCGGATAAAGAAATACTACATAGAGTCAGAGCAGGTTGAATAAAAGTCTTTCCAAACGGGTTGAAAAGAAAATTTTAAGGAGTCGTGGATGAAAATTTTCAAAGCAGTGTTGCCAAGCCTCATCATCCTGGTGCTGGGGGCGAACGTCTCCGCGCTTTATGCCCAGACCATTCCCACCTCGTTTTCATGGACATCGACCGGCCCCCTCATCAGCCCCAAGAATGACTCTACCCACAATATGATCGCGGTCAAGGACCCATCCACCGTCTACTACAACGGCCAATACATTGTTTACGCCTCCTCTGTCAACTCCGCGGGCAACTACGGAATGGAATACCTGCACTTCACCGACTGGAGCCAGACCGGCGCCGCGACGCCTTATTTCATGGATAGCAATCCCAATATCGGGAGTGGTTATCACACCGCGCCCCAGGTGTTCTATTTCGCCCCGCAGAAAAAGTGGTACCTGATCTTCCAGAGCGGCCAGCCGCAGTACTCCACCAACAGCGACCCCACCCAGCCCCAGAACTGGACCACTCCGACCAATTTCTTCGCGTCCCAGCCTTCGAGCGTGAGCAATTGGATTGATTTCTGGATTATCAGCGATTCTTCTAATGTCTATCTCTTCTTCTGCGGCGATAACGGCAACTTCTACCGCAGTTCGACATCCCTCGCGAACTTTCCCAATGGTTTCAATACTCCCGTTATCGTCTACTCTGATTCCGAGTTCAATCTCTTCGAGGCCGACAACGTCTATACCGTCGAGCAAACCGGCACCTACCTGGCCGACATTGAATGCATCGGCAGCGACGGGCACCGATTCTTCCGCGCCTTGACTGCCACGACCCTCGGCGGCACCTGGACCTCCCTTGGCAATACGGCCAGCCTCAATACTCCTTTTTTAGGGGCTCACAACGTCACCTTCCAATCCGGCGTCTCTAGCTGGACCAGCGACTTCAGCAGCGGCGGGGCAGTGATCGACGGCTATGACTCAACCGATTCCATCAACCTCAACAACCTGACGTTTCTCTACCAAGGCGACGTTCCCAATAGTGACTCCTACAATCTGATTCCCTGGCAACTCGCTCTGGTGACTTCCAAGGCCAATACGACGACTAACCCGACCGCTACCTTTACATTCACCCATACCAACACGCCTGTGCCGCCGACGTTCACTCCCACCCCGATCGTCTCTTCCACCTGGCGAGTCAACGCCGGGGGGCCGGCCTATACCGGTACCACGGGCCTTCTTTGGGCCGCGGATGAGAACTACAGCGGCGGATCCACCGCCGCGGAGGGTGGGGCCGTCACGGGCACTTCCGATTCCACCCTTTACGATACCCAGCGCTACGGGAACAGCTTCAGCTATTCGTTCAACGTCCCAGCCGGCGCCTACCAGGTCACCCTGAAATTCGCCGAAAACTATTCGGGTGATTTCGCGAACGGGGACAGGGTTTTCAACGTCGCCATCAACGGAACAACGGTGTTAGCAAACCTGGATGTTTACGCCCAAGTGGGCTCCAACACGGCGGACGACAAGGTGATCAACAATGTCTCCCCCAGCGGGGGAGTCATTACCATCCAGTTCACTGGAACTTCCAGCGCGGATACCAGCGCCATGGTGGAAGCCATCCAGGTCATTCCACAGCCGGCCACGCCGACGTCCACCTTTACGCCCACATTGACCCGCACGGGGACGCCGACTTTTACCTCCACTCCGGCGGTAACGAATACGGCGACCTTCACTAGGACGAATACGGCAATCCCTCCGACGGCCACGAAGACGAACAGTCCGGTTCCGCCGACCATTACCAACACCCCGGCGCCGCCGACGGTGACAAACACCCCGGCCCCACCTACGGCTACTGGCACGAACACGCCTGTGCCGCCCACGGCAACTAGCACGAACACCCCGGTGCCGCCGACCGCCACGAGGACTAATACTCCCGTGCCGCCGACGGCCACGCCGACCGCAGTGGTTTCGGGCGCCAGCTTTGAGGTGCAGTTGTTGAGCTCCGTGACGTCCGCCACTACCAACAGCCCCCACCCCCAGATCCAGATTGTGAACATCGGGAGCGGGCCGTTGTCCTTGAACTCGGTGACCGTCAGGTACTGGTTCAATTGCGATTGCACCACCCAAACCATCCAGGCCTGGGTGGATTGGGCGGGTTTGGTACCCAGCGGTTCGACCGTCTCGTCCAACGTGAAGGTGTCGTCGCAGTCGACCACCCTGGGAGGCCAGACCAGTTACATCCTGTATTCCTTCTCCGGCAACATGGTCCTTCAGCCGGGGCAGGCGATCCAGGTGCAAAGCCGGTTCAACAAGAGCGACTGGAGCAACTTTACCCAGTCCGAAGACTGGAGCTACGCGGCCAACACCAGTTACGCCAATGACTCCAAGGCCACGGGATACATGAACGGCGCCCTGGTATGGGGCCAGGAGCCCTCTGGGACAGCCGCCAGCATGTCGGTATCGAACGTGGCGGTCCAGACCCCGGCTGCGGGCCAAGGGTTATCGGTGAAGGCTTACCCGAACCCTTCCGCGGGCAATGGGGTCAACTTGTCGGTTACCCTTCCCGGCAATGGCGGCGGGGCTTCGTCCAGCGTCATGGCCAAGGTTTACACCCTGGAGGGCCGGTTGGTCTGGTCCACGGCAATGCCGGCTTCTTCCTCTGGCTCATCGGGCAACCGTGCGGTTTATTGGAACGAGAAGGACCTGTCGGGGAATAACCTGGCCAACGGTCTTTACGTTGTGGCGGTTGTGGTGAAGTCCCAGGGAAAGACCAGCACGGCTTTCTCGAAAGTGTTGATCCTTCGATAGATATCCTTAGGCCAAATTGAGGTTTTAGACGGACCCAGCCTCATCTTGTAAGATATGCCTATGCCTTCTTCTCCTAAACGCAATACAAAGACAGATTTTCCCCCATTTGCCGGGGGCGCAAGGGACTTAAGTCTTACCCTTTACGTGCGCATTCACAATCTCTTCGCCACCTACTTGAATTTGAATTGCTTCTACGTTTCCGCCGAGAATCTTTCCGAATGGTTGCCCCTCTTCTACAGCAGCAACATTCTGCACAACCCCACCCACTACGAATCTCTCTTCGGCAAGAATCAGGACCGGGCCCGGTTCAACGAGTTGAACCTTGAACGTCTGCGCAGGGAACGGAAGACCATCGTCGCGAAGCACCGGGGCTTTTGCGACATCTACACGCCGGTGGTTGTGGAGGGAGTCTTCCGCGGTTTCCTCGCCTCCGGGTCTTTCGTGCGTGATCCCTTTACTGAAAACGAGATCGGCCGGCGATGGACCGACTTGTCCGGGCGCCGCGCCAATACGCCCGATCCGGACTTCCTGGGCTACGCGCGCATGGCGCTCGACACGGTTGTTTTGTCCAAACCCGTCCTGGACGGGTTCAAGGAAGTGCTGGAGATGCTCGCGGACTACCTTTGCGGCCGGGCGGATTCGCGAATGGCGAAACGGTTGGAGGATCTGCGCAAGGGATGCATTTCGCACGGATTGCCCCATGCCGTCTGGATGGACTTCATGCTGGGTTTAAACCAGTTCCACCCGAGGGTGAACTTGGACGGCGAACCCAATTGGTGGGAGAGGGAAGAACTGGGGATTACGCGCTACCCCACTACGGTCCTGGCAGTCACCCAATCGGCACCCAACCTGGAACGGTGGTCCACATTAGGGTCCATGGTCGGCGCCACGCGGCTTCAATGGGAAGCCCTTCGGGCGGCCCGTGAGTTTCCCGAGACAGTGGCAGGCCGGTTGGAGGATTATGGCGCGCTGTTCGTTACATCCGCCTTGCCGTCAAAGGGGAAGGTTCAGGCTAAACTGGAGATTCGTGACCGAGCGGAAGCCATCCGACAGCGCCTGGAAAAGCGGACAGGGTTGAAACTGGTGGCGGGGATCGGGTCCACCCTAGCGCCCGGCGCGAAACTCGTGGAATCCCGTCTCCAAGCCGTGATGGCCATGAACCTCGCGGCCTCAACCGGCCGATCCGCGGTCTTTTACGAGGAAGACGCCCAAAAGATCCTGCAGGGGAAGGGCCGTGGCCTCCGCCCAGCGCTCGCCTGGTTGAGAAAGGCATACCGGAGCGGCTCATTGAAGGACCGCGAGGCGGCCCGGGCGGAGTTCGTCCGCCAGGCGCTCCTCTACTCCCATGAGCGGCACGAGAGCGTCCGGGCCCATCTCTTGGAGGCAAGCTTCATGCTGATTGATTCACTGCGCGAAATCACCCTCGACCCGGCCCAGGCGGAGGGCCTGGCGGGCCTGGTGGAGGAACGCCTTCTCCAGGCTTCCACCCTTCAAGACATGCTATCGGCCTTCCAGGATTGGCTTGACCGAATCGGCAAAACCGGGGACCGGCCCATAGAGGGGAAGCGCCTGGCCCGCATGGAGGAAGTGAAACAGTATGTGGACCGGCATTATGGCGGGATGATCCGGCTCAAGGACCTCGCGGGAAAGGCGGGTCTTTCCGAACCCGCTTTCCTGAGGGGATTCCGCCGGACGACGGGGCAGGGTTTCTCGAAGTATTTGCAGGCCCTGCGGATGGATGAGGCCAAGCGTCTGCTCCGTGCCAGCCCCCTTTCGGTCGAACGCGTGGCCCAGGAGAGCGGGTTCAATTCGGCCAGTTATTTCGTCCAGGCGTTTAAACGGGCCACCGGCCTCACTCCCGGGGCCTTCCGGGACAAAGGCAACCCTGCCGCCTAAGGTAAAAGTATAAACAGATAGTTTGTTTTTTATAAATCATCCGTCTTCCCCTTGCGGTACCTTTACGAGGATCTCCGGCTTTCCAGGCTGACACCTCAGGGGTACTATGCGGTTGATTCGAGTTAAAAACGATTTTCTTTCCAGGCCTATTCCTGAAAGGGTTTTCAGGCCCCTCCTCTGCGCCGCGCTCGCCTTTTTCGCCACCAGCTCATTTGTTTACGGGCAGTCTTATACTTGGAAAAACGTCGTGACGCCCGCGGGCGGTACCATCACGGGAATCGCCTACAGCCGGGCTTTGCAGGGCCTTATCTACGCACGTACGGACATGGGCGGGGCCTATCGTTGGGACAACACCAACAATGTCTGGGTCCCCTTGACCGATTGGCTGGGCGATTGGAACCTCTACGGCATCGAGAGCATCGCGCCCGATCCCGTCAACTCCAACGTGGTTTACGCGGCCATCGGCCAAACCTATTCAGGAACGACCGGCTACGTCATCGCGTCCTCTAACCAGGGCGCTAGTTGGACCCAATATTCCATCCCGGTTTCCATCGGCGCCAACAACGGCGGCAACGATGCGGGGGAAAGGCTGGCGGTCGACCCCAACCTTACTTCTATCCTGTATTTCGGAACGCGGTACAACGGCCTTTGGAAAAGCACCAACTCGGCCGCTAGTTGGAGCCAGGTGACTTCCTTCCCGGTGAACGGCGACTCAGGCTACGGGCTTTCCTGGGTCCTCTTCGACACCCACGGCACTTCGGGTTCGGCCTCGGCGACGATCTACGTCGGGGTCGAAGCGACCAATTCGGGCAACAGCAACGTATATCGTTCCACGAACGGCGGAACCAGTTGGGCCGTTATTCCGGGCGGGCCAACCTCCATGATCACCATCCAGGGCTCCCTGGGGACCGACGGGAACCTTTGGATGAGCTACGACGACAGCAACAGTTACGGAACCGGTCAGATATGGAAGCTCAACTCCAGCACGCTGGCCTGGACCAACGTGACCCCTTCTAACGGTCCCGGGAGCGGCAGCGGCGGTTACAGTGGGGTCTGCGTGGACGCTGAGAACGCCAACCACGCCGTGGTCTCCACCATGGATTGGTGGGGCGGGCCCGACAAGGGATTCCAAACCACCAACGGCGGGACTTCCTGGAACGTCATTACAAACGTGCAAAACAGTTGGGATGCGGGCCCTTACGCCAACTACAACAACAATGGGGTGACTTGGACCCGTTTTTGCAGCACCTATGACGGCGGGGCCTGGTACATGAACTGCATCAGGATCGACCCTTTCAATTCCAACAACGCCGTCTACACGACGGGGGGAGGTCTCTGGACCACGACGAATGTCGAAGCCTCATCCCAACCTGCGGGCGTCACCTGGACCTTCACGGACTACGGGATCGAGCAGACCGCGGTCCTGTTCCTCAACGCATCCTCCATGCCCGGGACCTTCTTCAGCGCCTTGGGAGACATCACCGGAATGAGGTATACCGACCTCACCAAGCCCGCCAGCAACATGTACTGCAACCCCCATGTCGGGAATTCCAACTGCCTCGATTTCGCCGAGTTGAACGTGAACGACGTGGTGCGGGTGGGGGCCAGCGGAGCGGTGACGACCGACGCGGCCTATTCCGCCAACAACGGACAGTCCTGGACGCCCTGGACCAACACCCCCCCGGGCTACACCACGGACAACGAGATGGGCTCCGTGGCGATTTCCGCCGACGGTTCCCACGTGGTCGTGTCGCCCCAAAACGGGTACGGGTCACCGGCTTACGCCTCCTCCCTCGGCGGCGCCTGGACCACCTGTACCGGCCTTCCCAGCGGAGCCATGCTGGCCTCCGACCGGGCCAATGCCTCCACGATCTACGCCACCAGCGGAAGCACCCTCTACGTCAGCGCTAATTACGGGGCCAGCTTCAGCACGGTCAACAGCTTTTCAGGGAGCGGTGCCCCCCGGGCGGTTTTCGGGGTGGCCGGGGAAGTCTGGGTGGCCACGGGCAGCGGTCTTTACCGCTTTACCAACGCGGGGTCCACCCTGGCCACCATTTCCAACGTCACTTCCTCCAACTCGGTGGGGTTCGGCAAGGCCGCCGGCGGCCAGACCCATCCGGCGGTCTATCTGACGGGCACCTACAATGGGACCTACGGGTTTTACCGATGCGACGACGGGGTAGGGACAACTTGGACGCGAATCAACGACAATAACCACCAATACGGTTATGGAGCCTGGTGCGAAGGGGACGAGGCCATCTATGGTCGGGTCTATGTCGGCACGAACGGCCGCGGGGTTGTCTATGGGGACATGCTGGCGACCACGCCGACCATCACCCCCACAATGACCAGGACGTTCACCCCCGCCAATACGCCGACGCCAACCTCCACCGCGACCCGGACGAATACTTTTACCAGCACCTCCACAAGTACCGCGACGGCCACTCTTACCCCGACCAGGACGAATACATTAACTTATACAGCCACGAATACGACAACCTACACATCGACCGCCACTCGAACGAACACCGCCACCAGCACAGCCACTAATACGGCTACTTTTTCCTCTACCTCGACAAGGACTAATACGCCGACTAATACGGTAACATCCACACCCACGAATTCTCCAACCAACACTGTCACGAATACGGCGACGGCCACACCAACTCCAACTAGGACGAATTCACCCACCTATACAGTCACGCTTACACCCACGAATACTCCGACTAGCACCTCCACGAGCACGGCAACAGCCACACCCACCGCGACCCGGACGAACACGCCGACGGCTTCGAGTACGACGACTCCTACGTCGTCTCCTACATTTACCTCTTCGCCAACACCTACCCCCACAACCACCCCCACGAATACGCCGACAAGAACCCTAACTCCTACCCCCACTTCCACACCCACCCCTACCCCAACCTCCACCAATAGCCCCACATCCACCCCAACCAGGACCCCCACTCCCACCCCGACGACAACCCCTACTCCCACACCAACCAATACTTTAACCCCCACTCCCACCCGTACGCCTACACCCACTCCGACGACAACTCCTACTTCCACGCCCACCAATAGCCCTACCCTTACACCCACGAATAGCCCGACATCCACCCCGAGCAGGACGCCTACTCCAACCCCTAGTCCAACCCCTACCAACACCCCCACTTCCACCCCCACGCCAACACCAACAACCACCTCTACTGCTACCCCGACTCCGAGCCCTACTGCCACCCCCACCAGGACGCCTACCCCAACCCCCACGAATACGCCAACGTCTACCCCCAGCCCAACACCCACTATGACTCCCACGCCTACTCCGACAAGCACCCCGACCAGAACGCCAACTACGACGCCCACGCCGACTAATACTTCCACCCCTACGATTACTCCCACTCCCACCCCAAGCCCAACAGGGACTCAGTCGCCAACAAATACACCTACCATTACCCCGACCAGGACACCTACTCCAACACCCACCAATACTCCGACAGTCACACCGACGTCCACTCCGACTTCCACCCCAACGAGGACTCCGACTCCCACCGCAACCCCCACCCCCACTTTGACGCCCACGTCTACTCTCACCCCAACACCCACCCTGACACCAACTCCCACGCCGACTTCCACCCCGACTAGGACCCCAACCCCAACGCCGACTAGCACCCCTACTCTAACCCCAACAGCGACACCTACTTCCACATCAACCTCAACACCTTCGGCTACTCCAACTAATACGCCCACCAGGACCCCCACCCCTACGCTAACCTCAACACCTACCCTGACCCCGACATCAACTCCCACCAATACCTCAACTTCCACACCTACTCCTACCAGGACTTATACGCCCACCACCACGCCTACCCCGACGTCGACTCCTACGCCTACTATTACTCCGACTCCTACGAACAGCCCGACTGGGACCCAGTCACCCACGAATACACCTACCATTACCCCTACCAAAACCTCAACCCCTACCCCCACGAATACCCCGACTGTGACCCCTACCCCAACACCCACCAATACGCCGACTCAAACCCCCACGCCCACGTCTACATCTACCCCAACCAGAACACCTACCCCCACCCCTACGAACACTTCCACGATGACTCCGACAGCGACTCCCACTAATACCTCAACATCAACGCCAACCTATACGTCAACTAGTACCCCGACGAGGACGCCTACCCCAACAGCTACCAATACCTCTACATCAACCCCCACGGCGACATCGACTCCTACACCCACGATTACCCCTACCCCCACGAACAGCCCGACTGGGACGCAGTCACCCACGAACACTCCGACCATTACCCCCACCAAAACCCCAACACCTACCCCCACGAATACCCCGACTGCGACCCCTACATTCACGCCCAGCAACACCCCGACAAACACATCCACTTCAACCCCGACGGCAACGCCCACCTACACCCCGACTGCGACGTCAACATTTACCCCCACCAGTACCCCGACGAGGACGCCAACTCCGACAGCTACCAGCACCTCTACATCAACACCCACCCCGACTCCCACGAATACACCCACCGTCACGCCGACCCCGACTTCTAGCCCGACAGGAACCCAATCACCCACCAATACCCCAACCAATACGCCCACATTTACGGCTACGCCTACTTCCACGAATACACCGACTTCCACGTCTACCCCGACTAATACTTCCACCCCTACCGCTACCCCAACTGCCACTTCTACGGATACAGCGAGTTACACCCTGACACCGACAATGACTGATACCCCAACCCCGACACCGACCTGGACCTACACTCCCATGTTCACTTCGACATTCAGCTACACCCCGACTTCTACCTCTACACCCACTGACACTTCCACCGACACCGCTACCTTCACGCCTACGGACACTCCAACGTCGACATCGACTCCTACGCCGACAGTTGCTTGGACTAGCACCGCTACTGCTACTTCGACAGGGACCGCGACTCCGGTTGGGAAAGATGAAGTGGTGGTTTATCCCAACCCAGTGAAAGGTCCGGGCCCTGTAACGATTCAGATTACCTTGAAGCAAGAGGAACCGGTCGTTCGGGTTGAGATATTCACGACAGCTTTTAGAAAGGTGAATGAGATTGATCGCTACCAAGTACCGGCGGGAGTGACCCTTTTGCCCATCCCCCTAACGGACAAGGAGGGAATACCTTTGGCCAATGGCCTTTATTACGTTGTTGTCCAAACGTCCAAGGAACGCCTCGTCGCAAAACTCCTCGTTTTGAGGTAAGCTAATTGAAGAAATATTTTGACAATTATTGGGGTGTCAATGAAACAACGGGGTCCCGAGAGTGGATCCGAATTTTTTTCAATTACCTTTCAAAATTTCTTTTTCACTTTTAACCGCCAAAACACTGGAGAGCCGATGTTCCGCTATTTTCCTGAAACCGGTTTAAATCGTTTTCTTCATCCATGGTCAAGCCGGTTTTGCACCGTTTTATTGTTAGCGGTCCTTGGCTGGATATCCCCATCCTATATAAAAGCGCAATGCACCGTAACAAGCGCCAATCTGGACACCAGCGTCGACGACGACATCCTCATCTACCTTAACGGCAATGTGATTGTTTCCCAACCGAGCGACTGCAACTGGTGGACGTCCGTCCATTCCTATGCCATCACCAACCTTTCCTGGTTCAATACGTCGGGGGAGAACATACTGGCGGTATACGCCACTGACCAATGCGGTAACACGGCGTGGGCCACATGGCTGCTGACCATCAACTATTCCAACTGCCCCACCCAATACATCATGAGCGACGGCTGGTGCACACGGACAGTCAATTCGGGGATCACCTACACGGGCTCAGGCCTGCCGCCCACAGGACTGCCTTCCGGATGGACGGGTACGGGATTCCCCGACAGCGCCTGGGGGGGCGTCTACACGGGGGATGTCCGCGTCATCCGTAATTGTTCCAACTGCGCCGCCATCACGAATACTGGGACGGGGTTGGTCGTGCCTCACATTTGGGGCGACAATAATTTCGCGCCTTCCTACTCCGGCGAAGGTTACCTCTTCCGGCAGCACTTTTACACGGGTTCGGCGGCGTGCACCGTCACACCGGCTCCGAGCCCCACCTTTCCCCCGACCAACACGCTCAGCCCTACGCCGACAATTGGCTCACCCACCCCGACCTTCACCCCTTGGCCGGGCTGCAATAGCCCCGGGATCACCTCTCCCATGCTGAACCTTCAGACGTCCTGTTATAACCAGAACAACCAATATATGGATTATGGTTTCCGGGTATACAACTGGGGCGCCACCCCCGTCACCATCGCCAACCTATGCGTCAAGGCTTGGGCCTATGAATCCCAAACCATCAACATGGCGCAGCTCAACAACTCGGCTGGAACCACCTGCACAGCGGGTGGAGCCTCCTGCGGGAACATCGGCATCACCGGCACGGTATCCGTGGCTTCCTACGGCCCCTGCACGCAAATATCAGGTCATTACGCAAACCAGATGATCACTTACTGTTTTTCCCCGACCTCCACGGCTTACGTCATCCCGCCGAACGGGGGCTACTGGTATGTCCAATACGACATGCTGCGGTTCGGGCGCAACAACTCGCAAATGGACAACGGCAACTTTTCCGACGACTGGTCGCATTTCGGGACCGGCAACGGTGATTGTTCCTCCAATTCCTCAAACCAGGAAAACCCATTTTTCGCGCTTTATTACAATGGAACCCTGGTACGGGAACAGTTGGATACTTCGGGGACCAACTTTGACACCGCCACCGGGATGGAGCCGTGCATGGTCCTTCTGACTTGCACCCCGACCCCAGGAATAACCAATACCCCTACACGGACGCCCACCTTCACGCCCACCAATACCATGACCCGGACCCCGACCAATACCCCGACGAACACCCCCACCATTACGCCTTCCCCTACCCCCACACCGACCCGGACACCTACACCCTCGTCGACCCCGACATTCAGCCCGACGCCTACCCCGACTCCCACCAGGACCCCGACTCTCACACCCTCACCCACGCCTTCCCCGACTCCAACCCCCACGACGACACCCACGCCTACCCCGACCAGGACGCCCACACCCACCCCCACGAATACCCCGACACCGACACCAACCACTACCCCAACACCCACCCCGACCCGGACACCTACGCCGACACCCACTCCGACACCCTCGCCTACGCCTACCCCGACCTTGACTCCCACGCCCACGCCTTCGCCCACTCCGACCAGGACCCCGACGCCTACGCCCTCACCCACCCCTACGCCCACCCCGACCCCGACAAGGACGCCGACTCCCACGCCGACAACCACCCCCACCCCCACTCCGACCAATACACTTACTCCGACACCTACCAATACGCCGACTCCAACCCCGACCAGAACCCCAACGAATACTCCTACTCCGACTCCCACAAATACACCCACGAACACGCCCACCCCCACACCAACGACGACCCCGACTCCGACGCCGACTAATACTCCCACAAGGACTCCGACTCCCACGCCAACCCCTACCCCCACCCCGACTCCCACACCTACCATTACCCCGACCCCAACGAACACGCCTACAGGGACCCAATCACCCACGAACACGCCCACCATCACCCCGACCAAGACGCCAACACCGACTCCTACCAATACGCCCACCATTACACCCACGCCCACGCCCACCATTACACCCACGCCCACGCCAACCAATACCCCCACGAGGACGCCAACACCTACCCCGACTCCGACCCCGACAACCACCCCAACCCCCACACCCACCAATACCCTGACACCCACCCCGACCAACACCCCCACGCCCACCCCCACCACGACGCCGACACCCACTCCAACAAGGACACCCACTCCCACGCCTACCAATACGCCTACTCCCACTCCAACCACCACCGCTACCCCGACACCTACGAACACCCCGACCCCCACACCCACGAGGACGCCGACTCCCACGCCGACAACCACCCCAACCCCCACACCCACCAATACCCCGACACCCACTCCCACGAACACGCCCAGCCCTACCCCGACCACGACACCCACCCCAACGCCGACCAACACCCCCACAAGAACACCCACCCACACTCCGACGCCCACACCCACGATCACCCCGACTCCTACCAACACTCCGACTCCCACCATCACGCCCACGCCGACGAACACGCCCACGGGAACTCAGCCGCCCACGAACACTCCCACCATTACTCCCACCAAGACCCCGACGCCTACTCCCACCCCGACCCCGACTGTGACACCCACTCCCACACCCACGAATACGCCCACGTCCACCCCGACCAACACCCCGACTCCCACACCCACCACGACTCCCACCCCGACTCCTACTTCCACGCCGACTAGGACTCCGACCCCCACCCCCACTCCGACTTCCACGACCACATCCACTCCCACGCCGACGAACACGCCCACTTCCACCCCGACCAACACCTCGACCCCCACCCCGACCCTGACGCCCTCGCCGACGCCGACGCATACCCCCACAAACACACCCACTTCCACACCGACCCCAACGCCAACGATCACTTCGACCCCGACATACACCTCAACTGGAACGACATCACCCACGAATACCTTCACCGTCACGCCGACGTTAACGCCTTCGCCAACGCCCACGGATACACCCACGAAAACACCCACGAGCACCCCGACACCCACGCCTACCACAACCTCTACTCCCACATTCACCTCCACCCCCACCTCGACGCCGACGAACACCCCGACCAATACCCCGACCACCACACCCACACCCACCTACACCAACAGCTCAACCGACACTCCTACTTGGACCTACACGCCTTTATTCACTTCGACAAACTCCTACACCCCAACGAATACACCCACTCCCACGAATACTTTCACTCCCACTGACACCCCGACCCCCACACCCACGCCGACACCGACCTATACTCCCACTTCAACCAACACCCCGACATCCACGCCCACGGATACACAGACCCTGACACCCACCTTGACCCCGACAGATACATCCACCTATACGCCAGTATTCACCTTTACCCCCAGCTACACGCCTACGAACACTTCCACACCCACGAATACCTATACCCCCACGAACACCCCGACCAGCACACTCACTCCGACACCAACCAACACGCCCACCAACAGCAATACACCCACGAATACAAATACCCCGACGAACACGAATACGCCGACAAACACCTACACCGCCACCAATACCCCGACGAACACCAATTCCCCCACGAACACGCCTACCCCGACGCTGACCCGGACGCCTACCAACACCTTTACGGCCACGAACACCCCAACCGCCACCTTCACACCCACTAATACCAACACTCCGACGCCTAGCTACACCCCGACGAACACCTATACCCCCACGAATACCAGGACTTCAACCAACACTCCTACAGCCACCTATACCCCCACGAACACCCCCACGTACACCTTCACCCGGACATACACTCTGACCCCGACCCTGACCAATACCAGGACCTCAACGTCCACTCCCACCTTCAGCCGCACACCGACGTCCACGCGCACCCCTACGCCGACGAAAACCAACACGCCCATTTGGACATCCACTCCCACGGCGACCTTCACGCCCACGGAAACGTCCTCGATGACACAGATCCCGACCTGGACGCCGACGGTGGATTACTTCACGGTGACGAAGAACGTGTTCAAGGAAGGGGGGGAGCCGGTATCCATCTTCGTGGGGACGAGCCAATATCCCGGACCCTTCCAGTTGTCCGTTTACAACTCGGCGGGGGAGCATATCAAGACCCTGGACAGCCGGTACCTGGAGGCGCCATTCCAAGGCAGTTTCTTCTGGGACGGGACGAACAAGTACGGGGATACCTGCGCCAGCGGGGTTTATATTTTCTACCTAGTGGAACCCTTCGACCGCAAAGTGAAGAAGATCATTTTTATTAAGTGACACAAATCAACTTGTAAAAACGCGGATAGGCATATCGATTTGGGAAAGTCGCGACAATATAAAAGGTGAAGTTTTTTTTGCTGTTAAAACTGATTCAGGAGTTTTCTATGCGCCGCATTCTTTTATTATTAGCAGTCATCCAATTCATGTCACCTGTCCTGGCGCTCGCCGAAGAGGAGGAAGTGCGGTTCTACGCTCCGGCATGGGCCGATTCTTCTGGCAAGGACGGCAAGGGCGGGGTCAGCATCACCTGCTCGGAAGGAAAGAACAATATTGTCCTGCGGAAAGATCCCTGCCCGGCCCGGATCGAATCGAAAATCCCCACTGATCGTCCAGACTGGGTGGTATTCGACAGTGACGAGGATAATAACAGCCTTTCCTACGAATTCACGTGGATCACCAAGCCTTCGGATAAGTTCTGGAGCCGGACCTGGGCTGGCGGCGGGATCGCTTTCAATAAGTCGTGGAACTCCATCGACATCACGGGAGCCAAGTTCCTGGTTTTTTACGCCAAAACCAGCCAGCCTGGGGCCATGGACTTTGAACTCGCCTTAACCGGCGACAAAGACGGAGAACAAACTGGGCCGGTCTTGATCAGTGATTACGCCGAGGACAAGAAAATCGGCTCCGATTGGACCAAAGTTGCCATTCCCATCGACGCCATGCCCAACCTTTCGAAGATCGACAAGACGAAGGTCAAGACCATCAACATAAACCTGAAAATGAAGGACTGCCCGGAAAACAAGCCGCTCTTCATGCGCTTCAATCGGGTGTACTTCTCGGATTCCAACCTAGTCACGCCGGTTGAAAACCTGGGCTGGCTTAAGACGCCCGAAGGCGTGGAGGTAATCTGGGACAAAACTAACGACGAGGGCATCGTGAAATACCTCGTGATGGTGGACGGAAAGGCCGCCGGCCGCGTCGAAGGCGCTTCCAAGAGGCGTGTAAAGATCCCAACCAAACTGCTGCCCCCGGTAAAACCCCACGTGGTGGGGATAGCCGCGGCCAATGACAAGCAAGTTTTATCCTACCAGGCGGTTACGGTGACACTAGGCGGTTCACAAGCCCAAGCCGCCACAGTAACGGTTTCCGATAAGCTGGGCCGGTCCATCTCGCCCTACCTCTACGGCCAAAACGGCTGGGGTTTCTCGCCCGAAACTTACAAGAAACTCGGAACCACCGTGAGCCGCTGGGGAGGAAACGCTACTACCACCTACAACTGGAAGGACGACGCGGAAAACCGGGGCGGGGATTGGTTTTTCCTCAATACGAACGAATCGCCCAAACTGGACGCCGAAAAGGATAAGAGCTACTACAAGTTTATCGAAGAAGTCGCCAAAGGCGGGGCGCAAGTCATCATGACGATCCCCACCATCGGATGGGTGGCCAAGCGTTGCCCCGAAGGAGTCCATCTTTCTTCTTATCCCTTGTCACTTTTCCCTAAGCAGGACAAGGATGATCAGGGCGCAGGCAGCGGTTTCCTACCGGGCGGAAAAGAACCCATCTGGGGTAACGATCCCAACAATAACTACTTGAAATCGGACCCGGAGTTCCAGAAGGGCTGGGTGGAAACCATAGTCAAGAACTTCGGCACGGCCTCCCAGGGCGGGGTCAAGTTCTACAACATGGACAACGAGCCGGGCTTATGGCACTGGAACCACCGGGACGTCTGTCCCTTGGGCATTGGCTACGACGACTTGGTGGACCTGAACGCCAAGTACGCGGCCGCGGTCAAGTCGGTGGACAAGGACGCGCAGATCCTCGGTATGGTGGCTTGGGGCGCGATGGAACTCGCCGGATCCAATTGGGACTTCATACCGGGCGGCAAGGAAAACTACAAAAGGAAAGATGAAAAAGACCTCAAAGGGGAAAAGTGGACCGAGCGGAAGGCCCACGGGGATGTCCCGCAGGTGATTTACTTCCTAAGGGAAATGAAGAAGCGCTCGGATGAGGCGGGAGTGCGTCTTCTCGACTACCTGGACAACCACGGTTTTCCCGAGGTCTGGGGAAAGAACGCCCAAGGCGAGAAGATGAACGTGATGGGCGACTTACCCTATGACCCGGTCATGACTCCAAAGCAGTTCGACGGCCTACGGGTTTTATGGGACGACACTTTCGTGAGCCAAGACAGTTGGTGCTACGACAGCGGCAACGCCCCATACTTTTGGACGCCCTGGGTGGGATTGATCCCGAAACTTAAAAAATACATTGATGAAAACTTCCCGGGTACCAAGCTGGCCATGACCGAATATTACCCGGCTAGCTCCAGCTACTACCACGGAGGCCTACTTGTGGCAGTTGAGACGGGCATTTTCATGCGGGAAGGAATGGACCTGGCCTGTGACTGGGGTTCGACGCATGAGGGCAACTACGTTTATCTCGGCCACAAGCTCTTCAGTAACTACGACGATAAAGGCTCCAAAGTGGGTGGGAATTACGTGGATAGCACCTCGTCCTTCGCCGACCTCTATTCGTTCGCGGCCAAGGACGCGTCGAAAACTTACGTGGCGCTAATCAACAAGAACCATGACCAGGAAATCGAAACCACTGTCAACCTGCCGGCCGCCGCCAAGACCTACCATACTTACACGCTTTCTGAAAGTTCGGGCAAGCGTCTTTACGACTCCGGAGAACAGGCGGCCAAGGGTTCGACACTTTCCATCCAGGTGCCGGCCTTTTCTGCGGTCCTGGTCGTGGCGCAATAATGCGTCTAAACTTGGTCTATAATATAAAACTCTAAACCTAGGGTTCTCTCATGCGCTTGAACTTATTGTGTATCATTTTGGCCGTTTCCCTCTTTTTCGCTGGGACGGCGGATAAGGCGGGTGCCAAGACCGTGTTGAAAACCTTCAAGAATCCCATCCTGACGGGCTTCCATCCCGACCCCAGCGTCTGCCGGGTGGGGGAGGATTTTTACCTCACCAATTCCACCTTCGAGTATTTCCCCGGCCTTCCCATCTACCACAGCCGCGACCTGGTCCATTGGGAGTTCATCGGGAACGCCTTGAATCGCCCCAGCCAATTACCCCTCCAAGGGGCGTCGGACCGGGGAGGTCTCTATGCCCCTACTCTCCGCTACTGGAAGGGGATTTTTTACCTGACCTGCGACAACGTCAGCGGGGGAGGGAATTTCATCGTCACCGCCAAGGACCCGGCGGGCCCCTGGTCGGAGCCGGTCTGGCTGGACGATTACGGGATCGACGGCTCCATGTTCTTTGACGACGACGGGAAGATCTATTACGACCGGGTCGGGGCCGACAATCGGAACGGCATCGCGCAGGCCGAATTGGACCCTTCCAGCCTGAAGCTCAAAACACCCTTCAAGAAGGCCTGGGAATACCAGGGCGAATGGAATGAGGGCCCGCACCTTTACAAGATCAAGGGCATGTATTATCTCATCGCAGCCACGGGTGGAACCGAAAGCCACCACCAAGAAGTCGCGGCCCGGAGTAACAGCCCTTGGGGCCCTTTTGAGCCATGCCCCCATAATCCCATCCTCACCGAACGAGACGTTCCCCAAAGCCCCATCCAATGCGCCGGGCATGCCGACTTGATCGACGCTCCCGAC
The DNA here is from genome assembly GCA_963796105.1 of candidate division FCPU426 bacterium. GTDB lineage: Bacteria > Oederibacteriota > Muellerivitia > Muellerivitales > Muellerivitaceae > CAWCKJ01. The sequence continues at coordinate 1,255,188 of CAWCKJ010000004.1, forward strand.
GGGTCCTGGTGGATGGTTTTCCTGGGGACCCGGCCCCAGGACGGCATGTCGGTGCTAGGCCGGGAAACTTTCCTGGCTCCGGTCCATTGGACGAAGGATGGTTGGCCGGTCGTGGGCAAGGACCACCACGTGGCCCTGGAAATGGAAGCGCCGAAGTTAAAGCCGTTTCCCGTGGAGGCCTCCCAGCCGAGGACCTTTTTTACCGGCACCCAGTTAGGCCCCGAGTGGCTGCATGTCCGGAATTTTGACCCGCGAAATTTCTCGCTGACGGAACGGAAAGGGTATCTCCGAATCCGGGCGGCCAAGGACAGCCTGAACACCAGGTTTGAGGAACCCGCTTTCGTGGGCCGGCGCCAGGCCTCATTCCGATTTAGCGCCCGGACCGATATGGAATTTGACCCTCCGCAAAACGGGGAGGAGGCGGGTCTTTGCGTAAGGGCCAATGAGGATAACCATTACGAGGTGGGATTGGGGCGGTTCAACGGGGAAACCCGGATTTTCGTCCGGAACAGGATCAAGAATAGGGAATACCTGGTCGCCCAAGAACCGGTGGGACCGGGAAAAGTCCAATTGGAGATTTCCGGCAAGGAGGACCGGTACCAATTCGCCTGGTCCAGCGATGGTAAGGCCTGGAATACGCTCGCGGCTTGTCCCTCCGCCGACCTTTCCCGTGAGAAGGCTGGGGGATTTACCGGAACGGTGCTCGGCCTCTATGCCACCGCCAACGGCAAGGATTCCCGCGCATACGCTGACTTCGCCTGGTTCGAAATTCTACCCGGCGTCGTTCCGAAACCCGTCCCCCTGACGCGCCGGCCCTCGCCGACGCCCCTGGCCCCTACGGACCATTGGCGGATCAGGACCGGCTGGGAGGAATTCCGGGACAAGGACGGTTTGTACTGGTCGTCGGATATCGGCTATTCGGATGGGGATGTCGCCCGTTGTTGGGATTCCATCGCCGGAACCCAGAAGCAAGAACTTTACCAATTCGAACGAAGCGGGAGGGATTTCAATTATGCCCTTCCCGTGTTGGCGGGGAAGTACCAGGTTTATTTGATGTTCGCCGAGACCTACGTAAAGAAAGAAGGCGAGCGGGTTTTTGATGTCCTCGTCAACGGAAAAAAGGTCCTCAACCATTTCGATATCCTCAAGGAGGCCGGGGCCTTCGACAAGGCTGTCGATAAAAGCTTCCCGGACATTCAACCGGGCGCCGATGGAATGATCCGTCTCCAATTCGTTTCCTCGGCCCAGAACGCCAAGGTCTGCGCCATCGAGGTGGTCCGGAAGCATTGAGAAAATGTTATGCTGTCGTTCCATTCTATTAGAGCGGGGGAAATATGAAAAAACCAACGCCGGGCAATCGGGCTGTTTTTCTAATGACCCAATGCCTATTCTTAGCGGTGTGCCTTCTGCTATGGCTTCCCTTGTCCGCGGGATCAAATACATCTGGAGGAAAAAAAATGACGACTTTCCGCAACCCAATCCTGGCTGGCTTCCACCCCGACCCCAGCGTTTGCAGGGCAGGGGATGATTTCTACCTCGTGAACTCCACCTTCGAGTTTTTCCCTGGCCTCCCCATCTACCACAGCCGCGACTTGATGCATTGGGAACAGATCGGTAACGCGCTGGACCGCCCCAGCCAACTGCCTTTGAATGGGGCAACGGACTTTGGCGGGCTCTACGCCCCCACCATCCGCTACCACGAGGGGACCTTCTACCTGACCTGCACGAACGTGAGCGGTAAAGGGAACTTCATCGTCAAGGCAAAGGACCCCGCTGGTCCCTGGTCCGAACCGTTCTGGATGGATGTCCCCGACATCGATGGGTCCATGTTCTTCGATGACGACGGCAAGGCCTACTTCACGAACCAGGGAGGCGGCGAGAAAGCGGGCATCAAGCAATGCGAGTTCGACCCCGAAACCTGCAAGGCGACCACGAGCCCCAAGAGCATCCACAATGACCTTTCCGAGTCCTGGAACGAGGGGCCGCACCTCTACAAGATCAAGGGGGCTTATTACCTCATGCTGGCCGAGGGCGGGACGGGGACCCAACACATGGAGTGGATCGGCCGCTCCGACAACCCCTGGGGACCCTTTGAGCCCTGCCCTTTCAACCCTATCCTGACGGAGCGCGACGAGTCCGCGAGCCCCATCCAATGCACGGGCCACGCCGACCTTGTGGAGGCCCCCGACGGAAGCTGGTGGATGGTGTTCTTGGGAGTGAGGATGCACGAGGGAACTTCCGTCCTGGGGCGCGAGACGTTCCTGGCCCCAGTTGAGTGGAAGGACGGCTGGCCCGTGGTCAATGGCGACCATCATGTGGCCTTGGAGATGCCGGCCCCGAAGTTGAAACCCCATCCATTCCGTAACCCCGGGCCGAGATGGGATTTCGATAAGCCGAAGCTGGGCCCGGAATGGATCCACGTTCGCAACATCGACCCCGCGGATATATCTCTCGCGAAGCGGAAGGGGTTCCTGAGCCTCCACGCCGCGAAGGGGACCATCAGCAGCAAGAAGGACGTCCCCGCCTTCGCGGGCCAGCGGCAACCCGATTTCAAGGTGACCTCCCGCTGCGCCATGGATTTCACGCCAGCCGCGGATGGCGAGGAGGCGGGCCTGATGGTTCGCTCCAACGACGACAACCACTACGAGGTCGGTGTGGGGCGCTGGGACGGGGAGACTTGCCTTTACGTCCGAAACCGGGTCAAGGAGCAGGAAGGTTTCGTCGCCCGAAAGCCGTTCAAGGGCGGCCGGGTGTTTCTGGAGATCTCGGGCCAGGAAAGTCAGTACCAATTCGCCTGGTCGATGGACAACAAGAAGTGGGAAACGCTGGCGGCCTCCTCCGCCGCCGATTTGTCAAAAGAGAGGGCGGGGGGCTTCACAGGGACCGTCCTTGGCATGTACGCCACGGCCAATGGGAAAGAATCCGGGAATTGGGCCCATTTCAACTGGTTCGAAATGACTCCAGGTGTCGCCCCCAAGGTCATCGGCTTGGCACCGCGACCCACGGCAACGCCGGTGCCCTCGCGGGAGGTATGGCGCGTCCGGGCGGGCGGCGAAGCCCTGACAGACTCGAAGGGAAATGATTGGATCAAAGACCAGGCATATGTTGGGGGGGAAACCGCCATTACGGACCGGCCGATGAAGGCCTCCCGTGACGGACAGCTCTTCCAAACCGAGCGATGGGGTTCCGACTTCAGCTACGTTTTCCCGGTCACGCCGGGGAAGTACCTGGTCCGATTGCGTTTCGCGGAAACCTACGTGAAGAAACAGGGAGAGCGGGTTTTTGACGTGCTGATCAACGACAAGAAAGAGCTGTGGGATTTTGACATCCTCCGGGAGGCGCACGGCTTTGACCAAGGGGTGGAGAAGACATTCAAGGATGTCCGGCCCGACAGCGGGGGAAACATCCGCGTCCGGTTCGTCGCGAAGGTCCAGAACGCCAAGGTTTGCGCCATTGAGGTGGTCCGGGAGCGTTGAGGAAATGGTTTCACAATTATTTTTCTAAATGCCAACCCATAGAAATCGCTACTCTCTTAAGAGAGTTTTTTAATAATTTTTTTAAACTTATTTTTGTGACAGCTAATCTTTTTTCTGGTTCAATTCGTGATATTTCCCCAGAGCCTTCTGACCCTCCGGTGAATCGGCTGGATATAAAACTTTACTGCCGCATTTTGAACAAGTCCGGTTATAGGCGAATAATAACCAATCTCCTTCTATTGAATCACGTTGTTGTGGAGTAGGGGGGCCGAAAAACTTTAAAATCCCAATGGGGATATAAATAATCCTTAATAACAAATGCAATGACCTGCCTCCCCGCTGAAGCCATCGAGGATTATCTAAATTGCCACAATTATCACAAATCCATTTCTTGATCATCTTATCCTCAATTTAAACTTACCCTTTAGCTTCCAATTAATTCTTCGCATTTATAGAGTAAATTGTTCCTATGATACCTCTTCTTAGTTCTCATCCAACCCGGGACAACTTAAAATAAAAAAGGGGTCAGAAAGATTCGAATGGCTTACCCGGATGCGCAAAGCGCTCACGGGGAAATACAGCTCTCCGGGTGAAAATCGAACCTCAATTCGCTCTCACAAGGGAAGAGACCCCTGTGTACCCCAATGAACAACATGGGGAACCCTTTCACCATACCCCTTCTTGGTTCTCGTCCAACCCTACTTCAACCTGGGAAGTCACAAAAGCAAATAGACCTCCCCGGGGGACATCGAACCTCGCTTCGCTCTCACAGGGGAAGTCGACCCCTATGTACCCTAGTGAAAGGCCTGAAAACTCCCGTTTTCAGACTTTCCCGCTGGTTCTCGTCCAACCCGGCAAGGCAGAAAAAAGAAAAGGGGCCAATCTCTATAAAGAGATGGCCCCTTTTTCACTTCTGGCTCCCCGGGTTGGACTCGAACCAACAACCCTCCGGTTAACAGCCGGATGCTCCACCATTGAGCTACCGGGGAAAATGCCTGGAAATTCACCAAGTATTATGAATTTTAAATCTCAATAAACGGCAAAACCAAAGGTTAAAAGCCCTTTGGGGAGAGATAGTCTAAAGCACCTCCTTTAAATGTCAAGATTCCAAGAACTAAGTTGATCGTGTTATTGGCGGTTTCAATTGCTTGTTCCATTGCCCCAAGGATTGAAATCCATCCCCTCCGGCAGGACTGGCTTAAGTTTCTTTTGGAATGCCTCAATCATTATATCCTCGAACTTTTCCTCGGCTGTCCTCTTTGTTTTTCCCGTTTGCTCCATCCAGGCGAACTGTCTGCGCCAGGTTTCCACCAACGGCACCGTGGTCTTGAATCCCAGGTCCCGCTTGGCCTTGGTGTTGTCGAATATGGAGGGGTACCGGTAGATGAATTTCACCCCCACGCTTCTGCGGGGAGCCTGATCGTAAAGCCAGTCGGCGGGGACGTGAACCGGGTTGAATTTGCCTCCCGCTGCGTCGGCCATGGCCTGGTAAACCCCGTCCCAGGTGGTGTGCTCGTCGCTGGTGGCGTGGTAGGCCTGGCCGTAGGCCTTGGGATTCAGGAGGGAATTTACGAAGGCGCGGCCCACGTCGGAGACATGCGCCACGGCCCAGGCGGATTTGCCGTCACCCATGACGATGACGGGGAGGCCCTCTTTCAAGCGGTTGGGAAGGCTGTTGTCAAAAAGAAGGCCCGGGTATTCTGCGCCCTCGCCGGTCGTATAGGAGGGCCGGATGACGGTGGTTTGAAGACCGTCCTTGCCGTTGGCGGAAAGCAGGATGGACTCGATTTTGGACTTGTTCTTTCCATACTCGCCGACGGGCCGGTGGGGCTCGTTGTCGTCGGCTGGAAGTTTGGTCATGGGCCCGCCGTACACGCAGACGGTGGAGCAGACCACGATTTGCTTCACCCGGCCCTTGAAGGCCCGAAGGACCGACTCGGCGTTTTCCGGCGCGAAGGCCACCATATCGATCACCGCGTCCGCCTTCACGTCCCTCATTTGGCTCTCGAAAGCGGGATAGTCCCAGCGGTTGCCCTTGATTTCCTTGACGGTCTTGGGGATGCGCCAGGGCGTGACGCCCCGGTTATAGACAGTCACTTCGTCGCCCCGCTCCACCAGCTGGTTGACGATGGCGGTGGAGATGAGGCCAGTGCCGCCGATGATTAGAACTTTCATAAATCCTCCGAAGAGTGGATTGATAAACACTAAAGCGATTTAGACGGTTAGTAGTTTAATGGAGAGAGAACCCTATCAGGAAATTAATCAAACTAAGCGGGTCACTAGTGTCCGGTTAAAAACGTAATAAAGACAACTGGTTTTCGGGGGTGAAGGATTCAGAGATGTAAGCTTAGTCTGAAAACACTTCTAGTATATGGGCTTTCTCAAAAAGCGAGATGCTCAAAATCTGTAGAATTGTGTAGGGGCTCTGGGAGAGCCCGAGTCTTTTCTTGACGATGGCAACCAGAACATAAACGCAAATGGCCGTCCAAATTTGGGTTTTGACGGCGTTGGGAGAATTGCCGAAGAAGGCCTTGATACGAAGGTGTTGCTTGATCCACTTGAAGAAAAGCTCCACCTGCCATCTGGATTTGTAAAGCTGAGCAATGGTCAAGGCAGGAAGAGAGAAATTGTTGGTGAGGAAAACTAGATATTTGGAAGTGATGGGATCGATGAAGCCGATACGGCGCAGAGGGAGTGGATATTCCCGGAACTTATTTGGGCCGGCCAAGACCACGGTCTGATCGAAACGGAGGCCTGAGGACTTGTCCACGGGATTTGAATAGCGACGGTAAAAGTTGAAGTTGGACTTGGCCCGTATGACAAAGAAAGCCAGACTTTCGGTGAAGCGTAAAAGGCGGGCGAAGTCGGTATAGCCACGATCCATGATATAAAAAGAACCTGCTTCGATGGGGAGAACATCGAGTAGTTGGACGTCATGCGTGGAAGCATTGGAAATACAGACGAAAATGGGAATGTTTCCCCGAAGTGAAAGAGGGGTGTGGAGTTTGATACCGGACTTGGTAGACCGAAAGCCGGCCCATGGAAAGAGAGACATGCAAAGATCGATGGTGGTGGAATCAAAGGCATAGGCTGTTTGGTTTAATTCGACGCCAAAATCATCCCCGGCGTAAAGGGGTTGAGCTATATGAATGAGAACTTGGGCGAAGTCCAAAAAAATGCGCCAGTCTCGGTTTTGGTTGGCGTCCGCGAGAGTGGTTCTTGCGATTTTTCCACGGATGCCCATGCGATAAAGCTTGGCTTTGAAGGAACCCAAGCAAGCCTGGATGTCTCGGAGGCTTTCCCTGTAGGTTAGTTGTGCGAAAGCCATACAGAGGAATTGATCCAAGCAGGAGAAACTTCGGACTCGGAAGTTACCGCGATAGCGATTGACACATTTTTGGAATTCATGACGGGGTAAGAAATCCATCAACTGGGCGAAAACGGTACGGCCTGGGTTCATGGAAACCATCCTTTACGGGGAGTAAAGGACGGTTATAGGGGGTTTCAAATTGAAATCGAAAAAGGACGATTGGGGCTTAAAAACATTGTGGGGAAAAGGTTTCAGAGCTTCTGTCAGTTCCTTAACCGGACACTAGTGATAAAATATATGTAATCACTCTTGTCCTAAATAAAGGCCTAAAAAAAGACGCCTCCGATTGAAGTAGAATTGGGTTTGATGACAGCCCAAAGCAACGGTTACCAGCCGTCGCTACTTCAAACATACGGAGGCGCTTTTTTATGGTACCACCAACCAGTCTATTTGCCCAAGTGTTGAAACTCGTAGACCGAACCGCTTTTGAGCGAATCGTGCGAGAGATTGAAGCCGAAAAGCACTCCAAGGGATTCAGTTGCTGGGATCAGTTTGTTTCCATGCTTTTCTGCCAGATGGGAGCAGCCCATTCCTTGAGGGAAATCTGTGGCGGCCTCAGTACGGCCCTTGGGAAATTGACCCACTTGGGTCTTTGCAAAGCTCCCACTAAATCCACCTTGGCCTATGCCAACACCAAGCGTTCTTGGCGGGTTCAACAAAAGCTTTTTTACCATTTATTATCGAAGTGCCAGTTGTTGGCGGCCACCTCAAAAAGAAAATTCAGGTTTAAAAATCCTCTTTATAGCCTGGATTCCAGCACCATCGACCTTTGTTTGTCAGTGTTCGACTGGGCGAAATTCCGTAGAACCAAAGGGGCCATCAAACTCCATCTTCTGCTGGACCATCAGGGGTACTTGCCCTGCTGGGGACTCGTAACGGAGGGAGGCACGCATGACGTGAAGGTGGCCCAAAAGCTCGATTTTCCAGTGGATTCAATCGTGGTGATGGATCGGGGGTATGTGGATTTCTTTCTTCTGGCCCGATGGACATTCCAAGGCGTGTGGTGGGTGACCCGGGCCAAGATCAACATGGCCTACGAGGTGGTGAAAAGCCTGACGGTTCCGAAAACGGGCAACGTCCTGAAGGACCAGGTGATACGGTTGACGACGTTTCGGTCACATGAAGCCTACCCTAAAGAGATGCGACGGGTGGTGGTATGGGACGAAGACCAGAAGCGGGAGTTGGTGTTCCTGACCAACCACATGGGTTTTGCCGCCTCGACGGTGGGTGCCATTTACAAGGAACGTTGGCAGATCGAGTTGTTTTTCAAGGCTCTCAAGCAGAACCTCCGGGTAAAAACTTTTGTGGGTACCACTGAGAATGCCGTTCAGACGCAGATTTGGACAGCATTGATTGCCATGCTACTGTTGAAGTTCCTTCAATTGAAGAGCCGGATCGCCTGGAGTTTATCCCACTTGGCTGCCATGCTACGGATGAACCTGTTGACCTATCGTGATTTGTGGGCCTGGTTGGATGCACCGTTCCTAGTGGCGAGACTGGAACCCTTGGAAAAGCAGATGGAATTAATACATTCTTAATTTGGACAGCATCAGGACGAAAGAGGGGGGCTTATCCCAGAAAATTCACGAGCCTGTCCTAAATCGCTTGTTTTCCTGGGAGGTTCAAAGACAAATAGGTTTATCTAGGACAGCAGTGATATGTAATAAAAACAGTATTAGGTCGTCTATAAAGTAGAAGATGTGATCAATAATTATTAGCCTTATGACACATTTTCGGATTGCCGATCTGGTTCGGAGGCAAGTATGATTCAAAAATTAGTTCTGCAAACGCTAACTATTCTGGTTTTGTCGGTTTTTACCATTATGGCTGGATGTTCCAGAAATATTAGTACCCCTTCCATGCCAAAGCAGTCTGATACTTGTACCCCTACAATTACGCCAACGGAATATTACCTAACAAATACAGCTACCCTCTCAGCTACTGGCACCCCTTCCTCAACCCCAACATCAACACTCATAATTCCCACAAATACATTTACTTTCTCATCTACACCTACAGATACACCAACCAATACCCCTGTGTTCACATTTACAAATACGCCTATCTTTACTGGTACTCCCACATCAACTGAAACTCTTTCGTGGACTTATACAACAACTCCAACTGATACGTCATCGAATACTCAAACGCCAACCATTTCTTATACCTACACTTTCACCACAACAGAGACTTTGACTTGTACAATCACATTGACACCGACAGAAACTCCAACGTCAACTTCAACACCGACAATTATTACTTCCACTTTTACATTCTCATCTACCCCGACTGATACTCTAACGCCAACAGACACCCCCACAATTACCATTACTTCGACACCTACTTATTCAGCCACGTTCACCAACAGTCCTACGCCTTGGCCAACGGGTGTTCCAACCTATACCTCCACAGACACACTTACGGTTACTCCGACTGTGACTTCAACGTCTACTCTTTGTCCGACAAATGGGGGTGTGGTTTCAACCTTAGCGGGACAATATCTAGGGTTCCAAAATGGAACAGGAACCGCCGCATGGTTCAATGCTCCTCTCGGAGTTGCTGTTGACTCTACAGGTAATATTTATGTAGCTGATAGCAACAACAACATGATACGGGAAATCGGCCCTGGTGGTGTGGTCTCTACATTTGCGGGTCAAGCTGGGGTTACTGGATCAACAAATGGTCCGGCGTCAATTACTTCGTTCAATAACCCTTTAGGAGTTGCAGTTGATTCATCGGGGAATATTTTCGTAACAGATAGTGGCAATAATCTGATACGTAAAATAAGTCCTGAGGGTGTGGTGACATCTTTTGCCCATGTTGGTAATTTATGCGCTGGTATCGCGGTTGATTCATCCGGAAATGTTTACGTTACAGAAGAAAATGGTGACGCAATCGACAAAATTACCCCTGGGGGTGTTGTAACGACTCTGGCGGGTTCTCGTGGCCATCATGGGTCAGCCAACGGAACGGGAACAGCCGCATCATTCAATCAGCCTATGGGAGTCGCAGCCGATTCCTCAGGAAATGTTTACGTGGCTGATGCAGGTAACAACCTGATCCGAGAAATTAGTCCTGGAGGCGTGGTTACAACTTTAGCTGGGTCTGGGGCTTTTGGGTCCACAAATGGAACAGGGACCGCCGCTTCGTTTGCTAGCCCAGAAGGAGTTGCGGTCGATTTTTGTGGTAATGTTTATGTGTGTGATTCAAGCAATAATCTGATTCGTGAAATTACACCTAGTGGTGAAGTATCGACCCTAGCAGGATCTGGATCACTTGGAACCGCAAACGGGACAGGATCCGCCGCGTCTTTCGGTGGACCTTGGGGAATCGTGGTTAATTCTTCCGAAACTATTTATGTCGCGGATACGAACAACGAGTTGATCCGGGAAATTCAATAATCTCAATGGTCATCCTGGAACAAATGGGTCAGACACCAAGCCCCCAGCTTGGTGTAGGGACCATTCATCACTTTAGGCCATTAAGTCATTTCATCCCCGACGCCCACCTTTGAAGTTCCCGCATATCAATTGCATTCCAATTGGTCGGGTAATTCTCCCGACACTACAAATGGTTTATGGAAAGCTATTCGTAAGGCCATTTGCAAGCCATTACCAACCGTCACCAATCAACTTGTACCAACTGCTTATGGCAGTTGATACAACCAAATCTTGCCGTTCGCCGTGTGGGCTCACGGCAGGTGTGGTTGATTGGTGGGTAAATACACTTCCGTTCTTTCAACAAACGTAATTCAGGCCCTTTTTTTCTCCCCCTTTTAAAATTACCCATATTGGCCCTCTACACGTATGGGTGGAGTCTCCAATTTGCAGATACGGTGGCCCTTTTCGCAGATGACTGAAATCCTGCCTGCGGATGCCGGGGGTCCTGCCCGCAGGTGTCGGTGGTCCTGCCCGCAGGTTCCGGTAGTCCTGCCCGCAGGTTCCGGTTGTCCTGCCCGCAGGTGTCGGTGGTCCTGCCCGCAGGTGGCGGGGGTCGCCTACCGGCATGGGGGTTACAGCCATCCGTTGCCGTGATTTCCACCATCCAGTGTCGTGGTTTCCACCATCCGGGGTCGGGTTAGAACCCGGAACCCAGTACAACCCAATATTAGGATTCCTCAACTCAGTTCCAAAGCAGGGAACCAGTTCCACGGAGGTCCTCAACCCAGTATGGGAACTCAACCCAGTATTGGAGGCTAGCAACCCAGTACAACCCAGTATGGGGACTCAACCCAGTACAACCCAGTATGGGGGGCTCAACCCAGTATGGGGGGCTCAACCCAGTACAACCCAGTATGAGAGGGCTCAACCCAGTATTGGAGGCATCAACCCAGTACAACCCAGTATGAGGGCTCAACCCAGTTCCAGAGGATAAACCACCCACATTTCCGTCGTCCGGGGCCAGAGTTTTCGTTGGTCGAAGCCGAATTTCCGTTGGCCGCGAGAAACAGGGGTCAGGCCACACGCTCCGCAGCGTGTGGCAGTGATCATTCATCACTTTACTGTCCGCGTCACAACCGCGCAGGACATTTGTACCAGGGGCGTTATAAGGCGATTTTGGTCCATAAGGATAGTTATTTAAAGGAATTATGCAGGTATGTGGTCTTGAATCCGGTCCGGGCCAAGATGATCAAGCATCCGAAGGAATGGAAATGGAGCAGTTACCGGGCTACGGCAGGTTATGAGACCGAGCCGGAATGGGTGGAAAATAAATGGCTTTTGGAACAGTTTGGAAAAGTGAAACATAAGGCGCAGGGTTTGTATCGGAAATTCGTGTTGGAAGGCTTGAGGAAGAAAGAGAGCCCATGGGAGCAAGTAACATCGCAGATCATATTGGGGGGGAAAAGTTTTGAGGAGCACATTAAAGGGAAGATTAGGGGGAAGCATCACCATGAGGCGCACAGGGAACAACAGAAATTGGGCTTGCCGGATGCCGAGGAAACGCTGAAAAAGATCGGGAAAATGCATGGGATTATGGTGAAAGATATGGTGGTTCCGACCCGGCAGAAAAACGAAGGGCGGGAAGCGGCGGTATGGGCCTTGCGCCAGATATGCCGATTAAGTTTAGGGGAAGTGGCTAAGAAGATGGGGGTAAAATACTCCGCGGTAAGCCATGCGGTGGCAAGGATGAAGAAACGCATTCGTGAGGAAAAGGGTCTTGAGGAAAAGATTCGTAATGCCGTTTTCAAGACCTGAACCTTATTTTCCATTACAAGCAGGAGAAACTTCGGACTCGGAAGTTACCGCGATAGCGATTGACACATTTTTGGAATTCATGACGGGGTAAGAAATCCATCAACTGGGCGAAAACGGTACGGCCTGGGTTCATGGAAACCATCCTTTACGGGGAGTAAAGGACGGTTATAGGGGGTTTCAAATTGAAATCGAAAAAGGACGATTGGGGCTTAAAAACATTGTGGGGAAAAGGTTTCAGAGCTTCTGTCAGTTCCTTAACCGGACACTAGTGTAAGCGGGTATTTGTAAGAAAGCCCTTTCATCGTCCTTAACTTTGTTTTTAAAAAATACCGCTGATGGGTTTATAGGAAAAAGTGTCGCCCGAATTCCACCAATCCATGAACCGTCTGACCAGGAAATACTCGTTATAGGGCTGGTCATCGGTCACCACCACCCGTGGATCATTGTTCAGCAGGGTTTTGGGGTCAACTTCATGGGAAAGCATGAATTGGAAAAGGTTCTCCGGGTATTGGCGAGTAGACCACTCGGTCATGTCCTTTCTCGCGGAGAGGGGCATTTTCCGGAGCATCTCCGAGGCCGATATATCGGGAATCGGGGACATTGAGGCGATGAAATGGTACCCGATGCCGTTGGGGTAACCGAACACGCGGACATAGGGGAAGGAAAGGACGATGGAGCGGGTCACGGCCTGGATGATCCTCACCTCCGCCGCTGGGAGCCACTGCTGGAGAAGGCCGCCGGGGGCCAGGCGTTTCTTGGCCAATTCGTAAAAGCCCGTGGAATAAAGAAGGCTCGACCCCGCGGCTTCCACCGGCGGGGGCGGGTCGATGGTGACGAGGTCGAAAGTTTCGGCGGTCCTCTGGAGGAACCGCCTTCCGTCGTCCACCACCAAACGCGCGTTGGGGTTGGATGCCAGCGCTTGGGCGTCGGAATGAAAGAAGGGGAAGGATTTAATGACGCCGGGGACCAGCTCCACGGCGGTGGTGGGGATGCCCCAGCTCATCAGGGAGCGGAAGGTAGTGCCCATCCCGAAGCAGATGTCCAAGGCGGATTTGGGAGGGCGGGAAAGAAGAACCAGGGGCAGGTGGGCCATCATCTTGGTCGTGGGAGACAATCCGGTCATTCCGACCCCGTTGACGATCAGCGCTTTCACCTTATCCCGGCCGAGGCAAACAGTTGTTGCTGTATAGTCCCGGTGGACGACAGGATTCGAATAGTATTGGCGGTAAGTTTCCTCGTAATCCATCACCACCAATCCGGTTGCAAATAAAATCAGGTAAGCCGTGGTCCAGAGAACGGTGGAAATGGTCCTGCTTGTTTTTTTCCAGATGGCTATAAGAAAAAAAAGTCCCAAGGGCAGAGACAGGAGAATCATGGCAGGGCGGCATGACATTTCTGGCAGGAGAAGATAGGAAGCCGCGAGAGGACCCAAGATGCATCCAAGAACATTCGCGGCGTAGGCTTTCCCCACGTTTCCCGGATTCCCTTTTGAGAATTGATCCACTAATTTCGGGGTGAGGTAGCCCCAAGCCGCGCACATCGGCATCAGGCTGACCAGGGGGTTGTAAAAATGTTGGGGAAATTGGATGTCATTTAGGATGGGAGGCAAAAAAGAGAAGGCGAAAGCGGCTCCCAACAGCCTGGGTGTCGAAAATATTTTCCCTTTATTTAAATGCCGCCGGTAGAACCATGAGCCGAAAAAGGTTGCGAGTAAATAAGAAAACAATAGGGAGGCAAAGGAATAAACAAAGGTGGTTAGGGTGTAAGTAAACGCCCTCGTCCAAACGACCTCCAATGCCATGGAAACAAAGCCGGTTGTGAACAAAATGCTCAAATAGGGGGTGGAACTTTCTTCCGGGATGACGGGGAGGAAACGGGAAAGCCGTCCATGAGAGGCCAGCGAAAATTTGGAAAGGTTTCTGCTGATCCAGAGCGAGGTCAAGCCGATCAAGGTATTCAAGAAGGCTCCCAAGAGCAGGGTGCGGTGGAATCCAAGGCGTTCGATCAGCACTATTGCCGTGAAAAGGACGCCTGTCATGGCTCCCAGGACATTGGCGTTGTAGAGAAAACTGAATCCTCCCTCCTCTGAGTAGGCGATTTTGAGGAAAGCGGTCATGAAAGGGAAGGTGCTTCCCATGAAGACGCACCAGGGAAGGAGCGAGAGCAATAGTACCCCGGCGGAGGCGAAAAGGTAGGCGCCGGAGTCGGTGCTTCCAATGGAGAGCAAAAGGAAGCTTCCCAAATCGAAAAGGCGCGGCACTAAAAAAGCGCCAAGTCCCGTGAGCAGCTCGATCGCGGCGTAATAACGAAGGGGTGCGGCGCCGTTGTTTCCAGTCCAGATCCCCGCGAGACGGCCTCCCAGCCAGGAGCCGAGCGCGAGACCCGCCATGAATATGGAGAGGACAACCGAAAGAACGGGAGTGTTGATCCCGAAATGGGCGAAAGCCAGGCGCAGCCAGACGACCTGGTAGAGCAAACCGCAAAAGCCCGAGATGAAAAAGAAAAAGGCGGTGGTCCATCGAATGGAACTCGAAGTCATGAAATCCCTTTGCGGAAATAGATAAATCGGGTGTTCGCTGAAATTATCTTTAATTCAGGTTCCGGACGCCTTGCCGCGAACGAAGCCGTCCATTCTCAAAACGCTAATAGTTTAATGGATGGAGAGACCCATCAGGAAATGAAAGAAAATTTATTCCAAGGGCGAAAAAAGCGTCAGTTTGACCGGCTGGTTTCAGGCCCCGGCCAAGTGGCATTTGAAGGGCCGTCTCTTGAGATCAATTGAGTGATTAAAAAATACCGCTGATGGGTTTATAGGAAAAAGTGTCGCCCGAATTCCACCAATCCATGAACCGCCGGACCAAGAAATACTCGTTATAGGGTCTGTCATCCGTCACGGCCGCGCCGGAGTCCCTGCCCAACAGGGACCTGGGGTCAATTTCCTGGGTAATGAAAAATTCGAGGAGATTTTTCGCGTCCTGGATAGGCGGCCACTCGGTCATGTCCCTTCTCGCGGAGGCCGGCATTTTCCGGAGCATCTCATCGGCCGATATATCGGGAATCGGGGACATGGAGGCGATGAAATGGTACCCGATGCCGTTGGGATAGCCGAACACGCGGACATAGGGGAAGGATAGGAAGATGGAGCGGGTCACGGCCTGGATGATCTTCACCTCCGCCGCTGGGAGCCACTGCTGGAGAAGGCCTCCTGGGGCCAGGCGTTTCTTGGCCAGCTCGTAAAAGCCCGTGGAATAAAGAAGGCTCGACCCCGCTGCTTCCACCGGCGGGGGCGGGTCGATGGTGATGAGGTCGAAAGTTTCGGCGGTCCTCTGGAGGAACCGCCTTCCGTCGTCCACCACCAAACGCGCGTTGGGGTTGGATGCCAGCGCCTGGGCGTCGGCATGAAAGAAGGGGAAGGATTTGATGACGCCGGGAACCAACTCCACGGCGGTGGTGGGGATGCCCCAACTCATCAGGGAGCGGAAGGTGGTGCCCATCCCGAAGCAGATGTCCAAGGCGGATTTGGGAGGGCGGGAAAGAAGAACCAGGGGCAGGTGGGCCATGATCTTGGTGGAGGGGACCAGGCCCGTGACCTTGATGCCGTTGACCACCAGGATTCTTTCCATGCCCGAACCCCTGGAAACCGAGCTGGCGGCGTAATCCCGGAACACGATGGACTTGGGGTCGGCGTAACGGTACCCCTCCTCGTAATCCAGAACGTTAAAAGACGTTATGAATAGGACGATTGAAACCGAGGTCCAGGCCAGCGTTGAAAGGTTCCGGCTGGTTTTATCCAGGATGGAATAAAAAAAGAAAAGGCCGATAGGAAGGGAGAGGAGGATCATGGACTGGCGGCAGGAAAATTCAGGCAGGAGCAGGTAGGAGGCCGCCAAGGGGCCCAGCACGCATCCCAGAACGTTCGCGGCATAGGCTTTTCCCACGCCACGGGGGATTCCTTTCGAGGATTGATCCACCAGTTTCGGGGTAAGGTAACCCCAGACAGCGCACATGGGCATCAGGCCGGCCAGGGGTTTGATGAAGTAAAGGGAGAGCCGGGCGTCATTGAGGATGAAAGGCAAAAAGGTGAAGGCGAAGGCGGCCCCCAGAAGAGGGGAAACCGGAAAAGTTTTTCCTCTTTTCAAATGCCACCTGTAGAACCAGGAGCCGGCGAAGGTCGCGAGAAGATAGGAAAATAGCAGGCTGGCGAAGGAATAGACAAAAGTGTTTAAAACCACGGTATAGGCCCTCGTCCAAACTACCTCCAGGGCCATGCAGACGAAACCCGATGTGAAGAGAATGGATAAATAGGGAATGGATTGGCTTGGTTCGGTTGATGGAATGGGGCTGACTGGGCTGGTTTCGGGGGGCGCAGGGGCTCCCGGAAGTTTTTGGCTCATGGCGAAGGAAGCCAGGCCGATCAGGGCGTTCAAGAAAGCGCCAAATCGCAAGGTTCCCTGGAACCCCAGGCATTCAATCAGGATGACCGCCGTGAAGAGGACGCCGGTCATGGCCCCCTGGACATTGGCGTTGTATAGGAAGCTGAAACCCTCGTCCCCCGCGTAAACGGTTTTGAGGAACGCGGTCATGAAGGGGAAGGTGGTGCCCATGAAAAAGCACCAGGGAAGGAGCGAGAATAAAAGAACCAAGGCGGACGAGAAAAGATAAGAATTAGAGTCGGCGTTTCCGAGCGGGAGCAATAAATGGGCCCCCCATTCGAAAAGGAGCGGAACCATGAAGGCTCCCAGGCCCGTCAAGAGCTCGATCGTCCCGTAAAAGCGAAGGGGGATGGCGCCCTTGTTTTCGGGCCAGGTACCCGCGAGGCGGCCGCCCAGCCAGGAGCCAAGCGCGAGGCCCGCCATGAAAACCGAAAGCACCACCGAGAGAACGGGGGTGTTGATCCCGAAGTGGGTGAAGGCCAGGCGCAGCCAGACGACCTGGTAAAGCAAACCGCAGAACCCCGAGATGAAAAAGAATAGGGCGGTTGTCCCGCGAATGGAGGAATGGGTCATGAGATGTTGGGTCCGGTCTTTAAACATTTTTCATCGGCAAGTTCCTGCGCGCTATTTTAGTCGATTTGGATGGGGAAAAGATAAAAGACGGGAAGCCGCCGGCTATTCCGAAGATACGGAATTTCAAAGGGTTGTCCTGAATATTCATGAAACATCAGTTAATATATTCGGATGGATCCAATCGCCCATACTCTCGCCGGAACCCTCGTGGGCCGGGCCAACCCCTCCCATAAAAAAGGGCTGGTCCTGGCCTGTGTCCTGGGAGCTCTGGTTCCGGACATCGACATTATCCTGACCCTTTGGGGTAAGGACCTTTACATGACGGAACACCGGGGGTTCACCCATTCCCTCCTTGGGTTCATACCCGTGAGCCTGTTGGCCGCCTTAGCGGCCTGGCTGTTCGTCCGGCGGGGCCAGGCTCCCGCGCCATTCAAGTCGATTTTCGCGATGGCTTCCCTGGGAGTTCTTTCCCACCTCTATTTGGATTGGTGCACTTCCTGGGGAACGATGCTTTTCTGGCCCAATCGGACCAGGTTCGCCATGGACACGATGTTCATCGTGGACGTCTGGTACATGGCCCTCTTGGCGTCTCCCATTATCCTGAGCGTTTTCTGGAAACGGCACAGGGCCTTGATCTGCACCGCGGGGATTTTGGGGGCGGCTCTTTACCACCTTTTGACCGCTTTCAACCATTACCGCGCGATCGAGGTGGCGGAGCAGGACCGGCCCCAGGCCTGGCGCACGGCCTTTCCCCAGCCCTTCTCCCCGTTCAGGTGGGAAGCCTTCAACCGGCAAGATGAGTTATTGAGAGGAGGCAGGATCGACTTTCTTAAAAGCGCCGGGGCGTTGGAATGGAAGGAGTGGCAGACCCCTCCCATGAGCGAGGAGGCCAAAGCCGTCTTCCACTCGCCCAAGGGCAAGCAATTCCTCTGGTTCTCGAGGATTCCCATGTGGAAGGAGGAGAAATTACCCGATGGAAGCGTCGAGGTGGACTGCTGGGACATGAGGTTCTACACCTACCTTTGGAAGGACCAGGTGATGGGGCATTTCGGACAGAAATTCTTCGTCAAGGACGGCCAGGTGCTGGGCGGGGGTTTTTAATCCCCGATTCGGTTCAAGGTTTCTTTTTTTTATCGTTGCCGCTGGGGAGAAGGCCCAGGCACTTCGCGGCGGCGGCTCCAGCGCAAGCTTTCCCGGCGGCATCCAGCACGCCACAAATGAATTTTTCTTCGTCCGTAAGGGTCGTGGGTTTGTTCAAGAAAGTCGGGGAGAGTTCGGCGTTCAAGCGGTCGTAATAGGCCTTGTCCCTCAAGTGAAAAGGGCTCTCCAGGCTGGAGCCAAGGCTGTAAGAGGTTTCATCGCGCGCGGCCTTGGCTTTTTTCTTTTTAAACACAGAACTCTTTTGGATGATCGGAATGGGCTTCTTGGAAACGGGAGTTGACTCGGAGGAGGTGGCGGGTGTGGAAGTGTCGCCCCAGGACATTGGCGTGGCCGAGAAGGCGGCCGCGAGGAAAAATGCAAAACCCGAATGAAATTTCCGATACGACATATGTTTAACCTTTTCAACCCGCTTTAGCGCGGGAACTGTGGCACCGAATCAACATTTATAATTCTCGGCGCCCTTCGAGCGCCTTTAGGAGAGTTGATTCGCACAGTTTTTTTATAAATCCCTTTTGTGGACTGCGCCGAATCAACAACTATAATTCTCTTCGCCCTTCCAGGGCTTTTAAGAGTGTTGATTCGTCCGCGTACTCCACGTCCCCGCCGGAGGGGAGGCCCCGCGCCAGGCGGGTGACCTTCACCGGCAGGTTCCTCAAGAGCTGCTGGATATAAAGGGCGGTGGTGTCTCCCTCCACCGTGGGATCAGTGGCTAAAATGATTTCCTTGAATTCCTTCCCGGTTTTGACCCTTGCGACGAGGGAGTCCAAGTTCAGCGCCTGAGGTCCCCGCCCTTCCAAGGGTGAGAGGGTCCCGCCCAGAACATGGTAAAGACCGTGGTACTCATGGGTGCGCTCGAAAACCGCGACGTCGCTGGGATCCTCCACCACCAGGAGGGAATGGCGGTCCCGGTTGGAGGAGGAACAGATCCGGCATAGGGTTTCCTCGGTCAGGTTGAAGCAGTCCCGGCAGGGATGCAGCCGTTGTCGAGCCTCCACGAGCGCTTGGGAAAGGGATTGGGAGTCCTCGACCGGTTTCTTAAGGAGATGAAAGGCCAGGCGCTGGGCGGTCCTGGGCCCGAAACCAGGGAGTTTCTGGAGTTCGTGGAGAAGACGCTCGAGAGATGGGGGATATTCAGCCAAAATAAACTCCATTTTGGAATTGTGAATTTTGAATGTTGAATTATAAGTTTGAAACTTTTAAACGTTGAATGAAAATAACGTCAATTTAAAACTAAAAATTTAAAATTCTTGAGTTAAAACAGGCCAGGAAGGCCCAGGCCGCCGGTCATTTTGGAGACTTCCGACTTCATCTTCTCGTTGACCTGCCGGCCCGCGTCGTTGACGGCGGCTTGTATGAGCGTCTGCAGATCCTCCGCTTTCTCCGGCGCGAGCGCCTGAGGGTCGAGGGTGACCTTCAACACCTCGTGTTTTCCGTTCAGCAGCACCGTGACGGCTCCGCGGCCAGCGGTGCCGGTGAAGCGGTCTGCCTCCAGTTCCTTCTGGAATTTGGCCATTTTTTCCTTCATCAGCTGGGCTTGGCGGAAAAGATCCAGTAATTCCGGCATGTTCAACTCCTCGAGTTTATTAAGAGTTTAAAATCTAAAAAATCGGGACAACCTATCCTCTATCGCGCTTCCTAGAATTCCTCTCCAGCTTATTGCTTCGGGTGATTCCGTTTCACTTCCACGATTTTCCCGCCGAACATCTTCATCACCTCCGCCACAATGGGCTCCTCTTTTTCCAATTCCTTCAAGTCCACTTTCGGGGCCGAGACGGACCTGGGATTTTTCGGGCTGGGGGCCTTCGGCTGCGATGAGGTATTGGATCCTTCCGGCAGGACCGGAACCAGGGTTATTTTTTTGCCGATTTCCTCTTCTAGAATGCCCTCGATGAGAATTTTGCATTCGGGCTTGGAAATCCTTTCGAGATGGAAAAGGCCTTTGCAGACGATCACCAGGGTGTTTTCCTCCAGCTTCTTGGGTTGGGTATCGCGCATGACCGCTTCCAAAGGCTTGTCGCGGGCCGCGACTTTTTCCAGGATTTCCGTCCAGCGGGACTTCAGTTTGGCCATGTCGGGATTCTTCTCGGCCTCGACCGGGTCCTCGATCTCATCCACCGCGAATGACGGCTCGCCGGCCTGATCGGAGGGCGGGGGGGGTTCTGAGACTGATGAGGCGGAAATGGAGGGAACCGGAAAATGCGTATAAACGGGTTTGGGGTTTGGAGCGTTGGAAACGGGCGATCCGGACTGAGAATTCAGCGGTAGATCGCTGACGGAGATCAATTTTTCCAGCCGGCAAAGCTCGATGACGGCCGTTTCGAGGACGACCTGGGGATTGGCGGAGTGCCTGACCGCCCATTCCTGCTCGAAAAGGATCCTGAGCGAGGAAAGGATGAGGGCTTCCCGCATTTTGCCGGCGGCGGCGACGATTCTTGCCACCTCCTCGTTGGGAAGGGGAATGAGGGAATCGGCGGACGAGGGAAAGGCTTTGGCCACCGCCAGGTGGCGGTAGGTCTCTACCAGGCCCCCGTAAAAATGGCCGAGATCCTTGCCGCTATCGAGAACCCCCTTGACAATTGTCAGGCCTTCCGCAGCGTCCTGCTTGGCCGCGGCCTCGATGAGCCTCAGGTAAACATCACCCTCGATAGTTCCCAGTGCGAGATGGACGTCCTCCAAGGTCACTTTTTTCCCTGAAAAGGCCACCAGCTGGTCCAGGGTCCTTTGGGCGTCTCGCATCGAGCCGCCAGCCGACCGGGCGATCTGGTAAAGGGTCTTGTCATCCGCCTCGACTTTTTCCGCGTCGGAGATCCGGCGGAGCTGTTTGGTCAGGGTCTCCAGGCCCATGGCCCGGAACTCGAAACGCTGGCACCGGGACTGGACGGTGGCGGGGAACTTGTGAATTTCGGTGGAGGCCAGGATGAAGATCACGTGGGGAGGCGGCTCCTCCAGGGTCTTCAAGAACGCGTCAAAGGCGGCTGCGGTGATGCGGTGGGCCTCGTCGAAGATATAAACCTTGTATTTTCCCTTGGCGGGATAGGTGCCCACCTGCTCCTGCAAATGGCGGATGTCATCCACGCCGTTGACCGAGGCCGAGTCAATCTCAATCACGTCCATGGAGGAACCTTGGTTGACTTCCTCGCAAAGATCGCAGACGTTGCAGGGTTCGGCGTCCTTGGGATTCCGGCAATTTAGCAACTTTGCGAAGATGCGGGCGGTCGTGGTTTTACCCACTCCCCGGGGTCCCGCGAAGATGTAAGCGTGGGCCAAACGGTTGGCGCGTATGGAGTTTTGAAGGGTCCTCGTGACGCCTTCCTGGCCCATGAGGTCCGCGAAAACCTGGGGTCGCCATTTCAAAGCCAAGATTTGGGAAGACATTGAAAGCTCCAATTTCGAGTACTAATTTTAAATTTAGGGAGGTTTTCCGTCCGGCGGAAAACAACGGTCATTTAAAATCAAGAATGAATCATTCGGCATTTGCCGTTTCTTAGGCGGCGGCCGCGCCCCGCCGTGGAAGCCAGGTTACCCACAACACCCGAACACATGCCTTACCGTTGCTTCCTTCCGGACCTAGCGGAGTTGGGGCCGGCTCGCCGTATAGGACCCGACTTCCACGCCGGGGCGCGGAGGAGTATCTTAAACGAAAACTCGGGGGGTTTTCCATCAGAGTAAGGGTTTTCTCGGGTTTGGATTTCCCTTTTTTCATTGGGTAATTTAGAACTAAATGGGGAACTTTGACAATGAACGTGACATCTAAGCATGAGGATTTAGGGAGATGGAGGGAAACGAGCCGCGCGGAGCGCTCACAAGTGAAGTGACCCTTATGTAACCCATTGATCATCGTGGGGAAGCCTCTTCCCCATACCCCTACAGGCTTCGAATCCTCCATTATTTATGAAAATAATGGCGGAGAGGGAGGGATTCGAACCCTCGAGACCCTTTTGGAGCCTACACACTTTCCAGGCGTGCGCCTTCAGCCGCTCGGCCACCTCTCCACAAAAAACAAGGGCGGGTAAACCCCGTCCCATTGGCTCATCAATACTCTTAGTCCGCTCAACAAAATCAAATAGCTTGCCCTGAGTAAACCCAACCGCATTTTAATTTAGAAATGCAGTCGGGTGCATCGAATGGTGGAGATGAGCGGGATCGAACCGCCGACCTTCTCGTTGCGAACGAGACGCTCTCCCAGCTGAGCTACATCCCCACGTTCCTTCCGTTAAAACCACATTCCCGAAGAGGATTTTCCCCGTTTTAACCGCAGTTCCTTGAAAAATCCACTCAGAATTCTCGAACACTCTTCCTTTAATATACCGCCTGTGACTTCCACCCGGTGGTTCAATTTCTGGTTCTTCAGCACATTGGCTGTACTTTCCACCGCCCCTGCCTTGGGGTCCATCGCGCCATAAACCAGGCGCCTAATCCGGGATAAAACCACCGCGCCCGCGCACATCGTGCAGGGTTCAAGGGTGGCGTAAAGATCGCACCCGTTGAGCCGCCAGCTTTTCAGTTTCTTGGAAGCCCTCGCCAGGGCCACCAATTCGGCGTGGAATTGGGTATTTTTTTTTGATTCGGTTAAGTTGTAGCCCCGGCCGATCACTTTTCCGTCTTTTACGACCACCGCGCCTACTGGAACCTCGCCTTTCAACTCGGCTTTTTTTGCTTCGCGTATCGCGGCCCGCATTAGTTTTTCTTCAGGAGAGTTCAGCTTTTACCTCTAAGATTCAGCTTGATAAATAGTACATGCCAATTTTTATTAAAATTAAGTTAATTGAACTTGGTACTGCGCCACTCTCTTTATTTCAAGTTGCAAACAAAGTTTGCAACAACTTCAATGATAAAATGGTGCGTGCCTATTCTTCCGAAAAGAATTAAAGAAATCGGTACGGCGCCATTTTCTTTAACTAAAGCCGCAAATTTTGTTTGCGGCAACTTCAAAGATAAAATGGTGCGTGCCTATTCTTCCGAAAAAGAATTAAAGAAATCGGTACTGCGCCACTTTCCTTATTTCACGTTGCAAACAAAGTTTGCAACAACTTCAATGATAAAGTGGTGCGCCTGGAGGGACGTTGAACCGCGCTTCGCGCTCATAGGGGAAAGCCCCCCTATGTTACCCCCTTTAAGACGCGGGGGCTCACCCCCGCACCCCCACGGTTTCAAGTCCTTCATTGTTTATATAAAAAATGGTGCGCGCCAATTCTCATTAAAGCAATTTAATTGAAATTGGTACTGCGCCACTCTCTTTATTTCACGTTGCAAACAAAGTTTGCAACAATTTCAATGATAAAGTGGTGCGCCTGGAGGGACTTGAACCCCCAACCTACTGGTCCGTAGCCAGTCGCTCTATCCAATTGAGCCACAGGCGCATTGATCTCTGCCTCGAGCTTGATACACAGGCCCTGGGAAAAGGCGATTATCTTACCTAAAAATCTAATTTTACCGCAAGTATAAAGGCCCTGAACAGGTGAAGCGATTTATTCCCAAATGCCGGCTAAAAGCAGAATTCCCACCGTGGTAAAAGCCATGGCCGCAACAATTCGCAAAAACTTGGGTTTGATGAATTGTTTCGCGTTATAGCCGATAAAAATCAAAATGGCTGTTGTAGACCAGAGGGCCAAGGTCGATGCGAGAAAAACGGTAATGGGTTGCCTGGTCCTTGCGATGAGGGTTACGGTAGCCAATTGGGTCAGATCCCCCCATTCCGCGATAAAAATGACCATGAAGGAAGAGAAGACCGTACTCAGAAACGATTCTTTTTTAGCCTCGGAGGAGATTTCTTTTTCGTTCGTGTTTTCCATCCAGATGACGTAGGCGAAGATCAGGAAAAGTAAACCAGCGAAGATATGCACAATATGGGGGGGCAAAAGCGCGATCATCCCCCCAAATAAGACTGCCACCATATTTTGAATGACATAAGCCGCGGCCACGCCCAGGAAAACTCCTAAAGGATGTTTCCGAGAGGATAGGAGAATGATGGCCAGGGCGGTCTTATCCGGCAGCTCAGCCAGGAAAATGACGACGAAGGTGGAAAGAAAGAGTGAAAGGTCCAGGCCTGGGTGAATGAGGTTGGGTCCCATGGGATGCATCATACCCGGGGCTAACTATAGATTCATGAGGTTTCATTCATGCGGCGGAAGAAATCTAGCCAGCTGTTGGGCTCCCTGGATTAATTGGTTTGGTCATAAAACCCGTCAGTATTCAGGGGCTAAGCTCTTTTCCCCCGGAATAACGCCTTGAAGACCCATCCTAAACTGCCTAAACTGTGGCGACTTTCACGGTTTTCAGGGGGGCTCAAGTGTCTCGTCCGCTCTTTATGGATATTTTAAAAGATAAGGTCCTTATCTTTGACGGCGCCATGGGGACCAACATCCAGGCCTATAACCTGAGCCGCGAGGATTTTGGGGGAAAGGAAGGCCTGAACGACTACCTGGTCCTGTCCAAGCCCCAGGTGGTGCGGGAAATCCACGAAGGGTTCCTCAAAGCTGGCGTGGACGCGCTGGAAACCAACACCTTCGGCTCCAACCGCATCAAGCTAGCAGAGTATGGGGTCGCGGACCAGATCGTGGAGGTCAATACCGCGGCTGTCAAACTAGCGAGGGAACTCGCCCTGAAATATTCCACTCCCGGCCAGCCCCGCTTCGTCGTGGGCTCCATGGGCCCCACGGGCATGCTGCCAGCTTCGGAGGACCCGGACCTGGGCAAAGTCACGGTGGACGAGCTGGAAGCTGTTTATTACGAGCAGGCCTAGTATCATGATCGACGCTGGCGTAGACGCCTTACTGATCGAGACCAGCCAGGATATCCTGGAAATGCGAGCCGCGGTTTTCGGATGTCACCGCGCCCGGCAGGAGAAGAAAGCCGGCGTCGCGCTCATGGCGCAGACCACCCTGGACACGACGGGCCGCATGCTTTTGGGAACCGACATTGGCTCGGTTCTTTCCACCTTTTCCCGGCTTCCCATCGATGTGATCGGAATGAACTGTTCAACCGGCCCTAAGGAAATGAAGGACCCGGTCAGGTATCTTTCCCAGTTTTCGCCTTTTCCCATTTCCACCATTCCCAACGCGGGCCTGCCTGAGAACCGGGGGGGCCACGCGGTGTACCCCCTGACGCCCGAGGCCCTAGCCGCCGCCCTCAAGGAATTCGTGGAGGAATACGGCGTCAGTGTGGTAGGGGGCTGCTGTGGCTCCACCCACGAGCACATGAGGCAGGTCGTGGCCGCCATCGGACGGCGGGCCCCCAAGAAGCGCGCCCTCACGCACCTTTGCGACGTTTCCTCCATGATTAAGGGAGTTTCCATGGATCAGGACCCCAAACCCTTGATCGTGGGGGAGCGGGTCAACGCCCAGGGGTCCCGCAAGATCAAGCAGATGCTCCTGGCGGAAGATTACGACGGGATGGTGGTGGTGGGGCGGGGCCAGGCCGAAGGCGGGGCCCACGTGCTGGACGTTTGCGTGGCGGTGACCGAGCGCACCGATGAGAAGGAGCAGATGAAGAAGGTCGTGAAAAAGATGGCGCTCGGGGTAGACACCCCCCTCATGATCGACTCCACCGAGGCGGAGGTGGTGGAGGCCGCCTTGAAGACCTATCCGGGCAGGGCCCTCATCAATTCCATCAACCTGGAGGGGGACGGCTCCCGGGTGCGGAAATTCTGCCCCCTGGCCAAGAAATACGGCGCGGCCCTGGTGGCCATGACGATTGACGACCTCTATTACGACAAGTCCAAGTCCCAAGAAAAGGGAATGGCCAAGACCGCGGCCCGAAAGCTGGAAGTGGCCAAGAAGATCACCGAAATCTGCGTGACGGAGTACGGCATTCCCGCCGACGACCTGGTGTTCGACGCGCTCACCTTCACCCTCGCCACCGGCGAGGAGGAGTTCAGGAACTCGGCGGTGGAAACCCTGGAGGGCATCCGGCTTATCAAAAAGGAAATGCCGGGGGTGAGGACGATCCTGGGCGTTTCCAACGTGTCCTTCGGGCTGGCCAAGCCCGCGCGCGAAGTCCTCAATTCCGTCTTCCTGTACCACAGCGTGAAGGCGGGACTGGACCTGGCGATCCTGAACCCCGCGGACATCAAGCCCTACTCGTCCATCCCCGAGGAGGAAAGGCGCCTGGCGGACGACCTGGTTTTCAACAAGGAGCCCGACGCCCTGGCCAAGTTCATCCAGCATTTCGCCGGGAAGGCCCCTGTGGAAAGCCAGGGGGGCAAGCGACCCCACCGAGGGCATGACCCCCGCGCAGAAGGTGCATTGGAAGATCGTCAACCGCAAGCCCGACAAGATCGAGGAGGACCTCTCCGAGGTGCTGAAGGGAAAAAGCGCCGTGGACACCCTCAACACCGTCCTGCTTCCCGCGATGAAGGAAGTGGGGGACAAGTTCGGGGCCGGGGAACTGATATTGCCCTTCGTCCTGCAATCCGCCGAGGTCATGAAAAAGGCCGTGAGCTACGTGGAGCAGTTCCTGTACAAGAACACCTCCGCCAGCAAGGGCAAGGTAGTCCTGGCCACGGTTTACGGGGACGTGCACGACATCGGCAAGAACCTGGTGCGGACGATCCTCGCCAACAACGGCTTCACGGTGCTACGACCTGGGCAAGCAGGTGCCCATTTCCACCATCATCGCCAAGGCCCAGGAAGTGAAGGCCGACGCCATCGGGCTCTCGGCCCTGCTGGTCGTGACCTCCAAACAGATGCCCATTTGCGTGCAGGAATTGGAGAAGATGGGCCTGTCCTACCCCGTGGTGGTGGGCGGCGCGGCCATCAACCGCCGTTACGGCTACCGCATGAGCTTCGTGGACGGCGAGCATTTCTACGAGCCGGGGGTTTATTACGCCAAGGACGCCTTCGAGGGCCTGGATATCCTCAACGCCCTGTCGGACCTAGCCAGCCGGGAAACCTTCCGCAACCGCATCAAGGAGGAAGCCTTGAAGTCCAAGGCCGCCGGGTTCGCCGAGGTGAAACAATCCGAGGAGGAAGCCACGCCTGAGAAATTTCCTCCCACGGTGAAGCCGGCCTTGAGCATCCCGAAGAACCCCTTCGCGGGGACTTCCATCATCAACAAGGTGCCATTACGGGAAATTTGGCCCTACCTGGACCTGACCCAGCTTTACAAGCTCAACTGGGGGGTAAAGGGCAAGGATTCCGAAGAATACAAGAGCCTCATCAAGGCTCAGTTCGAGCCCATGCGCTTGAAAATGCAGGAGGAGAGTCTTGGCCAAGGGCTGGTTCGAGCCCAAGCTGGTTTACGGGTTTTTTCTGGCCAACTCCGACGGAAACGACCTGCTTATATATGAAGGCAACAGCCAAGAAGGAATTGGAACGGTTCGGATTTCCCCGCCAGAGGGTGGGAAGGCACCTATGCCTGTCCGATTATTTCAAGAGCGTCTCCTCGGGCGAGAAAGACGTGGTGGCTTTCCAGGTCGTTACTATCGGCAATAAGGCCACCGAGATCGTGGAACAGTTGAACAAGGATGGAAAATACTCCGAAAGCTACTATTTACACGGGTTGGCGGTGCAGACGGCGGAAGCCATGGCGGAATGGATCCACCGCAGAATCCGGAAGGAATGGAACCTGCCTATCGGGCAAGGGAAACGTTATTCGCCGGGCTACCCAGCCTGCCCCGAGCAATCCGACCAGGAGAAATATTTCAGGCTCCTAGACACAACGAAAGCCATCGGCGTCACCCTGACGGAAGCCTTCATGATGGTGCCGGAACAGTCCACAAGCGCCATCGTGGTCCACCATCCCGAGTGCGAGTATTTCGCGGTTAGATAAGTGGGAGTCTCAATTAACAATTTGTATTTTATGTCCAAGGGAGCTGAATCATGAAAAACGTGGAAATGAAAGTGGATGGCAATATCTTGACGATCAAGGTGGACCTGTCGAAGGAATACGGCCCGTCCGCCTCCGGAAAGACCACCATCATCGCTTCGACTGAGGGCAACATCTCGGTTCCCGAGCGCAATGAAAAAGTGGGTCTGAACGTTTATATAAAGAAATAGCCCTATTCCCAAGGCTGGGTTCTATTGTCCCAAATATCCAAAAAAGATTTTATCCGCAAGAATCCCAATCTCCCCGTGGAGGAATTATCCCTTCAAACGGGATTGAGCCACCGGCAGGTCCGGAAGATCCTCGAACGTTTGAAAGAGAGGGTGCAATCCGCCGCGCCGGACCATCACGGCCCCTCCGTGAACCAGCGCTGGCTTTGGACGATGGCGCTCATACCTGTTTTTCTCACGCTTTTGTTTTACTTTCCCGTCCTCCGGAATGAGTTTTCAAATTGGGATGACGCGGAAATCATCACAGAAAACCTTCATATCCGTTCCCTGAATTTCGCCAACCTTTCCTGGATGTTCTCGGATCTCCGGTCTGGGAACTGGATGCCGCTCACCTGGCTTTCCTTCGCCCTGGATTACCGCTGGGGCGGGCTGAACCCCATGGCCTATCACCTGGATAATCTTTTGATGCATGCCCTTAATACCTTGCTGGTGTTTTTTCTGGGTTTCCGCTTGTTGAACCTGGCAACTTCAAAGATGAGCCAGTCCGGCTTGGCTTTTTCCGGGAATGGAGAGGTAACCGCGGCCTTTCTGGCCGCGCTTATTTTCGGCCTTCATCCCATCCATGTGGAATCAGTCGCCTGGGCGACGGAGCGGAAAGACGTACTGTACGGATTATTTTTTCTCCTGAGCCTTTTGACATACCTTGATTACGTTTCCTCGCGGGATCAAAAAGCGTCCAAATATTACGCTTGTTTGGGTTTCTTTTTATTGTCACTGACGGCAAAACCCATGGCCATGACGCTTCCGGTTGTTTTGCTACTGCTGGATGCCTGGCCGCTGGACAGGTTTCCAGTGAACCGCTTTAAGTTACTGATGGAAAAAGTCCCTTTCTTTCTCCTTTCTTTCCTTTCGGGTTTGTTGGCTATTGCCGCGCAGGCGCAAGCCGGCGCCTTGTCGGGGCTTCAACACTTAAGTCCCGCTTTCCGCTTCATGAACGCGCTCCACTCGCTGGTTTTTTATTTGGCCAAATTAGCCTTCCCAATCCGTTTGGCGGCTTATTATCCGCTGCCATCCGAGACTGAAGTTTTCTCCGCCGAGTATCTTCTCGCGGGAATATTAGTTGTGATTATTACATTATCTTGTTTTTATTACCGCCATAGGCTCCCCTATTTGGCAGCGACATGGTTGTTCTATTTGGCCACGATCACTCCAGTGATAGGCCTCGTTCAAGTTGGAAGCCAGGCGGCCGCGGACCGATATACCTATATCCCCACATTGGGCTTCATCCTTCTTTTCGCGGCCGGTGCGGTTTTTTTGTTTCAAAGTTTCCAATTTGCCGGAGCTTTGGGAGCCATGGCTTTGACGATGGGGTTGGGTTACGGCACCCACCTTCAGGTGGAAACTTGGGGAACGCCGGTCAAACTTTGGGAAAACGTGGTTCGGGTTTATCCGGGCGTCAACGAGGTGGCTTATTGCGACTTGGCGAATGCCTACCGCGTGGCTAACCGGCTGGACGAGGCCCTGAAAGCCTATGATCAGGCGATTTCCCTGAAGCCTTCCAGCCTCGTGGAGCATGAGGGAAAAGGAATCGTCCTTTTCGGCTTGGGGAAGGCGAAGGAATCCATCGAGGAATTCAAGAAAGCCATCGAGTTGGACCCCCAGTCCGCCTCGCCCCACCGCGACCTATGGCTGGTTTATGACCGCATGGGCATGAGGAAGGAAGAATTGGAGGAGGCCGAAGAGGCGGTCAAGATGGAGCCCGATTACGTGGATGCCTACAACAGCCTGGCGATCAGTTACGGGTACGCCGGCCAATATGAAAAGTCGATCGAGGCTTTTCAAAAGGCCCTCAGGATCGATCCCGGGAACCCCCAGTTCCTCGTGAATTTGGCCACCACCTACCAGCGCCTGGGGAAATATGAGGATGCCATCGAATTATATAAAAAGGCCATCGGCCGGGATCCCAGCCAGCCCGTTTATTACCTCAACCTGGGGAACACCTATCTGCTACGGAAAAGTTACCCGGAGGCGATCGAGGCCTTGGAGCAAGCCGCCAACCTCCAGCCGGAAAATCCCGCCATCTTCAAGAAGTTGGCGCAGGTTTATGAAAAGAACGGGCAGAAGGAGAAGGCGGCCGAGAATGAGGCCAAGGCCATGAGTTTGGAAAAACCGGGACAACCCTGAAATTAAGAAGTTCGCGGAGGAATAAAATGCCTGACCTTCAAACCATGATCCAAGAAAACCGCGAGGAACGGGAGAGGCTTTCGGCATTGATGGCGGGCCTGAAAGACGGGGATTTCGGGCGCCGCCTGCCCAACGGCTGGTCCGTGACCGTCACCCTGGCCCACCTGGCCTATTGGGATCTTTACCAATGGAATCTGCTGAAACGCTGGCTGGCTGAAGGAGGAAAACCCGCGCAAGGAGTAACTGACTCCCGCTACGTGAACGACCCTTTAAGCGTCCTTTCCGAATCCATTTCACCCCAGGCCGTGGTCCTTCTGGCGGCGGACGCGGCCGAGGCCATTGACCGGATGGTGGAGAGACTTACCCCAGCCCAAGCGGAAGAATTGCTGAAGATGGGTTTGGAGCGAACCCTTCACCGGGCGCTGCACCGGCGAAATCACCTGGAAAAAATCGAAAAGGCCCTCAGGTAGTACCCTGATTTAAAACCGTCAGGGTTTCTCTTTTTGAAATTCCACCGGTTTGTCGGGCTTGGGGATGACCTGTAGTGTCCAAGGACGGGTCACGGACTCGGTGACCGTGGAATCATCCGCCGGTCCTTCCACCTTCCAATGGACGACCCACTGGTCCCCGCCCTGGTCCAAGCTGGTCATGTTGACGGAGTAGCCCCCCGTCGGCTCCTCGCCCGCCTGCATGAAGACCACCGCCTGGTTGTCGAAATCCAACTTGGGCGCCGGTTCCTCGGGGCGCAGGAACTTCCAGGTTTCCTGGAGCGTCTTGGAATCGGTGATCAGTCCCGCCTGCTCAACGGTGGATATTCCGTTATCCCCGCTATAAACCGAGGCGGGCCCGGCTTGAACCGCCCTTCCCGTGGCCGCTGGAACCGCCTCCATCGTCAAGCCCGAAGATGAGGTGATCGCGGGTCCCATCTCCTCGCTGTAACCAGATTCGGGAGGAGGTGGAAGTTCCTTGCTGGTATCCGGGGGAGCTTCCTCCTTCACCGCCGAATCCAGAGCCGCCGGTGCCGGTGATTCCATCGCTTTCTTGGCAGCCGGCTTGGCGATGTTTATAGCCATTTTCTTGGACGCGGGCAAAGCCGCCACCACCATAGGTTGGCCCGCGGAGGCTGTCTCCGAGGCTCCCGGGATGGTGTTGGTGGGAAGGAAGAGTTGGGGCGATTGCAGGCCGCCGGAAGCCTCGGCCTTGTTCTCCTGTTCCATGGGAAGGGAGGCCATCGGGGCTGAAGAGGGGGCGAGATCTTTCGACACGCCTGTATTCCCTTGCGAAGGGAGTTCCTGGGGGGAGGATTCGTCAGGGGCCTTCAAGCGGTTCATGGCAAAGACTGTTTCCCCCGGGGCCTCCCCGGCGGGAGCTTCTTTGGCATAGGCCAGGACCTCAGTGTTTTCCTCCATGTGCCGGACCGCCTTTTTCTTGGCTCGCATGGCCATCATTCGAACGGGACGCGCGGATCTCTGAGGGGCCTGTTCCATATAGCCTGCTTTTTCATAAGGAGCTGGTTTATTCATGGCCAAGACCGTTTTGGTTTTATCGGTTTGATCCGCCGACTGGGCCTGGGAAACCGATTCATTGCCCTCAGCCGTTACCTGGGGGCTGGCCACTTTCGCCGATTCCCACAAGCCCGGGTTCAAGGCTATGACCAACAAGGCAACCAATCCCGAGGCGGCAAGGGCCCAATAGGGAAAAAATTGGAACTTTCTCTTTAAGGGACTGAAGACAGGTTTTATGGGGCCGGCTGGAGCGGGAGCCGGTTTTTTCTCGGGAACAGGCTTCTTCTCCTCGACGACAAAGTCCATGATTTTCCTATGAAGGTCGAGCGGGGCATTCGGCTCAGGCAGTCCCGCCATGGCCTCGAATAGGACCTGCACGGATTCCAAGTCCTGCTGGGCCTCGGGGCAGATCTTCAGATGGGCTTCCACCTGGTCCCTCCGCGCGGGAGAAAGGGATTTTTCCGCGTAAAAAGGGATCAGGGGATGGATCTTCTCGCAGTCGCT
This sequence comes from candidate division FCPU426 bacterium, assembly GCA_963796105.1. Classification (GTDB taxonomy): domain Bacteria; phylum Oederibacteriota; class Muellerivitia; order Muellerivitales; family Muellerivitaceae; genus CAWCKJ01. Next base: position 1,287,581 of record CAWCKJ010000004.1, read on the forward strand.
CATAACCACTCCTTCAGTTTCTCCCGGAGAAATACCCGGCCCCGGGCAATCCGGGACTTGACCGTGCCGGTACTTATTTTCAATTCCTTGGAGATTTCCGAGTAATTCAAGCCCTCCAGGTCCCTCAGGATCACGGCTTCCCGGAAGTCCGGCGGGAGCATGTGCACCGCCTCCTGGATGGCCTTGTTCAAGTTTCCCCTTTCTATCTCCTGGGCTGTGAGGGTTTTGGGATCGACCGCCCGGTCAAAAAGGGACAATCCCTCCGCGGCCTTGTTCACGGTTTCCAACACCTGCACCTTTTCGCGGTTTTTCGCCGACCGGATCGCGTTACGGCAATGGTTCACGGCGATGGCGTATATCCACGTGGAAAGGGAGCTATCCCCCCGGAACCCGGAAAGGGACCGATAAACCCGGAGGAATATCTCCTGGCAGGCGTCCGTGGAATCGACCGGATCGTTCATGAACCGGAAGGCGACGCGGTACACCATTTTCTCAAAGGCCCGAACCAGTTTCTCGAAGCCTTCGTCCCCGCCGAGGGCGTCCTGGACCATCTTTTTCCCTGTTTCCCGGTCCATTACGCCAGGAATCTTCATATTCAGGGGAACCGACAGAAGCGCCTGGAGGGCTTCCCCTAGATTGGACACCCATCGGGGCAAAAAGTTCCCGGAAGGGAAACCGATGGGATAAGCCGGGGTCAGGGAAAACATTCCGGTATTTTAACAAAGGTTTTGAATTTCAGTCCTTGAATTGAATCGATCCCTCTCAACCGGAATATCCCTTTAAAGCCAAAGAGAACAGGGTGATAGGCCAATATTGCCTATTAATTACGCGATTTCCCGCTTTCCGGAGCGGCATTCTTTTTCCGGGAACTTTTTAAGACCAGGTGGTTCTAACTCTTCAAAGCAGTAAACACCAAGGAGGATGAAAATGAATAGGAATATTGGTTGGATCTTTTGTATAGCCCTGGCCTGGGGCTGGACCGCCCCGGGGTTCGGGGAAGTGACGGCTGTGACCCATCCCAGGCAGGTCACGGTTTTCCCGGATAACGCCCGGGTGACCCGGGAGGGGTCGCTGGAACTTAAGGCCGGTCCCCAAAAGGTGGCTTTTCCCGACCTGCCCGCTTCGGTGGTCGGATCGTCCCTGAGGCTGACGGTCGAGGGGCCCCGGGGCACGAAACTTTACGGCGTGAACCTGCGCAATGACTTCACCTCCGACGTGGTGGAGGAACGAACCCGCGTTCTGAGAAACAAAATCCAGGGATTGGAGGACCAAAAAACCGATCTGTCCGACCAGATCGAGTCCAGGAAAACCGAGGTTGAGCTTCTCAAGGAGCTGGGTAAGGAAGGCACCCACACCGCCACCATCCAGGGGCCCGCCCATCCCGAGACCCTAATGGATTTCACCCATTCGGCGGACGCCGTCGGGAAGAGGATCGCCATTTTGACAGCCGCCAACCGGAAGGACGAAAGAGCCGCCAGGAGCCTGGAGGGACGCGTCCAGGCCCTGAAGAACCAGCTATCCGAAGGGAGCGCTCCGGCCCGCGAGAAACGCGTCGCCGAGGCCGACCTGGACCTGCCGGAGGCGGGGACCGTGCGATTCGTACTCGACTATCAGGTGTCCGGGGCCTCCTGGACGCCGCTCTATGACCTGAGGCTCAACACCGAGGGCGAGAAGCCGGGCTTGAACCTGGACTTCAACGCGGGCGTGCGCCAGAACACAGGCGAGGACTGGAAGAATGTCGCGCTCACGCTTTCCACCTCGCGGCCCACGGAAGGAACCCAGGTGCCGGACCCCACCAACTGGTGGCTGGACTTCCGGAATTTCGCTCCAAAGCCTATGTCCAATACTTTCGGAACTTTGGGTTACGCGCGGATGGATAAGGAGGAGCGAAACAAGTTAAAAGCCGCCGATGTCGCCGCGTATGCGCCGCCGGCCCCGGCCGAGGTCGTCGAGGCGGAAACCGTCAGGTCCGAGTACGCAGTTTCCTTCTCCATTCCGGTCCGCCGGGATGTCCCTTCGGACGGGTCCGAACACCGGGTGGGAATCGCGCAAGAGTCACATCCCGTCAAGCTGACCCTGGTGGTGGTGCCGAGGCTCTCCCAGGCGGCCTACCTGGAAGCCAAGATCACCTATAACGGGGAGCAGGCCCTCTTGCCCGGCAAAGCCCAGCTTTTCCGGGATGGGGATTTCGTAGGCGCGGCCTCCTTGTCCGCCAAGGCCCCGGGCGAGGCTATCGAGTTGGGTTTCGGCCAGGACAACCAGGTTCATGTCGAAAGGAAAGCCGTGAAGGACCTGGCGGGCAAGGCCGGAGGCCTTTTCGACTTCAATAAGGGCGAGCGCCAATACCGGTGGATCACCACCATCGCCAACTACCACCAGGGAAACCGGTCCATCGTGGTGCGGGAACAACTGCCGCGGTCCCGGCAGAAAAACATCGAGGTGGAATCCGGCGACCTGATGCCCAAGCCGGAAAAGGAGAACCCGGACAAACCCGGGCTGGTTTGCTGGAAACTAGATTTGAAGCCCAAACAAAACCAGAAAATCGACTTCTCCTACAAGGTGAAATACCCAGCGGGTATCGAGGTGGAAGGATTGGAATAAAGGCGAATAAAAAAAGGCCGGGAGGATTTTCCTTCCCGGCCTTTTTTATTGTATGTTCCCGGTTTTTAGTTGTACTTCACGTGGCAGCCGTAGGGGGAAGTGGAGGAGATGGAAACCTTCTTATTTTTTTCGAGGGCTTCGGTCAATGCCCGGTTCACATAGTTCACATAGGGCTCGCCGGTTTCAGTCTTGGTGATTTCCTCATCCACGCGGGGGGCGTTGTCGATGGCGCCGTCGTAAATCAAGATCCCCTTGGGGTCAATGATGAACATGTGGGGAGTGGTTTTGGCGTCATAGGCGCGGCCGATCACGCCCTTGGGATCCAGGATGGAGGCCGTGACATGGGCGCCCGTATTTTGAACGTCCTCGTTGGCCTCGGGCGCCGTGACGTAGCCTTCTTTTTTGGGCGCGGAGGAAATCACCGTGAACCATTGGACGCCTTTCTTGGCCCATTTGGCCTGGAGTTTCTGCATCTTGCCCTTGTACTGGCTCACCACGAAGGGACAATTTTGGTTGTGCCATTCCAATACCACGAATTTGCCCTTCAACTGGGAAAGTTTATACTGCTTCAAGTTGCTGGACGTCCCGGTGAAATCCGGGGCGGATGACCCCACTTTGGCCGCCTGGGCCGGGGTCCATAATCCCAAAACCGCCAAGGCCAGGATTGTTCCCAATGCTTTTTTGATCTTTCCCATCTTTTTTCTCCTTGAGTTTTTTTACAGGTAAAATACGAATCCAGCCTAACCGATCCTCAACCGTTAAATAAAGACGCCATTATTTATTCCTGCCCCGAAAGGGGAACGGACACCGTGTAACCCCGGCGTCCGGTCTTGTCGCTGATCACCAGGATTCCCTCCAAGGTATTGATGTTTTCCTGGAGCTGGTCGGAGCGCTTGATCTTCAACTGAATGGAGCTGCCCGAGATTTCACAGACCTGGGCCGGCGCGTTCTCGACCTGATTCGGGTGAAAAGGGAAGAAAAGGGCGGCGGCGGATTTGGAGTAAGATTCATCAGTCTCGAAAGACAACCGGAAATCCTTGGCGCCCAATGTCCCGTTGGTCTTCCAATCCTCCGGCCATTCCCCGGGGAGATTGCGGCGGGCGGTCCTGAACAGGGCCTCGTTGCGGGAATTATTGGAAGTTTTCCGGCGGACCGAAAGGCGTACGTTGAATTTGGCGTCGCCGGGAATACAGATTTCATTGCAGACCAGCCAGCGGACATGGGCGGACAGGCGGATGGTCCGTCCAGGTTTCAGGTGGGCAGGAACCTTCAGGGGAACCATGAGCATGACTTCGTTGGTGTAGCCGTAATCGGCCAAGTTTGGAATGGGCAGGCGCTGGGGAATGGTCCAAATGAATCCGCCGGCCTCGAATCCGTCGGGCATGGACCATTGGACGGAAGGGGTTTGGCCCGAGTCGCCCGGGTTTTTCCAATAGATATGCCAGCCTTTCTCCATCCGGAAATGAAACCCAAGAGTCACGCTTCCGCCTGGAACGATGGCTTTTTGCTCGGGAAGGAGCTCGACCTTCAGGTGACTTGTGTTTTGGGAATAAGCCGGACTTAAAAGGGAAAGAAAAAAAACCACGGAGAAAATCTTTCGAATCATTCAAATTCCTTTATTAACAATTTTTATGGAATGGAGGTCATCCGACGTTAAACCGGCCGGAACGGACTTCTCCCCATCAAAATTTTGACGTTGAAAGGATCTGTTTCAGGCCGCTTAAAAGCCCGCTTTATGGTGCGGGGATATGTTATTCGGTTTTCATCCGGTAACCAATACTTGATTCGTTAAAGTTAGGACCGGATGATCTGAATCTATCCCCATTGGCGGGCATATCATTGGAGGGTATTTGAACCAGCTGATTTCAGGCCCTGGCTTTAGCCGGGGACATGCCAGTCATCCACAAAACTATTATGAAGGCTGGTATCGTAATGATCCTTTTTCAGCCTAAAACGGGACGCGCGAGCCCCGTCATTCGGGCCATGAAAAATATTCGAAATCGGATTATGATTCTCTCTTAGGGGAGTCGGATGAAACTTAGCTGATGCTGTTGTTCGTCCAATGGGTGTAGGAAGAAAAAAAGCAGGAGTTTTGATTTATCCTGGAAATTTTAAGGAGTATGCCATGATACGATTTCTCGCATTATTCGCCGTATTGGCTTTATCCCAGGGCCTGTCGGCATTTGGACAGGAACAGGACCGGGGTGGATGGAAAAAGGCGGATGACAGCCAGCAAGCGCCGGCCACTAATCATATCCTAAAACCAAGTGTGAACCGCCGGCAGGTTCCCGGCGCAACTCAAAGGGTCAGCGCCAAGATCCAAACCAACGCATGGAATAAACGGAAACCCGTCCAAATTCAATTGAACAGTCCGGAAAACAACCAAGGGGTAAACAAAGGAGGGCAGGGCTTCACGGAACGCCAAGCTGGGACCTTCCAGGCTTTCCACGCCCAACAGGACCAAAATATCCCCAGCCGGAACTGGAACGACCAGGTTTCCAAGCAATGGAACCAAAAATTCCCCGCCAATAACTTGAATCAGCAGCCGGCCGCGGGGAGAAAGCCGGGCAACTTCTCGAATTTCCAGGCGGCCCAGGCAGCCGGGAGCAATGTTTCGCACCACCATCCTTTCCAACCGGGTTATGTGAGGAAAAAACTCCAAAATCTGGGAATTCATTCGATCCCCATGCCCATCACTGAGCGAAGGCAGATTCTTTCCACCGACCGGGCGCACTCCATCATCCGGTTGCCGGACCGTGGTTGGGACCGACAACCCTTGAGGGTGTCCCTGATCGAGCCCAAGCGCTTCGACGCGCCTTTCGTGCGGGAGCACATGGCCCTAGTGGCCGACGTGGAATTTACCGCGCGCATCGGTGAGTTCAACCGCGAGGAAGCCCGCAGGAATTTCTATTACTGGCACCAGGACAGTGACTTCAACTATTGCCATTACGTGGATAACTGGGGATACCACTGGTACGGCTGGTACGTGGGCAGCGATTATTTCTGGACCCGCTTCTATCAGAGCCGCTGGTGGTGGTACGACACCGACCATTTCAGGTGGTGCTTCTGGAATGGCGGGCGCTGGTGGTGGCAGGATCCCAACCATGTCGGCGACCTCTATGTCTTCGTGAACAACAGTTATGTTCCCTGCAACTCGGCCAACGACCCGGTAGTGGTGAACGCGGCGCAGACCGGAAATGTTTCCGTCTATCACAGCCCGGATGGGAGCCGCATGGTCAAGGTGGTTTCGGGAGGAGACGCGTTCCTGTTTGACACGGCCATTCCACCGGCCTTCAACCCCATCTACCTGGCCTCCAATGTAACGGGCGTGAGGTTCTCCAATACCGCCAATGGCGAACCCCTGCAGGTCCTCCTGGAACTGAGCGACGGCACCTTCGACGTGTTCGACAACCAAGGCAACGCCATGAACTATACCCAAACCAGTTTTGACCAGGGTGATAACGGCAACAGCCCCGGCAATCCCCCGGCACAGCAGTAAAGAAGCGGCGCTTTTTGGGAAATAGGAATTTTTCACCGTCAAGGGATGTCCCTTGACGGTGAATTTTATTTTGAGCCCTTCGGTATTGAAAATAAGGGATCTTGCGTGAAAAGAATAATAAACATTGCCTGGCTTTCTCTCTTCCTGCTTCTTCTGGCCATTCTGGCCCTGATGAGCCCGGTTTTACCGGACCCTATGGCTACCCATTTCGATTTCGCCGGCAAACCCAACGGATGGCAGGACAAGTCCGCTTACCTGTCCACTATGCTGACGATTGGGTTGGTCACAAACGCGATTTTCTTATCTACGGCCTATTTCATGCGGTTTATCCCGGGGAGCATGATCAACCTCCCCAGGAAGGATTTTTGGTTCAGCACTCCGGAGAGGAAAGCGCGGGCCATGGAAAAACTCAAACTGGTCATGGGCGTACCAGGCGTTATGGTGAATTTCATCCTGTGCCTGGCCCAGCAGGCGGTCTACCAAGCCAACGCGCCCAAGCCCCTGTTTGCCCTGCCGGAAGGATTCCTGCCTTTATTCATCGGCTTAATCCTGCTCCTATCTTTTGCCCTGGTCCTATTCATGATCCGCTTTTTCAAACCGGATGAAGAAGAAGTCCCGTGAATCACGGGTTTTCGAAAGGGGGTTTGATGACGGGAAAGCTCTTTCCGTGTTTATTCCTTTTCTTGAGCCTCTGGGCTTTTCCGGTATGGGGGGGTACCCCGGCAATCCCGCCGGTTAAGGAATTATCCGGCGGGGGAAAAATCCGGCAATGCCAGGATGAACTTCAGAAGAATCCCCGGGACGCGGGTGCTTTCGACCGATGGGGCTTGGTTTTAATGGAACAGGGGGAACTCCAGGAGGCCCTTGCCAAATTCCAGGATGCCGTCAAGACACGCCCTCGATTTGGGGAGGCTTATTATCATTGGGGTTTGGCCCTCAACAAACTGGAGGCCTACGGGGAAGCCTGCGAAAAATTCCAGAAGGCCGTCGAGATCTCACCGCGCCTTTCCCAAGCCTTTTACCAGTGGAGCCGGGCCCTCATGGCCATGGGGGAGTACCAGAAGGCCGGGGAGAAATGCCAAAAGGCCCTCGCCATCGATCCCAAGGACGCCCAGGCTTACGTGGACTGGGGCATCATCCTGGGCCAGCAGGGGAAGCACGCGGAGGCGATCCGAAAATTCCAGAAGGCCCTGGAGATCGACCCGGAGTTTGAGAACGCCTATTTCGACTGGGGAATGACCTTTTTGGATTGGGGATTCCCTGAAAAATCGCTGGCCCGGTTCAAAAAAGCCGCTGAATTGGATTCAGGCGACGCCCAAGTCTATTACTATTGGGGATTGGCCTTAGAACAGACGGGAGACCTAAAAGGCGCCTTGGACAAACTGGGAACCGTCGAAAAAATTAAAGACCAGCGCTGGAGCGGCGCGGCCAGGGCGGAGATTTTCCGGATCCAGGACAAACTCACGAAACCGTGAGGAAAGTTTTATCCGGCATGCCTTGGCTTTAAAAGTCATCGTTGAAATCTAGGGGGAGCGATGGGATGCCGCCGAAATTTCTCAGCTTCCGCTTGTAACCTGGGACTTAGCCGGGGTGACCTGGAAAAGCTCGATCTTCCACTTCTTCTCTTCCCTTATTGCCAGGAGGGTATGGAAAGCTTCCAGGGCCGGGTCGATTTCCCGCCCCCCGGGGGGAATCGTCCCGGCTTCCCCCAAAAGCAGGGCGGCGTCGTCACCCAGTGAACGGATCTCGCGCACTTTCCAATCGAATGTGCCTGTCGGGTGTTTGAGGAAAATCCCGGCCAGGTGGGCCTCGATCGGGCCCCGCCGGTTGATGAAGGCGCCCTCGAAACCTATGATGTTCCCGGCATCCGTAAAAAGGGACGCCATGCCGTAGGAGTCCCTGTGATTCCACCTATCCAGAAGGTGCTGGTAAAGTTCGACGATGTTTTTTTCCACCACGAACTTTTCCATTTGTTTATTGACTTCCAAGATTCACCCCTTGTTGACAAACATCCGGATCACTTAATCATTTTTGGATGATCGATGGCAAGCGGTATTTTACCGGAATTGGCCATGGGTTCCTAAATTCTCTTTTGCTAAAAATATAATAAGCTCCCGGTTTGTTTCCGGAGCCTCTTTTTTATTCAAAAAGCCCCCTGCTGAGGGCCGGGATTGCGCTGTTTGGTTTTAAAGGTATAATCAAGCCTCTAAAAACCTCCCTATTTACGTGTTCTGTCCCTCGAAAAAAGCTGAAAACCATAGGGGTTATGAATGGGTATTTAGGTCCCAGTCTGTTTTAAAGGAGATGTTCCGTGGAAAAAAAGCGCAAGAAATCAAGGACCCCGTCAAAACGGGTCACGAGAAAAAGCCGCCCGGATTCCAAGACCCCGAAAGGATTAGTGTTATTGATCCGCCTGGGTATCCTTGTGGTGATCACTTCCGCGGTTATCTTTTGGCTGAAGCCCTCAAAGCCCTCCCCCGCGGCTTCCCCCTCGGTCCAAACGGCCCCGTCGCGATCGCCCATGGAAATCGCCCAAAGCTTTATTGATTCAAACGCCCCATTGGCCAACCAGCCATTCGAGTACACCGTGGATGGGGTTAAGGTATCGCGCGCTTTTTCGAATTGGGGGGGGCATCCCATGAAGGACGTGAGCGTCATCGGAAAAGTATTGAACATCAATAAAAAAATCTTCAAGGAAGGCATCGGGACCCAAGCGCCCTCGGTGATTGTCTTTGAACTGAACGGCAAAGTCAGGCGTTTTTCCTGCCAAGCCGGGGCCGATATCGAGGGAGGGGGTTCTAATCAATTGATATTCGCGGTCAAGGCGGACAATAAAAAAGTTTATCAAAGCCCGAAGGTGGTAAGGGCCAACGAGGACCCCGTTTCCATAGACTTAAACGTGGCGGGAGTGAAGGAATTGAGCCTGGTGGTCGCCGCCCATGGCGATGACGCATGGAAACAAGCGGATTGGGTGGACCTTCATTTCACAAAAGCCGGAAGTTCTTCCGAGTAGCCAAGGAACGATTCCGGAACATTTAATAAATAAAGCCTGATTTCACGGTTTCTTGATGTCTGGAATTTAATCCAGGAAACGGTACCGGATCAGGCAGTAAAGGGCCACGATGCCGTCCCGCCAGGTGATTTTTTTCCCTTCCTCGAAGCCCCGGCCCCGGAAGGAAATGGGAATCTCGTAGAGTTTATATCCCCTTTTCAGGATCTTGGCTGTGACCTCCGGCTCGAAATCAAAACGGTTGGACCTCAATGGAAGCCCCCGGATGATGTCCCCCCGGAAAGCCTTATAGCAGGTTTCCATGTCCGTCAGGGTGGTGTCATACAAAACATTGGTAAGAAGGGTCAGGAATTTATTGCCGACCAGGTGCCAGAACAAGAAGGCCCGGTGCAAACCCAGGAAGCGGGAACCATAAACGACATCCGCCTCCCTCTTCACAAGGGGCTCCAATATTTTCTCATAATCCTTGGGGTCATATTCCAAATCCGCGTCTTGAATGATGACGAACTGGCCATGGGTATGGGGAAGGGCGGTACGGATGGCCGCGCCCTTGCCCCGGTTTTTCTCGTGATGGAATATTTTCCCGTTTTTCAGCCGTGTTTTTCTTAGGATTTCGGGCGTCCGGTCGGTGGACCCGTCGTTGACGACGATGATTTCCTTCTTCATATTGAATAATTTGACCGATTCCACTTTTTTCAAGAGCGGAATGAAAGTGTCCTGCTCGTTAAAAACTGGAATGATGATGGAGAGGGTCAGGGGCTTTGTGGACATATTGAGGCGATTCTAACCTGGAATAAAACCGGACTCAATAACGACCTGTCGAATAAGGCCTTAAAAAGGGGATAAATCCCCCGGCTTCAAGCCGGGTGTCCCTGAATTTCCAAACACTTGCAATTGAATGGGACCGGCAATAAAGTGTGATTTCTTCTGAATCTCACCTGGAGGGATGGACGATGAAATGGAGAATATTCCTGGTTTTGACGCTGGCTTTGGGCCTCATGACAACCGCTGGATGCGGGAGCAAGGATGAGGACGAACTGGGCGCGGGAGGCGAGGGGAACGCGCCGCCGGCGGCCAAAATGGGAACCGGGGTTATCAGCGGCAAAGTGGTCTTGAACGGAAAGGCCCCCGCCGGGGAGCCCATTAATTTCTCGGGGGACCCGGTCTGCATGTCCCAGCATTCGGGCAAGATCCTGGACGAGACGGTCCAGGTGGACGCCAAGAACGACCTCGTGAACGTACTGGTTTACGTCAAGGACGGCGCGGGCGTTTACCCGGCGCCCTCGCTGGCCATGACCCTCACCCAAAAGGGCTGCCAATACTCACCCCGTGTTTTCGGCATCCAGGCCAACCAGCCCCTGGAGATCCTCAACGACGATCCCACGCTCCACAACGTGCACGCCATGCCGGTCAGCAACGACGCCTTCAACGTGGGCCAGCCGAGCCAGGGCATGATGACCGAGAAGAAATTCGAGAAGCCCGAGGTTCCGGTGAAGTTCAAGTGCGACGTGCACAGCTGGATGCACTGCGTGGCCGGGGTTTTTGCCCATCCCTTTTTCGCCGTGTCGGGGGCGGACGGGACCTATAAGATCACGGGTCTTCCGGCCGGAAGCTATACCCTGGCGGCTTACCAGGAGAAATACGGGGAATCGGCGCCCCTGACGGTGGACTTGAAGGATGGGGAGGCCAAATCCCTGGATTTCACCTTTAAAGCGCAGTAATTATTTTTTGGGTTAAACATAGCGGAAGTCAGACTGCTACAATTTAGCCGTTCTCCTTGGCTTTGGATCAGAATCCAGGGCCATTTTTATGAACTTGAAATGCCAAGCCTCCCGGAAATGAGGGAGTCGGGGCGGAAAGGAATGGATTCCCATGGAACCGAACCAATTTTCCTACCACCAAGGACTCCACCGGTACGCCCTCGTCACGGCCTGCTGCACCTTTTTCCTTGTCCTGGCCGGCGCCATGGTGACCAGCACCGGGTCGAGCCTTTCCGTGCCGGACTGGCCGCTTTCCTTCGGGAAATTTTTTCCCCCCATGACGGGGGGCGTTTTTTACGAGCACGGGCACCGGATGGTGGCTGGCACCGTAGCCTTGATGATGACGGGATTGGCCTTCGCGGTCCAAAGGATCGAGAAACGAAAAGGGGTCAAGGCCCTGGCTTGGGGAGCGGTGGGTGCGGTGGTGCTCCAGGCGGTCCTGGGGGGCGTCACGGTCTTGATGCACCTTCCCACGGCTGTTTCGGTTTTCCACGCTGGGCTGGCCCAGATTTTCCTATGCCTGACGGTTTCCCTGGCCCTGGTGACCTCAAAAGGCTGGATGGAGGAAAAACAAGGACGCCTTGCCGGGCGGGACCCCGTCGTTCCCCGCTGGACCTTGATCGCGGTCCTGGCCATTTACACCCAGGTCATCATCGGCGCGGTCATGCGCCACAGCGGCGGGGGACTGGCTATCCCTGACTTTCCTTTGAGTTTCGGGCATCTTTATCCCCCCGAGTGGACTTTCCTCATCCTGGTGAATTTTACCCACAGGGTCGGCGCCTTGATCGTGCTCCTTCTGGTGAATTTTATCAGCTACAGGGTCTGTGTTCATTTCACGGAGGAACCAGGCCTTTTCCTTCCCGCTGTAGCGGGGGTTTTCCTGGTTTGGCTCCAATGCGTCCTGGGCATGCTGGTAGTGGTCACGGGGAAAGACGCTTTTCCCACCTCGGCGCATGTGCTGATCGGGGCGGGGGTTCTGGCCTCGATGCTGGTGCTGGCCTTGTCCAGCCGAAGGGTATTCATAAAGGGCTGATATCAAGAAAGGTTTTACATTGATGAGCGCAAAACTCTCGGATTTCGCGGCGCTGACCAAACCCCGCTTGAATTTCCTGGCCATCCTGACCACCCTCGCGGGCTTCTATATGGGAAGCACAGGCCCCCTGGATAAACATCTCCTCCTCTTCACCCTCCTGGGCGCCGGGGGCGTGGCGGCGGGGTGCGGAACCTTGAACCAATGGCTTGAGAAGGCCGAGGACGGCCTCATGAACCGGACGAAAACCAGGCCCCTTCCCGCAGGCCGACTTCCCCTCCCGCAGGCTTTTTGGTTCGGCCTGTCGCTTTCCCTCCTGGGACTGCTGTTGCTTTACTTCAGGGTGAATGAATTGACGGCCTTCCTGGGCCTGACCGCGCTCGTCAGCTACCTGGTTTTCTACACTCCCCTCAAAAAGATGACCTCCCTCTGCACCGTGGTCGGGGCGGTGCCGGGCGCCATGCCTCCCTTGATGGGTTTCGCGGGAGCCAGGCACCAGCTCACCTTCGAGGGCTGGGCCCTTTTCGCCATCCTTTTCTTCTGGCAGATGCCTCATTTTCTTTCCATCGGATGGATTTACCGCGAGGATTACGCTAAAGCCGGGTTTCCCATGATGTCGGTCAAGGACCCGGGGGGAGCGAGCACGGGGTTTCTGGCGGTTTCCTACGCCGTGGCGCTCCTGCCGATTTCGATGCTTCCGGCCTTCCTGGGGATGTCCGGGCCCATTTATTTCTGGTGCGCGGTTGCGCTGAGCACCGCATTCCTCGTTTTCAGCGCGCTTTTGGCCTACCGGAAAACCCTGCCCCAGGCCCGGAAGCTGTTTTTCGCCTCGATCATTTACCTGCCGCTTCTTTTTTTATTGATGGCGCTTGATAAGATTTGACAAGGTATGGTGAGTTTTTAACTATGCTGTCATTGATGCGAGGAATGCCCCGCGAATAGCGGGGCGTTTATGACGAAGCAACCTCAGTTTTAATAGCTTTACATGAGGTCGCAAAACGAACGACTAACTTGGGTCGCCACGTCGCAAATCGCCCCGATTGGGGCTGCTCCTCGCGATGACAGATTAAAAATTAGAAATTAAAAGTGCCCTAAAGTACATTGCGGAGAAATATGGAAAACCTGATTGAAGTTCAAAACCTATCCTATCAATACGGCCAGACCAAAGCCCTGGAGGGGCTGACCTTTTCCGTGGGCCGGGGGGAAATCTTCGGGTTTCTCGGACCCAACGGCGGGGGAAAAACCACGGCCTTCAAGGTCCTCTCGACGCTTTTCGCCTGCCGAAAGGGCGAGGTCAAGATCTTCGGATTGGACATGGCGGGGGACACCCTGGCGGTGCGCCGCAGGATGGGCGTGGTTTTCCAAATTCCCGCCCTGGACAAGAAACTCACCGTGCGGGAGAACCTCGGGCATCAGGGGCATCTTTACGGCCTTTTTGGGAAGGAACTGGAACGCCGGATCGACCGGGACCTGGAGCGATTGGGTTTGACTGACCGGACGAAGAACCGGGTGGAAACCCTCTCCGGCGGGCTTCAGCGCAGGGTGGAACTGGCCAAGGCCCTGTTGAACGACCCGGAACTCCTGATCCTGGACGAGCCATCCACCGGCTTGGACCCCGCGGCCCGGAAGGATTTCTGGGGGCAATTGGAAAACCTGCGCCAAAGCAGGCAAATGACCGTGCTGGTAACCACCCATTACCTGGAGGAAGCCGACCGCTGCGACCGGCTCCTGATCCTGGACCAGGGCCGGACCGTGGCCCTGGGGAAGCCGGAGCAGTTGAAGGCTGAAATCGGCGGGGAAGTGCTAAGCATCAAGGCGAAAAATCCCGATAAACTTTTAAAGGAGATCGGCGAGAAACTGAAAGTGAAGCCCGTGATGATGTCGGGATTGATCCAGATTGAACAGCCCAAAGCCCATAACTTAGTAGCGCCTCTTTTGGAGGCTTTCCCGGACGAGGTGGTGTCGCTCACTCTGGGTGCTCCAACTTTAGAGGATGTGTTTATCCACAAGACAGGCAAGCGTTTTATCAGCGGCGAGGAAAAATGAAGCGGCGTCAAAAAGAAATGAAGGTGTTTATTATTTATCGCAGTTTATGGAATGGATTGTCCATTGCGGGACCCAGAGGGGAAAATCCCAATGACGGATGTAGCTTGAAAGAACACTATTGTAATGATATTGTTATGATATTGAATGAATAGGAGGGCGCTATGCCTGACATCTTGATTAAAAATGTTCCGGGTCCAGTGCATAAGAAACTCAAGGAATTCGCCACACAACATAGAAGGTCCATGACTAAGGAAGCTTTGGCTCTCTTGGAGGAAGCTTTGTCCGGGCAGTCCGAGCGCCCTTGGTCCGAGCCCATCAAGGGAAAATTTCCCATCACTCCCGTTTGGCTGAAAAAGACCATCCGGGAGGGACGCGCTTGATTGTCGTGGATGCAAACATCCTGGCATATTCAACCATTGAAGGAACCTTAACGCCTTTGGCCCTCCAGGTGCGTAAACGGGACCCCCATTGGAGACTTCCGGGAATTTGGCGCCATGAAATCCTCAACATATTCACCACCTATGTCCGGCAGAACGGATTAACCAAAGAAAAGGCGGTCAAAGCCTTGGAAGATGTTTATGCTCACATTTTTCCCAATGAGGTGGAATTGGGGCTCGTTGAGACCTTGGAAATCGCGCTTCAACATAAGATATCAGCCTACGACGCCCAATATGTCCTGTTGGCCCAGAAACTCGGGGTTCCCTGCGTGACCGAGGATCATGCCCTCCGCCGCGCCGCCCCGCGGCTGACTATTTCGATGGAAGGTTTTATAAACGCAAAATAATTTGTCCACGCCGGGGACCCTGGAGGATGTGTTTAACCATAAGACCGGCAAGCGTTTTATCAGTGGCGAGGGAAAATAAGGATTAATAAAATTAGAGGTGGTCATGAATTTCTGGTTGGCGGTTTATACCCTTTGGAACAGGGAACTGGTGCGGTTCTACCGGCAGCCCAGCCGGGTGGTGGGCGCTGTCGGCACGGCGTTCCTTTTCTGGCTGGTCCTGGGTAGCGGCATCGGGGGCGGCACATTCCGCGTCTATTTTTTCCCCGGCACCGTCATCATGAGCGTCATGTTCACCTGCATCTTCTCCAACGCCTCGGTCATCGAGGACCGGCAGGCTGGGTTCCTCCAATCGGTTCTCGTGGCGCCGGTCGGGCGATCTGCCGTCGTGATGGGTAAAATCATCGGAGGCGCCACCCTTTCCACCGTCCAGGGGCTCATCCTGGTCCCGTTCGCCCTGACCATCGGGGGCTCTTTCAACCTGACGGCGCTTCTCGGCCTTACGGTCTCACTCTTCCTTTTTTCCTTCGCGCTGAACGCCCTAGGTTTTTGGCTGGCCTGGAAGATCGAATCCATGCCGGGCTACCACACGGTCATGAACCTGGTTTACCTTCCTTTGTGGATGGCGTCAGGAGCCATCTTCAAAGCGCCAGCCTCCAACTTCTGGCTGAATTTCTTCATGGCTGTCAATCCATTCACTTACGGAGTCGCGGGAGTGAGGCGAAGCCTTTTTCCGGCGGGTGACTTGGAAGGCGTTCCATCCCTATCAGTTTCTTTTCTCGCCCTTCTGGTTACCGGATTGCTGTTTTACGCCTTTTCCTCCTGGGTGGTTTCCAGGAGCGACGAAAGAAGATGAGAATGGCTTCTAGATGGAAACTTTGGCTGACAATGGCCTTGACCCTGGTGGTTCTGGGGGCTTGGGGTTATAGGGTCTTCAGCCTGAAACCCTCGATCCTTTTCTTCAAGAATTCCGCCCTGAAGGCCCCCGACTTCGCTTTTCCGGAGTCCAACGGCGGAAATTTCTCCAGCGGGGCCTTGAAGGGAAAAGTCTGGGTGGCGGATTTCATATTCACCCATTGCGCCGGGACCTGCCCGATCCTGAGCTCCAACCTTAGCAAGCTGCAGGACGAGTGGAGAGGCAATCCCGATTTCAACCTGGTGAGTTTCACCGTGGACCCCAAGAACGACACGGTGGACACGCTCCGGCAATACGCCGAACAGCACCACGCCCAAAAGGACCAGTGGTTTTTCCTGACGGGTGTAAAGAAGGATCTTTACCGCACCGCCCATGAGGGTTTCAAGGTGACGGTCATCGAGGACCCCCAAGGGATCCCGGGATTCGAGTTCGTCCACACCACGAGGGTGTTCCTGGTGGACGCTAACGGCATGATCCGCGGGTTTTACGACGGCTCGGATGAAATGGACGTTCAAAAACTCGCTCAGGACGTCAAGTACCTGATGAGTTCCAGGAGCAGGACATGAGCTGGGCCGATTTACCCGCCTTGAACGCCTCCCTGAACGGCGCCAGCGCGGTGTTCCTGCTTTGCGGATTTTGGTTCATCCGCCAAAAACGAGTCCTGCCCCACCGCCTTTGCATGGGCACGGCTTTCCTTATCTCCGTCGTCTTCCTGGCCTGCTACCTGGCCTACCACGCCCACGCGGGGGTGGTGCGCTTCGGCGGGCAGGGCTGGGTGCGCCCCTTGTATTTCTTCATCCTCACGACCCATACTTTACTGGCGGCGGCGGTGCCGGTGCTGGCGGTCATGACGCTTTACCGGGCCTTGCGCGGCGACTTTGTGGGGCATAAAAAAATAGCCAGGGTGACTTTTCCTATCTGGCTTTATGTCTCGGTGACGGGAGTGGTGGTTTACTGGATGCTTTTCCACCTCTATACGCCCATCGGAGGATGAAATAATTACTTCCCAAATAAGACTAAAGCTTTTGAACGAAGATAAACAAAATCGAGAGTTTTTCTGTTTAAAAGGCTAAAACAAAATCCTTAGCCACGGATTCAGGGGATGCAGGGGATAAACAGAATGAAAAACGGATAATGAATAATTCAAAAATGTTTCAGATCATGACAAGAGCAATGCTCTTGCGCCCGATGGGCGGAATAGTCCAGCTTGCGGACCGTGGAAAAATTAATTTTTCCATCGGCCGTCAGCTGGACCATAGAACATGATCATATTTCGCTTTAAATCCCATGAATCCCATGCATCTGTGGCTAAAAAAATTTAGAAAGTTTGGATTGAGATGATTCCTGAGGAAGAAATTGTAAGCATCGTGCGGGAGGCCCGAACCGTGGCGGTTTACGGGATGCAGGGCGAGAAAAAGATGGACCGTCCCGCCTATCAAATCCCAGCCATGCTGAAGGCCAGGGGCATGAAGCTTTATCCCATCAATCCCGCCATCGAGTCGTCCCTGGGGGAAAAAGCCTTGGCGAGCCTGAAAGACCTTCCCGAGAAGGTGGACATCCTCGACGTTTTCCGAAGGAGCGAGGCCATCCCGGCCCTGGCGGACGAGATTATCGCCCTGCCGGAGGGAATACGCCCCAAGGCCGTCTGGCTCCAAACGGGGATTACCCACCCGGAAGCCGAGGCGAAATTGGAGCAAGCGGGGTTCAAGGTCGTCAGCGACGCCTGTCTCGGGGTTTGGGCGGCCAAAGTGAGGCATCCGGAGGGGTAACATTAAGGACCGCATCGAAGTCATCACCGGAGATATCACGACGCTCAAGGTGGACGCAATCGTGAACGCAGCCAACGAGACACTCCTGGGAGGGGGAGGGGTGGACGGGGCCATCCACCGGGGAGCAGGTCCCGAACTCCTGGAGGAATGCGGGAAGCTGGGTGGATGCGAGACCGGCCAATGCAAGATCATGAAAGGCTACAAGCTCCCGGCTAAATGGGTGATCCACACGGTAGGCCCTATCTGGCGGGGCGGAGCCCAAGGGGAGAATGAACTGCTCGCCTCCTGTTATCGGAATTCCCTGGAACTCGCGTCGCAAAACAACGTAAAAACCATAGCCTTTCCCTCCATCAGCACCGGCGCATACTTGTTTCCCCTTAAAAGGGCCGCGAAAATAGCGTTATCCCAAATCCGGGAATTTCTCTCAAAAAACGAGAAGCTTGAAAAAGTAACAATGGTTTGCTTTGACCAAGAAACCTTTCAAGCCTACAGTGAAGCGTTGAGGGATTTAGCGTAAGGAAGCTGGAAATATCAGGGAGGATTCCGATGGGTTTCAGTTTGACAAGCCCCTCTTTCAAAGATGGGGACATGATGGACTCGAGGTTCACTTGCGACGGCGACAATGTCTCGCCCAACTTGCGCTGGAGCGAGGTGCCCGAGGGAACCATAAGCCTGGCCTTGGTTTGCGACGATCCCGACGCTCCCGGCGGAACCTTTACTCATTGGGTGTTATACAACATTCCCCCGCTTCCCAGCGATTTGAGGGAAGGGGTTCCGGCCTTGAAGACCCTTCCTAACAACGCTTGCCAGGGTGTGAACAGCTTTGGTTCCGCCGGTTACGGCGGGCCTTGCCCCCCCAGCGGGACCCATCGTTATGTCTTCACGGCTTATGCCGTCAGCAGGATGCTGGACCTGGAACCGGGCGCTTCCAAGAAGCAGGTTGAAAACGCCGTTCAAAACCGTATCTTAGGGAAGGCCCAGTTGATAGGTAAATACAGCCGCCAAGCCGGACGGCGTTGAAATCCCCCCGCCCGGCCCAGCCAGCGGTAAAGTGAGAAAACTATCCATACACAATTGAGATTCCTTAATAAATTCTTCCTTTCCCTGATTCTTCTTTTACCCTTGGCCGGCCCCTTATCCGCCGTCCAATGGCCCCAGCCCTTGGGTTACTTGAGCGATTTCGCCCATGTGGTTCCCTCCGATAAATCCCAAGCCATCCAATCCCTTCTTTACGAGTTGGAGCAAAAGACAGGCGTTCAAGTGGCGGTGGTTACGGTGGATTCCCTGGAGGGAGGGGATGTGGACGGGGCCGCGGCGGATTTGTTCAAGACCTGGGGGATCGGACACAAGAAAAAGGACGACGGCGTGCTGGTCTTGATCTCCATCCAGGACCGGAAGGACCGCATTGAGGTGGGTTACGGCATGGAGGGCGTATTGACCGACGGGCAAATGGGCCTCATCCGCCGGGAAGGAATGGAGCCTTATTTCAAGCAAGGCGATTATGGGCTGGGTTTATGGAACGCGGCGGCGGCGATCGCAGGAATCATCGCCCAGAACGCCGGTGTGACATTAGCCGAACAAGCCTCGGTTCAGCCCATGGCCGCGCAACAGAGGGGCTCCCTGGGCATGAGGGGAACCTTCTTCTTATTTTTCCTGCTCTTCTCCATTCTCATGTCATTTACCCGCCGGGGAAGGCGCGGTTACTGGGGCGGCGGGTTTTACGGCGGGGGCTGGGGCGGGGGCGGGGGTTTTGGGGGCGGCGGAGGCGGCGGGTTTGGCGGTTTCGGCGGAGGAATGTCGGGCGGAGGCGGTTCCAGCGGGGGTTGGTAAACTATATTCACCACATGCCAGCCTTCAATAAAGCTTTTAATGGGCCTGGTATAGTACCGATCTCAAAATTTCTTAATGGAAGATCGGCACAGAGACACAGAGACTCGGCTGAAATTAGATAAAGATGAAGAACAGGAAGGTCAGCAATAATAAAAGGAAAAAGATATGGCTAAATGGACGACGGAAAAAATAACGGAAGAATTGAAAAAACTTTTAAAGGACAAATTGGTCTCGGTGGTTCTCTACGGCTCGGCCGCGGCGGGGGACCATGCGGGGCACAAATCCGACATCAACCTGCTGGTGGTGACCCATCCCCTGAAGAGGGTGGATCTGCTGGTCCTATCCGATGTGGTGGCTCCCTGGGTCAAGCAGAAGAACCCCCCGCCCCTATTCCTGACCCAGGAGCATTTGAAGGATTTCGTGGATGTTTTCCCGCTGGAAATCCTCGACATGCAGAGCAATCACAAGCTTTTGTACGGACTGGATGTTCTTTCCGCGCTGACCATTTCCACCGACCATCTGCGCGTCGAGTTGGAGCATGAGCTTCAAGCGAAATTTCTCCAGCTGAAAACCAGGTATATGTTGACGGAGGGAAAGACCAAGGAGGTCTGGCATCTCATGGTGACGTCCCTTTCCACTTTCCTGGTTTTGTTCAAGAATTCCCTCTGGCTGTACAATGAAAACCCGCCTTTGAAAAAGATCGACGCGCTTCGTAAATTGAGGGAGCGATTTGATTTTGAGATGGAGGCTTTCGAGACCATCGACAGGGTCAAGAGGGGGGAATCCTATAAGGGTTTGGACGCGGTCAAGATCTTCGACGAATATTTGGACGCAATCGAGTCTTTGATCGATAGAATAAACCAATAACTAAAAACATTGCCGTCCAAATTAAATAAAAACCAAGGAACAAAGATAAATAAAATCAGAAGTTTTAATTCAAAAAGGCGTTAATCAAAACCAAGTCCTTTGCCACGTGCCAGCCTTCCATAAGGCAGTTGAAGGAGGCTGGTAATGTACCGATCTCAATATATCTTTATGAATGATCGGCACGGATTCAGGGGATGCAGGGGGATTTATATTCACGAAAAATATTAAGGAGGAAAGAATGAGGAGAATTCATTTCATAAGGGCCATCAGTCTCATGGCCGCGGTTGCCTTTATTGGCGCGGGATTTACCGCCGCTATAGCGGCGGTAAAAAAGAAATCCACCCTGCGGATGGAAAGTCCGAGCTTTAATAAAGGCCAGGCTATCCCGGATAAATACACCTGCGCCGGGGCCAATGTCTCGCCGGCTATTCATTGGAAAGGCGCTCCGCCGAAAACCAAGACCTTCGCTCTCATTTGCGAGGATCCCGACGCCCCGATGCAGACCTGGGTCCATTGGGTGATTTTTAATATCCCGGTGACCACAAACGATCCAACCTACGCCTTTGAGTTGACCGAGGGTTACCCCCGGACTGAAACCCAGACCAACGGCATTGTCCAGGGAACCAACGACTTCAAGAAAATCGGCTACGACGGGCCCTGCCCGCCGGCGGGTTCTCCCCACAGGTATTATTTCGAGCTTTACGCATTGGATTCCAGCCTTCCTTTGGGGGCGGGAGCCATGAAATCGCAGGTGATGGGCGCCATGAAGGGGCACATCCTGGATCAAACGCAGATCATGGGGACGTACGGCAAGAAATAATTTTTCTTAACAAAGATAATCGAAACTATGTCTTAGCCACGGATTCAGGGGATGCAGGGGATAAACAGAATGAAAAATGGATAATGAATGATTCGAAAATGTTTCAGATCATGACAAGAGCAATGCTCTTGCGCCCGATGGGCGGAATGGTCAAGACTGCGGACTGTGGAAAAATTAATTTTTCTATCGGCCGCCAGCTGGACCATGGAACATGATCAAAATACGCTTTAAATCCCATGTATCCCATGCATCTGTGGCGAAATATTTTTTTAGATTTGACTTTCATTTTTTGAATTTTAATTAGTGCTTCAGTAAATAAAATAGGAGGATCAAAGTGAACGCAAAATACTGGTTATGGGCTTTAGTAGGTTTCGTCGTCTTGTTCGGCTTGATGCTGATGGGTTCCTACAACGGGTTGGTTTCCGCCAACGTCGGGGTGGACGCCCAGTGGGCCCAGGTGGAAAACGTCCTGCAAAGGCGCTATGACCTTATTCCCAATTTGGTGAACACGGTCAAGGGATACGCCAAGCACGAGAAGGAAGTCTTGGAGGAAGTCACGCGCCTGCGGAGCCAATGGGGCGCGGCCCAGAATGCCTCGGACAAGGTCAAGGCCTCCAATGATTTGGAAGGGGCCCTCAGCCGTTTGATGGTGGTGGTTGAGAAATACCCGGACTTGAAGGCCAACCAGGGATTTCTCCAGCTTCAGGACGAGTTGGCTGGCACCGAGAACCGGATCGCGGTGGAACGCATGCGCTACAACGAGGCGGTGCAGACTTACAACCTGAAGGTCCAGAGCTTTCCTTCCAACCTGATGGCTTCCATCTTCAACTACAAACCCAAGGACGCCTATTTCAAGGCCAAGGAAGCCGCCCAGGAGCCCCCCAAGGTCGAGTTTTAACCTCTGGCGGAACCTTTAAAAAAGTCTCCAATCCCGTTTTTGGACTCACCTATCACCCCGGCGGAACGATTTAAAAGATTCCGCCGGGATTTATACCCTCCTGTTTTAACCCAAGGCGGTTCACAAGTCTTCAAATTAGGCCCTATAAATAAGGGTTTTTATTTAATTTCCCCCTGAAACTTTTTTTAGAAATTTATGTAATAAAATTGATTTAAACCGTCTAGAGGTTGAAGCCCTTCCTGGAAGGGAAAATCGGAAAAAAAAGCAATGCTAAATAGAGATTAGGAAAAGCCATGCGGAACACGCTAAAAACCTTCCTTTTTTTGGGGCGCTTTCATGCTTGGCGGTTTTTTACACACCGCAAGCATGGAGCCAGATCATCACCACCTACGCCGGAACAGGCCCCTCCAATGTCTGCCTCTACAATGGCGACGGCGGACCCGCGACATTGGCCCAAATGTGCTGTCCCGATGTCATCGCCTTTGACTCCAAGGGGAACCTTTATATCGGGGACGCTGGAAACGCGGCGGTCCGAAGGGTGGACGCCGCGACCGGTTTGATGAGCACCTACGCAGGGTACGTCACCACGGGTGTCTATTCCGGGGACGGGGGATTCGCGACCGGGCCCCAGTGCGGTTTGAACTACCCCGATGGCCTTGTATTCGACGCCCAGGACAATCTCTATATCGCCGATTATTACAATAACGTGATCCGGAAGGTGGACGCCGCCACTCACATCATCACCACGGTGGTGGGGCATTATCCGGGGAATGGCGGTCACACAGGAGATGGGGGTTTGGCGGTCAACGCCGAATTGAACAATCCCATCGCTATCAAGTTTGACAGTCATGGAAACCTCTACATCGCCGATAACGGAAATTTCTGCGTCAGAAGGGTGGATGCCGCGACGGGAGTGATCACCACGGTCGCGGGGAATGGCATTTCGGATAATACGGGAGACGGCGGGCCCGCGACCTCCGCCTCTTTTATCAATGCCCAATCGATCTGTTTTGACAACGCGGGCAATCTTTTAATTTCGGACGGGGGAAGCAGTGTGGTCCGGAGGGTGAACGCGCTAACCGGCATCATCACCACGATTATCGGTAACGGCGATGTGGGCTTTTCGGGAGATGGAGGACCCGCCCTTTCCGCCAGCCTGGACTTTGACAATGGAAGCCTGGCGGTGGATTCCCTGGGGAATATTTATATCACAGACGACTGGAACGACGTGGCCCGGAAAGTGGACGCCGTGACGGGAATCATTACCACCGTCGCGGGGCAGGGCCCCCCTGTTCCCTCGGGTTACTCGGGGGATGGCGGGCCCGCCACTTTGGCGCAGTTTTACCACACCGAGGATTTTGAGTTCGACAGCCAGGGCAACATGTTCATCGTGGATTACGGCAACAACGCGATCAGGAAAGTCACCAACGTCGCCGTCTTCTTCACCCCGACCCCCACGCCCAGCCCGACGCCCCAGGCTCCGGACATTTTCTACGTCTCCAGGAACGCTTTCATACCCTCCCAGGAACCTGTTTCCATCTACGTCCAGTATCCCCACCCCGGACCTTTCAGCCTCAGGATCTACAACTCCGCGGGGGAGCATATCAAGACCCTGTACGACATGACCGTCGCGACCAACTTCGCCCAGTCCTTTTTATGGGACGGCAAAAACAAGTACCAGGATACCTGCGCCAGCGGGGTTTACCTGATCTACCTTTCCGAACCTTTCGACCGGAAGATCAAGCGGGTTGTCCTCATTAAGTAAAACCCAAGAAAGCAGTCAAGCTCCATTCGTTCCAATCATGTAAACCACTCAACTTTGGTAAATTTCGAAAAGCATGGCGCTAGTGATAATCCCCCCTTTGAAAAAGGGGGGTGGGGGGTATTAGCTTTTGTTGTGTAACACCCAGAGGCTAACTTCCCCTCTATCCCCCTCTTTCAGAGGGGGAAGATTAAAAAATCAATAGACCGCAGAGCATTGTGGATAAGTATGAAAATTCATCATGTTGTCAATCTGAATCCATCCCAATCATGTAAACTACCAATAAATGAAAAAGAAATTCCGGATTTTTATAACAAGTGGTTTCGCGTTTTTATTGTCTCTTTGGAGTGTTTCTAGTTGCCTGGGCCAGGGTTTGGAGGGCGGTTGGCAGGGCTCCCTGGACGTGGGATTGGTGAAATTCCGGGCGGCCTTGGTCATCCAAAGGAATGACCAGGGGCAATACCAGGGATTTTTCAACAATATCGACGATGGCATTTACGAGAACCCGTTGCTCAAAGTCTCGGTTAAGGGAAACAAGTTCCGCGGAGAACTCGCGACCGGCGAGGTTTTGGATCTGGGTTTGAATTCCTCCGGCAACCGCTTGGAGGGAACTTACAAGCAGGCAGGCGGTTCCTTCCAGAAACCAGGCAAAATATCGCAGTTGTCCTTGAAGCGGGGGATGGACTACTTGGTTCCGCGCCTTGGGGCGGATGGAAAACCCGTGGGTCGCTACCGGTACAAGGTGCCAAAAGACTTCCCGGATGGATGGGACTCCGGTGATCTCAGGGATTTTGGCGCGGATATAAAGCCAATCGAGATTGGCATCCAAAAAATCCTAGACGGCACTTTCCCGCGTATCCATAGCCTGACTTTGGTCCGGCACGGCAAACTTGTCTTGGATGAGTATTTCTTCGGATATGGCCCAGATGACATTCATCCAGTCCAATCCATCACTAAGTCTGTTTTCTCCCTTCTTTTCGGCATGGCCCTGGAGCGGGGCTGGGTGAAGCCTGAGGACAAACTCTATGATTTTTTTCCCGCATACCGGGAAAAGCCGGGATGGAACCAGGCAAAGGAGAGCATCACCTTATGGCACCTGCTTACCATGACCTCGGGCCTGGGTTGCGACGATTGGAAGGATTCCAAAAGCTGTTCCTGGGCCATGGTGGATTCGCCCGATTGGACGGACTTCATCCTTTCCAAGCCTCTCTCGAATGAGCCGGGGAAAAAATTCGCCTATTGCGGTGCCTGCCTGACGCCCCTTTCATCCCTGCTGGCCCGGAAAAGCGGAATGAGTGTCCCTGAATTCGCCCGGAAAAACCTTTTAGAAACCCTTCAAATCCACGGGGCTTCGTGGGTGACAGGCCCCAAGGCTGTCACTCCTGTTTCCTTCGGGTTGGCTCTGAAACCCCGGGATCTGGCCAAAATCGGGTTATTGGTTTTGAATAAGGGGAAGTGGAACGGCCGGCAGATCGTTTCGGAAAAATGGGTCGAGGAAGCCACATCCACCCATGTTGCCAAGGACCAAACCAATGGCAAGGCCGGTTACGGCTATCTCTGGTGGGAAAGCAGTGTCCGTATAAAGGGAAAAGACCACAGGATGGTTTACGCCTGGGGCGTCGGGGGGCAATATTTATGGGTGGTGCCGGACCTGGACCTGGTTTGCGTTGCCACGGGAGGGAATTACAAGAGCGGCAAATTGGGAGCGAACGCCTTGAGGCTGTTCCAGGACTATATCCTGAAGGCGTTTAAGTAGAAATTCTTACTAGCTGTCATTGTGCCGATCATCCATAAAGATAAAATGGAGATCGGTACCAGCCTCAACATCGGACTAATGGATGGCCGGCATAAGTTCATTTAGTCTCCGAGTTTTAATGATTGAACGCTCGTGCGCTGATCCGCCTCACCCGCCTCGCGGGTAAAAAAAAAAACACACTTATAAAAAGCCATAAAGCCTTTAGAATAAACGCTGGTTCCTTCCCTTTAACGGGTGCCGTGAATCAGCGGCCGATAATAGTTTGAAAAAAGGTTTTTATATGGTTCGGCTATCCCGAATTTCCTCGGACTCCCTCCGCCTGTTTTGTTTCGCTTTTTGCGTTGCCGCCCTTTTTTCGCCGGCCGTATCCCTTGCCGGCCCGCCCCGGGGGGTGGCGGGGGACCTTTGGGCGGACAAAATTCTCGGCCAATTCGATTTCAGCCAGATCCACGACAACGAGGTCGACGCCAAGAACCTCAACAGCCCTACCAGCTCTTACGTGGATATCCTTCATAACATTCTTTACCTGTGGGACGCTGGCAACAACCGCCTCCTGGCCGTCCAAAACCTGAACAAAGCCTCGACCGGCCAGGGCGCGGACCTGGTCCTGGGACAACCTGATTTTGTACACGCGGGCTGCAACCGCGACTCGGGATGGCAGACCTTCGACTGGCGGACTTCCCCCAACGGTTTCTATAGCCCGCCCATCCTGCCAAGCGCCGCCTGCCTCTGCAGCCAGTTCTACATGAGCCAATCCCCAGGGGAGAATTCTAGCCAGGCCAACATGGCCTCCGACGCCCAGGGCAACCTCTACGTGCCCGATTACTACAACAACCGCGTACTTCGTTACAACTACCCCATCACCACCGAGGAACCGGCCTCCTACGTTTGGGGACAGCTCGACTCGACCGGCACTCCGCGGTTCGATTTCCAGGCCTATAACAACAACGGCGCGAACGCCGCCGGGGGGCCCACCAGCCTGAACCTGGGCTTTTTCAATAATCCCTACAGCGATGAACCCGCCAGCGCTGCCGCCGCAGGCGTTGCCATCGACGCCTGGGGCAACCTCTGGGTCACGGACACCATGAACAACCGCGTCCTTCGTTTTCCCAACACCAGCTATCCCGCCGCCGGGGTTCCCTCGACCACGGCTGACGTGGTGCTGGGCCAGGCGAATTTCACCTCCGACGTGCCCAACAACAATGTCTCCTCGCTCACCACCATCAACACGCCCAAGGCCGTCCGCGTGGACGTTTCGGGCAACGTGTACGTCTGCGAGCAGACGACCTACGGCCGAATTTCCTTCTTCACGCCCACCGGGTACACCGGCGCCGGCATGCCAATCTACGCTTTGACGTCGCCCTCCTACGAGTATTCGGCCAGTTCCTCCAGCCAGCCCGACGGAATCGAGATCGACCCCACCCTCAACACCTCCACCCAGGTGGGGTTCTGGGTGATCGACCACGACCCGTACAACAATTCGCTGGCCTACCACTACGAGGTGACCTGGCCTACATTCAGCATCACCACCCTGCAGACCCTTCACGTTCCGGAAGCCTTCTACGCGGGCGGGGTCGGCCCGACGGGGGATCTTTACCTGGCCAGTTACCGGGGCATGAGCCTGGAGCATTACCCCGCCGGGTCCTCCTCCCCGGATTCGCTGCAGGTCTTCGAGGCGCCGACTGGTTCGGCCGGCACCGCGAACCGCATCGGCGACTCGGGTTTGTACGGCGTGAGCAACGTCGTGCTGGCCTCGGCCCCAGGGTCGGGCGTCACCCAGCTCATCGGGCCGGGCGGCATCGGCATCCATTTTTGGAATTTGCCGGCCAACGGCCCGGCCGGTTTTACCAACGGCCAGGTGGAGGACGGCTACGCCGGCACCAGCCAGCCCTACGTCTTCACTTCCACCGGGGGCTACGCGGACCAGTTGGCGGTGGACTCGTCCAATCAATACATTTGGTGCCTCGACGCTTTCCAGTACCCCTGGGGCCCCATGAGGGTCGACGCCTTCAGCCTGCCCCTTCCCCCGCCCACCTCCCCCGAGGTGAATCCGGCCTATAGGCTCCCATCGTTCCTTCCGGTCCTGGGAGGGT
Organism: candidate division FCPU426 bacterium; assembly: GCA_963796105.1. Lineage (GTDB taxonomy): Bacteria > Oederibacteriota > Muellerivitia > Muellerivitales > Muellerivitaceae > CAWCKJ01. Next base: position 1,315,019 of record CAWCKJ010000004.1, read on the forward strand.
TCGCCCCAGTAAGCTGGACTAGGTTGACGGGAGTGGCGTCCGACGGCGCCGGAAACCTTTGGATCACCGATGAAATCTCCTCGAGAGTCATGAGGGTCCGGGACCCGATGGGCAAGGCGGGAGTGGGGCCCATCGTGGACGTCATCCTGGGCCAGCCTAATTCCACCGGCTCGAATTGCAATGGAAACGGGCAATGGAACGGGAACGGAACCGTTCCCCCCGGTGCCTGCACCCTTATTGGCGGAGGCGGGAGCGCCGCCACCGGGGAAAGCTCCAATACCTTTTTTACCCCCAGTTGGCTCCAATTCGACCACCACGGCGATCTCTTTGTCTCCGACCATTACCTGGAAAACGTGGGCAACTACCGGCTGTTGAGGTTTGACGCCAAGAGCCTTCCCGTCGGCAACGCGGCCTGCAGTTTTGCAATCCCGGCCGACGGGGTTTACGGCACGGGGGGGAGTTTTACCGTTCCCGGATCGAGTCCCTACAATAACGCCTATTGGGAGTGCGCCTTCAACTCGGATGACAGCGTCATGGTGGCGGGAACCGACAGCCAGTGGAGCGGGGGTTATCCCCCGGTGATCATCCAAAATCCCAGGAACGGAATCATGCCAGCCGGTACGCCCGACATCCCGGGGTTGGGGGACAACTTGGCGGGGCACCTCAACGATTACGCCCCCCAGTCCTACGGCGTGGCTTTTGACGCGCAAGACAACCTCTACACGATTAACGGCAACCGGGGCGCCATCCTGGTTTATTACAAGCCATTCACCACTTACACGCCCACCCCCACGCCCACGATCACCCAAACGCCCGCCCCCACCGTGACCGGGACCCTGTCCCCCTCCCTGACACCCACGGTCTCTTCGACTTTCACCCCGACCCCCACACCCACCCCCGCCTGCGGCGGCTGTTTGTCGCCGCAAGTGACCTACGGGTCGGGAACGCCGGGGTCAGGGAACGGCCAGCTGAACGGCAACTGCCAATTGGCCCTGGGAACGACCAACGGCACCGAGTGCGTTTATATCGCGGACATCAACAATAGCCGCGTCGACCAGTTCTACGCCGCCAGCGGGGCCTTCATGGCCAGCTTCAACGGGGTGGACGCGGTCAGGAACCCCAACGGCTTGAGCTCTCCCTACGGGGTGGCCTTGAGCGGCGACGGGCGCTACCTGTTCGCGGCCAGCACCAACGGCGGCGAAGTGGTCAAGATGGACCTGAACAACAACGGCGCGGTCTCGGCGGTCATCGCGACCAGCCAGCCCTTATACCTCACCGTGGACACGGCCGGGAACGGCGACCTCTACGTCGGCAACGGCACCGTCATCACCCGCTATCACGAGCAAACCCCCAACCAGTACGTGACCGTGGGATATTTGGGCACGGCTGGCTCGCAAGGGTCGGGATCCAGCCAGTTTTTCGGATGCCTGGGGGTATGGGTCCAGAACGCCGGGAGCACGGTATATGTGGCGGACAGCCGAAACGACCGGATCATGGAATGGACGTCCTCCAACGGCGGGGCTTCATACTCTTACGCCGCCACCGTCTATGCCGGCAACCTCAGTCCCGAACAGCTTGCCCCGGACCCCTCGAATCCCAACAGGGTTTATATGGCCACGACCTATAACGGGTACGCGATCCTGGATATGTCCACCTCGCCGATTTGGTCGGTGGTGTACCTGTGCGACCCGGAGGGCCAAAGCTACGTGACCGGCATCGGGGTGGATACGGCGTCGGTTTATTTTTCCTTGAACTACCTCGCCAAGGGGGATTCCTTCCCCAAGCCCTACACCTATTGCCTGACGCCCATTCCCGTTTCGACGGTGACCGCGACCCCCACGGCGACAGGGCCGACCGCTACGCCGACCCCCAGCCCGACCTCCCTCGCGGTGCTCTCCTGCGGCTCCAGCGGCCAATGGGCGGTTTCCGAGCCCTCGGGGCTCGCCTTGGACCCCTCCGGGAATATCTACCTGGTGGATGATTCCACAAACCTCATCGACGTTTATTACCCGAACGGGACGCTGGATACCCATATCGGCGCCGGCCGTTTGACCGCCCCGTCGGCGGTGGCGGTGGACGGAAACGGCGTGGTTTACGTCACGGACGAGACCTCCAGCGTCTACACCTCGGGCTCGGCCCAGTACCAGGTGGATGTGTTCAACAGCCTGGCCGGGACGAACCCCGGCGCCTTTTCCACCAGTTGGGGGACGGCCGCCAGCGGCACCGGGTTGTCGGTGGCGCCTGTGGGGATCGCGGTGAATTCGGCGGGAACCAGCGTCTACGTGGCGGACCAGAACCTGAATCAAATCGAGGTTTACAACGGGATCGGGACGCTCCTCAACCATTGGGGAAGTTCGGGAGGGGATGGAAACGGAACGTTCGGCTATCCGGTGGGGGCGGCCTTGGACGCCTCAGGGAACGTCTATGTGGCGGATTGGTATACGAACCTGGTGCAGGTCTTCTCGCCCCAGGGCACGTGGCTCCGGCAGTGGGACGTGACCGCTGGGACCGGGCTCTTGGCGGCCCAATTCATTTCGGTTTACCAAAACTGCCTGGTTTACGTGACCGACGGTTTCGGGGAAGTGGGGGTCTTCGACACCAACGGCAACGCCTTGGGAACAGTGGTCCAAGGAGGGGGCGGGGAATTCATCGACACGGAGGGGGTTGCCGTCGCCTCCGCCGGGAACTGGTATGTCGCCGACTTGGGCGGGGAATTCGTCAGCGATTTTAACCCCTGCCCCGTGACCCAATGCCCCGCGGTTGATCCGACACCCACTCCTACCCAGGCCCCTTCTCCCAGCGCCACCCCAACTCCAACAGCCACGGCTACCCCTACTCTTACGCCTACCCTGACGTCCACACCCAGCCCAACCTTAACGCCCACGAATACGCCGACTCCGTCGGCTACGCTCACCGCTAGCGCGACAGCCTCCCAGACCCCAACAGAATCATTAACACTAACTGGGACGCCTACCACGACGCCAACGCCGACCCCCACGAACACGTCCACACCGACTGTGACGGCCTCGAATACGCCTACGGCCACACCCACCGTCACTTCGACTCAAACCCCGACTTTTACCTTAACTCCTTCTTTTACTTGGATTCCCACGATAACGCTTACGCCGACAATCCCATGGACGGCGACTAGCACTCCAGCTTCGGCGAACGTGGTGATCGGCTTGCCTTATCCCAACCCCGTTTGGGACTCGGGGCCTGTTTCCTTTAACGTCCAGGGTCCCCCAGGCACCGTCTTCACTTGTGACGTATTCACCACGGCGTTCCGGAAGATTGCGGGCTCCACACAGATGGTATCCGGGTACGATACGCTCCACTGGGATTTGAAGGATATGGACGGCGCCCCCGTGGCCGACGGGCTTTATTACCTCCGGGTGAAGGCTGTAGCGGGCGGATCCACGACGGTAAAAATCCTAAAGGTCCTGGTTTTCCGCTAAACCCAGATCAGATGGCACGACGGTATTTAGCGGGTTGGAACAATCACCCTGAAGCGGCACAATCCCCGAAAAAGGCCTGATTACTTAGTTTAGGAAAACGGTGCCCTAATCCTGAACTCCCAATTGTGGATAATTCGAGAGCCTCAATACAGGCTCTGCCGATACCACCAACTGGAGCCTGCGGTGAGGACATTCGGCTGAGCCACCCACACCGTCAAAGAACTCCATAAAAAGTGCCATCCAAGGGAGATGGAAGCGAGTTAGAAGTTGTTTCACGGGGTTTACAATAATTGGCTTAAATGTTTACAACTTATTTTATAAGGTTTACAATCTTATCCATGGACCACAGCCCGCATAAAACACGAAGAATGGAAATACGCCAATTCATTGTCGCGAAGGTGCGCGAAAACGCGGCTCACTTGACGGAAACGGTCAAAAACAATTTTAAAATCAGCCGGCAAGCGGCATTCAAACACGTAAACACCTTAGTGAAAGAAGGCTACCTGAACGCTAAGGGTAAGACTAATAACCGTACTTATGAGCTGGGCGCGAAAAGATTTTTACGCTTTAAGACGCTTATCGATTCTTCGGCGAGTGAGGACCTGATATGGTCGAAGAATTGTTCGCCTCTTTTTCAAGGACTCAAAAACAATGTCCTTCATATTTGCGAATATGGAGTAACTGAAATGATTAATAACGCCATAGATCATTCGGAAGGCAAACACCTGGAAGTTATTGTTGAAATCAGTCCAAAGGAAATATTGATCCGGGTTAATGACGATGGAATCGGGATATTTAATAAAATACAAAGGGAACTGAAGCTGCCGGACCCAAAACTCTCGATACTCGAACTGGCAAAAGGGAAATATACGACTGATCCTAAAAGGCACTCGGGTGAAGGCGTGTTTTTTACCTCGAAAATATTCGATTATTTTATGATCCAATCAGAGGGGTTGGTTTTTTCGCATGGGATAAATATAAAGTTTGACGCCTTATTGAACGTTGAAGACGCGGGAAAAAACGGAACCCATGTCACTATGGTCCTGGACCCGCTCACGAGAAGGACCACCAAAGCGGTTTTTGATGAATTTACCGATAAAAACCTTACATTTGATAAAACGATTGTGCCTGTTGAATTGGCGAAATTCGAGGAGGGAAATTTGGTATCACGGTCCCAAGGAAAAAGACTTGTGGCTAGGTTCGAAAAATTTAAAAATGTGATACTCGATTTTAAAAATGTTAATACCATTGGCAGGCCGTTTGCTGACGAGGTTTTTAGGGTGTTCCCAAGCGAGCATAAAAATACCCATTTGATGCCCGTAAACGCCAATAAAGGGATTTTGGATACGATAAAGTCCATGCAAAGTGGAAATGCCATTTAAAGGCTTGTTGTTAAGCTGATAATCACACCTAAATTCAGAATTCAAAACTCAAAATTTAACATTTGTTTTCAGGATGTCCTCAGGTTCCAAGCCTGTCTCCCGAAGCTTAATGCGTAGGGAGGGCAAGTTCCGGAGTTCTGGGCCTGTTCTCGGGTTCCCGCCTAGTTCCCGGGTTCCGGGGTTCCGGGCTAGTTCTCGGGTTCCCGGCCAGTTCCTGTCACACAATAACCCAGTTCCAGAAGCGCCAACCCAGTTCCCGGCACCCGGTAACCCACTCCAGGGCGCTAACCCAGTTCCCGGCACCCGGTAACCCAGTTCCGGGAGCACCAACCCAATTCCCTAGACTCGGTAACCCAGTTCCGGAAGCGCCAACCCAGTTCCCGGGTTCCGGGGTTCTATGGTCATGAGGACGGCGCCTATGAACATTTTGGGGTCCTCTATGGTCATGAGGCCGGGGTCCTATGAACATGGCCGATTCTCCTATGATCATGGGGCCGGAGTCCTATGAACATGGCCGGACCTCCTATGGTCATTTTGCCGAGTCCTATGAACATGGCGGGTTTTTAGGCTGGCCGCCTATGGTCATGGCACGATTGGCACAATCCAGGATCGCCGTTGGCACAATAACTGGTGTGCGCCCCAAACCTTGGACAGTTTTTACTCCAAGTTGAGAATAGGTTTTCCGGCGATTGGTTTGAGTGACTTTAAAGCCTCGAACTCCTCAGGCGGCATGTAGCCGATAGAAGAATGCAACCGTTTTTTGTTATACACCTCCTCGATGAAGTATGGAAGTCTTTGAAGCACTTCCTGATAAGTTTCGTAATTGAATAGATGCACCTCCTCATATTTCAAGGTTTTGAAAAAGGATTCCGCATTTGCATTGTCGTAAGGGTTGCCTGTCCTGGACATGCTGATCCTTAATCCTTTGGACTCAAGCAGGGCCACGTAATCCCAGCAGGCATATTGCACCCCTCTGTCTGAATGGTGGATGCATCCCGGAAGAGGATTCCTTTCCTCTAAAGCCATGCGTAAAGCCGAAAGCGACAACTCCCGATCCAGTCTCTTGGAAACCGCCCACCCGATCACCTTTCTGGAAAAACGATCCAGAATGGCCGCCAGATAAACAAAGCAAGTGAGGATTCGGATATAGGTAATATCCGCCACCCACACTTGATTGACAGCAGTTTCTGCCACCCTTTCCAAGAGGTTGGGGAACACCGGCAGGTCGTGATTGGATTGGGTGGTTTGGATCTTGAACCTTTTCCCCCAAATAATAGGGTAAAGACCGTATTTCCTTACCACCCGCCGAATCCGTTTGGCGTTAATCCTTAATCCCTCCCGTAAAAAGTGGTGGTAGAGCCTCCGATAGCCGTAGTAGGGGAAGGTCAATCTCACCTGCTCGATTCGGTTCTTTAAGTCCAAATCTCTTTGTTCCTGAATCTCCGGTTCACTTTTAAGTGCAGAATAATAGGTACTTCGAGGAAGCCCCATCATTTGGCATCCTCTTGAAATTGAGCCAAATTCCTTGAGGTGATCACGGAGGTATCGAGCTTTCTCTGGTTTTCCGCGTATTTTTGGAATTTTTTTAAAAGGTCTATCGCCATGATCAATTCCCCAATCTTGGCTTTGAGTTTCTCATTCTCTTTTTCCAATATTTTTTCGTGAAGGGAAGGTTTTTCAACCAAGGTTCCTTGGCGATATTTATCGCGCCAACGGGTTATAACGCTTGGATTGAGCTGGTATTGACGAGCAGCTTCATTGAGCGATAGGCCAGTTTCTACCTCGTGGACGACTTGTTCTTTGAAATCAATACTGAACTTCCGTCTTATTTTACCCATTTGGAAATGCTCCTTTGGGGGGTTACCCCTTGAGCCGTTTCCCTATTCTCTATTTTTTGCTTCAACTGTCCAACTTGTAGGGCGCGTTCCAAACCTGGGATAAACCGCCCACATTCCTGCCCGCAGGTTTCGGGATTTGACGGTTTGGCTCAATCGCTCCGAAGTGGCACAATCCCCAAAAAGTGGCACAATCGGACAAATAAGCTGGTGTCAGATAAAACTGTGGTTTTATTGGTGTTTTTAACAAACCGTTTTTGATTGTGCCACCCGATTGTGCCAATTGTGCCACTCGGTTTTACCGGGTTTGGCACAATCGCCCCGAAGTGGCACAATCCGGCTCCGTGGAAAATGAGGATAAACCGCCCACATTTCCACCGGTAACCCGGGATAACCTGGTGACAGCTACGGTATTTCCGTCGGCAACCTAGGATAACCTGGTGACACCTTTCGGCATTTTCGCCGGTAAGCCGGGATAACCTGGTGACACCTACCGGTATTTCCGCCGGTAAGCCGGGATAACCTGGTGACAGCTACCGGCATTTTCGTCGGTAAGCCGGGATAACCTGGTGACACCTACCGGCATTTTCGTCGGTAAGCCAGGATAACCTGGTGACACCTACCGGCATGGGAGGATAAACCGCCCACATTTCCGGCGACATTAGGGTGGTTAACACCTGCTGTTAACACCGTGATTTTATTGGTGTTAACGCTTAGGGCGACTGTTAACACCGCGATTTTATTGGTGTTAACACTTGGTGTGACTGTTAACACCTCGATTTTGTTGGGCCTAGGAACATGCGCCGGAAACCCAGTCGGATAGGGCGATAAACTGCGGGCCGCCCGGGGGTTCAAGCCGTGGGCGAAGCTTGCCAGTGCAGATTTATATAGAATCTGTGCCCACATTTCCATCGGCAACTGTCGGCATGTAGGAAAACCCGTTCACTAAGCGGAAAACCCAGTTCACTAAAGCCCAAAACCCGGTTCACTTAGGCCCAAAACCCAGTTCACTAAAGCCCAAAACCCGGTTCACTGGGTCGAAAACTTAGTTCATTGGAAACAAAAATCCAGTTCACTAATGCTGTTGGGGCCACTATTTCCGCCGACGGTGAGGATAACCCGCCCACATTTCAATCATCATTTCCGGAAATGGCGATTCAAAAAATCCATAGTCAATTATTGGCTTGCTCCTTTGAAACCCACAAAAGATGATTGGAGATCGCGGGGTAAAAGAGGACCGAATAAGCAAAAAAGGATGAGCCATGGAACAAAATAAGGGTTATGAGAAGGAATTGAGAAGAATCCCCGCCAGCCGGGTGAGGATCAGCGATCGCATACCCCAATTGTTCTCGGACCCGAACGCGTTGGAAAAGAAAGCTCTGTCCATGAACAGCACCCCTTTTGTGGACCGCATCAAGGTCCGGCCCCTGACGGAGGAGGAAAAAGAGGAAGATCCCGACCACGACTTCGAGCTTTTCTACGGCGTCCTCACGTTGAAAGGCGCCCAAATGCTGGGATGGGCCGAATTGGACGCCTATGTTTTCCAGGTCAGCTTGGAAGATTCCATCACATTGAACCACTTGGAATACCGCTATACCGAGCCCCTGACCTGGATCGAGACCTACAAGGGGATGGAAAAAATACTGAGGGAAAAACCGGATATGCCCGTGGAGCGCCTGGCCATCCAATTGCGGGAAGACCCCGTGCTGGCGAAGAAAGTCATGCGGGCCGTGAAGCTCATCAATGAAGGCGCCATGGACGCCATTTGCGTGAGCGTCCAAAACTGCCATGAGGGGAGTATTGACCTGGGGGGATACCGTTTCCGAATGGAGTTCGCGGTCCCGTTGGCCAAGCTGGAAAATATGGACCCGGACTCCCTCAAGATTGAGGCCCTTGTCGAGAGAACCGTGAAAATCGCCATCGACAACGAGATGGATATGGACGATATGCTGGACCTGGTGGATTGGGTGCTGGAGGGCAATGAACCTGGGGATTTTTATACTGAGGAAGCTTGAGCCGATCGCGGCTTTAAATTAACTGCTGGTGGTCACCCCTGCTGTATTGGAATTGAATCCGGTTTGGGTATCATGGCCGAATATTTTCACCGCGGCGATGACCGCGACCGCTATTAAAGCAACTATCAAGAGGTATTCCGCCATCCCTTGGCCTTTTTGATTTAGCTTTTTCATGAATAAAACCTCCCAGTCTTTGTGCACTTAAAACCATTTAGAAGTGTTTCCCTAATCTTTATTCTTGATCGATGGATTATTTTAATATTACCTGGTTTTTCTTTAAATTGTTGTTTCCACAAAATCCCTCAAAAATTCTGCCCAAAACGGCAAAGCTGGGCTGAAGATTAAAAGAAGTTGGCAGAAGATGAGAAGTTAGCGCAAAAGCTGATAAAGTGATGAATGATCACTGCCACACGCTGCGGAGCGTGTGGCCAGACCCCTATGTTTACTTAAAGTTGGAATAATTTTTTCTTTAGAAAGTTTATAAATAGCCCTACTTACACCATAAAAAACATCTGATTTATATTCAGCTGATAGGTTATCAATAGACAAAACAAACCACCTTTATACTTTGGCCAGCTCCTGCTTTTGGGAGCTTTTTTCAACCGAAAGTTCGAATCCAGCGAAGTCGAAAACCTTTTCAACCGTTAGGGATTAACTGGCTTTGCGGAAATCAAAACTAATGTCGAGATGTGCGCCACAGGCGGCGGCGATCTTTTGAAGAAAACCCAAAGAAGGGATGGACCGGTAAACTCCACTTTCAACCCGGGAAATGCCGCTTTGTTTGGTCCCGATCCGCCGGGCCAACTCCTTCTGGGTAAATCCCGCGCGTTCACGGGCTTTGCGGATGGCCCCGGCCAAACGGAATTTTTCCTCCTGCTGTTTGGCCAAAATCCGGACTTCGGGGTCCCTTTCGAGCTTTTTAAAAAAGCCTGTCGGGTCGTAATACGGTTTATTGTTCTTTTTCATAAGCTAAAACCTCCTTCATCCTTTTCCAAGCCAACTCAAAATCCAGCCTGGATATCTTTTGCGTCTTCTTCTTGAACGCGTGAAGCCAAAACATTTTAGGGCCGGACACCAAAACATAAGCTATCCGGTATGAACCATCCAAACCCCTGAATTTTATTTCCCAAAGCTTCCCCTCGATTGGTTTAAAGATGACGTATGGGAACTTCAAACCCTCGCGCTCAATCCCCTTCCAAACATCCGAAAACAAGACTTTGTCATCTTTCGACAACCCCGAGATAAATTCCTCGACGGGTTTCCGGCCGGAAGGGGTTTGGTAGAAGTCCACTTTCATAATCAGAGTATAACACATATGTTATGTCCTAAAAAGGCCAAAAATGTGCCGGGTAGCGCCGCATGCGGCGGCCCCCCGGCGGGGCTGGAAGGTTAATCCCCTATTGCGGGATTTCCTTCAGGCTTTGCTCGAGAAACAGGGGTCAGGCCACACGCTCCGCAGCGTGTGGCAGTGATCATTCATCACTTTACTGTCCGCGTCACAACCGCGCAGGACATTTGTACCAGGGGCGTTATAAGGCGATTTTGGTCCATAAGGATAGTTATTTAAAGGAATTATGCAGGTATGTGGTCTTGAATCCGGTCCGGGCCAAGATGGTCAAGCATCCGAAGGAATGGAAATGGAGCAGTTACCGGGCTACGGCAGGTTATGAGACCGAGCCGGAATGGGTGGAAAATAAATGGCTTTTGGAACAGTTTGGAAAAGTGAAACATAAGGCGCAGGGTTTGTACCGGAAGTTCGTGTTGGAAGGTTTGAGGAAGAAAGAGAGCCCATGGGAGCAAGTAACATCGCAGATCATATTGGGGGGGGAAAGTTTTGAGGAGCACATTAAAGGGAAGATTAGGGGGAAGCATCACCATGAGGCGCACAGGGAACAACGGAAATTGGGCTTGCCGGATGCCGAGGAAACGCTGAAAAAGATCGGGAAAATGCATGGGATTATGGTGAAAGATATGGTGGTTCCGACCCGGCAGAAAAACGAAGGGCGGGAAGCGGCGGTATGGGCCTTGCGTCAGATATGCCGATTAAGTTTAGGGGAAGTGGCTAAGAAGATGGGGGTAAAATACTCCGCGGTAAGCCATGCGGTGGCAAGGATGAAGAAACGCATTCGGGAGGAAAAGGGTCTTGAGGAAAAGATTCGTAATGCCGTTTTCAAGACCTGACCCTTATTTTCTCTGTTTGCCTGATCCGCGACGTAAACATTTCCGGAGCCATCAACCGCTACGCCACTAGGAGCGTAAAATGTTGCGTTTGTCGCGGGGCCATTGGTGGCCCCCGTGACTCCGGCTTGACCAGCCAGGATTGTTACCACGCCGCCATTTTAATGCGAGGTGGGTGCGGTGGGATTGTTGCTTTTACTGCAGGCGAAGGGAGAAAAAAATAGAAAAGCTAAAAAGAAGAGTCCGGAACCCAGAAGATAAAATAGTCGGCGCATGCTTAGCCCTCCATAAATATATTTAAGAAACAAGAATAGCACCGATCTCGATATATTTTTATGGTAGATCGGCACATGGGGAAACCTCCCGGAAAAAAATTAATAAGTAAACTGCATGCAAGTAGAGGGCGCGCTTTCACCCCCTCCGTTATAAGCTTTTACAAAGAAATATCCGGTTGAAGTACACATTCCCAAAACATTATTTATACTCGTTCCCGTGACAGTGTTAGGCCAAGAAGCGGCGCTTGAGCAAGAGCTGCCAATATAGACTATGTACCCAGTACAATTGCTGACCGGGTCCCAAGATAGGGTGTCATTGATATCTTGATAGCCGCAGCAAGGCATATAGCAAAGCTGGTTTCCGCAACATTCAACTGCGGATAAATTCGTCGGCGCGGTTGGAGGAATAACCGTAATTGTGGGCGTTGGGCTTGTCGTGGCTGTTGGGGACAGGGTAATGGTCGGCGTCCATGTGATAGTGGGCGTCCTTGTAATAGTAGGTGTAGTTGTTGGAGTTGCCGTAGGGGGCGCATTGATGATTTGAACGTCGTCGATATATAGGTTGCCCGATCCTCCCGGTGACATACCCCAAAAACCGATGCCGATGGAAATTATTTGCGAAGGATCGCCTCCACTTGACCCGGGCACCACCGTGACCGGTATCCACAAACCCGAATTTATCCCCGCAACTGGGGCTATTGAACTCCCATTTTCAACTTGGGTAGTGGGCCCGCCCAGGATGCTCTGGCAAAGAATATTGATGTAGGTGTTTCCGTTCGCCACCAAGGAAGAATCCGCCATAACCCACGCTATTATTTCCTTGCCAGTCAGGTTTTGGGTGGAACCGTACCAAATCAGAATGGACCCATTACCCATTGTCGTTCCCATGTAGGTGACGGAGGCATCCAAAGCCCCTCCTCCGTTATGATAAATGCTATTCGAGATGTCCAAATTGATGCCGGTATCCGTATTAGTCCAGGGGTGCCAGCACTCCAAACTATTGTCAAAGGTGTATGAAGAAAGTACGCTGTTAGGCGCACAAAAAGTGGCCGTGGAAGTGGGGGTAAATATCGAGGTTGATGTCAGGGTGGGGGTATAAGTCGGGGCGCCAGGGGCCAAAGTCGGGCTGGGAGTCGGCGTAAGGGTGGCCGTAGAGGTATAGGTGGGGGTCGGAAGGTTCGATATCTGGACTTCGTCAATATAGAAATTGCCCGCAGCCCCTGCGGGAATGTTGTTTAATGACACGCCCAATTCCAGCACCTGGGAAGGGTTGACACTTCCCATACCGGATCCAACCACCAAGGTCAAAGGTATCCATTGACCCGTATTGTTTCCCGCGTTGAGCGGCGTTTGGCTGCCACCTTCCCAAACAGCGGAGGACCAATTGGGTCCAGTCTGGTCCACCAATTGTAAATAGGTCGCCCAATTGGAGGCCGTTAATCCGGCATCCACGTATGCCCAGGCAGTGATTTGTTTTCCAGTTAAATCTTGGGGTGTACCAAACACTATTTCCAGCGTCGCTAGGACCTGAGTCGCCGCCGCGTTTTGTATGAAAGTGTGCAACGATCCCGTGCCGTTATGGAATACGACGCTTGAAATATCCAAGCTGTTGATGGTGGCTCCATTAGTCCAGGTTTGCCAGCATTCCAGGTTGCTATCGAATGTATATTGCGGAAGATAACTGGTTGGATTGCAGGATGTGGCTGTGGCGGTCGGGGTTGATGTCGGAGTGGAAGTCCAGCCGTTCAAATTGGTTGGGGTCGAGGTGACTGTCGGAGTATTCGTATTGCTATGACTGCCGGATGGCGAAGAGGGACTTCCCGATTTACTGCAAGAGGTTGGTAATAACCCAATGAACAAAAGCATGAATAAGCTGAAACACAGCGAATAAAAGAGCTGGCGCATGCTTAGCCCTCCATAAATATATGTAAGGGGCTAACATAGTACCGATCACGATATATTTTTATGGCAGATCGGCACATGGAGAGACCCCCAAAATTATTTATAAAATCCAAAAGGAAAAAAACCTTCGGAAGTCTCCCCTACGATTAGAAACAACCGGCAAATACTACACTTGATATATAAGTTGGTCAACAAAGCTAAGCACGGAAAACCATTCTGATTCGGTGATATTCGTTAAAACGAAATACCAATGTCCCACATGAGCACATCGTAAAGCTTCGAGCCGAATATAAATGTGTCCCGCAATCCGCCTTTGAAATATATCTTTCCCAGTTGTCGAACCATTCCCACTTTCAGTACGGCCATAGGATCTTGCTCATTACCAAGATATGTCTCACCAATGCTGATAGTTTGGTTTAAATTCGATTTTCCGCCCTCGATAGAAATATAGGCTGGTTCGGATTCAATAAATAAATCTTCCCCATTATCATCCTTGAGATTCTGGCCGTTTTTATCCTTCAGAAATGTTTTTCCTTTTAAAAAGAAAGTAAATCCCCCGGATAAATCAGTCTCCGTGATTGAGGATGACCCCCCTGAACTCAGGGCCATGAAATCCAATAACAAATCGTCATAAGCGACAGATCCGGATAAATAAACCGGACCAGCAATATGGATACCGACGGAGCCTTCAATTCCGATTCCGAAATAAACGTCCCCTAATGTGGCGAAACCAAATTGGGGTTCAATATCCAAATAGAGGGGGTCATTGAACGTCCAACGTGACCCCGTAGATTGGGCCCCCACGGCGGCGCTCGATTGAGGATTCGAAGTCAAGGCCCCAGCTTCCGTCAATTTCACCTTACTCAGATCGAGGCTTTTTCCGATGGACATGAAAAGTTTCCGGTATTGGGGGAAATCCAACGCGGTGGAACAGCCGTACAAGGCGAAACCCACCTTCCCTTTCTCAAACATGAAAACGACGGTTCTCAGTTCGGTTCCAAGCATTTTGTATGTGTAAATGGCGTATTTCCCATGAGAATGGGCCGCCTTGATATTTCCTGTCTTTTCAATCTTGAACCCCTCCAACTCGGCTGATATGAATTTAAGGTGTTGATTTACAAATTCATCCAGGGGCAAGTTCGAACTCAGGGCCTTTGTCACGAAGGTGACATGCTCATTGTTGTTATTAGATGAGGGTCTATCCGCCTCCATGCGAACAAGATAATTACCCACGGTCTGTTTCATCTCCTTGGGTGGCCACTCAGCAGGAAGTAAGAAGGAAACGTTTTCGGGGGCGTATGTGTAGAGGGTTGTCGGAAGGGATAGCGCTACGGGAGGACTGGCCTTTTTCGTTTGGTCCGCCAGGCAGGGGGTCAACGCCAGCGATATCGTCACTAGAAATTGCGCCGAAACCAACAACAAACTTTTACTTGAGAAAATTTTATTCAACATCAGATCGCCTCCCTGAAATATTTACTTCTATTATTAATGAATCAGTCTCTATCAATTATTAACTGATCAACGAACGATGATATGTCCGCTCGGCACCTGGGAACTTGCCGTTTTATGTTGACTCTTGGATTTCAAAGGAAAAGGGGGTGGTTTTAATTTTCCTTTTTCCACATTTTTCATCGGCCCCGAATAAGGCGGACGGGTATGTACTCTTTTATGCTTCGCCTTCGGTATAGCTTGCTGGGCCCAAACTGTTGACGCGCAGAGGATTAATCCGGCCATCACGATCATGATTATATTTCTCAGTGAATCCTCCTTAAAATTCCCGCCAATTATTCCTTGTTTCCTGGGTTCATCAATTCGAGGTCCATTCAATGTTGTTCAGGTAAAAGGGCCCGGGGGATGCGTTACTCGCGCAGAGGCCGGTCATGCTGGACCTATATATAATCGCGAACGGATATTGAGTTGTTTGGTATTGGGTAACATTCGTCGTATAAATCGAACTGATAGGCACTGAAACATGCGTGAATGAATCCGTTGAATAAGCGGAAACGTCCAACGAGACACCCCCACTGTTATAAACGCTTATTTGACCATCCAACCCAATTAAATACACGTTTGAAAGGGAAATTAAGGTAACGGGGTCTGAGAGTTCGACGTCAAACTGCAAGTGGCCGGAGGCATAAAAAGCGGAATAATCCTCCGCGGTGGCCGTACAAATGCTAAATAAACCCAATGGTGGATAACCGCAAAAAGCGCAAAAATCCTCTGGATAAAAAATACCCGTCAAGGACCCATTCCCCAAAATGGAGGGAATATTGCTCAGGTACCTATATTCTTTCGGGTCACAGTCATTGTCCCAAATGGACATGGGGCAACCCGCCGAAGTCATGGAGCCTTGCCATGAGTAGAAACTTCCGTTGCTGTAAATGAACTGGGTATTCCCTGTGGGCGTCATGGTCAACGTAGGGGAAAAGGTATAGGTGAACGTCGGGGTGGGGTTCGGCGGAGGGGGGGGCGTCAGGGTGAACGTTGGGGTGTCCGGATTGCCACCCGTGTAAGTCGGGGTAAAGGTTTCTATGGGTATCAATCCCAGATTACTCGTAAATTCATTCACGGCGCAATCACCCTCCTGATCGGCAATGAACAAATCATTCGCGGAATCCAACACCAAATGGGCGGGGAAGCCAAAACCGTCAATCTCCCCCAAGTATTGCCCTTGGTTTGAGGCAATAACAATTCGCCCATTTTTAGTGTCAGATATATAAAGATTTCCCACCGAATCTACCCCGACGCCGTAAATCCACGAGCCAAGCGATTGGTTCCAGTTTGTCCCGTTAAAAGAATTCACATATTGGTATTGCGAGTTGTATTCAGCGATTTCATATTCAGTTGCCACATAGAGGTTCCCACTATTGTCCAATGCCACATCAATTGGATTTACCGTAGGACCGCCAGTGGTATAGTTCAGGACGGTATCGTCATCCCATGAAACGTTCCAAACCCTGTTTCCATTACCATCGGCGACAACCAGATTTTCATTAGCATCGATCTTGACCCCGTAAGGGTTATAAAAACTTCCTTGGCCGGTCCAAACATAGTCGCTAACCGCCCCGCTGGGGCCAAGGATATAACCCACCACTCCAACTCCCAATTCGCTGGCATAAAGTTCGCCATTGTTATCTATGGCTAAACCATAGGTGTTGGCGCTGCTAGAGGGAATGTTGTAAAGCCAAGTGCCCACATTGTTGAATACTTGAATGGTGTCACCGCAACAAGTGGCGATGTAGCCGTAACCCACCGCAACTCCAACTGGGCAACTACCTCCGGGACCGGGAGTAAGTAGGGCCTGCAAACTCCATGAGCCTAAAGGAAGGCTTGTGGGAGTAGTTGTGGGAGTATTTGTATTCCCCCCTATGTTGGTGGGTGTGATTGTCGGCGTCAACGTTGATGTGCGTGTGTTCGTGACCGTGGGGGTTATTGTAGGTGATGACGTGATCGTGTCTGTGAACGTAAGTGTCGCGTGGTACCTGGGAGTCAATGTCAGGGTTACCGTCGGCGTGGGGGTCAGTGTGTCGGTAACAGTAGGTGTGTTGGTTGGGGTACTAGCATTGCAGAAATTTACATAAATCGAAAATGTATCTCCCACCGTAGACGCACCACCAGGATAGGTCAACGGAAAACTTCCCCAAGAATACGGCACATAATTAGAATTCCCGCCACTCGTATAGGCAACTTGTGTCGACCCTTGAAGCTGGCAAACCATCCAATATGCTCCGGAGTTTAAAAATACCGGTGGAACAAAAATTGTGTTCCATCCATTGGTGGCTGTTTGTGCCACAGCTTGAGTAATGAGTCCAACCGGGCCGCCGCTATCCGAATAAATTGCTGCATTTAATTCCCCAGAAGCATTTTGTAAATATACTGAAATGCTCTGGATGCCTTCATAACCCGGAAGAGATGCCTGGGCGGCCAAGAGATAACCAGCACCTGCTGAAGATAAGCTCCCCCCAGCTGTCGTATTTCCCGCTTGCTCCGGGATAAGACAGGAAATATTTGGCGTATAGGTGGCGGTCGGTGTTTGAGTTTGTGTATTGGTAAAAGTCTTGGTGATGGTTGGAGTAAACGTAATTGTATACGTGGATGTTGCTGTTACTAGGATAGTCACGGGAGTGAAAGAAGGTGAAGGTGTTGTCGTGTTCGTGGTTGTATCAGTAGCTGTCAAGGTGCCAGGCGGGAAAGTAGGTGAATCTGTGGCTGTCGCCAGGATAGTTACCGGTTTGGGAGAAGATGGAGAGGAATTATTATTTCCGCAAGCGGTCGGGAATAACGCGAAATAAGCTAAAATTACCAGGCCGAAAATAAAAATAAAAAATGAACGGCACATAGGCACCTCACTTTCAATCTAATAGGATGAATTTAATATTACTGGATTTTACGGATCAAATGGTTATCGGTATCCGCAACGTAAACGATCCCTGAATCATCGGCCACAACCCCTGCGGGCCAATAAAACGACGCGGAGGACCCCGGTCCGTTGGTCGAGCCTTGCGCGCCAGTCCCCGCCAGCGTCGACACCACCCCGTCCGCCGTAATTTTTCGGATGAGCCTATTCGACGAATCGGCTACGTAAACGCTGCCTGATGAATCGACCGCTACGCCTTCAGGACCACCGAACCCCCCCGCCATGGTTGTTACGGAACCACTTGGAGTAATTTTGCGAATTGCATTATTCCCCGAATCCGCAACGTAAACATTTCCGGTTGCGTCGACCGCGATACCCCTGGGTTGATTAAACCTGGCGATGGACCCTTGCCCCTCGACATATCCACTGGTTACACCAGCTGAACCCGCTAAAGTCGTCACCGCGCCCCCGAGGGTGATTCTCCGGATTGTATTGTTACCGGTATCCGCTACGTAAACGTTCCCCAGTTGGTCCACAGCCACACCCCAGGGATATTTGAAGGTTGCCAAAGATCCTGGGCCATCATCGGACCCGCTAGAACCTGTTCCCGCCAGGGTCGTTGCCGAACCTCCCTGGGGGATTTCCCAAATTACATTTCCATCCGGGAAGTAAATATCCCCGCTGGAATCGACCGCGACCCCATAGGGGCCGCCGTACCCTCCCGCGAGGGTTGAGACCGCCCCAGCTGGAGTAATTTTACGGATAAGACCGTTATATGTATCCGCGACGTAAACGTTTCCGGAAGTATCGGCCGCTATCCCAAAAGGAAAATTAAACAGTGCCCCTGATCCGGTCCCGTCAGTGGAGCCGGTAACCCCCGCCGAACCCGCGAAGGTAGACACCATTCCCCCATTGGTGGGAATGGCAGTTGGCGTATGGGTTGGGGTAAGGGTAGGGGTATTGGATTGCGTCGGGGTGTAGCTTACGGTCGGAGAATTGGTGATCGTGGGCGAGTTGGTGATCGTCGGTGTTTGGGTAATGGTGGGAGTATTGGTGGGAACGGACTTATTGGGGGAACTGGGATTTCCGGAGGATCCGCAGGCAAGCGGCAAAATATTCAAACAAATTATTATAGAAGTAATACAGAAAAACCAAAAGCGACGCAAATCCACGGGAAACTCCCATTAAAGGTCTAAATAAAATCCGAAAGAGAAAAAGACCTTCGGAAGTCTCCCCTACGATTAGAAACAACCGCCAAATACTACCCCCGATACATATACAGGTCAACAAAGTTAAACGGTTAAGAAAGGGTTTTTCAGGTATTACAGAATTTAATTAGTTCTTTACAGACGAGATTTAACGGAATAGCGCTGTATGACCTGTATGAACAGTTCCCTTTAAGCATTATTGGGGGAAAAGACAAAACATCCGCGAGGCAGGAAAAGTTATGAAAAAGCCTGGACAGCTTTAAAGTAAGGCGCAGGTCATCCAAAACCTCAAGTTGAGGATGAGGAAGCCGGCACTGAATCTAAACAGATTCAGCGCTGGTCGCCCGAGAACACCAGTCAAGGGTGATGATTAGCAGTACAGGTTCACTATGAACCTGTGCCGACCGACCCCAACGGTGTTTATCCGCCCTCGCCCACAACCCCTGTGTTGAGACTTCAAGTCGAAACACGAGACTTGGGTGTGCCGAATCATCATTAAAAAGATTCGGTAAAGAGGGGCAAAGGTCGATAATGCCAACTCAATAAGAGTTGGTGACGCCGCCCCTGGATCGGTTTTCTTCAACGGTGTTTTACGTCTTGGGGAGCTCCGGGGGGAACTGTCTCCCCCGGACTATCGGTTTATCAAAGGGGTAACGTAGGGGGCTTCACTCCTACGAGCAGAGCTAGGGGTGTGGGGGGGCGTGGGGATCGCCTTCCTGCGTCGAGGCCACAACCCCTACGCCACAGCCACAAGCCGGGGCGTATGTCTTGGGTGTGCCGAATCAATTATAAAAAGATTCGGCAAAGAGACGCCTGACTTGGGTGTGCTGGTTCAATAAAGGAACCAGCCACCCGGGCTAAGTGAGGATTTAAGGGAGAGGGTTTGCTACAGGTAGGAAAAATTTATTTATTTTTTAGGCAATACCAGGGGGGAAACCTGTTTCGCTCCCCTCTTGGCTGTCCCACTGATCTTACGGACAGGCTTGGCCTTTTTAATATGGCGACCCATAGAATGGTCCCTCTCGTGTTCAAGGACCCACTGGGGTTTTTCGATTCTCCGTGGGGTCTGCGCCCAGACCATAGTCCCTACTACCGCCGTGAATAGGATGACAACCGCCAATAGAATCTTTTTCATGGTTTTAACTCCACAGATTTGATTTGGATTGCCTTCCACATTCAAAATTTGAATCATTTCGTTAATTATTCCAGGTTGCATCCCGCAGCCCTGAGTTCCGCTTCCTCGGTCAGCACGTTCGGGCTCGTAAGTGGGTTGCCGGTTAGTACAGAAACAATGGTTGCGTTGTTTCCAAGCCCAGAATTGTTCACCAGGGGCTGTAAATCCACAATTTGGTTATTGTTCAAGAACAAATCTTCCAGGTGCATCAACCCAGAAAGGGGTGTGAGGTCGCTGATCTGGTTGTATGAAAGGTATAGATATCCCAAATGCGTCAGTCCAGACAGGACAGTTATGGTGGTGATTTGGTTGTTCTCGAGAACCAAGTAATAAATTTGCGTCAAATTGGACAGGATTGAAATGTCGCTGACCTGGTTATCGGCAAGGTTCAGGTATCCCAATTGCGTCAGTCCAGACAGTGCCGAGATGTCGCTGATCTGATTAGAAGATAGGTCCAATTCCATCAAATTTGTAAGGTTGGATAAGGGAGCAAGATCGGCGATTTGGTTGTTGTTGAGGCTTAAGTACTGCAACCCCGTGAGGCCAGCGATGGGAGTGAGATCGGTGATATGGTTGCCGTTGAGGCTCAAGTTCGTCACTGCGGAACAATATTCCAACCCTTCCAGGTTGGTGACGCCGTCGGAATTAAAATACAAATCGGTAATGGTGGCCATGTCACATTGGGTAATGATATCTGAGGTGCTTGCAATGATTCCGTTGTTAATCAATACGGTTTGGACTGCCGACAAAAGGTTGGGGTCCGGAATATTCACTGGTAAAGAACAAGCAACTGTGGGATTAACCGTGACGGTGATCGTCGGGGTATAGGTCGAGGTCCCCGTTGGAGTAATCGTAGGCGTATATGTAATGGTAAGGGTGTTTGTAGGAGTGGAGGTGATCGTCGGTGTGATAGTTGGAGTGTTGGTGGAAGTATTTATGGGTACAGGGGTATTGCTTAAACTCGGGGTTGGACTGGGCGTGATGGTGGGGCTGGAGGAGGGTGGAACCGCCGCGGATCCACTGGCCATAAAATTGTGGGTACAAGCCATCGTAAGAATACTTAATCCCAAAAACAGAAATAGGCACTTTTTCATATTCATCCGCTTTGACGCCTTTTTATTACCTTCAATAGTATACGTCGAAGGTGGAGGTTTTATTCCATGGTTTCACTGATTAAATAAAAAAATCTTTATGGGGTAAGAACAGGTCTTTTACAAGCCAACCCCCCCGGAATACCCCTATTCCGGCGCATCTTCGTTCATTCCGGCATAATATGAAGCCGGGATTAATATGTCGCCTGGTTGAAACTTCCGGGTTGGCCCGGCTGAGCGGGAGAAACCGCTGTGCCGCCTTGAACGGAATAGGTTCCGCTAAAATTATTAACCGAGTGGGATGAAAGAACAATAATTCCACCACCTCCACCACCCGAGTTGTCGGCCCTAGCGCTGGTATCCGCGATGCCTGATCCTCCGTTGGCCTGTAAATATCCACTTCCTTCAATGTCGTTGGCCATAATATAAATAGACCCTCCTGATCCCGACCCTGGTAATCCCCCCGAACAATTAATACTATCCCCCCCATTCGCACTCACCAAACCGTTAAAGGTTGCCGATCCATTAGGTGCTTGTATTAAAATCATCCCACCGCCTGGCCTCCCTCCTATCGGGCAAGTTCCACTCCCACCCGGACTTCCTCCATAGGACGGGGCCATTGTATTGTCATAAGCCGCTCCTCCAGCATTCCCAAGACCATCCTGCCCTCCTGTTCCTCCGTGCCCGGCACCAGCACTGCTGGTTAAATTAGCCGGTGTTCCCGTTGTTCCGTTAGTGCTTCCTGCTGTTAAAGTACTTCCGCTGTCCATGACGAAATAATTAGAAACATTTAAGGTTACCGATCCCCCTGCTAAGGTCCCTCCCGCAGCTATGTGGATATAGGAATAAGAGAAGGTTCCACCGCCGATGCTAACCCAGGAAGTAATATCCCAGCCACCGGGAGTGGCACTTGGGGTCACTGTTGCCGTGTTAGTGGGAGTTGTGGTCATTGTTTGGGTTAATGTCATTGTAGCCGTATAAGTGGAGGTTGCAGCTACGGCTGGTGCAGGAGGTGGTGCGGAACTAATTTTTCTCTCACATCCGTAAAATCCCAGCACAATGAGGGCCAAACAAACAAAAAATGTATTTAAAAACCTCATAAACAGCCTCCTGGTATCACCTTTACTTCTTATCCTTATAGTGATGACCAAGAACTGTTTATTCCATCTCCTATCGTTTTTATTTCTTGGATTTACGGTCTTTGGATGGGTTTTAAAGCTTTTAAAAACGAATTTTAAGAAAATATTAAAAGAACTTAAATTCGAACGGAATTAGCGCAGGCCATCCGAGACCATTATCCGCCTTCACCCTCCAGGTGAAGGGCGACGGTTGATAATGCCAACTCCATAAAAGTTGGTACAAGTCGAGCAAAACAACCATAGGGGTCAGGCCATCATTCATCACTTTACAAATGGTGTGAGTTGTTTACAATGCCCTAATGCCAAGACCTAAACGGATCCATTATGAAGGGGCGGTTTACCATGTGACCTCGCGCGGTAATGAAAGGCGAAAGATTGTTATGAATGACGCCGACCGCTGGATGTTTATTCGGTTATTGGGGGAAATGGTTGAAGAGAATGATGTGTTATGTCACGCTTGGGTGTTGATGGATAATCATTACCATTTGATGCTGGAAACCCCAAGCGCGAATTTATCAACAGCCATGAAACATTTAAACGCCCAATACACACAAAAATTCAATAAAAAGCATTATCGGAACGGGCATTTGTTCCAGGGGCGGTATAAGGACAAAAAACTAAAATTTGAAAAATTCTTTTTTATTATTGTTTTGTTTCTAAACGCTTTCACATGGAATATTTTGTTTTGTGAAGCAGGCCCGATTCAACCCCTTTCTGCTGTTACCATCATGTTGGATCAACCTAACAAACCATAGGGGTCAGGCCATCATTCATCACTTTACAAATAGTGTGAGTTGTTTACAATGTCCTAATGCCAAGGCCTAAACGGATCCATTATGAGGGGGCGGTTTACCATGTAACCTCGCGCGGTAATGAACGGCGAAAGATTGTTATGAATGACGCCGACCGCTGGATGTTTATTCGGTTATTGGGGGAAATGGTTGAAGAGAATGGTGTGTTATGTCACGCTTGGGTATTGATGGATAATCATTACCATTTGATGCTGGAAACCCCAAGCGCGAATTTATCAACAGCCATGAAACATTTAAACGCCCAATACACACAAAAATTCAATAAAAAGCATTATCGGAATGGGCATTTGTTCCAGGGGCGGTATAAGGCCATTATTGTGGAGAAAGACAGTTATTTAAAGGAATTAAGCCGGTATGTGGTATTGAATCCGGTAAGGGCCCGGATGGTAAAACACCCCAAAGACTGGAAGTGGAGTAGTTATCGGGCGACAGCGGGATTTGATAGGGCGGAAAAATGGCTGAAAGTGGACTGGTTATTAGGGCAGTTTGGAAAGGAAAGAAAAAAGGCGCAAAAATCATACAGGACTTTTGTGGAAGAGGGGATGGGGAAGAAAGAAAAGCCTTGGGATGATTTGTATTCGCGTATATACCTGGGTGGTAAGGAGTTTTTGGAAAAAGTCCACGAAGTAGGGCAACGTCACAAACATTTGGATGTACCGAAATATCAGAAACACGTGGTAAAGCAAGATCCGAAAGAAGTGCTGGAGAAAGTAGGGAGAATGTATGGCGAAAAACCGGAGGAAATATTGAGAGCAGGCAAAAGGGAGTCGGAAGCCCGGGATATGGCGATATATTTATTAAAGAGAAAATCAGGAATGAGTTCCAAGGCGATAGGAATGAAGATGGGGGTGGGGGAAAGCGCGGTGGGAAACCGATTGATGAAGATCAAAAAAAGGTTGGCGGAAGACGAAAAATTTGCACGAAAGCTGATAAAGTGATGAATGATGGCCTGACCCCATTGTTCCGGGGTGGGGGAAAGCGCGGTGGGAAACCGATTGATGAAGATCAAAAAAAGGTTGGCGGAAGACGAAAAGTTTGCACGAAAGCTGATAAAGTGATGAATGATGGCCTGACCCCATTGTTCTTGAGGAAAAGATTCGTAATGCTGTTTTCAAGACCTGACCCTTATGTTTTGTGAAATCTGGACCTTAGGCGATTCTTCATTGATGACATCATCACCGTCCCATAAAAATTGCTTGGTTTCCAAGTTTCCGGATGAGATGGTTTCCGTATCACTGATTCTCATACCCGTATAGTCATAACCAAAAATGGATTTGGTCCCATTGGGCAGGTTGACCTGGATTAAATGGTTTTGGGTGTCATAGGTGTAGCCGGTATCCTGGCTTCCATTCATTTTATTGGCCATATTCCCATTGCCGTCGTACTGGAAGGTTTCCGTGCCGGCTGTTTTAAGCGAATTATTGTCGCGGTAGGTGTAAGTCGTCGTTTGGGGCCCAACAGTTATGGAGAGACGGTTGCCCACAGGGTCATAGGTGTAACTGGCTGCTGGCCGGTCGGGATATGCCACGCTCGTTAACTGGTAGATATTGTCATAGCCATAAGTAGTCTTGCCGATGTTGTCAATCACATATTGGCGGTTTCCGGCGTCATCATATTGATACGTGAATTGGCTGATGATTTCGCCGGAATCCTTCTTATTTAATACCGAAAGAATATTGTAATCGGGGTCATAGGTTGCACACCATCCTTTTTGCGACAGGCATGTGCAGGTCTTTTAACCGATTCTAATTAAGAAAAGTGGCCATCGGCAATGGTTCATCCAAGTTGACATCAACAGCCCGAAAATGTGGTATTGCATTTTGAAAAAATGGTTTCACATATCCACAAGCAACCCAACTTCTTAAATCAAAACGCAATAAATCCGGAATGTTTATCGCGTTGACCTTTTTCAGATCGTTGGAAATCTTTTCCACTTCTTCCAAAATGGATTCTTTACTTCGAGGAACCAATTCCAATGAAATTCTCATGTGTTTGACACCCGCTCCCAATCATTTTCTAATGGCCATTTCCCTATCCACGAAGGGTCCCCCGAGCAAACAACTTCAAAAAATCTCAGAAAAACTCACCGAACAACTTTTCAACATCTTCTTTTAACTCCTTAATCACTTCTTCACGATCAGCTTCAAGCAGATATAGCTTTTCTTCGTTTTTAAGAACTGCTCCTAATAAATATGCCGTCCATCTAAAGGTCCCGAAGCGACTGCTGGTTTGCTCTCTTTCTTCAGAGGTAATTTCAAACGTTTTTATCGTTTTCTTGGGGATCTCCTCGATCGAATTTTCCCCTATCATCAATTTGATATTTAAATAGTTACCATCAAAAATCACTTTCCTTTTTTTAAAAACATAATTAAAAACACGAAAAGCGCTGTAAATGAACGGCAAGATCAGGCCAAGACCAATCAGAACGAATATGTGTTTGGTCGGGCCTTGGTGATTCGAATAATTCAAAAAGATGGCCATGATGCCGATCAGGCAAACGAAGATCGGCAATAAAAAGGTTTCGAAGGAAGTTTGGCAAATAATATTCTTCTCGTTCTTTGATATGGAAAAAGGTTGTTGCCCGTAACTTTCATGGCCGAAAAAGGCTGGATAATATTTCGGTGGGTGGATTTGGTCCATTTTATACCCCTCTTTAAATGCTACTCGTCCACGACGGATCCCCATCGTGGACAAAACTCACAGTCATAATTTTTATCATTGAATTCAATCGGGTCGTCCGCTCGGGATCCACGACGTGTTAACCCCCTTCTTGATTGTAGGTTTCACTATTTTATTCCACTCAGTCCCCACATCTTTTTTGTATCGATACGCGAGATATCGGAGTAGATCGAGCTGATTAGCACATTTGCCTCGCACTAATTCTTTCGCGATATTGAACGATCGCTCAAGCGAAGTTGATGCTTCCAGTTGTGCTTTACGAAGGCTCGCCAGGCCTTTTGGTTCGCTTGAAAATACCCTTCCGATGGGTTTGCCAAATGAGCCGAGATAGACGATATCGACATCGTGCTCAATCGCGAGCTGAACCGCATGGGTCGTGATCGCGGCCGGCCGAAGTATCACTATTTTCTCCAGTCTATGGATCGGGTATTCTTTTTTCTCTTTCACTTTCGGAAAAGAAAGAACGATGCGCTCCCCAATTGTGCCGATCTTGGTACCGTAAGTATCAATAAGCAAGTCCATGTGGCCTGTCCCCCAAATTTCGTAAACCATCTGAAAAACTCGAAAAGTTTCACCGCCAAGACGCCAAGTCCGCCAAGAAAGTCTTTAATTTTCAACGAAAACAAAAAAACAGAAGAACCCTTAAAACCCTTTTTCAGAGGTTACAAACTGTATCCATGGGGTGTGTTGATGCGAAGGGCTCCAATGACATCAGGCTGCCCTTCGATTTACTATTTAGATTTTTGAACCTTGATTTGGGTGACGATCATCCGGAGTTTCTTGGCCGCGTCGAAAATACGGTCATCACGGTAAAATTCCCCGTAATAAATGGACTTGATCCCCACGTTGGCGACCATCTTGAAACAGTTCCAGCAGGGGGAAGCGGTCACGTAAATTTCAGCCCCATCCACCCTCACCCCGTTGCGGGCGGCCTGGATAATGGCGTTGGCCTCGGCGTGGATGGTCGCCACGCAATGGCCGTCCTCGATCATATGGCCCATATCATCGCAATGAGGCAGGCCCCGGACGCTTCCGTTATAACCGGTCGAGAGAATCGTCTTGTCCCGGACAATGACGGCCCCCACGTGCTTGCGGTCGCAAGTGGACCTGGTGGCGACTTCCGCGGCGATATTCATGAAATACTGGTGCCAATCCACCCGGACCCGGTGGGAGGGTTTCACCAAGGACCTGGCCTTCTCCAGCGAGGCCGGCACCCTGCGTTTATTTAACCTGCGGAGAGGTTTCTTTTTAAGTTTGATTTTCACCCTGGAAGCCATGTTGCCCTCACAGAAGATTTTAATAAGCGGAATTTCATTATCCCATAAAACGTACTGATTTATACCGGATCTACCGCGTAGATTTGCGCTTTTCGGCTTGGATGCCAGTGTTCCTTGGATTGGGCCAAGGTGGATAAACCCTCAGCGTCGCCCGTATTGATAAAGGGGAATCCCTCCGCCTGCCTGCATACCTGGGTGAATATATAAGAGGACAGGCCTTTCACAGTCAAGTCGGTCACCTCCAGAAAGACCCCGTAAGTATCCTGCCCCAAGGGCGCCCCCGCGGTATAGGCGACCAAACGCTCCCCCAGAAGGACCACCCAAAGATCCATCCCCCAATCCCTTCCGCGCAGGAGAACTTGGGAATGGGCTTTTTGGGAGGATCGAAGCATTTTTTCCTCCATTTCGCCTTTCGCGGCCGCGAGCCTTTGGCTTTTCCAAAGCTCAAATAATTCCGCGCAGGCTTCCAGGTCTGTCCGGCGGTAAGGCCTGATGACAACGGATTCCTGTTTCAAGAAATGATTGATTTCCGCCCGCTTGGCCCGGAAGGGATCACCGTGAAGACCGGCTAACCGGGACCGTTCATAAATATATTCGGTGAGAGTCGGCCTTGCGCGGTAACCCCAAGACTCAGCTTCCGCCGATTGCTCTTGGGTCATGCCTTCCACGCGTGAAATGCCGCCGCCGGGACCATTCACCTTTTTCATGAAGTTAAAAACCCATTCCAACGATTCAGCGGTCAGGGGATGGGGGGGAGTAGGGAAATACACGTAACGATCGTAATATGCCGCGATGAAATGATAGGGGCCCTTGGAAGCGAGAACATAAGCGTATTCATTTCCCCACATTAAAAACGAGTGGAGCGAGGCCGAGAAGGAGGAAGCGGGGTAAAAAAACCCCGAAGCCCGCTCAAGGCTGTCCTCGAGGGGTTCGAGCCCGTCAAAGAAATCCTGGTGGGGAAAAGAATTTACCGGCAAGGATGGCCACCCCGAAGACACAGGAACCTTTGCTCAATTCGTCTTTCGAGCAGGGTTCCTGTGCCGTTGAGGCATGACTCTTGAGACATTACTGCCCGGTGATGACCCTGGAAATCTCGCGGCGCAGGCCATAGCTCAGGCGGCTGGCCCGGGAGGGCGGACGGTAATTCGCCAAGTACTGCGGCAAGGTATTCAGGTCCACGACGCCATGCTCGTGATTGACGACGGCGGAAGCGTCGCCCTGGGGATGGGCGAACACCACCACCCCTTGGATCCAAACATGGGTGCACTCCTGGGCCCAACGGGGGGGCAGGTTAGCCTCCAAATGGCTCCGGAGGTGGTAAATCTGGGTCGCCACCTGCTTCAACGGGTTGTAAAAACCCCGCTTGTAGCGGGACCTTGTCTTGCGGGCCCTCTTGTGAAGGGTCCATTCCCGGTCCAAGACCTCGCCGGCGATTCGCCCGCGAAGGTACTTGGTCTCGATACAGAACAGGCAATTGGGCGTGATCAAAAGGTGGTCAATCTCACGCGCCTTGTCGCCGGAATTGAACTGGACCGAATGCAGGACCCTGGCGTTCTCCATCGTCAGGTTGTCGAGGGCCTTCGCGACCAAGGCCTCTCCCTCGGAACCTTCCCCCACGATCCGGTTCCGATGCTGGGCAACCAGAAAGCTCCAGCCCGAGAAGGCCAGCAGGGGCACGCATACCAAAAGCTTGAAAAACCAGTAAGGCAACAGAAGCAAGGCCAGCACGGCAACCGCCAAAGACCCGATCGAAAACCATCTCCAGCGTGTCACCCACCGCATCGCGCGGGGCGGCTGGAGTTTTTGCAAAGTGGCAACCATATAACTTAAACCTTTCCCAGCGACAGCTCGCGCACCTCCACAACCTCTTCCTGGAAATCGCCTATAAATTGTGGATATTTTCGAACGAGGGATGAGAGGGTTGTGCTTTCCAAGTGTCGCTGCAACCAAATTAAAAAATCCTTGAATTTTACCGCCACATCAGGCCGGGAAAGGGCGGGACATTTTGTGTCCAGCCCCAACAGCACCTGATTTTGATTCTTACTGCGCATGATCACCGCGGGATACATCGAACAATCCAGGGGGCGGGCCTCATAAACAAGGCACGTTTGATCCTCAGGATTGAAAAACGAACAGGCGAACCCGTGCCCGCAGGCCACGAGCTCAGCCTTGGAAGCCATTCCTTTGGAAGGCTCCCGGAAAGAATTGTTTGAATGGAGAGAGTCGGCCTGAAGCCTTTCCTCTGGGAAAAAGAAGGGGGAAAGGGGCGCCTGTTTTTCCGGAAACCGGCAACAGACAGGGCACTCCAGGCAAACCTCACTGGCGATCAACTGGGGCATCTGTGGACGCATGAAGTCCTTGGCTTAAAGGTTGTATATCCCAACGCCGATAACGACCAGTCCCCCGATGATCAAAATGGGCGCGAGGGTCATGGAGCCCGTGGCCAGGAACATATATCCCGCCACCAGGACGCCCACTCCCACGCCAAGTGTTGTCTTGCCTGCGCTGCTCATTTTGGGTGTTACAGTTTGGACTTTTTCGTTCTTATCCGCCATGAAGACGAACCTCCGGCAATTGGTCAATCGCCGGGTATTGTAGCAGAGGTACCGCGAAAAATTAAACCGATGTGATGTTTTAAATAGCGCCAGTGGGGAATTACCGAAATTCAAGGCCTACTAGAGGATTGGTCCGCAAATATAAAGGAATTAGGCGCTATATCCGTGCTCTGACAAGGGAATATGGGTATGAAAGGGTGAGTTTAAGAAAAGACTATGAGCTCAACCGGGATAAGTTTAGAACTCAACTAATACAGGGGTTTCCCAGTTAATTCCTCGAAAGTTCCCCTTTTCCTGTTTTACTCAGAAAATTCCTCTTTAATATTTTGGTTTATATAGCGGGGTTTTAGAATCTAAAAGAGTGCCGTCATCGCCAATATGGGAAAAAGGCTTATATCCGATTTCAGGAGGAGCGATATATTCTTCTTTTGTTATTACATTAATTATTTTCACCAGATTGTTTTTATCATTTTCGGTTTTATAAACGATCCATAATCCATTATCGGAAATGTAACCTTTCTCTATTGCGTTCTTTTCAATTTTTTGAAAAATTTGTTCTCCCTTTTTAGAAAGTACACCAATTTCATAAGACCCATTATCTAAATAAGTTTCGGTTAAAGCTATTTGGCCATATTTATCATTGAAGCGAGCTCCATGCATGATTTTTCGAACAACTTTACGAATTTTGACCGAATTAACACAAATAGATTGCATAACACCTTTCTTATAAGGGGTTAAAGGACAGACCGTAAATGTCCCATAAACTTCGGTCGAAAAATCTTCCAATAATTTATCTAAGTTTTTCGGGGTTTCACTAATGACACCTAACATCCGATGGGTTCCAATTATCCATATACGCAAAGTAGGATATCCATTCCAAGAACTTATTCGGCCCTCAAAAGTAAAACATTTTTCAATAATATTCGAATCGTGGTATGGCCCTTTAATTTCCTTGGGTGTAATTAATTGCGCTTTTAAGTCATGAATGGTGAATGTCAAAGAAATACTTATTAATAAAACTATTATTTTATTTTTCTTCATAAAATATTTCCTCATAAGAGAATTTTCACAACTGGGAGACTTGGATTCAAACCTAAGTAATCAGCGTCATCAAGAAACCGGGCGAAGAGTGTCCAGGCCGCCCAAATAGGGGCGAAGGGCCTCGGGGATCACGACGGAACCGTCCGCCTGCTGATAATTCTCCAGTACGGCCAGCCAGGTGCGGCCCACCGCCAAACCGGAACCGTTCAAGGTGTGCACTAGTTCGGGTTTGGAACCGCCCTCCCGCTTGAATTTAATTCCCCCCCTGCGGGCTTGGAAGTCCGTGCAGTTGCTGCAACTTGAGATCTCCCGGTAGGAGTTCTGGCTGGGAACCCAAACTTCCAAATCATAGGTCTTTGTCGCGCTGAAGCTTTTATCGGCGGTCGCCAGGGCCACCACGCGGTAGGCCAATCCCAGTTTCTTGAGGACTTCCTCGGCGTCCGAGGTCAATTCCTCCAGGGCCGCCATGCTTTTCTCGGGATCGACGAATTGAAACAGCTCCACCTTGTTGAATTGATGCAGGCGGATGAGGCCCTTGGTGTCCTTCCCGTAACTGCCGGCTTCCCGGCGGTAGCAGGGGGTATAGGCCATGTATTTCCTGGGCAGGGTACCGGCCGGAAAAGTCTCGGCTCGGTGGTAATTCGCCAGCGATACCTCGGCGGTGGGAATCAGGTAATAATTGTCTTTTTCAATCGTGAAGGCCTGGTCGATGAATTTGGGGAATTGGCCCGACATTTCCATGGAGGCGTAGTTCACCAGGTGGGGCACCACCATTTCCCGGTAGCCCTTGGGGGCGTGCAGGTCCAGCATGAAATTAACCAAAGCGCGCTCCAGGCGCGCCCCGAGGCCGGAAAGGGTAAAAAATCTCGCGCCGGAGATCTTGGCGGCCCGCTCGAAATCGAGGATCCCCAAAGCTTGACCCAGGTCATCGTGGGATTTGGGCTTGAATGAGAAAGAAGGAGGCTGGCCCACCCGACGGATTTCCTGGTTGGCTTCTTCCCCGCCCACGGGAACGGTCGGATGGGGAATATTGCAGACTAGGAGCTCCAAATCATGAAAGTCTTTCTCGACCGCGGCGATTTCCCCGTCCATCTGCTTGATCTCGTCCGAAAGTTCCTGGAGCTTCGCCCGGTACTGGGAGATGTCCTTTCCCTCCTTCTTCATTCGCCCCATTTCCTCGGAAGCCTGATTCAATCGGGCCTTCCGCTTGTCGGCCGACATCATCAGGTCCCGGCGGCGGCGGTCGAGATCCAGGTAGAGGGAAAGATCCACCTTGGACCGGCAGTCCTCCAGGGCTTTGCGGACCTCGGTCTCGTGTTCACGGACGAATTTAGGGTCGAGCATGCTTTACCTTATTGTGATTTTCG
The DNA here is from genome assembly GCA_963796105.1 of candidate division FCPU426 bacterium. GTDB lineage: Bacteria > Oederibacteriota > Muellerivitia > Muellerivitales > Muellerivitaceae > CAWCKJ01. The sequence continues at coordinate 1,346,761 of CAWCKJ010000004.1, forward strand.
GCAAACCGGACAAAGTTTAAATCTTTTCACAAAGAATCTGAAATGAAATCGACAATACCGGCCTCAATAACTGTTTTATAAAAGGCTGGCACGCGCTGGGATAAAATTCCCGTCAGCGTGGAAGTGATTGAATCCCCCCTTTGAAAAAGGAGGTGTAACATCATCTGCAAATTCAGGAAAGAGGCTATTTCATTGCCGTCCAAATTAAACAAAAACCAAGGAACTAAGATAAATAAAATCAGAAATTTTAAATTCTAAAAGGCGTTAAGCAAAACCAATGCTTTTGCCACGTGCCAGCCTTCCATAAGGCAGTTGAAGGAGGCTGGTACTGTACCGATCTCAATATATCTTTATGAATGATCGGCGCGGATTCAGGGGATGCAGGGGATAAACAGATTCACCACAGGGACTCGGAGACCCTGCTACTGCATAGCAAAGGGTGAATATTTTCAGATCGTGTTGTATGGCTCATCCGACGGCCGATGGAAAAATTAATTTTTCCACGGTCCGCAGGCAGGGCCATAACGCCCAACGGGCGCAAAGGCAAAGCCTTTGTCACGATCAAGTCTTGTTGTATCCCATGAATCCCATGCATGCCGACCTTCCTATAAGTAATAAAAGAAGTCGGTATGGTACCAATCTCCAAATAAGCTTTATGGAAGATTGGCACATCTGTGGCTAAAGTCTATTTTGGACAGGTGTGAGGCTATTTATCTTTTAAAGTTTGCGCAGAACCGAATCCACCTTATCGGATGGAAGCTGAGTCTTGTCCCTGCGGTCGTCCAATTTGATGACGGTATAGACCCTTTTAACGCCCTTGGAAAATGGGATTTTGTGCATGGCGGCGGCCAATTTTAAAAGGTCCCCGGATTTGCCCGTGACAATGGTTCCCATGCCATTCAACTCGTATTGAACCCCTTTTTGCCTTTTCAGGAATTTTAAAATATCGGCCACATGGGAACTGACCGATGTTTTTCCAGTCCCCAGGGGGACCACGCTGATTTCCATCATCGCCATGTCATTTCTCCTCCATTTATTATTGGAAAAACCGAGTATATCGAAAGCCTTTGGGAATAAATAGGAAGCCTAAATCACCATAAAACATGCTTATGCACAAAGTACTTATGATTTACTCAGGTTTGGCATGTACCGATTCACCATAAAGAAGTTAAGGAAATCGGCACTATACCGAACTTTCATTGAAAGCTTTATTGAGGTTCGGCACGTGCTTATCTGATTCGATATTTGAAAAGTTAGCCCCCCCTTTGAAAAAGGGGGATAGGGGGGGTATTAGTTTTTGTTGGGAAACACCCAGAGACTAACTTCCCCTTAATCCCCCTCTTTCAGAGGGGGAGAATTAAAAAACAATAGGCCGCAGGTGTATTGTGCCTAATCTTGCCTTAAAAAACTGTCCGGGGAATAAAATAAAGAATATACTTTTACCGCTTCTATTTCATCGTGGAGGACGCCATGAGCAAATTAAACCTGAAATGGTTAATTCCTGGGATTTTATTGCTAGCCGCCCCCTTGTGGGCCGCTGAAAGGACCGGGGTTTTACTGCCTTATACGGCTCCGGAAAAAGCCACCGAGATCAAGAAGGAGCAGGACGACGCCATGATGAAACTCATCGGCGGAAACCAATATTTCGTCAAACATCAAACGGAGCACGCCGCGAATCCCAGCGTCATGGTGGTCAGCTGTTCCGACTCCCACACCCCCCCGGAATCCATATTCCACATGAAAACAGGGGAGCTTTTCGTCAACCGTGTCTTCGGCAACGTGGTGGACAAAGTCATCCTGGGCAGTTTGGAATACGGCGCCCAGACCTTGAACTGCCGCGTCCTGGTGGTCATGGGCCATTCGGGCTGTACCGCCATTAAGGGGGCCATCGCGGAGTACCGGCACGCCAGGACCTCCTGGGTTTCCATGAACCAGGAGTCCTTGTACAACCAAATCGAGCCGGCCGTGGCCGAGGTGGAGAATACCCAGAAACACATAAAAGCCAAGACCGACATTGAGCTGAAGGGGGACGATTTCGACGAGGCGGTGGTCCGGGTGAACATCCTGAGCACCATGCGCTACATCCGCGAACAAAGCCCGATCCTCTGGGATTTGGAGCATAAGGATATTTTAAAAATAGTGGGATGCATTTATCACAAGGAAACCGGCAAGGTGGAGTGGATCAAGGAACAGTAAGGGTGCCGGTTTGTTTCCAATAGATGGACCTTATGGAGCTCAAGCTTGATCATCGGCGTGCCGAGGGAAATTAAAGACAACGAGTTCCGGGTGGGAATCGTTCCCGGCGGGGTGGAAGAGCTGGTATCGGGGGGGAATCAAGTCCTCCTGGAGAATGGGGCGGGGAAGGGAAGCGGAATCCCCGACCGGGAATACGAGGAAGCCGGCGCCGAGATGATAAGCGACCGGCCGGAATTGTTCCGGCGCGCCGAATTGATCCTGAAAGTCAAGGAACCCCAGCCATCCGAATTCGGCCTGTTGAGGAAAGGCCAAGTCCTCTTTTGCTATTTTCATTTCGCTTCATCCCCGGAACTCACGAAGGCCATGATCAAGGCCGGGATTGTGGCCATCGCCTATGAGACCATCTGCCTTCCTACCGGGGAACATCCGCTTTTGACCCCCATGAGCGAGGTGGCGGGGAAAATGGCCATCCAGGAAGGCGCGAAGTATTTGGAAAGATCCATGGGAGGAAAAGGAATCCTCCTGGGAGGGGTCACCGGCGTCAAACCCGCCAAGGTGGTGGTGCTGGGAGGCGGGGTGGTCGGGACCAACGCGGCCAAAACCGCGGCGGGTCTGGGCGCGTTCGTGACGGTGCTGGACGTGAACCCATCCCGCTTGAGGTATTTGGAAGATATCCTGCCCCCGAATGTCGCCACGATGGTATCCAACCGTAGGGTCATCCGGGAGGAAACCGGGGACGCCGATTTGCTTATCGGGGCCGTTTACGTGGAAGGGGCCAAGGCCCCGCGCCTGGTGACCGAGGACATGGTCCGGGGGATGAAACCCGGTTCGGTCATCGTGGACGTGGCCATCGACCAAGGGGGCTGTGTGGAGACATCCCGGCCCACCTCGCACAGCCATCCGGTTTTCGTGAAACACGGCGTGGTGCATTACTGCGTCACCAATATTCCCGGCGCCGTGGGCATGACTTCCACTTACGCCCTGACGAATTCGACCCTTCCGTTTGTCCAGGCAATCACCCGTCACGGGTGGAAAGAGGCCGTCAAACGGGATCCAGTCATCCGCCACGGGTTGAATATCGACCATGGAAAAATCATTCATCCTGCGGTCAAGGCCGCCTTCAAATAATTCCTGTAAATACCCTCTTGGAGGTTTGAATTGCCTACGGTCTTCGCGGGCATCATCAGCACGGTTCTTCTTTTTTATATAGCGACGCTGATCCTGGCCTATACCCACCTGTTACCCACAGGCCTTCATATGCTCTGGGGGCTCCTGATGACCCTTTTGATCGTTCTTTTGCAATGCCTCATCTTCGGCTTTTTCATCGGGAGCGGGAAAACCATCAAGCGGGTGGCTTTGGAAAAGGGGTTGCCGGGCGATTGGGCGGATAAAACCAGGGAGTATAAAAACCGGTCCTATCCAGCGTTGATGTGGGCGATTTTGGCCACTGTCCTGGCGGCGGGGGCGGGGGGCGGGGTTTCCACGGGCTTGATCCCGATGACAGCGCATCAAATCCTGGTTTGGGCCGCCTTTGTCATGAACGCGGTCTCATTTTGGATCTCATACAGGGTCATCGTGGAAAACGTCAGGGCGATCCATCAAATCAACGGAATCATTCAAGAACGGGATAAGAAAGGGGAAACTCAAGTCGAGAGGGTCAAGATCTTGAAAGAGGAGAAATCCCCGTCCTCCGCCCAAAGCCGCCGTCCCCAGAAATTTTTCTTTCTATCGGCCGCGGTTTGGATTCCTTATTTCTACATGAGGTATTCCTTGGGAAGCCGTACTTTTCCCTTTTGGCCTTTTTTAGCATTAAGCCTCCTTTTTCTTGTCCTGGGGGCGATTGAAGTCCCCAAAACGCTGAAAGAGTGAGGGCCTTGGTTGTTATTTAGCGCCCTGAATGTTATCTTTTTTCCTTTCCTTTGGGGAAAATCGGCTAAAATGACGCCCCTGTGCCACTTTCCGGTTGATTGAATCGTCGAAAATTCCGGAGCCAAACCTGTATTGATTTTGAAATTTGATTTTAAAAGCCCCGGTTTTTCCCGGAAATTGAACGTAGATTCGGGGTTGATCGAATCCGAAAAAAGGAATCGCGTGAAATTTTTTTCTTTCTTTCTTTTTCTCTTAACAGCTTCCTTAACAATAGGAACCAATGTTTGGGCTGATGGCCCCGGCGATTTTCTGCATACCAGAACCTACATCGGCGTGTTCGGAACCTCCATCAGCATTGACAAGAGCGGCGAGTTTTCGGGAACCAACTATTCCCGGGTGGATAATCCGGGTTATGAAATCACGGCCATTCCCTCCCTGGCCCAGAATTTCGGTTTTGCCGTTTTGTTAGGCCATAGGGAGGAAGCTTACGCGCTGGAATTGAGTTATTGGCAGTCCAACCACTTGGCGACTTTTGGGCCGACTACCTTAGGAGCGATATCGGGACAATCCGCGACTTTCACGGGTACCTACCAGGCCGCAGCCGTGCTTCGGTCCGTGAACGTTGATTTCAAGAGGTATTTTCTTACCGATTTGAACTTTCAACCCTTTGTCAGCCTGGGGGTGGGTTTCCCCTGGCTCGATATTCCTGATGCCGATGGCGATGGCGCCGGCCATATTTATCCGGTGACCCTGGCCGGGTTGGGTTTTGATTTAGGCCTGGGCGCCGAATACTACCTGTCTCCCGCCCTTTCCATTGTTGGAAGCGCCTCCCATCGCTGGGCCAGTTTCGACCAGCTCAAGGGCTACCAGGGCCTTTACAACCAGATGGCACTTTATGGAAGTTCCACCGGGGACAGCGAGGGCGGTTTTATTTTCGCGATCGGAACCACGCTGGGTTTCGAGTGACGCGGGTTCGCTTAAAGAGGAATTAAAATTCGGGAAGGCCGGTTCATGAAAAAATATTGGTTTTTGGGCTTGTTTTTCGCCCTGACGGCATTCACCCTTTTGATCGGGCTGGCTTGCTCGGTTAATCCCACAGGCCCCAGCCTGCGTCCCGCCGTTCAAACTATCGTGGCCATCAACCCGACCTTTACCTTTACCAACACATTTACCCCGACCTGGACCCCGACTCCTTCTTTTACGCCCACTCCCTACGTCAGCACGACGCCTTGGGTTTCCTACAAGAATCCCTCCGGATTGGCGGTGGATTCCTCCGGAAATATTTATGTCGCGGACACGGGCAACAACGCGGTGGAGAAGTTCTCGCCCAACGGCGTCCTCTATTCCGACTGGGGCAACGGGGGCAAGGGAAGAGGGAAGATCTATATCAACCAGCCCCAGGCGGTCGCGGTGCAAGGACCGACAATTTCCGGCTCGCCGGTCACCCTTTATGTGCTCAACGCCAATGGCGTAAGCAAATTTGATGATTTGGGAAATCCCTTGGTCCAATTCACGCCTTCCAGCGTGACCTTTACCAGCCCTCAAGGCATAGCGGTGGATGGAAGCGGGAACATCTTTGTCAGTGACAATGAAACAACTGCCTCGAAAATCTTTAAACTTTCCAATACGGGTTCAGCGGTAACGGCTTTTGGCACATCCGGGATCTTCACTTTTGGAGCGCCGGTAACAGCGGTTTTCGGCCTGGCGGTGGATGATTCACAGAATATTTGGGCCGCTGTCGCTAATAGCGTCTCCTATGGGAACATTTTGGAGTTGGACGCTAACGCAGCCACAGTAATATCCACTATTACTGGGTTTAATAATCCTCATGGCATCACATTTAACGGTCCGGTAACCGCTGAGGATTTATTTGTCGCGGATTCCGGCAACCACCAGGTAGAGGAATTCTTGCCCGGTTCTTTTACGGCTCCATCGGTTATTTTCAACGACGGGGGGAAATTATCGAATCCAGTCGGGGTCGGTGTGGATTCTTACGGCAATGTTTACGTGGCGGATTCAACCTACCAGACGAACGGGGCTGTTTTCCGGTTTACACCTTAAATCGCAGGGAGAGGCGGAGGATCAGGAATATGATGAAAAGGATTTTATTGGGCGTCTTGCTTCTCACGACGGCTTTGCCCTTGACCATTTCGTGCAAGAACTCATCCAACCCCGCGGCTCCCGCACCGACTCCCACCAGTTGGGCCGGTTTTACGAACACGATGACTTACACGACAACCTACACACCCACGATTACCCCGACACTTACGATCACCCCATCCTTCACCATTACACCCTCTCCAACGGCAACGACCTCTCCCACAATCACTCCCACAAATCTCAGCGGGTACACCTCCACACCCACTCCCTCCTTCACCCCCACTTCGACTTTTACTTATACCTCAACCTACACTTATACCTATACCGCGACCTATACCACCCCGACCTTTACGCCAACCATTACCTGGACCTTCGTGGCGAGTCCCACGTGGGTGTTCAGTAATTCTTGGCCGGTCACCCATCCCAACGGGCTGGCCCTATTAGGCAATTCCTCATCAGGAACCCTGTTCGTGGCGGCGGGAGAAAATTCCGTGGGAGCGCAAGTTTTAAGTTTTAAAATCAGCAATGGCGCTTTGTCCGGCGGAGTCTTGGGGACATGGACTCAATGGGGTTCAACTCCCTTGGTTTCTCCTGAGGGGGTCGCCGTCAACCAGACCACCAATCAGGTGTATGTCGTGGATTCGGGCGACGGCGGCAATGGAACTGTTTATGTGTTTAATTCTGACGGGACTACAGTCACATCCTGGTCGTCCTGGACCGGAGCCCCGGTTTCCGCTTTTAACGATCCTACCGGGATCGCGGTGGATTCCACGGGAACTACCGTTTATGTGGCGGATACGGGACACAACACCTTAGAGGTGTTTGACCAAAATGGAAATTACATTTCTCAATGGAGCACAGGGACTGGAACTGATTTAAGCCCCGTAGCCGTGGCTTGCGGTGCTGGAACAACAATCGCGGCCGTGGACGACGGAAACGCTTCTGGATCTGCCACTATTAATGTTTACAGTTCCGCTTCTTTAGCGGCATCAATAACCGCCGCTCCTAACGCGGATATTTTCGGTTTAGCTTTTGATCAAACCGGGAATCTGTTCGCCGCGGATACCAGCCTGGATCCGAATGGAAGTGTTGAATATTACAGTGCCGGGGTGGAGCAATTTGTTTTAACCGGAGGAACTGGCACTAATGCCTTTGTCAGCCCGGATGGAGTGGTTTATGACACCACCGGCACACTTACCTGCCTATACGTTTCTGATTACGGAAACGGTTCAAACGGACTGGGGTCCATCGAGATTTTAAGCCATCATTAAAACCAAGAAGCTTCTTGTTTCCGGTTCCTAATCGACTTTTTGCGGATTGAAGTGGGGTTTTTTAGGGTTTTTTCTTTCTTAATTGTCACTCCCCGCCTGTAAATCAAAGTTTTCCTTATATTTTCAAGGTTTCTTGAGTTAAAATAAATTCCTAACAAAGGGAATACGGGAATTTTCGCCTGTTTTCTCAAACGCAATAAAATCCAGGAGGATGGGACAACGAATGAAAATGAATAAAATCGGCCGGTTCATGGCATTTGTTCTGTTTTTCGGGGCGGTCACCACGGCAGTTCTGGCTGATGATTTATTAGGCGAGTTCTTTGAGGGATCTTCAACCGACTTTATAAAATCCAGGGTTTATATCGGGGCATTCGGGATTTCTTCCACCATCGACCAATGGGGGGATTTTAACGGAACCATAATCGCATCGCATAATTCAGGCACTGAAACCGAGTTGGATTTAATCCCGGCCATAGACCGGAAATTCGGCTGGGGGGCTCTTATCGGCTACAGGAGGGGCCCTTGGGCTGTTGAAATGAGTTATTGGCGGAGCGACCATACCGCTACATTTAACAACGGTGTCACCCTTACAACCCCCGCCAGCTTGCAATCGCTCAATTTTGATTTTAAACGGTATTTTTTCACCCAAGCGCCCACCCAGCCATTTTTCCAATTTGGCTTTAGTTTGCCTTGGTTATGGGTCCGTCAGGCATCATCGCTTGTTCCCAGTAATCTTGTGGATGATGAGACTATTTCGGGCATCGGCTTTAACTTGGGGGCTGGTTTGGAGATATACCTGGATAACAATTTCTCCATCATGGGCGGGGTCATTCAACGTTGGACGGGGTTCAACCAGATCAATGGCGCGGCTAAAATACCTGAGAATACTTTGTACGACGACGGAAATCCATCCGACATTGGGTCCTTGGAAGGGGACGGCCTTAATTTTTACGCGGGCATGACCTTCGGGGTGGAATAATTCCGTACGGGAAAACCATGGGGTATTAAGGGATCGAAGAAGTCGTTTTCGTGGTTTAGTGGTAATATTCATTAAGACTTGCAGATGGATTTTTAACCTTTTTGCAAAACCTTCTCGAGGCGGAAAAATGAAAAGATTTCTGATGCTGGGCATCATCCTTTCAGGATTGATCATCCCCCTAGCCTGTTCGGACAACAATAACAACCCTACGAAGCCCCAGGTTCCGTCCATTTCGGTTACGCCGACTGGAACAATCACCCCCATTGTGCCGACTTTTACAAAAACTCCGACAGTGACAGGAACGGTTAATACGCCAACTGTTACACCTACCCTTACCAACACTCCATTAGTCACCCAGACCCCCGCGCCTCCTTTTCTAGGTAATTACGTCACTTCAGCTGCTCCAAATGCCATGTATTACGATGGCAGTATTCTTTATGTCGCCGAGGGTGAAGTGAGGGCAGGAGGGGATGTCACAATGTTTGAGTGTTATCAGGTCAGCGGGGGTGGAAATCTTACGGGGGCTTGCGGTGGTTGGGTGGATCCTCAAGTGGATGGAAATCAGTTGGCTTATGGTATTCCAACCCCCGGCCTTACTCCTCCTTGGCAACCAAGTCTTATTACTGCGACTATGCCTCAGGGATTAGCGGTTACGAAAGGATGGGTCGCGACCTTGGATTCCTCACCCTCCGGTGCCGCGACTTTATATGAAGGGCAAGGCGGCTTTCAAGGTTTATTCACATGTATTACCACTAATTATGGTGGCGCTCCCCTCAATGCGCCAAGAGCCATGGTTGGGGATTCATTAGGAAACATTTATATCGCGGACACCGGAAATGCTTATGTCGATACATTTGGAGTAGGAGTTGAATGTCTCATTGACAATTTGGAGGCGGATTGGCTTCACCGGTGGAATGGGGCTTCTTCCAGTATGCCCTTCAAACAGCCAGTGGCTTTAGCTGTTGACGCCCAAAATGATATCTGGGTAGGCGACTCAGGGTATTCCCCATCGCTCATTGAGGTTTATACATCAGGAGGCGCGACTTTTGGTGTTCAAGGGATAAATCCCGCCGGATTTTTTAAAACCGTTCCAAATTGTATCATTAACGGGTTGGCTGTGGATCAAAGCGCTTCTTGCAGCGGCGTTCCTGGTCCTTGTGTCTATGTTTCGGATACCGCAAACGGAGGGCAGGTGGAGGTTTACACCTCCCTGGGTAATCTTGTGAGAGTTTGGGGCGATCCCCACGGGCCTCATGAGTTTTTGCCGTTTAACCCGGCTTCCATCGCTCTTATCGGAAATCCGCCAACCATTTTCATTGTGGGGGATACAAATAACGACATCCTTAATGTTTTCGGGCCATAACGGGATTGAATTTTAAACTTTCTTCTAACTGTTATGTGAAATTGAACACTCCACACGATATTAACAGCGTGTTTATATGTTTTTTTGAACTTTGTTGATTTCCCTTTTTTAAAATTACCTATCGATATTTATGAACTGAAATAAACTTGATGATCTAAAAGTTTATATGTTCGAGGTTCCCTCCAACCAAGGATTTTCCCAGAATATAAAGCTAAAACCGTTGATCAAATCGCCAAGTTGTCATTTTACAAGTGGACATTGAAGGCATTTGTAGGGTAAAAATGGTGGACTTGATTCGAGGTTTAGGGTACGGTTGTGGCGAGACCGGCTCGACTTCTGCGGGAAAATGTTAAATTTATTCCGCTGAGACGGTTAATAACCCGGTCGTCCTAGGAATCGCGGACCCGGAAAAGTTCGAGGACCCACTCTTTTCTCACGAGGAGCCATTTCTCATGAAGATTTCCCTGAAAATATTAATGGGTTTTATCCTGATTCTGCCAAGCCTGGGGGGAACCGCCCGGGCCGGCCAGCAGGTTTATCTTTCCCAATCTCCAAATGAACGCTACAGAGTGGTGGTGGAGCAGGTCATTGACCGGCGGGTCGGGGATAAAATATTCTTCCGCTATCCCATCAGCCTGGTGAATTCCAAAAACGGCCGCCATTTCGAGATTCAAGAGGCTACGACGCCCTTGGTTCGGGAAACCCAACGCGAAACCTTCCAAGTTCATTGGGACTCCATCCATTTCGACTGGTCCAAGGACAGCCTGAAGATGTTCGTAAGGGTGGAAGTTATCGAGGGAACCTGGCGGACCTTTTTCGTGGATGTGAACAAGGGAACAACAACGGATATCACCGCCGATCTCGAGCAATTCATTGTTCAAAGGGTGGAATTCCACGATTGGGCATGCCAGGAACCGACCACTGTCCAAGTGGTCCAATGGACGAAACCTTACCTGGCCTTCTTGAAAGTCATCGATATTTGCGGGAAAGAGAAGGACAAGGAGAACCGAAAGCTTTTTTACATGAATGACTCCCTGCTTTTTGACACTCATTTGGGCAAAGTCGTGACCCATTGCGCTGATTGCAAGGATGAAAGAGCCTTAAAAGCATTTGACAAGTATTTCCAGTCCACCCAGGCGACTCCGACCCCAACGCCGGAAGAAACCCCAACCACCCAATAAAGGGAAGCCCTTTTACCGCGCTTTGCTGGGTCCCTGTTCATTCCCGGCCGGAATCAAATCTTAAGGCCTTTTCGTTTTAGGATTTTTAAAAGTGATAAAAACTTCATGTCCTCTTAAACTAAAGGCATGAGAATTCTTCGACTTCCCAAGTCTTTTGGCGTTTACCTCCTCTTTGCTTTCCTTTTTTCCCTGCAAGTCATTCCCCGAATCGGGTTGGATTCCCTCACCAACGACGAGCCCACCGACATCACCAACGGCTATTACTATTTGACCCATGGGGATGTCGTGACGCCCCACAACCATCCGCCCCTGGCGGGAGCGCTCCAAGCCTGGCCCTTGCTTTTCATGAACCTAAAAACCTTCCCTTTCCAGGGGGATGTCATTGACCGGGGGCATCATTTCCTTTTCGATTGGAACCTGGACCATTTGGAAGCCATCACTTGGGCCAGCCGATTGACCAGCTGGGGTTTAGGTCTTGCTCTGGGTTTTTTGTTGTGGAGGGTGTTAAAGGACAACATAAGCTGGCTTTTGGGGGCCTTGTTTTTTTGGGCTTTGGACCCCACCTTTTCAGCGCTTTCCGGCCTGGCCAAGAGTGATATCGCCCCGGCTTTTTTCTTTTTTCTATCAGTTCTGGCCTTCCAAAAGGCGGTTCAAAAGACCCATTGGGTTAATCCCTTGGCCGCGGGGGTGATTTCGGCCATGGCTGTCACCTGCAAATTTTATTGTTTAGTGTTAATCCCGGTATTTCTTTTTCTTGAGGTTTTTAATGAAAGAGAACGCTTCAAACCGCGGGGAATATCCGAAAAAGTCTTAGGACGAATTTTGCTTCGTTGGTTCACCGGGTTCCTCGGCTTTTTATTATGGATTGTTATGATTTATCTGCCGGCGACCTTAGCCCTTCCGGATCATCGGTGGCCCTTAGTCTATTTCATCAGCAAGTTCAAAGAGGACCTGCTTTTCGCCCAAGCTCCTCACGCGGTTTATTTCCTGGGGAACTCCACCCTGCAAAGCCATTGGTATTACCTCCCCCTTGCATTCCTTTTGAAGGAACCCCTTCCTTTCCTGGCCCTTTTGGCCCTTTGCGTTTATTCGCTCATAACGAGGCGGATTTTTCTGCCGACATGGCAATGGCTGTCGCCGGTACTATTCACCCTGGCGGTTTTACCAACACCCAACCTGGGAGTGAGGTATCTTTTGCCAGCATTTCCTTTTCTTTTCCTAGTGGGGGGCAAAGCTGTATCAGCTTTATGGGTGTCAAATCCGGGGAGGAATTTTAATTCAGGAAAACTATTTATTGGTTGCCTCGCATTCTGGCAATTGTTCAGCGTGTTGGGGAGCTTTCCAGGCGCCATCGGCTACTTCAATGATTTGGTTACAGCTGAGAAAAAAATATCCCTTCTTGGGGACTCGAACTTGGATTGGGGACAGGATTTAATAAGGCTTGCCGCAGTGGCGGAGTCCCACGGGTGGAAAAGAGTGAAATTAGCGTATTTAGGAAGCGTGGACCCGAAAGTTTACGGCCTGAACTGGGAACCCTGGTCATACGAGGATTTAAAAGGCCCCCAGCCAGGAACAGTTTACGCCGTGAACACGAGTTTCCTGCAATTGGCGCCACTGAGTTATCCCTCCACCCGTATAATCGCCGAAAGCTGGATTCGCGGGGAAAAACTATCGGGCAAAGTAGGTGACACTTGGTATTTCCTTGAGGCGCCGGGCAAGTCCGCGGTGGGTAAGGAAAAAAGTTTTCTTCCGTCCGTTCCTTTTCAACAATACAGAGGTTACGCGCCCTTTCCCCTGGCCATTCAGGAAATTCCCCCTAACTCCAAATGAACCCGATGGATGACGCCGACTAAGCCATATTCGTTAATAAAATAACCTTTGGCAAGTCTTACGATTTGAGATAATGGAAATGAAGATGGATGTTTATGAATAGCCCATCGATTCAGGAGAATGACACATGCCCATGTTCGACCTGCCTTTAAAACAGCTCAAAACCTACAAAGGGTCAAACCCCAAACCAAAGGATTTTGACCGGTATTGGGATGGCGCTTTAAATGAGATGAGGTCCATCAAGCCAGAAGTGGAATTAATTCGTAACAAAACCATTCATACCTCTTTTGCGGAATGTTTTGACTTGTATTGGAAAGGAGTGGGAGGAGCCCGCATCCACGCTAAACTATTGCGGCCCAATAAGACGCCCCGGTCCCAGCCAGCCATTTGCTTTTTCCACGGGTACAGCGTTTCCTCCGGCAACTGGGCCGATAAATTGGGTTATGTAGCCTCTGGGTTCACGGTGGCGGCCATGGATTGCCGCGGACAGGGAGGAACCTCAGAGGACAAGGGGGGAGTGAAGGGCACCACCCTCAGGGGACAATTCATCCGGGGATTGGACGACAAGCCCGAGAACCTGCTTTTCCGCCAGATTTTCCTGGACGCGGCCCAAATGGCCAGGATCGTCATGGAATTGCCGGGAGTGGACCCGAAACGCGTCGGAGCCATGGGAGGCAGCCAGGGGGGAGGGTTGACCCTGGCCTGCGCGGCTTTGACACCCGGCATCCGACGGATCGCGCCTGTCCATCCTTTCCTATCCGATTACAAACGGGTGTGGGACCTGGATTTGGCCAAGGACGCCTATGAGGAACTCCGGTACTATTTCCGCCAATTCGACCCGAACCATGAGCGGGAAAAGGAAGTTTTTTCCCGCTTGGGATATATCGATGTTCATCACCTGGCTCCCCGGATCAAAGCGGAGGTCCTGATGGCGGTCACCTTGATGGATACCATCTGTCCTCCATCCACCCAATTCGCCGCTTACAACAATATCCGGTCAAAAAAACGAATGGTCCTTTATCCCGATTACGGCCACGAATACCTGCCGAATTTCGAGGACAAAGCCTTTGAGTTTATGAGGGGGTTGTAACGGCGGAACTTTGCAGTTCCGGCGGGAGGAGGACCACCGCGGATTGGTCCCAAATCTCCAAACCATCCTTTTCGGTGGCCACGACGAAACCGTGGAATTCCCCGCTCGCGCCCTTGAATAACTGGGTCACGAGGGTCCCGACCTTATTGGTCTTGAAATTACCGACATGATGGTTTACGACAAATTGAAACATGAAAAGCCTCCATCCGCTTGAATTTAGTTAAAATCCAATTACGGATCGATCATAGCAGTAATGAAAACCTAAAGTACCGTAAATCGGGCAACTCGATCGGAGATACCATGTTCCAGCAAGATTACTGGGAAAGAAAGTCCTTGGAAGGCCGAAGGCCTCCCGGTCATCCCGTGGTCCGTCAGTATGTCCTGCCAAAAATCGAGATGTTGAGAAAACATATTCCGATGGAAAAAAAACACAGGTTGTTGGACGTCGGCTGCGGAAACGGATTTTTTTCCAGCTATTTCGACGCTATTTGCGAGACGGTCGGCGTGGATTATTCGGAAAAGCTGTTGGCGAAAAATCCCATATCCAGGAAAGTCCTCATGGATGCCAACCGGCTGGCCTTCCAAGATTTCTCTTTTGACGTGGTTTTTTGCCATGCCCTGCTGCATCACGTGGAAGATCAGGTCCGGGTTTTATCCGAGATGAGGCGTGTTTCAAGGAAATATGTCGTAGTCATGGAGCCCAACCGCAACAATCCCCTTATGTTCCTTTTTTCAGCGCTTGTGCCCCAGGAAAGGAAAGCCCTCGATTTTTCGCCGGCCAACCTGAGAAAAACACTTGAGGCCAGCCGGCTCAAGATCGTTTGGGTTGTTTCCCAAGGAATGACTGTCCCCAACAAATTGCCCGTGTTCCTGCTTCCTTTGATGAAATTTCTTGATTTCCCCCAGCCCTTTGGGATGACCAATATTCTCATCGCCGAACGTTAATTTATTAACGCCCGATGGTCAGGCTTTATACTGGTACTTGAAGGTTTTAAAATGCTTTGCCAAAACCGCTCCGGCCTTTTTCCCAGGCGGGCGGCGATGGATTGACGGATTTGATTGAGGATGGAATGTTCAAAAAACAAGATGAAAGAACCCTGGCCTTGGATGTCGAGAACATCACTTTAGCTTTCGGGGGGCTCGTTGCGGTGGATGATTTTTCCCTGGTTCTTCACCAGGGAGAGCTAGCGGGATTGATCGGCCCCAATGGCGCGGGCAAAACCACCGTTTTCAACATTCTCTCAGGCATCTATCAACCCCAGGAAGGGGATGTCCGGATTTTCGGGAAGGCGGCGCTGGGTTTGAGGCCTCACCAAATCACCCATATGGGCCTCGTCCGGACCTTTCAAAATATCAGGCTTTTCATGGGACTCACGGTGGAGACCAATATCAAAGTGGCTTTCCACCATTCCCAACCCTATGGGATAGGATCAGCCTTGGCCCGAAGCGTCCGGTTCGCGGAGTCTGAAAAAAGATTTGAGGATGAGACCCAGCGTTTGATGGAAGTGATGGATTTGACCTCCCGGAAAGGATATTTAGCCTCGGCGCTATCCTATGGGGACCAAAAAAAACTTGAGATCGCGAGGGCCCTGGCCACGGGAGCTAAAATCCTTCTTTTAGACGAGCCCGCCGCGGGAATGAACCCCCAGGAAACCCAATGGCTGATGGAGGTGATCCGGCGGCTTCGGACGGATTTTCAGCTGTCTATCTTACTCATTGAGCATGACATGAAGGTGATTATGGGCATTTGCGAGAAGATCCACGTCATGGACCATGGGGTGAAAATCGCGGAGGGAACGGCCCGGGAAGTCCAGGAGGATCCGAAGGTCATCGAGGCGTACCTGGGAATGAAAAAAAAGAAGGGATGAAAATTGCTTGAAATAACCGGTCTTTCCGTTTTTTACGATTCCATCCAAGCCTTGAGGAATGTCAGCTTGAGGGTGCCGAAAGGCTCCATCGTCTGCATGATCGGGGCTAATGGGGCTGGTAAATCCACGGTATTAAGGGCAATCTCCGGGCTTAAAAGACTCAAGAGCGGTGAAATCCGTTTCAATGGAAAATCCATCAATGGGTTGGAGCCCCATCAACTTGTTCAAATGGGAATCGTTCAATGCCCTGAGGGAAGGGGAGTGTTTCCCAACCTGACAGTGGATGAGAACCTGGGCTTGGGGGCTTATGCGCGAAATGACGCAACCCGAATCCAAAAGGACTTGGAGCATGTTTATTCCCTTTTTCCACGCCTCCAGGAGCGGCATAAACAAATGGCGGGAACTCTTTCGGGAGGGGAACAGCAAATGTTGACGATCGGCAGGGCACTTATGGCCCGGCCCCAATTACTACTCCTAGATGAACCTTCCCTAGGATTAGCTCCCCAAGTCACTGAATTGATTTTCGAGACGATCGAGAAAATAAACAGAGAAGGAACCACCATTCTTCTCGTGGAACAAAACGCCCAATTGGCCCTGGAAGCGGCTTCTTATGCCTATGTCCTGGAAACAGGAACTCTGATCCTGGAGGGAGATGCTTTGAAGGTCCTGGAAAATCCGATTGTAAAACAGGCCTATCTTGGGGAATCGGCTTTGCAGGGATGAGACGTTCGTTTTAATAAAAGAAAGAAAAGCGCCAAGAAAAATCTGGTTTTTATTTTCATCCCGCTCTAGGGGTAGGGTTATAATCTTTAAATGGCTTGTGTACCGGACGGGCTCCCGCGGATCAAGGCAAAGCCGATAACATTTTCAAAAGGTGAAGAATATGTCAAAAAATAAATTATTTTGGTTTTTGTTGGCGGCGATTTTGGGGACTTCAGGCCTTGCTTGGGCCCAAAACTACCATTGTCAGGATTATATGAGGCTGGCGCAAAGGGCCTACCAGAGCAAAAAAGTTGATATGGCGCTCGAGTATTACCAAGCGGCCGCGGATGACAATGAACAATACTGGCAGGCTTTCCAAGGGCTAGGAACCTGCTATTACTTGAAGGGAAAAAAGAAGGACGCCCTCACGGCTTTTGAAAAAGCCTATCAGTTAAATCCGGGTAATAACGCCCTTCTTCAATTCATCCAGGCCTTGAGAAGGGTATTAGGGATGCTGCCCCTGGCGATACCCACCCCGACCCCGGTAGTGAATTCCATGCCCGTTCCCGTCGAGAACGCTCTTCCTCCCGGGCAAACCATTCATTGAAAACTGGGTTGTGTTGTTTCGCGGGAAAGAGGATTTAATGCGGCGTATTAAAAGACAATTTTTTTTATCTTTGCTTTTACTCGCAGCCATAAGGGTATGTCAGGCCCAGGATTTATCCCCCCGCTATTTGGCCGCCGCGAATCAGGCTTACCTTGCGAAAAATTACGACCAGGCGATCCTGTATTATCAGGCGGTGGTGAAGTTGAACCCCCAGTCCACTGCCGCGGAACTAGGTCTGGGAAACAGTTTTTTCGTGGAACGCCGTTACGGGGAAGCTTTGACAGCTTATCAGGCTGTTCTCAAGCTCGATCCGAACAACGCCCAAGCCTCGCGCTTAATTGAGGTTTTACGGAAGAACAATTCGTCACCCGCGCCGACGGCAACTTCCACGCTGCCTATTGGGCCGGTGGTGGATGTTTCCCATCCCGTGACTGTTCAACCGGAAGGCCACCGATACATGGGTATCGGAGGAGGCATGGCTTCGCCTTCCCAGGGAGTAAATGATAAATTTCAATCCGGGTATGGACTTGAGTTTTATGTGGGTTATGCCGACGCGGGCAAACTATCTTTTCTCATTTCCGTCGCGGGCTACGAATTTCCCTTGAAAGCCAGCACTCTGAGCCAAGACGAGGTGGAAATCGTGCCGGGAGTGAGGCTTACCTTCGGGAATAAAATCAGGCCCTATCTCTGCGCGGGTTTGGGAATGGATTTTGACATCAGCAATTACACGGGGGGTTCCTCAACCAATACCAACTTCATGCTGCAGGGCGGGGCTGGATTGGAATTTGAGTTCTCGAAAGGAACAAGTTTTTTTGTGGAGGGAATATATTCTGAGGTGTTCGGATCGTCCGCGTTTGCCTACATCCCTTTTAATGCCGGTTTCCATTTCGACTTGGGAACTTAGAACTTCAAATTAAAACCTAATTTCACCACAGGTTCCTTCGGAACCGCGGTAATAAAAAACATTAATGTTTTAATACCTTAAACCCAAAGACAACTTACTTCGGCGCGAAGTCCCATTGTTTAAAGAAGTAATTATTTTATCGTTACTTAAGATTTTCAATTCAAATCTAAATTGAATAAAAAAGCGAGAAAAGATTTTTTTAAAATCAACGATTAATCTCTACGAATTTTGTGCGCTGCTGAAGGCAGCCTGTGGCGAAAGCCGGTTGGTTTCAAGGTTTAAAGCCGTAAAGATCCCCGAACTTTTTCCCTAAATAATCCAAGAAGTCATCCGGGCTTAATTCTTTTCCAGTGACAGTTAGGCATAAATCCAGGGCCTTGTATTTCTGTCCTTGGGAATGGATTTTCTCATTCAGCCACTTCCGCAAGGGCGTGAAATCCCCCCGCTCCATTTGCGGCTCCAGCGGTCCCAATTCGTGTTCCGCCGCCTTGAAAAACTGGGCTGCGAAGAGGTTGCCCAAAGTGTAGGTGGGGAAGTAGCCAAAACTTCCATGACTCCAATGCACGTCCTGTAGGCAACCCAAGGCGTCATTCGAGGGGGAAATTCCCAGGAATTTTTTCATCGCGGCATTCCAGGCTTCCGGAATTTCCTTTGGCTTCATGTTTCCACCGATTAAATCCAATTCGATCTCGTACCGCAGGCAGATGTGGAGGTTGTAGGTCACCTCATCCGACTCGGTGCGGATCAAGCTGGGGGAAGAATGGTTGATGGCGAAGTGGAATTCCTCCAGCGAATTTCCCTCAAAAACACCCGGGAAGGTTTTTTTCAATTCCGGGAAAAAATATTTCCAGAATCCCAGGCTTCGACCCACCAGGTTCTCCCAAAGACGGGATTGGGACTCGTGAATGCCCAGGGAGACCGCCGAGGCCCGGGGAGTGCCGTAAAGATCTTGGGATGAAGGCAGTCCTTGGTCATAAAGGCCGTGTCCGGCCTCATGCAGGGTGCTGAAAAAGGAATTCTCGAAATTTCGTTCCTCGAAACGGGTGGTGATTCTAGTGTCACCCGGCCCCAGGCCGGTGGTGAAGGGGTGCGCGGACAGGTCGATACGGCCCCGGTTGAAATCAAAGCCGATGGACTCGGCTAATTTCCGGCAGAAAGCCTGCTGGGCCTCGATGGGGCAGGGTCTTTTCAGGATGGAAAGATCGGGTTTCCGCTTGGCGGAGGCGATTTTAGCGACCAATCCGGAAAGTTTCTCCCTTAAGGTGGGAAGAAGCGCATTCAAGCGGGAAGAAGTCAGGCCGGGCTCATAATCCTCCAGAAGGGCATCATAGGGATGCCCCTGATAGCCATAGCATTCCGCCTGCTGACGGACAAGTCCGATGGTCCTCTCAAGCCAGGGTTCAAAAAGGGAAAAGTCGCTTTTTTTTCGGGCTTCCACCCAAACCACCTGGGCATTGGAGGCCACGCGGGCCATCTCTTCTACCAGGATTTGGGGAAGTTTTCTAGAGCGGTCATAGGACCGCCGCCATTCTCGGAGGTTGACCAAGGCGTCCGAGAGGGGATCGGCGCCGGCATTAAGGGAGGCTTGGGACAGGAGTTCTCCGATTTCCGGGGAGGTGAATTTTTTGTGGCACATTCCCGCGAGCAATGACAACTGCTCCGCCCGATATTCAGCGTTGGCCGGGGGCATGTAAACTTCCTGGTCCCATCCCAATAAGCCGGCGGCGTTGCCCAAAAGGGACAATTCCTTCATCCGGCTCATGAGTTCTGTGTAAGCCTGTTCGGGGTTCATGAAAACTCCTTCATAAAAGGCTTAATTTTAAATTAATGGTAGATAATACCGTGGGGCGAAAAATTAAGGTTTCCACTTGGAGGACTCTCCCGATTCCGTTTGAAGGGCAAGGAGGGTTTCCGAAGTCGGGCATGGTCCCGACTCTTATTGGCATGGTTTTTTATACGATTTGAATTAAAATTCTTTTTAATTCATCAAATGTTTCCGCACTGCGCATTTCCTTTTCCCGCTTTTTCAACGCGTCACAGGCCTTGAATAATATCCCAACATCGGCTCCTCTCAACATCTTGACGTCATTAAAAGAATCCCCTACTGCGATGGTTTCAAAGCCAGCTTCCTTAAAGCGTTTCACCACCTCGATTTTTCCATCCGGCTCGCGCAATATGTAATCAACAACCATCCCATCCTTATCTATGACCAGGGAATTGGCATAAGTGAATGGACTCCCGATTTTTTCAATCAACGGGCCGATATATTCATAATAACTACCAGTCAATATTGCCGCCTGTGCTTTGGACCGCAACCAATCCAAAAATTCCTTGGCTCCCTCAAAAGCGTTCATTCTCAAGACGATTTTGTGCATTTCGTGGATACCTAGATGATGCTTCTTCAAAACAGCCAGCCTCATTTTCATCAACACATCATAATCAGGCTCATCCCTGGTTGTTTTCATGAGCTCCGGAATTCCAGTGATTTTCGAAAACTCCTCCCAAAATTCAGGAATAAGAACGCCTTCCAGGTCAAAACAGACCACCTTCATAAAATGACCCCCGGACGAAGTGATTTAAGCATTTTTGACGTTTCCCCAAATTCGGCCAAAATTCAAATTAGTATAACTTAAAAGAATTAAAAACAGGAAACCACCCATTTTACCCTGCGAAAGTTTGACGAATGAAGGCCACATCTTCCATGGTCAGGGGTTTTTCTGAGACAGAGAGGTTCACTTGAACCTGGTTTGAATTGCGGAAACCAGGAATGACGCAGGCTACGCAGGGAACAGCCAGAAGATATTGCAGGGCGGCCCGCGCCAAATCCTTGATGTCGGGCCCGAACCTGGCTTTCAATTTTTCAATTTTGGGTTGGATTTTCACGAGTTGCTCCGAAGTGAAACGCTGGTCTCCCAGCCGATGGTCCCCGGCCTCGAATTTCGGGGGATTTTTCGGGTCAAATTTACCCAGCAGGATTCCCTGGTTCAGGGGAGAAAAGGCCACAAAGCTCAACTTACCTTCATCCAACAATTTGCGGACCGGGGTGCCTTCCCGGATGAACTGGTCATCCATGGAGTGCGCCCAGCTTTGCAGTACATCAGGCTTGACTTTGGGTACCAGCCTCTCGAAATCCCCGTTGGAATAGGAGGAAAGGCCGATCAAACGGATCTTGCCTTCCTTGCGAAGCTGGTTCATGACGCCCACTGCCCCATCCAGGTAGCGGTCGTTGTGGCCAAAGTCACCATGGTGGAAGTAATAAAGGTCGAGGACGTCCCGCTTCAGGTTGATCAGGGATTGCTCGCACTGGTGGCGGATGTGGGCCGGCTCATAGGCGTGCTCGGCGGTGCCGGGAAACCAGCCCACCTTGCTGGCGATACTGACTTTTTTAGAACGGCCGCCCAGGACGCGGGAAAGCATCTGCTCGGCCTTCCCGTTTCCATACACATCGGCGTTATCAAAATGGTTCACTCCCTGATCCAAGGCGTAGTCGATAGCTTTCCTGACCTCGGCCTCATCCACGTTCGCCCACCCGTTGGGGGAGCCGTTGACCCAGTTCAAACCTCCCAGGGTCCAACAACCCAAGCTGACCTCTGAAACTTGTATGTCCGAATGACCCAATTTACGGTAACGCATAAGAACACCTTTCCGCTATGAAATGAAGAAAAGAGTATGGAAGTTGATTTTAACGATTTTGATAGGATATTCCCATGTTTTTGAATGAGAGGAATATTAATGGTTGAGTTTTTGATGGGCGGCTTTTTCAAGCCGGTCGTTGATAGCCCGGCCCAGGCCTTGAGAGGGAAGGGAATAGGCCAAAATCAAATCCAAACCTTGAGCATCCAGCCGGCGCAGGGCCGCGAAAAATTTTGAGGCGGCCTCTCTCAAATCCCCCTTCTCGGATAAGAGTTCCACCGCCGTGAAGGGAGTCAAGTCCTCAGGCGCGGTGAGGGATAGAAGCCCGATTTTTTTATTTCCTGGAAAAGATCTAACCAATTGGTTCAAGTATAGAGGGGTGGTTGGGGCGTAATGGGTGGGAAGTTGTCCGGGAGCCTGAGGCTTATCCTCTGAGGGGAGGCCTATCTGGATTTCTCCGATCAAGTCCTGAATTTCCTCCAGGGGTAATCCGCCAGGACGAAGTAAAATAGGAATTTCACTGGTAAATGAAACCACTGTGGATTCCACACCCACCAGACAAGCTCCCCCGTCCAATATCAAGTCCACCTTGTCCCCCAAGTTTTTCCTGACATGTTCCGCGGTTGTGGGGCTGATTTGTCCAAAGGGATTGGCGCTGGGCGCGGCGATGGGCCGTCCGGATTTAATGATCAATTCCAAGGCCAAGGGATGGTTCGGTACTCGAAGAGCCACGGTGGGAAGGGAGGAAGTCACCAGATCCGGTACCCGAGAGGATTTGGGGAGAACCACCGTCAGGGGCCCCGGCCAAAATCGTTCCGTTAGTTTCAAGGCTTTTGATGGAAACCCTAACGTCAATATTTCCGCCTGCCTGGCATCAGCCACATGAACGATAAGGGGATCGAAACGGGGCCTGTTTTTCACCTCGAATATCCGAGCTACAGCCATCGGATTCAACGCGTCAGCACCAAGGCCATATACGGTCTCGGTGGGGAAGGCTACGAGCCCCCCTTCCTGGATGATTTTCACAGCTTTGTCGATTTCAGACATAGTCTCTATTTACCATAGGGGCCAAGGCATTCCTACCCTGAAATTAGCTTGGCTCCAAGAAATCCGGGCGTTATCCTGCCTTGGAAGCCTTGGAATTATGGTTGATGGCTTCAGAACACCCGAAGCAACGTAAAAGGAAAATACTTTTGGAATTTCGAGCTTCCTATCGTCCCTGGATCTATTTCATCCTTTGGGCCTCGGTCAGCTTTCTCCTCTCATATTCGTCTCTTTCCCTGGGTATTAAACTTGCGCTGGGATTGTTTGGGATTATTCTTCCGCTATTAATAGCCCTGGTTGCCGTTCACGCCTTGGATAAACCCGAGCATCCTCTTTGGGAGATTGAAACCCTCAACCGTCCCGCCTCTTGGGTATTCGTGTTAATCCTGTTAGGGGCATTGGTTTTGAGATTCAGCGGTTTAACCGCCTGGCCGGTTTGGCCAAATACGGATGAGGGATTGATCGGCCGGTTTGCGATGGATCTATGCCGGCAATGGAACTGGAAGTTTTTTTTAACCTTCGGACAAGTGCCTCCCGGAATGGATTGGCTGCTTTCTTGGGTTCTTGCTCATTCTTCGGAACCGCTCAGGGCTCTTTGGGCCTTACCGGCCGTCCTCTCCTCTCTGACCGTTATTTTAAGTTACTGGGCGGCAAGAGCCTTCTTCCCAAAATCCTTGTCGTTCCTGTTTTTTGTTTTATGGTCCTTTTCATTTTGGCCACTTTTTTACGGACGGTATTGCCACCCTGGAGTCTTGCTTCCTCTTTGGGCCTTATTAGTCTTAATGGTCCTGGGCTTTTTCCTTAAATCGAAAAAGCCCGCGCAACAATTTTGGCTAGCTTTCGGCCTTGGGATAGTTACTGGAATCGGTTCCTTCACCTTTACACCCTGGGTGGTTTTAGCGTTTTGGATTTTCTGGGTGGTGGCCATAACCGCTTATTTCAGTTCCCCCGAAAAACGAAGTGGGTTATGGGGATTTCTATCATCTCTGGGAATAGGCCTCGTCCCTTTTATCATCGCGGTTTTCAAAGAAGGCTTTGGGCACCACCTTTTCGCAGTTTCCGCCATTCGTGGTTACAGGCCCCTAGGGGAACAGTTGACAGCCGTTTTTTCCTATCTCACAGCCCCTTTCTGGGGGCTGTTTGAAGACCAGCCCGCATATGCTCCTTTTTGGGGAGGCATGTTGAATCCCATTCTGACCGCGGCTTTCCTGGTTGGAATGGTTGAATCTTATCGCCACCGGAAGGATTCAAAAGTCTTTTTGGTTTGGTGTGGAGGATTTTTATGCTTCCTTCCGGGGCTTATGTCCATGAACGTTGAAATGTATCGTGTCATTTTGTTTCTTCCATTTCTTCTTTTAGGCGCGGCAATTGGTCTGCACCGTCTTCTATTTGAGATTTCCCCAATCCGCAGGTCCATTTATCTGACGATTATTCTCCTACTCTCGCTGTTTTTGGATCTCGCCCATTTGGCTCAACCATATTTTTCTCCCTTATTCTCCAAACAAGGGGCTTTTTTTGGGGCGCCGCCATCGAAACCTGTCCATTCTTACAGGGCCTATCAAATCCTGAAAAAGCAGGCGAGTTTAGGGCCGGGGCTTTTCTTTTCGGATTTCGGGACTCTTCCGAATGATCAAACCCTCAATTATGCCTCGTTCGAATTTAATGCCCTCCTGAATCCGAGAATACCTCTTCCATCAGCCCGTTGGGCGGCTGTTTTGATCAATGCGAACTACAGGCCTTACATGGAAAAAAAATTTCCCGGCGGACAATGGATTCTCCTCGATCAGGATATGGGAGTGCCGGATGGAGGATTGATGCTGGGCGTCATTCCCATAACCCGGCAGAATATCGGGGTCCTTCAAAACTGGGTTCGAGTTTATCCCTTTTTTCGTGACATGGATTTTGAATGGCTGAACCTAGCCGACTTCATGAAGGGAACCCGTCTTCTGGAAGAATTTTCCAAA
Source organism: candidate division FCPU426 bacterium (assembly GCA_963796105.1). Classification (GTDB taxonomy): domain Bacteria; phylum Oederibacteriota; class Muellerivitia; order Muellerivitales; family Muellerivitaceae; genus CAWCKJ01. The sequence continues at coordinate 1,371,362 of CAWCKJ010000004.1, forward strand.
GTAAAACCCCTGATAACGGGAGATAGGTTTCTGGAGAGTTGCTATTGGGAGAAAACTGGTGAAATCCTTTACAGGGATAGGGCTTATCCCCTCGACTTGCAAGCTTTTCAAAAAGCCCTCCAGGAGGGGTTTCCCACCGCTCATTTGTACTACAAAATAGGAAGCATCCAGCTTCGGAAAAACCAATTCGATCAGGCCAGGGAAAGTTTCCATAAGGCCGAGATGGCTCCTTTGAACCTGACCCAGTCTGTGAAGGCTCTTCAGATGGGGGATGAATTGGAAAAACAGGGCGTGTTGCCTCAGCCCTGAGCAAGGAACCAAGGAGGTATTTTTGATAATCAGGCCCGGTACCCTGGCGGATGTTCCCGAGATTTCAAGGGTTTACGCCGAATCCTGGAAGACGACCTATGAGGGGGTCATGCCGGAGCCTTTCGTTAAGGGAATGACCCCGGAAGCCGCCGGGAAGATTTTCCACGACAGCCTTCAGCCCAATGAATACAGTTATTTTTTCCACGTGGCCGAAGGACCCGATGGGAAACTGGCTGGATTCGCGGACGGGGGGAAGGAACGCAGCCATCCGGAAAGGGGAATCGGGGAGCTTTATGCCGTTTACCTGCTCCAGCAATTCCAGAGGCGGGGTGTCGGGAAAAATTTCTTCCAAGCCTCGGTCCGGAGCCTCTTGGATTCCGGCATGAATCAAATGGTCACTTGGGTCGTGGAGAAAAGCCCTTATCGGAAGTTTTATGAATCACTAGGAGGGACACTGGAACCAGGGATTAAAAAATTAGAATTCGGCGGTTTCCAAATCCACTTGGTTTCTTACGGATGGGACAACCTTGAGGGGCTGATCGAGGATCGTTGACCCGATTTTTCAAGCGCGGCTGGGTTTTCCGGAATATACAAAGGGAAATAACGCCAACCCCGTTAGGAATCCTCCAACGTGGGCCCAAAAAGCCACTCCCCCCATGTCAGGACTCGAAAGGCTCGCCATGAAATACTGCTCCAGAAACCAGAAACCCACCACGAAAACAGCCCTCGCGGGAATGGAAAAGATCGGGAAAATCAGGAAGAAAAACTGGAGCCTCATCTTTTGCCAGGGGAACATCAGCATATAAAGCGCGCAGATTCCCGAGATGGCCCCGGAAGCTCCGATCATGGGCAGGGTGGAATGGGGGTCAGTGGAATATTGAAGATAGGCCGCTCCCAGGCCGCAAAGGAAGTAACTCAAGGGATAAACCGATTTTCCCAGGCGGTCTTCCACGTTATTGCCGAATACGTAGAGAAAGTACATGTTGCCCAGCAGATGACCCAAACCCGCGTGAAGAAACATGGAGGAGAAAACGTTTTGCAAATGAGGGTGCGCTGGGATGAATCCGTTATGCGAAACCAGGCGTTGGAAATGAGGGCCAAAGAACGTATTGAAAAAAACATAGATGTTGGTAGTGATCAGAATGATGTTCATGAGGGGGAATCGTTTAGCGGGTTTCCCCTCATCTATCGGCAAAACAAAAAACATAGAACCTCTTTAAAGAAAGGAAAAATGAGATTAAGCCAAGCTTAATTTAATAGAGTCGAAGCTTTCGCCGCAAGAGGAGTATCGGCTGCGGGAGTAACAGGATTGGGTTCCCGGTCTGGAATTTTCCAAACCCCCGCGATGGGAGTGGAACACCAGGGGCAAAGGCCCTCCGGGCCCATCTTGTTTTCCAGGACGTCAAATCCAAAGCGCTCCACCAGGAGTTCCCCGCAATTGGGGCAATAGGTATTCTCCGTGGCGCCCACCTCGCCCGGCCGGTTGCCCGAGTAGACATAATTCAATCCGGCTTTTTCCCCGATCTCATGGGCTAAATTCAATTGGGCCGGCTGGGTCCACGGCAGGTCCTCCATGCGATAATCGGGATGGAAAGCGGTCACATGCCAGGGGATATCCCTTGATACGGAGGCGATGAAACGAGCGATCTCCCTCAGCTCTTTCTCGCTGTCATTCAGTCCAGGAACCACCAGGGTGACGATCTCCACCCAGAAACCCATGGCTTTCGCCCGCTCGATGGTTTCCAGCACCGGTAATAAGGGGCCACCCATGTGTTTGCGGTAGGTCTTATCGCTCATGCTTTTCAGGTCCACCTTGTACAGGTCCAGGGAAGGCCGAAGGAATTCCAGCGCCTCCCGGGTGGCGTTTCCGTTGGAGACAAAAGAGGTCAAGAGCCCATTGGAACGTGCCAATTGGAAGACTTCCCCTGCCCATTCGCCGGTAATGAGGGGCTCATTGTAAGTGGAGGTAATGACGCGGCATTCATGGCGTAGCGCGGCCTCCGCCAGTTCCGCGGCGGTTTGGACCCTCATGAAATCACCCGATGTCTCGCAAGCGGGGTCCCGCAAGGCCTGGCTGGTGATCCAGTTCTGGCAATAGTCGCAATGATAATCACAGCCCAGCATTCCGAAGGAAAAGGCCCGGCTTCCGGGAAGAACGTGAAAAAATGGTTTTTTCTCGATAGGGTCAATCTGAAGGCCCGAGACGTAGTTGCGGGGAACACGGAGAATGCCCTGTTCATTGAAACGAACCTTGCAGATTCCCTGTTTACCCGGGGAAATTTTGCAATGGTGGCCGCAGGCAAAGCAATGGACCCGGTTGTCCGAAAGCTTTTCATAAAGTTTGCCCTCAACACTTTTGCCGGAGAGCAATTGTTCTAAAGTTTGGCTTTTATCCATGGAGGCCTCCCGGGTATTTTAAGGTCCCATAAGGCCAAAGAACAGGCGGCATTCCCGGAAAATCATGAGCTTTTGCGGTTTGAGGGCTTGGGCTATTCTGGAAAAATGAAGTAAAATGATGGCGCGTTTCATGAAAGAATGGCTTTTGATTAGCGGCTAAAATTTTTTGAGGAAGACATGCCTGAAAATAAAAAGACCAAAAAAAATGGAAAAAAAGATAAATCCAAATCTTTAAACAGGTTGCCGAGAGCCCTGGAACTCATCGAATCCCTGGTCCTGCTTGAAGATGTTTTTAGGGATGAGGTGGGCAGAAGGTTCAAGCGCCTATTAAGGTGGCTCTCGGGAAAGAGGGAATCCGACCCTGTCATGGGATATCGGCGCTATACAAAACTTTGGAAAGCGGTTGCCGAAAATCAGGAATTCATTCGTCACCCGCGCGTGGGAAATCTCCTTCAAGACCATTGGCTGGAGAGATTTTTGGACGATCCTAATCCGTTCCACCGAAAAGCGGAAACGGCTTCCCTTCATGAAATAGGTTCCTCACTTACGGAAGCCTACCGAGGGGAATTGGAATTCTTTCAGAAAATTTTGCGGACTGATTGGGAAAGCGAATTTCGAAAAAAATGGGAATCTGCGGGGATAGGTGAAATTCCCTCAATGACAGTGAGGCAAAAGAAGATGCCGGATAAGGAGATTTCCTTGGCCGGTCAGGCGCGAAAAAAAATCAAAGAAAGCATCCTCGGGGAAGGTTCCAAGGCCGATCAACTTTTAAAGGAAATAGCGGGTTGTTTCCTAGAGAATGGATGGGGGCTTTTCGGGCGTTACCGCGCCTTCCGCTGGGAAGACCGATTCGGGACTGGGGGAAAATTGACAGGTATCGAGGATGTGGATCCCATCCGTCTTGAGAATCTTGTGGGTTATGACGATCAACGCAAACCCCTCATCGACAATATCGAGGCTTTCGTGTCGGGCAAAACCGCCAACAACACCCTTCTTTACGGGGAAAGAGGGACGGGAAAGTCCTCCACAGTCAAGGCTCTCCTGAACTCCTACCAGGACAGGGGATTAAGGCTGGTGGAAGTTTCGCCCTCGGAATTGCGAGAATTCCATGACATCCTCCCCTATTTAAGAGGCCGGCGTGAAAAATTCATCCTCTTCGTGGACGACCTTTCCTTCGAAGAAAACGAGACGTCCTACAAGGGCCTGAAGGCGGTACTGGAAGGGGCGGTAGAAGCCACTCCTCCCAACGTGATCTTGATCGCCACCTCCAACCGCAGGCATCTCGTGCGGGAGTTTTTCGAGGACCGATCCGGAGGCGTCCAGAAAGACAGCGAAATCCATGGGGCGGATACCGTGGAGGAAAAACTCTCCCTTTCCGACCGCTTCGGGCTGGTGGTTTCCTTTTATTCCCCCGACCAGTCCACTTATCTTCGGATGGTAGAAAATTGGGCGAGCGTGGATGGCCTTCGTATTCCAAGCGGGGAACTGCATTCCCGGGCTCTTCTTTGGGCCAGACAGAACAACGGGCTATCGGGTCGAACCGCCAGGCAGTTCATTAACGACTTGAGCGGAAAATTAAAATAAGGATCTCCTGCTTGGGAAACCATCGAGACGATAAATGAGTTTTAAAAAACTGTTCTGGATTGGTTATCATGGGTTCTTGTTATTTCGGCTGATTGACCGTATTCCATAGGGGGTTTCAGTGCCTGTTGACCTTTCCGTTTTCCACAAAGCCGCGCCTTACCGGAGTTTCAGGGCTGAGGATTGGAATATTCTTTCCGAGATTTTGAAAGAGGTGCGTTATGAGGCGGGAAAAACCCTTTTCAAGGAGAACGATCCAGGAGAGGGTTTGTACCTGGTCCGTTCCGGGCGCGTTCTCATTCGGCGGCGATTCATCCCGGAAGGAGTGAGAACAGCCCAGGAGCAGGTCCTGGCTGTTCTGACTCCGGGTGAAATCCTGGGCGAGATGGCCCTGGTGGATGGGGCTCCCCGTTCCGCGGACGCTTTAGTGGAGGAGGATTCGGTTCTGTTTCATCTGACCCAATCCGACTATGTGACTCTCCAGCATAACCATACCGGTACCGCGCTTCGCATCCAGGACCTGCTGGTGATCACCCTCTGTTCCCGCATCCGTGCCGCCGACCGCAACTTCGAGATCATCCGGTTTTTTTGCACTTAAGGTTTGCCTCAATTTAAGATTGTAGCCTCTGAAAAAGTCGGCTATCGCCTCCTTTTTCAGAAAAACATTTATGGAAACCCCGCGATTTCCTGCGAAAATCTTTGGGGTCGAAACCTCTGTTGGTCGCTTTTCAACAGTTTTTCAGAGGTTTCAGATTAAAACGGTGGAATAACTCTTGGGATCAAATGTGAGAAATTCACTATATCCTTTAGTGAATCGGCGATTAGTCTGGGTTCCCCTGGGGTTTTTTGCCCTTCTTTTTTGGCTTCCGCTTTGCACCCAAGCGGATCCGTCCCGGACCGTGAAACTTTCCATGCCCTCCCTGTTGGTTTGCGGACAGCATGAGACGCTTTATCATGTGAAAAATTACAACATCGACTGGGAGTTTTCGGCGGGAGGGAAAATACTGGATGCCCAGCCACAGCCTCTTTCCTACCGGTTCCTGGTAGTGGGTGGCCCCCGGAAGGTTTTCCTGCTCCGCAAGGTGGACAAGGGGTGCCGCGTGATCTGGGACTGGTCCCGCATGGAAGGGGTCGATATTACCTGCGCAGTGGCGGCCGATTGGGACTTGGAGGATCTACCCACCTTGATTCTGGCAGGGGATGCCCGGAATAACCGCCTCTTCCTGGCGGAGGCCAGGTCCTTTGGATCCAAGGTGAGGTGGGAATACAAGTTGCCGGCTGCTCCCCGGTCGGTGCGGTTGTGCCCCGACACGGGAAATTTCCTGGTCACCCTAGCCGATTCAACGGTTGAGGAAATCTATTTCCAGGAGGACAAGCTTGTATGGTCCCTCGGCAAGGGGGAGGGCCTTGGGGACGCGCGGGACGCGGTCCGGGGCTTTCGGGGCGACACTTTCGTAGCCGACGCCTTGGATGGATCGATCATTTGCTTCAACCCTGACAGGAAAGTCAGATGGAGAAGCCATCTGCCCTTTACCCTCAGTAACGGAACCCTTAACCAGGTTACCCTTTCCCTATACAAGAAGAACGGCAGGCGAACAGTCATGGCGTCGGTTCATTTCGAGGGAAGCGGGCTCGGCGCCAAGGACATGGTGTTCCTTCTGAACGCTGATTCGGGCAGGCTCATGGCTTGGTGTGACCATTTGGCGAGAGGGGCTTTTCCACCCTTCGTTAAGGCCATTCCTGACAAGCCTTCCTTCTTCAAGAAGCAATGAATACCAGGGATTCTCCAGTCGGCGTCACGCTTTGGCTTCTTTGGACTGTTTGTTTTTGCACGCTAACGGGACCACTCCCCGCCACTGAAAATAGGGATTTTTCCGCGAGGCTCAGCCTGGAGGCTGGCATCCTTGAGGCCCCCCTGGAAGCCTCGGGATTTTACCAGTATTCAAGGCTTTTGCTGGAGAGCCATAACGATCTTGATCCATCATTAACGCTTACGGTCTCGGGTGAATTAGGCTGGCAGGCCTCTACTGCCGTTTCAGGGCCTCCTTGGCAGGTTTTCCCTGTTAAAAACCTGTTGAATCTGGAGGCCGACAATATGTCCTCCTCCAGTGGGCCGGAGGATATTTCGGCCCGATTGAGCCGGGCCTGTCTCCAATGGGCCAACGGAAGGCTTCAAGTCAACGCCGGCCTCCAGAGTTTCGATTGGGGATCCTCCCGCTTTTACCGCCCGACGGATTACTTCTTTCCCCTATCCCCCCTCGCCTGGGTTGACAACCAGCCTTTGGGGAGCGAGGCGTTGGACGCGGAATGCTACCTCTTCGAGTTCTTGAGCGCGGAAGGGGCCGTTCGTTGGCTCCAGGGGGGTGAGAGCGAGTGGGTGGCCAGACTGATTAATAAGGGGATCGGAATCAGCGTCAGCCCCAGTTTCGCTCGTATGATTGACCGGGACGGGATAGGCATGGAAGCGTCGGGAACATTCCCTGAGTTTCAGGCGAGGCTTGAGGCGGTTGAATGGCTCTATCACTATGGTTCTGCTTATTTAGAATTCGTGGCGGGGCTTTCCACGGTTCAAGAGAAAATAACCTATAATCTGGAAGCTTTTCTGGACGGGACTGGAAGCGTCCTGGGCGCCTTCTCCAGCAAGCCTGGGAGGGTTGTTTATCTTTTCGCCTCGGTGGGGAAGGACTTCTTCACCGGGTGGAAAGCCTCAGTCGGGCTGGTTAAATCCCCGGTAGGGGGGCCATTTTTATTTTGGCCGAAGATTTCCTGGGCTTACGCGGAATCCCGAGAATTGGACTTGCAGTGCCAGGTACCTCTAGCTGTAGGGGACGGCTCGCTGGATCTGACAACGACCCGTATGGGTTTATCGGCCGCCTATCTTTATTGATAATGGATGCCGTAAAAGCCATTTCTTTCTTTGAATGAGATTCGCATTCATTCTATAATCCGAAAACTTGGTTTAATTCGAGGAGAATATGCCACATAAATCTAAAATTCATACGAAATCCACCCCGCAAACAGCCTTCAAGTCGGCTTCGGCCGGCGTCATCAAGCCGAAAGGATTTCCCGAGAATATCGTCCTCATCGGCATGTTGGGGAGCGGAAAAACTTCAGTCGGTAGAATCCTGGCTGACAAGCTTCGATATCATTTCCTGGATGTGGACCACCTCATCGAAATGAAGTACCGAAAGCCGCTGGGCAGGGTCATGGAGATGCTGGGCATGAGGGAGTTCATGCGGGTGGAGGAAGAAACCATCCGGGCCCTGCAAAACTACTGGCATTGCGTCCTGGCGCCGGGCGGAAGCGCGGTCTATTACCCCCAGGGAATGAAACAACTGAAAAAACTGGGACCCTGCATTCATTTGGAAGTGTCGCTGCAAGAAATCAAGAGGAGGATCCCCGATTGGTCCAACCGGGGGGTTGTCTGCAGGGGGGGCAACACTCTCCCCGCGCTTTATCACGAGAGGGAGCCTCTCTACAAGAAATACGCCGATTTGACAGTGGACGCTTCGGGGCGGTCCTTCGAAAAGATCGCCCAAAAAGTCTTAAAGCATCTTGGGGTGGAATCCAGCCCCGCCAAGAAGTAGGGTTTTGCGATTCCAGGGACATTATTCCTCCATGCGAAGTTTGCCCCTCTTGTACCTTCCCCGCCTTGTATAATGAATAAATTGAAAATTCGATTTTTGGAGAGTTCTCGTGAAGACGGCGGTCATAGGTTCAGGCAGTATGGGGACGGCACTAGCCCGTCTCTTGGCGGATAACGGCCATTCGGTTTCCTGTTGGGACCATATTCCTTCCGTGGTGGAGGACATCCGAAAGAACCACCTGAACTCCAAATTCCTCCCTGGGGTGGATCTGCCGTCCAGCATAACCGCAGACCTGCTCCTGAACCATGTGGTCCGGGAAGCCCAGATGGTATTCATTGCGGTGCCATCGGCCTTTTTCGGGCATGTCGTGAAGGAGTTTTCTCCTTTTTCCCCTCCCCAAGCCATCGTGGTGGGAACCTCTAAGGGATTGGAGCCTTCCACCGGAAAGCGACTCAGTCAAGTCTATGCCCAGGCCGCAGTGCATCCCCCCGACCAGTACGTGGCCCTTTCGGGCCCCTCCGTCGCCGGAGAATTCGCCCCTCAGAGGCCCACGGCGGTAGTCGTGGCGGGATCAAGGAGCCAGTCCCAGAAAGTTTCGGACGCTCTCTCCAACCCTTATTTCCACGTGGAAATATCCGACGACCTGGCCGGCGTGGAGTTGGGAGGAGTACTGAAAAACATCTACGCCATCGGGTTTGGTTTCCTGGACGGACTCAATCAGGGCTCCTCGAACCTGAAATCAGCCTTTCTCATTAAAGCTTGGGCGGAGTTGAAAGGCATTGGGGTGAAATTGGGAGCCCAGGCCAAAACCTTTGACGGGTTGGCTGGTTTGGGAGAGTTGGTTACCACAGGCTATTCCGCGGATTCCCATAACCGCAAGTTCGGCCAGCTTCTGGCTTCCGGGTTGGATTACGACAAAGCCGTGGCGCAAATAGGCGGCGCGGCGCCCGAGGGCGTTCGGAATCTCGCTACCCTATTGACGGTATTAGGAAATCAGATGGATACCCCCCTGGCGAAGTTGATCCAGACCAGCATCCAACAACCGGCCGCGCGGGCCAAATTCGTGGAAGGAATTCTCCAATTTTTCAACGGATCCGTTTCCGGCCGTTGAGGCGGCTTTGGAAGAGGAAAGGCGGAGTGCCCGGTGTTCGATTTCGTTTCCCAGTTTCCTGATTGGCACCATGTCCTTTTTAAGGTCAAGGACGCAGACCTGTCCATCCGCTTTTACAGCGAATACCTGGGAATGGGAGCGGTGCTGGACCAGAAGGACGCGGATGGCGCGCGGTGGGTATGGCTTCGTTTTTCCGAGAACCCGAACGCGCCTTATTTTGTCCTATTAGAAGATTCCAGCTTAAAAAAGAACCCCGTTGTCGCGAAAAGCCTCCAGCAATTTTCCTTTCGCCTTCCGGACTTGAAACCGGTGGAGGAAATCAGCACCAAGGGCAAAAAGGACAAATGCCTCGTGGAAGCAGCCAGTTACGGGGGACATCTCAGGGGCTATTTCTGCGTGGTCTCGGACCCTGACGGCAACCTACTCGAGTTCGCTTATGTCCTCACTCCTAAAACCATTTCGCATTGAGAACTTTAAAATCAAGAATCTGCAATTGAAAGTATGATTGCGACAGGGCCAACAAGTTAATCAAGGCCGGCCATAAAATTATTGCTCTAAGTCCATTGGGCGCGAGTGGGCGCTGTTTAAGAGTAAGGGCCGGGAATTTTAACGCCGGTTGCTGGATAGAATGCGAAGGATCGCAAGGAACAGGTTGAGAAAATCCAGGTATAGGGAGAGGGCTGCGCTGACGTACTCGTCGGGCTCATGAGTCCTAAGAATCCTTGAAGTGTCGTAGAGGATGAATAGGGAAAACAGAACCGAGGAAATCCAGGCGAGGGCCAGACTGGCCGCGTCTACTTGGTATCCGAACGCTTGCATGACCATAAGGACGACCCCGATTCCGACCACGGCCCAAATCCCCGTCCAAACTATCCCGCTGAGAAAAGAAAAGTCCTTTTTGGTGATGAAGACGTAGGCGGTCAGGCCCACGAAGATGCTTCCTGAAATCAACCCCGCCTCATATATGACCCCATAGGTTCCCCCGGTTCTTAAGGCCGCCACCATGAGGCAGGGTGCGATGAAAATACCGCTGACAAAAGTAAAAGATAAAAGGGCAAGGATGTTGATCCCGGGTGTTTTCCGGACAGCCATGCACAGGAAAAAAACCCCGAAATAGAGGATGGTGCCGATGAAAAAGTGATGTAAAACCGCGGAGGCGAAACCGGGATTGGCCAGGGTGAGAAACGCTCCCCCGATAGCGACTCCGAGTCCCAAAAGAAACAGGGAATAGACTTTTTGCAGGAAATCCAAACGGATTTCGACATTTTCCCCCACGACGCTGGAGGGAATGGTTTTGTCTTGGGTAAAGAGGGCCATGGACTTTCTCCTTTTAAAAATTTCTAGGTGTTTATATTGGGCACGGAAGCCCTAAATGTCAATGTCCGTTGGTTGTCTTCATTTAGGAATGTTCTGCGGGGTTTTCCCACTGGCTGAAAATATACAGGGCGGTTCAAACCCATCGAGATGGCTCATGTTGAGTCCAGGCATGCTCCGGCGCAGGCCCCCCATACTCTTATGGTAAGATAAGGCGTTTTTCCAAAACTCGAAGGAGACTCTTTTTGTTTTCCAAAAGTCATTACCGGAAAAATTTATGGGTTTTTTCCCCATCCGAACTATTGACCTCCGGTCTCTTCGTGATTCTCTTTGTCCTTTCCCTGGGGGCTTTTTTCGCGGATCGTCCTGGGGCCAATCCCGCCCTGGTTTCAGCCTGCGTGAACAGCCTCATTTGGGTGGCCTGGATGTATTTTGTCTCAGTGCGCCGACCTCCTCCTTTCGGGTTCCTTGGACTGACGAGGGGACTGGGGCCCTGGCTGGGGCTGATTTTGTGCTATACCTTAATGAAACCCCTCGTGCCGGTCCTTCATCCCCAGCTTTTTGACGCGGAACTCCACAGTGTTGACATTCATTTATTGGGGAAGGGACCATCATCTTTCCAGACGGTGCTTCTAGGAAAGCCGGGATGGACCGACCTGTTCAGTTTTTTTTATCTGGGGCTTTTCGTCTGGCTCATCGGATTGATTATTTACCATATTTACCTGAGGCGGGCGCTTTACCAGAGGTTCATGCTCGGGCTCATCCTGGTCTATTCAGGGGGTTTCTTGGGCTACCTGGTTTATCCCGCGGTGGGGCCGAGGTTCGCTTCTCCCCAGGATTGGTCGGATGTCCAAGGTGGCGTCTTTTTTTGGGTTACCCAGGCCTTGGTCAACGGCCTCGGAGCCAGGTTTGACGTTTTTCCCAGCCTGCACGGGGCCCTCTCGGGATACCTGCTTGCCTGGCAGTTCCAGCACGACCGGCGCTCCATCGCTTGGGGTTTTCCCCTAACAGCCGCGATTTGGCTCTCGACCCTTTTCCTGGGTTACCATTATTTGCCGGATCTTGTCAGCGGAGGACTTCTGGCATGGGCCAGCGCTTGGGCCGCGCCGAGGTTGGAGGTTCTGGCGGGTGCTTTCCGCAGGTCCTTGAGGCCACCCCGGGTTTGGCTCATGAACCTGACCGAGGGACATGGGGATCATTTTGGGAAGCTGGCGGGACGCCTCAGCGATTTGATACCCCTTGGCGGGGAAACCTCGCCTGGTTTCATCTGCGGCGGTGTGCCCAAGAACAAGGCGATGGAACCTCTGCGCCAGGCTCTGGAGGACCTGGAGGACGGCCCCTTTTGGGTCAGGACTTCCGACGCATTGGGCTCCAAACGAAAGAACCTGGCGGGATTGAAACCCATGAACGTCGAACAGGTGTTCAAGGAGATTTTCGCCCCCGCGAGGGGGAACTATTTCATCGTTCAAAAAGCCCTCAAAGTCTCGGCGGTCGGGGTCTGCCTGGCTTTCCCGCCGAAAGGCATGGGGTTGTCCGACGTGGAAGTCCGGATGACATCCCTTCCCGAGGGGGATGTCCTGGAGTTGAACCTTTCCCCCAACCGGAAGTTGTTCAGGGGGCTCTTGGATAATCCCTGGCACTATTTTCCAAAGTCTTTTCCCTTGAGGGGCTTCGAGCTTTTTGAGGCCGTGAAATTGACCCGGCGCCTGGCCCAACGTTGGAACCAACCCGCTGAGGTGGAATGGGTTCTCTCCCGGGGAAAAGTCTTCGTCCTGGACGCCAGGCCTGTTAAGGAAAATCCAACGGAAGATAAATCGGATCACCCTATCGAAAACAGCACGCAAGAAGATCTTCAACTATGAAAAAAAGACGAGGAGATGTTATGATCAGAACCCATCCCGGGATAAAAGGCGGAAATGATGTGTCCGTTTAAAAAGTTATTATTCTTGACCGTGATCGTGGCGGTAGCCGCTATAGTGGGTTGCGTCTCCCTAGATGAAAACGTCCAGGTGACCCCGCCCAACGCCGTGGAGCAGTATGGCCGAAGTCCTATCGACCAGTGCACTCCCCATATGGTTCCCAGCCGTCTCATCATGGCGACGGCTAGCTATGCCGTGACTCTTGTTCAGCAGGGCGGGGCCTATGTCCAGGACCAGCAGAATTTTGACTTCTATTGGTCGCAAATTAACCCCCAGTTGGATCAAAATCAGGTGGTTTCCTCCAACCTCAAGCCGGTCATTGATTGGACCGTCCTGGGGGCTTATTTCGTGACGATCCCCATGACGGATTCTTGTACCAGAGCCAAATCCTATGGCGATGGAATCAATACTGATTGTTACACCATATCGATTCCGATATATCTTTACGAGGAACCCAATTGCCAAAAACAATCACCAAGCGCGGATTTGGTATTCCTTTATACATATCCCAAAAGTAATTTACCGGTGGCCATAAAGTGGATAAATCCCACACCCACCTCTTCGCCCACTCCTTCACCAACGCCTCTGCCTACCGCAACGCCGACCTCTGCGCCAAAAAGCGGGGACGAGTGAAAGTTTTCCAGCGGTGTTTAAAGGGGCAACGGGTCGCAGGCGTGATTTTCGGGATGCTTTTACTGTGGATGGCCACATTTTCCAAGGCTTGGCCCAAGGATGAGGAGATCACTCTGCCCGTGATCATCGCGGATTATTACGCTTGGGCCTATACCGAGGCGGTGGAAGATAAAGCCACCCTTTACGCTTGTTCCACGGGGGCCGTGGACGCAGCGGGCTGGGTTTTCCTGGCGGCGAAACCCGATTACACCGGGCTTTTCCTGGTGAATCTGGCAGGCGGCGCCAAGACGGTTTATCCCCTCGCGGTACTTCTCACGAGTTCCGACAATGGCGCCAGGGAAAGAGCCTGGATCGCCTTGGGAACCCACGCGGCCACCCTCATTACCCTGGAGTTGTTAGGAAAGCCCGAGATCAGCCTTCAGGCCATGACTCCAAAGGGAAAAGGCTTGGGTTTGCAATTGGCCTGCAGGTATTAGAAGCGCCGGATTCAGAAGGCGGAAGATCCTTTCAAACAGGGGGCAATTGTCGGGCCAGGACCATGTATTCCTCGACGCCCTTTAATATTTTCCGGACGTCCTCATCGGTGACCTGCCGGGAAAACCTTCCGGGCAAACCCAGAACGAGCGAGCGCGGGGGAATGACTTTTCCCTCCGGCACCACGGCTCCCGCCCCGATCACGCATTCATCCCCGATTTGAGCGCCCGTGAGAATGGTGGAATGGATTCCCACCAGGCAGCGGTTCCCGATTTGGCAGGCGTGCACGCAGGCCTGGTGTCCAATCACGCAATCCTGTCCCACCAGGGTGGGGCAAGCCCGGTCGGTATGGAAGACACAGCCATCCTGTATATTGGTCCTGGTCCCTATTCGAATTAGATTCAAGTCGCCCCTGAGGACGCAGGAGGGCCAAACGCTCACATCGTCCCCCAACTCCACTTGGCCCATGACGGTGGCAAAGTCGTGGATCCGGACGTTCCTGCCGAAAAGAGGATGGTACTCAAGGTAAGGTTGAATCATGGTCCATTCCAAATTTTATGAAGGATGCCTTAAAGTATGACTGAAATCGGATTTAAAGATTCTCTAAAACTTCCTTGACGTGATCCTTGACGCTCACGGGGGACCAGATGTTTTTCACCTTGCCGTCCTTGCCGATGATCAGGGTCGTGCGGACAATGCCCATGAACTCGCGGCCCATGAATTTTTTCTTTTGCCACACGCCGTATTTTTTCAGCGTCTTTTTCCCTTCGTCGGACAAAAGCGTGAAAGGAAGTTTGTATTTTTCCTTGAAGGCCGAGTGTTTTTTAACCGGGTCGGCGCTGACTCCCAGCACCACTACGCCTTTTTTTTCGATGGCCTTCCAGTTGTCACGGAAGTCGCAGGCTTCCTGTGTGCAGCCGGGCGTCATGTCTTTGGGATAAAAATAGAGAACGACCTCTTTTCTATTGAATTCCTCCAGTGATACTTTTTCACCCTCCTGGTTTTCCAACACGAAATTTGGGGCTTTTTGGCCATTCTTGATCATGGAACACCTCTAATGATTTGATGGAAAAAGTCATCATTGGAAAGAGGGGAGCTAATTACAAGCCCCACGAAAACCAATCGCGACTTAGGTGGGCTATTTTCATGAAAAGGATATAATTCAATTGATGTTACAGAAGTGTAAAAACTGACACAATAAGGTCAAATATGGCCATTTAAACATATTTCAGTAAACATCGTTTATATAGAAAAAGACCAAATTTTCTTTTATTTAAGCCATAATTTTGTTGTCTAAATAAATATATATATACAATTAAGGTACAAGAGGTATACTTTTGATAATAAATTTTGGCCTACAATTCATCACCTACAACAATGCCTCAAACGTAAGGTCCAAAATAAAGGGGAGATATTATGAACTTTTATTTTTCGCTTTTTCAGCTCATCGAGACAGTGGAGTCGCTCGGCAGGAACGTTCAGCATTTGGCAAGCCGGGCTCTCCGAATCAGTCCCAGGGACGCGCGCGCCAACCGCGAGCTCTTGGAAAAATGCGAGTTGAAGTTGAACGAGGTTCGGGTGTTATTGAACAACAAGACCCACATCCGGAAGATCGTCCTCCGCAAGGCTTCCTATTTGTTCCAGATCTTGGATGTCTTCTACCGCCGGGTTTTGCACCTTTCCACGGCGACCGCCAGCATCGGCCCGGACGATGAGAATTCCGTCAAGGCCGTATGGCAGCTTCAGGCCTTGGCTCAAAAGCACTACCAGATCGTGGTACACACCCTCTTTGAGCTTACCGGTATTCCGGTGACTCTGGCCCTGGACGCTTCCAGGGAATACGGCGCGAGGGATTTCAATTCCGTCATCCAGGATGAGGCGGTCTGCCATCAGGAAGCCCTCAAGCTATTGGAAAAAGCCATAGAAGTATTTGGCGAGGAACAGGAACTAGCGGACAAACTGGTCTTGATGCGCAAGGAAATCCTCGAGATCAAGAAGAGAATGAAACATTTCTCCCCAGTTCCGGCCGTGGAAAAAGCTGAGCCGGTTATGGCCCCCGTTTCCGCCGCCATCGCATCTAGTTCTAAAAATTAAAGAGTGAACACGAGCCAGATGCAGGGAAGGGAATTGGCCGAATGAGCCCGAGGCGTTTTCGGCCAGCTGCCCTTTACATGAAGGCTCCATTCCTACGCGAGGTCCTGGACGGGATGCCGGATTCGGTGAAGATTATCGATGACCAATTCAGGGTTGTATTTGCCAACCAAGCCGCCCGGGATAAGATTCAAAAGGACCTGAACGAGGTGCGGGGAAGGCCCTGCCACCAGGTCATCAACGGCTTCAAGGACCGGTGCTTTTTCTGCAACACGAAGAAGGTTTTTGAGAGCGGGGAACCTCAAGTAGGCTATTGCACCTTATCCGCCGACGGGAACCTGCGCGACTTCCAGGTTTCCGTTTTTCCCTTGAAGACCGACGGTAAAAAGCCCGAGTTCGCTGTCGAGATCGTCAAGGATATTACCAGTCTTTCCAAGGGAGCCCCCTTGTCCCGGGGGGCGGGGAATATTCTCAGCCGGGACAGGACCTTCGGCTGGATATTTGACCAGATGGCCCAGTGCGCTTTGGACGACGTCCCGGTTCTGGTCCAGGGAGAGAGAGGTACAGGGAAAAAGTCCTTCGCCTCAGCCCTCCATCAAAGAAGCGCGCGTTCCTTCGGCCCCTTCCGGGTCTATCACTGCGAGAATCCGACCGGCAGCGGGGATCAGGGGGGATTGTTCGGGGAAAGAGGGGAGTGGCAAAAAGCCTCGGGAGGAACCCTTTTCCTGGACAATTTTGACCTCTTGAGCGAGAGGGACCAGAAGATTCTGGATGGAAAACTTTCCGAGCCGGCAGGCACCGGCTCCCCCCGGGTTGTTGCGGGAACGAGGATGGATCTACAGCGCTTGACGCGGGAAAAGGCCGTCTTGCCGGGACTCTATGATCGGTTTGCTTCCCATATTCTCTGTCTGCCCGCCTTGAGGGACCGGCGGCAAGATCTTCCGTTTTTAGCCCAGCATTTCATTGAAACCTACAAGGTCGTGACGGGCTCTCCCGCTGAGAACCTGACTCAAGACGCTCTCAACCAATTGATGTCCTATTCCTGGCCCGGAAACCTCCGGGAACTGGAAACCCTGATTGAGCGCGCCTGCCTCATGGCCACCGGACCCAAAATCGAGAAATTGGATCTGCCCGTCTGCGCCCCGCAAGTCGGAAAACTGGGTGACCAATTGAGTTTGACTGAAAAAGCCTTCCTGGTGGACGCCCTGACTAAGTCAGGGGGCCGTCTAGCGAAGGCCGCCCAAAGTTCCGGGTTAAGCCTGAAAACCTTCCAAAGAAAGATGATTAAACATGGTTTGAAGACGGCTGATTTCAAGGATCTTCCGGTAACTGCCTCGTAACCAAGTCACTTTCCTCTTTCTTGACGCTTTCGCTCCCTGGTTTTAAACTGCCCACGCTTCATTTGAACACCCAATCCAACCTTAAAGGAGATCTTGTGTCTCACACCTACCAAAACGTGAAACCGCCGCAAGGGGAGAAGATCAGCATTCAAAACGGGGTATTGGCTGTCCCGGATCATCCGGTGATCCCGTTTATCGAAGGGGATGGAACCGGGCCGGACATCTGGCACGCGTCGGTAAGGGTCATTGACGCGGCTGTGCAGAAGGCCTTCGGCGGAAAAAAGAAAATATCCTGGTTCGAGGTTTACGCGGGACAGACCGCTTTCGACAAGTTCCAGAACTGGCTTCCGGACGACACGGTGGAAGCCTTCCGGGAATACCTGGTGGGAATCAAAGGGCCCTTGACGACGCCCGTGGGGAAAGGTATCCGGTCCCTAAACGTGGCCTTGCGCCAGATGCTGGACCTCTACGTCTGCCTGCGTCCTGTCAGGTATTTCCAGGGGGTTCCCTCGCCGGTCAAGCACCCGGAGAAAGTGGACATGGTCATATTCCGGGAAAATACAGAGGATATCTACGCCGGCATCGAGTGGCAGGCGGAAACGCCCGAGGCCAAGAAAGTCATAGAGTTCCTGCAGAAGGAAATGGGTGTCAAGAAAATCCGGTTTCCCCAGACTTCCGGAATCGGCATCAAGCCAGTGTCCCAGGAAGGGACCGAGCGGCTGGTGCGCGCGGCGGTGGAATATGCCATCAAGAAAAAAAGAAAAAGCGTCACTTTCGTGCACAAGGGAAACATCATGAAATTCACCGAGGGAGCCTTCCGCGATTGGGGCTATGCCCTGGTGAGGAAGGAATTTGCCGGGCGCGCTGTGGGTTGGGATGACTGCGGAGGAAAGCCTCCCGCGGGCCAGGTCCTGGTCAAGGATGCCATCGCCGACATAACCCTCCAGCAGGTGCTCACCCGGCCCGAGGATTTTGACGTGATCGCGACCTTGAATCTCAACGGAGACTATCTTTCCGATGCCCTAGCCGCCCAAGTGGGAGGCATCGGCATCGCCCCGGGCGGAAACATCAACTATGTCACGGGACACGCCATCTTCGAGGCCACCCACGGGACGGCGCCCAAGTACGCCAACCTGGATAAGGTCAACCCGGGGTCGGTCATTCTCTCGGGAGTCATGATGCTGGAGCATTTGGGATGGCTGGATGCCGCGAACCTCATCGTGAAATCCTTGGGAAAAACCATCGGACACAAGGTGGTGACCTACGATTTCGCCAGGCTCATGGAGGGCGCGAAAGAAGCGAGGTGCTCGGAGTTCGGCACGGCCCTGATCCAGAACATGGTCTAGGATTCGGGAACCTTTATACAGGATTTCATCCTAAAACCCTATTTACAAGAACGGCCTCAGTCCATCTTTACTTATTTGGCCGTGGGTAGTTTTTCCCCTAGGGGAAAGTTAAATCCTGGCGTTGGAATGGGTTTTTGGCTGAAGGTTTGGAAATACTTTAGGCATTGATCCCGCCATTGTTGGGCATCCTGGACCTGTTGGCGCAGTTTGCTGGAGACTGTTTGGAATCTTTCCCCATCCACTTTGCCTTTGAGTCCTTCCCAATCTTTTTCAAGGCTCATAGCCTCTTTAACCCCCCCCTGGTATTTCCCGCATAGTTCTTCCCAAAAGGTATTCCCGGACTTCATCATTTGTTCCCAAGGCACGTGGTGGAACCAGAGAAGGTATTTCTCCGGGCAGGTATTAAGGGAATTGAATTTCCCCGATAAGGGGGTGTGGTACTGGGTGACCGCGGCGCTTCCCTTGAGGGTGCGGTCGAAGCCCAGGCCCCTTGGGTCGGCATGGACGAAATAAGTCGAGGACCAATCCTCGTGCTGGGGATCGAAAGTCCAGGGCATGGGCGCGTAATGGATGTGGGGGTCGGTCACCCCGTTGAGCCCCAAGGGGCTGTCGTAATCCACGAAAGCCTCCCGGGAAGCCATCATCATGGTTACGATTGGGTCCGTGATTTGGGGTTTCACGCCCCAGGTCAAGCTTGCCCATTCCCGGGCAATGGCCTCCGCGCTTAAATCCGGGTTCCAAGCCAGCCTGCCGAAGGCGTACCAGTTGGCCTGGGCGAAGGGATGACCGCACCAGTTCCGGTTATCTCCGGTATTGGCCACGCCCGAGATAACGCTGTCCTTATGGTTGTTGAGCTTGCCTTCCACGACTTTTTTCACTGTCGAGCCGGGTCCCGTGGAATAGGTATCAGCGTCCAGGAATTCCCTCCATAACGGTGCCAGGTAAACCAAATGCGTGGATTGGCCCAGGTATTCCTGGGTGACCTGTAATTCGGCGGCCAATGAAGTTTTCGGCATTCCGCCGAACAGGGGGTGGAAGGGCTCACGGGGCTGGAAATCCAGAGGACCATATTTGACCTGGAGGAAAACATTGGGAAGGAATTTGCCGTCCAAGGGCGTGAACTCCTGGTAAGCCCTTTTAATCCGGTCATGGTCCACTTTGGGTGAATAAACAAAAGCCCTCCACATCACGATACCCCCATGGGGGGCCAAGGCCTTGGCCAGCATATTCGCCCCCTGCGCGTGGGTCCGTCCGTAATCGTTGGGTCCGGGTTGGCCCTCGCTGTTGGCCTTGACCAAGAAACCGCCGAAATCCGGGATCAGGCTGTAAATCTCATCGGCTTTTTGGATCCACCATTTTTGTACCGAGGGGTCGAGGGGGTCGGCGGTGGGAAGGTCCCCCAAAGCCTTGGGAGTTCCAAAGTTGGCGGAAAGGTACACCTGGATGCCGTATGGGCGCAGTGCGTCCGCAAGGGAAGCGGTTTTCTTGAGGTATTCGGTTTTCAGAATCAGGGGATTGGCATTCACGTTGTTCAGGACCGCGCCGTTCAAAGCGATGGAGGCGCAGGCCCGCGCGTAATCCCTCACTCGGGAATCGACCCGGGCGGGCAGATCATTCCAGCGCCAGAGGGATTTACCCGCATAACCTCTTTCAATAGTGCCGTCCAGGTTGTCCCAGTGGTCCAGCATCCGGCGCTTCAGGGCGGGTTTTTCAGCGATATCCAGATTCTCGATGGACTGGCGGGTGCCCAGGAGCCGGAGAAGGTGGAAGGCGCCGTAGAGACAACCCAAGGGAGTCTGGGAAGCAATCAGGGTGAAGTGGCGGCCCTCCATCTCGCAGGATTGGATCAGGTAACCTTCCTTTCCCAAAGCTTGAAGCCTTCGCGCCTCCTTCATTTGGGCCACGAAGGGGGAGGTTTGGGGAGTGCCGACCAATAGGGAGCCATTCAGGATTTCCTCCCGGATAGGGATATCTTTTCCCAAGAATCCCTTGAGTCCCTGTTGAAGTTCGTCCCGAAGGATTTTCTCGGTAGCCGTCGTTCCTTCCACCACGATAGAGGTTAAGGAGCGGCGGTATGAATTCAGCAGGCTGGAATCTTTCACCTGGTCATAACGAAGCCAGAGCCGGTAGCCATCTTCGGCCTGGATGTGGGATGAAATAGCCAAGAAACCCACGAACAATATAGGAATCCACCAACGTTTTCGAATGGCGGCGGGTTGAATATTTTTGATGCTGAACCTCCAAGGCCCATTTGAGTTGAACAAAAATGATTTTATCACTACATCAGGCCGGCTTTATAAATGAGTTCGACCGTATAAACTGAGAGACTCTAACAAAATTGAGGATTTGCGAAAGTGGCGTTACCAACAACACCATGAGACATTTTAATTCCTTTTAATTATGGAGCATTTTCTTTCTGTGCATCTGTGCGCTGCCTTGGGCAGCCTGTGGTGAATGCTTTCCTGTTGGAAGTATTAAGCTTGAAGACCGATTCTTCTTGAAAATGAACCGGCATTGTCTTTTATTAGTGCCTTTCACAACCTAACCAAGGAAAGTTCTGTTGAAACCCAAACGCATCATCCTATTCGATCTCGACGGCACTTTGACCTGGGGCGTGTCCACCACCAGGTTTCTCTTCCGAAAAATGGGGCAAGAGCCTTTTTTCAAGGAACTGGAATCAGACTGGCTGCGCGAGCAGACCGACCATTTGACCCTGGCCCGGAAAGTCACGGCCCGGATGAAGGACTGGAAAACGAGGGACATCGAAAAAGCCCTGCGCGCTATCCCTAAGATGAGGAGAATTGGTTTTACCGTCCGGACCCTGAAAAAGAAAGGCTATTACACTGCTCTATCTACCTTGGGTTATGAGTTCGCGGCCAAGTTTTTCCAGGATTGGTATGGTTTTGACGAGGTGCGTGGAACGTCATTGGGAATCCGCGGGGGTGTCATCACGGGTAAGGGAATGAAAATTTTCCAGGAGCACGAGAAATCCCTTTTCCTCAAAGGAATGGCACGAAAATTTTCCATTCCCCTTTCGGAAACCGTGGCCTTGGGCGACAGTCGGTCGGATCGGGAGGTCTTCAAGACGGCGGGATTTCGGATCGCGGTAAATCATGACGGTTTTTTAAAGGGTAAGGCGGATAAGGAACTCAAGGGGCGGGATTTGGGAAAAATCCTGAAATATTTATGAGCCTTAAGAAAAACGGCGTTCTTCTCATGATGACAGGAAACCTATTTTTCGGGTTCCTCCCAATCCTGGTCAAGTGGGGAAACACCCAGGGATATTCCTCGACCCAAACGACTTTTTTTCGCTTCGCTTTCGCCACCCTCGGTATCCTGGCCTTGGCTGGCGCGGGAGTACAGCCCCTCAAACCGGTCAATACCAAGGCTTTGATCTGGCGGGGCTTTTGCGGGGGATCTTCCGTATTCCTTTATTTCTTCACGCTTCAATGGACGACCGCGGGGAAAGCCACGCTCTTTAACTATACCTACACCATTTGGGCCAACGTCTTCGCGGTGATTTTTTTGAAAAGAAAAGCTCCTCGGGGATTGGGATTCCTGTTGGCCTTGGCGGGACTGGGGGTGTTCCTGGTCCTGGGGTCGAAGTTTGAGAGTTTGAATTGGGGCGACCTGACCGGCATTTTTTCGGGTATCGTGGCCGGCGCCGCGGTGGCGGCCACCAGGGAGGCCCGCCGGACCGACAACGCCCTGACGGTTTTCGGGAGTTTCACCTTTTTCGGGTTCCTGATATCAGGTTTGTTCCTGTTATTTGGGCCTTCCGGCGGTTTCAACCATTGGACTCCACTGACGACCGGCGGGTGGGAAATCCTGCTGGCCATGGGAGCCTGCGCCATGGGGGCACAGCTTTTGTTCACCCAAGGCTATGGTTACACCAGCCTGGCCATGGGAACACTCTTGTCCCTCACCGTACCGGTTTTGGCAGCCCTCTTTGGCTTGCTTTTCTTGAATGAGCCTTTAACCCCCCATTTCATCCTAGGCACTACCATGGTTTTGGCCGCCTGTGGAATTTTATCCCGCTTGGATTCAAAACCCCATTATCAATAGCGGGAATAGATGAAAAATTGTTTGATTTCTGGCCAGGGCATCTTTGCTTTAGAAAATTTCAGGATAGGTGATGCGGCATTTTAAAATAAGAAAGATGACAGGATTTTAGTGAGGGATTTATGACTCCTCCTGGTGGTAAAATGTTACTAGAAAAAAGGTCACGGTTTTTTCCTGAAAGGGAAATAGGTAATTGATCACCTTCAGGGATGAGGTTTTTTTGGGGGGTGGGTCTCATGTCCATGAAAACGGGTTGGGTCGAGAAAAGACTGCACGAGCGCGTTGTCGCCACCCTGAAAGTCGATTTCCGGGTAGTGGACCCCAAGGAATCCAAGAAGATCCTGGACCACGTCCATTACAGCCATACCACCATTGACCACATGCCTGAACTGGCCAAGTCGTCCCCCCTCTACCATGCCGTCACGCGGGATATTTCCATGGGGGGCTTGGCCTTGATTAGCGACCAGCCTTTTTCATCGGGCGGGTTGGTGGAGATAGGGCTTCACCTGCCCCAATACAACACCATCCTGAAATTCCTGGCCAAGGTGGCCCACACGGATAAATTCGTCGAGTTGGGCCGGAATATTTACCGGGCGGGTGTCCAAACCGTCGCCATCAACCAGGCGGACCTCAATCGGATTGAGACTTATTTATTCAAGTTAAAACTTCAGTCAGGGCCTCAGGAGCCTGCCTGAGGCTGTTTCCGGCTTCCCCTCATTTTTTGTGAATTGTGTAACTTCATTTCCTAACCTTTTCTGAATCTTTCCCGTTTGATAAGGCGAAAATCAACTCATTCCTCAGGCCCTTGACTTCCAATGGCTTTGGAAGATACTGCCCAAAGAGCAACAAGCGTTCGGATGTTTACTAAGGAGACCTAGTGGATTTCAAGACGGCCTGGATGGAAAAAAAGCTCAAGGACAGGGTAATCGCCACCTTGAAGGTGGATTACCGCCTAGTGGACCCCAAGGATTCCAAGAAAATCCTCGGGCATTCCCACTACAAGGCCACCACCATGGAAATCATGGCGGGGGCCTCCGAAAAATCATCCCTCTGGCACGCCGCGGCCCGGGACATATCCACGGGAGGCCTTTCCCTCCTGGCCTATGAGCCCATCAGTAAAGGATCCCTTGCGGAAGTTGGCCTGCACCTTCCCCAGTACCATGCGGTCCTCAAGTTCCTGGCCCAGGTGAACCATGTCGAGAATTTCACCGAGATGGGCCGGGTCATCCATCACGCCGATTTGCGGCCGTTGGCCGTCAACAAGGGCGATTTGGAAAAAATCGAGGCTTTCCTGATCCGGCAAATGGAGCCATAAAAAGACCATGAGCGTACCCGCCCTCTCCACGCCCACTTTCTCACGCCTTCCCCGCTGGCGGGGTTTCAACCTTTTGGGCCGCTATTCCTTCCACAAGCAATCCAATTTCGGGGCTTTCCTGGAGTGGGATTTTCGCATGATCGCAGAGTTGGGTTTCGATTTCGTGAGGTTTCCCCTGGATTACCGTTTCTGGATCAAGGACGGCGATTGGGAAAAGATCGATCCGGATGCTTTCCGGGAAATCGACCAGGCATTGGCCTGGGCGAAAAAATACCGTCTCCACGCCTGCGTTAATTTTCACCGCGCTCCCGGATACTGCATCAACCTTCCCAAGGAATCCCGGAACCTTTGGACCGACCGGGAAGCCCAGGAGGTTTGCGCGGCCCACTGGGCCTTTTTCGCCAAGCGTTTCCGGGGAATCCCCAACCAGGAAATGACTTTCGATCTCTTCAACGAGCCCCATGAGGTGTCTAACGCCGACTATGCCGCAGTCGTAACGCTCATGGCCGCGGCCATCCGCTCGGAGGATCCCCAACGCCTTATCATCGCGGACGGCACGGAAGTGGGGAACCGTCCGGTGCCGGAACTGATCCCCTTAAAGGTGGCCCAGGCCACCCGGGGCTATCAGCCCATGGAAGTGAGCCATTACCTCGCGGCCTGGGCGCCGGGCGGGGGGCGGCACCCCAAACCCACCTGGCCGCTGGAGAAGGAAGGGAAACGGTTGGATCGCGCTTGGCTCAAGAGGGAATTCATCGAGCCCTGGAAGGAACTGGAAGCTCGGGAGGTGGGGGTGTTCGTGGGGGAATGGGGCGTTTACAACCGCACGCCCCACGGGGTCGCGCTGGCCTCCATGCGGGATCACCTGGAACTTTGGAAGGAAGCGGGATGGGGCTGGGCCTTATGGAATTTCCGGGGGGATTTCGGATTCCTGGACAGCGGCCGCGAGGATGTGGATTACGAGGACTTTGAAGGTCACAAGCTTGACAGAAAAATGCTGGAACTTTTAAAGGCTTATTAATCAAAAGAAGTCTACTCCCCGAGAAACTGGAGTACGACCTGGCGCTTGCGGGACCGGTTGTCGAAATCAATCAGCACAATTTGCTGCCAAGTCCCCAGCGCGGCCTGGCCCTCCAACACGGGAAAGGTTTGGCTGGTTCCGATCAGGGAAGAACGCAGGTGGGAATGGCCGTTACCGTCCTGCCAAGTGTCATCGTGGTGGTACCTTCCCGGAGGGGCGATCTTGTCCAGCATCTCGGGGATATCCTGCGCCAAACCCGGCTCGAATTCCATGGTGGTGATGCCGGCGGTGGAACCCACTACCGAGATGGTGACGATGCCCTGCCGGCACTTAATGGAAGACAGGAATTCCTGAACCTCCCCGGTCACATCCTGAATATGGCTGTTGCCTCGGCTGGAAATATGGATGGTCTTTGACTCGTTCTTCAAGGATGTTGCCATGGCTTCCTCCTCCAAAAGGTATTTCAACAAATATTTAATTTAACTTCCTAAACTTGGCAAAGTCCCGAAAATAACTTTTCTCAATGCCTCGGCGGCAGGAGAAAGTTTTCCTTTTTTGCGCCAAGCCAGAGAAAGGGTGCGGATGGCTTTGGGCTGTGAAATGACCGAATAGGCCACTCCGGGAAAACTCGCCACCATCCTGGGCACCAGGCTGATGCCCAAACCCGAGGCCACCAAGGCCTGCACTGTCTCGATTCCCGCGCTCTCAAAAACCACCTTGGGCTCCAGACCGGCTTGGCGGAAAAGGTCCAGGGTGATCTGACGGAATCCATGGCCTGTCTTCATCAAAATGAACGGTTCTTCCGAAACTTGCCTGAGGGCCAGGGTTTTTTTCCCCGCCAGGGGGTGCTTGGCGTGAAGGGCTAGGAGAAGTTCCTCGGCCAAAATGGTTTTTTGGTCCAAGCCGGGCCTTAATCCCGCCTCATCCATGATCGCCAATTCCACCTCTCCTTGTTCCAGGGCCAGGGCCAGGTTGGGCGAGGATTCCTCCCTCAACTGGACCTGAATCTTCGGGTAGGCCTTCCGGAACGCCGTGAGAATGGGGGGGAGCAAGTGGGCACCGGTCGTGGGCATGCAGCCAAGGCTGACCTTGCCCAGGGTGAGTCCCGTCAGGGCTTTGGCGTCCTCGCGGGCGGATTCCATTTCCTGCAGGATGGCCTTGGCCCGGGGCAGGAAGGTTTCACCCCTGGCCGTGAGGTTTCCACCCTTCCGGGTCCGTTCGAAAAGAGGTCCGCCCAATTCGTCCTCAAGTTTCGCGATTTGGATGCTCAAGGAAGGCTGGGATACGTTGCAAGCCCTAGCCGCGCTCGTGAATCGGCCCGTTTGCGCCACAGCCAGGAAATATCGCAACTGATGGGTTTCCATAAAAGCCTCAAGTCTTTCACCACAGCGGCGCTTCGCGCCACACAGAACTCTTCGCATCGCAGCGAAGAGTCGTTGACAGTTAAAATTTTAATGTCCTAAAGAAAATTATAGTATAAAGCTATATTTAATATAGTAACTATATCTTATACAAATATGACTTTTCGTCCTATATTTTCCATAGTTGCTTTAAAACAAATCTTTCCGTGAACTCTGTGCGCCGCCGAAGGCGGCCCGTGGTGAAAACGCTTTGGAGGTCATTATGGCAAAAGGCACTCTCTACAACAAAGTCTGGGATTCGCACATCGTGGACAAGCTTCCCACGGGACAGTTCCAGCTTTTCATCGGCTTGCACCTCATCCACGAGGTGACCAGCCCCCAGGCCTTCGATATGGTCGGGGAAAAGGGGGTCAAGGTGGCCTATCCCCAAAGGACCTTCGCCACCGTGGACCATATCGTCCCCACCCAGAGCCAGGCCAGGCCCTTCGCGGACCCCGAGGCTGAGCAGATGATGGGTGCCATCGAAAAGAACGTGAAGAAGTACGGGATTCAGTTCTTCGGGTTCGACACGGGCCGCCAGGGAATCGTCCATATCGTGGGACCTGAAATGGGATTGACCCAGCCTGGCATGACCATCGCCTGCGGGGACTCGCATACCTCCACCCATGGGGCGTTCGGGACCCTCGCCTTCGGCATCGGCACCTCCCAGGTCAGGGATGTTTTGGCCACCCAGTGCCTGGCCATGGACGCCTTGAAGGTGCGCCGGGTCAACGTGAACGGAAAATTGAAGCCGGGTGTCACGGCCAAGGACGTCACCCTCTATGTCATCCAAAAGCTGGGGGTGAAGGGAGGCATCGGCTACGCCTATGAGTACGGTGGAACCGTGTTTGACGCCATGAGCATGGAGGAGCGCATGACGGTCTGCAACATGGCCATCGAGGGCGGGGCCAGGGTGGGCTACGTCAACCCGGACCAGACTACCTTTGACTACTTGAAAGGCCGGCCTCACGCCCCTTCCGGGGACAAATGGGACAAGGCCCTCGCCTATTGGAAATCAGTGGTTTCCGACAAGGACGCCCAGTATGACGACGTAGTGAATTTCGAGGCCTCGGATATAGAGCCCATCGTGACTTGGGGCATTACGCCGGACCAGTCCGTGGGCGTGAACCAAAAGCTTCCCGAAGTCGGCCGCTTCTCGGCCGATGAGGCCAAAACGGTGGAATTGGCCTACAAGCACATGGATTTGAAACCTGGCGCCCCGATCAAGGGAACTCCCATCGACGTGGCTTTCATCGGTTCCTGCACCAACGGCCGAATCAGCGATCTGAGGGAGGCAGCCAAGGTGGCCAAGGGGCGGAAAGTTTCCAAGACGGTTCGGGCTTTCGTGGTGCCTGGCTCCCAACAGGTGAAGGCCCAGGCGGAAAAAGAGGGGCTTCACAAGATTTTTACTGAGGCTGGTTTCGAGTGGCGGGAGGCCGGCTGTTCCATGTGCCTGGCCATGAATCCCGACAAACTCAAAGGCCGGGAAATCTCAGCCTCCTCGTCGAACCGTAATTTCATCGGGCGGCAGGGAAGCAAGGACGGGAGGACCATGTTGATGAGTCCCGCCATGGTGGCGGCCGCCGCGGTTGAGGGGTATGTCACCGACGTCAGGGAATTTATGAAATAATCTCGGATTGTTTTGGGAGATGGGAAAAAAGAGCAAGGGAAAAATTTAATTCTTAAAAATTAAACTGAGTCTCTGTGCCGCCAAAGGCGGCTGTGGTGAAATTGAGGAGGAATTTATGAACAAAATTACTAAGATCGAGGGAAGGGCTATTCCTGTTGAGGGAAATGACATTGATACCGACCGCATCATTCCGGCCAGGTATTTGAAGGAAATCACCTTCACCAACATGGGAAAGTACCCATTTTTTGACGAGCGTTTTGACTCCCGGGGAAAAACAAAGGGTCATCCCTTTGATATGGCCCCATACCAGGGCTCTTGCCTCTTGGTGGTGAACCAGAACTTCGGGTGCGGCTCCTCGCGCGAGCACGCCCCGCAAGCCCTCATGCGCTGGGGAATCAAGGCCATCCTGGGGGAGTCCTTCGCGGAGATATTCGCGGGCAATTGCACCATGCTGGGCATTCCCACCATGACGGCGCCCCAGGCGGGAATCCAACGCCTTCAAAAGATGGTCAAAGATAACCCGAATACCGCCTTTGCCGTGGATTTGGAGAAGATGACTTTGTTCGGAGACGGGAAAGAAGTTTTAAAATTCGAAATCCATGAGTCCAAACGAAACGCCCTTATCAATGGGACTTGGGATTCAACAGGTTTACTCTTGGCCAACGTCGGCAAGACCGCCGAGGTCGCCAAGCGGCTTCCTTACGTCAGCGGGTTTTGAGGCCGGATGAGGTTACTGATTCCTCCGGCTTGATTTGATTCTATTCCTTCGGAATGTTACCATAATAGGATCGATATGGCTACAAATCGGCCACGGGAGGGAAGATGAAATTCCATCAGGTTCGTGAAATGAGAACTCATTACGGCAAGGTGCTGGAGGACCTCCGAAAGGAGAAGAAAATCGTGCTTATGAGCAAGGGGAAACCTGTAGCACTGCTGACTGAATTAACTGAAGATAGTTTCGAGGAGCGGATTGCCGAAACCAAAAGTACTCATTTTGCCGCTGAGCCTTCCTTGTTATACGGGACCGAAGATCCGGAAATACTCAAAGCTTGGATCGGGGAAGCGGAAAGCCGCCGCCGTGACTACCTAGAAGGCAAATCAAAACTCATTCCCGCCAAAAAAGTATTTGCCAGTCTCCGCCAAAAGACCAAATGATCCGTTTCCATCTGGAAGCTGTCGCGGAATTGGAGGCTTCTTTCGATTATTACGAGACCCAACGGCCCGGTTTGGGTCTGCTTTTTCTTGAGGGAGTGGAAAAAGCACTGGAAAAAATACAGTCCCATCCCGACGCATGGCCTTCCTTGACACCGGAAAGGGGACCCTTGCGCCGCCACCTGTTGAAGTTGTTTCCCTACGGCTTGATATATGAGAGAGAAAAACAGGATATCCTTGTATGGGCTGTCATGCATTTGGCTCGTAAACCCGGTTATTGGAAGAAAAGGAACCGGCGTTAAAGGAATGAGCGTTTAATCAAAATGGCTATGGGTGTTCACAAAAGAATTACTTCACCTGAACTCCACGCACCTCATGGACAGCATGCCGTAGTCGAATCCCTCGAAGGGAAAGCGCACCTTGGGTTTGCCACGGGTGCCCGCCGAGGCGGCGGCTACCAGGAGAGGGGTGAAATGCTCATCGGTGGGGTGGGATTGGGGGCCGCCAGGGGCTTCCATATAATTGGACAGGGTCTTCAGGTCAAATCGCAGAAGGGTCTCCTTCACCCAATTGTCAAACCCCGATACCCAATCGGGGGGCGCTGCGGCCCGGTCGCTAAAATCCACCAAGCCCAGGTTGTGCGTGATATTTCCGCTTCCCAGGATGAAGACTCCCTTGGACCGCAGGGAAGCCAGGGCTTTGCCCAAGGCCATGTACTCCGAAAAGGAGGCCCCGGTGGGGATGGAAACCTGGAGAACGGGGATACCCGCTCGGGGGAACAGGTGAAGCAAGGGGACCCAGGCTCCGTGGTCCAGGCCCCGGTCCGAAAGGGTGGCTGGCTTCAAACCGATATTTTCCAAGAGCCCCATGATCAACTTGGCCAATAAAGGCGCGGTGGGAGCGTTATATTCCAGGTCGTAGAGCTCCCCGGGAAAGCCGTAGAAGTCGTAGTTCAAAGGGACTTCGCTCAAGGGGCCCAGATGCGGGGGCCATTGTACCCAATGGGCCGATATGACCAGGACGGCCTTGGGTCTTGCCTCTCGGCCCTCCTCGGGGTCCAGCAGGGATTCCCCCCAAGCCTTCCAGGCCTGGGTGATTTCGTTATCCTCAACCGCCAGGGTGGGAGCGCCATGTCCCACGAAACCCACCGGCATCAAGATTTTCGAATCCAGGTATTCCTTCGGCTCGCCTGTTTTGCCTTCCTTTTTTTTATTCTTATGGGACGACATAAGCGCTTCCTTTCAGATTCCACCGGCCTGTTGGGGGTAAAAGAGCAGCCCGGGGGGACAAGGCCTAATAGGATAGGGTTTTTTTTGAAAAATCCAAGAAGGGAAATAATGGGAATAAACGAAAAGCGGCGGAATTAGTTTTAGTTATTAGAGGTTTTCCCGGCGTTCCAAAAGAGGGTTTGGGCCGGACTTCCGCCCTGCCGCGCTAGCTTTTTGGATTCAGCGGTTTTAGAGGGCTTTTTCCCCGCTTTCCAAGAGGATGAGGGGGCCCCATAGATCGGCCAGATGAGAAACAATGGTTTCTGAAATTCCCTGGAGTATTTTGTGGTTCGGAATCGCATGGCCTCTCCTTGGCGTTTTTGGAGTTTACGAGAAAAGAATATCCAAGGAGGGGGTTGCCGATTTATGCGCTGGATCATCCTTAATGGGAATATATTTTCGCCAGGGGGTATTGATTTTAAACCACGGATTAATTCGTAAAATCTGTTTATGGTCAGGATACGCTTTGAGTAAACGGGTATCCAAAACTTGACCCTTGAATCGGCCGGACCTAACATGGTCATGCGCAATCATTCAAAAACTTTTTTCGTCCAATATCGCGGGGGAAATTCTTGAGAAAACTTTTCTGGGTCGTGGTCCTATTCCTATTCTCTAACGCGGTCTTGGCCCAAGAGGCTCTGACTCCGGTCATTCTCAATTCGGGGAAATTTTCCAGGAAAATTTCCTTTAAAAAAAACCCGAACAAAGGTCCGTCCGCCATTACCAAGGAGCTGGTCAACCGGAGGGTCAATGGGAAAGGCCCGGTCAACAATTATTACCCTCTTCCCAATAAAAAACCGGCTCCGGGAAAAAACCCAATGACTAAAGCGAAAACTGGAAAGGCCCTGCCGAACAGCCGCGCGGTTCAAGCCGGCGTCAAGCCGAAGACCCTGCCCTTGGTCAGGATGGTGCCCACTCCGAAGGGGTTATCCAACTATGTTCAAGGCGTGAAAAATTTTCCGGGTTACAAGTACTCTCCCGGGGGTGCGTCATCGGTCATGGGCCCCGCCACCCTCAACTATCCGACTCTTTACCAATCCAAGTAATTTTAAAACCTCAATCAAAATTCAAAATTTCACCACAGGTCCATTCGCGCCTCGACGAATGGACCTGCCTCGACAGCGCGCAGAGGAACAAATAAGATTTTTTACTCAACTTTGGCAAATCTCGGTTTGACTTGCGTTTCCCCCTCTGAAAGAGGGGGATTAAGGGGAAGTTAGCCTTTTCGTATTAATCAGAGAACGACTAATACCCCCCAGTCCAACACCGCTCATAGGGAAAAACCCGTATGTTACCCACAAACCGAAATACCCCTTTTTCAAAGTGGGGAAATCAGCACCAGCGACATTTTTTTGAAATTTGCCAAATTTGGGTTTTTATTTATTTAATCCCATGAATCCCATGTATCCGTGGCGAAAAAGTTTTGTTTTTGATTTTTTGGCATGTCTAGAAGGATTCAGCTTGCGGAAGGACGTTTTTTAAATAATTCCCAAAGCTCCCTGCGTCCGAACATTCCCCTGGGCCTCCAGAGCATCATGAGGATCAGAAGCAGGGAATAAATGACCATGCGCAGGTCGATGCCGGTCCACTGCTGGATGGGCCTCAGGGCCTCCGGCAGGAAGGTCAGGATGAAGGCCGCGATCAGGGAGCCGGAGACGGAACCCATGCCCCCCAAGACCACCATGATGACGATCTCCACGGATTTCATGAAGTCGAACGAACTCGGGTTGATGAAGGAAAGGTAGTGGGCGAACAACCCTCCCGCAACGCCCGCCGCCGCGGAGGAGGCCACGAAAGCCTGCACTTTATAATGGGTGGTGTTGACTCCCATGGCCTCCGCCGCGATCTCGTTCTCGCGGATGGAAAGAAGGGCCCGGCCGTGCGTGGAGAGGACGAAACGGTGAGTGGCCAGGACGCAGAGGGCGAGGATGAAGACCACCAGGAAAGCCGTGGTGGTGCCGGGAATGCCGATGAAACCCCTGGCGCCCCCCACGGCTTGGATATTCAGGATCGTGACCCGGATGATCTCGCCGAACCCAAGAGTGGCGATGGCCAGGTAATCTCCCCTCAAGCGAAGCGACGGCAGGCCCACCAGGTATCCCGCCAGGGCGCTTAAGAGGGCCGCGGCGAGGAGGGAAATGATCAAGGCGCACTGGTTTCCCGCGAAGCTTCCGTGCAGGGGCGCCAGAAGAAACACGTTCACCGAGGCGGCGGTATAGGCGCCCACCGCCATGAAGCCGGCGTGCCCTAAGGAAAACTGCCCCGAGAGGCCGTTCACCAAGTTCAGGGAAACAGCCAGGATGGCGTTGATGCTGGCCAGGATGAAAAGCTCGCTGAAATAGGGAGGCATCACGGCTGTGAGCCCTTGGGCCGCGCCGGCGATCGCCAATAAAAGCAAAAGCCATTTCAAATTAGAAACCATTTAAAAACTCCTGGCAGGCTGCTAAAAAATAAAATAGGCCCACATACCGCTTTTCTTATTCAACAAATTAATATTGAAAGCGGCATAGTCCCACTTTCATTAAAGCAGTATCGAAAAGTGAGACAAAGTTGCCTGCGGCCCCAAAGATTCCGCAGGAATCGTAGGGTTACCACGAATGTCGTCAGATGCCCCCATTTCTCAATGTTTAAACTTTCGTAATGAAAATGGGGACGTCCTCATGCCCTTTGATTTATTTTCAAAGAGGCATCAGGGAAAAAGTCCGTTCGGGCTTTTTTAGCAAGCTAAATGGGTTTTACTACCAGCGTTCCGCGGCTTCCACTGTCTGGGTGATGAGGGTGGCGATGGTCATGGGGCCGACGCCGCCGGGAACAGGCGTATAAGCGAAGGCACGATCCTTCACTCCATCCAGGTCAATATCCCCCACACCGCCCGGGTGGTAGCCAGCGTCCACCACCACCGCAGCGTCCTTGATCCAGGAGGACTGGATGAACTTGGGCCTTCCGACAGCCCCCACCACCAAGTCGGCCAGCCTCACCAGGTCCCCTAGGTCCTTGGTCTTGGAATGGCAGATAGTGACCGTGGCGTTGGCGTTCATGAGCATCATGGCCATGGGTTTTCCCAGGATGGGGCTTCTTCCCACCACGACCGCGTGCATACCGGCCAGGGTGATGGGGTAATGCTTCAATAGGGTCATGATGCCCTGGGGAGTGGCGCTTCCATAGGCCTTCTCGCCCATGGCCAGGCGCCCGAACCCGTGGGTGGTCACGCCGTCCACGTCCTTTTCCAGCTTGATGGAGTCGAAACAGTGCCTCTCATCGATCTGTTTGGGGACGGGATGCTGGAGGAGGATTCCCGCCACGTCGGGATTATTGTTCAATTCCTTGATCTTTTCCGCCAACTGCTCGGTGGTGGTATGCTCCGGCATCTCCACCTTCAGGGATTGCAGGCCCACCCTTTGGCAGGCGTTGCCCTTCATTTTCACGTAGGTCACGGAGGCTGGGTCCGCCCCCACCAGGATAGTAGCCAGCATGGGCGTCCGGCCTTGGTGCTTTTCCCGGATCTTCTTCACCCGCTCCGCCAACTGCAGTTCGATTTCCTTCGCCAAAGCTTTTCCATCCAGGACTATAGGAGCCAAATTTCACCTCTTTTTAGTTTTTATTAAAGACCCATATTCACCACAGGTTCCTCCGGAACCACAGTGGCGCTTCGCACCACACAGTTTAAATTATTCTCAACTTTGGCAAATTTGCGGAACACACTATGTCTCCCCCTCTGAAAGAGGGGGAATATGGGGAAGTTAGTCTTTTCTTGCCTCTTTACCAAAGGCTAATACCCCCTATCCCCCTTTTTCAAAGGGGGGAATTGATGTTTACGATGCGTCTTTCAAGATTTACCAAAATAAAATTATTAAAATTTTGAGTGCGTTCTTAACCGTGCCTTTGTGGTTTCGAAGAAACCTGTGGTAAATTTTTTTGAGCCTCTTCTTATTTTTAAACTTTTTCCGGCTGGTATTTTCCAAACAACCCCGCCGGTTTGAAGAGAAGGATGAGGATCAGGATAGCGAAAGCCAGGGCGTCGCGGTAGGTGGAGGAGCCGTAGCCCACCACCATGGCCTCGGCGATGCCCATGATCAAGCCACCCACCACCGCCCCCCGGATGCTTCCAATGCCCCCCAGCACCGCCGCCACGAAGGCCTTGATTCCGATCATGACCCCCATAAGGGGGTCCACCCTCGGGTAGCAGATGCCCACCAAAATGCCCGCCGCTGCCGCCAGGGCGGAACCGATGATGAAAGTAAAGGAAACGATTCGTCCCGTTGGAATTCCAACCAGCGAGGCGAGCTCATGGGAAAAGGATACGGCCCTCATGGCCCGTCCTAATTTAGTCTTCTGCACGATCCACTCCAAGATGATCATCAGGAAAAGGGCCGTCATGAAAACAGTGATTTGCTGGTTGGTCACGGCCACTTGGCCGAACTGGAAGAGGGCTGTCTGGGGCATGATTTCCGGAAAGACGCGGGGGGTGGCGCCGAAAATCACCTGGCCCAGGTTTTCCAACAGAAGGGAGACACCCACCGCCGTGATCAAGAGGTTGAGCCTTGGAACGTGCATGAGGGGCCTGTAGGCGAAGCGCTCGATCAAGAAACCAAGTAAAGCCGAGGCAGCCATGGCGGCTACCAGCACGATCAGGAAACGCCCGATACCGGGATTCGTGCCGGCTCCCACGGCGATGGCCGTAAAAAGCCCGGCGTAAGCCCCCACCATGACGATGTCGCCATGGGCGAAATTAATCAGCCTCAGGATGCCGTACACCATGGTGTACCCCAGCGCGATCAAGGCGTAGATGGAACCCAAGGCCGCGCCGTTTAATAAAAGTTGGAAAAAACCTTCCATTCGGCAAGTCTCCATTAGTTAATGAAAAAATTTATTTTATACGTCTTATCTGAGGAAATTACGATGTCATTGAATAGGCGCTGAATTTAATGATGATTTTATATGCTTATGCACAAAGTGACCGTGCTGTAATGGGTTTTGCTAAGGCACATGCGGTCAAAGCACGGTGAAATAAGGAATCGGGATCATGACGACGGTTGAACCGATAGGCATATTCACTTAGATACCGGCCTAAATACTTAGCATCAACGCCATGATGAGTTCCAATGATCCAGGCCTTGGCGTTGGAAATGAACCGGTGTACCCAGGGCAACCAACTTTCCAACTCTTTCGGGTCATTGGCCATCACCCGGTAGTCTGCCTCCACTCCTTTGAGTTCACGCAAGGCTGGCGAAGCATCTGTGTTGAGGAAAGAGCCTTTTTCCATAGTCTGATTCACGAATTCCTGGCTCTCCCACTTGGTTTCCATAGCTACCTTCACCTTGGCAAAACCCGCTTTTTCCTTCTTGCAACCATTCTCATCCACCCATTCCTTGCTTTCCACCGCCACCAAGACTTCCACTTGGTTTTCCTTGGCCTTTTTCCCAAAAACCGCCCCATCCAACTCAATGACGCCCTTTAGAGTATAGCTTTCGTCCTTTTGCCTAAGACCTTCCCGGATCTTATGCAATAGAAGCCATGCCGAATGATCCGAAAGATTTAAATGCCGCTTCAGTTCCAGGGCCGAAATACCCCGTTTGCCCTGCATCATCAAACTGATGGCCCTGACCCAGGTTAAAAGAGGCAGCTTGGAGCTTTCAAAAATCGTCCCGGCGCGAAGCCGAAGACGTTTCCGGCAATAGTCACATTCCCTCACTTCAGGCTTGGCCTGGTGTTGCCAGAAGCTTTCGCCCTCACATTGGGGACAAACAAAGTCTTTCCCGCCGAAACGGCATCTCCACACCCATTGGCGGGCTTCTTCTTCCGTGTGGATTTTCCTCAGAATTTTAATGCTTTTCATCCGCTGGTAGCTCATGTACCACCTCCCGTAGCGGACAGTATACCTATGTATTCCTTTATTTCAAGGGTCACTTAATACAGAAGCATGTGATTTTAATATTGTCTTTATCAATCGTTATCAGTTTTTCAAAAAAACACAAGCCTTCCTCTGTGCCTCTGTGCGCTGCCGAAGGCAGCCTGTGGTGAATGCTTTCTTCAAGCGATTTTACCCACGAAGCTGGAAACACTAAACAGAAAAACAAGAGGGCGCGGCGCTTCCTTGAAGGGCGGCGGGCTGGGATAATAGGTTTATCTGATCCCAAGGAGTTTTCTTGGCTTCCAAAAAAACTGTCCTCATCGCGAACCTCGTGTTCAGCCTTTTTTTCATCCTGAACGTAATAGCCATCGTGACGGGGCTTTCTTTTTATCCCCAGCAATGGAGGTTTTTCCTGCTCGCGGCGGTTTTGGGAAACCTGCTATGGCTTTTATTTCCCCTCATTCTCAAGAGGCATTCGTCCCCCTTTTTCCGGCTTACCCGGGCTGTATTGGGACCCTTCTGGGTCTTATGGAACTTTTTCATCCTGCTTTATTCCGCCTTCATCCTGATTTTGGGGCTCCTATGGTTTCTTTCGGCGAAATGGATGGGTATTCCTTTTGACCATTTTGCCTATATTCCCTCCAACGTCTTCCTGGGGGTCATCGCCTTCGTTTGCGTGGTTGGTTACTTCCAGGCTTTGATTCCCATTGATTTGAGGAAGGTCACAATTCCGATCCGGAACCTTCCAAAGGAGTTCATCGGCTTCAAGATCGCCATGGTTTCGGACCTGCATGTGGGCTTGTTTACCCGGTTTTCCCGGCTCCAAGAATTTGCCAGGACTGCCCAAAACGCGAAACCGGATCTTTTCCTGGTTTGCGGGGATATCACCGATGATGATCCACAATACCTGCCAAAGTTCCTGAGAAGTTTGGAGGTGTTGGACCCCTACCTACCGGCTTTGGGGGTTCTGGGAAACCACGATGTCTATGCCGATCCGGAAAAAACCCTGACTTTTTTGGAGGACAGCCGGCTTCAAATGCTGGTGAATGAGGGGATGGAAATCAGGAGGGGAAAATCCTCGCTATGGGTGGCAGGGGTCGGCGACGCGGGAGCCAGGCGGTTCGGGAAGTGGGGTTCCGTGGCGCCGGATTTCGACGCGGCCTTGAAGGGTAAGCCCAAAAAGGCCCTGACGGTCCTGATGTGTCACCAGCCCCAGGGTTTCCCGGAGGCCGCGGCACGGAAGGTGGAGCTGACCTTGAGCGGTCACACCCACGGGGGCCAACTGGGTTTCCGGTCCCTGAACTGGTCCCTGGCCAAGCTATTCATGAAACACCACATGGGGCTGTTTAAAGAAGGGGATAGCCAACTTTATGTTTCGGCTGGAACCGGCACCTGGGGCCTGCCTGTGAGGTTCGGTCTCACCCCGGAGGTTACCCTTATTGAACTACAACCTGAGAATCAGGAAAAAATTACTGGGTAAATCATCCCAAGCCGGTAGGCGAGAACCCTATGCCGGTAGAGGTTCGGGAGCATGCCAATAGGAGTGATCCTCATACCACCATGGGTTTGTTGCCTTTCTGCCATGTTCAATTATCAGCTAAAAAGCCAAAAAATCCTGCCTATCCTAAAAAAATGAACACCTTAGGGGATCATATCCGGAAGCATCGCTTAGATCTGGGAAAGCAACAGAAGGAGGTTGCGTTGACCCTGGGGGTAACAGAGTCAACTATTACCGGTTGGGAACTCAATCAAACCACACTAGTATTACTCACCTTCCCAAAATCATATCCTTCCTTGGGTACACTCCGGAACCCTACAGCAAGAAAACTGACAATATCATCGAGCAGATGAAACTCTACCGCCAGATTCATGGGCTAACCCAAGAGAAGTTTGCCGAGTTGGTCAAAGTCAATAAACAAAGGGGTCAGGCCATCATTCATCATTTTACAAATAGTGTGAGTTGTTTACAATGTCCTA
Organism: candidate division FCPU426 bacterium; assembly: GCA_963796105.1. Lineage (GTDB taxonomy): Bacteria > Oederibacteriota > Muellerivitia > Muellerivitales > Muellerivitaceae > CAWCKJ01. Next base: position 1,409,137 of record CAWCKJ010000004.1, read on the forward strand.
ATGCCAAGGCCTAAACGGATCCATTATGAAGGGGCGGTTTACCATGTAACCTCGCGCGGTAATGAACGGCGAAAGATTGTTATGAATGACGCCGACCTCTGGATGTTTATTCGGTTATTGGGGGAAATGGTTGTAGAGAATGGTGTGTTATGTCACGCTTGGGTGTTGATGGATAACCATTACCATTTGATGCTGGAAACCCCAAGCGCGAATTTATCAACAGCCATGAAACATTTAAACGCCCAACACACACAAAAATTCAATAAAAAGCATTATCGGAACGGACATTTGTTCCAGGGGCGGTATAAGGCCATTATTGTGGAGAAAGACAGTTATTTAAAGGAATTAAGCCGGTATGTGGTATTGAATCCGGTAAGGGCCCGGATGGTAAAACACCCCAAAGACTGGAAGTGGAGTAGTTATCGGGCGACAGCGGGATTTGATAGGGCGGAAAAATGGCTGGAAGTGGACTGGTTATTAGGGCAGTTTGGAAAGGAAAGAAAAAAGGCGCAAAAATCATACAGGACTTTTGTGGAAGAGGGGATGGGGAAGAAAGAAAAGCCTTGGGATGATTTGTATTCGCGTATATACCTGGGTGGTAAGGAGTTTTTGGACAAGGTTCACGAAGTAGGGCAACGTCACAAACATTTGGATGTACCGAAATATCAGAAACATGTGGTAAAGCAAGATCCGAAAGAAGTGCTGGAGAAAGTAGGAAGAATGTATGGTGAAAAACCGGAGGAAATATTGAGGGCAGGCAAAAGGGAGTCGGAAGCCCGGGATATGGCGATATATTTATTAAAGAGAAAATCAGGAATGAGTTCCAAGGCGATAGGAATAAAGATGGGGGTGGGGGAAAGCGCGGTGGGAAACCGATTGATGAAGATCAAAAAAAGGTTGGCGGAAGACGAAAAGTTTGCGCAAAAGCTGATAAAGTGATGAATGATCACTGCCACACGCTGCGGAGCGTGTGGCCTGACCCCTTTGTTTCTCTTTCAAACCCATTTACGATAACGTTTAAAGGATAGCCGCTATAATTGGTGAAATTAATTTGCTCATTATCGCAATAAGCGATTTTTTCTGGATCAACCCCTCGATGGGTGAGGACATGATGGCGTCGTTGGTTTGATACTGCCAGACCAGGTTACCGCTGGCCCCCAAAGCCCTCAAAACCCCGTCGCTAGAGCCCACAAATATTCGGCTATTGTTGACTCCCTGGCTTAATATCGCCGGGCTGGAATAGACTTCACCTTGGGTTTGGTAATTCCAAAGGGGACTCCCGTCCAATCCGTATGCCTGAATCTGCCCATTCGTCGTGCCGATGACAAGCATGCCACTGTTGTTGGTTCCCAAGTCCAAAACCACCGGGGCCGAGGAATAGGAAACCCTTGGATTTCCAAGGGAAACCTGCCATTTTTTTGTGAAAAAAGAGTCGTCAAAAGGCTGATAAAAGCCCGTATTTTGGGGGATATAACGGAATTGGGGCCATGAAAGGGCCGCTGGTGTAGGGGTATTTGTCGGATTACTTTGAGCAAAGGCATAGCCCAACCCAAAAGATATTAAAAATCCAATGGTTATACAAATCCTTTTGGACCAATTTATTAAATTATTTAATCGGCAACTTCTCATATTTAATAATCCTTAAAACTTTTTGGCATAAAATTCTTAAAATTAAATTTAGCCAAAACATTCAGAAGATCGATATCAAGTCGTTATGTCAGTAATAATATTTCAGCACAATTTAAAATTATTATTTTCAACTAAAATAAAGTCATAAATGTCATTTTAATATATGAATACTCTGAATAACTAAACCTGCCATTCGATCCAATTCCGGATTACCGCCAATGCATTCAGCAAAAATAACCCACCATGCAACACCTTTTTTTATATTCATCATTTTTATTACCATATTTTTTTTTGTCTCAGTATTTACAAAAGTTCCTATTGTAATCATGGCATCATCACCGGCCCATTTTAAACGATAATTTTTATATTTAAGATTTTGATATTTTTTGGTGTTTGAATAAATAATTTTGAGAGACCCGTTTGCTGTCGTTTCAAGATCTGCTTTATTAGATTTATTTGTGCCGACACCAATTCGAAAGTCACTATACGTCTTTGACGTGCATTCAACAAAAGAATCGTCTTTCGTATTTTTTTCATTCATTTGTTCCAGTGGGAATGGGCTTTCAAAAGAAAAATGGTACATGTCGAATGAATATTTTCTCCATTTACCAGCCGGTACATCCGCATATAGAATTACAGGAACTAAAAATAAAAATAATAATTTCCTCGAAATCATTTTTTACCCCTTATCGTGGAAACAAACTCGTTACCCCTCCAAAACCATACGCGTTATATGACAAAGCTTGCCAAATTGACCCAAACCATCAGGAAGGGTGACTGGTCATTTAGCTTTTCTAATAATCACAGACATTACAAGTGTTTGCAAAACCCCAATTGCGATAAAAATTTGTTCAGCATCGACAGAAAAATCTCTCACATATAAAAAAGTGTAATAAATATAGGTGTTCAAAATCATAGCGATCAGCAGGGCTGAAAATCGGATCAAAAAGTTTTTAAAATAAGAAAAATTTACTGGTCGTAATTTAACGCAAACCATCTCTGCGACGATCGGTAATAAAACGACTTCAAAAATGGCAAAAAATATAAATGTATTTTTTTGTTTGCCAAATATTTCAAAAAGGGTTGTAAAAACAATAAAATTTAAAATGAATAGGAAATACCAAATTAAACCCTTAACACCAGAAGTATAACTTCCATTATTTAGGCACTGATAGACACCGTATGAAAATAAAATAATGAACAAAGGGATGACAAAAAGATTTTTGGGATCGTTGAAATAATTCCAAATTAAAATAATACTTGCCGCACCAATAACAATTAAAAACAAATTAAATCGTTCGCCTATTATTTTATTGAGTTGCATCGGGTGTTCCTGTGTTACATACATCTGTACTATTATCAGTATTATCATTACCCCATATTTGTTGCGCCCCAGGGGATAATAAATCCGATTCAAATGAAGGGCCCGGATGGTAAAACACCCCAAAGACTGGAAGTGGAGTAGTTATCGGGCGACAGCGGGATTTGATAGGGCGGAAAAATGGCTGGAAGTGGACTGGTTATTAGGGCAGTTTGGAAAGGAAAGAAAAAAGGCGCAAAAATCATACAGGACTTTTGTGGAAGAGGGGATGGGGAAGAAAGAAAAGCCTTGGGATGATTTGTATTCGCGTATATACCTGGGTGGTAAGGAGTTTTTGGAAAAAGTCCACGAAGTAGGGCAACGTCACAAACATTTGGATGTACCGAAATATCAGAAACACGTGGTAAAGCAAGATCCGAAAGAAGTGCTGGAGAAAGTAGGAAGAATGTATGGTGAAAAACCGGAGGAAATATTGAGCCTTGAGAAACCCTTTTTCAGGGTCGGTGAGATTCCTGGCCATTTGTCTCATCCAAATCTCATTGGGGTGGTTGGTTATGCCCGCGAAATGAACCTGTCGGTTCTTGAGGCGGATGAAGAACAAAATGTAATAGGTGACAAGCCCAAAGGGGGTTAATACTTCCCAGGTGAAAAAGTCGGTGGCTGCCAGGTTATCCCAATGATTTTCTAAGAATTCCTTCCAAGTCAGGCAGTTCCGACGATCAGGAGAAGGTGATATGCCATTTCTTTTCAGGACATTTTGGATGGATTCCGGGTTGGTTTCAAACCCCAAGATTCGCAATCTCCCTACCAATGTCTCATATCCGTCGTTTGGATTTTCCAGGGCGAGTTTTACGATTAAATTCTCTAGTTCGTGGTTTATCCTCGGCCTCCCTGGTCTTTTTTGGAAATAAGAATAATCCCATTTCTTCAGCAAAGAAAATTGCCCTTGAAGTGGAAAAGGCCGTTTACAAATACGTTCCCTTGAAACTCATAAAACCAACCTCGAAAGAGGCTAAGACCATTGAATCGGCTGTAAAACGCACGGATAAAAGCGGGAAATGGACTTCGGCGGAGGCATTGATTAAGAAGCACGGTTGAGGCTTGCACATATGACGGACCAAAAAAAACCAACAAAAAAAGATCACCTTAACAATTTAGAAAAACAGGGACCCCGTTCAAGCAGAATAAGGCTTTTACGGGGTTTTTCTTTTTATGACTGATCAAACAGTAGAATGCCACCAGTAATGTGGGCGGGTTATCCTCCCTGGACGACGAATGCCAGCAGGAATGTGGGCAGGTTATCCTTCCCTGCCAACGGATGCCAGCAGGGATGTGGGCGGGTTATCCCCCTGGAACTGGGTTTCGGGAACTGGGTTGAGGGCTTATGGAACTAGGTTACGGCCTCTCGGAACTGGGTCCAGCCTCCCGGAACTGGTTTGTGGGCTCCGGGAACTGGGTTATCACCTCCTGGAACTGGGTTGCGAGTTCCTGGAACTCTGGAGTCCCTCGCACCTCAGCGAGTGGCAGGGGGCTTGGAACCACGGGAATCCGAGAATCTTGGAACCTTGTAACATTGGAACTGGCCTGGAACCACTGAAATTCGAGAATCCTGGAACCTTGGAACTCTGGAACTGGCCTAGAACCACAGGAACTCGGGAATCTTGGAACTTTGGAGTCCCTCGCACCTCAGCGAGTGGCAGGGGGCTTGGAACCACGGGAACCCGAGAATCTTGGAACCTTGTAACTTTGGAACTGGCCTGGAACCACTGAAATTCGAGAATCCTGGAACCTTGGAACTTTGGAACTGGCTTGGAACCACGGGAACCCGAGAATCTTGGAACCTTGTAACTTTGGAACTGGCCTGGAACCACGGGAACTCGGGAGTTCTGGAATCTTGGAACTCTGGAACTGGCCTGGAACCACGGGAATCCGAGAACTGGCCGGGCCCCCCCCACTATGCTGAAGCTTCGTGGGGCAGGCCTGGGAAATCAAGAGTCCTGAAACTGGGTTATTTTTTACCGGCCACAACCGCCTGGATCTCGGAATCAATCTCTTCCGGGGTTTGTTTGGAAACGAACCTTTTCAAGGGGTGTCCCTGGCGGTCAATGAGGAATTTGGTGAAATTCCAGCCGATATCGGTTTTGCCATCGGGATCCGGCTCCGCCTTCTTCAGGAACTGGTAAAGGGGGTGGGCATTGTCCCCGTTGACCTCAATTTTTGCGAAAAGGGGGAATTTTACCCCATAGTTGGATTCGCAAAAACTCTTGATCTGAGATTCGGTACCTGGCTCCTGGCTTTTGAACTGGTTGCAGGGAAACCCCAAGATTTCAAAGGCTTGGTCTTTGTACTTTTCATACAAGGCTTCCAATCCCTTGTATTGGGGGGTGTAGCCGCATTTACTGGCCACGTTCACGATGAGAAGAACCTTGCCCTTGTATTTGGCGAGCGTGACATCTTTCCCGTCAATGGTCTTTACCTTGAACCCATAAACGGATGCGGACTCGTTATCCTTCTTTGCGGGACCCGATACAGAAGCGATCGCCAAACCGCCAACCGCGGCCAAACCCAGTATCCCCATGAGAATTGAAATAAGCCTCATCATGTTCTCCTCTCCTGAACCAGGATTTCTTTTAGTACAACTTCCTTAATAATCCTTAGTTCTGGGGAATAAAGCTAGGGGTGCGGTTAAAAATCAGGCCGGAATATGCATAAGATTAAAATTTGTGAGAAATTAAACTGGATTTGGCTGAATTTGGTTTACTGGTTGATGGTCGTGACGAAGGATTCCTTCCCGTTTTCGATCTTCAGGACTACCGCCGATTTCACCGCGTCGCATTCACTACTACCCTTTTATGCTAGTCGTTTCGTGACTTTTTGATAAATCGAACGGGCTGTTTCAAGGGCCTTCTGCGCTTCATCCCGGCCTGGGAAAAACTCCTCGTCATAACGAACATCAACAGCATATGGAGCAAGCCCCATGATTTCTTCCGCCGGCAAATTCAGGCCGGGAAACCGTGAATTGACGCGTTCCAGCAGTTCCCCCAAGTCGTGCCGGAGGGGATATTCCTCATCCGAGGAAGCCAATAAAGCCTTGAGGCATTTTTCAACAGCCTGCTGGGCGTGGAAACAGCCCATATCATAGGCATGGCCCGACGTTAGGATGGCTTCCGACGCGAATAAATCGTTGGATGCTTTGGCTAATCCGGCCGCTTTGAGTTCCACGGGCTTGCCCGTGGGTGAAAGGCCACCGTGCTGAAAGCACGGCAAGCGAAGCTTGAATTTTGATTTTAGTACCACGGGCTTGCCCGTGGGTATCTATAAGGGCGCGGGAATGGTCACGCGGATTTTTCATAAAGAACCCTGCCCTCCCGTATAACGGTTGTGATGAAGTGGTTCTTAACGCCCTTCCATTCCTCGATTTCTTCCGGGGTCCACCAAACAATATCCTTGGCAACCCCCAAACCCGAAAGCCTTTGGTAAAGCCCCACGGTCCTTTTCCATCTTGGCAGGGAAGAAGGCGCGATCACCAATAGGTCAAAGTCGCTGTCCGGATTGTTCATGCCCCGGGCACGGCTTCCGAAAAGGAGAACCTTCAAGGGTTCCACTTCCTGACGGATACGCTTAACCATTTCAGGCAATAATTGGTCTTGAGTCATTTTCTAACCTTCCAAACGGATTCCGGGCATGCGCCCAATCCCGGCAAGCTTTAAATCGCTTTTGGCGAAGGACATCCATCGATGGGGGTCATCCGCGTCCAACGGTTTACGCGGCATATACTTCTTTCCCCTCGCGTAATACATCCCGGTAGATTAAGCCAGGGCTGTTTCCATACTTGGTCAGGTCCCCTGGAGTGGCCACAAGCACATCAAAAGGAATTTTCAATCCTTGAATGTCCCGGTACAATTTTTGGGCCGTGTGGCGCCGGTGGGTACCTTCAGGCATAACAACCATGAGATCGATGTCGCTATCCGGCCCCATCCTTCCCCTGACCGCCGATCCAAAAAGAATGATTCGGAGAGGGTGAACAATCTCCACGATTTGATCGACTATTTTTTCAACAACTTGCGTTTGCTTGCCCAAATTAAACCCCCAAATATTTCTGAACGTATACATTATAGTTTGTTTGACGCGGCAGGGTCTACCGCTACAAGAGTTTGGCTGGATTTGTGAGCTTCAGGCTACGGGTTGACGGTCGTGACGGTGGAATTCTCCGACAGATCAAGAAATCTCAAATTCAGAACGGGGAACCCTGCTTTGGTGGATGATGGATGCCAGGGTTCCGATCTTCAATTCCCGGTGATCAGGGACAGGAACCGTTATGGTGGTACCCTCTTTGCGGAGTTGCATAACTACGTGACTGCCTTTTTGGCGGACCTGAGCGAACCCGTTTTTCTCCAAAATTCGGCATACTTCCTTACCGGAAAAAACGCGGAGTTTACCCACGTGCTACTTCAAAACGCGTGACGAATACATCCCCGCGAAGTCTTTGGTTGATTTCGGAGGGGTCGGCGCAATCCAAAAAAAGCTCTACGGCTTCCTTCAAATTGGCCGTTGCTTCCTCGACCGTTTTTCCCTGGCTGGCAACATCCAACTCCGGGCACAGGGCCACGTACATATCATTTTCTCTCTCTAACACCGCTGTGAAACTAGTTAAGGTCATGTCTGACTCCCATGCGTTGATTATACAGTAATCAGACCTTTTAAACCAAAAGTCAGGTTAATAACAAGGATTATGGGTTTACAGTCGTGACGAAGGATTCCTTGCCCTTTTCGATTTTCAAGACCACAGCCGATTTCACCGCGTCGCGGTTCTCGTTCAGGCTGATGTTGCCTGTCACGCCGGGAAAGTTCTTGGTGGCCGCGATAGCGTCCCTAATATCCTGGGAGCCGAGGCTCTTGGCGGTCTTCAGGGCCGCCGCAAGGACTTCTACCGCGTCATAGCCCAAAGTGGCCAGGGCGTCGGGGATGTGGCCGAATCGGGTCTTGTAGTTGTTCACGAAATCAACCACCTTGGGGTCGGTTGACATGGATGAGAAGTGGGTGGAGAAATAACAGCCTTCCAGGGCGGTTCCGCCGATCTCAAAAAGCTTGCTGGATTCCCAGCCGTCGCCGCCCAAGAGGGGAATCTTCAATCCCAGCTCGCGGGCCTGCTTGGCGATAAGGCCCACCTCGGTGTAGTAACCAGGCACGAAAATGACGTCCGGCTTCACTTCCCGGATGCTGGTCAATTGCGACTTGAAATCGATGTCGCCCTGGACGTAACTCTGGTCTATGACAATGGTCCCGCCCTTTTCCTTAAACCTTTTGATGAAGTAGTCCGCCAGGCCCATGCTGTAGTCGGATTTCTGGTCGCGGAAAATGGCCGCCGTCTTGGCCTTGAGGTGGTCGAGGGAGAAATCAGCCATGACCTGTCCCTGGAAGGGGTCGATGAAACAGACGCGGAAGATATAGTCACCCTGCTGGGTGACTTTGGGGTTGGTGGAGGAGGGGGAGATCATGGGGGTCTTGCGGTCCTGGCAGATGGGCGCCGCCGCGAGGGAGAGGGAACTGGCGACTTCCCCGATGACCACTTGGACCTGGTCCTGGGTGATGAGCTTGGTGACCGCTACCGCGGCTTGCTCTGGTTTACCCTGGTCGTCCAGGGTGGTGACGACGAGTTTTTTGCCGTTGATGCCCCCTGCCGCGTTGATCTCATCCGAGGCGAGGAGTACGCCCTCGTGGTTGGACTGGCCGAAAGTGGCCTGGCCCCCCGTGAGGGAGGCGAACTCCCCGATCCGGATCTCGTTGGGATTGATCTTTGGCCCGCAGGAAAGGCTGAGAATTCCGAGAAAGGCTAAAGCTACGATTAAATGACGCATGTTGGACTCCTTCATGACTTATGGGTGGGTTGAAACGTGGGTTAGGATAGGCAAGAGGCGGGAGCGCGTCAAGAACGTGGAACGTATGCCCGCGCAAGGAATTGCGGGGTTTTACTACATTTTGTAATGGCTTGGCCTTGATATAATCCCACCCATGAATTCAAGCTTGCTAAGCGACACCCTGGAAACCTCCCGAAATAAACAGCGATTAAGCTGGTCCAATCCCTGGGCCTATGCCCTGGCCTGTTGTTTCCTTTTGCTCATTCTATTTGGGGCTCACCGGATCAACGACACCGACATGGGGTTCCACTTGAGAACCGGCCAGTGGATCCTGGAAAACCATTGGGTGCCCACCCAGGAACCTTTCGCCTATACCGTTCCAGGTCATGAGTACCTGGACATGGAATGGCTTTACCAGGTCCCGCTTTACCTTCTATATGTAATGGGGGGATACACCCTGATCTCCCTCGCCCATATCACGCTGATAGTCCTGGCCTTTTTCCTCTTATTCCGGCGTCTTCGGATAACCGGAGCTTCCTTATGGCTGTGCGCCTTCCTGATGGCGGCGGCGGTGATGGCTTCCGAGATCCGTTGCCGGGTGAGGCCTGAAGTCCTCAGCTGGGTCCTCATGGGGTTGATGCTCTGGGTGCTGGAATCCAGGAATAGAAAAAAGGGGGATCTGCTTTTTTGGCTTCCTTTCATCCAATGGCTTTGGGTCAATACCGAAGGCCTTTTCGGCCTCGGTCTTGGTTTGATGGGTTTCTACTGGATATCCAACCTGGTACACACTCACAAGAATGACTCGAAACTCTTGAAATATTTCGGGCTGTCCCTGGGCGCCTGCCTTTTGAATCCCTATTTCATCAGGGGCTTTTTGTTTCCCCTGAGCCTTTTGTCCAAGCTAAGTCAGTCCAATTCCAACATCTTCAAGTACGCTGTAAAGGAATTCCAACCGCCCTGGGCCCTGTCCTATCCCAATGATTTTCTTCCGCCGGCCTATCTTTTGACTTACAAGATTTTCTGCGTCATTTTCCTGCTTTTGCTCTTGGCCACATTCCGAAAGAGGAAAACCCACGAATGGCTGATGGCCCTCGTGTTTCTTGCGTTTTCCGTGTCGGCCCTGCGCAACATTCCCCTCCTCCTATTGGCTTGCGCGCCTATCGCCGCCTCCTGTTGGTTGAATTTGAATTGGAAATGGGTTGGGCGGCTTCAGGACAAGGTTTTTTCCAAATCTTTTTGTGCCTGGGTTTTGACGCTTTTTCTTTTGGGTTTTTCTCTGAGGATGGTGACGAACGCCCATTATGTCTCCCGCCGGCTGGCGGACCGGATGGGCATTGGATTGGATGAGGATACCCTGCCGGTAAAGGCCTGCGAGTTCCTGGTCCAAAACCATCTGGATGGGAGGGTCGTCAACACGCTGGACGAGGGGGATTGGCTGGATTGGAAGGGACCCCAGAAAACTTTCATCGACGGCAGGCTGGAGGCCATGGGTGAGGAATTTTTCACCGAGTACACGCAATCCATGTCGCCAGGGGCACTCAAGCTGATGATGGACAAGTATCGGCCGGACATCGTCTTCTTCCATCCTCTCCACGCGCCCCAGTGGGTATTCGAGATGAAAAACATGGCGGGCTGGCGCCTGGTATATACGGACAGCCACGCCGCGGTTTATTTGAGGCAGGGCTACGCGGACAATATCCCGGCTCTGGATTTCGACCAGATTCTTTCGGAATGGGGGGTGGACAAGGCCGTCCTTGGGGAAGCGGACAGCCTGCTTCAGACTTCCCACCCGCCTTCGTGGGTCCGCTTTTTGGAGGGCTTCGTGGTGCCGGCGGTTTATCCGAACGACCTCCAGAACCTGGGGATTTTCTGCGCCCGAAACGACCGCTTGAAGGAAGGCAAATGTTTTTTCCTGGAGGCCATCCGAAGGACCCATGGATGGTATTGCGATTTTTATTTCAACCTGGGAAGCATGGATTATTACCTCACCCAAAGGTACCAGGAGGCCCTGACCTGCATGCAAAGGGTCCTGGAGGACCAGCCCAATAACCAATTCGCGAATAAGGTGGTCCAGGACATCTCGAAGCTTCATTGAATAGAAAACATAATTTAACCACAGGTTCCTTCGGAACCACATACCAGCCTTCTAAAAAAATTTCAATGTGGCTGGCATAGTACCGATTGTCATAATTGTTTTATGGAAAATCGGCACAATGGCACAGTGAGAAAAAGGCTGATTTTTTACCGTTTAAGATCTATGCATGTAAAATGTTTTTTGACTCAACTTTGGCAAATTTGCGGGACACATGACTCGTCTTTCAAGATTTGCCAAAGTTGAGTAGATAAATAATTTGTTCTTTTAACTGTGTCTCTGTGTCGCTGTCCCACAATCCAATTTAAGATTGGGAAATGCGGGACTATACCGACCCCCTTGTTTTCTTTATTGAAGGTCGGCATGTGGTGAAATATTGTTAGGCCTTAAAGGGTAAACATGAAATTATTTCAATTGGTGAAAAGAAAGCCTTTCCTTCTGGGCCTGCTTTCCTTGCTATGCGTCTCCTCGGTCCTTTGTTTTTATTACTTAAAAACCCATCCCAGGGGATTCGACATGGACCGGGACGAGGACGGCGAGAAGGAAGTGCATCCCAGGGTTTTGCAGGAATGGTTCAACCGGGGCAGGAAAAGCCCGGATGGCCGTCCCTCCGCGGCCCACCGGATGGAAGCCAAACGAAGAGCCTCCGCCCTTCCCCTGGCCCGGCCAGGAAACCAAGCGCTTCAGTCCAGGCTCCGCCCCGGGTTCGGAATTCCCCGAGATAACCCTCCCTGCGATTGGACCGAGATGGGTCCCTCCCCCGAAAATGACTCGGTGGATTTCCTGACTTCCTATGTCTATGGCAACGTCTCTGGCCGGATCACCAGCCTTGCCCTGGACCTTGCGAATGACAACACCGGAAACACCCTCTATGTGGGTTCGGCCTACGGGGGCGTTTGGAAAACCACCAACGGCCTCAACGGCTCACCTACATTCACTCCCATCAGCGACCCGACCCAAAGCCTGGCGATGGGGTCTTTGGCCCTGGACACCAGCGTGAACCCGCCCATTATTTACGTCGGGTCGGGTGAGCTGAACATGGCGGGGGATTCCTATTACGGGACCGGAATATTAAAGACCACCAATGATGGGGCCTCCTGGACTCTTGCTGGTTCCGCCAACGGCGGGACGCTTTCTTTCATGGGCCTGGCCTTCTCCAAGCTTTTGGTGGATCCATCCAGCCCCTCCACGGTTTTGGCGGCGGCTGGTTTCGCCTGTTGTCACCCCGGTATCACCAACCTGAACCAGGGTCTTTACCGATCCACCGACCAGGGAAACACTTGGACCCAGGTCTCCGCGGTCAACGGAACGGGACAAGCCATCGCTGGCCATTCCTTTACGGACATTATTTATGACGGGAGCGCGACTTTTTACGCGGCCGTAAGGTTCCAAGGGGTTTACGCCTCCACGGACCATGGAAACAGCTGGACCCAACTGCCTTCCCCCTTCCCCAGCGGAACTGCGCCGACTTCCGGGGGCGGAAGCAATTTCGCCCGGGCCACCCTGGCTTTCCGGGGAGGAACCCTTTGGTGCCTGGCCACCGACGCGAATGAGGGACCCTCAATTCCGGTGAATGGAACGGATACAGGTCTTTCCCAGTCTGCGGATGGCGGTCACACCTGGACAGCCGTGAACCTTCCGGCCAATATTTTTGGAAGCGGCTCTGATGTCCAAGGAAACTATGATCAATATGTCGCGGCTCCGCCAAGTTCCACTGCTCTCTTAGTGGCCGGCATCGACTTATATGAAGCATCTACGGTCAATGGTAAAAACACCTCCTGGACCAACCAGACGAACGCCTATTCAAGCACTCCCAAGAGCCACCCGGACCAGCACGCCGTCGCGTTTATGAATGCCAGCACCTGGTATATCGGAAACGACGGGGGTGTCTGGGCTACCCAGAACTCTGGCTCGCAATTCACCAATAAGAACACCAACCTGGGGACCATCCAGTTTTACAGCGTGAGCCCCGATCCCTCTGGTTTCGGTAAATTCATCGGCGGGTCCCAGGACAACGGCACAGCCGCCAACCACGGCAACGCCGGTTCCACCTGGACCCTTTATTACGGCGGGGATGGAGGTTATACCGACGCCAATCCGGCCATGCTGGGACAGTTTTATTCGGAGAATTTCGGAATCGGTCTATTCCGTTCGGATAATTACGGCGCGGATTTCTTCACCCATGTTGTGGTTGACTCAAATTATGGCGCCATCTCAGGAGATGACGCTGGCATTCTAGTGCCTTACCAAGTACTGCCTAGCAATCCCGCGACAGTGGTTCTGGGAACCTCCAGGGTTTGGGAGGGTCCCGGCAAACCCTCGGGGGATGGCTCCGGATGGGGCCCTATCAGCCCCTATTTGATTGGGAACGGCGCTTTCCAATATATCCTGGCTCTCGCCGTGGCTCCCAGCAACACAAGTTATATTTACGCCACCACCTCGGATGACAACGCGGGAAGCTACCAAGTATTCACCAACTCAGGCGGGAGCAATTGGACCAACGTTTCCACAGGTCTTCCCTCAGGGAACCCCATCGCGGGGATCGCGGTGGATCCCGGCAATCCGGCCATCGCCTATGCGGGCATCCAGGGTTTCGTGGGATCGACGGGATCTGGCCATATATTCCAAACCACCAACGGGGGAGGGAGTTGGACCGACATCACAGGCACCCTTCCTGACGCCCCGGTGAACTGGCTCCTGGTGGACCCACTCTTCCCGGGTGATCTATACGCCGCCACGGACGTCGGGGTATTTTCGACCCAGGCCGTGAACGGCGCCTCCACCAGCTGGTCCAGGATGGGATCAGCCCTTCCCGACAGCGTCATCCTGCAGATCAAGATGTCCGTAACCTGCCCGCGGCAGATCGTGGCCACCACCCACGGACGGGGAGCCTGGGCCATCTGCCCCCTGGACACATCCTGTCCGCCCTCGCCTACACCCACCTATACACCGGTTTATGTTCCTTCCACCTCATTCAACGTCCAGGCATTGCCCAACAAGACTGACGGCCAGATCCCTGTCAGTTTCGCCGTAAACCTTCCCAGTTCGATGGATATCCAACTGAAGGTTTATGACCTAGTGGGAGAGTTGGTGTTCTCCAAGACCGTTCACGGGACAACCGGTTCCAATTCAATCTTGTGGCCCCCGAAAAACCAGGGCGGTACGCCCCTGGCAAGCGGGCTTTATATCTATTTCGTGGAGGGAGGCGGCTCCTCCAACTTCCGCAAATCAGGCAAAATCGCCGTAGTTCGGTAGTTTGGTTTTCAATAACCGACTAAAAGAATTAACATATAAAATCTTTCTGGGGAGAGAGGTTTGGATAAAGCTTTATATTCCCCTTAAAAGGTGCCGGATCATGAAAAAGCTTGTATATCTTTGGATTTCCTTTTTATTAATGGGTTTGGCTTACGCGCAAAACGCTCAACCCGTTCCAACCGCAGATAACTCCGCTCCCGCGATACCAGAAGCTTCACCCACCCCGCCGCCCTTCGTGCCAATCAACCACGCGCCCGTTACTTTGGGCGAAGTGGATGTCTATGGCGAAAGGGTTGGGATCTCCAATAAGGAAATTTCTCCCGCGAACATACAAAACATCCAGGACACAGGCAACCTGGGAAAGGCCATGGATGAATTGTCCGGGTTGGAGACCCAAGGGGAAGGTGTGGGCAAGACCTGGAACACCCTAGCCATTCGGGGACAGTCCTTCAGGGAAACGGTCATCCTGGTGAATGGGGCGCGTGTTCCGGAAAGCTTCAATTTGGGAACCCTTTCCACCGAGGATGTCCAAAAAATAGAAGTCGTTGAGGGCCCCCAGGCCCTGGCATTTGGCTCCGACGCGGTAGGAGGCGTCCTCAACATCACTACCAGATCGGAAGCGGATAATACTTTTCATCTTCAAGCCGCCGGCGGGGATTTCAATACTTACCAGTTTCAGGGCTCCCTGCCTACCTTCCAAATCGGGGGGGTGAAAAACAATCTGAGCGGTAGCTGGTACAACAGCGACGGCTACCTTCCCCAAGATACGTGGGTCAATCCGGCGAATGGGGTCACTTACAACTTTACCAATGAACAGCATTGGGATATCAACCACTCCGCCTCCCTGGAAATGGACAACGCCAAGCTCAACCTTTCGAGCGGATTTTTCCGGCATATCGGCAACGCGCCGGACGCCGACAACCCGGTCGCGGCCGGAACGGACCAGTATGACATGGACGGTTACCAGGATTCCTGGGGCGTGCAGTCCGTCTTGAAAAGCGAGAGCAACTTTGGTGGAATGCAATTGGAACCCATGTTTTACGGGAACTATTCGGACGTGCTTAGATCCAACCCCATCGGCCATGATCCTACCTCGGGGCAATACGATCCCTACCACAATCAATACCTGAATTACGGAGCGCAGGTTTATTTGCGCGGGACCCAGGCGAGCACCGGGACTCAAATTTATCTCGGCCTGGAAGCGAGGGAGGAATGCCTTTGGAGCGGACTGTACGGAACCTTTTACAGGAATGAGGATTCATTGGTGGCGGGACGGACCTTGAAATTGGAAGATTCCTTGCGCCTGAGCCTGGTCAACAACCTGGATTATTATTCCTATTACAACCTGGTGGACAATCCGTCGGGTACTCTGGTCTGGGAGGCGGATAAAAACTGTCAGATGCATTTATCCGTGGGGAAGGGTTACCAGGTTCCCACCTACGACGAGATGTATCTGCCCAACACGAATTTCAGCCTGCTTCCGCCCGCCCATTTGCAGCAGATCTATGGGTCCAAGTTCACGATCTACGCGGGGGACAAGGGTAACCCGGATTTGAAACCCGAGGAATGCCTGAACAGTGAACTGGGGATGGACCTGAAATCCGGGTCATTCCAGTTCCAAGTAGCGGGTTTTTTCAATTATTACTTTTGTTTGATCAATCCTGAGGTGGATCCGAAAGATAATTATTGGACTTATTTCAACCTGAACGGGGCTTTTTTCGCCGGTGTCGAGGGATTGGCAAAGTACAGTTTCAGCGGCCAAGCGTCCGCATATGTTTCCGGCACTTATGTGCGCGCCGTGGACAATAACGGCGATGATATCCAGGGCAGGCTGAGGGCCAAAGTCGTCCTAGGCTTGGATCTAAAGCCTGAGAGCCAATGGTTCTTGGACTTGAACGCCCGTTACGTGGACCGTAACCAGGTTTCCATAGTGTACTTGACGGATTTCGGAATCCAGCCGCCTCCGACGGGTTATTGGGACCTGAACGCCAAAGCCCAGTATACCGTGTCCACTCACCTCAAAGGTTTTCTGGAAGTGGAAAATATCCTCAACAGCCAGATGGCGACTTTCCAGGGAATTCTTCTGCCAGGAAGGTATTTTCAAGGCGGGCTTCAAGGTGAGTTTTAATCCTGATTGGGATCGAGGGTTCAGCAGAGCATTTTCACCACTTTAGTGGTTTGCCGTCGTTGTAAAGGAATAGGGAAGTCTGGGCTATCGTCAGGGCCTTGGCCGTTTTCACAATGGCAGCCGCTGATTCCTCCGGGGCAAGGGAAGCGTTGGGGCCTCCCATATCCGTCCGAACCCATCCCGGGTCCATGCAAACAACGATGATTCCCTCCTGTTTGAAATCGAA
Source organism: candidate division FCPU426 bacterium (assembly GCA_963796105.1). Classification (GTDB taxonomy): domain Bacteria; phylum Oederibacteriota; class Muellerivitia; order Muellerivitales; family Muellerivitaceae; genus CAWCKJ01. The sequence goes on from CAWCKJ010000004.1 coordinate 1,425,646, forward strand.
GGCCATGGTGCGCGTGACCATGTTCAACGCGGCTTTTGAAACTCCATAAGCGTAGAAATGTCCCTCGCTTTTTCCTGCCAGGGAAGCAAGCCCTGAAGTCGTGTTCACGACGCGCGGCTTTTTCGACTTGCGAAGAAGGGGAAGGAAGGCGCGAGTGACTCGCATGGGCCCCAGAACGTTCACCTCAAAAGCGTCCCTGCTTTTCTGGAGATCGAGTTTTTCCAGGCTCGCGTCATAGGGGGGAGGGGAGATGCCGGCGTTATTGAAGAGGATATCCAAGTAGGAGGTTTTTTGGGCTATCTCTTGGGCGGCGGCTTCCACCTGTGAGTCCGAATCCACGCCCATGGTGAGAATCTCGAGAGTGTTCGGATTTGATTTTTTCAAAGCTTGAAGTTCTGAAGCCTGCTGGGGCTGGCGGCATGCCGCGAATACCCGGTCCCCCTGACTCAGCAAAGCCTGAGTGACCGCCAGACCGATTCCTCGGTTGGCTCCTGTGACAAGGATGTTTTCGGGCATTTGTACTCCTGTTCTTTTTTCAATTTTAACTTCGGGATTTTGGGAAGCAATCAAATGGTAGCGTTTCCAGCTTGATTGTGGAAACAAAAACTTGAACTGATTTCATCTCGGAGTGTCCCGATAAAAGGGATTCTTTTCCTTTGGGGTAGTTGATGAAAGACCAAAATCCGGAAATTTTTTACCTGTGGAATAAAGACAAACCATTCTGAGCAATAGCGAACTGCTCGTCTGGCTGAAGGGATTCAAACGGACTCCGGAAAAGTAAGCCAGTTTGCCCGAATTCAAGTGCGGCGGGTTTTTCCGATGTGTCAAAATCCCCGAGAGGAAGTAACCAAAACCCGCAGCCAATGACCTTATTTGTATTAGCCCAATCCACCTGTAACCGGATGATTTAAAACCGTTTATCCTCCGGTAATTTGTTGAAGCGAATTAAGCGCCGGAGTCCATCGACCGGTTGAATAACTTGGCGTGAAGAACCACCTATGATAGGCTCAGAACATGAGTCCGAAGCTTTCACGAAATTCACCCACCCTCCGCAACCTTCTGGTTCAAGAAGGATTCTTGTCCATTCTTAAATATTATGTTGATTTAAATTGTTCAGTTGTCTCATTTACTCCTGGCAGATTTTGGGTTCCCATTCACCAACATCAAAGAACGGCGACTTTTTTTGATTTGGAAAAAAAATACGGACTAGTTAGAAAACTGGATGAAGTTAATAATCCCTATTTCCGCTCCGCGTATCAGGAAAAGCGCACTGTCCTGGGTGAATATCTGGATTTTGGATTTTATGATCTTTTCGTTCCCGTGGTCCGGGAGGATCGTTGCTTGGGCATGGTAATCTCCGGAGTTTTTAAAAACCAAGAATGGACCAGACAAAAGCTGGAGGATAGCTGGTTGAAAATAAGCCGCCAGGAAACCACCTCGGATCATCCGGGATTCTTGGAATTCGTACGGATCGCCCTTGAAACCCCGGTTTTGGAAGGGGATGGTTACTTGGCTTATCGCGAGGCCATGGAAATCTTCTCGCGAATTTTGAGCGGGGAAAAGCCGCGATCAAAGAAGGACCATCTGAGGGAGCTTAAAGTAAAAGTATTCTCCAAAATATTTCCACATAGTTTTTGGATGGATTGGGCATTGGTCCGAAAGCCCGTTATGCAACCCTGGGGGATTGAAGTGCAAGAATTGGATTGGGTCAGGGAGGAAATCGGAATTACCCGAATTCCGACAACTGTCATTGCGGCCATACCCATTAAACCATCCGGAGGAAAAATCGATCCGGTTGCCGAGATGCTGCGGATTCACAGCTTACAACGACTGAGTTTTGATTTCGCCAAGACACTGCCTCAAACGGTATGCGGAAAACTTGAGAACTACGGAGTGATTTTTGTTACCTCTGCGGATCCCGCCAAAAATCGCATACAGCGTAAAAACCAAATCGAGGAGACTGCTCGAAAAATTCACAAGTTTTCCTTGGATACTTTAGGGGGGGCCGCGCTGGTTGGAATTGGGGAAACGGTTTCTCCTGGCGAGCCTTTGAATCGTTCCTATCGGCAAGCCGTGTTAGCCCTGCATTTGGGGAGCTATACCGGTAAGGAAGTGGTATTTTTCGATACCGCGCGCGAACCGGAAGCCGAGGGTTTATCGGAGCTCAGGCGGGTCCTGTTGGAATTAAAAAGGCAGCTGGTTGTCGCCTCATATTCAGACATGGAAATGATATTAGATGGATATTTAAAAATGGTTCTAACCCTCTCTTTCAGGAGTCCGGATGAGATCAGATGGCATTTACAATATGCGCTCATCCAATTAGTCGAGGCTGTCCGCGACCGCTCCGATTTACACGAGCAAGAAGCCAATTGGCTCCACCAAAACCTTGCGCGCACTTTGGAAAAGGCCGTAACCACGCAAGAAATGATTTTGGCTTTTCGGGAATCGTTGTCGAAGCTTTCTGAAAGATTCGGAAAATTTAAGACGCTTAAGGAGGTTTATTCGATCGAGAAAACAAAGGATTATATTGATGTTCATTTTCGGGAGCCCTTAAGAGTGTCAAAGTTAGCGAAATTCACGGGCGTTTCCAGATCAACCTTTAGCCGCCGGTTCAAAAGGTTAACCGGGATGGGGTTGGAGACTTACATGCAAAAGCTTCGTTTGGATGAAGCGAAACGGCTATTGAAGACCAGCGGACTGCCTGTAGCCAGAATCGGGCAATATTGCGGATTTAAATCGGCATCATATTTCATACATTTATTCCAAAATAAAACAGGATTATCTCCCCGAAAATTCCGCCAGAAATAAAGTGCGTTAGTTCAACCCGCCTAAGTATTTTCCTTCGTTTTGTGGAACAGGACATGCCCTCGCCGATTAAACGAGAAACTTCCCTAAAAAATAAAGGTTCAATGCCGAGTGAAATTAAAAGCAATTATAATGACATAAAAAAGACAGTTACTTTGATTCGGGTTCGTGTTATTCCCAAGAAAGGGGGGTATATTTACTTTAAATTAATAATAAAAACCCTTTCATGCGGGGCGGTTTAAGCCCTTTTTGCATTGGTTGGAGAGTATCGTGACCGATATTCGCAAAAAAAAATTAAAACGTTTTTTATTTTGCCACACTAGGCGTGTCAATTTTTTTCTAAATGTAACCGGTTTTATTCTTTCCGCCTTAATCATTCCTGCCGCATGGCCTTCTCATGTTTGGGCCACAACCTCCACCGTCACAGTCAACGCTTCCAGCGTAAGTGTAGTTCTTCCCAACACCCTTTTCGGACAAAACTATGCCGTTTATGACGGCTCGGCTACGGTGGGAAATACCGCCTATGTTCAGGCCGTATCGGCCATGGGCGCCTATCAACTTCGCTATCCAGGCGGAGGCTATGGTGACATGATCAATTGGAACAACGTTACCTGCCAGGCTTCCTATATGCCCACCATCGCCCAAAGCGTTTCCTTCGCAAGCGCGGCGGGTATTGTCCTTCAACCTATCGTGAATTATGCGGGGTATTGGTGTAGCGCATCAAACGGTCATACAGCTGCTGTAAGCTTGGCGGCGGCATGGGTGACTTATATGAATAAAAGCCCGGCCGCCATGCCCACCACTTACTGGGAGGTCGGGAATGAGACCTTTGTTAGCGGGGAGGAAGGCTACACCTCGGATGACAACGCTGGCGGGACCACATACGGCAATAATTTTGTGGATTTTTACAACTCGATGAAGGCAGTGGATCCTAACATCAAAATCGGCGCGCAATGCCAATTCGACCATGCGGCCTTTTCGCAAGGGGCCGTCACGGCTATCAAGGCCAAGGGTGTCACTATGGACTTTATCATTTCGCACTCCTACCCGATTTATAACGCCACAGACTCGACCGCAGAGGACACTACACTCTTGACCACCGACGTCACTGCGGCTACCACCCAAACCACCGCTTTGAATAACATTCTCTCAGCCGCGGGTTATCCTACCACCATCCCAAAGTGGATGACCGAGTATCGTTCCAGTGTGCCCGAAAACAAGGCTGTCGAATGGGTGGACTCCATGTGGGTGGCTCAATACCTTTTGGAACTCGGCAGAAACGGCTGGCAAGGCGCAAACGTTTGGGACATCAAAAACGGTTTCAACACCTCCTATACGTCCGATTATGGTCTCTTGCGTTCTGGAAGCGGGAATTCCGACGATGCCGCCAACCAGGTCAATACCCCGCGCCCGACCTGGTATGTTTATCCATTTCTTTCCAGGGTATTTGGCCGGAATTTAGTGAACAGTAGTTCAAGCTCGGCCAGCTTGGGTTGCTGGTCCTCAACGGATTCGTCAGGAAATTTAACCGTTTTTATGGTCAACAATGATTTCTCCAACGCTTGCACCGTGACGGTTTCTGTCACCGGCTACACGCCCGGTACCGCTGGTTCCATTTGGACCCTTCAACCTGGTGGGACCACGAAATCCGGCGGAACTACCCCTGTTGAACAGCTGCGTGGCGTGACCATTAACGGGACATTTAATCCCGCGGTCTCCGCCATCCCCGGCACCGGAAATTCCATCACAACCGGATCTAGTTTCCCTGTTACGGTTCCGATCGCATCCATGGTTCTGGTGAAAGTCCCTTCCGGCGGATCGCCTGTGCCAACCAATACTTTAACCAGGACCTACACGCCGACCATAACACCCACTTTGACAAGGACTCCAACCGCCACCCCAACCCAATGTATCGTCGTGTTCAATGGTTGCAACACCGCTACTGACAACGGAACCTGGAGCGGGACTGTCGGCACCCGAACTTTCATCACTTCCGGCTATCCAACAGGGGCCTTGACCGAGGGAACCGGGCTCATGAAAGTGGCTGTGGGCGCTACGACCCTTACCTGGGATAACGCACTTTTTAACCTTGCTGGTTTTACGCCGTCCTCATTCACTGGGTTTGTCCAATTGACCCTGGACCTCAACATTGACGCTGGAATCACTAACCTCTGGGGAAGTTATCATACGATGCAGTTAGTCGCCGATTCCTCGACCAATAACCTTTATTCAGTAAGCATATCCTCCACTCAACCCAATCTTGTGGCCGGACAACAAACGCTGGTATTTAATTTGGATTATCCGGCGAGTATTACCTCCGCCATGCCCTTATCTACACTTTATTTTGTATTAAATACCGGAAGCGCGGTTACGGGCATTAATATGTATGTGGATAACATTCGGTTATTGTCCTCTTGCGGTGTGCCGACAGCGACAGCAACCCCCACTCAAACCAACACGCCCACCCGAACGTCAACACCTACGGTGACCCCTACGCTAACCAACACTAGGACGAACACGGCCACGAATACCGCTACCGCGACTCCCACTCCGTCCCCAACCAGCACCCGCACCAATACACCCACGAATACGGCGACCAGTACCCAGACGAACACATTCACCAGCACCCCGACCTTGACCGCGACGAGGACGAATACATCCACCAATACCGCCACCAATACGGCAACAGCCACCCTTACTCCGACCAGGACGAATACCGCCACCAATACCGCTACGGCTACCCTAACAAACACATCTACCAACACCTCCACTAACAGCCCTACGCTCACAGCCACCGCGACGAGGACGAATACATCCACCAGTACGGCCACCAATACGGCTACAGCCACCCTTACTCCGACCAGGACGAATACCGCCACCAACACCGCCACGGCTACCCTAACAAACACATCTACCAACACCACCACAAACAGCCCTACACTCACGGCCACCGCGACGCGGACGAATACTTCCACCAGCACGGCCACCAATACGGCGACTCTTACCACCACTCCAACCAGGACCAATACACCGACTAATACGGTGACCTCCACACCCACGAATACTCTGACCAATACCGCCACCAATACGGCGACATTAACTCCTACTCCGACCAGGACTAATACCGCGACCAATACGGTTACGGCCACTTTGACGAACACCTCTACCAGCACATCCACCAATACGCCGACGCCCACCCCAACCCCAACCAGGACAAACACTTCTACCAATACAGCCACAGCCACGATGACGAATACATCTACCAATACCGCCACAAACACCCTGACGCTTACCCCGACTGCGACCCGAACGAACACGCCGACTAATACTTTGACATCCACATTTACAAGCACCCCGACTAACACCGCCACCAATACTCCGACAAGCACTTCGACTCCGACGAGGACCAATACGCCGACTAATACGTCCACAAACACCCCGACTCCAACACCCAGCAATACCCCCACGAACACATCCACCAACACGAGGACGAATACCCCCACCAATACCTTGACTTCGACGAACACGAATACGCCGACAGTGACGCCTACCGCCACCTATACCAGCACGGGGACCACGTCCCCCACGAATACGCCCACTATCACGCCGACCAGGACCAATACACCCACCCCGACGAATACCTCGACTTTCACTCCGACCCCAACCGTGACGAACACGTCCACCAATACTCCGACAGCCACGCCGACCAGAACCCCAACGCCCACATCCACCAACACCGCGACCCCGACGAATACTTCAACGAATACGCCTACTTCAACATCGACTAATACTTTTACAAACACAGCCACCAACACGAGGACCAACACACCCACTAATACCTCGACTCCAACGAACACGAATACGCCGACAGTGACGCCTACCGCGACCAATACCAACACGGGGACCACGTCCCCCACGAATACGCCCACTATCACGCCTACCAGGACCAATACATCCACCCCGACGAATACCTCGACTTCCACTGCGACACCAACCGTGACGAACACGTCCACCAATACGCCGACCAGAACATCCACGCCGACATCCACGAATACTTCGGCTTCCACGGCTACTGCGACTCCGACCAGCACCTTTACGAGTACGGCCACCAATACCAGGACCAACACACCCACTAATACCTCGACTCCAACAAACACGAATACGCCGACGGTGACGCCTACCGCCACCAGTACCAACACAGGGACACAATCACCCACCAACACGCCGACAGTCACACCCACCTATACGAGCACACCAACACGCACTTCGACGCCCACGCCGACGAATACCTCAACATTCACCCCGACGCCGACAGCGACCAACACAACCACCAACACGCCGACTCGAACCCCAACGTTTACCCCCACCAACACCCTCACCGCGACCAATACGGCGACTTTCACGCTGACGAATACACCCACTCCAACGCAGACAAATACATTCACGAGTACAGCCACCAACACCAAGACGAACACGCCCACCAATACAGCCACAACGACGAACACGAATACGCCGACAGTGACGCCTACCGCCACCAATACCAACACAGGGACACAATCACCTACCAACACGCCGACAGTCACACCCACCTATACGAACACTCCAACACGCACTTCGACGCCCACGCCGACGAATACCTCGACAGCTACGCCGACTCCAACGTCGACCAATACACCCACCAACACGCCAACCGACACGGCAACTAAGACTCCTACTCCTACGGCTACCAACACCGCTACCCCGACGCGCACTTCCACAAATACGATGACCTCGACGCCCACCAATACATTCACGAGTACAGCCACCAGCACCAAGACGAACACGCCCACCAATACCGCGACCCCGACGAACACGAATACGCCGACGGTGACGCCTACCGCCACCAATACCAACACAGGGACACAATCACCTACCAACACGCCGACAGTCACATCCACCTATACGAACACTCCAACACGCACCTCATCTCCCACTGCGACGAATACCTCAACAGCTACACCGACTCCGACTGCCACCAACACCTCCACGAACACTCCGACTTTCACTTTCACGAATACGCCTTCTTCCACGCCTACGGCGACATTTACATCAACGTCTACCCCAACTTATACCTGGACGAATACACCGACGAACACGTTGACTCCGACTGTGAGCTTCACGCCAACGAATACGAATACCGGAACTCAATCGCCCACCCACACACCGACGGTGACGTTAACCTACACCCATACACCGACTAACACGCTCACCCCGACGATGACGAATACGCCGACGCCCACCAACACCTTTACAAACACATCCACCCCTACCTTTACCAGCACCAAGACCAATACACCCACGAATACAGCCACCCTCACGCCAACCTCCAGCTTCACCCCTACGTCGACGAGGACATGGACCAATACCCCGACAGCAACAGCCACCGGGACCCCCACGGCTACCTACACGGCAACGTTCACTCTCACTAAGACGCCGTCCCCCACGCCGACTTTCACCGCCTCATACACTCCGACGGCTACTTTGACGGGAACTCCGACACCGGTTGGCAAAAATAGCGTGGTCATCTATCCAAATCCGGTTAACGGAACGGAACCAGTGACGATCCAGATCACCCTGAAGCAAAGTGAGCCGTTGGTTCGAATCGAGATATTTACAGTGTCCTTCAGGAAGGTGAACGAGATTGACAGGACCCAAGTGCCTGTGGGGGTGACGGAAGTCCCACTCCCCCTGATGGACAAGGCGGGGAAGCCCCTTTCCAACGGAATCTACTACGTGGTGGTTCAGACACCCCAGGGACGCCTCGTCGCTAAATTGCTTGTTTTGAGATGACCTTATGTTTGGGGCTTTTGTGGGAGTAAAATACTTCCATGGAATCTCCAGCCGCCAAAGCTTTTTCCCTTTTTAAAAACTACAGTCCCCTCCATAACATCATTCACTATTATGTGGATTTGAGCTGTTTTTTGGTTTCCAATTCGAAACCCTTGAATTGGTGGGCCTTGAATCGGCGTAAAAGAATCACAAGCTTTTATTCCCTTGAGGTCAAATATAGAAGCCTAGAAGATCGGGATCGGTTCACGGCTGATTGTTTCAGGCAGGCTCAATCGCAAAAACGAACCTTTTGCGGTGAACGTTTAGGTTTTATGGACTTTTTTGTGCCTATTTTAAAAGACGGAAGAGTTGTCGGTTTCTTGCAAGCGGGTTCTTTTGTCAGGGATGAAATCAACGCCGAAGTCATCAATAATTGTTGGAAGAAATTGACGGGGCTGGAAGCATCCGTCGCTTTGCCTGAGTACCGTGAATTTGTGAAAGTGCTATTAGAAGTGCCTGTCTTGGACGGGCCCCTGTTCACGGCGTTCCAAGAGGCTCTTGAAATGTTCGCGCGGCTTTTATCCGATGACAAAGAGGCGGATTCCATCGGAGAAAAGCTCCAACAGCTTTTATTGTCGGTTTTTTCAAAAAATCTCCCGCATAGTTATTGGATGGATTGGGCATTAGGGAGGCCTACCGCTGAATCCGTTCCCCCTTGGGATCACCGGGTCGTGAAATGGGATTGGATTAGAAATGAGATTGGAATAACAAGAATTCCGACCACCGTTTTAACCGTTATCCCCCAGCGCCCAGGAGGGCATCCGCTGGGTTGGACTGAGGAAATGCTCCTAATATACCGTTTCCAACGCCGGAGCTTTCGCTTCGCTCAAACTTTGCCACAAACGGTTGGCGGGAAATTGGATGATTATGGGGCGGTTTTTGTGACCTCGGTCGGTCCCCAACATTCCCGGTTAGCGCAAAAGGAGCAGGTGAGAAACATCGCGTTAAAAATCAGGGATTTCGCCCTGAAGGAATTAGAGGGGCCGGTCCTTATAGGAATCGGCGATTCTGTTCTTCCAGGAGAACATTTGGATTTATCCTACCGTCAGGCGGTATTAGCGCTTCATTTAGCAAGAAGAGAGGACAAAACAATTTTATTTTTTGAGGGTGGAAAAAAAGACACTTCAGTTGTAGGTTTTCCCGAATTAAGAGGTATTTTAATGGAATTGAACGATGCTTTTGCTAGAGGTCCTTTTTCGGATTTGGAGGTATTAAAAGATCGTTTTCTAAAACAAGTGATCAATATTTCCTTCCGGAATCCCTACGAAATAAGGTGGCATTTCCAATATGCCTTGGATCGTTTGGCCGAAACATTACAACACCGGATGGAATTCAGAAAAAAGGAAGCGGATTTGTTTTGGGAAAACCTAAATAAAACTTTGGAAGATTCCGCGACCATCCAGGAGATGATACTGGCTTTTCAGGAGATCCTCTCCAAGTTAGAACGGCAAATTGACAAGACATCAACCATTCAAACGGAATTTTCAATAGAGAAAGTCCGGGACTTTCTGGCGCATCATCTTAAGGAACCCTTAAGGATTTCACGCGCGGCGGAAATGGCGGGCGTTTCCATTTCCACTTTTGGCCGCCGATTTAAAAGATTAACCGGCTTGGGTTTCGAGGCCTATCTGCAAAAATTGCGTCTTGACGAGGCTAGGCGACTTCTCAAGACGACTCGTCTTCCGATTGTGAGAATAGGGAAAGATTGTGGGTTTAAATCCAACCCCTATTTCTTTCAACTGTTTCGCAGGAAAAACGGCTGTCCACCACTCGCTTACCGCAGAAAAATGAAGAATATTTGAGTGAAACGGCTTGTTTATAAAGAAATATCTATGAAGATAAAAAATAATCCAAATGACGTTAAAACGATATAATGCTATTTTCTCTTGAGCCCAGAGAAACTGAAAACGAGGTAAAATTAACTTGGGTTTTGAAGAACCGTCTAACAATTTAATAGCTTTGACTGGATGAGAGGAAGTTCCGTGAACCGGAAATTGATCTTATTTTTAACGGTTGGTTTGTTTGGAAGCGCTTCCGCTACATTAGCTGGTACTTGCACAGTGGATACCACGGCCACAAACCAGTTCATCAGGGGTTTTGGCGCTTCCAGCGCTTGGCATACCAGCGCCTACACTACGGCCCAGGCAACCATATTTTGGGATGACGCCGCCATGAACGGCAACAGTCCGGCGGGAATCGGGCTTTCCATGCTTCGTTGTCGCATTCCTCCGGACGGGTCAACCGGTGAAATAGCTGTGATGACGCAGGCTAAGGGCCTGGGTTGCACCCAAATATGGGCCACCGAGTGGTCCGCTCCCGCCTCGATGAAAGACAACGATAACGTTAATAACGGCGGAGCGCTTCTTACCGGCAGTTACGCCGCATATGCCCAGTACCTCCTCAATTACGCCAAGACGTGTGAAAGTAACGGCATCACCTTGATGTGCATTTCCCCCCAAAACGAGCCGGATATGAATGTGAGTTATGAGTCCGGTACTTGGACGGGCCAGCAATTCCACGATTTTGTCTCGCAGAGCATGGGGCCGACATTCGCGGGCAACGCGACCAAAATTATGATTACGGAAACTTCCAAGAACGCTCTTTTAACCGCTGGCTGCGGCGTGACAGGAGACGCCACATGCTCGTTGAGCGATGCCGCCGCGGCCACATACATTTCTTACATTGGCACCCATCTTTATGGGTCGGGCCCGATGTCCTTCACCCAACTCCAACAGAATCCCCCTTCGGGTTGGACGAGAGAATATTGGGAAACTGAAATGATGGATTACAATAGCGGCGCGGCTTCCGACGACACGATGACGGATGGTTTGGCAACAGCAAGTTTGATCCACAAATCTATGGCGGACTCGGGCATGAACGCCTACCATTTTTGGTGGTTAGTTTGCGAAAACAGCAATACAAACCAGGGTCTCATTGATTATGACGGAGCAACCGTTCCTAAACGAACCTGGTGCATGGGAAATTGGAGCAGATTTGTCCGTCCCGGATATTATCGAATGGGCGCCACTGAGGTGCCCTCCACCGGGGTGTCGGTATCCGCCTATAAAAACAACTCAAGCACATCACCGGCGACTGTTGTCATTGTCGCGATCAATGGCAGTACCGCGGCGGTTGCGCAAACTTTTACATTTAATGGTGTGACTGTCACTTCGGTCACGCCGTGGTTAACCGACTCCAGCAATAACCTAATCCAACAGACTGCGGTGCCAGTTTCGGGGAACAGCTTTTCCTTCTCTTTGCCGGCATCTTGCGTATGCTCTTTCGTCGGCGCTACTTCCTCCAGCGGATCTCCTGTCCCCACCAATACCATGACGCGCACCTTCACGATCACCCCGACCTTCACCCCCACGGCCACGACGGTGCCGCCCAAAATCACCCTGACCAAGACCACAGGCGGTCCCACTTCTAATTATTCGGACAATGGGCCTATTACAATGTTCCTGAATGTTTGCAATGGATCAGGGTCGGTCACGGCTAATTCGGTCACGGTGACTGACAGTATTACGAATCCCCTTGGATGGTCTTTCGAGGGACCTGGTTACAGTCAATGGACCGTGACAGAGTCTGGAGCGGCTGTGACAATCAATCCCACCAGCACGGCCTACCCCAACCTGACATGGGTGGTGAGCAACCTGCCGGGAGGGGCCTGCGTGCCGGTCACCTTCATCGTGGGGTCCTACAGCGTCAATTCGGCCGATTACTGTAACGTGGTCACTGACGTCGGGATTGCCAGCTGGTCGGGCGGGGGGCCCGTGACCAGCAACAGTATCGCCATTTCGGTTGTGTGTACCACAGGGAGCACCGCCACCAACACGCCCACCAGGACCTCCACTCCCACCGTTACTAGGACGAACACGGCCACGAACACCGCGACCCAAACGCCGACTGTAACCCCGACCAGGACAAACACGGCCACGAATACCGCCACCGCGACGCCCACGATCACCTCCACCAGCACCCGCACCAATACACCCACGAATACGGCGACCAACACCCTGACGAACACATTCACCGGCACCCCGACCATGACCGCGACGCGGACGAACACATCCACCAATACCGCTACCAATACGGCGACAGCCACTCTTACTCCGACCAGGACGAATACCGCGACCAATACGGTCACGGCTACTTTGACGAATACTTCTACCAACACCTCCACTAACAGTCCGACTTTTACGGTTACCGCGACCCGGACGAATACTTCCACCAGCACCGCCACGAATACAGCGACTCTTACTTCTACCTCAACTAGGACAAACACATCTACGAATACAACGACATCCACATCCACGAATACCCCGACGAATACCGCCACAAATACGCCAACACCCACTTTGACTCCGACCAGGACGAACACTTCCACTAACACAGCCACCAATACGGCGACCCTTACCTCTACTCCAACCAGGACAAACACATCTACGAATACAACGACAGCCACACCCACAAATACCCAAACGAATACCGCGACGAATACGGCAACCTTTACTTCGACTGCCACTCGGACGAATACCGCGACCAATACTGCCACGGCTACCATGACGAACACTTCCACCAACACAATCACCAGTACGGCGACACCCACTCTAACTTCGACCAGGACCAATACACCGACAAATACTTCCACAAGCACCCCGACTTCAACGCCCAGCAATACCTCAACGAACTCACCCACCTATACGAACACTCCAACGCGCACTTTGACTCCCACCCCGACGACCACAAATACGGCGACACCTACTTTGACTCCGACGAGGACCAATACGCCTACCAATACGGCTACTCTGACGAACACCTCCAGCAATACCCCTACGAATACAGCCACCAATACCAGGACCAACACACCCACCAATACAGCCACATCGACGAACACGAATACGCCGACGGTGACACCTACCGCCACCAATACCAACACGGGGACCACATCCCCGACGAATACGCCTACGATTACCCCGACCAGGACCTCGACCCCCACGCCAACGAACACTTCAACATTCACGCCGACACCAACGGTGACAAACACGTCCACCAATACGCCGACTAGAACCTCTACGCCAACCTCCACGAACTCAGCTACCTATACTAGGACCAGCACATCCACCAGTACCCCGACTCCGACGAGCACGAATACGCCGACGGTAACGCCTACCGCCACCAATACCAACACGGGGACCACATCCCCGACGAATACGCCTACGATTACCCCGACCAGGACCTCGACCCCCACTTCGACGAATACCTCAACATCCACGCCTACACCAACTGTGACGAACACGTCCACCAATACGCCGACAGCCACGCCGACCAGGACCGCTACTCCAACATCCACGAACACTTCGACCCCGACCAGCACATTAACGAGCACAGCCACCAACACAAGGACCAACACGCCGACGGCTTCGATGACGCCTACGGCGTCCCTCACCGCTACCACGACGGTCACGAACACGATGACCGTTTCGGCTACGCCAACTCCAACCCAAACAAGAACGAATACGCCAACTGTGACGCCTACCGCGACCAATACCAACACCGGAACCCAGTCGCCTACCAACACGCCGACTATCACATCCACCTATACGAACACCCCGACACGCACCCCGACGAACACTTCAACATCCACACCGACACTAACGGTGACGAACACGTCCACCAATACGCCGACGGCAACTCCGACTCGGACATCAACGGCTACTTCTACTAATACTGCCACCTCCACTCCAACTTCGACTTCAACAGCTTCGATGACGCCTACGGCATCCCTCACCGCTACCACGACGGTCACGAACACGATGACCGTTTCGGCTACGCCAACTCCAACCCAAACAAGAACGAATACACCGACTAATACTTCCACAAACACCCCGAGCCCGACCAGCACATCCACGAGCACAGTCACCTATACAAGGACCAACACACCCACTAATACCGCGACTTCGACGAACACCAATACACCGACAGTGACTCCTTCCGCCACCAGTACCAACACCGGAACGCAATCACCCACCAACACGCCGACGATTACCACCACCTATACGAACACCCCCACGCGCACCCCGACGCCCACGCCGACGAATACCTCAACATTTTCCCCGACGCCGACAATGACCAACACACCCACCAACACGCCAACCGGCACGGCAACCAAGACCCCTACTCCTACCGCTACCAACACAGCTACCCCGACGCACACTTCTACAAATACGATGTCCTCAACACCCACCAACACATTCACGTATACCGCCACGAATACCAAGACCAACACACCCACCAATACCGGGACCCCGACGAACACGAACACGCCGACGGTGACGCCTACCGCCACCAATACCAACACCGGAACCCAGTCGCCCACGAACACGCCGACAGTCACACCCACCTATACGAACACTCCTACATGCACTTCGACGCCCACACCAACGAATACCTCAACAGCTACACCGACCCCGACTGCCACCAACACCTCCACTAACACTCCGACTTTCACTTTCACGAATACGCCTTCTTCCACCCCCACAGCGACATTTACTTCAACGAACACTCCTACCAATACAAGTACGAATACACCGACGAATACGCTGACTCCGACTGTGACCTTTACTCCGACCAATACTAATACTGGAACCCAGTCGCCCACGAACACGTCGACGGTGACTTTGACCTACACCCATACTCCGACAAACACGTCCACTCCGACGATGACGAATACGCTGACGCCCACTAACACCTTTACCAGCACCAAGACCAATACACCCACGAATACAGCCACCCCCACGCCGACCTCAACAAGAACATGGACCAATACCCCGACTGCAACAGCCACCGGGACCCCCACGGCTACCTTCACGGCGACGTTCACCTACACGAAGACGCCGTCTTCCACACCGACTTTCACCGCCTCGTACACTCCGACCTCCACCTTGACGGGGACTTCGATCCCAGTTGGCAAGAATAGTGTGGTTATCTATCCGAACCCGGTTAATGGAACGGAACCAGTGACGATCCAGATCACCCTGAATAAAAGCGAGCCGTTGGTTCGAATCGAGATATTCACATTGTCCTTCAGGAAGGTGAATGAGATTGACCGCACCCAAGTGCCTGCTGGGGTGACGGATGTTCCGATCCCCCTGACGGACAAGGCGGGGAAGCCCCTTTCCAACGGGATCTACTACGTGGTAGTCCAGACGTCCCAGGGCCGCCTCGTCGCCAAATTGCTGGTATTGAGATAATCCGCTTTTTATTCATGCTTTCTTGTCGGGATTTTCCTCCGTAAACTCCTTCATTTGCTGATATAAATCATCCAATTTAGCGTGTTCAAGCGGTATTCTTTGATCGTCCGGAAAGGGGAGCGGACGGAGGCAAAAGAGTGATTCTTTATCAATACGCTCCCCGGGCGCTTTTTAACGATGTTCTTCATGGGAAAAATCCAGTCTCGTTTGAATATTGGAATCCCTCCGATAAAACTCCCCCGCAAGGGTGGTACTTCACGGATATTTCCCCGAGACAATGCAATGTGTTGAATCTCGCTTTTTGTTGGCGAAATGTTTACGCTTTTACTAAAAATGACTGCTACCTCATGTTTGATGTTCCTGAGCAACTTTTAGAAGGCTGTGGTGAACATCTTCACCACGTCAGTTCATGGGATCAAAGAATAAGGCTTATGGAGAGCGGAGAAACCCCCAAATGCACACGTGGACCCTGCCTCATGTGCGAAAACATTCCAAAAGTAAAAAAGCTTCTTCGTTTGGGATAAGACAAACATTGTGGTTCATGCCGTGTACCCAATAGACGAATGAATCGGTTGGCCCCGCGACAAATACGGAAAGTCTAAAAACCTATTAAGTTTAGTTTTTCCGGTTTTTAGGTTCCAGCCGTGTTTTGCGGGTGATTTTTGTTAGCGGTTGATTTAGTCCGAGAGCTTAAATCGGTGGAAAATTCCCTTAAATTTCCGTTTTAATTAAGTGATTTCCTATGTTGTTTGAAAAGCCGTGGGAGTTCTGTTGTGGTAAGCTATGGTGCCTGTTCGTGAATTATATCTTTTGAGAGAGGGAGCAACAGTCATGAAAAAAGCGTTCATGTTTTCCCCTTTGTGTTTTTTAACCGCACTCGTATGGGGCGCATTGACCCCGGTCCAAATCCGGGAAGTTACCCAGGAGTGGGTCAGTCAGCACAACACCAAACTCACTTTAAAGGTTGAGGATTTCAAACTTGGGTTCAAGGCCTTCCATCAAGGAATGGCCCTTTCTTCTCATGGAAAACCATCATTTCCAATGAGCAGGATTTCAACTAGGGGAGCGGAGAGCCTGGGGATACCCACCGAAAAGGATTTTTCTAACGGCGCCTCGGTTAACTTGACAGCTCTTTATAGAGTAAGCGCGGGCGGGGCTTCTTTCCTCATCGCTGATTACACGGATGAGTACGACGATGTGCGTTCTTCTTCGGATATCTATTTGAAGATAGGGCTTGAGTATCATTTGCTCTTTCAAGGAAAAGGTTTCCGCGCTTGCGCCAGGATCATAGGCTTGGGGAAAGATTCCCCGGTTTTCCTAGAGGTGGACGAATACGGCGGGGGCAGCCAGTGCGTGAGGACTTTGTATCGCTTGAAAACCGACGCTGTAAAAAACATGGACCAGGATATTTATGACCATGTCATGGATTTGGATCCGAACAATTACGTCGAGCAAGCCTTGCAGCTCAATGTCTTGCTGGAGGGATTCACGCTTTATAAGGATATGGATCATGACGGTTCCCTGGAAATTCTCAATGGCACCCGGGCGGATTATCCGGGAGAATTGAAAATGAAGCTTAAATCCACCTACGGTTTGACCGACAATGACTTGGGAACTCTGTCCCTTAAAACCATTTCGGCGTACAAATGGGATGGTTCCAAATTCATCGATCTCGGGGATTATTTTTTGTAAGACATAGTTTCCTATTTCTTTTGATGTTTCCCGGGTAAAAGAATGATAAAAGATCCCGGAATTGGCTTTTGCGCGCAAATGTCAGGAATGTTCCCGTGTGGCTCCTGCCGCATTGTCATAGGAATTTTAGCCGCTATCTTCTTTTCTCCCCCATTCCTTTATGGTTATCAAATCCTTTTTTATTACAACGGAGCGGATCAACCCGGTTCCGCCGTCTTGAAATGCGCGGATCTTCTCCGGGAAAATGGGAATCAAGTGACGGTCATCAACGTCAACGGAATAAACAGGGACCCATCGCGGGATAACTGGGGCCCCCCTTACGACCAGGTCTGGGACATGAGGTTTGTGGAGAGGGACAGGCCCGGTTGCGGTTACGGATCCCCGGTGGAAGCCGATTATTTTGATAAAAGATGGCGAACCAAGGCCGAGGATTACTTGGGCCGTTGCGGGCGTCTCTTTATCGCGGGGGAGCATTACCAATTGGCCGACCGCGATGAGGGTTTATACCAGTTCCTGAAGGAAATCCAAGCCGTTAAAAGGGGTTATAACGCCTGTCCGCCTTCTCCCAGCGGCAACAGCTCAACAGACCGGGAGGCTTTTTACCCTGTCGAAAGCGGTTTTGGGGCTGTTTCTTTTTTCGGCGCTTACGTGGGGGGCATTCCGCTGGATTTGCTGAATGGGAAGAGCTTTGTGAGCACCAAGACCGGATGGCAGGATTACGATGGGGTGGTCCGGTCCATTGTATCGGCTTGGGAAGGGGACCAGTTAAACGGGGCGGTCCATTCGGCTCTTTGTGCCAGGGGAAAACTACTCATGGTCTGGGATGCTTCCATGTGGACCGTGGATGAACTGCAAACATCGGAGGGGAAGAAAGGGGAAAAGATCCCGATTTGGGATCAGTCGTCCTGGTTTTCCTTGGGCGGTAAAAAGAAGGAAAGAAAAAGCCTGGACGTTAAAAAAGCCAAGAAATTCACCGGCCAATTTTTCACAGCGGTTTCGAATTGGCTGGGTTACTATGAATGTCCATGCCTATCCCGCCAAGCAGTGGCAGTCTCGGTAAAAACCGCGGGTCAGACGAATATTCCATTGGCCTTAAATCTTGAATCTGCCAGCAAGTTGAAACCTGAACACTCAGAAGGGACCTCGTCCCAGACGTCGACGCCGTCCTCTATTTCTCAATCCGGCAAGCCGCTATTCAAAAAACCAGCCGGTTCTCCTCTTGCCCCCCAAACCATCGTATTCAAGGCACCGCCTGTCAACATTTACATGAGGTTCAAGGATGGACCGGGCGAATATAAACTGGATATCCTCGATTCCCATGGAAACCATGTACGCACTTTATTCGACCAAGTCGTTAAAGATTCGACGGAGTCTTGGGCGAGTTGGAATGGGCTTGATGAGGAAGGGCAACTTTTGCGGGAAGGGAATTACACCGCGGTCTTCACCAAGAGTGGAATTCCATTAAGGGAAATTACCCTTGAATGGTTGTTGCCAAGCCGCTAGCGGGTTGGCGGAAATGGGAGAAGATGCGGAAGAAGGAAATACCTGGAAAGTTAGTATTTTTTATCATTTATGGCCGTTTTACCTATAGAAATCAAATATCCACTAGTATCGTCTTTGAATAACTTTCATCTTATAATAAAAACCGTTTCTTTTCCCGGATACGATCCGGCTGTAACCAGATCGATTCCTAAAAGGCGAAATCATGGCTACATTCTCATCCGTAAAAAAACGCGCTTCCTCCTTTAAGGTCACTCTTTTTTTCTTCCTGTTTCTCATCATGTGGTCCGTTCTGGCAGGACGGCTGGTTTGGTTTCGAACCCGTGATTTGAAGATTTCCCTGATCGTCTTCGGTGTTTCCGCGGCGGTTCTTGGAATCGGATGGTTTTTACTTCAATGGCAGTCCAGGGTGACCTGGTTATGCCGCCTCCAGTTGATATTGCACAAGGCCGGGGCCCTTCCCAGCGACTACCGTTTCACCGACGACGCCCTGCCTTGGAATGTGAACGCGAAAACCCAGGATGTGGTCAATATCGCGGAGCAGGTCGTGCAGGAAAACATCAAAAGCCTGGCCGCTAACCGGCACGCGCTGGATAAGTATTTGGGTTCCCAGGCCTCCCGCCATGCCATTCAAGGGGCAGGTACGGGGTTCGGGGGCCAGATGCAGATGGTATTCATCCTGTTTTCCGATATCCGGGGTTTCACCCAAATGACCGAGCAGTTGACATCACAGGAAACCATGAGGGTTTTGAACCAGGTTTTTTCAGCCTTGGCGACGGTGGTGGAGCACCAAGGCGGGGAGATCAATAAATTCATCGGGGATGCCATCCTGGTTTATTTTCACAGGACTCCGGAAAACGAGCGGAAGGAAGCTGAGAAAGTGGTCCGGGCGGCCTTGGAAATGCATGAAAAATTCAGGGTCGTCACGAGTAACAACACCGATTTGAAGGCCAGGAATGTCAGTATAGGCCTTGGAATCGGCATCGTGGCGGGGCAGGCCATCATGGGCAATCTCGGTTCGCGCAATCGAATGGAATTCACATTGATAGGGAATTCCGTCAACCTGGCTTCCCGCCTTTGCGGAATCGCCCCCCAGGATGAGATCCTCATCAATGAGGAACTGGCCATGCTGGTGAACGACAAATTCCATATTGAATCAAGGCTCCCGGTGCAATTGAAAGGGAAAAAGGAAAAGACCACCCCTTATTGCGTCATGGGGGATTTGAGCAACCGCGATGACATTCGAATGGCCACGGAATATCAAATTTAACCGAGTCATCGGCAATGAATTTGGAAACGCTTTAAATACTCGACCCCATTGATTTCCAACTCCAACCGCTAATACCATCATTCCTAAGCAAGTGGTTAAAAACCTAACCCGGGCATGGGTTTCCGGAATTAATTAAGGGGTCCTCTATGACAGTCTATGATTTCAAGGCCAAGACAATCGAGGGAAAAGAGCTGTCCCTGAATGACTTAAGGGGGAAGGTACTCCTGATCGTGAATGTTGCCAGCCGCTGCGGTTTTACCCCCCAGTATGAGGGTCTGGAAAAACTTCATAAGAAATATATAGACCGCGGGTTCGCGGTGCTTGGGTTTCCCTGCAACCAATTCGGCTCCCAGGAGCCGGGTAGCGAGGAGGAGATCAAGAGTTTCTGCGACCTCAATTACGGGGTTACTTTCCCCCTTTTCACCAAGATCGACGTGAACGGGGATAAGGCCCATCCCCTATATAAATACCTGGTCAATTCCCAGCCGGGAATCCTCGGGACCACTTCCATCAAGTGGAATTTCACGAAATTCCTGATCGACCGGCACGGGGATCCCGTGAAACGTTTCGGTTCCGCTGACAAGCCTGAGTCCCTAGAAAAGGAAATAGAGGTTTTGTTAAGCCAGGACGACTTATAGGGTGAAGCAAGCCAGCCAAATCATGGCCGGGTTTTCCCGATATGGGTGCCCCGTATTATTAGGGAAATTGGTGGCGGATGACCTTGCTTTGGAATGATTCCTTTCCCGCCCCTACGTATAATTCCCCCTCTGAGCGGGTGATTTCCCAATGGTTGTCCCTCTCTAATACTGCCCCTAAGGCGTTCAGGAATTTTGAATCCAGCGAGTACAGTTCGATCTCCTCCAAACGATGGACCTTTTCATCCATGAACTGCCGTGCCAGCATTTGCGCGTCTTTGTGGGTGTAGATTTTTACCTCTTGGGAGGATTTCATGGCTTTGTGGATTCTTTTGGCCGCAGGATTTCCTATGTCAATCCAAAGGTCCAAGTTCCCGGTCAGACCCGTCACCCGAAGGGCGGGTTCTTCGGGGGAACTGATACCGGGGGAGAATTCCAGGCCATTCCGGTATTCAAGCGCGTATGCCAATATCCGAGTGATAAAGAAAGGGATGGATTCGGAAGGGTGCATAGCCGCCCTGAATTCCAGGATTTGGTAAAGATTGCGGTCCACGTCAGAGAGGCCGATTGTAAAACGGTAAAGGGTAGAAGTTAAGCCCACTTTAGTTTCCTTTCATATTTGTCTGGGATAAGATACCAATTTGGATGGAAAAGGCGGAGAACTATTGGTTCAATAGTTCGCGGTAAAAAAAGTCATTCTTAAAAACTAATTTGGATTAATGGAAATATTCCGCTGAGGGAATAGTCCAAATAATAATGAATTAGAAATGATTGGAAAACAGTTGAAAAAAGTCCCGCAAAGCAGCCTGCGACCCCAAAGACACCGCAAGAATCGCGGGGTTTCCGCAAATGTTGTCGACTGAATATTCCGTTTCGGGAACTTTTTAAGCGCACTTTTAGGATTTTCACCCAACGATAATCAAATCGGCCGAAACGGGAAGACGACTGGCCAAGTTCTTCAACATGCGGCCTCTGACCATTCGCCAGAAAAAAGTGCGTTTGGAACTGCCGACAAAAACATGGGCCACGCCAAGGGTTTTTGAGGCCTCGGCAATTGAAAAGCCGGCGTCCTCTGCCATACGCCAGATGGGGATGCCGTTCATTTGGTGCTTGTGAAGTTCCGCGCAGGATTCAACCAGAACCTTAATGGCATCCGCGGAGGGTTTCACTTCCTGGGGTAGGAAGAGTCCCGGCATTTCATCAACGAATACTAAATAAATGTTCTTGCGGTTCAAACCTCGCGCGTGAACTGCGGCTTCCAACAACAACTTGGAATTTACTTGGCGCAATGCAACCAATATCGGCGATGATTCAATAGAACTGGCTTCTTTCGCTTCCTCCAAGGTTAAAATATTGTTGGCTTCCGGCAGGTCGGCAACTTCAGATTCGGCTTTGGCGAAGACTTCCACGGCTTTGCGGGCTGCACCCACACGATGCCAGACGCCTGCCAGCACGATTACCGTCGCAAGGGTACCGCCGAACAACAACGCATGAGGTTTATGAACCATGTTGATGAACCAAGCGGCCAAGAGGGCAAGGGTAGTGAATACCCCTGACCAGAACTTGAATCCCCGGGTTCCATCCCGCCACCGAAGGCGGTCGATGGCAATGGAGGACAAGGAAAGAGTGCCCAGAAGGCCGAAATTATATAGGTCGCCCAGGGCGTCCACGTTGGCGCGGGTGAGAATAATGATAAGCATGGGAACCGCCGCCGAGGCGATGATTGAAAAATAGGGGGTTCCCAGCACGGGGTGGCGCTTGCGCAGGAAGGAAGGTAGAAAACCCAGGTCTGACAAGCGAACATTGACATGATAATTTCCCACGATGGCGGTATTACAGGCCATGAAGAGAAGGGCCGAAGCGGCTATTACTACCGCGATGCTCAGCAAATGGCCCCCCACGGCGAAACCCAATGCGGACAAAAGGGAATCAGACTGGTTGTCCTTCACTTGGGCGGGCAGAATATAAAGGGCCACAGCCGTCATGGGGGAAGTGATGAGGGCGATAGTGCCAATAACCCACCACATCGCTTTACCTGAGGTTTTTTTGACTGGGGTTTTCATGTTACCCGATATCTGCGCCACCGATTCCAACCCCGAATAAGCCAGCCATGTGGTCGCATATCCTATGGCTAGGGAACTGAAGGACAATTGGACCCCTGGATGGGTAATGCTGTTGAGAAGCCCTCCCCAACTGAGGCCGGGCCTAGTGGCGATGAAAAAGAATGCAGATCCCAAAAGTAGGAAAGTAACTACGATTTCCACCGAAGCGAAAGAAGATGTGACCGAGGCTGATTCCTTAATGCCGACTAAGTTGATCAAAAGAAGGACCAGGAATAAGATAAGGGATGCAGTGATAACTAGGTCCTTGGTACCGGGCACGATGCTTGAAAGGTAATAAAGACCTGAGACCCCGGAGATGGCTGAAGTGAGGAAGTAATCAACTGTGATGAATGAGCCCCCGACCAACGGTAGAAACTCGAAGGCGGAGAAAGCCTCCCGGGTGATTGAGACAACGCCGCCGCCATCAGGGCAACGTTCGCAGATTTCGACGTATTTAAGGGCGATTGAAATAAAAACACCAGTGGTGATGAACTGGGCCAGTGTGGCAAGGTTGCCGATGGAACCATAGAGGATGCCCGGGGTGTAGAAAACCGAGGTGCCGATATCGGCGTAGACCACCGCAAAAACCAGCGCCCATCCTAATTGTTGGACTTTGACTGTAGGCGGTTTGGAAAGGGAAATCGGAATAGCCTCCAGCGGACGGGGCTCCACGTGGGTTTCGCCTAAATTCTCAATCATCTTTTGATTAGGCTCGCCATTTATTATAGGGCACATTATCTGATTCCGCGCGAAAGTTTTTTGCCCATCCGTGAACCCTTTAATCGAAACTAGGAATAAGTCGCGTAATTACCAGAACTCCGTCTTGTTAAACTTTAAAATCCAAAAGGAGTCAAAATAAAGCCCCCCGTAGAATCTACGGGGGGCTTGGTCGTCACCCGATATTAGATATCGTGGTAAAGAACGAACTCGTAAGGATGAGGGCGCAAGCGGATCGGATCGATTTCCTTGGTCTTCTTGAAATTGACCCATTCCTCGATCAGGTCATCGGTGAAGACCCCGCCCTTCAACAGGTACTCGTGATCTTCCTCCAGCGCCTCCAACGCCTCCGGCAGGGAGCCCGGGACGTTCTTGACCTTCTTCAACTCACGCGGCTCTAGATCGTACAGATTGACATCCATCGGCTTGCCCGGGTCGATCTTGTTCTGGATTCCATCCAAGCCAGCCAGCAACATGGCCGGGAAGGCTAAGTATGGGTTGCAGGATGGATCCGGCGGCCGGAACTCGACGCGCTTGGCTTTCGGGCTCTTGGAGTAGAGCGGGATACGGCATGCGGCCGAGCGGTTTCTCTGGCTGTAAACCAGGTTGACCGGCGCCTCGAAACCCGGGGTCAAACGCTTGTAGCTGTTGACCGTCGGGCAGATGAAAGCGCAAAGCGAGGCGGCGTGCTTCAGAAGGCCGCCGATGTAGTAAAGGCCGGCCTGTGAGAAACCGGCGTAGCCTTTCTCGTCGTACATGACGTTGGTGTTTCCCTTCCAGATGGACTGATGAACGTGCATGCCAGAGCCGTTGTCCCCAAAGAGGGGCTTCGGCATGAAAGTAGCCACCATGTTATGGCGGCGCGCCACGTTTTTGATCACGTACTTGTACTTCAGGAGCTTGTCGGCCATGCTCACCATACTGTCGAACACGATGTCGATCTCGGCTTGTCCGGCCGTGGCCACCTCATGGTGGTGCTTCTCGATCGGCACACCGATCTCCTGCATAAGGGTGGTCATCTCGGAACGGATATCCTGCTGGCTGTCGTTTGGCGGAACCGGGAAGTACCCTTCCTTATTGCGGATCTTGTAAGCAAGGTTGGGATACTCGTCGCGGCCCATATTCCATAAGCCCTCGGTGGAATCCACCGAATAGTAACCGGCGTTCATGGTCTGGTCGAACTTCATGTCGTTGAACACGAAGAACTCAGCTTCAGGCCCCCAATAGGATAGATCTGCGATGCCGGTGGTCTGCAGGTATTTTTCCGCTTTTTGTGTGACATACCGCGGGTCGCGGGAGTAGGACTGCCGAGTGACGGGGTCCACCACGTTACAGATCAAGACGAGGGTGGTAGCCTCAAAGAATGGATCGATGAAGGCCGTGTTGGGGTCCGGTATCAGGAGCATGTCGGACTCGTGGATGGCCTGGTATCCGCGAATGGAGGAGCCGTCAAAACCGCTACCGTCCTTGAATACATCCTCATCGAAAAACTTCACGGGCTGGGTCCAATGCTGCCAGACGCCGGGAAGGTCGATGAAACGTAAATCTACGTATTTCACGTCCTTCTGCTTGATTAAATCCATTACTTCCTTCGGGGTCATGATTTTCCTCCTTGATTAAGGTTGAATTTATTTTATGTAAATAATGTTGTGGTATAAAAGAAAGGCCAGAAGTCGATGAGGCGGCTTCTGGCCTTATTAATTTAAAAATTTTCAGACTGCGCCGACTCCCGTTTCACCGGTGCGGACTCGGACTGCCTCGTTTGCATCCAGGACGAAGATCTTCCCATCGCCCACGTTACCGGTATTCAGGACCTCCTGCATGACGTCCATGACATGGGGAACGTCCCAGTCGTTGACCACCACATCCACCCGGGTTTTCGGGAGGAACTTGATCTTGGCCAGGCCGTCGCCGTTGGACTTGGCGCCCCTCTGCCGGCCGAAACCTTTGACGTCGGTTACGGTCATTCCCTGAACCAAGCTTTCCTTGCTCAAGGCTTCTACCAGGTCATCCAAGGCATCCGGCCTGATCATGGCTGAGATCATCTTCATTCCATGGGACTTCAGGACCGACGTGCCCATCACGTAAAGGAAGTAGAGAATGGCCGAGCCCCCAGCGATATAGAAGAAGATATTCGCCTCAGCCTTGGCATCGTCATTCCCAATCGTGTAGAGGTAAATGACTCCCCAGCACATCACTAGGTTCATCAGGAGCCCCAAGAACGGAATAAGGAAGTGCTTGAAAAGGCTGAAATCCTTGCGTTTCTTAAAGGCGATGAAGGTCCAGATGCAGACCGCGCCGTAAAGAACGAAAGTCCCAAAGTTCGAGGCCAAGGTGATTCCGGTCAAGCCGCGGACTGATTGCACACCGATGATGGCTATTCCGCTTGAGACGGCTGCCAGCATCCAGATGGCCGTGTGCGGGGAGGCGTGTTTTCTATGCAGGAAACCCAAGAAATGGGGCAATTCCCGGTCTTCCGCCATTCCGAAGGTCACGCGCACCGCAGTGTTCATGCAGGCCAGGGTTGTGCAGACAATCGCGATGGCGACCGTCAGGGCCATGGAAATCATCAAGGCGAAACCCAAACCGCTGAACAAGTGGTTCCCGATGCTAGTGATCATATCGCCGATGGGGGCGCTGGAAGCGGCCATGGCATCCAAACCCATGACGATTTTAGTAGTGGCTGGCGCAGCGGCGACCGCGGCCACAGCCGGGGTGGTGGCGGTGGCGGCGATCGCTTGAACGGCAGCGACAGCCGGAACAGGAACGGTTCCAGTGAGTTTCTCGCTGACCATCATGTTGGCCGCGAAGTACTCGAACAAGTAGGCCAGCAATCCCTGTACCACCAGGGCGATGATGATGGCCTTCGGGATATTCTTTTCCGGCTGTTTGGTCTCGGCCGCCAGGGCGGTCGAGCTCTCGAATCCCACCAGGATCAGGATGGCGATGGTGGACTGGACCAGGACCCCCTTGATCGAGTGGAACTGTATGATGTCAACAGGTCCGCTAAAGGACCAACTGGCGGCGTGCTCGGGATTGATGAACCGATAGGCGATAGCCATGATCCCGAAGACCACCAAGGTTCCCCACTGGATAATGTTTCCCCAGAAGTTCAATTTGGTGGAACCCTGCACCCCCCTGTAGGCGATATAACTGACGATGAACGCAAAGACCACCGCGATCACCATCTGCCATGTCACCGTGACGGTAATCCCGAATATCGCGTTTAAAATATAACTGATCATCGTCGCCATCATGGCCACCATGACTCCGGGATATACCCAATAGAAGAGATGGGCGGCCCAGCCTGTGATCAGCTTGGCGATGCGGGCCAGGGAAGTCGGCCCCGGGCGCTTAATGCCCTGATCGTCAATGAAGGCCTTCTCCGCGAAATATACGCAGCTGGCGAAACCCGCCTCGGGATAAATTTTCGCCAATTCGGCGTACGAAAACGCCGTCAAAAAGGCCAAGGCCAAGGCGACCAGGATTCCCGCCCACATGTCATTGGCGCAAGAAGCGCCGCTGGGCAGAGTCGCACCGGCTTGAAGCTGGTACGTAATCCACAAAAAGGCGCCCGGTGCGATCAGCGCCATAGCGTTTGTGGCCGCTCCCTTCCAGTCCAGCGTCCTCGTGACCAGGGACGCCTCCTCGGTTTGCAGTTTAGTTGCCATAACTTCCTCCTTTATTTTGAAGTTGCATCTATCCCTAGAGCAACTCTCGTGCCATTTTCCATACGCTAAAAAAGCTTCAATTTTTGATTATGACGTTAGGAAAAAGTTAGTATTCTTGGATTTTAGTCAAAAAGTACAAAAAAGTATAATATTACAATAATGTTTAATAAAACAATTTAGTTATGTATATACACTAAAAATCGCAAAAAATGTCGAATTGAGGGTATTTCGAGTCGCCTAAATAATCTTGGTTAAGAAAGGGGCCTTATGAAACATAGGTCGGTTTTATTTTGAAATACAAATATGAGTTTAATCGAACCTCGTTTTTGTTTTCCCCATAGGTTGCATTTAAAGAGAAAAGCTTCCTTTGATCCATCTTCGAAAAGGAATCAAGGTGATGAATGGTTTTACTGTTCCGGTAACTCAAGACCTTGGTTAGAAGGAAATATGTTGAAACCCTAAAACTCAATAATCAATCTTCGGAGTATCCGCTACAAAAATGTCTTAATGAAAATTTAATACAAATGGTTTCTAAAGATAAATCCCTATTTTGCTAACACTTTCAAAACTGGCACAAGGCTTGCTCATGTCTCTTATACATTGATGAAAGGTCCTTCATCCCTGAAGAATGAAGGGCCGGTTGAAGTTTTTTAACTTTAAGGAGGATGATATGAGAAAGACAATCAAGCTGATCTGTTTTATGGCTTCGTTCGCTATCGCCGGGTCGATGTCCCCGGTGTTGGCGGATACCGCCGCCCCGGCCGCCACGGCGGCCCCGACGGCCGCGGCCACACCCGCCGCCCCGGCGGTGGTGGTGGATGGTTTGGTGGATGGCTATTACAGCTATAACTTCACCAATTCTGCACACTCCATGAATGGAGCGGGAAATGGCGGTCTCTATGGATTCAACCTGACGGATAACTCCTACCGGTTGGAACTGGCCGAGGCCACGTTGACCGCGACCCAAGGGCCGGCCAGCGGGCACTTGACTTTGGCTTATGGGGAGACTGCGGACATCCTGAGCTTGACCACGGGCCTTCCGTTCGTGGAACAAGCTTATGTTTCTTATGTCGCAGGTCAATGGACTTTCAACGCCGGAAAGTTCGTCACATGGCTAGGGAATGAGGTAATCGAAAGCAAGAGCAACTGGAATTACAGCCGCTCCCTGCTTTTCTATGCTATTCCCTTGTTCCATACGGGTTTAAGCATCAATTACGCTCCCTCCACCATATTCGGGATTACCGGATATGCCGTCAATGGATGGAATAACGACACTGCCACGAATGTGGACGGAGAAAAGTCCTTTGGATTGCAGGTATCCATCAAACCGGATTCCGCTTGGACGATTCTATTGAATGGGATCGCGGGACCCAATCCCGCTTCCACGACGGATGGAAGCACGAATATAGTGGGTGAGGCCATTATTTCGTATAACGCGACAGACAAATTGTCCTTAGCTTTAGACGGCGAATACATCAACCAGGATTTGCCCGCGGGACCGCCCAATGCCGATGGAATCATGGGGATTGCCCTCTATGCCCGCTACCAGATCCAGAGCGACTGGGCCGCCGCCCTCCGGTTGGAGCAGTTGAGCAACGACAATGGCGGGTCACCCGCTGTCAGCTCGGATGCCAGGGAAGCCACTTTGACGATCGAGCATAACCTGACGGCCAATACGTTGTTACGCTTGGAAGGCCGTTATGACTACGCCTTGGCCGGTGGAACGGAACTTCCTGCCGGATCAGGGCCCTATGCCGGCGGCGATCCCGACCAGTTGACGGGAACATTCTCAACTGTGTTCAGCTTCTAATTTGTAAATCGAAAGCGGGGGGTGCCCCTCAATCTAAATTCGGGGCACCAACCTCTTTGAATCGGAACAAGGTGAAAATCATGAAAAAGGTAGAAGCGATCATCCGACCGGAGAAATTTGACGAGGTCAAAGTAGCGCTGGAGGAAGCCGGTTACGCCGGAATCACGGTGACCGAGGTCCAGGGACACGGCAAACAGAAGGGGGTTACCCAAACCTGGAGGGGACGCCAGTATTTGGTGCAACTCCTGCCGAAACTCAAGCTGGAGGTCGTTACGGCCAATGAAAAAGCCGCGAAAATGGTCCAGGCGGTTTTGAAGGCCGCGTCGACAGGCAACTTGGGCGACGGCAAAATTTTCGTCTATGACGTCGCGGAAGCCTACCGGATCAGCAGCGGGGAAAAGGGTGAGAATGTGGTCTTGTAAGCAACCACTCACCCAAACTCTCTCTCTGGGCAACACAGGGGGCCAACCCGGCCAAGGTTGGTCCCTTTGTTGTTTTACCGGTAGTTTGGAAATAGGTTTTGGCCCGCCATTCAGTTGCCGCACGGGAACGCCGCTGGATGGTTTGAATATAAGGCGTTAATTTTCCGTGTTTAACTAGAGTTGTAGAGGAGGGGGAATATGAATACCCTTAGGATTATTGGAAAATCAATTTTCATTGTTGTCCCATTTTCTCTTATGATTTGGTATTTTCTCAGCCACCTTTCGTCCCTTTCCAATGCGCGGAAAGAGGGAGTCTTTAGACGATTGGAATTGTCCAAAAGCCAATACGAGTTCATACGCAAGAGCCAGGCTACTTCACGGAATAAAATCTCTGAAATTAATTCCCAACTTGCGTTGAAACTGGTGGAATTGGAAACCGAATACGATAAGGCGAATCCGGATATGAACCGTTTGGACTCGTTATGCGGGGAAATCTGGCAATTAAAAGGAAAACGGGCGGAAGAGTACATCATCGTCCAGTTGGAGTTGGAAAGGAAAATCCTGACGCCGAAGCAATTAGGGTTATTGGAGGAAGTCCAGGGGAGGCAGGTTTCCGCGAATGGAAGCCCAGGAACTTGGAATTAAGTGTAAAATCAATCACCGCTTAAAGGAGGTGGTCCATGCTTAAAATTGAAGCCATTATACGCCCTGAGAAATTGGGTGATGTCCAGCGAAGACTCCGTAAGATCGGCTATCCCGGCATGATGGTCACCGAAATGGAGGGGCATGGCCGCCAGAAGGGCCTTCACTCCGGCTGGCCCGAGAGCCTGAGGGTGAATTTCTTGCCTAAAACCAAGATTGAGATCGTCGTGGAGAAAAAGCATAAAAAGGAAGTTCTCAAGGCTATCATCGGAGGTGCCCGCACGGGGGAAATGGGAGACGGAAAGATATTCCTATCGGATGTCCGCGACGCCATCCGGATCAGCACCGGGGAGCGGGGGAAAAAAGCAATCTCGATGATGGTTAAACTCAAAAATACAAAAAAACACTGAAAAAACATCTTTTTACCAAAGGTCCCCATGGGGGACCTTTGGTTAATTGTTCTTTCTAAGCGAGTCCCTAAAGTGAGATTGATTTTGCTTTTTTGAGGAAGGTTCAACCATGGATATCCTGAATCCCTGGCGGCAAATGAATGGGACCATGGCGGCCCTTCATTCCATCCCGTTTCTTTTCCTGTTAATCTCCATCGCCATTTTTCCTTTCACCGCTTTAACGTCCCGCTGGTGGGAAAAGATGGAAAATAAAATATTTTTATCATCTGTTTGCGCGGTTGGGGGTGTTTTGCTCTACTTAAGGCCGGCCGGAGATTTACCCAAGGTGTTGGAAACCTACATGGATTACCTGTCTTTCCTGGTCCTGTTGGGATCGCTTTTCACCGTATCGGGGGGGATTCACATCTCGGGCGCATTCGCCGGCTTTCCCTGGTTAAACACTCTTTTCATGGCAATCGGGGCGCTATTGTCCAACGTACTTGGCACCACCGGAGCCAGCATCCTATTGATCAGGCCCTTGCTTCATGCGAACCGGCACCGAAAACACAAGGCTCATGTCGTGTTTTTCTTCATTTGCATCGTGTCCAATTGCGCGGCTTGCCTCATCCCCCTGGGGCCCCCGCTTTATTTGGGGTACTTGAGGGGCGTTCCGTTCCTTTGGACCCTGCGGTTGGCGGCGCCTTGCGGGTTGGTGATGGCCTGCCTGCTTCTCTCGTTCTATTTTTACGACGAACTGGTTTATAAAAAGGAGGATTTGGAAAGTCAAGGCTATATGACAAAGGAAGTGGTGGAGGCCCGTAGGAAAATCCATATCCAGGGTTGGGGAAACGTAGGGTATTTGGCGTTGTTAATCATCGGCATCTTATTCGCCGGATATGTCCTGTTCCCGGCATTGTCCGTATCGCTCGGGGAGCCGCTTGGGGGCCTTTATTCCAAAGCCATCCAAATTCTTTACATGGGCCTCATCGGGGTCCTTTCCTACCGCACTACTTCCGAGGTAGTGCGCCAGCAAAACCAATTCCACTTTGGCCCCCTTTGGGAAGTGGCCATTCTTTTTTTCGGCATCTTTGGCGCCATGGTGCCGGTGTTGGCGATTCTCGAAGCCTGGGGCCCTTCCATAGCCATCCGCCAACCCTGGCAATTTTTTTGGGTCTCAGGAATTTTAAGCGCTTTTCTGGACAACGCTCCCACCTATCTGACCGCTACGGCCCTGGCGGCCAGCCAAAACGGGATTGCCCCCGGTCATCTGGGGGATCTGGCGGAAAGGATTCCCCAATTCCTGGCAGCTATTTCTTGTGGTTCCTCTTTTATGGGTGCGTTGACTTATATTGGCAATGGGCCGAATATGATGGTCAAGTCCATCGCCGAACAAGCCCGTGTGAAAATGCCCTCCTTTGGGGGTTACATGCTTTGGTCAATGGCAGTACTCGTACCAACGTTCATCATTGTCACTTTCGTGTTTTTCTGAGGCTTTCAATTAAAGGCTTCCTCAACGATTTTTCACAGCGGTGTGTTGGGCCCTATGGATCTCAAGAGTACCCTTTGGCGAAAGTGTTTTTTCTGGAGGTAATTTATGAGCCGATGGTTCATATTGGTTTTAGCTGCGTTTTTGGAGGTGGGAGGCGACGCCCTGGTGCGCTGGGGGTTGAAATCCGGAAGAATCATCGGCTTTGTCTTGGGCGCGATCGTTCTTTTTTCCTACGGCCTGACCGTGAACCTGCCAGATTGGGATTTCGGGAAATTACTGGGTATTTATATCGTCTTGTTTTTCATTATTTCCCAATTGGTGAGTGTCTTTGCGTTCGGCGAGACCATCCCTCCTTCTCGAATGGTTGGCGGTGCCTTGATTATTGGCGGAGGGCTGTGGATGATGTTCGCGAAGTGAAAAACTTCCGGAATGCCCAAATTCACCACAGGTCCTCTTCGAGGACCACAGGGGCACAGAAAGAGAAAGTATTTCCCGAGTTTAAACGGCAAAGACTAATTATTTATGATGCGGAAAAATTCGAATTAACCTTAGGTTTTCAATAAAAATTAAAGATTCACCACTTTACTGGCTCTGTAAAGAAATACCTTAAAATAAATGGGTTAACCGTGCTTCTGTGCGGTGCGAAGCACCACTGTGGTGAAAGAATTTTTAAGGTTAATGTTTTAGTGGGGTTTCTTTTTAATAAATGAATTAGTACTATACGGTTTCCAATCCCATTTGGAGGAAAGCATGGCTGAAACCTATCCGACTCCCTATGTCTTCGTCTATGACGTGTTCCTCAAGGACGCCGTCAAGCACGTCAAAATCTTCCCCTATATCAAGACTTGGGCAAGGGCCGAGATGCCGGGAAAGCTTTACCAGCTTCCCACGGGTCTTCCAATCGTCGTGGATGAGCCGGGGGGTACTGTTTTTGGGGAAGTGATGACTTTCGAGAGAATGGAAGACGTCCTGAAAATCATCGACGCCCAGGAGGGTTTCAGGCCAGAGGCACCTGCCATGAGCCGGTTGATGCGCGAGGTGAGGGAAGTGACCATTCCCTCAACCGGCGAGAAGGTTCAGGCCCTGGTTTACCTGTTCCCCAAGGAAAAGTTCAACGCGAAGGAAATGTTCGCGGTTCACGCCCATGGCGGGGATTGGCGCAAGTTCGTCATGATGCCCCGGTTCGATGGGTACCAACACTGAGAAGACGCGATTAATCCATTTCCCTGTAGTACCAAATAATGGAATAAAAAGCGCAACCGATATTTCCTCTATTCTCTTTGTCCTCATTTAACCAATATTACTTTTATCTTCTGCGGTTGCTACGGCAATCCCATTCCCAATAACGCCCTGTCCCCGGAAAAGTGTCGCCTTCCCCAAAAAATATTTTTTAAAAAGCCTTATTTCCCTATGAAACCCGGTTTTAAGAATATTCGTCTTATCCAGTGAAGATTAAAATTCGCTGGAAGGGAGAAATAAAATGAAAAAGATCACAATGATTTTTAGCTTGTTGGCGGTTTTAGCCTCAGCCGGGGCGGCCTCAGCCCGGGAGGTGGTAGTCGTGGGCCCAGGCCCGGGAATTGCCGCGGTAGTGGCGCCTTTTCCTGAGGTGCGGGTGATCGTGGGAAGACCCGGCATATATTGCTGGTACCAGGGCCGCTATTACAGCCGCCCGGCTTGGGACCGGTACTGCCGATTCCATCCAGCCAGGTACGCTTACCGCTACCACCGGAATCATGGTTGGTACTAAAGCGTAAGCCGGCCAATTAAGCGCCGATGAACCTATCCATTTGAGGATCATCGGCGCTTTTTCTTTTTGGTTACCTAAGGAAGCATGAGGTTGCCCGCTTTGTCCATCTTGAAATGCGGGTTCCAGGCCACTTCCCAAAGGTGCCCGTCCGGATCGGCGAAATAACCGCTATGTCCGCCCCAAAAGACGTCCTGGGCTGGCTTCACGATTTTCCCGCCTGCCTCTTCCGCTTGTTTCAAAACAAGGGCAACATCCCTCTTTCGCTGGACGTTCTGGGCCAGGGTCACCCCCCTGAACCCGCTTCCCTTGGCGGGAACCAACGCGTCCTCTGCTAAAAGAGCGCGGGGATAAAGCGCAAGGATGGCTCCTTGGGTCTTAAAGAAGACGATGTCCCCCTTGCTGGACTTGGAGACAGGGAACCCCAGGCCCTTTCCGTAAAAATGCCGGGATTTCCCAAGGTTGGAAACACCCAAGGTGACGATGTGGAACCTTGGTTTTATTTTCCCGGATTTAGCCAAGGGTTTTAAATCATCGACAAGTTCAGGTCCCCGCAAAGGTGATAAACCCCGCCCAGGGCCGGGTCCAGGATCATCTTGGACATCGTGACACAGAGATGGCCCGAGTTCATGGACAGGTAGGGCTCGGTCAAGTGGCTTGGCCGCTCGTTGGTCAAGGCGTAGAAATGCTCTTCTAGGGAATGGTCGGTCCCTTTTGGGGCCGGACGGAAAAGGAACCGCTTGCGGACTGGGATGCGGTACGGACTGCAGACGGTCTCGCTGACTTGGATTCCGCCCCCGTCCAGCAGGTACAGGCATTCGAGGGCGGGGTGCTCATCCAGGACCAAATGGAATTCCTTCTCCAATGAAGCGACCGGCACGTCCTGGAGCCGGGTGTAGATGAACCCCGAAAGTTTTTGGCACCTGTTTCTCAAGCCCCAAGTTTGGTTGGCCCGCGATTCCAGGCGCCGTCGGAAACGGTGGGCCAGGAAAGAGATGCGGGCCTTCAAGCCTAGGGTGGAGTCGGAACCGCCCTTATCCTTTTGCGTGAAATATTTCCCCTGAATCAGGTCGGCCCCCAGTTCCAGGGCCGCCAGGGCGTCTTCCTCGTTGTTCATGCCGCCCGCCACGACGGCGATCCCCAATTCGTGGGCCAATTTGAGCGTCTCAGAGAACTTAGCCCTGGTTTCGGCGTTGCGGGCCAGGCCCTGGGCGAAACTTTCCTCCAATTTCAGGAGGTCCGGGTTGAAGCGCCTGAGGTAATCCTGGTGGAGGGATCCACCTTGGACGTCGCTGGCCGAAATAAGGAACTCATGATCCCTTTGGAGCAGAATGAAGCGTTCGACCATATTCGGGTCCAGGTTTTGCGATAGGGGGATTTGCACCACCACCTGACGCGGGTCCAATTTGAACTCTTCCACTTGGTGGCGGAAATAACCGGAACCAACGGTACCTTCCCCTAAAATCGAGGGCTCGATGTCCAGGAAGTAAAGAAGGTCGGGGTTCTTGGTGCGGAAGGCGCTAAAACCTTCCAGCCCTTTGTGGCGGAAAAGGCGGTCCAATTCCAGCTTGGCCTGGAAATCCTCTTTTCCCATAACCCGGAACAGGTCCCTGGAATCGACCATTTCGAAACTAGCCGGGTCCAATGTCCGGTAGAGTGCCTCTAGGCCGATAATCCCCATTTTTTGGACCGAAAAAATGGGCTCGTAGAAAGCCGCTGCGTTATCAGCGGCCAGGATTTGGTGGGACTTGGACGCTTGTGATTCCGTCGGTTCCTTGAAAAGTATGTCGTTACTCATGACTTGCCTCCCCTTTTTTAAAAAAACTCCTTATCTCATTTGCACGGCTTAATCATTAGGTTAAACGGTTAATAAAGCAAGGCCCGTGCCAAGATTTAATCTTTTGGAAACATTCAGGAAGTTGAAAAGTAAAAATCCGGCGCGACAAGTTAAAATTTTCGGGACATCGGATCGATTTTAGCCGCGATGTTTTAGGATTTCATTTCATGGTTACTCTGGGTTACCACTTGGTAATCAAACGCGAGCTGACACAACTTGGACAAAATTGTAGTTTGGTTCTTTTTTTGGGGAGAAGTGATGGAAAATTTTAACGAATATAAACTTGAGAGACTCTGAAATATATAAATCCAGATCGTGTTTCTTCGTAACCACAGGGCCGCGATTAAAAAGAAATTTAAGTTTTTTTCTTCTTGGATTTTCCCGAAAGGACCGTATGCCATGAGGTGGCCAACTGCTCGAGGGTGAAATCTTTCGCCCAACTGAAACCGCTTTCAAGCTCTTGCATGGAAAAACGGGCCTCCAGGGATTTCGCCAGGTTTACCATCCGGTCCTTTGTTTGCTGGCGGCAGGTGGGATGGGAAAGAACGATCATCAAAAGCCCGAGGGCCTTGCTAGTCTCGCCTTGGCACTTGAGCAGGCGGGCCAGGCTTGTCAGGGCGTCGGTGGAACGCGCCCTACAAGTTGGACAGTTGAAGCAAAAAATAGAGAATAGGGAAACGGCTCAAGGGGTAACCCCCCAAAGGAGCATTTCCAAATGGGTAAAATAAGACGGAAGTTCAGTATTGATTTCAAAGAACAAGTCGTCCACGAGGTAGAAACTGGCCTATCGCTCAATGAAGCTGCTCGTCAATACCAGCTCAATCCAAGCGTTATAACCCGTTGGCGCGATAAATATCGCCAAGGAACCTTGGTTGAAAAACCTTCCCTTCACGAAAAAATATTGGAAAAAGAGAATGAGAAACTCAAAGCCAAGATTGGGGAATTGATCATGGCGATAGACCTTTTAAAAAAATTCCAAAAATACGCGGAAAACCAGAGAAAGCTCGATACCTCCGTGATCACCTCAAGGAATTTGGCTCAATTTCAAGAGGATGCCAAATGATGGGGCTTCCTCGAAGTACCTATTATTCTGCACTTAAAAGTGAACCGGAGATTCAGGAACAAAGAGATTTGGACTTAAAGAACCGAATCGAGCAGGTGAGATTGACCTTCCCCTACTACGGCTATCGGAGGCTCTACCACCACTTTTTACGGGAGGGATTAAGGATTAACGCCAAACGGATTCGGCGGGTGGTAAGGAAATACGGTCTTTACCCTATTATTTGGGGGAAAAGGTTCAAGATCCAAACCACCCAATCCAATCACGACCTGCCGGTGTTCCCCAACCTCTTGGAAAGGGTGGCAGAAACTGCTGTCAATCAAGTGTGGGTGGCGGATATTACCTATATCCGAATCCTCACTTGCTTTGTTTATCTGGCGGCCATTCTGGATCGTTTTTCCAGAAAGGTGATCGGGTGGGCGGTTTCCAAGAGACTGGATCGGGAGTTGTCGCTTTCGGCTTTACGCATGGCTTTAGAGGAAAGGAATCCTCTTCCGGGATGCATCCACCATTCAGACAGAGGGGTGCAATATGCCTGCTGGGATTACGTGGCCCTGCTTGAGTCCAAAGGATTAAGGATCAGCATGTCCAGGACAGGCAACCCTTACGACAATGCAAATGCGGAATCCTTTTTCAAAACCTTGAAATATGAGGAGGTGCATCTATTCAATTACGAAACTTATCAGGAAGTGCTTCAAAGACTTCCATACTTCATCGAGGAGGTGTATAACAAAAAACGGTTGCATTCTTCTATCGGCTACATGCCGCCTGAGGAGTTCGAGGCTTTAAAGTCACTCAAACCAATCGCCGGAAAACCTATTCTCAACTTGGAGTAAAAACTGTCCAAGGTTTGGGGCGCACACCACGGCCAAGAGGGGCTTGCATTGGGTGGGAATCACCAGACGGGCGCACTCGATAAAATATTTTTCGGCGGACGCGTAATCTTTCTCGTCACAGGCGATCTCGACCAAATGGGTGAGGGTCGCCACTACCCCCAAAATATCCTTTATGTGCCTGAATATACGCAGGGCATTCAGGAAACCCTCGCGCGCGGGAATTAAACGGACGCGAAAAAGTTCCACTGCCGCCAGGTGGTACTGGTTCCAAGCGTCGCCCTCGGGGCTTTCGCCTAATTCCCTCGCCATGTCATAGGCGTCGCGGTGGCACTTTTCCGCCTCCTGGTCCCGGCCCTGGGCCAGGTGGAGGTTGCCCAGCATGTCCATCACCCAGGCCTGGCCCGGCACATCCTTCTTCACCATGAAATCCTGGAAGGCTTCCCCCAAAAGTTCCTGGGCGCGCGGGTAATCCCCCTCGGCCCAAGCCACATTCCCCAAATAGGATTTACAACGGGCGGTGCCTAAGGGATCGGTCAATTGCTGGTAAAGGCCCAGGCTTTCCCGGTAGGTATCTCCGGCATGGTCATATTCCCCCATGAGTTCCAAAACCCGCCCCAGCTTCAGGAGGCAAAGGGCGGTTCCGGGGGTATCCGAAGCTGACCGGTAATTTTTCAAGGCCCCTTCCAAATAGACCCTAGCAGGGCCCAATTGGGCCGCGGTAAGGCAGGCCTCACCCCGCTTATATTGGGCGTCAGCCTTTTTATCCAGGCTTTGGACGGCCTTTTTGGATTTTGAATTCGATTTACGCAAATGACACCTTCTTGACGGATCAGGTATTTAGACGAAATTCCAGGATCGTCTGACCCGCTGACTGGTTGTTAAATGGGTGGTGACGGTGGATCATGCTATTTGAAAGACTAGGGGAGTTTCCTGGAGGCATCCGAAGAAACGACGTTAATTAAATTATATCACTACTCAATTTTCCTGATCTTTCATGGTACCGGGAGACGAGAAATCCCTCTCAAATAACGAAATCAATCAACGAACCAGCCAGGAAGGAAAAAAACAAAAACCCAGAAATTTTAAAATGGGGGGGTAATTATTTCAGCAATTGGGGTTGATTCTTGGCTACTACTTTTTGCAGGAAATCCGCGACCTCCAATATGGAATCACGGGTGATCTGGTGTCCCATCGGGAACTCCCTTAAAACCGGGCGGTACCCGGCCTTCCTCAGCGCGTCCACCGCCTCATGGGCGCGGGCCACAGGGACAATGGCGTCGTCGGTTCCGTGAACCAAAAGGATGGGTGTCATAAAGAAGGCCCTGTGATTCGCCAGGGTCTTCTTCGGCTCTCCCATATAACCGCTCATGGAAACGATCGCCTCGATTTTACCCTTGTAGTTCAACCCCGCCTCCAGGGACATGACACCGCCTTGGGAAAAGCCCATGATAATCACGGGTCTGGGTTTTTTGGCTTTCAATGGTATGGGGGCCTTTGAATCCCTCCCTGAAAAATGGTCCATGACCTCGAATAGGTAATCCCGGCTGTTCTCGATATCCGCGCGGCTTTGGGTAGCCATGTCGTACCAGGCATGGGCGGTTTGACTCTCGGGAAGGGGAAGGGGAGCGTCCGGCAGGACCATCCGGCAGTAGGGAAGGTGGAGCTCGTCGCATAGGGGAAGCAGGTCATTCGCGTTGGCTCCCAAGCCGTGAAGGATCAGAACCACAGGCGCGTCAGGGGAAAGATGGGCCGGTTCCGAGACCAGGCAGCGGTGGTTTTGGACATTTACGTATGAAACGGGGTTTTCCCCCATGACCGGGTGTGCGGGTAAAAATATCCACATCAATATCAACGGCTTAATCACCCCGGAAATCCGACTCAAATTTTTCCTCCGGAACCCCCAAAAAAGAAAAACGGGTTTACGACTAATTCCGCGTAATTGGGACTCGGTGAGGTTTTACCGGCTGTCAAGGCCCCGGGCTTGCCCGGGAGCCTAGCCGTGTACTTGGGCGGGGTTCCATGCCCCGCCCAAGTGGCGACCCGAAGGGTCGTCCCTTGACAAATAAATACAGCGAAAAAAGCTACAAATTGAAGTTCAGCCCGACGTTGAGCGGGAACTCGATAAAGGTATAACCGGGTACCGGTACTTGTTCGGTGAAACCCATCACGGTCTCGGTCAGGGTGGATCCGCCCACGAGGATGATATTGAATTTTCCCTCGGCGAAAAAGTTCATGTTGGGGCCCGCCGGCATTTGAATACCACCGCCCAACTGGACCATGGGGGCGAAAGAGGAGGTCGATGGGATATCGATACCTTCATTCAAAATGCCGGTCATGGTGACCGAACCTGAGGTGCTTACCTGGGAAAAACCCAATCCGCCCATGAGATAGGGTTGGATGTTATCACCCCCCAGCTTGTACTTACCCCCGACTGCGACCTCGATGTCGTTTTGGCTGTTTTTGACGGTGATACTCTCACCATAACCCGAAGCGGTGGGGGAAGTGCTGGAGGAACTGAAGGTGTAATATGAAACGTTTCCCCCGATCAGGATTTTATCGCCCATTGGGAAATAAATCCCGGCTCCACCCCCGAATCCCGCGCCATATCCACCCCCCGATATATCGGAAGTATAGGCGGCGGGCACGCCGTAAGCTCCATTGTTACTCAAGGCGAAATTCAATCCCACCATGATATCCAACTCGGGTCTGCCAGTTCCCGCAGGGGAGGAAGCTGATGGGGTGGATTCATTGGTAGCCGGGGCGGATGTTCCGGTTTTAGCCCGCAAAGTATTCGCAAAATTCGCCAACTGGGCATTGCTGGGATCCAAGGCCAGGGCTTTATCAAAGGCCGCAAGGGCGTCGCTCGTCTTGCCTTGCTGGTAATAGCTGCTGCCCAATCCCTGGTAAGCGGGGGAGGACTTGGGGTCCAATTGGGCCGCGGCCTGGTAATACTGGACTGCCTTGGCGTAATCCTTCGCGGCGTAAGTTTGGTTCCCCGCTGCGAGGTATTGTGCCGCCGTTTGGCAGAGAGCCGTGCTGGCCAATCCAATTGAAACCAAAAGGGACAAGAATAAACCCAGAAATTTCATGCTGATCTCCTTGACGAAAATTTTTAAAGTTCTTCCCGTTAACGGCAATGAAAGGGAAGGGAACGCCTAAGGATAAATATTGGAACTTCCAAAATAAACTTAACGGGAAAACTTCGCGAAATTTCCGTTCATTATATTGTTTAACTCCCTCTTTTCCACTTTGATTTACTTCCCGGTTTAAGACTCAAGCCTTAATCCATGAGGTTTTTTACGGAAAATGAAATGGGATCAGTATGGCGCCGAGGCCACGTCATTGACGATGACGCAGGATGAAGTTTGGGCGCCGGGAAAAGCCGAATTCTTGAATTGAACGATATGGAGGTTCACCCCGATGTTTCCTGCTCCCGGTGTTTCGCTCCCGGAAAAAGCGCTGTTGGGAACGACATAGGGATTGCTGGGGATCGGGGGACCAATCACGGAAATGGGCTGGGCCGACCCATTGGTAAGATCAATAAAATTGGCGTTTCCCACTCCGGTGGACCAGGAGCAGGTGACCCCCGCCGACCCACTTGAGGGCTGGATGATGGGATTGCCCCCGATGGCCGTGACGGTCGAGGAATAGACGGTGCCGCCGACATCAACGCTGAAAGTGTAGGTTTGTCCCGCCGAATAAGTGATTGAATTGGTGTATAAGCCGCCAGTGATATTGGGCGCTCCCAACAAAGTAATGGAGCCTGAAGGGCCGTTAGCGAAGAATGTCAGGGGAATGGAACTTCCGTTATTGACGAGGGTAACGGAGGTATTGGCCGTTCCTGAATTGCCGGAACTATCAGATACGATCACTGACAGGAAACCGCCGACTCCATTCTCACCCAGCTCGGTCACGATGATTGGCCCGTTGTTAGCGGCGGGGGTAGCGGGGTTTTTACTCGAACTGCAAGCCTGGAACATCATAGTCATCACGGCCGGAATCAGGAAATACCCTAAGCTTTTTTTCAACCGCATGAAACCCCCCCTGAAAATTCTTCTGTAAGACTTATAAGTACTTACTCCATTGTGGAAAGAGGTATTAAACCTTTTGATTTTGGAATATTGCTATTCTGTGCCTCTGTGAGCTGCCGTGGGCAGCCTGTGGTGAAAACCTTTTTGTATTATATCCCGATATTCATGCCGACGATGAAGCTTTGGGAGGCCAGGTCCAGGCGGCCCATTTCCGAGCGGTAGTTGAGATAGGTGAAGGTCCTGTCGCTCCAGCGCAGGTTCAAGCCCACCTCCAGGAGCGCCCAATCCCGTCCGAGGTTGGGCCCCACGGTGGGATAGGTAAAAGTCAGTCCGGAGGTATCCAGCCCCGCCTTCAGGGAATCCAAGCCCATCATATATTCATGCTTCCAGGCGGCGCACAGGCTGGGAACCAGTTCCAATCCTCCCGTCTTCCAATTGCCCGATACCTTCAAACCCCATTCCCCCACCCGGGATTCCTCGTTCTGGTCCGTTGTCCCATCCGAAAATATCGGCCCAATCTCCTTGACCGGCAATAGTTCCACGTCGCTTTCGTGGACCGCGCCATAGGGGGTGAAAGTAAGGGTTCCCACCTTAAGGTCATAGCCCGCGCCAAGGGACAGGGCGGACTCGATGCCCTGTGTGTTCGCCCCCAGGGTTTCATCGAACCCCATCCGCTGAAGGTTGTAGAAATTAAGCCCCAGGGCCGCCACCAGGTCCATGTGAAAATCACTGGGGAACCAAGTGACGAATAGTCCCGCCCGTCCGCCGTCCACTTTCCCGGTTCCTGCCCCATCCAGGGTGATATCCGTATGGCTGTAGCCAAAGACGGCGCCCATGACGACATTTTTCTCAGATCGGTAGTCCAGTTCGCCGAGGGTGAAATCATTCGTGCTGAAATCATAGCCTTGGGCGTTGGTGTCGCTTCGCACTTGGACCGACTGGCTTTCGGCGGATAGGAAATCGCTGTGTCCGTTGTCCCCTGGCCCGTCGGGGCCCATGTAATCCCGGTCCGAGAACCCCGCGGCGGCGAGAAGCCCCCCGGTCCTCAGGAAGCCCGGGCCGAAGGAACCGGGATTGGGCAGCCTCCTCGCGTCATCCCGCAGTTCGGCCAGCCGGCCTCCGATGCCGGAAACCAGCCCGTCCATTTCCTCGAAACCAGCCCGGTAAAAAGCGGTCCAGGGCTCCATCGTGGCCTGGTCGTAGGCATGGGCGTAACCGGATGTGGGAAGGGCAATGAGACCGGTGATGATGCCGTTTAAGCCTTGGGAAATGTAATC
Organism: candidate division FCPU426 bacterium; assembly: GCA_963796105.1. Taxonomy (GTDB): domain Bacteria; phylum Oederibacteriota; class Muellerivitia; order Muellerivitales; family Muellerivitaceae; genus CAWCKJ01. Next base: position 1,468,699 of record CAWCKJ010000004.1, read on the forward strand.
CTGGTCCAAGTCATTTGCGAAAGCCAATTCGTTCGGGGTAACAGCGTATTGGGAAAAAGATTTCGGGATTACTTGCAGGACCACTGAAGTGGGGAAAATTTCAAGACGGGGGCGGGTGGTGGCGAACATATCCGGATAGGGGCCGTAGGGCAAGAATGAAATTCCCGGATTGACGCTTTGGGCGGTGAGGATGGTGAAGGTATCCCCGATATGGGGCTGGTAGCCGTTGACGGCGTAAAACCCGAAGGTGCCATTGAGGGTGGCAGCCCCCGAGACCCGCAGGGTGTCATATTGTCCGGCGCCGGTGCCTCCTAAATTCAGGAAGGTATAGCCCCAATAATCCTCGGTATAGTTCCCTTGGATGCGGATGGTGGTGGGGATTCCGCCGCCAGCTAGTATCCCATTGTTATAAACCGACCCGGTTCCCAGGGCGTTGGGATTGGCCACGTCCAATTCGGCTCCCAGGATCGATGTGCCGCCAGAGTAGGTATTGCCGCCTGAGAGAACCAGTTTTCCCCCGCTCACGCAGAGGGTGCCGCCTGTACCTCCTCCCAGGCCGCCGTCCGCAATTACGCCCGAGACCGTGGCCGCCTCAGCAGTGACCGTCAGGGCCTTGGAACCCAGGTAGAAATCGCCCGCTCCGCCGATGGAACCCACCGTCATTCCCGCGGAAGTCAACTGGCTGATGTCGAATTGGGCCCCTGCGTTCACGGTGAATTTTGAGTCACCCCCGTTGGAGGTGTCGTAAAAAACGAACTGGCCGCCGCTGTCGGCGGTAAATATATGGGTGCCGTAGAGTCCCGCGCTGGAGGAATTATGGAATTCAACAATTCCGTCACCGCCGATGGTGAGGGTGCCGCCCTGGCTGTAGGTCAAGCCCGATCCCCAGAAACTCAGGGTGTGGCCATTAGTCGAGATGCTGTAGTCGGTGGAGGAGGGATAGTCCTCCACCAGCGATCCCAGGGAAACGTCGGCGCTGAGACTGAGGTTGGTGACACTTGAGCTTGAAAGGGTAGCGCTGGCGGTAGTGGAATCAGGGACCGTGGCGGGGCTCCAATTGGTTGCCGTGTTCCAGTCGCTGGTACTTGGATTTGTGGCCCAGGTCTGGGCCATGGAGAATGCCGGGATGAGCCAGCTCAAGGCCGCAAATGATACCAGGACGAACCAACCTGAAACCGCTGAACGCCTCTTGTAACAGGACATTAATAGATCTCCGACAAAATATTACGGCAATAGACTGATTTAAACCAATTAATTCCATCCAGCTTTAAAAGTGGTTTTTAAAATTGACTTTCCGCCGGTATCCACAAAATATTTTGGGGGTCGTAAACAAAACTATTTGTTGGTTGTTCGGGGTCCATCAGGACCACGACCGGGTCTTCCAATTCGTTATTCCCGCTGTAATAGTTTACCGGCATATTTAGAATATGAATTTTACCCTCAAACTCAAACTGGATTTCCGCCGTCTTGCGGTTCTTGCCGGTCACACGTCCGTTTACGGCTTTGCCCAGGACCATCAGGGCCCTTTTTTTCCTGGCTTGGATGAAACTCCTAATGGCGAAAAAAATAATAACCAAATAAAAGATGCCCGTGAAATAGGACGGCGGAGAAGCATCCAAGGACGGTCTTCCAGGGAAAAGAGAAAGGTAATGGATATTCACCATTTGCCCGACCGCGACTTGTCCGTAGGCCGCGAGGGAAATACTGATTTTACCCGTTTCGTACAGGGAACCGATGGCGTAATACACCTGAATATCATTGGAGGCGCCCTTGCCATGGGTTTGCCACCGCTGGAGCACCTTGGCCTGGGCGGGTGTTCCATATTGATGGGCTAGAATCGGTGTGAAAGTTTGATATGACATTAAAGAAAAGAAAAGGACAAAAAATACGGCGCCAAAGGCAATCATGGCCCACAATTTCGGGGCTTTTCCGAAGGGCCTCAGCCGCAAGGGACGGGGTGTGGGGATATCCAGTTCTCGCTGGGCTTGCTGGATTAATTCGGCGCGATCAATGGCCAAAAAAGAACTCCAAGATTTATTGGTGAATAGTTGGGACCTGAACGATCTTAGATTCTCAAATCATACCATGATGGGAATAATCGAAACCTGATATTAAATACATTGGGGGAATTCTTGGGCCGATGGGGAAGGTGTGAATACTCAAAAGGGGGTTTTTAGGCCCATCGGGTATTGATGTGGTTTCTCCGGAAGATGTACGCGGCGAGAATGAAAAAACTGAAGGCTGAGTATAAAGACGTACCAGGGGCCAATAGGACTGAATTACATAAATAGACTACAATTACTCATTGTTCATTTTTCATTGTTTACGGTTGGTGGCATAATGAGGCCGGTTTTTGACATGGGGTTTTGAGGTGAATTTAAAGTGATGAATGTTGGCCCGACCCCTTTGTTTCAAAGCCTTTGGCCAACGGTTCCAGGCAACCTTCGTACTCCCGGCAGGAAACCCCTCGAACCATATGCCGAAGGGCGCTTTCAGGTATGGCTTCGGGATTTTGGAGTTTCTGGTAGGTTTCTAAAACGATCTCACGGCCGTCTTTCATCCGAGCCCGGGGCTTGAGGATGGGCACTTTTCGGCCCGCTAAAACCACGGTTCCGCCTTGACTTCCCCAACGGCTGATCGACCGTTCCGGCTGGCGTTGGTATCGGGGACCACAAAAGTCTTTGATTTCAGCCTGCAAAAACTCTTGGGCCGCCATCACCCCTAACTGGTAAGCCAAGCTGTTAAGCCCGTCCTGAATCATTGCCACCCGATCTTCCGGGCTGAGCGGCATCTGCCAAAGATTCTTGTCGCCTATCAAGGCACTACGGTGTAACTTTTTCATGGTGGTTTCCTCTCTTTTTTAAAAAAATTGGTCACCCAGACTTTACAGTCTGGGCAGAGGAGCCACCACCTTCTTTTCAACTATGAGAGGGACATCTTCCTTCAACCATTTCCCCCAATAACCGAATAAACATCCAGCGGTCGGCGTCATTCATAACAATCTTTCGCCTTTCATTACCGCGCGAGGTCACATGGTAAACCGCCCCTTCATAATGGATCCGTTTAGGCCTTGGCATTAGGACATTGTAAACAACTCACACTATTTGTAAAGTGATGAATGATGGCCTGACCCCTTTGTTCCACATGGCTGTCGCAAAAAGGATGGTGTGCAACTCCATGGCGACCACCTACGGGTATGACCCCAACGGTAACCGCACCAGTGAGACCAAATTCGACATCCTTTCCACCTCGAATAAAACAGTCATTACCTCATTTTACAAATACGACGGGAATAACCGCTTATATGAGACTGACTACCCCGACGGGACTTTCACGCAGTCTACCTACGACGCCCTCGGCCACGTGGTGGGAACCATGGACCAGAAAGGTAGGAACACAACTACCTTCTATGATGCCGCAGGCCGGGCCGCCACAATCCAGTATCCCGACACCCGTAAGAGTGTTTACGTCTATGACAACAACGGCAACCGCGTTACCGACAGCGAATACGGCACGGACGGGACTGTCCACGTCACCTATACGGGTTATGACACCCTCAACCATCCGGCCACGGTCGCCTATCTGGACGGGAGCAAAACGATCTCGGCGTATGACGGCCAGGGAAGGGTGACGGACAGCTTCGATGAGAACGGCAACCAAACCCATTACGATTACGACCAAGCCGGGAGGCGGATAGACCAATACGCAGGATTTAACGGCGGCCAGCCGCAAGAAACTAATTACGGATACGACAATAATGGCAACCAGACCTCGGTGATGGTGGGTGGAGTTTTACAATCCACGACGGGGTATGACGCCCTGAACCGTGCCGCGACGGTGTCCTATCCCCAGCCATCCGGTCAGTCGATCCTGCCGGTGGTCACTACCTTTGACCCGGATGGGAGGAAAATAAGCCAAAACGACATGGCTGGAAAAGTGACCAATTACGGGTACAATCCGCTTAATCGGCTAAGTGGAGTTACCCAAGTCACGTCCGTAGGCAACCTTGCGACGAGCTATGGGTACGACCTTGTGGGGAACGAACTGACGCAGACGGACGCGAATACCCCGGCGCACACGACCTCCTACACTTATGATGTTATGAACCGCCGCACCAAGAGAACCCTGCCGGATGGCCGCTATGAGTCTTATACCAATTATGACGCCACTGGGAACCTGACCAGCAAGACGGATTTCGCGGGGAATCCCTTCACTTACGGGTACAACGCCAACGGCGGGGCGGACGATCTTTTGACCAGCGTTTCCGGTCCGGTCAACCTGGGCTTTTCCTACGATGGGTTTTTGAGGCGGCAGTCCATGACCGACCCCACCGGCACCACGACCTTTAACTATGACAGCCGCGACAGGATGGTGGCCCAGAATGGCCCGGCAAGTTTTGGGACGCTGGCCTATACCTATTGGCCCGGCGGGCAGGTGAACACGGTTTCATCCACGAACCAGTACGGGAACAACCTAACATACCAAATCGACGGCTTGAACAGGCCAGCGACCATCCTGGACGGCACCAAGACCACAATAATCAGCTACGACCCCATCGGCAACTTGGCTGTAATCACCCTGCCCAACGGCGTGGCCGTGACGCAGGGCTACGACGTCTTGAACCGTTTGACGGGGGTTTCCATTACGGGAGGAAGCGGCACCTTGGGAAGCTACCAATACACCCTGGGCGCGGCGGGAAACAGGATGGCGGTAACCGAATTGAGCGGGAGGGCTGTTTCCTGGACGCCGGACGATCTTTACCGGCTGATCAGCGAGGACGTTTTAGTGGACCCCTCAGGCAACACCGGCGAGGTGGATTATTCATATGACCCTGTGGGAAACAGGAATACCAGGAATTCCACTTTAGCCCCTGTTTCCCCTCAAAACTTCACGAACGACTACAACCCGGCTGACCTTTTAACCCCCACCTTTAGCTATGACGCGAAAACCAGCTCAATGACAGCCAGGGAAGGACTTACACTTACAACGCTTTGAACCAACTAATTAGGGCACAGGGAACAGGCGTGGACGTGGCCTACCTCTATGACGGCGACGGCTTGAGGGTGCAGAAGACCAACAACCTGACGGGGGTGATAACCAACTATCTTTGGGACAGGAACAACCTCACAGGGTATCCGCAAGTTTCTGAGGAACTTCAAAACGGGCAAGTGGTGAGGCGGTTTGTTTACGGACCAACCGGGCCTTTGTATCAAGTCCAAAATACGGGCGTGAGTTGGGTAACAAGTTATTTCGGCAAAGACGCCACCGGCTCAGTTCGTTTCCTCATGGATGGGAATGGAAATATCACGGATTCTCTCGATTACGATGCATTCGGAAACGCCATTAACCAAACACATACTGGAACACCAACACCCAATGTTTACCAATTTGACGGGGAGTACCAAGACCCTCACACAGGGCTTATTTATCTAAGGGCAAGGTGGATGAATCCGGTTATTGGAAGATTTATGAGTATGGATACTTACGAGGGCGATCAAACTGATCCTATTTCACTTCATAAATACCAGGCATTTTCAAATGATCCAATTAATAAGGTTGATCCAAGTGGATATGATGATGTTTTTTCTATTAGCGCAAGTGAAAATTTTAATTTGTGGCCAACTTCTTTGATGGGCAGAACTTATGGTCACACTCCAAGCTTTCAACTTGAACAATTTACCAAAAGTTGGGAAGGTCTTACATTATTTCCATATGATAAAGATGGCTTCCAAAATTCTACAATTGGCTGGGGACATTTAATGCATCCAGGACCTTTATCCATTTGGGAAAAAACAGAAAAATTGTTACACCTAAATTGGATTAATTTGCAACAAGCAGAATCATTTTTCCAACTTGATATAGCTGGAGCGCAAATTATAGTCGATAATAATATTCACGTGCCGTTGTATCAATATGAGTATGATGCATTGGTTGATTTGGCCTTTAACTTACGGCCCAGTTCATTTGAAGGATCAACAGTGAAAGCTGAAGTGAATTTGGGGAACTATTCCGCTGCACCTTATGCATTTAAAATTCTTTGTGGCGGGTATGACCAAAATGGAAATTTCCATGTTTTAGATAGTTTGAAAAAAAGAAGAGTCGCAGAAAGCCAGATTTTTTCCAGTAATATTTATAATTATTCTCATTAATATTGGGGGATTTTTTGTGAAAATAAAATACATAACTTTTATTTCTTTCATGATTTTTTTTATGGGTTGTACTAAAGAAAAAATAATAAGCGACTTGAATCTTGAAGGTAATTGGAAAATTGCTTCCTATCAAGCCGTTGGTATAGTAGAAATTACTGACTTTGATGTTAAAAGCAATGTCGGAAATATTGGGAGGCTTCAATCGAATATTTTGAGTATTAAATTGAATGATATGGAATATAAATGTTTGATTGATATGTCATCTAAGAAATTAGTGGATGTTTATAGTAATGAATATTTTAATACTTCATTTAAAGACCCAAATGACCCTAAAAAATTTAAACTAACATCAAATGTTTATGAATTTGATGTAAAAATAAGCAGGGAAACCAAATTTTATGAAACCAAAATGGTTGTTGATGGTACTGGAAATAAAATTGTTATCGGATTGCATGGGCCAATTTATTTATTACCTGAATTTTGCACCGAGTTTACCGATTCCGTGGCCAGATCGGCCTGAATCGGGACCCGACAGTGGCCATTTTCATCAGAAGTGAACTTATGTGCAAAGAATTTTTTGCACCAAGCCACTTCTAGGCCGCCCTGGGTCTTTCCAATCGTTTTCGATCAAGGTATTTGAGGAAACCCAATAGGCCCGCTGTCCTATCATCATGGATTGAATACCTCACCACATCCCGATGGCCGTGATACTGGATTCGGGCGGCTACAAAGAGCATCTTCAAACGTGCGATCCGAAGGGTATGGTCCGGCATGGTGATCTGTTCCTTCTCCTGTGGCTTCTTTCCCGGTCGCTTTTCTTTTCCACAATGGCCCACCATTAGTTTCATCCACCTCCAGAGGTTGTAAGCCAGCATCACGATCTGGAAAAAAGCATGGTGGCTTTGGAAACTCTTAGAGGGAATTGCTAATAACCCCTCCCGTTGCGCCTCACCAATCAGGTTTTCCACATCCGCGCGCAGGTCGTATTCCTCAACCACCCGATGGGGTGCTCCCAGACAGTTGGTCGCGAAGATTCGGTAGACATATCCTTCCATTTCAGGAAGGCTCAATTGTTTCTCCCGCGCTTTTTCATCCAGCGTCCTCATCGCCACAAACCGGACTGGTTGTTGCCAGCCTATGGGTTGATGGACACATTCGTTGTATTCGTGTTCTCCATGGCGGTACCAACCCTTTTTCGTGAAAGGCGGGTCATGCCGCTTGTTCCCGAAGATGAAAGAAAACCCTTCTTTTTCACAGGCTTTCACGCTTTCCCAGCCGATCATTTCACCGTCACCGCGCACCAGAATCGTCCGGACACAGGACGGCAAGAGTCGCCGGAATTGTCTAATTTGGCGGGCCACTTCCTCAGAACTAAGGGTGGTTCCGCGTCTTTGGGTTCCGCACAAATATTCCCGGGTTTCCTGGAGAAAACACAGAATGGGCCTCAGTCCCTTCTTGCCCCGGTGCTTGGGGTTGTATCCTTTTCGGCTTCCCTCGATATTTCCGTAGACCGTTGCGGTGGTGGTATCGATGTTGATCTCCACCTTCTTGGGGGCATATTTCACCTGTCCCCAAACCTTGGCCCGTAACGCCCCACTCAGATTCAGCAACGATGCCGACTGCCCGATCCCCAGCGACCTCAGGTATCTCCAAAAAGTTGTCACTACCGGCAACAAGGGAACCCGCAGTAAACCGCACAGCATGACCTCACCCCGCAGGTAGGCAAAATGGCCAAGTCTTTGGAACCCGATGAAAAGAAGCATTAGGATGCCGCTTACCATCCGGTAGTGGCCCAAATTCGGAAGGCGTTTAGGTGCGGCATAGTGTTTTTTGAATTCCCGCTCAAAATCAAGAAGGTCGAACATCTTCGCCAATGCCAACAATCCGCCAAAAGCTGTTAGGCGGTCTTCGCAAATACCTACGGGAGTATTGGCCGTAATCTTGGGCGCGATTCTCCCGTTTCGATTGGCTTTTTTCTGGACTTGCGGGTTTGATTTCTGAGGCGTATCTTGACGTTTCACCATCTGGGGGACCCTCTTTTAGGATGAGTTGGCTTCGCAACCCTTATCCTATAATGGTTTCCTAGATGGTTTTTTTATTAGGCGCAAAATTCAGGTATTAACAAAAATGGAGTAAATACGATGAATAAAATTATTCCATTATTTTTACTGGTATTCATCTTCACTCAAGGGGTAATTATTGGTGGTGTTTCACCTACTCCCCTAGTCAACATTCAAGTCAAACATTCCCCCATGGACAAGGTTTCCATTCGCCTCCGTCAGCAAAATATTCAAATCCAACGGGATTTGAGGGCGGGAAAGCTGACCAAGGACCAAGCCAAGTCTCTTAAAGCCCAGGTGGAAACTATCCGTAAGCAAGAAATCACATTCCTCAAGCAAAATGGCACTAAAACCCTAACCGATTCTCAAGTAACCCAGTTGAATCAGCAGTTAAACACTCTCTCTAAATCCAACCCCATCAAGTAGGAGGCTATATGAAAAAGATAACCCTGTTATTTTTATCGGCCATTGTACTTCTGTTTTCCTTTGCTCCTGCCTTCTCCCAAACTTCAAACATGGACCCCAAGACCAAGAAACAAGTATTAGGGTGCATCAGGTACATGATCTACGATGAAATCATTATCCTTTCCCACCGCTACCTGGATAAAGCCACCACTTCAGCCGATTCCATCAAAATAGGCCAGCAAAAGATCACTGAACTTCAAGCCCAGGTGAAAAGCCTATGTGGTGGCACTGATGCCCCCAATTCCTTCTACCAAGAGGCCGTTGAGAAAGCTAAGTCAACGGAAAATAAACAAGTGAAATATTATTTCACCACTGTAGAACAACAGACTGAGTTGAAAAAGGTGTATCAGAGGTATAGTCGAATGGGGATACCTGGAAATTAAATACCCTCTTGAAGTCTATTTAGATAAAGTGATTTTTTCTTTTCTCAATGAGTCTTCAATTCATAATTCAACATTCAAAATTCCTAATTCGGGCGGTATTCCCTTAGATTTAACTCAAATGGAGTCCGCCCGTTATTCCACCCCAAACCCTCTTTTAACGGCCGCATCCACGTTGGGGAATGCCTTCAAAATGCTGTTAAATTCCAGAAGCTGAAATACTTCCATTACCTCGGGGCTCATCCCCGACAAGACCAAATCACCCTTTTTTGTCCGGATACGTTTAATTTCGCTGACGAAAATACCCCAGCCCGCGCTTGAAATGTAATTCACGTCTTTGAGATCCATCACCAGTTTGAATTTATTGTCCTTGAGGACTGATTGAAATTTTTTCTCGAAATCTGGCGCGGTCGTGGTGTCTATGGAACCGCTGACGGAGAGAAGGGTGATGGTTCTGTCTATTGAATCTTCGGAAATGCTGATGGATAAATTTTCCATAATTATCCTACGCTTTCATTAGTAATTATCCCACGTATTCTATGAAAGCATAATTAACCCTGAGTTAAATAAAATGGCGGGGAAGACCCTTTTTCCAAAATATGACCTTTTAACCCCCGAATTTTAAAAACTGCACAAATTCTGATCTATTCTTACCCGTACTAAAAGCCTTCCCGCTTGTATTTCAACGAATTATTCTTCTTTTCAACATTCCCACGGTTTAATTTTCCTTTTGAATATTTTTGCACAAATAATTTTCTTAGCATATTTTCTTAAACTAAAAATGCTTTATCACAATTATTACTTTTCTCAAAGTATTAATTTCGTGGTAAAAATTTGACCGCTTTTATTTATTCCAGTTAAGTCCCGCACACTGCACGGATGCTATAACATGAAAAAATTATTTCTTTTCGGTTTACCCGTTATTCTATTTTCAGCCTTATTGGCAGTGTACTTTTTAGGGGGATGTAAAAAACCTGCACATGCCTGTCGCAAAAAGGATGGTGTGCAACTAATTTAGTTTCATATTTTTCTAACCCCGTCCCGCTTCTGTGGGGCGGGGCTTTTGTTTTAAAGTTCAAAATCTGGTATCGCTTTAAAAAATATCCAACCCATCACCCAATCCGGTTAAATTCGGAATTTCAGGCAATAAACTAGAGACAAAATAAAAAAATTTCCGGAATTCGGGTTGTCAACCAAATTGTTTACCAAAGAGTGATCAAAATTATTTGAGCCTTGTCACCCGATTTACCTCCCGAAAAGAATTAACAAAATATTTTGCCTCACTGCTGTCCTAGATAAACCTATTTGTCTTTGAACCTCCCAGGAAAACAAGCGATTTAGGACAGGCTCGTGAATTTTCTGGGATAAGCCCCCCTCTTTCGTCCTGATGCTGTCCAAATTAAGAATGTATTAATTCCATCTGCTTTTCCAAGGGTTCCAGTCTCGCCACTAGGAACGGTGCATCCAACCAGGCCCACAAATCACGATAGGTCAACAGGTTCATCCGTAGCATGGCAGCCAAGTGGGATAAACTCCAGGCGATCCGGCTCTTCAATTGAAGGAACTTCAACAGTAGCATGGCAATCAATGCTGTCCAAATCTGCGTCTGAACGGCATTCTCAGTGGTACCCACAAAAGTTTTTACCCGGAGGTTCTGCTTGAGAGCCTTGAAAAACAACTCGATCTGCCAACGTTCCTTGTAAATGGCACCCACCGTCGAGGCGGCAAAACCCATGTGGTTGGTCAGGAACACCAACTCCCGCTTCTGGTCTTCGTCCCATACCACCACCCGTCGCATCTCTTTAGGGTAGGCTTCATGTGACCGAAACGTCGTCAACCGTATCACCTGGTCCTTCAGGACGTTGCCCGTTTTCGGAACCGTCAGGCTTTTCACCACCTCGTAGGCCATGTTGATCTTGGCCCGGGTCACCCACCACACGCCTTGGAATGTCCATCGGGCCAGAAGAAAGAAATCCACATACCCCCGATCCATCACCACGATTGAATCCACTGGAAAATCGAGCTTTTGGGCCACCTTCACGTCATGCGTGCCTCCCTCCGTTACGAGTCCCCAGCAGGGCAAGTACCCCTGATGGTCCAGCAGAAGATGGAGTTTGATGGCCCCTTTGGTTCTACGGAATTTCGCCCAGTCGAACACTGACAAACAAAGGTCGATGGTGCTGGAATCCAGGCTATAAAGAGGATTTTTAAACCTGAATTTTCTTTTTGAGGTGGCCGCCAACAACTGGCACTTCGATAATAAATGGTAAAAAAGCTTTTGTTGAACCCGCCAAGAACGCTTGGTGTTGGCATAGGCCAAGGTGGATTTAGTGGGAGCTTTGCAAAGACCCAAGTGGGTCAATTTCCCAAGGGCCGTACTGAGGCCGCCACAGATTTCCCTCAAGGAATGGGCTGCTCCCATCTGGCAGAAAAGCATGGAAACAAACTGATCCCAGCAACTGAATCCCTTGGAGTGCTTTTCGGCTTCAATCTCTCGCACGATTCGCTCAAAAGCGGTTCGGTCTACGAGTTTCAACACTTGGGCAAATAGACTGGTTGGTGGTACCATAAAAAAGCGCCTCCGTATGTTTGAAGTAGCGACGGCTGGTAACCGTTGCTTTGGGCTGTCATCAAACCCAATTCTACTTCAATCGGAGGCGTCTTTTTTTAGGCCTTTATTTAGGACAAGAGTGATTTTGCCTATGTTGTCACGGATTAAATTAATATACGGCCTGTTGCCAGGGGAGCGGCGATATCGGACGTAAGTATACGTCTGGTATCAATCATTTTTTCGGAGGCTCCCGTGCGCGTTAATTCCTATTGGTTTTTCATCCTCCTTCTCGTGACGGCGATTCCTATCGCCTGCTCGAACAGTTCCAGCAGTCCCACCACGCCCCATAACAACGCCCCGACGGCGACGTCCACCACGGGGGACACCTCCACCCCAACGGCCACTTCAGCGGCAAGCTCAACTTCCACACCCGTCATTACAGAAACATCGACTTCTTCCTATACGTCTACCCTCACTCCCACGCCCTCAAATACCATTACGCCGACGGATACGTTGGCCTCAACTTCAACTTGGACGCCGACAACAAACCCAACATTGACCCCGACGCCCACGCCCACTTACATGGCCACCTCAACCGTTACCAACAGCCCAACACCATTGCCAACGGCCGTAAATACCTCTACACCTACAGCCACTACAACCAAAACCCACACAACGACAATCACGAATTCCCCGACGGCAACAGTCACCAAGACCTCTACCATCACCCCCACGTCAACGCCCAACCTTGCGCTCACGGGCACGCCCACTTATTGTTCCGCGTCCGCCCTGCAAATGTCCTATCCCTTCTCGACCAGTTCGGATTGCTGGCACGTGGATGCCGCCAACACGAGCGTGAGCTTGACCGTGAACAGTTTCGGCATTTCTTCGGCCCAGGTATGTTCCGCCTGCGGCAGTACGGGGGCGTTGGCAGTTAGCATGACTATTTCCCCCGCCATGGGGGGGACGGACCAATTGCAAGTGGAAGTGACCTATAGTACCCCCCAGAATTTAAACGGGAAGCAGATCCAGGCTTATGTTTACGTTGATAACAGTTTGATCACCGGGGGAAATAGCGCCGAAATATTCGACCAAAGCGGAACGGGAGGGTCGGCTGTCACTGAATACGAAGGTACCTCCATTCAAGGAGGGCAATGGATCGCTTTGCCAGCCCTGGTTTGCGGGACCGGGGGCACCCACTCGACTGGCGCCGTGATTGCGGGGCAAATTAACCAGTTAGGTATTAAATTTGGGAATATCGCGGTTGGGGCCACCGGCAATATCTATGTCGACGCCGTCACGATCTCCGCCGCGCCCCCAACCAGCACACCGACGAATACCCCAACGCCGACAAGCACACCGACCGTAACTTATACCCCCACGCAGACTTTTACCCCAATGCCGACTGCGACTTGTATTACGGGTAAGTTTTCGCCCTTTTTCTATGCTTCCAACAGCAATCAATATTGTGGGAATGCCGATTATCTCGGAACTGAATATATCTATACCAGCCCAGCCACTATTTTAGAGGGTGGCGCGGTTACAGCGATGGGAGTATCTGTTGATTGCACGTTTGATAATTCTTATGCAGATCTGAAAAATTTGGCCCCTAATATGAATTTAGCGATTTACTCAGATGGAGCAGGCGCACCAGGGACCTTACTGACCCAAACCGGTTGCTTTTCCGTTCCCGTTAGTACGACGGGATGGATTACCGTGGGCGTGTCATCACCGATACCGGTGACTCTATCGGCTGGGGCTTACTGGTTTGCGGGAAGTACGAATGCATGTAATATTATGGCTGATATGATTGAGGAAAACAAAGGGGTTAACTATTACATACCATTTATTCCATGTCAGACGTATCCAACATCCCTTAGCCAATCCACGTCTTTTGGATCATCTGGAATGGGCGCAATATGCGTTCAGGCTTATTACACCTGCGCTAATTAAATAAATCCGGCTCAAAAACCCCGTCCCGCAGGAGTGGGACGGGGTTTTTGATTTCATCGCCGGAAAGCTTCGTCCTCGGCTGGTAACAACTTTTATTTGAGTTGGCATGATCAACCGCCGTCTCTCTTTGCCGAATCTTTTTAATCATTCGGCACGCCTAAGCCTTGTTTTTCTGCTTGAAGTCTCAACACAGGGTTGTGGACGGGGACGGATAATAGTCTCGGGCGGCCGGCACATGTTTTTTATGAACATGCACTGGCAAGCTTCACCCCTGACTAGTGGTCAGGGATGACTGGCGGAATCACCCGAATGTTCCAGGGAATAGTTTCGAATAGAGAAACAGCATCGAGACGCTGAAAAGGTCGATCAGGAAATGCACCGCGACCAGGGGCGTGATCCGCCGCGTCCTTTGGTAGTAAATGGAAAAGAAGAGGAAAAGGAAAAAAATGGGGATACAGCGGACCCAGCCCTGGTAAAAATGGTACCCTGCCATAGAAACATAGGGGTCAGGCCATCATTCATCACTTTATCAGCTTTTGCGCTAACTTCTCATCTTCCGCCAACTTCTTTTAATTTTCAGCCCAGCTATACCATTTTGGGCAGAATATTTGAGGGGTTTCGCGGAAACAACAATTTAAAGAAAAACCAGGTAATATTAAAATGTGCCTGGATATTAGGACGTTCCTTGTTGGAATAGTTCCCGCGAGGCCCCTGCCGCTAGGAATGTGACCTAATTTGAGTCGATAGATAGTCAGCGCTAATTTGTAAACTATTCATTCCATGACTTATCCACGACGGGGGGCCGGTTCCAATATTGAACCGGCACACCCAAAGAGTGAACCGCGGCTTGTGGCCGCGGTTCAGGGGAGGGGAAGTACACCAATTTTAAATTCTGAATTATGAATGAAGGTATAAGCAAAAACTGGATAAAAAAACCAATCCTTCGGCAATTTCAGCATGGGTTTTGAATTTTAAGTTTTGAATTAAATGGCTTGTCCATGATGGGGCCCTTTGGGGTCAACTATTTTTTCAATTTCAAGCGGGTTTTCATCTCGGCAAGTGAGATGGTTTTTTGTTTTCTGCGGGATTGGATTAAATTCCAAAATTCAGCATTGGTTTCCCGCACAACCGTTTCCCAGTCCTCACCCTCAACCCCGACAAGGATGGCTGACGGCTTGCCATGGCGGGTTAATACCACACGGTCCTTTTGGGAGGCATCGACGCATTCTTTTATTTTTTTCTGAAGATCCCGGACATTGACTGTTTTCATAAAATATCCTCCGTTCGGCTGTGAGGCGGTTTGTAACGGATGGCCCGCACATAAACAGTTTGTTCCTCCGCGGCCACATCGTAAAAAACACGGAAATCATCCACCCTTAATTCCCATATTGGCGGCACATTTTGCCAGGGAGGCACTAGGTTCAATAAGATCTTTCGGTTCCTTGTTTTTGCCGCGGGCTGATGTGTGAGTTGTTCTTCGATCGCATCGAGAATGATCCGTTGGCCCCGTATGGGGATGGGCTTCAGGTCATTCCAGACACCTGTCGAAAATTGGATATCAAACATGTATATATTATTGCATATGCAAATAATGAGTCAAGGGGTTGGGGCTTATTCAGAGACCATTAGTTGGATGTTAAGTAAACAGTAAATCAGCTTATTCATGACAATTCTTTTATATACTCAGTAAGAGGTAAAATAAGCTGATGGGTAAGCTTATGCCGGTCCACGATGGGGAAACCATCGCACCGCAGCGATGGTTCGTTGCCGCCCCATGCCAGCCTTCCATAAAAGATTTATAGAGGCTGGTATTGGACCGATCACAATATGTTTTTATGGATGATCGGCACAGCTTTGCGCAGGGATCATGGTCAACAATAAGTTCAGAACAATTATTAATAGGGAGAAATAATGCCGAAGTTTGAAAAGGGCATGGAACTTTGCGAGGGGTTTTTCAAGCAGGCCGTAAAACCTATCCTGGCGGGCCATTTCCAGGATCTCTCCTATTCCGCCGGGCGATTGGATTATGGATCGGATGTGTTGGGGTTTGACACCCCTCAATCCATGGACCACGGTTGGGGTCCCCAGGTGACCTTGTTTGTCGGCGAAAAGGATTACGCCGAGAAGGGGAAGATCGAGAAATTGTTGGGCGAGAAACTTCCATTTGAGATCCACGGGATTCCCACAAACTTCTCAAAACACGAGGACGGCAATCCCTTTCCAACGCCGACCACAAATAGGCCCATCCAACACAAGGTAACCGTGACCACTTCTGAGCGGTTTTTCCGGGAATACCTCGGGCTTGAATCCCTGGATAAAATGGCTGAAACCGATTGGCTCCTTGTTTCGCCACAAAGGCTCCGGACTATCGCGTCCGGAAGGGTGTTCCATGACGGATTGGGCACTTTGGAAGAAGCCCGGAAAAAGCTGGCCTGGTATCCCACGGACCTCTGGATTTATCTTTTGGCTTGCCAATGGCAGAAGATACATCAAATAGAGCCCTTCATGGCCCGATGCGGTGATGTGGGTGATGAGTTGGGCTCGCGCCTTTTAGGGGCCAGGCTGGCGGGCGAACTCATGGGATTATTTTTTTTAATGGAAAAGCAATATGCCCCCTATTCCAAATGGTTCGGAACCGCTTTTTCCCAACTCGCCTGCGCCAAGGAGCTGTTCCCGGATTTCACGGCTATTCTTGAGTGCGGCCAATGGAAGGAGCGGGAGAAAAGGTTATCCGAAGTTTACTTGGCGGCCATCCGGACCCATAACTCCCTTAAGTTAACGGAAACAATCGAGGAAACCATCCAGTCGTTTCACACAAGGCCTTACTTAGTTCCAAACTCCGGCAGGATAGTGAGCGCGCTTTATGGAGTTATAAAATCCACGGCGGTTTTGGCGTTGCCAAGGCATATAGGGGCTGTTGGACAATTTTCCGATTCCACCGACGTGGTAGATTCCATTCAGAATATCAGGAAATTGAAATCCATTTACGTTCCTTGACATGTTTAAGAAGAGAAACTGGAAAACCGTTAAAACTGCCCTTAAAAATTAAAATCTTTAGATTTTTCTTTTTTTATATAGAGGCATCATCCGGATTCTGGACTGGATCAAGGAGTAGATGTACCATTACATTTTAGTCGTGTTGATGTTTCCCCCGCTTGAGTGCGGTTGTTTAAAAGGTATCGTTTTTAATTCAGAGGGTTTTTATGTTCCGAAAATCAATGATTGACTCGATCAAAAGGGATGGTTGGGCTATAGCCGCCATCATGGTTATGCCGGCTTCCCTTTTAATATTCGCTTACCTTTGGACCAATACCATTTCCCCCCCGAAATTCCGTTACGAGAATTACAAGGTGATGGACCCTGGTTTGGCGGCCCTGAGGAATTACCGTTTGGGAAAATACCAGGAAGCCGAGAGTGGTTTTTTGGCGGCGACCATGATCCAACCGGGCCGCACCGTGCTTTGGTATGACCTCGGGAATACCTTCTATATGGAAGGCAAATACCACCAGGCCATATCGGCCTTCTTAAAGGTATTGGAATTGGACCCCAATGATTCTGACGCCAAATCCAACCTCAAGCTTGCCTGCGCCAAGCTCTTTTCCCCGCGGGACAAGCTTCTTCCCCCAAAACGGACCTTATTACAAAAACCCTTGTAGGCGCCTGGAAACCAATAGGTTCCGCCTGCGGAGGGAATCTGGATGGACCTTCTTACCGAAGAAGGCCGGGTCCGTAAGATGAAAGTCTTGAATGAAAGCGGAAAAAGTCACGTGAAATACTCTATCGCGTTGAATTTCTTCGTGCCGGGCCTGGTAGTGAAGAATCTCAAGAAAGTCCAAGTTGAGGGGGCGGTTGTTTTCGATTGGCGCCGGTCAAAACTAGCCCATTGCACCCTGAAGGCTATTTCCTACAGAAATGGGCTTCCTACCCAGAAGGAATTAAAGACCTGGATATCGAAAGCCCGGCGTATATTCTCCAAACAGGAACCGTTTGAGGTCACAGTGAAAGGAATGTCGAAGTTTCCAACCGCCCTTGTCGCTGATGTCCATTCCAAAGATCTCCTGGGACTCCATCGGAAGTTGTTCAAGGTTTTGCCTAGCAGCCAGCCCCAATACGAAGGCCGGAATTACCATCCCCATGTCTCGATTGCCATGATTGACGGGGAGGCTTGGGCCCATCCGCCCGAGAATAAAAATTTCGGAAAATTCAAGGTGGATGAAATCCAACTGATGCTTTGGACCATGAACTTCCTGAACAAACCAAAAGTTTTATGGGTGGTTAAGCTGGATCCCAGGTTGGTTGAAAAGGTTTGATTAAAAATGGCTATAAGCGACGAAGAACGAACCCTTTTCCATAAATTCCTTTTGAAAGACCCCTATCGGTACTTGTTCCATCTAGCCGATTTGGATGACCGCTATGCCGATGATATCCGTTGGTTTTTCCGAACAAGGGGTGGGGAGATTTCCACGCTGGCTTTGCTGTTTCATAAACCCGAAATACCCGTTTTCCAGATTTTGGAACAGGACAATCCGGACGCCGACCTCCTGGTTGAGGAAATCCTCCCCCAATTGCCGGACAAGCTTTATTGCCATTTATCCGACGGCCCAGCCGAAATTTTAAGTAAGCATTATCTGACCGAGTCCAGGAACCGATTCCTGAAGATGCGGCGGCCCCAGGCGGGGAAGTTGATGATTGAATCTCCGGATCTTCCGCCGATTGTCCGCTTGACTCCCGAACATGAACAAACCATCCGGGAATTTGTTCCGGTGGTTTGGTTTGATCCCCATATGCTGAGGGATGGTTATTACTACGGCATTTTCGATCAAGGACAGCTTGTTTCGATGGGAGGGTCCTCTCTCTATTCCGAAAAATACGGCGTGGCTGTCATTGGAAGCGTTGGTACCCGCGAAAGCCACCTTCGCCGGGGTTTTTGCGCCAGGATTATCAACCGGTTGACCCGTGAATTATCAGCGCAGGTCCCTTATGTCGGTTTGAATGTACGGGCGGATAACGAGCCGGCCATTCGTTGTTATTTGAAATGCGGTTTTGAGGTGCATTCCGAGTTTTGGGAGTGCAGGTTCAACAAATAACCCCAACCAATTACTTGGCGGTTTAGCCAAGAAAATACGTGTAATGAAGGTTGTCGGAGATAGGGTGTTTTTTAAAGTTTTTTACTTTCCTCATCCCCTTGCTGTTTCCTTGAAAACCCCTTAAAACAGTCCCCATGATTTTACGAACCGCTTTCCTATATTTCGGGTTCCTAGCCTGGGGATGCCTAGTCCTATTGCCGGTTGTTTCATTAAAGGAAGTGGGGCAGGGTTTTTACCGCTTTTTTGGGTTCTTCTGCGTCGCCCTCTATACCTTAGCGGTGGGATTAGCCCTCATGATGGGTCCGGCTTTTGACGCTTCCTATCATAGGGCGGCCTGGGCACTGGCAGTTTCCCTCTTATTTACCCTCTGCTTTACCTTGGCTTTGCGGGTGAGGGTTCCTTGGTTTCTTTGGGCCAACTTTTGGCTGGCGGTAATTGCGGGTGTCCTAGGGATCGGCTTCTTTCCTTTATACGCTGGTTCTAATGAGATATGGGTTTCCGCGCATTTTATTTCCTCCGCCTTGCTTCTGGGCGCGGTGATCCTAGCCATGATGCTGGGCCATTGGTACCTTGTGATTCCCAAACTTTCCATCACCCCATTGAAACGCTATTCGGCCCTCTATATCTTTCTCACACTGATAAAGGCCCTGGAACTGGCGGCGGCCTGGTGGTTATTCAAAGCGGGCGGAAATACCGGCGGTGAGGTTCTTCTCCGGACGGAGCCTGTCTTCGCCCTCTTCCGGGTGGCCTGGGGAATCCTGCCCCCCCTGGGGATGGCTTATTGGATCTGGGAGACTGTCAGAATCAGGTCCACTCAATCCGCGACGGGGATTTTATACGCGGCCCTGGTCTGCACCCTCATCGGAGAGGGAATGGGTTTGTTTCTGACGCTCCAAACGGGTGTGCCGTTTTAAAATCAAAGGCGGTTCACCACAGGGACTCAGAGACTCAGCTAAGGAAAAATATATTCTTATTAACCACAGGTCCCCTACGGGGACCACGGGGGCACAGTGAAAGCTAGGATTTTTCTAAAGAACAAATTTGTTTTGGAGGGAAGCGAAAAGAAGTAAAAGGCAAAGGCGGTTCACCACAGAACTCCTCGCACCGCAGCGAAGAGTCGTTGACAGAGACTCAGCTAAGGAAAAATATATTCTAATTAACCACAGGTCCCCTGCGGGGACCACGGGGGCACAGTGAAAGCTAGGATTTTTCTAAAGAACAAATTTGTTTTGGAGGGAAGCGAAAAGAAGCGAAAGGCAAAGGATTCCATTAAAAAATTCAAAATTAACAACAGGCCCATCGCACCGCAGCGATGGGCAGTGCTTCGGAACCACAGTAAAAGCTTATAATTTGCCAAAATAAGAAGTTGGAATAATTGGGGTGCTAATATGAAAGACAATGAAGTTCAGACAGGATTACTAAGAGGGCCTCGGATATAAGGGAAAGGGACATCAAAATCTTATGAATATTTCAAAGTTTAAAGCCATACCAAGTGACTTAAACCTTTTATCCGGAAAAGTAATTAGCGCCGCTTATGAAATTCATAAGGAACTGGGCCCGGGATTGCTTGAAAGCGTATATGAAACATGCTTGGCTTATGAATTGAAAGAATCGGGAATAAAATTTGAACGGCAAGTACCGATACCGGTTCGGTATAAAAATGTTTTACAGGAAACTGGTTTTCGAATTGATTTACTTGTGGAAAAACAGTTGGTCGTTGAATTGAAAGCGGTTGACGCGATATTGCCGATCCACAAGGCCCAACTTCTAACCTATCTTAAATTAAGCGAATGCCGATTGGGTCTTCTGATTAACTTCAATGTGGATGTTTTGAAAAACGGAATCAAAAGAGTTTTTTTATAACCGTATCTTTGAGGTCCTCGTAGGGGACTTGTGGTGAAATAGGTTTTATCTTTTAACCACGGGTTTCTTTGAAACCACAAAGGCACAGTTAGAATTATTTTTTTTAGATTATCTTTAATGGTGCTTTGTAATCCTCGTGGAGGATCTTTATTAAGTACGCCTATTAAAATTTTATTGTTTTGAATGGCGGAACCGAAAAGATAGTTTTTTAACCGAGCCTCTGTGGTCCTCGAAGAGGACCTGTGGTTCAATCTGTAGTTCTGAGGTTTTATGGAAATAAATACTTTTTGCCCCGAATGCGAGAATGGCATTTTCTTAAATGAACTTCCCCAGGCTGGGTTGATCCCCTGCAAACGCTGCGGCAAGGGTAGGGAAGCTCTTGGTACCGGACGATTGGCGGGTGATGGTTCCATTGCCGTCTGCGGGTTCTGCGGATGCGCTGAGTTTTACCGGCAAAAGGACTTCAACACGAAACTGGGCTTGTGGATGATCATTCTGATGGTGGTGATCGCGCTTATCTTTAATAAATGGCTTATTCCGATTCTTGTGGGGTTCGCGGCGCTGGATACTATCCTTTATTTCAGCCTGGGTGACATTGTGATCTGTTATTCCTGCAAGGCCATCTACAGGGGACTGCCTATTTCAAGCCAAACGCAGGGTTTTGACCTCAAAATTCATGACAGGTATGAGTTTAAAAAGAAGAAGTGAGGGTTGGATTCGATAGCCGGTTTCGTATATTTATAAAAAGAAAACATCTTTTCACCACAGGTTTCTTCGAAACCACAAAGGCACAGTTAGAATTATTCTTTTTTAGGTTTTCTTATCGAAGCTCTTTGGTCCGAATAGAGGACCTTTTTTAAGTATGCCTATTAAAGTTTTATTGTCATTGCTGTTCAAATTAAATAAAAACCAAGGAACAAAGATAATAAAATTAGAAGTTTTAAATTCTATAAGCCGTTAAGCAAAATCAAGCCCTTTGCCACAGATTCAGGGGATGCAGGGGATAAACCGATTCATCACAGAGACTCGGAGACCCTGCTACTACATAGCAAAGGGTGAATATTTTTAGATCGTGTTGTATGGCTCAGCCGACGGCCGGTGGAAAAATTAATTTTTCCACGATCCGCAGGCAGGGCCATAACGCCCAACGGGCGCAAAGGCAAAGCCTTTGTCACGATCTAGTCTTGTTGTATCCCATGAATCCCATGCATGCCGACCTTCCTATAAGTAATAAAAGAAGTCGGTATGGTACCAATCTCCAAATAAGCTTTATGGAAGATTGGCACATCTGTGGCTAAAGTCTATTTTGGACAGGTGTGTTTTATTGTGTTGAAGGATGGAACCGAAAAAGTTGTTGTTTAACCGAGCCTGTGGTCCCCGCAGGGGACCTGTGGTGAAATAGGTTTTGTCTTCGGAAAGGCAAATAAGTGACCGATTCAACCGAAACGCCGAATAACAACCCAGATCCAATCTATGGGAACGAATCGAAGCTGTCCTTATTCCTGAAACTATTCATCATTCCAGCCTTGATCGTGGCGGTGGCCCTGGGAATTTTCATGATGGGTTCTTTCGCGCTTCAGCATCCCAAATCCGCGGAGCAATACCTCGAGGAACTCCGTAGCGACAGTACCGAGAGGAGATGGCAGGCCGCCTATGAGTTATCCCGCATGTTGAACCAAGGCGAGAAAATCGCGGTTGACGATAAACTTCGGGGACAATTGGTCCAAACCTTCGCCGATGCCAAGAAAGACGACCCGAGGATCAGGGAATACCTGGCATTGGTTCTCGGACACCTTAAGGAAAAATCAGCCGTCCCGGCCCTTTGCGACGCGGTGAAGGACGAATCCAATGACGTAAAGACCTACAGCCTCTGGGCCCTCGGCAATATTGAGGACCCTGCTGGAGGCCCCGCGGCATTGGGAGCCCTGGATGAGACCGATCCAACCGTCCGGCGGATGGCGGTGGGGGCATTGAGCGCCCTGCGTTATGCCCCCGCCAAATTTCCATTGGAAAAGGAATTGGAATCAAGCAACCAGGCTTTGCGGTATGACTCCGCGGTGGCTCTGGCCCGGCTGGGGGATGACAAGGCCATACCGACTCTTTTGGAAATGATGAACTTGAAAGCCACCGGACAGCCTTCGGACGCGATGATCCAATCGGCCAAACTGGCCGCCTTGGAAGGGGCGGGGGTACTCCATAACCCCGAGGTGCGCTCGCAAGTGGTGAGCCTCAGCAAGAACGACCCGGACCTAAAGGTGCGCGAAGCCGCGATTGAAGCGCTAAAAAAATAGAAAATCAAAGGCTATCACCACATGCCAGCCTTCAATAGAACTTTAATGAGGCTGGTATCGTACCGATCTCATTACATTTTTTAATATGATCGGCACAGGTTTCTTCGAAACCACAGGAGCACAGTTAAAGCTTTTAGTTCTCTATGGCTGAAAAAAATCCTAATTAAGCTTCAAAATATTCCAAAGAATTCTCTGTGAAAAATTTGAAATCAATACCAAATCTTATCGCTTCAAAGAAGATTTAATAAACGTTAAAGAAATTGGTTATTCCTAATAAAAAGTTTAAACTGTGTCTCTGTGCGGTGCGAAGCACCGCTGTGGTGAATATTTTTCAGGTTTGAAAATGAAATACACAGAAATATACATCGAAGAACATCGCTGTATCCTCTTGGGCTCGCCGGAAATGCCTCCTGGAACACCCATCATCATTACCCTCCATGGCCTCGGGACCAACGCCGACGACTTAGCGCCCCTCTGCGAGGAGCTCGGTTTTTCCGGGTGCCGTTTTATCCTTCCTGACGCGCCTTTCCAACTGCCGGGTTACCCGCCGGGGGCCTTCGCCTGGTATGACTTCATGAGCCACCATCGAGCCGAGATCGAATCCAGCCGGGATTATCTTTTTAAAATTTTGGACCGGTTTTCCAACAGCCAGAATCCCCTTATTCTCCTGGGCTTTTCCCAAGGAGGGGTGATGGCATTAGAGGCGGGATTGAACTACAAGGGAAAGATCACGGCTATTGTTTCCATGAGCGGGTACATGCCTGATCCTAAAGCTACTCTCAAGAAACCCCTCGTTTCCAAGGAGACGCCCCTGCTCCTGATCCATGGTACCGAAGACCCGGTGGTGCCGGTGGATGGCTCCAGGGAAGCGGTTAAGGCCTTGAAGGAGGCGGGATACCAGCCTGTGTTGAAGGAATTTCCCATGCCCCATACCATTACCGAGGAATCACTGGAAGCCGTTCAGGAATTTTTGGGAGGAATAATTCCAAAAACCTAATTTTGCTAAGTTGGGTTATTCTTGAAAATGCATCCAATAGGTTTGTAACTTATATCACTCGGAAAATCGGTCTTGCTCGAAAAACAATTGGGGGGTTTCACTATGGTTTGGTTACGAAGGATCGCCTTGTTTTTGCTGGTCAACTTCCTGGTCATGGTCACCCTTTCCATCACCATGAACCTTTTAGGAATAGGGCACTATCTCACGGCCCAGGGGATTGATTACACGTCCTTGATGGTCTTCTGCCTGTTTTGGGGATTCGGGGGGGCATTTATATCCCTCCTGCTTTCCAAGGCTATGGTGAAGTGGAGCATGGGAGTGAAAGTCATACCTCCTGAGAATCCAGCCTCGCCGGAGCAGGAATGGCTTTTAAAGACGGTCCATAAATTGGCCCAAGAGGCCGGTTTGAAATCCATGCCTGAGGTAGGGATTTACGAGAGCCCGGACCCGAACGCTTTCGCCACGGGTTTCGGGAGGGAAAGCTCCCTGGTATGTGTCTCCACCGGCTTGTTCCAACTGATGGGAAAAGACGAGATGGAGGGGGTCCTGGGGCACGAGCTGACGCACGTGAGCAACGGCGACATGGTCACCATGACACTCCTGCAAGGCGTCATCAACGCTTTC
The DNA here is from genome assembly GCA_963796105.1 of candidate division FCPU426 bacterium. Lineage (GTDB taxonomy): Bacteria > Oederibacteriota > Muellerivitia > Muellerivitales > Muellerivitaceae > CAWCKJ01. The sequence goes on from CAWCKJ010000004.1 coordinate 1,493,119, forward strand.
GTCATGTTTCTGGCCCGCGTCATCGCTTTCGCTGTCGCAAGGGATAGGAAGAGCAGTTACATGACCCGGATGTTCCTGACGATGGCGTTGGAAATCGCATTGAGCATGCTTGGTATGATTGTGGTTATGGCCTTTTCCCGCTGGCGGGAATACCGGGCCGACGCTGGCGGGGCCAGGCTGGCCGGCCGTTACAAGATGATCAACGCCCTCAAGGCCCTGCAACGAGTCCAGGAGCATTTGATGCCGGTCCAAGAGCCGAAATCCGTGCAAGCTTTCAAGATTTCCAGCCGAGACGGCTGGATGTCCATTTTCGCCAGCCATCCGCCCCTGGAAAAGCGCATTGAGCGCCTGGAAAATTCCTCGGCTGTTGTGGGGGATTAAAAAAGACTTCCAAGGTTTTTCAGAAAAGAGATTCCGCCTAAGGCCAATTGACGGGCAAACGGACCGGGTGAAAATGGGAACCGGCTTTTTTATACCGCCCCGCCAAGGGCCTGACTTGTCCATTTCTTAAAGCTTCCACGTGGAGTTTTTCCCAAGCGAAGTCGCTCTTGCCCGCGATGGCCTTGGCCTGTTTCCAATTGAGCAGGCCTTTGGATTTTTGGCCTTTCAGCCAAGCCGCCTCCGCGAAGCCCAATAGAGTATAAATTCTTCCCCTGGTATCCCCGGTTAATTTGAAAAGTATGTCCGCTTTGTGGAAAGCCATGTCCGCGGGCGAGTAGTTACCCAGCAATTTATAGGTGGTCCCAATGGACCAGAGGGTGTAGGCGTAGCTCACCCGGTCCCCGATGGTTCCGTAGAGTTTTTCAGCCTTGCGGTAAAAGGGAAGAGCTTCAAGAAAACGGCCTGCCATTCGTTCCACGTTCCCAAGCCCGCAATAGGAATAGGCCGTGCCGAAGGTATCACTTCTTTGCCTCATGCGGTGGTTGGCATTCCTGTAGTATTTTCCCGACTCCTTGTAGAGGCCAAGCATGCGGAAAATCCCCCCAAGGGCACAGCAGACATAGGAAATCCCCTCGCTGTTTCCTTGGGTCTTGAACATTTTGAGGGCTTTCTGAAGTTCTTGGAGGCCGGTTTTCATGTCCCCCGAAATTCTCAGGGTTCCACCCAGGGCCCAATGGGTGAAAGCTTCACCTTCCTTATCCTTCTGCTTCCGATATTCGGATAGGGCGATTCGGAGTTCCCGCAAGGCTTGGCGGGGCTGTCCCATGGCCCGGGCGGCAAGGGCCCATCCTACTTGAGCGTCCAAAGCCGAATCGGGATCAAGTTTGCCGTATAACTTCTTAGCTTGTTGATAATGCGCGAGCGATTTTCGGAAGAATCCTTGAATCCGCTCCATGTCGGCCAAACCCTTAAAGGCGGCGGCCTTATCGAGAGGGTCGGTCGAGATATTTTTCAGGATTTTCAAGTAATGGCGCCGGGCTAGGAGAAAAAGGGATCGTCCGCGGGCTTTTTCCGCGAGTCGAAAGAGCGCATCAGTGTTTTTGGGTGTTGTTATGTTTTTCATGACGCCAAAGTATCCCATTTTTACATGCCTATCCGAACAACGCTTGCGCAGTAATGGGTTTTGCCAAAGCGCAAGCGGTTAAGGCCCGGTGAAATAAGGAATCTGGGTCATGGCGACGATTGAACCGATAAGTATATTCGCTCAAGTATCCAGGCAGATATTTCACGTTGACTCCATGATGGGTTCCTAGGATCCAAGCCTTGGCGTTGGAAATGAATCGGTGGACCCAAGGTAACCAGTGATTTAACACCACTGGGTCATTGGCTGTTACCTGGTACTCCACATCCACGTTTTCCAAGTTTCTCAAGCTGGGACTGGCATCCGTGTTTATCATGGCGCCTTTCTGGATTGCTTGATCGACGAATGCTTGGGCTTCCCACTTGGTTTCTGCGGTCACCTTTATCTTTGCAAAACCCGCTTTCTCTTTTTTGCGCCCTTTCTCATCTATCCATTCTTTGCTTTCAACCGCCACCAGCACTTCAGCCTGGTTTTCCTTTTCTCTCTTGCCGAATACAGCCCCATCCAACTCAATGATTTCCTTGAGTTGGTAATTTTCATCCCTTTGTCGAAGACTTTCCCGAATCTTATGCAACATCCTCCAAACGGTATCGTAGGAGGGCATTCCCAATTGCCGCTGAAGTTCCAGGGCTGAAATGCCCCTTTTCCCTTGCATCACCAATCCAATCATCCTCAACCAGGTTAAGATTGGGATCTTGGATTTCCGGAAGATCGTTCCGGCTCGAAGCCGTATTTGCTTTCGACAATAGTCACATTCCCGCACTTCGGGGCGGTTTTTGTGTTGCCAGAAACTTTCTCCTTCACATTGTGGGCAAACAAAGTCTTTTCCGGCAAAACGGCTCTTCCACACCCATTGACGTGCCTTTTCTTCTGTATCGATTTCCTTGAAAATCTCAATCCCCTTCATCCGTTGGTAGTTCATAATTTGCCCCTCCAACAATGAGTATACTCCTGTATTCCTTTATTTCAACAGGTACCGTTTGGAGAGGCATTCATTTTTAATGAAAACAGCTAAGAAAATTAACGACTTGAACCACAGGTCCTCTTCGAGGACCACCGAGGCACAGTTTAAAAATTCGCCTTAAAATGACTCTAAACTTTTTTCTAAGGTTTCTAAAAAATACAAAATTGTCAAACTGGACCACAACCCATAATGTATGGTTCTACATTATTGAACTCCGATTTTTGTCTAAACCCTAAAATCCCTTTCATTTCAATCGCTTTTCACTTGGCACGAAACTCGCTTAACCCAGAGGCTTGTGTTGGGGCCTTGGGGAGAGGGGTTCCATCAATTTTGTCTCAAGGAGCGGGAAGAAATGAAATTTCTTCAGGGTTTAGTTTTGTTCTTGCGGAAGAAGCCTGCTGTTTTGGCCATGGCGGTTTTTTCCGTTTTGTCCCTGGTCCCGGTTTGGGCCCAGCAAGCGGCGCCGGCAGCGCCCGCTGCACCTGCCACGCCGGCCATCAGCGCCGGTGACACAGCCTGGGTGCTGGCCTCAGCGGCGTTGGTCCTGTTGATGACGCCGGGCTTGGCGTTTTTCTACGCGGGAATGGTTCGCCGCAAGAACGTCATGGCCACCATCATGCAAAGCTTTTTCATGGTGGCCCTCATCAGCGTGCAATGGGTCGTCTGGGGTTATTCCCTGGCATTCAGCCCCGGGAGCAACTTTATCGGGGGCTTGAGCTGGATGTTCCTCGAAAACATGCCGGCGGTCAACCCGGCCGCGCCGACCATCCCCCATTACGCCTTCATGATTTTCCAGGCCATGTTCGCCATCATCACCCCGGCCTTAATCTGCGGGGCCTACGCAGAGCGCGTGAATTTCAAGGGCTTCGTGGTGTTCTCTTTGCTTTGGGCCACGTTCGTCTATGACCCCATCGCCCATTGGGTTTGGGGCGGCGGGTATTTCAAGGACGCCCTGGATTTCGCAGGGGGAACCGTGGTTCATATGTCCTCCGGTTACTCCGCCCTGACACTGGCTTTACTCTTGGGGACCCGGAAGAATTATGGAAGGGAACCAATGGTTCCCCATAACTTAACTCTTGTCCTCTTGGGCGCGAGTCTCCTGTGGTTCGGCTGGTTCGGCTTCAACGCAGGATCGGCTGGGGCGGCGAACGCCCTGGCTTGCAACGCCTTTGTGACTACGAATACCGCTACCGCCATGGCCGCCATCACCTGGTGCGTCATCGAGCTTTTCCACCATGGAAAGGCCACCTCGCTCGGCGCCGCCTCGGGCGCGGTAGCGGGGCTGGTTGCCATCACTCCTGCCTGCGGTTACGTTGATTTAAAAAGCTCCTTGGTGATCGGCATGATCGTGAGCATCCTTTGCTATACCGCCATTCAGGTCAAGGTGAAGCTAGGTTATGACGATTCATTGGATGCTTTTGGGGTCCACGGCGTCGGGGGGACCTGGGGCGCCCTTGCCACGGGCTTGTTCGCCCTCAAGGCCATTAACGGCGCGGACGGGCTTTTTGCCGGTAACCCCGGCCAATTCTTCATTCAAATCAAAGTCGCGGCGACCACCATTGTTTACGCGGTGGTCCTGACGACTATTATTTATTTTGTCGTTGAGAAAACCATTGGTCTGCGTGTTTCACAGAAGGACGAGGAAATGGGGTTGGACATTTCTCAACATGGCGAGGAAGGCTACAACATATAACAATAAAAGAGGTTTAATTCATTCTTAAGCACGGTTGATCCGTGAGAAGGGAATTATAAAGTGAAAAAAATTGAGGCGGTTATCAGACCCAGCGCGTTGAGGGCGGTTTTGGACAACTTGAAGATCGTCGGTTATCCCGGTGTGACGGTGGCGGAAGTCCAGGGGCACGGAAAGCAAAAAGGAATCACCGAGTCCTACCGAGGACAGAGTGTTGAGGGATTGCTTCCCAAGATCATCGTGACAGCGGTGGTCCACGATAAGCAGGTGGGAAAAGTCACTGCCTGCATCATCAAGGCCACAAGGACAGGGGAAATCGGCGACGGAAAAATCTTCGTTTCCCCGGTCGCGGACGCCATTCGCATTCGGACAGGCGAAAAAGGGGATAAGGCCGTCTAATACCTTTTCCAAAACATTTACTATCAAAAAAAGCCTGGGATTATTTCTTGGGCTTTTTTATTAAATCCGGGATAAATAAAGTTGACAAGAATCGATTCACCCAAGAAAAGACCAAGATTTTTAGTTTTAAGGCAGTTTTGCATGAATTCCCGTCATTTTTAAATAGTGTCAAAGGCTTTGGTTGGTTATTCTTTCTTCGTTTTGAGGTGGGTTTTTACCCATATTTAAACTGGAGAGAGAAAATGAACCAGAACAGTTTTATATTTTCAATTTTGAAGCGATTGTCCGTTCGCCTTGGCACGGCGACAGTGTTTTTTGTCCTTACTGGAACGGCTTTCGCGCAGCAAAGCGCGTCGGCGCCCGGCGCGATCAATTCGGGCGACACGGCTTGGGTTTTGGCTTCTGCGGCTCTCGTCATGCTGATGACTCCCGGTTTGGGGCTTTTTTACGGCGGCATGGTGCGCCGGAAAAACGTTCTGGCGACCATCATGCAGAGTTTTTTCCTAGTCGCCTTGATCGGTATCCAGTGGGTGATCTGGGGATACTCCCTGGCCTTCAGCCAGGGAAATGATTTCGTGGGCGGACTATCCTGGACCATGCTTAACGGCATCGGAGCGGTCAACTCCAACGCCCCGACCATTCCCCATTACGCCTTCATTCTATTCCAGGCCATGTTCGCCATCATCACGCCGGCCCTCATTACCGGCGCCTTTGCCGAGAGGGTCAAGTTCAGCGGTTTCATTCTTTTCTCCCTGCTTTGGGCCACGTTCATTTATGACCCTGTCGCTCATTGGGTCTGGGGCGGGGGTTATTGGCAGCAAAAGGGAGCCCTCGATTTCGCCGGGGGAGCCGTGGTCCATATCACCGCCGGGTTCTCTGCGCTCGCCATGGCGCTTATGACTAGAAAGCGGAAAGGCTACGGAACGGTTCTCATGGTTCCCCATAACATGACCATGGTATTGACCGGCACGGGCCTCCTCTGGTTCGGTTGGTTCGGATTCAACGCCGGCTCAGCCCTAGGCGCCAACGCCATAGCCTGCACGGCATTCCTCGCCACCAACACAGCCGGCGCGGCCGCGACACTGGTTTGGTGCCTGATTGAGAAACTTCACCGTGGAAAATCCACGGCTCTCGGAGCCGCTTCCGGGGCCATCGCGGGCCTTGCCGCCGTGACACCAGCTTCGGGTTTCGTTGACATGACCGGGGCCATTTGTATCGGGTCCTTGGCCAGCCTACTTTGCTACGGGGCCATTCTGTTCAAGATTAAATTGGGTTACGATGATTCCCTGGACGCGTTCGGCGTCCATGGCGTAGGGGGTTTTTGGGGGATCTTGGCCTTGGGGTTATGGGCCAACCCATTGATCGCCGGCAAGGCCGGGTTTTTCTACGGGAACGCCAGCCTCTTCACCATCCAATTCCTTTTGGCGGTATCCACCGCTTTGTATTCCTTTATCGGCACGGTTATACTGTTCTACCTGGTTGAAAAAACCATCGGATTCAGGGCCAGCGAGAGGGAAGAAGACACCGGTCTCGACATATCCCAACACGGCGAGGAAGGCTACAACTATTAAACAATAACCGGGGATTTATGGCCCGGGCCACAAGGAAAACGGGGAAATAGGTTTTATTTAAACAATTAAAGGGGGATATTCATGAAGCGAATCGAAGCTATTATCAGGCCAGGCGCTTTAAGGGCCGTCATGGACGGCTTAAAAGCGGTGGGTTACTCGGGCGTCACCGTCGCGGACGTGCACGGGCACGGTAAACAAAGGGGCGTGACCCAGCATTACCGGGGACAAAGCGTGGAAGGCCTCCTTCCTAAGCTGTTGGTCACGACGGTGGTGAAAGACAAGGAAGTCCAAAAGGTCGTGAAGATCATCATCACCACCAACCAGACCGGCGAAATCGGGGATGGGAAGATTTTCATCTCGCCCGTGGCGGACGCGATCCGCATTCGAACGGGGGAAAAGGGCGAAAAGGCCCTTTAACCGCGCATCCAAAGGGGAAAAGATCCCATGCTGAAGAGCTGGCTCATGGTTCTCTTGGCTTTGGTCTTTTCCCCAAGCCTTTGCGCCGACAAGTCTTTTCCGGATGTGAGGGTCGTTCCATGGAACGGACATAAGGCCGCGACCTCCCTCACATTCGACGACGGCGACCCCTCCCACCTGGATGTTGCCATTCCGGAATTAAACCAACGGGGTATGAAAGCCACCTTTTTTCTCATCGCCAACCGGATCGACCGCAAGGATGATTGGCGCAAAATCCTGGCGTTTGGCCACGAGATCGGCAACCACACCCTGGATCACAAGCACGCCCAGGAGCTCTCGGCCCAAGACGCGGAATCCCAGGTGATTGGCGCCCAAAACGTCCTCCAAAAAGAATTTGGAATTTCTGTCGCCACCTTCGCCTACCCTTATATTGAGATAACCCCGCTTTTGAAGACGACGGTGGGCCGTTCCCACTTGCTGGCCAGGGGTGGGGGCGGGACTGAGGACATGAAACCGGATGCGGAACCCGATTGGATGAACCTTCCAGCCTGCATGACCCGGACAGATCTGCCTTTTTCAACCTACAAGCAATGGATTGACAAGGATTTTCAGGATGGGGCCTGGATGGTTTGGATGATCCACGGCCTGGAAGGGACACTTTCGGGTTGGAATCCCATTTCGAAAAAAGCATTTGAACAGATCCTGGATAAAATCCAGTCCAAGGATATTTGGGTGGATACCCTTTTAAATATCGGGAGTTATTTCCGGGCGCAAAAAGAATTCGAGAAAGCCTTGGTCAGCGAAACCGAGGGGGAAAAGAAACTCAAGTGGAAGGTTCCAGATTTATTTCCGCCCGGGAAGATCCTGAAAATCACCTTGGGACCGCAAACAGGGGCTGGCTCTCACGATGAATTGATCCAAGGCGGCAGGCAACTCATCATGGGTAAAGATGGGTTTTATGATTTGGACTTTTCCTCCGGTGAGCTTGTCATTCGGTTATTACAGTAGGCATTTCAGAAACCTCAAACGACAATCCAGTTCTAAAATCGTTATAAGAATTTTTGACATGGCTGGTAGTAATTTTAATTTAACCTTCAAGAAATGCATTCCATCTGGTATTTTCCCGGCCCTCAATTTAAAATGCACTGTCAAAAATATAACGAGTAAGATACACAATAAATTCATGACCAAATCGTTTTGATTCGAGCACGTAAAATTCCAGCCGGCCTATTCATCAGGAAATTAATCATCAGAGGAGTCACCAGGTGGCGACCATAAAGGACGTGGCGAAGAAAGCTGGAGTAACGATTGGTACCGTTTCCAGGGTTTTGAACCACAAAAAATGGGTCAGTGACGATTGCAAGGAAAAGGTTTTGGCGGCCATCAAGGATCTTCATTACAAACCCCAAGCCCACGCGAGGCGCCTTCGACAGAAAGAGTCCCGGATTTTCGGGGTCATCGCTCCCCACCATACGTCCATGTTCAGCAGTCCCTTTTTCACCAATATCATGGAGGGGATCGAGGAAGTTTCAGCGGAACACCAGTACCGGCTTTTATTGCACCCATTGAATGACACGGCCCGGGCCCAGCTTTCCTACCGGCTTCTCCTAGGGGACGGGAGCGTGGATGGAATGTTCGTCTTGAATTCCTGGTCCAACGACGCATCCATCCGGGAATTGATCGAAGCCAGCGTCCCATTCGTCCTGATCAACGGAAAGATCACAGGCAAGGAAGAATTGCCCTATGTGGGTTTAAACAACCGGTGCGGGGTCATTAAAGCCATAGCGTATTTAAAGGAACAAGGGCATGAAAGAATCGGCATGATCAATGGACGCATGACCACGACCAACGCTTTGGAACGCTTCCAGTCTTTCCAGGATGCTCTCGCCGAGAACAAGTTGGAATTCGAGAAGGATTGGGTCGGCGACGGCGATTTCGAGGAAGAAGGAGGGTTCAAGGCTTGCCTCCAGATCATGAAAGCCATTCGCAAACCCAGCGCCATTCTTTGCGCCAACGACTTGATGGCAATGGGGGCCATCCGCGCCTTGAAATCACTTGGCTTGATGGTTCCTGAGAATATTTCCATCGTGGGATTTGACAATATGGAGGAAGCGGCTTACAACCAGCCGGCCCTGACCACCGTTTCCTATTCCCCTTATGAGATGGGGAAAAAAGCGGCCCAGAAGATGTTCCAATTGGTCGCGGGTGAAAAGCTGAAGGAAAACGCCACCATCCTGGAATCCCAGTTGATCGAAAGGAATTCCACCAAGAAGATTAATTAGCTTAAGAAGCTTGTGAATGTTTTTTAACAAGGCCCCCTCGAGGGCCTTTTTTATTTTCCGTGAAAAACCTAACATAAGGACCATGGAATCGAGAAAACAACGATGAAAATTTTCCGTTTTATTACCTTATTCCCCTTTCTATTCATAACGGCGGTCTGGGCCCAGGATTCCAAACCGGTTGCTTCCAACAGTTCCCAAGCAGTCAAAGCCGAGGGGTTTCCTTCCTTAAAACCCGTTCACGCGGGCGAATCCTTCACGATAGCCGTACGCCTAAGCATCCAGGAGGGATGGCATGTCAACGCCCACAGCGGGCTTCCCGAGTATTTTATTCCGGCCGTAGTTTCCCTTGGATCCGGTGCGTCCGCTGATTTCTTATCGTCTGTACGATATCCACCCGGCGTCCCGAAACAATTGGGAGGAATGAGTAAGCCATTTCCGGTTTACGAGAAGGAGGCTGTTTTTTACGCCGACATCAGGCTCAATGACGGGGTAAAAACAGGTCCTCTCGAATTGCCCCTTCAAGTGCAAGTTCAAGCCTGCAATGACCGGGTCTGCCTGGCCCCGGCTGTCTTGCCTGTAACGGTTTCCCTGGAAATAGCGGGACTCAACCAGCCGGTCGCTCCATTCCATCCGGAACTTTTTAAAACGATTCCCGAATCAGCCGTAGGCGTTTCCGAGAACATCATCGCCAAGTTTTTGAGGGAAAAAGGCATTTTCCTTACCTTCATCCTTATTTTCATGGGGGGGCTGGCCTTGAACTTGACCCCTTGCGTTTATCCCATGATCCCCATCACGGTTTCCTATTTTGGAAGCCAGAAAACAGAAAACGCGCCTGTCATTCTGGCCCGGGCCCTGGCATATGTCGTGGGGATTTCGGTGACCTATTCCTCCCTGGGAGTGACGGCCGCCATGACCGGAAAGATCCTGGGTTCCACCCTTCAATCCCCCTATGTCCTTATTGGCATTTCCCTCCTGCTGGCGGCCTTGTCCCTATCCATGTTTGGGCTTTACGAAATCCAAGCCCCGTCCTGGCTGCTGAATAAAGTGGCTGCGGGAAACAGCCGGGGCTGGATCGGGGCCCTGGGGATGGGCCTGGTCTTTGGCATCGTGGCGGCCCCCTGTGTGGACCCCTTTTCCATCGGACTCCTGACCTACGTGGCGGCCAAGGCCAATCCCTATTTGGGTTTTCTCATGTTCTTCACGCTTTCCCTGGGACTGGGTTTTCCCTATCTCTGGCTGGGCTTCTTCTCCAATGAAATCCAACGGCTTCCCAAGTCGGGGATGTGGATGGTTTGGGTCAAGAAGGTTTTCGGGATGGTTCTTCTAGGGATGCCTCTTTATTTCCTGCATCCCCTTCTTCCGGCCGATTTCAGCCGTTACGCGGTTCCTTCCTATTTGGCCCTGTCCGGGATTTTACTTGGATGGGTTTTTTTAGGAAACGGCGTGACGGGGGGGTTTAGGAAATTCCAACGTTCTTTCGGCTTGATCCTCTTTATATTCGGAATTTTCGTTTATAAATCCTGGCCCCAGCCGGTCGAACTGCCTTTTCAAAATTACGATTTGAGCTTGGTGCGGGAGGCTCAAAAACAAAACAAGCCGGTCTTCATCGATTTCTCGGCTTCCTGGTGCCTCCCCTGCAAGGAACTTGAGATAAGGACTTTTTCCGATCCGAAAGTCCATAGGGCGTTTCAATCCTGGGTCATGCTCAAAGCGGACTTGAGCCAATATTCCTCTGAGCCGGTGGAAGAATTAAAAAAAAGTTACCATATTTTGGGAGTTCCTACTTTGGTATTTTTAGGAGCGGATGGAAAGGAGAGGGTAGGACTCAGAACGGTCGGCTTTATTCCCGTTCCCCAACTTTTGGATAAGATCAATCAAACCGAGAAATAAAGCCGTGAGGTATCTTGAAAACAAAACGGGAAATAAAAAAAGGCAGTTGATGAGGGTTAATCTTCCTCGACCAGGGTGAATTCGCGGTGATGGGAAAAACAGGATGGGCATTTCTCGGGAAGGCCTGTCTTGCGGTGAACCAACTGTCCACAAGTGAAACACCGCCATAATAGTTCCCTCAAATCCGAGTTGGCGTCGTATAGGTAGTTGTGGAGGATTTTGATTTTAGATTCAAACTTTAAAGTGGTGGACATCGAAGACCCCCTCTTTTCCGAATCTCCCCCTTGCCTAAATTCATTTATTACTTTACTACCGAAAAGGGGAGATTGGAAATTTTGGTAGGGTGAAATGAGTTAAAAGGTTAACATTCAAAATCAAAACCCGGTTTTCCATAAGGTTTTAGGTTAAAACGGAAATATCGTTTAATTTACAATAACTCGATGTTTCCAAGAAAAACCAGTTTCTGGTCATTCTCCCAGTTTCCGCAGAGTCTCAAAAGAATAGATGCCGGTCCCATGACCGTCGGACCATTGAAAATGAAGTGCGTAGCGGCCGACCGGATCCACCCCGGTAATGTGGACATTGGAATCTATGGATTCGATATTCACCATCCTTTCCCCGGTCATCTCGTTCACACAGGAAGCGCAGGGGCACATGCCGCGTAAATAGCGGTTCGGATATCGAAGGGTTTTATCGTCGTCCCACTTGATCACCGTGACTTTTTCGTCCTGAGTGTCCACTTCCCTGGGCCGTTTGGAGACCTTTCCGGTTTCCTCATTAATGATGGAAAGCTGGGATGCCATCTGCCGCGCGATTTGGCCGTAAGCCTTGGCTGAAAGGGAATCGGGATGAGAAGCCACTGTGGGAATGCCTGAATCCCCATCCTCCGCCACCAGCGCTTCCAGGGGTATTTCTCCCAGGAAAGGAACAGCCAATTTCCCGGCCATTTCCCTTCCTCCGCCTTTTTTGAAAATTTCCGTGATTTTCCCGCAATGTCCGCAAACGAAGCCGCTCATGTTTTCCACGATGCCGATAATGGGAACTTGGACCTGCTGGAACATGCGCAGCCCCTTTTGGGTGATGACCCGCGCCACGTCCTGGGGGGTCGTCACGAGAACAGCCCCCGCCAGGGGAACGGACTGAGTGAGGGTCAGTTGGATATCGCCTGTTCCCGGGGGGAGGTCTATCAATAGGTAGTCTAAAGCGCCCCATTCCACTTCGGCCAGGAATTGCTGGACCAGCTTGCTGGCCATGGGGCCCCGCCAAATAAGGGCCGTGTCGCTATTTTCCTGGAGCATGCCCACGGACATGAATTTTATGCCGTGCTTCTCGAAGGGAATCATCTTCTTGGAGAGGGGATCCATCCCGGGCTGTTTGCCTTCCACGCCCAACATACGAGGGATGGAAGGACCATAGACATCCGCGTCCATCAATCCCACTTGGGCCCCGGTTTTGGCGAGGGCCAAGGCCAGGTTGGAGGAAACGGTGCTTTTCCCCACGCCTCCTTTTCCGGAAGCGATGGCGATCAAGTTCTTGACCGTGGGCATGTTCAGGTTCTTGATGCCGGTAGGGGCTTGTTTCACGTTGGAGGTCATTTGGACCTCCACTTGTGTGACGCCGGGAATTTTTTTGACAGCTTCCAAAGCCTGGGACTTGAATTGATCCTTAACGGGGCAAGCAGGCGTGGTCATTTCAATCTCGAAACTTACCTTTCCCCCCTCCATTTTCAGATTTTTAATGAAACCCAAAGTGACAATATCCTGGTGCAGGTCAGGATCCTTGATGCCCCGAAGGGCGTTAAACACCGCCTGCTCCGAAATACCCATGATTTTCTCCTTCGAAAATTGGCTATTTGACCGCTCATTAAGACTTTAACAAGTGTAGAAAAAATGAACCTTAAAAAATTGAAACTAGTTATCAGACAATAACCAATAGATACCGGCAGAGTTTAGCGGGGTTTACCCCTTCGCATCGTCATAAAACCTATGTTCCTGTTGGTGGTAACATCGGTTCCCGGCCTCATAATTGCAAGATGTCCGTGGTTTTATTCGAGCTCTTGGACCCTCTTTCGAACCAGATTCAATTTCATGGTCAGGTTGACCACAAATCGCGCTTATGTTTTATGTCCGGTATTTCACGGAGTACGAAACCCAGAGAAGAGTTCAATTTTCCCGTGAAAACAAGTAAAATATCTATTGCTCCTAGAAAATATTTTCAAGTCCTTTTGTAAATGATTTGTCCCATACCCCCCTCACAAGGGGGGAATTTCCGGAAACGAAGGTATCCATGAAAGCCATCATTATGGCGGGTGGGTTTGGAACCCGCATGAGGCCTTTAACCATTAATCTTCCCAAACCCATGATCCCCATGGTGAACCGTCCCATCATGGAAATCATCGTGGAACTCCTCAAGAAACATTCTTTGACCGACGTAATCAGCGTTATCTATTACCAACCGGAGACCATCACGGAATATTTCCGGGATGGGACCGAATTTGGGATTCAATTGATGTACAAGGCGGCCGAGAGCGACCTGGGAACGGCGGGCTCTGTCAAGATTTGTCAATCCTTGATCGAGGACAAGTTCATTGTCATCTCGGGGGACGTTCTCACCGATTTCAACCTCACCGAGGCCATCCGGTTCCACGATAAGAATAAAGCCAAGGCCACCATGGTTTTGACAAGGGTTGAAAACCCCCTGGCTTTCGGAGTGGTCATTACCGATAAGGACGGGAAAATCCAAAGATTCCTCGAGAAACCAACCTGGGGGGAAGTCTTTTCCGACACCGTCAACACGGGGATCTATATCCTGGAACCGGACGTCCTGGACATGATTCCCGCCAACGAGGAATTCGATTTTTCCAAGAATCTCTTTCCCCTCATGCTTGAAAAAGGCATTCCCCTCTACGGCTACATTGCCGAGGGTTATTGGGCCGACATTGGCAATTTGGACCAATACCGCCTGGCCCATCAGGATGTTTTCGCGGGCAAGGTGGATGTCCAAATCAAGGGTTCCCGGCTGAACAAGATCGGCAAGGAGATCTGGGCGGGCGAAAAAACCCATATCGACTCCACGGCCCAGTTGTCCGGGACGGTGGTTCTCGGGGAGGGCTGTAATATCGGCAAGTACGCCAAAATCACCAATTCCGTCCTGGGAGACGGCTGCCAGGTGGAGGAGGGGGCGGTCTTGACCAATGCCATTTTATGGAGGAATGTTTCCATCGGCGCCGAGGCGCAAGTGAGGGAGTGCGTGGTGGCCTCCGGTACCGACGTTCGGGAAAAGGCCAACATTTTCGAGGGGGCCATCGTCTCGGATAATTGCACCATCGGGCGTGACGCGGTCGTCAAGGCGGGGGTCAAGGTCTGGCCCAATAAGGTCGTGGAGGACGGGGCCAGGCTTTCCACTTCCCTGGTTTGGGGCGACAAGTGGGCCCGATCCATCTTCGGGCAGCACGGCGTCACGGGAATGGCGGGCATCGACATGACTCCGGAGTTCGCGGGAAAGCTGGGGGCGGCCTATGGGGTGTCCCTGCCCAAGGGCTCCACGGTTCTCACCTCGCGGGACATTCACAAGACCAGCCGCATGATCAACCGCGCCCTCATTTCCGGCATTCTTTCCTCGGGAGTCAATGTGCACGACCTACAGGAGATGCCCATCTCGGTGGCCAGGTACGCCGTCCCGAAACTTTCCGACGCGGGGGGGCTCCACACCCGCAAGAGCCCGTTTGACAAGCAGTTCATCGACATGAAATTCTTTGACGGGCGGGGCATGGCCCTCTCCTCCGGCAAGGAAAAGGGGATCGAGAATCTCTTCTACCGCGAGGATTTCCGCAGGGCCACAATGGAGGAGACAGGGGAGCTGATGTTCCCCCACCGGATGCTGGAGTTCTATCACCAGGGTTTCCTGGACGCCTTGGACGTGAAATCCATCCTGGACTACAAACCCAAGGTGGTCATTGATTACGCTTTCTCCGCCGCCGCTCCCATCTTTCCGCTTCTTTTGGGTAAATTGGGATGTGAGGTAGTGGCCCTGAACGCCTATATGGACGAGACCAAACTCACCAAGACCCCGGAGGAATTCCAGGCGTCCCTCAAGCAGATGACCGACATCGTCCCGACCCTGCGGGCCAATTTTGGGGTTTTATTTGACTCGGGCGCCGAGAAGATTTTCGTCGTGGATGAGAAGGGACATCTTCTGGGAGGGACTGAACTCCTGGCGGTTTTTTCCCTTTTCACCTATCACACCCACCAGGGCGCGAAGACGGTGGTTCCCGTCAATAGCTCCCAGGTCCTGGACGATTTGGCGAAAGCCAACGGCGGAACGGTAGTTCATTCCCGAACGACTTACTTCTCCCTCATGGAGGCGGCCACCCAGAAAGACGTGCTGCTTGTGGGGGAATCGGACGGGGGCTTCATTTTTCCGGGTTTCGCCCCCTTCATGGACGCCATGATGTCCACAGCGAAACTGATGGAATTCATCGCCCTGGAAGGCAAGCCCATCTCCCATTACCTGAGGGAAATCCCCAAAAAAGTAGAGATCATCCAGAAAGTCCATTGTTCCTGGGAGTTGAAGGGAAGCATCATGCGCCAGCTCATCGAGGATACGGCGAACGAGAAACGGGAGCTCATTGACGGGGTGAAGATTCATCACAACGGTTCCTCGGTCATGATCCTTCCCGACGCTGACATGGCCCTATTCCACGTTTCCGCTGAGGCTGAAAATGAGGAAAAAGCCCAGGAGCTGGTGACGGCTTTTGTGGAGAAAATCAAGAAGTGGCAGGGATAAAAGAAGAAGCATTCGTTCGGTTATTTTTGGTGGTAGAGATTATTCGGCAGGCTGGGCTCATAGCAAAAGCATCATCCATGGTGTGTTTATTCCCGTTTGCCCCGTTCAGGTTAAAAACATTGCCAAATATTCCTGTTTTCCGTAAACTCTCTTAACTTTTCAACTTTGATCCTATAAGGGATGTCATTTTGGCGAAAATCACATTTGGAACCTCCGGGTGGCGGGCGATATTAGCGGAAGATTTCACCTTCGCGAATGTCAAGATCGCGGTGGCGGCCATAGCCCAGCACCTTCAACAAGAAGGTTTGACAGCCCAGGGATTGGTGGTCGCGGGGGACTACCGCTTCCTTTCAGAGGAGTTCATGGAGCTGACCGCCGGGGTCTTGGCGGGCCATGGAATCACCGCCTATATGTGTCCGGTCGGCACGCCCACCCCCACTGTTTCCTACGAGTTAATCCGCCGAAAGGCGGCGGGTTCCATTAATTTCACGGCCAGCCACAATCCGGCCACTTATCAAGGGTTGAAATTCAACGGGCCGGACGGAGGCCCTGCCTACCCGGAAGTCACGAAAAAATTGGAAGCCTTGGCGGCCAGCATCGCGGCTGAAGGGGGTCTCGTTCCCGAAATGGCCTTTAAAAAAGCCGTGGAAAAGGGAATGGCGGTGCCCATTGATCCGAAGCAAGCTTATTTCGCCAGGATCAGGGAATTGATCCGATTTGACATCATCAAGAAAGCCAAACTCAAGATCGTCTTGGACCTGATGCACGGCAATGGGTTGGGATACATCGACACCCTTCTCCAGGAAGCCGGCATCAACCTGAAAGTGCTGCATAACACCCGGGACCCGTTTTTCGGCGGCAGGGGGCATCATCCGGAGCCGGGTCCGGAGGAACTCAAGGAAGCTATCCACCTGGTAAAAACCTTGCCGGCCCATTTGGGCCTCGCCAATGACGGGGACGCGGACCGTTTCGGGGTCATCGATGGGGATGGAACCTTTATTATTCCGAATGTCGTTCTTCCCATTCTCTTCGAGCACCTCCTGAATACCCGGGATTGGAAGGGATGCGTGGTCCGAACCCTTCCCACCACCCACCTCATTGACGCCATCGCGGAAGCCCACATGATCCCCGTGAGGGAAACGCCTGTAGGATTCAAGCACATCGCGAAGGTCATGTCCGAGGAGCCCATTATCATCGGGGGAGAGGAATCGGGCGGCCTCACCGTTCATGGGCACGTGCCCGAGAAAGACGGCATCCTTGCGAACCTTCTCATGGCCGAGGTGGTGGCCACCGAAGGGAAGAACCTCTCGGCGGTTCTCCGGAATCTTTTCCAGAAATACGGGCCCTTTTACAGCGACCGCTTGAACATCGAGATCGACAAGGGAATTAGGGAAGCTATGACCGCCAAACTCAAGGACAATCCTCCATCGGAAGTGATTGAAAAACGCGTGGTGGATATCAACCGGAAAGACCCGGACGGCACCAAACTCATCCTGGAGGACGATGAATGGCTCATGGTGCGGTTTTCCGGCACCGAACCCCTTATGCGCTGTTACATGGAAGCCCATTCCCTGTCTGACCTTGAAAAATTGAGGAAAGCCGGAAAAGAAATAACCCAAAGCTGATTCCAATCATCCCGAACTTTCCTCTCAATTGATTTTCATCATGCTATTCCCCCGTCTTTTGCGATAAACTAATCCCGTGTTTACCGATTAACCATATTGAGACTGTTGAAAAAGTCCCGTCGAAGATGGGTTTTTCAACACTCCCATTTTAAAAGGGCTCTTCATAATGTTCTCGGAATCTGTCCTGAAGGCGATTAAATCCCGAATCATGAAAGTATTGGTTCCCATGATTCTTTGGTTTGCCTTGGGAACTGGCGCGGGAGTCATCGCCGCCCAATATATCCAAGATTCGGTGATTGTTGAATACATCGGGGTGGGAACCGCATTTATTCTGATCTTATGGTGGGTCTTTTTATCCTGGTGGATCAAATCCGAATGGCTCCTGGATCTACAGGGCTACCTGCTGGAGAATAAAATCCTACCTTTTAACTTCGTCAAGTTCAGCCGTTGCCTCCCCTGGACCGCGGGCGTCCAAAAGGAAAAGCTGATGCGGTCTGTCGCGGGGGAATATTACAACCTAAGGGAAAAAGCTTCTCGAACCCAGCAAACCCTTGAGAAATATGTTGGAAGTAATATCTCATCAAAGGCCGAGGAAAAGGCTAATCGTTCCGAGTTGGGCGGAGAGCTCAAGAGGGTCTATGTGCTATTTTCCGATTTGAGGGGTTTCACCCACATGACCGAGCAGCTCAAACCCGAGGAGACGGTCGATATTTTAAACAAGATGTTCACAGCCATGGCGGAGGTCATTACGCAAAACGGGGGCGACATCAACAAGTTCATCGGCGACGCCATTTTCGCTTACTTCCGCAGGCCCTACGGAAACGAGGGGGAAGCGGCCAAGCCCGTTCTGCGGGCTGCCCTGCGCATGCAGGACCGGTTCGATTTCCTGAACAAGGGCTTCAAGGCGGCCTATGGGGAACAACTGGATATCGGTTTGGGGATCGGCGTGGCCGCCGGCACGGCCATCATGGGAAACCTGGGATCGGCCAACCGCATGGAATTCACCCTCATCGGCGATACGATCAACCTGGCTTCGCGGCTATGCGGCATCGCCAAAGCCGGACAGATCCTGGTGAACGAGGAAATGGCCGAGGTGTCCCAGGATTATTTTGAGATGACGGCGCTGCCGGCGGTCCAAATCAAGGGGAAATCCGGCCTGCATACCCCCTACCAAGTGTCGGGCGAGCGGTTGACCATGAGCCGTTGATGAAAGGACCTAACACGAATTTTTCCTGTTTATTCTCAAGAGAACGGGCGAAGTGAAATGAAAAAAACAAAAAAAACACGACATTCTTTCCCCGTGACGATGACCGCAGCTTACAAGCATTTCGGGATGAAAACAGATCCCTTCACAACCCTTTCCCTGCAAGCGCATAACCTTGAGTATTTCGTGGGCCGAAAGGAACTCATCGAGCGGCTGACGTCCAGTATGGGCTCCCTCTCGAACGTAGGGTTGGCGGGGGAACCCGGAGTCGGAAAAAGCAGCCTCCTGCAGATGCTCCGCGCCCGCCTTCCAAATGGTTTTTTATCCGTGAACATCGGCGTTCCAGTGGATGACGCCTCCTATTTTCTTTCCGAGCTCCTGCGGGAAATCCTCGCGACGTTTTCGAAAGTGCCGGGCTTGAAGCTGGGCGAAGTGGCCATGCGATTAGAAAAGGAGACTCTCAGCAAAAACACGATTTTTACCATCCTTAAGACCTTGATCGCGCACTTGAGGAAACCACTGGTGGTCTTCGTGGACGATCTTGAAAAACTAAAAGGGGACCGGGTCCGGCATTACACGCGCTCTGAAAGAACCCTCCAACTATTGGAGGAATTGAAGTCAGTCCTGGAACTGCCCCGGGTGGGGTTTGTCATAATCCTGCAGGAGGAGTTTTATTCCATATTGGGGCAGATCGTCAAGGATGGCGCCGAGCCCACCGTCCTGGGTCTTTTTAAAAACATCGTATTGGTGGAAAAATTCACCCGAGCCGAGCTCCAAGAGGCTTTAGATCTCCGCTTAAGGCGGGCGAGTTTTGGGGGCTCCATGGGGGAATTCCTGGAGCGGGAAGCCTTGTCCCTGGCCCTTTCCTTCTCATACGGCAATCCCCGCCGGTTTTTATATCTTCTTTCCGAGGGGATGTACCGGGCGTTCCGCAGGAAATCCCAGCGGGTGGATTTCCAGGATCTTTTCGACGCGGTCAATGAGCACCTGAAGCTGGATTTGACCTGCAAGAAACTGCTTTTTTTCCTGGCCAAATCCGGGCGGACGGCGGCCACCAACCACGATTTGCAAAGTTTCATGGGGCGGGACATGATCTCCATCGCCCGCAGGCTGGAAGCCCTCGCCAAAAGCCGGCTGGCTGAGATGGTTGACGTGGTGAATGGGGCCAAGGTTTACGCCCTGCCGGGGACCCAAATCGTAGCCGCCAAGGCAGTTGCTGAAAACAGGGACCCCACCTTTCAATCCGAAGGCGGGGAGAAAGTCTACCTTTTGGACGGTGAAAACGCGTCAGGGAATTAATCGATGAAAGTTTACGTGGTTTTGATCACCACCCCCGACCGGAAGACGAGCGAAATAATCTCCAGGGGTTTGGTTGATCATAAACTGGCCGCCTGTGTCAACCGCGTTCCGGGCCTCGCGAGCCGTTATTGGTGGAAAGGGAAAGTGGAGACGGCCCGTGAGGAACTCCTGATCGCCAAGACTTCCTCGTCCCGCTGGAAATCCATCATGCTTTGGGTGAGGAAAAACCACCCCTACGGCGTTTGCGAAATACTGGCTTTGCCCGTGGCGGGGGGGAATCCGCCTTATTTGGAGTGGATCTTAAAAAGTTTGAAATAACAGCTTATAACCCAAAGGGATCTTTCATGCCTTCGGTGGAAACTAACTCCCAGGCTTTCAATACGCTCATCCGGGTGAGAACCTTATGCCTTCTCGCGATGATGCTTCTGTTGTATCTGGTGGAGGGGAAAAAGGACTCCGCCGCCATCGTGACGGCATGGGATCTCCTTTTCATCGCGACAGTCTTGAGCCTGGTATTCGGCGTCTTGGGACGCATCAAACGGCTGACCGGCATTCTCATGCCGGTGGTTTACGCGGTTGACAGTCTCATGATTGGTTTTTGGATTTCCATTTCAGGGGGACCTGTCAGCTTTTATATCCCGTTTTTTTTGCTTATCCTCGTGAGCGCCATCATGCTTCTGCCCCCCCGCAAGGCTATGGTCGTTATCCTGATGGTTTTCGTGTCATTGATCGCTGCTTTTTACCTGGATTTCAAATGGCATCTCGGCCGGGCCTTTGATGCCGGCGAAATCAATTTATTCTTTTCCATTATAGAAAAGGAACAGGCTCCTCAACGCCTGCTTGTTTACAAGCAGCAGGCGGAGAGGTGGCTTTTTATTTTCCTGATGATGACCGGTCTGGGGGTTTTATTGATGCGTCAAGTCTGGGAACGGGAGGAGAAAATAAGGCTGAGGGAAAAGGCGTTGGAGCAAAAAAGGCACTTGATCCAAATGGGGGAATTGACGGGCAGGATCGCCCACGGAGTCAATACGCCTTTGGGCCTCATCTCCGGAAATTTGGAGCTCCTTTTGGCTGAAACCCGAAAGGACAACAAAATCCGGAAACAACTCGAGAAAATCGAGCAGTATGTCCAGCGCGCCATCGCGACGGTGAGGGATGTGCTGGACTTCAGCCGACAAAGCCTCTCGGAGGTCAAACCAGTCTCCCTCTCAAGAATTCTCCGGGCGGCGGTGGCGGCGGTCCAGCCAAGGTTGAAAAAGTCCGGCGGGAGGCTGATCCTGGATGTGGATGCCGACTTGCCCCTGCTCCAGGGCTATCCGGAGGGCATATTCCAGGTGATTCTCAACCTGCTCGAGAACGCGGTGGATTCCATTCCGCCCGGCGGGTTGATCACGATCTCGGCCCATTTTCAATATCAACAGGTCCGGCTGAGCGCGCAGGACCGAAGAGGCGAGATCAAAATCGAGGTGAGGGATACCGGAAAAGGGATTCCGTCGGGGGAGTTGAAGAGGATTTTCGAGCCGTTTTATTCCACGAAGGGATTTGGAAGGGGAACGGGACTCGGCCTTGCCATTGTCAAACGCGTCGTTGAGGAGCACGAGGGGGAGATTAAAGTGGAAAGCCGCCTGGGGGAGGGAACGACTTTCATAATGCTTTTTCCAACCGAATTGAAAAAAACGGAAATCGCGGTGGAATTAGAGAATTAACAACTCTTTCAGCTCTTGCCAGAGGGGGAATTCGCCATTTCCTCGAATCGGGATGATTAGTTAAGGTAAATAGGAATATAATTACAAAAGAAGGAAGTTTGACAGAAAGGGATTGCCTCAAATGGGTCAGGAAAAGCCGAAAAAAAAGGGTGGATTGAAAAAAACCATTCGAAAATCCCCCGCCAAGGCCCATCTCCTGGTAGTGGACGATGAGGTAGATTTCGCCAAGTTGATCCAAAAAAGCCTGACGCAATCCGGTTACCGCGTGGATATCGCCACCAGCGCGACCCAAGCCATCGCGCTCCAGCGAAAACACTCCTATGACCTGGCGCTGGTGGACCTGCGGATGCCCGAGATGACCGGATTGGAATTACTCCAGTACCTTAAAGTCAGGGACAAGAAAATATTCGTCATTATCATGACCGCCTACGGCTCCTTCTCCATTGGTTTCGAGGCCCTGAAAAAAGGGGCATGCGAGTACCTCGCTAAGCCTTTCAAGCTCAAGGCCATGAAGGATAAGGTCCAGGAGGCCCTTGTGAGAAGAGCCCATTTCCTGGAGGAACAAAGAGTCTTCCCCCATCGATTTTCAGCGGATGAATGGTGATTTTTTTTGAAAGACAGCGGTGTTGAGCGGAGTCATGGAAAAATTAGTATTCTAAATAGAATTTAGGAAGGGTCCCACAGGATGTCCGACGACTTAAGAGTTGAGAAACGGCCCATTAAGGCAAAAACTTTCCAAGGTTTTCGCAAGATATACCATGTTTTGGCGTCCTCACTTTTTCCATTAGCCTATCTCTATCTGCCTTTTCACATGACCTCTACCGCGGCAAAGCAAACCTTGTTGATTGTGAGCGGCTTATTTTTCCTTGTTTCCTTTCTCCTGGATTTCTTCAGGCTGCAAGACAAGGAATTCAACTCCAAGTTTATGCGCTTTTTTTCAGCCTTGATCCGCCATTCCGAGGAAAACAGATTCAATGGATCCACTTATCTTCTTCTGGCCTTTTTTCTGGTTATTTTTTTTTCCTCCCGAATGGTTGCCATTGCCGCGATGCTTTTTCTATCGCTTGGGGACGCGGCGGCGGAATTGGGGGGGAAGCATTTCGGACGGATGAGAATTTTTCATAAATCCTGGGAAGGGGCGTTTTTCTTTTTTGCCGTGGCTTTCTTAACCGCCTTCGCCATTTTTCAGGATTGGAGAGTCGCCGTCTTGGGAGCGGTCGCGAGCGCCTTTTTGGAATTGTTTTCCTTTGAGATTGACGACAACTTGACAGTTCCTATCGGCTCGGCTTTGGTTCTCTCCTTGGCTCTATTCTTTTTTCATTTGGTCTAAAATCAGAAGGGAACATCAATCAGAAGTTGCTGTTTATATAAGATTTAACGTTAAAAACTGAACATTTAAGCCAGAAAAATGCCAATATTTATCGGGCCGATTCCTGCCACTTTAAGATTTCCTTTCAAAAAGCTATGCTTATGCACAAAGTGACCGTGCTGTAATGGGTTTTGCTAAGGCACATGCGGTCAAAGCACGGTGAAATAAGGAATCGGGATCATGACGACGGTTGAACCGATAGGCATATTCACTTAGATACCGGCCTAAATACTTAGCATCAACGCCATGATGAGTTCCAATGATCCAGGCCTTGGCGTTGGAAATGAACCGGTGTACCCAGGGCAACCAACTTTCCAACTCTTTCGGGTCATTGGCCATCACCCGGTAGTCTGCCTCCACTCCTTTGAGTTCACGCAAGGCTGGCGAAGCATCTGTGTTGAGGAAAGAGCCTTTTTCCATAGTCTGATTCACGAATTCCTGGCTCTCCCACTTGGTTTCCATAGCTACCTTCACCTTGGCAAAACCCGCTTTTTCCTTCTTGCAACCATTCTCATCCACCCATTCCTTGCTTTCCACCGCCACCAAGACTTCCACTTGGTTTTCCTTGGCCTTTTTCCCAAAAACCGCCCCATCCAACTCAATGACGCCCTTTAGAGTATAGCTTTCGTCCTTTTGCCTAAGACCTTCCCGGATCTTATGCAATAGAAGCCATGCCGAATGATCCGAAAGATTTAAATGCCGCTTCAGTTCCAGGGCCGAAATACCCCGTTTGCCCTGCATCATCAAACTGATGGCCCTGACCCAGGTTAAAAGAGGCAGCTTGGAGCTTTCAAAAATCGTCCCGGCGCGAAGCCGAAGACGTTTCCGGCAATAGTCACATTCCCTCACTTCAGGCTTGGCCTGGTGTTGCCAGAAGCTTTCGCCCTCACATTGGGGACAAACAAAGTCTTTCCCGCCGAAACGGCATCTCCACACCCATTGGCGGGCTTCTTCTTCCGTGTGGATTTTCCTCAGAATTTTAATGCTTTTCATCCGCTGGTAGCTCATGTACCACCTCCCGTAGCGGACAGTATACCTATGTATTCCTTTATTTCAAGGGTCACTTAATACAGAAGCATGCAAAAAGCAATAAACAAAGCATTAATTTAGATTTCTGCAGCAGGGGACCTCAAAGGTTCTTTCTTAAAAAAATCACCTCAAAAAGACCTTTTTTCCCGCATTTGGGCCACTATTTTTTTGCAATAAAAACGAGTCAGCCCCGTCTAGAAAGTAGAAGTGGATATTTAAAGTGGTTTTATTTAGATGGCATGGTTGATGCTTAAAAACAGAAGTAAGGTTGCCCGCTTGCAAGCGATCTACCAGAAGATGAGCTGAAGTGGGGGATTGCACGACACCTACGGACGCCAGAAAGCGAGGGCAGTCATGGATCAAAATTGCGAGAAAATCAAAAGGATGCTGGACCTTTACCGCGAGGGGAAACTGTCGGAAGCAGAAAAGGCTGATGTGGAATATCACTTGTTATATTGTCCCGAGTGCGTATTCCTTTTGACTCTGGTTCCGTCATTATGCCTGGACCGTTAATCAACCGGTAAAACAACCGAAAGCTTGACGCCCGCCCTGCCCGGCGGGCTTTTTTGTTTAAAACCTTTCCTGGCTGCAACCCATAAGGCCAACTCTTGACAATCACCTGATAAAATAGGCAAGATGCGGTTAAATTAATAAAGTCCTATTGGGTTTTCTGCGCCTAAAAGCGCGGAAAGCTCTTTTCGTGTTTAGCGAGATGTTAAAAAAATGGCTGTAGCGCTATTTATTTTCTTGGAGTGATTTTATAACCATGACTATTGCCGAGGAACACGGAAAGCCAGCATCCCTTAGCCCGTTTTTAATAGAAAATATCAACTGGCCTTCGGCGGATAGGGTCCTGGAAGCTTTGAGAAAGCGAAAACCAGGAACATTCATTCACGGGGTTTCTGGATCCGCCAAGGCTTTCCTGATTTCCTGGCTTTTCCAAAAACTTAAGGAAGAGCATCCATGGTTGATTTTAACCCCCAGCCAAGAGGATGCCGTAATGCTTTATGGGGATCTCTCTACTTTAACGCCATCCACACCCATCTTCCTCTGTCCTTCCTGGGAAACCCTTCCGGGTGACCCTGAAACCCCTGACCCGGAGCTTATCGGCGACCGGCAGAGAGCTTTTTATCAGCTGATGCAAGGCGGTTCCTTCATCGTGGTGGCGTCGCTTATCGGCGCGCTCCAGCACACCCTTCCGGCGGAGGAATGGCTGGACCAAGTCTTGGTTTTAAGGAAAGGCCAAGACGCCCCGTTGGATCTCAAGGATCGTTTGGTAGCCCTGGGTTATGAGCCGGTCAACCAGGTCGTCCAATTGGGGCAGTTCGCCATGCGGGGAGGGATCCTGGATATCGCCTCGCCCGGTTCACCATCGGGTCCGGTCCGGCTTGAGTTTTTCGGCGAGACCCTGGATTCGGTAAGGTCTTTAAACCTATTCAGCCAGCGTTCAGGCGGGGACCTATCCGAAATCCTGATATTTCCCGCTCATGAGGTGGTTTTAAGCCCCAAGACCCAGCAAAATTTAAAAGCGGTCTTGCGGTCCAAGGCGAAAGACGAGAACGGTGTTCCTTCCCATAACGCGGAAACTGCCTTGGAACTTCTGGGACAAACCCGCCAATTTCCCGGCTGGGAATGGCAAACGATCGGGGCGCTCGCCAAGCGGCAATGCCTCCTGGATTACATCCCGGAAGGAACAAGGATATTGATCGAGGAACCCATGGCGGTGGAACGAAAGTTTTCCGACCTCCAAGACAAACTCATGGAATGCGGCAAGAGGGCCTTGGAGGAAAAGTTCGACTTATTCGACACTTCAACATTTTTCTCCGACTTGAGCTTTCTCAATAAATCCCTCAAAAAGGGAATGGCGGCGGGCTTGGGACAGATCCGGCAGGAGTTTCTGGGGGATGCGCCGGAGGAATCCCTGGCGGTGGAAACCCGGACCCTGCCCCCTTACAACGGCAAATTTCCTACCTTTGCCTCGGATTTGAAAAAATGGCTGGCCTCCGGGACCCACGCCGTCCTCTGGTGCCACAACAAGGGGGAAAGGGAAAGGTTTTCGGAGCTTCTCCGGGAGCAATCCATCGAGACGAAAGAGAACCCCAAATTGTCCCTTCTGTTAGGCGAGGTGGAACAGGGTTTCGCCATAGACGAGATCGGCTTGGCGGCGCTTCCGGATCATGTGGTCTTCCGGCGCTACCGGGGAAACCGCCGCAGGACGAGGGTGAGGGCTGTCGCGGGCGGGAAGCCCCTGGCCTCCTTGAACGAATTGTCCGTGGGCGATTGGACCGTTCACGTGGACTGCGGGATCTGTTTTTACCGGGGTTTGACGCCCCTGACGATCGATGGCGTAACGCGTGAATACATCCAATTGGAGTTCGCGGACAACGAGAAGATTTACCTTCCCACGGACCAGATCGGCCTGATCCAGCGGTATATCGGAAGCGAGGGCTCGCCCGCCTTGTCCAAGCTGGGAGGGGAGCAATGGAGCAGGGTGAAGGCCAGGGTCCGCCAGGAAATCGAGGCCGTGGCCCGGGAGTTGATGGCCCTGTACTCCACCCGGCAGGTCCTGCGCAAGAAGCCTTTTTCCTCCGACGCGCCCTGGCAAATGGAGTTCGAGGATTCCTTCATCTATGAGTTGACCCCCGGACAGCACCAGGCCATCCAGGACGTCAAGCGCGACATGCAGTCCGAGCAGGTCATGGACCGGCTGGTGTGCGGGGACGTGGGATACGGCAAAACCGAGGTGGCCATGAGGGCGGCTTTCAAGGCGGTCCTGGACAAGCGGCAGGTGGCGGTCTTGGTTCCCACCACCATCCTGGCCCAACAGCATTACCACACGTTCAAGGAGCGGATGGCCGAGTACCCGGTGGAAATCCACATGCTTTCCCGTTTCAGGAGCAAGTCCGAGATCGAGAGAACCCTGGAACTTCTTCGCGAGGGAAAGGTGGATATCCTCATCGGCACGCATAAATTAATCATGAAAGACGTCCGTTTTTCCAACCTGGGGCTTTTGATCATCGACGAGGAACACCGGTTTGGGGTCTCCCAAAAGGAGCGCCTGAAGTCGTTGAAGCGCGATGTGGATGTGCTGACGCTTACCGCCACCCCCATTCCCAGGACCCTCCACATGTCCCTCTCGGGAATCCGTGAGATTTCCATCATCGACACCCCGCCGCAAAACAGGCTTTCTGTCTTGACGCAGGTGGCTCCCATGGACGACCGCCTTGTGGCCGAAGCTGTCCGGAGGGAGCTCAACCGGGAGGGGCAGGTGTTTTACGTGCACAACCATGTCAAGGACATCGACCGGATCGCGGACAGCCTGCAAAAAACCGTGCCGGAGGCGCGGCTGGCGGTGGCCCACGGTCAGCTGGCCAAGCACGAGCTGGAATCCGTTATGATCGATTTCGTGGACAAGGAATATGACGTTTTGGTGTGCACTTCCATCATCGAATCGGGGCTGGACATGCCTAACGTGAACACCCTCATCGTGGAGCGCGCGGACCATTTCGGGCTGGCCCAAATGTACCAGCTCAAGGGGAGGGTGGGGCGCACCGACCGCCAAGCCTACGCGTATTTTTTCTATCCCCGCTACATCACCCTGAGGGAATTGGCCCAAAAAAGACTGGAAGTGCTCCAGCAGTTTTCCACATTGGGCTCGGGCCTCCATATCGCCATGAAGGACATGGAAATCCGGGGGGCGGGGAACGTTTTGGGAACCCAGCAACACGGGAACATGGACTCCATCGGGTTTGACTTGTACAGCCGGATGCTAGGCCGGGAAATGGCCCGCATGAAGGGGCAGGAAGCCGAGGAGGATTTCGTTCCGGCGTTATCCCTGGGGGTGAGCGCTTATTTCCCGAAGGAGTACATCTCGGAAGAAGCGGCTAAAATCGACTTTTACCGCCGCTTGGCGGAAATGAGCGAGGAGAAGGAAGTCACGGAGATCGGGGCCGAGTTGGAGGACCGATTCGGCCCATTGCCTGCGGAGGCAAGGATGCTTCTCACCATCGCTTCCTTCCGCCCCAGGGTCAAACGCATGGGAATCCAGCGGTTGGAAGCCCTGGAGGGCTGGGTCAGCCTTCAGTGGCGCGAGGACCGGGCGCCGTCCCAGGAACGGGTGGATAAATGGTTCAAGACCTGGCCCCCTTCCCGCATCCGGTTCTCCTCCAAAGAGCCCCATTCGGTTTCCTTCCGTGTGATGAAAGGGGATGAGGACCAGGAAGCCCGGCTTCTGGCGGTGGATAAATTATTGAAGAACCTGGGTGGAGAATAGAATTAGTAAAGATCTATCGGCTAAATGGACTTTTTGGTTCGAACGAACCAGGCAAATATCTCTGCAAAAATCCCCCAAAAGCATTAAATCTTTTATCGTTCAGCCTGATTTGATAACCTAATTCAAATAGTAGCCCCCAAAAATTTTTCCTATAAAGGCTGGCTAGTATTGTCAAAGCGAAAGAAAAAAATTGATTTTATCCGTCAAAACAGGAATTTACCTGTGACGATGCTTTCCCTCAAAACTGGGTGGCCGGAAAATCAAGTTTTGGAAATTCTTAATCAATTTAAAGAAGAACCAAAAGGTTTGTCGCCGGCCTCAAACCTGATTTCTGCGCAACAAAACAATATTTCTAACGGGAACCAAGTAAGGCCTAATCGGATACCTGTAGATAAACGAACCTTGTGGTTTTTCGCCCTTTTAACGGCGTTTTCTACTCTCATTGTCTATTTACCATCCTTAAAAAATGATTTCGTGAATTGGGATGATGCGGACAACATCATTAACAATTCTCATATAAGAACGTTAAATTTTTCCTCCATTCATTGGATGTTAACTAATAATTTTGAAAATTATTGGATACCCTTGTCATGGTTTTCTTGGGCTGTTGATTATTGGCTTGGGGGTTTAAATCCATTTGTTTTCCACCTAACCAACCTGATTCTTCATACCTTCAATACGGTTTTAGTTTTCTTTTTTAGTTTACGGATACTTAAGTTGGCTCGGTTGAGCCAAAGTCCAGGGCTTGATACGACGCCAAAGCCAACCGCGGCGCATGGCGCGTTAATGACGGCCCTTTTATTTGGGCTACATCCCATTCATGTGGAATCCGTGGCTTGGGCCACGGAGAGAAAAGACATCCTTTACACGTTCTTTTTCCTTCTAGGGCTTCTGGCCTATCTCGATTACCAATCTTCAATTGATCGAAAAAAATGGAAATTATGGGGTTGCGTGGGGCTATATCTTTTAGCGCTCATGTCGAAACCCATGGCTGTCACATTACCCCTGGTTTATCTCATCCTTGATGTTTGGCCCTTGGGCCGGATGAAAGCAAACGTTTCCAGCGTTATAAAAGAAAAAATACCATTTTTCGCCTTGGCGTTAATCGTTGGATTCACCACATTGGGAATGATGGCCGAGAAAAAAGGGATCGTACAAAGCGGTTCAATAGCCGTCAAAACGATGAACGCATTTCACTCATTGGCTTTTTATATTTGGAAAATGATTGCGCCTTTTCATTTGCTCCCTTTTTATCCATTCCCCCGGCATTTTGATAGCGGTTATTACATCGTGGCCGTTCTTGGGGTTTTGCTTACGCTTTTGGGGTTCTTAATATGCGCGCTTTATCGAAAGGATCAGCCCAACTTGGGTGCGGCTTGGCTTTATTTTATTGTGACCATCCTTCCCACGTTGGGCTTGATACAAGTGATCGATGCGATGGCGGCGGATAGATATATGTACCTACCGAGCTTAAGTTTATTTCTCCTTTTTTCCGGAGCAGTGGCGGTTTTTGCGCCAAATCGTAAAATATTTTTAGGACTTTGCGGTTTACTATTGATTCTTTTGGGTTTTGGAACCATCAGGCAAATCGGTGTTTGGAAAAATTCCAAAACGCTTTGGGAAAATGTCGTAAAAGTTTATCCCGATGAAAGCAGTTTGGCGCATTCTTATTTAGCGATCAGTTATGAGCAAAAGGGCCTTTTGGATGATTCCCTCAGTGAGTATAACCGCGCCTTAAGTCTTTCGCCTGAATCGCATCTAGCGCATGATGGAAAAGGTATTGTCCTTTTCAAAAAAGGGTTGGTGGATGAAGCCATACAGGAATATAAACTTGCTCTCACTGATGATCCTGACTTTACGCTCGCGCATCAAAATCTTTGGGGCGCCTATGAGAAAAAAGGGATGCATGACGCCGCCATTTCAGAAATAAAAGAAGCGATAAAAATCGATCCGGATTCCGCAGTGAATTACGCCAAATTGGGCACGAGTTACTCGGCGTTAAATCAATGGAGCGCGTCTGATGAAGCCTTTAAAACAGCGTTCAATTTGGACCCGGATTCGGCTGAAAGCCATAACGAAAAAGGGAATGTTTTTGCGCGGATGGGGAAATGGGATGCCGCAATTGAGGAATTTAAAACAGCCCTGGCATTGAATCCGCGATATGCGTTACCGGCGTTGAATCTTTGGAACATTTTTGAACACCAGGGAAGGCATAAAGATGCGATTGATGTAATGTTGACGGCTACCCAAAATAATCCCGATGACGCGGAGGTGTTTATAGATTTGGGCGTGAGTTTTAGTTTTTTAAAACAACTCAGCGATGCTGAGATGGCTTTTAAAAAAGCGTTTGATTTGGACCCGGCAAATCCCCAAAACCTCGTAAATCTAGCCACTATTTACCAATGGCAAGGACGCGTTGATGAATCTATGGCCCTTTATCAAAAAGGGATTCTGGGAAACCCTAAGGAGCCTGTTTATTATTTGAAAATGGCGGATTTGTATTTGGACAAACATTTGCCCGCCGAGGCGTTGGAAATGCTCGACACTGGAATAAGGTTGAATCCTGGGGATCCCAAGATAGTCCAACAAATGGGAGAAGATTATGAAAGGGCAGGTCGGAAGAGTTTGGCGCAACAGTGTTTTGCCAAGGCCAGGATTTTGTCATCGGCGTTTAGTAAGAGCAAATAAATTCAACCGTCTCCCAAAAACCTAAATATCGGCACCCTCTATGAAAAATCAACGAGCCTTTATTCCTCGTCCTCATGGGCGACGCGGACGAGTTCTTCCGCCGTGGTCAGGCCCTTCAAGACCTTCTTGACGCCGCATTCCCGGAGCGTCTGCATCCCGTCCTGCCTGGCGATTTTCTTGAGTTCCACTGCTGATTTCCTCTGGAAGACGCCCTTCCTGAATTCCTCGTTCAAGATCAAGACCTCATGGATGGCCATACGGCCCTTATAACCGGTGTTGGAACAGGTGTTACAGCCCATGCCGCGGTAAAGAGTGACAGTCTCCCCGGCTTGGGGCTGGAGGCTCAAATCCTCCAGGACATCGGGCGTGGCCTCATAGGGCTGCTTACAATCCTTGCAAATTTTCCGGATCAAACGCTGGGCCACCACGCAATTGAGGGTTGAGGAAATCAGGAACGGCACGATGCCCATGTTTCCCAAACGGGTGATCGCCCCTGGGGCGTCGTTGGTGTGGAGGGTGGAAAAGACCATCAAGCCCGTCAGTGCGGCGTTTATGGCGATCTCGGCAGTTTCCTTGTCCCGGATTTCCCCCACCATGATGATGTCCGCGTTCTGCCTGAGGAAGCACCGCAGGCCCGTCGAGAAATCGAGGCCGATGCCGGATTTTGCCTCCATTTGGTTGATCCCCGTCATCTGGTACTCCACCGGATCCTCGATCGTCGCGATGTTGATGATCGGCTTGTTGATGAAATTCAATGCCGAGTAAAGGGTGGTTGATTTTCCCGAGCCGGTTGGGCCCGTGAGCAGGACCATTCCGTAGGGCTGGGTGATGGCCTTCTCGAATTTCGGGAGGATGTCCTCCTCGAAACCCAGCTTGGGAAGGTCGAGCGAGAGGTTCGAGTGGTCCAGAATCCGCATGACCACTTTTTCGCCGAACTGCATGGGACAGATGGAAACGCGGATGTCGATTTCCTTGCCCAGCACCTTCACCTTGATGCGTCCGTCCTGAGGAAGGCGCCTCTCGGATATGTCCAGGGAGGCCATGATCTTGATGCGGGAGGAGATGGCCGCGGCGAGGACCCGCGGAGGGGATTGGACCTCATGAAGCACCCCGTCGATTCGGTACCTGCACCTGAGATTTTTCTCATAGGCTTCAATATGAATGTCGCTCGCGCCCGCCCTGACCGCTTCCGTTAAAACCAAATTGACCAGGCGGATGACGGGGGTGTCCCTGCCCGCGGCCTCCAGCTTGGAAATATCCATGTCCTCCGCTTTTTCCTCGACCAGTTCCAAGTTGGATTCGGGGCCCCCGGACATGCTGCTGAGGATCTCCTGCATGTCCCCGCCCGCGTCCTTCCCGCCATCGGCGCTTCCAGCGTTTTTGCCGTAGTACTTGGCCAGCATGGCCTTGATTTCCGCCTCGCCGGCGATGGCGGGCTCCACCTCGAAGCCGGTGGTCATCTTGATGTCATCGAGGGCGAAAACATTCAGGGGATCGGCCATGGCCACCATCAATTTATTGTCCTTCTTGACGATGGGGATGAGGCAGTGGTTGAGAGCGATGGCCTCGGGCACCGAAAAAACAACGTCGTTCGGGATTTCCCCGATTTCATTCAAGTTCACCTGGGGTATCCCGAGCTGGGTCCCCACGAAAGCCATGATGACATCCTGCGTGACGAAGCCCTGGTCGATCAGGATCTTCTCAAGCCGTCCGCCCTTGCTCTTTTGTTCCAGCATGGCGTCCTGGAGCTGGGCGTCGGTGATGATTCCCTCATCCACCAGCATATCGCCCAGGCGTTTTCTCATGGATTCCGGCATGAAGCACCTCAATCAAGTTTAAACGGAAACTCTTGGTTTTTTCCGAGAGACCCAATCATTCCCCAGCTAGGATACCGCCCTTATTATGGAAGAACCAAGCCATTTTCGATACTTGTTTGAATACTAGAACCAATCTCAAAATAACTAATTAAGCGGGCAATAGCAGTTTCTCCCTTCCCCCATGTCTCTTTGAAAAACAAAGACATTGAGCATGGGGACGTCCCCAATTTCCATTCATTATTATCACTTGGATGAAATGGGGGATGAAAAAGGGGGGACAGGGGAGAATTAGCTTTCGTAGTGTAATACCCAGAGGCTAACCCTTCGACGTTGCTCAGGGCCCTGAGGCTCTCGAAGCACTGCCACACGCCGCGGTGCGTGGGGCTTCCCCCCAATCCCCCTCTTTCAGAGGGGGAAGATTAAAAAATCAATAGACCGCAGGTGCTTTGTACATAAGCATACCCTGTTTATATTGCGGCAGTATGGTTGATAGTGCTAGGATACGCCTCTTTAAATTTTCCTGAAATCCGAAGGGAGTTTTTATGTTTTCGCGAGGCAAGAGATCCTTATTCGCCGTATTCACCGCCGGGGCCTTGATCCTGCTGGGCTGGTCCTGCAACAAATATCCCAATAAGGCGGGCATTTCGGACGGCCAGCTTGTGGCCACCGTTGGGGACCAGAAAATCACCTTCAACGATTGGATGAGGCATTTGGACCTTTTGAGGGTTTTTTCCCCCCAGCCGGTGGACCCCAACAGCGCGGAACAAGTGAAGGAAGTCCTGGAAAGCCTCATCAACCAGGAAGTGGTCCTGGGCGTCATCCAAAAGACCAATTATTCCGATCCCAAGTTCGAGGAGATGGCCCAGAAGGAACTCGTGGAGGCCGGCCTCCAAATCAAGGAGCTCAAGGATAAGTTGACCAGGGATATCGAGACCGTGAACCGCCTTGAGAAGAATTACAAGGACGGCTACATGCAGATGCTGATGGCCCAGCATTACGCCGCCTCGCAGGTGGATTCCGTGATCGTGTCGGATCAGGAAGCCAAGGAAAAATACATGGAGCTGGCCAAGCAGGCCAAGCTCGCGGGGCAGGAAGTGCCCCCGTTCGACAAGATCGAGGACCAATTGAAACTCCGGATCCGCGCCGACAAACTCCTGACGAAACTCCAGGGAGACCGAAAGATCAACCGGCAGGTTGACGTTATCGAAAAGTACTTAGCCAACCTTTCCTCCGAACAGCAAGCGCTTCAAGCGCCGGCACAGCCCGGAATGGGCGCGGCGCCTTCCGGCGGGAAAGGGACCCATCCCAAGGCGAAAGAATAATTCCGGAATAGGGGCATCCCCTGGGGCCTTGCGAGGGGCTTCCGCGGTCGGGACAGCCTTTTCACCCGGAATTAAATCGGTGGCGCATCGTTGATCAACTACAAAAAAAACTTCCGGCCTCATCTACGCCTCTTTCTTTACGCCGCCGCGGGCCTGGGCATCCTGGGATGCTCCAGGGAAGTGACGGTGGATCTTTCACCGCCCCGGGTGCCGCCGGAAAAGACCGTCGTAACCGTCAATGGAGAGCCGCTTTCGCTGGAGGAATTCGACAACGAATTCCGCCTCATGGCCATCCATTACAGCGCCGTCTCCGAGGGGGACATGCGGGCCATCAAGCGGAGGCTCTTTGAGCAGGTGATCAACCGGCGTCTTTTGGTCCAGGAAGCCCGGAAAGCGGACTTGAGGATGACCCAGAGGGAAATTGACGAGACTTTCAGGGAAGCCTTGAGCGAGATGCCCAACAACTACCCCCAGATCCTCAAGGGATGGGGCGTCAGCGAGGCCTCCTGGCGGAGGAAGCTCCTCCAGGAGAAACTGGCGCGCAAGCTGGTGGACCTCAAGGTGAACTCGAAGGTCCAGATCACGCCCTCGGAGGTGGAGGAGTATTACTGGTCCCATCTGTCCCAGTACTGGAAACCGGAAGCAATCCGGGCCCGGCACTTGGTCGTGACGCACAAGGGGGACTTGGACCGGGCCCTCAAGGCCCTTAAAAAGGGGGAGGAATTCTCCATCATCGCGGAAAGCCTTTCCGAGGGGGTGGAGAAAAGCAAGGGCGGGGACTGGGGTTTCATGGATATCGACCGGCTGGACCCGGCCTACCTGAAGACCCTCGCGGACTTGAAACCAGGGGAAGTTTCCGCGCCATTGGAGGACGAGTTTGGGTATCATTTGTTCCAATTGATCGAAAGGCGCCCCCGGCGGATGCAATCCCTGGAGGATGTCCGGGACAACATTCATGATAGTTTGTTAAGGGAAGAACAGGATCGGCGGTTCGACCAGTGGATGGCCGGCATCAAGCGCAAGGCGACCATCCGGGTCAATCAATCAATGGCGCCCCTAGTCGGGGTGACCCTGGAGGATACGAGAGATGAATAAATACATCATGGTCCTGGCCGGAATTTTATTCTTGTCAGCGGCGGCCGCCCCGCCCGTAAGGGCGAAAACCCTGGATGAGACCATCCTGATCGTGGACCAAGCCGCGATGACCAAGGGCGAGATGGAGGAGGGAATCCAGGCTTATTTCCTCGCCCAGGGGCTCAAATCGGTTGCCCAGCCGGGGACCCCCGATTACGAGAAGGCCAAGAAGGACGTATTCGAGAGCTTCATCCAGGAAGTGCTGTTGTCGGAGGAGGCGGACCGGCAGAAGATGGAAGTCTCGGACGCCGAGATCGACCACCAGGTGGACCAGGAAATCGCCACGATGAAAAAAAACTTCGACGGAGAAAAGGCCTTTGAGGATGGGCTTAAAAAAGAGGGGATCACCCTGGAGGACCTGAAACAGGACACCCGTGACAAGCTGGCCCGGCGAATGAAGGCGGACCGGATGCTCCGTTCGAAGCAGGAACAGCTTCCGGGATCGGCCGTCGTGGAAGATGCGGATGTCCAAAAGTATTTCCAGAAACACCCCCAGGATTACGAGAGGGTGAAGTTTTCCATCATTCTTCTGCGCCTTCCGGCGAAGGCCAAGCCCGAGAACACAGCCCAAGTGGAAAAGCAGGCCAAGAAACTCCTTCAGGAGCTTAAAGAAGGCGCCGACTTCGCGTCCTACGCGAAAAAATTCTCCGAGGACCAGGGTTCGTCCGACAAGGGCGGAGAGGTGGGAACGGTTTACCGGACGGAATTGGACCCCAAGCTGGCCAAGGGCGTTTTCGCGATCCCGGCCAAGGGAATGGGGCTGGTCAGGGCCCCGGATGGGGTCTATATCGTGAAGGTGGATTACAAGGGGAAGGCGGACTACGATTCAGTGGCTCCCGCCATCAAGGACCACCTGGCGAAAGAACAGCAAACCACGGCGCTTCAAAGCTGGATGGAGGGTTTGAAAAAAAACGCTTATATCGTTGAGGACGGAAAGGTTATTACAGAGGCGTCCAAACCGTTGAGTCCCGGGGAGATCGCGTCCGCGGCGGCTGCGCAATCACAGGATGAGGATACTGAGGCGGCCGGGCAAACCACGAACGCGGCGTCAGCGGAACCGATCGCCGAGGAACAGGGGAATTCCCGCGATAATCCCACCCTGCCAAGCGGGGGCAGTTCGGCCCTGGCTTTCCATTTAAACGGGTTGAATTACGGGACCGATGATCTTTCGAGTTATTACGGCTCTTCGGTCAATACCAACCAGGGTTTTCCTTTTGGCTTGGGTTTGGACCTGGGATGGGAAATAGCGGTGGACCAGACCATCGAAGTGGGGATTCTCGGGGATGTCCTTCATGAATTTGAGGAGGATCTTACGGATTCCTCCGGAAACAAGAACGAGTGGAACTCCACAGCCGCAGGGCCCCTGCTTTCAGCCAGGGTCTTGATTCCCTTGGATGAGGGTACCAATTTCATCCTCAGCGCCGCGGGAGGCTATTACTTCCTCATGAGCGGAAGCGTCTCCGTGACGGGATCGGCCCCGCGGAACATCGATTTGAGCGGCGGGTCCTTTGGCGGGAGGGCGGGTCTCGGGACGGAGTTTTTCCTGGATGATGACAAGAATACTTCCCTGGACCTGGGGCTCGCTTACCGCTTGGTCAAGTTTTCCTCGCTTACGGCCAAGACCACTACCGGGACACTTCTTCCCACGCCCGGAAGCATCGACTTTTCGGGAATCCAGATCGGAGTCGGTATCCGGTTTTACCTGGATAAGGACCTGGAATAAGGGCGGTTGAAAGGGAAGACCGGGAGGGATTTTGAGGGTGGACCTTTTTCTAAAATTGATCGGAATCACCAAAACCCGGATGACCGCCAAGCGGTTGTGCGACTCGGGCAAGGTCCAACTCGGTCAAAAGCCCTTGAAGCCTTCCCATGAGATCCTGGGGGGAGAAATCCTCGATTTGTTCCTGCCTCAGAAAAGCCTCCAAATAAAGATCCTCGAAGTTCCCGCGGGGAAGTCCGTATCCAAAAAAGACCGCAGGAATTTTTATACCCTTCTTTCCAGCCGGGATGATTAACCAACCTCTCCTCCCTTTGTTGTCATTTCCCTTAGTTGTCATTTGCCGATTCACCATTAGACAGTTAAGGGAATCGGTACGATACCGACTTTTTTAAAATCCACAATATGTCGTCTCCCCCTCTGAAAGAGGGGGAATAAGGGGAAGTTAGCTTTTCCGACAAGTTGTATTAACAACTAATACCCCCCTCCCCCCTTTTTCAAAGGGGGGAAGCTGCTATCGTCCGCCCAGTATGTATTTTGAGATAGGCTCTAATAAACCCTTGATTTAATTTTGATAACAATTATCATTTAGTTAAAGCGGAATTTGGAATTATTAAGGATTTTTCAATATGGAAAAAAGCGAAGCTGTAGTTCCTCCTGCTGTTTCCTCCCTCAAGGTTCCCGGTTGGAAGAAACTAGGGGCGTTCCTCATGGTCATGGGCCCCGGCTTGATCGTGATGCAGGCCGATACGGAAGCCGGAAGCATCACCACCGCCGCCGTGGCTGGCGCCCAATACGGCTATCTCCTGGTGGGACTCCTGGTAATCCTGGCAGTTCCTCTTTACGTGGTCCAGGAAATGACTGCCCGCCTTGGTTCCATCACGGGCAGGGGCCACGCCTTCCTGATCCGCCAAAAATACGGGATGGGATGGGCCTGGGTTTCCCTTATCATCCTTTTCGCCTGCAACGTCGCGGCCCTGGTCACGGAATTCGCGGGTATCCTGAGCGCGGCCCGTCTGGCCCATATCCCGCCTTTGGTTTCCGTCTCCCTTTCTGCCGTCTTACTAGTTTTGGTCGTGGTTTCCGGCACTTACAAAACAGCCGAATACATCGCCTTGGCTTTCTGCCTGGTGGACCTTCTCTTCATTCCCGCGGCTTTCATGGCTCATCCGGATTGGGGACAGGTCGCGAAGGTGTCTTTTTCGATTCCAACAGGCCCGATTACCCGGGATTTCGTCTTGATCGTCATTGGGTTGATCGGGGCTGTCATCATGCCCTGGATGATCTATTACCAGCAAAGCGCAGTGGTAGATAAGAAACTTAAGGGCGGGGATTTGGGCTTTGAGAGGCTGGATACCGCCATCGGCGCGGTGGTGACGGAGGCCATCATGGCCTTTATCGTGATCGCCACGGGGGCCACCCTTTACATCAACCATGTTTCCATCGATGACGCCGCGCAGGCCGCCCAGGCCCTCATCCCGCTGGCGGGGAAGTACGCGGGAGCCCTTTTCGCGGTGGGGCTTGCCAGCGCCTCGTTTCTCGGGGCTTTCGTGGTGGCGGTCTCAACCGCCTGGGCTTTCGGCGAGACTTTCGGCTGGCCTCACAGCCTTAACCACCATCTTCCCCAGGCTAAGAGGTTTTACGGGTTTTACGCGGCTGGCGTGGCCCTGGCGGCGGGTATCGTGCTGATCCCCCAGATCCCCCTGGTCCATATCATGGTCATGGTCCAGGTTGGTAACGCCCTGCTTCTTCCCATCGTGCTGGCTTTCCTGCTTCTTTTGACCAACGACAAGAACCTTTTGGGAAACGCCGTCAACGGCTGGAAGGCCAACACTTTGGTCATCGCTACCGGCGCCATTGTGATTCTTTTGGGCCTGCTGTCCGTGGGCATGACCCTATTTCCAGGCTGGCCCTCTTACCTGAAATAAGCCTTTCTTTCAAAGGCGTTAACACCACACCTGTCCAAAATAATACTTAACCACGGATGTGCCGATCATCCATAAAACCATAGGGAGACCGGTACGATACCAGCCTCCATTTCAGCTTTATGGAAGGCTGGCATGCATGGGATATAAACCATAAACATTTAAAGCCTTTTTCTTTATTTAGCTTCAAAACTCAAAATTTAACATTGGTTTTCAAGATTCCCCGCCGGCGGGGCCGCCACGGCGAGGCGGTTATCCATTAAACACCCCCGATTGCCACCGGGCGAGGATCTCCCGCACCTCGGGCTCGACCCTTTCCCTCGCCTCATGGCGTTCCAGGCCCCTGGAGAAAAACTCCTCGTAATGAGTGTGCCGGTGGCGGATATAGGCCCTGACGCCCAGTGAAATGGCCGCGGGGTCGAAAGCCTTGGCGGCGGCGCCGCGGCCCACCCGGCCGCTATATTTGCGGCAGGCGTGACGCGCGATTCCCGCCGCCTCGTTGGGGGGGCATTGGGGGAACTCCTTGAGGATGTGTTCCGCGAACTGTTGGATGTAAACCGCGTCTTCCTGGGCGCGTCTTTCAGCTTCCCGGAGCCGCCGGGCTTCCCGCGAGGCCGCGTCGGACAGGCATTCCTTTTCGGCCCGGTCGATCGCATCCGGTTCCGCCAGGATCCCCTGGCGCTCATACCGTTTGCGGGCCGGGGCCCACCTCAACACGACCGCGTGAAGACGCGAGTATTTGGAGGCCCGGCGGGTCAGGGCCGCGTTGCCTGGCGCCAGGAATTCCAAATGGCCCATGTCCGCGCAGGAAAGGCAAAGCGCCCCCTTGGGCCCCTCCAAGCGGATGATCCGGCCGGGGAGGAGTTCTTGGCCGCATTCCCCGCATACGGTTTCTTTCCGGGTCATGAAGGTCAAAAGACGGTTTGGGTACCCGGATATGGGGGGGAATTCCGTTTCAGGCATGTTAAGCCGTCCTTTCTGTTCATTCCCGGCGGCGGATAAAGGCCCGCGGCCCTCAGCCAGCGGACAGCCCAGCCGCCGCCGGATATTTTAAAATCCGAACGGCAAGCCGGGCAATGGAAACTTTCCGTATAGGCGAGAAACTTTCAAGGGGGAAAATATTTTGGTAGGATGTCCCATGCTTTCCGCGTCCCCCCAAATGAAATCTCCCCTCAAAACCATGCCGGTCCCGGCGGATATCCGGGTTTTGCACGGCTCGTGGATACCGTCCTCAAAAGGAGAAAGGGGATTTTTCCTGTTGTGGGGGGAAGGCGTCCGGGAACAGCCGGATCGCCGCCTTGAAATAACCGGTAAAAAAAAGAAAGACCGCAAACCCCCGCCGGCAACACCCCGGCATCCCTGCCTGGTTCCCGCCAAATATTTGAAGGCGATCTTGGACGCAACGGAGAGGGAAACAACCTTGACCCTTCCGGGACGAGATGGAATGCCCTTGCCGGGCCATCCGCTTTTGGAGGACATGGATCTTCCAGGGCGGGTGGCCCCAGGGGGCAAAAACCCCGCCCCCGCCAAGGCTCCGGCGGGCGGACGGGCGGGAGTCTTGGGCTTGGCCCTTTGGCAAGTTCGGGGGTTGGCCGTGACTTCCGGGCTTATCACCAGCCTTTTGGGCCTTCCCGACGGGGAAGAATTGAAAGAACTTGGATTCCTGGCCGCCGATGACCTGCTTTTTTGGAGTTCAGCCGCGCGGCTGGCTTGGGAAATGGCCGCGGGGGAAAATTTTCTTCCGGCCCTAGCGGGAACGGTAGCCCAAACGGCGGGCTTTTGGAAGCCCTTGTGGGACACTGGGGAAGCCGGGGAAAAACTCAAGATCCTATCGGAGGCATTTCCGCCATCGGTTT
The DNA here is from genome assembly GCA_963796105.1 of candidate division FCPU426 bacterium. Taxonomy (GTDB): domain Bacteria; phylum Oederibacteriota; class Muellerivitia; order Muellerivitales; family Muellerivitaceae; genus CAWCKJ01. The sequence continues at coordinate 1,533,603 of CAWCKJ010000004.1, forward strand.
TGGCCCCGGTCCTGGATCCCGGGACCAGGCGGTCCCCCTTGACGGGGGAGGAATTAACCAGGGATTTTATCGCCAGCGCGGTGGACCAGGAAGTCCGCCGTGCCGCCAGGGAAGTCCTCTCCCTTTCCCATCCGGCCACGCCGCAGGAAGCCTGGCTGGCGTCATTGGCCTCGGAAGACGGGGCCGTCCCCGCGGGCGCCGGGGATATGGCGGCCCTGGCGGATTCCCTCCGGGAATGGGAGGACCGTCGCCGGGCCCCCTGCAGGGATGGTTTGCGCGTGGTCCTGAGATTGTCGCCTCCGGGCCCGGTATCCCCGAAATGGTCCTTGGAGTACCTTCTACAGCCTATGGCTGATCCGAGTTTCCTGGTTCCGGCCAAGGACCTGTGGCGGGACTCATCGGCCCGCCGGAGGCTGGCGGTTTTTTCCCCCGCCGACCCGGACGACATCCTTTTGAGCGCCCTGGGGCTGGCCGGACGCCTTTTTCCGCCCATCGACGCGGGACTCAGGAAATCGAAACCATCCGCCCAAGCCCTGGACGACCAACAGGCCTATGCCTTCCTCCAAAACGCCGCGCCCGCCTTGACGCTGGCGGGATTCAGCGTGCTCTTGCCTCCCTGGTGGAGGTCCAAGTCCGCGCCAAGGCTGGGCTTGCGGGTGAAAATGAAGCCGCGGGGCGAGGGGGCGGGCCTGGCTGATTCGCTGGATATCGATTGGGAACTGGCCTTGGGCGACAAGACCTTGTCTGTCAGGGAATTGGAAGCCTTGGCGGACCTGAAAATTCCCCTGGTCCAAGTCCGGGGCCAATGGATTGAGGTGGACCCCGCCGCCTTGAGGGAAGCGCTGAGCCATTGGGACCGTTTCTCCGAAAAACCCAGGGACTTGGGGGAAATACTGAGGTCCATAAGGGAATCAGGCGGGCTTGAAATCGCTTCGGTGACGGGCGAGGGATGGGTCAAGGAGCTTTTCGAGGGATCGGAGGAAGGCGCTTTCAAAGTCCTTCCCCCGCCCGAGGGGCTTCAAGCCAAACTGCGGCCCTACCAGGAACGGGGTTTTTCTTGGCTTTCCTTCCTCGGCCGCCTGGGCCTGGGCGCCTGCCTGGCCGACGATATGGGCCTGGGGAAAACCCTCCAAACCCTGGCATTCCTCCTGCGCGAGAAGACGGAGGGGCGCCTGGATAAGCCCGCCCTGCTCCTGTGCCCCACTTCCGTGGCGGGCAACTGGGTCAAGGAGTCGGAACGCTTCACGCCGGGCTTGCGCGTCCACCTGCGCCACGGACTGGACCGGACTCGTTCCGCCGCGTCTTTCCAAAAAGAAACCGGGAACAGCGACCTGGTGGTCACCACCTACGGCCTGGCCCGGAGGGAAGAGGAACTTCTAGCCGGCATGGACTGGGCCGGGGTGATCCTGGACGAGGCCCAAAACATCAAGAACCCCGAGGCCCGGCAAAGCCGCGCCGCGCGGTCCCTCAAGGGGCGGTTCCGCCTGGCATTGACCGGCACCCCGGTGGAGAACCGCCTTTCCGAGCTTTGGTCCATCTTCGAGTTCCTGAATCCGGGCTTCCTGGGTTCCTATAACGACTTTTCCCGGCGCTTCGCCGCGCCGGTGGAGCGGTACCAGGACGGCCGCGCCGCCTCGCGCCTCAAGCGGCTGACCCAGCCCTTCCTCCTGAGGCGCCTCAAGACGGACCGCCGGATCATTTCCGACCTGCCTGAAAAGCTGGAAATGAAGGTCTATTGCGGCCTCACCCGGGAACAGGCCACGCTTTACCAGGCGGTGGTGAAGGAGATGACCGCCAAGATCGAGGATTCGGAAGGCATCACCCGGCGGGGCCTGGTCCTGGCCACCCTCACCAAGCTCAAGCAGGTCCTCAACCACCCCGCCCATTTCCTGGGGGACGGAAGCCCCCTGCCGGGCCGGTCAGGAAAGCTTACCCGCCTCACCGAGATGCTGGAGGAGGCCCTTTCGGCGGGCGATTCCGCGCTGGTTTTCACCCAGTACACCCAGATGGGGGAGATGCTCAACCGGCATTTACGGCAATCCCTCCTGGAGCCGGTGCTGTTCTTCCACGGGGGCCTGGCCAAGGCCGCGAGGGACCGCATGGTGGAGGACCTCCAGGCCGGCAAGTCCCGGATCATGGTCCTCTCGCTCAAGGCCGGGGGCACGGGTTTGAACCTGACCAAGGCGAACCACGTGTTCCACTATGACCGCTGGTGGAACCCGGCGGTGGAGAACCAGGCCACGGACCGGGCTTTCCGCATCGGCCAAACCAAGAAGGTGCAGGTGCGTAAGTTCCTGTGCGCCGGCACCCTGGAGGAGAAGATCGACCAGCTCATCGAGTCCAAAAAGGCCCTGGCGGGGCAGGTGCTGGGAGCGGGCGAGAATTGGCTGACGGAGCTTTCCAACGGCGAATTGCGCGACTTGTTCGCCCTGAGGCGGGAAGCCCTGGAGGAGGCAACATGAGCGAATGGGGCTTGTATTACCCGCGTTCCACGCCGCGAAAGGCCAAGGACGGGATACGCCTTCGGGCGGGGAAGGGAGCCGCCCAAAGCTGGTGGGGGGAGAAATGGGTCGCGGCCCTGGAATCCTTCGGCTGGCACACCCGCCTGACCCGGGGCCGCAACTACGCCCGGAGCGGCCAGGTGGTCTCCATCGACCTGAAGCCGGGCGAGGTCCTGGCCAGGGTGCAGGGCTCCAAGCCCAAGCCCTATGAGGTCCGCATCGGGCTGAGGCGCACCCCCCGCAAGGATTGGCTGCGGGTGGCCGACATCCTGGCCAAGAAAGCCGTCTTCACCGCGAAACTCCTGGCGGGGGAAATGCCCGAGGGGCTGGATGAGGCGTTCCGGAAAGAGGGCATCCCCTTGTTTCCCAAAAGCAAGAAGGACCTGGAGATGGAATGCTCCTGTCCCGACTGGGAGAATCCCTGCAAGCACATCGCCGCCGCCTACTACATATTGGCCCAGGAACTGGACCGGGACCCCTTTCTGCTGTTGAGGATACGGGGCTTGGAGAAGGAGGATTTCCTGTCCCAGGTCCGCTCTTCCCGGCGCCAAGGACCCTCCATCCCGGGTGATCCTGACGGACACCGGCCTCCTGGGTTCGCGCCGCCCGCGGGGAAAAAAGCGGAAAAAACGGGCAAAGCCGCCTCCGGGGCAAAATTGTCCGCTGGGGATTTGGGGGATTTTTACCGCCTGGCCCGGGAACTTCCGGCGGACTGGGGGCCCAATCCTGACCGCGTCGCGCGAGCCCCCGCTCCCGGGTCGCTCATCAAGGAAATGGGAGTGCCGCCCTTTTGGAGGGGAGACGTTTCCTTCACGGAAATCCTCCGGAAGGTCATGGAGTCGGTTCGGACTAACGCCGCAGTCCAGGCGGGGATGACTGGACCTCGGGGGAAAGCAATGGATCAGGCATTAGCCCGGAAAGCCAGCCGGGGGGATGTTTCACGAAAAAATCCGAATAGCCGATTCTGAGTTCCATGGGCTTGCCAGCGCAGGGTCGTTGACCTTCCGGATGATGCCGGGGTCCTGCCCGCATTTCAACGGCAATTTTTAATTTTGAATGTTAAATGTTGAATTATTGAGGATTTCCATTTATCGCGCCAGCCTTCTATAAAACTAAAACGAGGCTGGTACTGTACTAATTTCATTAACTGTCTAATGGGAAATTGGCACGGAAATCTACCAAAATTTAGAATTCAAAACTCAAAATTTAACATTGGTTTTCAAGATGCCTTGCCACAGGTGTCAGGAGCCCAACCCGCTCACATTTCCGCCGGTAAACTAGGATAACCTGGTGACACCTACCGGCATGGGGGTCTCAGCTACCGGCATGGCGGGAATCACCTACCGGCATGGGGGTCTCAGCTACCGGCATGGCGGGGATCGCCTACCGGCATGAGGTTCTCAGCTGCCGGCATGGCGGGAATCACCTACCGGCATGAGGTTCTCAGCTACCGGCATGGCGGGGATCGCCTACCGGCATGGGGGTCTCAGCTACCGGCATGGCGGGAATCACCTACCGGCATGGGGGTCTCAGCTACCGGCATGGTGGGAATCACCTACCGGCATGGGGGTCTCAGCTACCGGCATGGCGGGGATCGCCTACCGGCATGAGGTTCTCAGCTACCGGCATGGCGGGAATCACCTACCGGCATGAGGTTCTCAGCTACCGGCATGGCGGGGATTGCCTACCGGCATGGGGGTCTCAGCTACCGGCATGGCGGGAATCACCTACCGGCATGAGGTTCTCAGCTACCGGCATGGCGGGGATCGCCTACCGGCATGAGGTTCTCAACTACCGGCATGGCGGGGATCGCCTACCGGCATGGGGGTCTCAGCTACCGGCATGGCGGGGATCGCCTACCGGCATGAGGTTCTCAACTACCGGCATGGCAGGGTTCGCCTACTGGCATATTCCTGGGCTCTTATTTGCAGGCGAGTTTTCCACCAATCCGGGGTCAAGTTTTCCGTCGTCCGGTGCCGGGTTTCCGCCATCCGGAGACGGGCTTTCCGGCGACATGGCGGTCGGGTGGAGCGGCAGGCATGTCGGAGGCCCTGTCGGAATGGGCGGTCCGACTGCTGGCATTGACGTTGAGTCCGCCTAATTCTTTATTTCTTGCAACAATTCTTCATTTTTCATTGCCTTGCCGTGAGCTTGTCGAATCCGTCATTTTTCGTTTTTTCCCCGTTTTCTCCTAACTTTTTTGATGTTCCTCATTTTCCATTCTACATTGTTCATTTTTCATTGTTTTCCGTTGGTGGCATAATGAGGGCCGGTTTTTGGCGTATGACGTAAGATAAACTGAAAATTAATAAAAAACTCAACTTTGGAAAATTTTTAGGCCGTTGGTTCTTCCCCCTCTGAAAGAGGGGGATTAAGGGGAAGTTAGAATTGTTTTGGGTTTTAGCAACAACTAATACCCCCCTATCCCCCCTTTTTCAAAGGGGGGAATAGCTATCTAAAGCATGTCTTTCGAAATTTGCCAAAGTTGAGTAAAAAATATAAATAAAGGCCCCCATGTTCGAACAAGCATTTAAAAACATTGATGATGTGCTTTATAAAGAAGATGGTTGCAGCACGGAACTCGATTATGCCGAGCAATCCTCTTGGCTCCTTTTCTTAAAATACCTCGATGGGTTAGAGCAGGAACGCGCGACGGCGGCTAAGCTGGACGGCAAGAGATACAGCTATATCCTCGATGAACCTTATCGCTGGGCGTCTTGGGCCGCGCCTAAAACTAAGGATGGAAAATTAGACCATAACAATGCCCAAACCGGCGATGATTTGCGCGACTTTGTGGATAAAAAACTTTTCCCGTATTTTCGGGCATTTAAGAGTAAGGCGAGTGGGCCCAACACCATCGAATACAAAATCGGGGAAATCTTTAGTGAGATAAAAAATAGGATTCAAAGCGGTTACAACATGCGCGAGATCATCGACCACATCGATGAATTGCGGTTCGGCTCACAAAAAGATAAGCACGAACTTTCCCACCTATACGAAGCCAAGATAAAGAATATGGGAAACGCCGGGAGGAATGGCGGTCAGTATTACACTCCCCGCCCATTGATCCGGGCCATTATCCAGGTCGTTAAGCCCGAATTAGGGGAGCGCATTTACGACGGGGCGGTCGGGTCTGCGGGCTTCTTATGCGAGTCTTACAACTACCTCTTGGCCAACAATCCCAAACGATCCACGGCACAGGATAAGACCTTGCAAGAGCGTACCTTTTATGGGAAGGAAAAGAAGTCCCTCGCCTATGTCATAGCCATCATGAACATGATTTTACATGGCATTGAAGCGCCTAATATCATCCATACCAACACGCTTTCCGAGAACCTCGCCGACATCCAGGAAAAAGACCGTTATGAGGTTGTAGTAGCCAATCCGCCCTTTGGTGGTGGGGAACGAAAGGAAGTTCAGCAAAATTTTCCCATCCGCACCGGGGAAACCGCCTTTTTGTTCCTTCAGCATTTCATCAAAATCCTAAAAGCTGGTGGACGCGGCGGCGTAGTTATCAAAAACACTTTTCTATCCAATACCGATAATGCCTCCACCTCTCTGCGTAAACTGCTCTTGGAAAGTTGCAACCTCCATACCGTGCTCGATTGCCCCGGAGGTACGTTCCTGGGCGCGGGGGTAAAGACCGTTGTACTCTTCTTCGAGAAAGGCGTACCCACCCGGAAGATTTGGTATTACCAGCTTGATCCTGGCCGCAACATGGGCAAGACCAACTCACTTAACGACGATGACCTTTCCGAATTTGTGAAGTTGCAAAAGAAATTCGCCGATTCACCAAAGTCGTGGTCGGTGGATGCCAAGGGTATTGATAAGGAAACCTTCGATCTTTCCGTAAAGAACCCCAACGGTGGCGAGGAAGTTAAACACCGTAATCCAAAGGCGATCATGGACGAAATTGCCAAGCTCGATTCAGAAAGCGCCAAAGTGTTGGGAAACATCAGGAAGTTGGTATGAAAAACGGATGGGAAATAAAAAAACTTGGCGATGTTAGTGATTTCGAAGGAGGTTCTCAACCGCCGAAATCGAAATTCATATTTGAAAAGAGACCGGGTTATGTGCGTTTTCTTCAAATTCGGGATTTTACCAAAGATAAAAATATTACTTATATACCTGAATCGAAAAAGAATCGACTCTGCAAAGAAGATGACATACTGATTGGAAGGTATGGCGCTTCGGTTGGAAAGATTTTGACAGGTAAGGCGGGTGCTTACAACGTGGCTTTAATGAAGACCAAGCCAAATTTGGCTTTGTTTGAGAAATCTTGGTTTTATAATTATCTCGTATCAGATGAGTTTCAAGGCCGCTTGGCTAATGTTGCTGACCGTTCAGCTCAAAATGGATTTAGCAAAGAAGATATATTTAATTTTCCTGTGCCCATTCCTCCGCTTACCGTACAGAAACGGATTGTCGGCATTCTCGACGAAGCGTTTGAGGGTATCACCACTGCCAAAGCCAACGCCGAAAAGAATCTCCAAAACGCCCGCGCCATCTTTGAAAGTCATCTCCAATCCGTCTTCACCAAGCCCGGCGGGGGGTGGATGGAGAAACGTCTAGTAGAGATTGCGCAAGAATTTGGTCGTGGTAAGTCTAAGCATCGTCCGCGTAATGACCCCAAACTCTACGGCGGCAAATACCCGTTCGTCCAGACGGGAGATGTCAGCAACGCTGATCACTGGCTAACAAACTACTCCCAGACCTATGGCGAAGTTGGTCTAGACCAAAGTCGGTTGTGGCCGAAAGGGACTATCTGCATCGCAATTGTCGGGGCAACTGTTGGCGAAACTGCAATTCTTAACTTCGAAGCATGTTTTCCAGACAGCGTAATCGGGATCATAGTTAATGAGAAGCTCGCGGATAACGAGTATGTAGAATACTTGCTTCAATCATACAAAGCACTCTTGAAAGAGAAGGGGCAGGGCACAGCGCGCGATAATATTAATCTTGGGACATTTGAAAACCAAACTTTTCCATTCCCGTCGTTGAAGTTGCAGAAAGAAATTGTGGTTACGCTTAATGCGCTACACAAAGAAACCCAACATCTTGAATCCATCTACCAGCACAAGCTCGAAGCGCTGGAAGAATTGAAAAAGTCATTGCTGAACCAAGCCTTCACCGGAGAATTATAGATAATGCCCATTCCTGATAACAAACCACCGCAATCCAGCATTGTCCTCTACCGGACGGAGGACGGACGCACGCGCATCCAATGCCGGTTTGAAAATGAGACAATCTGGCTTACGCAAGTGCAAATCGCAGAACTGTTTCAAACTACCGTGCCTAATGTCAATCAACATATCAAGGCCATATATGACGAAGGCGAATTAGCCGAAGAGGCAACTATTAAGTCTTACTTAATAGTTCGATCCGAAGGCTCCAGGGAGGTTTCCCGCGATGTGATGCATTACAGTCTTCCTGCCATCCTCGCTGTCGGCTACCGTGTACGCAGCTCCCGAGGTACGCAGTTCCGCCAGTGGGCGACAACGCGCTTGAACGAGTACCTGGTGAAGGGTTTCACCATGGACGATGAACGCCTGAAAAACCCCCCGGGACCAGGCTATACGGACTATTTCGACGAGTTGCTGGAGCGTATCCGGGACATCCGGGCCAGCGAGCGCCGGGTTTATTTGCGGGTCAGGGAAATACTGGCCTTGGCCGCCGACTACAAGCCCACCGGCGGGGAAACCAAGGTTTTCTACCAAACCGTCCAAAACAAGCTTCATTTCGCCGCCACAGGCAAAACCGCCTCCGAATTGATCGCGCAAAGGGCTGACGCTAAAAAGCCCAACATGGGCCTGACCTCCTGGAAAAGCGGCGTGGTGCGCAAGGGCGACGTGACAGTGGCCAAAAACTACCTGCGCGAACCCGAGATCGACGAACTGAACCGCATCGTCGTCATGTTCCTCGATTTCGCCGAGGACCAGGCCCGCCGGCGCAAACAGATATTCCTGAGGGACTGGAAAACCCGATTGGATGCTTTCCTGAAATTCAACGAGCGCGCCGTACTGCCCGGGGCCGGGAAGATCAGCCATGAAAAAGCGGAAGCGATGGCGGAAAAAGAATACGAGCTTTTCGCCGAAAGGCGCCGCGCCCAGCTTGAGGAGGAAGCCGAAACGGATACCCTTCGTCAGCTTGAGGCTGAGGTCAAGGGACGACCCTTCGGGTCGCCACTTGGGCGGGGCATGGAACCCCGCCCAAGTACACGGCTAGGCTCTCGGGCATCTGGCTACACTAAAGCTTCGCCAGATAGGCGCCCGGAGCCTCGGCAGCCGGTGAAAAAACTGCCCAAGCGGAAGAAACCCAGGAAGGGCAAGCCATGTACCGATTAATATTTTTATTATTCTAGGGAATCGGCACTATGCTGGGCCGGTTCTCCTATGGAACCTGCACCATCAAAACGAGTGCCTCGGCCGGAAGCCTCGGCACAGATAGACTTTTTTAATAATAATTTTAAACAGAAGGTCAGCATGTACCGATTAATATTTTCGATAATTCATGGAAATCGGCACTATACCGGCCTCAGTATAAAAACTTCCATTAGAAGGTCAGCATGAACGAAGCCGAGACCAGGGCCGAACACATAGACCCGGCGTTGAAAAACGCGGGGTGGGGCGTGGTGGAATGAAGAGCCGATAAAGAGGGTTGGAATTGAACCGTCGACAGTTTGTCGACAGTCCAATAGGGCATACATCTTTGAAGATAAAGAATTGCGCCGGAAAGCAACTGTTCGGAAATTCCGAATAGTTTGAAATGAAGGCGGACGAGAGGCAGTTATCCGGAAATCCCGGATAGCTCGTTTTGTGGGTGTGCGCGGTGGCGAATGAGTAGAGCCGGCAACTTGTAAGGATTAATTACAAGTTCGAAAGGGGCGTTTATGAAGCAACTGTTAGCCAAATTTGAAGGCCATGCCATCCGCCGAGTTTATGACGAGGATACTGAAACCTGGTGGTTCTCCGTGGTAGATATTATGCGGGTGCTGACCCAACAACCGGATTACCAGACCGCCCGCAAATACTGGAACAAGCTAAAAGAGCGGCTGGTTAAAGAAGGCAGTGAGTCGGTGACAAATTGTCACCAACTGAAACTTCCCGCCTCCGACGGCAAAAGTTACCTCACCGATGTCGCCACCGCCAAGACGCTATTGCGCCTGGTGCAGTCTGTGCCCAGTCCCAAGGCGGAACCGATCAAGTTGTGGCTGGCCAAGGTGGGCCACGAGCGCCTGAAAGATATGGCGGACCCAGCTCTTTCCCTGGATCGCGCCCGCGAGTATTGGAAACAGCAGGGCCGAAGTGAGAAGTGGGTCCAACAGCGCATGATGGGCCAGGAAACCCGGAACAAACTGACGGATTACTGGAAAGGCCACGAGATCAAGGGAGATGACGAATACGCCCTGTTGACCGACCTGATCCACCGGGAATGGGCGGATGTTTCGGTGAAACAGCACAAACAAATGAAGGGGCTCAAGACCCAAAATCTTCGCGACCACATGACGGAGGCGGAATTGATCTTTACGGCTTTGGCCGAGCTTTCCACCCGGCAAATGGCCGAGAGTGTTGAAGCCACCGGGTTGAATGAGAATAAAACAGCGGCCAAAAAGGGCGGCCATATCGCCAAAAACGCGCGGCTTGACCTGGAAAGCAAGACCGGGAAAAGGGTCATTACCGGCGATAATTATCTGCCGCCGCAACGCCGCATCACTGGAAAGAAATAATGTACCGATTAATCTTTTTAATACCTGAATTTTGCGCCTAATAAAAAAACCATCTAGGAAACCATTATAGGATAAGGGTTGCGAAGCCAACTCATCCTAAAAGAGGGTCCCCCAGATGGTGAAACGTCAAGATACGCCTCAGAAATCAAACCCGCAAGTCCAGAAAAAAGCCAATCGAAACGGGAGAATCGCGCCCAAGATTACGGCCAATACTCCCGTAGGTATTTGCGAAGACCGCCTAACAGCTTTTGGCGGATTGTTGGCATTGGCGAAGATGTTCGACCTTCTTGATTTTGAGCGGGAATTCAAAAAACACTATGCCGCACCTAAACGCCTTCCGAATTTGGGCCACTACCGGATGGTAAGCGGCATCCTAATGCTTCTTTTCATCGGGTTTCAAAGGCTTGGCCATTTTGCCTACCTGAGGGGTGAGGTCATGCTGTGCGGTTTACTGCGGGTTCCCTTGTTGCCGGTAGTGACAACTTTTTGGAGATACCTGAGGTCGCTGGGGATCGGGCAGTCGGCATCGTTGCTGAATCTGAGTGGGGCGTTACGGGCCAAGGTTTGGGGACAGGTGAAATATGCCCCCAAGAAGGTGGAGATCAACATCGATACCACCACCGCAACGGTCTACGGAAATATCGAGGGAAGCCGAAAAGGATACAACCCCAAGCACCGGGGCAAGAAGGGACTGAGGCCCATTCTGTGTTTTCTCCAGGAAACCCGGGAATATTTGTGCGGAACCCAAAGACGCGGAACCACCCTTAGTTCTGAGGAAGTGGCCCGCCAAATTAGACAATTCCGGCGACTCTTGCCGTCCTGTGTCCGGACGATTCTGGTGCGCGGTGACGGTGAAATGATCGGCTGGGAAAGCGTGAAAGCCTGTGAAAAAGAAGGGTTTTCTTTCATCTTCGGGAACAAGCGGCATGACCCGCCTTTCACGAAAAAGGGTTGGTACCGCCATGGAGAACACGAATACAACGAATGTGTCCATCAACCCATAGGCTGGCAACAACCAGTCCGGTTTGTGGCGATGAGGACGCTGGATGAAAAAGCGCGGGAGAAACAATTGAGCCTTCCTGAAATGGAAGGATATGTCTACCGAATCTTCGCGACCAACTGTCTGGGAGCACCCCATCGGGTGGTTGAGGAATACGACCTGCGCGCGGATGTGGAAAACCTGATTGGTGAGGCGCAACGGGAGGGGTTATTAGCAATTCCCTCTAAGAGTTTCCAAAGCCACCATGCTTTTTTCCAGATCGTGATGCTGGCTTACAACCTCTGGAGGTGGATGAAACTAATGGTGGGCCATTGTGGAAAAGAAAAGCGACCGGGAAAGAAGCCACAGGAGAAGGAACAGATCACCATGCCGGACCATACCCTTCGGATCGCACGTTTGAAGATGCTCTTTGTAGCCGCCCGAATCCAGTATCACGGCCATCGGGATGTGGTGAGGTATTCAATCCATGATGATAGGACAGCGGGCCTATTGGGTTTCCTCAAATACCTTGATCGAAAACGATTGGAAAGACCCAGGGCGGCCTAGAAGTGGCTTGGTGCAAAAAATTCTTTGCACATAAGTTCACTTCTGATGAAAATGGCCACTGTCGGGTCCCGATTCAGGCCGATCTGGCCACGGAATCGGTAAACTCGGTGCAAAATTCAGGTAATAATTAATGGAGAGTCGGCATGTACGAAGCTGAAACCAGAGCCGAACACATAGACCCGGCGTTGAAAAATACCGGGTGGGGCGTTGTGGACGGCAGCCGCGTACTGCGGGAATACCAAATGACCGCAGGATAGACAAATGCCTAACACCCGGCCTCCTTGACACCCCCCAAAGCCCTGATTTATAATCCTTGAAAATTGAAAGGCAGGCTTACGGATTTCACGAATGAAAAAATGGATCCCCAGACCCCGGCTTGAACAAGAATTGGCGCGTTCCCTCAAAACGTGGCGCGTCACCTGCCTATTGGGCCCCCGCCAATGCGGCAAAACCAGCGCGGCTAAGGCCGTCGCCGGGAAGGCCAAGGCCCATTATTTCGACCTGGAGGACCCCGACGATTTTGAGCGCCTTCAAAACGCGAAGGCCGTCCTTTCGCCCATCAAGGGCCTGGTGGTGCTGGATGAGGCCCAGCGCATGCCCCAGTTGTTTCCCGTCCTGCGGGTTTTGGCGGACCGCAAGCCCCTTGCGGCCAGGTTCCTGATCCTGGGCAGCGCCTCGCCTGAACTGGTCAAGGGCGTGACCGAGTCGCTCGCGGGGCGGGTCCATTACATCGAAATGGAAGGCTTCCAACTTTCCGAGGTCGGCGTTCCGGGCATGGAAAGGCTTTGGGTCCGGGGCGGCTTTCCCGGTTCCTACCTGGCCGCCTCCTTGGCCCAGAGCCTTTCCTGGAGGGAAGATTACATCCGGAATTTCCTGGAACGGGACATTCCCCAACTGCATATCCGCATACCCGCCCTGGCCCTCCGCCGTTTTTGGACCATGGTGGCCCACTACCACGGGCAGATTTGGAACGCCACGGAGATCGCGGGGTCCATGGGAATCAGCCATCCCACGGCCCGCCAGTACCTGGACCTTTTGACCGGGGCTTTCGCGATCCGGCAATTGGCCCCATTGGCGGTGAACCTCTCGAAGAGGCTGGTCAAGTCGCCCAAAATTTACATCCGCGACAGCGGAATTTTTCACGCCCTTCTCGCGGTGCCGGATATGGGAAGGCTCCAGTCCAACCCGAAATACGGCGCCTCCTGGGAAGGTTTCGCCCTGGAGCATTTGCTGGCCATGGCGGGGGAAAGGCACGCGGCTTTCTGGTCCACCCATGGGGGGGCCGAGCTGGACCTGGTCATCGAAACGGCAAAAGGCCGGTTCGGCTTCGAGTTTAAGGCCGCCGGGAGCCCCGGAATGACCCGGTCCTTGCACGAGGCCTTGAAGGATTTGAAACCGAAACGCATTTGGGTGGTTCACCCGGGGGAGAAAGCCTACCCCCTTCATGAAAAAGTGGATGCTTTGCCGTTAAGCCAATTGGAAACCCTAAGAAAAACGATCGGGGCCCAAACGTAAAGGCGCAAGAATCCGCCTGGGATAAAACCCAAGAAGGGCAAGCCATGTACCGATTAATATTTTTAACAATTCATGGGAATCGGCACTATGCCGGGCCGGTTCCCCTATGGAACCGGCACCATCAAAACGAGTGCCTCGGCCGGAAGCCTCGGCACAGATAGACTTCCTTATAAAAATTTCCAATAGAAGGTCAGCATGTACCGATTAATATTTTCGATAATTCAAGGAAATCGGCACTATACCGGCCTCAGTATAAAAACTTCCATTAGAAGGTCAGCATGTACCGATTAATATTTTCGATAATTCAAGGAAATCGGCACTATACCGGCCTCAGTATAAAAACTTCCATTAGAAGGTCAGCATGAACGAAGCCGAGACCAGGGCCGAACACATAGACCCGGCGTTGAAAAACGCGGGGTGGGGCGTGGTGGACGGCAGCCGCATTTTGCGGGAATACCAAATTACTCCCGGGCGCATCGAGGGGGTGGGGAGACCCAATAAGCCTTCGATTGCCGATTATGTGTTGGTCTATCGAAACAACAAGATGGCCGTGGTGGAAGCCAAGGCTTGGGATGAGGAATTAACCGAAGGGGTTGGCCAGGCCAAGGCCTACGCGGACAAAATGGCTGTTCGGTTCGCCTATTCCACCAACGGCCAGGGCGTTTACCAGATCGACATGCAGACCGGCAAAGAGGGCAAGTTATCTGCTTTTCCAACGCCCGATCAGCTTTGGGCCGCGACTTTTTCCGAAGCGAACGCCTGGCGGGACCGTTTCTCCGAAGTGCCTTATGAGGACAAAAGCGGCAGTCATCCATCGCGCTTTTACCAGGACATCGCCATTGACCGGGTGATGGAGGCTATCGCGGCAAAGAAAAACCGCATCCTGCTTACCCTGGCCACGGGAACGGGAAAGACCTTTATCGCATTCCAGATCGCCTGGAAACTTTTCCATAGCCGATGGAACCTGAGCGGCCAACCCACCCGCCGTCCCCGAATTCTTTTCCTCGCCGACCGCAACAACCTGGCCGACCAGGCCTATAACGCTTTTTCCGCGTTTGCCGAGGACGCATTGGTTCGCATCAAGCCGGACGAGATCCGGAAAAAGGATCGGGTGCCGACTAACGGGAGCATCTTCTTCACGATTTTCCAAACTTTTATGAGCGGCCCGCCCAAGGAGGGGAAGCCGCCTGTCCCTCAAAGCCCAGCGGGCGTAGTGGGATCGCCCTATTTCGGCGATTACCCGAAAGATTTCTTCGATTTTATCGTGATTGACGAGTGCCATCGCGGAGGGGCGAACGATGAAAGCAATTGGCGCGGCATCATGGAATATTTTTCCCCGGCCGTGCAGTTGGGCCTCACGGCTACACCCAAGCGCCAGGAGAACGCGGATACCTACGCCTATTTCGGCGAACCGGTTTATATCTATTCCCTGAAGGAAGGCATCAACGATGGGTTCCTCACACCCTTCAAGGTGCGGCAGATATCCACGACATTGGATGAATATGTCTATACCCAGGACGATAACGTTGTTGAGGGTGAAATCGAGGCGGGCAAAAGGTACACCGAGCCCGACTTCAACCGGATCATCGAAATCAAGGAACGCGAAGCCTACCGGGTGAAACTGTTCATGGACCAGATCAACCAGAACGAGAAAACCCTGGTCTTTTGCGCCACGCAAGCCCACGCTTTGGCGGTTAGGGACCTGGTCAATCAGATGAAGACCAGCACAGATCCCAACTATTGCCAAAGGGTCACGGCCGATGAGGGGGAACTTGGAAACCAGTACTTGCGGGATTTCCAGGACAACGAAAAGACCATCCCGACCATTTTGACCACTTCCCAGAAGCTCTCCACCGGGGTGGATGCCCGCAACGTGCGCAATATCGTGCTGATGAGGCCGATCAATTCCATGATCGAGTTCAAGCAGATCATCGGCCGGGGGACCCGCCTTTATGACGGCAAGTATTACTTCACGGTTTACGACTTCGTGAAGGCCCACCACCACTTTAACGACCCGGAATGGGACGGGGAACCACTGGAGCCGGAACCGAAAGAGCCGAAATACAAGGATGATCATCATCACCCGGGGGCGAGTGAAAAAAAGGCTGAACATGATAGACCGCAAAGAGTCAAAATAAAACTCGCCGATGGGAAAGCCCGTACCATCCAATCAATGATGGTCACGAGTTTCTGGCATCCCGACGGGACTCCCATGAGCGCCCAACAATTCATGGAATTGCTATTCGGGAAATTACCAGGATTTTTCAAGAACGAGGCAGAGCTTCGCGCGATTTGGAGCGCGCCGGACACGCGCCAGGGATTATTAGAAGGTCTTTCCGAGAAAGGTTTCGGGAAGGATCAACTTACCGAGATGCAAAAGATCATTGACGCGGAAAAGAGCGACTTATTTGATGTATTGGCTCACGTAGCTTATGCTTTGGCGCCCTTGACCCGCGAGGAACGAGCCCAAAAGGCAAAACCCCAGATCAGCGCCCAATTCAACGCCCACCAGCAGGCTTTCCTTGATTTCGTGCTCGACCATTATGTAAATGATGGGGTGGAAGAGTTGGAAACCTCGAAGCTGACGCCTCTTCTTCGCCTCAAGTACCACAATGCTCTTCAAGACGCCTTGGCTGACCTAGGCCCAGCCGAAACAATCAATAAAATGTTCTTCGGCTTCCAGAAGTACCTTTACCAACCTGTAACATCGAACTGAAAAAAACCTAGTCCGAACTTGACCCAAATATCCTATGTCCGGAATTGTTCCGATATTTGTGTCTGAAATGGGAACTTATGGCCAATTAAGGCCATTATTAAAAAATATGGTGGTATTGTCTTTTGGGTTGGGGGGTTATAATTTTAGTGAAAGAGCGTTAATAATATAGACGTCAAAAAAGACGATGCTATACTCACCCCCTTAAATTCAAGTTAAGTTCGCGAGTTCATTGCCGTTAGGGAATACAGGAGTTGCCTTATGACCCGCTACCCATTGTTCTTTACCTACAGCTTTACGATTCCCGGGAATAATTTTTTGGCCACCATCAGAATATCGAATGGACAGGCTCTGATGGTCCAAGACGAGGATGAGTGGTGGATGTACGGTGTTTGCCCCGGTTCTATCTCCGACGGCGGCGCTACGCCCCAAGAAGCTTATTTAAAATTCTGCGATACCTTCAAACAGATTCTGGAAGATATCGCTTTTGATAAACACGATTTTCAGTCGTTTGAATCGGAAGTTAAAAGCTTTGTCCTGGCCGCGGATGCCAGCGAGCAAAAAGAGTGGTTAAACGCCCGGGAGTCGATACGTTCAGGACAAATACAGCCGGAGGGCCCATTTAAGGATTTAAAGCGCATTACGACCGATCCTGGCGTAATGGTTACGGTGTCGTGCCTAGACGTTAAAAAATCTTTTGAAGTTGCGGCCGATAACCAATTAGCTGCCGCGGCTTGAGTTGACCTCGACTGGTCAATGCCGCCTAAGCATTATCAGGGAAATGCTGGAACATTGCGTCCCGGGTTCTCATTTGGAGTTAAAAAAACATCATTATTGGGTTTATTGCCCTGGAAAAGAAATTTTCAGGGATTTGCCCAAGGGGGAACATGGTGCGCAAGACCCGGAAATCCAAATGGGAAAAATCAAGAAAATGGTCCGGTTTCTTGGGATAGAAGAATGCGCATCCGGTTTTATCCCGGGAATAAAGTTCAAGCAAACCGCATCGGAAGGTTAACCACATGAGTATTTCCAGGGAAGAAAATTAACACTATGGCTACCCCGTTCCAATACCGGAAAATCACCCAAGCGATAAATTTTTTCGCTGAAAAAGAAAATAATAAAACCATCAACGTCACAAAAGTCGTAAAACTCCTCTGGGCCGCCGATCGATATCACTTACGTAAATACGGAAGATTATTAACTTGCGATAATTACGTCGCGATGGAAAGGGGCCCGGTGGGTTCAACGGTTAAAGACATCGCGGAAGAAAGCAATTTTTTACCCGCCGGCATTGATTCATATTCGACCAAATACCTGAAGCCTAGGCAATATGTGACCCAGTCATGCCGTGAAGCCGATATGAAAGTGTTTTCACAAACTGATATTGAAGCTTTGGAATTTGCCAATACTAATTTTGGCTCCATGTCCCAAAGCGAATTAACGCATTTATCACATCAATATCCGGAATGGAAAAGATTCGAGGGGAAATTAAAGTCCAAAGCTAGTTTGAAAGAAGATATCGACTTCCTTGATTTCTTTCTCGATCCAAACCCTGAAAACGTCCCGGACGATAAATTCAAAATGGATGACGAGCTTTTAGCTTTAAGCAAGGATATTTTCTCTGAAGAGACTGAAATTACGGGTTTGCTTTCTTGAAAAATCATGACACTTACACCGGAAGAATTAAATGATTATATTTTTCCAGGTTCCGTACTTCGCTTAAGCAATTCCAATACCTTTTCCGTAGAACCCCATTACCATATCATCCTGAATAAAAATCCGCTAACTGATCCGGACATAGTCATGGTTATTGCTTCGACCAACATCGAGGGAAGATTGCGGCATGCGCAAAAAACAGGCAAGGCTCCATCGACATTGTTGATTTTTGAAAATAAAGATTGTTCTTTTTTAAGCGAGGAATCTATTTTTGATTGTAATTCGCCCTCCGCCATTTCCTTGAGCGCCCTTTATGACAAATATAATTGTGGGGAATGGACAATTAAGAATAAATTTTCAGTGTCACCTGAGATATTGGAGAAATTTAGAAATGCGGTTCGGCTTAGCGCTGCTGCGGCCTATTTTAAGGAATTGCTTTAAGGGCGAAATGCCATGGTTTCGGGCCTCAATTTCATTGGAAAGTATTCCTGAAGCAGTTAAAACCTCTTAAGCACCGGTTGTAATTCAATGCAATAGATCGGTCAATTGATTGAGGGAATCCACCAGCCAATCGGGATGAAGAGAAACCAGCTTTTCCTTGGGAACAAATCCATGGGCCACCAGTCCCACCCTCAAACCTGCGGCGCGGGCCGCCTCTAGGTCCACAGACGAATCACCGATCATCACCGCCTCTTCCTGGGTTACTCCCAATTTTTTCAATACTTTTAGCAAGGGGTCCGGGTTGGGTTTCTTATTCTGGGTAGCGTCCGCCCCCAGTACCGCCGTAAAGAAATGAAACAAGCCCAGTTTTTGAAGGGTTAATTGGGTGAGCTCATGGGGTTTGTTGGAAACCAGCCCCAGCTTTATCCCCCGGCTCACCAGCGATTCCAGCAATTCCCTGGTGCCCGGAAATACGATGGTTTGATCCACGCAATGCACCTTGTAATGATCCCCGAGGACCTTCAACCCTTCCGCGAGAATGGCGGGGTCCTCCGTGCCAAGCGCTTTCTTGTTCAAGTGCTCGACGCCCCAGCCGATGTAGCCCACCAGTGTTTCCAAATCCAGGGGAACCATACCGAAATGCAGGCGCGCGGCGTTCGCGGCGGCGGCGATGTCTTTTTTTGAGTCAATGAGGGTTCCATCCAGATCAAACAGTACCGCTTTGAGTTTCATTTATAGGCCCTTTCATTTTTGAAATACTTTATAGACCGATGATTTATAACAACAAAAATATTAAATTTCACCACAGGTTCTTTCAGAACCACAAAGGCACAGTAGGGAAAAGCCTAATGTTTTAAAGACTTAAACCCAACGAAGACTTACTTCGGTGCGAAACCCCACTGTTTAAAAAAGCAATTTAGTGAGGACCTCATAAATAATTATATGGTGATTCCATGCATGGCAACCTAAGTTCTTGGATTAAATGTTACAACTTCATCTCACCACAGGGACTCAGGGTCTCAGCTAAAAACTACTAACTTTCACCACGGCTGTGCTCTTGGCGCGATCTAAATATCACAAAGTGGGGTATTGTCAAAGGCCGGGGTCGTTGTAGTTTTCGAGGGGCCTGCTAAAATAACGGCTCTGTTCGAGTTGTGTTGAATAACGCGTTAAACAGGAAAATCGCCATGAAACAACTTACACTTCCGCTTCCCCTGGGTTATATCGCCTCCGGCGTCCACGCGGGATTGAAGAAAGACCGCAGGTTAGACCTGGCGTTAATTTGCTCCACTCTGCCGGCACAGGCCGTTGGAATGGTCACCACCAACCGCGTGAAGGCCGCCCCGGCCCGGCATACCGAAAAGGCCCTGAAGGCCGGACATGCAATCCAGGCGGCCGTGGTCACAACGGCAAACGCCAACGCCTTGACGGGCAAGCAGGGGGAGAAGGACGTGCAAACCACCGTCAAATCCGCGGCCCATCTTTTGGGTTTAAACGAAAAATCGGTCCTGATGCATTCCACGGGAGTCATCGGGGTGCCTTTGCCCATGCCCAAAGTATTGACGGGATTGAGGCATGCGGTTCTTTGCCTGAATCGAAAGGGCGGGATGGACGCGGCCAACGCCATTATGACCACGGATACCTTCGCGAAGGTTTCCGCCAGACCCTTTTCGGTTGGCGGTAAAAACGCCTGGCTGACGGGAATGGCCAAGGGTTCTGGAATGATTCATCCGAACATGGCCACGATGCTGGTTTATCTATTGACGGATGCCGCCATCACCCGGCCGCTTTTACACAAAGCCCTCCGGGAGGCGGTTGAGGAAAGCTTCCACCGGATCACCGTGGACGGGGATGTTTCCACCAACGATTCAGTGCTGTTGCTGGCCAACGGAGCCTGCTCCAACAAGCCCTTGGCTACAGTGGGGGCGGATTACCGGAATTTCGTGAAAGTCCTCAGCGAGGTCTGCCTGGACCTGGCGAAAGCCGTCGTGAGGGACGGGGAAGGCGCGACTAAATTCGTTACCATCACGGTTCGGGGAGCAAAGTCGGATTCGGACGCTTACCTGGCGGCCATGGCGGCGGCCAAATCCCCCCTGGTAAAAACCGCCCTGTTCGGGGCGGACCCCAACTGGGGAAGGGTCCTGGCAGCCGTGGGTTATTCCGGGGCGCAGGCGGAAGAGTACAAGTCGAAAGTCTGGATCGGGGGCTACCGGGTTTACGACCGGGGGAAAAAAGTGGCCTGGTCGAGGGAAAGATTGAAAAAAATCCTTCAGGGAAACAACGTGGATATCGCGGTGGACCTGGGCCTGGGCAAGGGAAAATGTACCGTTTACACATGCGACCTGACGGATGGTTACATCGACATCAACGGCCGTTATACGACCTAAAAGTTCAAATCGTAAATTCATTCCGGGTTAACTGTTTCGGTGCAACTTCAGTTAGTTGTCATTGCGAGAAGCGTTTAATTCCTTGGTTTAAGCGACGAAGCAACCCCGGTTTATGCGTTCTAAATACGCCTATACTAAGTTTTAATCTTAGAATAATGGCAAACAACCCATAGACTTGGGTTGCTTCGCTTCATAATTCGAAGCTCGCAATGACATCTTAAAGATGAAGGCTTTTTATAAAAATCGGATGGAGTGATTGAAGTAGGAGAGACGATTGAAAAAACCAAAAAACCAAAAGGGCGCTATCGGGGAAATCGGTGAATTCGGGTTCATCGGGAGAATCAGGACCCTCTTAAAGTCCGACCATCCCTCCGTCATCCAGGGTTTGGGAGACGATGCCGCCATCTTCAAGCCCTCGGCGGGCCACGAACTGATCTTCACCACCGACATGTTAGTGGAGGGCCGTCACTTCGATTTCCGCTACATCACGCCCTGGCAATTGGGAGCCAAAACCATGGCGGTCAACCTGAGCGACTGCGCGGCCATGGGAGCGAAACCCACCGTGGCGGTGCTTTCACTCGGGGTGCCTTCATCTTTTCCCGTGAAGGACTTAGAAGCCTTTTATGACGGCCTCAAGGGATGGGGGGAATCCTACGGGGCCAGGGTCGTGGGCGGCGACACGGTCGGAAGCGAAAAGTTCATCGTGAACCTGGCCTTGATCGGCGAGATTGAGCCGGGAAGATCCTTATTGAGAAGCGGGGCCAAAGCGGGGGACTCGGTCCTAGTGACAGGCACCCTGGGTGATTCCGCCGCCGGGCTTCACGCCCTCAGCCATCCCTCCCGGAAGGCCCAGGAAGCCGTTCCGCTTTTGGTCAAACGGCACCTGACGCCTGTACCGCGTTTCAACGTAGGCCGGTACCTTTCCACGAAGAGACTGGCGACCTCCGCCATTGATATCTCGGACGGCCTTTCCAGCGAGATTAACCATTTGTGCCGTGAATCCGGCGTGGGCGCGGAGATTCAAGAGGATGCCATTCCGCTTTCCATCGCCTTGATCCACTATTGCCATCAGAACAAGTTGAAACCGTTGGATTTCGCCTTGCGGGGCGGGGAAGACTACGAGCTTTTATTCACCGTGAAGACTTCCCTGGCCGAGCGAGTCTCCCATGAGCTATCCGCGGAAACGGGCGCGCCGGTTCATATCATCGGGAAGATGGTTTCCGCTTCCAAAGGGGTTCAACTCATCACCCGCGGGGGAAAAAGAAAATCCTTAAAGCCATCCGGCTATGATCATTTTTCGGGTTTGAAGAAATCTTAAAAACCAAATCCACCACAGGTTCCTTCGGAACCACAAAGGCACAGTAAAAAATGACCGCGAAAGACAAAGGATTAAAACTGTGCCTCGCCTCTTATCCTTGTTATCTCAATATAGCCCAGCAAGTCACTGTGCGGTGCGAAGCACCGCTGTGGTAAAAATGAATTTTTTTGAAAGTCCTTAATAACAGGGGTTCTTTTTGCTGACCACGAGTTTTAACTGCGAGACGCCGGAACAGACTCTCCAACTGGGGGAGCTGATCGGCTCCAAGGCATTGCGGGGCGAAGTCTGGTGTCTCAAGGGTTCCTTGGGGGCCGGCAAAACCCTTTTGGTGAAAGGCTTAGCCAAGGGGCTGGGTTATGAGGGTATGGTGACCTCTCCCACCTTCACGCTCCAGCATATTTATGAGGGGCGGCTGGCGCTTTACCATTTCGATTGGTACAGGCTTTCGAGCCCCTCGGAGGTGCAGGGCCTGGGCTGGGAGGAGTGGCTGGAGCGCGGCGGGGTGGTGGCGGTGGAGTGGGGCGATAAATTCCCGAAACTCATGCCCGAAAAAACCCTTACAATGGAAATTGAAATTCTCTCGGACACAGTCAGGCGCGTGACGCTGGAAGCCGGGCATCCCGGAAGCATCCAGCGATTGGAGGAATTGATTAAATGCTGGCCGCCCTAGAAACATCGACGCGATTTTCAAGCGTAGCCCTTCTCGACTTGGTCACGGGCGAGGAAATCGCCGAATGCTCCCTGCCCGCGGGTTGGGAGAGCTCATCGACCCTAGTTCCGGCCCTGGAAACACTCCTTCAACAGAAGGGATTTGATCCCAGGGACCTGGACGCGGTGGCGGTATCCACCGGGCCCGGAAGTTTCACGGGCATCCGGGTGGGCATGGCCACGGCGCAAGGCCTCTGCCTTCCCTCCAACCTCCTGGCTTATGGAGTCAATACCCTGGACGGTTTGGCGGAAAATCTCCGGCAAGCTGAGATGCTGGGGGAGGCCCTTTGCCTCCTGGACGCACAAAGGGGTGAGTGTTTTACGGGGCATTACCTAATTGAGCAGGAGGGTTTCCGCCACCTGAGTCCCCCGGGAATCATGAGCGTGGACATGATGCCGGCCCTGCTGAAAGAACGGGCCTGGATCGTCGGCCCAGGCGCCTTGAAATTCGAGAAAGACATCCGGGAATGCATGGGGTCCAGCGCCATGTTCGCTTTCACGTCCCTTCACCAACCCAAAGCCATGAGCATCGCCCGTATCGCCTACCGGCGTTGGAGGGATGGAATCCGCTCGACCGTTGACCAGTTGGAGCCCCTTTACCTGCGCCCCCCAGCCGTGGATGAACAAAAAAATTAGGAGTTGGCAGGGAGGAATTAGAAGTTGAAAAATTTCAAATATTCACCCACGACAAACAAAATCCCATTATGCTTTCGAGGAAAAGGAAACCAAAGAAATTGAGCCGAAAATTATTCCCCTTAATTCCTAATTCCTCATTTCTCATTCCTAATTCGCCATCATGATCTTCAGGCCCATGCTGTTGGAAGACCTGGACCAAGTGGCGGAGATTGAGAAAAATTCCATGCCCTCCCCCTGGTCCAAGGAATTGTTCGAGGAAGAACTCCACCGGGATTTGGCGCATTATTTCGTCATGGAAGAGGATGGGAAGGTCGCGGGTTACATGGGCTATTGGGAAGCCCCCCAGGAAGCCCATATCATCACTTTGGCGGTTCATTCCGGATACCGGTCCAAGGGTTTGGGAAGCAGGATCATCCAACAATGCCTTGCTTATGCCTTCAAGCGGGGGGCCAGGCTGGCAACCCTGGAAGTTCGGGAAGGCAATGAGGCGGCCAGGGGCCTCTATGAGAAATGCGGGTTTCGGTTCATCGCGATCCGTAAAAAATATTACAGTGACAACCTGGAAGACGCGATTGTGATGATCCGGGAACTTACGGATGAAACGGCCTGAGGGACTGAATAGAGTTTTATTTTTGAAATCAATGATCTATCACGAGAATATTTAGTATATAGCTTTGTTTTAATACCGACATTTTGTTAAAAGGTCATTCATGCCTGAACCGTTTCAAAATTTACTATCCACCTTGCGAGACACCAGCGAGGAAGCCTTCGAGGTGGTTTTCAAGAAACCCATCAACCTCCTGGGGGAGCAAGGGATTAAGGCCCGCAGGATGTTCCTGGGACTTCCCTCGCGCCAGAAAACCACTATTTACGCGGGTGTCCTCTGGGTCATCCCGATCGTCATTGTCAACCAATATGTCACCCTCTATATGGTGGATATGGGCCTTTCCAAGACGGAGGTGGGGGTTTACCAGTCCTTGATGGGGCTGGTGAGTTTGGTCGGGTACTTTCTGGGCGGTTATCTTTCCGACGCCTGGGGAAGAAAAAAAACATTGATTACTTTCGACATACTCAGCTGGGGGGGATATTGTTTTTGCCTGGCGGTGGCGAGCAATAAGTGGTGGTGCGTGGCGGCCATTTTCTTCATGGCCACCAATTCTGGATCGACAGCTCCCTACATCTGCCTCTTGGCGGAGGGCGTTTCCGCCAAGGCCAGGTCTCTTGTTTTTTCCGTCCTGGCCATCGTCAACATGATTCCGTCCCTGGCGTTTCTTCCCCTCGTGGGGGGGATCTGGGTGAACCAGATGGGCCGATTGAAAGCCTGCCACGAGATGTTCTGGCTTTTCTTCGCCCTGATCGCCTTGGGCATTGGTTTGAGGTGGAAATTTCTCCCGGAATCCCCGACCTTCGAGAAGCCCCCTGACTCCTGGCTTCAAGTTTTCCGAGAGGGTCTGCTCCAATATTGGAAATCCCTCCGGATTTTTTTCCAAAAGAAAACATCCAGGGTCCTTCTTCTGTCCAAATTCCTGGATGAATGGATCATCTGGGCCTGGGGCACTTATTCCTCCCTTTATTATGTAGACCATCTCGGCTTGAAGGATTCCTATCTCTCGATCCTGGGTCCTGTCTCCACCTATGTGGCTTCTTTGGTGGTTTTCCTGTTCGTCCCCCAGCTTACGCAAAAACAAGTGGTGAAAATCTTGGGGGGGGATCAATTGTTCGGCATTGCCTCCTTCGCGGTCCTCCTGCTTCTTTCCTCCGGCGGAAACAACATCCTCCTGGTTTGCCTGTTATCCGCGAGCTTGGGCGCCGTCGGGGGAGCCCTTTATGGTTCGGTTACCGTTTCCGTGTGGATGAACATCATGAGGGAAAAGGAAAGGGGGAAGGTGGTGGCGGCCTCTTACGCTGTCATCAAGCTGGGCCTCCTGACCGGGACGTTTGGCGCCCTTATCTATGGAAAAGTCTCACCCGTTGTATTGCTTTATTTGATGATCGCTTTGCGAATTTTAAATTTTTACCTATTGCGGCGCGCCTCAAGACTCCTTCTGAAAGCTTGATGAACCGATAACTGAAAAGGGATGGAATGGGTTACCTATACGCCTTAGCGGCTTTCGCCTGCATCGGCAGTTACCTGGTGCCGATTCGCTTTTCCTCGGCCAAGGGAATATCCTTCCTGCCCCTCATGGGTTTGGGAATGATCCTGATTGAGCTGTTCCGATGGGAGTCGGTCAAATCGCTCTGGGCCCATCCCCTTTGGTTTTGGGGAAGCCTGGGTTCGGGGTTTCTTTGGGTCCTGGGCCAGGGTTTCGGAAACCTGGCGCTGGAGGAAATAAGCCTGGCGAAAGCCGCCACTTTCTACAATATCAATACTTTCATCAACATCGGCCTGGGTTTGGCCCTCTTCAAGGAAGCCTCGGGTTGGAAATCCTACCTCTTATTGCTGGCGGGGGGATGCCTGCTTTTCATCGGAGCTCTCTGGGTGTCCAGAGCGTCCGCTACGCCTGCCAAGGAAAATAACCTGAAAAAGGGAATCTGGATGAGCTTGTGCGCCGGGTTTTT
This sequence comes from candidate division FCPU426 bacterium, assembly GCA_963796105.1. Classification (GTDB taxonomy): domain Bacteria; phylum Oederibacteriota; class Muellerivitia; order Muellerivitales; family Muellerivitaceae; genus CAWCKJ01. The sequence goes on from CAWCKJ010000004.1 coordinate 1,559,309, forward strand.
CTGGGGAATTTACTTCGCTCCGGTGAAGGCGCTCCAGGTTTTTTCCCCTGAGCCCGCCCTCTCGTCTTTGGACATTCTCGCTGGTCTTGTGTTGGGGGGAAGCCTGCCGGCCCTGGCTTTGGGATTGTTTCAATCCCGGAAGATACTGGACTTTCCGAAACACGGCTTGCGGCGTCACCTGCGCCGTGCTTTGGAACGTCGGGACTTTCTTTTTTTTAATGGCCATCCAGACCCTGGGACTTTCACGCGCCGTTCCCGTGATTAACGCCAACAGCTTGGTTTACGCGGCATGGTCTTTTTTCGTTTTCAAGGAACTTCCATTGTCCCAAGGCGGAAAAGTCCTGGGGGGAACCGCCTTAGCTGTTATGGGAATAATTCTTCTGGCCTGTTCCGCGTAAAAAACCCGTAATATTTTCAGATTCAAAAGGGCTTAAAAATATATATTTCCGGTGGATTTCGAGTTCTTTAACGCTTGAAAGTTTTTAGTTAAAACCACATAATCTTTTTTCCATGAAAACACAAAACAATATCGCATTCAAGGAATGGGCGGTCATCCTCAAGGCTTTGGAGGAAGGCAAGCAAACCATTCTTTTGGGCAAGGACGGCATCCAGGAAGAGGGCGGGGATTTCAAACCCGAACATCCCGAGTTTTTCCTTTATCCGACCCTGGAGCACGAGTCCGCGCAAGGGATCAAGCCGGACTGGCGCCCGCGGCTTGCCGCCATCGAGCGTGAAAACAAGGACCCCAAACGGATCCATTTCAGGCTTTACGGCATATTGGAAAACACGGTAAAAGTGACCGATTGGGAAATTTGCAAGCGGATCATTCCCTTCACGGTTTTTAGCGATGAGGCTGTGGAAAAACGCTTCAACGGCGGGGATTGGCAGGGTGTTTTCATTTTTATCGTGCGCGCTTTTTTTTTGCCGGTGCCCCTGGATCTTCCCTTAAAGCCGCCGTACACCGGCTTTAAATCATGGGTCCCCCTGGAAACTTCCATGTTTACCTCGGGATCCCTTCCCGTGATCCCCGATGGGGCCTGGCCTTACACCAAAGAACGCATTTTGAAAATGCTGTCAGCCGGTTGAGCCCAATCTGAAAATCCTTGCGGACCAATCCCTGAAACCATGAAACTCAAGACAGCTGTCGCGGGCCAGTTCTATCCCCGGGAAAAAATCCAATTGGAGAAGGTTCTGGAAACTTTCCGGACCCAGAGCCAGCCGGCCCCTTTGCCAGGCGAGCCTGTCGGAATGCTGCTGCCCCACGCTGGATATCCCTATTCGGGCGCCGTGGCTTCCTTGGGTTATCTTTCCCTTCTTTCCCGCGGCATTGAGACGGTGGTGGTGGCCGGCCCCAGTCATTATGTTTCCTTCGGCGGGATCTCGATTTTCGCGGGGGAGGCGGTACAGACCCCCCTGGGGGACCTGCCGGTTGACCAGGAGGCCTGCCGGATTCTGATGGATGAGGACGAGCATTTCGCTGAATTTCCCCAAGCTTTCACCCGCGAGCATTCCGTGGAGGTGCATTTTCCGCTTATCCGCCATTTCCTTCCCGGCGCGAAAGTTGTGCCATTAGTCCTGGGACAGGGTTCGGAGGAAACCGCGGTGCCCTTGGTCAAGGGGCTGAAGGCTTTGAGGAAAGTAAAACCGTTTCTATTCGTGGCTTCCTCGGACCTTTCGCATTTTCCGGATTATGACACGGCCAACAAGGCGGACCGGCAATTTTTGGAAGCCCTCCTGTCAGGGGACGAGAAAAAGGTAAGGCAAGCCGACGAAAAAATCATGTCCAGCGGCCTGAGGGATTATCATTGCACCCACTGCGGCAGGGAACCGGTCTCGGCGCTTTTGAAATGGGCCAGGCAGGAAAACGCGGAAAAAATTCAAACATTAGCCTACAGAAACTCGGGTGATGTCACGGGGGATCTTTCGCGGGTCGTGGGTTATTCCTGCGTCGCTTTTTGTAAATAAAAAAACAAGCGTTGTTGAGCCGTTTGAGCAAAGCCAAGAAATCCTATTACCCTTTGAGGATCCACTCCGCCGTCATTGTAAGGGGTTCAATTCGGTTTTATAATGCGGTATAACCTTAATTTAATCGTGAAGTTCTTGACCTGACTGTCCAGCCGAGCTATACCAACTGACCCCGCCCTTGAAAAGACGGCTGGAATTTCTCATCATGACTTAAGTAACTGACTCATAAACGTCCATTCCATGGAGAATATTAATGATTGAAATGAAAGTGAGGGGAATCGCGGTTGATCCCAACCTGAAGACCCCCGCGGTGATCCTGACCGATGAGGAGGAAAAACGATATCTTCCCATTTGGATCGGCGTGGCGGAAGCCACCGCCATTTTTATCCAGTTGAATGAGCAAACCCTTCCCAGGCCCATGACCCATGATCTCCTCAAAAGCGTCATTGAGACCCTGGGGGCCAAAGTGATCAAGGTTTTGGTCAACGACATCAACCAGAACACATTTTTCGCGAGGATTTTCCTGGAGTTTCCCGAGGCGGGTGAGAGGTTCGATATAGACGCGAGGCCCTCGGATGCCATCGCCTTGGCACTGCGGACAAATTCCCCTATCTTCGTGGCGGAAAAGGTGGTGGTCAACGCCACCATAGTGGATAAGGATAAGTACAAGGAAGAGATGAGCGAGTTCAAGAAATTCCTGGAGAATCTCACCCCGACCGACTTTAAGGATATTTCAGGGCCCGCCGCGGAGAGTTGAGCCTGTATCCCCTGGTTTAAAGATTGGGAATTTCAATATATGGGATCCTTTATAAAGAAGGACCCACCCCCCTATTTTTCCCAAGAGGTTTATTGGTTTTAACCTTCTGACGGCGCTCAAGTGATCCGGGAAAGGAACAAAGGTGTACGCGTCGAATCAAGTTTCCGGCCCCTTAGCCTTGACGGACGCCCACTTTATCCTTTTATTCCACACGACCCATGAGACCATGCATGCTGAGTCCATTTTAAAGACGAACCGCATGCGGTTTAAATTGATCCCGCGGCCCCGGGTCATCGAGGATGATTGCGGGTTGGGCTTGGTGATCGTCAAGGATGACAGGGGCCAGGTTGAGTTTCTCCTGAAAGCCGCTGAAATCTACATCAAGGCCGCATTTCATGTTGAAAAGGACGGAAATTGGACCAGGGAAAATTATCCACAAGCGCCAATTTACTACGACTCTCCACCCTCGGGCTGAATTTCAGCTTTTCCATATTCCTGGGAATGGGTTTGGGGTGGTGTCTTTATAAATGGCTGCACTTGGGGGGGTGGGTCATCATCGCCGGCTTATTGATCGGCATTGTATCCAGTTATGTCCTACTAATAGAAGATTTAAGAGCCCTCACGGCGCCACCAGGATCCTCCCCAAATGAGAAAAATAAATAATATTTTCCAAGAGGGCATTCCCTTGAGTGCTTTGCTATGGAAAGCTTGCCTTGGAACCTTGTTGGGTGGATTCCTTTTAGGTATTGGCGCCGCCATTTCGGGAAATCCACATCTGGCGTTGGGGTTCTTGTTGGGAGCTTTATTGTCAGTTTTAAATTTCCTTTTTTTAAATACCCTGGTCGTGAAAGTGTTATCAGCGGGCGGGGTAAAGGGAAACAAGATATTTTGGTCCCAGCAAGTCCTTCGCTGGATTGCATTTGCCTTGATTGTTTTAGTCTTGGTGCGTGTTTCCTTTCCCTGTCTTTTAGGCGCCCTTGGCAGTTATCTTTGGTTTCTGGCGCTTTTGGCCTGGCTGGGTTGGCGTTCCGCCAGGACGGGAAAAAATATTAAACTTTAAGCTAAATAATAATTTTCATCCTTCAAAAATATTTTTTGGATATTTCCTCCCGCTTTTAAATAGCGTTGACCATTCAAGAATCCCCCATTAGACTAACCCTTGTTTTTCTGGGGAGAACTTTTTCTCAAAGTTTACGGCGAGTTCCAACGCTTTTTCCATTCATGCTCCCGAACTTTCAGATCCATTATTGTCACAAGACTTGAGAAAGGCTCCAGTCCATGCACGAGGCTGAGAACCCCATAATTATTCCCACCCATCTTTTCGCTTTCCTGGGTTTCGATAATCTCATCAATCCCTACACGGTTGCCTTGCTTGCCTTCGGCCTGGTTTTCCTCCTGATGTGGAGGGCCCGCGCGAACATGAAATTGGTGCCGACGGGCGCCCAAAATTTCGTGGAAATGGTTTTCGATTTCGTCCAGAACCTGGCCGAGCCTCTCGTCGGCAAGCACACCGGTTTTTTTTTCCCCGTGTTTTTCATGCTGTTCATGTTCATCTTTTTCGGGAACCTGATGGGCCTGGTTCCCGGCTTGGTATCGCCCACCAGCCGCCTGGAAGTCAACGCGGGCATGGCTTTGATTGTTTTTTTCTCCACCCATCTCTGGGGCGTCAAAGAGAAAGGCCTCAAGTATTTTGAGCATTTCCTGCCGCCCAAAATACCGGCCAACTCGCCCAACTTTCTCCTCAACCTTTTAATGAGGCTCATCTACCTGGTGCTTCTGGTCTTAATGCCCATCATCCACGTCATCGGGGAACTTGTGAAACCCGTCTCCCTTACCTTCCGTTTATTCGGCAACATGATGGCCAAGGAGAAACTTCTGGCCATCCTGGTTTTCCTGGTCACGGTTTTTTGGGACCAAAACCTCGCCCTGAAGATCGCGTCCTCCTTTCCCTTCCTTTTAAGGGTGGCCATCGTGATTCTGGGGGTTTTCGTTTCTTTCGTTCAGGCTTTTGTATTCATGCTTTTGGCCATGGTTTACATCGGGGGAGCCGTCCAATCCCACGAGAGCCACACGGAAGGCGGGGAGGAACACAGCCACTCCGCTTCCTGAAGGATTCCTTGCCGGTTGCAAGGGCGAATGAATATTGATGTACCCTCGTTAAGAGGGTTCCCCGGCCAGCCCCCGCTGACCACCGGGGATTCTAATTTTGAAAAGGAGCTTCAAGATGAAAAGAGCATTGACGACTTTTTGCATGACACTCTTGGTTTTCGCCGCGGGAAATTATGTATGGGCGCAGGAAGCCGGTGGAAAAGCCCATGAGGGGTCGGTGTGGTTCTTCGCCATGTCAGCCCTGGCCGCGGGTATCGCCATCGGGTTCGCCGCGCTGGGTACGGGAATCGGGCAGGGGACCGCTGTCGGCAAGGCCGTGGAAGGCATGGCCCGCCAGCCGGAAGCCGCCGGGTTGATCCAGACCAACATGATCATCGGGTTGGCCTTTATCGAGTCCCTTTGTATTTACGCCCTGGTCGTGGCCATGATTCTGCTGTTTGCCAATCCATTCAAGGGATTGTTCATCGGGTAAATCAGGTTAAAGAACGCTCGCCAAGGGGTTTGAGGCCCCTTGGCGAACAACTTAGAAGAGGGAATCCATGGAATTCAACGTCAATTTTTTCGTCTTGCAGCTGGTCACCTTCGCGATCGGGATTTGGCTGGCCACCCTGATCTTCATTCCTTACCTTAAGAATTGGATGCAAAGCCGCCAAAAACGCATCGAGGACCAGCTTAACACCGCCGAAAAACGCCAAAAAGAGTCGGAATCCCTTAAAGCGGATTTGGAACGCAAGTTGAAGGACCTCGAGCAAAGAACCACTGAGACCCTGCAGGAAGCCCGTAAGGAGGCCGCCCGGATGAAGGACGATATCGTCCATGCCGCCCGCAAAGAAGCGGATCTCTTCCTGGCGGACGCCCGCAGAACCATTGAGAACGAGAGCCAAGCTGTTTCCCTGGCCCTTCAAAAAGAAGTCGGTTCTTTGGCCGTCTCCATAGCGGAAAAACTCATCCGTTCCTCCGTGGACGCGAAGGTGCAGGATAAAATCGTTCAGGAAAGTATCAAAGAAATAAACGCGCAAAAGAATTAATTCCGCAGTTTTGGGAGTGAAAATATGGAATCGGTCATCGCAGAGAAGTACGCCGTAGCCCTTTTGCAGGTGGCCCGTGAGTTGAAAACCGTGGACGAGCTTGGCGCCGAGATCCAGTCCGTCCAGGATCTCGTGGATTCCTATCCTGACCTCAAAGCGACCCTGGAGCATCCGCGGATCAAGTCCCAGGAGAAGCTCGATGCATTGAAGGCCCTTTTGGGAAACAAGCTTTCCCGGACCCTGGAAAATTTCCTTCGCCTCCTTTTGGCTAAGAAGCGCATCGGGCACCTGAAGGCCGTCACGGAGCATTACGAGAGGTTGTGCCTGCAGATGAAAGGAAAAGCCGCCGCGCGGGTTTTAACGGCCATGCCCTTATCCGCGGCCCAAAAAGGGGCTTTGTCCCAAAAGCTCACCCAGATGTTCGGCTTGACGGTCGAGTTGAAAGAGGAAGTCAAGCCGGATTTGATCGGGGGTATGATGGTTTACCTGGGGGACCAGCGCATGGACGGAAGCATCCTGGGACAATTGGAAAAAATGAAGCAAAGGCTGATGAAGGTGGAGATCGATTAAGGCGTTTTAACACAAGAAATTCGGGAGGTTCGACGTGGCCATCCAAGCTGATGAAGTGACGAAAATATTAAAAACCCGCATCAAGGAATTCAAACCCGAGGCCGAACTCACCCAGGTCGGAGAGGTCATCAAGGTCGGGGACGGCGTGGCCGTCGTGTACGGATTGAAAAACGCTATGGCGGGAGAGCTGCTGAAATTTCCCAACGATGTTTATGGAATCGTCTTCAACCTGGAGACCGATTCGGTGGGAGTGGTGCTCATGGGGGAAACCCAGAAGGTCCACGAGGGGGATCCCGTCTCTTTGACCGGGCGAATTTCCGAAGTGCCGACAGGGAAGGAGCTTTTGGGACGCGTAGTCAACCCCTTGGGCGAGCCCTTGGATGGAAAAGGCCCCTTGAACGCCTCCTCCAGCCGGCGAATCGAGTTCAAGGCCCCGGGCGTGGTGCAAAGGCAGCCGGTCAAGGAACCCCTTCATACCGGCATCAAGGCCATCGACTGCATGATTCCCATCGGCCGGGGACAACGGGAGCTCATCATCGGGGACCGCCAGACCGGAAAGACCGCCATCGCCCTGGACACCATCCTGAACCAAAAAGGAAAGGACGTGGTTTGCGTCTATGTCGCCATCGGCCAGAAGCAATCCACTGTGGCCCAGTTCGCCCGCACCCTGGAAGAGCATGACGCATTGAAATACTGCATCATCGTTTCGGCCACGGCCTCCACTCCCGCGCCCCTGCAATATATCGCCCCATACGCCGGCTGCGCCATGGCGGAGGAATTCACCTATAATGGCGGCCATGCCCTGGTGGTTTACGACGACTTGTCCAAGCAAGCCGTGGCTTACCGCGAGTTGTCCCTCTTGCTGCGCGGCCCCCGGCCGCGAGGCATACCCGGGGGATGTTTTCTACCTTCATTCCCGCCTGCTGGAGAGGGCCTGCAAACTCAACGAGAAATTAGGGGGCGGTTCCCTGACGGCGCTTCCCATCATCGAGACCCAGGCCGGGGACGTGACGGCTTATATTCCCACGAATGTCATTTCCATCACGGACGGCCAGATCTACCTGGAATCCAACCTGTTTTACTCGGGGGTTCGTCCCGCCATCAACGTCGGTATTTCGGTCTCCCGCGTGGGCGGCAACGCCCAAACCAAGGCCACGAAAAAGGTGGCGGGAAGGTTGAAACTGGACATGGGGCAATACAACGAGCTGGCGGCTTTCGCCCAGTTCGGCGCGGAACTGGACAAGGTGTCCATGGCCCAGTTAAGCCGGGGCGCCCATATGGTGGAACTCCTCAAGCAGCCCCAGTACTCGCCCATGCTGATGGATGAGCAGGTCGCCTCGGTTTTCGCCGGGGTCAATGGGTACATGGACAGCCTCCCGATCGAAAAGGTCAAGGCGTTCGAGACCGGCCTTTTGGCGTTCTTGAAGAACAAGCGTCCCGAAATTCTCAAGGATATCCGCGACAAGAACGACTTGACCGACGACAACAAGACGAAACTAGTGGCGGCCATAGAGGAATTCGCGAAAACCTTCTGAGGAGTCTTTTTCATTGGCACAGATTAGGGAAATCAAGCAGCGCCTGAAAAACGCCAAAAACATCAACCAAATCACCATGGCCATGAAAATGGTGGCCACGGCGCGGCTGAAAAGGGCACAACAGCGCATCATGGGGGCCAGGCCATACGCCTACCGCATGAGGGATGTCATCCAGAATCTCGCCTCCAGCGTCAGCGAGGATGTTCATCCGCTGATGGCCTCCCGGGAGAAGGGGCACCTCGGGCCTATTGGTGGTGACGGCCGACAGGGGATTTTGCGGCAGTTTCAACGCCAATATTATCCGCCGGGCGCAGGCCTATATCCGGGAAAATCCCGATACGGTTCTTCTCACCGTGGGGAAAAAGGGCCGGGATTTTTTCAAACGGCGGAGCTTCAATATCCGCAAGGAATGGATGCAAATTTTCCCCCAGGTTCCATACGAGTCGATCCAGGAGATGAGGGATGTGATCGAGACCCTTTACGTTAAGGAGGGGTTCAAATCCATCACGGCCCTTTACAACGAGTTTAAGAGCGTTGTCCAGCAGAAGGTCACATTGGAGACCCTTCTTCCCTTGAAAATTTCGGGGGAGGAAAAAGAGGGGAAAGCCGATTATGCCGGAGGGGATTACGCTTTTGAGCCGGATGTGAGCACCATCCTGGAATCCCTGCTTTCCAAATACCTGGCCACTGAAATCCACCGGATATTACTGGAGAGTTTTTCCTCAGAAATGGGGGCCAGACGCAGCGCCATGGAAGCCGCCACCAAGAACGCCAAGGAAATGATCGGTAAGTTGACATTGGAGTTCAACCGGGCCCGCCAAGCGGTCATCACCAAGGAAATTTCAGAGATTGTTGGCGGCGCCGAGGCCTTGAAGTGATAATCGCGGTTTTTTCGGTTAAATGACTTTAGAAATCAATAGTTTGGAGGAAGTATGAGCGCGACGAAAAGCCAGGAACAAACCAAGACCGGGGAAGTGATCCAGATCATCGGCCCGGTTGTGGACGTGAAGTTCCCGGAGGGGGACGTCCCTCCCATTTATAACGCCATCCGGGTGGATTCGGACAAGGAAAACATACACGTGACCCTGGAAGTGGCCCAGCATCTCGGGGACCAAACGGTCCGGGCGGTCGCCATGAGTTCCACGGATGGCATGCGCCGCGGTATGGAAGTCAAGGACACAGGAAGCCCGATCATGGTGCCGGTCGGCAAGGAGTCCCTGGGGCGCATCATCAATGTCCTGGGCGAACCCGTGGATGAGCTGGGGGAGGTCAAAACCGCGAAGCGCTATCCCATCCACCGCCCCGCGCCAGCCTTGGTGGAGCAGTCCACCAAGAAGGAGATTTTCGAGACCGGGATCAAGGTCATTGACCTGCTCGCGCCCTATCAAAAAGGGGGCAAGATCGGCTTGTTCGGCGGGGCGGGCGTCGGCAAGACAGTCGTCATCATGGAACTCATCCGCAACATCGCCACCCAGCACGGCGGATACTCGGTTTTCGCCGGAGTCGGGGAAAGAACCCGCGAGGGAAATGACTTGTGGCTGGAAATGAAGAATTCCAAGGTCATCGACAAGGCGGCGCTGGTGTACGGCCAGATGAACGAGCCTCCCGGAGCCCGCTTGAGGGTCGGCTTGGCAGGCCTCACCGTCGCGGAGTATTTCCGCGAGGAAGAGGGAAAGGACGTCCTGCTTTTTATCGATAACATATTCCGGTTCACCCAAGCCGGTTCGGAAGTGTCCGCCCTGCTCGGGCGCATGCCTTCGGCCGTCGGCTACCAGCCCACCCTGGCCACCGAGATGGGCGCCTTGCAGGAGCGCATTACCTCCACCCGGAAGGGATCCATCACCTCGGTGCAGGCCATTTACGTCCCGGCGGACGACCTGACCGACCCGGCGCCGGCCACTTCATTCTCCCACTTGGACGCCACCACGGTGCTCAACCGGGCCCTGACCGAGATCGGGATTTATCCCGCCGTGGATCCCTTGGACTCCACGTCCCGGATCCTCGACCCCCTGATCGTGGGGGAGGAGCATTATTCGGTGGCCCGCCGAGTCCAGCAAATTCTCCAACGGTACAAGGAATTGCGGGACATCATCGCCATCCTGGGTATTGACGAGCTTTCCGACGACGATAAGCTGGTGGTGGGCCGGGCCAGACGCATCCAGAAGTTCCTTTCCCAGCCCTTTTTCGTAGCCCAGGAATTCACCGGAACGCCCGGCCGATACGTATCACTTGCTGACACCATCCGCTCCTTCAAGGGCGTGGTGGAGGGACAATACGACAACGTTCCGGAACAAGCCTTTTACATGACCGGAAGCATTGACGAGGTCCTGGAACGCACGAAAAAAATGCAATAACAAGGCGGTTGGAAAATGGCGAACAGCTTAAAATTTCAAGTGGCCGCCCCTGACCGGCCCGCCCTCGATGAGGAAGTGAATTTAGTCATTCTTCCGGGCGGCATGGGGGAATTCGGGGTCATGCCGAGGCATATGAAGTTCTTGTCCAACCTAAAACCCGGAACCCTTCAAGTTCTCAAGGACCAACAAAGGGATTTTTATTTTGTCTCAGGGGGATTCGTCGAGGTGAATCCGGATTCCGTGATCGTGCTGGCGGAAGCTTACGAAAAAGCCGAGGAGATCGACGTGGAAAGGGCCCAGAAGGCCAAGAAAAAGGCCGAGGAAAAGCTGGCGGAAAAAAAGGACGCCTCCGACGTGGTTCAAGCCAAGGCCTCCCTGGCCAGGGCCGAAGCCCGGTTAAAAGTCGTCGAGGAAGCGAAAAAGTCGAGGAAGTAAAGTTCCGATCCCCCGAGGGGCATGGACCTAATTCCGGGTCCGGTCATAAAAACCGGATGGAAAAAGAAGGATGTCCGGGGATCACCACTGCCTGATTCTCAAAATAACTGGAAAAGAAAGTATAGTTAGTTAATCTCCCGGTTTTCTTCCCCTTGAGTTCAAGTTGTATCAAACGGTAAAATAACGGTGTTTTTCACGCAATAAAGGGTGTGGTTCATGATCGTTGGAACGGGTGTGGATTTAATTGAAATCGAACGGGTGGAACAAGCGCACGTCAGATTCGGCCGCCGTTTCATTGACCGCCTTTATACCCCCGCGGAATCGGAATATTGCCTCAAAAAAAAAGACCCCTACCCTTCCTTGGCCGGGCGTTTCGCAGCCAAGGAAGCTGTGATCAAGGCTTTCAGCCAGGGCTTCGGGGGCCGTTGGAAGTGGCGGCATATCGAGGTGGTCAGGGAAAAAAGCGGCAAGCCCACCCTCCGCTTGAATGGCATCCTGGAAAAGCTCCGCTTGGATAGAAAAATCAGCGTCATTCATTTGTCCATCGCGCACAGCAAAAGGGACGCGACCGCGACGGTGATCCTGGAAACAGGGATTTCAGGTGATAAGGCATGACGCGCACGGGGGAATGGAAACCACGCCAATTAAGCCAAACCCAATGGTTTTGGTTTCTCCTCTTTATCGGGTTATTGACCAGAATCCCGATGTTAAATGTGGCCAAAGCGGAAACTACAGACGGTATCCTTAGCCTGACTTATTTTTCCCCGAGCCTCGTTGACACTCCCCGGTTTTGCATTCTTCCGGGGTATTCCGTCCTGCTTTGGCTTGGCCAGTCGTTGGGCGCCGACGGAATTTTATGGGGCAGGATTTTGGCGGCGGCCGCGGGCCTTTTATTCCTGATTCCGCTTTGGAAATTCGCGGCGAGGTGGGTATCCACCGAGATGGCGGGAATGATCTGCCTCTTCGCGCTTTTTTCCCCCTTGCTCTGGCAATGGTCCCTGAAGGTCATGGCGGATACCTTGTTTTTGTTCTTTTTCTGGTGGTGCCTGGAGAGATTGACCACCGCCTCGATTGACCGGAACGAAAAATCCTGGCTGACGGCATGCCTCGCGGGAGCCCTCGCGGCGTTGGTCCGCCCCGAGGGATTCCTGTTATTGCCCTGGATCATCGCTGTTGGAAAGCCGTTAGGCTTTTTCAGGCGCGAAAGGTTTTTCCTGCTGTTCTGGCTCGGCCCCCTCTTTTTTTTAAAAGAAAAAATCCTCACGATATTAATAGCCTACCGGGAAGGCCTGGGACTGACTTCCGGTCCGGAACATGTTGCATTCCCATTCGTTAATTTCATGGAGCACCTTTACGCCTACATGACCCAGCCTTTTTTCGTGTTTACGCCCCTTCTTTATTTGTTCGCCATCCTTGGAACCGCGAAAATGTTTGTCCGGAATGACCCGGTCGGGGGCAGTTTCAGGCGGATCGTTCTTCAGGTCTATTTCTTGGTTTTGGTTTCCCGGCTGGTCCCGACCACTTACCAGGACCGGCATATGCTTCCGTTTCTTCCGGTCATCCTGGTCGCGGCTGGCTATCACCTGGAGACTTTTTTGGAGCAATGGAGAAGCCAAAGCACGCCCTTGAGGATGATGCTATGGAAAAACGGACTCATCACCTTGTGCCTCTGCTTCAGCGCCCTTTATTCCTCCGGGGTTTTGATCGGTCAATACGATTCTTTCGGGGATATCAAACGCTCCGCCGAGTTCCTGAAAACCCTGCCCAGGGACGCCGTGATCTATTCGGATGAAATCCCGAAAACCCAGTATTGGTCGGGCCGATCCCTGAGGCTCTTGACCCTTCCATTCAATCCCCAGCCGGGGGATTATCTCGTGCTTCATAGCTTTTACACCCAGCGGCTGAGGTTTGTGGACGAGAACCTTTGGGGGCGTCACGGCGCGGTCCAGCTTCGCCAGGACCATAGCATGGTGGTTCCCCTGCTGACTGACTTGATGGAAGATCCAAGCATGCAAAACAGGACTGTTTCCACCGCCTACCGGTTCCAACCCCAATTTTTCCTAAGCTTGGTTTACCGGATCGCCAAATAAAAGGGAGGAATCCATGAAAGTCGCCTCAAGCCAGGATATGAGAAAAATCGATGAGACTGCCGTTAAGGAATTTTCCCTGCTCACCGGGAAATTGATGGAATCCGCCGGTAAAGCCGTGGTGGACGCCATGGCCGACAAGTTCGGGGACCTTTCCCATAAAACGGTGGGTGTTCTTTGCGGTCCCGGGCATAACGGCGGTGATGGCCTCGCGATCGCTCGCCTCCTGAAAGAGATCAAGACCAGTGTCGTGGCCGTCGCGGTGGGCGACGCGGAGGATATGGCCGATGAAACCCTCAAACAGTTCCAAAAGGCCAAGACGGCCAAGGTGCCGATCCTTTTTTTAAATGACCTGGAAGGGATGAAGACTGTCCTATTGGCCCTGGAAGAATGCGACCTATTGGTGGACGCGCTCTTCGGGACAGGACTATCCCGGCCGGTGGAGGGTCTCTTCCGGGAATTGATCCGGTCGGTGAAATCCCTGCAGAAACCCATCGTGGCGGTCGACATGCCCTCGGGATTCTCCTCCGATCTGGGCGTTCCCCTGGGGGAGTCTTTCACGGCCCAACTCACCGTCACCTTCGGGCTTCCGAAATTGGGTTTTTATTCCCAGACGGCCGCGGCTTTCCTGGGAGATTGGAGGGTGGATAAAATAGGATTCCCGGATCAACTCTTGAACGCCCCTTTTTTAAAGCATGAAGTCACGGAGCTGGAAACTGTCAGGAAATGCCTCCCGCCCTATGACGATTTTACGCACAAAGGGACGCGCGGCCGGGTCTTGATCGTGGCCGGGGCCACGGGATTGACGGGGGCCGCGGTTTTGAGCGCGCTCGGAGCCCAGAGGATCGGGGCCGGATTGGTGACAGTGGCTTGCCCCGAAAGCCTGAACCCCATCCTGGAAGCCAAATTAACCGAACCCATGACGGCGCCGGTGCCCGAAGTGGAAGGCGGATTTTTTTCCCTGAAAGCCGCGGGCCGGATCATCCACTTGGCCACGAATGTCAATTCGGTGGTGATCGGCCCCGGAATCGGCCGGCATAGGGAAACCGGGCAATTGTTGAGGGAGCTGTTGACGAAAATGACCCTGCCCATGGTCGTGGACGCGGACGCCCTCTATCTCCTGGGGGGGCAATTAGACATATTCAAGGCCGTCAAGGCTCCCGTCCTCATGACCCCGCATCCCGGGGAAGCGGCCTGGCTTTTAAAGACCACGATCAACGATGTCGAACAAAACCGCGTTAAAGTTGCGAAGCAAATTGCCCAAGGATATAATGTCGTTGTTATTTTGAAAGGGCATCACACCGTTATCGCGAATCCCAAGGGCGAGGTTCGGATCAATCCCACAGGGGGCCGGGCCTTGGCGACCGCGGGCACGGGGGATGTTCTTTCGGGCATTCTCGGCGGATTGCTGGCCCAGCGCGTCCCCCTATTTGAGGCCGCCACGGCGGGTGTTTACCTCCATGGGTTGGCGGGGGACAAGGCCACCCAAAGAATGGGGCCGGACGGGGTTTTAGCGGGAGACCTGCTGCCTCTTCTCCCGAAAGTATTGCGGTTCGTGAGAGAAAATAAAAGGGAGCCCCTATGGCCGTCTCAAAAGAATTCCAAGCCCATTGGGAGGCGTTCCTCAAAGTCCTCCAAGTCCGGGAACCCCGCCTCTATGAGCACTTAAAACTTGCCAGGCCCAAGGAAATGACCAAGTATAACCTGGTTATTTTGGCCAAAACACAGGAAGAACTTAAGGAAATGGAGGTTGGTTTAAAAGTTTATCATGATAAGATAACCGAGTTTGTCCCTTTGGTTTTCGGGGATAACCGGGGGATCAAGACCGAGCTGGCGAAGGAAGCGGAATGGGAGTTGTTCGCTCCCGAGGAGCCGGTCCAGGAGGTTGCCCGGAAAAACACGACGGAGCCGCCTGTTCCCGCCCCGCCCTCGATGGACCAGAACGAGCTATTTCGGGTTTTGGAAACGAGCATCCGCCAAAAGCTCGAGGCCGAGATCAGGGTCTCTTTAGAGGCTGAAAAGGAAAACCCGGAAAGGCAGAGGGAGCTTCTCCGCAAACTCAAGGAAGATCTTGAACTGGAGGAGGAAAACCGAAGGTTGGCGATTCGAATGGCCATGATCGCCGAAGGGGACAAGATCCTCACCCAACTCGTGATGATTTGGCAGCAAGCCAAACAAAACGGGGATGGCGGGCAACAGTGGAACGAAGTGAAGCAGCGATTGTTGGAGCTTCTGGACGCCACCGTCCAGCTGACGCGCTCATAATTTGATTTAAAGGATGGAGGAAAAATGA
Organism: candidate division FCPU426 bacterium; assembly: GCA_963796105.1. Lineage (GTDB taxonomy): Bacteria > Oederibacteriota > Muellerivitia > Muellerivitales > Muellerivitaceae > CAWCKJ01. The sequence goes on from CAWCKJ010000004.1 coordinate 1,574,442, forward strand.
TCAATCAAACCGTGGATTCCGCCCTGGGATATTTGGCCCTTTCTTTCATAACATGGACCGTGACTTTCGCGGTCATCGTTTTCGGATTCATGCTTCGGCGCAGAATCCTATTGTGGGACGATCAATGGAAGGAAAAACTCGAGGAATCCGGCGTTTCGGTCAAGGAGTTCGCGGAGGAACTTGAGGTCACTCATGAGAAAATCCGCTACACTTTCCGCCTGCTTGGCTTTTTCCTGGTCATCATCGTCGCCCTGATGGGATTGGTGGTTTATCTGGCCATGATCCAGAAACCCATTTTGGGTTTTTCCCAAGTCTTGAACGGCCTCTGGCTCCTGGTCTTGGTGGCCCTCTCGATGATCATTCCGGCTTTCGTCAATTTCGCGGTGGGCACCTATGTTTCCGAGACCATGCTCTTGAAGGCCAACGGGTTCGTGTTCCGCGAGGTCCGCGAGGAAATCATGCAGAAGAAAGCCAAGTTGAAAATCATGGAAAAAGCCAAACAACTCAGGGCGCAAAGGGAAGCGTTGAGAACGGCCGCGCCGGGCCCCCCTGGTTCCGGGTCGCAAGCCTCCGCGCCCGCGGGCAAGTAAAAGCCCCGAGAAGTCATTTTCCCGCCGGGTTTCCCCGGACTCTTGAAGCCGCCATTTCACGCAAAGGGATCCATCATGCTTAAAAAATTTCTTGTTATTTCCTTTTTGATTTTGGGCCTTACGGGCTGCGCGTCCGTGGGAATCGTCGATTCCAGCCTGCGGGTGGAAATAACGCCCAGTCCCGTGGAACGTGGAAAGCCCGCGTTGGCGGAGATCAACGCCCCCATGGAGGCGGAAAAAGTCGTGGGGACCGTGATGGTTTTCGGAAGCCCCCAGCTTTTGTTCCGGAAAAATGAGGAAAAAAACATTTGGTATTTTTACGGCACCATCCCTTTCTCCCCCTGGGTTAAACCGGGCTCCTACCGGGTGAGGGTCCTTGTTTATTTGCCGAAGGGAAGCCCCCGCTATACCGAGATTAAAGTCGATCTTAAATGAGGAAAACAGAGTCCGTCTCCGTCATCATCCCGGCCTATAACGAGGAGGGGGCGGTCGCCAAGGTGGTCCAGTCGGTCCGGGGCCGACTTAAAAAAGCCGGGATGGATTTCGAGATCCTGGTAGTGGACGACGGAAGCACCGACCGGACCTCCCAGGAAGCGCGAAAAGCCGGCGCGCGGCTGGTTTCCATGGGTGAAAACCGGGGATACGGGGCTTCCCTCAAGGCCGGCATCCGCCAGTCCCGCCACAACCTGATCGCCATTATGGACGCGGATGGGACCTATCCCCCGGAGGAATTGCCGGAACTCATCCGATTGGTCCAGACGGCCGATATGGCCGTGGGAGCCAGGATCAAACCCCTAGCCGCGATCCCTTTTCTTCGAAGATTTCCCAAGTGGGTCCTTGGAAAGTGGGCCAACTACCTGGCGGAAAGAAAGATCCCGGACTTGAACTCGGGGCTGAGGGTTTTCAGGAAAAATATCGCGGCCCGCTACGAGGGGCTCTTCCCGAACGGTTTTTCCTTCACGACCACCCTGACCTTGGCGCTGGAATGCCACGGGTATATCGTCAAATACCATCCCATCAATTACCGCGTCAGGATCGGTTCCTCCAAAATCAGGCCATTTCAGGACACGATTAACTTCTTTTCCCTTGTTTTAAGGGTGGTCATGTATTTTAAACCCTTGAAGATTTTCATCCCCCTGAGCGCTATGATCCTATTGAGCGGGGTTGTCAGCGGGGTTTTGTCCTACTCCCGCGTCCAGGCAGTCAACGGCATGTCCATGTTCTTGCTGGTGGCGGGACTTCAAATCGCCGCGTTAGGGCTTTTGGCGGATCTGCTGGTGAAAAGGGGGAGATAAACCATGAAGGTATTGCTGGTCAATCCCCCCAGTGAAAACATGATCACCACCAACATCCCCTCGGTCGTGGACGAGGAGAGGGGATTCAACCCGCCCCTGGGCCTCCTTTACGTTGCGGCCTACGCCAAGGCGAATACCCGCCATGAGATTCTTGTCCTGGATTGCCAGGTCGAGGAGGTTTCCCAGGACGAGGTGGAAGGCCGCATCCGCGAAATCAATCCCGACGTGGTCGGCATTCAAACCCTCACCTTCACCGTCCTGGACGCGCGTCTGGTGGCGAAGGCCGCCAAGAGGGCCAACCCCGCCTGCAAGGTCGTCCTGGGCGGGCCTCATGTCCATATTTACGCCCGCGAGACCCTCGCCATGCAGGAGGTGGATTTCGCGGTCAAGGGCGAGGGGGAAATCGCCTTCACCCAGCTTCTCTCGGCCCTGGAGGGGATGACCCCGATGGAACAGGTGTTCGGGCTGGCTTACCGCGACGCCTCCACCGGGCAGGTCAAGGATAACCCCCCGGCCCCGCCGATGGAGGACCTGGACCACCTGCCCTACCCCGCCAGGGAATTGACCCCGATACACAAGTATTACTCCATCCTCGCCAAGCACAATCCCATCACCACCATGTTCACGAGCAGGGGCTGCCCCTACCGCTGTCTATTCTGCGACCGTCCCACCATGGGCCGGAGGTTCCGGAGCCACTCGGCGGTGGCCGTGGTCGACGAGATGACGGCCTGCGTGAAAATGGGGATCCGCGAGTTTTTCATCTACGACGACACTTTCAACGTGAACCGCAAGAGGGTTTTCGAGATATGCGGGGAGATCAAGCGCCGCAAACTGGAGATCGCATTCGACATCCGCGCCCGGGCGGACCGGATGGACGAGGAGATGCTCAAGGAGCTTGCCTCGGCCGGATGCGACCGCATCCACTACGGCGTGGAATCCGGGAACGAGGAAGTCCTCGAGACCCTCTTGAAGGACTTGAACCTGGACCAGGTCCGGGAGGTCTTCAAGGCCACGCGCAAACACGGCATGAAAACCCTGGCTTACTTCATGATCGGCAATCCGGGCGAGACCCGGGCCATGGCCCTGAAAACCATCGAGTTCGCGAAGGAACTGGATCCGGATTACGTGCACTTTTCCGTCCTCACCCCTTTCCCGGCCACGGCCATATATTACAAGGCCCTGGAAGAGGGGCGCTTCGACCACGATTATTGGGCGGAGTTTGCCAAGAATCCTACCCCCGATTTCAAGCCCCGCTTGTGGGAGGAATTCATGACGCGGGAGGAATTGATCGCCTTGCTGAAGGAGGCCTATAAGTCCTTCTACCTCCGTCCGAAAATCCTCATGAAAAATATGGCCAGCACCCATTCCGCGCTCGATCTTTTTCGAAAAGCCCGTGTGGGATTCAAAATGCTTCGGATATAATCTTCTGCGATGTCCCGACCCGTCTCCTGGCGCTTAAGATTGGGTTTTCCGTATTTCCGGGACAATCAAGACGGGTTCATATTTCTTAAAAGGAATTTATAAAACCATGCGACGCTATCTGCCCATTGTAATCGGCCTTTTGTTATTCGGATGGGTCCTGACCAAAGTCAACCTGCCCGACACGATGGTCTACTTGAAAAAAGCCGATTGGAAGCTTCTCTTCCTGGCCCTGATCTGCTTTCTCGTCATGGTTTACATCAAGGGGATCCGCTGGAGCTTCCTCCTGAGGATGCAGTCGGCGCGCTACTCAATCTGGAATTGCTTCCTGATCTACATGTCGACCTTGTTTTGGGGAAATTTCACCCCTGGCCGGGCTGGTGATTTTTTCAAGGTCTTTTACCTGAGGGAGGATTTGAAATTTTCAACCGGAACAGGCATGGCCAGCGTCCTGGTGGACCGGGTGTTCGATTTGTACCTGCTTCTCGTCCTGGGAGGTCTGGGAATCCTCGTTTATCCCATGCCGGCGGACCCGACCTCCCTCAAGATGATCCTTGCGGTAAAAGTGCTTTTTGGGGTCCTCATCGTCCTCACGCTTTTGGCCTTCAACAAGAAAATCGGGGAGGTTTTCCTGAAGGCGGCTTTCCAGCGCCTCCTGAAGCAGGAGCACCGGGAAAAGACGGACAAGCTTTTCGAGGATTTCCACAAGGGAATGGCCTCTTTTTACAAGCCCGCCATCCTGGTTCCGGCTCTCCTTTCCCTGGCTTCCTATGTCTCCTTCTTCTGGGGCTGTTACATGATCGCGCTCTCCATCGGGATTCCCGTCAACCTCTTTTACCTTTCCTTCTGCGTTTCCGTGGTGAACATCGTGTCCCTCCTGACTTTCCTGGGCATGGGGACCAGGGAAGCGGCCTTGATTTTTCTTTTTGCCCTGGTGTCCGTCACCAAGGACCAGGCCCTGGCTTACTCGCTTCTGCTTTTATTCGTGGGGAACATTCTCTTCAACCTCTTGGGCCTGGTTTGTTTTTACCTGAAACCCATCCGGATCAAGGGACTGACCCTCTCCTAATTCGAGAGCAAGACTGGAACGATGGCCAAAATCATCTGCGTCACTAATCAAAAAGGCGGGGTCGGCAAAACCACCACGACCGTCAACCTGGCCGCCTGCCTCGCGGCCCTGGAGAGAAAAACCCTGCTGGTGGACATGGACCCCCAGGGAAATTCCACCAGCGGGGTCGGCCTGGCGAAAAACGACTATGAGACCAACATCTACCAGGTCTTGATGGGGGAGGCGGACATCCTGGGGGTGGTCAAAACCACTGAGTTAAAAAAGCTTTTTTGCCTTCCCTCCAACGGCCATTTGACCGGGGCCGAGGTGGAGCTGGTTGGCATGGAAGAGCGGGAAACCAGGCTGAAAAAGGCCCTGGCCCAGGTCCAGGACGAGTATGAGTACATCCTCATCGATTGCCCCCCCTCCCTTGGTTTCTTGACGCTCAACGCCCTGACCGCGGCCCATTCGGTCCTGATTCCCATCCAGAGCGAGTATTACGCCCTGGAGGGCTTGAGCTCCCTCATGGAAACCGTGGAGCGCGTCCGGGAAAGCTTGAACCCGAACCTTGAAATCGAGGGGGCGCTATTGACCATGGTGGATTCCAGGACCCGCATCTCCTCCCAGGTTTCCGACGAGGTTCGAAAGTTCTTCGGGAAAAAGGTGTACAATACGATGATTCCCCGGAACGTCCAGCTTTCCGAGTCGCCCTCTTTCGGAAAACCCATCATCCTTTACGATATCCGGTCCAGCGGGGCCCAAGCCTATCTCAATCTCACCAAGGAGGTCGTCCGCAATGGTTAAGAAAGCCCTCGGCCGCGGTTTGGAAGCCTTGATACCCAAAAAGGCCCCGGAGGATAAAAAAGGCCAAGCCCTGCAGATTCCCCTTTCCCTCATCAAACCCAACCCCTTTCAACCCCGGAAAATTTTCCGGCCGGAAGACCTTCAGGAATTGATCCATTCCATCCGGGAAAAGGGCGTCCTCCAGCCCATCCTGACTCGGAAAAAAGGGGACCATTGGGAGATCATCGCGGGGGAGCGCCGCTTCCGCGCCGCCCAGAAACTGGGCATGCTCACGGTCCCGGCGGTGGAGGTCCAGGTCTCCGACGTCGAGGCCCTGGAAATGGCCCTGGTGGAGAATCTCCAACGCACCGACCTGTCCCCACTGGAGGAGGCCGCGGGTTACCAAAGGCTCCAGGACGAGTTCAACATGACCCAGGAGCAGATCGCCCAGAAGGTCGGCAAGGACCGGGCCACCGTGGCCAATACACTGCGCTTGTTGAAGCTGACGGCCGAGGTGCAGTCCATGCTTTCCTCGGGCCAAATCACCGCGGGCCACGCGCGCGTTCTCGCTGCCCTTTCCAACCCGCAGGAACAATTGAAATGGGCGAAAAAAATTTCTCAGCAAGGACTCCCGGTCAGGGACGTCGAGAAATGGCTGCAAAACCAAAAGGGCACGACGCGAAAAACAAAAACCTCGGGCGGTTTAAAAGACCCCAATTTGACAAAATTGGAGGAAAACCTCCGCAACTGGCTCGGCACGAAAGTTTCCATCCGGACCTCCGGAAAACAAAAGGGAACTATTTCCTTCGAGTATTATTCCCTGGACGATCTGGACCGGATCTTGAATATGTTCCGCAAATCCGGGTATCGTTGACATTCAAAGTGGATGTGTTAAATTATTTTATGAAGGAAATATTTGTTTGGGTTTGATCCCTTCCTTAATCCAACTTTTTTAAGGAGTGAAAAGTGCCCCAGACCGCGGCAGAAATCGTCGCTAAAAAAATCGAAGCTGAAACCAAACGACTCGCTCCCCAGGCCGTCTTCCGGGCTGATTACGGCAACTACCATGATGACGGGGTCGATATTTACCTGTATGCGCCCCGGAAGGTTTCCGACATGCTCAGGGGCAGGCTGAAGGGCTTGATGGATGGGGAATTGAGAAGGGTGAAAAACGTGCGCGCCCGGTTGATCATGGAAGACATCGAGAACATGACCGAGGAAGCGAAGAGGAAATACGGGGTTCCTGTTTAACCATTCCTAAAAACGTTTCCCGCTTCAGCCCTGAAAATCCTTCAAAAAATGTCTTTATGAACCATTTTTTATTTATTCTTGTTCCTCCAACCGGTTCTTCGCTTGAAAAACACCTTCATTTAGGCTCCCGAAGGGGGCCTTGACTCTGTGCTCAGGGGGGGTAACATGCCCCCGTTCCTTGCTTTTACATTGGAAAATATTCAGGCTGCGGCCTTAATTCATAATCTCGAAAGATTTCAAAATGCCTAAACCCCGTTTATTCCTCCTGGATGGCGCCGCGGTAGCCTACCGGGCCTATTTCGCCTTCATCAAAAATCCCCTTACCAACGCCAACGGATTGAACACCTCGGCGGTGTTCGGTTTTTTGAACATCCTGCTCACCTTGCTGGAAAAGGAAAAACCGGAATTCTTTTCCGTGATTTTTGACTCCCGGGAGCCCACCTTCCGGCACAAGCGCTACAAGGAGTACAAGGCCACCAGGGAGAAGATGCCGGAGGACATGGCCGAGTCCCTACCTTATATCGACAAGGTGGTCAAAGCCTTGAACATACCGTCTTTGGTCCTTCCCGGTTTCGAGGCGGATGACCTGATCGGAACCCTGGTAACCAGGACTAAAAAAGAAGATATCCAAAGTTTTATCGTTTCCGGGGACAAGGATTTCATGCAGCTCATCGGCCCCGATGTGAAGATGTACAACCCAAAGAAACCCGACGACATGGTGATCGTGGACGAGAAGGGAGTTCTGGAAAAATTCGGGGTGAGGCCCGACCAGGTCATCGACGTTCTGGCCCTCATGGGGGACGCCTCCGACAACGTGCCGGGGGTTCCCGGCATCGGGGAGAAAACCGCCTCAGTTCTCATCAACGAGTTCGGCTCGCTGGACAACCTGTACCAGAACGTTAACAAGGTTTCCAAGCCCAAATTGAGGGAAACCCTCCTGAAAAACAAACCCTTGGCGGAACTTTCCAAAGAGCTGGTCACCATCGAGTGCGCGGTGCCGATCAAGGAAAAGCTGGAGGACTTGGTTTGCGGCAAGCCGGACATGGAGGAGATCAAGAAACTCTTCAAGGAATTGGAGTTCAACCGGTTGCTGTCCCGCGTGGAGCGATACTCGGACGGCCTCCAGGGGGGGGCGGAGAAAAAAGAAAAAGCGGAACCGAAGCAGAAAGTCAAAAAGGAAAAGGCGCCTGAGGGGGACTTCGTTCCGGAGATCAAGATCGTCTCCTCTAAGTACAAGGCACTCCTCACCCCGGAGGCGATCCAGGAGGCGTTGGACTCCGCCGCGAAAGCGGGGGAGGCGGCGGTGGACACCGAAACGACCGGCCTGGACCCCTTGTCCGCGGAACTGGTGGGCGTTTCCCTGGCCTGGAAAGAGAAGGAAGCGGTATTCATTCCCCTCAACCAGGAACTGGGGAGGGACAAGGTCCTGAAGATCCTCAAGCCGTTCCTGGAAAACCCGAAAATCAGGAAGGGCGGACAAAACAGCAAGTATGACTGGGCGGTCTTCAAGACCCACGGCATCGAGCCCCAGGGATTCGCCTTCGACACCATGGTGGAAAGCTACCTGCTGGATTCCTCCAGCCGCCAGCACAACCTGGACGCGATGGCGCTCAAGCATTTCAACTACACCAAGATTCCCACCGAGGCCGTGATCGGAAGCGGCAAGAGGCAGATCACGATGGACAAGGTTCCCCTGGAGGCCATCACCCAATACGCCTGCGAGGACGCGGACTTCACTTTCCGGGCCCACGCCCTTTTCTCGCCCCGCGTCAAACAAGAGGGTTTGGAGCAGCTTTACCAGGAGGTGGAACTGCCCCTGGTGATGGTCCTGGGGGACATGGTGCGCCGGGGAATCTCGATTGACGTGAAACTGCTCCAGAAACTGTCGGCTGAAGCCGGGGAAGAGCTGGAAAAGCTCACCAAAAAGATCTTCAAGGAAGCGGGCGAGGAGTTCAACATCGGGTCACCCCAGCAATTGGGAAAAATCCTGTTCGAGAAAATGCAGGTGCAAAAGATCTCAGGCACCAGGGTGAAGAAGACCAAGACAGGCTATGCCACCGACGTGGACGTGCTAGAGTCCCTCAAGGGCATCGCGGTGGCGGACATGCTTTTGGATTTCAGGCAAATTTCCAAGTTGAAAAACACCTACCTGGACGTCTTGCCCACGCTGGTCCATCCCCAGGACGGCCGCATCCACACCTCCTACAACCAGACGGTGGCCGCCACGGGCCGGCTTTCCTCCACCGACCCCAACTTGCAGAACATACCCATCCGATCGGAATTCGGCCGGAAGATCCGCGCGGCTTTCGTGGCGGAGGGCGGCCAGATGACGCTTATCTCGGCCGACTACTCCCAGATTGAGTTGAGGGTTTTGGCGCACATCACCGAGGACCCGAATTTGATCGAGACTTTCCAGAACGAGGAGGACGTCCATGCCCGCACCGCCTCGCTGATCTTCGGGGTGCCATTGGAAAAGGTCACGCCGGGGCAGAGAAGCCAGGCCAAGACCATCAATTTCGGGGTCATCTACGGCATGGGTCCCCAGCGCCTCGCCAGGGAGAACGGCGTTTCCATGGTTGAGGCCAAGAAATTCATCGAGGATTATTTCGCCAAGTACCCGGGCATCCAGAAATTCACCACCGAGCAGGTGGAATTGGCCAAGAAACAGAATTACGTCTCGACCATCCTGGGAAGAAAAAGACACATCCCGGAAATCCACTCCGCCAACATCGGGCTTCGGATCAACGCGGAACACATGGCTGTGAACACGCCCATCCAGGGGTCGGCCGCGGACCTTATCAAGGTGGCCATGGTGCGGTTGCATGAGAAACTGAAACAGAAGAAAATGAAAACCGCAATGCTTCTGCAGGTGCATGACGAGTTGGTTTTCGAGGCGCCCAAGAACGAGGCCGAGGACGCCAAGAAAATGATCGTCCATGAGATGGAAAACGCCATGAAACTGAAAGTACCCCTCAAAGTGGATGTGGGTACCGGCAGGACCTGGCTGGAAGCCCACTAAGCGGTCTGGGTATCAAAATCGCAAACTCTCGACGTTGGGGGATAGATGTTTTCGGGTAATGGTTTGTGGAATATAATGAGCACATTTCTGGGCCGCATATTCGTGGGATATTTTGGGGGAAACCCGTGGGAATCAATGAGGACGTCGTAAAAAAAATAGTCAGGCGCATTCTTAAGGTTTATAAAGCCGATAAGATTATCCTTTTCGGATCAGCCGCGACCAACCGTATGCTTCCTGATAGCGACATTGATTTATTAATCGTCAAGAAGGGCGTTAAGGACGCGCTTAGCGAAAGCGTCAAGATCGACACCGCTTTGAATGGCTTGGGTTATCCTTTCGACGTCATCGTCATGCCCCTGGAAAGGTTCGAGGAAACCAAGAACCATATCGGGGGTCTTGCTTTCCCCGCCAACAAGTACGGCAAAGTCATTTATGCCAAAACAGCCTGATAAAGTCACCCGAAAGCTTGTGGATGAATGGCTTCAAAAGGCTGATCCTGATATTCGCCTTGCGGAATTTCTCCTAGCTGAAAACACCCCTTTTTGGGATGCCATCGCATTCCATTGCCAACAAGCCGCTGAAAAATACTTGAAAGCCTTCCTTGTCAGCCGGCAAATAGAATTTCCAAAGACCCATAACATCCGCGAATTATTGGGCTTTATCGCGAGCACCGATAAAAAGCTGGCTCAATACCTTAAGCCAACCACGGTATTGACGCCTTATGGGGTATTGGTTCGTTATCCCGACGATGCCCAGCGAGTCGATCCCAAGAAGGCCGCTATGGCCGTGGTTTTGGCCCAAAAGGTGGAAAAAAGCATTAAAAAGAAATTGAAACGTTAATTGGTCATTTCCTGAAAATAAAACCTCAATTAAAAACAGATTTTAATTGTTTAAGCGCTAATCAATCCGCGTTTTTCATCCGGGTCGCGATGGAAATCAGGATCACGGCCATCCCGAAGAAACACACGATCGTCGCCCCCATGGGCCAATCCTTGACGTAGGACAAGGTGGAGCCCAGCAGGGAAACCACCAAGCCGATCCCCCAAGCCCAATAGAGCCTGTGATGTCCCTTGTGGCCCATCAAATTGGCGCAAACGACCGGCACGATCAGGAACGAAAATACCGCCAATACGCCCGACACGCGCACCGCGTCCGTCACCACGAACCCGAAAGCCATATAAAAGAGGAAATCCCACAGCTTGAGGGACAAGCCCTGGCTTTGGGCCAGCTTGGGGTCGGAGGAGCAAAGCATCAGGGTATGGTGCTTGCGGTAAAGGAAAATCCCGACCACAGCGTAAAAGGCCGCCATGATGGCGATATCCTTCCAGGTCACCCAGCCCAAGGCCTCCCCGCTCAAGGTTCCTTGCACGTGCTCGGCCCCGTGGGGCGAGTTGGCGAGCAGAAGAAGCGTCGTGGCGGTGGCGAAGGCGAAAGCGATCCCGATGAAGGCCTCTTGCAGGACCGAATGGTTCCGGTCCCAGAGGAAGCTGAATAGGGCCGCCCCCAGCAGGGTGAATCCGAAAGACCAGTAATAGGTGGCTGGATCGTGGGGCTCGGCTCCCAGGAGAAAAGCCACCGATTGGCCCAGGGCCGCGATCTGGGCCAGGGCCAGGTCCACGAAAATGACCCCCCGGGCCAGCACGTGCTGGCCCAAAGATGGAAGAATCAACACCAAGAGAAGGCACGCCAGCATCGGCAATGCCATGACCGAGAAGAAGTTAGACATGGTTTACCTCACTTTCCGGAAAAGGCTTTAACCAGCGTGGACACGATGAAATCGAATTTCGAGAAGACATCCTTGGCCTCCGGCACGCCCTTGACCTCGGTGGGGATCTCATAGGCGGTCCCATCCGCCTTCTTGGCCAATTGCTCGGCCGCGTCAGCCTCGTAATAGGGCTGGTACAGCACCACCTTCACGCCCGCCGCTTTCATGGCCTCCGCTGTCTCGTTCAAGTAGCGCGGGTTGGGCGGGATGCCGGGCTTTGGTTCCACCGTCCCGAAAAGTTTCAAGCTGAAGCGGTCGATGAAATAATCGAAATTCTTGTGGTAGGTCACGACCTGCGCCCCCTTGTAAGGTTTCAAGGCTTTTTTCCATCCGGCCAAGGCTTTGTCGATTCTCGCGTCGAAATCCTTGGCGTTGGCCGCGTAATCGGCGGCGTTTGCGGGGTCCAGGTCGGAAAAAACCTGGGCCAGGTGGTCGGCCACGACCTTCAAGTTGAGAGGGTCGGTGTAATAGTGCGGGTTCCCCAGGGGATGCACGTCTCCCTCGGCCCGGCTGACGGTCCCGATTGGTTTCTCCAGGACGTTGACTCCCTCGGAGGCGTCCACGAAACCCTTGGCCCCGGCCTGGATCTTGGGATTGCGGCTTCCGGGAAGAACCAGGGGAAGCCAGCCCCCGTCCAGTTCCAGGCCCACCGAGATGAACACGTCGGCGTTCTGGATGGCCTTCATCAGGCTGGGCTTGGCCGGCACGAAGTGCGGGTCCTCATATCCCTTGCAAAGACTCGTGGCCGTCACGTGTTTGCCTCCCACCTCCTGGGCCACGGAGGCTAGGTCCTCCAACGCTGTGGCCACCTTCAGGTCCGCGAAGGCGGGCAGGGCTAAAAACCAGGCTAACATCACCGTCATGATTGCTTTTGTAAATTTCATCTTTTTCTCCTTTTTTAAGTTTGTATCTGATTTTTTGTTTTGAATTTAAAGTTTTAAATTGTTGGGATTTCCGAGAAACGGAAATTTCATTAATTCAAAATTGCCTTTCTCTGTTTTTAGTAAGAGTGAGGCGGGTGGAACCCGATCACGTAGTTGAATTGAAGCATCACCCGGTTGTCCACTTGCCCCGCGTCGTTGCGGGCGTAGCTGTAGTCGGCCCGGACTTCCGAGAATTCCGAGGCCAGCCAAGCGATGTCAAAGGTGCCCCGCTGGACGTGTCCCGTGAGCGAGTTTTCGGTGGGGTCCACCGCCAAATCGTTCACGGTGTGGAAGCATTCCTCGGCGCGGATTCCGGTCCACCATTCCTGGCTCAACCGGTACTGGAAGGAACCGTACCACCCGTCCGACTCCTGGTTGTAGGTGCCGTCGTCGTAGGAAACCTTCTTGAGGTATTCCCCCTGGAGGATCCAGCCGTTCTGGTTGGACCGCCGCAAGGGAACGTTCCGGAAAGTCAGGTCAGCCCCATAGACCGCGTGGTGAAGGCCGTCAACCCCCATGCCTGTTAGGTCGGAAGCGCCCAATTCCATGGTGGTGTTCTCGTCCACGTCGAAGAGGTTCTTCAAGTGGGCCAGGTAGGGGATGTTGTCCTGCGAATTGGAGCCGAAATCCAGGGGATGGTTGCCCTGCCCGCCGTTCGCGGTTTCGTCATTGGCCACGGGGGTATAGGCCCCGCCGGTCAGTTCGCAAAACCAAGGGAAGGGGGTAAGCCAGGATGCCTGGATTCCCGCGTCCTTGAAACCCTCCATGCCGATGGTATTGCCCATGACGATGGGGGACTGAATGAAAGGGAAGGCGTGGGTGTGCAACTGGCCATGCTTCCCGAACTGGGCCCGCAACTCTCCGACCTTCAATTGCAGGTCCGGGATGCTTTCGCAGGTGGCGTAGGCTTCCTCGGCTTCAACGGTATCTGGAATTCCGTGGGCCGGGTCGGCCGCGAAAACCAAATTGGCCGTCAGGGTCCAGTAGGGGTCCACCGTTGAAATCACGCTGAGCTCTGCCTCCTGGAACTGCATACCCATGGGCTCGCTCAGGTTGGGGGCCGCCTGCCCCAGGAAAAGCGCGCTCATGCCGATGGCCGGGTTGGCCAGGTTGGAGATGATCGAGCGGGTTTGGGCCTGCGAGAAAGCCGGCGCCAAAGTGAGGGTGAAGATGAATACTAATAATTTAAAGCGATTGGACATAATTCCTCCCGTGTAATCGGCTTGATTTAAGCCGTTAATGAACTTCTAAATTACAGGAGGTTTTTGGGAGGGGACCTGCCGGAGGGAGAGATGAAATGGAATGAGAAGACGAAAGGCTGGAAGAAAAAAACAAGAGAGACTAGGAGAATGGGAATGAGCGGTGGGGGAGGGGCGGGCGTGGAAGGGGCCTGGGAGCCTGTCACCTGCCAACTGCAAATGGTGCAGTCGTCACTGCCTTCCAAGCTCTCGTGATGGTGGAAAGTCTCAATCGTCAGGATGGCCAGGAATGCCGCGAGGGCTGAACAGGCCAGGAATATCGAGATTTTTTTCTTAAACAAACCCATTCTTTTTCAGGTCCGAGTTGGCTTTATTTTTGGCTTAGATAACCGTGATAGTGTAAGGAGAATGGGACCGAAACGGCAAGGGGTAAAAGGGAACTTATGGTTAATTTAAAGGCTTAACCTTTGGAAAAGGCGGGCTGGAAAACCACGGCCCGATTGGAATACATAAATCCGAAATTGAACCGCTCCGGGTTTAACCACCGGGCGATTCTATCGGATAGGAAAACCCTGCCCCCCATAAGGGGAGGTGTCCTCCGGTGTGGGGGTGGGGGGCGGGAGTGGAGTCGCTGTCGCGCCGGGATTCCCCGCCGGCGCTATCACCGGCTCATCGGGTTTGATCAACTTAAGCCGGATGACGCAGTTGTTTTGGATGTCCGTGATATAGAGACGGTTCTTGGAATCGCAGGCCACACCGCGGAACCTCGGGGGGGCGGCTAGTTTCAAGTTCTCGTCCTCGGCCCGCCATTGGCCGACGAAGTCGAAGCGCCCGTTGATGAATTCCACCCGGCCGGTCTGGCCGTCGGCCACGGCGATCATGCCGGATTTGGTCATGCACACCCCCGCCGGCTCCTTGAATTGGTAGGGACCGTCCCCATACCAGCCCATGACCGTGACGGGGCTGTTGCTGGTGGGGGTGGGCTCGATCGTGACGACGCCCGAATCGGTGCTGACCGGCGACGCCTCGATGCTGGCCGGTGTCCGGTCGTTAAAGACCTGGATGCGGAAGTTACCTGTGTCGGCCAGGATCCCCTGGTCGATGCCGTTTAAGGCCATTCCCAGGGGAAGGTTGAGGAAACCGTCCTGGGTGCCGTAAGTCCCCCATGTGAAGTTGAATTTCCCCATGTTAGTGAAGTTGGAGACCCGGGAGTTCCCCGAATCCAGCACCCAGATGTTCCCGAAATGGTCCCTGGCCACGACGCGCGGATTGTCGAACTGGCGGTGGTGGGTCCCCAGGCTTCCCCAGGAAAGGTTGACGAGGCCGTCGGGGTCCAGCACGACGACGCGGTGGTTGAGCGTGTCGGCGACGTAGATCTGGCCGCCGGGCGCCACCATCACCCCCGCGGGATGGTCGAATTGCGGATCATTGCGCCAGACGGCGGCGGGGCCCCGGGAGCCGATGGATTTGAGGGGCTGTCCGTCGCAGGTCCACACCTGGATGCGGCTATTCTGGGTGTCCGCGATGTAAAGCTTGTCGTCGGGGCTCACGAAAATTCCCTCAGGACCGTCGAGTTCGTTCGGGCCCGTGCCTTTTGTCCCCAAGACGGTGTCGAAGGTGTAAATTTTCTCGCCGGTCCAGCTTTTAGGCAGGGCGTTGGGCGGGGGAGTCTGTTCGGGCGGGACAGCGACGGTGGGCGTTGAAGCCTTATTGGCGTCATCAGTCCAAGTGACGCCGGGAACGGCCATGAAAGCCAGGCAGAGGATTAGTAAACCGAGTATTATTTTTAAGTAGGAAGACATGAAAACAATGCTATACGCCTAATTAATTCCCGTCAATGCTTCGATGGATGAGAACTTGCGTTTCATATTCTCGATTTAGAAGATCTAACGAAATTACAGGCTTGGGAAAATTGCTCTGCCAATCACACATTAAGACGTTTTGATTTCTTTTGATTAATGGCATTTCCTTGCTGTGCCTCTGTGCGCTGTCGAAGACAGCCTGTGGTGAAAGAATTTTTGTTAGAAGTTCTTAATTTAGGGGCGCGCCGGCTATTTGCTTTTTTGATCTATTGATGGAGTAACAACGTCCGTTGGGGATGGCTTGAATTGATCCGCCCTTTTTTTGGCCTCGCTTATTTGCCCGGCGCTCAAGCGTTTTTTCAGCCAATTAATTTCATCCTGAAGCTCCGCGGTTTTGCCGGCTTCCAGGCCGTCATGCCTCAGGGCCAGCAAGAACCACTTATAGGACTCCACCAGGTCCTTGGGGGTTCCCTCGCCGAGTGAAGCCATCTGTCCCAGGTTGACCTGGGCCTCCTCATCCCCCTGCCGGGCGGCTTTTTGGAACCAGTAATAGGCCTCGTCCCAATCCCTTTCCATGCCCTCTCCCTGCGCGGCCATCAAGGCCAGGTTCATTTGCGCCGAGCCCAGGCCTCCCCTGGCCGCTTTCCTGAACCAGGAAACGGCCATGGAGTCATCGCGTTTCACTCCCCAACCTGAATGGTAGAGAACGCCCATGTTGTTTTGGCCCCCCGGGTCGCCCTTTCGTGCGGAGCGCTCGAACCAAAGCTTCGCCTTGGCGTAATCCCTTTTGACCCCCAGGCCTTTCTCGAACATCAAACCCAAGGCGCATTGGCCGGCGGGAACGCCCTTTTTGGCGCTTTGCCGGAAATAAACGAGGGCCGAGGCAAAGTCCCGGTTTATCAAGGCCTGTTGGCCCAAACCGAGGGAATCCTCCGCTGACCGGCTGATTTCAGGCCCCGGCTTTAGCCGGGGACTAGCCGTGTACTTGGCCGGGGATTCTACCCCGGCCAAGTGGTGACCCGAAGGGTCATCCCTTGACGCCGGGAATGCTCCGGCTATTAAAAGGAAAAACATGAATAAGGATTGGAAGAAATGAGATCGGTTCATCATGGGGAAGCTTTACTCTATGGATGAGAGGATTTTAGGCGCTCTTTTTACCGCGGACAAGTTCCTTCGCGAAAACAATCCGCACTCCAAAGGCATGAAGAATCTTTTCAAGACTGGTAAGGGTTGGGTTTCCTTTTTCGGAAAGCGTGGTATAGAGGGCTTCCCTGGCCAACTGTGTTTCTTGGGAAAGTTTTTTCATCCCCCCCAGGGCGTCTGCCACGTTCTTCAAGGCTCTTAAAAAGTATTTAAAGTCCCCGGTTTCCCAAGCGGCGTTGATGTATCCAATCCGCCTTGCGGGTTTTTTCAATTCCTCGAATAAATATTCTTTGTGGTCAATTAACCTGAATTTCATTTTAAACTCCGTTAATCGCCGTCTGAATGCGTTCCTTGGCGGTATTATCCTTCAAACGACGGTGCCACTCTTTGTAAAGCTCTTTTCCGTCAACTTCCAAAAATTTCACTTCAAAAGAGTGGTTTTCCATGCCTGGGCCTAGAGTAATATATATATTACTTATTTTCAAGCCTTTCTTTCGCGAAAAGTTCCCTCAAGCCGCTTCCCCCTTCTTCCCGAATTTCACCAGCCAATATTTGCCCTGGGCTTTTATCGGGGCTGGCTGTGTACTCGTGAACTTTACCTGGACATCCGTCTTTTCAATGAAAGAGGGCTGTGGAAAATACGAGTGGCGGCTTGAAGAGCCGTTCTTGAAGGCTGCGGGGGCTGCGGACGGCGAGCCGTCTTTTATAAAAAATCCATAGCGTGGAAATTTAAGGTTTAGGGCCGGAAAGGGCAAGCGGATCTGGAGAAACAAGGGCAACCATTTTGGTTTTGTTGGAAATATGAACCGAAGGAAAATTAGAGAACTAAATTTTATTGAATTTCTCGGATCTGATTGTTGTTACTATCCGCAACATAAATAGTTTCAAAAGCATCAACTGCGACTCCATTAGGCCAATAGAAAGATGCAGCGGTTCCAGTTCCATTTGTGGCACTACCTGGTCCTCCTCCTGCCAGAGTCGAAACTACTCCTCCAGGTGTAATTTCTCGGATAAGATTATTGCCTGTATCCCCGACATATACATTTCCGCAAGAATCGGCTGTATTCGGCAAGAGAGAAAAGGAAAACCAGGCTGAAGTGCTGGTGGCGGTTGAAAGCAAAGAATGGATAGATGAGAAAGGGCGCAAAAAAGAGAAAGCGGGTTTTGCAAAGATAAAGGTGACCGCAGAAACCAAGTGGGAAGCCCAAGCATTCGTCGATCAAGCAATCCAGAAAGGCGCCATGATAAACACGGATGCCAGTCCCAGCTTGAGAAACTTGGAAAACGTGGATGTGGAGTACCAGGTAACAGCCAATGACCCAGTGGTGTTAAATCACTGGTTACCTTGGGTCCACCGATTCATTTCCAACGCCAAGGCTTGGATCCTAGGAACCCATCATGGAGTCAACGTGAAATATCTGCCTGGATACTTGAGCGAATATACTTATCGGTTCAATCGTCGCCATGACCCAGATTCCTTATTTCACCGGGCCTTAACCGCTTGCGCTTTGGCAAAACCCATTACTGCGCAAGCGTTGTTCGGATAGGCATGTCAAACTGCTTTGGCATGGAAGGGGTACTAATATTTCTGGAACATCCAGCCATAATGGTAAAAACCGACAAAACCAGAATAGTTAGCGTTTGCAGAACTAATTTTTGAATCATACTTGCCTCCGAATCTGACCGGCAATCCGAATTTGGGTCATTTGGCAAAGCAATATGACCCTATTTTCTACCCTATAGACGGCATTATGGGGTTTTATTGCCTATATTTTATTTTTGGAAAAAAGCTAAGAAATTAACGGTATTTATGGTTGATGAAACAAAGCGATATCTGAAGGTTTTCTGGCAATGGCCGAAAGTTCATAGGCTTCCACTCAATTGACCATAAATGAATGACTTCTGCGGTCAGTGTTACCTGAAGCTTGCCCAGCCGCTGGGCAAAATTGCCGTATTTATTAGCTTGCGACCACAGAACTGTCCAGCGGCTGGACAGATAACACCCATGGGAATCGAATCGCGCAACTTTTGCGGAATCGCGCAACTTACCAGCACAAGTCTTGCACCGACTCGGGGCAAAATGACGGTAGGTGTCACCAGGTTATCTCGGGTTATCGACGGAAATGTGGGCAGAAAGCCAATATTCACCACATGCCAGCCTTCCACTAAGCTTTTAAAGAGGCTGGTATCGTACCGATCTCAATAATAACAAACGAAAGATCGGCACAGGGTCCCAGAGACTCAGCCAAAGGGGTGATTTATTGAAAAATTCACCCAGCTATGCCGATAGGCCCTCTCCATGCGAGCGGGATCCCCGGCGTCTGCGGGCAGGGCTTCCTGTGCCTGCGGGCAGGGTTTCGGGACCTGCGGGCAGGACTTCCAGCGTCTGCGGGCAGGGCTACTGGCGTCTACGGGCAGGGCTTCCGGCACCTGCGGGCAGGACCCCCGAAACTTGCGGGTAGGGCTACTGGCATGTGCGGGCAGGGTCTTGGGACCTGCGGGCAGGCCTACCGACGTCTGCGGGCAGGACTACCAACACCTGCGGGCAGGGCTACCAGGACATGCGGGCAGGACTCCCGAAACTTGCGGGCAGGGGATCCACTGGAACTGCCCTGGAACCTTGGAACCCAGGAATCCTGGAACTCTGGATGCATATTCCAATTGAAAGCGCGCACCCAATCCAATCGAATCCGCGCACTAAATCCAATCCAAAGCGCGCACCTAATCCAATCGAAAGCGTGCACCCCTAGAAAGCTATTTCTAGGGTTTGAAGGGAGGGCGAACGATGCGGGATAACCTTCAACAGGGTTATTCTTGGCCTTTTTTGGTTGTTCCAAAACCAAGGAGGTCGGAATGCCAAGGGAGCGTTCATCCATGCGTCAAATCAGGGAAGTATTGCGGTTGAAGTACGAGAAGGGGCTGAGTCTTCGAAATATTGCCCGAGGCTGTGGACTAGGCGAAACAACTGTTCGGGAATATATCATCAGGGCGCAGAAAGCCGGGTTGGTTTGGCCGCTTCCAGCCGATTTGGACGATGCCACGTTGGAAACACGACTATTCCCCTCGGGTCCCATCGAACCCAGAAATAAATCCAGACCCCTGCCCACCTGGAATCAAATCCACCAGGAACTTAAACGCAAGGGCGTTACCATGGAGCTCTTGTGGCAAGAGTACAAGAATATCCATCCCGATGGATACCTGCGAAGCCGTTTCTTCGGGCTCTACCGGGACTGGACCCAAACCTTGGATGTTTCCATGCGGTTGGACCACAAGGCCGGTGAAAAGTTAATGGTCGATTACGCCGGCCTAACCATGCCCGTTGTGGATCGCTTGACCGGGGAAATTCGTGAAGCCCAAATCTTCGTGGCCGTGTCCTGCGCCAGTAATTACGCCTATGCCGAGGCCACCTGGACCCAGGGACTTCCAGATTGGATCGCCTCCCACCAAAGGGCTTTCAGATTCTTCGGTGGTATCCACGAGTTGATAGTTCCCGACAATCTCAAAAGCGGCATTACCCGTCCTTGCCGCTATGAGCCCCAACCCAATGCCACCTACCAGGAACTCGCCAACCATTACGGTACTGCCATCCTTCCGGCCCGGGTCCGAAAACCAAGGGACAAGGCCAAGGTAGAAAAAGGCGTTCAGGATATCGAGCGTCAAATCCTAGCGGTTCTTCGCCACCGGCAATTTTTCTCCCTCGCCGACCTCAACGAGGCCATCGCCGAGCTTTTGGTGAAGTTCAATGCCAAACCCTTCCAGAAGATTCCCGGTTCCCGAAAGTCCCTCTTTGAGGAGCTGGAAAAGCCCCTTTTGAAGCCTCTTCCTGAGGTTCCCTACGACTTCGCCCAATGGAAACAAGCCCGGGTGCATATCGACTACCACGTCGAAATCGACCGACACTATTACAGCATTCCCTACCAATTGGTCGGCCAAAGTATTTGGGTTCGAACCACATCCTCCATCGTGGAATGTTTCCACCAACACAAGCGGGTGGCCAGCCATTTACGGTCCTTCGTGAAAGGCTATCACACTACCTGCAAGGACCATATGCCCAAGAATCACAAGGACTACGGGGATTGGAGCCCCGAAAGACTTTTGCGCTGGGCTCATTCGCTGGGGGATTCAGTCGAGAAATGCGTGGAACAGATATTGGCTTCCAAAGTTCATCCCCAGCAGGGTTACCGGGCCTGTCTGGGACTTATCCAACTTTCCAAGCAGTTCGGCGCGGCGAGGCTCAACGCCGCCTGCTCGCGCGCTTTGGCTTCCAACGCTGTTTCCCGAAGGAGCATCCAGTCCATCCTCAAGACCGGCCTGGATCAGCGTCCCTTGGAAAGCCAAGTGGTGTGTTTACCCCTTCCCCTGCACGACAACGTACGGGGATCGGCCTATTACCAGCTTTGAAATCAATCACAAGGAGGACGTATGCTTCAACACCCTACCCTGGACAAGCTTTATCAACTGAGATTGCCCGGCATGCTCAAGGCCCTGCAAGAGCAGATGGAAAATCCTGAATGCAGTTCCTTGAGTTTCGAGGAAAGGTTCGCTTTGTTGTTGGACCGGGAGGAGATGATGAGATCCAACAGCCGCCTCACCGCCAGGCTGCAAAGGGCGAAACTACGTCTTCCGGCAACGATGGAGGACGTGGATTACCAACAGCCCCGCGGTCTAGACAAGGCGAAAATCCTGTCACTGGCATCCTGCGCTTGGCTTCGATCCCATGACAACTGCCTGATTACAGGGCCCACGGGCTGTGGAAAGAGCTACCTAGCCTGTGCCCTGGGGCACCAGGGCTGCCGTGAAGGGTTCCACGTTCTTTACTTGAGGGTTCCCAAACTTTTCCAAGACTTGGCCCTGGCCAAGGCGGATGGACGATATGGGAAAATCCTCGTCTCCTTCTCCCACTATGACCTTTTGATCCTGGACGATTGGGGAACGGCGGTTCTCACCGATGAGCAACGCAAGGACTTGTTTGAGATATTGGAGGACCGATATGACCGGCGATCCACCTTGGTAACTTCCCAAGTCCCGCCAAGCCATTGGCACGAAATCATCGGAGACCCGACTTTAGCTGACGCCATTCTTGACCGGCTAATCCACAACTCCCATTCCATCGTCTTGAAAGGAGAATCCATGCGGAAAAATCGTAAAATCCAGGCCAACCCTGACGGCTAAACCATTTTCTTCTTTCAGAATTGGTTCTTGGCCGTGTAGCATCGGAAATTAATAAATCAGTCAAAGGAATTTAAAACCAGAATAACCCCGCGTCGAACACCTTCTAAATGCGCGCTTTGGATTGGATTTAGTGCGCGGATTTAATTGGAGGGAATGCGCGCTTTCGTTGGATTATGAACTCTGGAACTTCTGGAACTGGCCCTCCCTACGCATTAAGCTTCGGGAGGCAGGCCTGGAACCTTGGAACTCGGGAATCCTGGAACTCCTGGAACTGGCCCGGAACTCCGGAATTGCCCCGGAACCCCGGAACTGGCCCTCCCTACGCATTAAGCTTCGGGAGGCAGGCTTGGAACCACTGGAACTCGGGAATCTTAGAACTGTTCTGGAACCACTGGATACCGGGAATTTTAGAAATTTAAAGCCAGGGCCCAAGTCGTAGGGCATTTCAGGGTGTTTGGCCGTCTTGATAATAGATCATTGAAATATGTACGATAGTCGTTCAATATTCAAGAAACCATTAAAGTGATCCAACGTCCAGAACTTATTAAACGGATCGAGTCCGGTTTGAAATCCAGCCCCATCACCACGCTCTTGGGGCCCCGCCAATGCGGCAAGACTACCCTGGCCCGGCAGGTTTCCCAAACCGGGAAGTCCCATTACTTCGACCTGGAAAAAAGAGGGGACTTGGCGCGCCTGGAGAATCCCGAAAGGACCTTGGAGGGATTGCGGGGCATGGTGGTGTTGGACGAAATCCAGCGCAAACCGGACCTCTTCCCCCTCTTACGGGTCCTTGCGGACCGCAAACCCCTGCCAGCCCGGTTTCTATTATTGGGCAGCGCTTCACCTTGGCTGATGAAGCACACCTCCGAATCGTTGGCGGGCCGGGTGCGTTTCATTGAAATGGGTGGTTTCGCGCCTTGGGAAGCGGGTTGGAAAAACCAGGAACTCCTTTGGGTCCGGGGGGGGTTCCCGCCTTCCTTCCTCGCCTCGACAGGAGAGGACAGCTTGGCTTGGCGTGAAAACTTCATCCAAACTTTCCTGGAAAGGGATATTCCCCAGCTTGAAATCCGCGTTCCAGCCGCGACCCTCGGGCGATTCTGGACGATGGTGGCCCATTACCACGCCCAGGTTTGGAACGCGTCTGAGATCGGGGCATCCCTGGGTTTCTCCCACAACGCGGCACGCCGGTACCTGGACGCGCTTTCCGGGGCTTTTGTCCTGCGCCAACTGCGGCCTTATTTCGCCAACCTTGGCAAACGGCTCGTGAAATCCCCGAAGGTCTATGTCCGGGACAGCGGTTTGTTGCACGCGCTTTTAAACCTCCGGACCATCAAGGAACTGGAGTCCCATCCCATACTGGGCGCTTCTTGGGAGGGCTTCGCCTTGGAACAGGTCTTGCGTCTTACGGGGGAACGGAACGCCTTCTTCTGGGGAACCCATGCCGGCGCGGAATTGGACTTGCTGGTGGAGAAAGGGGGGAAACGGTGGGGCTTTGAGTTTAAGATGGATGACGCCCCCTCCTTGACTAAATCCATGCGGATGGCCTTGGGGGATTTGAAGCTGGAGCATTTGTGGGTGGTTCATCCGGGGGAAGCCGCCTACTCCTTGGACAAAAAGGTGGATGTCATTCCACTAAGCGGTTTGGAACGGCTGCCCAAAGCTTTGTATTAGTTTTTTCCGGCGCAACTTCGCGTAAAAAAATCGGATGAATCCGTGGCTCATGCCGCCTGTCTGGCCAAGCTTTAGCGTAGCCAGATGGGTTTACTTTTGGGAATCGGTTTTCTTGAGGTTAATGCCGAGGCCCAGGTCGAAAGGCATTTGGGCCATGATCCGTACAGAGTTGGCGGAGGTATCCTCGATCCAATGGGCCCTCACTTCCGCGTCGAAGGTGATGCCCGAGTCGATTTCCGTGATGAATTGGGCGCCGAGTTCCTCATAAGTGCGGTTGGAAAGGTAATAAACACCGTTGTAACCGATCGAATTGTAGTTGGAATCTCCCTCAACCGAGTAAAAGTCTTTTCCGACCCAATCGATGCCGAAAAGGTTGAGCCCTGGAACCAGCCAAACCACAGCCTTGGCGTAAAAGGCCCAGCCGACTTCGGGGCCGGGATAAGCGTCCAGGTTGAGGGTCTTGCTGGTGAGACCCATGACCGCCAGGGTATCGGGGGATTTATCCGCACCGGGGATTTTAAGGGCAGGCCCCAGGGCCACCGCGAAATTGTTCCAAACCGGTCCGGGATAGCCGACTCCGCCCATATGGTACCCGTGGAATTGTCCCATCAAGGAAAGGAAGGATGCCGCCGGTAGTTCCGCGGTGCCTCCATAGTCGAAGGTCTCCCTTTGATCCGGGGTTAAAAGGTCCTGCCAGTCGAGGAAGGCGTCCATCTTGAAGACATCCCCCGTCTGAAGCCATTGGACGCCGTATTCCACCGGCCTTGTCAGTTCCAGGATCGTGGACTCAAGCGGCTCGATATATCCGTGGCGATGGAGGGTTTGCAGGGTCCCCATCACGCCGGTGGAATCATTGTCATGGAACCGGAAGGAAAGGATGGGTTTAACATCAACGGAGGTGTCTTGGGCGCTGGGGTGGTCCAGGAAGATCCCGGCCCAAAACCCAGTCCGGTCGCCGGTCGTCCCATCCAAATAACTCTCGAATTGCTGGCCCAGGGTGGTCGCCCTTAAGCGGAAAGGCTCGAAGAACTCGGTGTTGTCCCCGTAACAAGTGAGGTTGTTCCTTAAGGTCACATCGTCCGCGCGGACAGCCGGGGCCGCGCATCCCAAGAGGAACACGGCTGCGAGGACTGTTTTCAAGGCAGTGTGATTCTCACGAGTTGGAGTCATGGTCCTCATTTTTCTCGGTTTTCTTTTTTTTATAGACCGGCACATCGAACGGGGCGTAAACCGCCAGCCGGAAGGAATAGGCCCAGAAGTCATCAATCCAATGGGACCTTGCCTCCGTCACGAAAGAGGCGCCCCCCTCCAAAGGAAATGACTTTTGCCCGCCGATTTCCTCGTAGCTTCGGTTCGCCTGATAGAAATTCTGGTACTGGCTGTAGGAATTGTAATTGTAATCGCCTTCCTGGGACAGGAAGTTGTGGGCCGTCCAGCCGATGGCGAAGAATTCCCATCCGTTCCCGGGGTCCAGGGCGGCCTTGGCGTAGCCGCCTTGCCCCCAATCAATCCCATTCACGTTCCACCCGTCTTTCATGGTCCCGCTGGCGATCCCGAAGGCGTCCAGGTGGAGGTCGCCGAGCGAGCCCAGCGGGGTCTTGAAGCGAAGGCCCAGGGCCGGCACGTAATTGTTGTAAACCGTCACGTAATAAAGTTTTCCTCCCTCGTGGTAGCCGTGGTATTGAAACTCCAGGGACAGGGGACTGTCAGGCCAGAATTTAGCCACCCAGCCATAGTCGAAGGTCTCGGGAACGCCCGGAGTGTTCAGGAGCTGCCAATTGAGGAAAAGATCGGCGTGGAAATCAGGATCTTTTTGGAGCCATTGGGCGCCGTATTCCACTGGGCGGGTGAATTCCAAGGTGGTGACTTCCAGGGGCTCCAGGAAACCGTGGCGGTTGACCGTTTGAAGGCTTCCCATGATCAACTGGGTGCCCCCTTCCCGGTACTCGAAGGAAATGAGGGGTTTGACCGTCAAGTCCGGGTCCGTGACACTGCGGTAGTCCGCGAAAACGCCCGCTGTCAGGAAATCCTTCCCGCCCAATCCCGCCTCCAGCCAGGTTTTTCCCTGCTGGCCCAGGATGGTTTCCCTCAGGCGGTAAGGCTCGAAGAACTCGGTATTATCGGCGTAAAAGGTGAAATAGTTTTTCCAGGTCACGTCATCGGCGAAGGCGCGGGGGACAAAACTGATGACAAACCCCGCGAGAAATATATATCGAAGGATTCTTCGGTTCATGTAATAGGACTCCTCGTTAAAAAACAGGTTTTTGACCCCAGGCTGAAACAGTCGAATAGTATATCGCGGCTTGGTTCGGGTCGCCCGCGATTTTGACGTACAGGTCCAGGTCTGATTCCGTTGCGGCTCCGGTCTGGAGGTACTGATCCCGCAATTGCAATGCCGAGAGCCGCATGATTTCCGCCGTTCCTTTCCCCCCTTGTTCCAAAGGGGCGTAGGCCTCTTCCTTTATATTCATGAATCCCTGTTGGGCCAGGAAGCCGCGAAGTTGGCCGCCGAATGAATAATCGTTGTGTTTTTTGGAGAACAAACTCTTGATCGCGTCCTTGGTCGCGTAAAAACCCCTGGAAATTTCCGGATGGGGCGTATCCAAGCGAGCGGCCGAAAAATCCGCGTCTTCCAACAGGAGCCATCCCCCCGGTTTCAATGCGGCAGTCATCTTGTCCAGGATTTCCGGGAAGTTAGGATTGTGCATCAAGACATAGCGCTCATGGATCATGTCGAACTTTTCACGGGCCAAGTCCATTTTAGTCAAGTCGCCCTGGATGATCCTGAGATTCGGGAGGAGGATTTTTTCAACGAACCTGGTATCCAGGTCAATAGCCGTGACGGTTCCGGATTCACCGGCGGTTTCCGACAGCCAATCAAGCAGGCCCCCTGCGCCTGGTCCCGCCTCCAAAATGGACATACCCGGCCGGAGGCCAATCCCGCTTAAAAGTCTTTTCGTGAGGGGATCGAAAAGCTCCTCGATGATCCGAAGCCGCTCATATTCCGCCCGATCCCTGGTGTCTTTAAAAATGTAATGATGTGATGTCATGGCCCTCATCTTATGAAGTCATTCCCGGGGATTGCAAGTTTGGATTGGATTAACCGTCGTCCATTTAAGGCCTAAAATGATTTCCATGTAACGGATTGTAATCCGCCGCAATTCTTCCTATTGCTAAACAAAAACGTGGTGAATTAACCAACCTTAACGTCTAAAATCTGGGTTCGTTATTAATACTGCGGCACTCATTCAAATCCGTAGTAGGAGGAATTTTATGCTTCAAGCCATCAAGGCCTTCGCCCTTTTGGGGGGTGAGTGGGTCCTTTACCTTTTATTAGCCTTGTCCATCTGGAGCATCGCGGTAATCTGGGACCGGTTTTTCCTGTTCCGGAAAAAAGCCAAGGACGCGGAACTCCTTGAGGAAAAAATTCCCGCGATGCTAGCCCAGGGGCAATTCAAGGAGGCGAAGGAACTGGTGGAAAAATCCGAGTCTCCTTCCGGGTCCATCTTGAAAGTGGGGTTGGCCAATATTTCCGCCGGGACCGAAGCTCTGGAGCAAATCATGGAAAGCCAAAAAATCCGGGAAAAAATGGCGATGGAAAAAAACCTGCTGGTACTGGGCACCCTGGGAAGCAACGCTCCTTTCATCGGCTTGTTCGGGACCGTCCTGGGGATCATCAAGGCTTTCAATGACCTGGCCCTGGCCGGAACCTCCGGGCCGACGGTCGTCATGAGGGGTGTCTCCGAGGCCCTGGTGGCCACCGCGGTCGGGCTTTTGATCGCCATCCCCTGCGTGGCCGCCTTCAACTATTTCCAGAACCTGGTCAAGCGCTCGCTCCTGAACGCCGACAGGCTTTCGGGCCTGCTCCTGGCCTACGTCCCCAAGGAAAGGGAATAGGAAATGGCCCATACCCGCCACGATCCCGACGAGCCGATCACCCAGATCAACGTCGTGCCGCTGGTGGATATCATGCTGGTTCTTTTGATCATCTTCATGCTGACGGCCAGCTTCATCGCGACGCCTTCCGTGCCGGTGCGCCTGCCCAAGGCCTATACCTCCGACCCGTCCCTCCCCCGGAGCATCTCGGTGGTGCTGAACACCAAGGGCGATATTTTCTACCAGGGCAAGAAGATCGTGAGGGAGGATTTGACCAACCGCCTGCGTGAGTCGGCCGCCACGAACCCGGAACTGAGGGTCGTGCTTTCGGCGGATGACACAGTGACCCACGGCAAGGTGATCGAGGTCCTGGACATGATGCGCCAGGCGGGCGTCACCCTGGTTGCCCTGGGAGTGGAGAAACCTTGAGAAGCCCCGCGTTCCTTTCCGTCCGCCCCCTGCCCTGGCTTTTATCCCTGGGGATCCACGCGGCATTCATCTTCGGGATCTTATGGGTGGCGCGCCCCCGCCTCCTGGACCTGACCATGGTCACCTTGGAATCGGCACAAGCCAAGGCGGCTTCCTTTTTCCAGCCGGCGAAGGAGGATTTGTGGCAAAGGCCCATGCTGAAGATCACAGGCAAGATTCCTCCCCCGAAACCCAAACCGGAACCAACACCCCCGCCCCCGTCCGCCCAAGCGGGCCCGGCCCCGGGGGAGGGAATCGGCCAGATCCGAACGGTGGCCCAAGTCAGCCAATTGCCACAATTCAAGAATCAGGTCCAGGCCGTATATCCGGAGGCCGCCAAGAGCGCCAACCTCGAGGGAGTGGTAATGCTTCAAGTGGATATCGACGCCAGCGGTTTCGTCATGGACGTGAAAGTGATCCAAAGTTTGGGGTCCGGGTGCGACGAGGCGGCGGTGAACGCCATGAAGGAATCCACATTCACGCCGGCCATGGCTGGTTCGGAAGCTGTTCCGGTGAGGATCAGGATTCCGTACCGGTTCAAGATCAACGGGTAAAAGACATCAACAAGACCTTTTTCACCACAGGGACACAGAGGCACAGTAAGGAAAATCATTTAAAGTTTGTTCTTTTGGCAAACCACAAAGGATTTGATTTGAAATTAGCTAATAAATATTTTTGGCTATCAATCCTGTTTCTCTCCGGCTTTGGATATGCCGCGCAAGGGCAGGAACTGACTCCCGAAGTGGTGACGGAAACCGGGCAAGCCCAACCGGCTGAAGTTTTCTACGTCCTTTCAGGCCGGATTTTGGAGAAGGGAACCAAGGACCCCGTCCTGGGGGGAAGCCTTTTCCTGGAGGCTGTGGGAAACACCTTAATTGCTGAACCGGCGGCCAACACCCTTGAGGCCCAATCTGAGCAGACGCCCGTTCCAGACCTTACTCCTGTTCCGACACCCTTAACCTACTCCGCGGACACTGATTTGAAGGGGAATTACAAGGTTTCGGTGCCGACGGGAACCTACCACCTCGTTGTCGCGGGGGAGGGATACAAAAAATACGCTCGCGGTACTTTTTCCATCAATAAAAATACCCATAAAGACTTTTACATGGAAAGGGATGGATTCACCCTGCCTGAGGTCCTGGTGACCACCACCAAAGTTCCCAAAACCCAGGTCAGCCACGAGACCCTGTCCAAGGCGGAGTTGGTGGAGGTGCCGGGAACCCAGGAAGACGTTTTGAAAGCCATCCAGGCCCTGCCGGGGGTGGTATCCACCAGCACGCTGAACGGCCAGCTTTTAGTTAGGGGAAGCGGGCCCAATGACAACCAGTATTACGTAGATAACATCCCCATCGGCTATCCTTTTCACTTCGGCATCATATCCACGCTCGATTCCAACCTGGTCAAGAACCTCGACTTTTACTCGGGAGGGTTTGGGCCCCAGTTCCCGAATTCCATGGGCGGCCTGGTGGA
Organism: candidate division FCPU426 bacterium; assembly: GCA_963796105.1. Lineage (GTDB taxonomy): Bacteria > Oederibacteriota > Muellerivitia > Muellerivitales > Muellerivitaceae > CAWCKJ01. Next base: position 1,603,336 of record CAWCKJ010000004.1, read on the forward strand.
CGTCACCCAAAGGGATCCCCGGGCCGACCGCTGGGGTTTCCGTGCGGACGTGAACATATTCCTGTCGGAGATCGAACTGGAGGGGCCGGTCTCTCCCGACAGCTCCCTGGCCATCGCCGGGCGCCGGAGTTACCTGGATCTTTTCATCAAGGATTTTTCAGGCTCAGGGGCCTCCATCGTGGTGCCGGATTTCGCCGACTACCAGGTCAAATACAGCTACAACTCCTCCCCGAAAATGCATTGGGATTTCGTGGCCCTGGGAAGCGCGGATTCCATCGGCGGGGACATCTCGAACTCGGCCACCTTCGCGGCGAATGACCCGGACCTTGTGGGGAATTTCAACTTCACCAACGGTTACAACAACCAAGGGGTCAATTTCAGGGACCTTCTGGACGACCACAACAGGATCACCAATGCCCTTTACCATACTGACAGCTATTTGAACTTTTCCCTGGGCCCTGGCCTTTTCGAGAACAATTCCATCGAGGATTTCGGGGACAAGTTCTCATTCGTCCATGACTTCAATCCCGATGCCAGCCTTGAAGGGGGAGTCCAATACGACCATTTCATCAATGAGTTGAGCGCCTATTACGCCGTATACACTGACCAGAACGGCCAGCCTAACGGGACCTTCAACCTGACGACGGCGCCCAAGGTCGCTTCTCAAGGTACGGTTAGCTCCGACGACTTTTCCGCATACCTGGACCAGAAGTTCAAGACTCTCGAGAAAAAATTGGAATTCTCCCTGGGCGCGCGAGCGGACTACGTGAATTCCGACGAGACGGTGTTTGTCACTCCCCGCGCCGCGGCCGCCTATCATTTGACATCCGATACCACCCTCAAGGCTTCCTTCGGCCTCTATGACGAATCCCCGGACCGTATTCTTGGCGCGCCTTACCTTGACGCTAACCTGGGAAATCCCCGCCTGGCACCTGAGCAATCCATCGACACGGTTTTGGGTGTGGAGCAAAAGCTGAACGAATCAGGGCTTCTATTCAGGGTCGAGGGTTACAAGAAGGATTTTTCCGACTTGATCGTCTCCAACCCCGTCCTCAGCCAGGGCCAGGCCTATGTAAATACCGGCTCGGGTTACGTCCAGGGGATCGAATTCTTCCTCCGTCAGCCGCCCACCGACCGCTTCTTCGGTTGGATCTCCTACTCCCTCAGCAATTCCCAACGGCGGAACACCCCAGACGGTTCGATTTTTCCTTTCCAATACGACGAGCCCAATTGTTTCATCGCGGTGGGCACCTATAAATTGAATCCGGGATGGGACATGGGGGCGAAGATCCTCTATAACACGGGGCTTCCCTACACACCGGTGGTCTCGGCGGTGCCAACGTCCATAACTGTCAATAATCAGGCCACCACCATTTACGTGGCCCAATACGGCCCCACGGATTCGGCCCGGCTTCCCGCCTACCGGAGGCTGGATTTTTCGACATCCATCAAAACCACCTACGATACCTGGGAATGGAAGGTCTATTTGGATATAGTCAATCTTCTCGGGACCAAGAACGTGCTGGGTTACCAATACAACAGTACCTACACCCAAAAATCAGAGCGGGACGACCTGCCGTTCCTGCCCTACCTGGGGTTTGAGGTGAAGTATTAAGAAAGGGATTCTATACACATGCACATGCTGACGAGGATGCTCATTTTCCTGGCGACCACATGTTTCATCCTGTTCTGCCTCCACTATTTCATCTGGGCAAGGCTGGCCCGTGACACGGGGATGGATTACACCTGGAGGATCTGGGCGGCCATCGCGCTTTTCATCCTGGGGGCCATGATTCCCGTGGGGATGCTCCTGGGACGCGCCGCTCCCAAGGCCGTTTCCACGCCGGTGATGTGGGTGGTTTATTTCTGGATGGGAATGATGTTTTTCCTGGTGGTCCTGCTGACCGTCGGGGATATCGTGAGGTTATTCATGGCCGCTGGTCCCGCGATCCTCAAACAGGAACTCTTGGACCCGGAGAGAAGGCGCTTCCTGGCGTTGTTGATCGGGAGCCTGGCGGTGATTGGATCCTTCGGACTGTCGGTCACAGCGCTATTCGGAGCCACAGCCAGGGCCATCCAACTAAAAAAAGTGAAATTGCTGATAAAGAAACTTCCGGATAAGCTGGGGACCTACCGGATCGCCCAGATTACCGACCTGCACGTGGGGCCGACCATCGGGAGGGAATTCATCCAGGAAGTCGTCTCCCGAGTGAACGCGATGGAGCCTGATTTGATCGCCATCACGGGGGACCTTGCGGACGGGACATTGGCCCAACTTGGAGAATCGGTAGCGTCCCTCAAGGAACTTAAGGCGAAGGACGGTGTTTTTTTCATCACGGGAAACCATGAGTATTACACAGGGGATTTGGAGAATTGGCTCGCGTGGCTGACAGCCTCGGGAATCAGGGTCCTCCGCAACGAGCGCGTCTCCATAAAGGATAGTTTCGACCTGGCTGGCGTGGATGACTGGACGGCCCATGGAAACGGGCATGGTTATACCTGAATTTTGCACCGAGTTTACCGATTCCGTGGCCAGATCGGCCTGAATCGGGACCCGACAGTGGCCATTTTCATCAGAAGTGAACTTATGTGCAAAGAATTTTTTGCACCAAGCCACTTCTAGGCCGCCCTGGGTCTTTCCAATCGTTTTCGATCAAGGTATTTGAGGAAACCCAATAGGCCCGCTGTCCTATCATCATGGATTGAATACCTCACCACATCCCGATGGCCGTGATACTGGATTCGGGCGGCTACAAAGAGCATCTTCAAACGTGCGATCCGAAGGGTATGGTCCGGCATGGTGATCTGTTCCTTCTCCTGTGGCTTCTTTCCCGGTCGCTTTTCTTTTCCACAATGGCCCACCATTAGTTTCATCCACCTCCAGAGGTTGTAAGCCAGCATCACGATCTGGAAAAAAGCATGGTGGCTTTGGAAACTCTTAGAGGGAATTGCTAATAACCCCTCCCGTTGCGCCTCACCAATCAGGTTTTCCACATCCGCGCGCAGGTCGTATTCCTCAACCACCCGATGGGGTGCTCCCAGACAGTTGGTCGCGAAGATTCGGTAGACATATCCTTCCATTTCAGGAAGGCTCAATTGTTTCTCCCGCGCTTTTTCATCCAGCGTCCTCATCGCCACAAACCGGACTGGTTGTTGCCAGCCTATGGGTTGATGGACACATTCGTTGTATTCGTGTTCTCCATGGCGGTACCAACCCTTTTTCGTGAAAGGCGGGTCATGCCGCTTGTTCCCGAAGATGAAAGAAAACCCTTCTTTTTCACAGGCTTTCACGCTTTCCCAGCCGATCATTTCACCGTCACCGCGCACCAGAATCGTCCGGACACAGGACGGCAAGAGTCGCCGGAATTGTCTAATTTGGCGGGCCACTTCCTCAGAACTAAGGGTGGTTCCGCGTCTTTGGGTTCCGCACAAATATTCCCGGGTTTCCTGGAGAAAACACAGAATGGGCCTCAGTCCCTTCTTGCCCCGGTGCTTGGGGTTGTATCCTTTTCGGCTTCCCTCGATATTTCCGTAGACCGTTGCGGTGGTGGTATCGATGTTGATCTCCACCTTCTTGGGGGCATATTTCACCTGTCCCCAAACCTTGGCCCGTAACGCCCCACTCAGATTCAGCAACGATGCCGACTGCCCGATCCCCAGCGACCTCAGGTATCTCCAAAAAGTTGTCACTACCGGCAACAAGGGAACCCGCAGTAAACCGCACAGCATGACCTCACCCCGCAGGTAGGCAAAATGGCCAAGTCTTTGGAACCCGATGAAAAGAAGCATTAGGATGCCGCTTACCATCCGGTAGTGGCCCAAATTCGGAAGGCGTTTAGGTGCGGCATAGTGTTTTTTGAATTCCCGCTCAAAATCAAGAAGGTCGAACATCTTCGCCAATGCCAACAATCCGCCAAAAGCTGTTAGGCGGTCTTCGCAAATACCTACGGGAGTATTGGCCGTAATCTTGGGCGCGATTCTCCCGTTTCGATTGGCTTTTTTCTGGACTTGCGGGTTTGATTTCTGAGGCGTATCTTGACGTTTCACCATCTGGGGGACCCTCTTTTAGGATGAGTTGGCTTCGCAACCCTTATCCTATAATGGTTTCCTAGATGGTTTTTTTATTAGGCGCAAAATTCAGGTTATAACTTGCCCAAGGCGCTGGAAGGCCGCGATTCCGGAAAAGCCCTTGTCCTGTTGGCCCACCAGCCACATGGATTCGACAACGCCGCGAGCCTCGGGGTGGATCTCCAGCTTTCCGGCCACACCCATGGCGGTCAGGTTTACCCGTTCAATTACATCGTCAAATTATTCCAGCCTTATCTCGCGGGCCTTTATCAAAAAGGGAACTCCCATATCTACGTCAGCTGCGGGACCGGCTATTGGGGCCCGCCCATGCGTCTCGGGGTGCCGGCGGAAATTACCGAGATCGAGTTGTGCCGGGGATAATGGCTGTTCATTACGGGAGACAATATTGTCGAAAAAAAAGAAGAAGGCACATCACAAGATTTTAATCGGCTTAAATGCCCTCCTGGTCCTCATAGGTCTCGCTTGTTATATCGCTCATTGGGTGGACGAAAAAAGCAAAACTCCCATCGCGGCACAAACGCTTGAAAACCCCGGACAAATCAAGATGTTGTTCATCGGCTTCAGGATCAAAAATTCCAGGTGGCCGGCCAATCTAGTGGAACTGGAAAATTACCTGAATGAGGATAAACCGAAAGAAAATATCGACTTGTCGGCCTACCAAAACTTGACCTTCGGGGAAACGCCTGGGAAGAAGTTTAAAATCCATTACGACAGTTACAAAAAAGGGAATGTCACGGGGGGGCCATACGACGCGGAACTCGCGTTAGGTTCCTAATCTGACGATATCAATTTGCCAACGGGTGTGAAAGGGATAAACTATTAAAAGATTTTCTTTGGAGACAAGAATATGTTTCGATCCCTTTATTTAACGGGTTTTTCCCTGGTGATTCTTTCGGTATTTTTGTTTTTTCCCACGGCCTGCAGTAAAACCTACAGCGTCACCGCTCCTAAAAACAAAACCATCAATCCCGGCACCGGGCAGGTGACCACCCTGGCGGGATCCGGCACTGCGACCTACAGCGACGGCATTGGAACCAGCGCGGCCTTCAGCTTTCCCACGGGAGTCGCGGTCGATCCTTCCGGGAATGTTTACGTCGCGGATTTGGGGAACAACCTGGTCCGGAAAATCACGGCGGACGGCATGGTGACGAAACTTGCCGGGACCCTGGTTCCGGGAGTGAATAACGGCCCCGGGAGCATCGCGTCCTTCTTTTTCCCCCAAGGCGTCGCGGCCGACGCCTCGGGGAATGTCTATGTCGCGGACCAATACAACAACCTGATCCGGAAAATCAACCCAGGGGACGTGGTTTCAACCCTGGCTGGGATGGGCCTGCC
>CAWCKJ010000005.1:0-55851 GCA_963796105.1 candidate division FCPU426 bacterium
CGCCGGTTGAAAAGTGTGACGGTGGGCGGTCCAAAAGTGTGACACCCCCCGCCTTCCACGAGCCTTACGGTTCATGGTCGTTGGTTTGTCTTTAGTCTTTACCCTTCCTTCTTGTCTTTGTGCCTTAGCCGTTTTTTCGATTCTGTTAATCTATAACTTTGGCCGTTGGCCTCCAGAATATGCACCCGATGGGTCAAACGGTCAATAAGAGCCCCCGTCATCCTCTCAGAACCCATGATTTCCACCCAGTTTTCGAAGGGCAGGTTGGTCGTTACCAGCAGGCTGGTCCGCTCGTAGGCCTTGCTGACAACCTCGAAGAGCAACTCGGCCCCCGCCTTGGTGAAAGGCACGTAACCCAGTTCATCCAGGACGATCAGATGGAGCCTGGCTAGCTGACGGTGGAACTTGGCCAATTGTTTCTCCTCCCGGCGCTCCAGAAGCTCCGTCACTAGGCCGGTGACGGAGAAGAACTTTACCGCTCGGCCCTGGCAACAGGCCTGGAAGGCTAGGGCCGAGGCCGGATGGGTTTTACCCGTTCCGGAGTTGCCGATCAGCAGGATGTTTTCTTTTTTGTCCATGTACTCGCCCCGCATGAGTTCCCGGATTAATTCCTGGTTGATCGAGGGCTGGGCCTTGAAATCAAATGTGTCCAAAGTCTTGAGCACGGGAAAACCGGCATCCCGGATGCGCCTCTCCTTGGCCCGGCGCTCCCGATCCAGAAGCTCTAACTCGGCCAGCTTGAGAAGGTACTGGGGATAGTCGCTGCGCTCAGTGCGGCAGAGCTGGGCCATCTTGTCGTACTCGCGCTGCATCGTGGGCAGTTTGAGTTTTTTGAGATGATGTTCCAGTAAGAGGGTCTTTTTTGATTCGCTCATGCTTCACCTCCCACGGGCATCAGTTCGCGGTAGGCCGAAAGATCCGTCCGGGCCACCTGAACATGACGCAAGTGCTCACGACCGGCAAGGCTGAAGGTGGTTAGCCTGAAATCTTCCCTGGAGTAGAGAAGTTGAGCGACAGCGTCTCGGGTATAGATCTCCATCCCCACGGCCTTCTTCACTGCCCGGTGGAGCCTGCCCATGGAATGTTTTTCCAAAAGCCTCATCGTCTTGATGAATTCCCGTGTTCCCTCGCCGTGGAGCTTTTCCTTGGATTTCATACGGCGGTGCAGAAGGGTGAAACTTTCCGGAAGATTCCAGTCTTCCAGGGGTCTGGCATGATCAAATGCTCCCGGTTTTCCCTCCAAGATCGCCAAATAATGCACTGGATTGAAGGATATGCCTTCCTTGCACCAAAGGCGATCATGCTTCGCAATACGTTTGTCCCTGTAGAAAACATCCACCCGGTCGATGTATCCCTTCACCACTACAGGATGGTGTGCCCACTCCGAAGGCACAGAATAGTCGTTGGTGTCGAAACGCACCAGGGACGAGGACGTTGCCGTTGTGGACTGCTTCAGACAGGCGTCAAAAGATGTGGCCGGCAAAGGCCGGAATTTGGCCTTATCCTCGTCAAGAAGCTGTTTTTTGGGGAGGAACTTGCCGCGCAATTTTCGTTCGAGATCCTCGCGGCATTTCACTTTCAATTGTTCGTTTAGTTCTTCTAGGGTTCCCACTTGCGGCACTGGCACCATGAAATTTAGCCGGACATATTTCACCCCGCCTTCCACGACACCTTTTTCATTTCCACGGCGTATCGTGCAAAAGTGGTGATCAAAGAGATAGTGGCTTTCCAACTGCTGAAAACTCCGTGCCAACACCCGTTTATGCACCCCGATAATTTTCGTCACGAGGGTTTTGGCGTTGTCGTAACTGATCCGCCAGGGCACTCCACCAAAGTATTCAAAAGCCCGGATGTGGCCTTCCCACACAAACTCCGTACTCTCTCGCTCAAACATCTGTACGAAAAAGGCATCCGAATAGGGCAAGGCCATTACAAAAAACGGACGTTTGACCAACACACCGTTGAGCTTCACCAAGGCGTGCCCAAAATCCACCTGCGCCTCGCCGGGTCGGTGGATCAAAGGTACGAACACCTCGCTATTTCTCTTTTTAATCCCCCGGACCGCTCTTTTTACCTGGGTATAACAGCCGGTGTATCCATCTTCGGCTTTCAGGCGTTCAAAAATGCGCTTAGCGCTGTGGCGCTGTTTTTTGTGGACGTGCTTGTCGTCCTCCAGGATTTGCTTGATCCGACCCAGGAAAGGCCCTACCTTCGGTTGGGGCCTCTCTTGACTCATTTGGTAACCTGGAGGCTCACTATTGGCGAGTATTTTCTTGAGGGTTTCCCAGTGAATGCCTTCTTCTGCCATCACCTGGCGCTTGGGAACGCCCTCCACCAGGATTTTCTTGCGGATTTTCGTCCATTTGTCCATGTCTTTGTACACTCCTTTTCCTTCCGGTTTCTGTAGTTCCATTTTCTGGAACCACATCATCCCGGAAAATCGGGGAGCGTCACACTTTTCGACCGCCTTTTTTGCCCTCTAGACCGTCACACTTTTGGAACGGCGTTTACATTCCTATGGATGGGGAAAGTCGCCCGGCCGTCCTGGAGGCATGTTTGCGACACGGTTTATCGGCTTACGATGCCGCCTACTTGGTTTTGGCCGACTTGCGCGGGATTTCTCTGTTGAGCGCGGACCCCGACCTTCTCTCCCTGCGTTCCCGCTTTTCCTGGATCAAGCCGATTTAGGATTATGTAATTGGTGGTTTAATACCAACTGTAAAGAACGCTGGGATGGATCGCCATGGCTTTGGCGATTTTCACGGTATTCTTGACCGTCACGCTATATTCCCCGCGTTCGATATTCCCGATATAGTTCCGGCTCAAACCGGTCTTTTCGGCAAGAGCTTCCTGGGATAGGCCTTTTCTTACCCTGATTTTCCTGAGGGTTTCCCCGAATTTGATGTCCGCGTTGTTTTTCACGAGGACAGATTAGAAATCTTGAATTATAAAGGCTACCAAGTATACTTGGTATTATGGATATAAACCCCGGAATTCTCCATATTTATCCCTCCTCAGCCAACCGGGAAGGGGCCTATATCGTAGGTGACGAAGAAGGGCTTTTTGACCTTTGGCTGGCAATAGGGGAATCCATCATATCCGGCAAAGGGCAGGGAAGCGCCGACGTCCAGACCGGCCAGGGCACCCGGTACCCCATCCACATCATCCAAGTTGACCGGGAATCACACTTCCTCAAACAATTCGCCCCTGTTCTTTAAATCTATTGAATCGTGAAACTTGAATTTAACTCGTTTCATGCAAAAGTTTTTTAAAGCGGTATTCTTTTTATAAGAGCAGTGTTTGCCGGGGTGTGCCATGGAAAAGAAGGAACTAAAACGTTGCTATATCCTTCAAAAGGACATCTACCTGATCCATGAGGTAGACCGGATTAACCGTGGGGATAAGGTCATTTTAGGCAGTCGTAATCGAAGGTGCAGCGATTCTCCAAGTTGCGATAATCAAAAACTAAAATGTAAGTGGGTTTCGTCGGATTACATTTACGACGGTATGAACCCAAAAAACTTACCTCCACCGGACGAAAACCCTCTCAATAATTAATTCCTCATTCATGGGATGTATTGAAGTGGACTTTATTGCCTATATTGTCATCCACCGGGAAGATTTTAGAAGCGTGTTGTTGTAACACCATATCTAGGTCGATCACTTTATCGGCGAAACGGATCAATTCCCGGGGTTGAACATCAGGAAATAGGGCTATTTCAATATGCTTTCCGGTTTGTTTAACCAATTCCATTACGGGCGAATAATCGTCATCCTCGGTCACGAGAATGGCGGTGTCATATAAATCCCGCGCCGCGTAAAAGACCAATTCGGAGGACAGCAAGACTTCTACACCCTTTTCATGGTAACTACTTTTATCGTGGTTAAGCACCATGCGCCCCATTCTTGTTTCCAGATAGGGTGTACGGTCGAGGGAATCCAGGAAGGGAAGCTGGGTTTTAGCTTTTTCAGGGAAGTTTTTCTGGTCGTAGGCGACGTTATAATAATAAGCCCGCTGTAATTTCCGGTCCGGGCCTACCAAGGCGGAACTTAGTTGGAAGTAATCAACTCTTGTCGCCCGGTTATTCCGCTTGAGACCAAAATAGAAGTTATTTCCATCGATAAAAACACAAACTCGTTCCATTTATATTTATTTCCTTCCTTCATATTGAAAGTGGGACTTTATTTAGATGGCTTTTATTGTAACCCCACGATTCACGCTGAATCTTTGAGGTCGGAGACTGCTTTGCACCGATCCTCATATTTTTATAATCATGGTGAAGCCGGTGCTATGCCACTTACCAATTAATTCATAAAATTAGAAAAGTGGTATGTAGCTTTATTTTTAATTTTTAGCAGTCTCCAATTATAAAAAAAGGGGGTTTTATTACAATGTATTAGACGTTGGGTAATGCCCCAAAAAGGTCGTGTCAACAACCAACACATAGATATAATTGCCTAGTTTTATCCCCTTCATTTTGGCGAGGTTTTAATGGCGGTATTTAAGGTCGGTGACCCGGTGGTTCATATTGTTTCTCAGGAAGAGGGAGTAGTGAAAAGTTTGCACCTATTTCGTGTCGGGACCAACACCGGAGAGAGCCTTTTGGTGACGGTAGGGAAGGAAGACAAAGTTTGGCTTTCCGACGAAACAGCCATTTTGGATCACTCGAATAGGCATTAGTCCTATATTAGGGGCTGTCATGGCCAGCCTTTTGACTAACGCACCATGTTTCGCCCACTTGAGAGCGGGCGACTTGGTAAATCGTCAACGTAAAGGGGTTTCTTTTGGGTGATCGGCGGTGCTTTGGATACCCGGATACCACCTTAAAAATAACTTATGCCTAAAAATATTGAAATAAATGACTGGGTCCAACACCAACGATTTAAGCTTATCGGCCAGGTGATAAAAATCGTGCGCTCGAATAAGGACCACAATACCATCCTGAAAGTCTGGACCAGCGACCAGCTCCCCCTGCAAACGTGGGAAGAAGAGAACGTGACCTTTATGAAGAAAGGCAACGGTAGGGAAGAAAAATAAATTCTATCTTTCCGACGAAATAACGATTTTTGACTCTTCGAACAGGCGTTAGTCCTATTATTTATGTGCTGGCATGGCCAGCCGATTGACTAACGCACCATGCTTCGCCCACATTGGAGCCTTTTATAATGGCTCCAACACACTCAAGGCTTGCGCCTCAACTTGAGGTTTCGGCACAGAGGCTTGTGGGCGGGCGGCAGGGCATTATTCCAGCCGCTATAGACGTTGGCAGTCTCGACGCAGGGGTTGAGGACTGATATAATTTTCAGAAGCTGGTAGTCAGCTTGTAATCTGGAACCTAAAGAGGCGCAAATGTTAGTGGAATATATCCAGGCCGCGCTTGAACGCGCACATTATGAGAAGATCAGGGATAAAGAACCCTTCTATGCCGAGATTCCGGCCCTTCGGGGAGTTTGGGCCACAGGTAAATCCCTTGAAGAATGTCGGCGTAATTTGACCGAAACAATCGAGGGATGGATAATCGTCCGCCTCCGGAAGGGCCTCTCCATTCCCAAGATCAAGGGTCTGACAATCAAATCCGCCACCCGCATTCCCATTCATGCCTAGACTCAAGCCGGTTTCCTGGCGCGAGTTGATCCAGAAACTAAAAATTCTCGGTTTTGAGGGCCCCTATCAGGGCGGCAAACACCCCTATATGGTGCGGGGGAACATGGTTCTAACCATTCCGAACATCCATCGCGGGGAAATTTCTGTGGACCTTGTGTTGCGCCTTCTTCGGCAGGGGGGTATTTCCCGGCAGGAATGGCTTAATTCTAATTAATCCCGCTCAACTTATCCCAATGAAGCACTAAACTTTTTTTTCTGCGGTTTGCAGGAGATTATTTTGTATTCCACAAACATCAAACCCATTTATTCCCCTGAACATCACCAGGCTGGTCTAAAGACCCTAGAAGCTCTCTGGTCGCGGGGTATCGCACCCGCTCAGGCCAAAACCCATTGGTTTTTTACTTGGTACACCCTTCATAACTGCAATATGAGAAACGCATCAAAAGTTACTCGCTTACACCGCAATACACTCTACTCCTATTTCAATACTTCCCTGGGTTTGAAATCTTTAATACCTTTTCGGCGTCTCTGGAATAAAAACATGAAGGTGAATCCCTCGGAACCCTTTGAAGGCAATTTCCACCAGTTTTGGAAAAATATACGTTTCAAATTTGACCTTAGCGCAATAGATAACGCCGCTCTAATCGGCCTTTGGAGAACGGGTTTTCCGGCCAGGATGCTTCCACCTTGTTTTGTCCTTTGGGCTTTGCGAAACGGTAAATCCCGTGATTACATCCTTAATAAATTTGAAATCACCCATAGGAACACCATCTATTATCACTTTTGGAATTGGCGTCTTAAAAAGTCAAAAACCTATTATTGGTTGGGCCCTATGAACCCCACCCGGAGGGATTGGGGCCTAAAAGGGAAGAAAGGCCGTAAACAAAAAGCAATTGTTGCTTAAGAACCTATTTTGGGGGCTGAATTCCAAAATTGGTTTGGTTTTTGTGGTGGACGTACTTTACTTGATTTCAAAACCCATCCAATGCCTGACTTATAGTATTGCCAAAGCCAATGTTGGATGAGCGATTGGGAACGGCCTAGCCGCTTTCCAACCACTTTGACTTTCATGCCTTCCGCAAGCCAGGCAAGTGCCTGAAGCTTTTCCTTTATCCAAATTTTTTCCTCTTTTTGCAAATAGGATTCAATCTCTTGGCGGTCCATATCCCGTTTTCTATTGGTATAAAAGCCATTTTTATCGATTGCAATGGTTGAGAAAGGTAGATAACTGGAAAATTTTATTTTTAGGAGTCTTATCGTTTGGGTCAACACATGGTCCAGGGATAATACGATTTCCAAAAATAAACGATCATTACGGATTTGCCCCATTTCATATTTTTTCCATTTGCCAAGCGTGCAGCCAAATTGGTTAGCGGCCTGTTTTAGGGTCATCCCCTTTTTTAAACGAAGTTCCCGGATCAACTCGCCAATTTTCTTTTCAAAATTCTTCCGTGATGCCGCCAATCTGATCCTGTAAAACTTCTTTGATGTGGATAACTCATTTAAAGTGGGGGTTTGGGGGTCCATATATTAATGTCCTTTCACTTTCAACCGGCATCAAAACCTATTCTCGTTAATCCACTTCTGAATTTCATCCTCGACGGTAAAGGTTTGGAAAGGATCTTTGACGAAGGTCTCGTCCAGTAAATAAGCGTTGGCCTCAAGCGGGATGCGTTCGTATTTATCCATTCTTAACAACCCCCGGACGTATTTATTTGCGAATTGCTTGTAACCCAGCTTTTGGTATTGAACCACATGGACAAGTTCGTGAAAAACAATCCTGGACTCCAATTCCCCAAAATAAACAACGACATCCAGGAAAGTAATAGCCCTCAAGTGAATAATCGAAAATTCCACGCCTTTTCGGTTCAATTCCACCAGGAAAGCCGGGCTTTCCAACGGCCCGTCCTTTTTTTGGAAAAACAAGGTGTGTTTCAGGATAAAGTCGTTGAAATAGGGACGGAAAGGTTTCAGTTGATCGGGTGGTAAAGGTGCCCCGTATGGGGCGTAAAACTCCCTTTGGGACTTGATGAAGTCGGCCGTCAGGCCTACGTAACGAATGATTTCACTCTCGGAAAAACTGCTTGTGAACATCATAAAATTACAGCCTTTTTTCTATCGGGGCATGACACCCCAGCCCAAAGCCCTTCTTTTCTTCTAAAGACCTTGAATCAAATCCTCCAACCGGCAACCAAGGGCATCGGCTATTTTCTTACCCGTCCGCAAGGTAACGCTTTTTTGGCCCCTTTCCAAAAGACCAATATAGGTTTGAGTTAGCCCGGCCAATTCCCCGAGTACCTTTTGCGTGAGTTTCTTGTTTAACCGTCTTTTTTTTAAGTTGTGGCCAAATATGGCATAAGTGGTGTCTTTCACATTGACAAGATTAATTCCAAGGTGTAGTTATCGTAGTAACTATAGTTACTATTCTAAATTAGCGGTTTTTATTGGTGAATTAGTGTTCCAACCGCCTTTTGGGTGCATTCTATGGATCGCCTATTCGAAATAGGGTCTATCGTGGATGATTGTTTGACAACGACAACGCTTGCCCGTGTGTACCCTCAGGAAAAGACGTTGGAGGAGAGATACCTTTCAAAATCGGAAGTATCAGCCCGGCACCGCCTGATTCATATCGAATTAATGGAATTAGCCGACAAAGCCTTGCGGGGGAGGATTAAACCGCCTTTAACAGACGGGGAAGTGCTTTTTGTTTGCCGCCGGATCGAGATTTTTCTAATAGCCCGTGGCTTTTCGGTAAATATGACCCTTTAATCCTTTAATTCCTGCCGTACCTTAACTTCGTTTAAAAAATCCTTAGTAATTCACACGATAATTGTTCAAAACCATAATTTGAAATTTCGCCTTATTGTCTGAACGCTAAATGCTTAACGAGCAATGATCAATTTCCCTGTCTTCCTTTCTGTCCCGCCATTACCGTTTATCTCAAGGACACAGTAATAAAGCCCATTGGCTAGGCCGGATAGGTCATGGGTCACCGTGTTTACTCCGACGCTAGTGAGGCCATTGAACCGCGCCACTCGGCGGAAGGCCACGGTGAAAAGCTTGATCGTTACCTGGTTTGCGGGTCCTGAGAGGGTATAGGAGAAGGTGACATTGTTTCCTATGACGGGGTTGGGATAAACCAAGAAGTTAGAGAGTGGGGAGTTGTGAGTGAAAGTCGGTGAAGGAGTAGAGGTTTGGGACGCCGTCAAGCTTGGCGTGGGAGTCGGCGTGGGCGTGTCGGATGCCGTTGGACTCGGGCTGGGAGTGAGCGTCGGCGAAAGCGTCGGGGTCGGCGTTGGCGTCAAGGTAGGGGTGTTGGTAGAAGAAACCGTAGGCGTAGCGGTCCACGTGTAAGAGACGGTAGCGGTGGGTGTATAGGTGCAGGTGTTGCCCAAGCCGTCCATGCAGGGTGTGCCGGTGGGTGTAATGGTGGGGGAGTCTGTAGGTGTGAATGAGGGTGAGGGTGACAGAGTAGCGGTGAAGGAAGGGGTAAATGGGGGCGTAAACGTGGCGGTTGGAGTGGGCGTATTAGTCGGGGTGGTAGTAGGAGTTGAGGTGGCTGTTGAAGTAGAGGTAATGGTGGGGGTGTTGCTGAAGGTGGGGGTGCCCACGAATTCATTGAAGGTGGGGGTGGGCGTGATGGTGGGCACGGGGGTTGGGGAATAAAAAGTACCGGTGGGCGTGGCCGTAAAGGTAGAGGTAGGTGTCCAGGGCGGGCCAACAGTTATATCGTCCAAATACCAACCGCGGTAAGTGTTGCCTGTGGAGCCAACGTTGGCGAAAGCATTAAAATAAAACAAACACCCCGCCAATGACGAAAGGTCCAATTGATAGGATTGCCACGATGCTGTTGGGCTCCAAATGATAGTTACCGATGTTTGCCCTGTACCTGTACCACAAGTGTATTTGGGAGCCGCACCGACTATGCCGTAATCATTTACTCCGTCCCCTTGGGCCCAAGATCGAAAATGAAGGAATTGGCCTGATGCGGGCGCATTGAACTCTGGTGAAACAAGGAAAGGGGAAGTGGCCAAGCCTGCAGGGGCCGTGACGTGGTAGCTTCCCGTAGAGTCCAAACCATACCAAGCGGCCCAAGGGTGAGTGTAGCTGTTGGGATAGGGTGAGCTTAAGTCATTCACTGGATGCCAAAGGCCGCTAAAATCCCATGCTCCATTCGCCGTTGCGGTCCAATCCTCGAAATTAAAGGGGGAACCTACGGAAACATCGTCCACGTAGATCCCTCTTTCAGCGACAGCGCTTGAGGAAACGGATACGGAGAAATGGAATTGCTCGGGATAACCAGGATTTCCCAAGGGTATGCTAACAGGTATCCAGGGTTGGTTGCCGAAGTTGTATATTTGTTGGCCAGGGTAGAAATTGGCAGTGCTCCAGATCGTTGTGGGATTATAACAGGGATACGAAGAACAGTTATATTCGATGATGTTAAGGGTGACGCCAGAACTAAACTGCCACCATACCCAAAAGTTTAGGAAATTGCCGGGATTGATTGGGTAGATGGGACTAATGAGATCGCCTGAGTTGGCCCCACCGGTATAGTAGTTGCCTGTGGAATCCTGGCCGTACCAGGCGGACCACGGAGGCGTATGGTTGTTGGGGTAGGGGGAAGTGAGGTCGTTGACCGGGTGCCAGAGGCCCTGGAAGGTCCAGCCCGAGAATTCGCCGTAGTTGGGGGTGATGGTTGGAGTTGGTGTGATGGTATAGGTAGCTGTACCCGTAATGGTCGGCGTGGGGGTGTATGTTGGCCCCAAGGCGATGGCCGAGGCCTCGTTGGAAACTACAGTGGTGTTGCCTTTGGCGTCAACCGCCTGGACCACGTAGTAATAGGTTTGGTTGGGATTAGTGGAAGTATCGGTAAAAGAAAGGGTGGAACCGTTGGACGTTTGGCCCAGCAGGTTATAAGGTCCGCCGGTGACGGTGGAACGGGAAACAAGATAATCGGAAGTGGCAAAGGCGGTGGTTTGTGGGGCCACCCAGTTGAGGGTGATGGTGTTCGTACCGCCAGTGGCGGATAAGCTCGAAGGCGGCCTGATTGCGGCCAGAGCCCTGAAACAGTTCATCTTTCCCCAGCCGGTGTAAATGTTGAATCCTCCACCCAATGGGTCAGCGGTGGTGTAGAGGCATTGGGTGACGGCGGCGGGGGACAATCCCAAGTCCAAAAGAATGGCGGCCATGGCCGAAATTTGCGGGGCGGCAGCGGAAGTTCCTATTCGGAATTCATAACAAGTGTTGCAATTATTAGAAGGGCCAAATATCCCAAAAGGGCAGACGGGAGCCACCATTCCAATCCATGATCCATAATCGGAAAAGGAACAACGGTTTCCGGAATTGTCAATGGCTCCGGCACCTATAGCATTGGGATCACCACCTGGACTCATTTGTATGGAACTGCCGTCGTTGCCCATGGCACCTACAACAAGTGAGCCGTTATTGAAAGCCTCATCGGTGTAGTATTGAAAAAGATCCGGATAATTGGCTCCAAAACTGCAATTAATACTTTTGGCGCCATTTTGAAACGCATAGTTAAAGGCCTCTTCAGCCCATAAGCCACTCGTTGCAAGGTTGTTCCCATAAATTCTTAATATCATTAGACCGCAATTCGCGCATACACCTATTCCACCTTGGTTGTTATTAACTGCGGCTCCTGCGATTCCGGCTACAGCAGTCCCATGTCCGTCTTCATCCGTTACTGAACTGGAACCGGTTGTAAAATCCCAGGTATTGTTAATTTTGGTAGCCAAATCTTCATGTGTTGTTAAGGCACCTGTATCAATAACCGCGATAATAGCGGATGACCTTCCCAAGGAAGCATTGGCAATCCACGGATCGGTGCTGTTCCAAGCCTGATCCATATGCACGGAGTTGACGTTCCATTCGTCGTTACCGTTTTGGTAATTGGGGTCATTCGGGAATGGGTAAGGGGTGTAGGAATAAAGATGGGGAAAGTAATTGGGATAGACGCGCCTGAGGGAAGGATGGTTTTTCAATTTGGTCACATGATCGAGGACCGTGCCGGAAGGAACTTTCAAAACCAAACCGTCAAAGTACGGCGGATGCTCAAACTCATAGCCCAGGCTTTTGACCAAGGCTTCACGGGACGCTTCAGGCATGGACTTGTCGAAATGCACCAGTACTTGGCTGTCGATGTAAGGCCGACCCTCACCATCCTTAGGAAAAGCCGAAAAGTCCTGTGTTGGAACGGGCATTATGGCCGAATTCTGAATGGTGCCGGCGAATGCAGGGAGAAATAACCCCAGCAATGAAAGAAAAAACAAGTGTTTTACTAAAGGTTTCATAAAGCATTTTCCTCAAAATCCTTTTAAATTATAGCACTTTTAAATTGCCTAAATTTTTATGAATATTTTGTTTTCCGTTTAACCTTTTGAGGTACAAATTTGGAACCCGCCAACCCCGAAAACCTTGTGAACCTGGCCACTATTTACCAGTGGGAAGGCAGAGGCGAAGAATCCCTCGGGTTATACAGAAAAGCCATCGATCAATATCCGCAGGAGCCGATTTATTACTTGAAGCTTGCGGACTTATATTTGGATAAGCACATGCCCGCTGAGGCTTTGGGGATGCTTGATGCCGGCATGGAATTAAATCCTAATAGCCCAAAGATTGTCCGTCAAATCGGCGAGGATTACGAAAGGGCTGGGAAGAAGGGTTTGGCGCAACAGTGTTACTCCAAAGCCAGGGCCCTGTTATCAGGGTCCGGAACCAGCAAGTAATTTTAGTCGTTGACATAAGCGAGAGAAGTGCTTTTCGTTTGCCGCCGGGTCGAGATATTCCTGATCGCCCGTGGTTTTTCAATAAAAACAACCCTTTAATAGGGTTGTACCTAGAACAACCTTTTATTCCGCCTTGAAACCCCGCTTGATGGCCTCTTCCACGTTGGGAAAAGCCTTCAAGATGGTGTTGAATTCCAGCAACTCAAACACTTCCGTTACATCAGGGCTCATCCCGGATAATACCAAATCTCCCTTTTGGGTCCGGATGCGTTTGATCTCGCTAACAAATATGCCCCAACCTGCGCTGGAAATGTAATCCACGTCCTTAAGATCCACCACCAGCTTGAATTTATTTTCGTTGAGGACCGATTGGAATTTTTTCTCAAACTCCGGCGCGGTCGTGGTGTCGATGAATCCCTTGACGGAGAGAAGAGTAATGCTCTTGTTTTTTGGGTGCTCGGATATGCTGACAGTTATACTTTCCATGCTTCCTCGCCCGTAATGGCCTAATGACGGCTTATTATCATCCCCCGCCTCTTTTCCAAGTCTATTTATTTCGAAATCGGACGTTTTTGACACTCCAATTTTCAATAACTGCACAGTATTCTCCCAACATTTACCCCAGACTTTAGAATTTCCCCTTTTTTCTTTTTAAATCAACGTTTAACAAAATAACTGCAACTATTTTGGCCCTTTTTAAAATTGCATAATGAAATCATTTTTAGGAAAAGCTTTTTTTAACAATTAAATTTATTACTTAATATTTATTTCCAAATATTTTTTTCTCGTGTTATATCCCTCTCACCCGCTCACTCAACACCGATCACATTCTATGTGTGTGAATTACTTTCCAGGAGGTTTAATGGGACGGATAAGAGTAATTAAAAGGATCAAGGTTGAACGCATTGATGCGAATATCTTGCCGATTCACAGGAAGAAATTGGAAAAGGAAATTTCCAAGAAAGCTTCCAAGGGTCAGAGGTTGACCATTTCCGACATCATTCGGGAAGAACTAGACGGCAGGTATCAAACCAAAATCAAGAACCAGCCGGTATAGAGGGGGATTTTATGAAAAAGATATTTGTATATAGCGCACCAGCCATTCTCTTTTCTGCCATTTTGGCAGTGTACTTTTTGGGGGGATGTAAAAAGGACAACAATCCTTTAGGTATGGTCGCTCCTAATGGATTTGACGTCCCCACCAGCACCCCCACTCCAACAACAGGCAGTTTCAACATTTACGTAGTGGACGGGACCAGCCCAATAAACGGAGTCACCGTATTCCTGGTAGATCCATCCGGCAATACCCTTTCATCCGTCACCCAGCCGGTCGTCGGATATGCAGCCTTTACCGTAAAAAATATCGCCAACGGCATTTGGACCGCCGGAGTCAGCCAACAATCATATTTTGGCTATAGCACTATTCCTATTACCGTTACCAACAACACAGCCGGGGATTATTACTTTACGGCCGCTTCCCAGAGCGTATCCGTATGGAATATTACAACGGCTCAAAGCTATCCCTATAACACGGGTACCGCTCTTTCCTATGGCGTCAGCTATATCCAGCCGGGTAACCTTAACGAACCCGTTTCTTTGTCCTATGGCTCTGCTGGAATTCTCCCCATAGGATGGGGTGTTACTTTTTATCCGCCTGTTTTAGGCACTGGGAACGGTGTTAATTCCGGAACCGTCACCGTAACTATTCCTCCCAGCCCATGCACCATTGACGTACCCGTATTTAATTACATCGGAACAAAATTCAACAATCTCACAGTTACTTCTGATCCACAAACAATAACTAAAAACTTCACTTCCAATTTCAAATTAATTCAGACCTTTATACGACCTTCGAGCGGTTTCATGGGTCCTGTAAGTCTATTAGTTTCATCAACAGATGATTGTGGTGTCACTTGGGATATTTCTTGGACTTACTACATTAACGGAAGCAAATACGTTTCCGGAAGTGGCGCTGCAAAGAACGGTTTGAGCATATATGTAGATACCGTTAATGATTCTGTTTCTGGTGTTTCTCTTGCGGCAACGGTGACAGGGAATGGTTACACATTTTCGGGTTCAGGTGCACCAACCTGGAACACGGGTAACGACACAACGATTATTAATGCTAATTTTTAGGGGGTTAAAATGAAGTTTTTAAACTTCTCAATCATTTTTTGCTTGGTTTTGATCGGATGCGATGGAAAACAGGGTTCAACCGGCCCCCAGGGACCGCAAGGAAACCCTGGCCCTACAAGCTTTGAAATAACTTACCAAGACGGGGTTTTCCCCACCTCTACTTATGGTGGAACAACCAATACCTGGGTGGACGCATCTAATCCCACTACCTCACACTCGGGCGCGGCCTCTTTAAGAGTGGCAATGGGGCCTAATCCAGCAAATTCAGGTTCTTCTACATACAGCCGGGCATTAATTAAATTCGATATTTCTTCAATGCCCCAAAACGCAACTGTTTTAAAAGCCGCCTTGTTTCTTACAACCCAAACAACAACAAGTATTTCTAGTGGAGTCACCTATTTGATAGGTGTGAATGACATGAATGTGCCTTTAATGATTTCCGGTGGATGTACTTGGAACCTTGGGGCAAATTGGAATTTTTATAACGGATCTGGCTCATGGAGTACTTGCAATTTTGGAGGTGTGGGTTTTGTTAGAGGTTATCACTTTGTCTCAACCCCAATGGACTCCGTTACCTTCACTTCTTCTGCTAACGCCGCTTCAAAAACCTATGCCTGGAACCTGACACCCTCGGTTGTCCAAGCCTGGATCACCGGGGTTAATGACGGCGTAGTTATCACCAGCAACAGCGACGCAGGGGAACCAACCGGGAATATTGATTTTTATCCTAACACCGACGCTACGGCCTCTTACCACCCGACGCTAGTTATTAGCTATTACTGACAACAATGAAAGATATCGTTTCTACCCGGTTTGTTTATGAAAAAATATTTTTACTTCATGGTGTCAGGGTCATGCTGTCAACGGATTTGGCGGAGTTATACGGTGTTGAGCCAAGGGCTTTGATCCAAGGGGTTAAAAGAAATATCGAGAGATTCCCAAGTGATTTTATGTTCCTACTTACCACCAGGGAGCAGGAATCTCTAAGATCACAATTTGTGATCTTAGAAAAAGGAAGGGGGAAATATTCAAAATATCCTTCTTACGCCTTCACTGAGCAGGGCGTCGCCATGCTTTCCAGCGTTTTACGGAGCAAACAAGCCATCAGGGTCAACATCGAAATAATGCGGGCTTTCGCCCGGATGAAGGAAATCCTGGCCACCCATAAGGATTTGGCCCAAAAACTGGAAACCCTTGAGCGCAAATTCAAATCCCACGACACCCAATTCAAAGTTGTTTTCGACGCCATCCGCGAATTAATGAATAAGCCGGATAAACCACAGAAAAGAATAGGTTACGTATGAAAAATCGATATATTCTTACAACGCTATTTGTCCTTTTATTCACCCTACCGGGCATGGTTTTCGCCCAACAAACGCCAACGGTTAATCCGACCCCACAAACAACAACACCTAAAAAGAAAGCCAAAAAGAAAATAAAGGCGGTTTTGACACCCTCTCCCACTCCGACAGCCACCCCCCGGCCGAGGTGGATACCACCCCCGCCGATAGGGGACGATGACCGTTTCTTGAAGTATCAGTTATTTTCCGCTTTCCAAAGCGACATTAACGGTTCCTCTTTGGATACTTACGCGGACATTATTTTCCGCCGGAGGCTCGACCAGTATGACACAAGCGCGGAAGGGGATATCAGGGTAGGAAAAAGCTTTTCCAATTCCGACACGGCACAAACCTTGGAGTTGATGACAGGCAAAATATCCTATTCACCGCCCTTTCTCACCTTCACGGTTGGGCGTTTGAATATGGGTGAATCCCTTAGCCCGATGCAGTTTTTCGGGAATTACTCCACTATGGGTATCACCAGGGCGGATGGCATTGAAGTAACCCTTCCCATTTCAGTAAGCTTGGGTGTCCAGGATTTAGAGAAGATCGAATCAACGTCAACGGCCTTGAGTTTTTATTACTTCCCAAGCCTTTTATCGGCCCAATATGTCAATTACGACACTTCCCAATCTTTCCTATTGGGCCAGTTAAGGATCGCGGTCTCTATCTTCAATATGCCTTTTGTCTTCCGTTTCAACGGGGCAGGGACGTCTACCAATTACTTCACATACTCCTCTTTAAGCGGAAATATGGCCTACGACGGGGCGGTAGAGTGTACTTTTACCCCTGATTTCAACCTTTACGGCGAATTCGGCGACCAAAATTCCAACCTATTCTCCGAAACGGACGTTGTGGCTATCGGCTTGAAGGCCCGGAAGATATACACTTTTGGCGCTATTTCCATCGACCAGGCCGCCATTGAAATGCAATTACCTTTAACCAATTCCGAAAACAACATTTTCGTCGGCGGCAACCAGTTTTCCCCAAGTTTGGCCACTACCCCCCAGGAATCCTTTTTTGGCCATGTGAAAGCCAGGATTTCAGCCGTCAATATCCTCTTTTCCATCACCAACACCCCCGGCGATTTCACTTTCGCGCGGGTGCTGTCCAACAATTCCGCCTTCCCGCTCTCCAATACCATCGGCTTGGCCAACCAGGTTCCCATCCTCGAGCTCCCGTTGGTTTCCAAGGGTTATGACAATTGGGCCTATAACCTGGCCTGCGAGGTCGAGTTTTGAGATATGCGCCTTTCATTTTATTTTTTATTGTTTCCGCCGCTTATGCCTCAACGGACTTTCCGTCCTTTTTCCAGTTCCACGCGGACATGTTCAATGAGGTTTCACGGCGTTACAACGACCGGGAGGATTACAAAATCAAGCTCTTGCCCGGGCAGAGCGTAGCCCGGAGGGCTTCTAACAGGCAAAAGAGAGGCGGTAAAGCCGGATCGGATTCATCCAACGTACCCCCGCCCGTGACCCAGGTTTTCAAGTTCAAGTCGGCCTGGTCGGATATGACCGCCACCATGACCAATTTCCACACTCACTTTGTCTTAAAAGTCGTTTCCACGGCGGCCGCCGAGAAGTGGATCCTTGAGAAGGACGACGCGGACAAAACGGTGATCGCCCAGGGCGGATTGAACGACCAGAACAGCTTCACCGTGGACCAGCCCGGCGAGTTCACGCCGGGCATGAATCTCAGGATTATGGTGATCGTGGACGGGGAGCAGTACCCCTCGATCCTACCCTTGAAATAGGAGTGACTTAATGAAATTCAAAACCATAATCTTTTTGGCGATTTTTCTTTCCCCTTTCACCGCCTTCTCCGGGCCTTGCGCGGACGAGTTTTCCTCATTCAGCAAGTACCTTCAGGATAAATTCGCGCAATTCAAGAACGACCCCCAGTTGGGTTACTTGCGTTACGGCTCACCCGCGATAGCGGCCAGGTATGCCGGCAGGTCATCCAGGATGAAGTACAACTTGAACCAGTTCCCGGAGGGTGATTCCCGCAACTACGTCAAAGGCCAAATCATCCAGCAAATGGGTACTTTGGCCCAGGCTTTGGCCCAAACGGCGGGAACCGCCTTGGCTTTCGACAACGCGAACCAATTAAAACAGCAAGCCTCCCAGCTCAACGCCTCAGGGGACCCCCAGCTCCAACAAATCGGCTCCGAAATGACCCAGGAGGCCGCGGCCATCGAGCAGGGGGATAGGGATCAGGCCGGACAGATCGCCAACCAGATTTCATCCACCCCCATGCCCTACGTTTCATCCAGTTACACGCCAGGCACCCAGGAATCCG
This sequence comes from candidate division FCPU426 bacterium, assembly GCA_963796105.1. Taxonomy (GTDB): domain Bacteria; phylum Oederibacteriota; class Muellerivitia; order Muellerivitales; family Muellerivitaceae; genus CAWCKJ01. The sequence continues at coordinate 18,132 of CAWCKJ010000005.1, forward strand.
TTTTTGTTCAAGCTTTAAACACCGCCGTTTCGGGCATGGCCGTAGCGGCTTTGGGGGCTTTATCCAACGTCGCGGCCGCGAAGTTGCTTTCTACTTTGGGGCTTGGAAATGTGGGAATGGGCGGGATTTTAAGTACCGGGGCTTTGGGCTTGGCCAGCGGCCAGCCAGGAAGCTCCGTGGCCAACAACACAGGGGCCGCCGCCGCTTATAACGCGAGCGGCCAGGCCACCAACTACACCAACACGAAAATTAACGCTTTGACCGCGCCTTCCGGCCAACCGGCAGGCAATAGCGGTTCATTGCCGAGCGCAGGTCAATAAAACCAGGAGGATCAAGGATGAAAAGGAATATTTTAATCGGGGGTTTCTTTGCTTCTATTTTATTCGGGGCGGTTTCCCAATCCTGGGCCCTTGGAGTCCCGGGATTCCCTGCCTTAAATTCGGCTTTCGGCTTGATATCCGCCTTTTTCGTCGGGATTGTGGAAGCTTATTTGGTAATTCAACTTATTTTTCACATGGCCAAGCTCCATAGCGGCCAACCCGGAGAAAAGGAAAAGGTAGTTTGGTTGCTTTTCGCCATTTTCGCGGTGCCTTTCGTGCCTTCCGTTGCCCAATTCCTTTACGGCTTGTTTTTCTCGACGGGAGCCACCCCTTCCACCAACGTTTGGAACGGCCAATAACTCATGAAGCGGTTAAAGGCCTTTTTCTTATTCTTTGCCGTTTTTCTGCTCGCCCGGACCGAATCCAGGGCCGGGCTTTTGGGTGACGATCCGGGAGCCGTCACCACCGGCATTTGGAATTTCATCACGACCCACGCCTGGCACTTGATCTGCTCTTTTTTCCGTTGGGGGGCGGATTTCTTCGTCCAAGCCCTTTTCAAGGTTTACGGCTGGCTTGGAACCAGGCTTTTATACATCCCTGATTTCGCCGACCCCCAAACCTATTCAGGAGCGCCCGGAGCCTCCACTATGGTTTTTAACGTCATGCACATCATGGAATGGATAGGTTTTATCCTTTTGGCGGTCATGTTCATGTTTTACATGGGCCGCCTTGCCCTGGGGCTCACGGGTCAGTCCTTTACCGTATTGACCCTGGCCCGGCTCATCGGACCAGTTCTCTTATTGTTCTCCTGGCCGACAATCGTCTCCGAATCTGCAAAGATTTCCACCAACCTGGCTTTCTACCTTTACCACCAAAACCTTTTCAATACCCAGAACGTCCTGGACGGCCTCAACAACCTGGACGCCACCCAGCCCCTTGGCGGGGGTTCTGTCGGCCAGGCCCATAAGGCATCGTTGATTTACGAAGTCAATCTTTTGAAATATTTCGCCTATTCCCTCGCCACATTTTTGGGTGTCGTCGGCCTGATCTACGGCTGGTCCAGGATTAAGGAAGGGAAAAACGGTGGTTTCGGCATCCTGGCCACCGCTATGGCTTGCTTAATGATGATCTTTTTCACCCCTAACCTGATCTCTTATTTCTCAAATACCGGCCAGCTTCAAAACTTGGGGACCGGACAAAACTCGGACGTCATGCCGGGCGGGACAGGCTCAAGCCAAAATTTCCCCACGGCGAATTTCGTCCCCAACCAGGGCAATTTTGTCTTACCAGGGGAGCAGACCCCCTCCCAATTGGCAATCGCCGTCCCTAATACCGGCAGCAATCCACAGCCGGGCCCCACTTCCACATCCCAATACGATCCCCAGGACACTTTCCAAAACATCATTAGCTCGGTGGTTAAGTGTTTTGTCGCTTTATGGGGTCTCTTTATTTGTATCGGGGTTTTAGTCGCGAAGGGTTATCAAATCTTCTCTATTTTCATCCTCTTCCTTTTGGGTTTCCCCTTGATAGGCCTTTTGGGCCACCCCTCGACGGAAAACATCACCCTGGGCGGCCTTAAACTTTTCCTGAAATTACATCTTTACGGCCCCATTTGGGGCCTGGCTTTACTGGCCATGAACTGCGTTATTTTCGCGCGGTGGGGCACGGAGGGCGGAGCTGGTACCGGATCCATCATGACGGCCTTCCTGATCTTGGCCGGGCTTTCCATCATCCAAAACACCCAGGATTTCGCGGGTATCTTCTCGAGTTTTAACTGGGGATCAGGCGGAGGCGCCCACGGCTTCATGCGGGACGCCATGGCCGGGGTCCGGACCGTGGCCGGGGTGGCGGCCGCATCGTCCGGAATTGTCACCCAAAAAGGGGCCGGTTTCGCGGGAGGGGCCGTTGTCGGAGCCGCCGCAGGGGCTCTCGGTTTGGTAGGTGGACCAGGCGCCGCCCTGGCAATGGCAAAAGCTGGTTACTCATTCGGTTCCAAGGCGGGGGAACATTCCAGTAAATCCATAAACGCTGTTTCAAATAATTTAGCCGGGAGGCACGGACAGGGTTTGGGTCCTTACATCCAAAACGTCTTTTCAAGTGGGGAAGATTCAAAAGGCAAAAGTGGTTATTCCCCGAGCAAGGCCTTTGCCGCCATCCGGTCGGCTAACTCTTCCTACAAAGGTTCCAAGAGCCCCTATGACATAAAAGGAAGCAAGGGTAAAGGAGGGGACCGTGGGGCGACCGCTTGACGAACCATCCAAAGTCCTTGGCTTCATCCCTTTCAGCGACGCCATTTTTTTGGCGGCTTTTCTTTTCCTGGACGGGCTGTTTTTCCTTGCCATCAGCAAGAAACTGCCATTCCTTCCTTCCATCGGATTTACAGTCCTTATTTTTTTAACGGCCTTAACCGCCGTATTCCTGAAAAACATTTTCCCCAAGGGGTTTTTCCGGGGGATGCTTCGTTTTCACACTAACCCACACCTGAAGATACCAGGCCGGGAAAAGGCGGAGTTTTAATATGGCCACCCAATCCATCGGCGTTCCAGCCGAAAACCTCAACCTTGCCCGTGTCGGCGACGGTTACATCGAACTTCGTAACCGCAGGTTTGCCGCCGTTTACCAGGTCACAGGCGGGGTGAACCCCCAGACGGAGGACCAAAACTCAGTTTTGGCCAAGATTTCCACCTTTGAGAATGCCATCCGCCAGTTACGCCCCAACGAGGAAATCCAAATCATTCTACGGCGTGTCCCAGCGGACGATATGGTCCTGATCGACAATTTCAAATCAACCTGCCGTCCGGAGGCCGCCGAGGGTTTCCAAAATAACTTTGTCCAATACTACGAGGGTTTCATCTCGGATTTTGTCAAAAACAGGCGTCTTTGCGATTACGAGGTATTTCTTTTATTCAGCATCGATTTCAATCTAAAACCCCTTACTGAATCAGCCGTCAATTTGTTTTCAAAGATTTTCGGAAGCGGAGACTCCAAGCCCAAATCAACCGAGGAGCTGGTCCAGCAGTTAGAGGAAGTAATCAGAAGGGCCAAGGCCTGGGTCAACGTCCTTGGTGTTTCAGGCGTTATCGCCCGTGAACTAAAGGAATCTGAAATATACAGGCTTCTTTACTCAGAAATAAATCTTTTGAATTTCAAAGGCGACACTTCCGGCTTCAAGAACGCCGCGCCGGTGGCGGGCGGGCCTGGGAGCATGGAAACGCTCAGGGAAACCCTTTGCGTTCAGCCCATCCTCACCATGCCTTCATCCTTGAAAATAGGTGAAAGACTTGTCAGGACCATGACAATCACCAATTTTCCCAACGTCCAAGGCCTAACCCATTTCCTTTCCCAATTCCTTCAACAAAACGAGGATTTCAAGGTTACGGTCTTTATCCGTGGCCTGGACCAGGAATTGGGGAAATCCATTATCAGGGGCCAAATGCGGATCGACCAGGCCACCAGCGACGAGGGCACTACCCCCAATTACGACGCCCACGCCAACATGGGGAACAGAAGCTCCGTTTTGGCCGCCATCGCCCAACGGGAAACGGGCTTGGCCCGGATTTCCATGTTCATTTCAGTATTCGGCGACAACGAGAAGGATTTAAAGAACAACTACGAGAATTTCGTTTCCCGGTTCGAGGGAATCCACCGTTACGACGGCTATTACCAGCAGGAGGAGCTTTTCTTTTCCTCACTCCCCTTATGTTCCAACATCACCCGGGACCGGGTCGAGCGTTTGCAAACAACAACGGATATCGCCAATTGCTGGCCCTTTTTCATTGATAGCCTCACTTTCGACAAGGGGGTCCTGGTGGGCCACACGGCAGGAAACCAGCCTCTCATGCTTAACCCCTGGTCGAGCGTGGTTGAGAATTACAACATCGGCATTTTCGGCTCACCCGGAAGCGGGAAAAGTTTCGGCACCCAGCTCATCCTTACCAGGCTGATGCCGCGCGCCCCCGAAGTCATGGTGATCGACCGATCCGGCTGTTATAAGACCCTTTGCGATGTTGCCGGCGGGGAATACATCTATTTCGACCTGAAATGCGACAAGCACATAAACGCCTTCGACTGCCCGGAGGAAAGTTACGTCAAAAGGGGTGTCGTCTCGGAGGACCAGGAGGAAACCGTCCTGGGTTACCTCACGACCCTTTTGACCGAAACGGGGGAGAAGGCCTTAAAGAACGCGGAGACGGCCGTTCTCCTGGAAGCGATCAAAAAGACCTACAAGACCAAATACGACGAGACGAAAGGCCGGGAAGGGGGTCCCCAGTTCCCACTTTTGAGGGATTTCAGGAAAGTCATTTCCGACATGGCCAAGGATAAGAACCGCTCAGAATCGGCACGTGAATTATCGTCCGCTTTCGCGGACATCCTTTCGCAATTTGTTGAAGACGGCACCTACGCCAACATTACCGACCGGGAAACCAATATCGACCGCAACAGCAAATTCATCGTTTTCGACACTTCATTGGGAGCCAAGCGCGAAAAAATCAAGGCTTTGGTCACCTACATTACCTCCACCTATTGTTTCGCCCGGGCCAGGCTTTGCCAAAAAGAAGGGAAATTCCCCATCATCGTCATAGACGAGTTTTGGGACCTTCTATCCTTCCCGGCCGGGCAGGATTTCGCGGATATTCTTTCCAGGACTTCCCGCCATTTGTCCCTTTGCACCATCTACGCCACCCAGAAAATAGCCGACTGCATGGCCACCGAGAAGGCGAAAACAGCCCTCGACAACGCCGCCACGAAAATTTTTATGAAGCTAGGCGACGCCGACCGGGCCTTATGTGTGAAAGCCTTTGAATTGGGGGACAAAGAGGCGGCGATCATCTCCGACCTCTTTATGTTAAAAGGCGTCCACAGCAAGTGCTTCATCAAGAGCACCGCCCGGCAGGGCTTGGCCTTCATTTGCCCCGATCCAGTCTCCTATTGGATCTCCACATCCCACCCCCTGGACAAGCCCAGGCGCGAGAAATACATGAATCATTTCAACCCCGACAACAACGTCGAAGGGACTTGGAGGGCCATCTACCAACTGGTGGAGGACGAGTTTTATAACCGCGATCCTGAATTTTTAAGGAGTTAATATGAAAATTACTCAAATTGCTAAAAAAGAAACCTCGAATTTTTCGAAGATTATTCTCGGTATTGGCCTTGTAATAGTTTTACTTGGATTTTCGATTTTTATGCACCGGGGGACGTTCAAGCTCAATTTACCAGACTTTACCTCGTCCAGCTCGTCGGGGGCGATCCCCGCCGACCAGGTCCACCAATACCTGGAATTCGCTCAGAAAGTCGCCATTTCCATCTGCAACATCGGTTTTCACAACGTCCAAACCTACCTGGCCGACAACAGCAAGTATTTCGCCCAGGACGTTTTATACGACTTCCAGAACAACTTTTTCACGATGGACTTACAGCGCCAGATCACCGACCAAAAACTTTACTGCACGGCCCAGAACGTCGTTGCTTCCCAGACCAAGGTTCACGGGGACCAGGTTGCGTGCTGGTTTTCCGGCGACATGGAATACACCTCACAGTTGAACAACTCCTCCATCCACGTCCCCTTTTCTTTCAGGCTGATCACTCAAAAATACCCCGAAGGGTTTAAAGTCGTCGGGTTTTACATGGCCACGGATCAAAAATGAGCACCGATCAGGTTCACGAAATAAACCCCGAAAGGGCGCGTAATTGCCTTGTCCAGGCCAACTTCCTCAAGGAGGAAGGGAAGTTCAACGAGGCCTTGGAGCTTTGCGACCAGGTTATCAACAAATTCGAGCCTACCAACATCAAGGCTTACCTTTTAGCGGCTGAAATCTTCCTGGACAACGGCCCCGCCGGGGAAGCGAAGAATGTCGCGAAAGAATATAAAATCCCGGTGAAGGCCAAGCCCAGCGACTACACCCAGGAGGAAGTGAAGATTTTGATGTGCCTGGCCCGCTCCCAATTCCAGCTTAAAGAATATGGGGATTGCTCAATTACGATTAAACGAATCCTGGAAATGGACCACGGCTACCTGGACGCGGTGGAGCTTGAGGCGGATATAAAGCTTGAAAATAAACATTACCCGGAAGCGATCAAGGCCTACCGGAGCCTTCTAAACCGGGGCCACAACACGAACAACATGTACTTTTCCCTCGGCGCGGCTTACCTGGAGAAGGGTGAATATCCCCAGGCCTATTACTACCTGAACCTTTTGATAAAGGCCGGGCTTACGGACCCGGCTTTGGAGACTTTATTCAAGCAGGCCAGGAAACACGTCACCAATATGGTCATCAAAACAGATAAAAGCATGAATTATTTCGAGAGTTGGTTGCTGAGAATTATTCCCTTTTGGGCCGTGGACCGCATCAACACTTACGTCACCAACATCGTGACCGAGCAGAAAACAGCGGAAGCACTCTACACGGACCCCATGACGGGCCTTTTCTCCAAAACCGCCGTGGATGTTTACCTTCCGAATTACCATGCCAAGGTTACGGCCCCCCAGGCGTTTTACATCTGCCGTTTGGATATCGACTATTTCAAGAGCATCAACGATTGTTTGGGCCACGAAGTGGGGGACCGGGTCATTGTGGCTTTTGGGAAATTGTTGAAAGAGCATTTCCCCAACCGGGCCTTTCGTGTTGGCGGTGACGAGTTCCTATGGGCTTTTGAGGGGACCGAGTTCGAGGCAAAGGAGAAGGGAAGGCATTTCAGGGAAGCGGTCGAGAATAACATCAAACCAACCATAAACATGGAATTGACGGCTTCCCCAATCCGGGACGCCGTTACAGGCGCCCACATCACTCTTCCCTGGAACATCACTTGTTCCCAAGGAATCGCTGAATGGCCGTCCACCAAATCCTTCCCGGAGGTCGAAAGGGACGCGGACGCCAACCAATACCAGGCCAAGCTTCCTATCAACGGCAAGAACGCGGTTTTTTATAACATGAAAATGGAGGTGAAGGGGGAGAGGCCCATCGGTTACACCGTCAACCTTCTCATTATTCTTACGGAGGAAGCCACCTCCAGGAATTACAAGAGCTGGTGGGAAATGAAGGATTCTTTAAAATCATCCCCAGAAATTTTGACCATTCTTGAAAAAGCCATGATTAAGGCCGACGCCGAAAAGCAAAAGCATTTATCAGTGGTTAAATAAGCCCAATTACGGCTCTCCCCATACTCTAAAAAAGAGTAAAATCTCTTAAATCAGGGTAAAAGAATTGTCCAATATGGGGTTCCAGATTGTACAAAGGGGGAAGGTTAGATAGTGGCAAATAAAAAGGAAGTTGTGATGAAGATAAACATCAAAGCGTTCGGATTGACTTGTGGTTTGTTGTGGGGCCTGGGAGTTTTAGGCTTAACTTGGTGGGTCATCCTTTTCGAGGGGTCAACCCACGACCTGATGTTGCTTGGACACATCTACCGGGGTTATGACATTAGCCCCGCCGGAAGTTTGATTGGGGCTGCTTATGGCCTGGTGGATGGAGGGGTGGGCGGAGTCGTTTTCGCCTGGCTTTATAACGTTCTCTGCGTCAGGTTCAAATGATCAGGGGTTGAGGGATAAGTTGTCCACGATGGGGACCCGTCGTGGACAATCTTTTTGCTCTATTTTTGGGGGTGCCCGGCTCCTAAATCTCCGACTTAACGGGTTTATCTTCCCGGTCATAGGCAAGATAGACTGGCAATGGAATAGAAAAAGAGTGGGGGTGATATAATAAAAGATAAGTACCCGGTAATGTTGTTGGACAAAGTCACCCGGGAAATTCCAGATCATTCGTTGGAAGACAGTGTGTTGGAGGGAGTATGGTTATGTACCGTTTGACTTATCCTCTGTTGCTGGTTTGCTTGTTTCTTGTGGGATGCTCGGCTCCATCCATCCCCTCTATTCCCGTAGGTCCCAAGCCGCATTATGTTGATGTCACCGCCTCTTTTGAAAGGCAGAATGGTAACCCTGGATACGTTTCCGTCACGATCACGGTCGATTCCCAAACGAACACGACAGCCGCGGTCGTTTTGACGGGCCCCGGTAGTCCGGTCACTATTCCTTACAACACCGGTTATGTTAAATATTACTTATGGGGACCGACTTATACGGCGGGTCAAACTTATACCCTCACCACCCAAGAGGGGAATACCGGTTCCACCACATCGACGGTGGTTGCCCCGGGCAACATTACGGAAGGTGCGAACGGTTCCCAAACCTCTTGGACCTACGATGGGCAAGTGGACGCCATCTCTGTCCTGCAAAATTCTTCTACATCCTATACTTTCATCGCCACCGCGCCCATTGTTTCGCCTTTCCCGATACCCGGGTATGCCTATCCTTCAACCGGAACTTATGTACTCGACACCAACATCAGTAATTCCTCTGGCATTTCAAAAGTTTCGGGAAATATCAGTACTTCCGGGTCATTCTGGGTTACAGATGATTTATTCACCACTATTACCAAGTGAGTTCTTTCGCCCTAGTAACAAAGGGGCCAGTGATTAGACCCCCTTTATCAACTGTTCAAAACAGTTGGCACAACCAACCCCTGCCGTTCCCCTTGTAGCAACTGTCTTTCAGTTGGCATTCTCCCCCATATGAAAATGGGCGAGAGGTACAAAATAATTTAGAAGAATCAAAAAAATGGTTTGAGAAAGAAGTTGCCCAAGGAGATTAAAATTCAAAGGAAGCTTTAAATCGGCTTAATCAATAAGCTTGTCCACGACGGGGACCCATCGTGAACAGGGAATATCTGTTTTGAAGGTAACTAGGATGAAAATATTAAGGGCATTAATTATTTACGCAATCTTATTAACCGGTTTGCCTTTGCTGGGGCGGACTGAAATGCCGAACCCTCAAATCGCCGACTCTCAGACCCATAATTCCTTTTTCGTCAAAGCCAGTGGAGGATTCGATTATTCGGAAACCACCTTACTTCGTTACAATCAGACGCAAATGGCACCATATGCAAGCGAAATAGATATTAATATAAATGGCTTTAACCACTTCACCGGCTCCATAGCAGCAGGAATTGATTTTCCGGGTTGGCTCTCCTTATTCGCCAGCAGTGAATGGTACTTAAAGGATTGGGCGATGATGGTAAACGGCCAATACACTTACCGGAAACTGGGCCTGGTTCAACCATACTTTTACTTAGGATTAGGGATGGATGTTAACGGGCAGGACTTGGGGCCTGCGCTACAACTGGGTTTGGGGGCTAATGTACCATTGGACAAAAACTTTTCTGTCTATTTGGAAGGCAAATCCTTTTTCACCGTGATCTTTAACAACAATAATGATCAACCCTCTCTCAATTTCTACCAATGGGAAATTTATCTTCCGCTTATGGCGGGTTTGAAAGTTAACCTTTGAACACTACAACAACGTGAATTTTTATAAAGTCCACGACGGGGACCCGCATTGGACAGCTAAAAGGTGAAGATTATGCCGATGTTATGGGAGGTAATTAATTGGGGCATCAACTTAACTTTTTTTTAACTCCCCCGGATTTGAAAGAACTTGAAGATCGAATCCGTCAAAAAGAAAACGTTTTGTTTTTAATGGATAATATGAAAGAACCAAAACCGAAAACCTTAACTATTGATGATATTGAACAAAGTGGTCTTTTTTTGAATTTGGCCCGGCCTGATGATCACAAGAAAATAAAAATGGAGTTTGTGCCGGCGCAAAAACATTGGACTTTCGAGAAGTTTCATTCCCCTTTGGTTGAATACGACCGCTGTTTCTTTGATGGTAAAGTTCTTCGACGTGGCAGACTTTACTACATTGACGGAGCCTATAATAAAAAGGGTGAGTGGGTCGATAAGTCCGATGATTTTAAAAATTGGGAACAGGGAATCCGACGGCCCAGCGGTTCCGCCTCAAAGTTAATTCGAATTCTTAAATCCCATCCGGAACTAATCTCAGAAATACGCTAGTTCATTGTCCACGAAGGGGACCCAAAGTGGATAAGGGTGAAGAAGGCCGATGGGCTGTCCAATTCATGGGCCTGAATCGCAAGAAAAACAGAGGACCTTTCACGAGTGGGGCCTTCAAGTAAATCGTTGGGTTTGAAACCTTCGACCACATAAAAGCGTCTAATGATAGTCGCCTCTTGGATTAGGGGCATGATTGAAGTTCATTTTAAATTCAAGGAGAGATACATGAAAATCAATTGGCGCAGGACTTTGTTGGCGGCAGGATTGGCAATCGCTGTGGCGACGCCGTTTATCGCGAAAGGCGCCGGAATCGACTTGACGATCAATATCAACGACGATAACGAAACCCATTTCCATTTCAAGGATCAGACCATCAAGCATCATTCGGAAATGTGGAAAGCCGCCAAGGCCTTGGCCAATGCCAAAAAGTGCCTTTGGAAAGCCAAGGGTGATTTCGGCGGGCACCGTGAAACCGCCATCCAGAATATCAACGCGGCCCTGGATGAGATCAGGCTGGCCGACGATCACGCTATGGGGCGTTAATAAAAATATTATTTATGAAGGCTGTCCTATGAAGGGGCAGCCTTTATTATTTAACCCTGTTTTTTCCTCGCGACCAGAAATCCTCTTGTTGCAATGTTCCTAAATCAGGCCGAAAAGGTCCTGTTTTCCCGTAGCGCGATTGGTGAATCTACCATTAAAAGTTGTCGAAACAACCAATAATAGGTTGATGCATTGGTGATTCAAGTCGAAAAAGCCTTAAAGCGTTGATTGCAGAAACCGGGTAGCTGTTCACGAGGGGGAGCCTCGCGCACCGCAGCGCGAGGCAGGGGAATTGAATATATAAAAGGCAAATCACCAGGACATGTTTCCAGGGAATGTTATTTGAGAAATTTCAGATAATTAAAGGCTTAACGGATCCGGTTTAAAATACCCATGGGAAAGAACGGACTTTATGAAAACGCCACATAACTTGAAGCGCGACCTTTATCAAATCGCGGCGGGAATTGTCTTATTTCTCCTACCCATCGGGGTCCAGGCTTTTGATTTTACTCCCGACGCTTCCCGGGTGGTTTCGGACCCCTCCTATTTGCCCTTGGGGGGCCAGCTTTACGGCAGCACCGAATATACCTACGGTAATACCGGCTCGAACACGGATAATTCATTGGGGGCGCTCAAAAGTTCGAACTCGACTCTTTCGAACACGGTCAACCAGGCTTTGGAGTACGGCCTCACCAGCGATTTCGCCCTGCGGGTCAGCGATTCTTATGAGTGGCCCTCCTCAACGACCAGTTACCCGGACGGCACGATTATGGTGACTCACTCCGACGGTTTTATCGATCCGACTTTTGAGGCGATCTGGCGCGCGCTGGACCAGAAAGACCATGCCATGAACTGGGACCTTCTGGTGACTTACGCCCCCAACTTGTTTAACGCCCAATCGGCGGACCCGACGGAAAACGGAACCGTGGCGCGGGGAGGCGATACGGAAACCTTCGGCACCGCGATCAGCCAGAAACTGAAGGATTTTACTTTTTATTTTGAAGGCACCATGACCTACCTGGACAACCGGTCGGTTTTTAACCCGGGCAACAATATCACCACCAATTACGATCCCAGCTGGCAGTATTATATTGACGCGTCGACCCAGATGCGCTTTAGCCGGCAATGGTCCCTCAATTTGAGCTACTCCGAAACCTTCAACGACAATGTCAGCGCCTCTTACGTCAACAGCAGGGGCAACCTCATCAGCTCCATCAGCCAGCCAGGGGAGGTATTTGTATTTACAGCGGCTCTCAATTTTCATGCTGTCCCCAACCGATGCGTACTCTCGTTTATCTATAACCATTACTTCTACGACGGTGTCAGTTACACCAACGATACCGTGCCGAGCAACAGTACCTTTACGAATGGAAAAGGTGAGGATGTATTCAACGGAGAATTGCGCTATGTCTTTAATTAACCGAAGAGGTTAAGCAACGCTTTAAAACGGGACTGCCTCATCCCAAATGGGATAAGAAAAGCGTTGTCTACTCAGGGGAGCCGGATTGGACGATCGAATTTAAGGTTTTTACCTTTGTTGATTTTATAAAAATACCATGTTATATAATCCACTAATGGGATGGAGTTCCCTTTAGCTGCCTTCTGGGGCTAATGACTCCTACTGCTCATTTTTTTAAAGCGGTGGAGTTTTTTATTAACATTAAAGAACCAGCCGCCAAGCGGGTTTTTTTATGTCCGCACCAAATCCCGGAAAGCACCATTGAAAGGGAAACTTCATCATGGAACAAATCTTTACTATCGCTGCAATATGGCTTGGGTTGTCAATTCTTTCCGCTGTCATAGCATTCCACCTCAAGATTTCCATCGCCTTGGTTGAAATCTGTGTGGGCGTGGCCGTAGCCGCAGTGGCGGCTTTTTTCGGCAATGAGGAAGCATTGGGCTCCAACCAGGAATGGCTGCGTTTTTTAGCCTCATCCGGGGCCGTCCTGCTTACATTCCTGGCTGGCGCAGAACTTGAGCCCGATGTAATGCGAAAGAAGTTCAAAGAGGTGACTGTTGTTGGCCTGTTTGGTTTCTTCGCGCCTTTTCTTGGCTGCGCGGCCATTGCCCGCTATTTCCTGGGTTGGGAACTCCAAGCCAGCCTGCTTTGCGGAGTGGCGCTTTCGACCACTTCGATGGCGGTCGTCTATGCGGTGATGCTGGAAACCGGCTTCAACAAGACCGGATTCGGCAAAGGCATTCTTGGCGCTTGTTTCATTAACGATCTTGGGACAGTTATTGCCCTCGGTTTGCTGTTCGCCCCATTCACCTACAAGACAGTCGTTTTTGTCGTGGTTTCCGCCTTTGTGTTGGCGGTCCTGCCGTTCTTAAGCCGTGGGTTGCAGAATACCTATGGCAATCGCACTGCCGCAATCAGGACGAAATGGGTGGTTCTCGTGCTTTTCGCATTGGGGTCACTGGCGCTTTGGTCCGGCAGCGAGGCGGTTCTTCCCGCGTACTTAGTCGGAATGGTCTTAGCCGAATTCACAAACAGCGATGCCCATTGGATTCATCGCTTGCGGACCCTAACCGTTGGCTTCCTCACCCCTTTTTATTTCATCCGGGCCGGAACACTGGTTTCCTTGCCCGCCTTGGTTTCAGCGCCCTTTATTTTCATCGCTCTTTTGGTGGGAAAGGTTTTCTCCAAGATTTTTGGGCTATATCCCGTAATCGGGCGGTTTAGACGAAACCACGACGAACGCTGGTATTACACTTTGATGATGTCCACGGGACTTACGTTCGGGACAATATCCGCATTGTATGGATTCTCCCATAATATCGTAACGCGGGACCAATATTCCTTTTTGGTGGCCGTAGTCATTGCCAGCGCCATTGTTCCAACACTTATTGCAGGAAAGGTTTTCTTCCCAAGGCACCTCCTTCCCCAACCAAGTAGGCGTGCTGAAACGGTGTCCGATGAAGACTTAATGGATGAAGAGGGGTAACTGACGGCCAACTCCCACATCATTCGCCGAGTGTTTAATGGTTTGATTTATTGATCTGATGGAATAAAATTCCTTTTGGGGATGGAGTTCCCCTTAAACCGCCTTCAGGGCTGATGACTCCTATCGCGGCAGTTCCGTGGCGGGTGTCAGAGGCCTCCTTCCAAGCCTTCCATGTGACGCCGTTAGATGTTTTTCCTTACTTAGTTTAGAACGGCGGCGTGGTCATGAACCCTGTTTTCCAGGAACAACCGGACACTAACACAAAAGTCCCAAAAACCGGCCAACCATTCCAACCATGGGTGGCGGAAGTCCTATCGTTCATCGGCTCCGCCAGTCGCCGTTTCTCCATTCCTGCTCTGCTGCCTCCCCTTCAAAAACTTTCCGAGTTTAACCAGGAATTCGGTTCTCTGGACATTGTGCTTTTGGGAAGATTTAAGGCGGGGAAAAGTTCTCTCTTAAACTCCCTTTTGAATCTGGAAATTCTTCCCACGGACGTGTTGCCAGCTACGGCAGTCGTCACCCGTGTTATGGCCGGTATTTCAGATCGCATGACTGTCTATTTCCGGGACGGCAGAATTGAAAATACGTCCCCGCGCTTTATTGCCCAATTCGCAACTGAAAAGGACAATCCCGAGAACCAAAAGGAAGTCGTCCGGGTGGATGTCGAATTGGAAGGAATCGGGTCTTGGGAGGGCGTCCGCTGGGTGGACTCACCGGGCATCGGAAGCCTACATGCCCATAACACGGAAGCCACATTGGACTGGCTGCCCAAAGTGGGGGTGGCGCTGATGGCGGTGTCCGCTGACCACCCGCTCTCCGAGGATGACCTGTCCTTGATACAACAGTTGGAAGAACACACCCCCAAGACGCTACTTTTGGTGACCAAAGCCGACCTTGTCGCAAAGGAACAAATGGACTCCATCCTAGGATATGTCCGATCCCAGTTGAAGAACCGTCTTGGTCGTGAAATTCCGGTTATTCCCGTTTCCATAAAGTCGGGATACGAAGCGACTCGGGAATACCTTCGTCGTTTTCTAATTGACCAACTGATATCCAACCGTTTCTCCGAATCGGAGGGAATTCTCCGGTATAAGCTCCAAGCCTTATTGAAGACTTGCCGCAGCTTTCTGGAATTGGCGTTGCAGGTGGCTCTGGCCGGGCAAAAGGCGCGCCAGGAACTTTCCGGTTTGATAAATGAGGAATGGCAGTCCCTTTCCATGTTGGAAAACGAGATGTACAACTTACAAGATATTGCGAGCCACCGGATCAGGCAGGCGCTTGAGGAGCGACTTCTCCCGTATAGGGAGGGAATTGCGCGTGAACTGCAATTGGAATTGGAAGTTGAAATGAGTGGATGGAGAAGTCATCTAGGAAAGGAAACCGCGAAATACCAGGCCTGGCTGGAAGCGCGGTTAACCGAAAAGCTCGAACAGCTGGGCCGTGAAAACATCCAAGTCGGTGATACCCATGTCCGGGAAATCGAGTCTTCCGTGAACCGCTCGGCTAGGGCATTTGCAGCTCGAATATCCGATAAAGTCCGGGAGGCCCTGCATTTCGAATATACCGGTCCTGTTTTTGGTGGTGAGGTGGTTCTCCCGGAAAAACCGTCCATGCACTTGGGAAACGTGTTTGATACCCCCTTTGAAGGTGTCTGGTTCCTGGTGCCCATGTGGATTTTCCGGCCCCTCATACACCGGCATTTTCTACATACCATCCCCTGGCAGGTGGAGAAGCACCTCTACCGCCTATGCTCCGAATGGACGGAAGCCATGATGGAAGCTGTTCAAAGCATGGCGAAGGATTTCCAGCACCATGTCAGGGACGAGATGGAAACCTTCCAGGGGCTGCTGGAAGCCAGCCGGGATTCGGGGGAGGACCTCCGTATGGCGTTGGAACAGCTAGGAAAATTTGAGCGATCTGTTCAAAAAAGAACGGATTCGGGACAAGTCGATCAAGGGAACGTTTAGGCGAACGGATTTTGTACCCTTGCTTTGCGTTATGAAACGTTGGGTACGCACCGAAAAAGGTCTTCCAAACATGCCAATTAAAGGCCGAAAAAGAAAAGACAGGGAAATCCTTAGGGAAGACGCCCTCAGGCCAAGCCCTTATCTAGGCTATGGATATCTTAACCTGGGGAATTATTTCCTTCAGCACAGAGCCTTTAAATTGGCGGAAACCCAGTTCCGCCGTGCCATTTGGCTCAACCCATACGAGCCCAAATTTTTATACGAACTGGCCGTTTGTCTTTTTGAACAGGGGCGATTGGAGGAGGCCATGAAAGTGGCTTCAAGAGTGAAAAAGACCGGGAAATTCGATTCGCTTGTCGATGAACTCTTGGAACTTTTAGGACGATCCCATCGGCGACGAAGCCGCATGGAAGGTCTCGGAGGCGGGTAAACATGGAAAAACACATGCCATATTTCAAAGTATTGGAGACACTTCAAAAGGCCAGAGGTTGCGCCTTGTGCGTCTTGGAAAAGGAAGCGATGCATGCCAACTTCGATGCTTTATTGTACGAAAACGTCAACAACCCTGGAACACGCAATGACTTGCGGGAATCGCGTGGGTATTGTCCGTACCATGCGCATGTTCTGGTTGGCTTCCATGATACATTGGCGCTTTCCATCCTTTACAAGGATCAAGCATTGTTAGCCGCCGATTTCTTGGAAAAATATACGACGCGCAAGAACCTCCTGGCCGAATGGACCAAGCATGAGATATGTCCCGGCTGTCGAAAAACGGTTGAAATCCGACGGCATTATATCGGTATCCTGGTGGAGGGACTGGCGCAACCCGAAATGCGGGAGGCTTTCCTTAAAAACTTTCATCTCTGCCTCAACCATTTTTTAATGCTTATGGATGCACTTCATGACGATGCATTCAAGGGGCTATTGGCGGAAAAGATGAAAAAACGCTTATCCGATCTGGCGGACAGGTTGGAGAAATATTGCCAGGACTGCCAAAAGAACGCAGAAGGGGAGGTTGTCGATTCACCCCACCGGTTTGCCTGGAGGGAAGCCGTTGAAACAGCAGTGGGGAAGAAAGGTGTTTTTGAGCCGCTTTTATGAAGATAAAATGAACTATTTTCGATAACCTAAGATCAATTCCCAAAAAGGGATAGGGTGTTTGGTGAGTCTTCAGGTGTTCGAGGGTTGGGCTACTTTTTAACGAATATGTTTATCTTACGGCTTTCCAGGGCCTTATGTTTTTCTTTGGGAAATGAGGAAACCCTTAACCAAACCACCTTTAACCTTTTTATTCGTCCAATGATTGACTTTCCCTACCAAGGTTGCCATCATAAACGCCAGTTTCACAGGGAGTTTTGATGCGTTCGCGCAAATGGATCAAATTCACGGCTATTTTTGTTTTCCTGGCTTTCGCCGGTGTGGACCTCGCCGAAAATTATGTCCACCACCATCATGAAAAAGCTGAAGAAAGCGATTGCGCTTACTGTAGTTTTCACAAAGCGGTCTGTAACTCGGATTTTTCCGCTGCTCCCGTCGAGATTGTCCCGATTTTCGCGTTGTTTTTCGCTGTCTTGGTTTTTATTCCGTCGTTCCGCAGTACCAAATTCTCGTTTCATTTTGGCCGTGCCCCTCCTGCCGTCCTTTCATAACCTTCAAACGGGAAAACAACCGATAGGGTAGCGTTAGTGCCTTAAACACTTCCGCTTATTCCGGCATATCAACATAAATTCCGGATTTTCCCAAGCTCATATTCCCGGCCATTTTCCCGTTCGATCCAAGGCATATCCCTGTTTATTCCCAATGATTCTTTTATTAACCGATTAAAGGCACGAGGGAAAAATGAAAGTTCTTGAAATCAAAAATTTAAAAAAATCCTACCCGTCGCCGGAGGGCGACGAACAACTGGTTGTCAACGTGGATTATTTCTCCCTGGGCCAGGCTGAGCAATTGGCCTTGGCGGGCGAGAGCGGATCAGGAAAAACGACGTTTTTAAACCTTATCGCCGGGATATTGAAAGCCGACAAGGGAAGCATCCGGCTGGCGGGGCAGGAAATGGAAACCTTGTCAGAAAGCTCAAGGGATACGGTCCGCGCACAATCACTGGGTTATATCTTCCAAACTTTCAACCTTTTGCAGGGCTATACAGCCTTGGAGAACGTGGAATTGGGAATGATGTTCGGCCAAGGAGTTGACGCGGCCTACGCGAGAACATTACTGGAGAAGGTCGGGTTAGAAGAACGACTTCAATATCTTCCGAGGCAGATGTCGGTCGGGCAACAGCAGAGAGTCGCGGTGGCCAGGGCTTTGGCCAACCATCCACAACTGGTTTTGGCAGATGAACCCACGGGCCACTTGGACCATGTCAGGGCCATGGAATCCCTTTCACTTATTCGCAGGATTTGCCAGGGAAACGGGGCTGCCCTTCTTCTGGTTAGCCATGACCGTGAGATTTTATCGAAGTTCGAGAGGGTGGAAAACTTAAGCCATATCAACCGCGCTGTTGAGGCGGTCGGGAGAGAGGGGGCCCGGAGATGAACCCCTTTAAGAAATTAAAAAACCTGGTTTTCCTGGTCAAACGAAGCATGAGGCAGCATGCCCTTTCAACTGCGATCACGGTGGTTTCGGTGGCACTGGCGACCGGATTGACCATGTCAGTCTTTTCCATCCAGCACCAGACCCGGGGTGCTTTCACGGGCGGCCAAGCGGGGTTTGACGCGGTTTTGGGCGCCAGGGGAAGCCAACTCCAACTGGTCCTGAACGCGGTTTTCCAATTGGAAACATCCCCCGGCAACATCCCCTGGTCGCTTTACGAGGTGGTGAAAAAAGACCCGAGGGTGGAACTGGCCGTTCCCTACGCGGTGGGTGACAACTATATCGGTTACCGAATCGTCGGGACGACCGGGGATATATTCACGAAATTCGAATACCAAAACGGCCGGCACCTTTCGGCCCAGCCAGGCGGAAGGGTGTTCGATCCGGCGAAAAGGGAGGCCGTGATCGGCAGTTTTGCGGCGCGGAAACTAAACCTCCAGGTGGGCTCCACATTCAAACCATACCACGGGCTTTTCTTTGACCCCAACATGCAGCATGAGGAAGTGTTCCAGGTGGTGGGTATCCTCCAACCGACGAATACGCCCTCAGACCGGGTCATTTGGATTCCCATCGATGACGTTTATCGCATGAAGGGCCATGTTCTCCGGGGAACGGGGAAAGAGTATGTGGCCAAGGAGGGCGTGGAAATACCGGATGCCGACAAGGAAGTCTCCGCCGTCATGTTGAAATTCTACAGTCCCCAGGCGGGCTTCATGCTGGACCAGACCATCAACCGCCAGGGAAAGGTGGCTACCCTGGCCTGGCCTATAGGGAAGGTGATGGCCGAGCTGTTCGACAAGATGGGATGGGTGACGAAAATCCTCACGCTGGTGGCCTACCTGGTGATGTTGGTGGCAGCCGCCTCCATCCTTTCCAGCCTGTACAACACGCTGAATGAGCGGAGGCGGGAGTTCGCCATTTTGCGGTCCCTGGGCGCGAGGCGTTCCACAGTGTTTTCTGCCATCGTGCTGGAAGCAACCGCAATCGCTGGGTTGGGCTCCCTCGCCGGGTACGGCATCTACCTTGCCATTTTTTCAGTAACCGCCGTGGTGGTGCGCCAGCAGACGGGTGTGGTGCTGGATGTGTTCCAGTTTCACCCGTCCCTGTTATCCGTGCCCGTCGGCATGACGGTCTTAGGTGCTATTTCCGGGCTCGTCCCGGCCCTCAGGGCTTATTCCACCGACGTGGCTCGTAATTTGGACCCCTTGTCTTAACCCGAACATATAAGGAGTAACGAGATGAAAAAAATTAACCCATTCGACGGTTTGGTTACCGCTGCGATCTTGTCGTTATTTTTTTTACCAGCCGCTCAAGTCTCAGCCCATGAACACCATCCACCCCACCATGGAACGCTGGTGGAATTGGGTGAGGAATTCGCCCATGTGGAACTTCTTTTGGATTCCTCAACAGGGGAACTGGACGCTTTCGTCCTGGACGGGGAGGCAGAAGATCCCGTGAGGATTTCCCAACCGTCGATCCAAATCAAGGTGAAAGGAAAAGGCGGGTCTTACGTGATGAAGCTTGTTCCCATAGCCGATGCTTTGACGGGGGAGGTCGTCGGCAACACTTCCGAATACCGGGGAATTTCGAAAAAACTTAAGGGTGTGAACAAATTCAAGGGAACCATCGCTTATATCAAGGCGAAGGGCGAAGCCTTTAAAAACGTATGGTTTCTCTATCCCGAGGGAAACGAGGGCGTGAAGCCCTCGGACCATTCGGAAAAATAAGGAAGGGAAAAAGTGCTTGAGCATAAATTGGGGTTTCGCGGGGCCGCATTGGTTGCCTTTGGCCTTATTTGGCTGGGCCTGATTCTATTGCTACTCGTCATTCCTGGCGAAATTATGGAAATGAGACGCGACGTGTCAAAACCAAGGACCCGTTTTTCCGAAGTGGACGGCTATTTAAAGGTCGGTTTCGACTTGCTCAGTTCCTACCCGATTGATTCCCCCGACGACATGGAGGACATGAACACCCGCCGGGATGATTTGAACAGTGATCCGTTTGAGCCGAAAGTGAAGGCTCGGAAAAAGCAACAGGTAGTCCCGGAATTCATCCGGGCTTTGGACGGCCGAAAGGTCATGGTGGAAGGTTTCATGATCCCTATGCTCTCGGAGAAGTACCGGGTGTTGTCATTCATCCTCGCCCAAAGCCAGATGACCTGTTGCTTCGGCATCGCCCCCAAGTTGAACCAATGGATCGACGTCACGATGGAAAAGGGAAAGTCAACCGAGTGGAAGATGGATGTCCCGATCACGATATTCGGGACTTTAAGCGTGGGCACGAAATACGACCGGCAAAACAAGGGATGGTGCCTTTACCGGATGGTTTCCGACAAGGTCGGGATTCCATCCGAGAAGGCATGGTTTTATTGAGGCTCAAGCGCGAATGAGGAGTCAATTTTGAAAAATAATTCCCTTAGAAAAAAGTTAGTTTTCAATATTCGGTTAGGGCTTTTGCTGGGGGTGGGTTTAATGATTTCCGCCAATCCCATCACGGGCCAACCGGCCGGACCAGCGCCGACGATCTACCCGATCACGGCGGTGGACCTGAAATCCGCCCCCATCACCGTTTATCCCAAACTAGAAGGCCATCCGTTCGTGACATGGGACACCCTTGCGCATTTCCGCTATGACGCGCCCGAAATCGAGGAGGAGATCGATCCCAGATTGAGGTTGAAGAAAAATAAATTCCCCGTTCCAGCATTCATCAAGAGATTGGACAGGGTGAATATCGCGGTCGTGGGTTTCATGATTCCCCTGGACACGAACGAGGCCGGGGACAAGGCCACCTCCTTCATCCTGGCCAGGAGCCAGGCGACCTGCTGTTACGGGATCACCCCCAAAATGAACGAGTGGATGTTCGTGCGCATGGGCGGTGGGATGGACGCCGACGCTGTGATGGATGTGCCCGTGACGGTCTTCGGCACGCTCTCCGTTGGGGAGAAAAAAAAGGCCGATATGGGCTGGAGCCTTTACCGGATGGTGGCGGACAAGGTCCTTGCCCCCAAGGAAACCATATGGTGAACGGACGGAAAGGTACCTGACATGAAAGTCTATGTCCGCAACATTTGGCCCGGGAAGAAGAGGGTGAAAGTTGAGTACCAATCCTCCATCCCCCCGAGGGACTCAAGTTTTTGGGCCATCATTGTTTTTACCGGGGTAGTTGGGTTGGTCATGTTCCTGGTCCTTTTGAAGGGATCCTATACCCCGTCCATGACCCGATGGTGGAAGGACCAGGCCCACAGGGAGGAAGCCGGGAAAACCTATGCCTTGAACCCGAAGGAACCAAAGAGTCCGGCCGGATCGGCGGGGTTGAAAATCCCTTACCCTAAAGTCGGGGATTATTTCCAATTGGGTTTCGACACCTTGAGCGGTTTCCCCTCCGGAAAACCGGCGTTAAATGGCCCTGGGTCGGGCGTCGGCCCAAAAGCCGAAGCTCCGTTTTCAAAAGTCCCGTCCGACATCCGGGCTTTGGACGGACAAAAAATATCGGTGGTGGGTTTCATGATCCCCATGACAGTGGAGAAAAACAACGCCCGCACCTTCATCCTGGCGCAAAGCCGGGCCACCTGCTGTTACGGCGCGGTTCCAAACCTTAACCAGTGGATTTACGTGGACATGGCCCGGGGAAAAACCGCCGAGGCGATCATGGACGTGCCGGTCACGGTTTTCGGCACGTTGAAAGTGGGGACACAGTTCGATGAGCGAAGCACCGGTTGGTGCCTTTACCGGATGACGTCCGACAAAGTCGCGTGGCCGAGGAAAGCATGGTTTTGAGACTTAAGGGGGATTCATTGGAATTTAAGAAAATTGTTTTTAAATCGTCCCTGGTGGCATTGGCTTTGGTTTTTTTGCTGATCATGACCGGGGAAGGATTTTTCCATAGGCACCACGGTTCCGAGTCGGAGCGGGATTGCCCCTATTGCCAATGGTGCCATTCGGGGTCCCAAGGCACTGAAGTGTTAATTCGACCAATGCTTTTTCCTGTTTTTATTGTTGCTCTACTTTTTATTAAAAAATTTGAAGTCGCTTTTGCAAGTTTCTTTTTCAACTCCGGAAGGTCCCCGCCTCAAAACCTCTTGTAACGAAACATCAACGGCCTTCACAGGCCGAAATTTCAAGGAGGAAGAATGAAATCATTTATTCGCTTATTTGTTTGTTGTATTACCCTCGTTTTCGCTGTGCTTCCCCTGCACGCCCAAACCCGGTCGATCATCTCGAACTTGGCCAATCCGGCCATCGGCATGAGCGCGCTGTTTTTGGCCCAGGCCGCGCCGGATTTGAACACACCCGGTTCCACCGGGCCAAGTTTCCAGGAAGCGGAAATCAGCGTCATTTCCACCGTGGACCCGCTTTGGACTCTGGCGGGCAACTTCACCTTCGACGCGGAGACCGGCGTGGCGGAGGAAGCATACGCCACCACCACCGGCATTCCTAACATCCTGATCAAGGTCGGGGAATTTCGCGCGGCTTTCGGGAAGCACGGTATGCTCCACACCCATGCCTTCCCCTTCATCCAGGCGCCGCTCATTATGTCTAACAGCGTCGGGGAGGAGGGATACAAGAACGCGGGCCTGGAAGCGGCCTGGATGACCCCCCTGCCCTGGTTCTGCGAGCTGACCCTGGGCGGGTATCGGCAGGTAGAGGCCACGCCGGACCATCCCCTCGATTTCAACGGGGGTTCCACCGGCAGCATCCCCTACCTCGTCCACCTGAAAAACCTCTTTGACGTGGATGAAAACACGACCATGGAATTGGGCGCGTCCGATTTAACCGGAATGGGGGACGACGGTCTGCACCACGCGGTTTATGGGGCCGACCTCACTTTCCGAAATGTCCCGCTTCGGCGATCCAACGAGCGGGGATGGATCCTCCAGGGGGAATACATCAAAAAGGTTTCATACAACGACAGCGTCTATAACCAGGAATCGGACGGGTGGTACGGTTCATTCCAGTACCGCTGGGGACAGGAATGGTGGTCCGGCGTCCGGGTGGAGGAGGCATTCAATAGTGTCTCCGACGTTGCCGACAACCCAACGGACACCTACCTCTCTGGCCATGTTCAGCGGGCCTCCGCCAATATCGCCTGGCTTCCCTCGGAATTCTCCGAGATGAAACTGGAATACGGCTTGACTCGGAACGACGCGGGCACAGTGGACAATCGGGTGATGCTCCAATTCAACTACATCATCGGTTTCCACCCGCCACATGCGTACTAAAAAGGAGCCGCAAATGTTTAATACCAACAACTTTCAGGAGGATTTCATGAAATCGTCGATGAAGCTATTTTTGAGTTTTGCCTTTTGTCTCTTCACCATGCCCGCCTTCGCGGATTTGAAGGTGGCGACGTCTCTATCGGATCTGGCTTCGGTAGCCCAATCCGTGGGAGGCAAGCATGTGACGGCCATTAGTCTTTGCAAGGGTTACGAGGATCCGCACTTCGTGCCGGCCAAGCCCAGCCTAATGAAGGCCATTCAGGACGCCGACGTCTTCGTGTCGGTCGGCCTAGAGCTGGATGGGGGCTGGCTGCCGCTGGTCATCCCGGGGAGCCGAAACCCTAAAATCCAACCTGGTGCCAAGGGCTTTATTGACGCCTCCGAGGGGATTGAGGTGCTGGACAAGCCCGTGGGCACGGTCAGCCGCGCCGAGGGCGATATCCATCCCCTGGGCAACCCGCATTACTATTCCGATCCGGGGAACCTGGAAATTGTCGCCGACCATTTGGCCAACATTTTTAGGGAATTGGATCCGGCGAACGCCGACGAGTACCAGGCCAACGCCAAGGCCTTCGACGCGAAAATGGAGAAGGCCATCAAGGGCTGGAAGGCCCAATTGAAGCCCTATAAGGGCGCCAAGCTCGTGACCTACCACGAGAACTTCAAATACTTTACCGAGCGGTTCGGTTTGAAGCTCTTCGGGACCGTGGAACCCAAGCCCGGTATTCCACCCAACCCCCGGTACTTATCCGAAACCGCCGAGGCCATGAAGTCGGCCGGTGTCAAAGTGGTGTTGTACCAGCCCTATTACGAGGCCGACGAGGCTCAAGCGCTGGCTAAAAAGGCGGGCGCCACGGCCTACGAAATTCCTAACGAAGTTGGCGGGGTGCCGGAAGCCAAGGATGTTTTTTCCAAGTTCGACTTCATCGTGTCGATCTTGGCCAAAGCCCTAGGGGGTAATTAAGAGTCATGTCCAACTTCATCGCCGTGATGGGTCTTCCGATCCTGGCCTGTGTTTTATTGGTCCTGATCCACCCAACCTTAGGGACTCATGTCTTGGCCCGGGGCGTCATTTTCGTGGATCTGGCCCTGGCCCAAATCGCCGCCATGGGGCAAAGCGTGGCTTTCCTAATGGGGGCCGAGCCCCATGACCCGAGCACTTATTATTGGTCTTTCGTCCTCACCTTGCTGGGCGCGGCGCTTTTCAGTTTCCTGTGGGACCGGAATCATTCGGTCCTGCAGGAAGCCTTTATCGGTATCGCCTTTTCGCTTGCCACCGCGGCTTCCCTCCTGCTTTTGGCCAACGCGCCGCACGGCGCCGAGCACGTGCAGCACTCTCTCAGTGGGGAAGCCTTAGGCTGGGTGACGGCAAAGGACATCGGGTTGATGGCTTTCTTTTATAGCATCGTGGGATTGTTTCTTTATTGGAACCGAAAAACTCTCACCCTCTGTTCCACCAACCCCCATGAAGCCAACCGCCAGGGTATTTCGGTGAAACTTTGGGATTTCCTTTTTTACGCTGCTTTTGGGCTGGTTGTCACCAGCTCCGTGAAAATCAGCGGCGTATTGGCTGTTTTTTCCTATTTGATCGTTCCTCTGGTTTGCGCTACCCTTTTGGGGTTTAAGGGCCCCACACGTCTTTTCTGGGCCTGGGGAATCGGCTTTTTGGTTTCAATATTGGGCGCCTGGTTGTCCTATACCCGGGACCTTCCGATGGGGGCCTCCATTGTTTGCGTTTTCGGGCTGGCGGTTATCGTGATTTCCATCGCGACCCGGATGAAAAACGCCGATTACGGGAGGCTGAAATAATAAAATATTGTCCCCCCATCAGTTCACAGTGAAAGCAACACACATTCGTTTCTGGGTCTGCACTGAAAACAAACGGACTGAACGGACCGGTTGTTTCCTATTCTACCCATGCAGAAAATAATAAACCTTTAAGGAATCCGAATCTCTGAAACGTCTCACATTTTTAAAAGAAAATGAAAGGGTAAAATTATGAAAAAAACAGATAAGCAAATCATACTTAAATTCGGGGCGAACGTCCGAAAGATCCGTAAAATACATGGCTGGTCTCAGGAGAAGTTGGGCAACCAGTCGGGTTTGGCGGCCAACTTCATCGGTTTCGTGGAACGCGGCGAGAGAAGCATCACGCTTAAGAATATCGTCAAGATCCACAAAGCTTTGCGTTGTCCTATCAACAAACTCTTCGAGGGAATTTAAAATAAAGTGTTTTCATGATGGACTTCACCACTTGGTTGGTTCCTTCAGCCATGCTTGATTCCGATAGAATTCCGTAGCGTCCCGTTGTGGTAATTCCTTAGAGTGCAACCTCGCTAGAGTTGCGGTGGTTCATTAATTCTTGTCTACCCCGAAATGGACAGGTGATCTTGAAAGGGTTATGAGGAAGGAAGATAGGAAAAAATGTTTTGCAAGCATTTAAGGTTAAGACAACTAAGGACAACCGGAGAAAAGGGCAGTCAAGTTGATGACGCCCAAACCGCTAATTGCAGGTTTAAGCTGACGGGAGAAGATAAGGCAAAAGAGGTTTATTTGAAGCTTTTAGAAATGGGAATAGAGAAGGGCGCTGATCCTGGAGTTTATTGTCCCTTTTACCCTAAAGGTAGCTACTCAACATGTCCTTGGTATACGCGGGACTATGAATTAAAAGATCCTTTGAATGTTTAACCCCGGCGACCATGTTGGCTGATATGCCCGTGGGCATGGTGGGTTATGCGGCCAAAAAGTTGTCCATTCCGGGGACCCTTCGTGAACAACGAAAATGATGGATAATGGTAGCCGGGCATCTTCCGTACAAAGATGGTTTACAAAATTTGGGGGGCAGATCACATGGACTTGCTTATTGATACTTACGGTACCAAGATCGGCGTAAATGGTGAGCGCATCGTCCTTTCTTTTCCGAAAGTTAAAGAGAAAAAAGAATACCCAATCCACAGACTGGAGAAAATAGTCATACTGCGGCCGGCCTCGCTCACGACTCACGCGGTTCAGCTCGCGATTGAGCACGATGTTGATATCGTCTATCTCGGTTCTTTTGGCAAGCCCATCGGAAGACTATTTTCAAGCGAACCAAAAGGGTTGGCGAGTCTTCGTAAAGCGCAACTGGAAGCGTCAACTTCGCTTGAGCGATCGTTCAAAATCGCAAAAGAATTAGTGCGGGGCAAATGCGCTAATCAGCTCGATCTACTCCGATATCTCGCGTACCGATATAAAAAGGATGTGGGGACCGAACTCTTACAAGCGCAGACCCTTTTTGATGTCTTGGACAATGTCCCGTGTTCGGAGAAAGGCAAGGAGCAACTCCTTGGTACGGAAGGATACATCGCGGACAAATATTTCAGCGGGTTAAAAAAATTCTATAGATTCCCGGGCCGAAAACCGCAAGGCAGGGACCAGTTTAACAGCGTACTGAATTATGGTTACGGCATCCTTTACAATGAAGTCGAACGGGCATGCCTTTACGTCGGTCTTGATCCATATCTCGGCCTCTACCACAGTGAACGCTATGGTAAGCCTGCCCTCGTGCTCGATCTTGTCGAAGAATTCCGCGTACCAATCGTCGACTCGGTGCTTTTCCCGCTTTTCATAGAAAAGAAACTGAGCCAACGGAAATATTTTGAAAAAACCGCGGTCGGGCAATATCTGTTATCGCCTGAGGGAAAAAGCGTTGTGGTGGGGGCGATCATGAGGCGGTTGAATGAAACGACGGCATGGCGGGGGAAACAATATACTCTTAAGCAGATCATAGATAACCAGATTAGGGCGTTGGCACGTCACTTTGTCGAAAAGGAGGACAAGTACAACCCGTTTCGTGCGGAAAAACTTTTTTCGATATCATGAACAATTTCAATGCCATCACCCTAGTATCGTGGGAAACGCGTGACTGGCGGCATCGGGACAAGGCGGTTCTGTGGTGCAAGAATTATGGTCTCAAGCCGATTTTACGGAATATGTATATCGGAAAATTGTATTCAAAAGAACGGGACAAACTCGAGAATAAATTCAAGGGGACATTCGCAAAGAAGACCGAAAAGTTTTTTATCAGCACGCTCTGTCGGTCGTGCTTTGAAAATTCGGTTTTCAGTGGTACGCTAAGTTCTATGAAAGATGATGTCGACATTGAAACTGCGTTTGAACTTATCCAAATCAGGCCGAATTCGGCGAAACGTTGAAAAATTGCAATAATTGCAGGCTCCTGCACATGCCTGTCGCAAAAAGGATGGTGTGCAACAACGGTGGTGATGTAGGGGCGTATCAATATTGCGGCCCTGTAGCTAATATTATGAGATCCTCACATTCCATCAAAACTTCTCTCTCACCAACGTATACACCTACCCCAAACAGTAATAACTTTTTAGACATGAAATATATTTCATCAGAAAATACTCCGAGTCCAACACCGTCGCCTAGTGCAACATCTTCAGATATCATGGTTCCCGTTGTGGCAGCTCCAAACATCTCCCGTAATGGTGCGCCAATTCATCTCCACTTTAACTTGGTAAGTTCCGCGTCGGTACGTCTGGCCATTTACAACTTAATGGGGGAGTTGATTTTGGAAAAATCCATCAATGGAAATATTGGCCTCAATGATTTGGTTTGGAACCTGAAAAACCGATCAAAAATAAGTGTGGCCAGCGGACTTTACATCTACTCAATCCTAATCGACGATGGTAATAATCGAAGTCAGTTAAAGGGTAAGTTGGTTGTTATTCGTTGATGAGTTTCTCATTTAACAACAATTAAGTGTCCTACCTGAAATATTTTACTTACAAATAAAATTCA
The DNA here is from genome assembly GCA_963796105.1 of candidate division FCPU426 bacterium. Lineage (GTDB taxonomy): Bacteria > Oederibacteriota > Muellerivitia > Muellerivitales > Muellerivitaceae > CAWCKJ01. Next base: position 46,426 of record CAWCKJ010000005.1, read on the forward strand.
TAACGTGCCGTTTATGGCTTTTGCCCCGAGTGTATCTAAGCTTTGCATTTCCCTTGGAGATATCTGGAGGAAGGAATCCATTTTTGCCGCTTTAAGGAATGCTTCTTTTGCCTCGGCATAATGTCCGAACTTCGCGTAAATAAGAGCCAAGTCATAATAAATAAGCCCATTAGATCCATCTTGAATCGCTTTTTGAAATACCGGGAGCGCCATTTCATATTGGTAGTTTAAACAATAAAGGTGACCAAGTTTGCACCAGTAGTAAAACCGCAGGAATGGATTTTCTTGAAAAATAGATTCTCGATCCCTGAGGTATTTAATAATACAGTCGTAGGGTTGACGTGTAGGTTGATTGAATTGAAGGTAATCCGATTCCTGAAAAGTCCTGTCAGCTTCTTCCCAACTATCTAGGATGCTTTGGTTTTTAGGAGTTAATGGAATAGCGACAAAAAGGCTATTATCTGCGGGAATATGACTTTTAATTGTGTATAAATTTGCATCGGGGAACAAACGGGATAATAGAGGCTGGGCCCATTCGTCGGTTGTGATGGCGGCCCAGCTTGCTTTATTTGGAGTTAGGTCTTGGTTTACGAGGGTATTAAAAGCATAAGTCCCAAAGGTCATATAACATGGGAACCAATAACTTGTGAAATAATAGGATATTACCCGGCCAGAGGCGTCGGTAACAGGCGTGAAACCCGGATTGTCGCGATCAAGGCAAAAGTCGGAATAAACTCTTCCGGGACCTTGGGTTTGTCCCTGTTTGATAAGATTATTGCAAATCCATACTGTTGAATTAGAGGCGGAATATTCCTTTTCGGCGGCGGCCATGCTTTTATTTAAATTGGTCCAGTCCAAGAAAATAGATATGAAAAATAATCCCAGGACAAAAGGAACCCTTGCATGCACCCATGGAAATTCTTGCCAAAGGACGGAGAATCCCAAGGCTGCAACAACGATAAACAGGGGCATCAAGGTAGCCACGTGATACCAGTTTGCGTTGTGGATGAAGAGGCATGGAACAAATAAAACAATGAAACCAATGAAAAGCCATTTGACTTCGGGAAGATTGCGTATAAGGATTGTTTCTACAGAACCTAGCAGGAATAGACTTCCCAAAATCGGGTTTAAAAACCCACCCCACTGCGGTTTATATCCGAATTGTCTAGTGGCCCCGGTCCAAAGAAAACTTGTAAGGTAATTAATATTTTGACTTAAATCCCAAAGGATAGTTCGTTCTGGAAGGTTCCCTGGATGGAAAATTCCCTTAATGTAATCACCGAAACCTTCCCTTAAAGCTTCGATTGCTAACGGAAGGACGGTGAGGAAAACGGCTGTAAGTACAAGCGAAATAAGACCTTTTCCCTTTGACCCTGAATGCTTGCTGATTATCCATACTGCTGGAAAAAGCCATAGAACAACTAGGGGCCAAGCGTAGTATGTGTAAAAACCCGCCCCCAGGCAGACTCCCAAAGCAAGAGCGAAAATTATTCGATTTCGTGTAAGTTTCGCCTTCGTGTACTTGGCGAGAAGCCAAAAGGCCAGGGATTCCCAAAATACCATAAGAACAGCGTTGTGAGAAAAACGCCCCAGGAACACAGGCCAAAATCCTACGGCCAATAAGATGAGGCAAACAAAAGATATAGACCGGGAAGTTACTTCTCGAAAGGATTCGTAAAAAAATAATATGCTGATGAAAGACAGAAGGGCAGGTACAAGCCAAAGGTTAAAGACGGACACGCCCGCGAACTTGAATACACAGGCCAACAACCAGATGTAAAAAGGAGGCATTTGACTTGAATAGTAAAAAGCGTCCCAAGACCAATGGTTGTTCATGTGAATGGCGTTGTAGGCGTTGATGACCTCATCAGGAATGGGAAAGGTTAAATAGGAAGTTAATTTATAGAAACGCACGGCCAGGGCGAGAACTAGAGCCAAGGCCACCATCCAGGACGCCGGGGTAAAAAATTCTCTCGTATAAATTGGAGCTTCCTCGGGCGTAGAAGGAGTTTGGTTTTTTACATAAAACCAACCCATGATTCCTAAACCCAGAAGGCCTATTGCGATTTTGAGGGGCCACGTCAAGGGTGAATAAGCTAGTAGTGAGTTGAGCCCAACTAAGAGCAGGAAGCAGTTGAAAGGTCTGGTAAAAAAAGGAATCATTAAAAGCCACCTATTCAATAAAGCTGATGAATAATTGTTCAGTAATTATATTAGTAAATTCGATTTTAACATTAGGAGTTATATTTATTCGATCTCCTAGCCGGGTGGCGATCTCCCGGGCCACCCAAGGGAAGGGAAAAGACCCTTCCCATTGCGCTAACGGCTTGTTTTGCTGTTAGCACAACCACCCATTTGACTAACGTCCAAGGGCGATAAAAATCATCGAACCACCCTCACCGCCTTGTGGGCGGTGACGAGGTGTCCATCCCTAGCCCGGTGGGAGATCCCCCCGGAAGCAAATAGCTTATTGCTATTTGCACAACCATAGTGCGGTCATCCGCCTTGTGGGCGTTCGACCAGGTGCCCCCACATCGAGCGACAACGTGGAAGAAAACCGAATCCGGGGGCGGCGTCACCAACTCTTATTGAGTTGGCATTATCAACCTTCACCCCTCTTTACCGAATCTTTGTATTAATGATTCGGCACAACCAAGTCTCGTGTTTCGCCTTGAAGTCTCAACACAGGGGTTGTGGGTGAGGGCGGATAAACGCCGTTGGGAACGGTCAGCGCCTTTCCAACAGGCCAGGCCGGGCCTCGTTCCTCGTCTTATCCGGCCTAAAACATGGCCTGCCGGAATCCCAATAATGCTTAAACAACGACGCACTTCCCCCCGGACTCAATTTTCCATAGCCAACACCTCTTATCGCTCCGTTTGCGCCCCCAAGGATTTTGTGAGGGGGCGCACCCGGAGGGTGCTCTCTCCTCTAACAACGAAAAGGAGTAAAACTCCTGCACATGCCTGTCGCAAAAAGGATGGTGTGCAACCGAATAACATTCGAATCTTTGGATGAACTTAGGGATATTTTTTGGGTTTCAGATTTTGAGATGCGGTCAGGAATTACACCTTCAATTAAGGCGGAATACCTGGAAGGGAAGCTGAATAAGGAAAGATGGCGCTCTAATGGGGCCAATCCAAATCCAAAAGGAAGAAGAACACCTGATGGATATTTTGAGGCAGACATTGAAGGTCGAAGAGTCTCTTTTACACTTGAACTTGAGAACCATCATTACAACGACACTATTCTTCAAAGAATGATCGATAATTTAAAGAATGGCTTTCCTCGTGCCCTCAAACTAATCGTTTCCGCCACTCCTGGAAATGCGGTCCGGATGATCCGTTCCCTTCAAACTAGGATTAAACCCGACGAACAGCAACAATGGTTCGTTTCCGATTTTGAGAGGGTAACCACCAAACCGTTTAAAAAATGCTGGCACCAATTGAATAAACCATTGGCGGATTAGTCGAAATATCGAAAAACGGCCCTTGAAATAGTGTCAACCATAGGCGACAATGAAAAGGAGAGGTAATTGGAAACAACACCTTTTGAATTAAAGGATTATGAAACACCGGATGGGCGGTGTCCTTACCAGGAATGGTATTCGGAGTTAATTAAAAAAGACCTAAGGTCTGCAACCGCTTTAGAAAATAGGGTTAGGCGGTTAGAAAATGGCTTGCTTGGGGATTATGACGACGTTCAGGACGGTATCCTTGAACTCAGAATTCATGTAGGCCAAGGTTTTCGCATATATGTCCGTAGGATTGGTAGAACCATGATGCTTTTGCTTTCCGGCGGGGAAAAGAAAACCCAGGACCAAGATGTTAAAAAAGCCAAGGAATATTGGAACGAATTTAAAAGTAGAAATAAAGGAGTAAAGTAATGAAAGGCATTAGAGACCATAAATCAGCGATCATTGAACATTTAAAAACCAATGAGAACTTCCGAAAAGCTTACCTAAATGAAGCCCTTAACGAGGATGAACCTGCGGTTGTTCTTTCTATGCTTCGCGACATCGTAGATGCGACTAGGGGGTTCACAAAACTTGCAAAAGAAACAGGCTTGGCTAGGCAAAGTCTTTATAAAGTCTTGTCTGAAAAAGGGAATCCTGAATTTGGAAGTGTTTGGAAGATCGTCCGCATATTGCGGAAAAAGAATCAAGCTTTGGTGAATGCTCGGTAAAATTTCATTTACCACCGTGTGGAAGGCTTTCTAAAATGTTTTGAGCCGAAGGATTGCTCGGATCGTTTTTCAAGACACGTTCCAAGCATAGTCTGGCTTCGTCGTACCGTTTAGCTAAGTAATAAAAGACGCCGAGTTTGTAGTAAAGGTCGAAATATTTCCCGCCTGATAGATTTAATGCTTCCAAGAAAAATGCCTCGGCAGTTTGAGGATGGTTTTCCAATAAAAAAAAAGTCCCCATATTTGAAATCCCGATGGGATAATTCGCCCGCGTGTAAAAACCCATCAATAAAAAATCCCATATAGTGGGTTCGGGAAGTTTGATGAATTCAGTTGCCCTTTCCAGGACCTGATTCTGGATATTGTATTCGGCCATAATTCTGGAATCGTCAAGGGTCGGTACTTGAGGCGCATAACCTTTTTTCAAATAAATTACGGTATTCTCATCCAAGTAAACCGGTCGCCAATCACTGTTATTTTGGAGATCAGCGACCCAACTCGTGGATATAGCTGGATTGAAAAATAGAATATTTGCGGAATTTTGGTCCGCCAAGGATGTTATTTTTCCTGTGTACTGGGCTGAAATGTATTCTGTGAATAGTTTCTCGCCCATTACCTCCAGACGGCCATCGATAAATACCTTTTGAGGACCTTTCCAGTCCAACCAGCCTCCCGGATTCAAAGCATTTAATATCCTTCCATCTAAATGGTTTTGAATAAGGAAATCCGTGGCCCGAACGGGTTGACTTTCATCGTTCACCCCAAGGCCGAAGCGTTCGGTTCGGCGGTCGTCCACATAATAGGCGTTTGTGATAACCCGCAAACCTAGACCCGAAAGTAGAGTTATTAGGATCAACGCAACCCATGATCTGGATAGAATCCCTTCTGTTATTTTGCGTAACCATGCCCATTCCAGGTCCTTCAAACAAGCGGCCGTAATGGGCAGGCAAATGAGGATGAAAAGCGGAATGTTCCGTACGGCGTTTGCGGATAAATAAAAGAAAATGGCGACCAGGAAAAACTCGTGAATTTTCCGTTTCTTCCAGGTGATCAAGATCAAAAACAATAAAAGGAAACTGAATAGCTTACAACCCCATAACTGGGCAACCGGCATAATGGGAATGTCGTAATGGACCCAAGGGGACATGAATTCATTTATATTTGAATGGAAAAGTTTAGTGTGAAGTGTCTGCCAAAGTTGGAACGGGAATAATATCCCTCGGAAAAAATATGGGTTTAACAGGCATAAAACCATAGCCAGGCCCGAAAACCGCACCAACTTCGAATCTGCCCGGCGTTGATGGAAGATACCAGAAACCAAAAAACCAACCATCAATCCCCAACCCAGGATAAATAAACCTTCCATGTTGGCCCAAACAACCTGGAGGATTGGAAGAAGGAATAGAAAATCCCTTTTCCGGGCCGTTCTTTGCTCCAATGTCCAAAGCATAACACTCATAAGCAACCAACTAATGATTTCGGGCCGGACCTGGAAACGAATTTCACATTCCCATATAGCCCATGCAAACAATAGTGTGGATATCCATGTAGGCGCACCGGTCAATCGAAGACGTGCCCATAGAAATGAAAAGACCGCGATTATTAAAACAACATTAAATAATGTAAGTAGCGGATAGCTGCCGGAAATAAAGAGCAGGTAAAGAACGACTTGATAAAGCCAATGGCCATCAACATAATCGTGATCGGGAACTGTGTAGGTGAAGGTATCCTTTGCGGGGAAACTATGATTTTGAAGTATCCACTGGCCACTCCTTAGGTGAAAACCCAAATCCAAGTCTTGAATGGTATGTGCGCTTAATAGGGCCAGTAGGAGGAAACAAGAAATAAGTGCCCAGGACCAAGGATTAATAAAAAAAGATCGGATTGAGGCCGAAAGAGGACGGGTTTGTAGGGAAGATTGAGTTGACATTAGGTGGATTATAACAAACGTTCCATATTTCAAATGGAGAAGAGATATTGAACTAGGGAGACCAAACAACAACCTTCTAAAAGCCCGATTTAAATCCATCTATTATCGATATCGGGTCAATTTGAAAGAACATGTTATGATTTTGGGGATTAAAAAAGAATCAACCTTTGGTTCACGCTCGGTAAAATTCCATAAGAGGGTTAGGAAGCCTAAATATGTTGCTATTTCGATATAGCGTTTAACCCGTGAAACCGAATTTTACTTGCCTATACGGAAAGCGCATCTTAAGTTGGATTCTACTGGTGCACTCATGACACAAGTCTCCCCCTCTGAAAGAGGGGGAATAAGGGGAAGTTAGCCTTTTATCAACGACAAATACCCCCCCACCCCCCTTTTCAAAGGGGGGCAAAGAATTCGTGAGATGCACTTTCCGTATAGGCATGGAATTTTAATATAGACAATGAATATTCATTGATGTATTAACCGTAGTGATTTTCATCACTTTTATTTTGGTGGTTTTCAAATGGACGAATTCATATTTGAACACGCACCTACAGGAAAAAGATCAAAAATTAAGGCAAATAACTCAGATATAGCCATGATCCTTTGTTTCCAGATAAATGGCTGGTTACCAGGTGAAATCCTTTATCTTGGTCGTGCTTCCACTGTCGAAAACCTCTCCTTTTTAAAATACAGAGACGAACTCCATTACATCCCCGGTGGTCGTTTCTAAAAAATTGCCTAAATTCGGGGAATCTTTTTTTTCAAGAAAGATACCCTTTTGAAGCGTAAAAACAGGAGAAGTAATATAATTAGATGACAAATTAAGTTGGGATCATTAGGGCCAACCTCAGTAACTGATAAATCCATAAAAAAATATAACGAGACGGGGAATAAAACCGCGCATACCACCACTATATAGCAGAGATAAAGTCGTTTCTGTTTGGAGGCCACTCATGGGAATCAAGAATTTTTGGACAGCGGGAATTTTATTAATAGTGTTTGTCTTGCCATTGGCTTGCCAACGTTACCTTCCTACCGCACCCAAACCAAAGGGAATAACCACACCCAATGGTGGTGTGGTATCGACTATTGCGGGGTCTGTTAGTGCGTTCGCTAACGGAACGGGAACTGGTGCAGCTTTCAATTGGCCCGCTGGTATAGCTGTCGATGCCTCTGATAATTTGTACATCGCAGATGCTGGCAATCAATTAATCCGGTTAATAACAACCGGAGCCGTGGTTTCGACTATAGCTGGTCAAGTTGGGGTTACTGGTTCTATGAACGCAACTGGAACTTCAGCATCTTTCTTTGATCCAAGCGGAGTCGCCGTTGATACCTCGGGAAATATATACGTTGCGGATTACGCCAACTCACTTATTCGTAAAATCACATCGGGTGGCGTGGTTTCGACCCTGGCGGGTCAAGTTGGGGTTACAGGAGCTACTAATGCGACGGGGACTTCTGCGTCATTTAATTATCCTGAAGGAGTCGCGGTGGACACCTCTGGAAATGTATATGTCGCTGACACTGGTAATAATCTGATCCGGGTTATCTCTCCGGGGGGTGTTGTGTCAACTTTGGCGGGACAGGCTGGTGTTACAGGTGCCACTAACGCAACGGGCACTTCAGCATCTTTCAATAATCCCTATGGGGTTGCGGTTGACACTTCCGGAAATGTGTACGTCGCGGACACTGGTAATAATTTGATCCGGGTTATCACCTCAGGGGGTGTTGTGTCAACTTTGGCGGGATCAGGATCAGTTGGTTCGGCCAATGGAACAGGATCAGCTGCGTCGTTTAATAATCCTTATGGGGTCGCTGTTGACTCTTCCGGAAATGTATACGTCGCGGACACTTACAATAATCTAATCCGGAAAGTAACTCTTGGGGGCGTTGTTACTACTTTGGCTGGATCAGGATCCATAGGGTCCGCAAATGGCACGGGAACGGCAGCTTCATTCTTTGCTCCTAATGGAGTCGCTGTTGACGTTTCCGGTGTTGTTTTCGTTGCAGATAGCGGCAACTACATAATCCGAGAAATTCAATAGTTATGTTTTAAGGTGTTTAAGATATTTAATCGTGAAACAGGTAACATTATTAATCCGATAACTTTTAACAAATACTCTTCCGCCGTAAAACTGCACGATAATTGACTTTTTTGCTTTATTGCGTGTAAAACATTCTGCCTAAATTGCACTTATTATGGCTATTTTTATTTTTTTCGAAAAATTAAACGGTTAACTCAAGTCATAATTTGCTCCTCCATAACAATCCGTAATAATTACTAGAAGAATGTTCCTTTTTTATTTATTAAAAATAGAAACGTTAAAACTAAATTTTCCTTTTTTGTTTTGATTTTATTTTTTTAAGGACTAGTATTTTTCCCTGGCAGTATCTTTTTCAGCAACGTCTGACATTTGTAAGTTGATTTATAGTGGTTGGAGGCAGTGATGCGCAGAGATTATTATTTTTTTATTTCTGTTTTTTCACTCATAACATTTTTTGGTTTAAGCTCTTTAGCTTATTGTCAAAATAGTGGCGCGGTATCCACTCTTGCGGGGTCGGCAGGGGTTAGTGCTTTCGCGGACGGAACAGGGAACGCCGCTGCATTTAATTGGCCCTTTGAATTAACGGTCGATTCGTCCAGTAATATTTACATTGCTGATTCCGGCAATCAAATAATCCGGAAAATTACTTCTGGGGTCGTGGTTACCACTTTTGCAGGCCAAGTCGGAATTATAGGTTCAACCAACGGAACGGGAACTGCCGCTTCCTTCTTTAACCCTTCAGGAATCTCCTTCGATTCGGCCGGAAATATTTATGTAGCGGACACGCTCAACAATCTGATTAGAGAAATTACCCCTGGTGGTGTAGTGACAACCCTGGCAGGGTCGGCGGGTGTCACGGGTTCAACCAATGGGACTGGATCAGCCGCTTCTTTTAATAACCCTTATGGAGTTGCCGTTGATTCTAACGGCAATGTCTACGTCGCGGACACTCTCAACAATCTGATTAGGGAAATTACCCCTGGTGGTGTAGTGACAACCCTGGCAGGGTCGGCGGGTGTCACGGGTTCAACCAATGGGACTGGATCAGCTGCTTCTTTTAATAACCCTTATGGAGTTGCCGTTGATTCTAACGGCAATGTCTACGTCGCGGACACTGGAAATAACCTTATACGGGAAATTGCCCCAGGGGGTGTTGTGTCTACTCTGGTGGGGTCTGGGTCTGCTGGATCATCCAATGGGACGGGAATTGCAGCGTCGTTTAATGGACCTTATGGAGTCGCGGTTGGTACTTCCGGAAATGTA
>CAWCKJ010000006.1:0-324108 GCA_963796105.1 candidate division FCPU426 bacterium
CTTCGACACCAAGGTCGCCGAGGATTTTTACGACATCATCTGTGAGCGTTATGAAAAGGGCTCCTTGATTTTTACCACCAACCGCAGTCTGCGGGAGTGGCCGGAGCTTTTCGGCGACGCCCTCCTAGCCTCGGCTGCCATGGACCGCCTGGTCCACCATGCCACTGCCGTCGTCATTCAGGGCCCTTCCTTTCGGACCCGTTCCATGCGCGAAGAAATGAAAAAAGAACACAGCAGGGAAAAAGAGGCAAAACTATGAGAAACCCATCGTTCGATGCTGTCTTATTCGTGCAATCTTGCGCCTATTGGTTACGGGATTTGCGCGGGACTTCGTATCATCCAATGTTGGGGAAGCAAAACGCATCTTGTGAAAGGAGTTTGATGGGTCTAAATTAATCTAAAAAAGAGGCCCCGCAAGGCAGGGGTCGAAGTCCCCGAAACAGGCACCCCTCGAAGTGCCCAAAAGAGGGGGGGCAAAGTAGGCGGCCAGGGGGGTTAAAGTGGCTGGCCAGTGACACGTCTTGGGCATCACGAACAAGGGTTTCGGCCCCCCGCCGGATTCCAACGGTTTTTATTATGACTGGGACGCCACGGTAACCATGATTGGGTCCAAGGGTTTTCCCGGGGCTTCATATAACGGTACCGGATGGGTGCCTTATTGTTGGTCGGCGACTATCGTCGGGGACGACAACACGAACAACGCCGTTTATGACTGCCTGTCCCGGACAAACTCCTTCTCTATGGTCAACCCGGCAGTCACGTCCAATTCCATCACCTATGTCATGAATTGCCCCACCAATACCTTTACCCCGACTTGGACCTATACTTTCACCTACACTCCTACCGGATCTACTCCTACGCCTACTCACACCTATACTTCCACTTATACCTATACCCCCACCCCTACGAGAACCCCCACTCCAACCAATACCCCAACCAGGACCCCGACACCCACGCCTACCAACACGCCTACAATTACACCTACCCCCACGCCGACCCCGACGAGGACGCCTACACCGACGCCAACGATTACTCCCACACCCACCCCAACGAGGACGCCAACTCCGACGCCAACGGTAACTCCAACCCCGACCCCGACAAGTACACCCACGAGGACCCCCACCCCGACTCCTTCACCCACCCCCACGAACACGCCCACTCCCACGCCGACCATAACTCCCACACCTACGCCGACGAGGACGCCAACTCCCACCCCTACGCCTACCCCCTCGCCCACACCCACGACCACGCCCACGAGAACGCCTACCCCCACGCCTTCACCGACCCCCACGAATACCCCCACCCCGACCCCCACAACTTCGCCTACCCCGACTCCGACCAGGACTCCCACGCCAACCCCCACGAATACCCCGACTCCAACCCCCACGACCACTCCCACCCCAACTCCAACGAATACGCCCACTCGGACGCCCACTCCGACTCCTTCACCCACCCCGACGACCACGCCTACCCCGACTCCAACCCGGACTCCAACGCCCACGCCGACAAATACCCCGACTCCAACCCCCACGACTACTCCCACCCCAACTCCAACGAATACACCTACCAATACGCCGACTAGGACTCCTACTCCCACGCCGACGACCACGCCTACCCCGACCCCGACGAATACTCCCACCTCGACTCCAACCCGTACGCCCACACCTACGCCTACAACAACCCCGACCCCGACTCCGACGAACACACCCACGAGAACCCCCACGCCGACCCCGACACCTACGCCTACAACTACCCCTACACCCACCCCGACTAATACGCCAACTGTGACTCCCACTCCGACGAATTCGCCGACCGGAACCCAGTCGCCGACTAACACACCGACTAAGACGCTTACCCCCACGCTTACTCCCACGCCAACACCCACACCGACCATCACGCCAACACCCACGCCGACGAATACCCCGACGAGGACTCCAACACCCACACCGACTCCTACCCCGACCACCACGCCGACCCCGACTCCTACGAATACCCCGACGAGGACGCCGACTCTGACGCCGACTTCGACCCCCACGACAACGCCCACTTCCACTCCAACGAACACATCCACCTTGACTCCCACGAATACGCCGACCCCGACGCCTACCACGACGCCTTCCCCAACCCGGACGAACACACCCACGCAAACCCCGACGCCGACGCTAACGTCGACAGGAACGACCTCACCCAGTCCCACCCCGACAAACACGCCGACTTCCACGGCGTCTCCCACGCCGACCGCCACACCCACCGTGACGCCTTCGCCCACGCCCACTTCCACCCCTACCCTGACTCCGACGCCCACTCCGACTTCGACCCCGACGACGACGGCCAGTCCGACGCCGACCAATAGCCCCACCAACACCCCTACCTCGACAGATACACCGACCCCGACAGAAACGCCTCAATTTACCTACACGCCCACGGATACTTCGACCCAAACCCCGACGCCGACTGTGACCAACACCCCGACGGATACCTTCACGCCGACACCCACATCTACGCCAACGAACACTTACACGGCCACGAACACGCCGACAGAGACCCCAACACCCACCATGACGAACACCCCGACGGACACTTTCTCGCCGACGCCCACGAATACGCCGACGAACACTTACACGGCCACGGACACGCCGACCGAAACCCCGACGCCGACAGTGACCAACACTCCGACCCCCACCAGCACTCCGACGGACACGTTTACGGCCACAAACACGCCGACGGAGACCCCAACGCCCACCATGACGAACACTCCAACGGATACATTTTCTCCGACACCTACCAACACTTCGACGAACACATCTACGGTCACCAACACGAAAACACCCACCAATACACCCACGCTCACGAACACGCCGACTTCTACATTTACCCCGACGCCGACAGCTACGGCGACCAACACGCCCACAGCCACGCCGACGCTTACGCCCACTCCCGCGGCGGTATTGGCCTTGCAGAAGCAGGAATCGGAGTCAACGGGTTCCGCCGGGGATCAGGTGACCTACACCTTGACGCTGAACGTGGCCAACGGCATGGCGGCCGGAATGGCGGTTCAGGATCAACTTCCTCCCAACTGCACTTTCTCGGCGTTTGGGTATCTCCCCGTCCGGCACGTCGGCGGTGACGAGCGTAACAGGGGGGGTGACGATGATGAACTGGACTCTGCCAGCGTTGAATCCTGGGAGCTACCAACTGACATACATGGTTTCCATCAACAACTTCACGCAGGCGGGACCGATCGTGAACTGCGCGGTGTTGAGTTATCCAGGAAGCTCGTCTTTAAGTTCCTGCGCGACCTTGATGGTGACGGGAAGCTACACGGTGAAGATCGGGGTGTATAACGAGGCTGGGGAACTGGTGAAGACGATCCTGGTGACGCAATATTCCCAGCCCTTGGTGAACCTGCAGCTGCAGAACGGGAACCTGGTCAACGGGTTGAACGATCCGATCCTGATCTACGACTTGAACCATGAAATCGGGGCCTGGGACGGGACGGACCAGAACGGGAACCCGGTGCCCAACGGGGATTACTACATCAAGGTGGACAATATCGATTCCTTCGGGGCGGACAAGAGCGTGGTATTGAACGTGGTGGTGAGCAGGTCGCTGGAGAAGGTGACGATCGACATCTACAACGAGGCGGGGGAGATCGTGGATACGCTGTACAGCCTGGTGGAGGACCCGCAGGGGACTGCCATCACGGGGGTGAAGCTGTCGGGGACGGTCTTGGAGCCCGGGTCACCTACGGACGGGAACTTGGTCATCACGACGAACAACGGGGTAACGGCCACCTGGACGGGATATTCATCAAGTGGGGCGGTGGTCCCGAATGGGAAATACTTCATCGAGGTGCACTCAACCGACGGAAAAGGCGGGGAGACGGTGATCGTGACATCGGTGATGGTGCTGAATAACACGAAACAAGCGGTTCCAAAAGTGTGGGCGTATCCGAACCCCTTAACTGGGGGATTCAGTCAAGTGGAGTTCCAGGCTTCGAATCCGGGCATCAACCTAACGGTGAGGATTTATGACTTGGCGGGTGAACTGGTGACGGAACTGAAAGGGGCAGGGGGGACGAGCCGGGTGACTTGGAACGCCTCTGGTATCTCCAGCGGGCTTTACATCGCCAAGGCCGAGCAGAAGGATCTCACGGGCAAAATCATCGCCAAACAGACAATCAAACTATTGGTGGAAAGATAAAAAAGAATGTTGTTCCTGCGATGGAGAACAAGAATTTGATGTACTATTCTTAGGTGGAACGAAAAAGCAGCTTTTTGGAATAACAGATGATTGCCAGTGAGAGTGGTATATAACAAATGAAAGAAAACAAAACGAAATACACTCAAAGAATATTAAATATTTTTACCGTTATTTTTGTGGCCGCTTCCCTGGTTCCGACCTTGAACGCCGCTATGGTTACCAAGATTGCGGACAATACTTCTTACTTACCCTGCGCTCCCATCACCTACACCCTTGTGGTGCAACCAGGCGACACAGCCTCGGACCTAGTCGATTCCTATGCTTTAACCAGCGGATCTGTCCCAACGGGCTGGACCAACGCAGGGACAGCCAGCAGTGGAGCGACCTATGGTTGGACCGGAGCTTCCTGGGGAATCCGGGCTGAAACCGGGGGATGCACGGGTCTTAATTACGGGCCATACAACTCAGCGGCGGTAAGCCAATACCCCCAAATCATATCCAACGTGTCAGTTGGGCCGAATGTTGAATTTACCTACGAGTCTTGCCTTCCCGATTCAGCTCTCTCCGGTGACGACGACGTCGTTTTTATCCCGCGCTACGCCAGCTGTCAGCAGTATTTCATGCTCCGGGCCGACCAATGGCAGTTGAGCGACACCTGCAATGGAACCAGCCGGCTTTTTTACGACACGGTTCAAGGCAGTTCCTGCACCAACACCTCTTTTACAGACGGGAACAACACCACCACCACCCAGGCGACAGTCCCTTGCATTTCCCGCAACACCTGGTTTTCCTATCGGGTTCGCATTTGCGGCAACCAGCTTTTGGCGAAAATATGGCAATCGGGCACGGCAGAGCCTGGCTGGCAGTTGACTGTCACGGACGCAAATTTGAATACCTATTCTACGGGTGATTTCGGCTTTCAGGCGAACCAGGGTGATATTACTTTTCGGAACCTGAATGTTTACAACATCGCGGCGGAAACCGGCGTAACAGTCACGGACCCGCTTCCGAGTTGTTTCACCTACACGAGCGCCACGGCGGGGCAGGGAACCGCGACTTACTCGGGTGGGACTCTCACTTGGAGCGTGGGCAGCCTGACCGCCTGCCAGACTCCCGTGACCTTAAAAGTGGTGGAACAGGTTGGGTCCGCTTGCACCGGCAACTATCCTAACACGGCGTCGGTCACTAGTAGTGCCGGAACTGGGGTGGCAGGCGCGGTGACGGTCGGCGTGGATCCATTCACCATCACGAAATCTATCAACACCATTCCCGCCAGCATCGTGGGAGGGACCGCCGTAACCGCTGACATCGCGATCTGCAATTCCGGCACGGTTACGCAGCAGTCTGTGACAGTGACCGACGTCGTCACGAATTATCCCCGGTTTGTGGGTTTTAGCGGGGAAGTCAATGGCGGCAATATGAACGACGCTTCCACTCATACCACAGCAGCGGGAATATCCTATTACGCCCCCTCCGCCAACAATTCTCCCTCAACCATCATTTACCTGGGAGTCCCTCCGGGGAAATGCGTAACCTTTGAGACCCGTTACCAGTGGGACAATCCTCCCGCGGCATGTTCAGTGTATACCGATTACGGGGAATTGGTGTCTGGTTGTCCTTTGACCACCAAAACCTTCGCTATCACCCAGCAATGCATCACCCCAACCTTTACCAATACTTATACCAATACCTACACCTTTACCCCGACACCCACTCGAACGTCCACCCCTACTCCCACTCTTTCGCCAACACCTACCCGGAGTCCAACCCCCTCGCCCACACCCACGACCACGCCCACGAGAACGCCTACCCCCACGCCTTCACCGACTCCGACGAACACCCCCACACCGACCCCGACGAGGACGCCTACACCGACGCCAACGATTACTCCCACACCCACCCCAACGAGGACGCCAACTCCGACGCCAACGGTAACTCCAACCCCGACCCCGACAAGTACACCCACGAGGACCCCCACCCCGACTCCTTCACCCACCCCCACGAACACGCCCACTCCCACGCCGACCATAACTCCCACACCTACGCCGACGAGGACGCCAACTCCCACCCCTACGCCTACCCCCTCGCCCACACCCACGACCACGCCCACGAGAACGCCTACCCCCACGCCTTCACCGACCCCCACGAATACCCCCACCCCGACCCCCACAACTTCGCCTACCCCGACTCCGACCAGGACTCCCACGCCAACCCCCACGAATACCCCGACTCCAACCCCCACGACCACTCCCACCCCAACTCCAACGAATACGCCCACTCGGACGCCCACTCCGACTCCTTCACCCACCCCGACGACCACGCCTACCCCGACTCCGACCCGGACTCCAACGCCCACGCCGACAAATACCCCGACTCCAACCCCCACGACTACTCCCACCCCAACTCCAACGAATACACCTACCAATACGCCGACTAGGACTCCTACTCCCACGCCGACGACCACGCCTACCCCGACCCCGACGAATACTCCCACCTCGACTCCAACCCGTACGCCCACACCTACGCCTACAACAACCCCGACCCCAACACCGACGAACACACCTACGAGAACCCCCACGCCGACCCCGACACCTACGCCTACAACTACCCCTACACCCACCCCGACTAATACGCCAACTGTGACTCCCACTCCGACGAATTCGCCGACCGGAACCCAGTCGCCGACTAACACACCGACTAAGACGCTTACCCCCACGCTTACTCCCACGCCAACACCCACACCGACCATCACGCCAACACCCACGCCGACGAATACCCCGACGAGGACTCCAACACCCACGCCGACTCCTACCCCGACCACCACGCCGACCCCGACTCCTACGAATACCCCGACGAGGACGCCGACTCTGACGCCGACTTCGACCCCCACGACAACGCCCACTTCCACTCCAACGAACACATCCACCTTGACTCCCACGAATACGCCGACCCCGACGCCTACCACGACGCCTTCCCCAACCCGGACGAACACACCCACGCAAACCCCGACGCCGACACCCACGCCGACAGGAACGACCTCACCCAGTCCCACCCCGACAAACACGCCGACTTCCACGGCGTCTCCCACGCCGACCGCCACACCCACCGTGACGCCTTCGCCCACGCCCACTTCCACCCCTACCCTGACTCCGACGCCCACTCCGACTTCGACCCCGACGACGACGGCCAGTCCGACGCCGACCAATAGCCCCACCAACACCCCTACCTCGACAGATACACCGACCCCGACAGAAACGCCTCAATTTACCTACACGCCCACGGATACTTCGACCCAAACCCCGACGCCGACTGTGACCAACACCCCGACGGATACCTTCACGCCGACACCCACATCTACGCCAACGAACACTTACACGGCCACGAACACGCCGACAGAGACCCCAACACCCACCATGACGAACACCCCGACGGACACTTTCTCGCCGACGCCCACGAATACGCCGACGAACACTTACACGGCCACGGACACGCCGACCGAAACCCCGACGCCGACAGTGACCAACACTCCGACCCCCACCAGCACTCCGACGGACACGTTTACGGCCACAAACACGCCGACGGAGACCCCAACGCCCACCATGACGAACACTCCAACGGATACATTTTCTCCGACACCTACCAACACTTCGACGAACACATCTACGGTCACCAACACGAAAACACCCACCAATACACCCACGCTCACGAACACGCCGACTTCTACATTTACCCCGACGCCGACAGCTACGGCGACCAACACGCCCACAGCCACGCCGACGCTTACGCCCACTCCCGCGGCGGTATTGGCCTTGCAGAAGCAGGAATCGGAGTCAACGGGTTCCGCCGGGGATCAGGTGACCTACACCTTGACGCTGAACGTGGCCAACGGCATGGCGGCCGGAATGGCGGTTCAGGATCAACTTCCTCCCAACTGCACTTTCTCGGCGTTTGGGATCTCCCCGTCCGGCACGTCGGCGGTGACGAGCGTAACAGGGGGGGTGACGATGATGAACTGGACTCTGCCAGCGTTAAACCCCGGGAGCTACCAACTGACATACATGGTCTCCATCAACAACTTCACGCAGGCGGGACCGATCGTGAACTGCGCGGTGTTGAGTTATCCAGGAAGCTCGTCTTTAAGTTCCTGCGCGACCTTGATGGTGACGGGAAGCTACACGGTGAAGATCGGGGTGTATAACGAGGCTGGGGAACTGGTGAAGACGATCCTGGTGACGCAATATTCCCAGCCCTTGGTGAACCTGCAGCTGCAGAACGGGAACCTGGTCAACGGGTTGAACGATCCGATCCTGATCTACGACTTGAACCATGAAATCGGGGCCTGGGACGGGACGGACCAGAACGGGAACCCGGTGCCCAACGGGGATTACTACATCAAGGTGGACAATATCGATTCCTTCGGGGCGGACAAGAGCGTGGTATTGAACGTGGTGGTGAGCAGGTCGCTGGAGAAGGTGACGATCGACATCTACAACGAGGCGGGGGAGATCGTGGATACGCTGTACAGCCTGGTGGAGGACCCGCAGGGGACTGCCATCACGGGGGTGAAGCTGTCGGGGACGGTCTTGGAGCCCGGGTCACCTACGGACGGGAACTTGGTCATCACGACGAACAACGGGGTAACGGCCACCTGGACGGGATATTCATCAAGTGGGGCGGTGGTCCCGAATGGGAAATACTTCATCGAGGTGCACTCAACCGACGGAAAAGGCGGGGAGACGGTGATCGTGACATCGGTGATGGTGCTGAATAATACGAAACAAGCGGTTCCAAAAGTGTGGGCGTATCCGAACCCCTTAACTGGGGGATTCAGTCAAGTGGAGTTCCAGGCTTCGAATCCGGGCATCAACCTAACGGTGAGGATTTATGACCTGGCGGGTGAACTGGTGACGGAACTGAAGGGGGCAGGGGGGACGAGCCGGGTGACTTGGAACGCCTCTGGTATCTCCAGCGGGCTTTACATCGCCAAGGCCGAGCAGAAGGATCTCACGGGAAAAATCATCGCCAAACAGACAATCAAACTATTGGTGGAACATTAATTAGATGAAGCGCTTTAGGTATTTTTTTATTAGAAGTTATAAAAGATAAGTTTATTTCATTGATTTTAACCTTTCTTTCCCGCTCGCATCAAAGATCGCCACTCCCGTACGTTTGTGGCCATAAATCGAAATGGCCAGGCAACCATGACAAATTCCAGATCGATGTATTTGGGAATCCTATCTTGAAATACCACTAATATTCGGTAAATGCAGGATTCCCTCTGCGGTTCCGGCGGCCATTTGCGAAAAATTTTAAAAAGGCTGGTTCGATAGCCATGAACTGTCACGGCATTATTTGAAGACAAACGCACCAGTTATAGCGGAAAACTCATCCACCCGAAAACTAAATAATATATGCTTATGCACAAAGTGACCGTGCTGTAATGGGTTTTGCTAAGGCACATGCGGTCAAAGCACGGTGAAATAAGGAATCGGGATCATGACGACGGTTGAACCGATAGGCATATTCACTTAGATACCGGCCTAAATACTTAGCATCAACGCCATGATGAGTTCCAATGATCCAGGCCTTGGCGTTGGAAATGAACCGGTGTACCCAGGGCAACCAACTTTCCAACTCTTTCGGGTCATTGGCCATCACCCGGTAGTCTGCCTCCACTCCTTTGAGTTCACGCAAGGCTGGCGAAGCATCTGTGTTGAGGAAAGAGCCTTTTTCCATAGTCTGATTCACGAATTCCTGGCTCTCCCACTTGGTTTCCATAGCTACCTTCACCTTGGCAAAACCCGCTTTTTCCTTCTTGCAACCATTCTCATCCACCCATTCCTTGCTTTCCACCGCCACCAAGACTTCCACTTGGTTTTCCTTGGCCTTTTTCCCAAAAACCGCCCCATCCAACTCAATGACGCCCTTTAGAGTATAGCTTTCGTCCTTTTGCCTAAGACCTTCCCGGATCTTATGCAATAGAAGCCATGCCGAATGATCCGAAAGATTTAAATGCCGCTTCAGTTCCAGGGCCGAAATACCCCGTTTGCCCTGCATCATCAAACTGATGGCCCTGACCCAGGTTAAAAGAGGCAGCTTGGAGCTTTCAAAAATCGTCCCGGCGCGAAGCCGAAGACGTTTCCGGCAATAGTCACATTCCCTCACTTCAGGCTTGGCCTGGTGTTGCCAGAAGCTTTCGCCCTCACATTGGGGACAAACAAAGTCTTTCCCGCCGAAACGGCATCTCCACACCCATTGGCGGGCTTCTTCTTCCGTGTGGATTTTCCTCAGAATTTTAATGCTTTTCATCCGCTGGTAGCTCATGTACCACCTCCCGTAGCGGACAGTATACCTATGTATTCCTTTATTTCAAGGGTCACTTAATACAGAAGCATGAAATAATAAATGCCTCTCCAAACGGTACCTGTTGAAATAAAGGAATACAGGAGTATACTCATTGTTGGAGGGGCAAATTATGAACTACCAACGGATGAAGGGGATTGAGATTTTCAAGGAAATCGATACAGAAGAAAAGGCACGTCAATGGGTGTGGAAGAGCCGTTTTGCCGGAAAAGACTTTGTTTGCCCACAATGTGAAGGAGAAAGTTTCTGGCAACACAAAAACCGCCCCGAAGTGCGGGAATGTGACTATTGTCGAAAGCAAATACGGCTTCGAGCCGGAACGATCTTCCGGAAATCCAAGATCCCAATCTTAACCTGGTTGAGGATGATTGGATTGGTGATGCAAGGGAAAAGGGGCATTTCAGCCCTGGAACTTCAGCGGCAATTGGGAATGCCCTCCTACGATACCGTTTGGAGGATGTTGCATAAGATTCGGGAAAGTCTTCGACAAAGGGATGAAAATTACCAACTCAAGGAAATCATTGAGTTGGATGGGGCTGTATTCGGCAAGAGAGAAAAGGAAAACCAGGCTGAAGTGCTGGTGGCGGTTGAAAGCAAAGAATGGATAGATGAGAAAGGGCGCAAAAAAGAGAAAGCGGGTTTTGCAAAGATAAAGGTGACCGCAGAAACCAAGTGGGAAGCCCAAGCATTCGTCGATCAAGCAATCCAGAAAGGCGCCATGATAAACACGGATGCCAGTCCCAGCTTGAGAAACTTGGAAAACGTGGATGTGGAGTACCAGGTAACAGCCAATGACCCAGTGGTGTTAAATCACTGGTTACCTTGGGTCCACCGATTCATTTCCAACGCCAAGGCTTGGATCCTAGGAACCCATCATGGAGTCAACGTGAAATATCTGCCTGGATACTTGAGCGAATATACTTATCGGTTCAATCGTCGCCATGACCCAGATTCCTTATTTCACCGGGCCTTAACCGCTTGCGCTTTGGCAAAACCCATTACTGCGCAAGCGTTGTTCGGATAGGCATGAAATAATATCAAGGTGGATTTCCAATCGATCCGGACCATCGAACACGCCTGTGCCGGTTGTTCGGTTGTTAAGGCCTGTTGCTGCTCAAAATATGAGATTCTCGTCGATCGGTTGGAACTTAAAAGGATCCTCCAGGCCTTGCCGGAAGCCGCCAAACTTTGCCAGAACCTTAAAACCGGCGGGAAATATGAAAATGTATTTGAAGAGGCAGAAAACGGATTCTTCTCCATCGATACTTTGGACAACGGTCTCTGCGTCTTCGCCTATAGAAAAGATCGTATGATCCGATGTTCCTTGCATTCAACCGAAATCAGCCTCGGCTTGCCCTTGGGGGCATTAAAACCAAAGGTGTGCATTCTTTGGCCCCTGACTTTCAACCAGAAGGGCAATGCTTTAACGGTTCACCATGACGCGCTTTCCTTCGCTTGCAACCAACCTAGGCAACAATCTTCTCGCCATGTTTCTTCTGAATTACTTCAAACCATCGGGTATTTTCGCACTGGGGGTTTCGGCTCGAAATCGGTTGAAATGAAAAAAAGAAAAAAGATAAAGATTAAATCCATGCCGGATAGAAACTTTTTAAAAACCGGGATAAAAGACAATAAAAGGGGAAATTCGCGAAGAATTCGCTAAGAACCCAAAGGGCATCTTCTCCGGGGCTTAAAACCGCTGCCTCAGCCTTTTTGGTATAATGGCTCCATTCTTTCGAGGCCTTATGAAATATTACGTCGGCGTTACGGATGACGAGTGGTTCCATTTTCTGGCTTCGAAGAAGCCTGATGAAGTTAACTTCTGCCTGCCAAAGGCTAAAACCGCATTCATCCCCCTTCCTCCCGGCGCGCCATTCCTTTTCAAACTACCAAAGCCTAACAATTTCATCGTCGGAGGGGGTTATTTCGTCAAATTCAGCGTATTGGCTTTATCCACGGCTTGGATGGCATTCGGAAATAATAACGGCTCAACCACCATGGAAGAGTGCCGGTTAAAAATCCTAAAGAACCGAAAAACGCAAAGCGAGGATGATCAGGACCCTAAAATCGGATGCGTTATTTTGACGGAACCCTTCTTTTTCGAACGCACTCAATGGATTACTGCCCCAGCCTTTTGGGAGCAGACCCTCATTTCGGGAAAAACTTACGATACAGGCAACAGCATGGAAGCATTCAGGCTTTGGGAAGATGTGAAGATCCGGCTGGCTGTTAAAGACGACAAAACATTAACAGCCGGGGAGAATGCCGGCCCCGAATTAACCCAACCGGCTGAAATTTACAAGGATTTCTCTCAGCCTCGAGATCAATTAGGGCCAGGAGCTTTCTGGATAGTGGTTATGGATGCTTATCAAAGACAATGCGCCATCAGCGGGGAGAAAACCGGGCCGGTTTTGGAGGCTTCTTATATCAAACCTTTTTCCGAAGGGGGAATCAACCATGCGAGAAATGGGATTTTATTGAGAGCTGACCTGCGAATCCTTTTTGAAAAAGGTTATTTGACGGTGGATCCGGAATTAAAAGTTCTCGTAAGCCCGAGAATCAAAAGAGAGTTTGAAAATGGGAAGGATTATTACGCTTATCATGGAAAAGAATTAAGGTTCTTGCCTGAAAAACCCGAGGAAAAACCATCGTCTGAATTTTTAAAATGGCATAACGAGAACCGATTTCTGTCTTGAAGTAATGGACTGATTTGGACGAATAATAAGGGGGATAAAGTGCCTGGCCATGAAAGAGATTGATTATGAAATCCTTTAAGAATTACCTCGAAGGGGTTTATTTCGGCGGATAATTGCATAAAAACACAGGGCCCGAAAGGCCAAAAGGCATTTTAAACACTTAATCGGAATATCACCGTTCCTTCAGCAAAGCGCTAATAGGCCAACACTCCCTATGATCTAAAACGTCTAAACATTCATGCTTAGAGCATTGAAAGCCGGACTAAAACAAAGGAACGGGGTTAAATATTTCTTATGAAAAAAAACGATCATCGAAACATCCTTAAATTCGGGGAGAATGTCCGAAAGATTCGAAAAAGTCTTGGCTGGTCCCAACAAAAATTAGCCGGTAAGTCGGGTTTGGCCAGCAACTTCGTGGGTTTCGTGGAGCGCGGGGAGAGAAGCATAACGATAAAAAATGTCGTTAAAATCCGCAGAGCCTTGGGCTGTCCCATCAACAAGCTCTTCGCCGGGCTTTAATTATAAATCGTTCGCGGTTAACAATGGCTGTATTTCGGCATCATCCGCGATTGGTTTTTCGGTTTTTAGGGCCATCCCATTGCAAACATATCAGTTCGCGAGGAACCGGTCGATTTGATCCACTTCATTTGGAGAAAGGCGAAAATCCCCGGCCGCGATAATATCCTGCGCTTGTTCCGGATTCCTCAAGCCTACGATGGCTCCCGTCACTTCTGGTTTTCGAAGCACCCACGCCAGAGCGGCCACTCCCGAGCTGTACCCATGTCGGCCCGCGATCTCGCCCAAAAGATCTTGCAGTGCGAGACTCCGCGTGAGAAGCGGTTCCTTGAAATGATCGCTTAGCTTGCGCCAGTCGCCCGGCGGGAGGTTTTGCACACGATTCCGGGTCATACGGCCGCTTAATATTCCTGATTGCATTGGAGAATACACCATGACTCCGATATTATTCGCGCCGCAAAAAGGGAGGATTTCTCTCTCAATGTCCGTGCGCAATGCGGAATAAGGCGGTTGGAGGGAAGTGACCGGGGAAATGGCCTGGCAGCGCCGCATTTGGGATGGAGAAAAATTTGAAACGCCGATCCAACGAATTTTCCCTTCTTTTTTCAATTTAGCAAGCTCTGTCCACGCTTCCTCTATATCCGGGTCTGGATTTGGCCAATGTATTTGCATGAGATCCAGCGCTTCCAAACTCAAACGGCTCAAGCTTTCCTCGCATTCCTGTCTGACAGACCAGGCTTTAAGACAATTTCTTCCCGTATGTTTCTCCCCCCAAACTAGGGAACACTTTGAAAAAACATAAGGTTTATAATTCAAGCCTTTGATAGCTTTTCCGATAACCTCTTCGGAATGTCCATTGCCGTAAGCCGGAGCCGTATCGATCCAGTTCATCCCTAAGTCCAGGGCCCGCTGGATGGCGGTAATGGAATCCTTGTCATCTTGGGGGCCCCAGTTCCAATCGCCTTGCGGGCCGCCCATGGCCCAGGCTCCCACGCCAATGGGGGTGATATACATATCCGAATCCCCTAATCTTTTTGTCCGCAAAGATTTGCTCCTGAAAGAATTTCTAAGTCTCAAAGTGATAGCTACCATAAAATATTGGCATCTGACTTTAATGGAAACTTGCAGAAATGATATTAAATTTGATGTGTTTTTAAAGGGTGTTGTTTATGCAATAATCCATCCATGAATAACCTCGAATCGGCAATCCATTGGCGCCAATGGTCGGTGGCCATCATCCTAGCGCTTCTGATCGCTTTGTTTTCACTCAACCAATTCAACCTCTTAAGATTAACCGGGGTCATTTTGTCAGGAAGCGTTGTTTTGTTACTGTCCCTGGGTTGGAATATTCATGCCATGAGGCTGGCCCATTCCCAATCGAACATGGGTTGGAACAGTGAAATTGCCGATGGATTGTTAATTACAGGGATGATCCTTGTGTTTTTCGGTGCGTTTTTTTGAGCCGCTGTCCTCCATTGATGGGCAGAACCTAGTGGCCTAAAGCGGTTTAATCAGAATTGATCCCATTTCAGCAATTTGAAGCTCCGATTTATTCCTTTCTCCGCTCATTTAAGCATATAGTTGGGGCTGACCTATTCGACACGAGCCCGCCGATGTCCCGGAGGTTCTCGCCCACCGGTTTAGTCCTGAAAGGAAGTCCCATAATGAAGATCGATAAAGAAGAGTTGGTCATCAACATGACGAAACCCCATGTGGTCGTTCTTAACGTCCTGTCCAAAGGCGAATTCAAGAAACTTCATATCAAAGGTTCGGAAAGTCATCCGTTGACCGAGGATCTAGAGGAGTTTTCCAAGGATGTAGAAAGTAAATATGGAAAAAAGAAATCCTTTATTCTTTATGGCGACCATTTTGGGCTTTTAGACAGTTTCTTCGCATCCAAAGCTCTTGAGGACCGCGGGCTTCAATCGATGAATTATCCGGGGGGAATGCGGGAATGGCACCGGGCTGGCTTGCCGGTAGAGGGAACCGAGGCAGTCGTAGAAACCACGGCGAATTCTTGAAATTCATCAAAACAGTTTGCCAAAGTTGTGCCGCTCCCATTCAAAACGCTTATGAAAGAGGAACGGAAAGGAATGGCGGTTATACCACTGTCTATTGCCACCGCTGTTTCCAATCGGGAACCTTTACCGATCCTAGGATGACCGTGGAGAAAATGTACGAGAACGTACGGTTAAGAATGATCAAAATGAAATTTCCCCGTTTTCTTGCCAAGCTAATGGCGAACAAGGTTTACACCCTTGAACGTTGGGAAGTTGCGAAGTTCTGAATTTTATTTTCCGGTAAAATTAGGTTATAAAAACTTATTATAAAAACCTCGATATTGAAACTCCTCGTGAAGAATCCGAAAAATTAACACTTCAAAACAGCCCTGCCCTAGTATTGGCGGGTTTCGTTCAAGGAAGAATCACTCCGTTGATTTCTGAAGTTATCGATTCCTTGGGAGTAAGTGCTTGTTGGAAGGGCTTTTTCTCTTTTTTTAGGGGTAGAAACCGTTGCGATTATCAATTCAATACATGTGCCTAAAGAAATAGTGAAGAGACATGAAAATTCCAGGCGAAAGAGAGATACAATTCTTTATAAACTAAATGGCAATGAAAATTGTTTCAAATAGTTTCATGAGAAAACGATCTTTGGGAGAACCCGAAGGGGAAAAGAAAACAACTCAGCAAAATTTCGAGAACTGGGTTCATGAGAATAATGGCTGATAAAAAACATAAACTTATTATTGCTGTTATCGCCATTGCCGTTAGTAGCATTGGAATCTTCATCCCCTATCGGGGTTATGCCCAATGTACTCCTTCCTCCGCGAGAATCTGTGTGGCTAGTGATGACTGGTCCCAGGTCTATGTTGGTGGTGTTTATTTGGGTCAAATCAATTATTGCAACTGGGACGGCACAGGATCATGTCCCCCGGGTTGCATTACTGTTCCCACTTCTCTTTTAACCGGAAGTCAAGTTTATGTCAGCATGTACACCCAAAATACCGCTTGCAATAATGTTTACGCATCCTGGGACCTGGACATCACTTGTTCCAACGGGCAGCATTCCGAAATCACCAGTTCCGGCGGTGGAGTTAAGCTGGACTATATTAGTTCTGGGAATCCGACCACTCCCCCCGCCACCAACTGGTATGCGACCAATTACAGCACAAGCGGCTGGGCTAATCCGGCGCAGGTCAGCACCACTTCGGGTTATTGCTGTTGGGGCCAAAACATATATAACCCCATAACGGGCCAGACAATACCATTCATGTCGTCAGACAGCACGGGAGCCTATAGCACCAGCAATTGCAACGGCGCTCTTTTCTTCTCCCAGGCCACCACTATCCCGCCTCCCTCCCCGACCATGGGACCCGCGACCATAACAGTCACGAAATCCCTTGTGGCGGGACAGCCAGTCACTAATACCGGCAATGACATGTTCGTGACATTCCAGGTAGTTGTTTGCGACACTGGGGGGCCTGTGACAAGCGGAGGGGTGACTCTCACGGACACACAAGCCGGAGGTACTGCTTTCGCTTTTATCGGCTGGCTTGTCGACGGCTCCGTATCCATCGATTACCAGCCCCAAGCCAGCTGGCCGATTCCCGCGGCCAATGGCGGAAGTCCGGCGACTTGGGGAAATTTTCCTGGTAATTCCTGTGTGACTCTTCTTGCTAGTATGGAAGATTATTACTGGGAGGGGAACGCCTGCCAAACAATTACCAATACCGCCAGCGTGGCCTATTCAGGAGGGACTAAAAATTCCGGCATAGTGACAGTGGGCCGTCCTTGCACACAATCCACCCCTACATTCACTAATACTTATACCAACACATTTACTTATACATACACTTTCACTCCCACCCGAACCCCCACAAATACCCCCACTCGAACCCCGACCCCAACTCCCACCAATACTCCCACAAACACGCTTACCCCTACTCATACTCCTACCCCAACGAATACTCCTACTCCTACACCGACTCCATCACCCACACCTACCCCCACAAGAACTCCGACACCCACCCCGACGATCACGCCAACCCCAACCCCGACGCCCACGCCTTCCCCGACTCCTACCCGGACCCCAACCCCCACTCCCACCATCACCCCGACGCCCACTCCGACCAATACCCCTACCCCCACCCCGACCCGAACTCCCACGCCCACCCCGACTTTGACCCCAACTCCTACACCTTCTCCCACGCCCACAAGGACCCCGACGAACACGCTCACTCCGACACCAACAACATCGCCCACTCCCACGCCCACAAGGACTCCGACGCCTACCCCTACTAACACACCCACCCCGACACCAACGACGTCGCCTACCCCTACACCTACCAGGACCCCGACGCCAACTCCTACGAACACGCCCACTCCGACCCCGACTCTTACTCCCACTCCTACACCAACCCACACTCCTACACCTACTCCGACCAATACTCCAACGCCAACTCCGACAAGAACCCCCACACCCACTCCGACAAACACACCAACCATTACTCCCACTCCGACGAATACCCCTACAGGGACCACGTCACCCACGAACACGCCGACCGTTACTCCTACCCGGACTCCGACTCCCACGCCCACGAATACACCCACCGTGACACCCACTCCGACCCCAACCAACACTCCAACTAGGACACCTACCCCGACTCCGACCCCGACGCCAACTACCACTCCTACACCGACCCCCACGAATACACCGACACAAACTCCTACCCACACTCCAAGCCCAACCGGGACCACATCTTTCACCAATACACCCACGAACACGCCCACCAAGACTCCGACTCCCACGCCCACGAATACACCCACCGTGACACCCACTCCGACCCCAACCAACACTCCAACGCATACGCCAACACCCACTCCAAGTCCGACCGGGACCACCTCACCCACTAATACACCCACGAACACGCCTACGCGCACGCCCACGCCAACATCAACCCCTACTCCAACCGTAACTACAACCCCTACTCCGACGAACACCCCGACATTGACCCCCACACCAACTCCCAGTCCGACTGGGACCACGTCGGCTACTAATACACCCACGAACACCCCTACGCGCACGCCCACGCCAACATCAACTCCTACCCCAACCGTGACAACAACCTCCACCCCGACTAACACCCCAACACTGACCCCCACGTTGACGCCGACGACAACCCCGACCACAACGACAACCGCGACCCTGAGCAATACGCCAACGCGTACCCCCACTTCCACGTTTACATCCACACCCACCGTAACAGTTACTTCTACACCGACAAATTCCCCAACCCTGACGCCCACGTTGACGCCGCCGACAACTCCGACCACCACCGTCACGGCCACACCAACGAATACCAACACGCTCACGCCGACCTTAACCCCGACTCCGACCCCAACCATTACCGTCACGGCTACACCCACGAATACGACTACGCTGACGCCGACCTTGACGCCGACGACAACCCCGACCACTACCGTCACGGCCACACCAACGAATACCAACACGCTCACGCCGACCTTAACCCCGACGCCTACACCGACGATTACAGTTACGGCCACGCCTACGAATTCCGCCACGCTAACACCGACTTTGACCTCGACGCCTACCCCAACAATCACAGTTACTGCTACGCCCACGAATACGGCCACACTAACCCTGACTTTGACATCCACCCCGACTCCGACCATTACCGTTACATCCACACCAACGAATACGGTGACGCTGACGCCAACCTTGACTATGACACTTACCCCGACCATAACCGTCACAGCCACTCCGACAAATACCGCTACGCTAACCCCGACCGTGACCGCGACAATGACTCCGACCATAGCCGTCACAGCCACTCCGACAAATACCGCTACGCTAACCCCGACCGTGACCGCGACAATGACTCCGACCATTACCGTTACAGCTACACCGACAAATACGGTGACGCTGACGCCAACCTTGACTACGACACTAACCCCGACCATAACCGTCACGGCCACGCCGACAAATACAGCCACGCTGACGACCACCGTGACTCCGACGCCCACGTCCACGATCACGGTTGCAATGACATCGACAAATACTATTACTTTGACGCCGACTTTAACTAACACACACACGGTGACAAACTCACCCACCCAGACCTACACGCCAACTATGACCAACACTCCGACGAACACTCCGACGGTGACGAATACCTACACTCTTACAAATACACGCACAGTAACCAACACGCCCACCCAGACCAACACCCCGACTGTAACAAGTACACTCACGAATACTTCGACTGTAACGAATACCCACACGCCGACCAATACACCTACTGTGACTAATACGCCCACAGTGACCAACACCCCGACCCAGACCTTCACTCCGACCGTGACGAATACACCCACGAATACTCCAACCGTGACGAACAGCTTTACACCAACGAACTCTTTCACGGTAACCAATACCCCGACATTGACATTTACCCCAACAGTGACTAATACGCCCACGAATACTTCGACTGTAACGAATACCTACACTCCGACCAATACACCTACTGTGACTAATACGCCCACAGTGACCAACACCCCGACCCAGACCTTCACTCCGACCGTAACGAATACACCCACGAATACTCCAACTGTGACGAACAGCTTTACACCGACCAACAGCTTTACAGTGACCAATACACCGACTGTCACGAACACCCCGACATTGACCTTTACTCCAACAGTGACTAATACGCCGACGAATACTTCGACTGTAACGAATACCTACACGCCGACCAATACACCTACTGTGACTAATACGCCCACAGTGACCAACACCCCGACCCAGACCTATACTCCAACTGTGACCAACACGCCGACGAATACCCCAACCGTGACGAACAGCTTTACACCGACCAACAGCTTCACGACGACCAATACACCCACAGTCACGAACACCCTGACGTTGACCTATACCCTGACTTTGACCCTTACGTTCACCAATACACCGACCGTGACGAACACTTTCACACCCACAAATACGCCAACTCTTACTAATACCCCCACCCAAACATTCACCCCCACATCCACAAACACTCCCACCAGTACTCCGACGGTAACCAATAGCCAAACACCGACCAACAGCTTCACAGTGACCAACACTCCGACCCAGACCTATACCCTGACGTCCACGAACACGCCCACCAATACCTTGACAGTGACAAACACTTACACACCTACGAACACATTTACGGCCACTAACACTAAGACCCAAACCTACACGTCGACATATACCAAGACAGCAACCACGACTTACTCACCCACGAACACCTCGACCGCGACCCTGACCTATACGGTCACTAGGACTCCCACCAGCACCTTTACCCGTACGAACACGGGCACTCCAACCCTCACACATACCCCAACCAAGACTGGAACACCCACCAGGACTCCGACACCCACATACACTCGCACATCGACCCCCACCCGCACATCCACGTGGACATCGACCCCCACCAAGACGCCAACGCGCACGATAACGCCCATTTACAGCGCGACCTATACGCCAACCCCGACCATTACCAACACGCCGGGGGCTACCTGGACCCCGTCAACGGACATATTTACGGTGACGAAGAACGTGATCCAGGGAGGGGAGCCGGTATCCATCACGATCGGGACGAGCCAATACCCTGGGAACCTGGAATTGAGCGTTTACAACTCGGCGGGGGAACACATCAAGACGTTGGTGAACCAATATTTATCAGCGCCATACCAAGGAACGGTTTACTGGGACGGGACCAATAAATACAACGATAAGTGCGCCAGCGGGGTGTATATTTTCTATCTTTCCGAGCCATTTGATAGGAAAGTCAAGAAAATCATATTCATCAGGTAATACTAGCCTTAAAAGTTTGACAGTTATAAATAATCAAATCCCGTTTGAAAATTATAAGTTTGAAAGAAGTTTTGTTTTTTTATGATAAATGTATGATGTCCCCATTATGGATCCCACAAAAGGCATGCTCGCCCAGCTTGAAAAGCTCATTAGAAAAAATGTCATCATGCATTTCGCCTCGAAGCCAAAAGAGGAAAAAACGCTAGAAAAGGTCGAAACTTTCGCCAACAAGCAGTTGGACTTTTTTCTTGACGGTATGATGAAGCAATCACCCGATCTCACCCGGGCCTGGAAAAAGGGCCATCCCTTCACGGCCAAAGCGGCCATCAACCGTGAAACACTGGATTTTGAGATCCAAATCGTCGAGAGGGAACCGGGAAAGTTTTGAAAAGGCGCCTCTGTTTTGAGAAAATTTCTTCCGATTGAAACGCCCCGATTAATTCTTCGCGACTTTAAGAAAGGGGATTGGAGGGAATCAAATCAATACGCTTCCGACCTGGTTGTGGTCAGATATATGCCCTGGGTTCCCAACACTCCCGCCCAGACTCGCGCTTTTCATCGACAGGTTTTTCTCAAGACCCTTAAAAGACCCAGGCTAGAATACGAGGTGGCTGTGATTTTAAAAAATCGAAAATCGCCTCATCGGCGAATGCGGAAACCGAATTAAAAACGCCGAACTCGGGGAAGCGGACTTGGGTTATTGCTTCAACCGCCATTACTGGAACAAGGGCTACGCTACGGAAGCCGCAAGGGCCCTGGTTCGTTTCGGCTTTTCCAAATTGAAACTTCACCGTATTTGGGTCACCTATTATCCCGGCAATTAGGCCTCTGCGCGAGTCCTGAAAAAAGCAGGCATGCGGTACGAAGGGCGTATGCTGGAGAACCTCCGACAGAAAGGCCGCTGGAGAGATTCCCTCCTGTTCGCGATTTTAGAGAAGGACCGGCGGCTTTCCCCTTGAAAAAGTTTGCTTTTCGAAGGTTTCTGGAGTTAATATCACAGTTCATTTTTAGGGAGGAATCATCATGGGCTGGATTGAGACGTTAAAATTTCAAGAGGACGGCTTAATTCCTGTTATTACTCAAGATTCAACGACGGGGGAAATCCTAATGTTCGCTTTTGCGAACAGGGAATCCCTTGAACATACTGTTAATTCGGGAAACATGACCTATTGGAGCAGGAGCCGCAAGAAACTATGGAAAAAAGGCGAGGAATCAGGAAATCTCCAGAAGGTGAAGTTCCTTTTCACTGATTGCGATAAAGACGTGATTCTGGTAAAAATAGAGCAGATTGGGGGAGCGGCCTGTCACACTGGAAAACGCTCCTGTTTCTTCAACGAATTATCCGGGGAAAACTGGAAGGAAGTGGGAACCCAGGTTTTTAATCCCGAAAAGGTTTATGGAAAGAAATGAAGACTACTCTTGAATTGAATTTAAACCGTTGGCGTCGCTTCACTTGGCTCTCCTGAGAGTCTGGGGTCGCTGTCGCTTATTTTTAAATTCAAAATTAAGGGGGTTTCTTCCATGAATAATCAAATTTCTACAAATGTCGTTCCGTCCTTTGAATCTTTCCGACAATTGGCTCGCCATTACAACCGTATTCCGGTCAATATGGTATTTCAATCGGATTTGGAAACGCCATTATCCGTTTATTTAAAACTTGGCGGAGGGTCCAACAGTTTTCTTCTTGAAAGCGTCGAGAAAAACGAGCAAGTGGCCCGATATTCCTTCATGGGTTTCTCCCCTACGGGGGTTTACGTGGCCAAGAACGGGTTTTTGACTTATTGTTCCGGCGCCAAAAAGAAAGAAGTGAAGAGTGCCAACCCTCTCCAGGACATCAAAGGAAAAGTTTCCGGCATCCGCCAAGCGCCCCTGGAGGGCAGTACAGGCGGCTTCCTGGGCGGGCTGGTGGGTTTCGTCGGGTATGACGCGGTAAGATATTTCGAGAAATTACCAAGCCAAAAGCCGGACGTTCTGGACCTGCCGGATCTGTTCCTGATGGTGGCGGACCAATTGGTGCTTTTCGACCATTTGAAACGGACTTTCCGTCTGATCGTGAACGTCCCCCTTAAACCCAATATTAATTTGAAAAAGGCTCATAGAGAGGCGGTTCAAAGATTAAGCGCCCTGGCGAAGAAACTGGAAAAACCCCTGAGGGGCGTTGTGGAAATCCCGGTCATGTTAGGAAAGGAAGAGGGCCAGAACGACTTGTCCGGTTTCAAGTCCGAAATGACGCGGGAAGCTTTCCAAAACATGGTGGTCAAGTCCAAGGAATACGTAAAAGCGGGGGACATCATTCAGGTGGTAGGTTCCCAGAGGTTTAGAAAAACGGTGAAGACCGACGCCGTGACGATTTACCGGATTCTCCGGCGGCTCAATCCTTCCCCATACATGTTTCTCTTGAGGGCTGACGGCGTGGACTTGGTGGGAGCCTCTCCTGAGATGATGATCCGGGTCCAAAACGGGATGGTGGAGACACGGCCGATTGCCGGCACGCGCCCCCGTGGGAAAACAGCTGAGGAAGACCTCCGGATGGAGGAAAGCCTGCTGGCCGACGAAAAAGAACTTGCGGAGCATACGATGTTGGTGGACCTGGCACGCAACGACCTTGGAAGGGTCTGCGACTACGGCACGGTTAAGATGGAGCATTTCAAGCGAATCGAGCGTTATTCCCACGTCATGCACATCGTTTCCGACGTCACGGGGCGGCTTCAAAAGGGAAAGACGGCTTACGACGCATTCCAGTCCTGTTTCCCGGCCGGTACCCTATCCGGCGCCCCCAAGATCCGGGCAATGGAAATTATCGAGGAGATGGAGCTTTCTCGGCGGGGCATATACGGCGGGGCGGTGACGGCTTTTGGGTTTGACGGGAACATGGATTCGGCCATCACCATCCGGTCCGCAGTCTTGAAAAGAAAAGGCCAAAAAACGACCGCCTATGTGCAGGCAGGGGCCGGGCTTGTGGCCGACTCGGTGCCTGAGAACGAATACATGGAAACCTGCAACAAGGCTCGGGTTGTTTTCATGGCGATAGACCAGGCGGAAAAAGCAAACTTCAGCATCCAACGCAAAGCCTGTTCGACTCGTTTCGTTCGCTCAAGGTCGAACGCTCATAAAAAAAGATTCCGAATAGGAGGGCGGCCATGATTCTCGTCATCGATAATTACGATTCCTTCACCTTTAACCTTGTGCAATACCTGGGCGAAATGGGCCGGGAGATTCTAGTTGCCCGCAACGATGAAATTACGGTGGAAGAAATCCTCGGAAAAAAGCCGGATCATATCCTCCTCTCGCCAGGCCCCTGCACGCCCAAGGAAGCGGGGGTTTCCGTGGACGTCATAAAGGACATCTCCGGGAAAATACCCATCCTGGGGGTCTGCTTGGGCCACCAGAGCATCGGATACGCATTCGGAGGTGAGATTATCCGAGCGAAAAAAATCATGCACGGGAAAACCAGCCGAATCAGTCACGACGGCAAGGGGGTTTTCAAGGGCATGCCCAATCCCTTCAAGGCCACGCGTTACCATTCCCTCGCAATCAAAAGGGAAACCCTCCCGGATTGCCTGGTTGTGACGGCCGAGAGTGAGGAAGGGGAAATCATGGGGGTGAGGCATAAAACCCTGGCTGTGGAAGGGGTGCAGTTTCACCCGGAGTCGATCCTAACCGAGTCGGGCAGAACGCTCCTTAGAAACTTCATCGAGTCGTGATTCCTAGATGCAAATAAA
Organism: candidate division FCPU426 bacterium; assembly: GCA_963796105.1. GTDB lineage: Bacteria > Oederibacteriota > Muellerivitia > Muellerivitales > Muellerivitaceae > CAWCKJ01. The sequence continues at coordinate 25,373 of CAWCKJ010000006.1, forward strand.
CCCTTGAAATGCCGGTTTTAAACCGCAAGGTGGCGGTGAGCATGAAGAAAAAGATCATGTGGGTCGTCATAATCATCATAGGATTGGCCCTTTTCGGGGCGGGTGGGATCTGGTTTTATCAAACACACCGGGCCCGGTTCCATGTTTCCCTTTACCAAGGAGACCGGGAGACCGACGTTCAGACGACCGGGAAGACGGTGGGGGAGGTCGTCCGGGAGATGAATATCTCCCTGAAGACCCAGGACGTAGTTGTACCGCCCCTCACGGCCGCGGTCAGCGAGGGTTTGGAAATCGACCTGGGGCTGGTGGAAAGACGGGTGAAGGAGGTTAAAAAAAATTTCCCATTCAATATTCATACTGACTATACAGACAAACTTAACGTCGGTGAAATCATTGATATTCAGCAGGGAAAGGACGGCCTTGCTCAGTTGGAAACTGAAGATTTTTATCTGAATGGGGAGGAGGCTTTTGAAAAAGTCTTAAAATCCAAGGTTTTGATTCCGACGAAGGATGCTAAAGTATTGGAAGGAACGGCCCTTAATCAAAAGCTTTATTCCTTGAAAAAAAGGGCCAGGGTCAGCAAGACGTTGACGATGCAGGCGACAGCTTATTATCCCGGGCCTGAGGACACATGGCCTTACGCTTCCGGATACACAGCTTCGGGCCTCAAAGCCGGTTATGGGGTGGCGGCTGTGGATCCCCATTATATCCGGCTCAAAACCCCGCTATATGTTGCGGACTACGGGTATGCCATCGCTGCTGACAAAGGCGGGGCGATCAAGGGGAACAAGATTGATCTTTGCTTCGACACTTACGAGGAGGCGGTGCGATTTGGGAAGAAAAACGTCACGGTTTACATCCTGCGCTAAACGGCGGATTTTTTCCGCAATAACGGTTCTTTTTCTTTTTCAGCTACAATATTTAACCCTATCGGCCCAGTCTTCAGCCCCAACATCCACTCCAATCCCAGGAAATTCCAATGCGGATGCTTCGATGATTACGCCCACGAATAGCCCGACCTCTACCCCGACTTTTAATCCTTTCGCGACCCCTACTTGGACCTTTACTTGGGATCCCTTCGCCACGGATACTCCTACCCCTGGATCGCCGACGCCTACTTTCACTCCGACAGAGACTTCCACGCCGACTGTAACTGGAACCCAATCACCTTCAATGACTTTTACTCCTACTATCACCAATACGCCCAGCATATCCCGGGCATCATTGGCATTGTTATCCACCGCTTATTCCAATGGATGGGACCATTGGGATAAGTGGAATTGGGACATCGGTTTTTCCTATTATATCGGATCCATCGCTGAAAAGGACATGGGCTCCTCGACGCAATTTTTGAATCCTCTCCGGCTTTGGCTCCTAACAAGTGATCTCAAATATGGTTGGATGGATCAGACCAAGACCTCTCCGGGGATAGCCTCAGGCCTCCTGATGACCCTCCTTTTAAACGGCGGCAATCCCGGGGCTACCGGGGGCGCCAGCCAAAACTTTCAACTTACTGGTAATTCCATGGGGGGGATTTATACGGTGCTCAGCCAGTCCATTGCGAAGAACACCGCGGTTCATTTCGGTTATGTTTTCGGGTTCAGGGACGCGTTTAAAAGCATAGGCTTGGGTTCATTCGCTCCAAACTTGAACTATTCCGACTTCCTTCCACTTCTGACAAACAACCCCCAGGATTTGGAAGGGGGTTCGCCACCTAGCCTTTTTTATACCGGATGGGATTGGCGTCTTCTCGGAACCAATTGGAAATTCGAGATTTGGAAACCCTTTCCCATGCCGCAAAATCCAGTGCTCTTGAATACCCAGATCGACGGATTATTTGCGTTCAATCTCGCTTACGAGCGTTGGCAATCAGGCTACGCGCTCCTGGGTTATTTTAATTTCCGGTTCACCATCATTCCGAACACACCCGCATACTAACGGGCCAACGGGCAAAAAAGGGCCCGAATTTTGAATTTTTAATATTATTTCGGCCTAGGTAAATTAAGTCCATTCAGGAAATTTGCGCATGAAAACCAATTTTGACAAATCCATCATGATAGTGGCCGGGGAGGCTTCCGGAGACATGCACGCGGCCGGTGTGATCCGGGCTTTGCTTTCAAAAAACAAAAAGCTGAAAATTTTCGGCTTGGGAGGCCCCTTGATGGCCCGGGCAGGAATGGAAGTCCGCGAGGATTTGACGAAAAACGCCATCATGGGAGTGGTGGAGGTGGTCAGGCACCTCCCCTTGAGCCTGAGGCGCCTCTGGGACTGCGAGAAATGGCTGAGGGAGGAAAAACCGGACCTTTTAGTCCTTGTGGATTATCCCGGGTTCAACCTTCGGCTCGCGGAAAAGGCGCGCCTTCTGGGAGTACCCGTTTGCTATTACATCGCTCCCCAGGCTTGGGCTTGGCACGAGGGGCGGATTCGGGCTATGAGGGAAAACATCCGCAAACTCCTGGTCATCCTGCCCTTCGAGGAGAAATTTTTCAGGGAAAGGGGCATGGAGGCGGTGCATGTGGGCCATCCCTTGCTGGAGGAGATGGACCTGAAACCACCGAATCGCCTCCAGGTCCTCAAGAAATACGGACTGGACCCGGCGCGTTTTCCCCTCATTACGGCCATGCCCGGTAGCCGGAAAAAAGAGGTGGAAAAAATATGGCCTCTCTTTCTCGCGGCCTCAAGGCTCTTGATAAAAGGCTACCCCGACGCGGCTTTCATCGTGCCCAAACCCCATGGACTGGAGTTTGCGGATTACCCGGGTTTAAAGTCGGAGGACCCCTTTGTTTTCGTGGACGCTCCCGCCTGGGATTTGCGCAAGATTTGCGAGCTGGCCTGGGTGAAATCCGGAACCGGAACCCTGGAGACCGCGCTTCTTCAAATCCCGTTGGTGGTGGTGGCCAAGGTGGCCGCCTTGACTGGTTTTCTGGCCAGGAGGCTCATCAAGCTCAAATACATCTCCCTGCCCAATCTGTTAACGGACAGCCTCCTGGTCCCGGAGCTTTTGCAGGAAATGGCGGTGCCGGAAAAACTTTACGCCGAGTCCCTGGCGCTCCTGGAGAAGAAGCCGATCCGGGAAAAGCAGATTAAAGGATTCGCGAAGCTGAAAAATCAGCTCGCCCAGCCTTCCAAGCCCTCCCATAACGCGGCGAGGGAAATCCTGAAGCTTCTGGGAAGGAAGGCTTGAATACCTACCGGCTGACCCTCCTGGATTGGCTGATTCTGGCCGTCGCCACGCCCCTGATCTGCCTGCTGGGTTTGACCCTGCGCATCCGGGAGGAGGGAAAACGCGAATGGGGGCCCCGTGCCAGGCAGGCCGAACCTACTCTGTGGGTATTGTGGCACGAGACCATCCTCACGGGCGTCTGGTACCACCGCTGGCAGAAGGTACATGTGATGATCTCCACCAGCCGGGACGGGGAACTGGTGGCCACACTCGGGAAATTCTTCGGCTATAACGCGGTAAGGGGTTCCAGCACCAGGGGAGGGAAGGAAGCCTCTCTCGAGATGGTGGAATGCCTGAAGTGGGGCCTGCGTTGCGCCATTACGCCTGACGGACCCAGGGGCACCCGGCGGGAGATGAAGATGGGTGCGGCCAAAATCGCCCGGCAGTCAGGATGCCCGGTGGTGCCTTACGGCTTCGCGGCGGAGCGTTGTTGGAGGCTGACTAGCTGGGACAAATTCATCATCCCCAAACCCTTCAGCCGTGCGGTGTTTGTTTACGGGGAACCCATCCGGATACCGGCCCAGGGAGGCGAAGACGCGAAATATTTGGAACAGATCCAGAAAGAGATGGACCGGGTAACCCGGGAAGCAGAACAGTATTTTCGCAAAGATCGTTCAACCAAGGCATAAACCGGGAAACTCGTATTGGTTTCGTGTATTGAACGGTCGTTTCTTCTTTTAAAAATCGAAAAAATTATTATTTTCAGGGATTGAACTTGGGACCAATAAAATGCTTATTCATCGACGCGATGGGGGTTTTGTACCAGGCAGGAGATGATGTTTCCGAGGTTTTGATCCCTTTTTGCCGGAGAAACGGGTCGGAAATCAGCGACAAGGAGATTTTGGACCTCTATGTCGCCAGAAGCCTGGGACGGATGACGGCCCTGGACTTCTGGAAAAAAACGGGGCTTGAAGGTGATCGGGATGCGGATTATGTTCAAAACTATGTCCTGAACGAGGGTGTTGCGGAGGGGCTCCGGGACTTGGACAGGGAAGGATACAGGCTTTATTGCCTGTCCAACGACGTGGCGAAATGGTCGTCGCTTTTAAGAAAAAGGTTTAACCTGGAAGGATATTTTGACGGGTGGATCATCAGTGGCGAAATCGGAATCCGAAAACCCGATCCGAGGATTTTTGGATTTGCCTTGAAAAAAACGGGTTTCAAGCCAGGGGAATGTCTCTTTATCGACGACCGGTTCCTTAACCTGGCCCAGGCGAAAAAAATGGGAATCCCGGTCCTGAAATTCGGAAAACCCGACGTTGGGGAAAAACACGGTTACCCTTTTGTGGAATCCTTCGCCGGTTTATTGCATGGCGTCCAAGAAGAGAATGAATGAAAATGAACGAGTATTCCAAAGGTGGGCTGAATCAACCACTCTGCTTTTGAAGGCGGTCCATTGGCCCTAATTCTTTATCGCTTACTCATGAACGCGATCTGCGGGTTGGCCCGCTTGGCGAATGTGTTCATTGGCTCGTCCTCCCTGGCGGAAAGATTGGGATTTTATCCCGATGCCGAAATCCAAAAACTATCGATTGGATACAACCTGTGGCTCCACGCGGCCTCGGCCGGGGAAGTGATTGCCATAACACCTTTTTGCGAATCGCTCCGGAAAGCCCAGCCTTCCGCCAAGATCATTCTCACCACCACCTCTACGTCCGGGAGGAAAATCGCCATGGAAAAGGGGATTGCCGACTCGGTTTTCCTGGCACCGTTGGATGCGGGCGGGCCTTTGAAAAGAGCATTCTCATTCTTCCGGCCCATCATGGTTTTGTCCGCAGAGACTGAAATATGGCCCAACTGGCTTTTAAGAACCAGCGCCAATGGAATTCCGCTTCTTCTTATCAACGGCCGGATCTCCGACCGCAGTTTCCCAAAATATAAAAAGTTCCTGCCCCTTTTTAGTATCTCCGTTGAATTGTTTCAACCTCTGCCTGGTCCAGACCAGGCAGGACCAGGAAAGGCTTCAGGCACTCGGCGTTTCGGAAAAAAGAATCCGGGTCGTTGGCCAGATGAAATACGACCAGCAGACGCCTGAGCCGGCCCAGGTGGAAAAATTCCGGAAAAAAATCAATCTTGGAAATGATGACATTTTATTCACGCTCGGCAGTCTTCGAGAGGGCGAGGACGATCTTTTGATTCCATTGATCCCCGAAATTCTGAAATCTTCCCCTCATGTCAAAGTGCTGGTGGCACCCAGGCATATGAAGAATGTCCCCATATTCAAGCAAAAATTGGACCACGCCGGCATTACCTGCAAATTGAGAACTGAAATGGAAAAAGGATCCGGAAACGAGCGGGTGATTGTTCTGGACACCCTTGGGGAGTTATCTTTGTCTTACGCATTGTCCCGGGCTGCTTTCGTGGGAGGGACTTTGGTCCCTATAGGAGGGCATAACATCATGGAACCGGCTTTATCCGCGGTGCCTGTTTGTTTTGGGAATTATATCCAAAACGTGCGAGAAGCGGCGGATGTTCTGCTTCAATCAGGCGGAGGAGTGCAGTTGAAAAAAGCCGATGAATTGGTACAGGTCCTCGAAAAATTCCTCGATTCAGAAACAGCCAAGAATACTGGACTTAAAGCCTATGAATACATCGCCGCCATGAAGGGAGCCACTCAGAAGATGTTGGATCAAGTTATGGAATGTTGGCCGGCACAATTCTTAGAGTCTTGACAAGTTGTCGCGGGTTGTTGAAATTGACTTTTTGATGCGCATTAGTAATTTGGGAATTTCACGGATAAAAGCTTAAAAACTTAAACGGAAAGACTTATGACCGCATTCGAAAGCATCTACCTAAAATTTCTTCACGAGAAACAGAGAAATTGGTTTGGCCGGGCATTGTTTTCTATTTTAGAAGGTCTTTCTTTTTTCTTTCTGGCAGGCTGGTGGCTGAAAAGGGCATCCTACCGGACCCGGTTTCTTCAACGGAAAAGATTGGCTTGCCCGGTTGTAAGTGTTGGAAATATTACGACGGGAGGGACGGGCAAAACCCCAGTCGTTATCGAATTGGCGCGGCATTTCAGCGAACAGGGGAAGAGAATTGCCGTATTAAGCAGGGGCTACCGCCGAAAAAGCAAAACATCATCCCCCGTTTGGGTCTCGGACGGAAAGAAAATCCTTGTCCCCCCGGAGGAGGGGGGGGATGAGCCAGTGTTGATCGCAAGGAATGTTCCGAGAGCCGCAGTGCTGGTTTGCAAGGACCGCTATAGGGCCGGAATGGAGGCCCTTCGTAATTTCAATCCCGACTTGATCATATTGGACGATGGTTTTCAGAGGCGGTTTGAGTTTCACCGAGACTTGGATATTTTGGTCGTGGATGGAATCAATCCTTTTAGCACGGGATGGGTCCTTCCAGCTGGATTACTTCGTGAACCTCTACGGTCCCTCGGGGATGCCGACGTCTTTATCCTGAACAAAGTCAACTTGGCCAGGAGTCCCGAGGATATTCATACGGTTTTGCATCGATACAACCCCAGGGCCTTTGTCGTTGAATCGCGGTATAAACCTCAAGTTTTGAGGAACTTTAAAACCGGCAAGACTGTCAGGATCCTCTTCCTTGGATCGGGTTTCAGTAGGTGCTTTCTCCGGGATTGGGACGCCCCTTTCCTTCATTAGGACCCTGGCTGATTTCAAGGTTTTGGTACGTCATGCCTATACCCTACGGGATCATTACCCCTATACTCCGGAAAAGTTGATGGCTATTGTGAAAGACGCAAAACAAAGAGGTTTGAGTTATTTGGTGACGACTGAAAAGGATGAGGTCAAATTACCCAGGGAAATGGACTTGGAGATTCCTATACTGGTTTTAATCATCAAATGGCAGGTGACAGGTGGAAAGAAACTTTGGGATAAAGTCTTGAAGAACATCGCTTTGGCCAGTTCTGCGAATTGACAAAATGTTAAAACTGGATGACGCAGATCATTCGGAATAATAATTCAATATTAAAGCAAAGGCCCATGGCACGAAAGCAAGCGAAAATCAAACCTGATCCAAAAATCCCGAAAAAAATCCTGGTCCTTCGCTATTCTTCGCTGGGGGACGTGGCTTTGACCAATCCCCTTTTGGAAAGGCTCAAGCAGGAATGGCCGAACGTGCCGGTTTATTTCGCCACCAAAAGACAATACGCCCCGGTCCTCCAGCATAACTCGGCCCTGGACGGAATTTTCCTTCTGGAGGGAAAGGGATTTTGGGACCTTTGGAACCATATCGGCCAGTTGAGGAAACTGGATCCCACACTGGTCCTGGACCTGCATGATTCCTTGAGGACGCACCTGGTTTCCACTTTCCTGGGGAAGGCAAGGATCTTGGTTTACGACAAGGAAAAGTACAAGCGGCGGTTGATGGTGGGAAAAATCACCCAGAATCCGGGCCCGCATACCATCCAGAAATACCTCAAGGCCTTGGAACCACTGGGAATCCTTTCCCCCCTGCGAGTCCCTTTCGACATCCATATCTCCAGGGCCAACCAAAGATTCCTGCGAGAATATTCCAAACAGCACAAAATTTCGTCTTCTCGGGTGGTGGTGGGTTTGTCGCCCGGCGCCCGCTGGTTCACCAAGCGCTGGCCCGCGCTGAACTACGCCGAACTGGCCTCGCGCCTGGTGGAGGACTACCGGTGCCAGCTTCTCTGGTTCGGAAGCAGGGAGGAGATCCCCTGATCAAGTCCATCCAAGCCCGGATGCGGGGAACCTATCTGGAAAGGGGGGAATGTCTTCCCGAAAAACACTCACTGGAGCAATCCATCGCCCTACTAGGTAGGTGCGACCTTTTCATCGGGAACGACTCGGGATTTATCCACCTGGGCTCGGGAAGGGGCTGCCGGGTGGTGGTCCTTTACGGCTCCACCTCAACCTCCCTGGGTTTCGAGCCCTGGGGGCCCCATTCGGTGGTGGAAGTCGCGGGCCTTTCCTGCCGGCCTTGCCACGTCCACGGGCGCGACTCCTGCCCTCTCGGCCATTTCAAGTGCATGGAAGACATGACGGTGGACCTGGTGGAGGGAGCGGTGAAAAGATCTTTGAGGAGGAATCGTTGAAACAAAAGCCGCGCGTGGCCCTTTTGCGGGGGCCCCTCCTGAACCCGTTCGAGATGCAATCCTACGAACCCCTCCAAGAGGATTTCGACCTGGTGGCCTTTGTCCCCCACAAGACCCAATTCGATCTTTCATCCATCGCCATCCCTAGGCAAATCCTCTGGTGCCCCATCTCCGGGAAAACTCCTTTCGAGCGGACCCGGCGGAAATGGCAGGCCGCGCGCGATGCCGTGACCGGAAACACCCATACCTTTTGCGGGATGCTGGACCGCCTCAAGGGATTCGATCTCTACCATATCAAGGACCTCCCTTTTTGTTTTGATTACGAGGCGGCCCTGGCCAAGCGCAGCTACGGCGGGAAAATGGTGGTGACCGTCGCCGAAAACATCCCTCATTTGAACGAGCACAAGTTCATGGAACGGCACATCAAAAGGACGGTGGGGGAGGAAGTGGACCTTTTTCTTGCCATCTCAGAGGGAGCCAAGAAGGCCCTGATGGAAGAGGGGGTGCCGGAAGAGAAAATACGCAGGATTTCCAATTCCATCGATACCGATTTCTTTAAGCCGGGCCCAGCCGAACCGCGCCTTCTTCAATCCCTGGGAATCCCCCGGAACGCCTTCCGGGTGCTTTATGTGGGCCGGCTGGCCCGGAGCAAGGGGGTTTTCACGCTTCTGGAGGCGGCCCGAAGGCTGGCGGGGTCCCATTCCGGCTGCCACTTTCTTTTCATCGGCAAGGACGAGGAAGGCGCGGCTGATTGGATCCAATGTCACGGTCTCCAAAATAAGGTTCATCTCCTGGATTTCATACCTTACAGCCAGATGCCCCGGTATTACCGCCTGGCGGACCTGCTGATCCTGCCGAGCCTTCCTACCAAGAGGTGGGTGGAGCAATTCGGTTATGTCCTGGCGGAATCGATGGCCTGCGGGGTGCCCGCCGTCGGGTCCGATTGCGGGGCCATCCCGGAGGTGATCGGCGACCCGGGCATGATTTTCCCTGCCGGTTCCGTGGAGGGGCTTTGCGGGATTTTGGAACGACTGCGGAAAAGAAACATGAAATCCTTGGGATTAAAAGTCAGGAAAAGGGCAGCCGGATTGTTTTCGTCGAAAAATCTCACGAAAACCCTCCGGAAAACTTACAATGAATTACTGTGCAAACCCTGAAAAAAGATAAACCCAACCGCTCCAGAAAACTCCTGGTCCGGGTCCCCAATTGGCTGGGGGATACCCTGATGGCCACGCCCGCTGTCTCGGAAATCACCCGGATTTTTCCCGAAGCCGATATATCCATCCTGGCTCGGAAACCCTTCGCCGGGTTTTGGGAAAATTTTCCCGGGATCCGAAAAGTGTATTCCCTCGGAGAAAACCGGAGATTTTACGCCCATTGGACTGCAGTCCGGGAGATCCAACGGGAGGGATTTGATACCGCCTTGGTATTTCCCACCTCCTTTTCATCCGCGTTCCTCGTATTCGCTGCGGGGATCCCGACGCGCATCGGCTGGGGTGGGGAAGGGCGCGACCTTTTTTTAACCCGGGTGGTTCCTTATGAGAACCCGCGCCAAAAACACCTGGTTTGGGAATATTTGGACCTGGTTCAAAAAGGTTTTGGATTAAAATCCGCTGCTAAAACTTTTCGCCTTTCGAGCGTCCTGACCCTCGGGGCCCGCGAAAAGGCGGACCAGTTGGAGCTCAACCGGAAGGGAAATTACTTGGCCTTTTGCCCCGGCGCCACCTATGGCGCGGCCAAGCGTTGGCCCTTCGCCTATTGGCTGGAATTGGCTCAAAAGTTGGGGAAGTCCCGGAAAGAAACCCTCCTGATCCTCGGCGGGGCGGGCGACGAGGCTTTCCTGGGGGATTTAAAAAAGGGACTTGAGACCTCAGGGGACGGCCGCTTCCAGTGGCTGGTGGGAAAGACCGACATGCTGACGTTGGCCGAGGTTTTATCCCGCTGCCGGCTTTTGGTGACCTCCGACACGGGGCCCATGCATATGGCCGCGGCCGTCGGAACGCCAACCGTGGCCCTCTTTGGGTCCACCTCGCCCGCCTGGACCAGGCCATTCGGAAAGGGCCATGAAGTGATCCATAAGGAAATAGAATGCAGCCCCTGTTTCCAAAGAACCTGCCCCATCGGGTACGCGTGCTTGAACGCCATTTCCGTGGAGGAAGTCTACAAGGTCATCCGGAAAAAGCTGAGCCATCCGGGCCGGGTCCGGGCCGAAAACCGGGGGGAGGTTCCCTCCCATGAAACGCATTCTAGCGGTCAAGCTCCGGCCCATCGGTGATGCCATCCTGGCGGGGACTTGTTTCGAGGCCCTGAGGGAGGCCTTTCCCAAGGCCTGGATCACGGCCCTGATCCAGCCCCCTGCCCACGAGCTGTACCGCGCGGCGGGATGGGCCAACGAGGTCCTGGCCTACCACCGGGGAGCCATCGACAAGCAACCCTTCTGGGCGAGGGCCTGGAAAAACCACCTCCTGGCCAAGGCCTTGCGCGAGCGTGCCTTCGACCTAGCCATCGATTTTTCCGCCTCCCACCGCAGCGCCCAATTGATCTCCTGGGGAAAACCCGCCTACAAAATCGGTTTGGACCTCCCCCCAGTCCGGAGGTTTTACGACGCCCTCGCCAAGGGGGACGATGAGCTGACGGCCCCGGCCTGGGAACTCGACCGGCGCATCCTGAACCTGATCGGGTTGGAGCCCAAGCCCCATGACCGGCCGGACGGCTACTGGAGGGTGCCGGAGTCGGCCCTTCAGTTCGCGGAGACCTTCTGGAAGGCCAACCGGTTTTCCGGGGAGGACCTGGTAGTGGCCGTCAACCCTTTCGCCAGCTGTCCGAGCAAGGAATGGTATCCGGACAAGTGGGCCGCCGTGATCCGGGAACTGCTATCCAACCACCTCAAGCTTTTTTTCACCTGCGCTTCCTTCGAGAGAAAGGGAATCCCGAAAATCGAAAAGGAGCTGGGCCAAAGCCTGCCGGTTTACGGCGGGACCAATCTGGTCCCCATGATGGGTCTTTTCCAAAAGGCCGCGGCTGTCCTGAGCGTGGATACAGGTCCGCGCCATTTGGCCGCCGCGGTTGGAACCCCCACCCTGACGGTCTGGGGACCGGAACTCCTGAACCGCTGGCATCCTTATTCCAGGCTGAACCATCCGGTTTTATTCAAGCGGATTTCCTGCCGCCCCTGCGGGCTTTCGGTTTGCGTGGCTAAAAAACACGAGTGCATGACAGCTTTGAATCCTGAAGAAGTGGTCCGGTCGCTCAAGGCTCTCCTCCAATCGAAAGCCGCCCCATGACCCTGGAAACTCCCCGGAAAGTCTTGATCCTGCGTCCTCGATTCCTGGGGGACCTGATTCTCGCCACCGGCTTGGCCGGGGTCATACGCAAGAGAAATCCCGGGACCGAGGTTTGGTACCTGGCCGAGACCCCCTACGTGGAAATTCTCGAGAACCACCCGGAGATCGCGGGAGTCCTTCCCTTAGAGCCCGGGAGGAAAAACAATCCCTTTTACATCGGAGGGTTTTACCGGAAGATCCGGCGGCAGCACTTTGATGCGGTCCTGGATCTGTTCGGGAATTTCCGCACGGCGCTGGTTTCCTTTTTCAGCGGGGCCCCCTTGAGGGTGGGTTTTGAGATGAGGGGGCGGTCCTGGGCCTATACCAGCGTGGCCGGTCCCGCGACGAAACCCCTCCCCTCCGGCCGCAGGCCCGTCACGGATGCTTACCTGGACCAGGTGAGGGCTTTGGGTTTTTCCCCCGTGGAGTCGTACAAAACATCCCTCTTCACGACTAAGGAGGAAAAAGCGCATGCCAAGACCATCCTGAATCGGGCGCTGTTAAAGCCTGGGGGAAAAATAGCAGCCATTTTCCCCGGAGCTTCCTGGCCCGCCAAACGATGGCCCCTGGATCGTTTCTTAGAGTTGGGGCGAAGATTAGCCCAAAATGGGGCCAAGCCGCTTTTCCTCTTTGGGCCTAAGGACTCAGATTTGGCAAGGAATTTCGAGAGCCGGATGGAATCAGGCTGGCTTTTCGTCAATCAGCCTTCCTTGAGGGGCCTGACCGCTTTGGTCGAGGCGTCGGACCTGTTAGTCTCCAATGATGCGGGGCCAATGCACATCGGACCAGCAGTGGGTACGCCCACCCTGGGGATTTTCGGGCCAGGGGAGCCGGATATTTGGTTTCCCTACAAAACTCCTCATACCTACGCCCACGCAGAGGTCGATTGCAGCCATTGCGGCAAGGAGCAATGTTCCCTCATGGCCTGTATGGACCGCCTGGATGTGGATTTCATCACAGAAAAAGCCATCAGCCTCCTAGGAAGTCGGCGCAAGGCCAAATAAAAGGATTTATAAATTTTTCCTGCTATAATGACGCCACTTTTTTAATTTTCGGGAGGGGTCACCTTGTTCGGAAAAGGGAAAATCTGGTTTGACGGAAAGATGGTAGCCTGGGAAAAAGCGACTATCCATGTTCTTTCGCACGTCGTCCACTATGCATCCTGCGTATTCGAGGGAATCCGCTGTTATAACACCAAGGGAGGTCCTGCGATTTTCCGGCTGGACGCCCATGTGGACCGGCTTTACGATTCCGCGAAAATTTACCGAATGGAGATCCCTTATACTAAAAAACAGTTTAGTGAATCCATTTTAAAAGTGGTAAAGACCAACAAACTCAAAGTCTGTTATATCCGGCCTTTTGTCTTCAGGGGCTACGGCCAAGTGGGAGTCTATCCCATGAATAACCCCTTGCATTGCGCGATCGCGGCTTGGCATTGGGGCTCCTACCTGGGCGAGGAATCCCTTACCAAAGGCATTTCAGTCAGGATTTCCTCCTGGCACCGGCCAGCTCCTAACACCTTCCCAACTCTTTCCAAGGCGGCAGGAAATTACCTTAATTCGCAGCTGGTGAAAATGGAGGCCGTCCAGGATGGTTTTGACGAAGGAATTGTCTTGGATCATTATGGTTTTGTTTCCGAGGGCTCCGGCGAGAACGTCTTCATCGTGAAGAACGGCGTCCTCTTCACGCCCCCCACCAATTCCTCAATCCTTCCTGGTATCACCCGGCATACGGTTTTCGTCTTGGCCCGGGAATTGGGCATCGATGTTCGCCAGCAAGTCCTTCCTCGCGAAAGCCTCTATGTCGCCGACGAGGTTTTCCTGACAGGCACCGCGGCGGAAATCGTCCCCGTCTCCAAGGTCGACAACATCCCGGTCAGCGACGGCAAACGGGGTCCCGTCACCGAGAGAGTCCAGAAAGCCTTTTTCGAGATTCTCAAGGGGCAGACTCCGGATCGCTTTGATTGGCTTACTATTGTGAAATAGGGTGTCAGTCCCATATTCATCCTTCCCGCAACGTATCCTACTGATCCGATTGAAGGGAATTGGGGACGTTATCCTCTCTACACCGCTTTTACGGGCGCTCCGAAAAAAATTTCCCACATCTGAAATCCATTTTTTAACCCGCTCCATTTGCGGCCCCATCCTTCGAAACAATCCTAACTTGGACCGTTTGATCCTCTACCCGGAAAAGAGCGATTCCGTCAAAAAAAAATGGGAATTCATAAAATCTCTTAGGAAATCCCGTTACGACTGGGTTCTGGACTTAGCCGCTGAGCCGCGGTCGGCCTGGCTGACCAAGGCCACGGGCGCGCCGCTTCGTGCGGGTTATGCCTTCCGGATCCGCAAGTGGGCTTTCAGTCATCCCATTCCCAAGAACAAAGTCCGCAAATATCAGGCCGAAGTGAACCTGGACATCATCCGTTTCCTGGGCGTGCCAGACGACGGGAACAGGACGGAGCTTTTCATCTCTGAGACAGACTTGAAGTGGGCATCGGAAATTTACGTGCGTGAGGAAATGTCGGAATTGGAATGGAAAATCGGGTTGAATCCCACGGGTAGCTGGCCTTCCAAGCGTTGGCCTCGGGATCATTGGAAAGAACTGGTTCTCTTGATAAATGGGGAATTGGGCGTGAAACCCATCCTATTCGGAGGGCCGGGTGACGAGGCCATCATCAATGAAATACGGTTGGGGTTAGAGGACAAGACCCTAGTAAAACCGGAAACGACACTATCTCAGGCCGCGGCTTTCATTTCCAAGCTTGATCTGCTCGTGGGCGCTGATGGAACCCCCCAACACTTGGCCCAAGCCATGGGAATCAGGAGTCTAACTCTCTGCGGTCCCCATTGGGGGATCAGCTGGGTGAAACCGGGGGACCCTAAGCATAAGTTCCTACAACATTTTCTGGATTGCGGGCCATGTGACCTAAATGAGTGTCCTTTTCCTAGGGATGAAAAAAAGGCCAGGCATGTCCAACAGGAATGCCTCTGGAAAATCAACCCTTCGCAGGTTTTTCAAACTTTGAAAGAAATGTTGAGCATTCCAGCTTAGTATTTTTTAATCCCCCCAAAAACCAACAGCATCGCCGAAAACGCTAAGCTTAAAAACAGACCCAAGCGGAAACTCGTTGGTTCGTATTGGAACTGCGCCTTCCCGGAGCCTTCCGGGAAGGAGATACATTGGAAAATTCCATTTGCTTCGTGGATTTCCACGCCTTTTCCGTCGATCCAGGCTCGCCACCCAGGTAAAGCATTTTGGGCAACGACCAGGTAACCCTTTCGGTTCTGAGGAAGTTCTAACAGGATTTTAGAGGGATCTAGCAAGCTTGGTTGATGGCGAGGTGAGGTTGAAAGGGGGTTAAGGCCCAGGTAAAGGGTTTTGAGGGGATTCGCGCCGTTCGCAAAGGCCTGGAATGCTACCTTCCGACTGCCCTCTTGCGTTTTTCCGAAAAAATAAAAGTGGGAACCCAGGGAGCAAGGGTTTTTCCAAAGGGTCCAGGGAGTATCTTGTAAAATTTTTTCATAAGGAGGAGCTAGATCGTCTCCGGTTAAAAATAAAAGATCCACTCCGAGAAAATTCATCAGGTTTCCTTGCGAATAGGGAAATCCTCGAAAAAAATAAAATTGAGCGTCAAGGGATCCCCATGAGGGCCAGGTGGAACCGTAAAAATTTGCCGTGGGCAGGGAAGCAAAAAGATTGGAATTGGGAACGAAATGTTTGAAAAGGGGTTTTTGATCGGGCGAGGGAAGCGGGGTGTAAATCTCTTGGTGTCGTTGGGCGTCAGGAAGGATCAAGATTCTGCCTTGCCCCAGGTTTTCTTTTATTTTTTCAGCTTCTTTCCCCAATAACTGATGTGGGGGTAAGTAATTTCTTTCGAGGGGATGGTCCCAAACCGCGTAGAAAAGATCTGCGAGGGAAATGGCGAGAACAACCCATTTCCAGAGGCCGAGTTTAAGAAAAAGATCCCTGCAGATCAGACCCAGGGCCCCCAGCTCCAGTATATCCACGAGTACCCAGCACTTGGCGGGTTCCAGGAAAGCTGGCAGGGAAAAATGAAGGGAGTTGGCGAGGAAAGCCGGCCAACCCAAGGCCCAAAGGAGAAGAATGATGAAGCCCGCCAAGAAAAATCGTGTATCGGATTTCAATTTGTTCCAGCGGGTCATTCCAAGGATCAGGGCTAGCAAGGGAATGAGTCCGGAATAGAAATTGAAATAAAAGAAAGTTGGCGAAACCACATAGTCGGGAATATTGTTTTGCCAAAGGGCATTCATGTGAAAAAATGTTTTTAAATTTTCCACAGGAAGAAAAAAGCCAGGGTTGTCCCTGACAGGGGGTAGCCGGACCGAGTCTAAGTAAAAGTACTCAACTGATGGAATCCATTGGCAGGCTGATAGGGCAAGACCTGAGAAAAGGGGGAGGAAAAGACGCGATGGGAATTTCCAACTTGATAAAAAAATTCCATAGGCCGTGGCAGCGAGGATGGAATAAAAAATAATTTGGGGATAACCCGCGAATATCTGCAGGACCAGGAAAGCCGCGAATTGGGTTCCCCCGGCCTTCTTTTGGCGGGCCATGTTCTGGACGGCAACCAAAAGCCACGGTGCCCAGGCCATTGTGTCCATGGAGGAATTGCTGCCCAGGTGGTTGTAAGCGCATCCGTTCAGGAGTGAAACTGCAGCGCAGAAGAAAGACCAAAATGTCTCAACCCCGGTGTTTCTTAAAAGGAGATAGAGCCCAAAGGAAAATATAAAAAGATGGAGGATTCCTGAGAAATTCCAGAAATTCAAACCGAATAATTTAAAACCCAAGGTTCCTGGATAAAATGTTTCGGTTTGCCAGGTGGCGAGCCAGGGAATGCCGAAGGCCGAAAAGGGATTCCAAAGCGGGAGAAAGCCTTGCCTCAAGGAAGAAAGGATGGACCATCGGATGGGCAGATTCCAGGTGTCATTTTCAGGACAGGCAGTATGGAGGTCCGGGTGGACCAAAAGACGCCCATAGGCTAGGAGGATTACTCCGACCCAGGCGGCGGGCAGAATTAGGTGGGTTAAAGAGGCAGTCTTGGAGAAAGCTGGTTTCATATGAACTATCATAAATTAAAAAGGTCAATTTGGGGCAGACCTTTGCCTTTGTTATAATTTCGAAATGGATTTCACCCCTTCCCCTGAAAAAATTCTAGAACCCATACCCGATAAATTCGTCTCTCCCTGGCAATTCTGCTTATGGGCTTGTTTCCTTTTAATGATAGTTTTAGGACTGCGGCTGGTTAATGACACAGACCTGGGTTTCCATTTAAGGGCTGGTCAATGGATTTTGCAAAACCGCGCCTTTCCCTCCAGCGACGCTTTCACTTATACAGTTTCGGACCATGAATACTTGGATATCCAATGGCTTTACCAGGTCCTTCTTTTTCTTCTTTATATGATTGGCGGTTATTCTTTCCTAGCCCCAGCCAATACCTTATTAATCGCCCTGGTTTTTTTCGTGATGTTCAAGCGTCTCCAGCTCTCAGGCGCGCCGCTTTGGATGTGTGCGCTTCTATTAACAGGTGCCTTGTTCGGATGCGAATTTCGCTTCAGGGTCCGACCCGAAATTTTCAGCTGGATTATTTTGGTATCCATGCTTTGGATTTTGGAACTGAGGGCTCGGCGGATACGTGATTTACTTATCCTTCTTCCCGTCCTGCAACTCGCCTGGGCTAATCTGGAAGGTCTTTTTCCCATCGGATTAGGTTTATTGTGGCTCTATTGTCTTTCGGATTTTCTCAAACGGGGCGGGGATAGGAAACTTTGGGCTTACTCTGCCTTATCTTTGATGGCTTGCCTTATCAATCCGTATGGTATCCAAGGAATTTCTTTCCCTTTTGTACTTTTAAACAGGCTCAATGCTTCCAGTGTTTTCAAGGCGACTATCAAGGAATTCCAACCGCCCTGGCTGTTGAATAATACTTTTTGGTCAACTCCGACCCTTTACTTGTTTCTTTATAAATTATTTTGCATGGTTCTCATCGGCTTGATCTTGATTACCTTCCGTAAGAGGAAAATTCACGAAATCCTTGTTGTGGCTTTTTTTTTATGGCTCTCTTTTACTGCTTTGCGAAATATTCCGTTTCTCTTTTTATCATCCCTCCCAATAGCGGCAGCCTCTTGGAACGACTTGAGTGTGTTCTGGCGCCATCAGGCGAATAAACTGGCATTTTTGAATACCCCAATCGCTTTGGGTCTCGTTTTTTTTCTTTTAGTCATGGTCATGAGGGTAGTAAGCGGGGCTTTTTATGTTTCCGACAGGCGGACAGATCGTTTTGGTTTTGGATTGAACAAGGAAGAATTGCCTGTAAAGGCATGTGAATTCCTCAACAAAAATGATCTTCGGGGACGGATCCTGAATCACATGGACTCGGGGGGCTGGCTGGATTGGAGAGGCCCTCAAAAGACTTTTATCGACGCGCGCCTTGAAGTTATGGGTGATGATTTTTACACAGAATTCATAGAGTCATTGGCTCCCGGTGGGTTGCCGTATCTTTTAGCGAAATATCATCCGGACATTCTATTTTTCAGTTATATCCCGGCTACACAATGGTATTTGGAACTTCAAAAATTGTCAGATTGGAGGTTGGTTTATCTCGATGGACTTGCGGCCATCTATTTGAGGAAAGGATATAAAGATGAAGTGCCGGATTTGAACTATCAAATGTTATTGGAGGAAAACGGCGCTCTTATTTTAACAAGGAATATTCCTGAAATAATCCAAGCTTCTCCGCCCCCTTTTTGGAAACAAGCCTGGTCAGATATTGCTATTCCGACCGCCTATTCTACAAGTTTGATTCGAATGGGGATATTCAGCGCAAACAACAAACATCCAGAAATCGCGGAATCGTTTTTCCTGGAGGAAATTCAACGCACCCATGGACAATATTGGGATACATTTCTGCAATTGGGAAGCTTGTATTATATGGCTGGATTTCGCGAGAAGGGTAAGACCTGCATTTTGAGGGTTCTCAAGGATCGACCGAACAATTCCCAAGCACGACAAATCTTAAATTCGATTTCAAGTTCCCAAGAGAGA
The DNA here is from genome assembly GCA_963796105.1 of candidate division FCPU426 bacterium. Taxonomy (GTDB): domain Bacteria; phylum Oederibacteriota; class Muellerivitia; order Muellerivitales; family Muellerivitaceae; genus CAWCKJ01. The sequence continues at coordinate 44,013 of CAWCKJ010000006.1, forward strand.
ACAAAAGGGAAAGGTTAAATGCAAATCCCATCTTTAATTCTTTTTCCCATCAGGTGAATTCAACGCTGGCAATCTCTGGTTTCATCCCTAGGTCCCCGATCATTTGGTGATCAGCATTTTCTCCCTGGCCGGGGGTAGTTAAATATCCGTTGGTAAAAATGGAGTTTGCGACAAAAAGGACTAGGGGTTGAAGTGACCGGAAGGTTACTTCGCGACCTCCAGCGGCTCTTAAATCCGCTTCGGGATGCACAAAACGAAAAAGACAAAGAACACGAAGCGCGTAGTAAGGGTCAACGCGGGGGAAGCTGTTGAACGGAGTTCCGGGTCTGGGATCCAGGAAATTAACGGGAACGGAGGATGCGGCTATTTCCCGAAGTGAAAAGCAAAGATCCACGACGTCTTCCGGCCCTTCCCCCATCCCGATGATTCCTCCCGAACATACTTCCATGCCTGCTTCCCTGGCCAGTCGGGCCGTTTGGACTCGATCCTCATAAGTATGGGTTGTGACGACATTTTTAAAATGGTTTTTAGAGGTTTCCAAATTGTGATTAAAGCGGTCAACTCCAGCTTCGGCCAATCGTTTGGCTTTCTCTGGTGTTAGGATTCCCAAGGATGTACAGACTTTCACCCCGACTTCTTTTTTGATTCGCCGGGTTGCCTCGCAAATAATGTCTAAATCCCTATTGCTGGGCCCACGTGTCGCGGTCACCATACAATATTTCCAAGCTCCGGCGGCCTTGGCTTTGTGAGCTCCTAAAACAAGGGATTCCACATCCATGATGGGATATTGGGAGGCTTCAGTTTGGTATTTGGAGGATTGGGAACAAAAACCGCAATCCTCTGAACAAGACCCTGACTTTGCGTTTTGCAAGACATGTAGCCTCACTCGATCTCCGTGAAAATGACGGCGAACCTGATATGCCGAATAAATGAGGGAAAGAGTTTCCTCCCGCGGGGATTTTAAAATCTCAATGCTTTCCTCACGAGTTGGGGGGATTTTCTGAATAGCTTTTCCAGCTAGATGTTGCCAAAGTGAAAATCCATCTTGCTTCAGGGTGTTCATGGATTTAATCCTATTGTTTTATTATGAAGGGAAAACGCGCTGAAGTATAACAGCCTTAATCCTGAAATATTGAGCCCTTCTTTTTTTGTAACTACTCAGGTCTCTTTAACCAATCTGGAAAAAGGCCTCGTTGCACGCTTCCGTGCGGTTGGTGGAGTTGGTGAAAATTAGGGCATTTGGCAAAATTGCGCCAAAACCCTTATTTCATCCTCCTTTTTGTCTTTTGGTACCTGATGTAGTTACCATTTTTTTAGGAATTAAACCCAAGAGCTATTCGAATAGAGGTCATATTTAATGCTTTTTGTCAAAAAAAGATCCGAAAAATTCAGAAAACTGACGTTTTTTAATATTAAATCCTGAAAATCGCTTTATTTTCAGCTAAATATTTAAAAATGGAATTGGAACGTTTATTGCATCTTTTTCATGTAGTTTTACTAGTTGTTAGGAAGGGTCAAGGAAAATATGCCCGCAAGCCATTAACGGAAAGTGAATTTACTTAATAATTTTTCTTAGATGATATACATTTAAAAGCGGAAAACATGGAACTTTTTTACAATCGAAATTTAAAATCCCTTAGATTATCAAAACTCTTAGCAGGGTTTTTGGGACTATTGCTTTTTTCATTCATTTCTCCTTCACACTCTTTAGCGCAATGCACGCCCTCTTCCGCCCAAATATGTGTGGCTAGTGATGACTGGTCCCAGGTATATGTCGGGGGCGTTTATCTTGGTCAAGTCGCTTACTGCAATTGGGATGGCACGGGAACTTGTCCTCCAGGATGTATAACCGTTCCCACGTCGCTTTTAACCGGTAGCCAAGTTTTTGTTTCCGTTTATACACAAAACACCGCTTGCAACAATATGTATTCATCCTGGGACTTGGATATCACATGTTCCAACGGACAACATTCCGAAATAACTAGCGGTACTAGCGGAGTCAAATTGGATTATGTGAGCGCCGGAAATCCGGCGACACCTCCTGCCACCAACTGGTACGCCACTAACTTCAGCACCAGCGGCTGGGGAAGTCCGGTGAATGTCAGTACCGCTTCCGGAGCTTGCTGCTGGGGGCAAGAAATTTTTAATCCTGTAACAGGCCAGCAAGTTCCGTTTACGGCTTCCACCACTGATGGGGATTACAGCACCAGCAATTGCGGAGGCGCCCTTTTTGAAACTGTCGCCACAACGATCCCGCCTCCTTCCCCGACCGTGGGGCCAGCGACGTTGACGATTACTAAAAGCCTTGTGGCTGGGTCTGAAGTTGAAAGTGGCGGAGACATGTTCGTGACCTTCCAGGTTGTGGTTTGCAATACCGGGGGTCCCGTGACGAGCGGTGGAGTAACACTAACCGACAACCAAGCCGGAACTGGAACGGCTTTCAGCATGATAGGCTGGATAGTGCCGGCGGTTTCCCCGGTTTCTATTGATTACAACTCAAATGCAAGTTGGCCTGAACCCGCTTCCAGTGGGGGTAATGTTGCAAGATGGGGAGATTTCCCCGGGAACACTTGCGTGACCCTTTTGGCCAGCATGGTAGATTATTACTGGGCGGGAAACCAATGCCAAACTATCACCAATACTGCCAACATAGGTGATTCAGAACAATCAGTAACTTCAAATCCCCCTGTGACAGTGAATCGTCCTTGCTTCACGAATACACCAACCTATACATTTACGGCAACCTATACCCCGACTCCTACGTATACCCGAACATTTACCTATACGCCGACTTGGACCTACACTTCCACTCCGGCTGTTACAAACACCCCCACCCATACAAACACTTATACATATACTTACACTAATACTTATACCTATACCAATTCTCCCACACCCACATCTACTCCTACGAAAACCCCTACCCCTACCCCCACCCCTACGCCTACCAACACTCCGACCCCAACGCCAACACCCACGAGGACTCTTACTCCTACCCCCACTAATACCCCAACGCCCAGCCCCACCCCGACACCCACGCCATCACCAACTCCAACCAGGACTCCGACCCCTACTCCAACGAATACCCCAACTCCCACGCCAACTGTTTCCCCTACTCCTACTCCAACTCGTACCAATACGCCTACGAATACACCCACTCCAACCCCGACGAACACCCCTACACCAACCCCGACACCATCGCCAACACCGACTCCTACACGTACCCCGACCCCAACACCCACAACAACCCCTACGCCGACTCCCACTAACACACCTACTCCGACGCCAACCGTAACCCCTACTCCCACACCAACTAGAACCCCTACACCCACCCCTACGCCTACCCCTAGCCCGACACCAACCAATACGCCTACACCCACACCCACCACGACCCCAACACCGACCCCCACCAGGACCCCGACACCCACGCCCACCAACACTCCTACCCCAACCCCGACCACAACCCCAACTCCAACCCCTACCAATACTCCCACTCCCACCCCGACTAGGACTCCGACACCCACACCCACAACCACTCCTACACCGACTCCCACTAACACTCCTACTCCCACCCCGACCGTAACCCCGACACCCACGCCAACCAGGACACCCACTCCAACACCAACTAATACCCCAACTCCTACTCCCACGAACACTCCGACTCCTACCCCTACAACAACGCCAACACCAACCCCTACCAGGACGCCGACTCCTACACCCACCAACACGCCTACTCCTACCCCGACCACAACCCCTACCCCAACCCCCACTAATACTCCCACACCGACCCCCACAAGGACGCCGACTCCCACGCCGACCACCACTCCCACACCCACTCCGACCAATACCCCAACTCCGACACCCACTAACACGCCGACACCTACCCCGACTAGAACCCCGACGAACACTCCTACTCCGACTCCCACCAATACACCCACGAATACGCCCACGCCCACACCCACAACCACCCCAACACCCACGCCCACGAGGACTCCAACCCCGACCCCTACCAATACCCCGACCCCCACCCCAACAACAACTCCTACTCCAACACCAACCAATACACCAACCCCAACTCCCACACGCACTCCTACTCCAACACCGACAACCACACCTACCCCGACGCCCACTCCAACACCCACTATTACCCCAACGCCAACCAATACCCCAACTGGGACCCAGTCGCCCACGAATACTCCTACCATCACCCCGACCAAAACCCCGACCCCGACTCCCACCAACACGCCGACGATTACGCCCACACCAACGCCTACCAATACCCCCACAAGGACGCCAACCCCTACCCCGACTCCAACCCCAACGACAACTCCCACGCCAACACCCACGAATACCCCGACGCCCACACCCACTAATACGCCCACGCCAACTCCAACTACTACGCCAACTCCAACGCCGACCAATACCCCCACAAGGACGCCGACCCATACGCCAACCCCTACACCGACCCTGACACCTTCTCCGACACCCACGAATACCCCAACCCCCACACCCACCAATACTCCAACGCCTACTCCAACCACCACCCCGACACCTACCCCCACAAGGACGCCGACTCCCACGCCCACGAACACCCCGACTCCAACACCCACAACCACCCCTACCCCCACACCCACGAACACTCCCACTCCCACACCTACGAATACCCCGACACCCACTCCCACAACTACCCCAACCCCTACACCAACTAGGACTCCAACTCCTACCCCGACCAATACGCCAACTCCCACCCCGACGATCACTCCGACCCCCACCAATACTCCAACACCTACCATCACGCCCACGCCGACAAACACCCCTACAGGAACTCAGCCGCCCACGAATACGCCCACCATCACTCCGACCAAGACTCCGACACCTACTCCCACACCCACCCCGACTGTGACTCCTACTCCCACCCCAACCAATACTCCGACTTCTACGCCTACCAACACCCCAACCCCCACACCTACGACGACTCCCACGCCGACACCCACCAATACCCCGACTAGGACCCCGACTCCCACACCAACTCCTACTCCCACGACCACTTCCACCCCCACACCGACTAATACGCCTACATCTACTCCTACCAACACCCCGACTCCCACTCCGACACTGACGCCCTCGCCGACGCCTACCAATACACCCACGAATACTCCGACTTCCACGCCAACACCCACCCCAACAGTCACCCCAACCCCGACGAATACCTCAACCGGGACGACATCCCCCACGAACACCTTTACTGTTACTCCGACACTGACTCCTTCACCCACTCCTACCAATACTCCTACGAATACGCCGACACCCACCCCAACCCCCACTCCAACCTCAACACCCTCCAATACCCCGACTTCTACACCTACAAACACCTCGACACCCACACCCACCCATACCCCTACAACTACTCCCACCCCCACTTACACGCCTACTCCCACCCAGACTCCAACTCCCACATCAACCGACACTCCGACCGACACGCCTCCTTTCACCTATACAAACACCAATACCCCAACAAACACATCCTCCCCGACGGATACCTATACATCCACTCCCACTCCGACTAACACCCCTACCCCGACTCCAACTAACACTTCCACAAACACCAACACTCCGACCGACACACCAACCAATACCCCGACCCCCACACCCACAAACACTCCCACCAATACCAATACCCCGACACCGACTTTCACGGACACACCAACATCCACGCCAACGCCTACTCCTACCGCCACCCCGACTGATACACCTCCATTCACCTATACAAACACCAATACCCCTACCGACACTTCCACGCCGACCAGTACCTACACACCCACGAACACACCAACCAATACCCCAACCCCGACATCAACCAATACACCCACCAATACGAATACACCGACAGACACTTCCACGCCGACTAGTACCAATACACCCACGAATACGCCGACTAATACCCCCACTCCAACACCCACTAACACTCCCACCAACACCAATACCCCGACAGATACCGCCACACCGACCAATACCAATACCGCTACCAATACCTATACAGCGACCAACACTCCGACCAACACCAATACGCCCACTAATACCCCCACCGCTACCAACACCTCTACTCCTACCAACACCTATACGGCCACCAATACCCCCACCAATACCAACACCCCGACTAACACCAATACTCCTACCAATACGCCTACTCCTACTCCCACCAGGACGCCTACTAACACTTCCACTCCCACGAATACGCTTACAGCCACGAATACACCCACTAATACCAATACCCTGACACCTACCCCCACGGCGACCTTCACTCCCACCCCCACGCCTGCCGCGGTATTGGCCTTGCAAAAACAGGAGTCAGAATCAACAGGTTCCTCGGGGGATATGGTGACCTATACCTTGAATGTGAATGTCTCCAACGCCAACGCTCCCGGGGTAGTGGTGCAGGACCAACTGCCTCCCAACTGCACTTTCACGGCCTTCGGGGTCTCACCAGCAGGAACATCGGCCGTAACCACCGTTTCAGGCGGGGTGACCATGATGAACTGGACATTGCCCACCCTTATCCCTGGAAGCTACCAATTGACTTATACAGTCTCGATTAACAGCTTCACGCCCGCGGGACCCATTGTGAACTGCGCGGTCTTAAACTATCCGGGAATCTCACCATTGAGTTCCTGTGCCACATTAATGGTGACAGGGAGCTACACGGTGAAGATCGGGGTATATAACGAGGCAGGGGAACTGGTAAAGACACTGTTGGTAACCCAATATTCCCAGCCCTTGGTGGACCTGCAGTTGAAGAACGGGGATCTGATTAATGGGCTGAATGATCCCATCCTGATATATGACCAGAATACCCAGATCACGGTGTGGAACGGGACAGACCAGAACGGGAACCCGGTGCCGAATGGTGATTATTACGTGAAAGTGGACAATGTCGATTCCTTCGGGGTGGATAAGAGCGTGGTATTGAACGTGGTGGTGAGCAGGTCGTTGGAGAAGGTGACGATCGACATCTACAACGAGGCTGGAGAGATCGTGGACACGCTCTACAGCGTGGTGGAGGACCCACAAGGGACGGTGATCACAGGGGTGAAGCTGTCAGGGACGGTTTTGGAGCCGGGATCACCGACGGATGGGAACCTGATCATTACGACCAATAACGGGGTGACGGCCACTTGGACGGGATATTCCTCAAGCGGGGCGGTGGTGCCGAACGGGAAATACTTCATCGAGGTGCACTCCACCGACGGAAAAGGCGGGGAGACGGTGATCGTGACATCGGTGATGGTGTTGAACAATCCGAAACAGACGGTACCGAAAGTCTGGGCCTATCCGAACCCCTTAACTTCCGGATTCAGCCAAGTGGAGTTCCAGGCCTCAAATCTTGGGATCAACCTGACGGTGAGGATCTATGACCTGGCGGGCGAGCTGGTGACGGAGCTGAAAGGCGCGGGAGGAACGAGCCGGGTGACTTGGAATGCCGCGGGAATCTCAAGCGGGCTCTATATCGCCAAGGTGGAACAGAAGGATCTCACGGGAAAAATCATCGCCAAGCAGACACTAAAGATCCTGGCAGAACATTGAAAAAGAGAGGTCTAGGAAACTATAATTAAGTTTAGTTAAGATGAGAAATCAGGTGGGGTCTTGAATTGGAATGATAAAAAAACGTTATTAGTAAAAGATATTCCAAGCCTACTAAAAGATGACTTGTTTTATAACCCCGTGAATTACTGGAAAAGCGCTTTATTTACTTTCAATAAATTTCTACAAAAAATCCTTTTATATCTTCATTACTTAGTAAAAACATTCTTTTTTTTAAATCTCCAAATAAAATCGTTTTTTGATATCCGCCAGGCTCATTCAGTATTCGTTGTTATGGCTTGGGCGGCTTTTTTATTAATTTTTTCAACTACTTCCATACAAGCAACCCCTTCTTCCCTTACTGTAGTAGGCAATAACGTTGAGGCGACCGGAGGTTGTGTCGTTCACTTAAAAGGTGTTGATGTGGATGGCCTTGAATTTTCCCCTACTGGTTACGGCCCCATTAGTGGTGGCGGGTTTGGCAACGGGGGAGATACCCTGCAATTGGCCCAAGAGGCTGTGACAGCCTGGAAAAGTACCATTATCCGCCTTCCTCTCGACCAGGATTTTTGGTTTGGCTGCTCCAACGGAAACGGGTCTCCCACGGCTTCGGCATACCAGGGGATCGTATCCTCCATCGTCAATTATTGTTCAGGCCAAAACGTATACGTGATTTTAGACCTGCACTGGTCGGGGACTTCCTCCACGGCCTCAGCTCCCTGCGGCAGCGGGTGGGGTGGAGCCACGGCCCAGCATCAAATGGCGGACCAAAACGCAGTCACTTTTTGGAGCTCAGTCGCGGCGGCTTATGCGAATAATCCCGCTGTCCTTTTCGACCTTTACAATGAACCTTACGATTCCGGCAATGACAATCCGCCGCCTATCGTAGATACGACCGGTTATAACACATGGCTCAGTGGCGGCACACTCAGCGGAGCATCCTTTTCTACGCCCGGAATGCAAAAGTTGTTAAATGCTGTGCGCTCAGCAGGCGCCAATAATGTTTGCTTATTGGGGGGATTATATTGGTGTGCTAACTTAAACGGACTTCCAGCCGCCTCAGTGACTAATAGAGGTAATGGAATAATATTTTCTGCGCATTTTTACTCAAATAATGACGGCAACTCCCCGGTCAGCTGGAATGCGGAAATACCTAGCTCGCTTTTGGCGAGTTACCCTGTATTCGTCGGGGAATTTGGGCCTTCCAATAACACTTGCAACTCTAATGATAGTACTTTTGATACCAATGCAGTCTCCTGGATAAACAATACCAGTGGAATTGTTGGCGCAACGGCTTGGTCTTTTTCCACGCAATCCTGCCCCAACCTACTGACCGGTTGGGTCACCAGCAGTACATGGGGATCTGCGGTATCCACCTGGCTGGCCACCCCTTATGCCGCGTGCAGTTCGCCTGTCCCGACCCCGACGATTACCGCCACGCCTAAACCTCCCAGCATCACTTTCACCAAGACCACCGGCGGGCCGACCTCGGGTTACAGTACCGGCGGCCCCATCACGTTGAATTTTACTTTATGCAACGCTGCTGGTTCATCCGCTCCTGCACCAGCGACAGTGACCGACGTGACAACGAACTATGGTTGGATGAGTTTCGATGGTCCCAATTACAGTTCCTGGACAGTGACAGTGGGCGGAAATCCTATCACCATTAATCCGTTGAACCAAGGTTTTCCAACAACCTGGACGGTCAGCTCAATTCCCGGAGGGGCCTGTGTAACCATTCCCTTATACGTACAAAACAATGGTTTCGCTGCCAGCCAATCCTGCCAAGTCATGACTGATTATGGTTCGCTTTCATGGCAGGGTGGTGGGCCTGTCACAAGTAACACCATTTCGACGACCATGGTATGCCTGACAGCAACACCCACATACACTTTCAGCTATACCCCAACCCACACCTTTACTTATACCCCCACTTTTACATATACAGCTCTAGTGAACACATCGACTTTTACAAGAACGGCTACTCCGACCGCCACTAATACCTTAACGAATACCCGGACGAATACTCCTACCGCTACAACTACCTTTACTTCAACCCCGACTAATTCTCCCACCCGTACATGGACACTGACATCGACTCCCACTCCCACGGTTTCACAAACTCCCACTCCGACCCGTTCACCAACTCCTACGATAACAAATTCATTTACACCGACAACTACACCCACAAACACATTGACCTTGACTCCGACAAGGACATCAACATCCACAAATACCATTACTTCTACATCGACACCCACGAACACTTCAACTCGAACACCGACACCCTCAGCCACGCCGACCCTCACCAGGACTCTAACTCCTACACCCACCACTACCCTTACGTCCACTCTGACAGTAACCCCTACACCTACTCCAACTAGGACTCCGACTCCCACACCCACCAACACTCCCACCCCGACGTCCACGAATACGCCCACTCCCACACCCACAACAACCCCAACCTCGACTCCTACCAGGACTCCGACCCCCACGACCACTAACACCCCAACTCCAACCACAACATCTACCCCTTCACCCACTAATACCCCCACCCCCACCCCGACTAGGACCCCAACCCCGACTCCAACAACCACTCCTACCCCGACACCCACTAACACACCTACCCCCACCCCGACCGTGACACCTACTCCCACACCAACCAGAACCCCGACTCCAACACCAACCAATACCCCAACTCCCACCCCCACGAACACCCCGACAACGACGCCAACATCGACCCCAACCAGGACTCCTACTCCCACGCCTACCAACACCCCGACTCCTACCTCGACGACAACTCCTACTCCAACCCCCACCAATACCCCCACACCAACCTCAACCAGAACGCCTACTCCCACGCCTACGAATACTCCGACATCTACACCCACAACTACCCCAACACCCACTCCGACTAATACCCCTACCAGAACACCAACTCCCACCCCGACCCCCACGCCCACTACGACTCCCACCCCCACTCCAACCATTACCCCAACACCCACGAATTCTCCAACCGGGACTCAATCGCCCACGAACACCCCGACTCCTACCCCCACAACGACGCCAACACCGACCCTAACCAGGACGCCGACACCTACTCCTACTCCAACCCCCACCAATACCCCAACCCTCACGCCGACGAACACACCGACTCCCACACCCACATCAACTCCAACGCCTACCCCAACCAGGACGCCTACTCCCACGCCTACGAATACTCCGACATCTACACCCACAACTACCCCAACACCCACTCCGACTAATACCCCTACCAGAACACCAACTCCCACCCCGACCCCCACGCCCACTACGACTCCCACCCCCACTCCAACCATTACCCCAACACCCACGAATTCTCCAACCGGGACTCAATCGCCCACGAACACTCCAACCATAACTCCGACTCGGACCCCGACCCCTACTCCAACTCCTACACCTACCATTACCCTCACACCAACGCCTACCAATACCCCCACAAGAACGCCAACCCCTACCCCCACGAATACGCCCACATCCACTCCTACTACCACCCCGTCACCTACTCCGACTAATACACCCACCCCAACCCCGACACCCACCAATACTCCAACTCCTACCCCTACGAATACTCCTACACCCACTCTCACCACTACCCCGACCCCTACTCCAACAAGAACCCATACGCCAACACCTACCAATACGCCTACTCCAACACCCACCACCACTCCGACTCCGACCCCCACCAACACGCCAACCATCACCCCGACTCCAACCAATACGCCCACAGGAACCCAGTCTCCAACGAATACTCCTACCATCACGTCGACTAAGACCCCGACTCCTACTCCTACCCCCACACCGACGGTGACGCCTACTCCCACTCCTACTAATACCCCGACTTCTACACCCACCAATACGCCGACGCCAACGAATACACCTACAAGGACGCCGACGAATACCCCGACCCCTACGCCTACCTCCACGCCAACTAATATCCCGACACTAACGATGACTCCGACTCCTACCATCACTCCCACACCTACTAATACTCCTACAGGAACTCAATCACCCACAAACACGCCAACTATCACCCCGACCAAGACCCCAACCCCCACACCCACTTCCACGCTTACACCCACGACTACCCCGACCCCTACACCCACTCCGACGCCAACTCCGACTCCTACTCCCACCCTCACACCTACGCCGACCCCGACACCCACACTGACGCCAACCCCAACACCCACTAAAACACCAACCCCGACACCAACTCCAACTCCTACCATCACCCCCACTCCCACGAACACACCGACTGGAACGCAGTCCCCCACAAGCACACCCACAATCACTCCGACTCCTACGCCAACACCCACTCCGACCCCAACGCCGACGATCACTCCCCCACCCACGCCCACCAATACCCCGACCAGAACACCGACTCCGACTCCCACACAGACTCTAACGCCTACACCTACCCCAACACCCACCCCCACGAATACCCCTACACCGACTCCGACTAGAACTCCGACACCCACACTCACGCCTACTCCCACTCCCACACCGACCCCAACCAACTCCCCGACCACAACGCCTACTCCCACACTTACTCCCACGCCGACAATCACCCCCACTCCCACGAACACACCGACTGGGACTCAGCCGCCCACAAGCACACCCACGGTCACCCCTACCCCAACATCCACACCAACCCTGACCCTCACGTCAACGCTGACGAATACTCATACAGTCACACCGCCATACACTGCGACCCTGACTTTAACAAATACCTCCACAGTTACGAATACACCGACCTTTACCCAAACGAGTACTTACACGAACACGAGGACGAATACTCCAACGATGACTTTCACACCCACCAACACATGGACATCAACGGCGACCTGGACGGTTACTTCGACGCCAACCATTACACCCACAAGCACGAGTACAATGGTTACAGTCCAGGCTAATCAAGTTTCATCGTCTCCGACAACCCAGATACCCGGAGCGACAGGAGTGACGGTTCTCCAAGTCCAATTCACTAATCCAAGCTCCAGTACGGTTACACTGACCAGCCTAACGCTGACAGTTTCGGGCACCGGAAACCCCGTGGATATGGGACCCGTAACACTGTTGGAAAACGGGGTGCCGATCGCCACGGGAATATTGGGTTCTGGAGCGGCCACCTTCACCATTAACAATACATTGGGATCGAATGGAAACACCTACACGGTTGTAACCAGCTTTTCGACCTCGGCATCAGGAACTTACATCGTCAGCGCGGTGGGGGCTGCTGGAACCAACGGTCAGGCAGTAGTGGTGAACGGTTTACCGGTCACAGGCGCAGTCGTCGATGTGGCTACGCCGACAGCAACGTATACTTCTACGCTTGTTCCTAAACCCACTTGCGTAGGACCTTATCCAAACCCCGTGGAAAATGGTCCTGTTTCATTCCACCTATGGGTACCGGGAACGACTGTGGCGAAATGGTCCGTGTTTAGCTTATCCCTGAGAAAAATTGTAGGTGGGGAACTAACTATCTCGAATAACGGTGTAATTGCATGGGATTTAAAGGATCAATACGGAAAACAAGTGGCAAATGGCCTGTATTACGTGAGGGTTGAAATGCTTGGAACCCAAAACTTGAACAAGATATTTAAAGTCTTAATCGAGAAATAAAAGTTACTTTACTTATCTAAAAATTCGGCTTAATTAATACTCTCGTGTTTCTCCATAAGATTTTCAATTCAAAGGGATTATTTTTTTGCATTCGGGAATCAATCTTGGGGGAACAATTAAAAGAGAATTTGTAGTGGATCAACTATTTCCTTGGATGAAAATCCTGTCAACAATTTCTGATATGCGTTGTGAAACCTGAGCTTTGCGCGGATCATTGGTGATGAAGGGGGTCTCGAAAAGAGAAAAGAATTTAGTGATACCCTCTTCTGAGAGCCATTTCAAATCCGTATCAACCGTTCCGGCAATCACTACACAGGGAATTCCCAATTTTTTCGCAATGCGGGCGACTGCAACCGGCGCTTTTCCCTCACGGCTGGTTGAATCGAGACGGCCCTCGCCGGTAATAACCAAGTCACAATCCCTCATTTGGTCCTCAAGTTTCAAAGTTTGGGCGACAAAATCGAACCCCTTTTCCAAGGTTCCTCCTAACGCCAAGATAGCCATTCCCAAACCGCCGGCAGCACCGGACCGGGGATTGTTTTTCAACAAGTGTCCAGAAGCTTTTGATAATACAGTTTCCAAGTGAAAAAGCCCTTTTTCCAATTCCTCGACCATCGCGGGTGTGGCGCCCTTCTGGGGGCCGAAAAACCGGGCGGCTCCATGGTCACCCAACAGGGGAACCTGGACATCGACTAGTCCGGTTAAGGTAACTTTGCTTAAAAGTTGAAGCACAGGAGTTAAATCAATGGAAAGTATGGATGAAAGATTTTTCCCCGATAAACCCCCCGTGATGGAATGTTTTCCCTTGGGAATTGCCCCGAGGGCTTGAAGAAATCCAAGGCCTCCATCGACCGTGGCGCTTCCCCCCATGAATATTTGAACATGATTTGCGCCATGAATCACGGCGTTGCGAACCAATTCACCCACACCATAACTGGTAGTTTCTAAAGGATTTCTTTCATCGGGTGTCAAGTGATACAAACCGGAAGCTAGGGACATTTCCACAATAGCGGTGCCTTTTTTGGGTAGATCGGCCATTCCGTATTGGGCCTGTTTTGGCCGCATCAGAGGATCGTGGACGGTGTCCGTGAATAACTTGCCCTTCAAAAGATAAATGATGGAATTGAGGGTTCCCTCACCGCCGTCCGCGATTGGACAAAGACGGATTTGGGCTTGGGGCTGGTTTTTTTGAATCAAATTTCGAAGGATTTCTGAAAGTTCCTGGGCTGTTAATACTTCCTTGAATTTATCCGGAGCCAGGAGGATTTTCATGTGTCTTGTAAATCCTTTCGTTGTGAAATATTGTGACCGTAACCAACAGTAATTGAAGGGAGACGATATTATAACTTAAATTGAAAAAACAATACCTAAAGTGCCTCAAATCATTTTATCCGCTCCGTAAGCCTAATGGAATTAGGCAGGATGATTAAGCCTGGTACAAGTCCATGTTTCAAGAAAAACAGATGTCTAAAGTGTTATCTAGTGAATATTTAAAACTTCCTGAGATGTTGAATGGCGTATGATAGGCGGAAATTCGGTTTAGACAGTTGCGGCTTCTAAAGAGTAATTTCAAATTAAAAGGCCGAAATGGTAGGGTTTTAGTGATAATTTAAGGGATTCCCCCGGGTTTCTCAGCGCGTATAGTAGAAAACCAACGGGGCAAATCAAACGTCTAAATATTTGATAGATGCGCCAGTTGGTTTTTTAAAAATCCATGATTTTGTAATGAAGGATCTAACTAAAGGAATAAACATGAAGAAAATATTGGTTGTTTTGGCGTTTCTTTTAATGACGGTTAATCTTCCATTGTTTGGACAAGATTATAAGCACTCGGACGATGAAAAAAACGGTGGACATGGAGGAGTTAGGTCGGGCGGGGGAAAGAGCCATTTTCAGAAAGTACCCAAAAAAATCCACCCCGCGATTTCCCGCTCAAATTCACAAAACCGAAGAAACATGGGGGGGAATAACCAGACCGCTCCGGCCGTGGGGGGACATCATTTTAACAACTCCCGGGGGAATCAGACCTCAAGCGGTTCTTACAAGGGCGCCAAAGCTTCGCATCATTTCAACAATGTTTCTCGGGCGGTGCCTTCGGTAGGACGAATCAATCCTTCTTTGCAGCGTTTAGGCGTTAAAAATCTTCCTCCTGCATTCAAGGACCATCATCAAATTCTTCAAGCGGATCGGGCTCATTCCTCCATTCGTTATCCTGCGTCTGGCCCTCAGGGTAGGCCCCTGCATGCGGCTGTATTTGAACCGAGTGCCATGAATAACACTGTGGTAAGAAGCCATATGGGTTTGGTCAACACAAACATTGCCTTCAGGGCCCAGATTACTCATTTCAACAACGTAGAAATCTTGCGAAATAATTACTATTGGCATTCCTACGGCGGTTTTAATTACTGCCATTACTATGATCCCTGGGGTTATCACTGGTATGGCTGGTATTTGGGCAGTTCCTATTTCTGGACCCGGTATTGGAACAATTATTATTGGTGGTACGACCCAGTTTCCTTTAGATGGTGCTATTGGTGGGATGGAAATTGGTGGTGGAATAATCCGGCTCATGTGGAAGCGGCTTACGTTTACAATAATGGAAATTATATTCCCTCGGATTCCGCAAACACTGAAGCGCCCAGCGGAACCGCCGCAATAGAATATCGAAGCCAAGATGGATCCCGAATGGTGAAAATCGTCGGAACTGACGCCTTCCTTTATGACACGGCGGATACAGGCGTGGATAATAAACCGGTATTTTTGGGCTCGAACGTCACTAATGTGAAATTTTCTAAAACCAGTGACGGCAAACCTTTGCAGGTGATGCTGGAATACAATGATGGAACCTTCGGGTTGTTTGATGCCGACGGTAATCCAGCCGTTGGAAATTCAGGTAACTGATTTGAAATGGCTGGCGGATAAGACTAATTGAAGGTGGCTCCGAAAATGAAACCTAGTTACTTTTTATTCCCTGATTTGAAAATTTGAGGTAAATAATTTTCGGAACCGTTGACAAATTTGAAACCCAAAGGTAGACTTCAATTAAGTCGAACGCGAGGCGTTAAGGTCCAACTTGCCCCGGCGTTTCCCAACCTTGAGAAACTCCTCAAGATAATGGGATTAACAGGGAGCTAAAGCGGTGAAAGTTTACGAGAAATTCCTAAACCCGAGCCGCTTTAAAAGCGACCCGGGTTTTTTGTTATCCGGGATTAATTGAAGCATTACGGCGAGGCTTTAACGGGTGGTTGAAAAGCTTGATTTTCTGGTTTTTAAGGGAAAATAAAGTATTTTTCCCCAACCCCTGGCAATACAGGATGATTCCACGTAGGAATGAACGTGTTGGAACGCCCTTGATTGAACCAACTTGCTCCGGCCGTTTCCATTCCGCGGTTTACCGCTTAGGGTGGAAAAACAGGGTGCTAAAGCGGTGAAAGATTAATGAGTTCCTCATAATCCCGAACCGCTGAAAAGTGGTTTGGGATTTTTTTTACCGATAAGGGGAGGAGCCTATGGCTCAAGACGCCAACAAAAAGCAGCTGAATGAAAACATCCTTCGGGATATCGGCAGCGCGGTAGGGTCTTTGGAGTATGGCACAGTCACCATCAAGGTCCATGAGTCGAAAATTATCCAAATTGAGGTAACAGAGCGAAAACGCTTCGACGATGTTTGGAAATTGGAAGGGGGAGCGGGAATTTAGCTGTAGAGTTGGTTAATCCGGGACCGGACAAGCCGGACCCATCATTTACCCATGCCGGATTGATTTACCAGTCCACTGGAAAATCAGGCAAAACCCCGTTGGAAATACATGGGGTAAACACGAAACATTTGAAAGGAAAAAATCATGTCACAAATCGACTCAAAGCTGAAAATTGAATCACTGGCCTTGCACGGCGGTCAGGAACCGGACCCGACGACGGGTTCTAGGGCGGTGCCCATTTATCAAACGACCTCTTATCAGTTCAAGAGCACTGATCATGCCGCCAATTTGTTCGGCCTCAAGGAGTTCGGCAACATCTACACCAGGCTCATGAATCCGACCACCGACGTGTTTGAGAAGCGAGTCGCGGCAATCGAGGGAGGTGTGGGTGCGCTAGCCGTCGCCAGCGGCCAGTCCGCCATCACTTTGGCTCTTTTGAATATCGCCCAAGCAGGGGATGAGATCGTCTCAGCGGACAATCTTTACGGGGGGACTTATAATCTTTTTCATTACACCTTCGCCAAGTTCGGGATCAAGGTGAAGTTCGTCCCGTCCGAGGACCTGGATGCCTATCAAAAGGCCATTACGCCCAAGACAAAGGCCATTTACGCGGAATCCATCGGCAATCCCAAGAACAATGTGGCCGACTTGGAGGGTATCGCCAAGATCGCCCACAAGAATGGCATTCCCTTTGTATTGGATAATACCGTTTCACCCTATCTTTTGAGACCGTTTGATTTTGGGGTGGATATCATTGTCTATTCCGCCACCAAGTTTATCGGCGGACACGGTACTTCCATCGGCGGGGTTATCGTGGATTCTGGAAAGTTCAATTGGACTAACGGCAAGTTTCCATTGATAGCCGATCCGGACCCGAGTTACCACGGAATCAATTTTGTGGAGGCCCTGAAACCAATGGGCAATATCGCCTACATCATCAAGGCCAGGGTTACTCTGCTTCGCGATTTGGGCCCGGCCATTTCCCCGTTCAATTCATTTCTTCTATTACAGGGCCTGGAGACGCTGCATTTACGCCTGCCCCGGCACGCTGAGAATGCCTTGGCTACCGCCAAGTTCCTGAAGAAGCACCCCAAGGTGAGTTGGGTGAATTATCCAGGGCTGGACGATAGTCCTTATAAAGCCAAATCCCAGAAGTATTTACCGAAGGGAGCTGGAGCGATCCTTGGTTTTGGTATCAAGGGTGGCGCTGAAGCGGGTAAGAAATTCATCAATTCTCTCCAGCTGATATCTCATCTCGCCAACGTTGGGGACGCGAAAACCCTGGCTATCCACCCTGCCACCACGACCCACCAGCAGCTTTCCAAACAGGAACAACTGGCTACTGGAGTCACGGCGGATTACATCCGTATTTCCGCGGGGATTGAGCACATAGACGACATTCTTGCCGATGTCGAGCAAGCGCTCGGGAAAGCTTGAGGTGAAATATGGCCAAAATTTATGATGATATAACCAAAACCATCGGCCGCACCCCCTTGGTGCGGCTGAACCGAATCACGGAAGGAGCCGGGGCGACCGTTCTGGCCAAGCTGGAATCCTTCAATCCATTGTCCAGCGTGAAGGACCGCATCGGTTTGGCGATGATTGAGGACGCCGAGAAAAGGGGTGTCCTCAAGAAAGACTCCGTCATCATCGAGCCCACCAGCGGAAACACCGGGATTGGCCTGGCATTCGTGGCGGCCGCCAAGGGCTACAAGCTCATCCTCACCATGCCGGAAACCATGAGCCTGGAGAGACGCCAGCTCTTGAAAATCTTGGGAGCCGAGCTGGTCCTGACCGAGGGGCCGAAGGGAATGAAGGGGGCCATCGCAAAAGCCGAGGAACTGGCTAAGGCAACTCCCAACAGCTTTGTTCCCCAGCAGTTCAACAATCCCGCGAATCCCGAAATCCACCGCAAGACCACGGCTGAGGAGATCTGGGCGGACACCGACGGCAAGGTGGACATCCTTGTTTCCGGGGTGGGCACTGGGGGAACCATCACGGGTGTAGCGGAAGTCATCAAGAAACGCAAGCCATCCTTCAAGGCCATCGCCGTGGAACCGGACGCCTCGCCGGTATTGTCGGGAGGGACAGCGGCCCCGCATAAAATCCAGGGCCTGGGTGCTGGTTTCGTGCCCGCGATCCTGAACCGGGAAATCATCGACGAGATCATCCGTGTGACGCATGAGGATTCAGGTGAGATCGCGCGCCAGCTTGCCAGGAAAGAAGGAATTTTGGCTGGCATTTCCTGTGGCGCGGCTGTTTGGGCGGCCATCCAGGTGGCCAAGAGGTTGGAGAACAAGGGAAAGACCATCGTTGTCATCGTGCCGGACACGGGCGAGCGATATCTTTCCACCTGGCTTTTTGAGGAGGCCAAAGGATGAATGAGGCTGCGGACAAGCCCAGCAGACCTGGAATAGGGTTCGTCGAATCCAAGTCTTTCGAGCTTGAGGGTCTAACCCTTGAAAGCGGGGAGAGGCTGGGGCCTATCACGCTGGTTTACGAAACTTACGGGGCCTTGAACCCCGAAAAGACCAACGCCATATTGGTCCCGCACGCTTTTAGCGGCGACGCCCACGCCGCGGGCTGGCATCAGGGGGACGATGAACCAGGCTGGTGGGACGCAATGATCGGTCCCGGGAAGGCATTCGATACCGACCATTATTTTGTGGTGTGTTCAAACGTTATCGGGGGCTGCAAAGGTTCCACCGGCCCCTCCAGCCTTAACCCCAAGACCGGCAAAACCTACGGTTTGGATTTTCCTCTTGTCAGCATCGGGGACATGGTGGACTGTCAAAAAAGGCTTCTGAAGCACTTAGGCATCCAGAAACTGCTTTCGCTTTCAGGCGGGTCCATGGGCGGGATGCAGGTCCTTTCCTGGATGGCAAAATATCCTGAGGCTTTACAGAGCGCCATTCCCATCGCCACGGCGATCAAGCATTCTCCCCAGCAGATTGCTTTCGACGAGGTGGGCCGCCAGGCCATCATGGCGGATCCTGATTGGAATAACGGGAATTATTATGGCGGTCCTCCGCCCGCCAAGGGGCTTTCGGTGGCCCGCATGGTGGGACATATCACCTATATGAGCGATTCATCCATGGCGGAAAAATTCGGGCGGCAAAAAAAAGCCCGTTTGGGTGCGGAAAAATTCACCGCGGATTTCGAGGTGGAAGGATATCTCCGCTACCGCGGGGATACTTTCGTCAAGAGGTTTGACGCCAATTCCTACCTTTATATCACCAAAGCCATGGACAATTTCGACGCTTCGGCGGAAAGGCCCTTACAGCAGGCTTTGCGGGGAAAGAACTTGAAGGTCCTGGTAATCGGGTTTAAATCCGACTGGCTTTATCCCCTTTACCAGTCCCAGGAGATCGTCAAGGCTTGCAAACTTGCCGGGGTCCAGGCCAGCTATTGCGAAATCGATTCCAATTATGGACACGACGCTTTCCTCCTGGAAGTGGCGGAGGAATCCCATTTGATCAAGCATTTTTTGAAAAAAGTCTTTCACGGATATCAGGTGACCGATGAACTCGAAAATTAACGGGATAAGGCAGGATCACCAGGTGATCCTTGATTGGATCGAGCCTGGCTGCTCTGTCCTGGACCTTGGATGCGGAGATGGCGAGCTGCTTTACCACCTGGTAAAGGGAAAAAACGTGAAGGGCCAGGGGGTGGAGATCGACGAACAGGCCATCTACAAGTGCGTGGCTAAAGGTTTGAATGTTTTCCACGATGATATCGAGGGCGGACTGACCGACTACCAGACTGGCGCGTTTGATTACGCTATCCTGGATCAAACTTTCCAGCAAATCCTTCACGTGGATAGGGCTTTGGACAGCGCCCTTCGAGTGGGAAAGAAAGTCATCGTCGGATTCCCCAATTTCTCGTATTATAAATCCCGGTTTCAAATTTTCTTCCTGGGCAGGACACCTATCACGAAAGCCCTTCCTTACATGTGGTATGAGACACCCAATCTTCATTCTGTTTCCATTAAGGATTTCTACGATTATTGCGAAAAAAAAGAAATTCGGATCGAGAAAAGGGCTTTTTTGAACGGCTCCAAACGAATTCATCTTTTGCCGAATTTCTTCGCCCAACTTGGCCTGTTTCTCATTTCTAAGCAGTCAACTATTTCTTGAAAATCCGTTCATTTCCTTCGGTATCGCCTGTAGTTCCCGGCTTCATATAAAAGAATAGAGTTCAATTACAACTTCATGGAAATGGGTTTAAAGCGAGTTTTGAAAAAGTTATGACCTGCTTGATTGCCAGGTCTTTATTCATCCGTTAAACTATGCGGAAAGTTATTGAAAAAAAGGAAATTCCTTGCCGGATAACCGAACCCATCTTGTCATCGGTACTCCTTGTTTCGGAGGCCTGGTTAGCAGCCTCTATACAACATCCCTCATGCGCCTTCAATTGGCTTGCGCCCAACGGGGAAATATCGATTTAAGCGTTAATCTCCTTTCGGGCGACGCCCTGATCCCCCGGGCTCGGCAAAATATCGTGGCGCATTTCCTCGAAAATAAGATAACCACCCATCTTTTGTTCGTGGATTCGGACCTCTCCTTCGATCCGGACCAGGTTTTCCGATTGCTGGATTTCGGGACGGATGTGGCCGCGGGAGTTTATCCCACCAAGCGCATTGATTGGACAAAAGTCAGCGCCTTCGCCAAGGAAGGGAAAGTTCCCCTGGAATCCGCGTCCCTTTCTTACGTGCTGAATTTCGAGGACCCCCAGCGCGTGGAAACCAGGGGCGGGTTCGCCAAAGCCCGCTATTGCGGGTCCGGATTTCTGATGATTCGGAGGGGGGTACTTTTACGGATGGTTGAGCACTACAAGGAATTAGCCTATAGCAGGGAACACCAAGCGGATGATCCCCTGCGGGACAGCAAATACAGATGCGCTCTTTTTAATTGCATCATAGACAAAAATACCGGGACTTATTTAAGCGAGGATTATAGTTTCTGCCGCCGGTGGACGGACATGGGAGGGCAAATATGGATCGATCTTGAAAGCCGTTTAACCCACATCGGATCCATCGCATTCCATGGGATGGTGAGCACACAATTCAATATGCCGGAATCCTGAATAGAAATGGCCAACGCATTTTAGGTTTATTAATATTCGATCCTGCTCAAATTGTATAGTTTGACAATAAAGTTTTTACCAAATCTTCGCGGCAAATTTCTTAATTTTAAAATCTTTAGCTTTAAATTGAATTTTGTATTAGAAGAGGATTGGCTGAATTAGGAATTTATGCTTTTTATAAAGCATTCTTGGTTATTTTCTTTATATGGGAGGTAAAAACGAAGAATAATTGAGCCTCCGATATGATGGCCGTCATCCCAATCGTTGAATCTTTTATCAATAATGCGCCGTTGCCGTAAAACCTTTAGCAGGGAAAGGAATAGCTATGATGAGCAATTTCGGACGTACCGCCCGGCGTCTTTTGGGATGCCTTGGAGCGGCATTTGCGGCCATGATTCTTTCTACCCCGGCTTTTGCCAGCGAGGCAGACTTGAAAATTCCGGATTTGGGCCAGATCTCCTTTCATGGAATCCCAGGACGAACCCTTCTCTGGATTGGAATGCTCGTATGCGGAATGGGGGTTTTATTCGGGGTCTATATTTTCCGGTCCCTCCGCGACCTGCCAGTGCACAAGTCCATGCTGGAAATCTCGGAACTTATATATGAGACCTGCAAGACTTATCTGATTACCCAGATGAAATTCATCGGGATTTTATGGGCCTTTATCGGCACAATTATCGCGGTTTATTTCGGCTGGCTGAAACCCGTGGGAGCCAGCAACGTGGTCATCATCCTGATTTGCAGCCTGGTGGGAATCGCCGGCTCGATCACGGTGGCCTGGTTCGGCATCCGGATCAACACCTTCGCTAATTCTCGCACCGCTTTCGCGGCCTTGAAGGGAAAGCCCTTCCCGGCGCACGATATACCCCTCAAGGCGGGTATTTCCATCGGCATGCTTTTGATCGCCATCGAGCTCATTATCCTGCTCTTTATTCTCCTGGAAGTCCCGGGAGACCTGGCGGGTTATTGTTTCATCGGCTTCGCGATTGGCGAGTCCCTGGGCGCTGCGGCCTTGAGGATCGCGGGCGGTATCTTCACCAAGATCGCTGATATTGGTTCCGACCTCATGAAGATCGTCTTTAAAATCAAGGAAGACGACGCGCGCAACCCCGGTGTCATCGCGGATTGCACGGGCGACAATGCGGGCGATTCCGTGGGCCCCACAGCCGATGGATTCGAGACTTACGGCGTGACGGGCGTGGCCCTCATCACCTTTATTCTTCTTGCCGTAGGGGACCCGAACAACCAGATCAAGCTCTTGGTCTGGATCTTCGTCATGCGCGTCATGATGATTGTCACTTCCTGGGTATCCTACGCGCTTAACAACTTCTGGGCCAAGGGACAGTATGGAGAGTCCGACAAGTTCAATTTTGAGACACCCTTGACCACGCTGGTGTGGCTTACTTCTATTATTTCCATCGTTCTCACCTACATCGTCTCGAATTTCCTCATCGGAGATATGGGAGACGGGTCGCTTTGGTGGAAACTGGCGACCATCATCACTTGCGGGACCTTGGCGGGGGCCATCATCCCCGAACTGGTCAAGGTTTTCACTTCCATGAACTCCAAACATGTGAATGAAGTGGTGGAATCGGCTAAGGAGGGCGGCCCCTCCCTGACGATCCTATCAGGCTTCGTGGCGGGCAACTTCTCGGCTTATTGGATCGGCCTTTCCATCATGACTCTTATGGCCATCGCCTCATTTGTTGCGGGCTATGGATTAGACGCATTCATGGTGGCCCCATCAGTTTTCGCCTTCGGTTTGGTGGCTTTCGGCTTCCTGGGAATGGGGCCCGTCACCATCGCGGTGGATTCCTATGGGCCTGTTACCGACAACGCCCAGTCGGTTTTTGAACTTTCAACGATCGAGTCCATCAAGGGCATCAACAAGGAAATCGAGCGTGATTTCGGTTTCAAGCCTAATTTCGAGAAAGCCAAGGCTTTCCTGGAGGAGAACGACGGGTGCGGAAACACTTTCAAGGCCACAGCGAAGCCGGTTTTGATTGGAACCGCGGTGGTAGGGGCTACGACGCTGGTTTTTTCCATCATCGTCCTATTGGCCAAATCGGTTACTAACTCCGCTGGCATGATTAACAAGGACCAATTGGCGGCGGTGGCTGGTAACTTTTCGCTCTTGAACCCAGTATTCTTCCTGGGACTTATCGCGGGAGGGGCCATGATCTATTGGTTCACCGGCGCCTCAACCCAGGCGGTTTCCACCGGCGCTTTCCGGGCCGTGGAATTCATCAAGAAGAACATCAAGCTGGGAGCCGGGGCCAAGAAGGCCTCCATCGAGGACTCAAAGAAGGTGGTGGAAATTTGCACCCAGTACGCCCAAAAGGGGATGTTTAACATCTTCCTGGCGATCTTTACCGCTACCCTGGCCTTCGCCTTCCTGGATTCCTATTTCTTCATTGGATACCTCATCTCCATCGCGATTTTCGGTCTTTACCAGGCCATCTTCATGGCTAACGCCGGCGGGGCCTGGGACAACGCGAAAAAGATCGTGGAAACCGTGTTGAAACAGAAGGGAACACCCCTTCACGACGCCTCGGTCGTGGGTGATACGGTTGGGGACCCATTCAAGGACACTTCATCGGTTGCCATGAACCCGGTCATCAAGTTCACCACCTTGTTCGGGCTTTTAGCGGTTGAATTGGCCCTGAAAGTCGATCCTGGAACGAGCCATATTTTATTTGTGGTGTTCATGATCATCTCCATGTTTTATGTCTGGCGTTCCTTCTACAGGATGCGTATCAAGTCATAGCCGAGTCTGCTGAGGTAAAAAGCCCGACCCTCATTTAGAGGGCCGGGTTTTTTTATTTTAAAATCTTTTTAAGGGAGGATTGAGCTTAGGGGAAAATCCAACCGCGAAGATGGGGATAAAGTAATTATTAATTCGATTTTGACAAATTTACGGGTTGCCCGCGTTTCCTCCCCTGAAAGAGAGGGAACAAGGGGGAGTTAGCCTATCCGTACCGTTCTGTCAACGCCGAATACCCCCCTCTCCCCCCTTTTTCAAAGGGACGTATTTACTTCACTCCCGAAAGGACGATATGCCCGCAAATAAACAAAAAACGCCTGAAAAAAAGAAGGCAAAAGAAGGAAAAGGGAGTTAACTATATAAGCCCCTTTTCAAAGGGGGGAATCATCACTAGGGACATTCTTTTCGAAATTTGCAAAAAAGTTAGATAATTATTTATTTTCTTAAACGCCGCCAGTTTTCCGAGCGAATCTCTGGTATTTTTTTATAGATATTGTTCAGGTGGGTCTTCAAGGTGGCTTTGGAAATGAAAAGTTTCTGGGTGATTTTGGCGTTGGTGAAACCCTGGAGGCAGAGGCGCACGATTTCCATTTCGCGGCCGCTTAATCCGCGTCCCTTGAAACGCTTGAGCCAGTTATCATACGTCTTCCTCAGAGGATGAAGAAGGTTGACGCGGTATTGGTTTTCGCCCATAAAAACAACGTCAAATAACTGGTTTCCCATCTTGATATTCGGGAAAAAATGGACCCCTTCCCGGTGGATTTTCAATCCGAGAGTTTTTTCACAAGCCGTCAAACAACCCTGCGGGCACTTTTTTTTAACGATTTTTCCGCATAGATTCCGGCAGGCCTCGTTTTGGTAAAGAACATTTTTCTTAGAATTTACAAAGCAAACGGGAATTCCGCTTTGGTTTAGAATTTGTTCCAATTTTGTAGGCAATTTTCCACCCGGGGGGTTGATTGCGATTTTCACGTCTTTGACGGCACAATGTTGAGCGGCCGATCAAGGCCATTTTTACCTTTGGAGGATTATAATGCAAACCAGCGAACTGAAACCCCTCGATCCGCAAAAATATTACCGCATGCCATGGTCCCTCAGCGACAACGGGATCTTCTGGCTGGAAGTCACCTCCCAATGTAATTTGACATGCGAGGGATGTTACCACGAGAACATCAAGGGGGCCCACAAGACCCTCGCGGAGATTGAGGAGGAATTCAAGGTCATCAAGCAACTCCGCAAGGTGGATAGCGTTTCCATCGCGGGGGGAGACCCTCTCCTCCATCCCCAGATCCTGGACATTGTGAGATTGGTCCGCAAGTATGGCTGGAAGCCTATCATGAACACCAATGGATTGGCCCTCACCCCCGAATTGCTGAAGGACCTCAAGAAAGCCGGGGTTTTCGGGTTCACTTTCCATATCGACACCACCCAGAAGCGCCGCGATTCCCAGGCCAATACCGAGCAGGAGCATATCGCCCTGCGCCAGAAACTTGCCGAGTTGGTTTATAAAGAGGGGGGGATCGCCTGCGGCTTCAACCAGACGGTCTCCGAGCAGACCCTGGGCCAGATCCCGGACATCGTGCGTTGGGCTGAGAAATACCCGGACATGATCAATACGATGGTGTTCATCCTGTTCCGCACCCCAGGCATGTCCGCGAACTTCGATTTTTACGCTTTCGGCAAGAAAGTGGATCTGTATGAAACCTACATCAAGACGTCATGGGGCGGGGAGAAAAACCTCAAAGCGCACGAGATCGTGGCGAAGATCAGGGAAGCCGATCCCGAGTACGAGCCGGCGGGCTACTTGAACGGCACCATCGAGGCCAACGACATGAAGTGGACCCTGGCGACAAGAATCGCCAACAAAAAGAAGACTTTCGGTTACACCAGTCCCAAATTCATGGAATTCGTCCAAACCTTCCACCACCGGTTTTTCGGGACCTGGTTGAGCTACGCCTCTCCCGCTCTCCTGCACGCGGGAAGATCCACTCTTTTATTCCTGGGATGGGGCGACAAGGCCATGAGGAAGGCGTTGTTCCGTTTCCTCCTGGATCCTACCGCCTGGTTCAGGCGAGTTCACTTGCAGAATTTCGCCATCATCCAGCCCGTGGACTTGCTCGCGGATGGCCGCATGAGCATGTGCGACAGCTGCCCCGACATCACGGTTCACGAGGGGAAGCTTTACTGGAGCTGCCGCCTGGAGGAAATAAAAAAATACGGCACTTTTGTGACAGCCGTGCCCAAGCCGGGTGTCAAAATGGGGCGGGAAAAGGAAAAAAAACAGGCTGCTGTCAACTAAAACAAGGATTCATTCCGTCTTTGAGTGTGATAAACAGAAAAAAGCGATAAAATAAACAGGTGGTTTCGCGGATGGGCGCGGAGCCGCCTGTTTTTTTTCCCAACGGGAGGAATTATGGGGCTCATGGACATCTTCAACAAGAAAAGTCCTTTGTTTGACTGCAACAGGCATCTCGCCAATATCCCCGGCAAATTGTCGGGCGCGCCCATGATGACGGCGGATGGGGATTTCAGCGTTAACTTCGTACCCGACGATCCCCAATATCTTAACAACCGGAATAACGTCAAGAATTCCAACGGCCAAATGGTACTCAAGGTGAAGGTCCTTCCCCAATACCGCCAATCCTTCCAGGACTCGGTCATCTCCATGGCGGGACAACCCGTTTTCGCGAGCGGGGTTTTGGTGAATGACGATTCACAGGGAGGAAGGGTTGAAATCCATCCCTTGGACCTTCTTTTCGCCCCCATAAACCCCGGGCATTTTCCGGGGTGGTTCAAAGATATTCAAAATAACCTGAAGGATCCCAACGCGGCGTCCGCCTATCGGATTGTCGCGGCGAGCGACGCTTCGAAAAGCATGAAACCCCCTAAAGCTGAGGAAACCAGGCCCCTGAAAGTCAATTTTCCCTATCCGAACAAACCGAATATCCCGAAGATCAAGATCGATTTTGAGGTTCGAAAGAGCGCGAATGAGAAAGCGGACCTATTTCTCAGCAATGACCTCGTCCGGCAAAAGATCCAGATGGACATTACCGTTTCCAGCGTTAAGGACGATGGGCCTGGCATTTACGCGGGTGTTTTAGTTATATATTGGGGCAACGAGTAAAGACAGCGTCTGCTTCATTAAGCCATTCCCTGAATACCGTGGTTTTGGGCATATCATGATTGAAAAACCCTGGAATTCTTTAAGTTTTTCCATCCAAAGCCGTTAGAGAATAAGAATAAAAGAATACAATCAATAGTATCCGGGTATTCAGCCCGCTTAGAATGCGCGTTTCGGAATTTTTGCTGATTAAGGGATTAATTGAATGGGGATGTACAGGTGTTTTTTTATTTTTTCGGGAATGGTCCTATTAAGTCTCGGCACACCAACCCTTGTCCTAGCCCAAGCCACGAATACGCCCTCGAATACCCCCACGGCGACTCTGACCCGGACATTTACCAACACCCCCACGAGCACCCGCACCCCCACATCGACACGTACCCAAACCAACACCCCGACGATTACCTCCACCCCGACATCCAGTTTCACGCCGCTTCCCACCAACACGCCCACCAATTCCTTTACGCCCAATCCCTCTATGACTCCTCCTTGCGGAGCCGCCGCGACTTTTTTTGGGAATAGCGGATACCTTCCTGGAAACGGGACGACCGGGCCCTTGAACTCTTATCCGGGAGTCAGGTTCAGCTACTATCCATTGAGTTATCCAGCGTCCGTGTACGCCATGATGGTTTACTCCGCGAATCCTTCCGCGGGTACATCCTTGATCGTGGGTATTTATAATGGTTCCGCGGGCAATGTCGGCGGTGTGGTAGTTTCGTCCACTCCCCAGTTGGTTACCCAGAATTGGAATGGTTTTGTCCTTCCCCCCACTTATTTAGCTCCGGGGAATTACTGGCTGGCTTATATGTATAACGCCCAGGGTTATGACTCGACTTACACTGCCAACGCAGGGGCAAGCATTCTTGCTTGGACAAATACATCGATGACTTTCGGTACAACCTTGCCCTCGGATGTTTCCTCCGATTCAGTCAGCTATGGAAGCGGCAACGAGGCCCTTTATGTTGTTTATTGCAAGGTCCCCACCAACACCCCCACCCCGACCGGTACCTTTACGAACACCCCTACTCTAACCGTAAGTCCCACTCCTACGATCACCTTCACCCCCACCAATACTGGAACCATCTTGACCAATACACCCACCAGCACGAATACCTATACGCCCAGCTGGACCCCGACTTCCACTAATACCCTCACCTACACCCTCACCCCTAACTTAGCCCTCACCCCTCCCTGCGGTTCCTCCGCTACTTTTTTTGGAAACAACAATACCAGCGGACAGCCGGTTTCGATTCTTTCGCCACAAATGCGATCGACACGCTATACCTTGACCCAAAACGGAACAGTTGTAACTATGTCGTTTTACGCATCCAGCGGGGATATAGGCTCTATCATCTTAGGGGGTATCTACACCAACGACCAATCCACCACCACGATGGGTAATTTAGTGACTAGTTCCAGTAACGTGACCTTAACGGCCGGTTGGAACGCCTTCCAAGTTCCTCAAACTTATTTGACCGCGGGGGACTATTGGCTGGCTTATATGGTAAGCGCGCCGGTCAGTCTTATTCCCGTCTATAACCAAAGTTCCCCGGCTGAAAATAATTCATTGGCTTATTCAACAGGAATAACTGTTTGGGGATTCCCGGCGAGCGGGTCCAATTTCGGCTATCCGGTTTCTTATCTTAATAACGATTACGATACTATCTTAACCGCCAACTACTGCCCGGGAATAATCCTGACCAGCACCCCCTCCAACACGCCCACGAACACCCCCACGCCGATCCCGACGCTCGTGTCCGGGATCACGGATATCACTTCCAGCATCGGGGTGTCCTGTTTGACCGGCGATACAACCGGGACCGGGGACAAATATAACCAGCCCGTCACCCAGCCGGGTAACACCCTATTTACTTACGGGGTGGGGGCCCCTGACACCATCTATGGATTTACCCTGACCCAACCTACCGATCTCTTCATCAATCTTTGCGGGGCATCCTTCGATTCGGTGCTTTATTTGAGGACCAATCCAACAGATCCCAGCACTACTATTGCACTGGACGACGACTCAGCGTTTTGCAGCAATGTTAACTCCTCGTCACTGGTGACGGGGGTCCTCCAGCCTGGAGCCTATTATGTGGTCGTGGATGGCTACAGCACGGGGGACTACGGGACCTTCTCGCTTTGCCTCACTCCCTTCAATCCGACCTGTTCGCTAACCCCCGTGGCAACGCCGGTAACGCTGGCAACCCCGGCCACCACCCCCACTAATTTGGGGACTGTGATGGTGGACGCGGTGGGGATCGGCCACGTTGATTATGATTTCGAGTACACCAACGAATGGACCTTCACGCCGGGAACGGCGGGTAATTACGTGATCTCGCTGGATTGTTTCGACGATGGGACGGGGAAGGCCAGGGTGGCTTACGAACTTTTCGATTCGATCGATGCCTCGGTGGCCAGTTCGGCGGGAAATACGCCCTTGGATCAACTGACGGTGGCCTTGACCCAACAGCAGTACACTGCCGTGGTTTACGCCTCCTCAGAGTATGCGCCGAGCGGGGATTACCGCCTGGTCATCCAAGCTCCCGCGATCCCACCGGCCCCGACTAAAACCCCGATCGCGACCTGGACCGGGACCCTGCCGACCACGACTTTCACCCTCACCCCGACTCCAACGGCCACTGCCACCGGAACGTTTACGTCAACTAATACCCCTTCCAATACTCTTTCCCCTACTTTGACATCCAGCCCAACAAGTACCCCAACGATCACTTTCACGGGAACACCCACTAGAACGTTGACCATTACCCAAACACCTACTTTTACCCCGACTTTCTCCCCGACCCTTTCGCCCACTATTACATCGACTCCCAGCTTAACAAACACACCTACCCTAACAACCACCGGAACCCCAACACGAACCCAAACAAGTACCTTTTCCCCGACACCAACCTTGACTCCAACATCCACACTCACTTCGACCTATACCAGTGGAATATTCACATTTACTCCCACCTCCACACCCACGGTTACATTGACACGCACAATAACCTCGACTCCAACAAGTATCCCCACAAACACCAAAACTTCAACCGTAACACCTACCTTGACTTTGACTAATACCCCGACAGTGACGAATTCATTTACTGCGACCAAAACATCCACCTCAACCAGCACTCCTACAACCTCATTCACTCCTACCCCGACAGCCACACCCACTATTACCTTGACTCCAACCAATACTCCAACAGGAACTTTGTCGCCTTCCAAAACTCCCACGATGACACCGTCTCCCACATTGTCATTTACCCCGACGATTACTAGCACCTATTCATCAACGCCTACAAATACATTTACCCCCACTTTAACGAGTACCGCCACCAAGACTCCTACTACGACGTTCACGGTCACGCTAACTTCGACGCCGACATTTACGGCCACTTCAACATTTACCCCAACCCAAACGAATTCTCTGACCTTTACACCATCGCCAATAAATACATCAACAGGGACATCATCGCCCACGAATTCACCAACGGATTCGATGACGCCTACGGTCACGATGACCGATACAGCCAACCTAACGGCTACACCTACGTCTTCCTCAACGCCGACAAACACCCCGACTGGTACCCTTACACCCTTGCCAAATACCTTGACCCCAACCTTGAGTCCAGTACCCATCGGGACGCCTGGTTCGAAACCGATTCTATATCCCAATCCTTTGAAAGGGTCTGGGCCTATCACCCTTATGGTCACCTTTGACAAACCGCATGATTACGTGACCGTTAAGGTTTTCACCACCGCCTTCCGGAAAGTTTATGAGCATACCGATAATTATGTATCCGCCGGATCTTATCAATTGACCCTGGACACGGATCAATTCACGGGCCGCGCCGCAAATGGGCTTTATTACGCGGTTGTCACCATTCCTTCCCAGCGCTGGATCTCCAAAATCCTCATTCTTCGTTAAAAATTAAGAACTTCTAAAATAAATTCTTGAATCCACCTCAAAACCCCAGAACTCTTCACGCAGAAGTGAATTGTCGTTGACAGTAAAAAAGAATATTTTTTAATGAACTTCCTTGGCTGTGTCTCTGTGACTCTGTGGTAAAAAGAGGTTTTGTCAGTGTCCCTTAATCTTTATTTTTATAAGTGGGTTGATTCTCCTGGATTACCTATCGTAAGTTTTCATTGAGAATTAGGTATCGATACGGGGGAGAATATGGAGAAAGCTACATTCGGAGCGGGGTGTTTTTGGGGCGTGGAGGAATTGTTCCGAAATTTAAAGGGCGTGTCATCTACGGCGGTTGGGTATGAAGGAGGCAAATTGAACCGGCCAACCTACCAGGCGGTTTGCACGGACCAAACCGGCCACGCTGAAGTCGTTGCAATCCAATTTGATCCTTCGGTTATTTCTTACGAGAGCCTTTTGGACGCCTTTTGGGAATGCCACGACCCAACCACCCTCAACCGCCAGGGGCCCGATTACGGCACCCAGTACAGGTCGGTCATCTTTTTCCATACCCCCGCTCAGGAAAAAACCGCCAAGGATTCCATGAAAAAATCAAGCCAATCCGGCAGGTTCAGGAACCCCATTGTTACCCAAATTGTTCCCGCCGAAACCTTTTGGCGGGCGGAAGAATACCACCAGCAATACCTGTTCAAACGGGGCTTGGGTAACTGCCATATCTAGCAGACTGCTGAAAAAATAAAAATAGGCCACAAAGCAGCCTGCGACCCCAAAGATTCCGCAGGCTTTGGTTTGAGGGTACATAGGGGATTTACCCTATGAGCGCTGTTGAATCGTGGGGTTTCCGCAAATGTCGTCAGCTGAAAAAGTCCGTTTGGGGGACTTTTTCAGCACCCTGCTAGTTCCTGATAATGAAGATTAATTAGGTTGCATGCAAGAAGGGAATCTAAGCGTTCTGGACTGTAACACTTCGGTTGAAGCGTTACGGGAGACTTTGAATATTATTAATGAATAAAACAAAGGGGTCAGGCCATCATTCATCATTTTACAAATAGTGTGAGTTGTTTACAATGCCCTAATGCCAAGGCCTAAACGGATCCATTACGAAGGGGCGGTTTACCATGTAACCTCGCGCGGTAATGAACGGCGAAAGATTGTTATGAATGACGCCGACCGCTGGATGTTTATTCGGTTATTGGGGGAAATGGTTGAAGAGAATGGTGTGTTATGTCACGCTTGGGTATTGATGGATAATCATTACCATTTGATGCTGGAAACCCCAAGCGCGAATTTATCAGCAGCCATGAAACATTTAAACGCCCAATACACACAAAAATTCAATAAAAAGCATTATCGGAACGGGCATTTGTTCCAGGGGCGGTATAAGGCCATTATTGTGGAGAAAGACAGTTATTTAAAGGAATTAAGCCGGTATGTGGTATTGAATCCGGTAAGGGCCCGGATGGTAAAACACCCCAAAGACTGGAAGTGGAGTAATTACCGGGCGACGGCGGGATTTGATAGGGCGGAAAAATGGCTGGAAGTGGACTGGTTATTAGGGCAGTTTGGAAAGGAAAGAAAAAAGGCGCAAAAATCATACAGGACTTTTGTGGAAGAGGGGATGGGGAAGAAAGAAAAGCCTTGGGATGATTTGTATTCGCGTATATACCTGGGTGGTAAGGAGTTTTTGGACAAGGTTCACGAAGTAGGGCAACGTCACAAACATTTGGATGTACCGAAATATCAGAAAAACGTGGTAAAGCAAGATCCGAAAGAAGTGCTGGAGAAAGTAGGAAGAATGTATGGTGAAAAAGCGGAGGAAATATTGAGGGCAGGCAAAAGGGAGTCGGAAGCCCGGGATATGGCGATATATTTATTAAAGAGAAAATCAGGAATGAGTTCCAAGGCGATAGGAATAAAGATGGGGGTGGGGGAAAGCGCGGTGGGAAACCGATTGATGAAGATCAAAAAAAGGTTGGCGGAAGACGAAAAGTTTGCACGAAAGCTGATAAAGTGATGAATGATGGCCTGACCCCATTGTTCATCTTCCGAAGGATTTTGAAAAAGCCAAGGTGGTGGGTGAAGTTCCTGAAACAGACCGGTTTGATTTAACCATTGGCCTTTCTATACGGAATAAAAAAGCTTTTGATCAGTATGATCAAGAACTGCACAGTATAAAAAACCCTCGAAAGCGCCATTATCTTACCCGTGATCAAGAAGAAAAGATGTTTTATCCGACCAAAAACAATTATCAGGCCTTAATTGATTTATGCAAGTCGCACGGGCTGAAAATTAGAGGCACAGATCCTGATCGTCTTTTGTTGGCTGTAAATGGCACGATTAAAGATATTCAAAAAATATTTCACATAAAGTTTCATAAATACCAGATGCCCAATGGTTTTGAATTCCGTTCGCCCGATCAGGAGCCATCAATCGATTTGGACGTACCGATAGAACGTATAGATAGTCTCGGCGATTATTTTAGGGCAGTACCGGCTGAGAGGTAAGAGCTTTTTTAACTGAGATTATTTGCCTGCACATGGCTGTCGCAAAAAGGATGGTGTGCAACGTCGTTAGCTGAAAAAGTCTGATTTGGAAACTTTTTCAACTAGTTCGATTTAGCAGTAGGGAGGCGTATTAAGTGAAATTTCTAAAAACGTTTAAACCAAACTGTTCATTCCAAAATGTCCTCAATGCTTTGCCCCTTTCCAGGAATAATAATCTTCAGGCATCACTTTCAATTACCGTTTTTACGCCCAGCACTCATTTGAAATTCTTTGGAGGCATTTCGTGAAAAAAGAAAATAGAACCATTTTTTCAATGAGGTGGTTAAGAAAAGAGTTTGTTAGTGGGCTAACAACTATATTTCTTTTTAGTCTCGTTTTATCAATTGGTACTAAGACAGTTAATGCTCAAGACCATCCGGATCAAATAAAACATCCTTCTTTTTTTCAACCAGATGAAGAAGCAAAAAAAGTTTTTAATGATCGAATATATTTAGCCCAAAAGAAAGGCGAAAAAAGAAAGATAGTGGTATACGGCGAAGTCCATTTTGAAGAAAAATCTAAGGTTGAAACTAGCAAACTTTATTTTACCGATGGTCAAGGGAAAATCCTTAATACTTTTAATATTTACCCTAATTCTAATGTTCATAACTGCCAAAGTGATATTCGCTTTTCGAAAAAATATCTTTCCATTCGAAGGACTTTTCGAGACGGAAAAAAAGAGGTGCTGGATGGTTTTGTGTTTAACAATGAAGGAACTGTTTTGTGGCATGTCCCAAAAGAAGATGTGTCCGGTTATATTTTCCCTTGTGATAAAACTGAAAGCGTGTTGACGATTGATGATTGGAAAGGTCATTTAATAAATTACGATATTAATGGTGTCGAAAAGAATAATAAATACTTTTCCGATCAAAACGATGAAAAGTTTCCCGATTTGGCAACCCCAGATTCAGAGAATGCGGCAATTTGGGGAGGTTGCGCTTCTTCCGATGACGGCAATTATGTTGCCGTCGCTAGGTCGTCCAACGATATAAGGAATTTTCAAAATGAACTCACTTTGATTAATTCAACCGGGAAGGTTATATTCCAAAATAAAGATAATCAGTCACTTTTTAATTCTGTTTTGAAGGTTTATGAAGATCCTAATCTTATTGTTCTGTGGGGGAAAATTAAAGGAATGCCTTCGATGTTTAAACATGATGTAGGACATCATGAATATTTTGGATTTGATTTTACCGGAAAGTTGCTTTGGAAAGTTGATGGTGAAAAATATTATATCGATCCAACATTGATGAATTCCCGAATAGTTAGCCTGAGTGAAATTGACAACACAAATGGGAAAACGCATTTACTGCAAAGTAATCTAACACTTAATGTCTCAACAGGGGAAATTAAGTAATAAGTCCTTTTATAAATATTTTAGAAAGTTGATTATATGCTAAAAAAATACTTTTTTATTTTAGGTTTTTTTCTTTTTCCTTTTCTGGGTCATTCCCAAGAAATAACTTTTAGTTGGCCATTCCTAGATCCAGACGGAAATTTTCCATCTAAAGTTCAGCATATAATACGTCAAACCGTAGGTGCTTATCGTGGACCCCGAAATACTGCTACACCAGCAATAAGTGGGTCCCGTTTTCACCGAGGAGTGGATTTACCTGCACATGGCTGTCGCAAAAAGGATGGTGTGCAACCTCTCCTCCACCCACCAGTCAGTAGCAGGGAGGTGTATTAAATGAAATTTCACAAATCTTTTGAATCAAACTGTTCTTTCTGTTCGGCCTTTCAAGCTTTGCCCCTTTCCTGGAAAAATCATCGTTTAAACTTTTCCACATTTCCTAATTTGAAGACTTTGCCGAATACTGTTTACCATCAACCAACTTTCGGAGGAATTGAATGAAAAAGGAAATCAAAAGCTATTTAGCCATTTTGCTTGCAACTTCGATTTTAGGCTTTTTGTGTGCATCCTCCTTTTGTCAAGCTGCTACCGAATCAAAAATCTTTACTAAAAAAGAAATTTTATTTCTGAACTGGGGGAAGTCAAATAACGAAGTCGGTTTGACAAAGAAAACGTTAAAGCCGTATCAAGGAGGCGGCATAAATTATTTTTATCCAACAGATTTTGGAATCGACGGAGAAGAAAATTTGTACATTCTTGATGCGCCTAACAACAAGATAAAAGTATTTTCTAAAAACGGTGATTTTATCAAGTCGTTTGACAATGAGTTGCCAAACATAAAAATGCTTGTGGGACAAGATGGAGAAGTTTATTTGCCGATCTACGCAGATAGTTTCAAAAAGCATTGGGTTTTACGGATCAAGAAAAATGGTGAGCAAATAAAGTACACAGGGGAATTGGGCGAGTATGTCGAAGGAAATACGATGTATCGCTGGGACGGGAAACCCGTAATGGTTTTTGAGGATAAAAAGAATAACGATTTTTCCAATGAGCCTCCTCATTTATATCGGGAAAAGGATGTAACGCAAGATAATTTGCGCGAAAAGAAAATTTATATTAAAACAAAACAAATAAATAAATTTTTAAACTTGAATGATAATCCGGATTTAGAACTGCCAATAGTCCAAAAGAAAAACATGTGGACTCACGGCCCCGAAGTCATCGGTGTAGATAAAAAGGGTAATATTTATCTTCACTACAACTTTGAATGGGCTCGTGCTT
This sequence comes from candidate division FCPU426 bacterium, assembly GCA_963796105.1. Lineage (GTDB taxonomy): Bacteria > Oederibacteriota > Muellerivitia > Muellerivitales > Muellerivitaceae > CAWCKJ01. Next base: position 81,035 of record CAWCKJ010000006.1, read on the forward strand.
TGGTTGAGGAGGATTTGTATGTTTATTCCTCTCAAGGAAAATTAATTGGAAATATCCAGTTTTATGACAAGCCCGCCACCCGAGAACATTACCGGGAAGATTTTATAAAAATTAGCAATGAAGGCAATGTTTATCAAATGTTAATCTTGGAAGATGGGGTTCATCTTTTCGAATGGCAAAAACAGTAAAAAATATAAGCCGGTTTTTATTATTCACCACCATTTTTTTGGCACAAACTTGCCTACTTGTTCCACAAGCAAAAGCGGGGCCGTCTTCACTGCCGGTCCTGCACATGGCTGTCGCAAAAAGGATGGTGTGCAACAAAATTAAAGTATTCTCATAATTTTTCTGGCAATTTTTTTAAAACGTCTATTAACAGGTATTCAACCCTCTCCTCCACCCACCAGATAGCAGTAGGGAGGCATATTAAGTGAAATTTCTAAAAACGTTTAAATCAAAATGTTCATTCCTATCAGCTCTTTCTGCTAATTTCAAACACGAAAGTTTAATCGAAAATCGTAATTCATTAAACATCGGAGGTTTGGAATGAATTCCTCTTCGTATATATCGAATATCCATAGGAGGTTATGCATGATAAAAGAAATTAAAAACGGAAATGAACTGAAATGGTTAACAAAAGAATTCAAAGGTGTACTTATTTCTGTTTATATAATTATTTCACCTTCTTTAACAAATTATCTATGGGGTGATACTTACACCCCAAAGGTGAAATATGAAAAAAAATATAAATTTGATTATAAATTCCACATGGAAAAAGAAAATCCATCGTGTGTTTACATAATTGATTCAGGCAACGTTTACGAGCTTCATTACAAAAACCCTTATGTAGAGGTTTTCAATAACAAGGGAAACCCTTTACGGACTTTCAAATGCAACTGGAAGGGTGGCGAACCCAACGTTACTTATAGGCTATTGATGGATGATAAAGGGAATATGCTTGTCTATACACCATGGACCAACAACGCAAATAATTTCATCTTGGATAAAGATGGAAATTTATTAAAGACCTTTTTTTGTGGAGTAACTTGGCCTTGGAAAATCGGATTTGAAAATGGTGTCGTTTATGACAAGGCAAATGGAATTGTATTAGGTGCTATTGACGAGAAACGGGGCGAAATTAAGCAAAAGATATTTTTTAAAGATATTGACGATTTATATAACCCTCATGATTTACAGGAACCCCATCGTGGAGTAAAAATAAAAAAGCATATTAGACAAATAAAACTGCCGAAATATCTTCAACAAATTGACGGTTCATATGTGGAAATCGAAAAAATCAAAGAAATGCCATTTGGGTTATATACAACTCCACCCAAAGGATTTGATGGAAAATTCAAATATGAAGAAATTATCGATATGGATGAGCAAGGTAACATTTATGCGAGATATGAAACGCCTCCGATTAGGATCGGCGATAAATACACAGGAAAAGTGAATCAAGCTTTCAAAATTTTCGTTTTTAATCCCAACTTTAAATTGTTGACTGTCCTAGATGCGAAAGATATTGGTTTTCCAGATCTTCCGACAAGAAATTTGTATGAATTAAAACCCGGACCAGAGCCGGGAGATATCAAGGTATATAAATGGGAAAAGATGCACTGAGAAACCTGCACATGGCTGTCGCAAAAAGGATGGTGTGCAACAGGAACAGTTTTTGGAGTGAGTTGCAAAATTGTAGTGTTTACCGGCGGAAATGCGGGTTTCCGGTGCATGTTCCTAGGCTCAATAAAATCGAGGTTTTAACAGTCACCCCAAGTGTTAACACCAATAAAATTGCGGTGTTAACGGTCGCCCATAAGTGTTAACACCTGAAAAATTGCGGTGTTAACAGCAGGTGTTAACACCCTAATGTCGCCGGAAATGTGGGCGGGTTATCCTACCTGCCGACGGAAACTCGAGTATCTTGGAACCTTGGAACTTTGGAACTGGCCTGGAACCACCGAAATTCGAGAATCTTGAAACCTTGGAACTCTGGAACTCGCCTGGAACCACCGAAATTCGAGTATCTTGGAACCTTGGAACTTTGGAACTGGCCTGGAACCACCGAAGTTCGAGAATCTTGGAACCTTGGAACTCTGGAACGCGCCTGGAACCACCGAATTTCGAGAATCTTGGAACCTTGGAACTCTGGAACTCGCCTGGAACCACGACACCCGGGAAACCTGGAACTCTGGAACTCCTGGAACCGGCCTGGAACCACGACACCCGGGAATCCTGGAACTCTGGAACTCCTGGAACCGGCCTGGAACCACGACACCCGGGAAACCTGGAACTCTGGAACTCCTGGAACCGGCCTGGAACCATGACACCCGGGAAACCTGGAACTCTGGAACTCCTGGAACCGGCCTGGAACCACGACACCCGGGAATCCTGGAACTCTGGAACTTCTGGAACCGGCCTGGAACCACGACACCCGGGAATCCTGGAACTCTGGAACTCCTGGAACCGGCCTGGAACCACGACACCCGGGAATCCTGGAACTCTGGAACTTCTGGAACCGGCCTGGAACCACGACACCCGGGAAACCTGGAACTCTGGAACTCCTGGAACCGGCCTGGAACCACGACACCCGGGAAACCTGGAACTCTGGAAATCCTGGAACTGGTGTCATTGGCCGCGAGCTTTAACCCCCTAGCTGGCCAAGCACTTTGACCCCACCTCTGGCCAGTCACTTTGACCCCCTGTCTGGCCACCGACTTTGACCCCCTTGCCAAGGGCCTCTCTAACCGTCATTCCTTTCTTTTTTCACTTCATGTGAGGAGAACGGCATGACCCGACAAGGGAGGCAGAGCGACATGGCGACTATTCGTGAGATTTTGAGGACTTACCAGGCCTTGGGCGGGTTCAAACCCACTGCCCGGGCCCTGGGATGCAATAAGCACACGGTCAAGCAATACGTGCGTTGGGCGAAAGAACATGGCTTTCTCCAAGGGGAACTTCCCCTGGAAAAGGATTTGGCGAAGGCTTGGGAAGACGGCGAAAAATCCACGCCCGTTCCCGCTCATGCCTTGGAGGCCCTCAAGGGAATCATCCAAGAATGGTTGAAGGAAGATTTCACCTTGATTCGCATCCAGGAGATGCTTCAAGAGCGGCACGGGTGGAAGGGGAGTTACTCGACCCTGAAGAGGTATACGGAGCCTTTTCGCAATGAGAAACCCGCCTACGTGAGGCTGGAGGTTGCGCCCGGCGAGGAGGCCCAAGTGGATTTCGGGCTTTTGGGCCGCTTGTGGGACGAGACGCGTGGCAAGCAAGCCAAGGCCTGGGTTTTCGTGATGACCCTTTCCCATTCCCGGCATATGTACGCCGAGATTGTATTCGCACAGGACGTGAGAACCTGGATCGCCTGCCACCGCCGGGCTTTCGAGTTCTTCAATTCAGTCCCTAAAAAAATCGTAATCGATAACCTGAAAAGCGCCATCGTCAAGGCGGCCCTCTATGATCCCTTGGCCAACCGTACCTACGTGGAATGCGCCAACCATTACGGCTTCATCATCTCCCCTTGCCGCGTCGCCACTCCACGCCACAAGGGTAAAGTTGAACGCGGCGTGCCCTATGTCCGTAATTCCTTCTTCAAGGGTCGTTCCTTCCAGGGCCGCACCGATGCCAACCATCAACTCCGCGATTGGGTGATGAACAAGGCAGGTTTACGGGATCATGGCACCACCCGGCTTCAACCCTTGGCCGTCTTCCAGAGCGTGGAACAGAAGGCCCTTTTGCCCCTGCCTACCGCGGCTTACCATCCAACTTTCTTCAAAGAAGCCACTCTGCACCCCGATTGCCACGTAGTCGTGGAAGGTTCCTATTACTCGGCTCCCTACCGTCTTCGGGGCCAAAAACTACTGGCCCAATTAACCGACACCACCGTTGATATATTTCTCAAACACGAATGCGTGGCTTCCCACGCCAAGGCCACACGCAAGGGAACCTGGCGCACCAACCCGGGCCACTATCCCCCTGAAAAAGCGGTCTTCTTGGAACGAACCCCACAATGGTGCCTCAAACAGGCCCAGGCCATTGGACCTAATACCCATCAATTAATCCAACTCCTGCTGGAACACTCCCACCCCCTGGACCACCTGCGCAAAGCCCAGGGCATCCTGCGCTTGAGGGAAAAGTACCTGCCTTCCCGCCTGGAGGCAGCCTGTCTAAGGGCCCTCCATTTCGGAAACTACACGTACCAATCCATCAAAAACATCCTTCAAAAGAACCTCGATCAAAACCCGTTGGAACCGCCGTCGGATCCTTCACTCAAACCCCAGTCGTCTTTCGATTTCGCCCGGCCCGCGGAGGATTTCCTCCGTGCCTTGGCTCTGGATAAAAATTGAGGAGGAAGCATATATGGAAAATAAACATCAGTTGGAGCCGCACCTGAGAAGGTTAAAACTCGCAGGAATGTTGGAGACGCTGGAAATCCGAAACCAGCAGGCCATTGAATCCCAGATCGGTTATATGGATTTCCTGGGCCAGTTACTGTTGGATGAGCTGGAGCGCCGCCAAGTGGGCCAACTCCAAAGAAGGCTGAAAAAGGCGGGCTTCTCAACCCATATGACTCTAACGGGGTTCGATTTCGCCTTCAACCCGGCCATCAACCGGCAACAAATCCTGGATTTGGGTACTTGTTCTTTCGTGGAGCGAAAAGAGAACCTATTTTTCATCGGTCCCTCAGGTGTGGGCAAAACCCATTTGGCCTGCGCTTTGGCCCATGAAGTCTGCCGCAAGGGTTATGAGGTACTCTTTATCAAGACCTCGCATGCGGCCCAACGATTAGCGGCCTCGCGCGGGGACGGTACCCGGGAAAACCGATTCGCATCCTTCCTGAAACCCGACCTCTTGATCCTGGACGACTGGGGTCTCAAGCCCTTCGACACCAAGGTCGCCGAGGATTTTTACGACATCATCTGTGAGCGTTATGAAAAGGGCTCCTTGATTTTTACCACCAACCGCAGTCTGCGGGAGTGGCCGGAGCTTTTCGGCGACGCCCTCCTAGCCTCGGCTGCCATGGACCGCCTGGTCCACCATGCCACTGCCGTCGTCATTCAGGGCCCTTCCTTTCGGACCCGTTCCATGCGCGAAGAAATGAAAAAAGAACACAGCAGGGAAAAAGAGGCAAAACTATGAGAAACCCATCGTTCGATGCTGTCTTATTCGTGCAATCTTGCGCCTATTGGTTACGGGATTTGCGCGGGACTTCGTATCATCCAATGTTGGGGAAGCAAAACGCATCTTGTGAAAGGAGTTTGATGGGTCTAAATTAATCTAAAAAAGAGGCCCCGCAAGGCAGGGGTCGAAGTCCCCGAAACAGGCACCCCTCGAAGTGCCCAAAAGAGGGGGGGCAAAGTAGGCGGCCAGGGGGGTTAAAGTGGCTGGCCAGTGACAACTGGCCTGGAACCGTAGAAAACAGGGGATATTGGCTGACTCAAGAACAAATGAAGGGGTTTTATATGGCTCAAGGATTATCTGAAGTTTTGGAATGGTTGGGTCAGGTAGAGGTTATTAAAAACCAATTACAAAAGGATCCTCAATGCCCCAGGGCAAGCCGAGATAACCTGGGAACAGCAGGACTTAAGCCGGGAACAAGCCGAGATAACCCGGGAACAGCAGGACTTAAGCCGGGAACAGGCTGAGATAATCCGGGAACAGCAGGACTTAAGCCGGGAACAGGCGGGGATAACCTGGGAACAGGAAGACTTAAGCCAGGAACAGGCTGAGATAACCCGGGAATAGCTGGACTTAAGCCGGGAACAAGCCGAGATAACCCGGGAACAGCAGGACTTAAGCCGGGAACAGGCTGAGATAACCACGGGAACTACTGGGGTGAATCGGCCTGATAAGCACTTTTGTTTTGGTTTATTCCCCGAATTGTTGGGTGTAGGCTTATAGGGCGATTAAGGATTTTTGAATAAAAGGATAAAGATTTGAGTCCCCTCCATTATGGGCCGTCGGATATCAATAATCCCCGTTATCTTCCTTTCGCTAATGTCCCGGAAAGTTTCTGGCTGACCAAGGTACTCTTGTTTGATTTCGATTGGATTGTGCGGGAAGCGGCCGAAGATAACCGTGCAATGCCGGACCACCCGGAAATCCAAACCAGTAGTGAAGATTTAAAGAAAACCTTTTTAACCTTGAGAGGGTATGAAATCCGCTTAGGAATCACTTCCAATTTGAAACAAGAAATCGTGATTCCCGAGCTGTCACGGTTGAAATTAGCGGATGACTTTGACTGCATCCGCTGTTTGGGGGACACGAGTAACCCAAAGCCGTTCGCGGAACTTCACATGGCCGCTTTGGAGACATTGGGCGTCCGCCCAGCCAGGGCATTGGCTTTTGAAACGACAGAAGCGGGGGTCAAAGCCGCGAAGACCGCCGGGATCTTTTGCGTGACCATGGGAGATTCGCCAAAAGGGGATTATGTTTTGAAATCCTTGCTGGAGAGACCCATCCTGCATGTTTTAGAGGAAATGGATCGGTTAAATCGTTCTTGTCAGAGTTTGAATGTGTCCGTTAAGTGAATGAACTGCTTCTGCTTGACCAAATTGTTGCTGCTTTTCGTCTGTTTTACCCCTCCTGCTGGGGCTTATTTCCCGGCGCGAGAGGCGGATTTACCATCGCTACTAAACAAAAAACACGGAAAGACTTTTGTTACACCCCACAACCCACTAAGGTGAATGGAAAGATTTGGCCTATATTAGGCAAATACCTTAAAATTTTTATTTCAAATGAAGATATCTCTAGGCATGAATTAAGGGGCCTTCTGAACCTTTAAAACGGGTTGATAAAATTCGTTTTATTTTTATCATGAGGTATTAAGCGATGAAAACGACGAATTATTTCCAGAATCAAGTTTTAAGAAAAAGGCCATATATCAAAATGAAGTGGGTGGAAAGTGCCTTTAAAAACCCAATAAAACTGGAGACGCAACCGGATGGACGAATCCGGGCTTGGATTTAGGTGGAGGAAATGGGAAAATACTTGCGAGTAGTTTTTCTTGAAGACGGTGAGAGTGTCCATAACGCTTTCTTCGATAGGGGATTTAAGGGGGTATGAAATGAAACTTCATTACGACCGTGAAACCGATTCGCTTTACATCGAATTAATGGAAAAACCGGGTGTTGACAGCGAAGAAGTGGAAGACGGGATTGTATTGGATTTCGATAAAAACCGTCATTTGGTTGGAATCGATGTCCAACACGCTAGCAAGAACATTGATTTGAAGCATTTAGAGGCAGGTTCTTTGCCTTTGGTTGGGGCTGGTAAATAAAGCTAGACCTATGACGGATCAGGAAATATCAGCGATAAAAGATCACCTTAACAATTTAGAAAAACAGGGACCCCGCAAAGGCAGGATAAGGCTTTTACGGGGTTTTTCTTTTTATGACTGATCTAACATTGAAGCTCTACCCTTTGATCGGGGAGACGGTCAAAAGTCCAAAGCCAGCCGATCCGACGGGGGGTGTGAACTACACCATAACTTTGTATGGAATCGCTTAACCAGAACGGTTACTTAAAAATTTTGTTTTGATATAGGATTGTTAGAAACCCAGGCAATTCCTCGTAAAGGCTTGTATAACATCCCGGTATTGGTAAGCAACGCTGGGAAAATCGTTGTGGTTGATCCCCTTAATTTCCAACCATTGTTTTGGTTCTACGGCCAACTTGAAAACCTCCCGCCCTAATTCGATAGGAATAACCGTATCCTTTTCCGCATGAAGCTCCAGAAGGGGACAGGCGCGGTTTTGGACATAGTTGCCGGTCTCGAATTTGTCCCAAATCAGGAAGGACGGCAAAATCAGCCAAGGGTTTCTTTGTCGGCTGATAGATTTCATGGAGGGGAAAGCACCCTCGAGGATGAGTCCCGCCGGATGGTTTTGGGTGGCTAGTTTCGCGGCCACGGATGAGCCTAGGGAATGACCCCAGATCATGATCCGCTTTTCTGGGATGCTTTTTGCCTTTAACCATTCGTAAGCGGCCTGGGCATCGGTATCTAGGGATTGTTCGCTTAAGTCTCCCTGGCAGCTGGAACCATAGCACCTGTAATCGAATAAAAGGGAGTCGAAGCCGAAATCGTAGAATATTTTTGAATGCCTCTCCAAACGGTACCTGTTGAAATAAAGGAATACAGGAGTATACTCATTGTTGGAGGGGCAAATTATGAACTACCAACGGATGAAGGGGATTGAGATTTTCAAGGAAATCGATACAGAAGAAAAGGCACGTCAATGGGTGTGGAAGAGCCGTTTTGCCGGAAAAGACTTTGTTTGCCCACAATGTGAAGGAGAAAGTTTCTGGCAACACAAAAACCGCCCCGAAGTGCGGGAATGTGACTATTGTCGAAAGCAAATACGGCTTCGAGCCGGAACGATCTTCCGGAAATCCAAGATCCCAATCTTAACCTGGTTGAGGATGATTGGATTGGTGATGCAAGGGAAAAGGGGCATTTCAGCCCTGGAACTTCAGCGGCAATTGGGAATGCCCTCCTACGATACCGTTTGGAGGATGTTGCATAAGATTCGGGAAAGTCTTCGACAAAGGGATGAAAATTACCAACTCAAGGAAATCATTGAGTTGGATGGGGCTGTATTCGGCAAGAGAGAAAAGGAAAACCAGGCTGAAGTGCTGGTGGCGGTTGAAAGCAAAGAATGGATAGATGAGAAAGGGCGCAAAAAAGAGAAAGCGGGTTTTGCAAAGATAAAGGTGACCGCAGAAACCAAGTGGGAAGCCCAAGCATTCGTCGATCAAGCAATCCAGAAAGGCGCCATGATAAACACGGATGCCAGTCCCAGCTTGAGAAACTTGGAAAACGTGGATGTGGAGTACCAGGTAACAGCCAATGACCCAGTGGTGTTAAATCACTGGTTACCTTGGGTCCACCGATTCATTTCCAACGCCAAGGCTTGGATCCTAGGAACCCATCATGGAGTCAACGTGAAATATCTGCCTGGATACTTGAGCGAATATACTTATCGGTTCAATCGTCGCCATGACCCAGATTCCTTATTTCACCGGGCCTTAACCGCTTGCGCTTTGGCAAAACCCATTACTGCGCAAGCGTTGTTCGGATAGGCATGTATTTTTGAGACTTCAGCCAAATCCGAAAGGCAGGCCGCGTTCCCATGGCAATACAAAAGAACCGGCCTTTGAATTCCTGATTTGGAATGTGAAACCCACCAACCGGTCAAGACGACGCCATCGGGGGTCCTAAAACTCACCGGTTGATAGGGAACCGAATAATTGCCTGGAGTGGTGCTATTTAGCCCTTTTGGATGGTAAATTAGCTGTCTTTGGAAGGCCACATAAGCCCCGGCCACGGATAGGTAAGCCAATAAAACCGGAATGAGTAATATTTTGAGGAGCTTCATCAGGGTCCCAAAGTGTTATTTTTTCGGTGATTTTAACAAAAAATACATCCCCAAACCGGTTTTTAAGGCTAATAATAGTGACGGTAAAAATCAAAGGACCTAAAAAGTATGCGATTGAATTTCAACAAGATCAGGCCCATCCGGACAAAAATAAGCCAGGAGGAATGGGGAAGCATGGAATGGCTGATGGACGACACCCTCGTTCCGGAAGTCGGGATGAGCGCGGCGATTATGACAGTCCATGCGGGTAAAACTTCCCCCGCTCACGCGCACTCCAACTGCCATGAGTTCATCCATGTCATAGAAGGTTCTATAGAGGTGAATTTCGGGAATAACGAAAGAATTATACTGAATCCCGGGGATTCTTCCTTGAATCCCGCGGGAAATCCCCACGGGATCAAGAACGTCGGGGAAGTGGAAGCGCGGATGTTTCTTTCCTATTCGGCGGGACGCCGTAAATACGAGACCGTGCCTTAAAATAAAATCTAGTGAACAAAGATAAATAAAATCAGGAGTTCTTAAGTCCAAAAGGCGTTAAGCAAAACCAAGTCCTTTGCCACGGATTCAGGGGATGCACTCGGATAAGACAAAAAAGGCTATAAATCTTTATTTTTATTAAATCCCATGAATCCCATGCATCTGTCCCCTTTGGCCCTTTAGGCCAAAGAAATCGGGACAATACCAATCTCATTATTTTTTTATAGAAGATTGGCATGTGGCTAGAGTCTATTGTGGACAGTTTTGATGTTAGAAACTAAATTTCAATAAACAGACTCTTTTCTTTCGTCAGGCTTACCATTCCCAAAGGGCCTCCTGGGATCCTCTTGACGTTCTTTTTCTCGGTGTAAATCACGGTCACCTTGCTCCCTTTAGAGGCCTTGCTATGGGACGCGGCCATTTTGGCGGCTTTCAGGATCAGCTCCTCCGAAGCCACGGCATTGCGTTGAAGCCTGCGAAGGATGACATGCGCTCCCGGCATATCCCGCACATGAAACCATAGGTCATCGGGCTGGGCCAATTGGAAGGTGACGTATTCATTGGCCGCGGCTGAGGCTCCGGCGCAAATCTCGTATTCTTTTCCGATTTGTTCCCGCAGGATATTGGGCGTGGGTACTTTGGCCTCAACGGATTTTTTAGGCTTGGCTTGGGGCTCCTTTTTCAACGGGAACAAGGCCCGATGGGCGTTTCGAATCTCCAACACATCCTTGAGGGCTGGCAGGCTTCTTTGCGCGGCTTTCAAGTTCTCAATGCGGTCCTTGATTTCCTTTTCCCGTTTCTCTACCTGGGCCAAGCCACGGGACCCCTTCTGGGCCTTTTTAAAAAATCTCTGGGCGTTTTTAAGGGGGGTGATTTCCGGGTCGAGGGGAATAGGGACAATCGTCTTGGTTCCCCGGACCAAATCCTCAAGGTCCGCCTGGCTCGAGTGGAGCTTGATTTTATGAAGCTGGGACATGACCAATTCCCCCCACCATTGGTACTGGTCGGCTTTCTCCGCCTCGGCACGGTCTTTTTTCAATTTTTCCACGATTCGTTTTTCATGCTTGAGGGCTTTGGCGATATCCGTCTCGAGTTTCGTCTTGGCCGAAGCCAATTGTCCCTGGTGGGATTCAAGGGTTAGCAGGCGCTCCAAGGCTTGGCTGGCGGTCGAAAAAGACTGCCGTTCTACCTTCGTTGGGATGTCTTCTGGAAAAATCTTCAGGAATGGGGGAGATCCCGCGAAAAGGGTGAAATGCCCCCATCCTTTATCCAAGATTTCCTCTTTCAAATGCTCCCATTGCTCAAAGGCATGAGACCCAAAGCAATCCAGGAAAGAGGCTAATTCCGGATCGGTACCCCTAAAAGAATTACGAATCCAATCAGCAATTGGAGGTTTTTCCGATTTTTCCCATAGGGCGGCCAGTTCCTGGCGGGTTAAATCCCAGAAGTTGGATTTTTCCAATGGCTGAGGCGGGGGAGCATAGGGAACCTGGGGAAGAACCGGCCGCTCCACTTCCTCCTTGTATCGGAGGGCGCTGATGATGAGGCCATCGTGTCCCACCAGTATCAAGTTCGGGTATTTCGGAATTCCCTCAAAAACCAATTGATAAGTTCCCTCATGGGTTTTGAAAAGGAAAAATAAGATCCGCTCACCGGGTTTGTAACGTATGTCCTCTACTTGGGCGTATTCAAGGTGTTTGCGGAGGGAACGGCAGAAGTTTGGGGGCTTTTGAAGGGCGGATCGTTTTTCCGTGGATAAGAACAGAAATGGATTCCTGGGAAGGATGGAAGCCACCAGGTGGCGGTTGGCCCGGTCCGGATGATAAAAAGTCAGCTCCAGGGTTTCGTTCGCGGATTGGGAGATGTGGGATAGGCGCGATGAGAGTATTGATTTTTTTAATTCCCGGGATAGAACGGCCAATAAGAGAGGGGTCAATCATTTTTCCTGTTTAAGGAGTTGGAGAGAATTTTACCATCGCGTTCCTTGATAGAATACCTGTAAAACATCCATTCTTGAAATAGAATCCAAAATCGGTAGTGTGTTAGTTCGATTTTTAATTTGGATGTCTTCGCGGGATAAAACTTTAAGCATTATTTAAACTTAGGTTGCTTCGTCATGATCACCCCGCTATACGCGGGGCATTCCTCGCAATGACAGCAAAACTGAGACGCAACTCATAACCGAAAGGTTTGACAGCTTTTGGAGAGGGCTTTAAACTGGGAATATTGTTGGATAAAAGATCCAGGGGAGGAACGTAATATGGATTGGCCGTGGCTCTCTTCCTATGACCAGGGCGTCTCCCCTACACTCAACTACCCCGAAACAGTCCTTCCCGACTTATTGGAGCAAACCGCTTCCCGCTTTCCTGACGTGGCGGCCCTATACTATTTCGGTTTCCGGATGTCCTACAAGAAGTTGAACGAGGAAGTCAACCGCTTCGCCAACCTGCTGATCCAGGAGGGGGTCCAACCGGGGGACCGGGTGGCCCTTTACCTTCCGAATTGCCCCCCGGCGGTCATCTCCTTTTTCGGGGCTTTGCGCGCGGGAGCTATCGTCACCCAGCTCAATCCCATGAATTCCTCGCATGAAACCGCCTTCCAGTTGAAAGATTCTGGGGCCAAATTCGTTGTGGCCCTGGACCGATTCGGGTCCATCCTGGTGCAGGTAGCGGCGGAATGCGGTTTGAAAAAAGTCTGGCTGACCCGCATCAACGATTACTTTCCTGCTCCCTTGAAGTGGTTCTTTCCCCTGAAGGCCATGTTGAGCAAAACCTGGATTGAATGGCCTTCCGGTCCCCTCTTTCATAGTTTTGTCCAGGAATTGAAAGGTTCGCCTAAAAAAACCTTATGGATGCCCTTGGCGTTGGATGAAACGGCCCTGCTTCAATACACGGGAGGCACAACCGGCGTCGCCAAGGGGGTCATGCTGAGCCACAGGAACCTGGTGGTGAACGCCAGCCAATGCCGCCAATGGCTACCGGGCGTGGCGGAAGGGAAGGAAGTTTTCATGGTGGTCATTCCCATTTTTCATTGCTACGGAATGACCGTGGGTATGAACTGGGCGGTCATGATGGGAGGGACCATGGTCCTGGAGCCCAAATTCGACGTCAAAAGGATTTTCCGCGAAATCCAGAAATACAAAGTGACTCTTTTTCCCGGAATCCAGGCCATGTATGTGGCCGTCAATAACCACCCGGACGCGAAAAAATTCAACCTGAAAAGCATCAGGGCCTGCCTTTCAGGGGCGGGACCCCTTCACCAGGAAGTCCAGACCAAGTTCGAGGGCTTGACGGGAGGCAAATTGGTGGAAGGTTACGGCCTGACCGAGGCTTCTCCCGTGACTCACTGCAATCCCTTTTTCGGAAGGCGCAAAATCGGGTTTATCGGAGTTCCTCTCCCCGGGACGGAATCGAAGATCGTGGATTTGGAGACTGGGACCAAAGATTTGAAACCGGGTGAAATCGGGGAAATAGTGCTGAGAGGACCCCAAGTCATGAAAGGTTATTGGAACAATCCAAGTGAAACAGCCCTTGTCCTGAGAAATGGGTGGCTCTATACCGGGGATATCGGTTCCATGGATGAAGAGGGCTTTTTCAAGGTGGTGGACCGCAAAAAGGACATGGTGAAGATGGGCGGGGAGAATGTGTATCCCAGGGAGGTAGAGGAGGTCCTTTATCAAAACGAAAAAGTCCGGGAATGCGCCGTGGCAGGCGTGCCTGATCCCATCCTGGTGGAAAAACTAAAAGCCTACGTGGTCCTGAAGCCGGAAATGAAAGCGGAACCCCAGGAAATTATCGATTATTGCAAGGGAAGGATCGCTAAATACAAGGTCCCCAAGGAAGTGGAGTTTAGGGATTCTCTCCCCCAAAACCTGGCGGGCAAAATGCTTCGGCGTCAATTAGTGGATGACGAAAGGAAGAAAGTCCAGGATTTGAAGAAAGACTCATCAAGCAATTAAGATGGTTGAAGGATAATTCCGTTTTTTCCACCCGGCGAATGACAGTTGTTGACCGGCTGATTTCAGGCCCCGGCCAAGTGGCGATTCGAAGGATCGTCCCTTGACGGCCACCATTTAGGCGAATAGTATTTTCTTATGCCCCATAAAATTAAAAAGAATTCATCCAAATTTCTGACCCTTGAGCAGCTTCGGAAGAAGCGCTTGAAAAACCGTTATAAGATCGGTTTAGCCCTTTGCGGCGGCGTGGTCCACGGCCTTTCGCAAATCGGTGTTTTAAAAGTCCTCGAAAAGGCCGGGATTAGGATTGACTGCCTGGCGGGAACCAGTTCCGGTTCCATCATCGCGGCGGCTTATGCCTCCGGCCTTCCGATTTCACGTATCGAGGAAATCGCGACCCACACTACCTGGAAAGAACTATTCTCCATCCGCCCCCCTTTCCGGCAAGGGCTTGTTTCCTCGGGACCTATCGAGGAGTACATTCGGAAATATTTCAAGGTGGCGACCTTTGAGGAGCTTAAAAAACCCCTGGCGGTTGTCGCGTCCGATATCTGCACGGGGGAAGAGGTGATTTTCACCAGCGGGGCATTGGATAAGGCCGTAAGGGCCTCTTGCTCCATTCCGGGCATCTACAGCCCGGTGGAAATGGAAGGCAGACAGCTCGTGGACGGTGGAATGGCGGAGAACGTACCGGTTCACGCCTTGCGGAGCCTGGGGGCCGACGTGGTCATCGCGGTGAACGTTTTCGGCCACCATCAGGTTTTCCCCCCTGCCTCCAATGTTTTCCAGATCCTGATGCGGGTTTGGTATTTCTTTGTCCAGGAGGAAACTACCTGGCGCGACCATGTGGACATCCTTATTGAACCTGACCTGAGGGCCTATGACCTTTTCGACTTCAAGGACGCCAAGGCGGCTATCGCGACCGGGGAAAAGGAAACCAAGCGCCATTTAACAAGAATTAAACAAATCGTCCGAAGCCGTTCTTAAATGAAGGACTAAAATCGATCCCGGGTTTTTCCTTTAAATTTCTCGACTTTGATAAATTCAATCTGGACGCACTACATCTCCCCCTCTGAAAGAGGGGGAATAAGGGGGAGTTAGTCTTTTCTTGCTGCTTTGCCAAAGGCTAAAACCCCCCTATCCAACAGCCTCATAGGGAAACCCCCCTATGGTACCCACAAACCGAACTGCCCCTTTTTCAAAGGGGGAAATGGACGTTCACAACGCGTCTTTCAAGATTTGCCAAAGTTGAGTAAATTTGATTGTTTCCAGGTCCTTTTCGCCCTAACACCCTCTTGACGGAAAAGCCCGATGTTCTTATGATTTCACCCCTTAGCATTCACCATTGGTGAGTGCTAATTTCGAGGGGCTTGATTAGCTTCTTGAATTCCTGGTTTTCGGGAAATCCCGTCCTTGGCGGGATAAGTAGAGGGATCAGGCTGTGCCCGATTTCGTGTCCAAATTCGCCGGACTTCTTCGGCGAACCATCAAAGAATCGGGCTTCATGGATCTTCGGGTTTGTCCGAAGGCCCATTCACTAGCTTGAGCCTTTTAATTTCGTTTCATTTCCAGTGCTCCAAGGGCACAAACTTTAAATGGAGGTTGTTCCATGAAGATTAGGCCGTTACATGACAGGATTTTGGTCGAGAGGCTGGAAGAGGAAGAGAAGACGAAAAGCGGGATCGTGATTCCCGACTCGGCGAAGGAAAAGCCGCAAAAGGGAAAGGTCATCGCCGTGGGTTCCGGAAAAATCAATGAAAAAGGCGAAAGGGTCAAGATGGACGTCAAGGAAGGCGACCAGATCCTGTTCGAGAAATACGGCGGGAACGAAATCAAGGTGGATGATAAGGAACTTCTCATCATGCGGGAAGAGGACGTGTTAGCTGTCATCGAGAAATAAACCAAATTTATAACTGATTCTTAAAGGAAAAGGAGCAAGAACCATGGCTAAGCAGATTATTTACGGAGAAGAAGCCCGCCGGGCCCTGCAGCGCGGCGTGGACAAGCTGGCGAACGCGGTCAAGGTGACCCTGGGGCCCAAAGGCCGCAACGTGGTGCTGGACAAGAAGTTCGGCGCCCCGAATATCACCAAGGACGGCGTGTCGGTCGCCAAGGAAGTGGAACTGGAGGACGCGTTCGAGAATATGGGAGCCCAGATGGTGAAGGAAGTGGCGACCAAGACTTCGGACGTGGCGGGCGACGGAACCACCACCGCGACCGTTTTGGCCCAGGCCATCGTCAGGGAAGGGCTCGAAGAACGTCACGGCGGGCGCCAATCCCATGGCTTTGAAGCGCGGGATTGACAAGGCTGTTGAGGTGGTCGTGGACGAGTTGAAGAAGATTTCCACCCCCACCAAGGGCAAGAATGACATCGCCCAAGTCGCCACCATCTCCGCCAACGGCGACAAGAAAATCGGCGATATCATCGCCGAGGCGATGGAAAAAGTCGGCAAGGACGGGGTCATCACGGTTGAGGAAGCCAAGGGAATCGAGACCAACCTGGATGTCGTGGAAGGGATGCAATTCGACCAAGGCTATCTTTCCCCCTACTTCGTCACCAACGCGGACCGGATGGAAGTGGAACTGGAAAACCCCTACATCCTGATCCATGAGAAGAAGATTTCCGGCATGAAGGACCTGCTCCCGGTATTGGAGAAAGTCGTTCAAAAAGGCCGCCCGTTATTGATCATGGCCGAGGAAGTCGAGGGGGAGGCTTTGGCCACCCTGGTCGTGAACAAGATCCGCGGCACCTTTGTTTGCGCCGCAGTGAAGGCTCCCGGCTTCGGCGACCGCCGCAAGGCCATGCTGGAGGATATCGCCATCCTGACCGGCGGGAAATCCATCACCGAGGACCTGGGGATCAAGCTGGAAAACGTGAAGCTTGAGGACCTGGGCCAGGCCAAGAAAATCGTCATCGACAAGGACAACACCACCATCCTGTCAGGAAATGGGCAAGAACAAGAAGGACGTGGACGCCCGCTGCGAGACGATCCGCAAGCAGATCAAGGAGACCACCAGCGATTATGACCGCGAGAAACTCCAAGAACGCCTGGCCAAACTGGTCGGCGGAGTGGCGGTGATCAACGTGGGCGCGGCCACCGAGGTCGAGATGAAGGAAAAGAAAGCCCGAGTGGAGGACGCTCTTCACGCCACCCGAGCCGCGGTGGAAGAGGGGATCGTGGCTGGTGGCGGAGTGGCTCTGGTCCGTACTTTGAAGGCCGTGGACGCCTTGAAACTGGAACATGATGAGCAAGTGGGTTCCAACATTGTCCGCCGCGCGTTGGAAGAGCCCTTGCGGCAGATTGTCCAGAACGCCGGAGGGGAAGGCTCAGTCGTCGTGGCCAAAGTCCTGGGTGAAAAGCTGAATTTCGGCTACAACGCTGAGACCAACAACTACGAGGACCTGGTGGCTGCCGGAATTATCGACCCGACCAAGGTTGTCCGGAGCGCCCTGCAGAACGCGGCCTCAGTGGCCGGGTTGGCGCTAACCACCGAGACGCTTATCACCGATCTTCCCGAGAAGAAGGACGCTCCGGCCATGCCGGGCGGGGGAATGGGCGGAATGGGCGGGGGAATGGACTATTAATCAAAACAAGTTAGTAGTTGAGAGTTAGGAGTGGGCGATAAGCTCCCGGGGGGTAACTTCCGGGAGCTTTTTTTGTATTTTAGCATTCAATGCACAGCCGGGTTGGCGTTGACACCACCTTGGCTAAACCCTATATTTAATACAACTTAACACCCAGGGGAGAGGTAGTAAAATGCCGACATATGATTATAACTGTCCTAAATGCGGGCACTTCGAGACATGGCAATCCATCAAGGATAACGCCCTCGCGGTGTGTCCAACCTGTGGAAGCAAGGTTGAAAGGCTTATTTCAGCCAATATTGGTTTTGTCCTGAAAGGCTCGGGTTTTTACCAAAACGACTATAAAAAAAAGGCGCCGGCCAAGACGAAAAAGAAAGTTGAGGCTAAGGCGGAAACGAAAACCACCGGGTCTCCCGATACTTGTTGCGGCGGATGCGGGGACGCGAAGTCTTGTACGGCGGAGAGTAATTAAAGAATTAGTGTTTTCTTAATATGCGGTTTATGAAGAGAAAGCCTTGAATATCTCACTTAACGGGAGGTTTTTGTGGCACCAGGATGGATTTTAGGAATCGTCGCCGGATATGTTCTCTTTAACATGGGACTTTGGAAGTCGGATTCTTCCCCCAAACCGCAAGATACCCTGTGGGCCCTCATTATGCTGGGGGGGACGATTCTCATGTTTATATCGGTCCTGCTCTGGGCGGTCCCGAATTTCTTCAACTCTTAAACCCCTTGTTCTTATCCGCGCCAGCAGACAAAACGGCCATTCATGACCCATAACCGGTTTTTTTGGAGGAATTAGGATGAAGGAATTAATCACTGAGGAACAAGCCGGAATGATCGTCATGCTGCTTTCCCTGGGAGTCACTCTTGTGGGAATCGGATCTGGTTTTTATCTCGGAAGGAAATGCTCCGGGGAAGAAAAAAAGAGAGTTTGGGCCCAGGCCGTGATTTCCGCCCTGGCGGGGCCCGTGATCTGGTTATTCTGGGGAGTTTACAACTCCATAGAGAATTACTACGGTTTGGATTCGTTGAAAGCGCTAAAAATTAACTTCGTGATCGCGTTGGGGCTTGGCGTTATTTTCTTTTTTCTCTACCGTTTCATACCCGGCTGGGTGACCAAACGGCAAAACGAGCCGGGTTCCCCTTAAGCCTTTTTAAGCCATAGGCCCAACACAAGTTGAACGGGAATTCGTCTAAAACCATATGAAACCTACCGATCCACTTTCCATCCTTCATGAAGTCCGCCGCCTGGAAATCGTCACGAGAGGGGCGGTCGATACCCTTTTAAAGGGCTCCTATAAGAGCACCTTTAAGGGACAGGGCCTGGAGTTCCACCAGGTCCGGGAATACACACCCGAGGACGATTACCGCACCATCGATTGGAATGTAACCGCGCGCTTGAACACTCCCTTTGTGAAGACCTTCGTGGAGGAAAGGGAGCTCCAGATTATTTTGGCCGTGGATTTATCAGCCTCCCTTTGGTACGGCACGGGAGCCCACAGCAAGAGGGAAACGGCCCTCCGCCTTTGCGCCATCCTGGCCTTCGCCGCGGTCCAGCACCAGGACCGGGTCGGACTCATGGTTTTTACCGACCGCGTTGAATTTTACGCACCGCCGAAGAGGGGAAAGGGCGCCACGATGTCGATCCTAAGGAAACTCATCGAATTCAAGCCCGCCGGGAAGATGACCAACTACCGTCCCGCCTTCCAGATGTTGACTAAGGTTTTGAAGAGGCGGAGCGTTCTTTTCTTGGTCTCGGATTTCACCGACCCACTTCCCATGGAATCCGCGAGCGTCCTGGCTAGGCGCCATGACATGCTGGCCGCGGTCATCAAAGACCCTATGGAGGAGGGATTTATTCTTCCCGCCCGTATCGCGGTCAGGGACCCTGAAACTGGCAGGGTTGGATACCTTTCGCCGCGATCCCAGACCGCTTTCCGGAAAGCCTCGGAATTCCGGGAAGGACAGTTGAAAGCCCTGGTGGCCAAGGGTGTGGACCGGCTGGAACTCAAGGCGGGGGATAACGTGGTTCCTCCATTGATGAATTTCTTCAGAAGGAGGATGGAAAGGATGGGCCGGAGGTGAGGGTGTCCTTAACCATCGGTGGAAGACCGACAAAATACTTTTTACTTTAGCCTGGAGTGTTGGACCTGAAAATTACGGGAGATTGTGAATGGACTTGCAGGGTTTTCATTTCGCCAATCCTATATGGCTATATTGGCTGCCGGTATTGCCCTTATGCCTGGTTGGTTTCTTTTTAGCCTCAAGGGCCAAACATTCCACCTTTTTCATGGGTAACCCCCGGTTGGTGGAGAAAACCCATGGCGTCATCGCGGGACAATGGTTTCCTTGGCTTCTTCGTTTACTGGTCATCCTTCTTTGCTTTATCGCCGCCGCGAGGCCCCAGGCGGGGCAGAAAAAAGTGGAGGAAAAGAAACAAGTCACGGATCTTTGGGTCACATTCGACGTTTCCGGATCCATGATTACCCCCGATTTGAAACCCAACCGCATTACGGCGGCGAAGAAACTTCTTTCGGAATTCCTGGACAAGATCCAAAACGCAAGGGTGGGTATGACCATTTTCGCCCGAATCAGCTTTACCCAATGTCCCTTGACCTCAGATGTGCAAATTATGAAAAAGCTTCTTGAAAACGTGGAGCCCGCGCCTTATTCCATAAAACTAGACGGAACCGCCATCGGGGACGCTTTGGTATCCAGCCTCAACCGGCTTAAAGAGGGGGAGAAAGGGGTATTGGAATCCGAAGCCAAAAAGAAAACAATGCTTCCAAAGTGGCTGGGCGATAAAACAGAAGAGAATACCGAGGTTCCGAACCATGAGGCCATCATCCTGATGACCGACGGCGGGAACAATTGCGGTTCGGTGGACCCTTTCCAGGCGGCGAAGATCGCCGCCAGCCAAGGCGTTAAGATTTACACGATTGGAATGGGAAGCAATAAAAGGACGCCTATGATTGTGCGGTATCCCGACGGCCATATGGGGCCTTTCATCGACCCTAGAACAGGGGAAATCGCGATGGAAGACCCCGTCGATATGGTGGCCTTACGGGAAATCGCAAGAATAAGCGGAGGAAAGGCCTATGCCGCCACTGATAACCGAGCTTTAGAAGAGGTTTTGGATGAAATCGCCAAACTGGAGAAAAGGGAAGTTTCTGTGACAACCCATTGGGAATACAACGAGTTGGCTTCCAATTTTCTCTTGGTGGCCTTTTTTCTCTTGGCGTTGGACATGGGTTTGGGGACCACCTTGTTGAGGACGTTGCCATAATTAATAGAAATGGTTCGCGTAAAAGAATTAAGTACGGTTAAAAATGAGCGAATTTTTGAGGATTA
Organism: candidate division FCPU426 bacterium; assembly: GCA_963796105.1. GTDB lineage: Bacteria > Oederibacteriota > Muellerivitia > Muellerivitales > Muellerivitaceae > CAWCKJ01. The sequence goes on from CAWCKJ010000006.1 coordinate 101,784, forward strand.
AATGAATTTAGAGAACATGAACTGGTTCTGGCCGCTCCTTTTGCTGTTCCTGGCAGGATTAGGATTGGCTCTTTATTCCTTGGGGCGCGACCGGCGGGACTTGGAAATGTTAGGTTACCACAACCTTGTACTGTCACCCCTTGCGGTTTGGGTCCGCAGGTTGATCAAGGGGTTTTTAATCCTATTAGGGCTTTTCCTTTGTCTTTTAGGGGCTGGGCGCCTGCAGGGGAAGCTCATTCCGGAAGATTTAAACTTGCGGGGTGTGGATGTGATGATCGTTTTGGACGTATCCAAAAGCATGTTGACCCAAGATATGGATCCCAACCGGTTGGATGCGGCGAAAAAAGCCCTCCTCGCGTGGATTCAAGTCAGGAGCGGGGACCGGATCGGTTTGGAGTTATTCGCGGGGCAAGCACTCGTTCAGGTTCCCTTAACGCTAGACTTGGAGGCGGTATCCCTGGTCTTAAGCAAGGCCGACCCTGACGCGGTGGACCGTGGGGGAACGGATATTGGCGAGGCCATACGAACAGCTCTCACGGCTTTTGACAAGGATGAAACGAAAAAAAGAGGAAAAGCTATTTTGCTGATCACGGACGGGGAAATCACCGAGGGGTCAGCCATATTGCCCGAGGCCTGCAAAGAGGCCAAGGAAGCAAACGTGCCTGTTGTCGCGGTTGGGATCGGAACGCCCCAAGGACGCCCAATTCCGGATGGCACTTCCTTTTGGGGAGAGGCTGTTTATAAAAAGGACCGGTCGGGGAACATTCATGTCAGCCATTTGGATGAAGGAAATTTGAAACAAATTGCCTCGATCACGGGAGGGGTTTACATCCAGGGAGAAAGCGACCGGAGCCTGGCTTCTATCGGTGATCATCTGGATGGTTTGGAGAAAACCATGATGAAAGATAAGGGCGTTATGAGGCGCGAGGAACTTTCGCCGGTTCTCGGGGCGTTTGCCGCGGCGACATTGATTCTTTCGTCAGTTTTGTAGGGAGGAAATTAGATCATGGGCGTGAGTTTTCGTGTTTGGGCCATTTTAACCGCTGGACTGGGTATTTCTATTTTGCCGCCCCATCCAATATTCGCGGACACTCTTTCTGACGGAAGAAAAGCCTATGAACAACAGGATTACGAAAATGCTGAAAAATATTTCAACGAAAAAGTCCAAAAATCGCCTGACGACGCCGCGAATGCGTATGCTTGGGGGAATTCCCTCTACAAGTTAGGGAAATACGAGGAGGCTGAAAAGGCCTACGAACAGGCCCTTCAAACAAAACCCGGTTTAGAGCAAGGCTGGTACAACCTTGGAAACGCCCTTTTTCAACAGGACCGTTACAAAGATTCTATTGATTCATACCAAAAGGCTTTGCAATTGGACCCTAAGGATTTGGACGCCAAGCACAACATGGAACTGGCCCAGAAAAAGCTGAAGGAAAATCCAAAATCCGATAAAAGCCAAAAAAAGAAAGAGAATCAACAGGCGAAGAAAAATGAAAAACAGCAAAATCAGAATAAAAATTCCGGCCAACAGAACCAGGCTGATAACAATCAAAAAGGCCGGAATAAACAGCAAGAGAAGAAACAAGGCCCTTCCGAGGGCAAGAATCAACAGGCCCAAAACCAGCCAAGCCCCGGAAATGACCAGGAAAAGACAGCCCGGGAGAACAAGGAGGACCAGCAAAAAAGGCAGGAAGCCAAGAAAGAGCTGGGCATGAACGATAAACAAATCCAGGAATTGTACTCAAAACTTCAAAAACAAGAGGAACAAACCCAGCAATATTATTCAGCCAATCCCCGTAAAGACCAACAAAATCAAAACGACATGTGGAATTTTTTACCCAGGGAACAACAGGAGTTCATGCGACGCTTTTTCGGTAAACCGGATAAAAATGCTAATCAAGTGGAGGAGGATTGGTAATGTTTCCAAGGATGTTTAATGAGCGCCAAAAGACGGTTAAAATGCAAAGCTTGTTTTTAGAGCAAGGGTTTGAAAATCCCGGAAGGAGGAGTCCGATGAAATTGAAGGTTATTTTTCAATCAGTGCTTTTTCTGACTCTCCTTTTTCCCTGGCCATTAGGAGCACAGCAAGAGGAAGCAATAGGTCTAAGGATGGAGGTGGATAAACGGCAGGTGGAAGTGGGAGACGGCTTAACCATTTCGCTCGAGTATAAACAGGTCGGAAACACAGGCGGCTCGTCCTTTCAGGAACCATCCTTGCCTACTCCCGAGCATTTCCAGATTAACGGTACATCCTCCTCAACCCAAGTGACCATCATCAACCAACAGACAGCCCAAATTTCCACCACGAAATTACGTTTGGAGGCGACGAAAGCCGGGTCCGAAACACTGGGACCGGCCATCCTGATCTATTTGGATCCCCAGGGCAAGAAAAGAGAATTGCAATCCAACGTTGTGAACGTGACGGTGGTGGAGAAAAGTGGATTTTCCTTCTTCAAAAAAAAGAAGGACCCTTCCCCAGATCCGAATCAAGCCAACCCGCCCCCAGGGGCCCAACCCCCGGCGGATGCGGAACTGCACGGGATCAAACCTTTATTAGACGATTCCCATAATATTTTTAAAGCCCTAGTTTGGATCGTCATCCTGGTTTTGATTGTTTGGTTCATATGGCGGCAATTTAACCAGCCTAAGAAGAAGGTAACTATATCCCGCCCCCTGGGAGCGGACGCCCAATTGAGGGAATCCTGGAGAAAACTCTCGAACGAGGAACTTTCGGCAATGGAATTTTGCCTGGCTCTTTCGGGGCTTGTCAGGGAATGCCTTCAATACAGCTATGGTTTTCCGGCTGTGGACTATACGACCGAGGAAATATTTAAGGAGTTGGAAAAGCATAAGCTTACGAATAATGAAATGGAAGCCGTTGAGAAATGCCTGAAGACTTGCGACAGGGTCTTGTACGCCGACGGCAACCTGACGGGCAGGGATAATTTGCGTTCCATTTGCTCGTCTTTGCTTCCTAAAGTCACGAAAAATTAATGCAAAAGCTTGAGAATCACCGCGTTATCGCGGCAAATCATTAAGGAGAAAGAAATGGCGAACCAGAACGAGGAACTTACCCAAGAAGCTCAGCGGCTCAGCGAGCAGTTCCAGAAGGCCAAGGAAGAAGTAAAAAAAGTCATCGTAGGTCAGGAGGATCTGTTAGAGAGGCTTTTATTGGGTCTGCTTGCCAGGGGACACCTGCTTTTGGAAGGGCTCCCGGGATTGGCCAAGACCTTGGCTGTGCGGACTCTTTCCGAGACGCTGGGGGTCACTTTCAGCCGGATCCAATTTACCCCTGACCTTTTGCCAGCGGACCTAGTTGGGACCCGTATTTACATGCCCGCAAAAGCGGATTTCAAAACCCAAAAGGGCCCTATATTCGCGAACCTCGTATTGGCGGATGAGATCAACCGCGCACCCGCGAAGGTGCAGTCCGCTCTTTTGGAATCCATGCAGGAACATCAGGTGACCATCGGACCGGATACCTTCAAGTTGGATGAGCCCTTTTTTGTCATGGCCACCCAGAATCCGATCGAGCATGAGGGAACCTATTCCCTCCCGGAAGCGCAAGTGGACAGGTTTTTAATGAAGATATTCGTGGGTTATCCTGGTTTCGAGGATGAGAAAGAGATCGTCACCCGCATGACTACGGGGGCCACGATCAAAGTAAACGAGGTTCTTTCCGCCCAGGCCATCTTGAAGGCGCAAAAAGTCGTGGATGGAATCTATGTCAGCGAGACTTTGAAGGATTATGTCGTTCATTTGGTCACCGCGACCCGGAATCCCAGTGCTTACCAGATGGCGCACCTTTCAGCCCTGATTGAGTATGGGGCTAGCCCAAGGGCCTCCATGGGATTGACCGTGGCCGCCAAGGCCCGGGCATTTTTAAGCGGCAGGGGATACGCTATTCCTGAGGATGTGAAGGCACTTGCTCCCGACATCATGCGCCACAGATTGATTTTGACCTATGAGGCTGAGGCCCAAAACCTCACCAGTGACGGAATCATCGAGCAAATTCTCAATAAGGTTCCAGTGCCTTGAGGATTCTAACGCAAACCAATTCCAGCCGTTTAGGGGCGAAAGTCCCCAATAAGGCTGGTTTAATTTATTCACGCATTTTGGGGTTATTGTTTTTGTCAGTCATGGTCCTATTGGCCGGATGCCGGGCTAAACAACCCTACAAACAAAATACCCTACCTCTTCCTCCTGGAACCGATAGCGGAGTTTATGGGGACAAATTTGTTCAGGTTGAGTATGGTTTTGGTTTTCCCTTTCCCCCAAAATGGATTTTCGCGAAACTTTCCGCCGATCAAGAGGAGGACGAGGTCGCCAGATTCCTGGACCCCTCCAAATTACTTTTGGCGCGTTTCTCCGTTCAATTGCTGGGAACCGGGGCTGAATTTTATACGAAAACTTGGGCTTCCGGAATCGAGCAGGACCTGAAAAACCGGCAATACCAGGTTTTGAAGGAAGATTCCATGCTGGAATGGAAAACATCCGATTCGCATCCCTGGTATGAGGTCCCATTCCACCTGGAGGATTCCAAGAAAAAAGGCTGGTATGACGAGGAGTGGGTTTTGAACCGGGATGATATGTTGATTGAGGCCCATATAATCCTGGCCCAAAACCAGGCTGATACAGAAAAAGGGAAAAAACTTTTGAAACAGCTGGAAGCGTCCCTGAGCCAAATCCAGTGGTACACGCCGATTGGTTCGCGTGGAATCTCGGTGGAAAGGTTCGAACTCAGGAAATTCACTGAGGATTTTTGCCAGGCGTTGGAAAGCCGGGATCCCAGCAGTTTTAACGGTTTTTTTGACGAGATGTATCCGGAACTGCCCCAATGGAACGCCTGGTATCAGCAGGCGGTCACGGGAGACCCCAAGACCATCGAGCTGAAGGCGGACCTTTCGGGGTTGATCATCAACGGCGATTATGCCACCGTCATATTTTCCCTGACCCGGAAGGAAAAAGGGGGCCATGCAGAGAAATCCGAGAAAGGTTTTAAGCTTTCCAAAAAAGAAGGGACATGGAAAATAGAAGCCCCTATCCAAAAAATGAAATGAATAGGTGAGCTTTTGATGTGATAACGATAGGGGTTGATTTAGGGTCTGATGTTTTTCTGGAGAGTTATATTTTAGGCTTTCGTTGTTTTAATTCACTTTTCCCGAATAAACCTAATGAAGCGCTTTTGTTTCTTTCGCGCACCCTTTCCTCATGATTATAATCTTTAAGCGATAATGGCATTAAATTCCTGGAGGCGTTATGCGCAGTATGACAGGTTTCGGCCGGGGCGAGGGGCAGTCCAAGCTCGCCCGGATAGTCGCGGAAATAAAAACAGTCAACCATAAATACCATGATATTTCCTTGAAAATCCCGCCTTCCTTCCAGTTCCTGGAGCCGGAATTGAGGGAATTGATTCTTACCTCAGTGACAAGAGGGAAAGTTGATTTGTTCCTAAAAGATCTTTCCTCCGGGAAAACAAGGACAGTCGGAATCAACGAGGAACTGGTCGAGGATTATCTTCAGCTCGCCAAACAAGTCGCGCGTAAATTCAAACTTAAAGGGGAACTATCCATCGAGTCCTTGATCAAATTGCCGGATGTGATGACATCTTCTGAACCCGAGGGAAGGGAATTGGAGCAACGTAAGGCCGCGCTTGAAGCGGTCCGATCGGCATTGAAGGCGCTCGATAAAATGCGCCAATCGGAGGGGGCGCGTCTTGGAAAAGACATGGTGGACCGGGTTAAGGAGCTGTCGGGACTCGTTCAGCAACTCAGGAACCAACACAAGACTGTCCTAGCTGAAAAAATAAAATTGTTCAGGGAAAAAATCACCACGTTCCTCCCGGAACCCCTCCAGGACCAAGCCCGCCTTTCCACCGAGGAGGGAATCCAACTTCAGCGCCTCGATATTTCCGAGGAGTTGACCCGTTTGGACAGCCATTTGGTGGAGTTCCAGTCGGCTTTGAAGTCGAAAGACAGCGTCGGCCGAAAGCTGGATTTTTTGATCCAGGAGATGAACCGAGAGGTCAATACCATCGGGTCCAAGGCGGGAGACGCCAAAATGGCCCATGCCGTCGTTCGTTTGAAGGAACTCATGGAGCAGTTAAGGGAACAAATCCAGAATATTGAATAATCATCATTTTGAGGAAGTTGGTTTGAAATTAATGAGTTTTTGTGGTTATCGCCGCGCATTCCTAACAAATAAAGAATGGGTCGGTAATTCATGAAGCATCCCGGATTGATGATAGTCATGTCCTCTCCCTCGGGCGGGGGGAAAACAACTATCGCCGAATTGTTGATGAAGAAGGATTCAAATATCATCCGTTCGATTTCCTGTACTACGCGGGAGCCAAGGATCGGGGAGAAAAACGGCAAGGATTATTTTTTCATTTCAGATGCCCGATTCAAAAAGTTGGCTTCTCATGGGGAATTTTTGGAATGGGCTAAAGTTCACCGCCACTACTACGGAACCCCGCGCAAATGGGTTCAGGAACAGCTTTCGAAAGGTAAAGATGTCTTGATGGTCATCGATGTCCAGGGAGGGAAGGCTATCAAGGCGCAGAATCCGCAGGTTCTTCTTATCTTTTTGAAACCTCCTAACTTGTCTGTCCTAAAAGAACGACTAATAGGCCGGAATTCGGAGGATGACGCATCCTTGAGTGAAAGGCTGAAAAACGCGAAGAAGGAAATGAGGGAAGGTGAAAAGTACGACTATCAAGTGACAAATAACCAATTGGCCAAGGCTGTCGCTAAAGTGAGGGGGATTATTTTAAAGGCACGTAAGAGAAAAACCTTTGCGGCCAAATTTAAAGGAAATCCCTGTTAAATCCTTTTAAACACCAGAATTTCCATCGAGGAAGTTCATCCTTAATCAATAATTCTTTTCGTTTTATCATTACGATTTCCAGGAATGTTGGGTATAATCACCGTTTCCTAAAACACCTGTTTCACCTTAATCCCCATCGGAGGGTATGAATGAGCGAAGAAAATAAAGACATGCCCACGGACGTCATGGAAAACCGTTACATGGCGGTTTTGGCGGCCTCGAAACGGGCGCGCCAATTGCTAGATCGCGCTGAAAAGCACAAGCTAACCGTGGATACAGAAAAAGTCATCCTGCAAGCCTTAAACGAATACATGAGCCGTAAAGTTACTTATATCCAGTTTGATAACACCGCTAAGAAGAAAAAAGAAAAGGATTAATAGCGGCTGTCTTCATCCGGGTACCGGTTGATAACTTTCATCCGAATTCCGGAAACTTCCTTTAAAAAAATTGGTTATCTATGGCATCCATCCTTAAACCCAGAATCCTCCTGGGGGTCAATGGAAGCATTGCGGCTTATAAGGCCGTAGAGCTGATATTCCTCCTGAAAAAATTCTCGGATGTCCGTGTCGTGGCGACAGAGGCGGCCTCTCATTTGGTGGATTTGAGGGAACTGCGTAAAGCCTCCGGGGCCCCTGTTTGGACAAGTTTATTCAAGGGTTCCACCCCCATTCCATCCGGTACTCCCAGCGGCACCCATCCATTGGCGGTTGTTCCGCACATCGAATACGCTAAGAGTGCGGATCTCATCTTAATCGCCCCGGCCACCGCGGATTTCATGGCAAAAATGGCCTTGGGCCTGGCGGACGATTTACTCTCAAGTCTTTGTCTTTACGCCACCTGTCCTTTATGGGTGGCCCCCGCCATGAACGTCAATATGTGGAAGCATCCGGCGACGGCGCGTAACCGGAAACTTTTATTTGAAAGGGGCGTTCGTTTTATTGGTCCGGATCAAGGCCACTTGGCCTGCGGGGACGTGGGCGAGGGACGATTTGTCGAACCCACTGAGATCGCATTCCAAGCCGAAAGTTATTTCAACCGATTTGGAAATTGGCGGGGAAAGAAAATCCTGGTGACGGCCGGGCCCACCCAGGAAGCCATTGATCCTGTGAGAATCATCACTAATCGCTCCAGCGGAAAAATGGGTTATGCGCTTGCCCAAGCCGCTTTGAACCGGGGGGCGGAAGTCACGCTTATCCATGGGCCTGTTTCACTCTCACCCTTAACCGGCGCGAAAATGGTGCCTGTCATGACCGCGTTGGAATTAAATGACAAGGTTCTAGGACTTTTGCCGCAAACGCACGTTCTAATTATGGCCGCCGCGGTCGCGGATTATTCCGTCGCGAAACCGTCGAAAAATAAAATAAAAAAGAATAAAAATGAAATTTTACTCAATCTGCGCAAAAATCCAGATATTCTTGGCGAGGTGCTTAATAAAAGAAAAAAAACACAGATTGTAGTTGGATTTGCCGCGGAAACGGAAAAACTCAAGAAAAACGCTAAGGAAAAATGGGAAAAGAAAAGATGCGACCTTCTTGTTGCCAATCTTGTGGGCCGGAAGGGAACCGGATTTGACAGCGATCAAAATGAGTTGGTTGTTTTCAGTAAAAAAATGGTTAACCCTATTCACATGAGGAAGGATTTGAAAAGCCGGCTGGCTGAAAAGATACTTGATCTGGTGGATGCTTTTTTTCCCCGAATAATTACAGAGAAATGAGTTTAATGAAACACTTCCCGGAACATATCAAAAGACTCGGGATAAGATACTTGCCTCCTGATTATTTAAAGGCGGAAACCCCGGGTCTTACTGAGTCATCTGCGCGAAAAACAACCACCGAAAAACCAATATTAGAACCAAATCCCAAAATAGACGAATCGGGCCCTTATAAGCCAACTTACCCCAAATGGCTGACGGCCTCCCATGAAAGCATTTCAGCGATGGAGCTGATGGCTTACGATAAGGATATTTGCCAGTGCCAAAATTGCGCCCTGGGAAAAACCCGCAGGAATTTTGTGTTCGGAAGCGGAAATCCCCAGGCTGAAGTGATGTTTATCGGGGAAGCGCCGGGAGCGGAGGAGGACGCCCAAGGACTTCCTTTCGTCGGCGCCGCAGGACAACTGTTGACGAAAATCGTTGAATCCACAAAAACCTGGAAAAGATCCGAGGTTTTCATCTGCAACATATTAAAGTGCCGCCCTCCTGGCAACCGCACCCCTTTGCCGGAGGAGGTGGAACCATGCCGTCCGTATTTGGAGGAACAGATTAGAATCATTCATCCCAAATTCATCATGGCCCTCGGCGCAACCGCCGCCCAGGAATTGTTGAAGACAAAAGATTCCGTGGGGAAGCTTCGGAATAAATGGCATGATTTAGGGGGAACTCCATTGAGAGTGACCTATCATCCGGCGGCTCTCCTGCGGTTTGACGGCTATAAAAAAGACGTTTGGGAAGACATGAAAGAATTGACGGCCAAGTACAACCTTGAAAAAGGGAAGACTTGAATTTCATCAAAAGATTAATTCCGCATCCCCAAAATGGGCCTTTTTCAATGCTTTTCCCATCTGCAATATTTATTAAATCAAAGCAAACACCTTTATTTCCTTAATGAAAACCGTTAAAACATCACGAAACTTTGGTTTCTAATAACCTGTTATAATTTGCCTATCAATTTCTTCTCGAATGGGTCCGGCTCATGCGTTTCCGAAAAACAGCATATTTTTTAATGTTTTTTTTCGTGTTTTTGACCCAAACACGCATTTTTGTTCACGCCGCCACTATCCAATCGGTTCAATCGGGAACTAACACCATTGCTGCGCCTAATTCTGCTATTACTGTGACGTTGCCACAGGCAGTGACTCCGAGCAATTCCTTTTTGATATTCAGCACATCCTCCAATGGTCCAGCGCCAAACAATACCTTTGTAACAGGACAACTTGATGCCTCCAACGGTGCTGCATTGACATTTTCATGTGCAATTGCGCCTGGACCGGCGACTCCCGTCTCAATCCAATGGTATGTGGCTCAGTTTACGCATGGAGTGACGGTCCAAAGGGGCTCGGTAGCTATGAATGGAACTACAGTTAATGTTCCTATACCCACTGCCGTTGATTTATCGAAAAGTTTTCCAATTATCAGTTTAAAAACTTCTGATGCAACTTTTGGCGGTGGTGAATTCATTCAAGCGGCGATTAGTTCTACGACTAATCTCCAACTTTCCGCTAATAACATTCCAACAGCACCTTCCACCGTATCTTGGCAGGTCATCCAATTTGATAATGTAAGCGTCCAATATGGAACGATTTCACTTCCTGCAGGTGCCTTTAGCACGGACGTCCCTCTCTCCTCACCAATAATACCTTCCCAATCTTGGCTATTGTTTACTAATTCTACAAATTTTGCTTCTAACGATATGAGGCAAAACCTTTTGCAGAGTTCGATCACGGGAGCTAATGACCTCTTGTTTACTAGAAATGGTTTCGGCATTACTTCCGTTCTTAACGTGAGTTGGTATGTTGTCCAATTTTCGGATGGAACCGCGGTTCAAAGTGGGACAGAAGCATTCCAGCCTACGGATTTGACCAATGGCGCTTTATTGCAGAGTATCGCTTTAAATCAAAGTATCGCCTCAGCGGGAGGACTTTATTACGGGGGCGGGGATGTATTAACCAACACTCAAACTAATCCGGAAGTGGCCATGGGTTTGCTGGCGTTAACCAGTACTACAAACCTTCAGATTACAAGGGCTACTAACGGCGGTGGTGCCGGATGGGCGTCGAATTTTGGATGGAATGTTGTTCAATTTCCTTTAGCTACCGCCACTCCAACAAAAACATCCACATTTACTTCCACAAATACAAATACGAATACACCGACTCCAACTTTAACACCGACTCCCACCTTTACAAATACTCCAACGAACACGCCTACTTATACGCCAACTCAACCGGCAATATCGATCGGAGTGTGGACGCCGACCCCGGGAAACTCAACCCAAATACCTGGGGCATCAAGCGTTCAAGAGATGAATTTGCAAGTAATCAATAACAGTAATGAAGGGGTGAGCTTGGACTATTTGGTGTTAAAGGCTACGGACCTAAGCGGCGCTAACTCTGGAACTGGAATTTACTCGGTAGATCTTTATAAGAGTGGGGAGCTGTTGGCAAGTTCGACCTATTCAGGTGCAAACGGGGTTGTAACTTTGGGTGGTTATCCATTAGACACTCTGACGGCAACAGGGTCGGCTGGAGCCACGGCAAATTACCAGGTGGAATATGATTTTTCGGCTGCCGCTCCTACCGGAACATATCAAGGTATTATTACAGGAAATGCAAACTTGGTTGGGGCTGGGATTTCCTCACTACAACCGATTCTGGTGACTGGTGCTCCAATAAATGGGGCAACCATCACGATCGCGACACCAACCCTGACACCAACGCCGACAAATACGTCAACGAACACACCGACGGATACGCCGACGCCGACCTACACACCGACTCCGACTGCTACTCCGACCTATACCCCCACAGACACACCCACATACACTCCAACAAACACGCCAACCAACACCCCGACCCCAACTCCCACGGATACTCCTACTCCGACGCCCACGGATACCCCAACGCCGACGCCAACAGATACATCCACTGACACACCGACCCCGACCTTTACATCAACAAGTACGCCCACTCCGACGCCATATTTGTTGAGCGTGGCAACGGTGTCAGGGACGCCGCCGAACACGGTTCAGATCCCCGGAGCGCAAAACGTGGGGGTATTGCAGTTCAGCTTGAGCAATCCTGGGACGTCGGCGGTGACCTTATACGGGCTGGTAATGCAGGCTGTGGGGAATGGGACGCAAGTGTCCGGGGTCAACCTGCTGGATGGGGGAGGGTTGATACTGGAGAGCAAGGCATATAGCGCCGGGTACGTGACGTTGGGAGGAGCCCCGCTGACGGTTCTGGGGAGCGGAGTGGTGACTTTTGGAGTGAGTTATAACTTCCAAACGACGGCGGCGACTGGGGATTATGGGGTGTCCTTGACGGGTGTCCGAGGAATAGATGACACGGGTCAGGTGGCTCAGGTTAGCGGGATACCGGTAGGTGGGGCAACCATCACGATTGCGACTCCAACCCCGACACCAACTCCGACCTACACATCGACGAATACACCGACGGATACGCCGACTCCGACATTCACCCCAACGCCAACCGATACACCAACCTATACTCCCACAGACACACCCACATCCACTCCAACGAACACGCCAACCAACACTCCGACCCCAACTCCCACGAATACACCAACCCTGACACCGACCAATACTCCTACGCCGACGCCAACTTATACCTCTACTGACACGCCGACGAACACCCCGACGGCGACGCCGACGCCGACCTATACGCAGCAGGCTGTGCAGATAAGCAATGGAACGCCTGTAGTGGCCGGGGCGACGGTGATCCCTGGAGCGATGAGCGTGACGGTGATGAACCTGCAGGTACTCAACCAAAGCACGGAATCTGTGACGTTGAGTACGGTAACCTTGACGGCGTCGGGAAGCGGGAATGACGCTGGAGTGACGGTGAAGCTGTACAAGGGAACGACACCGTTGGCCATCGGGGTATATGGGACGGACAATGGCCAAGTGGTACTAGGATTTGGAAGTGATGTGGTAGGGGCTGGATTGACGCAGAATTACCTGGTGACCTATGACTTCCCGATAGGGGCAAGCACAGGAACATACCAGGCTAGCGTGGCACAGAACACGGACTTGGCTGGGACAGGGGCATTCCGGGCAATCCTGGTGAATGGGGCGCCGGTGACTGGGGCGGTTATCACGGTGGCCCTGCCGACGGCGACTTTTACTCCGACCTACACATCGACGAATACACCGACGGATACGCCGACTCCGACATTCACCCCAACGCCAACCGATACACCAACCTATACTCCCACAGACACACCCACATCCACTCCAACGAACACGCCAACCAACACTCCGACCCCAACTCCCACGAATACACCAACCCTGACACCGACCAATACTCCTACGCCGACGCCAACTTATACCTCTACTGACACGCCGACGAACACCCCGACGGCGACGCCGACGCCGACCTATACGCAGCAGGCTGTGCAGATAAGCAATGGAACGCCTGTAGTGGCCGGGGCGACGGTGATCCCTGGAGCGATGAGCGTGACGGTGATGAACCTGCAGGTACTCAACCAAAGCACGGAATCTGTGACGTTGAGTACGGTAACCTTGACGGCGTCGGGAAGCGGGAATGACGCTGGAGTGACGGTGAAGCTGTACAAGGGAACGACACCGTTGGCCATCGGGGTATATGGGACGGACAATGGCCAAGTGGTACTAGGATTTGGAAGTGATGTGGTAGGGGCTGGATTGACGCAGAATTACCTGGTGACCTATGACTTCCCGATAGGGGCAAGCACAGGAACATACCAGGCTAGCGTGGCACAGAACACGGACTTGGCTGGGACAGGGGCATTCCGGGCAATCCTGGTGAATGGGGCGCCGGTGACTGGGGCGGTTATCACGGTGGCCCTGCCGACGGCGACTTTTACTCCGACCTACACATCGACGAATACACCGACGGATACGCCGACTCCGACATTCACCCCAACGCCAACCGATACACCAACCTATACTCCCACAGACACACCCACATCCACTCCAACGAACACGCCAACCAACACTCCGACCCCAACTCCCACGAATACACCAACCCTGACACCGACCAATACTCCTACGCCGACGCCAACTTATACCTCTACTGACACGCCGACGAACACCCCGACGGCGACGCCGACGCCGACCTATACGCAGCAGGCTGTGCAGATAAGCAATGGAACGCCTGTAGTGGCCGGGGCGACGGTGATCCCTGGAGCGATGAGCGTGACGGTGATGAACCTGCAGGTACTCAACCAAAGCACGGAATCTGTGACGTTGAGTACGGTAACCTTGACGGCGTCGGGAAGCGGGAATGACGCTGGAGTGACGGTGAAGCTGTACAAGGGAACGACACCGTTGGCCATCGGGGTATATGGGACGGACAATGGCCAAGTGGTACTAGGATTTGGAAGTGATGTGGTAGGGGCTGGATTGACGCAGAATTACCTGGTGACCTATGACTTCCCGATAGGGGCAAGCACAGGAACATACCAGGCTAGCGTGGCACAGAACACGGACTTGGCTGGGACAGGGGCATTCCGGGCAATCCTGGTGAATGGGGCGCCGGTGACTGGGGCGGTTATCACGGTGGCCCTGCCGACGGCGACTTTTACTCCGACCTACACATCGACGAATACACCGACGGATACGCCGACTCCGACATTCACCCCAACGCCAACCGATACACCAACCTATACTCCCACAGACACACCCACATCCACTCCAACGAACACGCCAACCAACACTCCGACCCCAACTCCCACGAATACACCAACCCTGACACCGACCAATACTCCTACGCCGACGCCAACTTATACCTCTACTGACACGCCGACGAACACCCCGACGGCGACGCCGACGCCGACCTATACGCAGCAGGCTGTGCAGATAAGCAATGGAACGCCTGTAGTGGAAGGCATGACGGTGGCCCTGCCGACGGCGACTTTTACTCCGACCTACACATCGACGAATACACCGACGGATACGCCGACTCCGACATTCACCCCAACGCCAACCGATACACCAACCTATACTCCCACAGACACACCCACATCCACTCCAACGAACACGCCAACCAACACTCCGACCCCAACTCCCACGAATACACCAACCCTGACACCGACCAATACTCCTACGCCGACGCCAACTTATACCTCTACTGACACGCCGACGAACACCCCGACGGCGACGCCGACGCCGACCTATACGCAGCAGGCTGTGCAGATAAGCAATGGAACGCCTGTAGTGGCCGGGGCGACGGTGATCCCTGGAGCGATGAGCGTGACGGTGATGAACCTGCAGGTACTCAACCAAAGCACGGAATCTGTGACGTTGAGTACGGTAACCTTGACGGCGTCGGGAAGCGGGAATGACGCTGGAGTGACGGTGAAGCTGTACAAGGGAACGACACCGTTGGCCATCGGGGTATATGGGACGGACAATGGCCAAGTGGTACTAGGATTTGGAAGTGATGTGGTAGGGGCTGGATTGACGCAGAATTACCTGGTGACCTATGACTTCCCGATAGGGGCAAGCACAGGAACATACCAGGCTAGCGTGGCACAGAACACGGACTTGGCTGGGACAGGGGCATTCCGGGCAATCCTGGTGAATGGGGCGCCGGTGACTGGGGCGGTTATCACGGTGGCCCTGCCGACGGCGACTTTTACTCCGACCTACACATCGACGAATACACCGACGGATACGCCGACTCCGACATTCACCCCAACGCCAACCGATACACCAACCTATACTCCCACAGACACACCCACATCCACTCCAACGAACACGCCAACCAACACTCCGACCCCAACTCCCACGAATACACCAACCCTGACACCGACCAATACTCCTACGCCGACGCCAACTTATACCTCTACTGACACGCCGACGAACACCCCGACGGCGACGCCGACGCCGACCTATACGCAGCAGGCTGTGCAGATAAGCAATGGAACGCCTGTAGTGGCCGGGGCGACGGTGATCCCTGGAGCGATGAGCGTG
This sequence comes from candidate division FCPU426 bacterium, assembly GCA_963796105.1. Taxonomy (GTDB): domain Bacteria; phylum Oederibacteriota; class Muellerivitia; order Muellerivitales; family Muellerivitaceae; genus CAWCKJ01. The sequence continues at coordinate 117,299 of CAWCKJ010000006.1, forward strand.
ACGGTGATGAACCTGCAGGTACTCAACCAAAGCACGGAATCTGTGACGTTGAGTACGGTGACCTTGACGGCATCGGGAAACGGAATTGACGCTGGAGTGACGGTGAAGCTGTACAAGGGAGCGGCTCCGTTGGCCATCGGGGTATATGGGACGGACAATGGACAGGTGGTACTAGGATTTGGAAATGATGTGATTGGCGCGGGACTATCCCAGAATTACCTGGTGACCTATGACTTCCCGATAGGGGCAAGCACAGGGACATACCAGGCTAGCGTGGCACAGAACACGGACTTGGCTGGGACAGGGGCATTCCGGGCAATCCTGGTGAATGGGGCGCCGGTGACTGGGGCGGTCATGACGGTGGCCCAACCGACAGCGACCTTTACGCCAACCTACACGTCAACTAATACAACCACGAATACACCTACTCCAACACTCACCTTTACACCTACGAAAACTCCTACAAATACTTCCACGAACACACCCACTCCGACACCGACCTTCACTCCGACGAACACACCGACCTTTACACCCACATTTACTCCTACGAATACGCCGACGAACACCCCTACGGCCACCCCGACGCCGACCTATACGCAGCAGGCGGTGCAGATAAGCAATGGAACGCCTGTGGTGGCAGGTGCAACGGTGATTCCCGGGGCGATGGGAGTTACGGTGATGAACCTGCAGGTACTCAACCAAAGCGCGCAGTCGGTGACGTTGAGTACGGTGACCTTGACAGCGTCGGGAAGCGGAATTGACGCCGGGGTGACGGTGAAGCTTTATAAGGGAACGACGCCGTTGGCCATCGGGGTATATGGGACGGACAATGGACAGGTGGTACTAGGATTTGGAAATGATGTGATTGGCGCGGGACTATCCCAGAATTACCTGGTGACCTATGACTTCCCGATAGGGGCAAGCACAGGGACATACCAGGCGAGCGTGGTACAGAACACGGACTTGGCTGGGGCGGGAGCTTTCCGGGCGATTCTGGTGAACGGGGCGCCGGTGAATGGGGCGATTATGACAGTCGCCCTACCGACGGCGACCTTTACGGCGACAAATACGTCGACGAACACACCAACACCAACAAACACTTTTACGAGCACGCCCACTTACACTCCGACGAATACACCCACATCAACCCCGCCGGTTTTATTAGTGGCCACGGTGGTGGGAACACCCCCTAATTCAACACAAATTCCAGGGGCTACGGGAGTGCCGGTGTTGCAGTTCACGGTAAAAAACTCAAGCCCGGACGTGGTTAATATGGGTTCTATTGTGCTGGCGGTGGGAACTCCGACAGGAGGATCTGTTACGGAAATAACCCCGACTTTGTGGAAGGGAACGACGGTTATATTCAGCTCGGCCACTTGGTCTGGTGGAAACCTCACATTAAGTTTCAGCGACACACTGCCAGCCGGGCCCTCTTCTCAAACCTATCAAGTGACCTATAGTTTCTCGAATTCTTCTGCGACGGGGGCCTACTCAACTTCCTTGCAAACTTTGCAAGGAGTGGATAGCGTTTCGGGGCAGTCGGTGCAGGTGAGCGGGGTGCCGGCGGCTGGAGCGGTGATCACTATCGCCCTGCCCACAGCGACCTTTACTTCAACATTTACGCCGACGAGCACACCCACTCATACACCGACCTTTACGCCGACCAACACGCCCACAAATACGTACACTCCCACGATGACCCCGACATCCACCCCATTGCCTCCTGTTCAGCTTGTGTTTTTAACGCCTTCTCCAGCATTGACTCCTTTTTCGGCAGGTTTAAACGGCGGCCCCCTCGTGATCGAGGCGCAAAATTCCCAGGGGCAACCAGCCACCTTAACGGGAATCTTAACAATTAATCTATATTCTAATTCGACAGGTGAATATTATTTTCTGGATTCCTCGGGCGGCACAACCATATCCGCCTTGACCATTTCACCTGGATCCTCCGCGGCTACAATCAACTACCTGGATTATAAAGCCGGGGTTTGGGCTCTCACCGCCACATCCTCAACTTTGGCGCCGGCTGGTTTGCCTGTAACGGTATCGACGTCTACTTACGCCCAGCTTCAGGTGCTTTTGCCGGGCGAATCGGCTGATCCGGGAAAACCTTTATTGGATCCCTTAGGCCATACCGGCAGTCCTAGTAATGAACAAGCTGGTTATCCTTTTTCGGCCACAGTAAATGCCGTGGACGCTTATTACAATGTTTTCACAGGTGCCGGCGATCCCTTGACCTTTACCGTTAGCGACCCTAATTCGCCCGCTCAAGGAGTCACCACCCTTAATCAAGGAACCGCCGTAAACAACAACATCGTGATGGATACGCCCAATAGCAGTCAGGCAGTTACGGTAAAGGATTTAAGCAACGCTAAAATTGGCGTTAGCGATCCTGTGTTCATATTGGCTGGAAGTCGAAGCCTCATCCTGAATGTGACCCACTATTCGCCTAAACTTTCCACTGTAACAGGAGGCCAGGCTGGTATCACCGTATTGGCCCTTGATTTCAGCGTGAAACAAGGCAGTGACCCCATATCCATCATGGGACTTGTCATCCACGCCGAGGACGATAAAAACAATCCGGTGCCATTCGGGACAGCTTTCCAAAATCTTTGGTATACCGGGGGTGGAGGCATAAATGGCTCAATGAATGTCGCCGGGTCCTCTTCTGATATGGTGACACTAGGAACTGCTCTTACGGTACCTGCTTTGTCCTCGCTATCCGTCACCATTGGAGTAGATATGGCCCCTCAACCCACCGCCAAGAGCGTCAAGCTCTCATTGGATGGACCTGGGTCCTTTAACGCTGAAGATCCGGTCGCGCCAGCCACCGTGGCTGGGGTTACCACCATCGGCGACAGTACCGGATTCCCCATCCAATCGGAAACAATGGCTTTCCTTTCTCCGGATGTAGCGTCCACATTCGGCAACTATCCGAATCCATTCAGGGCGGGTTTGGAAAGCACGACCATCGAGTTTAACTTGACCACGCCCACGGAAGTGTCATTGCAACTCTATGATGTCATGGGTTCCAAAGTGATAACGTTGTTGGAAAATAAAACACTATCAGCCGGTCTTCAGAGAATATCCTGGGATGGCCGAAATGGCACGGGTTCCTATGTCCTTAATGGAGTTTATTATGCCCAACTTAGCGTCAATGGTAATAAATACCTGTTGAAAATCGCGGTGGTGAAATAATGGCAATAACAATCCGAGCTAATACTCAACAACGCAAAATTGCTCTATTTTATTTTATCGTCCTTGGAGTTCTGTTTCCCTCGATGACTTTTTCACAAACCCCGCAAACCGGGGGAATCGAATCGCCCTTTGAATTGGGGGGATCGGCCAGGGCTTTAGGTATGGGGGATACTTCGGCGGCCGTGATTGGGGATGGAAACAGCTTTTTCTCGAACCCGGCGGCTTTGGCGGCCTTAAAGAATTATGAAATTCTTACTCTTCACGCTCCCCTTTATCAAGATACTGCCTATGACGCGGTCGGATATGTCCACCCCGTAAGTGGCCACGCCGGTTTGGGAGCCGCTTTCATCCAACTGGGCACGTCTGATATTCTTAAGACCCAGAACAATATTTTGCCTATTTCCACCTTTTCTTCCCAGCAAATGGAGGGGGTAGTAGGCGGGGGATTTCGCTTGCCTGGCGGGTTGGATTTCGGGGCTTCCGTGAAGTATTTGCGCGAGCAAATGGACACCTACCAGGGCAGCGGTGTGGGTGTTGATGTCGGACTTTTATACAGGTTTTCTGAAACTTCCTCCGACTTCCGGCGGATTGGGCTCCGAAATCTAGCCATCGGGTTATCCGCCTCTAATTTACTGGAGCCCCAAGTCAAATTATTCCAGGCGGCGGATCAGCCGGTCAGGGTCTTTAGGCCGGCCCTTTCTTATTTTTTACAAACTTCCGGGAAAGATACCCTCTGGTTGACGTTCGAGGGCGAGCTTGTCCAGGGAGGCGAAAATCTCATTAAGGCTGGAATGGAGTACGGTTTCAACAACATGATTTTTGGACGAGCGGGTTTTGATGGAATCAGCCCCACTTTGGGAGCCGGTCTTAGTCTTTATGGGTTCGAATTCGATTATGCTTTCAACCAAAGGGATTTGGGGGCTCTTCATAGATTTTCCCTGAGTTATCGTTTCGGGGCATATCGGGACCCTTTACAGGCCCAGAGATTGGATCTTTTGAAATGGGTGGCCCGCAGTTATTCTAAAAGCGACGATTTCAGCCCAGCCATCCGGGCCTGGAAGAACGTTTTAAATGAATACCCTGATGACGAGGAAGCTCCCGGGGCCGTCCGGAATCTTGAGAAACGTAGGAGCTCAATGGTTTCGGAACAATTGGATGTCGTCCGGAAGGAAATCAAGAATGGAAATTACGACAAGGCTTTGCCCCTTTTAGGCAAGGTCCTTTCCATTGATCCTGGAAATCCCGACGCGCAATCGCTCTTGAAGATGGTCGATAAGGGAATGATGCTTTCCACGAATTATGTTCGGGGAGTGGAAGCGTATAGCCGGGAGGATTACGCCACCGCCGTGGATAACCTTCAGGCCGTTTACCAGATCGATCCCGAATATCGGGATGTGAAATTCCTTTATCACGACGCGGAAAGCCACTATCAGCCTTTGGAGGCCATGCCTAAGGAAATTACCAACCTTTATGCCAAGGGAGTCGAAGCCTACCTGACAGGTAAATATCAGGAGGCGGTCGTTGATTGGGAGAAAGTTCTCGCGCAAAGTCCTAAGAACTTTCTCATTATGCGAAATCTAGAGGAAGCCCAGAAAAGATTGAACGAATCAAAAACACCCGAGAAAAATTCAAACAGTGGTCAAGAAGGCAGTCACCCATGAAAAAACCGGAGTTTTTCGCTGATTTATTTTCATCTTTTTCCTTCCAAACAAAAAGACACACCTTGAGGCTGGAAGTGCCGGCGGAAGAAATCGAGCTGTTGAAAATAAAAGATTTCATTCAAAGGGTTTGCGATGCGGCGGGTTGCACCCCCAAAGAGGCTAATTCCCTTACATTAGCCGTGGACGAGGCCTGTACCAACATCATCCGTCATGCCTACACCGGCAAAAAAGATGGAGAGATCGAGTTGGAAGCAGGAATCGGCCTTTACGACCTAAGGATAAAGGTCATTGACCATGGGGAAGCCTTTGACTTCAACTCGGTGAAAGATCCCGATCTGGACCATTACGTGGATATCGGTAAAAAGGGAGGACTGGGCATCTGGCTCATCAAGAAAGTCGTGGATCGGGTCACCTACAGGGCTTACGGGGATCGCAATGAAATGGTCCTTTACCGGAAGCTTTCCAACGCTCCCCCCAAGGAATTGGGGCTAAGAAAAGGCTCTATTCCTATCACCGCCAAGTTCACTATCGGATCGGCGCTATTGGTGACAATGCTTATTCTCTCCGTCTTTTTCTTTCTCAGTTACAAGCAGGCTTCTTTTATTGCCCGTCAGCAAACCGAGAAAGTGAACATGATCATTGAGACTATCGCTTCAGAGTCAGGTCCGGCAGTCATTGGAAAGAACGATCTGGAATTAGACCGAATGATCCACCGAGTTATTTCCCAGGACCAATTTAATATTCTAGACTATCTATTTATCATTGGGGAGGATGGCAAGTTTATCGCTCATTCCGACCTAAATCAGCTTTTCAAAATTTACCACCCCCCCGTGGGAGCCAAGATAGTGAAAACCCCTGGCATCCGGACCTTTGAGGTTTCCACCCCGCGCGGATCAGTTACTGATTACACCTCACCCATTTTTTTCCGAGGCAAATGGGTGGGTGAGGCGCACACTGGGGTGAGTGTTCGGGCCATCGATCATTTGTCCAGCACCGTCAAATCAGATTTCCGAAGACTCATCTTTTTCATGTTCCTGATCAGCATTATCGGCCTTTATTTTCTTTCCCTCATCGTCATTAGGCCGTTCCGAAAAATCCTGGCCGGCGTTCATGCTGTTTCAACCGGTAATTTCAACGCCCGAATCAATTTAGAAAGCCAGGATGAGTTCGGGCAACTCGCCAATATCTTTAATGACATGACCAGCCGAATCCAGGATTCGCAGAAAGGGATGATGGAGCAGGAAAGGATTCAGAAAGAAATGCAGGTGGCCCAGGAAATCCAACATACTTTACTTCCCGCTGAGTTTCCTCAGATTGAGGGCTATGAAATCGGAGCCACTTACCGCGCCGCCAAAGAGGTGGGCGGAGACTATTACGATTTCTTCTGGGTGGATCCGACTACATTGGGGATCGTCGTGGCGGATGTTTCTGGCAAAGGCGTGCCCGGATCCATGGTGATGACCATGATCCGTACGGCGATGAGATTGGAAGCCCGAAATAACAAATCCGCGTCGAACGTTCTCGCCAAAGTCAACAGCCACGTCACCTCGGATATGAAAAAAGGAATGTTCGTTACCATGTTTTATATCATCTTGGATTCCAGGAACAGGACCATTAATTTCGCCAGCGCGGGGCATAATCCCATGATTCTTTATCGTGGCGCTACCAAGGAACTTTATTACCTCAAACCCAAGGGTTTTCCCGTGGGAATTGATCTCCCGGAAAAAGAGATGTTCGAAAACAATATGGCGCCCCAGAAAGTCAGCTTGCAAAAAAACGATATCCTAGTGATTTACACAGACGGAATCACGGAAGCAATGAACCTCAAGAAGGAACAATTTGGGGAGGCCAGGCTGAATGAGGTCATCAAAGCCAACGCCCATCTAACACCGCAGGAATTCGTTGAAAAACTCAATGAAGCCATTGCGCAGTTTACCAAGGGGGCGGAACAACACGACGACATCACGGTTGTGGCTATCAAAGAGAAAATGAAAACGGATAATGCGGTTTTCAATTTCAGAAAAAAACTCCTGGATCTTGTGAAAAAGGATGGACTTACAGTGGCCGAAGCTTGCAGAAAAATGAATATTTCAACCCAAGCCTACTACCGCTATCTGAACATTATGAGGACAAAAGGAAACGCGGGCTTGAAACCTGTTTTTCCTAAAAATCGAATAAAGCTCCGGGAGTTATCCCAGCCACAAAAAGAAGCCGTAATGGAAATCCTTAAGAAAGATCCTCTGCTAAGCCCAAAGAGCATTTCTGAAACACTACGAAAAAGCAAGCAACCACCAATGAAGGTGGACCCTACCCTGATCTATGAGTATTTGAAGCGAAAAAATTTAAGCAACGTGAAACAAAGAAAGGCGTTCGCTTTGAGTGAGGTTGACAGCGTTTAAAAACCCGGGGATAATAAGCCTTTGCTGAATCATTTCGGAGGAAGCATGGAAAATATATCCGTTAGCGTATCTGAACACCCTAAGAATAAAAGCATTACCCTTTTATCGGTCAAGGGTTTCATCGATACTACTACCGCTCCAGAATTTGAAAAAAAATTCTTATCGGTTCTAAATGATAATAAATACAAACTGGTAGTGGACTTGAAAGATGTAAATTACATTTCAAGCGCAGGTTGGGGTATTTTTGTCAGCGAGATCAAGCGGATCCGAACCCAGAAGGGTGATTTGGTTTTATCTGGCATGAACCCCGAGGTATCGGAGGTATTTGAGTTGCTCGAATTTAACACCATTTTGAAGGCCTTCCCGAATGTCGAAACGGCTGTCAAACGTGGCTTCGGAGAAAATTGAAGATCTCAATAGGATTTCTTGTTTTCTAGATAAAAAATACATCTGGAATTAGTTGTTTTTTTAGTGAAAAGTGATGAATTATAGTGCCTGTTGACGTTAGTTATACTTTGCGAATATCAGTATTCCGGGAAATCCCAAGTTTTCCAAGGAACGAATTTAAGGTCTTATCAGTTTGTTGGGTGTTTCGGGGTTAATTGTTAATTCGAATAAATTTGAAGGTCATTTCCGGATTTGAAGATCCAGAAAACGGATGAATATGGAAAAGTTGTCGTTAAATTCCCTCATCGAAATTGAGGGGAAGAATTTTACTGTAGAAACCACCCCTTTGACGGGTAAGAACCGTTTGACATCGATTATTCAGCTCGCGGGAAGGGCTATTTCCCAAAGAGAATTCGACCTGCCGGAAGGGCTTGATGAGGCGGGCTTAAAACAATTCCTGCAAGATACCCATCGAATCCGATCCGTCGAACTTGAGTCCATCTTCCGGTTGAACAAAAAAATTAACGAAAAACCCTCGGCGGATGCCTGCTGGAAAATAGGCGTCATTTTTCTTTCCAACGGTTTTTATGATGATGCGCGCCAAAGATTCATGAAGGCCATGGAATTGGATCCTCAACATCTCCAGGCGGTCAAAAGTTACGGCATCACCCTGACGCTTTTAGAGGATTACGATGGTGCCCTGGCTATTTTAAATCGGGCCAAGGAAATGGGGCCCTCCTTCGCTGATATTTATTACCACCTTGGTAATGTTCACCTTTACAAAAGAGAGATTGATGAGGCCGTCCAATGTTATTTGCAAGCGCTTCAAATTAACCCGCGTTATGCGGATGCCCGTTTACGCTTGGGAACATCCTGCGTGGGTTATCTCACGCAGTCTTCCGGGTCGCTCAACGAAGCGAAGACTCAGGAATTGGTGGAAAGGACCAAGACGGAAGTGGAAACGGCGGCCACCTTAAATCCCAAGGTGAGAAACCGAGCCTTTATGATCTCAATGGATTACCTGAAAAACAGGAAGTATTCACTCGCATTCCAGTCTTTCCTGGATGTCCGTCCGCGTTATGTCCCGAGGATAGGGGATGAGATTATCTTTTTTTTCACTTTGACTTTGCTTTACGGCAATGAAGGAATCGACTTGCAAATGACCGAGCAATATATCAACAAACTCGCAAAAGTGATTGAGGAGTATCCCCATTACGCTGACCTTCATCACCATCTCGGTGTCGCTTACTTGATTCTTTGCCGATTCGAGGTGAGCAAAGCCATGAAGGAATTTAAAAAGGCTTTGGAAATAAATCCCCAATTTCAAAGGGCACTTACGAACGCGGTTGACGCTGAGGATTTACACAAAAAAGTCTTAACCAGCTTGAAGAAAGCCATCATTACTCAGAATTAATTGGTGAATCCGGAGGATTGAAAGAGGGACGTAGGATCGGAAAACCTTTTAGAAAAGTCTGAATAAAAGGATTATCTTTTTAAACCTTTGAATGGTTATTAGGACGTTAGATTAACTGGTGCGCTGCTTAAGGAGTAGTTTGTTTCCAGAAACTTAACATGTTCCTGGGTCATTTTTTCAAAATTGACCCCATAAACATACCGGCCCATGGATTTCATGGGATTTTTACGGACCCAGACAACTTTTCCTTCATAGTTCACATTATGGCTTCTGTCGAGTGAGCCTAACTCAAGGCGGAGGGATCGGCCGTTGTCCAAAACCTTGTTGGAGTAAATCTGGCAACCCGTCGAACTGACATTAATCAATTGGGCCCGAAAAGGCTCAGAATCCTTTAAGGACTCAAGGGTAATGCCTTTGATGGATTTAACCATCATGACACGTCGATTGGTTCTTTTATTGCGGGGGTTTTCAGGTTTATGGGTTTTTTTCATTTAGGTAAAACTTCCCTTCTCGGATTGACAGTCCATCAGACGAGCAAGGATTTCTGCATGGATCTTATTTCAGCCGAGTTCCTGTTGAATTGATTTGGAACTGTAACTCAATTAGGATAACATTTTCAATTGTTTTCTGGGAAAAAAACAAACTCTGACAATTATTTTGGCTAATCGAATTTCATGCCTCTTTTTTGAGCAGTACTGATTGACTATCCGCAAGGATATTTACGGCCTTGAATTTAAAGGGGTTGGCTCGAGGGCAATCCATTGGGTTTACTTGCCGCAGTGGGAACTCGAAACTAATCCTAAACATTAGGGAAAAAATGTCAAATGTTCGCGTAAGATTCGCACCGAGCCCTACTGGGTATCTTCATGTGGGTGGAGCGCGTACCGCTTTGTTCAACTGGCTTTTTGCCCGCCACCATGGAGGAAAGTTTGTTCTCCGGATAGAGGATACTGACCGAGAAAGATCGAAGGCGGAATACGAAGAAAACATCATCAGAGACCTTCAATGGCTCGGGTTGGATTGGGATGAAGGCCCCTCCATCGGCGGTCCTTTTGGACCCTACAGCCAAACAGACAGGGCGCCGCAATACCGGGAACAATTGAAAAAACTACTCCAGGCCGGCGCCGCCTATCCATGTTTCTGTACTTCAAAGGAGTTGGAAGCGGAACGAAGTGAGGTTCAAGCGCTCGGTAAAAGCTACAGGTATTCCGGAAGGTGCAGGGATCTATCGCCGGCTGCATTAGAGAACCATCAAAAATCGCATCATCCCTACTCAGTTAGATTGAAAATACCTGAGGGCCATATTTCCTTCTTCGATTTGGTTCGTGGGGAGGTTTCGATTGAAAATGCGGAATTGGATGACTTCATCTTGGTCAGAAGCGATGGGGAGCCGACCTATAATTTTGTGGCAACCGTGGACGACGCCTTGATGAAAATTTCACATGTTATCCGTGGCGAGGATCACTTGTCTAATACCCCGAAACAAATCCTGCTTTACAGGGCTTTAAGTTTGGAACCACCTTCTTTCGCCCATATTCCCCTTATTTTAGGCCAAGATCGGTCACCTCTTTCCAAGAGGCATGGCGCGAGTTCCATCGGAGAATTCAAACGCCAGGGATACCTGCCAGAGGCGATGCTCAATTATCTCGCTCTCCTGGGCTGGTCCTTGGACGGGAAATCGGAGATCTTTTCAAAGGATGATTTGATCCGTAAATTCAGTCTTGAGAGGGTGGTGAAAAGCGCGGCTTGTTTCGATTACGATAAATTGCAATGGCTTAACGGCCAATACATACGAGCCGCGGATGACGAGAGAATCTACCAGCTTTGTCTTGAAACCCTTTGGGACACTGACGCAATCAATGAGGATTTTATGCGATTTGGGGGGGGCGCGTTGAAACGCATGATAGGGACCGTGAAGAACAGCCTGAAAACCATATCGGAGGTTGGGGATCAAATTACTTATTTCCTCGGGGAGGTGCATATCTATGATTCCGAGGGGCTGACCAAATGGCGGAAAGCCGATACTCTTCAGGTTTTACAGCAGGCAATCTTCATTCTTGAGGAAACGATGGATTTTAACGCGATGACACTGGAGGAAAAACTCAGGAATGCAGCGGCTCAAACAGGCCGAAAATTTGGGGATTTTGTACATCCCATGAGGTTAGCCATCACGGGGAGAACTGCCAGCCCAAACCTGTTTGAGCTTATTCAAATCCTTGGAAAGGGTCGTTGCATTGTCCGATTGCTGAGGTTTGTCAGTATCCTCAAGTCTGATATCGCGAAGGAATTGTCGAATAGCGGATTGCCAAAAGGGGAGGTTTTGGGATAACTTGTGATTGCCACGATTGATTGTGGATTGTCGCATTAAAGGGAAGAACCATCATTCGGAAAAAGGGGAGTTCAAATGGATCACATCGATTTTGTTTTCAAGCGAGGCGAGAAAAAAGGGCGTTTAAGGTCCGTCAACCGCAAGGATTGGGGACAAATCGTGGGATGGTGGAATGACCCGGAAGTTCGAAGGTTGTTCGACGTGCATTTTGTAGACCAAACTTTTTCAGATGCTGAGAAATGGTTCGCTAAATCGGGGTCCCCGGAGGATGAAAAACTTCCTCGATCCTTTGTGGTCGAGGTAGAAGATGGCGGGAAGTGGGTTCCGGTCGGCACATGCGAGTTCTATAACGAAAGGCCCTCCCATAAGACAGCTGATTTTGGGTTTCTCATCGGGGAAAAGAAATTTTGGGGCATGGGAATAGGAACTGAGGCCGCCGCGCGGATGGTGCGTTACGGTTTGGAACAGCTGGGATATAAGAGAATCGGGGCTGTTTCCGCGGCCTACAACGTTCGTTCCCTGAACGCCTTGCAAAAGGCTGGATTCCAGATTGAAGGGATCCGAAAGAGTTATGTACTGCGCGACGGGGAATGGCACGACCAGACCATGATGTCGGTTGTTCGTCCCGAATAGCCGGGACGAGTCAAGCCACGCGGAAATTTCTTACTCTTATGTTGTAGCGCTATGAGCCGGTTGAAATTGGGTTTTTGCAGCTTAGGACTTGTGTTACAATCCTCCCTCTTCCGCAAGCCATTCTTTTTAATTTTTTGGGAGATCGTCTAATGGTAGGACAGCAGATTCTGGATCTGCTTATCTAGGTTCGAATCCTAGTCTCCCAGCCATTTCTCGTTTAAGCCGTTGGCTCCCACGCTAACGGCTTCTTTATTGGAGTTTCCCAAGTTCGAAACCGCAATCAGCTCAAAGGGTTGGCGGAAATTAACTGATAATTTCCCCTCTTTCCAGGAACTTTGCGCAAAGAAAGACGAAACCAACCGCCTTTTCTCGATTGGGTTTTGCTCCATGAATGTTTTATGGGACTTGGAAGCCATTTCCAAAAGCTTGATTCCTTCGTCCAGGTAGTTATAGTTTGCTTTTTGGTGGGCGTGAATGGTTTCCATGATTTTTTCCATTTCCGCTTTCCAATCCTTCGATTTACGGTCAAAGAATTCTTGGGTTATCTTTCCATCCAGTTTGTCCTCGTACATGGTATCTATACGGCCTTGAATCTTGGTTGATTCGGCTTGTAGGCGGCTTATTGCCTCGTTATGGAAGGTTTTTTCGTCCTTGTGGCTTGATTTAAGGGCATTAACGATTAGTTCCAATACCTTGTCATCAATCTCCAAGGCTTTAAGGCTGGTTACGAATTCCTTTTCGAGGGTTTCTTCCCGTGTGTAGGGTTCAGGGCATTTACCTTTCCAGCCCGTGCAATGGTAATAAACATATTTACCTTTCTTGAGTTCTCCCACCATTAAACAACCGCAATGACCGCAAGTAACAAGCCCGGCATAGCAAAAGTTATGCTTGGATTTTTTAGACTTGCTTTGGTTTCGTTTATCCAAAATATTTTGAACTTGGTTCCATAGTTCCTTGGAAATGATAGGTTCATGGTTTCCCTTGTAGGTAATCCCTTTCCAATCGAAATCCCCGCAATAGGTTCTCGTTCGAAGCATTCTATGGATGGAGGAAACGGGTAAAGGTTTCTTGCTTCTTCGAAATACCAATCCCGAATTTTTGAATTCCTGGGTTATTTCTTTCAAAGAATAATCCCCGGTAGCGTATTCTTGGAATAGCTTGGCGATTATTGGGGCGTATTGGAGGTCTATTTCGATGATCTTCTTCCCATTTGCCCCTGTTATGTTTTTAAACCCAATAGGGGCAACGGAAGGCCAAATTCCTTCTTCCGCTTTTTCCTTTAAGCCTTTCTTGGCTTCCTCCGAAAGGTTGTCTATATAGTGCTTTGCCATTACCACCTTGATTCCATGAATGAGCTTTTCATTAGACCGGGAATTGGGGGAAATAAGGGTGTTTTCCTTTACTAGGTAAATTTCCAAGCCTAGTTCATCCAAAGTAACCCAATCTTTCAAATTCCGGTAAAGGCGGTCTGTTTTTTCGACTAAGAGGGTTTTATAGGAAGGGTTTTTCTTGAAGAAGGTTATTAAGCTATCGAAACCTTCCCGGCCTGATACCTTGGCGGTTTCTACGTCTCCGAATTCCTGAATGATTTCATAACCGTTATTAAAGGCGAAATCCCTTAATAGCTTGTATTGGGCTTGAATAGAGAAACCTTCCTTTTCCTGTTCCTTGGAAGAAACACGGACATAGAGGACGGCTTTCTTGGGGGAGTTACTTGGAAGGTTCATTTGGTTTTACCTCGGAAACTTTCATTTTAATTTTCGGTTTCCTCAAACCATTTCGAATAGTGGAAACCGTCCAGCTTTGAATGGTGGTTTGTAATTCAGCTACCCGGATTTTAAGCCGGGAATGGAGTTTAGGGGAAAGCCTAATGTGAATAAGCTTTCCTTTTTTTCTCCAAAAATTCACATTTCGCATATTTAACCTTTACTAAGGCCAAAAACGGAAAGTCTTGGCTATAAATGTAGCCATTTCTTTCTTTTTTCGGCCTACTTGCAGGGGTTTTGAGGTGTTTTTGATTGTTCCCAATCCTGGAGGACGTGGAAAAAGTTCACGAGGTTGTCCACGATCTGCCTACCGTCCTCCCTGGTTAATTTCCGGGAGGTACGGGGCTGGAAAACCCCTAAAGCTTGGTCAATGAGTTGTTCTTTCGTGAAAACTTTTTCCATGACGCACCAAGAATTAAAATTATTTCTTGACGCAAGGATACGGCAAGCAGGGGGGAACTACGGGGGGTAAAAAGGGGAAAGTTAGGGGAAAATGAAATGAGTAGGAAAGGTTAGGACAAGTTCAAACTGTAATAACCTTTACCGATAGGAACCACCAATTTTTTCCAAGCCGGGGATTTCTTGAATACGTCTTTCAGCTTTTTGCTACAAATACCTAAATCCTCAAGAAGAATATCTTGGTGAAGTTTGGTTATTCCTTTCTTGAGGTTTTCCCATAGCCTGTTAATTACACGGCCTTGGGTAAAGGTACAAAGATATTCGGTGTTTTTGGTTTTAACCGTTCTAAAGTCCTCGGATTGGAAGAAAACAGGGCTTAAGGCAGATTCTTTGGAAACGGGAGGTTCAGGGGTTACATCAATAACCGGTTTTTCCGGTTTCTGGTTGGAATTTGAATTTAGTTTTTTTGTAATCTCATCTAAGGTTTCTTGAAGATGGTAAAGTTTGTAAATTAGATAGGCAATACCCCCAATAATGGCTAATACCCCAGCTATTATTCCTGCTATTAACCACCCATTAATGTTTTTGCTTTGTATTGCAATTGCTGGCATGGAAAACACCTCCCCAAATGATATTAATCGTGCAGAGAACAAGCGTATACCTTTGGGTGTTTTGTGTCAAGTTTTGAGCCCTAAGAATTTATTGGATGGACTTTAAATGAACTGTTAAACAAAATGCCGGTGTTTGAGTTTTGATAACTCATGGGGGAGTTATTCTTGTGGGGGGATTAATAGCTTGGGAAGTTATTCATAGGGGGGAGTTATTAATAGGTCTGATGCCCTTTTAACTAGGTGGTTAAGCTATTTTATATATGCAAATGATATATCATTTGATGCAAAATTCTGTTTTTGAATATCGAAATCAAACAGTAAATACCTTAGAAGCTATTGAGTAACTCTTTTAATAACTAAAAGAGGTAATAGATAGGTGATGAACCTCTTTTGGATGTGATAAACCCATCAAACCCATTACCCATAAACCCATAACCCACCCTAAACCCATTCTTAGAATCCCATTCTTAAGAATGCCATTCTTAAGAATCCCATTCGGTATGGCTTAAAAGACTTTATTTATAGGTTTATTAACCTATAACCCACCCTAAACCTATTCTCAGAATCCCATTCTTAAGAATCCCATTCTTAGACACCCATTCTTAAGAATCCCATTCGGTATGGCTTAAAAGACTATATTTATAGGTTTATTAACTCATAACCCACCCTAAACCCATTCTTAGAATGCCATTCTTAGAATCCCATTCTCAGAAACCCATTACTCACCGATCTATTTAGATTGGTTAGGGGAGGTTTGAGGGGGAAAAAAGGGGGATTAAAGGGGGAATATTCGGGGAATTTCATCATGATATGGCCGTAATTTAACAATTCACTTTGTTATAATGATCAAAAGCTATCTAGTTATCTTTCGATGGGATAAGGAAATGCCTACTCAAATCGCAATTAACAAACAAATAATCACTGATTTTTGCCGCCGAAATCATATTCTTAAACTTTCCCTTTTTGGGTCGGTTTTGACCGGCCAGTTTAAGCCGGAAAGTGATGTTGACGTATTGATGGTTTACGACCCCCAATTTCCGGTTGGTTTTCGAATTTTCAGGATGGAAGAGGAACTTTCGAAACTGTTTGATGGCCATAAAGTGGATATTGTGAATGAAAAATACATTAATCCCCGGATGAGGGAACAGGTTTTGACGGAGGCTGAAGTTCTCTATGCCCAAAAATGAAAAAATATATTTGGGTCATATGTTGGATATGGCGCAGAAATCCATCGATGCTTTAAAAGACAAATCACGTTCACAATTCGATCAAGACGAAATTCTAAAGACGGCTGTTTCACATTTCATTCAAACGATTGGGGAAGCGGCCTCAAAAGTGTCAAAAGAGTTCAAGGAACAAAACCCCGGTATTCCTTGGGATGATATTATTGGGATGCGCCAAAAGATTGTTCACGACTATATGGCGGTTGACTTTGATATTGTTTGGGATGCCGTAAAGACAGAACTTCCTTCCCTTTTGGAAAAACTCAAGAAAATAGCTGTTTAATTATCCTGTGTTTTTCCCACCTCTCTTTCTTAAATGTTAGAATGTTGGTCATGTCAGCCCCAAAAGAAATCCTAGACCTAGTAGAACGGTTCAACCGCAACCGGGAAGAATACCAATCCGGGAAATACAACGAAACGCAATTAAGACAAGAATTCCTTAACCCGTTTTTTAAGGCTTTGGGGTGGGATGTCACCAACGAAAAGGGCTATTCCGAGGCATACAAGGAAGTTATTCACGAGGACGCTATTAAGATAGGGGCGGCCACCAAAGCCCCGGATTATTGTTTCCGTATTGGTGGAACTAGAAAGTTTTTCGTAGAAGCCAAGAAACCTTCCATCAATATCAAGGATGATTTTAACCCCGCTTTTCAGCTTCGCCGTTACGCTTGGTCCGCCAAACTTCCCTTAAGCATTTTGACAGACTTTGAAGAATTTGCCGTTTACGATTGCCGCATCAAGCCCCATAAAACCGATAAGCCTACTACAGGCCGAAATCTTTATTTCACATTCGATCAATATTCCGAAAAATGGGAAGAAATCGCCGCTATTTTTTCCCAAGATGCAGTCCTTAAAGGTTCATTTGATAAGTTTGCCGATTCCGGCAAGGGTAAAAAAGGAACTACAACGGTTGACGAGGCTTTCCTGGAAGAAATCGAAAAATGGCGCAAGGAACTAGCTAAAAATATAGCCGTTAAGAATTCAAAACTTTCCGTTCAAGAACTTAATTATTCCGTCCAAAAGATTATAGACCGGATTATTTTCCTTCGAATTTGTGAAGACCGGGGTATTGAGCAATATGGAAAACTTTTGTCCCTGATTAATGGGGCAAAAGTTTATGACCGCCTAACCCAAGTTTTTCAAAGGGCAGATGAAAGATATAATTCCGGCCTATTCCATTTCCAAAAAGAAAAAGACAGGCCGGAACAACCGGATGAACTGACTTTAGACCTAAAGATTGATGATAAAATTTTCCAAGACATGATCGGGGGTCTTTACTACCCCGAAAGTCCTTACGAATTTTCAGCACTTCCGGCAGATATTTTAGGGCAGGTTTATGAGCAATTTTTGGGGAAGGTTATCCGCCTAACGGAAGGCCACCAAGCCAAGGTGGAGGACAAGCCGGAAGTTAAAAAAGCCGGTGGAGTCTATTACACGCCTACTTATATCGTTGAATATATCGTAAAAAATACCGTTGGAAAACTTTGTGAAGGTAAAACCCCCAAACAAGTTTCAAAGCTTCGGATTTTAGATCCTGCTTGCGGCTCGGGTTCTTTTCTTATTGGGGCTTATCAATATCTTTTGGATTGGCATAGGGATTGGTATGTAAATGACAATCCACAAAATCACCAAAAGGAGCTTTACCAAGGCCCTGGTGGTGATTGGCGTTTAACAACAGATACCCGTAAGAAAATTCTTTTAAATAATATTTTTGGCGTGGATATAGACACGCAAGCAGTTGAAGTCACCAAGCTTTCACTTCTTTTGAAAGTTTTGGAAGGAGAATCTGACCAAACCTTAAAGAAGCAACTAGAGATTTTCCATCAAAGAGCCCTTCCGGATTTAGGAAGTAATGTTAAATGCGGAAATAGTTTAATAGGTCCGGATTATTTTTCGGGGCAATTATTAACGGATGTAAATGACATGAGACGAGTAAATCCATTTGATTGGGATGCTGGATTTTCAGAAATTTTAAATTTAGGTGGGTTTGATTGTGTAATAGGTAATCCCCCCTATGGAGCACTCCTTGATAACTATGAAGAAGAGTATTTATCAAATATTTATGTCACAACAGGTAAGGATGTCGATACTTATTCCTTGTTTATTGAAAAAGCTACGAGGTTGATAAAAAGCGATGGAATGATATCAATGATCGTGCCAACGGGCTGGTATAGCAGTGAAAAATACCACAAGCTAAGACAATTTATCATATGCGAAACTGACCCGAAAGTTTTTGTGAACTTACCATATGATGTTTTTAAGGCATGGGTTGATACAAGTATCTTTGTACTAGAGAAAAGAAAATCAAGTCTCCAATGGCCGAGAAAAGAATCTGGAATTGTTTCTATTAAGACATTTCCTAAGCGTTTAAAAATCAGGAATATTATTGAATTTGAGGAAAATATAAAAGAGGTAGATATAAAAAATTGGTTTGAAGATGGAAATGATTCTTTTCTGACGTTTGTTGATAATTTTGAAACGGAATTGATGAGTAAAATTCTTAAAGCTAGTAAACCATTGTCAGAATTTGCCGACGTTCAAAGAGGTGTGACACCGTTCGCGCTTACCGATAAACCGACCCATAAAAATAGTAAACCTGCTTTTGATGGCACTGTCCGACGTTATAAAGTTGCGAAAGGCAAGAATAAATTCATCAGATTTGATGAAACATTAGCCGAATTTAAACCGGAAAGATATTTTAAGGGTGAGAGAATATTGTTAAGGGAGTTAATAAGTCGTCAATACCGGATACAAGCGGTAATGGTTAAAAAAGATTTTATTACGAATAAGTCAATGCAAAGCATTTTGCCAATAAAAAGCGGACCCGATTTAAAATATTTATTGGGAATAATTAACAGTAAGCTGATTTCATGGTTTTTCTTAAATCGTTCTCATGTGGCGCAAAGAGATGACTTCCCTAAGATAGTATTAAAAGAAACGCGATCATTGCCAATACATGAAACATCATTTTCTGATGGAATATTTGTACAAAGATATAAAGTGTTAAATGGCCAAGTTGAAGAATTATTATTTTTGAATGATAAATTGTTAGTTGCAAAAAGCTCCGAAGAAAAAGAATTATTTCTTAGGAAAATAGATTTGTTGGAAAGCCAAATTAATGAGATTGTTTTTAAAATATATGAGTTATCTGAAAAAGAAATAAGTTTGATTAATTGTTTTTTTGATTCCTTGTTGAAAAAGGATACTAAGTTGAATATTAAAAGGGTTTGAAACTTGCGTAATAAATATGAATGGAAAAGTTCTAGTATCAAAGTTTTTATAAGTTCTTCAATGAAGAATGATCTTCATATGGAACGTCGTGCTGCCGTTCATGCTTTTTTTGAACGCATGCCAATGTATGAATGTTTTGTAATCGAAGAAACGGCGAGCCCTGATGATGTTGAAACTCGATATACAGATAAAGTTTTATGGGCAGACATAATAATATTAATTCTATCGGATACTTTAAGTAAGGCAGTCTGCCAAGAATATCAAACCGCTTTAACTCAAAAGAAACGAATATTTACTTTTATTAATAATGGCATAACTGACCCGGAACTTAATAAATTTATTAAATCGGAAATCGAAAAAACTGTTACGTACACAACATTTAACAATTTACGTGATTTGATCGACAAAATTGAAAAAAGTCTTTTGGATGATTTGGCACTTTCGTACAGAAAATGGATTGCCTTTGAAGCTGGAAAAAATAAACCATATGTTGATCCGGTTTAAGGAAAACAAATGATGGTAATAATTCCGAAATCAATAATTAAAAATGTGGCCAAACAAGTAGCAGACACATATTTTGCAAATAATGAACGGTTTCAACAAGTGAAAGGAGCGGAAGAGAAGAAACTCGAAGATTTTCTATTTCTTTCTGTGTGTTCTTTCCTGGCGGATGATATCGAAGGTTTGGGTTTGTTCGTTTATAAATTAATTGATTTTTTGCCAGTGGAAATAAAGGATGTATTGATAAATCGTTGGAATGGAAACATCGCTTCCTTTAATGATGATTTTTTATCGGCAAAAAAATATTTGGAAAATGCTTATTCAATAGCAAGAGAAAATCAAATTGAAGAATGGTTAATTCGAGATATTTTATTGGATTTGCGTAATTCAACATTTCGTCTGGCTGAAAAAAATAAAAATTATGGGCGCAATACAGAATTTCTTGATTCGTTAGAAAATTTAGAAGATTGGAATTTTACGCCATGCCTTGATAGAAGTTTATTGGACGGTATGGAAGATGTTCAAAACATACTTTTTAAAAAATTCACTGATTCCCCAAATACAATTTATATTACCGATCAAAGTATTCCACAAACATTAGAGCATGTAGTAGAAGCTATTTGTTATGGAATGTGTTTTGGTTCTTATACATATTTAAGAGTTATACGAGATCGATTAGCACAAATATTCTATATTTACTCTAAAAACTATAATTCTTTTGATTTGTTAAGAGAAGCGTTACGGCTTTTTGCTATGGAAGCAAGTATTGGCTCGATTAAAAAGATTTTGGAAACGGACAAAGAACGATTGTATGCAGGGGTTTCAGGAAGCCCCGAAAAATTAATAAATTATATTGTGCCAAAAAGAGAAGGTGACCTTAGCAAAATTATTAGGTGTGTTCTAATTGAATCTTTAGGTGAATATCTTCCTGATGAAAAAATTACCGATATAGAAAAATACTTAATGGTTTGTTTAGAAGGCCAATTTTCTTTAAGTGAAACTCTAGACCTGAAGAGATCGGCTTTACGTTCGCTTTCCAAAAATGTAGAACGCATAAATATGAATCAAATTATTTCAAAATTACTAGGTTTGATAAGCAACAATCGCTTAGTTAATGATGAAATATTGGAATTGCTTGCGAGAGTTTCTTGGAAAAACATTACAAAAGAAGTGGCATTTAATGTTGCGAAGAAATTAGTGGAAATTAAAACATTATTTCATAGTTCAAATAAACTTTATGAAATCCTACTTGAAATCAGAAATGATTATGGGCCTTATAATCCGGAATATGAAAGTTCTCTTTTAAAGGAATGCGAAAATTTAAAATCTTTAGATGCTGTATATTATTTTTCAAAATTAACGGGTGAAGATTATCAACAAGAACGACAAAAAATAGCATTAGAAATATTAGAGAGATTGGAAAAAGGCAATTCTGTACTTCATGGCCAAAGTCCGGTTATAGTTTCATCTTTTGGTGGATACAACATTATTTATATATATTTCCAGTATGCATCCAATGGAATCTTTGGAAATATTCAGAGAGCTGCGGAAATCTATAAATCAATATTAGAGAATCCTAATCATTATGTTTCTGCGAAATACGCAACTTTAAACATGATTTCGGTACTTTTTCATTCTGGTAATAAACTTGCTGTGGAATATGGTCCGAAAATTGTTGAGAGTTGTTATAACGATCAAAAAAAAGTTCTTAAATATACTGATGACGATTTATTTAAAGAAGGCTACAAAGAGAGGTTGGAATTAAAACTTCACCAAATGTATTTGGCCTTTTCAAAAAAGCTTACTTTCGATGAAATAGTTGTAAAGTCATCAGAATATTTAATGAATGGCTTAAGAGACATTAGGTTAGAAGCAGTAGAGTTTTTGAAAGAGGCCTTAAACATTTGTTCGGATTCTGAAAAGAATGCTTTATTCGAATTGTTATATATGAAAACATTTGATAGTTCGGAAACGGTAAGACTAACGGCTATCACTGCGTTAAATGATGCAACAATGAATAAAACTAACTGGTCCGAGATTTGTATTAAACGTATGAAAATATTGGTTAAGGATAGCAATGATCTTGTCAGAAATTCTGTTGTGATTTCTGCTCGAAAAGGATTAATGAATTCTAAAAACGAAGGATATGTTTCGATACTTGAATGGGCAAAACTCGATGCGCATTATGCAATTCGTAATCGAGCAAAGAAAGCTTTAGAGGAATTCCTACAACCCCCCAAAATTTCAAAAAGGGAAGAATTAAAACCTAATTCCGAAAACTGACCTCAATGTAAAAACTGTCTTATGTTTGAAGGAGATTAAGAAATTAATGGTCAAATTGTATCCATGAAGGCCCAAAGTTCTAGCTGTCAATCTCTGGGAGCCGCTTTAAAAGTGGGAAAAGGGGAATTTCGGGGGAACTTTCGGGGAATAAATAGGGAAAAAAGGAATTAAGCGGAAATTCCTTGTATCAGAAAAGTTCGAAATGTATCCATGAAGGCCAGCCATTTTTTCCTATAAAGCTTTAAAAGAGAAAATGACTTGCCCTTCTTTCATGAGATGGGTTATAAATGCATTCATGAAGGGTAGCCAATAAAGTCCAATCTTCAAGTGCGGAAGATTGGACTTTATTATTTTTAGGAGCAAAAATTTGTTAATTTGTTAGTTGTTCTAACGCTATCAAGTAGACTGGTCGAAGCCTAGGATTCCGAAATAACAGGAAATACAGGGTTAATTTAAGAATCCGAGATGTGACTTGCTTTAAGCAATTCTTCCATAAGAATTCCTTTCGGTTTTTGATTAATAATGACCTGATTCGAAACCGAAGAACCTAATCATTTTTATGGGTGGTTGAAGCGGGGTTGTCTGTATTCCCTGAGGGGACGCACCGCATCTTTAGGGTTCAGAACGTCAAAAGATCTATTGGGGTGCCTTAATTAATAAATAACGACACATTCAGATTTTGGGGAAATATTTGGTATTATGGCGACGTGAAAAAAGCATGAAAAAGTCATATTTTCTTCTGTTTCTCAGCAGCGTGGCGGTTCCCCTTTTTGGGGGAACCGACCTTCGAGCCCACGTGGAAAGCTTGTCTTATAAGGATGCCTGGGTGGATGTGGCGGTTTCCATTGCTGATGGACACTTGAGGTTGGACTTCCAAGGTCCCATTTCGCACGGGTCGTTGATCTATGACCGCGAAACATCCCAGGTGACGGTTGTCGATGATCTTCACAAAACTGTTCTGACTCTCTCCCAGGGTGACCAGACCGCCCTCAAAATCATGGGCGCCATCTCTTCCGGCAGGCTCAAAGGCGGGGCAGCCGGTTTTCCGCTTAGCGTTCAGAAGACCTATGCCATCGTCCAGGAAAACGCGAAAGCTTTTTTTAACGGGATACCGGTTTTAAAGGGTAAAGGTGCACGGATAGGAGGGTTTACCTGCGATGAGTACCAGACCGATTTTGAGGGGATTAAAGCCCGCGAAGTATGGGTGACCCTTCCCGAGAAAGTTGGCATGAGCGGGGAAGACTACAATACATTGAGGGGTATGGTCCATTTGGCGGTGGATTTTTGCGGAGACGAATTGACTCAATTAGGTGCGGATACTTCTTCTTTTCAACAAAGTCTTTCAAATCCCCAGCTGCCGGTTCGCGCGGTTCTTTACGCCCAGAATAAGCCCTCTGGCCGGTTTAAAGTCCGTAGTGTCCGTACCCGGACTTTTGACGCGACGACCTTTATTCCTCCTGCCGGTTACCGTAATTTAAGTTTGATAAGTCTTGGTAAAAATTGGATCAACGGAAATCCTTGAATTACCCATGAGGCTTCCCGCTTTTGGGAATGGTCAATCGAGAGCCCCATCCAAGGTTAAGCCCTCCTGCGAGGCCTGTATATCTTCCTTAGAAACCTCCACCGTCAATACGTCGATACCGTTTCGAGGGTTCTTAATCGAACCCCAGATGGCCCTGGGGTAAACCTGATGTAACTTTTCCTGGAGTTCCGGGTATTCCCAGGGCGGAATAATAAATAATACGTTTTTAGACACATTTTTCCGGATAGGCACCTCGAAATGATCCCCCATTTGGTTGAAGGTGAATAAATCATGAGTCAGCACATATACTGTACTCGAGCTGTAAACGAAATCCAGCAACGCGTGGCAGCGGGGGCATTGGGTTCTCAGATATTCGGCGACTTGTATATGGTTGAAGCCCAGCAAATCCCAATAGTTGGGGCCCTCAGCCTTGAAATTCCGGAAGGAAAAATAGTAGGTGAATATATTCCAAACTAAGGCCGCCGTTACTAGTAAGGTTAATAACATTTTGCCTGTTCTTTTCATGGCCAAGGTCAAAGCGGAAAAAATCCCGATAACCCGATCCAAGGTCCAAGCAGCTACGAAAAAAAGGAATGGGACCACTAGAAAGTAACGCTGGCCGTTAACGGAAGTTGGATCCGGATTGGGACCTTGTATGGCGAAGGCGTTAGCCACAATGCCGAAAAATAGGCCGCCCAAGGATATCCAACAGGCTCTTTGCCTCCAATGAAGGACTGCCCATAGGAGGCCGAATGCCATCAAGCTTCCCGAAACCGGATCCAGCTGAGGCGCGTTGGCGCAAAAACGGGGGTCCAGCCCGTCATTGCGGTTGAGAAAGGAAAGGAAAGTCCAAGCCATTCTTTTGAAAATAAGGGCGTAATGTCCCGTCCTTTGAACTTCCGCGAGAAGGCTTAGTTCCTTAGCGCGGCCAAGTATCGTGTAGGGTTCCTGGAAGGCGTAAATGATAAAGGGGCCAGCCAGCCACAGCATGGAAAGGGCGCCCAAGGGTAGGTATCGGGAGTGGTTTCTCCAAAAAGGTCTACCTTCCACGGCCCAGATCCCTAAAACCGCGAATCCGGCCATGAATACCACAAGCCGGCCCGGCAAATATTCCAATTCGCAAAAGGCGATGAAGAGGCCTGCCCAAAAATAATCGGATTTCCGGCCTTGTTTCAAGGCCTTAGAAAGGAAATAAAACGCCAGGATTTCCCAAAAGGCCACCAGCATGTCTTGGAAAGGGGAAAGACTATAAAAAAGGTACCACCAACCAATGGACATCAAAAAGACGGACAGAATTGAGGGAAGGAAAGCGAAGAATAGACGGCACCAAAGGTAGAAAATATATAGGGCTCCCAAAGAAATGAGAGCGGAAAAAAGCCTGGCTGAACCACAAGACGTGCCGAAAATCCTCATGAATAGGGATAACCACCAAAAATGAAAGGATTCATTTCCTCCCCAGCTTGCGATAAAAGGGGACTTGAGTGAGCCATTCAGAAAGCTATAAGCGTCCCGAATACAGTTCGCTTCGTCGATTTGAAAGCCGGTGATATGCTGGCCGATGAAGGGCAATCTCATGGCCGCGGCAATCAAGAGGACCAAAGCGAGAAGTTTCTTTTCAACATCAGGTCCAGGGGACCACGCTTTTTCAGGGCTTGCCAGGGAGATTTGAGTAAACATGAAAAAAGCAACAGCCCAGGAGGCAAAAGCCAGGGCGTATAAGCGGGCTGAAAAGAAAAATTGTCCCATCCCCGCGAAAAAAATAGCCGCGCCCAAGGGGAACAAATCATCCCATTTTGGGCTGGATCTGCCTTTTTTAATTAAGGGTTTGGGGGACATGGATTCCCGGTTTTCAGGAAGGAGAGGTATCCGCTTGGGAAAAGCTTTCCATATCATGAATAGGGACAAAATCTGGAATGGAGCGCCGGAAAACCAACGCTGATCCTGGGATCCTGACCAAAGATAGGCTCCGACCGCGCCCGAAAGGATACCAACGAGACAATAGAGCCAGTTGAACTTATTTTTTCCTAAGGGGTTGGTTTTTTTTCTCACGGGAAGTCATTATACTTAGAAACGAAAAAACGAGGTGGTTTTTCGTCGGTGTCAGTTTTCTTAATCCGTGAATTTTTGGAAGGCCAAGAGAGAATTTTTTCATGCAGAAGATCTAAAAACCGGAGGAACCAGACCTGATGAGATGGAATCGATTATTAAACCAAAGGGGTTTGAGCTTCCTGGAGATCCTTGTTTACGGGGCGCTTTTGGTATTCGTGATATACGCAGGGATGAAATTTTTCACCAACTCGGACAGCCAGAGTCCCGTCAGGGCCTATGAAAACCCCCTCACCAAGTAACGAGCAAACCGGGACGCAGGTATTTTCAAAGGTTCTTGAAGAAATCCAGGTAAAGTTTATGCTTCAAGTACATATGTTCAAATAGGGCGTCGTGCAGGTCGTAATCAGCCTCGGAACCGAACCAGTGCAGGGCTTCTTTAGCGCAGTAATAACGCGGTCCCGGGCCCGACCCTTGAGGGTCATCCTCCTCGTTCCAAAGTTTTTGGAATTCTGCGACGACATCTATGACAGCTAATCTTCTTTCCTCTATCTCGATCTCGCTTTTGAATTTCACCAGGTCCTGATTTCGGTAGATCTCTAGGATATATTCCCCAAGAATGGAATCCCGTTTCTCCTGGGATAGCTTTTTGGTGATAAAATCCGCCTTCATAGTTTGAGCCAAGTTGCAGGCGCTCATCCCAAGGACGATCCGGAGCATTTCCTCGGTCAAGTCAAGATCGTGTCCTTTTTTTTGTGGAGAATTTCCAGGAGTTCCCGTATCTCGCTGATCTTTATGAGCTTTTTTGAGATTTCCTGGTCTTCGCTTTTCGTCCTGAAAAACAACATGGCGGAAATTATCCTTTTCGGCCTATGACAGTCGGTATATTACTGGAGAAACCAATTGAGCCTTTCGACAAGACCTTGTATCAAATGGTTCATTGGGATTTCCCTACTCTGTTAAGAAAATAATAACCTTTTCCCCAAAAAACCATCTACACCTTTCTGCTAAAGGGCCTCGAAACAGGGTAAAATGAGTTAGATCATGTTTTATTGACCGGCTGATTTCAGGCCTCGGTTTCGGCCGGGAACAAGCTGATTATGGAAATTAATTCGGATTGATCTAAAAAAGGGGCGGGAGGGCGCGATATGAAGGCTATAAGGGTACACCAATTCGGCGGTCCGGAAGTCATGAAATGGGAAGAAATTCCCGACCCGAAGCCGGGACAGGGCCAGGCCCTCATCCTGGTCAAGGCAGCCGGAGTCAACCCGATAGAGACTTATATTCGGGCTGGAGTCTATCCCGTTTTGGTCCCGCTTTCCTACACTCCCGGCGCCGATGGAGCGGGGATAGTCGAGAAAATAGGGAAAGGGGTACGCGGCATCAAGCCGGGGGAAAGGGTTTATTTCAACGCGGCCCTGAGAGGTTCCTACGCCGAGAAAACGTTAGCGGCCTCGGATAACGTCCACCTGCTTCCAAAGAAAATATCCTTTTCCCAAGGCGCGGCCATGGGGATTCCTTATGCCACGGCCCATCGGGCCCTTTTTGGAAGAGGAAGGGCGAAAAAGGGAGAAGTGGTCCTGGTCCATGGGGCTAGCGGGGGAGTGGGGACGGCCGCTGTCCAATTAGCAAAAAGGGCGAAACTCTTTGTCGTTGGAACTGCTGGTACCGAGGGGGGGCGGGCCTTAGTGAAGAAACTGGGCGCGGACCAGGTTTTGGACCATCACGATCCGGAATTCGGGAACAAGCTTTCAAAATTCACAGAAGGAAGAGGAGTAGACCTTATCCTTGAGATGCTTGCCAACGTGAATCTTGGGAAAGACCTGACTTATCTCGCCAAGAGGGGAAGGGTGGTCGTGGTAGGAAGCCGCGGCCCAGTGGAAATTAATCCCCGGGAAACCATGGGCCGCGACGCTGAAATCCTTGGAATGACCTTGGCCAATACTAATCCTGCGGAGATTTCTAAAATCCATGCTGACCTGGTCAAGGGTCTGAAAAGCGGTTCGCTGGTGCCGGTGATCGGCCGTGAGTTCGCGCTCAAGGACGCGCCCCAAGCCCATGTCGCTGTTATGACTCCGGGCGCATATGGAAAGATTGTTCTCATTCCATGAGGGCGAGCCCATCCAAACCTCGGAAGATCCTGTTTCTGCTGGACTATGACGGCACCCTCACGGATTTTACCCGTGACCCTGAGTGTTCCAACCTGACGAGCCGGGAGAGGGGTCTCCTGAAAAAATTGATAGAAAAGTTTCCGGTCATTTTTATCAGCGGACGCCATGCCGAGGGTCTCAGGCGGGTTTCCCGCCTGGGTGAAATAGCCATCGTGGGAACCCACGGATTCGAAGCTAGCCGGCTTCCCCGTGGAATCCTCTTGGCATCCCCTGCCCTACAGCGGAGATATAGGCGGGAAGCGGATAGATTATGGAAAGCCATTCAAATCCTACCGGCCAGCTATCCTGGAATCCATATCGAGAGAAAACCTTTCTCCTCAACACTTCATTATCGGGGAATAAAACTGTCCCCGAAGCGGGAAAAGTTACTTTTCCGGGATTTTAAGTGGTTGTACCGCAAGGCAGTCACGGAAAGGTTGTGGACAATTCAATTGGGGAAAAAGATGATCGAGGCCATGCCAAAGGGGTACACAAAGGGAAAAGCTGTCTTGAAAATACTGAGAAAATTTCCGGGTTATATGCCCATCTTTGCCGGCGATGACACAACCGACCTCACGGCATTCGAGGCTCTCATGAAAAGGGGATTGAAGGTGGCGGTCGGGAGCCGTATCCCAGACCGATATTGCGACCTGCGTTTCAAACATCCCGAGGCTTTCTTGGATTGGCTCCGGTTGTTCATTTGAGCATGAAATATGTTCCTCCTTATTTCTAAGCTATAAATCCCACTAACTCGTTCGAAAAACCGGTTTCATGGAATGGTACTTTTTCACTCCGAACTTTGTCAGATTAGATTACTCATGAACTGAATTTATGCGGTTCTTTCAGGCGCAATGTTTGTCCGAGGGGTTGATTGCCGATTTATGGTTTCACAACATAAGGGCTGGTTTTTGCGTTAAAATTAAAGGGATTAATGGCAATTCAATTTCCAGGTTTGTTTCGGCGGATTCACCCATGCTGATTCCAAAATTCAATTTACGTTTTACTGTTCCACTTATCATTGGGGCAGTACTATTTATTTTTCTGGGCCCTCCGACTCTTAGGGCCGATGTGGGAGTCACCATCCCATCCATTGGGATAAATGGAACGACTTATACAGCGACATCGGGTGGAACCATCTCCAGCTCTGTGACCTTTTGCGCGGGCGATACAGTTCAAATCTTCATGACTCTCTGTAACGACAACCAGTATTACGCCCCTCCCGGCGACATTGTCATAGCGCTGGAGGATACGACTCTCATCCCCGCTGCGTCTGCGAGTTTCGGCAATAATAATGTCATAAACAACGGCTCCTGGATTCTTGTCTCGGCGCCTGGTGTCTATAATCCTCCCACTACCAACTGGCCCAACGACGGCGGATACGCCACAAATCCCCTTGAGGCGGTAACGGACGGTGTAAATAACTGCAAGTCCGTTACCCTTAACCTCGTGATGCCGACGACCGGGCTCAAATACGGTACTGCATATCGAATCCATATCGGGTACACGGACAACTACTGCGGTTGGGTGCCCAACAAGGATTATTACATCAACCTCACCAGCTGCCTGCCACCCCATAACGCGACAGTCCGCAAATACGCCGACGGGGTGGCGAATCCTGGGGACCCGATCCTCTATTGGCTCAATTATGACGTGACCAACTCCACGGGAGTGACCTTGATCGACCCCCTTCCGGCAGGAGTGATTTTCCTGGCGGCGGCCCCGGGAGCATCCGCTCCATCCTCTGGGACAGCCTGTCCCTGCAATGTCACCTGGAACCTCGGCAACGCAGACAATACCGCCAATCCCCCCTTTTACCTCTCCGGTAATGAATGGGTCGAGGTTCAGGTTCCTAACAGTGCGTCAAGCGGTTCCTGGGTCGTCAACCAGGCTCAGATCAGCACCAATGAGCAGGGGACTATCAACGCTTCTCCCGTGAGCCTTCAGGTGTCTTCCGGCATCAACCTCTCGCTAAACAAACAGCAACTGGACGCCCAAGGCCTTGATCCCATCCTGTCGGCCGCCAGCGGCCAGACCGTCACCTACCGCCTGCATTTCACTCTTTCCGGCCTAGGGCTCAAGTGTTTCGAGAGTTTCGACGAGTTGACGACTGGAACCACGAGCACGAACCCGGGTTTAAGCAATTGGACGGCTGTATCTGAGGACAATCTGGGAAGCGCGTGGGCCACTTGGCAAGTGGACACGGACTCATCTGGTAATAAGTACATCAAAGCCACCACTAACAATTACGGATATCTAGAGTATGACTGCCCGAATATGCTCAATGCTCAGCAGAATTACTGCGAGGGGACAATCCTCACGGACGCCTTTATGGGTAGCACCGCGACGGATATAGGGATCCTCGTCCGTTGGAAAATAGGAAGCACGGGAACGGGCGCGAACGGTTACCGGGCGGTTTGGGTCATCCTTTCCAAGGACACTAATTTTGGAACCGCTAACGGACCCGTTTGCGGGGGTAACTTCGCGCTCCAATTCAACTGGGGTCAGGGAGGCGCGGGGGCCAACCGTGACGTCGTGGCTTGTTACACCGCAGGAACAGCTCCAGACGATTTACAGTGGTACACCATCAAAATTGTGACATCCCAAAGCGGCTGCAACATGCGCTATCAAGCCAAATATTGGGTCCGGGGGACGCCCGAACCTCCTAACTGGATGATCGACTACACGGACGGGCCAGGGAACACCCTAGGTGGGGATCCCACCTCACCCCATGACTATTGCGGATCGGATTGGGGATGCGAGGGCGCCAGTGCGCCGACCAACGTCTGGCGTCCTGGCGTGGGGAACCAGGGCGATTTGAACGCCTTCGACAATTTCCGGGTATTTTCCAATAATTATTTGCAAAACGGGGTATTGACGGACAAGGTTCCAACGGGAATCAATTTCCAAAGTGTTTTAACCGGAACCGGGGCCAACAATGCGGGAACAGTGGAATGGGATTTTAATAACAACTTGAACGGTGCGACTGGGAATAATATTTATGACGCTTCTGGATACATGGACTGGACCGGAACGGTCAATTGCTCGGGGGGGGCTGCGGCCACCAACCAGGCCACCCTGACGGGCCAGAATCCACTTGGGTTCAGCGCAGGGAATTATCTTTCCAATCAGACGATCCTGACTTTAAACTGTTATACTTCCACTGCCACTTCTTCCCCTACGAACAGTCCCACTGTGACGCCCACCCCGACCCAGACGAATACCCCGACTCCAACCCCTACATCCACATTCTCCAACACCCCCACTAATTCGCCCACTCCAACCATGACTCCCACTCCGACCTCGAGTCCGACCCCCACTTCCACCCCGACGGATACGAATACACCCACCCAGACCCCGACACCCACATCCACTCCTACTCCGACTAACACACCTACTATTACTCCAACCCCAACCAATACATCCACTCCCACCCAAACACCGACTCCAACTGAAACCTACACACCTATTCCCTATTTTGATGAGTTCTATGTCGGTAAGAACGTCTTTATCCCAAGCCAGGGTTCGGTTTCCATATTCGTCGCCAATTCCGCCTATCCTGGCCCCTATTCCTTGAAAATTTACAACTCGGCTGGGGAGCATATTAAAACCCTGGACGACCGCCACCTCGATTATTCTTATATTCAATCCTACTCTTGGGACGGGACGAACAAGAACAATGACAAGTGTGCCAGCGGGATTTATATATTCAAATTGACTGAGCCCTATGGAAGCAAATTGAAGCGGATCATCCTCATCAGATAGCTGGTTATCAAGCCAAAAACCCACATTGAATTATTGGAATATAAATGAATGTAACCAGGAGTAGTATCTGGTTTTTTTTTGTTAGTTTTTTTAGCTGTTTTACCATTCTTTTCGGAATGGGCTTAGCAGTCCCTGACCAGTCTATCCCAACACATAAAATCAATACCATCTTCCGACCTGATTGGCTTAATACTTCTAAAATTAAATCACAGCAATCTGAAATATTGAAAATCAACCGGGCTTACGGGCAAATCCCGTTGTATTTCGAACCCAACGAAGGACAGACCGATCCCCAAGTGAGATTTCTTTCTAGGGGGAAGGGCTACTCGCTTTTTATCACCCCCGCCGAGGCGGTGTTTTCGCTGAAACGAATTGAGGCGAAGCATTTACCACAGGAATCCGGAGACGCGGCTAAAGCTTTAAGTTTTAAAGAATTCCCTAATTCAAAACCCGCAGAAGTGTTGAGGTTACGATTTGAAGGAGGGAATCGGAAAGCTAAGTTGGAAGGGTTGGATAAAGTGGAGGGAAGAAGCAATTACTTCACGGGAAATGACTATTCCAAATGGCGCACCAACATTTCAAATTTCGGAAAGGTGAGGATGAGGGAAGTCTATCCCGGGATTGACTTGGTGTATTACGGTGATCAAAGGAAATTCGAGTACGATTTTGCATGCCTATCCGAACAACGCTTGCGCAGTAATGGGTTTTGCCAAAGCGCAAGCGGTTAAGGCCCGGTGAAATAAGGAATCTGGGTCATGGCGACGATTGAACCGATAAGTATATTCGCTCAAGTATCCAGGCAGATATTTCACGTTGACTCCATGATGGGTTCCTAGGATCCAAGCCTTGGCGTTGGAAATGAATCGGTGGACCCAAGGTAACCAGTGATTTAACACCACTGGGTCATTGGCTGTTACCTGGTACTCCACATCCACGTTTTCCAAGTTTCTCAAGCTGGGACTGGCATCCGTGTTTATCATGGCGCCTTTCTGGATTGCTTGATCGACGAATGCTTGGGCTTCCCACTTGGTTTCTGCGGTCACCTTTATCTTTGCAAAACCCGCTTTCTCTTTTTTGCGCCCTTTCTCATCTATCCATTCTTTGCTTTCAACCGCCACCAGCACTTCAGCCTGGTTTTCCTTTTCTCTCTTGCCGAATACAGCCCCATCCAACTCAATGATTTCCTTGAGTTGGTAATTTTCATCCCTTTGTCGAAGACTTTCCCGAATCTTATGCAACATCCTCCAAACGGTATCGTAGGAGGGCATTCCCAATTGCCGCTGAAGTTCCAGGGCTGAAATGCCCCTTTTCCCTTGCATCACCAATCCAATCATCCTCAACCAGGTTAAGATTGGGATCTTGGATTTCCGGAAGATCGTTCCGGCTCGAAGCCGTATTTGCTTTCGACAATAGTCACATTCCCGCACTTCGGGGCGGTTTTTGTGTTGCCAGAAACTTTCTCCTTCACATTGTGGGCAAACAAAGTCTTTTCCGGCAAAACGGCTCTTCCACACCCATTGACGTGCCTTTTCTTCTGTATCGATTTCCTTGAAAATCTCAATCCCCTTCATCCGTTGGTAGTTCATAATTTGCCCCTCCAACAATGAGTATACTCCTGTATTCCTTTATTTCAACAGGTACCGTTTGGAGAGGCATTCGATTTTGAGATGAATGCAGGGGCGGATCCAGGATTGATTTCTTTAGGATTCACGGGCGCCAAAAGCATCGAATTGGACGTCAAAGGGAACTTGGCTTTTCACATGGACAAGGGTGATTTTGTTTTCAAAGCGCCGGTGGTCTACCAAAAGAGAATGAAAAATGGAGAATGGACAATTGGAAATGAAAAGATAGAAGGGCGGTATTCAATAAAGTTGGATGGGAAAATAGGGTTTGAGATAGGGAAATATGACAAAACCCTTCCCCTGGTGATCGACCCTGTTTTGGATTATTCAACTTATTTGGGCGGAGCCGGGTACGAGTACGGCCAAAGTATCGCGGTGGATGGGGCGGGAAACGCTTATGTGACAGGGTATACCGATGGAACTTTTCCTATGGTAGGCGGAAGCTATCAAACTAATTTTGGGGGAACCGAGGATGTTTTTGTGGTGAAACTGAATCCTTCGGGAAACACCCTGCTTTACTCGACTTATCTGGGCGGGACGGGGGACGAATGGGGCAACGGCATCGCGGTGGATGGGTCGGGGAACGCTTATATTACCGGTTCCACTTCCGGGAATTTCCCGATAACCGGCGGAGCCATCCAGACAGTTTTCGGGGGCGGTAATTCCGACGTTTTCGTGGCGGAACTGAACTCATTGGGAAACAACCTGGTCTATTCAACCTACTTGGGGGGAGGAGGAAACGACCAGGGCCAGGGTATCGCTTTGGATGGGTCAGGGAACGCCTATGTGACGGGGTTTACCACCGGTGAATTTCCTACCACCGGCGGCGCCTACCAGACGGTATTCGGGGGAAGTAATAATGCCTTCGTGGCGAAACTGAACTCCTCGGGTAGCGTCTTAACCTACTCGACTTACCTGGGTGGAAGCGGCTGGGATAATGGCCTGGGGATCGCCGTGGATGGGACGGGAAACGCCTATGTGACCGGCTATACGGAAGGGGCCTTCCCAACGACCAGCGCGGCTTACCAAAAAAATTATGGCGGGGGCGGGGCGGATGCTTTTGTCTCGAAATTGAACCCGTCCGGCAGCGCCTTGGTTTATTCAACATTCCTGGGAGGGAATGGAAACGATTACGGCAATGCCATCGCCATCGACGGATCTGGAAACGCCTATATCACCGGATCAACTTCCGGCAATTTCCCAGTGTCAGGTGGGGCTTACCAGACGGCCTATGGGGGTGGAGGCTCGGATGTTTTTGTGGCGAAACTGAATGCCACTGGAAGCGCGTTAGCCTATTGCACTTACCTGGGAGGAAACGGCGACGATGTCGGCTTTGGAATTGGGGTGGATGGGGCTGGGGAGGCTTATGTGGCGGGGGAAACCGGCGGAAATTTTCCGGTGTCGGGCGGGGCTTACCAGACGCTTTACGGCGGCGGTACTTATGACGTGTTTTTAACCAAACTGAATGCGGCTGGAAACGGGTTGGCCTATTCGTCCTACTTGGGGGGAATTGGGAACGACTCCGCTTATAGCATGGCTTTGGATGGATCAGGGAACGCCTATGTGACGGGTTACACCACCGGGAATTTTCCGACTTCCAGCGGAGCCTTTCAAACGGACTATGGTGAAAACGGGGATGCTTTTGTGGCGAAGTTTGACGCGATGACTTTTAATACACCTACACCAACGGACACCCCGACAAGCACATCCACCAACACAGCTACAGCCACTCTTACGAACACCTTAACGCCAACAGCGACGAATACACCAACTATAACCAACACTTTCACTTCAACAAATAGCCCCACTATTACGCCTACTCCGACAATAACGAATACTCCTACTCAAACTTACACACCCACCTCCACCGCTACGCCCACGGCTACACCCACAATCACCCCGACACCGACCATCACGGATACTCCTACAGTGACCTTTACCCCGACCGTGACCAACACACCACTGCCTTATTTCGATGTTTTTAGCGTCGACAAGAATTTTTTCCAATCAAACCAGGGTCCGGTTTCCATATATATTGGTAATTCTTCCTATCCCGGCCCCTATTCCTTGAAAATTTACAACTCGGCTGGGGAGCATATCAAAACACTGGACGACCGGTATTTGGAGAACTCGATCACCCAGTCTTACCTTTGGGACGGGACGAATAAGAGCGATGATCCCTGCGCCAGCGGGGTTTACCTGATTAAACTTTCTGAGCCTTTTTCAACCAAGTGGAAGAAACTTATATTGATTAAGTGATAGAATTTTTCGGGTCATTGTGTCGCATACCTAAGAAATAACAAATATTTGGAAACATTAGCTATGATGCTTGCATAAATGAGATGAAAAATAATTTATAAACGCCTGCCTTCCCTTCGGATTTAACAAACATCTGACATTTGATTCGCAATAAATGTTTTAACATGACTGTAGTCATAAAAAAATAAAGAATTTTAACGCATCATATGCGAACACTGGACCAGGATGAGGCCCATGGAAACTAAAACCAAAAGAGAAATTCCTTACAACTATACCTCAGCGGATGACGAGCAGGTCGTCCGCATCCTTTTCGGCGCCCAAGTTTGGGAAGCCCTCGAGAAACTCCGTGCCCGCAGGAAAACCGGCCGTTCCGCCCGCCTCCTCATGCGATTCATCGGCGACATTTTCATCCTGCGCCGGAATCCCTTTCTCTACCAGGAAATGGTCGATTCGGCATCCACCCGGCGCCAATTCCTGAACGCCTACCAGGAAGACCTGGACATCCTGAACAAAAATTCCGGGGGAGACCCGGATGTGTTTTGGGTCCTGGGTCAATTCCAGGAATACCTTGACCGTCTGAGGTCCGAGTTGGTTTCCGCCCTTGGCCATCGTTCCCGCGTTCGTTGGGAATTAGGCCAAATTGTTGGAGAATCCAACGTCCTTTTCGACCCATTCTCGCTCATTAGCCACGTCACGGACGGCACCGACTGGCGGCTATACATGCCAGTGGCGGTGGTTTTTCCATCCGAGGAAGCCCAAGTTGGGCCTCTCTTGGTCGCCATCGAGAAATTAGGCCTCAAGGCAATCCCGCGTGGCGCGGGAACAGGCCTGACCGGGGGAGCCATTCCCGTGACAGGCGACTGCGTCATGGTGAACCTGGAAAAACTTAACAGAATCCGGGGCTTTTCCGATAAGGATTTCACCTTGGACGACGGAACGAATTTCAAAGGCAAGGTTTTGGAGGTGGAAGCGGGCGTCGTGACTGAGGACGCCATCCATTACGCCGCCAAGATCGGGTGGGTCTTCGCCACAGACCCCACAAGCGCTTGGGCTTCGACTATCGGCGGAAACCTCTCCGAGAATGCCGGTGGTAAGACCGCCGTGCTATGGGGAACCGCCATCGATAACGTGCTTTCGTTCCGCATGGCTCTACCGGGCGGGAAAACGGTGGTGGTGAAGCGTAAGGGGCATCCACTGCGGAAGATTCTCCATTCGGACAAAGTGGTTTTCCTGGTCCGGGATGGGGAAACCAACTCCATCTTAAGGACGGTGGAACTGGGTGGGCTGGATATCCGCAAAAAGAACGTTTGGAAGGACATCACCAACAAGACCCTGGGGGGCTTGCCGGGCCTCCAGAAAGAGGGAACCGACGGGGTCATCACCTCGGCCAGGTTCGTTTTGTACCCGGCCTATGAAAATATGCATACCGCCTGCCTGGAGTTTTTTGGGGAAAATATGGAAGAGGCGGGCAAGGTGATCCTGGATCTTTCCAGGGAGTTCGAGAACAAGGGCCGTGAAACCCTCATGGCCCTAGAGCATTTCGACGAGGAATACGTCAGGGCCATTGGTTACAAGACCAAGGCCGCCCGGAGCGACAGGCCCAAAGCGGTCCTTTTGATCGACATCGTGGCCCATAATCTCGCGGACTTGGCCTTGGGAGAGAAGCGGCTCAAGGACCTGGTGGACCGCTACCCCAATACCGACATTTTCATGGCCCGAGATGCCCAGGAAGGCGTCAAGTTTTGGTCGGACCGGAAGCGCTTGGGAGCCATCGCGAAGCACACCAACGCCTTCAAGCTCAATGAGGACATTGTCCTGCCCCTGGAATCCCTGGCCGGATTCGCTTCCTATATTGATGATTACAACACGAAGGAAGAACGCCATAACCAAACCCGGTTTGTTGAAGAAGCTTTGAATTACCTGGAACTGGCGGGAGAAGCCGAGGACTCGGAATGGCTGGCGCCTAAGCGTCCCGCCGCGGAAAAACTTTGCCGCAAGGCGCTTGAGGAAATCAAAACCGCGGACAAGAAACCCCTGCGGGAAGGGAAGCCGGTCCAGGGCCTACTCAAGAACCTGTTGGATTTATTCCGGGGCTACGCGGAGGCCTCTAGGGACGTGGAACGCGTCTTCAAGGAAACCCGCTCTCGCTTGATCGTCATCGCCACCCACATGCACGCGGGCGACGGCAACGTACACGTGAACATCCCCACCTTCTCCAACGACCAGGAAATGCTGAGAAGGGCCTTTACGACCGCCGACACCGTTATGCGCCATGTGGTGACTTTGGGCGGGGTGGTGTCAGGTGAGCATGGCATAGGCGTTACCAAGCTTAAGCACCTGGAGAAAGACCGCATCGAGGCCCTGGCGGATTACCGAGCCCAAGTGGACCCTGGGGGATTGATGAATCCCGGAAAGCTTTCCGACATGACTGTTCCCGACAAGGTTTTCACCCCTTCCTTCAATTTGCTGGAGTTGGAAGCCCGTATCCTTCAGAACGACTCGCTATTCGAACTGGCAGAAAAGATTTCCAAGTGCATCCGTTGCGGTAAGTGCAAGCCCGACTGCTGCGTGTTCCATCCCGGGAAGAACATGTTCTACCATCCCCGCAACAAAAACTTGGCCATCGCCGCGGTCATCGAGGCCCTTCTTTACGACGCCCAGAGGGCCCGCTCCACCCGTTTCGAGTTCCTGAGGGAGCTGGAAGAGATCGCCGACCACTGCACCATCTGCCACAAGTGCATGAAGCCCTGCCCAGTGGATATCGACACGGGCGAGATCTCCATCTTGGAGCGCCGGATTCTGGCGGCCAGAAAATACAAGCATACGGCCATCGCCACCCAAATGTCCCTGGGGTATTTGAAGAGCCGGTCGCGTGCCTACAACGCCCTGTTCCGGCAGGCCGTTCTAGTTTGGGGCCTCTTTTTCCAGCGCCTGGGCGCAAAGGCCCTGGCTTTTGTGCCCAATTTCAGCGATTGGAAGGCTATTTGGCCCTTTAATATGCTCCGGACCCCCAACATGCCCCCCCCAGGGAAGGGAACGTTGCACAGGATCCTTCCTAAGCTGGAACTCCACCAGGCCCTCATTCTTTCCCCCGAGGGGGAGCCGGGCAAGACGGTTTTCTATTTCCCTGGATGCGGTTCCGAAAGGCTCTTTTCGGACATTGGAAAGGCTTCCCTCTACATGATGCTCAAGGCAGGGGTGAGGGTTGTCCTGCCGCCGCCATTCCTGTGTTGCGGGTTTCCCATTAACGTGAACGCTCAAGTGGGGGACAACAACCGGCGGGTGCTTGGCGACACCATCATCTTCAGCCAGATCCGCGAGATGTTGAGGCACCTCTCTTTCGATGCAATTGTGGTTTCCTGCGGGACCTGCCGCGAGGCCCTGCAGACCATGGGTATCGAGGGCATCTTCTCGGCTCCCCTGGAGGACGTCAGCCGTTTCGCGGTCCAGGCAGGTTTGAAAACAGGCCCAGGCGGGGACTACCTTTACCATCGGCCCTGCCACGATTCCATGAAGGAGACAGGGCTGGAATTTTTCAAGAAAAACTCCGGGATTAAAATGACTCTTGTGCCCCATTGCTGTTCGGAAGCAGGGACCCTCGCCATGAGCCGGCCCGACATCGCATTCAATATGCTGGACCGAAAGACGGAGGCCGTGAAAAAAGCCATGCAGGGGCGAAAAAATGACGGGGTCATGCTGACTAACTGCCCCAGCTGCCTGCAAGGTCTGGGAAGAAACGCTTCTATGGGCCTCAAGCCACGCCACATGGGAGTGGAGCTGGCGCGGCTCGCGGGTGGTGAAAAATGGGAGTTCGAGTTGAAGGGGCTACTTAAAAACGCCGAAGTCGTTAATTTTTAGAAGGAACCCCTAATTATTCACAACGGGGACACAGAACCCCAGAGTAGGTTTATTTTTTGATTTTAACAAATCCATGCATCGTACGATTTAAGTCTGCAATATAAAGCGTATATAAACTGTGTCTCTGTCCCACATCTCCATAAATCAGTAGAGGATATGTGGGACTATACCGACATCAATAATAGTTTAATAGAACGTCGGTATGTGTGGTGCGAAGCACCGCTGTGGTAAATTAGAACTTGAATTAAAGTATTCCCTCATAGCATTCCAAAATCGGGGCGTGGATCGGCATGAATAAAAGGTTCCCTCCTTTTTCTTGCGCCATTTCAAGCATTTTTCGGGAGAAAGCCCGGTTCCAATCCAGGGTGGGCTTGAAATCCGTTGGAAAGACCGCTTTGACCTTGTCGTTCCAAAATTGCCATGCGTTTTCATCTAGGACAGGGGACACCCCCCAAAACACCTCATGAGGTTTTAAGAGGTTTGAGTAGGTCTCGAACAATTCCAGGTCAAAAAAGGCCTGGGTGATAAATCCGTCGGCTCCCGCTTCCAACTTAACCCGCGCGTATTCCATCTCCTTTGGCGCCGCTTTCCGATAGGGGTCCAGCCCCACTAAAATCTTAAGACCTGAAACTTCGCGTTTTAATTTCCGGATGACTTCCAGGAGTATCTCGGATTTGTGAGACAATGGGGCGTTCTTGGGAGAGTCTCCTGTCACCAAAGCGATTTCCTTGAAACCTTTTTCAACGATGAGGGAAGCCTCGGGCCAAGGCTTTGCCAAGTTGATTTCCAAAGCCCGGAAGCAGGGAATGACGTTCGGAAAAAGATGGGTAGCGTATAGTGAAGCGTCGAGGCTTCCCATATCAGAGTTTTGCAGGTCGGGGATTGTCAGGGTGGTGACGCGGCTCAAACGGGTGTTGACTTCCTGGATGGCCGTGGATAGGAATTCAGGGCTTCTCGGCGCGATTTCCAAGGCAATCCTCATTCGTGAAGACCCCCTCTCGTTTCGTTGTTTCGACTATTTTGATAATATAAACCCATTAGAACACTGGGAATTAAAAATAAAGGGAAACTTTTGAAACACTCGCTAATTTTAGTTTTGACCTTTTGCCTGGCATTGTTGGAGTGTTCGGCCAATGCCCAGGAATTCTACCGGTTCCGTATCCCTGAGGGATGGACCGACCTTTCACCCGGTTCCCAGCCAGTAAGCCTAGTATTACCCAAATTACTCGAGGATATGCGCAAAACGCAGGTTTATCCCGTTCTCGCCTTGAATCCCCGAACCCTTCGCAACAAGGTGGTTGAGTACATGGATGTGGCGCTTTTTCCCATACCCCCTGATATAAGTTTCCAGGATTTTCTGGGCAAAATCGCGGATGACCTTTCGACTGCGTCAACGGGCGCGCCTGTGGGTATGAAACTGCTGGATAGCAGACCCGCCACATTGGAGGGAGAGCCGGCCTTGCGGTTGGTGCTTGGACAGCAGAACGGGAGTTATAAAACCGACAAATGCCTGAGGTATTTTCTCCCCGGGGGGAAGGATTTTTGCGTTCTGGTGACCTTTGTCGCTTCCGCTTTCAGGTTTGACCTGGAATCGCCGGATTGGGACGCTTTGGTGGAACAAACTGTCCTGGATGGTTATTTGAGAAATCCCCAGGCTTTTCCATGGGGGAGATGCCTAGGCCTGGTTTTTTTCTTGGCCGCCTTGTTATTTCTCATCCCCTTAGTTTTCCCACGCCAGGTGGTTCCGGGAACTGACAAGCCAAAACTCATGCCCTGGAGCGCGCGGATCGCTATTTTTGGAACGGCTTGGATTCTGGCCATGCAAATTTGGCCTTTTTTAACCAGCCCGGAAGGATCACCGGGGGTCTCGACCTTAGGGGTGATCCCGGTCGCCCTTTGGGTGGTGTTATTGGCCGGAACCCTCAGGGGAAACAGGCTCGCCTGGTTTGCCAACCGCCTGTTGTGCCTGCTGACGGGTGCTTTGATAATATTTCAAATCCTCCAACCTGTTGTGAAGGGCGCGGGAAATATTTCCGAGGCTCTCCAACTTTTGCTTGTCCATGTCATGGATCTGGCGGTTGTTTTCTTGATTTTAGGTTCTCAATCAGCCAGGCGTTTTTACGACCTGGCCTGCCTGAAATGCGGATCGACCAAAGTATGGCCTGCCGATTGGATTTTCAGGAAGATTCGCTGCGGAAAATGCGGCAACATTCAGTGAAAAAACCGAAGTTGGGTTTTACTTTTACGAATGGCACTTCACGAAATTCCTGATGGAACGGTCGTACGTGCCCTCGGACTTGGCGTCAAAGAAACAGCCTGGAAGTTCACCGTTGCGCCTGTGATAGGCGACGCAATCGCAGCATTTCCCCCGCCGTTCGCAGTCGTAGGTGCAGGTGCAGTTCTTCAGGTTCGCCTTTTGGGTGCATTCCATAATCATCTCCTTCGTTAAAAGTTCCGGGTGGTTTACCCTAACACGGCTTCCGGCAAATCCCTTTTCGGCTTGCCCACCATTTCCAGGGCCTCGTTCATGACCGCCAAGTGTTTGGAAGGCACGGGCCATCTTTCCCTCACGCCGTCCCCGAATTCCATAGCGCCGACTTTCAGGCCTGGGGAAGTATAGGTCAGATGGAGAATCTGCTTGTGGTCGGGAGCGCTTAAGACCTGGGGGTTTTCAAGGAAGTTCCATTTTTCCCATTCCTTTTTACCGGCCCACTTGATCCGGTAAACAGCCACTTGGACCGCCTTATTTCCGCTGTTATAGAGGGTGAAATCCAGGAAAACGCTTGTGACCAGGTTGGAATTGGACAGGTTTTGCTGTCTCAATAAAAAAGTGACGACGGACCGGGACCTGTGCGTGTATGTCCAAAAGAGGGTCCAAACGAGGGTGAGGATGGAAACGGCGATGGAAACGAAAGCCAATTTATCCCGGAGGGAAATGGAGCCGGCCGGGATCCAGGGGCTGGAAGACTCGATGCGCTTGACGAATTTCTTGAGTTCGGGATTGTCGGGGTGGAGCGCGAGGCTTTGTTTCATAGCCACCAGGGCTTCGGTGCGGTTGGAATTCAGGAAATAGGTCTCGCCCAGGTACTCATAGGCTTGCCAGTAATCAGGCTGCACTTTCAGCGCCGAGTTGAAGTAACGGATGGCCTTGTCGTAATCCGCCTTTTTAAGCATCGCCAGTCCGCCATTGAAGTAATCCTGCGCCGCGGCACAGAAGGCAAGGCCTGGAACAAGGAGAAAGGCGGTGATAAGAATTCTTTTCATGGTTTCCTCAAGGCTTTTTTAGAGGTTGTTATTTTACAACCGGAGCAGAAATGTTGAGGTCATTTGTTTTTTAGTTTATTACGTTATTCCATGATCGTGGATTAATGGTATTTTATTGGATTTTTTAGGATTTTCCGGGGTTGGTTAAGTGGCTGAAAACGATCCATTGATTGGACGATGGCATGGATTCCATGGGGATCCAGAATCAGGCCTACGTGGCTTAATTCTGGGACAAGGGTGATTTGGACATCACTTTTTTTCGAATTAAATTCCAAGGAGTATTTATCCGACTGAACGACTTCATCGGCTATTCCCGCCAGGACACTCATGGGGCGTTTCGCGCTTCGAATATCCCCCCGGTAATCATCGTGGGGCCTGAAGTTGGACCAAAGGGCGAAGGAATACTGGGGAGTCATGAAATTCATATCCCTTTCCGCCAGGGCGAAGGCAAGTACGGGAAGATGGTTGAGGGCCTTAAACCCGAAACGGTTCAAGAGAAGCAAGGCGATGAGGCGGGGAAGGCCGAGACCGACCCAGCCGTTGACGTTTTTACGGTAGGTGGCCGAATCCTGGTGGAGAAAAGGGGAAAGTAAAACATAGCCGTCAAATAGGTCTTGCCGCGTGCTCCCGGCGAACCGCAAGGCGAATCCACCGCCTGATGAAAAACCCGCCAGAACTTTTGGCTCCCGGAAGTTGGATGACTTCATGAAATCCTCCAGGTCATCCTCCAGCTGGCCAATATATGTAATGTTTCCTCTCGCGCTTGAGTCCCCGTGGCCCCTGACGTCCAGGGCATAGGCTTCCCACCCGGCCCCTGAAAGGCCCAAGGCCAGGGGGTGCATGCTATGGTTTCTGGTGGATGAACCGTGCAGGAGCACGACCGTCCCGCGCGATTTACCATTTTGCGCGGGGTAATGACGGTAGGCAAGGGGGGTTTCGTCGCGGGCATGGAAATTCCGAACGGGAGGGATATTGGAAAAATTGGCCTTCTGGAATGGTCCGAGGATGCTTTCCATCGGGGGCGGGGCTTTGGGTTTTCCGAGCCATAACATGATGCCAAGGGTTAATCCGATAAAGGAAAAAAATATTATTGCGGGGATCAAGATCACCTTCCTATAAGCCAATCCGAATTATTCAGTCTGTTCAACGGAAAAATCACCTGGGCTCAATGCATCCAGAGCACACGAGAGAGTTTCTTCTCGTCGGGGGTAGCCAGGTAAATGATGTAAACCCCGCTCGCGCAGGTGTCGCCGTACTTGTTTTTCCCATCCCAGGGATAGGATTGGGGTTCGCCTGAGGGTGGGAAGTAACCGTCAGACAGGGTTTTGATATGTTCCCCGGCCGAATTATAAATCCTCAATGAATAATTGCCCCCGTTGGGACGGCAGAAGGTGATGGTCACGGGGGATTGGCCCGTTTGAAAAATATTCTTATCGACATTAAAGCAATCGGTGATAGGAGTGCTGGTCGGGGTCGGGGTAATCGTGAAGGTTAAGGTGTTGGTCAGGGTTGAAGTGGCCGTGGGGGTAAGGGTATTGGTCAAGGTAGGGGTAGGAGTGACGGTGGGAGTGGAAGTAGGCGTAAAAGTGATGGTCGGTGTGCAAGTGAGGCCGGGGAAACCGCAGGGGGTGTCGGTGATGGTGGGTGTATAAGTGTTGGTTGGGGTAAACGTCTGGGTGGGAGTGGGGGTAATCGTAGGAGAATTCGTCGGGGTAGGCGTGGGTGTCTGGGTCGGTGTGAGAGTCGCTGTCGGAGTGGAAGTGAAGGTTCTTGTTACGGTAGGGGTTGGAGTGGGCAGGTTGGAAACAAGCTGGAGACCTCCCGGGTAGCTATAAGCATCATAGCCGTTTACAGTCATGGCATTGTCAAAGACGCCGAAACCGTAACAGACTACCCCGAACTTGGTCACGCCATCCCCAATCAACTGGTGGGGTCCGGCTGAAACCGGAACAACGGCTTTGTAAAAGCCGTTTGTAATGGGTGCGAAATTCGAGGCGGGTATGAGGCTTCCGTCCAGGTATAAGGAACCAACTAACGCTGAAGGGGCAATAATGTTCTCATAGGCGGTGAAAGTGGCTGGCGGGGAAACAACGGTTTCGGGTCCAGTCGCGGCTACAAGATAACCGGTGTCATAATCGGATGTGGGTGGAATGGACATCATACTGGGGTCAGGATTTTGATTTGAATTTTGATTTGGGTAAGTGTCATAGGTATCACTGTTAGCAAATTGCATCACGTAAATTGCATT
Organism: candidate division FCPU426 bacterium; assembly: GCA_963796105.1. GTDB lineage: Bacteria > Oederibacteriota > Muellerivitia > Muellerivitales > Muellerivitaceae > CAWCKJ01. The sequence goes on from CAWCKJ010000006.1 coordinate 162,065, forward strand.
GTTGGAAATAATTTGGGAGGCCACGCTGACTTCCTGCTGGTAAACCTGGCCTTGGTTTAAGATAGGCAGTGCCGTTCCATTTAGAAGGACACTGGTATTGTTTGCTGAGGCTGTGATTTTAATCAGGTCCCCATTGGATCGAGTGGCTAAAGGCGCTGTATAGAAAGTCACCCCCCAATCGGAAAGAGGCCAAAGCATTTCGACGAGGCTGTTGGCGGCTGAGACGCTATGGTCAGGAATGTAGGCCGCCACATTGCCGGAGAACACAGCAACGGGGTTTTGCGATTGGATCATAGTCCCGCTTAGATCGGACCCTAAAACCGTAACGGCCAGTTGGTAGGTATCCCCCTGGTTTAAAGTAATGACATAGGGAACCCCGGCAGTCCTTGAGCCCGCGGTCACTGATGGGGTAATGGTTACGGAAGTGGAATCGACGGCACCCACGATCGTGAAAACCGCGTAACCGTTATCAGTGGGATCGAGGTCATCCACTTGGAAATCCGAAACCATATAGCTGACTCCGAGGGTATCCGTGGGCAGGGCCAGGTATCCGTCGGTGGCGGCTTGAATGTAATTCAATCCGAAAACCGCGACATTGTTGGAAGCTATTAAATGAATACCCTGTTGGGAAATACCGTCCAATTGGGTGACACTCGCGGGGGATATTGTTACACCTGCGATAACAGTGGTAGGAAGAGTAACCACAGTCATGCCCCCTGCCGCTACCGAAAAAGGTATGGAAATACCAAGACCCGGAACTTGGACAGTTCCTGTGGCCGCGTTCAAACTTGTGATCAACAATTGTTCGGCGGTGGCATCGGTCGTATCGTTATAACTGTCCGGGAAGGCCAGCCAGAAATCCGTTCCCTGACTGCCGGTCTTGACAGCCCAACAAGGTCTTCCGGAAAAGGCCACTAATATAAAAAGAAATAAAATAGATAGGGGTCGGTTTTGGATTATCGGCATTGGTAAAGCCCTCACTCCTCGCCCAAACAATTGATGGATATATGAAAATATCTCACAAATCAGGGAAAAAATCCCATAAACGACCTGCGTTAAATAGAGTGAAATCATTATAAAAGCAATATTGTATTGAAAATGCGGGAAATTGGGCGGGAGAAGAAGGCCATTCGGCCCGCCGGTGGCCAAACTCGTCACTTCCCGCCGTAACAGGAAAGCCGGTTCAAATTGATTCGGGCATTTGATTGCGTTCATAACCTGGGCAGTGACTGATAAAATAATTTTGTTATTCGAAAAGTTATCCAAAGTGGTTTAACTCCGGGAGGACATGATGCCGCAACTAGAAAAAATTTTATCCAAGGGCGAGGAAAAAACCCTTTTAAGACTGGCCCGCCATGTACTGGAGAAATTCGTGGGTGATGGAGTGAACCGTTTTCCGGACAAAGACCTGGGTGAATTCGACCTGACGGAAAGCATTAAAAGACCCTCAGGTGTGTTCGTGACCCTCAACGAGGGGGAGCGGCTCAGGGGATGCATCGGAAGCATCCAAGCCCGTGAACCTCTCTACCGGGGCGTCATCGAGAATGCCATGAACTCCGCCGCCCGCGATCTCCGGTTCGGAAAAGTCCGGAAGGAGGAACTTCCGGACATCGAAATCGAGATCTCGGTCATGTCCCCCCTGGTGAAAGTCCAATCCCTCGAGGACATCGTGGTAGGCAGGGACGGGCTTGTCCTTCGGGCTGGTTGGAACTCCGGGGTTTTCCTTCCCCAGGTGCCGGTTGAGTGGAAGTGGGAAAAAAAGGAATATCTAGAACAGCTTGGACAAAAGGCTGGATTGGATTCCGAGGCATACCAACGCAAGGACGCGGAATTGTGGAAATTCACGGCCCAGGTGTTTTCTGAAAAGTAAAACTTGTTTAGGCGAAAGTTCTTCGGCCCTTCAAAATCAATGTTTGGAATTTGCGGGAAATCAGGCTAATTGAGGATGAGAAGCTTACCGACCCAGTGGTTTTGCCCGGATTGCACATAGATATAGTAGATGCCGTTGGCCAAGGGTTTGCCCCACCTATCGGCAGGATCCACCGTTACAAACTGTCCCGAAGGAACATCCTTGTATTCCTGGTCCTGGACCTTGCGGAAAGCGGTCGTGAAAATTTGAACCCTGAAGTTTGCGGTGATCCGGATGGGCACGATAATTTGGATAGAACCCGGTCCTCTGTGGGGATTGGGATAGATCACCAGGGTTTGAGGCGCCGTTGGGGTTGGTGTAGGGGTTCGGGTCGAGAGGCCAGTCGGTGTCAAGCTGGGCGTGTTAGTCGGGGTTTGAGTAGAAGTGTTAGAAAGGGTCGTTGTCGCCGTGAAAGTGGAGGTTGGTGTGTTCGTGTAAGTTCTGGTGGAGGTCAAGGTGGGTGTGTTGGTGGATGTAAAAGTCCAAGTCCAGGTGGAGGTGTAGGTGGGCGAGGGAGTTGAGGTGTTTAAAGGGGTGGGGGTGTCAGTTGGAGTGCTGGTGAGTGTCAGGGTCGAGGTATGGGTAAAGGTCAGAGTCGGCGTATTCGTCGGGGATTGGGTTCCGGTGGGTGTGTCAGTCGGGGTGGGAGTGAGCGTTGGAGAATTCGTGGAGGTCGGTGTCAGGGTAAAAGTATGAGTGGGTGTCGGCGTGAATGTGGCGGTGTTGGTGGAGGTCCAGGTCAATGTGGGAGTATCGGTTGGGGTAAGAGTCGGTGTGCGTGTAGGTGATGGAGTGGCTGTCGCGGTGCTTGTGGGAGTCGAGGAAAAGGTGCTGGTGGATGTATTCGTTTGGGTCATGGTGGGAGTGTTGGTTGAAGTCGGGGTAAAAGTTCGTGTGGGTGTGGCGGTTGAGGTCGATGTTGAAGTGGAAGTATTGGTGAGAGTCGCCGTCAAAGTTGACGTTGGAGAACTGGTCGGGGTGTGAGTCGATGTATAAGTCAGGGTGATAGTGGGGGTGTTTGTGGGGGATTGAGTTCCGGTGGAAGTAGAAGTCGGGGTTGGGGTGATAGTTGGGGTATTCGTGGCGGTCGAAGTCGGGGTATTGGTGCGAGTGGATGTCGGGGTGGATGAGGATGTATTGGTCAAGGTAGCGGTGGAGGTCATGGTGGATGTGTTGGTTGAAGTTGGAGTCGGCGTGCGGGTGGATGTGGCGGTTGGGGTCGCCGTGAAAGAAGGGGTTGAAGTGCTGGTGGAAGTCATGGTTGAAGTCCATGTAGGGGTGCTGGTCGGAGTGGGAGTCGAGGTCCGAGTGGGGGTATAGGTAGTGGTGGGGGTGGATGAATAAGTCGGGGTGGAGGTTGTTGTTGGGGAATTAGTCGAGGTGGGTGTCGAAGTTCGAGTCAGGGTATTAGTTAGTGTATTCGTCGGGGATAGGGTGCCGGTGGGTGTGGCGGTCGGGGTCGGGGTGATGGTTGGGGTGCTCGTGGCCGTGGGTGTCGGCGTATTCGTTCTGGTGGGGGTCGGGGAGAAAGATGCGGTGTTGGTTGAAGTTGAGGTCAAGGTGGGCGTGTTGGTGAGGGTAGGAGTGGAAGTCCGGGTAGATGTACTCGTTCCAGTCGCGGAGGCCGTGAATGTCATAGTGCTCGTGGAAGTGGAAGAAGGAGTTGACGTGTAGGAGGGGGTGGGGGAGGAGGTCCGGGTAGGGGTTGACGTTGTTGTGGCAGTGGGGGTCGAGGTGACGGTATTTGTGGAAGTTACTGTTGGGGTAGGAGTATTGGTCCTGGTTGCGGTGGGTGTGAATGTCGAGCTGTTGGTGGAAGTCGCAGTTGAAGTATTGGTTGTTGTTGGCGTCGATGTCCTGGTGAACGTAGCGGTTGCAGTAGCCGTTGAGGTTGCGGTACTGGTAAAGGTGAAAGTCGGCGTAGGGGTATTGGTCCTTGTCGCGGTGGAGGTGGGGGTTGCGGTATTGGTTGAAGTGGCAGTTAAAGTCGATGTGAGAGTATTGGTAAGAGTGGGTGTTGATGTCCGAGTCATGGTATTGGATGAAGTCGGGGTGGCAGTTGTTGTGGAGGTGTTGGTTTGAGTCGCGGCCGGGGTTGGGGTGGCCGTATTGGTCCTTGTCGCGGTGGAAGTGGGGGTTGCGGTATTGGTGGAAGTTGATGTCATTGTCGCGGTGGGGGTACTGGTAAGAGTGGGGGTGGATGTCCGGGTCAGAGTATTTGTGGGGGTTAAAGTGGCGGTTGGGGTGAAGGTGTTGCTTTGAGTCGCGGTCGGGGTTGGGGTGGCCGTATTGGTCCTAGTCGGGGTGGGAGTGGAAGTGGCGGTAATGGTAGAGGTGTTGGTCGCGGAGCTCGTAGGAGTGGGGGTATTGGTTCGGGTGCTGGTGGAAGTGGGCGTGCTGGTCCTGGTGGGTGTTGAAGAGAAAGTTGCGGTATTGGTGAGGGTCGCGGTTGTTGTGGGTGTGGGGGTCTGCGTCAGCGTATTAGTCGATGTCGCCGTGGTTGTTGGGGTAGGGGTCGCGGTCGGGGTGGAGGTGGCTGTGTTTGTACGTGTGGCAGTTGAGGTCGAAGAGTTTGTGGCTGTTTGAGTCGGGGTTCTGCTTGGAGTGCTGGTCATGGTAGGGGTGGCGGTATTGGTGAAAGTGGGGGTGGATGTTCTTGAGGCGGTATTTGTGGGGGAGCTAGTGGAAGTACGGGTCGGCGTGCTTGTAAAGGAATACGTGTATGTGTAAGTAGGAGTGTAAGTAAAGGTATAAGTATGGGTCGGAGTATAGGTCGGTGTATAGGTTTGGGTGTAGGTGTGTGTAAAAGTCGATGTAATCGCCGGGGTATAAGTATGGGTGAATGTCGGAGTGGAGCCTCCCCCTGTGCATCCGGAATTGACCGAGGCCGAGAAAGCGCTGGTGGTGAATGGAACCCCGCCCGTTCTTAACTCGATACCCGCCTCGATCGCGGCCAGGTACCAGGTGGATTGGATATAACCTCGGGATACGGAATCATTGATGAAACCCATGAGGTTTTCATTGCTGAATGAGGTTGTCGTGGGGTTGGCCAGGTAAGCGATGTAGTTCCAGCCGACATTTCCCTCCCAAAGGGTCCAACTCGCCCCGTTGACCGTGACAGTCCCAACCTGGGTTCCTGCTGGTAAAGTGCCTGAGCCGGTATAATCCATCCAAATCATCAATTCCGCGCCGCCGTTGTATCCGCCGCTCGTGTTGGTGCCGGTGCTGAACCAGATATCGTAACCGGCGTCCCAGCTGTCACTACCGCTCTCAATGGTGGGCGTAAAACTGAAACTACTCGTGACGCAGGTGAGGCTGCTGACAAGCATCGGAAGGTTGGTGCCGGGACTGCAGGAACCATAATGACAGCCGTAGTAGATATCAGGCCAAGAGGCGACTGTGCTCTGGCACGCGTTGGGACCTTCGGTGACGCTGAAATTTCCGGTTGAGTTGTCTATGTTCATGCACTGGGTGCCGCCGCAAGTGCCCTGGTTCCAAAAGTCGGTTTGCACAATATAGGATCCGACCGTGACGCTTTGGTATTGGGTGCAGGTGTTGACATTAGCGCTTAACGCGGGTCTGGTTGAGGTATGCAGGACTGCGACCATGAATGCGGTCGTAAGGATGTAGCGGATGATGGGAAAATGCCTCAAAGAAATTTCACTTTCTTTAATCGACAAAAAACGATTTTATTTTTGCCTGTTTCACAGGCGAATGTTTATTCATCCACAGGCTTCCAAGCGCCTGTAAATGAACTATATGAAAATTCACTCTTGTCCTAAATAAAGGCCTAAAAAAAGACGCCTCCGATTGAAGTAGAATTGGGTTTGATGACAGCCCAAAGCAACGGTTACCAGCCGTCGCTACTTCAAACATACGGAGGCGCTTTTTTATGGTACCACCAACCAGTCTATTTGCCCAAGTGTTGAAACTCGTAGACCGAACCGCTTTTGAGCGAATCGTGCGAGAGATTGAAGCCGAAAAGCACTCCAAGGGATTCAGTTGCTGGGATCAGTTTGTTTCCATGCTTTTCTGCCAGATGGGAGCAGCCCATTCCTTGAGGGAAATCTGTGGCGGCCTCAGTACGGCCCTTGGGAAATTGACCCACTTGGGTCTTTGCAAAGCTCCCACTAAATCCACCTTGGCCTATGCCAACACCAAGCGTTCTTGGCGGGTTCAACAAAAGCTTTTTTACCATTTATTATCGAAGTGCCAGTTGTTGGCGGCCACCTCAAAAAGAAAATTCAGGTTTAAAAATCCTCTTTATAGCCTGGATTCCAGCACCATCGACCTTTGTTTGTCAGTGTTCGACTGGGCGAAATTCCGTAGAACCAAAGGGGCCATCAAACTCCATCTTCTGCTGGACCATCAGGGGTACTTGCCCTGCTGGGGACTCGTAACGGAGGGAGGCACGCATGACGTGAAGGTGGCCCAAAAGCTCGATTTTCCAGTGGATTCAATCGTGGTGATGGATCGGGGGTATGTGGATTTCTTTCTTCTGGCCCGATGGACATTCCAAGGCGTGTGGTGGGTGACCCGGGCCAAGATCAACATGGCCTACGAGGTGGTGAAAAGCCTGACGGTTCCGAAAACGGGCAACGTCCTGAAGGACCAGGTGATACGGTTGACGACGTTTCGGTCACATGAAGCCTACCCTAAAGAGATGCGACGGGTGGTGGTATGGGACGAAGACCAGAAGCGGGAGTTGGTGTTCCTGACCAACCACATGGGTTTTGCCGCCTCGACGGTGGGTGCCATTTACAAGGAACGTTGGCAGATCGAGTTGTTTTTCAAGGCTCTCAAGCAGAACCTCCGGGTAAAAACTTTTGTGGGTACCACTGAGAATGCCGTTCAGACGCAGATTTGGACAGCATTGATTGCCATGCTACTGTTGAAGTTCCTTCAATTGAAGAGCCGGATCGCCTGGAGTTTATCCCACTTGGCTGCCATGCTACGGATGAACCTGTTGACCTATCGTGATTTGTGGGCCTGGTTGGATGCACCGTTCCTAGTGGCGAGACTGGAACCCTTGGAAAAGCAGATGGAATTAATACATTCTTAATTTGGACAGCATCAGGACGAAAGAGGGGGGCTTATCCCAGAAAATTCACGAGCCTGTCCTAAATCGCTTGTTTTCCTGGGAGGTTCAAAGACAAATAGGTTTATCTAGGACAGCAGTGATGAAAATTATATCATTTAATTAAGAAGTGTTAGGTTTAACGCCGGGAAATTGTGTTTCTTTATTACGAATTGAAACCGGTTTCTTGGAAACGCTCTCATTATCGAAATGAAGCCGTGTTTGGAAGGAAAACCAGTCGAACCAATCTGGAGTAAATGTTTTAGCGCATGAAAGTAATTCGTGAGAATTTAACTGGGCAGGGAATTTGGTTCCCGAGAATTGAGAGGGGATGGATTAATTCAGGATAAGAAGTTTGACGGCCCAGCGGCACGGCCCAGCTTGGACGTAAAGATAATAAATGCCGTTGGCCAAGGGCTTTCCTGATTTGTCAGCGGGATCCACGGGAACAAATTGCCCTGGGGAAACGTCCTTGAATTCCTTGTCCTGGACTTTGCGGAAAGCCGCCGTGAAAATCTGAATCCTGAGGTTGGAGATTGTTAGGATTGGCGCAATGACTTGGATGGGATCTGGTCCGCTATGGGGATTGGGATAAATCCTCAAACTAGTAGGCGCCGATGGAGTGGAAGTCGGGGTGATGGATGGGATGCTGGTGGAAGTGGAAGCAGGAGTAAAGGTAGTGGAAGGGGTATTCGTGCTCGTATAGCTTGGGGTGGTAGTCGGCGAGGGTGTCTTGGTCGCGGTCAAAGTGGATGTCGTAGTCAGAGTGAAGGTTGGTGTGTTTGTTGGAGTATATGAATTCGTCGGTGTCGGAGTGGGCGTATTGGATGGGGAAAAAGTGACCGTTGGGGTTTGAGTGGAAGTAAGTGTCGAAGTCGGCATTGGCGAAGCCGTAGGCGTAGCGGTGAAGGACACCGTGGGTGTCATTGAAACCGTAGGGGTATCCGTGGGGGACAGGGTTCCAGTGGGCGTGTCTGTCGAAGTTGGAGTGATCGTCAAAGTATTTGAATTTGTCGGAGTCGTGGTCAGGGAGGGAGTATTGGTAGGTGTCGGGGTTGAAGTATAGGAAGGAGTAGTCGTCGCCGTGAAAGTGGAGGTTGGTGTGTTCGTGTAAGTTCTGGTGGAGGTCAAGGTGGGTGTGTTGGTAGATGTAAAAGTCCAAGTCCAGGTGGAGGTGTAGGTGGGCGAGGGAGTTGAAGTGTTTAAAGGGGTGGGAGTGTCAGTTGGAGTGCTGGTGAGTGTCAGGGTCGAGGTATGGGTAAAGGTCAGAGTCGGCGTATTCGTCGGGGATTGGGTTCCGGTGGGTGTGTCAGTCGGGGTGGGAGTGAGCGTTGGAGAATTCGTGGAGGTCGGTGTCAGGGTAAAAGTATGAGTGGGTGTCGGCGTGAATGTGGCGGTGTTGGTGGAGGTCCAGGTCAATGTGGGAGTATCGGTTGGGGTAAGAGTCGGTGTGCGTGTAGGTGATGGAGTGGCTGTCGCGGTGCTTGTGGGAGTCGAGGAAAAGGTGCTGGTGGATGTATTCGTTTGGGTCATGGTGGGAGTGTTGGTTGAAGTCGGGGTAAAAGTTCGTGTGGGTGTGGCGGTTGAGGTCGATGTTGAAGTGGAAGTATTGGTGAGAGTCGCCGTCAAAGTTGACGTTGGAGAACTGGTCGGGGTGTGAGTCGATGTATAAGTCAGGGTGATAGTGGGGGTGTTTGTGGGGGATTGAGTTCCGGTGGAAGTAGAAGTCGGGGTTGGGGTGATAGTTGGGGTATTCGTGGCGGTCGAAGTCGGGGTATTGGTATGAGTGGGTGTCGGGGTGGATGTGGAAGTATTGGTAAAGGAGGCGGTGGAGGTCGGGGTGGGAGTGTCAGTTGGAGTGGGAGTCGATGTCCGGGTGGATGTGGCGGTTGGGGTCGCCGTGAAAGAAGGGGTTGAAGTGCTGGTGGAAGTCGTGGTTGAAGTCCATGTAGGGGTGCTGGTCGGAGTGGGAGTCGAGGTCCGAGTGGGGGTATAGGTAGTGGTGGGGGTGGATGAATAAGTCGGGGTGGAGGTTGTTGTTGGGGAATTAGTCGAGGTGGGTGTCGAAGTTCGAGTCAGGGTATTAGTTAGTGTATTCGTCGGGGATAGGGTGCCGGTGGGTGTGGCGGTCGGGGTCGGGGTGATGGTTGGGGTGCTCGTGGCCGTGGGTGTCGGCGTATTCGTTCTGGTGGGGGTCGGGGAGAAAGATGCGGTGTTGGTTGAAGTTGAGGTCAAGGTGGGCGTGTTGGTGAGGGTAGAAGTGTAAGTCCGGGTGGAAGTACTGGTTCCAGTCGCGGAGGCCGTGAATGTCAAAGTGCTCGTGGAAGTGGAAGAAGGAGTTGACGTGTAGGAGGGGGTGGGGGAGGAGGTCCGGGTAGGGGTTGACGTTGTTGTGGCAGTGGGGGTCGAGGTGACGGTATTTGTGGAAGTTACTGTTGGGGTAGGAGTATTGGTCCTGGTTGCGGTGGGTGTGAATGTCGAGCTGTTGGTGGAAGTCGCAGTTGAAGTATTGGTTGTTGTTGGCGTCGATGTCCTGGTGAACGTAGCGGTTGCAGTAGCCGTTGAGGTTGCGGTACTGGTAAAGGTGAAAGTCGGCGTAGGGGTATTGGTCCTTGTCGCGGTGGAGGTGGGGGTTGCGGTATTGGTTGAAGTAGCAGTTAAAGTCGATGTGAGAGTATTGGTAAGAGTGGGTGTTGATGTCCGAGTCATGGTATTGGATGAAGTCGGGGTGGAAGTTGTTGTGGAGGTGTTGGTTTGAGTCGCGGTCGGGGTTGGGGTGGCCGTATTGGTCCTTGTCGCGGTGGAAGTGGGGGTTGCGGTATTGGTGGAAGTTGATGTCATTGTCGCGGTGGGGGTACTGGTAAGAGTGGGGGTGGATGTCCGGGTCAGAGTATTTGTGGGGGTTAAAGTGGCGGTTGGGGTGAAGGTGTTGCTTTGAGTTGCGGTCGGGGTTGGGGTGGCCGTATTGGTCCTAGTCGGGGTGGGAGTGGAAGTGGCGGTAATGGTAGAGGTGTTGGTCGCGGAGCTCGTAGGAGTGGGGGTATTGGTTCGGGTGCTGGTGGAAGTGGGCGTGCTGGTCCTAGTGGGTGTTGAGGAGAAAGTTGCGGTATTGGTGAGGGTCGTGGTTGTTGTGGGTGTGGGGGTCCGCGTCAGCGTATTAGTCGATGTCGCCGTGGTTGTTGGGGTAGGAGTCGCGGTCGGGGTTGGGGTGGCTGTGTATGTGCGAGTGGAAGTCGAGGTCGAAGTATTGGTAGGCGTGCTTGTAGAGGTTCGAGTGGCTGTATAGGTAGTAGTGGACGTATTGGTCGGAGTCGGCGTGGGGGTCGAACTTCGGGTGGGAGTAGGGGTATTGGTGCGGGTCAATGTCGGGGTGAAAGTCGGGGTGTTTCCCGGGGTGAAAGTGCGCGTAAAGGTCGGTGTGGAACCCCCGCCTGTGACACAGCCGCTGTTGACATAGGCGTTGAACCCGCTTGCGACGAAGGGAATTCCCAGGGTTCTTAATTCGATGCCCGCTTCAATCGCTGCCAAATACCACGAGGTATTGACATAGCCCCTGGAGACGGAATCATTGATGAACGCCAGAAGGTTCAAATTGGACACGGAAGTGAAAGTGGCAGGGTTTCCCGCGGAATCGGCCGCTTGGTAGGACATATAAGTCCAACCCAGGGTCGCGGATGGGGTTTCATAGAGGTTCCAGTAATTGCCGGCGAGAGATAATCCTTTAACCACCGTAACCGAATTCGCGGGTAATGGCGTATCCCCCATGTATCCAAGCCAAAGCATGATTTCGGCGCCGCCGGTGTAGCCGTTGGTTGTATTGGTGGAGGTGCTGAACCAGACATCGTAGCCCGCGTCCCAGCTTCCGGTGTAGGTGGGGGTGAAATTGAAGCTTGTGGTGGCGCATGTGACGGCGCTGACCAACATGGGCAGGTTCGTGCCGGGACTGGCGGCTCCATAATGGCTTCCGTAATAGATATCCGGCCAGGTGGCCACATTGGGGTCACAGGCATTAGGGCCTTCCGTGACGCCGAAGTTCCCGGTGGTAGTGTCAAGGGTCACGCACTGGGTGCCGCCGCAGGTAGTCAAGTTCCAGAAATCGGTTTGCACGATGTAATTGTTACTGCAGGTCCAACTCGTGTATTGGACACAGCTTGATGCGGCGGCGCCATCGGCTGGGTGGGTGGAAAATTCAAGGAAGACCGCTAAAAACGCGGAAGCGAGAAGAAGCCTAAAGTTAAACGATTGGATGTAAGAATGTTTCAAAGAGAGTTCACTCGCTTGAAATATTTAGGTAATGAAAAACGTTTTAAATGCCCCTGTTTTATAGCAAAAGTTTTAGTTAAAACTTTGTTTGTTAATTGAAATCGATGTAATGATTGAAGGAATTATACCATCAAAACTCACATACTTTTATTCGCTGAAGGAAATAGTCCGAAATTGGAAATTTTTCATGACAACCTGAAACCGGTACCATGAACCGCGATTTATTTCGATTTTTCGTTAAAACGAATTGAAAAACGGGGATGATTTTAGCAGGGTCTTTTTTGCCGGAAAATTATGGAGAGTCAGAGGGGCTACTTGTTGTTAACTCCACTCAAGGACTTGGCTTTGTTTGCGTATTGTTTGGCCAAGTCGGATAACCCCGCTTTTTTAAATGCGTCAACAAGTTCCTCTATGACTTTGGGTTTAACCGGATTTAAATTCGAGGCGGTCCGCAAAAGCTCAATAGCCTTGGATTTCATCCCCTTGCTCAGGTAAATCTCACCCAGTTTCAAATAATAAACAGGCTCTACGGGATTGAGAGTTGTCGCCTTTTGGAACCACTCGATCGCCTCATCCGGTTTTCCCTCCTGGCTGCAGACCGTCGCGAGATTGAGGAGGTAATCGGTGTTTTGAGGCTCCAGGGTGAATGCGGTCTTGAAAGCATCCTTGGCTTCCTCCCATTTTTTCAAAGACCAATAAGTCGCCCCCAAACTGTTGTGGTTTTCTGGAGCGTCTGGGTCCAACTTGACCACCGCGAGGATTTCCGCCAGAGCCTCCTGGTAGCGGCCCTGGTTCTGGTAGGCGTACCAAAGGTTACGGTGGGATGGGATATATTCGGAGTCCAGCGTCAAGGCGTATTTAAATTCCTTGACCGCCTCCTCGGCGCGGCCCTTGTAAAAAAGAACAGTCCCTATGCCGTTATGAGTCAGGGCCAGGGGCGGGGGTATGGCCGTGGCGCGGTTGAACTCGTCCATTGCTTCGTCCATCTTTCCGCTCTTGACATCGATGAGACCCAAATTCGTGAGGGCAAGGCCTGAATCATTCGGGTAGACACTCACCACGCATTTCCATAAGGAAAGTGAGTCTTTCCAAACGCCGATTTGCTTGACAGTCCCAAAGCCAAGCAATAGGACCAAAAGCGCCATTGCGGCCGTGAAATAAACCCGGCGGGGTGAAAGCCATTTCCAGAGTCCCGCTGACAAAAGAAGAAAGGGGCCAAGGCAGGGAAGGTATGTATAACGGTCGGCGGCGGTTTGGCTCCCGACTTGAATCAAACCCAAAACGGGAAAAAGGGTCGCGAGGAAATACAACCAGGCCGAGGAGAAATAAGGCGCTTTTTTCGCGTAACGATAGCAAAAGAAGCTGATCAGGCCAACAGCCAGAATCGCCAGGAAATCCTCGGCGAAATAAAAGGCGTCCATGTTTCGGGGGAAGGGATACAAAGGCACGAGGTTAAAAGGCGCGATCATTTTGTAGAGGTAAAAAACAATGGAACGGCAGCAATTCATCAGCCAGAAGTGCTCCGGGATGTATTCCGGCGCCCGGCCCTTGACATGGGAAATCATGGTCACAAGTCCCGCCGGCAGGGTGAGGATGAAGAGGGGTATTTTCTCAACCAGGCTTTTGCGGGGTTCGGTTTGAAAGCGTCCCAGGGGCCAGAAGTCCAAAACCAAGAAAACTAGGGGCAGGGTCACGGCCATGGGCTTGGCCATGAAGGATAAAACGTATAGCCCCGCGCAGGCCCATAACAACGTCCGCTTCCTGGCGGGCGCCTGGGCGTACTTCAAATAAACGAGAATCCCCAGGAGATAGAAGGGGGCGTAAAGCACGTCTTTCCGTTCGGTCGCCCAGGCGACGGATTCCACGTGGATGGGATGAAGGCCGAAAAGCAAGGCGGTCAATAAGGCAACCTGCGTTTCAAATGTCCGGTTCCCGGCGGTTTCAGGGTCTGGTGTTTTGCCGGCGGCCAGCCTCAGGATTTTCCAGCAAACCAGGAAAACCAGGAAAGTGTTGGCCGAGTGAAAAATCGAATTGGTGAGATGGAAGATTTTGGGGTTGAGCCCTCCCATCCGAAAGTCCAGGGCCAAGGACAACCAGGTCAGGGGAAGCCAATTGCCCGTGTAGAAGGTCGTCAGCATCCATTTGAGATTTTGAAGGCTCAAGGCGCGGATGTGGATGTTGCTGATGATGGATTCCGAGTCGTCCCAATTCACGAGGCCGTTGTTGATGACAGGCAAATAAAACAGGAAGGCCGCAAGCGCTGGAAGGAGGGCGTAAATCCAAGGGATGGGGGTTTTCACTGTCGGAACATTCATGACAGACGGGACTGGCGTTTTATTTACTGCATCGAAATTGGTTTGGTCCATGGGGCATCTATGTTACCAATTTTGACGGCTCATACGCCATTCCTGATCAACGCAAAGCCCTGCCAAAAAAGTATTTCAGGGAGAGTGCATTAAAGCGTGTCTCTATTTGGGGTTTAACGGAAGATAAGCCATTTCAAGACGATTTTATCCGCGGGAGTCGTCACAACAACGTAGTAAAGCCCGTTGGCGAGGGGATTGCCTCCTTGGTCCTGGCTGTAAATCGGAATCCCATTTCCAAGCGTCCATGAGGGATAATTCCATTCCGCGACTTTCCTGAAGGCCAGGGAGTAAACGGACACTTGGAGGTTTTCAATGAAGGATGGATTCGTGGGATTGATGTTGATGTAAGAAGGCGCGGAAGGATTTCCCAGCCCCGTCCAGGGATTGGGGTAGATGATAGGTTTGTTGATGACAGCCGTTGGGTTGGTGGGTGTCGCGGTTGGAGGTGGGATTGGGGTGTTCGTGAGAGTAGGGGTCGCGTTGGGCGGGGCTGTGTAAGTATCCGTGGGAGTGAAAGTAGGCACGTCGGTCGGCCAAGGAGTTGGGCTATTAGTGATGGTGGGGGTAGCCGTTGGAGTCGGGGTCGATGTGAAGGTTCCCGTGAAAGTTCGCGTGAAGGATGGGGTGAAACTGTGAGTGATGGTGGGTGTATAGGTGATGGTCGGTGTGTTGGTTTGGGTTTTGGTGGCTGTAGGGGTTGAAGTGGGCCCTGTGCCGCATCCGTTGTTGACATAAGCCGAGAAACCGGAACTGGTGTAGTTGAAAGTAGAACCGCCAGAGTGGATCTCAACTCCCGCCTCAATCGCAGCCAGGTACCAGGATGTGCTGATATATCCGCGGCTAACCGCGTCGTTGAAAAAATTCAAAAGGTTCAGATTAGTAACACCTGCTCCTATAGTTGAGACAATGGGTTCATAGGCGATATAGGTCCAGCTGGGGTTTCCGACCGCGCCCTCCCAAACATAAAAGTTGTATCCATCGATAGAGACGGTGGTTTTCTCTGCGCCGGCGGGGCTGGCGTTGTTATAATTCAGCCAAATCATCATTTCGGCGCCGCCGGCATATCCATTGTTGGTATCGGTGGAGGTACTAAACCAGATGTCGTAGGCCACGTCATAGTTTCCCATGTTAATGGTGTAATTCCAGCTGGAGGTGGCGCAGGTGACGGCGCTCACCAGCATCGGCAAGTTGGTGAAATTACTGCAATTCCCGAAATGGCAGCCATAGTAGATGGAGGGGTAAGTAGCCACATTGTTGCCGCAACTGGAAGTGAATTCCGTAACGGAAAAATCCCCGTTCGCGGTATTGACGTTCATGCATTGAGTGCCTGGACAGCCGGTATTCCAGTAATTTTCCTGCACGGTATAGGATGGGGAATTTGTGGTGTACCAAGGGTATTGACCGCCCTGTGTGACACACATATTGGATATTTGCGCTTGAACCGGTTGGTAAGAAACCCCAATAAGTCCTGCTATTAAGAAGAATCCTATGAAAGCTCTTAAGAAAGTCCTGGAAATCGTTTCGGCTAATAAAACAACATTCATTCTCATGTTCATCCAAAATTCTCCGCTCTCTTAAGTTTTATTCCGGGTTATATCAGTCGGGGCAAGCCCGCGGTGGGAATAATGAGAAACGAATTATAAATAAATCATCCGTTTCTTACATCATTATACCATTCAATAACGGAAATCTCGGGCAAGGTATTAATGAAACCGTTTCCACGGCCGCTTGAGTGTTCTAAGCCGAAATGACAAAACCATTCAATCCCTGTTCATACTCCGGATTTTTGTCGGTTACTTATATAAATTAGATAGAGGCCTACCTGGTGGAATATGAATTTCATGGTTCCACGGGTATAATCCCGCGGTTATCATTCGTCTTTATTCCTCGTTGTCTTAACGCCTGGGATTTAGACGGGAACAACAGGAAATTGAATCGGTCACATTATCCGACAACTTCATTAAAGGCTTTAATGCTTTGCGATCCTACAATTTTAAAATCTTTAAAATTTTCGTTCTTCTCCTCTCGATGGGTTTGGGATGTTCCGATGTCCTGGCTCAAAGTTATACCTGGAACAATGTTGTCATCCTGGGGGGAGGGTACGTGTCCGGGGTGGATTACAGCCCCGTGTCCCAGGGACTTCTTTATGCCCGAACTGACATGGGGGGACTCTACCGATGGGATAACTTCCACCAGGTTTGGATACCCCTCACGGACTTTCTCGGCGATTGGAACCTCTACGGGGGGGAAAGCATCGCCCCGGACCCGGTGAACGCCGATAACGTCTATGCGGCCGTCGGCGAGACTTACAACAACACGGATGGATACATCCTCGCCTCCTCCAACCAGGGCGATAGTTGGACCCAGTATTCCATTCCGGTTTTTATCGGCGGGAATAACGACGGGCGCAACGCCGGGGAACGTCTGGCCGTTGACCCGAACTCGAACAACATCCTTTATTTCGCCTCCCGGAGCAACGGCCTTTGGAAAAGCACCGACTCCGCGGCCGTTTGGAACCAGGCCGCCAGTTTCCCCGTGAGCGGGGACGCGGGTTACGGCTTGAGCTGGGTGATTTTCCTTCCGGGGGGGAACCCCTCATCCGGGGCCGAAACCCTTTTCGTGGGCGCGGAGGCCATGAACTCGGGAAACAGCAACCTCTATTGTTCCGTGAACGCGGGGGTCAGCTGGGCTCTCGTTCCTGGCGGTCCCGTCGATATGGTCCCCCCTCACGCGTCCCTCGGGACCGACGGGAACCTGTGGATTGCTTATGACGGAGGGGGATACGGCCCCAACGGTGTCACCCGTGGCCAGGTTTGGAAGCTGAACACCTCCACATTGGCTTGGACCCAGCTCACCCTGCCCGGACCTCCAACCGGGAAGGGGGGATACGGGGGCATTTGCGTTGATCCCGAAAACGCCCAACATGTTGTGGTCTCCACTTTGGATTGGTGGAGCGGCCCAGACCATATCTACATGACCTCCAACGGGGGTGTCAGCTGGTCCGTCATCGGCAATATGGATTTGGGATGGAACTCGGGACCCTACGAGAATTACGACCCCACCAGCGCCCAGTGGGCCTATTTCTGCGGGTCAAGGGTATCGGGGTTAGGCTGGGAATCCGACGTCAAGATCGACCCCTTCAATTCCAACAACGCCGTCTACAACACGGGAGGGGGTGTTTGGGCCAGCGCGAATATTAACGCCTCGGCCGTGACCTGGACCTTCACCAACCAGGGCCTGGAGCAAACGGCCCAGACCGACATGACCTCCTCGGCGGCGGGAGGGGTTCTCTTCAGCGCGATGGGGGACATCTCCGGGATGCGCCACACGAACCTCGGACAATCCCCCTCGGGGGGAATGTACTGTAACCCGGAAATGAGCACCACTGACGCCATTGATTACGCGGAGCTCAACCCCAATATCGTGGCCCGGGAGGGACACGGCCTGTCGGTGAGTTCCCAAGCCGGCGGCTATTCCACCAATAATGGGGTGAGTTGGACGCCTTTCGCCACAAATCCCACCGGATATTCCACGGGCAATCCCAACGGTGTGATCTCGGTGGCCGCGGATGGGAGCGCGATTCTCTGGGCGGTACCAGGGTATCCACCGGCTTATTCCACCAACTACGGCGCGAGTTGGACGGGAAGCACGGGCCTGTCCACGGGGGTGACCTACCAGACCGCCTCGGACCGGGTGAACGGGAATATTTTCTACTGCGTTTCCAAATCGGGAAACACGCTTTACGTGAGCGCCAATGGCGGGGTGAGCTTCTCCGCCGCGGGAACTTACGCGGGGAGATTATCGTCCAACCGGCCCAGGGCCGTTTTTGGGATCGCCGGGGAAGTCTGGGTGCCGACCCAGAGCGGCCTTTACCGCTTCACGAACGTGGGCCTTGGGCCCGTGACCACCACTCAAATCGCCAATGTCTCAGGGGCCTCCGCCGTGGGTTTCGGGATCTCGGCCAACGGCGCGCCCCCGGCCTACCACCCGGCCGTCTATTTGGGGGGAACGGTGAATGGGACCTATGGTTTCTACCGCAATGACGATGGAACCGGGGCCTCTTGGACCCGGATTAACGACGCCAATCACCAGTACGGCGGGGCTGAATTCGCGGAGGGGGACGAAACAGTTTATGGCCGCATGTACATCGGCACCAATGGCCGGGGTATTTTATACGGGGACATCTATATGACACCCACCAGCACCCCGACCCCGACCCCCACCCCTTATCCCTGCGGGTATCCCGGAAACACCTGCACCCCGACGCCCACGCACACTTTCACGTCCACCCCCACGCCCACGAAGACTTTTTTACCCCTGCCGGACTCAAGGCATCCCTTGATCTACCCGAATCCCTTGAGGGACCAAAGCCCCCTGCAAATATTCGTGCCTTTCACCGGCACGGCGGATGTGACGGTCAAGGTATTTACCACCACCTTTAGGATGATCGGGGAAAAAACGTTCCGGGCTGTCCCGGCTGGTGAAAGCGTGGAGTTGAGCACGAATGACTCGTGGGGCAAAGCGTTATCCAACGGGCTTTATTACATCGTTGTCACGACGTCCCAGGGGATCAAGTGCCATGGAAAATGGCTCGTCTTGAGATGAGAAATCCTAGGCTCTGACCATCCTGCCTCCCGCGATCCCTTATTTATTTTCCAAACCCTGCCAAATAAAAGCCGGTATGATGGTATTGATTCCCCCACTATTCTTAATGGAGAAATATGAATGAGCACACCCCTCTGGAATAAAAAAACGAAATGCCCATTTTGCCGCGCGGAATTCGAGACCACCCGAATGCGCGCCTCGGTCATCAAGATCAAGGAGAAGGAAACGGATTTCGGGAATATTTACGAGGATGAATGCGCCTATTTGTACGCCATCACCGCCTGCCCGAATTGCACCTACGCCGCCCGCAACGAGGAGTTCGAGAAAGTCCGGGTGGAGTACGAGCCGAAGATCATGGAAGCCACCAAAAAGATCAGGAGTTCCGGAAAGAAAAAACCGGATATTTTCCAGCTGGGTTCCAGTACCCCAGCGGTGGCGGCCGTCCGCCACGAACTGGCCATCGCCTTTTTAAAAAGGCGGAATTTCCTGGACCGGGGCGCAATGGCCGGCCTTTGCATGCACCTGGTCTGGATTTACCGCCTGGCCAAGGACCGTGAAAAGGAGATGGCCGCCATGGCCGAGGCCGCCAAGGCTTACCAGGATTTCCATGAGAACGGGGGAGACCTGCCGGAGAAACTCGGGGAGCCGGGAATCCTTTACCTGATCGGGGAATTGAACCGCCGCCGGGGCTTGTTCAAGGAAGCCAGGCGCTTTTTCGAGAGGGCCCTGGCCAGCAGGGATATCCGCAATTACCCCCGCATCGCCAACATGATCCGCGACATGATGCTGATCGCCAAGCGCCAGATGGAAAATGAGGCCATGGCGGCCTCCGAGGCTGAAATGGAAGGGACCGCGTAATCCGGCGGTCGGAAAACCGCGGGTAAAATGAACTCATCGTCAGTTGAAAAAATCATTTCCGGGGGACAAACCGGCGCGGACCGGGAGTCGCTGGATTGGGCTATCCTTCACAATATTCCGCATGGGGGATGGTGTCCCAAGGGACGAAAGGCGGAGGATGGAAGGATTCCGAACAAGTACCTGCTCCAGGAAACCCCCTCGGCTGATTACGCGGAAAGAACCGAAAGGAATACGCGGGATTCGGATGCCACGATCATCCTGACTGTTTTTCCGGTCTTGACGGGCGGGTCGCTCCTGACTGCCAGGCTCGCTTCCGAACACTTCAAGCCCTGGATTCAACTATCCTGGGGAGGGGACAGCCTTCGATTGTTCCGGGAATTTTTAGCCTTCCACCAGCCCAAAATCCTGAATGTGGCGGGACCCAGGTTGAGCCAGGCGCCGGAGATCGGAAGATGGGTTCGCTTAGCCCTGGACCACGGCCTGGGAAGATAAATTTTTATGCATAAATACAAAGCATCTGTGGTCTATTGATTTTTTTAATCTTCCCCCTCTGAAAGAGGGGGATAGAGGGGAAGTTAGCCTCTGGGTGTTACTCAACAAAAGCTAATACTCCCCGCCCAAAGGCGCTCATAGGGAAAACCCCCTATGGTACCCTCAAACCGCAAGGCCCCTTTTTCAAAGGGGGGATATCTTTGTAAACATCGAATCGGATAAGTACTTGCCGAACCTGATTAAATCCCATGTATCCCATGCATCTGTGGCTAAAGTCTATTTTAGACTGGTGTGACTTTTATTGAAGCATTCCCCTGAAGGGGTCCACGTGGGCCGTGTCCAGCATGATCTTGAAACCAACCCTAATGGAATAGACCTTGGTCAAACCCTGCCAAAAAATGAAATGATCCATGCCTTCCGCGTAGAGGAACCATTGTTTCCTGTCCCAAAGGGGAAAGTCCATCCCCACTCCCACATTGGCTGATAACAACACGTCCAGGGGATTTCCGTAAAAATTGCCTTTGTCCGGCTTGGGGTATGGGTCCACCACCATATCCATCCCGATCCCGCCGACCAGGTAAGGGGCGGTGTTGAAGTGATGGCGGTTGAAATCATATTTGTCGTTTAAATACCACCGCGCGTTCACGGTGAGGGCGAAGTCATCGGTGGGCTGGACTTGGATGATAGTGACGGGATTGGGGTTGGAATTGAGGTTGAGGTTAATGTCGTGGTTGGGCATGGTGATGACCTGGCTCGGCATGGAGTTGTAATCGAAACCCCACAAGCCGTCCCAGCGGTTGGAGAGGCCGATCCCGAACCAAAGCCCGCCCTCGGGATAGGGAATTCCATTTCCCAGGAACCCGGTGCATTCACTTCCGCCCAGCTGGCCCAAGAGGCTGAAGTTGGGGATTTCCAGATCCTCCGAGGCTCCCGCGGACCGCGAAACGGCGAATAGCAATATAAAGAGGACAGGTAAAAGGAAATTTTTCATGGGTTTATTTTACGTTGAAAGACGTTTTTTTGCAGGATAAAGGACCGATGCCTGTGAAGAAGGCATTAAGCATGGATAAATTCTTATGTCTTTCGCTTGATTGAAGACTTGGAAAACAACCCATAGCTGCCCAAATAAAACAAAATCAATGGAACAAAGATAATCAAAATCAAGTTTTTGGCCACAGATTCAGGGGATGTGCTGATTCAACCCTGAAGCATTTAAGGAAATCGGCACTATACCGAACTTTCATTGAAGGCTTTAATGAGGTTCGGCATGCAGGGGGATGAATACAAATGAACAATTCAAAAATGTCTCAGATCATGACAAGAGCATGGCTCTTGCGCCCGATGGGCGTTATGGTCAAGCCTACAGACCGTGGAAAAATTAATTTTTCCATCGGCTGTCAGCTTAACCATAGAACATGATCAAAATGCGTTTTAATTCCCATGAATCCCATGCATGCCGGCCTTCCTATAAGTAATCAAAGAGGAAATGGCTTTGCCATTTCAGGGGGTATCGTACCAATCACCCTATAAGCTTTATGGTAGATTGGCACATCCGTGGCTAGAAATTATTTTGGAGAGGTGTAACAATAAACATTATGTTTGCCTGGAATCCGGGAATCCATGGGTCAAGGAGCTGGTGATGAAAAAAGTAATGTTGGGACGCCAAGGTTTGAAAGTCTCCCGGCTGGGGCTGGGATGCATGGGGATGTCCGATTTTTACTCCGGGAGGGATGAAAAGGAATCTATCGCCACCGTTCACCGGGCTTTGGAACTGGGGGTGGATTTCCTCGATACGGCCGACATGTACGGGCCTTTTACCAACGAGGAATTGGTGGGGAAGGCCATCGCGGGCAAAAGGAACCAGGTGGTTTTGGCCACCAAGTTCGGGAACCAGCGCTCCCCTGAGGGGAAATTCCTGGGGGTCTGCGGGAAGCCCGAGTACGTGTTCCAATGTTGTGACGCCTCCCTCAAGCGCCTTCGCGTTGACACCATCGACTTGTATTACCAGCATCGGGTGGACAATACCGTCCCCATCGAGGAAACCGTGGGCGCCATGGCCCAATTGGTCAAGCAGGGGAAGGTCAAGTACCTGGGGCTCTCGGAAGCCGCCCCCGCCACGATCCACAGGGCCCACAAGGTCCATCCTATTTCCGCCCTCCAGACTGAATATTCCCTTTGGAGCAGGGACCCGGAAGTGGAAATATTAAAAACCATCCGGGAGTTGGGGATCGGGTTCGTTCCTTACAGCCCCCTGGGCAGGGGATTCCTCACGGGGTCTTTCAAGAAATTAGAGGACTTGCCGGAGGATGATTGGAGGCGGTTCCACCCCCGTTTCCAGGGAGAGAACTTCGCGAAGAATTTGGAGCTGGTAAAGGAGGCCCAAAAGCTGGCTTCTGAGAAGGGATGCGCCCCGTCCCAATTGGCCTTGGCCTGGGTCTTGGCCCAAGGGGAAGACATCGCGCCCATACCTGGGACCAAGAAAAGAAACCGCCTGGAGGAAAACCTGGGAGCCTTGGAGGTGGTCTTGACCCCCGCCGATTTGAGCCGGCTGGACAAGGCCTTCCCCAGGGGAGCGACGTCCGGAGCGAGATATGCCGACATGAGCACGGTCAACCGTTGAGGATGGCAGTTGACTTGTTTGGCGGACGAGGCGCGCAGGCAAAACCGGAAGGGAACCGCTGAAACTTTCACGGAGTAATGCTCATTCCAACATGGATTTGTCCAATCAGGATCCCCATCATGGACAAGTTTCAATCATCCAGAAGTTAATTTGAATCAAAGTCCGTTTTGTTCACCAACTTCCCCGTTTGAACGTCGATCACCGAAAACCAGTGGCGTGTCAAAACTAAAAAAGCTTTTTCACTCAACCAAAACCCATGAAGCCAAAAATAGCCATTTGGTGGCTCCTCAAAATGGAACGCGGAAACGTTGTCAACCAAAAGGTCGAAATCCTTATTGGGACCTGCCAGCCGGAAAGAGGCGTTATGCTTCCCGGAAGGGGACGGTTTTAATTTTAAATAATCATTGCGTTCTTCGGCCTGGGAAGACGCGAAAGTCTCAAATTCAGATTGGGTCATAAGACGGTATTCATTCATCTTAAAGTCAAAACAATAATTACCTTCGTTTTTTAGGGTTTCAGTTACGGTTGGGTCTGGGGTCGGTATAGGCCGGGGCAGCAAATCACCCTCCGGCTTCAAACGGCTACCGATGAAAAAAGAAAATTTCGTGTCCTCGGGGTTCCAAATACGGTTTCGATCCCCGTTAAAGAACATGTAGTAATATTCCCGGGACCCGAATGGACACTGAAATATCTTTTTTTGAATTCCATCATCAACGCCATAAAGCCATATGGAATTATCCCACCGCGTTATGATGATTCGCTTTTGGTCGTTTGAGAGTGCGAAATCCCCTATTCGCGCAAATTGACTTTCATCAAACTTAACTTTTTTGGTTATGACGGCACCCGATGGATAAATTTTGTAGAGATCCATGGAATACTTATAATCCGAATGGATCAAAAGCTTATAACTTTCAGTGGGCACCCCGATTGATAAAACGGGAATAAATAACAAGGTTAAAAGATAAATATACTTTTTAATTTTACGCCTCCCCATCGTAGACGAGCCATTTAATTCAAAACTTAAAATTCAAAATTCATAATTGGTTTACTACCCTCCCCGTCAGTGGACAATATCTTCTGACCTTAAATTTTAGACAATGACTTTTTTTACCGTATCCGTTTTTAAAATCACTTCTCCAGCTTCGTTTTTAATTGAAAAGTTATAGCCGAATTTGGCGCCGTCGGCGCTTTTGCCTCTGATAACATCCCCCACTTTATAACGACCGGCGGGATTGGCGACACGGGTGACCGTAGCCGCCACGTGGACCGGGTCAAATTCCAATGTGATCATTGGGGTTTCGATAATCATAATAGCCACCTTATTCAGGTCTCCAAGTTATCAAGCTATTCCTCATTTTTCATTGTCCACTCCCACTGCGTCACGCTGCGGAGCGTGGCGCTCCCCATCGTGGACAACTATTATCAATGTGGAACGAGGATCTCCCCGTCGTGGACAAAAAATGACCTCAATTTTGAAGGGAGTTATGGCTCCTTTTTAATGTGCCGTGCGGATTTTAACGCCTAATGAGCGGCTGACGGCCCACAACGCCTTATCCCGGGTCCAAAATTCAGATTGATCCGAGGAACAGGAAAATAATAAATGAGCGTCCACCCAATTGATGCCTTTGCCGTAAAGGCGGTGCTTCTCAACCCAGTCCATGACTTCCGGATTTAAAGCGGGAAACACGCGGGGCAGTAATTGGAGGTCGTGCAGGATTTGGCTTCTGTTTTTAAAATGTCCCAGGGCCAATTCGCCAATGATAAAAGGGTGGGTAAGGGCCTCGTCCTTTTCCAAAAGGGAAATGAGAAACGCGTCCGGGGAATGGAGGTGGTCGATCCACACTGAAGTATCGACAAGCATTACGCTTTAACGGCTCGCCGCCTGCGGGGAGGCGCGGAAGCGCGGGGATCGGTTCCGCCCATGGCCGCAAGCCGCTTGGCGGCTTCCCGGCGGATGAGGGATTCAAGACCCATGCGGACCAGGGAGGTCTTTTCGGCCACGCCCGTCATTTGACCGGCTTCTTTTAATAGATGGTCATCGATGTTCAATGTTGTTCTCATATGCATCAATATGCAATTTTGATATGCATGTGTCAAGGGCCGATTTCGGGGATCTTAAAAGCGATCAATGGGGACTGACCCGGGAAAAGGCCTCTCAAATGCCGGAAGGGGAATTTTTGGCAATAGAGGCTTGCTGTAGCGGGCCACGATTCAGGGGTACCCCGTAGCGTGTTGCCGGACTTGCCCTGTAGCGTATCGCGAAACGATTCTGCTAACAGGGAGGCAATCCCGCAACTGGGGTCCCCGTCATGGACAAGCCTTTCACATGATTTTACCCTTTTGATTAAAAAAGACGAGAACACCCGCCGCGAACCCTCAAGCCTCTGTGCTGAGGCTTCAAGCCGAACCCTATGGTTTGAGTTAGTTGGAGCCCCCTTCAAAAAGGCCATAGGCCGGAGAAAAGTGGTGCGCTTGACCGAATGTCTCATTTGTGAGACTATAATCAAGTGATATCACCGCTGCCACAATGCGTGAAAGAGATCGCGGAATTCCCCCAAGAGGTACGGGAAGATCTCGCTGACGCTTTAGCGCGTTTGGATGAAGGTCACACGCTTTCCATGCCCTTATCCCGGCCGATGCCTTCAATTGGAAAGGGTGTTCATGAATTAAGATTCAGGGATCGCGCGGGAATTTACCGGGTGATCTATGTTTTGGTTGGCGCAGGAATAATTTATTTGGTTCATGCTTTTGCGAAAAAAGACAAGAAGACGCCGATGCCGAATATTGATTTGGCGAAAAAACGCTTGAGGGAAGTGAAAAGATGAAACATAAAAGTACGGCGGTTGAAATTGCGAAATTGGCGGGTATTTCTCCAGCGAGAGGAATGGAAGCTATTATCAAAGCACAACTGATAACAGCTGTTTTGCAAGCCATTCAAGTTAAGAAAATAACTCATCTGGAACTCGCGAAGCGCGCAAAGCTCCCGAGGAGCGCCGTGACGGGTATTCTTTCGGGCAGTTTACGGAAGGTAACCATTGATCGGGTTCTAAGGCTTATTGAAGCGGTGGGTCTTATCGCGGAGATACGAATTAGGAAATATGCCGCTTAAAGAAAGTTCCGGGGAAACATTTTCAAATAAGATAGTCAGTACTACTGACTGTTCACGCTGGGTCCCCGTCGTGGACAAAAATTTCTAACATTGGTCTTTTAAGGGTTGTACTTCATGACCGTAATCTTGCCGCCGTGGTTCGAATCCGCGAAAGCCACGTAAGGGATGGAGCCATTGAGGGCCATCGAGGTGTAAAAAGCTCCCTCGGGAGAGAACCCAGGGCTCCCCACGTTCACCCATTTGGTTCCGTTGAAGGTCATCACCGTGGATGAGCCGTTATTCCCCCCATCCTGGTAGGCCACATAAGGCGTGGACCCGTTGAAGGCCAAGTTGATGTACCAAACCTGCCCGGCGGAAAAACTCGGGTTTCCCACGTTCACCCAACTGCTCCCGTTGTACGACATGACCGTGGTTCTCAGGTTCTCGTCTTGAAAAGCCACATAGGGCGTGCTTCCGTTGATGGCGATGGCGTTATAAAGGATATATCCGGAAGCAAAGCTCGCGCTCCCCACATACCACCAACTTCCCCCGGTGTAATCCATCACCGAAGAACCGAAAGTCACATAGGGCGTGCTTCCATTGAAGGCCAGGGCCGGGTAAAGGCCCGAGCTAAAGCCAGGCGTCCCCACGTACTGCCAACTGGTCCCGCTATACATCATGACCGAATTCCCATTGCCATAAGCCCCGTCTATAAAAGCCACGTAGGGCGTGGAGCCGTTAAAGGCCAAAGACATGTTAACGGCATTCGCGCCGTTGAAGCTCGCCCCGCCTACTGTCACCCAGTTGCTCCCGTTAAAGGTCATCAGCATGCCGTAGTTGTAGTATCCCGAATCCGCGTAAGCAACATAGGGGTAGCCCCCGTACATGGCCATGGAGATCCAGGAGGGCCCCCCGGCGGAAAACCCCGGGCTCCCCACGGATGTCCAGGCGCTCCCGTTGTACATCATGACCGTGGCCTTGCCCCCGTTTCCCCCGTCCCCATAGGCTACGTAGGGCGTGGTACCGTTGAAGGCAATGGAGATATAAGTGACGGGTCCGGCTGAGAAACCAGCGCTTCCCACGGTCACCCAGTGGGTGTTAACGGGGCCAGTCGGGTTGGTGGTATTATTGGAACAGCCCCCCAGCCAAAACGCGGTTAATACCGCCCCCAGCGCCATCGCCCATGATTGAACTCGGTTCATGCCAGCCTCCCATGAAGAATTAAAAGAGGCTGGTATCGTACCGATTTCAAAATCCGGTTTATGGTTAATCGGTACATGTCAATTTCCTTTCCTGTTTAGATTCTTAGCCGGCATTTTACAAAACATTTATTGAGGTGGATATTAATATGCTGCGAATTGAACAGCCTAATAACAAGGTAAATCGATCTTTCGCCTGTCCACGATCCCTGCGACAAGCCGGCCTGTCACCAGAAGCCAATGGGCGAAGGGGGAGGGCTTGACGCTCCCCGTCGTGGACAACAAAAGAATCTACGACCAATTTTCAAGGGGGATACCGCTGCCTTCGATGATGCTTTTGAGAGTGCCAAGAGGGAGGTCTCTTCCCTTATGAAATGGCACGATGACCTGTTTTTCGGTTTGGGAGTTACGCCACTTTTGATGGCTCCCCTTGCTTGCGGCAAGGGAAAAACCATTATGCCGGAGTATTCGGATAATTTCATTCGGCTTAAGGCGGGGATATTTGGAACCAAGGTTAAAGGGCTAGTGCTTTGACTTTTGCGTTTTTGGCGAAATGGATTTTCGGGGAAGGCTCAAGATATAGCTCAATGGCTTCATGGATGTTCTTCATGGCCTCTTTTTCCGTATCTCCGCAGCTTGTACAGCCAGGAAGTTCGGGGCAATAGACCGCGTAGGATTTCGTTTGTTTGTCGTATTCTAAAACAACCCGAATTTGCATGGTTACCTCCGGAATTCAAAACATTGTATTACATAGGCATGCAAACTGTCCGAAACCGTTTGGAATGTCTATGTATTTGTTTGCCCCTTCGGTTCCCAGTCGTGGACAAGTCTATAAATTCAAAATTTAACATTCAAAATTCATAATTGTTGTACAATCCTCCCCGTTGTGGACAACCTATTCCTCAACCCCTGATCATTTGAACCTGACGCAGAGAACGTTATAAAGCCAGGCTAGAACGACACCGCCCACCCCTCCATCCACCAGGCCATAAGCAGCCCCGATCAAACTTCCGGCGGGGCTGATGTCATAACCCCGATAGATGTGTCCAAGCAACATCAGGTCGTGGGTTGACCCCTCGAAAAGGATGACCCACCAAGTCAAGCCTAAGACTCCCAGGCCCCACAACAAACCACAAGTCAATCCGAACGCTTTGATGTTTATCTTCATCACAACCCCCTTTTTATTTACCACTGTCAAACCTTCTCCCTTTATCCATGAAAGGTCCCCATCATGGACGCGTTTATCAATGCGACCATTTGAAGTAGAGGCCCGTAACAACGGGCCACACTTCAGGGGTATCCCGTAGCGTGTTGCCGAACTTGCCCTGTAGCGTATCGCGAAACGATTCTGCTAACCGGGAGGCAACTCTGCTACTGGGATCCCCGCCGTGGACAAGTCATTTAATTCGAAACTTTAAATTCGAAACCCATGCTGAAATTGCCGAAGTATTGATTTTTTATCCAGTTTTAATTTATACCTTCATTCATAATTCGAAATTCAGAATTTAAAATTGTGTTTAACCTTACCCTCCCCGTCATGGACATTACTTTTTTTCAAGACCAGGGATTTAAAAGCTTCAATCCGGTAAATGAAAAGTCCTGGGTATTACGGGTGACCAAGGTGAGATTGTGGGTAATTGCTGTTGCGGCTAGAAACGCGTCCACTGTCGGCAAGGGGCGATTGGCCTGGGCTTCTAAGAGACCCCAAACTTCGGCAACTTTGAGATCAACCGGTAATATCCTTTCCTCAAATTGAATCGGAATATCCTTTTCCAGGAATTGAACAAGCTTGGTTTTTCGGGAACCGTGTTCCATTTTTTCAATTCCTTTGCGGATTTCTCCCACGGTCAAAACGCTCAAGTAAAGCGAGGCCTGGTCCGCGCCCCTCAGCCAATTTGATACCTTGGGTTCCGGATGTTTCTTAAAGAGTTCGGAAAGGACATTAGTGTCCAAAAGGTATCTCAAAGCTTCACCTTGCGGGAGACGGATTTATTCCTTCGAAACTGATGGTCCAGGCCGTGAAAAGGAGAATCCCTGAAAAACTCAACCAGGTTGGGTTTGGCTTTTCTCAGGCGCTCATAGTCCTTTTTGGAAATCACAACAGCTTCCTCACGGCCATGCAATGTAATGGATTGCGGGCCGTTGTTTTTCACTGTTCGAATTAGTTCGCTGAACCTGGCCTTGGCGGTTTGCAGTTGCCATGAAGTCATAGATGGCCCCCCTTAGAAAATAACTGACTATTCTGACTAGATTCTATATAAGCCCGGGCGTTTTGTCAATTTTCGCCGCTCATCATTGAATCCGCGCCTGATAACGAACGGCATCATAATATTGAATCGGCAACTTTTCTTTTTCCCCATTGTCTATTGCACCTTTTCATCGGAAACAAAAAGGCCATTTCGAAGTTTCAACCCAAAATGCGATGGGGAAGCATCAAGGGCAGGGAACCGTCTTAAGATTTCATCATGCGCTTGTAAAAGGCGTTGCGCCGGGCTGAGGCGGGGGACTTGTAGACCTGAACCCTGCCTTTCTCGATCACCATCACCTGGTCAGCGCCCCGGGCCAGGGCCGGGTGGTGGGTCAAGGCCAGGATGGTGCAATGTCCCCGCAAACCCTTGAGCGCTTTCAAGATCAGGTCCTCGTTGGCCTTGTCGAGGTTGGCAGTCGCCTCATCCAATACCATCAACCGGGGTTTCGCCAGCAGGGCCCGGGCGATCTGGAGACGCTGGCGCTCGCCGAGTGACAAGGGGCCGTGCCCATCGACCAGGAAGGTGTTCAAGCCCAGGGGAAGGCCCCGGACGACATCCGCCAAACCAGCCGCCGACAAGGCCTCCCAAGAGCGGCGTTCATTCGTGCCAGGCACCTGGTATAAAAGATTCTCCCTCAGGGTTGCGCTGAACAATACGCCGTCGGCCGAAACCAGGGACGCCGCCTGGCGCAGGTCTTCCTCGGCAAGGTCATGGATGTCCTGGCCGTCCAGGAGGATTTTCCCGCGGGTCGCCGGCCTCAGCCCCAGGATCAACTCGGCCAAGGTGCTCTTGCCGGACCCGGAAGGCCCCACCAAGGCGTTCAACTTTCCGGGAAGAAGGGAGAAAGAGACTTGGCGCAGGACCTTGGCTCCATGCCCATATTGGTAGTCCAAGCCCTCGACACTCACTAGGCCCGGGCCCGGCTTCAAGGGATGATTGCCGAAGTTTTCCGGCTTGCGGACCGCCAGCCGAAGGCCCCGGCGGAAAGACCCGATATGTTCCTGGATCACGACCGCCATTCCCGATAGCGAATCCAAGGGGTCGTAAACCTGGTCGATATAGGCTACCAACATCACCACATCCCCCGGGGTCAACTGTCTTTCAAAGGCCTTCCATCCGCCCACCAGGAGCACGAGTGCCTTGCTCACCTGGACCAGGAACTCCTGGCCGAAAAGGGACCAGGAACCCAAACGGTCCTTCTGGACGGCTCCCGCGTAGGCCCTTTGGGTTTCCTTTTCGAGGGCCTTCAATTCGCGCACGGTCGCCCCGCTGGCCCTGACGGTCTTTAATCCCGCCAGGCTTTCGGAGATCCTGCCGGAGATGGATTGCCATTGCTCGTAGTAGGAATCCAGGTTGACCCCAAGGCGCTTGGTGGAAGCCACAGCCACCCAGGCGTAAAAGGGAAGGGGGGCCAGCGCCAGGGCCGCCAAGAGGGGGCTTTGGTAAAGCATGATGGCCAGGATGCCAACCAGGCGGACTGCTTCTGGGCCGACCCTTAAGGCCAGCATCGTCACGACCGGCTCGACCTGTTCCACCTGATCGACTTGCTTGGTCAAGAACGAGGCCCTGTCCGTACTGCCACGGCTTAAAGGCAAGTGAAGGGCCTTTTTGAAAGCGGCCAGGATGACCGCCCTTTCCATGCCGTGACCAGCCCGGCTGGTCATGATTTCCGCCCAGGCCGAGGTGAAGGACGCCAAAAGGGAAATCAACGAGAGGAGAACTACGACCACCGTCAGGGTGGTCATGGCCTGCTTGACGGTGCGGTGCGCCACTGTGTGGCGCGTGTGGGGTTTTTTCGCCTTCCAGGCCTCCAGCAGGGTGGCCTCAACCTTCTCCAGGGAGCCCTCGTCCTTGCTGTTGCTGACAAACACCCCTGCGACGTCATTCACCGCTTCCCGGTAAAGCAAGGGTTGCAGAAGGAGAAGGAGGCTGGAAAAGCCTGCCAGGACCAGGATGCCGATAAACAGGCCCCTTTGCCGTAAGGCCATTTTAAAGAGGCTTGCCACAGGACGGGCCGCGTCCAGGTCTGTTTCCAAAGCCGGACCCAATCCAAATTCAACCTTCAAGTTCGGCCTCTTTTTCCACGGAATATTGTGATCAAATCACACCAGTCAAAATATTATTTAGCCACGGATGTGCCAATCTTCCTCAAAACTTATTAAGAGATTGGTACGATACCGACCTCTTTAATTACTTATAGGAAGGTCGGCATGCATGGGATACATGGGATTTAAAGAAACTTCGGATCGTGACAAGAGCATGGCTCTTGCGCCCATAGGGTGTTATGTCCCTGCCAGCGGACCTCGGAAAAACGGATTTTCCCGGAGGCCGTTGGCTGAGCCATATAACACGATCGATAAGCAATCCTCCATTTAAAACTTAAAATTAAAAATTTAAAATTCATCATGTAAAAAATGCCTTGCCATCCCCCTGCATGCCGAACCTCATTAAAGCCTTCAATGAAAGTTCGGTATAGTGCCGATTTCCTTAAATGCTTCAGGGTTGAATCAGCACATCCCCTGAATCCGTGGCAAAAAACTTGGTTTTGTAAGATTAACCTGTTAAGGAAGGGTGCTTTCCCGGCGGCGGGCCTTTTCCTTGAGTTTGCGGCGGTTGTCCCTTTTCACCCGCTCCTGGGGTTTAATGGCCCAGACCTTGCGGATCTTGACCGGCCCTGCCTTGATTTTGAGTTTTTTGTTCATGACGGTATCCCGAAACATTAGCCCTTCTGGCAGGCCCTTTACCAATTTGGAATATTAACCCAGAGTACCCCCTTAATCCAGGTTCCAAACACGTCTGAGGCAATTGTAAGCACGGCTCTAGCCACGGATGTGCCGATTCACCAAAAAGCCGATATGAAAATCGGTACGATACTAGCCTCTTTTAGATGTTTTATGGAAGGTTGGCATGCAGGGGATTCATGGGATAAGATTACAAACACCTAGTAAAAGTTGAGTTTTAAGCCGGGGTCCTGCCCGCATCCTCGGAAAACCCGCCCACATTACTAGGGGCATGTATCGGGAAGGTTTTCCGTTGGCCGGTGCCGGTGTTTCCGTTGGTCGGTGCCGGGTTTCAGTTGGCTGGGGAGGGGAGTTGGCACAATCGCCCCGAAATGGCACCATCCGGGATCTTGGTTTCCGCCAACCCAGTATTTGGAAAACCCTCAACCCAGTATTGGAGGCCCCAACCCAGTACAACCCAGTATTTGGAAAACCCTCAACCCAGTATTGGAGGCCCCAACCCAGTACAACCCAGTATTTGGAAAACCCTCAACCCAGTATTGGAGGCCCCAACCCAGTACAACCCAGTATTTGGAAAACCCGCAACCCAGTATTGGAGGCCCCAACCCAGTACAACCCAGTATTTGGAAAACCCTCAACCCAGTATTGGAGGCCCCAACCCAGTACAACCCAGTATTTGGAAAACCCTCAACCCAGTATTGGAGGCCCCAACCCAGTACAAACCAGTATTCGGAAAACCCTCAACCCAGTATTGGAGGCCCCAACCCAGTACAAACCAGTATTCGGAAAACCCTCAACCCAGTATTGGAGGCCCCAACCCAGTACAACCCAGTATTTGGAAAACCCTCAACCCAGTATTGGAGGCCCTAACCCAGTACAACCCAGTATTTGGAAAACCCTCAACCCAGTATTGGAGGCCCTAACCCAGTACAACCCAGTATTTGGAAAACCCTCAACCCAGTATTGGAGGCCCCAACCCAGTACAACCCAGTATTTGGAAAACCCTCAACCCAGTATTGGAGGCCCCAACCCAGTACAACCCAGTATGGGGGGCTCAACCCAGTATTCGGAAAACCGATAACCCAGTATGGGGGGCTCAACCCAGTATTCGGAAAACCGATAACCCAGTTCCGTATAGCTAGGCCGGAAGCCCTGTAGGCACGATTTGGGGGTCCTGTATTCATGAGGTCGGGAGCCACCGTCGGCAGGGAGGATAACCCGCCCACATTGCCGGGAACATGTGTCGGCTGGGGAGGATAACCTGCCCACATCCCTACTGGCATGGTGGATAAACCGCCCACATTTCCGGCGACACCCGGCGACAAGAAACAGGGGTCACAAGAAACAGGGGTCAGGCCACACGCTCCGCAGCGTGTGGCAGAGATCATTCATCACTTTACTGTCCGCGTCACAACCGCGCGGGACATTTGTACCAGGGGCGTTATAAGGCGATTTTGGTCCATAAG
The DNA here is from genome assembly GCA_963796105.1 of candidate division FCPU426 bacterium. GTDB lineage: Bacteria > Oederibacteriota > Muellerivitia > Muellerivitales > Muellerivitaceae > CAWCKJ01. Next base: position 194,998 of record CAWCKJ010000006.1, read on the forward strand.
GATAGTTACTTAAAGGAATTATGCAGGTATGTGGTCTTGAATCCGGTCCGGGCCAAGATGGTCAAGCATCCGAAGGAATGGAAATGGAGCAGTTACCGGGCTACGGCAGGTTATGAGACCGAGCCGGAATGGGTGGAAAATAAATGGCTTTTGGAACAGTTTGGAAAAGTGAAACATAAGGCGCAGGGTTTGTACCGGAAATTCGTGTTGGAAGGCTTGAGGAAGAAAGAGAGCCCATGGGAGCAAGTAACATCGCAGATCATATTGGGGGGGAAAAGTTTTGAGGAGCACATTAAAGGGAAGATTAGGGGGAAGCATCACCATGAGGCGCACAGGGAACAACAGAAATTGGGCTTGCCGGATGCCGAGGAAACGCTGAAAAAGATCGGGAAAATGCATGGGATTATGGTGAAAGATATGGTGGTTCCGACCCGGCAGAAAAACGAAGGGCGGGAAGCGGCGGTATGGGCCTTACGTCAGATATGCCGATTAAGTTTAGGGGAAGTGGCTAAGAAGATGGGGGTAAAATACTCCGCGGTAAGCCATGCGGTGGCAAGGATGAAGAAACGCATTCGGGAGGAAAAGGGTCTTGAGGAAAAGATTCGTAATGCCGTTTACAAGACCTGACCCTTATTTTCTATATTTTTTGGGCGAGTCTAAGGTGATGAATGTTGGCCTGACCCCTTTTGTTCTATTATGTCACGCTTGGGTATTGATGGATAATCATTACCATTTGATGCTGGAAACCCCAAGCGCGAATTTATCAGCAGCCATGAAACATTTAAACGCCCAATACACACAAAAATTCAATAAAAAGCATTATCGGAACGGGCATTTGTTCCAGGGGCGGTATAAGGCCATTATTGTGGAGAAAGACAGTTATTTAAAGGAATTAAGCCGGTATGTGGTATTGAATCCGGTAAGGGCCCGGATGGTAAAACACCCCAAAGACTGGAAGTGGAGTAGTTATCGGGCGACAGCGGGATTTGATAGGGCGGAAAAATGGCTGGAAGTGGACTGGTTATTAGGGCAGTTTGGAAAGGAAAGAAAAAAGGCGCAAAAATCATACAGGACTTTTGTGGAAGAGGGGATGGGGAAGAAAGAAAAGCCTTGGGATGATTTGTATTCGCGTATATACCTGGGTGGTAAGGAGTTTTTGGACAAGGTTCACGAAGTAGGGCAACGTCACAAACATTTGGATGTACCGAAATATCAGAAACACGTGGTAAAGCAAGATCCGAAAGAAGTGCTGGAGAAAGTAGGAAGAATGTATGGTAAAAAAGCGGAGGAAATATTGAGGGCAGGCAAAAGGGAGTCGGAAGCCCGGGATATGGCGATATATTTATTGAAGAGAAAATCAGGAATGAGTTCCAAGGCGATAGGAATGAAGATGGGGGTGGGGGAAAGCGCGGTGGGAAACCGATTGATGAAGATCAAAAAAAGGTTAGCGGAAGACGAGAAGTTTGCGCAAAAGCTGATAAAGTGATGAATGATGGCCTGACCCCTTTGTTTTATTTGTAGCCGCCCGAATCCAGTATCACGGCCATCGGGATGTGGTGAGGTATTCAATCCATGATGATAGGACAGCGGGCCTATTGGGTTTCCTCAAATACCTTGATCGAAAACGATTGGAAAGACCCAGGGCGGCCTAGAAATGGCTTGGTGCAAAAAATTCTTTGCACATAAGTTCACTTCTGATGAAAATGGCCACTGTCGGGTCCCGATTCAGGCCGATCTGGCCACGGAATCGGTAAACTTGGTGCAAAATTCAGGTATTAGTTTTATGAAAACTGCGAATCGCCAACCAGAATTCAGAATCATGACGTTGAAAGGGGATTTCTATGAATCTCTTTAAATTACAGAAAGTAATTTTTGCTTTTGTGGTTTCAATGGTTCTTATGTCGCCAATTATTGGTTTGACAGCAGAGAAAGCATCCGCCGCCAAAAAGATTACCCCGAAAGTAGACTTTCCAAAGAACCCATCTGAAGGGGTGCTGATCGCTACCATACCCTGGAAAGCGGTAACCATTATGAGAGGGGGGAAATCTTCTAACGATAAATTGTCATTAAAAAATTGGTCTTTCGACGCAATTCCTTTAGTTGTGTATCTCATTAAAAATAATAACGGTTCAGTAATAAACCTTGGCTCAAGAAGTGGTCCGGGTTTTTTAAGAACAGATCAAAAAGGCAATTTGTTTATATTTTATGGTGGCTCGATTTTTATTTACGACATTAAAAATCAAACCGTTAAGTACAACGGAGATTTATTGAAAAAAGAAGGCGGGTCTCCCGTTGACTTGGAAATGTATACGAATGGGGATATTAGTTTTTTGGTAAGGGACAATAAAAGCTTCGGCGACGATAGCGTGCATTATGTAAGAAAAAACCTAAAAGGCGACTTGATCAACGAAAAAAGAGTTATTCCAAAGATAATGGCTGAACACCAACTTTCAAAATGGACCCTAAGTCGGGGCGATATTTATTATGCGAAAAGTGGAAATACTGAGAAAATTGATTCTATTTCGAATTTAACTGAAGAAGAAAAAGATAAAATTGGAAATAAAATTATAGAATCCACGGAAACTGATTTGCGGAATATGAGAAAAACGATTGAGAAAGATATATTTCACCTTTTCATCGCACCACTCCATTTTGTGCAAGAAATGAAGGGTAGTGAATATTATTGGACTAATGGGGTATTTGATGGTCGGGCCGAAGTTGATGTAGTTTATATTAGAAATAAAAAAGGAAATCATAAAATTTATATTTTGCCGCCTGAAAGCAAATTCTGGCGGATGGTTGATGAAAACGGCAATTTTTATTCCAAGGTTGATACGCCAAATGCTCTTGAGGTTTACAAGTACGTTGTTAATTGGTGAGGAAAAATTTGAAGGAAAAATATCTTCTTATTTTCTGGTTATTTCTGCCTGGAATTATTTACGGGGATATAACCCTTAATCCTGTTGATTCCGAAACATGGGTTTCGACAGTTGGTGTAGTTCCTGCCGAACAAGAGAAATCAGGGGTCAGGCCACCATTCATCACTTTAGACCTGAAATCTTCCGCTCGAATCCCGCGCCCCCATACATCTTTTTTTAAGTGTCAAGTGCACTTGACGAAGACGGGACGATAGCCTATCATTTTATTGGAGGGGCCGGCATGGAAGCTTTTCCTAGAACTATTGTTTACTATTAAACCGCCGACGGGAAAAGACCATTCATCGAGTGGATTGAGGAACAAGAAGATGCACTGAGACACCGGATCAACACACGATTTTTACACGTTGAAAATGGGAATTTCGGGGTCCACCGCAAGGAAGGTAATGGGGTTTTTGCACTGATATTTGAATTTGGACCGGGTTATAGGATTTATTACGCGTTAACTGAGGAACAAAAGGTTGTTTTGCTATTCACGGGGGGCACGAAGAAAAGGCGGGAAAGTGATATTGCGAAGGCCCACGAGTATTGGGCGGATTTAAAGGCGAGAAAAGCCATGGAAGCGAAGGGGAAAAAGAAGGATTGATCATCTGATAAATGGAGGTTTCGTTATGGGTAAAACATCGGGAAGCTACAAGGAATATTTGCTTAAAAAACTGAAAGATCCGAAAGAAAGGGCCGGATATTTAAACGCCGCTTTGGAGGATGGCGATCCCGGAATTCTCCTGGCCTGCCTCAATGATTGCGCTAAAGCAATGGGAGGAAAAACTTGGCTTGCCCGCGAAGCCCATTTGTCCCGCCAAGCCATTACCGCGATTGTTTCGAAGGATGGAAACCCCATGTACCGGAACCTAACGCGTGTATTGGCTCCAATGGGTTTGCGCTTCAAAATTGTGACGGGTGTTGGCAATCGAACGAAACAATTAACCCACGCTTAAAGTTCTTCGGGGAAATAATTGTCCCGCTTATTCCAGTTGTTTAACAACGGAATCACTTAAGGCCCTGAAATCCCCCGCTTGAATCCCGCGTCCCCAAGTTGTCCATGAGACGCCGCTTTCTTGTTTGCGTCCGCCGAATATCCTTGTTCCTAAAAAGGTTTTCCGCAGTTGGGGCAAACCAGGCGGGCGGCGAACCAGTGGCCGTCGGAGCGGGCGTAATCAGGGAAAAATTCCGCTTCCAGGACGACCAGGCATTGGGCGCACTTGAGGCCGGCTTCCATCCCTAGATCCTGCTGGAGCTGGGGCTCGTTGCCCTGGCCGGTCTTGATATGGAGCCGGTAGGAATTTTTCACGGCTTTTTTCTGGCGGTCGTGCAGGAGATCCCGGATCTTGCTCAGGATCTGCCTGGGCGTATAAAACCCCTTGACGGTATAGTCGTTGGCGCCCATTTGAAGGGCTTTTTGGACATCCCGGGGCTCCCCAAGGACCGAGAAAATAATGACGGGAATATCCTTGGTCTGCCCGCTCCGGCGGATTTTCTCGAGGACCTGGAATCCGTCCAGCACCGGAAGCCCCAAGTCCAAAAGAACCAGGTCCGGCTTATGGGCCAGGATCATATCCCAGCCTTCCTCGCCGTTGGTGCTCTCAATCACCGCGTAACCATCCGCCTCCAGGACATCCTTGTAAACCCTGCGAAAGCCGCGCTGGTCCTCCATGATCAGTATGGTTCCTTTTTTCCCCTTCTCGGCCAAAGGTTTAACCTCGTTTGGGGATTGAGTAGTTTCATTTTGCATGATGGTTCCTCCTGGAATGATGATTGTGGCTGGGATCTCTTGATGTAAATGGGTTGCCGGGAAACAGCAAGCTTATTCCAAAAAATTCATGGGGTGCTAAAGAAATAAAGCGGGGAAAAGCTTGCTTGGTATTGACGGCGTCCTGGCAGGATGAAGGCAATCACGCGCCGAGATAAGAAAATTATCCCTCGGGTCCTGGGGAATTCCCAATTTATTCGACGTTGTCATGACGATAGTGGAGCAGGGGGCATTTGCACATTTTCGGAATTGAATGACAAGTTTCATGGCTTTCCAAATAACAACAAAATCTAGCTAATTAAGATAAATAAAATTAGATGTTTTTAATTCTAAAAGGCGTTAAGCAAGACAAGTCTTTGCCACGTGCCAGCCTGCCATAAGGCAATAGAAGAAGGCTGGTACAGTACCGATCTCAATATATCTTTATGGATGATCGGCACGGATTCAGGGGATGTGCTGATTCAACCCTGAAGCATTTGAGGAAATCGGCACTATACCGAACTTTCATTGAAGGCTTTAATGAGGTTCGGCATGCAGGGGGATGAATAAAAATGAACAAAATGAAAAATGTACAATGAATAATTCAAAAATGTCTCAGATCATGACAAGAGCACGGCTCTTGCGCCCGATGGGCGTTATGGTCAAGCCTACAGACCGTGGAAAAATTAATTTTTCCATCGGCTGTCAGCTTAACCATAGAACATGATCAAAATGCGTTTTAAATCCCATGAATTCCATGCATGCCAGCCTTCCATTAGGATGATATTGGGGCTGGTATCGTACCAATCTCCGTAAAGGTTTTTGGAAGATTGGCACATCCGTGGCTAAATTCTTTGGGTAGGGGTGGGTTAATTTAATAGGCTTTGTTGCACTTGCCGCAAAGGAAGTGCGCCGTGAACCAATGGCCCTCATTGTGGACATAGTCCGGAAACAGCTCCAATACCAGTTCACCCTGGCACTGGGGACATTTGTTCTTGCTGGTAAACCCCAATTCCGACCAAAGAAGGGGAGCGTCCTCCGTGCCATCCATCACCTTCACCTTGAAAGAAGCGCCCCCTTTTGCGGGGCCGGCTTTCGTCATCAAATCCTTGATCTTGCTGAGGATTTGACGGGGAGTATAAAAACCCTTCACGGTGTAATCGTTGGCTCCTAAATCCATCCCTTTTTGGATGTCCTTTTGTTCCCCCAGGACCGAGAAAATGATGACGGGCACGGCTTTAGTATCAGCGTCGGCGCGAATCCTCTTGAGGACCTCGAAGCCGTCCAGCACCGGGAGCCCCAAGTCCAGCAATACCATTTGGGGTTTCCGGGATTTTGTCATGGCCCATCCGGTCTCGCCGTCGCCGGCCTCCAAAACCTCATAGCCCTCGTTCTCCAACAGGTCCCGGTAGATGCGCCTGAAACCCTGCTGGTCCTCGACAATCAGAATGGTACCCTTGCCCCTCATGACGGCTCCTTTCCAACGATTGGAATTTTAACCCGGAAAGTGCTCCCTTTGCCAGGCTTCGATTCGACCGAAATATCCCCGTTTTGCAGGTTCATGAACTTCTTGGCGATGAACATGCCCAAACCCGCCCCGGACCTGGAAGCTTCGTTGCCCATTACCCGGTCCCGCGTGAAAATCTTTTCCATGACCTGTGGGGTCATGCCGATCCCGGTATCCTTCACTTCCAGGAAGGCGTAATTATCCTCGGTCTTGGACCGGATGGTGATGGAACCCCGGTCGGTGCACTTGATGGCGTTGTTGATGACATTCCTCATGGTTTCCACGGTCTTGTCCCGGTCAGCCATGACGGCCAGGCCCTCCGGAAGATCATCCAGGATCAAGTCTAACCCCTTTCGCTGGATTTGGGACTCGTAATCCCGGATGGAAGCGTCGACGATTTGCCGGAGGGGAACCACCTGAACGTCCACGGTCAAAACCCCCCTTTCGATCTTGGACATGCTCAGGAGATCGGAGATCAAACGGTAGTTTTCCACCCCGATGTCCTTCATATCGGTCAAGTACTCGCGCTGTTTCGGGTTCAAGCCGCCTGTCAGGCCTTCCAGCATGTTCTCGATGTACCCGTTGATCTCCGCCACGGGCGTCTTGAGCTGGTGGGAAACCACCGAGATCAGGTCCCTTTTCATCTCGTCGATTTGCTTGCGCGCGGTGATGTCCCTGAGAATTCCCGTGAAGAACAACCCCTGGGGCGTTTTCCAGGAGAAATAGGAAATCTCCACGGGGATTTCCTGGCCGTCCTTGCGCAACCCGACCCACTCCAGGGTCTGGTTCGGCAGGGTGGCCCTGCCGGTGGCCAGGTAATTTTGGACCAGGTCCAGGTTCTCCCGGACGGTTTTTTTGGACATCAAGGAAAAGATGGTCCTGCCGGAGAGCTCGTCGCTGGTGTAGCCGAAGATGCGGCTGACGGCGGGATTGGTGAATATGATATGGCCGCTGCCGTTGGTGGAGACAATGCCCTCATTGGCCGACTCGGCCAGGGTCCGGAAGCGCTCCTCGCTGGTCCTGAGGGAAATTTCGGCCTCCTTTTGCTCGGTGATGTTCTCGACGACCGCCAGCCGGAACATCGGCTGGCCGTTCAGGTCGAGGATCACGGAGGCGGTCACCATGCACCATATCGGCTGGCCGTCGCTGCCCACGTAGCGTTTCTCGATCTGGTAGCGCGGAAGGGTCTTGTCGAAAATCTTTTGCGAGAGGGCGGATTCGGCCTTGGCGTCCTCGGGGTAGGTGAATTCCAGGAACGATTTCCCGACCAGGTCGTCCTTGGAATAGCCCAGCATGCCGCAAAAGGCCCGGTTGACGTTGGCGAAGACGTTGTTGGGGAATGTCAGGGTCAGCCCGATGGGCCCCTCCTCGAAAAGGTTCCGGAAAAATTCCTCCCTTTCCCGGAGGGATTCCATGACGCCCTTTTGGCGGGTGACGTCGATGAAGGAGGTCAAGGCGAACTTCACCATCCCATGCTCATCCAGGATGGGGGCGCCCCAGGCCTGGAGGGGGATGGTTTTACCGTGGCGCCGGATTTCCATGTCATCCACGAAGGATTTTTCCCCCGCGATGGCCCTGCTGATGGGGTGTTTCTGGCCGGGGTATGGCTGGTCGCTGGACTCCAGGTATAAATTACGGAACTCGGGGGATTGCTCGCCGGGATCATGGCTTTTAATGATGTCCGAGCCGAAAATTTCCTGGAGGACGTGGTTGGCGAAATAGAGCGCCCCGAAACGGTCCCGCACCAGGACCCCCACGGGAATCTCATCCAGGAACTGGAAGAGCCTGCGCTCGTTGTTCAGGAGGGTCTTGACGAAGAATTTCCGGTCGGTGATATCGCGGAGAATGGCCGTGTAGAAAGTGCCCTCCGGGGCTTCCCACCTGGAGAGGGACGCCTCCAAGGGGAATTCAGAGGTATCCTTGCGGCGGCCGTAAATTTCCATGGCCCCGGATTCGGCCGCGGAGGAGACGAATTTCTCGAAGGAAAAGTCCCCGGGATTTTCGGAGGGGCCCTGCGAGATTAAATCGGCGAGGGGTTTCCCGGCCAGCTCTTGGCTGGAATAACCGAATAGGGTCTCAGCGGAGGGATTTACCCCGTGGATTTGACCCTTGCCGTTCATCGTGATGAAAGCGTCGTTGGCGGTATCCGTGAATAACTTGAATTTTGTCTCGCTCGCCTTGAGGCGGTTCGCGGTGTTCAGGTTGACGCTGATTTGCCGCTTGATGAAAAGGTAGGTGGCGAAGCAAATCAAGAGTCCCAGGATGACGGTGAAAACCGTGTAGCCGATGTTTTTCTGGGCGTTTTTTTCCGCCGCGGACCTGGATGTTTCCTCGAGCCAGGCCTGGATTCCCGCCATGCTCCCCATCAATCTTTTCAACTCGCGGGTTTCTTTTTGCCCGTCCTTTTTTCCAATGTCCGAAACCGCGAGATCGAACCGGCCAGCCCGGCACATCGCGAGCCCCTTTTGAATACTTTCCAGTTTTTGCTGGATGAGGAGCTGCAGGCTGTCCGTTTTCCGCTGGAGATCCGATTTCCCGGAGGTGACGCGGGACAGTTTTTTAAGGTCCTTTTGAAGCCTCGACATGGCGTCGGAGCAGGAGCCGGCGTAACCCTCGCGCTGGGTCAGCAGGTAATCGCTGTAATGGGTCTGGGTTTCGAGAAAATCCGAGTAGGTTTTTTGGAGGGTTTGCACGAGGGAACTGGTGTCATCCGACCAGTCCGCGGCGCTTTGAAGCCAGTCGAAATTGAAATAAGACAACCCGACCACGATGAGAAGGAATAAAAGGATCAGGCTGAAAATCAGGTCGGGTTTTTCGCCGATTTTAAATTTCATCGAATTTCCATCCCTGATCGACGCCGATGAAGTTGGAATTTCACTCTGGAAAAATGGATTATCACAGTCTTAGGTTAAACCAAGAACTGGATTAATGCCACTTTTGAAGATTCCTTATGGATGCGCGGAAATCGCCCTGTTTATGGGGTGGGGGATGATTCGCGGGGAATGAAATAGTCCGTCTTGATCAAAAGCTAGTTTCTCCAGACGCTTCGATCAAGATTCCGATATTGGATTGCCTCCGCCACGTAAGAGGGCTTGATGGCTTCCTCGCCGTCCAAGTCCGCGATGGTGCGGGCGACCTTCAAGATGCGGTCATAGGCCCTGGCGGAAAGCCCGAATTTTTCCATGGCGGCTTTTAACAAGGATTGGGACGGCTCATCAAGGGCGCAGAACCGCCTCAGGTGCTGGGTGGTCATCTGTGCGTTGCAATGGATGCCCTCGCTGGAAAACCGGTCTTGCTGAATCTTTCGGGCCTTTTCCACCCTTTCACGGATATCCGCGGAGGATTCCCCTGCCTGATCGCCCGTAATTTCCTTCCATTTCAGGGAAGGAACCTCAATGTGGAGGTCGATGCGGTCCAGGAGGGGACCGGAGATTTTGCTGAGGTACTTTTGGATCTGGTGCGGGGTGCAGGTGCATTCCTTGGAATGGTCCGTGTAGTACCCGCAAGGGCAGGGGTTCATGGCCGCGGCCAGCATGAATTGCGCCGGGAAGGTGAGAGTGGACTGAACCCTGGATATGGTGACCATGCCGTCCTCCAGGGGCTGCCGGAGGACCTCCAAGACGTTCTTGTTGAACTCGGGGAACTCGTCCAAAAAAAGAACCCCATTGTGGGAAAGGCTGACCTCCCCCGGCTTTGGAATGGTGCCCCCGCCGATGAGTCCCGCGTCCGAGACCGTGTGGTGGGGGGAACGAAAGGGGCGGATGGCCGTCAGGGCTTTTCTACGGCCCAGGGTTCCGGCGATGGAATGGATCTTGGTGGTTTGGATGGCCTCCTCCAAGGATAAGGGAGGAAGAATGGTGGGAAGGCGCTTGGTCAGCATGGTCTTGCCCGAACCGGGCGGGCCGACCAGCAGGATATTATGGCCCCCGGCCGCGCCGATCTCCAAACCCCGCTTGGCGTTTTCCTGGCCCTTCACATCGGAAAAATCGACTTTATAACTTGAGTGCTGGCGGAATTCCTCCTCCACGTCCACGTGGACGCGGGGAAGGGTCTTGGCCCCGCGCAAGAGCTCGTAAGTTTCCCTCAGGGTTTTCACCGCGAAAACCGGCACCTCGCCCACCACCGCGGCTTCCTTAGCATTTTCGGCCGGAACGAGCAGGCCTTTTACCCCCGCCTCCCTCGCCGCGAGGGAAATGGAGAGGGCACCCCGGATCGGCCGGATTTTCCCGTCCAAAGCCAGCTCGCCGACCATCCAGTATCCATCCGCGGCTTTTTGAGGGAGCTTGTCCGAGGCCACCAGGATGCCGATTCCCATGGGCAGGTCAAAGGAGGGCCCCTCTTTTTTGGTGTCCGCCGGGGCCAGGTTGACCGTGATTCTCTGGATGGGAAATTGAAACTGAGAATTGGAGATGGCGCTTTTGACCCGGTCCTTGGATTCCTTCACCGCGGCGTCGGGAAGCCCCACTGTCTGGAAAGTGGGTAAGCCCGGGCAAATATCCACCTCGCATTCGATGGGATAGGCGTCGATTCCCAGAAGTGCCGCGCTTCGAATATTCGCTAACATATATGGAAGATCCTGAACCAAAGGGGTAAAGGGACTGTTTTATTGATAACAAGAGCCATCGGAAGAATCAAGAAAATATGCGCTTGAAACACAACAATTATCAGGACGCGCCTCCCCAAACACTTGAAAAACCCCCGGGGGGTGGGTAAGATACGGCCCGCGTAAAATCCATGGAAAACAAGGTACTTTATGGCCCCCTCCGTCGAAAAAGTAAAAGTGACTGTTCATGAAAAGGAATATATGGTCGAGCTGTACTTGGAAAAAGGCAAGACCTTCGCGAAAACCCACATCAATAATTTCGGCGAGGTGGTGGTCCCTGATTTCGGGGGAGGAAATGAAAAGGCCCTGAAGAACATGCAGGCCCGCATCGGGAATATCGTCGGGACCATGATGAAGGATGAGGAGCGGGAAAATCGCAGACTGCAATGGAAGCTGGAACAAGAGGCCAAGAAAGAAGAACCGAAACCAGCCGTATAATTTCTCATAAAAAGAAAAATGTTTTGGGTGTCAAAGCCCCGGGTTCACGCCGGGGCTTTTTTATTTTCCGAGGTTCCCCAAAAAACAGACTTCGTTACAATTATTCAATCCAGAAACTGATGACTTCGAGGTTCTTGTTCGCCTGGCGGAGCCGGTTTGAAAGAACCTTGATGATGACATCCATCAATTTCAAAGCCGTCTGGGGTTTCTCCATCCTCAGGCCCTGGTATCCCTCGAGGGTGATTTGGAAAAGCCCGCAATCGCTTGTGGCGCGGACCGCGGCGGAACGGGGAAGGCCGTCCAATAGCGCCATTTCGCCGAAGAATTCACCGGCGTTCAAAACCGCGATGGTGTTCTCCTGGTTCTTGACCTTCTTGATGATCTTCACCGACCCGGATTTCAGGATGTACATGCTGTCCCCTTTGGAATCCTCATCGAAGACCAATTCGTCTTTTTTAACCGGGATTTCCTCCCCTATGGAAGCCAGCGCTTCCAGATCGTTTCCGTTGAAACTCTTAAAAGGTCCGTACTTGGTAAGGTAACTTAAATCGGGCATTTGAGGCTCCTTGATTTTCCAACCATTGGCCAATATTTATCACGTCATTGAAAGTCGTAACATAAAACGAAAAGAAACACAATATCACGGCGCGGATTCACAAACCGCATAGTTGTTCCTCGAGCCTTGGAAGCGCAATATACAAACAGATTCAAGCCTTTTGAAAACAGCGATCTTAAAAGAAACCACGCTTTATATTAAATTTGGAAGGCAAGTCAGGCGGCGGGGGAGGGGGCGGCTCCTTGTTGATGGGCGGGGTTTTATGCTCCGCCACGGGCGGTATGGAGGCCGCGATGGGTTCAGGAGTGGTATCCTCCAGCAGATCATCCCCGCTGGGATAACCATGCGACTCCTGGATCACCTCGACCGCTTCCAATACCTGGGCTTCCTGCTCCACGTTTTGGGTATCCACCTGCGCGATGGCGTTAAACACCTCATGCTCGTCCAGCAAGTACCCATCCAAGGCTGAGGCTGGGATAGGCTGGCCCGGGGTGTAAACCGGGATCGAAGAGGGTGTTTCCTCCTCGCCCCCGAAGTGGATAGGGACGACGTCCAATTCGGGGGGATGAAGGGCCGGATCCTGAGGGTTGTTTTGAGAATTCCCATCTTTCCCCCCTGGAATGGGTGGATTTTCAGCCATTTTGGACGGGGATGAAACAGCCTCATTCGAGACTGAAATAGGTTCGATGGACTGAGTTGATTGGATTGGGGAAGGAGCGGGAGAAGGCCCCTCCCCTAATGCCATTCCGGGCTTGGGAGTTTCAACAGCGGTCCCGGTGTTTTTCGACCCTAACGGAAGCGAGGGTTTCTGGGAGGCGGGAGCTGTTCCGGAGGGAGGGGATGAATCGGTTTTTTCCCCGGGTCGTGGGGGAGTGTCAGACTGGGCCGTCTTCGCGGCCTTGGCTTTAGCCAAGACTTGCTTCAGGTACTCCTTGGGATCAGTCAGCTTGACGCCGAATTTTTCCTGGGCCGCTTGGGTGGCGGTGACCCCGCTTTCCTGCTGGGGCGCCGATTCTTTTTGGACCAGTCCCTGGGTCAAATCGGGCGCGTCGTTCCTTTTCAAGTCCAAGATCCGGTCGACGTCCTCAACCGGAATATTCTTGAGCCGCGCGATATGGGATTTCGCCTCCTCCACCATGGGGCCTTTTTCATGGATGCGGATGAACTTCTCGAATTCCCCGATGGCTTTTTGGGTAATGCCCTTGTTTTCGTAAACCTGCCCCAAAATGAAATGGGCGTTGGTATAGCTCGGCTCAAGCTTGATGGCGATCCGGTATTCATTGATGGCTTGTTTGTAGAGCTGGAGTTTGTCGAGGATCAAACCCACCGTGTTATGGACCTTGGCGCTTTGCGGATTCAAAGTGATGACCGTTCCGAAGGTCTCGAGGGCCCTTTGCAAGTCGCCTTTTTTCTCGTAGGCGAATCCCAAAGCCATGAACGCCCCCTCGAAACGGGGATCCAGCCGGGCGGATTCCTGGAAAGATTTTATGGCCTTATCCAACAGATCCTGCTTGGCGTAAAGGGTCCCCATGTCGAAAGCCGTCTTGGATTTGTTCTTGCCGCTTTTGGCCGCCTCCTCCAGGCGCTTCAGGGCGACTTCCATGTTCCCCGTTGTGTCCTTGCCGATCCCCAACCGGTTGTAAGAATCGGCATAGGAAGGATCCAAGTCCACGGCGATTTGGAAAACCTGCATGGCTTGGGCGTATTGCCCCAGTTCGTAATAGACGTTTCCGAGGTTGTTATAGAAGGCCGCGACTTTCGGGTTGCGGGAGATGGCGTCCTCGAAGGTCTTGATGGATTCCTGGTACCTTTCGGCCCTGGCCAGGAAAAGGCCCAGGTTGTTCCAGGCCTCGCTGGAATCGTTGTCGATGGTAATGACCTTGCGGAAAATCTCGATGGCGTTGTCCTGCTGGCCCATGTCGGAATAAAGGAAGGCCATGGCGGTATGGGCTTCCTTGCAATCGGGGTCGATCTCAAGGGCTTTTTGAAGTTCCTTGAAGGCTTTTGTCGTTTCGCCCTGGTCCGTAAATTTTTGGGCGGATTCCAAAAGTTCTTTTTTCTTGTCGCTTTTGCTGGTGAATAGTCCCATGGAAAAAAATTACCTTGGAGATAGAGTGTGAACGGGCGAATGGGGAGCCATTGTATCGCCCCGGCTTTTCAAAGGTCAACGCAAACCCTTATAAATATAGGGTTTCCTAACGGGGGAAACCAGGAGGCATTCCGGTGGGGAAACCGCCCAAACCCTGGCCCCCCATCAAGTTCTGGACTTTTTGCATCATGCCGCCTTTTTTCACCATTTTTCGCATGAGGTCATATTGCTTGAGCAACTGGTTGATTTCGTCTGGCCTGGTTCCGCTACCGGCCGCGATTCTGCGCTTGCGGGAACCATCCAAAAGTTGCGGGAATTTTCTTTCTTTATTCGTCATGGACAACAAGATGGCTTCCATGCGTTTTATTTTTTTCTCATCCGGGGCGCCGGCCATCATTTGCTTTTTTTTCGCGGCATCCCCCGGCATCATGGAAATCAGCTCCTCCATGGACCCCATTTTTTTTAACTGGCGGATTTGCTCCAGCAGGTCGTCCATGTTGAAATCGGACGGCTTCGATAGCCTTTGCTTCTCGAAATTGGATTGGCGGGCGGCTTCCTCCACTTTTTCCACCAGGGACAGGATGTCCCCCAGGCCGAGGATCCGCGAGGCCATGCGGTCCGGATAAAAGGGCTCCAGGCCCTCCATCTTTTCGCTGACTCCCACGAACTGAATGGGTATTCCCGTGACGGAGGTGATGGAGAAAACGGCCCCGCCGCGGGCGTCCCCATCCGCCTTGGTCAACACCAGACCCGTCAAGGCCAAGCGGGAGTGGAAAGCCTTGGCCACGTTGACGGCGTTTTGTCCCGTCATGGCGTCCACGACCAGCATGACATTCGTGGGTTTAAGTTTTTGGTGGATCGAGGCGATCTCATCCATCATTTCCTGGTCGATTTGGAGGCGGCCCGCCGTATCCAGGATGAGGATATTGGCGTCGTTCCGAAGACAGGTCTTGACGGCTCTCTGGCAGACCTCCAAGGGAGTCTCGCCGGCCTCGGGCCGGAAGAAGGGGACTCTGATTTCCTCGGCGAGGACCGCCAATTGGTCCACGGCCGCGGGCCGGACCAGGTCCGCCGCCACCAGTCCCGGTTTGCGGCCGTCCTTCTTGAGCCATAAGGCCAGCTTCGCGGCGGTGGTCGTCTTACCTGTCCCTTGAAGACCCGCCAGCAGGATGAGCGTGGGGGGGGCGGGGGCGAATTTTAATTTGACCGCGTTCCGGTCCTTTGGCGTCAGCAACTGTATCAATTCATCATGGACAATTTTCACCATGACTTGGCCGGGGGTCAGGCTGAGGGCGACTTCCCGTCCGAGCGATTTTTCTTTCACTTTTTCAAGGAATACCTTGACGGTCTCCACGTTCACGTCCGCGTCCAAAAGGGCGAGACGGACCTCCTGCAGGGCCTCCTGGACGTTTTCCTCGGATAATTTTCCATGCCCCCGGAGGTTCTTGAAGACCTTTTGAATTTTCTCGGTTAACTGCTCGAACATGGCGGCCTCACGAGTTGAAATTGAAGAAGGGTAATTTTAAGGGGCTTTCCTGGAAAAGAAAAGCTGTTCCGCAAACGCGCAAAATACAGCAAGTTGCCATGCTGAAGAAATGGAAAGAAAAGACAAGAGTCCACTCGGAATTTCATTTCGAATGGGCTCTTTTTACTTGGCGGGAATCTTCTTTTAATGGATTAGAAATTGAGTTCCGAAAATATAGGTGGGACCAAGGGATTGAACCCCGATGAGATGGGTCAAAATAGGAATCTGAATTTTGGCGTATAGCGTGGAATCCCCGCTGATATTCCACCAAATCCCCGGGGTGACATCCACTACCGTCCCTCCCGTATTAGGAGTGTCCCAAATCCCTGTGCCGCCCATTTTGAGCTCGGTGTCCGAGTCCGCGTAGCGTCCCTCCAGGGCCGCGGAAAGCGCGATGGAATCAAACGCCTGAAGTTGACCTTGGATCCCGCCGGTATAAGAAGTGCCGAAAGTGTAGTCGTAAACGGGAGAACTCGGGTCGTTCGTGAGGGCCTTGGTGCGGGTGACAATGTTAAAATTAGCGCTGAGGCTGAAGGTTTCCAAGCGAAGGTTGTAAAGCAAACCCCCATAGATGCCGAGCGCGCCCGTCCCCAATTGGGCGTGTGTATCCAAGTTGTCCCCCGTGATCAGTGAAGTGAAGTTGGTTTCCCCTGTAGGAAGATAAGTACCCGCGGAAATGGCCAGATCCTGGTGCCGCTTGTTCTTGATATCGGTATCGCTCAGGAAGAAATAACGGACTCCTATCATGATATCCCCGACCCCGAAAGGCGTACCCTCATCGGGACCTATCTGTTGGGAAAGTGCGAAGGCGGAGGGTGTATAAGACCAATACTTTTCCACCAGGGGAAACATGGCGGTCAAGGTCAAATCATCCGTGGGATTATAGGAAAGCGTGGTATTGAGATTGACCTGGCGGACTGATTCGGTACTTCCGGTCATATCGTCGCTTTGCGCGCTGGCCGTCAGGTAAATATTCTCGAAAGAAACGCGCCATGAGCCTGTCAAGGGATGAGCGGTTCCGCAACATGCCATGGGATCCCCGCAGCCGCAGACCGAGCAGGCCAGGAGGGAACTTGATGGAATTAATAACAACGTCTCTGCGATAAAAAATAATAAAACTTTAAATTTAAGCATGATTTTCTCCTCGGTTGATTTTAAAACCGGATGATTAAACGAGAAAACCTGTTTCAGGAGGGGGAGATGGAGGCTCGGCTGAACAACGGAGGATGGAATTTTGAATTGAAAAAAAAGTCAGCTTGGAAAAAACCGCTGGGATGATATAGCTGTTGGAATGAATCCACTTGGTTGGCGTATTGGGAGAGAGCAGAGAACGGGAATGATCCGGTGAACAGCCGGAGGCATAAAGCCCCGGCGATCTTTGACCGCAGGGGGCTGTGGCGGCCTTTCCGGCGCAACAACAGATATCCCCGCAGGTATCTTTCATGCCGCAAGTCGCGCAGACCCTTTGCCTGGCCTGCCGAGCGGGGCTTGAAAGATTCAAGAACGGATCGGCAACCGAAAGGAAAATTAAAATAAGAAGAAGCCCTTTATTAAAAGCCATGTCCTTAAGTTAAATAGGCTTACTTGGAATTGCAAGGGGATGCATTGGCCCTTCCTGGGCGGCAAGAAAAGCCGTGGAATATTATCGGAGGATAAGCCATTTCAAGATGGTGCGGCCCGCTGAGGAGTCCACCGCGATGTAATAAAGGCCATTGGCCAGTGGTTTGCCCTGTTTGTCGATTGGGGAAATGGGAACTTGGAAACGGACAAGTCCCGCCGGAACACCATCATATTCTTGTCTTTGAACCATCCGTAAGACGGTGGTGAAAAGTCTGACGGTAACCTTTGAGGGTTTGGAATTGTTGAGGGTGAGTTGAAGGGTTACAGGGCCTGAATTCCGGAGCGGATTGGGCCAAACAACCGGGGGACCTACCGTGATTCCAATCGTGGGAGTGATTGTCAGGTTCGGGGTGGGAGTCGCGGTGGGTGAGTAGGTGCCAGTTTGGGTCCAGGTGATTGTCAGTGACGGCGTTGAAGCCGGGGTGTCCGTTGAAATCAAGGTATCCGTAGCGGTCGGGGTGTCGGTATAAGTATAGGTTGGTACACCCGTCGGCCATGGAGTGGGGCTCATGGTTAAGGTGGGAGACAGGGTCAGGGTGGGAGTCAAAGTAGCCGAGGGAGAGGGAGTCCGAGTGGATGTAAGGGATGGAGTTGAGGTTATCGCGGGGGAGGAAGTTGGGGAAAAGGTCGGGGTGGAAGTGAAGGGACAGGGTGACTGGACCAGGCGGATGTTATCCAAATAGAATGTTCCTGTTCCGGTGGAATCGGTGTTGAAAATGAAATAAAGCTCGGTCAAGGTATCCGTCCTGGAAAGCCCTCCCGCCGAATAATCAATATTCAAAGTCACGCTATTGGCTCCGGTGTTAAGCCAGGCATAGTTTGAAATTTGCCACTGCCCAAGAGCCGCGGAACTGGCGGCGAGGACCAATTGGGAATAAGTGGTTCCGGACGAAATAAGGGATGGGGAGACATAGACATCCATGATCACTTGGCCCACCCCGGTCCAAACGTTTGGGGAAAAACCGGTCAAGTTCATGATTTCATTGTTCCAACGTACGTTCGTGGTTACGGCGACCGCCAGGGAATGACTGCCCTGGGTCACATTGAGGGTGGAAAGGGAAAGAGCGGAATGGTAAGTGACGCCGCTTGTGGGCGGGTTCCACGTGCCGTTATCCGTCAGGGTATCGCAGGCATTAAAGAGCACTGGGCATCCCGGCGGAGTGGCGGTCGGGGTCCAGGTCGGGGTGAGGGTCTTGGTCGCGGTGGGAGTCGGGGTTGGGCTTGGGGTAAAGGTGTAGGTGGGGATTGTTCCTGTGGAGGTGGGAGTGGCGGTGTGGGTTGGGGTGGGCGTCCCCGTGGAAGTGGAGGTGGAAGTAGGAGTGAGGGTGTTAAAAGATTGGCTCAGGGTGATTTCATAGAGAGTACCGGAGCGCCCTGGAAGGCTGTCGGAGAAACTGGCCGCCGAGGCTGTGACGGGAGCAGTCGTTGGGCTGTAGAGGGTGGAATGGGTGGAGTCAAACCGGTAGGACTTGATCGAAGAAATTCCCTGTCCTCCCGACAAGTTAGCAATTGTGAAACTTCCCGTGTCAGTGACGGAGGCCGAAGAATAATTCCGGCTGAGGGCCACTATCCAGATTTTGTTGGGCTGGATGTTGCTCCGCGCCGCGTAACCGGAGGCCAGGGTAATACTGGCGCTGGGAACCGAGACAGGCATGGAAAGGTTCCCGAAGCTTGCCCCGGCCCCGTTGTAATTGAGGTAAAGGTTGTATGCCGCCCCGACATAGGCGTTGTTGGTGCCGTCGTCCCAGCGGCAGGCTCCCACCCCGTATTTCCCGAAAATTCCCAAGGCGTCCGCCTGGGCCACCCCTCCGGAGACGTCCTCGCCGGAACCGTATTGGTACTCGGAAAAAAATAATTTTGTCCCAGGATAATATTGGCTGACCGCGGCTTGGAGTCGTGGAATGAGGGTGACGGGGGTGTTGGGAAGCGAGTTTTGGGCGATCCAGCTGATTTCGGTATAAGAAGGGTCCCAAAGGGAACGCGGCGCCTGCATGCGGGCGACGGCGACTCCCTGGCTGGTATCATCGTTGGTGATTCGAACCTGGCTGGCGCCGTTGCTCCCGGTGGCCTCGGGGTACCAATGGAGGTCCAAGTAATGTAAAAGGCGCCGGCCGGCGGAGTTGGAAGCTGAGCTCATGGTGGCCAAGTAATAATTCAAGTAGGGAACATAGTTGCCGTTGTCGTAGGAAGATAGATTTCCAGCGTCCGGCGCGCCCTGGTTGTTGGTGTACTCCCCCCAGCCATAAGCCACTGGCCCCAGGACCTGGGCTACGGGATCAATAGAGGTGATCACGGTTGCTAGGCTGACCCCTTTTCCGGCCACTTCGGAGCAGGCGGCTTGGGCTGGATGTACGAGGGGATGGGTGCCGCTCCAAATACCCGGCTCATTGTCCAGATCATAAAAGAGGGCCCCCCCGCTACTGGCGGAACCCACAGTGGCCAATAGGTAATACATTTCCTCATCCATATAAACTACGTTGTCGGTGGTGACCGGGGCACCTGAGGAAGGTCCACCTGAAAAACTCACGGCTTTCCAATAGGTCCCGCTCGTGTCCGCCGCCCCGGTGATCGTCACGTCGCAATTGCAATTGCCGTCAGCCGAGACATAACCCGCCATTTGCAGGGTGACAAGTGAGGCGGCAGTAACCGCGTTGTTGTTTAGGATGAAATTGGTCAGGGTGGTCGCCGGCAATCCGGGGGGGGTGACATTACCGGGAACCATATACCAGTCCTCATGGTTGGGGCCCCAATCCATGCCCGCGTTGGAGGCGTTATTTTCCCAGTTATATGCCGTCAACCGGTTGCCACCCTGGCGGTAAAGGGGAATGTTGTTGACCAGGGTGAAGGTGGGGGTTGTTTGGGTGGCTGGGTTGTTGGTGATGACGTCGTTGGATCCGTAACAATAAGGGGGGATCACCGATACGGAAGCGCCAGCGTCCACGGTGAATGTGATCGTGGCGGCGCGCAGGACAGCGCAAAAGAAAAAGGAAAGGAAAAAGAAAGTTTTTTGGATGGAAGTGCCTCAGTTTTACTTGTGAGGGAAGTTTATCATGGAAATGTCCGGGTTTTAGGGTGAAAAGAGGATTAAGTTAAACAGCGTGATTGTAACTTATTATTCTTTCTCGGCTTTAAAAGGCGTCCGGTCCTGTTTCAAAACGATTTGGTAAAGGTCCAAAAGATTTTTATATTCAATGCCTGGGAGGAAAGTGCGCTGTTTCAAACCCAAATAACGCTCGTAAACAAGCGTGTCAAATTGCACCTTTGAGTCGGAGGAGAACTCGGCGGCTTGGTTGGTCAAGGCCACATCCTTGGGGAGATCCCCTGTCTTGAAACCGTTGGGCAGTTTAACAATGGCCTGAGTTTCCGAGTTGAAATTTTGGGGAATGACAACAGGCGTTTGGCGGCTTTCTTTCAGGGCGGCGAAGAAGTCGTCAATATCCTCGAAAACCAGCGGATAAAAAGTCATGGAGCCGTCCGCCGCCAGTTTGGCGTAACGGGGAATCTCAAAGGTGTAATGGACATCCAGCGGGGTGGTTAAATCCCGGTAATCCCCGAAATGGTAATCCAGCAATCGGACGCCCGGAAAACGCTTGGAAAGGGACTTCCAGACGGCTTGACGGCGGTTGTCCCCGGGGTTGGCCCGGAAAAAACGGCGAAGGGCCAATTCGGAAGAACCGAAGGCCCTCAAATCGACGGTGCACTTCAGCTTGCCAGCCGTATCGAAACTCATGGTGAGATCCCGATGCTTGCGATGTTCCCTGGCCGTGAAGGGGGGAAGGGTTTTCCAGGTCAGGGGTGAAAACACGGAAAGAGCCTGCCGGCCCAACGCCGAAAGGGGAAGGATTTTTGGGGGGGCAAGGGGTTCGGTTGGATCCATCCAGACCCAGTCCTTCCCATTTGAGACGGCTATCAAGACCCCGTCCAATTGAGAAAGCGCAGGAAGATCCCCAACCAGATCGCCGCTTGTGGATTGCCGGTAAAGGAAGACTTGGGGATTCAGTTTGAGGGCTTTCAGGGCCATGGCAAAAAGCACAGTCAAGTCATGGGAAGTACCTTTGCCGCTCTCGATAATCTCGGTCACCGGCCGGTCCGGATTAAGGTACACCGGCAGGCCCGTGTCCACCCATTCAACTTTCTGGTGGATGACCTCCTTCAATTTGGAGAGCCGGTCAATGAGGGGCAGGGTGGTGTTTCCACAGGCGTCACCCAGCAGTTCATATATCGGTCCGGGCTCCGAATCCAAGTACATTTTGACCCTTTTTCGGTAAGGTGAAACGGCCGATTCCCAGGTTTTGTTTATAGTGAAGGCGGCCAGCGGAGCCAAGTCCGCGAGGGAGGGCTGGAAGCTTTCCACCGGGATGGGGTCGGAGGGGGGGTCCATGGAAAAATGGATTGTTTTTTCCTTGGAATGCTTTTCCTCGGTGACCAGGAGATTTTGGGGCATCCGAAGCCTGACAGCGTAGAGGTAAAGATCCGAGGGCATCTTCAAGGTCAAATCCCTCTTGAGGGAGGGAGAGTAGTCGTTCCAGGAAAAAGCGAAACTTCCCTCCGCGGGTACGGGATGGGGTTTCTTGAAATCCTTTTTAAAGTCCCTCTCGGACATGAGGCTGGAAATTTTGGTTTCGAGGGTAAAGGCCACCTCCAGGGCTTGATGGGCGCCGAGGGATGGCAGGTGAACCGTCGCGATTTTAGATAAACCCCCCGGCAGATTCGGCTCAGGAGATGACCAATCCAACGTGACTGGAGTGGAAACCCGGCTCAGTGTTCCATCGTTATTCAAGTCGTACAAATTCAGGGTTTGCACTGAGAGTGTTTGGGAATCCTGGTTGAGAGTGGCCAGGGGAGGAAGGGGAAAATCGGGTTTGGCGGCTGCGGCCCATACCCGGTGTACCGTGATCTTCATGCTTTTGTCTTGATTCCAGTCCACTTGGGCTTGATCTAACACGTTCAGGAATTTAGGGGAGTCTGGTTCCCGCAATTGAGCCGCGGATTGTGAAATGAGGCGCTCGGTTTCGGATAACTCACCTGATGGTTTTTTTTCGGATGGCGCTGTCGCGCATCCATTGATCAGGATTATGAACAGGAAGGCTCCGGCCCAATTCCGAATGGCCGAAAAAATAGCTCCGACGAGGAGTCCTCGTTCCGATGCTTGAGAGGTCTCTTTCCCGGCTGAATTGTTTATATGATTCATTTTTTTTCTCCGGCGTTTTTCAGGGCCCTGACAGCCACTTCCATGTCCGGGGCCTTGAAGAGAGCCGTGGCGGCCACCAACATGTTGGCGCCAGCCTCAATGACTAAGGGAGCTGTTCGGGGAGAAATTCCACCATCCACGGCGATATCCAGGTCCATGTTTTCCCCGCGGCACCATTTGGAAAAACGGGCTATTTTCGGAATAACCTGGGGCATGAAGGCTTGGCCCGCGTATCCCGGATAAACACTCATGAAGAGAACTGAGTCTAGTTTTCCGGCGAAAGGTTTCAAAATGTCCTCCGGCGTATCCGGATTGAGAACCATGCCGGCCCTGCATCCGTTGGTATGGATCATGTGGATCAGGCGCAACGGATCCTCGACAGCCTCGGCGTGGAATAAAATGGCGGTAGAGCCGGCCTTGGCATATTCAGGGATGAATTTTTCCGCGTTCTCGATCATCAAGTGCGCCTCGATGGAGGCCTTGATCCTGTCCTTCAGTCCCGCGATGACTGGCGCGCCAAAGGTGAGATTGGGGACAAAATGTCCATCCATCACATCCATGTGAAGAATGTCAGCCCCCGCTTTCAGGGCCCTACGGCTCTCCTCCAGGAGATTTCCAAGGTCAGCGGCCAAGATGGATGCGGAAACTTGAATTCGTTTCATAAAAATCCTTCGCGTATTTAGGCGTTTTTTAAGCAAAAATCAAAAATGCTAGAATCACGGCGTTAATAGGGCTGAGTCACAAGATACTTGACCCCGTTCAAAATTAATAATGAAACCATAAGGGCGGAGTTATACTATCAAAACGACAACAAAATATCCAAAGTCCCGGATGAATGTGATTTCCCTGGATTTTGAATGTTCGTTTTATTACGACCATTCTCTTGATGGCCTTCCGAGTGTGGTATGAAACACAAAAGAACTAAAATTTCTCCCAAACCCCGATCCAAAAAATCCCCGAATAACAATAAAAAAATTGACTCAAAAAGTATTTCCCGGACGAATGACGGGATTTTTCCCGGAATCCTTTCTCCTGTTGTTGTTCCCTCTGATAAACCCGGTAAAGCCAAAATCAAGGTCCGGCAATCGGATCAATATCGGGACTTAGTGGAAAAATTCAGCGACGGGATCATGATTGTTGGGATGGACGGCCGCGTTCATTACGCCAGTCCCTCGCTGGAAAGAGTCCTTGGAAACCCCGCGAAAGACTTGGTGGACAAAAATGCCCTCAAGGCCCTCCGTCCCGATTCCATGGGTAAAGTCGACGCTTTTGTCCGAAAACTCTTAAAAACCCAAGGCGTCGTGATTCACGAGGAATTCAAGGCCCGCCACAAGAGCGGATCTTGGAGGGATTTGGACGTCACCGGCATCAACCATTTCAATGATCCCAGGGTAAAGGGATTGGTCCTTAATTTCCGGGATATCACCGAGAGGAGAAGCGCCGAAAAAGCCCTCCGGGGCTCCGAAGAGCTTTTCCGGAGCCTGACTGAGAATTCCCATGATGTCATATCCCTGGTGGGCGCCGATGGGTTGGTCCGTTATATCAGCCCCTCCCAAAAAAAGGTGTTGGGATATGACCCGACGGAATTGACGGGAAAAAAGATGGATGTTCTCATCCACCCGGATGATTTGGACCGCCTTCATAAGATATTTCGATCGTTCATTCAAAGAGTGGGAGAGACGATCACGGTGGATGTGCGCGCCAAACACAAGGACGGTTCCTGGCGGGTCATGGAAGCGACGGCCATTAACCACCTGAATAATCCCGCCGTCCATGGGATCATCGTTACCCACCGGGATATCACCGACCGGAAGCTGACTCAGGACGCGATCAAGGCTTCCGAGGAAAAATTCCGGGCTTTGATCGAGAAATCCCATGAGGGAGTCAAGATCGTCGGGCCCGACACTTTGGTCCGCTATGTCAGCCCCTCAGTCCAGGGAGTGCTGGGCTATGTCCCCGAGGATTTGTTGGGAAAGAGCTGTTTTGAGATTCTCCATCCGGAGGACCGGGAAATGGCCAAGGCGTTTTTCCAGGAACTGGCCGGAATGCCGGGAATCGCGAAGCAGGGGGAGTTAAGGGCCCTCCACAAGGATGGAAGCTGGAGAACCTTGGAAATCACCGGCACCAACCATTTCAATGAACCTATGGTGGGGGGATTGGTCCTGAATTACAGGGATATCACCGAAGTGAAGAAGACGAGGGAAGAACTCCGGCAATCCGAGGAAAAGTTCAGGACCCTCATCGAGAATTCCAACGACGTTCTTGCCGTCATCAATCTCCGGGCCGAAGTGAAATATGTCAGCCCTTCGGTGAAATATGTCTTGGGATATTCCCCGGAAGAATTAGCGGGGCATAGGGACGAGGATTTTATCCATCCGGATGACCGTGATGTGTTGGGGAAAATCGTGGAAGTTGTCACAGCCAATCCTGGAAAAGCCATTGGATTTGAGCTGAGGGGAAAACACAAAAATGGATCCTGGAGGAGGCTGGAAGGAACCATCACCAACTTGTTGAACAATCTTCCTGTCATGGGATTCGGGGCGGTTTTCCGGGACGTCACTGAGAAAAGGAGAGCTGAAGAGGAAGTCGTCAAATCCGAGAAAAGATTCCGCAGTCTTATCGAGCACTCCCACGATTTGATCCAGATTTGGGGCCCCAAGGGCGAGAGGCTTTATGAAAGCCCCACCATAGAGAGATTGCTGGGATACCGCCCGGGCGAAAGAAGGGGCTCGGCGATGGATGCGGGTGTTACTTCCGATGATGATAAAGCCCAAAAGTTCCTGAAGCATATCCTGGCCGCACCAGGCTTGCCGCTTCGGGCGGAGATCAAGGCCCGGCATAAGGACGGTCATTTCATCGACATGGAGGTAGTCGCCACAAACCTTCTCCATGATCCGGCTGTCGGGGGCATCGTGGTCAACTCCAGGAATATTGCGGAGAAAAAACTCGCGGAGGAGGCGCTAGTCAAGTCGGAGGAGAAATTCCGCAGCCTCATCGAGAAATCCTATGATGGAATCCACATGGTGGACGCCCAAGGGAAACTTCTCTACGTCAGCCCCGCTATCAAAAAAATCCTGGGTTTTGATCCCGAAGAGCGGATTGGGCGCTCTTTTTTGGAACTTCAACCCAAAGAAGACCGGGAAGGCGTCCGAAGGGAATTCGAACGGTTTGTCCAAAATGTTGGCGGTACAGGGACCATTCGAGTGCGGGTGCGGCACAAGGACGGCTCTTTGAGGTATCTGGAGGTGGCCGGTACCAACCTGTTGAACCACCCGGCCATCCAGGGGATCGTTTTCAACTATCGTGACATGACTGAAGGCATTTTGGCAGAGGAGTCTATCAGGCAGTCTGAGGAAAAATTCCGGAATCTTTTGGAAATGATTCCTTACGGAATATGGGTGCACCGCCAGAAGAAAATCACCTATATCAATGAGGCGGCCTTGCGGATCTTGGGTTATCGGAAAGCCGGGGAATTGATCGGAAAAGAGTCCTTGGAATTGGTCCATCCCGAGGAAAGGGATGCGGCGAAAAAGAGAATCGACCATTTGAAACCCGGAGAACATAATCCTTCCGTTGAAAGGAGGTTTCTTCGCAAAAATGGTGAGACGGTTTACACCGAAGTCATGAGCCTTTCGATTTTATCTGAAGGGCAACCGGCTGTTTTGGTGGTGATCCGGGACCTTACGGAAAGGAAAAAAAATGAGGCGGAACTCCGGAGGTCGGAGGAAAATTTCCGCTCTTTGGTAGAGAATTCACCTGACGCCATCCTGATTCACTGGGGAGAGGTGATTTATTACGCCAATCCTTCCTTCTTGAAGCTTACCGGTTACGCAACCCGCGAGGAAGTGATTGGACAACCCTGGGATTTTCACCTTCATCCGGATGAAAAGAACGCGGTCCATAACAGGATAAAAAACGCGATGGAATTGGGGGAATTCAATCCTCCTGCCGAGCGGAAAGTGGTCCGGAAAGACGGTTCTGTGGTCCTGGTGGAATCTCTGAGCTTTGGGATCCAATATGGGACTGAAAAGATGACCGTCGCTGTTTTGCGGGACTTGAGCGAGAGAAAGAACGCCGAACAAGCCGTCATGAAATTCGAGCGCTTGAGCACGATAGGAGAAATGGCCGCCGCTCTGGCCCACGAGATTCGAAATCCCCTCTCTGGCATATCCCTTTCAGCCCAATACCTCCAAAGGAAATTCGGGAGCCAGCCGGAGGTTGTGGAGCAGGCCAAAAATGTCCTGGAGCAGTCCGAACGCCTCAAAAAACTCGTGGACGATACCTTGGATTACGCTCAGGATCGGCCGGCCGAGGAAAAAATGGTGAAAGACACTCGGGATCTGATGGCCCTATCCCTCCGCCAAGCGCAGGTCCAATTCGGGCCCAAACATGCCAATTTCCAAGTCCGGTGGGAATTTGAGCGTGACCAGTTTCACTTATTCGTCAACCCCTATCGAATCCAGCAGATACTTTCCAACCTAATCCTGAACGCATTCCAGGCCATGGGCGAGAATGGGATTTTGACTTTGAAGTGCTGGAAAAATGAAAAAGACGTTTATTTGGCGGTCCAGGACGACGGTCCAGGCGTCAATGATGAGGCGCTCTCCAGGCTTTTCGAGCCGTTTTTTACCACCAAATCCAACGGGTCTGGACTCGGGCTTTCGGTCAGCCGTAAGATTGCCGAATCGCATGGCGGAGACCTGAAGGTTGAGCGGCTCCGCCCCAAGGGCACCGTGTTTGTTCTTCGCATTCCTTGTGAAAAGGGAAAGCCGGCGTGAAAATTTTAGTCATTGACGATGAAAAATCCATGCATGTTTCCATGGTCCCTTTTTTCAGGGATGGTGGGCATGTGGTGGAAAGCGCCTTCACTGGGTCGGAGGGAAGCGAGAAAGCGGAAAAATTCCGGCCCGACCTAATTCTCCTGGATCTTTACCTGCCGGACGGAAACGGATTGGATCTCTTGGGACAATTCCGGACCCGATTCCCAAACTCGTCGGTCATCATCATGACGGCCGCCGCGGGGGTAAAAACAGCGGTGGATGCCATCAAGGCCGGGGCTGAGGATTACCTGCAGAAACCCCTCAATTTGGACGATCTTCAAATTGTCCTGGCGAGATACGAGAAAAAACAAGGGCTGGTGGAGGAAGTGACGGCCCTGAAAAAATATCTCCAGGACCAGTTCGCCAACGAATATCTCTATCTGCCTGATCCCGCTATGCGTGATGTTTACGGGCGCATCGAGCAGTTGTCCCAGCAGGACCAAGTGTCGGCCTTGATCCTGGGGGAAACCGGGACCGGAAAAGAGCACGTGGCCAAGCTGATCCACTTTCTTTCCGGCCGAAAGGCGAAGCCTTTCGTGGAGCTTCATTGCGGCGCCTTGCCGGAAACGCTTATGGAATCGGAACTCTTTGGCTATGAAGCCGGCGCCTTCACGGACGCCCGCAAACAGAAACTGGGACTATTCGAGGCGGCCCATGGAGGAAGCATATTCCTGGACGAGGTGGGTGAGATGCCGCTTTCCACCCAAGCCAAGCTGTTGAAGGTCCTAGAGGAAAAAAAATTGCGCCGTTTGGGAAGCGTGAAGGAAATCCAGCTTGATGTCCGCGTGATCGCGGCTACAAACCGGGATCTGGAGAAGGAAAGCCGTGAGGGTAGATTCCGCCTTGATCTTTACTACCGATTAAACGTCATTCCATTGACCCTGCCCCCCTTGAGAGGCCGGTCCAAAGACATCGCCGAATTGGCCAGGTTTTTTTGGGCCGAAGCCTGCAGGGTTTACAACCGAAAACTCGAGCCCCTTCAGGAAAAAATCCTTCGGAAGTTTGAATCTTATACTTGGCCAGGGAACGTCCGGGAATTGAAAAACGTGGTGAACAGGATGGTTTTGTGCTGCAAAGGAAGCCGAGTGGGCTTGGAGGATGTTCCTGAGGAGATTAGGGTTGTTGGCGCGTCCCCGGTTATATCTCCCCAAGGTGTCTTTCAAAAGGTGGACGATGAAAAAGGGAATTTGGAGCAAGCCCTTCAACAATTTAAATGGAACAAGACTAAGACCGCTGAATTTCTCGGAGTCACTCGAAAAACGCTATTTAATAAGATGAAAAAGCACGGACTCTAAATTTAAAATTCATCTAGTCTAATTTTAAATGCCTCTCCAAACGGTACCTGTTGAAATAAAGGAATACAGGAGTATACTCATTGTTGGAGGGGCAAATTATGAACTACCAACGGATGAAGGGGATTGAGATTTTCAAGGAAATCGATACAGAAGAAAAGGCACGTCAATGGGTGTGGAAGAGCCGTTTTGCCGGAAAAGACTTTGTTTGCCCACAATGTGAAGGAGAAAGTTTCTGGCAACACAAAAACCGCCCCGAAGTGCGGGAATGTGACTATTGTCGAAAGCAAATACGGCTTCGAGCCGGAACGATCTTCCGGAAATCCAAGATCCCAATCTTAACCTGGTTGAGGATGATTGGATTGGTGATGCAAGGGAAAAGGGGCATTTCAGCCCTGGAACTTCAGCGGCAATTGGGAATGCCCTCCTACGATACCGTTTGGAGGATGTTGCATAAGATTCGGGAAAGTCTTCGACAAAGGGATGAAAATTACCAACTCAAGGAAATCATTGAGTTGGATGGGGCTGTATTCGGCAAGAGAGAAAAGGAAAACCAGGCTGAAGTGCTGGTGGCGGTTGAAAGCAAAGAATGGATAGATGAGAAAGGGCGCAAAAAAGAGAAAGCGGGTTTTGCAAAGATAAAGGTGACCGCAGAAACCAAGTGGGAAGCCCAAGCATTCGTCGATCAAGCAATCCAGAAAGGCGCCATGATAAACACGGATGCCAGTCCCAGCTTGAGAAACTTGGAAAACGTGGATGTGGAGTACCAGGTAACAGCCAATGACCCAGTGGTGTTAAATCACTGGTTACCTTGGGTCCACCGATTCATTTCCAACGCCAAGGCTTGGATCCTAGGAACCCATCATGGAGTCAACGTGAAATATCTGCCTGGATACTTGAGCGAATATACTTATCGGTTCAATCGTCGCCATGACCCAGATTCCTTATTTCACCGGGCCTTAACCGCTTGCGCTTTGGCAAAACCCATTACTGCGCAAGCGTTGTTCGGATAGGCATGTAATTTTAAGTTTTGTAGAGCCTTTTCACACTTTGGAACAATTTTACCCACATTGGGTAAATAGTAATCCTTAAATTTTTCCCACCTAAAATTTTCGATATATAAAGCCATTTTCATCCCAAAGTTCTTGGCATGTCACTTGCTTTGTTAATCTTATAGGTGAGTGGTTTTTTTGCTCATCCAAATATTCAATGAACTCACGACGCCCACCTATCTTTTTCCTGACAGGGTTCCAGTGATTGAGATGCAATCCACAACCGTAACAGTCCCTTCCCAAAACCTCCCGAGGCTGGAATTTGTGTTTCGCCATCCTGAAAAACCATTCCATTTCAATTTGAACGCGAGTCAACCGTGATCAGACCCGTTTTAAATTTCTTAAGGGAATTGGACAGGGATTTAGATTCCCTATCCATGCGATTGGCATGGTCTCCCGGGTTGAACCAAAGAATGCTTATGAACTCTTGCCTGGAATTGGAGCAATGGTTGTACCGGGTTCGTGAAAGGGATAACCATTGGCCCGGTTTGTTTTTAAAAAGGGTTCGAAAAATCGACGAACTTGTCCGGGAAGGAATTCCTTTGACTGAAATTCAGGACCAGCTTATCAGCTTGATTGGCCTCGTTTCCGGGAAATTCCATGAAGCAAGGTTTTTCGGGTTGTTCTCTCTCAAAGAAGCCTCCATCCCTGTGGAACCTTTCGCGGCCAGGGCGGGAACACTATGATCGCCAATATCAATAAGGAAAAAGACGTGCTTAAGAGGGCGGCTAAACATCACCCGGGGTCCAAGAAGGGAATGAACGTCAAAGGATCGTCTCGAATCCTTTTGTTGCAAGACAGCGATGAAGTGCGGGATTTCGCACTTAAATTCATCCGCAGGGCTTTGGGTTGTTGCGACATTCTTGAAATATCCAAGATAGGCCCCGCGCTCTTGACCATGATTAAGGAAAATTTTGATCTCATCGTCATCGATTTGGAAGCCCAGGGTCTAGTGGGGGGGTCTTTCTTAAGAGAGGCGAGATCCGTTATCAGGATACAAGAGAAACCCATCCTTGCTTTGACCGAGAATATTACGCCCCAACTTCTAAGGGAATTTAAGGAGGATCGGGAGACTTGGTTTATAGAGAAGAGCGTTCCTGTGAAAGAAGCGTCCGAATTGGTCCGAGTTTTGTTGAACCTTCAAAAGGCTTAGTTATCGGCTTTAAACCCCGGCGGTGAGCGGGAAGGGAATCGAGAGTTTTTTCGGTCAAGGTTTCTCAGACGTTCGGGGGATTTGCGTTAATAAAGAAAAATGGGAGAGTGTGATGAACCTCACTCCGGATGAATGGCTAGAGCAAATGGAAAAAGACCTGAATACGCTTGGAACGCAAGTGGCCTTGACCCATTCGGCCGATTCCCAAAAACTCAAGACTATCATGGGTAATATGGAAGCTTGGGCGGGAAGGGCAAGGGAGCGCCGCGTTCAATGGGCTGGATCTATTTTGGAGGAAATCCGGAATTTAGTTCATCAACTCGACGCGGGCCACGCCTGTGAACATGTCCTATTAAAAATGATGCATTTGGTGATTGAATCTTCCCGGAATCTTTACCACCTTCGGCTGGACATGGAATTGGAAAAGGAAGCCCGAGCCAAGAACAACCACGCGGGAACAGGCAACAATGTTTTCGCGTCCTGATTGGGGATAGTTTCCGGGCTTTTCAATTAAAAAGGCGTTTTTATTACCGCTGAAAAAGCATAAGAAATTAAAAATTCAATCAAATTAAATTATTTTTACGGAAATCCCCACCCCAACCCTTTCTTTAAGCAAGGTCCCTGGTTTTTCCCATGATGCAATCCGCCTGAACTTTGACGATAATGGAAAGACCAGAACGGTCCTGGTAATACCGTTCTTTCCCAGGGGGTTGCATGCCGCGACTATTCACCTGGCCTTTGGGCCAAGTCGTTTTGATCCTGAATTTTCTTTTAACCCTCCTTTTCGTGTCTTTTGTACTGCGTTCCAAGCGGCCTCCCGGAAATACACTCGCCTGGCTGTTGTTCATCGTGCTGGTTCCTTATATCGGGATCCCCCTCTATGTTCTCTTGGCGGACCGGAAGTTTCAGACCCGATTGCGGAAGAAAAAACACTTATACCAACCCAACCCCGAGGAAGTTCCAAGGCAGGAAGATACGGTGGATAAGCTCCTGGCGGGTTTGGGATTGCCGCCCTCCTGCTCGGGGCAAAAAGCCCGTTTGATCCTCAATGGGGAACAGGCATACAAGGATATTGTCGAGTTGATCGAGTCGGCCCGCAAAAGGATTCACTTGGCGACTTTTATATTCGCCGATGACGAGGTTGGAAAATCCCTCGCTGGACTCCTTGAAAAAAAGGCCGAGCAGGGCGTCCAGGTTCGTTTGCTTTTGGATTCCCTGGGTTCCTTCATGGTGCGACACCCCTCATTCAAGGGGTTGAAGTCAAAAGGGGGTGAAGCCGTTTTTTTCAATCCGGTCATCCATATGCCCCTCAGGGGAAGAGCCAATCTGCGCTATCACCGGAAACTCCTGATCATTGATTCCCAAAAAGCCCTTCTGGGAGGGATGAATATCGCGAAAGAGTACATCGGGCCACAGCCCGATTCAGGCCGTTGGATCGATCTCGGCCTGGAGGCGGAGGGCGCCTGCGTCCGGGACATGGAAGCCGTTTTCGGGGAGGACTGGAAATTCGCGACCGGGGAAAAGCCAGGCAGGGAAATTGTTGAGGGGCCTGAGGCCCCCGGGGAATCCAGCCTGCGGGTCATAGCCGGGGGCCCGGATGTCATGTGGGACCCCCTTTACGACACCTTGATCTCGCTGATTTACCAGGCGTCAAAAAGAATCTGGATCGCGACTCCCTATTTCATTCCCGATGACGCCCTCAATATGGCCTTGAAGCTGGCGGCCCGGAGGGGAGTTGATGTAAGGGTCTTGGTCCCCCGGAAATCGAATCATTTCCTCGCAGACCTGGCCCGCGGCACCTACTTGCGGGATCTCCTGCGCTCCGGCTGCCAGGTCTCGCTGGTGGAGAAAATGATGCATGCCAAGGCGGTGCTGGTGGATGGGGACTACGCCATCTTGGGCTCAGCCAACTTCGACATGAGAAGCCTGCTATTGAATTACGAGATCGGCGTCATGATCCGGTCAGGAGCCCCTTTGGAAGCCCTGCAACACTGGTTCCAAAAACAGTTCCATGAGGCTGGGAGACCAGAGCACAAAGTGGGGTACTGGCGGGATCTAGCCGAGGGATTGGGAAGGGTTTTAGGTCCCCTTATTTAAGGTGCTTTACGCAGTCTGGATGATCTATCTGGCTCAATCGATGGGTATTTCCTTCATGAACTGCTGGTTGAGGTAGATTTGCGCTGAGGCCTTTCCGGTCACGCTGACCCCCACTTCCACATGATCCTTGGATGATTCCATCCGGTTATAAATTGTCCGGGTTCCAGTACTGTCGAAAACATCGATCTGCAGGCGTTTGGGTCCGCCCTCGGGAATATCGTAGGAAATCCTCGAGTAACGGGCTTTGAGATCCCTCTCGCCAGACTTGGCGCTGACCACGAAGGATACGGAATCCTTGGGGAGGATCCGCACTCCCGGCTCCGGGGTTTGTGAAAGAATGGTTTCCGAGTCCAGGTCGTCATGGACCTCGCTGGTGATTTTCTCGATGGTAATCCCTGCGGGCCTCAAGGCCTTAAACGCCTTTTCCAACGGCTGGTTTTTCATGTCGGGCATCACGTACGAAGGGTCCTGTGGCCCCGTGGAAACCAGCAGATTCACTTCCGCGAAGGATTCTGCGGTCGTCCCAGGTTCGGGAACCTGGGCCATGACCGTATCCTTAGGCTCCGTAAAAGAGGAGATCATGGATTCGCGCCCCACCCTCAGCCGGTTCGCCGCCAGCTGAATTTGCGCCTCTTGAAAGGACAAACCCGCGACCAGGGGAATCTTGACCATCGGGCTGCCCTTGCTGATGACCGCTTCCACGACCTGCCCCCGCTTGGCGTAATTATTAGCCTTGGGGATTTGCTCGCTGACCAGCCCGGCCGGGACGTGCTCATCGAATTGTGAACGGATAATCTTTAATCCCAAACCCTTGGATGATACCAATTTTTCCGCTTGGGCTTGATCTAGGCCGATTATTTTCGGCACGATCATGGGCTGGTGGCGTCGCATGAAGTACATGGCCCCTGAACCCGCAATCAGGGTGACCAGGGTGAAAATTCCCAGTAGAGCAAGGGCGTTTTGCAGCAATTTTTTCTCGGCGGGAGTCCATTGGTTTTTTGAAAAAGATGGCTGCATTTTAGGACCTGCCTTGTTTTGGAGCCCCGGAGGCATTCTCAAACCCTAATTGACCGCAGGCCGCCGCGATATCCTCGCCTTTTCTTTCCCTTAAAAACGCCTTTAATCCCCGCTCCCTTAATCCGTTTTTAAATTCCTGGACCTCCTCCGCTCCGGGGGACTCGAAGGGAAGGGAAGGAACGGAATTGTAGCGAATCAGGTTTACCTTGCAAAGCAGATCCTTACAAAAACCCGTTAATTTGTCCAAGTCCCTGGGACGGTCGTTTATACCTTTGAGAAGAATATATTCCAAAGTGACGGGGAGGCGCCTTGTGAAAGTAAACTGCCGGAGGAGTTTTTTCAATGGGATCAGGGGATTGGACCGGCTGACGGGCATAAGGCGGTCCCGGATTTCCTGGTCAGCGCTATGAAGGGAGAGAGCCAAGGAAACAGGCCAGTCATCCTTGATGAAACGCTTGAGGGGCTCCATCAATCCCGAGGTGGATAGGGTAATCCGCCGCCGTCCCAGCCCCAAGCCCTCCGGATCGTGAAGGATTCGCATGGCTTTCTCGGTTGCCTCGTAATTGTCCAGGGGCTCTCCCATGCCCATGACCACGACGTTATTGAACCTAGTGTTGGAGTCCCGCTCCATCCCGAGGGCTTGGGCGATGATCTCGCCTGTAGTGAGGCTCCTTTGGAACTTTGGGACGCCTGTGGCGCAAAAGGCGCATTTCATTCTGCATCCGGCCTGGGTGGAAAGGCAGTGGGTGTAATAACCAGGTTCCCCGCCCTCTTCCTGGGACATCGGCAGGAGCACGCTTTCCACCAGCGGGGCAAATTCCCGGGAGTCAGGTCCCAGGCTCCAAAGGTACTTGACCGTGCCGTCGGCGGATACTTTTTTTTCGACTAACGTCATGGGTGTGAGGAGGGCTTTTAAGGAAAGCTCTTCCCTTAGGTCCTTGGGAAGGTCGGTCATTTCCAAGAAACTTCCCGCTTTCTTCCGGTAAAGCCACTGGAAAACCTGCCCCCCTGTATAACGGGGGGATCCCCATTCCATTAGTAGTCCAGTTATTTCCTCACGGGTAAGATTGTAAAAATCGGCAATCATTTCCTGGAGCCTTTTCCTTCAATTGAGGGATTAGCATACCAAAAGAATCGGCGGGAGTTAAAGATTCAGCGGGGAATAAAAGATGCGATTCGGTAAGTGTTTGAACCCTCGGGAAACCAATCATTTTCCAGGAAAAGTAAAAGTTGTTTTGGGTATCTTGGGTTTATGCCCTTTAGGAATTTGAGATGGAATGGTTCAAGGCGAATCACCCGAGCGTGAGGAAGTTAGTGGATAAGTCCGGCAAACAAGCCTTGCCAAAGCTTGAAACGGGCTGTTAAATTAAGTGAATTCAAGGAAACTTCATATTCTCCAAATCGGATGGAATCCGGCGGGAAACAGCGAAGCGTGGCTTTGAAAACTCCCGACGGATTTTGAAGTTTTCTTTTGAAAAAAATTCAAAAGGAAAGACGAAATGTCAAATATGCTCAAATTGGGATTGCCCAAGGGAAGCCTCCAGGAGTCCACGTTTCATCTCTTCGCCAAGGCTGGTTACAAAATCTCGTCAACCTCAAGATCCTACTTTCCTTCCATCAACGACCCGGATATGAAGCCCATGCTTATCCGCGCCCAGGAAATGAGCAGGTATGTGGAGGATGGAACTTTGGATATAGGCATTACGGGAAGGGATTGGGTGAGGGAGAACGGCTCGGATGTAGTGGAAATGGCCGAGCTCATTTACGCCAAACAGGGCCTCCGCCCCGTCCGCTGGGTGCTGGCGGTGCCTGCGGGTTCCCCGATCAAGTCGGCCAAGGATCTGCAGGGAAAAAAGATCGCTACGGAACTTGTAAACGTGTCCAAGGAATACCTGAAAAAGAACGGGGTGACGGCCCACGTGGAATTCTCCTGGGGCGCCACCGAGGCCAAACCGCCGGAGCTGGCTGACGCCATTATCGAGGTGACGGAGACAGGCTCCTCCTTGAAGGCTAACAATTTGATCATCCTGGAAACGGTGATGGAATCCAACACTGTGGTCATCGTCAATAAGGCTTCCTGGGCCGATCCTTGGAAGAAGAAAAAAGCCGGGGACCTGGTCCTTCTCTTGAAGGGGGCTTTAGCGGCGGAGGAAAAAGTGGGCTTGAAGATGAATGTGCCGCGAGCCAAACTGGAGAAAGTGCTGAAAGTCCTCCCGTCCATGAATTCCCCCACCATCGCGGATCTCACCGATAAGAACTGGGTGGATGTGGATACGGTGGTGGATGAGAAGACCGTACGCGAGATCATACCCAAACTCAAGGACGAGGGTGCCGAGGGGATCGTGGAATATCCTCTCAATAAAGTAATTCCTTAAAACAAAATAATCGCTTCCTATTCATTGGGTGTGGATTTTTAAAACTCATATTTTCGTCCATTATCGAATAGACATCAGGGGTTTGAATGTCCGACGCAGCAGAGCTTAACAAACAAGCGGTTCAGCTTTACAAGGACCAGGATTTATCCGGCGCTGAAAAGCTTTACCGGCAAGCCCTCCATCTCGATCCCTCCTATTTCCCGGCACAGCTAAACCTGGGAATCGTCCTGTTCAAAACCGGTCATTTCGATGAATCGGTCAAGGAATGCACAAGAGCCGTATCCTTGAGGCCTGAGAACCCTTCCGCCCATTTCCATCTCGGCAACGCCTATTACGCGAAAATGTGGTGGGAAGAGGCCATGGTGGAGTACGAGAAAGTATTCTTGCTTGACCCCAACCATATCGACGTTCATTTCGCGCTGGGCGGCATCTATCTGAACCGTGGGTACAAAGACAAGGCTGTGGAGTGCTGGAAAAAATACCTGGAATTGGCCCCCCTCAACACCCCCAAGGCCAAGCTGGCGGATGAATACGTGCAGGGGACCATCGCGAACCGCGTGAATATCGGCAAATACATCGCCGAATAATATTGTTTGCCAACTCGGGATTGTAAATAGTTCAAGGGAAAGCCTGGAAGCGGCTCAAGGGAAATTAAGTTATAATAAAAAAGTCGCCATCCGGTTGAAATCGGATGGCGAATCTTTTATGGGTCAAGACTTATGACGGTGAGACTTGATTTGGAGATTAGGGAAAATGCGGTATTTTATCAAAAAAACTCTTGTTGATGTCCCGGCCAAGGCTTCGTTTGCGTGGCATAACCGGCTTCCCGTTTTCCGCAGATTATGCCTCCCCTATGAGAAATACCATCCTTCCATCGGCTCCTCGGATGTTGGGCGTCTTGTTTTGGAGAACCGCTGCGGAATGTTTACCCGCCGTTTTGTCGGCATACAAAGCGATTTCGCGGGAGGGAAACTCCTTTGTGATGAGACGGTCCAGGCGCCTTTCCCGAATTGGACCCATCACCATCAATTCCTGCCGGAATCGGAGGATGCCTGCCTGATTACCGACCGGGTTGAGTACTCCCCGCCCCTTGGACAATTGGGGGCGCTGGTCCTGGGAAAATCCGTCGAGAAAAACCTGGACCGTCTCTTCAAATTTCGCCATCAGCGGACCCAAAATGATCTGGGGCGTTATTTCCCTTACTCGAACAAGGGGTTATTGAAGATCGCGTTGAGCGGGGCCTCTGGAATGATCGGTTCGGAGCTGGATCTTTTCCTAAATTGCGGGGGTCACCTGGTCAGGCACCTTGTCCGCAGAATGCCGAAACCCGATAGCAGCGAGATTTTTTGGGATCCCAACAACCGCCAGCTGGACCCCAATGAAATGGAGGGCCATGACGCGGTGGTCCATCTCGCGGGGGAGAATATCGGGGCTGGGAAGTGGACAAAGGAAAGAAAAGAAAAGATCCGCAAGAGCCGTGTGGAAGGAACCCGCTTTCTATCGGGCGTTCTCGCCGGGTTGAGAAACCCTCCAAGGGTTTTGATTGTGGCCTCCGCCATCGGTTATTACGGAAACCGGGAAGAAGAGGCGCTGGTGGAGGAAAGTCCCGCTGGAAAGGGTTTCCTTCCGGAAGTCTGTCAGGAGTGGGAAGACGCCGCCGAGCCCGCGAGGAAGGCTGGTATCCGCGTGGTTCATCTACGTACTGGAATAGTGCTTTCCCCACGGGGAGGGGCTTTGCCCAAGATGCTGGCTCCCTTTAAATGGGGTATGGGGGGGCCTATCGGGAATGGGAAGCAATGGATGAGCTGGATTTGCATGGAAGACTTGATTGGAATCATCCATTATTTAATTTACTCCGAAAATATCGCGGGTCCCGTGAATGCCACTGCTCCTGATCCTGTGAGAAACATTGATTTTGTCAAAACCCTGGGAAAGGTCCTGAACCGTCCCGCGGTATTACCTTTGCCTGGATTCGGGGTAAAGGTGTTGTTCGGGGAAATGGGGGAGTCCTTGCTTCTGGAGAGCCAAAAAGTCCTGCCCGGCTGTTTAAATAAAAACGGCTTTTCTTTCCTCTATCCGGACCTGGAACAGGCCCTTCGCTGGGAATTAGGCCGCTTTTAACCGGACCTGAATATTCAATTGCCCCTGAGTAACTCAAACGAGTTTGTCCAACCCTTTCAACCTGATGACTTCCGGCCACAGCGCCATTACCCCCAATACGACCAAAAAAGTTCCAACTCCCCCCACTAAGACCGATGGAAT
This sequence comes from candidate division FCPU426 bacterium, assembly GCA_963796105.1. GTDB lineage: Bacteria > Oederibacteriota > Muellerivitia > Muellerivitales > Muellerivitaceae > CAWCKJ01. The sequence goes on from CAWCKJ010000006.1 coordinate 233,260, forward strand.
CAAACCGAACCATGCTGCTGTCATGCCGGACTCGAATCCGCCCAACTCGTTGGAGGAATGGATGAAGATATAGCTGACCGAGGTGATGCGGCCGCGCATGGAATCGGGAGTAAGGACCTGTACCAGCGTGTGTCTCACGATGACGCTGATATTATCGAAAGCTCCGGCCAGGAACATCATCAAGAATGAAAGCCAGTACCAACGGGACAAGGCAAAGATGATGGTGACGGCCCCGAACCCAGCCACGGCCCAAAGGAGGCTCTTTCCAGCCCTTTTCATGGGAAGGTGGGCCACCAGGAAGGATGTGGTAAAGGCCCCCGCGGCGATGGCTGTTTGAAGCAAGCCGACCCCCGGGGCCCCGCAGTGAAGGATCTTGTCGTCGAAGGCGGGAAAGAGGGCTGTGGCTCCCCCCAGGATGACGGCGAAGAGGTCCATGGTGATGGTGGCCAGGATAAGTTTGGTGTCGCGCACGAATTTCAGCCCCTGGAGCAGGGAATGGAGGCTGATGGGTTCTTTTTTATTTCGGGAGGCGTTTTGCCGCACAGTTAGGATGAAAATAAAGAAAACAACTTCGATCAAGACATCAATCCAGCAGACCCTCGAGAATCCCAGCCACGTATAAAGCAAACCTCCCATGGCGGGGCCGGCCACGGACGCAATTTGGAAAATATTGCTGTTCCAGGTGATGGCGTTTGAGAAATGTTTCTGAGGGACGAGTTCGGGCAAAAGGGACTGTTTGGGGGGATCGCTGAAGGCGCGGGCGATACCGATGAGAAAGAGGAATAAGAATATCAATTGAACAGGCTGGGGCATATGGGCCGCTACCGCCAGGCCCCCGGCGCAAAGGGCGAACAAAAGGTTGCAGGCCAAGACCAGGACTTTGCGGTTGAAACGGTCCGCCATCATTCCGCCGGGAAGCATGAAAATGAATATGGGAATCCAGATGAAAAAGCCGATGAGTCCGGAGGCCATCATGGAATGGGTTTGGTGATAGACCTCATAATTCACGGCTACCCTCAGCATCTGCTGGCCCAATACCGATAGGAAGTTGCCCAGGGTGTAATACCGGTAATTCGGGAAACGAAAGGCAGCGTAAGGGTCGTGGGTTTTGGCGTTGGACGTTGTCATAAGCCCGGCATTGTATGGATTGAAATTCAAAAAGAAAAGGGCTGAGACGAAGCGTTTATTTAACTGGTATTAATAAAAGCCTCTCTGGCTATTCTTTGAGGCTTGATAGACAATCCAAATGGGCGTACCTTGTTGTCCTTCTCCTTAGCGGTCTAGGGATTTCAAGGTTAGGTTTAAGAATTTTTAATCTTTTAATTTTTTTACCATTTTCAGGAGGTTGAGAAATGATTTCCGATACCGTCAAGAAGGGCATTGACCGCGCGGGACACAGGGGCCTGTTGAAAGCCACCGGCGTGACCGACGGGGACATGAAGAAACCCTTCATCGGAGTGGCCAATTCTTATACCGACATCGTGCCGGGTCATATCAAATTGAACGTCCTTGGCGAGAAGATGAAAAAGGCTATCCGAGAGGCGGGCGGGGTTCCCTTCGAGTTCAATACCATCGCGGTGGATGATGGTATCGCCATGGGTCATGTGGGCATGCGTTATTCCTTGGCCAGCCGGGAGCTCATTGCCGATGGAGTGGAGACCATGGCCATGGCTCATTGCTTCGACGCCCTCGTTTGTCTTTCCAACTGTGACAAAATCACTCCGGGCATGATCATGGGAGCCCTAAGAGTGAACATCCCGACCTTGTTCCTGACGGGCGGTCCCATGAAGGCGGGAACCGCCGCGGATGGGACCAAACTGGACTTGATCCATATTTTCGAGGGAGTCGGGAAAGTACAGGCTGGCCAAATGACCGAGGCCCAGTTGAAAGTTCTGGAAGACACAGCCTGCCCGACTTGCGGTTCCTGTTCCGGAATGTTCACCGCCAATTCAATGAACTGCCTTTTGGAAGCCGTGGGTCTGGCTTTGCCCGGAAACGGCACGATCCTGGCAACGGATCCCGCCCGGGACGCTTTGATTCCCCAAGCGGCTAAAGCCATCATGGAAATGGTGAAGAAGAACGTAAAACCGCGGGATATTGTTGACCTGGAATCCCTGGACAACGCTTTCGCGCTGGACATGGCCATGGGCGGATCCACCAACACCGTCCTGCACACCCTGGCGATCGCCATTGAGGCGGGCATCGAATATCCCCTGGAGCGCATCAATGAGATCTCCGCCCGAACCCCATGCTTGTGCAAGGTATCTCCATCCCGCATGGACGTGCACATGGAGGATGTGGACAAAGCCGGCGGCATCAGCGCCATCTTGAAGGAACTGAGCCGTAAAACTGGAACCCTCAATCTCAAACGGCCAACAGTGACAGGAAAAACCCTTGGCGAAAATGTGGCATCCGCAAAAAGTCCGGACGGCAATGTGATTAGAACGATCGAGAAGCCATTCACCCAGGATGGGGGATTAGCCGTGCTTTTTGGGAATTTGGCACCCAAGGGCGCGGTGATCAAGACCGCAGGGGTAGATCCGGAATGTTGGACTTTCGAGGGGAATGCCGTGGTATTTGAGTCCCAGGATGAATGCCTCGCGGCGCTGGCCAAGCGGGCCGTACAACCGGGCGATGTGGTGGTCCTGAGATACGAAGGGCCCAAAGGCGGACCGGGAATGCCCGAGATGCTATCCCCTACTTCCATGATCAAGGGCCAAGGCTTGGGGAAGAAGGTCGCCCTGATCACCGATGGGAGATTTTCCGGCGGGACTTCAGGAACCTGCCTGGGGCATATCAGCCCCGAGGCTGCGGAGGGAGGGCCCATCGCTTTGGTAAAAAACGGGGACCGCATCCTCATCGACATTAACAATCGAAGCTTGACCTTGAAGGTGGATGATGGGGAGCTTTCACGCAGAAAAGCCTCGTGGAATGCCCCGGCTCCCAAGATCAAAACAGGCTGGCTGGGACGTTATTCCCGCATGGTCACCAGCGCCAACAGGGGCGCGGTGCTTGAGTGACCTGCCGGTGAAAAGGTCGTAACAGGACCTTTTTACCAGCTTAACTTTTGTTTGGCGTGGAGGGGATAAACCTCCAATCAAGTTTACATTTACGGCCCTTGAGGCAGTCTTGATTGCCCCAAATCCCTGTTATTTCCTAGACCTTCTGATATACTTTCGCCTCCCCAAAAGCGGTATTTGATTACCGGCTTTCCCTTTTTAGTTTGCCGGCAAGTAAACGGATAATAATCAGTTAAATGAATGAGGTTTTTGAATGACTCTGCGTGAAGATTTAAGAAACATCGCCATCATCGCCCATGTCGACCATGGCAAAACCACCCTGGTGGATGCTCTCTTTAAACAATCCGGAGTTTTTCGCGCCAATGAGCATATGGAAGAGCGCGTGATGGATTCCAACGCCCTGGAAAAAGAGCGCGGCATCACCATTTTTTCCAAGAACGCCTCGGTGGTTTGGAACGGGGTCAAGATCAACATTGTGGACACTCCCGGCCATGCCGACTTCGGCGGGGAAGTGGAGCGAATCCTTTCCATGGTGGATGGTGTGCTTCTTTTGGTGGACGCGGCCGAGGGGCCTCTGCCCCAAACCAAGTTCGTCCTTCGAAAGAGCCTGGAAAAGAACCTCGACGCCATCGTGGTCATTAACAAAATTGATCGGCAGGACGCGAGAGCCCACGAGGTAGTGGACGCGGTTCTGGATCTTTTCATCGCCCTGGGCGCCAATGAGCACCAGATAAGTTATCCGGTCATCTATACGGTGGCCCGCGAGGGAACAGCCACCCATGATTTGGCCAAGCCGGGAAAGGACCTGACGCCCCTCTTCGAGACCATCCTCAAGCATTTCAAACCCATAGATGTGGACATTGTGGGCCCATTCCAAATGCTGGTGACGACCACCGCTTACAACGAGTACCTAGGCCGCATGGCCATTGGGCGTATCAAGCGGGGAAAAATCAAGTTGAATGATCCCATCAGCCTAATCAAGCTCGACGGCCGCAAGATCGAAAGCAGCGCCACCAAGCTTTTTACCTACCAGGGAATCAAGCAGGTGGAATGCCAGGAAGCCTCAGCGGGAGACATCATTTTGCTGGCGGGTTTGGAGGATGTCCAGATCGGAGAAACAGTGGCATCCACCCTCTTCCCGGAGGCTCTTCCCCCAACCACCATCGATGAGCCCACCATGTCCATGGTATTTTCCGTCAATAACAGCCCCTTCGCCGGGAAGGAAGGCAAGTTCGTCACTTCCCGGCACTTGAGGGAGCGATTGAACAAGGAATCGGAGGCCAATCCAACGCTCAAAATCTCGGACACGGAAAGCCCGGACGCCATCCAGGTTTCCGGCCGGGGCGAACTGCATTTGGGAATCCTGATCGAGACCATGCGGCGCGAAGGATACGAGTTCCAGGTTTCCAGGCCGAAGGTTATCTATAAGGAAGTGAACGGCAAGACCCAGGAACCCTATGAAAACCTGGTCATTGACGTGCCCAACAACTCTGTGGGCGTGGCGATGGAGAAGCTGGGATCCCGCAAGGGCGAGATGAAAAACATGCTTCCCCTCTCGGAGGTGACCACCCGCATCGAGTTCCTGATCCCTTCCCGGTGCCTGATGGGTTTCCGGACGGAATTCCTGACCGACACCAAGGGAGAGGGTATTCTGCACCATGTTTTCTCCGGCTACGGAGAGTTCAAAGGCGAGGTCGCCGGGAGAACCCGGGGAGTGTTGGTGGCTTTCGAGCCGGGTGTCACGGCCGCCTATGGTTTGTTCCAATTAAAGGACCGGGGAAGGTTTTTCCTGGGAGCCCGCGTGGAGGTTTACGAGGGAATGGTGGTGGGGGAGCATACAAGGGAGAACGATATCGCGGTGAATCCCTGCAAGACCAAGCACCTCACCAATATGAGGAGCAAGGCTTCAGACGAGGCCCTGACCCTGGAGCCCCCGACCCTATTCTCGCTGGAACAATGCCTGGAATATATCCAGGACGACGAGCTATTGGAAGTCACCCCCAAAAGCCTGAGGATGCGCAAGAAGATCCTGAACAACAACGAGCGCATGAAGGCCGAGAAATGGTTCTCTAAAACCACTCAAAACGCCCGGGCTTAACCAGGTCTCTCCCGTTTTAACTAAATGAGATAAAATATTCCCATGTGTAAACGCGCGATTTTCTTTTTGGTTTTGGGGTTTAGTTTTTTTCCGACGGTCCCCATTCAAGCCCAAACCTACCAGGTGGCATCCGCTTCTGCTACCTTGCGGGACTCCGCCCGCAATCGAAGCCTGCCCATCAAGGCCTATTACCCAAAGACTTCCGGGGAAGAGCTTTTTCCTGTCCTAATTTTTTCTCATGGAGCCGGAGGATCCAAAGATGGATACGGCTATCTTGGCCGTTATTGGGCTGCACATGGTTATGTGGTTTTACTGCCGACCCATTTGGGGAGCGACAAATCCCTCCTGAAGCCTGGAAGACCTCTTTATAATTTGCGCGCCATAAAAGGAATGATCCATCAAGAGGATAATCTTTCCAACCGTCCCAAGGACATTTCTTTTCTATTGGATTCCCTCCCGAACATCGATCGATCTTTTCCTGGCTTGAAGGGCCGGATCGACCCGACCCGGGTGGGTGTCGGAGGGCATTCCTTCGGCGCCTATACCTCTATGGCGGTGGCCGGAGCAGGAATTTATCTTTCGCCCAGTGCGGAAAAACCAGTCCGGTTCACCGACACCAGGGTGGTCGCTTTCCTGGCCTTGTCCCCGCAGGGACCGGGCCATTGGGCTTTTCGGGAGGATTCCTGGGAAAGCATCCGTCGCCCCGTATTCATGGCCACGGGCACCCAGGACAGGGGATTCGAGAATAACGAGGCACCGGATTGGCGGAAGAAAGCCTTTAAGAATCTAAGACCAGGGCATAAATTCCTGGCCGTGATCAAGGGCGCCAACCATATGGATTTTTCCGATACCCAATTTAACGGCAAGCTGAGAAATCCCAAGACCCATGATTGGCTTCAAAAAACAACCACCTTGTTTTGGGACGCTTACGTCAAGGGCGATAGGATATTGCAGAAACAACTAAAGGAAAAGAAACTGCCCAAGGTTTCAAGCGTCCAAATACAGTGGGCGATCAAATAAACATTGATAGGCGGGCGGGTTTGAGGGTTTCTTTAAAAGAACTTCAACGTTACAATAAACCCATGTTTTCCAAGCATACCAAGTTCTTCCTCATTTCGGCCTTCCTCGTGTTGGGAGGACCCACTTTGGTATCCGCCCAAACGGCGGGCGCGTCTAATCAGCCCGTTCAAGGGAGCCAAAGTTCCCCGGAAGGCTTCGCCAAGCCCTATGAGTACGAGCGTCAGGCATATGGGTATGATCCCGAGGGTGTCGAATACAACGAAAACCAAACTGAGGATTTCCAGGTGGTTTTCATCACTTCCATGCCCTTCACGGCTTTGGCAAGTTTCTGTCTGACTGGGGTGGTGTCCCTGGCGGCCAGAAACAACTTTTCCGTCAATGGGGATTACTTTTGGCCTTTTCTGGCAGGGGTCGTGGGAGGATCGACCACCATTGCCTGCGTATCGGTCCTGACGAATCGTTATCCTCCCCCTTCCTCCCAATATTATGTCCAAGAGAGCCCCAACAAACCCATGTTGGCTTGCCAGATCCCGCTGGTTACGGCCCGGTTTTAACTTATAAAGATTTTTGTTTTGGCTTTTCAAGATCGGGTTAAAATAAGTAGCTTTCCGGAAGGCTTTATCTCTCTGCAAGGAGCGTCTGGCATGTTTAAAAGAATTTTAGCCATGGGTATCTTTTGGTTAGGTTTGAGTTTGGCATGGGCCCAGGATATGCCCCCGCTTCCATCTCTGCCTGGCGATCAGAATGCCGCCCCAGCGGGCAACAGCACCGCCGCGCCATTGCCCGCATTGCCGGGCCAGTCCACCGCTCCGTCCGCGGACAATTCCGCTCCCTTGCCCGCTTTGCCCGGACAGACAGCATCTCCGTCAACGGATAATGCATCTCCATTGCCGGCATTACCGGGACAAGCGCAGGCTCCTGCCGCGGACAATTCAGCCCCTTTGCCAGCTTTGCCAGGGCAAACAACCTCCCCGTCATCTGACAATGCCGCTCCCTTACCGGCATTGCCGGGACAGCCAGCGGGTTCTTCGACAGATAATGGAGCGCCTTTGCCCGCGTTGCCGGAGCAAGCTGCGGCACCCGCAGCGGATAATTCCAACGCCACCCCACTACCCGCGCTGCCAGGGCAGAATGCCGTGTCTTCTGCCGATAATGCCGCCCCTTTGCCGGCTTTGCCGTCATCCGGCGGAACCCCCACTGCCACAGGCAGTTCAGCCGCCATGCCCCCACTTCCTACCTTGGGAGGGATTTCCTCGGATAATACCAATACCGGGGCATTACCTGCACTTCCTGGAAATGGAGTCTCCGCTCAAGCCAGCCCGACTACGGCGTCGACGGTTGAGACCGCTCCTTCCAAGGGTTCCAGTTCGACAGAAGGGGAGGCGGTTTCCAAAGCGAAGGAAACCATCGAGAAAAAATGGCATCCCCCTGTTCCTCAGCCCAACGTCATTTTCGGGGGCTGGGTTTTGGCTAAGGGCGGGAATGATGGATCCAGAATCGCCTGGGCTTCGCAGGAAATCCTGAATATATTGGAATTTAAGGGTTATAAAGTCGTTAAGGAAGAAGGCCTTTATGAAGGTCAAAAAGGCCGCCAGTGGAGGCAATTTAGTTTTAAAAGCCCCAAATCGCATGCCCTTCTGCAGGTCTATGTCCGCACGGCGGGCAAAAAAGTTTGGATGAGGGTAGGGCCTTCCGAGCCTCCGGCTGGGGAGACGATGGCCTTCGTGAAAAAATTGAAAGCTGAAGATTTGAAGGCGTTGGGCTTATTGCGGAAGCATTTCAAAAAGCATTTGCTTCCCCACAAGTATGTGCCTCTTTGGGAGGCTTCTTACCGTTGGCACCAAGAAACGGCGGATGAATAATAGATCCTGATGTTCCGGCATACTCTTTCCTATTTTCTTTTCGGCATCGGTATCGCGGGGTTTATGTTTGCCCTTGGCAGGACCTATTACATGGTATGGAAGTCCCGCAAGGAAAGGGAGTCCCGGAGAAGTCCGCGGGGAGCAAAAGATTTAAAAATCCATTTGATGTCGGGGCAGGACAAGCCTGAGGATTAAATACCTGATGCGAGAGCATTACATCCTGAAATGGATTGGGGAACGACATGGCTATTCGCAAGGATAATTTCACCGATTTTTTAAAGGAAGTGAGCTTGTTTGACGGGCTTCAGGATAAGACTTTGAGTCTTATATTTAGGCTGGGAAAGGTTCAACAATACAAGGCCGGGGATCTCATCATCCGGGAGAACCAGGAGGGCGGAAACCTATATATTATTATTACGGGCCGCGCGGAGGTTGTGAAATCCGGCAAGGACCCCGGCAGTAACAAGCATTTGGCGGATTTGGACCGAGGCTCCGTTTTCGGCGAGATGAGTGTTTTTGACAATGCCCCATGCTCCGCCTCGGTTTTGGCAAAAACGGAATGTTCCGTTCACATGATCCAAGGAACGGATTTCAAGAAATTCCTGAAGAAGAATCCGGATGTGGCTTTTGAGGTTTTTTGCACCTTGATCAGCCAGATCTCCAGCCGTCTTCGAAGGACGAATTTAGCCCTATCTCTCCTGGAATTCAGTTAATCAAAAGCAGTCTTCCCTTCTTTTCCATCCCATATTTTGTGGTTTGAAAAGTTTTGACATCTATAGGTGGTGATGGTACATTTGCTTGAGAATTGCTTTGTCAATTCGTTTTTGCCTGAGCGGCTTCCGATACCTTTCCTATAACCCCGCGCCGTTTCCCAAACCCGATAGGAGAAGCTTTTGTTCCTGAAAAAACTCGAGGTTCACGGCTTTAAGTCCTTTTCCGACAAAACGGAACTTCTTTTTGAACCGGGAATCACGGCCATCGTGGGTCCCAATGGCTGCGGCAAAACAAACGTGGCCGACGGCATCCGCTGGGTCATGGGGGAGCAATCGGCCAAAGGCTTGAGAGCCGCTGAGATGACCGACGTAATTTTCAACGGGACCGAATCCAGAAAACCCTCCGGAATGTGCGATGTCACGCTGGTCCTTTCCAACGAAGACAAGACCCTCCCCCTCGAATTCAACGAGGTCTCCATCACCCGCCGGGTTTACCGCTCCGGGGAATCGGAGTACCTCATCAACCAGGTTCCGGCGCGCTTAAAGGACGTGAAGGAACTTTTCATGGGAACAGGCCTGGGCATCAGCGCCTATTCGGTCATGGCCCAGGGCCAGATGGAGCAAATCGTCACCTCCAAGCCCATTGAAAGACGCGCCCTTTTCGAGGAGGCCGCGGGGATCACCAAGTTCAAGTCCCGGAAAGTCGAGGCCCTGAGAAAACTCGAGGCCACCGAGCAGAATTTAGTGCGGATCGCCGATATCACCGCGGAGTTGAAACGGCAGATTCATTCCCTGGAACGCCAGGCCAAGCAGGCCGAAAAATACCGACAGTTCAAGGAAAAACTTGGGATACTCCAGGTTCAAATCCACCTGGATAAATCCGTCAAATTGAGGGCCAAGTCGGAGAGCCTGCATCAAAAGATGAGGGAAGTCCAGGAACGCCTGGATTCCGCCCATGCGAACGCGTCGCAATTGGAACAGGAGGAAAAGCAATTCCGGGTACGCCTGGATGAGATCGAGCAGGAACTGGCGAAGGCGCGGGAAGAAGCCTACAAGGTCTCCAGCGAGGTGGAAGTCACCCAGGGCAGGATCGAAGGAACTAAACGCCACAAGAACATGCTGACGGACCTGCGCCAGCGCAATGACCAGGAAACCGCCGAAGCCTTCGGCCGATCCGAACAACTCAAGGTCTGGGTGGAGGAACGCTCCCGCCTTCAGGCCTCAAAGGAGAGCCAGAAAAACGAGAAAGGCCTCCTGGAACAAGAACTCCAAGGGAAAATGGAGGCCCTGGAATCAGAGCTGGCCGGGAAAACCCGCGACTTGGAGGCCATGAACGTCGTCGCCGTGGATTTGGTCACCAAATCGGCCCAAATGAAGGCGGAGCTTGATTCGCTTCAGTCCCAGGACGAGGAGACCTCCCGCCGGGTGGGGGATTTGGTGGCCCAGTTGGAAAAGAACCTGGCGGAATTAAAGGGAGTTTCGGATAAACGCGAGGGATTTCTCACGGGAAAATTGGAATCCCAGGCGGAAGAAGCCCGGATTGAGGAGAATCTCCTTCGCATCCAAGGGGCCCTGGCCCAGCAGGGAGCCTTGATCGTCGATGCCGAGGAGGAATTGAAAAAGCTCAATAACGCTTTTTCCGAGGCCCGGTCCCGCTACGGGGTTTTGGAGGAGCTCCAGAACAAGCTGACGGGCTATGACGCGGGAGTGAAGGCGATTCTCCAGGCCAGGCAATCCGAACCCCTCATGTGGCAGGAGGTCCTGGGGGTTGTCGCGGACCTGATCTCGGTGGACAAAGTCCATGAGGGCGCGGTGGAGACACTCCTGGGAAGCCAGCTTCAATCGTTGGTTGTGCGTTACCGATCTACCGCGGAGAAGGTGGTGGCTTATCTAAAATCCGAAGGCCAAGGCAAGGTTTCCCTCCTGGTTTTGGAGGATTTGGCCAAGCAGGCACAGGCTGACCAAGTCGCCCCTGCCTTGAACGAATCTGGGGTTTTAGGCTCGATTTTATCATTCTTGAAGTACGAACCCTCCCTGGAACCCGTGGTCAAGTTCCTTTTTGGCCAGGACCTTCTGGCTTCTGAATGGGCCCTGGCGGAAAATCTCAGCGTCCTTCATCCCCGCTTGCGTTTTGTGACCCGGGACGGGGACCGGATGGGGCCTTTGGGTTCCCTGAAGGCAGGCTCCGCAGTCTCGGGTGTTTCCCTTTTGGGGCGCCACCGCGAGATGAACGAGCTTTCCGAAAAAATGGTGGAGCTCGAGAATCAGGTTCAGCAGGGCGAGGCAAAGTTGGCCACCGCCAAAAAAGAAAGAAAGGAGATGGAGGATTCCCTCCTGGCATCGGAAAACCGCCGCCAGCAAGTCCGCATCCTTCTCGCGGAGACTGAAAAAGAGATTGCCCAGTCCCAGGAAACCCTTCTCCGATTAGAAAACGAGAAAACCGTCCTGGAGAGGGAAAAAGCCCTCTGCGAGGCCCATTGGAATTCCGATAAGAACCGCATCGGGGAGCTGTCAACCCTGCTAAACCAAAGCGAACAGACTCAGCATTCGACACAGGAAGAGATCAACCAAGCCCGCGGCGGGCTCCAAACCCTTCAAACCCAGAAGGAGGAAATCTCCCGGCAGAAAATGCAGGTGCGCCTGGAACTGGATTCCCTGGAGGAAGTCGCAGAAAGGGCCAAGGAAGAGGCCGAGCGTTACCAGGCGGAGCTGAACCAACTGGCCCGTCTGGTTTCCCAGAAGAAGGATGAGAACCAGCAGTTGGGCCTTCAGGAACAGCAGTTGTCCCTGGACTTGGAGGATCTGGACCGGAAAATCGGCGGCCTTTCCCAGACCAAGAGGGACGCGGACAAGCAGGCCGGCAAAGTCGCGGAGAAAAGGGCGGCTGTCTCGGCGGAGGCCGGGGAACGGGCGGAGAAGGTCCGGCAGGCCCGCGTGAGGTTCGAGGAGGTCCAAAAAGAGCTTCATGCCCTGGATCTTCAGGAAGCGCAAATCAGCGTGGAAATCCGGAACATCGAGGAAAAGCTCCAGTATGAGTACAAGGTGGACCCGGAGAATCCTCCCGTCGCCCTCGAGAAGGAGTTCGACGGGGAAGAGGCCGAAAAGGAATCTATTGAATTGCGGGCCAAGATCGATAGGCTGGGCCTGGTGAACATGGTAGCCATGGAGGAATACGACGAATTGTCCCAACGGTACAAGTTTCTTTCCGAGCAGCAGGAGGACCTTTTGAAGGCCAAGGATGACCTGCAGAAGGCCATCCAAAAGATCAACTTAACCTCTAGGGAGCTTTTTTCCTCCACCTTCGCCACGGTCCAAGAAAATTTTAAGGATGTGTTCCAACGCCTGTTCGAGGGCGGAAGGGCCGAGCTGATTCTCGTGGACGAGGGGGATGTCCTGGAATCGGGCATCGAGATCGTGGCGAGGCCTCCCGGAAAAAGACTACAATCCGTTTCCCTCCTTTCGGGCGGGGAAAAAGCCCTGACCGCCATCGCCCTGTTATTCGCCCTTTTCCTGGTGAAACCCAGCCCCTTCTGCCTCCTGGATGAGATTGACGCCCCATTGGACGACGTGAATGTCGGGCGGTTCACGCACCTCTTGAAGGAATTCAGCAAAAGGACCCAATTCATCATGATCACCCATAACAAGGTCAGCATGGAAACGGCGGATGTGATCTACGGAGTGACCATGCAGGAATCCGGCGTCTCGAAGATAGTCTCCGCTAAATTCAAGGAAAACCGTCCAGAGGAAACAGCGGTTTCTTGATCCGATCCCTCTTCTCCCGAACCGAAAAGATTTTCAAGGCCCTCCTTTGGCTTATTTTGGGCCGAGTCCTGGATTGGTTCCCTGGAAAAACAAATCTTCCCGCGCCTCCCAGGTCCCTTCTCCTCCTGAGGCCCGACCGGCTGGGGGATTTCATTCTTTCCTCCCCGGCATTTTTCGCGCTGCTCCGGGAGGCGGGGCCTTCCTGCCGGATCACTTTCTTGGCCGGCGAAAGAAACGAGGCCCTTGCCCGTAAAATTTTTCCGTTCGCCGAGGTCCTCCTCTGGCGGAAGGGCTGGCTATCCCGGCTTAAGGTGATATCCCGTCTCATCCTGGGCCGGTTCGACGCGGCGATTGATTTTCATTCCTTCCCCTTTTCAACAACCTCGGCCTTCTTATCGGTCCTTTCCGGAGCCTCCCGGCGGGCGGGCTTTTGGCAGGGGGGCCTGGAAGACGCCGTTTCCAGGAAGGTTTTCAATGAGGGTATTCCGTCCCCGGAGGAAAATAAACCTGAGCCCGCTAAAAGTTTTTCGCTGGTTAAAAAAATATTCCCGGAGGCGTCTTTACGGTTTCGCGATTTAAGTTCCCGGCTCGCTTCGCCCCAAGCCGCCTTAAAGGCCCGGCTTTTCTACAGCCATTGCGGTATCCGTAAGGCGGATAAGGTATTGGGAATTCATCCCACCCTAGGCAAGAAGGATAACCGGTGGAATCCAGCTAATTACGCTCGCCTGATCACGCTTCTCAAGGGAATCAAGGGATTGAAGGTGGTTTTGGTTCACGGCGAAGGGGAATCCAGGGAACTGGAACTTTTTAATAGCTCCAACCAGGGAATGCCCGGCGTCTTTCTGCTTCCTGAAAGCGATATTTTTTTTATACTGGAAGCCGCCAAAAGGTTTGGCCTTTTCGTTTGCGGGGACAGCGGCCTGATGCACGCCTGCGCCTTGGTCACGAGGGTATTCGCGGTTTTCGGGCCCAGTGATCCCGAAAGATGGGGACCCTTGGATATTCATCGAAACAGGATATTCCGGAAAAAAGATCATCTTTGTGATTCGGTCCGTTCAGAGGAAATAGCCCGGGCCGTCAGGAAAGAAATCCTGAAACCTCTGAAAAACTAAACTGGAGCTTCAAACAGAGGTTTCGACTCCATGCCAATTTCTACTGAAGCTTCAAAGAGATCGGAATAGTCTTGAATTCCATCGCGTTTTAACGCGATGGAGGACAAAGATTTCCACGGGAAATCGTGGGGTTATCATTAATGGTTGCTGAAAAAGCCGGCGCTATGCCGACTTTTTCAGAGCTTACATCCTATAAATTCAGGGGATGAGCATGGGGTTGTTCGATAAGTTCAAAAGGGGTCTCGCGAAAACCGCCCGACAGTTGACCTCCAACCTGGGTGCCTTGATGGGGGAAAAAGCCCGCCTCTCAGACGGCGCCGCCAAGGATTTGGAGGAGAGATTGGTGTCAACCGATATGGGCCTTGGGATGGCTCAGTCGATATTGGGAGAAGTCCAGGAAAGGCTTGAAAAAACGGGAAAAAACGAAACCCCAGCGCTTCCCGTTCTTTTGCGGGAAATGTTGATACGGCGGCTTTCCGGTTATCATACCCCATGGGAATTGGCCCGGCCCTCGGTGGTCCTGCTGGTCGGGGTCAATGGGGCCGGTAAAACCACCACCGCAGGCAAATTGGGGGCCCGTTATTCCGGCGAAGGCAGGAAGGTTCTGCTGGCTGCGGGGGATACCTTCAGGGCGGCCGCTGAAGAACAGCTGACGTCTTGGGCCGAACGTGCTAAAGTAGAACTCGTTCGCGGGTCCCATGGCGCGGCTTCTTCCGCGGTGGTCTTTGACGCGATTAAATCAGGTTTGCAAAACGGCTCGGATTGCGTGATTGTGGATACGGCTGGAAGGCTCCATAATCGTTCCAACTTGATGGAAGAACTTAAAAAGATCGCCAGGGTGGCCGAAAAAGCGGCTCCAGGCATCCGCCATGAGAAATGGCTGGTTTTGGACGCCAATACAGGGCAGAATGCCCTTAATCAAACCCGTGATTTTCACCTGGGAATGGGATTGACGGGCCTGGTAATAACTAAGTTGGACGGAACCGCCAAGGGCGGCATTGTCGTGAACCTTTGCGAGCAAGAGGGACTGCCGGTGAGGTTCCTGGGAGTGGGGGAAGGGATAGAAGATACTCATTCCTTTCGACGTGAAAATGTTCGTTGAGGCCCTGGTGCCTGATACCCTGACGATGGTTTAAGAGGAGGAGTTTTAATGGAACGTTTGGTGCTTGCCACTCGAGCGGCCATGTCGAACACTTCGGTCACGGTCGTCGATATCGAGGGCGTCCTCGACATCAACACTGTCGGTGATTTCGAGGCGATCCTCCAGGATCTGTTCAAAAAGAAGCAGTATAAAATAGTCCTGAATATGAAAAAGCTGACCTATATCTCAAGCGCGGGCTTCGGGGTTCTTATGAGCATCATCAAAGATGTCCGGAAGAACCGGGGCGACATCAAGATCGCCAACGTCAACGCGGATATTTACAAGGTGTTCGACCTTCTGGAGTTACCGGGCCTTTTCCATATTCTAAAAACAGAGCAAGACGCCGTAACGGAATTTTAGGTTTAACGCTTGTCTTCCCCTTCCTCCCGCCAACAACGTGGGTTCCATTTTCTTGTTTTGTTTTCCATTTTTAATTTATTCCTATTCCAGGCTCTTCCCCTTTCCGCCACCGAGACGAAATTCACCCTGCTATTCACGAATGACCACCAGGGCCAGGTGGAGCCCTTAGTCCTCACGGACCCCTCCAAACCAGTCGGGGGTGTCGCGCGGCGGATGGCTTTGATCCAAAAGATCCGAGAGGAGGTTGGGGAAAAGAAAGTTTTGCTTGTGGATAGCGGGGACTTGTTCACGGGAACTCTCCTTTCCGAGGCCAGCCGCGGGGAAGTCGACTGCGCGGCCTATCAGATGATGAAATACGACGCCATCGCTCTGGGGGAGCATGACTTCGCCTATGGCACGAAAACCCTCCTGGAATACCGTAAAAAATTCGGCATGCAGTGGGTCGCGGCCAACGTCGTTAGCGGAGTCCAGCCGTTCCTGCGTCCTTACGCGCTGAAGAACGTCGGAATTAGGGTCGGTTTGATCGGTTTCAGCCATCCGGATACCCGGACCCTGGCCGGAAGGGAAAACGTCAAGGGATTGGTGTTTAACCAGCCAGGCGCAACCGCCAAAGGCCTTCAAACGATATTTAAGAAAGACGCTGATATTTTCGTGGTTTTAAGCCGTTTGGGAGTGGAGGGAGACAAGAAGTTCTCGAAGGAAAATTCCTTCGTCCATATCATCGTTGGGGGTTACAGCCACACTCTGTTAAATGAGCCCCTGGCCACCAAGGACGAGGACGGCAGTCTAGTGGGACCCTTGATCTGCCAAGCGGGATCCCAGGGACTTTATCTCGGGCGCCTGGACCTGACCGTGGAGGGCCATCGGGATAAAAAGACCAAGCACGCCGAATACAACATCGTGGATTACCATTATCAGCTTATTCCCATCACCGCGGATCTCCCCGAGGATCCCAAAATGGTGAAGCTTTTGGAAACCTATCGGACCCGGTATAAAGGCGCACAAGAACGTTGAGCAGGGCGTTTTCAACTTATTTCCTACATTACTGCGAAATTAACCGAAGTTTTATCCATTCAGTTTTTTCTGACTCCCGTGAGCGCCTTTAATTAGGCATTATTACGTCTTGTTGTAATCCAACCTTTCCCACGGATGGTTTTACCGGAGGATTTCATCCATTCCTTGACACTCGGCTTTCACCCCATATAATGCGACAGTTTAACGGCAAAGCGTTAAAAATCAGGCCCTGAATTACCATTTTACCCTGGAAGAAACGTCGAAATGACCGATGGAATCCTGTTGGTCCGAAAGGAATTCCAAGAATAGCACTATTTTCAATCATTACCGGATCAACGAATTCTTCCGTTGGTTAACTTTAAGGCGGGAAACCGGACGATTAATTGGGATAATGGATTAGTGAAATCAGGCTTTTGCTGTTTTGAAATGAAAATAAATAATTAGAAAGCCGGCTGGTTTGCGGCCTAGGTTTTAACAACGCGGGAAGGGTATAAGAAGGTTTTCAATGGCTCGAAATAATACAACTCAAAATGGCTCTTCCGGTCAACCGGGGGCGGGACCGTTGAAAAGACGGATCCTGTTCGTTTCCTCCGAGGTGGTCCCATACGCGAAAACCGGGGGGCTCGCCGATGTGGTGGGGGCACTTCCCCTAGCCTTGGCGAAATTGGGCTGTGAGGTGGGAGTGGTGATGCCCCGCTACAAGGCGGTCACCCAGGAGAAATTCCATCTTCGAATGGAAGTGAAAGCAATGCCCGTTCCCATGGGAATGGGGGAAATGAGCGCGGACATCCTTTCAGCCCCGTTAGGAAACACGCCCAGCAAGATTTATTTCATTCAGAATGACCGCTACTTTGACCGGGAGGGCCTGTACGGCTCTCCTGAGGGCGATTTCCAGGATAACGCCGAACGGTTCGCTTTCTTTTCCCGCGCGGTCTTGGAAATGCTCAAGTCCATCCATTGGTATCCCCACATCCTGCACTTAAACGATTGGCAGACAGGCCTCGCTGCCGCCTACTTGAAAACCCTATACGGAAACCTTCCTTATTTCGAGAGGATCCGGACCCTTTTCACCATCCACAATATGGCTTACCAGGGCTTGTTTCCAAAGTATGTGCTTCCCATGACGGGCTTGGGATGGGAGGAATTCACCCCTGAAAAGATCGAGTTTTACGGCCAGGTGAATTACCTGAAATCCGGCCTGGTTTATTCGGATGCCCTGAATACCGTCTCCGAGAAATACGCCCAGGAGATCCAAGCCGACGAATACGGCCACGGCCTGCAGGGACTGCTCCAATCCCGCGCCGCGGACCTTTACGGGATCGTCAATGGGATCGACTACCTGGAATGGAACCC
This sequence comes from candidate division FCPU426 bacterium, assembly GCA_963796105.1. Taxonomy (GTDB): domain Bacteria; phylum Oederibacteriota; class Muellerivitia; order Muellerivitales; family Muellerivitaceae; genus CAWCKJ01. The sequence goes on from CAWCKJ010000006.1 coordinate 250,715, forward strand.
CGCCACCGACAAGGAAATACCCTCGCAATATACGGCCAAGAATTCCAGCCTGAAAGCCGAGTCCAAGAAGAAACTCCTGAGGGAGCTGGACCTGGAATACAAAGCCGACACTCCCGTGATAGGCCTTGTCTCGCGCCTGACGGACCAGAAGGGAATGGATTTGATCGCGGACATCATCCATGAGTTCCTCTCCATGGACGTCCAATTCGTGCTGTTGGGGACCGGCGACCCGCGCTACCACGCCCTGTTCAAGGACCTTCAGGGCCGGTTCCCGAAAAACCTGGCCGCGGCCTTCCGCTTCGACAATCCCCTGGCCAAGCTCATTTACGCGGGAAGCGATATGTTTCTCATGCCATCGAGGTTCGAGCCCTGCGGATTGGGCCAGATGATCGCCATGAAATTCGGAACCATCCCGATCGTGCGGAAGACCGGGGGGCTTTCCGACACCGTAGAGAACCTTTCCCCTGACGGCTCGAAGGGGACGGGTTTTGTTTTTGAGAATTACAAAAGCGGGGACCTGTTGGCTTCCATCAAGAGGGCAGTGGAGGCTTACCGCCAAAAACAGATTTGGCATCCCCTCATCCAGCGGGCCATGGGCCAGGACTTTTCCTGGACTGCCTCCGCTAGGAAATACGAAGAGCTTTATGAGACGATATTGAGAAAGTAATCCGCCGCCCTTCCAGTTCCCATTCCTTGAATCACCAAGGTTTTTTCCTTATTGTCCTTTTGGATGTTTTATGAAAGCTGTCGCGGGGCACACAAAGGCGGAAAATAAGGGAACTGAATTTTTAATGAAAAACGGTTAAAGGAAACATGATTCACACTATTAAGGAATTTTTACAAAACAAAGATGACCTGCTGAGGGAGCAGTGGAACGCCTCGTCCAGGACCCTTTCGTCCCGGGTGGACCAGTTCAAACCCGACTCGCCCATTTTCCACAAGATCCGTAAGATATTGATGGACCTGGTCGACATCGTGGAAAAGAAGGGCAGCGCTGAACAGGCCGTGGACTCGGCGCTCAAACCCATCGTCTCCGAGCTCCGGAGCCTCCAGGCCGAAAATCAGTTAAATCCCACGGAAATGGTCTTTTTCCTGTTCCTCATGAGGGATATCCTCCGGGAAACCATCAAGCGGATGGGGGAGGCCTCCGCGAAAGAAGACCAGGCCAACGGGAACCAGGCCTATTCCGATGAGCTGGACCAGGTTTCCTCCCTCCTGAACCGCCTGGGCCTGGTTTTCTTCGAAAGCGCCATGCGCTTGAAGGAGGAGGATGGGTTCAACCAGGATGTACTGGCCATCGAGTACGCCCTCCTTTACGAGAGGACCCGGCAGATCGCCATCACCGACCGCCTGACGGGCCTTTACAACTTCGGGTATTTCCTGGAGCGCTTGAAGGAGGAGAGGGTCCGCGCCGAGAGGTACCACCGGCTCCTATCCCTGATCATTTTCGATATCGACCATTTCAAGAAATACAACGACGCCAACGGCCACCCGGCAGGGAACGAGGTTTTAATAGAGATCGCCAAAATCCTCCAGGACGAGGCCCGTGAGGTGGATATCGTCGCGCGCTATGGGGGGGAGGAAATGGTCCTGGTGCTCCCGGAAACCAGCCGCAAACGCGCCTTCGAGATGGCGGACCGGATCAGGGAAAAAATCGCGGGGACTGTCTTCCCCCATATGGAATCCCAGCCCAAAGGTCGTTTGACCGTTTCCGCAGGAGTGGCCACTTTTCCCGTGGACGCCGCCAACGAGGATGAGTTGGTCCAATCAGCCGACAGCAGCCTGTACGAGGCCAAGTCGAAGGGGCGTAACTGCGTGGTGGCCTTTGAGCCGCCGCTCAAAGTCACCCTGATTTATAAGCCTCACCGCGAGGTTTCCAAGGTCGCCTTGGTCGGGGATTTCAACAACTGGGACAAGGATGTGGACTCGATGATCCGCCAGCCGGACGGCAGTTTCCAGTTCATCATTTCCTTGAACCGGGGAACCTACCATTACAAGTTCGTCTTGAACGACGTGGAATGGATTCCCGATCCGGCCTGTCCGGAAAGGGTTACGGATACCCTCGGGGGCGACAACAGCGTTCTTCGGGTTGGAAGTTGAAGGGCGTTCTTCCTTAAACGCCTCCATGGGGTTTTATCACCCAATTTGGTTGTTCAAATCGCTTGATTCCAGGCCGTCTTCTCATAGAAAACACTCAACATTTCAATCGGCTTTTGATAATCTTACGGTCTTAATTCGAGTTTATTGGACCTAAAATGGCCGATTACAAAGCGACCCTCAACATCACCCAAACCGCCTTCCCCATGAAGGCCAACCTGCCACAGACCGAGCCCCTAAGGCTGAAACTTTGGGAGGACCTGGGCTATCACCAGGGCATTCGGCGCAAACCAGGCGCTCCCCAATACATCCTTCACGACGGCCCTCCCTTCGCCAACGGCGATATCCACATGGGCCACGCGCTCAACAAGGTTTTGAAGGACATCATCGTCAAGTACCGGACCCTGAGGGGGTTCGACAGCCCTTATATCCCCGGCTGGGACTGCCATGGGATGCCCATCGAGCATAAGGTGGTCGAGAAATTGGGCTCCAAGGCCAGTACCATGACGAAAGTCGAGATTCGGAAGGAATGCAGGAAGTACGCCGATAAATTCCTCGAGCGGCAGAAGGAGGAGTTCAAGCGCCTGGGGGTTTTCGGGGATTTCCTAAAACCCTATTCCACGATGGATCCCTCCTATGAGCTCTCCCTGGTCAAGGCCCTGACCCAAATGATCTCGGAAGGCTATGTCAGCAGGCGTTTGAGGCCCATCCATTGGTGTCCCGTTTGCAAATCCGCCCTGGCTGAAGCCGAGGTGGAATACGCGGATCACGAGTCCCTCTCCGTTACTGTGGCTTTCCCGGCAAAGCTTCTGCCGGAAGGCCTGTTCCCCAATACTCCACGGAAAAACCTCTTCTTCCTGATTTGGACCACGACCCCCTGGACTTTACCGGCGAACCTGGGCATTTCCGTCCATCCCGATTTCGAGTATGTGACCGTCCAGGTGGGGGAGAACCATTACATACTGGCCAAGGTCCTGCTGGCTCAGGTGGCAGGGGCCTGCGGGTGGAATATGCCTGAAATCAAGATTGTGGATGAGGCCCGGGGACGATCTTTGGATAAGGCCCTTGCGCGCCATCCCTTCCTCGAGAAGGACTCGCTCGTCATGGTGGGCCCCCATGTCACCGCCGACACGGGCACGGGGTTGGTCCATACGGCCCCGGGACACGGCCGGGAGGACTATGAGATTGGCCTTCAATACGGCCTGGAGGTTTATTCCCCCGTGAATGAGGCCGGAAGGTACGACTCCCGCTTCAAGGAATTCGAGGGGGTTTCGGTATGGGACGCCAACCCGAAAATCGTTGAAAAACTCAAGGGGTTAGGGCTTTTGCTGTCAGTGGAAACCCTGAAACACAGCTATCCCCATTGCTGGCGGTCCAAGAATCCCATCATATTCCGGGCCACGGCCCAATGGTTCATCGAGCTGGACCATAAGGACTTGAGGAAGAAGTGCCTGGAAGAAATCGAAAAGGTCCAGTGGATTCCAACCTGGGGCAAGGACAGGATTAGGAACATGGTGGAAGGCCGGGCCGATTGGTGTATTTCCCGGCAAAGATCCTGGGGTGTTCCCATCACGGCTTTCTATTGCAGGAATTGTCACAAAATCGTGGATGACCAAGAAATCCTGAAAAAAATAGTCCTCAAGGTTGAGAAAGAGGGGATCGAGGGCTGGTTTGCGGGGGGCAATTACGGCTGGTTGGACAACTTAAAATGCCCCAATTGTTCCTCGAGCGAATTCGTGAAGGAAGAGGATATTTTGGATGTCTGGTTCGAGTCGGGGAATTCCCATTTCGCCGTCCTGGACAATCGGGAAGAATTGAAAAATGGGAAACCAAGCGAAAAGCCCTTTGTCCTGTACCTGGAGGGAGGCGACCAGCACCGGGGATGGTTCCAAAGCGCCCTTTGGACCGGGGTAGCCTTAAAGGGCCGCGCCCCTTTCAGCGGGGTCTTGACCCACGGCTGGGTTTTGGATGCCGAGGGAAAAGCCATGCACAAGAGCGCTGGGAACGTGATTGATCCCATGGATATGGTGAAGAAATACGGGGCCGACGTCCTGCGCCTTTGGGTCTCCTCGGAGGATTTTACGGAGGATGTGGCCATCAGCGAGGAAATGCTCAATCGGATGTCCGAGGCCTACCGCCGCATCCGCAATACTTTCCGCTTTATCCTTGGGAACCTTTCGGACTTCAATCCCTCTTCACACCGGGTGGTTGAAAAGGATTTTCTTCCTCTCGACCGCTGGGCCTGGATGGAAGCCCAAAGGACCCTTTCGGCCATGACCACGGCCTACGAGCAATACCAGTTCACGAAGGTTTTCCACCAGGCTGACCATTTCTTTTCCGTGGGCTTGAGCGCTGGTTATTTCGACATATTAAAAGACCGCCTCTACACATTCGAGGCGGATTCCAAGGCCCGCAGGGCCTCCCAAACGGTTCTTTATGACATCCTCATGGGTTTTGTCGTGGCCCTCGCCCCCATCCTTTCCTTCACCGCGGAGGAAATCTGGCAGTCCCTCCAAGAATCCTTCAAGAAGAAAGGCGAGAAAAGTGTCTTCCTGGCCCAGTGGCCTGAGTTGGAAACCCCGAAGGACGAGGCGTTCCTCCAGGAATGGGAGGATATTTTTTCCGTCAAGAGGGCTGTCTCGAAATCCCTCGAGACCCTGAGGCAGAATAAAACTATCGGAAGCTCTTTGGAGGCTGAGGTCGATTTATACGTTGAAAACGAGAAGGTGCTGCAGGTCCTTCAAAAACACATGGAAAACCTCCGTTATTACTTCCTAGTTTCCAGGGTAGGACTCCAATCCGGGAAGGGTCCCGCTGATAGCGTGGAGGCAGAGGAGGCCCGGCTGAAGACCCGTATTTGGCCCAAAAAATCCCCGGGGCAAAAATGCGCCAGGTGCTGGAATTACTATCCCGCGGAGCAGATGGATAAGGCCCATCCCGATATCTGCCACCGCTGCGGCCCGATCGTGAAGAAACTGGGCGGAACCGGCGAGGGAACGGCCTCGTGATCCTCCTGGGTATCGCCATGTTCGTGATGGCCCTGGACCAGACCACCAAATTCCTGATTATCCGCTCTATCCACCTCAATGACTCCACCACAATCCTTCCGAACTATATTTATCTCACCTATATCCAGAATCCGGGAACGGCCTTTGGCTTTATGTCCAACATGGAGCTCTTCGTGCGGATCCCTTTTTTCGTGATGGTGACCGGCCTTGCTGCCTTTATTGTCCACATCTACCAGCGGTTCCTGCCTCCGGAACGGCACCTCTCCCGGATTGCCTTGGGATTGGTCCTGGGAGGAGCCTTTGGGAATTTCATCGACCGCCTTCTCCATGGGAAGGTCATCGACTTCATCGACCTGCGGTTTCACGGATTCCAGTGGTATATCTTCAACGTGGCTGATTCCTGCATAACGGTGGGCCTCCTCTTCCTTTTTATCGAGTATTTACTCCCGAAAAGAGATAAAAAAGCCCTATGAGAATCCTCAATGTCTCCCTTTGGGCCCTGCTCTTGGACCAGATCTCAAAATTCTCCATCATCCATTACCTGCGCCCGGAACAATCGGCAACCTTGATCCCCAATTTCTTCTATTTCACCTATGTGCAGAACCCAGGGGCGGCCTTTGGTTTCATGGCCGACATGAACGCGATGGTCCGGATCCCCTTTTTCATCGCCATCACCTTCGGCGCCGGCTTGATCATCTATTCCTACCAGCGTTTAATACCGCCCGAGAAGGTTTACACCCGTTTCGCCCTGGGACTGATTTGGGGCGGGGCCTTGGGGAACTTCGTGGACCGGGTTTTCCACAGGAAGGTGGTGGACTTCATCGATGTGCGCTATTACCATCACCAGTGGTACGTGTTCAACCTGGCGGATTCCTATATCACGGTCGGGTTGTCGATCCTGGTCCTGATTTTCTGGCTGGGTAAAAATGAAAGCCCCCTCGAGAGGTTTTAAATGTATCCCATTTTGTTTTCCCTGGGCCCGCTCCACTTCTATTCCTATGGGTTCTGCCTGGCACTGGGGCTGGGTCTGTGCCTTTTCCTCTACGGGAAGGACGCGGGGAAATATATCGCCCCTAAAGTGAAATTATCCTATGAGCAGGGATTCCAGAAGGTATTTGACTTCGGGATCTGGCTCACCCTTTCCTCCATCATTGGCGCCAGGCTTTTTTACGTCATGGAAAATAACGTAGAGTTCCAGAATGGGAAATGGCTGGACGCCTTCAAGATTTGGCAGGGAGGTTTGGTTTATTATGGCGGATTTTTCGGGGCCTTGATCGCGGCTTTTATCTGGTTTGGGGCGGAAAAATGGCCTCTTACTTATTCCTTTGATTTGATAGCGCCCTATACGCTCCTGGGACAGGCTATCGGCCGGGTCGGTTGTTTCCTGAACGGTTGTTGTTATGGAAACGTGAGCCAGAAGTACGGGATGGTATTCAGGGGCGGGGATGACCAATTGCCGCATCTTCCCACCCAGCTTTGGGAATTGGTTGGGGACCTGGCCTTGTTTTTCATCCTCATTTTGGGCCGAAAATACACCCTTCGTTATTCCTGGTTGAACCTCACCCTCTATGGCTTGACTTACGGGACCCTCCGGTTCGTGATCGAGTTCTGGCGGAGGGATTGGGATAAAAGATACCTCGTTGTCTTCAACTCGGCATCCCAAGCCGTCAGCGGCATCATCATGGCTTTGTCCCTGGCGGCATTGGCCTGGATTTGGGCTAAATACCGGAAGAATAGGCCACCCAATCCGGCCTGATTGATATATCCTTCCCCTATGAAATCCACTTCCTCCAAACCCAAAGAAGTCTCTTTTGCGGTCCCGCCTGAATATTCGGGAAAGCGCCTGGATGTTTTCCTGGTTGGACAAATACCTCATGTCTCGCGGACCCACATCCATGATTGGGTTAAAAATGGCAACGTGATTTCCTCTACCCGCCTCAAGGGGTTAAAGCCCAGTCTTGTAATCAAGGAGGGTGAGACTTTCACCGTTCATATTCCGCCCGTGGTGAAATCCCACATGGAAGCCCAGCCCCTGCCCTTGGATGTGGTTTTCGAGGACCAACAGGTCCTGGTGGTGAACAAACCTGCTGGATTGGTGGTGCATCCGGGAGCCGGAAATCCCGATAAGACCTTGATGAACGCCTTGGTGGCCCATTGTCCCGAAATCGAGGGTGTGGGAGGGGTTCTCAGGCCGGGAATGGTCCATCGGCTGGACAAGGATACCTCAGGGTTGTTGGCGGTCGCCAAGACAGATGTAGCTTTCCGGGCCCTGGTCAAGCAGTTGAAATCCAGGAAAATGGGAAGGGAATATTTGGCGATCGTGAAGGGGCTACTGGATGAAAACGGGAAGATTGACGCGCCGGTAGGACGGCATATCATGGCCCGGAAAAAAATGGCGGTTCAGGCGGAAAGCGGCCGTCACGCAATCACTCATTTCCGGCCATTGGTGAGCGGGGAAAAAGCCAGCCTCCTGCATTTGAAATTGGAAACCGGCAGGACCCACCAGATCCGGGTTCATATGTCTTTCATCAAGCATTCGGTACTGGGAGATCCCATTTATGGTGGCGAGACGCAAGGGATAAACCGTCAAATGCTTCACGCTTTCCGGCTTTCCTTCACACATCCCAAGACCGGCATCAAGAAATCTTTCATGGCCCCTCCTCCAAGTGATTTCCAGGACTGCCTAGATTCCATCAATGTCCAAGCGCCTGATTGGAAAGAAATTGCTTGGGATGAATAGTAATCCCTGACTCAACTTTGGCAAATTCAATCTGGACGCACTACATCTCCCCCTCTGAAAGAGGGCGAGTTTCGATGCCATTCTGTAGTGTCCAATTATCGGCCAAAAGGCCCCCAAATCCCGCCTATCCTAAAGAGCTGAAAACCATTGGGGACCACCTGCGTAAGCGTCGTCTTGACCTCGGCCTGTCGCAAAAAAAGGTGGCGGCCACTCTGGGAGTTTCTCTTTTGACCATAACCGGCTGGAAGCTCGGTCGGTATGGCCCCCAACGCTCCCACCTGCCGGCGATAATTGGCTTCCTCGGATATTCTCCTATCCACCATGACAAGATTGACGAAAACAATATTGTCGAGACCATGAAGCGGTATCGCCTTTCCCACGGTCTCTCCCAGAAGAAGTTCGCCAAACTACTTTTGACGGATCAAAAGACGATCACCATGTGGGAAGTCGGCAGACATGTTCCGTCGATGAAGCTTGTGGAGAGGTTCTCAAGGCTCAAGATAGATCTTTCCTCTTGAGTCTCCGAGACGCTCCGAGAATGACTTGGTTTTACCGGTATAAAGGACGTTGCGTTGACTCTAGGACTTTCTCGGCGATACCCCGCCACTCTAAAAAAGGTGGGCGACAATAGAAAAATTAACCCTCGGCGTGGTGGTGAAAAGAGAAAAGGTTGAAAAACATTAAATTTTAGGTAGGTATACCCAGTGATCGATAAGTCTTTTGTCTGCGCCATGTCATTTTTTTAAGTACCGGCACGAAATCATCCAAATAGTCATAAACCACCGCGCTTTTTTTGTCGTTATAAACCCGTTGGATTCGTCCCAAATATTGAATTAATTTTCCCTTGAAGGAAATTGGGAAAGTCAAGAATAGAGTGTCCAGCCTTGGGCAGTCAAAGCCTTCTCCCAAGTATTGGCCTGTGGCCACGAGGAGTATTTCGGCTTCGGGTGCCGCTTCCATGACCCCTTGAAGGACAGACGCCCGTTCTTTCTTACCCATTTCCCCGGTTAAGAGCCCTGGGGTCTTGCCGTGTTTTCTTAGCATCTCCACCAGCCGATGACAATGTTCTTTCCGTTGGCTCAGCACAAGGCATTTCCGACTTTCCGATAGGGCTTTAAGAACATCCCCAACAATCATTTCATTGCGTGATTCATCCTGGTACAAAGCCTGAAAAATTCCTTGAATCGAGAATTCTCCTTCAATTTGTTCAAATCGGAAGTTGGTTGGCCGGGTTTTTAGAATAGTCTTCAAGCCATCCTTGGATTCAGTCATACGGTATCGCAAAGGCCCGCATTGCATAAAAATCAAATCTTGTAGCCCATCCCTGCGGATGGGCGTGGCGGTCATCCCAAGAATGTAGCGGACCGGTGCTTGCTTAACATACTGCTCGAAGGACACGGCGGGCAGGACATGGCACTCGTCCACCAGGATGAAACCATACCGACAGAAAAATTCTCTTAAATCCTCCATTCGTTTAAGACTTTGAATCATAGCCAAATCCACAATCCCTGTAGAACGTTTCCTGCCCCCACCCACTTGGCCGATCTGCCGAGGTTTCAATCCCAACATCTTTTTCAACTGGGCGCGCCATTGGTCCAGTATAGGTTTGCGGTGTGAAAGGATAAGTGTAGGCAAGTTGCGTTTGGCAACGGCATAACAGCCCATCACCGTTTTTCCGGCGCCCGGGGGGGCCACTAAAACACCCGTTTCATGGCGTAAAACTTCCTGGATGGCTTTTTTCTGCGTATCGGTCAGCTCGCCTTGAAATTTAAATGTTAATGGTTTTAAAACTGGGCGGGTATCGGTCAACTCTATGGAGCTTCCGGATTCTTCCAGAATTTTTCTTATATCTTCCAGGGTTCCACGTGGGAAATGGAGATAAGCTGCGTCTTCCTCATAGCATCGGATAAAACGTGGAATGCCATAGGTGGAGAATCGCATATTTTGGCGTTCATAAAAAACGGGATTATGAAGTGACGCCAGGTGTTTGAGTTGGGACAACAGCCAGGGCGGTATTCCTGATTTTTCGATAGCGACGGAAGCATCCAAGACACAACGGATTAAGGATGAGGCTGGATATTTTTTCTTGAGAACTGGTGATACGGTCTTTGTCGTTATTTGGGGGCCTACTTCAATAATCGGAATTCTTTCTAACAAAACGGATAATTGAACCGGGCTCAAGCGCCGGATGGAACTTAAGAATGTCCACTGGTCTGGATAGGGTTTCAAATCCGAATCTTCCAAATTCAGGAACTCCGTGCACCCCATTTTCCGGCATTGTTTTTGTAATGGAAGAGCGATCAAATTTCCGAACCCGCCCCTAGGCATAAAATCTTGGTTCGGGAAGAAACGGTCGTAGCTGGCCAAGTCCACTTCGGCTCTTTTTTCCATAGTGTCCCGTAAAAGACGAAGACCTAGTTGTCGGGCGGAAACAGCCTGGACGGGGGCCGAAAAGAAAACCCAAGCGTGGCCGCCGTTCCCGGATCTGGATTTTTCCAGGTAAACCGGAATGCCGTAAGAAGCGCAAGATTGAAGGTAAGCCAATGCATCCAATTCCCAACCGGTTTTGTCGAAGTCACAGGCAAGGAACCAACAGGTATTGTCCTTGAGAAGCGGATAAACACCGATGGTTTTCTTCCCCGAAAGGTGCTCTTGGATAACTTGATCGGTCAGGGGGTGGTACTTTTTGGGCTTACCTTTTCCCACCCAAGGATTTTCGCAGGCCGGGGAATAACCCTTCTTACCAGTTGTTTGGTTCATCCACAGTGCCGGATACACATCCTCTCGACCCTTAAAGAGGATGCGAAAGAGGCTTATTTTTTCCTGACTAGAAGAGTGGGAGTTCACCTTTGGTAATGGCTCGGATGGTAAAGGAGTGGGCAGAGGCTCTTCAACGACATAATCGCTAGGAGATTCTTGGACACCAATGACCATTTCATGTGGCAGGCCCAACCGCTTTTTAAGCTCGACGTTTTCCAGACGTAGTTTTTTTATTTCCTCGAGGGCTTTTTCCAATTCGGACATGGGAACATCCTTCACCGTAAAACCAGAAATGAAATTACGCGAAATAACGGAGAGGCTCGGCAGCTCCCGCCACGAGTACTTCTCCGTTTTCTAGTTTGTGATTGTTCCAGACGGGGCGGTTAACGAGTTGCAGGCCCCTTTTACATGGTAAGTTTGACAAAAAGCGAGGCCAGTTTTTAGAGGGCTCTATATCTGAACTTTTAACCTCCACCGGCAACCAAGGTATGCCGTCCCGAACAACAAGGAAATCGATCTCTCGTTTCTCCTTATCGCGGAGATAAAAAAGATCAAAAACGCCCTCACCAGTATCTGTCCAATAGTTGCAGGTTTTTAAAAGATGACAGGCCACCAGATTTTCGAATCTCGCGGATTCATCCTGTATGGAAGAATAATCCCACAAGTAAATCTTTCCTTCCTTACGCAGTGAGCGGGGGATACTTCGGGTAAAGGGCTTTACCTCGAAGAGGTAATAAAGTTCCTTGAGATAGGACGTCCACCTATTCACCGTTGGGATGCTGGCTTCCAGGTCGCGGCTCAGGGAAGCCGTACTGAAAAGGGAACCGACCCTTTCCGGGAGCATTGCCGTCATCATTTCAATACGACCCAATTCCGGAAGATGGGAAAGATCACGCAAGTCCTCTCTTATCACCAATTGTTCCCGGTTATTGTGCCAAATACGCGCCTTGTGCAAGTCTTGGGTAAATAACGGTTCTGGAAACGGGCCATAAGTCATCAAGGAAAACAAACGATTTTCAACGGCCTTGTTCGGACCATCTGTCCTCCCGAAGAGGGAAGACAAAGTCTTCTCCGGAGAAAGAATAACCGGTGTTTCCATTTCCCGAACCGAAAATGGATGAAGTCGGAAATTCAAGTGGCGCCCCAATAAACTGTCACTGCCTTTTCTGTACACATTAAGCCTAGCGCTTCCTGTTACAAGAAAATCGCAAGGGGTTTCAAGGGTGTCATAAATGCCTTTGAGGTTCCGTTTCCAGCGTCGGTCCTTGTGAATTTCGTCTAGGACAACTAAGGGTATTTTCTTTCCTTTAGCTTTTGGAATGAGAGAGGAGGGATTGTTCGCCCAAATACGGCGAAAGGCAATATCATCCCAATTCTTGTAGAGACCTATAGCTCTTTTTTGAAGAAACATCTTGGCGACTGTTGTTTTGCCGCACTGACGTGGCCCCGATAAGAAAGCGATTTTGTGCCCGGAGAACGCAAATTTCTCGATAGCTTGTGTAATGGATCTGTTTTTCATTCCGACCATTGTAACGGGGGTCGTTAGTTTGGTCAAATCCTGATGATCGCAGGGAATCAAATATGTTTTTCAAGCCACTCATAAAAGTCGAAAAAGCTTGAAATGCAAGGATCGCGAGCCAGTCTCGGAAGATTCCAACCATCAACCTAGCCGCAGGCCGTCTAAATATCTCCACGATAATTTAAAGAATGACTTTGTTTGAGCTCTTCTTTTAGGTAGTCCATAATAAAACCATCTATTCGTTTCCAAATGTAGGAAACAAACCGCACTCTTTTCTTTATGCCTTGCTTATTCCGGTAGTTTAAGTTGTAGGTCTTAATCTTTTCGTAAAGGATAATGACACCTAATGAAACTATATCTTCCTTGTGCTTATAAAGCAGAGCAGGGATGACTTTCTGGTGTAGCCTATATAGGAGAAATCCGACGTGGCGCAGAACCATTTCCTGTCTGCTTTTTACACAACCCTTTTGTGCCAGGGAAATAAGGTGTCTTTCTTGTCTGAGGGAGATATTCTTGTTTCTATAAGCACGGATGCTTTCCCTATAAACTTGTAACATGGAGGTCAAAAAAAGTTGGAATTAATATGTCTTCAGGAACTTTAATCATATTTTCTCTTTAAAATAATGGATGTTGCCAAATCATCCATGGAAAGATTGGTGTAGCCGATGCCGACTTTCACTCCAGGTAAAGGTTCGTATATTAGCCTCAGGGAGATTCCATTTTTGCCATTCTGCAGGGTCGTATTAAAAGCGAAAAAGCCACCAAATCCCGCTTATCCTAAAGAACTGAATACCTTGGGGGATCATATCAGGAAGCGCCGTCTTGATCTTGGTTTAAAACAGAAGGATGTTGCCTTGACCCTCGGAGTCGTCGAAGCAACAATCACTGGCTGGGAAAGGAACTGGTTTACTCCCAATATTTCCTGTCTGCCAAGAATTATCAATTACCTTGGTTATATTCCCCCGCCATACAACAAGGTCAGCAATAATACAGTTGAAAAAATAAAGCTCTATCGACAAATTCACGGACTGAGTCAGGAAAAATTTGCCAAATTGTTGGGGATAGATGAAACGACTGTCGCTAAATGGGAGCGGGGCGAACACGAACCATCGAAAAAACTGATTGTAAAATTCTCGAAGTTACCTTAATCCGAAAAGGTTAATTTTGTAAAAATACGAATGTGCATATTAACTACTGAAGGAAATTTTGGAGTTTTGGGTTTGCTAATTGATGAGAATTGGAAAGCTATTCTGGAAAAGGCGGAAGAAAAATAGAAGGGACTTTAATCTTGGGCATAGCTGGTTCCGACTTTCACTCTTAGTTAAGGGTCGCTTAACGGCAGAAGCGAGGGGCATTTCGGTTTCGTGGGTACATAGGGGGTTTTCCCTATGAGCGCCTTTGGAATAAGGGGAAGTTAGTCTTTTCTCGCCTATTTGCCAAACCTAGTACCTGAATTTGAAGAGTGGATATCTTGAAATTAATCCCTATTCGCCCCAATATCATCCGAAATGACAAAGGAAAATCAAACAACGGACAAGATGGACGCTAAATCTTGGGATGGTCTTTCCCGCATGGCTTTCGCGGCCAATTGGGACCCTGAAAAGGCAATCGACTGGAACAGGCCCATTGAGTTGGGCGGGATCAAGGAAGGCTGGGTCAATATCCTCCAGTATTTTTACGAGGGGGAATGGCAGGGCCTGGAAATCATACAGCGCCTGATGAATAAGGCATCGCATATATTCCGGAAGCCGGACATGGTGACTTATTACTCCACCCAATGCTATGACGAATCCAAACACCTGTTCGTTTTCAAGAAATACCTTGAGAAACTGAACTCGCCTCCCTCCAAGCAAAAAGCCTTCGATTTGCTGGTATTCCTTTCCACCCGGGGTCCTATCCCGGTGGAACGCTGGATCCTTGCGACCTTTTTCACCGAGACTTTGGCCGCGGCGATTTTCCAGCGGTCTTTGGAGTTGGAGACTGTAGATGATACGGGAAAAGACATGATCCGTATGATGCTCAAGGATGAATCCAGGCATATTGCTGGTACCAAGCTGGGGGTTCAGACCCTGATGTATCATTCGGGGCCTATCAAGACGGCGGTCTTGAGGTTTTGGTGGGGACTATTCGTGAAACTGGCGGTGGGGGAAGTCAGGAGGTTGAAGCCCTTCGGAGACCAGGTGGGAATGGATCCTGAAGCCATCCTGCAGAAAACATTCTCCAGGATGTCGGAGCTGGAGGATTTCTCCCGGAAATTTTTAAGCAGGGGTCTTTCCAGGAGCTTTTGCGCCTCGAAAACAACGGTTTAAGGTCAAAGCGCTTAACTTACCAGCCCAAGCGGGTTACAATCGTTTTTAAGTTTAAACGAAACTCATCTTCACCACAGTGGTGCTTTGCACCACACAGAGACACAGTTTAAATCCTGTAAAATTTTGAGGTTTTATCTTACTGTGCCTTTGTGTGCCTCCAAAGGAGGCCTGTGGTGAAAGCCTTTTCGTTTGATGTTATTAGTTTATAACTCTTGTGGAGGAAATTTATCTTGGGATCACTTTCATTCATTCCCCTTGGAGGCCTCGGGGAAATCGGCAAGAATATGGCCCTTTTGGAGTATGACGGGCAGGCGGTCATGATTGACGCGGGAATCATGTTCCCGGACGACCGGCACCCCGGCGTGGATTACATCATACCCGATTTCAACTTTTTGGCGGAAACACCAGGCAGGCTTCAGGCGGTCTTGCTTACCCACGGACATGAGGACCATATCGGCGCGGTTCCTTATCTGCTCCAGAAACTTAACGTGCCCATTTACGGGACGAAACTCACCCTGGGTTTTGTGAAGGCCAAGCTGGAGGAATTCAACCTGCCGGAGGAGCCCAAATTCGTTGAAGTGGACCCCAAACAGCCCTTTGATGTGGGGCCTTTCCATATCGAGTACATCCGGGTGACCCACAGCATCGTGGATGGCTGTGGTATCGCCTTTACGACCCCGGCGGGGGTCGTGATCCACACAGGGGACTTCAAGATCGATCCCACCCCCATCGATGGCGTACCCATCGACTTGAATCGCTTTGCCCACTACGGCTCAAACGGGGTTCTGCTCCTTCTTTCCGATTCCACCAACGTGGAACGGGAAGGTTATACCCTCTCGGAAAAAGTGGTGGGGGAGGAATTCGACAAAATATTTCCCAAGGCCAAACACCGCATTATCGTGGCTTGTTTCGCCAGCAACATCCACAGGGTTCAGCAGGTCATCGAGTCCGCCCGCAAGGTGGGCCGAAAGGTCTGCATCATGGGACGGAGCATGGTGAGAAACACCCAAGTGGCGAGGGATTTGGGGTTCATGAACGTCCCTGCCAATATCATTGTGGCACCTGAAAGCTTGAAAGGCATGGACCCTGAGAAGGTTGTCATCGTGACCACCGGAAGCCAGGGCGAACCCATGAGCAGTGTGACGAGAATGGCCATGGGAGACCACAAGCAGGTTTCCATCCATCCGGATGACCTGGTTATTCTTTCCGCCCGCACTATTCCGGGAAATGAGCGCGCCATTTCCAACATCATTAACCTGCTTTACCGCAGGGGCGCCGAGGTTCTTTACGAGGCAGTCTCTGAAATACACGTATCTGGGCACGCCTGCCGGGAAGAACAGAAGATCATGCTATCCCTGGTAAAACCCAAGTATTTCGCTCCGGTTCATGGGGAGTACCGCCATCTGGTCATGCACGCCAGGATGGCCGAGGAAATGGGCATGCACCCGGAAAACACCTTGGTGCTGGAAAATGGGGAGAAACTGCTCATCGAGAATGGGGAAGCCAGGATCGAGAAGGATCAGCCGGGTGGAAGCATCCTCGTGGACGGCAAGCATATCGCCGATGTGGGCGAGGTGGTCTTGCGGGATAGGCTTCACTTGTCCCAGGATGGGGTGGTTGTGGCATTAGTGACCGTGGACGCGTCCAAGGGGATGGTAGTGGGTGGACCCGACCTGGTGACCAGGGGCTTTACTGAAAGCCTGTCGGATGACTTGATGGTGGAGGCCCGGGAACGCATAAAGAAGGTCTTGGAAAGTGAATTGAAGGACAAAATGACCGATTGGGCAAGCGTGAAGGAAGTCATGCGCAAATCCCTCCAAAAGTTCTTTTCACAGAAATCCGACCGCAGGCCCATGATTTTGCCCGTCATCATGGAGATTTAGCCCCCGGCAATAATTACGATAAAATCCATCCAGTTCGGATGGTAATAGGTTTTATTTTTGGTCATTGCCATCCAAATTAAATAAAAGCCTAAATAAACCAGATTTTTAGCTGGGATGCAGGGGATGAATGCAGATAAACGCCTCAAAAAGGTCTCGGGTCATGACAAGTGCTTTGCACTTGCGCCCGATGGGCGTCATGGTCAAGCCTACGGACCGTGGAAAAATTAATTTTTCCATCGGCGTCAGCTGGACCATAGAACATGATCAAAATGCGCTTTAAATCCCATGTATCCCATGCATCCGTGGCTAAAGTCTATTTGGGACAGGTGTGATTTGTGGTAAATTCTTTGCCTTAAATACCGATTGTTAATGGCATTTTCCCGCTTAAGAGAATTTCCGAAAGTAACTGGCAAATAATAAAATGATGAAGGGCTATTGCTTCTTGTGGGGTAATAGGTCAATTCTAAGCACAACGTTAAGTTGTGCCGGAATGAGTAACCCTATATTCAGGACCAATTCATGAACCTGCGAATGCCTGCCGCTTTCAATTTAAGCGATGTTATCGAAGGCGAATTCGTAGAGCCTCATTTCCAACCCATCGTTTCCATCGGTAAAAAATCCATCCTCGGTTACGAGGGTTTGACCCGTGGAATCCATCCCATTCACCTACAGAGTATTTATCCCTGCGATTTGTTCACGGAAGCCAAGATCCAGGGGCTCACCTTCTCCCTTGACCAGCTTTGCCGCCAAAAGGTATTGGAACAGTTCAAGGTGATATTGGAAAAACAGCCGGATTGTTTCCTGTCCTTGAATTTCGAGGCGTCGGTCATTGACCAGAAGAAAACCGAACCCGTGAACCTGATCCAGCAAGTCCTTTCCCTGGGCCTGAAACCCGAATGTATCGCCATGGAAGTCATCGAGTCCCAAGTGGAGGATCTGGCGAAACTCCAGGATTTCATCCAGACTTATCGAGGATACGGTTTCCTGATCGCCTTGGATGACGTCGGGGCAGGGCACTCCAACCTCAATCGGATACCCCTTTTAAAACCCGATATCCTCAAGATTGACCGTTTCCTGGTGGATGGTATTTCAAAGGATTTTTACAAACTGGAGGTATTTAAATCCCTGGTGGGTTTGGCCCGCCAGATCGGGGCCTTGATCGTGGCGGAGGGGATTGAAGAGGAGGAGGACGCTTTAACGATAATGGAATTGGGTGTGGACATGCTTCAAGGCTATTACATCACCCCGCCCCAGAGATTTAATGAGTTGAATAGCCAAGTCTCGGAAGAACCCATCCAACACCTATCCCAAAGATTCAGGGAAATGGTCCTGGAAAAACTCGACATTAAGCGTTTTAACCTCCGTAAATACGAACTCATGACCAGGGATATCCAAATAGAAATTGTCAAAGTCCAGGTAGGTGATTTTGATAGGAAACTTTCCGAGATCATCCATTATTTTCCCTTGGTGGAATGTGTTTATGTCTTGGATGAGCAAGGCGCGCAGGTCACGGAAACAATCTTCGGTGAAAACGAGGGCATCTCCAGGAACCGAACTATGTTCAGGCCCCGGAAGGCTGGTTCGGACCATTCCCTGCGGGATTATTACTATATGCTGGTGGAAGGTGGTTTGAAGAAAACCACTTACGTCAGCGAGGCATACTTGTCCCAATCCACAGGAAACCTTTGCGTGACCTTCTCCCGGATATTCACCGATTTAAACGGCGCCAACCGCATCTTATGCGCCGATATCAATACCCAATACCTGAAGCAAATTCCTACTTTTTAACTGATTGCTGAGGACCCTTTGTTTTGCGGGCCTCTTTGAGACGCTTTAATTATGTTAAAATAGAGTGTCTTTAGGACGTGATGAATTTCCGCGATTTTTAAATCAATCGTTTAATGGCTAAAGAAAATGAAAAAATCGGTTAAAAAATTAAAACTTGGCGAGGAATTACCCCGGGATAACGCCGCTTATTGGTTAAGCCGTTCAGCGGAGGAGCGCATCGCGGCGGTGGAAATATTGCGGAGGGAATATTATGGAAGTTCAGCCCGACTTCAAGGAATTGTTCGAATTATTAAATCGGCTAAAAGCTGAATATATAATTGTGGGGTCCTATGCTTTAGCTTTTCATGGCGCTCCCCGGAATACGGGGGATATTGATGTTTACGTAAAACCTCATCCGGATAATGCCGCTAAGATCCTGAAAGTCTTGAAGAATTTCGGTTTTGATTCCCTTCATCTAAGCGAAGGGGATTTCACTCAGCCGGGACAAGTCATCCAATTGGGTAACCCGCCTGTCCGTGTTGATTTACTCACATCCATTACCGGCGTCACATGGGAACAAGCCAACCGAGGAAAAGCCGCTGGCAAGTATGATATAAATCTGCCCCGGCAACCCTCGTATTCGGCTGGTAGCCTCATGCGGCTTGTATCGTACCGATCTCTCTAAGGTTTTATAGATGATCTGCAAATCCGTGGCTAAAAAGGTTTATGCCATATCCACCAGTTTGTGGTTGGGGCATTTGCGCTGGGTATATTCCTTTTCCCATTGGCTCTTGAACAGGATGACAGGCCGGTCGAGGCGGTCCCTGGTTTTCACTATTTGAACCGGGGGATCGAAGGTTTCAGGGTCCCCAATCAGCCAGGCGCTGGTTTGATAGGGCAGTAATTCCAGCTGGGTGTCGGCCCCATATTCGTTCTTCAACCGGTACTGCAATACGTCGAATTGCAGGCGGCCCACGGCGGCCACGTAATAATCCATGTCATTCCACCGCCTCAGCAGTTGGGCCGTGCCCTCCTCGGTCATTTGCTTCAATCCCTTGTCGAAAGTTTTGCGCTTGGTTACGTCCTTGGGCCTCAATTGGGCGAATATCTCGGGCTGGAACTGGGGAAGGGGCTTGAAGTTGAACCCCCCATCCTGGGAGAGGGTGTCGCCGATGGAAAAGACCCCCGGGTTGATGACTCCCACGATGTCGCCGGGATAGGCCATCACCAGGCTGTTCCGGTCTGAGGCCAGCATGGAATGGGGCTGGGAAAGCCGCAGTTTCTTGTCCAGCCGGTGGTGCATCACCATCATGTCCCGTTCGAACCGCCCCGAGCAGACTCTCATGAATGCCGTGCTGTCCCGGTGCTTGGGGTTCATGTTGGCTTGCAGTTTGAAAATATAGGCGGAGAAGGGATTCTCCACCGGGTCCACGGAGATTTCATCCCCCGTTGGGAGATCGGCGTGCCTGGCACCTGGCGGGGGGGCTATTTCCACGAAGGCGTCAAAAAAGGGCTCCACGCCGAAATTGGTCAGGGCTGAGGCGAAAAAGACGGGGGTCACCTCGCCGTTCAGGAATTTTTGGGGGTCAAAGGGATTACCGGCCACATCGAGGAGTTCCAGCTCATGGCGCAATGTTTCTCGCTGTTCGGGAGTGAGCCGTTCCTGGGCCATCGGGTCCTTCAGGGGGATCCTGTCCACGGAAGCCTTGGAGGCCCCAGCGACGGACTTCTTGGCGAACAAGAGAAGCTCCCGGGTGCGACGGTCCACCACGCCCGTGAAATCCCGCCCGCTTCCCACAGGCCAGTTGATGGCCGAGGAATGGATCTTCAAGACCTGTTCCACTTCCTCCATCAGGTCCAGGGGGGCCCTGCCGGGAAGGTCCATCTTGTTGATGAAGGTCATGACGGGAATGCCCCTCAGGTGGCAGACGTCGAAAAGCTTGCGGGTCTGGGTCTCCACGCCCTTGGCGGCGTCGATGACCATGATGGCGCAATCGGCGGCGGTCAGAGTGCGGTAAGTGTCCTCGGAAAAATCCTGGTGGCCCGGGGTGTCCAGGACGTTGATGATGGCATCCTTGTAGGGGAACTGCATGGCCGAGGCGGTGATGGAAATGCCCCGCTCCTGCTCCATGCCCATCCAATCCGAAACGGCCGTCTTGCCGCCTTTTCGGCCCCGCACCATGCCGGCGGTCTGGATCATGCCGGAATAGAGGAGAAGTTTCTCGGTCAGGGTGGTCTTGCCCGCGTCCGGGTGGCTGATGATGGCGAAGGTACGGCGTTTCGCGATCGCGTTCTTGATTTCAACGGCCAAGGCTGGGTCGGTCATAGGCCGGGTATCCTACCATAAATTAATTTCGGCTCAAGACGATTGGATTATGGGGTTGGGAACCCTTGGCGGAAGAGTTGGTAGGACAGCCTGGACAAGGATCGGCATCTGGCGAGGTTATTAACAGGACCCTGCCGCTTTAGGGCTTATCTAAGAATCAGGAGCTTTAGGATATACCTTTTCCCATTGATGGTGACCAAAACGTGGTAAAGACCGTTCGCCAAGGGAGCGCCTGATTTGCTGATGAGGTAAACAGGCAAGCCGGTATTTGCCCCGGCGGGAATTTGTGTGAAAAGTTGATTACTGATCAATCGAAAGGCTGTCGAATAAATTTTTATATCAACCGTATTTATCGGATTGGTAAAGAGGAACTGTAGAGTGATGGGTCCGGAACCTCTTACGAGACTTGGGAAGAGGTTGGGGCGGTTTGTGGGTGGTGGATTCCCGCCAGGAATGGTATTGGTGGGCGTGATAGTCCATGTGGGAGTCAGGGTCGGTGTCTGAGTCGGCGTGGGAGTGGATTGAACCGGTGTGTAGGTATAGGTGTATGTAGGGGTAAAGGTAACAGTGGGTGATGCCAGTGTGTTGGTCGGTGTCGGGGTGGAAGTGGGTGTGATCGTGACACAAGGCCGGTTCACGGTCACTGGAAGGTTTGAGGTGACGGCTCCGCCAGGATAACCCACGCTCGCGGTATTAGTGGTAGTCACACAGGCGTTCCCAGCCCAGTAATAATCCTCCATGCTCGCCATAAGGGTCACGCAGGTATTCCCCGGGAATGTTCCCCAGGTCGCGGGACTTCCGCCACTGGCTGCTGGTTCCGGCCAATTGGCATTTGCGTTGTAATCGATTAATGTAGTGGAAACTGCTGGAACGACCCAACCAAGAAAGCTAAAGGGAGTACCGCCGCCTTGGGTGTCAGTCAGTGTCACTCCTCCGGTTGAAACGGGTCCACCTGTATTGCAGATCGCCACCGCGTAAGTCACGAACATGTCCCCTCCGCTTATATTTGTCCCCGCGAGGCTCTTGGTGATGGTCATGGTGACCGGTCCAACCGTCGGCTGTGGCGCCGGGATCGTGGCGGCCAAGGTTTCGAAAAACGCGCCGTTGCAATTGCTGGTGCTGTAATCCCCGTCAGTTGTGGACGCGGTAAATGGAACCTGCTGGCCCGTCACAGGGTTGAAAATGCTTTGCCCCCAACAGCAATATCCGGTGGCGGTATTGACGACTGCTGGTGTCTGCCAGGTGCCGCCCGTGCCTGTGTAATTGGTCGCGTACCAATTGCTGGCTGGAGGTGTGGAAGGATTTCCGGAGCTGACATAATCCATTGAAACGCCGTTGCTTGAACTGGTAATTTCTGAATGCTGGCCATTGGAACAGGTGATATCTAGATCCCAGGAAGTGTACATGGTGTTACAGGCCGTATTTTGGGTATAAACCGCGACATAGACCTGGCTTCCGGTTAATAGGGATGTTGGCACTGTAATGCAACCAGGGGGGCAGTTACCGGTGCCATTCCAGTTGCAATAAGCGACTTGTCCCAAGTAAACACCACCGACATAAACTTGGGACCAGTCGTCACTGGCCACGCAGATCTTGGCGGAGGAGGGAATGCATGGTGACCCTGATATCGGGGTATATGTAAATGTGGGTGTTTGGAGTGAAGTTGTGGGAGTTGAGGATAAAGTGATGGTCGGAGAAATGGTATTCGTTGGAGTGCTGGTAGGGGAAGGTGTGTTGGTTCGGGTGTAGGTGGCGACTCCTGTCGGCCAGGGGGTTGGTGTGTTTGTATAAGTATAGGTATAAGTCGGGGTATAAGTATTAGTAGGGCAGTTCATCACATAGGTGATAGCATTCGAAGTGGAAGCAGGGCTGAGAAGAGAAAAAGTGTTTACCCGACTTAGACAGTCATACATGGCGTTATTCGTATTGTCATCACCGATGATGGTCGTGGACCAACAATAGGGTGTCCAGCCGGTTCCGTTATAGGTGGCGCCAGGAAAACCTTGGGAAGCAAGCATGGTCACACTTTGGTCCCAATCGTAATAAAAGCCGTTGGAATCTGGATTGCCGGTGAATCCTTTGTTTGTGACGCCTAATACGGAGCTTCTGAACCCCTCGCTCCAGAAGAAGGTCGTGCCGTTAGTAATCCCAGAATCAACAAAAGTGACTGGGTTCGTGACCCATCTTCCGGAGTTGCAAACTTGCACCCCGATACTGACGATCCTATCCGCTGGACTTTCGTTTTGCTGGTAGCCCGGAAAAGTCACGGAGTTAGCATTTCCCGTCCCGTTGCTTGACCAGCCTACGAAACTTTTAGTTAGGGAAATGTTTGTTGCGGGCGGGACAGGAATAGGAGGCGGAATTGTGGATGCTTGGGAGAAGAATAGTGCCCCATTGCAATTACTGGTACTGTAAGCGCCGGTGCTATCAGTGGACAAAAATGGCACACGACCGCCGGTTGTGGGGTTGTAGAGGGATTGGCTCAAACAGCAATCGCCTGAGGCTTCACTGACTACAACAGGACTGATCCAACCGGTTGTGTTGTAATTAGTGGCGTACCAATTACTGGCTGGGGGTGTGGATGGATTTCCGTTATTCACATAATCCATATTAATGCCGCCGGTCGCGCTGGAAATGTCAGAATGTTCCCCGTTAGAGCAGGTAATATCCAGATCCCAAGAAGCGTAGAGGGTGTTACAGGAGGTGTTTTGGGTATAAACGGCGACATATACCTGGTTTCCACTTAAAAGGGAAGTGGGGACCGTGATGCATCCCGGAGGGCATGATCCGGTGCCGTTCCAGTTGCAATAATTGATTTGGCCAAGGTAAACACCGCCCACATAAACTTGTGACCAGTCATCGCTGGCCACGCAGATCTGGGCGGAGGAAGGTGTGCAAGGGGAAATGGAAGTGGATGTTGGCGAAGGGGTTGAAGTGAAAGTGGCGACACTTGTTGGCCATGGGGTGGGGCTGTTCGTGATAGTAGGAGTGAAGGTGAGGGGTGGGGTGTATGTGCTGGTAAAGGTGTATGTTGGTGTATAGGTAACTGTGGGTGAGAAACATGGAATTGGAACCGAGACTGAATTGGAATTAACGCTTCCAGAATTGCTTCCGCTAATCCAGGTCAAGCTGGCGTTATTGACGAGGGTTTGGCATTGGTTACCAGGCAAGTAGAAGTTTTCAGTGTCCGCCAGCAGGGTCACGCAATTGCCGCCTCCGCCGAAGGAAGACCAATAGATTGAATTCGCGTTTACATCCGGTTGTCCGCCTCCATAGTAGTAACAACTTCCGGTGGCGGTGGTTGGCCCAAAACCCCAGCATGAGAAATTAAACCCGGCGCTGACCGGGAAATTGTCCGTAATCGTCACGCCGCCTGGTTGTGTCACGGCTCCGCCATTATTGCAAACTTTGATTCCGAAAGTGGCGAACATATCCATGCCGCTGGTAACAGCCGAGCCTGATACAAGGGAATTGGTAATGGTGAAAGAAGGAGGCCCTGCTATCGGAGAAAGTGACTGAATAGTAGCTTCCTGTCGGAAGAAAAGAGCCCCGTTGCAGTTGCTGGTGCTATAGGCCCCGTTGCTATCCGCTGAAATGAATGGAGCTTGAGAGCCGGTAACAGGATTGAAAATTTGCTGTCCCCAACAACAATAGCCCGATGTCGTGCTGACCGAGACTGGAAGGGACGTGAAATCCGTACCGCTATAGTTGGTGGCGTACCAGTTGCTGGCGGGAGGGGTTGTGGGGTTTCCGGAACTGACGTAATCCATACCAATGCCGCCGCTTCCGCTGGTGATTTCCGAGTGTTGGCCGTTGGAGCAAGTGATATCCAAGTCCCAGGATGTATAAACATTATTACAGGCGGTGTTTTGGGTATAGACCGCGACATAAACTTGGCTTCCGGCTAAAAGGGATGTGGGAACGGTGATGCACCCTGGAGGGCAAGATCCGCTTCCATCAAAGTTGCAATAAGCGACTTGGCCTAAGTAAACGCCTCCAACATAGACTTGGGAAAAGTCGTCGCTAGCCACGCAAATCTGTGCTGAGGTGGGAACGCAGGGAGATCCTGCGGTGCTTGAGGGCGTGGGTGAGTAGGTTTGAGTCCAAGTTGATGTAAAGGCTGGGCTTGGGGTTGCCGTGGGCGAAGGTGTGTTCGTCGGGGTATTGCACTGTTGAGTGATTGAGATGGAATTTGTGGTGATCGGGTTGCTTCCAACGATTTCCCCATAATCAGTGAATACTGAACAAGCCGCAGGCGGGTTCATGAATTGGTAATGCAATTCAAAGGTGGCGCATTGGCTTGGAGGTAACGCTGAATAAACGATGGTGGAAGGCGCATTGCTCCCATTAAGTCCCATATAGGACAATCCAGCGCTTGTTGTATGCGGATTGTTATCGAGGATATTGCATCCGCTGGTGTCGCCGCAAAAACCGTTAAATTGGGGATTCCCAGCGGGATAATTAGTAACGTCGGTGACGGTCACCGATTGGGCTGTGACAGAACCTGTATTGCATACCCCAATCTGCACGGTGACGGCTGTCCCCCCCGCGATATTTGCCGGAATAGTGTTGATTATATTTTTTGACAAAGTGAGATTGCTCAATGGGTTTGTGGGCGAGGGCGTAGGGGATAAGGTCATGGTCCAAGTGGGTGTTTGTGAGGGGCTGGGAGTCGGTGAGGGGGTTGGCGTGTTAGATGGACTTGGATTGGGTGTCGGGGATAGGGTAATGGTTGGAGTGTTCGTGGGGGTTGGTGTGATGGTGGGAGTGTAAGTGGCGACACCTGTCGGCCAAGGTGTTGGGGTGTAGGTATTCGTAAAGGTGAATGTAAACGTAAAAGTATATGTCGGGGTAAAAGTAAAGGTGTTGGTGGCGCAGTTCATGACATAGGTGATGGCATTTGAGGTGTAAGCTGGACTTAAAGATGAAAAAGTGTTTGTCCTTGTAAGACAGTCATATATGGCGTTATTCGTATTGTCCCCGCCGGTGATGGTGGCTGACCAGCAATAGGGAACCCAGGCGGTTCCGTTATAGGTAGCGCCGGGAAAACCCTGTGAACCGAGCATTGTCACGGCTTGACCCCAATCGTAATACCTGAATTTTGCGCCTAATAAAAAAACCATCTAGGAAACCATTATAGGATAAGGGTTGCGAAGCCAACTCATCCTAAAAGAGGGTCCCCCAGATGGTGAAACGTCAAGATACGCCTCAGAAATCAAACCCGCAAGTCCAGAAAAAAGCCAATCGAAACGGGAGAATCGCGCCCAAGATTACGGCCAATACTCCCGTAGGTATTTGCGAAGACCGCCTAACAGCTTTTGGCGGATTGTTGGCATTGGCGAAGATGTTCGACCTTCTTGATTTTGAGCGGGAATTCAAAAAACACTATGCCGCACCTAAACGCCTTCCGAATTTGGGCCACTACCGGATGGTAAGCGGCATCCTAATGCTTCTTTTCATCGGGTTCCAAAGACTTGGCCATTTTGCCTACCTGCGGGGTGAGGTCATGCTGTGCGGTTTACTGCGGGTTCCCTTGTTGCCGGTAGTGACAACTTTTTGGAGATACCTGAGGTCGCTGGGGATCGGGCAGTCGGCATCGTTGCTGAATCTGAGTGGGGCGTTACGGGCCAAGGTTTGGGGACAGGTGAAATATGCCCCCAAGAAGGTGGAGATCAACATCGATACCACCACCGCAACGGTCTACGGAAATATCGAGGGAAGCCGAAAAGGATACAACCCCAAGCACCGGGGCAAGAAGGGACTGAGGCCCATTCTGTGTTTTCTCCAGGAAACCCGGGAATATTTGTGCGGAACCCAAAGACGCGGAACCACCCTTAGTTCTGAGGAAGTGGCCCGCCAAATTAGACAATTCCGGCGACTCTTGCCGTCCTGTGTCCGGACGATTCTGGTGCGCGGTGACGGTGAAATGATCGGCTGGGAAAGCGTGAAAGCCTGTGAAAAAGAAGGGTTTTCTTTCATCTTCGGGAACAAGCGGCATGACCCGCCTTTCACGAAAAAGGGTTGGTACCGCCATGGAGAACACGAATACAACGAATGTGTCCATCAACCCATAGGCTGGCAACAACCAGTCCGGTTTGTGGCGATGAGGACGCTGGATGAAAAAGCGCGGGAGAAACAATTGAGCCTTCCTGAAATGGAAGGATATGTCTACCGAATCTTCGCGACCAACTGTCTGGGAGCACCCCATCGGGTGGTTGAGGAATACGACCTGCGCGCGGATGTGGAAAACCTGATTGGTGAGGCGCAACGGGAGGGGTTATTAGCAATTCCCTCTAAGAGTTTCCAAAGCCACCATGCTTTTTTCCAGATCGTGATGCTGGCTTACAACCTCTGGAGGTGGATGAAACTAATGGTGGGCCATTGTGGAAAAGAAAAGCGACCGGGAAAGAAGCCACAGGAGAAGGAACAGATCACCATGCCGGACCATACCCTTCGGATCGCACGTTTGAAGATGCTCTTTGTAGCCGCCCGAATCCAGTATCACGGCCATCGGGATGTGGTGAGGTATTCAATCCATGATGATAGGACAGCGGGCCTATTGGGTTTCCTCAAATACCTTGATCGAAAACGATTGGAAAGACCCAGGGCGGCCTAGAAGTGGCTTGGTGCAAAAAATTCTTTGCACATAAGTTCACTTCTGATGAAAATGGCCACTGTCGGGTCCCGATTCAGGCCGATCTGGCCACGGAATCGGTAAACTCGGTGCAAAATTCAGGTAATAAAAACCGTTGGAATCCGGGTAACCTGTGATTCCGTTATTCGTCGCGCCTAATATTGAACTTCGGAACCCCTCGCTCCAGAAGAATGTCGCTCCATTGGCGATTCCCGTATCGACGAAGGTAACCGCTCCCGGGACGGCTTTTCCTGAGTTGCAGACTTGCACCGCGATTGTGACATCCCTATCTGGTGGGCTGTCATTTTGCTGGTATCCGGTAAAAGTAACGGCGTTCGCGTTTCCGCTCCCATTGCTCGACCAGCCGACGAAACTTTTTGTGAGGGTAAGGTTCGCCGGGGGTGGGGAGTTTACAGGCGCCGGTGGGTTAAAAGCTTGGGTGAAGAATAGGGCTCCCCCGCAATTGCTGGTGCTGTAAGCCCCATTACTATCCGTTGATAAAAAAGGAATTTTTTGTCCGTAAACAGGATTGTAGAGAACCTGACTCCAACAGCATTCAGTTGAGGCAGTACTGACCTGTGTAGGACTAACCCAGCCAGTGGTGTTGTAGTTGGTCGCGTACCAGTTGCTGGCGGGGGGGGTGGAGGGGGTTCCACTGCTTACGTAATCCATCTTTACGCCAGTGTTTGCGCTGGAGATTGTAGAATGCTGGCCGTTGGAACAGGTGATATCCAGGTCCCAGGAAGCGTAAAGGTTGTTGCAAGATGTGTTTTGGGTATAAATGGCGATATATGGCGTGCTGCCGGTTAAAAGGGATGTGGGAACTGTAATGCAACCAGGGGGACACATACCGGAGCCATCCCAATTGCAATAACCGACTTGCCCCAAGTAAACCCCGCCCACATAGACCTGGGACCAGTCGTCGCTGGCCACGCAAATTTGGGCTGAGGAAGGTGTGCATTGGGCCCAGGTGTAAACTGGGGAAATAGTAGCGATAAATAAAAACCCCAAAAATCCGAATAGGAATTTGGGGCAGGTGGAGCGTTTGATATTTTGAAGGAAATTGATATTCAATTTAATCTCCTTATATAACCGCATAGATTCTTCGAAATAAACATGGGTAAATTATACCTCTTAAAAAAATCTTTTCGTAACCGCTCTCCCTATATCTAGTGATGGACGAACCGGATTTATTCCATAATTTCCGAAACTATTTGAGGAAGTTTGTTTTATCGTTGCAACTTGGCTTTCCGGAGTGGTTTTGGCATGGATGGCATGGTCTTGCGATGGTTTGGGAATTGGAAATTGGGTTAAACGCGCATCATTAATGGTTGGTTGAGGACGCGGATTCGAAAAATTGAAAGTTGGAAAAGTCGGGGGTTATTTTCCTTGGCTGGAGAGCCATCTTTCCGTTTCGATCGCCGCCATACAGCCCATGCCCGCGGCGGAAATAGCTTGGCGATAGAAATGATCCGCAACATCGCCAGCCGCGAATACGCCCGGGATATTGGTCATGGTCCTGGGGGGGTTCGGCAGTTTCAAATATCCCACCTCGTCCATATCCAATTGGCCCTTGAAGAGGGAAGTGTTCGGCGAGTGCCCGATGGCGAAAAAAAGTCCGGTGAAGTTGTGGACTTTTTCCTCGTTGGTTTTCAAGTTTTTGACCTTCACACCGGTGAGTTCTTTTTCTCCCAACAGCTCTGTGATGACGGAACTAGTCAACCACTTGATCTTGGAGTTCGCCTTGGTCCGATCCAGCATGATCTTGGAGGAACGGAATTCATCCCGGCGGTGGATAAGGGTCACAGTTTTGGCGAATTTGGTGAGGAAGTTAGCTTCCTCCATGGCTGAGTCCCCTCCTCCCACGACGGCGATGTCCTGGTTCTTGAAGAAAAACCCGTCGCAGGTCGCGCAGGCCGAGACTCCATGGCCCACCAATTCCATTTCACGGGGAACACCGCCATACTTGGCGGAGGCGCCTGTGGCGATGATCACGGCTTCCGCCTCGATCTTCTCATTGGTATCCAGCCAGACTTGAAAAGGTTTCTTGGCAAAATCCACCTTGGTCACCAAGGCTGTCTTGTAGCGGGTCCCGAAAGAAGCCGCCTGTTGTTTCATGTTTTCCATCAGTTGAGGACCCTGGATGCCCTCGGGAAACCCAGGAAAATTCTCGACAAGGGTGGTCGTGGTCAATTGACCGCCAGGTTGGGGCCCGTCGATCAGGAGGGGATTTAAATTCGCCCGCGAGGCGTAGAGGGCCGCGGTGTAACCGGCAGGGCCTGATCCGATGATGACTACTTTTTCCATGACATCCCTCCGAATAATTTATGAATGGTCCGTAAAGCTAAGAATTAATGCCTGGTTAAGTCAAGATTGGACTGCCTTAAGGGGCCGGAAAAAGCTGCTTTCGGTATTCCGATAACTCGGCTTTCCGGACGCGAGGACTCCACCTCAAAAGGCTTCCCATCAAACGGGCGGCTTTCTGGGAGGCTTCTCCCCAACGCTGGGGTGTGTAGCCTATTTCCAGCCTGCGCAGCATGACATCATCCAGGTGGATTGCTTTTTCCTTTATCACCGCGAAGGCGACCTGGGCCAATATCTCGGGCCTGTCCGGATGCAGGGACTGGCGCAATCCCGGCTTCTTTTTCGTGAGCATCAAAACCTCCCCAGCCCTTTGGCCGTAAAGATTGGCCAGGTGATTCGCCTGGGTTTGGCTGATCTTATATTTGGATACCCATTGGGCCGTCTCTTGCTTTACAAAAATATCCCAGGGCTGGATGGGTGTTCCAGGAAGGTTATAGCTCAGGTTTCCCTTGGATTTTCGCTTCAGGACCTTAAGGGCTTTTCGAAGGGTTTTTTCAGCCATGGACCTGTAGGTGGTCAGCTTGCCGCCGATGATGGTGAGGATATTGCCATTGGACAATATCTTATCCTCCCGGGATACGGATGAGGCGGACTCGGCCCCAGACCAAGCCAGGGTTCTAAGGCCGGCGAAAGAGGAAATCACCTTGGACCGGGACCAATGGTAATTGGGGAAGATACGGGAGGCTTCCTGGATAAGGTATTTGATTTCCTCCTCGGTTGGCTTGACCTTGCCGGGATTTCCGTCATCATCCAAGTCGGTCGTTCCCACCAGGCTGTAGCCCCTCCACGGAATGACGAATATGATCCGGTTATCCCTCCGGCTCGTGACCAGGACCGCGTGGGTACCAAGGACCTCAGGTACGACGATGTGGCTTCCCCTGGTGGGCCGGATTAATTTCAAGGCGTTCTCATCCAGAAGTTTTGAGATTTCATTGGCCCATGGCCCGGAGGCGTTGACCAAACAGGAGGCTTCCATGACGCCCCTGCTTTTGGTGCGGAAATTCTTGTAAAAAATGCGGACCTTATCCGGGCCCTTGTCCAATTGGGTCACCTCGCAATAGTTCATGCAAAGGGCGCCGTTCTGTTCGGCGGCGAGGATGTTCTCGAAAACAAGGCGGGCGTCATTGACTTGGGCGTCGTAATAAAGCCCGCAACCCAATAAATCTTCCTGTTTTAAAGTCGGTGCCTTTTGATGTGCTTCGTCGGCGAAAAGCCATTGGTGGCGGTTGATATTTTTTGACCCGGCCAGAAAGTCGTAAAGCCACAAACCCAGCATGAGCATCCAGGGCGGGCGGCTGTCGCCCTTATAAAGCGGAAGAAGGAAGGGGATCCGATGGACCAAATGGGGAGCGATTTGGAGAAGGCGGTGGCGCTCATGAAGGGCTTCGAAGACCAGGGGAAATTGGAATTGCTCCAGGTAACGGATTCCGCCATGGATGAGTTTCGTGGATTTACTCGAGGTGCCGGACCCAAAATCACCTTTGTCGAAAAGAGTCACGGACAGGCCGGCCTGGGCGGCCTGGAAAGCCAAACCAGCCCCGTTGATCCCGCCTCCGATTATGGCCATGTCCACTTGAGATATTTTGGGTGTCTTCATATGTTTCCATCCTCAGGGAGAATGGGCCATTTTGGGCAGGTTTTAGCTTTGAATACCAGCTTTTTTTATGAAAATAATGTTCACGCAAATTGACGGGATTTGAAGCCGTCAGTAAGATGTTCAAGTTTATCGGCAGGTTTTCTCGCGAAGCTTGTTTGTCTGCGTGAAAACATCTCGGCCGGAATTCGTCGTAATTTCAATGCGAGGATGGCTCGACTAGCTATATATCGAGTTGAATTTAAAGAAGCTAGGTACCTGCCACCCTTCTTTATCGAATAGCGGCTGGAAACCAGCCGCTTATAAAATGCGAGGGTGGCGCACCCAGCTAAAACTTAAATTAAACAAGGAAGCTGGGTACGTGCCACCCACCTTTATAATTAACGGCGGAATGTTTCCGCCGTATGTTCAGCGCGAGGGTGGCGAAACTGGCAGACGCACCAGATTTAGGTTCTGGCGGGGCAACCCATGGGGGTTCAACTCCCCCCCCTCGCACCATTTGATTCAAGACTCAAAGGAGACCCCGGCCTGGACCTAAGGGCTCCCGCTAATATTTTTCCATAAGATAAAAGAGAGGAACTTCGTGATAGTCACCGTCAAGGACAATTCGGGATGTAGCAAAGAAATCCATGTGGAGATACCGGCTGACGCGGTCCAGTCCAAGGTGGACGCCATTTATAAGAAAATCGTTCAGGAAGCCAAACTGCCCGGTTTTCGCAAGGGGAAGGCTCCCCTGGACGTGATAAAAAAGAAATATAAAGACACGGTCAGGGAGGAAATGGTCAGGCATGAGCTTCCGGAGTACTTCAAGACCGCCTTGATCAACGAAAAAATCGAACCCGTGTCTCAGCCCCAGGTGACCCACCTTCAATTTGACGAGGGATCGCCCATGAAGTTCATCGGAATCGTCGAAATCAAGCCAAAATTCGACTTGAAAGAATACAAGGGCCTCAAGATTACCAAGGAATCCACGAAGGTGAAAGAAGAGGACGTGGATAAGACTTTGGACGGCTTGAGGGAGCAGGTCGCGGAATTCATTCCAGTGGAAAACCGTTCCGCTAAGGAAGGGGACCTGGTCGTCATTGATTTCGAGGGAAAAATCGACGGGAAAACCTTTGAGGGGGGGAAGGCCAACAGGTATCCCGCGCTTCTGGGAAGCCAGAACTTATTGAAGGATTTCGAGACGAATCTGGTGGGCGCGAAAAAGGGGGAATCCAAGACTTTCAAGATCACATTCCCGGCGAACTACGGGAAAAAGGAGCTGGAGGGGAAGGAGGCCGAGTTCTCAGTCATCCTTCATGAGATAAAGGAAAAGAAACTGCCGATGGTGGACAACGATTTCGCGAAGAAGATCGCCCAAGCAGAGACGGTCAAGGATTTGAGGGAAAGGCTTGAAAAGGAAATCAAGGCCCACAAGGAAGTGGAGCAGCGCTCAAAAATGATCGAGCAAATCGGCGAAAAGCTGATCGGGGAGCACCCTTTCGATATCCCGGTCTCGCTGGTGGATTTGGAACAGCAAAGGCTTGTCCAACAGGGGGTCGAGAGGCTTCGGAACCAGGGGATCGACGCCGCCAAACTTTCCGACGAGCAAAAGAAGCAATTTGTCGAGAGCCTGAGGCCCGTGGCCCAGAAGAATGTGCGCATGGCTCTTCTCGTGGAGAAGATCGCCGAGGCTGAGAAAATCCGGTGCGAGGAGAAGGATTTCGAGGCTTATATCGACCGGCTCTCCAAGAACGCGAACCAGCCGCCGGACGCGGTGAAGCAATACATCCAGAAGCAGGGAAATGTCGACTCGGTCCGGGATTGGATCCGTTATGAGAAGACTCTGGATTACCTGATTTCAGTCTCGAAAGTGGACGCGGCTTAATAGTAAATAGTAACCTCTGAAAAAGTCGGCTATCGCCTCCTTTTTCAGAAAAACATTTATGGAAACCCCGCGATTTCCTGCGGAAATCTTTGGGGTCGAAACCTCTGTCGGCCGCTTTTAAATAGTTTTTTAGAGGTTTCAAGTAGAAACAAATTCATGGAGGATTTATGGCTCTCATTCCAATAGTCGTGGAGCAGACGAACCGTGGGGAAAGGTCTTATGATATCTACTCCAGGCTCCTGAAGGACCGCATCGTCATCCTGGGAACCCCGGTGAATGATGACGTGGCCAATACCATCATCGCCCAGCTTCTGTTCCTGGAATCAGAGGATCCGGATAAGGATATCAACATTTACATCAACAGCCCCGGAGGCGTGGTGACCTCCGGCCTGGCGATTTACGACACCATCCAGTACATGCGGGCGCCGGTTTCCACCATTTGCGTGGGACAGGCCGCCAGCATGGGAGCGGTGCTTTTGGCGGCGGGAGCCAAGGGCAAAAGATACAGCCTTCCCAATTCCAGGATCATGATCCACCAACCCTCGGGAGGCACCCAAGGCCAGGCCACGGACATCGAGATCCAGGCCAAGGAAATCCTGAAAATCCGGGAGCGTTTGAACGCCATCCTGGCCCAACACACGGGCAAGCCGGTGGAGACCATCGCGCAGGACGTGGAACGGGACTTTTTCATGTCCGCGGAGGAAGCCAAGGATTACGGGTTGATCGACGAAATCCTGGCCAAGAGGCCGGAGCCGAAGAAAAAGTAAAACGAGGAGATAGTTCCATGGCGGGTGATCGGGAAAAAACTTCCTTTTTAAGATGCTCCTTCTGCGGAAAGAACCAGGACGAGGTCAAGAAACTGGTGGCGGGGCCCACGGTTTACATCTGCAACGAGTGCGTGGCCCTCTGCAATGACATATTAAAAGATGATATCAAGGGGGACGCCAAGGCCGGGGCGGCCAAGTCCAAAGTTCTGGTGCCGAAACCAGCCGAAATCAAGGGCATCCTGGACGAATACGTGATTGGCCAGGAAAAGGCCAAGAAGATATTATCCGTGGCGGTTCATAACCACTATAAACGCCTGACGGTCAAGCAGGGGCCGCAGGACGTGGAACTGCAAAAAAGCAACGTGCTCCTGATCGGGCCTACTGGCGTGGGAAAAACCCTTCTCGCCCAAACATTGGCCAGGATTCTGGACGTGCCTTTCGCGGTGGCGGACGCCACCACCCTGACCGAGGCGGGCTATGTCGGGGAGGATGTCGAAAACATCATCCTCAAGCTCCTTCAAAACGCGGAATTTGACGTGGCCAAGGCCGAGCGGGGAATTGTTTATATCGACGAAATCGACAAGATCAGCAGGAAATCCGAGAATGCCAGCATTACCCGCGACGTTTCGGGGGAAGGCGTCCAGCAGGCCCTCCTCAAGATCATCGAGGGAACGGAAGTCAATGTTCCTCCCCAGGGAGGGCGCAAGCACCCCCACCAAGAATACATCAAGGTGGATTCCACGAATATTCTCTTCATTTGCGGGGGGGCTTTCGTGGGATTGGAAAAAATCATCGAGAACCGGATCGGCCGCAAGAGCATCGGCTTCAAGGGCGAGGCCTTGAGCCGCAAGGAAAAAAAACTGGGCGAGCTTTTCGAGAAGACCCAGCCGGAGGATCTGATCAAGTTCGGGCTGATCCCTGAGTTTATCGGCCGGCTGCCGATCGTATCGGCCCTTCATGAGCTGGATGAGGCGTCTTTGGTGAGGGTGCTCACCGAACCCAAGAACGCCTTGACCAAGCAGTATCAGAAATATTTCGAGATGGAAAACGTGAAATTGAAGTTTACCCCGGAGGCCTTGAAGGCCGTCGCGTTGGAGGCGATCCAGCGCCAATCGGGGGCCAGGGGATTGCGGGCCATCCTGGAAGAGGTTGTGATGAACCTGATGTACGAAATTCCATCCCGCAAAGACATCAAGGAAGTGGTCGTGACGGAAGGGGCGATTCTTAAAAAGGAAGAACCCATCCTGGTTTACCAAAAAGGGTTCGGAGAAAACACCGCCTAGCGTTAACCTGAAGCACTGACAAAATCCCTTTGGAAACCTTTGGAATTTTTAACATTCTCGTTTTCTGCAGAAATCCCAAAACCCCTTGACAGCGTCTTCGCCCAAGTTAAACTAACCAGACTTTTCACAGTAGGCCTTTGTTTTTTATTTTTGCTCAGGCAATTTAAAGTTTTCGATATTAAATCTTATAAAGAGGTGTCCCGTGAGAAAAAAATACATTATGGCCCCAGGGCCAACTCCCATTCCCCCGGAAGTATTGGCGGAAGCCAGTATGCCCATTATTCACCACAGGACTCCCCAGTTTCAGGCCATATTTAAAGAGGCCAACGAGGGCCTGCAGTTTGTCTTTCGCACGAAGCAGCCTGTTTTGACCTTTACCTCGGTGGGGACCGGCGTCATGGAATCGGCGGTCTCCAATATGACCTCCCCGGGCGAGAAAGTGCTCGTGGCATCCTCGGGACATTTCGGGAACCGTTGGAGGGAAATCTGCAAGGCCTACCAAGTGGAAGTGGAGCATTATGAGGTGGAGTGGGGCCAGGCGGTGGACTCGGCTGAAGTCACCAAAAGGCTCAAGGCCTCGCCGGAGATCAAGTTGGTCTATACGACCCTCAATGAGACTTCCACCGGGGTTGCCAACGACATCCAAGCCCTGACCAAAGCGGTCCATGAGGCGGGAGCCATGATCGTGGTGGACGCCATTTCGGGCCTGGGAGCCATTCCCTGCGAGACCGACGCTTGGGGAGTGGATTTGATCCTGGCGGGTTCCCAAAAGGGTTTCATGATCCCGCCGGGCCTTGGGTTTGTCTGCCTTTCCCCCGCCGCGATGGAAAAGACCAAGACCGCGAAAAGCCCGCGTTACTATTTCAGCTACGAAAAGGCCGCCAAGAAGTTGATCGAGGAAAAAATGCCGGACACTCCCTTCACACCGGCTATCTCCTTGGTGATCCAGCTCAAGAAGGCATTGGATCTGATCAAACAGGAGGGAATGGAAAATGTCTGGAAGCGCCATGCCGGCTTGGCGAAGGCCACCCGCGCGGCGGTGCAGGCCCTGGGATTGAGACTTTTTGCGCCAAGCGCTCCCTCCAACTCCATCACTTCCGTGGACGCGCCAGATGGCATTGATACCGGCTTGATCAACAAGACTTTCCGGGATGTCTATGGGATGAGCATCGTGGGAGGGCAGGGCAAGCTGAAGGGAAAGATTTTCCGGATCGGCCATCTGGGCTACGTGGACGGGTCGGATGTTATTCTGGCTATTGCCACCCTGGAAATGGTTCTTCACAGGGTGGGCAAAAAGGTTCCATTGGGCGCGGGAGTTAAGGCGGCGCAGGAAATTATTCTGGCTGAGAATCTGTAATTGAAGCAATGGATTTTAGCTGACCTATTTGAAAATTAGGGGAGGGGTCCCGTTCCTTTTCGAGATTCGGAAAAGGGATCCCGCAAAGGAATGGCCATGTTTAAAATTCTCGTTTCCGACAAGCTTTCCGATGAGGGGATGCAGGTTTTCAGGAAGGAAAAAGACATTCAAGCGGATGAGGTCCTCAACAAGACTCCGGAACAGCTTAAAGCCGTCATCGAGAATTATGACGCATGGGTCATCCGAAGCGGGACCACCGCTACCGCTGAATTGATCGAGGCGGCCAAGAAATTAAAGATCATTGGGCGCGCCGGGGTCGGCGTGGACAACGTGGATTTAAAGGCCGCCACCAAGCGCGGGATTATCGTCATGAATACCCCCGATGGAAACACCATTTCCACCGCGGAGCACACCATCGCCATGCTCATGTCGATGGCGCGTCTGATTCCCCAAGCCATGCAATCCGTGAAAGAAGGCAAGTGGGAGCGGAGCAAATTCACCGGCTGCGAGCTGAATGAGAAGGTCCTGAGCGTGATTGGCCTCGGCCGAATAGGAGCCAACGTGGCCCGAAAGGCCATGGGCCTGGGAATGCGCGTCCTGGCTTTCGATCCTTTTATCGATCCTTCCAAGGCTTCCGGCCATGATTTTGAGATTGTGACCTTCGAGGACGCCGTCAAGAGGGCTGATTTTATCACGGTCCATACTCCCCTCACCCCGGAAACCCGCGGACTTATCGGGAAGAAGGAAATAGCGGCGATGAAACAAGGGGTTAGGCTGGTGAACTGCGCCAGGGGAGGGATCATCGATGAGGCGGCCTTGTTGGAGGGTCTTCAAAGCGGAAAAGTCGCCGGTGCCGCCCTGGATGTTTTCGAGAAGGAACCCCCCACGGACAATCCCCTGTTGAAATTGAGCAATGTCGTTTGCGTCCCGCATTTGGGAGCGGCCACCAAGGAAGCCCAGGTCAACGTGGCGGTGGTTGTGGCGGAACAAATGGTAGAGGCCTTGAGGGGAGGGAGGGTCCGAAACGCGGTGAATATGCCTTCCTTGGATCCCAAGCTTCTAGAAGAGCTGAAGCCCTATTTGACCCTGGTGGAGAAAATCGGGACCTTTCATTCCCAATTGGCTGAATCCTTTATTAAAAGCATTCATGTGGAATATAGCGGGGATATCGCGCGATTCGACACCAAACCCCTGACGTTGAGCCTGCTGAAGGGCATCCTTGAAAAAGGGTTGAGTGAAACCGTCAACTATGTCAACGCAATGGTGATCGCCAAGGAAAAAGGCTATGAGATCGCCGAGACCAACAGCAATAGCAGCAGGGATTTCTCGTCACTCATTACCGTCACTGTCAAAAACGAGAAAGGCTCCCATTCGGTTTCGGGAACGGTGTTCAGCAAGAAGGAGCTTCGGATCGTCAATTTGGACGGGAACTCGACGGATTTCACCCCTGCCGGAAACATGATTTGGCTGGCTCACCAAGACCGTCCTGGAATCGTTGGGAAATTGGGCTCCACCTTGGGTTCCAACAACGTCAATATCGCGGGCCTACATGTGGGGCGGCAGGAAGTGGGCGGTATGGCGATCGCCATGGTGAATGTGGACAACGAAGTCCCGGATAAAGTCATGTCGGATTTGAGGCAAATTCCCCATATTCATGATTTAAAGTTCATTCAATTTTAAAACGAGCCCAGATTCCTTGACAGCTATGGGTAGTAACGATAATTTAGGCCTATGAAAAGACTTCGAATCCCTATCGGCCTTCTGCTTTGCTTAGGTTTTTCCTTAGCCTATGCCGCGCCCAATTTTTGGAAGGCAAATGAGACTCCTACTCCTCCCGAACCGCCTCCTGTTCAGCAGGTGGAAGAACCTCTTCAATACCAAACAGCCACACCAACGCCGGTGCCTGCGCCTTTGTTGGGGGTTCCCAGTCCCACGCCGGAGCCGATCCCGGGGGTTTCCTCGAAGAATCCGACGGAAGCCGCCTTGTTCTCAGTGGTTATTCCCGGCTCGGGGCAGGTCTACGCGGGAGATCCCCTCAAGGGCATCGCTTTCGCGGCTCTTTTTGGTTTGGGGCTTTGGCAGACTCTAGATAATTTACAATTAGTCCCGGATCCCTCGAATGCTTATGGCTCCAACGTGAAATCCAAGAATGAAAACGCGGGAGAACTCATCGGCTTCGCGACTTTGGCGGTTTATGGTTTTGGGATACAGGACGCGTTCGACACGGCCTCCGGTTATAACAAAAGGAATAATTTGAGTTTAAGCTTCGGCATTTCTCCTCAGGCCCACGCAACCCTTGCTTTTATGTTTTAAAGTCAAATCGATGAAAATCCATCAAACTGAGTTCTGGTTTTCAAAGACAATCAAAAAAAAACATCTTTTGTTTTTGCTGTTTTTATCAGCCGCGCCTCTATCGGCCCTTGAAATCGATCCATTTTCGGCCTCTACCTTTATTCGGGATGATTTTACAATATCCTTCTTCCGAGAGGAGAAACCCAGCTTTTATTGGGTGAATGCCGGAGTCCCGAACGTGTTTTTTCAAGGCGTCAGCCAGACGGTCACATCCCCCCTAGCTTACGCGGTGAACGGCATTGAGTATGGAGTGGGAGCCAGCGGCTGGTTGACGGATCAAATCCAAGCGAGCGCGACAATCCCATTTGAGGCGAATTCGCTGCAACAATCCAGCGCCGTCACAACTAGTTCTGAATCCGTCACGCATAGCCTGGAAAAACTTGGCGATATTGAACTGGATGGGACGTTTCTCTTCGTAGGAAACCGAAAGAAGGGTAATTTTATCGGGTTTAACGGATGGGTTTGTTTCGCGACAGGTTCCAATCCTTTTTCGCTGGCTTATCCCCTGCTTTCAACCGGAAAGGGAGCAAATCGGGAAGCTTTTGGGGTGGTCCTGGGCCAACAAGCGGGTGGATTTTCCTTTTTCCAAAGTATAAACTATGAAAAAACCGATTCGATCACGCTTTCCCCAACATCCCTATTCGGCGCCGGAACATTCCAGTGGCCCGATAATTGGTTCACGGCGGGAAGAGTCGAGTATCAGGCCTTTCATCGGGCTCAAAGGCTTGTTTCTTTTTTTTATGAACTGCGTTTGAGAAAGAGCGGTTTCATGAAAATGAATAATCAAGTCGTGTTTTACGGCGGCGAATACGGGGATAACCAAGCAAGGACGACGGACCTTTTGTTCGACTCCAGTTTAGGCATGGATGTGAGGGTGGATAAAACTTTTTCCGCCTTGATTAAATTGACGGATTTTCCTGATGAGTGGGCTGACGATCGGCCTAACCAAGGGGTGTTGTTCTCTTTATCCCTGGTGTTTAGGCCTCTCTAAATTATTTTGTTTCACCAAGGAGAAGTTCCATGCCTGAAGCGAATATGTTTATTGAAAAACGGGTTTATCCCCGAGTTTCAGTCAAGATGCCGGTCAAATACCGGGTCATTGAGGACCAAAAGGAAATCGATTCGGTGTTTGAGAGGAAGAAGAAAGAGCAAACTAGCCGAACGATGGACTTGAGCCTCGGAGGCCTTTACCTGGTGGCGGATCAAATTCTCGCTGTGGGCAGCATTCTGCGCCTTGACGTGGCCCTTCCAAGCCAACCCGGCCTGATTTCGGCTTTCGCCGAGGTGGTATGGTCCAATGAAACTGGAGGGGGCCTCCATTTTCTGGCGATGAAAGAGGAAGATGTGGAATCGCTCAAGAACTATATCAACCAAATTTCCCCGGAAAAATGAAATATCAATGGGACTAAGCTTCCATAAATTTTTTTTCCCGAAGTGGTATTTGTTTTTTTTGATTGGCGGGTGCTTAGGCGTGGGTTTGACCTATTTAGATCGAGTATGGGCCCTGGGTCTCGGGGCATTGCTGATTTGGGCGTTTGTCCTCATTGTCCGACGTCCGTTCAATCCTCGGGAATATTTTGACCGGATTTTATTGGAACTTTCTATTTCTCCCGCTTCCTCGGTTTTGGAAATGGTTGAGATTTCGAAGGAATCCCCTGATCCCGCCAAGAGTTTGATGGAAAAACTGGCCGAAAGAGTCCAAGTCCTGGAGAATGAGAAACAGGCGGGAACGATGAAACTTCAAGCTCACGAACCGCGCATCAACGAAAATTTGGAAAATTTAACTAAGGAGATGAATGTCGCCAACCAAACCTTTTACGATTTCAAGGACTTGATAAAGGATTGGGCGTCGAACATCGAAAAAGCCGGCCGGATCAACAAATCCCTCCTGCAATTGAACGAGCTCATCGTGAATGACAGCAAGAAGGTGGCCCAAGACACCGATTCGGCCGCTAAATCGGCCACCGACGGTATTAAATCGGTGGGCAAGGAAATCAAGGCCATGACCGAGATCAAGGCCACCATCGGATCGTCGGCCGAGGTGATCAAGCAATTAAACCTTTCTTCGGAGCAAATCGGGGATTTCCTGACCACCATTACATCCATCGCGAGAAAAACCAATCTCCTAGCCTTGAATGCGGGCATTGAGGCCGCCCGGGCCGGGGAGCATGGACAGGGATTCGCCGTGGTCGCGAGCGAGATCAAGACTCTCGCGGAAGCCTCGGCCAAGGCGGCGGGTGATGTCAAACATTTGGTGGATGACATCCGCCTTAAGACCGGAAACGCTATTTCCCTGATCAGCACCACGGGTAAAATCGAGGAAAACGTGAATGTTGTTTACAACGCGGGGGATGTTTTCATGAACATCGTCAAATCCATCCGCAAAGCCGGCGTCCTTTTAGGGGAAATCTCACAGGCCTTGGATGACCAAAGAAACGATAATGAACTGCTCGTTCAACTTCTTCACAAGATTAATTCGACGGGGGGGCAGGTGAATGACAAGTTTGAGACTGCCCAAAAAGCGTTGGACCAGGTTCAAAAAACATCGAAAAAGTTGAGGGCAATAGTCGAAAATCCAGAAAATACATTTATCCCGGATCAACCCGGATTAAGTTGACAGGTTTTGGTACGCCGGGTTAAAGTACTTGACTGTCGGTTAAGCTTGTGTGGCGTTCGTAAAATCAAAACAACCATATAAACAGAGGTTTTTCATGATTAAATGCCTTGCTTGCGGCGCGGAGAACCCGGACGGCACAAAAATATGCGTGAAATGCGCGACGGAATTACCCAAACCCCCCGGAAAATCAAGACCGAAAGGTCCCGCTATCGCGGCACCGGCTCCCACTTATGGCGTAAAGGATATGGGGCGGGACATGGCTGATGCCTGTATCCTTTTAGTGATTCTCGCATTGGTTATTTTTGTTTTTTACGGCCAGGCCACTCGTTGGACCTTCCGCTTGACTGAAAAAGAGGAGGCCAAAATCATCCAGCCGGTCTCCTCCCCTGAAGCGCCGGTGGTTGCGGTCAAGCCTCAAAAGCATCAGACGGTCCATAAAAAAGCTATACCTGCCAAGGCCATCGTTTCCAAACCCAATACCGAGCGGCCTGTAGTCCAATACGGCACAGCCGAGACTTTTTACAACCGGGGAAAGAATGAATTCGATAAAAGAAATTATCATACCTCGTTCAATTATCTCCGCCAGGCTCTGGAAGTGGACCCGACTTTCGCGAAGGCGTATTTTGGCTTGGGTTATCTTTACGCCAGATTCAGCATGGATGATACGGCCATCCGAATGTACAAAAAAGCCTTGGACTTTGACCCGAACTACGCCCAGTCCATCCACAATTTAGCTTATATGTATTATCGAGCCGGTAATTATGATGATGCCCTTGAAATGTACCAGAAGGCTATCAGCCTCGACGGTCAAAACGCGATTTATGAGTATAATTTGGGAAGCCTGTACTATGACAAGAACGAAATGGATAACGCCTTGCAGGCGTTCCAAAAAGCATCCGCCTTAAAACCCAATGATCCCGATATTTACAACGATTTGGCGATGACCTACGAAAAGCTGGGAAGAAGACCTGAAGCGGAAGATTCCTGGCAGAAAGTTCTGCAATTCTCAAACAACGCCGACATCATTCAAAACGCCAAGTCTCACCTGAGCGCCTTGCAAGCTCAAGGCTGATCCGGCATACTGAATACCAGGGGCGTTTTTATTTCAGCTTGCGGTAAAGCTTAAAAAGCTCCTTAAAAGCCCTCAAGATCACCGAAAGTTTAGCCCCCGTTTGTGTCCCGGCCGTTCTTGGATAATGCGTGACCCCGACTTCCGCGAACCGGAATTTTTCCTTATGGGCTTTCGCCAGCAGTTCCGTTGAAACCATGGCCCCGCCGGCCGTTAAATTCACCTTGTTGACCACCTTGCGCTTGAATAATTTAAAGGCGCAGTCAACATCTCTTACCTTGAATCCAAAAAGCAGCTTGACTAAGGATCCCCACATGAAGGCGTTCATTTTCCGGATCAGGGGGTCCCTGCGGTTTTTCCGGTAACCGAGCACAAGATCCCCTTCCTCCAGTTTTTCGATCAAAAGGGTGATTTCCTTCATGTCAAATTGAAGGTCCCCATCGGTAAAGAAAATATAATCATACCGCGCCGCGTTATAACCGGAAATCACCGCGCCGCCGTAGCCCTGGTTTTTCTCATGGTGCACAGGCCGGACGTTGGCGTCCTCCCGGGACAAGCGGTCAATAATCTCTCCGGTTTTATCCCTGCTGCCGTCATTGACGGGAATGATTTCCCATTTCAACGCTAGCTCGGGAAGAATAAGCTGGGCCTGGCGGATCATTTTTTCAACATTGGCCTCTTCGTTGTAAGCGGGGAAAAACAGGGATAGGGAGGAAAGTTTTGGCATCCATGGCTCCTGGGTAAAATATTTGGAGTATCTTACAACCCGTGCGTAAGAAATGGGAGGAAGAACTAAAGGTTTTCCTTGAAGCCGGGTATTGATAAAAGAGGATCGACTAATTTCGCCGCTTTGTTTCCGACATCCACGGCGTAGTTTGTCCCACGGTCCTCGGGATATACCATGGACATGTTGGCCAGGAATATGTTTTCAATCGGAGAGCGATAATCAGGTTTCACATCGCTATAGTTCAAGGGAACAACGGGCTGGGCGTAGGTGTCGCGGAAAAGGAAGATTTCCTCCAGCCAAGATGGGTCGAATCCAGGGTTAATTTTCCGGATATGCGGCATAAACTCGGCGAGAAGCTGTTCTTTTGTCAGGTTGAAAAGTTTATGGGTTTTGGGAAGATAATTCCCGATGTACATGATGTGCTTGCCTTGATACCAATCAGCGGGAGCGAAATTCGTGTGCTCCACCAGGGCCAGAAAGGGTATTTCCATATCGGAAATATTCATCCAGTAAATGGAACTGAAGGATTTTTTCATGACGAGGATCAGGCACTGGGCGGATATGAAATTCAGCCGGGAAAGGGTGTCGCGGTAATTCTCCGGCAGGTCCGGGCAGGCTTTGAGAAAAACCGGCGTGGCGGCCGTGAAGATCAGGCGGTCATAATTACGGTCTTGGCCGTTGATCTGGAGCCCGTTTAATTTTCCGTTCGAGATTAATATTTTCTCAACCGCCGTATTCAAGTGAAGTTTGCCACCTTTTTCCCAGAAGGCCTCGGCCAGACGGTGGTTAAATAAGTCGAACCCGCCCTTGAAATACCCGAGTTTTTCCACGGAGCCTTTGCG
The DNA here is from genome assembly GCA_963796105.1 of candidate division FCPU426 bacterium. Classification (GTDB taxonomy): domain Bacteria; phylum Oederibacteriota; class Muellerivitia; order Muellerivitales; family Muellerivitaceae; genus CAWCKJ01. The sequence continues at coordinate 294,597 of CAWCKJ010000006.1, forward strand.
TGATTTAGCCCGTACATGGACTCTCGCCCAGAACCAAGCCATGGCGACCTTGTCAAAATATTCGCCGAACTTGGAGCGCAAAAGGGGTTCCCAAACCACCTTGAGAATATGCGGTCCGGCGTATTTTTTAAGCCAAGCGTATGCCGTGACCTTTTCATATTTTTTCCAGTCTTCGACTTTTCCAAGATACAAGGCTTGAAGTCCGAATCGGATACGGTCAAGAAAGGGAAGGGGCTTAAAAGTCAGCAGCTGTAAAGCTGTCCCAAATGGGTATATTTTACCCTCGTGAAAAAAACCCATTTGGCTGGTCAGCCAATGGAGATGATCGCGGATCTTAAGCTCATCCACCAGGGCCCGGATTTGGACATCGCTGGTGAAAATATGGTGGTAATACTTTTCCAGGGAATTTCCTGCCACTTGGAACCCGGCGGCGAGTCCCCCGACGTGGTCAGAAGCCTCGAAAATATCCACCTCATGGCCTTGTTTGGCCAAACGATAACCCGCAGTCATGCCCGCAATTCCAGCCCCGACGATCGCGATTTTCACAAAACTATCCTTTTCTCGAAATTTGACCCGCTTCTAACGGTTCTCCAATTTGCCGAGACTCAGATTCTCCTTGGCGGAGTAATAAAGCCCCATCAAGTTAATGGGAATCCATACCATAAAATGAACCACCAGCATGTATCCCAAGGCCAATTCCTTGGGGACGCCAAAAGGGATAAGAAGGGCAACGCCGATGAATTCGAACAAGCCGAAACCTCCTGGCGCGTTGGGGATCAGGATGCCCAGGTTGACAATAGCCATTAATAGGGCAGCGGACCAAAACGAGAGGGGAAACGGGCCAATTCCCATGCCAATCGCGAGGATGAAATAGCTGATAAATTCGCATGTCCAGGCCGCGATGGAAAAGATCAGCACCAGAAGGGATTCTTTCGCGGATTTCAATATTTCGAGGCCGTCGAAAAACGTCTTGGCGATTTTTTCCAGGGGCTCCCGAAATTTCAGGGGCGCGTGGGAGGTGAAAAAACCGATGAAACTTACGGCGAAGGGCTTCGACATCAAGAGGACAAATAGAAAAACAAACGCGCTCCCGAAAACGTAAGGGCTGACATGTATGGCGCTTTGAATGCCGCTAGGCATGTTTTCCCGGCGAACGGGAAGGTTCCCGAAAAACAGGGCGGCCCAGAGAAGAATCATCATGGTCAAGCCGTCGAAAAGCCTTTCCAGGACAATCGTGGCGAAAGAGGCGCTTCGGCTGATTCCTTCCTTGGTGCCGTTTAAATAGGCTCTCACGAACTCACCGGCCCTGGCAGGAAGAAGATTGTTGGCCATGAAACCGATGATGAGGATGGGAAAAAGACTTTGAAAAGAACATTTTTTCACCGGGGAAAGCAGGATGACCCAGCGGTAACCTCGGATGATATAGCCGGCCAAATAAATCAACAAAGCGGGAAGAAGCCAGGGGAGATGAAATTGAGTGAAGGCCTTCAGAAGCTTGTCCCATTCGATATTGCGGAGCAGAAAATAAAACATGACCGCCATGAAGACGAGGCCAAACCAGGTCCGTTTTCTTCCGAGCATATAATGTTTTCCCTTCTAACTCAAAACTGATGGAGTATTTTGCCCGAAAAACCCCAAAAAATGAAATGGTTTTATGGGTATTCCCGGCGGAATTTTTAAAGTATCATTTCATGAAAATAAAAATCCCTTTTGACATCTTGCGGGATTTGACCGTTTTCAACGGCTTGGTTGACGGATGAACATTGCGATGGAGGTCATCATGAATAAATGGATCGGGTTTGTCTCTATTCTTCTAACGGGCTTTTCACTAATAGGCGGGCTTTATGCTCAAACGTCCGCCTCCCCCACTCCGGGCTCAAATTTTTCTTTGGGTTATAAAACCTTTAAGGAGGCGTTTGCGGCTGGGAACCAATTCCTAAAGGCGAAAAAATGGGATGACGCCGCTGAGGCCTACGCCGCCGCTGGCAGTTTCTCCACGAGCGATAAGGGAAAAAGCCAGGCGCTCAACGCCCAGGGCTGGGCTTTGCTGAAGGAGAAAAAATGGAAAGAGGCTAAGCTGGTTCTGGAGTCCTCGGTTCAGGCTGACCCTGAATATAAGATCGCGATGAAAAACCTCGGTTTGGCCTGTTTCAGGCTTTATGACTATGGGTTCGCTGGAATGGACGCTTTGAAGGAAGCCATTGAAAACCTGGAAGGCGGTGGTGACGCGGAGGAGTTGGATAGAGCCAAAGGCGCTTTGACCCGAGAGGAAAGTTATTCCCAAGTGACGCCGGGGCCCGGCCTTAAATGGGAGGGCCTCAACTACAAGGCGCTGACCACCTTGGGGGATAAAGCTCAAGCCGAGGGTCGCTTTGGGGAGGCCATGAAGGTTTTCAAAAAAGCGGAGGAAATCGCCGTCTCTCCGGCGGCCAAGGGGGCCGCGGCCAACAGGCAGGGAAAAGTCCTTCTGGATGCCAGGCGTCCCGGGGAGTCCCTTCCTTTCTTTGAGAGGGCGGTTAAATACCAGCCGAGCGAAAAAGTGTTCCTCAACAACCTGGGTTTCAGCTATTGGGTCCTCTATGATTCGGGAAAAGGCAATGCGGCGGACCTTCGAAAAGCGGTCGACGCTTTTTATAAAGCCAACGCTGTGGATCCGTCTTTCCACGACGAGAATTTAAAAATGGCCTTGGACGAGTTGAAAGAAACCGATCCTGAGGCGGCTAAGAATTATTCCATTAAGGAAGAAAAGGACGAGGGTTCCGAAGCGGATGAAAAGACCCCGGTTGACGGCGCCGATTCTCAAAAAGACAATGAGCCGGAGAATACCAAATAAGAAATTCTGCCCGAGAACGGTCGATTAAAGGTTCCTTTGAAATTAAAATCCTCTCTTGACCAGTTACACCGCCAAATTCGAAATTGTTCCAAGTGCTTTCCTTTGGGCGGCAATTGTCCTGTCGCGGGTACAGGTTTGCCGAAAAAACAAGGACTTTTCCTGATCGGGCAAGCTCCCGGCGTCCGGGAGCCCGCGGCCCAGAAAAATTTCGCTTGGACGGCGGGTAAAAGGTTGTTTCAGTGGTTGGAAACTATCGGAATGACCGAGGATAAGATCAGGGTCAACGCTTATATCACCGCGGTCACCAAGTGTTATCCTGGGAAGGCCTCGCACGGAAAAGGTGACCGAAAGCCCAATCCCCTGGAAGTCGAAAATTGCGGGCCTTATCTTGAGAAGGCTTTGACGTTATTAAGCCCCGCTGTCGTAATATTAATCGGGGGACTTGCCATTGAGCGTTTATTGGGACCGCATAAATTCTCGGAAGTGATTGGAAAGGAATTCAGGAAGGATTTGCCCGGAGGGCCCTCTTGGATCGTTCCGCTTCCACATCCCTCGGGAGCCAGCCCTTGGCCGTACCTTCCGGGGAATAAGGAAAAACTGGGAAAGGCCCTTCAGTTGATAAAAGGAAGGCTGAGGTCTCAAAATCTTTATTCTCTTTTTGTGAAAGATGAGATCGGCAATTAATCCTCAAAAGGCCCATCTCTTTTGATTTTTTCAGGTTGGACCCAAATCGTTTATGTGGTTTTTTTATCCACCTTCGCAGAAAAACCGGGTCTTGGCCGGGAATAAATGCGGGATAACTTGCTTCGGAGGATTCCGCAAGTAGAGTGGTGGATAAATCTCCCGAAGCCTTGGCGGAGGGGGATCAGAAGGTACCACGGGCTTGCCCGTGGGGCTCCATTCACTGGAAGTTTCACTTTTGCGAGAACTGCAAGCAGTTGTATCTAAAGGTTAAGCTTGGCTAGAATGTCGGGCATTAATAACCGCTAGTTTTAATCTGTTATTATTAGAGGAATTTATTCCCTTCCGCTTTATGGGGGTTTTTAAATCAAGGAGGACAACATGATTCAGTTTTCCGCAGTTTCTAATTCCGGGAATTTGAAAAACAACCAGACTTGGGTCTTATTGGGGTTTGAAAAAGAATCGGGATTTATCAACGCTCCCGGAAGGGAAGGCGAGCGGATTCGTAAATCCGCGGAGAAAGAAGGTTTCACCGGAAAACAGTCGCAGGCCGCGGCGGCCTATCCGAAAGAAGGTTATTTTTCCTCCCGGGTTGTACTTTTGGGTTTGGGCGCCAAAGCGGAGTTTGAAGCGGAAACATTCCGCCGCGCCGGAGGCAGGTTATCCAGAAAGGCCAGGGAAATTCGCCTTGAGACTGCCTCGGTGGATTGGCCCAGGTTTTTAAAAGACGATTGCCTGAAAGCTTTTGCCGAGGGTCTTATTCTCGGGTCATACCTGTTCAACCGTTATAAATCCCAAATCAAAGACAATCCGAAAAATTTAGAAAGTACCACTTTTAGGTTTTCGGCTGAGACATTGCCGAAAATGAAAAAGGCGTTACAAACCGCGAGCCTGAATTGCCAGGCGGTTTGCATGGCCCGCGATTTGGTCAACGGCGCCCCGAGTGATATTACTCCCAGGGTTTTAGCCGATGAGGCCCGAAAACTGGCCAAAGGCCCCATCCGCTTGAGGCTATTTTCCCGCAAGGATCTGAAACGAATGGGGGCCGGCGGCATACTGGGGGTTAATATCGGCAGCGCGCAAGAGCCGTATTTAATCCATTTGCATTACAAACCCGCGGGAAAACCCAAAAAATCCGTGGCCATTGTTGGAAAGGGCATCACTTTTGACTCCGGAGGCTTGTCCTTAAAACCGGCGGGTTCCATGGAAACCATGAAAATGGATATGTCCGGAGCGGCGGGGGTATTGGGTGTTTTCAGCCAACTCTCCAAACTCAAACCCCAAGTGGAGGTTCATGGAATTATTCCAACGACGGAAAACATGCCTGGCGGAAGGGCCTATAAACCAGGCGATGTCTTGAAAGCCTTGAATGGAAAGACCATGGAGGTATTAAACACGGACGCGGAAGGCCGTTTAATCCTTTCGGATGCCTTATCCTACGCGTTCAACCAAAAAGTGGATGAAATTATCGACATGGCGACCCTCACGGGGGCCTGCGTGGTCGCTTTGGGGTCCCTTTTAACCGGGGCCATGACCAATAACCCGGATCTTTTAGGACGATTCAAAAAAGCCGCGGAAGCGGAGGGGGAGCCGATTTGGGAATTACCCCTGGTAAAGGAATATAGCGACGATATTAAAAGCAAGATTGCCGATATCAAGAACATAGGCGGTAGCAGGGAAGCGGGAGCCATCATCGGGGGCTTATTTTTGCAAGAATTCGTGGGGGAAACACCCTGGGTTCATTTGGATATCGCGGGCCCGGCCTATATGGAAAAAGAATATTCAGCTTTACCTTACTTAACCTTTGGCGGAACTGGGGTTATGATCCGGTCCTTATTGGCCTATTTAAGAAGCGAATAAAAGGATCAAATTCCTTAACAGCGGGTGAAATCCATTCTTGAAACTAATTCTGAAAGCTGAAATTGCCGGAATTATCCTTAAAAACAGGCATTTTCATGTATTCAATGGGGGCTATTTGCCATGTTTTTAGCCAAGGCCGATTTGTTTAATATTCTTTGTAACCTAATGAGCTTATGAACCGTCAGAAGAGTAGGTAATACAGGTGAAACATGACTGAAACCGAGGCGATTGACCTTTGCCGGACAGGGGATATCGCCGGACTTCATGTTTTATATGAACTGCACAGGACGAAAGTTTACAACCTGTCTTGGAGGATACTGGGTACCCAGCATGACGCTGAGGACGCCTTGCAGGAAGTGTTCATCAAGGTTTTCGACCGCGTCAAGAATTACCGGGGTGACTCGGCGTTTAGCACCTGGCTTTACCGGATGACTACCAATCATTGCCTTGATATTTTAAGAAGGCGCAAGATTATTTCGTTCCTGGGGTTTGAGAACGCCCCGGAGATAGAGGATAAAAAGGAGCAGGGTAGGCCGGAGAATCTGGGCTTGAGTCCCAAGATCACCCAGGCCCTGGAAAAACTTCCGGATAAGCAGAGGGCGTGCCTTTTAATGAAGGAAATGGAAGACCTGAGTTATGAGGAAATCGCCAAGGCCCTGGGTTTTTCTCTCGGCGCGGTGAAGTCCAATATTCATCGGGCGAAAATATTTTTAAAAGGATATCTTGAAAAACAAGGGATTTCCCTTGAGGATGTTTAAAGAGCGGGAAGGCGGTCATAAAATGAAAACACAATGGGAAGACAAGGACATTTCAAGAGTCTTGAAAGGGTTGGCTGAGGCGGACCCTGAGGGCGCCTGGGCTGACCGCGCTTGGACCCGCATTGAAAATCACTTGATCGAGGCTAAGAATCATCAGCCGATTCATAGGGTGTGGAGGCCTTGGGGGCATCCCATCCGGTGGGTCGCGGCAGCCGGTTTTCTTTTCATGGCTTTTACAGGCGTTTATTATCAAAGTAATCAAAGAGAAGCGCGGGAAAATACCGAGCTGGCATCCTATTTGGTTGGCGGCTTGAATCCCATGGAGAATATTACGCGGGACCAGAATGACATCAAGGTGTCGGCGCTTTTAAGCGAGCCGTCCTCCGCCTCGCCGGTGTATTCTGATGAGTTTCACTCGGAGTCTTTGGCGGGTGATGAGATTTTTCTTTAATCCAAATTATCGGGAGATCTAATGAAAAGTCAAAATCGAGTGCTGGGATATGGATTGGCTTTTATTCTCATGGCGCCGGGATTGATGTTCGCGGATGCTTCCGTGGAAACTCAACCCAAGGCCAAACCCACGGAAGTTCCCTCGGCTCATTTAACGCGCAGGGAAATACTTGAAAAGCTTCAATTGACCAAGGAGCAAAGGGGCCTGTTGCGGCAAAACCGGGCGGTTTTCCGGAAAAAAGCTGCGGAGCTGGAAGGACAGATCAAGATCAAGAAAGTGGACCTGGAAAATGAGCTGGAAAAGCCGGAGCCTGATTTGGAGAAAATCGACCTGATCAACTCGGAAATCTATTCCCTCTTGGGAAAGAAAAACAGCATCCAAATTAAAGCCATGCTGGAAATTGAGAAGAAAATATTGACCCCCCAACAAACCGATCAATTGAAAGTTTTGGAGGGAAAAGAAATCTTCGTGACCCACGATATTCTTTGACCGCCTGATTTCAGGCCCCGGCTTTAGCCGTGGGCATTCCCGCGAATGATTTTTTTCTTTTGATGGCATCCTGAAACGAAGTGAACATTCAGTTCAATTTCCCTTAATACTTTTGTGTTTTTCCCAAAGTTCCCCTGATGTCCGTTATTCCTTTCACGCCAAAAGGTTGCATGCCGTTACGAATCTTTTTTTTAAAAGAATGACCCTAAAACCCCGTTTAAATCGCCTATAACAAAATATTCCCGTCAAGGGAATTGATATCCTCCTTTTAGATGATTGCTCGGAAATGATTTTGGGTGGGAATAAAACTCGTAAGCCTTCCGTCCCCGGGAATAAGCTGATCAAGATCCTAAAGGCGAGGATCTTGCAACGTTACAAGTCCGTGGGCAGCGCGTCAAAACCTCCGCTTCCTCAAGAAATTTTTGTTCTCTCAATAAATTTCATTCCTTGCTTTTCCATTCAGGGAAGAGGCGATTGAAAAATTAATTCTCGACAAAGGAAAATTTTTGGCTAATTGAGGTCGATCTTCTTGTTATAATCCTGTTTATTTTTGACAATTGATTGGAACGAAGTAAAATTCATTTATGGGATTACTCATGAAAATAGCGTCTCCATTCTTAAATATCCTGAAGAAATTGGTGCATGGGATCGAGTTTAAAAAATTCAAGGACGCCGTGAGCCGGAACCCCAACGACCATTATCTTCGCGCGCGGTTCGCCAAATTCTGCCTGAACCATTACTTCAATCATAAAAATACCGCTCAATTGCATGTTGTTGAGGCGGTCAATCAATTCGAGAATATCGACCATTCAGAGGTTCTTGACCTGGAAGTTTTCTACTTGATGGGCAAGTATTACCAGGATCAGGACAACGAAAAAGCCGCCCAGGTTTACTTGAAGGGGATAAAAAAATATAACGAGTTCGCGGCTAAAAATTACGCCTTGAGGCACGAGTCCGTGGAAATGGCGTTCAGCATCGCCCTGAACCTATTAAGCCTGGAAAAGAACCAGGCTGATCCGGAGTTGGAAAAATTCTTTAAGATCGTCCGGCAAACCTACCTTCGAAAATTCTTGAATGAGAAGGTGAGCGTGAAGCAGGAAATTCTTAAGGAATCAAACGGCGATGTTAAGCGTTCATCCAATTAAAATTCTTCCCCTGATGAAACCCCCGCTGAAAATACACCCATCTTTTGCGCTTGATTTTCGGAATTTTCCATTTAAGAGATGCTCTGGTTTCGTTAAATTCCCGTGAAAATCCAGAGTTGCCTCATAAGGGAATCTTTCGAAAAACGCGATTGTGAATCAAACATAGGGCGGGTTTAAGACTTTATTTTCAATCGGCGATTCGGGCGGAAAGGCGCAATAGGAACCAAGTCAATCCGGCGGAAAAGCCGAAAACCATCAGGACCCCGGACACAATGAAAAAAGGGAAATGCGGGCCGGCCAACATGCAGAAAACTAAAGGGACGGAAAAATAGGTGTTCAATTTTGACGTGTTTTCGCTTAATTTCGCGAGTCTTGTTGATGGGGGAAGGCCCGATTTGATCCCTTGGATGATTTTTTTCTGACAGGGCCAGATCACGAACCAAACATTGACCCACATGATAGTCCCCAGCCCCATGCCGGTTAAGATCCAATATCCCGGAGGACTGGCCAATTGACGCGCGTGGCCTGGCTGCAGGTAAACAAAGTATAGAAGGGATAGTCCGAGCAGGAAAGTGAACATGGATCCCCACCGGAAGAAGAAAAGAGCCCTGCCCATTAATTTTGGAACAATCAGGCTGCGGATATCCTTGTCCAATGAGCGGTTGAAATGAATGTTGACGAGGTTAAAAAAGTACAAGAGTCCGACCCAGACAATGCCGGCCAGGACATGCAGCCACCGGGCCGCCATTTCCATTAAATATTGGCTGCTGATGTCCATCACTTTTCAAGCCTTCCTTTGGGACCATCCGGGTTTTACGGTAGGTTTGCCTTGAATCAAAGTCAAGGGGAATTAGGCTCGAATGGTCAGGGCCAGCCATCGGGAATGGCTTTTTGAAACCACTTGGTATTTTATAATGCCGATGAAACGCATTTTAGTTTTGATTCCATATGTTTTTTATGCATGATGGGAAGGTTTCCGAGGCTTTTACCGCCCGGTCAATGAAGATTTATTGAAAGGTTGACATGAACGAATGTGACCAGATACATCCTCTCCTCAGCGGGTATTTGAGCGAAAAACTCACCGCCGATGAAAAAAGGATTGTCGCCCGTCATTTGAATCTTTGCACGAAGGCGCGGAGGGACTTGGCATTATTGAGGAAAGGCGACACGCTCGTTCCCGAAAAAGGGGGATCCATCCCGGTGCCTTGGGATCAAAAGATCATCAACAAACTGTACCGCATCCCTCAAACGGCGGGGGCTTCTGAGGTTCCCCGATCCGGGGAAGAAAACAACCTGGAACAGGCCCGCGGGAAACCCTTAAAAACCCATGGGTCGGGCCGTTATATTCTTTGGATCGTGCTTTTCTTTATCGCCGCTATTTTGGTGACGCATTTCGTTCAAAACGGGGCCCAATACAAAGTCATCCGGGATTCCCGCAGGTGGCTGGCCAACCATGGATTGCGAATCTTCGGGGCCAAGTCCGTCCTTGAGCTTGTCTTGGATGTCACGAACCTTCCCCACTGGGAGGGAAATGCCGCCCCCGTAGCCTTTGAGTATGGCCAATACATCAAGGACCCACGCACCTTGAGGGTTTTTTGGATGTTTTTATTGCCGAGAGTTTCCCCGCCGTTGATCGATTTTTCCAAGAACGCCCTCGTCGTCGAATTCGCGGGCCAGAAAGACACCGCTGGGTGCGCGGTGGAATTTAAAAGGATGGAATTTTACACGGATAAGACGGTCCTTTGGTTTGACGAGTCCGCTACTGACGAGGGAAAACCCATGGTGTCGCGTCCCTGGCAAATCCAAGTGATCCCGAAGCCGAAGCAGGAGCCGGTTCTGATTCAAAGGGTTCCATAATTTTTGGTGGCAAACAGGGTTTGAACAGGCCCCTGCCATTGAGCGCGAGCGACTAAATACTTTGGAGATTTCATGAAAATCGGAATTGTCGGACTGCCTAACGTCGGGAAATCGACCTTTTTCAATGCCATCACAAAATCAAAGGCCCCAGCTGAAAATTATCCCTTTTGCACCATTAATCCCAATGTGGGAGTGGTCACCGTGCCGGATGAGCGCATTGACCGTCTGGCGGAAATGGAGGAAAGCGCCAAAAGGGTCCCGGCTATCGTTGAATTCGTGGACATCGCGGGGCTGGTGCGGGGGGCGAGCCAGGGGGAGGGTTTGGGAAACAAGTTTCTCTCCCACATCCGGGAAGTGGACGCCATCGCCATGGTAGTGCGGTGTTTCGAGGACGCCGATATCGTCCATGTTGAAGGCTCGGTGGACCCCTTGCGGGATATCGACACGATCATGACAGAACTATGCCTCGCGGACCTGGAAACAGTGGAGAAGCGCCTCGCGAAATCAGATAAAGGCAAGCGAGCGGGGGACAAGGCCGCGGCGGCGGAATTCGAGCTGTTTTCAAACGTCAAAAAAATCCTAGCTGAGGGCAAGCCGGCTATCGCGCTGGAGGCTGACGCGGACCAGGAAAAAAAGCTGAAGGAGCTGACGCTTCTTACACGCAAGCCGTTCCTTTACATCGGCAACGTGTCCGAGGGGGAATTGGCCGATATATCCAAGAGCAAGCACTATCAAAGGCTTTTGGAAAACACAAGTAAACTGAGGGCCACCTGCCTTCCGATTTCCGCGAAAATCGAGTCGGAAGTGGCGGAGCTTTCCGACGAGGAGGCTGTCCAGTTTTTGGCCGGCTTGGGGGTTCAAGAGCGGGGTCTTCACGCCATCATTCGGAAGTCCTATGAAACCCTGGGTTTGATCTCGTTTTTCACGGCCGGCCCTATCGAGTCCAAGGCCTGGACGATCACGAACGGGACCACCGCCCCCGCCGCCGCGGGGAAAATCCATTCCGACATCGAGCGGGGCTTCATCCGGGCGGAGGTTTATTCCTACAGGGATCTTGTCGCGGCAGGCTCGACGGCCAAGGCCCGCGAGGCGGGAAAGCTTCGGATCGAGGGCAAGGAATATGTCATGAGGGACGGGGACGTGGTGCATTTCCGGTTTAATGTTTAAGGTGCCCGGTATCCCAGGAATCTGGTAAAACCCTGCTCTTGTTGAATCATACGGGCGGTTTATCAATCGAAGATAACCAAATAATTCATAAATTTCCTTCATGAAAAGACCTTTACAAATGGATCATCCTGCCTATAACTTGGGGCTTTCAGGGAAGCCCTGGGCCAGGATGCCAGCCGAAAAGGATGAAGGGGAACGGGAGACATGCCGAACTTGTCAAAACGCTTGAAAATCAGCTTAGAGTCGCGGGATTTGACCGCAAAATTCCTTCGATTAGGTTTTTCCATCACGGCCCTATTCCTTTTTTCGGGAAGGGCATGCGCGTTCAAGGCGGATGATTTCACCAGGATCTTTGGATTGAAATTGGGCATCAGCTCGATTTTTGACGCGAAGAAAAAACTGGGCAAGGCCCCTGTCTTTGAGATCCAGGACGGCGCGACTTACGAGGATAAACTCACCTATATCCTGCCTGATGAGAACGAGAAAATCGAGTTCAGCACCGGGAAATTCGGCGGAAAAAAAAGGGTTTTACTAAGCTACACCGTGAGCCTGGCTGATAAAACCGACCAGGAGAAACTGATTAGGCTGAGATTAAACCTCCAACGGATTGACGTTAAAGGCCTTCATTTGGGCCTCAAGCGCAACGAGGTGGAGGCGCTCCTGGCGGATTGGAAATTAAAAGGGGATTATGTCTGCACCGCCCACCAAACCGCGGAGAACGAGCTCATGTTTTGGTACTCGAAGAAAGTGACCGAAAAAGTGAAGAGAAAAAAAATATCCATCGATGTCACCATCACCATCGACACCTTTTTTGACGAAACGGAAACCTTGTCGAGCTACCGCGTCACGGAGATCGTTGGAAGCTGACCCGCAGATTGAGCGGGTTTTCAATCCCGGATAAACCCGTTCCTGTTTTAAATTCGAAAATAAAACCCGAAAACATTGTCTCTTTGGATATTTTATCCGCCTTCGCCAGAACATCCCGGTTTTAGCGGGGATGAATGAAGGAAGGGCTATGGCGAATTCAGCATACGTCTTGTCGGCGGATACCCGCCGAAGCCGCCCGTCCCCTGAAGCCTTCGCCCAACGCTGAAAGCCGCGGGCGACAGGCGACGAAAGAGGATGGCGGAGGTGGGTCGATATAGGTACCACGGGCTTGCCAGTGGAGCTACAACATTTTCCCTTTGGCGGTTTGGAGCCCCCAGCGTTGGTGGAAACTGTCCGTGCGGTAGGACCAGGCCGATAAATCAGGATATCTGCGTGAGACGTGGTATTATTTTAGGGATGATTCAACCAGGCCGGTTGGTTTGAAACGGCCTGTGGAACTCATTTGTGGGGTTTGGGAGGCTGCTGATGGTTGAATGGATGAACAAGGAAAACTTCAAGAATTGGAACCTGACACCCTCCGAGCTGTCAGCCATCATGGTCCACAAGTATCACCTGTCCGAAAACCTAAAGAGGGAAGTCCCTATCGATGAAGCCATCGCGGATTTTCTTGAGCGTTATATGGAGGATTTCCATAAGGAACAGACCCGTATCCAAAACCAGCACCAGTTAGAGGAAATAAAAAAATACCGCTGGATCGAGTCCGAGAAGGCGGGAAGGGATATCGGTATCGAGAACGCCGCCCAGGATTGGCGCGCCAAATACGCCGCCATCTACCGTGACGAGAGCGAGGCGCTGGAGAAACATAATTTCCTGACCCTGGAAACGAGGGTGATGAACAGGGATGGGATCCATGTGCGTCCAGCGGGGACCCTGGCCACTTTGGCCGCGCAGTACGACGCGGACGTTTATGTCTCAAAGGAAGGTGACATGGATCACTACAATTTCGTACTCAAGGATAAACCGTACATCAATTTCAAGTCCGTCATGATCAACCTGCTCACCATCAACGCGGCCCAGGGGGCCAAGCTGACCTTCATCGCCTACGGCCGGCAGGCTGCGGAAGTCCTGGAGGCCATCAAGAAGCTGATAGAGGCCAGGTTCGGGGAAAAAGGTTAACTGTAAATTGAAAAGGTCCCCGCCGGTTTAAGGCCTTCCCTCATAATGGATCACGCTGGTTCCCTTCCGAAAATACCGGGTTTTAACCGCTGGTGGATCAATCCCGGCAAGGTGATCGGCGGACCCAGCTTTGCCTATGTCAACGTGAAGGAAATTATGGATTTATTCAATTTAGGCGTTGTCGAAATTTTGAATTTCCAGGCCGGCTGGGAAGATCCTGCCTATTTGAAACACGTGAGGGAATGGGAAGGAAAAGTCGGCGGAAAAATCGGATTCCTCAATGTGGGTATAATGGAAGGCAAGGTGCCCACTGAATAACAGGTCTTTCAATCAATCGGGTACATTCGTGAGTCGCTGCGAAAACCATCAAGTTTAATCTATGTGCATTGCGCGGCGGCGGATCAGGTATTGGGTTTGCCGCATGAGAGACGGTTCGCTGGTGCTGGCGATTACAGGAAAGTCCCGGAGACCATTCACTAGAGGAAACTCGTCACGGAATGGGTACCTTCCGGATTTAAAGAATAAATATCGTCAGTCTGTTTTACAATCAATGGGAAATTGAATGATGTAGGTCTGTTTTCATCTTTATTTGCCAGGAATAAGGATTTAAAAACTTGAAAGATATAGCGGATATCTGGTAAAACTATCGCCTAAATAAAGGCAAAATCCATGATTTGTGGCAATATATAGGTATCTGACACAGGCTTTCGCGGGAATAACTCAGTGGTAGAGTGCAACCTTGCCAACGTGAGTTCCGTCTGTCAGTTCTTTTCTGAAAAAATCCTTATAAACAAACAAAAAACTTAATTTTTTTGCCTCAGCTTCCTGATCAAATGTCACTGGTGAAGGTGTCACAAAATGCCACAAAATGACAGGGTGTGACACCAGAATTTTGCCACGGCTTTGCCACAAAAACCCATTTGAAGGGGCTCTTGGAATGCAACCAGAGGTAAGGTTGCATTCGCCTATTAAAGGAGTGCAACCGGGAAGGGTTGCACTTATCTTCAAATTCCCGATGATTTTTAAATCTCAAAAAATATTCGAAAATTCCATGATTTTTTTAGGTTGTGGCAAAGTCGTGGCAAAGTACATCTCTTGTGTATTTATTAGCCTCAAAATCTATCGAGAGTAATCTAATGTCGGTTCAAGTCCGACCGTAGGCACCATCTTTCCTAACACCCCTATTTTTTCGTTATTTTAGAGTTCGTTTACAACCGGAAAAGCTCTGTCCACCCTATGGGGGCAGGGTTTTTTCTTTTATGAGGGCTGGTGAGGGCTCCTGACGGGTGCTGATTGCAGAATGAGAGACGGATAAGAGACGGAAAAGTATAAAATGCCCGTGTAATGGGTGACGAACCAATATGGGTTGACACACAGTTTTTATTATGCGGGGGTAAAAGTGAAAACAACAGGTCTTCAATTTAAGTCCTTTGATCTTCATGTTTATGGCGTAAATTCTTTCCGGCAGTTGCCCTTGTGGCACAATATCCACTAGACCTTTGACTGCAACAAAACGATTAGCAGAGAGAGTGCGTTATATGTCCGTGAAGTCTTATAAGCTTAAAATCGTTATTCCGCCCGACCGCCCTGAGATCCGGCAATGGCTGTGGAATACTCATGTTCTTTTCAATGAGGGTGTTAAATACCTCCTTCGCCAATTGTTTCTCATGCGCCGAGGTAAGGGATGGAACCGCAAAACTAAGAATGGTTCCGCTGAGTGGGTTCCCAATCGGGAGCTTATTGACCGGTTTATACGGGTGGGAAAGAGCGCGAAAGAGGCGGAGGAACTTGCAGAGGCTTGCCGCCAAATTTACGGGCATAGTTTTCCGAAAAGCGAAAATCGGGATTCCGATGAAAAGGAATCCGAAGACGAAGAGGACCAAGAGGGTGGTGCCCAGGCGGCAAGGGGGCTATACGGTCCCTTAACCAATCCGGAATCCTCCGGCTTGGGTTTGGTGGGATTGGAGAAAATCGCCAAAAATTTGCGAAAAGCCATCCAGTCGCCCGAATCCATACGGGAGCCTGATTCCATCCGTTTTGAAAGCGGTGGCCGCAGCCCCGCACACTACAAGATTTTCCTTGAGTGGCAATCAAAGGGCATGAAGAAAAATTCCCCATTGCGACAGAAATTCATCGACAAGGCTGAAAGTTACCTAAAGGCAAACGTTGATGAGAGCGAACTTCTATTCAGGAAGAATCTTCAAAGGGTTCGTCAAGCCTTGGGCGGGAGGGTTTTTGCGCCGGTTTCCGAGTATCTGAAGTTGTTGTCGAACGACGAAACCGGGTTTGGCGAGGAATTATCCCCGGAATGGGAGCTGGGAATGTTCACGCAGTCCTTTGAAAGACTGCTAACCCATGAGGGGTGGGCTAGCCGACGACGGAAAGAAAAGGAAGAACAGGAACGCTGGATTCAATTCAAGTTGGAAGGCGGTTGGGAGCATCTTTCCGAAAAGGAAGGAAAAGGGAAAACACCCAAGAGAATTCAGCTGAAGCCGCCTCCCGATGATCCGAAAAACTGGAAACTGGTGGAGGGTGCTCGGAACCAGGATTGGTATCTTCGATTGGGGAAATACGAGGAACAAAGGACTTTGGAGGACGGACTTTCTTCTCGACAAGGTTCCCGGGAAAAGGTTGGAATTGACGGTGGTATGACCAAAGGGTGGGGACGGATTCGACCATTGCTATTGAAAGCATTAACGAAGGAACAAAGTTCAAAGGAACAATTAACGCAGGTCCTTAATCGTTACCAAGCCGAGAACCCAACTAGGTTCGGGGATGGAAGGCTTTTTCGCTGGCTCATCCAGGAGGAAAACCATTCCATTTGGAAGGAAAGGGATTATCTGCGGGAATATCTTCGGTTGCGTCCAAGGCCGATGGGGTCGATTACCTGGACCGACCCTGATCCGCGATTTCATCCTTTGTGGATGCGTTTTGGCCCATCCTCTGCGGTCCCCTATTCACTGGATAAAAATCTCAGTAGTGTCACCCTGAAGTTGCTCGTGCCGCATCCCCAAAAGAAAAACACCTTTGTCCAGAAGACGGTTGAAGGGGTTCCTTTGGCTCCTTACGAAAAGTTCCAAGCCGATTTCAAATACCTGGGTAGAGCCGCAAATTCACCCAAGAAAACTGCCAAGTGGGATTCCGTGAAAGGTTCCACGGAATTGACTTATTCTGACGACCTTCTCTCCTCCGCGACCGCAAGCACCAAAGGCGCCCGTTTGATGTTTAACAGGGGACAAATCGAAAGATTGGGGCCGGGGGAGACACCGGGGGAATATTTCCTAAATTTCAGTTGTGAAATAAAGACTTCGGAAGTCGTTCCGTGGGAGAGGGAATGGCTATATTCCTCGGGTTTTATCGCACGCACGGGAATAGAAAATCCCTTGAAGAAAAAAGAAATTTGCGCGGAAGGTTTCTCGAAATATCGGTGGCCCTATTCGCTTATGGTGGATGGTCGGAAAAAATTGTCTCTTGAAAATGGCGCTCGAATTCTTTCCATAGACCTTGGTATGCGGCATGGCGCAGCTTGGGCTCTTTGGGGATTGTCTTTGAAGGAAGATTCTTATCATCCCCAGGCACCAAAACCACATGTAACCGTTGAGGCGGGCGCTTCCGAGGATGGGGAAGTCGTACACGCGCATCTTTTGGGCCGGGGGCTTCTCGACCTGCCGGGGGAAGACGCTGATTTGCCGGTGGAAACTCAAAATCTCAAAGAAACAATCCGTTCCATCAAGCGCGAATTGAATGTCAATCGCCAACTGCTTTGGGTTGCCGCCAAACTATCGGAAACGGAGTATGTGACCGTTGAATGGAAGGAAAGCTTCAAGAAGCGTCGGAGTGGAAAGGGTTTTCGGCACAAATGGTCACCGATCCGGACCAAACACACGTACTCCTCCGATCAATTACAGAAGAACGCCGTCGATGCCGCCGAAGGCTTACTCGAATTGCAGGGCATGGATGAGATTAGGAAGGAACTGGAGATGCCCTGGCCTTCTGTCGAAACTCCGGGTGATGAAACGGCTAGGCGGATTTTTTCGGAATTCGTCTTGAGCCACCGTCGAGAAGTCACCAATATGATTTTCAAACCACAAAAACCCTTGAAGGGATTTTCGGCCAAAGACCGGAAAAACGCCTACCAACCAAATTCCATCTTTTGGAAAAGGGATATGGAACTTCAAAAACGTGTTTTCGCGTTATGGAGGGAAGCGCGGGGAAAACGGAAAAATCGCGGAGGCCTTTCGGCGGGACGCTTGATGGTGTTGACTGATTTTTACGACTTGTTAAAAGCCTGGACCTTTAGGCCCCGGAAACCGGGGGAGAGGCGACACATGTCGGAGGATCAGGGGTTCGCCGTAAAGGACAGGGATCATCTCCAATCATTGAAGGATGACCGCATCAAGAAACTATCTTTCCTGATAACGGCCCGCGCCTTAGGTTATGAACCAAATTTAACTACGGGTTTGTGGAAATATGTGGATGAAAACGGCAAGGCGTTTTGGCAAAGGCCCGAATCTGGTGAGTTTTATAACGACCATCATGGGCGTAATGTTTGTCATCGCCCGAATACATTGAATGATTTGGGGGCCAAACGGCCCCATCCGGTTGGTCCATCTTGCCAATTGGTGGTCTTCGAGAACCTGACACGTTACCGGTTCCGCCAAGATCGGCCAAGAAATGAGAATTCACAGTTGATGAAGTGGTCTCATCGGGAGATTTTCAATTTTTCCAGTCAGGCGGCCCAGCTATACGGGGTTCGTACGGCTATGGTATATGCGGCCTTCAGCTCGCAGTATTGTTCTTTTTGTGGGGCGGCTGGGTGCAGGGTGACTCAGATTTCGGAAAATTGGTTTCCGGATGGACAGGCGGTCCCCTGGTTGCGCCGGATGATGGAACAAAAGGACGACAAGGGAAGGCCAACGGACAGGGCTCGGGAGTTGGCTGAGATCAAGCCGGGGGATTGGACTTCTTGGGTGTCGGGGGAAGATTTCCTGTGCTCCAATTCCAATTGCCCCCAGGGACAAAAACCCGTGAATGCCGACGAAAACGCCGCATCAAACATCGGGCGGAGGTTCTTGCAGGGTGTTCCCCCGGATTTCAGGCTAGTTTGTGAAGGGGCACCAAATAATTTGTTGAGGGTCAAAAGCGGGGAATGGAAAGGAAAGTTTTTAAAGCCTGTTTCGGAAGTTTCCTGGGTTGTTGTCGCGGAGGAAAAAGGGATGCGTAAAAGGGTCCGTAATGAACCAATTGCGGATCAAGAGGATGAGATGGAGATGGGAGAGGATAACATTAAAATCCTTTTCACTGATCCTGTATCGTTCAAGGGCAGGTGGATGGAATCCAGATTATTCTGGGGACAAGTCCGTCAGAGCGTGCGTAAAAGGCTTCAAATGATGAAATGACGGGAGGCATGAGTGGTCGAACTTCCTGATTATCTTCCGGTTCGGATGTTGAACCAATTTGTCTATTGTCCGCGCCTCTTTTATTACGAGTTTGTGGAAGGCCTTTTCGTCCACAGCGCCGACACGGTTGAGGGGACCATTCAGCACAAGAGGGTGGACAAACTCGGGAAGTCTTCCAAGCGTAAAGTCATAAAGGGGGAGGAGGCAGGAGAACAGGAAAAACCATCTGAAGTAATCCATCACCGCTCACTAACCCTTTCCAGCGAATCCCTGAAAATTAATGCCAAGATGGATTTGGTTGAGGAAGAAGAAGGGCGATTGACTCCGGTGGATTACAAGCATTCCCGCCCATACCGTTTGGATGCGCCCCGGAAATCCTATGAAGCCACGGAGGATGATGAGGAAGAGCCGGAACCGGGCAACGAAAGTGAGGAGAAGGAAAAATGGGTGGTTTGGCCGAATGATGCTGTTCAGGTTTGCGCCCAAGGACTTGTTCTCCGGGAAAATGGTTATGACTGCCAAGGTGGATACGTCTATTACCAAGCTTCCAAACAAAAAATCCCCGTGGCTTTCACGGATGAATTGATCCTGGAAACGCGCAATGTCATTGAAAACTCCCGGAAAATCGCCATTCTAGATGTTATACCTCCGCCCCTAGTTGATAACCCTAAGTGCCTCCGGTGTTCCCTCCTCCCGATTTGTATGCCCGAGGAAACGGGACTGCTTCGTGAAAAACAACCGGACCAGGAACCGCAAACTGAGATCAGGCGAATCATCGCGGCCAGAAGTGATGAGGGGGTTTTATATGTTAATACCCAGGGGGCGCGTATTAACAAATCTGGTTCTGTATTGTGTATAAAACTGGGGACGGGAATTCTCGCGGAGACTCCTTTGTCTGTCTTGCGACAGATCAGCTTGTTTGGCAACGTACAAATGACCGTCCAAGCGCTTCACGAAATACTGGGTTTGGGCATTCCGGTCTGCCATTTCTCAATACGAGGTTGGTTTTACGGCATTTCTCAAGGGTTACCGCTTAAAAATGTGGACCTGCGCAGAAAACAGTTTAATTCCTTTGATGATCCGGCGACAGTTCTTGCCTTGTCGCGAAAAGTCATACAGGCGAAAATCCTGAACCAACGTACTTTTCTGATGAGGAACTCTAATGGGGTGGACGAGGCCGTTTTTCAAGACATGAAGGATTTGGCGGGGAAGGCGTCGGATTCCGCTTCCCTGGAAAGCCTCCTGGGATTCGAGGGAAGCGCCGCGAGGAAATATTTCAATTGTTTTAAGAATACCATCAAGGTGGATGTCCGGACGGGTGCTCCGGGCGAAACACCTGATGGACAGGAGAGGCTCCCATTGCCGGACTTTTGGGAGGGAAAAAATATCTTCGATTTCGAGAACCGCAATCGCCGTCCGCCGAAGGATCCTATCAATTCCTTGCTGTCCCTGGCTTATTCAATGCTCGTAAAAGACATGACGGTAGCGTGTTATGCGGTCGGACTTGACCCCATGTTTGGTTTTTTTCATCAACCGAAATTCGGGAGGCCCGCTTTGGCGCTGGACTTGATGGAAGAATTCCGGCCCCTAATAGCTGATTCCGTGGTTCTTGGGCTTGTCAATAACCGCATGCTGAACTCGTCGCATTTTTTGTGGGGAAAAAGTGGTTGTGTACTGACCGACAAGGGAAGGGCTGTATTTTTTGAAGCCTATGAAAAACGGAAGAATTCATTGGTGACGCACCCGTTATTCGGTTACCGGATAAGTTACGGCCGACTTTTGGAGGTGCAAGCCAGGCTTTTGGCAAAACACCTTCAGGGTGAAGTGCCGGACTATGTTGGCTTTACCACGAGGTAGGACATGTTGAGTGTTTATATCGTGACTTATGACATCTCAAACCCGAAGCGGCTTAATAAGGTTTTTAAGGCCCTGCATAATTACGGCGATCATCTCCAATTATCTGTTTTTGAGTGTCAAATGAGCGACAAGGATTTGGTTATCCTCAAAGAAAAATTGAATAGGATTATCAAAAAGGAGGAGGATCAGGTATTGGTTATACGGCTTGGCCCCGCCGAGGGACGGGCTGAGTTTGCAATAGAATCTCTTGGAAGACGATATGAACCTAAGGATCGGTCGATAGTAGTAGCCTGACACGTTGACAGACTTCTTTTTCTGGTTTAACTTAAGTGAGCTTGGTTTTTGTGTCATGGAGGGGTCACAGGATTGGCTCTGCCGTCCGAATAGCTGCCCCGGCATTTTTAAGCCCCTTGAAAAGGGTCCGAACCAAGCGGTTCTTTGAAATCGAAAGGTGGCTTCTGACGTCGCTGGTTTCGCGAGAGGTTTGGTGATGTGAAAACCTCCAGAGCCGCTCGAAAGGTTTTAATCGGCTTATTTATTGGAGTTTCCAATTGAACGGCATGAATGGGAGTCGAGCAATGGGGAAGATGGGCTATCCGCTCGCAGATGATCGTTTAGTTTGTTGCCAATATTGGACTTTAGAGTGGCGCAGTAGAAACACCTTCCGATAATCGAACGAGCCGACACTTCAAGACAATGGCCGAAAGAACAGGGCTTCCCGTCGATGTAGAAACACCTTCCGATAATCGAACGAGCCGACACTCGAAACCGACTCCCACAATCAATTTCTACCCACTTTGTAGAAACACCTTCCGATAATCGAACGAGCCGACACTACACTTCCCCTTATCATCCATCGGTTCATAAAAAAGTAGAAACACCTTCCGATAATCGAACGAGCCGACACTATCTCTATATTGTATAATTAAATCATAGGCAAGGCTGGTAGAAACACCTTCCGATAATCGAACGAGCCGACACTTCAAATTCACGCTCAAGGAGTACCTATGACAGCATGTAGAAACACCTTCCGATAATCGAACGAGCCGACACGACTATTAGTAAAGGGGCGTCGTTCAAACTGGTTAAGTAGAAACACCTTCCGATAATCGAACGAGCCGACACTTATACGCCTGCTTTTGCTCATCTTGGGGAACAGAGGTAGAAACACCTTCCGATAATCGAACGAGCCGACACGCCCGTCAGCGTGGACCTGTCTCCTCCAATTTTCTTAGTAGAAACACCTTCCGATAATCGAACGAGCCGACACGAGTGGAAGAAGATAGGGCAGTTTGACGACTACCGACGTAGAAACACCTTCCGATAATCGAACGAGCCGACACCTTCTCAATATTTGGATTTGAGAAGTGTGCCTCGGGGTAGAAACACCTTCCGATAATCGAACGAGCCGACACCTTGGGGAGCTTATCTAGGGTTTCGCTTTGGTTGAAATTGTAGAAACACCTTCCGATAATCGAACGAGCCGACACTTATAGAAGAACGTGTAACAAACCCAATCATTTCTGTAGAAACACCTTCCGATAATCGAACGAGCCGACACCCAAAAGGGGCAAGTCGTCTTTCACGCTCTCCCCCATGTAGAAACACCTTCCGATAATCGAACGAGCCGACACTCAAGAAACTTCTATAACAGAGTAATTTAAAATAAACGCATTTAAGCAGATTTGGAGACAGCGCGAAGCCCTTTATGCGGATTTTTAAATCCGCATAAAGGGCTTCGCGCTTAGAAGCCAAATTCAGTGAGGCGGTGAATCAGGATGACAGGCATGCAACCGTGATCAGGTTGCACTCGTCTCTCTAAGCGATTCTTTTTCCTGCACTTTTTGTATTTTTTTTTAAAAAACTTCTTGTGGCAAAGCCGTGGCAAATAAATTTTAAAAATATTCTTCCGCTTTTTTCCGCTTTAATTGCCCCTTCCAAAAATCCATCCTAGAATTACCGCACCATGTCCTTTTTCAAAACCGTCGAGAAGCACACGCCAACTGTATTGGTCGGATTTGCCGTCTATTCTGGCGTTAAATTCATCCTGGAAGTCCTGGGAGTCCTATCCCCATCGGTTACCCCCTTTGACACTCTTTCGGCTCTTTCTGTCGGTTTCCTCTTCATGTTTGAGAAGCATGTCCACATGGATCACCTTCTGGCTTTTGCCCCGGCAGTCATCGCCCTGGCTTTTTTTCATGACTTTTTCGGGGTGTTCCTGGGGAACGAAGGGTTCACTGGGGACGTGGTGATGGGGCTTTCCATCCTGATTGGCTTCTGCATTTATTTCATCCATTTTTACATGAGGCACACCACGGAACACCAGGGCGAGTCGCCCCGGCACGAAGGGGGTAAGAATTCCCTGTACCTGGACGCAGAAAACAAATATTTCATTCCAGATGAACTCCTCAAATACCACACGGAAGTGATCGGATCTTCAGGAATGGGGAAGACCAACATCTTCAACCACTTGATCGAGCAGGGGATCAGGAACGGCCTGGGAATGTTCGTTTTCGACGCCAAATCCAATTACAACAAGCACATCCCCTATTACGCCCAAAAATATGGACGTCTCCACGATTTAAAGTATTTCGATTTGGCTGACATAAAACGAAGCCAGACCTACAACCCCGACTTCAAGGACAAGCCGGACGAAGTTTTTAACGGCCTAATGAAGTCGATTTTTTATGGGCCTGTGACCCAGGAATTTTATCGGGACCAGGCCAGCGATGTATTGAGTAACCTGACCAATCTACTTTTCATGGAGTTCAAGCACGTTACCCGGATGGATTACCAGAACCTGATATCCAACGAGATCAGGTCTTTTGACACAATCAAAGTATTGGCTAAGAAACATGAGGACACCGTCTCGGGAAAATACTTTTTGGAGAAGTGGGTCAATATGTCGGAGAAGGACCGGGAATTGAACCTTTCGGGCCTGACTAGCAAACTTGCTCGGTTCACAAATAGGGAATGGTCACCTCTTATCAATACCCTGAACCCAGATATCAAGATGAAGGACGTGGTTGAGAAACAACAGATATTCCTATTTGGGACCTCTTCCCTGGTGAACCAGGAAGACTCTAAACCGGTCATTATTTCGGCCCTAATAGACCTGGCGGGGGTAATAGGGAGGCGGCTAATTGAGAAGCCGGAAAGACCCTTTTTCGTGTTTTTGGACGAGTTCTATACCGCTGCATATCCCGGCCTAAACGACCTTATTTCCCTTGGTCGGGAAGCCAATGTTTGCTTCTTCCTGGCCCATCACAGTCTGGGCCAACTGGGGGCAGTCAGCCAGGAATTCAAGGACGATATCCTTACCAACACTAATCACAAGATCGTGATGAACATCACCGAAAAAGACACAGTGGATTTTTTTGCCGCCATATTCGGAACCAAAGTCACCATGAAGGACGTTTTATCTTATGACACGCGAGTACCCCAACCCAGGGGGAAGACCGTGAAACCGGATGAGGAATTCATCATCCATCCCAATTATTTAAGGGGAATGAAACGTGGGGAAGCGGTATGCAGAATCGTCTATGTCTCAGGGCCGAAAGTTTTCAAGATGAAGCTTAAGGAAGTCAAACCTCCACCCCGAGAATTTGATTATGTGGGCTGTGTTCCTATAAGGGATAACCACAAAAAATCAAATCAATACAACAAAATCGATTTACCAAAAGTCGAGACACCCTCGAAAACGATCCCTAAAAATGTTGAAGCAAAAAAACCGCCCAAAGAAATCCAGAAAGAAGAACCTAAAACTGACGCGGAATTATTATCCAAGGGGGAGGTTTATTCTAAAAAACTAGGGAAAGGAGAAGTTCATTGAGGGGCCTGAAAGAAATGACTGGAATTGAAATTGAACACCTGGCATGGATTCATTCCAATAAATTTACAACTCCAGAATTGTTTCATCTGAAGTTCCTTCCTAATCAGAGTTCCAGGAACGCCTACAAAATCCTAAAAAAATACACCAGCTTGGAAAGAGACCTTTTACACGTTTTTAAGACACCAGTGGGAAACAGTAACCTTTTTTTCTTAACTGCGGGGGCTTTAAGAACGTTGGATGAAAATAACAAAATTTTAGTGAGATCCAACAAGTATCCAATCAAGATCAACACTCATGAAAAAGAGCACGACCTAATGGTTCAGACAGTCCGAATAACATTCGAATCTTTGGATGAACTTAGGGATATTTTTTGGGTTTCAGATTTTGAGATGCGGTCAGGAATTACACCTTCAATTAAGGCGGAATACCTGGAAGGGAAGCTGAATAAGGAAAGATGGCGCTCTAATGGGGCCAATCCAAATCCAAAAGGAAGAAGAACACCTGATGGATATTTTGAGGCAGACATTGAAGGTCGAAGAGTCTCTTTTACACTTGAACTTGAGAACCATCATTACAACGACACTATTCTTCAAAGAATGATCGATAATTTAAAGAATGGCTTTCCTCGTGCCCTCAAACTAATCGTTTCCGCCACTCCTGGAAATGCGGTCCGGATGATCCGTTCCCTTCAAACTAGGATTAAACCCGACGAACAGCAACAATGGTTCGTTTCCGATTTTGAGAGGGTAACCACCAAACCGTTTAAAAAATGCTGGCACCAATTGAATAAACCATTGGCGGATTAGTCGAAATATCGAAAAACGGCCCTTGAAATAGTGTCAACCATAGGCGACAATGAAAAGGAGAGGTAATTGGAAACAACACCTTTTGAATTAAAGGATTATGAAACACCGGATGGGCGGTGTCCTTACCAGGAATGGTATTCGGAGTTAATTAAAAAAGACCTAAGGTCTGCAACCGCTTTAGAAAATAGGGTTAGGCGGTTAGAAAATGGCTTGCTTGGGGATTATGACGACGTTCAGGACGGTATCCTTGAACTCAGAATTCATGTAGGCCAAGGTTTTCGCATATATGTCCGTAGGATTGGTAGAACCATGATGCTTTTGCTTTCCGGCGGGGAAAAGAAAACCCAGGACCAAGATGTTAAAAAAGCCAAGGAATATTGGAACGAATTTAAAAGTAGAAATAAAGGAGTAAAGTAATGAAAGGCATTAGAGACCATAAATCAGCGATCATTGAACATTTAAAAACCAATGAGAACTTCCGAAAAGCTTACCTAAATGAAGCCCTTAACGAGGATGAACCTGCGGTTGTTCTTTCTATGCTTCGCGACATCGTAGATGCGACTAGGGGGTTCACAAAACTTGCAAAAGAAACAGGCTTGGCTAGGCAAAGTCTTTATAAAGTCTTGTCTGAAAAAGGGAATCCTGAATTTGGAAGTGTTTGGAAGATCGTCCGCATATTGCGGAAAAAGAATCAAGCTTTGGTGAATGCTCGGTAAAATTTCATTTACCACCGTGTGGAAGGCTTTCTAAAATGTTTTGAGCCGAAGGATTGCTCGGATCGTTTTTCAAGACACGTTCCAAGCATAGTCTGGCTTCGTCGTACCGTTTAGCTAAGTAATAAAAGACGCCGAGTTTGTAGTAAAGGTCGAAATATTTCCCGCCTGATAGATTTAATGCTTCCAAGAAAAATGCCTCGGCAGTTTGAGGATGGTTTTCCAATAAAAAAAAAGTCCCCATATTTGAAATCCCGATGGGATAATTCGCCCGCGTGTAAAAACCCATCAATAAAAAATCCCATATAGTGGGTTCGGGAAGTTTGATGAATTCAGTTGCCCTTTCCAGGACCTGATTCTGGATATTGTATTCGGCCATAATTCTGGAATCGTCAAGGGTCGGTACTTGAGGCGCATAACCTTTTTTCAAATAAATTACGGTATTCTCATCCAAGTAAACCGGTCGCCAATCACTGTTATTTTGGAGATCAGCGACCCAACTCGTGGATATAGCTGGATTGAAAAATAGAATATTTGCGGAATTTTGGTCCGCCAAGGATGTTATTTTTCCTGTGTACTGGGCTGAAATGTATTCTGTGAATAGTTTCTCGCCCATTACCTCCAGACGGCCATCGATAAATACCTTTTGAGGACCTTTCCAGTCCAACCAGCCTCCCGGATTCAAAGCATTTAATATCCTTCCATCTAAATGGTTTTGAATAAGGAAATCCGTGGCCCGAACGGGTTGACTTTCATCGTTCACCCCAAGGCCGAAGCGTTCGGTTCGGCGGTCGTCCACATAATAGGCGTTTGTGATAACCCGCAAACCTAGACCCGAAAGTAGAGTTATTAGGATCAACGCAACCCATGATCTGGATAGAATCCCTTCTGTTATTTTGCGTAACCATGCCCATTCCAGGTCCTTCAAACAAGCGGCCGTAATGGGCAGGCAAATGAGGATGAAAAGCGGAATGTTCCGTACGGCGTTTGCGGATAAATAAAAGAAAATGGCGACCAGGAAAAACTCGTGAATTTTCCGTTTCTTCCAGGTGATCAAGATCAAAAACAATAAAAGGAAACTGAATAGCTTACAACCCCATAACTGGGCAACCGGCATAATGGGAATGTCGTAATGGACCCAAGGGGACATGAATTCATTTATATTTGAATGGAAAAGTTTAGTGTGAAGTGTCTGCCAAAGTTGGAACGGGAATAATATCCCTCGGAAAAAATATGGGTTTAACAGGCATAAAACCATAGCCAGGCCCGAAAACCGCACCAACTTCGAATCTGCCCGGCGTTGATGGAAGATACCAGAAACCAAAAAACCAACCATCAATCCCCAACCCAGGATAAATAAACCTTCCATGTTGGCCCAAACAACCTGGAGGATTGGAAGAAGGAATAGAAAATCCCTTTTCCGGGCCGTTCTTTGCTCCAATGTCCAAAGCATAACACTCATAAGCAACCAACTAATGATTTCGGGCCGGACCTGGAAACGAATTTCACATTCCCATATAGCCCATGCAAACAATAGTGTGGATATCCATGTAGGCGCACCGGTCAATCGAAGACGTGCCCATAGAAATGAAAAGACCGCGATTATTAAAACAACATTAAATAATGTAAGTAGCGGATAGCTGCCGGAAATAAAGAGCAGGTAAAGAACGACTTGATAAAGCCAATGGCCATCAACATAATCGTGATCGGGAACTGTGTAGGTGAAGGTATCCTTTGCGGGGAAACTATGATTTTGAAGTATCCACTGGCCACTCCTTAGGTGAAAACCCAAATCCAAGTCTTGAATGGTATGTGCGCTTAATAGGGCCAGTAGGAGGAAACAAGAAATAAGTGCCCAGGACCAAGGATTAATAAAAAAAGATCGGATTGAGGCCGAAAGAGGACGGGTTTGTAGGGAAGATTGAGTTGACATTAGGTGGATTATAACAAACGTTCCATATTTCAAATGGAGAAGAGATATTGAACTAGGGAGACCAAACAACAACCTTCTAAAAGCCCGATTTAAATCCATCTATTATCGATATCGGGTCAATTTGAAAGAACATGTTATGATTTTGGGGATTAAAAAGAATCAACCTTTGGTTCACGCTCGGTAAAATTCCATAAGAGGGTTAGGAAGCCTAAATATGTTGCTATTTCGATATAGCGTTTAACCCGTGAAACCGAATTTTACTTGCCTATACGGAAAGCGCATCTTAAGTTGGATTCTACTGGTGCACTCATGACACAAGTCTCCCCCTCTGAAAAGAGGGGGAATAAGGGGAAGTTAGCCTTTTATCAACGACAAATACCCCCCCACCCCCCTTTTCAAAGGGGGGCAAAGAATTCGTGAGATGCACTTTCCGTATAGGCATGGAATTTTAATATAGACAATGAATATTCATTGATGTATTAACCGTAGTGATTTTCATCACTTTTATTTTGGTGGTTTTCAAATGGACGAATTCATATTTGAACACGCACCTACAGGAAAAAGATCAAAAATTAAGGCAAATAACTCAGATATAGCCATGATCCTTTGTTTCCAGATAAATGGCTGGTTACCAGGTGAAATCCTTTATCTTGGTCGTGCTTCCACTGTCGAAAACCTCTCCTTTTTAAAATACAGAGACGAACTCCATTACATCCCCGGTGGTCGTTTCTAAAAAATTGCCTAAATTCGGGGAATCTTTTTTTTCAAGAAAGATACCCTTTTGAAGCGTAAAAACAGGAGAAGTAATATAATTAGATGACAAATTAAGTTGGGATCATTAGGGCCAACCTCAGTAACTGATAAATCCATAAAAAAATATAACGAGACGGGGAATAAAACCGCGCATACCACCACTATATAGCAGAGATAAAGTCGTTTCTGTTTGGAGGCCACTCATGGGAATCAAGAATTTTTGGACAGCGGGAATTTTATTAATAGTGTTTGTCTTGCCATTGGCTTGCCAACGTTACCTTCCTACCGCACCCAAACCAAAGGGAATAACCACACCCAATGGTGGTGTGGTATCGACTATTGCGGGGTCTGTTAGTGCGTTCGCTAACGGAACGGGAACTGGTGCAGCTTTCAATTGGCCCGCTGGTATAGCTGTCGATGCCTCTGATAATTTGTACATCGCAGATGCTGGCAATCAATTAATCCGGTTAATAACAACCGGAGCCGTGGTTTCGACTATAGCTGGTCAAGTTGGGGTTACTGGTTCTATGAACGCAACTGGAACTTCAGCATCTTTCTTTGATCCAAGCGGAGTCGCCGTTGATACCTCGGGAAATATATACGTTGCGGATTACGCCAACTCACTTATTCGTAAAATCACATCGGGTGGCGTGGTTTCGACCTTGGCGGGTCAAGTTGGGGTTACAGGAGCTACTAATGCGACGGGGACTTCTGCGTCATTTAATTATCCTGAAGGAGTCGCGGTGGACACCTCTGGAAATGTATATGTCGCTGACACTGGTAATAATCTGATCCGGGTTATCTCTCCGGGGGGTGTTGTGTCAACTTTGGCGGACAGGCTGGTGTTACAGGTGCCACTAACGCAACGGGCACTTCAGCATCTTTCAATAATCCCTATGGGGTTGCGGTTGACACTTCCGGAAATGTGTACGTCGCGGACACTGGTAATAATTTGATCCGGGTTATCACCTCAG
>CAWCKJ010000007.1:0-198661 GCA_963796105.1 candidate division FCPU426 bacterium
TAAATGATGGTATTGTTGGCATTTGCAACCCCTCTTAACAAATCAATGAATCATAAAATACTTTAATACCCGTATATTTCCATACGACGTCGAAAAGCTAGGATTCCCCTCCTTCCAGAATGTTTCGCACTTCTGCTTTTGTTTCAGCCCGATCAATAGAACCACGTTCAAAAACAATCCCTTTATCAACAGAACGTCGCATAGGAATAAGTAATTCCGCATCACCTAAAACAGCAATATTTGCATTATGGGTAATGAGAATAACTTGTCTTTTTTCTTTAATTTCTCTAAGGGTTGTAACGATGGAACTAAAAATAAAAGCGTTGTCCAAATCATCTTCTGGTTGGTCAATTATCAGAGGTAGGTTGGTTTCAGGCAAACATTGCAATCGTTAAAAAGATTGTATGTTTTTGTCCATCAGAAAGTTGATTCACGGGTATATCTTTTGGAGGGGAACTTTTGGTCCTAACAGTAATTATTGGACAAGGGGGTTTCCAAAGAACTTCCAATTTGTGAATTGTTGTCAGAAACCGAAACCTTGAAATCATTTCTTTTGCCCAAACGGAACCAATTTCTCCAACTTTTGAAAGTTCTGTAGCATTTCCGAATTTTATAAGTTCGGCTAGTTACTTTAGGGTAACACTAGAAGCAAAACGATTAGCTAGTTGCTCTGACAAATGGGACCCTTGCATGACTTCCAAAATAATACTTTTAAAATCTTCAATAATGCCGGAGGGTTCGTAATGAACAAAAACAAAATAATCTTGAATCGTCTTGGAAAGGTGTTTGTTGATACTTTGTAACTGTTCTTTTCTCCTATCCGATATTTTTTTTCGGGTCTCATCAAGTTCAAAAAGATATTTTTTTCGATCTGCCCTTAATTGGTTAAGTTGAGGTAGTTGAGCATTAATATTTGTAATTGTCCGGGTTACTTCAGTTTTTTGATTAACTATGGTTTGAAAGTCCTCAAGACTTCCCGTTAAACCCTTCTTTCGAAGTTCTCCGATTTTTTCGCTCAAATCCGCTTCCATCGTGGAATGGTTAAGATTTAATTCTTGAATCTTTGCCTCAATGTTTAATGCAACAACTTTCAATTGAGAATTAATTTCCTTTTCTTTTGTCGAAAGAAAAAGATTAGCCTCCTCAATGATTTTTTTGATATCTCCTAGAATTTGGTCGCTTTTGGGGTCGGCGGTTATTTCCCCAGTCGTTTCTTTAAGTTCATCAAAATTTCGCAGGAAATTAGAAAGACTCATTCCATTTCTATAACTTTTTTTATACTCGTCTAAAGCCTGAGCCAAACTTTTTTCTGATGACAATTTTGATTGAATAGCAGCAATCTCTTTTAGCTTTCCCTCTTCTGCAATTTTAATTTTCTTTACTAATTCTTTTAAGGTTTGTTGATTAGCTGGAAGCTGTTCAAATCTACCTTCTAAAGGAATCAATTGGCCGCTATTTTCCTCCAGCACCGAAACTAACTCCGCCTCTTTTTCTCGGAGGTCCCGCAAAGAAATATGGCGATCTAAAAACTCCTGTAACAAAATGGGATTTTTCAGAGGATCTTTAGCCACTTCGGCTAAATCTCCTTGGCTATAAAACTCAACGCGAAATGCATCCTCAGGAACATCATGAATTTTGTCCTCTTTTGCTTTAACTAAGGGCCGGGCACCCCTTCTTCTTTCATATCGATATATAACCCCATTAGAATCCTCACAATAAACAATTACGGCGTTCGGTCCATTTGTATTTTCTTCAAGCTTTTCAGAAATACCCAAACCAAATGCCAAACATTGTAAAACCGTACTTTTTCCTGTTCCTCGCCCCCCTATCAAACAATTCAAATTGTTGCTTAAATTAATTACCTGACCATCAATAAACCCACCCGAAATATGCAAACCAAGAATCCGAGGAATTGATCTTGGTATTGTTGCCAATGGACGTACCCTTGCTGTGGGATCAAGAAGTGCTGTTCTGAATGATTCAAAGGTTAATTCATTCATTTTTATCCGAGTTATGGTTTGATCGAAATTTCTTTCATTAAAAGACTTCATAGTATGGGCATCAGAAGACTGGATATGGGCCAAATGGACCCGAGAAAATGTTGATCCATTTTTACTTCGAACATCTATTAACTTGCGCCTTTCCAAACCACGGGGATTATTGTCGTCATCCGTTGAATACCAATTAAGATTTTGCGTTTCTTTAATTTCAACTCCCAAAAGGCCTGAACTAGTAATAATATCTTTCTTCCAATTTGGATAACCTTCAGAAAGCATTTCAAACCCTGTTTTCGGAAGATCAATGTGTGCCGCTAAGCAAACCCCACCAAGTGTTTCGGCTTCTTTAATAACATCTGCCATAGACCGTGTAGTATGGGTATCCAATTCCCCGCGTTTTCCCACAAGATTTATTCTGGCCAAAAGTTCATTTGCGTTTTCAACCTTGTCAGGAGAAAAATAAACAAGTAAATGGCCATTAGCAGTTGTTATTTCCACCCCAGCCAATAATAAAAACCTTCCCTTAAACTTCTCGGCGTATTCAATGGCCGGTTTCAAATTGGCATCATTGTTGTGATCGGTTATTGCAAGAATTGAAATATTTAGAGTTAATGCGGAATCAATCAGGGCTTGGACTGTCATTGTGGAATCTTTAACGTCGTGGGACCCTCCGAAAGAATGAACGTGCAAATCTCCATTAAAAAATCGGGCTCCATTATCAAATGCTTCAATTTCTTTAAATGTTATTGCCATGTTTTGACCTTCGTTTGATTATTAATTTCGCAAGGGGGTCGTAATATTATGCTATTAACCAAAAACAATTTCTTCTTAATAACTTTTTTAAACCAAAAACCGAAAAAATACATTGTTTTTTCCGGTTTTAATTCGGGCAAAACGAAACGAAGGTTGTTTTGAATTTTTACCTTGCGTGAGCCAACATTGGATTCTTTTTCCGCAAAATACGGACTACCTTCCAAACACTTCCAAATTCAGGATTCCCTTTTTCGGACAAAACCTTATAAAGACTTTGCCTAGCCAAGCCCGTTTCTTTTGCGAGCTTTGTGAATCCCCTGGTCGCATCCACTATGTCTCGAAGCATGGAAAGAACAACGGCTGGTTCATCCTCGTTTAAAGCCTCGTTTAAATAAGCTTTTCGAAAGCTTTCATTGGTTTTCAAATGTTCAATGATCGCTGTTTTATGGTCCCTTAATCCTTTCATCATTTCACCCCTTTATTGCGGCTTTTAAATTCGTCCCAGTATTCATGGGCTTTTCGAATATCCTGTTTTTGGTCTTTCTTCTCGCCCCCAACTAAAATAAGCATCATAGTTTTTTCAATTTGTCGGACATAGACCCGAAAAGCCTGCCCCACATGGATTCGTAGTTCAAGAATTCCGTCTTGAACGTCGTCGTAATCCCCCAATAAACCTTGTTCCAACCTTTTGATCCGCTTTTCCACAATGACCGCTGATTTAAAATCTTTTTTGGGTCTTCTCCAAAAGTTGTGGGTAAAAAATCAAGCTAAAAGTCTGTTAAGCCTTTCCCTGTAACGAATTTCAGACCTTGATGAGTCTGAAAAACTTGTCATGCTTGAGGAATGAAAAACTTCAAGCGTCTGTATGACACCTACCGATTTCCCGGCTTCACCCCCCGAATCACGCTCAAAGGATTATTTGGTGACCGGTGCGCCCGGATCATTTCCCTACGCCGCCGGGGAAAAAAACGATTTGTGGAGCCTGTGGAAAGGTTTCTCGGACCTTTTACGACCACAAGACCAGGCTGGTGCGCGACAAGCCTTGCGGAGACTTGCGTATTTACCTGGAAATGGAAGTCCGGCGTGTGGACTGCAAGGACTGCGGTGCTGTGAAAGGTGAACGGCTTTCCTGGCTGAACAACCCCTTCTACACCAAGCGGTTCGCCTATTACATCGGCAAACGCTGTCAAAACACCACGATCCGCGAAGTGGCCGATGAACTTTGCCTGGATTGGAAGACCGTGAAGTCCATGGAAATGGACTACATGCGGGAAAAGTTGAAGCGAGCAGGTAACCCGACACCTCGAGTGTTGGGGATGGATGAAATCTCGGTTCGCAAGGGGCACAACTACCGGATCGTGGTGAGTGACCTGGAACGTGGTCGGCCCATTTGGTTTGGTGGAAAGGACCGCACGGAAGAAAGTCTGGATCTGTTCTGGGAGGAATTAGGCCAGAAAAAGGCCGAAAAGGTTCGGTTGGTGGTCATGGACATGTGGGAGGCGTTCGAGAATTCCACGGTTAAAAACGCGACTCAGGCGGCCATCCTCTACGACAAGTTCCATGTGATGAGAAAACTAGGCGAGGCCATGGACGCCATCCGGCGGTCGGAATATAGCCATCTTCCAAAAGTGGAAAGGGGTTATCTCAAGGGGAACCGTTACATCCTGCTGTCTCATCGTCAAAACCTGGACATGAAAGGTCGAAAAAGGTTGAAGGCGCTATTGGCGGTCAACCAGCGATTGAATACGGCCTATGTCTTGAAAGAGTCCTTTGGTCAACTTTGGGACTACAAGTACTCCGCCTATGCTGAAAAATTCTTTGAGAATTGGAAGTCATCCTTGAAGGGTCAAAATCTGAAGCCATATGAGAAATTTTCACAGACGGTGGAGAGGCATTGGGAAGGAATCGTGGCGCACTGCAAGCCGGAGAACAAGGTTTCATTGGGGTTTGTGGAAGGGTTGAACAACAAGATTAGGGTGATTCAGCGTCGGGCTTACGGTCTTCGAGACCCTGAATACCTGCGGCTCAAGGTGCTGACTTGTACCCTACCCAACTTCTGAAAATACCTCTAAATTACCCACACGTTTGGGAGAAGACCCTCTTTTTTTAACAACTCCGAATACCATTCCTGGTAAGGGCACTTGCCATCGAGCGTCTCATAGTCCTTTAATTCAAAAGGTGTTGTTTCCAATTACCTCTCCTTTTAATTGTCGCCTATGGTTGACACTTTTTCAAGGCCCGTTTTGTTGAAATTCCGCTAATCAGCTAATGGTTGATTCAACTGATGCCAGCATTTTTTGAACGGTTTTGTATTAACCCTTTCAAAATCGGATACAAACCATTGAGGTTGTTCTTCAGGTTTAATTCTTGTTTGAAGGGAACGAATCATTCGGACCGCATTTCCAGGCGTTGCGGAAACGATCAGTTTTAGGGCGCGGGGAAAACCACCTTTTAAATTCTCGGTCATTCTTTGGAGGATTACGTCGTTGTAGTGATGGTTCTCAAGCTCAAGTGCAAAACCAACTCTTCGGCCTTCAATATCGGCCTCGAAATAACCATCCGGTGTTCTTCTTCCTTTGGGATTGGGGTTGGCCCCATTGGAACGCCATCTTTCCTTGTCTCAACTTCCCTTCCAGGTATTCCGCCTTAATGGAAGGGGTGATACCTGATCGCATCTCAAAATCCGAAACCCAAAAAATATCCTTAAGTTCTTCCAATGACTCGAATGTTATTCGGATCGTCTGAACCATAACGTCATGCTCTTTTTCATGGGTGTTGATCTTTACCGGATACTTGTTGCTCCTCACCAATATCTTGTTATTTTCGTCCAAAGTTCTCAAAGCTCCCGCAGTTAAGAAGAAAAGGTTACTGTTCCCAATGGGTGTTTTTAGAACGTGAAGAAGATCCCTTTCCGGGCTAGTGTACTTTTTAAGTATTTTGTAAGCGTTCCTGGAAGTCTGGTTGGGAAGGAATTTTTTATAAAATAATTCCGGTGTCGTAAATTTATTGGAATGAATCCATACGAGATGTTCCATTTCTATATCAGTCATTGCTTTCAAAGCTTTCAATGGACTTCTTCTTTCTTTATTTTTTTAGAATAACCTTCTCCCTTGGACAATATTTCCGTGTCAGGCATTGGTTCAACCTTCACCTTCTTTTTGATCGGGGTTTTCGCTTCTTCTTTTTTTGGGCTCGTTTTTGATTGAGTCTCAGCTTTGGGCAAAACAATCTTGTTGTATTGGTTGGCTTTTAAATGGTTGTCCCGAATCGGAACGCACCCCACATAATCAAATTCCCTAGGAGGCGGTTTGACTTCCTTGAGCTTCATCTTGAAAACTTTCGGACCTGAGACATAAACGATCCTGCACACCGCTTCCCCACGTTTCATTCCCCTCAAGTAATTAGGATGAATAATGAACTCCTCATCCTGTTTTTCGGTCCGTCCCCTAGGCTGAGAGATACGGGTGTCATATGAATAAACGTCTTTCTTTGTGACTTTGGTCCCGAATATCGAAGCGAAGAAGTCCACCGTGTCTTTCTCCGTGATGTTCATCACGATTTTGTGGTTGGTGTTGGTGAGAATGTCGTCCTTGAATTCCTGGCTGACGGCCCCCAACTGGCCCAGGCTGTGGTGGGCTAGAAAGAAGCAAACATTGGCTTCCCTCCCTAAGGAAATAAGGTCATTGAGCCCCGGATAAGCGGCGGTATAGAACTCGTCCAAAAAGACGAAAAAGGGCCTTTCCGGCTTCTCAATAAGCCTCCGCCCTATAACCCCCGCCAAGTCAGTTAGGGCCGAAATAATGACCGGTTTGGAGTCCTCCTGGTTCACCAGCGAAGAGGTTCCAAATAGGAATATCTGTTGTTTCTCAACAACATCCCTCATCTTGATATCAGGGTTTAGGGTATTAATAAGGGGTGACCATTCGCGGGTGGTGAAACGTGCCAATTTGCTGGTTAGGCCTGAAAGATTAAGCTCCCTGTCCTTCTCCGACATATTGACCCACTTTTCCAGGAAGTATTTCCCCGAGACGGTGTCCTCGTGTTTCCGAGCCAAGACTTTGATCGAATCGAACGACCTAATCTCGTTTGAGATAAGGTTCTGGTAATCCATCCTGGTGACGTGCTTGAACTCCAAGAAAAGAAGGTTGGTAAGGTTGCTCAAAACGTCGCTGGCTTGGTCCCGGTAATATTCCTGGGTCACAGGGCCGTAAAAGATCGACTTCATGAGGCCATTGAAGACCTCGTCCGGTTTGTCCTTAAAGTCCGGGTTGTAAGTCTGGCTCCTTTTAACATCTGCCAAGTCAAAATACTTGAGGTCATGGAGCCGCCCGTATTTCTGGGCGTAATAGGGAATGTGTTTGTTGTAGTTGGATTTGGCGTCAAAAACGAACATCCCCAAACCGTTCCTGATCCCCTGCTCAATCATGTGGTTGAAGATGTTGGTCTTCCCCATGCCCGAAGAGCCTATGACTTCGGTGTGGTACTTGAGCAGTTCAGCAGGAATGAAAAACTTGTTTTCCGCATCTAGGTATAAAGAGAATGTCCCGCCTTCATGGCGGGGCGACTCTCCTGGATGTTCAGGGATATGCCTCATAAAAAAATGAATGAAATAAATGCAGAAGCCGATCATGATGGAAAGCCCCATCACCACATCCCCCGTGAACCCCTCGGTTCCCAGGAACACCCCGAAAAAGTCATGGCAAAATGCTAGTGCGATGACTGCCGGGGCAAAAGCCAAGAGGTGGTCTATACGAACATGCTTCTCAAACATGAAAAGGAAACCGACGGAAAGGGCCGAAAGAGTATCAAAGGGGGTAACGGATGGGGATAGGACTCCCAGGACTTCCAGGGTGAATTTAAGGCCCGAATAGACGGCAAATCCTGCCAATACAGTAGGAGTATGGCTCTCAATCTTCTTGAAAAAATTCCCAAACGCCATTTTATATCCCCGGATTTAAAAACTTAAAATGTTGAATTAGATTTATGCCGGGAAAGAGATGGATGCAAGGCAAAACAGGGGGGGAACGCACTAGAGAGTCTCTCTAGTGTACGCGTTTCATTTCAAAGTGACTTTTTATTCTCAATTTTCGAGAAAAAGGTAGAAAATATTTTGCCACGGCATTGCCACAAGAAGACCTAGAAAAATAAATAAAGGAAACCCAAAGAAAAAGAATCGCGTTGAAAGACGAGTACAACCTAAACTCGGTTGCACTTCAAAGTACCACTTAAGTCCCAACTATCAAAATAATTGTCCGCTCACCGAATGTGAAGGTGATTTCTTTGCTGTTTAACTTTGTCCACTATGCCTCCCCAGATTGGACGAAACTTATTCCTAAATTTACTCGATATTACTCCCCTTTGTGGGATTTGAGATGGTCGTTTAAAAAAAATGATTCTACGTTGAAAAAAAGTCCCTGGTGGGTTATTAACCGCAGGGCTTTATCTCTGGCAGAAACTCCGTTACTTAATGAAAATTATTCTCTTCAACTTGGTCCCATAAGGTTCAGTCAGCATAAAAATATAAACTCCACTAGCGCAGGGGTCACCATACTTGTTGGTCCCATTCCATTGGTACGACTGGCTAAACGGGGCATCGAAGAACTGGGAATCGAGTGTTTTAATGTGTTCGCCCGCCGAATTGTAAATCCTTAAGTCGTAACTCCCTGGATACCGGTTGTATTCCACAAAAATGGAAACCGGTTCCGAGGAGCTGAACATGTTTTTGGACACGTAAAAGATATCTATATAAACCGGGGTAGGGGTGGGCGTACAGGTATTTCCCGGCCAACCGCAAGGCGTGTCCGTGTCAGTAGGAGAAAAAGTTAAAGATGGCGTTGGGGTAACAGTTGGAGTGTTCGTGACCGTGAAGGTATCGGTAAACGTGTGAGTAAAGGTCGTTGTGAAGGTGGCTGTGGGTGTCGGGGTCGTAGTGAGTGTCTTGGTGAATGTCAGAGTAGACGTGAAAGTCGGTGTCAAGGTAAACGTTCTTGTAAGGGTTGCCGTATAAGTATAAGTAGAAGTCTTGGTGTTCGTCGGAGTGGACGTAACTGTGCGGGTATAGGTGTCGGTGGGCGTCATGGTTAAGGTAGGGGTGCGGGTCGGCGTATTGGTGGGAGTATTGGTGGGGGTATAAGTCGGGGTCCAAGTATTCGTATCGGTCGGTGTGTTGGTGGCGGTCGGGGTATCCGTCACCGTGGGAGTAGGTGTCTTGGTAGGTGTATTTGTCGGCGTGTCCGTCAGGGTCGATGTGGGTGTGTTCGTAGAAGTGAGTGTATTCGTCGGAGTGTTGGTCTCAGTGGATGTTGGGGTTGGGGTAAAACTATGAGTGAAAGTGCAGGTCCAGGTTAAGGTCGTCGTGTCCGTGAAGGTTGTCGTGTGGGTTGCAGTCGGTGTGTTGGTGGCGGTCAGAGTATCCGTCACCGTGGGAGTATGTGTCTTGGTAGGTGTATTGGTCGGCGTGTCCGTCAGGGTCGATGTGGATGTGTTCGTAGAAGTAAGTGTTTTCGTTGGGGTGTTGGTCTCGGTGGAAGTGTAGGTCGGGGTAAAACTATTGGTGAAAGTCCTAGTCGGGGTTAAGGTCGGCGTGTACGTGAAGGTATTCATGAAGGTTGGCGTGTAGGTTGCAGTCGGTGTGTTGGTATAGGTTAGGGTGTCCGTCACCGTGGGGGTAGGTGTCTTGGTAGGTGTATTCGTTGAGGTGCTGGTCTTGGTGGAAGTGTAGGTCGGGGTAAAACTATTGGTGAAAGTGCTAGTCAGGGTTAAGGTCGGCGTGTACGTGAAGGTATTCGAGAAGGTAGGCGTGCAAGTTACGGTTGGGGTGTCAGTGAGGGTAAAGGTGGGCGTAATGGTCGTAGTAAAGGTTTTCGTTGGTGTGGAGGTAGATGTGACAGTATAGGTATCTGTCGGAGTATTGGTCAAGCAGGCGACCGAATCGGTGACCGCATTAGTGAGGAGCATCTGCAGGGGTGAGCCGATATCAATGGATGCTTGGTCCACGAATGAGGAAGGGACGCAAGATTTAACATAAACCCATAACGTAACCGCACCAGTAGTGGGCGAAAGCACTGTTCCCATATTCCAAACCACCATCCCCGATACTTCGGAGCAGGGCGCGCCTGAGCAGGAAACATAGGTTAGGTTGGTGGCAAGCGTGTCCACAATCGTGGTCTGGTACCAATTGCTGCCGGAATAGTTAGTATAATTAATGACAAAGCCCACAGTGACGCCGACGCTCAATTGGGCTTGGGCGTCGGAAAATCCCAGGAACAAAAGAAACGTTGAAAAACCAAATATTTTCCACATCCGTCCGACGGCCGGCCCCGTTAAAACGATGGCGGTAAGCGCTGTTGAATTCCCGGTATGGGGAACTAACCTTTTACTCGAAATAACTAATTTTGATATTAGGACCCGCATTTTATTAACACACCTTTCAAAATTGGATAATCCACTTATCCAATACGACTAACTCGGAACCGAACAAGCAAACCCATTTCCGAGTCTGTCATGCAAATTCCGAAAAAAAGCTGTAAAAGCCTGAGAAGCGAACCGATAGAACTGTTGATCGCATTTTTGCGGGCTCCACCGCCCAACTGCCCGCCCGTTAATATGCTCCGCCAAATTTTCCGCTCAGCCGAAAATCATGTTGGTGGAGGCGGGCCGCTATCCCCTTGCTTACCGTTAGTCACGGTTTTTTTGGGAGAGGGCATGAAGGGATTGGTCCCAAGATTTTGAGGCGCTAATTGCGCGGCCACAAAATTTTTAAAAAGGACTTTGTCGCCCTCTTTTAACCCCGAGATTACTTCCATTTTCTTGCCTTCACAGAAGCCCGTTTGAATGACTTGCGTTTGGGGCCCGCTATCCGGGCTTGTGGGGGCCTTCATAACAAAAAAATCACCGTCGGAAGTTTGTTGCAAAGCCTCCGTTGGAACGACCAAAACTTTATTTTTTATGGATAAATTGAAAACCACATTGGCCGTCATGCCGCTTCTCATGAAGGAAGGTGCCTTTAGGGGCCATACGTCCACCTCGTAGGTGGTTACGTTATTGACCATGGTGGATTGGTAAGCAATCCGCCCCACCCTGCCGTTGATTAAATGGTCCGGGTAAGCATCAAGGGTGAAAAATGCTTTCTGGCCCAACTTGATCAGGGCTAGGTCGGTCTCATCCACTTGGGTGTTCACGATCAATCGGTCGGACATGACCATAATTGCATGCCTATCCGAACAACGCTTGCGCAGTAATGGGTTTTGCCAAAGCGCAAGCGGTTAAGGCCCGGTGAAATAAGGAATCTGGGTCATGGCGACGATTGAACCGATAAGTATATTCGCTCAAGTATCCAGGCAGATATTTCACGTTGACTCCATGATGGGTTCCTAGGATCCAAGCCTTGGCGTTGGAAATGAATCGGTGGACCCAAGGTAACCAGTGATTTAACACCACTGGGTCATTGGCTGTTACCTGGTACTCCACATCCACGTTTTCCAAGTTTCTCAAGCTGGGACTGGCATCCGTGTTTATCATGGCGCCTTTCTGGATTGCTTGATCGACGAATGCTTGGGCTTCCCACTTGGTTTCTGCGGTCACCTTTATCTTTGCAAAACCCGCTTTCTCTTTTTTGCGCCCTTTCTCATCTATCCATTCTTTGCTTTCAACCGCCACCAGCACTTCAGCCTGGTTTTCCTTTTCTCTCTTGCCGAATACAGCCCCATCCAACTCAATGATTTCCTTGAGTTGGTAATTTTCATCCCTTTGTCGAAGACTTTCCCGAATCTTATGCAACATCCTCCAAACGGTATCGTAGGAGGGCATTCCCAATTGCCGCTGAAGTTCCAGGGCTGAAATGCCCCTTTTCCCTTGCATCACCAATCCAATCATCCTCAACCAGGTTAAGATTGGGATCTTGGATTTCCGGAAGATCGTTCCGGCTCGAAGCCGTATTTGCTTTCGACAATAGTCACATTCCCGCACTTCGGGGCGGTTTTTGTGTTGCCAGAAACTTTCTCCTTCACATTGTGGGCAAACAAAGTCTTTTCCGGCAAAACGGCTCTTCCACACCCATTGACGTGCCTTTTCTTCTGTATCGATTTCCTTGAAAATCTCAATCCCCTTCATCCGTTGGTAGTTCATAATTTGCCCCTCCAACAATGAGTATACTCCTGTATTCCTTTATTTCAACAGGTACCGTTTGGAGAGGCATTCATAATTGTGACTCCCGTGTTGACTACTTGGCCGGGAACGGTCGGCAAATAAATGATCCGGCCGTTTTCAGGGGAAAGAAGGGGTGTTGCCTGGTAATACTGTTCCCAACGTCCCAATTGGGAGATGCCTTGGGCGGCTGCTTCATCCAACAAGGTGGCCCGTTCGGTGGAGCTTAATTCCATAAGCTTTTGGCCTTTTCGGACGGTGTCCCCTTCACGCGAAAGGATTTTCTCGATTCTTCCCGATAGGGGCGGAAAGACGGCCAATTGATTGTGGGGCTGGACGTTTCCGGTTTCCAAGACGGAAGCCTGAATGTCTTCCCTCGTAACAAGCACCTCTTGAAAACCGTCTGAGACTCGCGCCTTTTTATCCCAGCCGAGACCGGTTAAGAGGGCTGCAAGACCCAAGGTCACTGCTGGAATGAGAATTTTCCATCGCATAGACATACATTCTTTCCCATCAAGTCTTTCCCGGATTTTCGATTCGTCCGCTGGACGAGGACTGGAACTGGGTGGCTAAGTCACCGCTGAAAACGAGGGGCCCCACGTGCTGGAGGCGGCTTTTGAGGTCCGCCCAGATTTCCCCACCCATGTCGGTCCAGCGACGGCAAAAACTATGATCCTCACTCAGATAAATCCCCGTTTTCGGCTCAATCATGCAGTTGAAAAAAGCGTACCGGAAAGGGTTTTTCTCCAACGGGTCGTCCATCGTGAATGCCCCCGTATAGCGTAGTTCTGGATAACGCTTCATCATCCGCTCGAAAACCGCCCTGCGGATCAAGGTGAAACCCATACCCACGCGCCGGACTTTGGTGAAACCATCCCGCGTCTGAATCTTTTCGGGGTCCATGACTTCGAAATCGTAATCCAAGACCGTCGATTCCAGATGGAGACGCCCCTCCCTGGCCATGGCTTCAAACCGGGAAAAGTTCAATCGCTTGTCCGGGTAAACCGCCGCTGCCACATCCACCCCGAGGTCCAGCAGGCGGAAAAGCTGTTCCGGCTCGAAACCTACGTCCGCGTCCACGAACAGGAGATGGGTAGCAGGTGTGTTGGCCAAGAACCGGGCCACGATGTCCTGGCGCGCCCGCTGGATCAGCGCGTCTCCCCATTGAGCCAGAACGTTAAAACCCACGTCGCCACGGCCATAACAGATTTTTTGCAGTTCCAGCACCGAATGAGCGTAGATGCTGTTCACCTGGGCCCCAAAACAAGGACTGCCGATCATGACATAAGGGGGAAATGGGTTCATGGAGCAGCCTTCCGGACCACGATTCCCGAGGGGGCATGTCCTCGGGTGAGGAAATCACCCTCGAAAGTCATCTGGCCCACATGGCTCAAACGGCTGCGCAAATCCACCCAGATCTCGCCGCCCATGTCGGTCCATCTCCGGCAAAAGCTGTAATCTTCACTGAGATAAGCCCTGGTTTTTTCGTCTAGGAGGCAGTCAAAGAGCGCCGACCGGAAAGGGCTTCCGGCGAGGGGATCGGTCCTGCGGCTCACTCCGGAATAACTTAGTTCCGGATAATGTTTCACCATGGCGAGAAGAGCCTCGCGCCGGATCATCAGGAAGCCGGTACCGGCGTAACGCGCCTTCCCGAACCCGTCCCGTTCGACAGCGGGTTTATCCAGTTCCACCACATAGCGAAGGTTTCCGGTTTGCGGCCGTTCGTAATTGCCCATGACCAGGGCCTTCACCCTGGCCCAATCGACCCGCTTCAAGGGATAGGCCCCAGCCGTTATTTCCGCGTTGAATTTCAGGAGCCGGAAAACCTGTTCCGGCTCGAATTGGATGTCCGCGTCGACGAACAAAAGGTGAGTGGCGTCCTGGATTTCCAGGAACTTGGCCGCCATGTCCTGGCGGGCCCGGGTAATCAGGGGGTCGTTTGGGTTCAACAGGATGGTTACTTGTAACCCTTCCCGTATAAAAGCCTCCTGCAACCTCAGCAGAGAGAAAAAATACGCGCTGGTCAATTGGCCGCCGAAGCAGGGGGTGGCTACTATCAGGTGGATGCGGGATTTGACCATAGTTTTTTCATCCTCGAAATAATTCCGTATCCAAAAAAACGTGGATTTTCATTTGGAAAATTCGCGTTGCCTTCCGTTCAACGATATAAATTTCAAGTCCGGATTTTGACCATGCTTGCAAGATATGTCATTTGGTAAACCTTTATGTCGTCTTTGACTGGAAGGAAATGGCGCTCGATGTTGTGCCACCCAAAATGCTCACCAAATCGGAATACATCTGGTCGATTACCTGCAGAACTTGAAGTAACGCGTTGTAAGTAATCAAGGATTGCTCGGCCTGCTGTTCTATGGTTGCAATGGGAACACCCGGGGTTGACGAAGTGGAACTCGACCCGCTGGTGGTACCGGTTGAAACCCCCGCGATATTGGCTTGGGCGTTATTCAATTGGGTCAATGAATCCGAAGCCTGGGTGGCAAGGGTTTCTTGATTTGAATAATCGTTGCTGATTTGGGTCAGAAACCCGGAAGCCAGGTTCCCAACGGAAGTTAGATTGCCGTTTAAACCCGTAAAAACTGAGAAATTTCCGGAATTGTCAACAACTGTCAAGGGTTGCGGGGTATGGTCGTAAAGGGTCAAAGTCTGTGTGCCCGTGTTGAAACTAGCCGTTACGGCATTCCCGGTTACCGCGGCAATTTGCGTGGCAATCGCCTGTAAAGACATGGTATTGGTCCAGTTGATCTTGTAGGTCTGATTATTCCCGGCCGTGATAGTAAAAGTCCCGCTAGTGCCGGGGGTCACCCTAAAAGCCTCGACATTGGGGCCGGTATTGAAAGCCGTACCGAGAATACTCGAGTTCATGGCCGTCGC
This sequence comes from candidate division FCPU426 bacterium, assembly GCA_963796105.1. GTDB lineage: Bacteria > Oederibacteriota > Muellerivitia > Muellerivitales > Muellerivitaceae > CAWCKJ01. The sequence continues at coordinate 14,784 of CAWCKJ010000007.1, forward strand.
AGCGGGATCAGCGAGATCGACATAATCAATCTTCGGCTCCGATCCAGCAAAACTATTGTTCATCCGAATAGAGCTGCTTATAGCATTGGAAAGATTGCTCCAATTTGATACTCCCCCGGCAAAATTCCCAGAAACATTAACCAGGCTTACCGGATTGTTGGAAAGAATGAAAAATTGCCGGGAAGTTGCGTTATAAACGGCATCCACATTCGGGTCAGCCGCGTTGATTTTCGCGAGGATGCTGTCAATCGAGTCGGCGGTTGTATAAGTTACCAATTGCTGGTTAACGGTAAAGGAACCAGCTACGGGTATCATGGAAAAAACCTGGGAACTAATGGCTTGCGTGGGATCAATAGTTGCGCCGGCAATCCCAGGTTGGCTTTCCATAAAGTTGTTCCCCAAAAGATTCGGAAGATTACCTAAAAATTTCGCGATTGTCCCATCAGTGGTATCGTTAGGGTTGATTGCTGCGGCCAGCAATACGTTATTGGAAATCAAGCCGCCGCTTACACTGATATTCCCGGCACCTGTTCCCGTAAAAAATGCTGTCCCAGTTGTTGTTCCGTTGGCCGCGTAACCCGCTTTATGGAGGATGTTGGTGACATTCAGTACCGAGGTGGCGATTTGGTCAACCTGATCTTTGTAGGATTCCAAAACGACGTCTCGCGCCTGTAACTCACCGGCAAGGTTTCCCCCCGTGATTAATGTTGTAACATCCGAAACAATTACTTGTCCGGTCGGCGTTTGGGAGGTATAGACAATTGTTCCATTGGGGGATTGTATCGATATGCCCACCAAGTTTGGATTATGCTGGTTTGAGAGATTAGTCTGAAAAATAGCCGCCCCGGAAGAATCCACCAAGGTGATTCCGCCGATAACAACTCTCACAGTTCCATTGTCCCCAATTACAGCCTGATTGTTGATTAATCTGGAAAGACGGTCTAAGGCGTAATCCCGGGCGTCCAAAAGGCTATTTTGGTTCGATCCTTGGGTGGTATTAAGCTCTTTGTTGATGGAGGATAATTGCTGGAGGATCTGGTTGATCTGCGTTACCGTTGTATTGATTTCGCCATTCATGTCCGTCTGTTCGGTTTGCAACTCCTCATACTGGGAGTTAGCCAATTGGGCGAAAGTCACGCCGTCATTGACGACGTCTGTGCGCAAGCCGGTATTCGTTGGATCAGCTGCTAAATTCGTCCATGCTTGGGCGAAATTGGTCAAGGCCGTGCTTAAGGTTGAACTTCCGTCCACAATGCCCTTTATATTGCTGAGGGCCTGGGATAATATTTCCGCCTTTCCCAATACTGAACTTTCCTGCTGGATCTGCTGGTCCAGGAACAAGCTTCTTAAACGCGTGATGCTTTGGACATGGGACCCGGTTCCCACCGAAAGATATTGGTTTCCCGAATAAAAGGAAGTGGAAATTCCATCCTCCACATTAACTCTTTCAAGGCTATTCATTAAATAACCATTGGAGTCAAGAGAAGTCTGGGCTAGGTTCGACGCGGTTACATCCTGTTCCAATTGTTGGAGAACCAAAGCACTCGTAATCGTGTAAAGACTTTGAAAACTGTTGATCATGGCTTCCCCCTAAACGGTCTTGTTCACGCGCGTGCTTCTTTTAGTTTCCCCATCCCAACCTAAATAAAATGATTTAGTCGGACAGGGTTAAGGCCGATAAAGCGTTGGCGAAGCTTCCGATGCCGGCCAGCATGAAGCTTCGCTGTAGTGGACTTTAAAGCAAATGCCATACCAGTTTTCCGACGAAAAATCCGGTCATTTTCAAACATCAACGGAATTGTCTTAACGGTTATTCGGCGGGGCGCCAAAAATTGGTTAATAAAAGATCGAACCCTGTCACGGAGAATTCGAGTCCTATAATTGGCATTCGATGCTTTTTACATACGGTTTTCCACCAAGGGCCGATTCATAGCGCCACCAATAATTTCCCCGTCAAGAGAACCCTGTCCCCTTTTTTAATGGCGTAATAGTAAATCCCACTTGAAACCTTGTTTCCAAAGTCATTGCGGCCATCCCATTCGATCAAACCGTTCACCTCCCGCTCGGTGTTCACCAGTTCCCCTGAAACCGTGTAGATTTCCAGGGAAGAACCGGAGGGACAAAGGTAGGCCTTTAAAACCCCGCCTACGGCTTTCTGGAGGGTAAATGGGTTGGGCCAAACATGCAGACCAATTGGAGTGGGAGTCACGGTTGGAGTAAGGGTCGTGGTCGGGCTCACCGTTGGAGTGGAGGAAAGGGTGGGTGTAGACGTGAAGGTGGAAGTGTAAGTTACAGTAGGAGTATCAGTAGGGCTGGGGCTGGAGGTAACCGTGGCCGTCATCGTGGGAGTGCCTGACGGCGTCGCGGTCAGGGTGTCGGTCGGCGACGGCGAATCCGTCGAAGTGGCTGTTTCCGTGGGGGTCCAGGTTTTGGTGCCTGTGGATGTAGGTGTAAAAGTCGGGGTGGGCGTATTAGTCGGTGTCGGCGTGGATGTCGCTCGGAGCACCCCCTGGTTCAGCCCATAATAGGTGATCCAGGTTAAAGATTGCCCCGGCGCAAGGACTTGGCTCAATCCCGATTCACTGCCGGTCCCGGTCCACCATATCACCACGGCGCTGTCCGTCGTCGGTGCGCTTGAGCTGAGGGTCCATTGGGACGTTCCATTGACCGTGTTCCAATCGGCGACCTCGAAAACATCAGGTTTGGTGGCAGCTTCCCCGTAGGGGTTGTTATAAAGGACACCCCTTCCTACCAACGTGGCGGTACCGGGGGGCGGAACGTCATAGTCCCACCAATCCGGGGGGACCGTCCCGGTGGAGGCCTTCCAAACCCAGGCGGAACTTGACGTGCTGATAACGCTGTTTCCGTTGTCGATGGAAATATTAGTACCGTCGACTCTGTTCACCTCCGTGTCCAACTCCACCCGGCATCCGATATTATGAGAAACGCCGCTATTGTTGGTGGCGGTATATTTAAGTTCCATCATGTCCGCCCGAGAACCAGTTACGACGTTGTTCACGATCTCGTAGTGGCTTCTCAAATCTATATTTGATACAACCTCCGACCCTTCGATATAAGCCCCCAGTCCTGTCTCGGGCGAGGAAGCCGTCATGGCGGTTCCAACCGTGTAACCGTCTTGGAGGTCATAGGGAGTTCCATCGATGTTGAAAACGATATGGGAAGTGCCTATCGCATAATAAATGGTTTGGGTACTGGTTGAAAAATACATGTCATAAAGCAGTGAAGCATAGCTGGGGCTATAGGAATAGGAAGTTCCGACGACCATATCCTGAAGCGTCGTATCGGCGATCATTAGGATATACGGACTATCAATGAATATGTCGGCCAAGGCTGGGATCGGCAATAAAGAAATTATAAAAAGTATCCCTAAGGCAGAGAGGGTCCTTCCCATATCAAGTTTTTAATGTTGTGGATTCGAGTGGGGTTGGGAGGTCGTACTGGGTAGTCAAGATACCTTTGAAAGCGACGGTTCCTACGTGCACCAGTCGGCTTTCCAGGTCTACCCAGATTTCCCCGCCCATTTTTCGCCAGCGGTAGCAAAAACTGTAATCCTCGCTCAAGTAGGTATCCGTGGTCTCGTCGATGAGACAATTGAAAAGCGCACAACGCCAGGGGCTGCCCGTTAAAGGATCCCCAGCCTGGTGTTCCCTCGAAAACCGGAGATCTTGGTAATGTTCCACCATGGAGGATAGGGCCTTGCGACTGACCATTAAGAAACCACCCCCGACATATCGTGCCTTAGCGAACCGGATACTGTTTTCTTGGAACTGGGGGTCTTCCAAATCCAGGACGTAAGATAAAGATGAGGATTCAAGGGGCATGCGTCCGGCCTTTGCATGTTCGGTGATCTTCGCCCAGTCATAAAGTTTGGTGGGATAGACGGCGGCGACCATATCCACGCCAATATCCAGGAGCCGAAATACTTGGTCCGGTTCGAAACCCAAATCCGCGTCCACGAACAAAAGATGGGTGGTCGAAGTATTTTCCAGGAAGTAGGCGACGATATCCTGTCTAGCCCGGGTAATCAACGCGTCGCCCCATAAAAGGTTCACGCTCAAATCCAAATCTCCTCGTTTAATACAAGCTTGGTGGAGTTTCAGGAGCGACGTAGTGTAAAGACTGGCCGTTTGCCCGTTGAAACAAGGGGTGCCGACCACTAGGTGGGTCCTGGGTTCAGTCATGCGATATCCTTTCGTTTGGATGGAACTCAGGTCCTATAACGAAACCAGTTTATAGGTTTCATTTTGGGGCCCTTTTAATGCAGGCCTTCCATTCCGGATGGACGTCGCGGGAACGATTCAGGCCGCGTAAGCGGATAAAAAAATAGGTGCGGAGGCTCCCTGAAGCCGTAAGTAACCGCACCTTTTTTCGTCGGGTTTGATTAATTTAAACCACGATGTCAATACCGCCTGGGCGCATCGTAACGGTTTTGGTGCCGCACTGGTAACTTGAAACAGTCTAGGAAACCGGTTGTGAATATAAAGCCGTGGATGCAACGGCCTCCAAATCTCGTTAATCCAGGTAAAAAAGAATGCTGCTCATAGGAACGTTGGTTTTACCGGCCGTCCCTGTTTTCGTCCTTTTAGACCAACGTATTAATTTTGCTAGTGTCGGATAGCGTTGCTGTGGAACTCGATTGAACCGAAGATTGGATGAGTGAGAAATTGTTCGTTAACGGCGTTATATCCATGGCTAGAATGGCTAACAACTCCTCGATGAGCCGCAATAGTTTTGCCAACTCGGTGGTAGTGACCGTTCCGGTCGTAGTGTTCGTACCGTCCGTGGAGGAAGAAGCCGCATTCCCTGTGGCGTCGGACGTCGATCCCGTTGTGGAATCGGTGGAAGTGACACCCGATATTTCGGATTCCAATTGAGAAATTTCTTTTTCCAATCCCGTTACAAAACTGGACCCGGTATCAGTGGAGGAGGTGGACTTCGTCGCGGTTTCCAATTCGCTAAGCAAAGTTTGAATTGTGGAGGTGGAATTTGATCCCACGGATGAGATGTTAGTCATGGTTTCATCTCCTTTAAAAATTTTAACTTATTTACTAAGCAGCGAGTGTTATGTCCTAATTAAATCGAGCAAACGCCGAAGCTTCCAGGGTGTTGTTTTTAACCTAAGAACCTATCAGCTTCCCGTTGTTGTCGTGATATCCCCGACGTTTTGGACATCCGAAAGGGGATAATTCGTTCCGTTGACTTGTACCGCCGGCCCATTCGAGTAATAAACGATCCCGGTGACGGTTCCCTGCACATAGCCCGTCGATGAACTGGAATCGGATACCGTTACCGTTTTTCCGATCAAAGACACGGCGGAATTTTCCAAAACCGTTTCCATTTTCGTGCTTAATGCCGTCATTTGCTCGAGGGAGGAAAACTGCGCCAATTGGGACACAAACTGGCTGCTGTCTTGCGGATTTAATGGATCCTGGTTTTCCAGCTGAGTGATTAAAAGCTGTAAAAATGTGTCCTCCGACACGAATTGACTATTGCTGGTAACACTTGAAACGGCGCTCGATAACGCACTACTGACGCTGCTGACGCTAGTGGACATATCAAATCCTCCTATTTTTCCGGCAAATCATTTTAAAGCAAGTCTCATACCAACCGTGATCGTGGTAAAAAATCGTGGTTTTATCAAAAGCGGACCGGTTTGCTGTAAAAATTTTGGTTAAGACGCCGGATTTCGGTTAAGGATGGTTTTAAATGCCGAAGGAACCTGGGAAGTTCAGAAAACTGGAAGATGAACATCAGAAATACATATTTAACTGTGGGTCAGAAAATATTTACGGAAAGTATAAAATAAAGGCTTAATAGATACCCACGGGCAAGCCCGTGGTACTAAAATCAAAATTCAAGCTCCGCTTGACCTGAATCCTGGCGTTGCTGCCATTTCACATAGCGGATGATTTTTGCCTCGTCGATTCCCACCGTAGAGACAAAATATCCAGGTGACCAAACCAAATTTTCTTTCCAGTACACCTTCCCTATCCACGAAAACTTTTCCCTCAGATAGCCTGAGCTTTGACTTTTCAACCGGCTTACCACCGCACTCACGGCGTATTTCGGGGGAATAATCATTACCGTATGTATGTGGTCCGGTCGGATATTCTGTTCTATCACCTCGCATCCAGGCATCTCCGTCAATATCTTCGGGAAAACTTTCCTCAAGTATCCGGCCACGCCAGGATTCAGGATGCTCCGGCGATACTTCGGTATCCACACAATGTGGTATTCCGTTCGGTATGCACTGTGTCCTGACAGGCGGGTTTTCATCCCCTTATTGTATCGCCTTCGCAGCCTTCACCCACGGGCAAGCCCGTGGAACTCAAAATCGGCTATTAGAAGTTGAATATTATTGACTACCCCCGGAATCCGGGGCTTGACCCAGTGAAGGTGGAGGCGGAGGCAAATTTGCTCCTTTTCCTTCGTCCCTCCAGGGGTTCATCCAAGGCCCCTCAAGCGGCCCCCCGGTAATATCAAGTACGAATATTGCTTGCTGGGCCAAGGATAAGAGCACTCGAAGTTTTTCCTCAAATTGATGACGATGGACATCCAGTTGTTTTTGGTCCGCGGCTAGAACATCCAAGAGGGCTTTTATCTCCTCTTCAGGGGCTTTGGAATCGACTTTTAATTGAAGGGTAGCCCGGTCAACCTGAAACCGGTCCATGAGAAGCTTTAACTCTCCTTGATCATTTATAAACAGTTCTTTGATTTTCGCGGACTGCCCTTTACTTAATCCAAGCCGTTTCTCCATCATTTTAACGGGGTCGGCTTCCCAACCTCGATTCATCCCCTTTCCCACCGCATCGGGGCCTTTGGTGCCGGTCGGGGGTTGGTCATTGGCCTTGACCGTCAAAACGGATCCCAAAATCAAGAACAATGATAAATACCCATACCCCATTATTTTCCAGTAACGGCTCATGAATTTTCCCCCTTAATTTTCTATTTTTTAAGCAAATCTTGTACCAAACTGTATTTTCGATTTTTTAACGTTTCGAACCCTTTGTCGTACAAATTTTGGTTACTGCGCCAAATTTTAGTTAAGGGAGCCACAAAATTTGTTGTTCCCTTTTCTCAAAAAAAGAGGGTTTGAATGAATTTTTAAGCGCTTTTACGGCATTAAGGTTACCAATATGTTCACTAAATCTTTCTTTGAGTTTTTTTGAATGAGGAAGAGGGTAAAAGGTTGATTTTTAATTCCCATTTTTTATATTCATATCACGATTTTGTTCTTTCAATATGGATTCATTCTTCCCTTTATCCTTCCAATTGTTCATCCACGGTTCCTTATCCAGCCAACTGGATCCGGTCAATCCCAAGATAATCTTGGCCCTCTGATCCGTCGTTAAAAGGTTCTGAAGCTGGTTCTCAAATTGCTGATGAAGATCTTCCAAGATCCTCCGGTCCTTGGAAAGGGCAACCAAATGAATCGAAATCTCCCGATCCGAAGCCTTGGTATCGATCTTGGATTGCAAAGCATTTCGGTCCGCCTTCATTTGTCGATTTAATGATTTGATGTCCTCCTGTAATTGTTTAAACAAAATCCCGATCTTGGAAAATTGAGCGTTACTTAAGGCGAGTTTTTCCTTCCACAAGTTAATATCCAGTTCGAAACCTTTGGGTGGAATGGATGCCCTTCGAAAATCCGGGCCTAACAACGGCCGGTCACTGAAATCCGGGGCGTCGGGCGGACCCGCCATGAAAGGGAAAAAGCCTGGTGGCCCTGGCATAAAGGGCGGCATGGCAAAAGATCCGGTCGGAGTTACCTGAGCCGGATGTGTTTTGTCGTTTTGCGGCTGGCTTTGGGGAGGACCTTCGATTTCTTCCTGTAAAAGTGCCAACTTTTTCCGGAGTTTTTGATCCAGTTCGCCTTTGAGCCCGGTTTTTATTTCCACGAGGGCCTCCTTGGGTTCCTTTAAGTCATGAAATAAAAGATAAGCGAGTGCGTAATGAGCCAACGCGAGGGAGGGTTCTAAACGGGTCGCCTCCTGGAATGTCAGTTTGGCCGAAGTGATTTCTTTATTCTTGTAATGAATCAAGCCCAAATAATAATGCACCATCGAAAGCTGGGAATCCAAACGATTGGCCGTTTCCATTTCTTTCAAAGCCTTATCCCATCGGCTTTGATCGTAGGCGATCAGACCCAAGTAGTAATGAACCACCGGCATTTGCGGTACGCGCTTTTGGACCCATTGGAAGAAGAGGGCGGCTTCAGTGAAATTTTGTTGAACATACTTAACTAAGCCCAAATAATAATGGGCGTTAATGTTTTCCGGGTCCTGCTCCAAAATTTTCCGGAATCCTTGCTCGGCTTTCTTGTAGCTTCCCGCATTCAAATCCGACACCGCGTTTTCATAAACTCCCCTGGATGATGAATTCACCTGCGCTTCCAAACCGGATCCGGATATTAAAAATAAAAAACCGGTTGCAAGGATAAGAACCGTCAGGTATTTGGGTTTAGGGTTTCTCACGGCAATGACCCTCCAAATGATGTTTGGCGATTTTGTACTGAAGGGCCGAACGGGAAACGCCCAATTTCCTTGCGGCGTGGCTTTGAACGCCGCCAACTTCTTCCAGGGCATGCAAAATCAACGCCTTTTCCACTTCTTCCAAGGTCCGGATCAAATCCCCCTTCAAATTGCCGGGCAATGAGGATGAAGAACTCCTTTCGGGGACAACCTCCATTTCTTCCTTCTCCGTAAGCACGACGGCCCTCTCAAGCAGATTTTGCAATTCCCGGACGTTACCCGGCCAGGGATAAGCCTGTAGGACCTTCATGGAAGATGGACTGATGTGCTTGGGCGGTCGGCCCACTTGGCCGCAAATTCTCTTTAAAAAACTTTCGACGAGCAGAGGAATATCCTCCGCACGATCCCGGAGAGGGGGGATATGGATCGTGACGACGTTCAACCGGTAATAAAGATCCTCCCGGAAGGCCCCTTGGGACACCTTTTGCTTCAAGTCCTTGTTGGTGGCGGCAATGACCCTCAAGTCTACCTGGATGGTCTGGGTGCCACCCACCCGCTCGAATTCGCGTTCCTGCAAAACCCTCAAAAGTTTGACCTGGGTTTCCGGAGTGATTTCGGATACCTCGTCCAAAAGAAGGGTGCCGCCCTGGGCCATCTCAAACCTGCCTATTTTCCTTTGAAGGGCGTCAGTAAAAGCCCCTTTTTCATGGCCAAAAAGCTCACTTTCCAGAAGCGTCGACGCGAGAGCCGCACAATGGACGCGCACGAAAGGAGCGTCTTTCCAAGGACTGCTGTCATGGATGGCTTGGGCCACTAATTCCTTACCGGTGCCACTTTCCCCCTCAATCAGGATGGTGGTTCGGGCGTCGCTTATCTTGCGGATCGTATCGTAGACTTGGCGCATTCCCGGGCTGTCCCCAACCATCCGGCCTTGGTAAAGGCCGAGTTCATCCTTGAGCCGTCGGTTTTCCTCCTTCAAGTTGTTCACTTGAAGGCAGTGGTTGATCCGCATTTGTAGTTCGTCCATGGAAAAAGGTTTCAAGACGAAATCATAAGCGCCTTTGCGCATGGCCGTTACCGCGTCCTCCACCGTTCCATAGGCGGTAATGACCAAAACATGAAGTTCAGGATCCATTTCCTTGACTTTTTCAAGCAGTTCCATTCCGTTCATGCCCGGCATCTTCAGGTCGGTCAAAAGTATTTGCACTTTTTCCTGGCTCAATAGAGTAAGAGCTGATTCAGCGGAAGGAGCTGTCAGGACATGATGGCCTTCTTTCTTCAAATGGCGCTTGATAACATCCCTGATGTCTTGCTTGTCATCAACGATTAGGATGGTACTCATGAGAAACCTTTCGATATCGGCAAATATAGCCGAAAGACGGCACCGCCTGATGGAATGTTGAAAGCTTCCACGCGGCCTCCATGGGCGGAAACCACTTTATGCACGAATGCCAAACCCAACCCGGAACCCGAGGTTTTGGTGCTGAAAAAGGGCTTGAAGAGTTTGGATTTCACATCGTCCGAAAAACCAGGGCCAGTGTCTTCCACTTCCACTAGGGCGGACAAACCTTCCCGGCGTAATCGCAGGGTCAAAATTCCACCTTTGGGCATCACTTCAAGCGCATTCAAACCAAGATTATAGAGGCTATTGGAAAGAAGTGTCCGGTCGGCCTCGACTTTGTCCAGGAGTTCCATCTCTATTTTGACGATCACGGCCTGATTTCGAGCCTGTTCCGTCAATGCAAATTCCAATTCTTTCAGGAGGTCCTCCAAGGCCAGAAATTCTTTATCCAAATGAAAAGCTCGCCCATACTCCAAAAAACGCCTGACAAGGTAATTAAGCGCTTTCACTTGATCCTGGATCTTTTGAAGGGGTGGAATCGCTTCGGGTAAATGAACGGCCATCTTCTCGACCCATTCGGCCTCACCGCGGATAATGATGAGTGGATTGCGCACTTCATGCGCTATTCCCGCGGCGACTTCCTTCATTTGCTCGGCCTGTACTTCAGCAGCCTGTCTCAATCGGGACAATTCCTCCTCCCTGGCCTTGATCTGGGCGGACATTTCCAAGAGGGAGCCTTCCAGTTGGCCCAGTTCATCCATCCTTTGGGCGCCGGGGGTGGTTGTGTCCGGATAACGCCCTTTCGCCACTTCCCGGGCCAAATTCGACACGGTCTCTACGGGTTTCAATACGGTTTGTGCCACTAGTAAACTAACCAAAGCGCTCACTAAAAATCCCATCAGGCCCAAGAGGACGGAAAAATTCCTGAAACGGCGCAAAACTTCCAGGGACTTGGGATTCGCATCCACTTGAAGGATGGTTCCCTTAGACAAGGGGATAAACACCGACTGGTGGAGCATTCCGAATTCCCCCGCGTGCACGGGAAGAAGAACCGGGAGGTTCCGGCGCAATTGGTCGATCTGCGGTTCCGTCAGCAGGAGACTCTTGAACCCCGGGACCGCCTCCCCTGTCGCGTCCAGGAGCACCGTCCCCTGGCTGTTTAAAAGCGTTATGTTTTCGAGTACGCCCGCGTCCAGGAACCGGCGAAGTGAAGGGACCATTGTAGCCGTCAAGGAACCGGGTAATTCCGGTTGGGAAAGTCCCGAAAATTGGCTGGATAGTTCTTTTCCCACCAAACGTCCCATGGACAGAAGCTGTTCACCCATTATTTTTTCCAAGCTTTGTGAAACAATCCGGTAGATGATAAATCCCGTCGCTGATGAAAGAGCGAACCATAAACCCGTGAAAGTAATCAAGAGTTTGACTTTAAAGGATCTACGCCAAAAATAGAGAAGGTCTGAAACTTTTCGGGTTATGGGGGATGGGTAGCGGTTCAATGTATTATTCCGTCATAAAGGGTAGCTTAAAAAGGATAGTGCAAGTTACATGCCCGTATGATTAAAAAAACAGTCGATCAAACCACTTTGGCCCTGATTTATATTTTGTCATCTGAATTTTTCTCCAAATACAACCATTCGGGGAGCCATTAAAGGATTAAGAGTGCGAAGCCGTCTATTTTTTCGCCAAGCCTAAACTCACTCCACGATTGAAAACTACCGGATGCCCAGGAGTTTTTTGATTTTGGTATTCATTAGGTTCCGGTGATTGTATATTTTTTGTCCACTGTCCACCCGCACCTGGAAAAATTCCGTCGGGACGAAAAGAATCTTTCAATCCTTAAATTTTTTTAATCACCGTTAAAGAAAAAAACCGCGACCTACCCATAATTCACCGGATGGAAGTCAATCCCGAATAACCATCTGGTCGAAAACGAGATAACCAATATTCGGCATCTTAACTATAAACCATTACGACAATTTTATTCTGGGGATAAATTTACAGCTTTTCCAAACATTTTCTAATTGGAACGAGATTTGCTTATGAAGAAGACTGCAGGATTTCAAAAGTAAGCAGTCCTCGGTTGGTCCTTTTTTAGCGACCCTGAGTTCAGGCGGATCTGTTCCCCGCCATAATAATTTCGAGGAGGAAAACAATGGGTCTTCGAGACATGTATAGCGCCATTTCCGGCCTGGAAGCCAACAGTACTTGGCTTGACGTGATTGGAAATAACATCTCCAATACTGTACTGTTAACGAAACTTTTTCCGGTTTCGCTTAGCCTCAAGAGCCGTCACCTCGTGTTCTAACCAGCAATCCAAAGCGTTCCATCGTCCGGAAGATAGCTTCCCGCTCAGCAGTACGAGCTTTGCGGCCTTTGAGGCCGAGCATCGCCCTTCGAATAGCCCTGCAGGCCGTATTATAAAACTCAGCGCGCTGGACCGCTTTCTTCCAAGATGGCACTTCCTCGCACAACTGACAAGCTGTTTTTCCCCCGTAACCCGGCCTAGGGTGGAACTGATTGACCCGTTCCACTATTTGGGCCAATAAATCCACGCCTTCCTCGGGTGTACGGAATTCCACCCCCTCTCCAATGAACCCTGGTGGCACCTGGTCCTTGGCTTCACCGATAGCGGACTCCACAAAGGGATTGTCTTGTGGTGTGCGCGGCCGGGACCGCAGGTGGACCACCTGGTGGTCCCTTAACCATTTCCGCAAGCCTTCCTCGCGGTAAGCCGGACCGTTGTCGGTCTGGAAAACCAAAGGAAGATCACCTTCCTCTTCCGAGGCTTGCAAATACGCCAACACACTTTCGCCGATAGCGTCTTTCCCGTCGCCCGACACTTCCGAGTGACAGGTGGCTGGGTCCTTGTGCACTTCCGCCCAAACCTTTTCGAACAGGCACTGGCCCACATAAGCGCTGTCCTGGGCCATCACCACCCCCTGGTGGGTGTAATGCCAATGGACCCTTTTCTTTTCAATGCGTCGGCGTAGCAAGCGTTGGTGATCGGCCTTCAACTTTCTCAAGACCGCCTGAATCAGCCTCGTGGGCACTTGGGGCAGAAGCTGGTCCGCGCAGCGCCAGCCAGCCCTGTAGCCCTGTACTTGAAGCACCTTCTCCACGGCTTTCAACGCTTTCTCCCGAGCCGCTTGGCTGTGGGGCGGCCGACCCTGTCTTTTGAGAGACAAACCCGCCGCCCGTCGCCAATTCAATAGGGCCCGCACCGTCACGCCCAATTTGAGGGCGATACGGCTAAGATCCCCCTTTTTCAGACGCCGGTGCGCCAGCCAGTTTCCGATCCTTAGGCGCAGGAGAACCCGGTATGGAAGCTGTATTTTTTTTCCCCGTAGGTCGACCCCTCAGGCCGGGCAGCCTAACCTTGGCTTGTTCCCGGTTGGCCGGTAGGTCCTTCAGGATTTCCACAAGTTCCTCCAAGACCTGCTTCTGTCTCTGAAGTTCCAGTATCTGGGCATGCAGCTGCTTGGGATTGTCCTCCGGCAGAAGCGTGGAAGGCGGCTGGGTTCCCTTGGGTGGCTTCTTGGGTTGTTTCAGCAGCCCCACTACTAGGCCCACCAGGGCCTGCTGGGACAACTGCCACACCCTCAAAGGCGGCTGGTTGATCTTCTCCCCCAGTTCCTTCTTCGACATCCGGCCTAGCCAGTGCTCCAACAACAACGCTCCCAACTCGTGGGCCCTCTTCCTCTCCTCCTCGCTGGCCATCTCCCAAAGGGCCCTCACCGGGTAGGGCGGGGTGCTGATCTTGAACCCCCTGCGGTGCTTGGACACCCTGCGTTTCTTCGATTCCGTATGGGTTTCCGGGTCCTGTGGGGCTGGGCTGCTCTCCTGAGTCGTCGATTTTTCCATGTTCCACCTCCGTGGCAAGGGGGGCGACCGAAGCCGACCCCAGGTTTTGGTAGGACACTTCCTGAACCACCCCTTCGGGTGTCTGCATGATTAGCCTACCTCTCTCTCCATGCAGCGTCACGCTCTGGTCGCCGATCTGTCCGACCAAAAACACCGGTTTGCGGGCCGGTTCGTCCAAAGCTATGGCTATTTGGTTTTCCCCAAGGGTTTTCTCAATGGCCTTGCGCACCTGCGATTCCACGCCAAAAAAACGATCCGCTGGCACGCTGTCGCCGATCCCCTGATGTGGCCGGAAATGGTTGTAATGGGCGATGAAATGCGAAAGGCGCTCTTGGGCCTCGGTAAGGTCCTGGGGCATGGCTCTGGACCAGAACTCCTGGCCCACCGTTTCCCAGAACCGCTCGCATTTGCCCAACGTCTCGGGATGATGGGTCCGGGAAACCACATGCCGGATGCCTTGCTTCGCCAGCAGCTTTTGAAAGCCGCTTTTGCCTCGCCAAGCGAAATACTGGCGGCCCTGGTCGGTCAAAACTTCCAAGGGCTTGCCCCAGCGCTGGATGCCTTCCAACAAAGCTTCCTGAACGAATTCCTGGGTTTGCCTGAGACCCAGACGCCAAGAGACAATGTATCGGCTGTAATCGTCCAGGAAAGCCACGAGGTATATTTTTTGGCTATACCGCGCCAGGTTGAAACTGGTGATGTCGCTTTGCCAGAGCTCGCCGGGTCTGGATCGCTCAAAGCGTCTCACCAGGGGTCTCTTCTTCCAGTGGCGGGAAGCGGTTTGGTGCCCATGAGGTAGCTGTTCCTCGGCCACCACCCGCCGTATCTGGGGATCCGTTGCTTTGATCCCACGAAAACGGGCAAGAAAGGCCTTCACCTTCCTGAAGCCAAAGTGTGGAAATTCCCGCTTGACGGAAATGATCTGATCCTTCAAGCGGGAAGGCACTGGTTTCTTTCCAGGCTTTCTTCCCGCACGGCCTTCGAGGGCCTGTGGCCCCCCTTGCCGGTACTTCTTCAACCAATTGGAGAGCACCCGCGGGTGAACTCCCCAAAGTTTGCCGAAGGCCATCATGGACTGCCCGGACTTCAAGCAGGCCTCCACGGCTTGACGCTTCTGCTCGGGGGTGTACCGCGTACTCCGGGCCTTGCGCTTCTTGCCCAAGCTTACCCCACTTGCCAAACCCGCTTCACCGTGGACTTGATAGGCTCGCTTCCAAGCCCAGAGCGTGATGCGGTTGACCTTGTGCTTGAAGCAGAAGTCCGCCTGGCTGCCTTCCCGGGCGTCAAAGGCTTTCAAAAGATTCAGCCTTTGCTCTTGGGTGTATCTAACAGGGCCTCTTCGGCCCCTGGCGGATACTTCGGGATGGGTTGAGGTGGGAGTTGATTCGGTAGGTGTTTGTGTTTCCATCTTCGCCTCCTTTTCCCCCTGAGGGGGTATCTAAGAGGCGACGGTCTTACTTGTGCTCAGCCAAACATTCAGGAAATAGTTTCGTTACGCACTACAAGGATGCCTCCCTGCGCGGCGGGGGGCATGTAAATGGGCACCGTCTCCTCAAGGTTGTTGTCGGTGTAGGTCCAGGAAACGGGGCTCGCCTGGATATTGGTGCTGCTCCAAACCCCGCCCCCCCCACCCGCCCCGGCGGACGGGTAAATGGCGTTGTTGGAATTGAACGGATCGATGGCCACGCACCCCGCCCAACCCGCCCCTCCCGAGCCGCCGCTGCATCCCTCCTGGTATATGGCGCCGTTGACGTTGAAGACCGAGGAGCTGGAACCAGCCTCGGCGATGACCGACCACGAACTGCCGCCATTGGTGGTAGAAAAGACCCTGTCGGGTCCGCCCCACCAATCGATGGTCGTGACCAAGGCATGGCTGGCGTTCTCGTGGTCAACGCAGATACCGGCATAACCGCCGCTGCCGCTGGGCGGCCCGTTGGAGGGGGTCACGTTGGACCAAGCCAGGGTACTCGTGTTGAGTTTCCAGATTTGACCGGTCGAGATGCTGTTGGGTCCGTAGCCGCCGCTGTCATAAACGATCCAAAGGTTGCCGTCGGTGCCCAGGCTGGCGTGGGGTGTGACCATGTTGGACGGCCCGCCGGAAATGAGGGCCCAGCTCCCGCCCGCGTTGGTGGAGCGGTAGACGTTGCTGTTTCCCGAGCTCATGACCAAGACACCAACGTAGACGGTGGCCGAAGCCGAGCCCGAGGTGCCGTGGGGGTCGAAGATCACCCAGGAAAGCCCGTAGCCGGTGTCGCCATTCACTGGGAAGGCGGTCACCTGCGACCAGCTGGTCGCCGAGTTGGTGCTGACCCACAGCCCCTGCCAGCGGGAGCTGAAATAAAGCTTGGAAGTCAGGTTGGGGTCCACGGCCAGGCGCTCGCCCGCCTCCCTGCCGTCGTTGTTGCCCGCGATGGTGACCGGTATGGCGTTGGCGGTCCAGGAATTGCCCTGGTTCGTGGAGCTGAGGATCGTGCCGGGGCCGGAGAAACCCGCCGCCGCGTAAACCACGTTGGCATTCACCGGATCAGGCGCGATGCTCTCCCCCCCGAAGTTGTTGCCCCCTCCATACATGTCGGTCAGGGGAATCCACTGGCCGGCGGAATTGTTCCAACGGTAGAAACCGCCGACGTCGGTTCTCGCGTAAAGAAGGCCCTGGGAAACCGGGCTGTAAGCGAGCCCGGGGACGAAACCGCCGCCCATGATGACGACGTTCTGCCAGTTATAGGCCTGGGCGAAGGCGAGACTTTGGAACCCGAAAAGGAGGAGCGTAGCGACCGCAAGTGTCCTGAAAACCCTTCCAAGAATTGGCCGGGAAAGAAAATCGTTTTTATCTTTGTGCACACACATTTTATCCTCGAGGTATCAGTGGCGAAGAAGATTGGATTGTTACTAGAAATATACCCGAGGAATTAATGTCGTAATTTATAAAATATAAACATTTTATTTATATTTTATAAATGGGCTTTACCCTTTCTTTTCATTGTACCAAAGGCCTTGCCAACCGGTGAAGCCTCTAAGCCGACTCCCTGATGATCAAGTGGGTATTCAACTGCTGGGTGCTCCGGACATTTTCATCGCCGAGCCCTAGGTGTATGAGTTTTTGAACGGCCTTCACGCCCAATTCGTGGAGGTCATAACCTACGGTCGTGAGGGCCGGCGTCACAAAAGAAGAAATCTCAATATCGCCACAACCCATAACGGCAAAAACCCTTTCTTTTTTTGCGTTTTGAAGGGCTTTTAAAACCCCGATGGCCATCTCGTCATTGGCCGCAAAGATAGCGTTGGGGAGATGGGACATTTTCAAAAATTTGTCGGCTGCTTCCAGTCCCGATTTGATGGTGTAATACCCTGGTTGGATAAGACCCTCTTCAACGGCGATGCCGGCCTCTTTCAGCGCCTGACGGTAGCCTTCCTCGCGATCCCTCGAATCAGTGAGTTCGGGAGGGCCAGTGATAAAACCGATCCTCTTGTGGCCTTTTTGGATCAGGTATTCGGTTGCCTGTTTTCCCCCGTTGAAGTTGTCGATGATGACCGAGGGAAGAATGTTCTCAAATCGCCTTTCATTAACCACCACCATGGGAAACTTGTGGTGGGCAAGTTCGCGGATCAAGCTTTCCATCTGAAGAGGCGGAAGGAATACCAAAAGACCTTCCACCACCGACGGCTCGGTCAAGGTTTGGATAATCTCCCGTTCCGCAACGGTTCCATGAGTGAAGGTCACGAGAATAAGAAGCTTCCCCTGGCGCCTGGCTTCCTCTTCAATGCCCATGATGACCGCAGTCACATAGGGGTTCAGGGCAGGAGTCAAGACCCCCAGGAAACCCGTCTTGCGGGAGTTGGACAAGGCCTGGGCAAAACGGTTGGGCCGGTACTTCATCATCCTAATAATAGCCTTTATTTTGCGCCCGGTTTCTTCCCTCACCGCCAACCCGTTCATGACCCGAGAGACCGTCGCCTCGGAGACACCCGCTTTCTGCGCGATTTGTTGGATTGTCACACCCATTCATTCCCTCCAGGAAATGCAACAAAATCAAACGTCAAAGGGTTTATCCACTGTTTCTCCGTATAAATGTGGTGGCACCCTTCACGGGAAAATAGAAACACGCAACCTCCAGGGATATCTAATCGTTATTGCACCGCTAAATAATCCAGGTTGACGCACCCATTCCCCGGTTCCTTATGAAGGACTACGCTGTTTGCTCCCTTTTTCAGGTCCAAATTCAATTCCAGGTTGCCCCAGGTTTCCCAATCCCCCAAGTCCTTGAACCTTAATTTGTCCAGGGATTTTCCGTTCACCAGAAGGGTCAAGGTTTGCTCGCTCCCCATGCCGTTGGCGAAGCGGACGATGGCATGGTATTTCCCCGTCCTGGGAACGTTCACCGTAAAATCCGTTTTCTGGCCCAAACCCTGGTAATAACCCGCCACGAAACCCTTGCCCAGGAAACCCTCGTGATCCGACGCCACTTCGGCCCCACCGGAGAGCACCGCTTCCTCGGCCTCATAAACCATTCCGGCGGGCCTCGGAACCGGGATAGGCCGGCCGGTCGTGGTGACCGGCCCTATGCCATCGGCTGGGCGGTCCAATGCCAAAACGAGAAGCATTTGGCGAGCCTTGGTATTTCCCGGATCAAGGAAAACATTGATCTTATGCACAGTTTGGATGAACCCGGCGTGGCCGCCGGTGGGCAAGGCAGCATAGACGACCCGGGCGGGGATGGGAGGAAGCACCAGTGTCTTTTCCCGCCACCCATTCAGGTGGATATAGATTCTCTTGCCTTCATGCGTGGAGTGCCCGTACTCACCGGGCAGGAACGGCCCGGGTTTCTCCCCGCCCTTCGGAACGACGGGCAAAGTGGACCGGGCCTTTAATTCCGGTACTAAAAACCAAGGGCCACCCTGGGCGTAGGACGTCACAGCATCCCCTCCCACGGAAATCCGATAGCGACTGGCTGTTTCCTCCAAACGAGCGCTGGATTTCGCGGGAGATTTTCCCAGTTCGTCGAAAACGGCCAAGCGGTTCTTGCCAACCTTCATCCAGCAGGAAGGCAGCCAGATACCGGGACAGCCCTTTAAAATTTCAGGATAACGCCCCAGGTTGTGGCCGTTGAGCCAAAGGCTTCCGCTGGAAAGCCCGTCGGTAGCGAAACGGTACACGAAACCCGTTTCCGGGAGCCGGTCCAAATGGAAGGTCGTGCGGTAAAAAGCGGGCATCCCCTCGGTTTCGGCGGTTGTCGACCACTTGAGGCTTGGACCGTCGGGGTCCGCACCTCCCCTCATTTTCCAACCCGTTAGGGTCACCGAGCCGTCGCCGGTCTCCACCGGCCCGGCCAGGCCCTTGCGTGCTGCCAGGAAATTCAGGTTGCCGGTATAGGGGTAAAACTTAGACCTTCCAGAATAAGCGGTAAAAATGGAAAGCGAATGGTCCCCAGGTGCGATGGTGACGGGCACCTCAAAGTTTTTTCCCATCGTCCCTGTGTCGTAATAGGCGGCCCACTTCCCATCCACGAAAAGGGAGGCCCGGTCTCCGATTCGCTTGAATTTCATCAGGCTGACTGGGCGGCTGTTGGAGACCCGGGTGGAATACCAGGCATAAGCCGAGGTATCTCCGTCTTGGCCCATGGCGGGCGGAGCCCCATCCGGCAAGGAGAACCAGGCTTTGGGATCAATGGGGGGAGTGGCCAGGGCCATCTCCCATTGGGACCATTGGACCTTTTCCGGGAAAGCGGAAGGGGCCGACGGCACCCGAACCTTTTTCGCCCCTTCTTCCCCGTAAAGGGACAATTCGGAAGGCGCGGCGCTGCCATAAGGATGGTCCACGGTGAATTGTGGATCGCCGGAAGAACTCCAGTTGAATTCACCTAGATACGGGGTTCCCACGACGATTTGGCGGCCCACAGCGGCATCCACGAACCAGGTCTTGTCGGCGGTTTCCTTACTCATCACCAGGATCCGGATTTTTGCCGTTCCGAAATTAAGCGTTTCTTCACCCACTCCCTTTGACGGGAAAATAAAAGAAAGCGCGGTATTTGAACCGGAGTTGAGATGGAAACCCGCGTCTTGAATGGTCGCTCCGCTTCCGGCTTCCGCGCTTTCAAATCCGACCCTCCCGGATTCACCGGCTTTGCCGAAACAAACCAGGGTCGTCAGGTCCACTTGGGAGACCATCCCCAAGATCCGGGTATCCGCTTGGGCCAAGGTCACTCCCGAGGCAATGGGAACCTGAACAGCCAGTCCCGTGATTTCACCGGGAGCCATCTTGATTCTGGCGCCGTCCCTCAAGACCGCCGTAATCTCGGCGTTTCCGGGGTTGTCCAGGAATATCAGGGTTCCCCCCGGGCCTGTCCTGGCCGTCACCGAGACCCCTTGCGCGAAACCCTGGAAGTCGTCCGTCGCGTCATCGCTGTCAGCCAGGATGCCAGAGAAAGATCCGGCGAAATAGGCCAGGCGCTTAATACGGAAATAAAGCTCCCGTGTCTCCCCGGCCTGCCCGAGGAAGGTTCCGTAGTCGTAGCTGGACGCATTCTCGTCGTCGTTGAAGTAACCGAAATTGGTTCCGCCGTGGGCCATATAGAAGTTGAACCCGTTGCCGCCCCGGGCCAATATCTCCCACGGATGCCTTTCCCCGTTCTTAAGGTCCTCGCCGGTGTTCCCGTAACGGTCGAACCAGGTGGTCCAAAGCTCGGTGCACATCCAGGGGCTTATGCGAAGGAAGGAGCCCACCGGCGCTTCCGGGGCCGAGTCACCGCCATGGTGGAGGCCGCTGAAATACATCGGCACCTCCAGCCCGTTGCGGCACGCCTGACTAAGCAGGTGCCGAAAATAACCACCGTCCATGTCCAGCCCCCAATGCCGCCCCTCATCCGTAGCCTGTTCGTTCTCCAATTGGATCAAGATGACGTTGCCGCCCCTGTGAATTTGCCGTTTGGCGATGATCGGGAGCATGCGATCGAACCAGGCGTCTACGCATTTCAAATACGGACGGTTGTACTTGCGGACCTCCAAGCCGGGCTTAAAGATCAACCAGGTCGGGAACCCTCCGTTTTCCCATTCGGCGCAGCAATAAGGCCCCACGCGGACAATGGCCCAAAGCCCGACGTCCTTGGCCGTGTCGAGGAAGGCCCCCAAATCCCGGCTCTCAGTGGTGAAGTCGAACCGGCAGTCTTGTGCCTCGTGGTAGTTCCAAAAAACGTAAGTCTCGACCGAATTGAAGCCCGCGCGTTTGAGCTTGAGCAGGATGTCGCGCCAGTTTTCCCTCGGCACCCTCGCGTAATGCACGCTGCCCGAGAGGAGAAAAGTGCGCTTTCCGTTGATGACAAAGCCCCGGCCATCGAAACGGATGGCGCGGGCCGCCGCCGAGGCTGGCGGCAGGATGTCGTCATTGGGGTGATAACTCCAATAGCCGGACCATCCGGCCATCGGCAGGAGCGCGGTAACAACCAGTGGCAGGAATAACTTTACACATCTTTTTTTCATCCGGTTGATCCCCAATGAATCTTCTGCCTGGTTACTGGACCGTCAAATAATCCAGGTTGACGCACCCGTCTCCCTCTTCCTTACGCAACGAGACGGTGTCGACCCCCTGTTTCAAATTAAGTTCAAAGTCCAATTCGGCCCAGGTTTCCCAATCCGTCAGGTTCCGGAAACGCAGCCGTTTCACTTGCTTGCCGTTGACGTAGAGACTTAAAGTCTGTTCTCCCCCCATGGCATTGGAGAATCGGAGGGTGGCCTTGTGCACCCCGCCCTTTTCCACCTTCACCCTGAACTCTGTATTTTGGCCCAAGCCCTGGTAATAACCTGCCACAAAGCCCTTGCCCGAATAGCCGTCGTGATCCATGGCGAGAGCGGCTCCCCCGGTTAAAACCGCATCCTCGGCCTCGTAGACGGTACCGATGGTTTTGGGAAGGGACCAATCATGTTCCGGGATCAGCGGCTCCTGAAAGGGCGTCGGCGACAAGTGCTTCCCGGTGATTTTGAGGGTGAGGGTGTAGTCCGAAACGTGTTTTGCCGGGAGCGCAACCCGAAGGCCTTCCGAGTCCTGTTTCCAGTCAAGCTTGCCTTCATAGCCCAGCAATTCCACATTTTGGAGCCTATTTTGGTTCTTACCCGAAACCTTCGCCAAAGACCGGACGAGGACTTTCCTGTCCTGGGGCCAGGCCAGCACCGTGGCGTAGAGAACGCCATCCTTGGTGGTGAAACGGATATCCGAGGGCTTGAAACGGATGGCCCGTTCGATGTTCATGCCCGCCCGGGCCTTGTTGGGGCCCTCCCCGAAAACCTTCCAGGGCCGGGTGCCGAATATGCTCTCCTGGTTGACCTTCATCCACCGGGCCATTCCCTTGAGGAACTCGACCTCGTCGGGGTCTAGCGTGCCGTCGCCCTTCACCGGCACGGAAAGCAGCAGGTTTCCGTTCTTGGACACGATGTCCAACAGCATATGCACGACCTGGTCCACGGTTTTATACTTATGTTTCTCGAACACGCCCCGGTCGTAGTGCCAGTTCCCGATGCACGTGTCCGTCTGCCAGGGAAGGGTCTGGATGCCGCCCGCACCGCCGCGCTCGTTGTCCTGCACCACTGCGGGGAGGTGTTCCGTCTGCACCCGCTTGCATGTCAGGACGGCTTCCAGCTTTCCCCCGTGGTTGGCCATATTGGAGTTGTAATAGTCCGCGGCGATATCCAAACCCGCCTTCCCCAAGGGAAGTTCCGTGTCGTCGAGATAGAAGAGATCCGGATGGTATTTTTCCACGAGCTCCTGGGCCCGGAGGTACCACTTGTCCGTGTAATAGGAATCATGGGGCGGCGGCGGTACGTTCCCGTCAATGAAGTGTTGCGTGTGCCATGCCTCCATGTCCTGGTTGTTCTTGATTGAGTTAGGCGGCACGAAAAAGGGGCCCCCGTACAGCTCCTGCGGGTCCAGCCCTTCCCACCACTTCCCCTTGCCGTCCGCCTGGGTCAGCCAACCATCGTACCGGATGCCGGCCTTGGGCCCCGTTGGGTCGTAGCCGTAGGCGGACTGGAACCAGAACCAGGTGCGCGAGGAATGGTTGGAAACGCCGAAACGCAACCCGGCCGCGCGGGCCGTCTTTTCCCAGGTGCCCACGATGTCCTTGTGGGGGCCAATGTGAACCGAGTTCCATTCCTGGTAGGTCGAATCATAGCAGTCGAAATTATCGTGGTGGTTGGCGAGGGCCACGAAATACTTGGCACCGGCATCTTTATAGAGGGCCATAAGTTTCTCCGGGTCCCAATGCTCGGCATGCCAGATGTTGTCGATATCCTTGAAACCGAATTCGGAAGGGTGCCCGTAGCGCTTTAAATGGTCGTTGTAATGGTAATTACCCGGGATGTACATTTGCCGCGCGTACCAATCCCCTTGCTCGGGCTGGCACTGGGCGCTCCAATGGGCCCAAATTCCGAACTTAGCATCCCGGAACCAAACCGGGCACTTGTAATTTTTTACCAGAGAACCCCAGTTCGGCTCAAAAAGACCGGAAACGGCTGTTCGTTTCGGCAGGGGCTTGGATGGTGCCTTGGGCATGGCACGGCCTTTGGCATCGGTAATTTGGACATCCGTTCCCCCTGAGATCCTTGACGCCAGCATTACGGCGGCCAACCCTAGGCAGAACTTGAATTTCCATTTATAGGGATTTTTCATGCCTTAAATTCCCCTTTTGATTCCTTCCGAGATATTGCTTCAGCCTTTGAAGCCGATTTTCCCGCGAAGGGTGCGATTGATTTCCGCGGATTTTTCAATCGTTTCGCCCTGAAATATGAATCATTGGGCGACCACCAATTCCGCCGAAAAAGCGGGAACAAGGATTTTAAGTTCCGTCCCTGAAATACTTTGAGGGCCCGAATCCACTAACCGTTTTCCGGAACTCTCGGAGATGGTGTAGGTGTTGTATGAAGTGACGGAGTCTGGAAGGGCAATGGTGGTATTGATGGACGTATCATGATTCTTGTTGACCAAAACCACGAAAGTCTTGGTGGCGTCTTTGGCGCCGAAGGAATAAAGGTCCGGCGAGGAACTGGTGGCGCCCACGGTATTCCCATCCACCTTGGACCCCTTGCCGTCGTAGTTTCCGAAAAGACGGTGGGCGAGAAACAGGAAATTGTCCGGTTGTGCCCCACTCCAATCGCAGGCAATGTCCACCCCTTCCCGCATGAAGATGCCGAGTTTGACGGTTTCCAGCAGGCCCCCATGGTATTGGTGCTGAGCGGCGGGATAGTATTCGGTTATGGAATACTTGGTACCGGGATAATTCTCCGCGATGATCTTTTTCATCTTGGGGATCATCCCCACGAAGGGGTCCCACAGGTAAGGTTTGTTGCCCGGGTTCGCGCACCAGCTGTAGGGATCCTCGAGGGTCGGGTCCCACCAAACCCTCAGGGCCTCGAACTGCTTGGGCGTGACCACTGGATCGTAGGGATAGTCCCCCGACATGCTGATCGTGCTGCCTTTGCCGTCGGTATCCCAAACATCGGGGCAGCCGTGGTTGTCCAGGAAGTCGATGAGCCGAATGCCCGCCTTGTCCGAGAGCTTCTTCATTTGTCTCAGGTAATAAACCACCTGCGGAAGATCCCCGTGGGCCTTGCGGTCGGTCCACATTTCATGGCCCTTTTTCGCGCTGTCATCCAACTCAAATTCCTTGACGCCACCGGGCATGTAGTCCCAGTTCGAGCCGGCCAGTTCCATGACCCCCCAGCCGCTCCAGCCGATCACTTGGGCGCTCGGGTCCGCCTCTTTCACGGCGTGGGCGTACTTGGTGTTCAGGTCCACGAGATCGTCGTAGCCGACGCCCTTGGGCCAAACGTCGCGGTGGTTGGCTACCCAACATCCAGGCTCATTGTCCATCTGGTAGAACTTCACCCCACCCTGGGAGGCCGGCCCGAAGAGCTTCACGATTGTTTGGACCCATTCCTTCTGGTATTCCGGGGTGGAAGGCACGTAGTTGAAGTGGGGGTCGTTGTCCATGATGTGCTTGTCCCCGGGCAATATGCCGTTGCCCGCGCCCTGCCCGTCGGTGGCCGTTTGGTTGGGATATTTGGAAGTCGGGAAGGAACAAAGTCTCGGCCCGTCTTTGTTTGTCGGTTTGGCCACCCAGCCGGTGGTGGGTATGGTGATGATGGCCTGGCAGCCGGCCGAAAAAGCCTCTGCGATGAACTTGGCGTAACCCTTGTCCTTTTCCTGGCCGCTCGCCGGAGGGCCGCCTGAGTTCAGGAAAAACCAGTCACCACCCCGGTTATCCGAGTCCTCTTTCCAGTTGTAGTTGGAGGTGGCGTTCCCTCCCCAGCGATTCAAGGTACCGCCCAATTGTTTCAGCTTTTCCCTGTCCTGGTAGTTGTAGCCCCAGAGGTAGGGCGAGATGGGATGGCCAAGCTCGGCTGCGAGAGAAACCGAGGCGGACTTGATCGAAACCGGGGCGACAGTCACGGTTACCGACTCGTAGGATGAAGTCTGTTTCTCGTTTTGCGCGGCCACGCCCACGACGTGCGGGCCCGCGCCCGGCAGTAAGGCGGACTCGAGCTTCACCTGCCGTTTGTCAGCTCCTTTCACCTGGCCGGTCGCCTTCCCGTCGATGGTCACCAGGTATCGCTGGATGCCCTCGTCGCTGGCCTTGTCCCACATGAGCATTACCCCGCCTGGCGCCCGATACCACCCGAGGTTTTCCACCGGCGTGACCAGCGCGGTGTCGGTCACGTAAATTTTGTCGAAATGCATGTAAACGGGCTTGTTCTCGGGGTAATCCCCTGACAAGTTGAGATTAAGAGTTTTCATCTTGTCCTTGGTCATTTTGGAATAATTCGGGAAGGAAGCAAAGGGAATGACCACCCGCGTCCATGTTTCGCCGATTTTCTTGCCATCGGCGTAGTTGCTAAGTTTGACCGAGCCGGAATCAACATCGCCGGTAAGCGCCGCCTCGAAATCCGCACCCGGAAAATTGGTCTTGGCGTAAAGCACGAGGTTTTTGGCCTGGGAAAAATCCTGGTTTGACCAGGAATTGTTGAAGGCAACACCGCCACCTGCCCACTTCTTATCCCAATGCTTGTTGTCGCCGTCGGTAACCCAAGTGAACTCAAAGGAAAGGCAGTTGTCGTTGTTGGCCTCGCTGTCGAAAATGACCCAATTCGAATAACCGCTTTGGATCTTGGATTCCATCTTCTCCTTGCAGGGGTCGGGCCGCAAAAGAAATTTGTGTTGGTCGCCCAAACAAACGATGCTTACGCCCCCTTTCCCGTCCTTGCCCGAAGAGTCGGCCCAGCAAGGGCCGTAAAAGGTGATGTCCTCGTCGCTCCAGGCGGCTGTGGATATGCATGCAAGAAAAATAATAAAAGAGATCTTTCGCATTAGTGCTCCTTGGATTTTTTCACCACTCCAAAATGTAACAGATATTTCTCTGGCCGCTTAGGAATGTTTGGCACAATTGCTGTAGTTGATATTTATCCTCTGCCGCATAAACCATCGTAACGTTCCTGGAATCGGAGACGGTACTCACATCCTCGAAATAATCGACTTGGCCGTCACCAGTCATATCAATCAAGTGTATAAACCGTCTGCCGTCTAATGGAACTTTTCAAACGATTAAAACCGCCAATTTCAATGCGCACGTAAAGGGGCTTGGATAAACTGGTATGACATCGACCCCTTAACGAAACCGCTACTCATAATGACCTCGTTGCTCAAGGTGTCGGCTTGTACTGAATCCGAGGAGATAAGGCCGGAAAAAATCTATGCTATGCGAGAAAGACCCTGAAATTAAATCCAGTGATAGAACATGGAAATTTAATACATACATGATTGAGTAATCACATATATCCCCCCCGAGTTGTCAGCGAAGAAAAGATGGAATGTTTTCAAAGAAGATACTCGAAAAATAAATGTTTTAATTTATAAAATAAAAATATTTAATTTATATTTATTAAACGGTTTACAAGCTTTCTTTTTCCCGGTAAATTTGCGGAGATAACCCGGTTGCCCGCTTGAAAGCCTGGATGAAATAACTAGAAGAGTTGAACCCGCTTTCCTGGGCCACACGCTCGACAGAAAGAGGACTAGTCCGCAAAAGGCGCTTGGCCTCCTCCAAGCGCAGGCCCTGGAGGTATTTTGAAAAACCCAGCCCCGTCGTCCTGCGGAATCCCTTCAAAAAGGTGGGCACGCAAAGACCTGTTTGTTCCACCAAATCCTTCAATTTAACTTCCTTGGTGAAATTCCGGTCCATGAATTGCTTTACTTCCTCCATGCGCGCCAGGCGCCTTCCCTCGGAGGGACGGTCCCCGACTTTCCCGATTTTCTCCAGACCCTCGCGGAACAGTGTGAGCATCTCTTGGATGGTGGGAGCCTTGAGCAGACGTTCTTCCAGCGAATCGGCCAGCACGTCCAATTCCTGTTCCGAAACAAAACAGCTGCGAAGGGAATCCGTCATGATGAAGAAGGCCTCCAGCAGGCAGAGCCGAAGGCTTTCGTTCTGCTCGTTGGAGTAAATGAGCGCCTGGCGAATGAATTCCGCCCGGGCCGCCTCCCGTTCCTGATGCGAACCTCCTCGGTAGGCCTTTCGAAGCCAGGCTAGCGCCGGGCGGAGGCCCTGGCCCTGCCGAATCGGAACTTTTTCCGCGTAATCCTCGTAAAAAATCAAGGAGCGCCCCATCGAGGAGCAAAGGTTCATGGCCATCACTGCCTGCAGACGAGATTCCACAAGCTTGACCCCGGGCGCCAGGGTGGAGCCGATGCCAACCAGAAGTTCCATGCCGGTCTTTTTCTCCAGGCGGCGGCAAATGGCCTCCACGCGATCGCGGATTTCCAACTTGGCCTGCACCTTGGTCTTCGAGGGCGACGCCGAGGTCACGAACAGCACGCCGTAATCCTCCAGTTTGCCTGCGACGGTCTCGGGAAATTCCCGGGCCACGCTTAAGGCTTCCCATTGAAGCCGGTTCGCGCAAACCATGGATTTCAATGTGGACCATTGCTCCAGAGCCGGAGCATGGTGGGTGACCGCCAGTACGGTCGTGGGGTAGCGTGTGATTCCCAGTTCCTCTTTTTCCCATTTGTGCGAGACTTCACCAACGCTCACCCTCGGATGGAACTTATCCAGTCCCAGCATGAAGTCCATCCAAATGAAATGCGGCAGGTTGTGGGAAATACAGCCTTTTCGCAACTCTTCCAGCCGTTCCGCCATTTGTTCATCCGCCCGGCCGCACAAGTAGTCCGCGAGGATTTCTAGAAGCTCTTGGCTTCCTTCCAAGGCGGGGGGAGTCAGCACAACGGTATCAAGCGCCATGCGGGCGTAATCCAGGAAATCCGGGTCCGGAGCATCAGCGCGCCGGCCGGAAAGGGAGGTCCATTGCGTGCAAATCTCGGTTTCCGTGAAGAATTTCTTCACAAAGGACCCGGTTGCCAGGAAGCCGTGAAAGGTGTCATCGGTGACCACCGGGATAAAAATTTCGTTGAACCCGCGGTGTTTCCCTATTTGGGTTCTTCTTTCCTTCTTCAGCCGAGAGAAATACAGGTTGTTGAACTGCTCTCGGTCCTCGGTCTTCCCGAAAAGAGATTCAAAGTGAGTGGGATTATGTAGGAAATTGTGGCTGTAGAAAAGGGGTCTCCATTCGGAATAATTCCCGGCCGGGACAAAGAAACAGTTCAGGTTCAAGTAAGTAGCGAAGAGATTGTAGATACGCATGTAGATAGTGAAATAAAGGTCTCGATTGACGCTGGGAGGAAGGAAAATCGGTTTGGAATTCCGGCCGGTAGAGCTCACATCACCCCCGGCGCAGGCAGCAGGTTATCGTTGTTGGATTGGAAATTCCAATAGCTGGCTAATCCGACCTGCTGCAGAAAATCAGTCAAAACAAGCGGGCGGAACAGTTTTTTAACCCAAATTTCCATTCAACTTGCTCCCCAAGTTTTTACATGACTTAAAAAATTTGTAATAAAACCTTCGCGATATTAAAAGCAATTCAACAAAATCCATGCCAATTCGCCATTAATTTATATTGTTGCCATGTTCCCCTTCACAACACCGGATGCTTCTTTCGAATAAAATTCATCGTATAGGAAAAATAAAGCTTAAAACCCGTTTAATAAATATTAACACAAAATTTGTTTTTTATAAATTATTTCATCTGTCCTTTGAGTATTATCATTGAAGTTTCGATTTTCTTCGCACAGGACCATATTTGGTTGTTCCCAAAAAGAATGATTCACTAGGAGGATGGCAAATGAAGCAATCACCTTGGATGGTCCTAGTCTTGTTTTTAATCTTGCAGTCGGTCTGGATTTCCTTTGAGGGTTGCCACAATGGGGCTTCCCCGACCATTCCTCCCATTCTTACATCCACACCCACCAAAACCCTGACTCCAACCCCCACGTTTACGTTGACCCTGACCATTACCAGCTCACACACAAACACTCCGACCGCCACTCCCACTCCCACAACCACTAATACCAACACCCCATGGCCGACAAATGTTCCTACTTTGACTTTTACCATTACATCTACTGATACCGATACTCCAACCATTACCGAAACCCCGACCAAAACCAACACACAGATCTATACACCGACAGTTGCCTTAACAAGCACTCCCACCAACACGTTCACTTCAGTCGCACCTGCAAACTGCACCTCCACCTCCACGCCCGCCCTCATCGATGATTTTGAGGCCAACACAAGTTCCAACACGTCCATCCTCCAGGATCAATGTCGCACAGGTTATTATTTCTGGTACGGAAGTCCGAGTCCGAGCGTCGTTGTTGCCTCACCCGGAACAGGATTCGCTTGTACGAGTGGAACCAGCGCCAATGCCCTTCACTATACCAGTGGACCGGTGACTGGTTATGGATCCGTTTTCGCTATTGCTTCCATTTCAGGAGGAGAACCTTATGACATCAGCAGTTTCACGGGGATTCATTTCTGTGGAATGTTGGGAAGCACAATCTCAGCCATCGGGCCGGGTACCCTGGAAATTGATGATGCGAGTGGCGGCAATTGTAAGTCCACGATTCCCACTTTTACAACTTCTTGGCAACAGATCCAAATTGCCTTTCCACTCACCGGCGCAAACCTTCACCAGGTTACGACAATACTCTGGACCGATGGAACGACCACTTCTCCAGTGGACTATTGGTTAGATAACATTTCTTTCTATTAATAAAGTCTGATGCTTCATCGTGTATACCCAATGACGCGCCTCCAGTTGTTGAACCACCGATAAAGTCACTCTATAAACTCAGTTAGTTGAGGTCGTCATAGGCTTGAAGTTGCTGTTGGGCCCCATGTGGACACTTTTCGTACCGATGTTTTGCCGAACCGACCATTTAAATTAAGGTGGTTATGAACCAGAGAAAATATCATATCCTCTTTCCCGTTTTTTTCGCGCTAGGGTTGTTTGCCGGTTGCGGGGCGGTGCTGGTTAATAAAGGCTCAAAGGACGAACCCCTTTCAGCCGGGTTGAAAAACCCCGAAACCACCCTGCCCAAGATCATCGTGCCGGCCGAGCAAAAGCTCATCGGGAATTTCGAGGACGGCACGATCCACATGAACCCCAAACTTTACGGAACCAACGGCGCGGGCCTATGGAGCGTCAACATCTACGGCGGAAGCACCATCAACGAGGTGTTCGTGGTTCCCGGCGGGGCCAACGGCACCAAGATGGCCGCCCATATTTTCGGCAAATTGGTGAACAAGGGGGACGGAACCTATCCTTCCTTTCTCCTGGACGGCAAGTTCAAACCCAACGGTTACTACGACGCCAGCCCCTTCAACGGAATCCGTTTCTATTACAAGGCGACCTCCATCGACCAGGCCCCTTCCAGGCGCTTTACCATCCCCATCGCACCCACTATGCCCTCCACTGCGGGAGGAACCTGCACCGGCAACTGTTACAACAATTTCGGCTGGGACCTTTCTTCCAAGGGGGATTGGACCCTCATCACCCTTCCATTCAGCAACCTCACCCGGCAGTCGGGATGGGGAAATCCCATCACGCCGCCTGAGTTCACCGAGCACTCGAATGAGATACTGGGCATAGAGTGGTCCCATAACGCGGGCAACACCGCGGGAACTTATAACATCGATTACTGGGTGGATGAGGTCGAGTTTTTTTAATAAAAATTTCGGAAGACAAGTTCCGGGTATTGAAAAGTTGAAACTGGTTTAATTTGTTGATGCGAGGTTATTTTGATTCTTAGATTCAAGACAACATTCAAGGGCTTCCTTTTCTTAGCCCTTCTATATATAGGCCCTCTGGCTGCAGGCCTTTGGGCGAATCCTTCGTATAATGTGACTTCCGACGAACCCCTTTACCAGCGCGTGAAGGCGTTGGAAGCCTTCGGCCTTTTGGATCCCCAAGACCAGGCAGTCCTCGACCAGGGCCGGGTGGTGACGAAACTGGAGTTGGATTTCTTCACGGAAAAGGCCAAGACCAACTACCAGGCTTCCCAAGGGTTGCAGGTCGCCCTGGCGTCCCAGGCCGCGTCCACTTCCTCCTCTAAAACTACTCCGGCTCCAACGGCGGTAATGGCGACAACACCGGCCACGGATCCGAATTTTGTGCAAGGTTTCTCTCTTTACCAGCAAAAGCATTACGCCCAAGCCGTTCCCAAATTCCAGGCTGTCATCCAGCAAAACCCGAATAACGCGATGGCCTACTATTACTTGGGTTATTGCCAGGTCATGGCGGGGAACACAAAGGAAGGCGCGGTGGCTTTGACCCTGTTCCTTCAGAAACAACCCAATCCTTCCATCCAGGATTACCTCACACGAGTGAAGGCCAAGCTGATGCCAGCGGACCAGCAATGGGTTGACGCGCAAACGGCCGCCACATCGAATCCAACTCAACCCGCCAACGCCGATCTCGAGCGGGAAATCAACGCACTCCTCAAGATCCTCGATGAGGAATCGGATTATCTCAAGACGAGAATGGCCTTGGACGATTATCGTTTGAAAGAACAGGAAAAGGAACTGGAGGCCCTCCAATCGACGCAGGATGACGTCAACTCGGTCTTCCGGAAGTCCAACAAGTCCTCCGGCTCCCCCCATTTCACCTATACGGCGGACAACCGGACGGAAAACCTTCACCTGTCGGGCATTACCGTGGTGGGCGCTACCCATAGCTATTACGAGTTCACCTTGGGAGTCTGGAGCGACTTGGGAGGGGAAGGCGCATTTACCATGAATATCAACGGAAGCATCCCGGATTGGAACTCTTCCTCGGCCCCGGTCTCCTTTTCCGTAAATTCCTCGTCCTTGAATTTCAATGTGGACGGAATGCTGGGACACTGGAACAACACTGTGGCGGTGGAAGCCTACTCCTTCGACACGGATTTGGGGGATTTCACCAGGAGCGCTGGCACGAATTCCCTGCGTTTCGAGGACCCCTTCGACATCAAGAGGTATTCGGGCGACAAGAACCAAAAATGCTGGGACGATTACATGACAAACCTGGGGTTCGTCCCCAGTACGGCCTCCTGGACCAATCAGAACCAGAGTATGGAGGTTTTCGACGGCCTCTACATGGTTGGAACCAAATTGCCCCTGGTCAGTAAGGACGCGAAACTGAACCTGCTCGTCGGCCGGACGGACGGTGATCCCCACCGATGGGAAGAAGGGCTCAGGTACAGCCAGCCCTGGGCCAACGGCTTGTTGCAGACTTCCCTGTCAACCGAGTGGGTGAACGAGGACGAACTGAACGCCTCGGCAACCCAGGCGAATATGGACATGAAATCCTGCGCGGGGTACTTCGGTTTAGACTTTAAGCCCGTGGTTTTGGGTTTTGAGCTTGGATACAGCCATTTATATACCGGCATATATAATTCCAGCGTTACGAGTTACGCCCCTAACGACAACATTAA
Organism: candidate division FCPU426 bacterium; assembly: GCA_963796105.1. Classification (GTDB taxonomy): domain Bacteria; phylum Oederibacteriota; class Muellerivitia; order Muellerivitales; family Muellerivitaceae; genus CAWCKJ01. The sequence continues at coordinate 47,326 of CAWCKJ010000007.1, forward strand.
ACCCCTCACCTATGACGCCCCTGCCGGCCAGGCCTCCTTGAACCTTTACCCCTTGACGTTTTATTACACGGCCATCAGCGATGAATTCTCGAATTTCCAAAGCAAGGTTGTCCTCGGAGGAATCCAGTTCTGGAAGTTCGGTTTTCCCGGCCAGCCCGTAATGGACAACAATTTCGGGTATGTGGGCCTACCGGGTGACCTTGTCAGCGACCGATACGGCTGGCGGGTCAACCTGGGATGGAAGGGGCGCCAGGAAAGCTGGACCAAGTCCCTGCCAAGTTTCCTGGATGACATAATCATCAACTTGGACGTTGCCCAGAGAACCGAGTACCAATCCATGCAGGACGAATTGGGCTATTACCCCGTGGAGGCCTACAGCCTCATCTCGGTTTTTTATCCGGAGGACAACGGCATATTCGGAACCATGTGGTCAAACTGGGGGACGACGCATTTTGCCGGCCAAGAGTATGTAAATAATATTGAAAGCATCCGCGGCGACGGGAATACCATCGCGCCCTACATCATCAGCTTTGGCCCCCCCGTTTCTGAGCGGGTTCCCATGATACTTCCTTATGATGTTTCGGGCGCTAATCCGATCGTGTTTTCCTACCCTGAGACCATCAATGGTGTTCCTGTAACAGTTGGCAGCCAGCCTGCCACGGTCACCAAGACCTTCACTTCCTTGGATCACATTAAGACGTTCAATTACGTTACCCTGACCTTGAAACCTCAGATCAACAAATGGTTAAACCTGAATACGCCTTTTTACGCCGGCCTCTTCTTCACCGACAACCGGGTGTCCGGAACCACCGACAACCCTTCCTTGAAAAACGTCCCCGACCCCAACCGGCCAGGCCAAACCCTGGGGTACATTCCTAACCTGTTCGAACAAACCGTTTACGACGCAGCCTTTTTATATGGGGTTTTCAACCACGTCAACCTCCTTGCGGATTACGGGCTAGAGCTGTGGAAATCCAACTATACATATCCCAGGGTTGATTACCGGACGGATTCCGTGGGAACCGGGTTCGCTTACGACATCCCTTGGGGCGGATGTAAATGGGAATTTCGCTATAAACATATCAATTTCCGGGACCTTTATGTCTCGGCCAACAGCTACCAAGCGGACCAGATTTATTCCTTTTTCCTCTTCCAGTTTTAAAGTGGAAACGCCGGGCTAGGGAGGCCCGGAAAAATTCAAGGGAAAGAAGAAACGTGAAAAAAATATCCATCAATTTAATTGTAACCGCCTTTTTCACCGGATTGGCCTTTAACGCTTGGGCCGGCCATGGGGTCTTGACCTCCACGGAACGGGATCCCTGGGTGAACCAGACCGTCCAGGATTTGGTGGACGCAGGTTTGGTTGTCCAACCCCAGAAACCCGTGGGCCAGTTGACCAACTTGGAAGTGGCCCAATTGACCCATTTAGCCGTCCAATCCTGGCTGTCCCAGGATCAGGAAGCCCTGACTTCCGCCGGAACCAGAAACCAGGGCCCCGAACCCGCGGTGAGCCGAAGCCTGCAGAAGCTGGCGGACGAGTTCCAGGATGAGCTAATAACCATGGGCCAGGACATGGCCCAACTTGAGGACAGGCTGTACGACTCCCAGCACCGAAACGAGATATTCAAAACCCTCCAGCAGGAATACCTGAAGCGAACTGGAACAAGCATGGCGGGATACGCCAGGGGTTATTTCAATACATACCGTGGTTCCGGGATCAACGCCCCTTACGGCCCGTGGGACAACAACGATATTCTGCTGGGAGACCTCATCCTGAAGAGCATCCCGGTTCCATTCCTTTTATTCAACACGGACTTGCGTGTAACCCGAACCAACGGCTTGATATACGCGGATCCGATCAATCCAACGTTCAACCTGCGCTGGATTTCCCTCACCTACGCCAACGAGTTGGCCAATTTTACTGCCGGCGACTTTTTCCGGAGTTACACCCCCTTGACTCTCTGGAACTATGAAATCCCGGTTTATACCCTGATCGAACCCACTTCCTATCAAAGGGTCCGCAATGACATCGAGGGAATGATATTTATGGACCATGGGCCAAATTGGCACATGCGGGGTTTTGAGGGGACCTCGGACAGGGCCGTTACCAACAGCGATGTGTTCAGTTCCTTTCACTTGCAGGCCATGGGCGGAATCTTAACGCCGGAATCACAATATCTTTACGCTAATGATTACGCCGGAAGCGAAGCGGCCTTGGACTTGTTCGGGGACAAGCTGGAATTCAAAGGCGCCGGTTACCTTCTTTGGGTGGATACCAACAGCGTCAATTACATTTCGGGACTAACGCCGAACGGGGAGCAATACCAGGTGGGTAGCCTCTCGGCAAAGGGAACCCTGCCCCTGGGAAAATCCGTCACGCTGTCAGCCAACGGCGAATACGCCTCTAGCTACTACCAGGATGACGCCAACCAAAACCAGAATAACCTCAAGGATTGGGCAGTCCTAGCTGGCGGTTCCTTGGATTTCGAGGGTGCCCTATTAAGCGTTAAATACTTAAGCAACGGACCTAATTTTTATTCACCCGGGGCACAAACCAACCGCTTCAGCCCCGTTCCAAGTACCGCCGGTTATTTGAACGGGAACCAAAAGCTGGATGACGGCCTTTCAGGCTACCTGGATAATTACGTCTTCCAAGGTGTCGGCCAACCTGTGTTCGCCCCCTTTGACCGTATGGCGGAGAATATCCTTCCATACGGCGACTCCACCCCAAACCGGGAGGGCCTAATCCTGGGGTTGAAAGCTGATCTTGGAAAGGGAGGATGGCTCAAGCCCCAAGCGTCCATGGCGGTCAACATGCACGAAGTGCAGCCGGATATTCTGACCGTGGTTGAACATTACTACATTCCCGCGGATAGCCAGATCAATACGATAGCCGCGAGGAAATTCGGAGGATATGAGGGGGCTCTGGTCGTGGATTTGGGCAAGGTTCTCGAAGGGGCGCCTAAAACCTGTGCCTTATCCGGCGATTACAAGCACCAGAGTGTTGACCTGGGAACAGGAGCAAACCCATTTACGTTGGACAGTTATATCGCCAGCGCGGATATCGGCCCATTCCCCCACGTACCCCTTTTTGAAGGACTGGTTCTTTCTGCGTCTTTTGAACAGGCAAAATCCAGCGGAAGCGAATTCGTTCTGAGTGAACCCGCCACAATACTCCCGACCCTGGCGGAATACGCTTCTTACTATGACACGTCCTTGATCGGAAGTTACATTTACCAGCCGCTGGATTTCACCCGCACATCCTGGGCTTTCGGCTTCAAATGTAATTTAAGCCGAACCTTTGAATTGCACGGGGATTGGTTCATCAACAAATACACCTGGTCCGATGTCCCGGGCTATGACCGGCGTGAACAGATTTGGAGGTTATCCACAGATGTTTCTTTCTAAGAGCCAATACCTCCAGAAATTATTCATGACCGCCCTGATGGCCTCGGCGTTTTGCGGGACTTCTTGGTGTTTTTCTTCCGGCGATCCTTTCACGATCGTGCCAGCGGGGGACCCCACTTATTCGGAATTAAAACAACTGGCCCGGGCTGGATGGTTGTCGGAAAAAGACGTTTCGTGGGCTTCCCTGACCCGGTATGACGTGGCCAAACTCATCCTGAAAGCGCAAAGGAATTCCAATGAAATAACCTTGGCCCAAGCGAACATCACCACGCCCACCCCATCCAGTCAGGTGGGCACGCTCGAACCGTTACAGGAAACAGGAACCGCCCCGGTCACCGCTGCCGGGCCTGCAAAACAATCCGCCGCCGAAATGGCCGTGGTCCGGGCCCAGGCCGCCAAATCCCTCCACAGCCTCCAGGAAGCCTACCAATACGAACTCAAGTCTCTTAAAGAAAAGTTAAAAACCCTCCAGGCAGAAGCCACCGAATTGGAGGCCCAGCAATACAACCTCAGAAAGAAGTTGATGGGCTTCAACCAGAACCCTTCCATTTCAATACACGGCCTGGGACTGGCTTACGGGTATTCCCAACAATTCATTGGGAATTATCCGGTTTATATCAATGGAAATCCCGGTACCCGGACAACCCTGGGATACTTGGACTTGGAACCGATGGGAACCATCTCCAAGGAAGTCAGTTGGGACACGATCCTGAGGCTGCAATCCTCACTGATACCCAACGACACGCCTGTATTTAACCTGCGCCGGATCTCCCTGGATTTCAACCCGCCCTGGCTCTCGGCTACTTTGGGCGATTTCGACGAGTCTTACACCCCCTTCACGATATGGAACAGAAACAGTCTTGACCTGGCCTATGCTCCGGAAATGTGGAGCCGCTGGGACAACCGGGTCAAATACGAGAACTTCTTCAACGACGAGCCTAACTGGCCGTTTCGGGGATTGAGGGTGGGTGAGTCGGTGATGTGGCCTGATTCCGGCGCCCTGGATTCCCTGAAGGCCTCGGCCTTTATCCACATGATCCGCAACGGGTACAATTACAACAGCGGCTCTTATTTCGGCTCCAACCAGTACACCGACTGGATTTTCGCGGGGACTGCGGGGTTGAAATCCAGGAAGTGGTACTTGGGCGGGACCTCCCTGCAGTTGGGCCTGGATTCCTACGGCATCATCCTGGATGAACCCCTTGATACGGAACAACCTGGTTCCCCCTACGACCCGGAGAATCCCGCGACTTGGGCGCACCAATACTTGATCGGCAGCCTTAAACCCGACATCAAGGTCGGGTTAGGGGACGATTGTTATGTCGGGGGAACTGGCGAGTACTCCTATTCCAATTACCAGGACGACAAGCGGAACCCTGGCCGGGTGATCGGGGATTACGCGGTGATGGCTGGCCCTTACGTCAAGTTCGGTCATTCCACGCTTAGCGTGAATTACCTTAACGTCGGCCCCTACTATTATTCCCCCTTGGCACAGACCCGGCAGGACGGCGTCTCCTTAGTCAATGGACTCACGGCACCCTCCATGACCTCGCCCGACCTCTTCCACCCCATGTTGAACTACCAGAATGTCTTGCCGGATGTGCCACGCCCCGGAGACATCTTCGGCTTTTACGACCGCACCCAGGATAATACCTTCCCCTACGGTATGGCCACCCCCAACCGGGAAGGATTCGGCCTGGAAACCGACCTGAAATTGCTTTGGAAGGAAACCCTATGGATCAAGGGTTCCGCCTACCGGGTCAAGGAAATATTCAGCAATATGGTCATCAACAACGCACAAACGGGATATATTCCCGTGGACCTTCCTTTCAACACTGCCTTGATTCCCATCCGGAATTTCACTTATGTCAACGCGGGCCCTTCATTTAATTTGGGGCCCTCTTTGGGCTGGGACCGGGACTTGGAAATTGGCTCAAATATTCGTTACGAGCAAACCACCAGCGACCTGGGGACCTTGACCAGTTCCTGGATCATCGGGGGGTTGCGGGTCGACCTTTTGCCGGTTTGGGAAATCGCCGCCGCCATCAGCCAGCAGAATTCGAAGGGAACCGACGCAGGCTATCAATACATGGATAATGACGGAGTGTTTCACCAAACACTTTGGGCCCATTATTCCTACGTGTATGACAACAAAGACCTTGGGCATTACGCGCCTTTCACCGTCGACGGCAACATCATGAGCCTGAGGTTTTCCAGCATTATCAAGGTCAACCGCAATTCCAACATCTACTTGGATTACGATTGGACAAAGGGGAACCTGATGCCTGGGAACCCCGCCCAAGGCACCGTCAATAATCAATTCATGGAGTTGAGTTATGAAATCCAATTTTAATAATGTTCCGGTGAGAGAGGATCTCCAGCCTCGGCCGATGCAGGAGAAGAAAGAAAGGCCTGTCATGAAAAACTCGCTATTCACGGCTATCGGCTTGGTCCTTTTGGGGCTATTGACCTTGCTTGAACCGGGTTGCACAACCAAATTCCCTTCCATCACCACCATGTCACCATTGTCTTCCTCTAATTGTTACCCTTATATTTTGCAAACTTTTAATAGTTCTTCGGATTTAAGTAATATTAGTAATGGCGGGCAAACATTCGGAACAGGACCCGTCACTGGCGTTAATTCAGGAGTCACAGTCGTTTATTCCCTTTCGCCCCTATATGCCACTCAGGGAAATATGTCCTTGGATGTCGATATCCTATCGGCCCCGATGACGAACGGCACGGTCGAAAATTGGGACGACAAAATATTCTTTTATAACACTAAAAACATACCGGGAATGAGCTGGAACGATTATTCCATGTTAATCGCGGATGTCTACATCGATGCCTCGGTAATCCAAGGGGCGGGATACCAACAACTCCAACTTTGGGCCGACTCATCAGCAACCAATAATTACTACCAACCCATCTGCCTCCCAAAGAACCAGCCCAACATCACCGCAGGGCAACAAGCCCTCACCTGGGTCATCGATTTTACAGCAGGTAAAATTACTCCTGGTTCACAACTCAGTGACATATATTTCATTCTCAACGCAAATACGACTAATGGTACGGGAAATATCTACATTGACGATATGCGGTTGGCTTATAAGGTCTGTCCGACTCCCACACAATAATTTCCCGGAAAACACTTCGCCATAGTTTCATCCCAGGAAGTTCGTATTCTTCCTGTTAAAATATTTACACACGAATAACAGCGGGCCTTTCATTGAAGAAATAAATTCTCCACTTCCTGGAATTGACATGGAGGAATTTTGAAAAATCACGCGTTTACCCGGTTTTTGCTGGTTTCCGTTATCCTTTTGCCGCTGAAAGTAATTGGCCACGAAGGGGTTGGGCGTGAACGCATCCTTATGGATGCGGAGTGGCGATTCCGTTTGGGAACCATCAGCGGATCGGAGATTAATAACGGCATTGTGATCACTAACTGGCGTTATCAGGGGCCCTGGAAAACAAAACCCGCCGATATTGAGAAATCCCTGGGCGCTACGGGAGTGAAAACCTCCGGATCAGATTGGAAGGATGCCGTCAACGGAAAGGACCTTTTCGACAACAAACCTGGATTCGCCTTGTGCCGGGCGGTTATGCCCGATTTCCCGGGCCCCCACCGGGTGCTTCATTTCGCGGGAGTGGACGACAACTGTACCGTTTACGTTAACGGAAAAAAAATGATTTACCACGAGGGGTGGAACGACTCCTTCGACATTGACCTGGACCCGGTCTGGAAGGAAGGCGGCTCCAATGAGGCGGCGGTCCTGGTCGAAAACATCTGGGGAGGAGGAAACATTAAAGAAGCCGATCTGTTATCCCCCGACAGGGTTGAAAAAATTCCGGATGCGGCCATGCCGGGTTACTACACTAAGGGATGGAAAAAAATCCATATCCCCCACGATTTCGTGGTGGAAGGCACCTTCGATTTCAATGCCGACGGCAGCCACGGGTTCCTTCCCAAGAACGCGGCTTGGTATCAAAAGACCTTCGACCTTCCGATTTCGGATAAGGGGAAGGCCTTGTGGATTGACTTCGACGGCATTTACCGGGACAGCCGTGTTTGGCTGAACGGCAAGTTGTTGGGCCGCCATTTGAGCGGTTACACGGGTTTCCGCTACGACATCACGCAAGCCGCCAACTACGGAGGAAAGAACGTTTTAACCGTGTACGTGGATGCGCGCGATTCCGAGGGCTGGTGGTATGAGGGAGGCGGCATCTACCGCCACGTTTGGATTAACAAGGCCTACCCCTTGCATGTGGAACCTTGGGGCGTATGCGTGGTTTCCGCTACCAACCGGGAATCCAACCCTACCCAAGCCGCCGTCCGGATCGAAACTTCCATGATCAATGCGGCTGGAGTGAAAAAGGCTTTCCGCCTTGTTTCCCAGGTAAAGGATGCCCATGGCAAGATCGTCGGCAAGCTATCGGGGACCAAGATTTTGGGGGCCGGTTCTAAAACCGTTCTTTCCCAAAAGATCTCCTTGGCCCGGCCCCACCTTTGGTCGTTGGAAGACCCATATCTTTATACCCTCGAGACAAATGTCATGGTGGGGTCCAATGTGGTGGACAGCGTTACGACCCCCTTTGGCATTCGTACCATCCGCTTTGACATAGGGAGGGGGTTTTTCCTGAACGGCCGGCCCGTCAAGATTAAGGGAACCTGCAATCACCAGGATTTCGCGGGGATCGGAATCGCCATTTCTGACCGTATTTTTGCTTACCGGTTGGACCGCCTGAAAGATATGGGCTCCAACGCCTACCGATGCTCGCACAATCCCCCGGCGGCCGAATTGCTCGACGAGTGCGACCGGAAGGGCGTGTTGGTGATGGATGAGAACCGCAAGCTGGGCGACACGCCGGAAATTCTCGACCAAGTGCGCAGCATGGTCCTGAGGGACCGGAACCACCCCAGCGTCATCCTTTGGTCCCTGTGCAACGAGGAAGCCCTGCAGGGCTCGCCCACAGGGCAAGCTAGGGGAGAAGCCATGAAAAAAATGATCCTAGGTCTGGATAAGACCCGTCTCATTACCTGTGCCATGAACGGGGGATTCGGCTCCGGGCTCTCCAACGTGGTGGACCTCCAAGGCTTCAACTACCATCCTAAGGAATACGAACCCTATCACCAAAACCACCCCAAAATACCGATTTTCGGCAGCGAGACTGGCAGTACGGTTTCCACAAGGGGTATCTACGCGGACGCCAAGGATAAGGGCTACGTGAGCGCCTACGACGTCAATCCCCCCGGGTGGGCCAACACGGCGGAAGAGACGTGGCAAGCCATCGACCGTCCCTACATGGCGGGCTGCTTTGTCTGGACGGGTTTCGACTATAGGGGCGAACCCACGCCTTACTGGTGGCCTTGCATCAATTCCCATTTTGGGTTGATGGATATATGCGGTTTCCCCAAGGATAACTTTTATTACTACCAATCCGTTTGGACCGGCAAACCCATGGTGCATCTCCTTCCGCATTGGACTTGGAAGGGAAAAGAAGGCCGCGAAATCGCGGTTTGGGCCTACAGCAACTGCGATCAGGTGGAACTGTTCCTGAATGGCAAAAGCCTGGGTGTAAAGGACAACCCAAAAGACGGGCATATGGAGTGGAAAGTGAAGTACGAACCCGGCACACTTTCCGCCAAGGGCAGCAAGGATGGAATGGTGGCGGCGGAAGACAAAGTGGAAACCGCCGGTGCGCCCGCCAAAATCCGTTTGACGCCGTACCAAACGGGGCTTTTGGCGGATGGCGAAGATGAAATGCCCGTCAAGGTGGAAATACTCGACTCGGAGAACCGTATCGTGCCCACGGCGGGAAACGAGGTGACTTTCCGGGTGACTGGACCTGGGCTGGTGGCGGGTGTGGCCAACGGCGACCCCTCCAGCCATGAGCGGGACAAGGTGGGGGAAGGGCCCGCGCATCGCAAGGCGTTCAACGGACTTTGCATGGCCGTAGTCGGATCCACCAACGAGGCTGGCCCTGTCACCCTTACCGCCACTTCGGCCGGATTGGAGCCGGCTACGGTGGTTTTAATTTCCACGGTTCCTTGAAAAACACGATCGTTCAAGACAATTTCCCCGCAAGTCGCGAAAGTAGCTTGTGGTGAAAAATTGAAACGGCATTCACTACCGCGTTAGGTGAAAATATTCATTAAGAAATAATACAACCCCTCGCAAGCCCTTAGGCCCACCCAGCGTTGTACTCTTTTTTGTGTTTGATCTTAACCACAAACCAAAAATCATGAGATTTTCTGATATTTTTTGTGAATTTAAAATCATTGGGAATTTGAAGATAAGTGCAACCCCCATTGGTTACATTCCACTGCTTAATACTTATATTTGCCCTAAAGAGATTGCCACATAATCCCCCTTTAAACTTTTTTTGCTTCAAAAGCCAAGTAAAACGAGGGGAAGACAGTAGGCTAAATATCTTATGGGCGTTAAATCCACCATTAGATTTCGTATTTAACTTGGGGAACACACTAGAGAACAACTCAAGTGTGTTAGTGATTTTTCCAAATATCATTTTGAGGGACACACTAGATTTTTTTACGATTTGGATTGACCAACCTGTTTCTTATGAAAGTCTTTCGCACTCGGTTTTTACCGGTCTTGACTGCCTTTGACTGCCACTGACTGCCAGAAGCAAGAAAGGCCTCCGGCGAAAAATTTTTTCGACCGGAAGCCTCTCAATTGCGCTAGGAACAATGAAATTAAGGTCCCACAAGGATTTTCGAAAAAGTTTGAGCCGTGGTGTGGAAGGTGTGAGTGGAGCCCTCACAAAGGCCCACTAGATGAACCTGAATCTAGTGCGTCTGCCAATTTCGCCACTTCCGCGTTGGGAAAAAAGCCTCTGAAAGCGCTAATGTTACAATAATTTCCGGACATCGTCCAAAAATACTTTTTAGAGATATTCATGAGCCTGAATCCTTTGTTTCCATAAGCCCTTGTCTTATGGAAGATCGTAGCTTAAATTAAGTACCAAACCCAATTAGCAACGGGGTGTTGGTCCGGGGCCACTCCCCCGACCCGAGGTCAGCCGGTTTCCCTTCCTCACTCGAACAGATTTCAAACGTCCATTCGATAAAAGGCAAAATGATCGGGCCATCAAGGGACGACTCTTCGAGCCGCCACTTGGCCGGGACATGCCCCCCGGCCAAGTACACGGCTAGGCCCCGGCCGGGTCCAAGGCAGCCGGTGAATCGAAGAAAGCCCTAAAATGGGCCTCCAGCGGTTAAAATCATCCATGGATAAACAATTCAAAGGATTAAAAATTGTCAAGAAAGCATAGAAACAAGGGTTTTCACCCCAAGCAAAAAAGCCACCACAAGAAAGGGGAACATCCCTCCGTCAAGCAGCACGCCCACAAGCCCAAGACCATCGCGGGCCAGTTCGAAAAAATCGGGTTAGTCCAAGGAAACGAGAAGGGTTTCGGGTTTTTCATCCCCGAGGACGGCTCGACAGACGCTTTTCTTCCCCCCAGGGAAATGAAAGGAATCCTGAGCGGGGATACCATCCGCGCCAGGATCTCCAAGGATTCCCGAAAGGAGGACCGGTTTTCCGCCGTGGTCGTTTCAGTCGTGAAGAGGGCCCACCCGACAATCGTCGGGGTCTTGAGCAAGACGAAAACGGGTTATCTACTGAAACCCGATGACCAAAAGGTGGTCCACTGGGTCCACTTGGAACGGGTCCCCCCCGAGGCCAAGGAAGGCCAGAAGGCGGTGGCGCGGATCACCCAATGGCCGAGCGAGGGCCGGCGCATGGAAGGGGTCGTGGAGGAAATCCTCGGTTTCGCGGGCGATCCAGGGGTTGATATCCTGGCCATCGTCAAGAAATACAAATGGAACGAGAAATTCCCGCATATAGTCGAGAACCAATGCAAGAACTTTCCAGAAAACCCCACCGAGGAGGATTGGAAAGGGCGGCTGGACCTCCGCGATACTCAGATCCTCACGATCGACGGCCCTGACGCCAAGGATTTCGACGACGCCATTTCCCTCAGCCGGGAGTCCTCCGTACGCTACCGGCTGGGCATCCATATCGCCGATGTTTCCCATTACGTGCAAGAGGGCACCCCCCTGGACGCGGAGGCCCAGGAAAGGGCCACCAGTGTCTATTTGCCGGACCGAGTGCTTCCGATGCTTCCCCATTCCCTTTCCGACGGTCTTTGTTCCCTTCGGGAAGGCGTTCCCCGCCTGGCCCTCTCCGCTTTCCTGGATTACAACCTCGAGGGTAAATTGCTCGGCACCGAGTTTGCGTCCACCCTCATCCAAAGCGCCCGGCGCGGCACCTATGAGGAAATCCAGCAGGTTTTGGACGGTACCGCGGCGCCCGCGGTCCGGAGTAAATACGATAAATTACGCCCCATGCTGGAGGATATGCTCCGCCTTTCCCGCTTGATCCGAGCGGGACGGCGCGACCAGGGCTCGATGGATTTCGACCTGCCGGAAGTCCGGGCGATCATGGGTCCCGACGGGCTGGTCCAAGACGTCCGCAAGTTGGAGCACTTGGAAACCCACAGGCTTATCGAGGATTTCATGGTCGCGGCCAACGAGGCTGTCGCAACTTATCTCACCCAAAAAGGAATCCCGGCCCTCTACCGCATCCATGAGCCTCCCCAGCCCTCTGATTTCGAGGATTTGACGGCTTTTTTGAAGGCCTACCGTGTTCCCTTCAAGCCATCCGAGTTGGGGACTCCCTTGGGCTTAAGCGCCCTCCTGGAGTCCGTGAAGGGCAAGCCCCTCGCCCCCTTGATCACCATGCTGGCCCTGAGGTCCATGAAGTTGGCGGTTTATTCCACAAGGAACCTCGGCCATTTCGGATTGGCCCTGAGGTCCTACTGCCATTTCACTTCCCCCATCCGCCGATATCCAGACCTGGTGGTCCACCGCGCCATGAAAAAATCCTTCCAGGCCCGGGACGCTGCCTCCAAAACCTCCACCTACGACCGCTTGGCTGCCCATTGCAGTGAGCGGGAAAGGGCGGCTGAAAAGGCCGAAAGAGAGGGCCAGAAAGTCATGCAGTTGAGATTCATGCAGGACAAGGTCGGCAAGGAATACTCCGGCCCTGTCCGGCATATGACCGCTTACGGCGTTTACGTCGAGCTGGAGCCTTACGGCCTTGAGGGCTTCATTCCCCTGGAAAACATCGCGGAAGAGGGACTCCGCTATGATCCCGAATCCCTGACCCTCAAGGGAAATCGAGGAACGGTAGTGAGATTTGGTGATATATTGAAAGTCAAAGTCCTGGCGGTGGATATGCTGTTCCAGCGGCTGATTTTGGCGAGGAACCATGGCGGATAGAGCCCCAACCATACAAAACAGGAAAGCCCATTTCGATTATTTCATCCTGGAAAGCCAGGAGGCCGGCATCGCCTTGGCCGGATGCGAGGTGAAATCCATCCGCCTGGGCAAGGCCAACCTTCAGGACAGTTTCGGCCGGGTCGAGAAGAACGAAATTTTCCTTTACGGGATGCACGTGTCCCCCTACGCCCAGGGAAACCGCTACAATCCCGATCCCATCAGGCCCCGCAAGCTCCTGCTCAACCGGGGAGAGATCAATAAATTAGCCGGGAGGGTCCATGAAAAGGGCCTCAGCCTGGTGCCCTTGAGGCTTTATTTCAAGTCGGGAAAAGTAAAGGTTCAGTTGGCCTTGGCCAAGGGCAAATCCACCGTGGACAAGCGGGATAAGCTGAGGGAAAAGGAAGCCAACCGCGAGATCGAGCGGGCGATGCGTCGGAAGCTTAGATAGGCTTGAGGTTGGCCAAGCCCTGGATGGCCCTCAGGAAGCTTTCCCCCGGCAAGGGGTGGCTGTAGAAATACCCCTGGACGTGGTCGCAGTCGTGGTTTTTCAGGAAAGTCAGCTGTCCCTCGGTCTCCACACCCTCCGCCACTACCTCGAGCTTCAAACTGTGGGCCAGGGCAATGACCCCCGTGACGATGGCGGCGTCGTTCGGGTCGATGGTAATGTCCCGCACGAAGGACTTGTCGATCTTCAGGGTCTCCAAGGGGAAGCGCTTCAAGTAGCTTAACGAGGAGTATCCAGTCCCGAAATCGTCCAAGGAAAGATGGATCCCCATTTTTTTGAATTCGTTCAGGGCCAGGATGGTAAAGTCGGCGTTTTTCATGGCGATGGTCTCGGTGATTTCCAGTCCCAAGTATTGGGGATCCATGCCGGTTTCCTGAAGGATCTGGGAAATACTGCTCACCAGGTTCTTCTGCTGGAACTGCCTCCCGGACAGGTTGACGAAAATGCAGAACTTGTCATTCCCTGCCTCGTGCCATTTCTTGATCTGCTGGCACACGTGGCGGATCACCCATTCCCCGATGGGAACGATCAGCCCTGTTTCCTCGGCCAAGCCGATGAACTCCGTCGGAAACACCAGGCCGAGGTCTGGGTGCTGCCAGCGAACCAGGGCCTCCGCGCCGATGACCTTCTGGGTTTTCATGTCGATCTGCGGCTGGTAATAAACGACGAACTCCTCTTTTTCCAACGCCCTCCGGAGGTTGTTTTCCATGAGCAGCTGCTTGAAGGCGCTCACGTTCATGACAGAGGCATAAAGTTGGTAGTTGTTCCTTCCCTGCTCCTTAGCCCGATACATGGCGGTCTCGGAGTTCTTCATGAGGACCTCGGGATTCTCGCCGTCTTCCGGGTAGAAGGCAATGCCGATACTGGTGGTCACGTGGAGCTCATGGCCGTTGAGCTTGAATGGCGTAGAGAGCAGTTCGATGATCTTTTGCGCGTGCTCAGTGGCGTCCTCAATCTTGCTTACTTGCGGCAGGAGCAGGGTGAACTCGTCGCCTCCGAAGCGCGCTATGGTCTCGTTCTGGTTGAGGACGTCCAGGAGCCTCTCGGCCACAGCCACCAAGAGCTTGTCCCCCACCTGGTGACCCAGGGTCTCGTTGATGTTCTTGAAGCGGTCCAGGTCCAGGACCAGCACGCTGAGCAACTGGTTGTTCAGCTTGGCGGTTTTCATGGCCTGTTCCAGGCGGTCCTTGAAGAGAGTCCGGTTGGGAAGGTTCGTCAGGACGTCGTAATAGGCCTGGTGCCGGATGGTCTCATCAGCCCTCTTCCGGTCGGTGATGTCCCTCGCGACAGCTTGGACCACCTTCCGGCCGTTCCAATTGAAAACGTAAAAATTGATCTCGAAAGGGATCTTCAACCCGTTTTTCGAGAGATAGGACCTCTCAGCCCCAATCAGCTGCCCCTTTTCTAATAGGGCCCTGAAATGCTTTGGCATCCCGTTCACGTCCTCGGGTACGGCGAGGTCGTAGGGGGTCATGTGGAGCAATTCCTCACGAAGGTAGCTGATTTTGGAGCAGGCGATGTCGTTGACCTCCATAAACTTCCCGGGTACCGCGTCGTCGGAGATGGGGAAAAGGAAGATCGCGTCATTAGCCTTGTTGAAAAGCTCCCTGAATTTCTCCTCGCTCTCCCTCAAAGCGAGCTCGCTACGTTTACGCTCCAGGGTGCCCGCGAACAGATCGCCCGCGATTCGGAAAAAAGCGATGTCGTCGGTGTCCCAATCTCGGGCCTCCCGGAGGGTGCTGAAGGTCATGAAACCGATGATCCGGCCGGCGGACACCATGGGGACGCTTATGATGGACTTGATGCCCCAACTGATGAGAAATTCCTTTTCCTTGACCGCGATAGGAGGCAGGTCCTCGGGGCTTCCCAGCAACACTGTCTCCAGGCGGTTCAGCTTGTCAAAGAACCAGGGATAATCCGACAACTTCATGTTTTTCGGCCAGTTGATGGGAGGGGGCGCGTCCTCGGCAGACCATATAAATGCGGGCGTGACTACGGCGCCATGGCTTTCCATGAATATGTAAATCCGTTCCGCCTTGATAAAACGGCCGATCGTCTGGAGCGCCTGCTGGATGCCCGCGTCGATCTTATCAATGGGCAGATTGATGAAGTGGGAGGTCAAAGCGCTGATGAGCTTTCCGAACTCAACCCTGTGCTTGAAAACCTCCTCCCTTTTGTCCCATTCGGTGACGTCCAAGGAAAAACCCACCACGCCATTGAATCGGCCGTCGGCGTCCAAAAGGGATGAGTACCTTGTCTCAAAAACGGAATTTTCAACCCGCGAGGTGGAGGTGAAATTTTCCACCCGCAAGGCCCGGCGAATTTCCTCGATGAGCGGTGGGTTTTTTTGGTACATATCCAGGGCGGAACGGCCCACAACCTCTCCTGGTTTCAACCCGAGGGAATGAAGCCCGTCCCCTTCAGAGAGGGTGAAAATACCGTTGCGGTCCAGCGCGAATAAAATAAAAGGGGCTTGAGAAAGGGCGTTCCGAAGTTTGTTATCCCCGGACTCGGTTAGACTCTGCCCAGGTGCGGCAGATCCATCGCTTTCATGCGTGATCACGCTTCCTCCAATGGGGTAAATAATTGGTTTGGAACGTTCAACCTGGCGGTTTTCTTTAGGAACAGGATTTTATTTTAGGGAAGCTGGGCCAATAAATAAAGGTAAAAGGGCGGAACCGATAAACACCTTTTTTCAGCGGAAATAATCAGGCTCATTACCAGGTTTCCACTTGATGCTGCAGCCAACGCCGGGTTTTTGATCCTTTGGACTGGGACGCCCTTCCAATAGGGCATCCAGGGCTTCCCTCAGGCTTTTTCCCGTGACAGGCAGGCCGTTTCCGGGCCGACTGTCGTCCAATTGGCCCCGGTAAACCAGATGGAATTCCCTGTCGAATAGGTAAAACTCCGGCGTACAGGCCGCCCGGTAGGCTTTGGCCGTTTGTTGGGTCCCGTCAAAAAGCAAAGGATAATTGAGGCCTATTTCCTTGGCCATTTGTCTCAAACTCTCCGGGGAATCGTCCGGATATTTCACGGAATCGTTGGAACTGATAGCCGCGATACCAACCTCTTTGGGACCGTAATCTTTTCCCAAACAAGCCAGTTCCCCCTTGACGTGCTGGACATAGGGGCAATGCCTGCAGACGAACATGATCAAGAGAGCCTTTTTGCATGAGAAATCTGCCAGGCTCAGGATATGCCCTGATTGCACATCCGGCAGGTGAAAATCAGGGGCTGGAGTTCCCAATTCCATCATGGTGGAAGGCGTGAGAGACATAACTCCTCCTAATTAATTTGGGGTTTAATTCAGCGGCCCTTTTTGGAATCCTTACTGTCGGCCTGGTCCGAGACAATATTTTGATCCGAGACGTTTTCCTGCTCTTGGGGAGTTTTGTTATCAACCTTTATTTTAAAATTTTGTTTCCTCTTTTTTCTCTTCTTGGGTTTGGCCCTATGGTTGTAATGATGAGTGACTTCGGGCTTCTCGGCGGGTTTGAGAAGGTTCGAATCATCAGATTGCGCCAGGGCTTTGGGAGCCAAACCAAACCTGAGAATTCCAATAGCCAAAATAGCGAGTAAATGTCTTAGGTATCTATTGTATTTCATAGGTTTATTTTACGGTTAAACTGCGCTGAAAAACAATTTCCTAAAACCTCTTGAGTTTTCAGGTGCTTAGAATCTGGCTCCTGACCTTTTGTGCCTGTATTAAAATCATAAGAGAATTCACAACCGACACGATACTGATAGGAATTCACTTGATCGTTCACCAAGTCGCTGGCCGGCAAGCTTTGCGAATAATCGGTTTGTATCTGGGTTCCAGTGTTAGAGAAAGTTATATATTGCCCATAGGCAGTAAGAAACCACCCTTGGGCGAGATCCCATCTTAAATCCCCCTTTAGAATAGTTGAAAAACCGCTTCCATTCCCTTGCATAACCAAATCCCGAAGAAGATGGTGGTCCATGTCGTTAAAATCGCATAGTCCGACATCGGCCCCAAATCCGCCGTGAAGACCCGCGTTGAGCTCAAAGTCGAAATTCAAGCCGATGAAGTAATTGTTATAGTTTATTTCATAACTTAAGACCGGTGTGGGTGAAGCCGCGCTCACAGATTGGTTGGATGTACCGCCAATAATAAATGGCCCATAAAAACCAGCGTAATTGTAAACATAAAAGGTCCCCCAATTCTGGTGCTCATATCCCAATTGGACATTCACGCCGCAACCATCATTGGGGCCGAAAGAGGTCAGCCTCTTCTTGATAAGGAGGCTGAAAATTCGTGCCGGTGTTTCAACACCTGTAGAGATCGTGTCCCCTATCGCGGAATTGTAGTAATCGTTGTAAAGAGATTGAGTAATCCAATCCCTGTCCCTGAAAGACTGGCTCGCCCCGAAAAAGGAAAAGGCGTAATCCACCGAGACGAGGAAATCCCCTCTTCCCAGATTGAGATCCGCCCCCAGATCAAGCAAATCCGCGTTCAAGTTGTATTCCAACTTGCTTTCGCCGTTATAGGTTCCAACAATCTGGTTATTGATAGTCATCGGTGAATAACCGGCGAAGGTAATGTCATAACTGGTTTGGCCCGTGATTTCGGATAACCCAGTCCACAGGCCAATGATGGGATCCGCGGAAGCTAATTGCCGTAACGAAAAGCAAAACAACAAGATGAACCAAATGAACTTTTTCACTTTCACTCCATATATATTTTATTGAGAGGAGGATGAGCTTTTTAAAAGCGGGGCTTTTCATCAGCCCGTATATATTTTTCTATCACAATTTACTTCTTATCGTTTCCTTCCGCAATAGGAACGGTTCTCACGACTTAAATTCACCAAGCGGTCATAAAGATCAACCAATATAAGTCTCATCCTTGAGGGATTCTGGAGTGAGTCCTGATCGGGTATGTTATTAAAAGCCTAATCGGGAACTTTACGATCTTAATTTGGGGTATTAATAACTGAATTAGTTCCGAATTTCATGAGCCGAATTTGTAGCCAAGCCAGTCAGCATTTCACTTCTTATTGAAAGTCACACCCTTTTAAAACATTTCCTAGCCACGGATATGCCGATCATCTACAAATACATAATGAGATCGGTATCATACCAACCCCATTAAAGGCTTTATTGAAGGCTGGCATATATGGGATTCCTTGGATTTGCTTGAAATTCAAAATTCTTACTTTTTTTACCGCAAGACCACCAGCTTCAGAATTTGGCTTTTGCCATTAGCCGTCACCCTTACGAAATACAACCCGTTTGACAATGACGTTCCCCATTTGTCCAATCGGCAATTTCAAATAATTAGCTTAAATTACCCAGGGGTTTGCTCCTTCTCGCCAGTTTTACCATCCCGGGACAAATGGGTATGGCCACCTACCAATAAACTCCCGAAGACCAAATTGCCCTTCCGCTCGACCTTTTCTATCTTCACGAATGCTACTCTTCGGTTTCCGCCCAGGATCCTCAAGCATAAAACATCAGGTACTTTCGAGGAATGCTCCAGAACCTTCGCGGATGGCTTTAAAATTCCCAACTTACTATCTTCCAACTTTTTCTGGGCGTTCAAAGCTTCGGCTGGCGACAAATAAAGGGAGAAATGGCTAACAGGCGCAAGGAATCTCATCTGGGGATCGGTTTGTCCCTGATTGGGATCAAAGAGAAGCTGAATATGTCCGATATCTTGCTTAATTTTCAGATGAATAACTTTATCGTGGTTGATGACTTTGGCGATTTCATTGGAATTTTCATGCAAAGACACAAATATTTGCGGGATAGCAAAATTACCGTTACTAAAACGGTCTAACTGGCCAAAGAGAAACAACCCTATCCAAATAACCGTGATAAAACTGGTTAAAGAACCTACCCAAAAAACGATCAGCTTATGTTTGCTTAATGTTTTCATGACCCTTCTCCCATCCAGAGCGATCTATTAACTAGAACCTCAGGTTTTTCATCTTCACACCCTCTAGACGGGCGAGTCGCAATTCCTTTCAAAAATATTTTAAGGTTAAACCATTATTTTTAAATTGACTCAACTTTGGCAAATTCCTAGCGGCCTGCTTTAGATAGCTATTCCCCCCCCTTTGAAAAGGGACTTATTTACTTCACTCCCGAAAGGACGATATGCCCGCAAATAAACAAAAAACGCCTGAAAAAAAGAAGGCAAAAGAAGGAAAAGGGAGTTAACTATATAAGCCCCTTTGAAAAGGGGGATAGGGGGGTATTAGTTATTGCTGAAACCAGAAACAAGTCTAACTTCCCCTTAATCCCCCTCTTCAAGAGGGGGAAGAATCAACATCCTAAAAACTTGCCAAAGTTGAGTTATTGAGGTTTAAAAAAGTGGGATTTTAAAGAAAAGGAACCTTGGAAATATTACAACATTGACTGGGGATCGAGATCAACCACACGGAATACCCCAGGATGGGGCTCTGTCATTTTGTCATCCAGAAATTGAACCAACTGGCGGATGGACTGCGCTTTCATGGCTTTCAATAAAATCTGGAACCGATAATGGCCCCTGAGTTTGGCGATCCCCGCCGGGGCCGGGCCATAAACCCGGACTCCCAGGCTCGACGCGTTTTTTTTCAAAAACACCCCAGCTTTTTCAGCAATTTCTCTGGCCTTTTTCTCAAACTTACTCCGGTACATCATTAATCCCAGGCGTGTAAAGGGCGGGTATTCCAAAATTTTTCGAAGTTCCAGTTCCCCTTCCCAAAAAGCCCCCGTGTCATGCTTGACTGCGGCCTGAATGGCGGTATGTTCCCCATGAAAAGTCTGTAAGTAGATGACCCCCTCCTTGTCGGCCCGTCCGGCCCGGCCCGCCACCTGCACCATGAGTTGGAAAACCCTTTCCGACGCCCGAAAATCAGGCAGGGAAAGTCCGACGTCCGCGCCCACCACACCCACCAGCGTGATTCCCGGAAAATCATGACCCTTGGCGATCATCTGGGTCCCAATGAGGATGTCGATTTCTTTCTTTCGGAATTTCCCGAGGATATCGTCGTGGCTCCCCTGTTTCCTGGTGGTGTCCAAGTCCATGCGCGCAATTCGGGCCTTGGGGAACGCGGCCATGACTTCCTCCTCCACCTTCTGGGTGCCCAAACCGACGGCCCGGACGGCCTTATCCCCGCACTTGGCGCAGGTCTCAGGCAAGGGCCCCTGCCAGTTGCAGTAATGGCATATCACAACAGGCTTGCCCTCAGCCCCGCCGGAAACTTTTCCAGGATTGCGGTGAAGCGTGACTGGGATGGCGCAAGAGGGGCAATGAACCTGTTCCCCGCATTTCATGCATAAGAGAAGGGTTTGAAATCCCCGTCTATTCAAAAAAAGAAGGACCTGTTCCTTCTTTTCCAAAGTTTCCCGAATCGCTTCCCTAAGGGCGATGGACAATACCGGCCGGTCCTCTCCCCGTACCGCCCATTCCTCCCTCAGATCCACAAGTTTTATTTCCGGAAGGGGCCTTCGATTGATTCGTTCAGGCATGGTCAAGAGGGTGTATTTGCCGGCCCTTGCGTTCTGCACCGATTCCAACGAAGGTGTGGCGCTCCCTAACAGGGCTACCGCCTTGCAGATTTGGGCCCTTTTCACCGCCGCGTCACGGGCATGGTACCGAGGGGCGTCTTCCTGTTTGTAGGTTGACTCATGCTCCTCATCCACCACAATCAGCCCCAGCTTGGGAGCCGGGGCGAATAGCGCCGACCTGGCGCCTACCGCCACTTTCGCCTGGCCGAGGGCCATTCTCCTCCATTCCCTCATTCGGTCCCCCGCCGAAAGACGGCTGTGGAATACCGCTACCTGGTCCCCGAACCTGCCCGTGAACCGTTCCACCGTCTGGGGAGTCAGGGCGATTTCAGGGATGAGGACAATGGCCTGTTTGCCCTGGCTGAGCGTCCGGCTGATAGCCTGGAGATAGACCTCGGTCTTTCCGGATCCGGTCACGCCCTGGAGAAGGAAGGGATGAAATATCCCGGCATCCAGGGATTTGACGATGGAATCCAAAGCTTTTTGCTGCTGGGGTTGGAGCTTGTGGGGCTGGGTGAAGGCTCCCAATTCTTTTCGCTTCCTTCCGGACTCATCCTTGATAGCCGCCACAAGGACATCCGCCAACCCGCTTGATTTCAACGCCTCGGCCAGGGCCCTGGTTCTAGCTGTCAGGGGTATTTTTTTATACTTGAGACTGTCCCAGTTCACTCCCCTCAAAGTCCCAGACTTGGCGAGAATACTTTCAACCTCCGCCTGTCTTTCCAGCCCTTGTTGGGTTAATTGAAGGAAAGCCCTTCCGGCTTTGCGGTACCCCGCCGGAATGATGGCGAAAAGAGCCTCACCCTGGGAGCAGTAGTAATAATCCGCGATCCAGCGTCCCAGTTCCATCAAATCCTCCCCCAGGCACTGCTCCGGGTCCAGGATCGAATCGATGGGCTTCAAGCCCTTGAGATCCCCAGGGGCTTGGCGGGAAAGGCCCATGACGAGCCCCACCGCCTGGCGCCTGCCGAAGGAAACGAGGCATCGCATGCCGGGTTTTACCAGCCCCTCCAGCGCAGCAGGTACCCTGTAGGTGAAGGACTTCTTCAGGGAAATGGCGAAAACTATTTGGGCGAATGAATCAGGCAAACCTTACTCCTGGAATGAATTCAATATTGCCAGCATCCACTTTTGGACATTCTAGGCTGATCTGGAGATAGACGTTTCAATCCAGTATGGGGATTCAACCGGTAATCCGCCAGGAAAACATGGGGCTTCTACAAAGCCTTCCATACCCCTTCGCCTGGGTAACAAACCTTGACCGAGGGAAATCCCCTGCCGATCGGATCGAAAACCCTGAGGCTGAAAAGATATTTCCCCTGGTCCAGATGAACGGTGGTCTCGTAATGTTTTAATTTCCCAGGCCTAGGCCGAAGTAGGAGCCTATCCCCCAGCCATAGGTTCGCGGGACGGTCCAATTCCGCCGCGAAAATGTATTTACCGTCCCTGGGGGCCTCGAACCATCCTTCCAGCCGGCCCGCTGAGACGCCGTCATCCAGCTTATGCGGCGCCGGAGCGTTCCAATTCGATACCCGGTCCTCCGCGAATATCAAACCAACCCCCATCTTATAATCCGATTTGTAATATCTCCGGACCCAAGGGCCGGGCGGGACTCTTCGAATATAGATGAGTTTGGCGGAGTTTTCCGGAATCTGGTCCCCTGGGATGAAGAGACGCAGGTGGAAAACGGTGCTATCGGGATGATCCGGGAAGGCGGGGCTTTTTTCCCACTGCCCCTTGGGATATTGGGCCTTGAATCTTTCCACAATATCCGGCACAGGAAACTGGTCCGTCTTGAACAAGACGACCACATCCGGAGCCTTCTCCCCGGCCTCCAAGTCGATGGGATTGCCTTCTACTGAAAAATGATAATAGGTCTTTCCCTCGGTCATTACCTGTTCCGGCAAGTAACCCTCGTTCGAGGCCACGTAAACCCGGTATTTCGGCGCGTCCTGGTTGATCATTTGCGCGAGGAGCGGAAGCTGGGTCATGTGGGTGAAGAAGTGGTTATAGACTTTCTGAAATGAGGTGTAACCGCCGAATCCCAAAACCAGGACCCAAAGGGCCGAAGTGAATGCGGCCCGGGAAAAGGGTTTCAGAGCCTGGGCCGATGATTCCATCAACTGGTTAAACGCCAGAGCGCCGAGAAGGAGAAAAGGCGGGATACTGGAAATGAGGCGGTTCCCGCCGGGATCTCCCAGGATGTGGGGACTCATCCCCACGAACGCGCACAAAAGAATGAAGACGCGGGGCCAAGAGGGACGGCTGAGGGCGAATACCACCCCTGGCACAATGAATACCAGGTCGGACACGTTGAAATAAGGATCGCCGTAAAGGCTGATATCAGAACGGTCTCCGCCACTGTAACCCAGGCATTGGATGGTCTTCAGCAATCGACCGGCTAAGGACCCCATCATCTCAAAGAGGTTAAGTTGTGCTGATCCTTGGGCCAAGAGTGACATTCCATTCAACCGGCGAAGCAGCTCACCATTCACGATGATGGGATAGACCAGCAATACGCAAAGCAAGACACCGTAGGTCCAATGAATGAGGGCCCAATCGCCTTTTCCCTTCTCCGCCGCCTGGTAGTTCCTGATAAAAGCCAGGACTAACCCTCCGCATATGAACACTCCAAGGATCCAGCTTTCCCCAAGCGCGGTAATGACCATTCGCCAGCCGGACTGCTCCGGCAGGACATACCGGTGAAGGTAGAGGAAGAGAATGGAAAGATAACTACATAAGCCTAACCCCTGGAACCATTTCCACAGGTCCGCCTTCTTTCCCTTTTCGCGAAAATATATCCACGCCAGCACTGCGGCGATGGCATAAGGCCCGATGGGCCTGAAGGCCGTATAGGTGTAATAGCCCAGGGCGATGGAAGCGCCCCATTCGAGGAAATGGGCGGCATTAGGTTTTTTGAAAATCCGCATGGAAAAAAGAAGGACCAAAGCCAGGGTCAAGGGTAGGGGCATGTACCGCATGTAACTCAAAAGCATCATAAGAAGCGCGCGGTTCACTGCCCCAAAGGAGGCCATAAGTAGGCCGATCCGGCGCTTGCCAAATTCCTTTCCTAGCAGGTAATAAATCCAAAGGGCCGTGACATCAAAAATAGCCGAGACAAGCCGTTGGACGAATAAGCCGTGCAAACTAGGAAAAAGATATAAAACCAGGGCGATGGCGTAGGCATAGAGGGGCTCCCCGACCTGATAGCCGGCATAGAGGAAGAAATGCCGGTACTCGGTGATCTGGCAGGCGTCCTCCAGGGGTTGGGAGGGGTCGTCCCAATAATTCCCGCAAAAATCACCTGCCCGGTAGAGACGCATGAAAGCGCCAAGCATGAGGATGGCGGCCAGGATCAGCCTGGAAGGAACCTTGCCGATATCATCCCCAGGCCCGCTTGGGATCATCCTCCGGTAGGCCCAGTCCATTAAGGACGCTCCCCCGACCAAAAGAAGCGTTAACCAAGTTAATTGACGCGGCTCCCAAAGATGCTCCCCCGCGATGAAAATCGGATGGAAATGCTGAAAGCCAAGCAAGGAAATGGTGACCAAAATCCAACCGGCGAGGATTTTCCAAATCTGTTTGGATTGGGAAGACAGGGGGGACCTAGGCGCTGCTATTCCCGCTGGAATATGAATAGTTTTTTGTTTGGATTTTGTTTGCTTAGCTGTGGAACCCGCTTTGGGAATGATCGGGATTTTATTATTCCTCGCCATACTCGCTCCGAAATGTTTTCTCTATTATCGGATATTTTTATGCTTATCCACAAAGTACCTGAGATTTACTCAGGTTCGGCAAGTGCTCAACTGATTTGATGCTTACAATGTTCCCCCCCTTTGAAAAAGGGGGACAGGGGGGGTATTAGCTTTTATTGTGTAACACCCATAGGCTAACTTCCCCTCTATCCCCCTCTTTCAGAGGGGGAAGATTAAAAAATCAATAAACCACAGGTGCATTGTGGATAAGCATGGATATTTTATAATTTTAATACCAGTTTTTATCCATTCTTTATGGAGCCCCACGGGCAAGACCGTGGAATCTATTCCGACCCACTTCCGCCATGGCTTCGGTGGGTATCCGCCGACAAGACGCATGCGGAATCCACCGTAGCCCTTCCTTCAGCCTTTCATCCCCGGCTAAAGCAGGGATGTACTGGCGATGACGGATAAATATCCGTAATCAACCCCGTCCGCTTCCCTGGAGGCGGGGATCCAGCATATCCCTGAGACCCTCCCCCAGGAGGTTGTAACCCAGCACCGTGAAAAAGATCGCAAGGCCTGGGAATGTGACCAGCCACCAGGCTTCCATCAGGTGTTCCTTGCCTTCCATGAGCATGTTTCCCCAGCTGGCGGTGGGAGGCTGGACGCCCAATCCAAGATAACTCAATCCTGATTCCACCAGGATGGCCCCTCCCACCCCCAAGGTGGCCACAACGATGACCGGCCCCATCGCGTTGGGAAGTAGGTGCCTTGTGATGAGGCGTAAATCGCTCATGCCGATCAACCGGGCCGCCAGGATATATTCCCTTTCTTTTAGGGACAAAACTTCACTTCGCACCAGCCGGGCCACGTCGGTCCAAGAGGTCAATCCAATGATAACCATGACATTGATGATGTTGGGCCCCACGAAAGCTATGACCATTAAGATAAGAAGAAATGTCGGTATGCACATGAAAATATCGGTGATCCTCATCAAGAGCCCGTCCACCCACCCCCCGTAATAGCCGGCTATGGAACCGATCGTCACACCTATCAAAATGTAAATCGAGACAGCCACCAATCCCACTACCAGGGAAATTCGGGAACCATAGAGCAAACGGCTGAACACATCCCGCCCAAACTGGTCCGTTCCCATCCAGTGGTGCCAGGATGGAGCTTGAAGACGGTTTACATCCCCCAAAATTTGAAAATTCGGGTCGAATGGTGCGACCCATTGAGCGGTAATAGCAGCCGCCACCAGCAGTCCCACCAGTACCAGGCCGCAGAAAAGCAGGGGATGGATTTTAATAAACTGTTTCAACTTCATCCTTTTCTCTCCCGTTGATCCGTCATTCACGCCGTGATGAATCCGCCATTTTTATTTGTACCTGATCCTGGGGTCCAGCATCGCGTAGCCGATATCCGCCAGCAAGCTGCCTAAAAGGGTCAGGAAAGCCGCGATGATGCTCACCCCCATCACCACCGGGTAATTCCTGGACATGATCGCCTCATAAAAAAGACGGCCCATTCCAGGCCAGCTGAATATGGTCTCAATAATGGGGCTACCCCCAATTAAACCCGGAAGGGACAACCCAACTAAGGTGATTACCGGAAGAAGCGCGTTGGGAAGGGCATGCCTGACGACGACCTGAAACTCCGAAAGGCCCTTGGCCCTGGCGGTGCGGATGTAATCCTGTCGTATGACTTCCAGCATGCTGGTGCGGGCGTAGCGCGAGACGGAGGCCAGTCCCCCAAAAGTGGTGACGAACAGGGGAAGGAACAGGTGCTGGGCCATGTCCCAGGCCTTCTGGTACCAGGGAAGGTACTCGGACCCGATGCTGGTCATGCCCGAAACCGGAAGCCAGCCCAATTGAACCCCGAATACCAGCATGAGCATCAGGGCCAGCCAAAAGGTCGGGGTGGCGAATCCCACGAAGGAGAAAAGGGTCGTGAACCGGTCGAACCATTTGCCCTGGTAGTAAGCCGCGGCCACTCCCAAGGGCACCGCGATGAGGAACAGGAGGACTTCCGACAGCCCCGACAACAGTAGGGTGGCTGGAAGCCTTTCGCCGATGATGCTTAAAACCGGCCTTCCATCTTTGAAGGAAATACCGAAATCAAGCGTGAACATGCCCTTGAGCCAGCGCCAGTATTGGATATAGACGGGCTGGTCCAGCCCCCAATGGGCCCGCAGTTTGGTAATGTAGCCCGGGTCGATTTTGGAGTTCAGGTTGACGCTGAGGGAAGCGGGGTCGCCTGGCGCCAGTTTCATGATTCCGAAGGAAAGAATGGAAATTCCCAGGAGCAGGGGAATCATCATCAATAACCGGCGGATCAAGTATTGGCGCATGGACTCAATTCCAATAATTTAGCGGGAACGAATTTCTCAGGGTGTTTTGCCGGGGAATCAAGGCATGTATTTTTGCTGGCTCACCGGCACATACCAGCGCTCGGGATGCCAGCCGATTCCGTTGTGGTTGGTTTCCAATCCCTTGTATCGCTTGTGAACGGCCGGAAGGGCGTAAGGCACATAGAGGAATGTCGCGGCCACGTCGTCGGCCAGTATCTTATGGATTCTCTGGTAGATCTTGGCCCTCTTGGCCGGATCCAGGGTTTCCCTTCCCTCCACCAGCAGACGGTCCACGGTCCGGTTCTTGTAATCCACCATGTTGTACTGGTGCTCCCCCATCTGGGAGGAGTGCCAGGTCAGGTAACAGTCTGGCTCCGGCCCGAACTGCCAGCCCATGACCATGGCGTCGTATTTTCGCTTGTTGATGTACTCGCTCAAAAGGGTGGTCCATTCCATGATCTGGGGCTGGCAATCCACCCCGATTTCCTTCAACTGCTGTTGGACGATGGTGGCGATTCGCTCTCGGCTTACGTTGCCCTGGTTGGTGAAAAGCTTGAAGCGGAACGGGGTCTTCTTGCCCCTGAGGGTCTTCACCAGGATTCCATCCGGCCCCGGCCTCCACCCGGCTTTCTTCAGGAGTTTTTTCGCCCCCTCCAGGTCGAACGGCAGGGGTTTTACCTTCTTATTGCATGCCCAGGAATTAGGGACAAAGGGCCCGGTGCAGATACTTCCCAGCCCGTAAACCACGTTTTGGATGATGGCCTGGCGGTCGATGGCCATGGTAAGGGCTTTTCTCACCTGCAGGTCCTTAAAAAGGGGATTTTCCAGGTTCCAGCCTATGTAAATGTAAACGAATTGATCCGTCTGGTACTTGTCATAGAAATCGGTGAAGCGGGAAGTATCCGTTTCCTTGGCGTATTGTTCCGGGGTCAGGGTTCCGGTGGTCCAGGCCCCCATGGCGTCCGTTTCCCCCTTCAGCAGGCTTAGAAACTCGGAGGACTGGTCCGGAATGATGCGCATGATGAAGCGCTTGATATGGGGTTTGCCCTCCCAATAATCGGGATTGGCCTCCAGCGCGATTTGCTGGTCGGTTTTCCATTTCACGAACCGGTAAGGCCCTGTGCCAATGGGGTGGCGGTTGAAGGCGTCATAGTGGTTGATGTCCTTTCCGTCCAAAAGGTGCATGGGAAGGATGGCTCCGAAGGTGTTAGTCAAAGCCGGCGCGAAGGCTTTCTTATAAATGACCTGGACCGTGTAGGGATCCAGGATCTTGACGTCCTTGATGTATTGGTAATCGGCTCCAAAGGGGGTGTTGACCGTCGGGTCGGTATAGACTTTATAGGTAAAAAGAACGTCGTTGGCCGTGAACTCCACCCCGTCGTGGAACTTCACGCCTTTTCGGAGGTAATACGTGATTGTTTTTCCGTCCTTGGAGACGGTCCACTTTTCCGCCAGGCATGGTTCCAACTCCATGTTCTGGTTGTATCGAAGGAGGCCGTTGAAAACCAGGCTGATGATGTCACCGCCCGAGCTTTCATCCGACAGGACGGGATTGAGGGTCTTGGCGTCCCCGATGGAAGACTCAATCAGCATGTCCCCGTCGGCCACGGACCCGCCCTGCTGGTAGATCTTGGGATCGACCTTTTTACAACCCACTGGAAGCAAGAACAATAAAACAAAAATAGATAAGAATACTTTAGGCATTAATTATTAACCTCGTGTGCGGAGTTATCTCAAGGCAATATTATTTCTAATTCCCAATTCCTAACTTCTAATTATTTTACGCTCCGTGGCACTTCTTGAATTTCTTCCCCGAACCGCACCAACAAGGCTCATTACGGCCGACCTTGGGGCCGTCCCTCCGAATCGGCGCCACTTTGGCTTGGGCCTGGGGCTGGCTGCCCTGGGCCTGCCATGGGTCCATTCCAGGCGGGGGTCCCATGCCGGGAGGAAGTCCCGGGGCGACAGGCATGGGCTGGGGCGCAGGTTGCTGGGCCACGGCCGCGGTGGGATCGAATTCGGGGTGTTCTTCTTTCATCATAATGGGCCTTTGCCCGAACATCTGGTCGGAGGCCTTCACGGTTTGGACCAGGAAGATGAGCTTGAGGGTATCCTCCTCGATTCTGCCCAGCATTTCCATGAACAGCGACAATCCTTCCCTCTTGTACTCGATGAGCGGGTCTTTTCCCCCGTAGGATTGGAGGCCGATCCCTTCTTTTAGATGGTCCATGGAAAGAAGGTGGTCCTTCCACTGGTTGTCTATGACTTCCAAAAGAATGGCCCTTTCCAGGGTGCGCATGACCTCCGGGGTGAGGGCCTTTTCCTTGACCTCGTAGGCTTTCACCATCTCATCCTGAAGGGCCTTGAAGATTCCCTCGCGGTCCATCAGCCTGATGTTTTCCATCTTCCAAACTAGATCCG
Source organism: candidate division FCPU426 bacterium (assembly GCA_963796105.1). Lineage (GTDB taxonomy): Bacteria > Oederibacteriota > Muellerivitia > Muellerivitales > Muellerivitaceae > CAWCKJ01. The sequence continues at coordinate 76,533 of CAWCKJ010000007.1, forward strand.
TCTGGAAGATTCCCTTGTGCCACTTCATCAGGCCCGGAATGTCCCATTCCTCGGACTTGTTCTTCTCGGGCATGTAAACTTCCACCCCGTCCGCGGCCACGTCCTCCACGATCTGGATCATATGGGAGCGGATGTCAGGCTCCCGGAGGACCCGGTTGCGTTCCTTATAAATGCGCTCCCTCTGCTTGTTCATGACGTCGTCGTATTCCAGCAGGTGCTTGCGGATGTCGAAGTTATGCCCTTCCACGGCTTTCTGGGACCGCTCGATGGCCTTGGAAACCCATGGATGGGAGATGACCTCGCCTTCCTGCATTCCCAGCTTGGTCATCCAGTCCTTGAGCCGGTCGCTCCCGAAAATGCGCATGAGGTCGTCCTCGAGGGCCACGTAAAAGAGCGAGAACCCGGGGTCCCCCTGCCGGCCGGAACGGCCGCGCAATTGGTTGTCGATCCGGCGGCTCTCGTGCCGTTCGGTTCCCAGCACCGCGAGACCCCCCACTTCCTTCACGCCGGGCCCCAGAACGATGTCCGTTCCACGTCCCGCCATGTTGGTGGCGATGGTGACGGCCCCCGGCTGGCCCGCCAAGGCGATGATCTCGGCTTCCCTGTCGTGGAACTTGGCGTTCAAGACCTCGTGCTTGACCCCCCGCTTCTTCAGCATGGAGGAAAGCAGTTCGTTCTTCTCGATGGAGACAGTGCCCACGAGGACCGGTTGTTTTTTCTCGTTCATCTGGTGGATCTCTTCCACGATGGCGTTGAATTTTTCCTTTTGGGTACGGTAAACCGCGTCGGGTTCGTCCTTACGGACCATGGGCCGGTGGGTGGGCACGCAGATGACGTCCAGCTTGTAAATCTCCTTGAACTCGGAGGCCTCGGTCTCGGCGGTTCCGGTCATGCCGGAGAGTTTCTTGTACATGCGGAAGAAATTCTGGAAGGTGATGGTGGCCAGGGTCTGGTTTTCCGCCTCGATCTTGACCTTTTCCTTCGCTTCCAAGGCCTGGTGAAGGCCGTCCGAGTAGCGCCGTCCCGGCATGATGCGCCCCGTGAACTCGTCCACGATGATGACTTCCCCGTCCTTCACGATATAGTCCACGTCCCTCTTGAAAATGACGTGGGCCTTCAGGCCCTGGTTGACGTGGTGAACCAGCTGGACGTTCTTGTGGTCATATAGGTTGTCCACCTTCAGGAGCTGTTCCACGTGCCGGACACCCGGCTCCGTGAGGAAGGCCGCCCGGGTCTTTTCCTCGATGTCGTAATCCGGTCCCTTCTTCAAGGCCGGGATGATCCGGTCGATGCGGTAGTAGAGGTCGGTGGATTCCTCGGAGGGCCCCGAAATGATCAAGGGAGTGCGGGCCTCGTCCACCAGGATGCTGTCCACCTCGTCCACGATGGCGTAATTCAGGTTGCGCTGGACCACGTAGTCCATGGTGGTGGCCATATTGTCGCGGAGGTAGTCGAATCCCATCTCGTTATTGGTGCCATAGGTGATGTCGCAGCCATAGTTATCCTTGCGCTGCTGGTAGGAGAGGCCGTGCTTGATGACCCCGCAGGACATGCCCAGGAAGTTGTAGATGTTGGCCATGCCCTTGAAGTTTCCGAGTCCCAAACTGTCGCGTTCGGCCAGATAGTCGTTGACCGTGACCACGTGCACGCCCTTGCCCTCCAGGGCGTTCAGGTAAACCGGCAAAGTGGCCACGAGGGTTTTTCCCTCGCCCGTTTTCATCTCGGCGATGCGCCCGGAGTGGAGCACCATTCCCCCCAGCATTTGCACGTCGAAATGTCGCAATCCCATGACCCGCTTGGACGCTTCCCTCACGACCGCGAAGGCCTCAGGCAGGAGATCGTCCAGGGTTTCACCGTGGGTCAAGCGGTCCTTAAACTCGTTGGTTTTGGCCTTCAGCCCCTCGTCGGAAAGAGCCTGTAATTTTTGCTCGAAATCGTTGATATCCAGCAGTCTTGGCCGGATTTTCTTGATTTCACGCTCGTTTTTGCTTCCGAACATCTTAGTTAAAATCAGGTTGATCATGGATCCTCATTCATGGGAAGTGGCGCAAAGCCGGTTAAGTATAAGGGCTTTAAGGGGGTCGTTCAAGGCGTGAAAGGCCCTAGCTCACAGACCGCTTTACATTAAAAGCGAAACTAAAATCATTCTAGGAAACGGCCATCCGGCAGGAGGGGCTTAAGGAAGATTCTCAATTTGACCGGCGGAATCGTCTTTGAAGCGGGTAAAGGTTGAGTGGAAGTTATATTCCCTACCTTTATGCTTAATAGAAATACAAATGATGAATCCCATGGTTTGTTTTTACCCCGGGTCGGAAAGTTGAACATCCCTGATAATACTGCTATCCTTCCATCATGACCGCTAAAGAGAAGGTTATCAAAGCCGTACGGGATCTGCCCGACAATGCTTCCATCGAGGACGCCATGGAGCGGTTGCTGTTCCTGGCTAAGATCGAAAAAGGGCTTGCTCAAGCCGATTCCGGCCGGACCCTTTCCCATCTTCAAGTGAAGGAAAAAATGGCGAAATGGCTGAAGTAAGGTGGACTCCACAAGCAGTTGACGATTTGGAATCCATCGCCGATTTTATCGCCAGGGATTCCCCGCATTACGCGCGTCTCTTCGTGATCAACGTCTTGGAAGCTTTGGACCGTCTCCCTGTTTTCCCAAAATCAGGCCGAGTTGTTCCTGAATTGAAAAATCCGGCCATTAGGGAAATCATACTGGGAAACTATCGAATTGTTTACCGTCTCAAAGGTCAAATCGCGGAAATATTAACTGTCTATCACGGGGCTAAAATGGTGAAATCCACAAAATTCAAAAACTGAAATCTTTTATGGCGATATTTTTTCGATCCGCATTTTGTTTGGTTAGTTTTGTTCTTTAGGAGGAGCCAGTTTCGTTTCCAGCTGTTTGATCTTATCCTTGATCCCAACCGTGTCTTTTTGCTGGGCCAGGGCTTTGACTTCCGAATCCTTGGCCGCCTGTCTCAATACCGATGTTTGCCAAAGGCTGTAAGCCAATTTTCTTTTCTCCACGGCCAGCTGCAATTCAAATTCCGCTCTTTCCTTCTTTTCCTGAGCCTCAGCCTTCACCTTCTTAGCGGCTTTCACCCAGCGCAAATAGGCCCGCTTGGCCCTCTTTTCATAGAGGGTGGCTTCCAACCGGGAACGATCCCAGGAGTCCTTTAAGGTTTGCGCCTCGATTTTGGCTTTTTCTAATTCCGCAACCCCCGTGGTCAGAGCCTGGTCCAGGGTGGAAGGTTTGGCATTCGGGGTTCCGGCAGGCACGGAATCGGCTCGCGAGGAATACACTAAAGCGCAACAAATTACGGCGAAAAGAAATAGGAGTTTCATGGTTATTCCTTTTTAATTTTTAAGGTGTGGTTTGACAAGTTCCTTGAACTGATCCTCGGTTAATACTATCACTCCTAGCTCCTTGGCTTTTTTAAGTTTTGATCCCGAAGCCTCACCCGAAACAACATAGGCAGTCAACTTGGAGACTGATCCGGAGGCTTTGGCTCCCAGTTTCTTGACGAGATCCTCGGCCTCCTTCCGAGTGTAGCCCTTCAGTTCCCCGGTAAAAACAAATGTTTTTCCCAGGAAAGGCTGGTCCCCGGTCGGCTCCTCCTCCTTGAGACGTTTCAAATTGACCCGGCTCTTTTCGAGTTTTTTCAGGATTTTTTGGTTCGCTTGGTTTGCGAAGAAGGAAACAACGGAATGAGCCACAATAGGGCCGATGCCTTCAATGGCCGTGAGTTCCTCCTCCCCCGCCCCGCCGACCGCCCAGAGGTCCTTGTACTGGGAGGCTAGAATCTCAGCCACGTGAACCCCGACATGCCGGATCCCCAGCCCGAAAAGAAGGCGTCCGAGCGTTCTCTTGCGGCTCTCGTCGATCTGGCCGACCAGGTTCTGGGCCGACTTCTCGGCTTTTCGCTCCAGTTCGGCGACCTGAAGTTCTGTGAGGTTGTATAGATCCGCGTAGTCACGGATGAGCTTTTCGGATAACAACTGTCTCACGACAGCGGGGCCGGCTCCCCGGATGTCCATGGCGTCCCGGCTGCAGAAATGCTCGATCCGCCGCTCCACTTGGGCGTCGCAAGCCGCGTTCTCGCACCGCCAAGCCGCCTCGCCTTCCTCCCTTGAGAGCTTGGACCCGCAAATGGGGCAAGCGGTGGGCATTTGGAATTCCTTCTCTTTTCCCTGACGCCTCTCAGGCAGGGATTGGAGCACTTTAGGAATGACCAAGCCCCCCTTTTCTACGATGACCCTGTCCCCCACCCTCAAATCCTTGCGCTTGATTTCATCCTCGTTATGGAGGGTCGCGCGGCTGACCGTAGTTCCTTCCAATAAAACCGGTTCCAATTCAGCTACCGGCGTGATGGCCCCAGTCCTTCCCACCTGCAGGGTGATGTTTTTCAGGAGGGTTTCCGCCCTTTGGGCGGGGAATTTGTAGGCGATGGCCCACCGGGGAATCTTGGAGGTGGTGCCTAAATGATCCCGCTGGTCGAATCGGTTGATCTTCAAGACTACCCCATCGCAGTCAAACCCGATAGCGTCCCTTTTGGCCTGGTACTCCTCGCAATAGCCGTGGACTTCCTCGATGTTCCTGCAAAGGCGGAAGTGCTTGTCCTCTGGAAAGCCCATCTTTCCCAGCCATTCCAAACTTTCCTTCTGGCTCCCGAAGGGCAGTTTCCCCGGGGAAAAAACATAGTATAGAAGGATATGAAGGGGCCTTTTCCCGACTTCCGCCGGGTCGATGGTCTTTAAGGTCCCGGCCGTTGCGTTTCTCGGATTGGCGAAAAAGGGAAGATTCTGATCTTCCCTTTCCCGGTTCACGGCCTCGAAGTCCTTGCGTTTGAAATAAACTTCTCCCCTTATTTCCAGCCTGTCCGGAAGCCGGCTCCCCTTCAATTCCCAAGGGATTCCCTGGATCGTCTTCACGTTGTCCAGGACATCGTCGCCCTTTTCCCCGTCCCCGCGGGTCAGGGCGTGGGACAAAATCCCCTTTTCATAGATCAGCTCGATGCTGACCCCGTCAATCTTCAGCTCGCAAACATACTCATACTTATCGTCCCCCATGCCTTTTTTCACCCTCTCGTCGAACTCCTTCAATTCGCCCAGGGAATAAGTATTATCCAGGGAAAGCATGGGAACCCGGTGGGGCAGGGTCTTGAAATGCTTGGTGGTGGTGCCTCCCACCCTTTGGGTGGGGGAGTCGGTGGTTTTAAGGGAGGGATATTCTGCCTCCAGGTCCTTGAGTTCCTGATAGAGGCGGTCATATTCGAAATCGGTGATTTCAGGCGCGGCCTCATCGTAGTATTTTTTATCGTGATACCGGATGGTTTGGCGCAGTTCCTCCGCTCGTTTTTTCACTTCACTAATTGGTTTATCTTTATTCATTTTGGCCGTTTTTATCTTCTTTTAACCCATCTCCCCCAAGGGGAAAGGGAAATTTTTCGAGCTACTTCCCGATTTTCAGGCGGTTGGCGAGGTAGTCGGAGAGTCCGGCGGCGAGGGTTTTCTTCATAGTGGTCTCAAAGTCGTAAGCGACCCGGCGGATGGCGATTTTCCGGGTGGAGGAATCGTAAAGGACGTAACAGGCGCGGGGGTCCCCGTCCCGGGGCTGACCCACGCTTCCAGCATTCACCAGGTACCGGCATCCGCTTTTCAGGACGTATTCCTGGTCCTTCAATATCTCCACCGTCCCGTCCTGTTTCTGCTCGGCGATGAAAGGCTCATGGATGTGCCCGAAGAGGCAAAGGGCCCCCTCGAAATAGCGGAAGTTATTATCGATGTCCTCTTTCTTGCTCAGGTAATGCCAATCCCCGCTTTGGAAGGGGGAAGAGTGAACCAGTTGGATCTCGCCGATTTCCTCCCTCAGGCGCAGGCTTTCCAGGAACTTGAGGTGCTGGGGCTTCAGGCGCGCCTGGGTCCAGGTCAAGGCCTGGGCGGCGGGGGGATTGAAATTGGCCAAGGGAGTTTTTCCCAGACAGCCTGAGTCATGGTTGCCCAGGACCATCTTCCAACAGCGGAGGGTTTCGATAAGCTCGATGACCTCGATGGGATTGGCGTAGTACCCCACTAAATCGCCGAGGCACAAGTATTCCTGGGCCTCTTCGGCCTTCATGGCCGCGGCCACCGCGGTCATGGCTTCCAGGTTGCTATGGATGTCGGAAAAAACGCCGTAACGCATGGGACTCCTAGATGGAAAATTCAACGGCTTATTTTAGCACGGACGTTATGAAATCAACCTGGATTGGTTGGGAAAATTTCAGCGGCTTGGGGCCGCCGGGAAAATACGCGCGCGGGTGGAGAAACCAGTTTAGGGGCTTTCTCCGGGGATTACTTGGCTCTCTTGTGGAGAAGATAGCTCAATATCTTCAGGCGGTTTTCCTGGCGGTCATTGTATTCCCAGAATTTTTTCAAGGAGGGAAGAAAAGCCGATTGGGTGTTCAGGCGGCCCAGGTTCTTGCCCTCGGGGCTTTTTTCCCGGAGGAGGATTCCCGTTTTTTCCAACCGCTCGAAAGGCTTAAGGACCTCCGCCATGGACCGGCCCAGGAGCCTGACGACATCCTCGGGAGGCTCGGCCACATCCTGCTTCTTGGAAAAATAAATCAAAAGATCCCACATGACGAAGGAATCCACGACTTCGTCGATGAAGGCCTTGATTTCCTGCGGGATGTCTATTTCCACGGCAAACCCCTGATATGAGCAGTGTACATAAAACGCGACCGTTAAATATGCGCCACTTTCACTCAAGCCGCCAGCTGATCGCCCCCAACGGACGAATGATAGCCCTCAATTGTCTTGGACTTTATCCAATTTGTCCAAAATCCCGTTCACGAATTTCCCTGATTCCGGGGTGCTGAATTTTTTGACGATCTCAATGGCCTCGTTGATGGCTACTGATTTAGGAACGTCCTTTTCGTACAAAATCTCGTAGGCCGCCATCCTGAGGATATTGCGGTCCACCGCCGCCATGCGGGTCAAATCCCAATTCTCAGCCAGTTCCCGGAGGCGCCGGTCGATTTCCGCGACGCTGTCCCAGGTGCATTTGACCAGGCGAAGCGCCAGGACTTTCGCGGCTTCCGGGGCGCTGGCCTGCGGAAGGAAACTCTCCTCCAGGTCCTTCAGTTGGATGGTGCCGAGGTCCATCTGGAAAAGCATCTGCAAAGCCAGTTCGCGCGACCTTCGTTTTAATCCCATAGCCTGCCTTTAAACCGGAAAACCCGGATTTCGAATTAATGTGTAACCTCTGAAAAAGTCGGCCATCGCCTCCTTTTTCAGAAAACAAATTATGGAAACCCCACGATTTCCCGCGGAAATCTTTGGGGTCGAAACCTCTGTTGGTCGCTTTTAATAGTTTTTCAGAGGTTTCAATGTATTTGACCCAAAACCGAAAGCGTTTCCAAAAGGTGCAGGGCCGCCTCGGTCCCTTTGTTGTCCAGCCCGTCCCCCGCTCGCGCCAAGGCTTGCTCGAAATTCTCGGTCGTCAGGACTCCTAGCGCCACCGGCAGGCCCATCTCCTCGGATAGAATCCGCAAACCCGCCGACACCTCCCGGCCGATAACCTCATGATGCGTGGTCTCACCACGGATAATCGCGCCAAGGGCGATGACACCGTCGAACCGCCCGGTCTTGGCCAATTTCCGTGCCGTCACCGGTATTTCCCAGGCCCCTGGAACCCAGGCCACTTCCAGGTCCTGCTCCCTCACCCCTTGCTTGGACAAAGTTTCCAAGGCCCCTTCCAATAGCTTGCGGGTGATAATGTCGTTGAACCGGCTCACCACCACCGCCACGCGTTTTCCTGACCCCTCGGGAGTCCCCTCGTATGTTTTGTTTTTCATTGTAGCCCCCCGGTCCTATTCGCTTTTCTTATTTAAAAAATGCCCCATCTTGGAACGCTTGATGTCCAAGTACCTCGCGTTGATGGCGTTCGGGGGAATCTCGATGGGAACCCGTTCCACTACCTTCAAGCCGTATCCCTCCAAGCCCACGATTTTCTTGGGATTGTTGGTTAAGAGGCGGATTTCCCTCACTCCCAGGTCCACCAGGATCTGGGCCCCGATCCCGTAGTTGCGCAGGTCCGCTGGGAACCCCAGCTTCTCGTTGGCTTCCACCGTGTCCAGCCCCTGGTCCTGCAATTGATAAGCCTTCAATTTGTTCAGGAGGCCGATTCCCCTTCCCTCCTGCCTCATGTAAAGGACAAGACCCCTGCCTTCCTTCTCGATCTGGGCCATGGCTGAGTGTAGCTGGGCTCCGCAGTCGCACCGGAGGGAGTGGAAGACGTCCCCTGTCAGGCATTCGGAATGGACACGAACCAGGGCCGGCTTTCCGGCCAGGTCACCCTTGACCAAGGCGAGACTATCGTCGTCCTCCGTGACCGTCCGGTACACGATGAGTTTCCATTCGCCGGTTTCGGTGGGCAGCGGGATTTCCAGCACCCGCTTGACCATTTTTTCCTTTTCCTGGCGGTAATAGATGAGGTCCGCGATGGTGACAAGGGAAAGTCCGTGCCGCTTGGAGAAAACCTCCAAGTCTCCCATCCGCGCCATGCTTCCGTCGTCCTTCATGATCTCGCAAATCATTCCCACGGGCCTCAAACCCGCCATGCGGACCAGGTCGATGACCGCCTCGGTATGGCCGGCCCGCCGAAGAACCCCCCCCTCCCGGTACATGAGGGGAAAAACGTGCCCGGGACGAGCCAGTTCCGCGGGCTTGGAAGCAGGGTCCGCCATGACTTTAATGGTCAGGGAACGGTCATGGGCCGAAATGCCCGTCGTGATTCCGGTCTTGGCGTCCACCGAGACGGTGAAAGCGGTGCGAAAGTCGTCCTCCTGGCGGTTCACCATCATGGAAAGTCCCAGGCGTTCCAGGTCCTCGGCCATCATGGGCACGCAGATCAAGCCCCGGCCTTCCTTGGCCATGAAATTCACGGCTTCCGGCGTGACGAACTGGGCCGCCATAACCAGGTCGCCCTCGTTCTCGCGGTGTTCGTCGTCCACCACGATGACCATCCGGCCCTGGCGGATATCCTCCATGGCTTTCTCTACCCTTTTGATTTCCATTCAAAATCTCTTTTCACAGCGGATGAAAGAATACATAAGTGGGGTCCCGGCATAACCTTTTAGAGGTATAAATCCAAGAGCATTCCCCGGATCTCGTCCAGGGCTGAGATGATCTTCATGGAATCCTGCTGGCCGACCAGCAGGAGCTGGCCCAGGTTCTCCAGGGCCTCATCCACCCTTTCGGTGGTCAAATAAACCACGAATTTCCCGTCCTTCTTCCGGCCGTGTTTCTCCTGGAGGCGGAATGAGCCGCTCACCACCTTGTTCATGAACTTTTTCACGGAAGCTTTGTATTCCTGGAACTCCTTGCGGCCCTTGGAGGTATAAAGCTTCCTGCCCCGGTCCTCCACCTCGGCGATCAACATGGCCATTTCGGCCCTCAAGGCGGGATCTAAAACCTTCTCGATTCGCTCCTTGAAAGCCGGGGCGAATAGAGGGGCGATAGGCTGGGGCTTCTCCCCTCCCCCTACCCCTAAACCCTCTATTTTATCGATTGTCATGGGATTCCTCCCCCCGCTGAATAACCGGCCGCCAGTTTTTCCAAGTGCTTGGCCAGCATGTCCACCTCGACATCAAGCCGGTCCCCGGCTTTTTTGGCCTTCAAGTCGGTGTTTTCCATGGTATGAGGAATCAACGCCACCTCGACCCGGTCCTCCCGGATCGCCGCCACGGTCAGGCTGATGCCGTCCAGGGCGATGCTCCCCTTTTCCACCACGTAACGAACCAGGTTCTTGGGAATCTTAACCGCCATTCGTCGGCCTTCCCCCTCCGGTTTTATCTCCAGGATTTCGGCGATGCCATCCACATGCCCTTGGACAAAATGCCCGCCGAGGGTTTGCGACAGGGTTAAGGGAAGCTCGAGGTTGACGAGAGACCCCGCGGTCAAGGCCCCTAAAACCGTCCGGCTCATGGTTTCAGGAACGGCTTGGAAAGAAAGGTATGGGGGCGCGCATTTCACCGCCGTGAGGCAGCAGCCGTTGACCGCCACACTGTCTCCAATACCCATGCGGGACGCTGTCTGGGGCGCGTCTAAAGTCAGCCAAAGGTCATCGCCTTTTTTTTCGGCCTGGTGGACTTTTCCCACTTCCTGGATTAATCCCGTAAACATGACTACCCCTTCATGAATGAACTAATAAATGAAAGCCATCAAGGGACGACCCTTCGGATCGCCACTTGGCCGGGGCATGATCCCCGACCAAGTACACGGCTTGTCCCCGGCTAAAGCCGGGACCTGAAATCAGCCGGTCAGAGTTTCTCAAATTTCCCGGTCAGCTGGAAGTCTTCCCCCGCTCTTTCAACGGAAATATCCGCCAATTGAAGGGCCTGATTCGGATTTTCAACGCCTTTAATCCCGGCCCAGCCAGGGCCGTTTCCGCCCAGGATCTTGGGGGAAATAAAAAGGACAGCCTCATCGGCCAATCCTTCCTCGATCCAGGAGGCGTGGACCTTGCTTCCGCCTTCCACAAGAAGCGTCCTTACGTTCAATTGATGAAGAACCCTTAAAACAGCCTTTAACGATAGCATTTTTTCCCGGGATGGCACCCGAAAAACAAGCGCGCCGGCTTTTTCCATCCTCCTTTGGGCCGGCAAGGATGAATGGACCGAGGTGAAAACAATCGTTTTGGACGAGCCCTTCAAAAGGTTGCACCCAAGCGGCAGCCTCAACTTTCCGTCCAGGACCACTCTCATGGGCCATCCGTCCCTCCGGTTGAATCCGGCCAGCCGGGGGGTCAAGGAGGGATTGTCCTTCAAGGCCGTTCCAATGCCCACTAGGACGGCGTCCGCCTTGCACCTGAGTTCGTGCGCCCTTTTTCTCGCCATTTCCCCCGTGATCCACTTGGATTTTCCGGATGGCCCCGCCATTTTCCCATCCAAGCTGATGGCGGCCTTCAAGATAACCTTGGGCCTCTTGCGCCGGATGCTGGAAAGGAATGATTCGTTGATTTGATAAGCCTGTTCCGCGAGAAGCCCCACCTTGACCTGGATTCCGGCTTTGCGCAGGAGTTTGAAGCCCTTGCCTTGGACGAGGGGAAATGGATCTTCCATCGAAGCCACGACCCTTACGATTCCGGATTGGATGATACTTTCCACGCAGGGCGGGGTCTTCCCATAATGACTGCAAGGCTCCAGGTTCACGTAAAGGGTGGAACCCTTGGCCTTGTTTCCCGCCTTCGCGAGGGCCAGGATTTCCGCGTGAGGGCCCCCGTATCGGCTGTGACCCCCCTCGCCGACCAGGCGGCCGTTTTTCACCAGGACCGCGCCAACTTCCGGATTGGGCGACACGTATTTCCCCCGGGCTTGGGCCAGCCTTAGGACCCGATCCATCCATTTTCGATCCGAACTTGACACACAGCCTCCTCAAAAGGAACAAGGGTCTGGATAAACGTTGTGACAGTATGTAATAGGATAATCAAACGTTCAAGACATCCCGTTGGCTGCTAATCCGCAATTCGTGTTTTGCCGCGGATTCATCCCTGTCAGCCATCACTGGAATGGCGGAACTAAAAAACTTTGCCAAGGTCATAATTCCATAATTTTTATCAAGGCATTTAACCTTTCCAAAATTCCATGACGAGGTTAAAATCTCCCATCTTTCAAACAGCCTGCGTCCCATCGACGCGAAAAGAGGTCCGATATGCCGACATTAGTCCTGGTGCGCCACGGCCAATCCCAGTGGAACCTTGAAAACCGGTTCACCGGCTGGATCGACGTCCCCTTGAGCCCCTTGGGGGAGGAGGAGGCCAAAAAGGCCGGCGAGAAATTGAAGGGTTATAAATTCGACGTGGCCTTCACTTCCGCCCTCCAACGCGCGCAAAGAACCCTGGGGGTCATCTTCCAGGTCACCGGCTTGAAGGATGTTCCCGTTTTCATGGACCAGGCCTTGAACGAGAGGCACTACGGCGGTTTGCAGGGCCTGAACAAGGCCGAGACGGCGCAAAAGTACGGCGAGGAGCAGGTCAAGATCTGGCGCCGCAGCTACGACGTTCCACCTCCCAAGGACGAAACGGGATTTTCCGAGTCCCTCAAGGACACGGCGGCCCGCACCCTTCCTTACTATCAGTCCCACATCGTTCCCTATTTAAGGAATGGCAAGAATGTCCTGGTCTCGGCCCACGGCAATTCCCTGAGGTCCATCGTGATGTTCCTGGACAACCTGACCAAGGAAGAGGTCATCGCCTTGAACCTGGACACCGGCGTTCCCCGCGTCTATGAGATGGACAAGGACTTGAAGATCCTGTCCAAGAAGGACCTTCGATAATCTTGGACCGGCTGGAGGCGCCATTCATGAAGAAGCCTCGATTCGCTTTCATCCCCTGGCGTCCCAGCCGGACCCTTTTCATGCTCCCATTGGCGCTAGTCCTCTCCGGTTGCGCCGCTAATTCCCCCCGCCTCCCCCGTGATTTTTCACAGCTGGTCCCATTGGAAAAACCCACCATCCTGGAGCAGGAACAGCTGGTGGGCCTGCGCAAACCCGACAACATGATCACAGATCCAGTCACTGGAAAAAGGGCCGTAAAAGAGGTGATCGAGGCCTTTTGGAAGTTGAGGGAAAAAGCCGGGAGGGACGGCTGGGAACTGGTTTTGGTATCAGGCTACCGTTCTTTCGAGGGCCAAAGGCTTCTTTGGAACCGCCTTTACAACAAGGCTACCGATCACACAAACGGGGACAGCCAGAAAACCGTGAAAGAAGTCATGAGGTACACCTCCGTTCCGGGTTTCTCCCGGCATCACTGGGGAACGGAATTGGACATCTCTGAAAAGACCCTCCGGGGACAGCTCTTGACTCCTGATGAGGAAATCTCATCGAAAGTCATGGATTTCTACCATTGGATGGAAGTGAACGCTCCCAAATTCGGCTTTTGCAAGGTGTACCGGGGAAAATCGGGAATCATCGCGGACGAACCCTGGCATTGGAGCTATTGGCGCTTAGCGGTGATTTACCAGCGCCAGATGGACAACTTGCCGACCTTGTCCAGGGTTTTGCGGACGAAGGGCGTGGAGGGCGGTGAATTTATCCAGAACCACCTCAATGAAATCCTTCAGTGGCAGAGTTCCTCAGTGGATACGGATTGTTCGAAATGATTGACTTATAGATTAAGCAATTCGACTTCGGCAAATTCCGAAAGGCATGCTTTAGATAGCTATTCCCCCCCTTTGAAAAGGGGTATTTCGGTTTATGGGTAACATAGGGTTTTTTCCCTATGAGCGCTTTTGGATAGGGGGGTATTAGTTGTTGCTAAAACCCAAAACAAGTCTAACTTCCCCTTAACCCCCTCTTTCAGAGGGGGGAAGGACCAAAGTCCTAAAAATTGCCAAAGTTGAGTCCTTAACAATAAATAGTATTTTGTTTCTGTGCCTCTGTGCGCTGCCGAAGGCAGCCTGTGGTGAATGCTTTTTTAGAATTTCTTAATCCAACCAGGCCAAAGCCTTATCTAACTTTTTTTTGATCCACATTAATTTATTTCTTAAATGCCATTTCTTCCAAACCAGCCTCACCAAAACGATGGTGGCTAAAATGAATGTCAACCAATATATAATCGTCCAGCCAGGCCATGACGGCGGGACCTCAATAGTGAAATCCCCGCTTTCTGCCCAGTTGGCCCCGAATACGGAATGAGCGGAGAGGTAAAATATCACCCAGGGCAAAAATCTTTTAGTTGTTCGCGGAGTGACCACAACCATTCTCCCAACCGGCATTTATTTGTGGGCTGTCAGCTTCACCCGGAATTGATGGCCCGAAATCTTCTTGAAATCCATTGAAACATCCCAATAAATGGATTTGTTCTGTCCCGGAATGACCCCTTTCCCCACATCTCCTGTCAGACCCTCAGGCTGGGGATGGATCGTGTAATGGGTCCCGCCGTCTTGCGACACTTCCATGATAATTTCATTGGGAACCTGTTCCGGGTCCACCAGGTCGTAGGTGATGAGCACCAGGCTGGTTCCCTCTTGTTGCCTGGCCGAGACGTTCCAAATGTCAGTGGCGCCCAAATACCCTGGCACCACAAGAACGAGGAAGAGGATGATTTTTTCCATGTCCAGAAAATAAGCCGGGAACTTCCTGGGGAAGCTTGGGTTTGGGAAGTAATGATTTTTCATGGCCATCTACAAGTATACCGACATGAAATTTCCCCTTCAATTTTACCGTTAATTCCCTGAAACATTGCCAACCGCCTGGCCAAAGATGGAACGGTGAGGCATGGACCTTGCCCTTTTCATGCAAAGTTCCGCGTCGTCCATCCTTTTCTCAACCGTATAAATGGCCCCGAGATTGTAGTAAAACTCGAAAAACTTTCCCCTCGTTCGGCGAATCGCCTCCAGGTAAAGAGCCTCCGCCATGTCCAGGTGGTTGTTATAAGCGCAGAAAACCGCCATGGATTGAAGGTCCCGGGGATAGTCCGGGGGATCGAAAAAATCCCCGATACCGGAAGTTTCTGGGTTCATCCCAATGATGGAATTTTTTTCCATCAAAATGGACTTGGAGACGCCTTTCATGGCTATCACACCCGCGTAATCCAGGTCCGCTACAGAGTCAGAGTAGCCCTTTCTTAGGTAGATAGCCGAATTCTCATCCAGGTAAACCGGACGCCAATCCTGGGAGGATTGGAGCTCGACAATCCAGGGAACTTCCTCGAAAGGGTTGAACATAAGGAGATCGGCATGGTATTTGTCCAGGAGGGTCTTCAGGCCTCCGGAAGCCTGGGCATTTTTGTATTCCGAGAAGAATTCCTCCCCCATGACCTCCAAGCGCCCGTCAATGAAGGCCTTCCCGGGGGTCAGCCATTCCAACCATCCGCCGGAATTGAATTGGTTAAAGATCCTCCCGTCCAAATGGTTTCGATCCAGGAACTCGCAGGCTCCCGCCGGCACTTGCCCCCTGTCCAGTCCCAGGCCGAACCGGTCCGGTCTCCGGTCCGCCAGGTAATAGGCCCCTGTGAGGACCCTCGCGCAGAACCCCAGAATAAGCAGTGTGAATATCCAGGGGGCCGCCCAATGCCCAAAGACAGCTCCCTGGATTTTTCGGAGCCAATCCCACTTCAAGTCCTTCCAGCAGGAAGCCGCCAGGGGGGCGCAAGCGATCATGAAAATCTGGATATTCCTGAGGGCCGCGATGGATAGGCCCAGCAAAATAAAAAACATCAGGTACTCGTGGATTTTTCTCTGGCGATATGTAAGCACAAACGCGAGGAAAAGGAAAACACAGAAAAGTTTGTAAACCAAAAGGTAAAGGGTCGGCGCCGCAAAGAGTCCCCCGCCCATGGTCCAGGGCGATTGGAACTCGAAGATCGCCTGTTTGAAAACATTGGAAGTGCCGGCGGTATTGAGCAGGGTGAGAGGGAAAACCAATCCCTTGATGAAATAGGGGTTCACCAGGCACGCGGCCAAGCCGAGTGCGGAATATCGGCATAATTTCAGATCCACCTTTGGGCCGGCGAGAAAACTAGACAGGCAGTAAAGCGCCATCAGGCCCAAGCCAATGGCAAAAAGGCCTTCCACGTTCACCCAAACCAGCATGATGAAGGGAAGAAGTAATAAAAAATCCCTGCCCCTGGCGGCCCTGGTTTCCAGGACCCAAAGAGTCAGGCTCATCAAGATCCAGCTGAGGGTCTCGGGTCTCGCCCGGAACCGGTATTCGGACGCCGCCAGGGCCGCGGCCAATAACACCACGCACATCCAGAAAGGCGCGCCTGTTAAACGGAGCCTTTTCCAGGTCAGGAAAAACAACAGCAGGATGAATACGGAATTCGCGAGGGAAATCAAGGGGTAATTTCCCAGCCGGTAGAGGGTGTAAAGACCTATCTGGTAGAGCCAATGGATATCCAGATAAGGATGGTCTGGGACTGTGTATGTAAATGGGTCCAAGGCGGGGACTTGATGATTCTCCAGGATCCACTGCCCCCCCTTCAGGTGATAGCCCAGGTCGGAGTCGTTCAATAACCGCGCCCCGAAAATGACTGAGAGCAGGAGGCAGGCGTACAAGGCGATATGCCACGGATCGAACAGTTTTTTAAGGGCTGGCGGCTCGGCCTGTCCATTTAGTCCGCTTGAAATCATTGGCAACATGGGTGGATTATAGCCGGGAGAACCGCCAAGTGGTTTATTAGGCCCGGCATAAAACCACATTTTTGATTTTAAATTGAGTTGAAATCTTAAATAAACCTGAAGTTAACTAGGTTATAATCCACTCTCATTCCGGAGGATTACTCAAGTGGAACCCCGACCCAAAACATCTAAAAAGAGCCCATCAAAACCCAAAGCCGGGCGCGTCCCCAAAAACGCCTTCAAAAACCCCGCAAAAAAAATTAATAAAGTATCCGACCAGGACACGAAGCTTCTCTTTAAATGCGTCCAACTCCAGGGCCAAGTAACCCCTGGGGATCTGGCGAAAGAACTACATTGGAACAAAGGCACCTTGTCCCAACACCTGAAAAAACTTGTGGCGCGGGGAGAAATTGAGCGATTGGGAAGCGGACAAAACACAAGCTACAAAGCAGTAACCAAAAGCGAAGAAAATTCACCGGTGGAGGAATTGGAACCCTCTCAAACCATTATTCCGCCCGTTGAAAACAAACAAAGTGAAATAAGTAACCCCGTCACGACTGTCCAAAAGGAATCTAACTCAGTGAGTCTTTTCACTTTGGAAGACCTTCAAGACCCGGCAAAGAACCTTGAAAAAGCAAAAAGCAAAGCCAATATTTGGCGCGCCGTGATCTTATTGGAAATTTTGGTGATTCTGATTTGGTATTTGTCCCAAATATTCAGCCACCATTCTTAAAGACATTAACTAAATTACTTCTTTAACACTGTGGGGCTCCGCACCGAAGTAAGTTGTCGTTAGGTTTAAGTCATAAAATCTTTGAATTTTCCACCGCTAAACCTTTGTGGTTCTGAAAGAACCTGTGGTGAACGTGGATTTTTAATGTTTCTAATGTTAAATCTTTTAAACCTCGTTGTCTTAATCCCCTTTTCCCCTCAAAATACCCGCGTTGATTTTCTTATTCCTTCCAAAAGGATTATCCAATGAAACAAATTTGGATCACGCGCCCCATCGGCCCTGACGGCCTGGAAATAAAAGAAGCCACCCTTGCCCCCCCAGGGCCTGGACAAATGACCGTGGAGATCAAGGCCGCGGGTTTCAACTTCGCCGACTTGATGGCTTCCAAGGGTCTTTACCCGGACGCCCCCAAACTGCCCTGCGTGGTGGGTTACGAGGTGTCTGGTACCGTGGAAGCCGTGGGCGAGGGCGTGGACAGGCATTGGCTCGGTAAAGGCGTTTTCGCCTTCACCCGTTTTGGGGGGTATTCGGAAAAAATCAATCTCCCTTTGGAACAAGTTTTCGAGAGGCCCAATAATTTAAGCCCTGATGAAGCCGCGGCCCTTCCCGTGAACTACATCACCGCCTACCAGTTGGTGGTGGCCATGGGAGGTTTGAGGAAAGGCGAAACTATCCTGATCCATAACGCGGGAGGGGGTGTCGGCTTGGCCGCGCTCCAGTTCGCCCGCAAAATCGGGGCTGTCACTTTGGGTACCGCCAGCGCCGGCAAGCATGCTTTTTTAAAGGCCCAGGGTCTGGATGAAGCCATCGATTACCGCACAGGAGATTGGGAAAAGGAAGTCCTGAGGATTACCGGGGGCAAGGGCGTCGAGTTGATCCTGGACCCCATCGGGGGGGCTTCCTGGAGGAAAAATTACAAGCTCCTGCGCCCATCCGGGCGCCTGGGGGTTTACGGCATTTCAAGCGCTTCCCTGTCCAAGGGCCCCAAACTACTGACATTCCTGAACCTTCTCGCCAGGATGCCTTTTTTCAATCCGGTTTCATTGATGAATAATAACCGGGGTGTTTTCGGGGCGAACCTGGGGCATCTATGGGGTGAGACTGAAAAAGTGAAGGGATGGTTCACGGAGATCCTGAAAGGCGTCCGTGATGGATGGCTCAAGCCCTACGTGGACCGGACTTTCCGTTTCTCCGAGGCGGCCGAGGCTTTCCGTTACGTGGAGCAACGCAAGAACACGGGCAAAATCCTGCTGATTCCGTGATTGATAATCATTTCAACTGTCCACTACACATTCCCGTCATGGATAATCATCATCGGAAGAAAAGTCTAATTCCCAAATAATTTCTGAAGTAATTCCTGTCGGTCTAATTTTAAATGTTCAGCTACGTCCGAAAGAATCGCTGATAGGGTGCCTGTCCTGAGGGGGTTATGTGAGGGGATCGTAATGTGATGCTGGCCGTTTTGGATCGTTGTCAAACGCATGTGGCTTCCGGTTTGACGGGTAATTACATAACCGAAAACCTTAAGTTCATTGGCGAGATCCCCTCCCGACAAATTCCGGGGGAGCCTCATACCGCGATAGTTTCCTCGCGTACAAAATGCAGCCGGATTACCTTGGGCATATTTTTTTCATCAAAATGACATTTCACCGCGTCACGAATCATTTCATGAAGTTGGTCCAGGTTGTCGGCTTCGGTAAATAAGGATTCACCCAAAGCGCGGGCTACATAGCCCCCTTCCGGGGAATCTTCGATCATAAAAATCAACTCATTCATGACAACCTCCATAAAACATTATACAAAAGGTATTGGCTTTAAACGACACCATCATAATTTAGGACATATTAAGGGTACCTCAAAAAATTCATTGTAGAGGCTGTGGAATAAGCACATTCGTGGCTAAAACTGTGGTTTCGAAGAAACCGGTGGTTCAACCGAGGGGGTTTTCGGGGCGAACCTGGGGCATCTATGGGGTGAGACTGAAAAAGTGAAGGGATGGTTCACGGAGATCCTGAAAAGGCGTCCGCGATGGCTGGCTCAAACCCCACGTGGACCGGACTCTCCGTTTCTCCGAGGCGGCCGAGGCTTTCCGTTACGTGGAGCAACGCAAGAACACGGGCAAAATCCTCCTGGTTCCGTGATTGGGAAGACATTTCGGCCAACCATTCATCTCAATTTTGAAATAAATTCCACCTTGACAAAGTTATACCAAAGTTATACTTTTGATTTATGAAAACAGCCATATCCATACCCCCAAAAGTTTTTGACAACGCCGAAAAGCTGGCGGAAAAGATGGGAGTTTCCCGGAGCCAGCTTTATGTCACTGCCATCAAGAATTACCTGGATGGCCATAATGACGATTCCGTGACGGCCAAGCTCAACGATGTTTATGCCCACGTGGATTCAAAACTTGATCCCGCTTTGAGGAAGATTCAGGCAAAATCCATCTCCAAGGATGGGTGGTGAACCGGGGCGAAATTTGGTGGGCGGATTTACCCGGCCCCAAGGCCTCGGAACCCGGCTACAGCCGTCCCATTCTCATCATCCAATCAGACGCTTTTAATCGAAGCCGCATTCAAACCGTTGTCGCTGTCGCCCTGACATCCAATCTCCGATTAGCCGACGCTCCCGGAAACGTGAAACTCTCCGCGCGCAAAACGGGTCTTCCGAAGGATTCGGTGGCCAACGTGTCCCAAATCATCACACTGGATAAAACCTTCCTGCGGGATAAATCGGGAAAATTGGATGAACTGACGGTATCCCGCGTTGAAGACGGGTTAAAACTTTTGTTGAATTTGAAATAAAACCTTGCGCCATTGGAAAATAAGGGTCAGGTCTTGAAAACGGCATTACGAATCTTTTCCTCAAGACCCTTTTCCTCACGAATGCGTTTCTTCATCCTTGCCACCGCATGGCTTACCGCGGAGTATTTTACCCCCATCTTCTTAGCCACTTCCCCTAAACTTAATCGGCATATCTGACGCAAGGCCCATACCGCCGCTTCCCGCCCTTCGTTTTTCCGCCGGGTCGGAACCACCATATCTTTCACCATAATCCCATGCATTTTCCCGATCTTTTTCAGCGTTTCCTCGGCATCCGGCAAGCCCAATTTCTGTTGTTCCCTGTGCGCCTCATGGTGATGCTTCCCCCTAATCTTCCCTTTAATGTGCTCCTCAAAACTTTTTCCCCCCAATATGATCTGCGATGTTACTTGCTCCCATGGGCTCTCTTTCTTCCTCAAACCTTCCAACACGAATTTCCGGTACAAACCCTGCGCCTCATGTTTCACTTTTCCAAACTGTTCCAAAAGCCATTTATTTTCCACCCATTCCGGCTCGGTCTCATAACCTGCCGTAGCCCGGTAACTGCTCCATTTCCATTCCTTCGGATGCTTGACCATCTTGGCCCGGACCGGATTCAAGACCACATACCTGCATAATTCCTTTAAATAACTATCCTTATGGACCAAAATCGCCTTATAACGCCCCTGGTACAAATGTCCCGCGCGGTTGTGACGCCGGTTGAATCGAAGGGTATAAATTCCATTTAAGTGGCGGAGGGCTTGGGAAAGATTAGCTTCGGGGGTTTCTACCAGCAAATGGTAATGGTTATCCATCAACACCCAGGCATGAACGACCACCCCGTAAGAATCAACGGTATCCGCCAACGCCCGAATAAAAAGCCACCGGTCCTTGTCATCGCGAACGATAGGTCTTCGTTCGTTCCCGCGGGAGGTGATGTGATATACAGCGCCTGGATATTGAATTCTTAAGGGACGTGCCATTTCAGTATCTTAATCCGCCCTTATGCCGTTTTCAAGACCTGACCCTTGTGTTCTGCCCGTCATCATTTTCTCGGTCCTGGGGGAACAAAAGGACATCCAAAAAGGGATGGATTTAGGGGCCAACGATTACACCGTGAAGGGTTTTTATACTCCCCGGCAAATCCTCAGCAAGATCAAGGATTTGATGACGAAAGCCGGCCCCGCAAAAGGGGGCGCTTCTTTCAAGGTGAAGGTGATGGATGGCACGGAGGACGCTCCCCTTCTTTGGTCGGAATTGGGGTTTACCAGCAAGAACAAATGTCCCCAGTGCCAGGGTGAACTGGTATTGGAGCTGTTTCCGGACTATGTCCACAATGAGGGCCATTGGTTCACGGCGCACTTCCTTTGCGGCAAGTGCAACAAAGCCTATTAAATTAACCCACCCCTACCCAAAGAATTTAGCCACGGATGTGCCAATCTTCCAAAAACCTTTACGGAGATTGGTACGATACCAGCCCCAATATCATCCTAATGGAAGGCTGGCATGCATGGAATTCATGGGATTTAAAACGCATTTTGATCATGTTCTATGGTTAAGCTGACAGCCGATGGAAAAATTAATTTTTCCACGGTCTGTAGGCTTGACCATAACGCCCATCGGGCGCAAGAGCCGTGCTCTTGTCATGATCTGAGACATTTTTGAATTATTCATTGTACATTTTTCATTTTGTTCATTTTTATTCATCCCCCTGCATGCCGAACCTCATTAAAGCCTTCAATGAAAGTTCGGTATAGTGCCGATTTCCTCAAATGCTTCAGGGTTGAATCAGCACATCCCCTGAATCCGTGCCGATCATCCATAAAGATATATTGAGATCGGTACTGTACCAGCCTTCTTCTATTGCCTTATGGCAGGCTGGCACGTGGCAAAGACTTGTCTTGCTTAACGCCTTTTAGAATTAAAAACATCTAATTTTGTTTATCTTTGTTAACTTGATTTATTAATCGAAAAATCATGAAACTTGTCATTCAATCCCATAAATGTGCAAAAGCCTCCTTCTCCACTATCGTCATGACAACGTCGAATAAATTGGGAATTCCCCAGGACCCGAGGGATAATTTTCTTATCTCGGCGCGTGATTGTCTTCATCCTGCCAGGACGCCGTCAATACCAAGCAAGCTTTTCCCCGCTTTGTTTCTTTAGCACCCCATGAATTTTTTGGAACAAGCTTGCTGTTTCCCGGCAACCCATTTTCATCAAGAGATCCCAGCCACAATCATCATTCCAGGAGGAACCATCATGCAAAATGAAACTACTCAATCCCCAAACGAGGTTAAACCTTTGGCCGAGAAGGGGAAAAAAGGAACCATACTGATCATGGAGGACCAGCGCGGCTTTCGCAGGGTTTACAAGGATGTCCTGGAGGCGGATGGTTACGCGGTGATTGAGAGCACCAACGGCGAGGAAGGCTGGGATATGATCCTGGCCCATAAGCCGGACCTGGTTCTTTTGGACTTGGGGCTTCCGGTGCTGGACGGATTCCAGGTCCTCGAGAAAATCCGCCGGAGCGGGCAGACCAAGGATATTCCCGTCATTATTTTCTCGGTTCTCGGGGAACCCCGGGATGTCCAAAAAGCCCTTCAAATGGGCGCCAACGACTATACCGTCAAGGGGTTTTATACGCCCAGGCAGATCCTGAGCAAGATCCGGGATCTCCTGCACGACCGCCAGAAAAAAGCCGTGAAAAATTCCTACCGGCTCCATATCAAGACCGGCCAGGGCAACGAGCCCCAGCTCCAGCAGGATCTAGGGATGGAAGCCGGCCTCAAGTGCGCCCAATGCCTGGTCGTCCTGGAAGCGGAATTTTTCCCTGATTACGCCCGCTCCGACGGCCACTGGTTCGCCGCCCGCCTGGTTTGCCCCAACTGCGGAAAACCTTTTTAGGAACAAGGATATTCGGCGGACGCAAACAAGAAAGCGGCGTCTCATGGACAACTTGGGGACGCGGGATTCAAGCGGGGGATTTCAGGGCCTTAAGTGATTCCGTTGTTAAACAACTGGAATAAGCGGGACAATTATTTCCCCGAAGAACTTTAAGCGTGGGTTAATTGTTTCGTTCGATTGCCAACACCCGTCACAATTTTGAAGCGCAAACCCATAGGCGCCAATACACGCGTTAGGTTCCGGTACATGGGGTTTCCATCCTTCGAAACAATCGCGGTAATGGCTTGGCGGGACAAATGGGCTTCGCGGGCAAGCCAAGTTTTTCCTCCCATTGCTTTAGCGCAATCATTGAGGCAGGCCAGGAGAATTCCGGGATCGCCATCCTCCAAAGCGGCGTTTAAATATCCGGCCCTTTCTTTAGGATCTTTCAGCTTTTTAAGCAAATATTCCTTGTAACTTCCCGATGTTTTATCCATAACGAAACCTCCATTTATCCAATGATCAATCCTTCTTTTTCCCTTTCGCTTCTAGGACTTTTCTCGCCTTAAAATCCGCCCAATACTCATGGGCCTTAGCGACATCACTTTCCTGCCTTTTCTTCGTTCCCCCGTGAATAGCAAAACAACCTTTTGTTCCTCAGTTAACGCGTAATAAATCCTATAACCAGGTCCGAATTCGAATAGAACATAAGGGTCAGGTCTTGTAAACGGCATTACGAATCTTTTCCTCAAGACCCTTTTCCTCACGAATGCGTTTCTTCATCCTTGCCACCGCATGGCTTACCGCGGAGTATTTTACCCCCATCTTCTTAGCCACTTCCCCTAAACTTAATCGGCATATCTGACGCAAGGCCCATACCGCCGCTTCCCGCCCTTCGTTTTTCTGCCGGGTCGGAACCACCATATCTTTCACCATAATCCCATGCATTTTCCCGATCTTTTTCAGCGTTTCCTCGGCATCCGGCAAGCCCAATTTCTGTTGTTCCCTGTGCGCCTCATGGTGATGCTTCCCCCTAATCTTCCCTTTAATGTGCTCCTCAAAACTTTTCCCCCCCAATATGATCTGCGATGTTACTTGCTCCCATGGGCTCTCTTTCTTCCTCAAACCTTCCAACACGAATTTCCGGTACAAACCCCGCGCCTTATGTTTCACTTTTCCAAACTGTTCCAAAAGCCATTTATTTTCCACCCATTCCGGCTCGGTCTCATAACCTGCCGTAGCCCGGTAACTGCTCCATTTCCATTCCTTCGGATGCTTGACCATCTTGGCCCGGACCGGATTCAAGACCACATACCTGCATAATTCCTTTAAATAACTATCCTTATGGACCAAAATCGCCTTATAACGCCCCTGGTACAAATGTCCCGCGCGGTTGTGACGCCGGTTGAATCGAAGGGTATAAATTCCATTTAAGTGGCGGAGGGCTTGGGAAAGATTAGCTTCGGGGGTTTCTACCAGCAAATGGTAATGGTTATCCATCAACACCCAGGCATGAACGACCACCCCGTAAGAATCAACGGTATCCGCCAACGCCCGAATAAAAAGCCACCGGTCCTTGTCATCGCGAACGATAGGTCTTCGTTCGTTCCCGCGGGAGGTGATGTGATATACAGCGCCTGGATATTGAATTCTTAAGGGACGTGCCATTTCAGTATCTTAATCCGCCCTTATGCCGTTTTCAAGACCTGACCCTTGTGTTCTTGTCCAGCCCCGCCATGCCGGTAGCTAAAACCCTCATGCCGGTAGGTGATCCCCGCCATGCCGGTAGGCAACCACTCCATGCCGGTAGGTGATCCCCGCCATGCCGGTAGGCAACCACTCCATGCCGGTAGTTGAATCCCCCATGCCGGTAGTCCAGCCCCGCCATGCCGGTAGCTAAAACCCTCATGCCGGTAGGCGACCCCCACCATGCCGGTAGCTGAAACCCCCATGCCGGTAGGTGATCCCCGCCATGCCGGTAGGCAACCACTCCATGCCGGTAGTTGAATCCCCCATGCCGGTAGTCCAGCCCCGCCATGCCGGTAGCTAAAACCCTCATGCCGGTAGGCGACCCCCACCATGCCGGTAGCTGAAACCCCCTGCCGGTAGTCCAGCCCCGCCATGCCGGTAGCTAAAACCCTCATGCCGGTAGTCCAGCCCCGCCATGCCGGTAGCTAAAACCCTCATGCCGGTAGTCCAGCCCCGCCATGCCGGTAGCTAAAACCCTCATGCCGGTAGGTGACCCCCACCATGCCGGTAGCTAAAACCCTCATGCCGGTAGTTGAAAGCCCCATTCCGGTAGGCGACCCCGTCCATGCCGGTAGCTGAAACCCCCATGCCGGTAGGTGATCCCCGCCATGCCGGTAGCTAAAACCCTCATGCCGGTAGGTGACCCCCGCCATGCCGGTAGTTGAAAGCCCCATTCCGGTAGGCGACCCCGGCCATGCCGGTAGCAGAAACCCTCATGCCGGTAGGCAACCTCCGCCATGCCGGTAGTTGAAAGCCTCATGCCGGTAGGCGATCCCCGCCATGCCGGTAGTCGAGACCCCGTCCAATGTCGCCGGAAAACTGGCTCTCGAAAGAAGTAAGGGATTAGAGGCATTTTAAACATTGGATTTATTAGGCAACTACAAAAAAATGTCTTTTGGAGGGAAAAAGTTTGCCTGGGAATCATTTCGAATGGGAAAAGGGCCGGATTCAGGCCTATTTCTTAAATCTTATCGAGCAAGGACTGGAGGCCGGTAAAATCTGGCAAGATATGTTCCGCCCCGGCTTCCCGGAGGGCCGGTTCGTTCCCGCCGGAGTCGATCCCTATAAACCCCCACCCGAGGGCCTTGGCGGCCTGGATGTCCCAAATCCAATCCCCGACATAAACGACCTTCTCAAAAGTCACGCCCTTTAGGGCTTTCGTGGCTTTGGTCAGGGCCGCCAGGAGGATCCATTCCCGGACCTTGCCGTCATCGGCTGAGGCGAAGGGGATATTCCTGGGGTCAAACCCGGCGCTTTGGAGCTTGTATCTTCCCGCGAACTCCCAATTTCCCGTCGCGATGGCGGCGGTCCAATCGGACCCGCTTAAAAGCCCCCTCAGGCACTCTTTGGCGCCCGGCATCTCCCCAAAGGGGGCATTTCCATATTCCTTCTCAAGCCAGGAAGCCATGCTCTTCTTGACCTTCTCGATATCCTGGAGCGCGCAAGGCCGTTTCAAGTCCTTTTCGAATATCTCGGAGAGAACGCCCGAATCGGTGGAATGGGCATAAGCCGACCAGTCGTCCTTGATCGTGATCCCGAAGGTTTCCTTGAGGGCCCGGATATAGGCGATGTCGTTCCTTTTCCGGTGGTATTGGACCAGCGTGCCATCAATGTCGAACACGGCTAATTTCATTTTTATTTAACTCTTCTAATTTTTTTGGCCGAATATCTGCGGTTTTTAATATTTCATTTCAAAGCCGTTTACGCCATATCTGATTAATTCTTTTCCGCGTCCAAGGGACGACTCGCCGCACCCCATATCAGCCTTCCATAAACCTGATAGTGAGACTGGCATAGTACCGATTTCTATTACCGTTTTGTTGTAAATCGCTGCAGTGTAGGGCAGGGCTTAGGGCCGCCATGTGGCCTATTTCTGAAATCAGCCGGGCATCCATCTTAAGATTACCCACATTAGAATTTTCCTTTGCCCGCTCACCGGCACCGCACGAATGAAAACCCATAGACTAAAAGCGGGGAAAGAGTCTTCGCCCAAACGAATTTATTTATGGATATTCAAGTAAAAATATACCGCAATTAAAGCAGCCAAGAGAACTAGTAAGGGAATTAAATTACGCCTCTTGTTTTCGCCGTCAGCCTTCTGGCTAAGAAAATTTAACCCATTTCCTTCGCCGGTTTCTTTCTGTTTCCCCAGGCCCGCCAGTTTCCAGAATACGCAATTTAAATAAAATTTGACCCGTTTGGGGTTAACCGGATCCACAAGGAGAAGTGGGAAATCAAAAGAGCCGGTATTAGAATTCAATACTTTCCGTATCGTTTGGCCGCGGAATGAATAATCAATGACGTACCAATCGCCCCTGCCTATACGCCCGCGCTTCCTATCAACGATCCTTCCCATTACGGGCAAGCCGTTTTTCAGGTAGTGATAGCCTGTCAACAAGTCGGGTAGCGAAAACATTAAAGGTCCAAAAAAAATCAGTAAAAATACCGTGCTCCAGGCAAGCATAAAAATTTGAAAATTGTCGTGCTCAATGAAAGCGGCCAATACCAAGGCGATAATTCCCGCTGTGGCCGCGATACCAAAAAGCAGTTTCGGGTCAAACCACACTTTTCGCGGCGTGGACATTGCCTCTAACCGTCTCATGATTTCCAAGTTTAATTCGTTTCCTTTGATCTTTTCATCCAATCGTCCTTTTTGCCGGTTATCGCCCAGGTTCTCGTCTTCAGGCCTTTCCGGCCATACCGCAGATGATGATTCCTTGGGCGGAAACCATAAATCCGGCAAAAAAAACATTAAAAAAGACAGAACAAGGTAATCCCAGAAAAACAAGGTCTTACCAAGATCAGAAAAGCTCTTACCAAGTGTAATAATCGAACCCAAGTAAACTGGTCCCGCGAAGTAACCATAGGCCGCGGCGGCCGACAGGGCCGCTTTAAGCGGGTAGTACGCCTTCCCCCTTGTGGGTCCCTCCACGGTGATTAAACCGGCCACCAACAGGCCGACCGCCAGAAGAACAAAAAGGGCGCCGCAGCATCTGTAAACGTCCAGCATGGAAAACCAGGGTGTTCTCATGGGCGGCTTGAATGGGGGCAGGCGCGAATAGTATTCCCGGAGGTTTTTTTCCGTTGCTTCTTTCATCGCTTTATTTGACGCCTCGGTCTCGTAATCGGCGAGCCCGATGACGGTGTAAGGGTTCTTTTCACCGTAATAATATCTCTCGGATTTGACCAAGCCGATATTTTTCGTGTAATAATTTTTAATTTTTTCGATCCAGTGGTTGTCCTTGACGTCTTTCGCCGGACCTATATTTTTAGCGTGGCCAACATTTAATGAGTCCATCAAGCGGGTGATCCTCGCGTCTTTAAGATAACATTCTTCCTCGACAATAACGCAATCCAGATAGCCGCCAGATCGATTTTTGTATTTACCATAGTAAGACTTAGCGCGGTAATAATAGTCGACGGCGAAACCATGGGCGTTTTCCTTCCATTCAACGGGATGGTTTTTTTGGGGCATCTTTAATAAATAAAAATCATGAAATTTAAGTTTGTTAACGGAACTGTTAAAGCCTTCCCTATTACCCTCGTCAATCGCCTTCAGCTCAATTGAGTCATTCGTAAAATACAGCTCGTATCCATTGAACATGTCTGAAAGATTAATATTGGAGAACAACGACACATAATGATGTTTCAAATCCTCCTCGGTCACATAACCGCTGTAGTTTTGATCGTCAATTTCATTGTAAAAATAAGCCTTTTGGTTTTGACCCGGATGAACTTTGTTGAAGTAGTAACTAAGAGTCTGCTTTTCCGAGTGATCCGGGGCCAAAAACTCCGATTTTATTTCATAGCTGTTGACCGAACCAGGTACCATGGGCTGGAAATAATCCCTTGCGGCCGGGGCTTTCGCCCAGGCGTTTACGCCGGCGCTTAAAATCAATAGGGTTACAATCCACTTTTTCAAAAGGCCCTCTTTCCGGCGAGATAACAGCGGTTCAAACCCAATGATGATGTCTCATTGCCGATAGCGACAAATAATAATAACAGCGTCAGGAGTAGCCCTGGATTTTCGAGGCTCTCTTGAAACAATACCCCCCGTAAACTACCTCAAGACCAGCCACTTGAGGATTTGCCTTTGCCCCTTCACCGTTACCGCCACGTAATAAAGCCCGTCGGCCAGGGGAACGCCGTCCTGATCCGCCAAGGGAAGGGGCAATACCTGGCTCGGGGCCACCGGGTTGAAAGTCAAATCCAATACTTTCCTGCAAGCAACGGTGTAAATTTGCACGCGGGCTGAAACGGGTGAGGTGAGGCTCAGGCGCACTAACGTAAGGACATTTCCCTTGCAGGGGTTGGGATATAGGACGGCGCCGGAGGGGCCGCCGGGGGCGGCAGTGGCGGCGGGTGAGACCGTTGGGGTTAAGATAGGCGTGACTGTAAATGCGCCATTTGAGGTTACGGTTGGCGTGGGGGTATTTGTAGGAGTGGAAGTGGCCACTGGGGTTATGGTCCCAGATGCCGTAAAAGTGGGTGTTTGAGAAGGGGTGAATGTGGGAGTCAGGGAAGGCGTTGGAGTAAACGTTGCCGAAGGCGTAATGGTGTTGGTTGGCGACGATGTAGGTGTTTTTGTGGCCGTCACCGTCGGGCTGGGAGTGGGCGTGAACGTGGTGGAGCAGTAAAAGGCGACCTGGTCCACCTCATAGCTGAAACTAACGCCATGCGATTCAGTGGCGAATTGTAAACCTGTCACGTCCGTGCCCGCGAAGGCGGTTGGGAGGCCCGTCTGGTAACCCCATCCCTGGGTTACCATTTGGGAAAAAGGGATCTGATAGAAGGTCCACTGGTTTTTAGGCGGGCTAAATGGATAACCGTAACTATCGTTATCGGTCACGGCTTGGCTCAGCACATTGGCGCGGTAGTTGTTGCCGTCCCCGTAAATCCAAAATTCAACTCCAATCACCCCTGCCCCGCTCAAGTTACAGGCAACCGGAGGCCAAGTCGAGCTCAAGCAGCTTTGGTAAATGCACCAGGAAGTGTTGGTGGCGGCCATCGAGCCGGAAACCTGGACGGCATATTTGGTACCCGTCGCCCCGGGCGAAACGCCATATTGAACTGTGGCGGCGGTTCCGTAGTTGTCAAATAACATGATCCATATTCCGCCCCAAAGGTTGACGCGGCCAGACGCCGTGTCACGGGTCAAGTTTTCAAAATCATCCACCATGATAGCGGGTCCGTAATTGGGCGTAGGCGTAATGGTGGGCGTGAGGGTAATGGTGGGTGTTTGGGTCGCCGTATTGGTGGGTTGGCCGGCTTTGGCGAATTGGAGGACGGTGATGGAATAGGGCTGGAAAGTAACGGGGATATTTGAGGTAATTCCCGTCAAGGTAAAGCTGGTCGGGGCGGAATCCGGAGAGGCATGGTAGGGCGTAGTGCCGGTGGTCACCCACTGATAATTCGTGGAATTAAAGGACCAGCCGCTAGCGGTGCTGTTGGGAGTGAAAGGCAATCCCGTGATCATGGCGGCAAAGGAGTTGGAAGGATCCTTATTGACCACGGCCAGGGAGAAGACGCCGTCAGGCCGGTAGTCGGAGTAGGCCGCCAAGAGGGTGCTGGAAGCGCTGTTGGTAACCGTGGTGGAGATGAGCTGGTGGGGGTTGGTATCACCGGGGATGGCCCAGTCACTTGCCATCATCTGCATGGCCCAGTAGGTGGCGCGGGGTTGGTACTGAAAGCCGTCATTGATGTTGTTCAAATAACCAAGATCGCCATCCGTCGCGACGGTTTCTTCGTTTCCGCCGCCCAAGATATCAAAGAAGTTACTGAAGCCATGTGCGCCGAAATCGGTGATGAAGTGCCCCAGAACATCGGCCAACCAAAGGCCATTTCCTAGTTGAACCGTGAAAACGAGGTTGGGTTGGGCCGCATCCGCGTTATATTCCGTCATCATGACCGGAACCGAAGTGGGGTTGAGGCCGGCCTCGGATAACCAGGAATGAAGTGTCGCGGGATAAGTGTCCAGGCTGCCGGCGCTGGTCAAGGCTTGGGAGGCGGAATAGGGGTTGGCGGGAGTGCCCCAATTGGGATACCAATGAAAATCGATGGCGTTAATCACGCCCGCGGCGCCACCCATGCTGACGAAATCCTGGATCATCGTGTTTCCGTCGTACAGATTGGAGGGAGCGGTAAAGCCTCCCGCCACGGGGCCCGTGATGGTGATCGTGGAATCCACCGCCTTCATGGCATTGTAATATTCGATATATCGCCTCGTGTAATCGCTCGCGTTCAGCGGGCCCCCTGTTTCCCAGGCCCCATGCATTTCATTTCCAATCTGCCAATACTTGATGCCGTAATTCATGGCCTTATTGGCGTAATATACC
This sequence comes from candidate division FCPU426 bacterium, assembly GCA_963796105.1. Classification (GTDB taxonomy): domain Bacteria; phylum Oederibacteriota; class Muellerivitia; order Muellerivitales; family Muellerivitaceae; genus CAWCKJ01. The sequence goes on from CAWCKJ010000007.1 coordinate 107,145, forward strand.
CAGCTGGCGGCTTCCGAAGCCGTGCCCGTGCCCATATTGACTGTGATCAAAGGAATCGCGCGGGGGCTGAAGGAATTCACGTAGGCCATAAAGGAAGCGAAATCCCATGAAACGGTCGCGTCCTCCTCGCTGCCAGGATCCATGCTGGAAACCACTGTCCAGGTTTGGGCCGGAAGGCCGCTCGCGTCCAAAGTATCCGTGTTGCGGGTGACCTGTCCGCCGGGCCCGTAGACATAAAGTTCGGCGATAGAATAGGCGCCGCCCGCTCCCGCCGAACTGGAGGTCATTAAGATCCGCAAGTGTTCCATGCCCACCGCGCTGAAGGTTACCCCTTGGATGCCGCCCGTACTCGAAAAAGAGCCAATGGTTTGCCAATTAGATTCGGAAATGCCCTGCATGTAAGGCGGCGGATAGCCGTTAGGCCCGGCCCAATACTGGACTTGGAAAGAGGCGGCGTAGGGTGTTCCCCAGACGATGGTGACCGCGTTCACCATTGTCACCGTGTTCGAGGGATTGCCGTCCGGTCCAGTCAGGTCCAATTCCACCCATTGGTGGTTGGGGAAATTCGTGTCCATATTGGAAAGCCAAACGGCGGAAGAATCCCCATCGGTAAGGTTGGAGGGAATCCCATAAGAGGATGTGGTTCCAGTATAAATGTCGAAATCGGTGAAACTTGGGCTGTAGGCGGCGCCGCTGGGAATCCAGAAATCGTTGATATAGCTTCCGCTTCCGTTCCAATGGAAGTTGTCGGCGGCGGAACCACCCGGGTAACGGAGAAAATAATTCCCCGCCGCCTGGACTTGCCTCTGGGTGTTCATGTATTCGGCCGCGTCAATCCAATCACCCGTGTTATTGCCGAAAATGTTGATGGGAACAAAAGAGGTCAAGGTTGTCGCGGCGTTGACCGTTATTGTAGTCGGAATGGTCTGGGCCAGTACAAACGGGGGCCAGACGGCTCCGATGACCGAGGTGAAAAACAGGAAGCTTATAATAAATTTCAAAGCCTTCAAGTAAAACCTTTTTCTTTCTACCTCAAGACCAGCCACTTGAGGATTTGCCTTTGCCCCTTCACCGTTACCGCCACGTAATAAAGCCCGTCGGCCAGGGGAATGCCGTCCTGATCCGCCAAGGGAAGGGGCAATACTCCCTTTTCAACTTATTTAAAATGCCTATTCCAAAAGTCGCATCCGCTTTATGGGCGCTAACAAAGAAAGGGGCTTTGCGTAAGCAGGTCCAATTAAAATTTTGGTTTAATTGATGGTGACGTCGTCAATAAAGAGGTTCACGGTATTAAAGGGGCCCGTCGCCATAGAACTGTTGACGAAAGGTCGTCCCTTGATTCTTTCCGCACGGAAACGCACGATTTATTCAATGCTGAAATCGTCAAGGTAAAAGTCAACGGTATTAAATGGACCCGATGTGCCTGAAGCCCCCGTGTAAAGGCTTATTGTAATTTCCCAAACTGCGGTAGGATCAATGCTACCATGGCCGCCATAAATGATCGGATATGTAATTTGCGTCCAAACCCCGGTAGTTAAAGTCACCGATTCTCCGCCATCCCCATACAAAGTATCCACATCCAATCCTAACTGGTTGCCACTAGCATCGGGAAGTTGATTGATGTAATACCAGAAAGAAATTGATTTTCCGGTTAAGTTAACAGGAGGGTTGAAATTATAAAAGATCTCCCCAAACTGTGCGGCTCCGGAAAATAAGAATGTAGCGCAAGCGGATTGGCTTCCCGAATGAGACTCAGCGATTGTAAGCGCTAACGGCGATGCTGTTTCTCCGCTGCTCCAGGATCTCCATCCAGTAGGCAATGATGATTCCTCAAACCCTTCAGCCGGAAAAGTATCGACCGTGGAAGTTGGGGTGACGGTAGCGGTGAATGTTTCCGTGGCCGTGTTAGTAATGGTCGGAGTATTAGACGCCGTTGGTGTCGAATCAACCGCCTGCGACCCGTTGATAATACCCGGTTGGCCCGCTGTCCCGTTAATAGCTGAATTGCTTCCAGTCCCACCAGCCCCACCATTCACCTCCATAAAACCGGAAAAAGGAGGAGCATTAATATCAATAATTCCACCGCCGCCGCCACCCCCTCCACCAGCCTGCGCAGAATTTTCTCCCGACCCGCCATTAGCGGAAATAGTGCCGTTACCTAGGAAATATGGGACTGCGATATATATCCCGCCGCCTGCGCCACCCCCGCTGCCGTTGCAATACCCCACACTGCCTCCTACGGATTGGCCGTCCATATCAATAGTTCCATTGATGGTGACAGCTACGTTTCCAGAACCCGAACCCGAGGCAACTATCCACAATAAAGCCCCACCGCTTCCCCCTGAGTTGGACGGACAATTTCCACTACCTCCCCCACTACCCATTAAACCGGGGACAGTAGTGTCGTTTTTATTTGTCGAAAGTGTGTTTGGCGTCGCCCCGTCGCCACCAGAACCCCCATGACCACCGCCTGTGCCAGTGGAACCTCCTCCACCAGTGCCAAGTCCCGGACCATAGCCCAAGCCGACGCCGTTGATCGAACCACCGGCTTCCGCCGTTAGGTACTGGTAGATATCAAGGGTCACCGCCCCGTTGATATAAAGCGTTCCTCCAGGGGATATAACAATATCCTCATAAATATAAGTCCCGGACGTTAGTGTGACCGATCCGGTAACATTGAGGGTGGGAAGGGGCGTTGCTGTGGAGGTCGCTGTTTTAGTTGGTGTGGAACTCACGGTTGGCGTATTGGTAATAGTCGGGGTTGGGCTCGCGGTGAAAGTCACCGTAAGCGTCATCGAATTCGTCGGCGTAATGGTTTGCGTCAGTGTTGGAGTGATGGTCGGACTTTGAATGGTAATAGGCTTGGCGGGAGTGCTGATGGAGGAACTACAAGCGCCGGTCAGGGCCGCTGCCACCGCGAGGATGAGGACCGAGGCCCAAACGGATTTGTTCCCCATACCGATACCCCTTGAATTTATTCCCCGCCTCAAGAAAACAAGGGGGTATTAGCATTAAACTTAACCCTATTCAGTCTGGCTAAAGTTAAACCGGCATTCTTGAACAAGGAGCACTTGAATTTTTCTCAGCGAAAATAAAAAATAACTTAAAAGTGCAATGCCGCCGTGACCTTGGGGCCGTAAGCCATGGCCGTCGTAAATTCCGACCGACTCAAGAGGCCCACATTGATTCCAAGAGAGTATTTATCAACCGGAAATTCCAACAGATCCCCAAAACTTTTGTGTTTCAATTCTTTGAGCTTATCGTTGTGCTGGGAAGCTTCCATCGGCGCAAAAATCATGCTGGAAACCCACCCGCCCAGCCCTAAACCGAGTCCAATTTCCAGTCCGGTGTAATCCGTTTGGCCATAAGCGTTGATGCCGGTTCCTGATGGAAAACAGACCAGAACCACTGCCCCGCTTACGACAAATACATCGCAGAAAATCCCTACCGTAACATCAACACCATCCCCGACATAATATTGGCCTAACCCGGGGACAAGAAATGAGTATAGGAAAGCCAAATTAGCATCCTTTTCATTCTCATTGTCCGGCATGATCGTTCGTGGGAGAGGCTCACCACTCGCGTTTTGGGGAAAACAAGGCGTCATCAGCAACAACCCCATAAGCAAAATGCCCGCCCAGTGAATCCTGAAATATTTCATAACCCCCCCCTTAAAAATTTCTCATTTCACGTTCAATTGCATTGGTACTTTCAAACCATTTATAGTAAGTGGCTCCCGCATTTGTTGTTAAGAATTATCTAATGCGTTGGTGCATTTCTAAAAATAAGAAAACCGCGTTCCAAATGAAAATTTTACACAAACACTAATGCGTATTAACGCGAACTAGAATTCAACCAATTTGGCAGTAGGAGAGCCATCTTTTATAAGGATGATGCTTCCGGCCATCGCGGCTAGGCTTATACCGCTAATAGTCAATCCATTTGAGACCGCATTGTCAGAACTACCGGCAAAAGATCCAGCTCCGACAATAATTCCGAGAAGACTGCCAATGACAAGAGCGGCGCCTGTTAGGGTTTCCGCGCTTTTACCTTCTGTTAATTCCCAGGTTTGTGTCCCCCCATTCGCGCTTACGTGAAAACTGGGGCCAGGAGAGCCAGCTAGGGAATAAAACCCATTGGGCAGTTCCAATTCCGCGGGGGCCTCACAAAGAAGCTTGCTAGTTTCACCATACCCATTAAGAGTTGCGTTTAATCCGCTCGCGGAAATTTCGGTTTGGTTTAAAATTCGCTTTATTGACATTGTTTTATTACTTTCGCTTTTAAAATGAGTTTAGTGACTCCAGCTTGCATGTTTTGCCCATTTTCCTTAAGTACGCGAATACCTGATGAATCCTTGGCCCGAACGTAAAGCGGTAAAAAAACAATCGAGACGATCAATAAAAACTGCAACCCCATCATTTTTCCACGGAACATTTTCATAAAATCTTCTCCTTCTGGAAATAGAACTAAACTTTAGTGATGACCGCGACATTCCCCCTTCAAATGTGTGAACATTCTCATATCCTTGCGTTTTTAGATTTTATATTTCTTTCAAGCCTAGAGGTTTCCACGGCCTTTTTAATACCGTTTAGGGCTAAGGACAAGTCTGCCCTTGGATGGAATAGATGGAACCCAAAAGGGCAGTGCCACCCGACCATGTCAGTGGAAAATAGTATTGTCCGGGCGTTTCCGTGCCAGGAAAACTAGTCTCCACAAAACCAATGCTTCCTGTAGGCGAGGACAATTTTACGCTTGAATAAAAAACCAACCAATAAGTGGTTGCGCTTGTGATACTGACCGATGTCTGCAATGGATATGAAAACCAAGCGTCCGACGAAACAGTCCCTAACGGTAAAGATTGGAAGCCTGTCTCTGAAAGTAAATTTCCCGGGAATAATGAACTATCGGAATAAATACCAAGTTCCAAACCCACTGCGCTTCCAGTCGCGGGGATATAAATCTCAAGGCTATTCAAAGTTGTACTGGAAGTGGCTGAAAAGGATTGGGCGTAAAGATTATTTCCAATGGCGGTTCCAGCCGCGCCCGTGTTGCTCGTTCCTAAAACCGTGCTTGAGTTGCATGTCGGCGTAATCGTAGGCGTCGATGTCGGCGTGGGCGTATAGGTGGAGGTGCCCGTTTTGGTCGGTGTGGCAGTTACTGTTGGTGTTCTGGTTTTTGTCGGCGTATTGGTCCCCGTAAAAGTCGCCGTTACCAAAATAGTCACGGGTGTATCGGTACTGGTGGGCGTGGCGGTGATGGTATAGGTGGGTGTTATGGTTGGGGTTGACGTAGGATTATTATGTGGGGAAGAGGGATTACTGGAATTGTTGGAGCATGACACGGCAAAGACCGCCGCCGCCATGAGTACAAAAATGACCGCCCAAACGGATTTATTTACCATTTAAATTCTCCCCATTTGAATTAAAAACAAAAGCCCCACACCGCAAACGCTGTCAGTGAAAAAAATCCCAGCCGCGACTGGCCAGGAACTTCTTCCAGACCCGCATTCCTATGTTGGCCAATGCAAGGTCCAAGCATCATTTACATTGCAATCGGTGACAGTATCATCAAAAGTCACGGTATTCGGCCCCGAACTGATCGTTGCCGTAAATTCGCATTGTGCTTGATTGCTGCACCAATAAAGGCCGGTAGGGTTATTGGCCGTGAATAATTCGAAAGTAAGAACATACTGCCCGGGAGTTGCGTTGTAAAAAATCGTGACGGCATTCATGCTGGTATAAGGATCTCCTTGCGCGTTTTGGCACGTATAAAAAGCAGAACCCAGGCCATTCGCGCTGCCGTCCATAGTTACGATGAGTGAATACCCGCAGGGATTTTTTAAATTAAAAAGCACGTAGCCTTTTGCCGGCGCTTGCGTAGGAGTCATGGTGGGTGTTGAGGTAATGACGGCCGTCGGGATCATTGTGTGGGTTTTAGTGGGGGTGGCGGTTGGCGTACTTGTATAAATGGGTGTGATAGTTCTCGTGAGAGTGGGGGTAAGGGTCGGGGTTGCTGTAGGATTATTATTTTGCGGGGAAGAAGGATTACTGGAATTGTTGGAGCATGACCCTGAAAAGACCGCCGCCGCTATAAGTATAAAAATGACTGCCCAAACGGATTTATTTTCCATTTAAATTCTCCCCAAATAATTGTTGATTAACTTGTTGGATGTTAAATGCGTCGATATGCCTTGAATATGGCTGTCATCATACAAGTGCGATTAAATCGTGTGAATAAAATAAAAATAATTTTATGATGTGAATGTAAATTTTGAGTCAAGCAGTTACCAATGGTTACCATTAAATTTTAATGCCGGGCTTATTAAACAGTTTTTAGAAGTAACGGCCTGGCTTTTGCCCGGGTTTCGTTTTTTAGCGGGAATCAAAACAATATCGAGTGGTACAAATTCCGATTGTTGCCCCTGAAAGCGGTATCAAAAACCTTCTATTGGGGTTGGATGGGTTTAGAAATTCATTATTTAGGTTTAAATTGTAAGAATTATGCGGTTTTGACCGAGAATGGGGACTAGCATTGACCTCCGCTGGCGCTCATCGTCGTCATGGCAAGGCCGGACCCAGATGAAACCAACCGCCAATTTGAGCCATGGGAAATGGATGAGAGAGAAGATCCTTATTGGATTTTTCGGATGAGGCTGTTGCCCGTGTCGGCAACATAGACATTTCCCGCGGAATCCACCGCGATTCCTTGGGGATAATTGAAGGACGCGCCTGTCCCGGTGCCATCGGCATGCCCCACTGTGCCGGCCTGTCCCGCCAGGGTGGAAACAGTTCCAGAGGTGATTTTTCGGATGAGCTGGTTGCCGGTATCCGCCACGTAGACATTCCCGTAGTTATCCACCGCGACTCCGTCGGGAAAGCTGAAAGACGCGGATGCAACGGATCCGTTCATGCTCCCAGTCACGCCCGCCTGGCCCGCCAGGGTTGACACCGTCCCGTCGGGGGCGATTTCCCGGATAAGGCTGTTACTCGTATCTGCCACATAGACGTTGCCGGAGGAATCCACCGCGACGCCATTCGGATAATAGAATGATGAAGCTGATCCGGGGCCGTTGGAGGACCCTGTCACGCCCGCCTGTCCGGCCAAGGTGGTCACATCGCCCCCCGGTAAAAACTTCCGGATGAAATGGTTATCGGTGTCCGCCACGTAGATGTTCCCGGAGGAATCCACCGCGACTCCCGAGGGATAACTGAATAACGCGGCCGTCGCCGGCCCGTTCAAGGATCCTGTCACGCCCGCCTGCCCCGTTAAAGTTGATACCGCGGCTCCTGAGCCGATGATCCGGATGAGGCTGTTACTTGTGTCGGCCACATAGACGTTGCCGGTGGAATCAACCGCGACGCCATACGGATAATAGAAGGATGCGCTGGTTCCGTTTCCATTGGCATGCCCGGTCACGCCGGCCTGCCCCGCCACGGTCGACACGATACCGCCGGAAGTGATGATACGAATGAGTTGATTGTTTGAGTCCCCCACGTAGATGTTCCCGGAAGTATCCATGGCCACTCCATCGGGAAACCCGAACGTCGAGGAGGTCCCTGTTGACGCGTTAATGGCCCCGGTCACGCCCGCCTGGCCGGCAATAGTTGTGACAGCCCCGCCGTTATTGTGGGTGGAGGTAATAGTCATGGTGAACGTTTGGGTGCTCGTGGGTGTTTTCGTCGTCGTGTTCGTGGGCGTGGAAGTCATGTTGTTCGTGGGTGAATAAGTCGGCGACGGGGTTGGTGTCAGGCTGAGCGTGGGATTGGGGGTGTTCGTGGGGGTTAAAGTCAGACTGCTCGTAGGAGTATAGGTCGGCGTTTTGGTTCCGGTCTGGCTGGGAGTGGGTGTGCCCGTGGGTGTTAAAGTTAGACTGCTCGTAGGGGTATAGGTCGGGGTGGGAACCCCATTTTCAGGAGAGGAAGGATTACTATTACTCTTACATCCCGCCGAAAAGATCGCAACCGGAATTACCGCCGCCGTCATTATGGAGAAAACCATGAATATCTTGCGTAACGGAGTTTCATTTTCCGGACGAAAACCAACCCCAGGATTGAGCATTTTACTTTCTCCCCTTTTTATTATTTACGCGCTTTACTAAATATAGAACCAAACTGATTTTGAATATTAAAAAAATATTTATCCACCGATGGTTTATCATTGTCCTAAAACATCAATAGAAAAAAAGGAAGAACCGGCGCATGCCGGTGATCTTTTAATAATAGAAACGCGGTTAGCATAGCAACGATCAAAGGATTTTCCAATATTTTCGAATCCACGGTTTCCAAAAGAAACGGAACTAAATGTCCCCTGAATCCAAAAATGATTTAAGAACCCTTTGGCGGGAAGATAAAGAGGTGTTCGCCCTGATGGCCGCCGTGGCCGTGGTGTATTCGGTTCTGGGCATCCTGCGCCATCTCCATTTCCAATCCAGGGCCTGGGACCTTGGAAATTTCGACCAGATGGTTTGGCATTACAGCCGGTTTGAAAAACCAGGGTGCAGTGATTTGGGGTTGGAAAATGGATTAGGAGACCATTTCAACCCCATTCTGGCCTTATTCGCGCCGCTTTATTGGGTTTGGCCGCGGGTGGAAATGCTGTTGGCGGCCCAAGCTCTGTTGTTTTCTTCCGCCTTAATCCCCATTTTCCTTTTCACCGAAAGAAGAATGGGCCGCCGGTGCGCTTACCTTATATGCGCCTCCTTCTGTGTCTTTTGGGGGTGTCAAAATACCCTCCACGACGACTTTCACCCGGACATTTTCGCGGTTCCTGTGATCGCTTTCGCCTTGTATTTTCTCGACCTCGAGAAATGGGCTGGTTTTTTGGCTTCAATGGTTTTGCTTCTTTTGGTGAAAGAGGAATTGACCTTAGTGGTGGTTTTTTTCGGGGTTTACCTTGCCATCAACAAAAAAAAATTGTTCGGTTTCCTTGTCTTCGCGTTGGGAGCCGCCGCTTTTTATCTCGAGGTTATGGTTTTAGTGCCTTATTTCCGCGGATCGGGAGGGGGCTATCCCCATTGGTTTTATCCCGGCCTCGGCCAACAACCTTCCGAATCGTTAATGAACATTATGAAAAACCCGTCCCTTGTAATTGAAATCTTTTTATCACAACCCGCAAGGATTAAAGCGTTGCTGTTCCTGTTCGGTTCCTTCCTTTTCCTGCCTTTTTTCTCGAAAATTGTGGTTTTAACGCTGCCGTTGATCGCGGCAAACGGGTTATCTTCCCATCCGGGTCTTTGGAACCTGGATTCTTATTATTCCGCTTTTTTCTGTCCGCTTTTGACGCTTTCCGCCGCCGATGGGCTATTTAACTTATGGAACCACCCCTTCATAAAAAAACTTAAAATGGGTGACCCCGTCCGTCCCGCCTCTTTGTTGCTAGCCCTCAACATAGTCCTAGCATTCCTGCTTTCCCCCTGGGGGGACATTGTTCAGCCCGGATTTTGGAAACCCAACCCGGCGGAAAAAGCCTCCGCTTTGGCTTTCTCCTACATCCCCCCGGACGCATCCGTGATGACCCAAGACCGTATCGCCCCCCATCTTTCCCACCGGCGGGCCATTTACACCTATAAAAATATCGGGGATTGCAACGCCAATGTTGATTTTTTCGTCGCTTGCCGGGATATTGACGCCTGGCCGAATTCTTTCGGCCAAGTCCAGATGTGCTTAAGCCTCAAGGAAGGGCATGGATACCGGAAAATATTCGACAGCCAGGGCTGGGTGGTTTTAAGAAATGAGAATTATTCGGGCTTTCACTAAGCACGATGTTTACACATATGACGATATATACAAATTATGTCGGATTTAGTGAAAGGATGACCACGATTTAGACATAAACACAAATAAACAACAAAAAAAGACATCAACAAAAGGGTTAGTGGTTCGACTAGCTCAACAAAGGCTTTACCGAAGGAATCATATTGGGTGTACTTCCCTACCCGTAGGGTCGAGGACTGGCGAGGTGATGTGCAGGTTGATCCTTGGCTTGTTTCCCCGTTTCCTTCGCTCCGCGGACATTACTCCGCTTCTCCTGTCTGCCGAAGCTTCAGCGCAGGCAGATAGCTACTTTTAACCCGTCCTACTCCCTCTTGCCTTCGACCGCCTTCCCGCGTTGCGTTATACGGCCTACCTTTTTCCAAGTATTTCTACTTGGGGCAAGGAGGGTCTCTCCAGTTGCTCAATGTGTCCTTGTCTTCATGCCGTGGCTAAGCACCCCGCCAGAGTGTTCCAGCGCATTGGCCATCTGGCCGCTGTTCCATGTTGCCTTCATCCCACGACGGAGGATTCGGCCTCTGGGGCTATTGTTTTCGGGGCCACCTATGCCTTCACTTGCGTTACGGCCTGACGACTCGCTCACCATCCCGAAGATGGCTTTGTCGATGGGCTTCAGGCATTAAGTTTCCCGCTTGCCTGCCATCCTAGCTAATGGGCTTTGGCTATTACCCATGCAAGTCTACCTCTTGCTGAACACTCCTGCCTTTTCTGGACGCGCGTAGGGTCGAGGACTGGCGCGGCGATGTGCAGGTAAACCCTTGGCTTGTTTCCCCGTTTCCGGTTCCGTGCCCGTTTAGGGTCTTCCATCATTCCGTTTCCAGCCCCCGCCACCTCGAACGCAACGTGCGGATTTCCCGCATTGCGCTCTCCTGTTGCTTTCGCGTCAAAGTTTATGGTGCTTATCGAAACCGGCAGTGCTTTCAAGTATGGTTCGCCTATGAACTTTCCCCTACTCCACCTGTCCCGGCTTTCTAAGCTTTCCCTTTAACGTATATCCCTCGTCTCAGGTCTTGCAGACTAATGGACGTCTTTTTCATACCGTCCCTGCCTCCCACTTTTGCCGAAAGATTTCACAACAGCAGGGTTACTTCGCTCCACGGACATTACTCCGCTTCTCCTGTCTGCCAAAGCTTCAGCGCAGGCAGATAGCTACTTTTAACCCGTCCTACTCCCTCTTGCCTTCGACCGCTTTCCCGTTTTTCGGTTATACGGCCTACCCTTTTCCAAGTATTTCTACCTGGGGCAAGGAGGGTCTCTCCAGTTGCTCAATGTGTCCTTGTCCTCATGCCGTGGCTAAGCACCCCGCCAGAGTGTTCCAGCGCATTGGCCATCTTGCAGCTGTTCCATGTTGCCTTCATCCCACGACGGAGGATTCGGCCTCTGGGGCTATTGTTTTCGGGGCCACCTATGCCTTTACTTTCGTTACGGCCTGACGACTCGCTCACCATCCCGAGGATGGCTTTGTCGATGGGCTTCAGGCAGTCGGTTTCCCTCCTGCCTGCCATCCTAGCTAATGGGTTTTGGCTATTACCCATGCAAGTCTACCTCTTGCTGAACACACCGGCCTTTTCTGGACGCGCCGTCGTGGACAACCCGAACCCTAAAATATCGAGACTGCTGTGGTCACAGTTTTGGTTCTACTTTTGATTCCCGATTTTGGCGTCAACTCCAGATACTTCTACAACCGCCTTCCAAAGGGCGTCCTGATTTGCGCGGTCATGGAGGTGTTCATGGCGCATGATCTCAATGGGACCCGTCATCTTTTTTGGAGGCGAGCAAAAGAACTTGCCAGAAACATCGACGCCAAACTTCGAGGCGGCGAGATACCTTTTGGCCCCTTCATCGACGGAATGTGACATTCCGGGAATAAGTTTCGAAATCCGCACAAATACGTTCTTCATAAGAAAACCTAGATTGCGAGGCGCCAGGGTATCTGGAGCGGCCCCGGGTGAAACCGCGTATACGGCCATGTCCGCAGGAAGCTTTCGAGCAAGGGCCGCGACCCACCACGCGACAAATATTTTAGCGTCAGAGTAAGCCGTGCTAGCCTTGTATTTTACATTCGGGGAGCTGCGCAAAATCGCTTCTATGGCTGAAACCCGGTCGCCTTTGTACTCTTTCGCGGCGAATGCCGCCAAGTCGGTAAATTGAAACATGGGTACATCACCTCGCGCAGGTTCCGCGCCGGCAATAACAATACGAGCATCCGGCGCCAGAAGTCCGGCACCTAAAAGTCCCATCGTTAACTGGTGATGGCCGATCAACGGCGCTTGCGAAGCCTCAATGTTCTCGCTTGTCACAACACGTTCTTTGCCTGGCATCATACCAGCGTTGAGAAGGAGAAAATCTATGGGTTCGCCTCCCGCTCCCTTAACTAGCTCGGCGACCGCCTTCTTCACGCTTGCAAACGAATCTAGGTCGAGGGCAAGACCGGTGATGTTTTGTGTTCCGGCATCGATCTTTAACCTGCTAACCGCTTCATCCACCTGGGGCCGGCTACGTCCAGTGACTATAACCTGACTCCAACCATCCATGGCAAGTTGCTTGGCTGCCGAGTATCCTAAGCCAGACGTAGCGCCGGTAACGAGTGCGACAGGCTTTTTCATAGTTTGTCTCCTAAGTCTAACATTGTGGGAAATAGAACCATTTAATTATTGTAGTATACGCTACAGAATGACCCAACTACTGTCAAGTGATATTGTTGCGGTTGCTACAAATAGATTGTCCGAAGTGTTTCGTATGGGTAAAATGAAGCATGAGTCGAAAAATAGAATTTAATTACGATAACGCGGTGGATCAAGCGATGCGGGTTTTCTGGGGTGAGGGATACTCTGGCGCATCATTAAAAGACCTTCTCAAGGCGATGAAAATTGGGGAAGGCTCCTTCTACAATACCGTCAAAAGCAAAAAACAACTCTACATCGAATGCTTGAATCGATATGGAGAGGTCGAAGGTAATAAAAGAATTTTGGCTCTAACATCAGCCCCGAATGCGCGTCTCGGACTTCGGGCTATGCTAAGCGCAATGTTCGATTGTCTCGATGATCCGAAGAATCCTTCATCTCTTTGCATGATTGCGGCAATGATTTCCAATGATGTCATGGCTGATAGCGAATTAAAGAAAGCTGCTATTGCCAGGGTCAATCAAGGCAAAAAGTTAATTGAAGATAAGATTGATGAAGACAAAAAAGCTGGGCGTCTTCCTAAAAGCTATGACTCACATACAGTTGCTGATGTCATAGTTACTTACTTCCAGGGCATTTGGCGTATGGCCATGATTTCATACAAACGGGAAAAGTTCGAGCGCGAATCAGAAGCATTTCTTCAAGGATTGGGCCTTTAGCTTTAGAATTTCCGAATCACACTGATACTCCAACTTCCAAGTCACTGACACTTCGCCCGAAGTGAAACAAGAAAATTAGTACAAAAAGGTCTTTTTTCTTGTCCACGAAGGGTCCCCGTCGTGGACAAGCTTTCGGTCAAAAGCGTCACCAAGAACGCCATGTTAAAATTCGCGGCCAAAATTTTCCACACTGACTGTTTTTCAAAAGAACCAATCGCTCACCCTGCCCAATTTGGCCTTCCGGGCATGCGCCGGTCTAATTTTTTGATAGAATTTCCAACAATTGGGTTCGGTATTCCGGATCTTTCATGGTTTTTACTTCTCTTTCATCCATCAATTGTCTCAGCCAACATTTTTGATAAGGCTGACCGTTTTTCGCCATGGTTTTCAATTTTTCAAAAAAGTCCCTTATCACTGTTGGATAATCGAGGCCGGTACTCGCAATAGCCCGATGTTTGGCAAAAGTTTTGTTTTTTGTATTTAAGTTTGGGTTTCGAAGGTCATAAGTGAAAACAAGTTCGTCTGTGAATAACAATCCGGTTCCCTTCTTTGGCTTCTCTGGTAAATGGCAGTTGAGCCTGTTGTAATAACCTATATAGAAATTAAATTTTACTGTGAATTGGAGTTGGTCTTTTATTTGCTTGATATTTGAGCTGTAATCAAAGTCGTCGTCTCCTACCGAAACACTCCCTTCCAGTGGCAGCTCGCCGATTTCCTGATATTTGCCGTTTATAATTTTAAAAACATCATAGTCGTAAGATTCGACACCGCTTCCACCATCTGTTTGAACTCCGAGCAAAACAAATAAGTTCGGCGGGCTATCCACAATCATTGGTTTAATTGCCTTGTATTTTGCGAGTTCGGTAACCATTCCAAGATACGACATTTTTCCCTGTTCTAAAATAAATAGGCCGGTGCAATTATTGCCATTCCCATTAACTGAAATCGTCAATAAGGTTCTTCCATCATTTATTTTGGAGGCCACAATAACTGGCGTTGTTTCAGCTAATTCTTTGGCGTCGGTCTCTAACTTATCTCCTTCTGAAAGGAATTGAGGAAGCAAATCGGAAAAGAATTTGTCCCGTCCTTCTCCGTTCACGTGATATTCGTTCAAAATCTCCAATAATTTTCCCCTGGGGGTTTTCCAATCCATCTTTTCACCAAGGCTTATAGAGGGGATAAGGCAGAGGACAATGAACCACGACAGAAAAAGTTGTCCGGGGACTATTTTGGTTTCTTGTCCATTTTTCATACTATTCTCCTGCAAGAAAACTTTTGTCCACGGCGCGGGCACTTCATGGACAACCCTTTTTCCCTCTCCACTCTGGGTCCCCGTCGTGGACAAGGAAGAATGTTAATTTCCTATGATTGAATTGTTTACAACGCTAGGATAAAAATCGGGCAGGCAATTTAAGCCCGCCCGATCACTTAGAAGATTAAGCTTGAACACATCGAGCAAAGGTCAAAACCAAATCATCCGAAAGTAAAGGCATAGACGGAGGTACCTGCGTTTTGGAATTCGATACGCAGGCGATGGGAGCCGGGCTTTCCCTTTAAGTCCGCCAGGTTATAAAGCCGCTGGGTGTCCAGTGTCACCTTTCCATCCTTCACATCCGCTCCTCCCTCGCCGCCAATGGCTTTTCCATCAAGGAAAAGGGAGACCTGGTCGCCCTTGTTCGCCGGGCCGATCACCAGATACACCTTGTCCGCCGTGAATTGAATCTCAAGGGCCGAGCCCTGATCCGGCTTGGCCGCCTCGCCCGTAAGCATCCAACCGCCCTCGTAGCCGATCTGGTGGGACTTCAGGGACTTCGGCAGGGAATAAACCTGCTTCCCGGCGACGGGTTTTTGCGGCGAGACGAAACGCTCCAATCGGTTCAACCCCAAATAAGATTCGGGGGTCTGGTCGTAATCCTCAGATGGGGCCTGCGCCAGGGTAGCGGCCCCTTCCACGGGATGGCCGGCCTCAGCCAGCAGCTTTCTGATGGCGGCGTCCATCTCCTCGTAATGGCCCTCGCTGAAATGAGCCAGACGGATATGACCCTTGTCGTCGATCAGGTACTCGGCGGGCCAGTACATATTTTGGTAGGCGTTCCAGGTTTTAAAGTCGTTGTCCTGGGGGACAGGATAGGTGATCTCGAACTGTTTCAGGGCTTTTTGGACGTTGGCGGTTTCCTTCTCAAAGGCAAACTCGGGCGCGTGGACCCCCACTAGGACGAAATGGTCCGGACCGTATTTTTGATACCAGGCCTTGGTGTTGGGAAGGGTCCGGAGACAGTTGATGCAACTGTAGGTCCAAAAGTCAACCAAAACCACCTTTCCCCTCAACCCCGCCAGTGTTAGGGGAGGGCTGTTGAGCCAGTTCGTGATGCCGGCGAACTCTGGCGCCGGGCCCATGTCCGCAAGTTCCCCCCCATTTCTGCGCTTTCCTGGCGGGATTTCCTTCCCCTCAGGGTATCCAACTGCTCGCTGACGATCTTGTTGTTTTCAACCCCATTGACCAGGCTCCCATAGGAAGGAAAAGCCTCCAGGATCTTCAGCTGAATGGTCTTATCGTAATTGGTGTAAATGAGAAGGGCCACGCCGATCATGATGACGCCGAAGACCTGCTGGATGCGGCCCGTGTACTTGTTTAACTTGCGCATCCGGGCGAAGAGGAAAGAACCCCCCAGGGAGACCAGGAACAGCGGTATCCCCAACCCCACCGCGTAGGCGAGGGTCACCAGTACCACCTGAAGATTGACCGATTGGGTGGCGGCTAAGGTGGCGATGGTGGCCAGGATCGGTCCGGCGCAGGGCGCCCAGACCAAGCCGATGGAAAAACCCGCCACGTAGCCAGCGCCGAATCCCGTCCCTTCGCCCTTCCCCTGAAGGCGGTTTTGCAGGGGCTGAAGAACCTGGTTAATCCAGGTCTCGAACTTCGCGCCCAGGGAGGGGAATAAAAGGGCCACACCCAAAAGGCCGATGACAATGACCGCGACTAGTCTGAAGACATTGGCGTCAATGTGGAGGAAACGCTCTAGGTAGGACACAAACAGCGTGAAAAGGGTGAAGCTGGTCATGACCCCCAGGGTCAGGCCGAAGGGTTTTTCCCTTTCCCCCGGTTGAGGAGACAGAAAGCACCAGGGGCAGAAGGGGCCAAATGCAGGGGGCGAGGATGGTGGCGAAGCCAGCCAGGAAGCTGAAGAAGAGAAGGAAAAGCATGGGAACCCCTTTCGGTGGATTTGTTGACTTAAACTACAACGAATCACCCTGAAAATTTACGGAAACCCCTTCCATCAACACCTCTTTTTGCGTGAACCCCATCAAGGGTGTTGGTGAATGGCTTCTTGCGCCACCTTCAACAATTCATCCGTATCAACCCGCACTTTAATGTCTGGGTTGAAATAAACGTAATGAATAATCCCTTTTTGATCGACGACATAAGCGGCCGGGACCGGAAGCAGGTGGAGCTGGTTCCCCGTTGCCGAATCCAGGTCCACGCCGAAACTTTTCATTTTGGCCAGGGTTTCCGGGTTGAGCCGGTAGGCCAGGTGAAATTTCCGGGTCAATTCCATGGAACGGTCCGAAAGGAGGGTGTAGTTGATCTGGTGCTTGTCCAGGCTTTCCTTAAGTTTTTCCGGCTTATCCGGGCTTATGGCCAGCATCTGGTATCCCATTTCTAGGAGTTTTGGCTCGATCTTCACCAACTGGCCCATTTGAAGGTTGCAATAGGGGCACCATCCGCCTCGGTAAAAGATCAGCACCGTCGGCTTTTTCAGGATTTCGGACTTAAAATGAAAATCTTTCCCGTCCAGGGTTTTTAAAATCCCGTCAGGTATGGAATCCCCTGATTTAAGTGGGTGGACATCTTCGGCTTTGTCCGCTACGAATTTGTTCATGGGTGCGGCCACGACACCCCCCCTTGAAGCAACCATCGAAAGGCAAAAAAAGCTTACGAATAAAAACGCCCCTATTTTCACTCTCATATCCTCCGTTGACTATTGGTTGAACGGAATATTAAAAATCCAAAAAGGGCCTTATGACCCATCTCTTGGTAGGCGAAAGGAGAAAATCGAACGGCAGGAAGTCAACTAGGCATTGAAATTGCCGCCAGTTCTTTTTCGGCGCCCCAAAAGCTTTTTTCCGCCTCCCGTGGTGCCCTTTCCCTTCGAGGGCCCAGGGCCCTGAGCACCCTTGAAGGTGTGGTTCAACTTTCCTTTTTTACGGTTTCTTTTCGGACACGAACCGCACTGCGGCGGAGTTTATGCAATACCTCAGGCCCGTGGGTAGCGGCCCGTCGTCGAAAACATGGCCCAGGTGCCCCCCACAGCGGGGGCAATGGACCTCCGTCCGGTCCATGCCCAAGGAAGAATCGGTTTGGGAGGCCACGTTTTCCGGATAGAGGGGCTTATAAAAACTGGGCCACCCGGTTCCAGACTCGAACTTGGTGCCGGAGGAGAAAAGCTCCAGGCCGCACCCGGCGCACACATAGACCCCCTTCGCATGGTTGTCCCAATAGGCGCCGGAAAAGGCGGCTTCCGTTCCCCCTTGTCGAAGGACATCGAACTGTTCGGGATTGAGGATTTTCTTCCATTCGGAGTCGGTCTTAACGACCTTGTCACCCCTGTATTTTCCTTTATAACATTCTTTCTCCTTGTGGACCGCCGAATCTTTCGCGAACACGGCATAGGATAGGGCGGATAACACGAAGAGAATTCCCAATAACAATCCCATCATTTTTCTCATGGCAAGCTTTTTAGGTGGTAAATTTCTTTCCCCTCTTTACAAGAATACGGCTCAGGGCAGGATAAGGTTACCCTGCCATCGGTTACATCTTTTGGGTCGTCTGGGTCAAGAACACCCAAGGAAATCCGGGGGTCCCGGGAACCAAAATAATATACATAATCCTTTTGTTGAGGCCGTATCTGTTTCAAGGAACAATTGGGTAAACCCAACCCACACCACCAATTTTCATAGTGTACTCATCTTCCAAAAAAATGGCGAGGCCGGTGAAGCTCTTTTTCCATTCAGGCTCCAAGGAAACGGTAGTTTTAATCCATTCTGCTTTTTTCAAGGAAACACTCCTTATTCCAACAACCGAGCGAACTACAAAATTTTCGGTCAAGTCCCTGCCTTTGTTTTCTCCACTTTCAACATGGGTTATTAAATTATTTTCGAAAACAGCCATCATGACTTTCCAGGGCCCGCCCGTTTGCGATCCGGCTAAAGGCTGGAGCTTAATCTTGAGGGCCATTCCTCCCGTGACCGGCGAAACAGCGACGACCACCCGAGCCGATGCCTTGAGGTTGTCCGGCTCCTCGATTTCCCGGTGGGCTCTGGCGCCATCCGAAGCGACGAAACCTGAGCGTCCCGAAACAACCATTTCAGGGGTATAAAGTGAGGAGGAACTCAAAGCGGAAGAATATTGACGCTGACGTTCCGTGAAAAATGACGAGGAGAAGGGATCTTTCCATCCCAGGTAATCCCAGTAATCCACGTGGAAGGCGAGCGGCAGGGCTTTACCGGCGCGGAAAAGTTCCATTCCCCAGCCGTTGACAAGGTCTCCCGCCGGAGGGCAACTGGAACAGCCTTGGGAAACAAACAATTGGATCAAGAGTGGCTGTTCGGGAATTGGACGGGACTGTCCATGGGCCGGAATCAGCAAAGACAGCCCCATCAATACTAGCGACGCTTTGAAATATTTAAAAACCATGCTTTTCTTTGACACCACTTTAAAAGAGTCGCCATTAAAGGTTATTGGCGGGGATAAGGCAAGGCCCGAAGAACCCGCTAAATGATTTAGATTCACGTTTTTTCCAATTTATCTTTCAGTAGCGAAATACCCTTGTGGCTTTGTTTAAGTTACTGATTTTTGATTAATATTTGAAATGTTCATTGTCCACGACGGGTCCCCGTCATGGACAGCTTTAAAGCCATTCAAGGAAGAATACTTAGTCCCGCCACAATAGGAATATATTCCTCGGTATCCCCGCTAAGAAAAATAATGTCCATTCCTACCATGCAATAAACGGCCAATCCCTGGGAAAGCGATACTTCCAAACCGATACCGCCCAAGGCCATGGGACAAGTATCGGAAATATGGTTGTCGAAGGAGTAAGGCATGCCAAACGACATACCCTTTTCCCTTGAATTGTCGGAATAAAATGAAAAACCGCCCCCGGCCTCAATAACGATATGAAGCGGATCATTCCCAAAGCGCTTCTTGCAAACGAGCGATTCATTCAAGATTGTTTTCCCGCCGCCCAATGAAAAAACAGTCTGGTCAGGGCCGGAATTAGGGGGTTGATAGGCGATTGAATAATAAGCGGTCTGCTCGCCCAGGGTAAATTGATCGCCAATTGGAAGGCCGAGAAAAAGGCCCGTCCCCCAGCCCAGGGCATCAACGTCACTGCCTGTGGTGGCCACACCCCCAAAAGGTGAAATTTCAATATTTGAGATATCGCCCTTGGCCCATACTGTTGATGTGGCAAACACAATAGAAATTAAAATGAATAATATTTTCATTTTTTCTCCTTAATAAAACTATTTATCATCCAATCTGGGTTCCCGTCGTGGACTTATTTTGTAATCGACCCCGCAGTCGCTTCCTCCACAAAAAGCCTAGATGCGGGAGCCAGATTGGTTCCTGAGAAAGTGGCCTGATTTAAGATGGTTGTCTGGACGTTATATAGGGTCGAACCGGTGGCCACCGGATAAGCCGCCGAAAGATCCGCCGGGGAGTTTATATCGGGCCCAATGGAAGTATAGGAATCATACGTGGTCACCGGCCCTCCGGTTTGTTGAATAACAACAATCCCATCCGAATTCCCCTCGTAGGTCCAAGTGATGGCCGTACCTGCCGCGTTGGCCGTAAGGCCGCCAGGGGCGCTGACCGATGCCGAGGTGACGGTTCCCAGGGAAGTGCTGACCGACATCGAGTAACTTCCCGCGAGCTGATATGTCACGGCCGTGGAGTAAGAATACCAAGCCATTCCGTTGTAATTCGTTAAGTATGGAAGCGTCAAGGGGCCGCTTGGAGTGTTTAAAACCACCGAATCCGTGGTTTCCGGCAAACCGTTGACGGTAATCCATGCAAAAGGTGTCATACTCAATGTTCCATCCCCCCAAGCGTAGCCCTGGACATAGATACCCGGTGGAAATGTGGCTGTTGGTGTCGATGTTGCTGTAGCTGGAACCGTATTGGTGATAGTTGGGCTGTTGGTGGGCGTCCTCGTGGGGGTTTTGGTCGTGGTATTTGTTGGGGTATAAGTAATGGTAGGAGTTCCTGTTGGCGTAGCCGTAGGGGTTATGGTAGCTGTATTCGTCTGGGTAGACGTGGCCGTTTTCGTCGGGGTGGAAGTGATTGTCGGCGTGACTGTGTTCGTGGGGCTGTTGGTCGGGGTAGAAGTCGATGTAACCGTTGGTGTGGAAGAAGCTGTTGAGGTGGCCGTCGATGTGGGGGTGGAAGTGGAGGTGCCGGTTTGCGTACAAGTCGAGGGATAGCAGACACTGGTGGATGTAAGGGTCATAGTCGGTGTATCGGTAGCGGTAGCTTTTTTAGCCGGGGGGTTTGTGGGGTTATTAGAGTTGCTGCAGGCGATCGGGAAAAGTCCCAAGAAAAAAAGAAGGATTAAACCTAAACCCAAAAGGAAAAATGATCGGCGCATTGATGCCTCCCGCAAAAGATTCTATAAAGACCTTGAAATAGATTACCACTCCAACGGAAATCGAGGGGTTGGTTTTTCAAGGCCAAATAATCCATGATTTATCGTCCACGAAGGGTCCCCGTCATGGACAAGTGCATTCATCCTAAAGTTTATATTCCATTAAGTTCTTTCGTATTATCGCTGAAGTAAATACTGACCAGAACCCAATCAGTCGACACACGGTAATAATAAAAATTCCAAACCAATGGTAACTTCTCAGTTTTTAATAAATAAATTTCTCGAACAACCGAAGTCCCATAAATTTTCTGAGTTACAAAATCAAAACCTAAAACTTTTCCATAAAGGTTAATTCCCGTTGTGGTTTCCTTTTTTAAAGCGGCAATGTCTTGTGGCTTGTCCGTTAATGCAGTTGATCCTTGAAATATTTGATCGTAAGCGTTGTCGACTTGCCCAACCAGGAGAAGATTCAAAAAAGCTTCCGATTTTTCTTTCGGAATATTTCTGGTGGTTTGTTGTGAAAACCCAGTTGAAGCAATTAAAAAGACAGCGCTGATAATGCTGATTTTTATTATTCCTTGCATGGTTCCTCCTAAGATATTTGATATTCTTAATCTATTAAGACCAAAGTTTCCTTCGCGTTCTTCGACTCGTGCAATCCCTCACCATCTTCGCCGGTTAACGATGCATTTTATCTCTTTGGGTTAAAAAGGGTTGTTCCTTACGGGTCCCCGTAAGGAACAACCCTTTTCTCCTTATCCGCCGATAAGACGCCGATATTCTGCCGATAAAACGTAGTAGGCGTCCCGCTTTCCTGATCCTTGTTTCTCAATCAATCCTATCTTCACCCATTTGGTTAATAAGTCCCTTGCGGCGCGTTCTTTGATGTTAAACAGGGTACAAAGGTTTTTTGTCCTGAGCTGCAAATTCTTTCCAAAGTAAGTAAGCGCACGCCTTTCTCGCGGGCCGATCACTTGCAAGAGTTTAATGTCCTGGGTGCTTTGCGGGGCTTGGCGATTTTTAGCGGCGGCCAAGGCCTTTTCCTTGACCCTCTCAAAAATGATAGCGGCACCGTTGAGGAAGTATTCCAACCATAGGGTAATATCCGGGTTGGGGTTGTCGTAATAATGGACGCCTTGGCAATGGTGCAGGTTGTTGTAATAGCCTTTTAAATCCTCCGCGTAATATTCCTCCAGTGAATAGAAGCGCTTCAAGCTGTACCCCGCCCGGTAAAGCATAAGGGTGGCAAGCGCCCTGGCGGTCCGCCCGTTGCCGTCCATGAAAGGGTGGATGGTGACGAATTGATAATGCGCCACACCCGCCTTAAGAATGGGGTGGGTTTCTTTGTCGCCGTTGAGCCAAGCCGCGAATGATTTCATGAGGGGGGGAACCTCCTTGGCTTCGGGGGGGAAATAGACCGCCTTTCTTATAGCCGAATCATAAATGGCATTTTGGGAATCCCGGTACTCCCCCCGGAGCTTTCCCTTCACGATCCCTTTCTGGACGATCGAATGGATTTCCTTAATGAGGACTTCCGTCACCGGTTTTTGGGTTTTGGAATGCCGATAAACGAGGTCAAGGCAGTCGTAATAGTTCATCGCCTCCCGCTTGTCGATTTCACGGGCGATTACCGTTTTGCCCTCTAATAGTTCCTTGGTTTGCTTCAAGGTGAGGCGGTTTCCCTCGATCTTCGTGGAGTAATGGGTCATCCTCGCCGAGGCCTCTTGGCGGAAATCGCGCTCAAGGTCGAAAGGCAGGTCCAGGGCCCCGACGATCTCACGAGCCGCTTCCATTTTCCCCAGGAGCTTTAGCATGGGGGAAGTCACCCGAAACACAGGTTGATAAGCCATGAATCCTCCGCCGTATATCTGCCGTTAAACTGCCGATAAATTATACCTGAAAATTCCCTTGCCTGGATACCGCCCGCCAGTCTTCCCTCATATTTGAACCAATTATGAATGCCCACTCTTTTGCCATTTCTTCCATGGGGTTTCAATGATGGTTTCGGGACATAGCCCCGGGGAAAGGTCAGGCGTAAAAAGTATTGTCCCTTCAGGGATACCCCGCCGCGGACATTTCAGTCAATTCAAAATTTAAAACTCAAAATTCATAATTGGCGTTCTTCACTCCCCATTCCGGACACCCATTCACTTGATTTTCTTAAATAAAAAATACCTTGTGCTTCCCTTGGGGAATGGTTTTAAAGAGGCAAATCTTTGAAATCCCGCCTTCCGGTAGAAATCCGGAGCCTGAAAACTGAAGGTGTCCAAGTGGACATACTTACAGCCCCTTTTTTCGGCTATCTTTTCAGCTTGATGGAGCAATTGAGTGCCGACGCCCTGGTTCCGGTGTTTTTCATCCACCCACAACATCTTCACGAATAGCCAACCCCAATAGGTCCCGCTGGCCAAACCTCCCACTATTTTTCCCTCGGAATCCACGGCCTTCAGATCCAGTTCCCGCCAATTGAAGCGGCCGATTTTTTTACCATTATATGAATTGAGCTTATGTCCGATGAAATCCCGGAACCCTTTGTCCGATGCCGGAACGGACTTAATGGAATTTGGAGTTTTGGTCATATAAGTCCTTTAACACTTTAAAAAGCCATTCATCAAATGAGTTATCTAATGCCCCTTCACAAAGGCAGGCGGCTTGGTGTTCCCCTTGGCGAATTATTTTAGAACCGCACCTTCACATTGTATTACTTTAAACCTTCTCTTCCACTCTGGATGAAAGCCCTTTTCTTAAACCGGATATGGCAACTGGTACTTATCTAAACAAGATTATTTGTTTTGCTATTAGCATGAAATGAAATTAAATTGCGGTGAGATAAAAGGAGATTACCAATGTCATTCAGAAACTCTCAATCCGTTTTCATGCTCGGTTTCGCGCTGCTTTTCCTTGTCTTTATTCCCACCAACCTCTCCGCCCAGGCCCCCCCGGCGAATGCCTCTGCCCTGGAAAACGCTAGTTCTGTTGAGGTAGTCCGCCAAATGGGGCTGGGGTGGAACCTCGGCAATACCTTGGAGGCCTGCGGGGCTTGGATCAAGGGCCCCTCGGTCAGCAGTTTTGAGACAGCCTGGGGCAATCCCCAAACCACCAAGGAGATGATCGACGCGATCAAGGCGGCAGGGTTTAAATCCGTCCGGATTCCCGTGGCTTGGTCGAACATGATGGGGGACGATTATGAGATCAGTCCCATGCTAATGGACCGGGTCAAAGAGGTTGTCAATTACGTCCTCAATGACGGGATGATCGCGGTGGTCAACATCCACTGGGATGGCGGCTGGTGGTCCAAGTTCCCGACGGAATACGACGAATCCATGAAACGTTACAAAAAGATGTGGTCGCAGATAGCCGAAACTTTCAAGGATTATCCCTGCTCGCTGATCTTTGAGTCCTTGAACGAGGAAGGCTGTTTCAACGACGTTTGGAACCGCTGGGGTAAACCGGAACCCGTAAAGAAGCTGAAGGCCTTTGGCATTCTCAACAACATCAACCAGGCCTTCGTCGATCTCGTGAGGAAATCAGGCGGCCTGAACTCGAAACGCCACCTCCTGATCGCGGGATACGCGACGGATATCGACCTTACGGTGGACCCGGATTTCGTGATGCCGAAGGATCCGGAGAACCATTTAATCGTCTCAGTGCATTATTACACCCCCTACACCTTCGCGGGATTGGACCATGACGAATCCTGGGGAAAGGCCCGCCCGACCTGGGGGACGAAAGAGGATTTCGCCGAACTGGAAACGAACATGCAGAAGCTGAAGCCCCGCTTCCTCGACCAGGGCATCCCAGTCATCGTGGGCGAATACGGAGCCACCCTCAAGACCAAGGAGATAGAAAGCGTCCGCCGTTACATATTGGCGGTCGCAGGGAAGGTCTATGGGATGGGGATGTGTCCGATGTTTTGGGACCCGGGGGCGCATTTCAACCGGCGGACCCTGGTATTCAACGATCCCGACCTCCTGGATGGGTTCCAGAGAATCATGAGCGGCGAGAAAGTTGACGAGGTGGGAAATAACCCGACGCCGGAGGCGGCAGCCTCTTTTTCATCTTCCATTCCGGAGGATATCTTGCAGCAAGCTAGGAAAAACGCCGATTCCCCCGAGGGAATAAATTACGAGAAACAGTTTTCCGGGTCGGTTGGAGAGGACTTGGGGGGATACATGCGAGTCTGCACCAGGGATACCCCTCAAGCGAAGGATTTTTTAATCGTGTTGAAGATCGAGAGGAACGGAAAGGTTTCCGGGGTTTACGCTGGCCAGGACGACCCCATCGCCGGCTGTGTGGCGCGCAAATTGGCGGATGAGAAATGCCCCCGCCCGCCCCTCGGGCCTTACTATGAACTCATTGACATGAAGTTGAAGGAATAAATTTTTCCGTCGCCTATCTCATCGGGCCGCAGTCAACGATCAGATTTTAGGGAACCTCAAAATATTCATTTAGACCCTCGCCCCTTGAGGGAGAGGGTAGGGTGAGGGGTGTTTATTCAAGACAATTTCACCCTCAACCCATCCTTCTCCCCTCTAGGGAGAAGGAGAACGGCAATTTTTAGAGGTGCCCTTAAGCTATTTCAGCCTGAGCCTGTATCGAAATTTATTCCTAATGAGCTCGTTTCAGTTCCTTCAATAAACAAAAACGCAAGTGGCCTTTGGGAAAATCCTTGTACCGCACGAATGGACGGTAACCCATGCGTCCAAAAAAGAAAGGCGCCTGAAAATCGTAAGCCCTGGTGGACGTGTAAGCGCATCCCCTGCGCCGGGCCTCCGTTTCGGCCATTCTAAGTATTTTCTCGCCGAGTCCCTTCCTCCGTGAGCGGCCCTCAATCCAAATCTGGTTGAATTGAAACCAATTCCACCATGTATATCCGATGATGCCTCCAACCAGGCGGCCTTTCTGGTCCCTGGCTTCAATCCCGAGCCTTTTCAACCCGAGGGGTCCAGTTACTCTCCGAATAAAGGCGTTCATTCTCATAACGATGGCCTTTAATAACCTGCCATATTTCTTGGGTGAGCCTGAAAAAACCTCGATCGAGACCCCAGCCGCTTTAGCCATGACTTCCCTGCTGGATTTTCCGGTCGGAGCCCCTGTCAGATGTTTGGTGAAATAATAGCCTTTCAATTTGCGGTAAAACCTCTGTCGGCCGATACAACGGTATCCGAACTTCGGGTAATAATCTGGAGCCTGGCCGTCCCCCGTCTCAACGGCAGACCACCGGCAACCCCGCTTCAACGCCATGGCCTCAATCCGCCGCATGAATTCACTTCCCAGACCGCAACGCCTGTATTTCCGGTCGATCCAGAGCATTTCGATGATAAGCCAACCCCGAACCGTGACGGCGAACAATCCCCCCGCCAGGTGTCCTTTGGGGCCGCGGGCCAGGAGCGCAAGGTGCTTTAAATGGGTCGGTCCCAGAACGCGGCTTTGAACGGCCGAAACTTTTTGGCCGAGAACCTTTTCCAGTTTTTCGAATTTTTTCTTGGAGGAGTGGATGAAATTCATCCGAAGGTTACCGATGGGTATCTCCATACACTTAATCATTAATCCAATGTCTGATATGACTCCAAGGGAAACGTCGGTGAGACTTTCAAGATGACCGCAGTGAGGGTTGTGAAATTTACCATCGAGCCCAAGAGCACCAACGGAGGTTACCTGGTTTTAGAAGCTGACGATACGGAAGCCATACCGCCTATTAACTTCAACCCCAAAAAATAGGGCACTTAAAGAAAACCTTCTACACTTTTTGAATTTCACCTTGTTTCTGCATGCACATGCATGTAATATATCAGCCGGAGGTTTTTATGCGGACAACGATTGAAATAAAAGACAAGTTAAGGGCGGAACTTCTAAAGCGGGCGGCCCACCAGGGGGCCAAAGGTTTTTCCCATATTATCGAGGAAGCTTTGGAGTCTTTTTTTGGTATTGACGATAAAACTAACGACGCGCGGAAAAAGGCCCTAAGTTTGAGAGGTAGTTTGGGGAAGCAGGATTCCGAGAAACTACGAGTGGAAACCGGGAAGATCCGAGATTCCTGGCGGTGATCATCGCCGACACGGATGTTCTCATTGATTTTTTAGCGGGCAAAGACCCTGGCGCCGGCCGTGTCGAGGAAGAATTAATAAAAGGCACCCTCTATACGACCGTCATTACGCGGTTTGAAATGCTTTCCGGTTCTAAAAGCGTAAAACAAATAGAAAATGTCCAGCAACTATTAACAGCTCTCAAATTTCTCCCCCTGGATGTTTCAGCATCGGATCGGGCAGCGGAAATCCGTCGGAATTTAGACCAAAAGAGCCACGGCATCGGCATGGCGGACAGCTTGATCGCGGGTATTGTGATGGAACACAGGGCAAACCTGCTAACAAGAGACGAGCGTCATTTCAACAGGGTTCAAGGGCTTAAGTTAAGCCATTGGGATTAACCCAAGTCCTAAAAAAGCAAAATACTTCTTCTGACTGCTTTCTTAAACAAGAGATTATTTTAGGCTTTCGCGGGATTTTGTTTTAAAGTCCGCCCATGCCGCCGGTACTGTTGCGGTTTTGTTTGCGTTCCACCGCGTCCGCCGAAGGCGTCACTTCCTTATCCACCGGCTTGGTCGCCACTTCCGCTTTGCCTGTTTCCATCAGGTCGTCGCCCAGGACCCCCTCGGAGTCGCAGGCGTGATAATGGCCGTCCGCCAGGTAAACCTGGAATTCCGGTTTCTTCTCGCCGCTTTGCCACCACCAATAGCCCCGATCGTAATAAATCCAGCGCTCGGCAAAGGTGTCATGCCACCAAAAACGGCCGTACTTGAAAAGCACCCAGTGGAATAACGCCCCGGTGCGCCAGCCGTACCAATTACCGGAACCATCCTGGTAATGGCAATAGTCCCAAGCCTGGAATTTATGCCAGTTATATTCCCCGGATTTTTTCTCGGTCTTGTTGAATCCCTCGATTTGCCCGAAAAAAGCCGGGTCCACCAGGTTAGCCAGGGCCGGGCCCCAATAGGCCTTTTCATCGTTGTATTTTTTCCAGGCTGTCCCGTCCGGGCTTTTCTTGGGGGGTTTGGGAAAGTGATGCCCCTCGGAATCACCGATCCTCTCCTGGGTTTGAAGGACAAGGGGTTTGGGAAGAGCGTTTGAGTCCGCCGGGGTCGGCGTTATACCCTGGCCCAGGGCCGCCGGTAGGTTGATCCCCAAGCAAAGCAAGGCAAATACCCCGCCGCAATATTTCCTCACGAATTTCCCCCTCGAAAAAGATCCAAATCCAATTATTTAATAACCAGTTCCCCGCCCTTGGAAACGTCCACCTTCACGGTCTTTCCCTCCTGGATTTCACCATCCAGGAGTTTCAAGGCCATCCGGTCCACCAGCTCGTGCTGGATCAGCCTCTTCAGGGGCCTGGCGCCGAATACGGGATCATAACCCCGCTCGGCCAGGAATGCCAGGGTGCCCTTGCTGATCTCCAATTGGATTTTCTTCTCCAAAAGCCGGTTTTTCAGGGCCTCCAGCTGGATGGAAACAATCTGCTCCAACTGGTCCTCCCCCAGGCGCCGGAACGTGACGATGTCGTCGATGCGGTTCAGGAATTCCGGCCTGAAGAACTGCCGGAGTTCCTTCTGGATGGCGTCCTTCAGGTCGGACTCCTTGGCCCCGGACTCCATGATGAGATGGGAGGCGATGTTGCTGGTCATGATGAGCACCGTGTTCTTGAAGTCCACCACCCTGCCCTGGGAATCGGTGAGCCTGCCGTCATCCAGGACCTGCAGGAGCACGTTGAAAACGTCCGCGTGGGCCTTTTCCACCTCGTCGAACAGGACCACCGAATAGGGGCGCCTGCGAACCGCCTCGGTCAATTGCCCTCCCTCGTCGTAACCCACGTAGCCAGGGGGCGCCCCGATCAGGCGGGCCACCGAGTGCTTTTCCATGTACTCGCTCATGTCGATTCGGATCATCATCTTCTCGTCGTCGAATAGGTAACCCGCCAGGGCCTTGGCCAGCTCTGTCTTGCCCACGCCGGTGGGCCCGACGAACAGGAAAGATCCCAGTGGGCGGTTCGGGTCCGATAAGCCGGAACGGGAGCGCCGGATGGCGTTGGCGACCGCCGCCACGGCCTCGTCCTGCCCCACAACCCGTTTCTTAAGGTTCTCCTCCATTTTCACCAGCTTGGCTGTCTCACCCTCCATCATCTTGGACACGGGAATGCCCGTCCACTTGGCGACCACCTCGGCGATCTCCTGCTCCGTGACTTCCTCCTTAAGCATGGCGCCCTTGCCCTGCAGGTCCGTCAGTTTTTCCTCCGATTCCTTCAATTGCTTCTGGAGCTTGGGAAGGGTGTCATAACGGATCTGGGCGACCTTGTCGAGCTTGCCTTCCCTCTCGAAATGGGTTTCCTGGAGCTTCGAGGCCTCGATGTCCTCCTTCAATTTCTGGAGGCCTTGGATAACTTTTTTCTCGGACTGCCAGCGCGCCTTCATATGGGAGGAGGTCTCCTTCAGGTCGGCCATTTCCTTTTCCAGGCGGGCGAGCCTTTCCTTGGAGGCGTCATCCTTCTCTTTTTGAAGGGCCTGCTTCTCGATTTCCAACTTCCTCACTTTCCGTTCCACTTCGTCGAGTTCCACCGGCATGGAGTCGATCTCGATGCGCAGTTTGGAGGCGGACTCATCCATCAGGTCGATGGCCTTGTCCGGCAGGAAACGGTTGGTGATATAGCGGTTCGAGAGGACCGCGGCTGCCACCAGGGCGGAATCCTGGATGCGCACGCCGTGGTGCAGTTCGTAGCGCTCTTTCAGGCCCCGCAGGATGGAAATGGTGTCCGCCACGCTGGGCTCGCCGACATAGACCTGTTGGAAACGCCTTTCCAGGGCCGGGTCCTTCTCGATGTACTTTCGGTACTCATCCAGGGTCGTGGCCCCGATGGCCCTGAGTTCACCCCTCGCCAGGGCTGGTTTAAGCATATTGCTGGCGTCCATACTGCCCTCGGCCCTTCCGGCCCCCACGAGATTGTGCAATTCGTCAATGAAAAGGATAATCTGCCCCTCGCTGGAGGTGACTTCCTTTAAAAACGCTTTCAAGCGGTCCTCGAATTCCCCGCGGAATTTGGCCCCAGCGACCATGGCGCCCAAGTCCAGGGCGATGACTTTGCGCCCCTTCAGGCCTTCTGGAACGTCCCCTGAAACGATGCGGCCCGCCAATCCCTCGGCGATGGCGGTTTTTCCGACGCCAGGCTCCCCGATCAGGACAGGATTATTCTTGGTCCTGCGCGAAAGCACCTGGATCACCCGTCTTATTTCCTCGTCACGGCCGATGACCGGGTCGAGTTTTCCCCTGCGGGCCAAGTCGGTCAAATCCTGCCCGTATTTCGTGAGGGCCTGGTATTTGGCCTCGGGACTCTGGTCCGTCACGCGGGTGCTTCCCCTCACCTCGGCCAACGCGGACAAAACTTTGTCGCGGTTGAGGCCGTGGTGTTTTATCAGTTTTTTTACCCCCCAATCCTCCGGATGCCCCTGGGCGTTCGGGGCTTCCAGGAGAGCCAAAAGCAGGTGCTCGGTGGAGACATACTCATCCTTCATCCGGTCCGCTTCCTTATGGGCGTTGTCCAGGGTCTTGGCGAGCCTTGGCGTGACATAGGCCTGTCCGCCGCCCTCCACCTTGGGAAGCCCCGCAACGTCCTTTTCCAGGTTCTTCTCGAGCGCCTGGGGATCCACGCCGATTTTCTTGAGAATCGGGCGGAACCACGCTTTCTTCCTGTCGTAAAAGGGCCAGGAAGAGGTGCTCATTATCGACCTGTTGCTGCCCGTACTCGGAGGCCAGTGATTGGGCCGCTTGAAGGGCGGTTTGCGCGTTTAAGGTGAATTGATTGATAACCATATAAAACCTCAATCATTTTATTTATTCATGGGCTAGGAAGCGGATTCGAACGCCATTATTGCTGATCAATAGGATCATTTTATAACGGTTAAACCTACATCAAGGTAAGGTTCAAAATAGTTTCTTTCAATAAACGAATTTGAATTTTAAAGCGTCCATTGAGTTTAAATAAGCCGCATGATTTAGCGGACCTTTATAATGAACCACCCGACTAAAAAATATCCATCAAGAGAAAAATAAACCACGGTGGTATTTGGACTCGGTATTTCTCTTACCGGCAGGTTGGATGAAAACCACATAGCAAAAATGAAAAAAACCTTTATTTTTTTAATTAAACCGGTTTTAAAAACCACCTTTTTTCAGTAGTTTATGCCTGTGTTGGTTTTTAGCCATGATGTCAAAAATCACATTTCATTATTTTCATTATGTTATAATCTGCCTTCCTAAAAACGGTTTAAATTTCCCTTGAAGGGGGTTCTTTTCAATGTCAACCGCCACCCAAGTCATTAGTGGAATCCAATTTGAGAAAGTCATGGAAGGGGTGGACGCTGAGACCAGAACCATCGTTGAGAACTGCCTTTTATTTTTCGCGGACGACACGGACACCTCCACGACAGCGGAAAAAGCCCGCTCGGATAAATTGAGGGCCGCCTATAACACCCTCGTGGATTTTCTTGTTTCCAACCGCCTCAATGAGCTGAATCCCCAGCAAACAGCCTTCCTTTGCACGGGAGCCCTGGCCGACAACATCGCGGTTCAATCCGGCACCCCCCGGGCGGTTGAAATGTTTCCCTCCGAGCTTTACAAGCACTTGGTGGATATCTTTTCCAAGCCCGCTTCTCCCGACGCCCCTTTCTGCGTTTTTTCCGCCATGGACAAATATACCGCCATCGCCAAGGGCGAGCTTTTAGCCTTGACCCTCGGCGACGACCGCAAAAAGGACCTCCGCAATTCGCCCCAGGACCAGAAGCGCATGAAGGACGAGTGGAAGCGCCGGATGGACCAGTTGAAAAGCGAAATTTCCATGTCCATCTCCCAGATCGACATCTATTACCCAAAGATGCTTAACTGCCTGAACGATAACTCATTGAAGAACGCCAAGGTCGGTTTGGAAATGATGAAGAAGGTCTCGGCCGCCTGGGCCAGGGGCGAGGCCGCCACGCCCCAGGAAAAAGCCCTGATCAAGGCTTTCGAGGTGAAAATCGGGGATACCGCCGCCGCCATGAGCCGCTGGATGGAGGAGATTTACGGTTACGTCGGAAAAATCCTGGATAACAGCAAGTTGATCGACGAGAAACACCAGGGCGTGGTCAAATCCATCAATGAGATCGCCAAGATTGACAACGCTTCCCCGGTCATCGCGGACACAGGGGGGCTCCTGTTCAATTCGGACGCCATCTCGAGCATCCGCACCGACATCGACACCACCAACAGCGTGAGTGTCAGGGTGGCGGACGCCTCCCCCATGAAGGTCTCTTACAGCGCCTCCCGTATCCTGGTGAGCAAGCAGTTCAACGAGGGGGAAGACTTCAGGGACCGCCTTTGCACGAGGGAAAATATACTGGCGGGCCTGGAAAAGGTCGTCAAAATCCACACCAACCTATTCCCCAAGGATTTCGAGGGCCGCTTCATCGTTCCCCATATCTTGATTGAGCCGTTGCGCAATTTCGCGGACTTCTTCCAGGACAGGTTCATCATGTCCTTCGTCTCGGGGGAAACAGCCCGGAAAGGCGCCATCTTGACCTTCACCCCGGTGGATGTCCAGGTATTGCGGTTGTGCGCCCTTTTCCTGACCAAGGACCCCATTTATGACTACCGGGGGGATGTAAAGGTGGGGACCTTCATGGGGGATTATGTCGGTAAAATCGACAAGCAGACAAAGGTCAAATGGACGGGCCAAGAGAAGAAATTCACCCTGGCCGTCACCCAGAGCATGCAGGACACCGCCAGCCGCGAGGACGCGGTCACTGACTATATCGACTTCATCGTCGCCATGGCCAACGGCAGTCCCACCAACCCCAAGGTCAGCAAGCGGAAGATCAATATTCTTTTAAAGTACGTCCTCATGGACAAGCTGGAGAAGAACATCGCCGGCATCCTGAGGCTGGTGGCCCAAACGGACCCAGCCGAGGCCAAGGATTCCATCATGTTCTTCGCCAAGGACAACAGTGACACGGCCAAGGACATGATCAGGGCCGCGGTCAAGTCCGACCCGCAAACTTCCAAGTTATTCAGCGATAACACCGATTTCGCCATCATGAGGGTCTTCGGCCGCTGAGTCTTCCGGGAAACCCGTTCAAGCGGCTCCCTATCTGCGTTTTTCCTTTTCCGGGAGATTCCGCTAGAATGTCCCGCGTCCATAGAAAGGTGGGTTTCCTCCCATGAAAAAACTCGTAGCCTTGTCCGCGATCGGAAAAGACCAGCCCGGCATCGTAGCAGCCCTGTCGAGAGTCCTTTTTGAGGCCGGCTGCAACCTGGAAGATTCCAGCATGACGAGGCTCCAAGGCGATTTCGCCGTGCTGCTCTTGATTTCCCTGCCTGAAAAACTGTCTTTGGACAAACTCAGGCAATCCCTCCAGGAAAAGACAGGCTCTTTCCATTTGACCCTGGCCCTGAGGGAGCTCTCCGCGGAGGAAACCAACGGCGCGCCCGGTCCCGCGTCCCTTCCCTTCACTCTGGTCGTTTACGGGGTCGACCATCCCGGCATCGTTTATAGGGTCACCCAGGCGGCCTCCGAGGAAAAAATCAACATCACCGATTTGAGGACCAAGGTCACCTCCAACCAGGGAACGCCGATTTATTCCCTGGTCGTCGAGGTCGAGATTTCCGATGAGAAGACCGTCAAGCTCTTCGAGAAAAAGCTTGAAGCCCTGAAAGGGGAACTCAAGATCGATATCCTCCTCAAGCCCGTGGAAGCGGACGAACTTTAGACATGGCGGTATTACCGATCCTGACCTACCCCCACCCCATGCTGAAGAAAAAATCGGGGGAATTGGGAATCCAAAACCCGGAATGGGACGGGATTTTGCGAGACCTCCATGAGACCATGTTGAGCCACCAGGGCTGTGTCGGCTTGGCCGCCCCCCAAATAGGGCATCTGTTCCGTTGTTTGGTGGTGGATGTTTCCCGTTCCCCCCGACCCGGCGAGAATCACGGTCTTTTAAGGCTGGTCAACCCCCGAATTCTCGAGGCCAGCCAGTGGAAAATCAGCCGGGAAGGCTGCTTGAGTTTTCCCGATCTTTTGGCTAACGTTAAAAGGGCCCAAAAAATCCAGATCGACGGTTTCAATGAGAAAAAGGAAAGAATACAGTTGAGTTGTTTTGGTTTCGAGGCGGTAGCCATCCAGCACGAAGTCGATCATTTGGATGGGATTCTCTTTTTGGACCGGATCCGGTCCTCGAAGGATCTTTTCGAGAGAAGGATAACGGCCCCAATAGCGGAGTCCGGTCATTCCCCGCTTTCCTGAGGTTTAATTGAAAGGAACCGCATGAACTCCCCAAGCGCGACAAACCTGGTCTGGATGGATTTGGAGATGACGGGTTTGGACCCTAAAATTTGCACGATCCTGGAGATCGCGACCCTCATCACGGATAAGGATTTGAGCGTGGTCGCGCAAGGCCCTGTCCTGGCGATCCGTCATACCCAGGAAGATCTGGAAAAAATGGATGAATGGAACCAAAAACACCATTCCCAATCCGGGCTCCTGGAAAAAGCCAGGAATTCCTCGATTTCCGCCCAGGAAGCGGAGCGCTTGACGCTGGATTTCATATCCCAGCACTGCAAACCCAACAGCAGTCCCTTATGCGGCAATACGATCTACCAGGATCGAAGGTTTTTGATCGAATACATGCCGAAACTGGAGGGTTTTCTTCATTACCGTTTAGTGGATGTGAGTACGATCAAGGAGCTCGTCAAACGCTGGTACGGCCCGGAATACCAGGCCCCTGCTAAAAAACAGAAACACATGGCAATGGAAGACATCCTGGAAACCATCGAGGAGTTGAAGTTTTACCGAAAGACAGTCTTCAAATGATGGATCTCAACGTTTGATTGACAGAACACAATTTATTCGACGCTTTTTCCGATTTCCCGCCAAGGTCTAATGCTTTCTATTGAAAATTCGGAAAAAGTTTCAATATTGTTGCATTAAGAGCCATTACGGCAAATAACGCGCCTTTTCTCAAACCGCGCCTTCAGGAAAACATTTTCCAAAATAGTTGTATTTCTGTCTTTTCAGCCATGCTCCTTTGAACAATAATACAACGAACTCCTTCCCAACACCCCAATTCCCTGTATTGAAATTACAGGGAAACATATAAAAAATCTCAGCATCTTAAAAGAGAAAAATAGTGTCCCCTAATTCGAAGGAAGTCTTATCGCCCGAGATGCTTATCCTCAGCCAAGGCTTGATGTCATTGTATCACGCGAGCGCTGATCTGCAGTTTTCCAAACCCCTTCCAGCCCTTCTCAAATCCATCCTTCGCGGGTTAAAAAGCGGAACGAAAATCACGAAGGCCGCCATTTTCATCAAGGGGGATCTGGATAACCAATTGAACGGCATGGTGGGCGTGGGATTGAATGATAAAAAAGTCTCCGAAATGATCCTCTCGCTTACCACCGCCGAGGAAGAAGAACTTCTGCGGATTAACTCAACACCCAAAACCGATTCTGCCCCCGTGTCTTTGAGCCGATTGTCCCAGCTGCTGGAAACCCAGCTGGATTTGAAAAAATGCGAAATTCTTCCATTGGAAATAAGGGACCGTTTGGTTGGAATTTTGGCATATGAAAAAACCTTGGATATCCTCTATCGGGAAATTCTATTCATATTTTCCCGCCAAGCGGCCTTGACCATTGATAACGCCAAACTTTTCGCGAAGGTGGAAGAGATGGCTTTGAGAGATACCCTCACGGGCCTCTATAACCGCCGATATTTTTTACAGATTCTTGAATACGAATTAAATAGGTCCAAGCGCTACCGCCAACCCCTCTCCCTGATCTTTCTGGACATAGACCATTTCAAGAGTATCAATGACACCTACGGGCATTCCATGGGAGACCAGTTCCTGAAACAAATTTCCCAGAAATTGTCCTCGTTATTCAGGACCACAGACTTGGTCGCCCGTTACGCCGGCGATGAATTCGTGGTCATCCTCCCGAGCACACCCAAGGAAGGCGCCATGATTTTGGCCCAGAGGATACAACAAATCTTGGGAAATTACCAAATGATGGTCCGGGGAAGGACCCTTCAAACATCCGTGAGTATCGGCGTGGATACCTATGAGGGCGCGGAGGGAATCCGGAGCATGGGTTTCATCGACAGGGCTGACAAGGCTATGTATGAAGCCAAGGCAAACGGCCGTAATTGCGTCAAGTTTTACCAGGAAAGTCAAAAGGCCCTAGCGGTTTAGGTTTTTCCCCTTATCTTTTCACCATCCCAAGAGTTCACTACCCTTAAATTCCCTTAATCATCGCTATTGCCTCATTTGGGTTCAAACCAATGCAAATGAAAACAAGGGATGGATTTAAAGAAGAATATCGCGGTAAAGACGGTTTGAATGAAGGATGGGGGCCGATCGTGATGTTACAGGGCTTAAAGATTAACCAACTGCGAAAAGTTTTTTCTGAGTGCCTGTGGAAGAGGGCAAATCCTCCA
This sequence comes from candidate division FCPU426 bacterium, assembly GCA_963796105.1. Lineage (GTDB taxonomy): Bacteria > Oederibacteriota > Muellerivitia > Muellerivitales > Muellerivitaceae > CAWCKJ01. Next base: position 143,411 of record CAWCKJ010000007.1, read on the forward strand.
GCACTTTGATGGTTTGTAATTGCCCGTCCGATTGCCCGTTGATCCGGGCCCCGGAATCCAGCAAATTCATGAGATAACTGTAAATCTCCTGGGTAATAACTTCGCCGGGGCAAAGAACTGGAACACCCGGGGGATAGGGACAAACAATCTCGGCGCAAATTTTTCCGACGGATCTTTTAAAGGGGATTTTCCGGGTCAATTTAGTCAGGGCTTCGCGCGGATTAACCTCCTTTTTAGGCACGAAATGCGGAAAGACAACCCGTTTCCTTTTCTTTTGATTCATGAACATATCCTTATAGTCCACCACGATTTTCCGAAGGGCCGCGATGAACCTTTTCAGGTCTTTGGGCACGTTTCCAATCGAGACAAAAAGCAAAACACTTTGGAAATCGGACAATTCCGTTTGAATCCCGTATTCCGAATTTAAAATCTTGGCCATATCGTAACCAACGCAGGGCAAACCCTTGGTGGAAATGGTTAATTTCGTCACATCCAGGTCCAATCCAGGTATTTTCCGGACTTGATCCCTCGTCAGGCAGCTCAATCCCGTGATCTGGTTGATGGCCGATCGGGTCTTCTCGCAGAGTTGAATGATCTCGTTCAGGAGTTTTTCCCCCTCATGGACCATTTGGTGCCGTGACACATCCAGGGAACCTAAAATCACGTAGGAAGGACTCGTGGTTTGAAGCATTTGAAGTGTTGTTTTCAAGCGCAGGATGTCCACCCTGACTCCCTTGACGTGAAGCATGGATCCCTGGCTTAAGGCTGAAAGATGCTTGTGGGTCGATTGAACGCACATATCGGCGCCCGAATCCATCGCTGATTTCGGGAAAGTGGGATGGAAATGGAAATGACCGCCATGAGCCTCGTCCACCAGGAGGATCTTGTCGTGCTGGTGGACTACCTCCGCGATAGCCTCCAAATCAGCCGTTAAACCGAAATAGGTCGGGCTGGTGACCAAAACGGCTTTCGCGTCGGGGTGCTGGCGGCAGGCCTCGTCCACCTGCTCGGCGGTCAGGTTCAGGATCAAGTCGGAGGTCTCGTCGATTTTCGGCATGATGTAAATGGGCTCGGCGTCCGCGAGAATCACGGCGGAAATGACGGATTTATGCGCGTTTCGGGGAATGATGATTTTGTCCCCCGGGTCGCATGTGGAAAGGATCATCGCCTGATTGCCGCCCGTCGTGCCGTTGACAAGGAAGAATGAATAATCCGCCCCGTTGGCCTTCGCGGCGAGGATTTGGGCTTCTTTGATGACCGAATTGGGCTCGTGGAGGGAATCCACCTCGCTCATGACCGACAAGTCGAGCTTGAAAACATTTTCACCCACATAGGACCTGAAGGCTTTCGGAATGCCCTTGCCGTGCTTGTGGCCGGGCGTGTGGAAGGAAACCTTATTGTCATTGGCGTAGCGAATGATCGCGTCAAAAAGCGGAGTTTTGTCCTGCCCGTCGTATTTTGACATTTAGGAGAAATCCTTCTCCTCTCCGATCAAACGGTACGTCAAGGGTTTATCATCCTTGATGATTTGTTTTATTCTCACGAATCCATCCCGAATGTATTTTGGGACAAAAAAGATGCCCTCATGGGTCTCGCCGTCGTAATACTTCAATTTTCCAACATTCCGTTCCTTCAAAATCCGGTCCGCTTGCTCCCTTTTGATGTTTTTGGGATCAATGGATTTTGAGGCCATGGTAAAGCTCCAGGGTATATCAAAGGACGGGACGTTCGCCGCCCAGGAATAGACCAATGGAAATACCCGCTTAAGGGTGTGATGGATGGCGGCCAGGCAGGTCAACTCCTTCTCAGCCGAGCAGCCGGATTGAAGGGCGACCATACCGTCTGGATTCAGTTTCTTCGAGACGATTTTGTAAAATTCCTCCGTATAAAGCAGGTAAGCCGGCCCCTCCTCAACGGGTTCAGGGATGTCCACAATGATGACATCGAATTTCTCATCGGTTTTCTCAAGGAACTTCCTTCCATCCTCGAATAGCAAAACCGTTCTTTTATCCTGAAAAGCCCCCCGGTGCCATTCCTCCATGTGTTCCATGCACAATTCCACGACCCTTTGATCGATATCAATCATCCAGGCTTTTTCCACCGTTTTATGCCGGAGAACCTCATATAGGGTCGCTCCCTCCCCGCCCCCGATGATTAATACTTTTTTCGGGTTGGGGGAGGATACCATGGCTGGGTGAACAAGATTCTCATGGTAAATAAACTCATCCTGCTGCGCGGATTGCATATGGCCGTCCAAAATAAGGCATTTGCCATAATGGCTGGACTGGATCACCTCCACTTGCTGGTAGGGGGTTTTCTCGGATGCGTAAATTTTGGTAATACCCCTCATATGAGCCTCATCCGGCGCGAAAAACTCGATATGCCAATGGGGACTGATCATGTTTGCCATTTAAAAAACTCCGTTTTTTTCAATTTTATTAAAAGATAAATCTCGTTTCTCCGATGATAACCCATTAAAAATAATTTGAAACCCCTGAAAAACTATTAAAAAACGGCCAACAAAGGTTTCGACCCCAAAGATTTCCGCAGTAAATGGCGGGGTTTCCATAAATTTCTTCTGAAAAAGGAGGCGAAAACCGACTTTTTCAGAGGTTACAATTGTATATCGGGACAAGAAAACATTAAAAAGGCGACAGTCCCTACCGGGATGCCGCCGCGGGAACAATAGGTTTGTGGGAATGAAGCCCATTTGGAGTTGGGGTAAACCGCGTCTCAATCATCATAAACCTTTTAGCGCTATTAAAAAACTCGGTAGGAAAACTTAATCCAATATTCTCCAATATTTTTTCTTTCCAAATTTATTTTTGTTATGAATTTTTCTTAAGTATAAAACGATACGATATACTGTCAAGAAAAAACGGATTCGGGCTCGCTTTAAATAATTTTTAAAAATTTTTTTCTAACATCCAAACGTTTAAAATAAATTTGATTTTAAAAAAGGAAAATTTTTGTTCGAATCAAAAGTAACCACAAAACTAAAAGAATTGACCGTTCTTTTGGCTCTTTTTTTTACTCCCTTGCTGTTTTTCACCTCATCCCACGATCAATTCGAGCTTCCTAAAATCACTTTTTTATCCGTCCTCTGCCTTCCCCTTTTGATTTTGAGCCTTTTGAGCAAAAAATACGTTCCACCCAAACCCGTGGTGATTGCGGTGCTCATATTTGTGTTCACGCAAATTCTTTCCTCAACCCCATGGATCAGCTTAAGCATGTCCACCAGCCTATTAGGTGAGTATGAGAATTTTTCCGGATTGACCACTTTGTTGGTTTACCTGGCTTGGTTCCTCGTTTTATTTCATTCCCCGAACAGCTTAAAAACCGGTAAATATTTTCTATTCTCCATTTTATCCGCTTTCCTTTTATCCCTTTACGCTCTGGGCCAGCATTACCAATTTGATTTCGTTCAATGGAACCCGGAAAGCATTAATTCATCGAGGGAATTCGGCTCATTAGGCAACCCGAATTTCCTGGCCGCCTACTTGAGCATGTGCATTCCCCTCGTCTTGGGTTTCTCCATGAAACGCGCATTTTCCCCAGGGACGGCCCAAACTTCCTCCCCTTTACTATCCCTTTTTTTGATGTCGGCCGGCTTGTGTTTCCTGATTTTAGGCACCTTCCGGATGAGCCAATCCTTCCACATTTCGGATTGGAAATGGTCCCTGCTTATGTCTCTCTCCCTGGGTTTATTCATGTTTTCGTCCGGCTTTTTACTCCTGATACATTCAAATAATTTGATCTTTTCATTTCTCTCCTTGTTCATTCTGGGATTTGGGCTCTTCAGCACAGGAAGCCGCGGTGGTTTTTTAGCAACTTTTATGGGAATAATGGTTTATATCTTTTTCATAGTCCGGAAAGAAAATTCTTTTCACGAATTTAACGAGAAATTAAAAGCCATCCCGAAAATAAGGATAGCCGGTTGGCTATCGGCGGCTTGTCTGGTGGCGGTTTTTCTGTTAAATTTCGGTTCTCCATTTTTGATGCGTTTGAAAACCTCGATTTTCCATATTGGGGAGAGCCTCGCGACCTCCCGTCTTCATATTTGGATTCCCGCCCTAAGAATGATTCACTCCCATCCCCTGCTGGGAGTGGGCCTCGACGCCTTTAAAATCGCTTTCCCTTATTACAGCGGCATCGAGTTCAACCAAATAGACGGACAGTTCGTCAGTTCGCGCACCGCTCACAATGAAATCCTTCAAGTCGCGTCCACGTCAGGTCTTTTGGGCATGGCCATTTATCTTTGCGTCATTTATTTCTTCACGGCCTCATGGTTGAAGGCTTACAGGAAATCTATTCCAACTGGGAAATTTTTTCTCATCGGAATTCTCTCTTCCGTAGTCGCTTACCACACCCAGAACCTGTTTAGTTTCGATGTTGTTTCACTTTGCGTCCTTTGGTACGCCAGCATGGCCCTGATCGCGAATGGGAATATGGATTCTCCACAACTTCCCGGCCCCCCAAGCGTTCAAAAAGGGGGGCACAAACCGTGGAACGTTTTAATGGCCCTTCTATTTTCAATCCTCGTTATCTACGCTCTTTTCTTTCCCCTGCAAAGACTGGGCGCGGACATCGCGTTCGCGAAAGCAAGCGCTTATTCCGACTACTTGAAAAAACCGGATCCCGAGTCGGCGCCGTCCGCTCTCCAATATTATTCAGGCTTGCAAATTTCATATATGAGAAGGGCCGTCGCATTAAACCCATTGGAAGTTAAATATCACCTTTACTTGGGTTTGGCCTATGAGCAAAACTCAGCCATCGAGGGTTCCCATACGAAGGAATCGCTTTTAACGGCCCTGGATTCATATCAAAATGCCGTCAATTTGAGCCCCTTTAACGCTTATTACTACAATGACCAGGGCCGTGTTTTTAAAACCCTCGGACGCCGGGATCGGAATTACCTCAAGAGCGGGGAGGCCGCGTACCGAAAAGCCGTTCAATGGGCGCCCTCCAGCCCCTACTTTCTCGTGAACCACGCCCATTCCCTGGCGGACATAGGGGACTCATCCGCCTGCAAAGCTGAGCTGGAGAAGGCGTTTCAATTGGATCCGTCCTTCACCTCGGGAATATTGTCCCAAGTCGGCCTGGAGGAATTTCGGACGGGTCAAAAGGAAATAGCTTTCGGCGATTTAAATGAGGCGATCCAGGGTAATCCTTCAAACGCGGAGGCTTACTATTACCGGGGCCTTCTCTATCTGGTTGAGAAAAAGAAATCCAAGGCGTTAAAGGACTTTTTAACGGCGAAAAAACTGATGCCCAATCCCCCTCCCGGTTCCCGGATAAAGTCCCTGGATGACTTGATCCAACAATCCAAATAACGAATTGATTTTAAAGCTCGATTTGGATCTGGTCTTCTCCCAAAAGATCGTAAACGGCTTTTAAAAATCCTTTGGAGGGTTTGACCTTCAATTCAGGGCCCGCCTCCACCACCACCAAACCGTGATGCGCCGTCTCCATTTGGAAATAAACGAGGGCCTGCCCCGGGAAATTCTCGCAGACATTTTTCACCTTCGGCAGGAGCGCGTCGTCCCAACCCACGACATTCATGTCCAGCCTTACGCCTTTCGCCCATTTAGCGGCGATCTCGTTTAAATCGATCACTTCGTTGGCGATCACCTGCAGGCGGTTCCCCGATTTATCCAGCCTTCCCCGGATGGCCACCAGCCGTTCCTTTTCCAGGATCCCCAGGTGATTCCTGAAAGTTTCCGGCCAGGCGATAACTTCCACGTGGGTATGGAGGTCCTCCAGGACGAACCGGGCGAAAGTTTCCTTGGTACGCTTGGAGACGGTCTTGGATAAACTGCGGATCAATCCCGCCACCCGGATTTCCGCGCCATCCGGCAGTTCCTCCAGCTCATGCAGGGGCGTCACGTAATGCTCCAATTCCCATTCATGCTCCGAAAGGGGATGTCCCGAGATATAAAAGCCCAAGACCTCCTTTTCTCCGGTCAAGACCTGCGCGGGGGACCATTCCGGAACCTGCGGAAGTTCCTTCTCCCTCTCATCGCCGCTCATCCCAAATAAGGAGGTCTGTCCCGCCTGGAAATCGGCCTGCATCGTTTGGGCCTGCTTGAGGATGGAATCCAGGGATTGCTTCATGGCGGAGCGGTTGGATCCCGTGAAATCGAAGGCTCCCGACAGGATGAGGGATTCGAACATTTTGGCCGTGAAGGACCTCAAATCGACGCGCTTGCAGAAATCGCCAAGAGACTGGAAATTCCCCCCCTTATTCCTGGCTTCCAGGATCGATTGGATGGCCGGGGCCCCGAGGTTTTTGATGGCTAAAAGGGAAAAACGGATCTGCCCCTCGGAAGTCACCCAAAAAACCTCCCCGCTTTGATTGACGTCCGGCGGGAGGATTTTCAAATTCATCCTTTTGCACTCGAAAGCGTACTGGGAGATCTTGTCCCGGTTGCCCGCTTCGCTCGTGAGAAGCGAGGCCATGAACTCGGGCGTAAAATGGGTTTTCAAGTAGGCCGTTTGGTACGCCACCAGGGCATAGGCCGCGCTGTGGGACTTGTTGAAGCCGTAGCCCGCGAATTTCGAAATCTGGTTGAATATGGCGGATGACGCTTTCGCGTCAATCCCGCGCTGGGCGGCCCCCTCCAGGAACCGGCTCCGCATTTTTTCCATTTGCTCCAGGTTCTTGCTTCCCATGGCCCTTCTCAGAAGATCCGCCTGTCCCAGGGTGAAGCCCGCCAAATCCTTCGCGATGCGCATGACCTGTTCCTGGTACAAAATCACCCCGTAGGTGGTCCTCAAGATGGTCTCCAGTTGGGGGTGAAGATACCCGACTTTGATCTGCCCCTTTTTCCGGTGGATGAAATCGTCCACCATATCCGAGCCCAAGGGGCCGGGCCGGTAGAGGGCATTCAGGGCCGTGAGATCCTCCATATTTTCAGGCCCGAGTTTTCGAAGGTAATCCCTCATCCCCCTGGATTCCAACTGGAAAACACCCAGGGTCTTCGCCTCGCTTAAAAGTTTGTAGGTCTCAAGGTCCTCCATGGGAACGGCGGACAATTCGATTTGGATTCCTTTTGTTTTCCGAACCAACTGGAGGGTATCGTCAATAACGGTTAAGGTTCTCAAGCCTAAAATGTCCAGTTTGAGAAGTCCCACGTCCTTCAATACATTCATGTCATATTGGGTCAGGATCTCGCCGTCCGTTCCCTTGCAGAGGGGAATTTTCTCCAACAGCGGCTGGTTCCCGATAATGATTCCCGCCGCATGGGTGGAAATATGGCGCACCAATCCCTCCAGGGCCTTGGAAACATCTAAAAGTTTTCTAAACGGCCCTTCCTCCGTGGCCATCGCCTTGAACTCAGGGACCCGCTCTTCCACGTCCGCCAGTGTGATTTTGGGCTCAAAGGGAATCAGCTTGGCGATGCGGTCCACATCCTCCAGGGACACCTCTAAAACCCGTCCCACATCCCGGATGGAGGCCTTGGCCGCCAGGGTTCCGAAAGTGACGATGGAAGCCACGTGATCCTGGCCGTAGGTCTCAGCGATATATCGCAAAACCTCATCCCGCCTGCGGTCGCAGACATCCACGTCGATATCCGGGGCGCTGACACGCTCGGGATTGATGAACCTCTCGAACAACAAATCGAATCGGATGGGGTCCACCTCGGTGATCCCCAAAAGATAGGAAACCATGCTGCCAGCGGCGGATCCCCGCCCTGGTCCGACGGGAATCCCTTTTTTCCGCGCGGCGGAGATAAAATCCCAAACAACCAAAAAGTAGCCGCTGAACCCCGTCTTCCGGATGATGGATAGTTCCTCAAGCATCCGGCCCTTGATCTCAGGATCATAAGCCTTGGAGCCGTAACGCCTTTCCAGGTTTTCCTGGCAGAGTTTCTCCAGGAACTGGTCCTCACTCGTGTCCTTAACCGGAACGGGGAATTTAGGCATTTGCGGTTTTTCCAGCTCGAACACGACATTGCACCTTTGCGCAAGCTCGACGGTGTTCTGGAGGGCCTCAGGCAATTCGGAGAAGAGTTTCGTCATTTCCTCCGCGGATTTCAGGTAATACTCCCCTGTCTCGAGACGGCCGTGGCGGGGATCGGATAATACCTCCCCCTTTCCCAGGCAAAGAAGCACCTCGTGATTCGGGGCGTCTTCCCGGCGCAGATAACGGACATCATTGGTGGCCAAGAGCGGTATTCCCGTCCGCTTGGCTATTTCCAAAAGCGGCTGCCGGACAGCCCTTTCCGCTGCTGTCCCATGATCCTGGATTTCCAGGAAATACTTGTCCTTTCCAAAAATATCCTGGAATTGACCGGCGATTTTCAACGCGACCGGCATTTCCCCCTTCTCAAGAAACCGGTCCACCTCCCCTTTCGGACCCCCGGACAAGGCGATGAGGCCCTTGGAGTGCCTCGAGAGCAGGTCCTTGTCCACCCGCGGGTCTGGGGTTGAACCCCTTAAATACCCGGCGGATGAGATCTGCATCAGGTTGTTGTAACCTTCCTGGTTCTCCGCCAAAAGCACGATGGGATAAGCCGTTTCTGGACGGCCGGAAGCTTTCTCAAACCGCGAGCCATTGGTCAACAGCACTTCGCATCCCAGGATGGGTTTCAAGCCATGCGAATGGCAGCTTTGATAGAAAGGAATAGCCGCGAACAAGTTGGCCTTGTCCGTTAGGGCCACCCCCGGCATCTGGAGTTCTTTGAGGCGTACCATGAGGGATTCCAGCCGGACGGTGCTTTCCAGGAGGCTGAACTGGCTGTGGAGATGTAAATGGATGAAACGGGCATGGTTCATGGCGGCATTATATCGGAAAATAATTCTTTGTTTTAGAAAGGCGGAGGAAAAGTTTAATTTGCCCCGGGGTTTATAGGCCTAAGAGAGTTTCGAGAGGAGTCATTCCCTTAAGGGAATTAGAAAACCAGTCTTATTCCCATTTGATGGTGGCAGGAGGTTTGCTTGATATGTACTGATTTATTTATGAGTTTTCAGGGTAACCAGCGCTATATCAAGCTCCCTTTTCTTAAATCGAATGGTCGCTTCACTCCCATTCGATAGTGGCTGGGGGTTTGCTTGATATGTCGTAAACGACCCGGTTGATGCCCCTCACCTCATTGATAATCCTGTTGGAGATAAGGCCCAAAACCTCATAAGGAAGCTTGACCCAGTCGGCCGTCATTCCATCGGTGGAATGAACCGCCCGAATCACGCAGACGTGCTCGTAGGTTCTCTCATCCCCCATAACCCCCACCGTTTTTAATGGAGTCAACACCGCGAAAGACTGCCAGATGGAATAATAAAGCCCCGCCTTCCGGATTTCCTCCGCGACAATGGCGTCGGCCTTGCGCAGCATGTCCAGCCTCGGACGGTCCACGGCGCCGATCAGCCTCACCGCCAAACCGGGACCGGGGAAAGGCTGCCGGTAAAGCATCTCGCGGGGAATGCCGAGCCTCAAACCCAATTCCCGGACCTCATCCTTGAATAGTTCCCTCAAGGGTTCCACGAGCTTGAACTTCATGTCCTTGGGAAGCCCCCCCACGTTATGGTGGCTTTTGATCGTGGCTGAGGGTCCCTTCACCGAAACGCTCTCGATGACATCCGGATAAAGGGTTCCCTGGGCCAGGTACTCAAAAGGGCCCTGCTTTTTTTGGAGATTCTTGGCCTCCCGCTCGAAAACCCGGATGAAGGTCCGCCCTATGATTTTCCGCTTTTTTTCAGGCTCCTCCACCCCCTTGAGCGGGGTCAGGAACTCTTTTTCCGCGTCGCTGTAGTGAAGGGGAATCCTTAACTTCCCCCGGAAGGTGGATCGCACCTGCTCCGCCTCCTGGTGGCGCAAGACTCCGTTGTTCACGAAAACACAGTTCAATTGCCTGCCGACGGCGCGGTGAACCAGGACCGCCGCAACGGTGGAGTCCACGCCGCCGGAGACCCCGCAAAGCACGCGACCTTTTCCCACCTGCGCGCGGATCTTGAGCACGGCCTCCTTCGCGAAGGATTTCATGTTCCAGGTCGGCCTGCAGCGGCAGATCTTGCGGGCGAAATTCTCCAGGACTTTTTTCCCCTTTTCGGTATGCACGACCTCGGGATGGAATTGGACGCCGTAAATATTCCTTTTTTCGTTTATCACCGCGGCAAAAGGGCAGTTGGCGGTGGAGGCCAGGGTCCTGAACCCGGTGGGAAGCGCCGTCACATGGTCCCCGTGGCTCATCCAGACCTTGGCGTGTTTGGGAAGTCCCGCCAGAAGCCCCTTCTGGTTCCTGATCTTGAGCTCCGCCAGTCCGAATTCCCTTTTTCCGGCGTTGCGGACCTTCCCTCCCAATAAAAACGAGGCGAGTTGGAGGCCGTAGCAGATGCCGAGGATCGGGATGGGAAGATCGAAGAGGGCTTTATCCACATGGGGCGCCCCTGGGGCGTAAACGCTGGCCGGGCCTCCTGAAAGAATGAGGCCCTTGGGTTTTTTTTCCATTATTTTTTCGATGGGCGTGGAGAAAGGCAGGATCTCGCAATAGACCTTGCATTCGCGGACCCGGCGCGCGATCAACTGGCTGTACTGGGCTCCGAAATCCAAAACAAGAATGGTGTCATGCTTCAAAGGGGACTCCCGAAAAAGGATGAGTTATTAAATATCCGCTCAAAAATTCAGGTTGAGGTGCAGCTCGGCTTAAATCTTTTTCCCGAGTCAGGTGATTCAGGAATGGATTAGCCCGCCGGAATGAGAATACTGATTCCGCGGCCAGCAATCGGTTTATCCCTTTAACCGGGAAAACTCACTCGAAATTTCCGTAAAACGCCTTGATGACATGGGGCCGGAGCACGAAATCGATCGTCCCGCCTTCTTTCAACCGTTCCACGGACTTCTGGTCGGCCGCCTGGAAATTCTCCAAGGTGTCGTACTCGCAAAGAACCATGAAAGTATCCACGTTATTGAGGGCTTTCCTCACATAGGCCTTGATGCAGCCCTTCGAGGATTTCTCGCCAGTGACATACTTATTCAATATTTCAAGAACTTGATTGTCATGTCCTTTCCGGATGGTGACGACGGCGAGTGAGACGATCATATCTGGCTCCTTTAACCTTTTTAATCGATATAGTAATTAGGGGCTTCTTTCGTGATCACGACATCATGCGGATGGCTTTCCTGGAACCCAGCCGAGGTGATCTGCACGAATTTTCCCTGTTCCTTGAGTTCCTTGATGGTCTTGGTCCCGCTGTATCCCATCCCGGCCCTCAAGCCTCCTACCAGCTGGTAAACCAGCTCGGAGAGCTGGCCGCGGTACGGCACGCGCGCCTCGATGCCCTCCGGAACCATTTTCTTCGTGTCGGTAACTCCCTCCTGGAAATACCTGTCGGCGCTTCTGCCCTTTTGCATGGCGGCAAGGGATCCCATGCCGTTGTAAACCTTGAACATCCGGCCCTGGAGGTTGATGACTTCCCCAGGGGATTCTTCCGTTCCCGCGAAGAGCCCGCCCAGCATGACGGCGTCGGCCCCTGCGGCGATGGCTTTGGTGATGTCCCCCGAGTATTTGATTCCCCCGTCGGCGATGACGGATATCTTGTTTTTTTTGGCGGCCTTGGCGCATTCGGTGATAGCCCAAACCTGGGGAACCCCCACGCCGGTCACCACCCTCGTCGTGCAGATGGAACCGGGGCCCACGCCCACCTTGACGGAATCAACGCCCGCGTCCACAAGGGCCTTGACGGCCTCGCCCGTGACCACGTTTCCGCCGATGATGTTGAGTTTGGGGAATATTTTCCGGATTTCCCTCACGGTCTTCAGGACCCCCTCGGAATGGCCGTGGGCGGTGTCGATCACCATCACATCCACCCCGGCATGAACGAGGGACTCGGCCCTTTCCTGGGTGTCTTTCGCCACGCTCACCGCGGCCCCCACGCGGAGCCTGCCGCTGGAATCCTTGCAGGCGTTCGGGAACTTGATGCGTTTGTTGATGTCCTTGATGGTGATCAGGCCCTTCAGGGTCCCCTTCTTGTCCACCACCAGCAGTTTCTCGATGCGGTGCTTGTGGAGGGTTTCCTCGGCCTTTTCCAAGGTGGTTCCGATTGGAACCGTGACGAGATCGTCCTTAGTCATCACTTCGCTCAAGGGAAGCTCCACCTGCTTGACGAACCGCAGGTCGCGGTTCGTGACGATACCTACCAGCCGCCCGTCGTCGCGGACAATGGGGATGCCGGAGATATGATAATGCTTCATGATGTTCAAGGCGTCGCTGACTTTTTTCTCTGGGGAAAGGGTGATGGGGTCGCTGATCATGCCGGCCTCGGATCTTTTGACCTTGTCCACCTCTGCTGTCTGCTGCTCGATAGTGCAGTTCTTGTGGATGATGCCGACTCCCCCCTCCTGGGCCAGGGCGATGGCCAGGCGGGACTCGGTAACGGTGTCCATGGCGGCGCTGATAATTGGAATATTAAGCTTGAGTGTGGGCGTCAGGAAAGTGGAAACGTCCGTGTCGCGGGGAGAGACTTGGGATCTTTGGGGAACCAGCATGACATCGTCATAGGTGAGGGCCAAAATCAACTTTTCCGGCTCGATCATTACGCCCCTCCAAGAAGGTGCGCGTTAATATAAACTCATAAAAAAAGCCTGTCAACCGGCCTTCTTTTGAAATAAACCAAATGGTTTCGATAAGGGAAATTAGGCAGGGACCCCGAAGGCGCTCAGTGCCAGAGGGCGAAATCGGCTTTGTAGGCGGGAATATCCTTCTTGACTAGGAACGTCCGCAAGTGATCCGAAAGGGCCGCCATGTACCTGTTTTCACTCATTATTTGGGTCTGCAAATCCCGGCCCTGTTTCATCTTGTCCACGGCCGCCACATGCTTGACATAAAGCTGGTCCGGGGAGTCACCCGGGTAAAACCCGCTGATATGCTCATCCGTTTCCTGGGCGGTTCCATCCCAGCCGTTGGTGGAGAGCCAGGTCCCGTTGGTGAATACCGTCACGAAGGAAAGGTGGGGGGTGATTTGACCGGGGGTTTTCAGGATCTCCGCGTAAGTTCCGATATCCTCCTTCATGCTGACATCGAAAAAATTCGGGGAGGGCAGCTGGGGTATGGTCATTTGGAGGATGGAGGTAAACCCCATTTTTTGGATCTGGCCCTGGAGGTCGGAATAAGTGGTGACGTCCATTTCCCCGATCTGCCCCGCGTTGACCTGGACGATATGGATCGGCGGGATGGTATCCGCAAGGGCCACGGAAGGCCTGTGAATAAGGGTAATGATGCCTGTCAACAGGGCCGCGGAAACCGCCGCCAACAGGATCAGGAAAACATAGGTCGGGAGCTTCAATTTTTTGGCTGTCGGCTCGAAAATCTCATAGGAACGCCGGCCTAGAAACTTCAGCCAAATTTTTCCCAACAATAGGATTTTATGCTTTTTTTTGACCGGCGTGACGGGTATGGGCGGAACGGGACCCGATGGAAATGGAAGATGGGACGGAACGGGAGAGGCGTTGGGTTCAGGGGCATGGGCTTCCGGGAACGGGGGCCGCAGGGGTTTCGGCTCCTGAATGAGCGTTTCCAAATCGTAAGGCAAGGGCTGTTTCTTGGCCGCCTCAGGGGCCTTCGCAACAGCATCCATCTGGGGCGCCGGCTGCTTGGGGACTGCTCCTAAGGAAGATAATCCCAAATCGGGCTTTAAAGGGGGTTCAACCGCGGGCTTTTTGGTTTCAATCGGCGGTTCGACCGGCTTGATGACCATGGCCGGTGGTTCAACCGCTGGTTTCACGGATGGTTCCGGAGCTGGTTTCGCGGGGGCGGAAGGACCGCCGAAAAGCCCGAGCGGATCGTCCCCTAAATCTTTGCCCTTGAAACTAAGCGGCGAGGAGCCGGTGGTGGCGGCAGGAGCGGGTGTGGGGGCCTTCATGACCGGCGCTGGATTGGCCTTGGACAGGGGGGCCAAGTTGGGAGAAGAAAAGTTGATCGGCGCCTGGGCAACGGGTTTGGAAGCGGTCGGCGGCATCACGGGACTGATTTTCGGCGCGGCGGGATTCAGGTTAATAGGCGGTAAATGCACAGGAGCGGGAACGGCCGGTTTGGAAGGGGCCGGTGGGGCGCCGGGATTGGCCTTCGGCGGAAACGGATTCATGTCCAGGATCGGGGATGGGGGAAGGGTGGTCTGGATGATCTTGAGAGGGTCGCTCTTCGCGTCGAAGCCCCCCAAAGGCATCTTGGAAGCCTGCGTGCCCGGGGCGGTCATGGGGGGATCTTTCTTCTCGACCGGATTGATCAAAGGCGGCGGGGCCTTGGGGACCGCCGGCATCGCGCCCGCTTTCTTTCCCTTGCAATTGACGCAAAGGGGCTGCCCTAACTCCAAATCCAGGCAATCCAGGCAAACGGGGTTATTGCATCTGGAACAAAAACCGACGGCGGTTCTGTCGAAATGATTGACGCAGTTGTTTTCCGGCAAGTGGATCAGCCTTTCCCAGCTTAAGTCTTTAAAGCGATCACATCCATCTCCACCCTGGCGCCTTTGGGCAGGGCCGAAACCTGTACCACCGACCTGGCGGGCGGGTCTTTCGCGAACCGCTCCGCTAAAATCTTGTTCAAGGATCCGAAATCAGCGAGATCCGTCAAATACACCGTAAGTTTCACGGCGCCTGAAAGCGAGGACCCAGAAGCCTTCAATACGGCCTCCAGGTTGTCCAAAACCCGGGTAGCGAGAATCTCAATGGACCCTTCTATCATACCGCCTGTAGAGGGTTCCAAGGGGATTTGCCCGGAACAAAATACGAAGTCCCCCGCCTCCACCGCCTGGGAATAGGGGCCGATGGGCTTCGGCGCGCTTTCCGAAAAAACTGTTTTCCTGTCCACCATTTTAAAAATCCCCCACATTTCTTGCAATGAAACCTTTGTTAAATTGAGCCCCGTTCCTGTTCCGAAACCGGTTTGCCTCGCTTGATTCCAATACACTGGATTCTTGGCAAAGACATTCCGCGCAAGGCTTCAACCACCCTCCCTTATTTATCTGGGCTCGATCCTGCGGGCATTCGAGACGCCTTTGACTCTTTGGAGTTTCTTCAAGACCTTGTCCAGCTGGTCGGAGGAGGAAATGACGATGAGGAAATAACCCTGCGCCCATCCTCCATCCAGGGCTTTGGCGTTGGCTTCATTAATGATGACGCCCTCCTCGGAAATGGCCAGCAATAGATCGGCCAGGAGTTTTTCGCGGTTTTTGGCCTTCACTTCCAGCGCCACCTCGTACATCTGTCCCGCGTTTCCTTCCCAGGCCACCAGGATCTTGCGGCCCTCCCATTCGGGCAGCTGGAGGGTGTTGGGGCAGTCGTTGCGGTGGATGGAGACGCCCCTTCCCCGGGTTACATAACCCACGATGGGATCGCCCGGAACCGGCGTACAGCACCTCGCGAACCGGATGAGGAAGTCCTTCTGGCCCCCGATGGAAATTCCTTTGACCGGGGCCGCGGAGCCTGGGGCCGCCTGGCCCGCTCCCCTGGTTTGCTTTGTCTCGGGGGCCTTCGCCTCGTTTTTTTCTCCCTTTAAGGCCGGCGCAGGAGGGTGAATCTTGGCCTCGATCTTGTTCAAGATCATTTTCGGGGATATTTCCCCGTGGCCCGTGTTGGCCAGGAGCTCGTTGACCGTGTGGCACCCGAAAACATCCAGCATCCCCTCCAAAACCCCGGACTTGAGCGCCCCGTTGAAATCCACATCCATTCGCTCGGCTTCCTTTTCCAGGAGGTTCTTGCCCTTGTCGATTTCATCGGATGAAAGATGGGTCCTGAACCAGTGCCGGATCTTGTTCTTGGCCCGGCTCGTAGTGACGATTTTCAGCCAGTCCCTGCTGGGCGTCCGGGAGGATTGGGTCAGGATTTCCAGGATGTCCCCGTTCTTGAGGACGTAACGCAACGGCACCATTTGCCCGTTCACCTTGACGCCCATGCAGTGGTTGCCCAGGTCCGTGTGGACCGTGAAGGCGAAATCCAGGGCGGTGGCGCCCTTGGGAAGCTCCTTGACCTCGCCCTTGGGCGTGAAAACGAACACCTCGTCGTCGAAGATGTCCACCTTCATGGCCTCGGAGAACTCGGTGGAATCTTTGATATCCTGCTGGAGGTCCAGCAACTGGCGCATCCAGGCGTATTTCTCGTCCTCCTTCTCGACGGTCCTGCCTTCCTTGTATATCCAGTGGGCCGCGATCCCCTCCTCCGCGGTTTGGTGCATGTCGTAGGTTCTGATCTGGATTTCCAGGGGCTGGCCGTTGGGTCCCATGACGGTCGTGTGCAGGCTCTGGTACCTGTTCCCTTTGGGTATGGCGATGTAGTCCTTGATGCGCCCGGGAAGGGGTTTCCAGATGGTATGAATGGTTCCCAGGGCGGCGTAGCATTCCTTGATGGTGGTGACCAGGATCCGCACCGCCATCAAGTCGTAGATCTCGTCGAAACTTTTCTGCTGGGTGACCATTTTGTTGTAAATGCTGGCGAAATGCTTGGACCGGCCCTGGACCTGGGCGTGAATGCCGGCTTCCTTGAGCTTCCCCTCGATCAGGCTCTTGACATCCTCCAGCATGGTGTCCCGCTCGGTCCTCTTCATGGCGACTTTCTTGACCAGGTCGGCGTAAACGTCGGACTGCAGGTATCTCATGCAGAGGTCTTCCAGCTCGCTCTTCATCTTGGAAATCCCCAGCCTGTGGGCCAGGGGGGCGTAGATATCGATGGTTTCCCTGGCGATCTTCTGCTGCCTCTCGGGGCTCAGGAATTCCAGCGTCCTCATATTGTGGGTGCGGTCGGCCAGCTTGATGAGGATGACCCGGACGTCCTTGGCCATGGCCACCAGCATCTTGCGGGTGCTCTCGGCCTGGTGGAGGTTCGCGTCCTGGAATTTACGCTTGGAGATTTGGGTGACGCCCTCCACCAGATTGGCGATTTCCTCGGAGAATTCGGTCTTCAGCTGTTCGTAGGTGACCGGGGTGTCCTCCAGGACATCGTGCAAAAGGGCGGCGGCGATGGTGACGGAATCCATGTTGAGCGAGGCCAGGATATCCGCCACCTCCACCAGGTGGGTCAGGTAATCCTCGCCGGAGAGGCGCTTTTGGCCCTCGTGGGCCTTCTTGGCGAAATCAAAGGCTTTTTGGATGAGGGCCTTGTCCAGGGAGGTTTCTGGCGTGGTGGCGCCTTGTTGGTTTTGGGAATATTTATCGAGTATCGCTCGGATAACCATTGCGCTGCCCTTGGGAAGAGAGATTCAATTTGATTTCGAGTTTAGTTCGTTTAATTTAACACCCGGAGACAACTGAAACAATCGCTCAAGGCTTTGAGTTCTCGAGAGCCTGGATTTTCCCATTGATTTCAGCGGCCTTTACCGTGTCGCCCTGCTTTTGGTAAGCGTCCGCTAGCCGTGACAAATACATATCCGCGTTGTCCCGTTGGCCCTGCAGGTAGGAGACCATCGCCAAATTGTTCAAGGCCAGCTCATGGCTGGGCGTGATCGCCAATGCCTTCTCCCCGGCTTCCTGGGCCTCGGCCCATTTTTTTTGTTTTCCGTAATACATGCAGAGGCTGGCCCTGGCGTCGGCGTCATAGGGAAAGGATTTGATTTCCTGGGTGATGGTTTGGACCGCCGCCTCCTCCCGGCCCAGGTCATCCAAAAGGATGGCTTTTTGTTTTAGGACGCGGGAATCGAGGTAATTAAAGCAGGCCTCGGACGGGGAAAAGTCCAAAAGTTTCAATGCCGGGTCATATTGCTGGGTGTTGGTGAGGTCGATGGCTTTATGCAGGCGCGCGTTTTGGGCCCCAACCAGGAAGGCTTGGCCGCAAGCAAAAAGCAGGATCAACGCCGCCGCCCATTTCCTTATTCCCTCTGGTTTTGGTGAAAAAGATTCCATGGGTTTTAATTCCCAACTTGGATTGAATATCAGCGCCATGGCGCAGGATGTCGGCACCACCGACATGGGAAAATCAAAGAGGGAAAGGACGCCCATCCCCGCCATCAGGGCCAAATCGCTCCTGGAAAAAGGTTCACCCGAAGTTCGAATTCTCCTCAGGACCAAGCCCCACAAGAAAATGCCCCCAAAGATGAATCCGGCTAATCCCCTCTCGGCCAGAACCTCCAGGTATTCCTCATGAGCGTGGTATGAGGTCCAATAGGGCCTCTGGGGTTCTTTTTGGCTTATCTGGGATTGGATACGGTGGAAATGGTTGGCGTAGCCCCCAGGTCCCTGGCCCAGCCAGGGTTTTTCCTTCCATTGATCCCAAGCCACCCGCCACATGAAATAACGCCCCTGGGCGTCGGCGCTTTGGACGTGGAAAACTGACTCCGCCCTTTCCCTTAAGGAAGGAATCCCGAGGATGATGAGGAGAAACCCGATCGCGCAGATCATCGCCCATCTCCAAAGGTTGTTCTTCTTCCAAAACAACAAGGTGTAAACAGCCGCTTCCGCCATAAAACCCAGCCAGGCTCCCCTGGTCTTGACGGCCAGGAGGCTGATTAGTAAAACAATCAAACAGGTTATCCAAAGCGCCTTTTCTTTTTTATCCTTGGAGGAGAGGAGAAGTTGCAGAGCGCAGGGTATGGAAAGCAATACCTGCCCCGCCCAGAAAATCGGGTTTCCCAGGGTTGAGAAACCCCTCCCCCCGAAATTCCTGTCCCATCCGCTCAGGTCCAGGCCCAGGACTTGGAATAAGGCGTAGAGGGAGCAAATAACGGTGGAAGCCGTGATAAAAGCCAGGAGTTTCCTTTTATCCATGTATTGGCCGATGGGAGCCAGGAATAGGAAAGCCGAAAGAACCCAAAGGTAATTCTGGGTCGGAAAAAAGAAAGTGACATCCCGAAATTCACGGATGAAGGAATAGATTCCCAAAGCTATAAATGCCAAAAAGCTGAGGTAAATCAAACGGTTATTAGTTACTGGTACCCTCCAGCTTGAGGATGGGAGGGCTAGATATAGGAAGGATCCGGCGAAAAGGGTCAGCAAGGCCTGGGTCAGCTCAAAGCCGTCTTCCAGGGAAATGGAAAAGGTAAGAGGAACGGTGAAAACAATGAATAGGACCGCCAGGGCGGCGGCCCTTGGGCGGGCCTGACCCGGAATTGAAGATGCCATTCCCTTCCCCTTTTGACTGCCCTTAAAGCGGATAAATTTCCAAGTCTAATCGCCCGAAATGACGCCGATTGAAAGTACCGACACTTGCCCCTTCTCTGACCGCGCTGACCGCGATATAGGCATCGGCAAACTCAATCCCGGCATTTTTGGCCAAATCCAGGGCCTCAGTAACTAACATGGCATCGGTTATTTTAAGACCTGGCATTGCGACAATAGCCGCCAAGACTTCCAAGACTTTTTCATTGGGTTGGCGATAGGCGGTTCTTAGAGTCCAAGCCACTTCAAAAAGAACGGGAGGACCCGCAAGGGCCTGAAGGCGGCCTTCCGTAACCTTGCGGAAGAAAGAAACAGCCTTTTGGTGGTGGGTTTCGTCATCACTCGTGAAAAACCGCAGGAAAAGAATCGAATCCACAAAAACCGGTTTCATTTACCCCGGCCTTTTACATGGGCCGCTACGCCTTTCTTCATTAGTTCCCGCTCTTCCCGGGCGTAAAGGGCTTTGCCGGCAAATCCCTCATATTCGAAAAAATCCTTGGCCTTCCGGATAACAATAGAGTTTCCCTGAGTTTCCAACACGATTTTCTCTGAAATACCTATCCCTAGTTTTTTCCTCATTCCCGCTGGCAGTGTAATCTGCCCTTTTGAAGAAACCGTTGCCGTGACCATACCGCACCTCCATCAAAAGTAAAGCATATATTTAAAAGTAAAGCAATATTAAATTCGCTTTGATTGTTTCCCGTTTTTCGATCCATCATGAACGCCCAAGACCAGTGCAGCCTCCAACTCAATCGTTGAATATCAGGCCCCACTTAACCCTCCAAGCTCTAAAACCTCCAAAAGTTCCGTAAATTCCGTTTCGAGAAACACCCTGGGTGAGACGACTCGTATATTTTTAATCCTCCCAAGCACCAGCAAATCCTGGTCCCCCGTAGCGAGATAATCGACCCCTGTTCCAGCTGATAGAGAGCATAGGAATTGGTCATGAGCATCCCTTAACCTCGGAACTGAAACGGGGGTTTCCTTGCCTGGCAAGGTGAAGCTCATCAAGTCGCGTACAAGTACTTCAATCTGCGCCTCAGTCAAGCGGAAATTCTTGCCTTTCAAAGTTCGGGAAAATTCACTGAAAATATTAGGGGAAGCGTAAAGGGCCAGGACATCATGCCGGGCCAGGTTGAGGACCATCCGGTTTAAACCAGGCCAGAATATCCCGGAGATATAGACATTGGTATCGGCAACCACCCGGATCAAAGACTGCGGCTTTCCCTGACCAGGCGGATCACGTCTGCTTCCTTGAGGTGTGAAAAGCCCTTCTTCTTGGAAAGTGTCTCGGCCCAACGGTAGAAATTCTTGGAACTGTTTTTTTCCGAAACACCTTTTTGCTTGAGAAACGATCCCAGGGATTCCTCGATGACTTGCCCCAGCGTCTTATCCTGTTCTCGGCTGTATTTTTTGGCCTGCCGTAGCAGTTCCCGATCCAAGCGTAACGTCGTTTTGAGATAAGATTCCATGGCGCCCTCCATGATTGCCATATTGACGGCTAGGATTCAAAAGGAGAGGTTATGAAAAGCCTGGATGTTTAAAATGTAAATTCTGAACCTAGAGAATTAGCTCACTTAGGTTCTTGAAGTTTTCCGCCTTTTAAGAAGTCCTCGGGGCTCAATTGGAAAATGGCGTCCATCAGGTTCATCCGGAACCGCCCGATTCCCTCGTTGCCGCCTAGGCCCTGGTGGGCCTTTTCCCCCGCCAAGCCCATGGCCATGATGCCGGCGCAGGAAGCCAGGTAGTAATCCTTCGTCACCCCCATGAAGCACCCGATCAGGGAGCTGGCCATGCATCCTGTGCCTGTGACATGGGCTAGAAGCTTGTGGCCGTTGTCGATGAGGGCGGTTCTGGTTCCGTCCGTGATGACGTCACGGGCGCCGGTGATGGCGACCGTACAGTGGTATTTCTTGGCCAGGGAAACGGCGATATCCCTGCCACCCGAGGAATCATCGGTTGAATCCACGCCCCTGGTCGTCCCAGCGGAACCGGCCAAGGTCTTGATCTCCGACATATTGCCCCGAAGCACGGCCAGCTTGATTTCTGCGAGGAATCGCTCAGCGGTTTTTGTTCTCAAGGAAGTCGCGCCAGCACCCACCGGGTCCAAAAGGACCGGAACACCCATTTCGTTGGCTTTTTTACCTGCCGTGAACATCGAAGGAATGGTTCTCTCATTGAGCGTCCCGATATTAATGACCAAGGAGGAGGCGATCTTTACCATTTCAGAAACTTCCCCGGAATCATCCGCCATCACGGGAGACCCCCCCAGGGCCAGGACGATGTTGGCGCAGTCGTTGGCTGTGACGTAATTGGTCAGGTGGTGA
This sequence comes from candidate division FCPU426 bacterium, assembly GCA_963796105.1. Classification (GTDB taxonomy): domain Bacteria; phylum Oederibacteriota; class Muellerivitia; order Muellerivitales; family Muellerivitaceae; genus CAWCKJ01. The sequence goes on from CAWCKJ010000007.1 coordinate 164,815, forward strand.
ACGAGCAGCTTCTTGGCTTTGACCTCATTGAGCAACTGGGCGATTTGTTTGATGCTTTCCATTTGAATACTCCTGAATTTGTTTCGTGCATTATGGTAAAGGGAGTCCCTATTTTCCAGACTTTATGCACTAAATCTCCGGAAAGTTTTTTTGTAATGGGTCTTTAAGCTGATTGAAATAACCGAGAAGAGGTTCAGGAATCACGAATTAATCAATCTATGCCAAATGGGAAGATGCATATTGGGAAAGTACAAACCTGTTTGGTTTGGTTCATCAGTTTTAGGAATAGGTCAAGTAATGGATAACGTGGCCCAATAGGGTTCATTAATCGGCAACCAAAAGTCCACAAGTCCGCCGCCGTCAACGCCTCGGCTGATTACGCAGCTTTTACTACCGGGAGGATATTTTAATAATTAAACTTTATGGAATTTTTGAAATTCTTCGCGAAAGTGAACTTTTCTTATGATCCACCGGATTATGGTTTTTCAATATCAAAAATCTCTTCGAAGAAATTAAAATGGCATAAAGCCAATTTTTAATTGGATCCTATCAGATAAGAATGACCCAAATTACCACCCCTAACTCTCATGCCAGCTTTCAATCTACATATTAAGGTGGCATCTGTTCCATAGCTTCAACCAAGGCGCTTGATATGGCAACGCCGGTTTCACCGTGAAACCGGCCGTGCGCAATACCAATCCGAACTTGTTTTCCCGACTAATCGGCAATTATATTTTCCCGATTAGGGTTTTCATTTAATTCTTCTAAAATTTAATCTTATCGATTTGGGCCTTGACCTTTTCAACCAATGAATCCGGCAAGGGAGCGTAATATAAGTCCGCCGCCATGCTTTCCCCCTCCGATAAATACCAGGCCAGGAAATCCGTAATGGCCTTTCCATTCCCGGCGTTCGAGATTGCTTTCGGAATCAATAGCCAGGTGAAACCGCATATGGGATATGCGCTCTCGCCGCCCGCGTTGGTAATCATCACGCGGAAATCTTTCGGCATGTGCTTAAGCGCGCCAGCGGCCGCCGCGGTGGTGGAGGCCAGGGACGGGTCCACGTAAACACCCGCCTTGTTTTTCATGGACGCATAGGGCAGCTTGTTCTTGACCGCGTAGGCCAGTTCCACGTACCCGATGGTCCCTGGAATCTGCTGGATCAAGCCCGCCACACCCTCATTGCCCTTGCCCCCGACGCCTACCGGCCATTTCACCGATGTGCCAAAACCCACGCTGGAGGCCCACTTGGTGCTGACCTTGGTGAGATAATTGGTAAAAATGTTGGTGGTTCCGCTGCCATCCGAGCGGTGCGCCACGGTGATGACGGTATCCGGAAGGGCCGCCCCGGAATTCAACTCGGCAATGGCTGGGTCGTTCCATTTCGTGATGGCGCCGCTGTAGATCCCCACCAAAACCTCGGAGTTCAACTTCAGTTTTTCCACCCCAGGGACGTTATAGGAGATGGCCACGGCACCCGCCACGGTCGGGAAATGCAGGACCCCCCCGCTTATTTTCCCCATTTGCTCGTCCGATAAGAATGCGTCGGAAGCGCCGAAATCCACTGTTCCGTTCGTCAACTGCTGGATTCCCCCCCCTGAGCCTATGGAGGCGTAATTAATCTGCACGCCGGTCTTCTTGTTGTACTCGTAGAACCATTTGGAATAGATGGGATAGGGAAAAGTGGCCCCCGCCCCATTCAAGGATGCCGCCGCGGCTTTCCCCCCTCCAAACAACGTGGCGCCCATGAGCGCCGCTGCCAGAAACCTCGAAAATTTGTTCATTACTTTCTCCTTTTATTTTACTTTGCCTCATCCAAGCCCGAGAGATCCCCCCCTAAAATCCCCCTGAGCCCCCCTTTGGGCGGGGGGCTAGGAGGGGAGAGGGGGTCGGCCCGGTTCCCTGATTGCCGGGCGGCCCCTTGGAATGATTTCCATCAGACAGGGATTACTCCAAATATTCGTTAATACTAGAAACGGTACCAACTGCTCATCAGGACGCGGTTGTCATAGGCGATGTTATCCAGGCCCTTCCCTGTGTTATAGGGAGCCAGGTAATGGGTTTGCGCGAAGTCGTACTCAATGGCCACGCGGACCTCGTTGGTGACGTCCTGCATGATATTGGCGATAAAATTGTTGTCATCGTTGTAGCTTGCTCCCGTAAAGGTCCCGATATTGTCGGAATACACTTCCCCATAAGCGCCGGTCACGTAGGTCCCCCAACTCTTGGGAAAATGGAACTGCAATTGCGCGTTCCAGCTTTGCGCGTCGATCAGGCCAAATGTTCCGCCCACGGTCTTGAAGCCGGCGATACCGCTGTCAGCGATCACCTCGTTGCCGGCCGCGGTCACCGGAGTGGCCCCGCCCGACCAACCATTAAGCTCGTCACCTGCCCCCTTGCTCATCGTGCATTCACCCGCGATCACCAGGCTGCAATCATCATTGTCCGTGGCAGGAAGGACCGGAATCATGGCGTCCACCGCCACCCCAGAGCCCTCGTAATTGGTGTTGGTCCAGTTGTTGGCGGCCGTCGCGCCGTCGGCGTAATTGCGGATGGTTCCGGAGATGCCTAGGCTCAGGGGGACGATCTTCGTAGCGCCAGTGGCGTAGGAGAAAGCTCCTTTCCAGTCGCTCAACAGGAATCGGATACCCCCGTTGAAATTAGGGTAAGCGGAAAGGGATTCTTCCGGGCGTTCCGCATCAACGGCGATCTGCACCTGGAAATCGTCGCCCAAGGTCTTCATGACGCCCAAGCGGGGGGTTCTCTCATAGAAAGTCCCCATCACCGGCTGGGGTTGGACGGAAGCGATGACATAGTCCATGTTCCAGCCGAAAAGGGTCCAATATTGCCCGGCCATGATGTCCCAACCGTCCTTCAAGGCTTCAAGGTAGGCGTGCCGGATACGGAATGTCGGCGCGACATACAAGTTGGACTCGGCGGTGTTGGAGGCCCCCAAAAAGTCGCCCTCGACATAGCCTTTTGTCAGCCATCCCCCCACTGTATCCTTGGCCAGGAAATCCACCCGGCTGTTGCGCAGGGAGAATTGTGTCTGCTCCGACTGGCCTGCCAGAGTCCCCTGCTTGGCGAGTGCCTTGTTGGAGATGTACTCGTTCATCCCGGTGGTCTCGGAGTCGGTGATGTAGTCCGACTCGGCGAATCCGTGGATTTCAATCTGAGCTCCCTGTTTTTTCTCCACATCCGCCAAACGGTTCGTCATGGAACCCAGGGCTGTATTCATATCCTCCATCATGTAGCTGGAACCAGCCGCTTCGTCATCGGCGTAAACCGCGGTGCTCAGGGCCGCCGCGAACGTTCCGGCCGTCAAAAGCGCCAACCATAAAAAGCGTCTCATAACCCCTCCTCAAATTTTTAATTTTTACAGCTTTAGAAACACCAAATCATCCCGATGATCGGAGGCAACAAGGTTTCTCCCTCATCGTGCGGAGATTTTTAATCTTTATCGGGATTCGGAGTGTTATTTTTTGATTTCTACAATGTTACGAGGAGGTAACAGGAGGCGGGAAACGGGAAGATTTGGAAGGAAGGCTGGGGGATCTAGGAGGATCAAGACCCCGGGGTTTTGGAGGGTGGATGAGCGGGGAAATCACTTGCCTGGGGGTTGACCTGCCCCCCGTTCAACAGTCTCTTTCCGCCTGCGGCCGCCAAAAAGTCCGTTTGGGCGTCATTCATTTCCGTCTCGATACGGGCGATATTCCTGACAGACTCCTCCAAATCGGTCACGGTCCCGAGGAATTTCAGGTAACGGTCCTTGGCCAGTGAAAAATTCCGGGTCGCGGCCACGTACTGGGGTCCCAGGGACAAGACTTGTTCGCGGGCGTATTCGATGGCCTCGTCAAGTTGGGCGTTTAAATCCTCCACCTGGAGCTGGGTCGCCGAAAGGCGGTCGCTTTTCTCCCGCAGGGAAGCCTGCGCCCTCTTCTCCTCAGAGGCGATCCGGAATCCCTCGAAGACCGGGATGGATATCCCGGCCCAACCAGAATAATCGCTCTGCTTAACCAACCGCGAGCTGTCCATTAATCCGACGCTTCCGCTGACGTAAAGACGGGGAAGGCGTTCCGCGGATGCGCTGGAGGAGAGAGCCTTGGCGGCCAGGACCTCGTCCTGCGCGAAGTCCAGGTAGGGGTTTCGTTCGGGCTCCTGGATGGCGGCGATCGTGCTTTCATCCAGATCGGCCGGCTCCGGCAGGCGGATGGAGGCGCTTTCCATTCCCGCCGCCAGCGCCAGCCGCCTCAGGGTGGCCTGGTACCTCTGGTCGTAGCCGTCCTCGGTCAACTGCGCCTGGTCCATCTGGTCCCGAAGCAGGAGCAGTTGGACTTCGTTATACCTTCCCTGCCTCACGAAGTTTCCCACGATCTCCTGGATAGGCTTGATCCTATCTACGACCCCTTGCCAAACCTGTTTCAACCCTTGGAAGCGGCAGGCGTCCAGGTAAAGCCCCAAAACCTTCTGGTCGACCTGCGACCTGGTGATGCGTGTTTGTTCCTGGGCGGATTTTTCCCCATATCGCGAGGCGGTCAGGGAATAACCCCGGCTCGCGTCCAGGAGAGTCAAGGTGCCCACCGCGTCCCCGGCCAACCCGGAGCGGTAGGGGGAATTCACAAGGCCCCCAAAGCCCTCCGGGCTGGGCGAACCGGAGCCAGGAAACCCCGTGCTGTCCACGCCAGCCAAGTCCAGGTGGGGCAATGCGTAGGCGGTGAGGATTCCCGTATTGGCCCGGGCCTGGGTTTCCCTTTCAAATTGGGCCTGGAGGTCCGGGCTCACCTTCTCAGCCAGCAACAACGCTTGGCCAAGGGTTAACACTGGCGGTAGCGCCTTATCCTGCGCCCGGGAATAACCCGTGAGCCATAAAAAGGCCAGGGAAAAAAGTCCCAATGTCTTTAAGCGGGTGGGCTCATGGTTCATGGTTGTTCCCTTCGTAAAACGCGCTGGAAGGATCAATGGGGTCCAATGAAGCCGTATGGGTTGGCTTGTCATGGTGCACGATCGCGTAAATGATCGGCATGATCAGGAGAGTCGTTACCGTTGATCCCAGGAGGCCCCCGATCACCGCCCGAGCCAGGGGCGCGGTTTGCTGGCCGCTTTCACTCAAGCCCAGGGCCATGGGGACCATGCCCACGATCATGGCGATGGCTGTCATCAGGACCGGCCTCAACCGGCTCTGGGCCCCGTGGACCGCCGACTCCCAGGAATGCCTGCCGGAGCGACGCGTCAGGTCCGCGAAGGTCACCAGCAGGATGGAATTGGCGACCGACACGCCCACCGCCATGATGGTTCCCATGAAGGATTCGATGTTCAGGGTGGAACCGCTTATATAAAGAACGAGCAGGGCCCCCGACAGGACCGCAGGGACGTTGGAGATGACGATGGAGGCGATGGGAAACGACTCAAAGCTCCCGGCTAGGAGCAGAAGGATGACCACGATGGCGAACGCCAGTCCCGCGAGCAGGCCATCCGTCATGTCGGTCAGGGTCTTGATCTGCCCCCGAACCCACATTTGGATCCCCTTGGGTATTTTTTCGCGGATGGGCTTTAGAATATCGTCCAATTTCCCCGCAGCGTGGCCCAAATCTATCCCCTGCAGGTTGGCTTGAACCGAGGCCATTCGGACGCTGTTATAACGGTCGTATTCGGCCACTTCCGTTCCCTTCCAAACCCGGGCAAAGTTTCCCAAGGGAAGAGAGCCCGTATTGACAGGGATGGGTACCTTTTTCAGGTCCTCCACGGACTTGACGTCGCTGGGTGGCACTTCCACCTGTACCTGGTAATTCACACCATCCTTGAGGTCCTCCCAGAAGTTGGGTAGGGTGAACCGGCTGGAGGAAGTCACCGGCACCAGGGCCCTTCCGATATCCGTGACATGAACACCCCGCAAACCCGCCTTTTTCCGGTCCACATCCACTTCAAGGGTGGGATAGTCCCAGGGCTGTCCATATTGCAGGTCCCGGATTCCAGGGAGGGCGGATGCCAGGGCTTTCTTGATCTGGTCCGCCACCTCCCGGTCCTTATCCAAATCGTGTCCGTTGACGTCCACCTCGATCTGGGTGGGCGCCCCGGCGCTCATGACCTTGTCGATGAGGCCGCTGGGTTCGAATGTCACGCGGATGTCCGGCAGTTCCTTTTGGAAAACTGTCCTGAGTTTTTCCTTCAGTTGGGCGGTCGAGATGCCCGAGTCCTTCTTGAAGGCCACTTGTAAAACCGCCTCCTGGGGCCCCGCGGTCCACAGGAGAATGGTGTTGATGGCGTATTGGGTAGGCTGGGTGCCAACGTAACCCAGGGTGGTATCGACATTTTCAGGGCCGGCCGTCCGCTTGATGAGGTAGATGACTTGGAGCAGGTCCTTCTCGGTTTTATCAATATAGGTTCCCACCGGGGCGCGGATTCTCATCTGAAGTTCATGGCTCTCCACTTTGGGGAAGATTTCCCTTCCAATATGGCTACCCAGGCCGCCGATGAGAGCCAGAGCCCCTAGGGCGTAGCCAGCCTGGAATAGGACCCGGTGCCGGTAGATGTATTCCAAAAGGGCGCCATGCGCCCTCTTCATCTTGTCCAGGAACGTCTCTCCTGTTTTGGCATGGCCCTGTTCCTCCCTTAAAAGCCAGGTCGCCAGGATGGGCACCAGGGTCATGGAAAAGAAAAAAGCCCAGACGATGGAAAAACCGACCGAAAGGGTCAGCGGCACGAAGAGGGCCTTGGACATACCGCCCATGAAAAAGGCCGGGATGAATACCGCCAGGATGCAAAGCATGGTCAGGAAGGCGGGATTGAATATCTCGCTGGTACCGTTGATGGCGGCAGTGGCCAGCTTTTCCCCCTTCGACAGGCGCACGTGGATGTTCTCGATGGTGATGGTACTCTCATCTACAAGGATGCCGATGGCCAAGGCCAGGCCCCCCAGGGTCATAATGTTGATGGATTGGCCCGCGATGTTCAGGCTGACGATGGCGCCCATCAATGCCAGGGGGATGTTGATGATGACGATCAGGGCGCTGCGCCAGTCGCCCAGGAAAAGGAAGACCATCAGGCCCGTCAGGAGGGCCCCCATGATTCCCTCGAAGGAAAGGGACTTGATGGAATCCTTCACGACCCCCGATTGGTCGAACTCGTAACCCACCTTAATGTCGTCGGGCAGGACGTCCTGGAACAAGCGCATGTTGTCCTTGATCTCCTGGACGACCGTGAGGGTGGAGGAATCTGATCTTTTAATGACCGGCAGATAGACGGTCCTCCGGCCGTTCAAGAGGGCGTAACCCGTTGCGATATCGGAGGAGTCCCTCACCACGCCGATATCCCTCACGAAAACCGTGGGATAGGTCCCCAGCCTGAGGGGCACGTTCAAAAGGTCGTCGATCTTCCTGACGATGGAATTCATGGGCACGGTGGGGTACTGGTCGCCGATTCGGATCTTTCCGGAGGGCTCGATTTGGTTGGCCTTGGCCAGGGCTTGAACAACGTCCTCGGGGGAAAGGCTGTATTCCCGCAGTTTATTCGGATCCACCTCGATGACGATAGCGCGCGGGCTTGAGCCGAAATGGTCCGAAACCAACACGCCCGGCAAAGTGGCTACCAGGGGTCTAACGTAGACGTGGACGTAGTCCTCGATGTCCTCCAGGCTGCGAGTCGGGCTGGAAAAGACCAGGTCCCCGACGGGCAGGTTGCCGCTATCGAACCGCAGGATGAGAGGCGGCAGGGTCCCGGGGGGCATGGTTTTGAGGGCCCTCGTGGAACGGGACACTACTTCCCCCATTGCCGAGGACATGTCGGTGTCCGGGTGGAACTGGAGCTTCAACATTGTCACTTCGCCGATGCTCTTGGACTCGATGTGCTCGATCCCATTCACGTAGGAAAACTGCTTCTCGAAGTTGTAAGCGAAGAAGCTTTCCATCTGGGCCGGGTCCATGCCCCCGTAGGGGGAAACCACGAAGATGCTGGGTGTTCCCAGGCTGGGGAAGATGTCGAACTTCATGTGGAAAAGGCTGTTCACCGCCCCCAGGGCGACAGCCACAGCCAAGACGACCACGGTAATGGGGCGGCGCATGGCCAGTTGGACCATCCAGACGCGGAAGATCCTCTGTGGATTCTCGTGGTTTAAATCGGGCTCAGGGTTCATAGTTTACTTTCCCTCCCAAATCCAAGCTATAAACAGCTATGGGAACAAAGGGGTATGAAGGCGTATTCGATAGGTTTTAACAGGCCCCTTTTAAGCCGGCCCCTGCAGGAAGGCGGGGGCCGGCTTGGGGAAAATGCCTGTTACTCGATTTTGCCCAGGTCGCTCTGGAGCTTTTGGCTTTGTTTTTCCGCCTGGGCCAATTTTTGCTTTTCAGGCGCGTTCTTATTGGACTGGTAATCGGCCCATGCGTTTTCGGGGTTGTTGAAGTAACCGGCGGAAACATAAACGAGGAAATTCCCCGACTCATAGTCGGGGTTGTAGGTCGGTTGGGTATCCCCCAGTTCGTTGTTGTTGTCGTAATGGCTGGAGGCCGTGACCAAAAAGACCAGGGTTCCCGGGCTTTTCTCATACTGGGCGTATTCGTAATCCATCATCTTCCAGCCGAATCCCGTTTGCTTCCATTGGGCATCGTACGACTTGAACCCTTTCCTCGGGTATTTCGCGTCCAAGGCCTTTTTTACGGCATCCAGGTCGGAATGATGGATGGGAACAGCTGCCAGGCAATACTTTTTCCCGTAAAAAACGAAGTGGGTTTCGTCCCCGTTGATTTTTTCCACGTTGATTTTGACGGGTCTTGCCGCGTCGCTCGAATCAACCTCGTGGAAATTCATCAGCAGGTAATCCAATCCGGTTCCCATCAACCGGTCAAGCGAACGCTCGATGGTGGAATTCTTCGCGGACCTGAAATCGCCAAGCAAAGTCCCCCAAGCGGTATCGTGATAACCCTCAATGGCAACTGCTTTCGTCTCGGTTTGGGCCGAAGCGGCCGGTTTCCATCCCAACACTAAAAATCCCATGATCAATAAGCAAACAGCAAATTGTTTCGTTTTCATGTCTTCCTCCTAAAGTTGTAAATTAGGTTTAACTGGCTTTTACTAGGTTCTGGTTCGAATTCTGTTCCATCATTAACAATCTTTGGTACTTTTGGACTTTCCCAGGATCCTTTAAGGTTTCCTGGATTTTCCGGCGAAGCGTCCAGGCGGTGTTATAGGACGTGAGTTCCAGGCGGTGCTGTAACTCCTGGGTTGAGATGCGGCCATTCCGGTTGATCATCCAATAGATGGCGCGAAACCAGGTAGAAAGGGATACCCTGGAATTCTCAAAGATCGTTCCAGGACGAAGGCGGATCTGCCTTAGGCAATCACAGCAGGTCCTTACCTCGGGGCGGGAATGGTGCCTGTAATATTCCTTTTCCCCGCAATTGGGACAGGTGAATGGCCCGTCATTCAATTTCAAAGCCCAGGCCCATTCCCTGGCCCTCTCCTCGCTTAAGTAATGGATTTTCGCGTTGTTTTTCAATTGTTCTCGTGTCATCGGTGATCTCCTGATTTTCGGCCGTGTGTCCGCCGGTTGATTTGAGCAAACGGAGTTTTCCCTTGGGGCTAGGGGCCTGATGAGTCCCACAGGACGCACAGGTTTCCCGAAACCAATGGGGAAAATTAATTCAGGAGATTTTTTTAAATGCGGAGAATGACCGGATGGAAGGTAGGTACAGCTGCGATTTTGGCCTGGGTTTGTTCCCAAACCCCAAAACCGGAAACCAAGCTAGACGAATCGATAAAATAACGGGTAATAAGGACCGACACGACGGTCCTCTTATCCTCAATCCCGAAGGAGCATCGCACCGCGCGATGGTTGTTCTCCGCGGGGAGATTTTTTCCCAATCGGCAGGTAGTTGAATAATGGGCCTGTGCCGCCAGCAAATGGTTGAATACCAACCGGGTTGTGGCGTTTGGCTTTAAGGAAAGGAAAAGCAAACACGAAGCCAGAAAAAGCCTCACGGAGAATTTAAGTGTTTTATGCATTTACCCTTTTCCTCAAATAGGTCTTCAATTATCCAAAGTGATTATCCGAATCACGCATATCCATTTCAACGGACAGGGTATTTTTCCTATCCTGTTGGCGCATAAGGAAATGCTTGTTGTTTATAAACACGAGGTGATAAAACTGGTTTAAATCCGGCTCCGTTGAATCCCATGGGTTTTCATTATTCTTCCTTCCCGAATTTTCCCTTCCCTGATATCCATTCCAAATATTGTTTCCGCGAGGACTGGTTTCGCCCGGTGAGCCATCTGCCGCAATATTCAAAAACCGCCGGATCTTCTTTCGTGACAGCCAATTCCTTCCGATATTGTTCAGTTTTCGCCAGGATGCCTAGTCGCCGGCACAAGTCATAACAATTTGCTAAGGCGCAAAAATCGGTTGGGTGTCGGGAAAGGAAATCCTCAAAAAACGCCAATTCCTTTGAGGACTCAGCATCGGTCGAATGGAGGGGATCATAGAACTGGACCCGGTCCAAATAACCATCCTTGGCCCTGACAAACCCACTGCCGTTCCATTTGAAGGGCCTCCCATAATAAATTGGAAAATCCTGGTTGATCGTGGCCCTTTGGTAATCCACCAGAATAGGCCTGCCGGATGAAACAAAAACCCGGGGACCCATCGCGAAACCCTTAATGGACGCTTTCTTTTCAAAATGACCGTTGTTATGGAATTGGTAAATATCCGCGAATTGGGTCGTGGCCGAAGAGGAATAAACCACCAACTGGTCCACCCCCTGGTTAAATAGGTCCGCCCCTTCGAAACCCTTGTATTTTTTTCCTTCGGCCATTTCCACCTGGATGAGTTTCCAATCGTCTTTAACTTTGTGGAAATAAGCGAACCCCGATCCGGCGTCCTTGACCATTTGGCGCCCGTTGTTGTAAACAACCCCGGTGTCGATGTAGCCCGCGAGGCCGATGATCACGTCGCTTCTTGGGGCTCTTGTGAAATCATGGTAGGCATCGCCGGATATATTCCAAAAAACACCCTTTTTCCGCGGGTATTCCTGGTCGATCCGAGCGTTGATTTCCCCCAGGCGGATCTGGCCGTAAGCGATCAGGATGGAGGCTGTTTCATCCACCGCGAAAACGGAAAACACCGGAAAAAGAATTAAAACCAGCGCAAGAATTTTTATAATTTTTCCCTCCGCGTTAAATAATTAACGCGTCATTACGAAATCAATCATGATGATGAGGAATAAAACCAGCCCGCAAAAGACCAGGACGCCGACTTTTAATTGGCCCTCGGCCATAGCTCCCGCTAAAAATAGGATGCTTCCAACAATCAATAAACGTCTTTTCCAGTTTGTTTGGGTATCGTCGATCATATTCCCTCAGTCATCCGGAATCCTTGGCTCAAACTTCCAAATCGTCACATCATAGCCCCGGGTTCACGGGTTCCCGGCAAATCCACAAATCAGTTAAATGATTGTTACTCATTAACGGAGTTGGTCGGTTTTTGTTTGCCCTGTCCCGCTGGGAATTCCATCTTGATTTCCCTATCCAACAAGAAACAGTCGGCACAATCGTTAATGTGCTCCTCAAAATCCGCCTTTTGCCGTGGGGACAATTGATCCTTCAGGTGCTTTCGGAACAACCGCCGAATGTCCTTGCATTCCATTTGGGTCACCTCATTTCTTTTGTCCCTAGGCTGATGCTAAAACTCTCATCCAAACCCGCCTGGAAATCGGGGAAACCCGGTCCCCCGGCGGGTTCCCCGGGAATCCCCAGGGCCCGGACAACATCGTTACTTGGCAGATGGCGTAGCGCTTGAAGTTCCGGCTTTTTTCGCCTTCTTACCTTTTTTCACCTTTTTATGGGCCTTCTTATGTTTCATGGCCTTGGCTGCGTGTGTCGAAGCGGGTGTTGGTTCCTGCGCGAAAGCAGGTACTGAAACCGCCGCCAAGAACATCACGGTTGCCAATGATGCGATCAACTTTTTCATGACTTCCTCCTTATAAAAATTAAACGGCAGGGGATCCACCCTTTGGGAGGGTGGATTCACCCCTATTACCGTTTCCATTTCCCCGGACCGGAGACCGGGGTTGGATCAAACGCCCGGCCATGAAAGGCCGGGCTGGGCCCGGGCTCCCCCCGGGCCGGAAATATTGGTTATTCATCTAGACTTTTTTTCAGTTGTTCTAAATGCTCCGCAAGGCGATCAAAAGTTCCGTCAAATTCGCCCATCATGTCCCCCATACCAGCCTCGAATGCCTTTCGTTCTTCAGGGTTATCGTGTATGGGGCCAGCCTTTAAAGCCATTCCTGTTTTCCCCCCGAAATCCAGGAACGTCACCCGGTTCAGGATTTCCAGGGGCCAATTGGGATGAAGGGGGTGCCGGCTAACCCGGCCTTTCTCATCCAAAAAAGAACTGATGAAAATGATCTTTTCGGGAGCGAGGACTTCCTTGAACAGGTGTTTTCCCCACCAAGTATCAAATCGGTTTGCGCGTCTCAGTCCGTAAATAAAGGAACCGCCCGGCCGCGGGTTCAAGCTGGCGTTCATCAAGGTGGACCCGATGGGGCCCCACCATTTATCCAGTTGTTCCAGTTCAGTCCATGCCCTGAATACCGCTAGCCGGGGCGCCGCAAAAACGCGCCTGATGATGAATTCACGGTCCCGGACTATCAAATTTCCCGTGTTTATTCCAATCATGTTTCACCTCGTTCCAATGGCAGTGGGTCCTGGGCGAACCCCTGGACCGTTGATATTTTCCAGGAGACCTTCCTCCAGGTATTTCCGGATGGCCTCCAAAGCCTCAAGGGCGTCCGCGCCGTCGATATAAACGGCCAGTTCGGTACCTTCACGGGCCTCTAATGTCAAAAGGCCCAACAAGCTCCTGCCATCGACCCGCGCGTCCCCCTTTTGGACCTTGATCCTGCAATGAAACTTCTGGATGACCTTGATTAAATTTGCGGCGTCTCGCAAATGAAGCCCTAGGGAACGCTGGACTTTAACTATTTTGAATAATTTCATGGAAACTCCTTTCGTGATTTGATTTCGGGCGTGGATGGGACGCGCGAATACCCGCCGGGTTGAAACAGGACCCAGCCGGGAACTACACGGAAGAAATTTTCAGATTCGGAGGATGAGGAAACTCTGCGGGGATGAATTGCCGGGGGCAAATACCAGGCTTATACGGCTGTCCGAGAACGAAGGGGCCTTCGCCTTGGTGATACATGGAACCAAAACCACGGAATCCGGGGCCTCCCGCGCGATATGACGCAGGGTAGTATGGGGAACAGAAATTTCCTCATTCTGGTGGGAAAAAGAACCGATTTCGTCCTGCAAATTTTGGTAAGAAGAGCTGTTGTGGACGCAAACCACGACTGGCCGCAGGATGAAAGCTGGCAGTAAAACCATTATGAATAACCGGATAAGGATGTTCATTTTATTAACCATGAAACCATGCCTGATTTAAGGTTGTAAATCCCATCTATGCTATTCCTTTTTTTATTTGGAAATCAATACCACTCAAATATCGGCTTATCACAATAAATAACCAATATATTTTGGACGTCTGAAAAAGATAATTAGTTTCGTCTTTAAGGGACAGTCCAATACCACGCATTCCTTTGTTCCGTGTCTTAAATCAAAAAAACCCCCGGGCGGAGCGGGCACGGATTATTCAACTGTTTTACCGCTTGTTCGACCCGTTGACCGCTAAAACCGATTCCACGCCCCATCTTTTCATTTACATTTATCATGCGCGTTTCTTCCTTTAACGGATCTCAAGTTTCACCCCATTCCGTCCGTTATTCTTAACCTCAGAAGCCAATAAATCCGCCTCATGGATGATTTGTTCCAGGGAACCCTGGGGTTCCAGGTACACGACGCAACCGATACTGAAAGTCACGGGCCAATTTCCCGCCTGCATCCTACCGTTCAAATGCTGGCGGAATTCCTTCATCTTATTCCTGAACTCATAGATGTCGATTTTCGGCTGGAATGCCAGGAACTCATCCCCTCCCACACGGCTGGCGAGATCGGGTGAATGGAAACTGGTCTTCATGGCAGTAGCCACTGCCCGAAGGGCCCTGTCCCCTTCCAGGTGCCCCATCTTGTCGTTCACCTCCTTGAAATGGTCCATATCCAGGTACAACATGGCGATGGCGTCCCCGTGCTTCCTCGCCTGCTCCAAGCGTTTTTCAGCCAAACCGAAAAATCCCCGCAAGTTCAACAGCCCCGTATGGGGATCAGTCGCCGCCATTTTGGTTTGCCGAAACAATTCCCATTGGAACATTTGGATGAATATCGCGAACACCGTGAAAACGAAATAGCGTATGCCTGTGTTCCAATAAAGCGCATGCAGGTCCTGGATGGGCTGGATTGCCAGGTAATAATTCATCACCCCGCTCAAGGAGCCGCAAAAGACCGCGACAGAAAGCCCCCAGGCGTAACCGAACCACCAGGTGCATAAACCCACCGGAAGCAGGTAAAGGAAGGAAAAAACGACGTCGGTCAGGAGAAATTTCGGGAGCGCAATGAAACAAATGAGCGCGAGAATCACGAATCCCCTAAGCCAACCGCTTGAAAGAGTCCCCTGTATGTTTTTTTTGATACTCATGTCCACCCCGTTTAAAGATTTCGACTCACAAGCACCTGCGCCGCGGGTTCGACCCCTTACGCCTCCGGGTTTTTACCGGACCAAGCTGGAGCCCCGAACAGTTAAAATTTCCCCAAGAGCCCCTCCAACCTGTCCATTGATTTACCCGCCTCCGCCTCCATCTCGGAACGGAACATTTCATCCCGGTCCTCGACACTTTGGAAGACGGAAAGGTGCATCAACAGCGTCTTTCCGCCAAGTTCCTCCAGAATCAATGTTTTCAATAATACATGTCCCGGCATTCCTCCGAATTCGCAGGTATAAACCAGGCGTTTGGGCCTCTCAACTTCGTGATACACGCCGAAAAATGCACAACCCTGGCCGTCCTCATCAAGCTGGACTAATCTCCATAGGCCGCCAATTCTCAAATCCATCTTTTCAACCACCGCCGTCTTTTTCCCTGTTCCCCACCACTGGGGCAAGCTTTGGGGGTCGGTGATGACCTTGAACAGTTGATCCCGTGTTTGGTCGAACACGCGCGTGATGACGATCTCTTGTTTGCCAGCCTCGGCAATCAAGTGAGTTTTTGCCATTTGAATTCCTCCTAGCACACCGCCCAAAGGCCGGGTCGGTTTTACCGCCCGGGCCTCACGGGACAGTGACGTGGAATTAAAAACATTAACCCAAGCCTCACTCCTGAAGATGCTCCAACCGGCCTGCCAGTTGGTCGAAAGTCCCCTCCAAGTCCTTCTTGACTTCCCCCAACTCCGCCTCGAAGGTCTTGCGTTCATCCTCCGTTGCATGCAGGGGCTCGACCCGGTAGGTTACGGTTGTTTTCCCGTCGCGTTCCTGGAATGTCAGCGTATTCAGGATTTCCAGGGGCCAGGTTGGAATGAGGGGATGGCGGGTGATTCCCCCGTTTTCATCCGAGAAAAAACTGACGAACAGAATCCTCTCGGGCGCGGTGATTTCCCTATAAACAGCCCGGCACCACCAAGTAAGGGTCCGAAGGGACGGATCCTGGCCGGGGGATGGGTCTCCCCCCGTCTTCGGGGCCGGCTGGGCCCCTTTCGCCGGAAAACCTTGCGGTCCCCACCAATAGGCCAAGTGTTCCATCCCGGTCCATGTTTTGAAAACAACTTCCCGCGGGTAGTCGTAAGAGCGCCGGATGACGAGTTCCCGCTTCTGGTTGAGCGTCATAGAGATATTTTTATTCGCCATGGGCCACCTCGGACATAGGGACGGCTGGTCCGGTAAAAATTCCCAGCCCGGAGAAATTTTCACCCGGTTCTTCTTCCAGGAATGCCCGGACTGCCATGGAAGCCTCGGCTGCGTCCTTGCCGTCGAAATAAAGCGCCAGTTCGCTTCCGGTCTGGGCCCCAAGCGTCAAAAGATCCAACAGGCTCCGGGCATCGACCCTGATTTCGCCCTTTTGGATCTTGATCCGGCATTGGAACTCCCGGGTGATTTTGACCAGATGGGCTGCCGTTCGTAAATGAAGCCCTAATGTGCGGCGGATAGTGATTTTTTCAAATAATTTCATTCTTCCCTCCTCTATTGAATGGTACTACCGGAAAATCCCAAGGGTTGGATTCCAGTTTATTTACGGCCGGTTTGCCGTAACCTGCCCGATGGAACGGGAAGTAAACCTGGACACTTGATGAGAATTTAGGTTGTTTCACGCGGACTCCTTTCAGGATTTGGTTTCGCGCGCGGATGGGCGCGCGGATAACCGCCGGGCTGAAACAAGGCCCGGCTGGGGCTTACAGGAAAGGAATTTTCAGATTCTGAGGACGAGGAAACTTTGCGGAATTGAATTTCCGGACGCGAAATTAAGGTTCAAACAGCTTTCCGAAAGCGAAGGAACCTTCATTTTGGAGAAGCTAGGAACCAAAACCGTCAAATCCGGCGCCTCGCGCGCGATGTGACGAATGGTTGTATGGGGGGCCGAAAGTTCTTGAGAATGCTGGGAATAAACCCTGACTTCATCCTGTAGATAAGGTCGGGACGCGCCGTTTTGAACGCTCACCACAACAGGACGCAATACGATGGCCGTTAATAAGGCCAGCACGGATAAGCGTAAGAGCCTGTTCATTTTTTTATGCATCGCGACAATCCCGAACTAATAATGATAGTGCTGTCATCTAAAGCAACTTTTTAAAGCCATATCAATATCCCTTCAAAAATCCATTACACTCCAGTGTCCTGTTTTCTTAAGACCTCCGGTGGTGATACCAGGCACCCCGCCCAAATAAAATTATTTCTTCTCCACGGGAAATATAAACCCTTTATTAAGACACCTTGGAATTATTCCCCTTTCCCCCCTGCTCTCTTTCCCATAATCCATTCCAGGTACTGTTGGTGGAAGGATTGGTTTCTCCCATCAAGCCATTGGCCGCAATATTCGCAAAGAAGGGGGTCATCCTTCATGGATACCAATTGCTTGCGGTATTGGTTCATTTTTTCGCCGAGATCCAGCCGGCGGCTCAGGTCGTAACAATTGGCGAGGGAACAAAAATCCTTCGGGTGGCCGGCTAAGTAATCCTCGAAAAACTCAAGGTCCTTCGAGGACTCGTCGTTGGTGGAATGGAGGGGATCGTAGGATTGGACCCGGTCCAGGAACACATCCTTTGCCCCAAGGAATTCATGGCCATTCCACCGGAACGGACGCCCGTAATAAACCGGGAAATCCTGGTTGACCGTTGCCCTTTGGAAATCCACCAGGATAGGCTTGCCGAATTCCTCGGCAACCCTGGGGCCCTTCCCGAAACCGAGGAGGGATGCCTTTTTTTTGAAGCGGCCGTTGTTGTCCATGCCGTAAATGTCCGCGACTTGGGTCGTGCCGGAGGAGGAATAAACCACAAGCTGGTCCCTTCCCTGGCCGGTCAAGTCCGCGCCCTCAAAACCCTTGTATTTTTTCCCATCCGCCATCTCCACTTGGATGAGCTTCCAAGCTTCCCTGTCCTTGTGGTAATAAGCGAATCCCGACCCCGCGTCCTTGACCAATTGGCGCCCGTTGTTGTAAGTCAAGCCGATGTCCAGGTAGCCGGCCAGGCCGATGATCACGTCGGTCTTCGGGATCTTCGTGAAATCATGGTAGGCATCCCCGGAGATGTTCCAAAAAACACCCTTTTTACCGGAGTAATCCTTGTTGATACGGTCGTTGATTTCCCCCAAGCGGATCTGCCCGAAAGCAATGAGGTCGCAGGCGGTATCGTCCACCGCGTAAGCGGAAAGGGCAGGTAAAAACACGATTATCAACGCGAATATTTTTCCCATTTTTTTCCCCACAACTTCACTGTAGTGATCCCCCGAGAAGCTCCGGCTGCGCCTTAGCGGTGTTTCTTGTTTCATGGCCTCATCCCTTTCAATTCCGGGTGCCGCTCCATGGCCGGGCGGCATCCACCGCCGGTCCCGGCCTAAGCCCCCTTCAGGGACTCCCCCTCCGAGTTAAAGTTATCCACCGAGCCGTCCCGCAGGGTCAATTGGATTTTCAAGTTCCAACCGGAACCGCTGAACCGAACTCCCTTTACTCCCGTTTCCAGGAAAACGGGTTTGAACGATTGCGAATCCTTGTCGTATAAAAATGCGTCCCCAGCCTCACCCACCAGCTTCACGAAGCGGCTGGAACCGCCGCTCTGGAAGTCAATCCCGCTGTCCTGGGATGCCCGGCCTGGGTCCTGATGATTGAACCGGTCCGGCCCGGTCCCGCCGTTGGACGGGGGCTCCTGGTTACTGTTATCCCCCTGCGCCTGGGCGTTACCGTTGTCCGGGACATAATCGCCGTTTTCATAGGCATATACCGTCTCGTTCACGGGATTCCGCCAGCACCAATTGCCCGAGTCCCAATAACACCAGTTGCCATAATTGGGGTCCTGCCACCACCAATTGCCGCCGTAATATTGGGCCCAGAAGAAACCCGCGCCGCAATCCCATCCCCACCAGTTCCCCCCCCATGCGTCGTAATAATTGCAATAGTTGAAGCCGTTCCAATTGTGCCAGTAGTAATGGTTGCGCAGGTATCCCCCATTGAAGCCGCCGATCCTGCCGATCGCCTTGTTCCCGGCAAGCGCGGCCATCCGGTTTTTCACCAATGGGGAGCCGGCCATCCTTGGTGAAACCCTCGCGGCCGTGAGAGAGCGCCCCAAGGGTCCCCTGGAGGGGACCGTTGGCCCCTGGCGGTTAAAAGCCGCGCGTGATTGGGTATTTCCGGTCCCGTTCGCCCTGTTGAATCCATTGGAACGGTTGAAATGGTTCCGTGCGCCTCCGTTCCATCCAGAACCCCTGTTCCAGGGGCTGCCGCGGAAGGACCGGTTGAAATGGCCGCCGTTTCGAAATCCGCGATAATTCGAAAAGTTTCTCCCTCCCCCGCCGTTCCACCGGCTGGTACCGCCCCAACCGCCCCTGGAACCCGATCCCCAGCCGCCGGACCTTCCACCTCCGCTCCAGCTTCCACCGCCGCTGGAACCTCCACCGCGCCCGGAACCACCGCCGCCCCTGGCGTCCAAAGCCGTTGTTCCGGTAAAGATTAGGATGACAGCCATTGCCAACATTGTCTTTTTCATCGCAAGAACCTCCATGGACCAAAGCCGGCCATAACTTCCGGTTTTAATCCTCCCATCAGATAAGACTTTCTAATTCCGCCGATTGATTCTTACCGCCCTGGGCGCGGACCAGATAACCTTTTCCCGCTCGATTCGGTACCGGTTCATCGCTGGACACCGGTTTTGCCCGCCAAATATATGGCAAGCTGGTCGAAAACCCCCTCGAAAACCCTCGTCATCAAAACAGCCATTCTTTCGAAGGTCGTCCTCTCTTCCTCCGTGGCAAAAATGGGTTCGGCCTTGAACGTGATAAATGTTTTTCCGCCTACCTCAACGAATGTCAGGGTATTCAGGATTTCCAGGGGCCAAGTGTCAACGCGGGGATGCCTTGTGATGCCGCCTACCTCGTCCGAATAAGAGCCGGTGAAAACTATCATTTGCGGTTCGGAAACCTCCCGGAAAATGAATTTTCCCCACCAGGTCCCGGGGCTGTCGGGGGAGACCAAACCGAAATGAAAGGATCCACCCGTCTTGAATTGCATCCGCGCCTCCCGGAGGATAAACCCCCCGGGCACCCACCAAACCACCGGGTATTCAAGATTCGCCCAGGCCCTAAACACCGCTTCCCGCGGTGCGTCAAAAAGCCGTGAAAGGGCGAAGCCCCTGTTCAAATTCGCGCTGTTGTATTTGCCCTTAATTCCCATTTTTTCCTCCTTTAAAAAACTCACCCGAATACGCGTTTATCAGGTTCGAGCGCGGGGTTATTCCGCGGCTGTTCATGGTAATCACCCATAAAAATCCCCCGCCCTTCCCAATTCAAAACGAAACAATCGGCGCAATCACTTATGTGTTCCCTGATCCTCGCCTCTTGCTGGGGGGTTATTTTCCCCTCAAGGGAACTTCGGTATAAAAGCTGGATATCCGTACATTCCATCTGGACCACCTCACCTTCATTTTCCACTCCGGGGGTTGAGGAACTCATTTCCAAACCCGCCCGATAATCGGCGGAAAACCGATTCCCCGGCGGGTTCCCCGGTATTCCCCCGGGGCCCGGAAAACATCTTTACTTGGCCGTGGGCGTCGAATTGGACGTTTCGGCCTTTTTCGCCTTTTTCCCCTTTTTCACTTTTTTATGCCCCTTCTTATGTTTCATAGCCTTGGCTGCGTGCGTTGGTGCCGGCGTGGGCGCCTGGGCGAATGCGGGTCCCGATACCACCGCCAAGAACATCACGGTTGCCATGGATGCGATCATCTTTCTCATAACTTCCCCCTTTAAATTTAAAATGAACGGCCTGGAGGCCCCCACTTACGGTGGTCGGGCTTATCCCTGTCCCGGAAGGCCGTTTCCAATTTCCCCGGCCGAAAGACCGGGTTTGGATATACCGCCCGGCTTTTGAGGGCCGGGCCGGCCCGGGGTCCAGTCGGGCCTGACAACAGGAGGACTTTTCACAACAGGCGGCAGGGCCTCCAAAATTTATCCGCCGCCTCCAAATTCCCCGCCTTTGGCCGGGTTTGGATTAATCGCCCGGCCGTTCCAGGGCCGGGCTGGGCCCGGGTGCCTCCGGGTCCTGAAACGAGGTTTTAAAAATAATCCACCGGCAAAGTCGCCCTCGGCTTGGTATGGGGCGCATACTTTGGGGTAGCCATGGCCATTTTCCTCGCGTAATTCTTTTCCCCAACGGAAGCCCCTTTTTCGACCTTTATGTCCTGACGGGGGTAAATCAGATCCGGGTCCTTGATTTCATCCCGGTTGGCCTTGAAGAGGAGGGGCCACTCCAGCGAATCGCCGTAAATCCCCGGTTTCCCGGCGATCCCCCATAAACAATCGTGATTTTGGACGAAGTAATGATCCAGGGGCTTTAATTCCGCCTTACGCATCGGGAATTCCTCGTTCGACATGGGTTTTTTCGGGATTTCCGTGCTCTCAATTCTCTTCGCGCTTCCACAACCAATAAGCGCCAAAGCCAAAAACACGAATCCGCCTAATTGGGCGATTTTTTTGGAATTCGGCATAACAGTCCTCCTTTTTTGGTAGAACTCATGGAAAAACCCGCGGGGAGTTGATTCCGCACCCGATGGACAATCTCGACTAGGATGCTGATAAATGTTGTTCAGGTTTTTTTAGTGATTTTTTCAAGGCGGAATTCTCCTTTCGCGGTTTATTTTCGTGCGAGTGGGTGGCGCACGAATACCCGCCGGGCCGAAACAAGGTCCGGCCGGGGACTGCTCGAAAGGATTTTTTAAATTCTTAAAACGAGAAAATTCCGGGGGGATGTATTGCAAGAAACTGCTTCCAGGCTTAAACGGCTTTCCGAAAGCGAAGGGGCCTTCGCCTTGGTGATACAGTGAACTAAAACCATGGAATCCGGGGCCTCGCGCGCGATGTGGCGGAGGGCAGTATGGGGTGTGGAAAGTTCCAGGGAATGAAGGGTAAAAGTGCTGATTTCATGGTTGATGGGTTGAGTGGCGCCGTTATGGACGCAAACAACCACAGGCCGCAGGATTAAAGCTGGTAATAGGGCCAGCAGGGATATTCGGAAAAGTTTTTTAAACTTCTTGCCCATTTTCCCGCTTCCTAACGGTAATAAAATGAAACTCTGTATTTTCGACGTTTGGATATGCCAAAAGGTTTCATGTCCCAAAAGTTTCCGATATTATCTGGAAATTTCATGTTAAACGCTTTTCCCCTTTTTATTACGGGATAAACAGGTCCAACAGGAAAATATTCCACTCCATTTTAGAGGTTAGAAATAGGTGTTTTGATCGTTTCTCCGCGCGTAAATATCAATCGATTCCTGGGGCCATTCACATCGAAACATCTAAAAACCTTTAAAGGGTTCATTTAAAACCCGGGAACTCCCATAAGTAAATAAATCCTGTCGCAAGCCTTGAGAAAAAAAACCTGGCCATCTTAAATTAAGTCGGATTTCATTCCGGGGTTGAATAGTTTATTTTTTCCCAGGAAGTAAATCCCAAGGAGGATGGTCATGCCATATGTGATAACCGAAAAATGCCTGGGTGAGGTTTACGCGCAATGCGTGGATGTTTGCCCCGTGAACTGCATTCATCCCGGCCAATACCTGGAACAGCCCTTCATGGTCATCGACCCTGAGGAATGCACCGAATGCACAAGCTGTTACTCCGCCTGTCCCATCGGGGCCATTGTGGAAAGCGCGGATGTGGATCCGAAATACGCCAAGATCAACGCGGAGCTCGCGCCATCCTTCAAAAATAATTCCCCGGTCCAATCCAGGCCGTCGAATGACCCGCCCAAGCGGTCCGTAAATAAATTGGTCAATTGAACCGTGAACGGAGAAAATTCGAGCCATCCATTCCGGAAAAAGGAAGGTGGGAAATGAAAAAATTCCTCGGATTTTTGTCCTTGGTTTTAATCCTGCCGGCCGCGCCGGCCCTGGCGGGCGTGTTCGAGGACTGGGCGAATATCTTGGTGGATCATAACACCGCGGCCTACACCGACGAATACGGTTCCAAGATCGATATTGGGATGGATGATGGCCCTGGCGGCTCAAAAGCCCTCAAGCTAACCGCCGACCTGGTCCAGGGCGGTCACGGTGGAATTTGGCGCAACCTCTCGGTGGATTTATCCAAATCTACCGCTTTGAGATTCCAAATTAAAACGTCGGTGCTGGGTGAAATGAGGATGACCTTGAAAGACGCGTTTAACGTCCAATATGTGGCGGATTTCCAGATTCCCACCCAGGGCGGTACCTATTCCTGGGAGGAGGTAACCCTTCTGCTTTCCTCTTTCAACAAGGACCCCGACTATACCCCCCCTGACGCCATCCCAGGCCATCCCCCGGATTTTTCCAATATCACCCGAATGAAATTTGAGCCGAAAATAACGGGACCCGTGGTGATTGAGGTGGGTCCTGTTGAGGCCGACGGTAGCGCGGTTCCCCTTACGGCTGGCAATGCGCCTGTAACCGCTGGAGGTAAATAGGAAGTTATTTCGGCGAAGCGAACCAGGGTTTCTATCACGCCGGAAAAATTCCAAAGTCAAACAAAACGATCTTGTGAATCAAAATAAATTTTCTTCCCGGAAATCCGAGAACTTGCCCGTTTGGACGTCGTAGTTCAAGGAAAATGCGGTTACTTCAACGCCCGGGGTCGCCTGGATCTTGCTTCTTTTCCATTTCCCGTGGCCGTAATGAAAGAACACGGCGAGGATTTTCCTCCCGTGTATATAAAACCCGGAATACTCGCGGTAGTATTTTGGCAATTCGCCGGAAAAATTCTCGGCATCGATTTTCGACAGGACATACTTCGGCAAACCTTTTTCAAGCCTTGCCACCTCATTCTTCGAGGGTTTCCAACAAGTCCCCTTGGCAATACCGGCATTGCCGCAATCCTGGATGAAGCCCTGGTAATTCCGGCCTAAAACTCCGCCTCTTGCCTCAAAACTCGGGTTTTCCTCGGGGATGGGGGCGGTGAATTTGATTTGCGCGAATGAGTCCGACGCGGGCAAAACGAATAATATCGGCAGCAGGATTAAAAACCGGGAACTTATCCTTAGGTTCATAATTCACCATTTCTTGACCGCAATTGGTTCTTGACCAATTCTTTATAAATCTTAAGTAACTTCCAGGCTGGATTTCAAGGAGGCCGCCCCTGGCCAGCCATGCCATAACGTTTTGGCAATAGGGGACGAAAAGGCCAAAACAATAAACTTCGGGGCCCATCTTGACGTTGAAATTAGAAATAACTAACTTAAAAACATGTTAATCAGGTGGAGATTTTACAACCGGCTTACCCTCATTTGCCTGCTGACGGCTGCGCTGTCCACTTTAGCGGGCCGCTCGTTTTTAGTATTTGCCCAGCATTTATCAGCGCCTATTTCCGCGCTCACTCATACCGGCGGGGGCCAATCCCGCCACATCCCCGGAAATTTTAACCGCGCATTGGAGTCGCCAACCCAATGGGAAAATAATAGGTACCACGTTTCGCTCTTGGCTCAATCCGCCCTTTCAGGAAATCAGAAACTCCCATGCTCCTTTAAATTTTCAAGTCCCAGCATTCATCACCATCCGCATTTGGCCGCTTTTCCTTCCGGCTTCTCAGTTTCCCTTCGAATTTAATTTCCCCCGCGAATTTACTCCCGGCTGCCGTTAGCCGCCGGTATTCCCACATCCATTTTCCAATGGAATAAATCATTCAAACTTGCGCGGAGGAAATCAAATGAATCAAAAAATCGAAGTCACCAATACCTCGGAACTCTACCTGAAATTCCTAAGCGATATTCAGACGGTAGCGTGCCGCTTTGAATCCCGTATTACCATCCAAAAAGGGGAGGTTACGGTGAACGCCAAAAATTTCGAGGAAATTTTGAAATTAATCGGAACCAAGGGTACCAAGCTTGAAATCACCGTCGAGGGTAAGGACGCCAAAAAAGCCCTGGCCGCCATATGCCGTTTGGCGGAGCAAAATTATCTCAGGTTAAATCACGAGCTTTTATTCCAAAACAATAACTAACAGGCGGAAACGACTTTGGGCGGGGTACTGAATTAAATTCGTTTTTTAAATACGCATTTTTGGGGGGTGGACGATGAAAAAGAGTTCATGCTTTGCATTCACGCTTGTTTTAGGGCTCCTAACCTCCTTGGGTTGCGGGAGCAAGGATGAGGATGAATTAGGCGGTGGAAACGTACCAGCGGTCACTGCCCAAATGGGGACGGCTGTCATTGGCGGAAAAGTGGTTTTGAACGGCAAGCCCCCGGCAGGGGTACCCATCAATTTCGCCGCGGACCCCGTTTGCATGTCCCAACACTCGGGTAAAGTTTTGGACGAAACAGTCCAGGTGGATAAAAAAAACGACTTGGTCAACGTGCTGGTTTATGTTAAGGACGGCGCGGCTGAGTATCCGGCACCTTCCGGGGCGGTTACCCTCACCCAAAAGGGTTGCCAATATAGCCCCCACGTTTTCGGCATCCAGGTCAACCAACCGTTGGAGATCGTCAATGATGATCCTACCCTCCACAACGTTCACGCGATGCCGGTCACAAACGACGCCTTCAACGTTGGCCAGCCCAGCCGGGGAATGAAAACAGAGAAGAAATTCGCCAAACCCGAGGTCCCGGTAAAGTTTAAATGCGACGTGCACAGCTGGATGCACTGCGTCGCCGGGGTTTTCACCCATCCTTTCTACGCGGTGACGGGTGCGGACGGGACATTTAAGATCACCGGCCTTCCGGCCGGCAGTTACACTTTGGCGGCGTACCAGGAAAAATACGGTGAATCCGCCCCCTCAAAGGTGGATTTGAAAGACGGGGAAACGAAATCATTGGATTTCGCGTTTAATGCCCAATAACTTTCCCCAAGTGGAGTCATGAACAATATTCGAATTACATTCCAAAAACCAATACCACTTATATGTTTCTAACTATTTCCGCCATTAATTTCGGGCTCGATTTTTCCACGGGAACCTAGCCAAGGGAATTAAAGTCGCGGATTAAAGACTCTAGGACAAATGGGAAGAAGCGAATTCGGAAGAGCAAGGGATTTTTTTTGAAATAATTTGCCACGGCTTTGCCACAAGATGATCGGGAATTCAATCGGGGGGTTGAAGAAGAAGTAGAAAGATCGGCTGGAATAAGTCTGTCAAGCCTTAATCAAGCCCTGACCCTAACGTCTCTTCAAGCTGGTTATTGAGACCTCAATTATCGGTCAAGCCTAAATTTGAGAGGTTTAAATTCAGATTAAGGAACCCCTAGCCCCACGGGGGTACTAACCCAGGCAAGCAAAGACCCGATATTGAAAGTTTAAAAACCCCATAGGAAACAAGAAAGTTTAATGAATGACTGCAACTTTCCCGGTTTTCGTCGTTATTGAGGTCCCATCATCCATCCGCAGGACATAGATGTACAAACCGGTGGCCACTGTTTCGTTGGCTTTGTTTTTGAGATTCCATGTAAGTCGGGTTGTTCCCTCGGCGCCTTGTGTATGGGCCTGATAGACACTTTCACCCATGATGGTATATAGGGAAAGTTGGATTTCGTTTGGTTTGTCCAATTTTACGATGAATTGTACCAGTTCCCCGTTCCGTGAAATGTTTGGAGCCGCTATCACAGAGGATGATTTTAGGATTTCCATTGTAGGCGTGGCTGTGAACCGATCTGACACGATGTCCGAGGATAATTCCGCGCCTTTCCCGGCGGGGGTACAGGTGGGCAGGGGCCTGCAGGATGGAGGTACCCCACCCGAGGCCGTCACCAGGTTTCCTTTAAGGTAGATGGCGTAATGGGTATTGGCGGTATAAGTCTGGGCCGTCAAGCACGGGCTATACCAAAAGCTTGTACCAGGCGAGAAATTCGCGTAATCCGTCCGATGTACGGTTGTTTGAATACCCACCCAGCTTACTCCGCCAGTTATAACAGTATTATCTGTGTTGGAAACTGTGAATTCCCAGTTGGCCTGGTGATTCGGATCAGGACCACAGGCCGGGGTGAAATGGATTGCCGATAGAGTGGCACCCGGCACCTGATGGAAACAGCTCGGGTTCATCAAACAGCCACCATAATTAACCGTACCCGTCAAACTAACCCCAGAAGTATCATCCGCCCAGAATTTGATTGTGATATCCGAAAGTGTTACCGCCGATCCATTGTTGATAATTTCAAAAGTATCCAAAACTTGGTTATCAACACAGGCGCTTGTAAGTTCATATAACTTTAGATTGGCCGAACTGGTCCCGCAAGGAGAAGTGGGCGAAGGAATCGGTGTGAGGGTGTAAGTCCGGGTTGGCGGGGGGGTTATAGTAAGAGTAATAGTGTTCGTAGCGGTTTTAGTTGCGGTATTCGTGGGTGTTTTAGCAAGCGGTGCTGTCGGAGTTGGCGTATTAGTGCGTGTCGGGGTGGGTGTCGGAGTAGGCGTGGTGGTATTCGTAAATGAGTTGGTTGGAGTCGGAGTTTTGGTGGAGGTGGCAGTGTGGGTAGGCACCGCGCAGGTACAACTGGAAGTCGGGGTGACCGTGTTGAACGGGGTATTCGTTGGGGTAATTGTCGGGGTACGAGTCACCGTCGGTGTGTTAGTGAAGGTGCTCGTGGAAGTATTGGTGGGCGTTAGGGTAAGCGCGTTAGTTGGAGTCAAGGTCGGAGTTGAAGTCGGCGAGGGGGTGGGGGTGTTGGAGAGCGTAGGCGTGTTGGTATTGCTGGGGGAAGCCGTGGAAGTAGATGTCAATGCCGGGGTGGGCGTTGGTGTGGCCACGGGTCCCTGTACGACAAGACGGTAATCGGCGCTCGGGGCGTTGTCCGAAGCCGCGAAAACCACCACGGTATATTGGGTCCCGCCTGTTAATCCCGCGGTCACTTGGTCCAAGGGATCGTTCCCGGCGGAACTGATCACCAGGTTATTGTTGGAATCAAACAAGTCAAAAGACACGCGGGCCTTGCCCGTGCCGTCGTCAAAGCAGTCCAGTGAGACCACATAAGCCCCGCTGGTCCCTGCCGTGAAACTCCAGCTGTTCGTGTACTCAAAATCGTACTCCACGTGGCCCGTTCCCACGGCGTCCACCCCGCCCATGACCATCCCCAGGCTGTTGGGACCGCTGGGGGCTCCTAAGGCCGCCGGCGTTGAAATGGGGGTCAGTGAGCAGGCAGGGGTGAACGTCGAAAGGCCAAGGCTGAAAGGACCGTAATCCCCCGGCCCGTACCCGTCCACGATCACATAATAAGTGCCGGGCTGGAGGATACCTGTCACCAGGGAGGAGGAAGTCCTGTTACAAAAGGCCGAATCGTCGTCCAGTGCAATAGTTGTGCTGGGATCGGTGGGATTCGACCTCAAATAAAGAACCGAGTCGAACTGCACCCCGCAAAGATTAATGAAAAGGCTCTTGGGATTTGTAAGCGTGAATTGATAAACAATATCCGGGGCGCTAAGACCATAGGTGACGGACCCATCTGGGATTGCTTGGCTGTTGCTGTCAGGTAGGTTTGTCGTATCCCCCGTCACGGGCGCGCCGTTAATATATGAGGAAATGTCCTGCGCGGTAACCGGTGTGGTCGTAATAGTGGGGGTAGTGGTCGCGGCCGCGGGAACACCGATTGTCCAAACCGAAAAGTGGTTCGTCACCACCGTCAGGGTGTCATTCCCTTCATTTAAGTTCGCGGAAACGGTCACCCATGCGGAACTGGCGGTGTCGTAATAAAACACCTGTAATTGGTTGGCGTTATCACCCGTGGGTATCAGTGAGGGGTTGTAGGTAAACACGAGGGTGACGGAGTTGCTAAAAGTGGCTCCGGCAGAAGAAGTGAAAGAATATATGTTCCCCATAACTTGGTAGCCGGAAGAAAGAGGTATTCCAAGAGCCGCTGTTTCGGAGATAGAGATAGTCGTATCCGTGGTGACCGCGCCCGCCGGGATATCCACGCCCGTTCCATTGCTTAGGAATACTGTGGCGGGTGCCGAAGCGGTGACAGCCTGCGAGACCGTTTCAATAGGAGTAGACGTCGGTGTAATGGTCGCGGTCAGCGTAAGGGTCACGTTAGGCGTATGGGTCGGCTTTGCGTTTACGCTTTGGCCGGGGATCGGGACCGCCATAGTTGCTGTCGGAGTGGCGGTCATCGTGGGAGTGGACGAAGGGGTGGGGGTAAAGGTCGACGTCGGGATTACACTGCCGGTAATTTGCACGTCATCCAGGTAAATGTTGCCCACCGCACCGGCCGCTAGATTGTCTAACTGAAAGCCTAACACTAGAACCTGTGTGCTGTTTTCTCCCGAGTTGCTCCAGGTCGGCGTGAATGTCACCGGAAACCATCCCCCCAATACCGGAATATTCGTCCAGGCGGATTCCCAGTAATACCCTGATCCACTTTGCACGAATAACTGGCCCCCGGGGCTGCCCCCATTGGACAAGCTTGGATCAACATAAACCCACGCTGTGATAGTCTTACCGGTCAAATCCTGGGGTGGATTAAAAGGAAGATCGAACTGCATTGTGCCATTGGACGGGCTTCCGGATACCGATGCAAACATGGCTCCCGGACTGCCGTTATGCGTTTGCGTTCCGGTGATCCCCCAATTGGCCACTGTGACACCGCTATAAGAATCAACCCTCCAGCAATTCAAACTGCCGTTGAAGTCATAGAGGGGCAGCACGCTCGACGCCGAGCAGGGGGTGGCTGTGATGGTAGGGGTTCCAGTGGCTGTGGGAAGGGTTCCCGTAGCGGTGGCTGTGAAAGTCGGGGTGGATGTAGGGGTGGAAGTCGGAGTAGAAGTCATGATTACACTGCCGGTAATTTGCACGTCATCCAGGTAAATGTTGCCCACCGCACCGGCCGCTAGATTGTCTAACTGAAAGCCTAACACTAGAACCTGTGTGCTGTTTTCTCCCGAGTTGCTCCAGGTCGGCGTGAATGTCACCAGAAACCATCCCCCCAATACCGGAATATTCGTCCAGGCGGATTCCCAGTAATACCCTGATCCACTTTGCACGAATAACTGGCCCCCGGGGCTGCCCCCATTGGACAAGCTTGGATCAACATAAACCCACGCTGTGATAGTCTTACCGGTCAAATCCTGGGGTGGATTAAAAGGAAGATCGAACTGCATTGTGCCATTGGACGGGCTTCCGGATACCGATGCAAACATGGCTCCCGGACTGCCGTTATGCGTTTGCGTTCCGGTGATCCCCCAATTGGCCACTGTGACACCGCTATAAGAATCAACCCTCCAGCAATTCAAACTGCCGTTGAAGTCATAGAGGGGCAGCACGCTCGACGCCGAGCAGGGGGTGGCTGTGATGGTAGGGGTTCCAGTGGCTGTGGGAAGGGTTCCCGTAGCGGTGGCTGTGAAAGTCGGGGTGGATGTAGGGGTGGAAGTCGGAGTAGAAGTCATGATTACACTGCCGGTAATTTGCACGTCATCCAGGTAAATGTTGCCCACCGCACCGGCCGCTAGATTGTCTAACTGAAAGCCTAACACTAGAACCTGTGTGCTGTTTTCTCCCGAGTTGCTCCAGGTCGGCGTGAATGTCACCAGAAACCATCCCCCCAATACCGGAATATTCGTCCAGGCGGATTCCCAGTAATACCCTGATCCACTTTGCACAAATAACTGGCCCCCGGGGCTGCCCCCATTGGACAAGCTTGGATCAACATAAACCCACGCTGTGATAGTCTTACCGGTCAAATCCTGGGGTGGATTAAAAGGAAGATCGAACTGCATTGTGCTATTGGACGGGCTTCCGGATACCGATGCAAACATGGCTCCCGGACTGCCGTTATGCGTTTGCGTTCCGGTGATCCCCCAATTGGCCACTGTGACACCGCTATAAGAATCAACCCTCCAGCAATTCAAACTGCCGTTGAAGTCATAGAGGGGCAGCACGCTCGACGCCGAGCAGGGGGTGGCTGTGGGGGCAGGAGTGATTGTGTTTGTCGGGGTGGGGGTTACGTACACACCCTGGACCACCAAGTGGTAATCAGAGCTCGGGGCGTTGTCCGAGGGGGAATACACCACGACCGTATACACCATCCCTGCGATCAATCCCGCCGATACCTGGTCCAAGGGGTCGTTCCCGGCGGAGCTGATCACCAAGTTATTATTGAAATCATATACGTCAAATGCCGCGCGGGCCTTACCCGTGCCATCATCGAAGCAGTCCAGCGATATAAGGTACGATTCACTTGTCCCTGCCGTGAAACTCCAGCTGTTCGTGTACTCAAAATCGTACTCCACATGCCCGGAACCCACGGCGTCCGAACCTGCCTGCACTGTCCCCAGGGAATTTGATCCATTAGGGGAAGCCAAAGCTACGGGTGTTGACACAGGGGTCAATGTGCAGGTTGGATTAAACGTCGTTAGGCTTAGGTTGAAAGGCCCGTAATCCCCCGGCCCGTACCCGTCCACGATCACGTAATAGGTGCCAGGCTGGAGAACTCCCGTCACCAGGGAGGAGGAAGTCGCGTTACAAAAGGCCGAATCGTCGTCCAGCACAATAGTGGTACTGGGATCGGTGGGATTAGTTCTCAAGTAAAGCACTGAGTCGAATGATGCTCCGCAGAGGTTGATAAAGAGGTTGGTGGATTGTGTCAGGCTGAACGAGTAAGCGATATCCGGAGCTCCGACCCCATAGGTGACGGACCCGTCGGGGATCGTTTGGCTGTAATTATCATTCAGGTATGTCGTATCCCCCGTCACGGGCGCGCCGTTGATATATGAGGAAATGTCCTGCGCGGTAACCGGTGTGGTCGTAATAGTGGGGGTAGCGGTCGCGGCCGCGGGAACACCGATTGTCCAAACCGAGAAGTGGTTCGTCACCACCGTCAGGGTGTCATTCCCTTCATTTAAGTTCGCGGAAACGGTCACCCATGCGGAACTGGCGGTGTCGTAATAAAACACCTGTAATTGGTTGGCGTTATCACCCGTGGGTATCAGTGAGGGGTTGTAGGTAAACACGAGGGTGACGGAGTTGCTAAAAGTGGCTCCGGCAGAAGAAGTGAAAGAATATATGTTCCCCATAACTTGGTAGCCGGAAGAAAGAGGTATTCCAAGAGCCGCTGTTTCGGAGATAGAGATAGTCGTATCCGTGGTGACCGCGCCCGCCGGGATATCCACGCCCGTTCCACTGCTCAAAGTCACGGCCGCTGAAGCAAAGGCACTGACGGCCTCCGAGACCGTTTCAATGGGAGTAGGTGTTGGTGTA
Organism: candidate division FCPU426 bacterium; assembly: GCA_963796105.1. GTDB lineage: Bacteria > Oederibacteriota > Muellerivitia > Muellerivitales > Muellerivitaceae > CAWCKJ01. Next base: position 196,571 of record CAWCKJ010000007.1, read on the forward strand.
AGGGTAGCGGTTAAGATAAGGGTCGAACGGGGGGTATTGGTCGCCTTGGGATAAACCCTTGGAGTCGGGGTTGGGGTGGCTGTCACAGTGGGCGTTATGGTGGCCGTAGGGGTGTTGTAGAAAGACACATCACCCACCCAAAGGTCATAGGGTCCGGGGGAATCAATCTGCCAATGAGCGTCCATCAGCTTGGTCGGGTCGAATGGAACGGACGTCCCCCATCCCTGCTGCCTCAAGGAAGAGTAGGGTATTTGGTACAGCTGCCAGTCGGTTCCAATTGCGACGACTTCCTGGTAGGAGTCATAACAATTACTCACGCATCCGCCATTGGCGGTGACCGGCACGGTCAAGTAGGTCTCCACTTGAAAGAAAAGCGTTACGGGCGTCGCCGCCTTCGCGTAAAAGCTGATTCCATTGAAACCGGACCCGTCGTAAGGCGCGTCCGGACTCGTAAAGGAGAACCCCATTGCCGGCCATCCACCTGAAACCGAGGTTCCGGTGATCCTGGCGGCGTAATTCGAACCTCCATATCCCGGTATGCTCATGGTAAATGGGGCGTTAATGAGAGGCCACACCGTCGAACCAGCCGTGTCATCGTAGGTGTACCATGCCCCGTTCCTGCACAATTGAGGGATGATCAAATTGTTTCCATCCGCCATGTCGTCAATCAAGCCGGGCGTCGTGGTGGCCGTGCAGTTGGGCGTGGGGCTTAAAGTTGGGGTGGCTGAGCCGGTGGGCGTGAAAGTCGCGGTGGCAGTTCCGGTCGGCGTGATAGTGGGAGTGGGGGTTATGGTGGCCGTAGGGGTGTTGTAGAAAGAAACGTCACTCACCCAAAGGTCATAGGGTCCGGGGGAATCAATCTGCCAATGAGCGTCCATCAGCTTGGTCGGGTCGAATGGAACGGACGTCCCCCATCCCTGCTGCCTCAAGGAAGAGTAGGGTATTTGGTACAGCTGCCAGTCGGTTCCAATGGCGACGACTTCCTGGTAGGAGTCATAACAATTACTCACGCATCCGCCATTGGCGGTGACCGGCACAGTCAAGTAGGTCTCCACTTGAAAGAAAAGCGTTACGGGCGTCGCCGCCTTCGCGTAAAAGCTGATTCCATTGAAACCGGACCCGTCGTAAGGCGCGTCCGGACTCGTAAAGGAGAACCCCATTGCCGGCCAGCCACCTGAAACCGAGGTTCCGGTGATCCTGGCGGCGTAATTCGAACCTCCATATCCCGGTGTGCTCATGGTAAATGGGGCGTTAATGAGAGGCCACACCGTCGAGCCAGCCGTGTCATCGTAGGTGTACCATGCCCCGTTCCTGCACAATTGAGGGATGATCAAGTTGTTTCCATCCGCCATGTCGTCAATCAAGGCGGGCGTCGTCGTGGCTGTGCAGTTGGGCGTGGGGCTTAAAGTTGGAGTGGCTGAGCCGGTGGGTGTGTAAGTCGCGGTGGCAGTTCCGGTCGGCGTGATAGTGGGAGTAGGGGTTATGGTGGCCGTGGGAATGTTGTAGAAAGACACATCACCCACCCAAAGGTCATAGGGTCCGGGAGAATTGATCTGCCAATGAGCGTCCATCAGCTTGGTAGGGTCGAATGGAACGGACGTCCCCCATCCTTGCTGCCTCAAGGAAGAGTAGGGTATTTGGTACAGCTGCCAGTCGGTTCCAATGGCGACGACTTCCTGGTAGGAGTCATAACAATTACTCATGCATCCGCCATTGGCGGTGACCGGCACAGTCAAGTAGGTCTCCACTTGAAAGAAAAGCGTTACGGGCGTCGCCGCCTTCGCGTAAAAGCTGATTCCATTGAAACCGGACCCGTCGTAAGGCGCGTCCGGACTCGTAAAGGAGAACCCCATTGCCGGCCATCCACCTGAAACCGAGGTTCCGGTGATCCTGGCGGCGTAATTCGAACCTCCATATCCCGGTGTGCTCATGGTAAATGGGGCGTTAATGAGAGGCCACACCGTCGAGCCAGCCGTGTCATCGTAGGTGTACCATGCCCCGTTCCTGCACAATTGAGGGATGATCAAGTTGTTTCCATCCGCCATGTCGTCAATCAAGGCGGGCGTCGTCGTGGCCGTGCAGTTGGGCGTG
>CAWCKJ010000008.1:0-202329 GCA_963796105.1 candidate division FCPU426 bacterium
AATAGATCTAACTTTGATTTATTTAATCTTTGGCAATACCAAAAGCGAAACCTGCTTTGCTCCCCGCTTGGCTGTCCCGCTGATCTTGCGCACAGGCTTGGCTTTTTTGGCATGGGGTCCATAGCGGGATCCTTTTTCATGGTCCAAGACCCACAGAGGTTTCTCTTTTATCTGTACGGCCTGTGTCCTTAGTTACATACTGTTTCCCCCACCGTTACCCCGCCAGAAGAACCTTCGGAAATGACGTACCAACTTCACCAGGCAAAGACCTCCCGCTCGTTGAGCAAGAGGTCAAACATCAATTGGAAATACCAGTCGGGCTCTAGAAACATCCATTTGGTCCCCTTAATCTTTATGGAGGATTGGCACGGAACTAAAATTTAAAACTTAAAATACAAAATTGCCCTTTAGCCCGATTTCCTGCCCGCGGGAGCCGCCTATTTCACCAGGCGCTTGAACATCGAGCGCCGCCCCACGAATACCATCACCACCAGCCAGAACAATAGAATCGGGAGGGCCTGGCCCTGGAGCGGCAGGTTCAAGGCCAGCGACCGCACGATGGCGTTGACCGAGGTGAGGGGGAAAAACCAGGCGGCCTTCTGGAGGAAGCCGGGAAGGTTCTCGATGGGGTAGAAAACCCCGCAGAAGAGGAACATGGGGAAGATGAGCAGGTATTGCGGGTAGGAAAGCTCGTCTATGGTGCGGGAGAAACCGGCAGCGGCCAGCCCCATGGCCGAGAAGAGAAGGGCGCTGGCGAAGCAAACGGGGATGAGGGTCAAAAGGCAAAGGGGGCGGAAATCCCCTGTCGCCACGCCGATCAGGGCCACTACCTCGGCCGCGACTGTGGCTTTGCTGGCGTCCCAAAGAAGCTCCCCCCAAAGCACCTCGGAAAGGGTCACTGGCGTGATGGCGATGGCCTGGAAGATCTTCTGGTAGTACATGCGCACGAAAGCCCCGTAGGAACCCTCGAAGAAGCCCTGGAACAGGACGGTCTGGGCGATGATGCCGGAAAAAACGAAACTGCGGTAGGTGAGGTGAACCCCCTGGGTGGTGATGCTCCCGACGATGGCCCCCAGCCCGACGCCGAAGGAAAGAAGGTAGAAGATGGGCTCCAAGAAAGTGGTCAATAGGTAATAGACCAGGCTCTTGATGAATGCGGCATGGTACCTTTTCCAGACGCACCAGACACCCCAGAGGGATTCGGGCATTTTCATAGGCCCTCCACCCCCAACCGGCTTCCGGTCAGCTTGAGGTACACATCCTCCAGGTTCGGCCTGCGTTTCCAAACCACCCCCGGCCGCACTTCCTCCTCCACTTCCTCCCTGGCGATGTGCTTGGCAATGAGTTTCTCGGGGGAGTCCGTATCCAGGATTTTTCCCTGGTGGAGGATGGACACCCGGTCGCAAAGCCTCTCGGCCTCATCCATGTAATGGGTGCAAAGCAGGATGGCCACGCCCCTGCCCCTGGCCTCGGCCAGGACTTCCCAAAGCATCCGGCGAACATCCGGGTCCAGGCCGGTCGTGGGCTCATCCAGCACCAGGACCCTGGGGTCCGAGATCAAGGCCCGGGCCACCTGCAGACGCCGCTTCATCCCGCCGGAAAGGGCCTCCACGTTTTCCTTGGATTTCTCGGTCAGGCCAAACCTCTCCAGCAGGTCCGCGGCCCGCTTTTTTCCCTCGGATTTGGGAATATGGAAATAACTGGCGTGAAGGACCAGCTGGTAGAAGGTGCTGAAATCGCTGTCCAGGGTTTCCTCCTGGTTGCAGACCCCCAGGACCTTTCGCGCCAGCTTGGGATGGGTGTGGACATTGTGGCCGTCCACGAGGATTTCACCGGATGTGGCGGGGTAAAAGCCGGATATGCACTGGATCGTCGAGGACTTACCGGCCCCGTTGGGGCCCAGGAGCCCGAAGCATTCCCCCGGGGCGACCTCGAAGGAAATATCCGATACTGCCGTTACCGCCTCGCCGCCGTGGCGGGAAGGGTAGCGCTTGACCAGGTGCCTCACCTGGAGGGGATGATAGGAGGTGGCTTGCATGGGTTGAATTCCGGTTTCAGCGATTATTTGGTGTGTGTCAATCTTCATATAATCATCAATGGAGATTGGCACAACATCTTCCACTTTATTTGGCGACAAACAAAGTTTGTCGCACTAATCATTGAGAGATGGTGTGCCCAGGCCGGTAAATTCGTCCGGCACTGGTCCCACCATTGAATGGTATCTAAGTGTTTTCCCCCTCCGGGTGAAAATTGGTGTGTACCAATTTTCATATAAACATTAATTGAAATTGGCACAACGCCAACCTCTATTAATAAGGCAAACTTTGTTTGCCGGACAATTTGGAAGGTTGGTGTGTACCAATTTTTTTATAAACATTTATGGAGATTGGCACAACGCCATCTTCTATTCAAATTAGCGGCAAATTTCATTTGCCGCAGTTTCTAAGGATAGATGGTGTGCCCAGCAGGACTTGAACCTGCAACCTTCTGATCCGAAGTCAGAAGCTCTATCCAATTGAGCTATGGGCACATTTCCATTACCTGGAGTCAATAGAATGAAAGCTTACATGATTATTATGCTTTTTGGGATTATAAAAGAACTTGTAAATTTCTAATTTTTTGCTCTTTACTCCAAATTTATTTCATAAGGGTGTATATTAATTTGGCTGGAAAAATCCATTAAAGGTTAGCTGAAATGCGGCACATTCAAAACGATTACATGAAAGTCCAGATGCAGAACGCCCTGCTGGCCAAAGAGGCCGCGGAAGCGGCGAAAATCCGGCAGGCCGAGAGAGCCAGGGCCCAGGCGGCTGAGGAAGCTGGAAAACTTCCAGAGGAAGAAGTTGATCCCAAGATCAAAAAGATCCCGACGAAACACTATGAGGAAAAGGGCAAGAACCTGGGGCAACCCCAAGGTTTTCAAATCGAAAGTTATAGGCAGGAAGGAGAATTGGAAGTGGGGGGAGAGCCGGGGGAAGAAAAAGGGGTTTCCGGACCTGGCCACATCGATATCAAGGCCTGACCCAATAAACCCAGAACTTTCACCACATGCCGACCCTTCTTAATACCTGAATTTTGCACCGAGTTTACCGATTCCGTGGCCAGATCGGCCTGAATCGGGACCCGACAGTGGCCATTTTCATCAGAAGTGAACTTATGTGCAAAGAATTTTTTGCACCAAGCCACTTCTAGGCCGCCCTGGGTCTTTCCAATCGTTTTCGATCAAGGTATTTGAGGAAACCCAATAGGCCCGCTGTCCTATCATCATGGATTGAATACCTCACCACATCCCGATGGCCGTGATACTGGATTCGGGCGGCTACAAAGAGCATCTTCAAACGTGCGATCCGAAGGGTATGGTCCGGCATGGTGATCTGTTCCTTCTCCTGTGGCTTCTTTCCCGGTCGCTTTTCTTTTCCACAATGGCCCACCATTAGTTTCATCCACCTCCAGAGGTTGTAAGCCAGCATCACGATCTGGAAAAAAGCATGGTGGCTTTGGAAACTCTTAGAGGGAATTGCTAATAACCCCTCCCGTTGCGCCTCACCAATCAGGTTTTCCACATCCGCGCGCAGGTCGTATTCCTCAACCACCCGATGGGGTGCTCCCAGACAGTTGGTCGCGAAGATTCGGTAGACATATCCTTCCATTTCAGGAAGGCTCAATTGTTTCTCCCGCGCTTTTTCATCCAGCGTCCTCATCGCCACAAACCGGACTGGTTGTTGCCAGCCTATGGGTTGATGGACACATTCGTTGTATTCGTGTTCTCCATGGCGGTACCAACCCTTTTTCGTGAAAGGCGGGTCATGCCGCTTGTTCCCGAAGATGAAAGAAAACCCTTCTTTTTCACAGGCTTTCACGCTTTCCCAGCCGATCATTTCACCGTCACCGCGCACCAGAATCGTCCGGACACAGGACGGCAAGAGTCGCCGGAATTGTCTAATTTGGCGGGCCACTTCCTCAGAACTAAGGGTGGTTCCGCGTCTTTGGGTTCCGCACAAATATTCCCGGGTTTCCTGGAGAAAACACAGAATGGGCCTCAGTCCCTTCTTGCCCCGGTGCTTGGGGTTGTATCCTTTTCGGCTTCCCTCGATATTTCCGTAGACCGTTGCGGTGGTGGTATCGATGTTGATCTCCACCTTCTTGGGGGCATATTTCACCTGTCCCCAAACCTTGGCCCGTAACGCCCCACTCAGATTCAGCAACGATGCCGACTGCCCGATCCCCAGCGACCTCAGGTATCTCCAAAAAGTTGTCACTACCGGCAACAAGGGAACCCGCAGTAAACCGCACAGCATGACCTCACCCCGCAGGTAGGCAAAATGGCCAAGTCTTTGGAACCCGATGAAAAGAAGCATTAGGATGCCGCTTACCATCCGGTAGTGGCCCAAATTCGGAAGGCGTTTAGGTGCGGCATAGTGTTTTTTGAATTCCCGCTCAAAATCAAGAAGGTCGAACATCTTCGCCAATGCCAACAATCCGCCAAAAGCTGTTAGGCGGTCTTCGCAAATACCTACGGGAGTATTGGCCGTAATCTTGGGCGCGATTCTCCCGTTTCGATTGGCTTTTTTCTGGACTTGCGGGTTTGATTTCTGAGGCGTATCTTGACGTTTCACCATCTGGGGGACCCTCTTTTAGGATGAGTTGGCTTCGCAACCCTTATCCTATAATGGTTTCCTAGATGGTTTTTTTATTAGGCGCAAAATTCAGGTAATAAAAAAGATGCTCAATATACTTACACCTTTACAAAATAATAATTAGCCACGGATGCATGGGATTCATGGGATTTAATAACTATGAATATATAAAGTCTTAATTTTCGGCCTATCCGTGTGCATGCCGAACCTCAATTAAGCTTTCAATAAAAATTCGTTACATTTAAAGATTATGGTTTTTCCCCACTGTAACTTTGTGGTTTCGAAGAAACCTGCGGTGAAATAGGCCGGGTTATCAATTTATCTTTTAATATCCGCCCATTTCATTTCCCGTTCCGTTTTGCGGTTTATCCGCCAGCACGCCGTTCTTGCCGCAGGTGTGGTACTTCCCATCGGGCAGCATGACTTGAATGAGTTTTGAATTCTTTCCGCCCCGCCACCACCAGTAACCCCGGTCAAAATAAATCCATCGTCTCATGTGATTGTCATGCCACCAAAAACGCCCCCTCTGCCAAAGAATCCAATGAAAGGTTCCACCGGTGCGCCATCCGTACCAATGTCTTTTCCCTTTATGGAAATGGCAGTAATTCCAGCCTTTGAAGGGGTGCCAATAGTATTTTCCCGATTTGCGGTCGATCTTGTTGACTCTCGGAATTTGATGAAGGGTTTGGGTATCGGTGAGGTCTTGAAGGGCGGCGCCCAGGGGAGGGTTCTCCTGGTCGTTGGATAGGGATAACCGCGAACCGTCGTTGTATTTTTGGGGCGGAAGCGGCAAGGGAACATTGGCTTTGTCCGGCATTTGATCCCGATGGGAAAGTAGGATCGGCTTGGGAACCAGGGATGGGACTGTGGGTTCGGGAAGGGGAGGCTCTAAAGAATAGGCCGCGTTGACAACCCCAAAAACCAATAACAGGCCCAAAGAAAACCGGCCGCCAAAGACTTTGAGTTGGAAGCGCATAGGGTATAGACGTCCAGGTACATGGAATTAGTCCGATTTTTTCATTTTAAGCTGGCTTGGCCCGAAAGCCTAGAACCAAGCGTCTAAAAAGCCTATGGAATCCACCATCTCTCTCCGGCAGGCCGCCTCTCTTCCCGAAAAGCACCCTTCTTTTTCCCCACCCGGTTTTCGGGAATGGGCGGGCTTCATCCTCATTCTCCTGGCAGGCGCGGCGCTTCGCTTATGGAATATCGGCCAAAATGGAACAGGAAACTCCTATTACGCCGCGGCTGTCCGAAGCATGATGATGAACTGGCACAATTTCTTTTTCGTGTCCTTTGATCCCGTGGGATTCGTGACGGTGGACAAGCCCCCAGTGGCCTTGTGGATCCAGACCGCCTTCGCGAAGCTGTTGGGTTACAGCGGCTTTACCCTCATCCTGCCGCAAATCCTGGAAGGACTCGGGGCGATCATTTTGGTTTACCATCTGGTGCGCCGTCGTTTCGGTTCCGGCGCGGCGCTTTTCTCGGCCCTGGTCATGGCCTTTTCCCCCGTGAGCGTGGCGGTGGACCGATACAACAACACCGACGCCTGCCTGGTCCTGGTATTGCTCCTTTCGGCCTGGGCCCTCAGCCTCGCGGCTGAAACCGGCAGCAGGAAACTTCTCTACTTGGCCCTCATCCTGGCCGGCGTGGGATTCAACACCAAAATGATGGCGGCTTTCGTGGTGCTTCCTTCTTTTTACCTGGTTTACCTGCTGGGTTCCCCCATCTCCTGGTTCAAGCGGTTGTGGGTTCTTGCAACAGGCACGCTCCTATTATTGGTGGTGGCCTTGTCCTGGCCCCTGGCGGTGGACATGACTCCTCCCGAACAGCGCCCCTTTGTGGGAAGCACCCAGGATAATTCCATGATCAGCCTCTCCTTGGGCTGGAACGGATTCCAAAGACTGCTCGCCAGGGGAAGGGGAGGATTTCCCCGGAACCCCAGGGGAGGCCCGGCAGGTAGAAATTGGAATAACCCCTCACCCAACCAGGTGGGGTCCCCCGGAAATACCACGACGGCAGCCGCTCCCGCATCCGCGGGTGTCGCTGGCGCGGCGCCGGCTTCCCAAAATCCGGGCGGCCGCAGGGGCGGGATGATGAATAACGGAACACCGGGACTCCTTAGGCTGGCCGATAAGAATATGGCGGGCCAGATCGCCTGGTTTCTTCCCCTGGCCCTGCTGGGTTTCTGGGTGGAGTTGCGACGGAACTGGATTCGATTTCCGCTTTCACCCGACCACCAGGCCCTAGTCCTATGGCTGGGCTGGATTTTCGTTTACGGGGTGGTCTTCAGTTTCATGAAAGGAGCCATGCATCCCTATTACCTGGTTCTCATGGTTCCGGCCATCGCGGCCTTGGCCGGAATCGGGGCGAAGACCATTTGGGATCAATTTCAGGAAGGCCGGAAATCCTATTTGTTCCTGGGTCTGGTTTTAACCGCGGCCTGGCAGGCTTTCATTGTGACGAGATACCCGGACTGGGAATTCCAGCTCCTGCCAATAACGCTCTCGGGAATGGGCTTGGCTCTGGCCGGACTTTATTTTTTACCATCGCTTGCCCGTCAAAAACCCGCCCTCGGCTCCTATCTGCCTGCTGCTTTTGGGCTTGGACTTTTCACCCTGTTTTTTTGCCCAGTGTTTTGGGCCCTGACTCCGGTGATTGGCTCAGGGCAATCGGTGGAAGCCAGCCCGGATTTGTTGATCGGGGGCAACCGGGGCGGAATGTTCAGGGGATTCGGCGAGAACCTGAACAACTCCAAACTCTTGGCCTTCTTGAAGTCACATCATCAAAACGAAGACTATCTCCTGGTTTCCCAAAACAGCCAAATGGTGGCGCCTATCATCATTAAAACCGGGGAGCCGGTGGTGGCCCTCGGGGGTTTCATGGGAGGGGACCCCATCCTGACAGCCAACCAATTCGCCCAAAAGGTGAAGGATGGACAGTTCCGCTACATGCTCCTAAACACTCCCCCTGAGAATCGGGGACAGGGAGGGGTATACCCCGGAGGTAACGGACGGGATTTAGGAGGTAACGCCGGCGGTTTTGGAGGAGGTTTCGGGTTTGGCCGGATGGGCGGCGCGCAGGCAGAGATTGCCAAGTGGGTCCGGGCGAATGGGAAAATCGTGGACCCGGCGCTTTGGAAACCGGCTATTCCCCCGACCGTCCAAACCCCGGCTCAAGGCCCCAATGGCCAGCAAGGTTTCGCGGGCGGGTTCGGCGGAAGACGGGGCGGATTGGCCAATCTCCAGCTTTATGACCTTCGAGCTGATAAAGATTAAATCTTCAACGGGCTCAGGGGTTAAGGTCTGGGGTGGAATCCTTCGAGGGTTCTTTTGAAGCCGGTTTGACAGTAGGAATGGGTGTTGAAACTGCCGAAGGTGTCGGGGAAGCGAGCGCGGTTTCATCAGCGGAGTAAACCGGCAAGGTTTCCTCGGTAGGGGTCGCTACTGGGGCGGAGGAAGCGGGCGCGGAAGGCGTTTCCCCCGGAACCGCGGCGCCGGCCTGCGTGGCCGCGACCGGTTCCCCGGAAGCGGAAGTCACGGTGGGTGTCGGGGTATGGGCCGGCTTTTTCTTGTGGGTTTTTACCGGGACGGCTGGGACCACGGGTTTTTCAGGAACGGGGGTGTTTGTTTCCTGGGGCGTCAGGGTCGGGGTGAGATCGCTGGGGGTGGACTCGGAGCCGGGGGTGGTTATTTCCGCCGGAATTGGGGTTATCATCGTCACGCTGGAATTCGGCTGGGGAGCCTGGTGGAAAAGGTATAAGGCCCCCAAGACCAGGGCGACGAGCAGGAGAAGACCGATCACGCGGATAGGGGTCCATTTGAACCCCTCTTTTTTCATGAGGGGTTTCTCCGCTGGCTTGGTTTCAGGCACGGCGTCCTTGGGCTGGGAATCCTTTTTTTCAGGGACAGGCTGTTTGGGAGGTTCGGCGCTGGAGGTTGTTTTCTTGACTTGCGCCGGTTCCGGGGGGGGAGTGTTTTTAGCAGGAGGAGTACTCTTTTCCGGGGGAGTCAGCTTTTTCTCGAGAACCTTGGCAGGTGTTTCTGGAGGTGGAACGGAGATTGGGCTTCGAAGGCTTTGAAGGGGCGAAGGTGAAGCGGGAGGTTTTTCAGCCGAGTCAGAGCTGATGAACCGGGTGATTTTGAAAGAGGGCTTGGATTCGGGAGTGGCTCCCTTTGCCGGATCGGAAACGGGCTTCGCAAGCTCATCATGGTGCTTGCGCCACATTTCAAAGCTCAATCCGCAATTAGGGCAAATGGCCGTATCGTCCGGTTGTTCCAAGTCACATTCAGGGCATTTCATAGCGAGATTATAATGGAAAAATGGCGTTTGTGAAAATTTGAGTGAAAATATTATGGATTTCAGGGCCCTTTACGGGTTTGTATCGATTCCAAGGAATTCATTGATGAAAGATTGAACATTTCCACCGGGAAACACGTCTAAAAGGCGCTGGTCAATTCACTTATATTGGAGAATGAGCATGAAATCCCCACTTCGGCCCGTAACATTTGGTTTTGCGGTTGCCGTTCTTTTAACGGCGTCCAGTTCTTACGCCGACAAGGCCTGGGACCAATACTTGGGTTTGAATCCGGCCCAAAAGTCACAGCTTAAGGCGGCCGATGAGGCCAAAAAGTCCGAGGATAATCCCGCCAAACAGGACAAGGACTCAACTATTCAAAATTTGATGAGCCAGGTGCTGGCAAACGCCGGAGATCCGGCGGTGACACCCCTACTCAGCCAGGTCCTTGGGGACATTAAAACCATCAATGGCGCTGAGGATACCTTTTGGTCCGCCATCAGAGGTTTCCTGACTCCTACCCAAACGGCCAAGATTTACCTGAAGCGTCATCAGCCCAAAAATCCCCCTCAAGCCCCGCCTTCAATTCCCAATCAGGGGAATGCCCAGCCGAAATACAACTGGAACGCATATTTCGGTTTCTCCAAAGATATGCAAAGCCAACTGAAGGCGGCGGATCAGGCCAAGAACACCCAAATGAAATCGCTCAAAGAAGAAAAAGAAGGGGTTCTCTCCCAAATCAACCAACTGGTTCAAACCACCGCCCCGGATTCCGCCATTCAGCCGCCCTTGGGCACTTTGTTCGCGGATATTCAAGCGGAGCACACGGCCGAACAGACTTACTGGGAAACGACCTTGACCGGATTCTTGAACCCCACACAAGAAGCGAAGTTGTTTCTGCGCCGGCATGCCCCTAAAGGCACTTTCAACCCGCCTCCCCCGACTCAAACGCCTTAATCCCTAAATCTGGTTTTGCGGCGCTAAGGGTAGTTCTTTAACTATTAATAATTTCCTTTAGATGGAATCACATGCCTCACGCCGCCGCGCGGATTATCCGTGTCTTTTTTACGGCGGGGGATCAAATGGATATGCACGTGAAAGATGGTTTGGCCCGCTGAGGCGCCCTCGTTGATGCCGATGTTGTAGCCGTCCGGCTTGAATTTGCGATCCAGCAATTGCTTGCATTGATCCACCAGCTCCCAAAGCTTCGCCTTCTCCTCGGGAGAGGCCGCGAAGTAACCAGGGACATGGCGCTTGGGAAGGATCAGCAAATGGCCCTGGGTGACCGGATACAAATCCCATTTAGCGTAAGCCAATTCGTTTTGCAAAACCATATCGGGAGTTTTGGGCGCGCAAAACGGACAGGTTGGTTTTTCGGACATTGTTCTTGGCCTCTATATCTAATGAATCTTTATGCTATTATTCCATTTTACTTGAAGTCTTCATTAAAAATCATATGGAGGGCAATCATGGCCCGGGCAGTTGTCTTAGTCTCCATTCTTTTCCTGGCAGGGCTTTATCCCGGACGGGTTTTAACCTCTACTGATACCATAAACGCACCGGAACAGAAACCGATCACAGGGACGACTGTCAAATCGCCTCAAGCGGCGGCGAACCCGGAGCAACCCAAGAAAAAACCGAAAAGTTCCGGAAATATGGTTTTAGTGCCGGCCGGTGTTTTCTGGATGGGTTCGCCCGTGAACAAGGGCTTCGACAATGAGCATCCCAGGCACAAGGTTTGGCTGAGCGCCTATTGCCTGGACCGCTATCCTGTCACTTTCGACCAATATGACAGGTTTTGTTCCGCCACCCGCCGCCAAAAGCCTGACGATGGGGGCTTGGGCCGCGGGAAAATGCCCGTCATGAATATCAGCTGGTATGACGCGGAGGCCTACTGCAAATGGGCAGGGAAGCGGCTGCCCTCCGAGGCGGAGTATGAAAAGGCGGTCCGGGCCGGGACGGGTTACGACTATTTCTGGGGATCGGACGCCAACCAGGGCGGGGAATATGGCTGGTATTTGGACAATTCTTTAGGGAAGACCCATCCGGTCGGAAGCAAGAAAGCCAATCCTTTCGGGTTCTATGACATCGTCGGGAATCTCTGGGAGTGGTGCCAGGATTGGTACGGCGACACCTATTACGCCGACAGCCCCAACAAAAATCCCCAGGGCCCTGCCAGCGGGCAATACAAGGTTCTCAGGGGCGGGTCCTGGACCGACAAGCTCAACGAAATGAGGTCCGCCGACCGCGGGAATAATATTCCGGACTTCCAATACGGCAAGCACGGATGCCGCTGCGCCAAGACGCCTTAGAACCTCAAACTTTAAAAAACTTTACAACAGGTTCCGCTGGAACCACAAAGACACAGTAAAAAATCTAATTTGCTTAAAGATTGAAACTGTTTTATGGTAAAAAGCAAATTCACTAAATTTTCGTGATGTTTAACTATCTCCGACACCCCGCTATTGTGTGCGGTGTACTGTGCTGTGCGAAGCACAGCTGTGGTTAAACAGATCTTTTTGGTTGTTCTCGATTATCTTCCCGCGGAATTCTCCAGCATCTGGGCCCTCTTGAAACATTCCTGGGCGACCTGCTTCTGGCCGGCGCTTTGATAATCCTCTCCGATCTCCCGCACGACCTTCGGGCTCACGGGGTTCATCTCCAATGCCTTGTTCAACATCTGGAGGGCCTGGGCGTTCATTTTCTGGTCCAGGTAAAGGTCGGCCATCTTCAGGTAGAAAACCGGGATATTCGGGCTCGCCTGGACGGCTTTACGGTATAGTTCCAGCGACTGGTCCGGATGGCCCTCCCACTGGATCACGGTGGCCAGGTTAACCAGGTTCTGGGGGTTGTAAGGGTCCAGGGCCAGGGCCTTCCGGAAGGCGTCCTCCCCCTCGGGAAATTTTTTCAGGAAACCATAGCTCACTCCCAGACGGCTGTAAGCCTCCGGCTCCTCAGGATCGCTCGTGATGACCTCCCGCATGACCCTCACCGCGGCCTCGTGCATGCCCTTATGCTCGTAGATGGACCAGAGGTTCATCCGCGCGGGCCGGTAGAGGGGATCGGACGCGGCGGCGGCCTCGAATTCCTCCTGCGCCTGGTTGATGTCACCCTTGTAAAGAAGCACTGAGGCGTACCCATTATGGGTCGTGGTGAAGACGGGGGGAATGGTCATGGCTTTCTGGAATTCCCTCAGGGCGTCGTCGATTTTTCCAGTTTCCATCAGCCAACCGCCGAGGTAGGTATGGGCGATCTGGGAGTCATCCGGATAAACCTTTGTGACGCTTTCCCATAGGGTTTGGGAATTTTTCCAAAGGGCGATTTGCCTGACCGTCGCGAAACCGTAACCCGAGACCATCAAAAGGTAAACCAGCCCCAAGGCCAAGTACCGGTTGGAAATCCGATAGGCGGCGTACCCGGCGACCGGAAGGAAGAGGCCCAGGCAGGGAAGATAGGTATAGCGGTCCGCCGCGGCCTGATAGCCCACCTGAATGACGCCCACGACGGGGGCTAGGGAGACCAGGTAATAAAACCAGGCCGCGCCCAAATAAGGCGCCTGATGCCTGTAACGCCAACAGGCCCAGGAAATAAGGGCCACCAAGGCCAGGGAAAAGAGGTTCTCGAAGAGATAGAGAGACCCTGGCTGTTGGGGAAAGGGATACATGGGGAGAAGTTCCACCGGTAGCGCCATTTTCCAGATGTAAAAGATGAGGGACCGGAAGGCGTTAAGGATTTTGGAAACCTCGTTCAAGTTCACGGCCGGGGAAATGAAATGGGCGTGCGCGAGGAAGGAAAGAACCGCTCCCGCGGCGGACAGGATGAAAAAAAGGATTTTCTCCTTGAGAACCACGGCCCTTTCCCCGGCCCAGCGCTGAAGAGGCCAATAATCCAAGACCAGTAATACGAAGGGAAGACTCACCGCCATGGGTTTGGACATCAAGGACAAAAGAAACAAACCCAGGCATGCGTACAACTGGGAAGTTTTCCTCGCGGGAGATGCGGCGTATTCCAGGTACAGAAACATGGCCGGAAGATAAAAGAAACTATAGAGGACATCTTTTCGCTCGGTGGCCCAGGCCACCGATTCCACGTGGATGGGATGAAGCCCGAAAAGGATGGCGGTCATGAGGGCCGCGGGAATGGGGGGCACCCGGAATCGAGAGAATCCGTCAGGCCCCTTGGAGTTCCTTTCCGCCAGGACGAGGATTTTGACGCTGAGAAGAAAAACCCAAACGGTATTTATCGCGTGGAGGAGGATATTAGTCATGTGAAAAGCCGCAGGGTTTGGGCCGGACATCCTGAAGTTTAGGGCGAAAGTAAGCCAGGTCAGGGGGATCCAGTTACTGGAATGGAAAGTAGTCAGCATCCAGAGAAGAGAGCCGGAATTGAGGTGTTGGATATGGAGGTTTTCCAGGATCGTGTCCCGGTCATCCCAGTTGACGAATTCGTTATTGAGAACGGGAAGGTAAAACAACAATACGGCCAAGACGAGAAGGATGGCGTAAATCCAAAGAAACGAGGGGGGCTGTGCGGCGGTGGAAGACGGAGCCTGGTGGCGGGCTATGACGGGTATTGGATCCGCCGGAGGAACAGGGGAGAACACCCCGTTGGAGGGGACCTCGGGGATTGGTTCCGCGGGAACGGGCGGGTTTTGGGGAATGAAGTCTTTCCTTTTCTTTTTCGTCAAATGCCCCGTCCTTGACCGGAATTCTTATCATATTAATCCAACTCATCCCCAGTGATGAACCCCCAATATGGATATTTGATGATTAATCCTTTATTTCAGCTTTATTTGAGGATGGGATCATCCGGGGGTGGTATTCTTTTTCGTAATTCTTTTGAAAGTTTCACGGGGGGATTTTATCTTAGGGATAAATTTCGAGGCCTAAAGATGGTTTTCGCGCGAATAAAAAAACCAACGGCGTTTTCCTTGTTCCTGGGGCCAATGATCCTGGGTATGGCCCTATTGGCTTCCTGCGGCAAAAGCGGGGACCAGGGAAGCGGCGGTTCCGGCCCCAAACCCACCCACACGCCTTTTTTCAAGCTGACGCCGGTCACCCAGATGGTTTTTCCCAATCCCTGGGACAAGATCCAGCCCTTGAATGTCCGCCCGCCGATTTTTCCAGCGCCCACTGACGTCAAGATCCAGCTGATTGATTCCTCTTTCGAGGAGGTATTGGGTTTCGGAATAGCCAAATTGAATCCCGGATCGGAATTCACCCTGCCTGCGAATATGCCCACTAAACACGGGACCCCCTATCTTCCCGGGACCTATTACCTGGTCATCACCACCTCATTCGGGACCTGGGTGGATCAGATCCAGGTCAAATAACCCTCGAGATTGAACCCCTGGTTGGATTGAAACCGAAGGGAATATATGGCAGGTCTGAAAAAGTCGAGGCCCAGGGCTCACCGCAAACCGGCGGGTTTGGGTGTTCGTGGAACCCGTAAGCCCCAATGGCCAAGCCCCCTGGTTCTTTTCTATGGAACCCTTTTCCTTTTGAGCCAATATTTTTTAAGCGGCCTTTTGCCGGACTCCTATAAAGTCCCGATCATGAGTCTTTCCTGGATTTTGGCTTTGTTTGCCTTTTTCTTCCGAGGGAAACTCAAGACGCTTTTCATGGGGGAAGATCGAAAGAATTCTTTTTTTCCCTTGGCCTGGAAGCTCAACCATGCGGTTCAAGAAAAGGGTCCCATTCCCATATGGGACCGGGCAGCCCTAATAGCCGCGGCGGGGTTCCTTCTTTATATTTCCGTCTTGTTGCGGCACCCTCTCACCCATCCTCAGGAACTCATTGGAGTACAGGATATCGACTTCAACTTTCCCTTCCGGTATTTCTGGGTTCAGAGTTTAAAAAGCGGCGACCCGGCATTTTGGGAGCCCTACGCCGCTCTTGGAAACCCGTTTCCCGAAACATTGAACGTCGGCGCATTCTCCCCCTTCAATCTCATTTACCTCATTCTGCCAGTGGCCTATGGCATGACCTGGTTAAGTTTCATCCATTTTTTCATCGCGGCATTCGGAACCTACCTGTTCATCAAGGCTCTTGGCGGGGGAAGCTGGGGATCCTTTCTCGGGGGAATGAGCTTCGCATTCTCCAGCTATTTCCTCTCCCATACGGAAGCCGGGGGGATCAACATGGTCTGGGCCAGCGCTTGGTTTCCCTTAGCCCTATATTTCCTGAAGCGCTGCACGGAGAATTTTAAAATAACAAACCTGGCAGCCGCCGGGACCATCATGGGTCTGCAAGTTCTAGAAGGGCATCCCCAGATCACCTTTTATTCCTACATGATCGCGGCGTTCTTCTTTCTGGCCTATTGGATCGGGAAGAAGATCAGTTTCCGGCAATTCCTCCTGGGAGGAGCCGGTACGGTTTTGTTGTCCTTGGTTCTTTCGGCCGCCCAATGGCTGCCGTCCTTTCTATTCATCAGCCGCAGTAACCGGTGGGATTGGGGCTACTCGAAAATCATGACGGATTTCACGAACCCACGGAACCTGACCTATTTCATCAAACCCTTTTACCTGGGGTCCCCCTTGATGGCGAGTTATTTTCCCGAGAACAATGGGGGATACCATGAGATGGCCACCTATATCGGATTGATTCCCCTGTTCCTGGCCCTGGCCGGTTTGGTTTGGGCGGGGCGAAGACCCCTCATCAGGTGGTTTTGGGTCCTGGCGGTTTTATTCACCTTGCTGGCGATGGGGGACTCGACCGTCCTTTCCCACTGGATTTACAATTTTTTTTACGCGGTTCTTCCGGGATTCGGACGCAGCCGAAGCGTGGGGCGGATCATGCTATTAACCCTTTTTTGCCTGTCCTGCGCCGCGGGATTGTCCCTGGAGGAATTCAGCGGATCCTGGCGGCGGTGGACCGGTGGAATCTTGAAGCGGTCGAACGGCCCCAAGCGGATGCTGGCCTTGCTTTTGCCTGCCGTCCTGACCGCGGGCGCCGTGCTTGACCTTTGGCTCTACGATAAGGACTTCATTCGAGGCATGAAGCAGGATGTTTTCTTTTCGGGCGCCCCCAAATGTCCCGGGGACGTCACTTCCGAGGCGCTTCGGGACAAGGAACTGCCCCGGATACAGGGAGACAAGTACTTCGAGTGGGAAATGATACCCCGTGTTTCCCAGCCCTTGAGCCGGTTCGCGGACACGGTATTGATCCGCGAGACTGCGGATTACCTGACGGCGCTCCAGTCGAATTGGGATTCCCCCCTGTCGGACTTGATCGATCTCAAATACCTCTTCGACAAGGATTTGGCGAACCACCCGACGAACCGTTGGAAACCCTACCGTGAGGAAACAGTCGTGAACCTCCAGGCGGCTCCCAGGGCCTTCGTGGCGGGAGGTTATGAATGGGTCCCCTCCGCCCCGGACGCGATCGGGAGAATCTCAAAAAACACATTCGACCTCAGGGAGCAGGTCCTATTGGAAAAGGAGCCGGAGGAGAAGCTGTCTTGGGAGAAGGGGCGGGCCGGGGAGGCCGAAATCACAAGGTATGGAAACGGTTCCCTGGAATTGTCCTGTAAAAACACGAGGCCTGGATTTCTTTTCCTCTCCGACTCCTACTACCCTGGTTGGAGGGCTTGGGTGGACGGTGTAGAGAAGCCCATCCTGCGCGCCGACGGAGCGTTCCGGGCAGTGGTCCTGGACAAGGCCGGCGAACACCGCGTGAGGATGGAATACCATCCCACCCTTGCGTATTTTTCCCTAGGATTCACCCTTATTGGGTGGGTTTTGTTAATCGGATGGGCGGCGTTTAGAGTCTCAAATAGATCAACAAACCCGCCAGGGCGGCGGCCAGGACAATCCAGGCTGTGAGGCGGATCCATCGGCGGGGGCTGGATAAGAACCTCGGGGAAGCCTGCTCCGCTTCCATTTCTTCCTGGGAAATCTCCCACTCCTCGGGCAATTTCCAACCGCAATGGGGGCAGGGGGCCCATTCGCTATCCATTTCTTTCCCGCATTTCAGGCAAACCAACTCATCCATTCCGCAGCTCCTTGGCTGATGGTTGATGATAACCCGATGGGGGTACTCAAGGGATAATTAAAAATGAACAATGAAGAATGGAAAATGGATGATAAATGAGGTCGGCATTAATCGAATAAAAAGAAATTTTAAATTTTCAATTCTAAATTTTAAATTAATGGAGCCCGAGATTAACTAGAATGTCCAATGAGGGATAAGAGGGCATGAAAGGAAATTAAATCATGGATACAGACGGCCATAAGAAAAGCTTCCTGAAGAGCAGTTTCCTGGAGTGGATCGCGGATCAAGCCATGTCCGAATACGGCCTTAAGGCGGTATTTTCCCCCGAAGCCCTGAAACAATTGAACGAGATCCAGGGCCCGGCGAAGGACCCCCAACACCTTCTCAAAGACATGATCAGCCTCCTGTGGTGCTCGATTGACAACGACGATTCCAAGGACCTGGACCAGATCACAGTGGCCGAGGATTTAGGCGGGGGAAAAACCCGCGTCTGGGTGGCCATCGCGGACGTGGACGCCCTGGTTCCCCTCGGTTCGCCCTTGGACCTCCAAGCCCAGGCCAACACCACATCGGTCTATACCGGGGTTCATACCTTCCCGATGCTTCCGGAAAAGCTCTCCACGGATTTGACGTCCCTGTCGGAAAACCAAGAAAGACTGGCGCTGGTGGTGGAGATGGACCTGGACCAGGACGGCCGAGTGACGGCCTCCCAGGTCTACCGGGCCCTCGTGAAAAACCAGGCCAAGCTGGCTTACCACAGCGTGGGGGATTGGCTGGAGGGAAAGGGACCCTTGCCGGAGGCGGCGGAGCGCGTGAAGGGGATGGACCAACAGCTGCGCCTCCAGGATCAAGCCGCTCAAAAATTGAGGGCCTTGCGCCACGAGCAAGGCGCGCTGGAACTTTCCACCCTCCAGCCCAGGCCCGTCACCCAGGACGGCATGGTGGTGGACATGAGGCAGGAGAAACAAAACCGCGCGGGTGAGTTGATCGAGGATTTCATGGTCGCGGCCAACGGGACCACCGCCAGGTTCCTGGACCAGAAGGGTTTTCCCACCCTCCGCAGGGTGGTGAAGGTTCCCGAAAGATGGGAGCGCATCACCGAGGTGGCGGCGGGAATGGGTGAGAAACTGCCGGCCGAGCCCGATTCCAAGGCCCTGAGCGCCTTCCTGGCCAAGCAAAAAACCAAGGATCTCCTGAGGTTTCCGGACCTTTCCCTGACCGTCGTCAAACTTTTAGGGCGGGGGGAGTACGTCATGGAGAAACCAGGGGAGGCCCCCCTGGGCCATTTCGGGCTGGCCGTCAGCGACTACAACCACTCGACCGCGCCCAACCGAAGATACCCGGACCTGGTCACACAGAGGCTGTTGAAGGCGGCGCTAGAAAAGAAGAATCCACCCTATGGCACGGCGGAATTGACCTTCCTTGCGTCCCACTGCACCCAGCAGGAGAACGCGGCGGACAAGGTAGAGCGCAGGATGAGGAAATCAGCTGCCGCCTCCTTCCTCGCCAAGCGGATCGGGGAGAAATTCGAGGCCATCGTCACTGGCGCTTCCGGAAAGGGGACTTGGGTGAGGCTGATCCATCCCCCGGTGGAAGGCTATCTCACCCAGGGGGCGAAGGGCCTGGATGTGGGGAGCCGAGTGAATGTGAAGCTCCTCAGCGTTAATGTCGAGAAAGGCTGGATCGATTTCGCGGTTATCGCTGGAAAATGAGCAAGCGTTCCAATGTTTTTACATTTCGGCTGTTTTTCCTTTTCGGGGCTGTTTTTTTCCTGGCCCCGGGTACCGCGCGCTCAGGTTGGGATTGGAAGACCCTCAAGACAGGCTCCTTCGTTGTTTTTTACAAGCCGGGCTATGAGCTCCAGGCTTGGAAAGCGCTCCAAGTCCTGGAACATTTCAAGCCTTCGGTTGAAAAGCTCACGGGTAACCATGTGCCCCCTTTAAGCGCGATCGTGATCCAGGATATGGGGACCTACTCCAACGGGCTGACCGATCCGGTGGACCGGGTCATCCAGCTATTCACTTACTCCTCCTCCTCATTGGAATTGCCGGCTGAGAATTGGTGGATGGACGTAGGGGTCCATGAATACACGCACATGCTTCACCTGAATCATGTCTCGGGTCTGCCAGGCTTGATCACCCGGTGGGCTGGAAATTCCGCTGACCCGAACCTGGAATTGCCCGATTGGATCGACGAAGGGTTCGCGGTTTACAGCGAGTCCCAGCCCAGCCCCTACAGCGGCAGGTTGAATGACGGATTTTTCGACGCTTATCTTTTGGCCTCCGCCAAGGACAACCGGTTTCCCTCCCTGATGAAGGCCAGTTACACCCCCCTGGAATACCCTGATGACACCGTTTATGAGGCCGGGGGAGGGTTCCACAAGTACCTGGCCCAGACCTACGGGGAGGAAAAGTTTTCGGAGTTTTACTCGAGTTACGGGGGCAACCTACTTTCATATCTCTCGCCGATCCTGCCCTGCCTTTCACTGGACCCCTCGGCGGAAAAGGCATTTGGGGGAAAGTCAATCCCGGAACTTTGGGAGGACTGGAGGAAATCCATCGGCCCCCAGGCGGGTGATTTCAAGGAGGAAGGGGAACAACTCACCAGGCGGGGTTGGTCCCTGGACGGTCTTCAAATTTCGGGGGGAAAGCTTTATTACAAAACCGCCTACACCATCAAAACCGGAATTTTCGATGGTTACACCTTTCATGAAATCATGGAGAGGGATTTGGATTTCGGGAAGGAACGAAAACTTGTCTCCACCTCGACCCTGGGACCTTCCTTGAGGGCGCGAGGGGGAAAACTTTATTATTCTCTCTTCGAGCTTAAGGAGGGTTTTGCCAACACGTTGAACTATGGCTATGACTTCTCCCTTCATGAGAAGGATCCAGCGTCCGGGCAAGACCGGGTTTTAATGGAAGATTCTTACAGGGCCTTCGAAGTCCTGCCTAATGGAAGGATTTTGTATTCCAAGGACCGGCGGGAAAATTTCGGATCGAATCTTTATTCCTGGGATCCTTCGGATGGTAAAAGAAAATTTCTTTTCAGTTTGGATTTTATGGTGGATGAAATAATATCGGACGAAAAACGCGTGGTAGTGACGGCCAAGAGGGAATACGGACAATACAACCTTTATATGTTGGACTTGGAAAAGGGATTCCTCAAACCGCTGGTTCCAAGCGCCTTTCTGGAACGAAACCCCCAATTGGAGGGAAACCATCTTTATTTCAACGCGAATTTCAATAAGTGCTACGGCCTATACCGTTACGATTTTTCAACCCGGAAGCTGTCGCGATTGACGGATTCGGGTTACGCGGCATCGCCGGCTTATGATCCGGAAAAGGACCAGCTTTATTACGCCGGACTTAATTCCTACGGCAACGATCTTTACCGAGTCCCGCCAAAGCCCAAATCCTACCGGTTAAAGACGACCCGGAGCACTCCGGAACCCGGTTTCGAACTCAACCGGGCGGACGTGAAAGAAGGGGGTTATACGGACAATCTGGGTTGGATGGCCCCCCAAGCGTTCCATTTCCCCTTGGGAGAATTCAGCTCGGGTCGTTCCTGGATCGGCCTGGGACTGGTTGGGACCGACGCCCTTTACCAATTCGCTTACACCCTTCTCCCCGCATATGATTTCCAGGATCATCACGCGAAAATCGACTTGGACCTCAGCAACCTTTTTTTCTCCCCTTGGGTTTCAGCGGTGGAATATACCGAAATCAACAGCAGGGAATTGCTGTTCCAGACGGCCTATCCCCTGGTCTTGAAGGTCTCGCCCGGACTCGACCAGCTTGATTTGGGCCTCGATCTGGATGACGACTTCACCAAAACCGAGTGGGACCCCTTTTTAATCCAATCCTATTATTTTCCATCCACCAGCTTGAGCCTCCTTCTGACGACTCCCTTGGAAAGGGAGTCTTGGGGTTCCTACCGTGACCGCACGGGCGCCTACGCTTATCTTACCCTCAAGCAATACCTGCCCCACAGCGAGCTGGAAGTGGGATGGGTGGGAATCGAGGACCAACAAAACAACGATACGGTATTTCCGACATTACGGGGATACGCGAACGCCTTGGGTGGTTTGAAGGGAATGACGGCGTCGGTGGATTATGCCGTTCCGGTATTCAATATTCACGGGGGATTATGGAACCCCAGCTTTTACTTCGAGGATTTAGTCCTGGACGCCTTTTCAGATGGGGCATTCGACGAATTGAACCAGTCCCAGTGGTCCTTCGGTGCGGAAATTCACCTAGAAACAAAACTCACCTGCGCCTTTACCGGAATCCCCGCGGACTTAGGATTCAGGTATTCCCATACGCAGGAAGGTTCCGATAGTCTGGAAGGTTTTTTCAATTTCAATCTTTCCTTTCTCTTGTCGGCCTTCAAGGATATGCCCTTGGAGAGCGGAGCTTGGAGGCAAGGCCCGGGAATGCCGCCTTTGGGCCGGATGCAAAGATTCGTCCAGCACCCGGATCAGCCGACCTTTTAAGGCCCGGGAATCTTGGCCGGCTCAGTTTGCGGAAGGGAAAGGACCGCTGGAGAGGATGAAGGACTGGTCGGGAAGGAGTTGCCCTTCCCCCGAGAATACCATCATGCTGACCAAGCCGGTCCCGTTAGCGTAATAGTAATCCACGGTAAAGAGGGTATTGCCGTTCTGGATAACTTTTTCCTCCACGATGACGCAATCGGAATAAATTTTATCCCCTGCTTGAGTCTGTCCGTAACTGGCGGTTGATTGATGAAGGGTCCCGTTTTTTTCCTGAATAGACCAAGCCTCGGTGGGACCCGATTTAGGGAGCTTAAAGACGAAATCCCCCTTGAAAATCCGGTCGGCGCGCGCGGTATGGTTCACTTGCGTTGTTTCCACGACATACCTGTCCCTGAATTGGCGCCCGCTATCGGTTGTCTCGAGGACCACACGGATGGAGCCGTCGGAGGTGATTTTTCGGCTCACGCACTCGACGGTCCGGGTGGATTTCGCCGGATCTTTAGGGCTCAAATCCAAATAGGAATAAACCCACTTGGCTCCTGGCTGGGCCGGAAAATAATCCGCCGCGCTTTTTACGGCTTCTGGCATTAAGGGAGGAGAGCTATCGGCTTCCGGAACTGGCACCCCTGTTTCTAAGGGGGGAAGGGGCTCCGCGTAAAGGAATGACGCCAAGTTTATCAAAAGTAAAATCGAGAAAAATAATTTCACCATAGAATGATCTTTCGCTTTAAAGAATGACGGGCAATTCGGCCCAAAACGCATCAAGAATATAACGCTAAAGATGGGATAATAATTCAGATCCCTTACCGTTTTAAACATTGAAAACGGTCCAGTCGAAACGTCCGTTCGGTGAATTATTCCGCCTATTCGGAAATCCCCACTTAAATAAGGCCTGTCTTTCCAATAATTTACCTTTAGGGCATCGCTAGCTGCCTCAATTCCCGGCC
The DNA here is from genome assembly GCA_963796105.1 of candidate division FCPU426 bacterium. Taxonomy (GTDB): domain Bacteria; phylum Oederibacteriota; class Muellerivitia; order Muellerivitales; family Muellerivitaceae; genus CAWCKJ01. The sequence continues at coordinate 22,362 of CAWCKJ010000008.1, forward strand.
AAGAGGCTGGAGATCAAGACCGCACCCTTGCCCGGGTTATAACCCCGGGTATCGGCCGGGCTCCGGCAAAAGCCGGGGCCTTGAGGCCGAAATTCCGGATGAATCTATCTTTCTTCAGACCCCTCCCTCTTTTCCGGCGTTATCCCATTCTTAAAAGAGGTACATTAATAGGCGCCGGAATCAAACCGGTAAGAGAGGTTGCCGTCCGCTAGTTTTTTTTATGATAATAAAGCCGTATCATTCGCGGTAAGGCGTCTCATCTACCAGCCTCGGCTCGCTTAACTTTTTCCGGGCGTTTATTTGGAAGGAACTCATTGAAACGGATCATTAAAAAGATATTTACCCTTGATTTTGGGAATGAGTTCCTGCTGTCCTTCCTGAAACTCCTTTTTTTCTGGAATCCCCTTTGGACGCTCCTGGTGTCCTTGGTTTGGGGGGATTGGCACCTTTCTTTATTCCTTTGGGCCTGGAGCTTATTAGAGGCCACCCTTGTGGTGCTATTCGCGATGGCTATGATGAAAATTTATCTGCTTTTCGAGGGAATTTGGGCCAGGGGGAAGCAACAATCAGGGCCCAACCATGGCGTCGGCTGGTATTTGCTTCTGCTGGCTTTTATCGTCCCACCCGGCATATTCCTGGCATCGCGTTTGATGGTGGCGGGAATCAATTATTACTTCGCGGGGGATCCTATTCCCGGCACCTTTCAATGGAAATATTACGGGAACGCCATTTTCTTGGGATGGCTTTTTTTACTGGCCCTTTTCCTTCTGAAGAACTGGCAGGACCTTCGGGACGCGGCCCGGCAGAGCTTGTTAAGGGCGGAGGAATTGGAGAAGGAAAGACTCCAGGCCCTTTTGACCAAGCTGAAGGACCAAATGAACCCCCATTTTCTTTTTAACACACTCAATACTGTGGCGGCCTTGATCCCCGCGGATCCCTCTAAGGCTGAAAAGGTAGTTGTCAAACTTTCCGCCCTATACCAGGGTATTTTATCGGCCGCCTCAAAGACCAGCCACTCACTCCAGGAGGAACTGGAGTTCTGCCGGAATTACCTGGACATCGAACAGGTTCGTTTTGGATCCCGATTATCCGCGGAGTTCGAGGTGGGCGAGGGGTTTGAGCCGGCGAAGGTACAGGTTCCTGTCCTGCTCTTGCAGCCGATGGTGGAGAACGCCGTCAAGCACGGGCTGTCGCCCAGGGCCTCAGGAGGCCGCATTTGGATCAGGGCTGGGCTCCAGAACGGATATCTGGCAGTGACCGTGGAGGACGACGGAGTGGGTTTCGGTCAATCGCCATATAAGGGCTCCGGCACCGCTCTGGAAAATACAAGGAAGCGTTTGGAATTGGGCTATGGCCCGGAAGGAATATTAGAGATATCATCGAGGGATGGCGGGGGTACCATCATCACTTTGAGGATGCCCTTTCATTCCCCGGAACTCATCAATAGGGAGGCGAAATGATACGTGCGATCATCGTGGACGACGAGGCGCCGGCCAGGACCAGGTTTAAAAGACTTTTGGGGGACTTCAAGGACATCCAAGTGGTGGGGGAAGCCTCGAACGGATTAGAGGCACTGCAATTTGTCCAGGACCTGAAACCCGACCTGGTTTTTCTCGATATTGAGATGCCGGAACTCAACGGATTGGAGACGGCCCAAGCCCTCGGTGAATCGGGCCCGGCAGTAGTGTTCGTGACTGCCTACAGCGAACATGCCTTGAAAGCCTTCGAGTTATCGGCCATGGATTACCTGGTGAAGCCAGTTGTCCCGGAGAGACTGTCCGAAACATTGGAAAAAATGCGCAAGAAAATGAAGTCGCCTTCCAGCGACAACCTCAACCAGCTCGCTGGGAGTTTAAAGGACGGGCAGGTGCGCAGGCGAATGGCGGTTAAGTGCGGGAACAAATACAAGGTTTTTGATCCCTCCAAAGTCTCGGCAGTGGTCGCGAAGGACCATTACGCCCTGCTTCTGGTGGAGGGGCAGGAGCTTCTCGTGGATGACCGGTTGGACACCCTGGCCCAAAGGCTCGACCCCAACCGCTTTCTCAGGATCCATCGAAGCGCCATCATCAATCTTGATTTCCTAAAGGAACTAGAGCATGAGGGGGACCGGAAGTACCATGCGGTTCTCTCGGATAAGGCTGCCACCCGGTTGCCCGTGAGCCGGGAGCGTCTCGGAGAATCTCAAGCAGGAATTAGGGTTGGAATAAGCCCTTAAACAGTGTTTTTGGCGAAGTAAATTTCCCATAATCATGAATGTATAAAGGGATTATCCTAAAAAAATGTATATTTAATAAAATTACCAAAAAACCTTTAAATTAAGCCCTTGTCATGGAGTTAATTCTTACATGACTTCTAAATATAATTGAAAAAAAGCGATAAAATTAACGAAATTAATCAAGCCTTGAAATCGTTTTGAGTATAATTCGGGGGTTCCTGGTTTTTTTTAACCCTATTAAATTGGGATTAAATGGTTATCAAATTTTTAGCGAAAATATCAAAATTTACCGCCCTGATCGCGCTTGTATTTGCTTGCCTGTATCCAATGAAATCCTTTTCCCAATGTACCCCTTCCTCGGCCAAAATCTGCGTCGCTAGTGACGACTGGTCCCAAGTCTATGTTGGTGGCGTTTACTTGGGCCAGGTGGCTTATTGTAACTGGGACGGTACGGGATCCTGCCCGCCTGGTTGTATCACCGTTCCCACATCCTTATTAACCGGCAGTCAAGTTTTCGTATCCGTCTATACGCAGAACACCGCCTGCAACAATATGTATTCATCCTGGGATACTGGATATCACTTGTTCCAACGGACAACATTCTGAAATTACCAGCGGTACCAGCGGTGTTAAATTGGATTATGTGAGTGCAGGAAACCCTTCCACCCCTCCCGCCACTAATTGGTATGCGACCAACTTCAGCACCAGCGGATGGGGAAGTCCGGTGAATGTCAGCACCACTTCCGGCGCTTGCTGTTGGGGCCAGGGCATTTTCAACCCTGTGACTGGTCAGATAGTACCATTTACGGCTTCCACCACCGACGGGGATTACAGCACCAGTAATTGCGGCGGCGCTCTTTTTGAAACTGTCTCCACGACGATACCCCCGCCTCAGGCGACTGTAGGGCCCGCGACACTTGCGATAACAAAAAGCCTCGTATCGGCAAGCGAAAGCGGCGGGGACATGTTCGTGACATTTCAAATTTCCATTTGCAACACAGGAGGGCCAGTCACAAGCGGCGGAGTGACGCTGACAGATACCCAAACAGGGACAACTCCTTTCTCCTTTATCGGCTGGATCATTCCGGCGGTATCCACGACAGCCATTGATTACAACTCGAACGCCAGCTGGCCGGAACCAGCGGCAAATGGTGGGTCTCCTGCAACTTGGGGGTACTTCCCCGGTAATACTTGCGTAACCCTTCTTGCGGTCATGGAAGATTATTACTGGGCTGGAAACCAATGCCAAACGATCACCGATCAAGCAAGCGTAGGCTATTCCGGCGGCACTAAAACTTCGGGTACTGTATCGGTGAATCGGCCATGCTTTACCAACACGCCCACGAACACATTTACCCCAACATACACTCATACCTTTACCTATACCCCGACCCCGGCCATAACACCAACTCCCACCCATACTTATACCTACACCTACACTTATACCTATACGTATACCTTTACGCCGACCCCGACGCATACCTACACCTATACCCCGACGGTCGCGGTTACCCCTACTTTCACTTATACCAATACTTATACTTACACCAATAGCCCCACTCGAACTCCTACGCCTACCAATACACCCACTCCAACCCCCACGAGAAGTCCTACTCCAACTCCGACACCAACAAATACCCCCACCCCTACCCCCACAAGAACTCCGACACCCACGCCGACGATCACGCCAACCCCAACCCCGACGCCCACGCCTTCCCCGACTCCTACCCGGACCCCGACCCCCACTCCCACCATCACCCCGACTCCCACTCCGACCAATACCCCTACCCCCACTCCGACCAGAACTCCCACGCCCACCCCGACTTTGACCCCAACTCCTACACCTTCTCCCACGCCCACAAGGACCCCGACGAGCACACCCACCCCGACACCAACAACGTCGCCTACGCCCACCCCTACAAGGACTCCGACGCCTACCCCCACTAACACCCCCACCCCGACACCAACGACATCCCCCACCCCTACGCCCACGAGGACTCCAACGCCTACCCCCACTAACACCCCCACCCCGACACCAACGACGTCGCCTACCCCTACACCTACCAGGACCCCGACGCCAACTCCTACGAACACGCCCACTCCGACTCCGACTCTTACTCCCACTCCTACACCAACCCACACCCCTACACCTACTTCGACCAATACTCCAACGCCAACTCCGACAAGAACCCCCACACCCACTCCGACAAACACACCAACCATTACTCCCACTCCGACGAATACCCCTACAGGGACCACGTCACCCACGAACACGCCGACCGTTACTCCTACCCGGACTCCGACTCCCACGCCCACGAATACACCCACCGTGACACCCACCCCGACCCCAACCAACACTCCAACTAGGACACCTACCCCGACCCCAACCAACACTCCAACTAGGACACCTACCCCGACTCCGACCCCGACGCCAACTACCACTCCTACACCGACCCCCACGAATACACCGACACAAACTCCTACCCACACTCCAAGCCCAACCGGGACCACATCTTTCACCAATACACCCACGAACACGCCCACCAAGACTCCGACTCCTACGCCCACGAATACACCCACCGTGACACCCACTCCGACCCCAACCAACACTCCAACGCATACGCCAACACCCACTCCAAGTCCGACCGGGACCACCTCACCCACTAATACACCCACGAACACGCCTACGCGCACGCCCACGCCAACATCAACCCCTACTCCAACCGTAACTACAACCCCCACTCCGACGAACACCCCGACATTGACCCCCACACCAACTCTCAGTCCGACTGGGACCACGTCGGCTACTAATACCCCCACGAACACGCCTACGCGCACGCCCACGCCAACATCAACCCCTACTCCAACCGTAACTACAACCCCCACTCCGACGAACACCCCGACATTGACACCCACATCAACGCCAAGCCCAACTGGGACCACGTCGCCAACTAATACGACAACCAACACTCTTACGCGCACTCCAACTTTGACATCGACTCCCACCCCAACTGTGACAACAACCTCCACCCGGACTAATACCCCGACCTTGACACCTACGTTGACACTGACTTCTACTCCAACTACAACTACTACATCGACATCCACGAATACCGCCACGTTAACGCCGACCTCAACCCCGACTCCGACCCCGACCACCACTGTCACAGCCACACCAACTAATTCCGCCACCACAACGCCGACCTTGACCCCAACGCCAACGCCGACGATTACAGTTACGGCCACACCAACAAATACCGCAACCCTGACGCCGTCCATGACTCCTACGCCGACCCCAACCACCACTGTCACAGCCACACCAACTAATTCCGCCACCCTAACGCCGACCTTGACCCCAACGCCAACGCCGACGATTACAGTTACGGCCACACCAACAAATACCGCAACTCTGACGCCGTCCATGACTCCTACCCCGACTCCAACCACCACTGTCACAGCCACACCAACTAATTCCGCCACCCTAACGCCGACCTTGACCCCAACGCCAACGTCGACGATTACAGTTACGGCCACACCAACAAATACCGCAACTCTGACGCCGTCCATGACTCCTACCCCGACCCCGACTACCACTGTCACAGCCACACCAACTAATTCCGCCACCCTAACGCCAACCTTGACCCCAACGCCTACGCCGACAATTACTGTTACGGCCACACCAACAAATACCGCAACCCTAACGCTGACCATAACTGCTACCCCGACCCCGACTATCACAGTCACAGCCACACTAACGAATACCACCACCCTAACGCCGACATTGACTCCAACACCTACACCGACGATTACTGTTACGGCCACGTTGACAAACACTCCAACGCTGACCACGACCGCGACTTCTACGCCTACGGCTACAATTACGGTTTCGTCCACACTAACGAACACTATTACTTTGACCCCGACTTTAACAAATACACACACAGTGACAAACTCGCCCACCCAGACCTACACTCCAACTATGACCAACACTCCGACCAATACCCCTACTGTGACTAATACACCCACGGTGACCAACACTCTGACTCAGACCTATACTCCGACGGTAACGAACACACCCACGAATACTCCGACTGTAACGAACACCTACACTCCGACCAATACCCCTACTGTGACTAATACACCCACGGTGACCAACACTCTGACTCAGACCTATACTCCGACGGTAACGAACACACCCACGAATACTCCGACTGTAACGAACACCTACACTCCGACCAATACCCCTACTGTGACTAATACACCCACGGTGACCAACACTCTGACTCAGACCTATACTCCGACGGTAACGAACACACCCACGAATACTCCGACTGTAACGAACACCTACACTCCGACCAATACCCCTACTGTGACTAATACGCCCACGGTGACCAACACTCTGACTCAGACCTATACTCCGACGGTAACGAACACACCCACGAATACTCCGACTGTAACGAACACCTACACTCCGACCAATACCTCTACTGTGACTAATACACCCACGGTGACCAACACTCTGACTCAGACCTATACTCCGACGGTAACGAACACACCCATGAATACCCCGACTGTAACGAACACCTACACTCCGACCAATACCCCTACTGTGACTAATACGCCCACGGTGACCAACACTCTGATTCAGACCTATACTCCGACGGTAACGAACACACCCACGAATACTCCGACTGTAACGAACACCTACACCCCGACCAATACCCCTACTGTGACTAATACGCCCACGGTGACCAACACTCTGACTCAGACCTATACTCCGACGGTAACGAACACACCCACGAATACTCCGACTGTAACGAACACCTACACCCCGACCAATACCCCTACTGTGACTAATACGCCCACGGTGACCAACACTCTGACTCAGACCTATACTCCGACTGTAACGAATACGCCGACGAATACTCCCACAGTGACGAACAGTTTCACAACCACCAACACCTTTACGGCGACCAATACACCTACAGTCACGAACACCCTGACTTTGACCTTTACCCCCACAGTGACCAACACGCCGACGAATACCCCAACCGTGACGAACACTTTCACACCCACGGTTACGCCTACTCTTACAAATACCCCCACCCAAACCTTTACTACGACATCTACAAACACTCCTACCAGCACCCCGACGGTAACCAATAGCCAAACACCGACCAACAGCTTCACAGTGACCAACACTCCGACCCAGTCCTTTACCCCAACGTCCAGGAATACGCCCACCAATACCTTGACAGTGACAAACACTTACACACCTACGAACACATTTACGTCCACCAACACTAAGACCCAAACCTATACCCCGACAGTGACCTACACGCCGACATATACCAAGACAGCTACCTCTACTTACTCACCCACGAACACCCCGACCACGACCCTGACCTATACGGTCACTAGGACTCCCACAAACACCTTTACGCGCACAAACACGAGCACTCCGACCCTCACGCATACCCCAACCAAGACTGGAACACCCACTAGGACGCCTACGCCCACTTATACTCATACTGCGACTCCCACCCGCACTCCCACGAGGACCCCGACCCCCACCAAGACGCCCACACTTACGATAACACCCATTTACAGCCCCACCTATACACCTACTCCGACCATTACCAATACACCCGGGGCGACCTGGACGCCGTCAACGGACATATTTACAGTGACGAAGAACGTGATCCAAGGAGGGGAGCCGGTATCCATCACGATCGGGACGAGCCAATACCCTGGGAACCTGGAGTTGAGTATTTACAATTCGGCGGGAGAACACATCAAGACGCTGGTGAACCAATATTTATCAGCGCCATACCAAGGGACGGTTTACTGGGACGGGACCAACAAATACAACGATAAGTGCGCCAGCGGGGTGTACATTTTCTATCTGGTTGAGCCTTTCGATAGGAAGATTAAAAAAATAATATTTATCCGCTGAAATTCTCCGTTTCCCCCCTTTCAAGACGTACCGGAAAAACAATTTGATTTGTGCGACCATGCAATTTTCAACCAGGAATCCCGGTGCAAATGGTTGGATGTTCATCGAATCAAGCGAGTTTCGAATCATTTTCGACTCAGGATTAAAGCCTATTTGATTTACGCATTTTCCACTTTCCGGGCATTTCCCGGACGATTTTTATTGGCTATTTTATAAAATAAACTCATTATTAGCTCAAGTGTTGTTCGTTGTTTATTTAGGAGATTTTATATGTGTTGCTTAGTTTTCCTATGAGGGATTGACTCCCCTCTATCGGGCTGATTGATCGGTTTAAAATAAGTTGGGCAGGGGGTGAATTATATAATGCCATTTTCACGAATGAATTTCTTGCTTGCATTTAACGCTAAAAACACATCTTCCTCTGTTTTAAAATTATATTTTTTGAATTTATTAAGACCAATTTTCTCACTAGGAACAAAATATTGATTCCGGGTCTAATTTTTTTGGTCGCATTTGGATTCTTATTACTGGGTGTAAACCCCTCTTTTTATGTTGATGACAGCCCTGAAACAATCACGGCCGCTACCTTGCTGGGCATTCCACATCCTCCTGGTTATCCTTTCTATACATTATTGGGACGTGTATCTTCTTTAATACCCTTATCCCACGTCACGTTCCGAGTGAATCTTATTTCCGGATGTTTGGCGGCCGCCGTGTGCGTAGCCCTGTATTTTTTTATCAAAGATAAGGTTCAACTTCCGAAAGCCTTAGCACTCATCATATCCTCGCTTTGGCTTTGCGGTGCGACTACGTATCCCGCGGCTTTAAGCGCGAAAACGGGGATATATCATTTAACGGCATTGTTTTTAGTGACCATACTATTAGCCCTGGGCCATGGTCGGCTGTTTCTCGCTTCCTTTTTATTTGGCCTCTCCCTGAGCCATCACTGGATGAGCATGGCCGTGTTATCGCCGGGATTTATTTATATAGTTATTAATTCAAGAAAGGAAAGAAATTGGGGATGGCATCATATCATTGATGCTATTTCAATAATTATAATCGGCCTGTCGATCAATCTTTACCTTCCGATGCGCGCTCACCTAAGGCCGATGTTAAATTGGGGCAATCCTGATTCAGCTCAAAATTTTATTTCCAATTATTTTCGGGGTCAATATTTGGGTGCCGAGGCAAGTGGGGAATTGAATACCTGGATCACCCAGCTTGGATTATGCCTTAGGGCTGGATTTTTAGAATTTTTCGGATTGATGATTTTAGCCATATGGGGAGCGTGGAATGCATACAAGAAAGGCTTTCCCCTCTTTCGGGGAATGATTCTTGCCTGGATGACCTTCTTCCTCGTTTTGAGCTTTTACCTGAACCTCTCCCAGGAGAGGCAATACCTCATCCAGTCCTATGTCCTATGCACACATGTGTTTATTATCATTTTCAGCGCTTGGGCGATTAAGTCATTCTTTCAGACTGGGGGCCTTGAGCGAAAACGCGGAGTAATGACCCTTATTTTGGCCATCCTCTTTATGTTGATCGTGTTGGGGATGGGGGTTTTCCGTTACGCACGGGCAAGGCAAACGGATTATTGTTATACTTACGATTATGTCCTAAATGAGTGGAAGTCCCTCCCGAAAAACTCTCTTTTTTATTGCCGTGGAGATAGCGTAGTATTCCCATCGTGGTATTTTCAATGGGTGGAGGGAAAAAGACCGGACCTATCAGTGGTTGGGGTGGATGGGCTACCCATGGAATGGATCCGCCAAAATCTGGCATTATTCCACCCGGGTCTACAAGTGCCTTTCACAAAAAATCCCGTGGGAAATGAGGCGATTTCGGGAATGGCGAATTGGATGGCTGAGAAAAACTCGGAACTGGAGCTTTATTTCAGTTTTAATCAGCCTGATGAGGGTCTCATGCCTGGAACAAAACTGGTTCCCTATGGTCTCGCGGCCAAGGTTTTTTGGAAGGACCAGAAACCCTTTCTGAATTATTCCCGGGCTGAATACCTCTGGAATGTTTTACGATTACGGTATTTACATGATCCCGCGTTCCCCTTCGATAAGCGGACCCGTGAGCAGCTTATCGTCAATTACGGAATAAGCCGGAACAGTCTAGGTGTTTATTATGAGGACCTCGGGGATGACGCGAAGGAAAAGCTTTCATCACACCCGAAAATGCAAGATCTATTGACTATACAGAGTGCTTATGAGAAATCTGCAGATCATTTTTCTTGGGTTCGAAATTGGGACCCGTCCGATTCGAAATATGCCTATAACCTAGGAAATTCTTTTTTTCACCTTGGACGGCTTAATGACGCTATGGAGTGTTACCGTACGGCTACAACCTTGGAGTCCGATTATCCCGAGGCCTACTACAATTGGGCGGTTGCTGCGATGGATAACGGCGATTATCCCCTGGCGGGAAAATTGTTCCAAAAAGCCTTGGAATTAAACCCTGGATATGCCGAGGCTAAACGCGGATTGGACTTCGTGGTCCGGAAAACAAGAATAAGCCAGGGCCAATGATCCCTTGATAAAGGTATGTTGGCAAGTATTCAATTAAAAAAATCAAATTCCAGGTAATCAAGCCCAGCACTTAAGTGATAGTTTATAAAAATACACCTACATGGGCTTGTTATGGAAGTTTTAAAAATAGCAGGCATCTTTGGCGAATGTGAATTTCATTATCCGTTGTCGCCAACACCCCACCAACGTGTCAAACGAGGGAATGTTTTGCGCATAATGTAATACTCGTTAAAGGGGGTGTCATCCGTAAGGAAAATCCGTTTATTCGGGTTAGGCATATTGTAATAATCCCCATCCTTGAAAACCGACGCGGCATAATTCTCGATACTCATGCCGGCCGGAGCCCACTCCATCATGTCAGCCTTGGCAGTAGGTGGCATTTTCGCGAGCATTTCATTCACCGGAAGTACATTAATAGGTTCCATCGAGGCCACAAAATAGTGGCCGAAGAGATAACCTGTAGGAGGTGGAAAAATCTTAATATAGGGAAATGTTGTACAAATGGCGCGCGCAAAAGCATCATTGGTTGCAACATCATCACCCAAATACCAAAACTGAAGAAGGCCACCTTTTTTCAAACGGCTTTTCACCGTCTCCAAGAACTCCTTGGTATGCAGAAGGCTTGAACCCGCAGCTTGCGGGGGAGGAGGGGGATCAAGGGTGATTAAATCGTATTTATCCTCGGTTCTTTTGAGGTATCTTCGACCGTCATCCACTACAATATTGGCATTGGGCCTTTTCAGTAGCGCTTCCGCGTCATCCCAGTAATACCCAAAGGCATCCCGGACGCTAGGAACTAGTTCTACCGCCGTTGTTGAAACGTTCCAACTCAGCAGTGAGCGGAAGGTCGTGCCCATCCCAAAACAAATGACCAACGCTTTTTCAGGCTTGTGATTCATTAGGCAAAAGGGCAAGTGGGCCATAAACTTGGTAACGGCACAGAGAGAAGTAATGCCAACCCCATTCACCAATAAACCACGATTCATTCCCGATTCATACGAGATGACGGTCGCCGCATAATCCCTGCGAGTCACACCCTTCTGAATCGTCTCGTAACTTTCACTGTACCCAATTGATATGATCATCAACACTATGGCCAGGGCTTGCAACCCCAGTCTTGGGAATGTTATCGATTTTAAATAGGTTAGTCCCAGGATGATAAATGGAGCCGCCAACACCACCAGCGCCATTTTTGCCCCCAGCCAAGGTAGAAGAATGTATGAAGCCAACAAAGGCCCCAAAATACAACCAATCACATTAACCGCATATGCTTTGCCAGCGCTTTTGGGATTCCCACCTGAAAGGTCGTCCACCAGTTTGGGCGTTAAGTAACCCAAAATCGCGCAAAAAGGCAAGATCGTCAACAGCACTCCCGGTATGGATTTGTTCAATCGCGGATCGCTTAAAACAACCGGGAAAAATGAGGAAACCGCCAAAAACGCAAGAAGGATTTGATTCGTGAAGCTTTTCCCGACAGCCAAACCTTTTCTGTAAACCATCGACCCCAACCATGTGGCCAGGAGATAGGTGAAGAGGATCGCCCCAAAAGAATAAACCTGGGTTTGAAGGATGGTAGTGAATGCCCTCGTCCAAATGACCTCCATCGCCATGGACAAGAAACCCGTCAAGAATAGAATGATTACCATGAAATAAGTCTCCGGCCTCCAGAGGGGCTGGGTTTCAGGAGCGGTTTCCGGTTTCTTTGCGGCTTTGGGAATAATTTGGGGAGGAGGGGCTTGTTTCCCTAATCCCAAACCAAGGTTGGCCACGATGAAATTCAAGACAGCCCCGACGGTGAGAGTGCCCGTAAAACCGAAAAGTTCAATCAGCGCTATAACGGTGATAAAAGTTCCTGTCAGCGCGCCTAGGACATTGGCTAAATATAAAAAGCTAAAACTGGTGGTATGGGCTTGGGAGGTTTCCTTTACGTAAGCCATCATGAATGGAAAGGTGGCTCCCATACAAATACACCAGGGAAGGATGGATACTACAATGCAGACGGCCGAGGCTAAAAGGTAACTCCAGGAATCCATCTCCCCCAGTTTTAAAAGCGAAGTAGAACTAGCGTTAAAGAGAAAGGGAACCGCAAAAGCCCCCACACCAATGAGAAACTCAATGAGTGCATAGAGATAGATGGGGGAAAGTTGATACTTTCGGGCAATCCGGGATACTAAAATCCCGGCAAACCAAGACCCCAATGCTAGTCCCAGCATAAAAACTGAGATGACCACCGAGAGTACGGGCGTATTGACGCCAAAAGACGCGAATGCAAGCCGGACCCACACAATTTGGTACAACAATCCGCAGAATCCAGAACAGAAAAACATGAAGAAAAGCGTCTTATTTTTAAACATGCAAAGTCCTTTCTTGCTATAGCCTATTGGCATCTCTAGGTTTTGAATTCTCGACGAAAAGTACCAAAGGGTTGCTGCCTGTTCTACGAATAAAAAATCCTTAATATATTACCCTAAATTTCCTTTCTGAATGGAAGAAATCAGAAAAATAATACATTTTTTTATGTCAAAATATCGTTAAGAAAGGATGTATAAAAGAATTAATAACAAAATATTAGTAATTGATCTCAAATTAAACATCTCAAACAAATGCTCAAGATCTGGTCATGGTTTAATGATTTCAAATATGAACTTTAGAACGGGCGGAGTGAGAAATTGAATTTTGAAAAATTAATAAAAGGCCAACATTAATATCAAGGTGCTTGCATTTTAAAAAAAGAATGAAAACACATAAAGATTAAACAGGAAACTTTAACTTTCATTTTCTGATCAAGTTTATGCATTAACGCTAAAAGCGAATTAGTTGAATTGTAAAAGTAAGATTCAATATTGGATATAAATTAAAATTCCAATCATTCTTCTGGTTTACAACTGGGAAGAGACAAATTATGCTATCCAAAAATTAATTTTAACAAATTGAAATTCGCAACATATTTATCTAAGTATTTTGAGAGAGATCTAAATATCGGAAGGAAATGGCATAAGTTTGTATATTGATTTTAATTAAGGAGAGTTCATGCGTTCCAAACGTAGAACTAAAATTATTAAGAAAAATAATGTGAGTATTAAAAAAAGGACGAACGTTCTTCCGCCGGAACCACTGAAACCGGAAGTCATAATTCCAAAGAATGATTCGTTAAGGAAAATATTTTATAAGATTATAATTTCATTATTGCTTTTTGGGGGAATAAGGTTGATTTATTTCCCAATTTCCTTGAATTTGACATTATCGGGAATTGGATTGTTGATTATTTCCATTTTCGCCTTATCAAAACACATGCCCGATGGACAAGGCGCACCGCTCATATCCCGATTTCTTTCCGAAAATGAAGTTGCGGGGCTTAATTCGTCGAGATTTATTACCGCCTTTTGTGTTTTATTATCAATTTTTTTCTTCATCGTGGCTAATCGAAAATTGCAAACATTAAATCCAGAACAAACAGTTTATGGCGGCTATTGGTTCATTTGGGTTGCGTTACTTTTTCTTGCGTTTCTTCCTCTGAAGTACCTGGATAGAAAAATTCGTAATGAAGAAAGAGAAGATCCCTCCCAATGGAAAAAATGGCATGTCTTTATTCTTTTAGGCGTAGGGGCTTTTTTCCTTTTTTACCACTTGGACCGTTGGCCCAATTTAATGACCATAGATGGCGTTCAATATATGGCCGATGAAATTAATTTTTACAGCGGGCATCACATTACCCCTTTTAGAACTTATGGAATGATCATTACGGGTTTACCCACCATGTTAACCGGTTTGTTCTTCAAGATTGCAGGGGTATCCTATTTTTCCGTTATTCTTTTTCCTGTCCTGATAACATTAATTTGCTTACCTTTTTTGTATGGTTTTTATCGGTATTTTCTTCCAGGCGAGTTTGCTTTTTTAGGCGCTCTATTAACGGTGATGTCCCGCTGGGTCCTTTTCCAAGTGAGGAATGCTCATGTGGCAAATTTAGTTGTCGGAGTGGAAGCGGCATGCCTTTATTTTTTTATCAGTGCCATTGAAACCGGAAAGAAAAAATATTTTATTTGGTTCGGCCTATCTTTGGCACTTTTTTTCCATCTTTATCTTGCAGCCCAATTGATGACGGTGTTTTTAATAACGTTCTTTCTTTGCGTTTCATTATTTTCTTATAAGAATATTCTTCGAAATAAATATCAATGGTTGTTCGCTTGGAGTATTTTTGTTTTGTTTGTTTTGCCCTTATGTATATGGTATTTGCAAAATCCCAATGAAATAACCTCGCGTCCTGCAGAAGTCAATATTTTCAACCATCTGAGTTTAAAGACTGAGCATGGGATGGATTTACTTTGGAACAATTTTCGGGACGCAATGGCGATGTTTAATGTTTTTGGTACAGGCCTTCCGAATTTTAATCTACCTTGGGTTCCCATGTTAGATCCCCTTACTGGATTCTGTTTATGGGTAGGATTAGCTTGGTGTTTATTCCAATTAAATAAATGGCCCTATTTTTTCGCAATATTAGGGTTTTCTTTTAGCTTTATAGGAGTTGTCCTTGCGACGCCTTGGCCAGCCAGCCCTATGAGAGGGATCACAAACGTTTCATTTTGTCTTTTATTCGCAATGATTGGTGCTGATCGATTAATACGTTTTATTTGTTTAGCTTTTTATGAAATTAGAAATCAGTTGCGAATACTTTTATTGGTATGCATTGCTGGAATTGCGGCTTTCTGGAATTACGATGTTTATTTTCAAAAGACCTCTAAATCGCCAGCTATTTTAGAAGCGGGTGCACATTTGGGCCTTTTAGCAGGTCAAACTCTCGGAAAATATCCCTCGGGTTGGGACTTGTATTTCACCACCCAAGGAGAACTGGTGGATGATTTGAGATATAAACAAGATATGACTTATAAAAAAGGAACCCTTCATAGTTTCAGGCCAATACCTCCATACATGCCGATTCAAGATATCCCCGAAAAGGGAGCAGTTATTATGACTAGTCCCGATGGTTTGGTTTTTTCGGATTGGTTCGAATATTTCTACCCGCGCGTTAAAAGATATTTAGTAAATGATGCCTTAGATAGGCTCGCCTATTGTGTTTGGGAAATGACCCCGGATGATATAAGGGAAAGCTTGAAATTGTCAAAATCCAATCCTCCTGGCGGAGTGCATGTCATGGCGTATTTGCCCAACGGCCGCCGATCGCCCAAGGAAAAATGGCCAACACTCTTTGATCTTCAAGAGTGGGTAAACCCCTGGACGGATTTAGATAAATGTGTTGTTGAAGGATATTTAAAGTTAACCAATAGACCCCTATGGTTAAAAGCCCAAGGACGAGCCGTAATATATATTAATAACATTAAGATAGGTGAAATTCCAGCAGCTGGACCTTCGGATTTTTATTTCCCCAAATTGACTAAAAAGTCCCACTTGAGGGTTGAGTACACCCCAAATAATCATCAATTTTCTTTTAAAGGCCTCTTTTATAATGACGGGGATTGGAAACCAGTGCCTTCAAGCGCTTGGGAGTAAAGTCTGAAAAGCATTCACGAATATTATCTTGATTTATAAGTTAGGCTCAAGTTTCTAGTGCAACACCATTATCCTCAGAGGAGGGGGTGCTTGCACAATGGAAAAGTACCGTCGTTACAGTTTTGAAGAACGGGAAGAATTGAGTCGTGGTCTTTCCCGGGGTGAGAGTCTGTGTCAAATAGCACGTCTATTAGGACGGCATACATCGACTTTATGCCGCGAAATCCGACGAAATACCTGTAATCCTAATCTTTATCGAGCGGTTTTGGTGCACGGTGAAGCCCAAATCCGCAGGGCTGTCCGAAAAAGGAAGTTGAACCAGCATCCCCGTTTGAGAGAATATGTGTTCACGAAGCTTGCGCTACGGTGGTCACCAGAGCAGATCTCCCAGGCGCTTCGGCGAGAATTCCTACGGGATGAAAACATGCATATCTCACACGAGGCTATCTACACCTATTTGTATGTGTTGCCCAGGGGAGAGCTGAAAAAAACACTGGTTGGGTATTTGAGACGGAAACGCAAAGCCCGTCGAAAAAGGACCGGACTAAAAGAGCAACGGGGCCAAATCCCTGAAATAATCAGCATTGAGGAGCGTCCCGCCGAGGTAGCAGATCGAAGTATTCCCGGTCATTGGGAAGGCGATCTTCTAATGGGAAAAGACCATCGGTCGGCGCTTGGAACACTTGTGGAAAGAAAGATCCGGTGGGTGTATCTCGTGCCGCTCAAAGACAAGGATGCGGAGAGTGTTCGCAAGTCCTTCAGTAAGGCCATTTTGAGGCTGCCCAAGAGCCTGCGCAAGAGCATGACGTACGATCAGGGTAAGGAGATGGCGGAGCACAAACTGTTTACGAAAAAAAAGAAAGTAAAAGTATATTTCGCCCATCCGGGTTGTCCATGGGAACGAGGCACCTGCGAGAACACGAATGGATTGATACGACAGTTCTTTCCAAAGGGGACGGATTTCAACAAGTTTTCATTAAAAGAGATTCGGTGGGTCGAGAAGCTACTAAACGAAAGGCCGAGAAAAGTTTTGGGGTTTAGAACACCCCAAGAAGTCATTGCAGGGATGTTGCGCTAGAAGATTGAATCCGCCTAATGAAAAACTCATCGAGGAAAAATTGGTTGAATCATTATTCTATTTCTTTTGGTTCAAATATAGGGCTGAAGAATTTGGCGAATTAATAAGCAATTAATTTAAAAAATCTATAATTGTGTTTAAATTTAATAGGCAATTGGTGGATTATCTCCGTAAATGGTTTGCGAAGTTATCCGTTGTCGCCAACACCCCACCACCGAGTAAAATGGGGAAATGTGTGCCGCATAATGTAATACTCGTTAAAGGGGGTGTCATCCGTAAGGAAAATCCGTTTATTCGGGTTAGGCATATTGTAATAATCCCCATCCTTGAAAACCGACGCGGCATAATTCTCGATACTCATGCCGGCCGGAGCCCACTCCATCATGTCAGCCTTGGCAGTAGGTGGCATTTTCGCGAGCATTTCATTCACCGGAAGTACATTAATAGGTTCCATCGAGGCCACAAAATAGTGGCCATAAGGACCAGGAGGAGGAGCTGCGAAAATCTTAATGTACGGAAAAGTCATGCAGATAGCTCGTGCAAAAGCGTCATTGGTTGCAACATCAGAGCCCAAATACCAAAACTGGAGGATTCCGCCTTTTTTCAAACGGCTTTTCACCGTCTCCAAGAACTCCTTGGAGTGCAATAAGCTAGAACCCGCTGTTTCCGGGGGAGGAGGGGGATCAATCGTAATCAAGTCGTATTGTTCCTCGGTTCTTTTGAGGTATCTTCGACCGTCATCGATGACAATCTTGGCATTGGGCCTTTTCAATAACGCTTCTGCGTCGTCGCAATAATATCCAAAGGCATCCCGGACGCTAGGAACTAGTTCTACCGCCGTTGTGGAAATGTTCCAACTCAGCAGTGAGCGGAAGGTCGTGCCCATCCCAAAACAAATGACCAACGCTTTTTCAGGCTTGTGATTCATTAGGCATAAAGGCAAGTGGGCCATGTATTTGGTAACGGGGGTCAAATTGGTAATTCCAACTCCGTTTACCAACAATCCCCGGCTCATACCCGACTCATACGATATGACGGTCGCCACATAATCCCTGCGAGTCACACCCTTCTGAATCGTCTCGTAACTTTCACTGTACCCAATTGATATGATCATCAACACTATGGCCAGGGCTTGCAACCCCAGTCTTGGGAATGTTATCGATTTTAAATAGGTTAGTCCCAGGATGATAAATGGAGCCGCCAACACCACCAGCGCCATTTTTGCCCCCAGCCAAGGTAGAAGAATGTATGAAGCCAACAAAGGCCCCAAAATACAACCAATCACATTAACCGCATATGCTTTGCCAGCGCTTTTGGGATTCCCACCTGAAAGGTCGTCCACCAGTTTGGGCGTTAAGTAACCCAAAATCGCGCAAAAAGGCAAGATCGTCAACAGCACTCCCGGTATGGATTTGTTCAATCGCGGATCGCTTAAAACAACCGGGAAAAATGAGGAAACCGCCAAAAACGCAAGAAGGATTTGATTCGTGAAGCTTTTCCCGACAGCCAAACCTTTTCTGTAAACCATCGACCCCAACCATGTGGCCAGGAGATAGGTGAAGAGGATCGCCCCAAAAGAATAAACCTGGGTTTGAAGGATGGTAGTGAATGCCCTCGTCCAAATGACCTCCATCGCCATGGACAAGAAACCCGTCAAGAATAGAATGATTACCATGAAATAAGTCTCCGGCCTCCAGAGGGGCTGGGTTTCAGGAGCGGTTTCCGGTTTCTTTGCGGCTTTGGGAATAATTTGGGGAGGAGGGGCTTGTTTCCCTAATCCCAAACCAAGGTTGGCCACGATGAAATTCAAGACAGCCCCGACGGTGAGAGTGCCCGTAAAACCGAAAAGTTCAATCAGCGCTATAACGGTGATAAAAGTTCCTGTCAGCGCGCCTAGGACATTGGCTAAATATAAAAAGCTAAAACTGGTGGTATGGGCTTGGGAGGTTTCCTTTACGTAAGCCATCATGAATGGAAAGGTGGCTCCCATACAAATACACCAGGGAAGGATGGATACTACAATGCAGACGGCCGAGGCTAAAAGGTAACTCCAGGAATCCATCTCCCCCAGTTTTAAAAGCGAAGTAGAACTAGCGTTAAAGAGAAAGGGAACCGCAAAAGCCCCCACACCAATGAGAAACTCAATGAGTGCATAGAGATAGATGGGGGAAAGTTGATACTTTCGGGCAATCCGGGATACTAAAATCCCGGCAAACCAAGACCCCAATGCTAGTCCCAGCATAAAAACTGAGATGACCACCGAGAGTACGGGCGTATTGACGCCAAAAGACGCGAATGCAAGCCGGACCCACACAATTTGGTACAACAATCCGCAGAATCCAGAACAGAAAAACATGAAGAAAAGCGTCTTATTTTTAAACATGCAAAGTCCTTTCTTGCTATAGCCTATTGGCATCTCTAGGTTTTGAATTCTCGACGAAAAGTACCAAAGGGTTGCTGCCTGTTCTACGAATAAAAAATCCTTAATATATTACCCTAAATTTCCTTTCTGAATGGAAGAAAACCTTATAATTAGTTCTCATAATATGGTTTGGTGCATAAATTCGCATTTCCAGGTGGTGGAAATCGCCCTCAAAATAATAGCCATTTTATTCTGCCGATCAAATTATTCATTGCCGTAAAAAAGAGGTTTTAATGAAAAATCATCTATTTGAATTTAATAAATCTTCAAAAGACCCGCGAAAGGAAACGTGGGATACTCAAAGAGAGACTTTGGATGATTTAGCGAATGCTATTCATTATAACCGGTGGATTTACCATTTAATGGAACCCTACTTGGGGCGGAGAATTCTGGAGGTAGGGTGCGGAATTGGGAATATGACGTCCTATTTTTCAGATCGCGGAGATGTCTTAGCGATGGATTTTCATCAAGATTATTTAGATACAGCTCGAAGCGCATTAAAGTACAAAAAAAATGTACACTTTAAAAAAATGGATATATCAAGTAGTTTAAATCAAGTTCGATCATTCAAAGCTGATACGGTCGTTTGCGTCAATGTACTTGAACATATCCAAAATGATTTCCAGTTCCTAAAAGAATGTAATCAGTTATTACTCGATGGAGGAAGATTCCTGCTTTTTGTTCCGGCGCTTCAATTCATTTATGGTTCAATGGATAGAAGTTACGGACATTTTCGGAGGTATTATAAAAACAGGTTAGAAAAACTTTTTGAAAAGGCGGAATTTCATGTTTCCTTTTGCAGATATTTGAATCTCTTGGGGATTTTTGGTTGGTGGTTCAATGGACAAGTTCTTTGCAGGCCGATTGTTCCTCGGTCTCAAATGCTGGTTTATGACCAAATTGTTCGTTGGACTGGGAAGATTGAGAATTGGCTTCCACGCCCCATTGGATTATCTTTATTCTGTGTTGGAGAAAAAAAAGGGGGAGGGCAAAGGGAACAAAAGGCTAAAATTTTTTAATAACTTAAACGGAGATGCTTTTAGATTTATTTCGGTTTTTTATAAACTAAAGCTGGTTTTTAATACGCCGAAAATAAAAATGGATTTATTATTAGCATGGTTTATCCCTCTTTATATAAGGAAACTGGATTTATTAGTGAATTAGCCTATAACTTGTTTATATACTTAAGCTCTGGGGTGATTTTGAGAGTTCTTTCCAACCGCTTCGGAAAAAATGATACCATTTGAGCCGTATTAAAGGTTTTTGAACAAGTTGAGGATGACAACTAAAAAATCAAGATTGGTTTCAAATTGAAAATCTTTAAGAAGAACAGTTTATCAGTAAATAACAAAGCATGAATTTAACAAAAACCGTTATAATTCCTGCTAATCATTATTAAATTAAGGAGTGCTTTATGCCCAAGAAAATTGTTCGTAAAAAACGGCCTACCAGGACTCCCAAAAAAACAGTTCAAAGAAAAAGGCCGGCAAGGACTGCGAAAACAACGTTCGATAGTGTTGGAGCGGGTGTTGCAACTATGCCCCAAATGACAGAACCTAAAGCAGCGATAAATATCTCGAAATTTGTCCGGCGGGGAATAGTTGTGGTCTTTTTTATTTGGTTGGCCCAGTATTATTTGGAAAAGAAGAAGTTTGATTCCCCCGTTCCAGCTCGTGATGTTGCTGCGGCTTCCGCCGTACCAACTGCAGTGCCCGCCCCAGGTTCCGAAAAAAAACATGAGGCTGTGCATAAACAAAAACCCTCTGAAATGTCGACCACTTTGGATATTGATGGCTTTAAATCCAAGTCGGGTTATGTTGGTTGGTCAAAGGATGGAAACGGTAATCCCAATGTTGATAAAAATATAGGTGGTGAACCCTTTAAGGTCGCCGATAAGGTTTTCGAACACGGAATTGGAACATGCGCACCTTCTGATATCGTGTTCTCGTTAAACGGAAAGATAAAGCATTTCACTTGTAAAGTTGGGGCGGACAATGGGGGCGGCGATATTGACGCTGTGATTTTCTCAGTTTTAGTCGACGGAAAAAAACTTTTTAAAAGTCATATCATGAATCCCACTATGAAACCTGTTTATGTCGATGTTCCAACAAAGGGAGCCAAAGAGCTTTCGCTTCAAGTGAAATATGCTCATGGACATACTGAAAAAGGTTGGGCGGATTGGCTTGAACCCAAACTTCAATAAGTCCTTTGCGAAGGAATTATCTAAAGAATGATGCCAGTTAGTCCTTCGCTAAACCCTAAATTTTAAATATTTTTTTAAATTAACGAAGGCGGGGTTTAATGCTTTTTTTTCATGCCGACTGCCGGCATTTCACCGGAGAAAAACCCTGTTCCCCTCATAAAACCCAAGGAGTCGTTTGCAGGGAATGTCCGCGTTACGATCCGGTGCAAGAACGTATTCTGATCATCAAACTAGACGCAGCTGGCGATGTATTAAGATCCACCTCTATTCTTCCCGCGTTTAAAAAAGACAATTCGGGATTATCAATTTGGTGGATTACAGAGAAATCCTCTAAACCCCTTTTGGAAAACAATCCTCATATCGACGTAGTTTTGGAAATGGGGCCTGATTTAACGGGTCTTTTGTCCAAAACCGAATTTGGACGAGTCTTTAATTTTGATATGAGCCGACGGGCCTCAGCGATCCTCCAGGTTTGTCGTTCGCCAATCAAGAAGGGCTTTGGTCTTTCATTAGAAGGTGTTGTGGTCCCCCTGGAACCTTCCTCGGAAACATGGTTTGAGATGGGTATCTTTGATTCCGCGAAACGAGCCAATCGGAGAACATATCAATCTCATCTTTTTCAAATCGGTGGATTGAAATATTCAGGCGAAGAACCTCAGTTGGCCCTTTCAGATTCGGAAAAAGAGTGGGCCTTGAAATTCTTTGAAAGAAACAAATTATCCCATTTTAAAAGAATCATTGGCTTAAATATTGGTTCGGGTGGCCGCTGGCCGCTGAAACGCTGGCGCATGGATGGCTTTTGTTGGCTCGCAAAGCAAATAAAAAAAATGAACAAACGTTATGGGGTTTTACTTTATGGAGGGCCAGAGGAAAGGGAATTGATGAAGTCCATGAACCGGAAATTAAAAGGGATTTCCATTTCCACGGGCACTGAAAATTCTCTGAGACAATTCGCCTCATTGGTTAATTTGACGGATGTGTTAGTTTCCGGGGATACTTTGGCCCTTCATGTTGGAATAGCCTTACGGAAACGTTTGGTTGCCTATTTTGGCCCCACCTCCGATTCTGAGATTGATCTCTATGGCCGGGGAATCAAAGTGCTCCCGTCCATTCCATGCGAATGTTTTTACCAGAATAAATGCAATAAAAAAGTCACTTGTATGGATCATTTGAAGGAATCTGAAATGTTATTGGGGGTTAAGAAACAGATTGAAGCTTTGGATTGATGCGATCACTTCAAGGATGTATTCGGATTTAATTAAACGAATTAACCATATTTTTAACACAATACTCATTTTAAATTTAATTGAGAATTGAATGAAAACAATCGTCATGGTTCCCACTTACAATGAAAGGCAGAACATTGGCGAGCTTATCCGGCTTCTTCATGAGAGAGCTCAAGAAGCGGAAATACTCGTTGTTGATGATTCTTCTCCGGATGGAACTTTTGAAGAGGTGAAAGTGTTGCAAGGAAATGACAATAAACTTCATCTGTTACTACGCGATAGGTCTGTCAAGGGCAGGGGCTGGGCTGGGAGAGATGGTTTTAGAAAAGCTTTATTTATGGGCGCGGATTTTGTAGTTGAAATGGATTCTGATTTATCCCACCAGCCTAAATTTGTGCCCGATTTATTGGAGCCGCTCCTTTCCAAGGATGCCGATGTAGTAATCGGAAGCCGTTATATTAAGGGCGGAAGGGACTTGGACCGGCCCTTTTACCGGCAAATGACGAGTAACTTCGCCAAGCTTTATTTAAGATGGGTATTGGGTTTAAAGGTAAAGGACCCGACTTCGGGCTTCCGGGCCTTTACAAGTGAAGCCCTTCAAAAAATAAAAGTCGATACACTTAAAGCGAGAGATCCCTTTACAATTTCCGAGATTTTATTTAGATGTTTTCAGGCTAATTTGAGAATAGTTGAAGTGCCAATTGAATTTATCGATCGCTCCAAAGGGATATCGAAGCTCCATGCATGGACCTTGATCCAGTATTTGGCAAGGGCTTTGATTTTAAGATTTAGGCCGCAATTTCACGTATAATTTTATATCGTCTGGCGGGGATTCATAATCATTTTGTTTCTAACAGTCCACCACCCTTTTAAATAAGGAAAAAAATCATGACTTTAGGAAAATCCAAGTTAATAAAACCAATCACTTCAGAGAAAATTCTCGGCTATTTCTGGGCAAATCAAAAAAACATTTTGATAATGCTATTTTCTTTAGTTTTTATAACAGGACAAGTTTTAATTCTATTCAAAGGGAATTTGAGTTTGGGCGTGATTGTTTCATTTTTTTCGGTTTTGGGAGGCTTTTGTTCTTATTTTTATGGGGACAGGTGGCTATTTCCTCTATTGAAAAGCAACAAAACTAAAACGCGGTCATATATGAAACCTGACGCCGTGGCCAAAAATACTTATCTAAAAACAATTCAGCCAGGGAAAAAAATGAAAGGTATTCCTAATAAGCGGATTCTTATCCTGCGAGGGATCGAGTTGTTAGCAGCATTCATTTTAGGAGGAGTCGGCCAATGGTTTTGGATTCAATCCGGGAATTCCTCAACCTTGGGCAAAGGCGCGATTGCTTTTTTCGTGGCGGCACTTCTTTTGATTCACGGCTTAAGTCCTTGGTTTCGCGAAGGGCTTCAAAGACTATCATTGTCGATCAAGTGGGAATTAATAATCTTGGGGATAATCCTTGCTATCGCTGTTTTCTTCAGGGTTTATCGGATTGACACAATCCCGTCCGGGTTATTTATCGACCAAGGATTTGAAGGTTATTCTGCCCTCCGCATTCTTCATGAGGGGTGGAGACCTTTTTATGTGGAAGATATATTTCATGCCTATGCCTTGGCTTTATATATGCTTGCCGCTTGGTTTAAGGCTTTTGGGTCTTCTGAAATAACTCTTAAACTTTTTTACGCTAGTCTTGCCATTATCGCTATGCCCCTTATTTATTGGACTTTCCGACAACTTGCGGGTCCGCGAATGGCGCTCCTCACTATTTTTATTTTGGCAGTGATGCGTTGGAATGTTAATTTCAGCCGGAATGGATTTCCTACAGTTCAATTAACCCTCTATATTTTCGGGACACTTGCTTTCCTGCTTTATGGATTGAAAAATGGAAAACGCTGGGCATTTTTGGTCGCTGCATTCTTTTTTGCCGCTGGATTTTATACTTATCAAGCTTTTAAAATATTCCCTCTTTTGCTTCTGATTTATGCTTCGTATGAATGGTTCGTAAATAAAAAAATGGTAAAGAAATACCATAAGTTTATCCTTGGCTTTGTTGTTCTAGCTTTAATCCTTACAGCACCATTGCTTTTCCACATGGTTAAAACCGGAACATGGGGGACCCGAGAAGGGGAGTTAATGTCCCGGAACTTTAAGCAGTTTATAAATGTCCTTTTTCGAACCGCGCTCATGTTCAACCGGCAAGGGGATCCAAATCCACGCCATAATTTACAAGATTACAGGATGCTGGACGATGTCTCGGGCGTTTTGTTAGTTTTAGGTTTGGCTTATGCCGTAATGCGTTGTAAACGGCGTAAATATTTCTACTCCTTAGCCGGTTTTTTTGTCATGAGCCTTCCTTGCATTCTTTCCATCGATCCGGCTCATGCGAATCGCATGTTTGGCATGACTCCATATATGGCTTTCTTAATTGCCACGCCATTAGGGGCACTTTGGGGAAGGGTGGCGGATTATTTAGGCATGATGAGCGAGAAAATATTTCTAAGTTTGCTCTTGGTTCCGCTTGGCTTTATGTCTTACCAAAATTTCGATGTTTATTTCAACAAACAGGCGAATAATTTCGGTTCCTGGGCAGAATATTCATGCGTGGAGTCGGCGATTGGCAGGGCCATTTCCCAAAGGGGCCCCTCATATGAGTATTTTATTTCCCCAAATTATTTCAACCATTTCACCATTTCATTTTTGGGTTATTCAAGCCTTTCACAGATTCACAGTTTTGATATACCAGGTTCTTTAATTCCCCTCCAAGTTCCAACGAACCGCGGTCTCTTTTTCGCGCTTCAAGAAGGAAGAACGGGCATTCTGAATTTGCTCCAGTCCATTTATCCTCAAGGGAAAGCCATCTATTCTAAAAATATCTTGGGAAAGGATTATGTTTACTTTTTTGAGGTGCCCCCTTCCGTTTGGGCGAAATTCAGGGGTTTGACTGCAGATATTTCGACAGATTCCGGCTCCCTTCAAGTACCTGAATTTCCCAATGGGCTGCCAACAGGGCCGTATCATGCGTCTTTTTCAGGTAGCGTTTATTTCAGGCAAATGGGCCGCTATAGGTTTTTAAATCTTGGAGAAGGGAATGCCCGTTTATATGTAAAAGGAATTCCTGTTTTGGGCTCTATTTACTTGTGTAAGGGATACAGGCCCATTCGGATTGATTGGGATGCCCCCCCTGGAGTTTCAAAACCTGATTTCGCTTTGAAACCCGAATCTGGAGTGAATTTACCCTTAAATAGCACCTGTTTAACGACCACCCAAATCTCGGGCGGCCTCAACGCTGAATATTTCCCCACTACCAATTGGAAAGGGAAAACAACTTTGAGCGAATGGGAACCCACTCCCAATTTTGCCAATGGAAATGATTTTCCCTTAAGATTAGGTTCAATTTTGTGGGCAGGCAAGCTTCGAATTGATAAAACCGGTGTTTATGAATTTTACACCCTCACGGATGGGCAAGCTCGCTTATTGATCGACAGCAATGAAATTATTCCAATCGGCATGAGCCGAGCCGGAAAAGTTGAGTTAACCCGCGGAAAGCACCGACTTGAACTTTTTTATAATTCGCCAACCGGGTTCTCGAATTTGTCGTTAAAGTGGCGAAAACCCGGTATGAAAGATATTGAGGTTATTCCCGAGACGGAATTTGACTCCCCGGGAGTCGCTTCAAAATAAGAGGTTTTAGACTGCGGCTATCTCTTCGCAATTCAATGACTGCATTAAGCCCATTTAGGAAGGCGTTGAAAATACAGGCACCTGGCATATCCATTAAGGATTCACAAAGCATTCGATGGGGAAACTTCTTTTTTTTTCTATAGTATGATAATCTTTCCGGTCACTAAATATTCTATTATTTCAATCCTGCCGGACTAAGAAATTTTTTAATTTTAATTCTTATATCGGGGGAAAGTTTAGCTTTTTAAACATTAATAGCGGGAGTAAATCTTTTGCCTCGGAAAAGGAAAAGCAAGACTACAAAAACTATAAACGAGCTTCAAAACCCGCCAGCGGTTGCTTCGAAATCCCATCATGCATTAACCTTGTTGCTCATCCTAGGATGGATTTTAATTTCTCTGTATTTTCTGGGTCTTCAAAATTTCCATCCTGTTTTCAATGTGCCACCAAACATACCCCCAAGGCTCATGAAACTATTGGGATTCCAGTTTTTCCTCGGTGCGGGTTTTATCGCATTAATGTTTCTCAATAAACCCGAATCTAATTTAACGGGTGATATCGGAAGAAACCATTCCCGTATGTTGCTTTTAGGGATCATGGCTTTGACGGCATTTATGAGACTTTATCAAGCTGATTCCATTCCCGGCCATTACTGGGATGACTTTTTCTTGCCGATCGAAGACGGCTGTCAAATTGCCGATTATCATAAATTTTCTGTTTTCGGAACGTTTCAAGATGGCGAACCCCTTTATGGCTATGTTCTTGGTGCGGTTTTATACCTTTTTCCCAAATGGGATGGCCTACTCATCCAACGCTTAGTCGCAACCGGGTTCGATCTTTTCGCTGTTTGGATTTTTTACTTACTCGGAAAAGAATTTGGAAAACGCCGAATCGGTATTTTAATGGCTTCCTTTGGCGCGATGAACAAACCCATGATCATGATGATTTTTAGCTATATGCGTTTCGTAACCATTCCTGCGTTTACAGCTCTCAGCCTCCTGTTTTCATTGCGCTTGTTTAAAAAACCAAACTTGTCCCATTTTATTCAATGGGGTGCCACAATCGCCGTGGGTTACTACACCTATACGGCTTACCGGCTCTTAGGACTTTTTATTGTATTCGCGGTATTGGCTTGGGTTCTTTTTAGGAAGAAACTTACAACCATAACTATTCATGAAGGCCTTTTAGGTTCTGGATTAGCTGGGATCATTTTTTTGATTTTCATTTATCAAAATCGAACTTGCTTAAATCCACAATCCGGACTTAAAAACAGCGTGGTCTTTTTAGCGGAAAACGGGAAATTGGTTATTGTCTTATTGATGGGATGGATATTCTGGGAATACCTAATGAAAGTGCGCAAGGGCATTGGGGATAAAATCCTACTTTACTACACCATAAGTGTTCTTCTCATCATGGCTTTGGTTTATCCTATTTTTTCAGGAGGGGAGAGAGTTTCCAGCCGTTTATATTCAATATTAAGTCTTTCCCCGGCCGATTCATCTTTTTTTCAAATTGCTCGTATTCTTTTCAACCGCGTCCTTACTACTTTCAATACCTTATTTCATACCGGGCTGGACCGGGAAGATATCAATATATTCGGTGATCCCTATTTTGGAGTGGCGGACTTAATTTGCGTCTTTCCTGGCTTAATTTATGTTCTTTTTAAACCCTCTTGGAAAAAAACTTTTATTCTTTTAACGGCTTTTGCTGGACTAAGTCCGCATATATTTGCTGATCCGGGGGGCAATAGGTTGGTGGGATGCATTGTTCCATTGCTTTTGATCGGAGCCCTGGGTTTTGATCAAATGTTTGAGGCGACAACCGCCTGCTCTGGGCGTCATTTGGGGTTTGGATTGGGAGTTCTGGCCTGGCTTGGCCTTTTAAGTTTCGGCTCCTATTCCACATTTGAAAAAGTATATTTTCATTTCAACACTAAAAAGCGCCATGAAGTCATCATGGCGGAGCAACTTAGGAAAGATTGCGAGAACAGCCGCGTATATGGTTATTATGAAGGCTCTGGTCCGACGAATGTTATGAACGAAAATTTCGTATCTTATTGGTTGTCCTTGGATTCAAATCCGGTTTATTTGGGCTCGGAAGAGAAAACCCCTAATATAACTGTTTTGATCCAGAGTGATATTATTCCAAGACTTCCAGGGCTTATTGAAAAAATGAGAACTCAATTTCCGAATGGGAAGTGGGATAAGATTAGTTTTGATCCTAATAGCCCGCCTGGCAATTTCTGCATAGTCCGATTTTTTATTCCGGGCAGTCAGATATCAGCGGATAATTCTAAATTATTCTATGCCGCAAGGATTCCAAAGCCAAAATGGACAAGAAGATTTTTTATGGACCGCTACCGCATTGGCCGGGGAGTTGTCCTCGCGGAGGACCGCGTTGAAGACGTGAATGAGCCATTACCAATAGGAATACAAAAAAGATCTATTCTTTTTTCAAATCCCTCTGTGTCAATTCGTGTGGAGGGCGTTTTTCATGCAACTGAGGATGGCCAATACAAATTTTCGACTGAAACAGATAATGCAACCGATCTTTGGCTTAACGATCATTTAATCCTTTATCTCAGGCCATGGGGTAAAACAAAATATTCAAAAAAGTTATTTCTTGCTAAGGGCGATTATGCCGTCCGTTTGATGACCCATTCCCCTGGTGCTGAGAAAATTCCTAACTTGACTGTTATTTATCCTTCTTCGGAAGAATCGAAAGATTTTTTCAAAACAGCTTCATGAATAAATTTAAGTTAAGAATTAGGGAAATATGGATGCGGTCCTCATAACGATCCTATTTTTAAAGGAATGTTTTATTATTTCACGGGCATGATTAAACTGAACCCGTCTTTCAACGTGTCATCTGCTGAATCCCTTGAAACCCACAGGTCGAACCAACCGGGTTCCATCACGTATCTCCCTTTTTCGTTGTAAAAACCGAGATTTTTTCCTGGAAGGTTGAATTCCACCGTTTGGGTTTCGCCGGGATTTAAGTGGATATGCTTGAAATCCACAAGTTTCTTGACTGGTTGGGTGATACTGGCGCCACTTGAGTTGTGGATATAGAGCTGAACGATTTCGTCCCCAGCCAATTTGCCATTGTTGGTTATGTCGGCTTTCACGATGATCGTTTCTGAGGAAGTGAGGTTATTGGCGCTCAATTTCAACCGTGAATAATCAAACTGTGTGTAACTTAAACCGAACCCAAAGGGGTAGAGAGGGGTATTGGGGCAGTCGATGTATTTCGACTCCCATTTGTCCTTTCCAACCGCAGGTCTTCCAGTGTTTTTATGGGAATAATAAATAGGAATTTGACCGAGGTTGCGGGGAAATGTCACTGGTAGTTTGCCGGAAGGGTTGAAATCTCCGAAAAGAACGTCACTTACCGCAAGACCTTGTTGCGTTCCTAAAAACCAAGTTTCCAAAATGGCGGGGAGGTGTTCTGCCTCCCAGGGGATCGTTAAAGGACGGCCGTTCATTAATACCAACACCACTGGAATTTTTAAGGCTTGTATGGCCTTGATCATTTCCTCCTGCCGGCCTGGTAGATCCAAGGAGGTGCGGCTGGCGGCTTCCCCGCTCATGGATTGTCTCTCCCCTGCTACGACTATCGCCACTTGGGCTTCTTTGGCGGTCCTGACCGCATTGTCAATCAAGGATTGGGGTGCATCCGTGGATTCTGGGTCGACGCCGGGCGAGTATAGGACCTTGGTTTCTGCGGAAACTTTAGCCTGAATGCCTTTCAGGATCGGAACAACTTTTTCTAAGGCATCTTCCCCACGGCAATGCCAAGACCCGAGTGGATCGAGGTTGGAAGCGGCCAGGGAGCCGATCACGGCAATTTTTTTTAGATTTTTCGGGAGGGGAAGCAGATTTTTTTCATTTTTTAATAACACGATGGATTGCCGTGCTTCTTGCAGGGCCAAGGACAAATTCTCAGCAGTCAACATGACTTCGTCCTCCTTTCCTTCGTCGGCATAGGGGTGATCGAACAAACCCAGTTCAAACTTGACTCTTAAGATGCGTTTGACCGAATCGTTGATAAGCGAAACTGGAATTTTTTTTTCTTTGATCAGGTTGGCGAGATTCATGCCGTAGACGTTGGAATGCATATCCATGTCAACGCCTGCCAATATACCCTTTTGGGCGGCGTCCTTATCATCGTGGGCGTAACCATGATGGACCAATTGTTTGATCGACGCCCAATCTGAGACCACGAAACCATTAAAGCCCCATTCTCCCTTGAGGATTTCCCTGATGGTATGCCGGTTTCCGGAAGCCGGGACTCCGTTTAAATCGTTAAAGGCGCTCATCAGGGTTAGGACGCCAGCTTCGACCGCGGCCTGGAAAGGAGGTAAATGGATTTCGCGAAGCGTTACTTCAGACATGTCAGTCGTGTTATATTCGCGCCCCGCTTCGGCGGCGCCATATCCCACATAATGCTTGGCGCATGCGGCGATGGAATCCAGATCGCTCAAGGATTGTCCTTGGAAACCTCGAACCCTAGCGGAGGCTAGGGCGGAACCCAAGGCCGGATCCTCGCCGGAACCCTCTGAGATTCGTCCCCAACGGGGTTCCCGGGTCACATCCACCATCGGAGCGAAAGTCCATTTCACGCCAGCCGCGGCGGCTTCCTTCGCAGCCACATGCGCGCATTTTTGAAGCAAGTTCCGGATTCCAACCGCTGTCTTCCGCCAGTGGAATTGGAAAAATGGTTTTATAACCGTGAATGACATCCAACCCGAATAGAAGGGGAATATGTAGTCTTGATCCTTCCATGGCGATCTTTTGATATTCGTTTGTATTTTTAGCTCCGAAAACGTTCAACAAAGAGCCGATCTTGCCTTGCCCCACCTGGGTTTTCATCGCCGCTTCTGTGTCTTTCCATGGGCTGAATTGAACCATTTGACCAATTTTTTCGTCTAAATTCATTTTGGCGAGAAGAGATTTCACCTTATTCTCGATCAACGCATTTGCTAAGGGTGATTGCCTTGTAGGGCTTGGGGTATTCGAATCACTCTTCGGTTCGCACTTGCCCGGCCCCGCTTTTATTGCCAGCACTAATATGGCCAAGCAAATTCCTGTGATTTTTTTCATGATTATCCTTTGGGATTGGAATGCTGTGATTCTACCTAAAGTTTAAGAATGCTTTTCAAAAATTTAAGATGACAAGCAAAGCCGGGTTTTTCGCATTGACGGTGCTTTTAGGCTATGACATACTGTAAAACGTTTTGGGCCTTTTCTAATTCTCGAAAGTGTTTTTTTCATTAAAAATGCTGGGAGGTTCGTATGAAGCGTCTTCGGGTTGGTCTGGGAGTTTTAGCCTGCCTTATCCTTATCAGCGCTTGGGGACTTTCGGGTTGTGGGACTAAACTCGGCGGGGTACAAATCAAAATTTCCGCCTGGGGAACCCCGCAAGAAAACAAAATCCTCACGGACCTCATAACGGATTATGAAAAACTCCACTCCGGAGTTCATGTTGATCTTCTCTATATTCCTTTTAACGAGTATGTCACGAAACTTCTCACCCAGGTGGCGGCAGGTATCGCTCCTGACGTGATTTTTGTGGAAGTCAATAACTTCGTGAATCTTTACTTGGGTGGAGCTCTGGAGCCTCTGGACCCCTATATCCAAGCCGATCATGTGAACTTGCAAGATTATTACCCTGAGGTTGTAGACCGATTCACCGTCGAAAACCAAACTTATGTTATTCCTAGGGACACGGCTCCAATATGTGTTGTCTATTACAACAAGAAAGCTTTTGATGAGGCTGGTGTCGCTTATCCGACCGACGAATGGAATTGGGATGATTTTGTCGCTATTGGAAAGAAGGTCGAGAAGACCGACGCCACCGGCAAGGTGACCCGATGGGGTTTCGTGGAGGACTGGCCGATGTGGGACGAGTGGGTCTTGGATGCGGGAGGAAGTTTCGCGGACAGCGTCAAGCACCCCACGAAATGGACTTTTGCGACCGATCCTGACAGCCTCAAGGGAATTCAATTCCGAACTGATTTGATGAATAAATACAAGGTTATGCCCCAGCCCTCAAGCCTGTCGGCCATGGGCGGGATGGGAACAGATGATTTATTCATGAACGGAACTGTGGCCATGTTTCTTTCTGGCATCTGGAAAACACCCCGTTTCCGCGATATCAAAGATTTCAAATGGGATGTGGTTATGTTCCCCAAGGGCCCCAAAGGCCGGGCCTTTATGACAGGCGGTTCGGGTTACAGCATCCTGAAAAGTTCCAAGTATAAGAAAGAAGCTTGGGATTTGATCAAGTACATATCGGGCCCGGAAGGAGCGAAGAAGCTCGCCGCTACTGGTTTAGCGCAACCCGCCATCATGAGCGTAGCTAATTCTCCAATATTCCTCGACGGCAAAGATCCTCAAAACAAGAAAATGCTCCTGGAAGCCATGAAATACGTTAAATACAATACCATGTGCAAGAACTGGTTTGAGGCTCATGACAGTTTGATTGGACCGGAGTTGGACAAGGTCTGGAGCGGCACGGAGACGGCCGCGGAGGCCATGGAGAAATTGAAATCACTGCTTGATAAAAATCCGCCCCAATTGCAGTAATTATTATAATCCCGGAGGAAACTGAAAATGACATCGGCTGAACGCAAGGAAGCCATCAGCGCCTTCATATTCATTTCACCTTTTCTTTTTTGGATGGTGTTCCTGATGGGTGGGCCGATTATCGCCGCCTTTTTCCTTTCGTTCTGCAAGTGGGACATTTTGACAAAAATTCAGTTCGTTGGGTTGGATAATTACAAAGAAATGTTCTTTAACGACGCTCGTTTTTGGAAGGCCCTCTATAACACGGCATATTTCACCCTTCTTTCAGTGCCGATCGGAATGGTCCTTTCCATCATCGTTGCTCTTTTGATGAACCAGAAGATTAAGGGTATTGCGGCCTATCGGACCATTTATTACCTTCCGTCCGTTATGGCCACGAGCGTTGCGATGGCGGTATTGTGGAAGTGGATTTTCAACGCCGACTCGGGCCTTTTGAATTACTCCATCACGGCATTGACTGGACTTCCGATCGCGGACTGCCCTAAGTGGCTGGCGAGCGAGGCGTGGAGCAAGCCCGCCCTGGTCATCATGAGTTTTTGGAATGTCGGCGGCGGGATGATCATTTACCTGGCTGGACTCCAGGGAATCCCCAACACCCTTTACGAGGCCGCGGAAATTGACGGGGCCAACCAATGGCAGCAGTTCTGGACCGTGACGATCCCTGGATTGTCGCCGGTCATTTTCTTCCAGCTTATCATTACTATTGTGGGGTCTTTCCAGATCTTCAACCAAGTTTATGTCATGACCGACGGGCTGGGCGGGCCAGCTGATTCCACCTTGGTCATGGTTCTCTACATTTATCAAAAAGCCTTTAAATACTACCAAATGGGTTACGCGTCGGCATTGGCATGGGTCTTGTTCGTCGTGATCATGCTGGCGACTTGGCTGCAGTTCAAGTATTCCAAATGGGTATACTACGAAGGCGAACTCCGCAAATAGGAAAGGGAATATGGGCGAAACTACCATAGCGGTTCAAAAACCTGGCAAGCATTGGGCCAGCAAAAAGAAAAACGAGCGGATCACGAAAATAGTGGTTTCGATTATCCTGGGCTTGGGAGCCGTGACCATGATCGTTCCCATTTTCTGGATGATTTCGACGTCCTTTAAGAGCCCCACTGAAGTGTTCGCTATTCCCCCCGTGTGGATTCCCAGCCCCCTCCACTTGGAAAACTATCCCAAGGCCTGGACCATTTCCGGCATGTATTCCTCCGACACATGGAGTTTTTTGGGGATCCAGATTCAAGGAGTCACCTTCACGACGTATTTGATCAACACCCTGACCATCGCGATTTTAAGCTGTGTGGGTGTGACTTTTTCCTCCTCCATGGTGGCTTTTGCGTTCGCGCGGCTTCGTTTTCCAGGACGCAATTTTTTATTCCTGCTTTGCCTGGCGACTTTAATGGTGCCGGGACAGGTCACCATGATTCCCTCGTTTATTCTTTTTAAAAGCATCGGCTGGTATGACACCTTCTATCCTCTCGTTGTTCCCGCGTTCTTAGGCGGAGGCGCCTGGAATATATTCCTCATGCGGCAGTTTTTTATGACGATTCCCTATGAAATGGACGATGCGGCAAAGATCGACGGATGCACAGACATCGGGGTTTGGTGGCGAATCCTGATGCCCCTTTGCAAACCCGCTTTAACCACGGTCGCGGTATTCTCTTTCGTTTATAACTGGAACGACTTCATGAACCCCCTGATCTTCCTGGATTCCAACAGCAAAAAGACCCTGGCCTTGGGATTGACCAATTTCGTCTCATTGTATGGGCAGGATTATCACTTGCTTATGGCGGCATCGCTCATTATCTCGATCCCCATCGCCTTGATGTTCCTGGCGGGCCAGAGATACTTCATCCAAGGAATCGCCACGACCGGATTGAAATAAATTACCGGCAGGATATGAACCGAGCCCTTGTTCCAGCCTTTGGGACAGGGGCTTTTGTTTAGCAGTACAAGGCGGTGCTGTAAGGTTTCCATTTTTTTAAAAAAGTCGGTAACTTTTTGAGGGCTGGATTTTAATACATGAAGGAGATTTGGAATGAAGAGCAAGCTTTCCCCATTGGGCAAGGAGAGGTTTTTTTTCACTTCGGAGTCGGTTACGGAGGGACACCCGGATAAGGTCGCGGACGCCGTATCGGATGGAATTTTAGACGCTTGCCTCGCTCAAGACCCCTACAGCCGAGTCGCCTGCGAGACACTATTGACTTGTAATTGGGTGGTCGTAGCCGGGGAAATCACTACCAAGGCCAATGTGAACTGGCCCCAGGTCATACGCGAAACGATCCGGAGGATCGGATATACCGATGCTAAGGCTGGGTTAGACGCTGACACCGCGGGCGTCTCCGTGGCCATCAACCGTCAATCCCCTGATATCGCCATGGGCGTTGATACGGGCGGAGCCGGGGACCAGGGCATGATGTTCGGTTTCGCTTGCCGGGAGACCCCCGAGTTGATGCCTTTGCCCATCATGCTGGCCCACCGTCTGGTTGAAAAACTGGCCCAGGTTCGCCGCGCCAAGAAAATCCTTTACCTCCGGCCGGACGGAAAAAGCCAGGTTTCGGTGGAGTATATCGGAGGCAAGCCGGTGCGTGTGGACGCGGTGGTTGTCTCCACACAGCACGCCCCAGTGAACCAGGGGAAGTTACGCCAGGATATCATCCGACACGTCATCCGCCCGGTCATTCCTTCAAGGATGATCGACTCGAAAACCAAGATTTTCGTGAATCCCACCGGCCGTTTTGAGATCGGCGGTCCCTTGGGCGACACGGGCTTGACAGGCCGAAAGATCATCGTGGACACCTACGGCGGTTATGGACGCCATGGCGGCGGGGCTTTCTCGGGAAAAGATCCCTCCAAGGTCGACCGTTCCGCGGCTTATGCCGCGCGCTGGGTGGCCAAAAATATCGTCGCGGCGGGCTTGGCGGACAAGTGCGAGGTGCAGATTTCCTATGCCATCGGGGTCGCGGAGCCCACCAGCGTCCTGGTCGATACCTTTGGGACGGGTCGTTTGCCGGAAGAGCAGATTACCCAGCTGGTCCGTCAATGCTTTGACCTGAAGCCCAGGGCCATTATCAAGGCACTCAATTTGCGCCGGCCTATTTACCAGAAGACCTCCGCGTACGGACATTTCGGGCGCAAAGACAAGGATTTTACTTGGGAAAGGACCGACAAGGCCGCGGCTCTTCGTAAAGCGGCTAAATTACGTTAATTTTTTTATCGGGAAGAAAGCTTAAACAAGGGACTGCGTCAACGCGGTCCCTTGAAATTATAGTAATATCACAAAATAGGGGTGTCTGAATGAAATACCACGTCAAGGATTTAAAGCAGGCGGAAAAAGGAAAAAACCGGGTCGAATGGGCGGAGCGTAATATGCCCGTTCTCAGGCTTATCCGGAGTCGATTCGCCAAGGAAAAGCCGTTGAAAGGGGTCAGGCTCGCCGCTTGCCTGCATGTCACGACCGAGACGGCGAATCTTTTGATCACGCTGAAAGCCGGCGGAGCCGAGGTCGTCACCTGCGCCTCCAATCCGCTCTCAACCCAGGATGATGTGGCGGCGGCCCTCGTCAAGTACTACAAAATTCCAACCTTTTCCATTAAGGGGGAGGATCGCAAAACCTATTATAAGCACCTGAACGCGGCCCTGGATTTCCGCCCCAATATCACCATGGACGACGGCGCGGATCTTGTCTCCGAACTGCACTCCAACCGTTCCGCCCAAGCCGGGGATATTCTGGGCTCCACCGAGGAAACCACGACCGGCGTGATCCGCCTGCGGGCCATGGAAAAAGACGGGGTCTTGAAGTTCCCCGTGGTCGCGGTCAATGACGCGAAAACCAAGCACTTTTTCGACAACCGCTATGGAACGGGCCAGTCCACGATGGACGGCATCATCCGGGCCACGAACCTTCTCATTTCCGGGTCGGTCGTGGTGGTGGCGGGTTACGGCTGGTGCGGGCGCGGGGTGGCGATGAGGGCCAAGGGGCTTGGAGGCCGTGTCATCGTGACGGAGGTGGACCCCCTGAAGGCCCTGGAGGCCATCATGGACGGTTTTGACGTGATGCCCATGGCCAAGGCCGCGCCGATCGGGGACGTGTTCGTGACCCTCACCGGCGACATCCACGTCATCCGCAAGGAGCATTTCAACCGGATGAAGGACGGGGCGGTGGTTTGCAACTCAGGCCATTTCAACGTGGAACTGGATTTGGACGGATTGAAAACCATCTCCAAGAAAATCAGGACCGTGCGGGATTACGTCCAGGAATACAACCTCCGCAACGGCCGGAAGGTTTTCGTGCTGGGGGAGGGAAGGCTCATCAACCTGGCGGCGGCGGAGGGGCATCCGGCCTCGGTCATGGACATGAGTTTCGCCAACCAGGCCTTGGGCGCCGAATTCGTCGTGAAAAACGGGGAATCGCTCGAGCGCAAGGTTTATTCCATTCCGGAGGAAATCGATAATGAGATCGCCCGCCTGAAGCTGAAGGCCATCGGCATCGGCATCGACACTCTCACCCCGGAACAGGTGAAGTACCTGGCGTCCTGGGAAATGGGAACGTAATAACATTTCGGCTAAATACCTTTGCGGTCAATTGATTAGGAGTTAAGACAAGATCAAACGGGAGTTTCCGAGGTTAAGACGTTGAAATTTATTTAAAAGGCGTGAAATCTCCGGGTTTCACGCCTTTTTTTATTTAACATGATAGATTCCTTTTTTTCCAAGTCTAAAAATTGCCGTATAATTAACCGGCTTTAAAAAATGTTTTGGAGGAAACCATGGCCCGTAAAACCCTGATGCTCCTTTCCTTATTTCTCTTCTGCCTGGCGGGATGCGCCAAGACCGGCGGAAACGGGATCAAGATCGGACTCTCCCTGGATACCTTGAAAGAGGAGCGCTGGCAGCATGACCGGGATATGTTCGTGGCCAGGGCCAAGGAATTGGGGGTTGAGGTTCTGGTCCAGGCGGCCAATTCCAACGACGCCCTCCAGAACTCCCAGGCTGAGAATCTTTTAACCCAAGGGGTGAACGTCCTTGTCGTGGTGCCCCATAACGGAAAGAGCGCCGCCACCATCGTCCAGTCCGCCCACAAGGCCGGGGTGCCGGTCCTGGCCTATGACCGCCTCATCAATGATTGTGATTTGGACCTCTACATCTCATTCGACAATGTCCGGGTCGGCGAGCTTCAGGCGGGCTACCTGACCGAGCGTAAACCCAAGGGAAAATACGTCCTCATTGGAGGCGCTCCCACCGACAATAACGCCCTGCTTTTCAGGAAGGGTCAAATGAACATCCTGAAGCCCTTCATCGACCGAAAGGACATCCAGGTGGTGGCGGACCAATGGGCCAGCGATTGGCTTCCCGTGGAGGCCCTGAAGATCATGGAAAACGCCCTCACCCAGAACAACAACCAGGTGGACGCGGTGGTGGTCTCAAACGACGGCACGGCGGGAGGAGCGGTACAGGCCCTGGCCGAGCAGAATCTGGCGGGGAAAGTATTGGTTTCGGGCCAGGACGCCGACCTGGCGGGATGTCAGAGGATCGTGAAGGGAACCCAGAGCATGACGGTGTATAAGCCCATCAAGCAATTGGCCACCAAGGCCGCCGAGATCGCGGTGGCCATGGCTAAAAAGCAACCCCTAACGGATAAGACCTCCCCCATCAATAACGGCCTCAAGGACGTGCCCAGTATCCTGCTTATGCCTATCCAGGTGGATAAAAGCAATCTGGATTCCACTGTCATCGCGGACGGCTACCAGAAAAAAGAGGAAGTTTATAAGCCCTGATGGGGAGGGCTTTTTGCAGCCGAGCCAGCGAACAGAAATTCGCTACAATGACGATCAACCGGACAATATTAAAAATTTAGGTGATTCAGAGTGCCCCTTCTTGAATTGAAAAGCATTACCAAGGATTTTCCGGGCGTCCGGGCTTTGGATGGTGTTTCCTTCGACTTGGAACCGGGAGAGGTACACGCCCTTTGCGGGGAAAATGGGGCCGGAAAAAGCACCCTGATCAAGGTCCTCTGCGGGTACCACCCTTACGGAAGCTATGGCGGCGAGGTTTTGCTGGAGGGCAAGCCTGTCCGTTTCAAGACGCTCAAGGATTCCGAGGAAAGGGGAATCGCTCTCATCGCCCAGGAACTGGCCCTGGTCCCGGAGCTGTCGGTGGCCGAGAATCTCACTCTGGGAAGGGAACCGGTGCGGGGTGGTTTCATCGATTGGAGAAGATCCGAGGACGAGACCAGGAAGGCACTCGATCGGGTGGGACTCCAGGCGGGGCTCCAGACGCCCGTCCGGGAAATGGGTGTGGGCCAGCAGCAGTCGGTGGAAATCGCCAAGGCCCTTTCCAAGAACGCCCGGATCCTGGTGCTGGACGAGCCCACTGCCGCTCTTCCCGAGGAGGAAGTCCGCCGGCTTTTCGGGCTTTTGCGCTCCTTGCGTGACAAAGGCTTCTCCTGCGTTTATATCAGCCACCGGCTGGAAGAAGTGGGGCAAATCGCCGACCGTGTCACGGTTCTGCGGGACGGCAAATCCGTATTGACCGAAATTTCCTCCCGCCTCGACCGCGACGCGATCATCGCGGCCATGGTGGGCCGGGAAGTGACAAACCTTTATCCCCGTCCCGAGACAAAGCCTGGAGAAATCCTTTTGGCGGCCGAGAATTTCAGCGTCGGGGATCCCGCCAATCCCGGCCGGTTCGTGGTGGAAGGCGTTTCTTTCGAGTTGAGGGCAGGTGAAATTCTCGGCGTGGCAGGCCTCATGGGAGCGGGCCGGACGGCTTTCCTAAGCTCCCTCTTCGGCGCGGCCCGGGGCAAGACCAGCGGAACCATCAAGGCCGGCGGGGTATCCTTGGCCCCTTTTAACTCCCCCGGGGAGGCGATTCAAGCCGGCCTGGCCCTCGTCAGCGAGGACCGCAAGAGATACGGCCTGGTTTTGGAATCCACCGTGGGCGAGAATCTGGTCCTTGCTTCCATGAGAAAACTGACCCGTCACGGCTTCCTGGACTCTCCTGCCTTGGAAAGCGAGTCGGAAGGCCAAGCCAGGTCCCTGCGCATCAAGGCCCCGTCCTTATCCGTCTGGGTGAACAAACTCTCGGGCGGAAACCAGCAGAAGGTGGTTTTGGGAAAATGGCTCATGACGAACCCAAAAGTATTACTGCTGGATGAGCCGACCAGGGGAATTGACGTGGGAGCCAAGGCTGAGGTTTACGAGTTGATGGGACAGCTCGCGGCCAAGGGGATGGGAATCATCCTGGTCTCCTCCGACTTGCCGGAGCTTTTGGGTTTGAGCCATCGGGTGATGGTGCTCAGCCGAGGTAAGGTGACGGCGAATTTCGCCGGAACCGAGGCCCTGCCGGACAAGGTCATGGCGGCGGCGGTGGCGAATTGACCGCGAACAATTTAAAAACAAGTCCGGCGATCATCGAGGCGTCATCCTGGCTCGTGTTCCTCCTTCTTGGGGTTTTGGGAATCTGGCATTTTCACAACACGGAATTTCTGACACGATTCAATCTGGTTCCGGGGGGCCGAGGTGACAACAGGCTGGTCATGGCGCTTTTGGAGTACATGAACCAATCCTTCCACGGAGTGGGGGATTTTCTTTCGCCCGCCTTTTATTACCCGGCGCTGGGAACCAGGGGTTACTCGGAAGCTTTCCTCGCCCACGGGGTTTTTTACATTTGGCTCAGGAGCCTTCATCTGGACATCTTCACCTGTTTCCAGATTTGCGTCCTAGTCTTCAATTTTTTAAATTATCTCCTTTTCTTCGGTTTGCTCCGTTCGGCATTGGGTTTTTCAACCACCGCATCCGCATTCGGGGCATTCCTGGCTTCCTTCAACGCCCCCAAATTCAATCAGATCGGCGAATCCCAGATGCAGTTTCTTTGGGGATTGATCCTGGCTTTTTGGGCGCTTGGGATGGTAGTTCGGAAAAGTCAAACCCTTAGCCAAAAGCGTGTTTTCCTTCTTCTTTCGGGGGCGGGACTCGCTTTAACCCTCCAGATATTGACCTGCTTTTACCTGGCCTGGTTTTTCTGTTTTTGGATGGGTTTGTTTATCTTGTTGGGCTTGCTCATTCGACCCAGCCGGGCATTCCTAATATCCCTAATCCGAAAATTTCAAAAGGCCATCTTAGGCGCAGGTTTGGTTTTTGGGATCAGCCTCATCCCTTTCGTTTGGATTTATTTGCCGGTATTGATGGAGATGGAGGGGAAGAATTATAACGAGGTCCAAATGTACCTTCCCACTTGGGTGAGCTTTCTCTGGATGGGACCCCGCCAGGCTTGGTGGGGTTGGCTTTGGAACCAATTCTCCTCGATTCAGGCTTTTTCCTCGGAAGTGGGAGAGAGGTTGGGCCTGGGTTTGGCGGTTTTATTGGCATGGATGGTCTTGACGGTTTGGGCCGCTAGGAAGCTTTTTAGGTTACTCTCCGAGATGAAGAAAGAACCCATTGGTTTTTCAGAAACACTAAAATCTGACAGAATTTTATTTATTCTCGGACTCTTGGCCTTGCTGACATCCACTCTTTTTTGCTTGATTGGGTTGGATTATGGGGGCGGGCATTCCCCCTGGTGGTTCGTGTTCAAATGCGTGCCTGGAGCTGGCAGTATCCGAGGGGTTTCCCGCTACATCGTCTTTATCGTCCTTCCCGTCTCGGGGTTCCTGGCGTGGGCATGGCAAACCGCCTTGCGCAAGGCCTGGGAGTCGCGGAAAAACTGGATGAAATATTCCGCGTCGGCTGCGCTCATTCTCTGGGCGGGAGTCGCGGTTTACGAACAAGTGGACATGCCCCCCGCCCCCGCCATGGTCAAATCGCTGGAGTTGAACCGGCTGGAATACCTCAGCGAGAAACTGCCGGCGGCCTGCAAACTCTTCTATGTCACGGTAGCGCCTGGAATTCCCTATAATGCCACGGACATTCAAGTGGACGCCATGCTCATCTCCGCCGCCAGGGGCATCAAAACCTTCAATGGATACAGCGGGAACAGCCCCGAGAATTGGTGGCTGTACCGGGTGAGAAGCCCCCATTACGGCCAGTACGTGAAAAACTGGATCAGCTTCCATAAAATCCAGGAACCGGCATGGGATCTGTTGATTGATCATTGATAGTTGATGGCGGATCGTAAATGGGTGGGGTGAATGCCGGACTTTTTTCCGGAAATGGAAATTAGAAACTAGCGAGGGATATCATGGAGCAAGTGAAACCGAAATTATCCATCTCCTTGCGGGCGCTCACCATGGTGGGGGCACTGCTCTTGATCTGGATTCTCTTTTCCATCACGACCAACGGGACCTTCCTTCACCCCCGCAACTTGTCGCTGCTGATGCGGCAAATGTCGGTCACTTCCATCCTCTCGGTGGCCATGGTGTTGGTGATTGTGGCGGGCCAGATCGACCTTTCAGTCGGCGCCATGTCCGGTTTCCTGGGCGCGGTTTCTGCCCTGCTTTTCGTCACTCACGGCTGGCCCCTCTGGGTTTCCCTCCTGACAACCCTCCTGTTAGGGGCGTTATTCGGCCATATCCAGGGCAGGCTGGTCACCTGGTTCAACATACCCCCCTTCATCGTCACGCTCGGGGGAATGCTGGTTTTCCAAGGGTCGTTGTTGGGCGCCACGGGCGGGGTGGCCATCAGTCCCACCCCTGACTATCTTTTGATCGGCCAGGCTTACCTTCCCACAACCGCAGGCTGGGTGCTGGCTTCCTTGCTGGTCCTGTTCCTGGTTTTCAAGTCCCTAAGGGCCAAATCCCGGTGGAAATACCTGGGCCTGGCGGTCCTCGCCCTGGGTTTTACCTGGACCATGAATTCCTACCAGGGCATCCCCATTCCGGTATTGCTCATGCTGGTGCTCGCCGCGGTTTTTTCAACCATCGGACAGCAGACCCCCTTCGGGCGCCATCTCTACGCCATCGGGGGAAACAGGGAAGCGGCTTTTTATTCAGGCATTAATATAGAACGCCATTTGGTGGTGGTTTTCACGCTCATGGGCCTGATGGCGGGAGTGGCGGGGATAGTCTTGACCGCCAGGGTTGGGGCCGCCACATCCGACGCGGGACGGATGATGGAGCTGGACGCCATCGCCGCGGCGGTCATCGGCGGGACTTCGCTGATGGGAGGGCGTGGCTCCGTCTGGGGCGCGCTCTTGGGAGCGCTTGTCATGGCGTCGCTGGACAACGGAATGAGCCTCATGAATACCGAGGCCTTCTGGCAGCCCATCATCAAGGGCGGCATCCTCATCGCGGCGGTGGCTTTGGACATGATGGGACGGAAGGGGAAGTGATGGCCCCGGGAAGTCCCTCATTTTCCTTGCGGCCAAGCCTTTCCTGCCTTAATTTACAAGCATGATGATCCAGGCCTTCCATCTCACGAAAATCCATCCCTCGGGCGTCAAAGTCCTGGACGACGCTTTTTTCTCGGCCCCCGAGGGATCTTTCACCATCTTGGAGGGGGAAGGCCGGGCGGGGAAGAGCACTTTCCTGAAGATGCTGGGCGGGGAGGAAAAACCCACTTCCGGTGTTCTCCGGGTAAACCAACTGGATCTCTATGACCTTTCTGAGGACGAAAAAAGAAAATGGCTTTCCGAGGTGGGGATGATCCTCCCGGACCTCAAATTATTCCCCGAAAAAACCGTTGGGGAAAACATGCTTTTCATCCTCAAGGTGAAGGGCGT
Organism: candidate division FCPU426 bacterium; assembly: GCA_963796105.1. Lineage (GTDB taxonomy): Bacteria > Oederibacteriota > Muellerivitia > Muellerivitales > Muellerivitaceae > CAWCKJ01. The sequence continues at coordinate 66,431 of CAWCKJ010000008.1, forward strand.
CCACGCCAAAGGTCAGGAGGAATCTATCCGCAAACTTCTCGAGAACGCTGGGTTGGGCTCCAAACTGGGTGCGAAACCATCTGATCTTTCCTCCGGCGAACAGAGGATGGTATTGGCGCTCAGGGCCATGATTTTCCGCCCGCGATTATTGCTGGCTGATGACCCCTTCCAAGGCCTGTCCGGCAATGCGGCCTCGGTACTCCTCAAGTTTTTCCTCGAGCTGAACAAGACCGGGACCACCGTAGTCCTCTCCGCCCAAAAAACAGATCCCTTGGAAGAGGCGCGTCCCGGCGGGGGAAAAGCCCCCTTCCAATGGCTGAGCCTCCGGGAAGGAAAGTTTTATCCCCTGCAGGAGCAGACCCCATGAACAATCTCGGCCGCATGGTCTTTGTTGCCCGTGAGGGAATCTCCCGTTTGGTCCGGGCCAGGGGCCTATCCACCGCCGTCATCGTGACGGTGGCGGCCACCCTCCTTCAATTGTCTGTGTTCCTCGTTATTTCAAAAATACTCGATAACGCCCTCGCCTCGGTGCGCCAAAAGTTCGAGATGGCGGTATTCCTTTCGCCCGCCGCGGGCGATTCGGACCGCAAGCGCATCCTGGACCTCCTCTCCAAGGATTCCCGCGTGGCCTCGGTCAAGGTGGTGACGAAAGAGGAGGCCCTGCGGGACTTCCGCAAGGATCCCGAGATCGACCAAATGGTGAAGGCGCTGGGCGAGAACCCCCTTCCCGATTCCCTGAGCGTGGTCTTGAGGGAACAGGCCACCGAAAGACTCGATGACCTCGTGGAACAGCTCCGGAAGGACCCCCAGATCGAGCAGGTGGATTACGGGAAAAACGAGTGGGAGACCGTCTCCAGCCTCAGCCGTACCGTGAAGTGGATTGGGCTTTTCCTGGGGGGATTCGTGTTCCTGACGGCGCTTTTCATCATCGCCAACGCCCTCACGCTTTCCCTATGGGTGAGGAGGGAGGAATTCCTGCTGTTGGCGCGAATGGGAGCCCCCGGATGGATGCGTTGGGGACCCAATCTCCTGGAGGGAACCCTCCAGGGGATTCTCGGCGCGGTTTTGGCGGTGGTGGTCCTGGAGGCGGCGCGCCTAGGCATCCAGTGGTTCCTCGCCTCGGAGAGTTCCGCCTCGTTTTTCAGGATGCCCGACGTGGATTGGTCTGGCCTTTACCTGACGCTGGCCATCCTGGGGGCTGTCCTAGGCGCGGCAGGCGCGTTATGGGCACTGCAAAAAAAATGGGTGAAGGAAATCCTGTGATAATCCCCAAAGCCGCTCATTTCTATTTATCCCCATGCGCAGGATGAGGGGGGTTTTCACGCGGTGAAAATTTCTACCCAACGGTATCACAGGAATGTCACCAGGCTTTTCCTCGCAGCAATTCTTTCCCTGACCGCCCTGGCTTACGCCCAGACCGTCCCGGAAACCCAGCCCGCTCCCGCCACGCCCCAGGCCAGCATCGGGCAAATCAAGAAAAAAATCATCCTGAACAAAAAGGGCATCGCCGCCATCCAGAAGAAATTGAAGGAGGAAAAGAAAAAACAACAGCAGGTGAAGGTCAAGGAACGAAGCGTCCTTTTGCAATTGCAAAAGGTGGACCAGGACCTGGCTAGGCTCCGGCGGCTGAAGGAAACCAACCAACAGTACCTGGGGGAGACCCGGGGCCAGATCAGCCGTCTTCAGACGAATATCAGCCAAAACCAATATGAGCTCGGCGTAAGCCGGAACCTCTTGAAGGAGAGGCTCAACGCCCTTTACCGAATGTCGTTTCATTCCCCCTACCTGGGCGGTTTGCTCAGCTCGGAAAGTTTCGGGGACCTGGCGCGAAAGCTGAAATTCGAGCTGCTCCTGGCCGAATCCAATGAAAAGCTGCTGGGCCAGACCCTGGGGCACGAGCAGGGGCTGGAAAGGGACTCGGAGGAATGGGAGCAGGAGGAAGGCCGGCGGAAAAAAATCATGGGAGCCTTGGTCAGGCAGGAAAAAAATTACTCCACAAAAAAAAGGAACCGGACCCAATTCCTGTCCTCCATCCAGAAACAAAAGGCCCTTCATGAGCAGGCCATCCGGGAATTGAGCGAGAGGTCCAAGGGACTGCAGGAGAAAGTCTCCTTGTTCCTCAAGGAGGCGAAAGAAGCCAGGAAACCCGTTGTTTTCACCCAGCCCGCGGGTGGGTTTACCGTCCACCGGGGCAGGATTCCCTGGCCCGTGGACGGGAGGATCCCGCCGGAGTACCGCTTCGGAAAAGTCAAGAATACCGAGTTCAAGCAGGTGGTGGACAATACGGGAGTCCAGATCATGGCGCCCATGGGCTCGCCCTTTCGGGCCGTGGCGGCGGGGTTGGTGCGCTACGCGGACTGGTTTAAAGGTTATGGAAAACTAGTGATTTTGGACCATGGCGGAGGGTATTATTCTCTTTACGGCCAGGCCTCGGAATTAAGCGTTTCGGAGGGCCAGGCGGTGGCGGCGGGCGAGGTCCTCGGCGCGGTCGGGGACACGGGTTCCCTGGTGGGAAGCAGCCTTTATTTTGAGATAAGGAAGGATGGAATCCCCCTGAACCCTGAACGATGGCTCAAACGCCACTTGTAATGGGCCGCGTTGGTCTTTAAATTTGAAACCTCTGAACAACTATTAAAAGGCGACCAACAGAGGTTTCGACCCCAAAGATTTCAGAAGGAAATCGTGGGGTTTCCATAAATGTTTTACTGAAAAAGGAGGTGATAGCCGACTTTTTCAGAGGTTAAAATTTAGCGGTCACCCAGCCTCCCTGGGAGGAGGCTGTTTCATTTCCAGATCAGCTCGCCTTACCGGAAAAAATGGTTTTTCTAGTCTCAGGCAGCCTTGAGAGACTCAGGGCGCCTTAATTTTTAATAGGAGGATTTCATGAATCGCCGCCCATCCCTTTTAACCGTCGCCTTTCTCCTGCTCGCCCTGGCGGCGGTGAGTTTCACCGCAGGAGCCGTCACCCAGTTCTCAAACAATCCCAAGGAAAGCTCCGAGAAGGTTTACCAGTACCTCCAGCCCTTCACGGAAGCCCTGGAAATCATCCGCGAGAAATACGTGGACCAGAACAAGACCATCCCAAAGGACCTCATTTACGGGGCCTTGCAGGGAATGGTGAACACCCTGGACCCCTTCAGCGAGTTCATGCCGCCTGACGCCTACAAGGACATGCAGACCGAGACCTCCGGGAAGTTCGGGGGTTTGGGCATTGAGATCGCCATCAAGGACGAGCGCCTGACCGTCATTTCCCCGATCGAGGGGACCCCGGCCGACCGCGCCGGCATCAAGGCGGGGGACAAGATTATGAAGATCGACGGGGACAAGACCGACCTCATGAGCATCAATGACGCCGTCAAACGCCTCCGGGGCAAGATTGGAACCAAGGTGACCGTCAGCATCGGGCGCGAGGGCCTCAATGAGGCCTTTGACGTCACGCTGGTGCGGGAAGCCATCAAAATCGAGAGCATCCACTCCTACGTCTTGTCGGGGGGGATCGGCTATGTCCGGATCAGCGAGTTCATCGACAACACCACCGAGGATTTCGTGAACGCCGTGAACGACTTGAAAAAGAAGGAGCCCCTGAAGGGCCTGATCGTGGATTTGCGCAACGACCCGGGGGGACTGCTCAACGAGGCCGTAGGCGTCGCGGACTACTTCGGCCAGGAGGGCGTGACCATCGTTTCCACCAAGGGCCGCAGCGAGAACCAGGACCAGGTCTTTACCGCCAGGGCCGGGGACAAGTTCGAGACCAAGAAACCCGTCGTGGTCATGGTGAACGAGGGAAGCGCCTCGGGAGCCGAGATCGTCGCGGGAGCCCTGAAGGATTGGAAAAGGGCTGTCTTGATAGGTTCCAAAACCTTCGGGAAAGGGTCGGTTCAAACTATCCTGCCCCTGGACAACAGCGACGGGGCGGCCTTGAGGCTGACCATGGCCAAGTACTATACCCCTTCGGGAGTCTGTATCCATGGGATCGGAATCGAGCCGGACTTGAACCTGAAGGACCACGATATTTCGGAGTCCGCCATCAAGGCCTACAGCAAGCAAATGCCGGAAAAGTACGCCAAGGAGCTCGTGAAAAAGGGGACCGACGTCACGGCCGAGACCGAAGTGACGCCTGAGATGATGGACGGCTTCTACGATTACTGCCTGGCGAACGTGAAAAAAATCGACAAGGACGAGTTGATCAAGGACGGGGATTACCTCAAAAACAGCCTGTTGGTGGAATTAATCCGGGAGAAACTGGGAGAGAAAGACGCCAGGGAATTGGCGGTCGTCCGCGACCCGCAGGTTCTCGTGGCTAAAAGCATCATCAATGACGGCGGGAAAATCAGCCCTGAGTTGTTCGCTAAATACCCGAAGAAAAAGGACTCGACCGAGGCCGGAGAGAGGAAGCTCGAGGAAGAGCGGCTGAAAAAGAAGAAGGATACCGAGGAGTAAAGGCGCCGGAAAGGATTCTGCGTGGACCAGCAGGGAAGGACATGGGGTTTCCTGAGGACTCTGCTGGTCATTGTGCTCTTGGGGGCCGCCGCCGCCGCGGTGGTCCGATGGTACCTTTCCCCGAAACAGCGGGCGGTCCCGCCCCCTCCGATACCCACCCCCGTGGCTGGTTTTTCGGGCGACCCGGCTGAGGCCACCGAGAAACTCCGTAAAGCCTTGGATGACCGCCTCAGGGAAATGGGAATTTTGAAGCTCCTGGACAAGGAAGTCGATTCGATCCCAACCACCGTCCAAGGGAAAGTGATTAACACCTACAGGGAACGATTCCGCCTGCCGAGCCGTTACAGCCCCGACGAATTGACCTCCCTTTTGGAAGAAACAGCCAAGTCCCTGGGGGCTGGCCTAGTCGGCAAGACCTCCGGCTCCACTTCTGACAATACCGGTACCCTATACTCCGACACCTTCGCCTATAACGACCAATGGAGCCCCCTGAGAATCGAGTTCGTCGGAACCCATAAGCCCCGCGTTTGCGTCGTGATTGACGACGGGGGATACCAGAAAGGGGAAGCCCTTAGGCACCTCTACGGTTTCAAGGTGCCTGTGACTTTGGCTTTGATCCCCAGCACCGAGTTCTCCAAGGAATTGGCCGGGGACGCCCCCTCCCACGGGGTGGAAGTCATCTGCCACATGCCCATGGAGGGACTTGAGAAATTCCCGGCGGGGGCTTACCCGGAGCTTCTCAAAAGGGGATTGGACGAACCGGAAGTGGAGAAAAGAATCAACCGCGCCCTAGAGGTTCTTCCCGGCTGTGAGGGGATGAACAACCACATGGGAAGCCTGGCCACGGCCGATGGGGGACTGATGTCCGAGGTCTGCGGGGTATTGAAAAGCCGGAAGTTATTCGTGCTGGATTCCCGAACGACGGTGGAAACCCAGTTGGAGGGGGAAGCGGCCAAGATCCACCTCGCGCGGACCCGCAGGGATGTTTTCCTGGATAACGTCGAGACTCCGGAAGCCATTGAGAAGCAGATGAGCAAGCTGGTAGCCCTTGCCAAGAAGCACGGGTCGGCTGTGGGTATCGGGCATTTCAAGTTGAAAAGCCTGAGGGTGCTTGAGGAAGCGGTCCATGAATGGAGTGAAAAGGGCGTCCAATTCGTGTATCTTTCCGAGGTTGTGAAGGAATAAGAAGTTTCTAGTAGCCGTCAAAATTAAACGAAATACAGGAACAAAGATAAATAAAATCAGATTTTTTTAAAAAGCCGTTAAGCAAAACCCAATCTTTTGCCACGGATTCAGGGGATGCAGGGGATACACACAAATTAACAAAACTAATGATGAACGATGATAAATAGTTTTACGATCGGGTTATATGGTTTATGCTGACGGCCGATGGAAAAATTAATTTTTCCACGGTCCACAGGCAGGACCATATCGCCCGTAGGACGTAAATGAAAAGCTTTTGTCACGAATTAGTCTTGTTATATCCCATGAATCCCATGCATCCGTGGCTAATTATTCGTTTGAACATAGTTTGAAATTTAAGGATTTTTGAAAAATGTCAAAAGACCTGGTATTGGGTATCGAGTCCTCCTGCGATGAGACTTCGGTCGCGGTTGTGGAGGACGCTTACCGGGTCCTGTCCAACGAGACGGCCACCCAGATGGACCTCCATGAAAAGTACGGCGGGGTGGTGCCGGAAGTCGCGTCGCGAAGGCACCTGGAGAGCCTGCCTTTCCTTGTGAAGACGGCCCTGGAACGCGCCCAGGCGCGCTATGAGGATCTTTCCGGAATCGCGGTGACTTCCGCCCCCGGCCTCATTGGGGCCCTTTTGGTGGGATTCTCCGCCGCAAAGGGTCTGGCCTTGCGTTTGGGAATTCCATTCATTCCAGTTCACCATGTGGAGGCCCACCTTTATGCCGTCCGGTTGGATTCCGATCCGATCGAATTCCCGGCGTTGGGGTTGGTCGTCTCAGGCGGCCATACTGAAATCTATCAAATCGAAAGTTGGGGAAATTATCAGCGGCTTGCCGCTACCAGGGATGACGCGGCGGGCGAGGCCTTTGACAAGGTAGCGAAGCTTTTGGGTTTGGCCTATCCCGGCGGACCCGCTTTGGAGAAACTGGCCAAGAATTCGCCCCAGACTCCCGGCCTGTTTTCCTTGTCCAAAATGAAGGATGGGAGCCAGGATTTTTCCTTCAGCGGGGTGAAGACCGCCGTGGCTTTGGATATCCGGAAAAACCCCCCGAAAAACGACCAGGAAAAAGCAGCCCTCGCTTCCAAGTTCCAAAACACCGTCCTGGCGGAAATCCAGTTGAGGGTCCGCAGGGCATTGGTCAGCCTCAGGCCCAAGAGCTTTCTTATGGGCGGGGGGGTGGCCTGCAACCAGGGTCTCAGGGATGTCTTGAAAAAGGAGGCCGAATCGGTCAAGGCTGTTTTCAGGGTTCCTCCCCTGAAATTCTGCTCGGATAACGCCGCCATGGTCGCGGGACTGGGGGCCTACCGGCTTTCCGAGGGCAAGTTCGCGGCATTATCGGCCAACGCCTCAGCCTCTCCTTCCTGCGCATCCCCCTTCTTGTTACAATAAATCCATGGCGGATATCCCTTTCACCGATCATTTAGGCACGGTCCTGCTGCGTTTGGGGCTGGCGGTTCTTTTCTCGGGAATCATCGGCTGGGACCGGGAGCGTCTGCGCAAACCAGCCGGTCTTCGGACCCATGTGCTCGTCGGGGTCGGTTCGGCACTAATTATGATGGTCTCTGTTTCCATGGTGGACCTCTTCCCGGGGCTTCAAAGGGTGGATCCGGGGCGGATCGCGGCCCAAGTGGTCACGGGCATCGGTTTTCTGGGCGCGGGGACCATCCTCCACTTGAAGGAGGGCGTCGTTTCAGGGCTCACCACTGCCGCCACCCTTTGGGTGGTGTCCGGAATCGGCCTGGCGGTGGGGTGCGGTTTCTACTCCGGCGCGGTCGCGACTACCCTGCTGGTCATGCTGGCCCTATTCCTCATGAACCGGCTGGATGATTACATCGAGAGCCGCTTGTACCACAACCTCACCATCCACGCGAAGACCAGCAGCCACCTTACCGAGGACGCAAAGCAGATCATGAGGGACAATGGCGTCAAGATCCAGCGCACTGAGGTCCACTCGCCGAACCCCTCCGAGAAATTCATCGTGATCCATTTCAAACCCATTCCAGTGGCTTCCGGGCAAGGTCTTGGCCGGAGGATCGAGAGGCTTCCGGGCGTCAAGGAAGTTTCGTTTAATTAAAAACCATATAACATATTAACCACAGGTTCCTTCGGAACCACAAAGGGCACTGTAAGGAAAGAAATTAATATTGACTCAACTTTGGCAAATTTTGAGGACGTTGATTCTTCCCCCTTTGAAAGAGGGGGATTGAGGGGAAGTTAGACTTGTTTTGGGATTTAGCAAAAACTAATACCCCCCTATCCAACAGCGCTCATAGGGAAAAACCCCTATGTTACCCACAAACCGAAATACCCCTTTTCAAAGGGGGGAATAGCTATCTAATGTTGAGTATTGAAATATATTAACTGTGTCTCTGTGTGGTGCGAAGCACCGCTGTGGTGAATAAGAATTTTTTCAGGTTCGAGGAACCAATGAGCGTATTGCCAAGAACAAATTCATCCGATATTGAGTTGACTCCGGCTCCGGTGTTAACACGTGCGCCCTGGGAAGCCATGGGCGAAGGCGCCAAGGAACTCAAACTTGGGAAACTTAGGCTGGATGGACGTGTTTTTCTCGCCCCCATGGCGGGCTATACCGACACGGCTTTCCGAAGGCTGGCCCGGCGGCATGGGGCCGCGCTGGTGGTGACTGAAATGGTCAGTTCCCGGGCTCTCATTGAGGGAAGCGATAAGACCGGGGACCTTATGGATTTCACGGAGCCGGAAAGGCCCGTGGGAGTCCAGCTTTTCGGCGGGGACCCCGCCATCATGGGCGAGGCCGCCAAGCGGGTGGTGGAGGAGGTGAATCCCGACCTCATAGACGTGAATTTCGGGTGTCCCGTGGGAAAAATCCTTAAAAGCGACGCGGGGGCGGCGGTATTGAAAGAGCCACAAAGGGCTGGCTGGATCGTGGCCGCCATGGTGAAGGCTACCGAGGGCAGGATTCCCATCACAGTGAAGACCCGGGCGGGATTTAATACCGTGGACCAATCGGTTTTCGAGGTGCTGGACGCGGTGGAGCAAGCTGGCGCTTCAGCTCTCACTGTGCATGCCAGGACCCGCAACCAGATGTTCGAGGGTAAGGCGGATTGGTCCGTTATTTCCCGTTTGAAGGAAAAAGCGAAAATTCCCATTATCGGCAACGGCGACGTGAGGTCTTCCGAGGACGCCTACCGCCTATTCAGGGAGACCCGATGTGACGGCATCATGATCGGCCGGGGAAGCATGGGATCGCCCTGGATCTTCGAGGAAATCAACCATTACCTGGAAACGGGTCAACCCCTCCCAACGCCGTCCTTGAAATTCAGGGTCGGAATGGCGCTGGAACAGTTGAAATGTTCCCTGGAGGTAAGGGGCCCCCGCATGGGCCTTCTGGAAATGCGGAAACATCTCACCCAGTATTTGAAGGGTTTTCCGGGAGCCAAGGAAACACGCCAAAGGCTCCTGACTTCCGATGACGCGGATTGGGTGGTGAAATCCTTAACGGAATTCCACGAGTCTTTGCCGGATGAAGATCCGGCCCAACCGGTCTGACCCCTTGGAATCCTTCCTCTACTCCCTCGATGTTTCGGTTTTCCGCTGGATCAACGCTGGCTGGTCCTGCCCCATCCTGGATTCATTTTTCGCGTTCATCACCGACATGCGGCATTTTTATATCATCCTGATTCCTTGGGCGGTTTATCTTCTGATCTGGGGAAAAGCCAAGGGCCGCTGGTTGGTTTTAAGCCTGGCGGTAGCCATACTTCTTTCCGACCAGGGTTCCAGCCACTTCATCAAGTTCCTGGTGAAAAGGATCAGGCCTTGTAACGCCCTGCCGGGAGTCCTGACCCCCGCCGGGACCAGCTCGGCTTTCTCCTTTCCTTCCAGCCACGCTTCCAACATGGGGTCCGCTGGAATTTTATTATCCATGGCTTTCAAACCCTGGACCTGGTTGTTTGTCCTTATCGCCCTCCTCGTGGGCCTTTCCAGGATTTATTTGGGGCTCCATTATCCCTCGGATGTCCTGGGGGGGTATGTTTTTGGAATCCTGGTGGGTTTCTTGGTCAGGTGGGGAATCAACAAGTTGAAGATGAAGCTGGGAAAAGAATAAGAACTTCTAAAAAAAGGCTTTCACCACAGGCTGCCTTTGGCAGCGCACAGAGGCACAGCATTAATACCTTATAATACTAGGATCATAGACCTCCGAATTAAATAAAATCCAGTTTGTAAAGATAAGTAAAATCAGGATTCTAAAAGACGTTAAACAAAACCAAGTCTTTTGCCACGGATTCAGGGGATGCAGGGGGATAGCTACAAACAGATTCAACATAAACTACATTACACCACAGGTTTCTTTGAAACCACAGTGTACACGGTTACAAAGCTAACAACTAAATTGGGGAATTAGCTTCAGATCATGACAAGGGCTAAGCCCTTGCGCCCGATGGGCGTTATGGTCAAGCCTGCGGACCGTGGAAAAATTAATTTTTCCATCGACCGTCAGTTGGACCATAGACCATGATCAAAATGCGTTTTAAATCCCATGAATCCCATGCATCTGTGGCTAGAGTCTATTTTGGAAAGATTTGTATTAGGATATTTCTTTACTGTGACTCTGTGTGGTGCGAAGCACCACTGTGGTTGAGTGAAGTTTTTTAAATTAAGGATTTAATTATGCCTTCAAAAGATAACGAAAAAAACGCGGTTCAGCCTTCCACCCTTTATCTGGTAGGCACTCCCATCGGTAACTTGGAGGACATGACCTTCCGGGCCCTGAAAACCCTCAAGGAAGTATCCCTTGTCGCGGCGGAAGATACCCGCAATAGCCTGAGGCTCATGACCCACTTCGGGATCAAACCCAAGAAGCTTATTTCCTGTTTTGAGCATAATGAGACGAAGCGGGTGGATGAGATTTTGAAGACCTTGGGGGAAGGGGGTTCGGTGGCCCTCGTGACGGACGCGGGAATGCCGGGAATCTCCGACCCGGGTTATTTGGTGGTGAAAGCCGTGTTGGGAAAGGGTTTTAGCGTCGTGCCAGTTCCAGGGGCATCGGCTCTTTTAGCGCTTTTGCCCGCTTCCGGTTTCCAGGCTTCTCCCTTCACTTTTATCGGGTTTTTACCTTCCAAGCCTGCTGAGCGTATGACGGCCCTGACCCAGATTCGTTCCGAGGAAAGAACACTCGTCTTTTTCGAGTCGCCCCACCGTTTGAGGGAAAGCCTGAAGGACATGATGAATGTTTTTGGCAACCGCCAAGCGGTCGTGGGAAGGGAACTCACCAAACTGCATGAGGAATTCATCCGGGGAACGCTTCAGGAACTTTGGAAGCATTTCAAGGCCAAGGCCCCAATAGGGGAATTTACCGTGGTTGTGGAGGGTGGTGAACGGATCGACCATTCCGACCAGGAAAAATGGGTGGGGGTTTCCATTGAGGACCAGCTCATCCAGTTTATGAACGAGGGGCATTCCAAAACTGAGGCCGTCAAGGCCGTCTGCCGTATGCGCGATTTGCCCCGCGAGGTGGTTTATAAGATCGCAACGGAGATCAAATGGGAAGGGAAGGAAGAGCAACAGCCGGAAGCGCAAGAATGACTCGTCGGAAGGATTAGATTGGTATGAAAGAAAACCAAAATATCGAATGGAAAACATCATGGCGGGACGAGTTCCTGAAATGGATATGCGGTTTCGCCAACGCCGATGGCGGGAGGCTGATTATCGGCCGTGATGATCATGGCCGCGTCACCGGTGTTGAGGACGTTGAGAAACTCCTGGTGGATATTCCCAACAAGGTTCGCGACATCATGGGCATCATGGTGATGGTGAACCACCGCAAAAAAGCCGGGAAAGATTATTTGGAAATCGTAGTGGAACCCCACCTCTATCCTGTGAATTACAAGGGTGAATACTTCACTCGGAGTGGGAGTACCCTTCAAACTCTAAAGGGTGCGGCATTGGACCGTTTTCTTCTCCGAAAGCAAGGGAAGCATTGGGATGCAATACCGGTGGTTCACGCCTGGGTTGGGGATTTGGCCCGCGTAACGATCAACGAATTCCGAAAACGCGCCCGCGAGAGCCGGCGCCTGGAACCGGCAATACTCAAGGAACCGGCGCAAGGCCTTATCGAAAAACTACACCTTCTGGATGGAAAACATCTCAAGAAGGCGGCTGTGCTGTTGTTCCACCCCGATCCGGAGAATTTCGTCACCGGAGCCTTCGTTAAAATCGGTTTTTTCCGCACCAACGACGATCTTCTTTACCATGACGAGATTCACGGTGACCTTTTCAGCCAGGTGGACAAGACCCTGGAACTGCTTACAACCAAATACTTAAAGGCAGGCATCAGCTATCGGGGCGTGCAGAGGGTGGAGACGCTGCCCGTACCCGATGCCGCCTTAAGGGAGGCGGTCCTCAACGCGGTTATCCACAAGGACTACGCGAGCGGCACTCCCATCCAGATCAGCGTTTATGACGACAAGCTGATGATTTGGAATCCCGGCGAACTGCCCCCCGCTTGGACGGTAGCGAAACTCAAAAGTAAGCATTCTTCCAAGCCTTTCAACCCCGATGTGGCCAACGCCTTTTTTCGGGCGGGAATGATCGAGGCCTGGGGCCGGGGCATCGAACGCATTTTGGGTGCCTGCCGGGACGCTGGGTTCAGTGAGCCCCGGTTCGAATATGAGCATACCGGCCTTTGGGTGGAATTCCGGTTCTCCAAGGAAATCGTTAAAAAGAGTTTCGAACACCAGCCAGGGTTGGGGCTAGAGTCGAGGCTAGAGTCGAGGCTAGAGTCGAGGCTAGAGTCGTTGGAACAACGCGCGCTTAAGGCATTGTGGAAAAATCCTTTGGGCAAAGGTGCCCTTGCGAAGGTATTGGGACAGAAACAGGCTTCAGGCGGACTTCATAACGCTATTCGGCGGCTTTTGGAAAAACATTTTATTGAGCGCACCATTCCCGGCAAGCCCAACAGCCGTTTGCAGGAATACCGCGTCACTGAAGAAGGAAAGACCTATTTGTCATCGAAAAGCTAAGATGTTGGTTAGTGGACGCTGGTGCAGTTTATGAACGAGGGGCATTCCAAGACCGAGGCCGTCAAGGCTGTCTGCCGAATGCGCGGCTTGCCCCGCGAGGTGGTCTATAAGATCGCGACAGAGATTAAGTGGGAAGGGAAGGAAGAGCAACAGCCGGAAGCGCAAGAATGACTCGTCGGAAGGATTAGATTGGTATGAAAGAAAACCAAAATATCGAATGGAAAACATCATGGCGGGACGAGTTCCTGAAATGGATATGCGGTTTCGCCAACGCCGATGGCGGGAAGCTTTTGATCGAATTGATGCTGAGCGGGAGTGGAACAGTATGAGGAAAACGCGGAAAAATATTTTGAAAAATAACCAGCTTGCCGACGGGTACAAGACTTTGCTTGCGGAGGTGAAAAAGCGTGTTCGGGACGCCCAATACCAAGCCCTCAAGGCCGTCAACAAGGAATTAATCGGTCTTTATTGGGACATCGGTCAAATGATCCATGAACGCCAGAAAGGGAAGACTTGGGGTAAAGCCGTCGTCCCCCGGTTGGCGTCGGATCTTCAAAAGGAATTCCCCGGAATCAGCGGTTTTTCTTCCCAGAATTTATGGCGCATGCGGCAGTTTTACGAAACCTACCGGTTAAAGCCAAAACTCTCACCATTGGTGAGAGAAATTGGTTGGACGCACAATGTCATCATAATGATGCATTGCAAGGACGCGTTGGAGTGTGAGTTTTATATCCGCATGACCCGAAAATACGGGTGGTCCAAGAACGTCCTGGCTTTGAAGATTGACGCAAAAACATACGAAAGCACCCTTTTGAATCAAACGAACTTCAATAAAACCCTACCTGAGAAAATCCGGAACCAAGCTAAGCTGGCCGTGAAGGACGAATACACCTTCGATTTCCTGGAATTGGGGGAAGAACACGCTGAGCGTGAATTGGAGGCGGCGATCTTATCGAAAGTTGAAAAGTTCCTGGCCGAGATGGGCGGTAAATTCGCTTTTATGGGGAGTCAGTACCGGCTGGAAGTCGGGGAAAAAGAATATTTCATCGACTTGCTTCTTTACCACCGGGGCCTTAAATGCCTGGTGGCTTTGGAATTGAAAGTGGGCGAGTTCAAGCCCGAGTACGTTGGGAAGATGCAGTTTTACCTGGCGGCCCTGGATGGTAAAACGCGTATTAAGGGGGAAAACCCTTCCATTGGCATGATCCTTTGCAGGACTAAGGACAGGGCCATCGTGGAATACGCTCTCAAGGAAAGCAGGAAGCCCATAGGGGTCGCTGCCTACCGCATAGTCCACAAACTACCGAAAAATCTGGCCGGCCATCTGCCCGATCCTGCCCAGGTCGAGAAAATGCTCATGAAGATAGACGATGGGGGCGGGTGATTCCGTGAAACAGCGAGAGATGTTTTCGCAAGGGGAATAGTCAAAACCCATCGACCCTTCGATAAACTCTGAACCATAAAGCTCTTTAAAAGCTAAGATATCGTTTAGTGGATGCTGGTCCAGTTCATAAAAGAGGGGCATTCCAAGACCGAGGCCGTCAAGGCTGTCTGCCGAATGCGCGGCTTGCCCCGCGAGGTGGTCTATAAGATCGCGACAGAGATTAAGTGGGAAGGGAAGGAAGAAAACCAGGCAGACGTGGATTAGCAGGCTGCTGAAAAAGTAAAAAATAGGCCCACAAAGCAGCCTGCGACCCCAAAGATTCCGCAGGAATCGTAGGGTTTCCAAAAATGTCATCAGCTGAAAAAGTCCGTTTTGGGGACTTTTTTAGCAACCTGTTAGGGCCAAGCCTTGAAAATGACGCAAGTGATGAAAAAAGATTTGAAGAAAAAACTGTGATGCCGATTTCAAGACCTGACCTTTGTGTCTGTTAAAGGGAAAATTAGGGGGAAGCATCACCATGAGGCGCACAGGGAACAACAGAAATTGGGCTTGCCGGATGCCGAGGAAACGCTGAAAAAGATCGGGAAAATGCATGGGATTATGGTGAAAGATATGGTGGTTCCGACCCGGCGGAAAAACGAAGGGCGGGAAGCGGCGGTATGGGCCTTGCGTCAGATATGCCGATTAAGTTTAGGGGAAGTGGCAAAGAAGATGGGGGTAAAATACTCTGCGGTAAGCCATGGGGTGGCAAGGATGAAGAAACGCATTCGTGAGGAAAAGGGTCTTGAGGAAAAGATTCGTAATGCCGTTTTCAAGACCTGACCCTAATGTTTTACGACCCATCCGGCATTGAATCCAGGATGGCCTCGAATGTGGAATTCCGGAAGGAGTGCAGGAAGGCGGGCCTTTGGACCGCGGCAGACCTGCAGAAGCTCATGGTTTTCAATGACATCGAGGGGAAGCACATGGCGGAAAAGGAAACCGCGCCCTTGAATACCGACGACCTGCCGGTGATCGAGTACCGTTTCCGCGAGTTCAACCACGATGTGTTTTTAAGCAAACTTTGAGGTTCTAAGAGTGAAAGAAACAAAGCACCTTCATAGTTTTTGGCTCATTTCGCTTTTGGTTCCGCCGGTCCTGCTGGCGGCGTACGGATGCGGAACGGTTCAGCGGAAAACCGAAGCGCCAGCGCCGCTTCCCACGCCCCCAACCGTGACCTTTTCATTCGTGGGGGACGTGCTCCTGGATCATTGGCCGATCTCGAGAATTTATGAGGGTCTCCGGGAGAAAAACGGATGGGAGGGGGTTTATTCCTATCCCTTCGCGAAGGTCAAACCTTGTTTTGAGGGGATCGTGTTTTGCAACCTCGAGGGGCCCTTGACGGACCGGGGACCCAGGAGGTTCGCGGACAAGAACGAAAAGTCCTATTTCTCGGTGGATTCCCGTTTCGCCGAAAGCCTGAAAAAAGGGGGCGTCAACGTCGTGTCGCTTTCCAACAACCACATCAAGGACTGCGGGGAGGAAGGTGTCCTGGACAGTATCCGCAACGTGACCGCCGCTGGAATCGCGCCGGTGGGGGCTGGAGCCAACGCCAAGGAAGCCCGCAAACCGGTCATGCTGGAACAAAACGGGTTGAAAATAGCCTTTCTCTCCTACGATCTAGTCAAACCCAAAAGCGTATGGGCCGGTGGGAAAACCCCCGGCGCGGCCCACGCGGACGCGGCGGGGGTGGCGTCCGATGTCGCGGCAGCCCGCAAAACCGCCGACCTTGTCGTGGTGAATTTCCATTGGGGGATCGAGTACCGGTCCGACTGGATCGCGGCTCCCCCCAGCGAGGACCGCGTCAAGATAGCCCACGCCGCCATTGACGCTGGGGCGCAGATCGTGGTGGGGGAGCATTCCCATACCGTTGAGAAAATCGAGACCTACAAGCACGGCTTGATCGCCTATGGGTTGGGGAACTTCGTTTTCGCGGCGGCCACGCGCGAGGGCCACCCGGTAAGCATGATCCTGAAGGTGCGGGCTGGCACCAAGGGCGTGGTTTCCTGCCAGGCGGTTCCAGTCCTGATTTCACCGCGTAAAACCCGCTACCAGCCTGTCCCGCTGGAGGGGAAAGATCTGGAGGAATTCGCCGGAAAACTGGGAATGATTTCCGGGATCAAAACCACCGTCAAGACAAACCTTCAACAACAAGATTCGGCCGCATCCACTCAAACGCCCTCGGCTTTCTTGGAAAAAAATCCGGAATAATAAATCTTACTAGCCTATCGATTACTAATTAGTCATCTTGGCGGAAAATAAAAATCCAGTATTTTTTCCCAGCTCCAGCCCATTTGGGCCAGCTTCAAGGCTCCGGATTGGCAAAGCCCGACGCCGTGGCCTAGACCCCTGCCGGAAAAATGGAAGGTATCGCCTTCGCGTTTGATCTCGAATAAATCGCTTGGGAAGACCCGCCAGCCGTATTGCTTGCCGAACTCGGATTCGAAATGGACGGCGTTTTCCCGGATTTCCTTGATCTCCCCATCCGGCAATTGGAATCGCGCCGAAAGAATCTTGTTGCGGCCATGATTGGTTTTTTCCCCAACCCTGAGGATTCTCAGGATGGCTCCGGAGGGGAGCCGCGCCATGCTTCTCAGGATTGTCTCGACGTTTTTCACATCCGTGGAGGATGTCCAATGGAACAAGGGGTCGTCCTGGCAGAGAATCCTTCCTTCCCACTCGTCCGGTTCAGTCCGGCTGGGGGAGGGTTCTCCTCCCCAGAGTTGATCGGACGACTCCAATACCCCGCCACAGCAGCGATGGAAATAAATGGATTTTAAATCCCATGCCGGTGGAAAACTGAATGACGCGCCCGCGTCCGCCATTCGCTTCCAAAAGCTGAAATGGTTTGGGAGTCCTTGGTAAACCTGGCAATGGGAAAGGTCGCAGAGATCGTAGGAGTCATGGCGGCGACGGTGGGAAGAGGCGTAAGCGCGGATAATGACGGCCAGGGCCTTCAGGTATTCCGGCTGGGAAGAGTCGAAACCGGACTCGAATGCCGTGACGCATGCCGTGTAATCCCCGATGAAGACCTGGTTCAAGATGAGAAGTTCCGGGCCTTTTTCCCCGGCTTGGGCGGTGATGAGGATCGTTCCGGGATAACTCCTGGTCAGGTTAAAAGCCCTTATTTTAACGATGGAATCCGGCGATCCCCAGGAAGCCTCCTTTTGGGCTTTGCTGTTGACCGACAAATGACCCCGTGTTAATTTGATTTGGTTCCAAGTTCCCTTATCCTCGGGGGACTGCACTTCCAGTTCTTGAAGTTTTTGTTTTTCAAGGATACGCACCAATAGAAAGCCATTTTCTCCCTGGCCGGAATAAGCCGGAAAAGCCAGGAAAAGAAGAACGACGACTCCGCTGAAGAACCATTTTTGACTCATTTCGCCATTATATAAGCCGGTTTGTCCGTTCCGCGAGGTGCTTTATGGCTTCCAAGAAAATATTAAACGCCTGGGTTGGAATCACCGTTTTTTTGGTCCTCGCCGCCGGTCTCCCCAACTGGATGAACCATCCCAATCTTGTCCTTTTTCTCCAGAATAAAAATATCTGGTTGTTCCTGCCGATGTTCCTGACGGTGGGCCTCTTGCGCAGGTTTTACCTTCAATATTCTTTCCGTCTCGTGGAGGGATTTTTCTTCGCTGTCGTCCTTTCCTTCCTGACCCCGAAGTTTTTCGACAAGGTTCCAGCCAGTAATTCTCACTTGAAGATCGTCTGGTTGACAGCCCTGGCCTTGTTGGCTTATTCCACCATTCTTCTCGGATGGGAAATGGTTCGGGATGACCTGAAAAAATTCCCGTCGCTCGAAAAATTCCACTCCAACGTTCTTCCGCCGGTATTCGCGGCCGCGGCCCTGGCGGTTTGCCCCATGGGACTTCCCCCCGTTTATTGGATTCCCCTCATTTTCTGGGGCGTCACTCCCGTTCTGCGTCGGTTCTTATTGCGCCGGGACCCGGAAATCCTCAAGGCTTTTGTCCTGTATTACCTCACGGATTGGATCTACCGCAATTGGCCAGAGATACCAGTTCTTGAGACGGTCAACGGCGTCCAGCGGTTCTATAAAGGATGGGGTCCTGTGGTTCTCCTGCACCACTTCCTTCTTTCGGCCATGGTTTTTCTCTTGTGGGAGAAGCTGAAGGAAGCCAAGACCAACCGTGGAAGGATATACCTTTTGCTGTTCGCCCTGGTGCCGATGATCCCATACGATTACTTTTTTCACGCAGATTACGGATGGCCCCTCCAGATCCTGGCTTTGGGGCTGTTGTGGGGATGGAATCCCTGGCTGAAGCCCCACGGGAAGGAAGTTTTCCTGGGTCTGGGAACCCTTGCCGGTTTTCTTTACATCCAAAGCCAGACCGGATCATTGATCATTCCCATGGTCATCCTGGTCTTGACCGCTTTAACGGCGCAAGTCCGTTCCCAATACCTGAAATTGCCCCAAGCCTTCATCCGCGCTCTCGTCCTCTACACCCTGGGCGGGTTGACGTTCCTCATGAACCCTTTTTATTCCCCGTATTTTTTCGCGAGAAACAATTG
Organism: candidate division FCPU426 bacterium; assembly: GCA_963796105.1. Classification (GTDB taxonomy): domain Bacteria; phylum Oederibacteriota; class Muellerivitia; order Muellerivitales; family Muellerivitaceae; genus CAWCKJ01. The sequence continues at coordinate 85,020 of CAWCKJ010000008.1, forward strand.
GCTCCTGGCGCTGCACCTTATCCTTTCCGGCCTGTTCCTGGTGTTCTGGGAAAAGACGCGGGAACAGAAGCACCGCAACCTCCGGGCTTGGATATGGATCTACGCCCTTCTCCCCATCCCATTCGCCCTTCTCAAGAAAAACCCGGCCTGGGCCCTTCAGGTTTTGATCATTTACCTGACGCGTCTCTATGAGGCTTACGGCATATCGGAAAAACTCGCGAATGGGGGGATGCCGAACCTGGACTGGCGGGCCAAGTGGAAAATCCTGCGTCAAAGCCCCCATTTCCAGAAGACCGCCCGCTTCCTGAAACAGAAGGGAGTCAAGGGCGGGGAGGGCCTGGTGAAAATGGCCAAAAAACCCATGGCCCGGAGGACCGTGCTGGTCTTGGGCGGGTTGCTGGGGGTCTGGCTGATTTACCTTTTCGTTTACAACACATTCACCACCCACATCATCAGCTTCACTCCCAGGGGACTTGTCACTTCCGTCAATACGGTCATCCGGGTGAAATTCTCCGGCGACGTCCAGGTCACCAGCGCCTTGGACTCCGCCTTCCAGATCGATCCCCCCCTGCCGGGAACCACCAGGCTGGAGGATTCCACCACCCTGGTTTTCACCCCCGCCGCCCCCCTGAAGCCCGCCACTACCTACCAGGTGCGCTTGAACGTCTCGGATAAACTTTCCTCGAAACAGTTTTTCCTCGAAAAACACGCCAATACGACCTTCTCAACCGAAGCCATGAAGGTAGTCTCCAGCAGGCTTTTCTATACCTACGACCTCGTCAAGGGGACGGAAAAGGAGCTGGTGGGCGAGATTGAGTTCAACTATCCAGTGGACATGAACCTGCTCAAGCAAAGCCTCGCGGTCTCTCGCGCGGGAAGCTCCTTGAACTATGAGCTGGAGCAGGGAACCCTCCCCACGAGGTTTTTCTTCAAGGCGGGGGGGCTGGTGCGGGAAACCGAGCCACAGGTCCTGACCGTGACCGTGGCGGCCGGGCTTTCCTGCGTGGATTGCGGCAAACCCCTGGCCGAGAAGTACCAAAACACCATCAGTCTTCCCGCCAAGCCCAAGATGCTGGTGGACGCCATCAAACTGCACCATGTGCCGGGAAACACCCTAATCTCCATCCTCTTCACGCTCCCGGCCTCCTCCGGCCAGGTGCGCAACAACGTGAGCATCGCCCCAGCGATCCCCTTCAAGGTGGACACGGAATACTGCTACGCGGTCTTGAAGGCGGATTTCCAGCCCAACATCGACTACACCATCCACGTGAATGCGGGGCTTCGCGCCATCTCCGGGGAAATCCTGGAGCATCCCAGCGACCAGAACATCCGGCTGGAGGACATCCAGCCTTACGTGCGTTTCGGCGACAACGGCCGGTTGATCCCCCTGGAGGGAGGCAAGATCGTCTCGGTCAAGACCATGAACCTGGACAACTATTCGGTCAGTGTGGAGAAGGTGTTCCGCAACAACATCGTGGATTTCCTGAAAAACTGGCGGAGCTATCCGAATTATTCCTACCGCCATTCCTATCGCCGCATGGCCCAACGCCGCGCTTTTTTCCAGCGGCGGCAGCAGCAGGATGAGGACGAGGATGAGGAAGGGGACGAGCCGGAAGAGAACAACTACCAGTCCGACTCCGGCTCAACCGCAGGGTTGGGCGCCCATGTCTGGGGCGGGAGCGTGAGGGTGAACGGGGGGCAGATCAACCAGGAAACCGAAACGGACTTGGATTTCAGCCAGTGGCACAGCCAGCCCTATAAGGGTCTTTTTGTGGTCTCCCTGAACGGGGCCAACGGCGGAGGGAGGGACTCCCGGTCCTTCCTTTGCACCGACCTGGGCATGATGCTGAAGCACTCGGGGGACGACCTTTTGGTTCAGGTGCTTTCCATCTCCAGGCTCACCCCGGCGGCCGGGGTGAAGTTACAGCTGATCTCTGACACCAACCAGGTTATCCAGGAGAAGGAAACGGACCTGGAGGGGAGGGTCTGGTTCAAGGATTGGAAGAACAATCCCTACCGTTTTAATCCCTTTGTGGTCGTGGCCCAGATGGGGGACGACTGGTCCTTCCTGCGCCTGGACCAGGCGCCCGTGAACCAGTCCCGGTTCGACGTGAGCGGGGATCCCTTCCAGTCCACGGGATGGGATGCCTTCCTGACTTCCGACCGGGGCCTTTACCGGCCCGGGGACAAGGCCAATTTCACGGCGGTGGTGAGGCGCGCGGACCTGGATATCCCCGAGGACCTTCCAGTGAACCTCGTCCTCAAGGATGAAAACGGGAACCAGGTGGCCAAACTCACGGCCAAACTCAAGGATTACGGCATGGCGACTTTCAATTTCCCCATCAAGGAGGACATCACCACCGGCATGCTGAACGCCGAGCTGGGCCTGGAGAACGGGGTCCACCTGGCGAGCACCTCCATCAAGGTGGAGGAATTCATCCCCAACAAGATCAAGGTCGAGGTGCGTCCCGCCAAGAAAACCGCCAATCCCGGGGAACAGCTCTCCTTCCGGGTAGCGGCGCGCCAGCTTTTCGGGGCGCCGGGAGTGAACCTGAAGGTTCGAACCGCCGTCCAATTGAGCCCCGTGGAATTCATCGACAAGAAGTGGAAAAGCTACCATTTCTCCGACCCCACCCGCCAGTTCACGGGGGAGAGCCTGAAGGTCCCGGACGGCTCGACCGACGCGGCGGGCAACTTTGACGTGCAATTACCCGTGCCCATCTCCATGCTTCCGCCCTCCATGCTCCAAGCGGAGGTCTACGCCGAGGTCATGGACACGGGCGGAAGGCCTGTCGGGGCCAACGCCTCCATCCGGGTCCACCGCTATCCCTATTACCTGGGCCTCAAATGCGAGGAGGGAAAGGAAGTCGCGCCCAATAAAGAGGTCCACATCAAGTACGTGGCCATCACCCCCGACGGCGACCCGACCAAGGTGGAGAAAGCCGTCCTGCTCGTCAAGCGCAAGGTCTGGTATTCCATTTTCAGGCGTAGCGGATGGTCCGGACGGGGGTACGAGTCGGCTTATTACGAGCAGGTGGTGGACGGCAAGGAAATCGACGTGAACGGGAAAGGCTCCTACAATTTCACGCCGGACAAGCCGGGCGAATACACCATCTACCTGGGCAACGAGGAGTCCATGCGCAGCTCCATCATGGTGGCGGTTTCCGGCCCGGAGGAAAAAGAGGAGAGCCAGCAGGAATCCGCCGACTTGGGCGAGCCGGACAAACTGTCCCTCAACTTCGACAAGACCCAGTACCAGGCGGGCGAGATCCCCAAATTGGAAGTGCGCGCGCCTTTCGCCGGGAGGCTGATCCTTTCCATCGAGCGGGAAAGGGTCTTTTACACCTCCACGGTGCCGGTCGCGGCGGGCCTTAACGTGCTGAGCCTGCCCCCGGTCGAGACCGCCTATATGCCCAACGCCTACGTGGTCGGCCTTCTAGTTCGCAAACCCACGGAGGAACTAAGGACCATGCCGATGGCCTCCTTCGGGATCGCGACCCTGGCGATGGACACCTCCAGCCATGAGATCGACTTCAAGTGGGAAGCCCCTGAGTCCGTGAAGTCCAGGGATGGAATCGATGTGGACCTGTCCACCGGCACGCCGGGGGCCAGCGTGGTCCTGGCCGCCGTGGACGAGGGAATCCTCCAGATCATCGCCTTCACCACGCCGGACCCCTTCAAGTATTTCTACCGCAAGCGGGGACTGACGACCTCCACCTTGAGCCTGTTTGATGAAATCCTTCCCGACCTGGACAGAAAGGACGCGGTGGGAGGGGACGAGGGAGAATCCTTCCAATTCCGGCACTTGAACCCAATCGAGGCCAAAAGGGTGGAGTCCTACGCGAAATTCTCGGGAATCCTCACGGCCGACAAAGAAGGAAAGGTCGCCTACCACTTCCCGACGGACAAGTTCCACGGGGAAGTAAGGGTCATGGCCCTGGGAGTCCAGGGGAATAAATTCGGCGCCTCCGCCTTCCACGTGAAGGTGGCTGACCCGGTGGTGGTGGAGCCCTCCTTGCCCAGGTTCCTCGCTCCGGGGGACCATATTGACGTGCCGGTCCTAGTCTATAACAACATGAAGAAGGCCCAGAAGATCAAGGTGAGCCTCTCCGCCAGCGGCCCGGTCGCAGTCGCCGGGGAGAAAGAACAGGATTTAAGCCTGGGCGAGGAGGGGCAGAAACAGATCCTGTTCCACGCCAAGGCCCAAATGGACGCGGGCGTGGCCCATTTCAAGGTGACCGCCACAGATGAGGATGGGAACAATTTCGACGTGGAAACCGAGCTGGCTGTGAGGCCTGGCAACCCCTTGACGACCCAAATCAGCTTCGGCCGGCTGGGGGCAGGGGGCACCCAGCCCCTGTCGGTGCCAGGGGGTTTCATCAGCCAGGGACAGAAGGTCCGAATGACGGTTTCGTCCAGCCCCTTGCTGACCTTCCTGGGAAGCATGGATTACCTCATTCACTATCCCTACGGCTGCGCCGAGCAGAGGACCTCCCAGGCCTTCCCCCTGCTTTTCTTCAAGGATATGGGACTTTTGACCGGGCGCTTCAGCGGGAGGGCCAACGCGGTGGAAATATACGTGCAGGACGCCATCGACGACCTGGGCAAGATGCAGCTGTCCGACGGGGACTTCGCGCTCTGGCCAGGCCAGGAGGAAGCCGGCGGGGATTACCTTTCCAATTACGTCTCGGAATTCCTGCTCACGGCGAAGAAGCTGGGCTACCAGGTCAACCAGGATGTCCTGGACAGGATCATGAACCGGCTGGGGGCCATCAAGGTCACAGGCAAGGGCGAGGGACGGCTGGACCGGCGCAAGCAAAACGTGGAGATCGCGGACAGCGCCTACGTGCTTTACCTGAAGGTCCTGGCAGACCGGCCGGACCCGGAATCCATGGCCGCCATGAAGGACCAGATGCAGGACCCGAAAGCACGCAGTTTGAGCGACCGCTGTTACCTCTCCCGGGCCTATTCCGCCCAGGGGGACCGCACGACCGCCCTATCCCTGCTTCCCGCGCATTACCTTCCCACCAGTTTGGCCCGGCTGATGAACGGGGATTGGTTCTCGCCCAACCGGGAAATGGCGCTTTACCTATTGGCCATGACCGAGGCGGACCCCCAGAACCCCGAGATCCCGAAACTCATCATCGAGTTCGGCAAGAAGCTGAAGGAATTCGGCCACGGCTGGTACGGCACGACCCAGGAGGACGCTTTCTGCTTCATGGCCATCGGTAAGGCGGTCAGGGCTACCACCCAGAGCTACCCCTTGAGCGCGCAATGGGCCGTGAAGGGGGAGGCCCCCGCCGAATTGACCGGGGAGACGGCGGTGGTGAAGGATGAAAAAATCTCGGGTAAGGAGGTGGACCTGAGGAATACCGGCGACCGGGACCTTTATTACCACCTCATGGCTGAGGGAACCAAGTTGAAATCGGAGAAGGAATCGGTGGCGAACGGCCTGACCGTCAGCCGCGAGTACCGGGACGAGAGCGGAAATACCCTGAACCTGGGTTCGATCTCCCAGGGACAATTGGTGGTGGTGACCCTGCGCGTGAAGTGCTCCAGGCCCCTGGACAACCTGGTGGTGGTGGACCTATTGCCGGCGGGGTTCGAGGTGGATAATCCGCGGCTTTCCTCGCGGGGCAACCTTTCTTTCGAACCGGAATGCAGTTTCGCGCCGGTCTTCCAGGATTTCAGGGACGACCGGGTGCTCCTCTTCTCGAAGGACGTGGAGGGGGACCAGAGTTTCTCCTATAGCGTCAGGGCGGTCACGCCCGGTTCCTTCCAGGTTCCCGGACTGGAGGCCGAGGCCATGTACGACCCCGAAGTCTACGGGCGCTCCAACGAGGGCCAAACGCTGAATATCGCCCCGGCAAAGTATTAATTCCGCATCGAAAACTCGAAGTGGAATGCGATTAACGAATAAATTGCGATTCCTTTGGAAAACCCTATGGGGTAAATCCCCGACTAAAAAAAGATAGCCTGCCCCTGGAAAAAACGCTGTAATGAAAACCATGAAATGGCCCTTTAGCAATCACAAGCGGTTCGTCCTCTGGTTTTTACTTTGCCTGCTCGGGTTTTATGTCCTGCTCCGCGCCGCGCCTGTTCCGCTCAAAAAACTTCACGGCGACTATTCCACGGCCTACCTGGCTTCCGATGGAAGCCTTTTGCGTCTTACCCTTTCCAGAAGCGGCAAGTACCGCCTACCCTTGAGGCTCGATGAAATCTCGCCCCAAGTTGTCCGGGGCTTCACGGCCTACGAGGACCGGTGGTTTTTCTGGCATTACGGTGTGAACCCCGTGGCTTTGCTCCGGGCCCTCATCTTGGATTTGACGCACCACAAGATCCTCTCGGGAGCTTCCACCATTACCATGCAGGTGGCCAAGCTGATGGACCGCAGGCCCAGGACTTTCTGGGCCAAGGGGATCGAGGCATTCCGGGCCATGCAGTTGGAGGCCCGCTATTCCAAGAAACAAATCCTCGAGTTCTACCTGAACAGCGTCCCCATGGGGGGGAACATCGAGGGAGTGGGGGCGGCGTCGCTTCTTTACTTCGGCAAGCCGGCCAAGCTGCTTTCCTGGGGCGAAACTGCCCTTTTGATCAGTCTTCCCCGGTCGCCCGCGGCGAGGCGGCCTGACCGATTCCCGGAAAAGGCGAGGGAGGGAAGGGACAAGGTCCTTGGACAAATCCTTCCTATTGTAAAGCCTCCCCAAAGCGAGGCGGAAGAGGCCTACCATTCCATCCTGCCAAAAGGCCGGTATTTAAATCCCAACCCCGCTCCCAACCTGGTTGAAAGGGCGGCCCAATTATCCAGCCATGCCCCTGGGGTGGTCCAGACGGCCTTGCGGCCCAATTTGCAGGGGTTGGCGATGAAAATGCTGGTGAGTGCCGTCGCTCCCATAAGAAATCAGGGGGTCCATAACGGAGCGGTCATTATGGTGGACAACCATACGATGAAAGTAGTGGCTTACGTGGGAAGCCCGGATTTTCACGACTCCCAGGGAGGACAGGTGAACGGGGCCAACATCCCCCGGTCGCCGGGATCGGCCTTAAAACCTTTCCTGTACGGATTGGCGATGGACCGCGGGTTGATCACGCCTAAGACCATGCTATTCGATATTCCGCGCGATTACGGCGGTTTTAAACCGGCCAATTATGAGGGCAAATACGGCGGGCTGGTTCCGGCGGAGGACGCCTTGGCCCGTTCCCTGAACATTCCCGCAGTGGGGTTGGAATCCAGCTTGGAATCCATGGGTAACGACGGTTTGGAATTCTGGATCAAGCAAGCCGGTTGTATCGGGCGGGATCGGGGCCAACTGGAACCTGGATTGTCAGTGGTGTTAGGGGCCTATCCCATGACGGTGGAGGAAATGGTCCGGATTTACGCGGCCCTGGCCAATGGAGGAAGAATGAGAAGCCTGAGGTTTTTTGAGGATGAGTCCCAAGTCCCGGAGAAGGGAAAGGAGGTTCTTTCCCGGGAAGCCAGCTACATGGTTTCCGAAATGCTGGCCAAGGTGGAGAGGACGGATATTCCCGCCTCCTGGGAATTTTCCCCCACCCGCGGCAAAGTGGCCTTTAAGACCGGCACTTCTTTCGGCCATCGAGACGCCTGGTGCGTCGGATATAACCCGGATTACACCATCGGAGTCTGGCTCGGCAACACGGATAACCAGGGGTCGCCCGCCTTGATCGGCCATGATGCCGCGGCCCCGGTGGTCATCAATCTCTTCAACGCCCTGACCCGATCCAATGATTCCTGGTTCCAGAGGCCGCCGGGAGTCCAGAACCGGAAAATTTGCGCCCTCTCGGGCCAGCCCACGGGCGAGGATTGCAAGGACGTGATCGAGGACATGTTCATACCGGGCGTCAGCGACAACCATCCCTGCCAGGTTCACCGGAAAGTTTGGATCAGGAAAAAGGACGGAAAAGAGGTTTGCCGCTATTGCATGACGGGCAAACCCGAGGAGTATTACTCCAAAATTTACGAGATTTGGCCTCCCGACGTGACGCGGTACCTCAGGAGCCACGGTAAAAAATTCGAGGCCATCCCCAGGCATAATCCCGATTGCGCGTATTTCTACTCCCGCTTCACGCCCCATATCCAATCGCCCAAATCCGATGGGAAATATGAGATTCAGCAGGGGATACCCCTGGAAGGCCAGAGGATGACGTTTTCGGTCCAAGCTGGCCCGGACGTGGACGAGGTTTATTGGTTCGTGAACGGACGGCTTGTGGGACAGGGAAAACCAGACAAGCTCTTTTTTTGGATCCCTGAACAGGGAAAGTGGGAGGTCTCGGTATTGGATTCCCAGGGCCGCGCAGACAAGGTGAATATCCTGGTTTTCGACAAGAAGCTGGAGGGTAAAAAGCAATAAACAGAGGGGGAAGATTAATAAAATCAATAGACCGCAGGTGTATGTTTATGCACAAAGTGACCGTGCTGTAATGGGTTTTGCTAAGGCACATGCGGTCAAAGCACGGTGAAATAAGGAATCGGGATCATGACGACGGTTGAACCGATAGGCATATTCACTTAGATACCGGCCTAAATACTTAGCATCAACGCCATGATGAGTTCCAATGATCCAGGCCTTGGCGTTGGAAATGAACCGGTGTACCCAGGGCAACCAACTTTCCAACTCTTTCGGGTCATTGGCCATCACCCGGTAGTCTGCCTCCACTCCTTTGAGTTCACGCAAGGCTGGCGAAGCATCTGTGTTGAGGAAAGAGCCTTTTTCCATAGTCTGATTCACGAATTCCTGGCTCTCCCACTTGGTTTCCATAGCTACCTTCACCTTGGCAAAACCCGCTTTTTCCTTCTTGCAACCATTCTCATCCACCCATTCCTTGCTTTCCACCGCCACCAAGACTTCCACTTGGTTTTCCTTGGCCTTTTTCCCAAAAACCGCCCCATCCAACTCAATGACGCCCTTTAGAGTATAGCTTTCGTCCTTTTGCCTAAGACCTTCCCGGATCTTATGCAATAGAAGCCATGCCGAATGATCCGAAAGATTTAAATGCCGCTTCAGTTCCAGGGCCGAAATACCCCGTTTGCCCTGCATCATCAAACTGATGGCCCTGACCCAGGTTAAAAGAGGCAGCTTGGAGCTTTCAAAAATCGTCCCGGCGCGAAGCCGAAGACGTTTCCGGCAATAGTCACATTCCCTCACTTCAGGCTTGGCCTGGTGTTGCCAGAAGCTTTCGCCCTCACATTGGGGACAAACAAAGTCTTTCCCGCCGAAACGGCATCTCCACACCCATTGGCGGGCTTCTTCTTCCGTGTGGATTTTCCTCAGAATTTTAATGCTTTTCATCCGCTGGTAGCTCATGTACCACCTCCCGTAGCGGACAGTATACCTATGTATTCCTTTATTTCAAGGGTCACTTAATACAGAAGCATGCGCAGGTGCTTTGTACAAAGGCAAACAATTTTTATATGATATTTATCGGTAAAAAGAGTTGTTGTAACTTTTCCTCGAAAAGGCGGAAGAATTGTCGATTAAGAAAAACCTGACCTCATTCCTGATAAAGCTGATCCTGGGTGTTCTTTTGCTTTGGCTGTGCGGCGGGATGGGGGTGGTCCTGGGAAAAGCCTACACGCGCCTGCCCTGGTCCGACAGGACCACCTGGGTCTTTTTCATCGGCTTCGGGTCTTACCTCATCCTGCACTTCGTCCTGTATAAACCCATCCTGAGCCACGTGATGGCCCACGAATTGACCCACGCCCTGGCCGCCGTCCTCATGGGAGGAAAAGTCACGGCCATCCACGCCACCACGAGCGGCGGTTCCACCACCGTCAATAAGTCCAACATTCTCATCAGTTTGGCGCCTTACATATTCCCCCTTTACACGGTTGTAACCGTGGGGTTGTACTTGTTGGCGGCACAGCCGTTCAAGATTTACCTGATGGGGCTCATAGGTTTTACCTACGCATTCCACCTGGCGCTGACCGCTTATTCCCTGACTCACCCCCAGACCGACTTGAAGGAGGGTGGGATGGCGTTTTCCTTGATTTTCATTTTGGCGGGAAATATGATTGGTGCAATGCTACTGACCTCACTTGTTTGGCCGCAAGTATTGCCCCTTTCCAGCGCGTTTCCTGAAACGTTTCGATGGTCCTGGCGGCTGGCCCTTGGAACGTACCATTGGTTCAAGCCGCATCCCATCCCCCCGGAGGCCCATGTCCCATGAAAAAAACTTTTGTATTGGACACGAACGTATTGATCCACAATCCGAAGGCCATCGAGTCCTTCGCGGACAATATCGTGGTCATTCCTCTGGGGGTCATCGAGGAGCTGGATACCTTCAAGAAATACCAGGATGAGCGGGGGAGGAACGCCCGTGAGGTGGCGCGCCTTTTGGATGATCTACGTTTAAAGGGCCATTTGCCGGAGGGGGTGCCGCTTCCCAACGGGGGCCTCTTGAAAGTGGATATAAGCACCCCCAACGGCCATTTGCCGGCGTCGCTTTCCGGAATGAAGATCGATAACAACATTATTGGCATAGCTTTGGCCCTGAAACAAAAGGGCGAGAACGTCCATTTCGTCACCAAGGACATCAACGTCAGGGTCAAGGCGGACGCCTTGGGCGTGGAAGCCGAAGATTTCGAGACCAATAAGGTCAACATTGACGAGTTATACGCGGGATGGGCCACCCTGACAGTGGGGGACGCCCAAATCGACGAATTCTACAAGACTGGAAAGCTATCCATTCAGGACCGCTTGGCCGATAACGTCTTTTACGAGAACCAGTTCCTGCTATTGAAAAGCGATATCCATGAGACCAAGACGGCCCGAGGTGTTTACCGCGAGGGCTTGAAGGAAGTCCAAGCCCTCTGGTTCAAGGACCCGGAGGCCTGGGGGATCAAGGCCCTGAACCTGGAGCAAAATTTCGCCTTGAACCTGCTTTTAAACGACCGAATCACCATCGTGACCCTGGTGGGAACAGCCGGCACTGGAAAAACCCTCCTGGCCCTTGCGGCGGGACTCTTGAAAACCATGGACGAGAAAAAATACCGCCGGATCCTGGTATCCCGGCCCATCGTGCCTTTGGGCAAGGACATCGGCTTCCTGCCCGGTTCCAAGGACGAGAAGCTCACCAACTGGATGCAGCCCATTTTCGACAATTTGGAGTTCATCCTGGACAAGGGCCACCTCCAAAATGAGGCGGAGGACGTGGACGACAAGGTCCAATACCTCCTGGATTCCCACAAGCTGGAACTGGAGGCCCTTACCTATATCCGGGGCCGGTCCATCCCCAAGCAGTTCATGATCGTGGACGAGGCCCAGAACCTCACCCCCCATGAGATCAAGACCATCGTTTCCCGCGCTGGCGTGGGCACCAAGATCATCCTTACTGGCGACCCCTACCAGATCGACAATCCCTACTTGGATTCCTCCTCCAACGGCATCGTGTACCTGGCCGAGAGGTTCAAGGGGAACGAGATGTTCGGGCATGTCACCCTCTCCAAGAGCGAGCGCTCCCCGCTGGCGGCGCTAGCGGCGAAAGTACTATAAAAGGCAATTTTGAATTATGAATTTTGAATTATAAATTGATGTAGATTTTCAAAATGCGAAAATCAGGACATTTTATTGGTGGCCCAAAAACAAAATATAATTCAAACCAAATCCTTCAATTTCGCGTTAAAGATTGTCAAACTTTGTAAAACACTTCAAAGGACCTCTGAGTTTCTCGCGTCCAAGCAATTATTCAGGTCTGGAACAAGCATCGGGGCAAACATTGAAGAAGCATTAGCGGCCGCAAGTCGAAAAGATTTCGCCTCGAAGATGACGATTGCCTTGAAAGAAGCCCGGGAGACCCTATATTGGCTTCGATTGATCCAAGAATCTCAGTTGGTTGAGGGAAACTACTCGTCACAAATTAGTGACATAACAGAAATAATAAAAATCCTGACGTCTATTGTTAAAACGACGGTTGAAAAATCATGAAAAAAAGCAAAGCTTTTTCACATCAATTCATAATTCATAATTCAAAATTCAAAATTGATGGCGCTCCTTGTGTTGCCATCTCAATGGGTGATCCCGCGGGCGTTGGGCCTGAAGTAACCCTCAAGGCAGTAGCTAGGTTATTTAAAAATTCCCGAAGTCGTTTTTGTCTAGTCGGGGATTACCGTTTCCTGGTCTCGTGCGCTAAAAGATTCAAAACCAGACTGCCGCTGTTACAACTAAGGGAAGAAGACCCATTGATAGTCCCCAAAGGCAAGGTGGGAGTTTTAGACTTGGGCGGGGCGGAAAAGGCCCAATGGGGAAAAATCTCCGCTTCCTCGGGGACGGCGGCGGTGCATTACATCCTCAAGGGCGCGAAACTGGCCCTGGAGGGTAAAGTTGCCGCCTTGGTGACAGCCCCCATCCACAAGGAAGCCATACACAAGGCAGGCTGCGTGTTTCCGGGGCATACCGAACTTCTGGCCCATCTCTCAAACACCAAAAAATACGCCATGATGATGGCGGGGGGGCCTTTCCGAATTGTCCTGCAATCCATCCATGTTTCCCTTAGGGAAAGCCTGTTCGACGTGACTCGCTCCAAGGTTTGGGAGAAATTGGAGATAACCCAAAAGACCATGACCCAGTGGTTTGGCATCAAAAATCCCCGGATCGCGGTTGCGGCTTTGAATCCCCACGCGGGAGAGAATGGGGCCTTTGGCAATGAGGAAATTAAGGTTTTGAAACCCGTGGTGGCGGCAGCCAGAAGGAAAGGTTGGAATGTCACGGGCCCCCATCCTCCCGATACGCTTTATTACTGGGCCTCCAAGGGAAAATACGACGCGGTGCTTTGCATGTACCACGACCAGGGACTGATCCCCTTCAAGCTGATGGCTTTCGACATCGGGGTCAACCTGACGCTGGGACTGCCCTTTATCCGGACCTCGCCGGACCACGGCACTGCTTTTGATATCGCCGGGAAGGGAATAGCGGACCCCTCCAGCATGGTTTCCGCCATCAGAATGGCCGAGACGCTGGCCTTGAAAACCCGATGAGCCGGATCACCCAGCTATTCAAGGAATATTCCTACCGCCCCAGAAAGTCAGCCGGCCAGAATTTCCTGACTGATCCCGGAATCCTGAAACAAATCGACGAGGTCATCCAATGCCCGGAAGGGGATTTGCTGTTGGAAGTGGGGGGAGGGTACGGAACCCTGACCGCGAAACTGGCGGCGAAGGGAAGGCCTTTGACGGTCGTGGAGGTGGACCACAAGCTTTTCGCCATGCTGGAACAAAGGTTCAAGGACGTTCCCCAGTTGAGTTTGGTGAAGGCCGATATCCTCAAGCTGGATTTGGTTCCCTTGGCGCCCCTGCCACCTGCAAAAATCACGGTTGCTGGGAATATCCCCTACTATCTCACGACCTCCTTGATGACCAGGTTCCTGGCCCAATACCACGGCGTTATCCGGAAAATTTACCTGATGGTGCAGAAAGAAGTGGCCTCCAGGCTGGTCGCGGAGCCGGGAACCAAGGCCTATGGGGCCCTGACGATCTGCGCCCAGTACTATTCCATCCCCAAAATGCTATTAGATGTTCCGGCCCGGTGTTTTAAGCCCAGGCCGAAAGTGGACTCAGCTTTCATTGAGCTTGAGGTGAAAAACGACCTGCCACTGGATGAAGCGGGGGAGAAAAGACTCTTCGCCCTGACGCGGGCCATATTTCAAAGCCGACGAAAAATATTGTCAAATTCTTTGAAATCCCTTGGGAAAACCCAGGAGCAATCCAGCAAGGCTATGGAAAAATTGGGATTGGACCCGCAAATGCGCGGTGAACGATTGGATTTGGGGAAGTTGATTGAGCTATCCAAAGCCCTGGAGGGCGCGGAATTGTAACCCCTTGGGGCGCGTGTTAAGATGCGGTTCAATTGTTGGTTTTTAAGTTTTTAGAAGTCATTGTGCCGATTGTCTTTTAATATATTATTTGGAAATCGGTACTATACCGACCACTTTAAAAGATTTATGGATGGTCGGCATGCGACGAGTGGCCGCTGAATAGGCGGACAATAACGAAGAAGCAACCCCAGTGCCTGGAGTTTGACCATGTGCGGAATTGTCGGTTATACAGGTCCCAAAGCCGCCGCGCCCCTTTTATTGGAGGGCTTGGCCAAGTTGGAATACCGAGGCTATGATTCCGCCGGCCTTGCCCTGATTACCCCCCATCAGAAAGTCAAAATCATCAAGAAGGCCGGAAAAATCGGCAACTTGATGAAGGCTGTGAAGGAAGCAAGCCTTCCCGCCGTCATCACGGCTGGGATCGGCCATACCCGCTGGGCCACCCACGGCCATCCCACGGACCAGAACGCCCATCCCCATATCGACTGCAAGGGTGAAATCGCGGTTGTTCATAACGGTATAGTGGAGAACTTCCAGGAACTCAAAACCAAACTGCAATCCAAGGGCCATGTTTTCAAATCCCAGACGGATTCGGAAGTCCTGGCCCACTTGATGGAGGAGGGGTTGAAAAGCAGAAAATGGAAGGACGCTGTCCGATGGGCTCTTTCCCAAATCAAGGGGACCTATTCGGTGGTGGCGGTTTATGAGGGAGAGCCGGAAACCCTGATCGGGGCCAGGTTCGGGGGTGGGGGGCTGGTGGTGGGATTGGGCCGTGATGAAAATTACCTCGCTTCTGATGTTCCCGCACTCTTGGCCCGCACCAGGAAGGTTTTTTACCTGGATGACAACGAAATGGTGTCGATCACGAGGTCTGGAACTCAAGTCACCAGCGTATTGAACGGCAAACCCATTCAAAAAAAGACCTTGGAAATCGAGTGGATCGCCGAGCAGGCCGAAAAGGGCGGTTACCCCTATTTCATGCTGAAAGAGATCATGGAACAGCCCCGCGCCTTGTTGGATACCTTTACCGGCCGGTTAGATCCCGAGACGGGACAGGTTTTCCTGGAAGGAAAGTTTTGGACTTCTCCTTTCATCAAAAAATTCAAGAAGATGACACTTTTGGCCATGGGGACATCCTATTACGCCGCCTTAGTTGGCAAGTTTATCCTGGAAAAGTACCTTGGGATTCCGGTGGAAGTGGACAGCGCCTCGGAATTTCGTTACCGGAACCCCGTGATCGGGAAGGACTGCCTGGCGGTGGTCATTACCCAAAGCGGGGAGACTGTGGACACGTTGGTAGCCTTAAGGGAGGCAAAGGCCAAGGGCGCCAAGGTGGCGGCTATCTGCAATGTGATGGGAAGTTCAGCGACCCGGGAAGCGGATGGAGTTTTATTGACGAGGGCTGGCCCCGAGATAGGGGTTGCCTCTACCAAGGCTTTTACCTGCCAGTTGGCCGCCTTTGGGTTGCTGGCCCTATATTTGGCCGGGGTCCGTAAGTCGCTAAAACCCAAGGAGTTGAGGACCAAGGCAAAAGAACTCTCGCGTTTGCCCCTTTTGGCGTCCTCAATATTGAAACAAAGGAAAGCCATTGCGAAATTAGCGGCAAAGTATGCCCATTATTTTAATTTCCTCTATATCGGAAGGGGAAACCTCTATCCGATAGCCCTGGAAGGCGCGTTAAAGTTGAAAGAAATTTCCTACATCCACGCGGAGGGTTACCCTGGGGGGGAGATGAAGCATGGCCCTATTGCCTTGATTGATGAAAAGATGCCTGTAGTAGCTCTTGCCTTAAAATCCCATGAAATCTACGAAAAGATCCTCAACAATATTGAGGAGGTCAAGGCTCGGTCGGGAAAATTGATCGCTTTGGTTGAAAAAGGGGACAAGATAGTGTCTCACAAGGCGGATGATGTGATTGAAATTCCTGTTGGAGCCGAGGATATTTCCCCTATTCTAGCGGTTATACCTCTTCAGCTTTTGGCTTATGAAATCGCCTTGAAAAAGGGTCGAGAAATCGACCAACCCAGGAACTTAGCTAAGAGTGTGACTGTAGAATAGTAATAGGTAAACTAATCTAGTTAAAGATAGATAATCAGCCACGAAACTCCGAATCAAAAAATGCTATTTCCAAGTTCTAAGCAAAAATTCGAGCCTTTTTATTGGAATTAATTTAGATTTTTTCTTCAAAAACCCCATATTTTGAAAGCAAATAGCTATATAACCACAGCCTATGGTGGTATTGGTCTTTTTATACCCTTTTTCATGCTTCTGTATTAAGTGACCCTTGAAATAAAGGAATACATAGGTATACTGTCCGCTACGGGAGGTGGTACATGAGCTACCAGCGGATGAAAAGCATTAAAATTCTGAGGAAAATCCACACGGAAGAAGAAGCCCGCCAATGGGTGTGGAGATGCCGTTTCGGCGGGAAAGACTTTGTTTGTCCCCAATGTGAGGGCGAAAGCTTCTGGCAACACCAGGCCAAGCCTGAAGTGAGGGAATGTGACTATTGCCGGAAACGTCTTCGGCTTCGCGCCGGGACGATTTTTGAAAGCTCCAAGCTGCCTCTTTTAACCTGGGTCAGGGCCATCAGTTTGATGATGCAGGGCAAACGGGGTATTTCGGCCCTGGAACTGAAGCGGCATTTAAATCTTTCGGATCATTCGGCATGGCTTCTATTGCATAAGATCCGGGAAGGTCTTAGGCAAAAGGACGAAAGCTATACTCTAAAGGGCGTCATTGAGTTGGATGGGGCGGTTTTTGGGAAAAAGGCCAAGGAAAACCAAGTGGAAGTCTTGGTGGCGGTGGAAAGCAAGGAATGGGTGGATGAGAATGGTTGCAAGAAGGAAAAAGCGGGTTTTGCCAAGGTTGTCATTGGCCGCGAGCTTTAACCCCCTAGCTGGCCAAGCACTTTGACCCCACCTCTGGCCAGTCACTTTGACCCCCTGTCTGGCCACCGACTTTGACCCCCTTGCCAAGGGCCTCTCTAACCGTCATTCCTTTCTTTTTTCACTTCATGTGAGGAGAACGGCATGACCCGACAAGGGAGGCAGAGCGACATGGCGACTATTCGTGAGATTTTGAGGACTTACCAGGCCTTGGGCGGGTTCAAACCCACTGCCCGGGCCCTGGGATGCAATAAGCACACGGTCAAGCAATACGTGCGTTGGGCGAAAGAACATGGCTTTCTCCAAGGGGAACTTCCCCTGGAAAAGGATTTGGCGAAGGCTTGGGAAGACGGCGAAAAATCCACGCCCGTTCCCGCTCATGCCTTGGAGGCCCTCAAGGGAATCATCCAAGAATGGTTGAAGGAAGATTTCACCTTGATTCGCATCCAGGAGATGCTTCAAGAGCGGCACGGGTGGAAGGGGAGTTACTCGACCCTGAAGAGGTATACGGAGCCTTTTCGCAATGAGAAACCCGCCTACGTGAGGCTGGAGGTTGCGCCCGGCGAGGAGGCCCAAGTGGATTTCGGGCTTTTGGGCCGCTTGTGGGACGAGACGCGTGGCAAGCAAGCCAAGGCCTGGGTTTTCGTGATGACCCTTTCCCATTCCCGGCATATGTACGCCGAGATTGTATTCGCACAGGACGTGAGAACCTGGATCGCCTGCCACCGCCGGGCTTTCGAGTTCTTCAATTCAGTCCCTAAAAAAATCGTAATCGATAACCTGAAAAGCGCCATCGTCAAGGCGGCCCTCTATGATCCCTTGGCCAACCGTACCTACGTGGAATGCGCCAACCATTACGGCTTCATCATCTCCCCTTGCCGCGTCGCCACTCCACGCCACAAGGGTAAAGTTGAACGCGGCGTGCCCTATGTCCGTAATTCCTTCTTCAAGGGTCGTTCCTTCCAGGGCCGCACCGATGCCAACCATCAACTCCGCGATTGGGTGATGAACAAGGCAGGTTTACGGGATCATGGCACCACCCGGCTTCAACCCTTGGCCGTCTTCCAGAGCGTGGAACAGAAGGCCCTTTTGCCCCTGCCTACCGCGGCTTACCATCCAACTTTCTTCAAAGAAGCCACTCTGCACCCCGATTGCCACGTAGTCGTGGAAGGTTCCTATTACTCGGCTCCCTACCGTCTTCGGGGCCAAAAACTACTGGCCCAATTAACCGACACCACCGTTGATATATTTCTCAAACACGAATGCGTGGCTTCCCACGCCAAGGCCACACGCAAGGGAACCTGGCGCACCAACCCGGGCCACTATCCCCCTGAAAAAGCGGTCTTCTTGGAACGAACCCCACAATGGTGCCTCAAACAGGCCCAGGCCATTGGACCTAATACCCATCAATTAATCCAACTCCTGCTGGAACACTCCCACCCCCTGGACCATCTGCGCAAAGCCCAGGGCATTCTGCGCTTGAGGGAAAAGTACCTGCCTTCCCGTCTGGAGGCAGCCTGTCTAAGGGCCCTCCATTTCGGAAACTACACGTACCAATCCATCAAAAACATCCTTCAAAAGAACCTCGATCAAAACCCGTTGGACCCGCCGTCGGATCCTTCACTCAAACCCCAGTCGTCTTTCGATTTCGCCCGGCCCGCGGAGGATTTCCTCCGTGCCTTGGCTCTGGATAAAAATTGAGGAGGAAGCATATATGGAAAATAAACATCAGTTGGAGCCGCACCTGAGAAGGTTAAAACTCGCAGGTATGTTGGAGACGCTGGAAATCCGAAACCAGCAGGCCATTGAATCCCAGATCGGTTATATGGATTTCCTGGGCCAGTTGCTGTTGGATGAGCTGGAGCGCCGCCAAGTGGGCCAACTCCAAAGAAGGCTGAAAAAGGCGGGCTTCTCAACCCATATGACTCTAACGGGGTTCGATTTCGCCTTCAACCCGGCCATCAACCGGCAACAAATCCTGGATTTGGGTACTTGTTCTTTCGTGGAGCGAAAAGAGAACCTATTTTTCATCGGTCCCTCAGGTGTGGGCAAAACCCATTTGGCCTGCGCTTTGGCCCATGAAGTCTGCCGCAAGGGTTATGAGGTACTCTTTATCAAGACCTCGCATGCGGCCCAACGATTAGCGGCCTCGCGCGGGGACGGTACCTGGGAAAACCGATTCGCATCCTTCCTGAAACCCGACCTCTTGATCCTGGACGACTGGGGTCTCAAGCCCTTCGACACCAAGGTCGCCGAGGATTTTTACGACATCATCTGTGAGCGTTATGAAAAGGGCTCCTTGATTTTTACCACCAACCGCAGTCTGCGGGAGTGGCCGGAGCTTTTCGGCGACGCCCTCCTAGCCTCGGCTGCCATGGACCGCCTGGTCCACCATGCCACTGCCGTCGTCATTCAGGGCCCTTCCTTTCGGACCCGTTCCATGCGCGAAGAAATGAAAAAAGAACACAGCAGGGAAAAAGAGGCAAAACTATGAGAAACCCATCGTTCGATGCTGTCTTATTCGTGCAATCTTGCGCCTATTGGTTACGGGATTTGCGCGGGACTTCGTATCATCCAATGTTGGGGAAGCAAAACGCATCTTGTGAAAGGAGTTTGATGGGTCTAAATTAATCTAAAAAAGAGGCCCCGCAAGGCAGGGGTCGAAGTCCCCGAAACAGGCACCCCTCGAAGTGCCCAAAAGAGGGGGGGCAAAGTAGGCGGCCAGGGGGGTTAAAGTGGCTGGCCAGTGACAAAGGTGAAGGTAGCTATGGAAACCAAGTGGGAGAGCCAGGAATTCGTGAATCAGACTATGGAAAAAGGCTCTTTCCTCAACACAGATGCTTCGCCAGCCTTGCGTGAACTCAAAGGAGTGGAGGCAGACTACCGGGTGATGGCCAATGACCCGAAAGAGTTGGAAAGTTGGTTGCCCTGGGTACACCGGTTCATTTCCAACGCCAAGGCCTGGATCATTGGAACTCATCATGGCGTTGATGCTAAGTATTTAGGCCGGTATCTAAGTGAATATGCCTATCGGTTCAACCGTCGTCATGATCCCGATTCCTTATTTCACCGTGCTTTGACCGCATGTGCCTTAGCAAAACCCATTACAGCACGGTCACTTTGTGCATAAGCATACCCTTTTTCGTCTTGACATGGGTCACCTCAATCCTTATATTCGGGCCAATTGTTTACAGTTCTCCGGGTTTACCAAGCCAAATATCGCTCGGAGAGGGTTAAAAACCATAGGTTTCGATGTCCGGGGCCTATGATCTTCGACCCAAGCGGATTGTGACCACAACCGTTTGGCCGTCGAGGAATTTGTCGAGGGTGGCACTTTTTTGGGAAGTGAACCACGCTCGTATAGTTCTTCTGCAGTGCGGGAGCGGTTGTAACGCTTCCATGAAGTTCGCAGGTCGGGTGTGGCACTCTTCCCTGAGGAGTGCAGGCCCAAAAGAGGGAAGGCTGGAGTCCCCCCGGGGATGACGGCCTTAAAAAAAGAATAAGGAGAGAGAGAATGAAGAAAGGACTTTTAATGTTGCTGTTGTCCGGCATCATGGCCTTCGGATTTTCGGTGAAAGTTTCTGCCGATACCCGCTTGGATTCCATGTCCGCCGACGTAAGGCAGGTCGATGATCTGGATATCATCTGGATGTATCCAAATAAGGTATTGCAATACAAGGATACGGTGGATTTCCGCTTGAACAACATTCAAGGCGCCTATTCCTATGAGACCGTATGGGGTCAGGGATACGAGGAATGGGGTGGAATACTCAAGGATACCGGTGATGCCGGAGTCTTGGGTTTATACATCAACCGTCCCTTGAATTATGGCACTGAATATGCCGGTTATGAGGGTTATTGGAACACCACCGACAACGCCGGTGATAATAGGTTTGCCAATTATGGCTTACCCTGGACCACTCCTTGGCAATTAGCTGGTTCCAGCCCTTATTTCCCGATGCCTACCAATAAATTCGACCTTTTCTGGGCCAAGAACGTATCAGCGGGAGACTTGGGAATTCAAGTCAACTATGCCGATGCTAATCCGAACAACACGGGTTATTGGAACGGTCAGAACCTGACGGTTTCTTCCCAGTTGATCGGCATCAACATCGGGTTGGGAACCACCTTAGGTTCCTTCAACCAAGCCAACTTTCACTTAAGCGGTGAGGTCGGTGGAATTGACAACGAGGCGATCTTTCACGAAGCCCCTGCGATGTCCTTGAAGAGCAATGGGATATGGCAATGGCAATTGGGTGGTTTGATCCAAACCGACCTCAGCACAGATGATGTTTTGAAGTTGGCACTGGATTTGACAGCTGACCAGTTCGGCTGGGCGGCTTTTACCCAATCTGCTGGAAAAGGTTTTGAGGAAGCTGATCAGAACCAAGCCGTTACGGCTCTTGTTGGGAACATAGCCATGAACCACAAAATCAGCGGCGGCAAGGGATTGATCAACGCCGGCTTGATGTTGGGGTGGCAAGGTTATAGCGAAACTGATACGGCTGGGGATATCCTCCAAGACGATTCATGGTTTGTTTTGGCCAATATTTCGGCTGAAACACCGCTCACCAGCTGGTTGACTTGGCGTTGCGGCTTGATGAAGCCTCTCATTGATTGGGAATATACGAACTATGGAAATGGTGATCATTTCGTCAATGACCCGACTGCCCATTATGCTTGGGGCCAGCGTAACTATTCAGTGTTCAGCACTGGCTTGGGTTTCACCGTGGAAAACTGGACTCTGGATACTCAGATGTCAGTTCAAGCGTTGGACAACCTGATCAGCGATCCGAGCTTGGGTGGTGTGTTTTATGGAACCAACACCCCTGCCGGAAATGGCTATCCCATTGTTGAAATGGTGCAGGCCGATTTGAAGTACAAGTTCTAAATTAACTTTAAAAAGCCCTTCTCCTTCTGGAGAAGGGCTTTTTTTTTACCCGATTGCCTATTCCGGTGGGTTCCTTTAAGATTGCCCGACGGATTGTAAATCGAGTTTTTGGAGAGTAATGGAATGAACCAACGTCTTTTCTTGGTATTATTGATCTCTTTATTGTTATTCAATGTTCAATTTGCTTTTGGCCAGGATGAACCGACGCCCGCGTCCACGTCTGTTTCAACAACCGATTCTGGTACGGACTCATCTAAATTCATTACCGAAAAACAAAAACTCGAATTGGAAAAGATGAAGTTGGAAAATGAAAAACTCCAATTAGAGCTTAACCAAATCAAGTCCCAGGCCATCCAGGCCCCCACACCGGTGCCGACCAAAAAGGAAAAGGCAGACAAGGCGGAAATCGAGGCCTTTCAATTAGATGAGTCTAAAAAAGCCGAGGCCTTGGCCAAGGACAACAAGGACAAGGAAGATCTTTTGATTCTTGACTTAGTGAATAGCGAAGTCTGGTTCAAGGGGACAAGATATAGCCTTCACGAGGTGAATAACCTGGTTACGGACCAAGGATGGAAGATGTCGAAAAAAATCGAAGCGTATAGTTCCTGGGGCCGCCCCAGAAGGCTTTATGTTTATCAAAACTTGACCCTATTAAAATATGACGGAAATGAAAAGGGAATTGTTACCCTGTCACAACCCCAAAAAGCTGGGGACCTGCGGTTTTTAACCACCAATAATATATCTTTCGACTCCAAGAGCTCGGAGGTGAGGGACAGCTTTCCGAACCTTTTCTACAAATTTGACGGACAGGGCGAAAAGGACAAACAAAAGGTTTTGAAATATAACCATAGCCGGGGATTGAGTTTTGACGACCGCATAGAGGTTTTATTCGACCAGCAAGATAAGATGACCGAGATACGATGCGGAGTGTTGGGCGAGCGTTAATATAGAATAATCCAATGAGTCAAAGCATATGCGATGGCTATTCATCATATAACTTCATGGTAAATCAACTAATCCCTTAAAGTTTTTCTAAGACTAATAATCTATCTAGACCCTGAAGGTCTTGGATTAGGGTTTTCTTGAATTTTGAATCCTCGAAAAGTTGGGTTATCAATATCGCCTGTTTTGAATGCAATTCAAAACAAGCGACTCCCTTCGGTGACAAACGATTCCAAAGATCAATTTGTATTTCTTTGTACGCATTAAGACCATTCGAACCGGCGAATAACGCCACTTCCGGCTCAAATTCAGAAACTTCAGGTGAAAGTTCTTTTTTTTCACTTTCCGCTAAATACGGCGGGTTGCTGACAATCATTTTAAAGCGCTTGGGGTCTGATTCTTCCAAGGCGAAAAACCAGGAACCTTTTCTCCAGCAAATATCAGGCGTTCCTAATTGGATACTGTTTTCTTTTGCGATTTCCAAAGCCGTTTCAGAATTTTCAACAGCCCAAACCTTGCATGGAATTGATTTCGCGATGGATATGGAGATACATCCGCTGCCAGTCCCGAGGTCCAGAACAGTCCGTTCGTCCTCTGGAATTTCACACAGGAATTTAACGGCGTTTTCCACCAATATTTCTGTTTCTGGGCGTGGAATTAAAACAGCGGGGGTCACTTTGAAATTCAAACCGTAAAATTCCCTTGTTCCGATAATGTATTGCAGAGGCTCATGATTAGAACGGCGTTTTATCAATTCACGGATGGTGGAAAGTTCAGAGGGAACCAAAGGCCGGTCAAATTGGAGATAAACCTTAAGGCGGTCGAGCCCTAAGGCGTGAGCCACCAAGCATTCCGCGTCAAACCTGGCGTTTTCAAACCCTTTTTGCTTTAGGTAAGGGACCGCCCATTGAATGATCTTGAGGGGAGTCCAATTCGCGTTTTCCATATTTACTCGATGAAAAAATGATAAAGAATCAGTCGGCATCCACCAATTGTTCTTCCTGATAGGCGAGGCTTAAGGCATCAATAAATACTTTAATATCCCCATCCATGATTTTATCCAGCTGATAAAGGGTTAAGCCGACACGATGGTCCGAAATGCGGTTTTGAGGATAATTGTAAGTCCGGATTTTCTCGCTCCTGTCCCCGCTACCAATTTGGGTTTTTCTGGTACTTGATATTTTCTCCTGGGATTCCGTTTCCTTTTTTTCCTTCACCCGCGCGTATAGAACCTTCATGGCCTTTGCCTTGTTTTTCAATTGGGAGCGCTCATCCTGGCATTGAACCACGAGGCCGGTGGGAATATGGGTGATCCGAACCGCGGAATAGGTGGTGTTGACGCTTTGGCCGCCAGCGCCGGAGGAACAAAAGGTGTCGATCCGAAGGTCGGCGTCCTTGATTTGGATCTCCTCCTCGTCCACTTCCGGCAATACGGCGACAGTCGCGGCGGAGGTATGGATTCTTCCGGAAGTTTCAGTTTGGGGTATTCTTTGGACCCGATGGGTTCCGCTCTCGAAACGGAAGAGGCCGTAAGCGCCTTTGCCGATGATTGAAAAGATGATTTCCTTGAACCCGCCTATTTCCGTCGGGCTGCTGGAAATCAGCTCGGTTTTCATGCCGATTTTTTCTATGTATTTCGAATACATCCTGAAAAGATCAGCCGCGAAAAGAGCCGCCTCATCCCCGCCGGTCCCTGCCCTGATTTCCATAATCGCGTTCTTATCCCCGGATGGATCCTTGGGAGTGAGCAGAATTTTCAATTCGCTTTCTATTCGATTTATCCTATCGTCCAAATCGGCAAGCTCCGTTTGCGCAAGCGATTTCATTTCGGAATCGTTTCCGGCAATTAAAAGGCGTGTGTCCTCTCTTTCCTGCTGGGCCTTTCGGTATTCCCCGATTTTTCCCATCAAGGGTCCCATGTCGGAATATTCCTTGCTTATTTTTTGGAACTCCTTGGAATTGGCCTTGTAAACCTGAGTCGTCAGCTGTCCGGATAATTCCAGGTAGCGTTGTTCCGCTTTTTTCAATTTTATATCAATCATTTCATCAGCCTGTCAGGAATGGATTTTTAATTGGGGCCTAGACGAATAAAAATAGTCCCAATGATCATTGGGACTATTTTATGTTGGTGTGATTAACTATGAATTTCTATCGGCGGGAGGAGGGGCGGCCAAGCGTTTGGACTTCTTCGCGGCGGCGGCGACGGCTTTCGCTTCCTCGCGGGCTTTATGTTCGGCTTGAACAGTAGCGGCCGTCGCCGATTTTTTCTGGAATTTCTCAACCCGGCCGGCTATATCCAGGTATTTCATTTTTCCGGTGAAGAAAGGATGACAAGCCGAGCAAACCTCGACTGAATAGGCTTCGCCTTTCGTGGAGGCTGTTTCGATGACATTACCGCACGCGCAAGAGATCTTGGTCTGAAAGTATTTGGGATGAATTCCCGGTTTCATGGTAAAGCTCCGTATGCATTTGAATTGTTGAATTGCGTTTAACTCGCTTTAACAACAGTGGCATAGTTTATTCAAAAAACAAAAAAAATCAATATTCGATTCTAAAAGGGTTTAGACAATATAGGCGTAAAAGGGCGTAGAGCAAGCGCCTTAAAGGAATATAACATGAGGTGATGTTGTTGCCAAAATCACTTTTTGCTGAAAAGTGGCTGAATGATGATGGGAATTTCTATATAGTACTTTTGCTTTTAAACAGTATTTGATTGAAAAGCCTGTTGTTGGATTAAATCAATAGAGGTGAAAAACGATGGACACGCTTTACGCACAAACAACTTCGCCGGCTGCGGCCTCCGCGCCGGGAGCCTCATCCACGACCGCAGGGTTGATCTCTTTTTTCCCCATAGTTTTGATAATGGTATTGTTTTATTTCCTAATGATCCATCCCCAAAATAAAGAACGGAAAAAAAAGGAGGAAATGCTGAATAATATCCAACGAGGCGACAGGGTCCTAACCAGGGGTGGAGTTTTCGCCACGGTTGCGGATATCAAAGAAAAAATTCTGATTCTTAAGATAAACGAAAACACGAAAATAGAAGTTGACCGTGCTTACATTGATTCAGTCCAGAAACAAGGGGTGTAAAAGCAAGTCGGATCCAAATGATAATTTAGACTTAAGGGTAAACAACTAACCGTGTGATGGACATTCTAGTCAACAAATTAATTTTACCCAATATGAGAATTGCCTGATTTTTAAAGAATTTGTTTTATAAAATATTTTGGGCAATGTCTGACAAAGCAAGAGTTCATGGAATTTTCTCAAATGAAAATTTGCGTTGTTATTTATTTTTAAACCGTTTGAGTTGATTTAAAGGGATTTCTTTGTTTTTAGGTTTATACCTGAATTTTGCGCCTAATAAAAAAACCATCTAGGAAACCATTATAGGATAAGGGTTGCGAAGCCAACTCATCCTAAAAGAGGGTCCCCCAGATGGTGAAACGTCAAGATACGCCTCAGAAATCAAACCCGCAAGTCCAGAAAAAAGCCAATCGAAACGGGAGAATCGCGCCCAAGATTACGGCCAATACTCCCGTAGGTATTTGCGAAGACCGCCTAACAGCTTTTGGCGGATTGTTGGCATTGGCGAAGATGTTCGACCTTCTTGATTTTGAGCGGGAATTCAAAAAACACTATGCCGCACCTAAACGCCTTCCGAATTTGGGCCACTACCGGATGGTAAGCGGCATCCTAATGCTTCTTTTCATCGGGTTCCAAAGACTTGGCCATTTTGCCTACCTGCGGGGTGAGGTCATGCTGTGCGGTTTACTGCGGGTTCCCTTGTTGCCGGTAGTGACAACTTTTTGGAGATACCTGAGGTCGCTGGGGATCGGGCAGTCGGCATCGTTGCTGAATCTGAGTGGGGCGTTACGGGCCAAGGTTTGGGGACAGGTGAAATATGCCCCCAAGAAGGTGGAGATCAACATCGATACCACCACCGCAACGGTCTACGGAAATATCGAGGGAAGCCGAAAAGGATACAACCCCAAGCACCGGGGCAAGAAGGGACTGAGGCCCATTCTGTGTTTTCTCCAGGAAACCCGGGAATATTTGTGCGGAACCCAAAGACGCGGAACCACCCTTAGTTCTGAGGAAGTGGCCCGCCAAATTAGACAATTCCGGCGACTCTTGCCGTCCTGTGTCCGGACGATTCTGGTGCGCGGTGACGGTGAAATGATCGGCTGGGAAAGCGTGAAAGCCTGTGAAAAAGAAGGGTTTTCTTTCATCTTCGGGAACAAGCGGCATGACCCGCCTTTCACGAAAAAGGGTTGGTACCGCCATGGAGAACACGAATACAACGAATGTGTCCATCAACCCATAGGCTGGCAACAACCAGTCCGGTTTGTGGCGATGAGGACGCTGGATGAAAAAGCGCGGGAGAAACAATTGAGCCTTCCTGAAATGGAAGGATATGTCTACCGAATCTTCGCGACCAACTGTCTGGGAGCACCCCATCGGGTGGTTGAGGAATACGACCTGCGCGCGGATGTGGAAAACCTGATTGGTGAGGCGCAACGGGAGGGGTTATTAGCAATTCCCTCTAAGAGTTTCCAAAGCCACCATGCTTTTTTCCAGATCGTGATGCTGGCTTACAACCTCTGGAGGTGGATGAAACTAATGGTGGGCCATTGTGGAAAAGAAAAGCGACCGGGAAAGAAGCCACAGGAGAAGGAACAGATCACCATGCCGGACCATACCCTTCGGATCGCACGTTTGAAGATGCTCTTTGTAGCCGCCCGAATCCAGTATCACGGCCATCGGGATGTGGTGAGGTATTCAATCCATGATGATAGGACAGCGGGCCTATTGGGTTTCCTCAAATACCTTGATCGAAAACGATTGGAAAGACCCAGGGCGGCCTAGAAGTGGCTTGGTGCAAAAAATTCTTTGCACATAAGTTCACTTCTGATGAAAATGGCCACTGTCGGGTCCCGATTCAGGCCGATCTGGCCACGGAATCGGTAAACTCGGTGCAAAATTCAGGTTATAATTAATATATGAAAAAGCGAATATTGAATGTCCTTCTAAAAAAACGGAAAAGTGAATTATGAATGAAATTATGACCGCCCAGGAATTATCGGCTTACCTTAAAATCACTACTACAACCATTTATAAATTGGCACAGCAGGGCG
Source organism: candidate division FCPU426 bacterium (assembly GCA_963796105.1). Lineage (GTDB taxonomy): Bacteria > Oederibacteriota > Muellerivitia > Muellerivitales > Muellerivitaceae > CAWCKJ01. The sequence continues at coordinate 112,706 of CAWCKJ010000008.1, forward strand.
TGATTCCCGCTTTTAAAATTGGAAGTGAATGGCGGTTTAAAAAAGAATTAATTGATCGTTGGCTTGAGAAAGGGATCGGGACTAATCAAAAAAAAGTTTTGGTTGTGGATGATGAAACGGCCATTTGCGAATTGTTTTTGAGGGCGTTGGATAAAAAGAGTTATTCCGTGGACATGGCGCATTCTGGCCTAGAGGCTATCACCGCAGCCTCCCGAATTTCCTATGATTTTATTTTCCTGGATTTAAAAATGCTCGGCATGAATGGGGTGGAAGTATTCAAGGAAATCAAAAAACTAAATTTAAGATCCCTCGTTGTAATTGTGACTGCTTACCCGGATAGCGAACTTCTTGTGGAAGCCATGAAACTAGGACCTCTTACTGTTGTTTTAAAGCCTTTTGACCTTTCTGAAATTCAAAGATCAGTTGAATCTTTGGTTTTGATGACCTCCCGATAAATTCCTGGATAATAGATGTTCCGTTTTTTCTGCCTTTTTAGACCAAACCCCAACAAGGAATAATTGCAGTGTTTTCAGGAATTTCCTGAAAAAAATATATGATTAATAAAAAAGTGGAATATATTTGTACTGGGGAGGCTTTTTAATGATTTTAAATTATGTTTCTATGGTTGTTTAGAAATTTAGAAAATCAAATAATAAAATTAAGAATTTAATATTATTTTACTTTAAGGTTTGGAATGTTTTCGTTGTTAAAAGGCATAGGAAAAACAGAATATGAAACATCAGACACATTCGAAATCAATTTCCGGATTTAGGAGAGTCAACCATAAGGGCTTGATTTCTCCATGCCTAATAGGGTTGACAGGAGGATTGAGTGCTGGAAAAAGTCTTGCTTTAAACATAATTAAATCCAAGGGAATCCCAACTCTCCAAACGGATACGATAGGACATGATTGTTTAAAAAATGATAAAACAATAAATCAAATTACTAAGAGGTTAGGCAAAGGAATACTTGATTCCCGTCATGGGATTGATCGGCAAAAACTTGCGAAGTTGGTTTTTAATCATCCTAGCAAACTGCGAATTTTAAACCACTTATTACATCCTTTGATTATGAAAAAAGTCGAAAGATGGCTTGCGGAATTGACCACAAACAAAAAGAAGCCTTTTACCGCAGTGGTAGAAATACCCCTTTTATTCGAGTGTGGGTATGAACGAATTTTTGACGGTGTATTAAGCGTTTCCGCCTCGAAAATCACTCGACATAAGCGCTTTAATGCGAAAAAAAGTACAATGGGCGATATTACGAAAAGGGAGAAATCGCAATGGGCCCAAAACAGAAAGAATAATAAAGCGAATTGGGTGATTTTCAACAATGGATCCCGGAATGCTTTAAAATATTCAATACTTGAATGGTTGAGAACGATTCGGTCTCTTGCTGAACAGCAATTTCCTTACGGGGTTTTTACCGCAAGGAAATATTTCGGGAAAAAATAATGGAATCAAAAAACATATTTTTGTTTATTGCGAATTGGACGAATTATAGGAAGTGGACTTTAGTTCTAAGTTTGTTTTTTATAATCATTCTTACGAGTTATTTTATTTTTCAACATAATGGAAATCTTTTTTCCGGCCTTCTCCTATTCTATGTTCCACTTACTCTTTCGGCTGTCATTCTTAATATAACCGTAACAACCGTCTTAACTGTTTTCATGATCCTTTTTTCGCTTTATTTTCTGACCGCGATTTCCGCCCCGGCTTGGGAACCCGCCATTTTAATATTAAGCGCGGCTATCAATTATTTTTATTGGTATTACTGGATTAGGGATAAAGAAAATCAGGAATTCCATTATTTGAAATCAATGGAAGATTTGGAATTGAACTCCAATGATACACATTTATCCCATGAAAAAGTGAAAGTCGCTTTTCAAGCTAATCAAATCAAGATCCAACGTTATACCGCGCTTAATGAGTTAGCGCGAAGTCTCGCGATGGTTTTCAAAACTCAAGATGTTGTGATTCTTTTGATTGAAACAATATCAAAAACGTTTATGGCTCCAGGAGGGGTTTACACTCTGCTTTTATTTGACAGTAGTATTGGCAAATCCCTGCATGCGGTTCGTTACAGCGTGGACACCGAAATGGATGTGCGGTTGAATAGAGAAAGATTGAACCCGAATGAGGCCTTTAACGCCTGGGTGATTGCCCAGTTCAAGCCCCTTTTTGTAAGCGACACTTTCAATGATTTTCGATTCCAGAATCTGATCGCTGAAAGTGGGGTTCAAAGCCTGGTTTCAGCGCCGCTTATGGCCGGCAATGTGATATTGGGGCTCATTAGAATGGAAAGTTGCTTTGGGGGTGTTTTCCGGCAAGACGACGCGAGGCTTCTATCTAATTTCGCGGATCTTGGAACCGTCGCCCTGGAACACGTGGCTCTTTATAGACAAACAATCGAATTGGCTATTACCGATGGATTGACAGGGTTATATGTTCAACGCTATTACAAGGAAAGAGTGCGGGATGAGGTATACCGAGCTTTGGAACATAAGCTTCCTTTGAGTTTATTAATGATAGATGTGGATAATTTCAAGAGTTATAACGATCGGTATGGCCATTTGGTAGGAGACAGGGTTTTAAAAGTTGTGGCTCAAGTATTAAAAGAAACCGTGAGGACTGTTGATTTAGTCGCTCGTTATGGGGGAGAGGAGTTCTCCGTCCTATTGTTAAAAACACCAGGTCTAGGGGCGCAAACGGTCGCAGAGAGAATTCTGCAAAAAGTGGCGGAACAAGAAATCATTGCGGCTGGTCAGACAACCCACATCACCGTAAGCATCGGAGTAGCCGAGTTAAGGGATACTTATAAAGATGTTGAATCTTTTATCCGTCCCGCTGATCAAGCCCTTTATCAAGCGAAAGCTGATGGAAAAAATTGTGTTCGACTTTCTAACGAATAACCATGTATACCCTTTGGTTCAGTTGAATTAATGAATGGAGTTTTTAGTGTCTGAAATTTTAAAAAGACTTCTCGGAGCTATTTTGGGACTCGCCTTTCTAGCCCTCGGACTTGACCCCAATCGGGGAGTAATTTATTTTTCGTTGCCAATTTTTTTCATGATTCCCATGCGTTATAAATTTCCCACAATTGCCATGTGGTTTTTTATTGTTTTTGTTGTTGGGTCATTAATCGGGGAATTCGGGTTCAATCATTTCAACACTTTTTTGATTTACCCTGAAATAGCGGCAATTGTGTTTTTATTCCTGACCCCAAATTATATAAGGGCGAGAAAGGAAATAGCTGAAATGACCTTCACTACCTCGTTTGCCTCTAAACAAAATGAATTTAACATTCTTAAAATTGAGGCGGAGGGCCTAAAAAAAGAAAACAATCAAATTGAAAAGCAACTTCGGCAGATTGAGCATTTATATGATGTCATCAAGGAAGCGGGAAGTACCCTTAATGTGCAAGAAATGATTGAGCTCGCGAAGGAATTTACGGAACGGATGTTCGATCTGCCCCATTTTATAATTGCGGCTCTTACAAATGATGGGAGGAAATTCGAGGTTCAAATTTCCTCCGGCTGTGATGATATATTTTTAAAATCGTTAGAAATAGATTTGGAGTCTGACGAAATTGGATCGGTTTTGGCCCGAGAAAAAAAACCTGTTTGGTTTTCGAGCTTTAGCGAGGATTCTCGGTTTTCCAAATTGGTTCATTACTCTATTCGAGCTTTCTTATTCTTGCCTTTTCTCGTTCAAGACCGTGTCATTGGTTTTCTTTGCTCATATTCTTTAAATAATGATTTTTTAGATGGCGAGAAATTTTCAAATTTACAGGTCTTCTGCAATCAAATTTCCATAGGACTCCAGAAATCCATGCTATATGAACGGGTTCAAAAACTTTCTATTACCGACGGTCTTACGAAACTCTATTCATACCGTTATTTCAAGCAACGACTGGAAGAGGAACTGATATTGGCAAACCGTTATTCCTCTCAGTTAAGTCTTTTAATACTCGATATCGATCATTTTAAGCATTATAACGACACTTTTGGCCACGTAGCGGGAGACCATGTTTTAATGGAGGTGGCGAAAATATTAAAAGAACAATCCGATATCACTCATTTAGCCGCACGATATGGGGGTGAAGAAATGGTTTTGGTAGCTTCCGAAACTACGAAAGAACAAGCCATGGATTTGGCTGAAAAAATCCGGGAAAAAATCGAGAGCCACTCTGTTGCGGTTGGAAAAGAAACTACTAACGTGACGGTTTCAATTGGGGTGGCGACCTTTCCTCAAGATTCTCAAACGAATTTAGACTTAATCGCCAAAGCCGATAAAGCTTTATATGCGGCTAAATCGCGTGGTCGGAATAGGATTGTAGCCTATCCAATTTAAACGGTAAAATGTAAAGACCCGGAAAAAAAGTTGACACCCTATAAAGCCTTCAGTAGGATGTTGCCGTTGGTGAAAGTTCCTTTTCTTATCTCTTTTACTCCCGACATTGGTCCCTTGATTTCATAATCGTTCTTTTGACGCAATGTAAATAGGGAATTCCCAGATTAGCATATTTAAGCCATTTCGACCCCGAAATTTTCATGGATGAATTCACATTAAAAATCAATCCGATTTAAAAATACGATTGTTACCCGACAATTTTCGTTTGGGAAACAATGAACGGAAAGGAAATTAGCAGTTATGGATATAGCTGATTTAAAAAAGAAAAATATAGCTGAGTTGACTGATGTCGCCCGGGAGTTGAAGATTGAAGATGTCGGATCCATGAAAAAACAGGATTTGATATTCAAAATTCTTGAAACACAGACGCAAAGAAACGGGGTCATTAACGCTGAGGGAGTACTAGAAATTCTTCCTGATGGTTTTGGCTTCCTGAGATCTGCCAACTACAATTATTTGCCGGGCCCGGATGACATCTATGTTTCCCCATCTCAAATTCGAAGGTTTAATTTGCGAACAGGCGATACGGTTACCGGTCAAGTTCGCCCGCCAAAAGAAGGTGAAAGATATTTTGCTCTTTTAAAAGTCGATAGTATTAATTTCGAGCCGCCTGAAGCTATAAAACACAAGGTACTGTTCGATAATCTTACCCCGATTTACCCCAATAAAAGAATTTGGCTTGAAACGACGCAAGAAGATCTTTCCATGAGAGTTATGGATCTTTTAATCCCGTTGGGAAAAGGCCAGAGGGGTTTAGTGGTTTCGCCGCCGCGCGCAGGAAAGACAATTTTATTGCAAAAAATCGCCAACAGCATCACGAAAAACCACCCTGAGGTGTATTTGATCGTTCTTTTAATTGACGAACGACCAGAAGAAGTGACTGATATGCAACGTTCTGTAAAAGGGGAAGTTGTTTCATCGACTTTTGATGAACCGCCGGAGCGCCATGTAACTGTTGCGGAAATAATTATCGAGAAAGCCAAACGTTTAGTGGAGCATAAAAAAGATGTGGTCATTCTTCTGGATTCCATTACTCGTTTGGGTAGAGCCTATAACACTATTGTCCCGCCTTCTGGGAAGGTTTTATCCGGGGGTGTGGATTCTAACGCTCTTCAACGGCCAAAACGTTTTTTCGGGGCTGCTCGAGACATTGAAGAAGGGGGTAGCTTGACCATTATCGCTACGGCGCTCATAGATACAGGAAGCCGAATGGATGAAGTGATTTTCGAAGAATTCAAGGGAACTGGAAACATGGAAATCATTTTGGATAGGAAACTTGCAGACAGACGCGTATTTCCCGCATTTGACATTACTCGATCAGGAACTCGCCGTGAAGAACTCTTGTTAACAGAGGAGGAATTAAACAAAGTTTGGATTTTGAGAAAAATTCTCAATCCAAACAATCCTGTTGAAGCAATGGAATTTCTTCTTGATAAAATGAGACGTGCGAAAACCAACAAAGCCTTTTTGGATTCCATGAAGGGGACGGTAAACGATTAAATCATGGAGCCGCTTCTGAGGCGAGTTTATATTGCTGTTTCATCAATCCTTCTAATTCTTTGGTTTTCTATGTTGTTCTTTGCTGGCAATGATTACGAGACGAAAATATATGATTGGTTAATACCATCATCGTCAGTATATACCAAAGAATTACAAGACTTTATTCCGACCTTAACAGTTAAAGGTGTTGGATTTACGATTTATCATACAAAATCCGGAGAAACTTTTTCCGCGTTGGCCTCTCGATTTCATGTTTCGGAACAAGCCCTTCGTAGTTTGAATCAGGCTAATTTCAATGTTGAGCCTGGATCCGATACCGCTGTTATTATTCCTTCTAAAAATGGAATTTATCATATCGTGAGGCAGGGGCAAGGGCTTGCGGATATTGCCCGAGCTTATAGGGCTCCGTTAAAGGAAATATTGAGGGCTAACCAAATAAAAGGGGACGAGGATCTTCGACCGGGAGAGATTTTGTTTCTCCCGCAGGCTCGTTATATAACCAGGAATGATTTTCACTGGATAACATTATGTTCAATTCAGTCGCAAAAAGGTTTTCTTAAACCCACGACAGGACGATTCGCGGATGGATTTGGGATGCGCAGGCATCCGATAACAGGGAAAATGGCATTTCATTATGGTTTGGATTTGGCTCCTGGTTGGCGGGCAAGGGTAGTGGCTTCCCAGGATGGGCGAGTTGATTTTGCTGGAATTAAACCTGGTTTTGGCAGATTAATTGTTTTAAATCATGGAAATGGCCTTACCTCCTGGTATGCCCACTTGGATCAGATTTTCGTGAAATTAAAGGAAAATGTGAAAAAGGGAACTTTAATTGGAAAAGTTGGAAAAAGCGGAAAAGTTACAGGGCCTCACCTGCATTTTGAAATAAGGCTTAATGGGAAGCCCCAAAACCCGTTGCTTTATTTGGCAAAATAATTCTCATGGTGTTTAACTATTAAAAAAGGATTAGGAAGAATTAATACATGATTTAGGAAATATTTCTTGATTATTGTGCATTATGGGAAGAAAGAGTATTTAGCTTTTTTCAAATATAAAATTTTCATGCCTATCCGAACAACGCTTGCGCAGTAATGGGTTTTGCCAAAGCGCAAGCGGTTAAGGCCCGGTGAAATAAGGAATCTGGGTCATGGCGACGATTGAACCGATAAGTATATTCGCTCAAGTATCCAGGCAGATATTTCACGTTGACTCCATGATGGGTTCCTAGGATCCAAGCCTTGGCGTTGGAAATGAATCGGTGGACCCAAGGTAACCAGTGATTTAACACCACTGGGTCATTGGCTGTTACCTGGTACTCCACATCCACGTTTTCCAAGTTTCTCAAGCTGGGACTGGCATCCGTGTTTATCATGGCGCCTTTCTGGATTGCTTGATCGACGAATGCTTGGGCTTCCCACTTGGTTTCTGCGGTCACCTTTATCTTTGCAAAACCCGCTTTCTCTTTTTTGCGCCCTTTCTCATCTATCCATTCTTTGCTTTCAACCGCCACCAGCACTTCAGCCTGGTTTTCCTTTTCTCTCTTGCCGAATACAGCCCCATCCAACTCAATGATTTCCTTGAGTTGGTAATTTTCATCCCTTTGTCGAAGACTTTCCCGAATCTTATGCAACATCCTCCAAACGGTATCGTAGGAGGGCATTCCCAATTGCCGCTGAAGTTCCAGGGCTGAAATGCCCCTTTTCCCTTGCATCACCAATCCAATCATCCTCAACCAGGTTAAGATTGGGATCTTGGATTTCCGGAAGATCGTTCCGGCTCGAAGCCGTATTTGCTTTCGACAATAGTCACATTCCCGCACTTCGGGGCGGTTTTTGTGTTGCCAGAAACTTTCTCCTTCACATTGTGGGCAAACAAAGTCTTTTCCGGCAAAACGGCTCTTCCACACCCATTGACGTGCCTTTTCTTCTGTATCGATTTCCTTGAAAATCTCAATCCCCTTCATCCGTTGGTAGTTCATAATTTGCCCCTCCAACAATGAGTATACTCCTGTATTCCTTTATTTCAACAGGTACCGTTTGGAGAGGCATTAAAATTTTATGTCGCTAGGGGAGTTCAATCAGAATGAAAAATCGCCTCATCAAATTGGTCTCTGCGAAAACAGCAAAGAAAGATTGACTTGTTTAAAGATGAATCTGTATAATCCTTTCTCTTTGTCCCAAGAAAGAAAACTCCTAATCCGTGTTTTTAAAAGTTTTACATTCCTGCCATGATCCGGAGGATTTTCGGTGAAAAAAGTTAAATTTGGTCGTCGTGAACGAATAGATTTTAGCCGGATACCCATCATTATGGATATGCCGGATTTAATCGAATTTCAAAGAAAATCATATGAAGCTTTTTTGCAAAAAGATTTTTTAGCCGAAGAAAGGCAAGATCAAGGCCTCCAATCTGTTTTTAGTAGTGTTTTTCCAATTTGGGATTTCAATGAAGTTTCCTCCCTAGAGTTTGTTTCTTATTCACTCCTGGAACCAAAGTATAACGTCCGTGAATGTCAGGAACGAGGGATGACCTATTCTGTGCCAATGAAAGTCACTTTGCGTTTGGTTATTCGGGAGGAAGATCCTGAGACTGGAACAAAAAAAGTAAAAGATATTCGCGAACAAGAAGTCTTTTTTTGCGATTTGCCCATGATGACAAATCGCGGCACATTTATGATCAATGGCGCTGAAAGAGTTATCGTTTCACAATTACACCGATCGCCTGGGGTAACTTTTGACGAAGATGAAGGGAAATTTTCTTCAGCCGGAAAGAAAATGTATATGGCAAGCGTGATTCCTTATCATGGGTCCTGGCTTGAGTTTGAGTTTGATGTTAACGGAATACTTTACGCCCGCATTGATCGAAAAAGAAAATTTGTTGCCAGCACATTGCTTCGTGCATGGGGTTTTTCAACAGATGAGGATATTTTAAAAATTTTCTTTGAATTAGAAAATTACGAGGTTTCTGAAAAAAAGCTCTTAGGAAAAACAGCCGCACAGGACGTGACTAGTCCGGAAACTGGGGAGGTGGTTGTTGAAGCGGGCGCTGATTTTACGCCCGAGGTAATAGGTGTATTGAAGAAATTAGGAATAAAACAAGTTAAGGCTGTTTCCGCGAACCCGAATGATGTTTCGATTTTAAACACATTACGGAAAGATAACACACATTCGACTGAATCGGCATTGGTGGAAATTTACAAAAAAATTAGGCCGGGTGATCCTCCGACTTTGGAAAATGCCAAGAACTTAATGGAGAATTTGTTTTTTAATAAAAAGCGTTATGATTTGGCGCGTGTTGGTCGATATAAATTAAATAAAAAACTCGGGTTAAAAACCACATTGGATCAACGCATTATTTCTAAAGACGACCTAGTTTATGTTATTCGATATCTTTTTAATCTTTGCAATGGACAGGGTGAAAAAGATGACATTGATCATTTGGGCAACCGCCGCATACGAACGGCTGGCGAACTTCTGGAAAATAAACTTAGGCTAGGCTTTACACGGATGGAAAGGGCGGTTAGGGAGCGTATGTCCATTGTGGATATGGATATGAACCCCATGCCGAGTCAACTTATTTCCACAAAACCAATTACTGCAGCTGTAAAAGAATTTTTTGGGACCTCCCAGCTATCACAATTTATGGATCAGACAAATCCCTTGGCGGAGTTGACCCATAAAAGGCGTCTTTCCGCATTGGGCCCTGGTGGTTTAAACAGAGAACGCGCCGGGTTTGAAGTTAGAGACGTTCATCATACTCATTATGGAAGAGTATGCCCGATCGAAACCCCAGAAGGGCCTAATATTGGCTTAATTGCTTCATTGTCTACTTATGCTCAAATAAACGAGTTCGGTTTTGTTACTACTCCTTTGCGAAAAGTTGATGGGGGCCGGGTTGGCAAAAAAATCGAATTTCTACCAGCAGATGATGCCGACAAATACATTATCGCGCAAGCAAACTCTCCTTTGGATGAAAGTAATAAGTTTTCGAATGAGATTATTTCAGCGAGATTTAAAGATGATTTTCCGTTAGTTTCTTCCCATGAAATTCATTACATGGATGTTTCGCCCCGTCAGCTATTTTCGGTTGCGACCTCTCTTATTCCTTTTTTGGAGCATGATGATGCTAATCGAGCTCTCATGGGATCTAATATGCAACGGCAGGCGGTTCCATTGATACGAACCGAGGCACCCTTAGTTGGGACGGGAATGGAATATAAAGCTGCTTATGATTCGGGAGTTTTAGTAATAGCTAAACGTGATGGAATTGTTGCAGGTGTTTCATCTGATGAAATAATAATTTTCGCGGATGAGGGAGATGAAACTGGTTCCGTGGATATTTATAAGCTGATTAAATACAAACGATCCAACCAAGATACTTGTATTAATCAAAGACCTATTGTTAAGAAAAATGAAAAAATAAAAAAAGGTGATGTTATTGCCGATGGGCCATCAACAGACCAAGGAGAGTTAGCCTTGGGGAGAAATCTTTTGGTGGCTTTTATGCCTTGGAGGGGTTTCAACTTTGAGGACGCTATCATTGTTTCTGAAAAGCTGGTCAGGGAAGATTATTTCACTTCTGTCCACATTGAGGAGTTTGAGCTGGAAGCTCGCGATACTAAATTGGGAAAAGAAGAAATCACTCGAGACATACCTAATGTCGGAGATGATGCCCTTAAAGATTTGGATGAAGAGGGAATAATACGTATTGGCGCAGAGGTTGTTCCTGGCGATATTTTGGTTGGAAAAGTTACTCCCAAGGGCGAAACGGAATTAACCCCGGAAGAAAAACTGCTTCGAGCTATATTTGGCGAAAAGGCGGGGGATGTACGGGATGCTTCTTTAAGGGTTCCCCCGGGAGTCGAGGGAAAAGTAATTGATATTAAAGTTTTTAAAAGAAAAGAAAAAGATGAAAAAGTAAAGGGACGGGATGCCTCGATGGTTAAATCCATCGAAAAAGAAGCTCTTCATCGGAATAAACAGTTGGAAAAAGAAACCTTAAGCCGGATTGAAAATTTGAGGAATCAGTATTCTGAAAAAGTTAAAAATCTAAATAAAGCAGAAAGCCTTGAACTGCAGGATAACTTAAATGAGGAAGAGAAAAGATTAAAAGAAGTATTAGAAAATCGGTACAAGGAAATTGAACGCGATAAAAACAATGAAATAGAAAAAATAAAAAGAGGGGATGAACTTGCTCCGGGAGTTATTAAATTAGTAAAAGTTTATATAGCCAAGAAAAGAAAGCTGTCGGTAGGCGACAAAATGGCTGGTCGACACGGAAACAAGGGTGTTGTTTCAAAAATAGTGCCGGAAGAAGATATGCCTTATTTGCCGGACGGCCGGCCGGTAGATATTATTCTAAATCCCCTTGGGGTTCCCTCTCGCATGAATGTTGGACAGATATTGGAAACTCATTTGGGCTGGGCAGCTCATGAAGGTGGGTATCATGTTGCTTCCCCAGTATTTGATGGCGCAAAAGAAGAGGAAATAAAAAAAGCTCTTATTGAACAAAAATTGCCGGAGTCAGGAAAAATTAGGCTATATGACGGTATGACGGGTGAACCTTTTGATCAGGAAGTGACAGTTGGTTATATATATATTCTTAAATTAGCTCATTTGGTGGACGACAAAATTCATGCGCGTTCAATTGGGCCATATTCCCTAATAACCCAACAACCACTTGGAGGAAAAGCGCAATTTGGTGGACAACGTTTTGGGGAAATGGAAGTTTGGGCTTTAGAAGCCTATGGGGCAGCCTACACCTTACAAGAACTTTTAACTGTTAAATCTGATGATGTTCAAGGAAGGACCAAAATTTATGAGGCGATTGTTAAGGGGAAAAATGCTCCAGAACCCGGAATTCCGGAGTCTTTCAACGTATTGGTCAAAGAATTGCAGGGTCTATGCTTAGATGTCAAACTCTTAAAAAATCCAAATAAAATATCTAATAATTGAAGGAGTTTAACTTTGAGCCAGTTGAAATCCAACAACACTGAGAATAATGAAGAGCTTAAGGTGCAGATTACTGAAGGTGCATTAATAAGCGATAAAAAAACAGTCTTAGAGAATTTACTAAGGGAAACACCTCATTTTGAAGCCATAAAAATAGGCCTTTCTTCGCCCGAAACGATTCGTTCCTGGTCTCATGGAGAAGTAAAAAAACCAGAAACCATTAATTATCGAACATTTAAGCCCGAGAAAAATGGGTTGTTTTGCGAAAAAATATTCGGGCCAACTAAGGATTGGGAATGTACTTGCGGAAAATACAAGCGAATCAAATATAAAGATGTTATTTGTGATCGTTGCGGAGTCGAAGTGACCCAGGCCAAAGTAAGGCGTGAACGAATGGGACATATTGAATTGGCCTGTTTGGTTTCCCACATTTGGTATTTAAAAGGTGTGCCTTCAAGGATGGGATATCTTTTAGAGATGTCAACACGTAATTTAGAAAGAATAATTTATTACGAATCCTATGTGGTTATAGAACCAGGAAAAGCTCCAATTGATGTTGGCCAATTACTTTCGGAAGATGAATATCAGAAATTACGTTTGGAATATGGCGCATCCTTAAAAGCGAAAATGGGGGCCGAGGCGATCCGAGATTTGATTAGATCCGTTGATTTGGCTGATTTGGATAAAAAACTTCGTGTTCAGATGAAACAAACCAACAGTGAGCAAAAAAGAAAGACCATCATTAAGAGATTGAAGGTGATCGAAAATTTTTTGAAAAGTGATAACAAACCGGAATGGATGTTCCTTGAAGTTTTGCCGGTAATTCCGCCTGAACTTCGGCCGTTGGTGCCGCTTGATGGTGGTCGCTTTGCTACTTCTGATTTAAACGATCTTTACCGGCGTGTAATAAATAGAAATAATCGATTGAAAAAACTTTTAGAATTACATGCACCTGAAGTTATTGTTCGCAATGAAAAGCGAATGTTACAAGAAGCAGTGGATGCATTGCTGGATAATGGGCGGAGAGGACATGCCGTTCGGGGTCCTGGGAACCGGCCTCTTAAATCACTTTCGGATATGTTGAAGGGAAAACAGGGGCGGTTTCGTCAAAACCTATTGGGTAAACGCGTTGATTATTCTGGGCGTTCTGTAATTGTAGTTGGGCCGGAATTAAAGATGCATCAGTGTGGATTGCCGAAGAAAATGGCATTGGAACTCTTTAAACCTTTTATAATAAAAAAACTAGAAGATCGGGGATATGTTCATACCATTAAAAGCGCTCGAAAAATGGTTGAAAGAGTAAAACCGGAAGTTTGGGATATTCTTGCTGAGGTTATTCGTGACCATCATGTCCTTTTAAATCGAGCGCCTACGTTACATCGACAAGGCATTCAGGCTTTTCAGCCTGTTTTAATTGAAGGGCGTGCTATTCAGATCCATCCCTTAGTTTGTACTGCATTTAACGCGGATTTTGACGGGGATCAAATGGCGGTACATGTTCCACTTTCAAGCGAAGCACAAATGGAAGCAAGATTTCTAATGCTTTCGACAAACAATATTAACTCAACTTCCAATGGGCGTCCCATTGTTACTCCTACACAAGACATTGTTTTGGGGTCCTATTACCTTACTAAGGAAAAACCGGGAGATGTTGGAGAAGGAAGGGTTTTTTCCGCAGCTAAGGAGGTACTTATTGCGTTTGAAGAAAAAAAAGTAGGAAAACATGCAAGGATAAAAGTAAGGATCAATGGAAAAATTATTGACACTACTGTCGGAAGGGTTCTTTTTAATCAAGTCATTCCTACAGGGTTACCCTATAACAACCAAGTCATGAACAAAAAAGAATTAGGCGATTTGGTTGCTTTGTGCTATGAAAAACTCGGCTCGGAACCGACAGTCAAGCTTCTCGATGATGTTAAGGAGTTAGGATTCAAATATGCCACTACAGCTGGGATAACCGTTTCTATCGATGATATGAAAATACCAAAAGATAAAGTTGATATATTAAAAAGATCCTATAAGGAAGTCGCGGAAATCGAAAATCAATACAAAAAAGGAATAATTACTGCGGGTGAGCGTTATAACAAAGTAATTGATATTTGGACCCATACAACCGATGAAATAGCCGAAGTTATGTTTGAGAATTTAAAAAAAGATAATCATGGGTTTAATCCCATTTATATGATGGCAGATTCTGGAGCACGTGGTTCTAAGATGCAAATTCGACAGCTTGCCGGAATGCGGGGGCTAATGGCTAAGCCTCTCCAAAAAATTACCGGGTCAATTGGTGAAATCATCGAATCCCCTATTACAGCTAATTTCCGTGAAGGATTGACGGTTTTGGAATACTTTATTTCCACACATGGAGCTCGTAAAGGTTTAGCGGATACTGCCCTTAAAACCGCGGATGCGGGTTACTTAACACGTCGTTTAGTGGATGTGGCACAAGAAGTCATCATCAATGCTGAGGATTGCGGGACGCTAAATGGAGTAAGGGTAGGTGCCATTAAAGAAGGTATAGAAATAATCGAACCTTTGAAAGATCGTATCGCTGGTCGGATAGCGGTCGATAATGTCGCTAATCTCCTAACTTCCGAAGTAATCATTCGATCTGGACAAGTGATTACTGAAAATGTTGCCGACAAACTTGAGGAAGCTGGAATTGAACAAATTAGAGTGCGTTCAGTTTTAACCTGTGAATTGGAACGGGGAGTTTGCGCAAAGTGTTATGGTTTAAATTTGGCGAATGGCAAACTAGTTCAAATGGGTGAGGCGGTTGGTATTATTGCGGCTCAATCTATTGGCGAACCAGGTACTCAATTGACCCTGAGAACTTTCCATGTTGGTGGAGCAGCCAGTAGGGCATTGGAACAATCTAAAATTGAGTCACATAGGACTGGTAAAGTTCGGTTCCACAATTTGAAACTAGTGGAAAACCGGGCAAGGGATTTAATTGTATTAAACCGTAATGGTGAGATTTCTATATATGATGAAAAAGGACGTATCGTTGAAAATTACGTCGTCCCATTTGGGTCAACTTTGAAAGTTCATGAAGGTGATGCTGTGAGAGAAAATCAAATGTTGGCGCACTGGGATCTTTATAAGGTGCCGATATTTTCCGAAGTTAGCGGTAATTTAAAATTACAAGATGTTATCAGGGGGGTTACTGTTCGGGAGGAAATTGATTCCACGACAGGTCTTAAAGAACGAGCCATAATGGAGTATAAAGACGAAAATTTATCACCACGTTGTCTTATTATCAATCCAGAAACAGGCGAAGCGATAAAGAGTTATCGGCTACCAACAGGTTCTTTAATTAATGTCGCAGATGGTGACAAAGTTATGGCTGGTGATATTCTCGCAAAGATACCTCGCGAAATCTCTAAAACACGTGACATTACTGGGGGGCTTCCACGAGTTGCCGAGCTTTTTGAGGCTCGAAGACCTAAAAATAACGCTATTATCGCAAAAATCAGTGGGACCGTTAATTTTGGTACTGCCTCAAAGGGCTATCAAAGAGTAATTATTGCAAATACTGAGGGTAAAAAGACAATCGAGGAAGAATACGCGATACCCTATGGTAAGCATTTAAATGTTCATGAAAGTGATTATGTTCGGGCCGGGGATGCTTTGACCGATGGACCAATAGATCCTCACGATATCTTGGAAGTACAAGGTGAAGCAGCGGTACAAGAATATTTATTAAGCAAGGTTCAAGAAGTATATCGGCTTCAAGGTGTAAAAATTAACGACAAGCATATTGAAGTTATTGTCAGGCAAATGATGAGAAAAGTACTTATTCAGGAAGCTGGGGATACTGAATTCTTGCCCAAACAACAAATTGACAAGGGGAAATTCAGTAAGGAAAATGACAAAATACAAGACAAGGATGGAAAAATATCTACGGCAAGGCCGCTTTTATTGGGAATTACTAAAGCATCTTTGGGAACGGAAAGTTTTATTTCCGCAGCGAGTTTTCAGGAAACGACAAAGGTTTTAACTGAGGCAGCTGTTTCTGGAAAAATTGATGAATTACGTGGTCTCAAAGAGAATGTGATAATGGGGCATTTAATTCCAGCTGGGACTGGAAGCCCCTCTTATCGGGCATTGAAAATTAAAGTTGATGAATTAGATGAAGAATTACCCGCCGGTATAACTGCAACTCAGCAAACGGCTGAATTTATTGAGGAAAATGAATTTAAAGGTGAAGAAGCTTTTTTGAATAAAAAAAGCCTTGACCAAACATAAGCGTTTTGATAGCCTTCCCGTCTGCGTTTTTACATCGATAAGGCTAGACGTAGTTGAAAATCCTCCTTTTGAATGGAAATTTAAGTTTCATTTTCATTCAAAATGGTGAGCCAGAGGAGGGCTTTGCTTAAGGAATCCTACCGGGGATGATACCTGGGTTGGGAAAAAGAATTCTTACTTGGCAAAGACAGAGCTCATTGTCTTTGCCTTTTTTTTTAAAAATTTGGAGGATTATTTGCCAACGTTAAATCAATTGGTCCGATTAGGCCGGGAAAAAAATAAACATAAAACAAAATCGCCAGCTCTAAAGGCATGCCCTCAAAGACGCGGTGTTTGTGTAAAAGTTGCGACGATGACCCCTAAAAAACCTAATTCGGCTTTGAGAAAAATTGCTAGGGTTCGTTTAACAAATGGAATGGAGGTTACCTGTTATATTCCGGGAGTGGGGCACAATTTACAAGAACATTCGATTGTTTTAATCCGGGGCGGACGCGTAAAGGACCTTCCGGGAGTTCGTTATCACATTATCCGTGGAACGCTAGACGCTGCTGGGGTTGTGGATAGAAAACAAGGGCGTTCTAAATATGGTATGAAGCGACCCAAAAAAGAGACGCTTCCGAAAGGTTAAGGTGTTCTTATGCCTCGCAGAAAAGTTGCTGCCCAAAGAGAAGTGCTTTCAGATTCCCGATATAACAATAAACTTGTTACGAAATTCATAAATTCAATGATGTATAACGGAAAAAAAATGGTGGCTTCGCGAAGTTTTTATGATGCTATGGATATTTTAGGGCAGAAACATGGTGAAGGGGCGTTAAATGTTTTTAAAACGGCGATAGATAATGTAAAGCCTGTTTTGGAAGTCAAATCAAGGCGAGTTGGTGGCGCCACTTATCAAGTACCTGTCGAGATTCGACCTGAGCGTAGAACTTCACTAGCAATTCGATGGATTCTTATAGCTGCCCGTGCGAGAAAAGAAAAAACAATCGCAGAAAAATTAGCTGCCGAATTAACGGATGCATTTAAAAATCAAGGTGTTTCGATAAAGAAAAAAGAAGATACTCATAAAATGGCGGAAGCTAATCAAGCTTTTGCTCATTATCGTTGGTAACCGAGGAAGAAATTGCCGAGACCTATACCATTAGCGAAAACCAGAAATATTGGAATCATGGCTCATATAGATGCTGGCAAAACCACTTTAACCGAACGTATTCTTTATTACACTGGGAGGACTCACAAAATCGGCGAAGTGCATGATGGGACTGCCACCATGGATTGGATGCCGCAAGAACAGGAACGAGGGATAACTATTACTTCGGCGGCTACTACTTGTTTTTGGAAAAATCATCGTATCAATATTATTGATACTCCTGGCCACGTTGATTTTACAATAGAAGTTGAAAGATCATTGAGGGTTTTGGATGGCGCCATTGGTGTTTTTGGTGCTGTCGAAGGGGTGGAGCCGCAATCTGAAACTGTTTGGCGGCAAGCTACTCGTTATGGAGTCCCGCGTATTGCGTTCGTGAATAAGATGGATCGCATTGGAGCTGATTATTTCAGCGCGATCGATCAAATGAAAAAGAAGCTGAATGCCAATGCTCACCCGTTAACTTTACCTGTCGGCGCAGAAGAAAAATTTGATGGAATTATTCATCTTGTTGAAATGAAAAGATACCGTTGGCTTGATGACAATCTTGGCGCTCAATTTGAGATTGAGGAAATCCCGGAAGAAATGAAACAAATGGCGCAGGAATATCGCCAACAGTTATTAGAAGCTGTTGCCGAGTTTGATGATGTGGTAATGCAAAAATATCTTGATGGAAAGCCAGTTACTGGAGAAGAACTTAATAATTGCATTCGTAAAGGGACAATCCAAAATAAGTTCAATCCGGTATTTTGTGGATCTGCTTTTAAAAATAAGGGAGTTCAGCCTTTGTTGGATGCGGTGTTGGCTTATTTGCCTTCACCAATAGATATACCTCCTGTAAAGGGTCACAATCCAGAGACGAACGCTGAGGAGATTAGAGAAACAAGTGATGAAGCTCCATTTTCAAGTTTGGCTTTTAAAATAATGACCGATCCACATGTTGGAAAACTTGTTTATTTTAGGGTTTATTCTGGGGTTCTTTCAACTGGTTCATATGTTTACAATTCAACCAAGGGAAGTAGAGAAAGAATTGGAAGATTGTTGCAAATGCACGCAAATAAACGCGAGGAAATTAAAGAAGTGCATGCTGGAGATATTGCTGCAACAGTTGGTATAAAAGCTATTACCACTGGGGATACGCTTTGTGATGAGAATAAGTCCATTGTTTTGGAAAGAATGGTATTTCCTGATCCGGTCATTTCCGTTGCTATCGAGCCTAAAACTAAAGCTGATCAGGAAAAATTGGGTTTGGCATTGAGCAAGCTAGCCGAAGAAGACCCATCCTTTAGGGTGAAAACGGATGAAGAAACAAGTCAGACAATAATACAAGGAATGGGAGAGCTTCACCTTGAGATTATTGTGGACCGAATGATGCGAGAATTTAATGTTCAAGCCAACGTTGGAAAGCCCCAGGTCGCATATCGGGAAACTATTAGGAAGAGTGTTGAGGCCGAGGGGAAATATATTCGTCAAACGGGGGGGAGAGGTCAATACGGACATGTTTTCATTACCATGGAGCCACAAGAACCTGGTAAGGGCATAGAGTTTAAAAACGCTATCGTTGGTGGCACTGTTCCAAAGGAATATATCCCCGCCATTCAAAAAGGCATTGATGAAGCAAAAGATACGGGTGTTCTTGCTGGGTATCCAGTGGTGGATTTTAAAGTTACCCTAACAGATGGTTCATACCATGAAGTGGATTCATCTGAAATGGCGTTTAAGATTGCGGCATCTATGGCTTTTAAAGAAGCTATGCGCAAAGCAGATCCCATCATTTTAGAACCAGTTATGGATGTTGAAGTAGTTACTCCAGAAGATTTTATGGGTGCTGTTATGGGGGATCTTCAATCTAAAAGAGGAAAAATAGAAGGAATGGAATTGCGCGGCCAAATGCAAACCATCCGGTCGAAAGTGCCTTTGTCTGAAATGTTTGGCTATTCCACAAATTTGCGTTCAATGAGTCAAGGAAGAGCAACGTATACAATGCAGTTCGCACATTATGAGGAAACGCCTCGATCAATTCAGCAGGAAATAATTGCTAAAGTAAAAGGTTAATTAAGTACACTGAAACAGTTTGAATGAAAAGGAGGCGAATAAATGTCCAAGGAAAAATTCGTAAGGAATAAGCCGCACGTAAACATCGGCACCATCGGACACGTGGACCATGGGAAGACGACATTGACGGCCGCGATCACAACCGTGCTGGCGAAAAAAGGGCTGGCCCAGGCGAAAGGGTACGCGGACATTGACAATGCCCCGGAAGAGAGAGAGCGCGGGGTCACGATCAACACGTCCCATGTGGAATATCAGACCGCAAGCAGGCATTACGCGCACGTGGATTGCCCGGGACACGCCGACTACATCAAGAACATGGTGACAGGGGCGGCGCAGATGGATGGGGCGATCCTGGTGGTATCCGCGGCGGACGGCCCGATGCCCCAGACGAGGGAACATATTCTGTTAGCTCGGCAAGTGGGAGTGCCTCACATCGTGGTTTTCCTGAACAAGTGCGATATGGTGGACGACAAGGAGCTGCTGGAGTTGGTGGAAGTGGAAGTGCGGGAATTATTAACTAAGTACGGATTTCCAGGGGATAAAACGCCGGTGATCAAGGGATCGGCGACAAAGGCGTTGGAAGGCGATACGGGAGAGTTGGGGGAAGTGGCGATATTGAAGCTGATGGAAGCGGTGGACAGCTTTATACCGGAGCCGAAACGGGACGTGGACAAGGACTTCCTGATGGCCGTGGAGGACGTATTTTTAATAACAGGCCGGGGGACAGTGGCGACGGGGCGTGTTGAGCGGGGAAGAGTGAGGGTAGGAGACACGGTGGAAATCGTGGGAATAAAGCCGACGAGGGAAACGGTGGTAACGGGAGTGGAGATGTTCCGGAAGCTGTTGGATGAGGCGCAAGCCGGGGACAATATCGGGACGCTATTGCGCGGGATAGAGAAAAAGGACATAGAGCGGGGCCAGGTGGTAGCGAAGCCGAAATCGGTGACGCCGCACAAGAAGTTCAAGGGCGAGGTATACGTGTTGGCGAAGGAAGAAGGAGGACGGCACACGCCGTTCTTCAACGGGTACAAGCCGCAGTTTTTCTTCCGGACGACGGACGTGACGGGAAGCGTGAAACTGCCGGATGGGGTGGAAATGTGCATGCCGGGGGACAACATCACGATGGAGATAGAGTTGATAGTGCCGGTGGCGATGGAGAAGGAGCTGCGATTCGCTATCCGGGAAGGCGGACATACGGTCGGCGCGGGAGTTGTGACTCAGATTCTTGAATAAAGATTAAAAGAAATAATGAGGTAGGGAATAATGGCCACGGCCACAAGTCAGAAAATCAGGATTAAGTTAAAGGCTTATGATCATAGATTATTGGATCGATCAACGGTTGAGATTATTGAAACGGTTCGGCGTACAGGTGCTGTTGTATTAGGCCCTGTGCCTCTCCCGACAGATATTAATCGTTATACGGTATTAAGAAGTCCGCATGTTGATAAGAAATCAAGGGAGCAGTTTGAGATACGAACACATAAAAGACTTGTTGATATTGTTAATCCAAACCAAAGAACAATAGATGCATTAATGAAACTTGATTTGCCGGCTGGTGTCGATGTCGAGATTAAACTGTAGAGGAAATTTTAATGAGCGAAATATTACAGACATTAATTGGCAAAAAATTGGGACAAACGACTTTTTTTGAAGAAAGCGGAAAGGCAAGTCAAGTTACTGTATTGGAAATCGGGCCTTGTATTGTAATTCAAAAAAAGACGATAGAAAATGAAAGCTATAATGCTGTTCAAATTGGATTTAAAGAAAATAAAGAAAAACATACAACTAAATCGCTTCAGGGCCATTATAAAAAATCTGGCGCGACGCCCAAGGTGGTTTTAAAAGAAGTGAGAATACAAGATCCTTCCCAGTACCAAGTCGGACAAATCTTGACTGTCGAGAACTTGAAAAATATAAATTGGGTTGATGTAACTGGGATTTCCAAAGGAAAAGGATTTCAAGGAGTTGTTCGTAGGCATGGATTTAAGGGTGGCAGGAATTCCCACGGAAGTATGTTTCATAGAGCGCCGGGTGGCATTGGTGCGTCTTCAGATCCTTCGCGTGTTTATCCCGGGAATAGAATGCCCGGCCACATGGGAACTCAAAAAAATACTGTTTTAAATTTGAAAGTGATTAGGGTCGACATGGACAACCAGTTGTTATTTGTGAGAGGCGCTGTTCCTGGGGCTTGTGGTGGAACTGTCATGGTTCGTCCGAGTATAAAAAAATAAGGTGAAAATCTATGCCTAAAACGACAGTTTTTAATTTGAACGGTCAATCCACAGAACAATTGGAATTGCCTGAAAAATTATTCGGTTTGAAACCACGGGTACATCATTTATGGAGGGGCGTAACAACTTATTTGTCGAATCAACGATTAGGAACAGTAAAGACGAAGCGCAAAGGGGAAGTTTCGGGTG
Organism: candidate division FCPU426 bacterium; assembly: GCA_963796105.1. Classification (GTDB taxonomy): domain Bacteria; phylum Oederibacteriota; class Muellerivitia; order Muellerivitales; family Muellerivitaceae; genus CAWCKJ01. The sequence goes on from CAWCKJ010000008.1 coordinate 134,430, forward strand.
GTGGTAAAAAGCCCTTTAAACAAAAAGGAACTGGTAATGCCCGCCAAGGATCAATTCGTGCTGTTCAATTTGTTGGTGGGGGCATTGCGCATGGACCAAAGCCGAGAGATTATTCACTTGGTTTTTCAAAAAAAATGAAACGGCAATGTTTGGCTGAATCCCTTTCCGATAAAGCAGCTCAAGGAAAAGTTATTGTTATGGAGAGTCTGAATTTTGGTACTCCTAAAACTAAGCAAGCAATAAGTGTGCTGAAGCATTTAGGCATTTATGGGAAAAAATGTTTAATTATTTTAGGGCATTCTAATTTACCTACTTTTAATAGTTTTCGTAATATTCCTACAGTTACGGTTATTTCGAATGAAAATTTAAATATTTATGAGGTAATAAATCATGACGTCGTGTTATTGACAAAAGATTCGTTAAATAAACTAACTTTTCTAAATTCTCAGGCGAGGAAAGTATGAAAAAAAAAGAAGAAGTTATTATTCGGCCATTGATCACCGAGAGAAGCACTGCTCTTCGTGAAAAAGGAAAATATTGTTTTGAGGTTCATCCAAATTCCACAAAAAAAGAGATTAAGGAAGCTGTGGAAAAAATTTTTAAAAAAGAAAAAATAAATGTTTTGAAGGTTAATACTATGAAGATTTCTGGAAAACTTAGACGTTTTGGGAAAAATCTATCCAAATCTTTTCGCTGGAAAAAAGCATTTGTTACTCTTAAACCTGGTCAAAAATTAGAATTTTTTGAAGGGGCCTAAAAATGCCGATTCGATTTTATAAACCAACTTCACCGGGTAGAAGGGCTATGACTGCGGTAAGCGCAGAAAATTTGTCTAAAAAAAGACCCGAGAAAAATCTGACAGTATCCATAAATAAAACTGGTGGTCGTAACATGTATGGCCGCATTACCAGCAGACACCGCGGGGCAGGTCATAAGCGTAGATACCGTTTATTGGATTTTGAGAGGAATAAATCAGGAATGCGGGGAAAAGTATTGGCTTTAGAATATGACCCGAACAGAACATCTAGGATTGCCCTGGTTCAGTACGCTGATGGTGAAAAAAAATATATTATTGCCCCGGATGGTTTGAAAAAAGGTGATCCAATTTTCTCGGGTTCAGGTGCAGACGTTAAACCAGGGTATTCAATGAAATTGAAAGATATACCATTGGGTACGATGATCCATAATATTGAAATTAAGCCCGGTAAAGGTGGTCAATTAGTACGTTCTGCTGGGGCGGTTGCACAGTTAATGGCGAGGGAGGGAAGCTATGCGACTATTAAATTGCCATCAGGAGAAATTCGGAAAATACACATTGAGTGTAATGCTTCTGTGGGCCAGGTTGGAAATATTGAACATATTAACGTAAGCATAGGTAAAGCGGGACGAATGAGATGGATGGGAGAAAGGCCACAATCTAGAGGAGTTGTGACTCGTCCTGGAGACGGACATCCCATGGGAGGAGGCGAAGGCAAATCTTCCGGAGGAAGACATCCTACAACACCCTGGGGAAAACCGACAAAAGGTTATAAAACACGTCAAAACAAATTAACTGAAAAATTCATTTTAAAACATCGTAAATAAACTTACTAATAAGAGGTTTGAACAATGGGACGATCACTGAAAAAGGGGCCATATGTCACTTTAAAACTTTTGAAAATTGTTCAAAAAATGAATAGAGTCGGGGATAAAAAGGTGATTAAGACATATTACAGGAGATCCTCAATCCATCCAGAAATGGTTGGGCATACTTTTGCGATTCATAATGGGAAAAAATTCATTCCTGTGTTTATCACCGAAAATATGGTAGGCCATAAACTCGGTGAATTTTCCCCGACAAGAACTTTTAAGGCTCATGGCGTTGTTAAAACAGAAAAGGCAGTTGCGCTTAAGTGAAAATGTAATTAAGTGAGGTTTTTTAATGCAAGCAAAGGCGATTTCCAGGTTTACGAGGCTAACTCCTCGAAAAGCAAGGCAAGTAGTTAATTTAGTAAGGAAAAAAAAAGTTGTTGATGCGTTAAATATTTTGGCATTTACAAAAAAAAGAGCTGCTACCGAAATTGCGAAAATCATTAAAGCGGCAGTATCCAATGCGGGGCAAAAAAACCGAGTGGATGTGGATAAGCTTTTTATTAAATCTATCCAGGTTGATGGTGGCCCTATGCTTCAAAATGTCCGGCGTTTTATACCTCGGGCCATGGGAAGGGCTAGTTTAATTCATAAAAGAACAAGTCACATACAGGTTATTGTGTCCGACGAGAGTAAAAATTGATTGTAAAAAAATACGGAGGGTCTCTTGGGTCAGAAAATTAACCCGATTGGTTTAAGGGTAGGAATTATCAAAGATTGGGAATCATTGTGGTTTATTGCAAAGAAAAAAAATTATACATCAACCCTTCTTGAGGACATAGAGATACGAAGATTCGTTAAATTAAGATTAAAACATGCAGGAATTGCAAAAGTTATATTGAAAAGAAAAGGAGAAATGGTTGAGGTGGATATATTTGCATCCCGGCCGGGAATAGTTATAGGGAAAAAAGGTTCGGAAGTAGATAAGTTGAAAGAAGAATTGCAGAGATTCACAAAAAAAGAAATACGCATAAACATTAATGAGGAAAAGCACTCTGAAACAAATGCCCAATTGATAGCTGAAAACGTAGCGGGACAGCTTGAAAAAAGGGTTGCGTTTCGAAGAGCAATGAAAAAATGCATTCAAAGTGCATTGGATGGTGGGGCTAAGGGTATAAAAATAATGTGTTCTGGCCGTTTAGCAGGAGCTGAAATTGCTCGTAGCGAATGGTATCGGGAAGGTCGAGTTCCACTTCATACTTTAAGAGCGGATATCGACTTTGGAATTACTGTGGCAAACACCACTTTTGGAACAATTGGAGTGAAGTGCTGGGTTTTTAAACGCGAAATATTTGGCCTTAAAGAAAAGTTCATGGAAGATACCGCAACCTCTAAACCAAAACCAATAGGAAAAGATCGTAAAAATAGTAATCGCGATCTTAATCTGAAAGCTAATAATTAAATAAGGAATGAATTCATGCTGATGCCAAAGCGAGTTAAATACAGAAAAACGATGAAGGGGAGGATGAGGGGAAAAGCAAAAAATGGTTTTTCTTTTGCTTTTGGTGAATACGCTTTGAAATCTGAAAGTGCTAGTTATGTTACTGACCGTCAAATTGAGGCTGCGCGAGTAGCGATTAACCGGCACATGAAAAGAGTTGGAAAGTTATGGGTACGTATATTCCCCGATAAGCCTATTACTCGTAAACCAGCTGAGGTTCGAATGGGGGGTGGAAAAGGTGCTCCTGATCATTGGGCTGCTGTAGTAAAGCCTGGGAGAATATTGTTTGAAGTAAGTGGATGCCCAGAACCCATAGTTCGCGAGGCGTTTGAGCTTGCAGCGCATAAACTTCCAGTCATGACAAAATATATTAAAAGGGTTAATGCCGGAGGTCTTTCATGAAAATAAAAGAAATTCGTGAATTGAATGTTGAACAATTAAAACAGCAGTTGATTTCTAAAGAAGAGGAATTATTCAATTTGAAAATACAGCTATCAACAAAACAATTAGAAAATCCGATGAAGATACGCGAAGCGAGGCGTCATATTGCGCGTTTGAAAACTATTCTGAAAATTAAAGAAAAAGGTTCAAGAATTGAGAGGAGCTAAGTCTTTGATGAAACCAAAAAAAGATATTAAGGGACCTCGTTTAAAAAAGGCAATTGTTTTGAGCCGCAATATGGACAAAACGGCTATAGTTTTAATTGAAGGCGTTGTGAAACATTCTTTTTATAAAAAATTGGTAAGAAAACGAAGTAAATTTAAAATCCATGATCCGAAGAATGAAACCAATAAAGGGGATATCATTCTAATCTCCGAGACTCGCCCCATCAGCGCTGAAAAACATTGGCGGCTGGTAAAAATATTAAAGAAGGCAGTCGAGATCCAGGAGGCCCTATTATGATAATGCCTCAAACTATGTTAACTGTTGCTGACAATAGCGGCGCCACAAAGATAATGTGTATCCATGTTTTAGGCGGAACAAAAAGACGATATGCGTCCATTGGTGACATTATTGTTGCTGCCGTAAAGGAAGCGATTCCGGGCGCCGGAGTAAAAAAGAGCGAAGTGGTAAAGGCTGTTGTAGTTCGGCAGAAACGTGTTTATACCCGTCCCGATGGCTCAAATATACGTTTTGATGAAAATGCCGCAGTTATTATTAATGATCAAATGAATCCGCGAGGGACGAGAATTTTTGGTCCAGTAACTAGAGAATTGAGGGAAAAAAATTTCATGAAAATAATATCTTTAGCTCCGGAGGTTTTATAGGCCATGCATGTACACCGTGATGACACAGTGTTGGTATTAACCGGAAAAGACAGAGGGAAAAAAGGCCGGATTATCCGTTTATTCCCGTTAAAAAATAAGGCTTTGATTGAAAAAATCAATATGGTTAAAAGACACACGAGGCCCAATCAACAAATGCCCCAGGGTGGAATTGTTGAAAAAGAATCACCCATACACATATCAAATTTAAAAGTCATATGTTCTAAGTGCGGAAAACCAACACGTGTTGGATATAAAAAATTAAATGAAAATAAATCAACCAGAATATGTAAAAAATGCGGGGAAATTCTGGATAGGGAAAAGTAAGATGAAAAAGACAATTATTAAAGAAAAATACGAAAAAGAAATAATACCAGCTTTGATGAAAAGATTTGATATTAAAAATATTATGAAAGTTCCTAAAGTAGAAAAAATAGTTATTAATATTTGTGTTGGCAAAGCTGCCTCGGAAAACAACATTAAACTGCTCGATATTGCGGTTGATGAATTAAAACTCATTAGCGGGCAAAAACCAGCAATTACTCGCTCGAAAAAGGCAATTTCCAATTTCAAACTTCGTGCTAATCAACCTTTGGGAGCAAAAGTAACATTAAGAGGGGAGCGAATGTATCAGTTTATGGAACGCTTATTTATGGTGGCGTTGCCAAGAATCCGGGATTTTAGAGGGGTTCCGACAAGGTCTTTTGATGGCAGAGGTAATTACACGCTTGGTTTGAAAGAACAGATAATATTTTTAGAAATTAATTTTGACAACGTTCAATCCATTCATGGCATGGATATTACTTTTACGACATCTACCCAAGATGACATGCAGGCAAAAGAACTATTAACCTTGCTGGGCATGCCTTTTAGAAATTAGGAGATTTCATGGCAAAGAAATGTTTGATAAATAAGCAAAAGTTGACGCCTAAGTTTAAGGTTAGGGCGTATCATCGTTGTAAACTTTGTGGACGTCCTCGGGGTTACTTGAGACGTTTTGGAATGTGTAGAATTTGTTTTAGGAACCTTGCGGGTGAAGGGAAAATACCTGGCGTGATTAAAGCTAGCTGGTAAGAGGAGTAATTATATTATGTCAATGACTGATCCGATTGCTGATATGTTGACCAGAATTCGTAATGCTAATCACACATATAAGGAAAAAGTGGATGTGCCTTTTTCTAAATTGAAACTCGAAATTTCCAGAATACTTTCTGAAGAGGGGTTTATAAAGAATTACAAAGTTGTAGAAGAGAAAGGAAAACCCTCTTTAATTCGAATTGTTATGAAATATGGAGATAATAGAGAAAGGGTCATTTCAACTATTAGCCGCATTAGCCGTTCAGGTAAGCGTTATTACGCCCAAAGAATGAACGTCCCAAAAGTAATTGGGGGCATGGGCATCGCCATTCTTTCAACATCAAAGGGAATTCTAACTGATCAACAAGCTCGTCAACAGGGTGTTGGCGGCGAAGTACTCTGCTTGGTTCATTAAGTTCTAATCAAAGGGAGATTTTATGGCGCGAATCGCCAAAAAACCAATAAATATACCACCTGGCGTGAAAATCAAAATCGAGGGGAAGAAAGTTGTTGTGGAGGGATCAAAAGGTATTTTATCACATGATTTGCTACCTGGAATTAAAGTAGCACTTACCGATAAAAATTTACTCGTTTCACCTGAACCCATAGAAAATGCCGATATGAAATTATTAAATGCTCGTCAAGGCTTAACTCACGCTTTAATTAAAAATATGGTTTTAGGCGTATCGTTTGGATTTGAAAAAAAACTGGAAATTCAAGGTGTGGGTTATCGTGCCTCATTAGATAAGGGTAAATTAAGCATGACTTTAGGATTCAGCCATCCAGTTCTTTTAGATTTACCCAAAGGCGTATCAGTGGAAATTGAAAAACAAACCCTATTAACGGTGAAAGGAATTGACAAATATCAAGTGGGAGAAATGGCAGCGAAAATACGCCAATCAAAACCACCGGAAGTTTACAAAGGGACGGGTATTCGTTATCTGGGTGAATATGTAAGAAAGAAAGTTGGGAAAACAGGAGCCACCGGTAAAACGGATGGGGCGAAATAAAAACAAGGGGCTAAAGATGTCATCGAAAATACAAAAAGAATCTAGGATCCACCGGCATTTACGAATCCGAAAAAAAGTATTTGGATCTCTTGAAAGACCGCGTTTGGTAGTCCATCGCGGCGCTAAAAACATCACTGCTCAAATTATTGATGATTTGAGAGGTGTTACGTTGGTTTCTTCGGCGAGTTTTGATAAAAATCTCCGAAAAAACATTAAAAGCGGCGGAAACATTGAGGCTGCAAAGAAGGTTGGTGAACAAATAGCCATTTTGGCAAAAGAGAAATCTGTTACTAGAGTGGTTTTTGACAGAGGTGGATATCTTTTCCATGGGCGTATTAAGGCATTGGCGGATGCAGCCCGTGCCAATGGTCTTCAATTCTAAAGTTAAGGAAACTTATGGCACGGATAGATGTTTCAAAGCTTGATTTGAAGGAAAAGGTAATTCACATTAACCGGGTTGCTAAAGTGGTAAAAGGCGGAAGAAGGTTTAGCTTTTCAGTTCTAGTGGTTGTGGGGGACGGCCATGGTTTTGTTGGAATTGGAATGGGAAAAGCCAGTGAGGTACCGGATGCTATTCGGAAAGCAGTTGAAGATGCCAAGAAAAACTTAATTAAGGTTCCTTTGAAAGGTTTTACTTTATACCATGAAATTATAGGTGTTTTTAAAGCTTCACGAGTCCTATTAAAGCCAGCGGCGCCTGGAACAGGTATCATCGCTGGAGGTGGAGTCAGAGCAGTATGTGAATTAGCCGGTATCCACGATGTATTAACTAAATCGATCCGGTCTGATAATGTTTTTAACGTTGTTCAGGCTGCATTAAATGGTCTTAAGAACATGCAATCGCCGGATAAGGTGTTGTTGTTAAGAGGGAAGCTAATTGAGGGTATGGTAGGGGTGGGTAAATCATGACAGATATTAAAATCCAATTAATTAAAAGTCTAAATGGACGTTTGCCAAAACATGTCCGCATCGCAAAAGCGTTAGGACTACAAAACGTTCGGCAAATCATAATTAGGCCGGATACTCCGGTAATTCGAGGAATGATAAATAAAATTGGCTACTTGTTAGAAATAAAAAAATGAAAAGGTAATTAAAATGAAAATCGTTGATCTTAAGCCTGCGCACGGAGCTACAAAAAGGCGGAAAATTGTTGGAAAAGGTCCTGGCTCTGGACACGGGAAGACATCAACCAGGGGAAACAAGGGCCAAAATTCTCGAACGGGCGGTGGTGTCCGTGCCGGATTTGAAGGGGGACAAACTCCCGTTTATCGACGGTTGCCAATTCGGGGTTTCAAGTCTCTAAGTATTTCTCGGTTCTCGATTGTCAATTTGGATCAGTTATCGATTTTTGAAAATGGATACACAGTTACCCCTGAGGTTTTGAAAGAAAGAGGCCTTATTCATGATCTCAAAAAGGTAAAGGTATTAGGCGATGGAGAATTAAAAAACAAACTTACTATAAAAGCACATGCTTTTAGTACCTCTGCGATGGAAAAAATCAAAAAAGCCGGTGGAACAATGGAGGTATTGTAAGTGTTTTCAGCTTTTACCAATATTTTTAGAGTTCCAGAATTAAAGTCACGCGTTTTATTCACTTTTGGTATTTTATTGGTTTACCGCATTGGAATTCATATACCTATTCCCGGTGTGAATGTCGGTGTTTTAGAGAATTTTTTTAAAAGCCAGGGAAATGGAATTCTGGGATTTTTAAATCTTTTTTCGGGAGGAGCTTTAAAACAATCTTCTATTTTTGCACTTGGTGTCATGCCCTATATAAGTATGTCGATTATTCTTCAACTATTAACAGCTGTTATTCCCACTCTTGAAAAACTTTCTAAGGAAGGGGAAACCGGGCGAAGAAAAATAACGCAATACACAAGAATAGGAACAGTGGCTCTTTGTATCGTTCAGGGGACAGGAACCACTTATTTATTGCGTAGCTTAGGAGAAAGTTTTGTGTATCACTGGGGTTTTGGTTTTCAAGTAATGACTGTTTTGGCATTAACGACTGGTACCATATTCATCATGTGGCTAGGAGAGCAGATTACAGAATTTGGGATTGGAAATGGAATTTCATTAATAATATTCGCGGGTATTGTAGCGGGGTTGCCCGGCGAATTGGCCGCCACATTTAGGCTTTTTAAAATTGGACAGGTGAGTCTTTTTTCATTCTTGTTTTTTGCTCTTTTTACTATAGCAACAATTGCTTTTATCGTTATCCTCCAACAAGGCGCCCGGAAAATCCCGGTTCAATATGCAACTCGGGTTGTAGGAAGACAGGTATTTAAAGGACAATCGACTCAATTACCTTTAAAAGTGGATTATTCTGGAGTTATTGCCGTTATTTTCGCTTCCTCCATTTTAGTTTTCCCCGCCCAGGCAGCTAAATATATACAAACTCTCCCGATTGTTTCTTCTGAAGTCAATGGATGGGTCTATAACTTCGCGGATTTAATCATTCGAAATTTATCACCGGGAGCGTTTTTTTATTATGTTTTATATTCCGGGTTAATTGTCTTTTTTTGTTATTTTTATACCGCAATTGCTTTTAATCCTACTGATTTGTCCGAAAATATGAAGAAGTACGGTGGTTTTATTCCTGGTATTCGTCCTGGCCAACCGACCGCTGAATTTATTGATAGAACGTTAACAAGAATTACGATTTGGGGTGCTCTTGCGGTTTGCGTTGTCGCGGTGGCACCTGATGTATTAACACGGAAATTAAATATCCCAATATATTTTGGGGGTACTTCTCTTTTAATTATTGTTGGGGTCGCTTTGGATACCATGAAACAGATTGAGTCGCATTTGTTAATGAGACACTACGATGGTTTTATGAAAAAAGGCCGTTTAAAAGGACGGAGCGCCTTTTAATGAGAGTTATTTTATTGGGGGAGCCTGGAGCAGGAAAGGGAACTTATTCATTAGAGATAGTGCGAAAATATAATATTCCCCAAATCTCAACTGGCGATATGTTACGAAATGCGATTAAACACGGAACGAATCTGGGCCTTCATGCACAAGAATTTATGAAAAAGGGTGAATTGGTTCCAGATTCACTTGTGATTGGATTAATTCATGATCGGATTAAACAATCTGATGCGGTCGATGGATTCATATTAGATGGGTTTCCAAGAAACGTGTCTCAAGCAGTAAAACTTGAAGAAATTTTATCAAGTGAAAAAATACAGTTAAATATTGTTTTGAAAATAGAAGTGGATAAACAAATTATAGTCAGAAGATTAACGTCGAGAAGAGTTTGCCCCAATTGTAATTCGACTTTTAATATTGAAACAATGAAACCTAAGACGGAAGGTATTTGCGATAAATGCGGTGAAAAGTTGATACAAAGATCAGACGATCGAGTAGAAACAATTGAAAATCGCCTGGCCGTTTATCAAAAAGATACTGCTCCATTAATTAATTTTTATGAAGAAAAGAAATTGTTAAAAAAAGTTTTATGTAATGGGGATCTAAAAAATTCGTTAGAGAAAATTTTCAATGTGCTGATGAAAGCGGTCATTGATTAGTGATTACTATTAAGTCTGAGTATGAATTGAAGCTAATGCGAATTAGCGGCCGGGTCGTTTGCGAAGCTCTACAAGAACTTCACAAATTAATAAAACCTGGGTTATCAACTGTGGAGTTGGATAAATTCGCATATGATTTCATCACTCGGAATAAATGCAAACCAGCTTTTTTAGGGTATCACGGATATCCTGCTACTATATGTACTTCTATTAACGAACAAGTTGTTCATGGAATACCTGGAATCCGGATTTTAAAAGAGGGGGATATAGTCGGAATCGATATTGGAGCTTTTTATAAAGGCTATTGCGGTGATTCGGCCCGGACATTTGCTGTCGGCGAAGTTGCTCCGGAAGTGAAAATGTTACTTGATATTACATATTCAGCTTTGAATGTTGGAATTAGTAAATGCCGTGAAGGGAACAGAATTTCTGATATAGGATTTGCAATCCAGAATTTTGTTGAAATGAATGGTTATTCAATCGTTAGGGATTATGTAGGTCATGGAATAGGGCAGGAAATGCATGAAGAACCTCAAGTCCCTAATTATGGAGTACCAAACCAGGGCCCTCCAATCGTTTCGGGTATGTGTTTAGCGCTGGAACCGATGGTAAATATGGGTTCTGAAGAGGTAAAGATTTTGGATGACGGCTGGACAGTAGTGACTAAAGATGGTAAATTTTCCGCCCACTTTGAAGATACTATTTCAGTTGGATTGAAAGGTATAGAGAACTTGACGCGGGTTTAACCCCCAAAAGGGGATGGAGAGGTATGGCCAAAGAAGAAGCGATTTCAATAGAAGGAACCGTAATTGAGGCTCTTCCAAATGCGAGTTTTAGGGTTGAATTAGAAAATAAGCACGTTGTATTAGCCCACGTGTCAGGGAAGATGAGGATGAATTTTATTCGCATACTTCCTGGTGATCGAGTTACAGTTGAATTATCACCCTATGATTTGACTCGAGGGCGAATAACTTACCGATTTAAATGATGACGGGAATGTAAAAAGGAGATGTTCAAAAATGAAAGTTAGATCATCTGTTAAACCCATCTGTGATAAATGTAAAGTCATTCGACGGAAACGTGTAATACGAGTTATTTGCACTAATCCGAAACATAAACAAAGGCAAGGCTAATCAAGGAGTAAAGATATATGGCAAGAATTTCGGGCGTGGATTTACCTAAAGAAAAGCGCATGGAAACAGCTTTAACATATGTTTATGGAATCGGGTTGGCGCTTTCCAAGGGAATTTTGATCAAGGCAAATGTTAATCCTGATATTCGTGTAAAAAATCTTAAAGATGACGAAGTCGCTAGAATTCAGAATATTATAAATACAAATAATATTAAGGTAGAGGGTGACTTGAGAAGAGAAATATCGATGAACATTAAAAGATTAATTGATATCGGGACTTACCGAGGCATGAGGCATAGAAAAGGTCTCCCAGTAAGGGGCCAGCGGACTAAAACGAATGCACGAACAAGGAAGGGACCAAAGAAAACAGTTGGAAGCGGTCGAAAAAAAGAGGAGTAATAAATGGCCGCTAAGTTTTGCGGCATTTATCCTTGTTGGATAATTAATATTTATTGAATATAAAAATGTTACTAGAGGAGAAATAAGTGGTTGAAAAATCAGATAATTCTGAAGAGAAAGAAATAAAATCGGAAGGAAGTGAGAAGGCTATGGTCTCATTTTCTCCTAAAAAAGGAAAAAAAGCCCCAAGAAATGGTGTTGTTCATATTCAATGTACTTTTAACAATACCTTAGTGACAGTGACAGATCCAAAAGGTAATGTTATTGCTTGGTCTTCTGCAGGTTTAATGAATTTTAAAGGAAGCCGAAAATCAACACCCTTTTCCGCTCAAGTTGCCGCTGAAGCTGCGGGAAAGAAAGCTGTTGATGCCGGGATGAAATCAGTTGAAGTTTATGTAAAAGGTCCCGGCTCGGGACGAGAAGCAGCCATTCGCGCAATCCAAACAAGTGGGTTGCAGATTTCCATGATTAAAGATGTTACCCCTGTGCCGCATAACGGATGTCGACCGCCGAAACGCAGACGGGTTTAAAGGAGAATTTAATGAGTGATCAATCCGTATGTAGGATTTGCCGGCGTGAGGGGATGAAGCTTTATTTAAAAGGGAATCGCTGTGACACTGAAAAGTGCGCTTTTGAAAGAAGAAGTTATGCGCCTGGCCAACATGGCCAGAAGCGTCGTAAAGACACGGAATACGGGACACAATTACGTGAAAAACAAAAGGTTAAAAGAATTTATGGACTTTTTGAAAAGCAATTCAAAAGATATTTTTCAATGGCTTCACGCAAAAAAGGTGTTACGGGGGAAACTCTGTTGCAATTATTAGAACAACGGTTAGACAACACCGTTTATCGATTGGGTTTTGCTGAGTCTCGTTCGCAAGCGCGTCAAATTGTTCGGCATGGAATGATTATGGTAAATGGAAAAAAGGTTGATATCCCTTCATATACCTTAAAAGCCGGGGATAAGATTTCAGTGGTTGATAAATATAAAGAGAACTTAGTGATTAAACGTTCTTTGGAAATTCTCCAAAAAAAGAATGTTCCCGAGTGGCTTGAAGTGGATGCTAGCTCTCATTCAGGTGTTTTCAAAAAAATTCCGACAAAAGAAGAAATCGCACTTCCGGTTCAAGAACAATTAATTGTTGAGTTATATTCAAAGTAATCAGTAATAAAAAATGTCTCATGTTTTGGGACAATTCTCGCAGGAGGCGTTATGCAAATCGGAAACGTACAAATTCCGAAATTTTTGGATTACGAAAAAGAGAGTCTTACTCCGACTTATGGAAAGTTCATAGCGGAACCTTTTGAAAGGGGATATGGCCAATCAGTCGGTAACTCTTTGCGAAGAATCTTACTTTCGTCGATCACCGGCGCGGCGGTTACATCCGTCAAATTTCAAGGTGTTTCGCACGAGTTTTCCTCAATCCCGGGCGTAGTAGAAGATACAACTGAAATCATACTGAATTTGAAAGAATTAAAAATAAAACTATTTAATTCAAGTTCAAAAGTTTTGCATTTAGAAATAAAAGGCGAAAGAAATGTAGTGGCTGCTGACATACAAACTGATGGCGATGTTGAGATGTTAAATCCTCAGCTACATTTGGCGACCTTGACGGAGGAAGAGGCTTCTCTTGATATTGAAATAGAAATATCGGAAGGGCGTGGGTATGCTCCTGCAGAACGGAATAAAAGAGAGGGACAATCCATAGGCGTAATCCCGATTGATTCAATTTTTACACCAGTCATACAAGTGAAATACTCGGTGGAATCCGCTCGTATTGGCCAAATCACTGATTATGATAAACTCATAATAGAGATTTGGACTGATGGGAGAATTCGACCTGAAGACGCTTTGGCGCATGCATCAAAAATACTTAGAGATTCTCTTCAGATTTTTATTAATTTTGAAGAAGAACCAATACAACAAGATGATTCGGTTAGCGAGGAAGAAGAGCGCCTTCGTGAGTTGTTGAATGAGAGTGTTGAAGAACTCGAGTTATCGGTGCGTTCCGCCAATTGCTTGAAAACGGCTAATATTAAAACTATTGGGGATTTGGCAAGAAAAACCGAATCAGATATGTTGAAATATAAAAACTTCGGCAGAAAATCGCTTAATGAAATCAAGGAAATCCTAAATGGAATGGGGCTTTCTTTTGGAATGGATGTTGATTCAATTTTAGCTAAAGGAAAACCTGTTTCTTTGCCGCGTGTTGAAACAAACGTTTAAATTGAAGAGAAATTAGGAGAATAAAATGAGGCATAGAGCTCATCACGGACATCTTGGTGTTCAACCCGCGCACCGTCGCTCCATTTTAAGAAATATGGTGACATCCCTCTTAAAACATGAACGTATTAAGACAACAAAAGTTAGGGCAAAAGAAGTAAGAAGATTTGCGGAAAAAATGATCACTCTTGCTAAAAAGGAAACCTTAGATTCAAAAAGAAGAGTTCTTGGTTATATCCGTGAAAGAGAAGTGGTCAATAAATTATATAAATCCCTGGTTTATCGATATGCCCAAAGAAAAGGAGGGTATACTAGGATTCTAAAGCTGGGATTTAGAGCTGGCGATGGTGCGGATATGGTGTTTTTAGAGTTGGTGGACCGGCCAATTACAGAAGTGCCTGTGGATAATAAAACAGAGAAAAAAGGCAAAAAGGAAAGTAACGCTATACCGGAATCTTCTGATAAAGCGGTAGATAAGAAAAAGCCAAAAGAAGTTGCTGTTTCTGAAAAGTAGCCTCTTTCGCCAGAAAAATGTTCCAATCGATTCAATTTTCTTTTGACCGAGTTCTTTTAATTTCGTAAAATGAAAGTAATAATATGAAAAATAATCAGAAAAACCTCTTTAAAATTTTCTTCACCCTCTTTTTTTTACTGTCCACTATACACTTATTCGCTCAAAGTTCAGATACTGGTTTATCAGGTAGTCTTGAGACTAATCATCAAAGTTATTTTTATAAGGATCCCAATAAGGCGTTCCTACTGGCCTTTTTTCCAGGTCTTCTAATTCACGGTTATGGACATTTTTACGCCGAGGATCATTTGACGGGTGATTTATTATTGACCGGTGAAGTAATCTCTGTGCTTTCTGTTGGCATGGGAGCCCTCATCAAATCCGATACAAACACATTTTCAGGCGGGTTGTTAGGTGACCCCAATAATGCAAAAGATGTTGGCACTAATTTAATCTGGGGCGGGGTCATAGCCTTTACTGCATTATGGATTGTGGATATGGCTCATGCGCCTACGGCAGCTAAAGACTATGATGATGAGCATGGTTTAAAGCCCATTGCTTATATAGATCAGAATAGACCGACATTAGCTTTGGCTTTACGTTTTTAATCAGGGAATAATTTAGATCGCTTCACCTCGATTCATTTCCATTCTTCGCTTAATTCCAAAAGCAACAAATTCTTTTATTGCTGAATTTACGGAGTAAGTCCAACACTTCGCCGGAAGACTTCCGCCGGAGTTTTAAAGCCCAAACATTTTCTGGGCCTGTTATTAAGCCATCTTTCAATGGCTTTGAATTCTTTGAGGGACACTTTAGCAAGGTCGGTCTTTTTTGGCAAATATCGGCGAACCAGACCGATAGTATTTTCCACGGTGCCTTTTTCCCAACTGTGGAAAGGAGCACAGAAAAAGGATTTGGTACCAAGCACGTGGTTGGTTTCCAGGTGGTTGGTGTTTTTGGTTCCGTTGTCATAGGTCAGACTCAGACGGGCTTCTTGAGGAAAGCGGCATAAAGTGCGGTTGAGGCTGTGGCTCATTTGGAGTGCAGTCTTTCGCTTGAACTTTCCCAACTGCGTATGGCGGTGAAAGAGGCCAGTCAAGACGGAACGAATCCGGCCACCTGTAACGGATGAAAGCGGCCACCTGCGGAGCGAAGCGACGAGGGTTATCCTCTTGATGTTGGAAGAAACATTTGATCCTTCCGTGTTGAAACTCAAATAGTTCAGGGGATGATAGTCCAATTTAACCTCGTTTGAAAAGGTTTGATTAAATCCTCCCTTCGTATAATCCTTTTTCCCATTATTTTCGACCTGCCCTTCGGGTTTTCCGCATGGATTCTCCCTTCATGGTGATCTTGTGAGCGTTGTGCACCAAACGATCCAGGATGGCGTCGGAAAGAGTTGGGTTTCCCAAAGCGTCATGCCATTTCTCCACCGGAATTTGGGCGGCTACTAGAGTGGACTTGCGGTCGTAGCGATCTTCCAGAATCTCAAATAAAGCCCGCCGTTGTTCATCTACCAATGGCATGGAAGCCCAATCGTCCAAGATCAAAAGATCAAACTTGGCCAGGTAGGAAAGAAGTTTTAAATACTTTCCGTCCACCCGGGAGACAGCCAATTCCTCAAAGAGCCGGGGGAATCTCAAGTAAAGAACCCGATGGCCTTCCCGGCAGGCCTTTTGCCCAAAGGCACAAGCTAGATAACTCTTGCCCGCCCCTGTGGGCCCCACAATCAGACAGTTATCGTGGTCTGAAATCCATCGGCACGAAGCCAGGGACATCACTTGGCCTTTGTCCAGCCCTCGGGGTTGCTTGAAGTCTAAATCTTCCACACAGGCGTTCAAGCGAAGCTTGGCCGTGCGGAGGCGGCTTTTGAGCTTTTTGTTCTCCCGTGTCGTCATCTCCCGGTCCACCAAAAGCCCAAGTCTTTCTTCGAAACTCAAGGATTTGCAGTTCTTGTTTTCTATCTGCTCCTTGTAAGCCGTAAGCATTCCTTCCAGGCGTAAGTCGGACAGCTTTTCCAACATCGGTTGAGCCAACATATTTTCTCCTTTAGTTTTGAGTTTGGTAATACTCCGCGCCTCTCACAAACTCATGGGTGAGGGCGGGTAATACCGGCTGTTCGGACTCAAGGGGTTTTTGATCCAGTCCCAACTTGAGGATGGACTCGATGTTGTGATAACGGGGAGAAGGGATGCTCGAGGCCCTGCGGCAGGCTGCTTCCAGACGATCCTTGCCGTATTTTTTGCCCAACCTCATAATGCCAAGACAAGACCTGTAACCCTGCTCAGGGTGGAAGTGAGAAGCCAATATCTTCTCCACCACGGCCCTTGTGGCTTCACCCGACTCACCCGCCCATTGGGCCAACCTCACCGGTGTCCATTCGGCATACTGGCGGTGGCCTTGAGGCATATGCTCCAAAACCGTTGTGTGTCGGTGCTCAACGAAAGATCGTGCGTGACTGGCCACTCTTTTGCCTTGGTGGAAGATTTCCACCACACTAGAGGTAAGCCGGACATCCAGTTGTTGGCGCACCAGTTGGTAGGGCACGCTGTAATAATGCTTTTGGACTTCAACGTGGTAGTCAATGTTCACCCGAACCTTTTTCCATTCAGCGAATTCGTAGGGCTGTGAGGGTAGTGGCTTCAAAAGGGGTTTTTCCAGGGTTTCAAAGAGGGTTTGGCGGTTGGAAGAAAGCTTTTGGAAGGGCCGCTGGTTGTAGACCTGAAGGAGTTCCCAAATGGCTTCATTGAGTTCTTGAAGGGAGAAGAAGGTACGGTTGCGCAAAGGAGCCAGGATGCGGCGCTCTACCCCTTGAACTCCCACCTCCACTTTTGCCTTGTCCCGAGGTTTGACTGGGCGGGCAGGGAGAACGGCGATGCCGTAATGCTCAGCCATTTCCTGATAGGTGCGGTTGAGGAAAGGTTCATACCGATGGGCGGTGGTAACTCCGGACTTCAAATTGTCCGGGATCAGCAGTTCGCAAACTCCACCCATGAACTCGAACGTTCTTACGTGTGAGGCGATCCAGTTGGGCAGTTCCTGGCTCCAAGTGGCTTCCACGTAGGTATAGTTGCTCGCTCCTAGCACGGCCACGAAGATACTGGGCTTCCCTCACTTCGCCGGTTTGACGATCCACTACACCCATGGTCATTCCGGCGTAGTCCACGAACATCTTTTCACCGGCCTTGTGGGTCTGCCGCATCACCGGCTCCAACGTCTTCTCCCACTGTCGGTAATGCACGCGGAACTGTGTGTACTGGTAGCCTTGAGGGTTGGCCTGCTGGTATTCCTCCCACAAAAGCTGGAGGGTAACCCCTTTCTTTTTGAGTTCCTTGTGGAGGTATAGAAAATCAGGAAAGGGTCTTGAGGCGTTTTTTTCGAACTTTAAAGGGCCGGAGGGAAAAAAGAGTTTCTCCAACTGCACATCGTTCAATTCTGGTGGCAGGGGCCAAGTGAGTTGGGCTTGAGCCGCCTTCTTGAGGAACCCTTGGATGGTTGTCCGGCCAACCCCGATGGCCTGAGCCATCTGTCGTTCACTGAGGTTTTTCTCGAATCTCAACCGCAAAACTTCACGAATCTGGCGCATAGGTATCCTTGCTCTTGGCATGGTTCCTCCCGTTGATAGTGTCCAACGGGGAGTCACCGTACCATTTTGGTAAGGATTCCCTCTGTCGCTTGGTCCTAAAAGCTCCTCAATAAACTATCCGGCAAAGGTGGCCGGATTGGGCCGTCACAGGTGGCCGCTTTGCTCCGTTTTAGGTGGCCGGATTCAACCGTTTTGGGTGGCCGCTTTCGTCCGTTTTACGCACCCAACTTGAAAAAACGACTTTGACGCTCGACGAGAGCCCGCATAGCAACCTTACTTTGGCGAGAGATCATGGTGTCAGTTTCCCAATGACCGAATTGTTTACGCTGGTTGACAGCCTTGGGTCTCTTGTCGATGGAAATACGGCCTGGGATATGGTTTTTTGCGTGCTTGCGACTGTGACCGAAGGAGAGACGTCGCCGGTGGTGTCGAACCAGGCAAGGAATCAGATCAGTGGCTTCAGCGTAAACCCACTGATAGATAGCTTCAGGGCCAATGCTTTGCTTTGGCTGTAGGTGACCTAAACGACCTGAAATGAGTTCCGGGGACCAGCCTCGTTTCAATTGACGGCGAACGTAGGCACGATTTCATTTTGTTTTCAGGCGTAAACGGCGAGCCCGTTGTTGATTGCGGGCAACATACCGTTAATGTGCCCGATGAGAAAGATAATAACCAGAGCAGATGGGGGGGAGCATTGCGCTTGAGTTCTCGGGAGAGGGTGGAGGGGGACCTCTTCAAGGCCCGGGAAATGGCTCGAAGGCTAAGGCCCTTTCCTTTCAAGACGGATAAATGATCTCTTTCTTCGATACTTAAATGCTTGTAGTTCTTTTTCATGGCCGCATATCCTATTCATGCGGCCTTCTTCAGGCACTAAGTGTTGTACTTACTTATGGAACTCGGGATTAATATTTTTCCAAAAGTCTCCAGAGTTTTAGTTTAGTCAAGAATGATCCTGCGGGGATCTGATATTTCGTACTTGAAAAGTTGAAGCTAGAAGAAATGTAATTGTAGGTATGAAAAAATTTACAGATAGAAGCAAATACTTATCTTATTTCCAATTTCGTCAGAATAAAACAAAGAGTAGAATTTGTATTTTATTAGGAGGATTAGAATTTTAAATGCCTCTCCAAACGGTACCTGTTGAAATAAAGGAATACAGGAGTATACTCATTGTTGGAGGGGCAAATTATGAACTACCAACGGATGAAGGGGATTGAGATTTTCAAGGAAATCGATACAGAAGAAAAGGCACGTCAATGGGTGTGGAAGAGCCGTTTTGCCGGAAAAGACTTTGTTTGCCCACAATGTGAAGGAGAAAGTTTCTGGCAACACAAAAACCGCCCCGAAGTGCGGGAATGTGACTATTGTCGAAAGCAAATACGGCTTCGAGCCGGAACGATCTTCCGGAAATCCAAGATCCCAATCTTAACCTGGTTGAGGATGATTGGATTGGTGATGCAAGGGAAAAGGGGCATTTCAGCCCTGGAACTTCAGCGGCAATTGGGAATGCCCTCCTACGATACCGTTTGGAGGATGTTGCATAAGATTCGGGAAAGTCTTCGACAAAGGGATGAAAATTACCAACTCAAGGAAATCATTGAGTTGGATGGGGCTGTATTCGGCAAGAGAGAAAAGGAAAACCAGGCTGAAGTGCTGGTGGCGGTTGAAAGCAAAGAATGGATAGATGAGAAAGGGCGCAAAAAAGAGAAAGCGGGTTTTGCAAAGATAAAGGTGACCGCAGAAACCAAGTGGGAAGCCCAAGCATTCGTCGATCAAGCAATCCAGAAAGGCGCCATGATAAACACGGATGCCAGTCCCAGCTTGAGAAACTTGGAAAACGTGGATGTGGAGTACCAGGTAACAGCCAATGACCCAGTGGTGTTAAATCACTGGTTACCTTGGGTCCACCGATTCATTTCCAACGCCAAGGCTTGGATCCTAGGAACCCATCATGGAGTCAACGTGAAATATCTGCCTGGATACTTGAGCGAATATACTTATCGGTTCAATCGTCGCCATGACCCAGATTCCTTATTTCACCGGGCCTTAACCGCTTGCGCTTTGGCAAAACCCATTACTGCGCAAGCGTTGTTCGGATAGGCATGGAATTTTACATTTGTATTAAATGAGAGAAACGGTTCGGCTAATTGGATAGAAAAGCTTGAGTTATAAACGCAGGATATCATTGGCACATTTAAATTGAAGGGGTAGTTTCCCGCAGATCAAATAAGGAACTGATCAAGGTATCCAAACGACCAAATTCAAAGGAGATGCCTGTAAAAAAGTAGAATGTTGAAAGCTAGATCAAAATACCTTTCAACAGTCGTCCAAATTGATGAAGCCAAGCTTAAGGATCACCTGGGGATGGTCGTGCAAAATACAGTTGAAAATACTCTTAACCAGATGTTGGACGCTGTAGCGGATGTATTTGCGAGGGATAAATTATGAAAGAAGTCAATATCTGTTAGAAAACGGAATAAAGAAAACCCGTTAAAACCCTTGGGGCGGTCCCGGGGTTTTAGCGAGTATGAATAAAGCGTATTGAGAGACTTAAGACAGAGACGAATTAGAAGTTGCTACCTCTTGTTCTTCCTTTTTAAAAATTTGGTTAGAATTTTTGTGAGAGCCTTTTGTTAAGCGATATCCAGCGGCTTCTAACGCTTGTTTCCAGCTACCGAATTCTCTGCGGGCTGCAGAATAAAGGGCCAAACGATCACGATATGTCGTTAATAAATTTTTGGAATCGGCTGATCTAACCAAATCAAGAACTTGGTCTTTTGACCATTTAGTTAATTTTTTTCGGCGGCGAGATTTTCCCGCCTCCAAAATCTGCTCGTAATCAATTCCGGCTGCTTTTATTGCATTTGCCCAACTTGCAAAATAACGTCTGGAACAAGCGGCGGTAAAAAGGGGAATATAATTCTTGGAAATATTACTGGCGGAAATATCAATGTTTTGTTTTTGCAAATCCTTTATAGTCTCAACAATTTTTTCTTTAGACCATTTTTGCTTCATTTTTCGTTCTCCTTGTAATTTAGATAAATAAAGTGGAAAAATTGAAAAGACTATAACCTAAGCAACATTATGATATGTTATGACATGTTATGACATTATGATTTACATTAGGTTGTGATGAATATTATTAAAATATTTTATGCTTATGCACAAAGTGACCGTGCTGTAATGGGTTTTGCTAAGGCACATGCGGTCAAAGCACGGTGAAATAAGGAATCGGGATCATGACGACGGTTGAACCGATAGGCATATTCACTTAGATACCGGCCTAAATACTTAGCATCAACGCCATGATGAGTTCCAATGATCCAGGCCTTGGCGTTGGAAATGAACCGGTGTACCCAGGGCAACCAACTTTCCAACTCTTTCGGGTCATTGGCCATCACCCGGTAGTCTGCCTCCACTCCTTTGAGTTCACGCAAGGCTGGCGAAGCATCTGTGTTGAGGAAAGAGCCTTTTTCCATAGTCTGATTCACGAATTCCTGGCTCTCCCACTTGGTTTCCATAGCTACCTTCACCTTGGCAAAACCCGCTTTTTCCTTCTTGCAACCATTCTCATCCACCCATTCCTTGCTTTCCACCGCCACCAAGACTTCCACTTGGTTTTCCTTGGCCTTTTTCCCAAAAACCGCCCCATCCAACTCAATGACGCCCTTTAGAGTATAGCTTTCGTCCTTTTGCCTAAGACCTTCCCGGATCTTATGCAATAGAAGCCATGCCGAATGATCCGAAAGATTTAAATGCCGCTTCAGTTCCAGGGCCGAAATACCCCGTTTGCCCTGCATCATCAAACTGATGGCCCTGACCCAGGTTAAAAGAGGCAGCTTGGAGCTTTCAAAAATCGTCCCGGCGCGAAGCCGAAGACGTTTCCGGCAATAGTCACATTCCCTCACTTCAGGCTTGGCCTGGTGTTGCCAGAAGCTTTCGCCCTCACATTGGGGACAAACAAAGTCTTTCCCGCCGAAACGGCATCTCCACACCCATTGGCGGGCTTCTTCTTCCGTGTGGATTTTCCTCAGAATTTTAATGCTTTTCATCCGCTGGTAGCTCATGTACCACCTCCCGTAGCGGACAGTATACCTATGTATTCCTTTATTTCAAGGGTCACTTAATACAGAAGCATGAAATATTTTAATGGGACATTTAGGAGCCAGAAAACAATAAATCGTGTAATTTAAACAAGTTTATATATTGTCAAGTATTTAATGGCTAGAAAGCCTTATAAAAGACGCATGAGTTACTTTGGGACAACTTGCAAGAATTTGATCAGCCCCTAAATACTTTCAAATAATAGTACTAAGAATTTTTGTCAATCATTATTCCGAATATCCAAATTTCGTTAAAGGAATGATCGTATTTAAGTTAGATAATTTCCGGTTTCTAAAGAAAATGCGTGTTCTTTGGACATAAAAGAAATTACTAGTTAAATAAACATGAATTATTCACCAATGGGGTAATAAGCTAACTTATCTCCAATCATTAGATTCAATGACTACTATTCAAATTTAGATTGTTTAAATCAATTTACCTATTCACAAGGCAGGTATTTTAAGTGAATAAAATAAAATTAAGCATTCAACTAATTATTTTCTTTTCACTTTCTTTGGTTCTGTACTTTCTTTTTTTATCGATTGGATCATTTAATCAAGTTGATCACGTTTTCCCATTTGCGTTTGGAAGTTTAGATCAAAATAAAACCAACGGATTTTTAAATATTATTTTCGCATCCACGTTCATTATCGCATTTTTGGGTTCGATCCTAATAGCGTGGATTCCCAGATTGAACCCGGGTATTGCCTCCAATCTATTGGCGATGACTTTTTTTTATCTTTGGTTATTAGGGACGTTAAGCGCAAAAAACCATAACCATTTCAGTATTTATTACTTATCAATTATTTTGGGGCTGATATTTTTATATCTATTTTTTTATATTATTGACGCTTGCCTCCCCGAAGAAACAAATCGGAATTCAACTCCAGAATGGATCCATAAAATTGTCATCGGCTGGCTCTGGTGTTGGATGGGATTTTATTTCATCCTTTCTGCTATTTTGGCTTTAGAATCATTTGGATATTCACACGATAGACTTTATTATTCTTTTGGCTCGTTGGCGCTTTGTTTTTCTTATTTTCTTGTTTATTTGCATTTGAAAAATACGAAACAAAAAAGCTTCACGATATTTTCTTTCGCGGGAAGAATGGTTTTCATTTTTTGGTTATTTTTATTATTTGTTTTATGGGTGGCCCAAAAGATTCTGATTTGACGAATAAAAATATTGAAACCTCTGAAAAACTAAAATAAAGTTTCGAACAGAGGTTTCGACCCCTTAGATTTCCGCAGGCTTTGGTTTTGGGGGTACATAGAGGATTTTCCCTAAGATCGCCGTCAAATCGGGAGTTAAGATCAATGATTGCTGAAAAAACCGACAATATGCGACTTTTTCAGCACTTACATATTTTATAAACCATTCCATTCAACCCCAAGCTTTAAAGACTGGTATGATCAATGTATTACCTGAATTTTGCGCCTAATAAAAAAACCATCTAGGAAACCATTATAGGATAAGGGTTGCGAAGCCAACTCATCCTAAAAGAGGGTCCCCCAGATGGTGAAACGTCAAGATACGCCTCAGAAATCAAACCCGCAAGTCCAGAAAAAAGCCAATCGAAACGGGAGAATCGCGCCCAAGATTACGGCCAATACTCCCGTAGGTATTTGCGAAGACCGCCTAACAGCTTTTGGCGGATTGTTGGCATTGGCGAAGATGTTCGACCTTCTTGATTTTGAGCGGGAATTCAAAAAACACTATGCCGCACCTAAACGCCTTCCGAATTTGGGCCACTACCGGATGGTAAGCGGCATCCTAATGCTTCTTTTCATCGGGTTTCAAAGGCTTGGCCATTTTGCCTACCTGAGGGGTGAGGTCATGCTGTGCGGTTTACTGCGGGTTCCCTTGTTGCCGGTAGTGACAACTTTTTGGAGATACCTGAGGTCGCTGGGGATCGGGCAGTCGGCATCGTTGCTGAATCTGAGTGGGGCGTTACGGGCCAAGGTTTGGGGACAGGTGAAATATGCCCCCAAGAAGGTGGAGATCAACATCGATACCACCACCGCAACGGTCTACGGAAATATCGAGGGAAGCCGAAAAGGATACAACCCCAAGCACCGGGGCAAGAAGGGACTGAGGCCCATTCTGTGTTTTCTCCAGGAAACCCGGGAATATTTGTGCGGAACCCAAAGACGCGGAACCACCCTTAGTTCTGAGGAAGTGGCCCGCCAAATTAGACAATTCCGGCGACTCTTGCCGTCCTGTGTCCGGACGATTCTGGTGCGCGGTGACGGTGAAATGATCGGCTGGGAAAGCGTGAAAGCCTGTGAAAAAGAAGGGTTTTCTTTCATCTTCGGGAACAAGCGGCATGACCCGCCTTTCACGAAAAAGGGTTGGTACCGCCATGGAGAACACGAATACAACGAATGTGTCCATCAACCCATAGGCTGGCAACAACCAGTCCGGTTTGTGGCGATGAGGACGCTGGATGAAAAAGCGCGGGAGAAACAATTGAGCCTTCCTGAAATGGAAGGATATGTCTACCGAATCTTCGCGACCAACTGTCTGGGAGCACCCCATCGGGTGGTTGAGGAATACGACCTGCGCGCGGATGTGGAAAACCTGATTGGTGAGGCGCAACGGGAGGGGTTATTAGCAATTCCCTCTAAGAGTTTCCAAAGCCACCATGCTTTTTTCCAGATCGTGATGCTGGCTTACAACCTCTGGAGGTGGATGAAACTAATGGTGGGCCATTGTGGAAAAGAAAAGCGACCGGGAAAGAAGCCACAGGAGAAGGAACAGATCACCATGCCGGACCATACCCTTCGGATCGCACGTTTGAAGATGCTCTTTGTAGCCGCCCGAATCCAGTATCACGGCCATCGGGATGTGGTGAGGTATTCAATCCATGATGATAGGACAGCGGGCCTATTGGGTTTCCTCAAATACCTTGATCGAAAACGATTGGAAAGACCCAGGGCGGCCTAGAAGTGGCTTGGTGCAAAAAATTCTTTGCACATAAGTTCACTTCTGATGAAAATGGCCACTGTCGGGTCCCGATTCAGGCCGATCTGGCCACGGAATCGGTAAACTCGGTGCAAAATTCAGGTATTAATAAACCAACATGATCAGAAGCTTCAAGGGTTTGAACCCCTACTTTTCACTCAAGGATTGACTTGATTTTAACCGAACTGCAAACTAATGGCGATATATGAACGGGAAGGACGTTGATTTATGAGTTGGGCCTCAGTTTTAATTCTGCCCGTTTTACTTACAGCGTTGGGAAAGGGCTGGAAATACATTCTAGAGACGTCAGAAGATTTGAACTTAATTCGGGTTTTGGAACCATGGTATTGGTTTTTATTCTTAAATCTCGTTTTGAGCTTGATCACTTCTTATTATGATTATCAATTTATTTATGTCGGCTTTTTATTTCAAGTTGCCCTATGCGCCTGGTTCTCGATTTCCATGTCCTGGATCGTAAAAATTTGTCCCCATAAAAAGGCAATCCAATATCACAGTTGGTTTCAAAAGGGGAGACAAGCAAGGTTTTGCTATCGATGTGGAACTCGCCTGCCGAAAGATCATCATGGGGTGGTTATGAATGTAATGTCATGGGAAATTTATATTTTCCAAATCCCTCCTCATCTTTTTAAATATGTCATATTTTGGATCATTCAATCCGTGATGGGATTAATCTCTTTATTCCTTATTTTAAGGCTTGCCAAAAGGCCCGAGACGCAAATATCCATCAGCCTAATTTCTATCCTGATAGTCATATTTGGACCACCCATCATTTATTATTTCGGGCGTTTTAGGAAATATTTCTCGGAAAATAAGGGGCTTATCTGGTGGGATGATTTCAAAAATTCGTTTATATTTTGGGGAGTCTTTTCAGCATTCCTCTGGGTTTTATGGAAGTGCTTTAAAACGTAAATATTTATATGGTTCAATCCTCTTGACTTGAAAAAGTAGGTAAGATATATTTCAATTCATTCTTTAGATGGTTTTAGGAGAAAAAATGTCCTTCGGAACTGCAAAAAATTCAGTCCATTTAATACTGGTATCTGTATTGCGTCCGAAGGCGGAACGCTCCTAAAGATAGTTTTTAGGCCGCGGAGTCCCGCCAAATGGGGCTGCTGCGGCTTTTTTTTTATGCAGTCCCTCCTGGAAGGCTCTCCAAATCAAGTAAAAAGCCTTTTTTGCTGTATTAGATTCAAAACTATTGGGTTTATTGTAAAATCTAACCCTTTCACCTCTGATGGGGAAAGGCATTAAGGAGATAAAAATGCCAAGACACAAGAAAAAACTTAAAACCGGGGCGCAAATGGTGATTGACCTATTGGTGGATGAGGGAGTCGAGATCCTTTGGGGTCTGACCGGTGGAGCCGCCCTGCCTTTATTTGACGCTCTTTACCAAAACAAAGACAGGATACAAACTGTGGATACCCGCCATGAACAAGGGGCTATCCATATGGCTGAGGGTTACGCGAAATCAACTGGTAAAGTGGGTGTCTGTATCGCCACTTCGGGCCCGGGCGCAACTAATCTTGTGACTGGCTTAGCGGATGCATATATGGATTCAGTGCCCTTGGTTGCCATTACTGGGCAAGTTCATTCCAGCATGATCGGGACAGACGCATTCCAGGAAGCGGATGTGGTCGGGATCACGCGCTCCTGCACCAAACACAATTACCTTGTGAAAAATATCCAGGAATTGCCCCAAATCTTGCGTGATGCTTTTTTTATAGCGAGGACCGGCAGGCCGGGACCGGTGTTAGTGGACATACCGAAAGATATCGCCGCCGCGTCAGCTGAAATTCCCTATCCCAAGCATCCCACGATTCCCTTATCCAAATTCGTTCCCCATTTCGAGCAGGGACAAATCGATAAAATGGCTGAATTGTTCCGCCACGCGAAAAGACCCTTGATTTACGCGGGAGGAGGAGTCATCAACGCGAACGCCTCAGAGGCCTTATATAAATTTGCACGAAAAACCAATATTCCCGTGACTTTAACCCTTATGGGCCTGGGCGCCTATCCTGCGGGGGACCGCCAATTCGTGGATATGCTTGGAATGCACGGCTCTTATAGGGCCAACATGGCATTGACCCATTGCGATCTCTTGATTGCCGTCGGCAGCCGTTTTGACGACAGGGTGACAGGAAAAATCTCGGAGTTTTCGCCGAACTCCAAGAAGATCCATATCGATGTCGACCCGACTTCCATAGGTAAAAACGTGAAAGTGGATGTCCACGCCCTTGGAGACATGGGCCTCATCCTATCCTCACTGAGTAAATTGGTGGGTACCCAAGATTATGATGAGTGGTACAGCCAGTTAGACCAATGGAATAAGAAGCATCCCTTGGCTTATACGCAAAATCCCAATGGGCCCATTTTGCCCCAATTCGCTGTGGATCAAATTTTCAGGATTACCAAAGGCGACGCCATTATCACGACGGAGGTCGGCCAACACCAGATGTGGGCCGCTCAATTTTATAAATTCAACAAACCTCGCCGTTGGATCACTTCGGGAGGGCTTGGAACGATGGGTTTCGGGTTTCCTGCCGCCATCGGGGCGTCCTTCGCTTTTCCAGATTCAACCGTGGTGGATATCGCGGGGGATGGAAGCTTCCAGATGACCCTTCAGGAATTAGCAGTCGTGAAACAGCACAACCTGAATGTCAAAGTCATCATTCTCAACAATAAATTTCTAGGAATGGTGAAGCAATGGCAGGACCTCTTTTTTGACAAGCGTTACGCGTCCACCTCCATCCCCGCTCAGCCGGATTTCGTGAAATTGGCGGAAGCCTATGGAATCAAAGGGTACCGGGCCGAGAAGCCCAAGGATGCTACCCAAGTTCTGCAGGATGTCTTCCGCTCCAAGGAACCTTGCATCGTGGACTTGGTGGTGGATCCGGAGGAGCATGTTTATCCCATGGTTCCGGCCGGCGGAGCGGTCAAGGATATGGTCCTTTCCAGGGTCGATGAAAAGCAAAGAATGGAAATTGAAAATAAAGGCAAGTCTATTGAACGAATTCAAGGCAAGGGGGGGCGGAAATGAGGCATACCATCTCAGTTTTAGTCCATAACCACGCGGGGGTTCTTTCCCGGGTGTCTAATTTATTCTCTGCCAGGGGATACAATATCGACAGCCTGGTGGTTGGGGTGACAGATAATTCCAAAGTTTCCCGGATGACCATCGTGGTCAGGGGCGACGACCGGATTATCGACCAGGTGGAAAAGCAGTTGAATAAATTGGTGGATGTCATAAAGGTCCAGGATATGACCCATGAGGATTTTATCACCCGGGATTTGACGTTGATTAAAGTCAAGGCGGAGGCGGCTTCCCGGACGCAGGTCATGGAAATCGTCCAATGTTTTGACGGGAAGATCGTGGATGTGGCGTTGAAGAGCTTTATTATTGAGGTGACCGGCAAGGAAAGCAAGATCAACGGGATAATCGAGCTTTTGAAGAATTACGGAATCATTGAAATGGTTCGCACCGGCGAAGTCGCGATTTCCCGGGGGAAGCGGGTCCATGAAGAGGAAGAGAAAAAAGTAAAGGTGAAAGCCGGTAAAGCAGGCCAGTCGAATTTATAAAATGTGTTTTAAAAAAGATGAGACGATTCTTCAATATTGTTGCGGCAGGGTTGAATAGCTTGATTCAAGATGTCAAAAAACGGGAGGAAGCGAAAATGGCAAAGATTTATTACGAACAGGATGCGGATTTAAATGTTCTGAAGGGTAAAACGGTCGCTATCATTGGTTATGGAAACCAAGGGCGCAACCAGGCCTTGAATTTAAAGGATTCGGGGATATCCGTAATCATCGCCGAGAAATCCGAGAAGGCCATCCAACAGGCCAAGGAGGATGGAATCGCGGTTTATAACGCCAAGGAAGCGGCGGCCAAGGCCGATATCATTCAAATCCTCATCCAAGACGACCTTCAAGGGTCTCTCTACAAGAATGATATCCTCCCCTCGATGAAGGCGGGAAAAGCCTTGATGTTTTCCCATGGTTTCAATATTCATTTTGGGCAGATTGTGCCGCCGGCCGACGTGGACGTATTCATGATTGCCCCCAAAAGCCCCGGCCATTTGGTCCGCCGGACTTATTTGGACGGCAAGGGGGTTCCGGCCTTGGTGGCTGTATACCAAAACGCTTCTGGAAACGCTCTCAAATTGGCCTTGGCCTATGGCAAGGCGATCGGGGCTACCAGGGCGGGAATTTTGGAGACCACTTTCAAGGAGGAAACCGAAACCGACTTGTTCGGCGAACAAGTGGTTTTATGCGGGGGCTTGACGGAATTGGTGCGGTCCGGTTTTGAGACCCTGGTAGCGGCTGGGTACCAGCCCGAGTCGGCTTATTTTGAATGCCTCCATGAGGTGAAGCTTATCGTGGACCTCATGTACGAAAAGGGAATCAGCGGTATGAGGGACGCCATTTCAACGACCGCTAAATATGGGGATGTCACCCGGGGGCGCAGGATCATTAACGATAATACCAGACATGAAATGCAGCGAATTCTCGCCGAGATCCAGTCGGGGTCCTTCGCGAGGGAATTCATCCTCGAGAACCTGGCGAACCGCCCGGTTTACAACGCCTTATTAAAGAACGATTCACAGCATTTAATCGAGAAAGTCGGGGCCCAAGTCAGGAGCATGTTCAACTGGAGCAAAACTGAAAAATAATGAGGCTGCCATTCGTCAAAGAAACCTGGAGCATGGTTGTGCCAACTTTATTGGTTGGCATAGCCCTGCTCGGCTTGGGAAAATATTTTGGGGTGGGTTGGCTGTTATTCGCGGCTATATTGATTTTAGAGGCTGCGGTTTTGATGTTGAATTTTTTCAGGGATTTTGAGCGAAGTCCGAACCGTCAACTGGAAGCAAACGAGGTGATCAGTCCGGCGGATGGAAGGATCGTGGTTTTTGGGGAAGGGATAGAAATTTTTTACCTCAAAAAACGAGTCTTCCATATCGCCATATTCATGAATCCATTGAACAACCATGTTCAACGGGCGCCCATGGATGGCAGGGTGATAAAAAAAGTTTACCACCCGGGAGAGTTCCTGGCAGCTTATGACGACAAGGCCGACTTGAAAAATGAGCAGGCTCATTTGGTGCTGGAGACATCGGGACGAAAGAAAATAAAGATAGTCCTCAAACAGATCGCCGGTTTTTTGTGTCGGAGGGTGAAGACCGATGTCGAGGTTGGAGAGAACCTCAAGCGTGGAGGGCGGTTTGGGCGGATCCTCCTCGGATCAAGGGTAGACTTGTTTTTGCCGTTGGAATTTATACCAGCCGTTAAGCTGGGAGACCAGGTCATGGCTGGAATGACAGTTTTAGGAAAAATAAAATGAGAATAGTCAAATTCAAACCTTATGCCTCCAGCGTGGAACGGCCGGCTTCCTCCAGGCTCCGGAAAAGCATTTACCTGCTCCCGAACCTGTTTACCGCAGTCAACATGGTTTTGGGGATCCTCGCGATCATCTTCTCTATCAATGATTCCCTTACGCTTTCCTTGGCCGCTGAAACCAAGGTGATCCCTTTTGTTTTGCCGGCCAAGCTCATCATCATCGCGGCTTTCGCCGACTTTTTCGACGGTTTGGTGGCCAGGGCGACCGGGACCACCTCCAAGTTCGGCATGGAGTTCGACAGCTTGTCGGACTTGATCAGTTTCGGGATGGCTCCGGCCCTCTTGATCTACCTTTCCGTTTTAAGGTACCACTCGGTCTGGGGCTTGGCCATCACGGCGCTTTATGTGGTTTGCGCGGCGATCCGCTTGGCGCGCTTTAATGTCCAGGCCCAAGTGGAGGAAAAATTGCATTTCATGGGCTTGCCGAGCCCCGCCGCGGCGGGCTGTCTGGCCAGTTACGTCCTGCTTTCCCGTTGGCCGGGTTTTTACGGAAAAGACATTATCTTGAATAAAGTGATGGGGTGGTACGAGGAGAACATGAACTTTGTCGAGCTTTACATCATTCCCATCATGACGATTGTGATCGCCCTTGTCATGGTTTCCACCATCAGCTACCCAAGCCTGAAGAAGCTGAAATTGGAAACGGTCAAGCCTTGGACCTTCGCTTTCATAATCCTTTCCCTGTTTTTGCTGATCTACGCGGCGGAGTTTACGGCCTTTATTCTTCTGACTTTTTACCTTTTATGGGGAATAGCGCTGGCCCTGACCAAAAAAAGCGTAGAGAAGATAAAAAAAAGAAAAACCGTTAGTCCGCAAAATATAACCACCATTGATCGGATTTAGACGAGGAGAAACGAATGAGACCAAAACCCAGTTTCAACAAGAAAGAAAAAATTTACATCTTTGACACGACCCTCAGAGATGGCGAGCAGGCTCCCGGGGCCAGCCTCAATACGGATGAGAAAATGAAGGTGGCAGTCCAATTGGAGAAACTCGGAGTGGATATCATAGAGGCCGGTTTTCCCGCGGCCTCGCCGGGGGATTTTGAGGCGGTCCGGAAAATCGCGAAAAGCCTCCAAAAAACCATTGTCGCGGGGTTGGCTCGGGCGATTAAAAAGGACATCGAAGCCTGCGCCAAGGCCATCAAGCCAGCCAAGCGTGGGAGGATCCATACCTTCATCTCCTCCTCGGATATTCACCTCAAGTACCAATTCCGCAAGACCCGGGAAGAGGCTCTTCAGGCCGCCATTGACTCGGTGAAACTCGCGCGCCGTTACGCGGAAGACGTCGAGTTCTCCGCCATGGACGCCACACGCTCGGATTTGGATTATCTCTGCCGGATGATTGAGATGGCCATCAAACACGGCGCCAGAACCGTGAACATTCCTGATACCGTCGGCTATATCGTCCCGGACGAGTTCGGGAAGGTTATCGGCTACATTCGAAACAAAGTGCCCAATATTGACAAAGCCGTCATTTCGGTCCATTGCCACAATGACCTGGGCCTATCAGTGGCTAATTCCATCAGCGCCATCCAGAACGGAGCGCGCCAAGTGGAGTGCACGATCAACGGGATCGGCGAAAGGGCCGGGAACGCCAGCATGGAAGAAATCGTGATGATCCTAAAAACCCGCCCCGACAAGTTCCAGTTTTACACCGGCGTCGATACCACCCAGATCTATAAGACCAGCAGGCTCGTTTCAACCCTGACTGGTTTCATGATCCAGCCCAACAAGGCCATCGTGGGAAGCAACGCTTTCGCCCACGAGAGCGGCATCCACCAGGACGGCATGCTCAAGTACCGCCAGACTTACGAGATCATGACCCCGCAATCCATCGGCATCCCCTCCAGCAGTTTGGTGATGGGGAAGCATTCCGGGCGCCATGCCTTCAAGAAAAGGCTGGAGGAACTGGGCTATCCCCTCACCGACGCGGTCTTGGAAAATCTTTTCGAGAAATTCAAGGAACTCGCGGACAAGAAAAAGAGCGTTTATGACGAGGACATCGAGGCCCTGGTCGAGGAAAAGATCGCCTCATCCCAGGAAATATACCAGCTGATTTATCTCCACACCTCAGCCGGTTCCACGACCCTGCCCACAGCCACTTTGAAGTTAAAGAAAGGCGAGGTTGAGACCCAGGAAGCCGCTACGGGGGACGGGCCGGTGGACGCGGTTTTCAACGCCATCGACCGGATCACGGGTTTCAAGGGAAAACTGGAAAACTACAGTTTGAAGGCCTTGACCCAGGGCAGGGACGCCCAGGGGGAAGTGACCGTCTGCCTCGCCGTCAACGGGGACGAGGCGAATGGGCGAGGAGTCTCCACCGACGTCATTGAGGCTTCCGCAAAAGCTTACTTGAACGGCGTGAATAAACTTCTTTTAAAACACAACAAAAAGAGCGCTAAAGCGGCCTTCACCGCCATCAAAGGCATTTAACTTAACTGACGGCTCAGGGCCGTTGAAAGGGTATGCTCCTTGAACTTTCATATCGTCGTTCTAGCCGGGGACGGAATCGGTCCTGAAATATGCCGGGAATCCATGAAAGTGTTGGACCGGGTGGGGGAGGTATTCGGCCACAAATTCGAGTTTGAGCCGCAGGACGCGGGTGGCGCGGCCATTGACAAGTTCAACACGCCGCTTCCCGACCACACACTCAAAGCCTGCCAGGGGGCTCACGCGGTCCTGAAGGCGCCCATGGGCGGGCCGAAATGGGACAAGCTCGAGAATAAAAAGAGGCCTGAGGCGGGGATCTTGGGGCTTCGAAAAGGCCTGGACTTGTACGCCAACCTCCGGCCCGTCAAACTTTTCAACTCGCTCAAACAAGCCTCCACCTTAAAGACCGAGGTCATCGACGGGGTGGATATGCTCATTGTCCGGGAACTGATATCAGGCATTTATTTCGGCGAGCCCAGGGGATCTTCGGGGAAGGGAAGGAAAGATTCGGAGTCAATACTGAAATCTACCGGACATCCGAGGTGGAAAGAATCGCGGAACTGGCTTTTGAGCTAGCGAAGTTAAGACGCAAAAAAGTCACCAGCGTGGACAAGTTCAATGTCCTGGAATCCTCGCGGCTTTGGCACGACGTGGTGGATGAAACGGCTAAAAAACATCCCGAAGTGGCGTTTGAGCACCAACTTGTGGACAACGCGGCCATGCAGTTGATCCTCAACCCGAAGCAGTTCGATGTTTTGGTCACAACCAATATGTTCGGGGATATTCTCTCCGACGAGGCATCCATGCTGACCGGTTCTTTGGGAATGCTTCCATCCGCCTCCCTGGGCGGAAAAGTCGGCCTATACGAGCCCTCTCATGGGTCGGCCCCTGATATCGCCGGGACGGGGAAAGCCAATCCCTTGGCCATGATTCTATCGATCGGCATGATGCTCAAGTATAGTTTCCATCTTTTGAAGGAGTCCGCGGCGGTTGAGAACGCTGTTGAAAGGGTCCTGGGCCAGGGATATCACACGGCGGATTTGGCTAAAAAGGGGGAAAAAGCATCCTCTTGTTCGGAAATGGGCGATTTAATATCGAAAGAAATAAAATAACCTGTTTGGAGTAAGGTGTTTAGTTGACATTGGCTCGATGTATTCAAAAGATACGCGAAGGTTTTAAAAAACTCATGTTTTTTCGGAAGATTTCCATTTGAAATTCAGGATATTAACATTCAGTTTCCTTTTTATGAATTCGTTATTTTCTTATTGCCAAGTTTTGACACCCACCACTCCCCAGGCCGTATCCACCACCCCTAATTTTCAGCCCTCAACCACTTTGACTCCCACCTCCACCCCGACGCTTTCCCTGACGCCCACCGCGACTTCAACCCATACCCCCACGGGAACACTTTCCCCTTCCTTGACGCCGACCCCCACCGCGACCATTACCAAAACTCCCACCATCACCCCGACCAAAACCATCACTTCCAGCCCTACCCCCACCATTACCTCAACGCCAACAGCCACGCCCGGGATATTTAAATTCTCCGTTTCACCCAAACCTGACGATGCGGGGCTGGTGAAATTCATGTGGGGGGTGAACATTCCCGTCGAAAGAGCCTTTATAAAGATCTATACCTCGGGATTCAGGATCATTAAAGGTTACGAGTTCAACAAAAAGGAAAAACCGGAATACTTGACGTCCGGATACCACGAATTTTCATGGGATGCTAAGGACGAGGAAGGAAGGCTCCTGCCTCCGGGAGTCTATCTTTGTTTTATTGATTTGCCGGTCGGTAAGAAGCGGTATGAAGCCAGCGGCAAGACCGAAATCCAGTAGTTGGACATATCGTGGATTGGGTACGCGCAAAAGGCCTTCAGGCATTGAAACTGCATATAAATATGATATTCTTTCATTCCCCAGATTCAAATATTTCGAGTTTTAAAGAGGTCCTTTGATGAAAAAGAAAAAAATCGCGGTGGTTGGGGCGACTGGTGTTGCCGGCCAGCAATTTTTAGCCTCCCTCCCGGATCATCCCTACTTTCAAGTGGTGGCGTTAGCGGCTTCCGAGCGTTCGGCAGGAAAACTATTCAAGGACGCGATCACCGACGCCTCGGGCGCTTTCCGGTGGTACTGCCAGGACCCCCTCGATCCCATCTTCGCGAAAATCATGGTTGAGGACGCCTCGAAATTGGACGCCTCCAAGGTGGATTTGATTTTTACCGCGGTGGAATCGGACGCGGCCAAGGATCTGGAACCACGCTACGCTAAAACCACCCCTGTTGTTTCCACCGCCTCGGCCTACCGCTATGAGAACGATGTTCCCATTTTCATCCCCGGTGTCAACCTGGACCATGACAAGCTCATCCCAGTTCAAAAAAAGAACCGGGGCTGGAAAGGGTTCATCACACCGGTTCCTAACTGCACAACCACCGGCTTGGCCATGACCTTGAAGCCCCTCCATGAGGCCTTCGGGATCCAGCAGGTTTTGATGACCTCCATGCAGGCCTGCTCCGGGGCGGGGAGATCCCCCGGAGTCCTCGGGTTGGATATCCTTGATAACGTCATTCCCTATATTCCCAAGGAAGAGGAGAAGGTCGAGAAGGAAACCCAGAAAATCCTGGGCACCATCAAGGGCGGGGAGGTGTCGCCGGCTCCTTTTCCCGTTTCCGCCACCTGCACCAGGGTCCCCGTGTTGGAGGCCCATACCGAGGCTGTTTATGTCTCGCTGAAAAAGAAGGTCTCCTTAGGGGATGTGAAATCGGCCCTGAGCGGGTTCGGCAAGGCTTTTATCTCCTTAAAATTGCCTTCCTGCCCAAAACGGCTCATCGAAGTGACCGAGGACCCTTTCCGCCCCCAGCCGAGGCTCGACCGGGACAAGGAGGGAGGAATGCTGACCACTGTTGGAAGGGTTCGGGCCGATCATGCCCTGCCAAACGGTTATAAATACGTTCTGGTGTCGCATAACACTAAAATGGGAGCGGCCAAAGGCGGTATATTGGTGGCGGAATATTTGAACCAGAAGGGTTTTATTTAATCAAGGCCTTCCGGAAGCGGCGTTAGACGTCTAAAAAGTGATTGGTTTAAAGATAGATGGGGCATCGAAATACATTTAAACGAAGATTCCCTTGGAAAAACTCGGAATATTTTGTGTGTCCGCCGTTTTTACCTTTTAAAATGAAGATTTAACTGAAACTTAAAAGGACGTGATGATGTTTATTCCGTTTGGGTTGTTATTTACCGTTTTCTTTTTCTACCTGCGCACCCATTGCGGGACATTCAATATCAACGATTCCGGCGAAACCATCATGGTCTGCGACCTGTTGACCATCAGCCATTCGCCCGGATACCCACTGCACGCCCTCTGGGGAAGGGTGAACTGCCTTCTGCCCCTGGGAAAGCCTATGCTCCGGGTCACCTTCGCTTCCGTCGTTACCGGGACCTTGTCCGTGGTTGTCGTCTATCACATCTTGAAAATGATGCTGAAGGAAATCTTCAGCCCGACGGATCCGGTTGACGGGACCGTCAAGGAAAACAAATCGGGGCCTTGGATCTGGGAAATTCCCTCCTTGTTCGGCGCCTTGATCTTCGCCTTC
Source organism: candidate division FCPU426 bacterium (assembly GCA_963796105.1). Taxonomy (GTDB): domain Bacteria; phylum Oederibacteriota; class Muellerivitia; order Muellerivitales; family Muellerivitaceae; genus CAWCKJ01. The sequence goes on from CAWCKJ010000008.1 coordinate 170,743, forward strand.
TCCTACCAGCAATGGTTCCAGGCCTGCGGGGCCAAGGGCGGTATCTATACGCTCAATACCTGCATCTCAGTCAGCGTGATATTCTTTTTATTCAAAATGAGGGAAAACGGGAAGTTCATCAAGTCCTTCCTCGTGATGGCTTTCGTTTACGGGCTGGGCCTGGCAAACCATTATCATGACCAGCTCGCACTGACTCCCGGTTACTTGATCCTTTTCATGGCTGCCCAGCGGCGCGTGCCGATCAAGAAAATATTGGGGTCACTCCTGAGGCCCTTTGACTTCACGGAGAATATGCTCAACATATTGTCCGCCCTTGGCACGGTGAACTTGATCCGAGCGGGTTGTTTTGCCTTTTTACCAGCGTCCGTTTACATTTACCTCCCGCTCAGGGCTATCCAGAATCCGGTGGTGAATTGGTGGAATCCCAATAACTTCGAGAGGCTTTGGGGCACCTTTGTCCGAAAAGGCTATGAGAACATCGGCGATGTCGCCCATCCCTGGGATTCCTTCGTCCGCAACGTCAAACGGTATTTCTTCCACGCCCAGGACCAGTTTGGCTCCGTTTTCACCTATCTAGTGGTTCTTTTGCTCATCTTGGGAATTATCTGGCTGTTTAAACGGCAAAGGGCGAGTCTGGCGAGTTTCTTGACGATGGCTTTTTGCATTCTGATGGCCGTATGGCTCTATTGCAAACCCCTGGAAGGCTACCAATGGACCCTGGATAACTTCTTCACCACGGTTTTCCTGATGGAATCCATACTGGCCGCGGCTGGGTTCGCGGCGATCTTCGAATGGGTGACTAGGGAATGGACCCACAGGCTGATTCCTGTCTTCTTAGGGGCATTATGCCTTGGGTTCGGCTTCATGCCCTTGGAGCTGAACTATCCCGTCAGCGACCAATGCCGCTATATCAGCTCTTATGACGAGGGAATCAACATGCTCAAGTCCGTCAACCGGACAGGGGTCATTCTTTGCAACGGCGATATCGACATCCTTCCACTCTGGTACCTCCAATTCGTGGAGAACAAGCGCACCGAGGTGGCCTCCTTCACCATGCAGTTGATCCCTTATGATTGGTACAGGAATCCCTTGTTCGAGCGCTGGCCTTTCCTCAAGGTACCGATGAGGCGGGATATTTACGGGCACGAGGACATCCGTCCCGAGACGGTCGTTCAGGATATCATCGACCAGCACGCCGAGGATCGGTCCTTTTATTTCACGAACATCTATACCGCCCCCTGGATGAGGGAGAAGAATCCCTCCGTGCCGGAGGGGTTCTTATGGAGGATTGTCAAGACCAAGGACCTGAGTTACGCCTTCTCCTCGGACCGGCTGAACAAGACTTGGTCCACCTACCGCTTAAGGAACATGAACGCTCCCGACAGGGGTTATTGGGACGAATACACCGATGTCATGAAGGATTCCTACGGCATCGGCTACGATTTCACGGGTTATTTCGCCTTGATGAACAAGATGCCGGACTTGGCCCTCTGGAGCTTTGGAAACGCCTTGAACTACCGCCAGTCCCAGACCTTGTCCCGGATATACTTGATGCTGGGCGAAACCTATTACAACATGGGCAATTGGCAGTCCGCAGTCAACAGCTACCAGGACTCCATCAAAAGGGATTCTCGGAACCCCTACGCTTTCGCTCGAATGGGAGATTGCTACCGCATGATCAACGATTATAACGACGCGGAGCAGGCCTACCGCGCGTCCTTGTCCATGAACCCCCAGCAAAAGGAAGCCCAGGACGGTCTGCAGTTGTTAAGCCAATCCGCGACCTATGGGGAGCCTGGCCACAAACCGTGAGGATGAAAAACATCCGCTTGACGGTGGAGTATGACGGGACCGCCTATGCCGGGTGGCAGAAGCAGGCCCAATCCCCGACGCTCCAAAGCACCCTCGAGGAGCGTCTCCGGAAAGTTTGCGGCCATCCCCTGGACCTTCTGGTGGCGGGTAGAACCGATTCCGGGGTCCATGCCCTGGGCCAAACAGCCAATTTCCATACTTCCTCCGCCCTGCCGGTCCAAAGGATCCATACGGTCCTCAACCAGCTTTTACCCCATGACATAAGGATCGTGTCGGCCAAGGAGGTTCCCGAGACCTTTCACGCGACTTTCCACGCCAAGGCTAGGCTTTACCGGTATGTCATAAGGAATTCCGCCGATTACACGGTGTTTGACCGCAATACCTACCATCATGTCCGTCCCCTTTTGGATGTCCAGGCCATGGCGAGAGCCGGCAGGGAATTGCAGGGAGAGCACGATTTCACCGCCTTCCGGGGAACCTTGGGGAAAAGGGCCAATCCCAGGAGAAATCTGATCAAGGTGACGGTTAAGAAAAAAGGTCACGATATATTTATGGAGTACCTGGGCGAATCCTTCCTGCACCAAATGGTGAGGATCCTCAGCGGCACCCTCCTTTACGTGGGCCTGGGAAAGTTCAAGCCCGAGGACATGAAATCGATCCTTCTATCCAGGGACAGGAAAAAGGCGGGACCCACTTTGCCCCCGAACGGTTTATTCCTGGTCAAGGTTTTTTACCCTAGGGTATTCCCGGAAGTGAAAAGATGGGGAAAGAAGGAAGTGGAGTGAAAATGGGCATGGCCCTTTTTTATACGGGAGCTTTGGGTATGTTCCTGACCTTCGGGGTTTTCGGGGAAGAACCTATCGCCGGGGCGTTGAGGCAAAACCCAACCGGCCTGGCCGGCCCTTTCATCCTCTTTGGTTTCGCCGGATTATCGGGAATTCTTCTTTTATTTGTCCGCTCAAAATCGTTTATCGCCAACAGTAAGACGCTCCTGTATTTCACTCACGGGACCGCTTTGATCTCGATTTTTTGGCTACTTCTTTGGTGTTTCGTCTGGCTATACATGATGGGAAACATGGGGGACAAGGCGGAAATGTATATCAAACACACATCTTATCTGCACCTATTTGGGGTGGGATTTTCCATGGGAGGATACGTCACTGGCTGGATGACGCCGGTAAAAGGTAAAAGATCCGCCCGTTTCCTGATGGTTCTGGGTTGGGCGGTCAGCTACATGGCTTGGTTCAATTTAGTCCTACAGCCTACTTTGAGGTTTCTTTGGGCTCCCGCGATAGGGGGATTGTTGGTTGTTTTAGGGGCATTTCTTGTTGCGCGGTCGTTAAAGGCCCCTGTTGAGGCTCCCATGCAGGTAGCGTAGAATGCCATTCCTTAATTCCAAGCAAGGACTTCAGATGTCTTATTCCTCGTTAAACGATTTCGTTGAAAAACTCGAGAAAAAAAATGAACTGGTACGGATCCAGGACGAGGTGGACCCAGTATTAGAAATCACTTCCATCGCAGACAAAATGTCCAAGTCTCCCCAAGGGGGAAAGGCCCTATTGTTCGAGAAAGTCAAGGGTAACTCTTTTCCGGTCCTGATAAACGCCTTCGGGTCTTACTCCCGTATGAGCCTGGCCTTGGGAGTGGGGGACCTGGAAGAGCATGCCAAGGCGATCAAGGATCTGATGGAAATGAAGCCCCCAAAGGGGTTCGTTGACAAGGTCAAGCTTTTTCCCAAGCTGGTTGAGATCTCGAATTATCCCCCCAAGGAAGTCTCCGCCGGTGCCTGCCAGGAGGTGGTGGAGAAAATCCCGGACTTGAATTCCTTGCCGGTATTGAAGTGCTGGCCCCAGGACGGGGGTCGTTTCATCACCCTGCCCTTGGTTTATACCCAGGACCCGGAAACGGGCAACCGAAATATCGGCATGTATCGCATGCAGGTATATGACGGGAAAACCACCGGAATGCATTGGCAGGTCCACCACCACGGGGCGGCCCATCACCGCGCGGCGGAAAAGCTGGGCAAGCGTTTGGAGGTAGCGGTAGCTTTGGGCGGAGATCCCGCCTTGACCTATTCCGCCACAGCGCCTTTGCCGGATGGGTTGGATGAATTGTTGTTCGCCGGGTTCCTACGGAAAAAACCGGTCGAGTTGGTGAAATGCAAGACCGTCGATTTGATGGTGAACGCGGACGCTGATTTTGTATTGGAAGGATACGTAGAGCCGGGTGAGAGGCGCAAGGAAGGTCCTTTCGGGGACCATACGGGTTATTACAGCCTGGCCGATGACTATCCGGTCTTTCACATCACATGTATCACCCATCGGAAAAATCCCATTTATCCTGCGACTATCGTGGGAATACCTCCGATGGAAGACGCCTATTTCGGGAAGGCCACTGAGAGGCTGTTTCTTCCCATCCTCCAGAAGATCTTGCCGGAGGTGGTGGATATGGACCTGCCATATGACGGCATATTCCATAACCTGGCGATTGTCTCCATCAAGAAGCAGTATCCCCAGCATGCCCGGAAAGTCATGTTCGCCCTCTGGGGTTTGGGGCAGATGATGCTTAATAAGGTTGTAGTGGTAGTGGATGAGGACACAGACGTCCACAATTACGGCCAGGTCCTATGGAGGGTGGGGAACTGCATGGACGCCAAGAGGGATGTGGTCATCACGGAAGGGCCATTGGACGTGCTGGACCATACTTCTCCCCAATGGGGTTGGGGGGGGAAGATGGGGATTGACGCCACGAGGAAGTGGAAAGAGGAAGGTTTCAACAGGGAATGGCCTGATGAGTTGAAAATGGATCCAAAAGTGGAAGAACATGTCAGGCCGATCCTTCGAAAGTTGGGTCTTATAAAATAAGTGATTGTTTATTGGGGAAACCATCCCAGGGGGGATGGGGATTATAAAAAATCAAATTTGAAAGGCTTAAAAATGAGCGCGACGATCCAGGATATGTTTTCACGCATCGCAAGTACCTATGATCAGGCGAACCACCAGTTGTCCTTTAACAAGGACATCCAGTGGCGGAAGGATTCGGTGAAACAGCTATTAAGCGGTGGATTCACGCCCAACAAGGTCTTGGACCTTTGCGCGGGAACGGGTGATTTCGCCTTGGCGGTCAAGGAACAGGTGCCCTCGGCCCAGGTCATTTTGGCGGATTTCGCCAAGCCCATGCTCCAATTAGCCAAGGGAAAGATCGGGTCGAAAAACGGTTTTAATCTATTGGTGGCGGACGCCTTGAAACTGCCCTTCCATGACATGGCCTTTGACACCGTGCTTTGCGGGTTCGGGGTGCGGAACCTGGATTCCGCGGAGGCGGGATTGAAGGAAATAGCCAGGGTGCTGAAACCAGGGGGAAGGGCCGTGATCCTGGAGTTTTTCAAGCCCACCGGATTCTGGACCAAATTGGCCTATGCCTTCTATGTGGGAACCATCCTGCCCATTAGGGGAGGGGTTGTTTCCAAGGATAAGACTGCCTACGATTATCTTCAGAAGTCAGCGAGGAGTTTCTCCTCGGCGGAGGATTTCCAAAAGCTCGTCGAGAAATGCGGGTTCAAGGATGTCGTGAGCGATAGCAAAACCATGGGAGTGGCGGTCAGCGTGATGGGAATACGTAAGTAAGGCGAAAAGATGCCTATCATTTCATCCTTTTATGGAATTATCGTTATGATGTATTTCTTGGATAAAAACCGGCATAAGCGCGCTCATATTCATGCCCGATACCAGAATCATGAAGTGGTCATAGGCGTTCCTGAAGGGGATGTTTTGGAGGGCCGCCTGCCACCTGATAAAATGAAGCTATTGCAAGCTTGGGTGGAAATCCATAAACAAGAATTGATGGACGATTGGAAAAAGGCATCCATCGGAAAGCCTATCTCCAAGATAGAACCATTGAGGTAAAAAGATGAATCCGAGAATTAAACAAGTTAAAGCAGAGGATAATTATTGCCTGAGGCTGACCTTTGAAAATGGTGAAACGCGGATGTTTGATATGAAACCGTACCTATCCAAAGGTATATTCCGCAAACTACGGAAGCAAGATGCTTTTCGGTCGGTAAAAGTTTCTTTTGGGTCAATCCAATGGAAAGACGGCCAGGATCTTTGCCCTGATACGCTTTATGAAGAAAGTAAGCCATTTTCCCGAATTGAATCGGTTTTGGCGATTCATGAGAAATCTGCGGAGTATAAATCTAGAATGAAAAAAAGCCGCTTAAGTGCAAGTGGGAAATGATGAGTATCAGTTTGGAGGCTGAATTGGCAGTGAAAAAGATTCTAGTGGCGGTAACAGGTGCTTCGGGGACCCTCTATGCCAGGAGGTTTTTCCAGCACCTTCCCTATGACGATTGGGAGGTTCACGCGGTGGTATCTTCCGCAGCGCGGATCGTGGCGTCCCATGAGGGCGGCTTGAGCCTTCCGCCCCACGTAAAGGAATGGGATGAAAACGACCTAACGGCTCCCTCCGCCAGCGGCTCGAATAAATTCGAGGCCATGGTGGTCATCCCATGTTCCACGACCACTTTGGGGAAGCTGGCCCACGGAATAGCGGACAACCTCATTACCCGTTCGGGAGAGGTGTTCCTAAAGGAGCGCCGCAAGCTGATATTGGTACCCCGGGAAACACCCCTATCCCTTATCCAAATCAAGAACATGGAGCTTCTCACCCTGGCCGGAGCCCACGTTATCCCAGCGACCCCCAGCTTTTACGGCAATCCCCATACCATCGAGGAACTCGTGGATACGGTCATTGCCCGGGTTTATGACCATGTCGGCATCGAGGCTGAAGTTTCCAAGAGGTGGCGAGCGGAAGAGAAGAAACAGGTTAGAAGCGGGGAAGAATCAGCTTTTTAGTTCCGTCATGAAACCGGCAAGCTTGGCGACGATGCCCCCTCCAGGATCCTTTGGTCGGCCTGGGCCGTCTCCAGGGTCTTTTGCCCCCCGGTCATAGCCAAGTGAATCTCGTAATCCTCCCCGCCCTTGTATTTGACCTTGATATTGGGGCCTAAATCCTTCCAATCCTCGGCAAAAGGATCTTTTTTCTTGTTTTGCTCTTTTTCATTGTGATCTCGGACAAAATCATGGGGTTCTCCACCGTTTTGTACCCATTCGATCATTTTTTTAACCTGCGCCTCTCCGGAATTCTGTAATTAATAATGGGTTCCAGGCTGTCACAGATCAAAACAGGGTCCTCCAGGACGGCTCAAGCAATGGGGCGGTGTTTGGAAAAAGAAGAATGGGCGTTTATTGGAAAGCCGGACTTGGGATCAATTGCCTGAGTTTGCTGTGAAATAAAGTTGAAAAGCTGTGTCCGAGAAGTAAGGTTATCCAGGGTTCATTCCTAACTTTCCTCTCCAAAATCCACACATAATCCTTCTGCCGATTAATAAGAAATCATCTTGGATATGTCTGGAGACGCATGAATGGGAAAATAGAACGTAACAAAAATAAAAAACAAATAGAATTGAACGTAATCAGGCCACTCGGGACAGAAATACAACAAAAAATTTCCATTTTTTTCTTTCGTTTAACGAGAAATTGTTTTTTTCGCTGGTTTCAGACGTTCGGTTCATCTCAACCATTTGGTGGCCGCGTTGGAAGAAGTTCAGGTTATGTCTTTGTAAAAAAATAATTATTTATTATTAAAAATTATTTTTATGCGGTAATATTCTCTCGAATTTATTTTTAAAAAAAGTTTATCTGCTTAAAAAATTTCTAGGCGAATCGTATGAATAGAATTGGACCTGACAATCCAGCCCCGCGAAAAACAAAAAGCTTCCTTTCTTTAATTCTTGTCATTTCAACCTCAGCCTTTTTCTTCCTCATCATGGCTTTTATTTCCATTTTTTCTTCCTCGGCTCTTTCCTGGGAATTCCCATGGAACTCTGGTAGCGTTTCAGCCGACGCCGGCAATCAGAAAGTAATTTCGTATTCAACCACCCCGACTCCTACTCCTTCTGGTTATAACAGGGTAAAAAATAAATATCCCCGCCATGGCGGCTCTACATGGAATTCGACCAATCAAGGGACGCTCGGTTCACACGCGCCTAGCACGGTGATTTGGGGTTTTAGAAATAAACCCACTACGACCAGGACTGCAATGGTCACTGGGTCTCTCACGCCGACCTCCACAGGTACTCAAAGCCCCACCGCGACTCCGATAGCGACCTATAGCCGGACCCTAGATGATTTGAAAAGGCCTTGGGATTTTACTGCCAGTCTCGACAGTGGAGCTGTGGTCTTAACCTGGCGCTCCCCCCGGGCGGGGACCTTCAGCCATCCCATGGGCTATCACATTTACCGTTCCGAGGGGCCCGCCGATACCTTCCAAATGATCGGGACCATTTTGGCGGATGAGGGAACAAGCAGTAAATCTTTCGCGATGTTCAAGGATTACGCCTGGCCGGGAAATTGGTGCTATCAGGTGACGGCTTTCATCATGAACCCCGTGGCGGAAAGCGAGCCGTCGAATGAAACCTGCGTGGAGTTGAATTCTCCGCCGACTCCCACGCTTACCCCGACAAAATCACCAACAGCAATTCCACCACCCACCATTACCCCTAGCCCGACTGAGATTCAAAACAAGACATCTTCTTTTGCGGATATCAACCCAATGGCTTCAACGAACACATTCACGCCGACAAAAACTTCCACCAAAACATCAACGCCTACCGCGACATCAACTTCAACAAAGACCTTCACTTGGACATCAACTTTTACCCGGACGTATACACCAAACAGTTATACGCCGACACCGACCTATACACGCACAAATACCCCAAATAGCTATACGCCGACTCCGACATCGACGAAAACTTTTACCTACACCCCATCCTATACCCGCACATCCACGCCGAATAGTTATACGCCCACGAAAACCACGACTAAAACTTGGACAATGACTTTTACCCGTACTTACACGCCGAGTAGTTATACGCCGACACCAACCTATACAAAAACCAACACGCCGACCCCCAACGCCACCCAAACTTTCGCGCTAACCGCTACGTACCAAGCGCAGGAAACCCAAACTGAAAATGCCTTCCTGAGTTTCACTCCAACCCCGACCCTGACCAATACGAACACATTCACTAATACCAATACTTATACCCCCACAGTTCCAACCCCGACCTTTACCTACACATACACGCCTACAGTGCCGACGCCGACATTCACTTATTCTTACACTCCCATAGTTCCAACCCCGACATTTACCCGTACGTATACGCCCACAGGTCCGACACCGACATTTACCTATACTTACACGCTGACGACGCCGCCGACGCCCTGCGTGACTAACGCGGTCACTTGGAGCGGGAACATGAGCTACCCGTCTGGGGTGGTATACGGGGCGGACGGGAACGTCTATGTGCTGAACAACGGGAGCAACCTGGTGCAGGTGTTCACGGCGCAGGGGGTGTATTTGAGGGGGTTCATCGTACCCACAAGCGACCCGCGGGGAACTGCGCAGGGGCCGGACGGGAACCTGTACATCAGCGACAACGGGAACAAGCGTGTGGACGTTGTGAGCACGCAGGGGGTGTCGTTGTCGGTAATCGGAAAGGGGGTGTTCGGGAGCACGCAGGGAATGGCTTTCGGGCCCAACGGAAACCTGTACGTGGCGGACCCGGCGGACAACGTGGTGAGGGAATACCAGGTGAACGGGACGGCGGTGACGCAGTTTGGGACAGGGAAGGCTGATTCTTTCCTGGGAGACTTGAACAACCCGCAGGCGGTGGCGTTGGACGCCTCTGGGAACGTGTATGTGTATGACAAGAACAACAGCCGTGTGGAAGAGTTCAATCCCTCGGCATTGGCTTTGAGGGTGTGGGGAGAGGGGAACGAGAACACATACCAGATGAAATTCGACGCGAACGGGTTCCTGTGGGAAGTGGACAACTCTAACAACCGTTTATTGGTTTACGACGTGAACGGAAACCAGAGGGAGATCGTCGGGAGCGGGGGGGAGGATCGGGACAGTTTAACAGTCCCTATGCGCTGGATATTGACCCGAATGGAAATATTTCATGCCTATCCGAACAACGCTTGCGCAGTAATGGGTTTTGCCAAAGCGCAAGCGGTTAAGGCCCGGTGAAATAAGGAATCTGGGTCATGGCGACGATTGAACCGATAAGTATATTCGCTCAAGTATCCAGGCAGATATTTCACGTTGACTCCATGATGGGTTCCTAGGATCCAAGCCTTGGCGTTGGAAATGAATCGGTGGACCCAAGGTAACCAGTGATTTAACACCACTGGGTCATTGGCTGTTACCTGGTACTCCACATCCACGTTTTCCAAGTTTCTCAAGCTGGGACTGGCATCCGTGTTTATCATGGCGCCTTTCTGGATTGCTTGATCGACGAATGCTTGGGCTTCCCACTTGGTTTCTGCGGTCACCTTTATCTTTGCAAAACCCGCTTTCTCTTTTTTGCGCCCTTTCTCATCTATCCATTCTTTGCTTTCAACCGCCACCAGCACTTCAGCCTGGTTTTCCTTTTCTCTCTTGCCGAATACAGCCCCATCCAACTCAATGATTTCCTTGAGTTGGTAATTTTCATCCCTTTGTCGAAGACTTTCCCGAATCTTATGCAACATCCTCCAAACGGTATCGTAGGAGGGCATTCCCAATTGCCGCTGAAGTTCCAGGGCTGAAATGCCCCTTTTCCCTTGCATCACCAATCCAATCATCCTCAACCAGGTTAAGATTGGGATCTTGGATTTCCGGAAGATCGTTCCGGCTCGAAGCCGTATTTGCTTTCGACAATAGTCACATTCCCGCACTTCGGGGCGGTTTTTGTGTTGCCAGAAACTTTCTCCTTCACATTGTGGGCAAACAAAGTCTTTTCCGGCAAAACGGCTCTTCCACACCCATTGACGTGCCTTTTCTTCTGTATCGATTTCCTTGAAAATCTCAATCCCCTTCATCCGTTGGTAGTTCATAATTTGCCCCTCCAACAATGAGTATACTCCTGTATTCCTTTATTTCAACAGGTACCGTTTGGAGAGGCATTAAATATTTTATGCTTATGCACAAAGTGACCGTGCTGTAATGGGTTTTGCTAAGGCACATGCGGTCAAAGCACGGTGAAATAAGGAATCGGGATCATGACGACGGTTGAACCGATAGGCATATTCACTTAGATACCGGCCTAAATACTTAGCATCAACGCCATGATGAGTTCCAATGATCCAGGCCTTGGCGTTGGAAATGAACCGGTGTACCCAGGGCAACCAACTTTCCAACTCTTTCGGGTCATTGGCCATCACCCGGTAGTCTGCCTCCACTCCTTTGAGTTCACGCAAGGCTGGCGAAGCATCTGTGTTGAGGAAAGAGCCTTTTTCCATAGTCTGATTCACGAATTCCTGGCTCTCCCACTTGGTTTCCATAGCTACCTTCACCTTGGCAAAACCCGCTTTTTCCTTCTTGCAACCATTCTCATCCACCCATTCCTTGCTTTCCACCGCCACCAAGACTTCCACTTGGTTTTCCTTGGCCTTTTTCCCAAAAACCGCCCCATCCAACTCAATGACGCCCTTTAGAGTATAGCTTTCGTCCTTTTGCCTAAGACCTTCCCGGATCTTATGCAATAGAAGCCATGCCGAATGATCCGAAAGATTTAAATGCCGCTTCAGTTCCAGGGCCGAAATACCCCGTTTGCCCTGCATCATCAAACTGATGGCCCTGACCCAGGTTAAAAGAGGCAGCTTGGAGCTTTCAAAAATCGTCCCGGCGCGAAGCCGAAGACGTTTCCGGCAATAGTCACATTCCCTCACTTCAGGCTTGGCCTGGTGTTGCCAGAAGCTTTCGCCCTCACATTGGGGACAAACAAAGTCTTTCCCGCCGAAACGGCATCTCCACACCCATTGGCGGGCTTCTTCTTCCGTGTGGATTTTCCTCAGAATTTTAATGCTTTTCATCCGCTGGTAGCTCATGTACCACCTCCCGTAGCGGACAGTATACCTATGTATTCCTTTATTTCAAGGGTCACTTAATACAGAAGCATGAAATATTTATGTGGCGGATTGGACGAATCAGAGGGTGGACAAGTGGTACTCCTGTGGAATGGTTCCCACGATGACTCCTACGATAACATTGACTCCCACTCAGACTTACACCAATACCAATACTTGGACTTACACCCCGGATGTAACCCAAACCATGTCCAATACGCCTGTTATTACCAACACCCCTTTAAGCACTTTCACCTTTACGAATACGGCGACCTATACCGCCACTTACACATACACCGCTACTTACACAAATACCTTTACCAACACGATGTCATACACCCCTACCTTTTCCTATAGCCCGACCCCTACCGGCAGTCCGTCGCCCATTTCAACGTCAACCTTCACTCCTATTTACACTAATACAAGCACTTTAACCCCCACCATCACATTAACACCTGTTAATTGCACCCTTTCCTTGATAACGGATAATTCCATGAATGGCCCGGAGGCGGTGGGGGTTGATGCTCAAGGGAATATTTATGAGGTCGAATCGGGTTCCAACCAGCTTCAGGTGTTTAATTCATCGGGTGTTTCCACCAACTCCTGGGATGGTTCTTCCTCCGGCGTGGTTTTTAACGATCCTGAAGGCTTAGCGGTGGACTCGAATAACCAAATGGTTTACGTGAGCGATACGGGAAATGCCCGGATCGTGGTTTTCAGCCTGGCCGGCAATTACCAGTCGCAATGGAGCACTTCTATAAACGGGCAGATGAGTTCCCCGGAGCAGATAGCAGTACCAGGGGACGGCTATGTCTATGTGGCTGATGCCGCCGCAGGGCTCATATTGAAATACCTGCCGAATGGGACTCTATTCAATCAATTCACCGGATCGGGTAACGGGTTGCTGGTGAATCCCACGGGCGTGGCGCTGGATACCTCTTACAACCTTTATGTCGCCGACATGGGGACCAACCAAATAGTGGCCCTGAATCCCTCCGGCGGTGTTATCACCACCTGGGGAATTTTCGGAACCGGGATAGGACAGTTTATCGATCCGGAGGAAATATTGGTGGCGCCAGATTCCATCGCTGGTCTCGCGCAGGCGGTTTACGTGGCGGATTCCGGCAACGCCAGGGTGCAGGAATTCGATCCATCCGGCAATTTCATCAACCAAACAACGGGAGCGGGATTTTACCAGGCTGGTTTGGGCGACCCGTCTGGAATTTGCGTGAGGGATTCCAGCCACATCTATGTCGCGGACAATGAAAATAATAATATCACCGTATTCGGATTATGTTCCGGCATCATTACCCCGACCTTTACCATCACCTTAACCCCGACCTATACATCCACCCCGACCCCCACTGGCACTTACCCGACCTTCACGCCAACCAACACTTCCACTTCCACCATTACCGACACCTTTACCATTACGAATACGCCCACGAATTCATTTACGATCACGCCATTCTCCACTTCAACCCCGGTATTCTCATCCACGCCTACCTACAGCCCCTCGATCACATACACCCCCAACAGCTTCTCGCAAACGGGCGTGTGCCTGTCGTTCTCGAACAGCTTCATGTCCCCCAATTCCAACGATATCAATGGAAGCGCTGTGGACGGGAACGGCAACCTTTACTTGTCCCAAAACGATATCGTAGTGTTGAATGCTCAGGGATCCGCGTTAACGGAGTGGGGCGGCACAGTGCTCCAGTATCCTGAGGGGTTGGCGGTCAACAACGCCGTGAGTCTTGTGTACGTTGTGGACGGTGATGCCAATCAAGTGGATGTGTTCAATTGGCAGGGAGTCCTTCAGACCCAGTTCTCAGCCGTTTCCAACGGGACCACCCTCAACAACCCCACGGGAATCGCCCTGGACGGCAGTGGAAACGTGTATGTGTCTGACACGGACAACAACCAAGTGGGGGTATTTGGACAGGCGGGAAATCCCTTGACCGTCATTACTGGCTTAAATTCACCCGAGGGGATCGCGGTGGACGGCGGGGGAAATATCTATGTGGGAGAAGCCGGGTCGGCCCAGGTGACCAAATTCAACTCCGCCTTCCAGAGGCTTTTTAGCTTCAATGGGAATGGCGCGGTGGGAGAACCCTATGAGATGAAAACCGATTCCATGAATTTATTGTGGGTAGGCGACGGCCAGAACGACCAATTGATGGTGTTCAACTCAAACGGAGCCCTGTTGAATAGTTTCTCGGGTCCCGATATCGGCGGGGCTTCTTTCGACATGCCCATGGTTTCGGTCGATTCCCAGGAAAATGTCTATGTCCCGGACACGACCGGGTCCTTGATCCAGAGATTCACCTTCTGTGAGGCGACTAACACCCCTACGGTGACTTTAAGCCCTACCATTACCAACACTCCGACTTTCACCTACACCTTCACACCATCGCCGACCCCCACTATCACACTCACCTTTACCATTACCCCCGCCCTGGAATCCAAGGCCACCGCAACCTTGACGCCAACGGGCACCTTCCCCACGGGCACCCCGACCGGATCGGCCACGCCGACGCCGACCCCCACCCAGGCCATTGCCTACACCCCTGTGCCAGGCGCTTACATTTCCCGCATCAACGTGGCGGGGGAATTTTATAACGATGCCCAATCGAATTACTGGATGGCGGACCAGGGTTACGAGCCGGGCGGCGGCGCCGGTTTTGTCGTGGATTCGGATCCCTATTACACCACGGACATAGTCACGGGCACCTCGGATCAACCCCTTTACAATACTTTCGTGGCCGGGACCGATATCGAGTATAAATTCGACGTGGCTCCCGGTATCTACCAGGTGAAGTTGAAGATGTTCGACGCCTTTTACCAACAAGCCGGGCAGGGGATTTTCAGCGTGACGGCCAATGGAACCACCATGGTTTCCAACCTGGACCTTTACGCCGTTTCGGGGTATTTCAACGCTTATGATGTCACTTTCTTGGTGACGGTCTTAAATTCCACCCTCGATTTGGCGTGGAGTTCCAGCGCGGGACTGGCAACCGTCTCTGCCATTCAGGTATCCGGCATGTCGGTAATCCCTTCGCCCACATTCACCTATCCGCCAAATTTTACCCCCCCGCCCACGCCTTGCTTGACCTATGTTTCCCGGGTGCAAGTGGGGAATTGGCCGATAGCGGCTGCGGTCGATCCCTTGGGTAAAGTGTATGAGCTGGAATACAGCGGAGATGAAATCCAGGTATTCAATTCAGCCGGAGTATTCCTGAACAAGTTCGGGAGCCAAGGAACCGGGTTGGGCCAGTTTGAAAAGCCGTTGGGAATGGTGATAGGGCTCAATGGGAACCTTTATGTGGTGGAAGGGGACGGCGCTAACCACCGGGCGCAGGAATTGACAACGGCCGGTGTGCCAGTAACGGCGTGGACCGGATCTGCGGCCGGGGGAAACTTTGTAGCGCCCCGTTCCATCGGGGTGGATGCCGCGGGAAACATCTATGTCGCGGACGGGAACACCATTCAAATCTTCGACCAAAACGGGAATTACTTGAAGAAGTGGACCAAGCAAGCCGGTTCATTGGAGAATCAAGCGGCTGGGTTTATGGGAATCGCGGTGGATGGGAATGGAAATGTTTATTTGGGTGATCTAAACCAAAGGGTGGACGTGTTCGACAATAACGGGAATTTCCTGAGGATGTGGGGCAGTTCGGGAAGCAACCCGGGGCAGTTCAACAACATATGGGGAATGCAACTTGACACCCAGGGAAGGTTGTGGGTGTGGGAGGACACTGGGAACCGGGTGCAGGTGTTCGACAAGTACGGGGATTTCCTGTACCAATACAACCATCCTGGCGGGGGTGCTGGGCAGTTCTCCCGTCCGTTGGGGTTCACGGTGAAGCCGGACGGGTCGGCCTATGAGGCGGACTGGAATACCGGAGATTTGCAGTATTTCTTGCCCTGCGGGACCGTGCCAACCATGACACCCACCATGACTCTTATGCCCACGCCTTGCCTGACCTATGTTTCCCGGGTTCAAGTGGGGAATAGCCCAATTGCGGCGGCGGTTGACTCCTCTGGAAATGTTTATGAGTTGGAAGATGGCGGTAATGAAATCCAGGAGTTCAGTTCGGCCGGAGTATTCCTGAACAAGTTTGGGAGCCATGGGACTGGTCTGGGCCAGTTCGAGAATCCATTGGGTATGGTGATAGGGCCCAATGGGAACCTTTATGTGGTGGAAGGGGACGGCGCTAATCACCGGGTGCAGGAATTGACATCGGCCGGTGTGCCTGTAACGGCATGGACTGGGTCTGTGGCGGGTGGAAACTTCACGAATTGCCGTTCCATTGGGGTGGATGGGAATGGAAACATTTATGTTGGTAACAACAACACCATTCAAATTTTCGATCAAAATGGGAATTACCTGAAGAGTTGGTCAAAGCAGAGTGGCTCGTTGGAAAACCAAGCGAATGGATTTATGGGAATCGCGGTGGATGGGAATGGAAATGTTTATTTGGGTGATCTAAACCAAAGGGTGGACGTGTTCGACAATAACGGGAATTTCCTGAGGATGTGGGGCAGTTCGGGAAGCAACCCGGGGCAGTTCAACAACATATGGGGAATGCAACTTGACACCCAGGGAAGGTTGTGGGTGTGGGAGGACACTGGGAACCGGGTGCAGGTGTTCGACAAGTACGGGGATTTCCTGTACCAATACAACCATCCTGGCGGGGGTGCTGGGCAGTTCTCCCGTCCGTTGGGGTTCACGGTGAAGCCGGACGGGTCGGCCTATGAGGCGGACTGGAATACCGGAGATTTGCAGTATTTCTTGCCCTGCGGGACCGTGCCAACGATCACCCCAACCCCCACCCTGATGTCCACGCCCTGCGTGCAATTCCAGGGGGTGCGGATCAGCGGGAGCGTTCTCAACAATCCCTACGGTGTTGCGGTAGGGCCGGATGGGAACATCTACGAGGGTGATTGGTCCGGGAAAAAGGTGCAGGTGTTCAGCCCAATGGGTTTGTGGCAGAGGAGTTTTGGAGTGACCTACCCAAGCGGGATGGTGTTCGGCTCCGACGATAATTTATATGTGTCTCAGTATTCCATGAACCAAGTGGGGGTTTACAACCCGCAAACCGGGCAGGCGGTGGCGACGATCGGGAGTGGATTAGTCAATAGCCCGGCTGGCGAGTGCTTTGACAGCGCGGGATACTTGTACGTGGCGGATAGCGGACACCACAGGGTGTTGAAGTTTAATACCGCTACCGGCGGGGTGTCACAAGTGTTTGGGGCTGGCGTTACGGGACCGTACCTGGGAGAAATAAGTAATCCCGACGGGATCGCGCTGGATGGGCAGGGGAACCTGTATGTGGCCGATGTGTACGTTAATCCCGGGGATACTTCTCGTATCCAGGTATTCGCGCCCAACGGGGTGGCTTTACGGCAATGGGGTAGTTATGGGAGCGGAGTAACGCAGTTTTCGGATGATGTCAAGCTGTTGATGGGCGGGAATGGGTTGTTGTGGGCGGTGGACCGGGACAACCATAGGATCGAGATTTATGATTTCTACGGGAATTTACAGGAGACGATCGGGCCCGCCGTGAGCGGGTTGTCGGGCGGCTTCGGCGACGTGGGAGATATAGCGTTTGGGGCGAATGGGCAGGTATGGGCGACCGAGTTCTGGAACAACCGGGTGGATTCTTTCTTCTTTTGTAACCAGTCCTCAAATATCATGCCGATTCCCACGCCGGCGCCCGGCACTTACATCCTCCGCCTGGACAGCGGCTCCTCACAAACCTATAGCGATCCCAACTCCAACCTTTGGCTCTCGGACCAGGCCTATGCCTCGGGCGCATACGGCTATACCCAAGGCGGGTCGGTTTATACCACGACTACCACCGTATCCGGTACCAATAGCCCGGCCCTGTATCAAACTTACCGGGCTGGCTCCACCCTCGCCTACAGCTTCGCCTTGCCGGCGGGACATTACCAAGTGACCCTCAAGTTCGCGGATTTCATCAGCACCGGGGCCGGGCAGAACGTTTTCAACGTGGCCCTCAATGGAACGGCCATGAGCCAGGGTTTGGATATCTTTGCCGGGGTGGGATCAGCGGTGGCCACCGATCGAAGCTACCGGGTGGATATCACGGGAATCACTCCCTTGACCCTGCAACTGTCCGCCACTCAAGGCCAGGCCTTCCTTTCGGCCATCGAGATCAAGGGCCTTCAGGCCAATGTGAACTCGTTAATAAATTATTTCTACTCACCAGGCGGTGGGTCGTTGCTTCCTTAAGCCGGAAAGAATCCGCTTTGTTTTAATGATTTAATTTGAGTATTGAACGGAGAAGTGGAAATGCGGTTGAAAAATAAAAAATACAGGCTTTATTTTTTGCGGCTGGTTTTGTCCTTCCTCATGGTCCTGGGGAATCCAATGCCCTTCATCGCGGCGATGGCCTCCCTCTCCCTGAGGGCGGCGCTTCCGGCTTTCGCGGCCTCTTTGCTTTTCTCCGCCAGAAGGGCTTATGCCCGCGTGGCCTATGCCAATCCCGGGCGGGCGGTGGATTTGAGCCGCTTCAACCTCAGCAACGACCCCACGGACGAGGACTTCCAAAAGGTAAAGGCTTTTGACGAGCCCTTCGTGCCTTTGGAGATTCCCGCGGACCCGAATGAGAACGCTGATTTGGCCAAGGCCTTGAACCAGGAAGTTTCAGACAAAGCGGACGAATCCCTCCAGGTTCTGGGGGATTTTGTGGCCCAACATCCCCATAGCCGGTGGGTCTTGTCCGTGGAACTAAACAGGGGACTGGCCCTCGCGCGGAGGGGTTATTTTACAAAGGCGCTGAAGGCCTTTCAGACAGCCTGGGACGCGGGTCAAAAGGGGACCGGGACCGCCGGAAATTTGGCCGACCATGCCCTTTCGGAATTAATGCGAATGGAAAGCCGGGTGGGGCTCCAGGACGAATTAAAAAGCGAGTTGGAACTGATGAAAGGCCGCACTCCCCAAGGCTTGGCGGCGCGCCAAACGGAGGAGGCCCGGATGGCCCTGGGAGCCATGCAAAAACACCCGGATAGGGCCTTCAGGTGCGGATCACAAGCCCTTGAAAGAATATTGGCTTTTAAAAAATCAAAAAAAGCCCAGGATTCCTTGTTCATGCAAACGAAATCCACTGAAAAAGGGATTTCTTTGGATCAGGTTTACGGCCTTTCGGAACAATTAGGGATGGGAATGCAAATGGCCAAAAGGGAACCGGGGGCGAAGGTCCTGTTGCCGGCCGTGGTGCATTGGAAACTGGGGCATTACGCGGCCTTGTTGGAGGAAAAAAACGGAATGATCCGGTCCCAGGACACCGCGTTTATGAACGAGATTTGGATTTCGGAAAAAGCCTTGAACGAGGAATCTTCCGGTTATTTCCTGGTGCCGGGGGGAGGCCTGCCGGCAGGGTGGAGTCCCGTCAATATGGACGAAGCGGCGACAATTTGGGGAAAGGGTGGTACCGATGGTTCGTCTCCACCCCCACCCTGCGGGGGAGGTCCCACTAGCGGCGGCGGCGGTGCTCAAGGGGGTACATGCGGTATGCCTAGGACCAACATTGACTTGGCCACGACCTCGGCCATGGTGGTGGATACACCCCTATGGTACAAGCCGCCTGTAGGCCCGGAAATGCGCTTCATGTTGACCTACCACCAAAGGACGCCGGACGCTCTGCCCTACACCAACTTCGGGACCAATTGGAATTTTAACTGGCAGGGTTTTATCGAATATTCATTTAGCGGCTCCCAGGCCTCAAATTACATCCTTGTGGCAAGGGGCGGGGGGGAAGACCCTTTTTCTGGACCGGGAGGGACCACCAAATATCTGACCTACCTGGTCAATGCCACGACGACCTTTTCAAGCGGCCCGGCGGCTGGTTTGCCCTCGGCCTTCACCGTGCAAAAGCCTGACGGGGGAATGGAAACATACGGGCTGGGCTTCGCAAACCCGGGCGGCCTAGTCAAATGCTTATTGACCCAGATGACCGATCCCCAGGGCAACAATATGACGATTCAATACGATTCAATGAACAGGATCCAGAGTGTCACAGACGCCCTGGGGCAACAAAGCACCTTCAGCTACGGCGCTGACAATTATTTCAAGGTCACTCAGATCACTGATCCTTTCGGTCGACACGCGAATTTCACCTATGATATTCATGGCTTCCTGCAATCCATCACTGACCAGCTGGGCCTGACCAGCAGTTTCACCTATATCATGTTGGACCCGGCGGCTTCGGGAGGTACTGCGGGAACTATGGTGCACGTATTTTCTGACGCGGTGTTGAGCATGACCACTCCCTACGGTACGACCACCTTCGATTACTCGGGTACGGATGATACTCTCAACAAACAAGAAGTGGAAATCACAGACCCGCTTGGTCAAAAAGAGCACGCCAAATATTTTGACTCCGGCACCATACCGGATGATAACTTAAACCCGCCCGCGGGGATCATGGCTGACGCAAATCCCGGCAGTTTATTGAGCATGAGGAATGTATTTTACTGGGACAAGAAAGCCATGGAGGACGATCCCTTGGATCCCAACTCGGCAACCATCTATCACTACCTGCATACGTCCTCGGATCTTTCGGTGAGGGCCCTGGTGCTGGGAAGCTGGAAAAAGCCGCTGGAAAACAGGGTTTATTTCGGTTACACAGGGCAATATGACGGCTACCAGGAGTCCAGCGACCTGATGCCTCCCCTGCCCAACGTTGTGGCGAGGTACCTGGCTGACGGCAGCACCCAGGCCTACCATTACACTTATAACATCTTGGGGAAAAAGACGAGTTATATGGACCCTAAGGGAAGAAATTTTATTTACGACTACGCGAATAACGGTATTGACCTGTTGGACGTGAAGGATGGAAACGGGGACATGCTGGCGGCCTATGGCAACTACGCGAACCACAAGCCGGGGACCTATACCGACACGGCGGGACAAGTGTGGAGCTACCAGTACAACGCAGCGGGGCAGATGACTTCGATGAGGGCGCCCCAGGGCGAGACGACGTCTTACAACTATGACTCGAACGGATTTTTAACTTCCGTGGTATCATCCCAGCCAGGGGCGGGAGTAACCTACACTTATGACAATTGTGGAAGGACGCATACCAGGTCAGACGCCGCCAATGGAACCCTTGTTTATCATTACGACAACGGGGATCGTGTAACGAGAATCGATTTCCCGGATTTGACGCATGAGACCTATTCCTACGCCAAGCTGGACTTGGTCTCCTTCACGGACAGGCAGAACCGCACGACCGGCTACCAATACGACGCAGTCCAAAGGTTGACAGCTGTGACCGACCCCAAACAGCAATCCACCGGTTATGGCTGGTGCGCCTGTGGGGCATTGGCAAGCCTAACCGACCCGAAAGGAAACAAGACCTCCTGGAACAGGGATCTGGAAGGACGTGCCATCAGCAAGACCTACCAAGACGGGAGCCAATACATTTACCAGTATGATTCGGCTGGCGAGCGGTTGTTCCAAGTGACGGACCCCAACCAGCAAGTGACCCAGTACAAGTATGATACGGATGACAAGGTACTGAACGTAAATTATTTCAACGTGAAGGCGGCCACCCCAAGCGTTTCTTTGGCCTACAACGACCCACAATTGGGTCGTTTGACGAACATGACGGACAGTACTGGAACCTCCACATACCAGTATTACCCGCTTAATGGTGGGCAATTAGGCGCGGGTCGTATACATACAATCACCCAGCCGGTCGGGGGAACGACGGCGACCATTGAGTACACTTACGACGCGGATATGCGCGTGGCCTCCCGCTCGATTGACGGCTCCACCGAGTCTTATAACTATTCCAACGGGGAATTAGTGGGGGTTTCCAACCCCCTGGGGGCTTTTACTTATGGCTACGATTCGGCATCCGCAAGACTTTCCAACGTGGGTTATCCAAACGGGCAGGGTGTGACCTTCGGTTATTTTGGCCCTTCCGATCCCTTGGGGGCCGGGAGGCTCAAGGACATCACCAACATGGGGGCCGGGGCTACGGCGGGACAGGTGCTTTCCAAGTTCGACTATGCCTACGACCATGTGGGTGACATCACGCAATGGACGAAACAGCTTGGGGCAAGCCCGACAACCGACGAGCGCACCATGACGATGGGGTATGATCCGGCCAGCCAGCTTTCTGCGGTCACCCAGGTTTATGGGAGCGGAAGCCCTAGCCAGAGCGTGACTTTTGGGTATGACGCTTCGGGAAACAGAACTAGCGAACAGCTTTCCACGAGCGGGCCTGGTTCCTACACTCACACCTTTGGCACCAACAATTTGAACCAATTGACCAGTGAAACGGATAACCCCATCAGTATCATCGGGTCCACCAGTTTGCCAGCTACCGTCACGGTGAACAGTGCCAGTGTGACGGAAGATGCCGGTAGTAATTTTTCGACCTCCATTCTGCCGGTGGCGGGAACATCCACGCCTTTGACAGTGCGATCCATTGCGGCGGATGGGCAGGTTACGACCAGCAAGTTCCACGTCTTGAATGCCGCGCCGTTTATGACAGACGCGAACGGCAATTTGACGAATGACACGGATAAAAGCTACGGCTGGGATGCCGCCAACCGCTTGGTACAAATCAATTTCCTGGGTGCCAGGCCCGCCACGATGGTAGACAACATCCAAATGTCTTATGACGGCTTTGGGCGTAGGGTGTCCATCACGGAAAAGCACGGCAATACTGTTCTAAGCGACAAACGGTTTGTGTGGTGCGGGGCGGAGCTTTGCCAGGAGAGGGACGCCACGGGAAGTACTGTGACCAAACAGTTCTTCAAATTGGGAGAGAGGATTGGCGCGACCAATTACTATTACACGAAGGACCACCTGGGCAACATGAGGGAGATGACGGATTCGGGCGGGACGGTGCGAGCCCGTATGGAGTACGACGCCTATGGGCGTTCCACGAAACTTTCCGGGGACATGGACGCCGATTTTGGGTACACAGGATTTTACGTCAACAAGACCACTGGCCTAGACCTGACTTGGTTCAGGGCCTACGACCCTGAAAAAGGAAGATGGCTCAACCGCGATCCGATGGGCGAGCGTATCGGAAATCTCTATTCGATGGTTTGGAACAACCCGCTCAAATGGACAGACCTATTGGGATTATGTGGAGGCGGCGGCTCCAACCAACCGGGCACCGGAAATCCGGGTGGGGGTGGTGGTCCCTATTATGGAAGTGAAAATCCAAATGGGTATCCAACTCCGACCGATACACCAACGCCAATGCCAACACCTACACCGGCACCACCACCAACGCCTACACCGGTACCAAGTCCCTGGACTCCAGAGGATATAAATGTACGTAATGAGCAATCTGAAGGGATAGATGTATGGGGTGCCGTATTAGCCGCTGGAATTGATTTGGCGGTGACAGTAGCTGTGGGGGCCGCCGTGGGATCGGGTGCTGGATTGCTCGCTGGGGTTATCATCCTCTTGGTGACTCCTGAAGTCTTGGGTTATGAACCAAGCGTATATCCGCCAGAACCAGGAAGCACGCCAAGCCAGTGTCATTCTAATTAAATTATTTTTGGGGCTTTCTCCATGAAGAAAATCAAAAATCGCTTGGGCGATGGCAAGGGGTTTAAGAGCGTTCTGACTTCGAACGTGCTTTTGTTTTCTTTTTTTGTGGCGCTCATTTTTGTAATTGATGCAATGGAAAAATTTAGCAGCGTTTCAAAATTTATCGCTTCGATTGTTTTGCTTCTCTTTTTTATTTTTCTTTCGTATTTAATTGGGAAAAAAATTGATAAAGGGGTCAAGGCGAAGTCTCGTGGGTAGGACGGGAAAGAAGAGTCCAGCTTTGGTGATTTTCAATTCGTATGTGACGGCTGCTCTTTTTTTTATGGTTTTGATTTTTGTGTTCGACCGCTTCCAAGGCATGAGTGCTTTGGGAAGAATTGTGTTTTTTGTGATTTCTTTTTTGGCCGTCCTTTTCGGTTGGAGGGTTTTTGAGAAGACGAAGAAGTTGAAATCTGGAAGGGCTAGGGCTCGAAATCCACGGCGCGGATGACGGCCTCCTGCCCTATGAAATGATGTTTCGGCTCGGGGGCTAGGCGGGATTGGCCCTCGTGGATTTCCCCGACGACACAGGCGACCACGTAGAGGCCCCCGTAGTCGAAGATAGCCAGGACAAACCAACCGTATTCGTTCTCGACCTCCCCTACCTGGGCTGTGTAGCTCCCGCCGTTGCGGCTGTACTCCAAACAAAAAATCCGGCGTTCACTCGGGAGCTTGGGAAAGCTCTGGCGTAATACCTGGTAGGACTCCTCGGCCAGGTCGGGCGGCGCTCCGGGCATGAAAAACTTCAAGACTGGCCCTTGTGGGCTTTGAGGAAGGTGTCCAGGTATTGGGCGATTTGTTTCCGTTGGGCGGCTGGTAGCTTTTCAATTTCCGCGATGCGACGGCGCAACCTTGTGTCCCTGCCTTTGACTTCCTTGACCTTCTCGATTCCCAATAACTGATCGGTAGTCACTCCCAGTACCTTGGCGAAGATGGGCAAGACATGGGTGGGCGGGTGGTGGTGCGTTTCGTAGTAGGCGATCATGCGGTTGGAAATGCCGGTTTCGTCGGCCAGGGTGTATTGGGAATGGCCCGCCGCTTTGCGGAGCCGGGCGAGGCGTTTGCCGAAGGATTCGGAACCTGGGAGAGCGGGCACTTTGACGCGGGGCAAGGGTTGCTCCTGGGAGTGGTTTTGAGGGGAATTGTAGGTCATGAAGCTCCTTTTCATTGGGTGATTGACAAAATGATGCACCTAATGTATTACTCTTGAACAGAAGAAAAAAGGGGATTCGGGCCACGAGGCCCTTGACAAGTTTTTTGGGGGGCGGATTTGAGCTACAAACAGAACAGGATGAAGATGGCCACCCCGCCCAATGCCAAGACCGCCCCGGAGGTACAGCGCCAAAGGCTCTTGAACCGGGTGGCCGCCCTGTACCACCAGAGCTTTGAGGAAGACCCCAAGGGCCGGGACTACCTGGCCCAGGTGGGCTTGAAGGAAACTTCCGTCCTGGACGGTTTCCAAACGGGGTGGGTAAATGGTTCCTTGCTTGCCACGATCCCGGAAGAATCCGAATTGACCGAACACTTGAAGGCCCTGGGGCTCATGGACGAACAGGCCCAGGAAGTGTTGGCGGGTTGCGTGGTGTTCCCGTGGTTTGCCGAGTCGGGCGACTGCGCGGGACTGTACGGCCTCAAGGCCGGAAGCGGTGAGGGCGTGTTGGTGCCCGGAGCGGCGTCGGGCGTTTGGAATTGGCAAGCCTTGAAGCGTGGCCGCTCGGTGATTTTGACTTCCTCCATCCTGGACGCCCTTTTACTTTCCCAGGCCGGTTTCAAGGAAGTGCTTTGGACGCAGGGCGACGAGGGGTTATCCCAAGACCACTTGCGGCTGTTTCAACAACACGGACTCAAAGAAGCTTACGTCACTTTTTCCAGCCCCTACATCATGGCCCAACTCAAGGAAGAGGAAGTCACGGCCTACCCCGTGAAGCTCCCACCCTTGCCGGTGGAACCTTCCGTTATCGAGTGGGCCTTGAAGGAAGCCAACGGCCAGACGCCCATCCGATCCGAGGAAGTGAAGAAGCGGGAACCGTCGGGCCTTGAGAGGAACGAATCCGGTTTTTCCATCCAGTACGGGGAGAGGCGCTACGAGGTCAAGGGCGTGGAGAAGTCCAAGACCAAGTTGAAAGTCACGGTGAAGGCTTTCTGCGCGGACATGCCCAAACGGTTCTACCTGGACAGCGTGGACTTGTATTCGCACCGGGGCCGGGTGTTGTTCGCCAAGGCTTGCGGCGTTTGTTTCGCGCAGGATGAGGGGCTCATCCAGGAAGACCTGGGGAAGCTCATCGAGACGGCGGAAAAGTTCGAGCCGGAGGACGCGCCGAAGGTTCCAGCCTTCACCATGACCAAGGAGCAGGAGCGGGAGGCCTTGGGCTTCCTGAAAGACCCCCGGTTGCTTGACCGAATCCTGGAAGATTTCGAGGCTTGCGGGTTGACGGGGGAGGAAGCCAACAAGCTCATGGGGTATTTGTGCGCGGTGTCCCGGAAGCTGGACGACCCCTTGAGCATGTTGGTTCAATCAAGATCGGCGGCGGGAAAGTCTTCCCTGCAAGACGCGGTTTTGCGGTTCGTGCCCAGGGAGGACTACGAGAAATATACCCGGCTGACCGGACAGGCCCTTTTCTACAAGGCCGAGGGCGGTTTGTGCCACAAGCTTTTAGCCATCGAGGAAGAAGGGGGAATGCGGGAAGCGGGGTACTCCATCCGAAACCTGCAAAGCTCCAAGGCCCTTTCGATTGCCACGACCGGGAAAGACCCGGTAACGGGGAAGCTCCGTACCGCCGAGTACCAGGTCAAGGGGCCGGTGTCCCTGATGCTCACGACCACGGCGGTGGATATGGACTACGAAACCCAAAACCGGTTTATCACCCTGACCATTGACGAGTCCAAGGAAATGACCGAGCGAATACTTGAGAACCAGAGGGCCTTGGAAACCCTGGAAGGCATCAAGAAACGGCGGGAACAGGAACGGATAGCGGCCAAGCACCAGAACGCCCAAAGGCTCTTGAAGCCCTTGGCCGTGGTGAACCCCTACGCCCCGAAGCTGACCTTCCCGGCCAGCAGTTTGAGGGCTAGGCGCGACCACAAGAAATATCTTGGAATCATCAAGGCCATTGCCTTCCTGCACCAGTACCAGAGGGAGGTCAAGACCTACACCCTAGAGGGGGAAACCCTGCCCTATATCGAGGTGGAGCCGGGGGATATTGAGAAGGCCAACCGCTTGGCCGGGGAAATCCTGGGGCAGACGGTGGGGGAGCTATCAGCCCCCAGCCGGGCCTTGTTGGGGACCATCCGGGACATGGCAAAGGGGAAGGGCAAGGCCTACCGGTTCACCCGGCGGGATATCCGGGAGTTTTCGGGGTGGAGCGATTTCCAGGTGAAGACCCATATCCAGGAGCTTACCGACCTGGAATACCTCTACTCGGTGACGGGGAAGAAGGGCAAGGAGTACGTGTACGAGCTAACAGCCCCGGAGGATGAAAAGCCCATCCTGGCCGGGTTGACGAAGGTGGAGGCTCTAGCTTAATCCCATTAAGCCATGAAGGGGGCCAAAACCCTTGTGGGGTCAGCAGATCGGAGAAGGTGTCGTGCCCGACCCCGGCCCCAACAGTATCAAAAACGGTTGATCCAGGTTGACGGAACCCCTGGGGGGGGGCGGAAAAACTTTAGTCCACTAAAGTCTTTTTGGCGGAATTTTGAGCCTGAAATAACGGTTTTTGAAATTGTGCGACGGCGAACCCAGCTATCAACGCATCAAGAAACTGGTGGGGAAATAGTTCCGAGCCATGGAACTAAAATGTCCGACAGTAGGACATGAAAATCCAGGTTTTACCGGGGTAATTGGCTGACTTCTGGAAAAAGCTATGGCGAACCCCCCTATCCGAGCATCAAGGTTGGGTGGTGGATTGGGTATGGTTGGTTTGGTGGTGGTAATGGGGTTGAGTAGGTGGCCTGGTTTGGTTCAATTCATTTGAACTGGAAAAGTAAGTTTGAGTTAGTAAATTTGCGGATTTTTGGAAAGAGCGATGGCGAACCCCCCTTGATCTGCATCAGGGTAGGGTAGGTGAGAGAGGTAGAGCTAAAGGTAAAACGGGTTTACACGGAACTTGAATCTGATTAAAGCGAAATTGCAGATTTTTTCATTGGTTTTATTGAGTTTCATTGAGACAGCGACGGCAGACCCCACCCCCTCAGTAGCAATTTTTGTTCATGGTTTGGGGTGTGTGGGTGAGGTGAGTAGCGCGGGCGGTTGAGGTGGCTGACTAGGTGACTTGGAGGGTACTTGGAGGTCACTTGGTGGCGAGGCAAGGCAACGGCTAAGCCCTGTGAAC
This sequence comes from candidate division FCPU426 bacterium, assembly GCA_963796105.1. Classification (GTDB taxonomy): domain Bacteria; phylum Oederibacteriota; class Muellerivitia; order Muellerivitales; family Muellerivitaceae; genus CAWCKJ01. The sequence goes on from CAWCKJ010000008.1 coordinate 198,420, forward strand.
ATGCGGGGTCTTGAGTGATTGAGGGCCACTTGGTGGCTTGGCGCGAGAAGGTCTTATACCCCCCCCTGGGGTGAGGTTGTCATACCTGGAAGTGTTCCCCCCGTAAGTATCGGCGTGCGTTGATACTTTATTTTCCTAAAACCGTTATGCCCAAAGGCGTTTAGCAAAAAGCCTGCGCCCGACCCATCTCACTCCGCATCAGTGTCGATCGACACTCAGTTTGAATCCCCCCGTTACCTTGCCCCGTAGCAGAGCTATGGGGTGGGGAGGGAATCTTTTTGTCCAAGGGAGGCCGTATGGAAGCAGGTTTTGATGAAGAGTTGAAGGACTTCGTGAGGTGCATGGGGGCCAAGGGCTACAAGCCCGAAACCCAAGCGGATTACGCCGGGAACGTGGCCCATTTCTTCGAGTGGTTGGAGGGGAAGGGCATCCGGGACGTGCGGAGGGTGGGGAAAGACACCCTGCAAGCCTACGTCCTGCACCTGGGGACGGCGAAAGGCAAGAAGGGAGGCCCCATTGGGTATGCCTCGGTTTGCGCCCGGATACGGGGGGTCAAGAGGTTCTTTGAATGGCTGGAATCGGTCCAAAGGATTCTCATCAACCCGGCGGAGGCGATCCGGGAACCCAAGCGGCCCAGCCGCCTACCCCGGTTTGTGTTGAGCCAGGAGGAAGTGGAGTGGTTGTTGGCGGTGCCCGACATCATGACCCCGATGGGCATCCGTTCAAGGGCCATCCTGGAAGTCTTCTATTCGACGGGTATCCGCCTGGGGGAAATGATGGCCTTGAAGGTGGAGGACATCAACCTGGACGAGGGGCTTTTGAGGGTGAACGAGGGCAAGGGACCCAAAGACCGGGTGGTGCCTTTGGGGGAGATGGCAAAGTCATTCCTCAAGCAATACATGGCCGAGGTCAGGCCCCAGCTTGTCCGGCAGGGTGACAGCCGGGGCCGTTTGTGGATGAGCAATCTTGGAACGCCCTTGAGCCGGGTGGCGGTGGGGCTCATGGTGAGGCTGGCCGGGCGGGAAGCGGGGATTGAAAAGCCTATTTCGCCCCACACGCTACGGCATACCTTCGCCACCCACATGGTCAAGAACGGGGCGGACGTGATCCTGGTTTCCCAACTCCTGGGGCATTCGGATTTGAGGGTGACCCAGCTTTACGTGAAGGTGGCCGGGGTGGACGTGAAGAAGGCCCACCAGGAGACGCACCCGAGGGAGAAAGACCCGGTGGAAAAGGAGCAGGTGGAGCCCTTCATCCTTTGGAAGCGGGGGGCGGCCCATGCTTGACCTGGACGCCTACGGGGAAAAGTACCTGGAACGCCTACAGGTCTTAAACTACGCCAAGAGAACCGTCGAGGAAAGGCGTTTCCACCTGTTCAAGTTCTTCCGGTTCCTGGGGGTGATGGGGGTTTCCGACATTGCGGCGGTGACCCGTGACTTGGTGGGGGACTATCAGGCCCACTTGCACGAGGAAACCAACGACAAGGGGGAACCCAATGGGGTAGCGACCCAAAACAACACCTTGAGGGTGACCAAGCTGTTCTTCCGGTTCCTGAAAAACGAGGACTACTTGGCGCAAGACCCGAGCCGGGACGTGTCCTACGCCAAGGCCCCGAAACGGCTTCCCCGATCCATCCTGACCCGCAAGGAAGTGACGAAGCTCTTGCGGGCACCGGACACCCATTCCCTCATGGGATACCGTGACCGGGCCATGCTGGAAGTCTTCTATTCGACGGGCTTGAGGAATTCCGAGCTAGGGGCCTTGAGGGTGGATGACATGGACACGGACGAGGGCTTTGTGAGGGTGAACCAGGGCAAGGGTGGGAAAGACCGGGTTGTGCCCATGGGGAAGATTGCCAGCCGGTACGTGGAGAACTACGTCAAGGCGGTGAGGCCCCACTTGGTGAAGGGCCAGGACAACCGTTGCTTGTTCCTGTCGCTTCAAGGCTACCAGATGGCGCGGGCGGTGATCGCCTCGATTGTCCGCAAGTACGCCAAGAAAGCGAAGCTGGGGAAGACGGTGACGGCCCACAGCCTACGGCATACCTGCGCGACCCAGATGATGAGGAACAAGGCCAACTTGCGGCACATCCAGGAGCTATTGGGCCATGCCTGTTTGACCACCACACAGGTTTACACGTCAGTGACGATTGCCGACTTGAAGGAAGCACACCAGAAATATCATCCAAGAGAAAGGGAAAGGGTATAAAACGAGGCAGAAGATTGACCCTCATGGGGTGGATCTTCTGCCTTTTGTTTTTTCAGGCAAAGGGTTTTTGAGGTGGTTTTGGTACAATGAATTAAGGCTAAAAAAGGGGGCAGGTCATGAGTGAAGCGGTTCTCAAATTGCATATCGAGACATTGAAAGAAGGCGGATACTTGGCGACGAGTGACGCCCTTCCCGGGTTGGTGGCACAGGGCCGAACCATCGGGGAGACGTTGGAGATCGCCCAGGATGTGGCACGCAAGCTGGTGGAGTCCTACGTCCAACACAAAGACCCCCTTCCTGCCGGGTTGAAAGAGGTGCAGAAGAAGGGATTGGATATTAATATTCCCGTCGGCCTTCCCTGATGGGGCGGTTGAGCGGTTTCCGTTACCGCGATGTGGCCGCCAAATTGAGAAAGGCCGGGTTTGAGTTTGACCGGCAAGCCAAGGGAAGCCATGAAATCTGGTGGAACCCAACGACCAGGGCGAGAACGACGCTGGTCAACCATCCGGGAGACGTGCCGGAAGGGACGTTGAGGGCTATTTTGAAACAAGCCGAAATCAGTCCCGAAGAATTCATGAGGCTTTAAAAATGAAACGCCCGGCTAAGAAAAAAGTTCCAAGAATTTACGCCGTTGGAGAAAAAGTGGTTGTGATAGACAGCGGCGCGGAAGGCGTTGTTAAAGGTTGGACTGAATCCGGGCAATACGTGTTGAAGATGAAGAATGGAAGCCAAGTGACGAAAAGCGTCGACGAGTTACGGCCTGCATTTCCCAAAGGCGAAGTCGTTCACTTGCCGCCGAGACCGAAACCCCCACTTTATCCCTAAACAAACAACCTAAGACGATCAGCCAAGGCAAGGAGCAAAGGCAGTGCCGCCCCTCCCCCGCCTTGGTTTCCCCCTTTGGAATCCCTCTTCCGAGGCGCCCCCTCAGCAAGGAATGGCCAAAGGGGGAAACCCATCCCCACTACGGCGAGAAAGGCAAAGTGGTTCTCGCCTACGTGGTCCCTGGGGGAGTGGCGCAAACCCTCCGTGGTTTGCCCTTCGGGTCACAGCCTTTGACAATGTTCATCCTGCCCCCCACACCTTGGCCTAAGAGCGGCCGCGGTGGCCCCCGGTGGCCGTCAGGCGATTGCCTGCCGGCCTAGGGGCTAGGCTGTAGGTGGCCGGGGATTTCAGGCCGGGCAAAGAACGGCGTATCTCGTTTTGCCCGGCACTGAAAGCCCCGGTCTTGGGTCATTGTTCCCCCGCCCACCCTTGCCACAAAGCCGCCTCCGCTTCGGTTCGCTTCGGCAGATTTGTGGCCCCGTCCGCCCCTGTGGGGCTCCCAAATTGAAGCTGGCCAAGAAGAAAACTTGGTGGGTTGGTGGTGCTTGGAGGGGTAATATATATACCTATATGCTTATGACACTCGAAAAAAACCGTGCGGAATTTTGGGGCCTTGAAGAGGCTGAATCGTCCGAAAGCGAGAAGCCGCAAGGCTTTTCGGTGTCATGGGGAAAAATGTATTGGAGCACCATCGACGCGAATGGAAATGAATTGGCATCCCAAGCAATATAACTATCCTGGGACGCGGTTAACAGACTCGTAGGAATGACAAGCCTCAATCCCACTCCCCCCACTGTCCCCGACACCCTCACTTTTTCTTATGACGGATATGGCCGTCGTGTGGGAATTGTTGAATCCCACGGTTCAACGGTGCTAA
>CAWCKJ010000009.1:0-130949 GCA_963796105.1 candidate division FCPU426 bacterium
CTGGTGCAGGAAGGCAATGGCCTTGATGATTCCAAGATATTTCTTGTGGTCGCGCCTAGCCCTCAAACTGCTGGCCGGGAAGGTCAGCTTCGGGGCGTAGGGGTTCACCACGGCCAAGGGCTTCAAGAGCCTTTGGGCGTTCTGGTGCTTGGCCGCTATCCGTTCCTGTTCCCGCCGTTTCTTGATGCCTTCCAGGGTTTCCAAGGCCCTCTGGTTCTCAAGTATTCGCTCGGTCATTTCCTTGGACTCGTCAATGGTCAGGGTGATAAACCGGTTTTGGGTTTCGTAGTCCATATCCACCGCCGTGGTCGTGAGCATCAGGGACACCGGCCCCTTGACCTGGTACTCGGCGGTACGGAGCTTCCCCGTTACCGGGTCTTTCCCGGTCGTGGCAATCGAAAGGGCCTTGGAGCTTTGCAGGTTTCGGATGGAGTACCCCGCTTCCCGCATTCCCCCTTCTTCCTCGATGGCTAAAAGCTTGTGGCACAAACCGCCCTCGGCCTTGTAGAAAAGGGCCTGTCCGGTCAGCCGGGTATATTTCTCGTAGTCCTCCCTGGGCACGAACCGCAAAACCGCGTCTTGCAGGGAAGACTTTCCCGCCGCCGATCTTGATTGAACCAACATGCTCAAGGGGTCGTCCAGCTTCCGGGACACCGCGCACAAATACCCCATGAGCTTGTTGGCTTCCTCCCCCGTCAACCCGCAAGCCTCGAAATCTTCCAGGATTCGGTCAAGCAACCGGGGGTCTTTCAGGAAGCCCAAGGCCTCCCGCTCCTGCTCCTTGGTCATGGTGAAGGCTGGAACCTTCGGCGCGTCCTCCGGCTCGAACTTTTCCGCCGTCTCGATGAGCTTCCCCAGGTCTTCCTGGATGAGCCCCTCATCCTGCGCGAAACAAACGCCGCAAGCCTTGGCGAACAACACCCGGCCCCGGTGCGAATACAAGTCCACGCTGTCCAGGTAGAACCGTTTGGGCATGTCCGCGCAGAAAGCCTTCACCGTGACTTTCAACTTGGTCTTGGACTTCTCCACGCCCTTGACCTCGTAGCGCCTCTCCCCGTACTGGATGGAAAAACCGGATTCGTTCCTCTCAAGGCCCGACGGTTCCCGCTTCTTCACTTCCTCGGATCGGATGGGCGTCTGGCCGTTGGCTTCCTTCAAGGCCCACTCGATAACGGAAGGTTCCACCGGCAAGGGTGGGAGCTTCACGGGGTAGGCCGTGACTTCCTCTTCCTTGAGTTGGGCCATGATGTAGGGGCTGGAAAAAGTGACGTAAGCTTCTTTGAGTCCGTGTTGTTGAAACAGCCGCAAGTGGTCTTGGGATAACCCCTCGTCGCCCTGCGTCCAAAGCACTTCCTTGAAACCGGCCTGGGAAAGTAAAAGGGCGTCCAGGATGGAGGAAGTCAAAATCACCGAGCGGCCACGCTTCAAGGCTTGCCAATTCCAAACGCCCGACGCCGCTCCGGGCACCAACACGCCCTCACCGCTTCCGGCCTTGAGGCCGTACAGTCCCGCGCAGTCGCCCGACTCGGCAAACCACGGGAACACCACGCAACCCGCCAACACTTCCTGGGCCTGTTCGTCCATGAGCCCCAGGGCCTTCAAGTGTTCGGTCAATTCGGATTCTTCCGGGATCGTGGCAAGCAAGGAACCATTTACCCACCCCGTTTGGAAACCGTCCAGGACGGAAGTTTCCTTCAAGCCCACCTGGGCCAGGTAGTCCCGGCCCTTGGGGTCTTCCTCAAAGCTCTGGTGGTACAGGGCGGCCACCCGGTTCAAGAGCCTTTGGCGCTGTACCTCCGGGGCGGTCTTGGCATTGGGCGGGGTGGCCATCTTCATCCTGTTCTGTTTGTAGCTCAAATCCGCCCCCCAAAAAACTTGTCAAGGGCCTCGTGGCCCGAATCCCCTTTTTTCTTCTGTTCAAGAGTAATACATTAGGTGCATCATTTTGTCAATCACCCAATGAAAAGGAGCTTCATGACCTACAATTCCCCTCAAAACCACTCCCAGGAGCAACCCTTGCCCCGCGTCAAAGTGCCCGCTCTCCCAGGTTCCGAATCCTTCGGCAAACGCCTTGCCCGCCTGCGGAAAGCCGCCGGGTATTCCCAATACTCGCTCGCCGACGCCGTGGGAACATCCCAAAGAATGATCGCCCATTACGAAATCCACGACGGCAACCCGCCCTTGCACGCCTTCTACAAGCTCTGCAAAGCCCTCAACGTCACCGCCGACCAGTTGTTGGGTTTGGAAAAGGTCAAAGAAGAAAAGAAGGACAACCGCCTGCGGCGGCGTATCGCCCAAATCGAGAAGCTACCGGAACCCATCCGCAAAACCGTAGCCCAATACCTCGACACCACCTTGGCCGCCTGGAACGCCAAAGGAAAGCCGTGAAGTTCTTCATCCCCCATTGCCCGCCCGAAATGGCCGAGGAAGTTTACGAGACCATACGCCCCAACTTCCCCAAACCGCCCACGGCCCGGCGCATCTACCGGCTGGAATACAGCCGCAACGGGGGAAGTTACGCGGCCCAGGTGGGGGAACCATCAGACGAGTTCGGGGGGGAATTTGTCCTCGCCATCTTTGAATACGGGGACAAAAAGGACGGCCTCTACGTGCCCGCTTGCGTGGCCGGGGAAATCCACAAGGGCCAGCCGCGCCTGGCACCTGAGCCCAAGCATCACTTCATCCCAGCGGAAACAGTCACCCGTATCTTGGACTTTGAAGGCTAGTGGGATTTAACTTTCTTCTCGGACATTAGTTAGTCGGTCACCCATACGGTTTTTAATTTTTCGCCCTTCCAGTAATAAACCCTTTCGCCGCCCTTGTCGAAGGGGTTAAAAGAAAAACCGGCGCTTGTCATGTCCACCCATTTACCATTTCCCACGTCTTGGATTTTCCCCTGGGGTTCATACAACAAATACATATCAAGTATGGGAGGGGCAAATACTCTAAAGTCTTGGATCAATTGGACTTCCGGTTTGGCCGTATTCAAACCCAGGACTAGCACGAAAAACTTGATGCCCGATTCCGGTTTTTTGGAGTCCACCAACAACGCCGCGCAATCAGTGACCGAAGGACACCGAAAGTTTCCAATCACCAATCCCGGACTTTTCTTGGGATGATTCTTTTTAAAGTATTCTCGGATGTCACCATCCACATTGCTTAATTTCATCACGGTATAACCAGGATATTCGTGGGCCAACAAGTCAGTTGCCGTCTTTACAAGCTCGGGGTTATAAGTCAGTGAAACTTCCTGTGAAAAGCCGACGGAAACACAAACAAAAATAAAACCAATAAACCAAAAAAACCTTTTCATTCTTCACCTCTTCATTACCAAATAAATGCGGACAACATATTGAGGGCTTGGAAGGTCGAGAAGGAAAAGGCTGAACAAAGGAAAAATTACCATTTGTTTGCGCTGTTTGATTCTTCAATAGTCGTTATTTTTTTATTTTGAACCGTTTTGCAAGAGCGTCAAATGAATTAAGAATTGCGACTGCGGCTATTGCCACCAAAATCATCCAATAACCTTGATCCAAAAAACCCGCACCAAAAGAATAAGGAATTATTCGAAAGTAAAACAAAAACCAAATCGTTCCCATTACCAAGGCCACCAAGGCCAGGAATAAAATCCAAGCTATAAAATAATTTTTGTAGTCTGATTTCTTCGGCCTCAAGAATAATAAGGCACCAACAAAAACCACAATTAGCATTACATACAATTCCTGTAACTCACGAGGTGATAAAGGAGTATTACTCAAATTTAACCATTTCACTAAATTCCTCCAAAAAAGTTAACATCTCCTAATTTTCATTTATTTTTTACCATGGCAACCACTGTTGGGTGGATTCCCTGTTTGGGGAGTCGGAGCAGTTTGATTATCTTTTATATCTTGTTGAATGCCTAAAGCTCCTTTCGCAGCACCCGCTAACCCTACAATATTTTTTACTTTTTGCGCATTGGATAAGCCAAGCACATACAAGGTCAAATCTCCCGAATCCACAACAAGTGGAATTTCCGGAAGAACAAAGGCACAAGCAAGCCCAACGCAATCGCAAAAAAGTTTTACATCTCCCGGAGTGACAGGGCGATTCCAGTTCGGGGGTAATTTATTTTTATAAGAACCCCAAAGCCCAAATGGATCAACCCATTGGAATGGGTTATTGTTTACCATTTCATATAAATTATTCCCAGCAAATTCAGCCAACGGGTCACGGTTCAACCATCTCCCCATATTCGCGTCATAAGCCCTGTACAAAGTCAGCTCGAGGTTGGCCGCCCTCTCCATGTACATCCCGGTATACCCAAAGTCCGTCGTCACCGCCTGACTAAAGACAGCCTGCCTGCCAAAGGCATCGTAATCGTAGCTCGCCTGGACTGTTCCACTACTAGTAGTCATTTCCCTCACGCTTCCCAGGTGGTCAAGCGTGTAATAATAATTCGTCCCGTTGATTTGCTCCCCATAGTCAAAGAACTGTTTCGTGACCGTGTGCCCTGTGCTGTCCCTCTCCTGGCATAGCGACGCCCCAATCCAGACAAATGTCTTGCTGGTTAGCACCGTTGAACCGTGGGATTCAACAATTCCCACACGACGGCCATATCCGTCATAAGAAAAAGTGAGGGTGTCGGGGACAGTGGGGGGAGTGGGGTTGAGGCTTGTCATTCCTACGAGTCTGTTAACAGCGTCCCAGGTATAGTTATACGCTTGGGATGCCAATTCATTTCCATTCGCGTCATACTGGTACGGCACCGTATTCAAAACATGGTTTTTCACGATATTCACCGTACCATCACTGGCCACCTCTGTTACCGTGAGGGGTGTGCTAGTGCCCGTAATGGGCTGGATGGTAGTTGAATATTTGTTATTCGCATCTTCAGTCACCGCCTGGCCATTCACTGTCACTGCCGCCGAGCGGCTTGTGGCACCGGTAACACTGATGGGTTTGTCCGTTTCGTTGGTGAGTTGGTTTAGGTTGTTGGTGGCAAAGGTGTGGTCATAAGTAGGGGTGTGTTCTATCATTCGGTTCCCCGCCGCATCATAACCATAAGTCACCGACTGGTTGGCCGTTAGGCCGTCAAATCCGCTCGTACCAGCGGTCATTGTCGCAGCTTGGAGTTCGCTATCTGGGTCATAACCCATGGCGTAGGTCTTGGCGTCTGCCGGGTTGTTATCCAATTGCTGTTGCCAGCTTTTGATATCGCCTTCCGGATTGTAAGTGTAACTGAACTTGGAAAGTGTTTGTCCGCTGGTACCGCCCGCACCGATGTTGGTAATATCCTTCAGGCTTCCAGAAGCTCCCATAGGGTTGGATGGATTGAAATAATCCAGGTTCGTCTGCTGGCCATTTGGATAGTTAACTTGGGTAAGCCTGGCCGATTGGGGATCGTAGTTATAGGTGAAAGCCCCAGAAGGCGACAGAGGATTGGTAACTGTCGCTAATTCCGCGTTTGTATAACCATAAGTCTCGGCCACGCCGTCAATGGACCTATTAATCACACGTCCATCGGCGTCATAGACATAAGAAATCGCGGCAGAGGCCGCTCCCACAGGCTGTTGAATACTTTCCAGCCTTCCCCCACCCACCTGCCCAAAGGGGTAATACTGGTATGTGGAGGTTCCAGTACTGTCCGTCATGTTCGTCAAACGACCCAATTGTGGGTCGTTGTAGGCCAAAGAAACGCTTGGGGTGGCCGCCTTCACGTTGAAATAATTTACGTTCAGTACCTTGTCATCCGTATCATACTTGTACTGGGTCACTTGCTGGTTGGGGTCCGTCACTTGGAACAACCGCTCGCCAGCCGAATCATACTGGTAAATGTATTGGCTCCCGTCTTGGTAGGTCTTGCTGATGGCACGTCCTTCCAGATCCCTGTTCCAGGAGGTCTTGTTTCCTTTCGGGTCGGTTAGGCTTGCCAATGCCCCACAGGCGCACCAGCCATAACCGGTGGATTGCTGTTTGGGGTCGGTCACAGCTGTCAACCTTTGGACTGCGTCGTATTGGTAGCCGGTCGTGCGGTTCTGCCTGTCCGTGAAGGAGACCAAGTCCAGCTTGGCGTAGGAATAGGTCTCATGCGTCAAATCCGGGAAATCGATTCTCGTTACACGATCCCCGTTGTCGTAATGATAAACAAGGGTTCCATTGGCGGCGTCTGACCTGGTATGCGTCCTTCCACAATTGTCATAAGTGTAGGTTACTCCCGCCCCTGGCTGGGGTGGTACCACGGAAGTTAAAAATCCGTTCGAGTCATAGTTGTAAGAACAAAGGGGTCAGGACAACATTTATCACTTTGGATTCATCCCAAAACCCTATGCCAAAAACAGGCTCTTATTATGCCACCACATCAACAATTAGAAATGAGGAATTAGCCCCCCTACGCTATCTACCTTCGCATAAGCTTCGGTAGACAGGCAGCTTCTGGGGATAGAGAGTGAGGTGTTAGGAATAGACGGCAAAACAATGAAAACCCAGAAACATTAATTTCGCAGAGAGTTTGGAACTCCAGGATTTGTGCAATTTTATAGAAATGGATTATTTATCCGCCTTCGCCAGAACACCCCGGCTTTAGCCGGGGATGAATGGCTGAAAGAAGGGCTACGGTGGATTCCGCATACGTCATGTCGGCGGATACTCGCCGAAGCCGCCTGTCCTCTGAAGCCTCGCGCAAGCGGATGGCGGAGGTGAGTCGATATAGGTACTACGAGCTTGCCCGTGGGGCTCCATGAAATTCTGGCCGGTTGGCGCCTGGAACGTCCTTGTACTCGGCCTTCAGCTTTTTCATTCTCGCTGCGTACATTTTCCGGAGAATCCCCACCTGTTCCCCATTTAATCCCAGTGCCTTGTCAAAACATCAATTTTAAATTCCGAATCACAACGGTCCTAAATAGTCTTTTGCCACAGTTGTACCGATCATCCATAAAAACATTGAGAGATCGGCACGATACCAGCCCCCATAACATCTTTATGGTAGGCTGGCATGCATGGGATACATGGGATAAACCGATTTACCTCAGAGACTCGGAGACCCTGCTACCACAAAGCAAAAGGCGAATATCTTTAGATCGTGACAAGAGCATAGCTCTTGCGCCGTTGGCGATATGGCCAAGCCCAAGTGCCTCCGGAAAAATAGTTTTTCCCGGAAGCCGTCGGCTGAGCCATATAACACGATCAATAAACAAGCCCTCAATTAAAAATTAGAATTCGACGGCCTTTCCCCGGCCAATTTAAGGAGCAGGGGTGTTTTCGCTTTTTGGATCTCATCCCGCCAGTAAAGAAAGTCTTTCATGGGTTATATTTTAACCCAAGGTGGTTTCCCCCGTTCTCTGACGAATTATATGGAAAAGATTAAAATAAAGGGATTCCGAGCCCGCTTTGATTGCCGTATCTCTTCCTAGGGCATAAAATCTTTTCTAAAGACTTAACTGGGGTTGCTTCGTCGCAAGCGCCCCGATTGGGGTGGCTTCTCGCAATGACACTATTGGTAATTTCTAATGATTGATAAAAGACCCGATCCAGACGCCCTATTGGAACGCATGCAGGCCCAGGAAGCGGTCTCCCGCAAGGGAAAGCTCAAGATATTCTTCGGGGCCTCGCCCGGCGTGGGAAAAACCTATGCCATGCTGGAGGCCGCCCGCGCCAAAAAGGCTGAGGGATTGGACGTGGTGGTGGGGATCGTCGAGACCCACGGCCGAGGGGAAACCGCCGCCCTTATGGATGGGATGGAACTGCTCCCAGCGCGCGATGTGGAATACCGGGGAACCAGCTTCAAGGAATTCGACATTGACGGGGCGCTTAAGCGCCGCCCGGGGCTCCTGCTGGTGGACGAGCTGGCCCACACCAACGCGGAAGGGTCGCGGCATCCCAAACGCTGGCAGGACGTCCAGGAACTCCTGGATTCCGGCGTCAACGTCTATAGCACCCTGAACGTCCAGCACCTGGAAAGCCTCAACGATATCGTGGCCCAGATCACGGGCATCGTCGTTCGCGAGACGCTCCCCGACAAGGTCCTTTCCCTGGCCGACGAGGTGGAGGTGATCGACCTTCCCCCGGACGATCTCCTGAAACGCCTGGAGGAGGGGAAAGTTTACCGCCCCGAGCAGGCCCAAAAGGCGGGGCAAAATTTCTTCCGCAAGGGCAACCTGACCGCGCTGAGGGAGCTGGCCCTTCGCACCACCGCGGACCGGGTGAACGACCAGGTCCTGGTTTACCGCAGGGACAAATCCATCACCAAGACCTGGGCCACGGTCGAGAGGCTCCTGGTTTGCGTAAGTTCCAGCACCTCCTCCGCCAGCCTGGTGCGCTCAGCCCACCGAATGGCGAAAAGCCTCAAGGCGGACTGGATCGCCATTTACGTGGAGACACCGGCCCAGGAGCGCCTTCCGGCGAACGTGCGGGCCAGGGCCATACAGCACCTGAAGCTGGCCGAGCAGTTGGGAGCCGAAACCGCGACCCTCAGCGGGACAAACTTTTCCGAGGAAGTCATCGATTACGCCAGGGAACGCAACGTCACCAAGATCTTCATCGGCAAGCCCACCGGTTACTCCTGGAAAAGCCTCTTTGCCCCCTCCCCCGTGGACCAGCTCCTGCGAAAAAGCGGGGATATCGACGTCTATGCCACACGGGGCGAGGAAGAGGATCTGAAGCCCCTGGGACGCAGGACCCTCCCCAAAGCCCCGAAATGGTCCGGCTACGCTTGGGCCCTCCTGGCCGTGGCGGCTTCCACGGGAGTCTCCTTCCTTCTCTTCAACCACGTGGACCTGGCAAACCTGATCATGGTCTATCTCCTGGGCATCCTGGCGCTTTCCTCTCGCCAGGGAATCGGCCCCTCCACCCTGGCGTCGTTCTTAAGCGTCATCGCCTTCGACTACTTTTTCGTGACCCCTCGTTTTTCCTTCGCCGTATCTGACACCCAATACGTCTTCATGTTCCTCGTGATGCTCCTGGTGGGCCTTTCCATCAGCAGCCTGACGGTGAGGGTGCGCCAACAAGCCAGGCTCTCGCGCTTGAGGGAGAGGCGCACCGCCGCCCTCTACGCTCTTTCCCGGGAGCTGGCCTCCACAAGGGGCACGGCGGAACTACTGGATATCGCGGTCAAACATATTTCAGAGGTTTTCGACTCCTCCGTAGTGGCCTTCCTGCCGGATTCGGAGGGACGCTTGAAGATCCAATGCGGGGCGGTGGAGGATTTCAACCTGACCGCGAAGGAAATGGGGGTGGCCCACTGGGCCTTCGACCTGGGGCAGATGGCGGGCAGGGGAACCGACACCCTTCCCTCCACCGAGGCCCTTTACCTTCCCCTCCTGGCCACCGGCGCTCCCGTGGGCGCTCTGGGGGTTAAAACCAAGGACCCGGAAAGATTGTTCATTCCCGAACAATTGCACCTGCTGGAAGCCTTCGCCCACCAGACAGCACTCGCTGTGGCCGGGGACAAGCTGGAGGACAAGCAGAGACAGACCCAAATGCAAGTGGAGACGGAGAAACTCCGCAGTTCCCTCTTGAGTTCGGTTTCCCACGACCTTCGAACGCCCCTGGCCGCCATCGCAGGTTCCATCTCGAGTCTCCTGGAAAACGGGCAGGCCCTGGACGCCTCCATCCGGAAGGACCTTTTGGAGAACGTCTATGGCGAGACGGAGCGCCTGGAACGCCTCGTCACGAACCTGCTGGATATGACCCGCTTGGAATCCGGCACCGTGAAACCCAACCTGGAGAACCAGCACCCAGCCGAGGTGATCGGCACCGCCATCTCCCGCCTGGAAAAGAAACTCAAGGGAAGGGACCTCCACACCCGGATCGCCCCGGACTTGCCCCTCATCCCCATGGACGGGCTGTTAATCGAGCAGGTGGTGGTGAACCTTTTAGAGAACGCCCTGAAATACACCCCCGAAGGGTCCCCCATCACCATCTCGGCCGATTTGCGCGGCAAAGAGTTGATCGTCCAGGTGGCCGACAAGGGCCCGGGGCTCCAGGACGGAGACCCGGCCAGGCTGTTCGACAAGTTTTATCAGGGCCCGCAAAAGGAGAAAAAAGGCGGAGCGGGGCTGGGCCTTTCCATCTGCAAGGGTATCGTGGAGATCCACGGCGGCACAATTGAGGCACTCGACAATCCCGGGGGCGGCGCCTTGTTCCGTTTTACCATTCCCCTCCGCGGCGAGGTCGTTAAAATCCAGGAGGAAACCCATGGCTGACCAAGGCGTGATCCTGCTTATCGAGGACGAGCTTCCCATCCGGCGGTTCCTGCGCCCCACACTTCAAAGCCACTCCTTCAAGGTGGTGGAGGCCCAAACGGGCGGGGAGGGCCTGGCCCTGGCCTCGTCGCACAATCCGGATATCGTGCTTTTGGACCTGGGGCTTCCCGACATGGACGGCCTGGAGGTAGTGAAGCGCCTGAGGGAATGGACCACGGTGCCCATCGTCATCATCACGGCCAGGGGCAAGGAGAAGGACAAGATCGCGGGCCTCGACGCCGGCGCGGACGACTACCTGACCAAGCCCTTTGACGTGGGGGAGTTGATGGCGCGCATCCGCGTGGCCCTGCGGCATTCCACGCTCCTGAAAAGCGGGGGGAAACAGGCCCCCCTCTTTGAGACGCCCGATTTCAAGGTGGACCTTTCCGCCAGGGTAGTGACCGTCCGGGGCAAGGAAGTCCACCTGACGCCCAACGAGTACGACCTGCTGGCCTTTCTTATCCGCCATTCGGGCAAGGTGGTGACCCAGAAACAGATTCTCCAGGAGGTTTGGGGTCCCGCCAGCGGGGACCAGGTGCAGTATTTGCGGATTTACGTCTATCAGCTTCGCCATAAAATCGAGGCGGACCCCGACCGGCCCCGATACCTTCTCACCGAGTCAGGGGTGGGCTACCGCCTGAAAACGGAAGGATAAGAAGGGCGCCCAGTTGCGCGCAGTTCACACTATCAGCGAATCATCGGTTTTGCTCAAGCCTGCTCACGTTTAAACTGTACAACCCGTCTTTATCAAATTTGCCGATGATCAGAATGGCGTCGTCGTATTCCACGCTTTGATTCGTTTCCTTATTGAAAATCTTCCCTTTTCCAATCAGGGACAATTTAACGAATTGGGACATTTCTGTTTTATTCGGCGTGGCAAAGGTTTCAGCCGAGTGAATTCCGCCCTTAAAAAGATCATCAAAACTTTTCCGGCTCATCCCCAGGCGGATACCCTGCACCAAATCCCCGTCCAAGGATTTCGCGAGCCTGAAAGTTTTCCCCTTTTTCATTTTGAAATGATCCGATTTATGAACCGTGAAACCCAGGAGGGTTTCTTGATCCCCTCCCTTTTCCCCCGACCAGAAATCAACAACGACGGAGCCATCCTGGGTGACGAAATACCGGGAGTCCGGATTCTCCTCGCCCTCACCGGTCGAAGCGATAGGATCCGTTCCCAATGATTTCTCAACCTCGGACAAAGTATTTTTCCCCAACTGGAACCCTAAAAATTTCGTATAGGCCAGGGGATCAAACGCAAAGGCCGGTTGGACGAATAACAGGCCGCACGCGGCAACAAAAAGACCGGCTAAAAACTGATTTCCAACTTTCATACCCGCCTCCATTAAAACGACAGTTATTTTAAATCTACCTAAAACCAGTCGGTGACAGGTAACAGCGCTGAAGCTCAAATTAAAATTTGATCAGGTTGGGCATTTTGCTCAATCACCAGATCACTTTCAGCCCAGGGAACGCACGGATGCGTTTGTCCTTGCTGAGAATTGGGCATCCATACTCTTTGGCTGTGGCTACAAGAATACGATCCACTGGATCTCCGTGAAATTCACCTTCCAACCGGGTGCTCTTCACGGCGATTGCGGGCGTCAAGGGTGTCAATTGGATTTTCGGAAGTTTTAACGCTTGATCCACCCATACCTCAACATCCCGATCAAGTTCCAAACGTCTTTTCGCCACCAACATACCTACTTCCCAACAGCTGATGGCATTAACGTAGATGCCGTCCGCGGCCCGAATGGCTTTTGAAGCCATGGGGGAGAGTTGTGGAGAGCCCGCCGCCCACCAAATCCAAGCGTGGGTGTCCAGGAGGATCATTGATCGGCTTCCCAAGTGTCATCAAGCGGGGAGACAATATCCTTTTCGCTCAAGACACTACCATGAAGGAATGTTCCTTTTTTACCATTCTCCTTCAAAACGGGAGCGATTTTAGCCACTGGGATTCCATGTTTGGTGACCACGATAGTCTCATGGGCGCTGCTCACTTCATCTAATAACGACAGGCATTTGGCCTTAAAAACACCGGCGGCGATGGTTTTCATAAGCTCTCCTTTGTGACCACTTATCATGGTCATATTCCCACGGGAGAAAGGAGAAGTCAAGCCAACCTAACTGGGGGAAATCTTTGAAAAACTTGGGTATTTAGGAATCTTTCTGACGGTCACACCTATCCAAAATAGACTTTAGTGGATTCGACTCGTTTTACTCGCTCACCATTCCCAAGAGATGCATGGGATAAACCGATTCACCTCATGCCAACCCTCCATAAAACTAATAGGGGGCTGGTATCGTACCAATCTCCACATATGCTTAATGGAAGATTGGCACAGGGACTCAGAGACTCAGCTACTGCTTTTGCCACGGATGCATGGGATACATGGGATTTAAAGAAACTTCAGATCGTGACAAGAGCGCGGCTCTTGCGCCGTTGGCGATATGGCCCTGTCCGCGGACCGTGGAAAAATTAATTTTTCCATCGGCCGCCGGCATGTGCCATAGAACACGATCGATAATCAAGCCTTCATTTAAAACTTAAAATTAAAAATATAAAATTCATTCTGTAATGAATGCCTTGCCATCCCCTGCATCCCAGCTAAAAATCTGATTTATTTATTTTATTTCTTGGTTTTTATTTAATTTGGACGGCAAATGTCTGACGGTCCTAAATCAGCGCAGGGACTCGTAATAAGACTTGAAGAGCTGAAAGCCCTCTTCCCACTCGCCCAAATTGGATTGGAGGTTGATATGCCCCTTCTCCCCCACGTCCACCAGCTTGGACCCCCACTGCTCCGCCAAATGGCCGGAAAACTCGTAAGTCGCGTAAGGATCATTGCGGCTGGCCACAATCACCGAGGGAAAGGGGAACTTGGACTGGATGAAAGGCTTGAACCCCGCCGCTTCCTTGGGAAAACTTTCCGACTGAATATCGGGGGGAGCCGCCAAAAAAGCCCCCTTGATCCCAGGGTCCCTGAAGGACTGCGTCCATTGGGAAACGAGAAGACAGCCCAGGCTGTGGGCCATGAGGACCTTGGGGCCGGGGTTGAGTTTCATGAACATTCCCAGGTCGT
The DNA here is from genome assembly GCA_963796105.1 of candidate division FCPU426 bacterium. GTDB lineage: Bacteria > Oederibacteriota > Muellerivitia > Muellerivitales > Muellerivitaceae > CAWCKJ01. Next base: position 13,301 of record CAWCKJ010000009.1, read on the forward strand.
CGACCCAGTTCCCGGCTTTGGGCTTGTCCCAATCCTGGTGCTCCACCCAGACGCCGCCCAGGCGCTGGAACCAAAAGTTCTGCCAATGGCCGGGCCCCGAATTATTAATCCCGGCTAAATAGATGATTTTCAACTGGACCGCTCCCGAAAATATTTTGAAGCGTTATTAGCCCCTAATTTAATATAAAACTACATCTTTCCAAATTAGACTCTAGTGGATTCGACTCGTTTTACTCGCTCACCATTCCCAAGAGATGCATGGGATAAACCAATTCACCACAGGGACTCAGGGACTCAGCTACAGCAACAACTTCTCACCACGGGTTCCCACGGGAACCGCAGTGCTAACGCAACACAGTGGAAGATTTAATGGACTATTGTTTAGATCGTGTTCTATGGCACAGCCGACGGCCTCCGGGAAAATCTATTTTTCCGAGGCCTTTGGATGCGCCATAAAGCTCGCAGGGCGCAAGAGCAAGGCTCTTGTCACGATCAAAGCTTTAACTGAGTCTCTGTGCTGTGCGAAGCACAACTGTGGTGAATAGTATTTTTTCCTGAATCCCAGCTAAAAATCCGATTTTATTTATCTTTGTTTCTTTGTTTTTATTTAATTTGGACAGCAATGGCAACTAATAATTATTTTCCGGGTTATTTCTTCTTCATCGCGGCCAGGATTTTGAAGTTGCTGTCGATGGTTTCCCTGAAGAGCTTGCAGTTCCCCTCGATATCGGGGCTTTGCCGCACCAGGTCCCCCCCCACCAGGAAGATGACCTCCCCGCCGTAGAATTCCACCAGCTCCGGCACCCTTTTCAGGTTCATTCCCCCGCCGGGCATGGGGAAGATGGGCTTTAATTTCCCCATGGGCATGGCGGCCCCCATCGTGATCCTGCGGCATTCCTCCGTGCTGAAGCCGAACCTTCCCCCGCTGTGCGGGAAAATGCTGGCGTCGGCCCCGGCCATGCGCATGAGCTGTCCGAAAAGCGCAAAATGGGAGATGCCGTTGTCGGGGCTGGTGACGAAGCTTCCCAGGAAGGCCGGATGGGCGAGGATCGGCAGGTCCACCGAGTCGTCGTCGGCCAACTCCCTCATGGAATCCATGCCCGTCAAGCCTGGGCAGATTAAAAGGGCGCCGGCTCCCTTGTCCTTTGCGAACCTCGCCCTTCTCTCAAGCTCCCCCGCGGGGGCCGTGACATTGGGCGCGTAGAGCGCGGGTTTTCCTGCTTTCTTGGCCCCGACCCGGACCGCCTCGACGCAACGCTCGACCCGTTCGGAAAAAGCCGCGAAAGACTGGTTGGCCAGCCCGTGGTCGTCCTTCACGATGTCGATCCCACCGGCCGCGAAATGTCCCGCCATTTCGGCCAATTCGGTTGCTGATAGCCCCATAGGCTTGAGGGCCGAAGCCAGGAGCGGCCTCGCGGGCGCGCCCAATAATTTCCTCAGGCCTTCCCGGCCGAACCGGGGGCCCTTGAAGCGGTTCCAGAAATTCCGGCAGTCCTTGATAAGATCAAGCCTGAAACCCTTCTTCAGGCTGATGTTGCCGTAAAGGACGTTCAGGACCTGGGTCAGCTCGAAACCCGTGTCGTCGTTCAGGAAGGTGATGAGGGCCCTGGAGGCTTCCCCTGGCGCGCTGGGGTCAGGCCCGAACTCGGCGATCTGGCCGATCACATGATCCTTGATGAATCCCTCCGGAACCAGGTCCGCGGGAAACTCCACGGTTTGCTCCAGGCAGAGGTCGTTGGCTTTGGTGAGGGCTTCCTGACGGTCGCCGGTGAGGCGGTACCAGGCCCCGAACCGGTCGCAGTTGGAGCAGAATTCATGGCTACAGGGTTTGGGGTCAGCCATTAAAGAGCCTCCGCCTTGGAATCGCTGTGGACTGGGGTCAGATGCACCGACCCCAGGTCTTCCTGCGTTATTCCGAAGGACTTGCCGGCCATCTTTTCAATTTCCCGGACTAAAAACAAGCCGTCCATCTTATTTTCCTTCGCCAGGGTGGGGCGGCTGGCGCCGTGCAGGAAGCGGTCCTGGATGCCCATTCGGACCAGTTTGCACTTGATGCCTTTTTCAGCGATGACCTCGGCCACCGCCGTCCCTAATCCCCCGATAATCGTGTGATTTTCCAGGGTGATGGCGCCCAGTTTTACCTTGGACAGGGCTTCCGGAATCTGGGGGTCCGTAAAGGGTTTTAGGGTGGAAATGTGGAGGTGCTCGATGGAAAACCCCTTGGACTTCAATACTTCCACGGCCTTGCGGGCCTCCTCGGTGCAGATGCCGGATGTGAAGAGCGCCAGGTCTTTGCCTGAGCTCAAGCGCCTCGCCTTGTTCAGGACCATGGGTTCGGAAGCGTCGAATAGACGGGGCAATTCCCCCCTTAGGGTCCTCACGTAAACGGGACCAGGCACGCGGTAGGCCGCCTCCAGGACCGTCTCGGCCTCGGTAGCGTCTCCCACTTCCAGCACCGTCATGTTGGGAAGGGACCTCATGATGGAAATGTCCTCAATAGCCTGGTGGGTGGCCCCGCCGGGGGTGAGAATGCCTGGCAGGAACCCGAACATCTTGACCGGAAGGTTGGGATAGGCGATCGACATGGCGATCTGGTCATAGGCCCGGCGGTAGATGAAAACCGCGAAGGTGTGCACGAGGGGCACGTAGCCTTCCCTGGCCATCCCGCCCGCGAAGCTCATCATGTTCTGCTCGGCGATGCCGAGTGAGAAGAACCTCTGGGGATAGGCGTTCTTGAAGAGATCCGCCTCGCAGGAGGAAGTCAGGTCCGCCGAAAAAACCAACACTTCCGGCTTGTCGGAGGCCCATTCCACCAGTTTCTTGGCGTGCACCCGGGAAAGGATTTCCATGGTCAGCCCCCTCCCGGCATCGTCTTGAGGAAATCCTCGTAGGACTTTTTTTCCTCCGGGCTGTTGAAGCGCATGTAATGAAATTTGGGAGCCCGGCTCTTCAAGGGGTCCATTCCCTTCCAGGGGATCGTGTCGCAAAGAACCACCAAAGGTTTGCCGGGATGGGGAGTCATGGGCGGCGCGGCCAACTGCGCTGGGTCGTGGCCATTGACGCGGAAAGCCGCGCAGCCGAAGGCCTCGAAGCGGGCCTGGAGCGGCTCCATGCCCATGACGTCTGAGGTTTTCCCGTCGCATTGGTGGCCGTTCACATCCACGTAAATGCCCATGTTATCCAGCTTGTAATAGCTCATGGTTTGGGCGGCTTCCCAGACTTGGCCTGGTTGGAGCTCGCCGTCAGACATGAAGACCCAGACCTTGCCGGTGTCGCCCTTGAGCCTTCGGGCCAGCGCGATACCCGCGGCCTGGCTGATGCCCTGGCCGAGGGAGCCGGTCATGACTTCCATGCCGGGGGAATGCTCGGCTCCGATCATCTCCAGGATGCCGCCGTCCTTGTTGAAATCTTTGAAGCCCCGTTCGTCCATCCGGCGGGTTTCCACCAGCGCGGCGTAAAGCACGAGGGAATAGTGCGTGGGGGAAAGGATGAAGCGGTCAAAATCCCGGCCCTTGGGGCCGTTGTAGAAGTCGCCCCGGCGGTAGTCCGGGTTGCCCTCGCCAGGCACCCCGGCGAAGGAAGCGGGTTTGATGGGGACTGGCACAGGACCCAGTTTCATGACGCGGGTGTAAAGGGTGGCGAAAATTTCCGCTGAGGAGCAGGCCTGGCTTAGGTAGCCGCCGTTGTGCCGGAGCGTATGTTCCAGGACCCTGCGGCGTATGCCGGAAGCCACGCGCGCTGTTTCCTGGGCGTGATAGGTTTCGCCGTCAACCAAGCCGAGCATGAACCCTCCCCAGGTTCGAAAGGATGGGGCCCCGCACCGACCTAGCGAGGGGCTGAATGAAGGTCATCATAATGAAGGGACGCCAGGATAGGCAAGCAAGGAAAAATCGCCTCAAGCCACAACCCCACCTTAATTCACATGAAATTAACCGACACATCCGCCCCGGCTTACCGTCTAATGGGCGGTGTCCGATGTACCGGAAACCATCCCTCTATTCAGGAGGTCCATTGGTGCTCTTTCATTTTCCTCTCAAAAAAATCTTAGTCGTTTCCCTATTTTTAACATTGATAACAAGGCCCTGTCCCGCCGCCCTCCTGGTGGACGACTGCGAGGGCACGGCCCAATCCAACACCCTGGGAGGGGTCTGGTCCTCCTGGTGCGACCCCAACTCCAGCGTCGCCCCCAAACCCTTCACCTTCACTGAGGGAGGATACCAATCCGAACATTGCGCGAGGGTGGACTACGAACTCAAGCCCGGCATTTCGTATCCTTACGCCGGCATGAACACTACCTTCAAGGCCACCGATCTTTCCTCATACGAGGGAGTGCGTTTCCTGGCCAAGGGGGAGGGCTCCTGGAATTGCCAGGTCCCCCTCACTTCCACCAGCACCGAGTACAACCATTTCGGCTCCCCCCTCGAGCTTACCCCCGATTGGAAGCTGTTTGAGCTTCCCTTTTCCCAACTGGTCCAGACTTGGGGCACCCATAAAACCTGGGACCCCACCCAGGTCACGGGGGTCCAATGGTCCGCAGGCGGCTCGGCCGGCTCCAAGGGCTACATCTGCGTGGACGGAATCGAGTTTTACAAGAAGGCCGAGGCGAGCCTGAAGCCTCCCGAGGCCAATCCCATCCTGAAGGAGCCCAAGGTCAACCAGCAAGGCTACCTGCCGGGCGCGGAGAAATATTTCGCGCTCACTGAATTCCAGGGCGGCCCCAGACTGGGCGACCGCTTCAAAATCCAGGACGAAGCGGGAAAGACGGCTTATGCCGGAACCATTCGCGCCGACGCGGTAGATGACACGCCTTCCACAGGCGAGAAGGTCTTCCAAGCGGATTTTTCGGGCTTGACCCGTCCGGGCCGTTACACCGTGGAAGTGGGCGGCCTCAAGTCCCAGCCCTTCGAGGTCGGCCCTTCGGTCTATCTTCCCCTCTTTAAGGACGCCTTGAGGTGCTTTTACGTCATCCGTTGCGGCACCGCCGTCGATGATCCCGTGACCAGCATCAAACACCCGCCATGCCACCTGAAGGACGCGCCATCCCACGAGGACAGCAGGGTCCTGGACCTTTCCGGTGGCTGGCATAACGCGGACGATTACGGCAAGTGGGTGCTGGAGGAGGGCCTCAGTTGTTCCTGGATGCTGTGGCTCTACGAGTTCAAGGAAAAGCAGATGGCCGGCTTGAAGATCGATATCCCGGAGTCTTCCAATGGAATGTCCGACCTGCTCAACCAGGCCAAGTGGGGCCTGGATTGGATGCTCAAGATGCAAAGGCCCGACGGGAGCGTTTTGCACAAGGTGGACGGGGAAGACCATTTTTGCGTCGGGACCCCTCCGGAAAAGGACCCTTTTCCCCGGTACTACAAAAAGCCTGGAACCATCGACGCGGCGGATTTCGTGGGGACCCTGTGCCTGGCCTCCCGGGCCTTCCGCAAGGCCAATCCCGCCTATGCCGATAAGTGTTTAGCCGCGGCCAAGAAAGCCTGGAATTGGCTGGAGCAAAACCCGAATGTAGTCGAACGCGATACCGACTACCTGGACATGGACCCTTCCCAGGAAAAAATCTGGGCCTTGGGGGAAATGGCACGCGTGACTGGAGACCCAGTTTTGATGGAACGCTTCGGGAAGGAAGCGCCGTTGGAAAATCTCAAACAGGGCAGTTGGATGGAACCCCAATTTTTCGGCTATATGGCCCTGTGTTTGGACCCAGAATCGCCGGCCCCCTTGAAAGAGGCGATCCGAAAGGCCTTGGTCCAGGCTTGCGACGATCTGGTGAAGGCTTCCCAGGCCAACGGCTACGGCGTGGTCCAGGCGGCGAACGAGTATTGGTGGGAATCCAACGAAAACCTTTTGGACAAGACCAGCCTGCTTCTTTTTGGTTTCGAGGCCACGGGCAACGCCCTGTACCGCGAGACGGCCCTGAGGCAGATGGACTGGCTGTTGGGCGAGAACAGCCTTGGTTTTTCCTTCGTCACGGGCCATGGGACCCGCTCCACGTCGCATCCCTGGCACTGGACCAGCCATGATTACGGGAAACTCATGCCGGGTTGGGTTTCAGGCGGTCCCAACCAATATCCCGCCGGAGCTGACACCCTCCTGGTTTCCGTCATCAACCGAGGCACACCGCCCGCCAAGTGTTTCGTGGACGCCAACAACTCAAGCGGTTCCTGGGCCTCCAACGAGGGGGAAACCTCCGAAACCGCGGCGCTCGTGTTCTGCGCGGGATACCTTTCGGGCCAATAAAAACACCGGTCCCCTTTTAAGCGACAGCGCTACTGGTTCAGCATCCCCTTGAAAAAAGATCCTGACTCTGTGGGGGTGTAATCCCAGTCCTTGAAGAGCGGCATGGGCCATCCAGGGCCGTCGTAGAAAACGAACGCCGTCCAGGACATGCCCCTTGTCTTAGCGAAGGCCAGGATGCGGCGTCCATAGTCCGTGTCGGCCTTGTAGACCTCCGGCATCACTGTGTCATGGGGGTCAAATCCAAACTCGGTCAATATCACCGGATAATCCTTGGCCAGGTATCCAAAATCCCTTTCCCAATTTTCTTCCCAAGCCCCCTTGGGCGCGTGTCCGGGATAGGGATGTGCCGCGAACGCGATTCCCTTGTTTCTCAAAGGTTCGGCGGAAACACCTCTCAAGTCGTAGGCCCATTGGAGGCCGCCTACCACGGGAATCGCCCGGGGATTATGGGCATAAATCACGTCAATCATTTCGTCCGCCATGTCCTTCCATTGGGACCAGGCCAAATGCCCGCCTTTCCAATCCATGGCGGCCGGCTCGTTGAATATCTCGTAAAAGGCCACGGCCGGCTCGTCCTTGTACCTTTCCGCGACAGAGGCCCAGAAGTCCCTCATTTCCGGCAAGGTGGTCCTCATTTCCTCCTGCCACGGTTCCTGGAAAATCCCGGAAATCGGATTGCCGATGGAATGCCAATCCACCATGACATACATCCCATGCCTCTTACTCCAATCCACAGCCTGGGCGAGCGCGGTCAGGTACCTTTCCTTGCCGATTTTCCGGTAACTGCCCGGATCGATGGGAACGCGCACCAAGCGCGCGCCCCAAGCCGCGGCTTGTTTGAAGTAATCCTCAGTCCAATGACCTTCCTGTTGGAGGATGGAGGGATAGCAGAGGTTGAGGCCCTTGAGGACCACTGTGTTTCCATTCGCATCCACGAAATGGTTTCCTTGGACCTTGAGAAGCACTAGGGAATTTGGGACTTCATTCACCCGGATTGAGCTAAGCGCACAGCTGGTGGCCAGGGCTGCCAATAAGCACAAAACGCCAGCCCGTAAAAATAATTTTTTCATGTCAGACACTCCTGGTGTCAGGAATCGTCGAGGAAAAAGTTAAGCGCTTCATTAGACGAGGGTTTTGCAATAGGTGTCATTGGAATATATCGTTACAAATAAAAAAACCCCGGGCTCGGCGTGGGCCCGGGGTTTTAACTTCCGATTAAATTATTTCTCGATGGTGATTTCCCCAACCTCAAAACCATGCGAGCCAGGTGTTATGGGAGCGAGGTTAAAAGTCTCGATCCGGGACAAATCCTGCTTGGCCCCCTTCTTGGCGTCCGTCGGCTGGTAATAAGGGTTCAAGACGATGTCCTTGAAGTCCAGCGTGACCGTTTCCCAGCCTGATCCGCGGGTGGATGGCACCGCCCCGAAATAAGCGTTCTGGTTGGCGTCGTTGAACCCGAATTGCAGGGCGATGGGCTCATCCGATTTGACCTTGATGACCACCTGCTTGGCCCCGGTCCAATCCTGCCCATCCCAGCTATCCCCGGCCCGGAACCAGCCGCCGCACCATCCCCCGACCTTGAACGAATAGTTGTACCCCAGGACTTTCTTTCCATCGGCGTCGGGATCGTTTTTCACTGCCAGTTTGGCGAAGGTTCCCTTCTTGTCGTCCGCGAAAGTCCCATAGGAACTCTTCTCCAGCATGGTGAAATCCTGGACTACCAGGGTCTTGCCAGCCGGAGCGATTCCCGTCGAGGCCTCGACCTTGCCCTTGATCGAGGAAACGGGACCGATCAGATAGGAGGAAGTTCCGTGAGCCTGGGGTTGGATGACCAACGAAACGATCTTGTTCCAACGGATCTTGGCGTCCTTTGGCGCGTCCGGCATGGGCCAGGGCGTTTTCTTGAACAGCGAAAGGGGGATGATGAAATCCGTCCAATCCGCCGAGGTCACCTTGACCTTGGTGACATATTGCGTTTTTTGGTCGTCCGTGAGCCCCACCATGATCAGTCCTGGCGTCAGGGTCTTGGCCTTGAAAGAGACGGCCGACATGCCGGTCAGGTCCCCCTCGGCCAGTGTCCAAGCTCCGCCCCAGCTCACCAGGTTGCAGGTGATCTTGAGGGCTTCTTCCCCCTCGGGGCCCTGGGCCTTTTCCATCTTGACCGTGGAACCTTCCTTATCGGTGAAGACTCCCGCGGTCTTTCCGGGATTCATCACGGTCCAATCCTGCAGGACCGCCGCCCCCGCGAGGGAAACAAGCGCCCAAGCCAGGGCCGCTCCCATGAGATTTTTTTTCATATCGCACCTCCATTGAAATGTAAAACACGTTCAATCAACCGCGCAAATTAGACGACGTTTTCTATCGAAGTGTCGTCATTTGAATTTAATTCACTTTCACCTCAGAGAGTCACAGTTAAAATTTATCAAAATCCTTCTTTTTCCTTACATTCAACGACATTTCGATGCGTTGAGACCAATCCGTTAACGGGTTTTAATGTCATGAAAAGTATTCAAGAAAGAACTTTATTTTCCAGAAGGCCCTACGGCAATGGCGGTCGGGCCGGAGTCGGTGGTCCAAAGGAAGCGGTCCATTCGACCATGGATGCGGTCGTGGATCTTCACGAATTGGTCGGCCTGGTCCGGCGTCAAGACCCTGACGATGGCGTCCTCGCCCTGCCGGTCCAGGGTGCCAACCTGGAATTTCCACTGATGGCGCAATTCCTCCATCCGGTCCTTCTGGTCGGATAAGATCTCCCCGATCCTCACTTTTTGATCGGAATTAAGTTTCAAGTCCTGGTCCAACTGGGCCAAGAGCCGGTCCGCGGGGTTCCAGGACCCCAGGGTCCGCTCGTAATAAACCCTCATCATCCAGGACCCCCCGGCCAGGCCCGCCATCAGGCCGAGAATCAAGAATACGAAATATTTACTCATGGGTTTTCCTTTATGGTCTGAAGGATTGGTTCCGGCTCATGGATCCCTGGGTGGAATCGTTCCAAGCGAAAGACTTGTCCGCGTTCACCCAGGAGCGCTCCGGGTGCCAGAAGGCGGCGATAACCAGGAAAGCGGCGACCGCGGTTCCCGCCAGAGGCGCCAATAGGCCCCGCCAGAAGATCACGCGCCGCTCCGGAAGATGAGCCATGACGCGCTGGTTGAAACCAGGCGGCAGGGGCGCGTCTCTCCAGCGTTCCACCAGGGCCCGGCAGTCCGCGCAGGACTCCAGGTGGAGAACCACCGTCAACCTCTCGGCCCCCTTCAATTCCCCCCGCCGGTATTCCCCGGCTTTCCCAAATATTTCCTCATGCAGCATGGTTTTTCCCTCATTCAGGCCGGACATCAGCCGGTCGATTCCCGTCCTTCAAACCCATCAGCCCCCATTAGACGAAGGCTCCTCCAAAAAGTGTTGAAGCTTCATTCTGGCCCTTTTTAAACGGCCCTTGACCCCATCCAGGCTCAACCCCAATTCCCCCGCGATCTGCTCATAGGAGAGTTTTCCCTTATCCAGCATCAACTGGATCACCCTTCTCTCCCCCTCGCTCAGGGCCCCCAGCATCCCCTCGGTGACTTTCGGAAGGGGTTCAGGTGAATCCTGGGTGCCATCCACCGCCACAACCTGTATGGATTTCCCGCCCTCCTGGAGCCCTTCCAGGGAAAAGATATGCCTGCGGTTTTTCTTGCGGATCATGTCCTTGCAGTGATTAACGGCGATCCGGGTGATCCAGGTCCTGAACGAAGAAGCCCCCTTATAGGATGAAAGCCCGCGGTAAGCCTTGATGAAGGCCACCTGGGCGGCTTCCTCGGCCTCATGGGGGTCGCCGAGAACAGCCAGGCAGAGCTGGTATAGGTTTGTCCCATGGCGCTCCACTATTTCGGCGTAGAGGTCCCGATTCCCCGCGAGGATTTCCCGGATGAGCTCCTTCTCTTTGATGGCGGCACCCCTTCGGATTTTATGGGTAATACGGCTCCAAGCCATTATACCCCTGACATGATCCTGTGGTTTTTCAAGGAATTAGACGAAGTTCAGGAACAGAGGTGTCGCTTAATTCCTTTGGAACGGCTGATATTGTCGAGTTTTAGACTTAAACGCCTGGCGGGAAAAACACCAAAAGGGCGGTGCCGACAAAAAGCAATATTCCCAGAACGGTTTGAGTCTTGACCCAAAGATTGTTCCGATGGCTCCAGGAATACCTGGGTTTGGCGATTAGGCCGATGACAGCCCCGCAGGCGAAACCCGCGATATGGGCGCCGTTGTCGGCGTGGATGAAAAAGCCGAAAAGGACCGTATAGAGGGTCCACTTTACCATCAAGTCCCTGACGGACCGGCCCATGGGGGTACCATCCCTCTGTCCCCAACCAGCGGCCAGGCCGCAGAGGCCCATGATAGCTCCAGAGGCGCCAATGGCCGGGGCGTGAAGGCCCAGGACCTCGCTTCCCACATTGGCCAGGATCCCCGTCAGCATGAAGTAGAACAGGACCCTTCCCTTGCCGAAGATTTCCTCCAGCGTCGGCCCGATCTGCTGGAGCGCCATGAGGTTGAAGAGAATGTGTAAAAACCCCGCGTGAAGGAGGATTGCGGTGGACAGGCGCCACCATTGCCCGGCCCAGACATAGGGAGGATAGTGGGCGCCAAAACGCATGAGGGTTTCGATGTCAAAGGACATCAAGCCCCCGCCGCCCTGGTAAACCATCAGCCTGACATAGGCCGCCACGCAAACCGCCGTGATAACGCCGGTGACGGAACCGAATTTCGGGAGGGTGAAGCCCATTCGGCGCATTATTTCCCAGAAGCGGAAAGAAAGCCTCTTTCCGCAGGCGGAGCAGGTTTTATTGTTCTTGTCCTGAAGGCTCCCACAATGGGGGCAGACCTTATGCTCGTAGGTGATGTGCTCGACCGTGGATTGCCCCTGGGCCTTCGCCCGCCCCATGGATTCCCGCCAGGCGATGAGCTTCCAACGCAGGCGCACGGGATTCACCCCAAAAAACGAGGCGACTTTGACCACCCAGTCGATCCAGTCGGTCTTCCCCGGCTCTTCCATGCTCACCTGGCCTTCCACTCCCTCAGGCGCCTTTCCATTTGGCCGATATGGTGCTCGATGTGCCAGATATTCATGCCCACCATGTTTTCCACTGTCCGGACGCCGAATTCAGGATGCTTGACACGCTTAGTCCAGGCTGAGGGCCCGGCTCTTTTAATCAGGTCGGCGTTGGCTTTCCGGAGGATTTGGATCAGCGCCAATGCTTGCAGGGGGTCGGCCTTGGAGTAAAGGGTCGCGGCGGGCCATTTGGAGTGGTCCCAGGCGCTGACCATGGAGCCATTCTCGGCTACTGCCTTACGGAAGCGCATGTAAACATTGGCTTCCTGGTCGGCCAGGTGCCAAATCGCCTCGGCGACGCACCAATTTCCTTTTTTGGCCGTGTAGGTCCACATGGAACGGGGACATTTCCGGAGGGTTTGCCGCACCCTCTCTCCACCCCTGGCAAAAGCCGCCAGTTTTCCGGAGCGGCTCCAGTGTTGGACCTCTTCCCTCAATTCAGCGCGCTTCTTGTCCGCTGGCGTCATCGTTATCTGGATATTCTTGGATTTTGGCATTGGAGAAACCTTTCCGCCGAAAAAATCCGGCAATGAGATCGGAAAATCATCACAAATTAATAATTCAAAATCGTGTCTATTACTGCCCTACCACCAATAGATGGAAAGTATCAGGCAGTATTCTGGGCCTGGGCTTGGGATTGTCCGCCGTGGGTGTGGGAGGCGGCAAGGTTTCCGCGGTGGCCAATACGACATGGCCTGTCTTGAGATCCACAGCCATGGTCCTGGCCCCCAGCTCGGTTTTCGCGTTCTCCACTACCCAATAGCGGTCCGGCGTTTCCGCGTGGACCACGCTCAAGGTCCCGTCCCCGCAGGAATTGTAGACGACTCCCCGGTCCTGGTCGTAGGCGGTCGCGTCAATGCGTTTTCCGATCGGCAGGGTCTTAATCACTTTCCCGTTGGTGGAATCCATGATCACCATGAGTTCATTATGGCAGCCAATAAAAAGCCGGTGGTTCACGGGGTCAATGGCCATTCCGGCGGGAGACTTGCCCGGCGCTGTCGGCCAGCGCTGGGCGACCTTCAGACCCTTGGAGTCGATCACGGCCACTTCATCCTTGTCCTCGATACAATCGAAGACCTGACCTTTCCCATTGGCAGCGGCCGACTCGGGTTTTCCTCCCAAATCCAGCGTTTTGAATACCTTCAAGCTTCTGGCCCCGATGACCGTGGCGTTGCCCGGCTCCCCGTTGAAGGAAAAAACCTGGCGGGTGGCGGGATCGAACAAGATACCGTCAGCGCCTTTCTGGGCAGGCACCTTCCGCACGACTTTGAGGGTTTTCAAGTCGAATACCGCCACTAGGCCGTCCTCCCCGCTGGTAATGAAACCCCTGTTGAATTGGGGCGCGAGGGCGATGCCGTGGCAGTGGTGGAGGCCCCGAATCTGGCCGATCACTTTCAAGCTGTCGGCGTCCAACACCACCACTTCCGTGTCATGGCTCAAATATAGTTTCCGAGCCTGGCTGTCGAGCGTCAGGCAATCCCAGCCCATATCCCCCGGAACCGGTACTCTTTTCAGGACTTTGTATCCGGCCAGGTAATCCGCGGCGGCGGTGCCACAGACCAAAGCCGATAATAGGATGGATAAAAACAGGATTCTGGCGCTTCCCATGTTTCCCCCCGAATGTTGATTGCCTCCGGTCCCTTAGGAACGCCTGAGATGACCGGATTCGAGGGATTACTTTACCACGGTTGGGTTTGCAATGCCTGAAAACAAGAAGCCCGGGGAGAAACCTCCCCGGGCCCTATTCCCCTTTTCCAAGAAAAACCCATCGCTGGATTTTTCCGGATAATCAAGGGACGGCCCTCCGCACCGCAGCGTAGGGCAGGGCTTCGGTTCACCACTTGGCCGGGGCATTATCCCCGGCCACCCATTGGCCACCGGCCAAGGGCAGTTAAATTCACGAGTACACGGCTTGTACCGATTCACCATAAAGCAGTTAAGTAAATCGGCACTATACCGAACTTTCATTAAAGAATTTATTGAGGTTCGGCATGTCCCCGGCTAAAAGCCGGGGCCTGAAATCAGCCGGTCAATTCGACTCGGCCAGCCCCATTTGCGTGAGCTTCGGGAAAAGGATGTTGTTTTCCAGGTGAATGTGCTGGTGCACATCCGCCTCCAGCTCTCGGATGCCCTCGTATAAACCCTTAAAGGACATGCAGGCCCCTTCCGGCGGGGTCAAGCCGTTGGTCAGGCGATGAATTTCCAAAAATCCCTCACCCGTCACGCCGTGCTCCCACATGAGAACCTTCAGGGGTTGGCTCAGGACCGGGCCCTGGGGTACCGGTTGGGCTATATTTCCCGCCTCCCGTTCCTCTTCCAATCGTCTCAAGAAGGCGAATACCACCTGCTCTTCCTTGGCCATGTGACCGTCCAATTCCCGGCCCATTTCTCCCACCTTGTCCCTCAATTCCAACAGTTCCGGATGCTTCTCGCCGTGGACTTTCACCACCTTTTCCGCCAAACCCAAAAGCCTGGAGGTCTGGGTCCTGGTATAGACGTGATGTTTTTCCACGATGTAATCGAGGAATTCCACCAGGGGTCGATTCGTCCAATCCATAAATACCGTATCCGGGTTCGACCTGGCCTGGATTTTTCCCAGTAAATCCAAGGTCTCCTTGACGGGGACTCCCGCCAACTCACAGGCTTCTTTTAAACTCCGGCGTCCCCCGCAGCAGTAATCCAGTTTCAATTCTTCCATGAACGGGATCGCTCCCTTTACCTCCACGGCGATTTTCCCGACCGGCATGATTTCGGTGATTTCCATAATTGCCCCCCTGGCGGTTTGATTACAGGTTGATGTTGTTTCAATGGAAATAATAGGAGGCCAGAGAATGAATCGCCGTGACCCAAGTCACGGGATCATCCTTTAGTTTTGGGAGGTATTTAAGGCTTTTAAGCTAAAAAGGCGGATTTTGGATGAAGTGAATCTAGTCCGTGCCCTCATTGTATTTCACGTCGGAATGGAGGGCCGAAACTTTGCGTTTGATGAGGTGGTTGAGATCCGTGCAGCAGGTGATGTAACGAAGGATATGGGGGCCTTCCTGTCCTGAGTGGAAAGAGTCAAAGGAAGGGTGGATATCATCAATGGGACATTTGACAGATTCGATGAATTTTCTTAATCCGTCCGGACTGGCGCTTTGGAAATGGACCTCAATAAACATTTTTAACCCCCGCCCATAAGTTCGACCAAGAGAGGATCGTCTGAACCCTGGTCATTTTAACCGGGCCATCCTAGCGCCCAAAAGGATTTTTCAGATCAAAAAGCCTTTTCTAGGATTTCCCCGAGTTCCTCCAGGGAGAGTTCAACAGGATTGCCTTTCATGCTGGAAGCTTTGGAGGCCTTATCGCGGATCAAGCCGAAATCCCCCCTTTTCACCCCCAATTCGGAAAGGCGGGGTATTTTCAATTCTTTCCTCAATTTTTCACATAATTCCACACCATCCTCCGCCCGAGCCTGGGATTTTCCCGTCAAGATTACCGCCGCTTCCTGGTACCGCTTGAGGGCGGGATGGCTGGGCTGTCTTTGGGCCAGCGCTTTCAGGTTCATGTCCGTCACTGCCGGAAGCAGGGCCGCGCAGATCCCCCCGTGCGCCGCCCCATACATGCCCCCTAGGGGAGCCGCGAAACCGTGGACCGCTCCAAGCTTGGCGTTGGCAAGAGCGATGCCGCTGAAATGGCTAGCCAGGACCATATCCTCCCTGGCTTGAAGATCAGAGCCGTCCAGGAAGGCTTTGGAAAGCGACCGGACCGCCCGGGCCATGCCCTCTTTGCAGAGAACATCAGTAAAGGGGTTGGGCGTCCGGCAGGTGTAGGATTCCAGGAGCTGGCAAAGCGCGTCCATGCCGGTGGTGGCTGTGACTTCGGGCGGGACCGTGAGGGTCAATCGGGGGTCCAGCACCACGACTCTGGGAACCATGGAGGGATGGCGCAGGCTCACCTTGACCTTGTGCTCTGGGGAAGTTAAAACCGCGTTGCGGGTGGCCTCTGTTCCTGTCCCGGCGGTGGTGGGAACGGCCGCGAAAAACAAGGGGGAGTTCGACAGGGCATGCCCTTTTCCGATGACTTCCAGGTAATCCAGGAGGTCCCCCTGGTTGGCCGCCATGGCGGCAATGGCCTTGCCGGCGTCCAAGACGCTTCCCCCGCCCACAGCCACGACTCCCAGACAGTTATTGATCCGAGCGAGCTTGGCGCCCTCTCGAACGCAATCAACCGTGGGCTCGCTCCGGACCGACATGGAAACTGTTTCCACGCCCGAGCTCCGGAGGGAATCCAGCGCTTCCCGGGCCCTGGAAGGACTGGACCCGCAAACCAGCAGGATCTTTGAAGCGAAGGGTTTTGTCTCGGCACCTAATTTGGAGACGGTTCCGGAGCCAAAAAGGACTTTTCCCGGCATCGTCACTTCAAAGGGATCGGTCATCCCATCACCAGCCAGCCGAGTCGGGAAACAGGCTTTGATATTTCAACCCCTTCCGGGGCTCAGCCATCATGGTTTCCACCCCGTCGCGGAACTTGAGGTAATGGGGCGTTTCCCGATGGGCCGCGTGGGCTTCCTTGCTTTTGTAAGCCTCGATCAGGACGAACTTGGTGGCGTCGTCCCCTCCCTGCACCACGTCAAACCGGGCGACGCCCGGTTCCTTCAGGCTGGCTTTCGCGTTCTCCAGGATGGCCTTCTTGAAATCCTCGACGCACTCCTTCTTCACGCTCACATGGACAATGAGTACCAGCATGGCGCCCTCCTTTGGTCTTACCAGGATTATAAGCAAGCCCGAAGGATGGATTCCACGTCCTTGAGTTCCAGTCTCTTATAGGCTCCCAGGGGGCCGTTACGGACGGCTTTCTTGGCCATCTCCAGGATCCGCTTGTCGTCGATGCCGGCGTCCTTGAGGGAGATTGGCGCGCCGACGGATTTAAAAAATTTCTTGGTGCGCTCGATGCCCTCCAGTCCGATTTCCTTGTCGGTCCTGCCGGCGGTCTCCACTCCCCAGACCCTCACCGCGAATTGCTTGAACTTGCCCGGTCCCGCGTCCAATACATGCTTCATCCATTGGGGCGAGAGGATAGCCAGGCCCGCGCCATGCGCGATGTCGTAGGCCGCGGAAAGCTCGTGCTCGATCCCGTGGGTGGCCCAGTCCCCCTGCTTGCCCAGGCCCAGTAAGTTGTTCAAAGCCATGGTTCCGCACCAGAGGATATTGGCCCTGGCGTCGTAATCCTTGGGGTTGCGGATCACTTTGGGGGCGTTCTCAATGACGGTAGAAAGGACCGCCTCGGCCATTCGGTCCTGCAGGGGGGTCTCCTCGACATGGCTGAAATACTGCTCAAACACATGCACCATGATGTCCACCAAGCCGTTGGCGGTCTGGTCCGGGGGAACCGAAAAGGTGGTCTGGGGATCCAGGATGGAAAAGCGCGGCTGGAGGATCAGGGGAGTGACCAGTCCGAGCTTTTCGCCGGTTACAGGGTTTGAGACGACCGAATTGC
The DNA here is from genome assembly GCA_963796105.1 of candidate division FCPU426 bacterium. Taxonomy (GTDB): domain Bacteria; phylum Oederibacteriota; class Muellerivitia; order Muellerivitales; family Muellerivitaceae; genus CAWCKJ01. The sequence continues at coordinate 30,111 of CAWCKJ010000009.1, forward strand.
CGTTCATTTCCGTGCCGGTGGCGGCCAGGGTGAGAACGCAACCGATGGGAAGGGCTTGGGTGGCCGGTACCTTGTACTGGTAAAGGTCCCATACATCCCCGTCATAAAGGGCTCCCACCGCCATGCCCTTGGCGGCGTCAATGGCGCTCCCTCCTCCTACGCCAAGAACCAAGTCCACCTTTTCCTTTTTGCAAATGGCCACTCCCTCGCGGACAGAATCCACGCGCGGATTGGGTTTCACCCCCTTCACCTCAAAAACCTTTTTTCCGGCCTTCTGGAGTTCTTTCTGGACGCGGTCATATAAGCCCGATGCGTGCACGCTTTTCCCGCCCGTAACCAAAAGAACCTTGAGGCCGAATTTGGCAAGTTCGGTTGGGAGCTTCGAGAGGGAATCCTTTCCGAAAATAAGACGGGTTTGGGTTTGAAACTCAAAATCCAGCATGGAATGTCTCCTTGGTTTTTTACCCCGCGAAAATCGGCGGGGTGACTGAAAATGGAATTTCCCCAGGCAATGGATGACCTGAAGTCAATTCCAAGCAGGTTGATGCTACCACCAGTTTCCAGCTCCCGCAAATTGATAGCCGGTAAAATCGGAAGTTTCTCAAGAAGGCAAGAAAGCGTTTGCAAGAAATGAAAAGAATGAACCGACGAGGGAAAAACCTGGAATCGGGGCCGTGTCTAGGACTCTGGGTTTAATCTCGCGATGGCATAATTCAAGAGACCCGCGAATGTGACCCAGGCCAGGTAGGGGGCGAGAAGCCAGGCTGATGCAGCGTCCAGGCGCTGGAATTGCATGATAGTCAGCGCGATGAATACCCAAAGGGCCACCAGCTCCCGGAAGGCCAGCCAAAGAGCCTGCATGCCGAAAAAAACGTAGCTCCAAAAGGCGTTCAGGAAAAGCTGGATGAAGAAGAAGCCTAGCGCGGTGTTGCGGCCTGCCACGTAATCATGGAGGCTCCAAACCCGGTAGAGGGCGGCGCCCATGAGCAGGTACAGAAGGGTCCAGACCGGCCCGAAGATCCAATTCGGGGGGTTGAAGGAAGGTTTTCTCAGGCCTTTGTACCATCCTGGGATTTTGTGACGCGTGAAAACGCTTCCGACGCCTCCTGCCGCAAGGCAAAGAACGGCGCATCCGATCATTTTTAAAATTTCCATAGCCTCATTTTTGCATTTTTTTGTTTCAAGTCAAAGCCCCATCCTTGAAAATAACCTTTCGCACCCGCCAAGCCGCCGTAGTGCGCAAAGGAACCCGAATGGAAAACAAAGAAAATTTCTTTGAAAAGGCCGAATCGCTCGTGGCTAGGATGACGCTCCAGGAAAAAATCCACATGTTGACGGGTGACGGCTGGTGGAAAACCCATTCTATCCAGCGCCTAGGAATCCCCTCCATCCGCATGACGGACGGGCCCCACGGGCTCCGGAAAATTCAAGGGGCGAATATGACCGTCAGTGTTCCCGCCACCTGTTTCCCTACCGCGTCCGCCATGGCCTCTTCCTGGGACCCTGGCCTCCTGCGCAAAGTCGGAACCGCCCTGGCCGAGGAATGCCAGGCCAACGACGTGCAAATTCTGCTGGGCCCCGGGAACAACCTCAAGCGTTCCCCTTTAGGAGGACGTAATTTCGAGTATTACTCTGAGGATCCTCACCTGTCTGGCACGATGGCTTCCGCATTCATCCAAGGAGTTCAGGGCGGGGGCGTAGGCACTTCCCTTAAGCATTTCGCGGCCAACAACCAGGAATTCGAGCGCCTGGCCACCAGTTCCAACATGGATGAAAGGACCCTTCGGGAACTCTACCTGAGGGCCTTCGAAATCCCAGTGAAGGAGGCCCAGCCCTGGTCCGTCATGGCGGCATATAACAAGCTGAACGGCACCTACGCCACGGAAAATTCCTGGCTCCTTCAGGAAACCCTCAGGGACCTCTGGGGATTCCAGGGTTTCGTGGTCTCGGATTGGGGCGCGGTCAACGACCGGGTGGAGGGATTAAAGTCCGGGAACAACCTGGAGATGCCCGGCACTAAAGATTACAACAGCCGCAAAATCCTCCAGGCGGTCAAGGCCGGAATAATCACCAAGACCTGTCTCGGCAAGAGGGCGGCCGAATTACTCGCGGTAGTCCTCAGGGCGAAAGCCTGCCAAAAGCGGGGTTCCTCTTTCAGCAGGGACGCCCATCACCAGCTCGCAAGACAAGTGGCCTCCGAAAGCATAGTCCTTTTAAAAAACAAAGGCGGTTTGCTTCCCCTCAATAGCCGCCGCGCCAGAAAAATCGCCCTGATCGGCGCCTTCGCCAAATCTCCCCGTTTCCAAGGCGCCGGAAGCTCCCAGGTTAACCCGACCAGGGTCTCGAACGCATTCGATGAGCTCACGCGCTTAGGGGGAAATGATTTTCATTTCAACTGGGCCAAGGGTTATGAAATGAACGGCACCACCTCCAAGAAACTGGTCCTAGAGGCTGTCCGTCTCGCGAAAAAGTCGGAACTCGTGGTCTTGTTCGCGGGTCTTCCTGATAGTTACGAATCCGAGGGTTTTGACCGCATTACCCTGGACTTGCCTGCAGGCCACAACAACTTGATTGAGACCGTGGCCAAAGCCCAGCCGAATTTAGCGGTCGTATTGATGAATGGTTCGTCCGTGGCCATGCCCTGGGTCCACAGGGCCCAAGCCATCGTGGAGGGGTGGCTAGGCGGACAAGCTGGGAGCGGCGCCATCGCCGACATCCTTCTGGGCAAGGTGAATCCTTCCGGAAAGCTTTCGGAGACCTTTCCTGTTCGTCTAGAGGACACCCCGGCTTTTCCCGAGTTCCCCGGCGAGAACCTGAACACGAACTATGGTGAGGGCCTTCACATCGGGTACCGCCATTACGACGCGCGGAAAATCGAGCCTTTGTTTCCCTTTGGTTTCGGCCTGAGCTACACGACTTTTGCCTTTTCCGGCCTCTTCGTCAGCCGCGTTCCAAAGGGCTTCCGGGTCACGTGCACGGTCAAAAACACAGGCAAGGTCGAGGGAGCGGAGGTAGTCCAACTTTATATCCATGAGCAACAGCCAAGGGTCACACGGCCGGTTCAGGAGCTCAAGGCCTTTGAGAGGATTTTCCTTAAACCGGGGGTATCCAAAAAAATCCACTTTCGTCTGGATGACCGCGCTTTCGCCTATTGGGATGTCCGGCTTCATGATTGGAACGTAATCGCCGGGAAATTCGATATCCGAGTGGGCTCCTCCTCCCGCGACCTCCCCCTCTTTAAAACGATAGATCATCCCGGAACACCTCTCCGATGTCCTCCATTGACGCGGGATTCCATGGGCAAGGAATTCACCAGACATCCCAAGGGAAAGATTTATTTAAGGAAACTCCTCTATGCCACAGGCTTGATGGAGTCGATTGGGGGCAGGCGGCGAAAGACTGTAAAGCTTAACCCCGAGGAAAAGGCGGATATCATAAAAGCGGAGAAAGCCCTGATGGCCTTCTTAAACGAGCTTCCTGTCAAAAAAATATCCCTTTTTTCGGAGGGAAAGTTCACAGATCGGATGCTGGAGACGATCCTGAGAAAGACGAGGTGATTTCCCGAGAAGTTTAACGAGGGTTAAATCCAAGAAACTTCTTGGAAAAATCTGGCAGGAAAAAATTTAAAATCTTTCGATCCAACGCATTCCATTTCCTAACCCTCACCTCAACTGCCCTGAACCTACCAAGCGAATAGTGCGGCAGGGTTGTCCCAACTGTCAATAAAACATTCGGAACTGGCTCCTAACTTTATTTTGTTCCCCCTTTTTGAACATTAATGGCCGGTCCTGTTTCTCCTGTTCTCTCGAGGATTTCCAAACAGGCCCTTCCCGTGTGATAAGGGCATTTCCACAAACCCGCGATCTCGCGCTTAATATCCGGCATGCCATTATCATTGATGCCCGCAAACCATTCGCCGCCAGGTCGTAAAAAATACTTTTTGCAATATTCCCATGCCAACTTGGACTTCTCAAAATAGAGATCTTTTCCGGTCATCTCGTAAGCATTGAAGAAACCAACCATAGCTTCCGCCTGCATCCACCATTCCTTGCCGGGTTTCAGGGATCCATCCGCCTCCTTTTCGTTCAAAACGCCCCCTTGGGCGTCAAGACCTTCCCCCAGGACCGCTTGGGCCATACTAACGGCGATGGGCGTGACTTTCTTTAATAGGCTTTCTCGCCTAGTTGCTTCGGCGGCCTCGATCAAGAGCCAACTGCCTTCGATATCATGACCGTAAGATATATTTCCCGAGACTTCATTCCACTCCATATCAAAAAAAAGCCCGAAATGACGGTTAGGCATGATGATTTTCTCTAAAAAAACATTTAGTAAGCTTTCCAGTGATTCGATCACGGGCCCCGCAGGATCATATTGGGCAAGTAGCGAGTATGCCTCCAGAATATGAAGGTTCGTGTTCATCGATTTGGGGGTGTTAAGATCCTTCTCGGATAGCCGGGTATCCTGAACTGGCGCCCAGTCGCGCCCAAGGGCGTCGAGGTAACCTCCTTCGATGGGATCCCTTCCATATCTTTCCACCATATGGAAAATTTTTTTCGCCTCATCCAAAGCCTGCCGGTCGCCAGACGCTTGTGAAAATTCAGAGAACGCATATATCGCGAAAGCTTGCCCGTAAAATTTCTTGGTGGTGTCAAGGGGTTTGCCCTTGTGGTCGACAAGCCAGAAGACGCCCCCATGCTCTCGGTCCAGGAAATGATCCCGGAGATACCGGTACATCAACTCGGCGGCACGGATATACTTCTCATTCCCCAACCTGGAATAGGCCCGGGAAAAGGTCCACAAAATGCGCGTCGCCAAAATCACGCCCTTATCCGCCGTCGGATCGGCGGTACCCTGGCCGTTCACCGAACCCTGGAATCCGCCCGAATCGAAATCGATGATGTTCCGTAACCAATAAGCAAGAATGTCATCCGTCAATTCGTTGAGCACTTCTTCACGGTATCTGATTAAGTCTGTTTTTATTTTTACCAAGTCACCCTCTTCAATCCAAGAACTGCATATTACTTTTCGGATCAAATTTGGGCAAATAATAACCATTAAACCTCTGAATAACTAAAATAAAACACAAAACAGAGATTTCAACCCAAAGTATTTCACGGGAAAACACGGGTTTACTAGGTATTGGGAGAGAAATCGCGCAGGAAAAGGCCTATTACTGTTTCACCAGAATCTTGAGCGTTTGCCTGGCGATCACGTGATCTCCGGAGTCCTTCTGCTCGGTCTTGCAGATGTAGAGCCCGCTGGCGATCCCAGCCGCATTCCATGCCGCCTGGCTGGTCCCTGCAACGCCCCTCACTTCCGTCACCAGTTCTCCCGCCAGGTCGTAAATCTTGACACTCAGGCTCAATCCCGGCACCGCACCCTGGAAGGTCACGATCTTGATTCCGTCTGTCAGGGGGTTCGGATAGGCCCAAACCTTGGCAAGGGATGGCTTCGGGTTGTTCACCACCAGAACAGAAGTGACGATCATCGTCTCCCCGCCCTTCCCGTCGGTGGAATGCACTTCGATAAAGTAGTTCCCGTTGGGTACGACCGTCCCATTGGAAGCGTACCCGTCCCAAACCACCTGTACCCCATTATTAGTCTTAATGGTTAGTGTTCCGTCCGTCGGGGAACCCGGCTCTAACACCCCGCTGGACAATTTTACCGAGGTGATCACCACCCCCTGGGGGTTTTCCACCACGCTATACAGCGACCGCACGATCTCCCCTGCTTCGTTGTAGATGTCGATGGTTACCTTCTCCAACTGCCTGCTCACCACCACGTTCAAGATGACGCTCGAGTCCACGCCGAACGAGTCGATATTGTCCACCTTGAGGTAGTAATCCCCGTTGGGGACCGGGCTTCCATCCTGGTTCGTCCCGTCCCACACCGTGATGAAGTGGTTCTGATCCATGATTGTCACGGGGCTGTTTAAGCCGTTGATCAAGTTCCCGTTCTGAAATTGCAGGTTCACCAAGGGCTGGGAATATTCGGTCACTAGAAGGGTCTTCACCAGCTCCCCCGCCTCGTTGTAAACCCCAATTCGAACCGTGTAGTTCCCCATGACCATGAGGGTCGCGCAGGCCGACTTTGACAAGGACCCCGGGTAGGAGTAGGCCGCGCAGTTCACCAGGGGCCCACCCTGGGTGAAGGTGTTGATGGTGACAATGTAGCTTAGCTGATAGTTTCCAGGGGCCAGAGTCGGGAAAGTCCAGTTCATGACCGTCACCCCGCCCGCCACGTTCGTAACCGCAGAGGTCCCGGCCGGAGAAGTCCCGAAGGATACGAAACTGCATTGGGCCGGCAGGGGGTCGCTCACCGTCAACCCAGTCACGAAGTTATAGGCCACGTTCACGTTCAGGGTGTAGGTCACAGCGTCCCCCGGCAGCCCTTGGGGCTCGGATTCCAGCTTTTGCAGGGTCACCACCGCGGTAGGGGTGGGAGTCCAGGTCGGCGTAAAGGTGTTAGTGGGCGTGTTGGTGTTCGTCGGGGTATAGGTTTTTGTTGGGGTATTGGTCGGGGTCGGCGTATTCGTGGGGGTAAAGGTATTGGTTGGAGTGAAAGTGTTGGTCGGGGTGGGGGTATTCGTCGGCGTGTTGGTATTGGTTGGCGTGTAGGTCGGCGTAGGAGTGTTGGTATTCGTCGGCGTGTTGGTGGGGGTAAATGTGTTGGTCGGAGTATATGTGTTGGTCGGCGTATAGGTCGACGTGGGGGTTGGAGTATTCGTCGGGGTGTAAGTGTTCGTTGGGGTGTTCGTCGGGGTAAAGGTATTGGTCGGCGTGGGAGTGTTGGTCAGGGTAAAGGACGGGGTGGGTGTCGGGGTATTGGTGGGGGTGTAAGTGTTCGTCGCCGTGTTGGTATTGGTAGGAGTGGGGGTATTCGTCGGCGTATAGGTGGAGGTATTTGTGTTGGTCGGTGTGGGTGTCGGAGTGTTTGTCTGCGTATTCGTGGGGCTGTTGGTATTCGTCGGCGTGTTGCTATTGGTGTTGGTCGGCGTGTTCGTCGGGGTATTCGTCGGGGTAAAGGTATTAGTCGGCGTAGAGGTTGGTGTATTTGTCGGTGTACTCGTGGGGCTATTGGTTTTAGTCGGCGTGTTGGTGTTTGTCGGAGTCGGGGTATTTGTGGGTGTGTAGGTAGATGTACTGGTGTTGGTGGGTGTAGGGGTAGGTGTATTGGTCGGCGTATTCGTGGGGGTGTTGGTATTCGTGGGAGTGTAGCTGGGGGTGCTGGTCGGGTTATTCGTCGGCGTGCTTGTAGGTGTGGAAGTCGGGGTACTCGTCGAGGTGTTTGTCGGGGTGGGGGTCGCAGTGTTGGTGTTGGTTGGAGTTGGGGTATTCGTGGGTGTGGGGGTAGGCGTACTTGTGGGTGTATTCGTCGAGGTAAAGGAATTGGTCGGCGTAGGGGTCGGTGTACTCGTTGGTGTGGAAGTGGGCGTGTTGGTATTGGTGGGAGTGTTTGTCGAAGTGGGGGTCGGGGTCGGAGTGTAAGAATTCGTCGGGGTAGGCGTCGGGGACTGAGTTCCGGTCGAGGTCAAGGTGGGCGTCGGAGTGTTTGTTGGTGTGGGTGTCGAAGTGGAGGTATTGGTTGGGGTGGGGGTAGGCGTGTTTGTCGGTGTATTAGTTGGAGTATTCGTAGGCGTGGGCGTTGAAGTGGCCGTAGGTGTATTGGTCGGTGTATTCGTTGGAGTATTAGTGGGCGTTAGAGTGGGCGTATTCGTAGGCGTAGGGGTCGGAGTGTTTGTTCGCGTAGGTGTCGAAGTGGAGGTATTGGTTGGAGTTGGGGTAGGCGTATTTGTCGGCGTGTTAGTCGAAGTATTGGTCGAGGTGGGCGTAGGGGTGTTCGTCGGAGTTGGAGTAGGTGTGTTTGTCGGCGTATTGGTCGGGGTATTTGTAGGAGTAGGAGTGAATGTGACTGTGGGTGTATTCGTCGGAGTCGCCGTAGGGGTTGGAGTAAAGGTATTGGTAAAGGTATTTGTCGGGGACTGGGTTCCGGTTGGAGTAAGGGTGGGAGTCGGCGTGTTCGTCGGTGTCGAGGTCAATGTTGGTGTCGGGGTGGTGGTAGGCGTGTTCGTGGGTGTGGGGGTCGGGGTACTCGTCGGCGTATTCGTCGGAGTAGGGGTGGGAGTGGCCGTAGGGGTCGGGGTCGGAGTGTTCGTGGGCGTGGGTGTAGGAGTATTGGTAGAAGTCGGAGTGGGTGTTGTCGTAGGGGTCGGAGTGGGCGTATTCGTTGGGGTAGGAGTAGGCGTATTCGTGGGAGTGGGGGTGGGTGTTGTAGTGGAAGTAGGCGTTGGGGTATTGGTCGGGGTTTTTGTTGGGGTGCTGGTCGGTGTGGGCGTAGGAGTTGTCGTGGGGGTCGGGGTCGGAGTATTCGTCGGTGTGTTGGTTGGAGTATTCGTCAGCGTCGGTGTCGGCGTAATCGTGGGAGTGTTGGTCGGAGTAGGTGTCGGTGTGAGCGTCGGAGTAAGCGTCGGTGTATTGGTTGGGGATTGAGTACCTGTCGGGGTTAGGGTGGGTGTGGGAGTGTTAGTGGGAGTGGGCGTCAAAGTCGGCGTCGGGGTGGTCGTGGGAGTGTTGGTGGGAGTTGGGGTTGGAGTTTTGGTGGGTGTGTTGGTTGGCGTGGGTGTTGGCGTCGTCGTGGGAGTAGGAGTTGGGGTATTGGTGGGAGTCAGTGTCGGAGTATTGGTGGGGGTAGGAGTGGGCGTGGTTGTTGGAGTGGGCGTAGGGGTGTTCGTGGGGGTATTGGTCGGGGTATTGGTGGGGGTCGGGGTAGGTGTCGTTGTTGGAGTCGGGGTCGGAGTATTCGTGGGTGTCCGGGTCGGGGTATTCGTTGGTGTTGGTGTGGGGGTGGTTGTTGGGGTTGGAGTTGGCGTATTGGTTGGGGTATTCGTGGGGGTATTCGTGGGAGTGGGTGTTGCGGTCGTAGTCGGGGTCGTAGTCGGCGTGTTCGTCGGCGTCAAGGTCGGGGTATTGGTGGGAGTAGGCGTCGGAGTCGTCGTCGGAGTAGGGGTGGGTGTATTCGTTGGCGTCGGAGTTGGGGTTCTTGTGGGAGTTGGCGTGGGTGTTGTCGTAGGGGTTGGAGTTGGTGTATTCGTCGGGGTCGGGGTCGAGGTATTGGTGGGAGTGGGCGTAGGGGTCGTTGTCGGAGTAGGTGTGGATGTATTCGTTGACGTCGGAGTTGGGGTTCTTGTGGGAGTTGGCGTGGGTGTTGTCGTAGGGGTTGGAGTTGGTGTATTCGTCGGGGTCAGCGTCGGGGTATTGGTGGGGGTGGGTGTCGGGGTCGTCGTCGGAGTGGGAGTAGAAGTGTTCGTCGGTGTCTTTGTCGGAGTGTTGGTCGGTGTCGGTGTAGGCGTAATGGTGGGGGTGTTAGTGGGAGTGGGCGTAGGCGTCAGCGTTGGAGTGAGAGTCGGAGTATTAGTTGGGGATTGGGTTCCCGTTGGGGTGAGAGTCGGCGTGGGAGTGTTTGTCGGTGTGGGTGTCAAAGTGGGTGTTGGTGTTGTCGTAGGGGTATTCGTCGGGGTTGGCGTTGGAGTCTTGGTCGGAGTGTTGGTGGGCGTAGGCGTCGGAGTGGTTGTTGGAGTTGGTGTCGGGGTGTTGGTCGGCGTATTGGTTGGGGTATTGGTGGGAGTTGGCGTCGGTGTCATCGTGGGCGTGGGGGTCGGCGTGTTCGTGGGTGTATTGGTCGGTGTAGGCGTTGGGGTCGGAGTCGGCGTCCTGGTCGGGGTAGGAGTGGGGGTGTTCGTTGGGGTTGGAGTAGGCGTGTTCGTCGGAGTTGGCGTCGGTGTCGTCGTGGGCGTGGGGGTCGGCGTGTTCGTGGGTGTATTGGTCGGTGTAGGCGTTGGGGTCGGAGTCGGCGTCCTGGTCGGGGTAGGAGTGGGGGTGTTCGTTGGGGTTGGAGTAGGCGTGTTCGTCGGAGTTGGCGTCGGTGTCGTCGTGGGCGTGGGGGTCGGCGTGTTCGTGGGTGTATTGGTCGGTGTAGGCGTTGGGGTCGGAGTCGGCGTCCTGGTCGGGGTAGGAGTGGGGGTGTTCGTTGGGGTTGGAGTAGGCGTGTTAGTCGGAGTTGGCGTCGGTGTCGTCGTGGGCGTGGGGGTCGGCGTGTTCGTGGGCGTATTAGTCGGTGTAGGCGTTGGGGTCGGAGTCGGCGTCCTGGTCGGGGTAGGAGTGGGGGTGTTCGTTGGGGTTGGAGTAGGCGTGTTAGTCGGAGTTGGCGTCGGTGTCGTCGTGGGCGTGGGGGTCGGCGTGTTCGTGGGCGTATTAGTCGGTGTAGGCGTTGGGGTCGGAGTCGGCGTCCTGGTCGGGGTAGGAGTGGGGGTGTTCGTTGGGGTTGGAGTAGGCGTGTTCGTCGGAGTTGGCGTCGGTGTCGTCGTGTGCGTGGGGGTCGGCGTGTTCGTGGGTGTATTGGTCGGTGTAGGCGTTGGGGTCGGAGTCGGCGTCCTGGTCGGGGTAGGAGTGGGGGTGTTCGTTGGGGTTGGAGTAGGCGTGTTCGTCGGAGTTGGCGTCGGTGTCGTCGTGGGCGTGGGGGTCGGCGTGTTCGTGGGTGTATTGGTCGGTGTAGGCGTTGGGGTCGGAGTCGGCGTCCTGGTCGGGGTAGGAGTGGGGGTGTTCGTTGGGGTTGGAGTAGGCGTGTTCGTCGGAGTTGGCGTCGGTGTCGTCGTGGGCGTGGGGGTCGGCGTGTTCGTGGGTGTATTGGTCGGTGTAGGCGTTGGGGTCGGAGTCGGCGTCCTGGTCGGGGTAGGAGTGGGGGTGTTGGTTGGAGTTGGAGTGGGCGTGTTCGTCGGAGTTCTGGTAGGAGTAGGCGTTGGCGTGGGAGTTGGAGTGGGTGTATTCGTAGGAGTATTGGTTGGAGTGTTCGTCGGAGTAGGCGTGGGCGTTTTGGTAGGTGTAGGAGTTGGTGTCGGTGTGTTGGTGGGGGTTGGAGTCGGCGAAGGAGTGGGCGTGGGAGTCGGAGTCCTGGTCGGAGTAGGCGTTGGGGTGGGAGTCGGCGTGTTTGTTGGTGTAGGGGTATTTGTCGGCGTGGGCGTTTTTGTGGGTGTAGGCGTTGGAGTCGGAGTGTTGGTATAAGTATACGTAAAAGTGGGCGTGGTGGCGCAAACAACGGTGATAGCAATGTTGTTGCTGTTCACGGGCCCCCCGCCCGCCCAACTGGCCACACCCTTGTCCGTGACAACCTGGCAATAATCACTGGTATTAACGCTGTAGGAACCCACGAAAAACGTGATCGGGGCACAAGCCCCGCCTGGCATGCCGGTAACCAACCAACTCAGGGTTGGATAAGTCGTGGATAAAGGATTGATTGTCACAGTGTTGCTGCCCACAGTGATCGTATATTGACTGTAATTGGGCCCCTGGAATGCCCATCCCAAAGGATTGGTGATGTTGTCCGTCACAGTGATTCCGTTGCCAGGCCCCGCTCCCGCCGCGTTGCACAAATTGATCGTCATCGTAATGGCCCCGGTATCCGGATAGTTAGAGGTAGGGCCACCGGTTGTCTTGGTCAAGGACGGGTTGGGAGGAACCGGTGTGGGCGTATTGGTCACGGTAGGGGTGTTGGTAAAGCAGGGACGGTTCACCGTCACAGGCGGGTTGGAAGTTTTAGTACCGCCCGAGTAACCCACGCTCGCAGTATTGGAGATCGTTTGGCATTGGTTCCCCAGCCAATAGTAATCCTCCATGCTGGCCATCAAGGTCACGCAGGAATTGCCTTGGAAATCACCCCAGATCGCTGTGGCCCCGTTTCCAGCGGGTGCCGGCCAGCTGGCCTGTCCACCTATCAAAGAAACGGGAGATATGGCTGGAACTAACCAGCCTACAAAACCCAAAGGCGCCGTTCCAACTTGAGAATCAATCAGAGTCACGCCGCCCGACGTCACAGGGCCCCCAGTGTCGCAAACCACCACTTGAAATGTCACGAACATGTCATTACTGCCATTGGTGACTTGCGAACCGGCGACAAGGGTTTTCGTGATAGTCAGCGTAGGCGGTCCGGCTGTGGGCTGGGGTGGTGGGATGGTGGTAGCTTGAGTGTAAAAAAGACCCCCGTTGCAATTGGTGGTGCTGTAATCACCATCAGTGGTGGAAGCTGTGAAGGGTACAATTTGGCCCGATACGGGATTGAAAATTCCTTGGCCCCAGCAGCAATAACCCGAGGTAGTGTTGACAACAACCGGGGCAATCCAGGTGCCTCCTGTCCCTGTGTAATTAGTCGCGTACCAGTTGGTTGCTGGAGGCGAGGCTGGATTTCCAGCACTCACGTAATCCATAGATACACCGGCGGTTGAACTGGTGATCTCGGAATGATTCCCTCCCTGGCAGGTGATATCCAAATCCCAGGAGGCATAGAGATTGTTGCAAGCAGTGTTTTGGGTAAAAACAGATACATAAACTTTGGCGCCGGTTAAAAGCGATGTGGGTACTGTGATACAACCGGGCGGGCAGGAACCAGTTCCATCCCAGTTGCAATAAGCGATTTGGCCCAGGTAAACACCACCCACATAGACTTGGGACCAGTCATCACTGGCTATACAAATCTGTGCGGAAGTAGGAGTGCATTGGGCCGACAACTTTATAGGAACTCCCAATAAAAACAGTACTCCTAATATCGTTATGAGTCGAATGCCGTGATATTTTCTTTTTTTACATTCTGATAAACTGCTCATTAAATCTACCCCGCTTGAATTTTCAAACAGTTTTCAGGTTAAACTTTCGACAACTGATTATAATCTTTTTAAAAACCATTTTCATGGTAAAAGCTTTAACGATAAATATATGCATATTTTGTACCAATATGGTTACCCCGAAGATTCTTGAAAGACCTAAAAATCTTCATTTTCCTGCATTTCTCGTTAAACTAGGGTAGTTTTCGGTTGTTCCTTTTGTCAGTTTTCCGAGTTTTTTGGGCTTTTTTTGACTAGGTTTGAAAACAATGGAATATTCAAGCGGTTTTCTTCGTCGATTCCCATCCCCGCAGAAATGACACATTTAGTTGTTTATTGTCGATTTTTCCAAATAGATTTTAATCATTAAATGCAGGAAGGTTTTCTTGGGATTATTGAATCAAAGGACAACTGATTCAGTAATAGAGAAGGAGTTTTAAGATTAAATAAAATTCTAGAATAACTTTAAACGGCTACACTTGAAAATTTGGTGTTAAACAACCCCAGATGTTAATGCTCCACCAGGACCTTAATTGTCTGCTTGGCAATGATCTTCCCGGTAAGGTCCTTCTGTTCCACCTTGGCGATGTAGAGTCCACTTGAGATTCCAGCGGCGTTCCAGGTCACCCGGCTCGTTCCTCCAGCGCCTTTCAGCTCCGTCACCAGTTCCCCAGCCAGGTCATAGATCCTCACCGTCAGGTTCACGTTCGTGACAGATCCCTGGAATTCCACTTGGCTGAATCCACCGGTTAAGGGGTTCGGATAAGCCCATACTTTCGGTACCGTCTGTTTCGCGTTGTTCAACACCATCACCGACGTCACGATCACCGTCTCCCCGCCTTTTCCATCGGTCGAGTGCACCTCGATGAAGTATTTCCCGTTGGGTACCACCACCCCGCTTGAGGCGTATCCTGTCCAGATGGCTGTCACCCCGTTATTTGTCGTAATAATCAGGTTCCCGTCCGTCGGCGATCCCGGCTCCAACACCGTCCCTGACAGCTTCACCCCCGTAATCACCGTCCCTTGAGGGTCCTCCACCACGCTGTATAGCGTGTCTACGATCTCACCCGCCTCGTTGTAGATGTCGATCGTCACCTTTTCCAATGACCTGCTCACCACCACGTTCAATACCACGCTCTTGTCCACCCCGAAGGAGTCCACATTGTCCACCTTCACGTAATAGTCACCATTGGGCACGGGGTTCCCGTTCTGGTCCGTCCCGTTCCATACCGTGATCTGGGTGTTCTGGTCGTAGATTAATATCGGGTCATTGAGTCCATTAATCAGGTCCCCGTTCTTCAACTGCAGGTCCACCAAGGGCTGGGAATATTGAGTCACCAAGAGTGTCTTCACCAATTCTCCCGCCTCGTTATACACCCCGATCTTCACCGTGTAGCTCCCCGTCACCATCAATGTCGCGCAGGAACTTAAAGGCGATATTCCCGGATAGGTCAAGACCGCGCAGTTCACGATCGGTCCCGCCGGCGTGAAACTGTTAATCGACACCGTATAGGTGAGTTGGTAGTTCCCTGGAGTAAGAGTGGGTAATGTCCAGTTCATCATGGTCACCCCGCCTGATACGGTGGTCACGGCCGAGGTCCCGGCTGGGGAGACCCCAAAGGCCACGAAAGTGCAGTTGGGAGGAAGTTGGTCCTGCACCACTACCCCAGGGGCGTTGGCATTGGAGACATTCACATTCAAGGTATAGGTCACCATGTCCCCTGAGGAACCGGTTGATTCCGACTCCTGCTTTTGCAAGGTTAATGCCGCCGCGGGAGTGGGGGTAGGGGTGAAGGTCGCCGTGGGGGTAGGTGTCAGGGTATTGGTATTCGTGGGTGTATTGGTGGCTGTAAGCGTATTCGTGGGAGTGGGGGTATTGGTAGGCGTCCTAGTCGGGGTTGGAGTCGGCGTATTGGTTGCAGTATTGGTGGCAGTCGGAGTGTTGGTATTGGTCGGGGTATTCGTGGCCGTATAGGTGTTGGTGGGGGTGGGAGTATTGGTAGCTGTATTGGTGTTAGTCGGGGTATTGGTATTGGTTGGCGTATTTGTGTTTGTCGGAGTGTTGGTGGCGGTATAGGTGTTGGTAGCGGTATTGGTATTCGTCGGCGTGGCGGTATCAGTCGGGGTATTGGTATTGGTAGGTGTATTGGATGTAGTCGAAGTGGGGGTATTGGTTGGGGTGTTGGTGGGAGTGTTGGTATTCGTCGATGTGGCGGTATCCGTAGGGGTATTGGTATTCGTGGGCGTATTGGTAGGTGTAGACGTGGGGGTATTGGTTGGAGTTGGGGTGGGTGTATATGTTTCCGTCGGGGTGGAAGTGTCTGTCGGAGTATAGGAATTCGTCGGGGTAAATAAGGGTGTATAAGTCCAAGTAGGGGTATCAGTGTAAGTATCTGTGTACGTGGATGTTGGAGTCTGCGTGGGCGTATTCGTAAAAGTTGGGGTCGGGGTGGTGGTGGGAGTATTGGTCGAGGTATTCGTCGGTGTTGAAGTGGGCGTGGCCGTTGGTGTGGGAGTAGGTGTCGTAGTTGGAGTACTCGTAGGTGTTGGGGAAGGTGTCAATGTCGGGGTGACCGTAAAGGTGTTTGTGGGAGATGTCGTCCCGGTTGAGGTATTCGTTGGGGTCGGGGTAACGGTTGGGGTGGAAGTAGGCGTAGGTGTGGGCGTGGTGGTCGGGGTGGGGGTTGGGGTATTGGTCGGAGTAGACGTAGGCGTATTCGTCGGTGTGGGGGTAGGCGTGGTTGTGGGAGTTGATGTGGGTGTTGGCGTCGGGGTCCTCGTCGGGGTATTGGTGGGTGTCGGCGTAGGAGTTGTCGTAGGCGTAGGAGTTGGCGTGTTGGTTGGTGTAGAAGTCGGGGTATTGGTAGGCGTCGGCGTGGGGGTCACAGTCGGAGTGGGCGTGGGAGTAGGGGTTGGGGTCTTAGTCGGTGTGATGGTGGGCGTATTCGTGGGCGGCTGAGTTCCTGTAGGAGTATTCGTCGGCGTTGGCGTGATGGTAGGGGTTGGAGTCATGGTAGGCGTCGGGGTGATCGTCGGGGTTGGGGTAGGCGTACGGGTCGGGGTAGAGGTGGGGGTATTGGTCGGGGTTGGAGTTGGGGTCGTGGTTGGTGTCGGAGTAGGTGTATTGGTCGGCGTTGGCGTCGGGGTTCTCGTGGGGGTCGGTGTAGGCGTTGTCGTTGGGGTAGGTGTGGGCGTATTCGTAGGTGTGGGTGTCGGTGTATTCGTCGGTGTAGGTGAAGGCGTCAGGGTCGGGGTGGGTGTGGGCGTATTGGTCGGCGTGGGTGTCGGTGTCCTTGTGGGAGTAGGTGTCGGCGTCGTGGTGGGAGTGGGCGTTGGCGTATTGGTCGGTGTGGGCGTTGGGGTATTTGTGGGTGTTGGCGTGGGAGTCGTTGTCGGGGTTGGAGTCGGGGTAGGGGTTGGCGTCCTTGTGGGGGTATTGGTAGGCGTTGGTGTGGGTGTAATGGTGGGAGTATTGGTGGGTGTCGGCGTCGGGGTTTTGGTCGGGGTGATGGTAGGAGTATTCGTGGGCGACTGGGTCCCGGTTGGGGTATTTGTGGGTGTAGGGGTAATGGTCGGGGTCGGCGTGGGTGTGGGAGTAGGCGTAGTCGTTGGGGTATTGGTCGTGGTCGGCGTGGGCGTCCTGGTCGGGGTATTCGTGGGCGTCGGGGTAGGTGTGGTTGTCGGTGTTGGAGTAGGAGTGCGTGTGGGAGTTGGGGTTGGCGTGTTGGTTGGTGTTGGAGTAGGAGTTGTTGTTGGGGTGGGTGTCGGGGTATTGGTAGGGGTCGGCGTTGGAGTCCTCGTCGGAGTGGGCGTTGGGGTGGTTGTGGGTGTTGGTGTGGGCGTGTTGGTGGGTGTATTGGTAGGAGTCGGAGTGGGAGTGTTGGTCGGGGTTCGAGTCGGTGTTGGCGTTGGCGTGTTGGTAGGGGTCGGAGTGGGGGTATTGGTCGGGGTGGGAGTGGGAGTGGTTGTCGGCGTCGGTGTAGGTGTCCTAGTCGGGGTCGGGGTGGGTGTGTTGGTAGGAGTTGGAGTCGGTGTCGTGGTCGGGGTTGGAGTAGGCGTGTTGGTGGGCGTAGGAGTTGGGGTTCTCGTAGGGGTTGGTGTCGGGGTCGTAGTGGGTGTAGGAGTAGGCGTATTGGTAGGGGTCGGGCTAGGAGTAGGGGTGGGCGTGGGGGTGGGTGTCCTGGTAGGTGTGGGCGTAGGAGTTACGGTTGGGGTTGGGGTAGGTGTGTTAGTGGGAGTCGGGGTGGGTGTTGTTGTGGGTGTGGGTGTCGGGGTACGTGTAGGAGTCGGTGTGGGTGAAGGCGTCGGGGTTGGTGTCGGGGTGTTAGTAGGGGTTGGAGTCCTGGTTGGCGTAGGGGTCGGGGAAACAGTTGGCGTGGGGGTTGGTGAGGGTGTGGGGGTTGGGGTATTTGTGGGGGTAGGTGTTGGAGTTCTGGTCGGGGTGTTAGTCGGCGTCGGAGTAGGTGTATTGGTTGGGGTCGGTGTGGGTGTTCGAGTAGGGGTTGGAGATGGCGTTGGGGTCGGCGTGGGGGTTGGCGTATTAGTTGGAGTGTTTGTCGGGGTGGGTGTCGGCGTCCTCGTGGGTGTGGGGGTAGGTGAAGGCGTTGGTGTGGGAGTGGGAGTGTTGGTGGGTGTTGGAGTTGGGGTCCTAGTCGGGGTAGGGGTAGGAGTCGGGGTATTGGTGGGTGTGGGGGTTGGGGTCAGGCTCCTGGTTGGCGTTGGAGAAGGAGTGGGAGTTGGGGTATTGGTACGGGTAGGAGTCGGTGTATAAGTGAATGTTGGAGTATAAGTGTAAGTATATGTGTAAGTATATGTAAAGGTCGGGGTACTGCACTGTTGGGTGATGGCTACGGTACTAGTGGTCAATGGACAGCCGGAAATCAATTCGGAATAATCAGTAAATACTGAACAGTTGGCTGGTTGGCTATTGAATTGATAATTCAATTCCCAAGTTACGCATTGACTGGGTGCCAATCCAAAATAAACAATGGTTGGAGGAACACTGTTATTGCCGCCGGTAGGAGCCGCATAACTGACCCCGGCACCTGTCACATGAGTGTTTGCGTCATTCATGTTGCAACCGCTGGTATCGCCGCAAAAGCCCAATAAAGCCAGGTTTCCGCCGGCGTATCCCGTGGCTACATCCGTAATGGTTACTGACGCTTGGGTAACAGTGCCACTATTGCAAACCGCGATATCGAAAGTAACACCGGTTCCTCCTTGGAAATTGGCCGGAAGGGTGTTCGCAAGCTTTTTCGATATCGTGAAGGGATTTACTCCGACAGTTACCGCACCTGGCACTCCCGTACCGGCGCTGCTGGTGACCGAGGCCGTGTTGGGATAGTTGCCTGTACATGCAGACCCCACCTGCTCAACAACTTTCAAGGTCACCGGAGTCTGACAGGCAGTCAGGTTGCCGACGCTCCAGGTGAGAGTGCCCCCCGAGTAAGTCGCGGTTCCCTGCCCCGCCGTGGCGCTCGTGTAAGTGAAACAACTCGGCAATGGATCTGTGACTGTGACGTTGGTTTCCGCCGCGATGTTATAAACACTCAAGTTCCGGAAAGTGATGTCACCCTGGTTCGCCTGAAAGCCGAAATCACCTGTAGAATAGGTATTCAGGTTGTTGTCCGTGACTGTCAACTGCCAGCCCGGTTCCGCCGTGCCCGATTGCCATATTTTCGCTAAAAGCTGGTTGCCGCAAATGCGCACGCGGTAGGAAAACCAGGTGTTGCGCGAAATGCAGGGAACTGTGGCCTGGGTGGTGGTGGTGTTGTTCCCATCAGTAAAGGAAGTATTGGTACAAGAACTTCCTTGAACTGTGTCGTAGAAAAGCCTGCTGGTTCCATTACAAGTATCGCTCAACTGCCATTGGTCGGCCCGGAGCATGAAATATTGCTGGCAGTTGGCGTAGCGCGGTATAAAAACAGTGTCGTCATCGCCGGAGAGAGCTGAATCGGGAAGGCAAGACTCGTAGGTAAATTCAACATTCGGCCCAACTGACACGTTGGATATGATTTGGGGGTATTGGCTTACCGCCGCTGAGTTGTATGGCCCGTAATTAAGACCCGTGCATCCCCCGGTTTCAGCCCGGATTCCCCAGGAAGCTCCGGTCCAACCATAGGTCGCTCCACTGCTGGCTGTCCCTGCGTTGGTCCAGCCCGTTGGGACAGATCCGCTGGTTAAAGCATAGGAATCGACTAGGTCCGAGGCTGTGTCGCCTGGTTGCACCACAAGGGTGTAGGTGATGGGAGCGCAGGGTAAGTAAGAAGTATTGTCCGCGATCTTGGTAACCATGGCGGCGTTCGCAGGCAAGAAGGAACAAACGACTAATGCCAAAACTATTAAAAAACTAAGAGACCGGCGAACGGTCAGGTTATCAATTTTTTTCATATTAAAATTCTAAATCCTAATTATTACTTACAAACTCGAACATCCATTACAAACGTTATGAGTAATTATCTCGCAAAAGATGGTTAATTTTATTATAAAACCTGCAAAAAACGTTCCACCTTCAGGTATTTTTTAGGGCCTAAAAACGTGATATTTCAGCCAAATCATCCCGAAAAGATTGGAAATCCAGGAATCAATTCCAAAAATGTCAGTTTTTTTGTTTTTCTAGGGTTTATTTTGACTATCTATGGTTAATCCCCATGATACTTGGCGAGTGGGGTATTCTTAAAAGAAGTGCATTGATCCCTGAAAATTAGGAAAATGATTCACTCCGTTTTGTTTCCCAAAATCAAAAACGATAACTTCATCGGTAGGATCAAATGCTGGAAACTGACCCTAAAATCCAAAAACGTAAAATATTCACCCTGACTCGGCTTCTGGTAATTTTAATCTTGGCGGGAATTTCCATTTTAATCTGGACACTCCACCAACGCGCTGAGCGGGAAAAAATTGAGAACAGGCCCGACATTCTGGAACCCCTGGCTTTCCAGCCGCTACCCCTCGGGGCCATCAAGCCCAAAGGCTGGCTATTGGACCAGCTCCAGCTTCAGGCAAGCGGACTCTCGGGGCATCTGGACGAATTCTGGCCTGATATCTCTCAGAGCGGCTGGATTGGGGGCAAGGGAGAAGGTTGGGAGCGAGGGCCCTATTGGCTGGACGGCGTTGTTCCCCTCGCGTTCTTGCTTGATGACCCTAAGCTCAAAAAAAAAGTCACCCATTGGATGGACTATATCCTTAACCACCAGCTTCCCGACGGATGGCTGGGACCCGAACAAGGCGCTACCCCTTACGGTTTCAAGCCCTACCAGAATCCAGTGCGCGACCCATGGCCGCAATTCGTCATTCTCAAGGCCATGTCCCAATACGAGGAAGCCACCGGCGACAAGAGAATCATTCCGGCAATGCGGAAAGATCTCCAAAGCTTGAACACCCAACTGGACCAGAGAAAATTATTCGGTTGGAATTTCTTCAGGTGGCAGGACCTTTTGGTCAGTATCTACTGGCTTTACGACCGGACCGGAGAGTCCTGGCTTTTGGAACTGGCGAGGAAGACGGCCATCCAGGGTTATAATTGGCCTAAGCATTTCTCCGACTTGCCGGTCAAGGAAAAGACCAAGGAATGGAACATGGTGGCCCACGTGGTCAATAACGCCATGGGCCTTAAGGCCCCGGCCATCCTCTACCGCCTGACGGGAGAAGACTTGTTCAAAAAGTCATCGCTGAAAGCCCTGCAGGAGCTGGATCGCTGGCACGGCGAACCCAACGGCCTTATGAGCGGCGATGAGTGCCTAGCGGGAAGGAGTCCCTCTCAAGGCACGGAATTATGCGCCATCGTGGAAACCATGTTCTCCCTGGAAACTGACCTGTCAATCCTTGGAAGCACCGTCTTCGCCGACCGTCTGGAAAAAATCGCCTTCAACGCCCTCCCTGCCGCCTTCACGAATGACTATTGGTGCCATCAATATGTGGAGCAATCTAACCAGGTCGTCTGTGCTTTTTTTAAGGAGCCTGTTTATTCCACAAACACCGGCGGCGCCAACATTTTCGGTTTGGAACCCCATTACGGTTGCTGCACCTCCAATATGCACCAGGGATGGCCCAAGCTGGTTTCCCATTTGTGGATGAAAACACCGGATGGGGGTTTAGCAGCCGTGGCCTACGCGCCAAGCTTGGTGGAGTACCAGTTTTCAGGCGTCCCCGTTCGAATTGAGCTGGAAACGAATTATCCCTTCAGCGAGGACCTGCTTTTTAAGGTTTCGGTTCCCAATGTTGTTGAATTCCCTCTCTATTTACGCGTGCCGGGTTGGGCGGAAGGGGCCACTTTAAAAATGCCTGATGGAAGCATTCAAACCCTCAAGGCTGGCTGTTACCAAAAAATATTGCGCGCCTGGGCTGGAAATCAAACTTTATCCCTACATTTGCCGATGAACTTCCGGTTGTATGGGGGCATGAATGATTCCGTAAGCGTGGAGAGGGGGCCTTTGGTATACAGCCTGGGTCTCAAGGAAAACTGGGTAAAATTCCAGCCATTCAGGTTCCAACCCCGGAATAATCCTAAGAATGATTTCGCAGTCTTGCCCCAAAGTCCTTGGAATTACGGGCTGGTGCTTGACAAAAGCCATCTCGGCAAATCGCTGACATTTCAGGACAGCCCTCTTAAGGGAAATCCCTTTTCATCAGAAGGTACTCCAGAACATATCTTGGTGCAAGCCAAGCGTATTCCAAACTGGATGGATTCCCAAGGAGCGCCTTCCCCCCCTCCCCAAAGCCCTGTCAAGACTGACGTTTCCGCGGAGGGATTAACCCTTGTTCCATATGGATCCACCCGTTTGCGAGTCACCGAATTCCCGGTTTGTAAATAATGAATATTTGACACCCATGAATGCGAGAAGAAATATTTCCTGAACCACAGGCAGGAAAAAGCTTTTATTCCCTCGGACTTTGAAGCATGAAAAGATAATCCCTCAAGGCTTCCCGTTGTTTCTGGGAATCCCCATGGAAATATTGCGTAATCGGCGAGGCACCCTGGGGCCAGAAACCAGGCATGCGGGTTCCCGGCATGAGGTCGTCCGGATTTTTCAGCCATTCCACCACCCAATCCGGCTTTAAACGCATATGCACTTTCAACAAATCCGGCGCCGCAGAATTGAGATCCGGCGGAATCTTATTACCTAATACGTGGCACTTTTGGCACTGTAATTTGCCGAACAGGGCATGTGCCTGGGCCAAATCATTTCCCTTCAAGGGGGTCGTGGAATAATCCTTGAAAGGGAATACTTGGTCATCCCTTAGGTTGAAATAAGATATGACATTGCTGGTGTCCTCGTCATTCCAATGAAAGCTAGGCATGCGAATGTGAAGCCAAGGCCGGATGGCTTGAACATTCGTTAGAAAATCATGGAACCAGCCAATTTGAACCTTGGAACCTTCCTTGCGAAGGTTGGGGGGAGCCAGTGAAAAATCCAAACCCTCTTTCTCATATATTTGCCTGATCTTACCACCCTGGTCCTCGATCAGATGGCAACCCCTGCAATTGAACTTGGCGATAACCCGCCGCCCTTTTTCCAATAGGGGTCCATTTCCATGGATACCCGCCATCATCTCATCGGGTATGTAGCTGTTGGTTAGTCCCAAGACCGCTGTTACGATCGCATCCCGGTCGGAATCCGAAAGGTAAAAGTTAGGCATCTTCAGCCGGTCTTGGAAAGCCTGAACCCGGATATCATAAAACTGGCGGGGATTGGAAAGCTTCGCGTTGATAAAAGCCTCGTGTGTATGAGGCAGATTAGTCAGGCCGAAATCAATCTGGCTAATCTGCTTGGAACCCCATTCGGACAATTCGGTTCCTATACCCTGGGCCGTCTCAAAACCCTGGATTATATGACAGCCGTAACAACCGTACTTAACCAGACTCTTCTGTCCCAAAAGCTTTTGCTTGTCCGCCTCAGCCATTGCTCTGACCTGGGATTGGGCGGCGGTCTGGCCCATTTGAATTTTCAAGTAATCCACCAGTAAAGCATCCCGCGCGGTCAGATCGGCTTTTGGGGATTCCAGTTGCTCGAAGTCAATATTTCTCTTTGAAGAGAGATAAGCGGTAAGATCGGAAGCCTCCTTGGCCGACAACCTCAGATTGGGCATGCGCGTATCGGGATCATAACGGCGGGGATCCTTGATCCAACTGTAGATCCAGGGAGATGAAAGTTTACTTCCCACGGATGAAAGGTCCGGAGCAAAATTCGCGTGGTAACTGGTGATGTCATCGATTCCGTGGCAGGCCGCGCAGCCCACCGTCTTGAAAAGTTTCTTACCTTCCACGGCATTGCCGGGAAGGGGCGATTCCATGGGGCGGTAGTCCCCCGAGTGGTCGTAAAGATAATCCACAATGGAAGTCATCTCGGCTTTGGTCTTGGCGAGACCTTCCTTGTCCTTATTGTTGTCTTGCTGGAAATAACTGGGCATCCGAGCCTCGGGATTGTAGGCGTGTGGATTCCAAACCCACTTCAGGACAAAATTTCTTTGAAGTTTTCCTTTGATCCTCAGCAGATTGGGCCCAGCTTTCGGCATGTTTTCGAGGTTCTTGACCTTGTGGCAACCCACGCAACCCCTTACCACCATGAGTTCCCTACCCTTATCCAACGTTGGGGCGAAGTTGACGTGTTGTTGAGTCCCATGGCACTTGAGACAGGAACCCTCGGTATACTTCAAGGGAAGCATGGGAACGGGCACACCCTCCGGTTCTTTCCAGCCGAATTTCTTTTTCCACTTAAGGGCCATTTCCTCGTTATTAGGAACATGAGCGCAGGTATTGAAGTTGACGGCTTCCCCCACACCTCCATGGCAAACCGTACAACCGATCTTATCCAGAGGATGGGGGCTGGTGGCGCCTAGGTAGAGATCCAAATGGGGGTGGGTTCGGTACGGCTGGGGGGCGTCCTCAAAACCCTTTTGGTCGATTGCCAAGTGGCAGGTCGTACACCTGTCCACCCTCATGGTACGGGCAAAGTAAAGATCCTCAGGCAGGTTCTTCAACACAATCTGGTTCACCTTCAGGGTTGGGGACATGAAATCTAAAAGCATCGCGTTCCGGAATTGGAAGATAGAGTTGAAACTTAAATTCCGATACTTGGTTTTTAGGAGATTGAGTTTGGCCGTGAGTTTTTTGATCCGGTCAGAGAGGTCATCCCGCCGGCCGTTTATGGCAGATAATGCTTTCTCGGTCTCTCCCTGGGCCTGTCGAAGCTCAAAAAGCTTCTGGTTCATCCGGTTGGCGTCGTCGATAAGGCCGTTGAGTTTTTTCTCAAGACCCGGGTTTTCCCGGTGTTCCTTCAGGAAATGCTCGGTATAGTCATATTTAACCGCGTCGATCCGGGCTTTTCCAAGGAGATAATCGCCGTTCAGCTTGTAGATTTGAGCGTCCTTGAGCGCTATTTCCTTCTGGAAGTTTTCAATTTGGTCACCGTGAGATTTCAAATCATGGTTGGCTTCCTGCAAGTCAGCTTGTAATTGATTAACCTGGGTCCAGTCCACTTCCGAGTTCACCAGCGGGTACTGCTCCCGGATCTTGGCCCTTTGAAGTCGCATGAAACCGCGCTGGTAGGCTTTCCAGGGCTTGTTGTAGTCGAACCAGGCCATCAGGACCACGCAAACGAGCAAAGCCATGCTGGACCCAAGAAAAACCTTGGTCAAAGTATGGACGTTGTAAACCCGTTCGTCCTTGATATCAGCCAATGAACTTTCCTTTCAAATATTAAAAAAGAATTCTGGAATGGAGATGATGTATTTCAGGTTCAAAACCCACCTCAGGATCATTTTGATCGGAAGCGCCGCCATCATGAGGGACAAGTTGATCAGGATGGCGTAGCGCACGATGCCCATCCGTTCCAACAATCTACCAAAGAGAGGCACCATCTTGGTCAAAAGAGGCGGCAAACCAGTAAAATAAAGGATCACGATCAGGAATCCCCAGATCTCCCGAAGAAACCAGTTGTGCGGCAGGCCCATCCCCAGCCATTTCACCCAAACATATTCTGAGACGTTTACATTGTTCAAGACCACCACTTTATGGATGTCCCATTCCTCAAAGGGACCAAAAAAGTTCCATGCAGGTCCGCGGAGGAAAGTGCCCAGGAAGATAAGGGTGACCCAAAGGATAAAAAAGCCGAAGAGGAACGGAATGATCGCCATCTTGCGCTCATTGAAGGTGTAATATCCGTTTCCGGCGGGATTCTTATCAATATAAGGAATGGACATAAGACCCACGATAATGAATGTTGGAAATACCACCCCGGCAAGCCAGGGGTCGTAATAAACCAGCATCTCCTGCAGGCCCAGGAAATACCAGGGCGCCTTGGAAGGATTAGGAGTCCAAGCAGGCGTAGCAGGCTCCTCCAGAGGCGCTTTCAGATAGAAGGACCAGGCCAGAAGTGCCACTCCCGCGATGACCGTGACGATAAACTCGATATAAACCAAGTCGGGCCAGACATATGTTTTCTTGTCTGAAGTCTCCTTTTCCACGGGACCTTGGCCCTGTGCCAGCCGTTTGTCGTTCACAGTCGCTTGCCGGAAGGATAGCCAAGTAAAGAAAGCCACAGAGAAAACCATGATGAAGATGGGGAAATTATCAGCCTTTGTAGAAATTTCACGGAAATGGCCGTTGAACATGGAGAGTCCTAAAATAGCCAACACACCAAGGAAAAGTTTCAAGACGAATTTGGGTTCTGTCCATTTGTCTCGGTAATGGATCATGGCCCAAAAACCTGTGACCGAGAAAATGAAATACATATAGGGCTGGAACAGAAAATTTGTGACTTGAATTAAGTAGTGCATCTATCCTCAATTAATCGTTTTAAACTTCTCTTCATAAACAGATTCTTACAGGGGCCCTGAAATGCCGCCGTCCTTGCGCACCCGCCAAAAATGAACCGCCATAAAGGTTGCGGCTACAATCGGAATGAACACACAATGAAGCACATAAAAACGGAGCAGGGTCGCCTCAGAAACGAAATGCCCTCCTAAAAGGGCAAAATGAATGTCCGATCCTCCGTGCACCAGATGGACTCCCCCTATTTGAATCATGGAAGCTCCAGGTCCTTCGTAACCCAGGAATGGAGTGGCGCGCGCCATGTTGGTACCCACTGTGATGGCCCACATGGCCAACTGATCCCAAGGGAGCAGATAACCTGTAAAGGAAAGAAGGAGCGTCAATACCAGAAGCACTACGCCTACCACCCAATTGAATTCTCTTGGCGGTTTATAGGAACCTGTCATAAAAACCCTGAACATATGAAGCCAAACCGCGATGACCATAGCATGGGCTCCCCAACGGTGGATTTCCCGCATGATTCCCAATGGAACATGTTCCCTCAGGGCCACGATATCATTGAAGGCGTATTCAGCGGTCGGTCTGTAATAAAACATCAAAAGCAATCCAGAAATGGTGAGATTCAAAAAAAGGAAGAAGGACAATCCGCCCATGCACCAGGTATAGCTCATCTTGATCCCAGAATAACGCACCTTAACCGGATGCAAATGCAGGAAAACGTTCGAGAGCACCGCCATGATCCGGTTTCGGGGCGTATCGGGATATCCATGCCGGAAAATAGATTTCCAAACCTGTCCCTCGGATACAGCCTTTTTCACCAACGAAAGCGCCGGGGCCTTCGCCCTTAAATCGCTGATCGTTTTTTTAAGTCCTTCCAGCATTCCCATCTCCTCCCCCTATAAATTCCGGAAATCGAACCCAGAATTCAACCCTTCAATCCTCGTTTATAATCTTTTCAGGCTTTGTACTCCAGAAAAGACCCCGGTAAACCCCATTGCCCAAGTTCCTGCTGGTACTTGACGCCTTCGTCCACCTCAATCTGTCCATCATCCGCCAAGGAAATCCTGAAGCGTTCTAAAGGCCTAGGAGCAGGTCCCTCGAAGTTGACGCCGGTAACGTAAAAACCGCTGCCATGGCAGGGACACTTGAACTTCTGCTCTGTCTGGAGCCAATTGGGCGTACAGCCCAAGTGGGTGCAAATGGTGGAGAGGGCATAAAATCCTTTTTCCTCCCGAACAATCCAAACCCGGTGCTCATTCTTGAACCTTTCGTCAACCCCAAGCGCAAACTGGTCGGGAACCCCCACCTTAAATTGGAGCGGGGGTTCAAAGGTAACGTTGGGGAAAAAGAACCTTAGCACAGTACTGAGAGCTCCCATGGTTGCGGCTGTAAAAGCGACCCAAGCCCACCCCAGAAGAGTGATGAATGATCTGCGGGTCATGGGTGGGTTCAGGTCCAAACCCCCTGCAGACACTTCGACTAAGGACCGTTTTGGAGTTTTAGGTTTCGGTTCAGGTACTTGTTCTTTATTGGAAGCAAAGTGGTAAAAAGTCAAGGAAAGGAGAACTACCGCGTAAAGGGCGACCAAACCCATGATGACCCATGCGGTCAGGGGAAGGGTCTTGGTATGAATTTCTTCCTTTGCCGCAAAAACACCAGTCGACCAGAGAAGAACAGGGATAACCAAGAATGAGACCAACCGCGCGAATCGGAAGGATTTTAATAATTCGGACACCGTGACTCCCCAGGTTTAAAAATAACCACGAATGTTATAATTTAAGATTGGTCCCCAAAAAAAAGCCACCCCCTTTTGGGGAGTGGTAAAGCTCGGACAACCCATTGAGCGAGGGGTATTCTAGTCTGGTAATTTTTTAAGTGTCAAGAATACGTCAGGTAAAATCGACTATTTTTATCGGGTTTTTCACAATTCACGGTTTATCCCTGAAGTTCTTGCCAAATATTTTTAACCATTCATCTTCCCAATGTAACACAGCTTCTCCCTCTAATAGCCATGAGTCTCCAGTATTGGGCATTAAATACTTCAGAACAAACTTCCAGATCGTCTCTCGCCTACGAGGTGATAATTCCGTTCCTGGATCGCCTTTACCAGCGTGGCCCTATCCTTATATAGGGATTGTGTTCTCAATTTTTCAATAAGGTACCCCGATTGAAACCAGATGCTGGCAATGACACATATCAAACCAAATACCCTCCAGAGTCTGTCCGAGTCAAACCGAGCCCAAATATAGAAAGAATAGACTATGACTAGAGGGGCCAGGATGAAATACATATGAGCCAAAGGGGGCTTTGAAGTAAAACAAAAAGCTGTCCAAACGAGCATGAAGGATGCAAAAATAAGAAGCCCTATTTTTCTTGAGTCGATATTTTTTTTATCTTTTTTAAACCCGAGTAGCAAAAGAACGACCGGTTGAAGCCACCCCAGAAACATTAAAAACAATCCCGGAAGGGCTATCCAGGGAACCTGCTTAAGAAGAAAATCCAAACGTTGGCGCGAATGCTCCCCGATGAACCTGGGCACCTCATAACAAGCGAAAGAAAGATACCGCGCTAGAATGGTAAAAAAAGAGAAAAAGTTATCCGAGTTAAATGCCACCGCCAACCCAATGGCTTCCGACCCTCGAGAGAAACCATACTTTAAAAACGTCGGCATTATAAATAGGAGTGGAAAAAAGGAGCCCATCAAAAAACCCAGCAAAGGTTGGTAAAGTTGTCGCAGACCTGATTTCCAATGTAAAAACAAAGGTAGCATTAACAAGGGAAGAAGAAGAACCCAGGAATAATGTAATTGCATGTCCCAAAAAAGGCCGAAACCCATTAATGCGAAAGACATCCCCGGGGGTATTCTGTTGAGCGAAAAACCGGGAATGGATTCCATAAGTCCTATAAAAAAAAGAGTACTTCCTAGAAAAAGATAAGACGGGTTATAAACACTTGCCCCCATGTGAAGAGTCCAGGGAAGAAGAGCTGACCACGCAAAGACAAATACCAGAGAGAGCTCGGGAAGACGTAGGGTAATGTACCAGGAAAGTAGCGCAATTGCTGATGTTGAAAGCAGACTCGCCAGTATAAATGGCGCCTCTGGTATGGGAAGAAGATAAAACGGGAAGCCCACCAAAAAGGCTTCCAACGCCCCTGGTATTTGGGAATGAAACCCTTTGTGAATCCCCGAAAGTACGTACTCGTCCGGCCCAAAATACGGCCAACCTCCTTGGCAAAACCATTTCATGCCAAGCAGATAAGTTTGAAGATAATCGTCATCTCGAAAGGGCTGGGATAATCCAAAAACCAACCGGAATACAAATAAGAAAACAAAAAGAAGAATGAATTTCCAACGATTGCTCAGTTAAATCTCCTTTTGAATGCAATCCCAATGGGGCTGAAGGATTTTAATTAGTAATAAGAAATTCACTTTTGAGATGGATGTCTTTCGATGAAGAACCTACCTGAATTTGAACTCGACCCGGTTCAACATTCCAAGATCCTTGCGCGGGATCTAATGGCCTTTCCTTATTTTCTCGCCAATATGCAAGATCAGAAGCCTTAACGGCAAATTGAATTTCCTTGGTTTTTCCCGGTTCCAAAAAAACTCTTTGGAAACCCTTTAATTCCTTGTTCGGTCTTTGGATTTTGGAATCCATATATTTCAAGTAAAGCTGAACCACCTCGTCGCCTGGTCTTGAACCACTATTAATCAATTCAAAGGTGACATTTATCTGCCCGTTTGTTTTCACGGATGTTGTATTCATCTTTAAATTTGAATATTTAAAATTCGTGTAGCTTAAACCATAGCCAAACGGGAAGAGGGGTTCTCCTTTAAAGTAAAGGTAGGTGTGGCCATGGCGGATATCGTAGTCCATCATAGGCGGAAGTTGATCTATAGAGCGGGGCCAAGTTTCCACCAAACGACCGCCCGGATTGACATCCCCAAATAAGGCTTCAGCCAAAGCGGTTCCACTTTCCTGTCCACTATGGGCCATGTGAAGAATGGCTGGAACATGATCAACGGTCCAGGTCATAGTGAAAGGAAAACTGCTGATAAGAGCCACAATTGTGCGCGGGTTTGCATGTAAAACTTTCTTAATCAATTCTTCCTGCCGAAGATCCATGGATTCCCGGTCCAGAGATTCCTTGCCCTCCGCAGTCGAATCGCGCTTTCCCCATCCCCCATTACCCAGGGGATGATTCCCGGCGCAGACAATTGCCGCATCACATGAACGCGCTAATTTTTCGGCAGCTCCGCCTGTGTTATCTTGAGCGAATTGAACCCGGACGCCTTCTCCCAATCGTTTTTGAATTCCCTCCAATGGGGAAATTCGATATGGAGCGTCCCCTCCATACCAATCTGAAATCACCATATCCGCATAAGGTCCAATTACAGCCAGGGATCGAATCTTTCCAGCATCAAGGGGAAGCAATCTTCCCTTATTCTTCAACAATACGATTGATTCTCGAGCAGCCCTCAAAGCCAGCGTTTTGTGCTCCACACTCTCCCAGGGAAGTTCTTTTCCCACGTTGCGGTAAGGTACCATCTCAGGGGGATCTATCATCCCTAGACGAATCATCACGCGAAAAACACCCCGCAAGGATTCGTCCATTTGTGAATCCGACAAAATTTCTTGACCCAAGGCGGTACGAACTGGTTCCTCAAAACGGTCCAAGAATTGATTGATTCCCGATTTAACGCAATCGGCCGCAGCCTCCTCCAGCTTCGAATAACGTTTATGCTCGGTTACCAGATTCTCCATCGCTCCCCCATCGGTACAGATGATGCCGTCGTGACCCCAGTCCTGAATGACAACGTTCTTAAGGAAAGGGTTGACCGCACAGGGAATCCCGTTGACCGCGTTGTAGGCCGCCATCATGCCCTGCGCCTTGGCATCCCGAATGGCCATTCGAAAAGGCACTGAATAATACTCCCGAAAAAGCCTTGAGTCATAAATAGATACCCACGGGCAAGCCCGTGGTACTAAAATCAAAATTCAAGCTTCGCTTGCCGTGCTTTCAGCACGGTGGCCTTTCACCCACGGGCAAGCCCGTGGAACTCAAAGCGGCCGGATTGGAGGAACTGCTCACTCGGCCTTTCTCATTACTATTGGAGAGAAAATGTTTCAAGAGGGATGCACATTGGAGGTAATGTGGATCCTCTCCTTGAAGACCCCGGGTCATGGCCGTAGCCATGGTTCCGTTGAAAAAAGAGTCTTCCCCAAAGCATTCCTCAGTACGGCCCCAGCGGGGGTCCCGGCCCAAATCGGCGTTTGGCGCCCTCACGACCAAACCACCCCGGTGGTACATGGGGCTTTCCCAAAGGTACCGAATTTCTCTGCCTTCGGCCTTACCCACTTGTCGCACCAGTTCGGAGTCCCAAGTTTCTCCCAGACCGATGGCCTGGGGAAATTGTGTTGTCGGAACTGGGTCTCCTCTTCCCCAATTCCCTACTTCACCCAAAGCAAGACCGTGTAATCCTTCAACATGCCCCGTTCCCTTGACCCAAAGACGCGGAATATCCGGAACTGTGCTCAAACAGCGAATTTTCTCCTCCCGTGACATCAAGGAGAGAAGATTGGTAATTCTTTCTTCAATATACAAGTCGGGATTTTGAAATGGATATTGATAGTTCTTTTTAATCGCGCCCATGGCAGGAATTAGGAGGAAGCACAGAACAAAACGAGCAAATCGGGGCAAAGTACTATTTCGTTTTCGCATAGCAGGCGTAATAAAGATTCATTTGTAAACCTATCCATTTAATATTACTTTCGATTTATCCAGAAATCACATCTGTTGCCCTGCCCCCCCAAGACAAATTTTCATCTATTATTGGTTTTTTATGTGTTTTTGTTAAGCGGAATCAACGCTTCAAACCTTCCATTCGCTTTGCGCAAAGAAGAGCCAGATCCTTCCGATTCGAGCGGGAATAAATGAACTCCAAATTGTGGTAAAACTCCGGATACCTACCCTGGGAGCGGCGGAGGGCCTCCAGGTAGAACGCTTCCGCCGCGTCGCTCCGATTATTCATGAGGCTGAAAAGAGCCAAGGAATGGAGGCCTTGGGGATAATCCGGTGTGACGACAAAATCTTTCCAAAAACAATTCCAGGCCGACGGGAGAGGCATCTGAAGAAGTTCATGGGCTTTACGAGTGATGTCTTTAGAAATACCATTTTGAGCTAAAATCTTCTCGTAATCTAAGCCCGGGGTAAGATCCAAATAGCCTTTGCGAAGGAAAATCACGGACGACCCATCCATATAAACAGGACGCCAATCCGGCAACTTGGACAGCTCGAACTGCCACTGCATGGACTCTAGCGGTATGTAACAAATGATATTCGCATGGTATTTATCCGCGAGCGGCTTCAATCCCCCAAGGCTGAAGGATGTCATATATTCCTTGAAAAATTCCCGTCCCATAACCTCTAACCGGCCGTCAATAAATGTTTTCTGTTGTCCCTGCCAATCCATCCAACTTCCAGATTCAAGTGGGTTTAATACTCGACCATCCAAGTGATTCTGTTTCAGGAATACACAAGCCCTTTCTGGGAGAAAATCCCGGTTCAAACCCAGGCCGGTAACATTCCACCATCGTTCAGGTATATAGTATGCGCCGGTAGAGACCCTTAAGCAAAGCCCTCCGATTAGAATCGTGAAAGCCAGCGGCAAAATAGTTTTTTTCAAAATTGGGAAATTGAAATTTTTAAGCCATCTATGTTTTAAATCTTGAAAAAATATTCCGGCATGGGGAGCGCACGCAATCATATATAAAGGAATATTCCTTATAGCAGCCGCAGATAAATATAAAAAAATAAATATCAAAAGCACTTCATGGATTTTTCTTTTTCTGAGTGTTGCTAGGAGCATGAGTATCAAGCAAACGCTGAATAGTTTGTAAATGAAGAGTCCAGGTGAAAGGCTAGATTGAGCCAAGCCACTCAAAGTCCATGAGGATTGAAACTCAAAAATGCTGGACTTAAAAACATTAGAACTGGCTACTGTTTTTAGAAGGTCAAAAGGAAAAATAAACCCATGAAAGAAATAGGGATTAACCAGACAGGCGAGCAAACTCCATCCAAAATACTTCAAGAGATGGAAATCGATTTTTCTTGAGTGAAAAGAGCTCGATAAAATAAACATACCTAATATGACTAAACCGATCGCGAACAATCCCTCCACATTGGCCCATGCCAACATAATAAAAGGTATTAGATACAGGCAACTCTTGATTTTCCCGTTTCTTTTTTCAACCTCCAAAAGAAGAAAGTTCATAAAAATCCAACTGAGTGTTTCTGGTCTGGCCCAAAAGCGGAATTCCGACGTTAGAAGAACCGCCAACAATAAAACTATGCATAACCATTCCGAAGCGCCCGACTGACGTATACGTTTCCAAACAAGGTAAATAAGCAAGAGAATCAGGAGAATATTAACGATGCAAATAAAGCTATATCCCCCGATCATATAAATTAAATATAGAAAAACCTGGTAAAGCCAATGAATATCCAGATATTTATGGTTTGATACGGTATAGGTGAAGGAATCACTGACTGGAAAACATTTGTGATCTAAGATCCATTTCCCGCCCATTAAGTGGTAACCCAGATCGGGATCGGAAAGAAGACGGGAACTGAAAAGAACTGCCAGAAGAAATCCGGCGACCATAGCGTAGGTCCAAGGATTCTCCCAACGCCGACTTGATGATGCCTCCGCCGGAATTATTAAATCAACAGGGAATACCACTTCCATTGGTTTTACCTTTCTAGGAAAAAAGGGATTGAAAGTTATCCTTAAGACAATGGTGTTGGAGCAATTGCAAATGGAAGGAGTTGTGAGCGAAGGAATCTATTGTTTATTTTAAACCCGTTTATGAGGATTTTTGTTAGGAATGTTTTACCGCTAAAAAGGGCACTCATTCTAAGGAAATAAACTCTTCGGAAGGGTTAAAACAGGTCCCTGATTTATTTGTCAATAGTTTCTGAACTAAAATTTAACGTTACCACATTTCTTTAGCTGGGAACGTTGGGACTTTATTTTCTATCTACTATAGGGACATAAGAACGCTTCGTTTCCCCTTGGTAGATTTGGCGTGGTCGAGCGATACGGGTATCCTTAGAATGTCTCATTTCCCGCCAGTGGGCTAACCATCCCGGAACCCGTCCGATGGCGAATAGTACCGTGAACATATTGATAGGAAATCCCGCTGCCTTCAAAATCAACCCGGAATAAAAATCCACATTGGGATATAGTTTTCGGCTGAGGAAGTAATCATCCTTCAAAGCGATTTCCTCTAATTTTAGGGCGATGTCAAAGGCTGGATCCACCATGCCGGGTTTTTTCAGGAGCGAATGGCAAAGTTCCTTGATAATCTTAGCCCGGGGATCGAAATTTTTATATACCCTGTGCCCAAAACCCATCAACTTACCCCTGTTGTTCTTGATGTCCTCTACAAAAGCCTCGGGGGTCGTCTTTGTGTCCCGTAAATGGTCCAACATTTCGATTACTTCCTGGTTGGCGCCTCCATGGAGTTTTCCCCAGAGCGCGCAGATGCCGGCCCCGATGACTGAGTAGATATTAGCCAGACTGGAGCCCGCCATTCGAACGGTGGAGGTGCTACAATTCTGTTCGTGATCCGCGCTCAGGATGAAGAAAAGATCGAGAGCCTTGACGATGTCCGGATCCAGGACGTAATCCTTGACCGGCGATGAAAACATCATGGTCAGGAAATTTTCCACGAAACGAAGCTTATTGGAGGGATAAACCACCGGCTCACCAATGGACTTCTTGTAAGAAAAAGCCGCGATAGTCCGGATTTGGGACATCAGGTTGGCGATAATGACTTCCTCTGCGTGAGGATCTAGGTTTTCCTTGACCGGATAGAAAGCCGAGAGGGATCCTACCACGCTCGTCAGGATGGCCATAGGGTGGGCCCCTTTTGGGTATCCCGTGAAAAAATGCAGCATGTCCTCATGGATGAGGGAGGATTTGTTTAACCTCTCTGAAAAACCCTGAAGCTGGGCATCATTGGGTAAGTCGCCATGCATGATGAGGTAAGCCGCCTCGGTGAAAAAAGATTTCTCCGCGAGTTCTTCAATGGGGATACCTCGATACCGAAGAATTCCCTTGTCCCCGTCAATGAAGGTGATGTTGCTCTCGCAGGCACCAGTGTTGCTATATCCATTGTCTAGGGTGATGTAACCCGTTTCCGCACGCAAGGCTGAGATGTCAATGGCCTTCTCGCCTTCCGTTCCAACGATAATAGGGAATTCATAGGTTTTTCCGTCCAAAATGACTTTCGCTTTATCAGGCATATCCGACCTCCGTAAATTGGCTCGACGGGATTATAACGTTTGTTCCGGGCGAAGGGGCTTCAAATTAAGTGAGTTTATAATATTGAAGAAGGCCCTTAAAGCCCACCTTAAAATGGGAATTAGATTTAAAAATATCAAGCTGTTTAAGAATCAACAACATTTAGTTTTATCAGGAAAAACCTGTGAATTACTGGTTTCCAAAAGGAACCTAATAAAAAACGTTAGGATTCCCACCTCTCCCTTTTCGAACCCAGCGTATTGATGGAGAAAATTTTATTTTTTTACGGAGTTTTGGCGCAGCGGCACCCAACATTAAACAATAGAAGATTATCAGGTTTCGCGCGGGTTCGATTTCCCACCCGTAGATCCGCCCAGGAACTTCCCCAAGCAGCACCCCTTAAAATTTTTTCCTGCCCGTTTGAGGGTCCTTGAGGATCCGTTTGAGGATCTGCGGTATATTCGTTTTCTGAATACCAATCGGAACACCACACCATAACATTCCCC
This sequence comes from candidate division FCPU426 bacterium, assembly GCA_963796105.1. Classification (GTDB taxonomy): domain Bacteria; phylum Oederibacteriota; class Muellerivitia; order Muellerivitales; family Muellerivitaceae; genus CAWCKJ01. The sequence continues at coordinate 65,348 of CAWCKJ010000009.1, forward strand.
ACCATGTCGTAAAGTCCGTTAGAATTCGGTTTTTTCTCCCCAACCGGATGAATGACATTTCCGGAATTGGCGTTAAACCACGAGTATAAATAGCCCTGATTCGGATCATGCCCCCAAAAATACTCATCCTCATTATCCCCACGGGCGGCCATTTCCCATTCCGCCTCGGTTGGAAGCCGTCCCCCTCCGCCGGGACCTTTGGCCCATTTGCAATAAACCGACGCGTCGTTCCAGGTGATCTGAACCATCGGCTGATTCCAGCCATTGGGGCTTCCGTAATTTCCGGGTGTCCGCCGGAGAGCAGGTTTCTTAGCCTTTTCAACCTCAGTCACATATCCGGTAGCTTTTTCGAATTTCGAGAATGCCTCCTCCGTGACCGGATAACGATCCAGAAAAAAATCTCCCAGAAACACCTTGTGACGTGGATGTTCATCAGGATTGCCGATGCCCTCAGGCGACCCCATCCAAAACCATCCACTCGGAATATGAACCATTTCCCTGGCGTCAGGCCCCACCCACACCGGAAGTTTTTTAACAGTCTCATTCACCCCAAAACCAGAATGTAGCCACCACCAAATCAGGTTCGCTCCCAGCCCCAAAAGGAAAGCTCCACAAAGCCAAAATCCGATTGCTAACTTGCGCCGGCTCTTTCCCTCCCGAAGCTCAGTTATTCTTTTGGACAATTCATGAAAACTCCAAGGCGCTTTTCTGACCTTTTTATAATGAATCCGTAAACTATCGACCATATTGGAGCCTACAACAGCCACGGTCAGCATTTCCCTCTTGTCCGCGTCCAAAACGCGTCCCTGACCTTGGGAAGGAACAAGAACCGTTTTACCAATCCATTTTTTCTTGAAACGACTTAATTTGGCTTCGTTCAAATAATTCGTGCCCTGGTTTCCCTTAAAAAAACCATTCGCGGGGTTTTCCCACTCAGAAGCCATAAGTTCCGCGGCCGGAATTTTCGGTATTCCTGCAGCAAAGTCTTTCAGGAGAACTTGAAATTTTCTTTCCCTTGTATCCAAACCGTCAGCCTGTTCAATCCAAACCGACCAAATTTCATCAGACAAACTTGTTTTTACAGCGAAAGGACTTACTTCCAAGCCGTGTTTCTCGAAATGTTGGAGAATTGACGAAATGATTTCTTCTTTTTCTTTTTCGAAAGCCATAAAAAAATCCCCCGACTTCAATTCCGCGCTTAAAACTGTATTTAACAGGTTAAAAAACTTGGTGGGGCGTGTAGGATTTGAACCTACGACCAAGGCATTATGAGTGCCCTGCTCTAACCACTGAGCTAACGCCCCAAAATTCATCCAATAACGAACATTCAAGAATCGACTGAAGCCTTGAAACCAAGACTCTATCAGTAAAAGGATTGGATTTAACTATATAACAAGCTGGGTCTTTAAACCGCGCTATTCCAAAAATCGTAACATTATAATGTTTCATATTATTGAATATGTGTTTCATAAACACTAAAACAAAAAAGGCGGACCCTTAAAGAGCCCGCCCTCATTATCTTTAAATTAATCGAGATAACCTTTGAGTTTTCGGCTGCGGGAGGGATGACGTAGTTTCCTCAGAGCTTTCGCCTCGATCTGCCGGACACGTTCGCGGGTGACTTTGAATGTATTACCAACTTCTTCCAATGTATGGGGATATCCGTCATTCAGACCAAATCGAAGGCGTAATACCTCCGCCTCTCTTTCTTTCAGGGTTCCCAAGACCTTGGAAATCTGTTCCTGTAAGAGGACAAAGGCTGCAGCGTTGGCAGGGGAGATGACATCTTTATCCTCGATAAAATCCCCGAGGTGGCTGTCTTTTTCCTCCCCGATAGGTGTTTCCAGCGAAATGGGTTCCTGGGCAATCTTGAGGATCGCCCGGACCTTCTCAACTGGCATTTCCAGTTTTTCCGCGATTTCGTCGGCCATCGGTTCCCGGCCCAGTTCCTGCACTAAATCCCTTGAAACCTTGATTGATTTGTTGATGGTTTCGATCATGTGAACAGGGATACGGATGGTTCTGGCTTGGTCGGCAATGGCTCGTGTTATCGCTTGACGAATCCACCATGTTGCATAAGTTGAAAATTTATACCCCCTCCTATATTCAAACTTTTCAACCGCGCGCATGAGCCCAATGTTCCCTTCTTGAATCAGGTCTAAGAAAGGCAACCCGCGGTTTGTGTATTTCTTGGCGATGGAAATGACGAGGCGGAGATTGGCTTCCACCAGCTCCATCCTTGCCTGGTAGGCTTCCCTCTCGCCTACTCGTATGCTGCGCATCATGAACTTGATGTGTTCACGAGAGGCCATTGCCTCTTTTTCAAGTTTTTTAATGTGTCGCCGGGCCTCATCCCACCGGCAACATACAGAGACGAAATTCTCCCCCTTGAGAGCACTCTTCTTTTCCAATGGCTTCAAGTCGGCATGGCCCCCATGCTTCAGGAGACAGGGCAGCTTGACGTAACTCTCGGGAGACAGCTTCAACTGTTTCTCCTGCATGTGCATGACGTGTTCCTGTTCCTCAATGCTTTCACCATGGTCCCGCAATTTGCCAATAAGCCTTTCCTTCACCTTTTTCTGGAACTGGCAATCCTTGACCAGCCAGATGAGGTCGATTAGTTTTCCGTCCAACTGCTCTGCGATTTGTTTGCGGGCCTCTTGAGTCAGGGATCTTAAACCCACCTTATGCTGAAGGGCCTTAATATGACGTTCCAGTATTTTCAATTTGGATAGATTTTTCATGATTTTCGCCAGGATCTGTTTTTCGGGAATACACGGCATTTCCGCATAGGGATCGAGGTCGATAGTTTCCTGGAGGGTTTTCTTTTTTTTAACAATATCCGCAAACAAGGCATGCAATTCCTGGAATCCCAGTGCTGAACCCAGAACGGCCTTTTCCACTTTGAACTCGCCGGCTTCAATTCGTTTTGCGATGGAAATTTCTTCTTCACGAGTCAACAGGGGTATGCGACCCATTTCATGCAGATACATCTTGACCGGGTCTCCCATGCGAGTTTCAACGCCGGCCGTCTCAAAAGTCTTCTCAAATTCCTCTCCGTCGTCCTCATCCTCATCTTTAACAATGGCGCCAGGAGGCGCCGCGCCCACTTCTTTCTCGTCGTCAGGAAGGGCCGCTGTTTTTTCCTCTTGGTCGACGATTTTGATGTCGTTTTCGCCCAGCATCAACAGAATGTCATCGATCTCCTCGGAGGAAACAACCTCGTCGGGGAGGATGTCGTTCACCTGTTTATAGGTGATATATCCTTTTTCTTTTCCCACTTCCAAGATTTTGTTGACGTGGTCCGATTTCGTTTTCTCGGGCGCTTGCTTCATTTAAGTTCCACCTCTTGGGAAAATTGCTTCTTTAAAGCAACTAATTTTTGAGCCAACTCCAGGGATTTATTCATATCCCCGACTTTTTCCGCCTCAGACTGCAAAATCTTCAATTCTTCCATCCGGCGTTTCAAGTAGTTTTTTTGCAAAGCAGATGCCAAATCCGCCAACATGGCAGCCCGTATGCGTTTCCCGGGCAAAATTTCCAGGCGAATAAAAGATCCGGTAAGCTCGGGCAATCGTCCCAAAGACGAAACCGGGATTTCCCCGGCACACAACTGTTCAAACAACCGCCTGAAGTTTTCTCGAGTAAAAACTTCAGGCGAAAGTTCGTCTTTGGCCCAGGGGATAAAATCACCCTCAGCTTCGGTCAAAAGCGACAAAAAATCCGACTCAATCCTGCTATCTATTGATTCCAATTCCGAATTGGAACCGGATTTATTTCCGCCTTTTAGGACTTGCGGCTCACTCTGTCCCCTTCCCAGTTCGGATTTTCCTTTCTTGCGTTCGGCGTTCACAATGGTCAAAAGGTCTCGGTTATCAAGTACCCACGCGGATCCAACCGCCGCGCAAGCGGCTTGTATCGAGGCTTCTGACGGCATTTGAAGAATAAAGGGCACAAACTCCTGGAACTTTCTAAGTCTCTCTTCCACTGCAGCATTCGGCGTTTTCCTTTTTATTGAGTCTGCCCACCAACGGGCAAAATCCGGGGCATTCTCCAACAAAAATGAAAATTCCTGCTTAGGATGCCGCCGAAGAAACTCGTCGGGGTCTTTGCTATCGGGCATCACAAGAACCTTCACGTTCAATCCTGCTGAAAGAAGTGGTTCCCATCCCCTTAAAATCGCCGCCTGGCCCGCATCATCCGCATCATATGAAAAGACAACATTTAATGTGTACCGTTTCAGAATTCTTCCGTGCTGTTGAGTCAGCGCAGTCCCTAACGTGGCAACTGTATTTTCAAAACCGTGATGGTGAAGAGCTAGCGCGTCAAAATAACCCTCCACCAGTAAAACACACCCTTTTCGCCTGATGGCTTCACGTGCTTTATCCAGTAAATATAGATTTTCACCCTTTTTAAAAAGAAGAGTTTCTGGCGAATTAAGGTATTTAGGCTCCGTATCGTCGTTTAACGTTCGCCCGCCAAAAGCAATAATTTTATCATAATTATTCTTGACCGGAAAGATGAGCCTATTTCTAAATTTATCATAAAAGCTTTTATTTTCTTCGTTATGAACAATCAACCCCGCTTGAAGAAGTTCCTCTTGTGAAAACCTCTCTTTTTGGCCGGCATTTTTCAAGTTATCCCAACCAGGAGGAGCATATCCAATCAGGAATTTTAAAGCATCTTCCTTCGCGAATCCTCTTTTTTTGAAATACTCCCGAGCCACCAGGCCATCGGAAGAAAGAAGGCGCTCCTGAAAAAATCTCGAGGCAAATTCGTTAATTTGAATCATCCGTTCCCTTTGCCGTCCGACCTCCTGGTCCTCAATATTTGACTCTAGTTTCGGCAATACAATTCCCGCTTTGTCCGCTAAGAGTCGTAGGGTTTCTGGAAAAGAAATTTTCTCCATTTCCATAATAAAGGTGATGGCATTGCCGCCTTTGCCGCACCCAAAACAGTGGAAACTATTTCTGGAAGGGGAGACAATGAAACTCGGTGTTTTTTCATTATGAAACGGACAAAGACCCTTATAGCTGGCTCCTGCCTTCTTGAGTTTGACATGTTCCCCGACCACCGCCACGATGTCGGTGGAATCTTTTACTCGCTGGATAATGTCGTCGGAATACTTCATAGAACCTCTGAGAAAAGGACAGCTATTAATTTTTCTTGAATTTTACCACGGTAACTCCCGCGCCGCCTTGAGCTTGCTCGGCTAGGGTGAAATCAACATTCGGATGAGCGGTTGGTAAATGTTTATGGATAGCTTCTTTCAGCGCTCCCGTTCCTTTTCCATGAATAATCCGGACAAAAGGCAGGTTTACCAATAACGCGTCATCGAGAAACTTGTCGATCAATGGCAATGCCTGGTCCACCAATTTCCCACGCAAATCCAAGTCGAGATTTCCTTTCTCATCTACCCCGCCGGGAATCAGGCTCCCTCCATTCATTGTCGGAGGCGCATGGTAAAGCTTTGGTTTCTCATCTTTCACAACTTTACCTAAGTCCGAATACTTGCAAGAAAGCTTAAGTCCGTTGCCCATGAGGATTACCGCATCTTCTTTTTCATCGTCGGCAGATACAACTTTGACTTCGGCATTGCCCGACTTAAAGAATACGGACTCTCCTTCCCTCAATTCTCGGATTTCGGAGTACTTTTTCGTGGGAAGCGGTACTATATTCCTGAGTTTCCTGTTTATTTCCTGCCGAGCGTTTTTTATTTTATCCCGATCCACGGGTGTGCCTTTTGGTTTTTCCACTCCCTGGATCAGATGTTCCATTTTCCTCCGGGCGTTTTTTATCAATCCCTCCGCCTCAATTTGAGCCTCTTTTTTGATCCTGCGCGCCTCGTCTTTGATCTGTCGCCGCGCGACCAAAAGCTCGGCTTCCATTTTCCTCACATTTCCTAGGGTTTTTTCGGCTTCCCGCCGGGCTTTTTCAAGGTTTTGCTTTTCCCCACCTAATTTGGTCAGTATTTCCGCAAGATCAACTTCACCGGCAGGAAGATGTGCTTTCGCTTTTTCGAGGATATCTTCTGGAAATCCCAAATTGCTTGCCAAAGCCAAGGCATAGGACCGACCGGGAATTCCGGAAACCAGTTGGTATGTTGGTTGTCCAGTAACCTCATCAAACAACATGGCAGCATTGGCCATTCCCGTCTCTTCCTGGGTCAAGAGTTTCAAAAGAGGCTGGTGGGTGTTGGCCATGACCCACGCGCCTCTTTCCCGGAAAGTTTCCAGGCATGCTAAGCCCAGGGCGCCCCCCTCACGGGGATCGGTACCAGCGCCAAGCTCATCCAAAAGAAACAGGCTGTTTATAGTTTCCTCCCCATCGTCTCCTGAAAGCCGTGAATGGTCTAACATGCGTTTAAGGGCCATGAGTTTGGCCGCATAAGCGCTCAAATGATCCTGTAAACTCTGGCCGTCTTTTAGATCTGAATCAAAATACCTGATCAACGGGAGTGTGCTTTCATTGCCCGCGATTACCGGTAAACCCGACTGCGCCATCAAACAAACCAACCCCAAGGTTTTCAGGGCCACGGTTTTACCTCCCGCGTTCGGTCCGGAAACCAAGACAACGCGAACCCCTTCTTTGAATTCAATATCCAGGGGAATGACTTTTTCCCTGAACTTCTTCCCGGCTTCCATTGATAACAATGGATGACGTCCTGCCTTGAGAACCAAGGCATGGCCCGGATAAGGTTCAATAAACTGAGCATCATACCGGGATGCGAATATGGCCAAAGCGCCATGGGCGTCAATTTCAGCGCTCGCGATCAGGGTTTCTTCGATTTTTTCCCCGAATTCCAAAACCCCTTGAGTGAGTTCCCTCAATATCTTGCGAACTTCCTCGTTCTCTTGTAAAAGAGCCTCTTTAATCCTGTTGTTGCTCTCAACAGCCCCCTCCGGTTCTATAAAAAGAGTGGCTCCGGAAGCAGAAACTCCGTGAACAAATCCGGGAACCTGGTTTTGGTGGTCCCTCCTTACAGGAATTACCAATCTCCCTTCTCTCTCTGTGATAATTCGATCCTGGAAAATGCTTTCCGCCTCTTGCTGCCGAAGAAGTTCCTGATATGTATTTTGAACTTCCGAACGCAAAGTCCTGATTCTATCCCTCAGGTTCTTCAACTCAGGTGAAGCCGTATCTTGAATATCACCTCGGTCTGTCAATTGAGTTTGAAGCTTATCTTTTAATTCCGGAAGGCTGTGAAGTCGATCAAGCCATCCCTGAAAAACTCCTGTAACCGTATTTTCCACTGAGGTATCTCTTATCGTTTCTGCTTTTTCCGAGGGTTCCGTTAATGTCGAGCTGGAGTTCTGGCCCACTTGAACTGGTTGAGGCAAGTAATCCTGTTTGGAAAAATATTGCCTCAAACGCACCACATCCCTTAGAAATTTTAATAAAGCCGTCAATTCTTTCCCGGAAAAAGCTTCCCCTTTTTCCCTGGCATTTCCAAAAGCCTCAATGAATCTTTGTGGATCGGGGATGGAAGGAATAGCCTGTTTAAGGATTTGCTTTTCCAGTTCTCTTGTTTTCCCCAAACGCTCTTCTATAGCGAGGGTTTCGCCTAGAGGTCGCAACATCCTCAAATAATCCCTGCCGGAAGGCGTTTGACAATCTTTTGTTAAAATATCCAACAGCCTGGGAAATTCGACAGCTTCCAGAAAATTTTGGTTTATTTCGATTTTCAATTTTTATTCCTTCAATTTATTTAGTTGAACCAATTTTTTATGAAAAAGATCATAAAATCTGATGTCCGAAGCTTCTTCTTGGCTTCCATTAGTTTGAGTATTTTAGCGCCGGGTTCCTCATGGGCAATCCAGTCCATATCATAGACTAAGCCCGGCCGAAGAACCTTTCAGCCACCCGAAAAATGCCCTTTTAAACCTTTCAAATGCGGATGAAAAAAAGGTGTGACATTTCCACTTTTACCCCCAATTTCAAGCGGGTCTTTTTTCTAACCTTTGAAACCGATGAAATTATTTTTCGCCTTTTTCTTTCAGCCTTTGGCGGGATAGCCCCTTCCTGCCTTAACGGATAAATATGGATTTTCTAACAAATAAAACCGCAAGGGTAATTTCCAACCCTCTGTAATACCAATTCTTGTCGTAATTCCGATTTTTTCGGTTCTTTTTGCCTTTTTCACATAAAGAGGTTTTTTCCAAATCGGAGTACGGTTATGTTTCCTTTCGATTCCGAGGGCTTGAACCAGTTTTCCCGGGCCATTCGTCAGGTTCAGGGATTTTGGAGGCAATCCCCCCCGCCGATAGCACATCAGTTCAATCCCCATCATTGGTTCCAGAGCCCGGATCAAAACAGCCCCAGGAACTCCCTCCTTCTCCGTCACGATATTGAATAAGAAATGGTTTCCGTAGCAGAAATAAACATAGGCGTGACCAGGCGGTCCGAACATCACGGAGTTTCGGGGAGTGCGGCCCCGGGCAGCATGGCACCCGGGATCTTTGCGGGGAAGATAAGCTTCGACTTCAACAATTCTGCCGGCAGACGTGCCGTCTGGACTTTCATGAACCAGGATTTGACCTAGTAGTTCTCGAGCGACAAGAACAGTACGGCGGGAGTAAAATGGCTTTGTAAGAATCATCATGCTCTCAATGGACGGTCGCCCGAAGACGAACCAACCTAGTATTTAACCTTGAGCGAATTCTTCCGCCCCAGGAATTTTTATGCGCCTAATTTGGCCTTGACTTGACTGCTAACCTTGGCCATATCGGCTTTTCCCTTGATTTTAGGATTAAGCCAGCCCATCACTTTACCCATGTCTTTAGGCCCCGCAGCACCGGTCGATTTCAATGCTTCCTCGATCAAATGGACGAGTTCTTCATCGCCCAAAGCCGCCGGAAGAAATTTTTCAATCAATGTCAATTCATCTTTTTCCTTTGCAGCGCTTTCCGTCCTTCCACCCTTATTAAAACCCTCGATGGATTCCTTGCGCTGTTTAGCCTGTTTGGCAAGAACTTCTATGACATCCTCATCTGTCAATTCACGCCTCAGGTCCACTTCTTTGTACTTAATGGCAGATTTCAACATGCGAAGGGCTGAAACAACAGCTTCATTCCTTGCCTTCATGGCAGTCACAAGGTCGGAATTTATCTTATCTAGAATTGCGGATGCCATTATTCCTCCAACTATAGGGAAAACAAGTACAAGCCGTAAACTGGTTTTATGTTAAGAATATCTAGGTGTAAATCGAGATATTTAAAAGGGCCGGATTTTGAACCGGCCCCTTTAAACCACTTAATCGTTTCGAAACTTCATCGCTCGGCGACGCGCTTTTTTGCGGGCTGCCGCCTCACGCTTTTTCCTTCTTTCGCTGGGTTTCTCATAGAACTCCCGTTTTTTCATTTCCGAGATGAGTCCCGAATTCTGGACGACTTTTTTGAAACGCTTCAGGGCGTTTTCAATAGGCTCATTTTCTTCTAATCTGACTTCGACCACGTGGTCACTCTCCCCTCTATGGGTGGGATATCTTCTCGGCTTAATGGCCGAAAGAGGAGAGGAGTTTAATAGTTTAGGAGGGAACCGTCAAGCAAGAGCTAAATCGCATGTTTTAGGGGGTTTCAGGATAAAATTCTTGCAAAAAAGCAGTTTCCAGCTTAACGCAATTTTTATAACTCCTTGATCAACCAGGTGGCCATTGAAGCTCCCGCCCTCCTAAAAGATGCATGTGGAGATGTGGTATTGCTTGACCCCCATTCACCCCGCTATTCGTGATGAGACGGAAACCATCTTTGGCAACTCCAAGTTTATCAGCAATTTTCACGGCTCTGTTAGTCAGGATGGAAACGATCGGATCACCCTCCTCGATCTCGCTGACGGAATCAACGTGTTTTTTGGGTATCAAGACAATGTGAATGGGAGCTTGGGGTTGAATATCGTAAAACGCCAATGTTTCTTCATCCTCGAAAACGATGCGAGGCGAGATTTCCTTCCTGACGAACCTGCAAAAAAGACAGTCTTGTATCAATTTTCCACCCGGCCTAATGAAATAGATAAACCGTTAAATCCTCGCCTGGCAAATAGCCGTCCAATATTTTATATTTTCCCTCGGACCAAAGATGGACTTTATCATCCAAAACCATCGGATCAGCGTAAAAAAGATCATCATCCTTCCATGGACAATTCGCGTTGAGGATATTAAAAGCCACTCCCTTATTTGAGATTAGCATGGCTTTTTTTATCATTTGCTCAACCCATGCCCAGTTATCCTTTACCTTATGGTTAAAAATCCCGCTGATTAAAACATAATCACATTTTCGCCCAGGAAATGAAGAAAGAATGTCTTTTTTTTCAAAGATAACCCCAGGATAACGACGTCGAGCCGCTCTGACCATTAGACCCAAAGTATCAAATCCTATGTATTCTCCCTGCCAACCTTGGGATTTCAAATAACCATAAAGACATCCCAAACCGCAGCCAACATCCATGATGCATTTTCCATTCAAATCTCCGATTCCTGTCAAAAGGCGAAAACGAATTTCCTGGTTTTGCCTTGAACGCCATCCCACCCTGTTCTCGGGCAAGTCGTATTGAAATGCGCGCATCAAATAAAAAAACCAAAGATAAATTTTATTGTAAAAACTCAGGGGCTTTGTGGCGGACATGGTTAAACTTTAACATGAATTATGCGAAGGTAATAACTGGAATTTCGTCGCGATTCGAACATTAAGCGCTCAGGGTTGAGTTTTTAAAAGCATTGTTTATTGGGTAACTTCCGCCTTTACCTGTCCATCTTTCGCGCCCATGACCTTTACCGTGATATCTTTCCCCAATTGATTTCCTTCCCTTGGAAAATAAACTCTCAAACCGTTATTTGTCAGTCCGGAATAGGATTGATCGTCATGTTTTTCAACGATGACACGGAAAGTTTTGCGCAATGCCTGTGACGCCAAATTTATAAGGCATTCCTTTCGAAGGGCTTTCAGTCGTTTCATTCGATCATGAATCAAGGAATCGCTCACTTTAGGCTCTAGCTTGTCGCCGATCGTTCCAGGCCGATCTGAATAAGGAAAAGGGTGAAAGTCCGAAAATTTCAATTCACTTATGAAATTTAAAGTATTCTGGAAATTCTCTTCCGTTTCCCCTGGAAAACCCGCGATCACATCGGTGGTGAGACCAAGAGAGGGTGCCACAGCTCGGACTTTTTCAACTGTTCGGCGAAAATTCTCAAGTGTGTAAGGCCGCCGCATCACTTTCAATAGGGCCGGATCCCCGCTTTGGAGCGGCAGGTGGAGATGAGGACAAAAGCCCTTGTCCTCTTTCCATAAGTCAAGGAGGGCGTCCTCAAAATCCGCCACTCCATAGGAGGACAAGCGAATCCTTTGAATACCTTTGATTCCTAATAGTCCTTTGATAACCGGGGCCAATCGGGGCTCGGACGTCTTGTACCCCCAATCCCGTCCGTAGGAAGATAACTGGATGCCCGTTAAAACTAATTCTTTGGTTCCACAATCCGAGAGCCTTTTCCCCTCGGCCAGGATTTCATCCTTGGGCCGGGAAATGACTTTTCCTCTAACCCTGGGAACCAGACAGAATGAACAGCCAAAATTGCAACCTTCCTGTACCTTTACAATGGCCCTTTGGTGCTCGTCAAAACGGGTGATCCCCAACCCCCAGGGGATGCTCCCGAAGCCATTGAAATATTCCGGATGGGGGGTAATGAGCTCGGGTTTTGGATAGGCTTCAAGGATTTTTCGAAGAAATGCTGGTTTTCCATCATTGCCAATCACTAAATTTACACCCACTTGAGAGGCGACTTCTTCAGGCCGGTCCTGCGCCAGACAACCGGTCACCACAACGAACGAATCGGGATTTTGGGCCTTCGCACGTCGGATCAGCATTCTTCCCTCGGAATCCGCCGCCGCAGTCACGGTGCAGGTATTGATAACATAAATATCAGCTATTTCCCCAAAGGGAATTGGGACTAGATTGGTCCTTTCCAATTGTTCTTTCATAGCTTGGGTGTCGTATTGGTTTACCCGGCAACCCAAAGTTGTAAAGGCTATGGTGGTTGAATGGTGGGTCATGAGTGTTTTACTCATTTTATCCAGATCTTGTTGGGGATTTCCAGGCGTACCGGAAAAAAGAGAGCGAAAATGCTATCCATGAACAAATCGTCCATAACGGGTGAGGTGAATAGGTACGTCTTAGGATTAATAAGGAAGAAATAAAAAAAACGGGGGCCGTAGGCCCCCGTTCACATGTTCTTTTTAAACCGGGTTTTAGAATAAGAAGGTCAGGTTCAAGCCGCCAAGAACACCGCTGAAATCCAAATCCAGCTTGGATGAGCTTTTCCATAACTGGGTAGCCGCAAGCGTGCTGTTGGAAACTTCCCCGGTGCTGTTATTGAGCATCAAAGTCCCATTGGAATTTTTCAGGTTGGTTACATCCAGGTACTTATATCCAATATAGGGTCCAAACCCGATATCCGGGCCCAAGTAAAAATCCACGCCCAAAACAGCATGGCCGCCTAGCCCCAAAGTTGAATAATCCCCGCCCCCGCCTGCACTGGAACTAGGATCTTGCTGATGGGCATAAGTGCCGGTGTGATCGTATATTTCCTTGGTGAAAGTAACATTGGTAGGTGAAAAATCAAACCCCGCGCCGAAATATCCTTTGGTCTTTGCATCGCCAAAAAGGAATTTCATTCCCAAACTTCCTGTAAAGGCCGAGATATCATAATCATATTTGACGACATTCGGGTTGAACCCATCCCAGCTGAGCTGACCGTAATCATAAGTGGTGTAAGACATGGTCCCCAGGGGCAAATAATAACCGGCCAAATCCACCTCAAATTGGGGGCTGACCTGGGCGAAAAATTCCAACCCCGGCATGGATATAAAATTCGGGGTCAATCCGGACATCGAAACTGAACCTGCCGCAGCTAAAGCCGTTTTGATTTTGGTTGGGTCTGACTGTATATAATCCATGGAAGCTCCCACATGGATTCCGAGAACAATTTCATTTTTGGCGGGCTTACCTGGTCCAGAGGCCACAGCCACGCCAGCTTGAGAAAACTTGCTGAGTTGATCTTCCACCCATTTTTGATCAATGGGATTAAGGGTTTTTTTGATCCGTTCCGAATAAGTCAAAAGGGATGCATTAGGTTGTTTTAAATTCGCCACCCCAAAATATAAGGCGGAGAGTTTATTGTTCCTAATCATGTAATAGCTATAAGCTTCATAGTAATAAGGAAGATAATTATTTGGGCTTTGGCTTGAGGCTTGTTGAAAATAAGGAATGGCTGCCGCGTATTGCTTCTGTTGGAACAGGACCTTTCCTTGGGCCAAAGGATCTGCGGCCAAACCCATGCCGGCAGCTGTTCCAACCGTATTAGCTCCCGCCACGGGAGAAATTACGGCCGGGGCAGAAGTTCCCGTGCTTGGAGCTACAGCAGGAGCGGCGCCAGCTGGCGCGACAGCCCCTGTTGTTGCCGTAACAGCCGGCGTGGCAGACAACTTAGCTTTTAAGCTTTGGACAAATTGGGCCAATTGAGGGTTATTGGGTTGAAGATTCAACGCCCTTTGGAAACAGGTCAAGGCATATGGCTTTTGGTTAAGAAAATAATAGCAGTTCCCCAGGCTTTGATAAGCTGATGCATATGCGGGATTTAACTTAATCGCCGCGTAATAATATTTGCCAGCCTGGGCATAACTATGAGCGGCATAAAGTTTGTTTGCCGCCGCAAGGTATTGAGAAGCAGTGGCCCCCTGGGCATGCAAAGCATCTGGAATTTCAAGGCTAATCAATATCCCTAAAAATAAAAAAACATATTTTCCAAAGCCGCGCATTTCCGCCTCCGAATTTGGGTTAAGGAACTTTCAATAATGGTTTTTGGACTAACCTGGGACATTATAAAGTGTTTTAAAAACCCGTCTAGAAAAATGATTTTTACTCAAATAGCCGTTGCCAAGCCTTTTTTAAGAACTTTGGCCTTGTTTTAACCTAAAAACGTCGGACAATGAAAAACCCATTGAAAACTGACGTCCCGATATCATTATGATGTATTTATTTATGTTAGGGATGCCTCCACTTCCCGCGCGCCTTCTTGGGGTTCGTTGATAAAAACCTGCGGAGATATATTAACCAGTTTTTTATATTCTCCCTTAACCCGGTCCACAAATTCATCCGCTTTCCCCGCCTCCACCAAGCAGAGGATTGAACCGCCCCACCCTATTCCTTCCATCCTAGAACCCAGGCAACCTGGCTGCCGTCGAATAATTTGAGACAAAATATCCACTTCCTCGCAACCCACCTTGAGTTTTTCAATCAGCGAATCGTGGGACTCGGATAACAGGGCTCCCAAACCCCTGTAATCGCCTTTCATCATGATTTCCTTCGCTTTTCTAACTCTTTGGTTCTCATAGACGACATGATCCAAACGTTTTCTTTGAATGATATCTATTTTTTTTCGGACAGCTTCATAAGACTCAATATCCACATCACGGAGGGAAAGGACTTTGGGCACATATTTGCGAATCTCAAGCAATAACTGATTGAATAGATCCAACCGCTTTTTAAACTCATCCTCCCGTTCCTTTTTCCGCACCCCGCTGTCCACCACCACCAATTTGCATATTTTCCCGTCAAAAGGTGTGTACTCCGGCTTGAAGGAACGGGCATCAAAAAGTACCAGCTGGTCTTTTTTTGAGAATTTAACCGCGTAAGGGCTGAAATAATCCCCCCTGAGATTCATGAATTGATTTTCAACGCGGTGGCATAGCTTCACCAAGGTAGAATCATCAAGCGGCTGGGTTCCGAGGGCGTTACAGGCCACTGCGGTGGCTACCGTGATGGCCGCCGATAAACCCATTCCAACACCTTCCGGCATGTCTCCGGCTAATACCATCTGCAGGCCGTCAATTTTCCTTCCAGTCCTGCCATAGAAATAAACAACGCCTTTGGGAAAATTCGCCCACCCATCCTCCCGGTCAAACTTCAGGGTAAGAAGAGAAACCTTTATTTTCTCATCATATTGAAGGGAATGGAAACAGGCTTCCTTGTCATTTCTGCGCTGGGCGGCAACCAACATCTGGTGGTTGCCCGCGGCCAAAAGGCTGTAACCTTCAACCGCTTCTGTATATTCCCCGCCCAAAAGGATAATGCGGCTTGGCGCGGCGACCAATGTAACTTTTCTCCCGCCATCCCCGTACTGGTGGACAAAAGTCATCAAGGCTTTTTTAGCGAGCTCTTCAAGAGGCATTCATCCCTCCGGAAATATTTTTCTGGATTAAATTCCTATCGATCATCCATGTTTGATTAATACAATAAAATAAAACAACACCGGCGCGTTAAAAATCAAACCATCGATACGGTCAAAAATACCGCCATGCCCAGGAATCATCGTTCCGGAATCCTTGGCCCTCAAACTTCTTTTAACAAGCGACTCCGTCAGATCCCCCAATTGGGCAAAAACAGACAAAGTAACTGAGAGAAGAACAACTTCCACTCCCGAATATGCTTGGAAAACAGGGAAAATTTTCCACGTCAGGAGAAGCGCCAGGGTCGCCAGAAGAAAACCGCCCGCGCATCCTTCCCATGTTTTATGAGGGGAAGTCTTTGGCGCTAACGGGTGCTTTCCAAAACTCTTACCAAAAAAATAACCCCCAGAATCATATGCCCAAGTGGCTAAGTAAAGCCAAACCAAATACCAAGGACCATGGTTCAATTCACGAAGCCGAAATAAATACCCGGCAAATATTCCAAAGTATGCCACGCCAAAAAAAGTAACACTGACGCTAAAAATCATGTCCTTTACGGGACGAGAGGAACCTAAATAAGAAATAGTGATGAGAAAAAATGCCATCAGAAAAGAGGCTTCCTCGGACCACATAAACCAAGGCTTTAAAAGCCAGGGGAAGAGAAAAAAACTCAATGCCAACAGTCCTTCAATTTTTAGGATTTTCAGCCCTTTTAATTCGGCTAATTTTAAAAACTCAAGAAGGCATAATGAAAAAACCGCCGATACCAAGAGACGCCAAGGAAAGGATGTCTCCAAGAAGGTCAAAATCAAAATAACTGGTATGGCTATAGCCGCCGATAACATTCTTTTGGTCAAGGGGCCCATGAAGTAGAACTCCCAAGAACACTTTTGATTCCGCCAAATCGCCTTTTCCGTTTTTGAAAATCACTTAAGGCCTTGACGAAATGCCTGGTCCTGAAATCGGGCCAGAGGGTCGATGTGACGTGGAACTCGGAATAAGCCAACTCCCAAAGCAAAAAGTTCGAAATTCTCATTTCCCCGCTCGTCCGAATCAAAAGGTCTACTTCAGGAAGGGATGCCGTGGATAGAAATCGAGTAATCGTATTTTCTCGGACAGCGGAGGATTTGATTTGACCCGTCTTTATTTTTTGGGTGATTTTCTTGAAAGCGCTCAATAGATCGGACCGTCCGCTGTAAGAAAGGGCCAAAACTAGAGTAAGCCCTTTGCAATGCGCGGTAGTTTGAATGGCCTTTCGAAGTTCTTTTCGAATGGGCGGTGGCAGCTGCCCGGTATTCCCGATGGTTTGAAGCTTAACATCGTTTCGGAGAAGTTCTTGTACCTCGTTGCGCAAGTACTGGCGCAGGAGAGCCATTAACAGCCTTATCTCCCGCCGGGGTCTTTTCCAGTTTTCAGTCGAAAAAGCGTAAAGGGTCAATGCCTCCAACCCCAATTCTCCGGAAAATCGGACGATTTCACGAATCGTTGCCGCCCCCGCCCGATGTCCGGCGATCCGGGGCAGGCCTCGCTTTTTCGCCCATCGTCCGTTTCCGTCCATAATGATGGCGACATGCCTGGGCAAATTTGGTTTTAATCGGTGGCGTTTTAGGAGTGAATCCAGTTTCGCGGTATGCAAAGGGGGTTTTAGAACTCCATGATTTCTTTTTCCTTGTGAACGCTCAAGGCATTGACTTCCTGGGTATGGGCGTCGGTCATTTTCTGGATGCGGTCATGGAATTTCTTGAATTCATCTTCCGTGATAGTCTTGTCCTTTTTAAGCTGTTCCAAATGCTTGTTGGCGTCTTGACGAATGGAACGAATGGCGACACGCCCGCTTTCAGCGTCTTTATGGACCAGTTTCACGAATTCCTTGCGGCGTTCCTCGGTTAACGGCGGAAGGTTGATTCGGATGACTTTTCCATCGTTATTAGGGGTCAACCCAAGATCGCTTTTAAGAATGGCTTTCTCGATTTCGGTAAGGGCCTGGGCATCCCAGGGCTTTAGTTCGATTGTTTTGGAATCGGGTATGGATAGATTGGCGACCTGGTTGATGGGCACTAAACTTCCGTAATACTCCACCTTGATATGTTCCACCAGGGAGGTGGTGGCCCGCCCGGTTCGTATTCCGGCGAAATCGCGTTTCGTGGAATCAATGACCTTTTTCATCTTGGATTCCGATTCGCTGATAACTTGATTTGCGTCGGGCATTTATCAAACCTCGCGTTTAAACTTGTCGTAGTCTAAATTAGTTTTCTTTCCATCGGTCTCAACATTCAAACCCGCAACCAATAATTTGAAACCCCTGAGAAACTATTAAAAAGCGACCAACAGAGGTTTCGACCCCAAAGATCTCCGCAGGAAATAGTGGGGTTTCCATAAATGTTTTACTAAAAAAGGAGGCGATAGCCGGCTTTATTAGAGTTTACGATTTATAAAAAAGCGCTTAGTTTTTCACCATGGTGCCGATAGGCTCCCCCATGATGACCCTCAAAATGTTTCCTGATTTGCGAAGATCAAAAACAACGATGGGCAGTTTGTTTTCCATGCAAAGGGTAAGTGCGGTGGTATCCATGACCCTTAATCTTCGGTTAATGGCGTCAATATAGGTCACCGTCGTGAATTTCTTGGCCCGGGGATCCTTTTTGGGGTCCGCGCTGTAAATCCCGTCAACATTGGTGGCTTTCAGGATGACATCCGCGCCAATCTCGATAGCCCGCAAAGCCGCTGCCGTGTCGGTGGTAAAATAAGGATTTCCTGTACCGGCGGCGAAAATGACAATTCTCCCTTTTTCCAGGTGGCGGAGGGCGCGTCGCCGGATAAAAGGCTCAGCCACTTTGGACATTTCAATCGCGCTTTGGACACGAGTATTGACCCCGAGTTTTTCAAGGGCATTTTGAAGGGCCAAGGCGTTGATCAAGGTGGCCAGCATGCCCATGTAATCGCTGGTGACCCGGTCCATGTCAATGCGGACCCCGTCCTTGCCCCGGTAAATATTACCGCCGCCGATCACGAGGGCTAAATCCACTCCGCAGTTGCGCACTTCCAAAATGGCCTTTGCGATTTCCTTGACGACTTTTTCATCAATTCGTTGTTCCGGATGCCCCCCGGCCAGGGCCTCGCCGGAAATTTTCAACAAAACTCTTTTGTAAATCGCTTTTTTTTTGGTATTTTTCCGGGAGTTTTTGGCCATTTATTCCTCGAGACACATGGCTAATTTTTAAAAAAATCAAATTTCCAGATGAAACATTTTAAATGTATAAGAAACTAATCCTAATAGCAGACAGTATCACGAATCTCCCAATTGAAACCGGCAGAACCGTTTCACCACCAAATTTTCGCCTAATTTCGCCGCAACTTCCGTCAATAATTGTTTCACCGTTTTCTTGGGTTCCCGGATGTAGGGCTGCTCTAGGAGGCAGACTTGTTTGAAATAACTCTCGATTTTCCCGTCGGCGATTTTTTGCTGGACAGTCTCGGGTTTGCCGGATTGCTTGGCCTCATTCAAATAGATGGCCCTCTCCTGTTCCAATTCGGACGCAGGGACTTCTTCTTTCATAACATACTTGGGGATTGAAGCCGCTACCTGCATGGCCAACTCTTTAGCAAGATTCTGGAAATCAGGCGTTTTTGCCACAAAATCCGTCTCGCAATTCACTTCCACGAGTACGCCCACTTTTCCGCCATGGATATAACTTCCTATGATTCCCTGATTGGCGTTTCTCCCGACCCTTTTCGCCACTTGGGCCACGCCTTTTTCCCGCAACCAAACAACGGCCTTCTCAAAGTCACCCTTAGTTTCAGCCAGGGCTTTTTTGCAATCCATCATGCCGGCGCCGGTTTTCTCGCGCAATTCCTTCACCGCGTTCGCTGTGATTTCCATTTTTCACCCCTCCGAAGCCTTTACACCATTGCCATTTTGGGTGGTTTTAAATGCCGGCTTCCTATAAATGATATTCTCAACACAACTCAAAGCAGGTTTAAGTGTTTTTAAGCCTTGTCGTCCCGGACCCGCTTCGTGCGAATACGTTCCACCTTCTCATCCGCAAGCTCATCGGCCAAGACCGCTACCGTTTCAGCGTCCCCGGCAAGATGCTCGACATTGCCGATCAAAAGCTCGGCCACTTCTTTCTTTTCTTCGGTTGTTTCAGGAATATCCTGGGTGATTTCTTCGGTTACAACGGGTATTTCCGCCTCTTTTTCAGCCGCGGCAAGCATTTCGGCCCCGACTTCAGTGGGAAGGGCGGCGGCTTCGGGCGAAATCTCTTTTCCTTCCAATTCCCTGGATCGTCCTTCCATCACGGCGCTGGCCATGACAGAGGCCATGAGTTTAACGGCCCTAATGGCGTCATCATTGCCGGGAATGACCAAATCCACCTCGCCTGGGTCGCAATTGGTGTCCACGACCGCCACAACAGGAATTCCCAGTTTGCGCGCTTCCTGCACTGCGATGTGCTCTTTTTTCGTGTCGATAACAAAAATAGCTCCGGGAAGTTTGGCAATATTTTTGATGCCTCCCAAGGATCGCTCCAGCTTCATCTTGTCTTTGTTTAACCTGGCTTGCTCCTTCTTCGACCTATCGGCCAATTCCTGCTCGGAAATGCCTTCCAGCTCCTTCAAGTAGGAAATGGATTTTTTGATGGTCGTGAAGTTGGTCAGCATGCCTCCCAGCCAGCGGTAATTGACATAAGGCATGCCGCAGCGGTCAGCTTCTTCCTTGATCGCGTCTTGGGCCTGTTTCTTGGTGCCGACAAAAACAATAGAATCGCCGGCAGCCACTAAATCCTTGACGAATTGGTAGGCTTCCTTGAGCTTTTTAACTGTTTTTTGAAGATCAATAATGTGAATCCCGTTGCGCTCGCCAAATATATAGAGAGCCATTTTGGGATTCCAACGGCGGGTCTGGTGGCCGAAATGGACCCCGGCTTCCAGTAACTGCTTCATTGAAACGGACATCATGGTAATGCTCCTTTAGTTTTGCCACCGCTTTTTCTTTCCATTTGCGAATGGGTTCCTTTCTAATCCCTTATCAGGACCACTAAAAGGAACATTGGAAAAGCGTGTGAAATAGGCCGGCATCAAACTTCGCCCGGCGCCCCCTTGGTTTAAGATGAACCAAGGGAGTAAGGTTATAACACAAGGCCCCTAAAAACGACAAGGATTGTTTAACGAGAAAATACCGGAACATTTTAATTAGGCAAAAACATACCAAAAGCCTCAAATGATTTAGATAAACCCTCAGAGAAAAAGAACAAATTGATTAATTTTGATTAACTATCTTTTCGGGTCGGGGCCCATGTTAAAAACAATAGTTTTTCCATATATCAAGTCCTCCCATTTTAAATACGGATTTTTATAAGGGACTCCATCCATTAATACCGATTGGATATAAATATTCCGGTCCGAGTTATTATTTGTTTTAAGTAATAGTTTTCCCCCGTAATAAAAACTTTGATTGAGACTGATTTCGGCTTCCCTGAAAAGGGGACTGCCGATTTGGAAAATTCCGTTTCCAGGACACACTGGATAGAACCCCAGGGCTGAAAAGACATACCAAGCCGAAAGAACTCCGCTATCATCATTTCCTGGGATTCCATCTGGAGTCGGCTTAAAATATTTATCCATCAATTCCCTGATTTGTTTTTGTGTTTTCCAAGCTTCACCCGGGACTTCGTCAAAAAGATACGGCCAGAATAGGTCTGATTTTCGCGAGGGATCATAATGTCCTTTTTCAAAACATTCTTGGAGCCGTTTTATGAAATTCTCATCGCCTCCCAATGAAAGTTTCAAACCATCGATGTCCTGCGGAACAAAAAACAAATATTGCCAGGCGTTCCCTTTTGTATATCCCGGGCCCCCGCTGTTAGGCCGGTTTTTATCGCAACAGGTGGCTTGGGGATCAAAAGGGCTGGTCCAGGAACCATCTTGATTCTTGGGCCTCACAAAGCCAGTGTACTGGTCGAAAAGATTCCGATATATTCCCGAGTCATGAATGTATTTCTCATAATCCTGGCTATTTTGGAGACTCCGGGCCATCTGAGCGAGGCACCAAAAATCATAGGAATACTCCAAACTTGCCGAAACTGAGCCCCACACCGGATCCCCTTTGTTGTCGTCTTGGGGAATATAACCAAAGCGGGTGATTGATTGAAGCCCGCTGTAAATTTTGTTGTTCTTCGGCGAGAGACTTTTCGTCATCGCGTCGTAGGCTGAGGAAACATCGAAATTTTTAATTCCCGCCAAATAAGTTCCCGCGATGACCGGAACCGAGGGGTCCCCGGCCATGGCGCCGGTTTCTATTCCAGCCAACTCGGCGCGGGGAAGCCATCCCCCTTCCTTGGACATTTCAACCATACTTCTCACCATGTCCAGTTCCCGATCTGGGTAAAAGAGGGTGAGCAGGGGGTGAAGATCGCGGTAGGTGTTCCACAGGGAGAAATTGGTGTATCGAATATAATTTTTGTCCTTGGTTGATTTGACTTCTTGATTCTTCATGGAAGGATATTCACCGTTTACATCCGAAAAAACATTGGGATGGATGAGGCAATGGTATAAAGCCGTGTAAAAAACCTTCAATCTTTTCGGGTCGGATTTGCCAACCTTAATTTTGGATAATTCCATTTCCCAAGCCGACCGCGCCTTGGCCTTGACTTCCTCAAAATCCCAGTCCGGCATTTCGGTTTCCAAATTCATTCTGGCGTTCGCGGCGCTGACATAAGAAATTCCGACTTTCACTTCGACCGGCTCCTTTTCCCCTGTGGAGAACCTAAAATAAGCTCCTATGTCCTTTCCCGTTTTTTCCCTATCATAATCGGGAAAATTATTTTTCCATGTCCCGAATTCCTGGGCCGGTTTGCTGAACTTCATGAAAAAATAAATCGTTCTTTTATGGGCGGAACTGGGGCAGCAAAAGTTTCCATTTTGGGTATAACCCTCCGCCTCCGTGGGCGAGTCAATCCTCACGTGGGATTCAAATGAATTCTTCAAGGTGGCTGATTCGGAAGTTAATCCTGCTCCGATATCCAAAAGAATGTTGGAATTTCCTTTTCTCGCGGGAAAAATATATTGACTGTATCCCGCGCGGGCCGTGGCGGACATTTGGGCGAAAATATCATAGGTTTTCAAATAAACCGCGTAAGCTCCCGGAACAGCGCTTTCCGAGCCATATTCGGATTTCCAATCTTCCCTTGAGACCTTTAAATCCCCGGTTGTCGGCATGAGCACTATATTTCCCAACTCGGGATATTCGGAACCGCTTAAATGGATATGGCCAAATCCATAAACAAAAGGATTGCCGAATACATATCCGGATGAGGAATGAAGATCGGTATGGGGGCTGACCGAAACCATACCCCATGGCGTCAGAGCTCCGGGGAAAGTGTTGCCTCCATTTGCCGTTCCAACAAAGGGATCAACGAAGTCTGAGGGACCGGACCATGAAATTTTGGGGCAAAGGTTGATTAGGAGGAATACCAAGACCCCAAAAAGGTTCAATTTTAGCCAGCCGGTTTTAATGTTAGGAACGGATGAGATCATCTCATCGCCAATAAATAAACACCTGAGTATTTTACGTTTTTTGAAGCGAACATTAAAAGGCCTCCTTAAGAACAGACCTCTCTTTAAAATAATTGATTCCTGTTTCCTAGACTTCGTTGTTTCAAAACGATCAAAAGCAATCACATTTTGCCCGCATCCACCAGCGCTGGCATCTTTTCATACCTAACTGCCAAGGCCGTCCTAGTAAAGACCCCCAACCCACCGTCTGCGGGAATTCTTGAGATTTTGTTATTCTTGATACAAGACTTCCCCGTTTTATTTCAATGAATGAAAGCTTTTCATTAGAAGTTATCAGAATAAAACCTTAAAATACTTTCCTTGAATAAGATGTGTTTCTCGGGCATTTTTCAGTTTAATCTTCTCGAAGTTTCTGGAATTTAAATGGTAGCTGGAATTTTGGATTTCTTAGGATAAAAAAACTGGAGATAGAAATTGTTCCTAATGCCCCAATTATCCTCTATACGCACCCGTTTCGGATACCCTTATCATCAATGGATGACCCAGGAATTTAACGAAGAGGGCTGGAGGCTCGTGGAAAAAAGCATCCGTCAAAAGCGGGTCCATGACGTCACGCTGTTAATCGAGGGTATCGACGGCCGTTTTGCCATGATGAGCAAGCACAGCTACCCTCCCGGCATTTACCGTTCCCCGTCAGGAGGCATTAAGCCGAACGAGGATTTTGTGGCGGGAGCCCTCAGGGAAGCTAAGGAGGAAACAGGGCTGGATATTGCCCTCAAACGGTTCCTCCTGCAAATAACATTGGATATTAGTTTCGAGGGGGAAGTCGTCACCTGGAATTCCTTTGTTTTTCACGCCACCACCACGGACACCGAATTGCGGCATACGGATTTCAAGGAAGTCCGTGACACGAAATGGGCGACCCGCATCCAGGTCTTGGATTTGGCGACGCGGTTGAATGAAACCAAGAACGGTGGGTTGATTTATAGGGGGGAATTAACTTCCGCGTCCCTTTGGGCGATGGATCATCCCTTGGTCATCCGCGAAGCGGGCCCTCGTGACTTCTACGGGATCGAAAAAAGCCTCGAGGCCAATCGGATGGAAATCCCAAAAATGGAGGATACCCTATGGTGGATCGCCGAGATCCAGGGTTTATCCTCCGGCACGGTGGGGATCACGGCCCATGAGGACTGCGTTGAATTAACAGGCTTGACCGTCGATCCGCTTTTCCGGGGCAAGGGTTTGGGGCATGCCATGACGGAGTACGCCTGCGATCAATGGCATGATTCGGAAAAAAGAAGGCGGTTTGCCGAAAAGAAAAAAATATTTTTAAATGAGAAACTTTGGCTAGTGACCCAGATTCCAGGTTATTTCCTGCCGGTCAACTTTGTGATGACGGATAAGGAACTCCTGCCTCAAACCCTTCAAAACCAGCTGACCGGAGCCAGGGCGAAATGGCGCGGGATGCGCTACCAGCTCTATCGGATTTAGGCCATTACCTGGAAAGTGCAAGGTTGGCTGTTTCACATTGGTTTCGAGAAATAAACCGGCTGCTTCCCACTGGAAAATTACATGCCTATCCGAACAACGCTTGCGCAGTAATGGGTTTTGCCAAAGCGCAAGCGGTTAAGGCCCGGTGAAATAAGGAATCTGGGTCATGGCGACGATTGAACCGATAAGTATATTCGCTCAAGTATCCAGGCAGATATTTCACGTTGACTCCATGATGGGTTCCTAGGATCCAAGCCTTGGCGTTGGAAATGAATCGGTGGACCCAAGGTAACCAGTGATTTAACACCACTGGGTCATTGGCTGTTACCTGGTACTCCACATCCACGTTTTCCAAGTTTCTCAAGCTGGGACTGGCATCCGTGTTTATCATGGCGCCTTTCTGGATTGCTTGATCGACGAATGCTTGGGCTTCCCACTTGGTTTCTGCGGTCACCTTTATCTTTGCAAAACCCGCTTTCTCTTTTTTGCGCCCTTTCTCATCTATCCATTCTTTGCTTTCAACCGCCACCAGCACTTCAGCCTGGTTTTCCTTTTCTCTCTTGCCGAATACAGCCCCATCCAACTCAATGATTTCCTTGAGTTGGTAATTTTCATCCCTTTGTCGAAGACTTTCCCGAATCTTATGCAACATCCTCCAAACGGTATCGTAGGAGGGCATTCCCAATTGCCGCTGAAGTTCCAGGGCTGAAATGCCCCTTTTCCCTTGCATCACCAATCCAATCATCCTCAACCAGGTTAAGATTGGGATTCTTGGATTTCCGGAAGATCGTTCCGGCTCGAAGCCGTATTTGCTTTCGACAATAGTCACATTCCCGCACTTCGGGGCGGTTTTTGTGTTGCCAGAAACTTTCTCCTTCACATTGTGGGCAAACAAAGTCTTTTCCGGCAAAACGGCTCTTCCACACCCATTGACGTGCCTTTTCTTCTGTATCGATTTCCTTGAAAATCTCAATCCCCTTCATCCGTTGGTAGTTCATAATTTGCCCCTCCAACAATGAGTATACTCCTGTATTCCTTTATTTCAACAGGTACCGTTTGGAGAGGCATTGAAAATTATCATTTTTTCCAGAAGCTATTCACTCATCTTTTTTACCCTAGCAGATCCAACGCGTCCTTCACGCTCATCAACTTGCAGGTGTAGATAGGGGTATCCCTGACGGTATATTTGGAGGATTCTGTTTCCCTGAGAGCCATGACCAAATCCAAAAAATCCTTGGGTTCATCTGTTTCGAATGCCACCACAAAGTCCTGGTCGTCCAAGCCAAAAGAATAGGTGGTATTCAGCTTCACGCTGGGATATAGGTTCCCCACCCGGATATGCTCATCCATCACTTTCTGCCTTTCCGCCTTGTCCAAGAGGTACCATTGGCGGGTTTTCACGAAGGGATAGACAAAAATGTATTTGAACCTGCCGGGAACAATGCTGCTTCGGGCTCCGTCCTGGCTAGGGTGCTGGTGTTTCTCGATATAAATGCTTCTTTTGGTCATGGATAGGTAGGACGCGGGGGTTTTCAAAAAAGGCCCCATGGTTGACTTGAACAGCGTCGAGTTCATCCGCTGGAAGCTGTCCAAATCATAGCTGATGCGCCAAAGCATCAAATCCACGTCGCTCCTGAAACCAACGGTGGAATAAGCCAGCAGGATTCCATCTTTTTGGTATGCCGCCGCGGTTTTCGCGAAAGATTTCTTCGCGGCCTCCCGTTTCGAAGAGGACAAACCCCGGAACGCCTCCGCGACCTTGAAAAACGAGAAACTGACGAATTGTTGTTTGATCGGTTCATTCATGGCGCTTTCCTCCTGATGGACGTCTGCGAATCGGCCCGTATTGTAAGGCGCGATCCCCCCAAAAAGCAAAATCCTTGGACCATTCTTTCAACTCAGGTCATTACTCGGCGGTAACTTACTGGTTATTTACCGTTCGAGTCAATTTTCAGGACCGCCGCCGGCGCGAAAGACTGGTTCATGGCTGGATTCAGGCTTTCAGAAACCTTCCAGAAACCTTTTTCATCCAGGCCGTTTTGGCCCGCGGAAAACTGCACCAGCGCCCCCTTTGCCCCTCGTCCCATAAACTTTTCAAGGTTCTGGAATTCATTGCGTTCATAGAATTCACCCTGGTACGATTCCCTTCCGTATGTACTTTTCAGCGCTTGTTTTTGAAGGCCCACCATCAGGCGGTAATTTCCAACTGGAAAATCGGAGGGAATAAATAGAATCCTTCTTTCGGAATAAAACCGGCCTTTTCCCATCCGGCTGAATGACAGCCCAAACGGCTCATGGATATCATGGAGCCAGAAGACGCCATTCTTCATCCAGTAGCCGCCTTTTTCATCCGTGAAGATCGCGAGCACGGACGATGTTCCCTCGGCTGTTTTTTCTTCTCCCCCCTGGAGCCCCCCCCTTCCCCAAAGGTAAGTGATCTCAACCATACCGCCTGGTTGGACTGTGGAAGGCCGCAAAGCCACGGCTTGCAATAATACATTTCCCCACTGGGCCAGTGGTTTCCCAATGGGAATGGTCTTTTCGGGCTGGGTAGTTCCCTGGCTGGCCACCTGGAGAAGCGGCCCCTTGGCCTCATAGGTCCATCCCGGCGGAAGATCCCACTTCCGGGTCACGTACAGGGATCTTCCCTGGGTCAGGGCCTCCTTGATCAACCGCCCCATTTCATCAGGGTCGCTTCCCGGCTCGATCACCGTCACATCCTCCCGGAAGTGGAACGATTGCTGCGTCCCAACGACGGGGAAATATTCGTTCTCCTCGGTTGGGACGTAAAGCGCTTTCGGGTCCATGATCGTCAGGAGATTTTTCGCGTAATCCTGGGCTCCCCTTCCATTCTTTCGCTCGGCCAGGTGCCGGATGGAACCAGCCTGTGTCACCAGCCATAGAACCAAAATAAAAAAAATAATGCTTGGGTGATACAACCTTGGTTTCACGCCGGAATTTTCCCCGTGACTTTTTTCGAACAAGCGGGACAAGCCGGCCGAGGCGAACAACCCGCTGAAGACCCAGCCCAGCAAAACCTGGTGGGATTCGAAAGTCGGGAAAGGAATGGTAAATACGAAAAGCGCCTCCATCAAACCCCAGCCCAAGGCGATCCACAAAAAAGCGGGGATGGTTTTCCTCCGGATCCAGGCCGTCACCAGGCCAAAAAGGATTAATCCGATCCCGATAGGAGTAAGATCCGTCCACAAATGTGATCCCATTTGCCTGAGAACCGGGAGAATATGGGACCCGGAACCGCCCCCGATATAATGTGAAAAGCGTAAGGCGAAAAGATGCCTCAGGAATGGAATGACCCTGGTCAGTTCCGTGTAAGCCATGGCCGGGTGAAGGGCGGATCTCAACGGAAGATAAAGAAAAGTGCTCTGGCCAAGGAAAAAAACCGAAATAACCCCCATCATCATCTTGGGAGATTTAAGGTTTTTCCCGCTACCGTCCAAGATAAAGGCCAAACCCAGGAACGGAAGGGCGAAATACTGGGTCGGCCTGAAAACCGTCGCCAACCCGGCAATGAAAAAAGCCAACAGCCATTTCGCGGGTTTTTCCAGGCTGACGGCCCAAAGAACCAGGAGTGCGAGCAGGAGATGGAGGGCGTACACAAGCGGGACCAGGGAATAGCGCCACCAGGGCAGGCTCAGGTTCCAAATGAGGGTTAAAGCGAAAAGCCATTTTTTGAGTTTCGAATAATATTTATCGCTATTTTCTAGGTCCGGCATGAGGAAACCGGAAATTCTCAGGCAGAGGTGCCAAAACAAAACGGAAGCGATTGAAGAGCAAAAAACAGACAGGAGGCCAAGTCGGAAAGCCGGTGTTCCAAACGGCAAAAGAATGAAGATTTTTCCTAAAAGATGGAATAAAACCTGCCCGGAAGGGTGGGAAATTCCCAAGCAAAGGGTGGCCGCTACCATTTCACCCGAGTCATACCAGCCGATGAAAGGGGAAACTAAGAAAGCGTTGAGGATGAATAAAAAGAAAAAAAGGGCCGTGGGATGGATCCAGGTTTTATCTCTTCCGCCGCTTCCGGAATAGGCTCCCATCAGGAAGAACCCTTAAGCCTCTCGATGTTGGGCTCCACCCAGCCGGAAGGGTCCCCCATGTGGATGTTGAGAAGCATGTCACGGGCCTCTTCATAGGCGTGAAGCGCCTCGTTTCTCCGCCCCATCGACTCCAGGATCTGGGCCTTTAATATGTATCCCGGGAGGAAATAAGGATACTTGTCCACGAGTTTCTGGGCGGGCTTGAGGGCTTCCCCGACATGGCCCATTTTGGCCAGGATGGAACCCAGGCTCAAATAATTATTCGGGAGTTCCGGACCTTTCTCCAACAGCTGCTTTTGGAGGTCCAGGGCTTGTTCCAAACGGCCCCGGAGAACCAGGCTTTGGATCTGATTTTCCCTCGGCTCGGAGGCGTAGGGGGAGCACTGGATGGCCCGCTGAAAATAACCGTCCGCCAACTCATAATATTTTTCCCGCTGGGAAAAGTTATCGGCCTTTCCGGCCCGCGCGTCCTCCACCGCCCCGAGGGTATTCCAAGGGTCCATGAAATTGGGGCGCCAGCGGAGGCTTTGCTGGGCGTCTATTTCCGCTTGGTCCAAGTCCCCCATCCTCTGGGCGAGGTTTCCCTTCAGGTCATATATTCTGGCGGCAAAATCCCTGAAGCCTCCCCATCCCAAAATCCAGGAAACCAGGATGAAAACAACCATGAGGGCGGTCCGAAAAACGGGGGGGATCATCCGGACATCCAGCTTGAACAAATCCACCTTTTTTTGTCGCCCAGGGCGTAAGCGGCAACCCCCAATAAAACCAGGCGGTGGGACCAGTCATGAAAGGTGAAATCGACCAAATTATGCAAAACCTCAAAGAGGATGAGGTAAAACGCCAATTCGGCCGTTCTCACCCCTTCCGCGGACCGCTCCAAAAGGGAGGTCTTGAGAAGAACGCTGGAAAATTCCCTTAATAAAACCCAAAGAAGCAGGAGGATTAAGGCCAGTGCCGGAAGGCCGCACTCAGCGGCCGACTGGAGGAACTCATTATGGGCGAAGGGGTTGAAGACGTTCCAATACATGTCCGGACGGAAATAGGGATAGACATCCGCGAAGGTTCCGGGGCCGAATCCGAAAATCGGCTGGGCCTTGATCATGTGGAAACTGCTGTTCCATATGTCGATCCTGAAGTAGGACCTTGGGTCGGCGTTCTCCCCGTTTAAAAAACGGTTGACCATCGCTGAAAGGCAAATCACCACGAAAAGCACCCCGGCCCCTGACCACAGCCACTGCTTGGTGTCCCAGCCGGAAATCCACTCCTCGATCTCCCTCATGTGCAATACCATGTAGGCGACCACGACCAATACCATCGCCGCAAGGGATCCCCGGCTTTCGGTCAAGCCCCAGGCGGCGGTCAGAAGCACCAGTCCGGCCCATGGAAAAGGAACGCGGTTGATCTTGCGGTGCGCGCCCCAGAGAAGGGCCATTCCCAGGAATCCCGCCGCGATATTGGGGTTGGTAAAGGGTCCCTCCCGGGGAACGAATCTCGAGAAAGTGCCGAACCAGAACCAACGGCCCATGGTGGTGATGAGAAGCCAAGTCCCCGCCAAATAAGCCGTCCAAAAGAAAACACGCGCGAACCAGCCAAACAATTCCGGCCACCGCTTCCAAGCGATCCGCATGGAGAACCACCATAGGATCGAGGACAGGAAAGTCCTGAAGGCGCCGAAACTGTCGAAGGAGGTCATGGAATTTTTGGTGGAAAGGATGATCCAGCCTAAAAGCAGTAAAAATAAGAAATCAGGGGAATCCAGAGAAAGCGCGGCAGGGAAACGGCTCCGAAATAAATAAACAGCGGTGATCAGGATGAAAACGGCCGCGGAAATCCACCAGAGGGATAATTCCATCGGCAGCCAAACAAGCAGGGTTTCGTGCGGGATCAAAGTGACAGCCGGGAAAAGGATGAGAATGAGGAATCCCAGCAACCGGCCGCTAAAACCCAACAGGGATTTATTTTGTCCAGCCTCTATCATCGATTTAACCTTTTGTAGGTCGTTCCCTCGCGAAAGCGGTCAAGCCGCCAGAATCAGCCAGGGTATTCTTTCCGCAACTTCATCATCATAATCTAACAAGGGAAAAAAGTCCGTCAGAACCGGGTCTGGAAACAAACGGGGCTGGGGAGAGGCGGAATCTCGAGGTAATGGCGGGGGTGAAAAAGGCGCTGGATGAAAGCTACCGATAAGCCCTCGGCGGGTCACCCAGGCCGCCCCAGGGGCGGGGCAATGGCTTCGCGTTCCCCGCCCAAGTTGGCCGGTTTAAAACCCTGGAGTGGCTTCAGTTAAAACTCGATCCCCACCCCGGCGTTGATGTTTTGAAGGCCGTAATTCGTCAAACCCAATTTCCCCTGGTATTGCACGTAGGCCCCCAAGGAAGGGCTGAATTGCGCGTTGATGCCGGCCCCGAGGACCGCGGCGTCCGTTCCCGTCAAGGGCCCCTGGACCGTGAATGGATTGTTGGCGCTCCCGAGGGTGGCGTTCAGGCTGTCCTGGTTTCCCTGGTAAACATGCTCCCAGGCCAGGCTGATGTTCGGGAGGATGGAGATATTTCCCATCTTCCAGGACCAATCCGCTTTCGCGCCCAATTGACTCGACAATTCGCTTTCGCTTTGCGAGGGAATGCCGAGCGGCGTAAGGGACCCTGTTTCCTTAAAACCGTTAATACTAACGTCCGCGTATTGGCCCGTAATGAACATATCCAGACCCACTTGACCCAACTGCCTATTGATTCCGCAGGTAAGCTGGCTCCCAAACTGGGTTCCCTGAGTTGAACCCAATGCCGTTGCGCCCGACAGTAATGGGTCAAAACTCGCCCTCTGGGTTTGGTAGCTGTTGATTCCCCCGTCCACGAGGGCCTCCAAGCGGAGCTTCCCATGGTTCCATCCGCCGTAAAGGCCGGCCTGGCCGCCGGTCACGCTGACGCTGTTGCTTCCGGACTGGCTTGTCCCCGAACTGGAATAACCCAGCAGGAGTCCGCCGGCCCATTCCTGGTTGAAGCGGTAGTCCATCCCGGCCGCCATGCCCGCGGTCATAAAATTGTAGCCTGAGGCGTTGGAATCGCCCGTGACGGACCCGAAATTCCCCAAGCCATTCACGAATACCCCGATACGGTTTTCAGGGGCCGCGGTATTGGGAGAGGCGCTCGTATCGCCTTTCGCCTCCTCTTGGTCCATGATGGCCTTTTCTTTATCCGCTTTCATGTTTCCAGCGAATAAGGGCCCTTCCGGGAGAATATTGGCCGAGTCAGCCCCCCCCGCCTTCGGTGATTGCTGGAAAAGCGCATCCAGCCTGTTCAAGGCGATGGAAGCCCGGTTTTCTTCGGTCGCGAACCCCATCTTGTAAATGGGCGTCAACCCCGCCGGGGATATCAAATCGAAATCCTTCACCAATTGGGATGCGTTCTGTGTCCCCAGGATTTGGACCAGGGATTGGTTTCCGGAAACGTAGAAACCAGCATCCAGCGCTTTTCCCACCGCCGTTTGGTTGGGAGTTGTTCCCAATTGGGCGAAGGAGGCTGGGAACACTTCCAGCAATAGGTCGTCGTTTTGGTAAATGGGATAAAACCTGATTCCCGTTATATCGGAGGTGAAGGAGCTGAACTTGCCCGAGATGCCTCCGTTGGCCGTCACGGCCATGAAATCATTCCCGATCGCCGGAATAAATCCGCCGTAGGAAGTGACCGCCAACGCCCCATTGAGGGTCGCGGCGCCCGAGACATCCAGTATGTCATATTGTCCCGTGGAGGCGCCGGCCAGGCCCAACTGCAAATGGCCGTTTGAGCCTTGCGTATAATTGCCCCCCACATCGATGGTCATGGGCCCCCCGCTGACCGCCAGGGTCCCCCCGTTCACCGCCACGGAGCCTGTCCCCAAAGCGTCGCTGTTTCCGACCGCCAAGGTTCCAGCGCTCAAGACCGTCGAGCCGCTGTAGGTATCGGTTTCCATTAAAGTCAAAGTGCCAGTGCCGACCTTAGTCAAACCTCCTCCCGAGCCGCCATCAATCCCCCCGTCGCCGATCACCCCGGAAAAAGTGGTGGAAATGTTGTCCGACCCAACCGTCAAAGTATTACCGCCGAGGGAAATACCGCCTGAGCCTTGAATGGACCCTACGGTCACGCCCGCGGTTGAACCGCTCAGGTCGAAATTCGCTGACTCATTAATCCCCAGGCTCCCGCTTCCCAGGGTTCCGGTCCCTGCCAAAGCCAGAGTTCCCGCGGCGACGCTTGTTCCCCCGCTATAGGTATTCGCTCCCGCCAGGGTCAGGGTGGCGGCTCCCGTTTTGGTCAAGGAACCCCCGGTGGCGCTCACGATTCCCGTATCGCTAATCACGCCGGAAATGGTGGCGTTCAGGGTATTGTCGCCCGTCGTCAGGTTTTTCGAGCCCAAGCCGATGTTGCCCGCCCCCTCGACCATGTCCACCGTGACGCCGGAGGAGGTCACTCCGCTGATGTCAAATACGGAGCCGCCGCTATTCACGAAAAAGGCCGACCCGCCGGTGGATGTCCCGGAAAACGCCACAGTGGCTCCGGAATTGGAAATAATGGTGGCGCTTCCAGCCGTGGAACTGTCGCTGAAACTCACAGCCCCGTTGTTGGTGATGTTCGAGTTGCCCGCGGTGGAAATGCTCGCGGGGCTGTTGTCCCCCGAAAATACGATGATCCCGTTACTTTGATTTTGAATGACCGCGTTAGCGGCTGAGGACCCGTCGTAAAAATTCAAGTGGCCGAGATTCGTGATGGCCGCGCTTCCCGCGTTCGCGGTATCGTAAAATTGCAAATAGTCGTTATTGATGATCGTGGCGTTGGACGCCGAGGAGGTCCCGCGGAAATCCAGGCTCCCGCTGTTTCCAGTGGTAAAGGTGTTGCTTCCGGCCTGGGCGTTATCGATGAAGTCCACTGTCGCGTCGGTAAAGACGGATCCCGACCCGAGTGTTCCGCCCGTGTCCACCACCAGTTGACCGCCTATGACCGATGTGCCGCCGCTGTAGCTATTGGAGCCCGAAAGGGTCAGGGGAGACCCCCCGACCTCCAGGAGGGCTGAGCCCTGGATGGAACCCGCGAAATTCCCGCCATTGACAATCAAGGTGCTTTGTCCTGTCCCAAAGAGGCTGACGGAAGATCCGGACGCTCCTTGCAGATCGTCGAAAATGACATTTAAGTTCCCGGCCTGGCCGCCGTTGCTAGCGTCTCCCCCAAGGGCGGTAAAATCCGAACCTGAGGTCATTGAGACCGACGATGCGTACATTTGAACCATTCCCCCGTTGCCGCCCTGGGTGGTTCCCGCGCCTCCTTGGCCCCCCTCGACCGTAAATGTGGAAGCCCCATTCATCGCCAGGGAATCCAAGTTGATAATAGCCTGGTTCCCATCGCCTCCCCCGGATCCTCCATTCCCAGCGAGGATGCTGATGGAAGAGGAATTCATGGTGACCGCCCCAGCCGATAGCGAAACCTGGCCTCCCATTCCCGTGCCATCCACTGCAGATCCTCCAGCAAACCTGGCGTTTGATCCGGAATCCATTGATAACGAGACGATGGAAACCCCAACCTGGCCTCCTTGGCCCCCTCCGGTCCCTCCGGTTCCTCCCATGACCCCAATAGAGGTCCCGGTACCCATACTCACGGAACCCGCCGTGAAGGTCGTAAGTCCTCCAAGACCCCCTACGGTGACGCCCTGATGCCCAGTCCCTGCCCCGCCCGCCCCGCCATGAACCTCAATGGAGGACCCCGAGTCCATCGATAAAGTTCCAGCGGTCATAATCGCCTCGCCGCCCGGTCCAACGGTGGATGCGCCCTCGCCCGCGACGCCCCCAATGACGGAAAGGCTGGCATCGGACCCCAGTACCCAGGTACTGGCCGCGGCGATGGCATAACCGCCGTTCCCGCCGAAAAACCCGGACCCGCCCGCCCCGCCCGTGACGCCCATGTCGCCATTCAGGGTGACAGTTCCCGCGGAAATGGAGGCGACAGAGAAGTTGGTGACGCCGAAATTCCCTCCTCCTCCTATGGAAGGACCGGAAGTATTGCCTGCCGCTCCTCCGTTAATGTTAATAATGGTTCCCGAATCCACGAACAAGGAGCCTACCGTCACAAAGGCGCTTCCCCCGTCCCCCCCGAGATCGGACCGTTGGGAACCCGTCTGCTGGCCGCCCACTCCCCCGTTTATATTTAGGCTTGTTCCTGAACCGGTAAGCGAAACCGAATTCGCCGTCAGGTCAATTTCTCCCCCGATCCCCCCCGCGCCATAGCCGGTGCCGCCGTTCCCGCCGGTAAAGGCGGCTGATGCCCCGGAATCCATATTCAATGCGCCCAACGTTGCGGAAACGCCCCCACCCGCACCCGCGTCTTCGTTACTGCTGTCGCTCCCCTTCCCACCCAAAACGCTTAAGTTGGAACCTGAAATCGCGAGGGTTCCGCCGGCAGTGAAATTCGCCGAGCCTCCATATCCCCCGGCATTCCCGCTATCCGAACTGCCTCCATTGCCTCCCTGTATGACAAAAGTCGAACCGCTGTTCAGAATGCCGGAACCGATGGAAACCGATGTTTGACTTCCTATGGTGACTCCCGCCCCATTGGCGGTCCCGCCCGTTCCGCCGGTCACGGTAAAAGCGGAAGACGCGGAATATAAGTTATTAGCGTTCAAGGAAGCGTTTCCTCCCATCCCGCCACTGTCAATATCACTACCGGTAACGCTGATGGATTGCCCGTTCCCACCCGTGATGCTCCCGCCCGCGATGCTATTCATGGTGATTGAACCAGCACTGACAGAGACGTTGCCGCCTGAAATGCCTGTCACGGCGGAAGTGCCGGCGTCCGTGGTGACCGCGGCGGTACCAGCCAGGAGGCTGAACTGCGACCCGCTGTTCAGGGTCCAGGTCCCTGCCGTGACGGAAGCGTCCAGCTCATTGACGTTGGAGGCGTTGTTTCCCAGGCTCAAGGCGAAATTGCTCCCGACATTGAGGTCCTGCTGGAATTGGAACTGGGACGTCAGGTTGTCTTGTCCAAGCACCTGGGCCGAAGGGGCATTCGTGCTTAAAAAAGTCACACTGCCGGTCGCGGTTATGGATTGAGATAACGTAATGGTTCCGAGAGATTGTTCAAAAGATACACTGCCGCCGGGGGGAATCTGGTTATTCAGGAATGTAATGGCCGCCCCGAGCGATCCATCGCTGAGGTCCCCGTTATTATTGGAGACATCCACCTGCCCTAAAACAAGCCTCGCGCTCAAAAGGGTGATGAAGAATGAGGCGGAAAAAACAAAGCGAAGACCTTTTCTGCCGAGATTCCTGCCCATAGTAGTACTCCCTTCGGGATTTTTAAATGGTTGGTTGACTGATTTGGAATGACGGGTGGCTTTCAGGCCGGTTGAAGAAAAACTCTTTATAAGCATACCACTTCTCTTCCCGTTTATAAAAAAAATTCGGTGGTTATTCCCTGGTGATTCGGTCGGGAAAACACCCTATCAAAAAATATAAAAACAAAATTCAACCTATTAAAACGGAAGGACAAATCCGGCTTATAAGCTCATTTTTTAAGCCGCGTTTTTCCCGCTTCGATAGGGGGTATTTAACACGGGTCAAAGGACTCGCGCGGCATGGGAAGGTTTTTGTGCAGATTTTTCGTTGAAAAGTTGATGCTAAAATCTCTATGCTTTGACAAATCTTGCCCAGAGTGGTTTAAGGGCTTTAATTGGATTCAAAGAGGCTGGAATGAATCCCAATGATCCATCCAATCTGAATGTACGCCGGTACCTCCTCCAAGGCATGGTCCGGTTCGCGGAAAGGGCTTCACGGCTTTCCGGAGTCCGTGGTATTTTCCTGGTGGGTTCACTTACCACGAATAAGGCCGATTCCAAGGACGCCGATGTACTGGTTGAAGTTACGCCTGAAACGGATTTAAAAGCATTGGCGAAGGCGGGAAGGAAACTCAAAGGCCACGCGCAACAGATTAATAAAGGAGCCGATATTTTCCTGGCCCAGGACGGGAGTTACCTTGGGCGGACATGCGGTTACCGGGTGGTCTTCTACCGTCAGGCTTGCCTCCAGTTACGTTGCGTCCGCGACCGACCACATCTCTGCGACACGTCCAAAGTCGTCCGTCTAGCGGATTCCCTAGTCGCGATGCCCCCCATCCGCCTTTGGCCGGAATTCAAGGCATCCATCCCTGTTCCCGAAGATGTCCAGGAGATATCCGGATCTTATATTTAAAAACCTTCAAAACCATTTTGAAAACAAAGGAAAAAAGACGGAATGAAAAGGTCCGCCAGTGTCTGTTGCCAAAAGGCACACATTAGGATAATATTGGCTCATGGTCCTCTTCAGCTGGGATCCTCAAAAGAATGAGAAACTCATCCAGGAAAGAAACATCTCCTTTGAGATTATCCTTTGGAGAATTCAATCGGGTGGTTTGATGGACATCGTCGCGCATCCCAACCCCCGGAAATATCCCGGTCAAAAAATCCTGGTTGTGAAGGCCTTTGATTATGCTTATTTGGTGCCCTTTGAGGAAAAGGAGGACGGAATCAGGTTGATCACGGTCATCCCGAGCCGGAAAGCCGCCCAGAAATACTTGAAAAGAGGTGAAATCCATGAAAAGTAAATTATCCCGGGAGGAACAGGATCTCCTGGGCTCCTATGAGGCCGGCGAATTCAAAAGCGTAAAAAACCTGCCGGGTGAGAAGAAAAAATACGAGGCCTACGCGCGGGAAACCCTCAAGAAAAACCGCCGCATCAACATCCGCTTGTCTGAGTATGACCTGAAGGC
Organism: candidate division FCPU426 bacterium; assembly: GCA_963796105.1. Lineage (GTDB taxonomy): Bacteria > Oederibacteriota > Muellerivitia > Muellerivitales > Muellerivitaceae > CAWCKJ01. The sequence goes on from CAWCKJ010000009.1 coordinate 102,380, forward strand.
TATTCAACTTAAAGCCATGGAGGAAGGCATGCCGTACCAAACCTTCATTTCAAGCGTTCTTCACAAGGTAGCTGACGGGAGAATTTCCCCCCATTCTTGACGCAATAGAAACTGTTGGAGCATACATAAATGTGTTCGTAAATGTGGGAGTAGGGGTCAAAATATACACTTGGGCTTGAGCTAAAGTGGTCCAACACAAGGAGAGAATAATCAAAATAAAAGTTTTATTTATAATGGCCATAAGTTCTTCCAAGGGAATGCGAGATATAGTTAATTTTCTCACGATTCGTATTAAAGGGGTGACTTTTTCCACACCCTCTAGACTGTAAATGGCCGATTTATTTCATAAAATAAATTAAAGAAATTAGCTAAAAAAAGTGGGATTTTTTGGCTTTTAGTTGAAGAAGGGGAATTCTCGAATGATTATGAAACAAAGAACCAAGCAACAAACTTTTAACGTAAGGCAGTGAACATTCACCATTTTGGATAAATTGGATTCAAATCGGCTAATTTAGCGGACCAATTCCCGGTAAATCTTTTCGATTTCCTGGAGCATTTTTTGGATGAGGAAGGTTCCCTTCAAGGCCTGGCGACCGGCCGTGCCCATTCTTACCGCGAGTTTCCCCTTGGATAAAATCTTTTGGAGGCTTTGAGCCATGCCTTCCGCGTCATGGGGGGCGTGTAAGTAACCTGTTTTCCCATCCTTGACCGCCTCCGGGGTACCAGAAACAGACGTGGCCACGACCGGTTTTCCGGCGGCCATGGCCTGAAGCACCACCCTCGGCAGGCCCTCATATAGGGAGGTTAAAAGCAAAACATCCGAGGCCGCCAACAGCTCGGCTACATCCTCCCTCCAGCCCAGCAGTTTAAAGTTATTTTCCAACTTGTTTTCCCTGATCAAATTCTCAACTTCCCCACGCAGTTCCCCATCCCCCGCCCAGAGAAAAAGCACATCCGGCATTTCCTTCACCAGAAGACCAGCCACCCGAACTACGTCCAGGGGCGATTTTTGGCTCTTGAAGTTGGAAAGAACCAGCACCGCCGGCCTCCTGGCCGATCCCAAAAGCTTTCGGGCCTTGAGGGCCGCTGGCCGTGAAAGAGTGTATCTTTTGGGGTCAATCCCGCTGTGGATGACCCGGTACTGTTCTTCCCGCCCGATTCCCGCTTTCAAGCCGGTATTTTTGTTTTCCCCGCTGACCGTGATGAGAATATCCGTGAACTTCGCCGCCCAGCGCTCCAGGGCTTGGTACAGCCGGCGCACCGGAAAAAACTGCCCCTCGTAAAATCCCCAGCCATGGACCGTATGGATGATGTGGGGGACTCCGGCCCGCTTGGCGGCCCAGCGCCCGAGGATGCCGGCTTTGGAACTATGGGTATGGACCAAATCGACTTTTTCTGATTTCAGTATTTCCGTGATCCGTTGGAGGGCGAGAAAATCCCAAACCGGCTGGATGGGATGTAACAGCTCGGGGATCAAATAGGTCCTGCAATCCTTGATCTTTTGGGCTTCCCCGTCAAGGGACGACCCTTCGGGTCGCCACTTGGCCGGAGCATGATCCCCGGCCAAGTACTCGGCTTGTCCCCGGCTAAAGCCGGGGCCTGAAATCAGCCGGTCCAAATAACCGCCTGAGCCCGCGATCAGGATCACGTCATACTTGCGGCGGTCGTGGTGCCCACAGCAATAGAGGGTGTTCTGCTGGGCGCCGCCCAACTCCAGGCGGGTGATGATATGGGCTATTTTTATTTTCCGGACGGGTTCTTGGTTTCGAATGGGGTGCCGCCTGTTCAAGTACTGGACGTCTTTAAGAACCCGGATTTTCCGGGGCTTCCGCCGCTTCGGGAACCCCGCCGGGCTCCGGTGAAACCTCCGGCGCCGCCTCCGACTTGCCTTTTTTGGCCTTCGCTAACGCCTTGCGGGCGGCTTTCTTGGTTGCTTTTTCGTCCGCCTTGGCCTCGTTGAGAACGGCGTCATCCACTCCCAAAATGGGCTGGATATTCGCCCGGATGGCCTTTTCCTCGTCCTCGGTTTGCACGAACTTCTTCATCCATTCCCACTCGCGGGCCAGGCCCTCCCTCAAGGGGGTTTGGGGTTTGACGCCGAATAGCCTTTCCAATTTGGCTGTATCCGCGCGGGTGGCGTGGACATCCCCCCTTTGGCGCTCCAGGAAAGTTTTGGAGCAGGATTGTCCGCTGATTTCCTCCAGCAGGGCCACCGTCTCCAAAAGCGTCGCCGGGGATCCCCCGCCGACATTAACCACCTCCCCCACAACGTCCGCGTTCAAGGCCGCGGTGACGATTTCCGCCACATCGTCCACATAGGTGAAATCCCGGACCTGCTTCCCGTCGCCGTAAACGGTCAGGGCGGCCTCGTGCAGGATGTTCTGGCAAAAGCGGTGGAAAGCCATGTCCGGCCTCTGGCCCGGCCCGTACACCGAAAAGAATCTCAGGGCCACGGTGGCCATCTTGTATTCCCGGTGGTAAACCTGGCAAAGGTGCTCCGCGGCCAGCTTGGTGACCCCATAGGGGCTTCCGGGCATGCACCTCATATCCTCGCTGAGGACATCGCCGGCATCCCCGTAAACGGAGGACGAGGAGGCGTAAATGAACCTTTTCAGCTTGAGGGTCTTGGATTCCTCCAAGAGGCGCTGGGTGACCTGGATGTTGTTGGTGACGTAACGGTGGAAGGAAGAGCCCCAGGAGCCCCGGACCCCGGGCTGGGCCGCCAGGTGGATCACCGCCTCCGTGCCTTTCAGAACCTTGACGAGGGCCATGGTGGCCAGATTGTCCTCCACCATCTTGAACTTGGGGTTCAAGAGGACGGGAAGAAGGTTTTTCTCTTTCTGGTTCCGGGAATAATAAATGTCAAAATCGTCCACTCCCATGACCTCATGGCCTTCCTTCAAAAGCCTTTCCGTCACATGGGACCCGATGAATCCAGCGCAGCCGGTAACCAGGATTTTCATGAAAATTCGTTCTCCTATTTAATAACTTTAACAAAGAGGCTTTCACCACAAGCCCATCTCACCTCAAAGATGGGCAGGGCCCTACAGCGGCTCACAGAGTTCACAGTTATAACTTAGAACTTCAAACAAAAAAGCTCTTAACACAGATCGTTATAGGTGGTGCACTAAGACATAAATAAACCCTATTGAATTTTCGAAGTTTTCCTAACTGTGCCTTTGTGGTTCCGTAGGAACCTGTGGTGAATTTTTTCATCAGTGTCTTTTAAGACCTATTTTAACCTCTTTGGATTCAATAGAACACTTCCGAGAGGATCAAAACCCTGATGTATTCAGTCTCCGGAACAGCGAAAAGGATGGGATGATCGGAGGGCTGGGTCAGGCGCTCCATCAGCTTGAAGGTACGCCCGGACTCCTCCACCACGTCGCGGATGACGCTTTCCAGGATCGTCCAGGAGAGATGGTGGGAGCAGGACGCCAATATCAAAAAGCCGCCGGGGTTCAATATCTCCACCGCGTGGGAAACGAGCCGCTTGACGGCAAGCCGCGCGGCAGGCACGTCATGGGCGCTCTTGGCCAGGGGCGGCGGGTCCAACAAAATCCCGTCGAAATTTTTTCCGTCTTTCCGCATTTCCCTCAAGGCCTTGAAACTGTCGTTTTTCTCGAACCGGACCCTGTCCTCCACGCCGTTCAAGCGGGCGTTTTCCTGGGCTTCCTCAATGGCCGTTTGGGAGGATTCCAAGCCCAAAACTTCAAGCGCTCCGCCCAGGGCCGTCTGGATAGACGCGGCGCCGGTATAGCAAAAGGCGTCCAGGATTTTGCGTCCCTGGCTCATGCGGTTTAAGGCCAAGCGGGCGTCCCGGAAATCCAGGTAGAACCCGGTCTTCTGTCCCTGCTCGGGGTAAATCCGGAAATTCGCTTTCCCCTCCGTCAAGGTAATGGGAAGCGAAGCGGGATCAGTGAGCCATCCCTGGAATTCCGCCATGCCTTCTTTCTTGCAAACTTCCCCCAGGCTTTTCTCGAATAGATGTTTGTATCCCAGGTCCTTCAGGGTTTGGGTTATGACTGGCACTTGGGGCTTGAGCCCCGCGCTGAAACAGGCCAGGACTACCGTGTCCCCAAAAGCGTCGGCGATGATCCCCGGCAGGCCGTCCGCCTCGCCGAAAAGAATCCGGATGCCGTTGGTTTGTTTCTTTTCCAAGAGCCCTTCCCGGGCCTTGACGGCCTTCTGGATTCTTTCCCGGATCAAGGCCTCATCCACGTCCCTCCCGAATCCGCGGGTTAAAAGCCGGACCAGGATTTTGGAGGCGGGATTCGCCACCCCGCGGCCCACCGGAATCCCCTTGGAACTAATCACTTCCACCAGGGTTCCGGGAGAAATGATTTTCGGGGATTTTTCCACCTCATTGGCGAAAACCCAGGGATGGCCCGCCAATAAACGGGTCTCTTCTTTCGGCTTAAGCTTGATTCGAACGTAAGACGGCAAGGCTCACCTCTTTATTGGATTGGAAGGAAAGAAGAACGAATCGCGGCTGGAATCAGAACTTGATGGTATAGGCGAAATCCGTGGGCCGAAAAGCCTTTTGAATGTCGAGCCGGATGGGGTCCTGAAGCCAGGCTTGGCGCTCTTTCAGGTATTCAATCCTCGCGTGTTGGTCCACCTCGTAATCGCGCGGCATGATGAGGGCTCCGGTGACGATACCCACCCCCAAACCAACGGTGCCTCCGATAAAGAGGTTTGTGGTCATCTGGGCTTGGTCGGTCGTGACCCGGTCCGCGATGAATAACCCCGCGGCAAGGCCCACGATCCCCGAGGTGATGACTTCCAGGGTCCTGGCGCCCCCGTTCACCCCCGGACCACCGTCCGGATTGTCCATTTCCTGGTAATGGCCTTTTTTGCCGGCCTTGTTGATATCATCCACCCAGTCAAAAAGGCTGAAATGATCCGGCCGGGTTTTAATCTCCTTGGGGTCGTTGCTTTCGGAATCGTCCTCCCAATAAAGGGCATGCGCCTTGGTAATGAGGGGAGAGGCCGTTAATCCCGAAAAACAGATCACGGCGAGGAAGAGCAGGGTTGTTTTGAGAAAAGAAAGTTTAGAAATCATGGGCAAAATTATACCCATATTCAGATTGAATAAAACAACAAAAAACCAGGGTTTATTCGTCTTTTCCTTTGATTACTCCGGGTCCCCGTTCTCCCAACGCTCTTGAGCTTCCACCTTCGCCCTTTGGGCTACTGCGGACAGGTCAGCATGTCACCCATAGCCCTTTAGGGCGAAGGGTGAGTGACAGGTCGTGGACAGGAAATTTCAGTTTTTAAGGCGGACTATTTATTACGGCGGGCGAGGACGGAAAATTGATAAAAATATTTTCTAAGATCCGGGGATGCCGGTTCGGGTTCAAGAAGGCGGCAGGTTTCTTCCCTTAATCGCGCCATTTCCTTGAGTCGGTGTCTCCATCGCGGGTCCGCGAGGGTCAAGTCCAAAAGTTCCAACATCCGGTCAAAAGCTTTTTGCGATTGGTTCGGGTTATTTTTATTTTTCCAGTTCAAGGCCCGTTCGTACTCGCTTCCCACGTTTCCCAATTGCTCCGGAAGCGTCAACGTGAACCAACGGCCCGAGGATAAACCCGGATGTGAGGTTTCTGCGGTCATGGCACTAGTTTCCTTACGATCGTCTCGATTTTCCCCCGGATGGCAGGGTCTTCCACGCCTCGGGATCGGTTGTTTTGGCTGGGCCGGATATTGATCATGGAATCGAACTCAAGGAAATCGGCCCCACCCATATCCGGATAAAGATTGATGCCCCAGAGATTCCGCTGTTGCGAACCGTTTTCCAATAAAAAGGCCTCTTCGTCGGCGTGCAATTCCCCGCCGAGGGCCATAATTTCTTTTTCAACATCCACTACCCCTTTGACCATATCGCCAAATCGCTTTTCCGCTATTTCTTTCAGGCGTTGGAACGTAATAGGAACAGTTATCAGTTCAATGTTATCCATAAACGCGAATTATAACATCCTTTCCTAAAAATCAGGGTTAGGTTCCATTCTTAATTTCCGCGACGGGTCCCCTTTCTCCCTGCGCTCTTGGAGCTTCCACCTTCGCCCTAAAGGGCTATTGCGGACAGGTCAGCATGTCACCCATAGCCCTTTAGGGCGAAGGGTGAGAGACAGGTCGTGGACAAACTCAATAATCACAATTTAACCAACCTTTTTGAATTATTTTTATTTTAATCTTTTGCCTGAATTCTGGGAAAAATCTCCGAGTGCAAAAAAGGGCGGGGTATAAAAAAAGAGCCCACGCAGTAGGGCTAAAATGGAATAACAAAGCACCATCATGAAAATTCGGGCGGGTTAATGATTCCGCTGAATGACCCCTCCGCCCGCGACCTTATCCCCGTCGTAAAAAACAGCAGATTGGCCTGGGGTCACGGCCCTGGCAGGCTCCTGGAGAACCACTTTGACGAGCTGGCCGCCCTCCGGGTATAAGACAGCGGGTTGGGATGGGGACCGGTAGCGGATCTTGACCTGGATTTCCCTCGGCTCCGAAAGCCCCTCCCAGGACACCCAATTCAACTCACCCACCCGGAATTCCCGGGACAAGATATCCTCATCCCTGCCCACCGTGACGGTGGCGGTCTGGGGGTCCAAACCCGCCACGAAATAAGGCCCTCCCGACAAGGCCAATCCCTTCCTCTGGCCGATGGTATAACCGGCGATTCCCTCATGGCGGCCTAGGATTTTTCCTTCCGGGTCCACGATATTGCCTGGGACGAAAGCCCGGGGGCGGTGCTGTTTCACGAAATCCTTGTAACTCCCCTGGGTCACGAAACAAATTTCCATGCTCTCGGGTTTTTCGGAAGTATTGAGCCCCATACGACGGGCCTCGATCCTGACCTGTTCTTTTTTATATTCCCCCAGGGGGAAAAGGAGCCTGGAGAGGATTTTTTGGCTGAGTTTATAGAGGACGTAACTTTGGTCCTTGTCCGGATCGGCGGCTTTTTTGAGGACCCAGCGGCCCGTGGCGGAATCCTGCTCCACGCCCGCGTAATGCCCGGTCGCGAGTTTTTCGCATCCCAGCGCGAGGGCCTGCTGGAGCAAAAGGGGCAGTTTGGCGAAGCGGTTGCATTCCACGCAGGGGTTCGGGGTCAGACCCTGCTCATACTCGTCGAGGAAACGGTCCACGACCCTGGATTTGAAAACATCCAGCCCGTCGCTCACGTAATGCGGGGCTCCCAGCCTCAAGGCCACGTCCCTGGCGTCCTGGATATCCTGGACCGAGCAGCAGCGCTGTCCATTGGGCTCGGCCGTCCTCACGCTGACGGCTCCGTTCTCTCCAGGGGTGATCTCGCAGGGAAGGATCTTCAGGGTAAGGCCCACCACCTCATGGCCCTGTTCTTTCAGCAGGCCCAAGGCCGCAGAGGAATCCACCCCCCCGCTCATCGCGACACCGATCTTCATTTCAAACCCCTAAACGAAACCCTTAAAATCACTTTTCTCCTTCTCCCTGGAGGGGAGAAGGTTGGGATGAGGGTGGAAATGCGTTGATTTAATACCCCTCACCCTGCCTCTCCCTCAAGGGGCGAGGAGCAAGATGAATTTTAAAAGTTCCCTAAATTTTGTTTCCGTTCATGGGATGTTATTCTTTTTGGTGAATCGATATCAAGCGGGATATGTGGAAGGGATAATTGTTTTTCCGAAAAAGGAGGGGTATTAGTTGTTGTGTAACAAACACCCAAAGGGCTAACTTCCCCTCAATCCCCCTCTTTCATACTGTTGCTCATATAAAATTTAAAAAAATGAGAACAGCATAGTGCTTTAGCACAGAGGGGGAAGATTAAAAAATCAATAGACCGCAGGTGCTTTGTATATAGGCATATGATTTTGAGATTGGTTCTAGTTGATTCCTTGCCGAGTACTCTGTGGTTCTGAAAGAACCTGTGGTGGATTCGCGCTTTTTATAACAGGCGGTTACTTTTTCGCCAATTCCCGCAAAGCCTTCAATGCCTTCTCGATTTCCTTCTCGGTATTGTAATACCCAAAGCTGAAGCGCACAGTCCCGATGGGATAGGTCCCGATGGTCCGATGGGCCAAGGGAGCGCAATGCAAACCAACCCTGGTCATGATGGAGAATTTCTCGTCCAACTCGTATCCCACTTCGGAGGGATCCTTTCCCTCTACATTGAGGGAAACCACGGAGATTCTTTCCTTGCCGGTTCCCGCCGGCAGGCCGTAAATCTTGACGCCCTTGATTTGCTCCGCCCCCGCCAGGAATTGGGTGGTCAAAGCCTCCTCTTTTTTCCGGACGCTTTCGACCCCTGATTTCAGGAGGAATTCCACGGACGCCTTGAGGCCCGCCAATCCCCAGTAATTCTGTGTTCCGCTCTCGAACTTGTCGGGCCATTGCGAGGGTTGTTCCTCCTTGTCGCTGTTGGACCCGGTCCCGCCCTCCAGGAAGGAATCCAGGTTCAATTGGGGCGACACCACCAGCCCTCCCGTCCCCGTGGGACCCATCAACCCCTTATGCCCGGTGAAAGCGAGAAAATCGATGTGCAGGTCTTTCACCGAGATTGGGACTGACCCGGCTGTTTGGGCGGCGTCCACCAGGAACGCGATACCCTTCCGGGAGCAAAGGGCCCCCACTTCCTCCACGGGACTCAAATTGCCGGTGACATTGGAGGCGTGAACAAGGCAGACCATCCTGGTATTAGGTTTTATGGCCTTCTCGAAATCATAGGGGTTCAAGCGCCCCTGGCTGTTGGCGGGAACCAGGCTGTACTCGAGTCCCAGGACCGCCTTGAGCTTGTTCAAGGGCCGGATGACCGCGTTATGTTCCAGGCTGGAGAGCACGACGTGGTCCCCTTTTTTCAGGAAACCCTTCAAAGCCGTGTTCAGGGCCTCGGTCACGTTCTTCATAAACAGAATCCGGTCCATCCTCTGGATGTTGAAAAGTTTCGAGAGGGCCAAGCGGGTCTGGAATACCAGCTCATTGGCCTCGATCCCCTTGCGGTAGGCTCCCCGCCCGTGGGACACGCCGACCTCCGTGGCGAATTGAGTCAAAGCCTTCAATACCTGGGGCGGCTTCTGGCGGGTTGTCGCCGCGCAGTCGAGATAGATTCCCTTTGTTTTTTTCTTTTTCATGGTTTTCCCCTCTTCCCAACCCCGGATTTTAACACAGGGCCGGTTCCGATATTCCACCAGGCATGGAGCCCCACGGGCAAGCCAGTGGTACCTAATTCAACCCACCTGCGCTATCTGCCTATGCTATCTCCCTTCGCTAAAGCTTCGGTAGACGGGCAGCTTCGGTAGATGGACAGCTTCGGTGGGTATCCGCCGACAAGACGCACGCGGAATCCGCCGGAGCCCTTCCTCCGGCCATTCAACCCCGGCTAAAGCTATGACCTGTCCTCCGCGGCTTCAGCGAGGGAGGGTGTTCTGGCGAAGGCGGATAAAAAAAGGGGCGCCTTTTCGCGCCCCTTTCATGGATTCTTTTTTGAAACACCTACTCCTTGGATGCTTTGGGCAGTTCCAACACCTTGCCGCCTTCCTCCATCTTGCAGTTTCCCTCGAAAATCGCGCCGTCGTCGATCACCAGGATGGGCGTGGTCACGTCCCCCTCGATTTGGGCGGTGCTCTGGAGCTCTAGCCTCTGGTAAGCGGTGACATTGCCCTTCACCTTCCCGCCGACGAAAATGGCTTTCCCGGTCACGCTGCCCCGGATCATTCCCTTCTCCCCGACGATAATCCCGTCCTCGCTGGTGACATTGCCGTAGATTTCCCCGTCCACCCGGAGCGAATTCTTGGAGTGGTAGCTGCCCCGCAAGGAAGTGTCGTGGCCGATGATGGTCACCACGCCCCCCATGGATTTTCCCCCGCCAAAACCGAATAAGCCCATTTAAAAAGTCCTTTCCTCAATCGTCCTGGGGAAGATATTTTTCCGGATTGACCGGAATGCCGTGGATCCGGACCTCGTAATGGCAATGGCTTCCGGTGGACCTTCCGGAGGATCCCACGTAACCGATGACCTGCCCCCTTTTCACCTCGTCCCCCACATGGATCTCCAGGCGGGAGCAATGGCCGTATCTCGTGCTGTAGCCGTAGCCGTGCTCGATGGCCACCAGGCGGCCGTATCCCGTTTCCCAGCCGGCGTAGGTCACGATCCCGTCGGCTGTGGCGCGGATGGGCGTCCCAATCTCGTTGGCGATGTCCACTCCCATGTGCCTGCCCGGCTCGCCCGTCAAGGGAGAGGCGCGCGCCCCGAATCCCGAGGTGATCCATCCTTTGATGGGCCAAATGGAGGGGGTGGCGGCCAGGATGGACCTCTGCTTGTCCAGGAAAACGCTGATTTCCTTGAAGCTGGCTTCCTGGAGGGCGGCCTGCTGGTGGGTGTCCTTCAAGGTGGCGTCGATTTTTCCCATGAGCTGGTCGTTCTTTTCCTGGAGGATTTGGGAAAACCGTGTCGTGTCCTCCTCGGTCGGGCCTCCCATGCCGTTATAGACCAGGACCTGTTTGCGGTCCCCCAGTTTTAAAAGCCTCCGGAACTGGTCATCCACCCGTGACATCCGGGAAAGAAGGACGCGGTTGTTTTCCAACTCGTCCAGGATTTCCTTCATGTTGGTTTTGAAACGCTCCTGGGTTTTCTGGGCCAAATGGTAATCCACATCCTTGTGGACAATCAAACCGGACCAGAGGAGGATGCCCGCCAATAACAAAACCAATGTGTAAACGGTGTATAAATTGGTCTTGATTTGAAAGGGTTTCCCCCCATCATGCGGGATGAGCATGAGGGTGATTTTCTTTTTGAAATGGGAATGAAAGTGGTGGGTCATGATCCTTTACCGAAGGAGTTGATGGGTATTTCCCTTACCTTTTTAACATAAGAGCCGGGACAATAGGTGTCAATTGATATAAGGCATTCTGAAGTTAAAGGTTGCCAATCTCATCCGTCAATGCGTTCCCCCTCCGAACGCATGAAATTAAGCGTTTTTTCAAACACTTCCCCGCGGTCAAAATCCAGGGTAACCACATGGTCGGACCTGTCCAGGTAAAGGAGATGTTTCCTGGTGGAACCCAACCGCTGGTAGATAAGATTACCGTTGCCGGGGGGAACCATGGAATCCTTGCGCCCCTGGATGACCAGCGCCGGCGCCTGGATCAAGGGCAAATCTTTCCAAACGGAGTCCATCAATTTCTTGAGCTCATAAAGGCTGGCGGTGTGGACCTGGGGATAAGTTAAATGGGTGACTTCGGGGTCCAGGACCCCGCCGGTCAGCTGGGAGGTCCTCCACTGCAGGAAGCGGAAAAAGGCGATTCCCTTGAAACGAAAATCGGGGATTTGAACTGGAGCCGCCATGGAAATCAGGCCAGAGACAGGATAGTGAGCGGCCAGGTGGAGGGCCAAGACCCCACCCATGGAAAGTCCGGCGACATAGACCTTCGGACAGCGCTGTCCCAGGGTTTCCAAGGCCTCCCGGGAGCTTTCCATCCAATCCCGCCAACCTGTTTTCGCCAAATCCCGGGGATGGGTCCCGTGGCCTGGAAGCCAGGGCCCCAAGACTCCGAATCCCCTTTGGGCCAGGTAATCCCCCAGGGGTTTCACCTCATCCGGGGTTCCGCTCAAGCCGTGTAATAGGAGGATTCCGACCTGTCCGCCATTCGCCTCAAAGCCGGTTTTCATGGTGGAAATTTCCCTTATTGGGCCGGGGGGAAATCTTTTTCCAATTGCTGGAGGGTATAAAGGATTTCATCGTCCTCGGGACGGTCGGTCGCGTATTTCCCCACGTACTTGTATCGGATGGCCCTGTTGGGATCGATGATGATGACCGCGGGATGGGCGATATCCTTGCCCTCATGCCCCTCGGGATGCCGCGCGCCGTAGGCGTCGATCAAACGGAGCCGGGGATCCGACAGCAAGGGGAACGGGAAACGCCATTGTTGGTTGAAATGGTTGCTGTCCTCCACGCTGTCCGTGCTGACCCCCACGACCGCCGCGTGGAGGGCGGTGAATTTTGGATAATCCTGTTTTAAGTTCAACAATTGGTTGAGGCAGGCAGAGCACCAGTAACCCCGGTAAAAAAACAGGACGAGGTACCAGCCCTGTTTCGCGTTCGCCAGGGTCACGGTGCGGCCTTCCGAGTCCAAAAGGGAAAAATCCCCGGCTTTGTCGCCCGGTTGAAGCCCGCCTGGTTTGGGAGGGGCCTGGTTAGGGGTGCCGCAGCCGGAAGCCATGAACAAGGCGGTGCTCAGTAAAATCGCGGTCCATATCGATGTTTTTTTGGCCATGAAGATTTTTTCGCCTCATTTATTCCGGCTGGAAGCTTTAATTTGAAACCTCTGAAAAACTATCAAAAAGCGACCAACAGAGGTTTCGACCCCATGCCGATTTCTATTGAAGCCTAAAAGAGATCGGCATAGTCCTGAATTCCATCGCGTTAAAACGCGATGGAGGACAAAGATGTCCGCGCCATTTTTCCATATAAGTCTCATAAAGGCAAAATGGCATGCCCAGTTATCCTTACCAGATTTCTAACCAGACTGGGCAGGAAATCGTGGGGTTTCCATAAATGTTTTTCTGAAAAGGCGGCGATAGCCGACTTTTTCAGAGGTTACAATTTATCATTTTACTCCGGCGTTATACTATCCTTCCTTAAATATTTAATTAATCCATTGATTTATTCGAACTGGAATTTGTAAATTTCCTTCATAACCGGGAAGAGCCGTTCCGGCTGTTGAAATGAGACTATATGGAAATTTATTGCGCCGAAAGCCAATCGCAAGTGGCGGATGACCCGCTGCTCAAGCGTAACGAGTCTAAAACCTTGCGCGTGGTCCTCCTGACCTCCGCCATGATGGCGGTGGAAATCACCGCGGGAATATTGACGGGCTCCATGGCCCTTCTGGCGGACGGCTGGCACATGGCCTCCCACGCGGCGGCGCTAGGGATCGCCTTTACCGCCTACCGTCTGGCCCGCGACCCCGCCCTCAGCCAGAAATTTTCCTTCGGGGCCGGAAAACTCATTCCGCTGGGAGGCTATACCAGCGCGGTCGTTTTGACCATGATAGCAATCCTGATGACCACGGAATCGGTGCGAAGGCTTCTTCACCCGGTTTCCATCCAGTTTAACCAGGCCATTGCCGTGGCTTGCGCCGGTCTTTTAGTCAATATCATCAGCGCCCTGTTACTCGGCAGGGAGCATTCCGATGAAGATGACCATAAAGAACAGCCGGATGGGCATGTGCATGACCTGAATCACCGAAGCGCCTTCATCCATGTCATCGCGGACGCCTTCACCTCGGTCCTGGCCATCTCGGCCCTGGTGTTGGGGAAGATTTTCCAACTGTCTTGGCTGGACGCCCTGGTAGGGATCATCGGCTCGGGGGTGATCCTGAGCTGGGCATACCAGCTGTGCCGTCAGACCGGATGGGAACTTCTGGACGGCCACTCCAAAAGGGTGGATCTCCTAAAGCTCCGGACCGCCATTGAGAATCAGGACGTGAAGATCCTGGATTTCCACGTTTGGCGGATCGCCCCCAGGGCCGTGGCCTGTGAGCTGGTGGTATCCACTTCCGATCCCAAGGGCGGGGCCTATTACCGAGAACTATTGAGCCGGGAATTTAATATCCAGCACGCCATCATCGAGGAAAACATCCCCGCTTCATCCATAAACTGAGAAATGTTTCCGGAGGAAAAGCGAAAGAAATTAACCGCCATTCGAAGTAGGGGTGAGCAGCTGATAATCCGACACCCAGGACATGTGAAGGAATCCCCTTCGAACCGTTAGGACCAACCTGGTTCCTATTCCTGCGGAGTAATAATAAACCGGGGATATCAGCATTTCGCAATTCGCGCCGCTGTCGTCCCAATCCTGGAAATAAATCAAATGAGCCATGGGATTCGGCCCATCCTTGAAGCTCCCGCCGAATGAGGAGACTTTTTTATCCATCACCACTACCACCCTGGATTCGGGGTCGGAACTATCCAGCAGGCCGTTGGCCAGTTGGACGCTGAAGCGCAGGAAGAAGCCGAGTAAAAAACAAAAAACCAGGAAAAACGCCCAGACAGCGGGGGGAGGTAATTTTTCCTCGAGGGCGTTTCGAATCAATTTCCGCAATATCAAATAGCCCAAACCCAATCCGGAAATTCCACAGGCCGAATTCACTATGATAAAGTCGGAACGCCTGATAAGCCTGTAGTAGATGCCGCAAAAATAATACTCGGCGATCAAAACCGCCATAAAGACGATAAAAATTTTAAAAATGAGGTAAACACTTTTTAGTTTCATTTTAAGGAAATTCCAAAACTGAAGTTTTCGGATCCTGCAATTAACCTAACGGATCTTAACCATCGTGATTCCCGAATTGCTGCGGTTTAAATCCCGGTCGTTTTTCAATTCGGGATATTTTTGGAACCACTGAAGATAGGCGGGATGGGTCACTTTCCAATCATTTCCATGAATCCATTCCCTTAACAGGCCCTGCTTGCCCAGATCCGGCAAGACCCTCTTGACCGCCCTTTTGATCCCGCCGCCCTTTCCGGTACTTCCCCACCCGTGGATGACTTTCACGAATACCACACCCCGGCCCTTGGCGGAACTCAGCCCGGTGGTCAGCTTCCCCACCGCTTCCTCGCCGGTGGGAAAACCTTCCTCAAGATTGAGAATTTCCACCAATTTTTTCAAAGGATCTTCTTCTCGCTTAGAAGAAATAGTTTCACACCTGTCCAAAATAGACTTTAGCCACAGATGTGCCAATCTGCCATGAAACTTATTAAGGAGATTGGTACGATACCAGCCCCCATATCAGCCTTATGGAGAGCTGGCATGCATGGGGATACATGGGATTTAAAAAACATAAGTTTAATGCCTATGTTCTATCCAAGTGCATCCCCTGAATCCGTGGCAAAGGGCTTGGTTTTGCTTAACGCCTTTTAGAATTTAAAACTTCTGATTTTATTTATCATTGTTCCTTGGTTTTTATTTAATTTGGACGGCAATGAAATAGTTTCAAGGGTAAATCCACCGATTACAAATCCGTTTATTTTAAAACCACCGGCAGTTGGAGCCCTTCCTTGGTTAAACGCGCCGGGAGGGTCGTGGTCTTGGAATCCCGGGTCACAGTCACCTCGTAATCCCCCAGGAATCCCCTTGTTTGATAGGAACCCTGATCGTCCGTCGTTCCATCGGCGTTGGTCCACCAGTCCTTCAGGACCAGGTCCTCATAGGCCTTGCCTGAGGGCTTTTCGGTCCAATCCTTGTGAAAAAGCGGCGCCTTGGCGTGCCAATGGGCTCCGTCCCAGAAACCCCACATCAAGAATCCGTTCACCGAGAGATGGCTGAATATGGCGGTCATGAAATCCCTCAAGAACTGGGCGTCCAATGTTTCGTCCGTGATATCCGTGTCGTACTCCGTGATTTCCACCGGCAAACCATGGGCCCCGAGCTTGTCCAGGGTCTTCAGAAGGGCCGGAATGGACCAGGGTGAATTGCCCACGTGGCCCTGCAAGCCGATGCCTCCCAGGGGCGCTCCGGCCTTAAGAAGATATTCTATGATTTTGTCGTAAGCGTCCAGGTGGCCGGTGGAATCGGGGCTGGGATAATCGTTCACGAACAGGACGGCCTTCGGGTCCGCCTCACGGGCCGTCTTATACCAGGTGATCATGGCTTTTTCCCCCAACAGGTCGGTCAACTGGTGCTCCGGGACCGGTTCGTTGACCACATCCCACTCCGCCAGCTGGCCTTTCATGGTTCCGCCCACGTCCTTGATCCGGCTTTCAATCTTATCCTCCAGGGCCTTGGGATCACCCGCCAGCGGCTTTACGTCGGGCGGTATATAACGCCAGGTACCCCAGACCATGTTGTGGCCCCTTACGTCGAACTTCCGTTGGGTAAGCCACTTCATCGCCCCTTCCACGTATTCTCTTTTCCAGTAACCGCTGTTGGCGGCTCCCTCTTCCCAGGGACCCCATTTCAAGTCGTTCTCGAAAACCACCTTGTTGAACAGCCTCGCGACCTCTTTTTGGTAGCGGTCGTTGTCGATATCCTCCGTCGCCAGGTCCTTGGCCACTACCGCCGTGCCGAACCCGAACGCGTGGCGCTTCATGCGCACCGACACCTTCGCGCCCGGCAGGGGGTTTCCCTTTTCATCCTTCACTGTGACGGTCAAGCCGCCCTTGCGGATTTTCTCAATGCGGTCAAGCGCCTCCTTGCGCCAGGGCGCGTCAGGCTCCTCCCCCGCGTAGGTCAGTTTGGTCTGGGGAAGGTCCCCGATTTTCACCTGGGACCCATAGTTCGTCACCTTGAGGCCGGCCAGCTCGAAAACCTGGGGGTGGTATCCCATGCGGAAGCAAATGTGGGATTTCATCTCATCCCTGTCCTCCGCGATCGTGAAGGGAATGGAAAATTTCCTCCATTGGGGCCCGGCGGACAGGGTGTAACTGACGGATTTGGTCCAGGGGTCGCCCAGGCGCTCAAAGACGAACTCGCTGGAGGCCTCGCCGCTTTCAACGCTGGTCTCGACTGCCCTCATCCAGAATTCAGCCAGGACCACGTCCCCGGCCTTCACCGCCACCGGAACCGGGGCCTCCGCCTGAACATCCCAAATATTGGTCGAAGCGGCCAGGGTCTTGAGCTTGAGGGCTTGCTGGAATGATTGCCCCTCCACGGGAACCATTTCAGCCGTTCCCTTGTCCTTGTTCGTAAGGTTTAAAACCTCGATGCCCGGCTTGGAAAAAAGAGACTGGCCCCCGGGAGGGGCAGTCTGGGCCAGCAAGCCGGCGGGCAGCAATAGGATGAGGCAAGCCAGGAGTTTCTTGATCATGAGGGTTGTTTCCTTTATGGTTTTGGATTTACCGTATTAGACCGCCTAGATCATAAGGCTTTACGCCGATAAATAAATTGAAAAATCAGCGCATGAGTCTCAGCGGGATTATGACGAAGGATAATTCATTTCGAAATCTTCCAGGGGAGAGGATGGATTGAATCAGGCGAGTATGAAAAAAATTACTGAACGAGGATGACCCTTTTCAACTTGTGATCGTTGGGTTCCACCAGGAAGATGATATAAACCCCGCTGGCGCAGGGGTTCCCATATTTATTGGTCCCATCCCATTGGTACGACTGGCTGATGGGCGCGTTGAGGCGCTTCGAGTCCAAAGTTTTGATATTTTCACCCGCTGAATTGTAGATTCCCAGCTTGTAGTTTCCCGGATACTTGGTGGATTGCACCAATATGGAAACAGGGTCCGAAGGGCTGAAGATATTTTTGGAGACGAAAAAGATGTCGGTGAAGCCGGGAGTATGGGTAGGAGTGCAGGTATTCCCCGGATATCCGCAGGGCGTGTCCGTGCTGGTTGGGGTGAAACTGGATGTGGAAGTCCGAGTCTGGGTCGGGGGGTGTGTCGGTGTAAAGGTCGGGGTAACTGTCGGCGTTAGGGTGAGGGTAGGGGAGTAGGTCACCGTGAGGGTAGGGGTAATCGTGGGAGTGTCCGTCACCGTGAATGTAAATGTGGCCGTCCTGGTTCGGGTCAAAGTGAGCGAAGCCGTCGGCGTGGAGGTGGGGGTGACAGTGAAGGTTTGTGTGCGGGTAAGGGTGGGAGTAAGGGTTGAAGTGACAGTATGCGTGAGAAGCGGGGAGGTCGGTGTTGCTGTGGCCGTGGAAGCGGTGGATGCCTTTTTCCAAACTCCGCCCCCGAAAGTTCCCGCATAGTAGCTGCCGTTCCCGAAATTGACGTGCTGGATGGAGCCAAACGGCAGGTCGGTCACCCTGGCCCAGGTATTTCCGCCGTCCATGGTCTCGAACATGCCCTGGTTCTCCGTGCCGTAATAGACGTGGAGGGGGTTCGAGGGGTCAATGCTGGGGGCATAGCCGTAGGGAGTGTTGCCAGTTGGCCCGTTTTGCACGGGTGGGACCGGGATGTTCATTTGGGTCCAGTTGGTTCCGCCGTTGACGGTGCGGTACAAGCCCCCCTGCAATTCCTGGGAGTAAGTGAAGGAGGATGACCAAAAATCCTGGGCCGCCACGAAGATCGTGCTGGGGTTGGAGGGGTTGACGTCGAAATCCGTGGGGTAGTAAAGCGGCAGGCCGTTGGTGACGTTAGTGGCCAGGTTGCCCCAGGTGGTCCCCCCGTTTCCAGAGACGAAGATTCCGCCGGGATTGGCATAGCTGGATTGGCCGGACAGGAGGCAGTATAGATTCCCGCCCGCCAGTTTCAGGGAATAGACGTTCATGTTGGTCCCGATTACCGGCTGGGCGGCGCAGGCTGTCCAATTGTTTCCTGTTGTGTCGGATTTATAAACGCCCTGCCCCCACATGGCCGCGTAGAAAATATTATTCACTGGGTCATAAACGATGGAGGTGGCCGGCGTGGAAGGCAGGCCCGTGGAGGATTTGGTCCAGGTTCCCCCATAATTGACGCTCTTGATCACCCCGCCTGACCCTGAACTTCCCAGGGGATAGGAATGGTCCAGGTCATGGAGGCTGGAAACCGCGGCGAAGACAGTGCCGGCGGTCGTATTGAAGGCCACATGATAGAAGGTTTCCGTCCAGCCCGAGGGGAAAGATCCGTCGTTGCGGCGGGCCGTATTGTGCCAGGTCGCCCCAGAGTCCGAGGAATAGCAGAAGCCGATGTCCGAGGCGCAGATGTAATGATACGCGGGGGTGTTGGGGTCGATAGCGTATTGGAAGACGCTGGTGACTTCCAGCCCCCGCGAGGACCAAGCCTGGGCCTGGGAAGGAGGCGGGGTCCCGGCGAAATTGGAATAGGCCTCCGTCCAGCTCACCCCTCCGTTGTCGCTCAGAAAAGTCTCGCCCAGGTCGCTGAACATGACCTGGCTGGAATCGGCGGAATTCACCCCCAGCCCGTCCACGGGCAATCCCCATCCGGAGAAGCTCAGGTCGAAATCGATCCACCCGTCGAATAGGTTGGCCACGGGCGAAACATCCGAGAAAACGGGGGCCCAGGAGACCCCTCCATTGGTGGACTGCCAGATGACCCGGCTGTTGGTGTTTGTGGCATAGGCGGTGGTGGTGTCGTTGTCCGATCCCGCCACCATGGCGAAGTTATCAGCCGAGCTGGAGAGGGTCCAGGAAACGGCGTTGGTGGAGGTGTATATCCCTTTGGCATCGATGGCAAAAAGCCTTGTTCCGCCGGAAGCGCCAGTACTGGCCCCCGTGAAGCTCAACACGTTGGCCGGGGTGGGCAAACCCGTATTGGCGGCGGTCCATGTGCTACCCCCGTCCGCCGACTTGAAAACTCCGGCGGAGGTGCCAGCGTAGCAGGTACGGTTGGTCACGGGACTGGACTGGTCCACCATGAACCCGCTCACGTACCCGGAAGAGCCGGTGGTGGCGGAGAAGCTGGCCCCCCCGTTGGTGCTGCGCCAGATCCCGTTGTCCGTCCCGATCAGGATGAAATTGGCATTTCCCCGATCAAGGTAGATCATCGTGACCCTTCCCCCAGTGACTCCCCAAGCGGGCCAGGGGGCCGGATTGGCCCCTGCCACGACGGACCAGGTCTGTCCCCCGTCGCTGCTCACCAGAAGGTTGGGAGAGTTGTCCTGTGTGTCCTGCTGGGCCCCGAAGCCGTAAACGACATTGGCGTTCGTGGGATGGAAGGCCATGGGACACATGACCCCGTTGTTGTGGTTGTAATCCACCTTGGTGCTGATTTGAAAGAAATCCAGCATGTTCCAGGTGTTGCCGCCGTCCGTGCTCCTGTACCAGCCCGACATGTCACAGCCCACGAACCGCAGGTTGGAATTGAGGGGAGAGATGGAAGGGGCGTATTGGGCCCCGCCGCCGCCCATTCCCACCGGGGTCCAAGCGCCCAGAAGGGGAAAGGGCCGTGTGAAGGGAAGAAGAAAGGCAAACACGAGAAAAGCCAAAAGCCTTCCCGAAAATAGGCCTTTTTCCTTTTTATTCTTCTCGAACAAGGATGGTTTGTGGCTCAAAAAGCCCGCCTTGAACTGGTATGGAGGCGTAGGTCAATTAACATTATACTAGAGGTCTTATTTTATCCCCGGGACCCCTGACCGGATAACCGCCTTACTTCAAATGGTTGATTTTGGTCTCGATGTATTTAATGCTGTTGTGAATCGTGTTCAAATCCGGCGCCCACGAGATAACCGCCCCGCAATCGGAGCAATAAATAAAATACCCGTTATTCCCGTTCTGCTGGTTGCTGTAAGTCGAGAAATTTGTTTTTTTACTTCTCGGACAATTCGGCGTCATGTTTGGCCCCCGTTTGGAATTATTTAATGATAAGCAGCTGCCATTCATCATAGTCCAAAGCCCGCAACAATGATTCATCCAATGAACACTTCGGAAAAGAGTAAATTCCCGGTTTTATTTAGGATTGGCGGGTGATTTCCAGTGATAAGAGGGATTCTAAAACCTTCAGGTTGTTATCCAAGCGGGGATAGTTGCCCCCGCCATGCCGCGGCCCAGGATGAAGGGAGTAATGATCATAGGTTTCACCTTCTCGAATTGTTCGGAAGTTTGTCGCGGGGTTCCCGCCAGCCCAAGGGAATTATAGGGTGAGCCGCGGCAAGGCGGCAGGAAACTTTTCAATCATAAAGTGCGGCCAGGAATGTGAATGGAGGTTAGTTGCGGCCAAACCCAAGGAAGGGGCGGAATTGAAAAGGGCTGTCCGGCCAAACCAGGAAAGCCCTGGATGAAGCCTGCTCTTGGGCGGTACCGATTACCGCAAGATGAGCAGTTTCGCGATCGATCGGCCCTGGGCCGTTTGTATGACGACGTAATAGACGCCGCTGGCCAAGGGTTTGTTCCATGCGTCCACCAAAGGAACGGAAACTAGCCCCCAGGCCATGGGGGGATAATTCTTTTCCAGCACCTTCCGGAAAGCCAGGGTGAAGATTTGCACTTTCACCGGTGATAGGCCCGTGTAGGCCGGAGGCAAGACCCTCGCGGGGCTTGTTCCATCGGACGGGTTCGGATAGACGCAGGGCTTTTTGTTCGGGACCTGTGTTTGAGTCGGAGTGCTTGTCCAATAAGCCGTGAAGGTGTGAGTAGGCGTCAAAGTTGGCGAGGCGGTGAATGTGAAAGTAGGCGTCATAGAAGGCGTAGAGGTGTTCGTGGGTGTATTTGTGGGCGATTGGGTTCCGGTGTAGGTATTGGTGAAGGTGTATGTCGGAGTCGGGGTATTGGTGCTGGTATAAGTACTGGTGTTTGATGAAGTCGCCGTGAATGTGTTCGTCGGCGTAGGGGTGGATGTATTCGTCGGAGTGCTCGTGAATGTGTACGTCGCGGTGCTCGTGGGGGTAGCTGTCCGGGTCGATGTGGAGGTATAGGTTGAGGTAATAGTCGGCGTATTCGTCGGAACAGGTGAACCAGTGTTCGTATAAGTCACGGTAGGGGTGATCGTCGATGTGGATGTAACAATCGCAGTGGGTGTTTGCGTCGGCGTATTCGTCCAGGTATCAGTCGAAGTCGGGGTCCTTGTGGCGGTAGGTGTTACCGTCAAGGTATCCGTGAACGTGCTCGTGAAGGTGGAAGTGTAAGTGGGAGTAGAGGTCCGGCTCGACGTGGAAGTGTTGGTAAAGGTATTGGTTGTTGTCGGAGTCGGCGTAAAAGTCGGTGTGTTTGTCATTGTATGCGTGGAAGTACGTGTCGGCGTAGGGGTGAAAGTAGGCGTGATCGTCAGCGTATTCGTGGGAACAGGCGAGCCAGTGCTGGTATTGGTGACGGTAGGAGTGATGGTCGGCGTGGGGGTCGCTGTCGCCGTGGGGGTGGCGGTCGGAGTGTTCGTCTTGGTGAAAGTCGGGGTGCTTGTGGGCGTGAAAGTCGGGGAGCTGGTGTTGGTGGGGGTGGAGGTCCTGGTCGGCGTTGAAGTGTTGGTGGAGGTGTTTGTGAGGGTGAAAGTGGACGTTTGAGTCGGGGTAAAGGTCAGGGTATGGGTGGCGGTATTCGTCGGAGTGCTCGAGAAGGTGTTCGTCGCGGTGCTCGTGGAGGTGGCTGTCCGGGTCGGCGTGGCTGTACCGGTCGCCGTCGGCGAAGCCGTGGGCGAAGCGGTGGGGGTAACCGTGTCGGTCACAGTGGCCGTTGGCGTCATCGAAGCCGTGGGAGTGTTCGTCCGCGTTGGCGTATGGGTATAGGTGGATGTAATAGTAGGGGTATTCGTGGGCACAGGCGAACCTGTGCTTGTATTGGTCACGGTAGGGGTGATGGTCGGAGTGGGCGTTGGTGTCGCCGTGGGCGTGGCTGTCCGGGTGGGCGTGGGAGTTCCAGTCGCCGAAGGTGAAGATGTGAAGGACGCCGTAGGGGTCATTGAGGCCGTGGGGGTGTTCGTGCGCGTGGGCGTCAATGTGGGCGAAGCTGTATTGGTGGGTGTGCTGGTTTGGGTGCTGGTCGCCGTGGCTGTAGCGGTCAGGGTGGGAGTATTCGTCCTGGTCGCGGTCAGAGTCGGTGTCGCGGAATAGGTGGGGGTATTGCTTTGGGTCACCGTGGAAGTCGCCGTAGCGGTGTTGGTGGGAGTATTCGTCCGGGTGGGTGTCGTTGTGGCGGTAGCCGTATTGGTTTGTGTATTAGTGGGTGTATTCGTCCTGGTCGCGGTTAAAGTCGGTGTCGCGGAATAGGTGGGGGTGTTGCTTTGGGTCGCAGTGGAAGTCGACGTAGCGGTGTTGGTGGGGGTATTCGTCTTGGTGGGTGTCGTTGTGGCTGTGGCCGTATTGGTTTGTGTATTGGTGGGTGTATTCGTTCTTGTCGCGGTCAGAGTCGATGTCGCGGAATAGGTGGGGGTATTGCTTTGGGTCGCCGTGGAAGTCGCCGTTGGTGTATTCGTGAGGGTATTCGTCTTGGTGGGCGTCGTGGTGGCAGTGGCCGTATTGGTTTGCGTATTGGTGGGGGTATTCGTCCTTGTCGCGGTCAGAGTCGGTGTCGCGGAATAGGTGGGGGTATTGCTTTGGGTCGCAGTGGAAGTCGACGTAGCGGTGTTGGTGGGGGTATTCGTCTTGGTGGGCGTCGTTGTGGCCGTGGCCGTATTGGTTTGCGTATTGGTGGGTGTGTTCGTCCTGGTTGGAGTCAAGGTAGGAGTGGCTGTATACGTGGGCGTGTTGGTTTGGGTAGCGGTCGGGGTAGAGGTGGGTGAATTGGTCCTGGTGGGTGTCAAAGTGGCTGTCGCCGTGTTAGTGGAAGTGTTCGTCGGGGTATTTGTCCTAGTGGCTGTCGGTGTTGAGGTGACGGTGTTCGTGGGGGTAGGGGTCGGGGTATTGGTTCTGGTCGGGGAGTTGGTCGGGCTATTGGTGGGTGTGTTTGAGCGGGTGGCGGTCGGTGAAAACGTAAAGGTAAAGGTGGGAGTATTCGTCCGGGTGGGGGTAATGGTGTAAGTATAGGTGTAGGTGAAAGTACGGGTGGGAGTGTTCGTATTCGCGGGCGTCGAATTGCAACCGGGAACCTGCCCGCTAGTCGATGGATTTCCCGGAGGGGCCGCTTCCGCTGGTGAATAACTGCTGCAATTAACCCCAATTGTGACTGGAGTGGTCGATTCCCAAGTTGTGATTTGAAAGTATTCCGTTCCCGAATAGGCGCTGCTGCCATACCAAAAGTTCGGGAGACTGCTTCCGGTATCCCGGCTGAGCGAAGTAAAAGGTCCGCCTGAACTCGAACCATAAGCCACAGACTTTATCGGAATAATTGCGTCCAGGAACATAAGCGGGTTCCACCCGCTAGAGGAGCTGTTGGCCCATTCATAGGCGATATTGCCAGTCGTGTTGTCAAAGGAAACAGCAGCTTGCCCGGTTAAAGGGCATTGAACAAAATACCACTCCACTGTCGAATTATCCCGGCCGCTTTGGTCAGTGTTACTTGGGAAACTGGCATTGTTTGATAAGTAGTTGTACGCCGTCTGGGAAAGGTCCAAGTGATATGACCCGTTCCAGCAGTTATTAAGGTTAACCCCTCCCACCGGGCATTCATCCACAATCATGACAGTGCATGCCCTGGCATTCGAAGTGTTCGTTAAAGCAGCGCAGGCGCCGCACACCACGCCTCCCTTACCGCCTCCGTTACCACCCGACGCTGAAGTGTCCCCGAAGTCATAGCTGTCAATGGCCGCGAAGTAATTCGGGTCGTAGGTGCCGACGGGGTAACCGCAAGCGCTGAGAGTCGGTTGGGTGAAATATGTCGGCTGGTTCTCCTGGTAGATTATTCGCGTGTCACTGGGGCAAAACTGAGGGGTTGCTATAAGGGTCGGAATCGCGATCGCGGAAGTGGACGCGGTGTAGATCGTCTGCGCGAACATAAACGTTAAGCTGCTCATCCAAATCACGATAGAAAATAGGGCAAGCGCCCAATTTCGAAGACGAAAACCGCTTTGGAAAACCGTTTTCATAACTCTTGTTTCATTTATATTTTTCCATGCTTCTGTATTAAGTGACCCTTGAAATAAAGGAATACATAGGTATACTGTCCGCTACGGGAGGTGGTACATGAGCTACCAGCGGATGAAAAGCATTAAAATTCTGAGGAAAATCCACACGGAAGAAGAAGCCCGCCAATGGGTGTGGAGATGCCGTTTCGGCGGGAAAGACTTTGTTTGTCCCCAATGTGAGGGCGAAAGCTTCTGGCAACACCAGGCCAAGCCTGAAGTGAGGGAATGTGACTATTGCCGGAAACGTCTTCGGCTTCGCGCCGGGACGATTTTTGAAAGCTCCAAGCTGCCTCTTTTAACCTGGGTCAGGGCCATCAGTTTGATGATGCAGGGCAAACGGGGTATTTCGGCCCTGGAACTGAAGCGGCATTTAAATCTTTCGGATCATTCGGCATGGCTTCTATTGCATAAGATCCGGGAAGGTCTTAGGCAAAAGGACGAAAGCTATACTCTAAAGGGCGTCATTGAGTTGGATGGGGCGGTTTTTGGGAAAAAGGCCAAGGAAAACCAAGTGGAAGTCTTGGTGGCGGTGGAAAGCAAGGAATGGGTGGATGAGAATGGTTGCAAGAAGGAAAAAGCGGGTTTTGCCAAGGTGAAGGTAGCTATGGAAACCAAGTGGGAGAGCCAGGAATTCGTGAATCAGACTATGGAAAAAGGCTCTTTCCTCAACACAGATGCTTCGCCAGCCTTGCGTGAACTCAAAGGAGTGGAGGCAGACTACCGGGTGATGGCCAATGACCCGAAAGAGTTGGAAAGTTGGTTGCCCTGGGTACACCGGTTCATTTCCAACGCCAAGGCCTGGATCATTGGAACTCATCATGGCGTTGATGCTAAGTATTTAGGCCGGTATCTAAGTGAATATGCCTATCGGTTCAACCGTCGTCATGATCCCGATTCCTTATTTCACCGTGCTTTGACCGCATGTGCCTTAGCAAAACCCATTACAGCACGGTCACTTTGTGCATAAGCATATATTTTTCATTTTTCCATTAAACATTAAAATGATTTTATTCCGGCTACGAATAGAGAATAGATAGATCCTGAACCAACCTAAAGAAACATTACCGCAATTTCATGAAAAATCCAAAGATTTCAAAAATATTTCCTGGTTTGAAAAAGAATTTAACAGATTTGAATCAATTTTTATTTTTGGCCGGTACCCTTTGTCCCTCATATTGTTGCTATTTAATTCATTTCGCATAAAGTCCTTCGGGGTGCTAACCCCCAACTTACACCATCACAATCAACCACTTTAACGTAACAACAAACATTTTTAAAAATCCAGCGCCAACAAACTTAGGAAGTTGGGTTCAAGGATCAAAGACAGTCTCGAATTCCCAACCGCTTATCGGATTATTTTATTCAGGACAAATTTGGACAGGTTTAATTTCATGTGGTACATTTAGTGGCAAGCTCGGATAAAGAGTCACTCAAGGGGCGGCCCATTGGGTCACCGGTAAGAATGCCTCTCCAAACGGTACCTGTTGAAATAAAGGAATACAGGAGTATACTCATTGTTGGAGGGGCAAATTATGAACTACCAACGGATGAAGGGGATTGAGATTTTCAAGGAAATCGATACAGAAGAAAAGGCACGTCAATGGGTGTGGAAGAGCCGTTTTGCCGGAAAAGACTTTGTTTGCCCACAATGTGAAGGAGAAAGTTTCTGGCAACACAAAAACCGCCCCGAAGTGCGGGAATGTGACTATTGTCGAAAGCAAATACGGCTTCGAGCCGGAACGATCTTCCGGAAATCCAAGATCCCAATCTTAACCTGGTTGAGGATGATTGGATTGGTGATGCAAGGGAAAAGGGGCATTTCAGCCCTGGAACTTCAGCGGCAATTGGGAATGCCCTCCTACGATACCGTTTGGAGGATGTTGCATAAGATTCGGGAAAGTCTTCGACAAAGGGATGAAAATTACCAACTCAAGGAAATCATTGAGTTGGATGGGGCTGTATTCGGCAAGAGAGAAAAGGAAAACCAGGCTGAAGTGCTGGTGGCGGTTGAAAGCAAAGAATGGATAGATGAGAAAGGGCGCAAAAAAGAGAAAGCGGGTTTTGCAAAGATAAAGGTGACCGCAGAAACCAAGTGGGAAGCCCAAGCATTCGTCGATCAAGCAATCCAGAAAGGCGCCATGATAAACACGGATGCCAGTCCCAGCTTGAGAAACTTGGAAAACGTGGATGTGGAGTACCAGGTAACAGCCAATGACCCAGTGGTGTTAAATCACTGGTTACCTTGGGTCCACCGATTCATTTCCAACGCCAAGGCTTGGATCCTAGGAACCCATCATGGAGTCAACGTGAAATATCTGCCTGGATACTTGAGCGAATATACTTATCGGTTCAATCGTCGCCATGACCCAGATTCCTTATTTCACCGGGCCTTAACCGCTTGCGCTTTGGCAAAACCCATTACTGCGCAAGCGTTGTTCGGATAGGCATGCCGGTAAGTTTTCGCTTTTTCTGGCGCTGGGCTCTATAGTCTCCGGACGTTCCGGAAATAGGGCCTTGCCAGCCTGGCCGAGTTGAAAAATTTCAATCTGTGAAATGCCCTAACAAAGATTAATTCTTCATGTTATTACCTGAATTTTGCACCGAGTTTACCGATTCCGTGGCCAGATCGGCCTGAATCGGGACCCGACAGTGGCCATTTTCATCAGAAGTGAACTTATGTGCAAAGAATTTTTTGCACCAAGCCACTTCTAGGCCGCCCTGGGTCTTTCCAATCGTTTTCGATCAAGGTATTTGAGGAAACCCAATAGGCCCGCTGTCCTATCATCATGGATTGAATACCTCACCACATCCCGATGGCCGTGATACTGGATTCGGGCGGCTACAAAGAGCATCTTCAAACGTGCGATCCGAAGGGTATGGTCCGGCATGGTGATCTGTTCCTTCTCCTGTGGCTTCTTTCCCGGTCGCTTTTCTTTTCCACAATGGCCCACCATTAGTTTCATCCACCTCCAGAGGTTGTAAGCCAGCATCACGATCTGGAAAAAAGCATGGTGGCTTTGGAAACTCTTAGAGGGAATTGCTAATAACCCCTCCCGTTGCGCCTCACCAATCAGGTTTTCCACATCCGCGCGCAGGTCGTATTCCTCAACCACCCGATGGGGTGCTCCCAGACAGTTGGTCGCGAAGATTCGGTAGACATATCCTTCCATTTCAGGAAGGCTCAATTGTTTCTCCCGCGCTTTTTCATCCAGCGTCCTCATCGCCACAAACCGGACTGGTTGTTGCCAGCCTATGGGTTGATGGACACATTCGTTGTATTCGTGTTCTCCATGGCGGTACCAACCCTTTTTCGTGAAAGGCGGGTCATGCCGCTTGTTCCCGAAGATGAAAGAAAACCCTTCTTTTTCACAGGCTTTCACGCTTTCCCAGCCGATCATTTCACCGTCACCGCGCACCAGAATCGTCCGGACACAGGACGGCAAGAGTCGCCGGAATTGTCTAATTTGGCGGGCCACTTCCTCAGAACTAAGGGTGGTTCCGCGTCTTTGGGTTCCGCACAAATATTCCCGGGTTTCCTGGAGAAAACACAGAATGGGCCTCAGTCCCTTCTTGCCCCGGTGCTTGGGGTTGTATCCTTTTCGGCTTCCCTCGATATTTCCGTAGACCGTTGCGGTGGTGGTATCGATGTTGATCTCCACCTTCTTGGGGGCATATTTCACCTGTCCCCAAACCTTGGCCCGTAACGCCCCACTCAGATTCAGCAACGATGCCGACTGCCCGATCCCCAGCGACCTCAGGTATCTCCAAAAAGTTGTCACTACCGGCAACAAGGGAACCCGCAGTAAACCGCACAGCATGACCTCACCCCGCAGGTAGGCAAAATGGCCAAGTCTTTGGAACCCGATGAAAAGAAGCATTAGGATGCCGCTTACCATCCGGTAGTGGCCCAAATTCGGAAGGCGTTTAGGTGCGGCATAGTGTTTTTTGAATTCCCGCTCAAAATCAAGAAGGTCGAACATCTTCGCCAATGCCAACAATCCGCCAAAAGCTGTTAGGCGGTCTTCGCAAATACCTACGGGAGTATTGGCCGTAATCTTGGGCGCGATTCTCCCGTTTCGATTGGCTTTTTTCTGGACTTGCGGGTTTGATTTCTGAGGCGTATCTTGACGTTTCACCATCTGGGGGACCCTCTTTTAGGATGAGTTGGCTTCGCAACCCTTATCCTATAATGGTTTCCTAGATGGTTTTTTTATTAGGCGCAAAATTCAGG
>CAWCKJ010000010.1:0-174652 GCA_963796105.1 candidate division FCPU426 bacterium
TAAAACTATCCATAATTCTTGAAAATGGTCTTGTAATAATAAACTTTCGTTTTTTTTGATCGGGGTTTTAAAAAATATCCTATTAATTTTTAAAAACCTTGAATAACCGTTTTGTTTTATTTTTATTTATCAGAACTTTCAGCGAAGATAAAAATAATTGCAGGATCGTTCTTCGAGTATTTTTATAATAGCAATCATTTTGACTGGAGGAATGGATGAAAAAAAAACTTGGTATATTCGTCGCAACGGCGAGTTTGCTTTTGGCTCTAGGATGTTCTCACCATTCGGGCGGGGAAAAATCCGGCATAACTCTCACATGCATTGGCTGGGGGGATATCGAAGAGGCCAAGATCATCCAGGCCGCGGTGAATGATTTCAAGAAAGTTCATCCCGGGGTAGAAGTGAAGTTGCAGAGAGCGCCTTACGGAGAATACATTACCAAGGTTCTGACCCAGTTCTCGGGAGGTATGGCACCGGATGTGATGGCGGTCAATGCCGAGCAGATGATTTCTTTCGCCTCCAGAGGTGTATTTCAGGATCTGAAACCCTATGTCGACAAAGATTCCTCCATTAAACTCTCTGATTTTTATCCCGAGGCGATAGACCATTACACCTACAACGGCATTTTGACCGCCATTCCAAGGGACATCGCGCCCGTAGCGGTGATTTACTACAATAAGAAGAAATTCGATGAGGCTGGTCTGCCCTATCCCAAAGACGGTTGGACTTACGAAGAGTTTGCGGAAACGGCCCAAAAATTGCTGAAAAAAGACGCCAAGGGAAGGGTGACCCAGTACGGATTCCTGGATGACTATCCGACCTGGGACGCTTGGGTTTACGCATTCGGGGGGAGCTTGGTGGACGATGAGAAAAAGCCCACCCGGTGCACTTTGGACAGCGCCGCAGCAATAGCGGGGGTTCAGTTCCGCTCCGACCTCATTTACAAGTACGGTTGTACACCCAGTCCCAGCGCTACCACCGCCATGGGCGGCCTGGGAAATTCGGACCATTTCATCAATGGTTCAGTGGCCATGTTCCACAGCGGGATATGGATGACCCCCCGATTCCGCCAGATCAAGGATTTCGAGTGGGATACGGTTGAATTTCCTACAGGACCCGGGGGACATAGAGGTTTCCCATTAAGCGCCGCTGGCTACGGCATCATTAAGACCTGCAAGAATCCGCAAATGGCCTACGAACTGGTGAAGTTTTTAGCCGCGGAAGTAGGCCAAAAGTACATGGCGGCCACTGGATTGACCCAGCCTGCCATTAAGGCTCTAGCCCAGTCTCCAGTCTTCTTAGACGGATTGGAACCGAAGTCGAAGGGGTTCCTCGTGGACGCAGTGAAAGAGGGGCATTACCAACCGCTTGACCCCAATATCAACGAGTGGAAAGCCAGGGTGGACTCGGCATTGGACCGGGTCTGGAACGAGGACGAACCGGCCCAGAAGGTGCTGACTAAGGTGACAAAAGAAATCAACGCGAAGTTTTTCAAGAAATAAAAGAAAGCTAAGATTGATTAATAACTGTTTTTCTTGATGAAACGGATGACTTCACCGAAGTCCGCGCTCGCCAAGGCCACGCAGGTGTCGGCTGCCCCGTAATAGACATCCAATTTGCCGGTTTTTTCGTCCAGGATGCTCGCTGTTGGGAACACTACATTCGGCACGAAACCCACACGTTCATAGTCGGCGGTGGGGGCCATTAAGTAGCGCCTAGTCCGGTATTTCACCTTCCAGGGTTTGTTTAAATCCAAAATTGCCCCTCCCATGGAATAGACGAAACCATTGCAAGTCGTATGAACTCCATGGTAAATCATGACCCACCCTTCTTTGGTTTCAATCGGGGTTGGTCCGGCCCCTACCTTTGTCATTTGCCATCCGGTGGTCCTTCCGAAAACGAATTTGTGCCCCCCCCAATGAATCAGGTCGGGACTGGTGGCGTAAAATACGTCGCCATAGGGAGTATGTCCATTATCGGAAGGGCGGTGCAGGAGGGCGTATTGATCGTTGATTTTCCTAGGGAAAAGCACAGCGTTTCGATTGTATGGCAAAAGAATGGTCGCCATCTGAAAGAAATTCTTAAAATCCTTTGTGCGGGCCAGGCCGATGGAGGGACCGGAAGAAGGGTAATAGCACCATGTAATGTAATATGTCTCCCCGATTTTAGTGATGCGGGGGTCATAACCCATCCCACAAGGAATGGTGTCAGGTACTTCACCAGTTAGTTTCATGCGGTCTGGTTGTATATCCCAGTGGATTCCGTCCCGGCTGAAGCCTATGTGCAGTTCCATTAACATTTCCTGGGTGTCCACGCGGAATATGCCAGCGTATGCGTCCTTAAAACGCACCACAGCGCTGTTCATAATAACATTGGCGTTTGGGACAGCCTCCGATGTGATGATTGGATTCTGGGAATAGCGTTGAAAAACAGTTTCATTAGCCACAAAAGTCCTCCTGTATATGAGAAGAAGTTATTTTTTTAAAATTCGTTTTAAAACACACCGGCATTTTACCTAATAATTTGAAACGCACCATAACAACATTTATAAATCGAAATAGACCTCTTAGATTTTCAAACTCGTCTTGAAATTTCTTAAAATCTCCAATGTGTGCTCAGGATTACGAACTTGGATACAATCCACCACCTGTAAGGCGGGATAATCATTGCCAGCCGGCTCGAGCTTGTCCCCAAAGAATAGGGCTTCCGATGGTTTCAAGTTGTTCGCGGCCAAAAACTTACGGATTCCCCATGCCTTGTCCACCCCTTTTGGAGTTATATCGATGGAAGTAGTACCCCCAATCCTCATTGAGTATTTATCCCCTAAACGGGTTTTCAAGAAATCTAGCCAGAGCTTCCGCTTATATCCGTCGGGATCATCGGCTCTTTTTTTGTCATCGGGCGCGTTCCTGCCTAGAGAGGAAAGTGTAATTTGGGAACCCCGGTCCTGAAGTTGATCCTCCTTAGTTGTCAGGGGACGAATGCCGTATTTAGATATCAAAGCTTCAAATGCATCCAGGATTTCTTTCTTTTCGGAAAGGCTGAATGCCATACGGTATTGTTCTTTGAAAATGGCTTTGTTGCCCAGATATTCCACCTTTACGTAATGTGTTCCAGATGCTGGCAAGAAGTGGTGGGGAACAGTCAAGGAAGGAGTAATTTGTTCTGAAATCTGTTGGAGATTGCTGCCGCTGATGAACGCGAAAGAACATCCTCCGCGGATGATTCGCTCAATCTCGCGGGCCATATCGGAAGAGATGGGTTTCGTGCTGGGACAAATAGTGTCATCAACATCGGCAATAAGGGTTAACATTTTTCACCTAGAAAATCTCGAGTTGGAAGGGCAACATCATACAACAAACGGTAAAAACAGGGAAATCCCTTTATTAAAACCTTTTAATAGGGCAGGCTAAATATTTTTATTGGCATAAAGGATATAACCATTCTTAACAATGCTTTATTTAATGATTAGAACAACCAATAAACCTGTTCGTCAAAGATGATGTTAAAATAGGCACCCTTTTCATTAATTGTTTATGAGGTTTCATGAGTACTCATTCCACCATTAAAGACGTCGCGAAAAAAGCCGGCGTTTCCATTACTACTGTCTCATTTGTCCTGAATAACCGCCAAGATGTAGCGATCAGCGAGGAAGTCAAAAAACGCGTCCTAAAGGTTGCCCGGGAATTGGATTACCATCCCAGCGCTATGGCGGCGGGTTTGGCGGGAAAAAGGACTAGAAACCTGGGTGTTCTTTTCTACCAGGAAGACAATATGATCTCCAACCCCTTTTATTCATTCATCGTCGAAGGGGTTGTCCGGGAGACTATTGAAAAGGGATTCAACCTTTTTTTCTCGTACCAGGAGTCGCCCTATAATGGCTACCAGAGTCTTCCCAGGATCATTCGGGAAAAAAACGTGGACGGAGTCCTCTTAATCGGCCGTTGCGATCCACATATGGTTGAGGATATCCAAAACCGGAACATTCCCATAGTTGCCATCGAGAATTTTCCGACCCTTAAGAATGTGGATAGCATCCAGATTGAAAACAAACGAGGCGGAATCCTAGCGGTGGATCATCTGATCTCATTGGGACATAAGAACATCGGTCTCCTGACTGTCGAGGATCTGCGGCCCAGTATCGCTGAGAGGGAGGAGGGATGGAGAGCGTCCCATCTCAAGAGCAACCTGCCCTTAAACCTTAATAACGTTTTCAAAAGTTCAATGTTCACTTTTCGAGGAGGTTACGAGAAGACCAAGGAACTCCTGAAGGAAAAAAAGAAAATCACCGCACTTTTTTGCGTAAACGATGAAATGGCGGCGGGAGCTTTGCGGGCAGCCCGTGAAATAGGGCGAAGGGTGCCGGAAGATTTAAGCGTGGTGGGATTTGACAACATTATCATGAGCAACTATATAGATCCCCCCCTTACAACTATCAGCGTGGCTAAGGAGTACTTGGGAAAACTGGCGGTAATCAGGCTTCTGGAAGTAATGGAAAACGAAAACCTTCCAGCTCGAAGGCAAGAAGTTCCTGTGGAGTTAGTCGTGAGAAACTCTACTGCTGGAATTTAACGAGTAAAAGCGGTTTTAAATTTTGGTGGTTTTATGATTTTTTGTAAATCAAAGGCCAAGTTTGGGATTTACCTTGACAGTGAAAATAACGGGTGTTAATTTGCGTTTACTAAAACGGTTTAACTGGCTGTAAATATAATCTCGACACTTCCCGTAAAATTCATCAAAAGCTTTTAAGGAGGCTTTAATGAAATACTTTGCCTATTTAACAATTGCTCTTTTTGCGATGTCTTTTTTGCCGATTTTAACTTTCATGAGCGGCGGTTGTAGTAAAAGCGCCACCCAGCCCCGGTGGGACGCGACTAATACTCCCACCGTTACTTTTACCCCAGCCAATACGTCTACGACAACAAATACTTGCACAATCACCAACACATATACTCCGACCATTACTTTAACGTCTACTATTTCCGATACCCCTGGTAGCCCCACTGATACCCCGACAATAACAAATACACCAACTGATACACCCACAACTAATCCGAGTTTTACGGTCACTTTTACTCCAACTAACACAAATTCTCTTACTCCCACTCCGACAATTAGTTCCCTGGACTTTACTTTCAGTTCGGCCGCCTCCATATCGGGTTGGTATTACAATCAAAGTGGTTCTGTAGGCGGGGGAGTCACTACTTCGGCCACTGTGGGTTTTGATGGTACCGCCAGCTGCCCTCCGAATACAGGCGCGCTAGCGGTCACGATCGCTTTTACCGGCACCAATCAACAAGTAAATATACAATACGCTATTGGATCAACTGTGAATATGGCGGGTAAAGCAGTCAGCGCGGTAATAAATGTTCCTTCGGGTTATGCTCCGAACAACAATCCCCAAGGTGGCCATCTTTATGCACAAAATGGTTCTCCTAATTGGCTTTTTTATAAAGACCCCACCTATCAAAACTTAGGACCTGGGTGTGTCACTTTGACCATGAATGTTCCAGCCACTATCACGGCTGTTACTGGCGGAAATTTCGATCCGACTCAAGTAGTTCTTATTGGATTAGAACTTGATAGTAACGCATCGGGGACTACTTCCCAGACAATAGTGGATATTTTCAATTGGCTTTCTCAATAATATTAGCGAGGTCATCATGAAACCATACGTTCTTTTAAAAAGGGCGGCCGCGATGAGCGCCGCCTTTTTTATTGCTTCAATCTTGATGGGAGCTCCCGGCGGTTCCTTCGTTTGGGAGGATTTTGAACTTGGAACTTGTTACTGGGGCACACAATTCGATGGAAGCCTCATGACCGATGGGATGATCTCGCCTGATTTTCCATCCCATGGGAAGTATGGTTTCCGAGGGCATTTCGCGATTTCCAAAGAAGGCGGTCGCACAGCATTCTCCACTGCTCAAGCAGGTGATCTGACAGGGACAAAAGACTTGTATGTTGACCTTTATAACGCTTCACCCGTTACTTTTACGGCGCAAGTAATCGTCAAGCAAGGCGTTCAATGGACTTGGTATAAAACCGATACATTGACCATCAAACCCGGGTGGAATAAGGACCTGGATTTCAACATGGCAGGTTTGAAGGATGACTCGGGAAAACTCATGTCCGCTCCGCTGAACGAACTTCACCTTGTGGCTCTTGTATTTGAAACGAAAGATGCGGGAGAAGGTCTCTTATATATGGATAATATCCGCCTTTCCGGGGCCAATCCCCAGAAGGTGGTGATGGTCCGGGCGGAGGAAATGGCCTCTGGAACTGCGGTAACCATTACGGGATTTGAGGATGGAACCTGCCCTCTTACTCCCGATTCCGGTTATTCGTCTGCCACCGCGGCAGAAGCGGTGTCGGCAGAGGAAGCGCCTGAAGGGACCCATGTGGCCCTTCTTTCCTATGACAATAAACAACCCGACGACCACGCTGGCTACAACTTGCAAGCGGACATGGATTTGTCCAAGGTCACAGGCATAGTT
Organism: candidate division FCPU426 bacterium; assembly: GCA_963796105.1. GTDB lineage: Bacteria > Oederibacteriota > Muellerivitia > Muellerivitales > Muellerivitaceae > CAWCKJ01. Next base: position 6,495 of record CAWCKJ010000010.1, read on the forward strand.
TATGACGCTTTTAACCCGCTCAAAGAACCAGTGGACACTTGTATTTACGTCAATACAGGCGCCAACTGGACCTATTTCGAGTCTTCAACCCAATCCTTGAAACCAGGTTGGAATCATAACATCACATTCGCCTTGAAGGCCAAAACCTTCAAGAGTGAGGATTCCAAATGGACCAACACAGCCAGCATCAAGGGTATATCCGTTACTCGGAAAATTGGACTAACCTTCTATCCACACCAAATCACCCGTTCTAATTTCATGGTGGATAACCTTCGATTCCTGACTAACGACCCCCATTCAATCCAAAACATGGTTAATGATCTTTTCCCAGTTACTCCCGCTATAATGGGAACCGACCACCTTTTCGAGGGCTTTGAAAAAGAGAAAACTACCTGGGGTGCCATCATCGGGGGTAGTTCCAAGGCCACTGGGGCTACCATCGTGGCGGATGACCGTTCCACCGAGGGAACCCACATGCTGGAAGCCCATTTCGAGTTTGATGCTAAGGACCAGCAGGCTTGGTTCGGCGTCGATCAAAGCATGAACCTGAAGGATTCATCGGCCGTCAAGGTGGATATTTTCAATCCGGGTTCAGAATCCCTCCAGGCCGAAATAGTCATGAAGTTGGGCGACACCTACGATTGGAACGAATCGAAATCCATAACCATCAAACCAGGTTGGAACAAGGATGTCACTTTTCCTCTGAAAGCCAAGGTTTTCAAGAATGCCGCCACTAACTGGCAAAACCACGCTTACGCTGAGCCCTTGGACCAAGTGAAGTGCCTTTATATCGGTTTTATCTCCAGCGGTCCCATGAAGGGGTCCGCCTACTTTGATAATATCCGCATAACGGGTGCTTCCGCCGTGACCGTGGGTGCGCCTATTCCCAAGCACGAGCTTAAGGGACGTGTGGTCATGTGGGATCCAGTCCAGGTGTTCGCGGCTGACGGCTGGCAAGCCGCCACTAGCCCCGGAAGCAATTCCTTTGCCGTCATTTCCGAGTATTCGAAATTCGAGGGTGAGGACGCTGTGGTGATGAAATACCGCACTATAAGCGATTCCCAGTCGGGCCAATTCGTCAAGACCCAACAAACGGATTGGAGCAATGTTCTGGGACTCCAATTCGATTTTTACAATCCCCAACCGTATTCCCTGACATTCACCTTGGCCGTCCAAACGGGCCCCAACTGGGAATGGCAGGAAACCACCGAGATGACCCTAAAACCCGGATGGAACCGGAAGGTCCAAGTGGACATCACCCAGCCCATCTTCAAGTCCCTCGACACCAACTGGAGCGCGACTGACCTCTTGCGCACTAGGGACGACATCCGCGCGGTCATCCTCAATGTTTATCCCCACCATGCCGGTAGCGGTTCACTCATCATGGCTAACTTGAGAACCATTGAAAGGGATCTGATAGGTCCTGTTTCAACCAACGATGTCGGACAAGTCGTTGGGGTAGCCTCGGAAACACAATTGACATTCCGGACCTTGAAATACACTTATTTTGAGAGTTTTGAGGGGGATATTTCCCAATGGCAGCCAGTAGCCAACACATTATTGATCAAGTCCAATGCTTACCCAACTGATGGCAGCAAATCCCTGCGAATTGATTACCAAGGTGCCTTTGTTCCTAATGGGACAACACCTGAATTTTTTTACAAACCTCAAAAAGGAATAATTGACGTTTCATCCTTTAGCCATGTTCAATTTGATGTTTACAACCCAGGGCCACCCATTCAAATGGACATGGCATTTAAAACAGGTCCGGTGACTGAATGGATTGAATCAAATTCGATTACCGTCAGTTCTGGTTGGAACCGTAATCTCGATATCCCTCTTTTGGGAAACAACTTCAAATCCGCTAGAACGGCATGGAAAATGTGGGATACCTTACGAAACTCAAACCAAGTGAGGGAGATCCATTTTAAAATCAACAATACGTATGGTCTCGGAACCATCTACTTGGACAATATTCGATTCGTTGGCGCGGGAACCCAGCAAACAGACGGAATGACTAGCGAGCAAGTTTCCCTTAAATTCAACCCAAGCGACTCAGTCCAGTTGATCGCCGCGGGAAGCGTTGTGGGAACCGGGGCCAGCCAAGCCCAGTTCAACCTGGATAAAATAAGACTGGATTTGAGAGGCGGGGGTGACCAGCTTTCTCTATTTACTGGGGACCAGGTGATCGGCACAGACGATCCCATGACAATGGTTTACGGCCCTCAAATAGGCAAACAAATTTTCGGCGCGGATGAGCGATATTATCTCAAGGATATCGCCATGGTCCAGGCTTCCGGTTTTGCACAATACGGGGCAACTCCCAACACCTTGGGAAATACGACGGGATATATGGCACGGGTTAAATCCGCGGCCTTATACGACTGCTATTTCGGAGCGGGCCTTGTGGGCGCCCGGTTCGGGAATGTTCCGGGTTCCAATCCCTTGACCTCAAACGTGGAATCCGATGTCAAGACCTATGAGGCCGACATGCAGGGATACTTAAAGGATCTTCGTGTGGGCTTCCATGGTGAAGTGGCTCAAAGTGCCTATGATGGCTATTCCGGGAGTCCTTATCACCTTCAGGGTGATGGAAACAATAATGCCTATTACGCCGAATTGGATTATCAACTTGGTGCCTTTAAAATCCAAGGAACACGCTTGGAACACCAGCTGAATTTTTTCAATCCCTTTTCTTCGGCTGCCTACCAGGGTTCGGATCAGAACAGCGTCCAGTTTTATTGGCAGATGGACACCTTTTCCCTCGTCAAGGAAATGCAGACCTGGGGCCGATTCTGGAATGATTTCCTGACGGGGTTGAATTTCCAGATCCAATACTACGATTATTCCTCGGAGTCAAACACCTATGCCAACCACGATCTTCGGGCCTTCCTTCAAAACAACACCTACCGACCCCCTCTTTACATGAATTTCTGGTGGCACTGGTACCAGGAAGGCCATCAGGTTGGGGATTCAGCTTTACCTAATCCATCTATCGGGGATAACACTCTAATTACTACCTCCAATTACGAACTTCACTATCAGTTCAACCCCAAACTCGTCCTGACCGGTTTGTTCCGGGACTCCTTTACCGACTATTGGGAGGCCTTCACATACGCCACTAATATTAAGTGGAAATTCTGGGGAAACACCTGGGTCACGGGTGACTACAAATATGTGGGACAGTACGGTAGCAGATTTGGCCAGTTCAATAACTTCTCGGCAGGTTTTACCAAGTATTTTATGGATAACTCCATTCAGGCTAGTTTGACCTATGGGGCGCCGAGCTTCGTGGGTTATTGGGAAGATGACAATAATCTTCAAACGGTCGATGAATGGGCACTGTCTTTAACCGGTAAATTCTGAGGGGAAATTCGATATGTACCAATTAATTTTAAAGAATAAATTTCGTTTACAAACACGGCCAAAATTTATTTTGGCTCTTGGCATTTTGTTATTAGCCTTCCCCTGTGGTGTTTGGCCAGCCAAGGTTAAAAAAAACCTCATTCCGGGATTTGCCGTGCAAGGTCTTAATTTCGAGCAAGAGGGGAAGTTCTCTTTCCTTTCTGGAGTGGAAACCCCTGGGCTTTACCGGTTAACCCAGGAGCAACTGACAGCGTTCTTCCAACAGGTCAAAGCTTCAGGTGGAATTGTCGTAAAGACAAACGCCTATTCAACCGGCAAGACCCAGGATGTCCTTCAGCCCGGCGCTGACCAATGGGACGAAAAAGCCTTGGCCAAATTGGACCAAGTGGTTGCTACCGCTAAAAAGAACGGGATTAAATTGGTGCTTTCCCTATGCGCGTCTTCAGGGGATGAGGGCGGAACGGCTGACTACGCATCATGGGTTGGGAGCCCCAATCCAGGAGTATTCTTTATCAATTACCAATGCAAGGATTGGTATCGTCATTATGTGAAAATGCTATTGAATCGAGTCAATACGATCACTGGGATTAGCTATAATTCAGACCCTGCCATCCTGGCCTGGGACCTGGTGGATTCACCCAGCAATCCTAATGGCGAACCTGAAGCCATCGACCAATGGGTGGCAGAAATGGCTCCTATTTTGAAGTCACTATCACCCCACGCCCTTGTAAGCATGACCTTAGACTCTACCGCTTCCGGTCTAAATATAAGTACAGCGGCAGGCCAATCCGGTGTGGAATTTGTTTTTGAACGCATTTTCACGAATTCTCTATCTCCACAGAAATGGGCGTTGAAACTCGGAAAGCCCGTTGTAGCTGTTTTGGAAAAACCTCAAGTTCAATCACAAGACTTGGGAGCTGGGGTATTGGTCGCCCAGGGAAATTCAGGGCCGGATCAATGGAAAGGAATCACCTCATTGTTTGCCAACCTAACCCAAAAAGGGGGATTCGGCGCCAAGGATCTTTTTGCATCGGTATCCACAGTTCCGGAAAGCGCTCCGGCATTATGTTGGGAGGCCAAGGATAATATCAAAGTCGTTCTTACCGAGCCGGCAAAAGTGATTGTTCGATACGGAGCGGGAGGAGTGCTGGACCAAGAAACAAAACTTTCCGCCGAAGCGGCTGTCCTTCACCACATTGTCTTAGAACATTTATCAGCGGGGAAGGAATACTCGTTCCAGGTGAAGGCCGTAAGTGAGAAAAACACACAGTATTCCAACATCTCGACCTTTTCCACGCCAAAGGTTAAGGCCTTGACCGTTCCAAAATTCATAATGTCTAAAAATTTTATCACGGTTAAAAACGGGCGTTTTTACGATGGGGAAAAAGTATTCCGATTCGTGGGAACTAACAACTATCAACTCCATATCGCGGAACCTGACAAGCTTGAGTATGTGATGGATTGGGCTGAAAAGCTGGGTTTTCAGGTCATGCGAACATGGGCTTTCGGGGAATCAAACAAACCCGAAAAAGACTGGGCAGATTGGGAAAAGCGCCGTTATTTCGTAACGGCCCCCGGACATTATAGGGAGGAAGCTTTCAAGGATTTGGATTCAGTAGTTGTTTCGGCGGCGAAACATAATGTTCGGCTAGTTCTTGCCCTTGCAAATAATTGGGGAGACTACGGGGGCGCTCCGGAATGGGTTAAATTCTTCGGTTCCACTGAAAAAAATGATTTTTTTGACAAGAAAGAAATCAAGGAAGCTTTCAAGGATTACATAAAGGTAATGGTCAATCATGTAAATACCTTGACGGGGGTCGCTTATAAGGACGATCCAACTATTATGGCCTGGGACCTCATGAATGAGCCACGCTATGAAAGGGACACAACCGGAAAGGCATTAGTTGGCTGGATTGATGAAATGTCAACTTACTTAAAAAGCCTTGGGATTAAGCAATTAGTAACCACTGGTTCAGAGGGATTTAAGGCGGAAAATGGGACGCACTATTCCGGAGTTAACTTTATCCTGGACCATCAACCCAAGAATATTGACTATGCAGTCTTTCATGTTTATCCGGCAGGGGATTATTCCATGTGGAATCTGGAGACTACCGAGGCTGTACTTACTTCCTATGTGAAGGACGCGCGGGATATTCTGAACAAACCCGTGGTTTTGGAGGAATTCGGGATTGACAAAAGTAAACCCGGATATGACCGACCCTATTTTATTTACAATATGATGAAAACATTTTACGACACGGGTGGGGACGGAACCCAATATTGGATGTTGGCGGAACCTACCTATAACGGGGATGGAAACCAGATTGATCCAACAATGACTGACATTTGTAACACTTTTGTTATCGAATCCAATGAGCTGCGGGGAGGGAAATAAAATGAATAAAAAAATATTTTGTGTAGCTATTTTTTTGGGAGTGTTGTCTTTAGGCATTGGATATTTAGGCGGGTGTGGCAAGGTGACTGGACCCATTAGTCCTTTGGTTAATCCGACGACTATTTTATTTAATTTTGATGATGGAGTAGCTGGGAATATTAACGCTGGAGTTACAAACCTTTGGGCTTATGATAGCTCAAATCCATACAACTTTGTAAGCGCACCAGCTGTAACAGTTACAAGTAAACCCGTATTTCAAGGGTCCTATGCTTTAGAGATAGACATACCGCATTTGGTGCCAAATGGGAGTGTTTCATATTACCTAACATCTTATTCTGTTGGAGTTACCTATTCTTCGTCGGCTTCTTTGAATTTGACAGGAAAAACCTTATCTATGTGGGTCTATTTAAAATCGGGTTTGGTGAGTCCCCCCAATCAAGTTGGCGCCCAAATTTTTTTGAAGGATACCAGCTATAAATATGCTAATGGCGCCTTTTTCAACCTTACTCCCAATGAATGGATGCAAGTTACTTATAACGTGAATGCGCCGAGTTATACTGCGAATCCGGACCCTTCCTCAGTTTTTGAAGTCGGACTGCAAATTGCCGGTTCAGGAAGCGCTGTTTTCACCTCTGATGGTGTCGTCGTTGCGGACAGTTTTGGTTATCAATAATTTCAACCCTTGTTAAATTTTATTAAAACCGTCAGTTTTAAAACCTTTTTGATCGGTTTATCAATATTTTCCCATCGTTTGTGGGGTTGCTTATGCAAAAACAAGTCGTCTTTTGGATTGTTTTCGTTGCATGTTGTACATTGATTTCTCCTGCCATGGCAAAGCTCGAATTACCTTCCCTAATTGCCGATCACATGGTCCTTCAACAGGGGATCCCTGTGCCCGTTTGGGGAAAGGACAAACCTGGTCAAACCATTACTGTGACAATCGCAGACCAGTCAGTCTCAACAAAAGCTGGAAACAACGGGAAATGGAAGGCGGCATTAAAGGAGCTTCCTGTTGGTGGGCCTTATGAATTAGTAATTTCTGGTTCTGAATCCGTCACAATCAAGGATGTTCTGGTTGGAGAAGTATGGGTTGCATCGGGCCAGTCCAACATGGAATTGCCCTTGAATAACACTCTGGATGCAAAAAAAGAGGTGCCTAAAGCCCATCAGAACCAAATCCGATGGTTCGTTCAGGAGAGGGCACTTTCCTCCAAACCCTTGGAGGACCCCAAAGGAACCTGGAAGGTCTGCACGCCCGAAACGGCGAAAGATTTCTCGGCGGCTGCTTATTATTTCTCGAAAAATATCCATCAGTCTCTTCATGTACCCGTTGGCATTCTTGGCACCTATTGGGGTGGAACGTGGATCGAATCCTGGATACCTCGCGAGACTTTTAAAAATGATCCTAAAATCGAGTCTGCCCTAGATCAGTGGGATTCTCTTTCGGCTTCAGAAAAAAAAGAACGGGGTGGATTGCAGGATGTGGAATTGGAGATTAAGGATTTTCATTTCATCCCGAAGTCTCCCGCCCTGGAACCATTAAACGTTCTATTGGGACCTAATTCAAAAACGAAAAAGGACAAATCCCTAGGAGGAACTTGGATCTCCAACGCGGAACCAGGGTCAAGTATTACGTTTTTTTCAAAACCTGGTGATGATCCTAATCTGGTACCTATTGGAATCCTGCGAGCCTCAGTCCAGGCGGGCGGTTGGGCTAATATGAACACAGAATTGGTTTCGGGCAAAAAATCAGTGGATTTAAGTGATTATTATGGGATTGAGTTTTCAGCCAAGGGTAAAGGAGCCTTCACGATTCTTTTCTCCCAACCCATCATCACCGATTGGGACAATTACGGCACAGAACCCTTTGAGGCGGCCCAAACATGGAAAACATATAAATTCTCATTTTCACAATTGAAGCAAAGCGGCTGGGGATTGCCCAAGCCATTCCGCTCGAAGGCTATTCAGGCTGTTTATTTAAATATATCTGTTCATCCCATGTTCGCGGTTCCAACCGGCTTATTTAACGGGATGGTTCAACCCTTGATCCCTTTTGGCATCAGGGGTGCCCTTTGGTACCAAGGAGAGACCAATGTCGGCCACGCGGAGGAATATCATCGTCTTCTTCCCGACTTGATCCGGGGATGGAGGAAGGCCTGGGGGATAGGGGATTTCCCCTTCGTAATCGCGCAATTGCCAAATTTTAAGGATCAGACCGCGAAGCAAGGGAATGGTTGGCCTGAATTGCGGGAAGCCCAGTATGAATCATCAAAAGAAAACAACACCGGCTTGGCGGTTCTCATCGATGTGGGTGAGGCCAATGATATTCATCCCAAAAACAAAAAAGATGTCGGATACCGATTGGCACTACAGGCCTTATATTTGGCTTATGGTAAATCCGGAAGTTATTCGGGGCCTTTATATGATTCCATGAGCATTGAAGGCCAAAAGATACGAATCAAATTCAAAAATATTGATGGCGGATTAAAAGTCAAAGGGATGGGTCCTCTTAAAGGGTTCGTGTTGGCTGGTGCTGATGGCAATTTCATCGAAGCAAATGCGAAAATCGAGGGCAAAACTGTCCTCGTTTGGAATAAAAATGTCAAATATCCTAAAAACGTTCGTTACGCTTGGGCGGATGATCCGATTTGCAATCTTTACGGAAAAAACAACCTACCTGCCGCGCCTTTCCGCACTGATAATCCTTATATTGAAATCACACATAAATCTGTAAAGTAAGGGCTGATAACGATTGTTGGCTGCTTAATCTGTATAGCCAGAGTTTTCTGAGTAACAAGTATGTAAAAAAGATTAATTTTTGCTTTAATTTGACTAAAAATTATCCTCGCCATTTTTCATTGCCATTTCTTGATAAAAGATAGACTATAAATCCGGAGACAGTTTCAAACCATCGAGGATTTTATGCCACGAAAGAAAAAAGAAGAAGCTCCTAAAAATAAACCCCAAGATTCTCCGAGGAAAAAAATAGTCAATAAAATTAAAAAATCCATTTCTGATGCCGCTGATAAGATTGGTTTGAAGAAGAGCGGCAAGAAATCCGAACCGTTATCAAAAACCAGGAAAACCCTATCGGTCAGTGTCGCGTCTGCGAAAAAGGCCGGAATAAACGCTTCTAAATCCAAGAAAACTCCAGATAAAATTCCTTCTCTTAACCATGCCGGAAAGAATCTTAAGCCGGTTGTTAAAAGTACCAAGTTGCCCCGATATGGTCAGACCCAAATGGTGGCTTTTATCCGGGATCCTCGCTGCATTTTTACCTATTGGGAAGTAACTCCGGAAAGCGTGGATGCGGTCAAAAAACACTTAATGGATGAGTTTCATAACAGCTCAATGGTATTAAGGGTTTTCAAAAATAATTCCCATGGTGAAACCGAACTTCTTTATGAGATCAAGGTGGAGCCTGGGGAAATGAACCGATATGTCCATTTAGAAGAGGGCGGTGGAAGCTATTTCATCGAAATCGGGCAAAAAACCCCATCGGGCAAGTATATTCCATACGCTCGATCCAACAAGATTGTCACTTCCCAAGGCGGGTATTCGCCTTCGGTAGATCCGAAATGGGAGCCGCCTGCTGGCATTGTTGAGTATTTTTCCGATGAAATCGTCGAGGAGGCCTTTGAACCCGAGAAAAAGGTTTTTTCCGCGTCCATGGGCAAGCCTGGACGGGTCTCCCATTTGAGAAGGGGAAAACCCGGCCATCACGCAGCTTCGCATTTTTAATAGGTTATAATATATTTTTCAATGACATTCATCTTCGATTAGATCGACTCATGAAGTGTTTAGGCTAAAAGAATTGGTTAATTTTCACCAAAGGTTTTTCATTGAGTCATCCTTCTCGCGGCTACCTGGCGTTCATTCTCCATTTCCATTTACCCTTCGTCCGTCACCCGGAACATGATTATTTTCTGGAAGAGAATTGGTATTACGAGGCGCTATATGAAAGTTATATCCCTTTGTTATCCAAATTCGAAAGTTTAGTTGAAAAAGAAATTCCGTTTAAAATCAATCTTTCCATCTCTCCCACCCTTCTTTCTATGTGGGCCGATCCGCTTCTCCAAACGCGGGCTGTGCGATACGCGGATAACCTTCTCGCGCTTTTGAATAAAGAGAAGGAAAGATTGGAGCTCAAATCCCCCTTTCGACCCGCGGTGGAGATGTATTTTTCCAAAATTACGACTTACCGCGAAATATTCATCCATCGGTACCACCGCGATTTAGGACTGGGTTTTAAAAAATTAATGGAGTCTGGCCATGTTGAACTAATGACCACCGCCGCTACCCACGGTTATCTCCCTCTTTTGGGCGTGAGGAGGGAGGCTGTCAATGCGCAGGTCAAGACGGCGTTACGAGTCCATGAGAAAACATTCGGCCTGAAACCAGGGGGATTTTGGCTGCCTGAATGCGGTTATCAAAACGGGCTTGAAGGAATCTTGGCGGAAACGGGCATCCGTTATTTTCTTTTAGACACCCATGGTCTTCTTTACTCGAAACCGAGACCTTACTATGGAACGTTTGCCCCTGCTCGCTGTCCCAATGGAACTGTTGTTTTCGCACGTGATCCGGAGAGCTCCAAGGAAGTTTGGAGTTCAAAAGAGGGTTATCCTGGGGATCCGGATTACCGTGACTTTTACCGGGATATCGGTTTTGATTTGGAGGAAACTTATTTATCCCCTTTTGTCAAACCGGAGGGAATCCGGCGGTTTACAGGCTTGAAATATTACCGGGTAACCGGTAATCAGGGCGAAAAAGAGCCTTATGCACCTCAAATGGGAATACAAAGGGCAATTGTCCATGCAGAGGATTTCCTGGAGAAACGGATTGCCCAAATGTCCGCAATTGGCGGTTTCATCGACCGGCCTCCCTTGGTGGCGTGCATGTATGACGCGGAATTGTTTGGCCACTGGTGGTATGAAGGACCGGATTTCCTGGGGTTGGTATATGAGAAAAACCATACACTTGGAACTGGTATCCGATTTTTAACTCTTACCGAATATCTGGAAATTTATCCACTCCAACAGACATTGGAACCCAGCCCATCTTCCTGGGGTTTTGGAGGTTATTCGAAATTTTGGCTGAATGAGTCCAATGATTGGATTTATGCGGACCTAACAAAAGCCTGCGACATGATGACTGAACAAGCCTCCTTACGGCCCCGGGCAAAAGGATTGGAGCGTCGAGCCTTGAACCAAGCCGCCCGCGAGTTGCTTTTGGCGCAGGCAAGCGATTGGGCTTTTATGATGAAAACAGGCAATAATCGAAGATATGCTGAATCCCGCTTTCGCACTCATTTAGGAAGGTTTTATGAGCTTTGCGGTCCAAATAAAATCCGGGAAATTAACCTAAATTACTTTGAAGATATAGAGCGGAAAGACAATATATTTCCTGATATTGACTATAGGGATTACAAAATCCTTTGAAATCCGAGGCCGATTTTAATTTTATATGTCTTTGGTTTTTTGCATAATAAAACGCCTAAAAGGATCGCCCACTTCTATCGGAGGTTTCATCATTGAAAACTGTTATCGGGGTTGATTTAGGGGGCACCAATATTGTTTCCGCGATTGTGGATCAAAAAGGACGTGTTTTAGGAAAAGACAAAAGGCCTACCCTCGCAAGACTAGGTGCTGTAGGTGTCATGAACCGGATCGTGGATAGCATCTATGCGGCTAGTTCAGAAAGTCGATTATCTTGGGCTTCCCATTTGGCTGTTGGGTTGGGGTCACCGGGTCCGCTGGATCCCCAAAAAGGGATCATTATCTATACTCCCAACTTGAATTGGCATAATGTCAGGATCGTGGATTACCTCCAAAAAAAAGTCGAAAAAAAAGTGGTCCTTGAAAATGACGCTAATCTTGCTGCTCTGGGGGAAACCTGGGTTGGCGCTGGAAAAGGGGAAAAGGTTGTGCTTTGTTTGACCCTAGGAACAGGGGTTGGCGGTGGTTTGATTCTGGAAGGGAAAATATTCGAAGGCGCTTGGGGAGTAAGCAATCACATCGGCCACATCGTAGTGGATCCCAATGGACCTAAAGCTCCATACGGAAACAGGGGCATTTTAGAGCAATATGTTTCGGCCACTGGAATTGTTCGTTTAGCAAAGAAAGCTGGCTTGAAACCGCATCAAGGTGAGCCTAAAGAAGCCCGAATCTTTCAAAAAATGGCGGAAAAAGGAAACCGTAAAGCCATCTTGGTTTATGATTTGGCCGGAAAAATGCTTGGCGTTGGGTTAACTACCGCTCTGCATCTATTAAACCCGAGTGTGGTTATCTTTAGCGGAGGGGTTTCCGCGGCTGGATCGCTTTTGTTAAAACCTATGTTTCGAGAATTAAAGGCCCGGTGTTTTAAATCGCACCTCAAGGGCGTTAAATTCAAAATGGCAAAATTAGGGGATAATATGGGCGTGATTGGCGCCGCTCGCTTGGCTTGGCAATCCATATAGGGCTATACATGGAAGACTGTAGTTCATCTGAAAAACAGTTAAAATATAAGGTTTTAAGGCTATAAATAAGTTGAATTATGAAAAAACAACCCTTAAAATACGGCCTTCAATAAGCCTGTTATGTGTTTTGACAGGTGAATTTTTTTAATTGGAACAGTGGAGATTCCGCCGTTCCTCATTTTTAAGGAGGGTGTTAATGAAGCGTTTATTCGCCGTTTTGATGTCCGTGTTGTTCTTGGGAGCTGTTGGCGTGGCAATGGCTGATGAGGCTGCTGCTCCTGCCGCTGCTGCTCCTGCCGCTGCCGCCGCTCCGGCAAAAGCTGAAAAGGCTGAGAAGAAGATGAAGAAGGCCAAGAAAGCTAAGAAAGCGAAAAAAGCGAAGAAGGCTGCTGCCGCCGCTGATGCTGCTGCTCCCGCCGCTGCTGCTCCGGCCGCCAAGTAATTTCGGCGCCTAGCTTGTTGTGGTTTCAGGTCATAAACCTGAAACTTCCTAATCATCGGGTGAATTTGTGAAAATTCACCCGATTTTTTTTGACCTGAGATAATTCAGACTCGATTCTCCAAAATCCTCATAAGTAGATAGTTATATATTTGGACATGAAAAGTCAGTGATCGCTCCATGACTGGCCGAGGATACAAGATGTGAGTATTTGCCTAGAACACCAGTTGAGTATTTACTTTTTGGCGCTTTCCACTTGGTTTTCCGCTTTTTAAGCTCATTTAAGGAAACTTTTAATTCCAATATTTTTTTTGTCGCGTCAATAGTAATCAAGTCGCCATCCTTGATGAGCCCAATGGGGCCGCCGACCTGGGCTTCCGGGGAAATATGGCCGACAACCAAGCCATGGCTTCCGCCGGAAAACCTTCCATCCGTGATCAGCCCGATTTTTTCGATAAGTCCCTGCCCCACCAATGCGGCTGTAATGGACAACATTTCCCTCATTCCAGGGCCGCCTTTAGGGCCTTCGTATCGAATGACCACCGTGTCTCCTTCCTTGATTCTTCGCTTTTGAACCGCCTCAAAAGCGGCTTCCTCGCTGTTAAACACCCTTGCTGGGCCTGTATGACGAAAAACTTTCAAACCCGAGATTTTGGCTACCGCGCCTTCCGGAGCCAAATTACCCCTTAATATCACCATAGGACCCGTTGGATATAAAGGGTTTTTCAAAGGCCGAATAAGATTCTGGTTCTTTGAAAGAGGGGCAGCCAATTTCAAATTTTCAGCCAAGGTTTTTCCCGTTACAGTCAAACAATCACCAAAAAGAAGTTTGGCGTCCGAAAGCAGTTTCATGAGGGATGGGATGCCTCCGATTCGGTCCAAATCCGCCGCCACGTAATGTCCGCTGGGCTTCAAGTCAGCTAAATGGGGGACTTTATCGCCGATACGGTCAAAATCATTGATCGTGAGATCGACGCCGGCAGACTTCGCCATTGCGATCAAATGCAAGACAGCATTGGTAGACCCGCCCAAGGCCATGACAACAGTAATAGCGTTGTAAAATGCTTTTTCGGTCATGATGTCCTTAGGGCGGATATTCCTCTTGATGAGTTCCATGATTGCGTTCCCTGCTTTATCGCAGATCAAACGCTTGGGCTCGCCTACTGCTGGTTGGCAAGAATCATGGGGAAGGGCCATGCCTAGGGCCTCGATTGCGGAAGCCATGGTATTTGCCGTATACATGCCTCCGCAAGAACCTGGGCCTGGGCACGCGTTGCATTCGATCTCATTCAACTTCTCTTTGGTGATCTGTCCCGCGTTATATTGGCCGACAGCCTCAAACACGGAAACAATATCGATATCCCGGCCCCCCAATTTTCCTGGCAGAATGGTTCCGCCATAAATAAAAAGGGATGGTATGTTCAAACGGGCCATGCCCATCAGAGCTCCGGGCATATTTTTGTCACAGCCGCCTATGGCTACCAGGCCATCGAAGCGTTCTGCTGAAGCCACAACTTCAATAGAATCGGCGATCACTTCTCTGGAAACAAGAGAGAATTTCATACCTTCGTGGCCCATCGCAATACCGTCGGCCACAGTGATGGTTCCAAATGTTTGTCCCATGCCCCGATTGGTTTGGATTCCCTGCTTGACCCTTTCCGCCAATTCGTTGAGGTGGATATTACAAGGAGTTACCTCGCTCCAGGCTGAAGCAATGCCGACTATCGGCTTATTGAAATCCTCATCCTTGAACCCCACCGCGCGCAGCATGGCCCGATTTGGGGCTCTTTGATACCCATCCGTCATTATTGCGGATTGATTTTTTAGTTTGTTTTTCAAGGGAATGCCTTTCGAAAAAGGATGAGAGGCATTGTAGCGGCTTAAAAGGAGATACTTCAAGCCAACTTAAGGCGGAAAAGGTGGAAAATCAGCCATCCGCACATAATGAATAAAAGAAAAAATCCGAGGCGCAGGCCCGAAGGTTGGTAGGAAAGAGTCACTCGGTTCTCCCCCGAAACCAGCGGAATGGAAGTCAAAACCAAATCGCAGCGGATTGGATCCGTTTTCTTTCCGTTGATCCACGCCTTCCATGCCGGAAGGAATGTTTTCTGAAGAATTAAAAGGCATGGATGATCGGTCGTGACATTCAAGGACAATTGGGTTTCGTCCCATTTGAGGATTTTGGGAATCGGCGGGGATTTCGATTTTAAAGATGATTTGCCGGTAAAACTTATCGGAGACTCCAATACGGCATCCTGAGATGGTTTGAAGCCGGGTTTTTCTAAACCGCTTAGGGATCCAGGCCAGGTTTGGACAATGTATTGGTCCACGATATGGGCTCTCGGCATTACCCCGGGCAGGCGATAAACATAGGGGTAACTATTTCGGATTAATTCGAACGGAGATGAAAAATCCCCTGGTGTATCCGTTACGACCTGATCTAATCCCAGGATTCTCATGAGATTCGTATTGCGGGTGAAACCTTTCGGATCCCGATCCTTATAGACCCAGGAAAACCAGCCTAAATCCGCGGAAATTTGCGCGTAACGGTTCAAAGGCGGGTTCACCACCATCGCCAAGTTGGGATAGTTGAAAGAAAAATTCATATTTGGAAAAGCCATTTCACCATATTGTGGTGGCAATGGGGAGGGATTGCCCCTGATAAATACCAGGGATCGATTCTGGGGAGGGAAAAATTTGGGCGGGGAAATGTCCGATGGCTTGAAGAAAGACTGACCTAATGGCATCCGAAAGACAAACAGGTCGAGTAACACCAGTGACAATAGGAATGCTTTCTGAAATTTGAGGTTCCATGATTTTCGGTTCCAAACCGTGGCCGTTAAACCGGCGAGAAAAAGAAATGGAAAAAAGACCCGGGAATGCCGCAGGTCCAAGTTGAAGGCTATCGCTTCCAGTTTCTCCGGCAATCGACTCATATAGGCGGAAAGGGGCTGGCTGTGCAAGGAATCACCCATAAGGATATGGCTTATGACCCATGCTCCCGAGGATTCCAAAAGGGGACGGCCCCATTTCAGCATGACCCATCCAGTCAATAACAGCCCCAATAGGCAGGTCCAGAGAAAAAAGCAAAGTTTTCTTCCCAACCAGTAAAGATAATCATCCTTGAACCAAGACTGCCATCCCCAGGCGGCGCCAGCGCCCAGCGCCCAATTCGCGAGAAACCAATATCTTGCTGGATCCCTGAAAAATGAAAAAACCGGAATGGTTTGAAGAAGGGGGTAAATCACAAAAAACTTGCCGAATGACATCAAGACGCCGAAAAGGGCAGTCCATCCAAGCCAACGGCGGCGTCCATCCCTGCTGAAGAAAAACAATAATATGAAGAAGAGGCCGGCGATAGAAAAAGTAACCTGCATTTCAGTGAACTGGTATTGCCACCAATAGTCCGAATTGGATCGATCATACTGGTATTTCCCGAAAAACCAGGGAAAGAACAGGGTAATAAAATTCAAGGGAGTCCAGGAATGGAAAAAACGGTCTGCCTCACCCCATTGAAAATGGAAGCCATCAACAGATAGGGTCTCAGCTAGATGCAGGATCAACGGGGAGGAGAAAAGCAGTGCGCATAACCCCATCCAAGACAGGTTAGCCCAACGGCGGGAAAAGGTTCCATGGAAAGGGCTAAGAAAAGCCCAAAAGATGAAAAATAGGCACTCCAAGAAAACCACCTGCGGGTGGCCGGACAAGAGATTCAGGGCCATGAATAGGCTGGACAGTAATATCCAGGTAAACCTTCGGCCTTTCAAGCTCCGCAATAATGACAAAAAGGAATAGGGGAAGAAGGCGTGAGCCCAGCTAACATTTAAATGGTCAAGCTGGGCCATTTGATGACCGTTAAAAGTGTAAAGGAATGCCAATAGCAAGGAGGCGGAACGAGTCAGCTGGAATTCCCGGCCCAGCGCGTAAGCGCCGAAAAGATAAAACGCCGTGGGACAAACGACCCATAAATTAAAATCCGTCACCAGAGGCACGTGGTTGAAAATCCAGGTTGCGGGCGACAATACACCCATCAGTGCGAGCGCCGCGACCGGCGCCCCATGATAAGCCATATCGGAAATGAGAGGCAGGCGGTTTTGGTTTAAATGCTGTTGCACCCAGTTGAATAGGGGATAATAAAGGAATGACATGTCCAGGGAGAGAAAAACCTTAGAATTGAATTGATGCCAGTCCTTGTAAAACAGAACGAACGCAAAAGCCAAAAGCAAAAGAGCCGGCGCGTTTCTCTTTAAACTACTTTTCGGGCCTTGAACGGCCGGCTCAGGGTTTTTGGGGCGCATTATTCTCAAGAATATTCAAGAGCTCCCCCATTATCGTGCCTGCGCAAATTTCCTCAACCGGTCCCCGCATGGACAAGTCGTAATTCTCGCCGACCATAATGGATAGGTCTCCGCCAGGCATGTGGATGGTTAAATCGCGTCCTGTCCGGTTGGTTTTTACGCATGCGGCCGCGACGGCGCAGGAAGATGACCCGGATGCCATGGTGTAACCCGCTCCTCTTTCCCAAATGCGAACCGATACCTCCCGGTGGTTATCGACCTTGGCGAACTGCACATTGCTGCGATTGGGGAACTGAGGATGGTGTTCCAGTAGGGAACCTAACTTATAAATTTCTTTCTCCGCGGTCCTTATGTCATCAAAAAAGACAACGCAATGAGGATTGCCGACCGTCACGCAGGTAACTCTCATATCCCCGCCGTTTTTTCCCACCTTCAAGGTTTTTTCTACGACCTCTCCATCAAAGCCTAAAACAGGTATTGCTTTTGAGTCAAATGAGGCTTTTCCCATTTCGACAGTAACCGATCCGGCCTTGCCGGCAGATAGATGGAGTCGGGTTTGCACAACTCCACCGGCGGTTACGATTTCAAATGAGTTTTTTTGGGTATAACCATGCTCATAAAGGAATTTGCTGAAAATGCGAAGGCCGTTCCCGCTTTTCTCCGCCTCGCTACCATCGGGGTTATAAATGCGAAGTTTTGCCTGGCTGGGGGTGGATTTTTCCAAGGCCAGAATGCCGTCAGACCCTATACCGATATGACGGTCGCAGATTCTGACGATGTTCAGCGGAGTCAGCTTGAATGAAAGAACAGCGGGATCCATGACAAGATAGTCGTTTCCCAGGCCGTGTGATCTTATAAACTGATTCTTTGAAAGCATGTGGATCCTTGGCGGGCTTTATGAATCTATACCCTAATACGGCTGCATTTCATTATATGTAAATTCAAGAATATATTCCGGTCTCAACGCCCTTTTGAACAGAGTAAATTCGTGTAATCATCGGTTTCAGTGTTGAAACGAACGAGCAAACTTTCCGAAGTAGTGGGTTTAATTGACCCCTCTTTTTCAGATATTTCTGAAATTTTGAAACCCAACTTCAGCAGGGTGGAAAGAAATAGGCCGGGATCACTGCCACATTTCTTGAGATTTTTCCCGCAAAACTCAGCGATTAGCGTGAGCCGACGGTTGGCCTTCACCAGTTTTCTCATTCCCTCCAGAGCCTTGGCTTCGGCGCCCTGAATATCCATTTTAATGAAATGAACACGCTTGTCTAATTTTTCGAAATAATCATCCAGGGACGTGGCGAGTATGGCTATGGATTCTCGCTGATCTTCGGAATCGTAAATTCGGTGGTCGCCGTAGTTTGTTTTGCTCCGATAAAGCCTAGCGCTGGAGGGATGGTCGGAAACGGCGAAATTGGTCAGAACGACATTCAAATAACCGTTTTGCTGGATGTTTTTCTCGAGGAGACGAAAGTTGTCGGGATCTGGCTCAAAAGCATAAACTTTTCCCCGAGACCCCACTTGACGGGCAGAAAGGAGGCTGTAATAACCGATATTGGCGCCTATATCGATGAAAACAGAATTTTTCTTCAAATGTTTTTTCAAGAATTCAGTTTCAGTCGGCTCGTAGAATTCATTAGTTGCCAGTTCTAAAACGTCCTTGTCATCTAGCCACATCAAGTGCCCCTGGACCCTGACGAAAGGGGGCCTGAATAAGGAATAAGCCAGATTGTAAATCCGGCGAATCGGCTTCACCCTTCCCAGGCCTGTTCCGCTAAAAAAGCTTGCAATTCGTTTCAAGCTTGCAAGAAGGGGATTACGCATTTGACAACCTTTTCTGATATCTCACGGAGATAAAAAAACCCAGGAAAGTAACCGCCAGCCAAAGAAACAACCCGGTTTGAATGGGCCGCCACCAACGCGGCTCGAATCTGAAATCAACCAGGTGTCTGCCGGCTTTTAGAAATACCGCCCGAAGAGAATGGTCTGCGGTCAAGAGGGGGGCGGATTGACCGTCAACATAAGCTTTCCAGCCAGGAAACATGGTTTCGGAAAACACGGCAATATTTTCACGACTTAACTCGACCGAAAACCTTTGCGCGTCCGGATCGTCTCGAAGCAATTGCCATCGGAAGCGAATGGGGCTGCCAGGTTTATACGCCTCAAAATTCTCAAAAGTTGCTGGCTCGGAGAGAACAACCAATTTGGTAGGGTCGAAATCCGGGTTCTCCATCAAGGCTATTCGGCGGAGGGGATCCTTCATAACCTGGAGATGCTCAGGAACGAAAATGTAGGAAAGAGGACGTCGTGATTCATAAAGGCAGAAATTCGAAAAGTTTTTTTGCGTGAAACCGGGAATGGGATGTCCCGGCTGGGCCAGGATGCCACTAATAGCTCCGACCTGGATCATGCTTTCCAACGAAAGCGACAGGATATCCCGCTTTGTTTGCAGCATGAGGGGATTGTAACCCCCGTAATTTTTTATTTTCAGGGCACAACTGTCATTCTGGGGATAATTCACTATCAAATGTTTACCGGATATCTGGATGGGATAATACATCTCGGTATTAAAAAAAACGACGCGGTAAGGTTTCAAGCGCTCGACCTCCTCAGCGAGAGGCTTGGAATTTTCGGCAAAATTGAAATTGGAGGCTGGTCCCGGGATGAAATTCGACCAACCATTTAAAAGCAGGGGAATCATCAAGGAGGCTTGAAAGAAAATGGAGCCAATGTTTTTCCAACGATTCTGGGTACCCCAAAGAAAGGCCGCAAGAACACCTATCACTAAACCGATGATTTCCCTCCAGTTTTGATGGGGCTTGAAAAGGGCGGCGAAGTAAAGAAGGACTGAGAAAAACAAAAGATTTTTAAGCCTGGTATTTGACTCGGCATGCAAAAGAGTATCCAAACCGAAGGCGGCCATCGCGGATGCCGCCAGCACGTACAGATAAAGAAAGCGGTAGGGAACCCGAATGATGGAAAAGCCAGGCAGGACGGCGCATGCGAACCGATGAACGGGCAAATACCGGCCAAAACAAACAGCCAAGGATGCCAATAAGAACAAGAATAAGAACCAAATAATATTACGCTCGCGGGATCTGAAGGCTGCTACAACCAATAAAGGCACCCAAACGCCTAAATAACCCAGATTGGCGGCGAAATGCGTATCGTTATCGGTGTTTCCGAATTGAATCGCCTCGGCCATTGTTTTGCCGGGCGGAAGAGTGAAACGCGGAAAAAGAAACTGGTAGATAGTGGAAGGGTTTAAGGGGAGTTTGGAGTTGGATTGTTCATAGGTTTGGTTGGGGGCCCCCCGTTCACAAAGACTGGAAAACTCAAAAGTGGGGATAAATTGAGCCAACAATGGCAACGATCCCCAGATCAAAAGGAATCCGACCATAAGAAAAGTCTTAAGAGGCTTCGCCAGGACTTCCGCTTCTCTTGAACGCGCGAAATACCAAATCCGAAAAATGAAATAGACCAATGCCCCGTAGAATGCTCCGATGGTTACCTGGATACTCCCGCATAAAAAAAGCATGGCAAAGGCAAAGCCTGAGTAGAAAGCGTGCCTGGGACGAAGGGATTGGGATAGATTTTCAAGACCCGCGAAAAGCCAAGGAAGCCAGGCGAAAGCCGCGATTACCGGGGGATGAATCAATTCCAGCCAGAAAAAATTAGAGAGAGAAAAAAGAAGGGCTCCCGTACGGGAAGCTGGGCTTGAAAGCCCCAACAGCCTCAGCCATAGATGCATGCCGAGCGCGGCCCAAAACATATGTATCAAAAAAAACATGCTCAATCCATATGGAATGGAGAAGGAAAGGGTCAACCAGTTGAACGGATAAAGCATCATGTTCTGAAGATCCGCGAAAAAGGGTTGGCCTCCCAGCAGATATGGGTTCCATAGGGGGAAATGACCCTGCGTCAACTGATCTTTCAAAAATGCGCGCCAAGGGCCAAATTGGGCTAACAGGTCGTTGTCAAAGTATGCCAGTCCACCCAAAACACACCGTCCGAAAGCCAAAAGCGAGAATGCGCCAAAAAGGAGAAAGTCGTATTTTGAGATTAAGGCGGAAATTGGAAGTTCCCGTGAATTACGCATGTGCCGGGGAGACCGAAGGATCCTGTTTTTTCCTCGATAGGTAAAAAATGAAAATGAATGCGGAAATCAACCAACTGAGCAATCCAATCAAGAGGGGTTTGGCCCAAGAGGGTTCATATTTGAATTCGACCTTATGATTTCCCGAGGACGCGAAGAGGGCGCGAAACGAATGGTCCGCGGTGAAAAGCTCCGTGGGTTTTCCATCGACCCATACTTTCCAGCCAGGAAAGGCTATTTCCGAAAACACCAGCAAGCTGTTAAGCTCCAGTTGAATTTCAAAAACCTGTTCATCCGGATCGTCCTTCTCTAACTGGTATTTCAAACCGGATTTTTTTCCTGGAAGTTGGGAAAGAATGGATGAAGGAAGGGACTCGGAAAGAACCACCTCGTCTTTTGGCTGAAATCGAGGATTTCCCATGGCTTTCAGCCTTTCCTTCCCGTCCGGGATCACCTGGATTTGGTAAGGGGTTTTCACGAATTCCGGCGCCTCCATGAATTCGTATAAATGCAGCGTGTCGAAGCTTTGATGCGTAAATCCCTTTTGCTCGCCCGCGTATTGACCGGTTAAAATTCCCCGGACGCCCATCAATTGGACATAGGTATTTTGCGGTAATTTTTTCAGATCGGACGATTTCTTTAAAAGAAGCGGATTGTAACCGGCGGTCGTACGGAACCTGAATACATCCGCGGAATTCTCGGGAAGGTATTGATTGAATGATTTCCCGTTTTCCGTGAGGGGGTAGGAAATATCCTGGCTATTGATGAAAAACCGGGCATCCGGAAATGTTTTGCCGAGTAATTCAAGGCTCGGAAATCTCGAGTTGTAATCGAAATTGGAAGAGGGACCTGTTCCGAAGTCGTTCCAAGCTGTCAAAAATAACGGAAGAATCAAAGCCGCCTGGAACAAAATCTTCCCGACTTTTTGCCAGGTTGTAGTTCCACCCCAAAGGAAAATCCCCGTGAATCCTATCCCGAGTCCCAATATTTCCCGCCAGGTTTGACTCGGCTGAATCAGGGAAACAACCCCTAAAAGACCAACATAACCGACTGCGCCCAAAAGCAAGGAAAAAGGTTTCCGCTTTTCCTCCGCGAAAAGCCGGTCCAACATTTGATACCCATAGGCGGCCAATACACAAACGGAAACCACGTAAATATCAATGAATCGGAATGAAGCCCGGCTGAGATTGATTCCGGGGAGAATCAGGCAAAGGAGCCGGTGAAGGGGAAAAAACCTTCCCCATGCCGTCAGAACCGATAAACTTGCGCATATTAAGAGAAATATGGCGAATTTTCTTTCCCTGTGTTTGAACGCGAAATAAACCAGAAAGGGTATCCAAACGCCCAGGAAGCCGTAATCCCCCATGAGGGCGTTGCAATAATACTGGGTGTCCGTAATTTCTTGATTGGCCATTTCAGGGGTTTTTCCCTCTGGAATTCCCAATGAGGGAAACAAAAACTCATAGGTTGTCTTGGGAATCATGCAAAAGGTGCCGTTGAAATTATCGTAAGTTTGATCGGAAGTTCTCCGGGTGGAGTAGCTTGAAAACTCGTTGGCCGGGATCAAGCATCCTAATAAGGGAAAACTTCCCCAAAGGCAAAATAAGGCGATCAATGTTATTTTTTTTAGAGAAAGCCGGTTTCTCCAAAGGGACTCAAGCTGAGACCAGTGTGTGAATCTAAAGATGAAGTACAAGAGCCCGCCGTAGGCCGCGGTGGAGGTGATTTGGAAATTACCGCAGCAAAAAATCATCGAAAAACAAAGTCCGGCGACAAAGGCCTGCCGGGTTTTCCAATCCCGGCTTAAATTCTCAAGGCAAAGCAAAAACCAGGGCAGCCAAGCCAGGGACGCGATAATGGTCGGATGGATCATTTCCCACCAGAAATCGCCGGAAAGGGAATACATAATCGCGCCAATTCTGCACGCGGTTTCCGAAAGTCTCAGGGATTTTAATAAGAAATGCATGCCCAGGGCGGCCCAAAGCATATGCAGAAAAAAGAAAACGGTGAAACCAAAAGGGATGGAAAAGGGAAGGGTCAGGTAATTGAAAGGATAAAGCATCATGTTTTGAAGGTCGGCGAAAAAGGGCTGTCCGCCCAAAAGGTAGGGATTCCAAAGAGGGAAATGCCCATCCGCCAATTCGTCCTTTAGAAAAATCCTCCAAGGCCCGAATTGGTAGAGGAGATCATTTTGGAAGTAGGCCTGTTTGAAAAGCAAGCAAGGCATGAAGGCGATGAAGGCCATAGCGGCGTACAAAAGAACGGAGTTTCCCGTTTTCCGGATTGAAGGAATGGGGATCATTTTTTTGATGGACCCTTCTTATGGGGGATGGGGAAAAGCCGGTATGCCTTGTTGGCGAAACGGGCCGTGTAGATTCGGACTTCCATGGGGCGTTGTTGGTTATTTGAAAAAAAACCGATTATCAAACCAAATCCGTAAAAGGAATGCCGCAATAAAATCAAGGCTGGAACCTTGAGCAAATCCGTCCAATGGCGGTTCCAGGATAAAGCGGAAGCGCCGGTTCCGAAGGCTAAGAGGAAGAATAACGCCAGGGGAATGGGCCATAGATTCGATTGAAACAGAGGAAGCAATATATGAGGCGTTATTCCGGGGAATAAAAGCGAATCAAAACTCAAAAGGTAAAAAAGGAAAAAAACCGGAGCCAAATGGATGACATCAGACAAGCAGGGATAAACTTTCATTTGCTGGGCCCTTCCCTTTCCGTAACGGAAAGCTTGATGGCAGAAAGCGATAAGGGTTTTCCGGCGGGACCTGTAAATGGCCCCTCCTGGGTCGTATATCAAGCGGTGGCCGAAATGAAGCAAACGGTTCAAGAATTCGTTCTCCTCATTCGGGTAAAGGTCCGTTCGGAACCCTTTTTCTTTAAGGAAAATATCACGCCGGACCATCATGTTGCAGAGGATTAAATCTTTCTCGGTGGCTTCCTTGACCGATCCCTTTGAAGTGTAGCGGTTGCGGACGCTGAAACTTCCCAGCCAGGATGCGATCACCGCATCCACCGTCCGCTCAAAGGGGGCCGCGTTGGGAGGAAGCAGATTCGGACCGCCGGCAACCGCTGTTCGGTTGTCCTCGAAATGGGATAAAAGCTTATGAACGGTTCCTGGGATGACAACGCTGTCATCATCGAGGAAATAAACCATATCCGAAGAGCACCGCTCTACCCCCAGGTTTCTTTGGAGGGATGGATTTTTTCCGACACAGGCCAGGATCTCCGCAGGTCTTTCCTGCGGAGGAAGCCCGGCGAGTCCCCTCAAAACCGGCAATTCCTTGTCCGTGCGGTCCACCGCTATGACGACGCTATACCGGGAGATCATGTCTTTTCACCCCATGAGGAACTGAGCTTCATGGCGAAGGGGATCCCGAGCAAGGAGGGGCAAAGAGGACTCGCCACCACGAGCAAGAACGAAAAGGACACCAAGTCGGAATAAGAGACGAGTGCGGACGAGAAAAAGAGGAACAAAGATGCCTCCCGGGTCCCGAAGCCGAGAATGGTGATCGGGAGGAATTCTATCAAAATGACGATAGGCAAAAGGAGGGTGATTTTCGTGAGAGAGATGGGAATGCCCAGCGCCAGGGCGGAAAAATAACCCCGGATGATGACCGTGACCCAGGCCGCAAGGGAAAGTCCGAAGGGCAAGGCGATTCGGGAGGGGTGGAACAAGCTCAAGAGCTCCTTGTAGAATTCCCGCCCGTGGGCTTTCAGCTTCTCGGCGAGCTGTTTGGGAGCCAGGAAAAGCAAAAGGGGCTTCAAGATGTATTCCATCCACTTTGGGTTGAGGAAAAGCACCATGAGCAGGATGCCCAGACCTAGACCCAGAAGCGCTGCTTCCGCGGGGGCCTGGTGCTGGTTCTGAAGAATCAGTGTGATGAGCCCGATAGCCGCGAAAAGACCCAAGGCCAGAAGATCAAAGACTTTATCCGCCACGTGAACGGCGAAAGCCGCGTGGGGCCTCAGGGAACCCCATCGCATGATGCCCAGAACCCGCACGATATCCCCCAACTTTGCCGGGGTAAGCGCGGAAATAGGCTGTCCCGCGAGATATATCCCAACGGCGTTTTTAACCGAAAGATTGGAATTAAAGGTTCGGGACATGGCCGCCAGCCGGATCCCCTTGAATATCACTTCCGGAATAAGGAACAAGAAAGACATCGCCACCCAGAATGGACTTGCGGATTTCAAAAGCCGCACCGCAGCGGAAAGGTCCACCATTCTTAAAAGGACGATGAAAAGGACTAAACCCATCAAAAAGGCGTAGGAACTCAAGCGTCTCATGAGATTATAAATTCTCTTTTTTATTTATTTTAGTTTCATCAATCCCACTTTTTTAACAACAAATTGACTGATTGTGCGTTTTTTTTTACGCCTTGTCCAGACCCATGAAAATATGTGCTGTAATCTAGTATATATGCTGAAAGGGCGGGAAAGCTTGTATTTCCGACGATACCAGATACTGGTTGTAAGGCGAGTAAAATGTTATCTTGTTGGCTCTTAGGGGCAGTCATTTCAAGCCGGAATCAATTTCTTTCCTTAAAGGAGAGTCTATGGCGGTATTGAATTCGAAAAAAACAAATAGGGCAAAAGGGGCCGGCAAAAACACGGCCCGTCGGAAGACGTCCAATCATTCCAATTGGATCTGGATCATTATCGGAATTGGAGTGATTCTAATTGCGGACTTTGGAATTTATTTCAAAAAACAATTTTCCTCATCCATGGTTTATTACGTAAAGCTTGTGGGGAGTTTTAAGGGTGAAACTCAAACTTGCGGTGCTTTTTCCCCATGGGATATTACCTCCGGGAAGAATTGGATCGCCTTAAGCGATCAAGGGCATGATCGGGTCCTCATTTTTGACCGTGATGGGAATTTGAAGAATGAGATTACGGAAAAACAAGCAGGAACCCCTAAATTCAAGGAAATATCCGGCATCACCAGCGATTCCCAGGATCAGATTTATGTAATGGATACATGGAATGCCTTGATTCGCGGTTTCGATTTGAGTGGTAAACCAACACCACAGGTGAATTTGACGAATAAAGGTTTTTTCGGGGCAAGGGGGTTAACCTGGAGCAATGGTTTCTTTTATGTGGCTGACACTGGAAGCCACCGGGTGGTGAAAGTCTCCAGTCAGGGAGATATTATCAGCCAATGGGGAAAACAAGGAAGCGCCAATGGATTGTTTATGAATCCCACCGCCGTGAAAAGCGACCGAAAGGGATTTTTGTATGTCGCTGATTTAGATAATCATCGCGTCCAATGCCTGGACAGCAACGGAAAATTCATTCGAGCCTATGATGTCGGCTCAAAGGTTTATGGCACTGCCGTAGACCCCCAGGGCCTTGTTTACGCGACGGCGCAAGATGATAATTTCGTGAAAGTTTTCGAGAACGACGGCAAATATCTTGGAAAAGTGACGGATATCAGCCATAAAGAAGACCCGATGCGGGAGCTTTCCGCTTTGACCATCGCTGATAACGGGGACATTATCGCCTGCCTACATAAGGATGAAGTGGTGGTTTTGCGTCCGGTTCCGCCGACTCAGGTGAAATAACCAGCTTTATACCCGGAACAACTCGGATTAATATTTACCGTTTTGGGCGAAACCGGGAAAAGTTTGCCTAAAAATCCTCGGCTTTTTAAAGTGAGCCATAGCGACTCAAAATCCGGTGAAAATGAATGAAACGGGAGGATATTTTTTTGTCAAAAACGAGAGCGGATTTTTTCAAGGATTATCTTTCTTGCCGTTCGGTGGCCAACGCGCTTTGGCGTTCATTCGAGTGCGAGAAATTTTCGGAGGAAAGAATAATCGATCCGGTTTTGGACGCTGGGTGCGGGGATGGCTTTTTCGTCCACACGACGTTCAGGAAGACCCTGGAGGCGGGTGTTGATTTAAGCGAAGGGGAATTGAAATTGGCGGAGAAAAGCGGATGCTACTTAAAAACCCACCGCGCCGATATTTTAAAAATGCCTTTCCGAAAGAACGCGTTTAAAACAGTCATCAGCAATTGCGTTCTGGAACACGTGGTGGATATCGACTCGGCTCTGGGTGAAATCTCCAGGGTTTTAAAGCCCGGCGGCAGGCTCCTGATCACGGTTCCAAGCGAGTATTTCAACACCTGCTCGATTTTTCAAAATTGGCTGGAGGGCCTGGGTCTGCGGTATCTCTCCCGGAAATACATCGAAAGCCTGAATAGGGTTTTTAAACATCATCATATTGATTCCGCCTTGACCTGGGAAAGAAGGATGAAAAAAGCCGGGCTTCGACTGGAAAAAAAGGAATATTTCGTTTCCATCCCCGCTTATCACGCCTACGAATTATGGCTCATCACCTCATTGCCCTCAAAGATATGGAAGGTCCTATTCGGGAGGTGGACCCTTCTTCCCCGTTTTTGGATAAAATGGATTATTCCGGAGCTCATGAACGGAGTTTTGTGGGCTGAGACCAAGAAGGGCGCGGCTTATTTTATCGCCGCGAGGAAGATCTAGCGAACAGTGCCTGAACATAAAGTCGTAAAACGTTGGCGCCATCCCGCGTTTTTGGTGTTTTTTTTGGGGGGAATACTGGGCGCCGCCCTGAACTTCTGCTTCACGCTGTCCTTTTCCATCGTTTTTTCCTGGAATCCCATTTTGGCTTTTTTCATTGGAACATTATTGAACCAAATGTTTCATTACATCTATTACAACGTGGTTTATGTGAACCGCGAGATTCAAATGAAGACCTCGCCCGTTATTCATGTTTTATTGAGTCTATTTGTTTCCGCCGCGAGTGCCGCGCTTTTGTTCTTTTTCCTGGAAATGAGGTGGAATTTCCCCTGGGCCTTGGCCGCCAGCCTTTTCATTCTCGCGATTTCAAACTCGCTGGTGAACCGGATCTCGACCTTCAGCTCCGCTCAAATGGCCGAGGTGGAATACCGGGAAATGAACGAGAGTTATTATGACGATTATACGGATCGGAACAAAGTAAGCCGGTTCAGGGCCTGGTACCACCGGTCGCGTTATGAAAGGCTGACCCGTTTCGTTTCCAAGCATTACAAAAACGGCATGGAACTCGCCGACCTGGGATGCGGCAATTGTCTCTGGAATGTGGAGGGGCTGCCGGTCTTCGGCGTGGATATCAACACACAAATGCTCTCTTGGGCGGAGAAGAAAAAAAGGATCAAGGGATTCAAGGTTTGCGATGATTTGGCGAAAACCGGCCTGCCCTCCCGAACATTCGACGTCGTTTTGATGTCCGAAACCCTGGAGCATGTATTCGACCTGGAGGAAGTTCTGAATGAGGTGAAACGCATCCTGACGGATGACGGGACATTCCTGATGACGGTGCCCTATGATTTTTTCCTGGGCCCTTTCTTCATTCTCTTCAATTTGAATTGCCTGTATATGGGTTACCTGCGCGGAAGCCAGTATCACAAATACCGGTGCGGCCATATCCATCATTTCACCAAAAACCGTTTGAGAAAAGCACTCGAGACGGCCGGTTTTAAATTGACGGATATTTTCGTGGTGAATGGGTTGCTTCTTTACGGAACCGCGAAAAAGGCGGATTTGGCTGAAATGCCTTAGCTATTGAATCCCGTTCAAAACGCCTCCGCTGACGATTCAACGGTTCCAATCGCCGTTAACTCCCGGCTTCCAAACGGTATTTCGCGAAAGCGGCCTGGGCATCCAGGTTGGAGGCGTCCCTGAGATCCTGCCATCTTTGCAGGTGGTCAGGGTAGTCCAGGTCCCGAAGGGTCATTTCCGTAAGGCCGTCATTGAACTGGAATTCCTTATAGTGAACTTGAGGCCCCAGGGGCTGCTTGTCCTGGGAAGGGGTCTTGTCCCAACGGCGATATTGCCTCTGCCAGTCATCCAAGGGGATGGAATTCGCCTCTCCCCCTTCCCAAGTCGCGGATAGGAAATAAAGCTGGTTCTTGAATAAAAGGAGGTCCAAGCTGGAGGCGCCCGTCAAGCCGCCCTGCTTGTCGATCGTGGCGATCTTAAAAAGGGGATCGTCATTAAAGGGCCTGATTTTTTTCTTTAAATCGGGAAATTTCTGAAGAAGCTGGTCCCAGGTCATTCCCATGGAAATGCTCAATACCTGGCGTGGCAGGGGAATTTTGGGCCCGGCAAAGAGATCCTTGAAAACCCCCGAACTCCACAGGATTCCCACCAAGAGGATCGTAAAGAGGAGACCTCCCGCCAGCCATACTTTCCATCGGGGAGTTTGAATCACCGGAGGGGGAAGAGTTTTAGGTGCGGACTCCCTTTTTTTAGGGGTTGCTGGCTGCCGTTTGGGGCGTGGCATCGTTTATTTTGCTTTCCGGGAGGGGATCCCCATAATCTTGGACGTGGCCCAGCAGGGATTGCAAACCCCGCCATAAGAGATTCAACTCCCTAAAGGATCTAACAGTGACTAATTGCCTGAAGATAAACTTCGGGTTTTTCATGAGATTCCAAGTCTTGGCGGTCCAGTAACTCGCGTTGATCTGGGTCTTCAAGATCGGATGGCTCATGTCGTATTTCTCGTATTCCTTTTCTCCCACCAGGATCCAGCCCTTACGGACGGCTTCCTTCCAAAGGGGGGCGCCGGGGTAGGGAATCACCACGGAAGCCTGCATGCAGTCTCCCGCCCTCACTTTGTAAAGAAGAAGGTCCTTGGTGACCTCGTAAGTCCGGCGGACATCCTCCTCCGTCTCCCAGGGATAGCCCATCATGGTGGTCAAAAGGACTCTGAGGCCCCTGTCTTTGGCCATTTTAACCCCGCGACTGATTAAATCAACCGTTTCGCACTTGGCCAAGTGCTTGATGCTGCTGTCCGTGCCGGCTTCCAACCCGATCTTCAACAAGCGCCAGCCGCATTTGACCAGTAGATCCACGACCTCCTCGTTGAGGGTGTCGGCCCTGCAGTTGGAGGAGAATTGGAACCGGCCCAGGAGTTTGCGGGCCTTCAGTTCCTCATGAAAGTCCCGGAGCCACTGGGCATTGTTGATGGGGCCGGATTCATTGTCGTCGAAAAATTCCCAAATCTTGTATTTATTGACGCAGATTTCCATTTCGGCGGCCACGTTGGCGGGGGACCGCAGCCGCGCGGTCCTGTTCCAAAGGGCGTGCTGCCAAATGCAGAAGGTGCAAAGACCAACGCCGCCCCCTGATTCCTTCGGGGCGCCGCAGCCGCGTCCGGTCAGGATATAGGCGGTGGGCTTCAAAAGATAAGCCTCGCCGTAATCCTGGGTGCGGGTCAGCACCCGGTCGATAAAAGGCAGGGAGTCCAATTTTTCCTCGAACTTGTGGGGACCGGTCGTGGCGGCCTTGCCGTCGGCTCCCCGAAACCAGAGTCCCGGGCCCAAGGCCGTTTTGCCTGAAAGATGTTCAACCAGGTTGCGGCCGACGATATCGTAATCCCCGCCGGTCATGACGTAATCGACATTCGAGTTTAAAACGGACTCCTCCGGGAAAAAGGAGACGTGGTCGCCCATCAGGACGGTTTTAATGCCGGGATAGCGTTTTTTCAATTCATCAATATATTTCCAGTGGCGGTAAAGAACCGGGGCTTTCGTTTCCAGGAAGACGATCTCGGGGTTGAACGCGTCCAGGTGGGAATCATATTCCGCGTCGCTCATCCTGCGGTTGATCCCATCCAGCCAAAGAACCTCGTGTCCCAAGTGCTTCAGGTTGGTGGCCAAGTGCCCGGGAACCAGGGGGAATATCCGGACCTCGAGGGACTTTGAAAACTTCATGTGGCGGTTTTGGGTCAAAAGCGGGAATTCCCCGTCTTTCCGGAAGGGGGGGTAAAGGACGGCTGCTTTCATGAGGACCTCTTTGAAAATGGAGATGGAAAACGATCAAGTAAATTTATCTTCTGGCCCTGTAATAATCAATGGTATGACCCAAACCTTCTTTTAGGCTCACCTGCGGTTTCCAGCGGAGCCTTGCTTTTGCCTTTGAAATATCGGGTTTTCGCCGGATGGGATCGTCCTGGGGGAGGGGTAAATGTTTTATTTTGAGCCCGGATACCCCGCAAAGCCGCGAAACCAACTTGGCGAAGTCGCGGATATTGGTTTCCTGGGGATTGCCCAGGTTGAATACCTCGCCCATGGTTTTTTCCCCGGAGATGGCAGCCCAGATCCCGCGAACCAAGTCGGTGACATAACAAAAACTCCGGGTCTGGGAGCCGTCTCCGTAGATGGTAAGGGGCCCGCCGTTCAACGATTGGTTGATCAAGTTAGAGACGACCCGGCCGTCGTTTTCATTCAGGCGCGGTCCATAGGTATTGAAAATCCGGATGACGCGGGCATCCACCCCGAATTTGCGGATGTACTCATAAACCAATGCCTCGCCGAGTCTTTTGCTCTCGTCATAGCAGGACCGGGGGCCGAAGGAATTGACGTTGCCCCAATAGGTCTCAGTCTGGGGGTGGACATGGGGGCTTCCGTATACCTCGGAAGTGGAGGCGAACAGGAACTTGGATTTCCTTTTCCGGCAATATTCCAAAAGTTGAAGGCAACCCATGGAATTGACCAGGATGGTATCGATGGAGTTCTTCATGTAACCCTCGGGGGAGGCGGGGGAAGCCAGGTGAAAAATATAGTCGGCTTTGGGGAAGAACCGGGGGAACCCCCTCCTGAAATTGCCGAGAAATCTTGGCAGGCCCTTGATCACGTCGCGTTTGACGAACCGGAAGCTTGGGTGGCCCTTGAGATGCTGTATGTTTTCCATCTTGCCGGTAATGAGGTTGTCCACGCAAATCACATGGTGGCCCAAGCTGATCAGAAAATCGCAAAGGTGCGAGCCGACGAAACCGGCTCCGCCTGTGACGATGGAATAAGGTTTTTTCATAAAAGCTCGCGTTTCAGGACGATGTTGTCTAAAAGCGGTGAAAGAGTTTTAGCGAATTGATTTTCTTTGACCATGGGGTTTTCATGGCCGTGAGAAAGTGAAGTTTAACATAGACGAGGTGGGCCCGCCAGAAAAAGCAGGATCAGCGGATGGGATAACCGGCCCCGCCATAAGGATTGACGTCAACCTCGGTGGGGGTGGGCGGAATCGGGGTCGGGGTGTTAGGCGTAGAGAGATCCTTTTTGGGTCTTAAACGGATTATGACGTTGTTTTGTACGTCCGTGATATAAAGACGGTTTTGGGAGTCGCTGGCGATGCCCCTGAAACGGGGCGAGAAGTTCTCGTTCAGGATTTCATCCTTGGCCCGCCAAAGGCTCAAGAACTCGAAATCGCCGTTCCGGCTGTTATAGAAATCCACCACTCCGCCCACTCCATCGGGAATGGCCCCGATCCCTGAGGGGGTGACCGCCACCCCCGAGGGTTCCTTGAATTGGTAGGGCCCTTCCCCGTACCAGCCTTGGACGGTTACGGGGGCAAGGTTGGTCGAGGCGGAGGATTGGTCGTTAAATACCTCCATCCTGAAATTTCCCGTGTCAGCCACGATGGCCTGGTCGATGTTATTCAAGGCGATGCCCCAGGGGAGATTCATGAAACCGGGCTGGGTTCCATAGGAACCCCAGGTGAAATTAAAAACCCCCATGTTGCTGAAATTCTGGACCCGGGAATTTCCCGTATCCAGGACCCAGATATTCCCGTAATGGTCCTTGAGGATGGTATGGGGTGTGTTGAATTGGCCATTGGCGTTGCCTTGGCTTCCCCAAGTGGAGACTACTAAGCCTTTCTCATCCAGCACCACGACACGGTTATTCAAGGTGTCGGAGACGAAAATTTTCCTCGGGGGAAGCACCAAAAGGGCGGTCGGGTGGTTGAATTGGGGGGGGTTCCTCCAGGTGGCGGAGGTTCCGAAGGAGCCGTAGGCCGTGATGGGCTTGCCGTTGGTATCCCAGACCAGGATCCGGTTGTTGGCGGTATCTGCGATGTAAAGCAGGCCGTCGGGGCCGACAGCGACCCCTTCCGGAATGTTCAATTGGTTGATGTCCGTCCCCTTGGAACCCCACATGGCGTCGAAAACGTAAAGTTTCTCCCCGGCCCAGGGCGTGGGAGTAGGTGTTTCAGGGGGTGTTTGCGTGGGGGTTTCCGTTTCGGTAGGCAATGGGGTGGGGGTCGGATGATGCTTGGCCTGGGTATAACCGGGAAGGAAAAAGCCTGAAATTAAAATAGTGAAAAACAGGGAATTAAAAATCTTCGTTATCATAATGAAGTTTATGCTATCGGGGGTTCAGGCGCGGGTCAACCTAAAAGGATTACGGGATTGAGCGCATTTTCTTAAAGAAAGGAAGAGGCGGGCCTTTTTAACTAGTCAGACAGTGGAAACGCGATGAATGAGCTTGGCCCTTAGCCGGCTAAACTCGCTGCGAATGAAAAGTTTAAACTCAGGCGCCTTCCATCCGGCTTTGGCAATTGATACAGCGGGTCGCCCAAGGAATGGCTTTCATTCGGGCCATGGGAATGGATTTTTTGCAGACTTCGCAAGATCCGTAAGTCCCGTCCGTCATATGCGAAAGAGCCTTCTCAATCCTCTCCAACTCAATCCGGTCGTTTTCCATCAGGGTGAGGGAAAGGTGCTGTGTGAGTTCCCCGGAGCCGTGATCCGCCATGTCGCCCGGTACATTTTGGTTGTCCGCGATTTCCTCGCGGAGGTCCATCTCAAGATGATTGACCTGGCCGGTAATCTCATTGCGGCGGTCCTGTAATTTCTTGAGAAGGGGAACATAAGCCGGGTCGATTTTAAGTCTTTTCTTCGGGGCTGGTTTTACCACGGCTGTTTTGGGAGCTGATTTTGCCGCCGCTTTCGGGGCTGGTTTTTTGGTTTTTTTCGCGGAACTTTTCGAGGATGTCTTTTTTTTGGAACGAGCCATGGTTCCCTCCGGGTGCTATTAAAGTGGTCTAAAGCGCTTGCGATGAAATGGATGTTGAAAAGGTATAGAAGATTATCGAAGGCTCTCTGAACTGTCAAGAATAAAGGAAATCTTTATTATCCGGAGGCTGTGGAATCGCTGACCGGGAAAAAGCCGGGCCATCCTGTTTGAAAATGGCCTACAAAGGCTCATTCGAACGGCCTATACTTAGAGCAACCTTAAAATAAAGGAGCGCCTCATGGCCATGGGTATTGTGCTAGTGGTTTTGTTTTTCATTTTAGGAATCGTCGTTCTTTTGGCGCTTTATTTCATCTCGGTCTACAACCATTTGGTTCGTTACAGGGTGGAGGTGGACGACTCCTGGAGCCAAATCGACGTCCAACTTAAACGACGGCACGATCTCATCCCCAATCTCGTGGAAACAGTCAAGGGGGTCATGGATTTCGAGAAGAACACCCTCACCCAGGTCATGCAGGCACGCGCCAGCGCCATGGGCGCCTCCAACATGGCCGACCGAATGAAGGCGGAAAGCGACATCACCAACGGCATGGGGCGGCTCCTGGCCGTCTGGGAAAATTATCCCGCCCTGAAATCCAACGAGAACGCCAAACAGCTCCAGGAGGAGCTCACCTCCACCGAGAACAAGATCGCCTATTCCCGGGGCCATTACAACGACGTGGTGGCCAATTTCAACACGATCGCCCAGCAGTTCCCGTCCAATCTCATCGCGGGTCCTTTTCATTTCCAACCCAGGGAATTCCTGAAGGCGGCCGACTCGGATAAGGAAGTCCCGCAAGTCAAACTCTGATTCCGACCGGAAGCTTTATAACGCCCGATCAGGACCGAGGCAGGGATGTTTTATTCTTTACCCGCTGAAACAGTTTTCGAGGCCAAACAGCGCACTAAAAGAGCGACTTTTCTCCTCTTTTTTCTTTTGATCGTTCTTTATGTTTTCTTCGCGGATTTGATGGCCCTTTCCGTATATTTAATGCTCAAGCTCAGGTTCACCGCGAGAATCGGCTCGGATCTTCCCGGGATCATGATCTTCACGACTTTGACCGCGGCCGTGGTCGCCGCAGGCCATTTCATGTATGTCCGCAACAAATCGCTCGAGGATATGCTTTCTCAAATCCAGGCCCGGCCCGCGGATCCCGGCGATACTTACCACGACCAATTCATCCATATCGTGGCGGAGGCAGGGGCCGCCACCGGCATCCGAGGTATTCAGCCCGTGGTGCTTTCCACGCCCGGGTGCAACGCCTTTTCCTTGCAGGATTCCCGGGGCGGTTCAGCCATCGGAGCCACCGAGGGGCTCTTGTCCAAGCTGACCCGCGGGGAGCTTTCGGCCGTCGTCGCGCACGAGGCCGCGCACCTTCTGCATGAGGACACGAAACTCGTGACAACCGCCAGCTTCTTGTTCAGTGTTTTCGGGGACATCCATTCGGCCCTGGGGCGGATTCTTTCCTCAGGGACTTCCGCGCGGATAGCCGACTACGGGAATTCCTATGGAAAGCGCATTGGGGGTGGAGGCGGTTCCCTGATCATCCTGGTCCTTTGGCAGATTTCAGGTGTGGGCTACTTCTTGACCAGGCTCATCAGCATGGCTATATCCAGGGAAAGGGAATACCTAGCCGACGCGGACGGGGTCCAGATGTGCAAGGACCCCCTATCCCTGGCGGAGGGGCTTTACAAGATTTCCCATCGGTACCGGGGGGACATGCCGGACACCTATTCCGCGGTTTTCATCATGGACCCGAACCAATCGGAATTAGCCGAGCAGGAAGGGTTATTGCCTGATCTTTTCAGCACCCACCCGCCAGTCTCCAAGCGCTTGACCAAGCTCCTGAATTGGGCGAAATCGGACGTGAAGACCCTTCAGGAAGCGGTGGAGCGGGAGGAAAAAGCCGCCCCGGCTCCGGGATCCCCCGTGGGAACCCCGCTCGGCGATAAAGAGCCGGCGTTCATGACATTCCAAAACAACCAGTGGATGGGGCCCTATACCCCCCTCCAGCTTCTGACCGCGGGTATCATCACGCCCTCCTCGTGGGTATGTCCGGCGGGAAGCCAGGAAGTGACCAAGGCCTCGGAAACAGCCGAGTTGCTCCCGCTATTTCAAAAACAGGTCCAGGGGGCTGTGACCCAGCAAGCCTGCCCCCGTTGCAAGGTTCCCCTGATGGAAATCCATATGGAAGGAGCGGAAGCGGAACAATGCAGTTACTGCAAGGGCCATCTCTTAAAGGGCGGAGTCTTGGAAAGGCTCATCACCCGGGAGGAAATAACCTTTCTTCCCGAGGATATTCGGAAGGCCCGGATTTGGCGGGACGTCCAAAAAGGGCCCCTCAAGGACCGGGACCCATTTCCGGATATCCAGTGCCCATTTTGCGAAAGTCCCATGGGAAGGAGCATCCACTCCATCCTGACCCAGGTGGTCATTAACCATTGTTCGGACGATCAATGCGGAGCAATCTGGTGCGACGGGGGGGAACTGGAAACCATCCTTATGCTCATCCAAGATGCACACAGCGGCGCCGGGAAAGTGTAAAATAAGACTGGCCTAGATTTAGATATGAAATACAGAGCAAGACATGGATTGAAAGGAAGCGTATGCCGGAAGCTTATTTGGAAAACGAGAAGCGCGTCGATCCCCGGTTCGCCGTGAGAATTCCCATCCTCTTCAGGGAAATGGACAATAAGGACGAAATCAGGAGCCTCCTGGACCCCTATAAGAAGGAAAGAAAAGCCCACACGGTAAATGTCAGCATCAGCGGGATGTGCCTGGTCGCGGGGATGGCGCTCAAGATCGGGACCGTCTTGAGCCTTGAGATATTGCTTCCCGGCTCTATGAAAATGCTGAAAGCGGTGGCCGAGGTGGTATGGTCGAAAGAGGCGAGCGCGGGAATCCGTTTCCTGGCCATGAAGGAAAACGACATGGTCTCCTTCAAGGCTTACCTCGACGAGGTTTCCTCCGGAAGCAACCCATAATATTAAGCCGGCATGAAAGACACCCAAATTAAATGAGCGTGATTTTTTACACCTTCTCCATCTCCTTGTTTGACAGTCTCTCTACCACCCTTCAAATCATTATCTTCGTCCTCCTGCTCACAACCACTCATCCGATCCGAAACGCCCTTTTTTATCTGGCCGGGTTGAGCGGGGCCTATTATTTTTGCGGCTTCGCCGGATACTTCGCGCTGGATGATTTGCGGCTGTTCCTGAAACAGTTTTTCCCGTCCATGGATTCCATATCCAATCCGCTTTATTACCAATCGGAATTATTGACGGGCGTGGTCATGGTCGCCATCGGGATTTGGTATTACTTCAGGAAGAAAAAGGCCCCGCAGGGCAGGGCTGAAAACATGATTATCTCGAGACTCAAGACTATGAACAGCCTCTTCGCCTTTGTGGCCGGCGCTTTCATATCGATTACGTCTTTTCCTGTTTCCATCCCCTATTTGATAGCCTTGGGCAAGTACTCGACGCTTCAACTGGAGCTTCCGGCGTTGTGCGGGTACATCCTGCTTTATAACATCGGCTACGCCTTGCCCATGGTCCTCATCTTGGCCATTTACTTGGTCGCCCGCAGGAATACCGATGACTATCACGACGCCTTGCATGAGAAAGCCAGGATGCTGAATGTCCACCTCACGACCTGGACCTTCATTGGCTTCGGGATCTTTTCCATGATTGACGCAGGGTGCTACTTCACGTTGGGCCATGCCTTGGTCAAAGGAAGGTATTTTTAATAATCTGATTGTTTTTATATCGAGGATAGGAGTTGCGGATGAACAGCCAGTGGGTTTTCATTTCTTTGACGACCATTTTTTACGGACTATTTAATATTTTCACCCGGGCCGCGGGACCTAAAATCGGCGGAATCCTGGGGCCCTTGCTTTTGGAGGGTTTCGCGACGGCGCTTCTTTTGATGTTTTTTCTATGGAGGAGATTCAACGGGTCGGTGGAATCGGCGACTTCGCTGGGAGTCGCCTTTTCCATGGCCGCCGGGTTTTGCGCCGCCGCGGGTTCCGTGGCTTTTTTCATCGTCTTCTCGAGGGGCGGACAGCTTTCGGTGGCAGGCTCCTTCGTCCTCATTGGAAGCACCTTGCTGACGATCCTGGGAGGGTTTTTCTTCTTCAAGGAACCGCTTTCATCCACCCGCGCCGCCGGGATCCTTTTGGGGTTGATCAGCCTCTTTCTTTTGCGGATGGAGTAATCGAATTGGGTATTATGATTGACCGGGATTTTGTATAAAATTAACTTATTGGATGAGAGGGATGGTAAGAAAAATGATCAGCATAAAAAACACATGGGTTTTGTTGACCGGCGCCAGCCGGGGCGTGGGAGTGAGAGTCGCCAGGGCTTTGGCGGATCAAGGCTGTAAATTGATTTTGCAAAGCAGGAATTTAGAGGGCACGAAAAAATTGGTGGAGGAACTGAAGGCCAAGGGAGTCGAGGCTTATTCGATCGCGGCGGAGTTGTCCGACCTGAGGCAAGTGGAGCGTTTAATCGCCGAGGCCCGGCGCCTGTCGGGGGACCATATCGACATTCTTTATAACAACGCGGCGATCATGGCGAAATATCACGAAGATAAATACGGGGCCACCGCTGATGAATATGTCATGAGTTTCCTGGTGAACGTGACCGTGCCAGCCCTGATCTGCAACGCCTTTATCCCCAAAATGGTAGAGAGGGGCTGGGGCCGTATCGTGAATGTGACTTCCGGTATCGCCGATCAGCCGCAGTTGATGCCCTATAGCTGTTCCAAGGCCGCGCTGGACCGCTATGTGCGGGATCTTGTCACGACCCTCGCTGGGACGGGCGTGCTCATCAATTTAATGGACCCGGGATGGCTCAGAACCGACTTGGGGGGGCCGCAAGCTCCGAATGATCCTGATCGGGTTTTGCCGGGGGCCCTTGTGCCGGTACTATTGGAAGAGAAGGAAGGTAGCGGAAAACTTTACCGCGCCATGGATTATGCCAAGTGAGCTGTGAGTTTAGCGGACGCAATATTTTGAACAGGAGAAACACATGAGAAAAATTTTTGGATTGATGGCGGTACTCTTATTCCTTTCACCCGCGGTTTTCGCGGCGGTGGTGGAGGATTGGACCGGGGTGCAAGCGGCGAATACCGGCACCTATATGGACAGCAACGGCTCCAAGATCGATTTTGCCGTGGACGCGGGGCCCAAGAGCGGGCAGAAGGCCCTGAAACTGACCTCCAATCTCATGCAGAGTGGCTATTGCGGCATCTGGCACAATTTCATGGCGGACCTGTCAAAAGGGGCGAATTTGAAGTTCATGGCCAAGTCCACGCTACCGGGAGACATCCAAGTCGCTTTGAAGGACGCCTATAACGTTCAGTACATCGCCAAGGCGCAGGTCAGCACGGATTGGGCGGAAATCTCCATCCCGCTGGCCAGTTTCCGCAAGGACCCCTATTACACCCCTCCTGACGCCATTACGGGACATTTGATGGACCTTAGCAAAACTTCTGGGATGAATTTCGCCCCTCAAATGGCGGGGGCGGCGGTGCTTTTGTTCGGGCAGGTCGAGACGGACGGGACGGCCGCGGCCGCCTCAAGCGCCCCAGCACCCGTGACCGTAACCAAGGATCTCGAGTTTGTCGTGATGCCGGACCAAGTGCTCGGGCCCATCAGCCCCTATATCTACGGCCTGAACAGTCAGGATCCAACAGGCATGAACGCGACCGTCCGCAGGCTGGGCGGCAACCGCATGACTGGATACAACTGGACCAACAACTACTCCAACGCCGGGACCGATTGGAAGAACTCCAGCGACGATTGGCTCTGCGTCTCTCCGGTTAAATACGCCGATTGCGACCAGCCTGGCGCTCTTTACCGGCATTTCGTGGAGGACAACCAGAAAGCGGGGCTGGAATCGCTCGTCACGATCCAGATGGCGGGCTACGTGTCCGCCGATAAGAAGGGCGAGGTATTGAAGGAGGAGACGGCCCCGAGTCCCCGCTGGGCCAAATTGGAGTTCGCGAAAAAAGAAGACTACACCCTGACACCCAGTCCGGACAGCAAGGTCGTCTATGACGACGAGTTTGTCAACTACCTGGTCCAGACCTTCAAGTCGGCCTCCAAGGGTGGCATCAAATTCTACGACCTCGACAACGAGCCCGCCCTTTGGTGCGGCAAGCACCTCCGCATCCACCCGGACAAGCTCACCTATCCCGAGATCTTTGATAAGTCGGTCCAACTAGCCCATGCCATCCTCAAGGTGGATCCTACAGCCATGATCTTCGGGCCGGTGGCATATGGTTGGCAGGAGTTCCTCAGCCTCCAGGAATCGCCGGACTACGTGGAAATGAACAAGACCTATGGTTCCTACCTCGATTACTACCTGGCCCAGTTCCAAGCGCAGGAAAAGAAGGACGGCCAAAGATTATTGCACGTGCTCGACCTCCATTGGTACCCAGAAGCCCAGGGCGGGGGAATGCGCATCACGGAGAATGATGTCACATCCGATTCCATCGATGCCAGGGTCCAAGCGCCCCGTAGTCTTTGGGACCCCGATTACATCGAGAAAAGCTGGATCACCCAGTGGTCCACGCACAACAAGCCCATCCGCCTCATTCCCTGGGTCCAGGAGAAGATCGACAAAAATTATCCCGGGACGAAGCTTTCTTTCTCGGAGTATGACTACGGGGGAGGAAACCATATCTCCGGCGGGATCGCCCAGGCGGACGTGCTGGGGATTTTTGGAAAAACAGGGGTTTATATGTCGAACTACTGGGGGGACCTGAATCCCTATAACAAGGCGGCTTTCAAGCTCTACCGCAATTACGACGGCAAAAACGCGGCCTTCGGCGGAACCTCCGTCTCAGCCACGGCAGGGGATGTGGCTTTGGCCTCCATCTACGCCGCGACAGACCCCTCCCAGCCCGGTACCCTCTGGCTGGTGGTCCTGAACAAAAGCCAAAAGGACTCCATCCATGGAAAGTTCAAGTTCCAAGGAAAAGACGCCCACAAGAAATATGTCTGTTACGGGTTCGACGGCAAGTCATCGGAGGTCCAGAAGATCAAGGAAGGGGGGATCGACAAGGACCATTTTGAGTATTCCCTCGCACCCCTATCCGCCACCTTGTTCGTATGTAAGGGAGAGAATAAAACTCAAAAGTAGTGAACTGGCGACCCGAAAGGGCGCACCTTAACTGACTTCCAATGTGATTTTTGCGTTTTTTGGGTGTTAATATAGGGGCCTGACTTTGAATCTATTCTTTCGATGTAATATACTTTTAATGAAAACAATTGATTAAGGGGGCGCCAAATGGATTTAAAAGTCCTGCTGGAACCAAGTGAAGAAGGTGGTTATACGGCTCTTGTTCCCGCTCTTCCAGGATGTATTTCTGAGGGTAAAACTAAAAGAGAGGCACTGAAAAATATCCGGGAAGCCATTAGTTTGTATTTGGAGCCGGTGGATGATGATTTGTTGGCCAGTCCAAACGCAATAATTGAAAAAATCGCCGTTTGAGCAAGGTTCCTAGTCTTCCTTATCATCGTATTGTTTCATCCCTCCAAAGATTGGGTTTTGTCGTGGTGCGTCAAAAGGGAAGCCATATCAGGCTGCAGAGATCAACCCCTGATGGGGAAGTCATCAAAATCACAGTGCCTGCCCACCAACCTGTTTTGAGATCTACCTTGGCGCACATCCTAAAACAAGCGAAAGTTGGACTTGAGGATTTTTTAAACCACATTTAAGACCGCTTGGACAGTCCGCCAAGGCTGGTCACCCGATGCTTGCGCTAAGGGGGCGGATATGGGAATCAAATTTTCCGGGGATATCAGGCCGGTGACCGATTTGAAGCGAAACACCCGCAGTCTATTAGACCAAATCCATAGAACCTGCCGTCCGGTTGTGTTAAGGATGATAAGATCGCCCAGGCGGACGTGCTGGGGATTTTTGGAAAAACAGGGGTTTATATGTCGAACTATTGGGGAGACCTGAACCCCTATAACAAGGCGGCTTTCAAGCTCTACCGCAATTACGACGGGAAAAACGCGACCATCGGCGGAACCTCCGTCTCAGCCACGGCCGGGGATGTGGCTTTGGCCTCCATCTACGCCGCGACAGACCCCTCCCAGCCAGACACCCTTTGGCTGGTGGTCCTGAACAAGAGCCAAAAGGACTCTATCCACGGAAAGTTCAAGTTCCAAGGAAAAGACGCCTACAAGAAATATGTCTGTTACGGGTTCGACGGCAAATCACCGGAGGTCCAGAAGATCAAGGAAGGTGGGATCGACAAGGACCATTTTGAGTATTCCCTCGCGCCCCTATCCGCCACCTTGTTTGTTTGTAAGGGAGAGAATAAACCTCAAAAGAAATAAATCTATGCGGTGAGGTCTTAACCCAAACGGGGTGGGTTAACTTTGAAAAAGTTATTTGAAAAGTACTTTGCATTGCAAAGTAACTGTAGTTTCAATCAAAAACACAAATAACCCGAGAATAAATATGTACTGTTATCCGTAAAAATCCGTATTATTCCCGGAATAAACCGAATCATCCAATCGCATCTTTTGTTATTATTGTTTAATCAATGGAAAATAAATTCAAAACTTTTATCAACAAAAACTTTGGAATTGGTTTAGCCATTGTGATTGCCACTTCAATATTTTGGGGTCCTGTAAATTAAAA
This sequence comes from candidate division FCPU426 bacterium, assembly GCA_963796105.1. Classification (GTDB taxonomy): domain Bacteria; phylum Oederibacteriota; class Muellerivitia; order Muellerivitales; family Muellerivitaceae; genus CAWCKJ01. The sequence continues at coordinate 49,016 of CAWCKJ010000010.1, forward strand.
TTTTTCTAAAAATTTAGAGGCAAACCAAAGTTCTCAAGATGAGTTTAGCAGGGGTTTTATATTTCGTTTCAAGAACGAACCTCTGGAAAAAATAAAACCTCTTTTCGCCCCTGATATTCGTAATCAATTCATCAACCTTTACCCCAAGATGACCGATATCTTGAATAAAATGGGTGAAATCCAATCCGTCCACTTGACCGAAAACGAAGATGTCAAAGATAAGTCGGGCCGAGTTCTCGGAAAAGGCCTGAGATATTATGCGGATTTTAAAAAAGGCTCAATCATCATCCAAGTTGTAACAGCCCCTCATGGGGAAAGTTTTCAAGTCAATGGAATGTATTTCAATGGGGCTAAGTATAGATATGATGAAATATTTCCATTTCATTTCACGAACCGCAATTGGTTGCAATACGTTTTTCTTTTCTTTGCTTATGGTCTTTTTCTTTTTTGTGCGATCACATTCATTAAATGCCTGCAGAATGAGATGATCGGAGGATGGGAAAAAGCATTTTGGTTAGTAGCTATTTTATTTGGGTCCATCAATTTAAACATGTTTTGGCTACCGCCATCGCAAGGTTATTTTTCAGTGGGTGACAATACCGACACGGCATTAAATATCAAGTTTTTAATCTTATTCCCTTCGGGAATTGTAAAAGTTGGTCTTTATAACCCATGGAGGGTTTGGATTTCAATTCCTATTGGATTAATGGCGTATAATTCGAAAAATATTTTCCGAAAAGAGCCGAGCAATAAATAGAGACCCAGAATGAGCATTGGAAAAGGGGTCTGATCCCTTTATTGTGGCACCTAGTAATTTGCCAGCTCGTTAATCCTCATGCCCAGGCTGCAATAACAAATAGTTGTTTTCACGCAACCTTTTTGGGCTTGGCGCGTATTAACTTATAGCAACAAAACAATAAAGGCGGATTCAACCAAATGGAAAACATGAATTATTACCTATACGCGGCGGCGGTGATTTTGACCCTGCTTGAGATTTGTTTTCGCTGGGCCATTCCGGCGGTCCGGCGGAATCCATCCTTGGGGGCATGGGTGGAAACGGTGGATTCCCTTTGGGTGGCTCTTCTGCTGGCCCTGGCCCTCAAAGCCGTCCTACTCCAGCCTTTTGTGATACCTTCCGGCTCTATGGAAGACACCCTAAAGATTGGGGATTATATCCTGGTGAAAAAATACGAGTACGGCTACTCGATTTGGAACAGCACCAAAAGGTTCCTTGAATTCAAAAAGCCCCAAAGAGGCGATATCGTGGTTTTCGTCTTTCCCAAGGACCATACCAAAGATTTCGTCAAACGGTGCGTGGGGACACCGGGGGACATCCTGGCCTACAAGGACAAGGAGCTTTACGTGAACGGGGTGAAGCAAGTGGAGCCTTACGTACAGCATATCGATCCCCGGATCTTGAAAGCGGGGGACCCGCTCGAACCGGTTGGGGATGAGGAGTCGCCCACGGCGGATGGGCTCAGGAGCAGTCGGGATAATTTCGGGCCTGTCACGGTGGAAGCGGGCCATTATTTCATGATGGGGGATAACAGGGACAACAGCCTGGACTCCCGTTATTGGGGCCAATTGGATGAGAAACTCGTCAAAGGGAAAGCTTGGATGATCTACTGGCACTCGAAAAACTTCCATCCCGAATTCAGCCGCATGTTTAAAATAGTCCATTAAGATTCAACCGGGACCTTGCCCGGAGACCGGGTTTGACAGATGGGTGAATCAAAAACCTCGAGCCAAGGGTCGTCCTTGGAAGACCAGGAAATTATCCGGAAAGTCAAAGCGGGGGACCGGGAGGCTTTTTCCGCGCTGGTTGAAAAATACCACCGTCCCCTTTTGAACTTCATTTACCACCTTCTCGGAAACCCATCCATGGTGGAGGATGTGGGGCAGGAGGTTTTCCTCAGCGCTTACCAATCCCTCGGCCGATTCGACCCCGAAAGGGGGACGCCCTTCTCGGCCTGGCTATTCACGATCGCCCGGAACAAGGTTTACAGCGAGATCCGGAAGAAACGCCCTTTTTTGTCGTTGGAGGATTTTTTCCACCTGCCGGGGAGGGGAAATAATCCTGAGGAAAACCTTCTTGAGAAAGAGAGGGTGGAGGCCATCAGGGAGTGCCTGAATATCCTGCCTGAGAATCACCGGCGGGCGTTGATGAAACATTTAGAGGGATTCGCGCAGATTGAACAGGCCCGCAGGGACAAGATCCCGGCAGGCACGGTGAAAGCCCGGTTCTTTCGGACGAAACAAGTTCTCAGGCTGATACTGGAAAAACGATTCGGAGGTTTGTGACATGGAAGAATTTAAGCCGTCGGAAGGTTTCGTAAGACTCGTCATGAGACGGATCGCCGAAACAGAGGAACAAGCTAAAAGGTGGGAATATAGTTTGCGCTATAGGTTTATCCGCTTGGCCCTCGCTGGTTCCGCCTTGTTGGGATCTGTTCTCATGGCCAATCCTTGCCACTAATCACTGAGGCAAATAAATCGACTTACTTTCATTTCGGTAACCGAATTTTTTTCAAAAGACCCCCTTTCCCCCCATCCTCTTGGTTGTAATTCCAATCAAATATTTGTACTACCTGAATTTTGCACCGAGTTTACCGATTCCGTGGCCAGATCGGCCTGAATCGGGACCCGACAGTGGCCATTTTCATCAGAAGTGAACTTATGTGCAAAGAATTTTTTGCACCAAGCCACTTCTAGGCCGCCCTGGGTCTTTCCAATCGTTTTCGATCAAGGTATTTGAGGAAACCCAATAGGCCCGCTGTCCTATCATCATGGATTGAATACCTCACCACATCCCGATGGCCGTGATACTGGATTCGGGCGGCTACAAAGAGCATCTTCAAACGTGCGATCCGAAGGGTATGGTCCGGCATGGTGATCTGTTCCTTCTCCTGTGGCTTCTTTCCCGGTCGCTTTTCTTTTCCACAATGGCCCACCATTAGTTTCATCCACCTCCAGAGGTTGTAAGCCAGCATCACGATCTGGAAAAAAGCATGGTGGCTTTGGAAACTCTTAGAGGGAATTGCTAATAACCCCTCCCGTTGCGCCTCACCAATCAGGTTTTCCACATCCGCGCGCAGGTCGTATTCCTCAACCACCCGATGGGGTGCTCCCAGACAGTTGGTCGCGAAGATTCGGTAGACATATCCTTCCATTTCAGGAAGGCTCAATTGTTTCTCCCGCGCTTTTTCATCCAGCGTCCTCATCGCCACAAACCGGACTGGTTGTTGCCAGCCTATGGGTTGATGGACACATTCGTTGTATTCGTGTTCTCCATGGCGGTACCAACCCTTTTTCGTGAAAGGCGGGTCATGCCGCTTGTTCCCGAAGATGAAAGAAAACCCTTCTTTTTCACAGGCTTTCACGCTTTCCCAGCCGATCATTTCACCGTCACCGCGCACCAGAATCGTCCGGACACAGGACGGCAAGAGTCGCCGGAATTGTCTAATTTGGCGGGCCACTTCCTCAGAACTAAGGGTGGTTCCGCGTCTTTGGGTTCCGCACAAATATTCCCGGGTTTCCTGGAGAAAACACAGAATGGGCCTCAGTCCCTTCTTGCCCCGGTGCTTGGGGTTGTATCCTTTTCGGCTTCCCTCGATATTTCCGTAGACCGTTGCGGTGGTGGTATCGATGTTGATCTCCACCTTCTTGGGGGCATATTTCACCTGTCCCCAAACCTTGGCCCGTAACGCCCCACTCAGATTCAGCAACGATGCCGACTGCCCGATCCCCAGCGACCTCAGGTATCTCCAAAAAGTTGTCACTACCGGCAACAAGGGAACCCGCAGTAAACCGCACAGCATGACCTCACCCCGCAGGTAGGCAAAATGGCCAAGTCTTTGGAACCCGATGAAAAGAAGCATTAGGATGCCGCTTACCATCCGGTAGTGGCCCAAATTCGGAAGGCGTTTAGGTGCGGCATAGTGTTTTTTGAATTCCCGCTCAAAATCAAGAAGGTCGAACATCTTCGCCAATGCCAACAATCCGCCAAAAGCTGTTAGGCGGTCTTCGCAAATACCTACGGGAGTATTGGCCGTAATCTTGGGCGCGATTCTCCCGTTTCGATTGGCTTTTTTCTGGACTTGCGGGTTTGATTTCTGAGGCGTATCTTGACGTTTCACCATCTGGGGGACCCTCTTTTAGGATGAGTTGGCTTCGCAACCCTTATCCTATAATGGTTTCCTAGATGGTTTTTTTATTAGGCGCAAAATTCAGGTACTAGTTATAGAGTTTCAATTTAATCCCGTATAAGGAGCAGTCATGAATCTTTTTTCCCCTTTCAAACTAGGCAAGCTGGAAATCCAGAATCGAATGGTCATGTCCGCCTTGACCCGGTGCAGGGCTGTCGAGGGAAATGTCCCAAACCCCCTGGCTGTGACTTATTACACCCAGCGGGCTTCCGCCGGGTTCATTCTCACCGAGGCCACCCAAGTGACTCCCATGGGGCAGGGTTATCCCAATACTCCCGGTATCCATTCCCCCGAACAGGTAAAGGGCTGGGCCAAGATCACCGACGCGGTGCATAAAGCGGGGGGGAGGATATTCCTCCAACTCTGGCACGTGGGCCGGGTTTCCCATTCGGATTTTCACGACGGCAAACTGCCGGTCGCGCCATCGGCCCTTCCGGTGGTGGGACAGCTTTACACGCCCAAGGGGTTGAAGCAAATTGAGACGCCCAGGGCCCTGGAACTTTCGGAGATACCCGAGCTAGTGGCGGCCTTCAAGAAGGGGGCGGAAAACGCAAAGGAGGCTTGCTTTGACGGGGTGGAGATCCATGGGGCTAACGGATACCTCCTGGAGCAATTCACCAAGGACGGCACCAACCATCGAACAGACGCCTACGGGGGAAGCCTGGAAAACCGACTGCGCCTGCCTTTGGAAGTGGTGGATGCGGTCGTGAGCGTTTGGGGCCCCGACCGGGTGGGTTACAGGATCTCGCCTTATTTCGACCATTATTCCATGTCCGACTCGAATCCCGTGGCTACCTACACCCTATTGGCCCAGGAACTCAACAAGCGCAAGCTGGCTTTCCTGGATGTGGTGGAGGGGGTTTCTGGACCCAGGGTCCCACCGGCGGGATCCACTTTATTGACGCCGATTGTGCGACAGCACTTTCACCAGGCCCTGATGGTCAATGGGGGCTATACCGCCCAGTTGGGAAACCAGATCATCGAAAAAGGCGGGGCGGATCTGGTGTGTTACGGGACGCTCTTTCTCGCCAACCCCGACCTTCCCGAGCGGTTCAGGAAGAACGCTCCGCTAAATGAGGCCGATCCAACCACCTTTTACGGGGGTGCTGAAAAGGGTTATACGGACTATCCCGCGTTAGTGTGAAAAAACTGGCATTTTGGGAGGCTTCTACCGGCATGGGGATGTCGCCTACTGGCATGACCGGCGTTTGTTACCGGCATGGGGATTGGTGTGCGCCCCAAACCTTGGACAGTTTTTACTCCAAGTTGAGAATAGGTTTTCCGGCGATTGGTTTGAGTGACTTTAAAGCCTCGAACTCCTCAGGCGGCATGTAGCCGATAGAAGAATGCAACCGTTTTTTGTTATACACCTCCTCGATGAAGTATGGAAGTCTTTGAAGCACTTCCTGATAAGTTTCGTAATTGAATAGATGCACCTCCTCATATTTCAAGGTTTTGAAAAAGGATTCCGCATTTGCATTGTCGTAAGGGTTGCCTGTCCTGGACATGCTGATCCTTAATCCTTTGGACTCAAGCAGGGCCACGTAATCCCAGCAGGCATATTGCACCCCTCTGTCTGAATGGTGGATGCATCCCGGAAGAGGATTCCTTTCCTCTAAAGCCATGCGTAAAGCCGAAAGCGACAACTCCCGATCCAGTCTCTTGGAAACCGCCCACCCGATCACCTTTCTGGAAAAACGATCCAGAATGGCCGCCAGATAAACAAAGCAAGTGAGGATTCGGATATAGGTAATATCCGCCACCCACACTTGATTGACAGCAGTTTCTGCCACCCTTTCCAAGAGGTTGGGGAACACCGGCAGGTCGTGATTGGATTGGGTGGTTTGGATCTTGAACCTTTTCCCCCAAATAATAGGGTAAAGACCGTATTTCCTTACCACCCGCCGAATCCGTTTGGCGTTAATCCTTAATCCCTCCCGTAAAAAGTGGTGGTAGAGCCTCCGATAGCCGTAGTAGGGGAAGGTCAATCTCACCTGCTCGATTCGGTTCTTTAAGTCCAAATCTCTTTGTTCCTGAATCTCCGGTTCACTTTTAAGTGCAGAATAATAGGTACTTCGAGGAAGCCCCATCATTTGGCATCCTCTTGAAATTGAGCCAAATTCCTTGAGGTGATCACGGAGGTATCGAGCTTTCTCTGGTTTTCCGCGTATTTTTGGAATTTTTTTAAAAGGTCTATCGCCATGATCAATTCCCCAATCTTGGCTTTGAGTTTCTCATTCTCTTTTTCCAATATTTTTTCGTGAAGGGAAGGTTTTTCAACCAAGGTTCCTTGGCGATATTTATCGCGCCAACGGGTTATAACGCTTGGATTGAGCTGGTATTGACGAGCAGCTTCATTGAGCGATAGGCCAGTTTCTACCTCGTGGACGACTTGTTCTTTGAAATCAATACTGAACTTCCGTCTTATTTTACCCATTTGGAAATGCTCCTTTGGGGGGTTACCCCTTGAGCCGTTTCCCTATTCTCTATTTTTTGCTTCAACTGTCCAACTTGTAGGGCGCGTTCCAGATACCGCCTACCGGCATGACCGGCGTTTGCTACCGGCATGGGGATGCCACCTACTGGCATGACCGAAGTTTACTACCGGCATGGGGATGTCGCCTACTGGCATGACCGGCGTTTGTTACCGGCATGGGGATACCGCCTACCGGCATGATCGGCGTTTGCTACCGGCATGGGGATGTCGCCTACTGGCATGACCGGCGTTTGTTACCGGGATGGGGATACCGCCTACCGGCATGATCGCGTTTGCTACCGGCATGGGGATGTCGCCTACCGGCATGAGCGGCGTTTGCTACCGGCATGGGGACGCTGCCTACCGGCATGACTGACTTTTCCTACCGGCATAGGGATAATCTCCTACCGGCATGTAGATTTCACCTGCTGGCAGAGCCGTCTCTTTGGAACAAGGGGTCGATTCCGACAGGGCCTCCGACAGGTTGACCGGCCATTCCGACAGGGGCTCAGCCTTTCCGACAGGGCTTCCGACAGGCTGACCGTCCATTCCGACAGGGTTTCCGACAGGCGAACTTCCCTATCCGACAGAATTCATGGGATCATGGGTGGATTTCATGGGGTCAACAGATTAGTTCTTGGGTATATGGGATTTGGAACCCCTGGGTCTTATTTTGCCTGCAATTGCCCTAAAAACTTCAGTATTTCATGGGTTCAAGGCCAGAATTAACGGGGATAAGCCATTTGCTTTTCTGGTAACATGCTGGCCTTATGGAAATCCTACTACTCAGACTCGACCGGATCGGGGATTTTATCCTAGGGATACCGGCTTACCGCGCCCTCAGGGAGGCGCACCCCGATGACCGTATTTCGGTGGTGGTCCCCGCTAAAGTGGCCGAACTGGCCGAAGCCTGCCCCTATTTCGATGAGGTCTTCCTGTTTGAGGCCCATTGGTTGGAACCAGGAGCCCCGCTCCTGAATCGTTGGAAATCCGCCTTGAAACTCATCCGCTTCCTGCGCTCCATGCCTCTAGATATGGTCATGGATTTCCGATACCAAAGCCGTCTGGATCCCCTGGTGGCCGGCCTCTCAGGCGCCAAAATGCGGATCGGCTATAACCAGGGATGGGTCAGTTGGTTCTTGTCCAAAAAGGTTTCCCAGCCTCCCAAGGAATTCCACCAGGTGGACCGCAACTTGCACCTGCTGGACGCCATCGGCATCCAGGCGAAGGACCGGCACTTGGAAATATGGGCGGATGAAAGGGATAAGAAAACCGCCGAAAACCACATGCCTGCCCAGGAACTGCTTCCGGGAATCCCCACAATCGCGATCCATGTGGGAGCGGCAACGCCTTCCAAGAAATGGATGGAGGAAAGCTTTTCCAACCTCATTTTTGAGCTTCATGCCAACACCCAGGCCGACATACTGGTCCTGGGCGGGGAGCATGACCAGCCCTCCGCCCATGAGATAGTGGACGGCTTGAAATGTCCCTGCGTGAATCTAACGGGAAAGTTGACCCTGCGCCAAATGGCCGCGCTGATTAAGGACTGCCAGGTCTTCATCGGCTGTGACTCAGGCTCCACCCATTTGGCTGCCGCCTGCGGGGTTCCGGTGGTCTGCTTGTTTTCGGCGGCCAATGAGGAAAATATCTGGAGGCCCTGGGGGCCCAAGGTGAAGGTCATGACCGCCCATCCTGATTGCTCACCCTGCCGGAGCCACGAGTGCACCCGCACCGACGGCTATTTCTGCATGAACGAGATCAAGGTGGATGAGGTGGTGGCTGAGGTGAAGGCCCTGCTGACGGGACAGGCTTAAAAAATCAAAAAAATTCATTTTCACCACAGTGGCGCTTCGCGCCGCACAGAGGCATAGAAAGACTTACACTAATTGGGGGAAAATCAAGAGGGCGAAAACCATGAATGGAAAAGAATTTATACTAGAACTTAACTCAAAATACCTACTGAACGGACGACAGCAGATTCCCCCCTTTGAAAAATGGGGGGAGGGGGTATTAGCTTTTGTTGTGTAACACCCAGAGGCTAACTTCCCCTCTATCCCCCTCTTTCAGAGGGGGAAGGTTATAAAAATCAGTAAACCGCAGGTGCTTTGTAAATAGGCATACGACATATTGTTCGTGGTTCGCCGAATAAACAAAATTGATTTTGAGATAAGATCTATTAAAACTCCATCTTCACCACAGTGGCGCTTCGCGCCGCACAGAGGCACAAAAAGACTTTCAGCATCTGGGTGAAAACCATGAATGAAAGAGAATTTTCAGCTAAATGAAAATCCATTTAATCATAAAAGCCCAATGGCTTATTTTGATCCCCCTTATTCTCCTGATGGGCTGTGGTTCCGATAAAAGGACCGCCTTGGATTATCTCCCCGTCGAAAAGGGGCGCGAAACCAAGTTCGAATCCCTCGGCATGATGGAGGGCGAGAAAAACGTCATCCAGAGAAAATTCTCGGAGAGGAATGAAATCGCGGGGGGAGTCCTGGCGGTCGAGGAGCAGATTACCAAAGTTCATGGGGCTGAAAGCCGAAGCGTGAACACTTATGAGATTAAAAAGAATAAAGTGGTTCGGATTACCCTGGATTTCACGACTCCCGAGGGATCGAGCCGCCATACCGATACGCTTTTCACTGTTTTTGAATTACCTGGAATATTCGGAAAAGCGACTTGGACCAACAAGGGCGGGGATGTCACCATGAAATATTCCGCCAAGTACGGAAGCACCCAAACCGATGTTAAGAATTATCCGGATTGCCTGGTGGTGGATATGGAAAGCCAGAAAGTCAAATCGCCCGTTAGGTACCGGCAATATTACGCCAAGGATGTCGGATGGGTGAAAACCGTGAAGATAGATGAAAAGGGGAATGAGTTGATAGATCCCGCCAACATGACCAGGGTCGAGCCTTAAACTAACAACAACTCATCATCGGGCGTGAGGAAACGCCATTTGCCCGATTCCACATCCAGGTTCAAGCCGCCGATCCTGATTCTTTTCAATTCAAGCACCTTCAAGGGTGTCTTGAATTTCGGGTCTTTCATGGTCCCGAACATCCGCCGGATGTGACGGTTCTTGCCCTCGCCCAGTACCACCGCCAGCTTGGTCTTGTTGCCCCCGCCCCCGATGATGGTGACCTGGTAAGCCTTAAGAATTTCCTCCGAGTTTTCCACGCCCTTCAAGGCCATTTTAATATGCTCCGGGGTGACGATGCCCCGAACCAGGACCTCATAGGTTTTCAAGCATCCGCCGGGTTGGGTCAGCTTGTCCGCGAGCTTGGTGTTGCGGGTGAAGAGAAGCAGACCCTTGGAATCTAGGTCCAGCCGTCCCACGGGCTTCCAGCCTTCGGCGTAGGCCCATTCAGGCAGGAGCTCATAGACGATCTTGCGGTCCTTTTCATCGGATCGGGTGACTACGTAGCCCTTGGGTTTGTTGAGCATGAAGATTTTAGGTTTGGTTTCCATGAGTTTTTCCTATTGAAGCCTGTTTTTAAAATGATATCATTATTTTAAAGATTGATATCAAGGAGAATCGGTTGAAAAAGAAGCGAACCATCATCAGCCTGGCGCCCGACGACAAGAAATGGCTGGACCAGGAAGCCAAGCAGACCCGCCAAACCATGACCCAAGTGGTGCGGGAAGCCATTCAGGAATACCGCGTGAAAAAAGAAGAGCAAGCCAAGCCGACATTCAAGGAGCTCTTGGAGCGCACCCGCGGAACCTGGCCGCACAAGGGAGACGCTTTGGATTATATCCGCAAAATCAGGGAAGATAGGATTTGAATTCACTCGAATATTTGCTGGATTCGGTCATATTGATTGATCACCTCAAGTCTATTCGGGAAGCGGGTTTGTTTTTGGACCAGAACGAGTGGAAATGCGCCATCTCAGTAGTGACGCGGGCTGAGGTTTTGGTAGGAGTTCAAGATGAGGCGTTCCAAAAAGTCGGACAATTCTTGGAAAAGTTTCCAGTCTTGAATATTGATGCCGCTGTCGCGGATAGGGCGGCTCGGTTGCGACGCCAATATGGTTGGAAACTTTTAGACTCATTCCAGGCCGCGATCGCTCAAATCCATTCGTTATCGTTGGTGACGCGAAACACGAAGGATTTCTCGCCGGTACACCACACATTCGTTACGGTCCCTTACAAGCTTTAACGAATTGTAAATAAACTTCTCTCGCCCCATGCCAACCCAATTAACCGTTCCAAAGAAGGTCGGTATGCATTGGATTCCTGGGATGCAGGGGATTTAATAAATCCGAATTCTAAATTCTTAATTTTAAATTTTAAATTGTTGAAGGGCTTCCTTGAAGACTTTGCCCAAACGGCTGATGCCTTCCCGGATCTTGCCCTTATCCACCGCGCAATAGGTCAGGCGTAGGGTGTTCAAACCCTGGCCCTCTTTCGTGTAAAAGGCGGTGCCCACCACATAAGCTACCTTGGCCGCTAAGGCTTTCTCGAAGAGGGTGACGGCGTTAAGCCCTTCCGGCAATTCGGCCCAGAGGAAGAACCCACCCAAGGGATGGTTGTGCCGGATTTGCGGGGGGAAAAATTCCTTGATGGCGGACATCATGGCGTCCCTCCGGCCCTGGTAGGTGCTGATGAGTTTCGCCAGGTGGTCCTTCAGGTGGCCGCCTCGGAAGAAGTCCGCGGCTATGACTTGGGACAGAACGTCGGTGCAAACGTCTGCTGTTTCCTTGGCCATGGTCATGCGGGCCACGAGGGCGGGATCGGCGCAGACCCAGCCCAGCCTCATGCCGGGGGAGGCGATCTTGCTGAAACTGCCCAGGTAGATGACACGCCCGTCGGTGTCGAAGGCCTTAAGGGGCTTGATGGGTTTGCCCGTGAAATTCAACTCGCCGTAGGGGTTGTCCTCGACGATCAAAACATCATGCTTGCGGGCGACCTCCAAGAGCTGGGCTCTTTGGGCCTCGGGAAGGGTGGACCCGGCAGGGTTCTGGAAAGTGGGGATCGTGTAGATCAACTTGGGTTTGGGGGAGGCTTTCGAGAGGATCTCATCCAGCCGCTGGATATCCATTCCCGTTTCGCCGCAGGGAACCGGCATGAACTCAACCGAGAAGTTGCGGAAGCAAAGAAGGCCCCCTAGGTAGCTGGGCTCTTCCACCGCCACGGCATCGCCGTGATTCAGCAGGGTGAGACCGGATAAGAAAAGCCCCTGCTGGCTTCCGGTCGTGATCAAAATGTTATCAACGGTGCACTGAATGCCTTGGCCTTTCAGGTAATCGGCCACCGCTTCCCTCATGGGTTTCCAGCCGATCGTCTCGCCGTATTGAAGTGAAAATTTGCCCTGCTCCCGGATGACCTTGGAGGCGATATCGGCCAGGAGATCCTTGGGGAACAGTTCCGCGTCGGGGGTGCCGCCCGCGAAGGAAATGATGTCGGATTGTTGGACCAATTTGAGAAGCGCGCGGATGACGGAGGGCTTCATCGAGTTGGAAACGTTGGAAAAACGGTGGTCGTAATCCATAGCTGGCTCCATGGGGAATTTCCGGGTTGGGTCAAAACCGGTCTTCCAAGATACCGGCAACGTCATGAGACATCAAGCGTGGAGGAATAAGCAAACTTCAAGTATTCACCTCAGAGACGCAGAGACTCAGCAAAAAAGAACGTATTTCACAACAATCTGAAATAATACTTAGCCACGGATAAGTGGGATTCATTGGATAAAAAAAACATCTCAACTTTGGCAAATTCCGAAAAGCATGTTCCTAGTGATGATGATTCCCCTCCTTGAAAAAGGGCAGTTCGGTTTGTGGGTAACATAGGGGTTTTTCCCTATGAGCGCCTTTGGGGAGGTGGGTATTAGCCGTTGTAAGGACGTTACGGAAAAACTAACTTCCCCTAATCCCCTTCTTTCAGAGGGGGAAACGCGAGTTGACCCGCGATTTGTCAAAGTGGGGTATTAAATCAATTTTCTTGGCTGGGTCTTTGGGTCCCTGTGGTTAAATTTGGTTTATAAGCTTTGAAATATTTTGTCGGCGGCGGTTTCGCCCGCGGCGATGGCGTCCGGGATGCCGATGCCCTTCAGGCCGTTTCCGGCGATATATAGCCCCTTGGTCTCATCGGCTTTGTGTGTGAGGCGTTCCACCAGATCCGCGTGGCCTGGACGGTAATAGGACATGGAGGAACTATATTGCGCCAGGTGGTGGACCATCGGCCTGTTGCGAAGTTTCAAGAGAGGCGAGAGCTCGATCAATACATCCTCCAGAAGGGCTTCCTCCCCCTCCTTTTGAGCCACAGCGACCGCGTCATCCCCGAGGAAAGCCCGTAACAACACTGTTCCTTCGGGGGCCCGGCCTGGAAATTTTTGGCTTGCGAAAGAGCAACCCACGATCATTCTTTTTTCCTTGGAAGGGACAACGAAGCCAAATCCATTTAAGGGGTGCCCCACATCCTGACGCCGGAAACCGAGGTTCAGGGTCGCGGAGTCGTGCGCTGGTATTTTTTCCAACAGGCCATCCCAATCAGGGTCCAGGTCTTTCAAGAGAGGCCGCATTTTGGACGGCTGAATGGCCAATACTACCTTATCCACTTCCCGTGTATGGCCTTGGGAGGTAATCTGCCAGGTGCCGTGACCGCTGGGGATAAGGGACTCCGCCGGGTGCCTCATCCAAAGGCACTCAGGGGGAATCTTGGAAGCCATTTTCTCCGCGAAGGACTGCATGCCTTCCTTGAATGAAACAAAGAGGGAATAACGGGCCCCTGAGACGCGCGGCTGGGAATGCAGACGCTTGGCCGCCATGGCCTTCAACAAGGAACCGTACTTGATTTCCATTTCCTTGAAACGGGGAGCGCAGGTATCCAAACTCAAATCAAAGGGGTCGGCGTTATAAACCCCGCCCATGAGGGGCTGGGCCAGGTAGTCGAATACTTCCTTGCCCAGGCGCCGGGTGACGAAATCCCCGATACTTTCATCCCCAGGTTCCTTGCGAACAGGAACGAAGGTCTCGAGGCACGCCCTGAGTTTTCCCCGGATGGAAAGCAAAGGCGTGGTCATGAGGGGAGTGAGACGGGAGGGAGCCATCAGGTAGAAGCCCTCGGGGATCGGGTGGATCTTTTCCCCCTTGAGGATGAAGGATTGCTTGATATCCGGGTTGGTCCCTACAAGCTGGTCATCCATGCCCATTCGCTTGACCATGGCCATCCCAGCCGGTTTCTCGGTAATGAAGCAATCGGGGCCTTCCTCCATGAGGAACCCGTTTTTACGGGCTGTCCCCAGGGTGCCCCCGGGTTTACCCGCGCCATCCAGGATGTTCAAATCCAGATGGAGGTCCTTGCCTTGTGAAAGTTCCAAAAGGCGGAGCGCCGCGGCTAAACCGCTGACTCCCGCCCCGATGATTGCGACTCGTAAAGAGTTCAATGTGTTTATGTTTCCTTTCACTCTTGTCCTAAATAAAGGCCTAAAAAAAGACGCCTCCGATTGAAGTAGAATTGGGTTTGATGACAGCCCAAAGCAACGGTTACCAGCCGTCGCTACTTCAAACATACGGAGGCGCTTTTTTATGGTACCACCAACCAGTCTATTTGCCCAAGTGTTGAAACTCGTAGACCGAACCGCTTTTGAGCGAATCGTGCGAGAGATTGAAGCCGAAAAGCACTCCAAGGGATTCAGTTGCTGGGATCAGTTTGTTTCCATGCTTTTCTGCCAGATGGGAGCAGCCCATTCCTTGAGGGAAATCTGTGGCGGCCTCAGTACGGCCCTTGGGAAATTGACCCACTTGGGTCTTTGCAAAGCTCCCACTAAATCCACCTTGGCCTATGCCAACACCAAGCGTTCTTGGCGGGTTCAACAAAAGCTTTTTTACCATTTATTATCGAAGTGCCAGTTGTTGGCGGCCACCTCAAAAAGAAAATTCAGGTTTAAAAATCCTCTTTATAGCCTGGATTCCAGCACCATCGACCTTTGTTTGTCAGTGTTCGACTGGGCGAAATTCCGTAGAACCAAAGGGGCCATCAAACTCCATCTTCTGCTGGACCATCAGGGGTACTTGCCCTGCTGGGGACTCGTAACGGAGGGAGGCACGCATGACGTGAAGGTGGCCCAAAAGCTCGATTTTCCAGTGGATTCAATCGTGGTGATGGATCGGGGGTATGTGGATTTCTTTCTTCTGGCCCGATGGACATTCCAAGGCGTGTGGTGGGTGACCCGGGCCAAGATCAACATGGCCTACGAGGTGGTGAAAAGCCTGACGGTTCCGAAAACGGGCAACGTCCTGAAGGACCAGGTGATACGGTTGACGACGTTTCGGTCACATGAAGCCTACCCTAAAGAGATGCGACGGGTGGTGGTATGGGACGAAGACCAGAAGCGGGAGTTGGTGTTCCTGACCAACCACATGGGTTTTGCCGCCTCGACGGTGGGTGCCATTTACAAGGAACGTTGGCAGATCGAGTTGTTTTTCAAGGCTCTCAAGCAGAACCTCCGGGTAAAAACTTTTGTGGGTACCACTGAGAATGCCGTTCAGACGCAGATTTGGACAGCATTGATTGCCATGCTACTGTTGAAGTTCCTTCAATTGAAGAGCCGGATCGCCTGGAGTTTATCCCACTTGGCTGCCATGCTACGGATGAACCTGTTGACCTATCGTGATTTGTGGGCCTGGTTGGATGCACCGTTCCTAGTGGCGAGACTGGAACCCTTGGAAAAGCAGATGGAATTAATACATTCTTAATTTGGACAGCATCAGGACGAAAGAGGGGGGCTTATCCCAGAAAATTCACGAGCCTGTCCTAAATCGCTTGTTTTCCTGGGAGGTTCAAAGACAAATAGGTTTATCTAGGACAGCAGTGGTTTCCTTTAATTAAAACTTCAAATCCGAGGCTTCCTCCACGAGGGAAACCAGCATTCCAATGAAAGAAGGGCGGGTGCCAACTGTTTCCGCCCGGACCATATTGATCCCGACTTTTTTGGCGCGGGAATAAGCCAGGATGTCGATGTCATAAAGCACCTCGGCGTGATTCACTAAAAAGCCGATGGGAGCCACTACGCAAGCCTCCAACCCTTCCTTGGAGCGGCGCTCCAAGAAATCCCCCAGGTCCGGTTCCAACCAGCGGTCCTCCGGACGTCCGGAGCGGCTGGTATAAGCCAAGTGGAAATAGGGCCATCCCAATTTTTCCTTCACAAGGCGGGCGGTTTCCTCGAATTGGGCCACGTATGAGGATTGGTTGGCGACCGCGCTGGGAATGCTGTGGGTGGAGAAGATCAACTCGGCCTTGGCGGCTTTTTTTTCCCTTGGAAGCAGTTTTGATATGGCGATTTTGATTTCCTGCTCTATGGCGCGAATAAAACCTGGACGGTTGTGCCATTCGGGGGCATAAACCACCTCGGGAACGGATTGGCCCGCGGCTTTAAGCGCGTCCTTCGCCTCGTCCACTTTCAGGATGTATTTTGTGAATGACACCTGGCTTCTAAAGGGAGCCATGATGATGGCGAATATATTTTTTTTACCTTCTCGGGAAAGACTTTCCAGGGTTTTGGAGATCGTAGGGGAAGAATGGGCAAAGCCCACGGTGACAGGGATATCCATTCCCCGCGCCTTCAAGAGTTTTTGGAGGCAGGCGGCTTGGAATTGGGTGAGTTGGCTGTAAGGGGAGAAACCTCCGATTTGTTTGTATTGCTCGACGACTTTTTCCAGTCTCTCGTGGGGAATGTTGCGCCCTCGCGTGACATCCTCCAGGAAGGGAAGGACATCCTCGGGTTTTTCGGGACCGCCGAAGCCGATCAGCAGAACGGAGTCAAATTTAATTTGGGTCAAGTTCATTTCCTGTAAAAGATAAAACATATTTTAGCTGGAGGATGTATTTGTCATTGCGAGGAACGAACTTTGTGAGGAAGCAACCACAGTTCATTGGTGGTTTTTGTTTTAAACGGTCAGACAAATCAACCTTGCCGGCATATTAACAACCATTAACTGAGGTTGTGCTGGGACCTTTGGCCCTAGCATGGTTGGCTGGAAGCCAACCACTTCAAGTCTGTCGCTAAAACCAATGAAAGACGCTCCTCGCAATGACACCTAAATACATCTTAACTTTTTGTCTAGGGTATTAACTATATAATTACCTTTTTAAATCCCATGAATCCCGTGTATCCGTGGCAAAATTTATTCCGTGATTCGTTTTTAAAGCTTAAAAGTTTTAACCGTATCGATCAAGGCGCGGACATTTTCCATGGGTGTCTCAGGCAGGATGCCGTGTCCCAGGTTGAAAATGTGTCCTGGCCTGCCGTTGACTTTCCTGAGTATTTTCTCGGCTTCTTTACGCACATTAAGAGGATCGGTTAAAAGAACTTCGGGGTCCAGATTACCCTGGATCGCCACCTCGCCCAATTGCTTCCAGGCCTTGGCCAAATCCACATGGCAATCCACGCCGATCACTGTGGCGCCGGTTTTAAGGATATCTGGGTAGAAGGGTTCGGTATGAATTCCGAAATAAATAATGGGCACACCAGGCTTCAATCCGCTGATGAGGATTTGAAGGAAGGGAAGGACCAGGCGTTTGTATTCATCGGGGGTCAGGATGCCCACCCAGGAGTCGAACAATTGGAGGGCTTGGGCACCCGCATCCACCTGGGCGTTCAGGTAGGAAACAGTGGCCTTGACGATCCGGATCATGAAATCATCCCAGGCCGATATGCCCTCGCTTAAAAGAGTTCGGGTCTGCGCGAAATCCTTGGAGGCCCCGCCTTCCAGCAAATAGGAGGCCACCGTGAAGGGGGCGCCGGCGAAGCCGATCAAGGGAATGTCGGGTTTTAAGCGGGACCGGATGATCCTCACGGCTTCCATGACATATCCCAAATCCTTCTTCGCGTTGACTTCCCGGAGGCGCTTGAGGTCGGAGGAGCCCCTGAAGGGATTGCGGATGACAGGCCCCCCTTTCTCGGCGAACTCCAATTGGAAACCTAGGGGCTCGGTGATCAATAGAATATCGGCGAAAAGAATGGCGGCGTCCACGCCGAGGACTTCCTGGGCTGAAACCGTGGCTTCCGCGGCGAGCTCCGGCGTTTTGCAAAGCTCCAGGAAAGAGACTTTGGATCGTATTTTCTGGTATTCGGGAAGGTAGCGGCCAGCCTGTCGCATGATCCAAATGGGGGGGCGGTAGGCCGGCTCCCGGCGGCAGGCTTTCATGAAAAGATTATCCGGAATTCGGAAAGGTTTCTTGGGGGCGGCTGACACTTCCAAAGTCATGTGGCTCTTGAACTCGTGCAGTTCCTGGCCCCTTCGAGCGGCTTCCCTCACGAGAGACGCCATGTTGTGCTGGTCCGGCTCGAAATCGACCGTGAATCCGTGGCCCTGGAGGGTTTCCGTGACGGAAGTGCCCACGGACCCGACCACCACGCGGGGGAAAGCCGCCATCAGGGATTCCAGGCGGCCTAGATTCTCCGCGAGTTGAACCAGGTTGTGGACCTGATACCCGCTGGTAAAGAGGGTGATCGCGACTTTGCCCTTGATGATGGATTCGATCAACTGGACCAGGGGTTTGGTGTTGTCGGGCAGGGCCCAGAGCTGGATGGGAACACTTTCCACTTCTTTCGCGCCCAATGCGCGGAGATTCCTCAACAAGTCCAAATTGGAAAAACCGAATTCCTGGACCGCCACCCTTTTGTCTTTCACGTCCGCGAGCGCGGAGGGAATTTCCCTCCAGTTTTTCAGCTCTGGAATTTTGATGGAAGCCTTTAATCCGTATTCAGCCAAAACCTTGGGGAGGTGGGGGTCGCAGGACACCAGGACACAGCGTTTGAGGGCCTTGGTGATATGACTCTGGGGAAACTGGGCCTCCAAGGCCTGGAAAAAAGCGCGTGTGCCGGTTTCGGAAACGAGAACCAGGATGTCAATGAGCCCTTCCCGGAGACGCTCAAAGAAGACGTATGCTTCCTTGTTTTCCTCCGGATGCATTTCCCTCATGGCGGGGGCAATCAAGGGTTTGCCGCCGTGATGGAGGATCAAATCCTCCATTTCCTTGGCCATGAGGCTCTCGAAAGCCGCCACTGTCAAGTTCCTAAAATTGTGCTTTTCTTTGGATTGGGACGGTCGCGTCATGAAATGCAGTATAAAAGTGAAAAAAATGAAAATCCACATAAGCTTAGTGCGGGTATAATAGAAACAGGCTTGGTCATACGGGTCAAAGTCGTCATTTTTACAAACCAGCCGTATAGAGGTGAATATGAAGTGTCCTGGCTGCGGCTTTGAGCAGGCGGATGGGCGCATCGATTGCGACCGTTGCGGCCTGGTCTTTGAGAAATGGCATCAAAGGCATCCGGACCCGGTTCCCGCGGCGGAGAATCCGCCAGCTGCGACCGAAGGGACCCCAGCCCCTGCGGCACCCACTCCTCCGAAGCCCGTTCCCGTGGAACCTGCGGCGAAGCCAGAGCCTGTTACCGCTCCCGTGCCCGAGAAAAAGCCGTCGAGCCCTATCCCCGCTGAGAAAAAAGAGGAAAAGCCGGCCGTTGCGATATCCACGCAAACTCCCGAACCTAAGATATCCGCGCCCCCTGTAATTATTCCTGAACCCGAATTTGAAAGTGAACCGTTTACCCCGTCGGCGCGTCAATCTCATTCGGGAATGAACAAAAGGATCATTTCTTATCTCGGGGTAGGAGTTGTACTGGCCATACTCATATTCATTGTCTCGAATTACCTCATCACGGAAAACGGAAAGCAGGGACCCCGCTGCCTAGTAACTTGGGGCGAGAACGGGGAAGACCAGGGGCAAATGGACTCGCCGATCGCGGCGGCTGTGGACCAGGACCGAAACCTATACGTTTCAGACCAGGGCAACAACCGGATCCAGAAATTCGATTCCAACGGAAAATTCCTTCTCTCCTGGGGAGGGTCCGGGACGGCAGCCGGAAAATTCAATAATCCGGTCCAATTGGCCGTGGATACGAAAAATTTCGTTTACGTCGTGGATGGCGGCAACCACCGCGTGCAGAAATTCGACTTGAACGGGGTTTACCAGACGGTCTGGGGCGGATTCGGCTCCGACCCCGGCCAGTTCAACCAGCCCTGGGGTTTGGCGATCAGCCTGAAGGACCAGATTTACGTGACGGATCAAAACAACCACCGAGTGGAGGAGTTCGACGCGGACGGGAAATGGATCAAGACCTGGGGCACCAATGGAAAGGACCAGGGTAATTTTATCCAGCCGCGCGGGATCGCGGTGGACGCGGACGGGAACGTTTATGTGGGGGACAACAACGAGAGGATCCAAAAGTTTGACGCCAATGGGACCTTTGTCGAGCAGACCGGGAGTTTCGGGCAGGAGCCGGGACAATTCCACAAAATCCAGGGTTTGGCCGCGGATAAAACCGGGCGCCTATACGTGGCTGACGGCGGGAATTACCGGGTCCAGGTTTTTGACGCCCAATTGAAACCCTTGACCGCCTGGGGGCATTTAGGCGAGAAGCCGGGGTTCTTCAACTTTCCCGGCGGAATCGCGGTGGACTCGAGCGGGTTCATCTATGTCACGGATTATCAAAACGACAGGGTCCAGAAGTTCGCTGAACTCGTCATCAAATAGTTAAATACCTCACGGCCGAAAAGTTCCCGGTGATTTATAACCGCGGTTCATTCAGGTTCTTCTCCAAAAAGAAATTTCGATTTTTTGCGCCTTTCGGGATTAGGAATAATGATTTGAGCAAAATCGGAAGAGTTTTTATTCAAGGAATCGGTCTCGGGCTTGGTGTCGGTTTGTGCCTGGCGGGGGCCTTGGCCCTGGTTTTCAGGTCCGTCCATGGAGTCGGTCCCCAGGACCAACCTGGAAACTACAACATATATTTCCTAGTGGTGGGTGCGGTGATGGGTTTGTTGGGGGGTTGGTGCCTGTCCTTGCATCTGGTTTTAAACCAGCTCTTGAGCTCCCTTTTTCTTCAAATCTCCCTCCTGGTTCCCATGACCACTTCCCTGATCGGCCGGGAATGGGCGGACAAAATGGAAATATTTTTCAAGGAAGTCCTAAGCCCCTTGCCGGCTTTTTTTGGAAGGGCGGTCAAGTTTTTCCTGGTAAGGCGTTTCGAGAATTACCCCAGGATCAACCGGGCCATTTCCAAGGCCAAGAAGAAACAGAACCTTCCGGCCTATTCGCCGGAATGGATGGCCCGGGTAGTATTGCATTACTTCCTGGAGCCTTTATGGGTCTTTTTTTACGCCGCCTATACCATCTTATTTTTGATCGCCCTCTTATTTTTATCCTTTCCATTCGCCAGGGAAGGATGGCGGTGAAAAGCATGGTTGTTGGTGCGTGCCTTCCGGTTTGTTATCATGCCAAACAGGTTTCTTCCCTGTAAAAGCAAAAGCCTCAAAATTTCAATAATAGGTTGAGGAAATATTCTTGGGATCACCCCATTACGAAAAATGGAAAAACGCCCAGTCCCATTGGGATGATGAGGATTTTTTAAAGTCCCTCACGGCCCTGATGAGGCTCCGCTACAAGCGCCTGGACGAGAAGGTCTATGGGGTTTTTGAGGCCTTCAAGCAAAAACGTTTTTCAGAGCCTGGAAATAACAAACAACCTCTTTTGGCGGATATTGGTTGCGGCAGGTCCGAATTCGGGGCTTTCCTGAAAGCGAAATGGGATAAGGATGCGTCCTTGAAAAACACCCCCTGGAATTACCTCGGGATCGAGCCGTCCATGGAACAATTGAAACACCGCGATATTGACACCCTTGGATGGGGTTTCATCCAGGCCCTGGGGGAACAGGTGCCGTTGCCGGATATGTCCTGCGACGGGGTTCTGGTCAAGGAAGCGCTCGACCACTGCTACGACCCCCTGGGGGTTTTCCGCGAGGCGGGACGGATCTTGAGGCCCGGGGGCGTTTTGGTGGTGACGCTGACGAACGACAAGAGCTATTTCAAACGGCTTTTTCCCGGTATTAACCGCAAGTTGAAGGAAAAACAAACCGACCATTTATTTTTTTTCGGGCCGAAGGACCTGGAGAAATTGGCCGCGGAGGCGCGGTTTGACAGCATCCGGGCCCAAACCTATAATTACCTGAAATTGCCGCGCTTCTTGGAAAAACTCATGGGCTTTTTGGGGGAACCCTTGAACGGGTTCCTGCTGGATTTAACGGATGGCGCCGGCGAGGCCCTCTTGCCTGGGTTGGGCGGCGGCATCCTTCTGAAAGCCTTCAAAAAATGAATTCTGTAAAAAGGAAAATATGAACCCCGAACTTTTGAATATCCTGATCTGCCCCGCCTGCGGCTCCTCCGTGCGCGAGAAAGACAATTCCATCGAATGCACCGACTGCAAGAACCGGTATCCCATCATCGACGGAATTCCCGCCCTCATTGTGGAACGTGCGGAAAAACCCAAGTCCTGATCCCCTTAAAATCGGGATCGATGCCAGGCTGGCATTCCACCGCGGCGTGGGGACCTATGCCGCCAACCTGATCATCGCCCTTTCCCAAACGGACCGAAAAAATAATTACTGGCTTTTTAACGCCCTGCCGCTGTTAAAAGAAAAGGTCAAAAATCCGAATTTCCAATGGGTGGATTTACCCGCGGCCAATCCCGCCTACTACGAGCAAATCCAGCTGCCCCGTGCCGCCCGCGGGAAGAATCTGGATTTCCTGCATTACGTGGACAACACGGGTACCTTGGTGGACCGCTTTCCCTATGTCCTGACCCTCCATGACGTGATGCACGAAAGATCCTTGAGGGAAGTGCGGGTCAGGCCGACCTTCCGCCAGCGCCTGGTTCACCTTTACAAGAAATGGACGACTCCCCGATCCGCGGTGAGGGCCAAGACCCTCATCACTATCTCGGAATACTCCAAAAGAAGCATCACGGAAAAAACCGGCGTTGAGCCCGACAAAATCCACGTGATCCCAGAGGGCGTGGACCGCGAGATTTTTGTTTTCTCGAAAAGAAAGCGGTCAAAGCTCTTCAAGATCCTAGTCCAAGGAGCCACGGATGAAAGGAAGAACCTGACGAATATCCTCAAGACGGCCTGTTTATTGCGGGACATGGGAAAACACTTCCAATTGGTCGTGATCGGGATGGACCTGGAGGAAGTGAAGCGATCCCATTACCTGGATCAAACCATCGAGATGGGGCTTGGGCCCCAAGTGGAATGGGCGGGAAACGTGCCCTTCGAAGTTTTGAGGAACATCTACTCCGAGGTGGATTTGTTCCTTTATCCTTCCCGCATGGAGGGATTTGGCCTGCCCATATTGGAAGCCTACGCGACCGGGGTCCCGGTCATTACCTCCAACCAAACGGCATTGCCGGAAACCGCGGGGAACGCCGCTCTTTTGGTGGACCCCGAGAGCCCGGAAAGCATTTGCGGGGCGGTGAAAGAATTAATGGATAATGAGTCCTTGAGAAAACGCTTAGTGAAGAGGGGCCTGAATAGGGTGGAAGAGTTTACCTGGACAAAAACGGCTCTGTTAACCAAAAGGGTTTACGAGGGTTTGGTGTTATGAAAGGAATCTTCAGCTTTCTCCTATTAATCATGGAAGCCGGCTCCTTGTTTTTCTTTTTTCTCAATCCAGCCTCCCCTCTTACCGGGATGGAACCCCTTGGATTGTTTTTCTTGGTTTTAGTCCTCTTCGGCGGGCTCGTTTTAGTGGAAACCGCTTTGGCCGGATGGGTCGCCGGCGCAAAATGCATGAAATGTTTTTTACCCCCCGTTACTTACACCCATTTGTTTTGGGTTTTTTCCTGGGCCTGGCCCTGGGCGCGGGGCGTGAACCTTCCTGAACCCCACAATTTAGACCAAAGAAAATTCCAGGTTCTTCTGGGGGTCATGCTGATCTCGCACTTGTTCGCCTATACCGCCTGGCTGTTAAAAAAAGCAAGTCTCAACAGCCGGCCTATTTCCAAAACTTTCGGGATAGTAGGGGCGTTCTTTTTTATCGCGACGACCCTTTGGACGGCGTCGGTTTGCGATTTGAGCGGGGATGAGCCCCATTACCTCTTGATGGATTACAGCCTGATCCATGACGGGGATTTGGATCTTTCCAATAATTATCAAAACAAGGATTACCTGAGTTTTTACAAAAGGGGAGAGCTGGCACTGCAGGGGTTGGACTACACGGAGAACGGGAAAATTTACAGCTTTCATCCATTGGGGCCGGTTCTATTGGCGCTTCCGGGCTTCGCGATCGGGGGAAGATTGGGTGCCGCGCTGACCATGTCAATTTTGGCGGCCATGACTTTGTTCCTGTCCCTGAGGATTCTGGAGGCATTAGGGGCCCATGGACCTCCGCTTCAAGCCGTCGGCTGGGTCGGGGTCTTTTCAAGCCCAGTGCTTATATTCTCGGGGCTTATCTATCCGGAGATTCCTACGGCTCTCTTCGTGGCATTAATCCTTTTTCTCTTTTTAAAAAAGCGCTGGGGGTGGCTGGGGGTTTGTCTTGGAATGTTACTTTGGATTCACAACCGCAACGTTCTTTTAGTCATGCCGTTCTTGGCGGTCTTGGGTTATGAATTATTAAAAGGGAAAAATGAAAAACGGGAAAAAATATTAAGATTCACCTGGGGGTTCCTGGCGCCGACTTTTCTTTTAGCCTTTTATTTTGAAAAGATCTACGGGGTTTTAACACCATTGGGTGCCCATCATGAGTCTTTCTTCTCGCTGTTTTCGATCCAAAGATTTTTCGCCGGCTTCTTCGGCTTGATCCTCGACCAGGATTGCGGCCTCTGGTTCCATTTCCCTGTTTTTGCCTTGATAGTGACAGGCGGGATCCTCTTGAGACGCTCCAACAATCCCCTGAAAAGCCTTGTCCTGATCCCATTCTGTTTTTTTTATTTATTCATGAGTTTTTATGAGAACCTGGGGTTGGCGCCGGCGACCCGCTATATGGTGGGGATCACTCCCCTATTATGGATGATGCTTTACCCGGCGTTCGAGAGAATCAAGGCCTGGGATTTTTGGGCTCAGTTGACTTTTTTTTCTTTTGCGGCCGGTTTTGCCGTCAACTGGCTTTTGTGCGCGGTTCCCTGGATCCGCTACAACAAAATCCAGGGAGGCAATTGGATCCTGATCATCGCTGGAAATTATCTTCACTTACCATTGGTCCAATGGGAACCCATGTTCCAGGTCCCGGCAGTCGAGATGAAGAGCTACTTTTTGGGCGCTTTTTGGGTTTTGGTCACCATCGCTTTTTCGGTTCTTTTCTTGAAGGCCGAGGCTAATAAAACGGGGGAAGGGAAAAACTTTTGAACATTCTTGTGTTAACACCCCTCGTACCTTTTCCGCCCCACGATGGCGACCGATTACGCCTTTATCATTTCCTCCGATACCTAAGGGGGAAAGGCCATGTGATCGATCTTTTCTGCCTGACTCGCAACAAGGCCGATCTCGGGAAGGCCCATGAGATCAGGCCATTCTGCAGGAACCTTTACATTGAAGTTCTTTCCAATACAGATTTGTTCTTCAACTTGATCGGCGGGATTTTGATGGGCCAATCCCTCAACATCTCCGCGTATTTTTCCCCGCGGATGAGGGAAGCCTTGAAGGACTATTGGAAAACAAATGAGGGGAAGAAAGCGGATGTGATCCTGGCCCATCGGCTTCGGATGGCGCCTGCGGCTTTCGAGGGAAACCCCGGTAAGCCGGTGGTGCTGGAATTAACCGATTGTTTGGCGGCCTATACTCAACAGCTCAAGGGACAGAAGGGGGCTCGCTGGTCGAGGCGTTTGGCGGCCTGGTGGGACTATTGGTTCCTGAAGACAGAAGAGCCGGATTGGGCTCAGGCCTCCCGAAAAACAACCGTGATTTCATCCCATGACGCCCAGGCTTTGCTGGAAAACGGAGCTTCCTTCGATAAAATCGAGATTGTTCCCAATGGAGTCACCCGGCAAAAGGTTTTAAATAGGAAGCCCCCGGCGATTTATCCCCCCAAAAAACCGGTTGTGTGTTTTGTGGGAAGCATGGAATACGCGGCGAATGAGGACGCCGCCCTTTGGTTTCTCGACGGGATATGGCCGCTGGTCAAACAAGGGATTCCGGACGCGGTTTTCGCCGTCGTGGGAAAAGGAGCCCGGAGGGTCTTAAGCCGGCGGCATAACGGCCGGGATATTTTCGTGACGGGATGGGTTCCAGAGGTTGAATCCTACCTGCTCAACGCCGATGTGTCGGTAGCGCCCTTGAGGGTGGCGGCTGGAATGCAAAACAAGGTGGCTCTTTCCATGGCCCTGGGTATTCCCGTCGTGGCGACCCCTTCGGCGGTGAAATGGATGTCTCTTTGCGACCGAAAGGGACTTTTGATCGGTGAAAACGAGGGGGCTTTTGCCCAGAGAGTGGTTGAGGTTTTATCAAATTCCAGACAATACCGAGCCCGTGCGGCGAAATTCAAAAATACAATCCTTCGGAATTTTAATTGGAAGGAATCAGGACGAAAAATGGAAGGCCTTTTGAAACAGGCGGTTGATTAATCAAAGATCGGGGTTCACATGTGCGGAATAGCTGGGTTCGTTCAATTTAAAGCCGGAATGCCGCTCCAAAAGCATAACCTGGAGGAAATGACAGAAACCATCGCCCATCGGGGTCCGGATGAAAGAGGATTTTTCCAAAAGGGGCCAGTGGGATTGGGAATGACCCGTTTATCCATCGTTGACGTCAAGGGAGGAAGCCAGCCCATCTCCAATGAGCGGGGAACGGTCCATGTGGTCTTCAACGGGGAAATCTACAACCATCTTGAATTGCGGGAGCCGTTGGAAAAAGCCGGGCACCGCTTCACCACCCGGAGCGATACCGAGGTTTTGGTGCATGCCTACGAGGAATACGGGGACGCTTTTATCGGGAAACTCCGGGGGATGTTCGCCTTCGCCCTTTGGGACGAGACTTTTCAAAAACTGATCCTGGCCCGGGACCATATGGGCGTCAAACCCCTTTATTACACGACCGCCGATGGGTCGCTTCTTTTCGGCTCTGAAATCAAGGTCCTCCTCGCGGCGCCGAAAGTCAAAAGCCAGGTGGACGCCAAGCAAATCCTGACCCTCATGACGCTCCAATATGTCCCGTCCCCTGATACGCTCATCAAAGGAATCCGCAAAATTCCCGCCGCGCATTACCTCATCTGCCAATCGGGACGAATCCTGGTTCGGCCGTTCTGGGAGCTGCCGCGGGTGGACAAGGCGAGCGGGGGATTGGTCATCACCCGGGACCAGCAGAAGGAGTGGATCGAGAAACTGCAAACCATGTTGTTCGCTTCCGTCAAGGAGCAGCTCATGGCAGACGTCCCCTTGGGGGCTTTCCTCTCGGGAGGGGTGGATTCCTCCCTGGTGGTGGCCGCCATGACCCATCAGACAAGGCAGCCCGTCAAGACCTATTCGGTTGGTTTTGAGAAGCAGGAGAATTTCAACGAGCTGAAATATTCCCAGAAGGTTTCCAAGTTTTTAAAAAGCCAGCACAGGGAAATCCTGGTGGACGCCCAAATGATGAACGAGCTCATCCCGAAGCTGGTGAAGTACCAGGATGACCCGGTCATTGATCCGGCGGTCTTGCCGACTTTCCTGGTATCCATGTTCGCCCGGCAGGAGGTGAAAGTGGTCCTGACAGGGGAGGGAGCCGATGAGCTTTTCGGGGGTTACCGCAGGTATTCTTTCGACCGGTTGTCCTCCAACGTCAGGGCCCTGCCGGGGTGGCTGAAAGGTCTTGTGCCTTTTTTGACTGGAAGGATGAAGGATCCCTATAAACAGGCCTGGCAGGCGCTTCAAAAAGAGGATTTGGTGAAGAGGCATGTGGCCTGGTCCCGGCTTTGCCTGGAATCCACCCTGGATGAGCTCGCGGGGGAAAAGCTTAAATATGAAATGGAACATTCCAAAGTAGAGGAAACCCTCGAGAAAATCTTCGGGACGGCCGAGCCTTACGGATTCGACAACCTCAACCTGATGCTATTCATGGATTTAAAAACCTGGCTTCCGGATGACCTTTTGAACAAGGTGGACCGCATGAGCATGGCGGCTTCCCTGGAGGCGAGGGTTCCTTACCTGGATCACAGGTTGGCCGAGTTCGCCTTTACCCTGCCCTCTGAGGTAAAACTGAAGGGGGGGGTGGGAAAATACTTATTGAAAAAAGCGGCTAATAAATACCTCCCCCGGGACATTATTTACCGCCAGAAGAAAGGCTTCGCCGTTCCACTTGGGCCGTGGTTTAGAAAAGAGTTGAAACCCCTTTTAGTGGATACTTTTCATTCGGAAAAATTCCAGAAAAGGGGGTATTTCGACCTGGCTAAAACCGAGGTTCTGCTTCAGGAGCACTTGGAAGGGAAGAAGGATCACCATTTACTATTATATGGCCTGCTTTTAGTTGAATTGTGGCATAAGCGATTTATTGATTAGTGGTTATTGGCTTAACTTTCCTTAGCTTTACTCAAAGTTTCTAATAACACCCTGATTTATTGAATATTTTAACCTTTTTCACAACCCCGCCTAAAAAATTCGAAGAAAAGCTTAAAAAGGCTTTATTTTGAAAGCTATATTATTTTCTCAAAGAAATGACTCAGGAGTTTGCTCCATTGTTTGACGGATCTAATTCTTTCGGTTAAAATAACCCCCTTTTTGCGTGACCTCAGAAAAGAATAATTATAATGACAAACAACTGCATTAGGAGTTTTTTTAATGATTAGCGTGAACGATCTCAGGTCTGGGAATCTTTGTGAATTCGATGGAACGCTTTATAGGGTCGTGAACTATCAACACGTAAAGCCGGGCAAGGGCGGGGGATTTGTCCGTCTTAAACTGAAAAATGTGGAGTTAGGGACTGTTACTGATAAAACCTTGGATAGTTGGGAAAAAGTACCGGAACCTCCAGTTGAAGAAAAGGAAATGCAATACTTGTATAAGCAGGGAGACAAATTTGTCTTCATGGACACTGGAACTTATGAGCAACTTGAGTTAACCGACGATGAGGTTGGTGAGGGAGCCCAATGGTTGAAAGAAGAAACCTCAATTGAAGTTCTTTTTTACAATGGCCGCCCCATCAGCGTGAAATTGCCCATCACGATCAACCTAAAAATCATTTCCTCCGAGCCCGGAATTAAAGGAGACAGGGTCTCCGGGGCCAGTAAGCCCGCCACTTTGGAAAGCGGAGCCACCATCCAGGTTCCCCTTTTTGTCAATGAAGGAGACGTCATTAAAGTCGATACTCGAACAGGGGAATATCTGGAGCGGGTTTAAACCCTTAACGTTTGAAGGCTGTGTCGTTGAATGGAAAGGAGCGTTATATGCCGACAGTTTCTGAAAATGAAGAAAGCCCCAAACCGGAAAAAAAGAAAAAAAGCTCCGGCTCGTCCAAAAGAATCAAAGTTAACCCCAAGCTTACAATTGTCCAGGATGTCATCCAGCTCATGAATGAGGCGCAGGTTAATGAACTGCATTTTGAGCAAGGAGGAGTCAAAATCCATCTCCGCAAGGGAAATGGGCCCTCATTTGAAACCTTCAAGGTGGACGGAACAGGAGCCACTGGTCAACCCTCTGAGACCAATACAGCGTTGGATCAGCAGCTTCCGGGCCAAGCCGGATCCCCGCAAGCCCAGAAAACGGATTCGACCATGACGATCAAATCACCTATGGTTGGAACTTTTTACCGCTCCTCCGCCCCCGAAGCCAAGGCTTTTATAGAGGAAGGCGACAAGATCGAAGTGGGGCAGGTTTATTGCATTATCGAGGCCATGAAACTCATGAATGAGGTAAAAGCCGAAATGGCTGGAAAAGTCGTCAAAATACTCGCCCAAAATGGGCAGGCTGTTGAGTTCAACCAGCCGCTTATCAACATTGATCCCAGCTAACTTAAGTTTGATCCATCGGGCTTTTGTGAGTTTCCCGATTCGACAATTCGTTTCAAAGGAATATCCGTGTTTAACAAGATATTAATCGCAAACCGAGGGGAAATCGCTCTTCGGATCATCCGCGCTTGCAAAGAAATGGGAATCAAGACCGTTTCTGTCCATTCGGAACCTGACGCCGATTCCCTGCATGTTCACCTGGCCGATGAAAGCGTTTGTATCGGCCGGGGTCCCAGCCGGGAAAGCTACCTTAACATCCCTGCGTTAATCAGCGCCGCTGAAATAACCGATGCCGAAGCCATTCATCCGGGATATGGTTTTCTTTCGGAGAATGCGCACTTCGCGGAAGTATGCGCCAGCTGCCAGATTAAATTCATCGGGCCGAAACCCGAAGTCATGCGCCTCATGGGCGATAAAGTAGCCGCCATTAAAACGGCGAAAAAGGCCGGGATTCCTACGACGCCTGGTAGCGACGGAGCGGTAAAGGACGAGAAGCAAGCCTTGGAAATCGCCCGCCTCATCAAATATCCGGTCATTATCAAGGCTGCCGCGGGAGGCGGGGGAAAGGGCATGAGAATCGCACACACTGATCTTTCCCTGGCCCAGGGTTTCCAAACAGCTAGAACCGAGGCTGAAGCGGCATTTGGAAACCCCGATGTTTACATTGAAAAATATGTTGAAGAGCCCCGCCACATCGAGGTCCAAATATTGGGGGATGAATTCGGTCACATCATCCATCTGGGAGAAAGGGATTGCACCATCCAAAGATCGCATCAGAAATTAATTGAAGAGGCCCCTTCTCCTGTCATCAACGCGCGTCAAAGGAAAAAATTAGGGAAGTTAGCCCTGAAATTAGCCAAGCATGTTAATTATTCCTCCGCTGGCACGATTGAGTTTTTGATGGACAAAGAGGGCCATTTTTATTTCATGGAAATGAATACCCGGGTCCAAGTGGAGCACCCCGTGACTGAGTTGATCATGGGAGTTGACCTGATCCAGGAGCAAATCCGGATTGCCTCCGGCGAAAGACTTTCAGTCGATAAGGATGTTCTCCAACCCAGGGGTCACGCGATCGAGTGCCGCATCAACGCCGAAAATCCGGAGGACGGATTTAAACCCTCTCCGGGAACGATTACAACTTTCCACATGCCCGGAGGCCCAGGGGTCCGGGTCGACACGCACCTGTACCAGGGGTATAAAGTTCCGCCGTTTTATGATTCCATGCTGGGAAAACTGATCGTTCACGCACCGACCCGATCCGAAGCCATACGGAGGATGATGCGGGTCCTGGATGAATTGGTAGTCGAGGGAATTCACACAACCAGTGGATTTCTTAAAAAAATCCTGGAAAGCGAGACATTTAGGCGAGGGGACTATTCCACGCATTTTGTTGAGAAATTCTTGAAAAATATTAGGGGAGAAGAAAGTTCGAAAAAATAGTTTGTCGCGTTGAGCTGGGGAAATCAAACCAACCGATTTATCGCGAAATGGAGATTCAGAATTGAAAATAACAGTTTATTTTGATCCGAAAGATGTCAAGACGTCAGTTGCCCAAAATGCCACCGTGGTTTTGGCGGATGTCCTGAGAGTCTCAACGACAATCCCGGTATATCTTTACCATGGTGCAAAAGGGGTCGTTTTATGCCAAGACCCCGGGTCAGCAAAAAAACAGTTTGAAAAATTAAAGAGGGGCGAGGGCCTTTTAGCCGGGGAAAGGGATTGGGAAAAAATCCCGGGCTTTCATATGGGCGGGTCTCCCCTGGAATCCACCCGCGATAAAGTCAAAAATCGGATTGTATGTATGAGCTCCTTCACCCCCCTGCGGTTACTTCAGGAGGCCAAACATTTGGTATTGGGCTCATTCGTGAATTTGACAGATGTTTATGATTCCTGTTTGCGGGCAAAACGTGATGTGGTGATCGTGTGCGCGGGCGGACCGGAAGATTCCGCCTTTGCTGGAATGCTGGTTGATTTTCTCCAAAGCACCTTAGGAGGAACACCTGTGGTTTTGGCCAAGAGCGCGAAAGACACAATTAGCTTATATAAGCCATGGCAAGGGAGATTATGGGAATTGTTAAATTCAACGCCGGATGGGAAAGGGTTGACGCTCAAGGGGTTCGCGAAAGACCTGGATTTTTGCTCGAGGTTAAACAGGATTTCAGCCGTGCCTTTATTTCAAGGCAATTTTTTTATTAAGGAAGACGCTCCGAAACCGAAAAAAACCATGGAGGCGGATGGAAAGCCTAAACCCACTTCAGCGTCTCCAAAAAAGGGAAAATCAATCAAGGTCATGGTTCCTTTGTTCCCTAAAAATCCCGAACACCCTGTTCCGGGCATCGATAAGGCCGGAGGCAAGAAGGGGCAAAATCCGGCGGATGCTAAGAAAAAAGATCAGGCCTTTTCGAAAAAGGCCCCCCTGAAGACTATAGAAAACAATCAAAAGGCCAAAAAGGCAAATGGAAAGTCGGTTCCTTTGTTCACTAAAAAATCAACGGCTACAACCGCGAAAAAAATTTCCGCCAAGCCGGTCATTAAAACCCATGGGAAGAAAAAATAGTATTTGGGTTTGGGGGAGTCTGTGAAATCTTTCAATCGCCCCGTTCTCATGTTGAGAGCTTTGGACGCGAATTGCAATCGTGTTCGGGAAGGTTTAAGGGTTGCGGAAGATGTGGCCCGGTTTATCCTGAATGATTCCCGCCTTATTTCCCAATTGAAAAAACTCAGGCATGAAGTAACCGCAGTGGAGAAAACTCTTTTTATTTCAAATAGGATCAGGATCGAGGCTCGAAATGTTAAGGAGGATTTGGGCCGTAAAAATCACCTTGAGACCGAGAAGACCCGCGCTAATCTTAAAGACCTCTTGACGGCGAACTTGAAGCGCTCCCAAGAGGGCCTTCGGTCGCTTGAGGAATTTTCGAAAGCATTAGGGCATCCTTCCGCGTTAAAATTCAAAAAAATCCGTTATGCGTGTTACCAAATCGAAGAGTCTCTCCCCAGTTAAACTTCCTCAATGGCGTTGCATTCCATATTGCCCCTGGATATGCTAAAACTTGCCTGATTGTTCTGTGTGAGGCAATAAAAACGAGAAAGTGATCAAAATGGGGGAACACAATTTTAATTCCGTGAACAATAAAAGTGAGGACCTAACCCGAAAGTCATTTCCGGGTTCTAATAAAAAGTATGTACCGGGAAAAATTCATGATTTAAATGTACCCATGCGGGAAATCAAACTTCATTCCACCGTTTCCCGGGACAAAGTTGAGGAGAATGCTCCCTTTTTTGTTTATGACACCAGCGGGCCCTATACGGATTCCAAAACTAATATAGACCTGGAACAGGGTTTAAAACCGATACGTTTGCCTTGGATCAAGGATCGGGACGATTCCGAGGAAACAGAGCCGTCTTATAAAATGAAGGCCACGGCGGAAGTTAAATCCTTTCCGGCCTTATCCCAAAGAAAACCTCTCAAGGCTAAATATGGGACGAATGTCAGCCAAATGTATTACGCGAAAACAGGCATCATTACCCCTGAAATGGAATTTGTCGCTATTCGTGAAAACCAAAATCTCGACGGGAAAAATCCAAAAGGCCGGTTCCATGCCGGCCAGGGATTCGGCGCGGCTATCCCAAACGTGATTACGCCTGAATTTGTCCGGGAGGAAGTGGCCAGGGGAAGAGCCATTATTCCATCTAATATCAATCATCCTGAATTGGAACCCATGGTGATTGGAAGGAATTTCCTCGTCAAAATAAACTCGAACATTGGCAATTCAGCAGTCGCTTCTTCCATTAAGGAGGAAGTGGAGAAATTGATTTGGTCCATACGATGGGGTGCCGACACAGTAATGGATTTATCGACGGGGAAAAATATACATGAAACACGTGAATGGATACTTCGCAATTCTCCCGTTCCTATTGGAACGGTACCTATTTACCAGGCTTTGGAAAAGGTGGAAGGGGTAGCGGAAGAATTAACCTGGGAAATTTTCCGGGACACCTTGATCGAACAAGCGCAACAAGGCGTAGATTACTTTACCATTCATGCTGGGGTTCTTCTTAGGTATATCCCAATGACAGCACATCGCAGAACCGGCATAGTTTCCCGGGGCGGTTCCATTCACGCTAAGTGGTGTTTAGCCCACCATCTTGAGAA
This sequence comes from candidate division FCPU426 bacterium, assembly GCA_963796105.1. Taxonomy (GTDB): domain Bacteria; phylum Oederibacteriota; class Muellerivitia; order Muellerivitales; family Muellerivitaceae; genus CAWCKJ01. Next base: position 82,604 of record CAWCKJ010000010.1, read on the forward strand.
TTTCGCTTATACCCATTTTGAGGATATTTGTGAAATTATGAAAGCCTACAATGTCTCCTTTAGTCTGGGAGACGGTCTGAGGCCCGGATCTATCGAGGACGCCAATGATGAGGCCCAATTTTCCGAGTTGAGAACTCTGGGCGAGCTAACTAAGGCCGCATGGAAGCATGATGTGCAAGTGATGATAGAGGGTCCTGGTCACGTGCCAATGAATTTAATTAAAGAGAACATGGAGCGTGAACTGGCTGAATGCCACGAGGCCCCTTTTTACACGTTGGGGCCATTAACCACCGACATCGCACCCGGCTATGATCATATTACCAGTGCCATTGGAGCGGCCATGATTGGCTGGTTTGGGACGGCACTTCTTTGTTATGTCACTCCCAAGGAACATTTGGGACTTCCAAACAAAGAGGATGTCCGAGCGGGCGTCATCGCTTATAAAATCGCGGCGCACGCCGCGGATCTCGCAAAGGGTCATCCTGCGGCTCAACATTGGGACAACGCTCTTTCCAAAGCCCGGTTTGAGTTTCGTTGGGAGGACCAATTCAATCTATCCCTGGATCCCGAATTGGCTAAACAATACCACGATGAAACACTTCCTTCGGAGGGAGCTAAAATCGCCCACTTTTGTTCCATGTGCGGACCCAAATTTTGCAGCATGAAAATTACCCAGGATGTCTTGGATTATGCTGCGGAACAGGGGTTGACGGAGGAAAAGGTTTTAAAAGAAGGAATGAAAAAAATGTCCGAAACATTTGTAATAAAAGGTTCGGAAATTTACCAAAAACTGTAATAAAAAAGGCCTCGCCGATTAAGGCAAAGCCTTTTTTTATTTTCTGAAAAATTAATTAACGAGCTTGTTCACGTCCGGCCGTTTAGGAGGATCATTCGCAGGCCGGGTCGCGACGGGAGTGTTGTTTTTGAAAGAAGGGGCCAATTGGGCGTTGATTTTCGCGTATTCGGGATCTTTATCCGCTCCCTCTGCGATGGCGCCGATGGGGCAGGCCGAATAGCAGCTGGTACATTCCGTGCATTCTTCCGGATCAATCACCATAAAGGGTTGGCCTTTGTAATCACCGGGATGGATGCAATTCACGGGACACACGTCCACGCATTGCGCGTAAACTTCTCCTAGGCACTTTTCAGTAATAACATACGGCATCGTTCGCCTCCTTGGGCATTCATCCTCTTCCGTTAAAGAGGGGTTAAAAATTTTCATTCACCCACTAATCATAATCTTAAAGACGATTCTTATTGTGGGACGGCAAAACGTCGTTAGTTTAGAAGAGATACCCTTTCTTTCGCAAGACCAATTTTAGCTTTTTTCATAACAATTCAGCCTTTACGACGGGTGACTGGGGATGGTAGGTTGAGGGAGTAAAAGTTGATTTCTGGCAAGGAAATCTTTGGAAAACGTCTTTCGAAATTCTTGAAAGCTTACCTCGGCGATCTTAAATTTTCTCTATTAAATCAGCAGAGGTAAGCGATAAAGGAAAACATGGCTTCGAAAAAAGATTTTTATGAATTATTGGGCGTTTCGCGCGATGCCAAATCGGATGATATCAAGAAAGCTTATAGAACCATGGCTAAGAAATACCATCCCGACGCTAATCCAAATAACAAAGAGGCGGAGGAGAAGTTCAAGGAAATCAACGAGGCTTACGAGATTTTGTCGGATCCGCAAAAAAAATCAGCTTATGACCAATTTGGCCATGTTGGGGTTGGATCAGGCGGTTTTTCCGGGGGATACGGAGGGGGTTTTCGACCACAGGATTTCGGAAATGCGGCTGATTTCGAAGATATTTTTGGCGATGTGTTCAGCAATTTCTTCGGCGGGGGAGGGAGAACCCGCTCCGGAAGGCATCAAAGCCAAGCCCAAGAGGGCGAAGACCTCCGGCATGATATGGAATTGACTTTTGAAGAGGCGGCTTTTGGAACCACCCGTGAAGTTAAAATTCGCAAACTGACAACCTGTGAAACTTGCCATGGCTCGGGAGCTAAGGCTGGCTCAGGGCGCGTGGTTTGCGCAACTTGCAAAGGGACAGGCCAGGTTCGTCAATCCCAGGGGTTTTTTACCATCGCTAGAACTTGTAGCCGCTGCAAAGGGCAAGGAGAAATGCCAGGCACTCCCTGCCCGACCTGCCAAGGCCATGGCCGCCTGGAAAAAGACCGAATAGTTTCCGTGAAAGTTCCGGCGGGGGTGGATGAGGGTTCCCGTCTAAGGCTTCGCGGCGAGGGCGAAGCAGGCCTCAACGGCGGTCCCGCGGGGGATCTTTATATATTCCTCCATGTTGAAGCCCATGATTTCTTTGAAAGGGATGGAAGCGATCTCCATTGCGAGATTCCCATTACATTTATTCAAGCGGCCCTAGGTACAGAGATCGAAGTACCCACGTTGGAAGGACCGGTCAAGATGAAAATTCCCGATGGGACACAATCAGGAAAGATATTTCGTTTGAAAGAAAAAGGGATGAAAAACCCTCAGGAGTCAGGCTTGGGAGATCTGTATGTGAAGGTGATGGTTGAGGTGCCGACGGATCTCAATTTTAAGCAAAGGAAGCTTTTGGAGGAATTTGAGGCTCTTTCCAACGAAACGAATACTCCCCTTCTCAAAAGTTTCATGAATAAAATGAAAATTTTTTTTGAACGAAAAAAATGACCTTCGTTCCCCGATTGTATTTAACTTCTCCGCTTTCTTCATCCGATCCCTATATTTTAGATTCCTCTTCTTCCAGATATTTAATCAGGATATTACGGATGAAGGAGGGTGGGCGTTTTATGGGTTTTGACGCAATAGGTTGTTTGTATGAGATGGAGCTGACAAAAGCGGATTCAACCCAAGCTTTAGCGAAAGTCTTGAAAGTAAAAGAAAATAACTCAAGGCTTGACCAGTTTCAAATTTCATTGGGCCAAAGTCTTCCGAAAGCGGCCAAAATGGATTTGATCCTCCGCCAAGGCACTGAAGTTGGAATTCATCGGTTTATTCCAATAGTGACGGTAAGAAGCATATCAAGACCGCAAGAATTCCAATATGAACATAAAAAAGATAGATGGAAAAAAATTATTTTGGAGGCAACTAGACAATGCGGGAGGAAAGATATCCCGCAGTTAGATGGAGTCACTGAATGGCAACAATGCTTGGAACTTATGAAAGAGTTTGACCAAGTATTGATTCCGTATGAAAAAGAGGCCCCGGCGTTAAAAACGGTGTTAGAATCAAAACCGGCCGCGCATAAAATCCTTGTTTTGGTTGGCCCTGAAGGCGGCTGGACGAGAGAAGAAGTCATTTCAGGTGAACAATATGGGGCGACTCCAGTTCATTTGCAAACGCCTATTCTTCGGACAGAAACAGCGGGAATTGTAATCGTTTCGATGATTCAATTTTTCAAGTCTACCTATGAGACGGGAAAAGAGCCGAATGAAAAATAATCGTTTACTCAAAAAGACCCCTAAGGACAGTTTAAGACAATTGGTTTTCATTTTTGGATGTCCTATAAAACATTCGCTATCGCCTTTGATGCATAACGCCGCTTTTGACCAATTAGGTCTTCCTTGGGTTTATATTCCATTGGAAATCTCAGCGGACCAATTGGGTGGCGCGGTCGGAATTCTTCGGTCATTCAACGCGAAAGGGGCCAATGTCACTGTGCCTTATAAAGAAGCGGTGATACCTTGGCTTGATTATATTGAGCCGGAAGCGAGATGGATGAAGTCAGTCAATACGATTTACCGCGTGGGTAATAAACTATGCGGAGAATCTACTGACGGCGAAGGTTTCTTAAGGTCGCTTGGGCCTTGGAGGCGAAAGTTGAAAAGATCAACAGGGCTTCTTTTAGGGGCTGGCGGAGCCGGGAAGGCAATATCGGGTGCGTTGTCTCAATCGGAAGTTAAAAGATATTATATATTTGACCAATCGGAAGAAAAAACGAGTGCTCTTGTGAAATTGGTTCAAAAACGCAATAAGAGAATTGAGGTTGACGGAGTGTCCCGGCAAAACGCGGAGAAAGTTGTCTCTGATTGCGATTGGGTTATTCAAGCTACTTCTGCGGGGTTGAAAAAAGGGGATCCGTCTCCTTTGTCGCTAAAATTTGCACGGCCCACCACTTGGGTAGTGGACTTAATTTATCATCATCCGACTTCCTTTTTGATAGAAGCAAAAGAGAGACATTTAAAATCTTTAAACGGATTAGGAATGTTACTAAACCAAGGTGTTTTGTCCTTTCAACGCTGGACTGGCCAGAAGGCTCCCCTGAAATTTATGAAAAGAGCTTTATTGAGAGGATTAATGCTGACCTGAAGACCATTATGGACAAGCGTTGACTTCAATTTTTCCCGATTCTATACTTCTTTCATTAGAGTCATTAATCCGAGTAAGAATTTCCTTCCTTTTCGAGGTAATGAATGCCTGAATCCATGAAAAAGCGCCTGGGCGAAATGCTCGTGGATGAAGGAATCATTACCGAAGAGCAGCTTCAAGAGGCACTTCATGAGCAAAAGATCAAAGGCGGAAGGCTTGAAAAAATCCTGATAAGCCAAGGTTATGTAACCCAAGAAGTCATCATGGCTTTCGTGGGAACCCAACTGGGCATTCCCCACGTTAACTTGAATGAAATTGGCGATATCCCATCTGAAGTGGTTTTTTCCGTCCCGGAATCCATCGCAATCAATCATTGCTTAATTCCTATAGTCAAAAAAGATAATAAAATTACAGTTGCCATGGCAGATCCTTTGAATGTATTTGCTATTGACGATATAAAAATGACAACTTCTTTTGAGGTGGAACCTGCAATTGCCAGCGAGACTGAAATAAGAGCGTTGCAGGCTAAATACTTTGGAACTGCCGCATCCGGTGGGGGTGGAGCTGCGGAAGCTGGCGGCGACATGCAAGAAATTATTAATTCCATGGGCGCTGACAGTAATTTGGAGGTGATGGAAGAAAAAGATGAGGAAGTTGATATTTCTAAATTGGAAGCTGCCGGTGAGGATGCCCCAGTTGTCCGTTTAGTCAACCTGATTTTGACTGAGGCGGTAAGGGTGGGAGCAAGCGACATCCACATCGAACCCTATGAGAAGAATTTGCGCTGCAGGTATAGGATTGATGGTGTCTTGCATGAGGTGCAATCGCCACCTAGATCATTATCAGCCGCAATTTCTTCACGAATAAAGATCATGTCTTCATTGGATATTGCTGAAAGGCGCCTTCCGCAGGACGGTAGGATCAAAATAAAAGTTTTGGGAAAAGAGATTGATATAAGAGTTTCAATTTGTCCGATACAATTTGGGGAGAAAATCGTTATGCGCATATTGGATGCGTCCAATTTAAGCCTAGATTTACCCAAGTTGGGCTTCGAAGATGATGTTCTTCCCAAGTTTGAGAAGGCAATTCTGGAACCCTATGGTTTAGTATTGGCGACGGGGCCAACAGGGTCAGGTAAATCCACAACTCTTTACTCCGCGCTTCATTACATCAATAATCCGGATGTCAATATCTCAACCATTGAGGATCCTGTAGAATACAACCTTCACGGCATTAACCAAGTAAATGCGAAATCTTCAATCGGTCTTACCTTTGCGGCGGGTCTAAGATCGTTTCTGAGGCAGGATCCCGATATTATTATGGTGGGTGAAATCCGGGATAAAGAAACAGCTGAGATAGCAATTAACGCGGCCTTAACAGGCCACTTGGTGTTTTCAACTCTGCATACCAATGATGCGCCTGGCGCTGTCACTCGTATGGGAAATATGGGCGTGGAACCGTTTTTAATAACTTCAACAGTTCATTGCGTTGTTGCGCAACGTTTGATGCGTAGGATCTGCAAAGATTGTAAAGAGGGTTATGAAGCACCCCCGGAAATATTAGATGAACTCTTGGTAAATTCTGGTTCGACTGAAACTACGATGTTGTATCGCGGGGTAGGCTGCTCGACTTGTTCCAATACGGGTTATAAAGGCCGGATGGCCATCCATGAAGTTTTACTATTGAACGAGGATTTTCGAAAAGGAATTTTGCAACGTAAATCCTCGAATGAATTGAAGAAAATAGCCCGGGAGGGCGGTATGCAAACCCTTCGCGAGTGCGGGGTTAGGAAGGTTTTGAAGGGTTTGACTACCGTAGAGGAGCTTTTGCGAGTTGCCCATGCGGACGAAGAAGATTAACGCTTGATTTTGAAAGAAGAAAGGTGGTTTTATGGTTAATATTGACACGCTTTTGCGTTTAATGTTCGAAAGAAATGCCTCCGACCTCCACATAACTGCTGGTGCCCCTCCGATGTTAAGAGTGGACGGTGTCATCACTCCCACTGAATATGAGAAACTCAGGCCCGAGACTACTCAACAATTGATATACAGTATTTTGACGGACGAGCAGAAAGAAAAATTCGAAAAAGATAATGAATTGGATGTTTCTTTTGGGGTCGAAGGCGTAGGCCGAGTCAGGATGAATGTTTTCCAACAAAGGGGTGCTGTAGCGGCCGCTCTTAGGAATATACCCACCACTATTCGTAATTTTGATGACCTCAAGTTGCCTGCTATTGTTCAAGATATTGTTAAATTGCCCAAAGGCCTGGTATTGGTGACCGGGCCCACGGGTTCTGGAAAATCGACGACTTTAGCGGCCATGATTGATTGGATTAACTCGAATCGTCAAAGTCATATCATCACCATTGAGGACCCGATTGAGTATGTGCACACGCATAAATCTTGTATCGTGAATCAACGGGAAGTCGGAACTGACACGCACACATTTACTTCGGCTTTAAAATATGCATTGCGGGAAGATCCGGATGTGATATTGATCGGGGAAATGCGTGACTTGGAAACGATCAATGCGGCCTTGACGATTGCAGAGACGGGACATCTGGTATTTGCGACTCTTCATACAGTGGATGCGATTCAAACGGTTAATCGCATTATTGATGTGTTCCCCGCATCTCAACAGCAACAGGTTCGGGCGCAAATATCGTTTGTCCTTCAATCTATTTTATCTCAACAGCTGCTTCCAAAGGCATATGGTTCCGGGCGTGTTGTGGCAATAGAGGTTCTTATACCAACTGCGGCAGTTCGGAATTTGATAAGGGAAGAAAAAATCCATCAAATTTATTCTGCTATGCAAACGGGTACGGAATATGGGATGCAAACCATGAACCAAGCCCTATTTGAGCTTTATCAAAAACAACAAGTAAGTTACAACGAAATATTCTCCAGAACTTTGGATCCGAAGGAATTGCAGCGCATGGTAAAAGGTGTCATTTAATAAAATAAAAGAAAAAGGTTAATCCCATGCCTCTCTTTAAATTCAAAGCTCGGAACAATTTAGGGAAGGTAACTGAGGGCACTCAGGAAGCCGAAAATGAAGCGGCTGTTGGGGCTCTATTGCGCCAGAGGCGATTAGAGGTTATTTCTGTTTCGCCCGCGAGTAGTTTTGGGGCCATTTTTGCTTCAATGCTTAAAAAAGGTGGAAATGTCAAAACCATTGACATTGTGGTATTCAGTCGACAATTCTCGACCATGATTAACGCCGGCCTTCCTATTTTGCAGGGGTTGACGATAGTAGCGGAACAAGCCGAGAATCCCAGTTTTCGTGTCATCATGACTAAAGTCAGGGATGATATTTCTAATGGCGTCCCACTGTCAGAAGCTATGGCAAAACACCCGAAAGTTTTTTCTGCTCTTTACGTTAATATGGTTAAGGCTGGGGAACAAGGCGGTATTTTGGACGTTATTTTTGAAAGGTTGTCGGAGTATTTGGAAAAATCAGAGGGAGTAAGCCGAAAAATTAAATCCGCCATGATGTATCCCGCAGTTGTTTTTTCTGTTGCGATTTTGGTTGTGATATTTTTGATGGTAAAGGTAATTCCGACTTTCGAAACAGTATTTGCGGGTTTTGGCGCTAAGTTACCAGCTCCGACATTGGTTGTTATTGCTATCAGTCATTTTTTAACGAGCAAAAAAGCAGTTTTTATTTTGATTTTTGGAGTCGCTTTTTATGTTGCGTTACAATTATACAGAAAGACAAAAACAGGTGCGTATAATTGGGACAAAATGATGATGAGTTTACCTGTCCTTGGTGTTTTATTACGGAAGGGTGCAGTCGCTAAATTCGCTCGAACTTTGGGTACTTTGATAAAATCCGGGGTCCCAATTATGGATGGACTTGAAACAGTCGCCAAGACTTCGGGAAATTTAGTATTGGAAAGAGCGATATTCCACGCAAGAGATTCTGTGAAAGAAGGAAAAACCTTAACTCAACCACTAAAAGATAGTAATGTGTTTCCACCCATGGTGACACAAATGATCAATGTTGGGGAAGAAACAGGATCGCTAGATACCATGTTATCAAAAGTGGCTGATTTCTATGAAGATGAGGTGGATGCGGCGGTGGAAGGATTAACATCTATTATCGAGCCGATTTTAATTGTTTTTTTAGGGGTTACCCTTGGATTTATAGTGGTGGCCATGTTTATGCCAATATTTATGTTGGGAAGTATCGTTTAACAAAATTGTGTATTATATAAAAATATTTCGATTGTTTTCCATAAAGGGGGAATATATTAAGCAGCTAGTGGATGTTTTTTGGGCGGAGTTTTAAACTCGCAGAACTTCATACTAAACATTTACGCAAAACAAAGTTAAACAGGAGCCGTATTTTATAATAGGTTTTAAAATAAAATTCTAAGTTTTGCGATGAGGATGAAATCATGAGTTTTTTTTCAAAAGGTGTTGTTGGTTTAGACATCGGAACTTCAAGTGTTAAGGTTGTTCAATTAAAACAAAATGCTGGCCAGTGGCGACTAGTTTCTATGGGAATTTCCGAATTGCCGAAGGAAGTGCAGGAAAATGCCAATCAGGGAGCTTCGAAAAACATAATAATCGACTCCATAAAAAAACTCTTTAAAGAGAGCGGCATAAGTACAAAAAAAGTGGTGACTGCTTTATCGGGTGATTCGGTCATAATTCGCTATGTAAAACTACCTTTTATGACTAATGAGGAATTGAAGGCGGCGATTCCGAGGGAAGCGGAACAATATATCCCGCTAAACTTGGATCAGGTTGTTCTTGATTTTCAGATTTTGGGTGAAACCCAGGAAGATGGACAAAAAAAATTAGACGTATTATTAGTTGCCGCGAAGGTTGATGTGGTTGATCAACATTTATCCCTTTTGAAATCAATTGGGTTGACGCCTTCTATTATTGATGTGGATGCGTTTGCTTTGGAAAATGCATATGAAATAAATCGAACTGAGCAGGGAGAAGAGACAATCGCTTTAATTAATCTAGGCGCATCTTTGACGACCATCAATATACTTGAGGGAAAAAATACCAGGTTTACACGTGATATTCCAGTTGCCGGAAATGATTTTACCAAAGAAATTCAAAAGGAGTTTAATTTAAAGTTTTCTGAAGCTGAAGAGCTAAAAAAGTCGCATGGCGCAATTTCCATGGAGGAAGATGATTTTAATTTATCTGCAATTACTCAAAAAGATGATCGGGTTTTGAGAATGTCAGATGTAATGACTCCGGTGTTAAACAAACTTTTGGGCGAAATTCGACGTTCATTTGATTATTACGAAACACAATCCCGGAAGAAAACAGTTGAGCGGGTTATCCTTTTAGGGGGGAGCGCGAAATTAAAAAATGTGAATAGGTTTTTAGCGAGCAAGTTAGGCATCCCAGTAGAGAATTTCTCCGCTTTTAGGAACATCGAGGTTGGTAAAAACATTGACTCGGAACAACTATCTGAAAAAGAGGTTTATATGGGGGTCTGTTTGGGCTTAGCACTTCGGCAAACGGAATCTTAATACATGATAAGAATAAATCTAATACCGGTTAAGGAAAAGAAGAAACGTAGAGAATTATTCATTGTTTTCTGCGTTGTGATTGTATTGGTTTTGATAGCTTTTGGTATGGCTTGGGTTTATGGTTCGCGTATGAGCGAGAAAAATAATCTCAATAAAAAGATTAAACAAGTTGAGGATGAATCGAAGGAATATGAGGAAAAAATAAACGAAGAGAAAGACCTCGAGGCCAAAGAAGCCAGTTTGGAAACATTTAAAAAGACTGTAAAAGGAGTGACGGATACACAAAGAAAAGTTCTGGTTGCCATGGATCAATTAGCTTTAAACCTTCCGGAAGGGGTTTGGCTTACTAAGGTGAGTCAAGGTCGTGATAAAGATAGTGATTTATACACTGTCGAGGGGTATTCTTATTCTGCGCACGACTTGCAAATTTACTTGAATTCCCTCCGAAAACCAGGCGGGATGTTCAAAGATGTTCAGCTTATAACCACAGATAATATTTTATCTCTCGCTGGTAATAAATTCAAAATAACTACAAGAGTTATGGATACCAACTCATGAAAATCACTCCTTTACAGCAATATATAATATTGGGTGTAGTGTTTTTCGCTGGGTTAGTATTTTTGTATTATCAATTTCTTCTAAAACCTTTGAATTCAGATATCGTGAATTTAAGAACAACTTTGGAACAAAAACAAAAAGATTTAGAAGAAGCTAAGAAAATCGTGGCTAAATATGTTGAGTTTAAAAAGCGCGCGGATTCTGTTCAAAGAGAATTGGAATACATTCAAAATAGAATCCCGAAAACAATTGACAGGGCGAAATTGATGGAGATGGTAAATTTAATCCAAGACAGGACAAGAATTGTGTTAACTAATTTTTCTTTTTCAGGAAGTCCAACATCGAAAGATTCTTGGGTGGAAATTCCAATAAAGTTATCATTCAATTCGAGTTTTAAAGGATTATTGGAATTTTTATATCAAATTAACATTTCGAATTTACTTATGATAGTTAGGGATGTGAATATTTCCTCGCAGCTAGATCCGCTTGGAATTTATACTTTAAAAGCGGATTTGATATTAAACGGGATTCAAGCGAAATGAAAATTCAAACAAAATCGAATAAAAAGATTCTTTTATTCGCCATTTTTGGAATAGGTATAACCGCGCAATATTCCGCCTTGTGCCAGCAACAAGACGTCCCGGAACCGGTTTTCATGAATTTTTCTATTCAATCTCCTTATATTCCGACTTATCATGGTCGAGATCCCTTTTACCCATTGCAACCCTATTCGTATGATATTTCTAAAAAAGTATCAATCGCCGATTTGGATTATCGGGGGATATTAAGTTTAGGTGACAAGGATATGGCTTTATTCTCTTGGAAGCACGATGGCAATTACAGATTCTTATTAAAATCCAGAAAATTGTATTGTAGTTCAAACAGTACAAAAAGTTCAAACGAACAGGTTGTTGATGGTATTGTGGGGGACATTACTGGCACCGAAGTTGTTTTAATACAGGGCGAGCAAAAGATTGTTTTTTCCAGAAGAAAATAAAGGAGTTTTATTAATGCCAAGAAAACGCAAGAAAACGGGAACGATTTTATTTTTTGCTTTGATGTTCCTCATGCCGTGTTTTCTTTTGTGGGCAGGTGATGCCATAGAAATTGATTTAAGTAATGAATCTTCAACATCGAAACCCACTCCAACGCAGGTTGCGGTCAACAAAATTCCTCCAAACCAAACTAAAACAAATCTTAAAAACACGGAAAGCCAATTAACAGCGGTTTCTGCGCGCAATAAAACAAAATCAATTATAAACAAAGTTGAAATTAAGGCGGAGGGAGAACAGACCACTCTTCTTATAAAAGGAGAAGGTCTTGTCAATAAACCCGAGGTGAAAATTATTTCTAAAACCAAAATATTGGTAACTTTTGCGAATGCGAAACTACATTTACCCAAAAAAATCACCGAGAATAAAAATCGCATAAAAACAATAAGATCTGATGCTCACGGGAAATCAGCATGGATTGTTATTGACGCCAATGGGATTAAATCCGCGACTGCAGAAAAATCCGATGATGGGTTTGCGGTTATTTTGAACGCGGGAAGTAATACTGAAATGGACGGAAAGCTTTTGGGAAAATCCGGGTTGAACAACGAATCCACCCCAACCGCACCTTCTTTGGAAAAAAGAATATTCTCCCGTTTGACGGATTTTTCGATAAAGCCGAGCGATAAAGGGATAAAAGTTGTATTGACTTCCGACGGCCCGGCCAAATACAACATTAGAAAAATTGGCCAACCCGAAAGATTGGTTGTATGGTTCCACAATACGAAACTAGATGTTTCTGCAAAAGAGAAAATATATAAAAACGATGATTTGGAATTGAAAAAAGGGGGATTAATTTCGATCGCGTTGCGGCAAATAGGGAAAGGGTTTTCGCCCATATCAGACGTTACTTTAATGTTGATTCCCGGAACAGTCTACAAAGTCGATCGAGATTTAAATCAAGTAGTCATTTCCTTGACTTCGCCCCCTCCTTCTGAAAAATCAAGTGAAACTGAAAAAAACGCAGAAAGAAAAGGGAACTTAAACCAATTGGTTTCTATGGATATTGAATCGGCAGATTTATCCACTGTTTTAAAAAATATAGCTATTGAGTCTGGCTTCAGTAATGTCGATTTTGTGGGAGGCGCGATATTTGGTGTTGTAAACGAGAAGTTTAAGGATGTCCCTTTGAAAACCGCTCTGGCTATTTTATTGACGCCGGGAAATTATGATTATGAAGTTCAAGGCAATACGTTGAGAGTAGGGCCGATAGCATCTCTGAGGGCTACTAAGAGTATCATGCCACATGTAACGGAAATCTTAAGTCCCTCCGGGGGGATGAATCTCGGGCAGTTTGATAGCTTGGTAAAATCCATTCTAAAGCCAACCAACGCAATCCAAACCAGCCCTGACTCAGTCCGCAATGTATTGGTTTTAAATGGAACGGTTTCTGATATTGAAGAATACAAGCGAGCCATAAAGGATTTAAAACTCGATGAAAACACATCCGGTGATAGAATCACGCGAGTTGTAAAATTGAATTATGCTGATCCAACGCAAATGATACTTATTTTAAGCGCTTATTTGACTCCTGTGGGCAAAGTGCAGCAAGATCCGCGGACAAACGATCTGGTGATATGGGAAGTCGCAAGCAATATGGGGGTGCTTTTAGAGTTGATCAAGGAAATTGATGTTAAATCGCCTCAAGTGTTACTCGAAACAAACATGGTAGAAGTTCAAGATGAAAAAGATTTAAATCTTGGAGTTGATTTAGCTTTAACAAGACAAGTTGGCGATCCGCAAATAAATGCGAATTACGTTAACCCGGCAACTAATAATCCTGGATTTTTCGGGATCCAAACGCTTCGAAGCGGTATTAATCTCAGTGCTCAATTGTCGGCTGCGGAAGCCAGGAAAAAAGCGAAAATCATCTCAAGGCCCAGAGTTGCCACGGCCAACGGAGTCGCCGCGGAGATTGACACTGTCGAGAATGTCGTCATTGAAAATACTACACAAACCATCAACCAAAATGTCATAACTTATCAAACTAATTTTACACAATTGCCGTTGCCGATAAATTTAAAGGTAACACCTCGAATCACGGACGATGGAAGAATAACCACCAATATGGCTGTGACAGTAACTTCTCAAACAGGACCAGTCGTGGTTGCTCCTCAAACTGGGGCTCAGGGACCCCCGCCAACAAGCGTTCAGGACACCAATACTACGATTACAACAAAAAATGGCGAAACTATTGTTATCGGTGGTCTTGTGCGTTACACGGTTCAGGATTCCATGAGTGGAATTCCTCTTTTATCAAGCTTGCCAATTATTGGCACTCTCTTCCAGAATAGGACTTATACCAATCAGAAAGTTGAATTGGTGATATTTATTACTCCCACCTTGCTGGAAGATTAATTTTATCCTTGTTTGTAAATTGATAAGCGTCTTTATAATAAAGACGCTTATTTTTTTGCAGGATTTGTGATTCAAACCTTAATTAGAAAACCTATACACACAATTCATTAGGATTAACTTGTAGCCCGATAATCTTTTAAAAAGGATTTGACCTTGGGAATTCGATTCTTAACCTCTGGAGAGTCACACGGAAAGGGTTTGATCGCCATACTGGAGGGATTTCCTTCTAACCTCGCCGTTTCAGTTGATGACATTAATACGGAGCTCGCCCGCCGGCAGAAAGGTTATGGGCGTGGCGGTAGGATGAAAATTGAAAAAGATCAAGTGGAAATTTTATCTGGAGTGAGAAAGGGCATCACGCTGGGTTCGCCGATTGCGTTATTGATTAATAACCTTGATTATGAAAACTGGCGAAAAATAATGACCCCTAACTTAGAGGACGCTTTTAATGCGAGTTCTGTTCAGCGACCACGACCTGGCCATGCTGATCTTCCCGGGGGTATCAAATACAACCAGAACGACTTGAGAAACATATTGGAGAGAGCCAGTGCACGCGAGACTGCCATAAGGGTTGCAGCAGGCGCCGTGGCTAAGAAATTTTTAACCCAATTTGGGATTTCCATTCAAAGCCATGTGATTCAACTGGGTGCGGTAAAGGTCAATCAACGAAAGTTACGGTTACAAAAAATCAATCAATTGGCAGATCGTTCTCCTGTGAGAATGTTGGAAGAAAATGCATCGAGAAAAGCCGTGTCTCAGATCGATCAGTCGCGGGAAAAAGGCAATACCCTTGGGGGTGTCTTTGAAATCGTTGCTACTGGGGTTCCGGTTGGTATTGGCAGCCATGTTCAATGGGATAGGAAATTAGACGCACGGTTAGCATATTCCTTGATGAGTATGCAAGCCATTAAAGGCGTTGAGATAGGCCGGGGTTTTGAAAACGCTGGTAAATTAGGTTCGGAAGTCCATGATGAAATTATGTTCACTAAAAAAAGAGGATTTTACCATTTCACTAATAATGCCGGAGGAATAGAAGGCGGAATTTCCAACGGAGAACCTATTGTGTTACGGGCTGCCATGAAGCCGATTTCAACACTTCGGCGACCTCTTCGTTCCATCAATATTCAGACCAAGAAAATCGTCAAGGCGACTTATGAAAGATCCGATATATGCGCATTGCCCGCGGCTTCGATCATTGGAGAGGCATTATGCGCTTGGGTTTTAGCCGACGGTTTCATGGAAAAATTCGGGGGTGATTTTATGGAGGAAATCCTTAAACGCCACCAAATATATTTAAACCATATCAAACGGTACTAAATTTTCTCATGATTCCCCATGATAACATCATCTTAGTTGGTTTTATGGGTTCTGGAAAAACGACCACAGGTAAAGAATTGGCGCAGTTGATCCGGTACAATTTCTGGGATATTGATCACTGGATTGAGGAAAAAAATTTCAAGAAAGTCAGCGACATATTCCGTGATGAGGGTGAAGCTTCATTTCGAATTCAAGAAAAAGAAGCTATCCAATGGTTTACAGGAAGGAAAAAATACGTAGTTTCAACAGGTGGAGGTATTTGGATTAATGAAGAGAATCGTAAGCAGCTGTTGGAATTGGGTTTGTGTATATGGCTAAAAGTATCGCCCAAACAGGTTTTTGATAGGATCAAACATAGTTTGCCTCAGAGGCCGCTTTTGGCGAGGGAGCCGGACCCATTGAAAAAGATTACAGAACTGATGGAAATGAGAAATGTCTTCTATGAACAAACGCAATTCTCGATAAATACTGACGGAAAACAGCCCAAAGAAGTCGCAATCGAAATAGAAAAAATATTGGAATGATCATAGCGAAATAGCTTCTCTGGTCTTTTAAAATTTATCATTGATTTTTTATATCTTCTACAGGGTTCACGGCAAAACTCATGCAATGAGGGAATATTTTATTAAGACGTGAATTGCGACATTTTCTGAAGGTGTGAGCCGCTTTTAACTCTTGGAACTTTTTCAAATTTGAAAATTATTATTGTTTATTAGACAAAATAGTTAAAGGGCTATACAAATGAAAATTGTTCCAGTGAAACTTTTAGAAACTCATTACGATATAATCATCGGCGAAAATGCATTGGCAAACTCGCATAAATACATTCCGGGAGTAATTCCCGGGAATAAAATACTCGTCATTACAACGGGAAACATTTATAAAAAATACGGGGCTAAACTCTGGGGAAGCCTGAAAAAAACAAGAAAAGCAATAATCTTTCACCTGATTCCGGACGGGGAAGTTTACAAAAACCAAAAATATTTATTTTATTTGTTAAATATGATGTCTAAAACAAGATTGCAAAGAGATTGCGGCATTATCGCGTTTGGTGGTGGAGTGATTGGCGATTTGACGGGTTTTGCCGCTTCCATCTATATGCGCGGAATTAAGTTTGTCCAGTGTCCTACAACCCTGCTGGCACAAGTTGATGCCAGTATCGGGGGAAAAACGGCTGTTGATTATTATGGTGTCAAAAATCTGATAGGTTCTTTTTATCAGCCAAATCTTGTATTAACCGATATAAGTGTTTTAAAAACTCTGGATAAAAGACAATTCAGGACTGGTTTGGCGGAAATCATAAAACATGGAATTATTCTCGATCCGAAATTGTTCAATTATTTGGAATTGAATCTTGATAAAGCATTAAACCGAAATCCTAAAATTTTGCTGACGATTATTGCTAGATCTTGTGAAATAAAAGCTGGGATCGTTTCTAAGGATGAGAAGGAATCGGGAATTCGGATGTGGCTAAATTATGGCCATACTTTCGGCCATGCCTTGGAATCATACTTTAAATATAAGATAGTAACTCATGGAGAAGCGGTTGCTTATGGAATGCGATTGGCTTCTTTGGTTTCGCTGCGTTTAAACCTTTGCGGTCCTGAGGTTGTGGCTCGTCAATATGATTTATTAAAAAGAGCTGGATTGTTTCGCAAAGTTCCCCATTTTGAGTTAAATGAAATTTATCAAAAAATGTTCCTGGATAAAAAGGCAAGAAACGGCGGAATCCAATTTGTATTGACAAGAAAAATCGGTCTTGTTAGCATTCATAAAAGTGTGTCAAAATCCGTTCTTTTTTCGGCTTTAAATCAACTTCAAAATGAATTGAGAGAGAATTATAACTGAAATGCCCAAGGACTCCCATACGTCGGAAATAAACGAACTTAAAAAAAAGATGGAAGAAAACCCGGATTCATTGGTATTTGCTCTTTTAGCAGATGCTTACCGCAAAGAAGGCGATTTAGTTCAAGCGCAAGAAATTTGTCAAAAGGGCCTCCAAAAACATCCCAACCATACAATTGCTAAAATCGTGTTAGGCAGGATATTCCAGGGCCAAAATAAAGTTGACGATGCGTCGCTGGAATATAAACAAGTCCTTGAAGCGGATCCGGAAAATATTATGGCTCATTCTCTTCTTGGCTCACTTCACGTCCAAAAAAAAGAATATCAAGAAGCTATTGAGGAATTCCAAAAAGTATTAACGCTGAATCCAGATGATGAGGAGGCTCCAATTGCGTTAAAGGAAGCAATCGAGAGAGCGGCGATTGAACAGCAAAATAACATTAAAACCTCCAATAAAGAAGCCGCCCAAACCAACGTGAAAAATCCAACGAAAGAAAGTAATGCCACAATAACCTTGGCAGAGCTTTACATTAAGCAAAATCATTTTGATAAGGCGATCGAGGTCTTTCAAGAGCTTTTGGCTAATGATCCTCAAAATCTTATGCTCCGACAAAAGCTTTCGGATGCCGTTGAAAGACACCAAAAAGATTCCGCCGTAGGGCCTATAGTGACTAAGCTTAAAAAAAATGAATTCACCCAACCGCCGGATCATAAAGAGGATGTTTTGGTAGAAGAACAAAAATCCGAGACTAAAAAGTATCCGAAGAAAAAGGAAGATGATTCTAAGTTTACAAATGAGGATATCCTACAAGTCATGCGACGTGGCGGCAAAGATGACATTATGGAGGAAGAAAAGACCATTCCGAGTATGAAGAAAAAAGATGACCTTATGCCCGTCTCTCAAGAGGGGGCGGAAAAAAATACTAACCCTAAATGGAATGCCAAAAATAATGTTGAATTAAAGAGCATTTTGGGGGAACTGGGAAGCGTTGATGGAATCATCGATTGCTTTTTAATAGATTTGAATGGAAATCTCGTTGTTTCAACGGATGAATCAGGTAATAATGCTGTTTTGGGAAAACAAATAAATACTATATTTGATAGTATCACTAAATCCGTTAATAAGTTAAATCAAGGGAATTCGCAGCAAATATTAATAACCTCTGACTCCGGGCACATACAGTTGGTCTCTTTTCCAGAGTTGATATTAATTGTATTGACCAATAACAAAATAAATTTGGGTTTTTTGAGGCTAACTTTAGATTCGGTCCGAAAGAAAATGGAAAAAGTAATAAAGTAGAATATTTTTCAAAATTTAAAAAGGGTTTAAATTAAGGTTTAAAAATGGATTTTAAAAAAATATTAGAGGAAACAATTTTGAGCGTCGAAGGCGCCATTGGCGCTGGATTGGTAGGCATGGATGGAATAGTCATCGATCAAATCTCCAAAAATTCAACATTTGACATCAACGCGGTGGGCGCGGAATATTCAAGCATTATTAAAAACGCCTTGAAGGCTTCCTCGAATTTCGGTTTGGGAAACACTACTGAAATATTGATTACGACTGATAAGGCAACCATGATCATGATGATGGTAGGCCAGAATTATTTCATTACCTTGGCCCTTAACCTGGATGGAAATTTAGGAAGAGGCCGGCTGGAGTTAAAGAAATCCATCCCCAAGTTTGAAAAAGAGTTAACCTAAAGTTGGTCCATTCGGAATCAAATTTCTCTCAAACAGATCCCTTCGATCCGGAATTGTTGAAATATACCGGGATTAAAAATGTGTTTAAGTCCTGGTTTTGGAGAAGTTACGACCATTTAGGGCATATTATTCTTTACAATTTTATTTGGGCGGGCTGTCTCACTTGCTTGGATTATTTCGTTTGGAACAGGGGGTGGTGCGGCTCTTGGCAGAAGTTAAATACCCCCGTTATTTTCGTATTGTTCTTATTTAACAGCGGCATTTCAGTTGGCTGGGCCTATATTATCTTTAAAATCATCAACGAAAGAACCGCGAATATTAAGGATTATTTTATTGGCGTTAAAAGCTATTTGATTAAGGCGTTGGGTATCACGGGAATAACTTTCCTCCTATTCTTGATCGCATATTATGATTTTTTGTTTTATATCACTCTTTTGAATCGTCAGAATATCCTTGTTTATCTAACATTTGGTTTGACAACTTGGATTTTATTGTTTCTTGCATGCTGCACTCTCTATCAATTTCCCTTATTGTTTTTTCAGGACCCTCCCTTTTGGAAAATATATTATCGCTCTGGAATTTTAGTGATCGGAAATATTTGGCTAGCCCTCTTTATGGTTATCTTCTTTTTAATCTCTTTTAGCCTCTTTATGGCGGTGCCGGTAGCGTGGTTTTTTGGCGGTTTGGCTTATTTCTTTTCGTTCCAATGTGTAGTGCTTGAAAAGAGTTTGATTAAGTATAAAATAACATTTAGAGACAGGCCTTTGCGGGAATTCCTTCAATTTTTAGAGACGGAAAATAACAGGGGGTGGCGTCAATTTTTCCGCCCTTGGGAGCATTGATGAACCGACCGATAAGATGGGGCATGCTTTTTACCATAGGAATCATTGCGTATCTACTGGTCAGCGGAAATCGCGGGATATGGAATTTGTATCAAATGCACGATGAGAAAGTGAAACTGAAATTGGATGTCCAGAATTTAGAAACCGAAATTCTCAGGAATCAAATGGAATACAAATCATTTGGGAAAAGCAACTCAAGTTTCGAGAAACAGGCCCGGGAGGATTTAAACCTAATTAAGCCAGGGGAAATAGAATATAAATTCGCTTCCTCCAATGGTAACCGTTGATATCCATCCATTAAACTTAATTGACATCCTAGCATTAGCCGGTTATCTTACATTTTCTTGAATTTTTCCTTTTAAACAGTAAAAATTATTCATATTGGTTTTTGATTTGTTTTCATGTTTTGAGCTTTAATTTTGCCTTTATGACTTGCGATTTTTGATAAAAAATGAAGGCCGAGATGGCGGAACTGGCAGACGCAAGGGACTTAAAATCCCTCGGGCCTAAAGCCCGTCCCGGTTCGATTCCGGGTCTCGGCACCAAGAATAGCTATGGCACTTTAAGTGCCAAAAAGACGCGGGGTGGAGCAGCCTGGTAGCTCGTTGGGCTCATAACCCAAAGGTCGCTGGTTCAAATCCAGCCCCCGCAACCAACGGAAAAGCCGCCCATGAGGGCGGCTTTTTTTTTAATGTGGGAACTTTTTATAGGCCCGTTGAATTTGTTTTTCAGTCGACCTTTTTAATATTTGGCATTTAACGCTAATCAAACCATTCGGAGTAAATGTTTGCGAACTTCAGCCTCGATTGCGCATTGGCTGCCTTATTTGGGGAAGTATTTAGAAAACCTCGTTCTTTTAGAAGATGGAGCATCCGAGCTTTTCAGACTATCCCTTTTGGGGAAAAAGTTAATTTCTTCCCGTTTGACGGAGCCCATTTGGGGTTATCAGGATATCCATTATCCTTTTAAACCTTTTCACGAACATCTATTGAAACAAGGTTTGAAAAAAGCGAGAAACCAGAATGTTTATGGACTCAAGGCGGATTGCGTATATTACCGGGAGGATTTGGGTAAAATACTTTTTATTATTTCCCGAGGGGTTAAAAACGGGGTTAGCGACTCAAATGTTGTTAAAGGCGGGGCAAAATATAAAGTTTCCTTTCTCATGGAAAATACGCACTCCGTCGAGGTTAAATATTTAAACCATCATTTTGATGTGAAAGTACCGCAAGTGGGCAGATTTATATTGGAAAAAGGACTCAGGCTAAAGAGGAATCGGATAATAAAACCAGCCTTGATTTTTTGGCTGGCGAGGGATTTGACCAATATTATGGAATTAATGATCAATCACCGGGAACTACAAAATGAGGCATTAATGGATATGTCTGAAATACGGCCCTCCAGTTTGATCAAACAATTTCTGACGAACTTAAAATCCAACGGTCCCGGTTCAGTTGTTTGGGAATCAGCTCAAAAATTATTTTTGGAAAACCACCCAAATGAGAAAATCGTCCTGGTGACCAGCTGGTATTGGAAATTTCTGACCCAAGTTTCCCAATTGCTCAGGGAAAAAACTAATGAGTGATAATAAAATAAAAAGCATGAGCGGGATTTTAGCCCCGTCTCGGTCTGTGGCCCTTGTGACGGGCGGATCCAGTTCACTGGGCGGGGCAATCAGCTTAAAGCTTGCTGCCCAGGGAATAAGGGTAGTCCTTCACTTCAGTCAATCCAAGGATAAAACCGAAAATCTTCAGAGGAAAATCCAATCGATGGGAGGCCGAGCCTTTTCCATTCATGCCGATTTAAACAACCCGAAACGGACAAAACAGTTGGTGAAAAAAACAGTTCAAAAGTGGGGAAGACTTGATCTTTTGATCAATAACGCTTCGATATTCAATCCAACGCCCTTTCATGACGGCGACATCGGGACCTGGGAAGAAATATTTCGCGTCAATGTCATGTCGCCGTTTATGTTATCCGCCGAAGCTGGAAAATGGCTGAGGAAAACCAGGGGGTGTATCGTGAATATCACCGATATTTATGGACAGGAACCCCGGCTAAAAAACTATGCGGCCTATTGCGCGTCTAAAGCCGCCCTGATTTCCTTGACGAAATGGCTGGCGTTTAATCTAGGACCCGAAGTCCGCGTGAACGCTGTTTCCCCCGGTGCGATTACTTTTCCCAACCAATACAAATCAGGAAAAAGAAAGAAGTTAACGGATAAAACCGCGTTGAAAAGGAAAGGGCAACCCGAGGATATCGCCAACGCTGTTTGGATGATGGCTTCCAACCATTTTCTCACAGGACAAATACTCAATGTGGATGGGGGGCGTTTTATTTAAAAAAGCGGCCTGGGCTGAAACGCGGGAAAGGTATCCGACGGCAGACGGCTGATTCGCTGGGTTCCATTTTTAAAAATCGATGATATTTCAATCATCGATTTTCCGTTTTTAGGATGAATGAGATTTGGGCAAATCTCCAATAAGGGATAAAGGACAAAAGCTTTTTTCTCGATATCCGGGTGGGGGACGGAGTAATTTTTGTTCTTAACCACGGAATCCCCAAATAGGATTAAATCCACATCCAAGGTTCTCGGGCCGAAAGATTTATGGGTTTTTACCCGTTGATTCCTTTCCTCCAAATTGGAAATCCAATCGCGAATGGCTTTGGGATCTTCAATGTTATTCCTACCCGCGACCACCATGTTCCAAAATAGGGGCTGATTTTTAAAACCGACCGGGGTTGTCTTGTAGGCGTGTGAAATACCCTTCAAGTGAAACTTTTCATCCATCGCCTCCAGGGCTTTTTCCAAGTGAAGCCTGGGGGAAAGGTTCGAACCCAGGCTGAAGAAAGCCAATTCACGGGAAGAATGAGACGGCAAAGACCTGTGAATTTCCACGCCCACGCTTTGAGACCCGCGGATGGCGCCAGGCTTGGAAACCCTAAGGAATATCTCCCTCAAGCCGAATTTCGTCATCAGGTATCGGGACAATTCCTCGGCGAGGGTTTCGACAAGCTGGAAACCGCTTTTCTCGACGAATGAAATCGTGCTTTTCGCGATTTTCTTGTAGTCGACCGCGTCCTCGATTCTGTCATTTCGCGCGGCTGAGCGGATGTCGCAAGGGAACTTCAAGTCGATCAGGACGTCTTGCTTTTGCTTGCGTTCCCACTCGAAAATCCCAATGATGCAACGGATTTTAAGCCCGGTTAAATGGATAAAATCATCGTTTTTCAAATTTAACTCCAGTGAATGGACGGCATCTTTATGAGGTTTTGCATTTCCAGCTTGTAGTTTCAATCATGTAAGACTCGGGAGATTGTACGGGATCAAGCCATCCCCTCGAAATTTCGCAGGTACATGTTTTCATCAAAACATATAGATATTCAGGCGGTTAGGCAACAGTCTTTTTGCCTATTTAGAATTCCGGTTGACGGTTCATGAGGGTTTTGTTTTTATGGGGCCATGATTTACTCAAAAAGGATATCCGAAATTCGAGCCCATATTCCAGGGGTCTTGGGATTGGCATTTCTGAATATTCTCCTCTTTGGGGATGTTTTATTTAACAAGGGCGCGCGCGTCCTATCAAGCTCCCAGGGCGATATTTTTCTCCACTTCGCCGCTTGGCGGGAATTCACCTTTGATCAGCTCCGGCAGGGGCATTTAGTATTGTGGAACCCTCATTATCTCTGTGGCGCTCCCTTTTTCGGCGGTTTTGAATCGGCCATCCTTTATCCTCCTAATTGGTTTTGTCTTCTTTTACCGATCCCTCAGGCTATCAATGTCGGAATCGTCCTTCATGTCTTTCTAGCGGGTTTTTTCACATACCTTTGGGCGGCCCACCGGGGACTGCATCCGCTGGCTTGTTTTGTCGCCGGGGTGATTTTCATGTTCGGGGGAGCCTATTTCTTGCATTTATACGCCGGGCATTTGCCGAATCTTTGCGCGATGGTTTGGGCCCCGCTGATATTTTTATCGGTGGACGGATTGCTAGATAACAACCAGCTTGGGTGGACCCTCTTGGGGGTTTTCGCTGTTTCCATGCAGATCCTGGCGGGCCACCCCCAGTATGTTTATTTCACGGCGGTCATGACGGTGTTTTATGTGCTTTTGAATCTCAAAATAAACTCCAACAAGCCCAGATTAGCCCTGGGCTTGGCCTCCATCGCGGCAGGGGCGTTCTTCCTGACCGCCATTCAATTATGGACGGGGATCCAGGCGGCGGGGGAATGCGGCCGCGACATAGCCATGGAGTACCATTCGGCGAGTTCCTTTTTCTTTCCTCCCGAAAACCTGGTGACTTTAATTTTGCCTGAATTCTTCGGGGACCTTGGGGCGGGCCATTACTGGGGCCGCTGGTTTTTATGGGAAATGTCCCTCTTTATTGGCGTCGGGGCTTTTCTATTAGCGGCCATAGGCGCTTTTAGCGCTGATCATAATCAGAAAAGGAAGGAATTCATCCTCGCGATCCTGGCTTTCATTTTCTCCATCGGCGTTTCAACACCCCTTTACCGGTTCCTTTATGATTACATTCCCCTATTCAAGGGATTCAGGGGAATCGGAAAGTTCGATTTTTTAGCCGCCCTCTTTTTATCCATGTTGGCCGCTATAGGTATGGATTATTTATTGAAGGCGAAAAATATCCCTCGATGGCCTGGATTTCTGGTGATCATTTTGGGTTTCTTGATGTTCATCACGGGGGCATGCTTGAGTCAATCCCTATACCAAGGCCCGAAAGGAAATTGGGCCGGATTCCTATTCTCCATCCCTTGGGTGAAGGCGCATCTTCACGCGTTGGATTCAGCCGCGAGTGAAAAATTCATACAAGACGTGGGTCTTCATTCCGCCGCGAGCTTATGGTTCGGAGCAACCACTGCGACGCTGCTATCGGTCTTTCTGGTTTTGCGAAAATTTCAAACCAAATGGGTCTATGCAGTCGCGGCGGTTTCGGTCCTGGAGCTTTTCGTGTTTGCGCGGATGAACCGGCCCACTTTTGAATGGGCTTCGCTTCAAAAGCAATTCGCCCAGCTCAAAAGTCCTTACGAAACCGACAAGGGGGATTACCGTGTTTATGGAACAGCCAGCGCCTCCCTGGTCACGGGCGGATTTGATATCTGGGAGGATGAGCCCATGATCCTGGCGCGATACGGCCGTTTTGTATGTTACAGCCAGGGACTCCCGGAAAGCCGCTTGTTTTCGGTTGTGCCGATCTTTAAAAAATTCTCGAAAATCTTCTCCCTGGTCCGCTTAAAGTACTTGATGACTCCCGTTGAGGACCAACTCCAGGTTTACACCCTGCCGTTCAAACCTCTGCCAAGGATGCTGTTGATGGATCATTGGGAAGTCGTGAGCGATCCGCGGAAAATTCTGGAGCTGCTTTCCGCGCCGGAATTCGATCCCGCCAAGAAGGTATATTTGGAAAGCCAACCTGGATCAACCCCTCCCGCCGCGGCTGGCAAGGGCTCGGTCGAGTGGAAGGATTTAACCACGGAAAGCATCGAGGTGCATGCTGCCGTTGAGAATCCCTCTGTTTTACTGATCACCGATAATTACAGCTCCGGTTGGAAAATAAGGCCACTTCCGGACAGCGGCCAAACCCAATACCAGGTCATGCCGGGGGACGCTTTTTTACGGGCTGTACCCTTGAGCCCGGGGAAGCATCATTTTATCTTGGAGTACCTTCCCTCGGCCTTTCTTTGCGGTAAATGGGTGTCTATCTTTTCCGTCTTTTCTTATGTTTTAATAACGATGGTCTGGTTTAAAAAAATAAAAGCGCGCATTTAATCAACCACAAGGCATTTTGACTTCGGCGACCTTTTTTAGCATTTCCGAGGTGGATTGCCGGGTTTGAGGCGCGCCCCGGGAAAAATGAAAAAATGAAAATAGAGAAACTATTCTCCGAGAAGAAAAGAATCCTGTCCTTTGAGCTTTTCGCCCCTAAAAAGGAG
The DNA here is from genome assembly GCA_963796105.1 of candidate division FCPU426 bacterium. Taxonomy (GTDB): domain Bacteria; phylum Oederibacteriota; class Muellerivitia; order Muellerivitales; family Muellerivitaceae; genus CAWCKJ01. The sequence continues at coordinate 108,026 of CAWCKJ010000010.1, forward strand.
GAGGACACGGGCCTCCTTTTTCAAACCGCGGAGGAGTTGAAAAAGCTCAACCCGGATTATATCTCGGTGACTTACGGGGCCGGGGGAACCAGCCGGAATCTCACTTATGAGATCGCGGTTCAACTCAAACTCATGGGAATCCTGCCCTTGATGCACTTTACCTGCGTCGGCCAATCCCGCGGGGAGATCCGCGCGGCCCTCTCAAAAGTCAAGGAAGCCGGGATCGAGAACCTGCTCGCCTTGAGGGGAGACCCCCCCCAGGGGACCGCGAGTTTCATCCCCCCCGCGGACGGTTTCCGTTACGCCAACGAGCTGGTCGAATTCATCCGCTCTGAAAACTATGATTTTTGCATCGGGGTGGCGGGGTATCCCGAGGGGCATCCGGAGTCCAAGAGCCGGGATGAGGATTTGAAAAACCTTAAAAGGAAGGTCGACTCGGGCGGTCGGTTCATCGTCACCCAGTTGTTTTTTGATAACCGCGATTATTTCCAATTCGTTAAGAATGTCCAGGGAATGGGGGTATCCCTGCCGGTCCAGCCCGGGATGTGGTTATTGACCGATTATTCACAGATCAAGAAAATCTGCACCCTCTGCGGTTCGAAAATCCCCGATGAGTTGATTGAGAAACTTGAGCCTGTCAAACTCGACAAGGAAGCTGTCGCCCAAATCGGGATCGAGCAGGCGACCAGGCAATGCGAGGATTTGTTAAAAAACGGGGCGCCAGGCATTCATTTTTACGTGCTGAATAAGAGCCGTTTTGTCCAAAGAGTTCTGGAAAACCTCAGGGAAAAAGGCTGGATATTTTAACTAAAGTGTTTTTGGAAAAACTGGTTCGATCAAATGACCATCTTCCGTCTTTCGGGTTTTTATCCCTTTGTCCCGCGAAATTTTAAGGATATACTAAAAGGAAATCAGGTTTAAATCGAATTCGGGGGAATACCATGTCAGACACAGCCTCCATTTTTAGCCGCCTCAGGCACGTCCTTCAAAATACCTATTTCTTTCAATCCTTGAAAATGAACGAATTGGATGAATTGATCGGGCACCTGCGCATGATCCGGGTCCAGAAAAATTATGAGATCATCAAGCAAGGCGACCCGGGAGATGCTTTTTATCTCATCGCCGCCGGGAAAGTCTCGGTTTGGAAAAAGAAGGGATTCAAAAACTCGAAAGTGGCCGAATTGCAAACGGATGATTTTTTCGGGGAGATGGCCCTGCTTTCTAACGAGCCCCGAAACGCCACCATCATCGCGGAGGAGGTGACGGAGCTATTCATCCTCCAGAAATATGATTTCGAGAAGATTTTGATGAAAAACCCGGCAATTGCCCAGGAACTCAAGCAGGCCTACTTTGACCGCAAGGGAAAATAAAAAGTCCCTCCTCTTCGGTGATTGACAAAAAACAGGAACATTGGCATATTTTCCCCTTGTTTCGTGTCAGTTCGTCTCTAATATCCAAGCGATTTTCTCCCTTTGAGTTTAAATAGAATGGTTGATCAGGTTTAAAAATGGCGGGGTAGCTCAGCTGGTTAGAGCATTCGGCTCATACCCGAAGTGTCGGCGGTTCGAGTCCGCCCCCCGCTACCATAATTTTGACGCGGCCTCCGGTGGACAATCCCCATGAACGATCCTTGCCTTCGCCCAATCCCCATTCCTTTAGGTTCCCGCCTGGTGGTGGGTGTCTCTGGAGGGGCGGATTCCGTGGCGCTATTGGATATTCTCGCCAGAGAATGGCCCCGGTCCCAAAAGACCCTGACTGCGGCGCATGTCAATTACGGCCTGAGAAAAAAGGACTCCGAAAAAGACGAGGAGTGGGTCCGGTCACTTTGCCGGGAGAGGAAGATCCAACTCAGGGTTTTGAAATTTAAGGATTTTAAGAATGAGTCCAAATTGAAAAAGAAATCACTCCAGGACTACGCGCGAGAAGTCAGGTATTCCTTTTTCGCCAGGTTGGCAAAGGGAAAAAAGGCCTGGGGAGCCGTGGCCGCGCATCACCAGGAGGACCAGGCGGAAACCGTTCTGGACCGCTTATTAAGGGGAGCGGGGCCCCGGGGACTCTCGGGTCTGCGGACTGTCCAGGAACTTTCGGTCCCTCCCAGAATGGAGCATTTGAAAATTTGGCGTCCCTTCCTTTCCTATTCGAAATCGGATTTGCGGGAATACTTGGTGAGACGGGGAATTTCCTGGAGGGAAGACGAATCCAACCTCCAAAATCTTTACCGCCGGAACCAAATCCGCAACCAGGTCCTGCCTTACCTTTCCAAGTGGAACCCCGCCCTGGCCCAGACCTTAAGCCGTGTGGGCGAAATCACCGCGGTGGAGGACCAGTTTTTGGAAACACTCATGTCGGGTATGGCAAAGCGGGTGAAAAGCCGTTGGAAGGGCGGAACCATTCAGGTGGATTTAAAAGCCATCGGAAAATTTCACCTGGCGTTGAAAAGGCGCTTCATCCGGTTTACCGCTGAAAAATTAAACGTCGAGGCCCGTGGGCTTTCTTATAAGGGTATTCAAGAGATTCTCCGCCTTTGGGAGGGCCAAGAAACAGGACCCAGGGATATCGGCTATGACTTGACAGCGGGTGTCCGGGGAAAGACGGCTTTCCTCTCGCGCAAGGCACAAAAAGCCTCTTTTCATTAAGCGGGCGTTCATTTTCCAGTGTTTAAACCCATGGGCGCTCCATCCGCCTTTGCTTGCAAATTAAAATGGCGTTCAGCTATGATACGAACCTTGTTTATTCCCACCGCTTTTCTTAAGGTTATTGGACAACTTGGCCCTATTTCTTAGCTCAGGAGTATTCTTGTGAACCAAAATTTCAAAATATTCGCGGGATGGCTTTTGGTATTCGTGGTTGTCATGTATTTCCTGCAGCTGCCCAACCACCAGAAAAAGAGCGAGACTTGGGATTACTCGAAGTTCGTGACCCAGGTTCAGACTGGGAAGGTGGATAAGGTAGAAATCCAGCAGGACGAGCGCGTTATCGCCGGAAAAACCAAGGACGCGGTCCCTGGCGACTTTACGACGGTTTATCCCGATGACCCGAATTTAACCAAGCTTCTTTTGGAACAAAACGTGGCTTTCTCGGTAAGGGCCCCTGAGCATCCAACGAAGTTTTGGTCGATCCTCATCAACTTCGGCCCCATTCTCCTCCTTTTGGGATATTTCATTTTCATGATGCGCCAAGCCCAGGGGGGCGGCGGGGGAGCCATGGCTTTCGGGAAGAGCCGCGCGCGATTGATGACCTCGGGACAGCAAAAAGTGACTTTCGCGGACGTGGCGGGCGTGGATGAGGCCAAGACGGAGCTGATGGAAGTTGTGGATTTCCTGAAGGATCCCAAGAAATACCAGCTTTTAGGCGGCAAGATCCCCAAGGGTGTCATCCTATTGGGGCCCCCCGGGACAGGCAAGACCCTGTTGGCCAAGGCCGTTGCGGGCGAGGCGGGAGTGCCATTTTTCTCCATCTCCGGTTCGGACTTCGTGGAGATGTTCGTAGGCGTGGGAGCCGCCAGGGTACGGGACCTTTTTGAGCAGGGGAAAAAACACGCGCCCTGCATCATCTTCATCGACGAGATCGACGCGGTCGGCCGCCAGCGCGGGGCCGGCTTGGGCGGGGGCCACGACGAGCGCGAGCAGACCTTGAACGCCATGCTGGTGGAGATGGACGGATTCAACACGAACACCGGCGTGATCTTGATCGCGGCCACCAACCGCATGGACGTCCTGGACCCGGCCCTCCTGAGGCCCGGGCGGTTTGACAGGCAGGTCGTGGTGGACAGGCCGGACCTGGGCGGACGCGAGGCCATATTGAGGGTCCACGCGAAAAACGTGAAACTTTCCGACAAGGTGGACCTTTCGGTCATCTCCCGGAGGACGCCCGGCTTCACGGGGGCGGACCTGGCGAATCTCATCAACGAGGCCGCCCTGCTGGCGGCGCGCAGGAACAAGAAAAGCGTGGAGCTCTCCGAGCTCGAGGAATCCATCGACAGGGTCATGGCGGGTCCCGAGCGGCGAACCAGGATCATTTCCGACAAGGAAAAAAAGATCGTGGCCTACCACGAGTCGGGACACACCATCGTCGCGAAAAAGACCGACGGCACCAACCCGGTCCACAAGGTTTCCATCATTCCCCGGGGCCACGCGGCACTGGGTTATACACTCCAGGTCCCCACCGAGGACCGCTTCCTGGCTTCCCGGAAGGACCTCCTGGGGCAGATCACCACGCTCCTGGGAGGGCGCTCGGCCGAGGAGATTGTTTTCGGGGATATTACCACCGGCGCCGGAAACGATTTGGACCGCGCCACGGCCCTGGCCCACGCGATGGTCTGCGAGTACGGCATGAGCGAGAAGCTCGGCTCCTTGACCCTGGGCCGGAAGGATGATTTCGTCTTCATCGGCCGGGACCTCATGAAGGAAAAGAACTATTCCGAGAGGACCGCCCAGATCATCGACGACGAGGTCAAGAGAATCGTCGAGGACTGCCATGACAAGGCCCGCAAAATACTCATCAAGAACCGGAAGTTCCTGAAAATCATGGCGGAAGCCCTTTTGGAGCGCGAGATCCTGGACGGGTCCGAGGTGGATGACATCCTGGCTGGGAAGAAGATCCCCCCCAAACCGATCGTCAAGACGCCCGTTTCCCCTTCCGAGCCCCCAGGTTCCGCCACGGCCGAATCCGCGCCCCCGGTAGCCTTGAAGCCACAAAGCGCCCCATCCCAGGCCGCGGAGGGGGGACGGGTTGGATAAAACCCGCATTGAGAAAGCGGTCCGGGAGATCATCATCGCCATCGGGGAAGACCCCGATCGCGAGGGCTTGCGGGAAACCCCCAAAAGGGTCGCGAAGATGTATGAGGAGGTTTTCTCCGGCCTGCAAGTCGACGCCAGGGACCTGATCACGACCTTCGAGACGGAAGGCCATGAGGAAATGGTCATCCTCAAGGACATCCCCTTTTATTCCATGTGCGAGCACCACCTTCTCCCCTTTTACGGCAAGGCCCATGTCGCTTATATCCCCCGCAAAGACCGCCTGGCGGGTCTTTCCAAACTCGCCAGGGTCGTGGAGACGGTGTCCCGGCGCCCCCAGCTCCAGGAAAGAATCACCACTAGGATCGCGGACATCCTGATGGGATCGTTGAAGGCTCATGGGGTTCTCGTCATCGTGGAAGCCGAGCATTTGTGCATGACCATGAGGGGGGTGAAAAAATCGGGTTCCCGCATGACCACCTCGGCGGTCCGCGGGGTTTTCACCAAGAGTGTGGCTACCCGCATGGAAGCCTTGAACCTTATCGGAAAGTAGGCGCCCATGCCGCCCATTGGCAGGGTTTCCTTCAGGATTCTCTATCCTGAGCAGTTTTTTCTTCCCAGCCTTCCTCCTTCTTCCGTTCCTTTGAATCTTTCGGCTGACTTTTTGAAAAAGGCTGACTTCGAAAAATTCGAGAAAAGCCTTCGAAATCTTTACCCCTCCCTGAAAATAACCGGAGTCCAGAAGAAATATTTCAACCTGTCCTGGTGGATGGATCGAGAAACCGCCCTGGTCTTGTCGGTTAAAATCAGATCTCAATTTCCGGAATTATTCATTCAAATTAAAAAGAGCATCGAGGGCTATTACCATTCCGGCCCTTGGTCCTTGATGGGGCCAGGGAAAAAGTTATTCCGATGGACGAACAGGACCCAGGTCATGGGTATCCTCAATGTCACGCCTGATTCTTTCTCCGACGGGGGCCTTTTTTCAAGCCCGGAGCGGGCCGTGGAGCGGGCGCTCCAAATGCAGGACGAGGGGGCCGATTGGCTCGATGTCGGAGGGGAATCCACCAGGCCAGGCGCCAAAGGGGTTGCGGCGTCGGACGAAAAAAAGAGGGTTTTGCCCGTCATCCGGGCCTGCGCCAAGGTCCTTCGAATTCCCATTTCCATTGATACTTACAAGTCGGAGGTGGCCAGAGCCGCGGTGGGCGAGGGCGCCAGGATGGTGAATGACATCGGGGCCTTGGGTTTGGACCCCAAAATGGCGAAAACATTGGCCCGATTGAAAGTACCTGTCATCCTGATGCATATGCGGGGAAAGCCCCGGGTCATGCAAAAAAATCCATTCTATGCGGATGTCATGGGGGAAATCCTGGCTTTTTTTCGGGAAAAAATCGGGTTGGCCGTGGAAAGCGGAATTGAGGAAAGCCGTATTCTGATCGATCCTGGTTTCGGGTTCGGGAAATTACCCTGGCATAACATTGAAATCACCCGAAGGCTTTGGCAATTCAAGGTCTTGGGAAGGCCCCTGGTCTTCGGACCCTCCCGGAAATCGACCCTGGGCGTCCTTTTAAAAGAGAAATCCCCCGGTCAAAGGGAGGAGGGGACCGCGGCCGCCGTGACGGCGGGGATCCTGAAGGGGGCCGATTTTATTCGAGTTCATGATGTCAAAGCCATGGTTCGTGTGGTAAAAATAGCCGATGCCATCCGATATGACAGGGGTCTCTTGAAGCCATGAATAACCTGATGACGCTCCTCTCCAATTTCCGCCTGATGGACGCCCTGGACATCCTGGTCGTGGCTTTCGTGACTTACCAGCTCCTGCTCCTGATCCGGGAGGTCCATGCCACCCGGATCGTCCTGGGTTTTTCTATCCTGTTTTTGGCCACGGCGGTGGCGAGCCAGTTCCACCTCCTGACCCTGGACTGGCTTTTGAGCAACTTGGGCCCCTTTTTCCTGATCGCCTTCGTGGTGGTTTTCCAGCCGGACTTGAGGCGCATCATTTCCCAAATCGGGAAGGGCGGGGGATTTTGGGGCGGCGTGTTCCAGGGGGACGCGCTTCTTTTCAAGGAGGTCACTATTGCTGTCAAGGACCTGGTCAAAGCCAAGCGCGGGGCCTTGATCGTCTTGGAGAGGGACGACAGCCTTCAAAGCGTCCTGGACGCGGGAACCAAGATCGAGGCGGACGTCACCTCGGAACTGCTGGTCACCTTGTTCGTCTCCAACTCGCCCCTCCATGACGGGGCTGTCATCATCCGCGGGGGGAAAATCGCCTCCGCCGCCTGCATCCTCCCCTTGAGCCAGAATCCACATTTGAGTAAATCCTACGGGACGCGCCACAGGGCCGCCGTGGGAATCACCGAGGAGACGGACGCCTTGGCCATCTGTGTTTCCGAGGAGAACCACACGATTTCATTCGCCATGGCCGGCAAAATCACCCCAGAAATCGACGTGGACACGCTTGAGGAAATGCTGACCCTTTACGGAACGAAGGTTGATTGAAATTGATGAGTTTTAAAAATAAAAGCATTTGCGGTTTATTTTAACTTGTCATTGCGAGCTGCGAATTTTGCGGCGAAGCAACCTAAGTTTATGGGTGGTTTAAAGCTGTGGGTTTTGCCGAGGGCAAAATTCCTTGATTTAAACTGTGGTTGCTTCCTCGTCAACGCCCGCCTATTCGGCGGTCACTCGTCGCAATGACATCTAAGCAAAGCAAAACTAAAAATAGGTTGCTTTGTGCAAATTCAGGAAAGAGTAAAATTTAAAATTATCGGAGAAGAGCATGAAGCGGTGGCTGTTTGAGAATCTCGGCATGAAACTTTTGGCGCTGTTCGTCGCTTTTTCCCTCTGGGCATACGTGGGTTCCCGCTTGATCCTGGAGAGAAAGATCACTTTGCATTTGGAACTCACCGACATTCCCTCGGGGTTGAAGGTGGATTCCAGCGTGAGAACGACAGTCCCGGTCGTCTTGATTGGGCGCAAGGAAACAGTGCTGGATGTCGATCCCGAGGATCTTTCGGCGGTGGTCAGCTTGAAAGGCTATACCACCCCCAAAAGGGAAATCTTGTTGAAGCCCCGGGTCCAGCCGCTTCCGGGAGGGGTTGACGCGTCCGTCAACAGCATCGCGGTAAGGCTCATCCCCATATCAAACAAATAGAGGTGAACCATGGCCACTCTTTGCGTGAATATCGACCACATCGCCACCCTCAGGCAGGCCCGGATGGAGGATGAACCGGACCCGGTCCAGGCCGCCAAGCTGGCGGAGAAGGCCGGAGCCATCGGCATCACGGTCCACCTGCGGGAGGACCGCAGGCATATCCAGGATCGGGATGTTCGTCTCTTGCGCAAGATCGTCAAGACCAAGCTCAACCTGGAAATGGCCGCGACCTGGGAAATGGTCAGGATCGCGCTGAAAATCAAGCCCGACCAGGTCACCCTCGTGCCGGAAAAGAGAAAAGAAGTGACCACCGAGGGAGGGCTGGACTTGAAAAGCTCCCCTGGGAGGTTCCAAGGCGTCATTGACAAGATACAGGGCGCGGGAATACCCGTCTCCCTTTTCATCAACCCCGATCCCAAGACCATCCTTCTTTCCTCCCGCATGGGCGCGGAGTATATCGAGATCCACACGGGCGCTTACAGCCAGGCCTGCCGGGGGAAGGGAAACATCAAGGAAACCTTCGTGGAAATCGCCGCCGGGGCGAAATTGGCGAAATCCTGGGGCCTGAAGGTGCACGCGGGCCATGGCTTGACTTATAATAATGTCATTCCGGTGGCAGCCCTTCCGGAGATTGAGGATTTGAATATCGGCCATAACATCATCGCCAGGGCGGCCATGGTGGGAATGGAAAAAGCCGTCAAGGAAATGTCGCTTCTTTTGCGAAAAGCCCGGACCGGGAAAAGGAGAATCTAATGGGAAAATTATTCTTTCTATTGTTGTTACTCGTCTTAGGCGGCGTGGGGTATTACCTTTGGACGACCATGGAAGCGGCTCCCCCGGAAGCGACGCTCCCGGGCTACGCCAATGCCCTGAGAAATGACGAGCATAGGGCCCAGGTGGCCGCCAGCGGCATGAACACGGAGAACGTCCAGGCCGCGGTTGAAAAATACAAGAACATGAAGGGGTCCCTCCCAGGCTCCCTTCAAGATCTGGTCCCGGATTATATCGACCACATTCCCGGAGGCCTCCAATACGATTCCGCCACCGGCAAGGTTTCACCCGCCCAATAATCGGAAATTTAAGAATTAGGTTCTTATTTACCCCAGAGACCCAGAGGCTCAGCAAAGATAAATAAAATCCGGAATATCTAATTCAAAAAGCCGCAAAACAACAACCCGACAATTACGATTAGTTCCAGCGATCATCAAAAGAACTTAAACAAGAATAACTTAGAAAGAAGATGGTTGGCCTTTTCTACTCCAACCCGGGAAGGATTAAACTAAGTGAATACATTATCAAATGTTTTACAAGCTATATTTTTAACAGGAGGAATTTTTGGGTTTTTTCTTTTTGGGGTTAACAAAAACGCCAAGTTCAAAAAAAATATTTTCCGTGGTGGATGACATTTTGCGCTGTTTTGTTTGTTTCAGCTGGTTTCGTAATGTTTCCAAATACAAAGATTTTTTATATATCGATTCCAATGGTTGGGCTTATTGGATTTCTTAATATTAAAATGACAAAATTTTGCGGTAAATGCGGGAGAACGATTATTAACCAAATGTTTTTCATGAGGAGTTATAAAATTTGCCCCTACTGCGGAGCAAAATTAAAGTAATTTTGATTCAGCTTTAATTAGCGCAATATCACGATATTAACGGTTCTCAAATCATTGAATCCGGGGACAGTTTTATATTGTGACTAAAACTGTTGGTTTTTAAATCCCATGTATCCCATGCATCTGTGGCTAGAGACTATATTAGTTAGGTGTGTTTTGATTTGAAGCGGCATGAGTCTGTGGCGAAATTGTGAATATTATTAGAAGTTCTTAATGGTTTTTCTTGCTTGGGAGGGGACGCCCTGTTCCCTATCCGTAGAGTTTTCGGCTATAATTCCCACCTTTAACGGTCACCTATTAATTTAAGTAGTTAGTTTAGATGTCATTGCGAGCTGCGAAATATGCAGCGAAGCAACCCCAGTTTATGGGTGGTTTTGCCGGGAAAATCTTCTGGTATTACTTAAACTTTGGTTGCTTCGTCATAAACGCCCGCCTATTCGGTGAGCAGTTCCTCGCAATGACAGCTAAAACAAAAACCGAGATGATACATTAATCATTTACGAGGTTCCCATGGGCGCGCCCATTACTGGAAATGAGATTCGACAAGCCTACCTGGACTTCTTCAAGTCCAAGAGGCATAAGATCGTCACCTCATCTTCCCTGGTGCCTGAAAACGACCCGACCCTGCTTTTGGCCAACGCGGGAATGAACCAATTCAAGCCCTATTTCCTGGGGATCGTGCCTTTTCCCCACGAGGTCCCTTACGCCGCCTCCTGCCAGAAATGTTTCAGGACCGCCGACCTGGAGCGGGTCGGTTATACCGCCCGCCACCACACCTTCTTCGAGATGCTGGGCAATTTCTCCTTCGGGGGCTATTTCAAGAAGGAAGCCATCGAGTGGGGCTGGGAATTCGTGACGAAGGTCCTGCAAATCGAGAAGTCCCTCCTGTGGGTCTCGGTCTATGAGAAGGATGACGAGGCCATTGAGTTGTGGAAGAAGATAGCGGGGCTTCCCCCGGAGCGGATCATCCGCATGGGAGAAGCCGACAATTTCTGGACGATGGGCCCCACCGGCCCCTGCGGTCCCTGTTCTGAAATCTACGTGGACCTGAGCCCGGAAAAGGGCCCGACGAAGGATTTCGCGGCTGATGCCGAGTCGGGCCGGTACCTTGAAATCTGGAACCTGGTCTTCACCCAATTCGACCGGCAGGCGGACGGAACCCTTAAACCCCTTCCCAAACCCAACATCGACACAGGCATGGGCCTTGAACGTGTGGCAAGCATCATGCAAAAGGTACCGTCCAACTACGAGACGGACCTGCTTTCCCCCCTGGTTTCCGCCATCGCCCAGGCCGGCAAGCTTCAAAATGTGGACCCGAAGTCGCAGACCTACACTTCGCTGAAGGTCATCAGCGACCATCTGAGGGCCACGGCGTTCCTTATCGCCGACGGGGTCCTTCCCTCCAACGAGGGCAGGGGCTACGTGCTCCGCCGGATCTTGCGCCGGGCGGTGAGGCACGGGAAGCTTTTGGGCTTCGACAAGCCGTTCCTTTCCCCCCTGACGCTGGAAGTCGCCAAACTCATGGGGGGTGTCTATCCGGAAGTGAGGGACCGCAAGGACCATATCGTCAATGTGGTCAAGGCCGAGGAGGAAAGGTTCTACGAGACCCTGGCCTCCGGGACCGAGCGGTTGATGGAAAAGATCGAGAACCTCCTGAAAACGAAAGCCACCACCCTTTCGGGGGAAGAAGCCTTCATGCTTTATGACACCTACGGCTTCCCCTTGGATATCACCAAGGAAATCCTCAAGGAAAAGGGCCTTCATGTGGACGAGGCGGGGTTCCAGAAGTCCATGGAAGGCCAGAAGGAAAAGGCCCGCTCCGGCTGGAAGGGAAGCGGCGATTCGGCCCTTCCGCCCCTTTACAAGGAACTGGGGGCCAAAATACAGGCCACGATTTTCAAGGGCTACGAGAAGACCAAGGACCTGTGCCAAATCGCCCAATTGGTGCGGGTGAAGGACAAGAAACATGAGGCGGTCGAAAGGCTGGAGGAAGGCGAATACGGTTTCGTGATCCTGAACCAGACACCCTTCTACGCCGAAAAAGGCGGGCAGGTGGGGGACAAGGGCGTCCTACAGGGTTTCAATTCCGCCGAGGTGTCCTGGGCGGATGTCTTGGACACGCAAATGGTCACGGATGTCCTGGTGGGGCACTGGTGCTTCATGAAGAGGGGCAAGCTGGTCACGGGGCAGAAAGTGGAGGCGACAGTCGAGGAAAGCGAGCGGCGGTCCACCATGAGAAACCATACAGGGACCCATCTTTTACACGCGGCCTTGAGGCAGGTTCTGGGCACCCATGTGGGCCAAGCTGGAAGCTACGTGGGGCCGGACCGCCTGCGTTTCGACTTCACCCATTTCGAGGGCGTCAAACCAGAACAGCTCAAAAAGATCGAGACCATCGTCAACCAACGTATCCTGGATAATATCGAGGTCACCAAACAGGAAATGTCCTTCAACGAGGCCAAGAAAAAAGGCGCAATGGCTTTCTTCAGCGAAAAATACGGCGAGCGGGTGAGAGTCATTGATGTTCCGGGATTCTCCATTGAGCTGTGCGGCGGTACCCACGTGAACCGGACGGGTGACATTGGTTTGTTCAAGATCACCAGCGAGGCCTCGGTGGCCTCCGGCGTAAGGCGTATCGAAGCAGTGACAGGGGAAGGGTCCCTAGCGTTGGTAGGACAGGAGGAAGAAGTCCTCAAGGAACTCAGCCAGATCCTCAAGAGCTCAGATTCCGAGTTGAAGCCGAAACTTTTATCCCTCTTGGATGATATGAAATCCAAAGATAGGGAACTGGCGTCGCTGAAGTCCAAGCTGGCCGGAAGCCTGATCGAGACGGTTTTGGAAAGCCGGAAGGACGTGAAGGGCGTCGCCTTGCTGGTGGCCCGCACCGACGAGTTGGACCCGGAGGGCATGCGCCAGCTGATTGACAACCTCAAGGCCAAGCTGGGAAGCGGGGTCATTGTCCTAGGCAGTGGAAAACCCGCCCAAATCGCCTTTATAGCGGGGGTCACCAAGGATTTGACCGGGAAGGTCAAGGCCGGGGAAATCGTCAAGGAAGTGGCTAAAATCACGGGCGGAGGGGGCGGCGGAAGGCCGGACCTGGCCCAGGCGGGTGGCAAGGATGCCTCCAAGGTGGATGAGGCCCTCAAGTCTGTCCCGGCTATCCTGGAAAAGATGCTGTCTTGAAAAGATGGCTGGCTCTCGACATGGGCCATGTTCGTATCGGCATGGCCTTATCCGATCCCTTGGGAATCACGGCCCAGCCCCTGGGCGTCATGAAATCAGCGGGAACCCAGAAAGACCTCATGGCCATCGGCCATTTGATTAATAAGCGCGAGGTCACCCAAGTCATCGTCGGCCTGCCCCTCAACATGGACGGCACCGACAGCACGACCACCCAATGGGTCAGGAAATTCACCAAAAAACTCAAATGGCGCCTGAACATTCCGGTTTATTTCCTGGATGAGCGCCTCACCAGCAAACAGGCCGAGCGGGCCATGATTGAGGGGAATGTCAGCAGGGGGGACCGCAGGGGCAAGGTGGACAAGGTCGCCGCGGCCCTGTTGCTCCAATCCGCCCTGGAGGGCGCGCCCTTGGTGTCGGTTGATAAGGATTAGCACAAACCATTGATTTAGACTTTTTCCCTCCAAAGGGCCTTTTTTGTAGTTGCCTAATAAATCCAATAATTAAAAAACTCCTTAACCGATATCCGCCTTTACCCAGTCCGGATTCGGCCTTAATTTCCAGATTCCTCGCTTGGGATATCCCGCCCTGAGCCTGCCGAAGGGCCGGGAACCCCTCGACAAGCTCGGGGCAGGCTAGGAACCCGGGAATTAGCCGGGAACTACGGGAACTCGGGAACTAGCCCAGAACCCTGGAACTATCCGGAACCCCGGAACTGGTCCAGAACCCCGGAACTACCCAGAACCCCGGAACTAGGGCTTTCAGCTATCGGCATTTGGATTTCGACTACCGGTACGACGGGGATGACCTACCGGCATGAGGGTTTTAGCTACCGGCATGGCCGGGGTCGGCTACCGGCATTTGGATTTCGACTACCGGCACGGCGGGGGTGGCCTACCGGCATGGGGATTTCAGCTACCGGCATTTGGATTTCGACTACCGGCATGGCGGGGGTGGCCTAACGGCATGGGGATTTCGACTACCGGCATGGCGGGGGTGGCCTAACGGCATGGGGATTTCGACTACCGGCATGGCGGGGGTGGCCTACCGGCATGGGGATTTCAGCTACCGGCATGGCGGGGATCGCCTACCGGCATGAGGGTTTCAGCTACCGGCATGGCGGGGGTGGCCTAACGGCATGGGGATTTCGACTACCGGCATGGCGGGGGTGGCCTACCGGCATGGGGATTTCAGCTACCGGCATGGCGGGAATCGCCTACCGGCATGAGGGTTTCAGCTACCGGCATGGCGGGGGTCGCCTACCGGCATTTGGATTTCAGCTACCGGCTTGGCGGGGATGACCTACCGGCATGAGGGTTTTAGCTACCGGCATGGCCGGGATCGCCTACCGGCATGGCAGGCATGAGCCGGTGGTCCTGTGGGCATGGGTCGGCCTGCCCATGGGTGCATATTCCAATAGTCGGGTCGGGTTTCCGTCGTCCGGTGACGGGTTTTCCGTCGTCCGGGGTCCGGTTCCCGCCATCCGGTGCGGAGTTCCCGCCATCCGGGATCGGGATTTCCGTCGTCCGGGGTCGGGTTTCCGTCGTCCGGTGCCGGGTTTCCGTTGGTCGGAGGCGGGATTACCGTTGGTCGGTGCCGGGTTTTCCGTTGGCCGGGATCGAAATTACCGTTGGCTGGTGGCGGGATTTTCGTTGGCCGGTGCCGGGATTTTCGTTGGCCGGTGCCGGGATTTCCGTTGGTCGGTGGTGGGGTTTCCGTTGGTCGGTGGTGGGGTTTCCGTTGGCCGGTGCCGGGAATTCCGTCGTCCGGGGTCGAGTTTTCCGCCATCCGGTGGCCCTGTAGGCATGAGTCACTGGCCCAGTCGGAATGGTTTGGATTTTCGTTGGTCGGATTGTGGTTTTCGCCGGTCGGTGCTGGGGTTTCTGCCGGGCGAATGTGCGGGGCAGAATAATAGAAATAACATACCGACCAATTACTCAGGCTGGACAGATTGCTGTAACTAATATAGAACTTTAAAAGTTCAATCTTTTAACCAAAGTTAGGGGAGTCTCTTGAATAAGCTTTTTACGATACTTTTGATTACGTCATTAGGGATTTATCTATTGGCACAGCCGGTTTGGGCGAAAAAGGCCAAGGCAAAGCCGACCCCCGTTCCCGCCGAGATTGAGACCCATTGGGATGCTTGGTGGGGGATGCAATACCTTCAAAATGGGAAACAGCTTACCGGGCAGGAATTGAGAAACCTGATTGACTCAACCAACGATCCGAAATTAAGCGCGCTCCTCAGTCAATCCGGAACGGATGAGACTCTTGGAGGTGTCGGCTTGGGGGCGGTTATCGGCTTGAACATTGCCTGCATATTCCTTCCCAATACAAACGTTCATGTGGCGGGATTAAATATCGGTTTGCCCAATCTGCCCGTGGAGATCCCAGCCGTGGTCCTGGGGTTTGCCTCGTCCTATTTCGCGGGCGCGGCGGGTGCCGAGAAATATAACGCCGTCCAGGGCTATAACCGCAAGGTGAAAGAGCCTGGTCCCCTTACCTGGGATTTATCCCCTCGCTCCAATGGCCTGGTTTTGGATTTGAAATACGCCTTATAAGAAATCACGCCTAAAAAAAGATTTCACCACAGGCTGTCTTCGACAGCGCACAGAGATTACATTCATGTTTTCTATGAATATTTTGCCCAACTCCCATCAAAGGTGAGTTTCTGGTGAGACCGTCAAACCATTTTGCAAATCGTTATATTGGGCTCTGAATTAAGATTAACTTTGAATATTCAATTTTGAAAAAAGATTTCTAATATTGCTTTCTTTCAAAGAAAAGTAACCAACTATCTTCCCAATAAACGAGCTCGTTATTATCAATAATCTCCACTGCCCCATGTAGGCCATCTTTATCTAGGACCTGTAAAAACAATATTTCTTCTCTTTCTGGGTGATAGCCATACTCATAACTATCCAAATAAGGCCCTTCAAATTGATCATTTCGTTTCGCTGTGGTTTCAGCGTGGATGATGTATCTTGGATTTTTAATATTATCACCCATATATTCGCATTCCTTCTCTTTGAAATCGAAACCTAGTAAATCATCATTTTTTTGAAAATTTTTGCTCCTCAAGAAGGAGTGCTTAACATTTTTAATTCTCTTTAATGTCCATTTGCCAAAAAAATCATCCGGTTTATATGTTTTGTGGGCAAGATATATTTTTGGTGCATTAGAAGAAACATCGCCATTTTTTTTGTTATAAACCCAACCACCCGTACCATCATAAACATCGACAACCTTTCGACTCCCTGTAAACCCATCCATTGGTATGGAATCTAAATATTTTGGAACTAGAATTTCCAAAGTGGGTGGCCATCCATTTGGGTTATTCCAGTAATAATTTGTTGCCGCTTCCATGGCCCGAAAAGTAAAACTTTTTGATTTTGAATTAGGGAACAATTTGTGTTTTTGATAATTTCTGTTAACCAAATGGGCAACACCTAATAATCCAATAAAGGCTATGATAATTACCCATATGAATCTCTTAATATTCATTTCAGGTACCCCGGGTTGGACATCGATTGGTTTGACTCATCCGCCTAACGGATGTGAGGAGAAGAACCTACTTAATGTTTTTTGGGGCTTATGGATTTTTCATGAAGCAGGATGGTCCGCATTTCCTCTTGGGTTAAAAAGGGGGAACTGTTCACGGCTTTATCGACAGAGGCTTTCAAGACAAGACCTTGGGCGGTAATTAACGTTCCTAAATGGAATATAAGCATCGTCAGTAAAATCCCTAAAACCATTCCCAGGGCGCCCAAATAACCATAGTCCATGATCGCGATGACGCCGATGAACAAAATAAGCCCGCCGATGAAATAGATGGAACCCTTGAGGGCTTTACCCAGGGAGATGGTTTTATGGGCGGTGTTATAGGCGTCCTTATACCGGATCATGATCAATTCATTCGCTTTTGGAGGGGCTTCCTGCTCCGCGAATTCCAAGTGAGGCTTCACTTCAGGTTGAGAAACGGGCGGCGGTTTGAGGCTTGTCAACTCGCGATGGGTCTTAGGCGCCTTCTCGGTTTTCAAGTCATCCTGTTTCACTAATTTCAGGAATTCTTTTGTTTCAGCCGGCGGAGCGGGCGGAGGAACAGCAGGTTTTGGTTCGGGTTTGGGGATTGATTCCTTCCCGCTTTCCACGGGTTTCTGTTCCGCTAATACCTTGTCGCTTTTTGCTTCGGGTTTTGGCGGGGTTTCGAAACGCTCTGTGGCGCATTTCCAGCAGTAAGTTAAGAATTCCTCTATATCCTCACTGCAATTCTTGCATTGCCACATGGCATTTCCTTTCTAGGGAAAAAACACGTTCGGTAGTTCTCGGGTAAGGAAATCTAACAGGTATTTTAAACCTTCCCGGCCCTTCATGGCTGATAATTTGCGAAGTTATTCCCCCTTACAGCCATCCAAATTAAACAAAATCCAGTAAGATGAATAAAAACAGGTAATTATAATTCTAAAAGTCATTAAGCAAAACCAAAGCCTTTGCCACGTGCCAGCCTGCCATATGGCATTTGAAAGAGGCTGGTACCGTACCGATCTCAATATATTTTTATGGATGGATCGGCACGGATTCAGGGGATAAGGGGCGTAGCCAATAGCCTTAGATAAATAAGGGATAACATGAAAATTCTTATAATCGACGGAACCGGGTTCCTTTAATTTATGGTTACAAAGGTCGAAATTTGACAACTATATCGGCTACCGATATAATCACCTCTGATGATTCAATCCTTCGCGGATAAAATAACGCGTGATATTTTTGATGGCATCAACTCCAAGGCGTCCCGATGCTTGCCTATAGAATTGCACTCAAAAGCCAGACGTTTAATGGACTTCATCAACGCCACTGGGAATATCAATGATCTACGTGTGCCGCCTGGGAATCACCTGGAGGCTTTAAAGGGTGATTGGCGGGGGTTTTATAGTATCCGGATTAACGACCAATGGCGCGTCGCATTCCGGTGGGTTGAAAACGAAGCTGAAGAAGTTCAAATTGTGGATTACCATTAATTTTTAGGAGGAAACCATGCTGCCCAAGACCCGGATTTCGACCCATCCTGGAGAAATTTTGGATAAAGATTTCTTGAAGCCCTTGGGTGTTTCTCAAAATTCCTTTGCCGCGCACTTGGGATGGTCCCATGCCAAGATTAATGAAATCATTCATGGCAGAAGGGGAATTACGCCTGAGGCGGCGCTTTCCCTGGCCGATGTATTAAGAACAACTCCTGATTTGTGGTTGAATTTGCAAAAAAATCATGATTTGTCTAAGGCGCGGAAATCGCACCACAAAAAGAAGCCTTTTTTAGTGAAAGCTGTTTAAATCAATCTGTTTCCCTTTGTTGAATAAATTCTAGGAAAAAAATGAAAATTCTTAAAATCTACGGAATCGTATTTCTATTAATCTTCGCCATTTTCGCGTTTATTTTCATTCCCACCTTCTTCCTACCGGGCGGAAACATCGACATCCCCGTTTATTCCAAAAGCACGGCCAGGTCCATCGCCAGGAGCCTCAAGGAAAAGGGCATCATCCATTTCGCCCTGCCGTTCCGCCTCCTATCCAAGGCCATTCACGCTGACCGCAGGCTCCAGGCGGGTTTGTATCGATTGAGCCAGCGCATGAGCCTTTGGGAGGTGCTTTCAGCCCTTTCCCAGGGAAAAAGCGAGCTGTTATCCCTTAAAGTCCCGGAGGGCTTCACGACCGAGCAGATTGCGCAGGAAATGGAAAAGTTGAAAGCTTCCACCGCTGAGGAATTCCTGAAGGCCGCGAGGGACCAAGAACTTCTCAAGAAACTGGGTATCCACGGGCCTAGCCTGGAAGGGTACCTTTTTCCCGAAACCTACCGGATTCCCATGGCGGCCAGCCCGGAAGCCCTATTAGAACTCATGGTCCGCCAGTTCCAGGATTCGGTGGGGGATGATTTCGAGGCCAAGTGCAAGGTGCAGGGTCTGACGCCCTACCAACTGGTGACGCTCGCCTCCATCATCGAGAAGGAAGCCAAGACGGACGATGACAGGAGCATGATCGCGGGGGTTCTCTACAACCGCCTCCGCCAGAAGATCCGCCTGCAAGTCAACGCCCCCTTGAATTACATCCTGAGCAGTAAGAATCCCTGGGTCACGAACGAGCAGATCAATACCCAATCCCCCTACAACACCTACCAGCACAGGGGACTGCCTCCGACCCCCATTTGCAATCCGGGATTGGCCTCAATCCAGGCGGCCCTGGCTCCGGCCCAGGTGCCCTACCTTTATTACGTCGGCAAGGGTGACGGCACCAACTTGTACGCTACCACGCTTGAGGAACACAAAAAGAACGTCATCATCGCCAAGAGAATCCGGAGAACCCAGAGGGCCAACAGTTTGTTGAAAGCTGCCGGGGACCTGGGGAACTCGAAATGAAAAAATGCCACGCCTGCGGGGAGCCCTGGGAGGGCTTTCCTGGGACCCAGCCCGGACGGGAGGAGTCCTGCGAGAAATGCGGGGCGTACCTCCACTGCTGTTTGAATTGCCGGCACCATTCACCGACGGCCCACCACGAGTGCATGAGCTCCACCACCGAGTATGTCCAAAACAAGGAAGGAAAGAATTTTTGCGAGGAATTCGAGTTCACTGGTAAGGGCCAGGGAGGGTCCACTGGTTCCAAAAACGACATGGAAGATAAATGGAAAAACATATTCGGAAGCTGAAGCCATAAATCAAAATCCTGTCTAGCCACGTGCCAGCCTACCATAAGGCAGTTGAAAGAGACTGGTACAGTACCGATCTCAATATATTTTTATGGATGATCGGCACGGATTCAGGGGATGCACTAGATAGCGATAAAAAGGATTTAGATAAGCTATAGATCGTGTTCCATGACCAAGCCTGCGGACCGTGGAAAAATTAATTTTTCCATCGGCCGTCTGCATGGTCATAACGCCCATTGGGCGCAAGGGCTTTGCCCTTGGCACGATCCTAAGCAAGTTACCCAATTTGGTTTTATAACCGTGAACTCTGTGGTTTCGAAGAAACCTGTGGTGAAATGTAGTTTCTTTTGAATAATTTCTGGCTTTGACTGATTAAGTTCCCGCCCAATAGGTATTCCAGCTAAACATAGGTTTTCTCAAGTGTTTTTATGCTTATGCACAAAGTGACCGTGCTGTAATGGGTTTTGCTAAGGCACATGCGGTCAAAGCACGGTGAAATAAGGAATCGGGATCATGACGACGGTTGAACCGATAGGCATATTCACTTAGATACCGGCCTAAATACTTAGCATCAACGCCATGATGAGTTCCAATGATCCAGGCCTTGGCGTTGGAAATGAACCGGTGTACCCAGGGCAACCAACTTTCCAACTCTTTCGGGTCATTGGCCATCACCCGGTAGTCTGCCTCCACTCCTTTGAGTTCACGCAAGGCTGGCGAAGCATCTGTGTTGAGGAAAGAGCCTTTTTCCATAGTCTGATTCACGAATTCCTGGCTCTCCCACTTGGTTTCCATAGCTACCTTCACCTTGGCAAAACCCGCTTTTTCCTTCTTGCAACCATTCTCATCCACCCATTCCTTGCTTTCCACCGCCACCAAGACTTCCACTTGGTTTTCCTTGGCCTTTTTCCCAAAAACCGCCCCATCCAACTCAATGACGCCCTTTAGAGTATAGCTTTCGTCCTTTTGCCTAAGACCTTCCCGGATCTTATGCAATAGAAGCCATGCCGAATGATCCGAAAGATTTAAATGCCGCTTCAGTTCCAGGGCCGAAATACCCCGTTTGCCCTGCATCATCAAACTGATGGCCCTGACCCAGGTTAAAAGAGGCAGCTTGGAGCTTTCAAAAATCGTCCCGGCGCGAAGCCGAAGACGTTTCCGGCAATAGTCACATTCCCTCACTTCAGGCTTGGCCTGGTGTTGCCAGAAGCTTTCGCCCTCACATTGGGGACAAACAAAGTCTTTCCCGCCGAAACGGCATCTCCACACCCATTGGCGGGCTTCTTCTTCCGTGTGGATTTTCCTCAGAATTTTAATGCTTTTCATCCGCTGGTAGCTCATGTACCACCTCCCGTAGCGGACAGTATACCTATGTATTCCTTTATTTCAAGGGTCACTTAATACAGAAGCATGAGTGTTTTTAATTTTAAAAAGCGCACAGCTTTTATATAATGCGAAACCGGTTCCAAAATGTTTCAATTTAGTTACAAACGGAGGATTCATGCCTGACTTCAAACCCAAAAAAGAACACCGCTTTTCATTCGGACTTTGGTGCACCGCCAACAGGGGAAGGGACCCCTTTGGTGAGGAAACCCGTGACCGGCTGGACCCCATCACCAATATCAAAGAGCTGGGGAAAAGAAACGTCTTTGGCTTCAATTACCATGACGACGACTTGATCCCATTCGGCGCTTCCCTGCAGGTGCGCAACAAGATCATCAAGGAAACCAAAAAGGCCATGAAGGACTACAACATCGTTTGCAGTATGGCCACCACCAATCTTTTCTACCACCGCGTCTTCAAGGACGGGGCCTTTACCAGCCACGACCCCAAGGTCCGCGCCTTCGCCTTGCAGAAGGTGATGAGGAACATGGACCTCGGGGCCGAGTTCGGGGCCAAGACCTATGTCTTTTGGGGAGGCCGCGAGGGGAATGAAGTGGACGCCGCGAAGACGCCGGAAGAAGCCATCAAGCGCTACCGCGAGTGCATGAATTTTCTCTGCGCTTACGCGCGCCATAACGGCTACAACTACAGGTTCGCCATCGAGCCCAAGCCCAACGAGCCGAGGGGGGACATATTCCTGGCCACGGCGGGGCACGTCCTGGCTTTCATCGAGACCCTGGACTATCCCGAGATGGTCGGGGTGAACCCCGAGATTGAGCATTCACGGATGGCCGGTTTAAACTCCTACCACGATTTTGCCCAAGCCATGGAGGCGGGAAAGCTCTACCACGTGGACCTGGGGGCGCAGAAACCCTGCCGCTTCGACCAGGACCTGAGGTTCGGTTCCGAGGACCTCAAGGAGACTTTCTTCGTGGTGAAACTTCTCGAGGACCACGATTGGGCCGGCACCCGTAATTTCGACGAGCACCCCTACCGCAACGAGGACGAGAAGGGAGTTTGGGACTTCGTCGAGGGAAGCATGAGGACCTACCTGATCCTTTGGGAGAAGGTGAAACAGTTCAACGCCAACCGCAAGGTCCAGCAAATCCTGAAGGCGATCCACGGTTCGGACCCCCAGTTGGAGGGCTTGATGAGGCACTTCACCCTGGAAGGGGCGGAGAAATTAAGAAACCAAAACTTCAACCCGATCGCCTTGTCGAAGAAAAGGCTTCCATACGAGGAACTGGACCAGGTTCTCCAGGAAATCCTGATGGGAGTCGCTTGAGACTTTAAATTTTTTCGGAAGGAAAGACATGTCGACCACCATCCAGGAAATCGCTGATAAGGCGGGGGTCTCCAAAGCGACGGTCTCGCGCGTCATCAACGGGCTCTCGGTCAAATACGAGACAGCGCAAAAGGTAAAGACAGTCATCACGAAGATGCAGTACCGCCCCCACCGGTTCGCGAGGGGCCTTTCGGCCCGCCAAACTGGGTTTTTGGGCATCGTTACGCCCCCCCTGGACGACCCCTATGTGGCCTCGGTGCTCGCCGGCATGGAGGAGGAGTCGGAAAGGCAGGGCAAACTCATCACCTTGAGCGTTTGCAGGGGCCCTGGAACGGATGAAAAGGAAATCATACAAAGCCTGACCAACCCGCCCTTGGTGGACGGCCTGTTGTTCCTACTGCCGACGGTGTCGCTGGAGCCCCAGATCCGGGAACTGTCCAAGAAGGGCTTTTCGATCGTAGTGGCCTCCGAACGCAGGTTCGAGGAATTGGCCTCGGCCGTCGTCATCGACAATTTCAACGGCGCCAGGCAGGCCACCGAATACCTCATCGGGAAAGGCCACAAACGGATTGGTTTCATCTCGGGAAAGCCGGAATTGACCGATTCCTTCGACCGCTTGGAGGGCTATAGCCAGGCCCTGAAGGACGCGGGGATCCCCTTTATCGAGTCCCTCGTGGCGCCCGGCAATTACGAGCTCTCGGCGGGGCAGGCGGCGGCTGAAAAGTTCCTCGACATGGGCGACCCGCCCACCGCAGTTTTCGCCTCCAATGACCGGATGGCCATCGGGCTCCTGAAGACCCTTCAAGCCAAGAAAATGGAAGGCTCCATGGCCGTGGTGGGTTTCGACGACATTCCCATGGCCTCCCTCTGCTCCCCGGCCCTCACCACTATCGGGACCGACCTGAACGAGCTGGGCAGGCAGGCCGTCCATAAATTAATGCGCCTGGTCAAAGGCGAGGAAAAAGGCAGGTCCACCCTGATGATGAAGACCCATCTCGTGGTCAGGGAATCGGCCTAAAAGAACCACCTCTACAACCGGGATATTGGGTGGAGCCGCGTCTCAGTTCCGGCATTTTCTTAATGTCCGACTCCGGCAAATTTTGAAAGACGCGTCATGAACGTCAATTCCCCCCTTTGAAAAAGGGGGATAGGGGGTATTAGCCTTTGGCAAATCAGCAAGAAAAGACTAACTCCCCCTCATTCCCCCTCTTTCAGAGGGGGAGATGTAGTGCGTCCAGACTGAATTTACCTAAGACGAGTTAATAATTATTTTTCGGGAGGACATTCATGAAAAAATTCCAGGCCTGCTTTTGGGCGATGGTTTTGATTTCCACAATGTTGGGAGGCTGCGCCCCCAAGAGGGATGAAACTGTCATCCGGGTGGCGGATTTCCTCACGGACCCGGCCCTTATCAAGATCATCGACAACAACCTGCGAAGCCTCGAGAAGCAGTACCCGGGACTGAGGATCAAGCTGGAGACGACACCCTACAGCGAGTACCAGCAAAAGATCGTCACCCAGATCTCGGCTGATTCCGCGCCCGACATCCTTTATGTCGAGGTGAATAATTTCGTGGACCTTTACCTGAAGGACGTCTTCGAAGATTTGAATCCCTATGTGGAGAAGGACCAGGTGGACTTGAAGGCCTATTACCCCGGCGTGATCGGGCGCTTCAGCCCCCAGGGCCACCTTTACGCCATGCCCCAGGATACGGCCCCCTCCGGTCTGATGTATTACAACAAAAAGATGTTCGACGAGGCCGGGGTGCCCTATCCCACCGGCGACTGGAGCTGGCCTGAGCCTTTCCTTTCCATCTGCGAGAAGCTGACGCGCAAGGACGCCAAGGGGAAAACCGTTCGGTGGGCCTATTGCGACGCCTATCCCGTGCAATTCGAGAATTTCCTCTACAGCGCCGGGGGCGGGTACGTGGACCATCCCGAAAACCCCACCAAATTCACGGCCGACAGCCCCGCGGCCATGATGGCGGCCAAGTTCCGGTATGAGCTGATCAACAAGTACCACGTCTCGCCCAGCGTGAGCGAGATCCAATCCTTCAATTTCGCCAGCGGGGTGGAGCAGATGTTCGCCAACGGGCAGATCGCCCTCATGGATTCCGGCATCTGGCACACCCCCCAGCTCCTGAAGACCAAGGACCTGCGGTTCGACGTGGTGGAATTCCCCAAGGGTCCCACGGGCCTGAGGGCCTGGGGAACGGGCGGGTCCGGCTACGCCATCTGCAAGAATTCCAAGAACAAGGAACTGGCCTGGAAAGTGATCAAGGAATTGACCAGCGAGGCCTCCCTCACCCGCCTGGCCGCCACCGGCATGATCCAGCCGGCCCTGATCAGCCTGGCTGGATCGGATATCTTCGCGAAGGCCCCTGGACCGGAGCACAAGGGTATCCTCCTGGACATGCCGAAAGACTCCATTTATGAGCCTTTTATCGCCAACTGGGGGGAGATTTTCTACGGCACCCTGGGGCCGGCCATGGACCCTGTCTGGCTGGGGGAAAAGACCCCCGAACAAGTCCTGCCGGAAGTCACCAAGCGCATCAACCAAAAATTCTTCAAGGCGAAATAAACGTGAAATGGGAAATTAAGCCCCAGGGGGAATGGCTCCTTTCCTACCGAGGAAAGAGCCTGGCCCGCGTTCCGGCCGCCTTGGAAATGGAAGTGAAGGGCCGTCTTTTCCATGAGGGATGGCGGGTAAGAAAAGGGAACAAACTTAAGGGTTTCCTTGCGGATGAAAAGGGGCCCTTTCTCCAGGTAGAATCCCTATTCCGACAAAGCATTATTGATGGCCAGGAAGTCCTGGAAGAAAACCGAACCTACCGCGCCTTGAGAGAAATACCCCAGGCTCTTTTGACGATCCGTTGTTTTCTAAAACCTGTCCGAAAAGCAGAGGATGGTTTCCTGGTCATTCCCGCCCTTTGGTACGGGGACAACGAGGCCTGGAACAAGAAAGTGGTTTATCCCAAGGGCTTGGACCAGGACTGGAGCTTCAAGGCGGACGGGTCCTCATGCCCCGCCGTGGTTTGGACGACCCCTGATTCTTCCTACGCGGTAGCTGTCGAAAATTCCGTCAAGTTTCCGGTCAAGCGTCCAGGCTTGGGTGACGTGCTGGGAATCGGCTTCGCGAAAATGGGGAAAAATCCCCAGGCAGTTTTTACTTTTCCGGCGCAGGAGATTCCCAATAGTTATCCCAGGGCCAGGAAACTCAGGGCTCCCTTAAAACCCCGGCAGGACTGGAAAAAAGGACAAACCCTCACCCTTACTCTTCATCACCTGGCGTCCCTTAGCGACAGGGCTTTCCATGTAAAGGTTTGGAGGACCCTGGGCAAAAGCCTTTCAAAAGATTGCCGCTATGCCGTAAACACCCAAGCCTTGCGAAAGACCGCGGATCTTTTCACCTATTGCCTCAAGAATTCCCACTTCCTCAAGGGAAAGGGCTTTTCCCACCGGCATGATATTCCTGAAATTTTCACGGGCTGGTGCGGGGGTTTCGCGGCGGCTTACGCCTCGATCAAATGGGCCGATCTCACGGGAGACCCGGAGTTCCGGCGCATGGGTGAAACCATGTGCGATTACATCAGCCGGGAGGGGATTTCACCCTCCGGAATTTTTTATTCCGAGAACGTCAAGGGGATTTGGCTCCAGAAGGTATTCTGGGGCGTGGCCCAAGGCATTCACATGAGAAACCCCTCGGAAGGGTCCTGCTACCTGGCCTTGATCCTGGAACAAGAGCGTTCCAGGGGCAGGTACCGCGTGGAATGGGACCAGGCCTTACGATCCAACCTCGACACGGTCCTATCCCTGCAAAGAAAGGACGGGGCCATTCCCCATGAGATCGACGGCAAAACAGGTAAACCCCTATCCTGGGTTGGGGCGACCTCCGGGGCCTGGGCAGGGGCCTTGGCTGTTTATTCCCGGATTGACGAGGATAAAGCCAGGGGAAGGAGTTATCTCGCGGCGGCCAAGAGGGCCGCAAGCTATTACCTCCGGCAATATGTCGAGAAGGAAAGGTACATCGGGGGCCCTTACGACACCTATATGGCTCCTAATATGGAGGACCCCTACAACCTGCTTTTGGCCTATTCGGAGCTGTACGAGACCACGAAGGAGCGTAAATGGCTCCAAGCCGCCAAGAGGATCGCGGACCACCTGCTTTCCTGGCGCTACCTTTACGATGTCCGGTTCCCGGACGCGACGATTTGCCTGAAGCAAAAGGTGAAGACCTTCCATATGTCGCCTGCCTCGGTATCCAACAAGCACATCCAAAACTGGGACACCTTGGCGGACACTTATCTTTTACGCCTGAGCCGGTGGCTCAAGGACCCCTTTTACGCCGACTGCGCCACTCAGCATTTAGCGGCCTCCACCCAATTGGTCCAGAAGGGACAGCTTCCCAAAGGTATTCCCTACGGGGGGCAGTCGGAGCAATGGTACGCCACGCAATTCAACTGGTTCGGCAATTGCGGAAAATATTCCAAGGGAAACCTTTGGCAGATCACCGTGGCCCTGCCCAAAGCGGGGTTTTTAATCTCATTGACGGATTATTTAACCGGGAACAAAGATAATTGATGTTATGAATTTCAAGACTGAAAGATGTTAGGAAAAAAAGTTCTTAGCCATGGATTCAGGGGATGCACTGGATAGCAAAAGAAAGGGATCTGGGCAAGCAGCAGATCGTGTTATTTGGCTTAGCTGAGGGCAGATGGAAGAATTAATTTTTCCATGGACCGCAGGGTAGGGTCATAGCTCCCCGCACCGCAGCGGGAAGCAGTGCCATCGGGCGCAAAGTTAAAACTTTTGTCTCGATCTAGACTTGTTGAATCCCATGTATCCCATGCATCCGTGGCAAAAATATTTTTATGCTTTGGCCCGAAAGCCAAAATCCTGAGGGCTCAGCACAAAAATTCTTTTGATTAATTTTAAGGGAGGTTTTTATGGCTTACGTGATCGGCTGTGACATCGGGACTTCCGGAACCAAGGCCATCGTGGTCTCCGAGACGGGCAAGGTCTTGTCCAAAGTTACGGTGGAATACCCCCTTTCCACACCCCATCCCGGTTGGGCGGAACAGCACCCCGACACCTGGGTGAAGGCGGCGGAGGAAGCCATCGCCTCGGCTGTGAAAATCGCGAGGGCTAAGCCTGGGGAAGTCCGGGCCTTAGGTTTTTCAGGCCAGATGCATTCCTCCGTGTTTCTCGACAAGACGGGAAAAGTTTTAAGACCAGCCCTTCTTTGGTGTGATACCCGCACTCACGAGGAATGCGTGGAAATCACCAGGAAAATCGGCGAGAAGAACTTGAAGGCCTGGGTCTCCAATCCCGCGTTGGAGGGATTCACTCTTCCGAAAATCCTCTGGGTGCGAAAACACGAGCCGAAGGTTTATGCCAAAATCGCCCAGGTCATGATGCCCAAGGATTACGTCCGCTTCTGTCTCACGGGGGAGTACGCCACGGAGGTTTCGGACGCGGCGGGGACCCTTTATTTCGACGTGAGGAACCGCAGTTGGTCGAAGGAAATCCTCGGGAAACTCAATATTCCCCTGGCCTGGTTCCCAAGAGTGGTGGAATCCCAGGATGTCTGCGGGCGTCTCACGCCGAAGGCGGCGAAGACCCTGGGCCTCGCGGCGGGAACCCCGGTGGTGGGGGGAGGCGCGGACAATACCTGCGGCGCCGTGGGAAACGGGATCATCAAGTTGGGGGATGTCATGGCCAGCTTGGGGACCTCCGGCGTTTTCTTCGCGCACTCGGACCAGATCAAGGTGGATCCCGGCATGAGGGCGCATACTTTCTGCCACAGTGTTCCCAAGAAGTGGTATTTGATGGGAGTCATGCTCTCCGCCGGGTTCTCGCTGAGGTGGTACAGGGACAATTTGGGATTGAGGGAAAAGGAATTGGCTATCAAGGCTGGGAAAGATCCCTACAACGTCTTGAGCGACCAAGCTTCCAAAATCCAGGAGGGAAGCGAAGGATTGCTATTCCTCCCTTACCTGATGGGGGAGAGGACCCCGCACAAGGACCCCCACGCGCGGGGAGCCTTCGTGGGAGTGAGCGCGCGCCACGGGCGGGCACATTTCGCGCGAGCGGTATTCGAGGGGATCACCTTCGGCATGAGGGATTCCTTGGAGATTTTCAAGGAACTTCATGTTCCCGTCCGAAGGGTGGTCGCCACCGGGGGAGGCGCTGTGAATCCCTTCTGGCGCCAATTGCAGGCGGACATCTACGGTGAGGAGGTCGCGACGGTCAACAGCCAGGAAGGCCCGGCATTCGGGGCCGCGATCCTCGCGATGGTGGGGGTCGGAGTTTACAGAACGGTTCCGGAAGCCTGCTCCAAACTCATCCGGGTTTCCAGCCATACCTACCCCCGGAAAGCCTCTCATCGGAAATACAATGACTGGTACGCCGAGTTCAGGAAGCTTTACCCGGCCCTGAAGCCGTCTTTCGCCTCGATCGGAAGAAAACTCACTTAGGTACGGTATGTTTATTTCAGACTGATTGAAACCTTTCACAGCCTTTCTTGATATTTTTCACTTACGGGTATAATTTCACTGCTGTCCTAGATAAACCTATTTGTCTTTGAACCTCCCAGGAAAACAAGCGATTTAGGACAGGCTCGTGAATTTTCTGGGATAAGCCCCCCCTCTTTCGTCCTGATGCTGTCCAAATTAAGAATGTATTAATTCCATCTGCTTTTCCAAAGGTTCCAGTCTCGCCACTAGGAACGGTGCATCCAACCAGGCCCACAAATCACGATAGGTCAACAGGTTCATCCGTAGCATGGCAGCCAAGTGGGATAAACTCCAGGCGATCCGGCTCTTCAATTGAAGGAACTTCAACAGTAGCATGGCAATCAATGCTGTCCAAATCTGCGTCTGAACGGCATTCTCAGTGGTACCCACAAAAGTTTTTACCCGGAGGTTCTGCTTGAGAGCCTTGAAAAACAACTCGATCTGCCAACGTTCCTTGTAAATGGCACCCACCGTCGAGGCGGCAAAACCCATGTGGTTGGTCAGGAACACCAACTCCCGCTTCTGGTCTTCGTCCCATACCACCACCCGTCGCATCTCTTTAGGGTAGGCTTCATGTGACCGAAACGTCGTCAACCGTATCACCTGGTCCTTCAAGACGTTGCCCGTTTTCGGAACCGTCAGGCTTTTCACCACCTCGTAGGCCATGTTGATCTTGGCCCGGGTCACCCACCACACGCCTTGGAATGTCCATCGGGCCAGAAGAAAGAAATCCACATACCCCCGATCCATCACCACGATTGAATCCACTGGAAAATCGAGCTTTTGGGCCACCTTCACGTCATGCGTGCCTCCCTCCGTTACGAGTCCCCAGCAGGGCAAGTACCCCTGATGGTCCAGCAGAAGATGGAGTTTGATGGCCCCTTTGGTTCTACGGAATTTCGCCCAGTCGAACACTGACAAACAAAGGTCGATGGTGCTGGAATCCAGGCTATAAAGAGGATTTTTAAACCTGAATTTTCTTTTTGAGGTGGCCGCCAACAACTGGCACTTCGATAATAAATGGTAAAAAAGCTTTTGTTGAACCCGCCAAGAACGCTTGGCGTTGGCATAGGCCAAGGTGGATTTAGTGGGAGCTTTGCAAAGACCCAAGTGGGTCAATTTCCCAAGGGCCGTACTGAGGCCGCCACAGATTTCCCTCAAGGAATGGGCTGCTCCCATCTGGCAGAAAAGCATGGAAACAAACTGATCCCAGCAACTGAATCCCTTGGAGTGCTTTTCGGCTTCAATCTCTCGCACGATTCGCTCAAAAGCGGTTCGGTCTACGAGTTTCAACACTTGGGCAAATAGACTGGTTGGTGGTACCATAAAAAAGCGCCTCCGTATGTTTGAAGTAGCGACGGCTGGTAACCGTTGCTTTGGGCTGTCATCAAATCCAATTCTACTTCAATCGGAGGCGTCTTTTTTTAGGCCTTTATTTAGGACAAGAGTGGTATAATTTCAATAATCGCTTCTTGGATCGCCTGAAAGCGAATTTAAATTCGTTAGAGGAAAACCATGGTCTTTTCCCGAGCCTGGGCCGCCTGTTTCATTTTAAACATAGGGGTTTTGGGGGGCTATGGCTGCAAGCGCCAAATCGCCACACCGGTTTTAGTTGTTGCCGGGAAGGATTGGACCCAATCCACCACCAGCACTGTTTTCACCCCCAGGTATTACCAGACGGGAGTGGTCTATAACTCGAAGATGTGGATAATCGGAGGCAACGCGGGCAACTGGAATTACCTGAATGACGTCTGGTCATCTACTAATGGAACCGCTTGGAGCCAGGCCACGACCAATGCCGGATTCTCCCAGAGATACGCCCTTTCCTCTTTAGTCTATGGCGGGAAAATGTGGGTCATCGGCGGTTACGATTCTAACGGCTTGTTCCAAAACGATGTCTGGTCCTCTTCCGACGGGGTTACTTGGACACCTGTCACATCTGCCGCTTCCTTCAGCGGCAGGGCCGCGATGGGCTGTGTGGTTTTCAATAACGCCATGTATGTTATCGGGGGTTTTTCCCCTTCTTTGGCGGGGAGCAAAACGATGTTTGGACTTCAACCGACGGGGCCAATTGGTCGCCTGTGACCATGACCGCTGCTTTTCAGCCCCGAAGTATTTTTAGCTGCGTCGTCAATAACGGGAAGATATGGCTGATCACAGGACTCAGCACCCAGGGAAAAACCGCCACAGTATATGATGATGTCTGGAGTTCCGCCGACGGAGCCCATTGGACCCAGGCCGCCGCCACCGTGGCATTCTCTGGGCGCTATGCCCAGACCTCCGTGGTTTATAACAATGACCTATGGGTGATTGGCGGGAATGTTGGGCTGGCACCCTTCCTCAATGACGTGTATTCCTCATCAGATGGGGCCAATTGGAACCAGGTTTCCCCTGGCGCGGCTTTTTCCGGCAGATGCGACCATACCAGCCTGGTCTTCAACGGAAAAATGTGGGTGCTCGGGGGACTGGACTCGAATTCAAACCCCCTCAACGATGTTTGGCACTCGCCCTGAAGGGTTGTTTGGAGGGGTTAGAACCGGATCGCCGCGTCCATGGCCCCGCCCACCGCGATGGCGTCCTGGATGGCCGGGAGACTCCTGGTCACGAAGGATAGATCCAGGGTGAATTTCGCGGATTGGTAGCCGATCCCGAAACACCACATCTGGGAATTGGAAATATCATCGTTGAAGGTCCCCAGCCGGATCACCAGGTTGTTCTCGGGATAAAAACGCTCCATGCCGAATTTCCAGCGGGTTTCCTTCGAGACCCAAATGACATCCCCCTCCAGCACGATGTTCTTATCCTGCGGCGCGATTACCAGCCCGAAGTCCGTGGCGTAGGGGAAATTCGCGTTGAGGGTCAGATTTTGGGTGGAGGCCACGGTTTCCCGGCCAGCCGAGTCCAGTTGGATCGTTTGCCTTTGGGCGGTCCAGTTGAAGTTGGATTGGATGTTCTGGAGCATGAGACCTGCCTGGAGGGTTTGGTTCAGGTTGGCGAAGAGCCCCGCGTCAATGCTCAATCCCAAACCGGATGAGGCGGTGGTTTTGGTGTAATTGTAGCCCCCGGTGACAGCCGTGTTATAGGTTCCCGTCAAACTTGTGTTGTTGTATTCAATGCCGTCGTGGTACTTGAGGCTTCCCCCAATGGATAAAAAAGGAATGCTTCCCA
Organism: candidate division FCPU426 bacterium; assembly: GCA_963796105.1. Lineage (GTDB taxonomy): Bacteria > Oederibacteriota > Muellerivitia > Muellerivitales > Muellerivitaceae > CAWCKJ01. The sequence goes on from CAWCKJ010000010.1 coordinate 139,755, forward strand.
GGGGAAGGGGATTGGAGTAGCCCACGATCAATGTCGCGATTTGCCGCTTGGTTTTCTGGTAATTCAAGGAATAGGTGGTGCCGGCGGAAAGATTGTTCGCATCCCGTTCATGGAAGAAGGCCATGGAGCCGTTGGAGGCGTTCTGGCTCAGGTCCTGGTTCCAAAGGACACCCCCGGCCATATTCATGTATTTCGCGACGAAGAGGCCGGTGTATTGCTGAAGGCGCTTGAAGGGGTTGGCCCCGGACTGGAGGGCGGTGTCATCCGTCAATTTGAGGATGGGCGTGCTGGTGTTGCTGGTATCGAAGGCCGAGTAGCCTGATGCCACGGTCCAAACATGGGGGTTGGTCGCGCTGTCGGGAAGGGACAGGAGGGCCGGGTTCCAGTAAAGCCCGAAAGCCCCCATGGGGGCCGCGGATGTGGCCCCGCCGATGGCCATGCTATGGGCGTCCTGGGCTGACGCCGTCTTGGCCATGAGAAGAAGGACGATTAACGCTTGTTTCCAGCTTTGTTTCATGGGCGTAGTTTACTCATTGAAAAGACCCAAATCAAAAGAGTTATTCGGGAATAGGACAAACCCGCTTGATTCCTGGGGGGGGGCCACCGCTTTTCCCATCACCCGCTTGGTGGTCGGGCTTGAACTCGTCGCTCCATCTCGGGGTTTTTTCAGACTTGTGACCACTTGAGGATTATCAGGGGTTTAGGTTCCGGGGTCGGAGAAAATGAGCGGCAAGGGCCTTAACCCGCTTTTAAAAATACGGATTTGTGGTAAACTCCGTTCATTTTACAGGTGTTTCCAGGAGGTTTTTCCCATGAAATCAAATTTCAAGTTGGCCTTATTGGCGTCCGCGGCCTTGCTGGCGGCCCAGGGGGTTCAATCCCAAACGGCTTCAAGCACACCAAGCTCCAGCGCTGCTTCGGCTGGAAAGCCCCCCAAAATTGTTTGCTTCCACCCGAACTTTGATTTCCACGATCAGGAGGAAGGACCCGATATCACCCACTTGTTTACCATCCGGAACGTCGGAAAAGGCACCTTGATCATTAATAATGTCGGCACTTCCTGCGGCTGTACCGCCGCGGTAGTGGACAACAAGGAAATTCCTCCGGGCGGCAAGGGCAAGATCAAGGTCACCTACCATACCAGCGGCCGTCCAGGGCACGCCGAGAAGACCATCACGGTTTCCTCCAATGACCCGGTAAACGGCAACTTTCAGTTGAAAATTCAAATGACGGTCGTGCGTGAGATCGACACCATGCCGGACCGGCTTTACCTCTTCAATATCAAGAAGGGAGAGGCCCGTAGTTCCATGGTCACCATCCTCGGGCGCCCAGGCAACAATTTAGAAGTCACCTCCGCCGAGAGCACCAATAAAATCGTGACGGTCGCCTTGACGCCCTACGCCCAGCCGACTCCCGGCTCGGAAAGGCAGGGCGGCGTTTTAAAAGTGGACTTACCGGCCACCCTGGCGATCGGGAATTTCACCGACGATATCCAGGTCAAGACCAACGATCCCAAGAAGCCTCAGATCGACGTGCAGGTCATGGGGGAAATCGTGGGCCGAATCCAATTGAACAACAAGAACCTCTTTTTCGGGCCCCACCAGGAAAGCCCCAGCACGGTGAATATCACGGTGGACCATCCCCAGGGTTTCGCCATCCGGAAGGTGGAGTCCTTTAAGCACTTGGCCAAGCCTTCCATCAAGAAAAATGTCCTGCCGGACGGATCGGACCAATACATCCTATCGGTTACGGTCGTGAAGAACCTTCCGAAGGACAGCGACGGGAAAGACCAGGTGTTCATCTACACCAACGATCCGGAACAGCCCAAACTCACGGTGGATGTGACCATCAATCACTGACGGCCGCGAGGCTTGAAATTCACTCATCAGGCCTGAGCTTTCCGCTATTCGGGCTGTTTTAAAGCCATTCGACTCAAATCCACTTCTGACGCGAAAATGAAGGCGACCGCCTTCTTTTTCGTTTTTGGTGGGGGCCCCTCCGCTTCTTCGGTTAGAATAATCCCCCGGGTTTTGAATGAATTTCCCCCAAGCTCGAGGATTTCCTGGTAAACCGGATCAAAGAGAACAAATGAAGACGACTTCTGAAAAGACAATGACTGAATCCCCAAAACCCAAGCTTTCCCTCAACATCTACATGAGGCTCCTGGCCTATGGCAGGGATTATCCCTGGCGGATCAAGCTCTTGGGGCTTTCCATGGTGCTGTCCGCGCTGTCCACCTCATTCGTCATGTACCAGTTGAAACCCATCATGGACGGGACTTTCGTCGTCACCGACAATCCCGCGGAGAAATTCAGCCATTTGATCTATTACGTCCTTCCCCTCACTTTCGGGGCCGCGGTGATCCGAGCTGTCTCGGGTTACGCCCAGCAGTATTACATCGGCTATCTCGCCCAGCAGATCATCCAAAAACTGCGAAACAACCTTTACGCGCATTTTCTCACCCTGCCGATGGCCTACTTCAATTCCCACAGGACCGGGGGTCTTGCCACCCGCATCACCAGCGACGTCCAGAAACTGCAGGACTCCATCACGAATGTGGTGGGAGGGGGGATCACCTCCAGCCTGACGGCCTTGTCGCTGATCGGGGTGATCGTCTATCTGGACTGGCAAATGGCCCTGATCGCCCTGGTGGTGTTTCCCCTGGCGCTTTTTCCCATCTATAGGTACGGCCGGAAGATCCGGCACGCTTCCGGGGAGCAGCAACAGCACCTGGCCGACTTGAACTCGCAAATCCACGAGACCCTCTCGGGAATCCGGGTCGTGAAAGCCTTCGGCATGGAGCCTTATGAGAGGAACAAGTTCCAGAAAACCAACGAGAAATTCCGGCAGACCACCATGAGGTCCATCCGGGCTTTCGCGGCCTCCTCGCCCATCGTGGAAATGATCGCGACGGTCGCCTTGATGGTGCTCATGGTCTGGCTGGCGAAAAGGGCGCTTTTCCCGCCCAGGGACTTGACCGTGGGCCAATTCGTGGCTTTTTTCGGGGCCACGGCCAGCCTTTACCCCCAGCTGAAGAATTTCAACGGTCTCTGGTCCGGCCTCCAGAACGCGGTGGCCTCGGCGGAGAGGTGTTTTGAGATTCTCGATACCCCCGATCCCATGAGGGACGAGAAGGGCGCGGTGGAAGTGGGGGTCTTGAGGAAATCCCTGGAATTCAGGAACATCAGTTTCGAGTACGTGCCGGGCCATCAGGTCCTCAAGGAGATTTCCTTTTCCGTGGAAAAGGGCGAGGTGGTGGCGCTCGTGGGGCCCTCCGGGGGGGGGAAGACCACCTTGGTGGATTTGATCCCGCGTTTTTACCATCCCACCTCCGGGGTGATCCTTTGGGACGGGCAGGACATCGCCAAGACCAAAATGGATTCCCTCCGGTCCAACATCGCTGTCGTGACCCAGGAAACCATCCTTTTCCACGATACCATCACGAGGAACATCGCCTATGGCAAGCCAACAGCCGATTTCTGGGACGTGCAAAAGGCGGCCCAGGCGGCCTATGCCAACGATTTCATTGTCAATTCCCCCCAGGGTTTCAACACGGTCATCGGCGAGAGGGGCGTGAAACTTTCAGGCGGCCAGAGGCAGCGCCTGGCCATCGCGCGAGCCATCCTGAAAAATCCACCCTTCCTGATCCTGGATGAGGCCACCTCGGCCTTGGATAACGAAAGCGAGCAATTGGTCCAAAAGGCGTTGGATGAGCTCATGGGAAACCGCACCACGCTGGTCATAGCCCACCGCCTCTCCACCGTCCGGAAAGCCCACAGGATCCTGGTCATCGACAAGGGGCGCATCGTGGAAGAAGGGAAGCACTCGACTCTCCTGGCCAAGGGAGGGCTATACGCCAAGCTGTATAAAATGCAGTTTCGGGACATGACCCATAAGGACTTGCAAGAAGCGGGTGAGGCATAAGGTGCGGATGAAAAGAATGAAACGCCCTGCGGTCTTCCTGGACCGCGATGGAACCTTGATCCGGGACGCCCATTACCTCAAGCATCCGGACCAAATGCGGTTTTTTTCCAAGACGGCAGAGGCCTTGAAATTGCTTCGAAAAGCTGGGTTTTACCTGTTCTTGGTGACCAACCAGTCCGGCGTGGCTCGCGGTTTTTTTTCGGAAAGCATGGTGAAGAAAATCCACGGGAAGATGCGGTCCTATCTCGCGTCTAAGGGAACTGGAGTGCACGCTTATTTTTATTGCCCCCACTTCAAGGGCGGGAAAGTAAAATCCTTGAGCAAGGATTGCGGCTGTCGCAAACCGAAACCAGGGATGGTGCTGGCGGCGTCAAGGCGTTACCCGGTGGATCTCAAGCGTAGTTTCATGGTTGGGGATAAGATGGATGACGCCTTGCTGGCGCGAAACGCCCGTTTGGGGGGAATAGTCTTGGTCCTGACGGGGAATGGCCGGAAAAGCCAAAAGGCGTTCCGGGAAATGAGGATGAGGAACGCCGAAGTCAAAGCGGATATCCTCCAGGCGGCCAAGTGGATTGTCCGGCAAGTGCCGACTGGGGCGAAACGGTAGTTTCTAGTTGCGAGTAACGGCGATGATACGAAAATAGCGAACAATAAGACCCAAAGGTGCCCATGAAAAAACCGATATTTCCAAACGATTTCGAGCCGAAGGCCTCGGCGCTTTTAAAGAAGTTCAAAAAGATCCGCCTCATGGTGGCGGGGGACCTGATGGTGGACGAGGCTGTTTACGGCGATTCCGAGCGAATCTCCCGTGAGGCGCCGGTGTTGATCCTGCGCTATACCCACACGGACCTCATCCCGGGCGGTGCGGCCAACGCCGCCAACAACGCCAGGGACCTGGGGGCTGAGGTTTTCCCGCTGGGAGTGGTCGGCGATGACGAGCAGGGCCACAAGCTTCTCCGCTATTTCAAAATGAAGAAAATGGACACTTCCGGGGTGGTGGCGGTGAAACACCGCCACACCACCGTGAAGTCGCGCATCATGGCCGGCGCCCACCATACGGCGAAACAGCAGGTGATCCGCATCGATAAGATCGACGAGAGGGATGTTTCCAGGGGAGTGGAGGCCAAGCTGGTGGGAAGGGTCACGGCCCTGGCCCCCCGCATGGATGCCCTTCTCATATCCGACTACGGACTTGGCGTGATGACCGAGGCGCTTCGCAGGACCCTTCTGTCGGCCTTTGAGGGGAAAATCATCACGGTGGATTCCCGCTACAGGCTGGGCGAATATAAAGGCGCCACCCTGGTCACCCCCAATGTCGCGGAAGCGGGGCCGGCGGCTGGCATAGAGATCGAGAACGAGGCGGGCCTGCTGAAAGCCGGGAAGACTCTTCAAGAGAAACTGGGCTGCAATGTTCTTATCACGCAGGGGCCCCAAGGCATGGCGCTGTTCGACCTTAAAGGCGGGATGACCCGCCTGCCTGTTTACGGCATCGACCAGCCGGTGGACCCTACGGGCGCGGGGGACACGGTGGCGGTCGCGGCCACCCTGGCTTTGGCCGCGGGCGAGGATTTGCGGACGGCGGGAGCCCTGGCCACCCTGGCGGCGGGGCAAGTGGTCGCCAAGCGGGGAACGGCCACGACAAACGCCGAGGAAATCCTGTCGGCATTGAGGGCGAAATAAGGTTTACCGCTTTTCATCAAAACCAAATGAGGTGATATGACTGAGGTTTTTTTAAACCATGACGCTCTCGCCGAGAAAATCCAGGGTCTCAAATCCCGGGGCAAGAAAATCGTTTTCGCCAACGGCTGTTTCGACCTGCTTCACGTGGGGCATGTGCGATATCTGCGGGGCGCCAAGGCCCTGGGGGATGTGCTGGTGCTGGCCTTGAACTCCGATGACTCGGTCCGCAGACTAAAGGGTAAGGAAAGGCCCCTGCTCCCGCTGGAGGACAGACTGGGAATCCTTTCGGCTTTCGAGATGGTGGATTACATCACGGTTTTCAACGACGATACGGTCACGCCGCTTTTGCTGAAATTAAAACCGGACATCCACGCCAAGGGCACGGATTACACCCCCGAGACCGTGCCTGAAAAGGATACGGTCGCCTCCTACGGGGGAATAGTAGCGGTGGTGGGGGACCCGAAGGACCACGCCTCCAGGAACCTGATCAAAGAAATCCTGAGTAAATACGGCAGTCCAGAGGCCCGGAAAACTTGAACCCGACTTTCAAACCCCAGCACATCCTGGTTTCCCGCACGGATAAAATGGGGGACCTCCTGCTTTCCCTTCCGGTTTTTACCACCCTGAGGGCGAATTTTCCCCAAGCGAAGATTACGGCCCTCGTCAGCCCCTACGCCAGCGAGTTGGTTCAGGGCCACTCACGGGTGGACGCCGTCGAGCTGTTGAAGGAAGAGGAGAATGTCTCCCAACTGGCTGGGAGGTTGAAACGCCTCCACGCGGACACGTTCATCGCGCTTTATCCCCGCCCAAAGATCGTCATGGCGGCCTGGATGGCGGGCATTCCCCGGAGAATCGGGACCGCCTACCGGTGGTACGGGATGTTTTTCAACCAAAGGGTCAAGGTCCACCGATCGGCTTGCGACCGACATGAGCTTGAATACAACTTGGATTTGATCGAGCCGCTGGGAGTCACCAGGCTTATCCCGAAAATCGAGTTTCCCGTGACGGATTTGGACCGGATTTTCGTCTCGGATTTTCTGCGGGAAAGGGGGCTTCCGCCTGGAAACAAGTATGTGGTGGTCCATCCCGGCCATAAGGACTCGGCCTTGAATTGGAGGCCCCAGAGGTACGCGGAACTTATCGAAATGCTAAGCCGGGAACCGGGTTTGAAGGTGGTGATCACGGGAGGCCCCGATGAAACGCCCCTGATCTCGCAAGTCAGCGCTTTTCTCCACTCCCTCGAGGCGGGGAACAAGCCGGTTCTGGTCATCGGAGAGCTTGGGTTCAAACAGCTGGGAGCCCTCTATGAGGGGGCAGATTGTTTCATATCCGGCTCGACCGGAACCATGCACCTGGCAGCCGCTGTCGGCACCCCGACCGTGGCCCTCTTTTGCCCCATCCCTGAAACCACTCCGGTCCGATGGGGCCCGGTGGGAAACGAGGCCACTGTCTTGATGCCCCATGAGTCGGAATGCGGCAATTGCAATTTGGGAACCTGCCAAAAACACGACCCGATGGACGGGATTCCGGTGGATGAGGTTTTCCAAGCTGTCCGGAAACATCGGGCGAAGGCTGAAAAGAAGTGACGGAAACCCACGATCATGAATCTTTCAAGCGAAACCGCCTGAAAATGAGTTTGCCGCCCATCCTGTTTATGTTTCTTCTTATTCTCCTGCTCCTTTCCGGATGCTCCCTTCTTTTCGTGGCAAAGGGAGGAACCCATTACAAGAACGGAAAAAGCGAGGAGGTTCCACCGGCGAAATCCCTTTCCAGGCAGATGGCCTATGACGTCGTGGAATACCATGTCCAGAAGGGGGACAGTCTGCCCCTGCTCTCGGAGGCTTACTATGGCGACAAGGGAAAAACAGAAAAAATAGCCATCTATAACCATTTGGATATGAAAGCCAGGCTCAGGCCCAAGATGCTATTGAGAATCCCAACCCCCCTTTATTTTCCGAACCCAGCGGATATCAAGAGAAACAAGACTGAATCCAGCCTGAAAAAGAAAAATCCTAATGCTTCAAATAGCCCCAGCCCCACTCCCGATCCCTTGATGAGGAAAATCTCAAAATTAGCGAGACCCAAGATCAATAGGGCTTTCGCCCCAGGGGAAAGGCTCAAGTTCGAGGTAAGGGTCCTTTCCATGCTGGGAGGCTACGCCACCCTGGAAGTAGGAAAATTCTTAAATGTCGCGGGGAGGCCCTGCCTGCCCTTGAGCGTCCACACGAATTCCACCATGCCCCTGACCACCTTTTATCCGGTCGGGGATGTCCAGGTGAGCTACATGGACGCTGTGGACTTTCTTACCTGGAAATTCCAGAACAACATCCATGAAGGGGATTACCGGACTCAAAACCTGGAGATTTACGACCAATTGAGGCACCGGATGACGCGAAAGCACAACCAGGACCCGCTTTTGGAAATGGATATCGCGCCTTATTCCCAAGACATCATTTCCTGTTTCTATTATTTCCGCCTTTTGCCCATTGAGCTTGGGAAGGTCTATTCGGTTCCCACCCAGTCGAGCGGTAAGAATTACCAGTTGATCGTTCGGGTTGTGAGAAGGGAAAGCGTCACTGTGCCGGCGGGGACTTTCGACTGTTTTGTCTTGAAGCCCGTCATCCGGGAGGAGACTATTTTCCGGAACAAGGGGGATATCGACATCTGGGTCACTGCCGACGAGCGCCACATCCCGGTCAAGGCCCAAAGCGGAATCGTCATCGGTCATGTCGATGTCGACCTTCTGGACGCCAACCTGCCGCCCATAGGAAATGGATCAATTAATTCATGGCTTAGTACAGCGCGTTAGACCGTCTCTCGCCCAATAGGTGGTAGTTTTTTTCCTGGATGGCTTTCATGACCAACGGGCGGTTGCTGTAGAGGGAAAGAGGGGCGTTGATTTTTTCCACGATATATCCCCCCCAGAGCCAAAGACTGGCCGCCAGACAAAGTATCCCTATTACTCTGAAATACCGGATCGAGCTTAATTCCTCCCAAACATAGAAGGAATAAAGAATCACGACGGGAATCAGGACGTAATAGATATGGGCGAGGGGTTCCTTGTAGGTGAACCAAAAGCTCGCGTAAACCATTAAGAAAGTTCCCAGGCCCAACGCCGTGACCACCCGTTTTTGCCCGCCCCAGAATATGCCCCCGAAGACGAGTAAAACTAAAGGCTGAAGCCAACCTGTCAGGAGCAGGAATATTCCGGGCGGGACCAGCCAAGGCGCGCTTTTGAAAAAGCCCATCCGCTGGGGCGTGTGCTGGCCGATGAAACGGGGAATCTCAAAGCTGGCGAGGGAGAAATACCGGGCCAGGACCGTGAAAAAAGCGAGGAAATTATCCGGGCAAAACAGCCGGGCTGTTCCTGTTCCCCCCGCGCCCTGGGACCAGCCGTATTTGAGAAAAGTCGGTAGCAAAAGCGCCGCGACTGGCAAAAGGCCTAGCAGGAAACCAGAGGCGGAAGTTAATAATTTCAGGCGGTTTTCCCTTGCTTGAAAAAAGAAAGATGCCGCCACAAAGGGAAGCAGAAGAATCCAGGAAAAATGGAATTGCATGTTCCAAAAGAGGCCGAAACCCATCAAGGCAAATGCCCAAGGGGTCGAAAACCAATGGGTGGATAAAGAGGGAACCGCCTCCAGGAATCCCATGAAAAATAGGATGCTCCCAAAAAGAAGCCAAGCGGGATTAATGAGGCTGGTGGACTCGTGGAGATTCCAGGGAAGAAGGGCAATCCAGGCGAAGATGAACAAAAAGGGGACGTTTTTAACCCGGCGGGAGACACACTTGGCGAAAAGGGCCAGCGCCGTTAGGGAGAGAAGGTTCAACAAGAGAAAAGGGGCTTCTGGAGCGGGCCAAACGAACAGGGGCAAGCCGATCAACAATCCTTCCAAGGGGCCGGGGATCTGGGTGTAAAAACCAGTTTCTGTCACAATGAGGTCCGGGCCGAAATAGGGCCAAGTGTGGGTGGTGTAGCATTTCAAACCGGTCAGGAAGGTTTGGGTCTCATCGACGTCGAAGAAGGGCTGGGTGAAACCGAACAGGGTTCTCAGGGCCAAGAGGAAGAGAAAAAGCAGGATGAACTTCGATCTATTAGACAATTTATCTCCTGTTCCCCTCGGACGGGCATGAGCTACATTTGGGAATAAAACCAGGGGGAATTCTTGGAAAAGACTGAAGTTATTATGGTTTGGCGCTCAGCGCCGTTCAAGTATTTTAGGCCAGACCCGAAAGATGGCTGCTGGATTAAATGTAATGTCGGCGTTAAAATGTGACGTTATTTTTTCAAGGAGAGGTTTCCATGATTGAGAAGATCCGTGGCCGGATTGAGGAAAGCATCCAGGTCAAACACAACCTTCTGTCCAAGTGCCTGCCCCAAATCGAGAAGGCGGCGGACGTCCTGGTGAAAGCTTACCTGCGGGGAAACAAGGCCGTTTTCTTCGGCAACGGCGGAAGCGCGGCTGACGCCCAGCATATCGCGGCTGAATTGGTGGGGGACTACCTGAAACGCCGCCGGGCGCTGATGGCCCTAGCCCTTCACACCAACACCTCTACCCTGACAGCTTTGGGCAATGATTATGGATACGACCAGGTTTATTCCCACCAGATCGAGGGCTTATGCGTTGAAGGCGACGTGGCGGTCGGGATTTCCACCTCTGGCAACTCGAAGAACGTCCTGGAGGGACTGATCTCCGCGAAAAAAGTGAAAGCCCACACCATCGGCCTGTTGGGCCGCGACGGCGGGAAAATCGCCAAGGAAGTGGAAGTGGCCATCGTGGTTCCGGCCTCCGGAACCGACAGGATCCAGGAATGCCATATGCTGATGGGCCATATCTTTTGCGAGTTGATCGAATCCGCGATGTTCCCCTGACAGATTCACGTAAGCCCGCCGTTATCCGAAGTTTTACGGAGCGCCTCATGATTGAAAAAAAGTCCGCCTCGACCCAAGTGGATATGGAAATCCTTTTATCCCTGATCAAGGAATTCCCGAAACGCAAAGTAGTTGTCATTGGGGACGTGATGCTGGACGTTTACATAAAAGGCGCGGTGGCCCGCATTTCCCCGGAAGCCCCGATTCCTGTGGTGGAAATCAACGCGAAAGACCAAAAAATGCCGGGCGGGGCCGCCAACGTGGCCGCTAACATCACGGCCTTGGGTGGGCAATCTGGAATCATTGGGGCGGTTGGGAAGGATAACGCCGGCCGGGAACTGATGCATGAGCTAAGGTTACGAAAGGTGGGAACGAAAGGCCTTATGGCCCTTTCGGACCGGCCGACGACAGAGAAAACCAGGGTCATCGCCAACACCCAGCAGGTCGTTAGGATCGACCGTGAAGTGAAGTCGGTTCTCAGCCCGAAACAACAGGACCAAGTCATTCAAAAAGCCATCCAAGCCGTGCGGAACGCGGACGGCGTCATTTTCGAGGATTACAACAAGGGGCTCTTGTCAGCCAGGGTCATCCGGAAAATCGTCTCATTCGCGAGGGCCCACAAGAAAATCATCACCGTGGACCCGAAGTTCCATAATTTCTTCGAGTTCCAGGGAGTCGCGGTCATGAAACCTAACATGAAGGAAGTCATGGAGGCTTTGGGTTCCGAAGCCCAGGGGGAAAGTTATGAGACCATCGGTTTCAAGGTCATGAAACGCCTGAACTGCCAGTCGGTGGTCTTGACCCGGAGCGAACAGGGGATGACCCTCTTCGAGAAGGGCCAACCCATCCGCACCATTCCTACGGTAGCCCGCGAGGTTTATGACGTCTCGGGCGCCGGCGACACGGTTATCGCCACATTGACCCTGGCCCTGACGGCCGGAGCCAACCTGATTCAGGCCGCGACTCTCGCTAATTACGCGGCAGGGATCGAGGTGGGCAAGCTGGGTGTGGCCACGGTTTCCGCCGAGGAGCTCAACCAGCGTATCCGCGAGGATATGGACCGTTGACCGCCGGAGAAATCAACAATTGTTAATTACAATGAAAAATAGTTGTTCATTCGAGACTTGGATTATTAAAAAGTAATGCTCACTCATCCTCTCTTCTGGATTTACCTGTTTATCCAATTGCGGATATTCCTGCATCTGACGAATTCCGTCAGTTTCCATCCCCGCTGGAGAATCAACGAAACTTCCTGGACCCTTTTTTGGACCATCCTGTTCCTATCCTCCCAAACCCTCCTGAGTTTTTATTTGATGAGGGAGTGGGATTTTGCCTTTTGGGAATGGCCGATTCTTTCCGGGCCCTGCAAGCTTTTCAGCGCTGGCGTTTATGGCTGGGGTGGATACTTATGGTTGAATCATCCTTACTGGGTGATTTTCAAGAAGAAAAAGCCCTTGTACAAGCTCTTGTCCCGCAAGAAAGTCCAAGTGCCCGCGAAGTTCAAGGCACCCTTTGGTTTTCTCAAGTCCATTGGTTTGGAAAACCAGATATACCAACCGGAGATCTTGGAATATGAGGTGGGGCTTCCAGGATGGCCTGAGGCGTTTTCGGGCCTGTCCATCGTCCAGATCTCCGATGTCCATTACGGGAAATACGTCCCATTGAGTTACTTGAAAATCGTGTTTGAGGCCGCGAAAAAGCTGAAACCCGACCTTTACGCTTTCACGGGGGATTATATTTCATTTGAAAAGGACATTCGGGCCCTGAAGGGATTATTCAAGGGATTCAAGGCTCCATTGGGGGTTTACTCCCTCCTGGGAAACCACGACCATTGGGCCGACGCTCCCGCCGTTCAAAAAATACTCGAGGCGGACGGGGTCCGGGTCCTGCGCAACGATGTCGTTTATTTGAAGAGAAAGAACAAAACCCTGGCCCTGATGGCGGTGGATGATTTTTGGGTGGGGGACCGGGATGACCGTCCTGTTCTATCGGCCAAAGGAGATGCCAAGATCCTGCTGGCGCACCAGCCAGCCCATCTTTACTTGGCCAAGCGCCTCGGGGCCCACCTGCAGATTTCGGGACATTGCCACGGCGGCCAGATCTGTTTTCCCATCCTGGGCCCAGTGATCATTCCCTCGGTCGAAGGACGAAAATACGCCGGAGGATTCGTGAGGGAGGAAAATACCACCCTCTTTATCCATCGCGGCATCGGTGGATATCCCCCCCTGCGAACCCTTTGCCCTCCGGAAATTGTAAAACTCATCTTGAGGCCCGCCTGAAAACACCCTGAAAATTTTTTTAATTTCCTATTTTGAGTTTTTTAATTCGGTTGAAAGTTCCGGTTGCTACTTCACAAGTCTTTCCCTATAATCAAATATCCCAAGTGAAGTTGAGATGAATTGGATCATTTTTTAGAGCCTTCCCAATTAGCGCCCGTCCTTAAAAACCTTCAAAATCAAGGTCAAAAAGTAGTCTTCACCAACGGTGTTTTCGATCTTCTGCATTTGGGCCATGTCACCTATCTCCAGGAGGCCCGGAAACAGGGCGACTTGCTGGTGGTGGGGCTCAATTCCGACACTTCAGTCAAGCGCATCAAAGGCCCTTTAAAACCCCTCCTGCCGTTGGAAGAACGCGCTGAAATGCTCTTGGCCCTCTCCTGTGTGGATTACACCACATTCTTTGAGGAGGACAATCCCTTCAATGTCATCCAAATCCTCCAGCCCGACGTGCTGGTCAAGGGGGGGGATTGGGCCATCGACAAGATCATCGGAGGGGATTTAGTGCAAGCCAGGGGCGGGAAAGTCATGAACATACCAGTGGTGGAAGGTCGTTCAACGACTAATCTAATAGAAATGGTGGTTAAAAGATTTGGAAAGAAGTAATTATAAATTTTGAGTTTTAAATTCTAAATTTAAGAAATTTTTCAACCCGGATTAGGGGTTGAAAAATAACGTTCATTTAAAATTAAAAATTCAACATTCAGAATTTTGAAACCGAGGACAAAAGGGAAATATGGGTAAAAAAATAATAAGAATCGTGGGTGTCATTCCATCCCGCTTTGGGGCCCAGCGTTTCCCTGGAAAGCCATTGGTCTTGATCGTGGGTATTCCCATGATCGTGAGAGTCATTCAGCAAGCTCAAAAGGCCAAGCGATTGGACGCTGTTTGGGTGGCTACGGACGACCATCGCATTGCCGATGTAGTGGAAAAGACGGGAGCAAAGGCGGTCATGACGCCTTCCAGCCTTAAATCCGGGACGGACCGCATCGCTTGGGCGGTTCGGGGCTTGAAATTGGATATCGTGGTGAACATCCAGGGGGATGAGCCGGTCATGGCTCCCGGGGCCATTGACGCGGCGGTGGAAGTGCTAAGGAAAGAACCGAAAGTGCTCATGTCGACTGTCGTGATTCCCCTTTCGAATAAGAGGGAATGGGTTGATCCCAATGTGGTGAAGGCTGTTTTGAGACCCAATGGAGATGTGCTTTATTTTTCCCGTGCTCCTATTCCCCATCCCCGCGAGGGAGGGATGCCGAAAGCTTACAAGCATATGGGCCTTTACGGGTACCGCCTTCCCTGGCTGTTGAAAATGGCGGGATTGAAGCCCACCCCCTTGGAATTGACCGAGAAGCTGGAGCAATTGCGGGCCATGGAAAACGGGGTCGTCATCCGGGCCGCCGTGAGAAAGGTGGAATCCATCGCGGTGGACGTACCGGCTGACGTGAAAAAGGTGGAGGCGTTCTTAAAAAAGAAACTATGAAAACTCAATTTTTAAATTTTTGATTGTGAGGAGACGGGTATGACCAAGTACATTTTCGTGACGGGCGGGGTGGTTTCATCCTTGGGAAAGGGCATCGCGACGGCCTCTATCGGGCGGCTTTTGCAAAGCCGGGGACTCAAGGTGGTCATCGCCAAGTTCGACCCCTACATCAACGTGGATCCGGGGACCATGAGTCCCTACCAGCACGGGGAGGTTTTCGTGCTGGATGACGGGGCCGAAACCGACCTGGATTTGGGGCATTACGAGCGTTTCATCACCTCCAAAATGACCCAGTACAACAATGTCACCACCGGCAAGATTTATAACGCGGTCATTTCCAAGGAGCGCAAGGGCGACTACCTGGGCAAGACCGTGCAGGTGGTCCCTCACATTACCGGCGAGATCAAGGAACGGATCTTGAAGGTCGCTAAAAGCGGCGATAAACCCGCGGATGTCTGCCTGATCGAGGTGGGCGGTACCATTGGGGACATCGAGAGCCTGCCTTTCCTGGAAGCCATCCGGCAATTCCGTTTTGACGTGGGGCGGGACAACGCCCTGAATATCCACCTAACTTTGCTTCCTTATATCGGGGGATCGGGAGAGCTCAAGACCAAACCCACCCAAAAAACCGTCGCCGAATTGCGGGGTATCGGAATCCAGCCGGACGCCATCCTTTGCCGAACGGACCGGGAATTGAACGAGGAGATCCGGGCCAAGATCTCCCTCTTTTGCAACGTCGAACCCGAGGCTGTATTCGAGGCGATGGATGTGGCCTCCATTTACGAGGTCCCCTTGAAGTTCAACGAGGAGGGTTTGGACGACTTTATCGTGAGGAAATTGCACCTGCGCGCCAAAAAAGCCGATCTCAAGGAATGGGCCAGCTTCGTGCACAGGGGCTACCATCCCAAGCGGGAAGTGGAGATCGCCATCGCGGGAAAATACACAGCCCTCCACGACGCCTACAAGTCCATCATCGAGTCCTTCATCCATGCCGGGGTCTTCAACCAGGCGAAAGTGAACCTGCGCTGGGTGGATTGCGAGGAGGTGGAGGAAAAGGGGGCCGCTAAGTTGTTAAAGGGGGTTTCTGGAGTGCTGGTTCCAGGCGGTTTCGGGGACCGGGGAATCGAGGGCAAGATCCAGGTGACCCGTTATGTAAGGGAGAGGAAGATTCCGTTCTTCGGCATCTGCCTGGGCATGCAATGCGCGGTCATCGAGTTCGCTCGCCACGTGGCTGGGCTTGCCAAAGCCAACAGCAGCGAGTTCGACGCCAACAGTCCGCACAAGGTCATCAGCCTGATGGAAGAACAAATGGCGGTGCAGGAAATGGGGGGAACCATGCGGTTGGGTTCCTACCCTTGCAGGGTGGAAAAAGGCACCAAGACCTTCCAGGCCTACAAGCAGACCCTCATTTATGAGCGGCACCGGCACAGGTATGAGTTCAACAACCATTACCGCAAGTTGTTAACCTCCAAGGGCTTGACCCTGGCGGGGCTTTCGCCGGATCCGGAAGGAAAATTGGTGGAAATCGTCGAGCTTCCCAGGCATCCCTGGTTCGTGGGGGTACAGTTCCACCCGGAACTCAAGAGCAAGCCCCTGGCGCCCCAACCCTTGTTCAGGGAATTCGTGAAGGCGGCGGTGAAATATAAAAGCAAAAAAATCAAGGTTGATAAAAAGAAGCCCAAAGCCAAGGCCTGAAAGGATTTTGAATGATGGACGTCACCCAACTGGGGAAAAAAGGAAAATTCTTCGTGATCGCGGGGCCCTGCGTGATCGAGGGCGAAAACTTCGCGCTCGAGACCGCGAAGACCATTAAATCCATCACTGGAAAACTCGGGATTCAATTGGTGTTCAAAGCCTCCTACGACAAGGCCAATCGGAGTTCAGGAGACAGCTTCAGGGGTCCTGGTTTGATGGAAGGACTGGATATCCTAGCCAGGGTGAAAAAGGTCCTAGGGATTCCCATCCTTGTGGATGTCCATGAGGTCTCGGAGGTGGGACCGGCTTCCCGGGTGGCGGATGTGCTCCAAATACCAGCGTTTCTTTCCCGCCAGACGAGCCTTCTCCTGGAGGCGGGACGCCTGGGAAAAGTTGTGAACGTCAAGAAAGGCCAGTTTATGGCCCCCCTTGAGATGACGAACGTCGTGAAAAAATTACACGGTACGGGACAGAAGAACATCTGGCTGACCGAGCGAGGAACCTCCTTCGGATACAACAACCTGGTGGTGGATTTTCGGGGAATACCAGAAATGAGAAAAACCGGATGCCCGGTCATCTTTGACGGAACCCATAGCGTCCAGCAACCTGCCGCCAAGGGCACATCCTCCGGCGGTACCCGGGAGCATGTGCCTATGCTGACGCGCGCGGCCGTGGCCGCCGGAGTGGACGGCCTATTCCTGGAAGTTCATCCCAACCCGCCCAAGGCCAAGTCCGACGCAGCTACCCAAATCACATTCGAGACATTCCGCCGGATTCTGAAAGACGCTCTCGCCATCCGTAAAACGCTTCGTGTTTAATTTAAAATTTAGCATTCAAAATTCATAATTCCCGGAGGGTTCGTGCCTTACCAAATCTACAGCGATGGCGCTTCACGGGGAAATCCCGGACCGGCGGGCATTGGGGCGGTAATCTTCGATGACAAGGGGGAGACCATCCACGAAATCGCCGAATATATCGGGGAAACCACAAACAACGTGGCGGAGTACGAAGCCCTGCTTGCGGCTCTTGATTATTGCGTGAAGAAAAAAATTTCACCCGTTGAAATCCTCGCCGACAGCCAGCTGCTTATTAAACAGCTCTCCGGCGAATACAGGGTCAAACACCCGAACATCGTTCCCTTGCACCAGAAAGCCAGAAGTTATCTCGCCCAATTAAAGGTGGTTGGCTTCAAGCACGTCCCCCGCGAATTCAACAAGGCCGCGGACAAGCTGGCCAACCAGGGAATAGACGATCATTTTTCCAGCTGAAATAGATTGGAAACCTTCGATTTGCTGATTTCCCGCGCTGGATTTTGCCCCTTTTTGGCTTTATCATTCACCTGGAAGCAGGCCGTGACCGCGCTCCAGGCTCATTGGGCCTGGGTGTGAGGAAAGTCCGAACTCCGCAGGACAAGATGCTGGGTAACGCCCAGTCGCCACGACAATGGTGAAGGAAAGTGCCACAGAAAATAAACCGCCTTCCGCAAGGGAGGTAAGGGTGAAATGGTGGGGTAAGAGCCCACCGCGTTTCCAGCGATGGAAACGGCATGGCAAACCCCATCCGGAGCAAGACCAAATAGGGAGGCTTTGGGGCTGTCCGTCCCATCCTTTTCCAATCCGGAAAGGGAGGCCTTCGGGTACGGTCGCAAAGACGGGGCCGGTAACGGTATCCGCAAGAGAAATGGTCACATTCACAGAATTCGGCTTATGACCTGCTTCCATTTATATTCAACCCCGGAAACGGGGAACTTTTTAAAAAATGATTCACCAGGTTAGCGGAAGGCCGTCGATAGGACGGTCTTTTTATTTAGCCCTTTTTCTCTCCGCGACCCCCAGGTGGAATATGGGGTAAAAAGTGCAAAAGATCCTCGTAAAAGGCGGCAAGACCCTCCAGGGAACGGTGGAAATCAGCGGGTCTAAAAACGCCACTTTGCCCGTCATGACCGCCGCCCTCCTGGGAAACAGCCCATCGACCATTCGTAACGTTCCTTACCTGAACGATATCAAGACCATGGCTCAAGTGTTGAGGACCCTCGGGCCCAAGGTCGAGTTGGAGGACCATCAGCTTCACATCGACCCAGCGAGTTTCAACCGCTTTGAGGCTCCCTATGAGTTGGTCAAGACCATGCGCGCCTCCATTTACTCCTTGGGTGCGTGCCTGGCCCGCCTGGGCGAGGCCAAGGTTTCGCTTCCCGGAGGCTGTGCCATCGGCGCCAGACCCATCGACCTGCATTTGAAAGGTGTCGAGCAGTTGGGCGCCGAGGTTTCCATCGAGCATGGTTTTGTCCATGCCAAAGCTTTGAAACTGAGGGGAACCACCCTTCATTTGGCAGGGCCCCACGGTCCCAGTGTGGGAGCGACAGTCAACGTCCTTATGGCCGCCACGGCGGCCGAGGGGACAACGGTTATCGAATCAGCCTCCTCTGAGCCGGAAGTCACGGACCTGGTCGATTTTTTAAACGCCATGGGAGCTGGAATCGAGGGAAGGGGAACCTCCCGCCTGGTCATTCCCGGGAAAAGAACACTGAGGGGAGTCGAGTATTCGGTGATCCCGGACCGGGTGGAAGCCGGGACTTTCATGGCCGCGGCCGCCATCACCAGGGGAAACGTGCTGATGAAGGACTGCAAACCCGAACACTTGGGGGCCGTGATAGACCGTTTGAGGCATATCGGTATAACTGTTGATGAGGAAAAGGATGGACTCAGGGTGAGGGGCAATGGGAATTACAAGCCCGCCAACGTGATGGTCTTGCCCTATCCTGGCTTTCCAACGGACATGCAGGCGCAGATGATGGCTTTGCTTTGTATGGTGAACGGGGCGAGCCTTATCACCGAAACCATCTGGGAGAACAGGTTCATGCACGTCTTCGAGTTGAACCGCATGGGGGCGGACATCACTATCGACCGGAGCCACGCGATGGTGAGAGGGGTGGGTAAGCTGACCGGCGCGCCGGTCATGGCCTCGGACCTCAGGGCGAGCGCGGCATTGATACTGGCGGGGCTGGTGGCCGAGGGCGAAACCATGGTCCAGCGCATTTACCACTTGGACCGGGGATATGAGAGAATCGAGCAGAAACTTTCCGCGCTTGGGGCGGACGTGAAAAGAATCAATTAATAATTAAAAATGAAGAATGTACAATGGAGTGAAATTCCCGTGCGAATATTACATTCATTTTGCATTTTTCATTCTAAATTGAGTTTTTGAGGAGCCGAATGCGCATACTCGACTATAACAAATCAAAAGACCGAATCTTGATCGAACGGTTGTTGAGAAGGGAACCCTTACTCAAACTCAAGGGGGCTGGAAGCCGGTCGGCCTTGACACGCAAGGTTTTCGGCAAGGATTTGACTCCCGAACAAGCGGTAGAGCGCATTGTGGAAGACGTGCGGCGAAAAGGCGATTCCGCCCTTTTCGCTTATTGCCGAAAATTCGACGGTTTTACCGCCACAGCGAAGAATATCCGTGTCATGGCTGGTGAAATCAAGCAAGCCTTGAAATCCCTGGCCCCGGCTGTGAAGACCGCCATCCAGGTGACCATTAAAAATGTTAGGGCTTTTCATTCCAAGGAAAAACCCGCCGATTGGTATCACGACAGCCCTGGAATGGGATTGGGACAGCGCTGGACCCCCCTGGACCGGGCTGGGCTCTATGTGCCCGGGGGGCTGGCATCTTATCCCTCGTCCGTCATCATGAACGTCATTCCCGCGAAGGTGGCGGGTGTCAAACAAATCGTCCTGGTCACCCCCGTCAAGAAAGACGGCAAGGTTAACTCGGCTGTTTTAGCGGCGGCACACCTGTCAGGGGCGGACACTATCCTCAAGATTGGCGGGGCTCAAGCGGTAGCGGCCCTGGCTTATGGCACTCAGTCGGTTCCCGCGATGGACAAGATCAGCGGACCCAGCAACCTTTTTGTGGCCCTGGCCAAGCGGAAAGTGTTCGGGCAGGTCGGGATAGACGGCTTTCCCGGACCCAGCGAGGTTTTGATCCTGGCAGACGGCACGGTGAATGCCGCCTGGGCTGCGGCTGATCTTTTGGCCCAGGCCGAGCACGATGAAATGGCCATGCCCCTCCTGGCCACTTTCAACCGCGATTACGCAAACGAAACGGTTTTGGAAGTGGAAGAGCAGCTGCAAATCCTGAAACGCGAAAATATCGCGGCTGATTCCTTGAAAAGCCGGGGCGCGGTTATCCTTGTCAAGAATCGGAAGCAGGCGCAGGAATTCGCCGATCGTTTCGCGCCGGAGCACTTGGAAATCCTGGCAAAAGACGCAAAATCCTGGCTCTCAGGATTGCGGCACGCGGGCGCCATTTTCATTGGCCCCTACAGCGCGGAAGCTTTTGGGGACTATACCTCAGGCGCCAACCATGTCCTGCCAACCGGCGGAACCTCCCGCTATTCCTCAGGACTTTCGGTTTATGACTTCCTCAAGCGAACCAATCTACTTGAGATGAAAAAAGCGGGTGTTCAAGCCATGGGTAAGGCCACTGTGGATTTCGCTGAAGAGGAAGGCCTGGGCGGCCACGCCCAGAGCGTGCGGTTTCGGATGGGTAAATCCGCAACCCCGAAACATTAAAAGTAAACCGAGAATTCCATGAACTCATCCATTCGATTGAAACAATGGTTCCGTCCTGCTGTGTTAGGAATGAAAGGTTACAACCCAGGAGAACAGCCGACGGACTTTTCCACTGTCAAACTCAACACCAACGAAAATCCTTATCCTCCTTCAGCTGAGGTGCTAAAGGCGGTCAAGTCCCAAGCGGATTTCAGGCTTCGGCTTTATCCGGAACCCACCGCGGACACCCTGAGAAAAGCCCTTTCCAAGATCCACCGATGGCCCCTGGAGGGAATCTTGGTTGGGAACGGTTCTGATGAGATCCTGGCTCTCCTGTTTCGTACCGTGGTGGGCAAGGGGGACTGGGTCCAGTTTCCGGACCTGACCTACAGCCTTTATCCGGTCCTGGCTAAGATCAGTGAAGCGAAGATCAAGGAGGTCCGATTGGATGACTCCTTCGACCTCCCCTTCGAAAATTTCTCAAAAAGGGCGAAATTGACTCTTTGGGGCCACCCTAATCCCCCGGTGGGGAATTGTTTTGATTTCAAAAAAGCCGCTTCCTTTTGCGGTAAGGCTGATGGTTTGGTTTTAATCGATGAAGCCTATGTGGATTTCTCGGATCGGGATTGCTTATCCATCGCCCGGAATCATCCTAACGTAATCATCCTCCGAACCATGTCCAAATCCTTCTCCTTGGCGGGTGTACGGTTAGGCTACGCGTTGGGCCATCCGGCGGTGATACGACAAATCATGAAGGTTAAGGATTCATATAACGTCAATCGATTGAGCCAGGCCATTGCCCTAGCGGCTGTCAGCCCCGGGGGCCTGAGGGATATGCTGGGAAAAATTAAAAAAATAAAAATGGAAAGGGAAAGATTGGCTTTGGCCTTGGAAAAAATCGGTTTCATCGTTCCCGCGAGCCGGTCTAATTTTCTTTTGGCTTTTAGGCCAAGAAATGAGAGGGCCGAGGGCCTTTACAAAAATCTCAAAAAAAGAAGTATTTTGGTAAGATACTTCAATCATCCCAGGCTCAAGGGCGCCTTGAGGATCACGGTGGGAACGCCGGAACAAAACAACCGGCTCTTAAAAAGCCTAAAAATAATTTTAAATACCAAGTTTTAAATTTTGAATCTAGGAAATTTTCAACTCGGACGCCGAGCTGAAAATACCATTTTTAGCCGCGAGGATGCCATGAAAGCTCGAGTCGGAAAAATTCAAAGGAAGACCAAAGAAACGGCCATCGAGCTTGCCCTCAACCTGGATGGGACCGGCAAACCCCAAGTCAAGACTCCCGTGCCTTTTCTATCCCATATGCTGGAAGCTTTCTCCAAACACAGCGGTTTTGACCTCAAGGTAACAGCCAAAGGCGACACGCAGGTGGACGACCACCATACGGTGGAGGACATCGGCATTTGCCTGGGACAGGCGCTTGATCAGGCATTGGGAGACAAGGCGGGCATCACCCGATACGGGCATTTTGAGGTGCCCTTGGACGAGGCGCTGGTGCGCGCGGCTATCGACCTGGGCGGACGCAGTTACTTGAACTTCTCGCTGGATCTGAACGTCAAGAAAAGGATTGGCGCTTTCGACACGGAGCTTGTGGAAGATTTCTTCAAGGCCGTCACCGACAATGGAAAATTCAACCTACACCTGGAGAAAATCCACGGCCGCAACTCCCACCATATAGTGGAGGCCGCGTTCAAAAGCTTCGCGAGGGCTTTGAAAATGGCCGCTTCTTTCGACGCCAAGGTGAAGGGTGTGCCCTCCACCAAGGGCAACCTTTAATAAAGGCAATTTTAAATTCTCAATTTTGAATTTTAAATGATTGAGAGTTTCCAAATCCCGGAAACTTCCACAATTTAAAATTAGAATTAAAAATTTAAAACTCGGGGTTCTAATGATTAATGTCGTGGATTACGGGGTCGGAAACCTGCACAGCGTGGCCAAAGCCCTGGAAAAAGTCGGCGCTCAAACAAGGATAACCTCGGACTGGAAGGATGTGGATAAATCCGACGGCGTGGTTTTGCCTGGGGTCGGGGCTTTCAAGGACTCCATGGACGCCATGCACCGTTCGGATTTAGCCAAAGCCATTCTCGCTTTCATCGCCTCCGGCAAACCTTTCCTGGGCGTCTGCGTGGGACTCCAAATGCTTTTCTCGGAGAGCGAGGAATTCGGCATCTCAAAGGGACTCGGCATATTTCCGGGGAGGGTGGTGAAATTCGGTCAGGGACAGAAGGTCCCCCACATGGGTTGGAACCAAATCCAGATCAAGAAAAACGGAAATCCCCTTCTGGAAGGAATCAAGGAAGGGGAGTACCTGTACTTCGTGCACTCCTTCTATGTGGCGCCGAGGGATAAGGATATCATCGCCGCCCAAAGCTCTTACGGCGTTGATTTCACCTGCATGGTTTGGGAAAAGAACGTGTTCGGAACGCAGTTTCACCCGGAGAAAAGCCAGACGGCGGGCCTGAAAATTTATGAGAATTTCAAGAATCTGGTTGTTAAGAATTAAAAACTTAAAGGATTAAAGCAAAACCATAACTTTGCCACCGATTCAGGGGATGCATTTAGATTGGCTGAAGAAAAAGGCTTTAAATCTTTTGGCTTTTGAAATCTCATGAATCCCATGTATCCGTGGCAAGAGCATTTTTGTTGTATGTGACTTTTTATTTTCGGAGAGTAAATTGTACGTCATACCAGCGATAGATATCAGGAAGGGCCGATGTGTGCGGCTTGTTCAGGGCGACCTGCGGGATGAAACCGTTTATTCCAAAGAGCCCGTTTCCGTGGCCAAATTGTGGAAATTAAAGGGCGCTAAACGCCTCCATGTGATCGACCTCGACGGGGCGTTTTCGGGGAAGCTTTCCAACCTGGATTACGTGAAGGACATCATCAAGGCCACAGACTTGAAGGTGCAGGTGGGGGGCGGGATCAGGGACCTCAAGACAATTGAGAAGGTTCTTTCCATCGGAGTGAATTGGGTCATCCTGGGCACCTCCGCCGTGCAAAACAAGGATTTCGTGAAGGAAGCCTTCAAGGAATACGGAAAATCCATCATCGTGGGAATTGACGCCAAGAAGGGGATGGTCGCCATCAAGGGATGGAAACAGGTCACCAAGGTCGGCGCGGTGGAACTGGCCAAGGAAATGGTCGACCTCGGAGCCACATCGCTCATTTTTACCGATATCCAAAAGGATGGAATGCTGGAAGGCCCTAATTTCAAGAGCACCAAGGAACTGGCGATCGCCGTAAAGGTTCCCATCATCATTTCAGGCGGCATTTCCAACTGCGAGGATATCGAGCACGCCAAGTGCCTGGAAAAATACGGCATCAGTTCCGTGATCATCGGGAAAGCCCTCTATGACGGTAAGGTGGACCTCAAACAGGCCATTAAGATTGCCAGGGACCCACTGCCTCCACGGGTGAAAAAAAGAAAAACGAAAAAATCGGGGAAATAATGAAACCGACCGGACGCGAGTCTCATAAAGATTTTTCTTATATCCGCTTTTCCAAGCCTCGCCTTCGGGGTTTTTAATGCTGGCCAAACGCGTCATTCCATGCCTGGATGTGAAGGAAGGCCGCGTGGTCAAGGGCGTCAAGTTCCTGAATCTCCGTGACGCGGGAGATCCTGTTGAGATCGCGAAACAATACGATGCCGAGGAAGCCGATGAGCTGGTTTTCCTGGACATCACCGCCTCCCACGAAAAACGAGACATTCTCCTGGATGTGGTCACCCGAACCGCTGAGGCTGTTTTCATGCCCTTGACTGTCGGCGGGGGGGTGCGAAACACCGACGACATCCGCACGCTCCTGAAATCAGGGGCGGACAAGGTGTCCCTGAACACCCGGGCGGTAGAAAATCCACAAGTGCTAAAGGAAGGCGCGGAAAAATTCGGCGCCCAATGCATTGTCCTGGCTATAGACGCCAAACGGAGAAGTTTCTCCGACCCCTCCAAAGGCTGGGAAGTTTATACGCACGGGGGAAGGATTCCCACCGGAAAGGACGCAGTGGAATGGGCCAAGCAGGGGGTGGAACTAGGGGCGGGGGAAATTCTTCTCACCAGCATGGACAAGGATGGCACGAGGGACGGTTACGACCTGGAACTGACCAGGATTATCTCAGAATCGGTGCCTGTGCCAGTGATCGCGTCAGGCGGGGTAGGGACATTGGACCACTTGGCGGAGGGTATCCTCCAAGGCAAGGCTGACGCCGTCTTAGCCGCCTCCATTTTCCATTATCGCGAGTACAGCGTGCGGGAAGCCAAGGAATATCTCAGGTATAAAAACATCCCGGTTAGGTTGTAATAAACCTGGAAAAAAATTAATTAAGCGGTTATGTGCCGACCTCCATTTAAGCTTTATTGATGGTCGGCAAGGCGAGGGAGTGAACCCGATAGGTTAGTATGCGACTGTGGCCATCCCGGCAAAGAGGTTTACTGTGGTCTCCGTGGGTGACCTGGAGAAAAAGTCTTTGTATTAGTCTTCAAGTTTTGAATTTAGTTGTAGCAAGGGAAATGTTGTATCGTGCCTCTGTGGTCCCCAACGGGGACCTGTGGTGAAATCCTTTTTGTTGAAAGTATTTTTGCCAATATTTCATTACGGGGTGAAATTAAATGAGCCTTCCCGCCAACGTCATCCAGCAAATCCAAAAGGTCATTCAAGAGAACGTGAACCGATATTTCGGTCCCTTGAAAATCGCCGAGAAAACTCCGGACAAGGTCAAAGCCTTCGCCCAAAATCAACTGGATTTTTTTATCAATGGAATCGTCAAGGAATCCCCGGAACTAAGGATGAAGTGGATGCATGGCCATCCATACCATATTCACCTGCGAATGACATCGGTGGCGGATAAGTTCGGGATTGAGATCACTTGCGATGAGTAAAGATTAGCCTTTCAGTGATTGGTGTAGATTTTCTAACTGTCGCGAAGCGGGTTCATTTCCCATTGTTCGTTCCTGGTGGGATAATAAAAGCATGTTTTTGGCATGGGGTTTTGGGGTAGTTCTAAAGTGATGAATGATGTCCCGACCCCTTTGTTTTTTGGGGTGGGGTAACGGGAGGGGTTTTATTTCCTGGTGGAATTACCGATTGGTCTCAAAACTGGTTCGAAAATCCTTTTTATCTTTATTTGGGTGGTGGCTTTGTAACTCCTGGCATAGCGGGTTCTCTGACATATTCTCCAAATTCGGTTACGCCAGGATGGAATATGGGTTGTCAGGTAAATGCAGGAGTAGCTTGGCAACATGGATGGGATGCTAATGGGCAACCATTCAATGAATGGGGCGGTGGATTTGAACCGGGCATTTCAGCAACTCCGTATTACGTTTCTAACCCGATGGATTTTTACACTTTGATGTATAGAGCCGTTCAACAATTTGGACAAGACATTGGTGGATTTAATTTTTTTCCCAATTTGACTGGAGGGCGATGATGGAATCGGTTCTTGTGTGGATCGGTGACAACGTTAAAGTTGTTGAGCATAGTTTCGTATTCGTGTTGGGCCTTCTATTATTGCTATTTAATAAACCTATTTCTAAGGCAACAGTTGAACTGAATTACAAGATTTTTGGTATTCGATTTAGTGAAAAGTGGTATCGAATTTCATTCATATTTGGGGGCGTTTTTTGTTTGTGTGTTTTGGTTTCAGACATCCTTGGTTGAAACTGATTTTTTATTAGTTTGAAGCCGGAGGGAGGATACGTATGTTCAAGTCGAAAGGAGAACAAAGTAGCTTTTACGATGCGGATTACGTTTGCGAGCAATTGATCTCGAAGGATAGCTTCTACCGCAAATTCAGGGATATGGTTACGCCACTGATCAATGAAGTTGACTTGGATGGTATGTATTGCGGTGACAACGGACGCCCCCCTATTTCCCCTTCCCTTTTGGCATTGGCGACCATTCTTCAATTTTATAGGGGGTTTTCCGACAGGGAGATGGAGAGGGCCTGCATGTTTGATATCGAGATTAAATACGCCCTCGGCTTGCGATTGGATGAAAGGCCCTTTGACCATTCTTCCTTGGGCGACTTCAGGGAACGGCTTCTTCAAAACAGCCAGGAGAAAGAGATTTTCGACACGATATTGGAACATCTGATCGAGAAGGGGTTGGTCAAGAAAGATGAAATCCAACGTATTGACGCCACCCATGTCCTGGCCGATATCGCCATTCCTACCATGGTGACATTGGTGAAGAAAGGGATATTCGAGGTTCTCAAGCCCTTGAGCAAAAACAAGGAGGTATATGAGGGATTAGGTAAAACTGTGGACCTACGCGAATACAGTAAGGAAAAGGTTAACGACGAGGGCCCCGGAAGGATGGACCTGGAAAAAAGAAAACGCAAACTGGTGGAAGTGGTAGAGGACGCCCGGCAGGTATTGGAACACACAAAAGCCCTAAAAACCGACAAGAACTTGAAGGAACCCGTTGAGATGCTCAAGAGAATACTACGAGAGAATATTGAGAAAGATGAAGACGGTAAACCGGTGGAGCGTGAAAAAAAAGACAAGCCTAAGGATATTATGGTCTCACCCATCGACCCGGATGCCAGATATGGGGCGAAATCAGCTACAAAGAAATTTATGGGTTACAAGGCCAACATTACGGAAAGCGTGGAAAACAACATCATCACCAACGTCAAGGTCATGCCCGGAAACGCCCATGATGCAACGACTATGGTTGAGGCCATCGTTGAGCAAAAAGAGCAAGGGCTTATTCCGGCCAAGGTAGTCGGCGACGCGGCTTATGGACGGATGACCAACCGCGAGGAATTGAAGGCGAACGGTACGATGGTGGTGGCCCCTATCTACAACAAGAATGATCGCACAAAGGGGATATACCCCAAAAGCATGTTCAAATACGACTCAAAAAAGAAGCTCCTGACCTGTCCCCAAGGCGTGACAACCAAGGCGGCCTATTGGGATGAATTACACCAACTCCATTCTTTTCATTTTCCGATGCCTAAATGCAACGCGTGTGCTGTGCAGAAAAAGTGTACACGAGACGTCGACGGGCGGCGGACAGTTGGTATCAGCATTAGGCATGATGAGATGATGGAGACGGAAACCTACAACAGGTCGGAACAGTACAAAAAAGACATGAGGTTACGCCCTGCCGTTGAAAGAAAGCTCGCGGAGTTGGTCCGGTATCACGGTCTCAGACGAGCAAGATATCGAGGGCTAAGGAAGTTGAGCCTGCAATGCTTTTTCACAGCGGCGGCAGTGAATATCAAAAGATGGATTAAGATAATTTCGGGCCAAAGCCCGGGTCTTCCCTGTGTCGGCATGGCATGAAAAAGTAAACAAGAAGAGATTTAAAGGGGTAAACAAGGCAGAGAAGAGGGGAAACGGGAAAATGACAGTGGTAGCCAATGAAAAACCGAAGGAATTTTGGGCGGAGTTGATCTGCCAGGACAAGGTTGTGCCCCATCCTGAAGACTTAATCTGGGTTTTCCGACGGTCTCATGTGAATAATCGACCAAATCTTTATATTGACCCGTTGGGTCTTGATCTTAAGGGCGTTATAGAACCATTTCCTATGGCTGCTGAAGATATAGCAAAACTATCTAGTGGGCAAATAGGGAATCCAATGGTTTGGCTTGATTTGTCAAATAAAGTTTGGAATATGGCATTAAATTTAAAAACGGATGCTTATGTTCCGCCAAACGATTATGTCGGTAATTACATTACGGGGATTAGTCCAACATTGGGTGATATTTATGGTTGCCTTCAAATGGTAAATACTATGGCGGAGGTCCCAATGGACGCAGGGACTTTACAATCAGATGCTAGTTTTATTTATGATCTACAATATGGTCTCAGAGAGACATTAAATGGTGTACAAGATGTCGGCGATGTTTGGAGTAATTTTGCCGAATGGTTAAATAAACAATTAGAAAACATGAAAAGTACACTTAGTCAGGGGTCTGGTAGCAGTTGCTATAATGGTGGTGATGTTTATACTCCAGCGGGAAATTCGGGCGGGGGTTCATCATTCAACCAACAAGTGACTGGTACATATGCTGGTACTATGGCACCTTCTTTTGGGGGCCATTAAAAAATGAAAAATATTTTTAAACGCAATTTAAAAATTAAAAATAAGGGAAATAAAATATTAAAAGTATTTAATTTTTTTATATTTTTGTTTTGCATATCCATGCATGTAACTTCTGGCCAAATGAATTGGCACAAATATTATTTTAAAAATAATCATTTTTCCTTACAAAGCCCATGCGAACTTTTTCAACTTCCTCGACTTGATGCTTCTGTTCTTCAACTTAATAATTTAATAATTGTAAAAAAAATGAAAAAACCATATTTCGTTTATGTTATTTCAGGCCCTGAAAATATTGTTACGGGGTTAAAAGATGAAATACCAATTCAACAATTACCTAAATTAATTCTAAATACTTTAATAGGCAAAATGGAAATAAAGGATTATGAGTCAAAAGACACTTTGTTGACTTTTAAAAATAATAATTGCCAGGGAATTTTAACTTCTGGCATATGTTACATGACCAGGGGAATGTATAAGGGCTTTACAAGAAGATTTAAAACATTAAATGTTTTAAAAGGAAAACAATATTGGTTAATAACAATCAATTATGATTTAAATGATTCATTTCAGGAGAGAATGGCAGAACGACTAATGAATTCTTTTCAAATTTTAGATTAAATTTTTTTACAACGAAGAGTTTGATGAGTTTTTAAGTATAACGGAACAGAAGGGGTCAGGCCAACATTCATCACTTTGCAAATCCGAATTCTCCTTACTTTCAACCAACCCGGTCTGGTTCCCCTTTTTACAACACTTTTTCGGTTTGAAATTACGGCCTGGGAAACCTTTTTCCCTCTGAGAGCCTTTTTTTGTAGAACCCCAATAAATCCCGTTTTTAAAATAACACGTATCCGATGCGCTCTTTGAGCGACAATTTTAAATTTTAAATGTTGAATTATGTATTATTGAGGATAATCGAATTGCGGTAATCAAGCCGTAATTTTAAGATTCCCTGCTGGTAAACGATGGCCGCCATTGCTGGCAGGGTTGTCGGTTTTCCGCAGTACCTGGACGGGGTTACCGTCGGCACGGTCGGGGCCACCGTCATCATGGTCGGGAGCCACCGTCGGCATGGCCGGGGCACTGAGGGCATGCGCCGGTGGCCCGTTGGAATCCGGAGTTCCCGTGGTTCCAGGCCAGTTCCAGGAGTTCCAGGGTTCTCGGGTTTGCGTGGTTCCAGGCTAGTTCCAGAAGTTCCAGAGTTCCAGAATACCGGGGTTCTTGTGGTTCCAGGCTGGTTCCAGGAGTTCCAGAGTTCCAAAATACCGGGATTCTCGTGGTTTCAGGCCGGTTCCAGAAGTTCCAGAGTTCCAGGATTCCGGGGTCCCGTGGTTCCAGGCCAGTTCCAGAAGTTCCAGAGTTCCAGGTTTTGGGTTCTCGTGGTTCCAGGCCAGTTCCGGAAGTTCCAGAGTTCCAAAATACCGGGATTCTCGTGGTTCCAGGCGGTTCCAGAAGTTCCAGAGTTCCAGGTTTTCGGGTTCCAGTGGTTCCAGGCCAGTTCCAGAAGTTCCAGAGTTCCAGGATTTCAGGTTCCCGTGGTTCCAGGCCAGTTCCAGAAGTTCCAGAGTTCCAGGATTTCCGGTCACCTACCGGCATTGGTGCCTTTATGGGCACCAACACACGCAATTCTTGTGGCTCGGTTTGTGACCTCGCCACAGCGGCATGAGGGTTTCAACTACCGGCATGGACGGGGTCCACTACCGGCTTTAATCTTATGTTTTTTAAATCCCATGTATCCCATGCATGCCGACCAATCTATTAAGTAATTAAAGGGGTCGGTATCGTACCGATTTCCTTAACTGCTTTATGGGGAATCGGTACATCTGTGGCTAAAGTCTATTGGACAGGTGTGATCCTGAAAATAGGTCAAAAAATTTTACTTTTTCTGCAAAAAAACTGACATTTTTAGCCATTTTTCACTATTTGTAATCGGTTCCAATTATTAGAAAATATCAAATGAATTAAATTTTTAGCTAGTTTCAAGAGGGTTCCTAGCTTTGCCCCTTTAAGTTGATCCCAAGTTTAACAATAAATCTCGAGTTGGAAGAATCCTTATCACGAATTTTAGGTTGAATTCCCAATTAAAAATGAGGTTTTGGAATGGTTTATGCGAGTAAATCATAATGCTGGGTTCATCAAATGTGGATAATCTCGGTTAAAATTATGGGCTAAATTCAAATTTTTTCAGCGGGGGCAGTGAAAAAAATGTTTCAGAAAGTTTCATGCTTCTGTATTAAGTGACCCTTGAAATAAAGGAATACATAGGTATACTGTCCGCTACGGGAGGTGGTACATGAGCTACCAGCGGATGAAAAGCATTAAAATTCTGAGGAAAATCCACACGGAAGAAGAAGCCCGCCAATGGGTGTGGAGATGCCGTTTCGGCGGGAAAGACTTTGTTTGTCCCCAATGTGAGGGCGAAAGCTTCTGGCAACACCAGGCCAAGCCTGAAGTGAGGGAATGTGACTATTGCCGGAAACGTCTTCGGCTTCGCGCCGGGACGATTTTTGAAAGCTCCAAGCTGCCTCTTTTAACCTGGGTCAGGGCCATCAGTTTGATGATGCAGGGCAAACGGGGTATTTCGGCCCTGGAACTGAAGCGGCATTTAAATCTTTCGGATCATTCGGCATGGCTTCTATTGCATAAGATCCGGGAAGGTCTTAGGCAAAAGGACGAAAGCTATACTCTAAAGGGCGTCATTGAGTTGGATGGGGCGGTTTTTGGGAAAAAGGCCAAGGAAAACCAAGTGGAAGTCTTGGTGGCGGTGGAAAGCAAGGAATGGGTGGATGAGAATGGTTGCAAGAAGGAAAAAGCGGGTTTTGCCAAGGTGAAGGTAGCTATGGAAACCAAGTGGGAGAGCCAGGAATTCGTGAATCAGACTATGGAAAAAGGCTCTTTCCTCAACACAGATGCTTCGCCAGCCTTGCGTGAACTCAAAGGAGTGGAGGCAGACTACCGGGTGATGGCCAATGACCCGAAAGAGTTGGAAAGTTGGTTGCCCTGGGTACACCGGTTCATTTCCAACGCCAAGGCCTGGATCATTGGAACTCATCATGGCGTTGATGCTAAGTATTTAGGCCGGTATCTAAGTGAATATGCCTATCGGTTCAACCGTCGTCATGATCCCGATTCCTTATTTCACCGTGCTTTGACCGCATGTGCCTTAGCAAAACCCATTACAGCACGGTCACTTTGTGCATAAGCATAGAAAGTTTTAATCCTTAAAAATTTTTCCCATGCGATCTTGGCTTCCTGCGCATTAATGGGTTTTCTCTTGGTTGTGGAAATTCCGTCGCAGACCTGGGCCCAATGTACGCCAACTTCCGCTCAAATCTGCGTAGCAAGTGATGACTGGTCCCAGGTCTATGTCGGCGGGGTTTACCTGGGGCAAGTCGCCTATTGCAACTGGGATGGAACAGGGAGTTGCCCGCCGGGTTGCATCACCGTCCCCACTTCTTTGATCTCAGGAAGTACGGTTTATATTTCCGTCTATACCCAGAACACAGCCTGCAACAACGTTTACGCCTCCTGGGACCTGGACATTACCTGTTCTAACGGGGAGCATTCCCAGATCACCACCACGCAGGGCGGCCTCAAGATGGATTACATCAGTTCGGGGAACCCCACCACACCACCCGCCTCCAACTGGTATGCCACCAATTACAGCACCAGCGGCTGGGGCACCCCGGTACAGGTCAGCACCACCTCGGGCGATTGTTGCTGGAGCCAATCCCTCTACAACCCTTCCACAGGTGCTCAGGTACCCTATTTATCCGCGGATAGCACGGGAGCTTATAGCACCAGTAATTGCAATGGGGCCCTATTTTTTTCCCAGGCTACCACCATTCCACCTCCGGTTCCCACGCCGCCCGCTACGAACATCACTCTCACCAAGAGTTTCGTGGGCTGGTCTAGCGCCGGAAGCGGGAACGCGAACGCCGTCACATTCACAGGCTACCAGCAAAACCAAAGTCCCGCTGACAGGGTTGTTACCATTCAGGTGAAAGCTTGTAACTCGGGCCATTGGGTTACTGGCGCGGTCACTTTTCTTGATACCGGTATTTCCAACGGAACAACATTCTTCTGGAGCGAGGGTTTCCGGAGTTCCGTCTTGTCATTGGCCGCGAGCTTTAACCCCCTAGCTGGCCAAGCACTTTGACCCCACCTCTGGCCAGTCACTTTGACCCCCTGTCTGGCCACCGACTTTGACCCCCTTGCCAAGGGCCTCTCTAACCGTCATTCCTTTCTTTTTTCACTTCATGTGAGGAGAACGGCATGACCCGACAAGGGAGGCAGAGCGACATGGCGACTATTCGTGAGATTTTGAGGACTTACCAGGCCTTGGGCGGGTTCAAACCCACTGCCCGGGCCCTGGGATGCAATAAGCACACGGTCAAGCAATACGTGCGTTGGGCGAAAGAACATGGCTTTCTCCAAGGGGAACTTCCCCTGGAAAAGGATTTGGCGAAGGCTTGGGAAGACGGCGAAAAATCCACGCCCGTTCCCGCTCATGCCTTGGAGGCCCTCAAGGGAATCATCCAAGAATGGTTGAAGGAAGATTTCACCTTGATTCGCATCCAGGAGATGCTTCAAGAGCGGCACGGGTGGAAGGGGAGTTACTCGACCCTGAAGAGGTATACGGAGCCTTTTCGCAATGAGAAACCCGCCTACGTGAGGCTGGAGGTTGCGCCCGGCGAGGAGGCCCAAGTGGATTTCGGGCTTTTGGGCCGCTTGTGGGACGAGACGCGTGGCAAGCAAGCCAAGGCCTGGGTTTTCGTGATGACCCTTTCCCATTCCCGGCATATGTACGCCGAGATTGTATTCGCACAGGACGTGAGAACCTGGATCGCCTGCCACCGCCGGGCTTTCGAGTTCTTCAATTCAGTCCCTAAAAAAATCGTAATCGATAACCTGAAAAGCGCCATCGTCAAGGCGGCCCTCTATGATCCCTTGGCCAACCGTACCTACGTGGAATGCGCCAACCATTACGGCTTCATCATCTCCCCTTGCCGCGTCGCCACTCCACGCCACAAGGGTAAAGTTGAACGCGGCGTGCCCTATGTCCGTAATTCCTTCTTCAAGGGTCGTTCCTTCCAGGGCCGCACCGATGCCAACCATCAACTCCGCGATTGGGTGATGAACAAGGCAGGTTTACGGGATCATGGCACCACCCGGCTTCAACCCTTGGCCGTCTTCCAGAGCGTGGAACAGAAGGCCCTTTTGCCCCTGCCTACCGCGGCTTACCATCCAACTTTCTTCAAAGAAGCCACTCTGCACCCCGATTGCCACGTAGTCGTGGAAGGTTCCTATTACTCGGCTCCCTACCGTCTTCGGGGCCAAAAACTACTGGCCCAATTAACCGACACCACCGTTGATATATTTCTCAAACACGAATGCGTGGCTTCCCACGCCAAGGCCACACGCAAGGGAACCTGGCGCACCAACCCGGGCCACTATCCCCCTGAAAAAGCGGTCTTCTTGGAACGAACCCCACAATGGTGCCTCAAACAGGCCCAGGCCATTGGACCTAATACCCATCAATTAATCCAACTCCTGCTGGAACACTCCCACCCCCTGGACCATCTGCGCAAAGCCCAGGGCATTCTGCGCTTGAGGGAAAAGTACCTGCCTTCCCGTCTGGAGGCAGCCTGTCTAAGGGCCCTCCATTTCGGAAACTACACGTACCAATCCATCAAAAACATCCTTCAAAAGAACCTCGATCAAAACCCGTTGGACCCGCCGTCGGATCCTTCACTCAAACCCCAGTCGTCTTTCGATTTCGCCCGGCCCGCGGAGGATTTCCTCCGTGCCTTGGCTCTGGATAAAAATTGAGGAGGAAGCATATATGGAAAATAAACATCAGTTGGAGCCGCACCTGAGAAGGTTAAAACTCGCAGGTATGTTGGAGACGCTGGAAATCCGAAACCAGCAGGCCATTGAATCCCAGATCGGTTATATGGATTTCCTGGGCCAGTTGCTGTTGGATGAGCTGGAGCGCCGCCAAGTGGGCCAACTCCAAAGAAGGCTGAAAAAGGCGGGCTTCTCAACCCATATGACTCTAACGGGGTTCGATTTCGCCTTCAACCCGGCCATCAACCGGCAACAAATCCTGGATTTGGGTACTTGTTCTTTCGTGGAGCGAAAAGAGAACCTATTTTTCATCGGTCCCTCAGGTGTGGGCAAAACCCATTTGGCCTGCGCTTTGGCCCATGAAGTCTGCCGCAAGGGTTATGAGGTACTCTTTATCAAGACCTCGCATGCGGCCCAACGATTAGCGGCCTCGCGCGGGGACGGTACCTGGGAAAACCGATTCGCATCCTTCCTGAAACCCGACCTCTTGATCCTGGACGACTGGGGTCTCAAGC
>CAWCKJ010000011.1:0-140542 GCA_963796105.1 candidate division FCPU426 bacterium
ACCCGGTGGTTTCCCGTATCCGCCACATATAGGTTCCCGCTGTCCACCCACAATCCCTTCGGCCCCGACAATTCTTGCGACGTTACCCCGCTCATTCCGCTGTTAGCCTTGTAACTCGTGAATGTCCCTTGCCCTATCACTTCATCCGCGCTCGCTCCATTCACCGTCGGCAGTGTGTTGTACACCAGTATCCGGTTGTTATCCAAGTCATCTATAAACAGCCTTGTCCCGTCATAAAATACCCCTGTCGGCGCGTATAACGTATTCGCCCCGGGCGTCAGCGTCACCCCTTGGTTCGGCTTGTTGCTCACCATGTCCGCCTGCCCGATCACCACGTCCGCTGACCCGTTCGTCGCCCCTAAAGTACTTATATTGTTGTAGATCAATACACGGTTGTTCCCTTGGTCCGCCACTATCACTCTTGTCCCATCAGTCCATATCCCCAT
Source organism: candidate division FCPU426 bacterium (assembly GCA_963796105.1). GTDB lineage: Bacteria > Oederibacteriota > Muellerivitia > Muellerivitales > Muellerivitaceae > CAWCKJ01. The sequence goes on from CAWCKJ010000011.1 coordinate 447, forward strand.
CGGTGTATTCAATGTGTTCGAATTTGCCGCCGTTCCCTGGTTCGCCACACTTCCCGTAAATGCCGACTGGCCGATCACCTGCACCGCGCTGGGTTGTATGGCGTTGGGCACAGGACTATATACCAGGATCCGGTGACTCCCCGTATCCGCCACTACCATCACGTTCCCAGCCTGGAACACTCCCTCCGGCGAGTGCAATGAGCTCGCGCTTATCGTTGTCGCGCTGCTTTGCGTCAATGACGCCTGACCTACCGCCCAGCTGGCCGACTGGTCCGTTGAAACACTGCATCCCCCGCACCCAGGCAGCGGCGTTGCCGTCGGTACTGGCGTCACTGTCGCTGTCGGACTAGAAGTCGGCGTCCAGGTACAGGTGTTTGTCGCCGTGGGCAGCGGCGTCTTCGTTGAAGTCGGTGTATAGCTATCCGTCGGCGTATTCGTTGATGTCCTCGTCATGGTCCAAGTCGGGCTGTTCGTCGCGCTCGGTGTGTTGCTCGGCGTATAGGTGTTCGTCTGAGTCCTTGTATTCGTCGGGGTATATGTGTTCGTCGGCGTCCACGTATTCGTCTGTGTCTTCGTGTTTGTCGGCGTCCATGTGTCTGTGGGTGTTGGGCTCATCGTCCCCGTCTTCGTCGCTGTCGGCGTGTTTGTGGAAGTGTACGTATTTGTCTGCGTCTGGGTGTTCGTCGCCGTATAGGTATTCGTCGCCGTTCTCGTCGAGGTCGGGCTGAATGTCGCCGTCTGTGTGTAAGTATCTGTCCACGTGAAAGTCGGCGTCGGCGTATAGCTTTGCGTCGCCGTATAAGTGTCCGTCCACGTAAATGTCTCAATCGACGTATTCGTGGATGTCCAGGTGTTCGTCTGCGTATAAGTGTTCGTCACGGTCGCCGTGGGGCTGTTCGTCCTCGTATTCGTCGCCGTATAGGTGTTTGTCAGCGTATAGGTATTCGTGACTGTCGGGCTGTTCGTGAAAGTGCTCGTCGGCGGCTGTGTCCCCGTGGGCGTCAAGGTCACCGTCGGCGTCCAGGTCCTTGTGTTCGTCACCGTCGGGCTCGGCGTCGGTGTGGACGTATTCGTCCAGGTGTTCGTCGCCGTATAGGTGTTCGTTACAGTGGGCGTAGGTGTGGGTGTCCTCGTATTCGTCGCCGTATAAGTATTCGTCCAGGTGTTCGTGGGAGTGGGCGTGTTGCTGGGTGTCGGGCTATTCGTCGGTGTATGCGTGTTCGTCGCCGTATTCGTCGGCGTATTTGTTTTGGTGTTCGTCGGGGTGTTCGTATAAGTCGGCGTCGCCGACTGTGTTCCCGTGGATGTGTTTGTTGGCGTGAAAGTTGCCGTATAGGTGTTCGTTACAGTGTTGGTCGGGGTGTTCGTCCGCGTGTTTGTCGCCGTATAGGTGTTCGTCACCGTGTTGGTTGGCGTGGAAGTCCTCGTATTCGTCGCCGTATAGGTATTCGTCCAGGTGTTCGTCGGAGTAGGCGTGTTGCTGAATGTAGGCGTCGGACTATTGGTCGCTGTATTGGTAGCCGTAGCTGTGGGTGTCGGTGTCCTCGTATTCGTCGCTGTATTCGTCGGCGTGTTTGTTTTGGTGTTCGTCGGGGTGTTCGTATAAGTCGGCGTCGCCGACTGTGTTCCCGTGGATGTGTTTGTTGGCGTGAAAGTTGCCGTATAGGTGTTCGTTACAGTGGGCGTAGACGTATTCGTCCGTGTGTTTGTCGCCGTATAGATATTCGTCCAGGTGTTCGTCGGAGTAGGCGTGTTCGTCCGGGTTGGCGTATTGGTCGGCGTATAGCTGATCGTCGGGGTATTCGTCGGCGATTGCGTCCCAGTATAGGTGTTCGTCGCTGTGTATGTCGTCGTGTAGGTTTTCGTTACGGTGGGCGTAGGCGTGTTCGTCCTCGTGGGTGTGGGTGTCGGAGTGTTTGTAGGCGTTGGCGTTGGAGTGGGGCTGTATGTGGAAGTCCATGTGTTTGTCGCAGTCGGCGTCGGGGTATTCGTGGGGGTATATGTATTCGTGGCTGTAAAAGTTGGCGTGGGGGTATTCGTGTTCGTCGGCGTTGGGGTATTAGTCCGGGTGGGTGTCGGTGTAAACGTGTTAGTAGCGGTATTCGTCGGGGTGGGGGTTGGCGTATTGGTACGCGTAGGTGAAGGTGTCGGAGTACTCGTCGGGGTGGGGGTTGGGGTGGGCGTATACGTGTTGGTCGCGGTGAGGGTATTTGTATGAGTAGGCGACGGTGTCGGTGTGTTCGTCACGGTGGGACTTGGCGTGGGCGTATTCGTATTTGTTGGGGTGGGCGTATTGGTGCGGGTGGGGGTCAGCGTCGGGGTGTTTGTGTTCGTGGGTGTCGGCGTATTGGTCCTTGTGGGTGTCGGCGTCGAAGTATTCGTCGCGGTGGGGGTTGGCGTGGGCGTATATGTGTTCGTCGGGGTATTGGTGCGGGTGGGTGAAGGAGTTGAGGTGTTTGTGGGTGTGGGTGTCGGCGTATTGGTCCTTGTGGGTGTCGGCGTCGGAGTGTTGGTCGCCGTGGGGGTTGGCATATTGGTACGCGTAGGTGAAGGTGTCGGAGTACTCGTCGGGGTGGGGGTTGGAGTCGGGGTGTTTGTGAGTGTCGGCGTATTGGTTCTTGTAGGCGTTGCAGTGGGAGTATAGCTGTTTGTCATCGTTGGTGTTAGAGTCGGGGAGTTCGTCGGGGTGCTGGTTAACGTATTCGTCCGGGTCATTGTTGATGTAAACGTTGGAGTAAAGGTGGATGTAGCAGTTCTAGTAAAAGTGGGAGTTAAGGTATTAGTGTTGGTGGATGTAAAGATGGGAGTTGAAGTGTAAGAATAAGTAAAAGTTGGGGTGCTCTTAGTAGGGGTATATGTCGAAGAATATGTATAGGTCGGTGTTAATGTTATTGTGGGTGTTGAGGTGGCAGTGGGAGAAATGGTGAAGGTGCGAGTGGGCGCAGGAACACAGTACACCAAGGATGTAACCGGATTGGACGCTACTGGCGGGGGTGGATCCGAAGAATCGATCATTGCTGTGTTAACGATAGTGGCGGGGCAAGCAGAATTAACAATACCCGTCCATGTCAATGCTTGAGTACCACTGCAGGTGCTATTAATCGACCATTTCACCACCGTACCTGAAAGACCACAGGTGGTTCCGCCGTTACAGCTCTGGTAAGTTACCCCGGTTGGAATGGTATCGTAGACAAACGGGCTGTTCGCGCCGGTCAGGCTGAAAATGCGCAAATTCGCAAATTCCGCTGGTCCTTGGTTGGCCTGGAACCCAACCACGCCAGTGCCCGTAATCGTGGAATCAGTAGTACTTAAGTCCCAATTCACCGGCGGGGTCCCAAATTGGGGCCAAACCTTCATTTGTATACTGGAACCACAAACTTGGATTTGAACTGTGTACCAATTGCTGGCAACCAAGGTCAAACCGCTGGATAAGGTAACTGTGACTAAAGGAATGGTTTGGGTTCCAGCGACTACCTTGTCGAGGTAAATTTGATTCATGGCGCTATTGATCCGGGCCATATAAAAATTGCTACCATCCACTTGGTCAAAGTGAAACACGGCGTCACTGTGGGCGGTATTATTGGGATCCACCCTCATGTCGATCTCATAAATACCATCGTGCAAAGGCGTCATCGTGCTGTCCATAAGGGCCCAATAAGCGGTAGCGGATCCGCTGGAAGCGGTTTGCTCGAGGTAACCCGGGGTCTCATCCCAAGTGCCTCCTGCCGGGTTTTGAGTCCATCCGCTTGGAATTCCCCCGCTTAAAGATTGAAATTCGCTTAGGGTCGTTCCAACATTTGTGTAACTCATGGTGTATGTGAGGGTGCTTCCGATTGTCACCGGCATTGTGGGAGCCACACTTTTGGCTATGGTCAAACCCGGCTGCCCGATGTAAACAGTGACAGGGTTGGATGGGGTGGAAGAAATACCCGTGCCGACCCCAATGGCTGTGTTCGGGATAGCAGTGCCCGTGGTCACGCTAGTGCTCACCTGGGTCAGAAAAGAAACAAATCCTGAAACGGGTTTGGTAAATGAACCTAAGGGCCAAGTAATATTTTGCCCGTTGGCTGTTCCCCCATTAAAAACCTGCAAAATGGTGAACCGACTGTCGACCGCATCCGTTATACTGACGGCGCTGGAATTGGCGGTAGTATAGTTGATTGTAAAAAGGACTTCACCACCAGGGCCAGCCGTGGTTCCCTGGGCTATTTTGGTCAGTCTGATATAGGGAGAGGGCAAAGGGACGGAGAATGCCACCGAAGCTTGGTAATCAACCGTGGGATCGGGATTCAGATAGATATTATAGGTCTTCATCGCCACAATCGCGTAATAGGTGTTTCCGGGTGTAATAAAGGAGGGCGTCGGAATAAAAAAAGTATAAGACATGGTAAAAGTACCGGCTAATGTGCTTGGAACGCTCGCGCAACCAGTTCCCTGTACCATGGCCCCTGGGGTGCAATTATCCCCCACCACAATGGTCTGGCTGCCAGCGTAGGTTTGTGCGTTTTCAAGCGTGGCTGCTGCGGATAGTACGATATAAAAAAGCGTCGGAGCCGGCCCACCACTGCTATTTGTATAAGTCCAGGTCAAGGTTACTTGCTGACCAGGAGAGGGATTGGTCGGAGATAGCGATACATTGGTAATAGAGCTAATTTGCGCCCATGCGGCGGAGCCCAAAACAAAACAAATAATAAAACCGCACAATAATGCGTGGTATTTAACCCGTACTTTCATCAACTATCCCTTTTGAACATTCGTTCAAAATCACTTAGAAATAATATTTTTCGGTTTATTCGCGTCATTCGATGCGTATTTCATTAATGTTAAAACGTTTTAATTTTAATTTATCATAATCATTCTAGGAGTCAATATCCCATTCCTAATGATAAATTCGATTAAATTCAACATTTTCAATCAAATTAATATAGCAGTTAAATTTTCACCTAATAAAAATGACTCTTTTGGTTTTGCGGTCCATGGGTTCAGTGAGGTAGAAGAGGTAAACCCCGCTGGCGCAAGTGTCCCCGTACTTGTTCGTCCCGTCCCAGTAGTAGCTTCCATTGTATGGAGCCTCCAGGAATCGGCTGTCCAGCGTCTTGATGTGCTCCCCCGCCGAGTTGTACACGTTCAGCTCAAATGGACCCGGATATTGGGTCGTTCCCACAAATATTGACACCGGATCTCCCCCTCCCTTGAACACATTCTTCGTCACCGTGAAGTAATCCACCGTCGGTGTCCAAGTCGGCACCTGCGTGACGGAGGATGTCGCGGTGGGTGTGGGAGTGACCGTGGGAGTGGATGTCCAGGCAGGAGTATCGGTGATCGTCGGTGTCGGAGTGGGAGTAGAGGTGAGGGTGGATGTGGCTGTCGGGGTTGAGGTTGAGGTGAAGGTATTGGTTGGTGTTTTGGTGAATGTCAGTGTAGCCGTGTCCGTCGGGGTGTTGGTGGGGGTGGCTGTGTTGGTGGAAGTCCAGGTATTCGTGGGGGTAAAGGTGGAGGTTGAAGTGTTGGTTTGGGTGGGGCTGTAGGTGGCAGTTGGAGTATTCGTGGAAGTGTAAGTATTGGTAGGTGTGTTGGTGTCAGTCGGAGTGTTCGTGTCTGTGGGGGTGTTAGTTGAGGTGGGGGTAAAGGTCTGCGTCGGCGTGTTGGTAGGAGTTGATGTGTTTGTGGCCGTATAGGTGGATGTCGAAGTATAGGTCTGTGTGGGACTGTTCGTGGCTGTCGGAGTATTGGTGGATGTGGGCGTAAAGGTCGGCGTAGGAGTATCAGTCGCCGTGTAAGTCTCTGTCGGAGTGAAAGTCGGCGTGGGCGAAAGGGTATCTGTCGGCGTTGGAGTCGGCGTATAGGTGAATACGGGCGTTTCGGTGGACGTGGAAGTCGAGGTAGAAGTCGGGGTCATCGTCGACGTAGGTGTCCATGTCGGGGTTGGAGTGTTTGTGGAAGTAAAGGTAGCGGTGTCAGTGGAAGTGTCGGTGGGTGTGAATGTAGGAGTTGGGGTGTAGGACGGCGTACTCGTGTCAGTGGCTGTCGGCGTGGAAGTATTAGTCGCGGTGGATGTGGAAGTCGAGGTATTGGTGGAAGTAGGCGTGGCCGTAAAAGTGGGCGTATTGGTCGGGGTATTGGTGGGTGATTGGGTTCCCGTCGGGCTGGAAGTCGGAGTCGGCGTGACAGTGGGCGTACTCGTGAATGTCGGGGTGGGTGTTGAAGTGGGGGTGCTGGTAGGAGTCGGGGTGTAGGACGGCGTGCTCGTGGCAGTGGCTGTCGGCGTGGACGTCGGGGTGGAAGTATTAGTCGCGGTGGACGTGGAAGTCGGTGTATTCGTGGAAGTAGGAGTAGCCGTAAATGTGGGCGTATTGGTCGGGGTGTTGGTGGGTGATTGGGTTCCTGTCGGGCTGGATGTCGGGGTCGGCGTGATGGTAGGTGTATTCGTAGATGTCGGAGTGGGTGTTGAGGTGGGGGTGCTGGTAGCTGTCGGAGTAGGCGTCCTCGTCGGGGTACTGGTGGGAGTAAATGTTGACGTCGCAGTCGAGGTGTAGGTGGGCGTTGCCGTTGGGGTTGAAGTGGATGTGTTTGTCGGGGTGTTGCTGGGCGTGAATGTAAGGGTCGCAGTCGGGGTATTTGTGGGGGTAGGTGTTGGGGTTTTGGTGGGGGTAATGGTCGGAGTGTTCGTGGGTGACTGGGTCCCCGTCGGGCTGTTCGTGGGAGTCGGGGTAATCGTGGGTGTAGGTGTCGATGTCGCCGTGGGGGTTGATGTGGAGGTATTGGTAGCTGTTGGGGTAGGCGTCCTCGTCGGGGTACTAGTTGACGTATAGGTTGGCGTTGATGTTGAGGTATTAGTGGGAGTCGCTGTCGGAGTCATCGTGGAAGTGTTCGTAGGGGTGGGGGTAGGTGTTCTCGTCGGGGTAGATGTAGGCGTGGATGTTGGGGTAGGGGTCACAGTCGGAGTATTCGTGGGGGTAGGTGTTGGGGTTTTGGTGGGGGTAATGGTCGGAGTGTTCGTGGGTGACTGGGTCCCAGTCGGGCTGTTCGTAGGAGTCGGAGTAATAGTAGGCGTAGGAGTCGACGTCGGGGTAGGCGTGGTGGTGGGTGTATAAGTCCTGGTAGGGGTAGGTGTGGAAGTCGAGGTATTGGTGGGAGTCGATGTCGGTGTCAGGGTAGGTGTTGAGGTTGGCGTAGGGGTGGGGGTCCTGGTAGGGGTAGAAGTCGAAGTAGCAGAAGGCGTTGAAGTCGAGGTATTGGTAGGTGTCGCTGTTGGAGTCATAGTAGGGGTGTTCGTCGGCGTTGGGCTTGGGGTCCTCGTCGGGGTGGAAGTCGGCGTGGAAGTCAGTGTCAGGGTGGGTGTTGGGGTAGGAGTGGACGTGGGCGTCATAGTGGGGGTGGGGGTTGCGGTGGGAGAAGGGGTCCTGGTTGGAGTGGGAGTCGGTGTGACTGTCGGAGTATTGGTGGGGGTTGGAGTAGGTGTCTTGGTCGGGGTAATGGTAGGTGTATTCGTCGGCGACTGAGTCCCCGTCGGGCTTGGGGTTGGAGTGGGAGTAATCGTAGGGGTGGAAGTATTAGTCGGCGTGGGCGTCGTAGTCGGCGTTCTGGTTGGGGTGCTTGTCGGAGTAGGCGTGGGAGTCATAGTGGGTGTTGGGCTGGGCGTAGATGTTGGCGTATTGGTTGGGGTTGGGGTGGGCGTCCTGGTGGGGGTGAAAGTAGGGCTCGGAGTAGGAGTGGTCGTGGGAGTTGGGGTCGGCGTATTCGTGGTAGTCGGGGTGGGTGTCCTCGTCGGGGTAGCAGTAGAGGTGGTTGTTGGTGTTGGCGTGGGGGTGGAAGTGGGAGTGTTGGTAGGTGTGGATGTAGGTGTCGGGGTCGATGTCCTGCTCGGGGTGGATGTCGGGCTATTGGTGAGTGTAAGGGTAGGGCTATTGGTGGGTGAGTTGGTTGGAGTAGGTGTCGGGGTACGAGTAGGAGATGGGGTGGGAGTGCTGGTTGGGGTCAAGGTGGGGGTATTGGTGGGTGTAGGGCTAGGTGTTCTGGTAGGTGTGAAAGTAGGGCTATTGGTAGGTGTTGCCGTCTGAGTATTAGTGGGACTGTTAGTGGGGGTATTGGTACGGGTGGGGCTAGGAGTCGGCGAAATCGTGGGGGTAGGAGTTGGTGAATTCGTCATGGTATTGGTGGGTGAGTTGGTCGGAGTGGGTGTCAGAGTACGAGTGGGAGAAGGAGTGGGGGTGCTGGTTGGAGTCAAAGTGGCTGTATTGGTGGGTGTAGGGGTAGGTGTTCTGGTTGAGGTAAAAGTAGGGCTATTGGTAGGCGTTGCCGTCTGAGTATTAGTGGGACTGTTGGTGGGGGTATTGGTACGGGTGGGGCTAGGAGTCGGCGAAACCGTGGGGGTAGGTGTTGGGGTGGATGTCCTGGTGGGTGTAGGGGTGGGTGACACAGTTGGTGTTGGAGTGGGCGAAACTGTATTCGTTGGGCTGGGTGTCGGAGTCCTGGTTGGTGAATTCGTGGGAGTGGGTGTTTGGGTAGGGGTCGGGGTATTGGTACGAGTAGGAGTAGAAGTGGGTGTAGAGGTAAAGGTGTAGGTATATGTGTAAGTGGATGTATTGGTAAAAGTGGGGGTGCGTGTTAAAGTCGGTGTCATCGCGACCGTCGGGGTGTAGGTATAAGTGTAGGTGGGGGTAAAAGTCGGGGTCGTCTTGGTCGGGGTATAAGTGTACGTATAAGTGTAGGTCATAGTAGGCGTTGGAGAAATGGTGTAGGTGTAACAGGGTAAGGTAACACTGACAGTATTTGAGGCGACTGAAGTTGCGCCAGAACTGCCGTCATAGAACATTGTCGCGGCATTCATGTTTACCCAATTCTGACAGCCGTATGGATTGAAGTAATAATAACTCGCAGTAAAAGTGACAGCCCAATGGGGAGCGACTCCGGTATAAACGTTCTTTCCAGGGAAACCCGAAAAAAACGACACAGCGAATCCAAAGTTAGAACAAAAAGACGAACCGAATGATCCGGATTCACCCATGGGTCCATAAGACCAGCTGTTAATATTGGTACTTCCCCCGGAAAAACCCCCATTTCCCCAGGAAGCCGCGCCCGACCAGCCCAGACAATCCCCCAAATAGGGTATTCCGGTATCGGGACCACCATTATTAGTAATGGATACAACATAACTTGCAGAGGGACTGGTCGGCGTGGGATCACCGACCCCGGAGTCATATGACAAAAGGGATTTATTAATGGTGAAGCTAGGAGCTCCGGGAGGAGTAACCGGATTAAGCATAAAAGTTTGCCGGAAATATAAATCCACACAGGAAGGAATATAAGCGTTTATGCCATTGGGATCGACGGATAACACTGGCACCAATTGTCCAGACGCTTGGTCAATGACCTGTTTGCTCCAAATCCCAGTCGTCACAACTGCCGCAGCCGCCCAACCGGTAGTGGTAGTCCCGGCGGTCGGAACATAATTCGTGGCATACCACGAGACCCCGGCAGTACCCGGCGGATTAGCAGCACTTGTACAGTTAGGAAAAGTTCCAGTATCCTGTTGCGCGTGTACCTGTGTATTGGTTCCGTCACTAAGAACGTAGGCATGCTGTCCGCTAGAGCAAGTAATATCCACGTCCCAGCTTCCAAAAACCTGGTACTGCTGGGAATTATTATTCTGAACTGCCACAACATTGGAGGCGGAGTTCGTTAATAAGTTCAAAAGGGTTGCATCGGTACTTGTATAACAGGTAGGCGACCCGGTGCAATTCAGGGTTGTACCAGGGGTCGGGGTACAACCATTTAAGGGAGTGAAAAGAATTCCATTTGCGGTGCCGATTTGGACGCCGTCAATCCAAACCGTTTCAGAGTCATCCGCAATGCCGCAAACTTTTACCGAGGTGGCCGTGCATGCCCCCCGAGAATTTTCCGGACACATGAATAGACAACTCGTGAGGAGGAATAATGTGAAAAAGATCCTCCAACCACTTAAACCGGTTACATTAGGCTTTAAAAAGCGCCGCTTAACTTTTTCTTGTCGGACTTTCATTTCTTACCCATGCTCGCAATTTGAACAATTGATTGAAGTGAAATTTAATCAAGTTAAATAAATCAAAGTAAAACGCCATTAAAGGAAATTTCCCGCCCAAAGACTTCAAATAATTAAGAGATACTCTCTTTTATTAAAGTATACCCCATGTGAATAAAACCGGTTTCGGGAAGTTAAAAATAGTAGTTTTTATGCTTATATTTGTGTTTTAAGACTTTATTTGATTGATTCCCGCTAATTGCAATAAATTCAAAGACAAACTCAATTTAAAGCAATTATTTTTGAAATGGGAAATAATCTCAAATTTAAAACAAAAGGACACACAAATTTCAGACATTTCTCACCTAATAAAAATGACTCTTTTGGTTTTTCGGTCCATGGGTTCAGTGAGGTAGAAGAGGTAAACCCCGCTGGCGCAGGTGTCCCCGTACTTGTTCGTCCCGTCCCAGTAGTAGCTTTTCTCGTAAGGCGCCTCCAGGAATCGGCTGTCCAGCGTCTTGATGTGCTCCCCCGCCGAGTTGTAAATGTTCAGCTCAAATGGACCCGGATATTGGGTCGTTCCCACAAATATTGACACCGGGTCTCCCCCTCCCTTGAACACGTTCTTCGTCACCGTGAAGTAATCAACCGTCGGCGTCCAAGTCGGCACCTGCGTGACGGAGGATGTCGCGGTGGGTGTGGGAGTAACCGTGGGTGTGGATGTCCAGGTAGGAGTATCGGTGATCGTCGGTGTCGAAGTGGGAGTAGATGTGAGGGTGAATGTGGACGTCGGGGTTGAGGTTGAGGTGAAGGTATTGGTGGGGGTTTTGGTGAATGTCAGTGTAGCCGTGTCCGTCGGGGTGTTGGTGGGGGTGGCCGTGTTGGTGGAAGTCCAGGTATTCGTGGCGGTAAAGGTGGATGTCGAAGTATAGGTCTGCGTGGGACTGTTCGTGGCAGTCGGGGTATTAGTGGAAGTGTAAGTATTTGTAGGTGTGTTGGTGTTAGTCGCAGTGTTCGTGTCTGTGGGGGTGTTAGTTGAGGTGGGGGTAAAGGTCTGCGTCGGCGTGTTGGTAGGGGTTGATGTGTTTGTGGCCGTAAAGGTGGATGTCGAAGTATAGGTCTGCGTAGGACTGTTCGTGGCTGTCGGGGTGTTGGTGGCGGTATATGTGTAGGTTTGCGTCGGAGTGTCCGTAGCCGTGTAAGTCTCTGTCGGGGTGGTAGTCGGCGTGGGCGAAAGGGTATCTGTTGGAGTGGAAGTCGGCGTATAAGTGAAAACAGGCGTATCGGTGGACGTGTCAGTGGATGTAGGAGTCTGGGTCATAGTTGGCGTAGGTGTCCATGTCGGGGTTGGAGTGTTTGTGGAAGTAAAGGTAGCGGTGTCGGTAGAAGTGTCGGTGGGTGTAGAGGTATCCGTTGGAGTGTAGCTGAATGTCGAAGTAAACATGGGAGTGTAGGTCCAGGTCGGCGTCGGGGTGGGGGTATCAGTCATTGTCGGTGTCGGGGTATAGCTCGCTGTATCCGTGGCAGTTAATGTGGCAGTGTCGGTTGGGGTGGCGGTAGGAGTGTAAGTATTAGTCGCCGTGGACGTGGACGTCGGGGTATTCGTAGAAGTTGGCGTAGCCGTAAATGTGGGCGTATTGGTTGGGGTATTAGTGGGTGATTGGGTTCCTGTCGGGCTAGATGTCGGGGTCGGTGTGACGGTAGGGGTATTCGTGGGAGTCGGCGTGGGGGTTGATGTGGAGGTGTTGGTAGCTGTTGGCGTAGGAGTTCTCGTCGGGGTACTGGTGGGGGTAAAAGTTGATGTCGCAGTCGAGGTATAGGTGGGCGTTGCCGTTGGGGTTGAAGTGGAGGTGTTTGTGGGGGTGTTGCTGGGCGTAAATGTAGGGGTAACAGAAGGGGTATTCGTGGGAGTTGGGGTAAAGGTACGCGTGGGAGTAATTGTCGGGGTATTCGTCGGGGACTGGGTCCCCGTCGGGCTGTTCGTGGGAGTTGGGGTAATCGTGGGTGTAGGAGTCGATGTCGCTGTGGGGGTTGATGTGGAGGTATTGGTAGCTGTTGGGGTAGGCGTCCTCGTGGGAGTACTGGTTGACGTATAGGTTGGCGTTGATGTTGAGGTATTAGTGGGAGTCGCTGTCGGAGTCATCGTGGAAGTATTCGTAGGGGTGGGAGTAGATGTTCTCGTCGGGGTAGATGTAGGCGTGGGTGTGGGGGTTTGTGTCGGCGTATTGGTGGATGTTGGGGTAGGGGTCACAGTCGGGGTATTCGTGGGGGTAGGTGTTGAGGTTTTGGTAGGGGTAATGGTCGGAGTGTTCGTAGGTGACTGGGTCCCAGTCGGGCTGCTCGTGGGAGTCGGAGTAATAGTAGGCGTAAGAGTCGATGTCGGGGTTGGGGTGGTGGTAGGCGTATAAGTCCTGGTAGGAGTAGGTGTGGAAGTCGAGGTATTGGTGGGTGTCGCTGTCGGGGTCAGGGTGGGTGTTGAGGTTGGCGTAGGGGTAGGTGTCCTGGTGGGCGTATTAGTCGGAGTAGCAGAAGGTGTTGAGGTTAAGGTGGAAGTAGGTGTCGCAGTTGGAGTCATAGTAGGGGTGTTCGTCGGCGTTGGGCTTGGGGTCCTCGTCGGGGTGGAAGTCGGCGTGGAAGTCAGTGTCATGGTGGGTGTTGGGGTAGGAGTGGACGTGGGCGTCATAGTGGGGGTAGGAGTTGCGCTGGGAGTAGGGGTCCTCGTTGGGGTGGAAGTCGGAGTGGATGTCGGTGTAACTGTCGGAGTATTAGTGGGTGTTGGAGTAGGTGTCCTGGTCGGGGTAATGGTAGGTGTATTCGTTGGCGACTGGGTCCCCGTTGGGCTTGGGGTTGGAGTGGGAGTAATGGTAGGGGTGGAAGTATTAGTCGGCGTTCTGGTTGGGGTGCTTGTCGGTGTAGGCGTGGGAGTCATAGTGGGTGTTGGGCTGGGAGTAGACGTTGGCGTATTCGTTGGGGTTGGGGTGGGCGTCCTGGTGGGTGTGGAAGTAGGGCTCGGAGTAGGTGTGGTCGTGGGAGTTGGGGTCGGCGTATTCGTGGGAGTCGGGGTGGGTGTCCTGGTCGGGGTAGGAGAAGAGGTGGTTGTTGGTGTTGGCGTTGGTGTGGAAGTGGGGGTGGGGGTAGTTGTCGGAGTGGGAGTAGGCGTGCGAGTGGGAGTAGGGGTTGGAGTATTGGTTGGCGTGGGAGTAGGAGTTGCCGTCGGGCTGGGAGTGGGGGTCCTGGTAGGCGAATTCGTGGGAGTTTGGGTGGGGGTAGGGGTTGGTGAATTCGTCATGGTATTGATGTGTGAGTTGGTTGGAGTGGGTGTTGAGGTGCGAGTGGGAGAAGGAGTGGGAGTGCTGGTTGGAGTCAAAGTGGCTGTATTGGTCGGGGTGGGCGTCCTGGTGGGGGTGGATGTGGGGCTATTGGTAGGTGTTGCCGTCTGAGTATTAGTGGGACTGTTAGTGGGGGTATTGGTACGGGTGGGGCTAGGAGTCGGCGAAATCGTGGGGGTAGGTGTCGATGAATTCGTCATGGTATTGGTGGGTGAGTTGGTTGGAATGGGTGTTGAGGTGCGAGTGGGAGAAGGAGTGGGAGTGCTGGTTGGAGTCAAAGTGGCCGTATTGGTGGGTGTAGGGGTAGGTGTTCTGGTTGAGGTAAAAGTAGGGCTATTGGTAGGCGTGGCCGTCTGAGTATTAGTGGGACTGTTAGTGGGGGTATTGGTACGGGTGGGGCTAGGAGTCGGCGAAACCGTGGGGGTCGGTGTTGGGGTTGGTGTTGTTGTCCTAGTGGGTGTAGGCGTTGGTGTCACCGTGGGGGTGGGGGTAGGAGAAACCGTATTCGTCGGGCTGAGTGTCGGAGTCCTGGTTGGTGAATTCGTGGGAGTGGGTGTTTGGGTAGGAGTCGGGGTATTCGTTCGGGTGGGGGTGAAAGTGGGTGTGGACGTAAATGTGTAGGTGTAAGTATAGGTGGAGGTGTTGGTAAAAGTGGGTGTCGACTTGGTTGGGGTATATGTAAATGTTGAAGTAGGAGTTTGAGTATAGGTAAATGTTGCCGTGAAGGGGGTGCAAGGGATGGTGGCCATAACGGTGTTGGAAGTAACACTTCCTCCGTTCCAGTAAGAGTTGGCGATATTCGTAACCGATCCGCAGGTGGCTGGATTGAGATAAGCCCAGCTGATATAACCAATTGTGACGGCAGTGCAGTTTCCGTCCCCCGGAAAATTTTCGTAAATCCAAGTGCTTGCGCTGGTTGAGGCTGTTTGGCATATCCAGGTAAGAGGATCGCCCGGGTTCGCTGCCCAGGGACAGGTGTTGACGAATTGTGTGGCTGTTCCCCCAGGTGGGTATTGCCCAACATAATATTCAAGGAAGCCCATACTTGCAGGAGCGGAACTGAGTGAATCCACCAATGTGACCGGGCCGGTGGCCGGTCGGCCATAATTGCAAATTTTCAATGCAAAAGTAACCCCCCAATCATTAGTCGCGAAGGTTGCAGGAGCGCTGATCAAGGATTTAGTGATCGTCATACTTACCGGGCCTAAGGTCGGTTGGGGCGCCGGTATGGTAGTCGCGTCCCGCACATAAATAATCCCGCAGCTTCCCACACTCGGGCAGATCGCAGTGGAGCTGGGTGGAATGGGAAGCCCAGTTAGCGGGTCTTGAATTTTCCCAACCCACGTAGAACAGGTCTCCGCCATAGATGTGACGGTGAAGGGTGTACTGCCGGGATTATAGTTTGTAGCATACCAGTTATTACCACTACCGTCTTTTGGCGGACCGGGGTCGGCGCCGCAGCTTCCGCCATAATTGGCTTGGTAATAAATCAGAGGTTCTACTGACCCATTCGTTAGGTAAGAATGTTCCCCGTTGCTACACCCGATATCCAGAGAATATGAAAAAGAGGTCTCGGGAGCAGCCGTATTGGTGACGGCCAAAGCCAGAATGATGCTTTGGCCCATATTGAAATCGCCGGATGGGATTGTAAAACAGTTGATCGAACAAGATTGGGTAGTGGAGTTTTGTCCTAAAGTGTTGCAATAGGTAGCCGTACCGAGGTCAAAACCATCAAACCAAACCTCGGCATTGTCGTCCACGGAAACACAAAGGGTGCCAGATGTCGGTGTACATTGGGCAATGCCTCTCGAAGGAAAAAGTAAATGGATTCCAATTATTAATAAAACCGCAAGATAGACCCTCGAAGGGATCGAATCATACCAAAAGAAAATTTTTTTACAGCCATTGGATTTCAAACCATTTACTGATCGCATTTCAATTCCACTGTGAACCGGTTTCATTCTTCGTGTAGGAAAAATGGAATAAATCACATTTGTTTACCCATTGATTAATTTTCGTATTATTAAAACGTTTTTATAAGGGAACTTTACCACTCTTTTTTATAATCTAAAAGACAAGAAAACCCTTTCAAAAGCTTATTTCCCTTTATTTTTAGCAATCAAATTAAATTTATCGGGCCATAAATCATAAAATGCTTTTTACCAAACAAAGGCAGGTTTATGCCTTCAAACCAGAATGACAATACAAGAAGAGTGGAAAAAGGGATTACCATTTCATCTGCTGAAACACTTCATTCCAAATCTGAAAATTCCAATCTTTTTTCGAATATCTTTTCCAAGAGTCCCAAGCTCTGGGCAACAGCGATTTTGGCTTTTGCTGTTTTAACGCTCTTCGGAAGGGCCCTATTCTCCCAGGGTATTCTTATTTCCTCCGCTGACGGGGACCTGGCAAATCAATTCTGCTCCTGGCGAGATTTCGGATTTTCCGAACTCAGAAAAGGACACTTGGCTTTTTGGAACCCATATATCTATTGTGGGGCCCCCTTCTTTGCAGGTTTCCAATCCGCCCTCTTGTATCCCCCAAACTGGTTTTTCATGCTGTTTCCCCTCACCTTCGCCTTGAATTTTTCCATAGTTCTTCACGTCTTCCTCGCTGGATTCTTCATGTGCCTCTGGCTGGCTAGGAGTCATTTTCGTTTCATCTCCTGCTTGTTCGGATCCATTGCCTTCATGTTTGGCGGCGCTTTCTTCTCTCACGTTTATCCGGGTCACTTGACCAACCTCTGCACCATGGCTTGGATTCCACTAGTCTTTCTCATGTTGGATGGTCATTTGAAGTCCCCTTCCCCAAAGTGGATCCTAGGCGGGGCAGCTGTCCTGTCCATGCAACTTTTAGCCGGGCACGCCCAATATTTCATTTACACTTTGTTCTTCGCTGGAATCTATGCGCTTAGCTTGGTCTTCTTGGACCGGTCCCGATGGGTGTTGAAGGTTTTCGGGTGCCTGTCCATGGCGATTGGAAGCTTGGCCCTCACGGCAGCCCAATGGTTGCCCGGCCTATTGGCTTCGAAGGAAAGCCTGCGGGATGCGCCACCTACTTTAGAATTGCAACAATTTTTTTCCTTCCACCCCGTGAACCTGCTTACCCTGTTAGCTTCCGGTTTGAATGGAAATCCCCATCATTTTTCCAGTTGGGGTGAAAGCCGCATATGGTGGGAATCATCTCTTTTTATGGGATGTATCGCGATTCTCCTGGCTTTTTACGGATTAATCAAAAAACCGTCGGGGAAAAATTTAGTTTTAGCGGGCCTTGCTATTATTTCCCTGATTTTTGCCATGGGCTTCTACACCCCCATTTACCCAATCCTTTACAATTGGGTTCCCCCTTTTAATTCTTTCCGGGGAAGTTTCAAATCCGTCATTTTCTTTCAACTGACTTTTTCATTTCTGGCTTCCTCCGGAATTCAAAACTGGTTTTCAGACCGGACTGACAAATCATGGCCTGCCTGGACGGCTTTTCTTTTTGGTTTTATCTTTCTGGCTGCTTGCATAAGCATCTACAAAGGTGCTGCTTTGAATGGCGCCACCGGGGTTCTCCAATTGAACAGCGCTATCCCCTTCCCACCCAATTCCCCCCAATTCCCTGCACAAAACGCGGCGGTACGGGTCGTTAACCTGGTCTCGGGTGTGGTATTCCTTTTTTGCTTCGGTCTTTTTTGGATTTTCTCACGTAAAAACCACGTTTTTAAAATTTTCTTGGTTTTCCTTGGCATGGCAAACCTTTGGTCTTTCGCCCATTCAAACCTCCGTTTTTTCAGCCAAAATATCCTGGAAAATGTGGAAACAACGGTTCAAAACGGAATGAACCCCGATCCGGGGGAAAACAGGATTTATTGGATGGGCCACGATAATATCCCCATGTCTTTTCGGAAAAACGATATATGGGGGGACGATCCTTTTTTCCCGAAACGGTATGGCGCTTTCATCACCTACGGGGAAGGATCCGAATACGAAAAATTTAACCCGAGCCCTGCATATTCCCAACTACTGTTGTTGACTTCCTCAAAAATCAAGCTAACGCGTCTTTGCTATATTATTAAGGATGATCCAACGGGGTTTAAAGTCGAACCAGTACCCGGGCCTGTTCTTCCCCGCGCTTTTCTGCTCGACCGTTGGGAAAATGAATCCGATATTCCCCAGGCACTCATGAGCCTAAACCGGAAGGACTTCGATCCCGCCCGGGAAGTTCTTCTGGAAAAAACACCCTTTCCACCACCTATGGTTGAAAAAGGATCAGGTTCAGTGACCTTGAGAGATATTACGACCGATAAAATCGAAGTGGAGGCTCAAACCACCCATTCTCAAATCCTTCTGGTGACGGACAATTACGCCCTTGGGTGGAAAGCTTTTGCCTGTCCCGACAGTTCCCAGCAAAAGTATGAAGTCATTCCCGGGGACGTCATCGCGAGGGCCATTCCTCTTTCCGCCGGAAAACACCATTTTTTCTTGACCTATGTCCCGCCGGGGTTTGAAACAGGGAAATGGATTTCAATAGTGGCTCTTCTGGTTTTTCTTGGATTTTTGGGTTGGGGTTGGGGAAAGAAGCAGGATCAACCTGCGGTTTAACATGATTAGGCTTTCCTCAATACCCATAGATTTTCCTGTTATGCTTTCAATAGGTTAATAATTCTTAACTAGTCAATTCAGGAGCTGCTTTGAGCGACCATTCCAAAAACCTTTTGACAGGAGCCCTGTTTTTCCTTTTTTGCTTCGCCCTGTATGTTCATGGTTTGAATCCCACCTTCTATATGGATGACAGTTCGGAAATCATTACCGTTTCCTCTGGTCTCGGCATCGCCCATCCCCCCGGTTACCCCCTTTACATCCTATTGGGCCATCTTTTCTCCCTGCTTTCACTTGGCGGAATTTTCCTGCGGGTCAACCTGCTTTCATCTGTCCAAGGTGCTTTATGCTGTTTTTTCCTTTATCGGCTCCTCCGAGGCCCATTCAAATTGAATCCATCCCTCAGTTTATGCTTTGCCCTGCTTTGGATGGCTGGAGACACGGCATACCCAGGCTCCCTGAGCGCAAAGAACGGAATCTATATCATGACCGCCCTTTTCTACCTGATCGTAACAATGGCCCTTTTGCGCGGCCGAGCCGGCCTGGCTTTTTTCCTTTTCGGACTGTCTCTGACCAACCATTTGATGAGCATGTTCCCCTTTGCGCCGGGACTTATCTACCTGGCTTGGTCCCTTTTCCGCCAGAAGAAAACGTCCGCCAAGGAACTCCTGCGGAGCATTTCATTCGCTATTCTCGCCTTGTCCCTCTACCTATATCTCCCGATCCGTTCCTCCCAGGAACCCCTCGTCAACTGGGGCCATCCGGTGAATCTCATGAACTTTCTCCGCCACTTGAGCAGATATATCTATAAAAACAGGGATTTTTCATGGGATTTTTTTCTTTGGGCCCGCGAGGGAATCTTCTATTTCAAATCCGCTTTTATCGAGTTCCGGGGAGTGGGGCTCCTGGCCCTGTTAGGCGCCGTGGTCGGATGGAAAAGCCTCCGCCGGCCGAGCCTTGCCTTCCTATTAGGATGGCCGGGACTATTCGCGGCGGTTTGCGCGTACTCGAAATACGCCAGCCAGAGATCTTACTTGATGCAAAATTATTCCATCGCATCCTTTGTGCTGATCCCGATATTTGCCGCCTTGGGATTTCGATTTCTCGCTTCCCTCCTAGAAAATAGACTCCCGAGATTAGGTTCCGCTTTACCTCTCGCCGCCTGGGGACTGGTGCTGGGGCTGGTAGCGGTCAACATCAGCCAGGGAAGCCAAGCCTATTACACCTATAGTTATGACTACGTCTTAAACGCTTGGAAGACGATCCCCACCGGGGGCCTTTTCTTCTGCAAAGGGGACGTATTGGATTTCCCAAGCTGGTACCACCAAATGGTAGGCGGCAAAAGACCAGATATCGCGGTTATGGGGGAAGGCAGTTTATCCATGGATTGGTACAGGATTTTCCTGGCCAGAACCCACCCCGGATTGCTGGTCCCTTATCCTAAACATGAGGCCGGAAAGGAATATATTACCGGGCACCTGATGCGATGGATGGTGGAAAAGAATCCGAACGCGAGGTATTTCTTCGCCTATCCCAACCTGGAGGAGGATGGTTTGGATAATTTGACCCTTACACCCGACGGCGTGGTGCAGGAAGCTTATTCTTCCCCCACTCACCCTCCGTTCGACGCCATCAAAGCAGACAAGCTTTGGGAAACCCTTCGTTTGAGGCATTATGGAAAACCAGATAATTCCTTGGACGATGTCTCTTGGAATGTTTTTTTAAAGGATCTTGGGACTTCGCGGTTATGGACGGCGTCCGCTGAATTAAAGCAAGCCTCGGACCTAAAAAGTCATTCCGACGGTAAATCCGATTCTCCCGCTATGCTTAAATCTAATAAACTCTATAATCAAGCAATCTCGCACTTATTGTGGATCCAAGCCTTTGATCCGAAAAATCCCCAACACGCGCTCAATCTCGGTGTGGTTTACTACCAAATAAAAGACACTTCGAATGCGGCCTATTGGTTTGAGAAATCAACCCTGATTGACCCTAAATTTGCGGAAGGTTATTACTACTCGGGAATATTAGCTTTCCAATCCGGCAACACAGAAAAAGCCCGGATGTTTCTCGCCAAATCCCTCGAATTGAAACCTGACCATGCGTTAGCCCGCCAAGCGCTTCAATACCTTAGTCGTTAAATTCCTATAACAATTTTATTTATCTCACCTAATAAAAATGACTCTCTTGGTTTTGCGATCCATGGGTTCAGTGAGGTAGAAGAGGTAAACCCCGCTGGCGCAGGTATCCCCGTACTTGTTCGTCCCGTCCCAGTAATAGCTTTTCTCGTATGGCGCCTCCAGGAACCGGCTGTCCAGCGTCTTGATGTGCTCCCCCGCCGAGTTGTAAATGTTCAGCTCAAATGGGCCCGGATATTGGGTCGTTCCCACAAAGATGGATACCGGGTCTCCCCCTCCCTTGAACACATTCTTCGTCACCGTGAAGTAATCCACCGTCGGCGTCCAAGTCGGCACTTGCGTGACAGAGGATGTCGCCGTGGGCGTGGGAGTGACCGTGGGAGTGGATGTCCAGGTAGGAGTATCGGTGATCGTCGCCGTCGGAGTGCTCGTAGATGTGAGGGTGGATGTGGCTGTCGGGGTTGATGTGAAAGTAAAGGTATTGGTGGGAGTTTTAGTCGATGTCGGCGTAGGCGTGTCCGTCGGGGTGTTGGTGGAGGTAGCCGTGTTGGTAGAAGTCCAGGTATTGGTGGGGGTAAAGGTGGATGTCGAAGTATAGGTCTGCGTGGGACTGTTCGTATCTGTCGGGGTATTAGTGGAAGTGTAAGTATTTGTAGGTGTGTTGGTGTTAGTCGCAGTGTTCGTGTCTGTAGGGGTGTTAGTGGATGTGGGGGTAAAGGTCTGCGTCGGCGTGTTGGTAGGGGTTGATGTGTCTGTGGCCGTAAAGGTGGAGGTCGAAGTATAAGTCTGCGTAGGACTGTTCGTATCTGTCGGGGTATGGGTGGCCGTATATGTGTAGGTTTGCGTCGGGGTAGAAGTCGGCGTGGGTGAAAGGGTATCGGTCGGTGTGGAAGTCGGCGTATAAGTGAAAACGGGCGTTTCGGTGGACGTGTCAGTGGATGTAGGAGTCGGGGTCAGGGTTGGCGTAGGAGTCGATGTCGACGTTGGAGTGTCCGTAGGCGTGAAGGTAGCGGTGTCGGTGGAAGTGTCAGTGGGTGTAGAGGTAGAAGTCGGGGTGTAGCTGAATGTCGAAGTGAACATGGGAGTGTAGGTCCAGGTTGATGTCGGGGTTGGGGTATCAGTCATTGTCGGTGTCAGGGTGTAACTCGCTGTATCAGTAGAAGTGGCAGTTGGGGTAGCGGTAGGGGTGGAAGTATTAGTCGGGGTAGACGTGGAAGTCGGTGTATTCGTGGAAGTAGGCGTAGCCGTAAATGTGGGCGTATTGGTTGGGGTATTAGTGGGTGATTGGGTTCCTGTCGGGCTAGAAGTCGGGGTCGGCGTGACGGTGGGTGTATTCGTGGGAGTCGGGGTGGGTGTTGATGTAGAGGTGCTGGTAGCTGTCGGAGTAGGCGTCCTCGTCGGGGTACTGGTGGGAGTAAATGTCGACGTCGCAGTTGGGGTGGAGGTGGGCGTTGCCGTCGGGGTTGAAGTCGGGGTGTTTGTGGGAGTGTTGCTGGGCGTGAATGTAGGGGTCGCAGTCGGGGTATTCGTGGGGGTAGGTGTTGAGGTTTTGGTGGGGGTAATGGTCGGAGTGTTCGTGGGTGACTGGGTCCCAGTTGGGCTGTTCGTAGGAGTCGGGGTAATCGTGGGTGTAGGTGTCGATGTCGCCGTGGGGGTTGATGTGGAGGTATTGGTAGCTGTTGGAGTAGGCGTCCTCGTCGGGGTACTAGTTGACGTATAGGTTGGCGTTGATGTTGAGGTATTAGTGGGAGTCGCTGTCGGAGTCATCGTGGAAGTGTTCGTAGAGGTGGGAGTAGGTGTTCTCGTCGGGGTAGATGTAGGCGTGGGTGTGGGGGTTTGTGTCGGCGTATTGGTGGATGTTGGGGTAGGGGTCACAGTCGGGGTATTCGTGGGGGTAGGTGTTGAGGTTTTGGTAGGGGTAATGGTCGGAGTGTTCGTGGGTGACTGGGTCCCAGTCGGGCTGTTCGTAGGAGTCGGAGTAATAGTAGGCGTAGGAGTCGATGTCGGGGTAGGGGTGGTGGTGGGCGTATAAGTCCTGGTAGGGGTAGGCGTGGAAGTTGAGGTATTGGTGGGAGTCGATGTCGGTGTCAGGGTGGGTGTTGAGGTTAGCGTAGGGGTGGGGGTCCTGGTGGGCGTATTAGTTGGAGTAGCCGAATGTGTTGAGGTCGATGTGGAAGTAGGTGTCGCTGTTGGGGTCAGAGTAGGGGTGTTAGTCGGCGTTGGGGTTGGGGTCCTGGTCGGGGTGGAAGTCGGCGTGGGAGTCGGCGTGGAAGTCAGTGTCATGGTGGGTGTTGGGGTAGGAGTGGACGTGGGCGTCAAAGTGGGGGTGGGGGTTGCGGTGGGAGTAGGGGTCCTCGTTGGGGTGGAAGTCGGAGTAGAAGTCGGTGTGACTGTCGGAGTATTGGTGGGTGTTGGAGTGGGTGTCCTGGTCGGGGTAATGGTAGGTGTATTCGTCGGCGACTGAGTCCCTGTTGGGCTTGGGGTGGGAGTGGGAGTAATCGTAGGGGTGGAAGTATTAGTCGGAGTGGGCGTCGTAGTCGGCGTTCTGGTTGGGGTGCTTGTCGGAGTAGGCGTGGGAGTCATAGTGGGGGTTGGGGTGGGCGTCCTGGTGGGGGTGGATGTCGGGCTATTCGTGGGTGTAAGGGTAGGGCTATTGGTGGGTGTGGAAGTCGGCGTTGTGGTCGGAGTGGGGGTAGGCGTACGGGTGGGAGTGGGGGTTAAAGTATTGGTTGGTGTGGAAGTAGGGGTTGTCGTCGGGGTGGGAGTAGGCGTGTTCGTGCTGGTGGGAGTGGGGGTCCTGGTTGGGCTGGATGTGGGGCTATTGGTGGGTGTGGAAGTGGGGGTAGGAGTTGGGGTTCTTGTCGGCGTATTCGTGGGGGTGGTCGTGGGGGTAGGTGTTGGTGAATTCGTCATGGTATTGGTGGGTGAATTGGTTGGAGTGGGGGTCGGGGTACGGGTGGGAGAAGGAGTGGGGGTGCTGGTTGGAGTCAAAGTGGGGGTATTGGTGGGCGTGGGGGTGGGTGTCCTAGTTGGGGTGGGGGTGGGGCTATTGGTAGGCGTTGCCGTCTGGGTATTAGTGGGACTGTTAGTGGGGGTATTGGTACGGGTAGGGCTAGGTGTCGGCGAGACGGTGGGGGTAGGTGTTGGAGTTGGTGTTGACGTCCTGGTGGGTGTTGGCGTTGGGGTCACTGTGGGGGTGGGGGTAGGAGAAACCGTATTCGTTGGGCTGGGAGTGGGGGTCCTCGTGGGCGAATTCGTGGGAGTGGGTGTTTGGGTAGGGGTCGGGGTATTCGTACGGGTGGGGGTTAAAGTGGGTGTGGACGTAAATGTATAGGTGTAAGTATAGGTGGAGGTGCGTGTGAAGGTCGGTGTCATCGCGACCGTCGGGGTGTAGGTATAAGTGAATGTCGGTGTAAAAGTCGGGGTCGTCTTGGTCGGAGTATACGTAAACGTATAGGTGTAGGTTGGGGTGTTGGTGTAAGACGGGGTATACGTAAATGTCCGTGTGGGGGTATAAGTTGATGTAGCGCAGGCGACTAATGCGGTTACACTATTGGAAGTCACCGGAGTCGCACCGGTAGCGCTAACCACGGCATTGTTCAAGGATTGACAGGGATCGGCGGCGGTGTTGCTGGTGTACACCATGAGTGTTACCGCGTTGCAAAACCCGTTTGCCTGATAGCCGGTCGGATAAACCCAGGTAAAACCAGAAGAACTTGAATGGTCGTTAAGAAAATTTGGTCCGTAGGGATATAGGGAATACTGGGAGTAATCCGTGATGGGTTGATCCTTGTAAAGGTCCAAAGCAGTGTAATGATCCGTCAAAAATCCGTAGGACGCGAAAAGGTTGTCCGTCACTGTCACGGGATTGTTCTCAGGGCCTCCCGTATTGCAGACATTCACAACATATGTGACATCCTGCCAATCCGTAACCGCTGTGGAAGGGCCCAGGAGAGACTTGGCGATCGTGAACTTGGGCGCCGCGGGGGGCGTCACAGCGGTTAAAGTGAAGGTTTGCCGAAGGTAAAGGACTTCGGTAGCCGGGGCCGATCCGTCGCCAGCCCCAGCGTCGTAGGAGATGGGGGTCAACCAAGCGCCGGTCTGGGGATCCCTCGCCTGTTTGTCCCAAATGCTGGATACCCCTGTATCCGCTACCGCGGCGCTCCATCCGTTCCCAGATGTGGCATTCGCGTAATTGGCGCCCCACCACGTGACACCACTTCCATCGTTAGCGGGGGGAGGACCTGGTATGCCGCCATTGCCCGGAAGAACGGTGGTCACCATGACATTGCCGCTCGAACTAGTGAGATAAGAATGGTTCCCGTTCGAACAGGTGATATCCAATGACCATGTTTCCCAAACATAACCCGGGGTCGTGTTGTAATCCGCAACGGCGATGACGTTGGTCCCTGTGACAAAGTCGCTACCAGGCACAGTCACGCAAGGAGGGTTACCCGCGCTGGTGTAATAGATGCCCCCGAAAGTTGTAGGTTCAGATATGGCGTTGCCGTTAATCCACACATAAGAAGCGTCGTCATCCCCAATGCACAGAGTCGCGGAGGTAGGAGTACACTGTGCAAAAGACAAAGAGGGGATCATAAAAATCGCCAGAAACACTAACCCCATAAACATCGCAATGGATTTGCCCCATACGTTTATCGTCATGGTCTCTTTCACGCTTCAAATCCGTATTCAAGATTAATGTCCGATTTTCACCTAATAAAAATGACTCTTTTGGTTTTGCGGTCCATGGGTTCAGTGAGGTAGAAGAGGTAAACCCCGCTGGCGCAAGTGTCCCCGTACTTGTTCGTCCCGTCCCAGTAGTAGCTTCCATTGTATGGAGCCTCCAGGAATCGGCTGTCCAGCGTCTTGATGTGCTCCCCCGCCGAGTTGTACACGTTCAGCTCAAATGGACCCGGATATTGGGTCGTTCCCACAAATATTGACACCGGATCTCCCCCTCCCTTGAACACATTCTTCGTCACCGTGAAGTAATCCACCGTCGGTGTCCAAGTCGGCACCTGCGTGACGGAGGATGTCGCGGTGGGTGTGGGAGTGACCGTGGGAGTGGATGTCCAGGCAGGAGTATCGGTGATCGTCGGTGTCGGAGTGGGAGTAGAGGTGAGGGTGGATGTGGCTGTCGGGGTTGAGGTTGAGGTGAAGGTATTGGTTGGTGTTTTGGTGAATGTCAGTGTAGCCGTGTCCGTCGGGGTGTTGGTGGGGGTGGCTGTGTTGGTGGAAGTCCAGGTATTCGTGGGGGTAAAGGTGGAGGTTGAAGTGTTGGTTTGGGTGGGGCTGTAGGTGGCAGTTGGAGTATTCGTGGAAGTGTAAGTATTGGTAGGTGTGTTGGTGTCAGTCGGAGTGTTCGTGTCTGTGGGGGTGTTAGTTGAGGTGGGGGTAAAGGTCTGCGTCGGCGTGTTGGTAGGAGTTGATGTGTTTGTGGCCGTATAGGTGGATGTCGAAGTATAGGTCTGTGTGGGACTGTTCGTAGCTGTCGGAGTATTGGTGGATGTGGGCGTAAAGGTCGGCGTAGGAGTATCAGTCGCCGTGTAAGTCTCTGTCGGAGTGAAAGTCGGCGTGGGCGAAAGGGTATCTGTCGGCGTTGGAGTCGGCGTATAGGTGAATACGGGCGTTTCGGTGGACGTGGAAGTCGAGGTAGAAGTCGGGGTCATCGTCGACGTAGGTGTCCATGTCGGGGTTGGAGTGTTTGTGGAAGTAAAGGTAGCGGTGTCAGTGGAAGTGTCGGTGGGTGTGAATGTAGGAGTTGGGGTGTAGGACGGCGTACTCGTGTCAGTGGCTGTCGGCGTGGAAGTATTAGTCGCGGTGGATGTGGAAGTCGAGGTATTGGTGGAAGTAGGCGTGGCCGTAAAAGTGGGCGTATTGGTCGGGGTATTGGTGGGTGATTGGGTTCCCGTCGGGCTGGAAGTCGGAGTCGGCGTGACAGTGGGCGTACTCGTGAATGTCGGGGTGGGTGTTGAAGTGGGGGTGCTGGTAGGAGTCGGGGTGTAGGACGGCGTGCTCGTGGCAGTGGCTGTCGGCGTGGACGTCGGGGTGGAAGTATTAGTCGCGGTGGACGTGGAAGTCGGTGTATTCGTGGAAGTAGGAGTAGCCGTAAATGTGGGCGTATTGGTCGGGGTGTTGGTGGGTGATTGGGTTCCTGTCGGGCTGGATGTCGGGGTCGGCGTGATGGTAGGTGTATTCGTAGATGTCGGAGTGGGTGTTGAGGTGGGGGTGCTGGTAGCTGTCGGAGTAGGCGTCCTCGTCGGGGTACTGGTGGGAGTAAATGTTGACGTCGCAGTCGAGGTGTAGGTGGGCGTTGCCGTTGGGGTTGAAGTGGATGTGTTTGTCGGGGTGTTGCTGGGCGTGAATGTAAGGGTCGCAGTCGGGGTATTTGTGGGGGTAGGTGTTGGGGTTTTGGTGGGGGTAATGGTCGGAGTGTTCGTGGGTGACTGGGTCCCCGTCGGGCTGTTCGTGGGAGTCGGGGTAATCGTGGGTGTAGGTGTCGATGTCGCCGTGGGGGTTGATGTGGAGGTATTGGTAGCTGTTGGGGTAGGCGTCCTCGTCGGGGTAGTAGTTGACGTATAGGTTGGCGTTGATGTTGAGGTATTAGTGGGAGTCGCTGTCGGAGTCATCGTGGAAGTGTTCGTAGGGGTGGGGGTAGGTGTTCTCGTCGGGGTAGATGTAGGCGTGGATGTTGGGGTAGGGGTCACAGTCGGAGTATTCGTGGGGGTAGGTGTTGAGGTTTTGGTAGGGGTAATGGTCGGAGTGTTCGTGGGTGACTGGGTCCCAGTCGGGCTGTTCGTAGGAGTCGGAGTAATAGTAGGCGTAGGAGTCGACGTCGGGGTAGGCGTGGTGGTGGGTGTATAAGTCCTGGTAGGGGTAGGTGTGGAAGTCGAGGTATTGGTGGGAGTCGATGTCGGTGTCAGGGTAGGTGTTGAGGTTGGCGTAGGGGTGGGGGTCCTGGTAGGGGTAGAAGTCGAAGTAGCAGAAGGCGTTGAAGTCGAGGTATTGGTAGGTGTCGCTGTTGGAGTCATAGTAGGGGTGTTCGTCGGCGTTGGGCTTGGGGTCCTCGTCGGGGTGGAAGTCGGCGTGGAAGTCAGTGTCAGGGTGGGTGTTGGGGTAGGAGTGGACGTGGGCGTCATAGTGGGGGTGGGGGTTGCGGTGGGAGAAGGGGTCCTGGTTGGAGTGGGAGTCGGTGTGACTGTCGGAGTATTGGTGGGGGTTGGAGTAGGTGTCTTGGTCGGGGTAATGGTAGGTGTATTCGTCGGCGACTGAGTCCCCGTCGGGCTTGGGGTTGGAGTGGGAGTAATCGTAGGGGTGGAAGTATTAGTCGGCGTGGGCGTCGTAGTCGGCGTTCTGGTTGGGGTGCTTGTCGGAGTAGGCGTGGGAGTCATAGTGGGTGTTGGGCTGGGCGTAGATGTTGGCGTATTGGTTGGGGTTGGGGTGGGCGTCCTGGTGGGGGTGAAAGTAGGGCTCGGAGTAGGAGTGGTCGTGGGAGTTGGGGTCGGCGTATTCGTGGTAGTCGGGGTGGGTGTCCTCGTCGGGGTAGCAGTAGAGGTGGTTGTTGGTGTTGGCGTGGGGGTGGAAGTGGGGGTGTTGGTAGGGGTTGGACTAGGGGTTGGAGTAGGCGTCCTGCTCGGGGTGGATGTCGGGCTATTCGTGGGTGTAAGGGTAGGGCTATTGGTGGGCGTGGAAGTAGGAGTTGTCGTCGGAGTGGGGGTAGGCGTACGGGTGGGAGTGGGGGTTAAAGTATTGGTTGGCGTAGGAGTAGGGGTTGTCGTCGGGGTGGGAGTAGGCGTATTCGTGCTGGTGGGAGTGGGGGTCCTGGTTGAGCTGGATGTGGGGCTATTGGTGGAGGTTGGGGTAGGGGTGGGTGTGGAAGTGGGGGTAGGAGTTAGGGTTCTTGTCGGCGTATTCGTGGGGGTGGTTGTGGGGGTAGGTGTTGGTGAATTCGTCATGGTATTGGTGGGTGAATTGGTTGGAGTGGGGGTCGGGGTACGGGTGGGAGAAGGAGTGGGGGTGCTGGTTGGAGTCAAAGTGGGGGTATTGGTGGGTGTGGGGGTGGGTGTCCTAGTTGGGGTGGATGTGGGGCTATTGGTAGGCGTTGCCGTCTGGGTATTAGTGGGACTGTTAGTGGGGGTGTTGGTACGGCTAGGGCTAGGTGTCGGCGAGACGGTGGGGGTAGCTGTTGGAGTTGGTGTTGATGTCCTGGTGGGTGTTGGAGTTGGGGTCACTGTGGGGGTGGGGGTAGGAGAAACCGTATTCGTTGGGCTGGGAGTGGGGGTCCTCGTGGGCGAATTCGTGGGAGTGGGTGTTTGGGTAGAGGTCGGGGTATTCGTACGGGTGGGGGTTAAAGTGGGTGTGGACGTAAATGTATAGGTGTAAGTATAGGTGGAGGTGCGTGTGAAGGTCGGTGTCATCGCGACCGTCGGGGTGTAGGTATAAGTGTATGTCGGTGTAAAAGTCGGGGTCGTCTTGGTCGGAGTATACGTAAACGTATAGGTGTAGGTTGGGGTAGCAGTGTAGGTTCGAGTGGGGGTGTAGGTGTAAGTGTAAGTCGGGGTAGCGGTGTTGCAAGCGATCGTTATGGGCGCGAGGGTCGTGTAATTCGTGGTGGTGATGGAAGAACCGTTATAGTAGTAGATGGTGGCTTTGTTGTAACGGACGTCGCAGCTGTAATTCCAACCTGAATAATCCTGCCAGGTTACGGCCTGGCAGGAATTCGCCGCAAATCCCAATGGATAAACAATAGAAAATGTTTGAGTCGAGTCGGCATTGGTGCAAACCGAGGCGGCGCCACTACACCAGGGGTACCAGGGACCGGCTGGCGTAACTTCCCACATATAGCTAAAATCCCCCGTGAAATCCACAGGCGTAGTTTCCGTAAGGGTGACTGGCTCAAGTTCCGGGCCACCCGTATCACATACCGTCAAAATATAAGTGATATTAGCATTGTTCATGACGTTACTGTTGGGACTAGCGGTCTTGGAGACCGTAAAAGCTGGTGCAGCCGGAGGAGTAACCGGATTATTTAGAGTAAAGGTTTGTTGGAAATACTCCCAATCGCAATTCGGGTCATTAGCGTAAGCACTGCTATTGTAGGAAATAGGCGAAATAAGAGCGCCTGTTTGCGGATCCAGGATCTGTTTACCCCAAAGCGTCCCTGAAACGGTGGAAGCCACTGTCCATCCGGTCGGAACAAAAGTAGAAGAGTACCAATTGCCTCCCGTTCCCGGCGGTGCTGTTACTGCACAACTGGCGGGATCATTTTCATCGAATACCGAAACAGCGCTGGAAGTGTCGGTGACATAGACGTGTTGGCCGTTGGAGCAGGTGATATCCAATGACCAAGTGGCCCACATTTGTTGGGCCGCGGTGCTTTCATTCAATACCGAAATATAGTTGGTTCCAGAAGTATTCAGAAAGCTGGTACTGACAGTGTTACAGCTAATTGCCGCAGTATCATATGTACCCACGTATCCGAAAGTCCCGGCGTTATTGCCATTGAGGTAAAGCGTAATCAGGTCATCCGCGTTGGCGCAAACCTTGGCGGCTGATGGTGTGCACTGCGCATTAGAAAGTGTAGGCGTCATCAGGAGGGAAAAAAACATCATTCCCGTCCACATGAACCTTTGAATTTTGTTATTCGCTTTCATTTTTCGCGTTTCCCTTCAATTTTTCATTTCCCCGCTGTTTCCCTTTAACTTCACTCACCTAATAAAAATGACTCTTTTAGTTTTGCGGTCCATGGGTTCAGTGAGGTAGAAGAGGTAAACCCCGCTAGCACAGGTGTCCCCGTACTTGTTCGTCCCGTCCCAGTAGTAGCTTTTCTCGTATGGCGCCTCCAGGAACCGGCTGTCCAGCGTCTTGATGTGCTCCCCCGCCGAGTTGTAAATGTTCAGCTCAAATGGACCCGGATATTGGGTCGTTCCCACAAAGATGGATACCGGGTCTCCCCCTCCCTTGAACACATTCTTCGTCACCGTGAAGTAATCCACCGTCGGCGTCCAAGTCGGCACCTGCGTGACGGATGATGTCGCCGTGGGCGTGGGAGTGACCGTGGGAGTGGATGTCCAGGTAAGAGTATCGGTGATTGTCGCCGTCGGAGTAGGAGTAGAGGTGAGAGTAGATGTGGCTGTCGGGGTTGAGGTTGAAGTGAAGGTATTAGTTGGGGTTTTAGTGGTTGTCGGTGTAGCTGTGTCCGTCGGGGTGTTGGTAGAGGTAGCCGTGTTGGTAGAAGTCCAGGTATTGGTGGGGGTAAAGGTGGATGTCGAAGTATAGGTCTGCGTGGGACTGTTCGTATCTGTCGGGGTATTAGTGGAAGTGTAAGTATTTGTAGGTGTGTTGGTGTTAGTCGCAGTGTTCGTGTCTGTAGGGGTGTTAGTGGATGTGGGGGTAAAGGTCTGCGTCGGCGTGTTGGTAGGGGTTGATGTGTCTGTGGCCGTAAAGGTGGAGGTCGAAGTATAAGTCTGCGTAGGACTGTTCGTATCTGTCGGGGTATGGGTGGCCGTATATGTGTAGGTTTGCGTCGGAGTGTCAGTCGCCGTGTAAGTCTCTGTCGGGGTGGAAGTCGGCGTGGGTGAAAGGGTATCGGTCGGCGTGGAAGTCGGCGTATAAGTGAAAACGGGCGTTTCGGTGGACGTGTCAGTGGATGTAGGAGTCGGGGTCAGGGTTGGCGTAGGAGTCGATGTCGGGGTTGGAGTGTTTGTGGAAGTAAAGGTAGCGGTGTCAGTGGAAGTGTCGGTGGGTGTGAATGTAGGAGTTGGGGTGTAGGACGGCGTACTCGTGTCAGTGGCTGTCGGCGTGGAAGTATTAGTCGCGGTGGATGTGGAAGTCGAGGTATTGGTGGAAGTAGGCGTGGCCGTAAAAGTGGGCGTATTGGTCGGGGTATTGGTGGGTGATTGGGTTCCCGTCGGGCTGGAAGTCGGAGTCGGCGTGACAGTGGGCGTACTCGTGAATGTCGGGGTGGGTGTTGAAGTGGGGGTGCTGGTAGGAGTCGGGGTGTAGGACGGCGTGCTCGTGGCAGTGGCTGTCGGCGTGGACGTCGGGGTGGAAGTATTAGTCGCGGTGGACGTGGAAGTCGGTGTATTCGTGGAAGTAGGAGTAGCCGTAAATGTGGGCGTATTGGTCGGGGTGTTGGTGGGTGATTGGGTTCCTGTCGGGCTAGAAGTCGGGGTCGGCGTGACGGTGGGTGTATTCGTGGGAGTCGGGGTGGGTGTTGATGTAGAGGTGCTGGTAGCTGTCGGAGTTGGCGTCCTCGTCGGGGTACTGGTGGGGGTAAATGTTGACGTCGCAGTCGGGGTGTAGGTGGGCGTTGCCGTCGGGGTTGAAGTGGATGTGTTTGTCGGGGTGTTGCTGGGCGTGAATGTAGGGGTCGCAGTCGGGGTATTCGTGGGGGTAGGTGTTGGGGTTTTGGTGGGGGTAATGGTCGGAGTGTTCGTGGGTGACTGCGTCCCAGTCGGGCTGTTCGTGGGGGTAGGGGTAATCGTGGGTGTAGGAGTCGATGTCGCCGTGGGGGTTGATGTAGAGGTATTGGTAGCTGTTGGGGTAGGCGTCCTCGTCGGGGTACTAGTTGACGTATAGGTTGGCGTTGATGTTGAGGTATTAGTGGGAGTCGCTGTCGGAGTCATCGTGGAAGTGTTCGTAGGGGTGGGGGTAGGTGTTCTGGTTGGGGTAGATGTAGACGTGGGCGTGGGGGTTTGAGTCGGCGTATTGGTGGGTGTTGGGGTAGGGGTCACAGTCGGGGTATTCGTGGGGGTAGGGGTTGAGGTTTTGGTAGGGGTAATGGTAGGTGTATTCGTGGGTGACTGGGTCCCAGTCGGGCTGTTCGTAGGAGTCGGAGTAATAGTAGGCGTAGGAGTCGACGTCGGGGTAGGCGTGGTGGTGGGCGTATAAGTCCTGGTAGGAGTAGGTGTGGAAGTTGAGGTATTGGTGGGAGTTGATGTCGGGGTCAGGGTAGGTGTTGAGGTTAGCGTAGGGGTGGGGGTCCTGGTGGGCGTATTAGTTGGAGTAGCCGAAGGTGTTGAGGTTGATGTGGAAGTAGGTGTCGCTGTTGGGGTCAGAGTAGGAGTGGAAGTCGGCGTTGGGGTTGGGGTCCTAGTCGGGGTGGAAGTCGGCGTGGGAGTTGGTGTCAGGGTGGGTGTTGGGGTGGGAGTAGACGTGGGCGTCAAAGTGGGGGTGGGGGTTGCGGTGGGAGTCGGAGTCCTCGTTGGGGTGGAAGTCGGAGTGGACGTCGGTGTGACTGTCGGAGTATTGGTGGGTGTTGGAGTAGGTGTCCTGGTCGGGGTAATGGTAGGTGTATTTGTTGGCGACTGAGTCCCTGTTGGGCTTGGGGTGGGAGTGGGAGTAATCGTAGGGGTGGAAGTATTAGTCGGCGTGGGCGTCGTAGTTGGCGTTCTGGTCGGGGTGCTTGTCGGAGTAGGCGTGGGAGTCATAGTGGGTGTTGGGCTGGGGGTAGACGTTGGCGTATTCGTGGGGGTTGGGGTAGGCGTCCTGGTGGGGGTGGCAGTAGGGCTCGGAGTCGGTGTGGTTGTGGGAGTTGGGGTAGGCGTACGGGTGGGAGTGGGGGTTAAAGTATTGGTTGGTGTGGGAGTAGGGGTTGTCGTCGGGGTGGGAGTGGGGGTGTTGGTAGGGGTTGGACTAGGGGTTGGAGTAGGCGTCCTGGTGGGGGTGGATGTCGGGCTATTCGTGGGTGTAAGGGTAGGGCTATTGGTGGGCGTGGAAGTAGGAGTTGTCGTCGGAGTGGGTGTAGGCGTACGGGTGGGAGTGGGGGTTAAAGTATTGGTTGGCGTAGGAGTAGGGGTTGTCGTCGGGGTGGGAGTAGGCGTATTCGTGCTGGTGGGAGTGGGGGTCCTGGTTGAGCTGGATGTGGGGCTATTGGTGGAGGTTGGGGTAGGGGTGGGTGTGGAAGTGGGGGTAGGAGTTAGGGTTCTTGTCGGCGTATTCGTGGGGGTGGTTGTGGGGGTAGGTGTTGGTGAATTCGTCATGGTATTGGTGGGTGAATTGGTTGGAGTGGGGGTCGGGGTACGAGTGGGAGAAGGAGTGGGGGTGCTGGTTTGTGTCAAAGTAGGGGTATTGGTGGGTGTGGGGGTGGGTGTCCTAGTTGGGGTGGATGTGGGGCTATTGGTTGGCGTTGCCGTCTGGGTGTTAGTGGGACTGTTAGTGGGGGTATTGGTACGGGTAGGGCTAGGTGTCGGCGAGACGGTGGGGGTAGCTGTTGGAGTTGGTGTTGATGTCCTGGTGGGTGTTGGCGTTGGGGTCACTGTGGGGGTGGGGGTAGGAGAAACCGTATTCGTTGGGCTGGGAGTGGGGGTCCTCGTGGGCGAATTCGTGGGAGTGGGTGTTTGGGTAGAGGTCGGGGTATTCGTACGGGTGGGGGTTAAAGTGGGTGTGGACGTAAATGTATAGGTGTAAGTATAGGTGGAGGTGCGTGTGAAGGTCGGTGTCATCGCGACCGTCGGGGTGTAGGTATAAGTATAAGTGGGCGTATAGGTATATGTACGAGTGAAAGTCGGTGTATTGGCGACCGTTGGAGTGTAGGTGTAAGTGTATGTAGGAGTCAGGGTTGGAAGGGTGAAAGTAACACAGGAACTGGCGCTACCCCCATTCCAAGCCACACCGCTGCAATTGGGAATGGGAGTTCCGGCGTTATCAGATGTGTAATAATTGATTCCCGTTCCAAACGAAAGGGTCACGCAAGAATTCCCCGGGAAATAACCCCCAAGATACATGAATGTAAGCGGGTTACCATTTCTAAAAAAACTGACAGCACCCACGGATTCAGTAGGTACCGGGGTTAAATTTGCGATCCCGATATAGTAAATCGACAACATGGTGCTTGCGTTATCGTTGATTGTAACTGGTGCGCTAGCCGCCTGGCCCTTGTTGCAAACCGCCACGCAATAAGTGACTGCGACATTACTGGCTCCGATGACCGGACCCCCGCAAAAAGTTTTATTGATGGTGAAACTGGTCGGTCCCAAGGGGGTTTGGGTGGCAGGAAGCGTGGTGCATTGGCGAAAATATAGGATTCCGCAGCTTCCATTTCCTCCTCCTCCACCTGTAGCTTGCCATGAGACCCACGGAACAATAGCCCCCGTGATGGGATTGTGAACTGGTTGTGAATAGATGGTGCCAGCGTCGCTGTAAACTGTCCAAGTAAAAGGGTTTGATCCTGGATTGTAAACGGGGGAAGTCCAAGCATTATTGCTACCGTCATTGCCAGGAGGACCCGTTGAAGTGCCACATGTGCCCGTCCCATCACCTGCGGCACCCGGGTCATAATAGAGCGATGGAGTGGTCGTGGCATCGGTGATGACCGAATGGGCACCGCTTGAGCAGGTCACGTCCAATACCCAGGAGGAGTAAAGAAAACCGGCCGAGGTATTTGTGGTAGCGATAGATAAGCACACAGTTTGCCCCAGGTTGAAATCGCTTGTAGGAACGTTCAAGCATGCCGGCGGGCAGGAGCCGGTACCGTCCCAATTGCAATACATCTGCGTGCCGATATCAAAACCATTCAACCAAATGTGGCTGTTATCGTCCCCGCTTACGCAGATCTTGGCCGAGGAAGGCGTGCACTGGGCCCAGGTTCTTCCAGGATCGGAAAAGTTAAGAAAAATAATCAAGAAAACCGGGAAACAATAAGTCAACAGGGTACTTAAACCGGTTTCAACATCAAACAAACCCAGAAAGGTTAGATTTTTCCGTTTGAAGGCCATTTCAAACCTGAGAATAATTAAAATTCAGGCGAGTTTAGGGGAAAATAGGGTCGAAATAGGTGCGTTTATGGAATTCGGCAAGCAGATGCTAAATCGTTTTAAATTGCTTTAACTCCATAGGTCACAAATCAAAAAAAGCGCTTCCCCCATAAAAACTCATCTGTTTAATGAAATTATATCCCTGCATTCGTATCAAAGGTCCTTGGGGGGGAATATAAATTGTGTTTTCAATTCTATATTATTGCTTTTTATTTCTTTAACCTAATCTTTAAAAACCGTTTAAATGTCACCATATTATGCTCAACAATTGAATCGAACGAAGACCGATCTAATAAAAAAAGGGATGAAAAAGGGGGGAATCTGATAAAAACACAGGTCTTAAGCTTGGTGGGTTTTCAAAATAAAATTTCTCTTAATTTGTCCGGAACACTCTCCCGGATCAATTCGTAAACCTCACCGGCGGTGTTTCTCTTGAGAGCCCCTAGGGCGATCTGCTTGGCTTTCTCATAGGGCATCAGGCGGATGACCTTCTTCACCTCGGGAATTACCGAGGGGGACACAGACAACTCATCAAGACCCATTCCCAGCAAAAGGGGCACGAATTGTGGATCTCCCGCCATTTCCCCGCACATTCCCACCCATTTGCCTTGTTTATGGCAAGCCTCCACCGTCATCCGGATCAGCCTGAGAATCGCCGGATTTAAGGGCTCATAAAGATAGGCCACTGCCTCGTTCACTCGGTCCACAGCCATGGTGTATTGGATCAAGTCGTTAGTCCCAATGGATAAAAAGTCGGTTTCCTGTATCAAAAGATCCGCCATGATGGCAGCGGAAGGGATTTCAATCATGGCCCCCACTTCGATGTCCTTCCGGTATTTTAATCCTTCCCTTTCAAGCTCACCAGCGCACTCCCTTAAAAATCCTTTGGCTTGTCGGATTTCATCTACCGTAGCCACCATGGGGAACATAATCTTGAGGGGTCCATGAACCGCAGCTCTAAGAATAGCCCTGAGCTGGGGCTTGAATAGATCCGGCCTTTTCAAACAAAGACGGATGGCCCTCAATCCCAAGAATGGATTCATCTCATGGAAGGGATTGACCTGGGATAGAAACTTGTCACCCCCCAGGTCCAAAGTCCGGACAATGGCCGGATTCACCCCAGTCCGCGACGCCAGCTGCTTGTAGGCTTCGTATTGTTCCTCTTCTGTGGGGAT
Organism: candidate division FCPU426 bacterium; assembly: GCA_963796105.1. Lineage (GTDB taxonomy): Bacteria > Oederibacteriota > Muellerivitia > Muellerivitales > Muellerivitaceae > CAWCKJ01. Next base: position 36,431 of record CAWCKJ010000011.1, read on the forward strand.
GTTCCCCCGGTCCAAAAAAAGGAATTCCGTTCGAAAGAGTCCGATTCCCTCGGCGCCATGCTTGAGAATCTCATCCAACTCTATGGGAATTTCGATATTGGCGGCGAGGGTAATGCGATGACCATCAGTGGTAGAAGCGGGCAAAGCCCGTAACTTATCCAGGCTTTTCTGGAAGGTTTCGTAATTTTCCTTCAAGCGCTGGTACTGTTTCAAGGTCTGGGGATTAGGGTTGATGACGACCAAACCTTTGTTACCGTCCAGGATGACTAAATCCCCATTTTGAGCCTCCGAGGTGACATTTGGAGTTCCGACAATCGAAGGCAAACCAATCGAGCGGGCCACAATGGCGACATGGGATGTCCGTCCGCCGATCTCAGTGCAAAAGCCCTTCACACGGTCAGGAGGCAAAGTGGCTGTGTCCGAGGGGGTCAAATCGGAGGCTAGCACGATGACCTCGTGGTCCAATTGGCCGAGAAGATTCTTCTCGTTTCCGGTCAGGTTTTTCAAGACTCTGTCGGCAACGTCCTGAATGTCGCCTCCCCGCTCGCGAAAAAAAGAATCCTCTACGGAAGCGATCACCCTTTGGAATTTTTCCAGGGCCTCGATCAGGAGATGCTCGGCGTTCAAACGGCGCTTGAGAATGGCGTCTGGAATTTCCTCCAGGAAAAGGGGATCGTCCAAAACAATCTGGTGGGCCTGGAAAATCGCCGAATGCTCCTCCCCGAGCTTTTCCTTCATCCGGCCCTCAAGTTCCAGAATCTGTTCCCGGGTCAATTTCAAGGCCTTTTGGTACCGGCTCAACTCCTGGTCGACCTCCTCCGCCCGCAAGCTTCTACGGGGAATGGTAAAACCCACCGGGTGATATAGATACGCTGGCCCGATGGCGATACCGCCGGAAGCCGCAATCCCGTTGAAAATCTTCTCCGCCACTAGGGCCTCCTAATGATCATTTGAGCCTCTTTTTCGCCCGAAACCGTTAATGAATCTCACTCTTTTTCACCAAATTTCTGAGCCACCAGTTGTTTCAAGGCCGCAAGGGCCCCTTTGGCGTCCTCTCCCTCCACGCGGAACTCAAGTTCGGTTCCCTTGGCGGCGGCCAGGGTCATCAAGCCCATTAAGCTTTTCGCGTTGACATTTTGGACGCCGTGGTGAATGGTGATTTGGCATTTGAATTTGTTGGCGACCTTCACCAGCTCAGCCGCGGCCCTTAAATGCAGCCCCAATTTATTGACAACGGTTACTTTATCACTCAATTTCACAGGCGCCCTTTCACTTCATCATGGCCGGGGGATTCGCGTTGGAAACCCCCGGGGATAAACCGCCCATGGCGGGCGGTGAGCTTAAATCCGGCCAAAAAGCCAGCATCAGAGCGAACAAAACGACAGTATAAAACATCTGGGACGGGCTTATCTTCCGATGCAATGCAAAACTGAATAGCCCCACAATCGCGCCAAAGAAAGTCAATTTAAGCGCGAAAAGTCCCGGCTCCTTGTCCAAATCCGATAAATTTACCATGACAATCAACACCGATAGAAGCAATAGGGACGCAACCTTTAAACCCCTGATGGCGTCCTGAAAACCATATCGGCGCAGGCTCAAGACCACCTGATCCCCCTTATTGTAACCTTGGATAAAGCCTAAGAGGCGGATTCCAACATGAACCACGTTGAAAACCAAGAGATAGAGCAATGGAACAATCCAGAACCGGCCCCTGAATTGAAAAGCATGGGACAAAACCAGGGTAATGGCGATCAACCCGCAATAAGGGCGCAAGGTGGCCCAAAAAAGATTATCCCCCATTCCAGCCAGCGGGCCCATCATGCCTACTTTCAGGGCGCTAATTTCCTCATCTCTCAGTTTATGTTTGTAGCGAGGTTCCGAATATTTGTCCTCTTCCATCCTAATGACCGCCCCCAGAAGGAAGGAAGCCATGTAGGGGTGGGTATTGAAATAATCCATGTGGCGTGCCAGGGCCTGCCCCCTTTCTTCCGGCGGGCAAGTCCTCTTCAGGACTGGAATAAGTATGAAAGCAAAACCATAACTTAAATATCTTTCGAAATTCCATACAACTTGTATGAAAAAGGTGCGGATAAAGGCGGAGGTCAGGGTCACCCAACCCAGCTTGAATTTTTCCTTGGGTTTTTCCTCCTGTGTCACGCGGATTCCCCTTTCCCCATGAAAAAGAGAGTTGCCACAAAACCAGCCATAAGGGACATGGCCACAAGCCAAACTTCCTGAACCTGCAAAACAAGGGCCAATGTCAGGAGCGCTGCGATGGAGAGGACTAACCAAAGTATGTTTTTCTTTTCCACCACTAGGTCGATGACCGCCGAGCAACCCAACGCCAGGAGAAGCCAGTTGGCGTAATAAAGGCCCTCAATGACCCGCGGAGGCAAACCATGGAAAATCCCGGTGGTGCAATGCTCTATGAAAAGACACCCGGCGGTCAAAAAGAAACCCTTCAGGAATAGCTCGAAAATGACGATATGGTTCACCCATTCGAATGACCTCAACCGCGAGTTCATGGCCATGCGCTGGGCGAAATGAACCCAGCGGACATGAAATTTTCGGAGGATTATTTCCGCTTGCGTGCAAACGGCGGACAAGGGGATCGCGACACCCAAAGCGTAAGTCACCGCCGCCTCCTTCGGGCAGGGTCCATCAGCGAGTTCGGAAGCGAAGGCCACCGACAAACCGGCCAGCATGGATAGATCCAGCGGCAGGTGCGCCCCCACGGGCACATCTCCCAACCAGATGAGTTCCACGAGCGCCCCCAATTCCAGGCCCAGGTCCGCATGTCCGGTCAGTAGCCCCACCAAGGGTCCCACCACAATGGGCCGTGAAACCATGAATTGGCCTACCGCCGAAACATCCAGGCTCAAAAAGGCGAGAAGGAGCGATATGGACAACCAATGAGACATCAAGTTCCTTAATCCTCCTTTAGTATCGGCAACATCAATTTCCTATTTCTTTCAATTCCATCGCGATGCGTCTTTTAAACGATTCCCCGGGTTTCAACCCGATTTCCCAACCCAGCAGGAGACAGGAGCCTTGGTAAACACGCTCAAAGCCCCCCTCGGACTGGGAAATAGTCTCAACCGGATATCTCCAAAACTTAGCAGGCTTCTCGGTTTTAAAATTCACCTCAATCCCCAGCCAACCGTCCCTCATGCCCATTTCCTGGACATCCGACTCCGCGCCCGTGCTGTTGAGTCTCGGATAAGTCAGGTTCCTGCCCGCCACGAAATAATTCCGGTCGGGAGCGTCCCCGGCCAGTAGGGTAAGGTTCCATTCGACCATCCAGAGAATTCGAAGATCCCGGTTCCCTCGGTTGATTAATGTGTAGTCCCCTTCCATGCCAAATTCTCCTGGCGCGAACTCGAGCTTTTTCTCCAGATCCAGGAGAACCCCATCCACCAGGCCCTGCCGGGTCATCTCGACGGTAAGATTGGCCCCTTTGCGCTTAGGTTCCAGCACTTTGAAATCAAATGGATTCTTCCGAAAATCGGAAAGATCCACAGCCCGAGCGGCCCAAAGATCCTCAGGGGTGGATTGAGTGGAATAAAAGCGGTCCACCAAGCTGACGCGGCGGTCTGAATCATAAAAAAGCCGGTTTTCCAGGCCTTGCTCCTTGGCCCTGAGAAGGTCATGGATACTGGACACAGCCCCTCCGCCTTGGTTCTGGCGGGCCATCTCCAAAAGCCGCGAATGGTACGCCTCTTTCCGGCGCGTGAGAGTATCGCAAAGATTGATTGGACGCTTGAGGTAATCCAGTTCGGTTAAGCTGCCGCCAGCAGAGGGTTCCAATACCGCGTGATATCCTTCCGTGGAGATCAGTATCTCGTCCTTGCCGTCCTTGTTGAAATCCGAGATTTCCGTCCGGAAACCCTTGGACGGATGGGCCAGGACGGAATCAATAAGAATTTCGGCCTCGATCAGATTTTGATAAAGAGCGAACCGCAGATGGTTCAAATAAAGGCCACCAAAAACCCCGTGCCAATAGGCGCAATTGCACTGACCCCGGTAAAGAGCCCTCTCAGCTTTATCCAATAGGGCTTTTTGTTTAGGATTTTCCTTTTTTCCCGGGGTCCGCCGGGCTTCCATGAGTTTGTTGGACACCCAGAGCAATTTTTTATGGAGATGGTTGCTCTCATCGTATTTCGTGAGGAAATTCCTCCAAATTCCGCCTTTTAGGAACCGGTCAAAACGGGGCAGTTGTCCGTTGTCTTTTAATTCATGGCGGATATTCCCATACTCCCTGGAAGCCTCCACCGGGAGGGACCACTCCCCCATCTCGGTATAGGAACCGGTGGGAAGGCTCAAGCGGCCTTGGGGCCGGTGTGTCGAGGCGAACTCGGAAAAAGTGGCGCATTGAAGCCAGGAGGAGTTCTGTTCCAGCATGGTAAGAAACTTTTCCAGATATCCTTCCTCATAAACCCATTTGTAAGTGTCCGGCCATCCGCCGAACTTTTCCCCGTCGTCCATGAGAATAAGGCATCGATCTCCTTCCTCAGTGGCGATGGATTGGAAATATTGCAGGCTTTCCTCCACCGAGCGGAAAGGCATCAGGTAGCGCATTTTCTCGGAAATGGGAAATACCGCGCAGGTTTCCCCCTGCTCTTCCATCAAGTAATAAGAAAAAGTCTCTTCTTCCGTCAGCCCCACCGCCTTGAAATGCGCGTCGTCCACGACGACATAGCGCACGCCCGCCTCGGCGAGGGGTTTTGTCAAATGAGGCTCCCAGACCCGCTCGGCCATCCACATCCCCTTGGCTTCCGCCTTAAATTTATTCCGCAAATACCCTGTCATCATTTGGATTTGGCCGACCTTGTCCCTGTCGGGAAGAATGGAAAGGATGGGCTCGTACATGCCCCCGGTGAAAAACTCAATCTGGCCCCGGTCGGACATCTCCCGCAGGATTTGGATGTACTCCTGGCGGTTTTGCTCCAGCCATTCCAAAAGCGGCCCCGTGATATGAAAGGTGCATTTGATTGAGGGGTGGCGGTTCAACACTCTCAAAAAAGGTTCATAGGATTGCCGGTAAAGGGCCTCAAACACCTGTCCGAAATTACCCACCGGCTGGTGGTTATGGACCCCGAAGATAAAGGTTATTTTTTTCATTTCATTTCCTTGAACGGCTCACTTGATGAAACCGGTGCTGTGAGGCAAGCAAATTAACCCCTCAACTCCGGAATATATTTCTCTAAATTCTCGCGCATATCGCCCGGAACCGCGCGCATCTCCAATTCCACGCCGTGCGATTTCAAACCCTGGAAAGCCAAAATGTCATTCTCATCAACGCATACGGTTTTCGCGACTTGCTTTTTCCCCTCGCAGAAGTGCATTCCTCCTACGTTGACAGAGGTGAGAGATCCCCCTTTCTCGCTGAAAGAAAGTACATCCGACGGTTTCGAGAACAACAGCAAGGCGCGCTCTTTGGCGGTAGATTCCTTGCTAGTTTCCGCGGCCTGTTCCACAGTCCAGAACGCGACCTTTAAGCCCGATGGCACGGCCATTTGCATGAGGTTTTTTTGCATGGTGTTTATGGCGATGGCGTCGTTAACGACGGCCAAGAGCTCGATATCCAGGGCCTTGACCCAGCCCACAACCACCTGTCCATGGATGAGGCGGTCGTCGACTCGTATCAATTGAATATCCATCGGTCCCTCCCTCTTTTACCCTCGATTACTCCATGCCGCCTGTTTTCTTATGCAAATCCTCGGTCGTCACGATACCCTCGCGGGCGGCTTTTTGAACGTCGTTCATCAGGGCTTCCAAGTCGGATGCGTCCCTGTGAGATATGATCTTGATGAGCATTGGAAGGTTGAGTCCCGTGATCACACGTATTTTTTTCCTGCGGGCCATCTGCACCGCGACGTTAAAGGGAGTCCCGCCCAACATGTCGACCAGCACGAGCGCTCCCTTGTCGGCGGGGTCCGCGTCTAAGAGGGCCTTATCGAGTTTTTCTTGGAAAGTTTCCAGCGAATCCTCCGATAAAAGAGTGGCTGATTTCACCCCCGAATCGTCCCCCATGATCATCCGAAGGGTTCCTAGAAGCGAGTTTCCGAAATCACCATGCGTGGCTATGACTATTCCGATCATTTTATCCCTTTCCTTCCTTAAATCACCAAACGGCGAATAATGGTTTTTCCAAGTTTCTCCGGACTATGCCGGACAAAATCCTTGCGGTGAAGCAAATTAGCCTGAATGAGCTTGACGCCCAGTTTTTCAACAGCTTCCTCATCGATCCTCACTGGTTCCTGATGGGAGGCCAAGTACCGCTCCAATAGCGGCGGGGGAACCGGTTCCTTATTGGCGATGACATAATGGACGTAATGGGGGGCGGTATGGGCAAGAAGGACCCGGACATGGTCGGAAACGCTGTAACCGTCCGTTTCACCCGGCTGGGTCATGATGTTACACACGTAGATTTTAACCGCCCTAGAAAGGGCGATCGTGGAAGCTACCTCTTCAATGAGCAGGTTGGGCAGGATGCTGGTGAAAAGGCTTCCAGGTCCAAGGACGATGGCGTCAGCCTCTAAAATGGCCTTCAAAGCGTCCTTGTTCGGGCGGACCTTTTTACCCTTGAGCTGAACCCTTTGGATGGGAGCCTTCCCCAACGGGATCTTGGATTCCCCCGTCACCAATTTCCCGTTTTTCAACCTGGCTTGAAGGACCATCGGGTCGAAGGTGACCGGCATGACCGTTCCCCTGGTGGCGAACAGGCGGCTGGATTCCTCCACCGCCATCCCGAAATCACCGGTAATTTCCTTCATCACCGTGATAAAAAGATTCCCGAAACTGTGTCCCTTCAAGTCCCCGTGGCTCTTGAAGCGGTATTGGAAAAGGTGGTTCAAGAGGGTTTCCTGGTCGGCTAATGCCACGATACAGTTTCGGATATCGCCCGGAGGGGGCGTTCCGAAATCCCTCCGAAGCCTTCCGGAACTTCCCCCGTCGTCGGCCACCGTCACCACCGCCGTGAGGTTGCTCGTGTAATGCTTGAGGCTGTAAAGCACGTTGGGAAGGCCCGTTCCGCCCCCGACCGCGACGATTCGGGGCCCCCTTTTCAACCGCAAACGGCTGTGGGCGATGTTAATGAAATCCCTCTCCCGGGCTGGAATGAGGATGGTCAAAACTCCGTAAATAGCCCTCCGAATGCCCAGGATGATTCCGAACAAAGCGAGAGCGATGAAAAGAAAATCGACGAATTTAAGGTGCTGGAGGTGTTCCCCGAATTCCTGGATCGGCCTGGGGTTGTAATGCAGGCCGGAAGTGTAACGGCTCATAATTCCGGATAAACCCACCATGAGGACAACGACCGAGAGGGCCAGGAGAAAAAACCAACGCTTGAGGCGCATGCCGGGATATAGCCAACGGAAACCGGTCATTCACGCGGTTCCTTCGGAGGGGATGCTTTTTTGCCGGAGGATTCCTCCACCATGATGCGGGTCACGCGGTCCGCGAATTCCTGGGCGGTAAAATAACCCAGCTTCATCAGGCGGTTATTCATGGCGGCGACCTCAATGATGACCGCCAGGTTTCTTCCCGGCCGGACGGGAATGACGAATGTGGGTATATCCACGTCGAAAATCTTGTGCGAGGCCGGGGTCAACCCTATCCGGTCGTATTCTTTTTTGTTGTTCCATTCCTCCAATCGGATGACCAGCTCAATTCTTTTCTTGTCCCGGATGGCCCCCACCCCGAATAGGCTTTCGACGTTAATGATGCCAAGGCCCCGGATTTCCATGTGATGCTTGATGATCTCCGATCGGGAACCCATGAGGATTCTCTGCGCCATCCGCTTGATATAAACCAAATCATCCGCCACGAGCCGATGCCCGCGCTCGACCAGTTCCAGAGCGCACTCGCTCTTGCCGATGCCGGAATCCCCCAGGATAAGCACCCCCACCCCGTAAACATCCAGCAGGGTGCCGTGAATGGTGGTTTCGGGGGCGAACTCCTCCTCGAGAAAAACGGAAATCTCTGAAACAAACTTGGTAGTCGGGGTCGGCGTGGTGAAAATCGGGATTTTTTGTTTCCGGGCCTCCGTCACCATCTCAGCCGGCGGTTTCATCTTGTGGGTGACCACGACGCAGGGAAGCCGGTAGGAAAGGAGGGCCTTGAATATTTTCTTGCGTTGGGCCGGCTTCAAGGTGCCCAAGTAATGTATCTCGGTCTTCCCGATGACTTGAAGCCTTTCATAAGCGAACCATTTGAGATACCCCGTCAGGGCCATCCCCATGCGGTTGATGTCCACGCTGACGATGTACCGGTCCGCCATCCCTTCCTCGACCAGCGGTAAAAGGCGGAGCCTTTCCTTGGCCTGTTGGAAGAGGGCTTCCACCGAAATTTTTTTCATAAGATTTCCCCGGAAAATTCAATCCCATTGAATGTTTGGCCCCGAAGCCCCTTTTCGATGGAATTCCGAACAGGCTCAAGGCGGAAGGAGGTCAATCGCTCATCCCGATTAGTGCTTTAATTTTTCTTCCTCTTGGATGATCTTAACCACTTCCTCGGGCGTTTTCGCCACCAGAAGGGTTTTACGGAAATATTTATCCTTTAAAAGGCTGGAAATACGGGCCAAGGCCTTCAGATGGGCTCCCGCGGCCCCTTCCGGAGCCACCAATAGGAAGAAAATGTTGACCGGCTCCCCGTCCAAGGAATCGAAGCTGATGCCCTCGGGGGATAGGCCGAAGGCGGCCGCGAGGTCGGTCACCGTGTCGGATTTGCCGTGGGGAATGGCGATTCCCTGGCCGATTCCCGTGGAACCCAGGTCCTCCCTTTCCACCAGCGTCTGAACCATTTTTTTCTTGTCCTTGACCTTGCCGGTTTTCACCAGCAATTCCACCAGCTCCTTGATGACATCCTTCTTGTTTTTGGACTCTAAAGAAATTTTTATGGCGTCACTCGATAAAAAATCCAGGATCTGCATTCCTATTCCTCCCACCTTCGCGGTTGATATTTCGGATAAAGCCTTGCTCAAAACCTCTCATCTTAAAAATCAGGCGAAATAAGGCCGATATGATTGTCCTTCCTTTTATATACGACGCTGGTCTTGTCGGTTTCTGCGTCGAAGAAAACAAGAAACTCATTTTTCGAGGCGGTCAATTGAAGGGCGGCTTCCTCCACTGTCATGGGCTTGATTTCGAACTTCTTGGTCTTGATGACTTTGATCTCATCCCCTTCCACGGGGGTGGAGATCAAACCATGAACGACCGAAAGAGCCTTTCCTCCCTCGGAATGGCGCCTTTCCACCCTTTTTTCTTTTTGCTTCCTGGCTTGTTTTTCCAGACGCTCCAGGGCGGAATCGATCGACTGGTACATGTCCCGGGAGGAGGACTTGGCGCTGAGTTTGAGAAACTTGGCTACCAGATTGACCTCGCAAGTATGCAGGTTCTTCTCGAAAGTCAGGATCACGTGGGCTTCCCGGATATTACCCAGGTATTTTTCCACCCTTTGAATTTTGTCCTGGATATGGTCCTTCAAGCCTTCGCTCAAGTTTTCATGCCGGCTGGTAATGAGGATCTTCATCGTGGAATCTGTTTTTCTGAACAAAAAGCCCCCCAAGTTGGTTTCTTTTTAAAAGCACGAGGAAAATGAGAAGTTATTCTAACATTCGACCCCCGGAAGTCAATCCAGGGAAGCGGCGGACAAACCTAAATGTTCTTGATCTCCCAAGGTAAAAACATGGAGGTAAAAAACAAAACCTCTAATTTGAAGAGTCCAGGGACGGCCCTCCGCACCGCAGCCTAGGGCAGGGCTTCAGGTGGCCACTTGGCCGGTGCCTGAAACCGGCCGGTCAAAAGTTGGCGACCGTTGATTGTTTGTTGACACCGGATTTATTGTCACAATTTTCGGCGTTGAGAAGCCGGGGGAATCCTCAATTCCTCTCGGTACTTGGCGATGGTCCTGCGGGCGATGGAAAGGCCCTGCCCATTTAACACCTGCATGATCTTCTGGTCGGAATAAGGCCTTTGGGTACTTTCCTGTTCCACCAGCTCTTTTATTTTTTGTTTGACCGACAGGGAGGATATGTCCATCCCGTCGGAAGATTCCAACCCGCTTGAGAAGAAATACTTCAGCTCGAAAAGCCCCCGCTCGGTTTGGACGTACTTGTGGGTGGTCACCCGGCTGATCGTGGACTCGTGCATCCCGACCATGTCCGCCACCTGCTTTAAGGTGAGGGGTTTCAATCCGCTGACGCCTTTCTCGAGAAAATCCCTCTGGATCCTGAATATGGCTTCCGTGACTTTATAAATGGTCTTACGGCGCTGTTCGATGTTCTTGATAAGCCAAACCGCCGACTGGATTTTTCCCTCCAGGAACTTCTTGGTCTCCTTGCTCCCCGCCGCGGTTTTATCCTTCATGAGCTTCCGGTAATAGGAGGATACCCGAAGCCTGGGGACGGGCTCGTCGTTGAGTACCACGACGTACTCGCCCTCGATCTTCCGGATGCTGACGTCTGGTGTTACAAACTTGGTATCCTCCTCCTCGAATGCCCGGCCCGGTTTGGGTTCCAAGGTGCCGATATAGGCCAGGATTTCCCTGAGTTGTTCCTCGGTGCACTGCAGGGCCCGCAGGATGGGCTGGTATCTCTTCTTCTCCATGTCCTCGAAATGGTCCCGGACCACCTGGTCGGCCTTGAGCGCGATTTCTCCCTTTCGGCTTTCCAGCTGGAGCAATAGGCATTCGCGCAGGTCCCGCGCCCCCACGCCGGGCGGGTCGAAGGACTGGATGAGCCTCAGCATTTTCTCGATCTTGGCGGAGGATACTTTCTGGGCCGCCGCGATATTCTCAATGGTTTCAGTCAGGTAGCCGTGCACGTCCAGGTTGCCAATGAGGACTTTTCCCAGGGTTTTCTCTTCCTCATCCCTGGATATCATCATGAGCTGCCACTCCAGGCTATCAGCGAGGGTCTGGGCGCGGCTGATGGAGGCTTCCATGAAATCCCTCTTGTCCTGCATTCCCTGGGAGTCCTCGCTCCCCCCCCAGGAGCCCTCGCCGGCTCCATCGTAGTCCTCGCCCTCGTTGTAAAGATCCCAGGTAGCTTTCTTGAATTGGTCCCCTTCCCGGAGGTTCTCCACTAAATCCGTTTGGCGGGTCTGCTTCATTTTTTCCAGGATGATGTCCTGGTCCGGCAGGGGGGCTTCCTCGGTCAGGTTGGCGGCCGCAGCGGGGGCGCTTTTATCCCCCGCGGTCTCGGCGGGAGCTTCCTCGTTCTCCTCCTCGAGGACGGGATTCTCCATCATTTCCTTCTCGACCCATTCTTTGAGTTCCAGCGTGGATAGCTGGAGTATCTTCATGGCCAATTGCAACATGGGGGTCATGATCATGCGCTGCTGCATCTTTTGATTCATTCCGAATTGTTGGCGCATAATCGATGCCACTCCAAAAATAAAAGTCTTAAGCAAGAATTATACCTTTTTTAATTGTTCGGGTCTTTATCTTATAAAAACGAAAGATTGAAGGTTTTTAAAGGGCTTTATCCAGGGGGGTCGATCTCAAAATCCCGTCATTGGAATACTTCCGAAAAGAATCAGGGAGTTATTTCCCCCCTGATTTCCCTTCCCAACCCGGCTTAAACTTTGTTTTTTCCCATTGCCTGATCCAATAATCCAAGTCGAAAGGTTTTGGAAAATCCAGGCCCCCTCCCGGATAGGCCTTTCCGGCTTTGTAAACCCTTTGGATGGTCCTGAAATTCTCGGGATGCCGGAGGGGATCATTTCGTAATATAACCAAATCGGCCCATTTGCCTTTCACGATGGATCCCAGGCGGTCCTCCAGACCCAGAATTTTCGCCGCGTCGGAGGTGGCCATCTTCAGGCACTGCAGGGAGGACAACCCCGAGATTTGCAGGTCGGACCATTCCTTGACGGAAACCCCGTAAGGCATATGCGGATTCCCCGCGTCGGTTCCATAGGCGACCTGTCCCCCCAGGGTGAGGAATTTCCCCAAGTTTTTACGGCTCTGATCGTGCCCAGCCTTGAAGCCCAGGTGGCAAAACTGCCCGAAAGGATGTTCCGAACGGCGGCGCCATTCCTCGGCCCATCCCGCGTGGGCATGGAGGGTAGGCAGGATTAAAACTCCCTTGCGTGCGGCCTCCTTCCAAAGGTCGTCCGATAGCGGGCGGGAGGGCATGTGGGCCATCTCATCCACGTTGAATTTCAGGCAAAGCTCGAAATCAGCTTCGTTGGTGATATGCGCAGTCACCCTTTTTCCCAGGGCATGGGCCGCTTTCACGATTCCTTCCACCTCGGCTTCCGAAAGGCACGGCCCCAGTTCGTGTTCCAGGCCGATCTTGATGACATCCATTCCCAATCCGCAAAGCTTTCTGACTTTTTCCTGGGCCTGGTAGCGCCCCTGGACCGGCGCCGCGATCTTGGGGCCCCAAACGTTCTGGGGATAGCCTCCTGGACAGGTCAGGACCGGCCCGGCGGTGTATATGCGGGGCGAATCGATGAGGCCAGAGCGTTCCTTGGCTTTCCATTCGAGGGCCTCGAACACGTCGCAAGCCAGGTCGCGGATGGTGGTGACGCCTGTTTGAAGGAAGGAAAGAAGACTGTCTTGGTCCACGAGCCCGTGGACATGCAGGTCGATCAGCCCCGGAAGGACAAACAGCCCCTCTGCGGCGTAAATCTCCTCAGCTTCGTAAGAGGGGGCCTGCCGGTGGGGCCCTGCATAGGCAATGGTGTCTCCTGAAATGAGAATCGTCGCCTCGGAAAGGGGTTTATCGCCTATTCCGTCATAAATCGTGGCTTTCTCGATGGCGGTTTGAACTTTCAGCATAGAACTTCCCAACCCTTTTCCATCCCGGCTCTTAAACCCATCCGGGAATGCCCAATAGGGACGTTAGTGATCAAACAAACCGTTCAAAAGGAAAGCCAGCCTTATGCCGGCCTTTTCCAGCTGGCGCTCCACGATGCGCCTCATCTTTCCGGAATAATAATCCTTTGGCAAATCTTTTCCCCAGCGGCCTTTAGGCACAGGACCTCTGGGCAGTTCGGAATAAATATCCCCCTGGGCGATGAGAAAACTCTCATAGGCCCAGTCGGCCGGCTTGCCCCTGGCCCAGTCATTTTCCTCATCCTGGCCGATTTCATTTTCCAGCTTCTTTGCAAGCCTGGCTGGATTTTCCTTGGTATGGGTCTCCAAGAGATGATCCCAAAAACTATGAAGATTAATCCAAGTATAACGGCCGAAGGGCCCCCTGGGACGATAACGGAACCATTTCTCGTTCCCGCCCCGGTCGTGGTCATCCACGCAATGCAGGGGCTGGTGCAGGTCCCCCACGAAATGCACCAAGAACTTGAGGGCTTCCCGCTTTTCCCACCGCGGGGCGAATGGCATGCGCAGTATCCCCAGGTCCTTCAGGATTTGGTCCACCACGCAATCATGGTTCCTGCAGGAGCCCGAAAGGTCGAACTCGTTCTCGGGCTGGCGCACGTCCAGGTTCAGGTAATGCCAGGGGGCCGTCTCGGGCCGCCGGTCCACGATGGTGTCGGCCCAAGTGGATACCGAAACCAAGTCATCATTTCGGCCTAGGATTTCCTGGATTTCACCCCGGGCTTGGGCGGTCAATTGGTCCTGGGCGATCCAAGCCACGGTCTGATGCCCTACCGCCCCCCACCCCAAAAGACTTCCCGGGCCGGATAAAACTGCCGCTGTCACGAAGAGAAACTTTTTCCCCATGATCTTTCCCCGATAAAAAAAAGCCCGGGGCTTTCCCGGGCTGATTCACTTTTAATTTTCGAGACCCCATCCACTTCATCTGACTTTGATGGCTTCCCCCGCTTTGGCGTGCTGGGTGATAAAAACCTCCACCAGCTCGTGGGCCTCGGAGTCGGAATACTGCACCGGCGGCGTCTTAAAGAAATAGGAGGAAGGCCCTTCCATGGCGCCGGAAAGTTTCGCGTCCAGGGCCATTTTACAGCAACGGATGGCGTCAATGGAAACTCCCGCGCTGTTGGGGGAATCCCAGACCTCCAGCTTGAGCTCGATGGAAACAGGGACATCGCCGAATTCCCTGCCCTCCAGCCGGATATGCGCCCACTTCCGGTCCTTAAGCCAAGGCACGTAGTCCGAGGGGCCGATATAGATATCCTCGGGCTTGATGGGATGGGAGAGCTGGCTGACTACCGCCCCGGTCTTGGAGATTTTCTTGGATTCCAGCCTTTCCCTCTCCAGCATGTTCTTGAAATCCATGTTGCCGCCGAAATTCAGCTGGGAGGTGCGGTCCAGGATGACTCCCCGGTCGGAGAACATTTTCGCCAGGACACGGTGGGTGATGGTGGCGCCCACCTGGGCCTTGATGTCGTCCCCCAGGACCGGCAGTCCCGCCTTTTCGAACTTTTTCGCCCAGGCCGGGTTGGAGGCGATGAAAACAGGCATGCAATTGACCACGCCCACGCCCGCCTTCATGGCCTCGTTCATGTAGAATTTCGCGGCTTCCTCGCTGCCCACAGGCAGGTAATTGACTAGGACGTCGGTCTTGGTTTCCTTCAATACGGCCGCCACATCCACTGGTTTCTCCGTGGATTCGGTGATGGTTTGCCTGTAGTACTTGCCCAGCCCGTCCAGAGTGGGGCCCCGATGGACCTTCACGCCAGTGTTGGGAACATCCGAAAATTTGATCGTGTTATTGATGGGCTCGAAAACCGCCTCAGCAAGGTCCTTCCCGACCTTGTCGGCGTCCACGTCGAAGGCGCAGGAGAACTCGATATCCCCCACATGGTACTTTCCGAGGCGTACATGCATGAGGCCCGGCACGAAGACTTCCTCCTCCGCGTCCCGGTAAAACCTCACGCCTTGCACCAGGGACGAGGCGCAGCAACCCACTCCCACCAAAGCCACTCGGATCTTGGACATAATCAGGAAAACCTCCCGGCAAAATGACGGCAAAAAATCTTAAATGACTTTCAGGGCTGTGTCTCTTTCCAAACCCGGGCCACCCTCTGGATCACGGTTACCAGGGATAGAATCCCCACTAACGCCAAGGCCCAAGTGAGTTGAGCGGCCATCAGGCCCAGGGAGAGAAGGATCACCCTCCCGGGGCGCGGCAGGATTCCCACCTCGCAATTTATCCCCAAGCCCTCAGCCCTCGCCCTTGTATAGGGAACCAGGAAGGACAGGACTAAAACCGCGAAGGCAAGTACAAGGCCCTCCATAAATTGTTGGTGGTAATAATACAATAGAAACCCCATAAAAACGACGGCTTCCGAGACCCGGTCCAAAGTCGAGTCCCAAAATGACCCAAATGAGCCTTTGAAACCGCGATACCTCGCCAGGGAACCGTCCAAAACATCAAAAAAACCCGCGAGTAATAACCAGAAGCCGGCCTGGAACCACCTTTCACGGAACAATTCAAACGGGACCATAAAAGTTATAAAAACCCCGGCCGTGGTCACCATATTGGGGCTGACATGGCACTTGGTGAGGAACCTGTTCAGGGGCGCCAGGATTCTGTCGATGGAAATTTTCAAATTATTTCTCTGCTGGATAGGTGGCTTGATGGAAGACTCCCGGTGGGTTTTAGAGTGAGAATCTTTCGCCCAGATAAATCTCACGCGCCTTCTGGTTGGAGGCAAGCTCGGAAGCGGTTCCAGAAAGAAGGATCTTTCCCTCGAATATGATATAAGCGCGGTCCACAATGGCCAGGGTCTCGCGGACATTGTGGTCGGTCATGAGGATCCCGATGTTCCTTTTCACCAGGAAGCGGATGATGTTCTGGATGTCTTGGACCGCGATGGGATCGATTCCCACGAATGGCTCGTCCAACAGGATGAAATGGGGCTGGAGGACAAGAGCCCTGGCGATTTCCGTGCGCCTCCTTTCCCCGCCGGACAAGGTGTAGGCCATTTGCTTGGCCAAATGGGAGATTTTCAACTCCTCCAGGAGCTCCTTCTTTTTCCTCTCGCGTTCGGCCGGGGACAAGGGCGTCAATTCCAGGATGGCCATGAGGTTATCCTCGACGGTCAACTTGCGGAATATGGATGGCTCCTGCGGCAGGTAGGCAATTCCCAGGCGCGCCCTTTTATACATGGGCAGGTGGGTGATTTCCCGGGCGTCGCCGTCCTCCTCGAAATAAACCTTTCCCTCGTTCGGGGCGATGAAACCCGTCGTCATGTAAAAGGTCGTGGTTTTGCCGGCCCCGTTCGGCCCCAAAAGGCCGACGACCTCGCCCTGGTGGATCTCGATAGAGACATGGTCCACCACCTTCTTCTTGCTGTAGGTTTTGACCAGATTCTGGGTTCGAAGGGTTTTCATTCTTTTTCCTTGATGATTAATATCTCAAAACAAAGCCCAAGTTTCCAAAGACTTACTTATTTTATCCCGCGCCCTGTCAATGCGTCACGGGATTCAGCGACGGTTCCAAATTCGGCAAGTTTGCCGTACCAGGCGCGCGAGTGGGTGTCGGAGTTAACCCGAAATTCACCTGGGCTGGATTTCCTCCTTTGGAGGATGGAGTTCCATTGCCCAGCACCCCAGGGGTGGAACCCATTTTCGCGGCGGTGCCGGTATTTCCTCCGCCATCTGTGCTAAAAACCGCCTCAGCCATTCCCTCGGAAAAGACACTCCGGTCCTGGCCCAAATGGGAAGTGATACGCCTTCCTGAAATTTTCCCATTCTGGTAGGTGATACTTGGTTCTCCCTCCAGGATCAGCTTGTCCTCCCTGGAGATATATAAAGCTTTTTGGGCTATAGCGTGCCCGTCAGCGCTGGTAAAATCCACGTTCTGGTTGACCGCCACAGTCTTGTTCTCGGAATCCATCTCGATTTGCCTTCCCTTTACCGTCAAGGGCATCCCATTCTCGTCCACTGCCGTCAAAACGGGGTGGTCGTGGGCCGTCATGGTGGACATTAAATCCAGGTATTCCAGGTTTCCGCAGGTAAGGGTCATGGCCGAGCTGGAATCCACCACCTTCACGTGGCCAAGCGCTGTGGCTTCCCTGTTATCCGAGATGGCCCGAAGCTGGTCGGATCTTAGCTTAACTTTCTCATGGGTGGCCACGACGTAACCCTTGAATAGGGTCAGGCTGTTCAGCCGGTCGAATGTCAGCTGATTGGCAGTGATCCTGACCGGCTTTTTGGACGAAACGTGCGAGTGGTCGTTGATTTCATAGCCCAAGATAACCCCCGGCGCTAAAACCATCCAGAGGCAGGCCAAAACCCCCGCGATGACCCGGTTAGAATTTCTTGGATTCATTGAAATTCTCGACTTCATGGGTATCCCTCATTTTAGTCCTCACGTCGCTCTTGAAACGGATATTGTTCAATTGGGTGTCCGCCACCAGCCCCACCGCGCTGATCTCATCCGCGCCCTTATAGACGTGGACGCGCCCATCAGTCTGGATTTCGTCGTTATCTGGGTTCCAATTGAGTTTGGCGGTCTCCAGTTTCGAGCCGTTATCCACGACCAGCTCCACGTGCCCCTCGGCCAGGGTGGCGTTGGTTTCGGTGTTGATGACGGCCTTGTCGGCCGTCAGGGTCGAGACGATCTTGTTCTTCTTGAAGTATTGGGCGAAGATCTGGTCCGCGTAGGCCTGCTTTTGGTTCTGGTAAAGCATGGCCTTGTCGGAGTTCATTTCCCAGTGCTTTTCGCCCTTGACGGTGGAAACCAAGTGGAACTTGAGAATCACCGCGTCGGGCGAATTCTCTCCTTGGACGAAGGGTTCCAGGCTGTTCTGCTGTTTTCCGCTTTTGTTTAAATACCAGAACAGGGCTATGGCGGCGCATAGGATCGTGACCAGGAGCCCCACCATGCGTTTTTGACGCCCGGGTTGCTGGGTCTGGACCGTCCGCTCCAGGAGGGAGTCCGCTTCCTGATATGTATTATTTTCCTCTGTCAATTCTAGTCACCTTGCGGGTTGATTATATAAACAGTTAGGCGCCATGGGGAAATGGGGCCCTTTCAGGCCTTTTCCTCCGGCGGGCGGGTCTTCCACCTTTCATGCATCCACATCCATTGGTCCGGATAGGCCCTCACTTGGGCCTCAATGATTCCAGTATAACGTCGGACTGTTTCCAATATATCCTTTTCCACGTCATCGGTATGGGGAACATCGATTTCCTCCCCCACATGGGCCTCGTAGAGGCCGTCGGAACCCCGCACCATGAAAGCCGGAACCAAGGCGGCGCCCGTCTTCCGGGCGATGCGAGCCACTCCCGTCTGGGTCCAGGCGTTTTTTCCGAAAAAGGGCGTGAAAACCCCGTCGGTTCCCGTGTCCTGGTCCAGCAGGCCGATGATGAAATGGTTTTTCCTCAGGTCCTCCAGGATGCCCCTCAAGGCCATTCCCCTCTTGATCATGGAGGTGGCCCCCAGCTTGTCCTGCCGGAACCTGTTGACGATGACGTCAAACCGGGGATCGTATAAATTCTGCGCGATGGCCGAGCCCTGGTAATGGCTGAACAGGAACCCGCCCAAAAGCTCCCAATTGCCGAGGTGCCCGGACACGATGAAAAGCCCCTTCTTGCGAGCCAGGGCCTTTTCAATATTTTCCAGGCCGCTGGAACGGGCCACTTGGGCCCTGATTTTCCCGCTGTCCCACCTGGTCCAACAGACGATCTCAAAAAGGTTCCTGCCTACGTTTTGCCAGACCCTTCGCCCGAGCCGCCCAATCTCCCCCGGGGCAAGGTCACCGGAAAAGGCTGTTCGGAGGCTTTTCAGGGTCTTGCGTCTTTCCCCGCTCGCCAAGGAATAAACCGCGGAACCGAAAAACTGTCCCAGCCTGGAGACCCATGAAAAAGGCATCCGGGCGATGAAGAACATCGCCGCACGAGCCGAGTAATAGATGAGGTGGTTTTTGAGTTTCTGGAGGGGCCGGGCCAATCGAAACCTCAGTCCAGGCCTTTTGGGAAAGTGCGTACGGAGGGGCCGCCGGCGTTTTTGAAAAATCCAAGGGCCTTCCCCCAGAGTCCCCGGGCCTTCAGGATTTTTTCCACGGCCTCGCGGAAGGCTCCTTCGCCCGCCGGCGCCTTGGTCACGTATTGGACGGCTTTCTTCACCTCTGGGCGTCCATAGGGCACCGTGGCGGACCAGCCCGCCAGCTTTAACAATGGAATGTCGATCAAATCGTCCCCCAGGTAGGCCAGTTGGGAAAAGGAAAGGCCCAGCTTTCCGCAAAGCCCCTTGGCGACCGCCACCTTGTCGAGTTTTCCTTGGTAAAGGTAGGGCACGTTCAGGCGTTTGGCCCTCAGCGCGACCGGCTTGGAGGTTCTTCCCGAAAGCCAGCCCACCTGGAGGCCTCCAGCGGTGGCCAGGCGCTGTCCGATTCCGTCCTGAATATCGAAGGAGATGAACTCGCCCCCCTTGTCGTCCATGTAAACCTTGCCGTTAGTCAGGATCCCGTCCACGTCCGTCAACAGAAGTTTGATGTTTTTAATACTCATGGGTCTCACTCAATTTATTATAAAAACTTCTAACAAAAAAGCCTTCACCACAGGCTGCCTACGACAGAGCACAGAGGCACGGAGATGAAATGCCCCCTACTACAGGAAATTAAAACGCCTCTACATTTAATTGGGAAGCAACATTATCGTAAATCAATAATTTTGTTAGAGGTACTAAGTCTTTATATCAAACCCACCTAAAGGATCTTAATTCTTCCCCGTCCCAATAGATCGTGCAAATGAACCAGGCCGATAGGCCTTCTCGCCGAATCAACAACGATCAGCTGGAAAATAGCCATTTCCTCCATGAGTTGGAGGGCCTGGGCCAGGTTGATATCGGGACGGATGGTCTTAGGCTTGGGGGAACGGAGGTTCTTGGCTTTCCAATGGTTGATGTCGGGGTCCCTCAAGAGGGCGCGCCGGATGTCGCCGTCCACGATGATGCCGGAAAGTTTCCCGCCCTTATCAATGACGCAGGTGGAGCCCACCCGCTTGGCGTTGATTTCGTTCACGATTTGTCGGAAACCCGCGGACAAGGAAACCTTGGGAACGGCGCTTCCCTTGCGCATGATCTCGGAGACTTTCAATTGGAGGCGGCGGCCCAGGTCGCCCCCCGGGTGGAAAAGGGCGAACTGCTTCTCGGTGAAACCCCGCTCCTCGAGCAAGGCCACGGCAAGGGCGTCCCCCATGGCCAAGGCCGCTGTGGTGCTGGCTGTGGGTGAGAGGTTCAGGGGGCAGGCCTCTTTTTGGACCCCGACATCCACCACCACGTCCGAAAGACGGGTGAGGCTGGAGGAAAGGTTCCCGGTGAAAAGGATGACGGGACAACCCATGCGCCTAAGGTGGGGCAGGAGGCTTTTCAACTCGTCGGTTTCCCCGCTGTTGGAAAGGGCTAGGACCACGTCCCCCTTGGCGGCCTTGCCCATGTCGCCATGAAGGGCCTCTGCCGAGCTGAGGAAATAAGAGGGGGTTCCGGTGGAGGAAAGGGTGGCCGCGATCTTCTGGCCGATGAGACCCGACTTGCCCATGCCCGTGACGACTACGCGCCCCTTAGTTTTAAGCACCAACTTGAGGGCCTTCTCGAAGGATTTTCCGGTGCGCTTGGAGAGGCGCAAAAGGCCTTCCGCCTCGATTTTAAGGACCCTTTTGGCAGTCGCGACGCTCATACCGCACCTTCATGGAATGGAATTGATGGGGGGGAAATTAGTCCTTCAGGTAAATAAACCGGCCGCACCTGCAAAACTGGATCTTGATATTTTTCCGGAGCTCGTTGATGACCTGGGGGGCGATGGTCATGTGGCATCCCCCGCACATCTGGTCCTCCCCTATCCCGGCCACGGCCACTTTTTTACCGTGCGCGCGGATATTCTCGTAGATGCTCCCGAACTCCTCCGGAACCTCGGAAAATTGCTTGGCTCGTTCCGCTTTCTTGCCCACGGCGGCCTTGTCGCAGTCGTCTATTTTCTCTTGGAGGACCTTCCGGTCATCCGCTAGTTTTTTCTCGATCTTCGCCTGCTCGGCGGCCAGCTCCTGCCCTTTTTTCTTCGCCTCGTCCTCCAGGAAAAGGAACTCCAGGATCTTTTCCTCGACCTTGCCCTTGTCTTCCTTTCCCTTCTCGATCTCGGTCTTCAGGGCGATGAACTGCTCGTTGCTCTTCACTTCCGGTTCCTGGTCCTGGTATTTCTTGATCTTGTTGTCCCAGGAAACGACCTCCACCTCGAGGGAACGGCGCTGCTTGACCAGTTCCTCCATGTTCTTCTTGGCCTCTTGGACCCTTCCCTTCACGTCTTCCAGGCCCTTTTCCAGGTCCGCGATCTCCTGGAGGAAGCCTTTTTTCAGCTTCTCCAGCTCATCCAGCCCGGAATCGGTTGTTTGGAGGGCCACCATTTTTTCAAGGGCTTCGTAGGATTCCAAAGGCCTGCCTTTCTTTTGGCGCGGTATTACCCCTTAAATGACGCGGGGGGTTTTGAAGTTTAACACGGAGCGGGGGCATTTTTCCCTAAAAATCATTCGGCTTTTTACGGTAAAGGCAGACAAGTCCTTTAATTAGGTCTTTGGTTTAGCTGTCATCGCGAGAAGCCACCCCAATCGGGGTGATTGGCGACGTGGCGACCCCAGTCAGTTGTTAGATTTAAGCCGTTTTATGAAACCAGTATTTCACGGATGGTGGTTGTCAAAATCTGTTAAATCTTATAAAAACTACATCTCAACCTTTCTTTCTTACCGGGGTGCCTTATGGATGAAGCCGCCAAGAAAAAACTGCTCCTCATGATTCCCGACGCTCTCTACGTCATCACCGCCAAATCGGAGAACCTGACTGCCGCCTCCACCATTACCTGGTTTTCCCAAGCATCATTTAAACCGCCCCTGGTCATGACCGCCCTCAAGGCCGATTCCCATACCTTCAAGGTGGTGAAAGCGGCGGGGGCCTTCGTAGTGAATTACCTGGGGGAGGGCCAGAAGGACCTGGCCCAGAAATTCTTCAAGCACGTGGAGCCGGAGGGAGAATTTTTGGCCGGGGAGCGGTTCCTTCCCAGCCGGGTCCTAGAATTCCCTTTTTTCCCCTCCATGGCCGGCTACCTGGAATGCCGGGTCACAGATTTGGTGGAACGGGGAGACCACGCGGTTTTCGTCGCGGAAGTCATAGGCGCGGAACTGGGCCCTGCCAAAGGCCCGCTTCTTCTGTCTTCCACCGGCTGGAAATACGGCGGTTAAAAAGAACTACCATTGTTCATGACAGGTCCCCTTCGTGGACAACCGAATGAGAAATTACCTGGGTCAATCCGGCATGGCAATCGGCACCACTTGTCGTCCGTTTCGCCGATAAACCCTAAAATCACTATCCAGGGTTAAAACAATGGCTTTGGGATCAAGCTCGGACATTTTTACGAGGCAGGCATCCGCCAAAGACATAGGCACGCTTGAATACCTAGACATGAGAACTTCGACGGCGGTCAAATGAGGCTCCAATCGGAAAGATAGATCCAGCACACCACGATCCAAGAGCCCAAACACCGCTTGGGCGCCGCCTTTCATCCCGCGCACTAAAAAACAAGCTTCAGAAATAACCGGCTCGCAGGTCGCCAGCGGTGGTTCAATGGATTTGAAAAGTTCGCGGGCCCAAGTATGACATCGGTCCCGGCTGTTCAGGAGTGCGACAATGGGGCCAGTGTCAACGATGTAGTTTTGTTTCATTCGCCATACCCGCGCATGTGCTTGGGCGCGGTGGATAAATCGGAGGCGCCACGGAGTGTTCCTACCAATTCTCCCGCCAAATCGGCCGCGGAACGTTTACGCTGTCCGGCAAAACCGTTCAAAGCTTCCCTCAAAACGGCAGAACGGCTGACATGACGCATCCGGGCCAAGTTTTCCAATTCCAGCTCCAAGGATTCAGGGATTTTGACGGTGATGGTCTTCATGGGATCCTCCAAAGGTAATACGGATATGCCTTAATGGTAACACGAAGCCTTTGTAGTCATCAAGAGGGACAAAATCCCCATTCAAAACCCGCTGTCCACGACCCTTGCACCAAGCCGGGGGCTTGGTCACTGCTTTTCGCCGCGGAGCGAAATGCCCCACAGTGGACAAGCCAGTCAATTCAAATTTCAGAATTTAGAATTGCTGTTCTTCCCCCTGAATCAAGGCCACAAGCCGCGGGTCAATCTTTGGGTGTGCCGGTTCAATAATGGAACCGGCCCCCCAAGGGCCCGCTTCTTCTTTCATCCACCGGCTGGAAATACGGCGGTTAAAAAGACTTACCATTGTTCCCGCCAGGTCCCCAGCGGGACAGGCGAACGAGCTAAAATCAAACGTCAGACCTCGAAACTTACAATTGCATCAATGCCATCACCAAAATAAACATTACCAAATTGACCACGGCATGATTGAAAACCAACAGAAGGAAAATAATATTTAAAATACTAATTTTTTTTATTCCACCTTCTCTTTTTCCGAAAATAAAAAACAAGTTCAATACAGCAACTACAAGTCCAACTACAAAAAGCGATATAGCCACGAATTCATCGCCTGAAGGTCCACCGTGGTTCAAAATACTGAACAAATAAAACGAAGTGGCGGGAATTATCGAATTCGCTATTACTAAAGCAATTTTTTTCAACGTACATCCATTCTCTTAATAATCATTTTGTCTTGAGTTTAATACCTTCTCATTATGGAAGATTCCGGATGAACAAACTGGCACTTTTTATTTGTCCGAAACAGATCCCCACCGTGGCCAAGTTTAGACAATTGAATTCCTGTTCAAAAACACTAGCCAAACCTCTTTGTTCTTTCTTCATTTCTAATTCAAGGATTATCCGGTGCTCCAGGGTCGTAGTTAAATTCTTCAATTCTTTCTTTGGTTAATCGTGTCTTGACCGAAGTTTCAATATCAACATCTTTCATCAGATTATCCAGCTTAAAAGTTTTAATTAGGTCTACCCAAGAATCCCGATACTTGATCCAATTTCTTTGGCTCTTTTTAAAATGTCCCACGGTTTCATGGTATTCTTCTTTACCTCCTTTTAAATAATCCGGATTGTCTTTATAGGCATTAACCCAGTCCTCATAATATTTTTTTACATTTTCTATTTTTTCCGAGTAAACCTTATTCAGTTGTTGGCCAGAATCTAAGTATTCATTTTTAGTTGCGGGCTGAAGAAATTTTTTTAAAACCCAATCTTCAATTCTCTTATGGTGTCGCGTTTCTAAATAATCCTCTTGCCCCAAACCATCCATGGTACGCATTGAACCATTCGAAGTTACGTCCACCCGCATAAAATCTTCATGCTGAAGAATTCCAAAGAACTTCCCTATCGCAGCGAATTGCTGTTTTTGATCGGGATTAAGTTGAGCAGCAACCTTTTCAACAAATATTTTCTCTTTTTGTTCACTGAGTTTTCGTTGATAGATCATGCAATCATTTATGGCTAAAGTACCTTCAGCAACATCACAATATTCCACTCTTTTGTTCAAACTAGAATTTAATAAGCGGTCATTGATAATCTTTTGGATCAATTCATAACCATTGATGTTCCCATTTATCTTAGCCACCTTCTCTAGGATTTCCTTGGCTTTTGGAACACTTTGAGAAACGCCCTCTCCGTTCAAATACATGATCATTAAGAATGTTTTATTCGCACCGATTGGATCCTCGGAATTTTCAAAACATTCAAACGCCTTTTTGAAATCTTGCATCACGCCAATACCATAATAGTAATCTGCGCAATCAAGTTTATTAGGCGAGGCATTTAATGGAATTGGGGTCAAAACAATCTTTAAGAAAAAGATGAAAAAAATAAATCTCAAGGTTTTCTCCTAAAAATAGGAAATGGAAGCCTGCGCCTTTTTTTGCGTTGCTGTCCACGACCCCTGCACCAAGCCGGGGGCTTGGTGCTCCCCGCAGTGGACATTAAATTAATCCGATTTTACTCCACCGGAAGCTTCCAAGCGTGACCAACAAAATCTATTTTCCCTTCCATCAAACAGGGCTTTTAAACCAAACAAAACCGCCCCTTTTTTCAGAGCCTTTTTGTGGCATCAATAATGCTTGTTCCCTATCCCTCCCCGATTAAATTTAAAAAAGTTGTAACCCCTACTTCACCAAAGAGTTAAAATAGGGCTGTAGAAAGATAGCAATCAACAGTTTTTCCTTCCGTGAATGCCCTCACGAAACTCCAAAATTGATTAATTCATAATGATTTCCCGGTTTAGGTTTGAACCATCGCTCTTAATTTCGTCATGGGGAGGCTCTCATGGAAATTATCGAGAAGATGAAAATCACCAACCGGTTAGGCCTGCACTTGAGGGCGGCCGCCCAGTTCGTGAAAACCGCCTCCAAATTCAAGTGCCTGATCCTTGTGAAGAACCGTGACCGTACTGCGGACGGCAAAAGCCTGATCAATCTGATGACCTTGGCCTCGCCCTTCGGCATGGAGTTGACCCTGATGTTCAGCGGCGTGGATGCCCTGGAGGCGCAAAAAGCCATTCGCAACCTGCTTTTAGATAAATTCGGCGAAAAGGATTGAATTTCACCTCTTAACGGCTTTCTTTAAAAGGAGGTACCCATGGAAAGATGTAAATTATTGGAGCGATTTTTGGAGGAACAGCACCGCAAGTGGGGAAAGTTTCATTTCCGATCCTCCCCCCAGGAAAACAAGTCGTCTTTAAACCCCGGCCCCCCTGAAGCAAAAGAGCCGGATTCTATCCCCGATTCAAAAACAACCGAACCAAAGGATTTTTTAAGCGCGCGGAGGTGACTTATGCCGGAAGCCTACCTGCTTAATGAAAGAAGAGTTGATCCCAGGTTTGACATCAAAATCCCAATTATTTTCAAGGTCCTCGATCATCCGAAAGCCATGAATATCCACGACCGTGGGCGGAAGGAAATCCACCACCCCACCCTGAACGTGAGCCTGGGGGGCATGTATATCGTGGCAGGGCATGAGCTGGAGGAGGGCAATATTTTAAGTTTTGACATCGCGGTCCCAGGCTTGGCGAAGAAACTCAAGGCCATGGCGGAAGTGGTTTGGTCGAACGAGATGGGCGGCGGCATCCGTTTTTTGTCGATGAAAGACGGCGACTTAAACGCCTTTAAAACCTATCTCGCCAGGGCTTCCTCGGACGATTGAAAATGGGGCTGGGCGGCCAAAGCGCGACCGGCTCCACCTGTATGCACAAGTCCGAGCACTGTAGGCACAACCCGGACCCTTGTAGGCATGGACTGTAGGCGCACTCCAGGTCTCGGTCCGTGCCTACAGTGGCCCGATCCCATGCCACAGGGACCCGGACTTGTCACTGTAGGCACGAAAGACCCTCTGGATGCACGAGTCGGGGCCACAGTAGGCATGTCGCCGGAAAATCACTCGATGTCGCCGGGTATCTCCTGCCATGTCGCCGGGAAACCCCCAGTCCGACCCATTAAAGCCGAAAATACATTAGGGTCAGAGGATGGTTACGGAATTACGGTTTATTTATTCAATTCCCTTTCCCTCGCCCCAGCCAAGTCCGTGAAAAACCTCGCTTTTAAGAGGCCCTCTTCCCATTCCCCTTGCGCGGTGGAATCCCAGACAATCCCTCCCCCGATCCCCATTTCCCCCCTACCTTTCCTGATCCGAAGGGTCCGAATGGGAATATTAAAAAAGAGGTCCTTATTGGGCTTTATGTATCCAATCGCGCCCGTATAGATATTCCTCTTTTCCCTTTCCACTTCACGGATGATTTCCATGGCCCGGATCTTGGGCGCTCCCGTCACGGAACCCGAGGGAAAGACCGACCTGAACAAATCCACCAGGGGCAGGTCCTCCTCCACCAGGCCGGTGACGGTGGAAGTCATCTGGAAGAGGGTCCGATAGGGGGTGATCTCGAAAAGCCTCGGCGCCCGGATTCTCTTGCCGACCCTTCCCAGGTCGTTCCTCAGCAGGTCCGCGATCATGACATTTTCCGCCCTGTTCTTCTCGTCCCTCTGGAACCTCCATTTTTCCGTCAGGTCATTCAGGAAACCCTTGCCCCTTTGCCAGGTTCCCTTCATGGGCTTGGTCGTTATATGCTTCCCGGTCTTTTTAAGGAACAACTCGGGGGAAAGGGAAAGAATCGTGTCTTCCCCTGTTTCAATGAAAGCGGGATATGGAACAGGCTGTTTATCCTCCAGTGCGCGGTACAAGGAATAGGCGTCGCCCTCGAAATCGAACCCCAGTTTGATGCAGAAGGTGATCTGGTACACGTCCCCTGAGGCGATATAGTTTCGGATGGTCTCAATCCTGACCCCATACTCCTCCCTGGTCAGGTTCAACCGTAACCCAGAAAGGCCCAGCTTGGATGGGTTTGCCTGGGGTGGCTCCTGGAATTTTTCAGGGCCTTCATAACACCCGAAAAGAAGCAGGGGAAAACCGTCAGTTACTGGCGGAGAGAATTTCTTTTCCAAGCCATAGCCAGCCTCGAAAGAAAAGAATCCGGCCAGCCACAAACCCTCACCGAGGCTCTTTTCCATTTCCTCAAAAGCCACCGGGAGGCCTTCCGCCGTCCGGCAAGTGATCAACTTTCTAGGATTTTGGAAATAAAGGGGTTTTTTCTCGAACTCGATGAGAATTTTCAATGGAGATGTCTTTGACTCAGGTTGGATGATCTTTTATTTTGATTCCGCCCGATACTGTAGCGTTTCCCACGATCAAAACCAGGGGGGAATCCCAACCTTCCGGGGATACTTCCCCCAGCGTGGTCGAGAGCACCTTCTCATGGGGCAGGCTGGCGTTTCTCGTCAACACCACCGGCGTGGAAGGGGGCCAGCCCTCCGCCATGAGTTCCGAGACGATTTCCATGAGCCGGGAAGCCGCCATGTAGTAAACCAGGGTTTTTCCCTCGCAGGCCTTTTCCCCCTCCACGGCCCCTCTTCCCGTGCGCAAAACCACCTCGCTGGACACCCCCCTGTGGGTGAGCGAGACCCCCGCCGAGGCCGCGGCCGCGCTGGCCGCCGTGATCCCAGGCACGATTTCCACCTCGATCCCCTGGCTTGTCAGGTGGGCAAGTTCCTCACCGGCCCGGCCGAATATCGCGGGGTCACCCCCCTTGAGCCGCACGACCTTTTCCCCCGCCAGGGCGGACTTGGCCAGTTCCTCGTTGATGGAATCCTGTTCCTGGGAGTGCTGGTTCTCCCTTTTTCCCACGTAAACCGCCCGGCCCTTGTACTTCCTCAGGATTTCCGGGTTGAGGAGGTCGTCGTAGAAAATCGAGTCGGCTTCCCGCAGGACGCGGTCCGCCTTGAAGGTCAAGAGTTCCGGGTCCCCAGGGCCGTAACCTACTAGAAAGACCTTCCCCGCGACATCTGCTTTTTTGGAAGCTGGAGGAATGGGCTTGGAGGTCTCCGGAAAGGCCCCGCCCTCGGCCAGGCGGCTGATGGCGTTCCGCCAGGCCACGGACCTGCGGGCGTCCGTGGCGTTGGATGTCACGGCCACCGACATGTCGCCTTCCCGGTAAACGGCGGGGGAAATGAAATCACAGCCCTGGGGATCGTCCGCCACGTTGGCGGGAACTCCCCTGGCCCTGGCCGCCTCCCCGATTGTCCGGTTCACTTCCCGGTCGTCGGTGCAGGCGTAAACCAGGAAAACACCCTCCAGCAAATCCTCCCCGAAAGTCCTCTCCAGGCACTTCACGGGAAAGCGCCGCACCGCTTCCTGGATCTCGGGCGCGACCACCAGGATGTCGTCGGCGTAATGGACCAGCGTGGCTAATTTCTGGACCGCGACCTTTCCTCCCCCGACCACCAGGATGCGCTTTCCCTGGACGCCCAGGCCTATCGGAAGGTAGTTCATATGACCACGTCCGGGATGACCCAGTCCTGTCCCAGCTTGTTGAGAACCTGTACCGCGGCCTGTTCGGGAGGAACAGCTGGGTCCAACTCAATGACGTTGGAGGCAACTTCGTTCCTTGAGCCGTTCCCGCCGAGTGAAAGAACCAAAACTCCCCCAGGGGCGCTTAGTTCCGCCAAGACTGCCAAGTCGTCCTTGTCCAAATCCGGCAGGGTGCTGATAAAGATGAGACCAGCATCGGTCAAGATCCGCCCCAGTTCTCCCAGCCTGCGCAGTCTCTCCTCGCCTTTCTCGAAAGCGTCCCACACGTCCGAATCCAAACCCTGTTCCTGGCTGGCTGGCCCCAGGAAATAAGCCTGGTAGCCTTCTTTAAACAACAGCTTCTCGAGGGAATGCCCCAGGTCCCTGCACTTCTCGTCCGAGGCGCCCGCGATCACGATGAACTTGGAGCGGTGGCGGTTGCGTTCCGCCCTTTGGATGGGCTTGATGGCGCTGGTTTCCCAGGAGGATTCCCTCTTATTGACGTGCTCCCTGAGTGCCTGCCTTTCCCCCGGAAGGGATTCCAGAAGGATTCCCGCCCCAGCGATCTCGTACTGGTCCACCAGCACGAACCGACCGGTATGGCGCAGGTCCGATACCAGGTCGAAGGCCACGGGCTTGGCCGTTTCCAGCACCGCTTCCGCGACGTCGTGCCGGTCCACCTGCTCCTTGGTTTTGACGGTAGTGAGATCGGAAGCGTCCAGGACGTTCAATACCTTGATTAATTGGACGGACACCCTCGCCGTTCCGATCTTGAGCTTATAGCGTTTCCCCTTGATGAGGGGCGAGCGGCCCAGCCAGAAAAGATTCACACGGAACCGGGAACCCACCTTCGGCTGGGGTTCGCCCTTCCGGCAAAGGATCTCGCCAGGGCGGATATACAACTCGTCTTGGAGGGTGACCCCCGACGCCTGGCCAGCCACGAATTTTTCCAGGGACTTGGTGTGGAATGTCTCCAGGGTCGTGACTTTGCTTTCCTTGCCGGAGGGATGGAAAACCACCTCGTCTCCCGCTTTGAGCGAGCCTGTTTCCAGAGTTCCCGCGAAAATCCGGCGGTCGTCGTTGTTTTCCGTGAACTTGTAGATGTCCTGCACCGGGAAACGAAGGGGCAGGGCTTCCAGCCCCGGCTCCTTCTCGAAAGAATCCAGATGGTCCACCAAAGTGGGGCCGTCCCACCAGGAAGCTTTGTTGGCGATGTTCTCCCCTTCCCTGGCGCAAATGGGAACGTAGGCCTTCGGGAAAACCCCCAGGGGTCCCAGGAACTCGTTGTATTCCTTGCGCAGGTTCTCGAAAACCTTCAGGTCGTAACCCACCAGGTCCATCTTGTTGACCAGCACCACGACCTGGCGGAGTCCCAGCATGGAAAGAAGGTACCCGTGGCGCCTCGTGTTCTCGCGAATGCCTTCCTTTGCGTCGATGACCAAAAGGGCGGCCTCGGCCCGGGCAGCGCCAGTCACCATGTTCTTGAGGAACTCCACGTGGCCCGGAGCGTCGCTGAGGACGTAGTCGCGCTTTTCCGTCTTGAAGAAACACCGCGCCGTATCGATGGTGATGCCCTGGGCCTGCTCATCCTTGAGGGCGTCCAGGAGAAAGGCGTACTCAAAGGGCCTGGCGTTGCTCTTGCACCGGGCCTGGACCTGGGCGAGCTTTCCCTCCGGCAGGGAGCCGGTATCGGCCAGAAGCCGGCCGATCACGGTGCTCTTGCCGTGGTCCACGTGGCCCACCGCCACGACGCTTAAAAGTTCCCGGTCCTTATCCGCCATCTTAACTTGCCTTTCTTTTCCTACTTTTCGATATCCAGCGCCCCATCGCGTGAGCACATCGGAGGTCTCAATTTTAAATTCTAGATTTTAAATTAATGAGGATTTCCGAAAGACGGAAATCAACCTGTAATTTAGAATTCAACATTTAAAATTTAAAATTATTGTTACATGTATCCTTCTCTTCTCAGCGTCTCCAATCCCCCGCCGTCTTCCCGATCCTGTTCCCTCCCGCTTCTCTCAGCAATGTTGGAGAATTTCCCCGTCCTCAACTCAGTCAGGATATCCGCCACGTTCTTGGCTTTCGATTCCACGGCGCTGGTGCAGGGCCAGCATCCCAGGGAGCGGTATCGCTTCCCATTCCCCTGGTCGAAATAAAGGGGCACCACCGGGATTTCCTCCCTTTCGATGTACTCCCAAATGTTCAGCTCGGTCCAGTCCAGGAGGGGGTGGATGCGCACGTGGGTTCCCGGGGCGAAATCAGTCTTGTAATGGTTCCACAACTCGGGGGGCTGGTCCGCGATGTCCCACTCGTTCTCGCGGTCCCGCGGCGAGAAGTACCGCTCCTTCGAGCGGCTCCCCTCCTCGTCCGCCCTCACCCCCGCGATAACGCCCGTATAGGCCTCCCGGTTGGCGTCCGGCGCGTATTTTTTCAGATTGTGGTCCATCCTCCATCGGGTCCATTCCCCGGAAAGGGTATGCTTCAACGCCTCGCTTTTCAGGGACCTACAGCAGGCGAGGCGGTCCACCGCCCCGTCGGGAAAGGTTTTCTTGGCAGCCAGCGCCTCCCGGTTTTCCCCATAAACCATGTTCAAGCCCCATTCCAGGGCCAGCTTGTCGCGGTACTCGATCATCTCGGGAATCTTGAAATGGGTGTCGATATGAACCAGCGGGAAGGGCACGTGCCCGAAGAAGGCCTTCCGGGCAAGCCAGAGCATGACCGTGGAATCCTTCCCGATGGACCAGAGCATGCAGAGGCTCTTGAACTCGCGGTAGGCTTCCCGGAGGATGTGGACGCTTTTAGATTCCAATCTTTCCAAATGATCCATAAAGGTTCAATCACACCTTTCTAAAAATAGTCTCTAGCCACAGATGTGCCAATCTTCCATAAGGCTTATATGAAGATTGGTACGATACCGACCTCCTTAATTACTTATAGGAAGGTCGGCATGCATGGGATACATGGGATTTAAAGCAAAATTTAATCATGTTTATCTTTATTTATCCCCCTGCATCCCCTGAATCTGTGGCAAAAACTTGGTTTTTTTAATTTAGAGGGTTATGTCTTTTCCTCTTATCTCAAATGCAGGCCGCATTCCTTTTTTCCGGAATCTTCCCACCACCAGCGCCCGGCCCTGGAATCCTGGTTCGGCGCCACGGCCCTGGTGCAGGGGGCGCATCCCAGACTCCTGAACCCCTCGTCCTGGAGTTTGCAGTAGGGCACGTTTTTCTCTTTTAAATAGCCCCGGACTTTCTCCTCGGTCCAATCGTAGAGGGGGGAAATTTTCCAGAGCCCGTTGGCCTTGTCCCACTCAATAGGTTTCACCAAGGAGCGGTCGCCCGACTGTTCCCGCCTCAAGCCGCAGATCCAGGCGTCCATTCCCGCCAGGGCCTTCCGGAGGGGATTGACTTTCCTCACCCCACAGCAAGCCTTTCGGTTTTCCACGCTCAGGTAAAAAAGATTGGGCCCCTTCTCCCGAACTAATTCCGCCAGTTCCACCGGGTCAGGGGCGTAAAGGTCGTAGGCGATCCCGTACTTTTCCGAGGTCTTTTGCATGACATCGTAAACTTCCGGGAACAAGCGTCCCGTGTCCAGGGTGAAAATCCGAAGTTTGAAGCCATGTCCGAAAATCAGATCGGTCAGGGCCTGGTCCTCCAAGCCGAAGCTGGTAGCCAGAGCTAGGCGGTCCGCACCGAAATGGGACAGGGCCTTCTCGATGATTTCCGCGGCAGTTTTTCCTTCGAGGTCGGCCAAATTTTCAGGTATTTTCGGTTCTTCGCTCATCCCGCAACCATCCTTTCAATTCCTCTTTAAAGCCACGGGCATTAGAGCTATTAACAAAATTAAAGTAATAATAAAGTGATGCGCTTGATCGCACCGTGAGACTTTTTTAAATCTTTTTTTATTATTTTGATTTTCCCACCGTGCCTCTGTGCGCCGTCGAAGACAGCCTGTAGTGAAAGTCTTTTTGTTTAAAGTCCTTAGATAGAATAGTCCTCCGGGGGTGGTTTTCTCCCGAATTTCAGGCGGTCCCAGATTCTCTCATGCAAGAAATACCAAAAAATCTTGGTGAACAATTCCAAAAAACCGATGGAAAAGGCTGTTTTCAGGTGCCGCGTGACGATATACGTGATCACAATGGTATCGATCGTGCCAGTCACCCTCCAGGAAATGGCTTTGACCAGGCTGCGTATGTGCGTATCTACCGGCAAATCAAGCCTCCCCTGATTTTT
This sequence comes from candidate division FCPU426 bacterium, assembly GCA_963796105.1. GTDB lineage: Bacteria > Oederibacteriota > Muellerivitia > Muellerivitales > Muellerivitaceae > CAWCKJ01. The sequence goes on from CAWCKJ010000011.1 coordinate 69,372, forward strand.
TCCCTCCGCAGCATCAGCGAAAAGGAGTAACTATCAATCCCCCTTCGCCAAGGCTTCGGGGGATTTATCCACCCCTTTTTTCGAGAAATCCACCGTAGCAGGTAATTCCGTACTCATCCACGGCCAAGGCCGGGGTTTTCTGCGAAGGTGGATAAAACAAAAAACCCAAGCCGCTGTAAAAGCGGCCTGGGTTTGGGGGATGTCCCGTCAACCAAAACCTCTTTAGCTCCCTGTTCATCCCGTCCCCTTGGTTGCTTCTACAAGGGCGGGAAACGCCGGTGCAATTCGGATACTAAAGCCTCGCGTGTCCTACTTTTCGAAGAGTAATGATCCGCGCACTTAAAGTCAATACCTCGGGGTTATTTTCCAAGCTTGTCAATTCACCTTTCCAGGTTCATGCTATCCCCTTCGTGAAGAGGCCCATACGTGACGGGGCTTGATTTCCACTGGAACGCGAAGATAGATTAATCGTAACGTAGGGGCTCAAAGTACAAACTTACCCCCAATTACGAGATGAGGAGGGGGGGAGCCATGGCCGATCCATTCGATTTCAAACCGAATTTCAACACACCCGAGTCTGACCAAAGCAAAGAGGAAATCAACAAGCGCAATTCCGGCGGAGTGCGCGGAACCCTCCAGGCCGATTTCGCGGGCCCCAAGCAAGACCTGCCATGGGAATCAGAACAGCTGGCCAAATCCTACGGGGTTTACCTGGAATACAACCGAGCCCAAACCGGTACTGAGAAGGATTGGATCTACCTGATCCGCCTGTCGGTTCCGGGCGGGGGCCCCCTCAACAGGGACCAGTGGCTTCTCCTCGACGAGCTTTCCGAAAAATACACAAAGGGACCTGACGGTTTTTCCTCCCTCCGCCTCACGACCCGCCAGAACATCCAGTTCCACTGGGTGAAAAAAGAAAACGTGCCGGAAATCGTCCGCGCCACAGCCAAATCCGGCTTGTTCTCCCTGAACGGCTGCGGGGACAACGTCCGCAACACCATGTCCTGCCCCCTATCCCACGGCTCGAAATTACTTGACGGCTCCCGTTGGGCCCAAATCGCCGCGGACTATTTCAGGCTTCCGGTCCAGCCCTTCATCGAGATCTTCTCCATCGACCCGAAATACGCCCGCCAGGAAGGCGAGACCTTCCGCTACGGCCCCCAGCTTTTGAACCGGAAATTCAAGATCGCCTTCTCCTCAATATATGAGAACCCGGAAACGGGTAAACTCACCCAGGACAATTGCGTGGAACTAAGGACCAACGACCTGGGGGTCTCCCCCATCCTGAGGGACGGGAAGGTCCAGTCTTTCCAGGTTTATGTCGGCGGGGGCCAGGGGGAGCGCAACGGCAAGCCCACCATGAGCGCCCTGGCCCAGCCCTTCGCGGTGGTGCCCGAAAAAAGCCTGCTCGCGGTTTTGGATGCCATCGTCCAAGTCCACCAGCAGTGGGGCGACAGGCAGAACCGCCATTGGGCCAGGGTGAAATATGTCGTGCGCAAGATGGGAATTCCCTGGTACCGCCAGCAGGTCGAGGAGCGGACAGGCCTCAAACTAGACCCGCCAGATCCCGGTCACGACTACGGGGCCCGGATGCTCCACCACGGCTGGCATGTCCATCCCTCCAACCGCCTCCTGGCCTACGGGGCCTTCATCGAGAATGGACGACTCTCCGACGGGGCCAAAAACGGCAGGTTGAAATCCATGGTCAGCCACTTGATGAAAACATTCCCCATCCAAGTCGCCATCACGCCCAACCAGGACCTTCTTTTCTCAGAAATCCCGATCAACGCGAAAAATGATTTTGAGAAGCAGATGAGCGGGTTTGAATATGGGGCCCGTAATGGAACCCCCTATTCCGACCTCCGGAAACTTTCCGGCGCCTGCGTGGGAAGGGATACCTGCCGCTTGACCTACACCGATTCCGAACGCTTCGAGCCGGAGCTGATGGACCAATTGGAAGACATGGGCTGGGGCGGGATGAAGGAATCCATCGGAATCACGGGCTGCGAGAGACAGTGTTTCCGGCCCGGAACCAAGACCATCGGGCTGGTGGGAAGCGGCCTGAACCGATACCTGTTCAAGCTCATGGGCACTGAGGATGGGCGCCACCAGGGAGTTCCCCTGACATCGGAGGATGGGACCCTGACCTACCTGCATTCAGTGCCCCGTGACAAGGTGGCGGTCGTTATCGACGCGTTGTTCCGGTACTACCAGGAAAACAAGGCGGAGGGTGAAAGCATGGGCTATTTCCACCGGAGAGTGGAAACCTATTCCATCCTGCAATTTCTTCGGGAGGACCCCGCCACGGCGGAATTGATTAAAAGTCCCAAAAAAGGAACCGCTCCTTTTGATAATCCTGAGGGAGCCGGAAATTAGACTTAGGACCACAAACAAAAAAGCTTTCACCACAGGCTGTCTTCGACAGCGCACAGAGGCACAGGTATGAAATATTCCATATCCAAAGGGAAGTAAAACATCTCAATGTGTGGTGTGCAGCAAAAGGTTTGACGACAGGATTCTATGTTAAATCCATACAGTTCAGGCCTTTTTAATCCCTAAAACACACCCGTCCAAAATAGTTTTTAGCCACAGATGTGCCAATCTTCCATAAGGCTTATATGAAGATTGGTACGATACCGACCTCCTTAATTACTTATAGGAAGGTCGGCATGCATGGGATACATGGGATTCAACAATCTAGATCGTGTCAATGGTTACACCATTGCGCCCGATGAGCATCATGGCCCTGCCTGTGGATCGTGGAAAAATTATTTTTTCCATCGGTCGTAGGCTGAGCCATAGGACACGATCGTAAAACTATTTTTCATTGTTCATTATTGATTTTGTTAATTTGTGTCGATCCCCCTGCATCCCCTGAATCCGTGGCAAAAGACTTGGTTTTGTTTAATTCGAACGACTTTTGACCCCAAAAAATGTTTCCATTGACCATATTGATATTTCCAGTCACTAGGCTGTAGGGTGAATGTCCGGCCTGCACCATATTGACCGTTAAATAAGTTAAAAAGGGGAGAAAGATGAAAAAGATTCTGGCTTTGCTGGCTGTCGTAGGTTGTTTGATGTTTGTTGGTAAAACAGTTTGGGCGGATGGCGCCGCGAATAAGACCGCGGACCAAAGCCTGACGGGCGAAGTGGTCTGTATTTCCTGCTACCTGGGCCATGGCGCCACGGGAGAGGCCCACGCTAAGTGCGCCGCGCAATGTTTCAAGAAGGGTTTGCCAATAGGCCTGAAGGTGGGAGACAAGCTTTACCTGGTGGTAGGCGCTCACCACGGCACCGCCAGCAAGATGATGGCTTCCTTGGCCGGACAACAAGTCACCGTCACGGGGCATGTGACCGAGCAGGATGGGATGAGCATGGTCGAGGTCTCAAAGGCAGAGAAGGCCGCGGCTTCGACGGAAGCTCCCGCCAAAGAACCCGCCCAATAATAGGCTGGCTTTCTTAGCAACGGTGATCAAGCTTTAATCAAGATGGGATTTGTCCAATCAATGGACAAAAACCGTTCTCCTTTAAGCACCAAGATGGGATTTGTCTTTGGTCTTCTATGCTTTTGTGAGTCCCGTCACCTCGTAAACCCGCACCGGGTCGGTAAAGCCCTTCAAGGCGACCGGATCCAGCGCCCTCACTTCCACCAGGCCCTTGAGCTTACGGTACATGTACTCCGAGATGAGAATCTGCCCTGGGACCGCCTTGGAGCAGAGCCGCGAGGCCAGGTTCACTTCCTCCCCGATCACCGTGTAGTCGGTGCGCTTGTCCGAGCCGAGGTTGCCGGATACCACCACGCCCGTGTTGATGCCCACCCCCATGGTCAGGGGCGTCAAATTCTTCTCGACCCTGGCGCGGTTGAATTTTCCCAGGACTTCCTGCATTTCCAGGGCGGCTTTCACGGCCCTCAATTCCTTGTCCTCGAATGGTATGGGCGCCCCCCAGACCGCCATGAGGGCGTCCCCGATGAACTTATCCAGGGTTCCCTCGTATTTAATGACCACATCCACCATGAGGGTGAAATACTCGTTCAAGTCCGCGACGATTTTCTCGGGCGGGGCCTTCTCGCTAAGGGCGGTGAACCCCCGGATGTCGGTAAAAAGAATGGCGCATTCCCGTCTTTCCCCCCTCAGGGCCACGCCTTCCTGACCAGCCAGGACCTTCTTAGCCACCTCCGGGGAAATGTATTTCCCGAGGATGCTCGTCACCCTCTCCTTTTCCCTCAACCCCTCGATCATGCCATTGAAGGCGTCGGCCAGCAGGACCAGTTCGTCCTGGGTTTTCACGGACACCCTGGCGTTCAGGTTCCCCTTGGCGACTTCCTGGACCCCCTTGATGAGGCTTCCCAAAGGCTCGGTGATTCTGCGGGCGATCAGCATGGCCAGGACGAACGCCACCACCACCCCCAGGGCGCCGATCACCACGATGGAATAAGTAGATACCCACGGGCAAGCCCGTGGTCCTAAAATCAAAATTCAAGCAAAGTTCGCTTGCCGTGCCTTTGGCACGGTTGCCTTTCACCCACGGGCAAGCCCGTGGAACTCAAACCTGGCTTTGGAGGTTCCTCTGGGGCGCCAGGGCCTTGTCCAGGGACCGGAGGATGGCGTAGTCCCCCATGTCCTTCCCCTGGGTGTCGTTAAATGGGGAAAAGAGGGCCAGGTAATTCTCACCTGCCATTTTTAACGGGAGTGACGAGGGAGCCTCCCCCTTCCCGGACGGGACATCAGCCCCTGGGCCGGCCGAGGCTAGGCTTTTCTCCACCAGGGGTTTTTGGTCTTCCGGCCAGGTGGAGGCGAAAACCTTCCGGCCGATATAAACCGCGACTTCGCTGTCGGTCATTTTTTTCAATTGCTGGGCCAGGTCGTCGTCCAAAGGCGAGCCCAAGATCAGGGCACCCAGGATTTCCCCCCCGATATGGATCGGGACGGTCACGGTCTGGAAGGCCTTTTGAACGGGCTTCCCTTCCTTATTCTCAAGCGGAAGGGGATAGATGAACCCGCCTCCGGAGGCTCCTCCCGCCAGGGCTTTTTTCACGTTGGGCCAGCCGTCCGCGAACACGAGTGGGAAGGGCTTGATCTTGCTCTGGTCTGGGTCGCGGCCCTCGCGCAGGGCCAGGTTCACCTCGGGGATATGGAAAGAGTCGAAAAGCACCTTCCCCCGCTTGTCCGTCACTAGGAAAAGCGGTTCCCTGACGGTCTCATTCAAGAGCATGCAGACGTCCGTCGTGGTGGCCACGTTGGGGTTGGGCACGTCGATGGCGGCCTTCAGGTGGGAATCATCCGCGATGAGCCGGGCCTTGGCGGTGAGGCTGGTGACGCGCTCCTGTACGACGCGGTCGAAGACCGAAAGCGTGTTGGCCAGTTGGTTGTTGAGGGCGTCCTGGGCGAGGGTCCTAAGCCTTTCATTCAAGGTGAAGAGGACCGCGGAGACCAGCAGGACAACCAGGACCGTTACAGCGGCCAGGAGCTTGTCCCTGAGCCTGAAACGCGGCGCCCCCGGGGCGCTCACTTTTGGACCTGGCTGAGTGTGATATCCGCCCGGGCGGTTGCGCCCTTCACGACCGTGACCTCTTTTTCCATGGTGGCCCAGTAATCATGCCAGGCGGCGAGGGTGTAGGTGCCAGGCGGGATGCCCTCCAGCCTGAACTTCTGGCCGGGCTTGACGGTGGTGAAAAATGGGTTGTCCAGGACCAGGATGTTGCTTTTCATGTCCGAGTGGATTTCGCAATAGACCTTCACCGGTACCTCCGACCGTACCATTTTCACGGAGGACTTTTCCCCCCGGCTTTTTTTACCCAGGTGGAAGCTGTTGGCTTGGGAATTGGTGAAAACATTGTGGTAAACCGGGTCGTGGTTCGTGAAATCCACCACGGTCCCTTTCAGGACGGGAATGACGTGGTGGGTGAATTGCAGGTACTTTTGGTCCAGTTTGACGTGTTCTTTGGGAGGGGTGAAATTCCCCGGCACTTTCTTGAGGTAAACCACCACTTCCTCAGGAACCGGATGCCTGGCTTTCAGGGTGTCGTAGTCGGCGTTGTCATAGAAGGAATGCATCTCGTCAAGCTCGTCCTCCGGCGCGGTTTTCCTCGGGGGGGCCGTGACTTTCAGGGTTCCTTCAAGGGAACCCAGGTCGGAGGCGGGGTTACCATAAGCCCAGGACCAGCCAACCAGGAATATAACAACTACAGCAATCCAAGACTTCATTCATCTCTCCCCAGAATTCCTATTAGTAATTCATCTTTAAACTTATAGATTTTCTTAGCTTTTACCTGTGGTTCTGAAAGAACCTGTGGTGAAAATGAATTAAGATTTCTTCATTTTAGAAACCGAAGGCCCACTGCGCCGCTACCTCGGCGGAGTTTCCACTGCTCGCCTGGATCAAGCGTCCCTCCAGCTTGAGGCAGGAAACCGTGGGAACAACTTCATACCGGATGCCTGCCAGGTATTCGGTTTGGTTCTGGGCGAGCATGGCCGTGAAGAAGGGGTCCATGCCGTCCAGGTACAGGTTTTCCACCCGAAGATAGGGTTTCCAATCATCCGCCACACGCCATCCCAACTGGGCGTAAAAGGCCCTGTTTCCCGCCGTTCCCAACGTGGAAGAGCCCTGGATTTGGTCGTTGAAATCGAAGAACTCCCCAAACATCTCAAAGTCATCGTCCCGGTAGGCGATTTCACCGGCCACAATAACCTGGTTGAGCCCATTGAACAACAAAGGTGAACCTAGGAGGTCTGAGGTTTCCGGAATCGTGTCATACCTGTTCCAATCCGCCGAACACCCGACGCTGAAACCAGCGTTGGCCCAGGGTTTAAATACCAGCCGTCCCGCGAATATTTTTTGGTTGGTTCCCGCCCCCGCAGTGTTGTCGGTAAGTTCGGCCCCGATGACATGGCCGGATCCGTCACCCGTCAGGCCGATGCTTTCCCCGTTCCCCGCGTTAAGCTCGTATTTCAGGCTGGGCCCGCCCAGGGCGAGAATGCCGTCGGCGGTGATTCCGGTGACATGGACCGGGATAAGGCCCCCGTCGTCCTCGAAGGACAGGAAAAAGGGCCTCTCGATGGTGGTTTGAAGCTGGGCCGCGTACCCGAATGTGCGGTTCCAAAAGCCCAGGGCCGTATGGTCCCGTCCCGCGCTGATCCGGAGCTCGTTGGAAAATGTATAGCCGACCAGGACTCGGTCGACATTTAAGACAGGTCCATCATTCTCGAACTCCACCAGGTTCTCGTCAACGAATGCCAAATGGTCCCCGTATCTTCCCGTCAAGAAAAGGGCCGCGGAACCGACTGAAAAACTATTGTTTGATGGAAAGGAACCGCTAGGGCCCGTCAATTGGTAGTCCGCGTCGCCATAGACCCCGATCTTGATTCGGAGTTTACCCTCACGGATTTCCGTAGGTTGGCCGTCGTCCTTTTTTACGATTTTAGTCGGGCTGGGTTTGGCGGGCTGGGTTTTGGAAAGGGTATTTCCTCCATTGGCTCCCGAAGTTCCATCGCCTGGATCGGCCCAGGCGGTAAAATGCGATGAAGCCAGGATCAGGATAAAAGCGGAAACAAAAGCCCGGATTACAGTAATTTTCATCGAATATTCTCCCTGGTTAAAAAAATCCAGCGAACATAATATTTAAGTTCTGAAAAAGTCGGTATATCGCCGACTTTTTAAGCAACCATTGCTGGTAACCCCACGATTTCCTACGGAAATCTTTGGGGTCGAAACCTCTGTTTGACGCTTAATTTTGGTTTTCAGAGGTTTCAATTTTAATCTTTTGTCGTTACCTTGAATATTCAAACCTTACCAGGAAATCAGCCCAGCCTAAAAGGGTTCCTGCTTAATAGCAAGACTCCGTCAAAAGCCGTATTGATTCAGGGATTTTTAGAAGCTTTCTTCAAGGCGGCAAGAAGGGTGCTTCCCCTCGTCACGGATGTGTAGCGAGCCTGGACGATCCCGTTCTTGAAGACCATCAGGGTCGGGATATACATGATTTTATAATGGGCCGCGATTTCCCTGCCCTCGTCAGTATTAAGCTTTGCCACCACCGCTTTGTCCCCGATTTGCTCGGCCACCTGCTCCACGATGGGCCCTTGCATCCGGCAGGGTCCGCACCAGGGCGCCCAAAAGTCCACCAGGACCGGTTTCTTGGATTTGAGAACGACCTTTTTCCAGGTATCGGGAGAGAGCTGGATCACGCCAGCCGGCGTGGCTGAGTCAGCGGATAAAGTTCCGAAGGAGGAGGCCAGGAACAATCCCATCATCATCACGCGCGGAAAGTTTCCGGATCTATTGATTTTAATTTCGCATTTCACCCTTTTATTTTCCGCTCGGCGGTAATACCCATAACCAAATAACCCGCCCATTAAAACCGCTAATAACAATGCCATGTCTCGCTCCCCTCAAATTCCGTTGGATTCATCACAAAGACATAATATGGCCGGCCGTTCCAAAAAATAAGACCTTTCGGAATAAATAACTCTCCGGTTTAAGTCTTAATCCTTTTTGGCGTAATTGGCCATTCCCAGGAAATCCACAAGCACGACAGGCTCATTGCCCACAACCCAGCCGTCGTGCCCCGGGGGAATCGAGGAAACATCACCTGCCTTGCACTCATACTCGGTCCCGTCGTCCATCCGGACCCTCATCACCCCTGAGACATGGTATTGGAAATGGCGCGCCTCACAGCTTTCGGTCTTGACTATGGGTTTTATGGAACTGGACCACCTGAAACCCGGCAGGTAAGTCACCTTCCCGACGACCTTGTCCCCGAATTTGACCAGTTCGATTTTCCCGTTGGGTATTTCCCTGACCTCATCAGGATGGTCGAAGTTTTTCGCCTCCACCTTTTTTTTGTCCATGAACATGGAGCCTCCCCTTTTTCAATCTGAAACCTCTGAAGAACTGTAAAAAGCGGCCAACAGAAGTTTCGACCCCAAAGATTTCCGCAGGAAATCGCGGGGTTTCCATAAATGGTTTTCTGAAAAAGAGGGCGATAGCCGACTTTTTCAGAGGTTACAATTTATGTATTCAAGCCTTGAAACCGGGTCAGTATAGAAAAGGAGCTAGTGAAATTTCTCGGAGGGATAACTGATTTTTTTAGTGCGGGGACGGCAATTTCTATTAATTCTTGGCTTTTTTATCAGGATTTATAACTCTTTTTCATACAGCCGGACCACCCACTGCTCCCAGGGCTTCGTACCGGCCTTTTTGAAACCGTTCGACTCATAATAGGCGCATAGACGGCCGTTGGCGTCGTTGCAATCCAGCCTCACGTATTTCTTCCCGGCGCTTTCGGCGGCCTTTTCGATGAAAGCCAAAATCTCACGCCCGACACCTTTCCCGATGATGGAAGGGTCGATTCCCATGGTATGGATCCAGCAGGCCAGGCCGTCCTTCTTCATGGGATGCCAGAAGGTGTCGTCCCATTGTATGACGAAGACGCCGGATAAATTCCCGTCTTTCAGGATTTTGTAAACCTCCCCCTCCTGGAAACGGCGTTTGAGGATGACCGCCCCTTTTCTCTCTTCCAGGAACTGCTTCCACTGGTCGAGGCCTTTTCTCTGGAGCCAAACGGCGATGCGCCTCAGCAAGGCCAGGATTTCATCGGAATCAGTTTGTTCCGCCCGTTGGAAGATCAGGTCATTCATGAATGGCAGTCGCTTTCAACAAGGCGCCTGTCCTTGGGGAATTTGTCCCAGCCGTTTTTGGAGGCGTATTCCAGGACCAGGGGAATCCTTTGGTCGAACATCCTCTTCCAGCCCCGGGCCATGATCTTTTTCACGAGGAGTCCCTTTAAGCCCTTGAACCCGTCCTGGACCAAGCTTAGCTTGGTTCCTTTCCCCTCTTCTTTGAGCTTCCAAGTAATCAGGAAGGGGTCTTTCCCCCCGTCGTTTCCACATTGGCTCCAGGAAAGTCGATGGGGTTCCTCCACCTCTAAAACCACACAGCGGGCGATGCCGTCCCAGCCTGCCATGGGTTTGGCCCACATTTTGAATTTATAACCGACCTGGGGCTTGAATTCGTTTTTCATCAGCCATTGGGCGATGGATTCGGATTCGGTCAAAGCCTTCCACACATGCTCGATGGGATAGGGATAAAAAGCTTCCAGCTCAATCTCGGCCATCGATTCTCCTGAAATTATTATTTTAAAAATTACGGAGGGGGTAGTAAGGGGGCGGATTAAGATTAACAAAATCCAAGCAACGGATTCAAAGTTTATTTATTCAGCTTATTCATTCCATTTGATTTTCCGCAAAGGGTGCACTTTTTATTGTGGACGCAGATGATGCCTCCCCCGAAGTTACAGGACCATCGGATTTTCTCGTTCGCGGCGAATTCCCGGATCCCCGAATTCCGGATATTCCCCAGGTTCTCAATGATGCTCATTTGATATCGGGTTTTGTACCGGTGATCCAGGTGTTTGAGTTTGTCGCAGGGGAATTTCCCGCACTCAAAACAATATCTCCCTTTGCTTTTTCTAAAAATTTCGCAGTTCCTGATCGTGCACTGAACGCAGCTTTTCGACTTATTGACATCGCGGCCCCTGCATCCGGGGCATTTTTTTGTCTTCCGCAAATTAGCCCTGCAAATACCGCAGTTCATCCCGCAGGGCGCGATCAGCGCAAGGTTACTCAAGGGTTTTTCTTTAACTCTCATCTCCCCCATTCCTCCCCCGAACGGATTCGAACGTTTCAATAACCTTTCAGGGTAATTATTTTATCGTTTAAGGAAAAACAGCGGGGAATATTTGGAATAAATTGACGTTAAGTGGTTACCGGGAGTAACCGCCTTTTTATTTTTCGACTGGGCCCCGGGGATATATCCGCAAATAAGAAAGGTATCCTCCCGGTAAGTTCCTGGCCTTGAACCCGTTTTGCAGAAGTATCCGGTTGGCGTAATAGGACCTTTGGCCGACCCGGCAATAGGCCCATATTTCTTTGTCTTTCGGCAGTTCCCCCAGCCGCCCGCGCAGCTCATTCACCGGGATGTTGACGGCCCCGGGGATGTGGCCGGAAGAATATTCCGAGGTATCCCGGACATCCAGAATGATTTTTTCAGTGGGCGTAAGGAGGGTACCCCAGTCGGCCAATTCCAAATCTCCCCTCATGACGTTGGACGCGATCATTCCAGCCAGGTTCACCGGATCCTTGGCCGCGCCGTATTGGGGCGCGTAACTCAACTCGGCTTCCTCCAAATCCTGGACCGTGCCTCCCATTTGGATCATGGCGGAGGCCACGTCCACCCTCTTTTCCACCCCTTCCTCGCCCACGGCCTGGAAGCCCAGGACTTTCCCGTCCCGGCGGTCGAATAGAAGCTTGATGAAGATGGGTTTGGTGTTGGGGTAATAAGCCACATGGTGGCCGGGATGCAGGTAAACCTTGCCGTAATCCTTGAACCCATAAGCCTTGAGGGTTTTCTCGCTTTCCCCTGTTTGGGCGGCCGTCAGACCGAAGAGGCCGCAAACCGAGGTGGCCTGCACTCCGCGGAATTTTCTGGGTTTACCGGAAAGGACATCCGCGGCGATTCGCCCCTGGCGGTTGGCGGGACCAGCCAGGGGTATGAGTTTGGCCGCACCCAGGGGAAGGGTCTTCACTTCCACCGCGTCCCCCACAGCGAATATGGAAGGATCGCTGGTTCTCATCTCGTCGTCCACCTTGATTCCACCCATGGGGCCTAATTCCAGTCCCGTTTCCCTGGCCAAATCCGTTTCCGGCCTCACTCCGATTGCGAGTATCACCATCCCAGCCTGGATTTTCTCTCCCGATTGGGTCATCACCGTCAGGCCGTTCGGACCGGTTTCGAAGGAAACAGCGCCGTCATTCAACCTTAAATCCACGCCCTTTTCCCTCAACTTTTCCTGGATGGGTTCCGCCATCTCAGGATCCAAGGGGGGCATGACCTGGGCGCTCATTTCCAGGATCGTCACCTGGAGCCCCTTATGGACCAGGTTCTCGGCCATCTCCAATCCCACGAAACCTCCTCCCACCACCAGGGCGTTCTTGACGTTCTTTTCCTCGATCCATTCGCGGATGCGCCTTGAGTCGGGGATGTTCCGAAGGGTGAAGATGCCGGGCAGATCAACTCCCGGCAAGGGGGGCTTGATAGGCTTGGCGCCGGGGGAAAGCACGAGGGCGTCGTAGGATTCGGTGTATGTTTTTCCGGTGGCCAGGTCTTTTACCGAGATTTTTTTATTGGATCGGTCGATGGAAAGAACTTCGTTCTCCACCCTGACCTGGATATTGAAACGATCACGGAATAGGGCCGGCGTGGCCAGAAGGAGCTTTTTTTCCTCGGTGATCACCTCGCCCACGTAATAGGGCAGGCCGCAATTGGCGAAGGAGACGTATTTTCCCCGGTCCAGCAGGAGGATTTCCAAATCCTCCCTTTGGCGCCGAAGCCTGGCCGCGCAGGATGCCCCGCCCGCCACTCCCCCGACAATCACTACTTTTTTTAGTTTATCCACCGGGTATCCTTCTTTCTAAAGATCGGGTTATTGAGTTTTTTCCTTTACTCCACGGGAAGGCCGCTTCGGCTCCAGGCCATGATTCCACCCGCAATATGTGCCGCCTTGGTGAAACCTTTTTCCTTCAACAGACGCAAGGCCGTGGCGCTACGGCTTCCGCTTCGGCAATAAAGGATCACGGGCTTGTTCTTGTCTACTTCACCAAGGCGTTTTCCCAATTCGTGGAGGGGAATCAACTTGGACCCGGCGATATGGCCTTGGCGATTTTCCTCTACGCTCCGAACATCAACGAGTTGGGGCGGGTTGCCGCCCTTTAACCGTTGGAAGGCTTCTTGCGGCGCCAGCTCGGCAGAAGGATCGGAAGGACCGACGCCCAGCAACATTTTGAACAACGAAATGATGCTTCCCATGCGAACTCCTTTTATAATGAATTTAAACTCAAAAAACCAATCACTGGCCTTTTTTATAACCGGTCATGAGAAAAATCGCATGCCTATCCGAACAACGCTTGCGCAGTAATGGGTTTTGCCAAAGCGCAAGCGGTTAAGGCCCGGTGAAATAAGGAATCTGGGTCATGGCGACGATTGAACCGATAAGTATATTCGCTCAAGTATCCAGGCAGATATTTCACGTTGACTCCATGATGGGTTCCTAGGATCCAAGCCTTGGCGTTGGAAATGAATCGGTGGACCCAAGGTAACCAGTGATTTAACACCACTGGGTCATTGGCTGTTACCTGGTACTCCACATCCACGTTTTCCAAGTTTCTCAAGCTGGGACTGGCATCCGTGTTTATCATGGCGCCTTTCTGGATTGCTTGATCGACGAATGCTTGGGCTTCCCACTTGGTTTCTGCGGTCACCTTTATCTTTGCAAAACCCGCTTTCTCTTTTTTGCGCCCTTTCTCATCTATCCATTCTTTGCTTTCAACCGCCACCAGCACTTCAGCCTGGTTTTCCTTTTCTCTCTTGCCGAATACAGCCCCATCCAACTCAATGATTTCCTTGAGTTGGTAATTTTCATCCCTTTGTCGAAGACTTTCCCGAATCTTATGCAACATCCTCCAAACGGTATCGTAGGAGGGCATTCCCAATTGCCGCTGAAGTTCCAGGGCTGAAATGCCCCTTTTCCCTTGCATCACCAATCCAATCATCCTCAACCAGGTTAAGATTGGGATCTTGGATTTCCGGAAGATCGTTCCGGCTCGAAGCCGTATTTGCTTTCGACAATAGTCACATTCCCGCACTTCGGGGCGGTTTTTGTGTTGCCAGAAACTTTCTCCTTCACATTGTGGGCAAACAAAGTCTTTTCCGGCAAAACGGCTCTTCCACACCCATTGACGTGCCTTTTCTTCTGTATCGATTTCCTTGAAAATCTCAATCCCCTTCATCCGTTGGTAGTTCATAATTTGCCCCTCCAACAATGAGTATACTCCTGTATTCCTTTATTTCAACAGGTACCGTTTGGAGAGGCATTAAAAATCGTGAAGGTTCGTGTCCCGCCTTGTGGGGCGGGCTTCTCCGCCTTCGACGCGGTCCAATCCTGGATGCTGTCGAATCCGGTTTGCCGGTAAATCGACGCCAGGGCCGCCCGGTCGAAACCATGGTGGAAAACCCCGGTATTATCCTCATGAAAAAATCCGCCGTCCGGGTCCAAGTCCGCTAGGGCCAGAATTCCCCCCGGTTTCAACAAACCATGAAATAGCGCGATAAGGACTTTGGTGTCACTGACATGATGGATTGCCATGCTGCTGACGATGAGATGGTAGCGCTCTTCCAATTCACCGCCTTTTTCCAGATCCAGGAACCTGGTTTTTACGTTTTTTAATCCCATTTTCACGGCCTTATCCCGGAGAATATCGAGCATACCTTGGGAACTATCGACGCCCGTGATAGCGCGCACAAGGGGTTGGAGTTGGAGTGTAACCAGCCCCGTCCCGCACCCGAAATCCAGCACCTCCATATCCCTCGTTATGGGGACATGGATTTTGATGGCTTCGGCCACGTCACTCGCGAGTTTGACCCGTCCCGGTTTCTCGTCCCAGGTAGCGGCCTCTTTGTTAAAATCCCTGGTTTCCATCCCTGCCCCTTCCATTTTTAGGATCGTATGATCAATCCTTATTCATGCGTTTCTGACAACCCCGCCGTTCCACGCGGATTCCCGGGCATTCCCTTGCGGTTTTACGCCCGGGGTTTATGATATGCGCCGGAGGGAACATGTCCAGGCCACGCTGTCCACGTCGAATCGAATGCCGCCCCGACTCGAATTATTTCAAACCCCGCGGCATTCCCATGAGCGATTTGGAGGAAATCCTTTTGGAAGCCGATGAAATGGAATCCCTGCGGCTCGCCGATTTCGAGGGCCTTTACCACGAGAAGGCCGCGAAAAAAATGGGCATCTCCCGCCCCACCTTCGGGCGCATCCTGGAGTCAGCCCGGAAGAAAGTCGCCACGGCCCTGGTCAAGGGCAACGCCCTTCATATCCAGACGGATATGAAAACCCCGGCTCAAAAGGCGATACCTCCCAATCCAGGCCCAGCCTCGTCCTAATATTCTCAACCGCCGTTTAAATCCTTCCGAATCCTACCGGGGTTTTACCCGCATGGGTTTCCGCTACGATTATTTTGAGCATATGACCATAATAGTCAAGGCCTATCTATCGGGCCGGTTCCCTTCCCGTTTCAATGTGATTTAGATCATCAAACTAATCAGCCTCTCGCCTTAATATTCAATCGAAGTGATTTAGTAGTTTAGCATATGCTAAATCAGTAAAGGGGTGGATGAATGGCTGGCATCGCGGCAGTGGTGGACCCGGCGGATCTCAAGAGGATCGGCCAGGGAGCCCCCAAAATATTGATTTTGACGACCCTGGCGAGTTCCTATCCCGGCGCCAACGCGGTGGGCCAAGCGCGCCTTCAGTATTCGCCAAACACCTATATCTTCCGGGTCCCCGACCCAGTCCTGTTCCCCGACGATTTCTACCTGAGGTGTTTCGAGAAGGGTTTTGCCGGCATCATCGTGATGTCCAGCGGATCAGACTGCCCCTACGAAGGCGCCTACCCGCGGTTGTCGGCCCGAATCGGCCGCGTCTATCAGCGCATGAAGGAACGTGGAATCCCGACAAACCGGCTCAAGCTCACGACCATCTGTACCGTATGCAGGGCGGCTTTTTTGAAAGAAATTTCCGAAATGGAAACGGCAATCTAGCAAGAGGTGACCAAACATGAATAAAAACCAGATAGACCACGCCGGGGAAGGCGCGGAAATATTGGCCTGCTTGGCCCATCCCACCCGGCTCCTGATCGTCTGCCTTCTCCTAAAGCGGGAACATTTTGTCCAGGAATTGTTGGATGAGCTGGGAAGCACCAAGGGAAATCTCTCCCAGCACTTGCGCATCCTTTCAGGGAAGGGCCTTTTACGGAAACGCAAGGAAAACAACCGTGTTTATTACGGAATTCAGGACGTCCGGGTCCGGCACCTGGTCGTACTGTTGAAGAAACTTTATTGCCCGGGTCTGAAGACTCATTAACTAAAAAATTAAGAGGAGGCTCATCATGACGGACCTTTCCAATATCACATCGGACAAGCAGGTGGACGCGCGATCCATGGCCTGCCCAGGTCCCCTGCTGGAGGCCAAGAAGGCCATCGGCACCGTGCCGGTTGGAAAAATCCTTGAAATCATGTCCGGCGACAAGGGCAGCCGGGAGGATATCCCCGCCTGGTGCACCAAGATGGGGCACGAATACCTCGGATTCAAGGAAAAGGACGGTTACGACAGCCTGTACTTGGTGCGGAAGAAATAAGAAGGGTCGGGGGTTCGTATGCAAAGGGTATCGGAAGCAAATACCGTTAAATGTGATGTATTGGTGGTGGGTGGCGGAATCGCCGGCTTGCAGGCCGCCTTGGACGTGGCCGACCAGGGGAAGAAAGTCCTTTTGATCGAGAAACAGCCCAGCATCGGCGGGCGCATGATCAACTTGAGCAAGGTTTTCCCCACCCTGGATTGCGCCAGCTGTATCACCACCCCCCGCATGGCCTCGGTGGCCCACCACCCCAACATCACGACCCGGACCTATACCGAAATTAAAGACCTGCGCCAGGACGGCCCTTCGTTTAAAGGCGTCCTAAAACAAAAGGCGCGCTTCGTCCATGAGGATGCCTGCATCGGGTGCAGGCGTTGCGAGGAAGTTTGCCCGGTCCTGGTTCCCGACGAGTATGAGCACGGCCTGGGGGCCCGAAAGGCCATCCGCATTCCCTTTACCAACGCCATTCCCCAATACGCCGTGCTGGACATGGAAAACTGCATCCTTTGCGGCGCCTGTGCCAGGGCCTGCCCCACGGACTGCATTGATTTTCTGCATAAGGACCAGGAGACCTTGGTGGAGGCCGGAGCCGTCATCCTGGCCACGGGCCATCAATTGACGCCCATGGACGGCAAACCCCAGTACGGTAAGGCGCTGTTGCCCAACGTGATTTCCCCCATGCAAGCCGAAAGGCTCCTGGCACCCCACGGCCCCTACGGCCGGGTTTTGCGCCCCTCCGACGGCAAGATCCCCGACAGCATCGCCTATGTGCAATGCGCTGGAAGCCGGGACCAGAGCCTGGGGGTGCCCTATTGTTCCCGAGTCTGCTGTATGTACGCCGTCAAGCAGGCCATGCTTCTTTCCGGTTCACTCCCCACCGCCGACATCACCATCTACTACATGGACATCCGGGCCTTCGGAAAGGGTTACGAGCAGTTCGTAACCAGCGCACGATCCATGGGCATCAACTTCGTGAAGGCAAAGGTCGCCCGAATCACCGAGGACGCCGAAAACAACCCGATCATTCGCATCGAGCGGCAGGAAGCCAATTCCCTGCCCGAGGAAGTGAAACACGATCTGGTGGTTCTCTCCCTGGGAATGCTTCCCGGGGCGGACCCCGTCCTGGAGAATTTCGCGGGTGTGAACTGCGCCCCAGACGGTTTCCTGGAAAGCCCCCAGTCCAAATTGGCCCCAACCCGGACAACCACCCCGGGCGTATTCGCGGCAGGCACTGCGATCGGCCCCAAGGATATCGTGGACTCCATCGTGGACGCGGGTTCCGCCGCCACTGAAGCCCTGAAATACCTTCACCAGCAAAAATACTGAGGACATCATGGAAGACCAAAAACATACGGATCACTCCAATTTAGGCGAATCCACCGAGGATGTGCGGGTAGGCGTCTATGTCTGCCATTGCGGCGGTAATATCAGCGACGTGGTGGACGTCAAAGCCTTGTCCACACTGGCGGCCGAATACCCTTACGTGGCCTTGGCCAAGGAATATCCCTTCATGTGCTCCGACCCGGGCCAAGCCTTGATCCTGGAGGATATCCAAGCCAACCGGATCAACCGGGTAGTCGTGGCCGCCTGCTCCCCGGCCCTGCACGAAACCACCTTCCGCCGTGCCCTTCAAAGGGGCGGCCTGAATCCGTACCTCTACGAGCACGTCAACATCCGGGAGCAGGTAAGCTGGGTTCATAAGGACAACCAGACCGCCGCCACGGGAAAAGCATTGGCCCTCATCCGGGCGGGTGTCAAAAAGATAGCCCGTCAGGATCCCCTGCAGGCCCTGCGCGTCAACGCCGAGCATCGTGTGGCGGTCATCGGCGGGGGCGCGGCTGGCCTCACCGCCGCCTTGTCCCTGGCCGGTATGGGCCTTCCCGTGGACCTCTTTGAGAAGGGAAAAACCCTGGGGGGGCGCCTTTTGGAAATGGGGCGGGTCTTCCCCACTGAGGAAGAATCCGCCAGCCTGGCACGCACTTTGGCCGAGGCCGTAACCACAAACACCGATATCAGGGTGCACCTGGGGTGCGAAATCAAATCCGTGGAAGGCTTTGTAAGCAATTTCAATGTTCACGCCTTGGAAGAGGGCAAACCCTTGAAGATCCGGGCCGGAGCGCTGGTTTTGGCCACCGGATTCGACCCGTACCAGCCCGTTCCGGGCGAATTTGGTTTCGGTTCATCGCCACGGGTCGTCACCCTTCCGGAATTCCAAAAAGACTTGGCCTCATGCCCCCAAGGTATGGTCCTGAAATGGAAGGACCGGGAGATCAGGAACCTGGCCTTCATCCACTGCGTTGGAAGCCGGCAGGTGGAGGGCATCCATCCTCCCCAGGCTGACGGGAAGGTGAATGATTATTGTTCCCGGGTATGCTGTACAGCGACCCTGCACGCCGCGAACCAGGTGATGGACCGTTTTCCCCAAACCCAGGTTTATGACTGCTACAAGGATATCCGCACCTATGGCAGGGGCCATGAGGCCTATTACGAACAGGCGTCCAAAAAAGGCGCCCTTTTTTTCCGCTACACCGACGAGTCCCTGCCTGAATACATTGAGGACGGAAACCGGGCCCGCTTGAAAATCCGTGATGTGCTGACCTGGAACCAGGAAGTCGAAATTCCCGTGGATCTTTTGGTCCTTTCAACCGGCATCGTCCCCCGGGACATCAAAGGCTTGGTGGAAAGCCTGAAACTTCCGGTCGGTTCAGACCGTTTTTTGCAGGAAGCCCATCCCAAATTGAGGCCTGTGGAAGTGCCCAACAACGGCATCTTCCTCGCCGGAACTTGCCAGGCTCCCATGACGCTGGACGAAAGCTGCGCTGCGGCCGGCGCGGCGGCGTCCAAAGCCGCCCAACTTCTTTCCCAGGCCGAGATCAGCCTGGACCCCTTCGTGGTTGAACTACAAGAGGAACTTTGCGACGGCTGCGGCCATTGCCTGGCGGAATGCTCCTATACCGGGGCTCTCAGCCTGGTTCCTCAAGACGGGGCCGCTCCGAACAGCCAGATCGTCGCCGTGAACCCCGCCCTATGCAAAGGTTGCGGGGCCTGCGTGGCGGTCTGCCAGCCCAGGGCTCTCAACATCGCCGGATGGCGTCTGGACCAGTTTGAGGCCATGGCCGACGCCATTGCCGCTTCTTAAAGGAAACGAATATGACCGAAAAAAACTTCACGCAAATCAAGGAACAGCTCAAGTCCGTCCGGGAACATCGGGGTCCATCTTCCCCGGCCCTGCTGAATGAGGTCAAGGACCAGGCTAAAACTCAAAAGGCCGTGCTCAACGCCCTGGGGCAAGGCCCCTTGACTGTTCCTGAATTAGCCCAGACCATTGGCATTGGCACCCGGAAGCTTCTTTGGTATATCGCGGCTTTACGCAAGTACGGCAAGGTCGCGGACGGTCCCAAGCGCGGAGCCTACCCAAGTTACATCCAGCATAAGGACAAGCCATGAGCATTTCCGTCAACCCAAACCTCATTAAAGATATCCGGTTCTATGGCGCTTTCGACATTTCCGCCTGTTTCAACTGCGGCAATTGCAGCGCTGTCTGTCCCCTTTCCGATGAGAAATCCTCTTTCCCCCGCAAGATGATCCGGCTGGGGCAATTGGGGGCGAAAGCGGAACTGCTATCAAAACAGGAAATGTGGCTTTGCTACAACTGCGGGGAATGCACCCAAACCTGCCCGCGCCAGGCAGGACCCGGGGAATACATGGCCGCGCTCAGGCGCTGGGCCGTGGCTCGTTACGAGCCAACCGGCCTGGCCGCCTGGATGTACAAAAGTCAGGCACTGGGTTTGGCGGTTACAGCGATTCTGGCGTTGTTACTGGGGACTTTTTTGCTGACGAGTAAACCCCACCACGAATTCCCGGACTGGATATTCAAATTGGTTCCTTACGACTCCATTCACTTCCTGGGCATGGGCATATTCGGTCTGTTGGGTCTTTCCATGATTGTGTCACTGGTGCGTTTTGGTTCCAACGCCTTGAAAGGCCAGCAGGATTTTTGGAAACGGCCCCTGAAGGAATATTTTTCCGCCGGAAAAGCCACGGTTCTCGAAATCTTGACCATGAACCGCCAGAAACCGGCCGCGAACGAAACCCATGGATGGACATCGCCCTGGGCCGTTCACCTGGCCATCATGGGAGGATTCTTCGGCCTTCTGGGCGCCACCACTTCGGATTTTCTTTTCATCTATATTTTGGGAACCAAGCTCTATTGGCCCGCCAGGATTCTAGGTACCTTTTCGGGCCTGGCCCTGCTCTATGGGGTATCTTTCGCGATCTGGCGCCGTTGGAAAGCCGAGGACGCCGCCGTGAAACACAGCCAGATGTCCGACTGGTGGCTGCTGATTTTTCTTTGGATCCTGGGAGTGACGGGCTTTTGGCTGGAGGCTGCCGTGGGTTTCCACTGGACCGCCTCCGTGCATTCATGGGTATTGTTGATCCATACGGTCATGGCCATGGAACTGGTCCTATTGGCCGGCATGACCAAACTGGCCCATGTCTTTTACAGGCCCCTGGCCCTCTATCTTCATTTTCTACCGGGCGGAACAGGAACCACCAAG
This sequence comes from candidate division FCPU426 bacterium, assembly GCA_963796105.1. Classification (GTDB taxonomy): domain Bacteria; phylum Oederibacteriota; class Muellerivitia; order Muellerivitales; family Muellerivitaceae; genus CAWCKJ01. The sequence goes on from CAWCKJ010000011.1 coordinate 90,184, forward strand.
CCATGCGGCGAGTAAGCGCGAAGGGTCCGAAGACGGCATGGGTCGCCCCCCGGAATAATATGCCTTTTTTTCACCACCCGGATTGCCTGGGTTGCCGGGGCGAGGATGAAATTTGCTGCCAATTAATTGGGTTGTCCGATCACGATGTGAAACATTTGTTCAAGAAACAATTAAAAAAAGGAGTCCGCCATGCCCGAACCGAACCTGAAGGAAATCGCCGAAAAAGTTCACTCCCTCGAATCGGAGGTCGCACAACTCAAGGCAAACGCGCCTGAGGACAAGCTTTCCATGGTGGTCATGAGCGGAGACCTGGACAAGTTATTGGCCTCCTTCATCATCGCCACTGGCGCCAGCGCCATGTTCGAAAAGGTCACCATGTTCTTCACCTTCTGGGCCACCGCGGCCCTGCGCGATCCCAAGAAGTCCATAGGCGGCAAGGATTTCATGGCCACAATGTTCGGCCATATGCTTCCCAAGGGCAGTCCAAACCTGGCGCTATCCAAGATGCACATGATGGGCATGGGCACCGCCATGATGAAAAGCTTGATGAAGAAGAAAAACGTTTTGTCCCTGGAGGAATTAATCCAGAAGGCTGGTGAGAACGGCGTTGAAATTTACGTCTGCGAGATGAGCATGGATCTCATGGGGATGAAGATGGAGGAGATGATTGACTATCCGGGCATGAAACCCGCCGGCGTAGCCAAGTTCCTGCAGCAAGCCGGAACTAGCAAAGCGACAATTTTCATCTGAGAAACCAGCGGCAAGAAAATCCGCGAACTCCGGAAACCGCCCTACGCATTTCGATCCTCATTTTCCCCTTGACCATTATGAACATATGCTCATAATAGACAGTGTCACTTTTTTTATCCAAGGAGCAAACCTCATGAAACTCTGCATACCAGTCCAAGAAAACAATGGGCTTAAAAGCGAAATCAGCCGTCATTTTGGCTCGGCTAACCAATTCTTGATTGTTGATACCGATAGCGGTAATTGCCGTTCGCTCCCCAACCAAGTCCACGAGCACGGGGAATGCCGGCCCGTCCAAACGCTATCCGGAGAAACAGTCGACGGCGTCGTAGTGGGGGGCATTGGAAAGGGAGCCCTTCATAAACTCCAAGCCGCCGGAATCCAGGTATTTTTATCCGAACACCGCACGGTAGAAGAAGTCCTCATGGGATATAAATCAAACAGCCTCCAGGCCGCGACCACGGCGGAATGCTGCGGAGGACACGGTTCCGGGCATAATTGTTCATCCTGATAGGCCATTTCAGGTAGATTATTTCGGGTGTCGTTCTTTTCCTAGAAACTATCGCTTCTGTTGGTGGATAAATCAAATAAGGGAGGGAATATACTTTGGCTGAAACACAATTGAATGTTACGGGTATGACCTGCAACCATTGCGTCCAAACCGTCCAGAAAACCTTGGCTTCCCTTTCGGGCGTACAAAAGGTTGATGTTCAATTAGTCCCTCCAAAAGCAATTATTACCCACGAGAACATTTTCGATCTTGAAGCAGCAATCAAGGCGATTGAGAAGGAAGGCTACAAAGCCATCATTTATTCATAAATTTTAAATCTGAGTTTTAAGGCAGCCAAAGACTTCGAATGGAGTGTATTTTCAAACATTTAACAAAAGTTGATCGGGAATCCAATGGTTGAATCCCTGGATGATTCCAAATACGCCAAAGGCACGGGCCTTTTCTCTGTTTATGAGAACGTCTCATTCCCGGAGAATGTGAAAAAACGCTGTTCAGCCCTGCTGGAATTCGGCAACGAAACCATCCTGAAAAATGATTTCATCATCCTGGATTTCGTCCCCTATCCCGGCCTCGGGAACGTTGGAGCGGGGGATGTGTTGAAATATTCCTGGATCCTTTCAGAATCCCACCGGGTCCTGATTTACGACCCCGCAACTAAAAAGTTGATCGACGAACTCTACACCTGCAGTCCCGAAAAGGATGGAAAGCTGATGTTCGAGAGAAGCAACCAAATCATTGGGAAACCGGTGAAAACCGTCAGCTTGAGAGAAATCGTCAGCAAGGAAATGGCCCGCCAGGAGCAACCCGAAAAGTTGTTCCATTCGGTCCAGGACGCGTCCAAAAAGTTCCGTTTGGCGCCTAAAAAGAATTATTGCGTATCCACGGTGTTTTTCGACATTTCGGACCGCCGATTGGACGAGGACAGCCTGGAAGTCATGCTGACGAAGGCGTTGAATAAAGGCGACCAGAAACCGGTGATCGAATCCGCATGCCGCTACGATCCCCAGGGCTATACCTACATCCACCAGTCCCCCAAGCACTTCGCGGGCCTTCACAGCTATCCCGGCACCTTGAAATCCGCCCATTTAAGCCTGATCGGCCCCGGTGAGGCGGTGTTACCGGTTCTGGAAGATATGGAAGAAGTTGTTTACAAGCGCAGGAAAGCCGAACCTACCATCAGCATCAAGATCGTAGCCGAAGGTTTTTAGGTTTTTCTTTCTTCCCGGTAAAGTTCGGGATTAAAAAACCAACCGTCTGAAGGAAAGCCGCAATGAGTCATTCCCATGAACCCCACTACTCCGGTTACTCCAACCTTGACCGAAGACTTTGGATTTCCCTCCTCTTAAACTTAGCTGTCAGCTTGGGGGAATTTCTGGCTGGGTTCCTTTCCGGAAGCTTGGCCCTTCTCTCAGATGCGACTCATAACTTGAGCGATGTAGGTGCCATCGCGCTGGCCATCGCGGCTAGGAAGGTGGGACGCCTTCCCCCCACCAACCGCTATACCTACGGTTTTAAAAGAATGGAAATCATGGCTTCCATGATTAACGCCATCTTCCTCTTGGTTTTGGCCGCTCTTATCACCCGGGAAGCCCTGCAAAGCCTCGGAAATCCCGGCGTGCCGAAATCAGGCATCATGCTTTCCGTCGGCCTGGCGGCCCTGGCCGCCAACCTTGGATCAGTCCTGCTCCTGAAACGCCACGATCACGACGATGTCAACGTCCGAGGCGCCTTCATCCACATGCTCCAAGACGCCTTTTCCTCCCTAGCGGTAGTGTTGGCGGCGCTGTTGGCCCCCCTCCATCAGGGCCATTGGATGGATTCCCTTGCCGCTCTAGCTATTGGGGTCCTGATGGTTGTTGGGGCCATCAGTCTCCTTCGGCGTGTTTTTTCCACTTTGTTGGAAGGAGTCCCGGTGGATTTGGACGTGGACAGGCTGGCAACCCGGGTTTCCCGTGATTATCCATCTGTCCGCCTTCATCACATCCATCTTTGGGAAAACGGGCCGGGGCAACGCCTGTTGACGGCTCATGTGGCCGTATCGCCTGAGAATGACGCCCGGGCTGTTGGCCAGCTTATATTGAAGTTGAAAAATTATTTACATGAGAATTGGAACATCAACCACTCGACTTTAGAGCCGGAGGTTGAGGCTTGTGAAGATCCGGCGCTCCTGGGGCATTGGCGGGAGAAAACGGGAAATATTCCCGCAACCATTAAAACGAATCGTTCCTTTTCTAATGTTGAAGATTCCATATCCCTTGCCGCAAAGAATGGCCACGGCCATTGCCTGATTTGCGGGGATTTGAATCCATTGTCCCTGAAATTATCCTTCCAAGCCGGGAAGGACGATTCGGTCTGGACAAACTTCCAGGGAAATTCAGGATTGCAAGGATACGAGAAAATCCTCCACGGAGGAGTGATTTCCTCCTTACTGGACGCGGCTATGACGCATTGCCTTTTCCACCATAAAATACAGGCTGTAACCGGCGACCTTCATGTCCGTTTCGTTCATCCAGTCCCATGCGAGGCGGCCCTGGAAATCAAGGCATGGATCGTGTCCTCCAGGCCGCCGCTCTACATCCTGAATGCGGAACTTTCCTGCGACAAACGGGTCATGGCTTGGGCCGAAGCTAAATTTGCGCCTCAAGAAAGGTTTTTGTTATCAAGAAAGATAAAGAGGTCGCCCTGAATATTTTTGGTGACCTGATGTGATTTCCGGCTTCGGAGTTGCTTTCTTTTCAAAGAAATCCCAGAGCGGTCCGCAATGAGACTTTCGGGTTTTATTGATTGCCTCGATTTACCATTAATTACAAATCCTCCCTTTGGCGCCGAAGCCTGGCCGCGCAGGATGCCCCGCCCGCCACTCCCCCGACAATGACGACTTTTTTGAGGTTTTCCACTTGGGTTTACTTTCTCGAGTCCGTTCTTACGATTCGATGGGAAGTCCGCTTCGGCCCCAGGATGAGATCCCCCCCGCGATATGGGCCGCATTCGTGAATCCCTTGTCCTGTAAAAGGCGCAAGGCCATTCCGCTGCGGTTCCCGCTCCGGCAGTAAAGGATCAGGGGCCTGGTTTTGTCGATTTCCCCCAGGCGGTTCGCCAGCTCGTGCAGGGGAAACAGTTTGGAACCGGTGATCCGGCCCTCGCGATTCTCCTCGGCGCTGCGCACATCCACCAGCTGGATTCTTTTATCCCCCTTGATCCTTTGGAACGCGTCCTGAGGGGATAACTCCGCGGCCGGGTTGGAGGGACCGGCACCCAGCAGCATCTTGATCAGCGAACCAATGCTTCCCATGAAAATCTCCTTTTGTTTGGAATGACTTATCGAAATCACTTCATTCTTTTTCCAGCCCATTACCTTTCATGCCAGTCACAATCTTCAACTCTTTTTGGGCGATACCCCGCATGTGCTGAAACCCAGCATCGCGTAAGGCGGGCACCAGCCCAGGATCCCCGTAACGAGGGGGATCAGACCTAAGAGGAACCAATAGCTGGATGGCCCCCAAAAGGCCAGACTGGTCAGAACCAGCCCCGCGGCGATTCTCACCGCTCTTTCCACCGGATGAATATTTTTTTTCATGACTGCCTCCCCATTTTTTAATAACGTCTTCCTCATTCCATAACCACTGTTTCTTTTAAGGCTTAGTTCAGGTTCATAGTTTCTTCCCCGCTTTTTCCAACGCCTCCTTGAGGGTTTCGCCATCCGTCATACCCGTGAATTGGTCGAGGATCTTTCCATTCATGAAAACAATGAGGGTGGGAATTCCTTGGATGCCGTACCGGCTGGCAATCCCTCCCTGTTCATCGACGTTGAGCTTCCCCACGATGGCCTTGTCCCCCACCGCGTCGGTCAGTTTAGAAACGATAGGCCCTTCCATCCGGCAGGGCCCGCACCAGGGCGCCCAAAAATCCACTAATACCGGCTTTTTCGACTTCAGGACTTCCTCCTCCCAGTTGGCGGCGCTGAAAACCTTCAAGGCCGGATTGTCCGCCTCTTTCTCCTGTCCGATTAAACCGCACCCGGTTGAATAGGCCATCAACAAAACCGCCAATATCCCATAGAGGACATATCTCCAAGGTTTTGCCTTAATGGCTTGAAAACTGGTTTTCAAGATCACCGCCCGGAAGTATCCGTATCCGAACAGGCACCCTATGACAACCGCTATTAAAAATTCCATTTCACACCCCCTACAGGCCAACATGAACTTCTTAAGCGAGTTCTTGGCTTAATTTCCAGCCGCCAGTAATGCGGCTTCCAGTGCCGGCGCGTTTGTCACGCCAATGAAAGTATTCTTGGGCTCGCCTTTTTGGAAAACCATCAGGGTCGGAATCCCGCGGATACCGTACTTGGCCGCGATTTCTGGATGGTCGTCGCTATTAAGTTTCCCGACGACGGCCTTTTCCCCCACTTCTTCCGCTAGCCTCTCCACGATGGGCCCTTGCATCCGGCAGGGGCCGCACCAGGGCGCCCAAAAATCAACTAGGACGGGCTTCGAGGATTTCAGCACTTCCTTCTCCCAATTCTCAACCGTGAATTCCTTGACTTGTTTCATGACATCCTCCTTTTTATGAGTGGCTCAACATCAAACCCACGAATGCCCCGTAAAAGGTGCTGATCCAGGGGTTGGAAGTAATGGGGCAGGCTCCCGTGGAACAACCCACTACCTTGTAATATCCGAACCCCAGCAAGCCCCCCAGGACCACCCCGATGATCATTCGCATAATTTCCTCCGCCTTTATCAGTTTATTATCAAATGCTTATATAGAATTCCAAAAAAAATCAACCCTCTTTGCCTCATTCCCCGCAGAAAACTTCCCGCATCAACTCGATCAGCTTAAGCAGTTTCGGGTTCTGGATCGAGTAATAAACCATATTTCCTTCCCGCCTAGTCACGACGATGTCCCTGGCCCGCATTTGGAAAAGGTGCTGGGAGACATTGGACTGGCTTGTTCCCAGTTCCTTCGTGAGTTCCTGAACATTCTTCTCGCCCTCCGCCAGCATTGAGAGAATCGAGAGCCGGATAGGATGGGCGATAGCCTTAACGCAATGCGCCGCTTTATGGACGTGGGCAGTTTTCAATCCAATAGCCCCCTTTTGATATATTAGATAATACTAATATACTTATATATGTCAATGGCTTTTTAAAAATTTTTAACAGGGAATGAGCGATATGAATAATTGGTATTTTTTAATCTTTCGGGGCTCCCGAATTTTCAAACAATTCATCCGAAAGATGCCTGAAGAGCCGGCCCCGGGCGTGAACCATCATGGAGAACATCTTTAACAGGGTGAAATACATCTTGGCCCAGAGACTTGAATACCTTTTCGCGAACTTCGGGTCCCCTTTCAAAGGGGTTTTCCCGCCGAGAATTTGCAGCCTTCCCGTTATCCTGCCAACGTCCTCGTACTTTTCCTCGTGCTTGGCCATGCTGGATCTTCCCTCAATTTCTTTCCAAGCTTGGTCGGTGTAAAAAATATATTCCTTGGCCTCCACATGATTTTTCAGGAGCCTGTGAAGGATGATGACATCCGGACCCGCCAACTCGTAGAACCTCCCCAGCTTATAGAACAGGGCTTTCCCCGCGTGCACCACCAGCTTGAGTTTCAGTTTCCGCACGTTGCCGCAGGCCCCGCAGGCGCAGACGCTCGAAAAGTGCAATTGCTCGGCGCGCTTGGTGAAGGCCTTGTAAAAACGGCCCATGCTATCCTCAAAAGATTTTTTATGCCTTTCCCACGCGTCCGGAGTGTTCTTGGGCAGGTAAAGAAAAATAGCGTCCCCCTCCAGTTTGGAGATCCTGAATGGAATTCGGACTTCCCCGATGACCGCCTGGATTAAGGCGGTAATGACAGCTTGGGCATGCCCCAAGCTTTTCTTCTCGCTCAGCATAAACCGGGTGTAACCCCCGATATCGGCGATAACCATGATGACTTCTTTTTCGACTTCGGGCCTCTTATTATCCAAAAGAAGATTCCTCCCTGAAAGCGCTTCTCATTCCCCGCCATTTTAATTTTATCAAGCCATATTCGCGGCAAACCTGACGTAATCCGTTTCGGGGGGCGTGCCACCGGATTTTTTAATGAGCATGGCGATTTGGCCCCTGTGATAGGTCCCGTGGGTGACCAATTGGGTCAGGATGTCGGCAAGGACTGTTTCTTGGGGAACGCCCTTGAGATTTTTATAAGCGACCTTTCCGGAAATTTGTTCCTCGGTGATTTTGGAGAGATACCCATTAGTCTTTTCCCTGATTTCATGATTCAGGCTCAAGCACTCCGGAATCGACAGCGGACAGCTCATATCGGGCGCGGGTACCTCCGGCGTTAACCGGGAAAGCCACAATTTCTTGGCCAGCAGGACATGGCTTATTTTCTTGATGGCCTCCCTGTCAGGAGATTCCATGTCCCCTAACGTGTGCAATTCCTTCTCATTGGCCCAAAAGTCGAACTCGAATAGTTTTTTAAAATAAGCCTGGTTCATTTCTCACTCCCTGTCTTTGGATTTCATCATCTTGATAGTGTCAATCTTCCTTTAACCCTGTCATTTTCAAAACGATTTTATTTTTTAATCCTCAATGAATAACCGGTTGAATTCTTCACAAATCGTGCCGGCAAACCCGGCAATCTCCACTTCTTTGAAATAATTCCCGCTATGCGCAGACCATAATAACATTCATAAAAACATTAAGGTTTCGCTATTATCATGAAAAAATTTCATCATTCCCTTGATTCCAAGTATTAAAATGTTGTTAGTAAGCATTTGCCGAATTGTTCCCAGGGGAACAAACGGGGGACCCGTTCATTTGGGGCTAACTCCTTCCTTGTTGAAGCGGGCAAGGAGAGGGCGGCGAGCCTTTCGCGCCGAGCCCGACAGCTAACCTCGCAGGCTTCGGAGGGCACGTCCTGATCTTCATGACGGCCCGGAATCGTTTTGGAGGGTGGTCATGGAAGAAAAAGTTCGGGAATGGCTTTTCGGCCAGTCGAAGAATCCCCTCGACCGGAATGTCTTCCACAAGATCAGCCTCATCGCCATCCTGGCCTGGGTAGGCCTGGGGGCCGACGGATTGTCCTCCTCCTCCTACGGCCCGGAGGAAACCTTCAAATCCCTGGGCATCCAATACCACCACCTTGCCCTCTTCCTGGCCATCGCGGTAGCCTTGACCGTCTTCATCATCTCGGCCAGCTACAGCCAGATCATCGAGTACTTCCCCTCGGGCGGGGGAGGCTACGTGGTGGCCAGCAAGCTCCTGCACCCCGTGGCGGGGCTGGTGTCCGGCTGCGCCCTCATCGTGGACTACATCCTGACCATCAACCTCTCCATCGCCGCTGGCGTGGACGCCATCGGGGATTTCATGCCTGGCGGCTTCATCGCCCACAAGCTGGCCGTCGAGATCCTGCTAGTCCTGTTCCTGATCTGGCTCAACATGCGGGGCATCAAGGAATCGGTGACAACGCTCCTGCCCATCTTCATTCTCTTCGTGGCCACCCACATCCTCCTGATCTTCGCCGGCCTGATCGGCCACGGCTCCCAGATCGTGCCGGTGGTGCAAAGCTCTTTCCGGGAAACCCACCAGATCGTCAGCGGCCCCGGGGGCCTCTGGGCCTTCCTGGTCATCTTCTTCACGGCCTACAGCCTCGGCGGCGGCACCTACACGGGCATTGAGGCCGTCTCAAACGGCCTTTCCAACCTGCGCGAGCCCCGGGTGCAGACCGGCAAGCGCACCATGATCTACATGGCCGTCTCCCTGGCCTTCACCGCCGGCGGGATCATCCTTCTCTATATGTTGTGCGACGTGCCGGCCGTCAAGGACGAAACCATGAACGGCACCCTGGAAAAGATCGTATTCGGCTCCTGGGTCTGGGGAGGAATGGCCGTGGGCAAATGGCTCGTTTACGCGACCCTGATTTCCGAGGGGCTTCTCCTATTCATCGCGGCCCAGACCGGCTTCATCGACGGGCCCAACGTGCTGTCGAACATGGCGGTGGATTCCTGGTTTCCCCACCGTTTCGCCAACCTTTCCCACCGGCTGGTCCGCATGAACGGCATCCTGGTCATGGGCGTTTCCACCCTCATCATCCTGGTCCTGGCCAAGGGAAGTGTGGACGCCCTGATCGTGCTTTACGCCATCAACGTTTACATCACCTTCACCTTGTCCCAGCTATCCATGTGCGTGCACTGGTGGCAGGCCCGCAAGACCCAGAAGGACTGGAAAAGCCGCTTTGCCATCAACGGCCTGGGGCTGACCCTCACCTTCATCATCCTGGTTGCCACCGTCATGGCCAAGTTCCTGGAAGGGGGCTTCATCACGGTCACCCTCACAGGCGCGCTCGTTTTCCTCTGCTTCATGGTGAAGCGCCACTATCAGGACGTCCGTAAGGCCTTGAAACGACTCGACGACGCCCTCATCAACCTGCCCCTCCCCGACCGCGACGCGTCCGAGCCTCCCCTGGGCCCCTGCGGCAAGGAAAACCCCGTGGCCGTGATCATGGTGGAAAATTTCAACGGGCTGGGCATCCACGCCATTTTTTCCATCCGCAAACTTTTCGGGGACAAGTTCAAGGACCTTCTTTTCATCTCCATCGGCCGGATCGACTCGAGCAAATTCAAGGGCGTGGAGGAATTGGAGAACTTGAGGGCGAACACGGAGGACAACCTGAGGAAATACGTGGAGCTGGCCCACAAGATGGGCTACCACTCGGATTTCCGCTATACCCTGGACATCGACATACTCGACGGCATGGAAAAGCTCTGCGACCAGGTGGCGGCGGAATTCAAGGACCCCACCTTCTTCTCTGGCAAGCTCATATTCGCGAAGGAAACCTTCTGGTCGCCCATCCTGCACAACCAGACGTCCCTGGAAATCCAGCGCCGCCTTTTGTTCAAGGGCAACAACATGGTGGTGGTGCCCATCCGGGTCCTGTAGTCCCGGCCCGGAAAATGGTCTTTACTTGAGCCCCGCCAGGTATTTTTTCCAAGGCTTCCAGTAATAGTCTTTCCAGCCCTTCTCCAGAAGGGCGGCATGCCCATCCGGCACGTTGGCATGGACCATCGTGATCACGGCCCCGCCGGCCGCCTTCTCGAAGGCCAGGATCAGGATGGACTCGCCGTCCTTGCTTTCCCAATCCGTGGCCCTCCAGGATTGGACGATCATTTTCCCGGGAACCAGCATGAGGTTGCGCCCCCGGATGTACCCATCATGGGCCGTAAAGGCCCCGCCCTTCTTGCGGCTCATCTGCGTCTTGGCCCCGATGGCCAGGCTGTGTTTTTCCGAGTCCAAATAAATGTCATAGAGCTTTTCCGGCGCGGTGTTGAATTTTATTTCCTGAACCAGTGTTTTCATTTTCCCTCCCCTATTTATCCCGTGAATTTCTCCTACCGGCTATAAACCGTCTCCCTGGGCATTTGGGCGGGACCCTTTTCCATCGCCAACCTCATCATCGTCAGCCCCTTCTCGAAATCACGGCCGACCATTTCATCCATATTCATGAATAGGTGGAAAACTTTGGCGATAAAGTTATTCCGGCCTGTCATGGACCAGGTGACCTCGGTCAGGTCCCCCTCGGACTTGAAAGTGAAGACCGTGGTATTAGTGGCCTTGAAGGGTTTGAGGAACTCCAGCCGGATCAGGACGCTTTCGGCCGCTCGGCTCTCGATGATCCTCATGCTTCCCTCTCCGACTTTCCGGTTCCCCGCCCAGCGGTAAACAGCCCCTATCCCGGCTGTGGGGCCCTCGAATACACGCCTCATGGAAGGATCCGCATCCTCCCAGGGGGACCAGGCGCGCCACTGGTGAAAATCGTTTACGAGGGAATAAGCCGCCGACGGTTGGGCCGTGAGGAGCATCTTTCGCTCGACGCGGAACTCGGGGGGCTGCCGTAAGGCCAGGATGGATATGACCGCGAGAACCGCCGCCAGTGTGATAAGGATATAAATAAACATGGTTTCCTCCCCCTTTTACTTGATGGACCGCCGCTTCCGGCCCGCTCGCTTGGCAAACCTCATCCAACGAACCTGTTTAATCGTAGATTTGCTCCAGCAAAAATTTCAAGACAGGGGGAAATTTAATTTTATGTAGCCACCTTACTGGCGGAATCCACCGCAGCAGGTTATCCCACATTTATCCCAGCCAAGGCTGGGGTTTTCCACGAAGGTGGATAAAAAAACCCATCCAGTTTCGGCTGGATGGGGTGGTTAAAGGGTGAACCTGATTAAAAAAAATACCCTTTTATCCAATGTTCTTGATGTAATAAATAGACAAGACCAGCATGGTCACCATAATCCCGATCGGCAATAGTGCTCCACCCATGGCGCGCCTCCTTGATTGATTTCCAGCTTCTAAAACTACTTCCCCGCTAAAACCACATTCCAAAGCTCCCCTGTTATTTGGCGGGTATGGCGGATGCCGCGTCCAACGCCAAATTCAGTTTCAACACGTTGACTCCCGGGTCCCCGATGAAACCCAGCCACCTTCCGTCGGTGTTTTGTTGGATGAGTTCCTCGACCTTGGCCTGGTCCAAGCCCCGCGCCTTCGCCACCCGGGAAGCCTGGTACTCGGCCGCCGCCGGGCTGATGTGGGGGTCTAATCCCGAGCCCGAGGCCGTCACCAGGTCCATGGGCACCGGCGCGCCCGCCATGTCCGGATGGGCTTTCCTCAAGCCTTCCACCCGGCCCTTGACGCTATTGATGAAATCGGGGTTGGTGGGCCCTAAGTTGGAGCCGCTGGAGTTACTGGCGTTGTAAGCGTATGGCGAGGTGGCGCTGGGCCTTCCCCAGAAATACTTGGCGTCGTCGAAAGGCTGGCCGATCAGCTCCGAACCCATTATTTTGCCGTTGACGGTGATCAGGCTTCCCCCCGCTTGCTTCGGAAAGAGGATTTGCCCGAAAAGAGTGACCACGCCCGGGTAAAACAGGCCGCACAGCAGGGTGAAAATGGCCATGAATTTAAAAGATTGTTTTAGTTGCGCCCCGAATTCATTAATCATTTGATCCTCCTTGAAATTACATTTTCATCTTGCATGTCAACGTGCCTGTACTCCCGTTTTACGCCAACCCGAAAGTCACCAAAATCAAATCAATCAACTTGATCCCCACGAAGGGGACAATCAACCCCCCGACCCCATAAATCAGGAAATTGTCCTGAAGAAGCTTGGAAGCAGAGGCCGGCCGGTATTTCACGCCCTTCAGGGCTAAAGGCACCAGGAACACGATGATGACCGCGTTGAAGATGACCGCCGACAGGATGGCGGATTGCGGCGTGGCGAGCCGCATGATGTTGAGGGCGTTCAATTCCGGGTAGGTCAAGGCGAAAGCCGCCGGGATAATGGCGAAATACTTGGCCACGTCGTTGGCGATGGAGAAGGTGGTCAAGGCCCCCCTAGTCATCAGCAACTGCTTGCCGATCTTGACCACCTCAATCAGCTTGGTGGGATTTGAGTCCAAATCCACCATGTTTCCCGCTTCCTTGGCCGCCTGGGTGCCGGTGTTCATGGCCACCGCCACGTCGGCCTGGGCCAGGGCCGGGGCGTCGTTGGTTCCGTCCCCCGCCATGGCCACCAGCCTTCCCCCCGCCTGGGAATCCCGAATGAGCTTCAGCTTGTTCTCGGGCGTGGCCTGGGCCAAAAAGTCGTCCACCCCCGCCTCCGCCGCGATGGCGGCCGCGGTCAGGGGATTGTCCCCCGTGATCATGACGGTCTTGATGCCCATGCGCCTCAGCTCCGCGAAGCGCTCCTGGATGCCGCCTTTCACGATGTCCTTCAGGTGGATCACGCCCAGGACCCTCTTTCCCTCCGCCACCACCAGGGGCGTCCCCCCGTGCCGGGAAATGCCCTCCACGCCGGTCCGCACTTCCTCGGGGTATTTGCCCCCCTGTTCCTCGATGTATTTCTCGATGGATTCCGCCGCGCCCTTCCGGATGGAGCGTTTGCCGATGTCCACCCCGCTCATGCGGGTTTGCGCGGTGAAGGGCACGAAAGCGGCCTTCAGCTCGTTAATTTCCTGGGCCCTGAGGCCGTATTTTTCCTTGGCGAGAACGACGATACTGCGCCCTTCCGGCGTCTCGTCGGCGAGCGAGGACAACTGGGAGGCTTCCGCCAGATCCTTGACGTCCACCCCTGAGGCCGGGATGAACTCGGTAGCCTGCCTGTTTCCCAGGGTGATGGTGCCTGTCTTATCCAGCAGAAGCATGTCCACGTCGCCGGCGGCCTCCACCGCCCGGCCCGACATGGCGATGACATTGGCCTGGATCATGCGGTCCATTCCCGCGATGCCGATGGCGGACAGGAGCCCCCCGATGGTGGTAGGCGCCAGGCACACGAACAGGGCAGCCAGCACCGTCACCGTGACCGCCTTACCCGCTCCCGAGACGGCGACGCTGAAAATGGAATAGGGAAGAAGCGTCGCGCAAACAATCAGGAACACGATGGTCAAAGCCGCCAGCAATATATTCAGGGCGATCTCATTGGGGGTTTTCTGGCGCTTTGCGCCTTCCACCATGGAAATCATGCGGTCCAGGAAGGACTCGCCCGGGTCGGAGGAAACGCGGACGATAAGCCAGTCGGAGATGACCCGGGTGCCCCCGGTCACGGCGCTCCGGTCCCCGCCGGACTCGCGCAGTACCGGCGCGGACTCACCCGTAATGGCGCTCTCATCCACCATCGCGATCCCGACGACAGCTTCCCCGTCCGCCGGGACGAAATCTCCCGCCTCCACCAGTACCAGGTCGCCCTTTCTCAGGTCGCCTGAAAGGATCTCGGTGGACTTGGCGCCCTTCTCGGGCTTGGAAAGTTTCTTGGCCTTCACTTCCTGGCGGCTCTTGCGAAGCGTGTCGGCCTGGGCCTTGCCGCGCCCTTCCGCCATGGCCTCGGCAAAGTTGGAAAAGAGCACCGTGAACCAAAGCCAGAGGGAAACCGCGAAGATAAACCCCGGCGCGGCCTCGCCCTTTCCGGCCAGCGCCTGGAGCCAGAGGCCGGTCGTCAATAGGCTTCCCACGTAAACCGTGAACATCACGGGGTTCTTGACCATATGCCCCGGGTTCAATTTCCCGAAGGAGGCGATCACCGCCTTCCGGGTGATTTCAGGATCGAATAACTTGCGGGCTTTAGTATGCTCAGTCATTTTAGTTTCTCCTTTTTCCCTGCCGGCGGAACCCTTCATCATGGTTCTATTCAGTTTGGCCCGGTTGTTGCCTTTGAATCTCCCCTGCCTTTTAAAAACCTGCTTCCGAACTTTCCTTCGCCCTCTCCCCGCCTTTTTTCCCCGCTTTTTCATGTTGAACCATCCCCAAAAATCCGATTAAAAAAGCCGGCCAAGCCACCAGGAAAACCGATACCTGTATGTTTTCCATCACGGTGGAAGCGCCCTTGAACAAGAGCCCGATCATTTCCCTTTCCACCGGCGGCATGGCTTCTCCTTCCCTCTCCCGTTACATCCTTATCATCTTTAAATGCTCCACTATCGGCCCCAGGGCCATTGCCGGTATGAAGACCAGCGCCCCCACGATTAAAACCGTGGATATCAGCATGATGATGAACAAGGGCGTGTGGGTGGAAAGCGTCCCGGCGCTTTCCGGCACGATTTTCTTCCTGGCCAGGCTTCCCGCGATGGCCAGGACCGGGATCTTGATCCAGAAGCGCCCGAACCAGATGGCCGCCGCGCCCAGCAGGTTGTAGAACGTACTGCCCGAAAGCCCGGCGAAGGCGCTCCCGTTGTTGTTGCTCATGGATGCGAAACCGTAAAGGATCTCGGAAAAACCGTGCGACCCGGGATTGTTCGTGCCGGCCCCCCCCGCGGCCACGGCGATCCCCGTGCAGATGAGGGTCAAGAGGGCCGGCATGAGGATGGCGATGGAGGCCATCTTGGTCTCGAATGTCTGGAGTTTCTTGCCAAGGTACTCGGGCGTGCGCCCCACCATCAGGCCCGCCACGAACACCGCCACGATGACGAAGGCCAGCATGCCGTAAAGCCCGCAGCCCACGCCCCCGAAAACCACCTCTCCCAGTTCGATCAGCCAAAGGGGCACCATGCCGCCCAAGGGCGTGTAGGAATCATGCATGGAGTTGACCGACCCGTTGGAGGTGGCCGTGCAGGCGGTGGCCCAAAGTGTGGAATTGACGATGCCGAAACGCACTTCCTTCCCCTCCATGTTGCCGTCATGAAGTGTTTCACCGTGCGCGCCTATCGCAATCTTGTTCAAAAGCGGATTGCCGGCCTGTTCGGATGAGAAACAAAGGTAGAACATCGGCGCGAAGATGAGGAACATGGCGGTGATCAATGCCCAGCCCTGGCGCCGGTCCCTGACCATCACCCCGAAGGTATAAAACTGCGCTATGGGTATGAGGAAGATGGCTAACAGCTCCAAAAAGTCCGTGAGGGGAGTGGGGTTCTCATAGGGGTGGGACGAGTTGACGTTCATGAACCCTCCCCCGTTGGTGAAGAGTTCCTTGACCGACTCCTGGGAGGCCATGGGCCCCAGGGCGATGGGCTGTTCCGTTACCGCCGTGTGGGTGGATTGGGGCTTGCCGTCCACGCTCACGGGCTGTCCCTGCGCGTTGGTGACGGGCAGGTCATAGGAAGTCGCCTGGACGAGGGAGGCCGTGGGGGAATTGGAGAAAGTCTGGGGAGTCCCCTGCTGGATGAGGACCAGGGCGAAAAGGAAGCTCAAGGGAAACACTATATAGAGGGTCCCCCTCGTCAGGTCGGCCCAGAAATTCCCGAGCAAAGTGGTTTCCCGCCGGGCGATTCCCCGGATAAGGGCGATCATGACGGCCAGTCCCGAGGCCGCGCAGACGAAATTTTGCACCGCCAGGCCCGCCATTTGGGTCAGGTAGCTCATAGTGGTTTCGCCGCCGTAAAACTGCCAATTGGTGTTGGTTATGAAACTCAAGGCCGTGTTCAAGGCCAGGTCGGGCGGCACCGCGCTTTGTCCCGCCGGATTCAGGGGCAGGTGCTGTTGGACGCGCAGAATGATATAAAGAATGATTCCGCCAACGATATTGAAGAAGAGCATGGCCAGGGCGTAACCCTTCCAATCCATCTCCTTTTTAGGGTCCACCCCGCAGATCTTATAGATCAGTCTTTCCAGCCAGCCCAGTAATTTTTCCATAAAGAAGGGCTTGTCCCCATAAACCCAGGACATGTAAATCCCGGTTGGTTTAATCAGGGCTAATAACACCAAGAAGAAAATGATTACTTGAAGCCATTGATTGCTATTCATTGATTCCTCCCCAATTCACTTTTCACCACAGAGACTCAGCCAAAACCCTCTTTTACTTCGTTTCAAAATTATTTTTTGAGCTCCCCAAAATTCGTCTTAACTGTGTCCCCAAGTCTTTGTGGTGAGATCGGTTTTTGTCTTACCCATTAAATTGTTTTAACTGTCAACGACCCATCGCTGCGGTGCGATGGGTTCTGTGCGGTGCGAAGCACCACTGTGGTGAAAATAGTTTTGATGTTTCCCAAAAATATCTTAACTGTGCCTCTGTGGTTCCATCGGAACCCGTGGTTAACTTTGCTGTTTAAAACCACTCCGGCTTCACTAGCGCCGCCACCAGATAAACCAGAAGCCCCGCGGAAACGATCCCGCTGATGATATAAACCGCGTTCATGATTCCCCTCCCATCATCTTGTCCAGGGCGTATATCAGCCAAAGTGACGACGCCGATAACGCCGCGAAAATTCCGACGCAATAAAGTTCCAGCATGATTCCCTCCCTAATCCAGGATTCTTCCGTCCAGGCGGTCCTTCTCGACCAACCGCAGGATGCGGCTGGTGTGTTTCTCGGCGGACTCTTCCGCGTCTTCTTGCGCCTGTTTCCCGGCCTTTTTTAGCGTTCGAACTGTGTAGCCAACCAGGAGGCAAACCACCCCGAAAATAAGCGGGCTTAAAAGGAATAAAAGCCTTTGAGTGTTCATGAAATCCTCCCTTGCCGTAACGGCCCTGTTTTTTTCTTCAGGTTAAAGATACGGCTAAAGGGGATAAGGATGCTGTTAAGAGGGGACGCGAAGTTATATGGAAAAAATTAAAATGAAGGGAATTTCAATGCGCTATTTGAATGATTTTGGTGTGCTTGCAAAATTAAACATTTTGAACGGCTTAGAAACTCAGAGAAGAAACCGAGGAGATTAATCTGATAGTGTAATTATAACTTCGCTAAATTTTCGACGAATTCTATGAATATTTCTAAATGCCGAATGGTCAAGTGCCACCTAGCACGATACGCATACTGCTATTTGCCACGAAACGAAAAGCTTGTCCCTTATTTTATTCAGGCAAATGCAGTTTGCTGCGATGACTCTAGTTTATTAATAAATTCGTGAGCTGCTTGAATTGGCGTAATTTTCCTTAAATCCAAATAAAAAATATCATCCGAAATTCCCACAACTTTCACATCATCAACTACAATTGGCAATAAATATTCCGAAGTTCTTTTTTCACGCGCGTCTTTACCGATAGACAATTCAAAACTCGGCCAATCCTTTTCTGGATAATCTTCATTTAAAAAAACAACCATGTATTGTGCATCATTTGCATAAACATCCGCTAATTTCCTCCGGAGATTAGTTCCCCAAAGTTTAAATTGTTCATCAAAATCATAAAAAACATTAATCCCATTCTTTTTCAGTTCAAGAACAAATTCTTCAACAATCTGTCGTATTGTTCCAGAAAAGGAAACTGCAACATCCCATTCAAACCCTCCCGATCTTACGAATATATGTTTTTTTATTTCCTCTATATCTATAAGCGATAAATAAAATCGAAACGACGGATCTTCGATAGATAATGTTCTTGACTGAGAATCATAAAATAAAGCATCTTCCAAACCATGATCCGCGATCACAGCCGGTAAATAATTTAAACAATTATAAAATGAAGTGCTTTTTCTCGATCGTTCTTTTGGATCTGCCTGGCTACCTACGATTCGCTTGAATAGTTCTTCGGCTGGTATTTCACTTCTATCAATGAGACAAATATTACGAATTATTTCAAAATAAGTGTTATGTACAGATCTTGCTTGTTGTTTACCCTTAGCCAGCCCAATTGTTTTTGTAAAATATTTTCCTTTATAAATTCTCAATACCGCTTCCCGAATCTCACTTAAAGAAATATTAATTGTTATGTTTTTAGTGCATGTTTGTTTCACGTCACTATGAACACAAGCAATTCTACAAATCGCCTGCAAGGCAGAAGGGATACATTTACAAACTTTTATAATTTCGCTAATACTTTTATCGGAAAATTTTAAATTTAGAGCCTTCTCCCCTCTTTCTATTACTTCTGAGCAGAAACTATCATCTTGAACTTTCATTTCATAAGGATCATTACGTATTCCTAATTCAGGATCTATCGTTAGTAAATCATGTGCACTTGCAGCAATGCCAATTATTAAAATCCTTATTTCTTTTTCATGCCATAGTTTTAAATTTTTACCAATTTGATTACGAACCTCGCTTTTCAAATGGTGAAAATCATCAATTACCAATATCCCGCAAGCTTTCATCCAACTATATAAATCTTCATGATCAATTGAACAATTCAGCCGTTTTGAAATGAAATTCTCCCAAGAATTTTCATTAGAAAATTCACGACCTGATGCCCATTCGAATTTACCCGTTCCTACGCCTGCATCTTGTAGAGCTTTTCTAACTAAAGTTGTTTTTCCACAACCAGAAGGGCCACAAATAGTTATATGTTTTCCCTTTGTTTCTAAAGATGCGACTAAATCACGGTGTTCTTTAGGTTTTACAAATGTCACCTCTGGAATAGAGGCTTCATTAAAAATTGCATCCAATTGATAAGTTGGTGTCATTTTTTATTCCTAATTCTTTAATATTCTAAAAGAGATAATACAAATCATTCTCTAAACACATCTACTACTTTAAGCACAAACCTTTCCGATCAATTGTTTTTCACCTCCAAATGGCCACTCAATCATAAAACGGTTAGAATTCCATTCTACATTAAGGGAGAAATTGACTTTCCTGCACCTTGAATGTTGAAAGATAAGGGGATAGGTTCAAGGAAGCACTTAGAACCCCACTTACGGCTAAAGTAATTTGTGAAAATAAAAAAAGTAAATTTCCCGACATAGTATCAACCACATTCCAACAAGCATTAGGCATTTTATTTCGCATTTCACTGTTAATGAAACCTAATGGTTTGTTATCGAAAACGATAAATCCTTTTCCCAAGACAAAAATTCCATCAAGAGATGGGCTGGGTGTCGAATACCGTTCCTCATTTACTGTCGACAATATTCGAGTTGGAATATTTAATTCTGTATGTAATGGTTGAATCCACCCATATATTGTATTCATATTCACGGGTCCTTCGAATGCAACCACATAATTTAATACGCTTGGGGGAAGATGACCGGTAAACAAAGTAGTCATATTGTTTCGCTTCAAGCTTTTTGCAGTTTTTGCCGCATTGATAGCGGCTTTTAATCCCGTGGCATCTATTTCTGATTTAACTTCAATTGTTGCAACAACAGATTCTGCTAAAAATGCCGAAATCCCACCGCCTATATCAAGTCTGGGAAAATCACGACTATATACCACGATATCAAATTGATTTCGCTGCATAGTTTGTGGGGGATTTGGTTGCGAATGACAATCGATAATCTCACCACTACCAATTGCAACTCGTTCACTAAGATGAGTTTCCAAAAATTGACGAATGAAAGATTCTCGTGGTGTCCCTTTATGTAAAACATGTCCAGAATTTGCTGGAATTTTCGATGTGGCGAGAAGAGTATTTTCCACTGCATCCATGTGAGCTTTAAGCATCGAATGTCTCTCTACAAATTGTTTATTAGGCTCAAGTTTCTAGTGCAACACTATGAAAATTTGGTTCAGGCACCCAGCCCTATCTTGACGCAGGGACCTTTCAACACTTTAAACAGTCACAACCCCGGGATCGAAATTCCACTTCTTAAATATTTTATTTTTTAAAATGTAACCATCGGGAAAAGAAGCCTTTTTTCTGGTCGTTTTTAGCTGCGACTTCATCGAGATAAGTTTTCAGAGCATTCCTATTGCCCTCTTTCATAGCCAGGAAATGGATGCCCGCGCCCTTTTCATTCAACCTGACCACTTCGGCAATGGCCCTTATGATTTCGGTCGAGCCGGGAAGCATAATATCGAGGTTCAATTTTTCCCCAACCTTTAGCGTCTTGCACCCTACCAGGGACATGCCGCTGAGGCTTATATTCAAAGTGTCACCTTTTATCTCCTTCTTATCCCTATCAAGAAGCCTTTCTATTTCATCCTCGCTGTCCATCTCCCGAATGATGACAGATATTTGGGCGTCGAGCCGTGAAGCGGCCCGTTTATTATTTTCCTTGAAAGATTTCCCCATAGGCAGCCTTTTAACCGAAATTCCAATCCCCAACACCTAATTGGGTTTTATTGCATCATTCTTTCCATCCCAAAGTGTCCCTCATTACCGGAACCAGTATATTCGCCAGCTCCTTTTGTGCCTTGGCCTGGGGATGGTAATCACAACCCAATTCGTCCGAGGGAACATTGGGATATCCCACGAAATAAACATGCTCATCCCCGGCCTCATGGCGCTTGGCCACCACCTCTTCCACGTAGGAGCTATAGCCGGGCCAGCCCGTGGTCGCGAAACAATATATGAAGGCGTTGGGGTATTTCCCCCGGACTTCCTTGATCAATTTGAGGTATCCATCGATGTAATCCTGGCTGTCGGCCTCGGGCTTGCTGGAAAAATCGTTTTGGCCGAGGTGGATGACCACCGCGTCGGGAACCCATTGGGAGAAATCCCATGGCTTGTCGGGATCATGGCAAAGAACGCGGTTAAAAAGGGTTGGAAAAGGATCGGCGGACCTTTTGTTTTTGTCCCCCCAATTGCGCACAATTCCTTTGCCCGAATAGGCGACTAGGGTGTATTCGGCGTTCAGGTCCCGGGCCGCCTCAGCCCCGAAAGCCTTGTCCGCGTTCTCGAAGGGCCGGAGGTTCTCGCATTTCAGGGTAGTCGCTTCGTCCCCGTAGCCGCAGGCGAAGGAGTCCCCGATAATCTCGATCTTCCGGGCCGGTTTGGGAGGCGGGTTTAACAGGACGCCCTCATCGGATAAAACCAGCCCCTTGAAGGCGGCAATCCCGAAAAGGGCCTCGGTCCGTTTGACGATCTGGACGGTATGCTCCCCGTTGGCCAAGCCGGCCAAGGTGTAGAGGTTATGGTCGGGCTGGGTTACCCATACTTTTTCAGGCTTCCCGTCCACCTTGACGTCATAGTCGTTACCCCCGTCCTCCAATAGGAAACCAATGGATTTTCCCTTGAACTTGACCAATATGGAGACACCCGGCCAATCGAACCGCGGGGCCTTGGGATCGGAAAAATCGATCCGGCCTGAGTATTGGATCATGGGATTGTCGGGGAGGGTGATGGGGGCCCCATGGGCGCGGGAAAACAACAGGGCCAATAATAGCGAGAAAAGGATTCTTGTTATCGCGGGTTTACTTTTCAAAATTCGCATAAAGGATCAGTTCTTTTCAGGGGTATTTTTGCGCAGCTCAATGGCCCGGGAAAGCAGTTCCATATCCCCCTTGTGGACCGCCGTGACTTTCATGCCGGTTGAAAAAACCATTTCCTTCATCTCGGCCTCGAAGCCGACGTCATGGGCCTCAGCGATAAAGTGAAGCGGGCAATTGAAGTCAGCGACATGGGTGATGACCTCCAGGTGCATACCAGGCCGGAGGGGTTCCTGGCTGCAAAAAACCACGCGGCCCGCCAGGAGATCCTCGGGGGTGACACGCAAGAGATGCGCCATCATTCGGGCCAAGTCCGTATGATGCATGGTCGAATGGGAAAAATTGGGGTCCTTGGTCAGTTGGGCGAGTTCCAGGTCCGTTAACACCTTGTAGTCCACCATCACAGGAGAGCCAGTCCTTTTCTGGTTTTCTATCCAGCCTTTTTTCAATGACATATTCCCTCTTTTGACCCGTTTTAACCGCCCCGCATTCTCCCTGATTCTCGCACGATCTTCCGGGAAATTCCAAAAGATAAGGAAAGGCCCAATACAATCCTAAAAACTGTTGGCCTGATAGGGTTCCAGTCCACACAAAACCCAAATAACAAAAATAAATTCAGATATTTTTAATTCTCAAAGGCATTAAGCAAAACTAAGTCTTTTGCCATGGATTCAGGGGATGCAGGGGATAGGCAAGAAACTGGATTTTGCAGGAATAGTTTATCGATCGTGTTTTATGGTTCAGCCGACGGCCTCTGGAAAAATCTATTTTTCCGAGGCTCGTGAGTTTGGCCATAACGCCCATCGGGCGCAATGGTGTAACCATTGACACGATCTAGAGGGTTGAATCCCATGTATCCCATGCATGCCGACCTTCCTATGAGTAATTAAGGAGGTCGGTATCGTACCAATCTTCATATAAGCTTTATGGAAGATTGGCACATCTGTGGCAAGAGTCTATTTTGAACAGGTGTGAACTGCTTTCAATTCTTCATTGTACATTTTTCATTGTAAATTGCTTTCCTAGAGAGCCTTCCCCTATTTCTGGGCCGGGACATCCTTGAGCAATTCCACGTCGTCGATCTTGAAGTCAAAATCCGCGTCGCCGGAACCTGGGGTAAAAGTGATTTTGTTGACGTCATTAAATTTCTTCTCAACCTGCTTTCCCCAGTTGGCTTGCTTGAGATCCGAGAAGGGGATGGTGACTTGGGTCCATTCGGCAGGGGAGACGAAATCCGCCTGGTAATCGCAGTAGTCGGATACGGAGGCCTTGTTCAAGGAAACGGTATGGGTTTTTCCGTCGCCTTGGGTGTAGAACCGGATGGCCTTGTAGGCCGTGAGGTCCTCGGGGGCTGACGCGCTGTTCAAGTTGAGGGAAAGAAGCGCCCAAGGCCAAGGCGCCTGCATGGGGCCCATGTGGCCTTTTAATCCGGCGCAGTGGCCGGAGGACTGGGGCGAGCCCCCGGGCAAAGGCGCGAATGGGACCGGTGAGAGCTTGGTGGCCCCGTTGCCGTCACAGCCCTCCCACCAGGCGCTCCCGAAAGTTGGGGCGTCGGACTCGAAATCATCCAGTTTCAGGACATCCTTCGCGGGGGCCGCGACGATGGTCTTCTCATCGATGACAGCCGGTTTGGCCTCGATGGGAGCCGGCGAAACGGCGGCCTTGGCTTGTTTCCAGGAGGCGTTGACGAGGGTCAATTCCCCCGGGTCGAACGAGATAACGTAAACACCCTTATCGGCGGGTTTCAGGTCCTTCCCCTTTTGGGATACTTGGAGGCCGTCCCCTTGGATGCTTAATTTCAACTTTACGTCCTTCGGGAGGTTGGCGGGTTTTTCCCAGCGGATGACGGTTTTATCCCCGTCCTTTTGGGGCTCGGTTTTTTCCAGGGTTTTTTGCGCCCGCCAATAGGCGCACACTTCCCCGAAAGGCGCGGTCCAGAGGTCCTTCTTTTTTTCCACCAGGTAATCCAGGAGTTTCGTGTAGGTCTCCCGGGTGATGGGCTGGTACCAGTTCGAGGGCTCGATGGCGTGGATCATCAGCACGGTCCAGGCCCCGGAGGAAAGGTCCTGGTCCACCCAATTCTTGTAGGTTTCGTACGCGAAGGCGGTCATGGTGGCTTGGCTGGGCAGGTTGAACCAATCCGGTTCCATGTCCGGCGTGAGGTATGCGTTGCCGCCCCCGCCCCTGGCCGCGAAATTCTCCGCCTCGACCCATTTCCTCAGGCCCGGCGAAATCTCCACGTAGGGATAGGCCAAAGTCAGCACTGGCACGCCGCATAAGCGCTGGAGTTTATCCTTGGCCTCCACCACCTCGTTTTTCTCATCGTCGGGCTTCAGCTCGTTCACGTGGCTGTGGGTCATGGTGTGGTTGCCGATTTCCTGGTCGAAGATGGCGGCTTTTTTCCAATCGTCGGGCCGGTCCAGCTTGCCCGCGATCAGGTAAAAGGTACCCCTTAGTTTCCTTTTGGCCATCTCCGGGATTGCCACGTCCAAGTGACAGGGGTCGCCGTCGTCGTAGGTCAGGGATAGGGCGGCTTTGTAGCCGTTCCAGGGGAGGACCTCAAAGGGGACATCCTTAGCGCTTAAAACCAATGGATAAAGAAGGGCTGTTATGAAAAGACAGGTTGAGGCCAAAATGAGTGTAAACCGCATCTAACCCTCCCAAATTGAGCTTTTGAATAAAAGCCATCTTGCCCCGCCACGGGGCAAAATGCCACCGTGAAATCTAGCGGAAAAGTCGGCTTCGGTCGGTGGAAAACTGGTTCTGTTCCCAGCTTAAGTCCAGCAGTTCCCGTGGTTATCTCAGCCTGTTCCCGGCTTAAGTCCTGCTGTTCCCGGGTTATCTCGGCTTGTTCCCGGCTTAAGTCCAGCTATTCCCGGGTTATCTCAGCCTGTTCCCGGCTTAAGTCCTGCTGTTCCCGGGTTATCTCGGCTTGTTCCCGGCTTAAGTCCAGCTATTCCCGGGTTATCTCAGCCTGTTCCTGGCTTAAGTCTTCCTGTTCCCAGGTTATCCCCGCCTGTTCCCGGCTTAAGTCCTGCTGTTCCCGGATTATCTCAGCCTGTTCCCGGCTTAAGTCCTGCTGTTCCCGGGTTATCTCGGCTTGTTCCCGGCTTAAGTCCTGCTGTTCCCAGGTTATCTCGGCTTGTTCCCAGTTCACAGCTGTTCCCGGGTTATCTTCGGGGTGTCACTGGCCAGCCACTTTAACCCCCCTGGCCGCCTACTTTGCCCCCCCTCTTTTGGGCACTTCGAGGGGTGCCTGTTTCGGGGACTTCGACCCCTGCCTTGCGGGGCCTCTTTTTTAGATTAATTTAGACCCATCAAACTCCTTTCACAAGATGCGTTTTGCTTCCCCAACATTGGATGATACGAAGTCCCGCGCAAATCCCGTAACCAATAGGCGCAAGATTGCACGAATAAGACAGCATCGAACGATGGGTTTCTCATAGTTTTGCCTCTTTTTCCCTGCTGTGTTCTTTTTTCATTTCTTCGCGCATGGAACGGGTCCGAAAGGAAGGGCCCTGAATGACGACGGCAGTGGCATGGTGGACCAGGCGGTCCATGGCAGCCGAGGCTAGGAGGGCGTCGCCGAAAAGCTCCGGCCACTCCCGCAGACTGCGGTTGGTGGTAAAAATCAAGGAGCCCTTTTCATAACGCTCACAGATGATGTCGTAAAAATCCTCGGCGACCTTGGTGTCGAAGGGCTTGAGACCCCAGTCGTCCAGGATCAAGAGGTCGGGTTTCAGGAAGGATGCGAATCGGTTTTCCCAGGTACCGTCCCCGCGCGAGGCCGCTAATCGTTGGGCCGCATGCGAGGTCTTGATAAAGAGTACCTCATAACCCTTGCGGCAGACTTCATGGGCCAAAGCGCAGGCCAAATGGGTTTTGCCCACACCTGAGGGACCGATGAAAAATAGGTTCTCTTTTCGCTCCACGAAAGAACAAGTACCCAAATCCAGGATTTGTTGCCGGTTGATGGCCGGGTTGAAGGCGAAATCGAACCCCGTTAGAGTCATATGGGTTGAGAAGCCCGCCTTTTTCAGCCTTCTTTGGAGTTGGCCCACTTGGCGGCGCTCCAGCTCATCCAACAGCAACTGGCCCAGGAAATCCATATAACCGATCT
Organism: candidate division FCPU426 bacterium; assembly: GCA_963796105.1. Classification (GTDB taxonomy): domain Bacteria; phylum Oederibacteriota; class Muellerivitia; order Muellerivitales; family Muellerivitaceae; genus CAWCKJ01. Next base: position 116,044 of record CAWCKJ010000011.1, read on the forward strand.
GGGATTCAATGGCCTGCTGGTTTCGGATTTCCAGCGTCTCCAACATACCTGCGAGTTTTAACCTTCTCAGGTGCGGCTCCAACTGATGTTTATTTTCCATATATGCTTCCTCCTCAATTTTTATCCAGAGCCAAGGCACGGAGGAAATCCTCCGCGGGCCGGGCGAAATCGAAAGACGACTGGGGTTTGAGTGAAGGATCCGACGGCGGGTCCAACGGGTTTTGATCGAGGTTCTTTTGAAGGATGTTTTTGATGGATTGGTACGTGTAGTTTCCGAAATGGAGGGCCCTTAGACAGGCTGCCTCCAGACGGGAAGGCAGGTACTTTTCCCTCAAGCGCAGAATGCCCTGGGCTTTGCGCAGATGGTCCAGGGGGTGGGAGTGTTCCAGCAGGAGTTGGATTAATTGATGGGTATTAGGTCCAATGGCCTGGGCCTGTTTGAGGCACCATTGTGGGGTTCGTTCCAAGAAGACCGCTTTTTCAGGGGGATAGTGGCCCGGGTTGGTGCGCCAGGTTCCCTTGCGTGTGGCCTTGGCGTGGGAAGCCACGCATTCGTGTTTGAGAAATATATCAACGGTGGTGTCGGTTAATTGGGCCAGTAGTTTTTGGCCCCGAAGACGGTAGGGAGCCGAGTAATAGGAACCTTCCACGACTACGTGGCAATCGGGGTGCAGAGTGGCTTCTTTGAAGAAAGTTGGATGGTAAGCCGCGGTAGGCAGGGGCAAAAGGGCCTTCTGTTCCACGCTCTGGAAGACGGCCAAGGGTTGAAGCCGGGTGGTGCCATGATCCCGTAAACCTGCCTTGTTCATCACCCAATCGCGGAGTTGATGGTTGGCATCGGTGCGGCCCTGGAAGGAACGACCCTTGAAGAAGGAATTACGGACATAGGGCACGCCGCGTTCAACTTTACCCTTGTGGCGTGGAGTGGCGACGCGGCAAGGGGAGATGATGAAGCCGTAATGGTTGGCGCATTCCACGTAGGTACGGTTGGCCAAGGGATCATAGAGGGCCGCCTTGACGATGGCGCTTTTCAGGTTATCGATTACGATTTTTTTAGGGACTGAATTGAAGAACTCGAAAGCCCGGCGGTGGCAGGCGATCCAGGTTCTCACGTCCTGTGCGAATACAATCTCGGCGTACATATGCCGGGAATGGGAAAGGGTCATCACGAAAACCCAGGCCTTGGCTTGCTTGCCACGCGTCTCGTCCCACAAGCGGCCCAAAAGCCCGAAATCCACTTGGGCCTCCTCGCCGGGCGCAACCTCCAGCCTCACGTAGGCGGGTTTCTCATTGCGAAAAGGCTCCGTATACCTCTTCAGGGTCGAGTAACTCCCCTTCCACCCGTGCCGCTCTTGAAGCATCTCCTGGATGCGAATCAAGGTGAAATCTTCCTTCAACCATTCTTGGATGATTCCCTTGAGGGCCTCCAAGGCATGAGCGGGAACGGGCGTGGATTTTTCGCCGTCTTCCCAAGCCTTCGCCAAATCCTTTTCCAGGGGAAGTTCCCCTTGGAGAAAGCCATGTTCTTTCGCCCAACGCACGTATTGCTTGACCGTGTGCTTATTGCATCCCAGGGCCCGGGCAGTGGGTTTGAACCCGCCCAAGGCCTGGTAAGTCCTCAAAATCTCACGAATAGTCGCCATGTCGCTCTGCCTCCCTTGTCGGGTCATGCCGTTCTCCTCACATGAAGTGAAAAAAGAAAGGAATGACGGTTAGAGAGGCCCTTGGCAAGGGGGTCAAAGTCGGTGGCCAGACAGGGGGTCAAAGTGACTGGCCAGAGGTGGGGTCAAAGTGCTTGGCCAGCTAGGGGGTTAAAGCTCGCGGCCAATGACACGGGGTGACCCGTTGAAATAAAGCCCCTAATAACCCCAAAATCAACTTATGAGAAAGGACCCCCTCACCCCTAGCCGTGTCGCCAGGGTACCGGATAAACCCCTCCTTGTTTACGACGGGGATTGCGGTTTTTGCAGGAAATGGGCCGCCCGGTGGCACCGCCTCACCGGCGACAAGGTGGATTACGAACCTTACCAGCAATCCGCCTCCCGTTTCCCCGAAATTCCCCTCCACCGGTTCGAAACCGCCGTCCAACTGATCGGCCCGGACGGGAGAGTGTCGGAGGGGGCCGAGGCTGTTTTCAAGACCCTGTCCTTCTCCTCCTGGCTGGGATGGCTGGCCGGGGCCTATAACCGGGTTCCGGGTTTCGCCCCAGCCTCCGAGGCCCTTTACGGGTTCGTGGCAAGCCACCGGGGTTTATTTTCCTCCGCCTCTTCCTGCGGCACCGCCCCGGCTGACAGCCCCCCTTCCTATTTCCTTGCCCGTGGGTGGTTCCTGAAAGTCCTGGCCCTGTCCTACCTGGCGGCATTCCTTTCCCTTTGGACCCAGGTGGAAGGCCTCCTGGGAAGTTCCGGAATCCTGCCCGCGGCGTCCTTTTTAAACTCCGTGAAGGGCCAACTCGGGGCTTCAGGCTTCCTGCAGTTCCCCACCCTTTGCTGGATCAATTGCGGCGATTGGTTCCTTTCGCTCCTTTGCGCCGGAGGGGCCGCGCTCAGCCTGTTACTTCTGTTCGATTTTTTTCCGTCCTTTTGCCTGGCCGGGCTTTGGGTGATTTACCTTTCGCTGGTGAAAGTCGGGCAGGATTTCCTCAGTTTCCAATGGGACAATCTCCTCCTGGAAGCGGGGTTCCTGGCTATATTCATGATGCCCCCCGGCCTAAAAAGACTCCGGGGATCCCATGCGCCCGCGGCGCGCCCAATACTTTGGCTGTACCAATGGCTTCTCTTCCGCCTTATGTTTTCCTCGGGTGTGGTGAAGCTGGTGAGCGGGGATCACGCTTGGAGGAATTTAACGGCCCTCCGGTACCATTACGAAACACAGCCCCTCCCGACCCACTTAGCCTGGGTGATGAACCAATTGCCGGCCTGGTTCCAGGGGCTCTCCTGCCTTTATATGTTCGGGGTGGAACTGGCGGTCCCATTCCTGGTATTCGGGCCCCGCCGCTTGAGGCCCTGGGCCTTCCCGTTCCTGGCGTCCCTCCAGGTCTTGATCGCCTTGACCGGCAATTATTGTTTCTTCAATCTTCTGGCCCTGGGGTTGTGCTTGTTCACGCTGGAGGACGCGGCCTGGCCGGCTTGGGCCAGGAGGCGGGTTCCCAGCCCCGTTGAAAACCCCCCGAAAGGTTCCATGCCCCGGTGGGTGACGGGTTCCGTTTTTGCCGCCGTTCTGTATCTGTCTCTGTTCCAATGGCCCTATATTTTCGGGTGGGAGCCGAGGTGGCCGGCCCCCCTCGCGGCGGTTTTTGAAATCCTGGAGCCCTTCCAAAGCGTCAACAGTTACGGTTTGTTCGCGGTCATGACCACCACCCGCCCGGAAATCGCCGTGGAAGGAAGCAGTGACGGGATAAGCTGGTCGGAATATGAATTCAAGTTCAAGGCCGGGGACTTAAAGGCCCGGCCCCGCTGGGCGGCGCCCCACCAGCCGAGGCTCGATTGGCAGATGTGGTTCGCGGCCCTGGGGGACGCCCGTCAAAACCCCTGGTTCGTGAATTTCCTGGTAAGGCTCCTTCAAGGTTCGCAACCCGTCCTGGCTCTGTTGAAAACCAACCCTTTCCCCCAGAAGCCCCCCCGGTTCATCCGCGCCCAAATTTACGATTACCATTTCACGGATTCCGGGGAGAAGGCCGGGTCGGGCGCATGGTGGAAGAGGAAGTACCTGGGACCTTACATACCGGCTTTTTCCCTGGGGGATGTCCAGCCCTGAGGTCCTTTGTTGTTTTTAGAACCGATCTCAAAATACCTACTGCGCGGACGAAAGCAGATTCCCCCTTAATCTTCGGCAGATCCTTTACGGCCGTCTAGAATACCTCGAAAGTAATCCTAAGCCGCGTCTTGGAATCCACCGGCACATTGTCCTGGGCCGCCGGTTTGAACTGCCACTTCGAGGCGGTTTTTATTGCGATGGCATCCAACTCGTCGTTGCCGCTGGTATCCAACAGCCTCGGGGTCACCGCCCCCTGGGCCGTAATGAGGAACTCGATCACCACGTTGGCCTTGAGGTTTTGGTTCCGTAAGTAAACGGGGATGACCGGCTCCGGGGCGTAAAGGGCCACGGGACCGTGGGTCGGACCCAACTGTGGGCCGGCCTCCACCTGGTTCTGTTCAGGGGCTTTCGGCTGTTCCTTCTTTTCCGTTTTTTTCTTGTGGCTTTGTTTCCGGCTGAAGACGATCTCCTCGTCGTCCTTGACGGCCGTGGTACCTGTCAAATGGGCGTTGGCGGGTAGTTGGACGATCTGGGCTTCCACATAGTTGGCGGAATCAAAGCGGTTCCTCAAAAAAGGAAGCCGCCCCAACCCTAAGGCCAGGAAGAAAAGGATTTCCAGGCCAAGGGCCATCATTGCGGCCTGTCCGATCCTTTTTCCGTCATCATCCCATTTGGAGTAACTTTGGGTGCCGTTCACTTATTTTTCTCCGCTTCCGCCACCAGGGCGAATTTTCGGACCCCCACTTCCTTGGCCTTGTCCATGGCCCCCAACACCAAGCCGTAACCCACGCCCTCGTCAGCGTTGACGATCACGGCCGCCTGGGGGTCGGTTTGCATCTGGTAGGCCAGTTGGCTTCCCAGGGTGTCGAGGGTCACGGGGGTTTTATTGACCATAAGCGACCCATCCTTCTTGACCGTGAGGATAATGTTTTGTTTCATCGTCTCCGGTTTTCCCGACATCTTGGGTAGCACCACCTTGACGCTGTTGATGCGCGTCATGGCCAGGGAAGAGACCATGAAGAAGACCAAAAGGAAGAAAATAACGTCGATCATGGGGATGATCTCGATGCGGACCTTCTTGATGGGCCTTTGCCGGATTTGCATTATTTTTTCCTCCGTTCCGCCGCCATCCGCGCCTCCACCAGCCGGGAGCCAGCCGATTCCATCTTGTAGATGAAATTCTTGATGAGCGTGTTGTAATAGTTGTGCGCGATGACGCAGACCAGAGCGATCACGAGCCCCGTGGCGGTTGCGATCAGCGCCTCCGCGATGCCGCCCGTGATGGAATAGGGGTCGTCCACCCCGCTTTGGGTCAGGACCTTGAAGGAACTCATCATCCCGATGATGGTCCCCAAGAGCCCCATGAGGGGAGCAATGGTGATGGTCGTGTCCAGCACGTGGACGAACTTTTCCAGGCGCGGCACCCAGCTTTCTCCCTCGTTTTTCATGGCCAATTCCATCTCAACCAGGGGGCTGGTGAAATGTTCCAGTCCTGTTTTCATCACCGCCGCGACGGGGATATCCTTTCCCGCGCAAAACTTGGACGCCTCCGGAACCTTTCCTTCCCTTACCCTGTCCAGGACCCCCTCGATGAGGTCCGGCGGGGTGGCATACCGCTTAAAATAGGTCCTCCAGCGCTCGATAATCACCGTCAAAGCGATTAAAGAGGACGCTAACAGCGGGAGCATCATGAATCCGCCCCGGAAAATAAATTTGAACCCTTCCAGAAATCCGCTCATATTTATTCCTTTCTTAGTCAAAAGTTAAAAACGGAAAGACGCCGGCCGGTCCTGAACCGGCCGGCGTTTTCCTCGAAACGTTTAAATCTCCTTGGCCAGGCGGAAGATGAATTGCCGCCCCGACTCGAAGTGGTTGCCGTTGAACCCGTTGGCAATGAAAATCGGGTACTGGTTGTCGAATATGTTCAGCACGTCCAGGCTGGCTTTGAGCCCCGAAAGCCCGCTTTCCTTCTTGAAGGCGTAGCCCAGGGTGGCGTCCATCGTGAAATGTGAGGGAAGCCTCAAGGAGTTGTTGGGGCCGGTGCTCAAGCCCCCGCCGAATAAGCCTTCCGCGGTGATCCAGAGGTCGCCCGGGTTGTAGGTCAGTCCCCCGTTGGCCGTGTGGATCTGGCAGTGGTCCAGGAATTGGTAAACGCCCGGCTCGAAATCGTAACCGGGGGGAAAGGCGAAGAGTCCGCCGTTGATTCCCTGGCCCTTGGCGATCTCGTAGGAATAGTTCGCGAAATCCGACCATTGGCTGTCGATTTTCCCGTTGATGGAGAAATCCACGCCGTAGGCGTAGCCGGTAGAGAAGTTGTAGGGCTGGGCTATGGCGGTGTTCAATAACTGGACGTCATCCAGCATATCCGTCGCGAATTTGTAATACCCGTTGACGGAAAACAGGTGGTCCCCGGCCTGCTGGGCGGCCCCGGCCTCGAAGTAGTCGTCCTTCTCAGCCTTGATGTCGTAGGGGGCCAATTGGTTCCCCTGGCCGAGGTTGATGAAGGTATCCCGAAGGTCCTCCGGCGGGGCCGGCATGAAAAGCCTGCCGTAAAACAAGTGGACCTTCGTGTTGTCCGTGGGAAGGATGCTCAACCCCACGCGCGGTTCCACCATGGAGTCGTTGGCGGTGGTTTCCGGAAAGACGAACTGGGTGGCGTCGATGCGGACCCCCGCGTCCAGGACCAGCCACTTGGCGAGCGTCAGGTCGTCCTGCAGGTAAAACCCCTCCTGGTAGCCGTTGTCCGTGGCGTCGTCGCTGGTGGAAGTCGTGACCGGCGTGCCGCCGGTGGAATCCACGAAAACGACGTTCACGGGGCCGAAGGACTGGGTCCAGAGGGCCTGGACCCCGGCCTTGATGAGGTTGCTGTCCCCGGCGCGCAGGGTGTAGTCCGCCTGGAATCCCAGGTTGTTGCTGGTCCGGTTTTCCGAGAAGGAATCCGCGGTGGTTTGGAACAGGGACGTTGAGGCCAGGTCGTCGGCAAGGTCGTTGGTGAAGACCGCGTTCGACTGCTTCCAATAGGGAGCCACCTGCAGGAAGGAGTTGTCGCCGAAACTGTGTTTCCAGGCGAACTCCACGTACTTGTTGGATTCGCTCTGGGTATCGTTGGTCCCCGATGGCACGTAATTAAAAGGCCCGTTCCCGTAAGGATCGGTATAGGTGCTGAAGAATGGGCTGTTGGAGCCGAACGAGACTGGATAGTTCGGGATTTGGTAGAACTTGTTCTCGCTGAAGCCGATGAGGGCCAGCTTATTGGAGTTGTCCGCCACCCAATCGAGCTTCACGAACTGGTTGGAACCGTAGCTCTGGTCGTGGACCGCCTCTGAGCCTCCCTTCGAGTCGTCCGTCTGACTCGCAGGATTGGGAGTGTCCAGTCCCCGGTCGGTGTAGGTGCTGTTGGCCGAGAGGAAGTAATGGAAAACCCCGGATGCGTCCGATCCGCCGTAATTGGCGAAAGGCGAAAGCTGGTTATAGGACCCGTAATCCAGGCCGATATCCCCGCCGGGAGTCGTGGACCCCGACTTGGTGACGATGTTGACCACCCCTGCCAGGCGCGTCCCGAACTCGGCGGGTAGGCCCCCGGTGAGGACGTCCATATGGTCGATGTTCACGGGAGTAAAAGCCTCGCCGAAGGACCCCCCCGTGGAATCGGGAAGCTGGATGCCGTCGATCTGGTATTGCAGGTTGGCGTGGTTGCCCCGGGTGAAGATTTGCCCGAATGGCCCCTCCACCATCCCCGCGTTGGTGGTATAGAGAATTTTGGGGAGGGAAGCCGTGTCCCCCTGGGGAAGCTGGGCGATTTCCTCCGCGTCGATTGATTTACTGCTGGAGGCGGAATTGGTGATGAGTTGGCGCTTTTCGCGCACAGTCATTTGCATTTCCGCGCTTCCCGCCGTGACCAGGCTCATGTCGAGGGTGGTATTGTTCCCCGAGACCTCCACCTTGGCCTGGTAAGGCGCAAAGCCGTCGGCTTGCACGCTGACCTCGTATTCCCCGAAAGTCAAAGGAAAGGCTTGATAGGTCCCAGTCGCCGTGGAAACGGCGGACTTTTCGATCCCTTGTCCTTTGATGGTGATTTTGGCGTTTTCCACCGCCACCCCCTTGTCGTCCGTAACCGTCCCCGACAAAGCGCCGGTCACCGTGGCAAACGCGGGAGAAATACAAACACTGAAAAGAGCGAGCAGCGACAAAAGCATTTTTTTATAGGCTTTCATTTTCATCTCCTGTGTCATTGGATTTTTAAATCTCATTTTTTAAGCCCCTAATCCCATTCAACCGGGACAAATGGCTTCGGGCGGGGACCTGCCGGGCCGCCGGAAAATATCCTGGAATAAAAATTCCAGTTTGGTCCCGGTTAAAACCAGGATGAAAAAAAGCGGGAAGAGCGTTGGCTGGGCCTGGGCTTCGGTGCCTTGGGACCCCGTATGGCACCATTGGCAATAGGGGCAATCCCGCTCCGAATCGGAGCCGTGGTGCCTATGGAAAAATCCTTCCCCGGTCATGATCAGCAAAAAAAACAACGCCAATGAGACCAGGACCGATTTAAAAACAATTTTCTTGAATTCCAGGGAGTTCCCCTTGAGCCTCAAAACCATGCTTTCCTCGGCCATTCGACTTTGTCGGAAGTCATCCGGTAAAGGCACCAGCCGCTGCCTTTCTCGTCGTACTGTGTCCCCACTTTTAAAGTGCCGAAAACCGTGACCGGCACGTCCATGATCGCCTCGGCGGTTTTTCCCCGGTCCATGTCCACGTAAATCCACTGGTTGAGGTTTGGGATCGCCCCGTAACAGCAGGTGGCCCGGCTTTGCGCCAGGATGAAAGTGCGCGCGTTGTTTCTCTCCACCGTCATGGGAATCATGAAACCCACCACCGATATTTTTTGCCCGTCCAAAGCCAGGATGTTGGATGGGACTTTTGAAAGTGACGCTTCGGTCCTTGAACCGGCTCCAGCCCCGAGGTTATCCAAGGGCGGTTTACCGGAGGGGAAACCGCTCAGGGTATCGAAACCCAGTTGGAAATAATCCCCGGATTTGGGGTAGGGGATTTTCAACCCCGCCGGTTCGGCGGGAATTCCAGGTTCCTTTTGGTTTACGGCATAGGATTTCCCGGCTTCCTCCCTGTGTGCCTGGTCCTTCCAGTATTGGGTCATTGAGGGGGTAATGGTCCCCTTCAAGAGAATCAGGAACATCACCAACCCAGCTATCCCCGTGAAAATAATGATGGCCCAAAAGCTTGAGTCCCTCGGGGGAATGGAGGATTGGTACTCGACTTTTATCCTCTTTTTCCCCGGCCAGGCGTTTCGGATATAGGTTTTCATCCCGTTTCCTTACCTTTCACTCACCACATGGATTCCTTGGGGACGATGACTTTGTCCGCCACCATCCGGTAAAGGCTCCAGCCCATGTCGGCCTTTTTCCTCTCGCCGACGGAGAGCGTCCCAAAAACCGTCACGGGCACGTCCATGATGGCGTCGGCGTCCTTCTCCCCGCCCATGCGCACGAACATCCACTCGTTCATCTTGGGGGTGATGCCGTAACAACAGGTCGCCTGGCTCCTGGCCAGGATGAAGGAGGTGGCCTTGTCCCCGGCCTCGTTCGTGTCGATGGGGATCATGAATCCCACGACCGCGATATCCACCCTGTCCAATTTCTTTACGAATGCCGGGACGGGGAATTTTTTCTTTTTCAGCCTCAATTTGGGGTCGATCTCCTCATCCATATCGGGGGCGTCATACTTGAAATGCGCGAGTGTGTCCCAAGTGACCAGGGGGCGGCCTTCCAGCTTGGGATATACGGTGATGGGGGCTGATTTCAGGTCCACCGCCGTGATCGGGTAGATCGCCGGAGCCGGACCGGCCGGTCGGCCCGAAATGGGTTTGACGGAAATCATCCATCCCGCCGCCAGCAGGACCCCTAATCGCAGGCTGAAAACAAACTTTTTTTGAAACGGACTATTTTTCAAAATCGCCTCCGTATTCGCGCTTGAGCCTCAATTAAACCAAGGTTTATCTGTAGGGATTCCGACCTTATCGGATACCATCCGGTAAAGGCACCATCCCTTATTCGCATGGTCGTATTTCGCGCCTACGCTTAAAGTCCCGAATACCGTGATTGGGACATCCATTTTCCACTCGGTTGACTTTCCCTTTTCCATCGTGACGTCGATCCACTGGTTCAGTTTGGGGGCGATGCCGTAACAACAAGTCATCTGGCTTTGGGCGAGGATGAATGACAACACCCGGTACTTTTCCGAGAGCATCGGGATCATGAAACCCTCCACCATGACTTTCCTGCCGTCCAAGGCCCGGATGGATTCAGGGACTTCCTGTCGCTTATTCCGGACCGTTTCTTTCGGCTCAAACGGATCGCTGTTTAAATCATCCCGCCGGGTGTTCATGTCATCCGTTTCGTCCGGGGAATCAATCGTGTAGGAACTGAGCAAGTCGAAACCGACCTTTAAATATCCGTCCGACTCGGGAAAACGGGTCATGGGCTTAAACCCATCGCTCTTCATTTCCATAACTTCTCCGGGAATGACGAGTAACAGCAGGATCAGGCCCATCCAAACCAGGCTAAAGGTGCCAAATGCGGCCCCGCGAAACCCCGGTCCATTCCCAGGCATTTTTTCCACCTTATTTCCCAGTAGAATCCGGGGGTTTTACGCCCTCGTTTCCCTCGGGATAGAGGAACCAAACGTTTTTAAAGGCCACGCCCTTCGCCTTGATAGCGGCGATGGTTCCCTCGAACTTTTCCACACCCTTGAGTTTTTTCGTTATTCCCTTGTATTCGGAAGTGTCGCCGGCGGTCTCCCCCGTCAAGGCATCGGCTACGGGAAGAAGCTTCACCACGTAAGGCCCGGTTTTTCCCTTCACCTTGACTTGGATCGACGCTTGGGAAATCCTCACCGGATTTTCCGCCTCCCCGTCCAGGACGAAAGCGTCCAGTTCCCCCGTCGAGGAATCCAAAAGAAGCTCCACATGGGCGAATTCCTCACCCAATACCACCAATGTCCCGTGATGCGGCGGATGATGTTCGTGGGCTGAAACTTGCGCGGCAAAGAGGAGAAACATCGGTATCATCAAAACCGAAGCCAAAATTTTTAATATTTTTTCATTTTTCATCTCAAGTCTCCTTTTTGTTTTCAAACTAAGACAAGGGGTCCAAATTACGGGCCACGTCGGTGGAATAAGCCCTGAGGGCCGGAACGAGCCCGGAAATCGCGCCCAGGACCGTCATGCCGATGGGTACGGATAACAGGGAGGGATGAAACTGGAACACGTCCAGCACCACGCCCGTCTGCTGGCGCACCACTAAGGCGGTCACGGAAAAAATGGCCAAGTAGATGCCGTACCCGGCGAGGGAGCCCATTCCCGCGATGGCGGTTGCTTCCAATACGATGGCTGAAAACACCGTGGAACGCTTGGCGCCCAGTGACCGCAAAATGGCGAACTCCCGCCGCCGCTCGTTCAGGGTGTTATATAAACTGGAAAGGATGGAGGCGGCGGCCACCAGCATCACCAGGTAGGCCACCAGGGTGAGTATCTTCGTCACCCACCCCATCTTGTCGAAAAGCTCCGCCATCACCTTACCGATAGGCCAGGCCAGGGTCGCCACTTTGCCCTGGCGGTTGATGGTTTGGTCCAGCATGAAACCCGCCTGGGGGCTGAAGAACTTCAACATGACGGCGGATACTTCCTTGTCGGCGTCCGGTATTTCCATGCCCTCCTTGGCCGTGTATTCCTTCCCGGTTCCCCGAAGGACATGGCCCTTCATGCGGTACACGCCGTCGATGGGAATCCAAATGACCCGGTCCGAGGGGGTGTTCGTCGGCTGGAGAACGCCTACCACCTGGAAAACTTCCTCGTGCTGCATATTGGGATCGAAGAAAAGCCCGTGGTAAGGTTTGAAGGTGGAGCCAACCTGGAGGCCCAGTTTCCGCGCCGCGAAACTGCCGATCACGGCCTCCCTTTTCGCCGGGTCGAATACCCGCCCGCCCGGCTGGACCAGAAGATGCCGGCCGTTTTGGTACTCGAATTTCGTGAAGATGTCCCCGGTTGTCCCGACGATGCGGTACCCGAAATAGTTGTCCCCCACCGCGTAGGGAACGGCCAGTTCCACCCTCGGGTCTTTTTTCACCGCCGCGTAAAGCGACCAGGGAATGTTGCCGGGGGAAGTTTCCAATTGGAAAACCGCGTTCAGGACCAGTTGGAGCTGGCTACCCCTGGCGCCCAAAACCGCGTCAAAGCCGGCTTGGCCGCCCGTAAATGCGCCCCGGGTCTGGTGCTGGATGGAAAAGACCGCCATGGTCAATCCCGTCGCCAGGGCCACCGAAACCACAGTGATGGCCGTTGAAAGGGCATGCTGCCTCATACTCCGCTTGACCAGGAAAACCAGGTTTTTGAACTTCTTAAAGGGGTTCATATCCGTTGTCCCCCTTTACCTGCCGCCTCAACGGCGCGGTTGATATGGCTTAAGTTTTCAACCTTCTCGAATTTTGATAAGACGTCCCGGTCATGGCTCACCAGGAGAAGGGCCGCCCCGTTCTCCCGGCAAATCTGCCGGATGAGGGATAGGGAATCCATGGCCCTAATATGGTCCAGGTGGCCCGTGGGCTCGTCTGCCAACACCAATTGGGGATGGTTGGCCAGGGCCCTAGCCACCGCGACCCTCTGCTGCTGCCCCACCGACATCTGCCTGGGAAGATAATGGAGGCGTTTTGTCAGCCCAACCTTTTCCAGCAGGGAAACCGCGTAAGTTGCGTCGGTCCCAGGGCCAAACATCATTCCCAATTCCACGTTCTCCAAGGCCGTATAGCCCTGCAAGAGGTTGAAGGTTTGGAATATATAACCCAGCGATTGCGCGCGGACCGTATCCCTCGCGCTTTCGGAAAGGGATTCCATTTCCCGCCCGGCCAGCCGGATGCTTCCCTCGTCGGCTTTCAATATCCCGGCGATGAGGTTCAAAAAAGTCGTTTTTCCGGAACCGCTCTCGCCCGCCAGGGCCATTTGCTCGCCCTGGCCCAGGGAGAAATAACCAACGTTAACGACCAGTTGTTCGCCGCCTTCCGGCGACGGGTAGGATTTTTTTAAGTTTTTAATCTCAAGAACTTTCATATTTCCCTCATGTCTTTGACCGGTTAATAAAAGAATCAACGGGAATAAACAGGGATATGCCTTGGATCGAACGGGAAATTGGCCGGGAATATGAGCTTGGGAAAATCCGGAATTTATGCTGGTATGCCGGAATAAGCGGAAGTGTTTAAAGCACTAACGCCGCCCTATCGGTTGTTTTCCCGTTTGAAGGTTATGAAAGGACTACAGGAGGGGCACGGCCAAAATGAAGGGTGAATTTAGTGCTGCGGAAAGACGGAAGATAAACCAAGACCGCGAAAAATAACGCGAAAATCGGGACAATCTCGACGGGTGCGGAGGAAAAATCCGAATTACTGAGTGCCTTGTGAAAGCCGCAGTAAGCGCAATCATTGTCTTCCGTTTTTTCGTGGTGGTGGTGGATGTAGTTTTCGGATAGATCCACACCGGCGAAAATCAAGAAGACGGAAATCGCTGTGAATTTAATCCACTTGCGTGAACGCATCATAGCTCCTTCTAACACCGCCTTTCATGATGCAAACCCCAGGAGCGAAAGTCAATCCTGGAACGGTTAAAAATAAGAAAAAAGGGGGTGTGGAGGCTTCCTTCCTAACCGGCAAAAAAACAAGGCTCCAAAATGCCCTTTTACCAGCTTCAGGTTGGGGAATTCCACATTTGCGGCAATGTCAGGCAGGACAAGTTAAAACCATAAGTTATGCAAGCAAGTCCCCCCATCTGGCCAAACATTTTAACCCCACGTCTGGCCGGTTACTTTGACTCTGGAACCACGAGAACCCGGGAATCCTGGAACTCCTGGAACTGGCCTGGAACCACGAGAACCCGAAAACCTGGAACTCTGGAACTTCTGGAACCGGCCTGGAACCACGAGAACCCGGGAATCTTGGAACCTTGGAACTTTGGAACTGGCTTGGAATCACGGAAATCCGGGGTTCTTGGAACCTTGGAACTTTGGAACTGGCTTGGAACCACGGAAACTCGGGGTTCTTGGAACCTTGGAACTTTGGAACTGGCTTGGAACCACGGAAACTCGGGGTTCTTGGAACCTTGGAACTCGGGAATCCTGGAACTCTGAAACTGGCCTGGAACCTTGGTTCCCAAGATCCTGGAACTCTGGAACTCCTGGAACTGGGTTGATGCCCCTGGTTCCAGGGTTCCTGAGATTTATCGGTTTACCCCCCGAAGTCTAGGACGTAGGGGGCTTACCGGACGACGGAAATGTGGGCGGTTTATCCTCTGGAACTGGGTTGAGCCCCCCATACTGGGTGGTACTGTGTTGCTAGCCTCCAATACTGGGTTGAGTCCCCATACTGGGTTGTACTGTGTTGCTAGCCTCCAATACTGGGTTGAGTCCCCATACTGGGTTGTACTGCATATTCCAATTGAAAGCGCGCACCCAATCCAATCGAATCCGCGCACTAAATCCAATCCAAAGCGCGCACCTAATCCAATCGAAAGCGTGCACCCCTAGAAAGCTATTTCTAGGGTTTGAAGGGAGGGCGAACGATGCGGGATAACCTTCAACAGGGTTATTCTTGGCCTTTTTTGGTTGTTCCAAAACCAAGGAGGTCGGAATGCCAAGGGAGCGTTCATCCATGCGTCAAATCAGGGAAGTATTGCGGTTGAAGTACGAGAAGGGGCTGAGTCTTCGAAATATTGCCCGAGGCTGTGGACTAGGCGAAACAACTGTTCGGGAATATATCATCAGGGCGCAGAAAGCCGGGTTGGTTTGGCCGCTTCCAGCCGATTTGGACGATGCCACGTTGGAAACACGACTATTCCCCTCGGGTCCCATCGAACCCAGAAATAAATCCAGACCCCTGCCCACCTGGAATCAAATCCACCAGGAACTTAAACGCAAGGGCGTTACCATGGAGCTCTTGTGGCAAGAGTACAAGAATATCCATCCCGATGGATACCTGCGAAGCCGTTTCTTCGGGCTCTACCGGGACTGGACCCAAACCTTGGATGTTTCCATGCGGTTGGACCACAAGGCCGGTGAAAAGTTAATGGTCGATTACGCCGGCCTAACCATGCCCGTTGTGGATCGCTTGACCGGGGAAATTCGTGAAGCCCAAATCTTCGTGGCCGTGTCCTGCGCCAGTAATTACGCCTATGCCGAGGCCACCTGGACCCAGGGACTTCCAGATTGGATCGCCTCCCACCAAAGGGCTTTCAGATTCTTCGGTGGTATCCACGAGTTGATAGTTCCCGACAATCTCAAAAGCGGCATTACCCGTCCTTGCCGCTATGAGCCCCAACCCAATGCCACCTACCAGGAACTCGCCAACCATTACGGTACTGCCATCCTTCCGGCCCGGGTCCGAAAACCAAGGGACAAGGCCAAGGTAGAAAAAGGCGTTCAGGATATCGAGCGTCAAATCCTAGCGGTTCTTCGCCACCGGCAATTTTTCTCCCTCGCCGACCTCAACGAGGCCATCGCCGAGCTTTTGGTGAAGTTCAATGCCAAACCCTTCCAGAAGATTCCCGGTTCCCGAAAGTCCCTCTTTGAGGAGCTGGAAAAGCCCCTTTTGAAGCCTCTTCCTGAGGTTCCCTACGACTTCGCCCAATGGAAACAAGCCCGGGTGCATATCGACTACCACGTCGAAATCGACCGACACTATTACAGCATTCCCTACCAATTGGTCGGCCAAAGTATTTGGGTTCGAACCACATCCTCCATCGTGGAATGTTTCCACCAACACAAGCGGGTGGCCAGCCATTTACGGTCCTTCGTGAAAGGCTATCACACTACCTGCAAGGACCATATGCCCAAGAATCACAAGGACTACGGGGATTGGAGCCCCGAAAGACTTTTGCGCTGGGCTCATTCGCTGGGGGATTCAGTCGAGAAATGCGTGGAACAGATATTGGCTTCCAAAGTTCATCCCCAGCAGGGTTACCGGGCCTGTCTGGGACTTATCCAACTTTCCAAGCAGTTCGGCGCGGCGAGGCTCAACGCCGCCTGCTCGCGCGCTTTGGCTTCCAACGCTGTTTCCCGAAGGAGCATCCAGTCCATCCTCAAGACCGGCCTGGATCAGCGTCCCTTGGAAAGCCAAGTGGTGTGTTTACCCCTTCCCCTGCACGACAACGTACGGGGATCGGCCTATTACCAGCTTTGAAATCAATCACAAGGAGGACGTATGCTTCAACACCCTACCCTGGACAAGCTTTATCAACTGAGATTGCCCGGCATGCTCAAGGCCCTGCAAGAGCAGATGGAAAATCCTGAATGCAGTTCCTTGAGTTTCGAGGAAAGGTTCGCTTTGTTGTTGGACCGGGAGGAGATGATGAGATCCAACAGCCGCCTCACCGCCAGGCTGCAAAGGGCGAAACTACGTCTTCCGGCAACGATGGAGGACGTGGATTACCAACAGCCCCGCGGTCTAGACAAGGCGAAAATCCTGTCACTGGCATCCTGCGCTTGGCTTCGATCCCATGACAACTGCCTGATTACAGGGCCCACGGGCTGTGGAAAGAGCTACCTAGCCTGTGCCCTGGGGCACCAGGGCTGCCGTGAAGGGTTCCACGTTCTTTACTTGAGGGTTCCCAAACTTTTCCAAGACTTGGCCCTGGCCAAGGCGGATGGACGATATGGGAAAATCCTCGTCTCCTTCTCCCACTATGACCTTTTGATCCTGGACGATTGGGGAACGGCGGTTCTCACCGATGAGCAACGCAAGGACTTGTTTGAGATATTGGAGGACCGATATGACCGGCGATCCACCTTGGTAACTTCCCAAGTCCCGCCAAGCCATTGGCACGAAATCATCGGAGACCCGACTTTAGCTGACGCCATTCTTGACCGGCTAATCCACAACTCCCATTCCATCGTCTTGAAAGGAGAATCCATGCGGAAAAATCGTAAAATCCAGGCCAACCCTGACGGCTAAACCATTTTCTTCTTTCAGAATTGGTTCTTGGCCGTGTAGCATCGGAAATTAATAAATCAGTCAAAGGAATTTAAAACCAGAATAACCCCGCGTCGAACACCTTCTAAATGCGCGCTTTGGATTGGATTTAGTGCGCGGATTTAATTGGAGGGAATGCGCGCTTTCGTTGGATTATGAATTGTACTGGGTTGGTAGCCTCCAATACTGGGTTGAGCCCTCTCATACTGGGTTGTACTGGGTTGAGAACCTCCAATACTGGGTTGAGCCCCCATACTGGGTTGTACTGGGTTGCCAGCCTCCAATACTGGGTTGAGCCCTCTCATACTGGGTTGTACTGGGTTGAGAACCTCCAATACTGGGTTGAGCCCCCATACTGGGTTGTACTGGGTTGCCAGCCTCCAATACTGGGTTGAGTCCCCTCATACTAGGTTGTACTGGGTTGAGAACCTCCAATACTGGGTTGAGCCCCCACGAAACATAGGGGTCAGGCCACACGCTCCGCAGCGTGTGGCAGTGATCATTCATCACTTTATCAGCTTTCGTGCAAACTTTTCGTCTTCCGCCAACCTTTTTTTGATCTTCATCAATCGGTTTCCCACCGCGCTTTCCCCCACCCCCATCTTTATTCCTATCGCCTTGGAACTCATTCCTGATTTTCTCTTTAATAAATATATCGCCATATCCCGGGCTTCCGACTCCCTTTTGCCTGCCCTCAATATTTCCTCCGGTTTTTCGCCATACATTCTCCCTACTTTCTCCAGCACTTCTTTCGGATCTTGCTTTACCACGTGTTTCTGGTATTTCGGTACATCCAAATGTTTGTGACGTTGCCCTACTTCGTGGACTTTTTCCAAAAACTCCTTACCACCCAGGTATATACGCGAATACAAATCATCCCAAGGCTTTTCTTTCTTCCCCATCCCCTCTTCCACAAAAGTCCTGTATGATTTTTGCGCCTTTTTTCTTTCCTTTCCAAACTGCCCTAATAACCAGTCCACTTTCAGCCATTTTTCCGCCCTATCAAATCCCGCTGTCGCCCGGTAACTACTCCACTTCCAGTCTTTGGGGTGTTTTACCATCCGGGCCCTTACCGGATTCAATACCACATACCGGCTTAATTCCTTTAAATAACTGTCTTTCTCCACAATAATGGCCTTATACCGCCCCTGGAACAAATGCCCGTTCCGATAATGCTTTTTATTGAATTTTTGTGTGTATTGGGCGTTTAAATGTTTCATGGCTGTTGATAAATTCGCGCTTGGGGTTTCCAGCATCAAATGGTAATGGTTATCCATCAATACCCAAGCGTGACATAACACACCATTCTCTTCAATCATTTCCCCCAATAACCGAATAAACATCCAGCGGTCGGCGTCATTCATAACAATCTTTCGCCGTTCATTACCGCGCGAGGTTACATGGTAAACCGCCCCTTCGTAATGGATCCGTTTAGGTCTTGGCATTAGGGCATTGTAAACAACTCACACTATTTGTAAAGTGATGAATGATGGCCTGACCCCTTTGTTTTTCGTACCAATTCTTTCCGATCCTGATCCGATCGGACGATATTCTTCCTCTCGTTCCCTCGGGAGGTCACGTGGTACACAGCCCCTATAAAATGAACCCTTAACGCTCTGGCCATTCATGAAATATACAATATCCAGAGTGTAAAGTGAAGACGCGACCCCTTTTTGTTACAGTAACAGAATCAACCAAAACAATGGATTTCAACCATTCAGATGATTTCCACTCAGTAACAACCCGAGGAGTTACCCACAGCCTTACCCTTTATCAATCCAAGGCCATTGAAAATCTTTGGAATGCCCGAAAAAACCTAGTTCCCGAGCTTCACCAAGCCGCCATACTTGAAGGGATCGAGTCTTGTAGTAAACGCCTAAGGGATATATTCAAAAGCAATATGACCGCTTATAGGGCATTAATTCAGCCGGGGAAACGAAAAGGTACATTCCAGTTAAAGTTTTCCTGATTCTGAGAATTCAATCTCAGAATCCATTCTTAGAATGTTCAGAATGAAAACCCATAACCCACTCTGAAACCCACCAAACCCATCGATCTTTTTTTTACCGCTTTACACCTATGATACGGTCATATTGGTCGGAGAAATAATTATAATTGAAATTTTTTGGGTTGAATTTTTCTTCAAGCACTTCTTCGCGGGATAATACCTTTATCCCTTCTCCATAAACTTTTATAAGATATTGATCTTCATAAGGCAAGGACAGCTTTTTACAATGCGGAATCCAAACTTTATGGAAAAAATTATGCGCAGCCTGGTCAGTCTGTCGTTCGGCCAACATTCTTTGTAGGATGTAATTTTCCCTGTTCACTTTTCCTTCACTTGCTAATGCATTCAACACATAAATCGGTCTCAAAGTCATTAAATTGAAAATTTCAAAGATTGTTTCATACCAAAGGACTGGCCCAGTTTTTGGTTCACCCCAAAAATATTCTTTATATGCGTATGGCGGTGAAAGAGGCCAGTCAAGACGGAACGAATCCGGCCACCTGTAACGGATGAAAGCGGCCACCTGCGGAGCGAAGCGACGAGGGTTATCCTCTTGATGTTGGAAGAAACATTTGATCCTTCCGTGTTGAAACTCAAATAGTTCAGGGGATGATAGTCCAATTTAACCTCGTTTGAAAAGGTTTGATTAAATCCTCCCTTCGTATAATCCTTTTTCCCATTATTTTCGACCTGCCCTTCGGGTTTTCCGCATGGATTCTCCCTTCATGGTGATCTTGTGAGCGTTGTGCACCAAACGATCCAGGATGGCGTCGGAAAGAGTTGGGTTTCCCAAAGCGTCATGCCATTTCTCCACCGGAATTTGGGCGGCTACTAGAGTGGACTTGCGGTCGTAGCGATCTTCCAGAATCTCAAATAAAGCCCGCCGTTGTTCATCTACCAATGGCATGGAAGCCCAATCGTCCAAGATCAAAAGATCAAACTTGGCCAGGTAGGAAAGAAGTTTTAAATACTTTCCGTCCACCCG
Organism: candidate division FCPU426 bacterium; assembly: GCA_963796105.1. Lineage (GTDB taxonomy): Bacteria > Oederibacteriota > Muellerivitia > Muellerivitales > Muellerivitaceae > CAWCKJ01. The sequence goes on from CAWCKJ010000011.1 coordinate 135,810, forward strand.
GGAGACAGCCAATTCCTCAAAGAGCCGGGGGAATCTCAAGTAAAGAACCCGATGGCCTTCCCGGCAGGCCTTTTGCCCAAAGGCACAAGCTAGATAACTCTTGCCCGCCCCTGTGGGCCCCACAATCAGACAGTTATCGTGGTCTGAAATCCATCGGCACGAAGCCAGGGACATCACTTGGCCTTTGTCCAGCCCTCGGGGTTGCTTGAAGTCTAAATCTTCCACACAGGCGTTCAAGCGAAGCTTGGCCGTGCGGAGGCGGCTTTTGAGCTTTTTGTTCTCCCGTGTCGTCATCTCCCGGTCCACCAAAAGCCCAAGTCTTTCTTCGAAACTCAAGGATTTGCAGTTCTTGTTTTCTATCTGCTCCTTGTAAGCCGTAAGCATTCCTTCCAGGCGTAAGTCGGACAGCTTTTCCAACATCGGTTGAGCCAACATATTTTCTCCTTTAGTTTTGAGTTTGGTAATACTCCGCGCCTCTCACAAACTCATGGGTGAGGGCGGGTAATACCGGCTGTTCGGACTCAAGGGGTTTTTGATCCAGTCCCAACTTGAGGATGGACTCGATGTTGTGATAACGGGGAGAAGGGATGCTCGAGGCCCTGCGGCAGGCTGCTTCCAGACGATCCTTGCCGTATTTTTTGCCCAACCTCATAATGCCAAGACAAGACCTGTAACCCTGCTCAGGGTGGAAGTGAGAAGCCAATATCTTCTCCACCACGGCCCTTGTGGCTTCACCCGACTCACCCGCCCATTGGGCCAACCTCACCGGTGTCCATTCGGCATACTGGCGGTGGCCTTGAGGCATATGCTCCAAAACCGTTGTGTGTCGGTGCTCAACGAAAGATCGTGCGTGACTGGCCACTCTTTTGCCTTGGTGGAAGATTTCCACCACACTAGAGGTAAGCCGGACATCCAGTTGTTGGCGCACCAGTTGGTAGGGCACGCTGTAATAATGCTTTTGGACTTCAACGTGGTAGTCAATGTTCACCCGAACCTTTTTCCATTCAGCGAATTCGTAGGGCTGTGAGGGTAGTGGCTTCAAAAGGGGTTTTTCCAGGGTTTCAAAGAGGGTTTGGCGGTTGGAAGAAAGCTTTTGGAAGGGCCGCTGGTTGTAGACCTGAAGGAGTTCCCAAATGGCTTCATTGAGTTCTTGAAGGGAGAAGAAGGTACGGTTGCGCAAAGGAGCCAGGATGCGGCGCTCTACCCCTTGAACTCCCACCTCCACTTTTGCCTTGTCCCGAGGTTTGACTGGGCGGGCAGGGAGAACGGCGATGCCGTAATGCTCAGCCATTTCCTGATAGGTGCGGTTGAGGAAAGGTTCATACCGATGGGCGGTGGTAACTCCGGACTTCAAATTGTCCGGGATCAGCAGTTCGCAAACTCCACCCATGAACTCGAACGTTCTTACGTGTGAGGCGATCCAGTTGGGCAGTTCCTGGCTCCAAGTGGCTTCCACGTAGGTATAGTTGCTCGCTCCTAGCACGGCCACGAAGATCTGGGCTTCCCTCACTTCGCCGGTTTGACGATCCACTACACCCATGGTCATTCCGGCGTAGTCCACGAACATCTTTTCACCGGCCTTGTGGGTCTGCCGCATCACCGGCTCCAACGTCTTCTCCCACTGTCGGTAATGCACGCGGAACTGTGTGTACTGGTAGCCTTGAGGGTTGGCCTGCTGGTATTCCTCCCACAAAAGCTGGAGGGTAACCCCTTTCTTTTTGAGTTCCTTGTGGAGGTATAGAAAATCAGGAAAGGGTCTTGAGGCGTTTTTTTCGAACTTTAAAGGGCCGGAGGGAAAAAAGAGTTTCTCCAACTGCACATCGTTCAATTCTGGTGGCAGGGGCCAAGTGAGTTGGGCTTGAGCCGCCTTCTTGAGGAACCCTTGGATGGTTGTCCGGCCAACCCCGATGGCCTGAGCCATCTGTCGTTCACTGAGGTTTTTCTCGAATCTCAACCGCAAAACTTCACGAATCTGGCGCATAGGTATCCTTGCTCTTGGCATGGTTCCTCCCGTTGATAGTGTCCAACGGGGAGTCACCGTACCATTTTGGTAAGGATTCCCTCTGTCGCTTGGTCCTAAAAGCTCCTCAATAAACTATCCGGCAAAGGTGGCCGGATTGGGCCGTCACAGGTGGCCGCTTTGCTCCGTTTTAGGTGGCCGGATTCAACCGTTTTGGGTGGCCGCTTTCGTCCGTTTTACGCACTTTATACATGCAAAAATTATTTGTGACTTGAATTGAGGCTTTTTTTCCATACCAAGCGCCATAATACATTGAATCCCATAATGGCTTTGGATTCCTCGCATCCCACCAAATTCCACCTTCCACATATTCACCGGCATACTGGCGAACCATCCAGGCCCACAAATCATCCCCTTTCCGAATATAGGGCACCATAGCCGGTCGGTCCCGAAGCATTCTTTCCAACTGACTTTCACCCCAAGCCAGTTGATTCGGTTTTAGATTATTTTTATTGTTAAAAATGTTCTTAGATTCAAGGGTCACCAAATCGCTTTGGCGAAATTCTGCCCAAATAGTATTTGGTTCATAAATTACGATTGTTACCAAAAGAAAGCTAAACCAACAAAAAAATATGATTATTTTTTTTGCTTTCAATTTTAACAAAAAATTAATTTTTGGCATTGTTATAAAAAATAGGGACAGAGCCAGAATTATTAAATCTTCTATTGATTTCATCAAGAAATTTTAGAGCTATCTTATCTCCATCCGTAGCAGCTTTTTTAAACCAAAAAATGGCCATCTGATAATCTGTAGCTACACCCCAACCATTTCCATAAAGGATACCAATACGGCATTCAGCTTTAGGATCTCCTTTTCTAGCAGCTTTTTGATACCATTCCATTGCGATATTGTAGTTTTTATCGACTCCAATTCCTTTTTCGTAAAAGTAACCAATATCACATTCTGCTTTACCATCATTATCCGTGGTGGCTTTAAGAAACCAATTCATGGCTTTTAAATTATTTAATTTTACGCCTTGTCCAAATTCGTAAAGAATTCCAACAGCTCTTTTCGCCGGGGCATACTCCTGTTTTGCAGCCTTTTGATACCAATACATAGCTTCATTGTAATCTTGGATTAAACCAGAACCATAATAATAGTCATCACCAATAAGTTTTTGTGCAACGGCATCACCATCGTTTGCTGCTTTTAATGTCCATTTCAAACCTAAATTTTGATCTTTGGAGACCCCGAAACCATTTTCATATAAAAATCCAATATGCCTCTCGGCTGGGGAATTACCTTGGGAGGCTGATTTTAAAAATAAATTAAATGCTTCTTTGTAATTTTGGGTTTCGCCTAGACCTCTTTCATAAATATAACCTAAACTATATTCGCCTATTACTTCTCCATGGTCAGCAGCTCTTAAAAAATACTTTTTAGCGCGTTTGTAATCTTGAGTTACACCCTTACCAAAAAGATACAAGGTCCCAATACCGCATTCCCCCTTTAAATCGCCTTTTTTCATTGCCTTTATATACCAATTCATAGCTCCGCTATAATCACCAGAATCGTAGGCTTTTTTACCTCTTTGGTATTCAACAGAACCAACGGCGGATTCGGCGCTAAGGGGCAATGGATAACCAACTGTAATCCCGATTACAAAAAGAAAAATCAAATTTCTCCAACTAAAAAACTTTTCCATTAATTTTTATCTTACAAATAAAAAATAAATAGTCTATTAATTTTATTTAATAGGTACAACTCTCGGATATTCTTTCACCTACCGGTGCTTTCTCTCTTTCTTTATCTTGTTGATTAGTTAACATTGGAAAATCTGCCAAAAGCTTCATAGCGTTTGCTAATGGATCATCCGGTCTAGGCGTGTTGGGAAGGGTAATGTAAGGGCTATTAGGGTTAGGGACCCACAACGGTTGTTGGGGGAATTGGAATGGATCAAGTGGGTTGGCGGGCCCACTGGGTGGTGGCGACCATAATGTTAGTGGTGCTGGTGCAAGTAGATTTGCTGGTCCAGACGGAACCGCTGCTGGTAGATTTGGTCCTCCCCCACCTCCTCCCCCTCCACCTCCTCCCGTTGGCAATGTTGACGGTTGACCAACTGTTGGAAAAAGTACCGGAGCAGATGGTACTGTAGGATCAAGAGGATCAGTAGGACACAACCCCAATAAATCAATAAAGTTAATAGGATTATTCATCACCATTTCATACAAATTAAATCCAGCTCTTTCTCGCAATGGGTCTCTGTTCAACCACCTTCCTTTGTCTGCGTCATAAGCCCTAAACCAGGTCAGGTCGAGATTAGCCGCCCTTTCCATGTAGAAACCCGTGTAACCGAAATCAGCATCTAGGTTTCCACTGATGAGTTTTTTCTGTCTCCCAAAGGGATCGTAATCATATTGGGCGGTTACCGCCCCACTTGCTGTTATCAGTTCACGCACACTCCCAAGATGGTCAAAGGTATAGTAAAAATTATTCGTACCAATTCTTTCGCCTAATGTGAAGAACTGTTTATTGACGATGCTTCCAGTACTATCCCTTTCTTGGCATAACTGTTCCCCACACCAAACAAATGTCTTGGCCGTTAAAACGCTAGTACCGTGATTTTCGGTGATGGAAACTCGCCTTCCAAAGCCGTCATAGGCCATCTGGATATTGTCGGCCACGGTCGGGGGTTGTGGGTTTAAATAGGTGATACTGATCAACCGGTTGGCCGCGTCCCACGCATAGCTCTTAGTGCCGTCATTTAATAGA
>CAWCKJ010000012.1:0-337267 GCA_963796105.1 candidate division FCPU426 bacterium
GGGTGGAACTGGCCCCTGAACCACCAAATGATAATCAGCTACCGGTGCGTTGTCAGAAACGGCGTAAACTACTACGGTGTATTGCTGTTGGGTCAAAGCCACCGACAATTGGTCAAGGGGCGTGTTACCGCTGGAAGCGGTCACCGGATTGCCATTCGCGTCATAAAGGTCGTATGCCGCTTTGGCCTTACCCGTCCCGTCATCAAAACAGTCCAGCGAAATAAGATACGACCCGTTCGTCCCGGCCGTGAAAGTCCAGCTATTCGTATATTCGAAATCGTACTCCACATGCCCGGAACCCACGGCGTCCGAACCTGCCTGCACTGTCCCCAGGGAATTTGATCCATTAGGGGAAGCCAAAGCTACGGGTGTTGACACAGGGGTCAATGTGCAGGTTGGATTAAACGTCGTTAGGCTTAGGTTGAAAGGCCCGTAATCCCCCGGCCCGTACCCGTCCACGATCACGTAATAGGTACCTGGCTGGAGCACTCCCGTCACTAGGGATGAGGAAGTCCCATTACAAAAGGCAGAATCGTCGTCCAGCGCCAGGGTGGTGTTGGAATCAGAGGGATTGGTTCGCAAATACAGTACAGAGTCGAACTGCGCCCCGCAAAAATTAATGAAAAGGCTCTTGGGATTTGTAAGCGTGAATTGATAAACAATATCCGGGGCGCCAAGACCATAGGTGACGGACCCATCTGGGATTGCCTGGCTGTTGCTGTCGGGTAGGTTTGTCGTATCCCCGGTCATGTAATCGCCGCTATCGATGAAAGCGGTGATGTCAGTTATGGTGGCAGTAGGGGTCGGGGTGAAAGACTGCGCCCAAGTCAATCCCGGGGCCGAGGAAAGAAACAGAAAAAAGAAGAGAAGATAAATTCTTTTGAAGACTGTTATCAAAATATTTTCCTATTATTTGGTGGTTAAAAACCAAATTAAGGTAAACGCAAACCCTGTTTTTGTCTATTCAAATATAAAAAACCTCTTTTAAAACACTCAAAAATGAGAAAACAACGAGTGATTTGTAATTTAAAGGTATCGAATATTCCATTTATAACGTCTATGGGTTTGCTGTTTTTTTTAACGATTTGATTTAAGGCCGATAATGGATCGGGATTGCGCCACCAGTTCATCTAACTTTTGAAACAGTTGGGGGGGAGGTTGGTAGCTAGGATCTAACTTAGCCGCCTCCAAAATGGCATTTTTCGCTTCCAAGTAACGGCCCATCTTCCAGAAAACGTATCCCATTTGATAGTTCAAAATGCCGTTATTCCCAAATTGCAATGCCTTTTGGTAAGCGGGCAGAGCCAGTTCGAATTGTTTATTCCGGTAATACCCATTTGCCAATTTTTCCCAATAATAAAACTCGAGTAAAGAATCGCCTTGGAATAATGATCGCCGGTCCAAAAGATAACGGATGATGCCGTCAAGGGGTTGGTTTAAGGGAATGTCGGAATACATAAAATTATATTCACGCAAGACCCGATCTGCTTCTATCCAATCTTCAAGAATTTTTCGGTTGGCGGGCGTGATGGAGAAGATGGTCTGTAGTCCGGAATCGGAGTGGTTAGAACCATTCCATTGGGTAAAAACGGCATCAGGAAACAACCGGGATAAAATGGGTTGGAACGTATTATCCGTGATAATGGTAGCCCAGGAAACTTTTCCCGGATCAATCGAATGGTTGGTCAGGGCGTTAAAGGAATAAGACCCAATATTCATATAAGCCGGAAGCCATTGATCCATGGAAAAATCAGAGAAAATCATGCCGGAACCTGAAGTTCGGCTTCGTTTCTCAAGACTTTTGTTTAGATCGACGACCGGACTTGCGTCGGAAAAATATTTGTTGGCTTGGGCCATCGATTTTTCCAATGTGACATGATCCAACCCGATTGAAAGCAATAACACGGGAAGAATAAAGACAAGTTTGACCGCACCCTTGGGAAGCCCTTCCAACACGACAATTATTCCCAATGTTGCGGTAGCGGCGAATAGGGGCACTAGTGATGCTACGTGATAACCATTGGCGTCATTGGCCATGAGGCAGGGCAAAAAAAGCACGGCAGCGCTTCCGGCCATCCATTTTGCCATTGGATGCTTGCGAATACGCCACCATTCCGCGGAACCCATGAAAAAAAAGCTTCCCAGGACAGGATTCAGGAGACCGCCCCAGCCGGAATTGTACGAGAAAACCCTGGGCAAGCCCGTCCAAAAAAAGTTCGTGAAAAGGAAAGAATTTTGCCGGTAATCCCATTGAAAGGTTTGGTCGCCATTTTTGTTAAAAACGAATAACAACCCGATATATGAACCGAAATTTTCCACCAAACCCGTGATAACCAAGGGCAGAGCAGTGAAGAATGCCGCTACCAGGATCACCACGAGGTCCCATTTACGGCTGGGCCATGAATGGCGGATAAAAAAGCCAATTGTGGTGATAACGCAAAGGGCAACTAGGGGCCAAGCGAAATAAGTGTAAAAACCAAGTCCAAGGAAAAATCCCAGGAGAATGGAAAGTCCAGGATGATGCGAGGAAGGCTCCGTCCTCACGAACTTGGCCAGCATCCAAAAGATTAAGGACTGGCAAAAAACCATGAGTACGGCGTTATGGGAAAACCGTCCGATAAAAACTGGCCAAAAACTGAAACCCAATATTAGAAGGCATATAAACGAGAATGATTTGGAAAAAAATGCGCGAAAAGCCAGGTAATAAATGGCCGCGCTGAGGAAAGATAAGATAGCGGGAACCAGCCAGAGAACCGAAAATGAAACGCCTAAAAACTTGTAAGCTATGGCAAGCAACCAAAGATAAAGAGCGGGCAATTCGCTGAAGTGATAAAAAAGACGCCAAGTCCAATGGTCGTTCAAATGGATAGCGCTATAGGCATTTGTAATCTCGTCCGGGAGGGGAAAAGACAGGTAAGATGCCAACTTATAAAGGCGTAAAAGCAGGGCGAATCCAAAGGTTAAAACTAACAACCAATTTGCCGGGGTGAAAAACTCTCGGGAGAAAAGAGGTGTTTCTTCCGGCAATGCAGGTGGTTGGTTTTTCTGGTAGGCCCAGCCCAGGGCTCCGAAGCCCAGGATCCCCACCACCAACGCGATAACTCCATTCACGGGAATAAAAGCCAAGAAAGCGTTGAGCATTGCCAAGAAAGTGAAAAAAACGACCTGCCTAGAAAAGATGGAGTTCCATAATATCTGAAACCGTTCAGTTAGAGTTTTCCGCATATCGGTATGAATTTCCTTTGGATTAATATTTTAACCTTATTAAACATCCGCATATAGTCGAGAAGAGTATTTTGGGTAGTGTTGACGATGTCTAGTCTAACATCCAGTTAACCTTTAATATTTCCGTTTAATGACAAATTCCTTTCAGAATTTTAAATCAAAATAACTTGAATTATCGAAGTCCCAAGATCATTATTTCGGGAAAGGGACGACAAAGATAAAAGGTTAATTTTACGGAAACCACTCAAGTTAAAATATCACAAACAAAACTAGCCATTCCATATTGGGCAGTCGCTTTAACATCTGTTTTTCTGACTATATTGTTTTATTTGCCAATCCTTAATAATTCTTTTACAAATTGGGACGATCAAGGATTCATTCATAACAACCTCAATATCCGCTGCCTGAATGCTTCCTCACTTCATTGGATGCTCACAACTTTCTATCAGGGCAACTGGACCCCCTTAACTTGGTTTTCTTTTATGATGGATTATCATTTGGGTGGATTGGACCCTTGGGTTTATCACTTGGATAGTTTGCTTATCCATTGTTTAAATACCGGACTCGTCTTCTTACTAGCTATCAAGCTCATAAATTTATTTAGAAAATCCCACGAGATGGAAACGGGGAAAACGAAGACGGATTTGACAGCGGCTTTCCTTGCCTCCCTCCTATTCGGCATACATCCGCTCCATGTGGAACCGGTGGCCTGGATCACGGACCGGATAGATCTTTTATGCGGATTTTTCTTTCTCCTGAGCCTGATATTTTATTTAAGTTATGTTTCCCAGGTTCCCTCGAAAAAATGGAAATATTTAGCGACCCTGGTTATGTTTTGCATGGCACTAAGCGCAAAATCCATGGCCATCAGTTTACCTTTTATATTATTTCTGTTTGATAGATGGCCACTAAAGAGGTTAAAACTCAATTGGTCCAGGGTCATCATCGAAAAAATCCCATTTTTACTCCTTGCCTTGGTATTTGGAGTGCTCACGATACTAGCTCGATCCCAAGCCGGGTCAGTCGCATCCTTGAGTTTGATCCCTTTGGGATTTCGCGTCATGAATGCTCTTCATTCACTGATTTTTTATTTGGAGAAAACGTTATTGCCGTATGGTTTAACCTCCCTATATCCGGTTCATTTGAAGAGGGCTTTTTCGATTGAATATATTTTTTCAGCATTCGTCGTTCTTCTAATCTCAATTGTTTGTTATACCCGCCGTAAGAAACAGCCTTACCTGATCATTGTGGGGCTGTTCTATTGCTTGACGCTTGCTCCGACGCTGGGATTCGTGCACGTTGGCAGCCAAGTCGCGGCTGACAGGTATTATTATCTTCCAAGTGTTGCGATTTTCCTGCTTGCGGGAGCGGTTTTAGCGGGATTATTTCAAAAGCGGTTTTGGCTTTTTCCCCTCATAACCTCTGTCTTGGTAATTTCCTTTGGATTTGTCACCTTGAGGCAAATTTCCACATGGCGGAATTCCATCACCCTCTGGGAAAATGTATTGAAAAATGATCCTAGAAACAGCGCCTCTGCCTTTACCTGTTTAGGAGACGCATACCGCGAAGCCGGCCGATGGGATGAAGCATTGATGGAGTTTAATATCGCAATCGCGATCGGCCCCCCCATGACCTATCCGCATAATGGAAAGGGAAAAATATTATTAGATAAGGGATTGAAAGAAGACGCATTGAAGGAATTTACGACCGTTTTAGAAATTGATCCCCAAGAGGGCTGGGCCCACAGCCATTTGGATGTCATTTATTCCCAAGAGGGAAAAACAAATTTAGCTCTTACCGAAAGAGCGGCCGCAATGGCGTCAAATCATGATGATTCCTGGTCGCATTTTGAAAACGGAAAAGTTTATAAGGAATATGGCATGTACGAACCCGCAATCTCTCAAATCCAAGCGGCGTTATTATTGAATCAAAATTTTCAAGAAGCGGATGATTGTTTGGGCATGATTTATAAAAGACAGGCCGAGTTTGAAAAGTCAATTGCTGCATTTAAAAGAGCTTTATCTCTTGATCCTTCCAACACCCATTACGCGGAAAATCTCGCATCAACTTATTTAGCCGCAAAAAAATATAAAGAAGCATTAGTTTTGTACCAAAAACTTTCAAATTTGTAAAAGAATAGTTACATTACTGCTGTACAAAATAATTACCCCACCCAAGTTGTCCCATATAACCTCGCAAATCCTTTTCCAGTTATTTTGCCAAAAGCCGCACACACGGAAAAAAGTATTAATAGGCACTTAATTAGTAAAAAAAATCTCGATTTTTTAACTCAATGATACGTAATTATTTTTCCTGTTCTTTGGTTCCTGCTGATTCCTGTGTCGGCTTCAATGACATAAATATAAAGCCCACTGGCGACCGCCTGCCCTGACTGGTTTCGGACCGGCCAAAGGAGGGTATTTATGCCCTCTTCCCCATGGAATTCCGCCTGGAAAATTCTCTCACCCAAGAGACTGTATAAAATCACATGAACTTGGCTAGCTTTGTTCAGCACAATTTTGAATTGGACGGGTTCCCCATTTCCGGAAATGTTCGGAGCCGCCAGAACTGATCGCAATGGATCGCTGTTCGCAGGCGTGAATGTGGGTTGATTCACTACGAAAGCCGAAGCCAGCTTCGCCTCATGACTAGCGGGGGTGCAGGTTGGCAAGGGCCTGCAGGATGGAGAGACCCCGCCTGAGGCCTCCACCAAGTTCCCTTTCAGGTAAAGCGCATAATGGATATCCGACTTGTAGTTTCCTCCACTTAAACAGGGGCTGTACCAGAAACCCGTTCCAGGAGAAAGGTTCGCGTAATCGATCCGGTGTACGGTCGTTTGAATACCAACCCAACTTATACCGCCGTTCAGAACCGTTGTATCAATATTTGAAACCGTGATCTCCCAGTCTGCCTGGTGGTTCGGATCGGGCCCGCAAGCTGGAGTGAAATGGTTTGTCGAAAGGACAACATCCGACGTCTGGTGGAAACAGCTCGGATTCATCAGGCATCCGCCATAGTTGATATTTCCCGTCAGATCAATCCCAGAAGTATCATCCGCCCAGAATTTGATTGTAATATCCGAAAGAGTCACAGGGGACCCATTATTGACGACCTCGAATGTGTCCAACACCTGGTTATCCGCGCAGGCGTTGGTAAGTTCCAACAACTGCAGGTTCGATGCGCTTGTTCCGCAAATAAAGGTTGGCGTTATTGTTGGAATCGGGGTCGATATGGTTGTGAATGTCCAGGTTGGCGTTGATATAGGAGTCACTATAGATGTGGGGGTTTTCGTGGGGGTGAATACCTTGCAACTTTTGGTCGGCGTTTGGGAGGGTGTCAAAGTCGGCGTTATAGTGTACGTTCTGGTTGGTGTTGGGGTGGGGGTCAAGGTAGACCTGAAGCACGGCGTATTTGTCGGAGAAATAATTCCCTTACAATGTTGGAATCTGTAGATCTCATCGCCTTCACCGACATAAAGATTCTCCGGTGCTGTTTAATGCAATCCCGTTTGGATTTGTCGACGTGCCAAATAAACACAAAAAATTGCCATCATTATCGAATTTTTGGATTCTGCTATTGAAATCGTCCGTAACATAAACATTTCCTGTTGAATCTGTTGCCAATTGGTATGGTCCATTGAATTGACCCGCCCCCGATCCATACCCACCCCATTGGAGAATAAACCGGCCAGAGGTATCGAATTTTTGAACTAAGCTGTTACCTCCGTCCATTACAAAGATATGTCCGGATGAATCAACCGCAACGTCATAAGGTTCGTTAAAAAGGCCATTTCCATTACCTGATCCACCCCATAAATACTGAAAATTTCCATTACTATCGAACTTTTGAATGTTATTTCTTATCCAATCAACCACATAGACATAACCTGTCGAATCAACAGCGACACCGGCAGGTCCCACGAATTGTCCATTACTTAATCCATAAGAACCCCACTGATTGAGGTAAGTTCCATTTTGATCAAAGATTTCGATTCGGTAATTATCGGTATCCACGACATAAATGGTACTTCCCGATGAATTAACTGCGATTCCATAGGGAAACCGGAATTGCCCATTGCCATTTCCGGCGGATCCCCACTGCGTAATGTAGTTGCCTAAGGGTCCGAATTCCTGAACCCGATAATTTCCTTGATCCACCACATATACGTTCCCATTACTTGCGGCGACTATTCCCCATGGCTCGCTAAGCTGGCCGGTACCACTTCCTGTACCGCCCCATGAGACCGAAGACTGGTAACAGCATATTGGCGCGTAGGAAATGGTGGGTGTGATTGTTGGAGTGGGGACAAAAGTCCAGGTGGGAACCGGCATACAGGAGGAAGCGCTGGAGATCGCCTTGTAAACATCCAACCGACCGTAGCCCTGGGTGGCCGTCCAGCCCGTTTGGCCCGCTAAAAGATCGGTATTATTAAGGATAGCCTGGGTGACTTGAACATTCGTGAGATTTGGGCACAAGCTAAACATCAAAGCCGCGGTACCGGAAACATAGGGTGCGGAGGCTGAGGTACCGGCATCAACGCAGAAGTTGGCGTCGGCGGGATCCTGCACAAAATACAAGGGCGCCGAAACAGGGCAGTTCAAACGTGCGCCGAATACGTTATGTTGGATGTCATCGGTAAAAACACCGGTAATGGTACCGGACCCTCCCGGAGCCACGATATCCAATCCGGCTCCGGAATCGGAATAATAAGCGACATTATCATTTTCATCAGTGGCCCCCACTGATATCAGCGCAGGGAATGAGACGGGGTCCTGCGCGAAACCCGCGGGGAAAAACAATGGAATGTCCGTGCCCGAGTTACCGGATGAGGCAACGACGACGCAACCGTCAGACATCGCGGCTAAAATCGCTTGTTCCATTAACCCGTCAAAACTTGGCCCGCCTAATGAAAGATTTAAAACCTTTGCACCATTATTAATTGCATACTCAATGCCTGCGGCAATCATGTCGCTTGAACCAGCGCCCGTACTGTCCAAAACCTTGACCGGCATGAGGCTCACGCCAGGAGCCAAACCGGCATTGCCAGTCGTTGATACGGAGGAGTTACAGATTTCCGTTTGAGCGGTATTTTGCCATTGGGCCCAAAGGAGGGAGGAAACCCAAGTGCCATGCCCAAAATCGTCGTCAGAGGGCAGGATGGTCGTCACCGGCGTTGATCCCAAGCCGGGCTGTGACGGGTCTACAAGTCCTGTGAATGAATTGTACCCGAGCACAAAAAGGGATGTAGGCAAGTCCGGATGTGATCTGGTCACTCCAGAGTCAATTACTGCCACTGTCACCGAAGAACCGCCCGGCGGACAGGTATTCCACGCGATGCCTTGCCAGGCTTGGGGGGCGTTTATTTTTTGCAAAGGCCAATTGTAGGGTGAACTGTAATACTGGTCCGTGGGTAAGGGGCATCCCAAGGCATAATAACGGTAATTCGGCTGGGCCCAAAGAATGTTTGGATCTTTTTTGCATTTCATGACGGCGTGAAAAACACCTAACCCGTTTTGAAGCTCAATCTTGTAGACATCTGAGACTAAGGGCCGGGTTGGGGAAAAATTCAATTTGCCCCTTTTGCCCAATTGGTTTAAAAACGTCTCCGAGTGGGACTTCGGAGTGCCGGATTTGAACCGGATGATGATCTCGCCAGGCACAATAGCTTCTTTAATTTTCAAACTTGAAGCCAAAGGCGCGGCTTGACTTGCAGCCGAGGCCAGGAAAAGGGCTAAAGGTAACATTATCGATTTAGAAAATATTAAATATTTCATAATCCATACTCCTTTTCTGATGCATAAACACTTGGCCAAAAGGCCAAGAAAAAATGAAAAAAAATATTATTTGGTTTCTAAAAACGCATTAGACGTTTTCAGAAATCAAAGTTGGCATTGGTTAAGAGCAGGGTTGGTTTGGCGGTTAACAAGTAAAATATACCACCTGTTAAATAATAACTCAAAAATTATATACTTTCCGTATTGGACCAGGATATTTTGTAGTTTTTCTGTCCCGAAATTTTATCGTAAGAATGCCATTTGGCTTTTTTAAATATTATTTTACGTTAAACTACTATGCGTGTCGTTTTTAAAAATTGTTGTTTTTTGGCGATTTAGCCACATAGCAAACGAATTTGATTTCTGTCATCGAATTCGATTTTTTAGACTAGACGAGTCATTGGATAACAGCTAATCATAAATTTTCCAGGGTTTCTTCTCCGACAACCTGAAATTAATTTCAAAATTTTCAAGGCACTTTTAATTCCAGTTTCTTCCTTGGCGCGTTCTCATCCCCTCCCGGCTGGACAAACAAGTCGCGTTTTCCGGGGGATAAATCATCCAACGCCTGGGTTAAATCGTTGGGGCGGCCCCTTTCGCCGCTCAAGTGTCCCACGCTCCAAAGGACATCCCCCAGTTTCAAGCCGGCCTTGTAAACCGGGCTTCCGGCCCACAATGCGGTTATGGCGCCTTTTTCACCCGGAACCAATCCTTGGTAAAGATAAGGCAATCCCAGGATGTCCGCGTATTCCCCCTCCGACTCGCGCTTGACCCAGTATTCCATGGCCGTCACCAGGTCTTTTAAATCCTCCCCGGAGTTACATTGGAACAGGACTGGTTTTTTCAAGGGCGGTGCCAGAACTCCTAATTGATAAATCATTTGGGCCGGTTCCAACCCGGTAAGCTTCGAACCATCATGGGAATAAACCCGTATTTCGGAGGTATGAAACAACGACACATCCTTCCAGATTAGGTTTACGTAATAGTACGGCCCATTAGGGTCATCGATCATAAGATCGAGTTCCCTGGGCCTTGCCTTTACCGATTTGATCCTTAGCTTGTCATGCCCCATCCACAAGGCGTACTTCGCCTGATCCTGGAGGCCCTCCAGCCTTTCATTGGCGTCATCCGCGCTTAAAGAACCGTCCGGCTTCATGGGTGCATTCGCGATCACGCTGAAATCCGGCACCGGGTATAGCTCATCCATTAAAACGCCCAAATCCTCGTCCTTGTCATCCCAAGCCTTGACAGCCCCGGAGGAAGAAGAATGAACAATTTCCGGATGCGAATTGTGCTTGGCCGCGCGGATTTCCCCAACCTGGGCCGGGGGCGCTTCTTGTGCAGCAACTGGACTTGTGACTGCCGCTACCGTGGGTACAGCTGTCGGGGTGTTATTTACAGCCGCAGTCTGCGGGTTTGATTGGCTTACCACAACCGCGATTGGGGCCTCTTTCGGGGTCCGTAAATGAACCCAACAGCTCCTTATGCCCCAAACAGCGGCCAAAAATAACCCTATTAAAAAAAGCAAAAACCATATCACGACCTTTCTTTCCTCGGGTGTCGGGAAATCTTTCTTAAAATCATCCACCAACTCCTTGAATGGATTCCCTTCCTGGTCACTGTCTTTGCCTTTTTTTTGCGCTTCTGTTACCGGAGTTGGGGTGCTGGCGGCATTGCCGCTCACAGCGGCTTGGAGAATCTGCGGAGTAACCGATGAGGAAACTTTTTTCCTCTTTTTTTTGACCTGGCTGGGATTGAAATCCTTAACTGGCTTGCCGCTGCCGATATGATTCACTAGGGCTTTAATTTGGAGGGGAATTAGGCGGTGAGAAATGGTTAGATCCAACGCCTCAAGGGCCGCCTTTGGCAGGTCCGATGCCTTCCCTTTTAGTCTTGCCAGGGCCCTGGCGCCATTTAAAGATAGCTCATAGGGATGGCTGGTTTTGGACGCTTTGCGTATCTTATCCAGAGCCAATGAATCGAAACAATCGTTGATGGCCAAATAGATAGACAACATCTTTTTGCCGATATTTAAGATTTTAGCCAATTCCACGTCATTCGGAGGGTTTTGCTTCTTTAGTTCTCCTTTCAAGAGAAATAGGTTGTCCATCCATGACATAGAATCTGATTTGGATTCAGGCATATATAACCTCCACGGATGTATTTAAAGCCAACTTAAAAAACTCTTTCTTTTTTCGGTATCCTGGGAACTGGGTTGCGGCCTCCTGGAACTGGGTTGGACCCCCGGGAACTGGGTTACCGCCACCCGGGAACTGGGTTGCGGCCCCCGAGAACTGGGTTACGCCCCCTGGAACTGTGTTGCGGACACCTGGAACTGGGTTATGGGCTTCTGGAACTGGGTTACGACCTCCTGGGAACTGGGTTACGACCCTCAGGAACTGGGTTACAACCTCCTGGGAACTGGGTTGGACCCCCGGGAACTGGGTTACCGCCACCCGGGAACTGGGTTGTGGGCTTCTGGAACTGGGTTACCGCCTCCTGAAACTGGGTTGCGGCTCCCGGGAACTGGGTTACGGCTCCCGAGAACTGGGTTACAACCTCCTGGGAACTGGGTTATGGGCTTCTGGAACTGGGTTACGGCCCCCGAGAACTGGGTTACGACCTCCTGGGAACTGGGTTACGGCCCTCAGGAACTGGGTTGAGGGTTCTTTAATTTATTGGTAATCCTTAATAATTCAAAATTCAACATTCAAAATTTAAATTTCCCGTTCTTTGGGCTATCTGGTCCGGTATAGCGCCCTGGATTCCTCCAAATACCCGATCCTGCTTTTGGGCTTCTCGGGGACTTTCATCAGCTCCCTAATGGCGTCAAACACGGCCTGGATTTTGGCATCTTGATCCCCCACCTTCTTTTCCAAGGATTCCAATTTCCGCGCAAGATCCTTATGAAGGGCTAATGTTTCCCTTAGACGAACGAAAGCGCGCATGATCTCCACATTCACCCTTACAGCTCTTTTGCTTCTTAAAACGCCAGACAGCATAGCGACACCTTCTTGAGTAAAGGCCCAAGGTAGATAACGTCTCCCTCCATGAAAACTTGAGGTTCCAAATTGGAACCTCAAGTTGTGAATATCGACGGTAGTCAGCTGAAACATAAAGTCTGCTGGAAATCGCTCTTTATTGCGTTGAACCGCCTTATTTAGTTCTTTTGTTTTAACCCCATATAATTCCGCCAAGTCGCTATCCAGCATTACTTTTGAACCACGAATCAGAAAAATGTGTTTTGATACCGATTCTGATGAAATTATTTGTTTCATTACGTATAACCCATGCTTTCTTTGCGTTTACGATGCGGTCACAGATTGTGACCGGATCCCTGGTTTAAGGTCACAGATTGTGACCTCAACTTGAAGTGCCAAATTGGCACTTCAAAATCACGAACCCCTTTAAGAATCATACGGAATGTGGATATTTTAAAAGCGGGATTTAGGGGGGGTCTATAAAAAAAAGGCTTTTTGGAGGGAAAAAGGTTTCCTAGGCCAAAATTTCAAACCGAAAAAGTGTTGTAAAAAGGGTAATCAAATCGGGTTGGCTGAAAGAATGGAGAATTCGGAGACGGAAAATCTCAGGAGGCTAAAGTGATGAATGTTCCCTACGCCAAGCTGGGGGCTTGGTGTTTGACCCCTATGTTCCTTTGTATTTTAAAATCGGGATTTAGCGGGGTTCTACAAAAAAAACCTTAAAATTTGGTAAAAGTTTGCCCAGACAACCAGCTTCAATTCTTGGTTTTGAAAGGCCTGGGGAAACCCCGATTTTTAACCGTAGAGCACCGTTCAAACGTCGCTGATGGCCTGCCGGCCTTGGGAATGGTAAAGCTTATACTCATTGGCGAGTTCGCCGTAGGCCCATAAAATCCTTTCGCGCGACAACAGGCCGATCAGCTTCCTTTTGTCTTTGGGGTCCACCACCGGAATCTTCCGGAAGGATATATCCTTGTAGGTCTCCAGGACCGAACGCAGGGTCTGTCCCGGGAAACAGGTGACCAAATCACGCGACATGATGTCTCCCACCGTCTTATCGCCGGCCTTACCCGCGGTCAGCGCGTTGGACATGTCCTTTTCAGATACGATCCCCACCAGGAATCCCTCCCCGTCCAACACCGGGAAACTTCGGATTTCCGAGCGGTACATCCGCTCCGCGAAATCGGAAATTTTGTCGTCCTTCCGCGCCGTTTGCGGACCGGTAGTCATGGCGTCCACGACGAGGATTTGGTCTAGGACGCCCGTAGGCATCTTGTCGGGCTCGAGCCCTCCCCTTCGGCGCAATTTGATGAAGTAGATGGAATCCGGGGCCAGGGTGGAGGAAAACAGGTAGCTCACGACGGCCGCCAGCATGAGCGGCAGGATAACGCGGTAGTCGTTGGTCATCTCGAAAAGGATGACGATGGCCGTGATGGGGGCGTGCGCGGCTCCCGCGAACAGGGCGGCCATGCCCACCAGGGAATAGGCCCCCGGGGGCGCGCAGACGCCGGGAAACAGGCGGTTGACGGTGTCGCCGAACGCCCCGCCCGCCATGGCGCCGATGAAAAGCGAGGGGGCGAAAATGCCCCCGGAGCCCCCGGCCCCGAGCGTGAGGGAGGTGGCCAGTATCTTCATGGCGACCAAAAGAAAAAGCATTTTGACGGCTATGCCCCCGTGCAGGGCGCTGTCGATCCCGTCGTAACCGACCCCAAAAAGGAAGCGGCTTCCGAAGTATCCCAGGAGGCCCACGGCCAGCCCCCCCAAAGCCGCCTTGAGGAGCCGGTGGCCTGGCATCTTCTCAAAACGGTCCTCGAAGAAATAAACGCTCTTCACGAAAACGATGGAAAGTCCCCCCAGGAGCAGGCCCATCAGCAAATAAAGCGGCAGTTCCAGGGCGCTCTTCAATTGGAACACCTCGGCCAGTTGGAAGGAGGGAGTGTCCCCCATGATGGCCCGCCGGATGGCGGTGGCGGTAATGGAGGAAACCACGATGAACCCGAACGCCCTTCCGCTGAAGTTTCCCAGCACGACTTCCAGTGAGAAAATGACCCCGGCGATGGGGGCGTTGAAGGTACTGCTGATTCCGGCCGCTGCCCCGCAGGCCACCAGCAGGCGGACCAGTTCCGTGGGCAGGCGCCCAAGCTGTCCCAGGATGCTTCCCAGGGTCGCGCCGATCTGGACAATCGGCCCCTCCCGGCCCACGGAACCTCCCGTTCCGATGCAAAGGGCGCTGGCCATGGTCTTCACGAATGCCACCCTCGGGCGGATCTTCCCCCCCTCCTTGCGCACGGCGTACTGGACCTCCGGCACCCCGTGGCCCTTGGCCTCAATGGCCCAACGGTTGACGATATAAGCCACTAGCGTGATCCCAAAAACCGGTACGAAAATCACGTACCAATCCCCCCAAGCGCCTGCCAGGGTCTTGAACCGCTCGAAGAAAACCCACCTTGTTCCGTCGATCAAGTAACGGAACGCGACGGCGCCAAGACCCCCTAAAACCCCCACGGCCAGCACGAAGGAGCCGATTTTAAGGTCGTCGGAACTTTTGAGGCGGTTGATTTCGTCTTTGAATCGGGATTTGAACATGGACGTTAAGATACACTAACCTTCCTTAATATAGAATATCCTTGGAACAGAAAAGTCTTATTCAAAACTCATAACGGCCAATTTCCCAAAATTATTTTCTTAAACGCGCCCGATCTCAAAAGCCTAGGCGGTGTTCTTTAAGAGGCTTTTCGAGTCCAAGAGATCCTTCCGAATCAGGGAAAGTTTTTCCATCAAGGCTTGGTCCTGGTCCAAGCATGCCTGGATTTTGCCAATAAGTTGGAGGGTCTCTTTCCGCAGGATTTCCTCCCGCCGCAGGATCAAGTGAAGACTCCGGATGTCAGGCCCGACCGGAAGGGTGAGGGTCAATGGGACGCCTGCCCTCGAGGACAGGATTTCCGACAAAATGCGGAAATGACGCCGGGCGATTCCCAAGAGGGGCCATACCTCCTCTGAGGAGATGTCCTCCGAGGTGGCCGGCTCAGCCGCTCCAGCGAGAAGCATCACTCGTTCATGGGTAATTTCAAGCGCCTTAAAAAGCAGACCCGTTCTCTTGAGGGTGGTCTTATTGTAATCCCCCTTGTTGACCAGTTTTCAAGGGTTTGGGCTTTCTCCGCGCATTGATTGAACAGGTCATGGGCCGCCTGGACGCTTCTGGTGCCGGGGCGGAAGACCCGACCCGCGAGATTTTGGAACCCCCTATTCAAGCGCTCCAATTCGCCTGTGATCTGATTGAGTGATACGTAAAAATCCATAATCAAGCTCCTTTCTAATTTGAGGATAAAACAATATTTCCAGACGGCATGCTTCTGTTCGCGGAAGCCTCCTTCAATTGAATCGCCTCCAAAATCCCCAACTGCCTTTGGGTGAGGATTTTCTTGTCCAATTCCAATTGAAATATAATGTTTTCCTCCGCTTTTTCCCCTTTCAATTGCCAGATTTTCCCGCACAAGAAGTCCAAGCGGTCCATGTCTGGGGACGGCTTCCCGTACTCCTTTTTCAGTTCCTGTTGTTGAACCCCGAGCTGGACGTTGATTCCGGCGATTTTCCTCCGGGCCGCGGCCCTTCCCCGGCGGATGAACTCATACTGGCTTTTGGTTAAATTCAACCTCCCCAGCATCCCCTCTTTCGGATAAGGGTGGATGATGTTTTGAATACCTTTCAGGTCAGGTATTGCCAGTGGATGGAACAGGCAAACCCATGCCAGGAAAAGGACGGGCCCCAGGTAAAAAAACCATTTCGCGATTGATTCAATTGTTTTCATTTTATTCCCCCAGTCTTCGGGTTTAACTCCAAGGCCGTTTCTCTTTGAACCCACATATATCCAAGCCGTCCATTAAGCCTGGTTCGATTTGGCTTGGGGCTGGCCGGTCAAATCAGGGGATAAAAAGCCCCTGTTTCCCCGATCCAGCATGAAACAATCGGCGCAATCGCTGATATGGTCCTGGACGCGCGCAATGAGATTGGGCTCCAACTGGCCCGATAGGTATTTCTCATACAGGTTTTGGACTTCCTGGCAATCCATGAAAATTCCTTTGAAAGATTTTTAATCTTCCTCAAACCCGCCGGGAAATCGGCGGAGGCCGAATCCCCGGCGGGTTCCCCGGGATGTCCCGGGACCCGGACAACTTTTTATTTGGGAGTAGGCGTGGAAGTGGTTCTCATGGCCTTCTTCCCTTTCTTCATTTTTTTATGAGCCTTCTTGTGCTTCATGGTCTTGGCAACCGGCGTCTTGACGGGCGCGGCGACATCCGCGAACGCGGGTGCCGATACCACCGCCAGGAAAAACACAGCCGCCAATGAAGCGATTAACTTTTTCATAACTTTCTCCTTTTATTCCTAAAATAAACGGCAAGGTTGCCCGTCCTTTTCGAGAGCGGGTCCAAACCCCGTTTCAGGTTGCCGTTTCCAATTCCCACGGTCCTAAGACCTGGGTTGGATAAATCGCCCGGCCGTTGAGGGCCGGGCTGAGCCCGGTGCTCCCTCCGAGCCGGGAAATCAAAGTATTCATTGGGACTTGTATATACTCACCTGTTCCTCCAGAAACTCAGCTAAGCGCTCAAAGGTGCCGTCAAAATCGCCCATCATTCCCCCTATACCGTCCTCAAACGCCTTTCGTTCGCCTGGGTTCGCACGCAAGGGGCCCGCCTTTAAGGCCATTCCTGTTTTTCCCCCGAAATCCAGGAACGTCAGTCGGTTCAGGATTTCCAGGGGCCACTCCGGATGAAGAGGATGCCGGCTAACCCGGCCTTTCTCATCCAAAAAAGAACTGATGAAAATGATCTTTTCGGGAGCGAGGACTTCCTTGAACAGGTGTTTTCCCCACCAAGTATCAAATCGGTTTGCGCGTCTCAGTCCGTAAATAAAGGAACCGCCCGGCCGCGGGTTCAAGCTGGCGTTCATCAAGGTGGACCCGATGGGGCCCCACCATTTATCCAGTTGTTCCAGTTCAGTCCATGCCCTGAATACCGCTAGCCGGGGCGCCGCAAAAACGCGCCTGATGATGAATTCACGGTCCCGGACTATCAAATTTCCCGTGTTTATTCCAATCATGTTTCACCTCGTTCCAATGGCAGTGGGTCCTGGGCGAACCCCTGGACCGTTGATATTTTCCAGGAGACCTTCCTCCAGGTATTTCCGGATGGCCTCCAAAGCCTCAAGGGCGTCCGCGCCGTCGATATAAACGGCCAGTTCGGTACCTTCACGGGCCTCTAATGTCAAAAGGCCCAACAAGCTCCTGCCATCGACCCGCGCGTCCCCCTTTTGGACCTTGATCCTGCAATGAAACTTCTGGATGACCTTGATTAAATTTGCGGCGTCTCGCAAATGAAGTCCTAAGGAACGCTGGACTTTAACTATTTTGAATAATTTCATGGAAACTCCTTTCGTGATTTGATTTCGGGCGTGGATGGGACGCGCGAATACCCGCCGGGTTGAAACAGGACCCAGCCGGGAACTACACGGAAGAAATTTTCAGATTCGGAGGATGAGGAAACTCTGCGGGGATGAATTGCCGGGGGCAAATACCAGGCTTATACGGCTGTCCGAGAACGAAGGGGCCTTCGCCTTGGTGATACATGGAACCAAAACCACGGAATCCGGGGCCTCCCGCGCGATATGACGCAGGGTAGTATGGGGAACAGAAATTTCCTCATTCTGGTGGGAAAAAGAACCGATTTCGTCCTGCAAATTTTGGTAAGAAGAGCTGTTGTGGACGCAAACCACGACTGGCCGCAGGATGAAAGCTGGCAGTAAAACCATTATGAATAACCGGATAAGGATGTTCATTTTATTAACCATGAAACCATGCCTGATTTAAGGTTGTAAATCCCATCTATGCTATTCCTTCTTTTATTTGGAAATCAATACCACTCAAATATCGGTTAATCGGGGTAAATTCCCCATATTTTTTAGACGACAGAATAAGGTAAAAAGTTTCGTCTTCAATGAACAGATCAATTCCTCGCATTATTTTGTTCCCGGCCTTAAAACAAAAAAGCCCGCAGGGCAGGGCTGGCAAAAATTTTAAGGGAATATTTAAGCTTATCTTCTAAGAAAACCATCAATCCCGGTGCTGGGCTCGCTTTTCAAAAGTCACAGCCAACCCATGCCGCGGACCGCCAATCGGATGCGCCGGTTCCCCGCGTTTCCCCGCGAGCGATACATTCGAGCGCAAGCCAAAAGCAGATAGAACCTTCGCCAAGCTGTCGTATTTGGGGTTCCCTTTTTTCGTCATGATCTTGTATAGGAGTCCCGAAAATGTTCATAGGCGCCGACCCCATGACCATAGGCGGACGGACCTAAAGCCCCTCATGTTCATAGGCGCCCGGTAAAATGACCATAGGGAGCCGGTAAGTTAGAATTTTAAAACCGAGAATATTGAGAGAGCTATCAAAAAAACCTTAAAAATTGGTAAAAGTTTGACCCATATTGAAAACCCGGGCTGAAAAGCCTGGGAAACCCTTAATTTATATATTTTTTAACAAGGCCCATTTCATTCGGAGAAAAAACCGGTTCTGGATATAATGCGCCCTAGTTTTCTGCATCTCATTCCAATAAAAAGGTTAGGAAATGGAAAAATTCAATCTCGACGGTCCGGCCGCGTTTGTCATCCCTCATTGGAGCCAGGGTTCCGAAATGGAGCGCAAGTGGCTCGATGAGACTTTGGAGAGGATCAAGCTCCAGACCGACCCCAACTGGGTGGTGCTTATCGCCGACGGTAATTCCCCCTCGGCGGAAGCCAAGGATTACTTGAGGAAGCTGGAAAAGGAATATAATGGCAAGCTCAAGATCTTATTTATGGACCATTCCGACGGCCCTGGCCATGCCCGTAACGTGGCCATCCAATACGCCTTCGAGAAGAAATACCCCTTCATCGTCTTCATCGACGCCGACGACCTGACCCACCCCTGGAGGGTGGAAGTGGTCCGCGATATCTACAAGAAAAACTCCAGCGCGGGGGTGGTTTACAGCACCTTCAACGTCATTAACGAGGACGGCAAACCCACGCCTTATTCCAAGTGCTCCCAGTCCATCGTGGAGATCCTGGAATCCCATTCCAACGCGCCCCACGGCAAGGACGCCTGGATTGAGATCTGCACCGAGGCCGGCTACACCAACCTGACTTCCACAACCTCGGTCCTGACCGGCATCGCCAAGGAAATCCCCTTCCCCGGCGAAAAGGCCAGCGAGGATTATTACGCCTGGCTTTGCTACTCGGCCAGCGGGGCGGAATTCGTGTTCACGCCCTTGACCCCCACCAATTACCGCATTCCCCAGAACACCCAGGGCTCCGCTTCCAGGAGCCGCGAGGGGGGAAAGTCGAAATTTTACGAGACCAAGTGCCGGGTGGACGCGGCGGGAGTCGAGAAAGCCATTGAATTGGCCCAGAAGCGGGGTGTGTTGGATAACGCCAAGGCCAACGACATCCGGGCGAAATTCTACGTGAAGGAAGCCGTGACCATGTTCCGTGAGAACGAGATGGGTCTTGCCAAGATGTGCGTGGAAAACGCAGTCAAACGCAACGCGGCTTTAGCAAACAAACTGATCGCGAAAAAGGGCCTGACAAGTCTCAAATAAAATAAAGCAAAAAAAAAGCGGGGACCCTTTAAAAGGTCTCCGCTTTTTTTATTTCTAACGATTTTTCATGAGAAAAACCAAATAACCGTCACCCGTTTAAGGCGAATTACTCGGTTTTTCAGCTACAGCCAAACCCTAAAGCTATTTCTCGAGAACGGCGATCTTTAGGTCTTTCACCACGCGGAACTTGACAACCTTCTTGGCCGGGACTTGGACTTGTTCCCCGGTGCGAGGGTTGCGGGCCATGCGGGCCTTGCGGTCCTTGAGCTGGAACACACCCAAGCCGTCGAGCTTGATCTTGTGTTCTTTTTTCAAGGTTCTATAGATGAGTTGTTGAAGGGCTTGCATCAAATTCGCGATTTCACTTTTCTTCAGACCCGACTCAGTCGCCAACGTCGTCAGCATTTCACTCTTGGTCACGTTGCTACCTCCTTGAATTAAAGCCTACTTGTGCATATTTACCCAGAATATCGACGATTTTACAAGGTGATTCTTTAATCCTGGATTTACCGGTCCTGGCGCCAGGCCATGCCAACCTTCCAATCGATGAAGTTGACTCAAATGGCTTGGAAAAGCTCCATTGCCACCTTTGGAGCCAATACCGCCAAAAGAAACCCCTTCCTGCGCAAAAGGAACCCATTCTCGGCGGGATTCTTCACTTTTCGGATGGTTCCGGGCTATAAAAGCGGCAGTTGGTCCGCGTTCGGCTTGAGTTTCTTGGCGCCCATTTCCCTGAAGACAGCCCCGTGGGTATGGATATGTAAAACCTTCCCAAGTTCCTGGTATGAGCGTTGGGACATGAATTTCACCTCAATATTCCCCCCCTCCGCGGGGAGAGTATCCTCGACCAGGTAAGGAACCTTGTCCCTGATCCAATAGACGAGACCGTTGGAGTGGGTAAAAGTAGGAGCGGTTTGCTGTTTGAGCGCTTCCTCGTCCGAGGGAACATAACCCGTTTCATATTTAAAGCCGATCTCATCGAGCGCGTAGATGGTTTGAGTGCGCTCATGGTGGAATAATCCCGTGTCCATGGCGTCCCAAGAGAGATTGCCCACCCTTTCCTTCAATTGCTTGAACAATTCTTCCCTGTTCCCTGCCTCGATGTTTAATAGACCGTAAATTTTCTGGAGTTTGGAACTCGGAATTTGGTGGGTGAAACTCAGGATTTTATCCGCGGGGATTAATTTTTCAGGCGGCATGGACTCTCAACCTCAGTGTTGGAAAATTTTGAAACCTCTGAAAAGCTAAAATAAAGCTTCAAACAGAGGTTTCGACCCCAAAGATTTCCGCAGGAAATTGTGGAGTTACCATGAATGGTTACTAAAAAAGCCGACGATATGCCGGCTTTTTTAGAGCTAAAAATATTTCTAATTATACCGTCTATTTCCCGGGCCTGTTCCCGATTATCCATTATTCCGTCGCCATTCTTGGGCAAAAGGCCCTTTTCACGGTCAACCGTCTCACGGTTTATGGATGTAAAGATAGTAATAAGCCCCGAAAGCGGCGCACAACAGGATGAATAACAGCATCTTCCAGAAACGCCACTTCCGATAGGACGGTTCTAATTTGGAAGTGGGTCCCATCGAGAGCAAAGCGCAAGCGAAAGCGCCGAAACCCGCCACAACGATTGGAAAATACTTTTCCTGCCCTCCCTCGGTGGATTGCTGGATGATGAAATAACCATAAATGGCGCAAATGAACAATAACCCGGCTAAAAGTTTATAGATGCCTTTCACATTGCCCCCCGAGATGGACAACCACTAAACATACTTTCTCGTAGTTTTATGGATATTTCTGCTGGTCCTTTGGCACGTACCACTTTTCCGGATGGATCCTGACGCCGTTGGGATTCATTTGATATCCCTTGAACCTTTTGTGGATGGCGATCAAACGGCCTGGGTAATATAGGAAGGTGTAAGGCTGGTCCTCGTTGAGTATGGATTGAATTTTCCAATAGATCTTCTGGCGTTTCTTCATATCGAAGGTTTCACGCCCCTCTTCCATGAGCCGGTCGGCTTCTTTGTTGCTGTAGCTGACGAAATTGAATTGGTGCTCGCCCATCTGGCTGGAATGAAGAATCTGGTAGATGTCCGCCGGGTCCGGGTCGGTAAACCACTCCCCGATATAGGCGTCGAACTTATGGGGTTCTAAAAATTGGGACCACCAGGTGCCATATTCGTAAACCTGCACATCCATCTGGATGCCCAGTTGCTTCAACTGCTGTTGAATGATCGTGCCCATCTTTTCGGCTTCGACCCATCCTTGGCAGATCAAAAGGGTGAATTTGAACGGCGTATCCTTGCCGGAAATGATCTTGTGCAGGATCCCATCCTGGCCCGGCTTCCAGCCCGCCTCATTAAGATATTCCTTCGCTTTTGCCGGGTCATAGGGCCAAGGCTTGATGGCCGGGTTATTCGCCCAGGTATGGAAACCAACAGTGCAAATAATCCCCTGGCCAAAAAGAGCGTTTTGGATGATGGAATTACGGTCGATGGCCATCGTCAGGGCCTGCCGGACCTTTTTTTCCTTGAATAAAGGATTCTTCGGATTCCAACCGGTATAGACATAGGCCAATTGATTCGTTTTATAACCATTGTAATAATCTTTGAACTTGGGCGTGTCGGTCTGCCGGGCATATTGTTCCGCGCTCATCCCTACACCCAACCAGGGCCCAATGGCGTCGACCTCCCCTTTCAGGAGCTCCATGAACATTGTGGATGGGTCGGGAATGATTCTCATGACGAACCTTTGGATATGGGGCTTTCCTTCCCAATAATCAGGATTGGCTTCCAAAACGATCTGCTGGCCGGTTTTCCATTCCACGAATTTGTAGGGGCCGGTACCGATTGGATGACGGTCGAAATCGCAATTGTTGATGTCTTTGCCTTCCAATAAATGTTTGGGAAGGATGTTTTCGAAGGTCTGGGCCAGGGCCGGAGGATAAGGTTTTTTATAGTTTACCCGAACTGTGTAGGGGTCCAAGATTTCGACGTTTTTGATTTCATCGTAGTAGGACCCCCGGGGGGTATTCACCTTCGGGTCGGAATAAACCTTATAAGTGAAAAGCACGTCCTCCGCCGTGAACTCCACCCCGTCGTGGAATTTGACGCCCTTGCGCAGGTAATAGGTAATGACTTTTCCATCCTTGGAAACGGTCCATTTTTCCGCGAGACAGGGTACGGGATCCCAATTTTCATCAAAACGGGCCAACCCGTTGAACACCAAACCATCGATGCCCCAGGGAACTTCATCAGCTGCCAGGGGCGGCATTAAATGCTTCGGCTCAATTGTACAGGCTTCCACCAGCGTGTCCCCGTCAGCCACCGGGCCGTCTTGGGAATAAATTTTGGGGTCTTTTCTTCCGCAACCGGCTGCCAGGAATAGAACCAGAATGAAAAATATTGCTTTACGTATCATGAAATCCACCTTTCATATTTTTCAGTTAAAACTTTTCAAACCCCGGGGAGGGCGCTTTACCCCGGCCGATCCGCAAATCTCCCTACGTTTACTACTTCGTGTGTTTTTCAATCCAATCGGTGATATATTCCAGCGCTTCGGGCGCGAATGTTTCAGTGTCATCAGGCCATTCTTCTAAATCACCCGTAATGGCGTGTCGGAGGGCATGATTCAAACCCGGGAAAACCTTGGAGTTGAATTCCGGATTTTTCCCTTCCTTTAAGGCTTTTTCTATGGCTGGAGTATTAACGTCGGGGGGGACTAATAAATCCTTCTCACCGCTTACATCCAAAACGGGGCAAGTCACCCGCTCCAAGACCGGCCTAGGATTGAATTTCTCCCAGGATTTCCAAGAAGGAAATGAAGATTGATTTTCAGCCCAATTCGGTAGTTCCTTTTGAAAATTTATTAATTCTTTAGGTTTGTATTTCTCAGCCATTACTACCTGGATGAATTTGTTTATTTTAGATTTGGCTTCATCTTCGTTCTTGGAGTTGATCACTTCTTCATCCAACCGTTTATTGATCCTTGTATTAAAGGCAATGAAATCATCCGTACGATTCTCCGTCTTCCCTATCCTTAGAACCTGAAGAAGGTCTAAGCTTTTGCCATCCACACCGATTCCTCCCATCAAGACGATAAAGGCAGCATCCTTTGATCGCGACGCTACCAGGGGCGCGCTACAACTCCCTTCGCTATATCCGATCACGCCGGCTTTGAGGGGATTCACCTCTTTTCTACTCCTTAAGAATTCGAAACCAGCACGCGCGTCGTCGGCAAAATCCCCGATTGTGGCCTTATCGAAATCTCCCGAGGAGCTTCCCACCCCGCGTTTGTCGTAACGCAATACCGCGATGCCATGCCGGGTCAGGTAATCCGAAAGAGCAAGGAATGTTTTATGTCCCAAAACTAAATTATCCCGGTTGGTAGGACTCGATCCATGAATAAGTAATGCCGCAGGGAAGGGACCGTTTTGTTTGGGAAAAGTCAGGGTTCCGGCCAGGGTGACTCCGGCCTTATCATTGGTAAAAGTCACCTCTTCTTCCCGGTAAGGGAAAGGCCTTTTTGGCTCGTAATTCGCCTGCTGTCGGACCACCTTCCGGTTAAAGGCCACCGTGAAGTCGAAAACCTTCTTTTCCCCCGGCTTCCAGACCCAAGTTTTATCGGTGGGTTCGTTGTGGGAGAGGGTGGCATAAAATCGCCTTCTCCATTTCGAGCTGTAAAGCGTCGCGTGAAGCCCTTGGGTTTTGAGTTGGACAGTCAAATTCCCAAAAGTACGCGAAGGCCCCAGCGAAAAAGGCCCGTCGGAATGAGCCAATTCCATTTCCCGGTCCGGGGGCTGAATCTCTGGCAGGGTCCCCGGGGTCGAGCCCGACTGGTACAGATTCCCCGCCCAGTCGTCGTATAAAAAATCCAATTGCGCCGCGACCCGGAGGATTTCGACCGGTCCCGAGGGGATGAATGTGTAGCGGACATGAATTCCGGTTTTCAGTACCTCAATCGTAGTTTTTAAGTTTGCCCATACATTATTCGGCAGGCTGGCCTTCACCTGGAGATTGGAGGCCTTGCCTGAGACATCGAAGGTATGACGGCCGTTCATAAGATCATCAAAGCCTTCAGATGAGTAAATCAACGGTTTTATGTACATGACTTGCTTGTCGTTATCCAAAATATTGATGGAACCGTTGTCCCAAACTTGAACTTGAAGGGGCTTTTTGTCAACGGTTGTGGGACTTGTGACTGAATCCGCCCACATCAGGCTGGGGAAAAAGAGGATAGCCCCGAAAAACAGCCGTAATACGAATCCGTAATTTTCATACCGCTTCATAAAGCCTCCTTATTAAAATTAAAAATTAGTGTGGAGGTAACACCCTCAAACCAAACCGAATGGTAACCCTGTCAAGCCGGGTTTTGAGGCTCATTTCCAATCCGATTCGCGGCGCTTGCCGAAGTAGAAGGCGTCGATGGCCCTGCGGATGAGGTCAGTCCGGTTTTGCCCCGTTTGCTTTTGTTTCTCCTCAAGAACCGCGACTTCCTGGGGCGTCAACCGAAGAATGATTCTCAACCCTCCAAGGGGCTTTCTACCTCGTTTATTAATCTTAGCCATACCCTATTCCTCCTTTCAAAAATAGTCTATTGAATTATGATGTTTATCGTACATCCGTATTAAAAAAGATCATAGTTTTTAATACTAATTATTAGTATTATTCGGGAACGGTTAAAGAACGCCAAGGAATTTCATATATCGGATTTAATTATTTTTAGGAGAGCCGGGATCGAAATTAATTTTTAAAGAAATATCGTTGAAATAATTTATGAGAACCTGTTACGGGATCTAGCGCGTTACTACAATCACATCCCAAATAATTTTCTCTCCGCGCGGATTACGAAAACTTTTTTCTATCTCTAATCCCCGCCGCGGACAAGTTCTTTCGTCCCATTCCATGCGAGGCAGTTTCGGCCCCCTCGTTTCGCCAAATAGAGGGATCCATCGGCGCGAGCCAGGAGCTTGCCCGGGTCATCCTCCGGCCGGAGCATTTCCCCGCCCACGCTGACCGTGATATCCAGGGAAGCGCCGAGGATCTCAACCTTGTTCGAAGTGATCTCCTGGAGTAACTTCGAAGCCCAGGAGCGGGCGGCCGGCTCATCCGTGTCATTGAGAATCACCACGAACTCATCGCCCCCCAGACGGCAGGGGAAATCCGTTTTCCCCAATCGACTCTTGATCAAGCCGGCCAGGTGGCAGAGCACATCATCGCCCGCGGGATGGCCGTAGGTGTCGTTGATGGATTTGAACTTGTCGATATCGATAAAGATCAAAGCCAGTCTTGGATGGGCCGGGCCGGTTTCCTTGGCGTGATCCATGAACTTGGCCAACTGGGCGTTGAAACACCTGCGGTTGTAAAATCCCGTCATTTCATCGGTGAGGGCCATGAGTTCCTTGGAGTCCAGCGCGTCGGCGGTCCGGTGCAGATAATCCAGCATCTGCTCCAACTGGCCGGTTCGCAATTTCAGCTGTTTTACCAGGGACGTTTCCGATTCCACGAGATAGGTGCAAGCCTCTTTTAATATCCCAAAAGCGGTCTCCGGATTCTCCTTCCGGAACTGCTCGAGCGTTTCCCGGCTGATCACCCTCAGCCGGCAATCAGTTGACGCGACCGCCGACCCCGTGCGGCGGTTAAGGTCCGTCAGAACCACCAGCTCGCCGAAAATCTTTCCGGGTCCCAGCTCTTTCCTTTGCCGGTTTTTGTCGAACAAAATGCAAACCTTGCCCTGCTCAATGATGTACATGCAGTCGCCGGTCTCCCCCTCGTTGAAAAGGACAGTCCGCTCCTTCACATCGCGCGTTTCGCCGATGGCAAAAAGAGGCGTGAAAATTTTCAAATCGAGGGTCGGGTTCTCTTTTGACATATCTTTGCCTTCCAAACGCCCAATGACTCAAGTGAAATGGTTCTTTTTGTTCTTCCCAGTCGCGGTCAATTTTATCGTAAAAGGTACTTAACCTGGCAAAAGAAGCCGGCCGGGAACAAAACAATAAAATTTTATTTCGTCATAAAAACCACGTTCCGCACCTTGAATTGCCCGCGCCCCTGGCTTCCACTTAATCGGAAATTCACGGTGCAGATCGCCTGCAAATCCAAGATGTTGTTGCCTTTTTGGTTTCCATAAAATATATCGGGCTTTAGGTCTGCTAAATCCGCGTGGTATTTTTTCCACCGGCCCGCTCCTACAAAACCAGGGAAAAGATATAATTCCCCATCCGATCCGTTGATGCCTGGAAATTTATCATTCGTCATGGGGCCTTCGCCAGATTCAGCTAACGAGAATTCAAACAGCAACCCCTTAGGGGCAAAAGCCTCGAATTCGAAGGAATCATAACCCCTTAAATCCACAAGGGACACGTCGCCATCTTTGATAAGAGGGCCCACATTGGGTTCCAATCCGAAACCACAGCCCCAGTAATCCCCCGTGTCATAGTCAAGTACAACCGTATCATCCCCTTCAACACTCCCCTCTTGGGATGGGCCCGATGTAAAAACGGGAATGACCTTCACCCCTTTTGGGTCATAAATCCTTCTCACGGGATCGACTTTCATTCCAAGATCTGCTTTCCGGTAGCTCAAATTACGGATTAGAAACCCATAGGCATGGTAATCCGGATGTTCACCGACAATTGAAATCATGTTCCGATAAATTTGCATGGCCTCTTTCTTGTTTTCATCAATCCTTCCGTAGAATTTGTCCAATCCCGGACCCAAACTGGGGTCTTTTTTGCACTCGATCAGCAAGGGATACACAAAGTGGGCTAAGCCAGTGGAAAATTCGGCTTCATGGATGGTGGAAAAGATCAGGTCAAAAAATTCATCCCACCGTTTCTGGGACCGGAGAACCTTCAATTTGGTGATCACCAGCTCGTCCCCCAATGGATCCGTCTTAGGGTTTTTCATGATCAAACTGTCCAGGTAACCCAGGGCTTTTTCCAACGTCGCCCGGGATGGGTGGCCGTAAACATCGTAAATTTTCCCGTAAAGGACTTCGAGGGCATCGTTCCTGTAATAATTGGCCTTATCCTCGATGATCACCCGCGCCCCTTCTTCCGCCTGCGACTGGTCCCTCAGATTTTCCACGAGGTTCAATAACAGATAGTATTTCGCTTTGGGAACTTCCGAATGTCCCGATTGTTTTTGGATAAGCTCTCGGAAATAACGGTCCGATTCCCGCGCCGCTTGGGGCCTTCCCTTCTCCCCGGCCAACTTATAAAAAAGGTATCCCAAGTCGAACCTGGCGTAACCTGTATAGGGGTTGTCCGGATAGTTCTCGACGATCTCCTTGTACATGCGGATGGCCTCATCCGGCTTCTTGAGGTCCAGATAAACCATGGCTTTGCGATACAAGAACCGGCATTTGGAATCATTGT
The DNA here is from genome assembly GCA_963796105.1 of candidate division FCPU426 bacterium. GTDB lineage: Bacteria > Oederibacteriota > Muellerivitia > Muellerivitales > Muellerivitaceae > CAWCKJ01. The sequence continues at coordinate 27,978 of CAWCKJ010000012.1, forward strand.
CCAGAACCCGTTGGATGAGATCGTCATAGAGCTTCAAAGCCAAGTCGTAATTTCCCTTCATCCGATAGGAATCTGCGGCGGTGATCATGTCCAAGTCCCGATTCTCTTTTTTGAGGTAGATTTCGATTTTCGAGACCCCAATATTGTAGCCGCCTATCCCAAAACAGATTTTGCCAGCCTTGTCCAAATCCAAATTCCGCGCCAATTCCTGCGCCTTTGTTCCCTGCCCCTCGTATTGGATCAGGTCATTGTCGTAAGTGACCTCAGTGGTATATTCCCGGGTCCCGATTGGAAATAAGAGGTTCTCCAGAAGGCCGTCGCTCCTGGTTCCATCCTTTGAAATGTGGCCCAGGGAAAGTTTCATCCGCTTTCGTTTCGGCGTATATTCCTGGAAAACCGTGATCCCGTTCCACGAAGGGTGAGGTGCCAAAGGCGATTGGGTTGTTGCCCTTGGGTCCTTCTTGATTTCCAATTTATGCGGGGCGGTCAAGAGCAAATAACCGTCGTTATCGCTCGTCACGCGGGATATGATCCGAACGCGAAAGGGCTGGTCCGGAATTTCTTTTTTAGTGTATATAAAGCTGCTAAAAACAGACGTCGTATCCGTAAATGAGAGTTCTTTTATAACCGGGTGATAATCTTCAAACACACCGCCTGGAATATTCCAATTCTCTTTAAGCTTTATCATTTCCGGTTGATACTCGGAAGTAATATCCTCGGATAGGTACAGGTACCATTGTTTCCCCTCCTGCCATTTTGCGTATTGGGGATAGCCCCAGAAATAACCCAATCCCAGCAGGAGCAAGCATCCGGAAATAATTCCCAAGACCTTCAGAGGAACCCTTTTCCAAAAGGACTTGGGGGCGCCGGTTAGGGCTTCCATGACGATCTGGTAGATTTCGATCCTCTGGGTGATGTTCTTGAGTTCCCGGAGGCCCAGCTTCGTGACCTCGATCTCAACTTTTCCCTTGAGATGGTGGTAAACCTCCCGGGATATGCAGATGCCGCCCGGCTCCGCCAGGGGCTGGAGGCGCGCCGCCACGTTCACCCCGTCCCCAAAAATATCGTTGCCGGAAACGACGATGTCCCCCACGTGGATGCCGATGCGCACGTAGCGTTTTAGGGGCTGGTTTCGGTTGTACTCATGGAGGCGTTTCTGGATGGCCAGGGCGCAGCGCGTCGCGTTGACGGCGCTGCTGAATTCCACCAAAAAGGCGTCGCCGATCCTCTGGATCTCACGTCCGTCGTTGTTTTCGATTTCCTGCCGGACAATGTCGTTGTGGATATGAAGAAAGGCTAATGTGCCCGCCTCATCCTCGCCCATCATCTTGCTGTAGCCCACGATATCCGTGAACATGATGGCGGCGAGTTTTCGGGAAATGGCGGATTCGGTCATGAGGCCCTTCAAGATTCAGATGAAATATGGGGTCATTATAGTTCAAGGTTGGGAAGGGTGGCTTCTTATTTGTCGAGCCACTTCGTCCCAGGTATGAATCTTGCCTGATTAGGGTCTGTTGTTTGTGTTTTATGTTCAGGTTTGATTATCGCGACTCGAAAATCCTCATCAATTTATCATTTAAAATCTTAAATTGCCCTCTTATGGTTTAACGGAATATTTTTGCTGATCCTTTGGAACGTACCATTGTTCCGGATGCAGCGTGACGCCGTTAGGATTCATATGATAACCCTTGAACCTTTTGTGCATGACGATGATGCCTTTGGGGTTATAGAGGAAGGTAAAGGGCTGATCCTCGTTGAGGATGGAATGTAATTTCCAATAGATCTTCTGGCGATTCCGAGGATCGAAGGTTTCGCGCCCCTCTTCCAGAAGCCGGTCAGCTTGCTTGTTGCTGTAGCTGACGAAGTTGAATCCCTTGCTCATCTGGCTGGAATGAAAATTCTGGTAGTTATCCGCAGGGTCCGGGTCCATGAACCAGACCCCGATATAGGCGTCAAACTTCCGTGTTTCTAAAAATTGGGACCAATAGGTGCCAAATTCGTAAACCTGCACGTCAATCCGGATGCCCAGTTGTTTCAACTCTTGTTGCATGATCGTAGCCGCCCTTTCGTCATCGACGTTTCCCTGGCTGATCAAAAGGGTGAATTTGAACGGCGTATCCTTGCCGGAAATGATCTTATGCAGAAACCCATCCAGGCCAGGCTTCCAGCCAGATTCCTTGAGGTATTCCTTCGCTTTTGCCGGATCGAAGGGCCAGGGCTTGATGGCCAGGTTATTCGCCCAGGTATGGAAAGGACCGGTGGATATAGCCCCCTGCCCGAAAAGGGCGTTTTGGATAATGGCATTACGGTCAATGGCCATCGTCAGGACCTGCCGGACCTTCTTGTCTTTGAACAACGGGTTCTTCAGATTCCAGCCAACATATTTAAAGGCCAATAAATCCGTTTTATATGCATTGTAATAATCCTTGAACTTGTGGTTATCCGTGTCTTTTACATATTCTTCCGCGCTTATCCCCGTCCCAAACCAGGGCCCAATGGCGTCGATCTCACCGTTCAGGAGTTCCATGAATTTTGTCGATTCATCGGGGATGATTCTCATGACGAACCTTTGGATATGGGGCTTCCCTTCCCAGTAATCAGGATTGGCTTCAAAAACAATCTGATGGTCGGTTTTCCATTCCACGAGCTTGTAGGGGCCGGTGCCGATGGGATGACGGCCAAAGTCCGACTTGTTGATGTCTTGGCCTTCCAATAAATGTTTAGGAAGAATGTAATCGAAGGTCTGGCTCAGGGCCGGAGGATAGGGTTTTTCATAGTTCACCCGGACCTTATAGGGGTTCAGGATTTCGACGTTTTTGATTTCCTCGTAGTAGCACCCCCGGGGGGTATTCACTTTCGGGTCGGAATAAACCTTGTAAGTGAAAAGCACATCCGCCGCTGTGAACTCCACCCCATCCTGGAATTTGACGCCCTTGCGCAGGTAATAGGTAATGACCTTGCCATCCTTGGAAATGGTCCATTTTTCCGCGAGGCAGGGTACGGGATCCCAATTTTCATTTAAACGGGTCAGCCCGTTGAACATCAAACAATCGAGACCATAGCCTACCTCTTCCCCCAACAGGGGCGGCATTAAATTGCCCGGGTCCGCGCCGATGGCTTCGACAAGCATGTCCCCGTCCGCCACAGGGCCGTCCTGGATATAGATTTCGGGGTCTTTCTTCCCGCAGCTGGCAAGCAGGAACAAAGCCAGAATAAAAAATATTGATTTGCGTATCATGAAATCCACCTTTCACTTTTCAAGTTAGTATCGCCATTATTGTCTTCTAAGGTTACCTCCACGGATCATTTACGCTTAAGGTTTTGTAAAATACCGCGGCAATAAAACACCGGGCGGCAGAATCTCAAAGGGGTATCGTCCGTTCAGCGCGGTCAAATGAACATCCCCGCTGACCAAGACCTCCGCCTTGCCCGCGAGAGCGGCCCTCAAGAAAAGCCCGTCGCTTTTATCCGTAGGAAGTTGAGGCAATTTACCCCGGAATTCCCCGGTTTTCTCGATCCAAGGCAATAGGTTTTCTTCTAGGATTTCCGCGATGGCTTCGGGCTCGTAGCCGAATTTCGGGTAATGAAGGACCCTGACATATTCATCAAGAATGGCCTGTGAGGCGAGGAGTTTGATTTTAAAGGCGCGCCATAGTTCGTAAATTCGACGGGTGGGACCCTGATGAAGAAGCGCCGAAATGACGACATTCGTATCGAGGACAACCTTCATTTCTTGGCTTGTTTACGCGCCCACTTGACCGCCTGGGCGATGGTGTCCTCGTCGAAACCCTTTTCCTTGAATTTCTTCCTGGCATTTTCAAGGACTTGGGAGGCGACGTGGACCTTCGCGGGCCTCAAAAGGAGCCCCTCGGGGACAACCTCCACATCGTAATAAGCCGCGCCCTCAAAGGCCATCACTGCGGACTTGGGAAGGGTGATTTGATTCTTGGATGTCAATTTGGCGAGCATGGCCTCTCCTTTGGAGGTAAGGCTATCTTACTTCCTTACTTTCGTCAAGATTCGCCGCCGCACTTCATTGCGAGAAACGAACTTTGTGGCAGGCTTGAAGTAGTTTGCCTGAATTTCAGGCAAACCATACTTGGCTCTACGGGCCAACGCACAACCACAGGTCATGAGTGGTTTAAAGTTGTGGATTTTGATTCGGACAAAACTTGTTATTTAAACTGGGGTTGCTTCGTCATAACCGCCCCGCTATTCGCGGGGCATTTCTCGCAATGACGAATTAGACGATTTACGCGGATTTTGAATTTCGCCTAATTTAAAAGGTTTTCCAATATTTGACGATGTCTAACTTTTTATTTTAGATTAGGTTCAGCCCCGAGGGATTTCAGGTATTGACTGGTTTGATTGTCAGCTGGATTGACCTGGTGCGCTTTTTGCCAGGCGGTAACGGCCTCCGCCTTGCGGCCCAACTTCACGTCGCAGACCCCCAAATCCAGAAGGGCCTGGAAATCAAAGGGGTTGAAAGCCACGCATTGCTCAAACGCCTTGGCGGATTCCTCGAACTTCCCAGTCTGGAAATACCCCACCGCCAAGGGGAAATACAAGGCGTAATAATTGGGCACGAGTTCTATTCCCTTTTTGGCGCTGTCCAAACCCAGGTCGAAATGTCCCAGCCCAATTTGCAAATCAGCCGAAGCCCAATCGTTCTCCACGTAGTTGGGATTGAGATCAAGGGATTTCCGATAGGCCTCCAGAGCCTTTTCCCTTTGTCCCGCTAAATCCAGGGCCTTTCCAAAGGCGTTCCAGGCCTTGGGGTTCAGGGGCGAAAGCCCGGTCAGCCTCGTCCCGAAATAAAAAGCGTTGTTCCCTTTGCCCAAGTTCGTCTCCCCGACCGTGTCCCGGAAGGCGATGGAAGCCCCCAACGCGCGCAGGGTGATGATTCCCACAACCAGGGGAGCCAAGATCAATGCCGCCTTGAGGGAGCCTGGAATTTTCCCAGCCGCTGACGGAACCATTCCCCTTTTGAGGGCCAATGGCGCCGCCAACAATAATCCAAAAAGGATCGCCGTGGGGGCCACCTGAAGCGGGAAATTACTGAGTGACTGGACCAAGAGAGCCACTACCCCCCCCGCTATTCCGATCGAAATTTCCCTGTCCTCCTGTTTGGTTTCAGGGTTAAGCAGAAACTTGATCAGGGACCAAACGAAAGCAGTAAGCAAGCCCAGGAACAGGAGAAACCCCGGGAGTCCCCCCTCCACCCAGAACTGGAGGAACTCGTTGTGAATATGCTCCGTGTAAATATAAGGATGGCTCGGATACTCCGCCGGTGTGTAAGGCTTGAACTGATACCGGGGATATTGGATCCCCACCTGTCCCAATCCGATTCCCATCCAGGGATTTTCCTTGATTATTTCCCAAGCCACTTTATAAGTTTCCAATCGCTGTTGGACTGAGGCCTGCGAGGGGCTGAATACCGCCCAGCCGCCATGACGGTGCAGGTAAGCGCCGGCCCCAGCCACGAGGATCCCCAGCGACATCACAATGAATACAGCGTTTCGCTTGAATAGGGACCGCCCCCAGGGGAGAAGAAAAGAAAAAGCCATGAAAAGGGCCGAGGCGCCCAATGCCAAATAGGCCCCCCGCGCCCGCGTCAGCATGAGAGCGGCGAAGACCGCGAAAGTCAGGGCCCGGAAGAGGAGCCAGCGTTCCCGAAATGGCGTCCTTAAGGTTAGGATAAAGGCGAGGGGAAGAAGACCCGACAGGTAGCCTCCCAGGTAATCTGGGTTGCCCAGTGTGGCGAAAGCCCTCTGCTCAAATTTCGTGTCCCAATGGGATCGGTCGAGACCCAGGCTCTGGGCGATCCCGTAAAGGGCCAAGATTCCGCCCGCCAAAAGGGCAAGGTGGATCAGTTTCATGTAGGAGGCTCCCCTGGAACAGGCGTAAACCACCGCGAGAAGAGTTCCTACCATAAGGATGAGGTGGACTGAGCCTTTCAAGACTTCCATTTTCAATAGACCCACCATGAGGGAATCCCCCACCATCCAGGCCAGAAACAATATCGCCCATTGGACCAATGAGAGCTTGAGAAGACCTCGTCCCTGTGCCGTGATCAAGACGGCAAAAAAAGACAAAACGAGCAGGGCTGGGACTTCCTTGGTCAAGGTGAAGGCGTCCGCAGCGCGGTAAAAGAAAGCCAGCGGTACCCAGGCAAACAGGATTCCCAGGAATATTTGATGGACCTTTTCAACCATGGAACATTTCCCCCCAATGGCGGTCGAAATCAGCCTTTTGGTTTTTCCAAAAGCCGGAAAATGGATAAAGCCTTAAAACCTGGTCCAAGCCTTCCCTCGCCTCCACCCATTGTCTCTTACGCATGTGGCCGATGAAATCCGTCGCTGGCTTGGAAAAAAACGTGAGCAGGTCGGGAATTTCCTCCATGCTCTTATCCTTGGGTTGTTGACGGACGCGGTAAACCGCCTGGAAGTCCCCGGAATAAACCAGGTCCGTCCTGGTTTGGATGAAGCCGTCCAATTTCTCCCACTCAGGCGTGGTCAAGTCGTAATGCCCGTAATCGGCGCTGACCCGGATGCCCTCGAAGCCGTTGACCGCGATGTCATCCACGCCCAATTCCCTCACCCTTTTGGCGATACCCTCAACATCCTTTTCTTCCCGGGCGATTTTCGCCAGGACCTGCTCGTCGAATACCGTGTTGCTTAGGAATGACCGCTCATAGTACAGCCCCCTGGCGTCCCCCGCCACCAACAGCCCGGCCCCTTCGGGCAGGTTCCTGTTGACCCATTGGGCCATGGGATAATAAGGCGTGATGTTCCCAGGTCCGGACAAATAATCCGCCCTGGTCTGATCCCCGTACCAGATTCCCGAGGCGGGGTAATAGTAATGGCTGATGGCTGTCAGGTTCCCGAAGCATAGAATCGCCGTTAGCCCTGAGAAAAGCGCAGCTCTTTTTCCCCACTCCGGATGGTCCCCTCCCATCAAGGCTGAGGCCAATAGAACGTATAGGAACAGGAAATCGGGGATGATGAATTTAAGGATATGGGTGATGGAGAAACCCAGCAAAAGGACCAGGGGCACAAGCCAGGCGAGGCTTTTCAAGGCGGTCGAACGGAGCCGGTAAAGGAACAGGAAAGGGGCCAGCCCCAGCGCGACGGGACCGCAGAAATTGTAGCTGTCCGGGTTGGACATCGTCAGGGTCCAGGGAAGCAGAAGCCAGGAAAGCGGATCATGGGCTGAAAGAGCGTGCTGTTCCGCCATCAGGCGCTGGTAGCCCGCCTCTAGAAGGTGGCGGCCGGGAAAATAGGACATCAGATAGGGAAAAACCGGGTTACAGGTATAGATCAAGTTTTTAACCACCCAGGGGGTAAACACTAGGGCCGACGATAGGAGGAACCACAACCAGTATTTTCCGTTGGCCGGCTTGAAGAGGGATGGTTTTCGGAAAGCCATAACCGCCAGGACGCTTGCCATAGGAAGGATTGCCGTGTATTTGGCGGACAGAGCCAGACCCGCGAAAAGACCGGATAGGACGGCATCCCTTAGGTCCAGGTTCCCATTCCGAAAGCTCCGAAACAGGGTGTAGGCGAAAAGGGCCACGGCAAGGGTCATGAAGCCCTCCACCTGGGCGGCCCAGGTGTTGACGGCGAAAAGGGGAAAGGTCAGGGTCAGGCCCAATGCCATCCACCCGGCTTTCTCCCCAGCCAGTTCCCTGGCCCACCCTCCCGCCAAAAGTGCGCAGACCCCGAAACAAACAACGTTGAGCATCTTCGCGGCCTCGGTTCCCTGCCACACCAGGGCGTTCAGAAAAAAAAGTTCCCCCCCGAAAGGATAATTGGAGAATAAATTGGTGGAAAAATCCCGCAGGCCGTGGTTCAAAAGCCAATAGCTGGGAACCGCCAGATGATAAACCATGGAGTCATAAAAATTTTCAGGGGCAAGGTCCAGCAAGAGTGAGAAGAACCAGTAAAATAGCCCTATGCCGGTCAGAAAACGCAAGACCCAGTCCCTGGGAAGCCATTTCCAAGCGGAAACAAAATGAAAGTTTTTCCAGCCTCGAAAGAGGTCCCAGAGGGATACGGTGAACAAGGCTCCCTCCAAGTAGATCCAGACCGGCTTATACCAAAGGCGGACCAGCCCTGTACCAGCCCAAAACAGCCCCAGGAAGCAGATTCCCAGCCCGAAATTAGAGGCCAGGACAACCCAGGCATCGGAGGGTTGAAAACACAATAAACGGCGGACCCTGGCCCCCCAGGCGGTCGTCATGAGGGTGATGGCTAGTACAATCACCAGGCAAAGAATGGATTGTTCCCAAACGGCAGCCCTTTGGGTCAAGGTGGCCGGAGCCAGTGTCCTCGCGCTGAAAACTTGCGGGATGAAGTAAAGAACCCGCCCAGATACCCTAAAGTACCAGACCGCGACAAAGAGCGCCCAAGCCGAGACAAGGATAAAAGGAATATTCCCCGAGCTGCTTTCAGCCGCAGGGCCAGCGGATTGAGAAACACTGGGACTCATTTCTTTTCCCCCGGAAAAGCATACAAGGATTGTGATCTTTGGGCGGCGAATCGAGCTGTTTTAAGGTCATGGTCTTGGACGGCTAGATCAGCCCAGACTCGATAGCCTTCCCTCGTCAAAATACCCCGGGAATCGCCGGTTCGGAAATCCTTATCCGCTTCCGTGGGATTATGAAGGGATATTTCAATCTTCGCTTTTTTCTCCCACCAATAGGACTCGTTTGGAAAAACCGAAAGGATCTCTCCGGCTTCTTTCTCGGCCAAGTTTAGATTCATCGTCTTCTCTTTCATCAACAGATCATAAGCCGGCCGGTAAAAAAAAGAAAAAGGGTTTACTAAATAAGAACCGTTGGGTGCCGACAATGTGTTCTTGACCCGGTAAACCGCCATGAAGTCCTTGTAATACAAGGGTTCCAAACCCGTCCGGACGAACTCGGTCAGGATTTTCCAACCGCGGGGTTCCAGGAGGTATTGCCCGTAGGACTCGGCGATTCTCATCCCCTCCGGAACATTAACGGCGATATGGGTGATTCCCGACCTCTGAAGTTTTTTAAGGATATCCCCTGGGTTTTTGCCTGACCTCGCCGCTTCCTGGAAGAAAGGCTCGTCGAAAGCGGAATTGGCGAGAAATTCCCGGGGATAATAGACTCCTCTTGAGTCCCCTGCCACCAAAAGCCGAGCGTCCCGCGGAAGATTAACACCGATCCAATCGGCCATGGGCTCATAGGAATTCAATAGCTTCCGGCTTAAGTAATCTTTTACCGTTTCCCGCCCAGTCCAGATTCCCGTAGGATCATAATAATCCGCGCTTACGCGGAGAAAAACCGGCAGGCTCAATAAGGCCGATAGAAAAACCCCCGACAACCAAAGGGGCCTCCAGAATTTTTTCCCCGGATCCTCCTGAGACACCGACAAGAGAATAAACGCCGCCAAGAAGGCCGGCATGATGAAGCGAAGCATGTGGGATAGGCAGAGCCCCAGGAGAAAATATATGAGGGTGGCCCGCGCGAGGCGCCGTAGGATCGGTTGATCGAATTTCACGAATAGAAGGAGGGGCCCAAAGGCCAGAAGGACGGGTCCGATGAACTGGCCGTCCCCAGCCTGGGGCATGGTCAACCGCCAAGGAAGGCTGATGTAGGACCAAAGGCCCTGATTCATCGGCAGGTATTGGGTGTTTTCCAATAATAGCCGCTGGTATCCGGCCTCGGAAAACATCCTGCCGCCGAGGAGATGTATGGCATAGGGAAAAAAAGGATTGCCCGTGTAAGCGAAATTTTTCAATAACCAAGGGCCCACGAGAAAACAAATGGAAAATACCCAGCTGGTCCAAAAACTTCTGCTCAACCAGATTTTGGGTTTAACTCCCCAGAGGCAGGCTATAAAACCCGCCGCGACCGCCGTGACCGCCGAGGGCTTGATGGATATGGCTAAACCCGCCATCAGCGCGGTCACTAGGATCAGGGGGGAGAAAATCCTCTCATCGGTTTTTTCATGGGTTTTAAACAGGCAATAAAAAAACAACAGGACGGTGAGCGCGATCAGCCCATCCACTCGGGCCGCCCAGCCGTTTAAATAGAGAAGGGGAAAGGTGACGCAAACCGCGAATAGGCCCAGGGAATTCCCGCGGGGAGACGCTTCATGAACCCAGGCGCAAGCGCATAAGGCGCAGAGAATCAGGATAAAAACATTTAATAGTTTCGCTCCCTCGGTATCGGAGAATACCAGGCCGTTCATGAAAAAAAGCGACCCGCCATGAAAATAACCCGAGAGAATGTGGCAGGGGTAATCCGAGATCCCATGATGGAACAGCCAGTAGCAGGGCATGCCCAGGAAATAATTCAAGGAGTCATAGAAGGTTTCCGGCAGGAAGCTTTGGACAAAAGCAAAAATCAGGTAAATACACGCCATGAGCGCCAAAACAAAATCGATGACCTCCAGCCGGTGAAAATGAACCGCGCGCCAAGCATCCCCACGGGATTTGCCGATAAGCGTCCTGGTCAGAAAGAATGAGGAGATCAGGGCGCCAGCCCACCATAGTTCCGGAAACCATAACCCGGTTAAACCTAATCCAAGCCAAATTCCGTTGAAGAATAAAATACCCAAGCCGAAATCCAGGCAAAAACCCATAAGTTTGTTTTCAACGTCTAAATTCAGCCAATCCCCAAGCCTTTTTCCGGTATCCCATAAAATCCCCATGATCCAGAGGCCTATCAGAAAATCGGAGAATAGGTGGAATCCCGAAAGAATTTTCTTGGAAAAAAGGACATCCGCGAACCGATCCGTTTGAAAGAGAAAGTGGAGATCCGGAAAGGGATTCCGAATGGGCGTGAAAAATCTTAAAAACACGAAAACAATCCATGAAACAATAATGGCCTTCAAAATTCCCGTTTTTGTCCAGCTGATGTGGGTTTGTGAGAGTGGGCGCATGGGGCTTTCTTAATATTGACAATTACTACTTATTGAGAAACCTCAAGAAATCAAGGTTTGAGTGGATGAGCCTGTGGAAACTCAATGAAAATGATTGTTTCATTGATTCATTGATATTATCAAAAAAAAAGCACCCGGATCAAAAGAACCGGGTGCTTTTATCAGCAAGACGAATATTACGACAAAACTTGCTCTTTCAAATCCTTCAGAACACGGAATTTGACAACTTTCTTGGCTGGAACACTGACCATTTCACCAGTCCGGGGATTACGGGCCATTCTTGCCTTCCGGTCCTTCAACTGAAACACCCCGAGGCCGTCTAATTTGATCTTATGTTCGCTTTTTAAAGTCTTATAAATCGTGTTCCTCAAAACTTGAAGAACATTATCAACATCTTTCTTTTTTAAGCCTGTTTCATTAGCTAATGTTCCCAGCAGTTCGCTTTTAGTCAACGTCCACCTCCTGGATTTTGAAATCCAGCCTCTTTATATCAAGAAAATCAGGCTTTTGGCAAGAATTATCTGCGTATTTACTGGGTTTTTGAGGTGTTTTGGGGCCAATATCAAGGGTACAAATACCGGCTTAGGGTCTTCGGACTGACACTCACCAATGAGGCAAAATGGCCTTTTTTATACTTTTTCATCCGAAGCAACTGACGAAGAAAAACCCTAGAAAATTCCTTCCTGGCCTGAAAAAGAGTGTTCTTTTTTGTAATCGCCTTTTCCGCTAAAGAATTCATCATAAACCCAAGGAAAAAATGATGAATCTCCCGCGAATTCAAGGGTTTAAGGAAATTCCCGATTTTTAGTCCAATATTCAACGAATCGTCGCCAGCCCAAATAATATCTTGAACGCCTGATTTCATCGCCTTTACGACAGAAGGTAAATCTAGGGTTTTAAACAGCGCCAATCGTTTGACATTGGGTTGAAATTTCTCCATCTCATCCTTGACCAAATCCCAAGCTTTGTCATGAATTTGAAGGTGCCAATCCAATAACAGAAGATCAAAAATCTCGCTGGTCAATAGTTCCACGGCGGATTGAATCGTTCCTACCGCGGCGGTTTCCCCGAAGTTGGAACAAACATCCTCCAGGATGGCCCGGAAACGGGTGTCATCTTCTAGAATAAAAATCCTGATTTTTTTGGATTTTCGCGGAAAAATATTCGCCTCTTTAAATTTATCGGTTTATAACAATAAAAACCAAAAATAACGCGTCATTAGTTCCTGTAAGACCTGTGAAAATGATTTATTTTATAAATCCCTGAAACCCACACCGCCTTCCCGCCTTTTTTTAACGATCTTCTTATAGTCCTCTTCCATATGAAGTTCCTTTAATTTCCAAATGAGAGTGTTCCGGTGAAGGCCCAAAGTGGCGGCGGCCCGGGTCTGGTTTCCCCTGGTACGCTCTAAAACTTTACGAATATAGTGGCGCTCAAATTGGCGCCGTACCCTTCTCAATGAAATCTTGGACTCTTCCTTTGTTTTCGCAAAATCAATCTGTTTGACCAGGATATCCAAGGGAACATCTTCGATGGCGAGATGTTCCTTGCCGGAATAAAGCGTCATCATTTCAACGCTGTTTTTAAGCTCTCGCAAATTCCCCGGCCAATTATATTCGACCAAAAACTAAACCGCGTCCTTGTTGATGCCCTTGACGGCTATTTTATTTTTTTGGTTACCCAGCTTTAAATAATGCTCGATCAGCCCCTGGATGTCCTCACGCCGTTCTTTCAACGGGGGCAAAGGAATGGAACAAGCGGTTAAAAATTCATATAAATCTTTTCTAACCCGCCCGGCCTCAACCTCCTTCGAGAGATCCAGTTCGCAGGACGCGATCACCCTGAAATCCAGGAATATCGTCATCGGACCTTTTCCCCTGTTGAATTTTTTCTCCAAAAACGCTTTTACCAGCTCGCCCTGGATTTCCAGGGGAAGCCTCTCCACTCGATCCAGGTAAAGCGTCCCTTTCTCGGCGAATTCAAGCTTCCCGATCTGCGCGGCGACATTTTTCTCCTCGTCCCATTCCTGCCCGAACAACTCGATGTTTAATTGGACTTTTGTAAAAGCGCCCGAATGGATGATCACGAACGGGCCGTTTTTCCGGTGACTCTGCCGATGGATTTCCCTGGCCACATCCTCGCTTCCTCCGCCCGATTCCTCCCGGATCAAGACTGGGGTTTCCGCAATGGCGATTTCCTTGATTTTCCTCATTACTTCCCGGATCGCCTTACTGTTTCCCGAGAGGCTCGCGGGTGTTTGTTTCTGGTTTCCAGACTTCAGGAAGCGGTTTTCTCTCTCAAGGATTCTCTTGTTTAAGACCCGTTTGATTTTTTCAAGAAGATCATCCATTTTGAAAGGCTTGGTAATGTAATCATAAGCGCCCAATTTCATGGCTTCCAAAGCGGCGTCAACGCTTTGAGAGGCCGTGGCCAAAATGACTTCCAACGATTCGTCCCGGCGTTTGATTTGTCTCAAAAGATCGATGCCGGAACCGCCGGGAAGACGCAGATCCAGCAGGCAAAGGTTGAAAGCCGTGGTTTTGATAAGCCGGAACGCTGTTTTAGCGTCCCCGGCAAAAACCAAGTCATGATCCTTTTCCAGGACCAGCCGGAGGGTTTCCCGAACGCTTTCTTCGCCGTCTACGATTAACAAGGTGGGTCTCAAAAATTTATGCCCCTCATTTTACAAAAGTTTATTTTCGCGCTTATTATAATTTTTCGAGATGGGTTATAAAGATTTATCGGTTCAAGGGAAGGGCTTTTCGCCGCGAAAAAAATTAAGGACCTTGACTTTTTTCTCAAATCGATTCTTCCAAGGACGTGCAGTAGGGAATAAGTTCCTCCCGAAGCTTCTTATCTTTCCGCATCCTAAAAAACAGAAATAGATACTCCCCCGCCAAACCGCAATGCTCCCCGAAGTATATTCTCGCTTTATCAACCATCTTCGCGTACTGAATCGCTGTCAAGTTTTCCGCGCCCCAGGAAGAACGCCGGAAGGAGGGGAAAATACTTTTCATGGCCCTGAATACCCACCGGTCCACAGGGAAAGCGGAGGATTGTTCCATGGAAAACAGCAGGATACAGTCGGCGATTTTGGGCCCGATGCCGTCCAAACCCATTAATATCTTCTTGGCCTCGTCACAAGGAAGATCCCTCAGCTTTTCAAGATCGACAGACCCTTTTAGGACAGCCCGGGATAACCGGATAATCCGGCTCGCCCGGGCCCTGTAATTGTTGGTGAACGGCATCAAATCTCCGGGTGAATAGAGGGCCAGATCAGCGGGCTCCGGAAAAGAATGACGGTTTTCCACCCCCTCAAGCGGTTTACCGAGTTCCCGGCAAAATTTGCGCAAAGCATGCCGGATGACTTTCACGGATAAACCCTGAGCGAACATATAAGAGACCGTGCACTCCCAAGGCTCTTGACGGAGAAGGCGCAAACCTTTCAAAGCCCTCAGGGGTTGAGCTAGGATGGGTAAGGCGCTCATCCCCTCCAGTTCTTTTTGTCCATCCGCCTCCAAGCAAAGATAGTGACGGAGCCAATCCTCGGGGTTCATTCCCCTTACTCGGGAAACATTGCATTCCCAAACCACCTGGTTTTTTGATTGCCTGATCCTCCACCAGGCTTGTCCCGCTACCCCTTCGAACCAGCCTTGGGAATCTGGCCCTGCCCAGCGGAAGCATTGACCGCACATCAGGGTTAACGGGAGCGAAAAAGGGCCATGCCAGGTTAAGACTCCCTCCATATGGCTTTTATTCCATCTTTCGATAATAAAACCATCCGGCAATGGTTAAGGCCGCCAATAGAATCAAGGCTTGAGGGCTCCATCGCCCTAAAACTAAATAGACCACTTGATCCACGGCCAGAAAGAAGCTGATTCCCCAAACAGCCTTTTTGCGCATCATCCACATGCCCCCCAAGCACAAGATCAGGAGTAATGTGGATAGGGATAAATAGGTCGGGTACCAGGACGCCACCGCCGCCGCGGGGGGCGAAATGACCACTAGAATTCTCAGGAAGCAGCCTATAAATCCAAAGGTGCAAAGAAACATTAAAGGGGTTGGGGTAGGGGGTCTCAATTTAGGATGCCTTTCTCCGTTTTAATTCGCGGTAGGGAACGGTGATTTTGCCCTAATTTTAAGAAAAAACCAAGATTCGATTTGAGAAATGCATTAAAATGCCGTTATTCAAATTACAGGGGTAAATTTTGAGAAAAATAATTACGGTTTTAACCATCCTTTCTGGCTTTTGCGGACTTACCGGGTGCTCAAGTTCCCCGACCACGCCGGGAGGAACTAGCGGTGCTTGGCAGGAAGCGACGGCCAATGCCTTTTCCGCGGGCCGATATGGTTTAGCCGGCACTGTATTTAACAACGCCATGTGGGCCGTCGGCGGGGCGTCAGGAAGCGGAACCACTCAATTTTACGGGGATGTCTATTCATCCGGAAGCGGATCCTCATGGACTCAAACAAAAGGTGATAATGACAATTATTTCGGTAAGAGGTATGGGGCCCAGCTTCTTTCCTTTAACGGAAAACTTTGGCTCATCGGGGGGAATAATAAGGGAACCTTTAAAAATGATGTTTGGAATTCTTCTGACGGATCCACATGGACCCAAGTCACCATTACCAGCCTCAACATGTTTTCGGCCCGGGAGGATTTCTCGGCGGTTGTCATGAACGGAGCCATTTATGTCATCGGCGGATGGGACGGGGGACCTCAAAATGACGTGTGGAATTCCACCGACGGCGCTAATTGGAACCAGATCCTGCCAAGCGGGCCATCTTCCGCCACACAATTTGGGGCTCGCTGGGGTTTTCCCTCGGTGGTATACAATAATTCGATTTGGATTTTCGGCGGCGCCAAAAACGGGCCCACTCCCTCCGCCCCATTATTTGATGATGTCTGGTCCTCCCCAGACGGAATGAACTGGACTTTGGTTTCCTCGACCGGCGATCCGCTCTATTACCATCAAATGGTGGTCTATAACAACCAAATGGTTTTCTCGGGGGGAGATTGCCTGCCTTGTGAAATCTCGCCTCAATACTGGGTCTACGGAACGAGCGATTGGACCCATTACACTCAGATCACCAATTTACCAACCGCCCGATTCGGGCACTTGAGCCTATCCTACAATAATGAGATTTGGGTCATCGGGGGATGCAACAACTATAACGGGCTTGTGTACTATAACGACGTTTGGCATCTTCCTTAAAATCAAAACGATTTGAAAACTTTCCCCCTCAAACTAACTTGAGAATTCCTTCGCTCAAATTCAGCCTCTCCGTTTCTTTTTCCGCCTCTCTTTTTTTCTCCTGGGATCCTTGATGCCCCTTGGCAAATCCTGCTGAGTCCCAGTCCATCTTCTTTCCAGTTTCCGCCGCTCCTCTTTTTTTCGATCCTCAATCGGCGAATCCATCAAGTTTAACTTGATTAATAATTTCCGAAGCCAGCCCATTTCAACTCCTTCAACGCGAAGTAAACGTTAGATAAAAAGAGCTTTTATTTATTAAACGATATTATCTTTTCCACCCCGTCGATTCTTTTGTTTTTTCGGTGACACTTTCAATCCGCTCAAAATGCGACCCTTTAGTTATTTTCAGTCAAATTCTAATATTTTTCAGTAATATAAACCTTCTCTTCCCCCCTGCTCCCACAAAGCAAGATCGAAAACCTCTTATATTATGTTAAAGTTATACGGCATAAAATGAACAAGGGTCTTTATACCTTACTTTTCAATGTTTCAGGAGGCGCCATGACGGAATCTCGCTATCTCAAACTGACCGGAAATTATTACTTCGACCCCATTCGGAAGGAAATCCTTAAAAAACAGGGAACGGCCTTCACATTAGTCCTCCATGACCGGCGTCGTTTTAACCAGCCGGTGGGCAAGGACCGGCGAAGCCGGTTTGAGTCCCTTCCCATTCACTTGAAACCCATGTCCCAGGGTCTTTTTTGGGATGAGGAAAACCAGAATGTGTACCGCAATATCAGGGGAAACTTTGTTCTCTATTCCAGGGACCGACGGAAAGTGCTCAGCGGAAGCCCCACAGGCCAGAACCGCAGGAACCAGGCCAAAAAGGTCAAGTAATCCTTAAGCAAAATCGGGGGAGCATTCCTGATCGGGTTGATTGGGTGCTTATAATCACATTACCCATTAAGCATGATAAAAGCCCCGATCCGGCCTGTAGCCTGTCTGGCGGAGGCTTCAGCGCGGTGGGAATAAAATAGTTCGATATTCTCAATGGTGCATAGATTAGGGCGGATTAAATTTTCCGGCTTCATGCCTAAATCGACGAGATGACGGGCGTTCACTTCCACGAGATCCAGCATCCATTTGTTTTCTCCGCGTTTACTCAGCACTTCCCCGCTCCAGGGAAATACTTTCTCCAGTTCATTTTTCACGCTTTCCCCCACCTCATAACAGCAGGGCCCGATGCAGGGCCCAAAAGCCACTCGGACTTCGGCGGGCCGGCTGCCATAGGCCTCTACCATGGCCGTCAAGGTACAGGCGGCCACAAGGTTTGCCGTGCCCCTCCACCCCGCGTGGGCCAGACCGACCGCCTTATGGACAGGATCGTAGAAAAACACCGGGAGGCAATCCGCGACGAAAATCGCCAGTGGAATTTCAGGCTCTGAGGTGATCAGGCCGTCCCCATCTCCCAGGGGTTCCCCTGATTTGGGCAAATGGGCAAGGTTGACTTTAAGAACTTTGTTCCCGTGGACCTGGTTGATGTGGGCCATCCGGTTGAAGTCCATTTCAAGGGAATAGGAAAGAAGAATACGGTTCTCCTCCACATTTACAGGATCATCCCCAACCTTGTAACTCAGGTTGAGGGAACGAAAAGGTCTGGGACTGACGCCGCCCAGGCGGGTCGATACGGCGTGTTTTACGGCCTTGGGGTCGGCTAAGCGCGGAAAGGAAAGAGTGACAATTCCTCCCTTTTCGGTTTTAACGGCCTCAGCGCCGAGCTTGACGGTTTTCAAGATTCACCTCCACTTTTCCCTCAACTAGGTCCCGGTAATCCAGTATTCCGTCGGCAATTGCGCTCGCGATCTGATCCTTCCAATAGGAATTCCTGAGTTTCGTTTCTTCCTTTTGGTTGCTGATGAAAGCTGTTTCAATCAGGATGGAAGGCATATCCACCCGGCAAAGGACATAAAAAGGAGCCTCTTGAACCCGGCGCAATTGTTGACCGAGCCTTTTTTTTATTTGCCCCTCAACTAAATCAGCCAAAGTGAAACTACACCGGGTGTATTTTCGATGGTGAAGGTCAGTCAGAATGGAATCCATATAACCCCTCCTTCCATTTTCCCGTCTTGCCGCTCCTGCCGCGAAATTATTGGAGGGTTTCAAGCCGTAAACATAGGTCTCGGTGCCGGTTGCCCTGCTGTGTCGGTTGGAATTGCAATGAATGGATACGAACAGATCGGCGTTGTGGCTGTTGGCAAAATCCGTTCTGCCTTTGAGAGTGACGTAATAATCGGCTGACCTGGTCATGTATACCTGCAATTTTTCGTCTTTTTTCAATAGATCCGCGACACGTTTGGCGATGTCCAAGGTAGCCTGTTTCTCGCAATAGTTTCTGTCAAAACCCCTGGCGCCGATGTCTCGTCCCCCGTGCCCAGGATCTATGACGATTCGTCGAACCCGATAATCCTGGTTGGCCGGGGGTTTTTCCACCTCGTTATTTTCCTGTGCCGGGGAAGGCGGAACGACCGTTGAGGAATTACCCTCATTCGTTTGATTTCCCGGTGGCGCTGGACCGCCAATGGGATTCGAATTGACCACCGCTTCAGTGGATGGAATGACCGGGGAAGAGATCGAGCTGGCCCCAGGTTTTTCCCTTCCGTGAGCCAGGATTTCCTCTCGGATCTCGTTTTGTGGGATTCCGCCGACCACCAGTGCCTGTTGGTCCGGCTCCCAACGGGCAAAAACGTTCAAGACCGCCATCAGGACATCCACAGCCGCCTCGGGCGGAATACCCAGTTGGCCTGATACCACCTCGGCAGGCTCCATGGGAAAGGAACTTATGGGATCACCAGTCAAAAAGACGGGTTGGGAAAGGACGGTTTTTATCTGGCTTTTCCCCTTTCCGAGGGTGATCCGCCTGGTTTGCGAGTCGAAATTCACCTGAATGCCATAAAACTGGGCGACATCCATGAGGGGTAAATAGACATTTCCATTCATGTCTTTTAGGATCGCAACTTCGGCTTGGTCAGCCCGGTAGGTGTACTTAAGAACCGCATTTTGCGCCTCATCCGAACTAACAGGCGCAATCCAAAGAAACCCTCCCATCGAGAACAGAAACATCGTGAGCGAATAAATGGATTTTCTCCAGTTTATTCCGGTTCGATTATTCCGAACACCATTGTTCCCGGTAAATCTCCTAGTAAGCATCGTTGGTTTCTTCTTTTTGAGGCTTCAAGTTTTTATGCTTCAGCCTGAAATACCAAGAATAGATGCGCCGGTTTCCCTGCACATCTTTGGCAGTCAATATCAGCATATGGCCTCCAGGCCGCAACTTGGCCTTCACCTGGTGGATCAAGGTTTTCGTCTGGGGATTGTAATGGAAGACCATTCGATGGTCGCCCAAATGCAAATCCAGCGAGGCAGGAACAATGTCATCTAATATTTCCGCTGATATCTTTGGAAATTCGCTCGAGATGACTTGTCCGTCGTAGGGGTAAGTCTTTTCCAAGTGCAAGACCTTATTCTCGAATATTCTCCCGAATTTTTCATGCTCCAATGGAAAAAGGACCAAATAACGCCGGAGCTTCAATGGAGGGACCGTTCTGTCATTAGGACCTCGGTTAACAGTAAAGGCCAGTTGGTAACCTTTCTCACGGGTCTTCTGAACAATGACGTCGTCATACACCCCATAGGGATAAGCCAGGGTGGTCGCTTTGTGATTGAATTTTTCGTTGATAAAAGTCAGGGGATCGCTCAACTCCTCGTCCAATAACCGGTTGAAATCCGATGCCTGTATTTTCTCCTCCTCTAAACCCAGGTTCAGGTGGCTTTTCGTATGGGACTCCACCGCGATCCCGGCCCTCTGAAGGGCCGCGATCTCAGTGTAATGCAGGGAATCTTTCTGTCCCCGGATAAAATCAGTGTAAAGGAAAAGGACTCCCGGATAGCCGAATTTCCGGAACACAGGATAAGCCTTGTGGTAAATACTGTTGAACCCATCGTCAAAGGTCAAAAGCACCGCTTTGTCGGGGAGGGGTTTCCCTTCAAACCAGTAGGCTTTCAACTGCTCGAGCGATATGGGCACAATCCCGTGTTCCTTCAAATACTGCATTTGCCAGCGAAATTCGGCTACCGGTAGCCTATACATTGACAGCGGTAATTTCTGCCATTCCGGATGTGAGACAAAGCGGTGGTAGCATAACACCGTGAATCCATTATCCGGAGGTTCAACAATGGGTGCTATGGCGGCAGTCGCAAGGGGCGTCTCGACCGCGGTCACCCGGGGTATAACCGGGTCCCCGCCAAGCGCCGGTAAAAAGCTTGCCAGCGCCCAAACTGCCATGGCCCTTGTAATAACTCCAAATGGGGTCCGCCTATCACCCGGCATTCTTCCCGCCTTTCATCTTCAGGATCTCCCGCCCCTTTATTCGGCGGGCATAACCTGGGCTAGTTGTTTTGAAACGGCTTGCTGGCTAAACGGCGGCGCAGGTAAGCCGGGATGTCATATTGTCCATCCGACATTTTCACGGCCAATTCCCCTTCCTCTTGCTCGGCAGGAGCCGGATTGGAGGAGGATGCTTTGGCGGTATTGAAACCAGTCGTGACAAAATTCTTCAGGTCGATCACCGTCGCCATCTCGGCGGGATTCTTCGGCTGGTCGAAACCCGTCGCGATGATGGTCACCCGGATCCCGTCACGCAGGTTCTCGTCCCGGACGATGCCCGGTACGATTTCGGCTCCGGGGCGGGCGGCTTTCTGCAGGAATCCGTTGATCTGGTTGAACTCGTTCAAGGTGAAGTTGGCTCCTGCGGTCACTTGGGCGAGTACCGCGGAAGCTCCCGCGATGTCAACATCCTCCAAAAGAGGGCTATTGACGGCTTTTTGAACCGCTTTCAAGGCCCTATCCTCTCCCGTCCCATAGCCTGTACCCATGAGCACTTTACCCTTGGCGGTAAGAATTCGCTTCACGTCGGCGAAATCGCGGTTGATGATGCCCTCCGAGTGAATGACCACCGAGATGCCCTGGATGGTCTGGACCAAAACCTCATCCACTCGCGCGAAGGCCGAGGTCAAATCCACGTCCTGCTCGCAAACCAGGTTGATGCGCTCGTTGGGAATGACCACGATGGCGTCGACATGGGGGAGCATGGCCTGGAGGCCGTCCTCCGCCTGGGCTTTCCGGACAGGCCCCTCATGCTCGAAGGGACGGCTGACCACTCCCACCGTCAGGATATTAAGACTCTTGGAGATTTCGGCCACCACCGGCGCCGCGCCGGTCCCGGTCCCGCCGCCCATGCCGGCCGCGATAACCACCATATCGGCCCCTTCCAGCATCTTTTTGATTTCCTCGCTGGATTCCAAGGCCGCTTCCTTTCCGATGGTCGGATTCCCGCCCGAACCCAAGCCCTTGGTCAGGTTCTTGCCCAACTGGATCTTTTTGGATCCCTTGGACCTCCTGAGCGATTTGTAATCCGTGTTGGCCGCGATGCACTCCACTCCCTCAATCCCGGCCTCGATCATTTTATTGACGGCGTTGCAACCGCCGCCCCCGACCCCGATGACTTTCAGATGGGCCAGGTACTGCGTCACATCATCTTCCGCGAATTCAATCATCTTAATCCCCCTCTTGATCCTCGAATTTTCCTGCTGATTCCCTTAACCTTCACACGCTTCCCTTCATTTATGGTTGCCGCCGCACCTCCCCCTCGAGATCGAATGATTCCATACCGACGATTGCTTTTAAAATTTAAACCGAGTCCCCGAACCACTTCTTCATCCGGCCGAGAATGTTCTTGATGGAATCCCCACCGCCGGTAAATAGTCCAGTCCTGCGCCCGCCCGCGGCTTTTCCAGCCTGCATCCCGATCAAAACGAGGCCGACAGCCGTGGAGTAGATGGGATTGGATACCACGTCTGTGAGTCCTCCCACTCTCTTGGGCGACCCGATGCGCACCGGCAGTTGTAGGATCTTTTCCGCCAGTTCGGCGGTTCCTTCCATCAGGGAAGTCCCGCCCGTGATGACCGCTCCCGCCGGAATGCGGTCCTCGAACCCATGGCGCTTGATTTCCGCGGCGACCAGCTCGAAAATTTCCTCCATGCGGGCCTCAATGATCTCAGAGAGGACTCTGCGAGGCATCCGGCGGTCGGGGCGCCCCCCCACTCCCGGGACGCTGATTTCCTCCTCCTCCTTTACCATGGCGGTATAGGCGCATCCATATTGGATTTTGATGTTCTCAGCCTCGGTATTGGGTGTTCGAAGCCCCACCGCAACGTCGCTGGTCACCAGGGACCCGCCCAGGGTAATGATGCCGGTGTACCAAAGGGAGCCGTTGATGAAAATCGCGATGTCGGATGTTCCACCCCCTATATCCACCAGCATTACCCCCAGTTCCTTCTCGTCGGCGGAAAGGATGGCCTCCGCGGAAGCCAGGGGCTGAAGGATGATGTCCGCGACGTGAATGCCCGCCCGTTCCACGCTTCGGACGATGTTCTGGACGCTGGTGACGGCGCCCGTCACGACGTGGACCTCGGATTCAAGCCTCACCCCCGACATTCCGACCGGATTCTTGATCCCATCCTGGTCGTCCACAATGTATTCCTGAGGAATGACATGGATGATCTCCCGGTCCATGGGAATGGCGATGGCCTGGGCCGCCTCGATCACGCGCTCCCTATCCTCCTCGGAAATTTCCCTGTCCTTGCGCGAGACCGCGATGACCCCCCGGCTGTTCAATCCCTTGATATGCCCGCCCGCCACACCCGCGAACGCGGACGTGACCTCGACGCCGGCCATTCGCTCGGCGTCCGAGATGGATTTCTTGATGGAGGCGATGGTCTGATCGATGTTGACGACAGATCCCTTCTTGAGGCCCGTGGAAGGGGTCGTTCCAACCCCGATGATGTGGACTTGCCCCTCGTCGTCCTGTTCCCCGATGATGGTGCAGACCTTGGTTGTTCCCAGGTCCAGACCCACCACGATGTCCTGCTTGATTTCCTTAGCCATCCCGACACCCCCTAACCACAATTTAAATTTCCGAAAATCTTTTATTTATACTCATCTCGTCTTGACGAGAACCATATCCCGATAGCGGAAATCCATGGTTCCTGCCTTCTTCCGTCTTTGGCTTAAATCACTCAAAACCAGCGCCATGCGCCTCAACTCCCTCTCCGTTACCTGCGGGTTGAAGACCGCAGTGATGCCGTCAATAAAAGTCACTTTCAATGAATCCGGCTCTCCCAGGCCCAATTCGGACACGTCCTGCGCCAGGACCGGATCCCGCTGCCGGATAAAATCTAGAAAATCAAGCGCGGGTTTAACCGCCTCCGCCATGCGCGTGGTTCCCATCGAGTCAGCCTCCACCTTCATCCCTGAAATCAAGGGCAAGTCCTCTTTCAGCAAAACGTCGGAAGGCGAGAACACCCGGCCACCTCGGTCCATTCCATACAAGGCCCCTGAATCCAATAGGGCGACCGGTTTCCTTTCCACGATTGAGATCAGGATAGTCTGGGGCAGACGTCGCTCCAGATATACACGGGCCACCCAATCTAATTCCCTCACCTTTTGCGCGGCCTCCTCCAGGTTCAACTTGAACATGTTCTCGCCCAAAGGCAGGGCGGCCCTCTGGATCACCTGTTCCTCGGTCAGGTAATGATTGCCTTGCACCAAAACTCTTGAAAGTTTCAAACCCGCCATGTCTTGCAAAAGCGCAGTAGCCTTGCTTTTAGACCATACAACACCCATGACGAGACCCGCCGCTACCAAGACTTTCACGGCCACATGTTTACCTTTCCATGAAGGAACCCGAAAAGAGCGGTTTCCCGGTCTTTCCGGGAATCGGGGCAGATCCCTCGGGGGCGTTATTCCCGGCCGGTAAAAGGCGTAAACCTTTTGGCGGTATGCCGAAGCGGGCGAAAAAGATTTTTTCCCATCCTTTGACCGCTTGGGTAGAAAACCCCCTTTCAACGATTTCAACGGCAGGGTGAACCTCCAACCCTTGTCCTCCTTTCCCAACTTTTCAATACTGTGAAAGCGTGTTTTCCCGGGACCGGATGAAACCTGGCTTCCTCGGTATAGCATTTAACTCACTCCCCCACAGCCAGAGGCCAGACCATGCGGTTTTTTGTTTTCATCTCTGCTTTTCTTTTTTTCACGGCCATGCGCGTCAAAGTCGACAAAAGGCGCGGGAAGGAAATCCCCGCGGCCTTGGCGGCATCCGGCACCAGGCTTGTGGATGTCATACCCGGCGCCGTATTTACTTCCAGAATCTGCGGCTCTCCATTTTCGGGGACGATGAAATCCACGCGGTAATAATCCGAGCAACCCATGGATTTCCCCGCGAGGATGGCGTATTTCTTCACTTTCCGCTCCTGTTTCTTCTTTATTCTCGCTGGAATGAGATGCTCGGAATGCCCAGGGGTGTACTTGGCGTCAAAATCGTAAAATTCGTTTTTAGGCACGATTTCAATCACCGGCAGGGCTTTTCCGCCCAAAACTGTTACTGTCACCTCGATTCCAGGTATGAATTTCTCGAGGATGGCCCAGGAACTGAATTTTAAGGCCAGGCAAACCGCCTTCCCCAATTCTTTCCTGTCCCGAACGATGGTGACCCCGATCGCCGAGCCGGTGTCCGCCGGTTTCACCACTAAGGGAGCGGCGATCTTGATTTCCTTCATCCAGTCCTTGCGGCTTGCGGTTGCATAAATGGCCTGCCAGGGTGCCGTGGGAATTCCGTTGGCCTCAAATACCAGTTTGGAACAGCCTTTATGCATGGCTAATCCGCAGGCAAGAGCGCCGGATCCCGTATAGGGGATTTCCATCCGGTCAAGAAGGGCTTGAAGGCTTCCATCCTCGCCAAAACCCCCGTGCAAAGCGATGAAAACAACGTCGAAATTCGCCGCCAGGAGGCGTTTTTCCAGCCTTCTTTCATTCTTATCCTCCGGTCCCAACATGAACACGGTCGCGTTCAAACCCGAAGCGCGCAGCCCCTCCACGACATTCCCGCCGGAAAGAAGAGAAATTTTTCTTTCCGGACTCCAACCACCCATCAGGACTCCAACTCTCATTTTGTTCCCCCTTGTTTTCATCCGGATTTTCGACCTGTTTTCTTTCCATTCATTTTGATTCGTTATTCCATTCATCCCTTGCCCCTAATCCTTTTCTAGCAACATCGCCGAAACTATTTTTTGGAACTCCAAAATACGTCCTTGATCTCTTCCCAGACCCAGTCGCCCATGGGTACTATTTCTGGTTCCAGGCGGATTTGATATTGCTCCGACACTCTTCTTTGAATTTCCCTCATCACGGCCACAACGTCGTGAGCCGTGGCTCCTCCCTCGTTGGTGATGAAGTTGGCGTGAATCTCGCTGACCTTCGCTCCTCCCATCCGGAAACCTTTCAACCCGGCTGTTTCAATCAACCTTCCGGCGAATTCCTTGTCCGGATTCTTAAAGACACTTCCCGCGTTTTTCTCGGTCCTGGGTTGTTTTCCCCTTCGATGCTTGAAATACTCCTTCACCTTTTTCTCGATTTCCGCGGGAGATTCCTTTTTCAGTTTCAACACGGCTTCCACCAGAACGTTTCCGCTTCCTTTAAGGGACGAATGACGGTAGCTATAGTCAAAATCCCCTTTTTCCAGCTTCCGAACTTCACCCCTCGGAGTGATCACGGTGAGTTCCTCCACCAAGGAACCGATCCAGGCTTTTTTGGCCCCGGCGTTACCCACCACCGCCCCTCCCAAGGTACCGGGAATCCCGGCGAAGAATTCCACGCCTCCCAAACCCGCTTCCCGGGCCTTTTCCAGGACACTTACCAACCGGGTTCCCCCTTTGGCCCTGACCCGGTCTCCCTCGATTCGTACCCCCTGGAATCCCCTCCCCAAGCGCACCACGACTCCATGGAAACCCTCATCCGCGAAAAGCACATTGCTTCCGCCGCCCAATAGCAGATAGGAAACCTGGGCGAGGGTCAGGCACCGCAGGAGGGTCTCCAAATCCTCAACCGACTGGGGTTCCGCGAAAACCGCGGCCTTTCCCCCGATGTGGTAGGTGGTGTAAGGCGCGATGGTGTGGTCCATCTCCACCTTTCCCTTGATAAGGTTTTGAAGCTCCCTGAAATCCACTTTTTTCCTTTCCATCACTAACACGCTTGGCTTCTTTCTCACCGCCGGCAGGGCGGTCCGTCGATTTCTTATCCTTTATGTTTCTGGATAAGGTCATTTCCGATTTTCCAGATATCCCCCGCTCCCATGGTTATTAGAACGTATTTTTCGGTAAGGTGATTTTTCAAGTAATCCAACAGTCCCGCCCGGTCTTCGGCGTAAACAGCATGGGGATGCCCGTTTTCGCGTAGGGCTTCCACTAATGTTTTACCGGTAACCCCCGGGATTGGCTTCTCCCTGGAAGGATAAATGGCCGAGATGATGACCTCATCCGCGTCCCCGAAGGCCTTGCCAAACTTGTCCCGAAGAAGCTGGGTTCTTGAGAAAAGGTGCGGTTGAAAGACCACCAAGACTTTTTTTGAGGGACCCGCGAAATTTCGGACCGCCTTGAGCGTTTCCGAAACCGCGGTCGGGTGGTGAGCATAGTCATCCACGACCACCGCCCCTTTGAAAGAGCCCTTGACCTCGAAGCGCCGTTGGGCGCCGTGGAATTTCGCCAATCCACCGGCGATGTTTTTAAAAGATATCCTCAACTCGAGCCCCACAGCAACGGCCGCGAGGGCGTTCTTGATGTTGAATTTTCCCGGCACATTGAGTTTAACCATTCCCATCTTTTTTCCGTGGACCACAACCTCAAAGAAGGACCCGGATTTCTCAAGCTTGATCTTCCGGGCTGAGATCTGCGCCTTGGGTGTCACCCCATAAGTCGTCACCCGTCGCTGGACCTGTGGCAGGATCTGCTGAACCTGCTTGTCGTCGATTCCCAACACGACGCATCCATAGAATGGCACCTTATTGGAGAAAGCCACGAAGGCGTCCCGTACTTTCTCGATAGAGCCGTAATAATCTAGGTGGTCGTCGTCGATATTGGTCACCACGGAAATCATGGGAGAAAGAAGGAAAAATTCTCCGAAAGCCTCGCAGGCTTCCGCCACCAAATAGGGGCTATTGCCGAGTTTGGCGTTGGATTTGAATGCGTCCACTTGCCCCCCTATGACGAGGGTGGGATCCAAACGGGCCTCGGTCATGATCAGCCCCACCATGGAAGTAGTGGTGGTTTTGCCGTGGGTTCCCGAAACGGCGATGCCAAATTTCAATCGCATCAGTTCCGCCAGCATCTCGGTTCGGGGGATGACAGGTATGGATTTTTTCCGGGCTTCCAGAATTTCCGGATTGTCAGACGGAACTGCGGCTGAATAGACCGCGACATCCGCGCCAGCAACGTTTCCTGATTTGTGGGTGAAGTGTATCCTTGCCCCCATTTGCGCCAGCCTTTGCGTGGTCTCAGAGGCTTTAAGGTCGGAACCCGTGACTTCGTATTTGAGGCTCAAGAGCACCGCGGCAATACCGCTCATGCCAGCTCCCCCGATGCCGATGAAATGCACCCGTTTCACCGCCCCAAAAGGCTGGGTTAGAATTCCGAATGACGGCTTCATGATGGATTCCTCTCATTTATATTGATTTCCACCATTTCAAAAATCTCTCTAGCGATTTGCCGGGCCGCTTCGGGTTTGGCCAGTAATGCCGCGGCTTGTCCCATGGTTTTGAGCTTTTCCTCGGCCGACAAAAGGGCGATCAAAGTTCTGCTGAGCATTTCTTCACCCAATTCCTTCTCCAAAATCACGACTGCGGCGCCTGCCGCCTCAAGAGCCCTCGCGTTCTTCTCCTGGTGTCCGGAAGCGTGCGGATAGGGTATAAAGAGGGCGGGAAGGCCCCGGCTGACGACCTCCGCGCAGGTCAGGGCTCCCGAGCGCGCCACCACCAAGTCCGCGACCGCATAAGCTTCCTGAATATTCCCGAAAAAAGGCCGGACGACCATTCGGATCGGGCATTTTTCCAACTGATCCACGGTTCTGCGGTAGTCGGCGGTTCCTGTCATCATGAGAACCTGGACCCGATGCCCCCCTTCCCCCAGAAAAAGAATGGCATCGGCCATGATTTGGTTCAAAAGCCTGGCTCCCTGGCTCCCGCCCATCATCAAAACGTTCTTGAACCCGGGAAAAAGTTTGAAATTCTCCAGCGCTCGGCTCCTCTCCGCCGCCCTGATTTCCTCCCTGACAGGTATTCCCGTCCATTGGGCCCTCCCCTTGCCGAAATTTTTAAGTGTCTCCTCAAATCCAACGAATATTTTTCTTGAAAACCTGCTGGAAAATTTAGCGCCGAGGCCTGGAATGACATTGGGCTCCAGTAATCCCACTGGTATGCCCCGGGAGGCCGCGACCAAGGAAACGGGAACCGAAACATAGCCCCCCGTGGAAAAAACCGCGTCAGGCTTGAAGGAAGCCACCAGCTCACGGGCTTGTTTTAGCCCCGCGAAAAAATCGTATCCGAAAGTGATATATTTCCAGGATGGCCTCCTGGGAAAACCGCTCGCAGGAATACCCTCGAAAAGAAGCCCCGCTTCAGGCACCCATTTCTCCTCTGGCCCGTTTTTTTTGCCCACAAATAACACGACCACCTCCGGGTTTTTCATCAATTCCTTCGCTACCGCTATTCCGGGAAATACATGCCCCCCGGTGCCACCGCCGGTAATGATGAATCGCTTCATCATGACCGTCCGCCGTGAATAAAAAGACCCGGGCCGACTTCGACCGGGAAATACATATCGATCTTCTTCAATAAGGGGGTCATCCTGCCGCCTCCTGGGATTGGCTCAAGGGCGACGGCAGCTTGGTTCCCCGGGAGATATTGAGCAGAAAACCGATCGAGATCAGAGTAAAAACCATGGAAGAACCGCCGTAGGATATGAGCGGAAGGGGTATTCCTTTGGTGGGAAACATTCCCGTCACCACTCCCAGATTCACTAGGGCTTGGAACCCGATCAAGGCCGTGATGCCAGCCGCCATCAATCCCGGGAAGAATCCTCCCTCTCTCCGGCTGACGACTCGCGCGACCTTGAATCCCCGCAAAATGAAAAAGGCGAAAAGAATCACCAAGGCCCCGGCTCCCACAAGACCTAATTCCTCGGCGATAATTGCGAATATAAAATCCGTGTGTGGCTCAGGAAGATAAAAAAGCTTTTGGGAACTGTTGGAGAGTCCCACGCCAAAGGGTCCCCCGTTTCCAACCGCGATTAGGCTTTGAATCAGCTGGAATCCCGCCCCCTGCGGATCGTCCCAGGGATGAAGAAAGGACAAAATACGGACAACGCGGTAATGGACGGATTCAACCAGGTACCAAAGCGCCGGTCCTGAAATAAAGAGGGGAATCAAGAATATCTTCCATGCCATTCCCGCCAAAAAGAGCGAAAGAATGGTCACCAGGGCCAGGAGTACCGCCGTTCCGAAGTCGTGCTGTTTATTCAAGAGCAGTACGCAGATGGCTAACAGAACCAAATATGGGAAAAGGCCAGCCATGCTTCCCAAAGTCTGCCGGCGGCGGTCCAGGGAATCGGCAAGATAGAAAACAAGGGCGATCTTCAAAATTTCAGACGGTTGAAAGGAAAAGAATCCCAGCCGGATCCACCTTTGGGCTCCGTTGACTGTTTTTCCGATACCCGGAACACAAACTAGGACCATTAAGGCCAATGATAGGAAAAGACCCAGGATGGCGACGTTCCGAAACTTTTCCAGGTCAACCTTCGAAGCGACGAATAGCCCCAGGCTCCCGACCGTCACCCAGAGAAGCTGGTGGAGGAAGAAATAAGATGAGTTTCCATAATGATCGTGCGCTAGGATGGCGGAGGCGCTGTAAACCATGATCAGCCCGACCGTAACCAGGACAAGCGTCAGGAGGAAAAGGAAAAAATCCGGTGATGCTTGTTTTTTTAAACTAAAAGCCATGAATTTCTCCAGAATTCGATTGATCCATCCGGTTCATTTGGCGCTTCTCGGTTTCGGCTTCAACCTTCCGTTCGGATTCCGAGCGGGATGTCGAAGGTGTGGGAAGAGTGTGGGAAGCGTTGTCGTCAGAATCCGAGCGCAGGGATGAAGCCTCCTTTCCGGTTGCCCAAATTTGAATAACCTCTTTTCCCAATCGGAGTTCCGTCAGCCTCTCCGGAATCCGGGGGCTTTCCAAATGCATCGCGTCGTGGATACGCCGCGACTCACTCGGCTCCAAGTGGATAAATAACATCAATGGTTCCCCTTTCTGTCTGCCGGTGGATTTTGCACTTGGCGGTTTTTCGGATTCGTCTTCATTTCGGCCAGTTTTCTCACGACAGCCTTGAACTTCCTGCCCCTATCCTCGTAGTTCTCAAACATGTCAAAACTGGCGCATCCGGGCGAGAAGAGCACCACACCCCCTTTTTCGCAGGACGTAAAAGCCCCTTGAACCGTTTCCTCCAAGCCTTCCGCCTCTACCACCGTCGCGGCCCCGGACAATTGCTGAACTACTTTGCGTTTGCACTCTCCGAAAGCCACCACCCGTGAAACCCTCTCCCGCACCAAGGGGGCCAAACGCGTGAAATCCCCCGCCTTATCCCTTCCCCCGAGGATCAATACGATGGGTCTCTCGAAACTTTGCAGAGCCTTCACCACCGAGTCGACATTGGTTCCCTTGGAATCGTTGACGAACCTCACGCCCTCAACTTCCCCCGCCGGTTCCAGTCTGTGCTCGACGCCGGGAAACTCCGCCAGGGTGGAGGCGATAATCCCGTCCGGCACGCCGCAGAGTGAGGCGGTGAGCGCCGCCGCGCAAGCGTTTTCCAAATTGTGGGGACCGGGAATCTTCAATTCGGAAGTGTGGATGAGGCGTCGTCCTAGAAGTTCGATCCGATCCCCAACAACGTAACATCCGGGTTTACCGGCATTACGGACGTTCTCGATAAAACCGAATAAGTAAATCCTGCTTTGGACCAAGCTGGCGTAGATGGGGGTGTACTTGTCGGATATATTCAGAAGAGCCGCGTCATCGGGTCTTTGGTTCTGAAAAATCTTTCCTTTGGTTTCCACGTAGGACTGCATACTGGGATGCCGGTCCAAGTGGTCAGGCGTCACGTTCAGGATGGAAGCAACTTGGGGCCGGAATTCTTGAATGGTCTCCAGCTGGAAACTCGAGACCTCCAGGACCGCCCAATCGTTAGCGGAAAGCTCAAAAACAGCCTCCGCGAAAGCCTTGCCGATGTTGCCGCAGGCTGCCGCTCCCTTTCCGGAATTACCGATCATGGCTGCGGTCAGGGTGGTGGTGGTAGTCTTGCCGTTCGTGCCGGTGATGGCCGCCACCGGCGCCTGGCAATATCCGAAAGCCAGTTCCATTTCTCCGATCACTGGAATTCCCTTTTCACGGGCCCTTTCCAGGGCCAGATGGCTGAAGGGAACCCCCGGGGAAACCACCACGAGATCGGAATTGCACACTGGGACTGGGTCGATCCCCCCCAGGATGAGCTTGGCGTGGGCAAGGTCCTTGGCCTTGTCCAACCAGGCAGAAAGTTTCTCTGGAGTCTTGTCGTCCAGGATTAGGACACGGGCTCCATGCACAGACAAAAGTCGCGCAGCTGCGTATCCGGACCGCCCCAACCCTATAACCGCCGCTTGCTTTCCATGGACGTATTGCAATTGATTCCGCTCCAATTCTTGGTTTTTACGCGCCCTCCCGGGCGTTTCTTAACTAACGCAGTTTCAGGGTGCTCAAGGTCAACAAAGTCAGGATGATGGCGACAATCCAGAACCTCACGATCAATTTGGACTCTGGTACGCCTGAAAGCTCGAAATGATGGTGCAGCGGCGCCATTTTAAAGACCCTTTTCCCGCTCACCTTGAACGATGTCACTTGAATGATGACCGAAAGGGCTTCAGCCACGAAAATGCCGCCCACGATGATCAGGAGAATCTCCTGTTTCACCATGACCGCGATGGTTCCCAGGAGGCCGCCCAGGGCAAGGGAGCCCGTGTCGCCCATGAAAACTTGCGCCGGGTGAGCGTTGAACCAAAGGAAGCCGAGGCAAGCCCCCGCCAGCGACGCGCAGACCACCGTCAACTCTCCGGCCCCGGGCACCGTGATGATCTTGAGATACTCGCTGAATTTAACATTCCCGGAAACGTAGGTGATAACCACGAAGGCCATAGCCGCGAAAATGGTGCACCCCACGGCGAGACCGTCCAATCCGTCTGTCAGGTTGACCGCATTGGAGGCGCTCACTATCACGAAAACGGCGAAGAAGGGATAAACGACATCCAGGTTCAGGGGATGCTTAAAAAACGGAAGGGTGATGCATGTCTTCAAGTGGAAATCATCGGGAAGTACTGAAAGGTAAAAAAAGACGATGATCATGGCCCCGAATGCCTGAAAAATTAGTTTCCACAAACCCGGAATGCCCCGAGACTTTCCGATCCCTTTGAGTTTCAAGAGATCGTCCACGGTTCCCAACGCCCCGAACCATAGGATGGAAAATACGCTCAGCCAGAAGAGTTTGGAATCCCACCGCACCCATAAAAGAATGCTGATGAGAAGGGTCAGGAGAATCAGGATTCCACCCATGGTTGGGGTTCCCGCCTTGGAGGAATGAGCCGCTGGTCCGTCCGCCCTAATTTTCTCCCCTAATTGGGCGGCTCTGATCCTAGCGATAACCCCCCCGCCAAAAGCCAAACAAAGGCCGAACGCCGAAACCGCCGCGTACACACTGCGGAAAGTCACGTAACGGAAGACATTGAAGCCAATGAATTTCCCGGCTAACGGATAGAGTAGGTGGTATAGCACTTTATCTCCTTAAACCCTGAAATTTCTCAAAACGAATCCAAAACTTTTTCAAGTCTCATGGCGCGCGACCCTTTCAACAAGACCGCGTCGCCTTTTTCGGCGATTTCCGCCAGGAATTTTCCGGCTTGTTTCGCCTCATCAAAACAACGGATTTCCGGAGACCCGCCGCAAACTCGAGAGGCTTCACGGAACTCTTTTCCTACCAAAAGAAGAAAGCTTAGCCGCAAATCTAGTGCCAGCCGAAGAGCACGTTCATGCGCTTGAGCGCTGAATCCGCCCATTTCCAACATGTCTCCCAAAACGGCAACCTTGCGCGCAGCTCCCTGAAGATTCCGGAAAGTCTCTAGCGCGGCTTCCATGGAAGTAGGCGAGGCGTTGTAGGCGTCGTTGATGAAAAGAATCCCCCGACGGTTTTGGATTTCCATCCGCATGCGCGCGCGAGGTATGAAATTCCCCAGCCTGTTCGCGAGAGCCCTCAAGGGCAAGCCCAAGGCCAATCCAGCCGCGACCGCCGCCAGGGCGTTTCTCACGTTATGTTCTCCTAGCATGGAAAGACGGACTGGGACTTCAACCCCTTCAGCCGCCAGGGTGAATCGGGTCTCCCCGCTCTGCATACTTATCGCGCTGGCCTTCACTTGGCCCACCTTGATCCCAAATGTGTACACATCGTCTCCTTGCCGCCCCTGTAAGGGGTCCTCCGCGTTTAAGACCGCTTTTCCACCGGCCCGGAGACCGGCGAGGATTTTCAATTTTTCCGAAGCCAAATGCTTCTTATCCCGGAAAAAACCCAGGTGAGCTTCCCCGATCGACGTCACCACCGCCACATCGGGCCGGGCGATCTCGGACAGCCACTCCATTTCCCCGGGATGGTTGATGCCCAACTCCACTACCGCTGCCTCATGCCCCCTATCCAGCTCTAACAATGTCAAGGGAAGACCCCATTGGTTATTCAAGTTCCCCTGAGTTTTCAAAACCCTGAATTTTCCTTCCAACAAATGGGCTGTCATGTCCTTCACCGTTGTTTTTCCTACGCTGCCCGTGACCGCGACAACAGGTCCGTTCCATTGAAGCCTCTGAGATCTTCCCATCTCTCCTAAAGCACGGGTGGTGTCAATCACCCTGATCTGTGACAGGCGGCTCCCCGGATCGAGCCGTGAAACCAAAGCCGCTCCCGCTCCCCTTTGGGCCGCCCGCTTCAAGAAGCGGTGCCCATCCAGCTTCTTTCCGATAATGGCGACATAGAGATCGCCTTTATTCAACCGCCGGGTGTCGTGCGACACCCCCCTCACCCTCCCTTTTACATTTCCCCTCCAAAGTCGCCCGTTGGTCAGGGCCGCCACCTCTCTCAAAGTCCAAGGGATCATGACCCTTTCATTTCCTTCAGGATGTTCCGGACTGTCTCACGGTCGTCAAAATGCTGTTTCTGGTCTCCAATGACCTGATAGGTCTCATGACCTTTACCGGCGATCAGAACGATGTCGCCTTTCTTCGCCATTGACAAAGCCGTGTGGATGGCGTCTTTACGGTCCACCTCAGACCAGACTCTCCGGTGGCCATTGCGTCTCTGGCCGACGGCTATTCCCTTTAGGATCTCGTCAATGATGGCTTTGGGCTCCTCGGTGCGGGGATTGTCAGAGGTCACCACCGTGACATCGGCCAAACAGGCTGAGATCTGTCCCATTAAGGGTCTTTTGGTCCTATCCCTGTCGCCTCCGCATCCAAATAAGGAAATCAACCGTAAATCCTTTTTATTGCCAATCAAGTTCCGCGCCTCGATCAAGACCTGTCGCAGGGAATCGGGGGTATGGGCGTAATCGACGATGATGGTAAAATCTTGCCCCGCATAGATTTCCTCGAACCGCCCCGGAACAGGAGGAGCTTTCCGGAGGCCCTCTTGAAGTGCCGGCCAGGTGAAACCCATTTCCCTCAGGACCGATAGGGCCGCTAAGGAGTTGTAGATATTGAACTTTCCCGAAAGGGGAATCTCGAACTTCTTTCCCATCACCCGGAACTTCCCCCGGCCAGGCGCCGTCTCGATATGGGTGGCTTGGTAGGCGCATTTGGTTTTAAGCCCAAAACCCTTCGCCTTGGACTTCAGCTCGCTCAGGAGTTTTTTGCCGTAGGCGTCATCCGCGTTCACCGTCCGAGCCTTGAGGGTTTTGAACTCCGTGAAAAGCCGGCGTTTGGCCATGAAATAATTTTTGAAATTCTTGTGGTAGTCCAGGTGGTCCCGGCCCAGGTTGGTGAAAGTCGCCCCTTGGAATTCCACTCCCATCACCCTTTTCATTTCCAGGGCGTGGGAGGAGACCTCCATGACAGCGTAGGAACAGCCCTCGCGGCGCATCTCGTCCAGGAGTTCCACGATGGAAAGAGCCGAGGGGGTCGTATTGGAAGCCTCGTAAATTTTGCTTTCTATCTGGTATGAAATAGTGCCGATTAGTCCTGTCTTTTTCCCGGCGGCCTGCAAGATGGACCTCAGAAGATAGGTGGTGGTGGTTTTGCCTTTGGTGCCGGTGACGCCAATGACCTTCACTCTTTTTGAAGGCTCATCGAAAAAAGCGTGGGCCAATCGTGCCAATGCTTCCCGGCTGTTCGGCACAACCGCTTGGGGGACGGAAATCTTTTCCAATGGCTTTCCTTCCGCCACCAACGCGCAAGCCCCGGCTCGAATTGCCTCTCGCGCGAATTCGCGTCCATCCAACTTGGATCCAGGAATACAGACGAAAAGGTCACCGGGGCGGATCTTCTTAGAGTTTTCGCAAAGCCCTTTCACCTCGGGATTGGCCTTTCCGGAGAGTTTTACGCGATTCAATTTTTTAACCAGATTTATGAATTTCAAGAATGATCTCCCGAGGCGTTTCCCTGCGACCTGGTAATTGGAAGATCGCAATTAAGCTCGATATCCGAGTCATTTTGTATTTTTCGTCCAGCCATGGGGAATTGGGCGCGCACAATGCCCTCTCCCCTGAAATTTACTCTCGCCCCAATGGGAGCTAATTGAGCGAGGGCTTGGCGCTTGGTTTTTCCGCGCAGGTCCGGCATGAGGCCCTGGCCCTCGGCCAGGGGGGGGGCCGTTCCAAGGGTTAAAAGGACCTTTTGGGAATCTTGTTCCGGGAAGGGGGACGACCCAGATGCCGGATTTTGTCTCAGTACTTTTTCCCCCTTGCCCGCAAATTCCAGCCTCAAATTGTCCCGATCGGCCAGCCAGTGGGATTGGGCCTTTGTCAAGCCCAGGAATGAGGGGATGGTTCGACCTGCGCTTGAAGCCTCCGCGGAGGCAATGGGAACCGTCGGCGGCACGAGATCATAGGCCAGGACCCGCTTCGTGACCTCCTTGAATACGGGACCAGCGGTGTAGCCTCCCCAGTAAATGCCGCGGGGATCATCCAGGGAGATATAAATGACCAGTCTCGGGTTATCCGCCGGGACGAATCCCACGAACGAGGAAACATAATTGTATTTGGAGTAATGTCCTTTCATGAATTTGTAGGCCGTTCCCGTCTTGCCGGCAATGGAATAACTTGGCAGGGAAACCGCGGTGCCCGTGCCTTTTTCCACGACCCATTTCATCATTTCCGTCAAACGCTTGGCGGTCTTGGCCGAACAGACCCGGCGGATCTTCTGGGGGGAGAAAACTCGGACGGTATTTCCGTCCCGCGTCCTTAATTCCTTGGCCAGGAAGGGCTTCATCAGTACCCCTCCATTGGCGATGGCGGCGTAAGCCGAAAGAATTTGGATGGGGGTCGTGGACACTTCGTATCCGTACGGGATCGTGGTTAAAGAAAGACCGCTCCACTTCTCAGGCTCCCTGAGAAGCCCGAGCGCCTCCCCTGGGAGGTCAATATGGGTGGGGTCCCCGAACCCCATCCGCTTGGCATATCGGTAGAGATTTTCTTTTCCAAGCTTGGCCCCCACCTTGACCATGCCAATATTGCTTGAATAACCGAAGATTTCCCGAAAGGTCAGCCATCCGTGTTTTTCATGGTCCGTCACTACTCGGCCGTATTGCGTTTTATACGCCCCGTTTTCGCAGAAAAAACGGTCATCTTCGTTCACGACCCCCTCTTCCAAGGCGCCTAAAGCCGTCACCAACTTGAATGTGCTGCCGGGCTCGAACTCGTCGTTCACAACGCGGTTTTTCCAGTATTCCGGCGGGTAATCCGAGAAATGGTTTGGGTCGAAAGTGGGGTAATTGGACATGGCCAATATCTCGCCAGTCTTAGGGTCCATGACAACCGCGGAAGCTGCCTTGCAGCGATATTTCTCGAAAGCTTTCTGCAGTTCAACCTGGGTGATGTGCTGGATGGTCCGGTCGAGGGTAGTAACCAGGTCCAATCCGTCCTTGCTGGCCTTGACCTGACGGCTGTCGGCCGCCACCACCCGGCCCCGTGCGTCGCGCTCCGTGATTGAAAAACCTTTCTGTCCGGCTAAGAAACGGTCGAAATATTTTTCGAGCCCGTTTAAGCCCTGGTTGTCCAGTCCGGCGAATCCCAACGCGTGAGAGGCCATATCGTGGTCGGGATAAAACCGCCTTTGTTCCCAGGTGGCCTCAATTCCATCCAATTTCAAGTTCTCCACCGCCTGGGATCTCTCGTAGGGAACTTGGCGCGCGAGCCAAACGAAGGATTTGTTCTCGTACAGCTTGCCAAGGATCTCACCGCATGACTTTCCTAAAGCCC
Source organism: candidate division FCPU426 bacterium (assembly GCA_963796105.1). Lineage (GTDB taxonomy): Bacteria > Oederibacteriota > Muellerivitia > Muellerivitales > Muellerivitaceae > CAWCKJ01. Next base: position 65,561 of record CAWCKJ010000012.1, read on the forward strand.
GCGACAGGACCGATGCTGCGTGGGCTTTGTCACTGATCTGATCGGGATGCCCTGCCACGTTGTATAGGTCAATGTTCATCGCCAGCAGATCGTCATTGCGGTCTTCGATAAGCCCCCTGGAGGGCGTGGTTTCGCGGTGTGAGAACTGTTGCCGGTAAGCCATCTGGCGGAATTCCGAATGCTTGAGGATTTGGAGGTAAAACAGCCTCGCTTCCACCGCCAGGGCGGCGACGATCACGATTCCCTGCAGCAAAAGAACGCGGTTATGTATGGAGGATGTTGTCCCGTCCCCTCTCATGGTTTCTCCGTTTTCTTCATCCGGTCGCTCCACAATGAAAGCCAGCGCGGCATGAACGACGAACCCTCGTTTAAAATCACGATTTGGTCGGAGGATGGGGTGACCATTCCAAGCTGCTCCCGTGCCTCTTTTTCAACCCTTGGAAGGCTGTTCACATCATACATTTGGTATTTGAGATAGTAGTATTTGTTGACGAGTTGTTGTTTCTGAACCCGGAGCGACTGAACCTCGTAACCCACCTTAACTGTCTCCATGTGAAGCCAAACGTAAAGAAAAAGGAAAAAGCTCAATAAAAAAACCCCCCAGAGAGTCCCCTTGAAATCACGCCGTTGAACGGCGTTAGCAAGGTTTCCTCTCCAGAAAAGGCCGGCGTCCAAAGCCCGGTTGGCGGTGTCGAAGAATTGATTTTTAAGCGAGTCGGATTGATATCCATTCATGGTGTTTTCTCCGTTTTTATCTTTTCGGCGACTCTCAACTTGGCGCTTCGAGCCCTCGGATTTTGCGCCACCTCCGCTTCGGAAGCCGTGACTGGTTTTTTTGTCAAAATCCGCAGGCTCGCCTTGTGGCCGCAGACGCATTGGGGCAAGTCCGGCGGACAAAGGCAATTGGTGCTTTCGGTCTTGAAGAATTCCTTGACGATCCGGTCTTCCAATGAGTGGAATGTGATGACGGCGATTCGTCCGCTTTGAGCGAGAACCTTCAGGGCGGCCCGGAGCCCCTTGGAAAGGACTTCCAGTTCTTTGTTCACTTCGATCCGGAGGGCTTGGAACAGGCGAGTTGCGGGATGGTGCCGGAGTTTCCCGCCATTTTTAATGGTTTTTCCACATACGCGCTCCGCGATTCGAACGAGCTCAAGGGTCGTTTCGAACGGCTTTAGCGAACGGACTTGAACGATGGTTCGGGCCAAGGCCCTGGCCTTGGGTTCCTCCCCGAATTCGTAGATGACTTTCGAAAGTCTTTCCTCGGGATAATTGTTGAGGATCCAGGCGGCGGTTCGGCCGGTGGCCTGGTCCATGCGCATGTCCAGGGGGCCGTCCTTGATAAAGGAAAAACCGCGTTCCGCGGAATCAATTTGATAAGAGGATACTCCTATGTCCATCAACACGCTGTTAACCTCGCTGATTGAAAGGTCTTTCAGCACCCACAGGAGGTCGGCGAAGTTAGCCTTGAAAAGAGAGACCCTTGGGTCTTTCTTGAGTGCTAGGCCAGCGTGTTGTAGGGCATCGACATCCTGGTCAATTCCAACCAAGCGGCCACTCGACAGGTGTTTCAGGAGCTCCTGCGAGTGTCCGCCCATCCCGACCGTTAAATCCAAGACCACCCCGTCGGGAGGGGGCGACAGCCATTCCACCGCCTCTTTTAAAAGGACTGGTTGATGCGCGTTTTCAGGGTTCAAAGCGGGCGAGGGCTTCTTCCTCGCTCGACACCACGTCAAAGTAGGAATAAGCTCCCACGAGCTTGAACAAATTCACCACGTAAGGAATCAAGCCGACCAATTTGATCTCCCCCCCAGGGATCTGAACCTCATGTTTTTCTCGGACAACAGGGAAATCCCTTCCAGGGAGACATGGGAGACATTCTTGAAATTCAGGACGACCTTGTTCTGGTTTTTCAGCCCCATATCGGTGAGCAGGCTCAAGATCGATTCCACGTCCCGCTTGCTGATGTAACCGGCTAAACGCAAGACCGCCGCCGTCTCAGTCGGGGTTAATGTGGCGTTCATAGGTCCTCCTGGGCTGGGGCGTACACTGGCATGCGTCCCGTTTTCAGCATCATCTCATTGACATCCGCGTAGATTTCAAACGCCTTCTCGGCGCCCATGGATTTGAAAAGATTCATGAGCCGGCTGGAAAGACCGACGATTTTCAAATCGCCTTTCCGGAATCGGATCTGGCCCCAGTGGTTCAAGAGGGCCCCCAAGACATTCGCGCCCATGAAGGAAACCCGGCTCAAATCCAGGACCATGTGCCGGTATCCTTTTTTTATCAAGTTGTCCATAGCATCCCCCAGCTCCGCGATATCCCACTCGCCAAGATCCCCTTCCAGGGTCATCAATGAGAATTTTTCCTTGATTTCGATGCCGATCATCCGTTTTTCTCTTTTCTCATAATGGAATGGACTGAACGCCCTTGTCCGAAAGTTTCTGGGCCAATACTTCTATGGATTGCGATGGTTGAGCATGATAATTTTCATATCTTTCCTTATCCCAAATCTCGACCCGGTGGAGCATTCCAACGATTACCACGTTTTTGCTGATTCCAGCTTCTTTTCGCAGGACTGGCGAGAGCATAATGCGACCCTGTTGGTCCATTTCCACTTCGTCGAGGGCTTTTTGGATAGACCGTTGGAATTCCCTTTCATCCCTATTCAAGGTGTTTAAAGCAGAAAGTTTTTCTTCGATCTTTCTCCAAGCGTCCATGGGATAGAGAAAAATACATTGGTCAAATCCCGAATTAAGGATCAGTGGAGATTCATGTTCGTTTCGGATTTGTTCCCGGAAACGAACGGGAATGCTCATCCGACCCTTATCGTCGACTAGATTGTGAAAAATTCCTCTGAACACCAAAATCTCCAATTACCAGATTAGGGCTTTCGGTCATTCCCCACTTTTCCCCATTAAAAACCGCTATGACCCACTTTGCGCCATTATTGGGATAATCAACCATTCAGTCAAGCCTTTTATTGAAAAATAAAGGAATTTCCAGCTTATGAGGAAAGCAAGCCATGTTTGATAACTTGGTTTTAGGTGTATTTATTTTGGAAAAGCTCTGATGAGAGTAATGGAAAAGCAGGTTTTACTATGCATCTACTCACTTGCTGGGACTTTAAATGGGAAATAGGCTTGGGTAAGGACTAGGGTTACATATTGGATCTAATTACATTTATCTCTTCTTGTTATGATTTAAGTAATTGCTGGCTTTATTCTCGTGTCCTTAACGCCGATCAACCGATTTTCCCCGTCATAGGTGTAGTCAGAATCCGCCCTACGGCGGCCTTCCAACCTGTCCATAATTTTTTTCTCACCGATTCTTTCATTCTGGGTTGAAACTTCTTGTCCACCCTGCGGATTTTTATTATTTCAGCCCCGTTCTTCCAGAACCCGACTTGCAAACCTGCCAGGAATGCAGCGCCCATGGCTGTAGTCTCCACCACTTTCGGCCTGTTGATCCTGGTTTTTAAAAGATCAGCCTGGAATTGCATCAGCAGATTGTTCTTGGAGGCCCCCCCATCCACCCGTAACTCTTTCATCTTGAGATTTGAATCCTTCAGCATAGCCTCCACCAAATCCCGGCTTTGGTAAGCTAGGGATTCCAAGGCCGCCCGTATTACATGTTCCCTTTTAGTTCCCCGCGTGATGCCCACTAAGGCTCCCCTGGCATGAGCATCCCAATAAGGTGCCCCTAATCCCACGAAAGCCGGCACCAGATAAACCCCCCCGGTATCCGGCACTTTCATTGCGACCGCCTCGGATTCGGGAGAGGTTTTAATCAATTGAAGCCCATCCCTGATCCATTGGATAGCCGCTCCTCCGATGAAAACCGATCCTTCCAGGGCATAAACAGGTTGTCCTCTTCCATCACAGGCCAGAGTAGTTAATAGTTTGTTCTTCGAGGTGAAATGCCGATGTCCCAGATTTAAAAGAAGAAAACATCCCGTTCCATAAGTATTCTTCAGAGTTCCGGGCTCATGGCATCCCTGCCCAAAGAGGGACGCCTGCTGGTCTCCCGCAATTCCAGCGATGGGAATGCCGGCGCCCAAATAACTTTTGCTTGAGGTTTTACCAAATAGGCTGGCGGAAGCCTGGACCCTCGGAAGCAACGAGGTATCGATATGCAGGAGTTTTAGGAGTTGGTTGTCCCACTTTTTGGTTTTAATGTTGAAGATCAAGGTCCGCGATGCGTTGGAATAATCGGTGGCATGGGAAACTCCGCCCGTCAATTTCCACAATAACCAACTATCGATCGTTCCAAAAGCCAATTGTCCCTTGGAAGCGCGCTGGGAAGCGCCCGGAACGTTTTTCAAGATCCATTCCACCTTTGTGCCTGAAAAATAAGCGTCAATCACAAGACCGGTTTTGCTTTGGAACAATTTTTCTTTTCGCTGGGCCTTTAACTGATCGCACCGGGGAGCCGTCCTGCGGCATTGCCAGACAATGGCCTTGTAAATGGGTTTTCCCGTTTGACGGTCCCATAGGACCGTGGTTTCCCGTTGGTTGGTGATTCCAATCCCCGCGATTTGGGAGGATTTGACACCAGCGGCTTTTAATGAATCTTTTCCTGTTTTCTCAACTGTTTCCCAGATCTCTTCCGCGTCATGTTCCACCCAACCCGGTTTCGGGAAGTTCTGAGTGAATTCCCGGTAAGAACTTCCAACGACTTTTCCCGAATGGTTAAAAAGATAGGATCTGGTCCCGGTTGTTCCCTGATCGATGGCAAGAATAAGTTTTTCCATGAAACACCCCGCGGTGGGACTTCACCCTATCAGACGCCGATCAGATGGCCAGCTTCGGCGAATCAACTTCAAGGCCTAAACCCAATTGGAAACCCCGCCTCCAGGGTTGCTTTGTTTCTCTGAAAGACGGCTTTTCTTGTTTATTCCTTGTCGAAAGTGAAAAGTTTCGTTTTCCATAATCCCATTTTGGTCAGGCGGAATTGCAGGGCCGTCCAAAGGCATCCCAGGCCATAGGAAGTGCTTCGAATGAAATTGATGGAGGAGGCCTCCGGGAAATATTTGGTGGGACAGGTAATTTCGGCGATCCTGAAACCCAGAAAATGGATTTGAGAGAGCATTTGATTATCGAAGATAAAATCGTTTGAGTTGCGGTCAATCGGCACGGTTTCCAGGACCTGGCGGGTGAATGCCCTGTAGCCCGTGTGGTACTCGGACAATTTTGCCCCCATCAGGTAATTCTGGGTAAGAGTCAAAAAGCGGTTGCTGAGATATTTGTAAAAAGGCATTCCTCCCTTCAAGGCCTGCCCCCCTAAAATCCGGGAAGCCAGTGCTACGTCATAAAGACCCGATTCCAGCAGGTAAGCCATGGAAGAGATGAGCTTGGGGGTGTATTGGTAGTCCGGGTGGAGCATCACGACGATATCCGCCCCGCTTTCCAAGGCGGCTTTGTAACAGGTCTTTTGATTGCCTCCGTAGCCCCGGTTCTCGGGGTGAACAATGGTTTTGATCCCCAATTCCTGGGCTACTCGGGCCGTGAAGTCGCGGCTGGCGTCGTCCACCAGGATGACCTCGTCCACGATGTCTTTGGGCACTTCCGCGTATGTCTGCTCCAAGGTCTTTTCAGCGTTATAGGCCGGCATGACGACGACTACTTTTTTCCCATGAATCATTCCATTTCCTTTTCACAAAAAGTTCCCTCTGAATATGGTATCCGTTCCCCTTTACTGCCACCCCAAGATAACTTTTCCTCGGGATTTTCCAGAAAATCCCGAGAATTCTTGTCAATCTCTTCAGGAGGAAATATCATCTAGATGGCTTTAAAAGGCGGATCACCACCAATAAAACGATCGCTCCCAGGACTGAAATGGCCAAATTCCCCAAGAAACCGCCCATTTACATATATATGAAGGGTATTGGCTAAGAAACTTCCTACCAGGGCCCCTAAAATTCCCACCACCATGTCCGGAATGATGCCCATTCCCTTTCCCTGGACGATCACACTGGCGAGCCAGCCCACAAGCAATCCAATAATCGCGGTCCAAATTAAATGATGTTCCATCCCATGCTCCTTTAAGTTTCCGATCTGGGATCTTATTTTATTGTCCGAACCGGGCTTTTTACCCGAGTGTTTTCAAAATCCGGGAGTGAATAAGTCCGTTGCTGGAAACCGCGTTCCCTCCATTGATAGTCTTCCTGCCGGATAAATCCGTGAATTTACCCCCAGCTTCCTCCACGCAGATCTTGATAGCCGCTACGTCGTAGGGTTTCACGACCGGATCCAACATGGCTTCCACCATTCCCTGGATGACCAGTGAATGTCCAAAACAATCCCCAAATCCCCGGTCGTCATAACATTCGTCCACCAACCGGCCCAGCTTGGAACGATAGGCGGACGGCACGAGTCTCATGCCCCCATAAGTAAAGGTTCCATCCTTTAATCGGGATATTTTAGACACATGGGTCCTCTTCCCGTTTGCGTAACAACCCATACCCTTGGCCGCTTTTAGGGTCAGCTTATAGGCCGGATGATGGATGACCCCCGCAATGACTTCCCCGCGGTATTCCAAGGCCACCAAAGTCCCCCAAAAAGGGATTCCCCGGATAAATTGCCTGGTCCCGTCAACCGGATCGATCCACCAGCGGAATTCCGATTTCTTTTGGGCTTCCCACCCGTATTCCTCGCCGCACAACTGGTGAGAGGGATAGGCATTCCCGAGAATCCGCCGAATCAATCGCTCGGCTTCCCTGTCAGCCCGGGTCACGGGGGAGCAATCAACCTTTCTTGAAACCGGGACATTTTTCCTGAAATATTGGTTCGCCCTATTCCCGCCTTCCAATGCGGCCCTATAAGCCAGCGCCAAATAGGATTTGATTTGATTGGAAGTGAGGGTATTAGGCATGGCGGGGGTTATTTTACAGTGGGGAATGAGTCGGTAAAACAAAAAAGGACCCTCTTTTCGATCCTCTCGGGAGATGAAATGTTCAACTATCTTGTGGTTTCTTCAGGACAAGCGGGAAATGTCTTCCGCAGCTTTTGGAAAAAGTTTCGTCAGTTCCTCTTTTTCACCCAGAGTTAAATCCACGAATTCGAATCCGGGCGCCACAGTCATCCCCATTAACGCGAAATTACCTCCCTCGTTTAAATAGCACCCGAACCAAGTTCCCGCTTTCACTATCATTTGGGGTTGATGCCCCTGTTCCAGCAAACTTCCCAGGACTACCCTATCCGTTTTTCCTTTTTCCCTTAAAAAAACCCATGTGACTGGGTCCCCCAAATAGAAATGGATCACCTCGTCGGAAGGAAGTTTATGAAGTTTGGAAACCGATCCGGAAACCAATAGGTAGTAAATAGAAGTGGAATAAACCCTTTCGGGTTTGCTTCCAGGGATGGGAACGGGACTTTTATAAGTTTCCCTAAAATACCCGCCCTCAGGATGGGGTTTTAAATTCAATAATTTGACCAATTGATCGGCCGTCACGCTTACAATCTTATTCGAACTTTAATTTCTGTCAAACTCCAAAGGAAACGTTTATTTTTTTCGCGGTCAAAACCAACTCATGGTCCAGGGGAACCTTGCGGATCTTCCCGCCCACCGCAGAAACAGGCACCGATCCCAAAGTCCCGTGGCGCCAGGTGACCATACGGCCAAAATGCCGTTTCAATACCAGATCCATGGCTCGCACCCCGAAGAGAGTGGCCAGAACCCGGTCAAAGGATGTCGGAGTCCCGCCCCGGAGGACATGGCCTAGAATGACGGCCCTGGTTTCCATGCCCGACTTGGCTTCCAGACGTTTGGCAAGCACCCGGCTGATCCCACCGAGGCGGATTTTTTCAGGTGACATCGGGTTGACTCGGTCCACCACCATCTTTCCCTTGCGGGGAAAAGCTCCTTCCGCCACTACGATGATGCTGCTCTTTCGCCCCCGGTTATAACGATCCTCAATGACTTCCAGGATTTTCCCCTCATCGTAAGGTATCTCGGGAATGAGGATGACGTCCGCCCCTCCCGCGATTCCCGATCTCAAGGCCAGCCAGCCGGCATATCGGCCCATCACTTCCACCACCATGACGCGGTGGTGGGAAGCGGCGGTAGTGTGGAGCCTGTCAATGGCCTCCGTGGCGATATGGACGGCTGTGTCATGGCCGAAGGTCTGGTCCGTCCCGACCAGGTCGTTGTCGATGGTCTTGGGAACCCCCACGACATGCAAACCCTTGCGGCTGAAGCGCTCAGCCACGGTCATGGTGCCATCGCCACCCAAAACCACCAGGGCTTCAATGCAGTGGTTTTTGAGGTTCTCGAGCACCTCATTGCTTCGGTCCCGGCGGAGAATCCGGCCGGAAGGGTCCTTTTCCAGCATTCGAAATGGGTCGTCCTTGTTAGAGGAACCCAAGATGGTCCCGCCCAAAGTCAGGATATTGGAAACGTCATCGTTTCCCAGGCTCCTGGTGGAATCCTGCACCAGGCCGAGGAATCCGTCATTGAACCCAGTGACCTCGATTCCCTCCCGGACAGCGCTTCTGACTACCGCCCGGATTACGGCGTTCAAGCCGGGGCAATCGCCCCCGCCGGTGAGGATCCCGATGCGTTTGACGCGGGAGAAAGCCATCTTTACTTGATCCCGAGAAGTTCAACGTCGAAGATCAATGTGGCGTTCGGCGGAATGACATTGCCCGCGCCGTGTTCTCCATAACCCAATTCCGAGGGTATGGTCAATTTTCTTTTTTCTTCAACCTTCATTCCAGCCACTCCCTCATCCCACCCCTTGATGACCTGCCCCGCCCCCAGGTTGAATTCAAAGGGTTGTCCCCGGTCCACGGAGCTGTCGAACTTGGTTCCGTTAGTCAGCCATCCGGTATAGTGCACTGAAACTGTTTGTCCCGCTTGGGCAACGGGACCTTTCCCCTTTTTCAGGACTTGGTATTTCAAGCCTGAAGCGGTTGTCACCGTTTTGGAAGAAAATTTGGCTTTTTTCCCTCCTGCTTTCGGCGCCGCGGCAACCGGTGTCTCCTTGTCATTAGTGGTTTTTCCCGCGGATGAATTATCCTGCGCCTTTGAATAATTTGTCATAAATGCCAACACTCCGATCATTGAGATCAAGGTAAAAACAAGTTTATGATAAAGCATTTGAAACCTCCCTTTGATAATTAATCAAACCGGAAGAAAGTATAACCAAACCCCTATTCGAATAGAGGGAAAAAAAAGAACCGTGAAAAAATATTCCGTGTTTTTAATACGCTGGAATCAGATGGGACAAGTTCAGTCAAGTGAACTGTCTTGTCAGGCTACTGAATATTATTATAATGTCATTCCCATTATTCATAGCGGAGACAGCCCATGGCCATCCCAGGTTATTTCGACTACAAGCGCCGTGAATACTGTAAGGGCGTGAAATGCCCTGTCCAGGTGGAAATGGACGCAAAAAAAGAGGGCTCGGAAGAATATGAAAAACTGCGGCAGACCTGCCAGGACACCTGCCTGCATACCACCTACGAGTTTCACCACTGGCTTATCAAAAAAGGCTATGAAATCGTGAGGCCGGCGTAACTTCATTTTAGGAGGTTTGATATGGACTGGGGCAAGAAGAACCGACTTTCCAAACTGATACAAAAAGACGGGCATTGTTTTTATATGCCCATCGACCACGGGTATTTCCTGGGGCCCACCCGCTGCCTGGAAAAGCCCGGAGAAACCATCAAGCCCCTGCTGGATTACTGCGACGCCCTTTTCGTAACCCGGGGCGTGCTTCGCGCCTGCGTGGTTCCGGAAGGCAGCAAGCCGATCATCCTGAGGGTGTCGGGCGGCACGAGCGTTGTGGGCAAGGACCTGGCCAACGAGTCTATCACCACTTCAATCGAGGAAATCATCCGCCTCAACGTGACCGGAGTCGGTCTTTCGGTGTTTGTCGGAAGCGATTACGAGAACCAGACCCTGTTGAACCTCTCCAAGCTGGTCAACGATTGCTCAACCTATGGGATACCGGTAATGGCCGTGACAGCCGTAGGTAAGGAACTGGAAAAACGGGACGCCCGCTACCTGGGTCTCGCCTGCCGCATCGCCGCCGAATTGGGGGCCGACGTGGTGAAAACCTACTGGTGCTCAGAAGGGTTCGAGAAGGTCGTGGCCAACTGTCCCGTGCCGGTGGTGATGGCCGGCGGGCCGAAGTGCGAGACCCAGAAGGAAGTCTTTGATTTCGTGTGCGACGGTATGCAGAAAGGCGCCATCGGCCTGAACCTAGGTAGGAACGTCTGGCAGGACCCTCATCCGGTAGCGGCCGCGAGAGCATTGTGGAGCATCATCCATGAAAGCAAGAATGCCAAACAGGCCCTCGATCTTTACAACGAAGTGAAAAATTCCAAGTAAGAGCGGTCTCAAATGCGAGTAGTGATGTATTACAAAAATAGCGATGTCCGCCTGGAAGAAAGACCCGTTCCCAAAATCGGGTCCGGCGAAATTCTTGTGAAAATTCGGGCCAGCGGCATCTGCGGCAGCGACGTCCTGGAGTGGTACCGCATCAAGAAGGCCCCTATCATTCTCGGGCACGAGGTCACCGGAGATGTCGCCGAGGTGGGCGAGGGAGTCTCCAAATACAAGGTCGGAGACCGGGTGGCTGTTTCCCACCATGTGCCCTGCAACACCTGCCGGTACTGCCTCAGCGGCAACCACACTGTCTGCGAAACCCTCCACACGACCAATTTCGACCCTGGCGGTTTTTCCGAATATGTCCGGGTCCCAATGCTCAACGTGGACCGCGGTGTCTTTTTGCTTCCCAACGAGGTCTCCTACGAGGACGGATCCTTCATGGAGCCCTTGGGATGCGTCCTGAGGGGGCAAAGACTGGCGCGTTTGATGCCCGGACAGACGGTGCTGGTGATGGGAAGCGGCATATCGGGTCTTCTCCACATCATGCTGGCCAAGGCCCTCGGCGCCGGCAGGATCATCGCCACCGACGTCAGCCAGTACCGCCTGAACGCCGCGAAGGACCTGGGAGCGGACGAATGGATCAATGCCAAGGAAGACGTGCCTTCGCGGGTTCGTGATCTCAACGACGGCCGGTTGGCCGATCTCGTCATCGTCTGCACGGGAGCCATGCCGGCATTCGCGCAGGCCCTGAAATCGGTGGACCGGGGCGGCACGCTAATGTACTTCGCCACCACCGATCCGGGTGTGACCCTTCCGGTACCCATTAACGATTACTGGCGAAACGGCATCACGCTCCTTCCTTCCTATGGCAATGCCCCTTACGATGGCGAAGTCGCGATATCCTTGATCCGTTCGGGAAGGGTGCCGGTGAATAAAATGATCACGCATCGCTTTGGGCTAGCTGAAACACCCAAGGGATTCCAGCTTGTCGCCGGCGCCGGTGAATCCATTAAAGTGATAATTGAACCCCAGAGGTAGGGTTCCACCCCAAGTTGACAGCTCCCTCTAGCGCGCCTAAGATGCACCCTTTAAACTCACCATGAAAACAGCCATCCGGGTTCAAAACTTATCCAAAAGCTTTAAGCGCCGCGTCCGCCAGCCGGGCCTGGCCGGCGCCTTCAAAGCCCTTTTTTCCAGCCGAAACGAGGAACTGTTCGCTGTCAGGAACCTTTCCTTTTCCATCCAGCGCGGGGAGAGGGTGGGCTTGATCGGAGAGAATGGGGCCGGGAAATCCACAACCCTCAAGATGCTGACGGGCATCCTTGTTCCCACAGGGGGCGAGGTGGAGGTCCTGGGGCATATTCCATGGAAGGAAAGGTCCAAACTGGCCTTGAATATCGGTGTCGTCTTCGGCCAGAGACCCCAGCTTTTGTGGGATATCCCTGTGCGCGAGACCTTCCAGCTCTTGAAAACAATGTACCGGATACCATCAGATGTTTATGAGGCGGTCTACGGCGAGGCCCTGAAAAGACTGGGCCTGGAGCCCCTCCTGTCCACGCCCGTTCGTCACTTGTCCCTCGGCCAACGCATGCGATGCGACTTGACGGCCGCCCTCCTTCACGCCCCCGCAGTGGCTTTCCTCGACGAGCCCACCATTGGATTGGATCTTTCAGTCCGGGAACAGGTCCGGGAATTCATCACGGACATCCAGGAGAAGTTCGGAATCACCCTCCTCATCACCACCCACGACTTGAAGGACATCACTGAAACCTGCGACCGCCTGCTTTTACTAGACAATGGAAAATTGCTTTTTGACGGTTCCCTCCAGGCTTTCGAGAAAAAATACGCGAGCGACCGGCGGATCGTGGCGGAGCTTCAAAAGCCTATAGGAGCCGAGGAGGCTGTAAACCTTTCAAGGGAAATCGCCTCATTAGGGGGAAATCTCAAGGAAGCCCAGGGTCACAGAGTCGTGGTGGAACATAAGGAAGAAACCTCCGTCCCGGCCCTGACCCAGCTTCTCTTAAGCCGGTTGCAGGTGGCGGACTTGAACCTAGAAAAAACAGACATTGAGACCATCGTCATGCGGATTTACCGCCAACCGGACGAGAAGGACTGACCATGCGGGAACTTTCCCCTCCCTTGGGTTTTTGGGAAAAAGCCTCCGGTTATTTCGCGCTCCTGAACCGGGCCCTCAAGGCCAATTTCGCCTACCGCTCCACCACCTTCCTGGGCCTCTTTACGGCGTCATTGAGCTATGGGATCACGGTTCTGGTCTGGAACCACGTCTACATCCAGAAAGGTTCCACCCTGGCCTTGCCTAAGGCCCAGATGTTCTCCTATCTGGCCCTGGCCTTTTGCCTCAATTATGTTCTTTCCATCAATATCGACCAGAGGGTGGGCCAACGTATCCGGATGGGTTTGATCGCCACCGACCTCTTGAAGCCTGTGGATTTCCAGTTATCCCAGGCGGTCCAGGCATTAAGCGATAGCCTTTTCAACAGTTTCGTGGGCCTGGGAATCCTTGTAGTGGTGGCCTTCTTGTTGGGCCCCATGATCCTTCCCAAAAGCCCCGAGGCCTTTTGCCTGTTCCTGATCAGCCTTTTTTTATCATTCCTAGTCCAATACTCCATCGTTTTCATCTTTATCCAGGGAGCCTTTTACACTTATAGCGGATACGGGATTTTCGCCTCTCGAATCGCCCTCCACCAGACCTTTTCGGGTTTGCAGGCTCCCCTGACCCTTTATCCGCCTATCTTGCTTGCCATTGGCCGCTGGCTTCCCTTTCAACACGTTGTTTACACTCCCATCGCGCTCTACATGGGAAAAGTTGAGGGCATGGCGGCCTGGAGCCTATTAGGGGAGCAAGCTCTATGGGCATTGGGATTATATTTCGCGGGTAAATGGGTCCTAAGAAAAGCCTTAGGACAGTTGGAAATTCAGGGCGGATAAAATGAAATACCACAGGAATCTTATGTTATCGGAATTTAAAATTTATTGGGCGGCCTTCAACTCCTCTCTTCAGGCTAAGTTGGAGTACAAACTGGATTTCCTTTTGGGCATTCTCACCTCCACTATGCTCCAATTGGCGGCGCTGGGTTTCCTTTGGGTTGTTTTCCATCAAACCACCAGCCTCCAGGGGTGGAACCAGCTTCAGGTTATTTTTCTTTTCGGGCTCACCGCCATGTCCCTGGGCCTTTCCGAACTCTTGTTCAACCATATTTGGATGGTACCCTACTACATCGTCATGGGGGACCTGGACCGGCTTTTGGTTTATCCCGTGAAATCCCTTCCCTTCCTGTTGATTTCCAGGCCGGAACTGCATTCCTTCGGGAATATGGCGACCGGCCTCATCTTGACCGCCGCTTCCTTGTGGACCCAGCACATGCCCTGGTGGGATTGGGCCCTGGTCCCCCTCTGGGTCCTGAGCGGCTCACTGATCTACACCTCTGTATTGGTTATTTTTTGCAGTCTTTCCTTCAAGTTCGTAGGTCCTTATAGTTATACCTTGATGGTCCCTCACACCCTTCTTCAGGCCAGCCGGTATCCCCTGAGTATTTTCCCGGCTTGGGTTCATTACTCTCTTTTGTTTCTGGTTCCCTACGGCGTCTTTAACTATCTCCCGGGAAACTGGGTCTTCGGCAAAGTCCTTTCGCCGGGATATATCCTCATAACACCTCTGGTGGCTGTTCTTTGCATAGCCGCGGCCCAGAAAGCCTGGACTTGGGGCCTCAGGCAATACCAAAGCACTGGCTCTTGATAAAGTTGGCTTTAAAATAAAAAACCCGGGGACCAATTTCGTCCCCGGGCCGCCTACCTTATACTATTACTAATAGCCTGGGGATCATTCCCCGGGCAGGAAGGCCATAAATACTCTCAGATAAGGTTTTTTACATACTTGAAAGAGTTTCGGCTAAACAGAAACCGGAGAACTCCTTCATCCTCTAGACGGAGATATCGGATTTTATTTCAAAAATAATTAATATTTTTCAGCCCAAAAAAGAGAACTGGATTTTCATCAATTTGAGGCTAATTTTTAATAGTTTTTAAGGATAAAGACTTATTTGGACAGGGATTAGTTATTTTTTTCACGATGATTATGTTCCAGCCATTCCCTCAAGGAGGCATTTTCCGGGTCCATATCCAGTATCTTTTGGTAGGCTTCCATGGATTTGTCATAATAAATATGAGCAAGCTTATCCCATGCTGGCTTAAAACCAGGTTCCTTGTCGGTGGCTTTGATATATAGATCCAAGGCTTCCAGAATCAATCGTTCTTTTTCTTTTTTCTTTCCCAAGTCAAACAACTGGCGCGCACTCATATTCTCCTCATTTACTACCTTAAACTTAAGTAAAACAGGTTTGAGTCGACCCTTCGAGGATTCTGAACTGGCCGATTCGGATATGGAACCGGCTTGGCTGGAAACCTCTTTGGCGATTTTTGGTTTGTCATAAGGGGGGAAAGACATGGAAAGGGACAGGCGCTGGACATTTCCCAAATCCCCCTCGAAGGTGAAGGCATAATCCAATTGAAAATGTCCCAGGGCAGCTCCCGCGCCAAAACTCAGCCCGTTTACGTCTTCCAAGTTATTTTCCGTTAAATCAGTTGAACATCCCGCCCTAATGAAATATCTGTTTTGGAAAGCGTATTCGAATCCCGCCTTGAAACTGCTTACATTTTGGAATGAATTGTCCATCTCAGCTGTTAATAACAATGTGTGACGGTCTTCCTGAGCCATAGCAATACGGTAAGCCACCCCCAGAAGCAATTCCAAAGGAAGATTGTAATTCCCGCTTTCCACGCCGATGTTTTTCAGGTCAAAACCTATGGAGAAGTTCGGTTGAAGCTTGGAGAGCAGGCCCAAATCCCAAACCATGCAGGAATATCCCGTCCCGCTGATGTCCTCCTTGATCCATTGTGTTCTGAATCCCGCGAAAAGAGCATCCACTATCGGAAAACCAAAGGCTCCCCCGAAACTAATATCATAAGGATTGTAACTTCCAGATAAATTACCGCTGGAATCCCTGTTTTCGATGGCCCCATAGTCAAAATAATTGACGCCGAAAGCCAATGTCCCCCAGTCAGGCAGTGGATAGGCGAATTCGGCTGTTTCATAATAACCGTCAGCCAGGTAGCTGTTATGGGAAAGGGATAATTCCGGATGCCAAATCTGAGCAAGCCCCGCCGGGTTATAGTGGTATGCCGATACATCGTCAGCCACCGCGGTGAAACTCTCCCCCATTCCCACAGCCCTGGCGCCTACCCCGATCGAAAGAACAGGAAAAGCCGTGGAACTAGAGGAATAAATCGTTTGGGCGCGAAGCGATGAAAACGACAGGACAGCCCAAAAAAGAAAACAAAAGAAATAGGCTCCTGAAAACCCAATGAAATTCGGGGTAATGAAAATCAATTTAAAATTTCGATTCGCCATCTTTTTCATACCGTTCAAGGCCTTATGACCGCAAATTTCATTGGTTTTGTTTTATAGGTTCCGCTGGAAGAGATCATTTGGAGCAAGTAATAATAAATGCCATGGGAAAATCCGGATATATCCAGGGAAGTCGTATTGCGTCCAGAAAGGCCCTGAAATGGGAAGGTCGCGACCAATCCCAGACTAACGTTATATATCGAAACCTGTACTGATCCAGGTTCACACAAATCATAAGATAGATTGAGGGCATGGCCGTTTGCGGGATTGGGATAAACAAACGCCTCAATAATCCCCTGGCAATGGCTTGGGGTAGGCGTGGGAGTGATGGAAGGAGTGATGGTCGGTTCCAACCCACAGCCCTGCACAACCGTGACGGTATTCCCGTTAGCGTGGCTCACGAAAACATTTCCAAGCTGGTTCGCGGCCACCCCCCAGACATCTGGGATCAGGCAGGAATTCTTCACACTGAAATCCGGGTTGAACAAATCCATATATCCCGCCCCATTGGCATTGTTGCAATTCGACTCTCCTACATAAAAATTCCCCGCCAGATCCGTTCTGATTCCAGAGGGACAAAGTACCGACACTACCGTGATGGGAGAAGGGTTCGCAGTGGTCATGTCGAATTTCACGATGTGGTCGTTATAGGTATCCGTCACATATAACCATTTCCCTACTTTGATTAATGCGTTTGGGCTGTTGAGAACTCCTGGGCCACCCAAAGTTGCCGCCGAAGTATAAACTGTACCGGAACCGGTATATTGATAGACGTAATTCTGCAAGGATGAGATATAAACGTTTTGAGAAACACCGCCTTGCATGTCTTCCACCCAAACACCTGTGGCGCTGACCCCGGCCCCAATCGGCCCTAAGTAGCCGTATCCAGAATCGAATTTTTCGACCTCCATATTTTGAAAATCCGCGACATAAATGGATCCATGCCCATCCACAGCTACATCCCAAGGATATTTAAAGGAAAATGAGCCTCCGACAGGGGGAAAAAAAGTGATGGGGCTGAATGAATTGCAGTCAAAAACTTGAATTTGTCTGGTTGAAGAACTCACCACATACAGGAGGTTTCTCCTGTAATCAATGGCCATTCCCGCCGGGCCCCCGAACGGATTTCCAGTTTGTCCGGAAATTTGGGTCAAACCCTGGCAGAAATAGTAGAGGGGACAATAGGGAGCGGGGGTCGGGGTTTGGGAGAGAAGGGCCGATTGGGTTGTTCCCAAGATCAAGCCTAAGAGAATGGTCAATTTGATTTTATTCAATGAACAATTCCCTTGCTATTATTTCTCCCCTGATTTTAGTGGCTCTTATGAATGATACCAGAAATACTTTTCCATATGTCGAATAGTTCCACTATCAAATGGACCTATGTTTATTCGCCGAATATGACTTCCTTGGATTGGAGATTTCCGCCGGAATTAACCGTCACGGTATAGGTTCCCGGACTGATGAGTTTTCCATTATCGGTTTTCCCGTCCCAGCTGATCAGATTATTCCCAGCTTTGAAATCGCCCTTGAACAAGAATCGAACCAGATTCCCGGAGGCGTTGTAAATCTTCACTTCGGCCGATTGGACAGCATCCATGGGAAATGACAAAACTACGGGGAATCCCTCGTCGGCACTGATTTGAAGTACCGAACTGGTCGCCTTGGTCGGCACCGCGGAAGGAGTCTGGAACACCAGCAAGGACTGATTCGAATTCCCCGCTATCACAGACCCGGGAGAGGCGTGGTATGCCATTTGGATTTGGTTGTTGGTCGCAGTACCCTTGGAAGGAATCGCGATGGGCATTGGCTTCGCGGCTCCCAGGTGATCCGCTTTAGGCGATGAACTTGGAGCAGCAGCGGAACGGGCAGATTTCCCCATTTCCCGGTAACCGGATTTTTTTGTATTTGTTTTGCCTTTTGCTGTTAAATGGCCCCTTTTTCCTTTCAAAATAGAATGTTTCCCGGTCTTAACTTTCTTTTTAGTGGCGGTAGAAGGGACAACTTCTTTTTCGATCATTTTAGGGCCTGTCACGCCTTGATCTAATCCGGCAGCCGTGGAATTGGTTCCCGTTACGGCCGTACCAGCCATTGGTAGGCTTCCAGTGGACTGCTGGGTGGTATTGATTCGAAATCCGACATAAAGCAGGCCCACTACCGTGGCGATGAGCAAAATAGGCCTGAAATTCCTGAAATAGGCAATCCAAGGGGAAGGCTTGTACTGTTCCCAAATTCCGTCGATTTTCGCGTCCAAACGCGTCGCGATGTCATCCACTCTCATGCCTGGGGCATTGCCCAGTCTTTCAGAAACGGCCTGGGTCACCTTCTCAGCGAAATTAGGGTCTTTCTTCATCAGTTCGTCGAACGCGGTCTGGGCCTCATCCGTGAATGAGCCGTCGAGATATATTTGCAGTAGATTTTCAGGTGTAAATTTCATGATGCGAACTCCTCCCAGCCCTTCGGGAGCTTTGTCCTGACCCGGTCGATGATCTTTTTCCGGGCCCGGTACAGTACCGAAGTAACGGTGCCGATGGGTATCCTGAGGCGGTTGGCGATGGCTTCGTAGGAAAATCCTTTGATATCCCGGAGGGTTATGATTTCTTTGTCACGACCATCCAGGTTCTCTATTTCCTGCCTCACCATTTGGACCGCTTCTTCCGAATATGCGGGCTTCTGATCTATAGACGGCATACTCGAAAAAAAATCCAAAGAAAATGGAAGATTTTTTTCTTTTTTTCCAATAGATCCCTGCAAAGGTTGACCGCGATATGGTTCAGCCAGGTGCCCAAGGAGCACTCAAAACGGAAGGAACCGAGGTTTTTCAAGGCTTTTATGAAGGTTTCCTGGAGAACATCCTCCACATCGGCGTCCTCCCCCAGAAAATACCAGCAGGCGCGAATAAGGGGTTTTTTATAGGAATGGTAAAGGGCATGAAAAGCCATCTGATCGCCCTTTAATATACGATTCACAATATCTCGTTCGTTCTGAGCCAATGGAATTCCTCAAGATTTGATGAAAAAAGACGATTTTAATGAGGCCAAATTATACATGATTCGGGATTTCTTTAAACTTCCTAAAATAGACAACAATAAGGTGTATTCCGTGATAATGGTCAAAAAGAGGCTCTATCCGGAAATATGGATCAAAAGAAATAAGCGTTGATCGACAGGCCCGCGTCAAACCCGGAAAAATCCACCGTGGCCAAAGTGTCTCCGGCTGGAATCTTATCTGAGGGATCAAGCTTTAAGGCGCCGTTCGGCGACTTATAAAGCCCGGCGGTTCCTGACCAAATGGAGGGATTATTACTGTTGGAAACAGTGGCGTTACCCGTTAGGCCCTTAAACGAGGCGTACCGGCCCCTGAGGGACAGTTCCAGGCCGAAACCGGGAGAAAGCATCCATTCGTAACCTATTGAGCCGCTGAGGCAAAAACTGCCTGCGGTCACATCCAGGGGCCCTTCGGTTAAGTCATATGGTGAGACGATGATCAACTGCCCGAAATAATTGACAACCGCCAGGCCGTAACCAGCGGCTCCCTTGAGGAAGAATCGCCCGTCCTTTTGGTTCCAAAAATGGTAATAACCCAGTTCGGCCGTGAACAGGCTGGGCGAGGCGTCCTGGGCGAAATTGAAAGTCACTGGGTTACCGGAAATTGTCGTTACCGCGAGACCTTCCCCCGCGAAGGAAGTAAATTGGCCCCAGGCAAGATCCAGGGCCAAACCGTTGGAGGGATCCAATGGAATACCCGCCTCTAGGGTGAATAGATCCCCGCTGTTTCCAGCGTCAGCCTTTGCCACAGACTTGTAGGTCTTGTGCCAAGCCGGAACAGCTTGGTTGAAATCCCCCAAACTCCCATAGGCGTAACCGCCGTAGGCCTTTACCCAAACTTGAGCCTTGGAAATGGGATGGGTGGAAACAACCTCGGTTTCAGCGCCACTCGCGCCGTTCACCGGCTTTTCAGGCTCAAACAGCGCTCCAGACAGCTTCTTGACGGAATCAGCCGGAGGCTTCGAGGCGATTTCTGGATTTTCAGTTTTCAATTCGTCCACGAATTTCCGAAGCGGGGCATTGGCCGGATGGAGTTCCAAACTTTTCTTGGCCGCCTCCATCGCTTGTGGGTCCTTTTGTAGGCCGTGGTAAGACTCTGCTAAGACATGGTAAACCTGCCAAAGGTCCGGTTGGAGTTCCAAGGCGTTTTGGCAGTATTGGACGGCCAGGTCATACTCGTTCTTCTCAAGGGCATTGACTGCGGCCTGGTAATATTGGCTGTAGGTCGCGGCTTCACCGCATGAAAATGTTAAAAGAATGGAGCAAAGGAACAAAAGAACTTGGTATTTTTTTATCAAAGCGTTCCTGCCCTAATAATAAAAGCCGGTTTTCAAGTAAAAGAAAACCGGCTTTCGTTTTTATGTTAAGAAAGTTAGTTAACAACCGCCTCGGATTTAACCCGGTACTTCGGCCCGACCTGCACAAGGCCCTTGCAGCTGGGAGCCCCGCATTGGCACTTGAATTCGTAAGACCAATTCCCCACGTCGTCGGTTTCGGTGTAATTCCAACTGATTTCCTCGCCAGTGGGAATATCCCGGCAGGCCACCAGAACAATCCCGCTCACGACTTTGGCGCTGGGTTCACAGGAATGATTGACGAAACAAAGAGGGTCGCAACCATTCTCGTAATCGTGGAGCATGATGAAACCGGGGTAGATATACATGGCATGGTCGATGTTGAGCTTGTCCTCGGGCACGACGCGGGTGAGGGTGCTGATCTCATCCTCGGGAACCACGATTCCCCCAAAAACGCCAATAACGTCCCCTTCCTTGATATCCCTGACCGCGTAAACTCCTTTTCCTTCCATTCCGCTTTGCCTGACTTCCACCGCTTCGCTGACCCAAGGCTTTATTTTCATTTGTGCTTGTATAACCGTCCTTGTTAACAGATTGATGGTTTCCCCGCCCTGTAGAGGGCTGGGCCCTTCTTGATGGGGGTAATTTTATCGCAAACCCCCCGGGGGTTCATCGGTTCTTTGGGATTTTTTTAGGGGGTTTTTAAAGGGCTTTTGCCTAAGGAGGGGTGGCCACCATGGGTAGGCATATCACAGGGTGTCGGCCATGGCCCTCAGGCCAAGTATGAGTGACTTGGATCTTTTATTCCCGCTTCCCTGAAACCCTTCTCTCTCAATAGGCAGGAATCGCATTTGCCGCAAGGTTGACTGTTTCTTTGGGGGTCATAACAGGAATGTGTGAGGCTGTAATCCACCTTCAACTTCAGGCCGGTCTTGATGATCTGGGCCTTGGTCATACGGATCAAGGGAGTATGGATCTTGAGTTTACCCTTCCCTTCCACGCCTTTCTTGGTGGCAAGCTTGGCGAGTTTCTCAAAAGCATGAATGAACTCCGGACGGCAGTCGGGGTAACCGCTGTAATCCAGGGCGTTCACCCCGATGAAGAGATGCTCCGCGTCCAAAACCTCAGCCCAAGCCATAGCCAATGATAAAAACACCGTGTTGCGAGCCGGAACATAAGTAGAAGGAATACCCTTTCCCATAGCCAGAAGGCTCCGATGCTTCGGAACTTTTATTTTTTTATCCGTAAGCGCGGAACCGCCGATGGTTGTCAGGGGCACATTTAATATTAAATGTTTCTTAACCCCATAGGCTTTGGCCACCTTTTTCGCCGCATTCAATTCCGCCTCATGCCTTTGGCCGTAAAAAAAAGAAAGAGCGTAGAGTTTAAATCCTTGTTTTTTCGCGAGAGCCAGGCAGGTGGTGGAGTCCAGCCCTCCTGAAACCAAAATGACGGCTTTCATATTATTCATCTATCCCTCTTTGGTTCATCTTCCTTTGGTTTCATCCGGCCAAACGTACTTATGCATTTGCAATTGGAACCTCACGGGCAGGCGGTCCACCGTGATCCACTCAGCCAAATCGGATGGTTTAAGTGTCTTATATACCGCTGAAAAAAGAATATCGAATTTTCCCGGCAATCCCCTTCCGAGAACTATCCCCTTGGACCAATCGTAGTCAACCCTATCCCGAATAACGAATTTAATCTCATCCTGTCCCGGAATTAGTTTACCCAGGTTTTCCCACAAGTTCCGTGATTCCATGCCGGAACCAGGGCACTTGAGATCCATGATCTTGACGACTTGGCGGGGGACCCTTCCCAGATCCGCCCCCCCGCTGGTTTCAAGAAGCACTTGGAAGCCCTTTCGGATCAGGGTTTCCATCAGGGGATAAACACCCTCTTGCTCCAGGGGTTCCCCTCCCGTGATTTCCACCAGCTTGATCACATAGGAATCCACTTGGGACAAAATGTCTTCAAGATTCTTTTCCTGCCCCTCGTAAAAGGCGTAAGCCGTGTCGCACCAAACGCACCTTAAGGAGCATCCTGTCAGCCTCACGAAGACGCAGGGAAGCCCCGCCCAGGTGGACTCGCCCTGGAGGCTGAGGTAGATTTCATTGATTTTAAGTGTAGCGGACAGTCCCATATCGATAGCATCTTCTTTAATCGTAATAGCGGCAGATTAACCCAGCTATACAGGAATATTCAAATACTAAAGGAGGGTTTTACTCGAGTTTTCAAGGAAGATCAAAAGAATCAAAACACAATCTTTTCATTCGGCATATGTCAAAATGAAGGGCTAATAGAATTTAGAAAAGTCAGCTTTTGAGCAATCTATGATCAGTAACAATACCCGGCGTAGATGACGCCCTGGCTGGTGCTAGAAGTCGGCGGGGGAGTTGGAACAGGCGTCATTAACAGATTCAGGTAAGGATTTGGCATGACGGCTCCCCCTCCTTCCCAAGATACAAGCGCAGTGGATCCACTCGCGGCTTGTAAAAATATCGTGGGATTAATGGTTACGGCGCAAGCCAGCCAATAAGTCCCCGCCGGAAGGTTGACGCTCGGAATCACGGGAATATCGTTGATTCCAACAACCAGGCTTTGAGGCTGGGACTCCCAAATCAGGTTCATTGGATAACCGCTGGAATAATTGGAATAGATTCCCAGGTAACCTGCGTCGGGGCTGGCCATATCCACTGAAATCATGGAGACCGAAGCGCTTTGGGCGATGGTGTATTGTTGGGCCACCGTTGAAGCGGTGAAGGATACTGAGCCGCTTCCTGTAATTGGATCCCCGAATACCGCGTTGGAGGTACAAGGCCCGACCGTAATGGTGGGCGTCAGAGTGAGAGTATTTGTTATGGTCATAGTCTGTGTCGGCGTCATTGAACTAGTGGGGGTATTAGGCAAGGTACCGGTTAATGTGGCAGTAAGGGTGGCAGTGATCGTCGAAGTCTTCGTGGGAGTGGCGGTAATCGTCAGGGTCATTGTTTGCGTCGGCGTATCTGATGAAGTGCTGGTAGTTGTCGCTGTCAGTGTTGCCGTCCGAGTATTGGTGGAAGTTTTGGTAGCGGTCATGGATGTCGAAGAAGTTGGGGTGGGTGTGGGGGTGATCGTTGGTGTCAAAGTCACCGTGGGGGTCGGGGTGCTGGAAGGCGTATCGGTTGAGGTGTTGGTCCAAGTGGCTGTGAAGGTGTCAGTAGGTGTGAAGGATAAAGTCGGGGTCGACGTATCCTGGGGAGTATAAGTCGGCGTTACAGTCGGGGTGTAGGTGGGGGTATTGGTTGGCGTGGTGGTCATGGTGGAGGAAAAAGTGTCCGTGAAAGTTGGAGTCACAGTTTGAGTCGCGGTAGCAGTTTCGGTGAATGTTAATGAACTCGTCGGTGTCAATGTATTAGTTAGCGCCATTGTGTATGTAGGCGTAGAAGTTACCGTTGGGGTCTCAGACCACGTTGGAGTCGGAGGCGGAGGAGTAGGGGTATCCGTGGGAAATAGGGTCACTGGCTGGGTGGGTGTCAAGGTTATGGTATAAGTTGGTGAAAGGGTTGGACTGAATGATGGGGTATCCGTGGAAATTAAGGTTATTGGCTGTGTTGGGGTTAGCGTTGGGGTAAAAGTCGGGGTGTTTGATGGTGTCGAGGAGAATGTAGGACTCCCTGTGGGCGAAAGGGTCCCCGTTAAGGTGAATGTTGGTACAAGAGTCGGTACTGGATTGGGGGCTAATGGCAAAGGCGCCCGCTGGCATCCCCAAAAACCCAGAATGGCCCAGGCATAACAAGTAATGAATCTATACAAAAACCTCACAAAACCCTCCCAGAGATAATTCAAACATGTTCATCAATATAGTGGTGAACAAGTGATGTTTATTCCTATTAATCATGTCTTTTTTTAAAGGATTTTCTAGTTTAACATAACAATAGGGACCCTGGTCCCGATCGGCGAAAACCCGCCATCCGGCCAACGAAAACCCGCCATCCGGCCAACGAAAACCCGCCATCCGGCCAACGAAAACCCGCCATCCGGCCAACGAAAACCCGCCATCCGGCCAACGAAAACCCGCCATCCGGCCAACGAAAACCCGCCATCCGGCCAACGAAAACCCGCCATCCGGCCAACGAAAACCCGCCATCCGGCCAACGAAAACCCGCCATCCGGCCAACGAAAACCCGCCATCCGGCCAACGAAAACCCGCCATCCGGCCAACGAAAACCCGCCATCCGGCCAACGAAAACCCGCCATCCGGCCAACGGAAATCCGCCATCCGGCCAACGGAAATCCGCCATCCGGCCAACGGAAATCCGCCATCCGGCCAACGGAAATCCGCCATCCGGCCAACGGAAATCCGCCATCCGGCCAACGGAAATCCGCCATCCGGCCAACGGAAATCCGCCATCCGGCCAACGGAAATCCGCCATCCGGCCAACGGAAATCCGCCATCCGGCCAACGGAAATCCGCCATCCGGCCAACGGAAATCCGCCATCCGGCCAACGGAAATCCGCCATCCGGCCAACGGAAATCCGCCATCCGGCCAACGGAAATCCGCCATCCGGCCAACGGAAATCCGCCATCCGGCCAACGGAAATCCGCCATCCGGCCAACGGAAATCCGCCATCCGGCCAACGGAAATCCGCCATCCGGCCAACGGAAATCCGCCATCCGGCCAACGGAAATCCGCCATCCGGCCAACGGAAATCCGCCATCCGGCCAACGGAAATCCGCCATCCGGCCAACGGAAATCCGCCATCCGGCCAACGGAAAACTTTATAAACATATGGTTTCCCCAAACCTTTGCCGTTCCCAACACCCCTCCTGAAGATATAAAATGCACCGCATTAAGTAGCTTAGTGTTTTATAAAAAGACTCTGAAAGTATTGAATACCATTCCGGCCGGCAAAAGGCCTATCAGCCATGAAAATTTTTCGATTCCCATTTCGTTTGAATAAGTGGTTCCTGCGCTTGAGCGCCGTACTTTTCTTGACCTGTTTCGCCTCCCCTTCAATTCCCTACCAGGCTCCCCAGCCAGGCTCTTGTTATGTTTATCCATCCCCCGCGATCACCCTCTGGGCCTGGGTGGTTTACAACATGACCCAGGATGGTTCAGTGGAGGTTCGAATCTATAACGAGGGAGGAGACCTGGTCCTGGAAACAGGTGAATCGAAAATAACGGGTGTCCAAGAGACACCCATGAACTTGTTTTACCTTCGCAACGGGGTCTATCTCTGCCGGGTAATCATCACCCCCATCGGGGGTGCCACCCAGACCCTTAAAACTTTCAAGTTTACGGTGGCTCGATGAGAATGTGGTTTTCCCGCAATATTCCCCGGATTTTAATCCTTCTCATTCTAAGTTTGCCGGCCTTCGCCTTGGGAGACCAGACAGCTTATACCACCGCTTTTATTCCCTATCCCTTGGAGGATCTAGGCCATTCCCCCAGGGCTGAAGCCCTGGGTTCCGCTTTCGCGGCGGTGGAAGGAGATGCCACCTGCTTGTTTGAAAACCCCGCGGGACTAGCAAACGTCTCGGAGCTTCAAATATCCGCCGTCCATCAATCCTGGATTTCTGATATCACCCAGGAAAGTCTAGTAGGCGCCTTCCGCACTTACAACTTAGGTATCGTTGCTCTTGGTACCAACTATGTCAATTTTGGTACCCTGGATGGCTACGACGTCAATGGAAATTCCACATCTTCCTACAGGCCATTCCGGGCATCCTTCTCCTTGGGTTGGGGATCTTATATTTACCCCAGCTTTTCCTTGGGGTTCTCGCTCCGGGGGCTGGAACAATCCCTTGCCGCGAACCTGAACACCATCGCCACCTCCTTCAACGGCGGTTTCATTTGGACTATTACTCCCCGATTGAAAGCTGGCGGTTATTCCTCATTCCTTTACAGCGATGCCGAAGGCGATTTGGGCCAGATGAAATGGGGCGCCTCTTACGCTCTTCCCTTGATCGGGGATAAACCCACCCTTCTTCTAGCTGATATCTCCATGCCTCCCCAGGGGGTTTATCAGATCCAATGCGGATTGGAGCAGACTTTCCTATCCATCCTGAGTGTCCGGATCGGAAATCAATGGGATTTCAAGAACAAGGAAATTGCAGGGCTCAGGGGTTTCGCTACCGGCCTTGGGCTCCGGTGGGCGGACTTCGACTTAAGCGCCAGCTTCGCTCCGGATGGGGACTTGGGCTCTTCCTTGATGCTGGGATTGACTCTTCTTTTTCCGTCGGGACCTCTTCCACCCCCTCCGGCCCCCCCTCAGCCCCCATCCCAGCCGGAACCGGTCCTGGAACCGCCGATAGCTTTTAAGCCGCCCGCGGTCATTTCCCCCAACGACGAGGTGGTCTGGGTGAAATTGCACTTCAAACTGCCGGATTTGGGCCCCAATGGGCCATCCCCTGTCGCTACCCCTTCCATCGAGAGGGACAAAAATATCGATGTCGTGGCCAAAAAAGTCCAGTCCGATCCAAAGGATTTCCAATCCTGGGTGTCCCTGGGAAACCTTTACTGGCAGGCCGGAAAGCCTGATTTTACTGTCCAATGCTTTGAGGAAGCCCTCCGGCTCAAGCCTGATACCGCCCCCTTGAAGGCCTGGTTGGACCAATATCACATGCTTTTTCCTCCTAATTTCCGGGGTTGGGGAATAAAACGGGCCTTTCCGACACTATAGGCTAAGGAGAAAAATGGAAAGCGAAAGGGACCTGGTTCAAAAAATACTTACCGGCGACATGGAAGCCCAAACCCGTTTTTACCAGGAAAACGCGAAGCGCCTTTACCCCATATGCGTTCACTTTTTGGGGTACCAGGACCAGGACGCCGAGGACCTCGTACAGGACGCCTTCCTCATCGCATTCAAGAAAATCTCGCAATTTGAGTTCCGATCCTCTCTCTACACCTGGATGGCCCATATTTGCGTGAATCTCTGTTACGAAAGGCTGAGGAAAAGAAAACGCGAATTGGGAGCGCTTCACGAGGATTTGGAGCGGATGGCCCAACCCCAAGCGGGTATCCGGCTCCAGGACGAACAGATGGAGGCGGAAAAAAAGACACGGCTGGAAACATTGGACCGGCTGATGGGTTCCATGAGCGAAAAATGCAGGCAGGTCCTGGAACTTCGGGACCGCCAGGGCGTAAGTTACATGAATCTTTCCCGAAGCCTGAAGATGCCGATGGGAACCGTGATGTCCCAACTGGCCCGCTGTAGGAAAGCCTTGAAGACTTTGCTTGAAAGTGAACAAAGGGGAGTGAAGATTTGAACCCATTACTTGAGGAATATTTCAAGCGGGACCTGACGGAAGAGGAGGAAGCTCGCCTGGGTGAAATCCTCCAGGCTTCCCCTGAGGAGGCGTTGCTGTTCGCCCAGGGAATGGCCGCCCTTTATCTTGAGTTGGGCCTGCCTGAGCCTGTTTGGCCTGATAAACCCATGAAGTATCCCGGCAATCTGGTAAAACCGGTTAAGCATTTCCCCTGGATAGTCATTTCAGTCTTGCTCTTGATTCTCCTTCTTTTCAGCCTCTTCAAGTTGAATACAATAAAGGAGCCTTTGCCAGTTCCTTCCGCCCCTCCCCACCCGAAAGCTCTGATCCGAAAAATCATCAAGGCGGTTCATCCAATGCCACCCGCCCCGATCGCTTCCCGGGTGCCGGCCCCTCCCCCTAACCGGTACCAGGAAATATCGGCGACCGTGGATATGCCCCAAAGCGGCTTGGCGACG
This sequence comes from candidate division FCPU426 bacterium, assembly GCA_963796105.1. Classification (GTDB taxonomy): domain Bacteria; phylum Oederibacteriota; class Muellerivitia; order Muellerivitales; family Muellerivitaceae; genus CAWCKJ01. The sequence continues at coordinate 93,367 of CAWCKJ010000012.1, forward strand.
GTGAAGGTTTTCGACCCAGCCGGGAATGTGATTCGTATCCTTTTTGCCGGCATCCTGCCCTCGGGACCCCAGACATTCATTTGGGACGGAAAAACAAACCAGGGATTAACTTCCTCACCAGGCCTATACACGATTGAGGTGAGATCCGGCCAGACCCTGATGAAAAAACAGGTCAAATTACAACAATAAACAAATTATTGGATTTAAAAGAATGCGGTTTGTTTTACCCATGTGTATTGATTTTCCACATGGGTAAAACTACTTTAATTAAAAATTTAAAACTTAAAATTTAGAATTACCTTTTGCCGTAATAAGGTAGTAAGAAGTTTTTTCTTTTGGAGAAATCGAAAACTTTAAAGTACCTTTCGCGGTCCTTGCGTCCAACTTCTTCCCTTCTATTCCCAACGCATCCAAAGGAGTTACACTGTAATCTTTCCCACTCGCCGTCAAGCTAATATCGGCTTGAACACCTTGCATGAGAATTGGGGTATGTCCGGCATCCTTCAAGGAAGTCCTAGTCGGGTTATAAACCTGTCCACTGTTCTCGGCCCTGGCAACCGCCACCAATAGGATTTTCGAGGATTCCGCCAGGGGTTTCCGATCCAGGCTGACCGCCAAGACGCTGGCCCAAGGATTGCGTTTAGCAGCATTAACCGAAAAGCCTTGGGTGTTGAAAACTTCGCTTGTTCCGATGGCGCCTGTGAATCCTTGAACAAAGGGGCTATCCAGTTTCAAAATCCCCTTGCTGTAATCAAGCGTCTGCTCCCCAGTTGTGCTTTGGATCACTTTTGCCTGGGCGTCATAAAGCTTTTCAACCTGGGCCAGATCGGAAGCCACAACTTCCTTGGAACCCGTGAATGTCTTCGCGACTTTGGCCACATAGGGCAGCCAAGGATAGTCGAAAAGCCAACTGCTCTTGCTGCCGTTGGCGAGAATATCTTTATCCATGACCGACTCCTGAACAATCACATCCGAGGGTTTCAACAGGCCCTGGCGGAATATGAGGGCTCCAACTTGGTTCAGGGGCTCGTTGTCCGGCCGGGAGTTGATGGCGAAGTTCGTCATTTTTTGAGCGCCAATGAGCGAAGGCCCATAGTCGAACTGGAGCATGCCGTCCCAGTCCTGCAGACTCGCGTAAGAGGCCATGAGAACTGGCCCCTCGATACGGTATTCATTGGGCACGCAGTCATTCCATTCTGTGACGATGAGGGGCATTCCCTGCACCGCCGCGTGGGACAGATTGAACAATAGCGACCCCTGCAAGGGGTTTTTGAGCTGGGAATTGTTGTTCATGGGAGCGTGATCCACATTCTGCCAGCCGCCAGCGATGTTCCAGATTTGCGGGTGGTCCCAATAGGCATGGGTATCCATGAAATCCATGATGGAGTCGCTCTTGACGTTACCCAGCACCGGAAGGCCCATGTTGCTTCCCGTTAAAAGCGCGTGGGAACTGATTTTCTTGAGGAATGCCTTCATTTCCAGGTTGCTCTTCATGACCGTTTCGAGCAGAAACTTCAAACTCACGTCGGCGTTTTCCGGGTTTTGGGTGGGAACCAGCTTCTGGGTGTCCCAATCGAACTTGAAGTGGGATATAGGACCTTTTCCACCCCAGGCTTCGAAAATCTTCTGAAGTTCATCCCAGAAAGGCTGCGGGAAATTCTGCTCGCCGAAGCCGCAGAAAATGGAGGACTCGTTGACAATCTCGTTGCCCACATAAACAGGATCATCCTTGAGGGCTATTTTCGTATAAGGATTCACATGAGTTAATAGCATCTCGGCGTATTTCTTGTTGAGTTCGATGACTCGTCGGCTGAAATGAATGACGGTCTTGGAACCGTCCTCCAGGTCGGAAGAACCCTCCACATTATCACCCTTGCGAAACTTGCGCCCCACCGACCAGTCAGGATAAACGTAAATTCCATTTTTCTTAAGGGCCGCGATAAGGTAATCCATCTTGTCCAGCGATTCAGGGTTGAAGGTCTGGGTGTTGTCGGCCTTGGGGTCGAAAAGGCTCACGTCCCCCCAGTTGTTGTCCAGAAAATGCATGCGCACCAGATTGAATCCGAGTTTTGCCATACGAGCGGCAACCAGGTCGGCCTCTTCATGACCGATGAAGAGGTTAGGACCCACTCCGTCCGTTCCCCAGAACCTGACGCGGGTGCCGTCAACGAAGGCAAAATGCCCTTTCTTGACCGACACGAAACCATGGGTACCGGCAGGCTTCTCGTTCAGGTATGAAAAATCAATCGCTGCGTCCGAAGCCTTGGCAGGTGGCTGATAGGCGTACCAATCCGAGGTGTCGGTAGTCTGTTCGGTCTTGAGGCTGGCCGCGATCTTCTTGCCATCAGAATCCAGAAGCGTAAGTGATAAATCATCAAACCATGCCTTACCTGTGCAATTTCCCAGCCCCGCGTCCAGCCAAGCCTGGGTGGCCCCTGGAGGCAGGGGATATTTTCTCTCGTAATAGGTCCAATCGGTGTCGCCGACCACCTTGCAGACCGAATCCTGCCATCCACCCACTTGCTTGTTTTGGTCATCCCGGAAATCAATGCCAAGCCGCGCGGCTTCCCATTGCTCCTTGCCCCGAACAACGCCCTGGGGCTTTACCCATCCACTGTAAACCACATATGCGGGCGTTTTTCCTTGAAAGCTCACCAATTGGCCCGCCAAATTCCAGGAAGGAACATCATTCTGAGCGACATCGCAATGGGCTGATTGGTGGCCGTTACCAGTGATATGGCACTGTCCCCAATCGTTGGACCCTGGCATCTCAAAACCCGGGTTCATGATCCAGTTGTCTCCCTTGATCTCCAGGGGAGCTTTGAGATCCGGATGGGTGGGTTTCCCCGCCGTGAGGGGTTTAAGGTCGTAATCGTAAACCAGGCACTGTATTCCGCTGTACCAGGCCTTGCCAGTGCAATGGTCCAGAACCAAGCCTATGCGGGCGTAGGACGCCCCTTGAGGAACCGAGTATTGGTTGGAATAAAAGTCCCAATCGTGAGTGCCCTTGAGCCTGGCGATGTCAGCGGGCCAATCCCCGGCTCGAATTCCTTTTTCATCATAGAAAGTCACGGTAATGCGGGCCATTTCCCAATCATGCATGCCCGCCACAGAAACACCCTCAGTCTTCATCCAACCCGAGACCTCAATAGCTGGGGGAAGCGGCTGTGGCAGTTTGACATCTTGTTCAAGGGCATTCCAAGTGAGTTCAGTGCTTTCCAGGGAAGCAGCAGTTTTCCCTTCCCTGCCAGCCTGAGTGACCGGGGCAGGTTTCCACCCTTCTTGGGCCTTGAAATCGCCGTTCACAATCCAATTAATGCTGGGTGAAGCCGTCAAGGGGCTTCCCATAACCAGGAAAAGCAATAACCATGCTGTGGTCCTATACCTTTTCATGATTTCTCCATTGGGATTGGATAAATTTGATCGTTTTTAATTATTAGACAACTAAGTACCACAGAAGTGTCAAATGCTTCCATGATTTTTTTATATTTTTATTACGGATTCACTGGGAACAATGCGAAATGAACTTACCAAAAAAAAAGGCGGTTCGCTCCCGCGAACCGCCTTTTTGAAAATATTTAGATTTTTTAATAAAGCTGCATACTGTCAAGATAGAAAGTATCAGTTTGAAAATTATCCGGGCCATTCGTCGCAACCCAAACACCAATTTGTTGAACTTGAGTAGGATCCCCTTTGCTAAATGTCGGTTGGAAATTGAGTTGATACCAATGATTAGTGGTGTCTGTCAGATTCGTATCAGCCCCATCTTCATAGGCCCAAACAGCACCACTCCAGATGGCCACTTTACCATACGGCCAATTATACGACCCACTGTCTTGCGATTGGATAAGTGGATTAGTGTAAATAGTGGCAATAATCCCTGTTAAATTGAGGGTTGTCCAATTCTGGGGCGAGCTAAATGGATATTGCATATAACAATTTTGTCCGGTTGCGCTCCATGCGCAGTTGACACCCAAAGATCCTGTCGAAGAAGTAAGCCCAGAATCAATGCCACTTTCCCAGGTTAGCGGTGAAATTGTCACGGAAGCGTCATTTGGAACAACAACCCAACCAGTCAATGACGAAGAAGACGTCATGTAGAGGGAATTGGCCGTGGATACCGTTGGGGTGGACGTAAGAGTTGGGGTGGACGTAAGAGTTGGTGTTGGAGTGAATACGGCGGTGGAAGTCAACCAAACGCTATCCACATAAAATGTGACAGGGACGGAGGTGCCGCTTCCCTCATAAAATAAATGGATGCCGAAATCCGTCACCTGGGTGGCAGCACCCGCTCCTTGCCCGAACGCCGGTGTATAAGAAAGAGTCACCCATTGATCCGCAGTAAGACCTGTAGTTTGCCAACCGCTGTCTTCCCACGTCTCAGCAACTAAGGCTTGATCATATAGCTGGTAAGCGTAGTTCCCGCTTGTGCCCAAGGGAGATGCCACATAAATTCTGTAATTGATTTGCATATTCGTAAGATTCATGTAGCAAGGACTATCATATTCAAAGAAAAAGTTCTGCGTATTCGACACGACACCCGAGACTTGCAAACTCTGCGTATTTCCGGTAAAGGTAGGAACGGCGACAAACGCGGTACTTGCAGAAATATTGCTCTTCACGACGCTCCAACCCTGAAGGCCATTTCCCGAGTTAAATATATAAGTCATCGTGGGTGCGACATAGCAGGGCGTGTTTGTCGAGGTGACAGTAGGCGTGTTCGTCAACGTATTAGTGAGCGTCGGCGTGTTAGTATTCGTTGGCGTCGGGGAATACGTTACAGTACTCGTTAGTGTGTTCGTCAAAGTTACCGTACTCGTTAATGTCGGTGATTTAGTCGGCGTTTGCGTTGGTGTTTTGGTTACTGTAGGAGTTGGTGTAGCGGTAGCAGCCGCCGGAGTGGATGGATTTGATTTGGAACCGCATCCTTGGCCGATGACCCAAGTCGCCATCAGAAGAACCAATGGCATGATCAATAACAAATTTTTCATGCCTATCCGAACAACGCTTGCGCAGTAATGGGTTTTGCCAAAGCGCAAGCGGTTAAGGCCCGGTGAAATAAGGAATCTGGGTCATGGCGACGATTGAACCGATAAGTATATTCGCTCAAGTATCCAGGCAGATATTTCACGTTGACTCCATGATGGGTTCCTAGGATCCAAGCCTTGGCGTTGGAAATGAATCGGTGGACCCAAGGTAACCAGTGATTTAACACCACTGGGTCATTGGCTGTTACCTGGTACTCCACATCCACGTTTTCCAAGTTTCTCAAGCTGGGACTGGCATCCGTGTTTATCATGGCGCCTTTCTGGATTGCTTGATCGACGAATGCTTGGGCTTCCCACTTGGTTTCTGCGGTCACCTTTATCTTTGCAAAACCCGCTTTCTCTTTTTTGCGCCCTTTCTCATCTATCCATTCTTTGCTTTCAACCGCCACCAGCACTTCAGCCTGGTTTTCCTTTTCTCTCTTGCCGAATACAGCCCCATCCAACTCAATGATTTCCTTGAGTTGGTAATTTTCATCCCTTTGTCGAAGACTTTCCCGAATCTTATGCAACATCCTCCAAACGGTATCGTAGGAGGGCATTCCCAATTGCCGCTGAAGTTCCAGGGCTGAAATGCCCCTTTTCCCTTGCATCACCAATCCAATCATCCTCAACCAGGTTAAGATTGGGATCTTGGATTTCCGGAAGATCGTTCCGGCTCGAAGCCGTATTTGCTTTCGACAATAGTCACATTCCCGCACTTCGGGGCGGTTTTTGTGTTGCCAGAAACTTTCTCCTTCACATTGTGGGCAAACAAAGTCTTTTCCGGCAAAACGGCTCTTCCACACCCATTGACGTGCCTTTTCTTCTGTATCGATTTCCTTGAAAATCTCAATCCCCTTCATCCGTTGGTAGTTCATAATTTGCCCCTCCAACAATGAGTATACTCCTGTATTCCTTTATTTCAACAGGTACCGTTTGGAGAGGCATTAAATTTTTCGTCTTCATGTATCCTCCAAATTATTTTTAAATTTTTCGGCAAACTTTCAATTTTGCCAGGGACATAGAGTAATTAGAAGAAATGAAAATGTCTATCCTAAAGCGTTTAAGGGAATGTAAAATCGATTACCTTTGAAATTGATTTTAAAAAATTGCTTTTTAAAAGTAAAAAAAAGCTAAAAAATTTGGCCTTTGCCGAAAATCCACTTCTTTCAACAAAGCGTTTTCAAACCAGCTGAAAAATCGTTTTTCCCTTTAAAACGATGCAATAAATCAAGAAGTTCCCAAAATTTTTTGGTTTTTGGACAATTTTCATGGCAATAATGGGCAAATCTTGTAATATGTCGCCTTCCCAAAGACGATTATTCAGGGATGCAATTAAATTTTAATTATTAGTAGAAAGGTAGTTGCGGCATGGCACAAGGTACAGTCAAGTGGTTCAAGAATGAGAAAGGTTTTGGCTTCATTTCCCAAGACGGAGGCGAGGACGTGTTCGTCCACTTCTCCTCTATCCAAACGGATGGATTTAAATCCCTCAACGAAGGAGACCGTGTGGAGTTTGAGGTTACCCAAGGGCAGAAGGGGCTGAAGGCCGAAAACGTTCGCAAGATCTAATCTTGCGGCTCAAAAAAAAGCCTCCGGGTTCCCTCCCGGGGGCTTTTTTGTTTTAAAGCGATTCTTTTACCAATTCGAACATTTGGCTTGGGTTCTGCGGTAGTTCTCCATGGTGTCGATTTGATTATTGTTTCTCATGACCTCGTCTTTGAACCTTTTATAGATTGGGTCCACTATCCCCTTGATCCTGGCCGCTAGGATATTCTTAGCCTGATTGAGGGATGAAAACGAAAGAGGATTTGCCTTTGTCGGCAGTGACATAGCCCCCTTGATGGCCGTTTCCATTTTTTCCCTATATTTTTTCAGCGTGGCTAAATTGATGCTCACATGCTGGTTTTCATGGTCACGAATGACTTGATAGGGGCAACTTCCCTCTCCATATTGGCTAGAGATGAATACATCCATCCGAGTGTAGGAAAAATCCACGTCCAATGACTCCAGCCAAACGCAAACCCGCTTTCTGTCGCTTCGTCCCATTCCGCTGATCCGAAAATCAGTTTTCAATTCATGCTCGGCGAGGGTAAGACCGGGTTCGTGCATATTCCTCATGTGAAGTTTCTGGTGGCGCAAAGCCTCAATCTGTCTCGTGCTGTGATCATGGTAATAGGTGGGCTCAATGGGCCTGCTGATGATATGGAACACTGAAGAACTGTCGAAAGTCGGATCTGGATTGCATTGTGCATAAACATTTAATCCATTAAGAAAAAACAGGATACCAATCACAACAAAAAATTCACTTCTAGTCTTTCTCATTTCAATTCCTTTTGAAGATCTCTCGTTTTTATGCTTCCGGTTAAAATATCCGCTCCTAAGGCATAGGGGTCCAAAACCCTCTCCCCTTTTCCCAGAACCGATGCCAGAAAGGCAAACCGCCCTAACAATGGGTCGTATTGGAATTTCCAGGCCCATTTGAAGCTTCGGCAGGCCGTTTCTCCAAGGTAAGTCCCCAAAACACCCAACCTTATCAAGGCATCTTCCCGATTCCCTATCTCGTCCAAAAGTATTGGAATTTGACTTGAAAGCCTGGGAAGTGAATCCTCTTTGAAGTCGGGATTGATCTCCTTTAAATCCTCATCGGCGTTCCGAACCAACCGGGAAATGGTCCTTTCAGCGTTGGCTAAATCATTCTCCAGCGGTTGATTCGCCGCTTTTCGGCCCGAAATGATTTCTTTAATAAGCAGTAACGCTTTTTTCCTCTTTTGGAAGAGAAAATACCAACGGCGGAAAGCCACCATTCCGAAAAGAACGCTCCCAAACACGGCGCTTCCGATGACTCCCGTCAAGGGGACCATAGGGAAGAATTGATTTGGAAAAAGGATCCTTAACAAACCACTCGCTAACAACAGAACTGAAAGAACCAAAAAAAGCAAGAATTGGGGGATATCCCTTTTCAAATCAAAACCTTTCACAAAAGGTTTCTAAAAACTACTGTTTTTATGAAACTTTAAATTGCTTTATCCCGCCACATAATGGGACTTTTAATTCCTTTGATTATGAGGCATTTCCTTGCTGCGCCTCTGTGCGCTGCCGCAGGCAGCCTGTGGTGTAAGCCTTTTTGTTAGAAGATTTAATACTCAATGCCCTCTTTCGAGGGTAATTTTTTATCAAAATAATGCTTCACTTTTCGCATTTCCGTCACTAAATCCGCCTTTTTAATAAGGCCTGGCCATACTTGGTGACCGGTAATTACCATCTCGCAACGGCGTTTACGGTCGTAAAGCTTTACCAGTTCCATCACGTCTTTTTGGGTCAATAGTTTGCACATCACCGCCGCCAATAACTCGTCCAGAATCAAAAGATCCTGTTTCCCTGACCGGATCAATTCCATGGATTTTGCCAAGGCCGCTTGGGCTTCCTTGAAGTCCTCCGATTCGTTCCGGAACCGGAATGCATTTGGGCCAAGCACTCTCTCCCTGCCGAATGAATAGAGGGCCATTTGGGATAGGGTGCGAAGGACCTTTCTCTCGGAATAATGTTCCCTTCCTCTTCGATGCCCCTTATCAAACTGGATCAAGACGGCTTTTTTCCCCGCACCCAACATCCGAATGGCCAAGCCGATGGCGGTAGTGGTTTTTCCTTTGCCATAACCATAGTAAACATGCAATCGATGCCGCTGAATTCCCATGCTTAAAATCTCCTTAGCCAAGACAGTTTCAAGGATTAATTATTTAATTTCAACCACATAGGAAGAATGTTGGAAGGTAAAATCATTGGAAAGCCAGGGATAAAACGGTTTTAATCCATTTAGAATTACGCGGCTTATTCAGCCGTCAATTGCTTGAACGCCTTTGAATCCCTGACCCTTTTAAAATTCTCATCTTTTTGAACGTCTTTTTTGTACTTGGGAGAGAGAACAATGGCTTTCCTGAGCCATTGGAGCGCTTCTTTTTCCTTGCCCAGTTCGGCATAGCAACTGGCGCTATTGTAGAGCGCGCTTGAGTCTTTTGGGTCGATTTTGGACTCTTTCTGAAAGGCCGGAATGGCGTTTACAAAATCTTTCTTGCCCGCATAACAGCGTCCCAGGAAGAATTGGAGCATAGGGTCTGCGTCGTACTTGGTCCTGGCTTTTAAAAGCCAGGGAAGGGATAAATCGTATTGTTGGTGCCTGACGTAGTATTCCCCCAATAGGAAATAAAGGTTCACGAAATTGGGCGCGTTCAAAGACCTGCCTGCTTGCGCTTTTTCGAACTCGTTGTGGTATTTCGCGAAAGCCAACATGAAGGGGACTGCCTCGTTCGCTTTTCCTTCTTCCATTCGTATCAGGGTAAGGAAATAAAGGGAATCCAGGGATTTAGGATTAGTCTTCAACCTTGTCTGGCATATCAATTCCAACCGGTTATATTGCTTATCTTGAAAAAGCTTGACCATAGGAATAAACGGGTCGTCTGCCCGAACCCCAGGCACAACAAGAACAAATAGCATTAAAAACAGTAAATATTTCCTCATAAAATCCGCCTCCGAAAGAGCTATAGAACTTAGCTTACCCAACATTAAATCAACCCCTGGTACCATAGTTAATTTAATACGAAATGGGCACAAGTCGGAAATTAAAAAAACCGGCAATGGACATAAAAACAGATAAATCACAATAAATAATAGTTAAGGGAATTCCCAGAAGATTTTTTTGGGGAGTTAGCGGGAGTTACTTTTCGAGAGCAGACTGGTTAAGCGAGATATTGTGAATGACTTTTTGAATGGACCGGTCAGGCATCATGAATCGCACCCCGCAATGTGCTTTTTTGGTCCATATGATTTTTCCGTAAACTTCAACACTGCTGTCTTTCTCTGACTCGAAACTTAACTTGAGAATCGAGTTAACGTCGAAAGATTTATTAGTTTCCAGCTTTAATCCCCCTTCGCTGATATTATTGCTTTGGGCTGGAATGACCTTGTCTTGAACTTCGTAAATATTGCCGGATTTGGAAGGAAGGACTGGATAAACTTGAATGGGTTTTTGAAATTGATAACGGTCATAATGGCGTTTTTCTTGAAGATTTTCCATTAAGCCCAACTCCTTGAAACCGCTCTCACCAATATAAGCTTATACGACACAAAGAATTATACAGTTAAACGAAAAACATTTTTCTTGAAAAATGATTTTATTGAAGATTTGGCGAAAAACGTTTTTAGGTTTTGGAACAAGAGTTTTCTTCATTCCTAAAACCAATAATGGATTTTCGAGAACAAAATGATTTTGGGTCAAGAACCGTTTGTCGCGAATGCTTGAAGGGATTTCACCCGGATCTCATGCTTTTTCAAAGCCTCAATCCCATTGGCCGCCGCGGCGCAGGCGGAAAGGGTCGTGATGCATGGCACGTTGTACATCACCGCGGCCCTGCGGATTTGGAAATCATCGGAGCGGGGCCCCTTGCCTGCCGGTGTGTTCATGATGAGTTGAATCCCATGGTTTTTGATCAAGTCCACGACATTGGGGCGGCCCTCAAAAACCTTTCGAACCACCGTGACCTCAATGCCGTTACTAATAAGGGAATGGGCGGTACCTTGGGTGGCCACCAGATTGAAACCCATATCCTTGAGCCGCTTGGCGATAAAGATAACCGAGCGTTTGTCCTTGTTCTTGACGGAGACGAACACCGTCCCTTTGAGGGGCAGGGCCGAATTGGCCGCCATCTGGCTTTTGGCGAAAGCCATTCCAAAATCCTGGTCGATCCCCATAACCTCCCCGGTGGATTTCATCTCGGGACCCAGCACCGTGTCCACTCCCGGGAACCGATTGAACGGAAACACAGATTCCTTGACCGCGACATGGTTCATGTATGAAACCTCTTTGAGTTTCAAGGATGTCAGGGATTTTCCCGCCATAAGCCGGGCCGCGACTTTGGCCCAGGGCGTGCCGGTCGCCTTGGAAACAAAAGGCACGGTCCGGGACGCGCGGGGATTCACCTCAAGAACATAAACCATGTCGTTCTTGATGGCGTATTGCACGTTCATGAGGCCCTTGACCTTGAGGGCCAGTGCCATTTCCTTCGTGTACTTGCGGATGGTCCCGATTTGGTCCTCCCTCAGGGTATAGGGAGGGATCACGCAAGCGGAGTCCCCTGAATGGATGCCAGCCTCCTCGATATGTTCCATGATGCCGGCAATAAGCGCCTCCTTCCCATCGCAAACACAATCCACATCCACCTCGATGGCGTCCTCCAGGAAATGGTCGATCAGGATTGGAAGGTTGGGAGCCGCCTCTGCCGCCCTCGCCACGAAATCATCAAGCATAGACTCATCAAAAACTATCTCCATGGCCCTTCCGCCCAGTACATAGGATGGTCTTACCATGACGGGATAACCGACCTTCCGCGCGACCGGCATGGCTTCCTTGACGTTCATGGCGATTCCATTGTCAGGCTGACGGATCTTGAGCCTTCTCAAAAGGTTCCCGAAAAGCCTGCGATCCTCCGCCATATCAATGGAGTCCGGCGATGTGCCGATGATGGGAGCGCCGGCCTTTTTCAAGGGAACCGCAAGTTTAAGGGGGGTCTGGCCCCCGAACTGGACAATAACACCCTTGGGATGCTCCCGGTCCAGGATGTTCATGACATCCTCAAAGGTCAGCGGCTCGAAATACAACCGGTTGGAAGTGTCATAGTCCGTGGAGACGGTTTCAGGATTATTGTTGATCATGATGACTTCATGACCGTCTTCCTTGAGAGCGAAAGCCCCGTGAACACAACAATAATCAAACTCGATTCCCTGCCCGATACGGTTGGGACCACCGCCCAGGATCACGATTTTCTCCGCTTGGGACGGGGCCGCCTCAGGGTCTCCGCCCAGGAAAGAGGAACGGCCGACCTCGTAAGTAGAGTAAAGATAGGGGGTAAAGGCCTCGAACTCCGCAGCGCAGGTATCGACCATCTTGTAAACCGGAATGATCTTGAGCGACTTGCGGTACTTGCGAACTTCTGTTTCCTTGATCCCGCATAAAAAGGACAGTTGCTGGTCCGAAAAACCCATGGCCTTCGCCCGGCGCAATAGGTCTTCCGGCAGTTTAGTTTTCAGTTTTCCTTTGCGTGATGTCGTCTTTTCCAATTCCTTCTCAAGATCCACGATATCCTTGAGCTCGTTCAAGAACCAGGGATCTATAGCCGTCAGTTTGTAAATTCTCTCCACTTCATAACCCTGTAACAGGGCTTGTCGCACAAAAAAGTGCCGTTGAGAAGTTGGTTTGCGCAGCTGGGCATCCAAGAGATCATGCGGCAAGTGCTTGGGTTTTCGGGAGCCCGTCTTCTGCCAACGGCCTTCCTTGTACTCGCTACCGTCAGCCCCTAAGCCGATAGTCCCTGTTTCCATGGAGCGCAGGGCCTTCTGGTAGCTTTCCTTGAAAGTTCTCCCGATGGACATTGTCTCACCCACGCTTTTCATCTGGGTGTTCAGGATATCCTCCGCCTCGACGAACTTCTCGAAGGTGAAGCGGGGAATCTTAGTCACGACGTAGTCGATGGTTGGCTCGAAAGCGGCCTTGGTGTATCTAGTAATGTCATTGAATATCTCATCCAGCGTGTATCCTACCGCGAGTTTGGCCGCGATCTTAGCGATGGGAAAACCCGTGGCCTTTGAGGCCAGGGCCGATGAACGGGACACGCGAGGGTTCATCTCGATCATGACCATCCGCCCAGTCTTGGGGTCCACTCCAAACTGGATGTTGGACCCGCCTGTGTCCACGCCGATTTCCCGGATACAGGCGATGGAGGCGTCCCTCATGCGCTGATATTCCTTGTCGGTCAAGGTCTGGGCGGGCGCCACCGTGACCGAGTCGCCCGTATGGATGCCCATGGGGTCCATGTTCTCGATGGAGCAGATAATGACCACGTTGTCCTTGAGGTCGCGCATGACCTCCATCTCGTATTCTTTCCATCCCAACACGGACTCTTCCACCAGGCACTGATGGATTGGAGAAAGATCCAGGCCCTTAGCCAAACTTTCCTCGAACTCCTGTCGGTTGTAGGCGATCCCCCCTCCAGTGCCGCCTAGCGTGAAAGCGGGCCGGATGACAACTGGGTATCCATTTTCCTCAGCAAATCCCAATCCTTCTTCCAAGTTCTTGACTGTGAGGGATTCCGGTAAATCCAATCCTATCTTCAGCATAGCTTCCTTAAAAAGCTGCCGGTCCTCTGCCTTTTTGATGGCCGCCAAATTGGCACCGATCAACTCGACCTTGAACTCGTTCAGGGTGCCGTTTTCCGCGAGGGCTACCGCCGTATTTAGGGCCGTCTGTCCGCCTAAAGTTGGCAAAAGCGCGTTGGGGCGCTCTTTTTCGATGATTTTTCTGACGATTTCAGGGGTAATTGGCTCCACATAAGTCTGGTGGGCGAATTCCGGATCGGTCATGATGGTGGCTGGGTTCGAATTGATGAGGATAACCTCAAAGCCCTCTTCTTTCAGGGCTTTGCATCCTTGGGTTCCTGAATAGTCAAATTCGCAGGCCTGCCCGATGATGATGGGCCCCGCCCCGATGACCATGATTTTTTTAATGTCGGTACGTTTAGGCATTATTCCTCTTCAATGAATCAACTGTTTTTTTCCACTAACTCCCTGAACTGCTTGAACAAGTAACTCGAATCGTGCGGACCCGGCGAAGCCTCCGGGTGGTATTGAACGCTGAAAACCGGCTTGTTAATCATTTCCATCCCCTCGCTGGTGTTATCGCTCAAGTTGATGTGGGTGGTGATCACCTCATGCAGGTCTAAGCTCTCGTTCTCGACGCAAAACCCGTGGTTTTGGCTGGTGATTTCCACCTTTCGGGTAATATTGTTGATGACCGGCTGGTTGGCCCCGCGGTGCCCAAATTTAAGCTTGTAGGTCTTCCCGCCCATGGCCAATCCCAAAATCTGGTGCCCAAGGCAAATACCGAATATGGGAATGTTTTTTTTGATCAACTCCCTCACCGTATCAATGACGTAAGGCACGCCTTCCGGGTCTCCAGGACCGTTGGAAAGAAACACGCCCCGAACCCCTCCGCCGAGCACCGTCTCGACATTGACGGTAGCAGGATGCACTTGCACCTCAAATCCCTGGGCCGTAAGTTTGCGCAATATGTTGTACTTGATCCCGCAATCCAACGCCGCGATCTTGATTTTAGGTCCATCAGGTTCAGGCTTTTGGGAATGCATCTGCACGAGCAAATCCCCTTGCTGGGCCTTTTCCGCTTCTTTGACATTGGAGGAGGAATCCAGGTTGTAGGGCAATTCGGTCCAACGGTAGGGTTTTTCGCATGTGACTTCCTTCACTAAATCCCTGCCGATCAAACCCTGGCTGTCCTTGGCCTGCTTGATGAGTTTCTTCGGATCCAATTCGTTTGTGGAAAGAACCCCTTTTTTGGCGCCGAATTGGCGCAAGTGGGCTGTTAATGCCCTGGTGTCGATCCCCTCAATTCCGATGATGTTGTTCTTTTTCAAGTAATCGGAAAGAGAAGTGGCCATACGGTAATTGGAGGGGTGCTTACAATATTCCCGCACCACGAAACCCTCGACAAATGGCTTGCGGGACTCGATATCCACCTGGTTCACACCGGTATTGCCGATCATGGGATAGGTCATCGTAACAATTTGGCCCTTATAGGAAGGATCTGTTAGGACTTCCTGGTAGCCCGTCATGGCGGTATTGAATACCACTTCCCCAAAGGACTTGCTGTCGGCCCCAAATGATTGGCCCTCAAACCAGGTGCCGTCCTCAAGCGCCAGTACTGCTTTTTTTATTTTGTTCGCCATTCCTTAATTTTCCGCCTGATATTTGATTTCACCGCTCACGATTGTCATCACAGCCCATCCCCTAAGATTCCATCCGTTGAAGGGCGTGTTTCGTCCCCGGCTCTTGAATTGATTTGCATCCACTTTCTTTTCAGTTTTAATGTCGAACAAAGTCACGTCCGCGTCCGCCCCTTCCGACAAAGTTCCCTTATTGATCCCGATAATCCTGGAGGGTGCCAGGGTCAAAAGCTCGACAGCCCTTGAAAGAGTGATCACTCCCGGCTCCACGAGGTGGCTGATAGTCAACGGAAAAAGGGTTTCCAACCCAACAATCCCGAATGAGGCCTCGTCGAACTCGCATAGCTTCTCGGTAGAGGCGTGGGGTGCGTGGTCGGTAGCGATGCAATCAATGACCCCTTCCTTCAAACCCCTTCGAATGGCCGCCACATCCTCCTCCCCCCTGAGGGGCGGGTTCATCTTGAAGTTAGTGTTGTAATTCTTGATGGACTTGTCGGAAAGGGTCCAGTAATGGGGCGCTGTCTCAGCCGTCACCTTGAGGCCTTTTTTCTTGGCCTGCCGCACAAGTTCCACAGATCCGGCCGTGGATAAATGAGCCACGTGGAATTTAGCCCCTGTCATCTCCGCCAGGAGGATGTTCCTGGCCACCATGACGGTCTCGGAGGCGGCTGGTATGCCCCTCAGGCCCAGCAGGGTCGAGGCTAAACCCTCATTCATGACTCCGTTGTGGGAAAGATTAGAGTCCTCGCAGTGATCAATAATAACTAGGTCAAGCATCTTGCAGTATTCCATGGCCCGGCGCATGAGTTCCGCGTTCATGACAGGCGCCCCGTCGTCGGAAAGCCCGACAACCCCCGCCCTTTTTAGCTCGCCCAATTCCGCCATTTCAGCCCCTTCCCGGCGTTTGGAGATGCAACCGATGGGAAAAACATGGCAATGGCCTTCCTTCTCAGCCTTGGCCACGATGAGATCCACCATCGCTTGGTCGTCGATAGGGGGATTGGTGTTAGGCATGCAGGCGACCGAGGTGACTCCTCCCGCAACCGCGGCAAGAGTCCCCGTGGCTATGGTTTCCTTGTATTCGAAGCCTGGTTCTCTTAAATGGGTATGGATATCCACTAAACCCGGAGTGACGATTTTCCCTTTGGCGTTCAGAGTCCTGTCCGCCTTCACTTTTATGGATTTACCCACTTTCGCGATTGAGCCATCCTTGAGGAAAACATCAAACTGGCCGTCCAATTGGTTGGCCGGATCTATGACATGGCCGCCGCTGATTAATATGCTTTTGCTCATTTGAAATCACGCACTTTCATTGAACATTTGTTATCCATCAGTTTTCATTTCCCTTTGCTCTCCCTGAAGCAGATAAAGCACCGCCATTCGGACCGCAACCCCGTTTGTGACTTGGTCGTCGATAACGGAAGAAGGACCATCCGCAACGCCTGAGGAGATTTCTACGCCCCGGTTCATGGGCCCTGGGTGCATGACGATCGCGTCCTTCTTGGCCCTTTTCAGCCTCTCGGTGTTGACTCCGTAAAGCATGGAATATTCCCGAATGGTCGGAAAAAGGTTGCTCTTTTGCCTCTCCAACTGCAATCGCAGGACGTAAACCACATCCGCCCCTTCCAGGGCCTTATTCAGGTCCCAGAAAACCTCCACGCCCATTTTCTCGATGCCCATGGGGATCAAGGTGGGCGGTCCGCAAAGACGGACCTTGGCGCCCAAGCGCGTAAGCCCGTAGATATCCGATCGGGCCACGCGACTATGGGTGATATCCCCGATAATCGTCACGGTCAATCCCCTGATGGAACCTTTGTGTTCCCGGATGGTGAAAAGATCCAGGAGTCCCTGGGTGGGATGCTCATGGGCGCCATCCCCCGCGTTGACGACCGAAGCCTGGGTCACATCAGCCAGCATTCGGGGAACACCCGAACATTTGTGGCGGACGACCAAGGCGTCGATAGTCATGGACTCAAGTGTCTTCAAGGTGTCAATCAAAGTTTCCCCTTTCACCAGGGAAGATGCAGATGTTTGGACATTGATGATATCCGCTGAAAGCCTTTTGGCAGCCAACTCAAAGGAAGTGCGGGTGCGGGTGGAGGGTTCGTGAAAAAATAGGACCACCGTACGGCCACGAAGGGCCGGGACTTTCTTGACCGAACGAGTGGAAACTTCCTTGAAGGAAGCGGCCGTGTCAAGAATGTGGACCATATCCGCGGCGGAAAGCTCCTCCAACGTCAGCAGGTCCTTGGATTTCCAGCTCATCGATGATCCTTCCGGTTTTTCATGAACTATTCCTTCTCCGCTATGACGACCTCGTCCTTTCCGTCCTTTTCCTTTACATGAACCAGAACCTCCTCCCGCAGGGAGGAAGGTATGTTTTTACCAACGTAATCGGCGTTGATGGGGAATTCCCGATGGCCCCGGTCCACCAGCACAGCCAGCCGGATCGCAATGGGTCTTCCAAAATCAATGATCTGGTCCAAGGCCGCGCGAACACTCCGCCCGGTATGGAGCACATCATCCACAAGGATAACTTTCTTGTTGTTCACGTCAAAGGGAAGGTGGGTGGCTTCCGGAGCCTTTTCCGGTTTATGGATGCCCGCATCGTCGCGGTAAAAGGTGATATCCAGCGCCCCGCAGGGCACCTCAGTCCCTTCGATAGATTTAAGTTTGGCGGCCAACCGCTCAGCCAGAATTTCACCGCGGCTACGAATCCCGATAAGGACGAGGTTTTGGATGCCTTTGTTTCGCTCCAGGATCTCATGGGCAATGCGGGTCAAGGCCCGGTCCATATCGCTTGCCTCAAGAACAACAGTTTTAACTTTCGAGGTCATGAGAACCCCCCGATTGCTTTATTAAATCGCTATTTTTGAACTGGAAAATTGAAGGGGACAAAAAAAATCCCGGGCCACCCGGATAGGGTGTTCGGGACAAGTGAAAACATAGTGCGATTTTATTCATCTTTTTTCCTTTGGGGACTCTCTGGACCCCGATTAAAGGCACATCAACCGATTTGAATTATAGTTTTTTTCAATCGAGTGTCAAGTCACAAACCATCTTAAACATTTTTCCGGAAAGGTTTTTAAAAGAAGACGCGCGAATCGAAGAATCAATTCAACGTCTGCCTAAACCGGCTGGCGCTCAAGGTGACCGCGAAAACAGCCATGAGGCACAAAGCCCCCACGTTGATCAGAACCAGGCCCGGATCACCTCCCTTGAGCATGATGTTCCTCAACAGCGCTACGAAATACATGAGCGGGTCCAGGTATGCGACCGGCTTCAGCATCCAAGGCATGTTTTCGACCGGAAAAATAAGGCCGGAAAGCTGTAACGCGGGGAAAATGAAAAGAAACCCCCCCATGGCGGTCTGCCTCATGTTCCGGGTGAAGGTGGACAGCAAAACCCCCAGGCTCACCGTGTTGCACACGAAAGCCAGGGACGCCACCAGGAGCATCCAAAGCGGTCCCCGCATGGGTATCCTGAACCCAAAAACCGCCACCGCCAGCACCAGAAGCATGTCGACCATCCCAATGATCATGAAAGGTACAGTTTTCCCCAGGAGGATCTCATAAACCTTGGCGGGGGAAGCGATTAGGGTCTCGAAGGTTCCCAGTTCCTTTTCCCGGGAAATGGCCGCCCCGGTAATGATAATGGTGATAATCACGAGGATCATGCACAACACCCCCGGAACCATGAAAAGGGGAGTCTCCATTTCCGGGTTATAAAGATACCGCACAGAAAAACTCACGGGCGGGGTCGGCGCGGAACCCTGTTTCTCGGCCGCCACCTGGTTGGCGATAGCCTGGATATAGGATTCGATACTTTGGGCCTTCACGATATTGGCGGCGTCCACCAAGAGCTGAATCCTTCCGTCCCCCCTTCCCAGGGCCCTGTTCAATCCCCCCTCCGGTGCCAGGAGGACCGCGTCAGCCGCGCCCGTTTGGATGAGCTTGAATGGATCCCCTTCCCTCCTCGTGGCGGGAATGAACCATCCGGAACCGTAACAATGCTCCTCGATCCTCCGGCATAGGGTATCTTCGGGCTTATAGACCGCGGCCAGCTTGACGTTTCGGGTCTCAGTGGAGATGGCCAGGCCGAAGAGGGTGAGCTGTATGACTGGCATGACGAACAGGATCATCCTGAGGCGCTTCTCCCTCCAGGTCTGAATCATCTCCTTGCGGATGAAACCCAGGACGACGGGGTTAGCCCTCATGGTTCCACGTCCTTTTTAAACTTTCTCGTGGCCACGGTGATGAAAACCACGTCCATGAAAAAAAGCACCAACAAGGGTACCGCCAGGTCGGCTAAACTGTTACCCCTTAGGAACAATCCCCTCATGACTTGCATGAACCATCGGGCCGGAAAGATCATGGTGAAACACCGGAAAAAGGTGTTCATGTTCTCAATCGGGAAAATGAACCCCGAAAGAAGCAGGGAGGGCAGCATGCCAGCTATCAGGGAGAATTGGATGGCCGTGAGCTGGTGCCGTGTGGTCACCGAGATGAAAAGGCCCAGCGCCATGCCGGCTGCCAGGAACAGCATGGTCCCCAAAAGTAATAAAAGGTTGCTTCCGACAAAGGGGACGCCGAAAAGTAGGCGGCCTGCCAGGTAAATGAGGGCCTGGGCGATGAGTCCCAACGCCAAGTAGGGCGCGAGCTTGCCCATGATAATCTCCAGGGGATGCACGGGGGTGGAAAGAAGCAATTCCATGGACCCGTTTTCCCATTCCCGTGCCACGGTGATGGCGGTCAGCATGATGGCCAGTATGGCCAGAACCACCACGGACAAACCCGGCACCGTGAACCATCGGCTGTTGAGTTCGGGATTGAAAAGGTATCTTGTCTGAACCTGGATGGGTGGCCTCATTTTCTTCCCGGCCAAACGTTCGGTGGCCGCCAGTTGGATTCCGTTCAGGTACCCCCCGATGATGCCGGCCGTGGAGTTGTCCGATCCGTCCACCAGTACCTGCGCGGTCGCGGTACCTTTTTTAGCCAGGTCCCGCCCAAAATTCGGCTCGATGAAAAGCGCAGCCTTGGCCTCCTGGGAGTCCAGGCTTTTGGCCGGGTTGGCCGGCAGGTTTTCGAGATAAACTTTGAAATATCCCGAGCATTGGAACAATTCGGCCAATTGGCGGGAGGCGCGGCTTTTGTCCTGGTCGTAAATAGTGATATGGATGTCGTGAACGTTGAAATCCATGGCATAGCCGAAGAAAAGCACCATGATCATAGGCAGCCCGAGGGCCAGCCCCAGCGTGAAAGGGTCCCTCACGATATGGCGGACCTCTTTCACCGCGATGGAATAAGCTCTTCTAAAGTTGATAGTGTTCGCCATCTCCTACTTCCCTTCCACCAAGCGGATGAACACATCCTCCAGCGAAGGAGAGATGGGTCGAGTGGTGAAATCCCCCGACATCCGGCCAGCCGTCTCGAGCCACGTCTTTTCGTCGCGGATGATGGCGTGGTAACGCATGCCGTAGGGCTTGATCCCAACCACCGATGTCTCGCCCTGAAGCCTATCCAGCCAAAGGGCGGACTTTGTGAGAGGCGTCACCTCGAAGAGATACTCGGGAAAGGCCTTCTTTTTCAGCTCGGCCGGGCTGTCCAAGGCGATGATATGGCCCTCGCGCATGAGCGCGATGCGCCCGCAATGCTCTGCCTCGTCCATGTAATGCGTGGTCACAAACAGCGTTTTGCCGGCATTGGCCAGGCTCCGGATCAGGGACCAGAACCTCGCCCGGAAGGCCGGGGAGACGCCCGCCGTAGGCTCGTCCAGGAACACGATCTCGGAGCCGTGCAGAAGCGACGCCACCAGGGAAACCTCCTGCTTGGTTCCGCCGGAAAGGGTGCTCACCAGGCTTTTCTCCCCCGCTTTGAAACCGATGAAATCCAGAAGTTCCTGGCGGCGCCTCAGGAAATCAAGCCTTGGAATACGGTGCAAAGCCGCGGCGAACTCCAGGTTTTCCTCGACCGTGAGGTCCTGGTACAGGGTGAACCTCTGCGACATGTAACCCACCCGTTCCTTGACCCGTGTGAGACCCTCTTTCAGGTTCAGGCCCGCCACGACCGCCTCTCCCCCTGAGGGTTCCAGCAGGCCGCAAAGCACCCGGATGGTGGTGGTCTTGCCGGCGCCGTTGGCCCCCAAAAAGCCGAATATCTCCCCCTTGTCCACCGTGAAGGAAATGCCGTCCACGGCCTTGAACTTTCCGAACTGGACTGTCAGGTTTTTCACTTCCACCGCGTGGGAGCTCATGCCGTCACCCCCGCGTGCCTCAGGAACAATTCCTCGAAGCTGAGCATGCCCTCTGCCTGAAGCACAGAGGCCGGCTCGCCGGTAGCCAGCAGGCTCCCCTTTTCCATGAGATGCACCCGGTCGCACCTCTCGGCCTCGTCCATGTAAGCCGTCGTGATGATGATGAGGATTCCCTGGTCGCGCAGCCTATAAAGCAACTCCCAGAATTCCCTCCGGCTGATGGGGTCCACCCCCGTGGTGGGCTCGTCCAGCATCATGGCGTTGGGCGACTGCAATAGCGCGCACATGAGACCCAGTTTCTTGTACATGCCGCCCGAGAGCTGGCCCGCGGGGCGGTCCTTGAACTTTTCCAGGCGCGTGATATTCATCAGTTCCGCGCGGCGCTCCCGGTAAACGGGCGCGGAGATCTGGTACAGGTCCCGGAAGAAATCCAGGTGCTCGGAAATGGAAAGATCCGCGTACAGGCTTTGCATTTGCGGCATGTAGGCCATTTGTGGCCGGACCTGGGCGAAAGTCGTGGGTTTCCCACCCTCCAAGTAGGTTATCTGGCCCTGGTCGGGCTTCAATAGTCCCACCAGCAAGCGCAACAAGGTGGTTTTGCCCGACCCCTCTGGTCCGATGAGACCGTGCAGGAGGGACGGATCGAACGACAGGCTGACGCCGTTCAGGGCGTGGTTGGGGCCCATATTTTTTTTAATGTTATCAACCTTGATGCTTATATTTCCCAACCCTATCTCCCTTATGGAAAATCGTTAAAATGATAACTTACTCGACTTTGGCAAATTTTAAAAAGCATGTCCCTAGTGTTGATTCCCCCCTTTGAAAAAGGGGGTTAGGGGGTATTAGTCGTTGTCAGAACGGTACGGAAAGACTAACTCCCCCTTTTTCCCCCTCTTTCAGAGGGGGAAACGCGGGGCAACCCGCGATTTGCCAAAGTTGAAAACCTATAAATTTATTGGGGCAGGTCCGCTTCAAGGGTCATACCCAGCTTTAAGATTCCATCCGGATTGTCGAAAATCACTTTCACCGCGTAAACCAGGTTCGTGCGTTCCTGCCGGGTTTGAACGTTCTTCGGGGTAAACTCCGCCTCGTCACTGATATGCGTAATGGTCCCCTGGAAAACCTTACCCTTGAGCTCATTGAGCTTGGCGGTCACCTTTTGGCCATAAGAAAGTTTCATCGGGACAGGCTGTGGCACGTAAAAAAGACACCAGACCTGGCGCAAGTCCGCAAGGGTGAAAAGCTTGGCGCCGGTGGGAACCCATTCCCCGGCCTCGTGGTACTTGGTCAAGACCCTTCCCAGGATGGGAGAGGTGACGTTGCACCATTTCACCCTCAGGTCCGCAAGTTCCTTTTGAGATTTCAGGTGGTTGAAGGTTTCCTCGGGGATGGAGCCGCTTTTAAAGAGCTTCAAACCCCGGTTATAGTCGTCGGCGGCTAGTCCCTGGGTGAGCTTGTAATCCTGTCCGTCCAGGACAGCCAGCGGCTGGCCCAACGTGACTGCAGAACCCTCGTCCACGGCCAGCGAGGCGATACTGGAAGCCACCTGGGAAGAAACGTCCACCTCAGTGGCCTCCACCGTCCCGGCGTACCCGAAGGCGTTGACCTTCACCCGCCAATAAATGAGAGCCCCCAAGCCCAAGATCACGGCCAACAGGATAGGGATTCTTTTTTTCATGGTTTCTCTCCTTGAGTGGTTTAGCCCGTAAGGGACGAAAGGATCGACAACTGCATCAGCATCTGGATTTCATTGGAGACGGCCTGAACCTGGGCGCCCAGGGCCTGGAAGTTGGCCGTCTGGACCTCCAGGAACCTTGCCCGCCCCGCCCGGTAGGAACTGTAGGTCAACTGGGCCAATTCCCCCGTTTCCGATACGGCTTTTTGGTTGGGCGACTCCTGGTACTTCAAGGACCTCAACGCGTCCTGGGCCTTGTTCCAATCCCTTTCCAGGTCGCAGCGCGCCTGGTCGAGGTTCTTTAGGTAAGCCTCGGACTGTTCCCGTTTGGAGTCCGAATCCCGGATAATCTGTCCCCAGTCAAACAGGGGCATCGTCGCGGTGATTCCCACGGTGTTTTGCTGGATGGTTTCCACGATGGGCCCCATCGGATTCTGGTAACCGGCCTGGGCGTTCAGGGTGATCCGGGGCAGAAGCTGGGACCGCACCGCGTCCGATGCCGCCCGGGCCGATTCCGCCAGGAACGCGTAGGTTTTCAATTGGGGGACCGAATCGTCCGGCGGAACGGCGCTCTCCTTTTCGAGGGATTGCCGGGAATCCTTTTCGGAATCCAGGGTCACCCAAACAGTCGGTTCGGAAATCCCCTCGGGAAGGTTTCCCTCCAACCTCGCGTCCATGGGAAACGTGAGATCGGCCGGTTCCTTCCGCCCAACCAGGTCGAAAAGATCCCTCAAGGACTCGGCCAGGTTGGCCTGGGCCTGCCGGAACTGCCTTTCGTAATTGAGCACCTCCTGGTGGGAGGAAAGCAGGTCCATTCGGCTGGCCGTCCCGAAACGCGCCTGGTGGGCGATATCGGCATATTGGGCCTGTGCCACCTTCAGGGAATTTCCCAGGAGCCGGGCTTGCTCCAGGTTGATTTGGACCTGGAAATAGGCAAGCCTGACCGCCA
The DNA here is from genome assembly GCA_963796105.1 of candidate division FCPU426 bacterium. Classification (GTDB taxonomy): domain Bacteria; phylum Oederibacteriota; class Muellerivitia; order Muellerivitales; family Muellerivitaceae; genus CAWCKJ01. Next base: position 117,058 of record CAWCKJ010000012.1, read on the forward strand.
ATTTCAATTGCCGGTCCGTGGCGTCATAGGCCTGCTCCCGGGACTTGAAAATCGCGTGCGCGCTGTTGGATAGATTGTGCTGGGACCGGAAGTCCCATACGTCCCAGGAGAGCACCGCGTAGGCGTCCCAGTTGTCATGGGTCCCAAAGGGAATACCGGGTATTTTAGGATTAACGGTCAATAGGGGAACATTGGTCTGGTAAAAATAAGTCCCAGTCAATCCCAGTCTGGGAAACTCGGCGGCATACCAGGAATCCGCTTCGCTTTGGGCCGCTTTCATGTCCCACCTGGCTGCTTGAAGTTTGGCGGAATTTTCATCAGCCGCCCGGATCATGTCGTAAAGGGAGAGGGAGACTCGCGCGTTTTGAGCTAGAGCTGGGTGAACGCCGAAAAGCGCCAAAAGACCAAAGACCCATTTCCGCTTCGTTTTTCTCATGAGAAGCCTCCCTTTTCCTCGTCGCTTTTCTTATTTCGGCCTCCTGCCACCGGTTGGTTTTTTCCCTTATCCGTCAACAGGCTGGCCAGGGCCAACTCAATCCTTTCCCGAATAGCGTCATCCGAGAGAACCAGGAAACTCAAGGCTTTTACTTCCAAGTCGAAGAACTTTGAGGCTCCCGAATGCTCAAAAACGCCCACCGCCAGGCTGGGCCCCACGACGGTTGGCATCATGAAGGCCACGATCCGGAAAAAGGGCATGGGACGGATCAACTTTTCTTTCCGGCATTGCCGGATCAGGTCCAGGAAAATGGGGACGTGCCGGGTGAAGTTCATTTTCACGAACTCTTGGACCGCCAGGTCCTGGTTCAGGACATCCTGGACCAGGCTCAACAGCAGGAGGCGGTTGTCGCGGGAGAACTGCCCGACTGTAAAGAGGGCCTGGCGGAGCTTGCCCAAGGGTTCCCTTTCCCCCTCGATGCGCAGGCTGAAGTTCTTCAGGAATTTCTCGTAGGCGTCCCCTAGGACCGCCCGGATAAACTTGTCCTTCGTCTTGAAGTGGTAGTGGAACATCCCGAGGTTTACCCCGGCCTTGGCGGATAATTGCCGCAGGTTGAGGCGGCTCAAGCCCGAATGGCGGAGCATTTCCAAACCGGTTTGAATCAATTTCTCGTCGATTTTCTGGGAAGGGCGGGTCAAGGCGCCTCCTTTACTAGTCTTTTGTGTAATTATACTATTGTATAGTTATAGTGCAAATTTTATTTTCATATCTAGTTAGAGCCTCTATTTTTATTTCTATTATATATCGATACGAAGAATTCTCTTAAGGTTGAGCGATGTGTGAAAATATCGGTCCCAATTTCTTTATTTCCCCAACCACCTTCTGAGCCTCTTCCAGGAGTTTTTCAGGGTGATCCGATTTCTTCGATTCCTCTTTTAAGTACTCTTCAATCAAAAGAAGTAGACCGGCGACATTCTTTTTTTTCTCGAAATCCATCTCCATGCCAGCCAAGCTTTGTTCCAGTAAGGAATAAAACTTTTGGAAAAGATTTGTGTCCACTTGCCCTGACACTTTCACCAGGCCGAGCATGTCGATCATGAGACGGTCCATTTTTTTCTCGATCTGAATTGCCTGGAGAGCCTCCGGAGCGAATGAAGGAAGAAGAACCTGGGTGAACAAGTTTCGCGCGGCATCCTGAACTTGCCCGAATAGCGCGTGCCTCCGGACAGTTTCCACCAGCTCTCCCGGCTCAAACTCGGGAGTTTCCCGAAAAAAAGCCCGTTGATCCCGGATGATGGAATTCTGGAGGCGGGCAAGTCCAACGGCGGTGCTGGACGCAAGAATAAATTGCAAAGCATCGCCCCATCGGTCCTGGCTTCCAACCGCCTTGATGATTCCTTTCCATTTACCCTGCTCCCCTGCATCATCAAAAGTCTCATGCCATAGAATCTGGATTCTCTCCTCCAAACCCCTAAAACGGATCCACAGGGACGGACATTGACTGCCGCAAAGAAACTCGCTTTCAACCTCCTGGAGCCCCTCATACTCTTCCCTTTCCGAGATCAAGTCCGGGATCTTCTTAAAGGCCATAATTTCCATAAGAGCTTGACCGGCTTGATAGCAAAGCTCTCCCGCAGTAAATTCATTCTCGCAATCGATGGACAATTCGATGTTCATTTTAGTTCTCAAACTTTCCGGGTTCTCCCCCGTCAAGCAACGTCCTGATTTTCAAGGAATCGGAACTCACGGATGCCAAAACCCGCCCCATCTTGTCCGCCTGCCCCACTAACCCGGTTGTCGACTCAATTCCCTGTTGGAATATCCGGATCAACCGTGTCACATCACTGTTAAGCCTCAGGGAGAGAAGTAAAGCTATAAGGCCATTGTAATCCACGCTTTGAAAATTCCGACGGCGAATTTCCTCCATCCATTCAGTGTCCTTAATACAATTTAAAAAATAATTATCGTCTCCGATATAAAGAATACCGCGCGGCCCCTCTTGATCTATACCTTTTCCGAAAGCGCCAGCGACCTGCTCCAATCGAATCCTCATCTGATCCCCCGGCAATTCGGATGATGCCAATGGAATTTCAAGGCAAGGCAATTCCCCGCCGGGAGTAACGAGAAAAACGATGGAATTATTTCCAACACGAAAATCCCCTTCTCGCAGGAAAAACTTGATTGTTTCCAAAAGGTTCTTACCCAACCGCCGCGGTTGGAACCGAGTGTTCATATTTTCACGGGTTAATTTTAGGTTTTTCAACCCCTGAGGAAGCCTTCCCGCCTCCAACCGCAGATCCAGAAGTTCATGCTGGGCCGTGGTCAAAAGCCCATCCATTTTAAGAATTAACTCTTCGATTTTAGACTGGGATTCTAATAACCATTGATCGGCCTGCTGAAAGCCGTTTTGGGACCGCCTGGTCCCAGAAGAGCCTTTCTTTTCCCGGCCTGCATGTAAGGAGAAATAGGCTCCGATTGCGGACATCAAAAGAAACAAGATTCCCGCAAAGGTGATGAGTGATAGATTCAAGCTAACCCCCTTGAAAACGTAATATTATAACGGTCCCAAGGGATAGAGGATAGAAAACCGGATTGGGCTTTTAATCTAAAGTTTTTCGCGTAGAAAATGATGTTTAATGTTTAGTGAGCTTTTCACCGTGGAGACAATTTTGCGCATCATCTCAACTGTTTCAACCGGATAATCCCCAATAGCGGTTTCCTCCGATAGCATAACAGCATCCGTACCATCCAATACGGCGTTAGCCACGTCGGTGGCTTCCGCGCGGGTGGGCCGGATATTGTGAACCATGGATTCCAGCATCTGGGTGGCGGTAATAACTGGTACGCCTCTGAGGTTGGCCTTGTGAATCAGAAGTTTTTGTAAAACCGGTACCTTTTCAATTTCCACCTGCACTCCCAAATCTCCCCTTGCCACCATAAGGACATCCGTTGCATTCAGGATCGAATCAATATTCTTTAACGCTTCCCCACGTTCGATCTTGGCCACTGTCCGAATTTTTCTTCCTAGTTCCAAAGCGTACTCTTTGATTTTTTGGATGTCTTTAGCCTTTTCCACGAAAGAAACCCCGAATAGATCAACACCATGCTTGAGGCCGAATTCGAGGTAATTTAGATCTTCTTCAGTCACCGGCTCCACATAAAGACGCACCCCAGGAAGATTCAGGCCTTTAAAAGAATAAAGAATCCCTCCGATGAGGACTTTGCAATAAACATTTTTTCCCAAGACGCGCTGTACTTGAAGTTGTAGAAAACCGTCATTCAAGTAAATCAGCCCTCCCTTTTTCACGCTTTTAAGGATTTGATCATAATTCACTGGCAACAAATCCGGGGTTCCAAGGAGTTTTCTAGTAGTCAATATCACTCTTTGGTTTTTCTTAAGTATGACAGGTTCCTTTTTAAGCTTGCCCAGACGGATCTTGGGTCCCGGCAGGTCAATCAAAATCTCAACAGGTCTTTTAACCTGGAAGGCCGTTTTTCGAATGCGGTGAATATCCTCTGCATGCTCCCGTAACGTACCATGGGCGAAATTGAGACGCGCGATGTCCATTCCAGCTAGGATCATCCGGCGGAGTATTTTTTCAGGTCTCGAAGCCGGTCCAATGGTGCAGACAATACTTGTTTTAGAGTTCATGCCTTTCCCTTTCGAGTTTGACGATAGCCCAATTCATTCAACCATTTGTCGTCTTTTCTCCAATCCTTTAGGATCTTTACCCAAAGCTCCAGGAAAACCTTCTGACCCGTCAACTTTTCAATTTCCTTACGAGCGGCAGTACCTATCGATTTTAGTTGCTGACCTTTTGTGCCGATCAATATTCCCTTTTGGCTTTCTTTCTCAGCGAATATCGTTGCTTGAATCAGGATGGGCTCTGGCGGCTGGCGTTCCTCGTATTTCTCAATGCTTACAGCTACCCCGTAAGGTATTTCCTGTTTTAGCTGGAGAAAACATTGTTCCCTGATAAGTTCCGAGGCGATTTCCCTCATGGTCTTGTCGGTCAAATCCTCACCGGGAAAAAGGGGAGGCTGGTGCGGAAGGAGATCCTTTAGTTCCTTTAAAACTTCCGGAATACCCCGGCCAGATACCGCCGCAATCCTAAATTGAGGCCAACTGCCAACCAGTTCCCTCGCTTTTTGGGCCACTTCCCCAATTCGAGCGGACCCTGCCTGGTCAATTTTGTTGAGCAGCAGTAATACGGGTTTCTGACACGGCTTTAGCCAATCGGCCAACAATTGATCCTCGTCAGTAATCCCATCCCGCACATCCAGGAGAAACAATACGGCGTCAGATCCATTTAAGGCCTCCTCCGCCTGGGCCACCATGTAATGAGATAGTTTGTTCTTACCTTGGTGTACTCCCGGAGTGTCGTAAAAAGCGATTTGAGCTTGTTCATCCTGGAAAATCCCCGCCATGGAGGATCGGGTGGTTTGAGGTCTCGGAGAAACGATAGCAACCTTTTGGCCCAAGACCGTATTTAAAAAGGTGGACTTTCCCACGTTTGGACGGCCGAGGATGGCCACTGTACCTGAGATAAATTCCGAATTCATTTACTCACCTAACTGCAGGGACATTCATGTCATTAAAGAAATACGATTCAATATTTTTCATGCGGCTTCAAGCCTTCTGGAAATATCGAATATCTGGTCTTCCTTAATTTCAAATCGGCTTAACATTTCCTTCGGATAATCCAACACGCAGGTTTTTTTCGGCTCATGGCCGTCTGAACCCATCGAAAATTTCACGCCGTTATCCAACGCTTTTTTCATGAGCCGATCATAGGGAGTGCGCCACCGGTTGGAAATTTCCATCGCGGTTCCCTTTTCCAATAGAAGGCCGATCAGCTCATCCTCCCACCACTCGGGAAATATTTCCTCGGGTTTTCCTAATGCTAAAGGCGGGAGCATGGTACAGTGCCCTAAAATGTCGTATTTCTGATCGCCCAATTCCTTTTTCAATAAATCCAAGTGAATCTTGAAGAAAAAAGACAAATCCTTGATTTGTTCCACGGGATTGTAGGTTGGCATCTCACCCTTCAGAAACTTGAGAAGATGGCTGAAACTTAATCGGATCCCATTCACATTGATGCCATGCACGCTGCCAATTAAGTAATCAAGGCGGTCCCTAGCCTCCGGAGCCAGGAGAAATCCTCGGCCTAAATCCATTTCCAGGCCACGGGCGACAGGATATTGGCCTAGAAAGTCGGCATAGGCGATCAATCTATCATTGGAATTCAGGTAATCCTCCAACCCGGCGTGGTCAGACAAACCCACCCTAATATCTTCCTCGGCCGCCCTTTTAAGCACTTGCTCAATGGATTGACTGCCGTCCGACCATTCCGCTGTATGGGTATGGCAATCCAGCAATTTTTTCACGGGTCAGGACTTTTCGTTTGTGGGGCTTCCCCGGTTTCGAACGAAGGCGAAGGTTTTATCTTTTTTTTCCTGGGTTTATGCGTTGGTTTCAGAACCGGCACCGGCTCCGGCAGAGGCGTCTCCCTCTTGACGATCTTGACCTTGATAATTTTTCTATCGCTGGCCTCCAAAACGGTATATATAGCCTCCCTATCCTCAATCACCTTTCCTTTCTTGGGGAAACGCCCTACCCTCTTACTCAAGTATCCCCCAAACGTTGCCACATCCCCGTCGGAAGAAAGATAAATCCCCGTAGCTTCGTTCACATCATCCAAGGGTATGCCTGCGTCCACGATCCAGGAACCGTCCTCTTGCTTAGCAATAGGTTTTTCCTCCTCGCTGTCGTATTCATCACGGATTTCCCCCACGATTTCCTCCACTAGGTCTTCCATTGTGACTAAACCTGCGGTCCCCCCATACTCATCAACCACGACAGCCATGTGTATACCATCCCTCTGGAATTCCCTTAGGAGACGATCCACCCTCATGGTTTCCGGCACAAAATGAGGTTTACGTAGAAGGTCCTGGAGCACAATGAGTTCTTTGTTTTTCCAGATTGAAATCAAGTCCCGGGTATTTACGATCCCCACGATGTTGTCCAAAGTTCCTTTAAAAACCGGCATACGGGAAAAACCGTTTTGCACAACCAAATCCAATAAGCGATCAAGGTTGGTGTTGATATCCACACAAAACATCTCTGTGCGGGGTATCATGACTTCATTCACTTTGGTGTCGGTGAATTTAAGAACGGAATGGATCATATCCGTTTCCTCTTCCTGTATGGTTCCAGCCTCTCGGCCCATCTCAACCATATGTTTAATATCCTCTTCAGTGACCTGGGATACGGTTGGATGTCCCACCTTTGATAAAAATAATCCCATGGCATGAACCAAAAGCCAGGTAAAAGGGTTTAAAATCCGGTCAAAAAGATAAATAGGCACAACTAGCCATGTGGCAGCCCAGATGGAATTGGCCCTCGCGGCAACCTTGGGAATAACCTCTCCAAAGACGATCAGAATGAAAGTCACCGCGATAAAAGCCACGCTTCCCACGGCTGTTCGATTCCAATTGAGGACCTCAGCCACATGAACGGCGGTATATGCGGAAAGGGTCGTAGCGGCGATGTTGACGGCGTTATTACCTATGAGAATGGAGGTAAGAATCCGGTTGGGATGATCCTGCCATTCCTTAAATGCCCGCCCTAGAATGCTCGGGTGCCTGGACTTGCTATCCAACATGGGTTTGGGAAAGGACAACAACCCCGTTTCTACGGCGGAAAAGAACATGGAAACAAGGACCAGCGCGGCAAGAACAACCAGATGGGAAAAAAGATAGTTTTCCACAAGTTCATTCACGGTTCGAATCCTCGAAGGATTTTATCCTGTAGTCCAAACATTCTTTTTTTTTGAACTGGTGTCGCATGATCATAACCTAATAGATGGAGAATGCCATGCATAAGAAGAAGGGCCAATTCCTGGCGAAAATCTTTTCCGTGTTCGGATGCCTGTCGTTTGGTTTGGGCAACGCTGATGACGACATCCCCAAGCGGCAGGTAAAGTTCACTCCCAGCCATCAGTCTTTTTCCTTCCAATAAGGGAAAAGACAACACATCCGTTGTTCGATTTTTTCCCCTGTAAAGCTTATTCAACTTCCTGACTTCTAAATCACCCGTTAGAACAATGGAAAGTTCTGATTTCTTTTCGAATTCCTTTCCTTTTGTCTGGGTCAGGACAATCGAAGCGACTTGTTTCAACCATGCCGTGGAAACGCTCTCTCCTTTTAAAGAAGATCGGACCAAAAGCCTCATTGTGGTCTTTCCTTATTTCCCGTTTCTTCGGTCTTGTAGGCTTCCAGGATATTTTGAACCAACCGGTGTCTCACTACATCCTTCGAATCGAATAACACGAATTTTATACCTTCCACCTTGGAGAGGATTCGCCGTACCTCAATAAGCCCTGATACCTTCCCGGTCGGAAGATCGATTTGGGTCACGTCTCCCGTAACGACCATTTTAGAACCAGTCCCCATGCGGGTGAGGAACATCTTCATTTGTTCCGGGCTTGTGTTCTGCCCCTCATCCAGAATAATGAATGCGTTGGAAAGTGTCCGTCCGCGCATGTAGGCCAGCGGAGCCACCTCCACCAGTCTTTGCTGGAACAGCCTCTGAAGTTTCTCGTATTCCACCATGTCGTAAAGAGCGTCATACAGCGGTCGTAAATAGGGGTCAACCTTCTCCTGCAAGTCCCCCGGCAGAAAACCTAGCTTTTCCCCAGCTTCCACAGCCGGCCTGGTTAAAATGAGTCTTTCCACGTCACCGTTTCTAAGCGCCGCGACAGCCGTGGCCATGGCCAGGTAGGTTTTGCCTGTTCCAGCGGGACCGATCCCCACGACAATATCGTGGGTTTTTATGGCTTCCACGTATTTTTTCTGATTGTCCGATCTAGGAAAAATGGGTTTTTTACGGGAGGAAATCAACACAGGCTCTTTTGTTACCGTTTCGTCCGTCTGTTCCGGGCTTTCCCCCCTGATTTCCCCAATTAATTTGCGGACCGCCCCGCTGGTGACATAACCCTCGTGCCCTTTTTTCAAATGACTTCTAAGTCGTTCAATCACTTGGATGGCGTGGGAAACCTCCAAAGGTTCCCCGGAAAGAATGATTTCGTTGCCCCGTGCCACTACCGTTATGGCGAAGGAATCCCGGAGAAGCTTCAGAGTATGGTCGTTTTCACCCAACAACTGAAGGCATTCCTGCTGGTCTTCCAACGTGATTCGACGGTTGACTGCTTGAGACAAAAATTCCTCCCATATTTCCTTGGATTAAAGACATCCTTTCAAAAAAGAACTGTAAATAAAAACTCCCTTTCCCACTGGGGGAAAGGGAGTTTATCCACTTCAAGCTTTTTAGAAATTCGGCCCAATAGGATTAGAAATAATCTACCGGCAATGTCTCACGAGGTTCGGTATGCGGTACATATTTGGGCGTATCGCTTGCGTCCTTCCGGGCCTTATCAATATCAGCCTGGGAGAAATCCTTCTTTAGAAGGAATTCCTGCTTGGGATAAATCAAATCCGGATCCTTGATCTGGTCGCGGTTCGCCTTGAAAATAAGGGGCCATTGGAAATTATCCTTATAGGCGATATCCATACCGGCGATTCCCCAAAGGGTATCTCCAGTCACAACCATATACTTGGTTTCCGGGGTTGCCACCGGGGTTTCAGCTGCCACAGGCGGTGGAGCCGCTTCCGGAGCGGCAGGAGCAGCCATCTCCGCTGGCGGAGCTGGCGGAGCCGCTGTCTCATTAGATTGGGGCAGGGTGGGCACTTCAGTTCCCTCAATCCTCTTTTTTTGTGAGCATCCCAAGGCCAAAACCCCCGTCAACACAAACACTAACAATAGCGTTTGGATATTCTTCATTTTTCTTTCCCTCCGATTTTGCTTACCAACGAATGGCATATTATCGAATGAACTATGTAGTTCGTCAAGTGCGGTCGGAATTACTCGAAGCTGATTTCAAGGGAAGAATTCACGTTTAACCCTAAAGGGGAGTTCTACAGGCAACGAGGAATAAGTAAACACCGGCTAAAACAAAAGTCTACGAGACACCGAATCTATAAATAACAGTTAGGTTGAATTGATTTTTACTTGAATAACCTAGGATAAGTCTTCCAACTCGATCCTAATCTTCAGTTCCTTCATCAATTCGTCTTCTATTACAGATGGAGAACCTGTCATCAGGTCCGTAGCCTTGGCGGTCTTTGGGAAGGCGATTACGTCGCGGATATTCGGAGCGCCGGTCAAAAGCATGGCGATTCGATCCAATCCGACGGCCATTCCACCGTGGGGCGGAGCGCCATAAGTCAAAGCTTTAAGCAGAAAGCCAAAGCGTTCTTGCGCTTTTTCAGGCGTAATATCCAGCAGGCTGAAAATTTTTGATTGCAGTGCGGAATCGTGGATACGGATGGTACCGCTTCCCAGTTCAAAACCGTTTAAAACCATATCATAGGCTCGACCCGTAACCTGGGTGGGATCGGTATTCAGGAGGGATAAATCCTGTTCTCGAGGCGCCGTAAAGGGATGGTTCATAGAATAAAGCCTACCCTTCTCATCCTTCCCAAACATTGGAAAATCAGTCACCCAAAAGAACGCCCACTTGGGCCCCTTCTCTATCAATCCTTTTCTTCTTGCGATTTCCACCCTGAGGGCTCCCAATGACTCATTCACAATTGTGGGTTGGTCGGCCCCGAACAATAGAAGATCTCCCTCCTCACCTTTCAATACCGTCAACATTTCCTTTTGAACGGCGTCATTGAAATACTTGTTGATATTGGAATCAAGTTTGCCGTCTTTCACCTTGAACCAAGCCATCCCCTTGGCCCCGTATTTACCTACAAAAGCGGTGAGATCGTCCAGGTCTTTACGGGAGAAATCCGCGCAGCCCTTGGCGTTCAGGGCCTTCACGATATCACCCCGGGCGATAACTTCCTTGAAAACCTTGAAATCAGACTTGGCCACGATGGAGCTGACACTTACCAAGGGCAGGTCGAATCTTAGGTCGGGCTTGTCGTTTCCATAGCGCTCAACCGCCTCTTTATAAGTCAAACGAGGAAAAGGAGTTTTTAAATCTTCGCCTAGAGCGCCCCTGAAAATAGCCTTCATAAGCCCTTCCCCTATCCGGTAGATGTCTTCCTCGTCAATGAACGACATTTCCCAGTCGATCTGGGTGAACTCAGGTTGGCGGTCAGCCCGAAGATCCTCATCCCGGAAACATTTGGCGATTTGGAAATACTTATCCAACCCCGCGATCATGCAGGTCTGCTTCAATTGCTGGGGACTTTGGGGCAGGACAAAGAATTTGCCGGGGTTGACCCGGCTCGGCACCACATATTCCCGGGAACCCTCCGGCGTGTTCTTAATGAGGATCGGCGTCTCGATTTCAAGAAAACCCTCACCGCTCATGTAATTGCGGGCGGACATGGCCATTTTGTGGCGGGCGATCAGCTTTTCCTTCATGTACTCACGGCGAAGGTCGAGATATCTATATTCCATACGTGTTTCCTCAGCCACATCCACATCTTCCTCAATGGGAAAAACGGGTGTTAGAGATTCATTTAGGACCTTTACTTCGGAACAGCGGATTTCTATTTCTCCAGTGGCAAGCTTCGGGTTCACGGTGCCCTCGGGGCGATGGGAAACTTTTCCTTTAACTGCCAGGACCCATTCGTTGCGGATCAAGTGGGATTGCTTGTGGACTTTATCTGCTAATTGGGGATCAAACACGATCTGGGTCACCCCATATCGGTCGCGCAGATCCACGAATACCAGCCCGCCGTGGTCGCGGCGGTGGTGCACCCATCCCATAAGGAGGACATCCTTGCCCATATCCGACCCTCTCAGGTCACCGCAAGTATGACTTCGTTTCCAACCACCGAGCATTTCCGCCACTTTGTTCACTCCTAATGAAAATAAAAACGACCCCATAGGGGCCGTTTAAAGAGACCGTATAATAGCATAACCTTTTTCAGCTCAAAACCTGGATTTAGCCCTAAAGGAACTATTCCTTTTGAACAGTTCCCAGCAATTCCTCCAGGGTCATTTCCTGGTCCTGCCGGGTGGATAACTTACGGACCTTGAATTTATCGCCTCCAAGCTGAAAATCAATAATTGCGAATTCCAGACCGCCATCCTGGGCGGTTTTCATTTGTTTTCCGAAATCCTTCTTTTCCAGGCAAGTCTCGACCTGTAATCCCTTTGAGCGAAGAAGTTCAGCCAAACCCAACAAATCCTTTTCGGATTGGTCCTTATTGGCGATATAAATCCTCTTCGAGGCGAATGAATCGACCACATTGTCCCGTTCCATCAAAATGTATAGGATGCGCTCGAAGCCTAGGGATACCCCCACCGCAGGAGTATCCTTAGGTCCACCAAGTTTTTCAATCAACCCGTCGTAACGTCCTCCGCCACCGATGGAGAAACTATACGCTTTATCTTCGACATTAATTTCAAATACCGAGCCAGTGTAATAGTCGAAACCCCGAACCAAAAGCGGATCAAAAATCACGTTGGCATCAGGATTCACATCCCTGACACCCGTCTGGATGGATTTGATCTTATTCCCCAATTCAGTAATCTTGTTTTCCTTAAAATCTTTCAAGTCCAAAAATCCATTTTTAGCGCTGTTGATGAAGAGAATAATCTTTTCCTGATTTTCTTTGTCTAGCCCTATTCCTGCAATTTCATTTTTCACTTCATCAAAGGATTGCTTATCCAGCTTATCAATAGTTATGGCCACTTCCGGAATCTTTTCTACCGGCGTTCCGATTCGCCTTAGAATTGCTGTTAGTAGACTTTTATCGCTGATACGGATTTTGAATTCACCAATATTAAGCGCCTTTAACACCCGGTCAGTGGCTAAGAGCAGTTCCACTTCATATGATTCCGACACTCCCCCGATGATGTCGATATCGCATTGGTAAAACTCCCGGAACCTACCTTTCTGGGGTCGGTCGGCCCTCCAAACTGGACCTATGTGGTAACAGCGAAAGGGTTTGGGTAGATCGTTAGAGTGATTGGCGAAATAACGGGCTAAGGGAACGGTAAGATCAAAACGCAGGCCCATGTCGGCAACGCTATCTTTCAACTCATATTTAAACAAATTTTTAATATTTTGAACAACTGCGGTCTTATTACTTGTACCAGGCTCAATTACTTCTACATCTGATATCTCCGCATTAATTTTTTTATTAAATAATCTAAGTAATGTGGTTTCAACAACGCCGCCTAATTCCTGCCCTCGTTTTAACACATTAAACATCAACTTCTCGTTCTCACCCCCGCCCTTGCCCTGCAAGACTTCAAGATTCTCCATAACAGGTGTGTCGATGGGTTGAAAACCATAGAGTTGGTAATGCGATTCAATCAGACGGATTAGTTTCTGACGAATTTGAACTTCTTTTGGGAGCCAATCGCGCATGCCCTTGGGCGGGCTGAACTTTGTGTTATCCACTGAATACTCCGGAATTCTACATTCGAAATTTTATATTGAGGATTGCCTTATTGCACCTGATTATATTTCCCATCCTTGATTTGGATCACAGGCACAACCTTCTCTGGTTCTCCATGGCCGCCGAATGTGGTTTTACCACTCACACCCTCGAAATCTTTGATTTGCATCAACTGATTATGTATGTTTTCACGATCGGAGGAATTAGCCAAGGCGGATAACAAAAGTCGAGCGGCATCATAAGCCTGAGCCGCCAATAGGTCCGGACGCTTGGCGTATTTCTTAAGGTAATCCTCAACGAATTTCTTGACCTCATTTTTCGAGCTATCCACATAGAAACCCGTCACGAAATAAGAGCCTTCCAGATCCTTGCTCCCCTCCCGCAAAACAGTGTCATTTTCCCAAAGATGGCCCCCAAGGAAAATCGGGTTCAGGTCATAGAAATGGCTTTGGGATACCAAGAGGGGGATTTCCGAGGCATGGGCTGGTAAGTAAAGGGCTTGATAATCCGCTTTCCGTCGAAGCATGGTTGAGGGTTTAAAAAAACTATATTGAACATGATTCATATAAAAGCGGCCGAACGTTTCGGTTTTTGGGTTTTGCCTGAAAGCCTCGATGGTAAGTGTAAAGTCCCATGTGGGGTCGTCACTGCTCCAATCGTTTGGAGGATTGGTTTCGACAATCCTTCCTGTGATCAACAGGGGTACCTGTGCCTCTTCGGCAATTTCCCCCCATTGGTCCGCGGTGGGAGTCAAAGTTGTTCCCTTGAATTCAACAGGCAGACGGGTCAAAGCCTGCTGGACCAAATCATCAGTCCTCAATTGAAATCCAACCTGGTCCTTGAAACTTTCCCGAAGGGTTTCATTCACATCCTTGGATATCGAGGGACAAGCCGTATTGGTGAGTCCCTCTACCAAAGGAACAAAAGCGATCGGAGTACCTCCCGCCTCTTCCTCGGCAACCGCGGGAGCGGCGGCGGATAATGCCCTAGCCTTTACAAAAATTTTTCCAATTTCCTTAGCAAGGCCATATTTCAATTCATCGAGACGGCGTGTGTTTTCACGGTCATTTTCTTTTGATGAATTAGGATCCTGTCCACCTAAAAGAACCAATTGTTTTTTGAAATCCGTGCTGATGGAAGCCGGGTAAGAAACCGAGGCGGTTATGGTGCCTCCGAGGGAATCCACAGTTTTCTCGAAAGAATTTGCGAGCGTTTGGCCGTAGCCGTCGTTGGGGGCGAGAATTCCAAACTTTTTAAATCCAAGTTTTTCCACCGCGTACCGAGCCATGGCACGACCCTGCATCTCGTTGGTCATGCTGTTGCTGAAAAGATAGGGGCCTATAACGGACAACCCATCCCGACTCGCAGCCGGGCAAAGAAGTAAGATTTTCTGCTGGTTGGCGATGGGAGCCACCGCCTGGATGTCGGCAGCCAATACCGGCCCGATGACCGCGTCCAAGCTATTATCTTTATTTAAATCTTGGAACGCCCGAATAACCCTGGTCGGATCCAATGTTGGGTCACCGGTATCTTTCAGGACTAATGAAACTGTTTTTTTCGTTCCCCCCTCCAGGTTTGCTTGCTGAACGGCTAAAGCCACGCCGTTTCGAACGGAATCGCCAAAACTCTTGAATCTGCCTATGGAAGGGGCCAATAAACCGATTTTCCAGCTTTTTCCATTTTGCTGGCTTTGCAGGGACTGCAGAAGCAATCGGGCCGACGAGGCGGAAGGATCATCGGAACATTGTTGAAGATAGGGTGTTAGGTGACTGATAGCATCAGCTTGAAATCCTGCTTGTGCTTCTCGACTGCCCAATTGGAAAAGGGCAGAGCATATCAAGGGAGAATTCGGGTAATTGGCGACATAACGCTTCAATTCATCAAGGCTTAGGGAATAAGTCAATATAAACTCCATCATTCCCTCACACTGATCGTTAAAAACCGACTTAGGGTATTTATCCATGACCGTTTGAAATGCGGCTAAAGAAGGAAGATAGTCTTTCTTTTCAAAATAAATTTGTCCTACCATATATTGGGCTTTGTCCAGTTGTGGAAGGTTAACCGGAATTTGAAGCATGGATTGGTAGGTTTTCAAACTTTCGACCAAACTATTGTGGTTGAATAGATATTGAGCAACCGTATAGTAGCTTTTTGAATTTTCCTTCGTCGCTTCTTTCCCGTTGATTTGAGAATATGCCAGTTGGTAATCCTGGTCTGATACTGGTGAATGGACATCAACTAAGGATGGGATCTGAGGCCCTCCCGTTTTCAATTGAGCCGGAGCGGCAGTAGAAAGTTGTGCCTGGATGGAAGATTTGGGAGAGCAACCTGCGATCAAAAACCCCGCTATAAACACGATCAGGGAATATCTTCTTCTCATTTAAATGCCCTTCCTTAAAATTCGGACCATTTCTTCATCTAACGGACCACTTGTTCCGTCCGCTAATTTTGGCCATAAGCCGAAATCTAGCCATTTATAATTCCAATAAGACCAACCCAAATTCATCTCTTTCATGAGTTCAACCATATCCAGAACCCAGTTCAGCCTAGCTTCTCGGGGAGCTTTTTCATAGACACCGAATTCGCCGCAATAAATCCTGTTCCCTTCATGGCTAAGATTTTCAACAGGCAGTAGTAATTTTCGAAGAGCCTCTCGATCCCAATTCTGCCTGCCTTCCTTCTCGATGAAATAACGCGTTTCCTCCGTGATGTCCCTTTCAAGATATTCTTTTACTCTGGGTATGAATCCTGGATAGGCCACTGTTTCCCGGTAGGACTTGGCCCCGCTCCACCATGGAGCCATTTGATGTGTTAGGAGCATGGGGGAATAAAAATGAAAACTATAAACTATGTTTGTCCCCCGCACCCCGCTTACCAAATCCTTCAGCTTTTCAGACGAGGCCCAATAAGTGGATTCCAATATCACCATCCTCTCCGAATCTTCCTTCCGAATGGCCTCGTAAACTCTTTTAGCCACCTTGTTCCAGTCCAAGACGTTCTTGGCGGTAGGTTCATTGAGGGTATCAAACCATAATAAACCATCAAATTCCTTTAAGGCCTGAGTAAGCTCAGCCCATGTAATGCAGAAAGAAGTTAAATCTTCCTCGCTTTTCCATAAATTTTCAAGTTCGGGTTTGGAAAAGGAATGCCAGGGGACTTGATGCAAATCCAGAATAGTTAATAGTCCTGCCTTCTTGGCCCAGTTAAGAATTTTCCGCAAAACATTCAAACGGTTATTAGAAATATGACCCCGACCCTCATTTTCGAAAAGCCACTTTGCATCAACGGGAAGTCTAATGGAATTAAAACCCCAATTTGCTACAGTTTTGAAATCCTCTTCCCGAATAAAATCAGAGACATATCTTTCTTCTAGAGAAGACTGGGATAGCCAGCCACCGAAATTAAACCCGACCGGGCGAATCTGGTTGGAATTCAACAAAATTATCTTTCCTCAAATAAAAATTTCAGAGAAAGCCGAAACAAAATTTCAATTTTACTGTACGCCGGTGTGGCCGAATCCACCCGTTCCCCTTAAGGTATCGTCCACCCGGTTCACTTGGGTTATCCGCACTCGAGCGACAGGCGAAATCAAAAGCTGTGCCACTCTGTCACCCCTGTTTATCCGAACCGGTTCCTGTCCTAGGTTGATTACCAAAACCTTCACCTCGCCACGGTAATCCGAGTCGATTGTTCCAGGTCCGTTGGTCAAGGTCAGCCCTTGCTTCATCGCTAAACCGCTGCGAGGCCTGACACAGCCCTCATAGCCCTCCGGAATAGCCATTTTCAATCCTGTCGGGACAATCCCTCTTTGACCCGGTTGAAGAACCAGAGGCTCGGACAAAGCCGCTTTCAAATCCAATCCAGCCGCGCCTTCAGTCGCATATTCCGGTAATGAAATATCCCCACTGCCAGGCAAAATTTCTATTTTCAGGTCCGGTTGTTCCATAAAGTTCTTTATCCTCTATTAGATCCAAGGATTGTCTTGAGTGACATTCTCGTTGATTTTATACGGTTCAAACAGATTTCGGTTTGGGAGGAGAGAAAATTTTAGATTTTTTCTTAATTAAGCTCTATCTACTTCCTGCCGAACTATATCCTTCATATTCGTGAATATTTCCTTAGGGAAACAGAAAAAAGGGTATTCCCTAAAGGAAAGTACATCCTTCACCTCTTTGACCCTCGCAACATCCAAAATACCCATTTCCAATATTTTCGCGGCCTCAATGCATTCATCATACAATTCATCGTTAATAGCCCTGATTTTCTGGGAAGCCTCTGTTCTTTGTGCCGGATCGGACAACAAATTCACCCATTTCTTTTTTTCTTCAGCCAATTTTTCCAATTTTCCGTTTTCCAGGCATTTCTTGAATACCATATGCATAAAAACCGGCAATTCCTTTATCCATGAGTCTTGCCTCGTGAATAGATATTCAGGGTTTTTTTCCAATATTCTTTCCCATTTTTCAAGATTTTTCTCATGGTCGGTGATTATTTCCAATGGTTGGCTTTCCTCTGGTTCCACCAAATAAGTGGCTGAAACAACCCCATAAGCCAATGGCTTGATTTTAAGAGCTTTTTTAAAAATCAAATCGTTAACTTCCTCATACCAGCCTCCGCCCATCCCATGAATGAAGAAGTCACATAGATATAAACGGCAAAATAGCGTCTGAGGGATGGCCTTGGGCCAAATCAAAATGGGAAGTGTTGCTAAGTCGTTTTGAAGGGTTGTCAATCCAGCAGAATAGGTTCCAGTTGTGCCCCGAAGCTTCAGGACGATGTGTTTTCCATCATTCTTGGCCATTAGGGAATGGCGTTGATGGTACTGGGTAATCCCCCAGAACGGGATTTCAAACCACCAATCCTCGAAACCCAGGTTGGGCATGGGATTAAGCTTGTGTTTGATCTTATACTTACGCCTGTAATCGTCAAGGGACTCGTTGTAAACACCTGTAAGCTCTGGAAGATTGGCCATCCAAAAGGTCAAGAACTCGAAAAAAGGCTCAGAAGCCCAAATCCTGCTACCCTCCAAGAATTGTCGTTCGGTTCCGCATATTCCATCAAGCATTTTTAAATAATTAATGTGGTACCCGTTCCAGGATTCACTTTCCTTCAAACCGTTTAGGAGTTGGGGTTCGAATATCCTCATGTTCTCTTTTATGGATTTGGGGCAAAACACTTGAGCATCGGCGTAAATCTTATCCATTGCCTCGTAATCCGGTGGTGGTAAAAAAGCATAAGGAGTGGTTTTTTCCTGGGTCTGAAGATCATGGTTGGAGAAAAATTCCAATTTTTTACGCCGAGCCTTTCCATTATCCTCCACCTCAGGGAGAAAATGAGAATACTCAGCTGATACGGCAGTATCAGTTAATTTATGATAAACTGTCCCTTGCACGGCCTCGGCCAGGGAACTGGCAGCCAGGCACTTGGCCCATAAGCCAGGATGGAAAAATACAGGCTGGTGGCCGGACATCACAATGGGTTGGTCTGTCGGCATTTTCAAGGCTTCCCTCACTTTGCTGGCTGACTGGCCCCATGGACTTTCCTTGACTGTCCTTTCCCTATTACGAAGGGCTTCCTCCTTCCAGAATGAAAAAGGGGGATCAAAATAAAATTCTCCATGCTTAGAGGGTATTTTTTTTTCATCATTGGTCATGCATTTGCCTTTTTCAAGAAACTTTCGGATAAAAATTTCTGTTTTTAAAATATCGGTGAATGATTTTATACTATTTTGGTCGGTCTGTTGTGGAAGAAAGTCCCAATGCCTTTGCTTCCCTATCCATAACTTGCAAATAATGGTTTAAACGTTCATCCCGGGTCGCAAACTGGTTGTTGAAATTCCGGCTATGGTCAGTATAAATCAACGGTACGGCGCACTCTGTAACAGTCAAGCCAACTTTAGCCGCCTGAAGCCAAGCCTGAATAGGAAAACCATAATTAGTTTCTGTCAATCGCATCTTCAGAAGGCCCGCCACCCGGTAACCCTTGAAACCGCAAAAACTATCTGTCAAATAATAGCCGGTTAACTCATTCAATTTTTCTGTGATGATACGATTGATTTCCAATCTTTCCGGTGGAGGAGTTCCCTGATAAAGATGTGAATCCAAGTACCGGCTTCCTGAAACGATATCAAACTTAGTTAGTTTATCCATCAAACAATGGATGTAATAGGGTTCATGCTGCTCATCCGCGTCCATAGTGACACAATGTACATAATGGTTTTCCTTTGCATAGTCGAATCCATCCATAAGGGCTTTTCCATATCCTTCGTTTTGGACATGACGGATCACGGCTTTGACGGAAACTCCCTTCAATATTATCGGTGTTTCATCCGTGGAGCCATCATCCACGATGACAACATCAGCATCCTTGAATTCGAAAAGTTTACGTAGAACGCGCTCCAATGTCGGAGCCTCATTGTAAACCGGCAGTATGACAGCAAAATTCATCAATAACTCCACAATTAACCAAAAATAAAAATGCTAAGTTTTAATGGAAATCGGAAAGATTGACTAAACCAAAATCTGAAAATAAAACTCGTTCTAAAAGTTTAAATAACCTAGGGTTTTCTTCCGATTTATTCAACCCACCCAAAAACTAATCGATTTTCATGTTGAAAATTCCAAGGTTGGATAAAATCACACCTCAAATTAATCCGGGATAAAGGAATGATTAGGGATTAAATGAATATGCAGGTCTTTTCAAAAAATTATTGGGGCAAGACTCCCATTTCCGGGGTTGGAGTAGGCGGAAGAAGCTCTACCGGAACCAATTGAGTGGAAGAATTCGGTGTTGGATTTGAGCTTAAGCCTATGATTGGAGGAGATGGTTTTGCTTTAGGCATATCCGCAGTCTTTCCTTTAGAAACAGGCAGGGGTTGGAGATCGCCGGAAGAAGAATGATCCGAAGATGAATTATCAGTTTGAGTGTTATCGGAAAAACCAGCGATTGACACCGCGGAAGAAGACTTGGTTTCTGGGGTTTGCTGAAGCAAAGTCTTTTCTTGGGCAGCCAATCTCTCCGCTTCTTTCTTAGAAACTAAAGGCTTGGTAAGTTGAATCACGTGCAATTGGACAGCTTTGTCCTTTGGAACGAGATCGGAATATTTTTGCCAATGATAAAGAGCCAGCCCCATTTCTTCGTAACGTTCATAAATTTTGGCTACTTCCTTATGAGCTTGCGATTCTTTGTCATCCAAATCCAAAATGATCAAATATTCCTTACGGGCATTATCCCAATCGCGAAAACCGGCATAATGATCGGCCAAACGGTAATGGGCCAAAATATTGTTATTATTCAAGTCAACCGTGGCCTTATATTGCTCCACCGCTTTCGCTTCGTTTCCCTGGTTGAGGTACATGTCACCCAATTTGGATCTCACGGAGGTATTAACCGGATCTACTCTGAGGGATTGCCGGTAATAAGCAATCGCTTCCTCATGTAGGGCTTGAGCCTCATAAGCGTCACCCAATCTCTCAAACACCTCAGAATTGTCTGGAAAGGCATCAACGGCTTTTTTCAACTCTGGAATTGCTTTGGAATATTGTTTTAAAGAAAAATAGGTCATACCCAAATTGTAATGGGCGGAACCATATCCTGGATCGATCGCCAAAGCCTTTCGGGAGAAAACAATGGCTTCTGGAAAATCCTGGCGTTGAAGGTATACATAAGCTTTATTTGAAATAGCCGCAACATAATTGGGTTGAATTTGAATAGCTTTGTCAAACTGTTCGAGAGCCTCATCCATCATATTTTTCTTGGCGTACAGCTTGCCCAAATTGTTCCGAGCTTCCGCGTTGTAGGGGTCTCGTTCAATGGCGTCTCGGAAATATTTGATCGCGACCTCAGGTTTTCCCTCTTTTAGATAAACATTACCTTTGTCAGTATAATATTGGCTATCAAGAGCAGCCCGGGCGATGGATATAAAAAGGATTAAATACAAGGCTGCAAGGGCGAACCGAAGGCAAAAAATTGATCTTTTTCTTGCTAAAAAAGACATTCTCACTCCTTTGAGGTTTTCAAGAGGCGACTCCAACAATTGGAGAAATGATTTTAAGGGAGGGTTTTGGACCCGTCAATGTCCAAAAATCCTACCCCGTTAAAAAAGTATTATTTGGTTAAAGGAGTCGGCTTCAGTAAAATCCCTTTTTATCGCCGCTTTATTGCCATCCCTACCAGCTTTTACTGCTCCACCTTAATTTAATACCTGAATTTTGCACCGAGTTTACCGATTCCGTGGCCAGATCGGCCTGAATCGGGACCCGACAGTGGCCATTTTCATCAGAAGTGAACTTATGTGCAAAGAATTTTTTGCACCAAGCCACTTCTAGGCCGCCCTGGGTCTTTCCAATCGTTTTCGATCAAGGTATTTGAGGAAACCCAATAGGCCCGCTGTCCTATCATCATGGATTGAATACCTCACCACATCCCGATGGCCGTGATACTGGATTCGGGCGGCTACAAAGAGCATCTTCAAACGTGCGATCCGAAGGGTATGGTCCGGCATGGTGATCTGTTCCTTCTCCTGTGGCTTCTTTCCCGGTCGCTTTTCTTTTCCACAATGGCCCACCATTAGTTTCATCCACCTCCAGAGGTTGTAAGCCAGCATCACGATCTGGAAAAAAGCATGGTGGCTTTGGAAACTCTTAGAGGGAATTGCTAATAACCCCTCCCGTTGCGCCTCACCAATCAGGTTTTCCACATCCGCGCGCAGGTCGTATTCCTCAACCACCCGATGGGGTGCTCCCAGACAGTTGGTCGCGAAGATTCGGTAGACATATCCTTCCATTTCAGGAAGGCTCAATTGTTTCTCCCGCGCTTTTTCATCCAGCGTCCTCATCGCCACAAACCGGACTGGTTGTTGCCAGCCTATGGGTTGATGGACACATTCGTTGTATTCGTGTTCTCCATGGCGGTACCAACCCTTTTTCGTGAAAGGCGGGTCATGCCGCTTGTTCCCGAAGATGAAAGAAAACCCTTCTTTTTCACAGGCTTTCACGCTTTCCCAGCCGATCATTTCACCGTCACCGCGCACCAGAATCGTCCGGACACAGGACGGCAAGAGTCGCCGGAATTGTCTAATTTGGCGGGCCACTTCCTCAGAACTAAGGGTGGTTCCGCGTCTTTGGGTTCCGCACAAATATTCCCGGGTTTCCTGGAGAAAACACAGAATGGGCCTCAGTCCCTTCTTGCCCCGGTGCTTGGGGTTGTATCCTTTTCGGCTTCCCTCGATATTTCCGTAGACCGTTGCGGTGGTGGTATCGATGTTGATCTCCACCTTCTTGGGGGCATATTTCACCTGTCCCCAAACCTTGGCCCGTAACGCCCCACTCAGATTCAGCAACGATGCCGACTGCCCGATCCCCAGCGACCTCAGGTATCTCCAAAAAGTTGTCACTACCGGCAACAAGGGAACCCGCAGTAAACCGCACAGCATGACCTCACCCCGCAGGTAGGCAAAATGGCCAAGTCTTTGGAACCCGATGAAAAGAAGCATTAGGATGCCGCTTACCATCCGGTAGTGGCCCAAATTCGGAAGGCGTTTAGGTGCGGCATAGTGTTTTTTGAATTCCCGCTCAAAATCAAGAAGGTCGAACATCTTCGCCAATGCCAACAATCCGCCAAAAGCTGTTAGGCGGTCTTCGCAAATACCTACGGGAGTATTGGCCGTAATCTTGGGCGCGATTCTCCCGTTTCGATTGGCTTTTTTCTGGACTTGCGGGTTTGATTTCTGAGGCGTATCTTGACGTTTCACCATCTGGGGGACCCTCTTTTAGGATGAGTTGGCTTCGCAACCCTTATCCTATAATGGTTTCCTAGATGGTTTTTTTATTAGGCGCAAAATTCAGGTAATACAAAATTACCTAAGTCGCCGTTCGGGCTTGAAAGACCAATTGTAAAGTTTTTTCTGTTTTAAAAATCGCCCGATAAATTGGAAAGGAATAAATCGGAAAAGGCCCTCCGCTTACAAGAGGTCCCTCCCGACATGTATTTCACAATGATCCTTATAATCCCTCTTTAAATAGAAATAAGAACCTTTTGTATGCTATTTCCCATAAAAATCTCAATATTTTCAATTGAGTTAATAATGATCTAGTTTAATGTCCCAATTGCAGGAATTCATCGTTTGGCATGAAATCAAGAAAGAAATGATTACTTTCGGTGGCCATAAGATTGCATATTCCCCGAAGGATGAGAATGCGAGGTGAGGCGAGAATGATATGAAACATGTTGATGCTCTCTCCCTGTTATTTTAAACAACGGTGCGGAACTGTCCTCTCCAGGTTCATTTTCCAAACCCTCAACTCCCTGTCGATATTGATCTCTCCACGCACTCACCTTACTCTGATCAGTCACAATAGTGGCTAAGCCGGTTTCCGTTTTCAGTCCATAAGTTTCAACGCCTTTGGCGGTTGGGATATATTCAGTTCCTGTAAATCCAGTTTTCATGCCTTTAAAACCTTGTCCTGCTGCGTTTTGGTAGCTTCCTTTTGCCTTAGCTAGATCTCTCTCAACGCCCCACCCATTCTCATAGCAAGAGCCAAGGACATACTGTGCTTGCGGATCTCCTTGTGCCGCCGATTTCTGAAGCCATTTAGCCCCTTCAGATTCATCTTGTTTGACCCCTAGTCCCGACAAATAACAATAGCCCAAATCGTATTGAGCTCTAGCGTTCCCTTTTTCAGCAGCTATTTTAAAATATTGATAAGCGCCGGAATAATCCGCCATTTTCCGAGCCATTAAGCCTTTCGCCAACCAGTTTGGCGAATCATCAGAAGCAAAAGAAAACGTAACGTTTCCCAATAGAAACAATCCAAAAATTAACTGCATAAATATATTTTCCATATGATTCTCCGGTCACAAATATCAATCGGTTGATACGACCTATTTTATATTCTTTCGTTGAATATTTCAAAAGAATTAGGCGTTACTTACCATGAAAATCCCAATAAATTTAACCGCATTAATTTTAGGTTCTAATAAAGTCCTTGGAAATAACCATCAATTCTTCAACATCTATTAAACTTTCGAGTCATCCCCTAATACGAGATTCAAGGGAACCACGGCGCCATCGTGGATTTTACACCGACGGCCCAAAACCACTTCTTTAAGGTGTACTTGGTTCCCTATTTCCACGCCGTCCCAAAGTACGCTTTTTTCGACCGAGCTTCCTTCTCCTATGATGCAATTCTTACCCAAAACGGAAAAAGGAAGAACTTTTGCCCCGTCTTGAAGGACACAGCCATCCTCCAATATTGCCGGGCCTTTTAAAACAACCTTTTTCCCAATTTTCACCTTTTTTCCGAGATAAAGTCCTCCGGTTTTTCTCCTCAATTCTGCAAAAACAGGAAAGGTCCCTTTCAATACATCCCAATGGGTGGTCAGGTATTTCCTCGGGGTTCCAATGTCCTGCCAATACCCGCTCCACACATATCCGCCAAAACGTTTTTTCGCTTCCAATAGGCCGGGAAAAAGGGCGTGCTCCGAGGAAAAAGGAACACCCTCTGGGATGAAACTAAAAACTTCCGGTTCAAAAATATAGATCCCCGAATTGATGGTGTTGGTTACGGCTTCCTCCTTGGAAGGCTTTTCCAAGAACTTAAAGATTTGGCTTTTTTTATCAATAAATACCAATCCATAGGGCGTAGGATCAGGAACCCGGACCAGCCCAATAGAGACGATGTTTTTCGCCTTGCGATGAAATGCGATCATTTTTTTCAACGGAATATCCGTCAGGATGTCGCCATTCATCACCACCACCGGGGATCCCTTGACGAATTTTTCGGCGTTCTTGACAGCTCCCGCCGTACCTAAGGGGCTGTCCTCTAAGGCGTAACGAATTCGGACCCGCAAGCGCTTACCCTTGCTAAATGTGCGCTGGATATCGTCCGAACGGTACCCAATGGAAAATACAATGTCATCAATCCCGGCCTTTTTTAAAAATTCAATTTGATAGGTCAAGAAAGGCACGCCGCATAGAGGCACAATATTTTTGGGCAGATGATCGGTCAGGGGCCTCATGCGAACCCCCTGCCCACCGACAATGATGACAGCCTTCATACAACACTCCGGGTTGAGTTAGTAATTTAAAGTTAACAATTAGCGGATTTTAATTTCTAACTCCACACTCCTAATTTCCAACTTTTTTTCTGTAATATTCGACCGTTTCTTCCAAACCTTTTATCAAATCGTAATTCGGTTCCCATTTCAGTAATTTTTTTGCTCGAGAGGGGTCTAACACGCTCTTCCTCAAATCCCCAAGCCGAGCCACAGTACGCTTGGCGGATTTTGGGTATCCCGTTGCTTTGGCCAAAATATCGAAGAGTTCATTGGTGGTGGTTTCAACCCCTGTTCCTATGTTGAAGGCGTCGTTCTTTGGATAATCCAGTGCCAACAGATTGGCTCGAGCCAGATCCTTTACATAAACATAATCCCGAATGTTATAACCATCCCCGAAAATTTGAAAGTCCCCGCCATGAATCATATTGTGGGTGAAAATAGCCACCACACCTCCCTCCCCCAGCGCGTCCTGACGGGGGCCATAAACATTGGCGTAGCGAAGGGTTACATATTCCAGGCCGAAATTCTGGGCGAACACATTCAGGTAAAGTTCAACCGAAGTTTTGCTTGCGCCGTAAACTGAGAAAGGCCTGGGCTTGGTTTCCTCCGTAAATGCTCCCTTCTCGGCTTCCCCATACATGGCCCCCCCCGAGGAGGCAAAAATGATCTTGCAAACCCCCGCCCTTCTACAAAGATCCATTAATAGAACTGATCCCAACACGTTTATCTTTACGTCGAAATAGGGATCTTCCATGGAAGCTTTGACTTTGATCTGTGCCGCGTGGTGATTTACCACCTCAATCTTCTCGTCCTGCATGATTTGCTGGAGTTTTTCATCAAGAATGGATATTTCTTGGAATTTGGCCTTGGGATTGAGGTTTTCCTTTCGTCCCGTGGACAAGTCATCTACAACTATCACTTGATGCCCCGCCTGAATATAGGCATCCACTACGTGACTTGCTATGAATCCCGCCCCACCAGTTACAAGAATTTTCATGGATTGTCGATCTCCGTTTTTTGACTCGAATGACATACTCTGAAGTTAAATGTAGCCTTTAATAAGCATGCTCATGTTCAAAGACATCCAGCACGGTACGTAGAATAATTTTAATGTCGAACCAAAGGTTCCAATTCTCTATGTAAAAGATGTCGTATTTCACTCTCTCATGTAAGGATGTATTTCCCCGAAAACCGTTGACCTGGGCCCATCCCGTGATCCCCGACTTAACCTGATGCCGCTCGAAATAGCGGGGTATTTCCTTTTCGAACTTTTCCACTAAGCCCGGCACCTCGGGCCTTGGGCCCACCAGGCTCATATTCCCCACTAAGACATTAAACAGCTGAGGGAGTTCATCCAAGCTTGTTTTGCGCATAATCATCCCGAAAGAAGTCACGCGTGGGTCGTCTTTTGCGGTAAAAGCCACTGTTTCAGAACCGGCTTTCATGGACCTAAACTTCATAATGCGAAATACCTTTCCATCCCTGCCAACTCTTTTTTGACTGAAAAATACCGGGCCAGGTGATGAAATTTTCACTCCCAGGGTCAATAAAACTAGGACGGGTGAAAGGAGAGTTAAACTAATCAAGGATAAGAAGAAATCAAACAACCTTTTCACCGCGCGGTTATGCCAAGCGTTCAAGGGAGCTTCTTTCAACTCAAAAACCGGCATGTCCAAGAGAACATCACTTTCCAAAGGGTTGGTTATCAACCCAAAAAGATCGGAAACTATTTTGTATTTTAAAGTTGTATCCTGTAGTGACACCAACAGAGGGACCAATTCGGCGTGATACCTGGCCGGCAATGCGAAAATCACTTCTTCGGGTTGCATTCTTTTAATGATCTGGTGAAATCGAGAAAGATTTCCCACCACCTTAAAATTTTCCACTTGTCCCGAGGTTTTTATTTCCGCGACGACTCCCGCCACCCGATAACCCAACCCGGGGTTCTGCCGTAGCCTCTGGAGCAAGACATGTGCAGTTTCTCCTGTTCCAACAATCAATACGCGGGTGACCCCGATACCGCGCCGGCGCATGAGGACTTGTACCCGTCTGATCGCTCCCCGTTCCAACCAAACAAACAGGGTAATAAAGGCCGCTGAAAAAATCACCACGAGCCGGGAGAAAGCGAAAAACTTGCTTAAAAAAGTCGCGGCCGCGATCAGGACAAAGGCCGCTAAGGCGCCTTGGAGAGTCTTGGAAAATTCGTCCACTCCCGAAATTCCACGCCGCCTGCGGTAAAGACCTAGGTATTTGAAAACAATCCAATGGGCCAAAATGACGAATAGGATGAAAGAACGGTAGTGCGGATAAACCGTGATGCTTTCAACCTTGAGCCAACCCGAGAAAAAACGGACCCAGTTGGCCAGAATAAAACAACAGCCAACCACCAGGCCGTCAAGAACAAAGCTGAGGACTGAAAAGATGGAAGGAACTCGTAATTTCACAACTCCTCCGAATTAAATCGCACATTTGGTTATTCGTAGTTACGGTCAGGTACTGAAAATTTGATATAAATCACATACAGCTTAAAACCATATTCCCGGTTATTCTAGTCTTGATATCTTTATCGAAGGACCGCCAACTGGGATAAGTCAGCTTTCATTTTCCCCAATTCCTTTTATTCCTAAAAACCTTCGGATATAAACCTGTGCCTTGAATAAGAAACGGTCCCTGGAAAAGGGCCTGGCTTTTTCCCTGAGTTCCTGAGGATCAAAGGAAAGTCTTTGAAATTTCTCCATGGCCGTTTCCAGGGACTCTTCGGTTTGTTCGTGAAAAAGAACGCCGGTCACCCCATCTTCAAGGGTGTCTTTCACTCCCCCTTCGCCATAGGCCACCACTGGACATCCGGAAGCCAGGGCCTCCAGGGGAACAATCCCAAAATCCTCCCGCCCGGGAAACAAGAGCGCCTTGGCACCTGCGTAAAGCGCGGGGACTTCATCGGAAGAGGCCCAACCCTCGAACTGGACCGTGGGCCCGGCCATAGATCGTAAGCGTTTTTCCTCACTTCCCCTTCCCACAATCCTCAATGGCCAGCCCCGCTTGGAACACACCCCTATGGCTAATTCGATCTTTTTATAGGGCACCAAGGCGGAAAGAACGAGGAAATAATCCCCTTTCCCCGTCCTGGCCTTAAACCGGTCAAAATCCAGGGGCGGATGGAGAATTTCGGCTTCACGCCCATAAATACGCTTTATTCGTTCCTGTGTTTCAGAGGAATTAGCCAGGAATTGGGTTACCCCTTTGTTGGATTCCAAATCCCGAGCCTGAAGGTAAGGACGGAAAAAACGGGCCGCGGTTCTTACCGGCCATGAGGCGGTAGGTCCAAAATAATCCTCAAACAGGTCCCAGATATATCGCATGGGTGTGTGGCAGTAGCAAAAATGAGGGACTTGCCTGGAATTTCTCACCCACTTGGCACAGGCGGAACTAGAGGAAACGATCAGGTCGTAACTGGAAATGTCGAATCCCCCCATAAGACCCCAATAAAGGGGTAGGTAATACTGGTATCGGGTTTTTCCGAACGGAAATTTCTGAAGCCTGGAAGAAGTGATATGCCGCTTTTGGAAAATTGGGTCCATTTTCGACGAATCGTATACCAGGGTATAAAGGTCGGCGTCGGGAAAAAGTTCAAGGAAGCAAAGAAGAACATGCTCCCCGCCCCTCATTCCGGTCATCCAATCATGGACGATGGCGATCTTCAACGGCCCTCCCTGAAAATGGAACGGTCTTCAAGCGCTCTGGCCCAGAAAAAGGCGCCGAGGGTTAAAAAGCGAAGAGGTTTAAAAGGAAAAGTATGATGGCCCCGGCCAGAATCACCAACCCTGCCGCAAGGGCCAGTTTATACCAATCCCAATTCAGGGAATTCTGGTTTTGGTCGATGGTCGATACGGTCAACCCATCGTTTTGGGACAAGTGGGCGCACGCATCACTTGCAAAAGCCTTTTTTTCCCATGTTTCACCCCAACATTGGCGGCAAATACTTTTGTGACAATGGGGACAGGACATAAAATCTTTCGGGTAAAGGGTCAATGTGGTTGCGCAAATCACGCAACGCTGGGGGTCGTTGATTGAGGCTGAATTTCTTTTCACGCCCTTGGTCAAAGTTAAAAACCTCCGATTATCAAGCTTTCTTTTGAATGGCTTTGAGTTTACCCCGAAAGGGATAGGACTTTAAAGTTATATATTAAGAAAACAGGGCTTTAAATGTATTCTTGAGATTCCAACACTTTGATATTCATAAACCGGCAATAGAGGAGAGACCCCAGGTTCAACATTCTAGACATAATACCCCGATCTCTTGCCACCCGGCCACTCATCATGGAAAGGATTTCTTCGTCTGTCACCTTTCGTCTTTCCTGAATAACCTTCCGTTTTTTTGCAATCAATCCAAAATGGGTTAAGATCCAAATAAACGACGCCAGAGTTGAAAATAACCATTGAGGAGAAAAAATAATTCCCTGAATAAATTGGGCCAATAAATCCAACGCCAACCAAGGTGATATTTTCCGAAGTGTACCAGCCTCATAAAGTAAAAGGAGATTCAACCAACGATTTCGGATTTTATAAAAATCGCTTTTCCAACCTGGAAAGCGGGACATAGTTCCTCCTTCCTCATGGAAAACCCTGGCACCCTCGGCCTGGAATACCCCAAAGCCATTTAAACGCAATTTCCAACCCAAAAAAACGTCTTCTTGGTAAATGAAATAATCAGGATCAAATGGTCCTTCGGGCAAAAGCCTGCGGATATAAGCCATGGCACTTCCATTAGGGTGAAAAAATACTTTTTTGTCGCTGAAAAACCCTTCCATGGGTTCAGCAAGAAAATTCAAAGTTTGTACCTCTTCGGTGTAAACAATTGCTTTTTTTTGATTTTGCCGGGGTTTGACTTCCCCAGCCACCGCGCCTCCCTTTGGCCACCTATTCTTAGCGCTCTCAACCACCTTGGCTATCCAATCCGGGGTAAGCATTGCGTCATTATTTAAAAATACCACCAAATCTCCCTTGGAGCACTTTGCCCCAAGATTTGCGGCTAACACAAATCCGAAATTTTCCTGGCATTCCAAGATCCTCACTTGGGGATAATTAGATCGAACAAAGGAAAGGCTGGCATCATCTGAACGGTTATCAACAAGAATTGTCTCAAGGGGAGGATAAGTTTGGGTTTTCAGTGAGAAAAGGCAATTCCAAAGAAAATCCACTCCGTTGTAGTTGACTATTACTACTGAAACCGTTGGATTCTCGGGAAATTTATCCGGAACTTCATTTTTTTCGCGAAGACGGGAGACAAACTCACCCAACAGGAGGGAAGATTTAAGGGACAATGTTCCATTGTTTTCTTTCGAATCTTCCCCTGAAATGGAATAACCCGTTGGCCCCTGATCTTCCAATGGGGATGAAGCGTTCAAATAATCGGATATTTCCTTATCCAATGTTCCTGAACTAAAGGGTAGTGACTTCTTAGGCATTTGGCCCCTTCGATTTGGCTATTGAAACTATTTATCATTCATATTTAATTTTCGAATTTATTAAAATGAGTTTGACCGATCATTTTTAAGGCTGACAAAGTTTGTTTAGCGGTAGTCTCCATATTGAACAGGAATACTCTTGTTCTAATTTTATCTAGTAAGACAGAGGTAAAAGCTGGTTCAGACAATACTCTTTCCATTGCATTCGCCCATTTTTCAACGTCTAAAGGTTCAATCAACCAACCCGCATCACCTAAAATCTCAGGCATCACGGATGTGTTAGAACAAATAATGGGAACTCCGCAGCCTAAGGCTTCCAGTAAAGGCAACCCGAAACCCTCTCTTTGCGAAGGAAAAAGAAAAGCGGTCGCCCCTGTCAAGAGGGCCGGTTTATCACTCGGGTTTATATTTTCAAGCCATTTCACCTTCCCCTTCATTTGTGGGGAAAGAATTAACTGGATGAAATCCTCGCCGACAGAACCTTTCGGGCCCGCTAATACCAATTCATGTGCGCATTGAAATTTTTGTTTGAAAAGAAGGAAAGCATGAACCAATCTCAGTAGATTTTGCCGGGGTTCCAAGGTCCCCGCAAAAAGGAAATAAGGATGGGTTAAATGGTAACGGGCACGTGTTTCCAGCACTCTGTCAGCAAGAGCAAGCCCTTGATAAGGTTCTGGTATGCCAAATGGAATCACACGAATCTTTGATTTATCAAGGAGGGGAAAAGTTTTGAGTATTTCCTGACGGTTGTAATCCGATCCAGTCAATAGAAGATCGGCCTTCTCCGCCTCTTTTTCCAAATCTCGGATGGGAATTTTCGCCTTTATCGCCGTAACCATTTCAGGATGAGTTAAAAGGGATAAATCGTGCACATATAGAACTTTTTTTCCCTGCTTTTGCGGTATAGGTTGGAAAAAATTAGGTGAAAAATATAAATCCGCGGGTCGTCCTATCAATGTGTCAATGGACGGAGTGTTTAAAGTGGTCCAGGTTAGTTTCAGGGCCGCCCAGGGATAATGGGTGACGCTTAACGCCACAAACCGATTTTCCGATACCCGGGCCCGATCCTCGGCTGTCGGACTGTTCATCCATATATATAGTTTGTCCTCCTCCAGGATATGAGAAATTGCCTCCAGGAGGTAAGTCAAATACCAGCCCGCGTCTGACCTGGTACCTTGCAAGCAAGTCCCATCGATTCCTATGATCAATTCATTCACCTGAATTTTAAAATTTCAGATTAACAAGTAACCGGCACGCTTTCCGAAACGCAGTTCTAACCGGAGAAGTTATTTTACGATTTCCATTTCGGCTTATGATTAATAAATCTCTCGCGTTTTCCGCAATTGGTCAATCAAGTCCCGCAAATAATAGATTTGATTACTTGAATAGTTTTTTTCGCGCAACGATTCCAGGAATATTTTTTGGCTAGTTGTAAGCCTTTTTTTCGTAAAACGGATCTTAATGCCGGTTTTTTTAAAATTCGTAATATACACTTCGCCATATCATTTGCGTCGTTAGGATTAAAATATAAAACCGCATCCAAGCATATCTCGGGCAACGAAGCAACTTTAGAAATGGCAACTGGGCATCCAGCCGCCATTGCCTCAAGCGGGGGCAAACCAAAACCTTCGTAAAAGGATGGAAATACTAAGGCTGATGCCCCAGCGTACAATTGATGTAATTCGCTTTCCCCTACTTCTCCCAGGTAACGGACCCGATTGCCTGATTTTTCCAATTTTCGCAAGCCGTCCCGATCGGAAGTTTGAAAACCGTCCTTATTTCCCGCAATTAAAAGTTCATGGGGTATCAGGTTTTGCAATATCCTGAAAGCGTCAAGCAAACCGCTTAAATTCTTATGGGGTTTTAAGTTCCCAACAAAAAGAAGGTAGGGCTTTCGGGGTTCAGCGATTGTCTTCTTAAACCAAACAGAATCAACGCCATTATGAATAACCTTGATTTTTCTTTCATCAACTGGGACTCGATGGATTAACTCAGATTTCGTGAATTCGGACACGCATAGTATGGCCCGGTTTCTTTTAGCTACTTGTGAGAACATCATTTTCGCATACCATCTACGATGCCATCCTTCCACCCATTGAGGATTGGCGAGGTGAAACACATCATGGACCGTTACCATCAACGGTCCTGGATAAAAAAGCGGTATATTATAGTGCGGAGACCAAAACAGGCTACAATCCCGGGGAATGGCCCTAAATAGAGCTAGTTGCTCGGAAACAGAATAAATAGGTGCATGACATTCAACCCAATTTACATTCTTTTGACGAATCCCTTTCCAACCTGCAATCTCCCTGTTAGGTCCTAATAAGGTGAAATGAACGTCCGGCAGGCCATGGATAACCCTCGGCACCAAGTTCCTTATGTAGGAACCAATCCCTGAGGAACGGAACATTCGGGCATCAATAGCGATGGTTGTCATTGGAACCTTATCATCGGAATGGATATTAGATGTTTTGTTTCTTAAACATTTTATCCGCCATATTTCAAAAATCCTTCTATTCTCCCAGAGGCGATTACCCAACAATGATTCGCACGTTTTAAATCTAATTTGAGCACGAAATAGAATATACCGGCGATTTGTTTAAGGATTTTCCAAAAGGCCAGCCCGTAAAAACTATGTTTCCGGCAAAGAGCGCCAAATCCCATGGCATATTTTTTCAGTTTCACGGGATCCATCGTTACAGAATCCACTAACGGATGGTAAACCAGAATATCGGGCTTGAATTGGATCGGGAATCCTTTTTTTAAGCAAC
Source organism: candidate division FCPU426 bacterium (assembly GCA_963796105.1). Lineage (GTDB taxonomy): Bacteria > Oederibacteriota > Muellerivitia > Muellerivitales > Muellerivitaceae > CAWCKJ01. The sequence continues at coordinate 150,216 of CAWCKJ010000012.1, forward strand.
GAGAGGCGAAATCCGTCTCTTCCCCAGAACCCCAGTCCCCTCCAATCCCAAAATGTTCGTCGAAAAACCCCACCGCCTTAATCGCCTCCTTTGGATAAAACTGTCCAATTGAAATGCCAAGAAAAACGCTCGCATCCCGCGGGGATCTTATGAGCTTTTCAAACCTCGGATAGCGGAGAAAATCTTTTTCCGTATCCGGATCTCTTCCGCGGATAAATAGGCCTGACTTCCCGCCTGTTTCCGTAAAATATTGGAAAACCTTTTTCAAGGTGTCGGGAGCGTAATAACAATCGTCATCCGGAAAAGCCACATATTTCCCGCGTATCTTTCCCAATCCCAAGTTCCTGGCATGTGACAAGCCTAAAGACGGTACCTTAAGATGCACTAAAGTAAGACTGTCGGAATAGTATTCCAAAATCTTTTCCAACCGGTCGTCGGAATTTTGGTCCACAACAATCGTCTCAATATCATTTTTTGTGTCAAACTCTGAATTTTTTTGTCCGGCAATGGAATCCAATAGTCTGCCTAATTCAGCCGAGCGATAAACGGTTGGAATGATGAGCGAAAATATCATTTTCAGTTCTTTGATTAAGTTATTTGGTAAAACCTAACTGGACAATCCCTGTTTCAACGGCATACAGCCCATGAATAAAGGTTATAATGAATCCAAATCCATCTAAAATCATATGTTTTTTATCACGAAAAAACAAAAATGGAGATTCTTGTTTGAAAACCAGAATTAAACCGGGTGTGACAGTATTAATGCCGGTCTACAACGGCGAAAAGAACCTTGTCAAGACCGTTCAAAGCATCCAGGGCCAGACCTTCAGGAATTTTGAATTCATCATTGTTGATGACGGTTCCACCGATGGAACTCGAAAGTTATTAAACCAATGCGCCAGGACGGATAAAAGAATAAGAATTATTAAAAATATCACGAATCTTGGTATCGTCGGTTCCTTAAATAGGGGTTTGAGGACCGCTAAAGGGGACTTGGTCGCCAGGATCGATTGCGGGGATATCTGTGCGCCACAAAGGCTGTCGTTACAATACAAATATTTTTATAAATTCCCGCGTACCGTCCTTTTGGGAACTCAAATCAACCGTGTCAATAAAGAAGGAATATTGGTTGGAAGAACTTCCCTTCCTGAAGACAACATTAAAATCAGAGAATCTCTTTTTTTAAAGCAAAGCGTAATCACCCATCCGTCCGCCATGTTCCGCAGGATTAAAGGCCTTTATTATCGGGAAAATGCCTATCCGGCTGAAGACTATGATTATTGGTTGAGAATTTTAGAATACGGAGAGGCGGCCAACTTGCACGAATGCCTCGTGTATCTTGTGAATGATCCAGCCAGCATCTCGCACACAAATTGGATGAAGCAAATAATAGCCGTAAATTTTATCAGAAATTCATTGCTTGATCGTTTAAAGTTCGGGAAAGAGATTCATGAGTTGCCCAATCTCAGATCGATCCACAAACACCGGTGGATTTGGGTTACTCGATTATACGGTTACAAGATTAAAAATAATTATTACAAATATCACCCGATGAATTTCTTTATTCATTTTTTGATGGGTATTCTTTACCCTACAACCATCATCAACAAGACACCCTTGATTCAACTAATTAAATATCTCCATCGTAAAGAATTCAGGAAATTTTGCATCGGTACATAAAATTTATTTTTCCGAATAAGATGGTTCGCGTTAAACAATCAAAGTGAAGCCGCTCTTTGGGCTAATGCCTGGGATTTTCTAGCAGTTTTGATAAACTTTTGGTCGTCACGCCGCGCAATCACGGATTTGCGCGCCAATCATTTATTAAGCACTTTAATCGGTTACTAACCCGCCACGGTTTGGGTGCCAAGTTCATCAAGGTTCCGTACAATATTTTTTTCCTGATCCATCACAAAGACTATCAAACTTGCTCAGCGCCCGTTCCCGGACGCCCATTTCAGGGCGTTTGCCGGATTAACAGCATTGTTTACCAAGTGCCCACCAGGTGTTTCGGCAATACCGCATGCAGAATAATTAAGATTGAAACCTCTGAAAAACTATTAAAAGGCGGCCAACAGAGGTTTCGGCCCCATGCCGATTTCTACTGAAGCTTCAAAGAGATCGGCATAGTCCTGAATACCATCGCGTTTTAACGCGATGGAGGACAAAGATTTCCGCAGGCCTTGGTTTTGCGAGCTTTTCGGTTTCGTGGGTACATAGGGGCTCTTCCCTATGAACGCCGTCAAATCGGGGGTTTCCATAAATGTTTTTCTGAAAAAGGAGGCAATAGCCGACTTTTTCAGAGGTTACGGATTAGGTGATTCCTGAAGCGGGGGGAACGCGAGTTTTCCCGGGAATCTTCTTGAATATATTTTTTAGGAACCTCACAAAAAGCCGGCTGGGAGCTATTTTTTTTTGCCATTTCTCGAAGGACACAAAATCGAATCTCAGGGAGAAAATGAAAAGAAACAATCCTATCAGGGGCCCTTTCAAGTCGGAACCCAGAAATTCCGCGCCGTTCCTTTTCCAATTATTTTTCTTTTTAAAAGTGACGGATTCCGGATAATTTTCATAGTTCCAAACCCCCATCGTTTCATACTCGCTGAATTCGCTGGATTCCAGCCCCGGCAGGCTCTCCAAGACCGTCTGGATATAAGACCGGCTGCCTGTTCCAGCGATGGCGCTGACAACTTCCCTGGCCCAACGGACTTTCGTGGGAAAACATTGCGCAACAAAAGAGAACTCCGCGCTTTTTTCCAACCTTAGTAGTTTTTGGATCGTCTGAAAATACGGCTGGTGATTCTCAAGGCTGTAATAATACTCAATCTTTCCATTTGAGTTTTTAAAACGTATTTTTCCGAGGGGAACTGTATCCGAGTCCCAAATCAGCACGAGATCATTATCCCGTAATAAAGGATCGATCACCGCGTTGATCTTGAGGAATTGCTGAAATAACCATCCTCCCCTTTGTTTATTGGCCACAACTGCGGATTTATTAATTCGTTCTTGCTCAATTCTCGAGACGAATTGGCTTTCTCCCGCGATCCGCCAGCCCAGGGGGGTGAGATCCGTGAATTCGGGAACTTGGTTGTCAGGACAAATCAGTAGGTATTCGTCCGATTCGATAAACTTCAATATTCTCGACGCCGAGTAGTGCCATACCCCTGAATCCTGAAGTGTGCAGGGGCAAACAATCCTCCGAAACTCTTTCGCGATTTTTCCATTGTAATCAGAACCCAACGACGCTTTGTCTTTCATGGCATTCCCAACAGCCCCACGGGGACCGTTTCCAGTTTATTTTCTAAAAAAAACGGTTTTATGGGCGGCCTTCCATCCGGAGCCGGTCTTTTTCAAGTTGCGAAAGGACGCCCAAACGCAAATAACCAACAAGATGGTTTCGCTGGCAAGATTGACACTGGAAGCCGCGAACATTCCATATTTCGGGATGAAATAAAGATTTGAAAAGAGGGAAAAAAGGGCCATCCCGACTGCGGTAAAAAATAGCAACCTGTCATGTCGATCATCGGTCATCAAACCCCAATAGAAGATACCACCAATGACGACGACGATTTTGGATGTGACAAGGATGAAACAGGGAATGGCGGCCTGGGTAAATGCCGCCCCGAAAACCAGGGGGTAAAGAAGGGGGATCAGGATGAAACCAAGCAACATAGTCAAGACGCCTAAAAGAGTGAAAAAGCCCGCCAATTTCAACTGGCGCCGCCAGAGGATATCCAGCCCCCGTTTCCGCCATTCAATAAACCTGGGATAAAGAATCGTGGGTATGATGATAAAAAAAGAATCCGCTGTGCCCACAACAGTCACCGCCGTGCGGTACTTCCCTAATTCATCCACCGAATTCAACCACCCTAAAAGCGGTTGTTCCAGTGTCGTATACACATAACTGCACAAACCCGCGATAAAAAGCCACCGGGATTTTACGATGAGCCGCCAGGCCATATGAAAGCCCTGAAAGTCGAAAAGGCTTCCTTTCATGGGGGTAAGCCGGTAAATGGCCCACCAATAGACGGCGGTCAACAAAACCGTGACTATTGTGAGAACCGCCAAGTCAGCCCCAGCGGACATCCCGGCCCTGAAAAAACAAATGTAAAAACCCGCCTTGAGGGCTGATTGAATCACGGAGATCGCGGATTGGAAGTGCTGTTTTTCGGCGGCTTGGAAGACCCAGGTGGGTTGGAGCGCGTTAACCAGAAGCAAAGGGATAAAGAACCATCCGGCAAAATGGTAATCAGCTGGGACCATGTGGAAGGCCATAACGGTAGCGCCTACGAGGCAAAACAACAAAGAACCAGCCAAACGGAAGGTTGTGGTGATCCGGATGAGCTGGTTTCGAGCGCCTTCAGTGCGGGCGTATTTGTATTCCCGTATGAGCACTGTGGTATATATGGCACTGAGAAGAATGGTGGCTTGCGACACCATGTTCTGAACCATCCCAGAAAGACCCAGGTTATAGGATCCCAGGCACCGGACCGCCCAGGCTGTACCAACAAAAGCGAAAGCCAGACCCGCCACCCGCGCCCCAGCCATGATGCCAGCCTGGGATAGGATTCGTTTACGGGAGAGAAAACTGGCAACGGATTGCCTTATTAAACTTCTAAGTTCAAAATCGGATTTCAAAACAGAAGCCTCGTATAAAAAAAATTTCCGGTTCTTCTCACACCCTGGTCCATTCCCTAGGGATTAAATCCCTCGTGTCATGTCCCAAACCCGCGAACCAATTACGGGGAGCGAACACGCATTTACCAGAACGTTGGGAAAGCCAGGCCGCCCACCAGGAAAAACTGCTGTTAGCAATCGCAAAAGTCTTACAAGCGCTCATGAGGCGAAGGTCTTCATGGGGCGATCCGACGTTATGATCAATCGCCGCCACTTTTATACCCGGAGGGATAAATCTCATGGCCTTTTCCGGCTCATCTGAAAAAAGAAAATAGGAAAATTTTTGAGGCCTTCTCCTAATCCTCCGAAGAACTGCCTGGTAATAAGATGCGGTGAGATTGCCATGGGCCGTAGAAGCGGATGTGGAACTGATGTAATCTCCCAACCGGACGTGAATGCAAACCGAATTCCGGGACCTGATTTTACCCAGCAAATCCAAATTCCTCCCCGTTGCTTCGGTTTTAAGCGAGAAATCCCCTTGGATATTTTCCCTATTTTCCCCAATATATTTCCAGGACTGCCAATAACCCTCCAGATAGGTAAAATTCCCGTTTTTCGCCTTGACCTCTTGGTGCGTAAATTTCTTTTCGCGAATGTAATCGCCCTGGAGCCATCCGCGTTCCGCAAGGAAGTACCTGATTTTCCGGGAAACAAAAAAACCCCTCGCGGCCAACCCCAATCGGTTCGCGATTCCCGCGCGCAATTGGAATAAATCCAAACCATAAACGCGGACAACACCTTTGTCATCGTCTCGAATCGCGGGTTCTCCCGGGGTTGCCAAATCACGGATATCCAGTTCCAAACCCACTCCCAAGCGGTCAGCCAGACTTCGCGCCGTCGCGTATTGGAACATTTGGTTTCCAAGCCCGCCGCTGAGGGAAGTAACAATCATTCTTGATTCCTTAAGGCCTTAAGGCCAATTATCGATTTTAAGCTGGATAAGTCCTCGTCATTAAAAGCCCGTAATAAGTAAAGTCCCGAACCATAAACCAGGGGACCCAAGACAAGCCAGTAAAGACGCGGATCAAGAAAAATTCCAAGTCCCATTATGCTTGATGCGGCTAATGCCGTGAATATGGGTTTGAATAAATGAATCCCCGCTGGAAAATGAAGATAAGGTCGAGTCATGTTAAACCCTATAAAAATTCCAAATATTTCACAAACCACAGTGGCCCAGGAGGCTCCCAACGCTCCCCATCGCGGGATAAAAATAAGGTTTAAAAGCACATTTAACAGGAATAATACTAGGAAAAGAGCGTTCAAGCGGCCGGTGTTCTTAATGGCTAAGACGCTGGTATAAACGTTAGAGAGGAAAAAAAATAGAACGGACAACGCTAGAACCGCGAACAAAGGGCCTGAGGGAGAGTACTTTGGGCCTGAAATTAAAACAAGCAAGGGCTCCGAAAGAAAATAACCCCCCATCGTTATGGGAAGGCCTAGAAAAACAAGAACCTTGATGGCCCGGAACGCCAATCGGCTGAATTTATGAGGATCATCCTGGAGTGAGGAAAATACGGGAAATAGGGCCTGGTTAAATTGTTGGGAAAGCATGAGCGCCACCAATAAAACCCTGCAAGCCAAGTCGTAATAACCAACTGACTCGTTTCCGGATAAACTTTTCAATAAAACTGCATCCACTCGATAATAAAGCATCTGGAGGGCCCCAAAAGTCGCCAATGGAATGGCTTCTTTAAATACGGAAAACACCTCATTTATATGGAGCATATATAACTGGGGCCACCATCCTTGCCGGTAGCCTGCCAACGATACCACCAATAATTGGATCGAACTGGCCAAGACCCAAATCCAGCAGGTCTCTACAACTCCTCCTCCCCAATGAACAACCAGCATGATGCCGAATAACCGAATAGACGCCGATAAAATAAGGGAAAAGGAATTAATTCCCATCTTTTCATGAGCTTGAAAAAGATAGATATAACCCCCGGAAAGGGAGTCTAAAAAAATACGCAGTCCCAAAACCGCCATTCCTATTTTAAGGACCGGCTCATATTTCAAGATAAAAGCCGACCCTATTAAAATAAACCAAAGGGCAGTGGAAAAGAAGATCCGCAAAACCATGACGTTTCGAAGGTAAAAATTTGAGGACGTCTTGTTTCGGGCCACTTCCCGGACAACCAGCGTGTTCAGGCCCAATTCGCTGAAAATAGCGAAAATAGAAATCCAATTTACTACTACTGCGTATTGTCCGTAAACCCCCACCTCCCTCCAAGTGCGGGTCAGGTAAGCAATCTGGGCCCAAGTGAAAATACGGGAGAGAAAATCCGCGCCGAAAAGGAAGAGAGTGTTCTTTGTTATCCGGCGGGCACGGCTTTCAACGGTTGTCATAGACCTGCGGAATTAGGTTTAAAATGAGAGTAACGGCCCTGGAGATCATTCCACCGAACAACGAGAAGATCGAAAAACATGCGCGTCGAATCCCGAATGACGTTGACTTTTGAATAGGGGGAATCAAACCACTCCACGGGTATTTCTGACATTCGGAACCCGTGTTTTTTTGCTATATAGAGGAGTTCAACGTCAAAGCCGAACCGCTCGATCGTTTGTTGGGGGAAAATGCTCTTGGCCGCTTCACGGGTAAAAGCCTTAAAACCGCATTGGGTGTCCCATATCCCGGGAGTCGCCAGCGTTTGAACTAATATATTGAAAATTCTCCCCATGGCTTCCCGGTAAATGGGTTGATGAACTTTGACCAGCTTGCGGTCCACTGCCCGGCTCCCCACCAGCACCTCATAACCCTCATTAAATGCTGGTTCAAACTTGTCGAATTGGGTAAGGGGGGTAGCATTGTCCGCGTCCATAAAAAGAACTAAACGGCCTTGGGACGCCAAGGCCCCGGTCCTGACCGCCGCTCCTTTTCCCCGATTCATATCATGCCGCAGGACCTTAAGGCCAATAAGCTTTCCTGTTTTTTTCCGGAATTTCTCTACGATTTGAAGGGTTTTATCTTTGCATCCGTCATCCACTAAAATAATTTCAGCTGTCCACTTCTTTTTTTTCAAATAAACGAAAGCTTCCTCAAGTGTTTTTCCAATCCTTGCTTCCTCGTTATAGATAGGAATGACGATGGAAAGTTTCGGCTGGCTCATGTATCCAATCCTTTGTCAAATATTCTTTTAATGTCCCGGGCCAAGGCCTTAATGAAGGATTTATTTCCCCCGTTTTATAAAGGCTAAAACCAAGACAAATGAATCAAATGGAAAAAAGGATACTCCGCGAGAATTAGTTTTTCTCCTTGCCATTTAGTCCTTCCATAAATATTCAACGGGTTGGGATTGTCCTCATCATCATAAGGGTCATTTTTATTACCGTCAAAAACACAGCTAATGGATATCCCGGATTTCCAATGAATTCCATGGGGAATGATCCGATATTAACAAGGGGGTTCATTAAAAATTCAAAACCTCACCGCGTCCCATTCCAGTATAAGTAAACCCCATTTCCGTCAATTCCTGCGAATCATACATATTACGTCCATCGAGAAGGAAGGGCTGTTTGACTAGGTTTTTTAATTTATTGAAATCAATCTGTTTAAACTCGTTCCAATCGGTTAAAACCAAGACCGCGTCCGAGCCCTGGGCCGCCTCGTATGGCGATTTGCAGTACTTAATGTCCGGGAAATAATCTTTCGCTTTATCCATGGATACGGGATCGTAAGCCCTTATTTTCGCCCCCGCGCCCTGCAGAACCGGCAGAATGGTCAAGGATGGCGCTTCGCGAAGATCATCCGTGTTCGGTTTGAATGATAAACCCCAAACCGCCAATATTTTGCCCTTCAATGGGCCGATTGTTTTTCTCACTTTTTCAGCAAATGATAGTCTTTGAAGTTGGTTCACCTTCAATACTTCCGGCAGTATTCGAAATGGATAACCGCTTTTTTTCCCGATTTCGACCAAAGCCGCCACATCTTTCGGGAAACAGCTTCCTCCGAATCCCAGCCCGGCGTTTAAAAACTGTCCCCCAATCCGGGAGTCATAACTCATACCCTTGGTGACCTGCAAAACATCCGCTCCCACCTTATCGCAAAGGTTTGAGATCTCGTTGATAAAGGAAATTTTTGTGGCTAAAAACGCGTTAGAGGCGTATTTGATCATTTCAGCGCTCTTCAAATCGGTGATCAATACCGGGCAATGAAGGGGTTTATAAATTTCCGCCACTTTTTGGGCGGCCGACCGGCGCGTGGCGCCTATGACAACCCTTTCCGGCCTTAAAAGGTCAGTGACTGCCGATCCTTCCCTCAAGAACTCGGGATTCGAAACGACATCAAAGAGAACTTCCTTTGCGCTGTTTTTAATGATGATTTGCGTCACCACATCCCCCATGCCGATAGGCACGGTACTTTTGTTTACGATGATTTTATATCGGTTAATGGATTTGGCGATTCCCTTTGCCACCGCTTTGACATTGCTGATGTCCGCTTCCCCGCCTTTTCCGGGAGGAGTGCTCACCGCGATAAAAATAAAGTCGGTAGTTTGAACCGCTTTGGTCAAATCAGTAGTGAAAAAAAGCCTGTGGCCCTTGTTCCTTTGGATGATTTCCTTCAGCCCCGGCTCAAAGATGGGGACGTTTCCCTTCTGTAGTTCTTGGATTTTTCTTTTATCGACATCAACACAAATCACCGAATTTCCCAAGTCCGCGAAACAAGATCCAGTCACCAATCCTACATAACCAGTACCGACAACGGAAATTCTCATCTTGAAATCCTTTTTAACGAAAAGTCCATTTTATTATTCTATGCCTATGTACAAAGCACCTACGGTCTATTGATTCTTTTAATCTTCCCCCTCTGAAAGAGGGGGATTGAGGGGAAGTTAGCCTCTGAGTGTTATACAACAAAAGCTAATACCCCCCTCCCCCCCCTTTTTCAAAGGGGGGATTCTGCAATCGTCCGCTCAGTAGGTATTTAGGGATAAGTTCCAGACTTTTTCCCAGTTTATGATTCATCTTACCCAGAAACTCAAAAACCGGGACTAATCCCGGTTTTTGAGTTTCTTCTAATTATGGTCCGGCTTTAATTCGTCAAGCACTTCTCTGTTTCTTTGTCGAAAATATGGACCTTCCTCATGTTGAAAACCAATTCGATATCCTGGTTGATTTCGATTTGATCATGGCTGCTGACACGGGCGATAAACGGGCTTTTTCCCGTGGTCAAATATAAGTAAGCCTCAGCGCCCAAGGGTTCAATAATCTCAACGGTCGCGCTGATGGTGGAATCAGGGGAAGCGCTCGAAGCGTCCATTTTGTCGTGAATATCCTCCGGCCTGATTCCCAGGACGACCTCACGCCCAACGTGCCCTTCCAGGAGGCTGGCGAAATTATCCGGGAGCTTAATCTCGAAATTTTCCTCGTTGAAATAGGTTCCCGTGCGTTTTTTGTTGAGCGAGCCTTCCATGAAATTCATGGCTGGCGTGCCGATGAACCCCGCGACGAACTTGTTGACGGGTTTCTCATAAAGGGTGATGGGATCGGCGATTTGCTGGACATAGCCGTCCTTCATGACCGCGATACGGTCTCCCATGGTCATGGCTTCCAATTGGTCGTGGGTAACGTAAATCATCGTTGCCTGCAGGCGGGTGTGAAGTTTTGAAATCTCGGCGCGCATTTGAACCCTGAGTTTGGCGTCCAAGTTGGAAAGCGGTTCGTCGAAAAGGAATATCTTGGGCTTGCGGACGATGGCCCTGCCTACCGCCACCCTTTGGCGTTGTCCGCCGGAAAGCTCTTTTGGAATCCGGACCAGAAGCTCCTGGATTCCAAGGATGTTCGCGGCCTCATAAACTCTTTGTTTGATTTCTTCTTTTGGGTATTTGCGGAGTTTCAAGCCAAAGGCCATATTCTCAAAAACGGTCATATGGGGATACAAAGCATAGTTTTGGAAAACCATGGCGATGTCCCTGTCCTTGGGGGGAACGTCATTGACGAGGACATCGTCAATCCGGATATCACCGCTCGAGAGTTCTTCCAGACCCGCCACCATGCGCAGCGTCGTGGATTTACCGCAGCCGGAGGGACCGACCAAAACTAAAAATTCTTTATCCTGGACTTCTATATTGACATTATTTACCGCGACAATATTATTCCCATAAACTTTAGTCACATTTTTCATGACCATATTTGACATGAATATCCTCCGCCAAAGGAACCGAAACGCCCTAATTTCAAATCGTTCTTTTAGGAACGCCCCAGAGCCAGAATGGCTTTCCGACACTTCTTTCCACCGGAAAACCCATAAAACTAGGGGTTATTTAAACATTCAAGCTTCTCCCTGTCAACGAAACAAGGGAGTATCTGAAATTGAGTCCTGCCTTTTACCGAAATAAAAAATAATGCCGGAAACACCAGCGCTTCGGCTTGGCTTGAATAAAGGGTTTATCCTCATTAAGAGTGGTTTCGATCCGGGGCGATTCACTCTATAATTTCGCCGTGGAAATCAAACCCCCAATGAATCGATACCTTTACTGGACTTTATTAGTTTTCTCGGCTTCGGCGGTAGCATCCATTGCCATGCAGAATATTATCTGGGTTGGCGTTGGGATTTCTCTTTTTTATTTCTTTAAAAACAAACAATCCATCCATTGGCCCAGCGGAGCTTTCGCCATTGCCACCCTCCTGTTTCTATCCAGCTTTTTCCTGGGCGCCGTCCTCGGAATAAATCCCTTAAAGAGTTTTCATACTGTCCATAAATACCTCACTTTACTTCTTGTTTTTTTCATCGGCTCTATCAATTTATCCTTTAATCAAATCAGAAAATTGATTTTCGTTTTTATCGGGGGCTCAACCTTTTGCGCAATGTGGGGAATCGGGAAATATCTATTTTTAAATCAAGCCCGCATTGATTCATTCTCGGGGGACAAGATGGTTTTTGGGGGCCTTTTGATGGTCACGCTGATATTCCAAATACTACTGTTGAAAGAATTCCCGAGGAACAAATGGGTTTGGTTTTCCCTTCTCATGGTGGGAATCGCCCTAATCCTGACGCAAACCCGGGGCGCCTGGATTGGTTTTATCGTTGGATTCATGGTTTTAACTTGGAAGATAAACCGAAAATGGCTGTTTATCGGAATGGCAATCGTCATTGCGCTTTTTTTCATGCTTCCCCGCGACCTGAAAGAGCGGGTACAAAGCATTTGGAATTTCAAGGTGAGCATGAATTCCAGCCACCAAATTGATAAAACCAACAACCAAAGATTGTTTATTTGGAGCGCTGGTCTTCAAATCATCAAGGATTACCCATGGGGCATCGGCCAGGGGAACCTTGAGGATCTCTACCCCAAATACAAATCGCCCAACGCCCCGGAACCCACCCAGCCGCACCTGCATAATAATTTCCTCCAAATCCTCGCGCAAAATGGGTGGCTCGGTTTGGCCGCTTACCTGGTTTGGATTTTTGCGTATTATTTTAAGGCGATGTCATTTAAGCCCTTGGATCTCGGACTCCAATCTTTAAATTGGGCGTTCTTATCCATTTTCACCGCAGTGCTTGTTTGGGGATTAACCGAATATACCTTCAGCCATCAATTCATGAACGTACAATTTTTTCTTTTAGGCCTTCAATGCCGCCTTTGGTCTATCGCTTCGAGCCCGGCAAACAACCTTTCAACCTGATTGAAAAATAGATAATGCTGAGTTCGTCACATACTTTTCAAATAATTTCAAGGCCCCGCGATTTAACCAAACTTTGACGGCAGGCCCCCCCCAGATAGAATGATCCGGTGATTAAAAGTGGATTTCTTCCATGAGAGGAGTTCAATTTTTTCAAAGCAAACCAAAGCGCCTTCCACCAATCGGGAACAAGAAGCGGATGGATCTTTTCTTTTTCCCATGCCTTAAATACCAAGATCCCGCTTTCCCTTCGCTCGCTAGGCGGTTCAGTCACGATTGCCTGAAAGGTTAAGGGCGCCATAATTCTGGCAAATGAGCGGAAATCCTTGTCCCTCAAAAATCCATTTAAGACTAACCATCGTTTGCGGGGATATTTTTTCTTTAAATATCCCGCAAGCCCCAAGGCCCCATCAGGATTGTGGGCCCCATCCAGCAAAATCAACGGCTTTCTGGAGAGAACTTCAACCCTTCCCGGCCAACGAAAAGTTGATATTCCCTTTTGAAGCATTGGAGGCAGGGCTTTTAATCCATACCGCTTTAGGATTTGAATTCCGGCTATCGCCAGGGATGCGTTGATCATTTGGAATTCAGAGCCGCCCGGTAGTTTGAACTTTGAGGATAATCCAGGTCCTTGCCAGCGAAACCCATTTCCCTCGATCTTATAATTAAAATCTTTTCCTCCAACCCATAGAGGAACTCCTTTTAATCGGGCCGTTTCCCCGATCTTCTCCAAGGCCTTGGCGTTGTATTGAATAGTCGCGGCCGGGGTTCCTTTTTTCAAAATGCCTGCCTTCTCCCAGGCTATTTCAGGAATGTTTTTCCCGAGAATTTCCTGGTGTTCCAATCCTATGGGAGTGATAAGGCAGACCGCGGGAGAAGCGATAATATTGGTGGCGTCCAAACGCCCGCCTAAACCCACTTCAAGGACAACCCAATCAACCTTTTTCTCCTTAAACCAGAGAAAAGCCAGGGCCGTTAACGCCTCGAAGTGGGTGGGGGTATGCCCCGTCTTTCTTCGAACGCTGACGCAGGCTTGAAGTATTCTTTTGGAATAATTTTGAAATTCCTTGCCGGAGATCCACCGCCCGTTGATACGGAATCTTTCCCGGATATCGGACAAGTGGGGTGATGTGTAGAGGCCAACCCGGTATCCCTCTTGACGCAGGAAGGAAGACATATAGGCGCAGGTCGAGCCTTTGCCGTTGGAACCAGCGACATGGACGCATTTAAGAGAGAGATGGGGATTGTCCAGTTCCGATAACAAGGCTCGTATGGTTTCCAAGCCGAATCGCCACCCAAAGCGCTCCAGGGAATCCAGGCTTGTGGTAAGTTTCACGGAAATAAAAACTTAAGGAACTTTCCGATGGTGGCTTTCAAATCATGCCTTTTGACGATGATATCGACAAACCCATGTTCCAATAGGAATTCAGAGCGTTGAAATCCTTTGGGAAGTTTCTGGCGGATGGTTTGCTCGATGACCCTGGGACCCGCGAATCCAATCATGGCTCCCGGTTCGGCTATATTGATGTCCCCCAACATTCCGAAGGAAGCCGCCACTCCACCCGCGGTGGGATCGGTTAAAACCGATATATAAGGAAGTCCCGCTTTACCTAAATGGGCCAATGCCGCGGATATTTTGGCCATTTGCATGAGTGACAAGATTCCCTCTTGCATACGGGCTCCCCCGCCGGAGGCCGACACAATGACCATCCCGCATTTTTTTGCGATCGCCCTTTCGATGGCCCTTGTGATTTTTTCCCCAACCACACTGCCCATGCTGCCGCCCATGAATTGAAAATCAGTGATGGCTAGTGAGACTGGTTGTCCGGCGATTTTGGCCAAACCCGTCACTACCGCCTCGGGCATTTTGGTTTTTTCAATTCCCCTATTGACCTTTTCCTCGTATTCCGGGAAATGTAGGGGGTTCACGGAGACTAGGTTTTCGTCATATTCCTTGAAAGTTCCCGAGTCAACTGTCAGGTAAAGCCTTTCAAGCGCCGAAATCTGGTAATGGTAACCGCATTGGGGGCATACCTTGAAATTCTTATCCAGGTCTTTGTTATATAAAAGAGTGGAACACTTCCTGCATTTTTCATAAAGGCCTTCCGGAACCTGGACGGCTTTTTTCACTTCCACTACCCTGGAAATGATTTTTTTTGCTTTCTTAAACCAAACCAAACTGGACCTCCAAAAATATATGAATTTTCAATTTACATCCCAAAATTCGATTAAAACAAATATCCTCTTAATGATTCATGCCTTTAACAATTTCCCTGCAATAATTCTCTACTTTTTCGCCTATCCTCGCCCTAGGAGTTTTTTCAATCAGCTGTATGAGGGCACTGGCGATAATGACCCCATCCGACGCTTTTCCTACTGCCGCCGCTTGCCTGGAATTTGATATCCCAAATCCAACAACAATAGGGGTATTAAGTCTTCTTCTGAGATTGATTAAACTCGAAATAAGGCCAGGAGCCAGTTCTTTTCTGGCACCCGTCACACCGGTAACACTGACATAATACAAAAACGAGGCCCCTAGGGCATCGGCCATCTTGATCCTTTCCGGGCTTGAGGTAGGGGCGATAAAGGGAATTAAACTTAAGCCTTTTGGCTTTAAATGAACTTCTTTTTCCGTGAATTTGAAAAGCGGCAAATCCGGAATAATGGCCCCATTTCCCCCCGCCATGTGAAGTTCATTCACGAATACAGGCCATTTCATCTGTTCGACAAGATTCAGATAAGTCATGACTAAAAGAGGCTGCTGATAACCCTTTTTCCGGAGGGACTTGATCACGCGGAAAACATCTGACAATCGGGTTCCTTGGTCCAGTGAAATTTGATTTGCCTTTTGCAAAGTGGGGCCGTCCGCGATCGGGTCGGAGAATGGAACTCCCAATTCCAACGCGGAAGCCCCGCCTTCCAGCGCCCCTTCCGCCGCCTTGATGGAAGCTTGGTAGCCGGGATATCCCACGCAGACATAGGGAAGAAAAAGCGCTTTGCGTTTACGACGGGCTTCAAAAAATAAACGATGAAGGATCGTGCTCAACGGGAATCACCTTTTAAGTTGTTTCCCAAACGGTCCAAGACGGTGTTGACATCCTTATCGCCGCGGCCTGAGAGATTCACGATCAGGGAGGCTGTCCGGGGCATCTTGGGGGCCATTTTCATGGCTTGATAAAGGGCATGGGCGCTTTCCAAGGCGGGAAGGATTCCCTCCTGTAAAGCGAGTATTTGAAAGGCTTCCAGTGCCTGTTGGTCGGTCGCCGACACGTAAGTTGCCCTCCCAGTATCCTTAAGCCACGCATGTTCCGGGCCTACCCCCGGATAATCCAGACCCGCTGAGATGGAATGGGTCTCATTGATTTGGCCGTCTGGGCTTTGTAGTACGTAGCTGTAACTCCCGTGAAGAATCCCGGGTTTTCCTTTGGCCATGGTAGCGGCGTGGCGTTTTGTGCGGATTCCATCCCCCGCCGCTTCCACGCCTACCATTTGGACTTTTCGATCCCGAAGGAATGGGTAAAACAAGCCGATGGCATTGGATCCCCCGTTCACGCAAGCGACCAAGGCCCCTGGCAGGCGCCCTTCGGCCTTAAGAATTTGTTTACGGGCCTCCACGCCAATGACTTTTTGGAAATCGCGAACCATCATGGGGTAGGGATGGGGGCCGGCGGTCGAGCCAATGAGGTAATAAGTGGTATTGACATTGGTCACCCAATCCCGGATAGCCTCGCTCATGGCGTCTTTTAAAGTCTTGGTTCCCGCTGTCACAGGGTGAACTTCAGCTCCCAGCAATTTCATCCTGAAAACATTCAGGGCTTGCCTCCTGGTATCCTCCAAGCCCATGTAAATCTCGCATTTGAGCCCGAAAAGGGCGCATACGGTAGCGGTCGCTACCCCATGCTGGCCTGCCCCGGTTTCCGCGATAATTCGTTTTTTACCCATTTTTTTGGCCAAAAGAATTTGGCCCAGGCAATTGTTGATCTTATGGGCGCCGGTATGATTCAAATCCTCCCGTTTCAAGTAAATCCTGGCGCCCTTGAGATTTTGAGTCAACCTGGCCGCCAGGGTTAACGGAGTGGGCCTGCCGCTGTATTCAGCCAATTGTTTTTGATATTCGGATTGAAACCCAGCGTCTTTCCTGGCTTTCATATAGGCTTTGGTTAAATCCTGAAGAGCCACCATGAGGGTTTCAGGGACATATTGACCCCCATAGGGGCCAAAATATCCGTTCTGATCGGGATATTGGCGCATTTTAATTTGCTCCTCCGGAGGAAGGCGCTGTTCCGAAATGACTCTTTTCATTTTGTAATTGTTCCAGCTTTGACTGGGCTAACTCATTTTGAGGGTCCAACGAACAAGCGCGCATATATTCACTTTCGGCTTTATCTATGTAATCCAACCGGTTAAAAAGATCTCCCAGTTGTATTGTGCAATTAAAGGCTTCTTCCATTAAATTATGCCTTGAATAAAGGTCTCTCAAGTTCATTAACGCTTCCGCAGCTTCGGGAAGTTTAGTTAGAATATCTTTATAGATGTTAATAGCTTTTTCCATATCCTGAGGCTCGACCATTTTCTGGACCAAACTCGCGACTTCCTTAAAAGCGCCCGCGGCCTTTTTGACGTTTTTCTCTTTTAAATAAGCGTTCCCAGCGAGTTCAAACTCTTTAAAAGCTCTCTCAACATCCCCTTTTTTTACATATAGTTCTCCAAGCGTCAAACGCACATTGTGATCATTCGGATCAAGAGCGATGATCTTTTCATATTCAAGAATAGCCTTGTCCCAGCTCCCGGTATTGTAATAAATATGGGCCAATTTAATAATTAATGATTTTTGGTCGGCCATCACAGCTTTAATTCTCCAGTCATTTTCTATTTAAATAAATTTGTAACCTCTGAAAAAGTCGGCTATCGCCTCCTTTTTCAGAAAACCTTTTATGGAAACCCCTCGATTTCAGGTTATTCGCGTGTCATAAATCTCAACCGGCAAAAACACTTTTGGCCCTGCGGATAAAAGCGGAGACTTTGCGGGGATCCTTGCGGCCTGGATAAATTTCCACGCCGCTGGAAACATCAACTCCGAACGCGTGCGAATCCCTGATGGCCTGTTGAACGTTATCTGGGGTCAAACCTCCAGCCAGAATCACCGGTTTCGGAAGACACTTGATGGCTTCAGCCGACCAACGGGCTTGAAAGGATTGGCCAGTCCCCCCGGGCGTTTTTTCATTATAGGAATCCAATAAAAACGCCGATACCCGGTAGCCTCGAAATGGGATATAAGATTTTTTGGTTTTCATGCGGATGGCCTTTATGACAGGAAAATCCAGCTTGTCGCAGTAGTCGGCCCTCTCGCTTCCATGAAGCTGCGCGGCATGGAAACCGCAATATTTGACCAATCGAACGACTTTGTTGATCGGCTCATCCACAAAAACACCTATCGGGGTTACAAGGGGAGGAACATTTTTAACCAATCTTCTCGCGTATTCCGGGCTTAATTTCCTGGGTCCCAAGGACATTTGAAAGCCAATCGCGTCCGCCCCGGCTTTCGCGATAAACCTGACGTCCTCCATTCGGGTGACGCCGCAAATTTTAACTCGAAACATTTAAATCTCCGGCATGAGGGTTCTGACTGCCGCTTCCAGGTCCTTCGCGGTCATGAAAGCCTCTCCCACAAGGATGGCCGAAGCCCCGGCCTTATGCAAGCGAATCGCGTCTTCCCGCTGGTAAATACCGCTTTCACTGACAATCGGAATGCCCTTGGGGCACTTTTCAATTAAGGCCAAGGTGGTTTGCAGGCTTACCGAGAAATCGTTCAAGTTCCTGTTATTGATGCCGATGATTTTCGCGCCGGATCTTATGGCAAAATCCAATTCCCTCTCGTCATGAACCTCCACGAGGCTGGCCATTTTTAAGGCCGTTGAAACATTTAAGAGTTCTTTCAATTTGGCGGGCGGCATCATGGCCATGATCAACAAAATGGCGTCAGCCCCCGCCGAGCGCGACTGATAAATTTGGATTTCATCCAGGATGAAATCTTTCCGAAGAACGGGTAGATCACAAGAGGCCTTGGCAATTTTCAAATTCTCCATGGAACCCTGGAAATACTGGACATCCGTGAGTACGGATAGGGCCTGAGCGCCGGCCTTCGCGTATGTTTTGGCGATTGTATCCACCTGGAAATCCTGCCGCAGAAGGCCCTTGGAAGGGCTGGCCTTTTTAAGTTCCGCGATCAGGGACAATTTACCCGGACAGTGGATGGCTTTTAAGAAATCCCTGGGCGGTGGTTGCGCCTGGGCCGCTTCCCTCAAGGCCTCCAACCCCGTTTCCTTTTTAAGGCCGGCGATTTCAACAAGCTTAGTCTGGGCAATTTGCTGAAGTATGCTCAATTTTTAAAACCTTTCCTTCATGGGCTGTTCGGAATTATGGGATTTTAAAGATGTGAAATTTCTTCCAATTTTTTCAAAGCCTGCAAGGCTTTTCCCGAGTCAATGGATGTTTCCGCCAGGGCTCGGCCGTCCAGGATGGTGGGACTTTTCCCCGCTATGTAAAAACCGACCGCCGCGTTCATGACCACCGACTCGCGGAAAGGATTTTTCTCCCCGTTCAGGACCGCCAAAATGATTTTCGCGTTCGCGGCCGCGTCCCCGCCCTGGATCGTTTCCAGGGGCCTGCGTTGGAAACCGAATTGCTCGGGTTGGATGACTTCTGAAAGCCGGCTGATGGTGCCGGCGGCATCCTTCTTATATTCCCAGATGAAAGTCTCATCGGCGCAGGAAACCTCGTCCAGCCCGTCCCGGCTGTGGAGGGTAATGACCCTCTCGGTTCCTGACTTAATCAAGGCCTCCGCCATGATCCTGGCCCTTTCCGCGTCGAATACCCCTATCACCTGCCGTTTCACGGAAGCCGGATTGCTCATGGGTCCCAAAACGTTAAAAATCGTCCTGATTCCCAACTCCTTCCGGATCGTTGCCACGTTTTTCATGGCCGGATGGAAATGGGGGGCGAATAAAAAGGCGATTCCCGCTTCACGCAGGCAATCCTCGATCACGCGGACGGTGGGGTCGATTTTCACGCCCAAAGCGTCCAGGACTTCCGCGCTTCCGCATTGGCTGGAAGCGGCCCGGTTGCCATGCTTGGCCACGTTCACCCCGCCCCCGGCCAGAACTAAGGCCGCCGTGGTGGAAATGTTGAAGGTGCCCTTGTGGTCGCCCCCGGTCCCGCACACGTCGATGGCGTCCAATCCCTCCGCGTTGACCCGTATCATCTTGTCGCGCATGGCTTTCACGCTTCCAACCACTTCCTCGGTTGTCTCAAACTCGATGTTGAGGAAAGCCAGGTAAGCCGCGACTTGGGTGGCTATTGCTTTTCCCTCCAATATCTCGATCATACAATCGTAGGCATCGGTCTCCGTCAGGGATTTCTTTTGGGAGAGTTTGACTAGGCAGTCACGCAGCATGTGGGTTTCCTAACCGATTTATTGAAAACTCGTCTTATTCTTTTGATTCAGCCAGGGTGAAAATGAAAAATCCTGATCCCGTTAATGGTTTCAATTTCCAAATAAGAAATCAGGAATAGCCGAAGAATGGATTTTTCTTATTTGCAGCTAAATTCAAAGGGGTTATTTTAACCGGAAGAAGATTAAATCCAATACCGGGTTTTGAAATCAGCCCAAAATCGTTGGAAACATGGATTTTATGTTGATAAAAAAGTTACAATGCGGACAAAGGAGAAAATAAAAATGTCATTTTTCGAGGATAAATTCGCCGAAAGGCTGGGCGGAAAGATGTTCGGCAAATCCACAGAGATATATAAATTCGAGATGATCAAAAGGGCCAAAGCCAGGGCTAAAAAAGCCCGTCCGGACCTGCCCCTGATCGACATGGGAGTGGGTGAACCCGATTGGCCGGCGGACCCCGGCGTGGTCAGCCGATTAGCCCAGGAAGCCCCCAAACCCGAGAACCGGTGGTACGCCGATAACGGCATTCCCGAGTTCCAGGAAGCGGCGGCGGCTTATATGGCCAAGATTTACGGCCTCAAAAACCTGGACCCATCGGAAAACATTATCCATGGCGTTGGCTCAAAACCTATCTTAGCCATGTTACCCATTTGTTTTGTGAATCCGGGGGAGATAGTCCTGACGACGGTTCCGGGTTATCCCGTGACGGCTACCTACACGAAATACCTCGGCGGGGAGGTTTATAATCTTCCCCTCCTGGAATCCAATTCCTTTTTCCCGGATTTTTCGTCCATCCCCCCCGATGTCCTGCGCAAGGCCAAGTTGTTGTATATCAACTACCCCAACAATCCCACTGGCGCGGTGGCTACCTTGGAATTCTTCAAGCATACCGTTGAATTCGCGAAAAAAAATAACCTGGTGGTGGTGAATGACGCGGCCTATGGCGCCCTGACTTACGATGGTTATAAACCCCTGAGTTTCCTGTCGGCCGAGGGAGCCATGGACGTCGGGGTGGAAGTCCATTCCCTCTCCAAAGCCTTCAACATGACCGGATGGCGCATCGGTTTTATCGTTGGAAACCCCCAAGCGGTAAAGGCCTTCGCCGCCGTCAAGGACAACACCGATTCCGGGCAGTTCAGGGCCATCCAGAAGGCCGGTATCCACGCTCTCCAGCACCCGGAAATCACGGAGAAAACCACGTCCAAGTATTCCCGAAGGTTTGACTTATTGGTCCAAGCCCTGCGGGAATTGGGGTTTGACGCCAAAAAACCCAAGGGGACATTCTATTGTTACGTCAAATCCCCCAAGGGAACGAAAGCCGGGAAAACATTCGCCACCGCCGCGGAATTCTCGGAATATCTCATCGAGAACAGCTTGATCTCGACTGTTCCCTGGGATGACGCCGGCCATTATTTGAGGTTTTCCGTGACTTTCGAGGCCGCGAATGAGGCGGAGGAAAAGAAAGTCATCAGCGAGATGAAAAACCGTATTCAACCCTTGGGCCTGGTTTTTTAGCCATCGCTGATTTTCTTTTTTCAGTACCTTTCCAGGCACTGTTACGACTGCCTTAACGTTAGATGCGTCTGGTACCCTAGTGATGTTAGAAAGAAAAATCGTTACCAAAGGTATAAAACCACAAAAAAATGCTGATCCAAGAAGCCAAAGTAACTGATCTGGATGAGTTTTTCCCGCAATCTCCTGACCGGGCATTCATTGAAATTCAGGGCCCGTTTGCCCTGAATCCTTTTTTAGAGTTGAATCTTTCTGAATCCTAAATCGGCTTGATCCAGGTAAAGCGGGAACGCTGGGAGAGAAGGTCGGGGTCGGCGCTCAACAGGGAAATCCCGCGCAAGTCGGCCAAAACCAGGTAAGCGGCGTCGTAAGCAGACAAACCGTGCCGCAAACAGGCCTCCAGGACGGCCGTGCGGCTTTCCCCATCCATGGGAACAATCTCCACGGGTACTTGGGAAAGCAGGTGAACGGCTTTCTTGGCCTCATGTTCCCCCATCCGCCGACGCGCCACGGCTCCCCGCAGGACGTTCAGGATTTCATATTCCCAAAGGGCCGGTTCCACCAGGCGGGTGCGGCCCTCCAACACTTCCTTCAGGAGTTTTTCGGAAGCGGGTGTGGCCTCATCGGGGATGAACCAAGAGGCGGAAACGGATGCGTCAATGACAGTATCCCTCAATGCTTGCGCCCTTCCCGGATTAGATCCACGGCCTTAAGGCGGGGCTTCTTTTTAAAGGAATCGCGCAATTCCCGGAAACCGGTGATGATCCGTTCTGATTTCTCCCGGGACAATTTGCCCTCATGTCGTTCGAAGGAAAGCAGGACGGCGGCTTTCCGGCCCCTTTTCAGGATCACGAATTCCCCGCCCTTCTTCTGAACTTCCGAAATGTAATGGGATAACCTTGTTTTGGCCTCGAAGGTCCCGATGGTTTTCACGTTTTTCTCCCAACAGACTAGATGAACCTACCAGTTCAGTATAAACAAAAACCCCCGCTTTTCAAGCGGTTCAGGGGGTAAACCAGGGATTATATGTTCAAGAAATTTGAAAGTTCAGGGTCTTTCTTAAGAAAAGGATAAACCAAACGTTGCAATTTGGTTTTGTATTCCTCACAACAGCAAACACACCTTAATTTTATAGTGTCTTTATCCAAGGGTTCTTACTCGACACGGATAAGTTCGGGTGTCTTTTTATGGGTGATAAATGGGTAAGATATTAGTGAAATGAAGGTGAATATATTGGGGTAATTTTAAAAGTAATCGGTATGTTTTTTAAAAAGTAAAACTGAATTTTCGTAAAAATGTATTTCTTGGACTTAATTACTTTGCTTTAAGTTCATTCCAGCTTTTCACATCAAATAACACTATTTCTCCGGGTTTCTCGCCTAATTCCCCATTAAGTTTAACTTCAATGGTTGCGGGCAGGGCTACCGGCATCTAGGGCGTAGGGGGGCATACCCCCCGAAGCCTGAGCGTAGGGGGGCTTACCGCCCAACTGAACCATGTAATCGGACGACGTAAGTTTCCAATACTGGGTTGTACTGGGTTGCCAGCCTCCAATACTGGGTTGAGCCACCCCATACTAGGTTGTACTGGGTTGAGCCCTCTCATACTGGGTTGTACTGGGTTGCTAGCCTCCAATACTGGGTTGAGCCACCCCATACTAGGTTGTACTGGGTTGCCGCCTCCCATACTGGGTTGTACTGGGTTGAGCCTCCAATACTGGGTTGAGCCGCCCCATACTGGGTTGTACTGGGTTGCTGGCTCAAATACTGGGTTGAGTCCCCCCATACTGGGTTGTACTGGGTTGCTAGCCTCCAATACTGGGTTGAGCCACCCCATACTAGGTTGTACTGGGTTGCCAGCCTCCAATACTGGGTTGAGCTCTCCCATACTGGGTTGTTTCATAATCCAACGAAAGCGCGCATTCCCTCCAATTAAATCCGCGCACTAAATCCAATCCAAAGCGCGCATTTAGAAGGTGTTCGACGCGGGGTTATTCTGGTTTTAAATTCCTTTGACTGATTTATTAATTTCCGATGCTACACGGCCAAGAACCAATTCTGAAAGAAGAAAATGGTTTAGCCGTCAGGGTTGGCCTGGATTTTACGATTTTTCCGCATGGATTCTCCTTTCAAGACGATGGAATGGGAGTTGTGGATTAGCCGGTCAAGAATGGCGTCAGCTAAAGTCGGGTCTCCGATGATTTCGTGCCAATGGCTTGGCGGGACTTGGGAAGTTACCAAGGTGGATCGCCGGTCATATCGGTCCTCCAATATCTCAAACAAGTCCTTGCGTTGCTCATCGGTGAGAACCGCCGTTCCCCAATCGTCCAGGATCAAAAGGTCATAGTGGGAGAAGGAGACGAGGATTTTCCCATATCGTCCATCCGCCTTGGCCAGGGCCAAGTCTTGGAAAAGTTTGGGAACCCTCAAGTAAAGAACGTGGAACCCTTCACGGCAGCCCTGGTGCCCCAGGGCACAGGCTAGGTAGCTCTTTCCACAGCCCGTGGGCCCTGTAATCAGGCAGTTGTCATGGGATCGAAGCCAAGCGCAGGATGCCAGTGACAGGATTTTCGCCTTGTCTAGACCGCGGGGCTGTTGGTAATCCACGTCCTCCATCGTTGCCGGAAGACGTAGTTTCGCCCTTTGCAGCCTGGCGGTGAGGCGGCTGTTGGATCTCATCATCTCCTCCCGGTCCAACAACAAAGCGAACCTTTCCTCGAAACTCAAGGAACTGCATTCAGGATTTTCCATCTGCTCTTGCAGGGCCTTGAGCATGCCGGGCAATCTCAGTTGATAAAGCTTGTCCAGGGTAGGGTGTTGAAGCATACGTCCTCCTTGTGATTGATTTCAAAGCTGGTAATAGGCCGATCCCCGTACGTTGTCGTGCAGGGGAAGGGGTAAACACACCACTTGGCTTTCCAAGGGACGCTGATCCAGGCCGGTCTTGAGGATGGACTGGATGCTCCTTCGGGAAACAGCGTTGGAAGCCAAAGCGCGCGAGCAGGCGGCGTTGAGCCTCGCCGCGCCGAACTGCTTGGAAAGTTGGATAAGTCCCAGACAGGCCCGGTAACCCTGCTGGGGATGAACTTTGGAAGCCAATATCTGTTCCACGCATTTCTCGACTGAATCCCCCAGCGAATGAGCCCAGCGCAAAAGTCTTTCGGGGCTCCAATCCCCGTAGTCCTTGTGATTCTTGGGCATATGGTCCTTGCAGGTAGTGTGATAGCCTTTCACGAAGGACCGTAAATGGCTGGCCACCCGCTTGTGTTGGTGGAAACATTCCACGATGGAGGATGTGGTTCGAACCCAAATACTTTGGCCGACCAATTGGTAGGGAATGCTGTAATAGTGTCGGTCGATTTCGACGTGGTAGTCGATATGCACCCGGGCTTGTTTCCATTGGGCGAAGTCGTAGGGAACCTCAGGAAGAGGCTTCAAAAGGGGCTTTTCCAGCTCCTCAAAGAGGGACTTTCGGGAACCGGGAATCTTCTGGAAGGGTTTGGCATTGAACTTCACCAAAAGCTCGGCGATGGCCTCGTTGAGGTCGGCGAGGGAGAAAAATTGCCGGTGGCGAAGAACCGCTAGGATTTGACGCTCGATATCCTGAACGCCTTTTTCTACCTTGGCCTTGTCCCTTGGTTTTCGGACCCGGGCCGGAAGGATGGCAGTACCGTAATGGTTGGCGAGTTCCTGGTAGGTGGCATTGGGTTGGGGCTCATAGCGGCAAGGACGGGTAATGCCGCTTTTGAGATTGTCGGGAACTATCAACTCGTGGATACCACCGAAGAATCTGAAAGCCCTTTGGTGGGAGGCGATCCAATCTGGAAGTCCCTGGGTCCAGGTGGCCTCGGCATAGGCGTAATTACTGGCGCAGGACACGGCCACGAAGATTTGGGCTTCACGAATTTCCCCGGTCAAGCGATCCACAACGGGCATGGTTAGGCCGGCGTAATCGACCATTAACTTTTCACCGGCCTTGTGGTCCAACCGCATGGAAACATCCAAGGTTTGGGTCCAGTCCCGGTAGAGCCCGAAGAAACGGCTTCGCAGGTATCCATCGGGATGGATATTCTTGTACTCTTGCCACAAGAGCTCCATGGTAACGCCCTTGCGTTTAAGTTCCTGGTGGATTTGATTCCAGGTGGGCAGGGGTCTGGATTTATTTCTGGGTTCGATGGGACCCGAGGGGAATAGTCGTGTTTCCAACGTGGCATCGTCCAAATCGGCTGGAAGCGGCCAAACCAACCCGGCTTTCTGCGCCCTGATGATATATTCCCGAACAGTTGTTTCGCCTAGTCCACAGCCTCGGGCAATATTTCGAAGACTCAGCCCCTTCTCGTACTTCAACCGCAATACTTCCCTGATTTGACGCATGGATGAACGCTCCCTTGGCATTCCGACCTCCTTGGTTTTGGAACAACCAAAAAAGGCCAAGAATAACCCTGTTGAAGGTTATCCCGCATCGTTCGCCCTCCCTTCAAACCCTAGAAATAGCTTTCTAGGGGTGCACGCTTTCGATTGGATTAGGTGCGCGCTTTGGATTGGATTTAGTGCGCGGATTCGATTGGATTGGGTGCGCGCTTTCAATTGGAATATGCAGTTGTACTGGGTTGCCACCTCCAATACTGGGTTGAGCCCTTTCATACTGGGTTGTACTGGGTTGCTAGCCTCCCATACTGGGTTGAGCCCACCCCATACTGGGTTGTACTGGGTTGAGCCTCCCATACTGGGTTGAGCCCACCCCATACTGGGTTGTACTGGGTTGAGCCTCCAATACTGGGTTTGGAGCATCGGCCATACCGACGGTGATCCGGGCCATGCCGACGGTGATCCGGCATCGGACGACGGAAAACCCACCATCGGACGAAGGAAATCCCGATCCCGGATGGCGGAAACTTCGGCTCTGGATGGTGGGAACCCGACCCCGGATGGCGGAAAACACGGCACTGGATGGTGGGTACCCCCACACCAGATGGCGGAAACACCCGGCATGTCGCCGAAAACCTTGATAATTTAAAATTCAACATTCAAAATTTAAAATTCCAGTTCTTTGGGCTATCTGGTCCGGTATAGCGCCTTGGGCTCTTCCAAATATCCGATCCTGCGTTTAGCTTTTTCGGGGACTTTCATCAGTTCCCTTATGGCGTCAAATACAGCCTGAAATTGGGCATCGTGGGTATTGAACTTTTTTTCCAATTCCTCCAACCGCTTGGCAAAATCCTTGTTAGCGGCCAATTTTCCCCTCATCCGTACAAAAGCTCTTACGACAAAGACGCTCATATCTACAGCCTGCATGCTGTTTAATACATTGGCGGCCATAATGGCGCCATATTCGGTAAAAACATAAGGGAGAGTGCGGGAAAACCTGAGGTTCTTAAGGTGGTCACAATTTGTGATCACCTCGGTCTTTTCGAACGAAGTCAACCGGAAAACAAAATCTTCTGGAAAACGGCTCACATTGCGTTTTATGGCCTGGTTCAATGCTTTAGTGGAAACCCCGTAAAGTCGCGCTAAATCCGCATCCGTTATGACACGCTGATTTCGAATATTAAGAATAAAAGATTCAACATAAACCGTTATGTTCTTACCCAATTTGTTTTTTATAAAACACCTCCTGTTTAACACCAACTTGAAATCACAAACTGTGATTTCAAGTGCCAAATTGGCATTTCAAACTCTCGAACCCCTTTAATAATCATACGGACTGTGGATATTTTAAAAGCGGTATTTCGGGGGGGCTATAAAAAAAGGCTTTTGGCGGGAAAAAGTTTCACCTGGCTTTATTTCTGGCCTTAAAAAGGGGGGAGAAAAAAAGGGCCTGAATTAGGCCGGTTGAAAGAACGGCAGTGGATTTACCCACCAATCAACCACACCTGCCGTGAGCCCACACGGCGAACGGCAAGATTTGGTTGTACCAACTGCCATAAGCAGTTGGTACAAGTTGATTGGTGACGGTTGGTAATGGCTTGCAAATGGCCTTACGAATAGCTTTCCATAAACCATTTGTGGTGTCGGGCGAATTACCCGACCAATTGGAATGCAATTGGTATGCGGGAAGTTCAAAGATGGGCGTTGGGTGGGAAATGGCTCAATGGACTAAAGTGATGAATGTTCCCTGCACCAAGCTGGGGGCTTGGTGCCAGGCCCCTTTATTTTTCCTTATCCCACCCAATGATCCGCCAGCACTTCCGCCTGTTTGAGCACGGTTTCGACGGCTTTTTCCTGCTTGTCCGGCGGGTAGCCGTATTTGTTCAAGGTACGGCGCACAATCACCATAAGCTTGGCTCGGGCGCTTTCCTTCATGGCCCAATCGATGGTGGCGTTGGACCGGACTTTGTCGGCGATCTCACGGGCAAGATTGAGCAGCACCTCCCTGCCCAGGCCCTTTACCGCGCTGTCGTTGACTTCCAACGCCGTGTAGAACGCGAACTCGTCCTTGCTCAGTTTCAGCTTTTCGGCAAGGCCATCCACGGTTCGGATCTGCCGGGCGATGGCCACCAGTTCCTCGATGATCTCCGCGGTTGAAAGCAGGTTGTTCTGGTATTTTTTAATGGAGGTCTCCAGCATTTCCAAAAGCCTCCGGCCTTCCACCACGTTGAACTTAAGCCGCGCCTGGATCTCGTCGTTCAGTATCCTCTTCAACAGCTCGAGTGCCAGGTGCTTGTGCCCCATTTTCTTGACATCCAGGAGAAATTCCTCGGACAGCAATGAAATCTCGGGTTTCTTGAGTCCGGCCGCGTCGAAAACGTCGACCACCCCGGTGGACTCAACCGCCTGGTTGATGATCTGCCGGATGGCCGTCTCATGGGACTGCCGTCCGCCGCCGTCGCCCGCCTCAAATTTGAGGAAGCGCGCCCGAACCGCCTGGAAGAAGGCTATCTCGTCCGTAAGCTTCAAGGCCTCTTCATGGGGCACTGCCAGAGCGAACAGGCGGGAAAGCGCCGTGGATTCGCGGATAAAGCGGTTCTTGCCGTCGGGCAGGCCCAGGATGAACTCCTCGGCCCTAAGGATCAACGACAGGCGCTCCGAGACGCCGACCTTGAAGAAACGCATGTAGTCCATCCCGTGGAACATCTGGCGGACCACCTCCATTTTCTCCCGCAACGCTTCCACGGCTTTGGCCTGCGTGTCCGCCGGGGTCCCCTTGCCGCCCGCGTCGGCGTAAAACTTCATGGCCTCCTTGAGCGCGGAGCCGATGCCGATGTAGTCGACGATCAGGCCGCCGGCCTTGTCCAGGTAAACCCGGTTCACCCGGGCGATGGCCTGCATGAGGGTGTGCCCCTTCATGGGCTTATCAATGTAAAGCGTATCCAGGCAGGGCACGTCGAAGCCGGTCAGCCACATGTCCCGAACAATGACCAGCTTCAGGGGATTCTTGGGATCTTTCAACCGGTCGGCCAAGGCCTTGCGCCGTTCCTTGGTGGTGCGGTGCCAAGCCGGGATCACCAGTCCGGTTGGGTCTTCGGCGTCGAACTCCAGCTTGTCGGATGAAGCTGATGTCATGACTACCTTGATCGTGCCCTTCGCAGGGTCCTCATTGTGCCATTCCGGCCGCAGACGGATAATCTCGTCATAAAGCGCCACGGCGATGCGCCGACTCATGGCGACGATCATGGCCTTGCCGTCAAAGGCCTCATTGCGCTTTTCAAAGTGGGTGATGATGTCCTGGGCAAGATTCCCCAGGCGGGCCGGATTACCGGCGATGGCCTCCAGCTTGGTCCACCTGGCTTTGGCCCTCACGAAGTCCGAGGCGCCCTCATCATCCGTCTCCTGGTCGAATTCCTCGACCAGCCGGCGGCCTTCCTCGTTTAAGTTCACCTTGGCCAACCGGCTTTCGTAATAGATGGGGACGGTAGCGCCATCCTCTACCGCCTGGCGGATATGGTAGATGTCGATGTAGTTACCGAAGACCTGGGGCGTGTTGACGTCGGTGCCTTCCACCGGGGTACCGGTGAAGCCGATGAAGGAGGCGCCCGGCAGGGCATCCCGGATGTATTTGGCGAAACCGTAGGCGATCCGCTTGCCCGCCACCGCGCCGGAGGCGTCCTTCGTGTCGATGAAATGGGCCTCAAAACCGTACTGGGTCCGGTGCGCCTCGTCGGCGATCACAACGATGTTGCGGCGGGCGGACAGTTCGTCGTAAGCGGCGGCCTGGCCTTCCGGAAGGAATTTCTGGATGGTGCTGAAGATGACGCCGCCCGAGGCGACCTTCAACAGGCCCTTCAAATGCTCCCGGTACTCGGCCTGCACCGGCACCTGGCCCAGCAGGCTTTTCGAGGCCGCGAAGGTGTCAAAGAGCTGCTGGTCCAGGTCGTTGCGGTCCGTGATCACCAGCAGGGTGGGGTTGTCCATCTCGTGGATAAGTTTTCCCGCGTAAAAGACCATCGAAAGGCTCTTGCCCGAACCCTGGGTATGCCATACCACGCCGGCTTTGCGGTTGCCCCCCTCGGCCGAGGCCCTGCGCGTGCTTTCCACAGCCTTGTTGACGGCGTAATACTGGTGATAGGCCGCGATTTTCTTGGTGGTCTGGATCTGGGTGAGACCGGTCTTAGGGTCCGTCTTTTTGTCCTTCTCAAAGACGATGAAGTTCCGGATCAAATCAAGCAAAACCCGCTTGTTCAGCATGCCCTGGATGAGCACGCCCAGTTGGCTGGCGGTGGAAGGGGGGGCCCCCAGCCCGTCCGCGCTTTTCCAGGCCATGAAGCGGCTGAAGTTGGAGGAGATTGTGCCGGCTTTGGCCTCCAGGCCGTCCGAGACCACGCAGAAGGCGTTGTAGTAAAACAGGGTGGGAATGGTGGCCAAGTAGGTCTGGATCTGGTCGAAGGCTCGACGCAGGGTGGCCTGGGCATCCGCCGGGTTCTTCAACTCCACCAGCACAAGGGGCAGTCCATTCACGTAAAGCAGAACATCCGGACGCTTCTTTTGGTTCCGCTCCTCAACGGTCAGCTGGTTGACCGCGAAAAAGTGGTTGTTCTCGGGATTCTTGAAATCCAACAGCCAAACCCGCTCATCTCGCTCCACACCGTCCTTCACCAGCGTGACGGGCACCCCTTCCACCAACATCCGGTGGAAGGCTTCGTTCGCGTCAATTAATTGCGGCGAATAGACCGCCAGTACCACCCGCAGGGCGTCCTCATGCGCCGCCGCCGGCAGGGCTTGATTCAGGCGCCCGATCGCCTGGGTCAGGCTGTCCCGGAGCACCACCTCCTCAAAGTTGGGCCGTCTCCCTGGTTGTCCGTCCCCAAAAGGCGCAACCGCCTCAGCCACGACAAAGCCTGCCGTTTCTTCGGGTGCCAACGATGGGCCTGGAACACAGGTGTATCGCTGTTTCTTCAGTTCTTCGAGGGAATAGACCTCGATCTCCGACTCAACAAAGGCGCTCATGTTTTGACCGTCACTTCACCGGAAATTAATTTCAAAAGCAGCGCATCCCTTAGGCTAGATAGTTTTTGGATTTGATTTTGACCGGCTTTTATTCTTTGAAAGATTGGTTTCGCAAAACCGCCGAACTTTCTAAACGCAACATTATCTGGAATTTGTATCTCATAATCACAAATTCTAGTTGGCGAAGTGTGTAAGATTGAGGTTCCTGAAGCAGTTCCAAGAATATATGCCCTGTAATCTTCAGTCATGAATGTGAAATACAAATAATATTTCAGATTTTGTGCACAAGGGCTCGGATTAAATTCTACTTTTCCAATTCGCTGATTATGAAGAAATTTTTTACCTGCGATATCCGGAACAAAAGCGGGATACCCTAAGGTATCTCCTTCCTTGCTTAAGTCAGTCATTGTGATAATTAAGTCGTTCTCTGACAAAATAAACTCGTTTGGAACATCAGCCCCAGAATAATATTTGAATTTATCAGTTTTAAAACCTCCACCGATTTTGAAATTTCCAGGTGTTACCAGTATGTTCTCAGTTTCCTCACTTACTATGTAAGACCCAGAAAATGCAAATCCGTGCTTTATTGAAATTATCTCCTCTAATTTTGAAATCTTCCACTTTACATCCGCCTCCTCCACAAACATCTTCCGCCACAACGCCGCAGCCATCCCCTCCAACGTCTTGTTCTGTCGGTGCAAAAGATTGATCTTCTCGTCCAAGCTGGAAAGCACACCGGCAATGGCGCGTTGTTTGGGAAGAGAGGGAAGGCGAATATCCAGATCGTAGATTTCGTACTTGTCCGTGGAAGGAATCGCGGAACCGCTGTCCATTGCGTTTATATCTTGAGTCAACAGATAGTTATATAAATAAAGCATGTCGATTTCTTCGGTTTTAGGCTTGGCATAAAATGCCGTATCGATTACGAAAAATGGTTGCTTCGAAAAATGAACTCCCCGATAAGCTCCTTTTCTTCCTAGGATGACACTCGGTATTGGGCTGAGAAAAGAGTCAGTCGAGCCAAATTTTCCCATTTGTTCCATAAACGGGATAGTCGCCGCTTCCCTCGTAATTCTTTAGTGATTTGCCGTATTCCAAAGTAATTAGGTCCCCCAACTTGCAATCTTTCCATCCGGCGAAATAAAGAGTAATACCGTATTTGTCGATATGCTCGGTAAGTTTCGGATTGTCGATTGATGTGTAGGCGACGAGATCAAAGAAAAAAGGCAGCGCAGTTCCATCTTCCAGATCGACTTTCAACTTCGCCGCCGTGGAGGCGTTCACGTCACCTTTGATGGCGATGTCGACATCGGATGCTTCCTTATAATTTCCCATCGCGCGGGAGCCGAAGATCACGGCTTCGGTGATCTCCGGGTGCCTAGCCAGTACATCCCGAATCTGCCGGAGCTGGTCTTCGGAAAGTCCGAACTTCACAGTTCGCGTTCCTTGTTCTTGAAGTCGTGATACCAATCGCTAAGCAGGGGAGCAAACTTGTCGCGGATGAAGGCCACCGTCTCGTCCATTACAAGGTTGTTATAGGTGTGCGACGTCCCATTACGCTTTTCAATGGACTCCATCCAGACTTCGCCCTGAGTGATCAGCTCTGCCTGGAACGCAGTCCTGAAAACCTCTTTGGAGCCAGCCAAGGTGGTATGGCCCTCTTCCTCCAGGTAGTCCTTTATCGTTTTCCAACACAACTCATGCGTGAACTCGAAGGCCTTAATGAGAGCCATTTTATCGGTTTCGGACTGGTGTTCGATGGCGAGAATGCGGTTGAAGGGGGCATAAGCCTGCTCAAAGTTCTGGAAACGCTGTTTCCAACGAATGGGGTTATCCATTTTTCACCTCGATCTTGGCTAAATTCTCCCGGATTAGCTCGTTCAGCCGTAATTCCTCCTTCATCTGCTCCTCAAGCTCCGCCTTCAGCTTCGTGAACCGCTCCGCGAAGTCGAAATCATCCTCGTCCTCAGGCAGGCCGATGTAGCGCCCTGGCGAGAGTACAAAATCCTTGGCCTTAATTTCGTCCAGGGTGACCGACTTGCAGAAACCGTCCACGTTGTCGTACTTCTTGTCCCGTGCGCACCAATGATGATAGGTGCCAGCAATCGTGTCGATGTCTTCCTCCGCGAACTCTTTTGTGCGTCGGTTGACCAGGAACCCCAGATTACGTGCATCGATGAAGAGGGTTTCCTTGGGCCTTGATTTTTTCCGCGAGAGGAACCAGAGACAGGCCGGGATCTGGGTATTGAGGAAAAGCTTGGCCGGGAGGTTGACGACGCACTCCAAAAGATCCGCCTCGATGATGCGTCGGCGGATTTCCCCCTCGCCGCTTGTCTTGGAAGTCAGTGAGCCTTTAGCCAGTACAAAGCCGGCCCTCCCATTCGGCGAGAGGTGGTAAAGGAAGTGCTGAATCCAGGCGTAATTGGCGTTGCCGACGGGCGGGGTGCCGTAGGCCCAGCGGGCGTCCTCCCGCAGCAGCTCGCCGGACCAGTCCGAGTCGTTGAACGGCGGATTGGCGATGACCACGTCGGCCTTCAGGTCCTTGTGCGCGTCGTTGAGAAAGGATCCCTCGTTGTTGGTCTTGATGTTGGAACTGTCGATGCCACGGATGGACAGATTCATCTTGGCCAGCCGCCAGGTGGTCAGGTTCGATTCCTGGCCATAGATGGAGATCCGGTCGCCGGGATGGACGGCCCCGCCCTTGCCTTTTTTATTGTAGTGGTCCCGGTGGGCCGCGATGAACTTTTCGCTTTGCACGAACATGCCGCCCGAGCCGCAGCAGGGGTCGAAGACGCGGCCTTCATAAGGCTCGAGCATTTCCACCAACAGCGATACCACGCTGCGCGGCGTGTAGAACTGCCCGCCCTTCTTGCCCTCGGCCAGCGCGAACTGGCCCAGGAAGTATTCATAGACCTGGCCCAGCACATCCTTGCGTTTGGCTTCGTCGCTGCCCAGCTCGATGGTGCCGATGAGATCGATCAGCCCCCCCAGACCGGCCCTATCCAGGTTGGGGCGGGCGAAGACCTTGGGAAGCACACCCTTCAACGACGGGTTCCTGCGCTCAATGGCCTCCATGGCCTCGTCCAAGTAACCGCCGATGCCCACCTTCTTGCCGTCCGGCAGCATGATCTCCGTTTTTTTGGCGTTGTCCGAAATCGGCTTCCAACGGGCGATGGGGGGGACGTAAAAGACCCTTTCGGCGGTGTACTCATTGGGGTCCTCGGGGTTGGCGCCCTTATAATCCCCCTTGCCCGCGGCCAGTTTCGCATGAAGCACGTCGAAGGCGTCGGAAATGTATTTCAGGAAGATGAGGCCCAGCACGACGTGCTTATATTCGGCGGCATCCATGTTCTTGCGGAGCTTGTCGGCCGACTGCCATAGCTTGTTTTCGATAGGCTCGTCTTTGACGGACTCTTTGCGGGCCTTTTTCACTTTAGGCATCAATTCCTCGCGATTACCTTTACTAGATCCTACTGATTGTCACCGATCAGGGAGAAACATCCAATAAAAAAGAGCGGCAAATCTTTCCCTAGAATGGCTAAAAAAACGGTTCTGACTTCATTATTTTAAAACCCGGATATCAAACAAGAAAGATCCTGATTCCCTGAGAAAAGGTTCTGCATTGATGGCTTCTTATCCCACTGCGCCTTTTTGGCTTCAAGGAACATGAAAAATTGGTGAACAAAGGTGCCTGGAACTAAACTCCGTAGCTTAGTTCAGTGAACATTATCCACTTTAGAAGCTGCTAGGCAGATACAAGCGCACCCTTTAATTGACCCAAACCCCTCACGCCAAAAACCGGCCTTCATTATGCCACCAACGATAGACAATGAAAAATGCACAATGGAAAATGTGGATCGTAAAAAAATTAGGAGTTGATGGCGAAAAAAATGAAAAATGATGGATTCGAGAAGGGCATTTTCGTTAGAGTCTCCTAACCCAATCGAAAGAATTCCCGGGCGTTGTTGGTGGTTTTTTCAACCAATTCCCCGAAAGAAACCCCCTTCACCTCAGCGAGTTTTTCCGCGGTCAATTTCACGTATGCCGGTTCATTCAACTTGCCCCGGTGGGGGTGGGGCGTGAGATAGGGGGCGTCCGTTTCCACCACCAGCCGGTTTAAAGGGATTTTAGCGGCCGCGTCCCTCTGGGATTGCCCATTTTTAAAGGTAATGGGCCCAGCGAAGGAAAAAAGACAGCCCAAATCCATGAACTTTTCCACATATTCGGGTCCGGCGGAATAACAATGCATCACAATCTTTAAACCCATAGCCTGGACAATGGGGTCAGGCCACCCGCACCGCAGCGTGTGGCCTGACCCCCTTTGTTTTTATTCGGCATGTCTTTCGTGGCGGGAATTTGAGGTTTTGTTAAAGGCTCAATAGAAATTCACATCATCCACCCACAAATCATAGGCTCCGGAATCCACTTGAGGCCATCCACCGGTATGAATCTGCCAACGGATACCAACCACCTGGGTCGGGTCAACGGTAGTAGCCGGGTTGCTTCCCCATGGATTCGTCATGTTGCTGAACGAGACCTGGTAAGGGGCCCAGGCCGTTGTCAAATTCACGATAGCGCCATGATCCGCATTGCACCAAGAACCACAATTGGGCGACGAAATATTCGGATCCGTCGTCGCGTCCGGCATCTCTACGTAAACAGTGGTGACGGATCCCGAACCCACCTTGGCATAAAACTGAATCCCCGTGTATGGTCCGCCCGGTGAGTTTTTGGCATTGTAAAGCTGGTCGTACCCCCCTGAAAGCTGTAGAAAATCCAAATCCACTAGAGGCCATCCACCCGCGCCCATGATTCCAGTGATCCGCGCGCAGCTTTGGGGACTGATGGAATCACCACCGGAGCAAAACTGTAAGATTGGCATTCCAGTCCCCGTTAATGGGCACAAAGTATCTGCGGTAGAATTATCGGTTGAATACCAAAAACCATTCCTGCCGGCATTTTTTAATAGCAAGCCATCCAGGTTGGAATCCATGTTGTCAATCAGGGATGACGGCCAAGCGGGCGGCACGGACGAGGCGGGTGGGACATCGGTTACAAATTGAACATTGTCCACCGCGATATCGTATTGTATGCCAGGATAATAAATCTCCCATTGCATAAGACCAAGAGTCGTCACGTCCAAAACATGGGTTTGCGTTACGCCCCATCCCTCCGTCATCATCTGGTTAAAGTACACGGTGACGGCTTGCCAATTCCCGGGAGTAAGATTCATGTTGACCCCGTTAAAATCGGAAGAACTATTTGTTGTATTGTCCGAAATTTGAAATCTTACCCTCGGTTGGAAACAAGACCCGGAAATAACCGTTTTAATATCGAAGGCAACACCCGTTGAGCCGGGCATGTTGGCGTTTATGTTGTACGACCCAAGGGACAGAACCATTTGGGCCCAAGGGGTTGTTGATCCGCTGGCCATGGCCAAGGTCCCGGTGATGGCGGCGCAATAGGATGATTGGTATCCGGGAGATCTCACAAGAATAGTGGTGCCGGAAGTGGCGCCATCCACGGACGTGCCTAAAGAATCGCAGTTAGCAAACCAATTTCCCGACCTGTTGGCGATAGGGATAATGGATGTATCCCCGTCCTCCAGGTCATCGATCAAATAAATATTCACGGTCGGAGTTGATGTCACCGTGAGGGTCGCCGTGATGGTCGGAGTGTTCGTGATCGTGGGCGAACTTGTGACGGTTGGCGAAAGAGTGATCGTGGGTGTTTGGGTGATGGTATAAGTGTAAAAAGGGGTAAAAGTCGAGGTGGGGTTGGTAGGTGTGGTGGGGTTACTGCTTGTGCCCGGACAACCGATGAATAAAAAGCTGTATCCAATCAAAAGCAAAAATATTCCCGCAAAACGCTGCTTCATATCCGACTCCTTTGAATACGAGCGTAACCACATGACATTGCCCAGCTACATTGCCAAGTAATTACGTTCATTATCATTCGTTAACCGAGATTAACAGATGGCCCTGCCTTGCTACGCCGCCGGGTAATTCGCGTTAAATTATAATGATCTCCCCCAGTTTGTAGTCTAAATTTTGGGTTGTTGAAGTAAAACAAAGGGGGTAGATCGCCCGCCCCACAACGTGCGAAAGGGAACATTCATCACTTTAGCCCCAACCACCGTATCCATCCTAAACCCATCAAGCGATTAGCCCAACTCTGAATATTTCTTATTGCTACCCTTCGCCTTACTAATGGAATAGACAAAAAAAATTATGAATTAGAAGTTAGGAATTAGGAGTTTAAACATTAAAACGCCAACAAATCGATATTGCATCTCTGATCAAACCGAACCACGAAAAACAGCACATTGGAACAACAATTAGGAATTCGAAGTTAGGAATTAGGAGTGAAGGCTTAAAGCTGACCCAATCCCGCTCCTCGCGGAACTTTTGTACTTTTGCTTTGAGTTGTTGGAGGGTGGTCTTTGAATTCATGGAAGTATTCTAGGTAAAACAGTTAGGAATGAGGAGTTAGAAGTTAGGAGTTGACTGGAAAAACAATGAAAAATTGTAGAAGAACCCTTAAGACATTATATCGTTGTATCTAAGCGGAATGCGCGTGGATGCGGGTTTCGATCCGGGTCCATCCGGCGCGTTGCGCCAGCCGAAGGTCATAATCCGTTTGCAGGTTGAGCCAGGTTTCAGGTGTCACGCCAAAATACTTCCCCAGCCTTAACGCCGTGTCCGCCGTGATTGACCGCCCGCTGTTGACGATCCCGCTGATACGGTTTGGGGGAACCATGATCTCCCTGGCCAAACGGTTGATGCTGATACCCATCGGCTTCATGAATTCCTCCAAAAGCACCTCCCCCGGATGGATGGGGACTAATTTCTTGGTTTTCGCCGTCATCGCTCACCTCAATGATAATCAATAATTTCCACGTCGATCGCTTCCCCATCGCGCCATCGAAAACAAATCCGCCATTGTTTATTGACGCGGATACTGTGCTGGCCTTCCCGGTCCCCCTTTAAGGCCTCCAACTGGTTCCCGGGTGGGACCCGCAAATCCTCAAGTTTCTTCGCCGCGTTCAAGTAAAGAAGCTTACGCCTGGCGACACGCTCAATATTCGCGAAACGCGCGACCACGTTATCATGAAAAAGCGACTCGGCGTCTTTGTCCCGGAACGATCGGATCATGATTAAGGGTATTACGCCTCTCGTAATATGTCAAGGGGACCAAGGGGCCACCCACTCGCACCGCGGTTCAGAGAACTCCTCAGGGCTGGCGGTTCGGAATAAACTTTGATAACAATGAAAACCAAGAAACATTAAATACGCAGCTATTTAAAGATCCGGGATTTGTGCGATTTTTTAGATTTGGATTATTTATGAAATTCGGTGCGGTTGGCACCTGGACCGTCCTTATACTCGGCCTTCAGATTTTTCATTTTCGCCGCTTTCATTTTTCGGAGAATCTCTACCTGTTCCCCGCCTTCTCCGCTTGCCACCCCGGATTTCGAGCCGTTCAAACATGACCGTGAATAGGGTTTCCATGAAAGGCAGACGGTCCCGGACTTCGCGATAAGCCGGCTTTTTCAGAGGTTAAATTCTTATTCCAAACGAAAGAATTCTTTGGCGTTGTGGGTGGTTTTTTCCGCCAATTCCCCGAAAGAAACCCCCTTCACCTCAGCGAGTTTTTCCGCGGTCAATTTCACGTATGCCGGTTCATTCAACTTGCCCCGGTGGGGGTGGGGCGTGAGATAGGGGGCGTCCGTTTCCACCACCAGCCGGTTTAAAGGGATTTTAGCGGCCGCGTCCCTCTGGGATTGCCCATTTTTAAAGGTAATGGGCCCAGCGAAGGAAAAAAGACAGCCCAAATCCATGAACTTTTCCACATATTCGGGTCCGGCGGAATAACAATGCATCACAATCTTTAAACCCGAAGCCTTGGCTTTCAAGAATTGGTAGATATCCTCATGGGCGTCCCGGTCATGGATCACGATTGGCAAGTTCAGTTCCCGGGCAAGATTGATCATCCTTTGGAAAAGAATTGTCTGCTTTTGACGGTCCGAGGCGTGGTAGTAATCCAACCCAATTTCACCGATGGCCACGGGCTTAGTTTCCCTCGCCAGGCGCTCAATTTCCTTTAAGTCGTTCTCGCTGAACCTGTCCGCGTCATTGGGATGGGCCCCGATGGTGTGATAAACCCTCCCAGGATGCCTGCCAGCCAAAGCTGCCGCGGCCGCGGAGGTTATCTCGTCGGTGCCGATGGTCA
Source organism: candidate division FCPU426 bacterium (assembly GCA_963796105.1). Lineage (GTDB taxonomy): Bacteria > Oederibacteriota > Muellerivitia > Muellerivitales > Muellerivitaceae > CAWCKJ01. Next base: position 189,090 of record CAWCKJ010000012.1, read on the forward strand.
CGCAGGTTTCAATACCCGCCTCTTTACAGCGCTGGAGAACCTCGTTTTCCTGCCCGATGAGACGCTCGTCATCCAGGTGACAATGGGTGTCAAACAAACCGGCCATAAATGCCTTTCACCAAAAATTCACAAAATGAAATGAACCCAACCGGAATTATTTCGATGTTTACAAAGTTACCCCCCACTTTGAAAAAGGGGGGACAGGGGGGTATTAGCCTTTGGCTAAGCAGCAAGAAAAGACTAACTTCCCCTTAATCCCCCTCTTTCAGAGGGGGAGATATAGTGCGTCCAGGCTGAATTTGCAAAGTCGAGTTATTTCTTTTTTTCTTTCTCTATTCGGGGAAATAATGGCTGACCTTTCGTCACCTTCTGCCCTGCTGGGATTCGGCCCCATTCCCCGGTTTCAGATAACGAATGCTTTTGGATATCATCCGAAAACCCAAGTTGGGACCAGATGGCCGATGCCGTAAAAGGCATGAAAGGCGCGATCGAAAGAGCCGTGACCCTCAAGGTTTCCATGAGGTTATACATGATTGTCCCCAGTTTCTCCTGGTTTCCCTCCTTGGCGACTTTCCAAGGGGCTGATTCCTCAATATATTTATTCGCGCGCTTAACCAACTCCCAAGCCTGGGCCAAGGCGTTGTGGTATTCCAAGTGTTCCATGGCTTTTCGCGCGGTTGGAATATACGCCTTACCCAGCGCTATCAAGCTTTTTTCCAAATCGCCATCGGATCCGGGTTTTGGGATGATTCCCCCGAAATATTTCTCCAACATGGTCAAACTGCGGTGTACCAGGTTTCCAAGGTCGTTGGCAAGGTCGCCATTGAACCGAAGCTGGAAGGATTCGTCGGTATAATTTCCATCCATTCCATAGGGTATTTCCCGCAATAGATAATACCGGACCGCGTCAGGCCCGTAGGCGGCCGCCAGCTCAAAGGGATCGACGGTATTCCCGAGGCTTTTGGACATTTTTCTTCCATCCTTGGTGATATGGCCCGTCACAAATACCATTTTCGGGATGGGCACTCCCGCCGCCATGAGCATGGAGGGCCAGAGGGCCGCGTGGAACCTTAAGATTTCCTTCCCTATGATGTGAACGTCAGCAGGCCAGAATTTCCTGTAATTTTCACCCTTTGGCCAGCCAATGGCCGTGATGTAATTCAATAAAGCGTCAAACCACACGTAAATAACCGACCCCTCCGGCACCGGCGCTTGAATTCCCCATTTCAGGGCCGCCCGCGTAATGCAGACGTCCGGCAGGCCGGGTTTGACGAAATTGCTGACGAGGTCGTTGCGGCGTATTTCAGGGAAGACAAATTCGGGGTGGGTTTCCAGGTATTCCTCGATCTTCTTTTGGAACTTGGACATGGAGAAAAAATAGTTTTCTTCCTGAAGGCGTTCCACAGTACGTCCGCACTCGGGACATTTGCCATCCACCACTTCCGAGTCCAAGAGGAACCTCTCGTCCGGCAGGCAGTACCAGCCCTCATAATGGCCCTTGTAGATATAACCCGCGTCCATCACTTGCTTGAAGAAGGCCTGGCAGGCTTTCTTGTGGTCCTCATCGGTGGTACGGATAAACCTGTCATAGGAAATCCCGAGTTTATCCCACGCCTGCTTGAAACGATCCACCACCTGGTCAGCCAGCTGTTTGGGTTCCAAACCCTTTTCCTTGGCCGATTTCTCGATTTTTTGCCCGTGCTCGTCGGTTCCGGTGAGGAAATAAACGTCATATCCGTCCATGCGTTTGAAGCGCGCGATCGTGTCGGCCCCAACGGTGGCGTAAGCATGGCCGATATGGGGGATGTCGTTCACGTAATAAATGGGTGTCGTCACATAAAAGGTTTTTTTGGTTTCGGGCATTTTTTCTCCAAGCATTTAATCGTTGTTTTGAAGCACAGGCCTTCGATCATTCCCATTCAAATTAAATATAAACCAAGGAACAAAGATAAATAAAATCAGAAATTTTAAATTCTAAAAGACATTAAGCAAAACCAAATCCTTTGCCACGGATTCAGGGGATGCACTCGGATAAAATATAGAAAAAAGGCTTTAAGCTTATGTTTTTAAATCCCATGTATCCCATGCATGCCGACCTTCATATAAATAATTAAAGAGGTCGGTATTGTACCAATCTCACAATAAATATTAAGGAAGATTGGCACATCTGTGGCTAGAGCCTATTTTTGTCAGGTGTGGTTAAATCTCAAACGCTAAATCCGCGAAGGATTGATCGGCTAAAACCCCTTTCTTGAATCCTTCCCTCAACTCCATCAGCAAATGATCTAAAATCATACGGCTTGAAAGATTTGTTTCAATCAAATCCTGGTGTATCCTGATCCGGTTCAAAACCGTTTCCGGGGGCAATGACGATAAAGGTTTCGGGATATCCGCTTCCCCCGTTAGGCGCTTCCGCCAATAGGCCAAATAAACCTGAAGGACAGTTCTCATGACCAAGGTTTTCCGCTGGGTGGCGGTCAATACCGCGTCCCCAATGAACTCCGGCTCCCATTGCTCGTATTCCGTGGTCAAGGAAAGCCAGTCCCCTTCCGGCCCGGTCAAAACCCGGTCCAGATCGCTTTTGACTTTCGCCTTAAAATCCGTCCAAAAGGGCTCGGCTTCCCTTAACGCTTGGGTGATATCCCCCTCCGCCTCTCCTGCCGCGTTTCGCGCTTTGACAGGATCCCAGCCGTGATTTTTCACGAGGATTTCCTCTATTTTAACGCGCGGGATGGGGTGAAACCGGACCGGCCTGCACCTTGAGAGGATCGTCGGCAAAAGAGCGTTCACTTTCTCGGTTATCAGGATGATGTAGGTTGCCGCGGGCGGCTCTTCCAGGGTCTTTAAAAGAACGTTTTGTGCTTCCTCATTCATCTCATGGGCGTCGGGAATGACCGCGATTTTATAGGGGGCCGAAAGGGGCGCCCTGTTGATTTTTTGGGCTAAAAGCTTGGCGGTATTGACGATGATCCCTTGTTTTTTCCGGTCGTCTTTCTCATCGGACCAGAAATGGTCCCGATGGACCCAAAACAGGTCCGGATGGGTTTTATTGAGCACCTGCCTGCAGGAGACACAAATCCCGCAGTCTTTGCCTTGCGAGCAAAACAAGCTCCGGGCCAGGGCCAAAGCGTAGGTTTTCTTGCCGGTTCCGGCTGGGCCCGTCCAAAGAAAGGATTGGACCCCAGGATTTTTCTTTATCCCGAGAAGGATCCGCTGGACCTCGGGCTGGGAATCAAGCATTTCCAAACGGGGAATGACTAAATCAGCCATGAAATAGTCTCTTTCTCCATTTGGGCGGAAGACGATGGGACAAGCCCTGAAATCATATCCTGATAGACGTTTTCCAAGGGTTTCGATCCATCCAGGACCAGGAACCTTTTGGGTTCTTTGCGGGCGATCTCCAGAAAGGCCTTCCGGACTTTTTGATGGAATTGAATTTTCTCTTTTTCCATGCGGTCCTTTCCCCTCCCCCTTTTGGAAACACGCCGGAGGCCCAGGGGCGCTGGCAGGTCCACGAGAATCGTCAGGTCCGGATGAAGGTTCCGCGCGGCGATTTCATTCATTTTGGAGAGAATTTCCATGGAAAATCCCCTTCCGCCGCCTTGATAAGCCAGCGTGGAATCGGTGTAACGGTCGCAAAGAATTACTTTTCCATCGTTTAACGATGGCTGAATGACTTCCCTCACGTGCTGGGCCCTGTCGGCCAGGAAAAGGAACAGCTCAGCCTCGGTGGTCAGCGCGTAATCCAGCCGGTTCAATATCCAATTCCGCAAATGGGTCGAAAGTTTTGACCCCCCCGGCTCCCTTGTTTGCACATTGGAAATCTTTTGCCGGATCAAAAATCTCCGCAAAAGTTTCATTTGCGTCGTTTTTCCGGAGCCTTCCGGGCCCTCAAAAGTAATAAAATATCCCCTATGCCGCATTCCGATCAGACTCCCTGGTTCGTTCATGACTGAAGGACATTATCTTACAGCCCCTTGTTGGGCTTTTCCCAAAATAAAAAAAGCCCCGTTCCATTTCGAAACGGGGCTTCGAATTAATGTTTATTACTTAACTTCCAACTCCGCGCCGGAATCCTTGAACTTGGCGAGCATTTGGTCGGCTTCAGCCTTGGAAATTCCGGTTTTAACGGGTTTCGGGGCTCCATCCACCAAATCCTTGGCTTCCTTGAGTCCCAATCCCGTGACTTCCCGAACCACTTTGATAACGGAAATCTTGTTTCCGCCGGCGCTCTTCAGGATCACGTCAAAAGAGGTCTTCTCCTCCGCCGCAGCGGCACCCGCTCCGGCGGCTGCCGCGGCCGCGACCGGCGCCGAGGCTGACACGCCGAACTTGGTCTCAAGAGCCTTGACCAGCTCGTTTAATTCCAGGACGCTCATCTGTTCGATGGACGCGATCAACTCGTCTTTCGTTAAAGTAGCCATTTTAAACTTCCTCCATTTTTAATTTCTAATGCGTCCCGTTTCCCGACAGGAATTCCGGGACAAGGTGAATAAATTAAGCGGCCTTAGCCTTCGCTTCCTTGACGGCGTTGAGGGCGTAAACCAGCTTCCGCATGGGCCCGGCCAGGACCTGAACGATTCCCGTTACCGGCGACATCATGCTTCCAAGCATCTTCGCTAAAAGCTCCTCACGGCTGGGCAGGTTCGCGAGTATCTTGATTTCCTGCACCGTGATTTTCCGGCCATCCATCCAGCCGCCCTTCAAAACCAGCTTTGCGTGCTCCTTGGCGAACTTGGAAAGAACCCTGGCTGGCGCCACGGCGTCCCCCTTCGCGAGGGCGATAGCCGTAGGGCCGACCAAAAGATCGTCCAACGCGTTGATATTGGCCTTGTTCAGCGCCAAACGCGCCAAGTTGTTTTTGACAACATGGTACTCAACGTTGGCCTTGAATAACTGGGCCCGCAATTGGGTGACTTCCTCCACCGTTAAACCGGTGTAGCCGGTCACCACCGCCGACTTGGATGACTGGACCTGTCCGGTGAGTTTCTCGATGACCGCGACCTTCTCAGGCAGGGGTACGCTTCTTTTAAAATCAACCATTACAATCACCACCCTTCTTCCTTAATGAGTGATAAAACTGGGGAGGGTTGGGATCTTGATTCCTCAAGATAAAAAAAAACCCCTCACCCGAAACGACCGGATGAAAGGTATGAAATAACCTAAAATTTCCGGATCATCTCGGCGGGAATGATTAAGACTTTTTGCCCCATCATGAGCGGCAAAAAATCACCCGCTGTCTTCGACATCCCTACACGCCGGGAGAATATACTTAATTTTCCCAGCGGCTTACAAGATTAAAACTTAACCTACCCAAGAAAACCCACATTTCCAAGCAACAGCAGCCTTCTTGGTATACTTCTTAAAGCCCGGATCTCAATTACTGGTTCTTGACTGTCCTAGTGTACTCGGTCGTGTCCAACTTGATCCCAGGCCCCATGCTGGAGGATAAATGCGCTGAAATCAGGTAAGTTCCCTTGGCTGACGCGGGTTTTACGGATACTAAAGTCTTAATCAAGGTATCAGCGTTTCCCTGGATTTGGCTCTCGGTGAATTGAATCTTGCCGATACCAGTATGGCAAATTCCCTGGTCATCCACGCGGTATTCTATTTTACCGGCCTTGATTTCCTTAACCGCCCGGGCGACGTCGGGGGTGACCGTGCCGGCTTTGGGATTTGGCATTAACCCTTTAGGCCCCAAAACTTTTCCTAATTTTCCAGTTTCCCTCATGATATCCGGGGTCGCGACTAAAACGTCAAAATCCAGGAAACCACCGGCGATCTTCTCGATCAAATCGCTGTCTCCGGCAATATCGGCGCCCGCGGCTTCCGCTTCCTTCACTTTCTCGCCCTTGGCCAGAACAGCCACCTTGAGGGTATTACCGGTTCCATGGGGCAATGAAACTGTCCCGCGGACCTGTTGGTCGGCTTTTTTGGGGTCAACACCGAGCTTGATGTGCAATTCAATTGTTTCGTTGAACTTTGCCGGGGCGGCTTTCTTGATAAGCGCGACGGCTTCGGCGAGGGGATACGCTTTTGTCTTGTCAATCAGCTCAATATTTTTCCTATGACGCTTGCTGGCTTTCTTACCCATCAGATTCCTCCCGTGGTTCAAACGTCCCGCCTTTTCGGGCAGGACTCCCACAGATTAATTTAATTTTCCGGCTATCTTCGCGACTTTTTAAACACATGAGCCAATTACAAAAACCTTGTGAAACAAACCTTACTTTTGGACCTCAATGCCCATGCTTCTTGCGGTTCCTTCCACCATACGGATCGCGGAATCGAGCTTCTGCGCGTTCAAATCAGGCATTTTGGTTTTCGCGATTTCCATGACTTGTTGCGGTGTGACTTTCCCGACTTTTTGTTTATTCGGAACCGGGGACCCTTTGGCCAGGCCCGCCGCTTTAAGAAGGAGAACCGAAGCCGGGGGGGTTTTAGTCACGAACGTGAACGATCTGTCCTTATAAATGGATATGACTACGGGTATGATTAATCCCTCTTGTTTTTGGGTCGCGGCGTTGAATTGCTTGCAGAATTCCATGATATTAACGCCATGCTGGCCCAAAGCCGGCCCCACCGGCGGCGCCGGATTCGCTTTTCCGGCTGGAATCTGAAGTTTCACAAGAGCGTTTATTTCTTTTGCCATGACCTTTTCCTAATCATCCTTTTTATTTTTTAGCCGTTCTTTCCGATTCCGAACGCAAGGCTAAAATGACTTTATTCCTTTTCGATTTGGTGGAATTCCAATTCCACGGGGGTTTGACGGCCGAAGATGGTTACCATGACCTTCACCCGTTCCCTTTCAGGATTGATTTCTTCCACGGAGCCTGAAAAATTCGAGAACGGACCGTCCATCACCTTGACCAAATCGCCCTTTTCAAACTGGCTCTTGAGGGCCCGGCGTTCCCGGCGTTTTCCGATATGCTCCAAAATAGCGGTGACTTCCTCATCTGGCAGGGGAATGGGCTTATTTCCCGATCCCACGAAACTTGTCACTTTGGGGGTGTTCCTGACAACGGACCAGGAATTCTCGTCCATATCCATTTCCACCAGGATATAACCTGGGAAAAATTTCTTGTTCAGTACCCTCTTCTTGCCCCCCCTTGTTTCCGTCACTTCTTCCGAGGGAATCAGGATCTGGAAGATCTTCTCCTCCATTTTCATGCTTTTGATCCGGTTTTCGAGGTTTGTTTTCACCTTTGACTCATACCCGGAATAAGTGTTGATGACGTACCAGCGTTTTGCCATTTCGAGGATTCCCTCTCCTTTTATTTAACGATCAGCTTCATCAGGTTGCTGATGATTAGGTCGTAAACTGCCAATAATACCATCACAAACCCGATGGTGACGCATACGACGGAGGTCGAGCCCTTGATTTCCTCAAGGGACGGCCAGGAAATTTTTTTAAATTCCGCCCTGGCTTCCGCATAAAACTGTCTTAATTGTTGTAACATTCCTCACCCTTCAAAAAGTGCTTGCGATCTGGATGGCAGGGCAGGCAGGATTCGAACCTGCAACGCGCGGTTTTGGAGACCGCCGCTCTACCGTTAGAGCTACTGCCCTATGGAAAAGCTTTGAAACGCCATATGCGTAAAATCCCAAAATGATCTTATGGGTTTTCCCTCATTTCGTTTCTTTGTGCAGGGTATGCTTTCGGCACCACCTGCAATATTTCTTAACTTCCAGCTTATCCGGGGTTTTGCGTTTGTCCCGGGTTTTATTGTAGTTTCTCCGCTTGCAATCCGAGCAAGCCAATGTTATTTGCTCTCGCATCCAATTTCCTTATTGAGCCAGACTTTAACCTACTCGAGAATCTGAGTCACAACACCCGCGCCGACCGTATGTCCGCCTTCCCGGATGGCGAATCGCAGCTCCTTCTCCATCGCCACCGGCACTATCAACTCTATCTCCATCGTGATGTTGTCCCCCGGCATGCACATTTCCACCCCATCCGGCAGTTTCACGCTTCCCGTTACGTCCGTCGTCCGGAAGAAAAACTGCGGCTTGTACCCGTTGAAAAACGGCGTGTGCCGTCCTCCTTCTTCCTTCGCCAACACGTATACCTCGCCCTTGAACTTCTTGTGCGGCGTCACCGATTTCGGCTTCGCTACCACCTGGCCCCGCTCTATGTCTTTTTTCTCTATCCCGCGCAATAGCGTCCCGATATTGTCCCCGGCTTGCGCCTCATCCAACAGCTTCCGGAACATCTCCACTCCCGTTACCACCGTTTCCCTCGTCGGCTTTATTCCCACGATTTCCACCGTGTCTCCCACCCTCACTCTTCCACGCTCAACACGCCCCGTCGCCACTGTTCCCCGGCCTGTTATTAAAAATACGTCCTCCACGGCCATCAGGAAGTCCTTGTCCACGTCCCGTTTCGGCTCCGGTATAAAACTGTCCACCGCTTCCATCAGCTTCAATATCGCCACTTCCCCCAACTCCCCCGTATCGCCTTCCAACGCCTTTGTCGCCGATCCTTTAACCACCGGCGTCTTATCCCCTGGAAACCCGTACTTAGTCAATAATTCCCGCACTTCCACTTCCACCAACTCCAGCAGTTCCTTGTCGTCCACCATATCGCACTTGTTCAGGAAAACCACGATGTGAGGCACTCCCACTTGCCGAGCTAACAGAATATGTTCCCTCGTCTGCGGCATCGGGCCGTCCGCCGCGGACACCACCAGGATCGCCCCATCCATCTGCGCCGCCCCTGTCACCATGTTCTTGATGTAGTCGGCGTGTCCCGGGCAATCCACGTGCGCGTAATGCCTGCTTGCGGTCTGATATTCCACATGGGAGGTGTTGATCGTGACCCCGCGCTCTCTCTCTTCCGGGGCATTGTCAATGTCCGCGTACCCTTTCGCCTGGGCCAGCCCTTTTTTCGCCAGCACGGTCGTGATCGCGGCCGTCAACGTCGTCTTTCCATGATCCACGTGTCCGATGGTGCCGATGTTTACGTGCGGCTTATTCCTTACGAATTTTTCCTTGGACATTTATTCGCCTCCCGGATGTTTAAATACAACCTTTTCATGTAATGGAGCCCAAGACCGGGATTGAACCGGTGACCTCTTCCTTACCAAGGAAGTGCTCTACCAACTGAGCTACTTGGGCGGGGATATTGCAAGAATAGGTATTTTACGTTTCACCCCCCCTCTGTCAAGGAGAAAGGGCTGAAAAAAGGCCGTTTTACCGATGCAAGTCCAACAATTCCAACCTAAGCTTTGCCGTCCAATTTACCGCCTTTAACCTTTTCCATGGGGATCCACCAGTACTCCAAGTTTCACCAGTTGATTGTATTTTTCCTCAGTAAGCAGTTTTTTTTCTAAAACGACTTTTTTGATGGTCAAGCCTTCCCGCATCGCCTCTTTTACGACTTCCGCGGCTTTTTCATATCCTATGACGGGATTCAAAGCGGTCGCGATGGACAAACTTTTCTCCGCCAATTCCTGGCAGCGTTTTAGATCGGCTTTGATCCCTATCACGCATTTCTCCTCAAACACCAGGAGCATCCGGGTCAACAGCAGGATGGCTTGATTAAAGTTGTACGCGATGACTGGCATCATCACGTTTAATTCCAGCTGGCCCGCCTGGGCCGCGAATACCAGCGTCGTATCATGCCCTAAAACCTGAAAACAAACCATGTTGAGGCATTCCGCCATCACCGGATTCACCTTACCCGGCATAATTGAGGAGCCTGGTTGCATAGTGGGAAGAATGATTTCCCCAAAACCAGTCGCGGGACCGCTGGTCATGAGCCTAAAATCATTCGCGATCCGAATGAGATCCAAGGCTAGGTTGCGCAGCGTGTTTGAAACGGATACAACCGGCGCCATGCTTTGCATGGCTTCAAACAAGTTCGGATGACTTTTCAAACGCAGACCCGTCTGCTCCGATAGAAGCCTTGCCATGGATTTAGAGTATTGGGGATGGGTATTCAATCCTGAACCCACGGCGGAACCGCCGATTCCCAGTTCCTCCAGGTCTTTCGAGGCGTTTTGGATCCTGACGAAATGCCGTTTCAAGTTTTCACCGTAAGCCGTGAATTCCTGGCCAAGGGTGACAGGCGCGGCATCCTGCAGATGGGTTCTTCCCGATTTGAAAGCTCGCTTGAATTCATTGCCTTTTATAAAAAAGGTTTTAGAGAGTTTATTGAGGGCGGGCAAAAGATCACGAATCAACATCAAGCCGGAGAGGCGGATTGCGGTAGGGATCACATCGTTTGTCGATTGGCCCATATTGACGTGGTCATTCGGGTGAATTTGTTTGTAATCGCCGCGTTTTCCTCCGAGCATTTCGATGGCCCTGTTTGCCAAAACCTCGTTCGTGTTCATGTTATGGCTGGTGCCGGCGCCGGCTTGGTAAACATCGACGACGAATTGGTCAATCCACCGGTCATTTTTCAGGATTTCATCAGCCGCCTTGATAATGGCTTTGCTTTTTTTCTTATCCAGCCAACCCGCCTTGCCGTGAAATCGCGCCGCGGCCTTCTTGATGTGGACTGTGGCTTGAATAAAAACCTTGTTGGGTTTTATCCCGCTGATTGGAAAATTTTGGATCGCTCTTTGAGTTTGAACTCCCCAGAGGGCCTCGCTTGGAACTTTTAAATCGCCGATAGAGTCATGTTCAATGCGGAAATTCATAGAATACCTCCCCATGCATTCCTAAAATCATTAAAACAATAATAACGACATGTGAACATTATTTTGAAAGATTGTGGAAACTTTTAAAACACTGGAACGCACCCGAAAGAATTGAAAATCCTCATATTCAATACACATCATTTCTAAGGCCTATTTCAGAATTATAAAATCGGGGGTCCTAAAGGTTTTTAGTGATGAATTGGAAAAGGGCTTTGGCCGCGTCCTCCGGACCGCTATTTTCAAATCCGGAGATTCCCAAGCGGGTCCTGAGTTGGCCGACTTTTTTCCCGGTTTTCAACAAATGGCCCACGAATTTCTCGGCCAAGGCCTCATGAAGTTTTTTCTTTTGCGGGGCGCCAAAAGGATTGGCGAAATAAGTATGGGTCAAGCCTTTCTCATCAGTGGTTCCTTTGGCTAACCTGGCCCCGCTTGAGAACACTTGAATGATTTGTTGGGGATCAGTCATGATTTCTAAAATCGGGTGTTCCTCATCCACATTGTCGTAATTGTTCGCGTAAAGGAACATATCGACGGGATATCCCGCCACGACATGCCGGTAGTCGGTGATCGGCATGACCAGACGGGCGTTACCCAAATGGGGATTCATGAAAACCGAACGGTCAATTTCAATATAAGCGTACCCGGGATTGAGGTCGTCCAATCGGATAAAGGCGCCGATCTCCGTGCCGCGGGCTAGGATATTTCCATCCGGGCCGAAGGTCAGGGATCCCATGTCATCAAAAATGACCGTTATTTGGCGAATATACTGGCTTGCTAACACTCGAAACGCCTCTAGTGACTCGGACTTGCCTGCCCCGGAATCACCCACGATTACCACATGAGCGCTTTTCCCGGATTTCAAGTCGATCTTCGCCATGGCCCCATGGATGGGAAGGTTTCCCCGCTCGATCATGATTAAATTGTGAATCGTCAAGGCGGTCTTCTTGAAATACCCGAAATAATCAACATCGGTCAGGTGGTAGGCGACAGCCCCCACTATCATGTCGTTTTGCTTGTCCTCGTAAAAACCCACCAACTGGTTATTCATGAGGGATGGGTCAACCCCAAAAAGCATGATCCCATCCGGTTTGCGGTTGGAAATTTCCTCGGCGCCCGCGAGCTCGAAAAGGTTGGAAAGCCCGGCCGCGTGTGAAACGAAATTCTTATGGAAATAAATAAAAACGATAAGGTTTCCTATTTTAGCCGGGAAACATAGCCAGCGAGTCGGGTCCAATCCAATGGTTTCCAATGGATTTTTGGCTAGCGAGTTGAACTTCCCTTTCCGCTTATTGCTTTTTGTGTAGTAAATCAAGGGCGGATAAATGAGGGATAAACGGATGAAGGGAATATTTTTTAATTTTTGGTAGAAATCAGGGGGGCAATTCCAGGGAATTTTTTCAGCCAGAAGGGCCATTCCAACACCCGATGGAATTTGCCGGTAAACCTTAAACCAATCCCCCACAACATGGGCGCAAATCAACCTGTAGGTATTCAAAACCAGGAGCTTAAACTGCTCGTTTGCCTGGATGAATATTTGGTAGTAATCCTTCAGCTCGATGCTTCCATGCTGCTCTTCCCGGTCGTAGATAACAAAACGTTCCCGTCTTCTCCAGTAGGTATAAAGCTCCTCGATGAAATCCTTCAAAACCACGCGATTGATGTTCGCCAATGCTTTTTCGCTTGTTTCCTTATCCAAGAGATTTTTAAAAAAAGACGCGATTTTCCGGCTGTCGAACTCATCCCCCGTCTTGAAATCCTTCACGCAAGATAATAAAGGGGATTCTTGGCTGGAGAGTTCTGCCAGGTAATGATGAAGAATCAGCTTAAAGGCGTCGCTGGAAAGGAATTCCTCGGATGTTTTGCATAACCCCGGATGACCGTATAACAAAACGCGGTTATCCATAAATTCGTTGATTTCAATGACCGGATTGGGGTTACCGGGAATGTCCGAAACGGATATTTCTTTTTCCGAGTGCATGATGAGTACCTTTTAAACTCCTAAGAAATTTGGGAATGAATCCTTTTTCTTTATCCTTTCCTCATGAAAGAGGAAGGAGATAAAAAATGGAGCGGGAGACCGGATTCGAACCGGCGACGTCCACCTTGGAAGGGTGGCATTCTACCACTGAATTACTCCCGCCTTTTGGGTCAATCTATCTTAAAGCGGATTGAAAAGTAAAGATGGTGGACAGGGAAGGATTCGAACCTTCGAAGGCCGTCGGCCGGCAGATTTACAGTCTGCTCCCATTGACCACTCGGGCACCTGTCCATTTTTCACTTATAATTACCCGCATAACCTTTAATACCGATAATAAAATTTAAATAATTTACCAAAAAAGGTTTCTGGCTTCTCGGAAATTTCCCCCTTCTCCATTTTTTTAAAAATGATGGAGCTGGCGACCGGAATCGGACCGGTGACCTGCCGCTTACAAGGCGGCTGCTCTACCAACTGAGCTACGCCAGCCCGTGGTATGCCGTTTGGATACCCATTCAGCATGCATAACCGCAACGATTTTAACCAGCCTGAATAAAGCCTTGCCTAAAAACCCTTCAAGCCTGTGAAGTGCTCAAAACCCAACAAAGGAAAAGGGATTATAGAAGTGGCCCATAAGCCCGTCAAGCAAGCCCGCTTGATTCTACCACTGAAAGCCGCCGCCTTTTTGGTTTCCGGGCAGTTTATGTTGATTGTCCAATGAATCGGAATCTAACCGCGGAGCAAGGCCCTCAACCGGCGTTTCAAAAGCCGGATCAGGGCCTGAACGAAAAAAGTCTTTTTCTGGCGGGGAATAAGGCGATGGCAGGGGTGAAACGAACGCCTCGGAATGAACTGGGTAACCCGCCGGGGTTTGGCTTCCCATCGGATCAGGAGAAGGCATGGAGGATAGGCCCCATTTCCGTTGACGAAGCACCTCAAATAAAACGAGCGCCGAGGCAACCGAGGCGTTCAGGGACGCGATTTTACCTTCCATTGGGATTTTCACCAGTTCATCGCAATTTTCCCTGACAAGTCTTCTCAAGCCTTTCCCCTCGCTTCCGATGACGATGGCGCAGGGTCTTTTGTAATCCGCCTCGAAGAAGGGTCTTTCCCCCTCAGCGTCGGCTCCATACACCCAAACTCCCTCCTCTTTTATGATTCGGATGGCGTCATTAAGGTTTGAAACCTTGATCGTGAGCATGTGCTCAGCGGCTCCCGCCGAGGCCTTGACCGCCGCGGGAGTCAGGTCCGCGGAACGGTTCTTGGGAATGACGATCCCATGGACCCCCGCGGCGTCCGCGTTTCGAAAAATAGCCCCGAGGTTCTGGGGATCGTTGATTTCATCCAAAAGGAGGGCGAAAAGAGGCTCGTTTTTATCCTTGCCTGCATCAAAAAGATCGGGAAGCTCGGCGTACTTTCGGGATTCCAGGATGGCCACGACTCCCTGGTGTTTGTCGCAGCCCGCCAAGGAATCAAGTTTGTGGTGGGTCTCATAAAACCAAGGGATGCCTCGGGCGTTAAGATGCGCCTCGATTTGCTCAAGGCTGTCGTCCCGGCCGCCTTTCATCAAATATACCTTGAGAACCGGCCGAAGACCCGATCGCAAGGCTTCAAGTACCGGTCTTCTCCCGTATAAAGTTTCGCTCATGAAAAACTCTCCTTCCCGCCAGTTTACCCTAAAGAGGGCTCTGCCGGAAGAATGGGTTGGAAAGCTATTTTGAATGAACCCCGGACGAATTTATTTTCTGTGCCGTATTTTCCATCTTTTCAATGGATTTTGTTTTCAAGACTGATTGGACCACCGGAAGCTCCAAAAACTGTTTGAAAAAACCCTTCGCGTAACGCTCCGCGCTTTCCCTTGTCAAATGGCTTCCATCCCTGGTGTTTAACGGCCCGACGTAGGGATGAATCAAGGGCAATCCCAAAATTTCAGCGAGTTTGTCGCCCCGATAATAGGGCCTCGAGTTTTCAGGGAGCAACGAAAGCGCTTTAAAACTTCCCCCTGATGCCTGGACGTTCCAATAGGTGCCTATGTCATAGGGAATGTCCAGCAATACGACGGCAATTCCCCTTTCCGCCATTTTTCCAATAAACCACTTGGCGTTTTCAACCTCTTCCGGGGGAGGATCGATGAATTTGCTGGGTTCCTTAACCAAAATAGCCTCAATATCGGAAGGATGATACTCCGCTTCCAAAAATCCATCCTCCGACGATTGGTCGTCATAGGATGGCTTGGCTTGCAGGGTTTGATTGAGGCCTAAACGCGGCAGAAACCTGTGGAGCCACAGGCTCAGCCTCCAAGAGATGGTTCTTCCATAGAGCCACATTCTTGAGCGCCAGGCGCCCTCCCCGGCGGTTTTCAACCCATAACTGCTCAACCCCTTCATGAAGAAATAATTCAGATTCACGGCCACAACCGCCGGTTTGAGATTCTGCCGTCGGATTGTTTCGTACGCCATGACCATGCCGTCGTTCGCCGGATAGCAAAGGTTAAAGAAACGCAGGCCCGTGGCTTTGGAAGCATCTTGAACCGAGGATTCCCGGAAAGCGTGAAGCACCCTTGAGTTCCCCAAGAAGATCACATCGGCTTTTCTCGCGTTTGCAATCGCGCCCCCGATTCCATAGTAAAGAACATCGTAAATTTCATAATGGTCGCTGTCAGTCTCCGTGATAATTCCGTCGCGACTCGGGGGCGGTGAGAATTCACCATGCCAGGACATGTCAGGGGGCAAAATCCTGGTTATAACTTCCCCCGTTGAGACGGCAAGGAAAAAGGAAACCATGAAAACCGCAATGGCTTCCAGATGGCCCCTGTTCCGGCCCATCGAATTAAAACTGAAAGTAGATGAACGCATTGTTTTTTCCATAAAGAGTGAGTAGGCAATAAAGCATAACCGCGACCCAGATTCCCTTTTCTTTGAATCCAGGTGCCGATAAGTAATTTCCTTCTACTAAAAATGTTCTTACATGGATCAAGAAAACGGGAATAACGAAAAGAAAAGCGGTCGCGATCTGGGAAATATCCCTCCATCCCCACCAGAAGTGTCCCAAATTCCCGAGGAAATGGAATCCCTCCACGACGGTTCTAGCCCTGAAAAATATCCAGGCCGTCAAAACCCCGAATTGCGAGGTTAAAAACCAAATAAGTTTCATCCACGGGTTTCGAATGGATCCTTCCCGGTTAAAACCTAGTAACCTCTCGACTCCCAAAAATATACCGTGAAGGCCACCCCATATTAGGAATGTAAAAGCCGCCCCATGCCAAAGTCCCGCCAATAAAAAGGTAATGAATAGGGTCAGGAAGGGCCGCCAGCTGGCGCCCCTGTTTCCCCCCAAAGGTATATAAAGGTAATCCCTGATCCACCTGGAGAGGCTGATGTGCCACCTGGTCCAGAATTCCCTGAAAGAACCGGCGATGTAGGGACTGTTGAAATTCACTGGCAATCGAAAGCCGAGTAAATAGGCGGTTCCCCTTGCGATATTGGTGTACCCGTAAATGTCGGCGAAAATTTGGCATGAAAACAAGACCGCCAAGGATAACGGCACCACCGCCGGCATGTTGTCGGACGCGCCCCTCGACCAATACCTGTTGATGTAACCGGCCAGATTGTCGGCCACCACCATTTTAAGAAAATAGCCGAAGACCATTAAATAAAGGCCTTGAAGGACGACTCCCATGCGCATTTTTCTTTTCCGGTTGAATTGATACATCAACTCGCTCGCCCGCACGATGGGACCCGAGATGAGATGGGTGAAAAAACAGACAAAAAGCAGAAACCGGCCGTAGCTCGGGGCTGGCTGAATCCTCCCCCGGTATAGGTCAATGGTGTAGCTCATGCTTTGAAACGTGAAAAACGAAATCCCGATTGGAAGAAGAAGGTTTAAATAAGGGATTTGGGGCCCAGCCATGTGGAAAAATCCGCAAATGTTTCTCCAGGTTTCCAGGACGAAATCGGTATATTTAAAAAACGCGAGAAGACCCAGATTGGCCGCCAAGGAAAACACCAGAAATATTTTTTTCCGGGCCGGGGATACCGCCGCGTAAATCTTTTTTCCCGCGTAGTAATCCACCAGGGTGGTGAAAAGAAGGAGCAAGAGATAGGGCGGGTAAAAAGAGGCGTAAAAAACGAGGCTTAAGACCAAAAGAGAGGTCAAATAGGCTTTTTCAACCTTGGTGGGCCCGAGCCAAACCCGGCAAACCAGGGCCAAGGCGAATAAAAGGACGAATGAAAAGGAAACAAAACTCATTTAGGAGGCTTTCTTCTCCCATTCCTTGGAAGAAATAATCTCAATCCTTCTATTTGGGCAGCACCCTGAAATGCCCTCCTTGAACATCCTCAACCCTGAATCCCAAAGCTGAAATCCGGGAGCGGATTTCATCGGCTTCCTTGAATTTCTTTTCCAATTTCAACCGTACCCTTTCTTCCGCCAAAACCTCCACTTCTGTGGGGATAGCGGTGGATTGGGCGGATACGATCCCAAGCAGTTCTCCCAGCCGGTTGAGCCTATCGGCGGCCTCCGCCAACAGGCTTTTGGCGCCAGCCGACATCCTGGACGCTTGGCTTAAAACCCTGCGGGATTCCCGCGCTAAATCGAACAACACCGCCAGGGCCCTGGGCGTATTAAAATCATCATCCATGGCTTCCTTGAACTTCACTTCCGCCTCATCCACCCCCAGTCGGAGGGCCAGGAGATCCTGGGGTTCATTCCCATCCGGAGCGTTCAAAGCTTCCTCGATTCGCTGGAATGTGAGGTTGAATTCAGCCAAACCTTTTACGCAAGCCTCAAGGATATCCTGGCTGTAATTCAACCCGCTCCGATAATGAGCGCTCAGGAAAAAGTAACGAAGAATTTCCGGTTTGTATCGGGCCAAGGCGTCCTTGGCTTTCCAAATGTTACCCAGGGATTTGCTCATCTTCTGACCGGAGATCTCGATAAATCCGTTGTGGAGCCAATATTTCACGAATGGCTTGGCGGTAACCGCCTCGCATTGCGCGATCTCATTCTCGTGGTGCGGAAAAATCAGGTCCATCCCGCCGCCGTGGATGTCGATGGAGTCGCCCAGGTGTTTGCGGACCATCGCGGAACACTCGATGTGCCAACCGGGCCGGCCCTTTCCCCAGGGGGAATCCCATTGGGGCTCGCCTGGCTTGGAGGCTTTCCAAAGGGTAAAGTCCGTCGGGTTTCTTTTGTTCTCGTTTTTCTCCACCCTCGCGCCTTCCAGGATTTCCTCCAGGTCCTTGCCGGAGAGCTTGCCGTAATTTTCGAAGGTAGTAGTGTCAAACATCACATCCTGTCCCAGATCCGTGGAGGAAACCGCATAGGCGTGGCCCTTTTCAACCAATCCTGATACCAATGCGATGATTTCTTGGATATGATCCGTGGCCTTGGGGTAAATGTCGGCTTTCTGAATTCCCAATTTTTCCAAAATACCGAAAAAAGCTGAGGCATAGGTGGTTGCGACATCCTGGAACCCCCGCTTCTCCTCGTTGGCCTTATGGATAATTTTATCGTCGATGTCCGTGATGTTCATGATGTAGGTGACTTTGTAACCTGAATGGGAAAGGTATTTCCGTATCACGTCGAAATTCACGAAACAGCGCGCGTTGCCGATATGAATGTCGCCGTAAACCGTGGGACCGCAGACATACATCTTGACCTGAGGATGTTGGATGGGCTCGAAAGCCTCTTTCTCGCCCGACAAGGTATTGGTGATCTTTAACATTTAAACCTCTTAAAAATGACCAGCTTCACGCTTGAAAAGATTAATGTTTTGTCGGAATGATGCAAAGGAAATTATTTGTTTTATTATAATTCTGATGCTTTGCGGATTGCTTATTTTGATTTCTTCTTGCGCCTTGGGGCATAGGAGCCTGAATAACGGGCTAATTCCCTCTCGAGATGTTCCAGCTGCCGCATGACCGGATCCGGTAAATGCACATGGTCTAATTCATCCGCGTCGCTGACGCGTTTTCCTCTCAGCGTGACAACATGGGCGGGCACCCCGACCGCGGTCGAATGCGGGGGAACATCCGTGACCACGACCGCGTTGGCCCCTATTTTGGAATGCTCACCGATGATGATGTTGCCTAGCACCTTGGCCCCGGCCGCAACCACGACATGATCCCTAAGGGTCGGATGCCTTTTCCCCTTTTCCTTGCCGGTTCCACCCAGGGTCACGCCTTGAAACAATGTGACATTGTCCCCGATTTCACAGGTTTCACCCAGGACAGTGCCCATCCCATGGTCGATGAAGAAATTCCTCCCGATCTTGGCGCCCGGATGTATCTCTATACCCGTGAAAAACCTGGAAATCTGTGAAATCAACCTGGGCAGGATGGGAATTCCAGCCACCCACAGGGCATGTCCGATTCGATGTAGGAAAAGAGCGTAGACGCAGGGATAAAACAACAGTTCCCACCATCGGGCAGCGGGGTCGCGCTCTAATACTGATTTAATGTAGCTAAACATGTTTGACTCTTTTATTCAGGTTTTTGAATCATCCCCAACGGGAAAGGTTGAAAATAAAATCCCTGTATTCACTAAAACGCGCCAAATTTTTTAATTTAACTATTTATATCTTCCTTAATCCAAATGGCCAGCCTCTTCAGGAGCGCTGGTTTGCCGAGCAAAGGGACGATTTTCATGAGTTCAGGGCCGTCCTCACGGCCGGTCAAGGCGAGCCGCAAAGGATGATATAGGGCTTTGCCTTTTAAATTCACCTGTTTTCCGACTTCCTTGACGATTTTCAGGAAATTTTCACCCGTAAACTCGCCCTGAAACGCCTCAAACGCCTTTTCGTAAGCCTCTAAAAGGGGTTTCTGGGCCAACATCTCCTGGGTTTGAAGTGGCTCGAAATGGAACTCATCCGAGAAGAAATAAAAAGTCTCCTTAACAATGTCAGAAAAGCATCCCAAACTTGTCCGCACGGTATCGACCACGCCCTTGAGCCAATCGAATTTTTCGCGGGCTTGTACCTGGGTCAAGAATTGGGCATCAATCAGGAAAGGCAGGACAGCGCGGGTCAAATCATCCAATGGATACTTCTTTTCCGTGAGATATTGGCTCCCCATCCAGTGCAATTTCACAGGATCGAAAATCGCCCCGCTCTTGCCCACATGGGTCAAATCGAACTCTTTCGCCATTTGTTCCAAGGAAAGAATTTCCCCGCTTTTGGGGGCCCATCCGAGCAAGGCCAAGTAGTTCAAAAAAGCCTCCGGCAGGTAGCCCTTGGCCTTGTAGCTTTCCACGCTGGTCTCGCCGTGGCGCTTGGAAAGTTTTTGGCCGTCCGGGCCCTTGATGATGGAAAGGTGGGCGAACTTCGGGGGTTGGAGACCGAGAGCCTGGTATAGAAGTATCTGCTTCGGGGTATTGGAAAGGTGATCCTCCCCACGGATCACATGAGTGACTTTCATCATGGCGTCATCCACCACCACCGTAAAATTGTACGTGGGACTGCCGTCGGAACGGGTGAGCACGAAATCCCCGATCTGATCATCGGGAAAACAAACCTCTCCCCTGACCTCGTCATTCACCAAAATCTCGCCAGGCGGCACGATGAACCGCAAAACCGAAAGTTTGCCTTCGGCGTCAAGCCTCGTTCGGTCCTCTTTTTTTAACGCCTTGCATTTTCCGCCGTACTTGGGCATGTGGCCCCGGCCCAATTGGCGCTTTCGCTCAAGCTCCAACTCCTCCTCGGTGCAAAAGCAGGGGTACACAAAGCCTTTTTCCTTTAACTTGTTCAAGTGTTCCATATAGAAAGCGGTGCGCTCCGATTGTTTATAAGGGGCATAAGGCCCGCCCACCCTGGGACCCTCATCCCACTTCAGGCCCAGCCAGGTCATGATATCCATCAACTCATCGCAGTATTCTTCCGTGGAGCGTTCCTTGTCGGTATCCTCGATCCGGAGAATAAAAACTCCCCCTTGGTTCCGGGCATAGAGCCAGTTATAGAGCGCCGTGCGTACGTTCCCGATATGCAGGTCGCCTGTGGGGCTGGGAGCGAATCGAACCCTGACTTTGTCATTCATTTTTGATCCTCAATATAAATTCCTGCTGAATTACGTCTTATATCCAAGGGCGGAAGCTTGCCAATCAGGGTTTCGAGAGGAGGACAACCGCCTGGACGGACAGGCCTTCTTTTCGTCCCTCAAAGCCCATACCCTCTGTCGTCTTGGCTTTCACATTGACCGCGTCGGTTTTAACTTCCAACAGGACGCTGATCCTTTTCGCCATAGGGATCAGATGGGAAGCCAGCTTGGGTTCCTGGCAAACGATTGTGGCGTCAACATTTCCCACGGACCAGCCCTTGCCCTTGGCGAGCCTGGCGCATTCCTTCAATATAAGCAGGCTGTCGGCGTTTTTCCATTTCGGGTCGCTGTCCGGGAAATAATCTCCGATATTCCCCAGGGCCGCAGCCCCCAGGATGGCGTCGCTCACCGCGTGGCAGAGGGCATCCGCGTCCGAATGGCCTAAAAGCCCCTTCTCATGGGGGATGTTAATCCCTCCCAGGATTAAAGGCCTTCCTTCCACCCATTGATGGGCGTCATATCCGTTGCCAATCCTGTATTCCATCCTGATTTCCTTTGGCCTGATTCTTTAGCAGGCTGCTGAAAAAGTAAAATAGGCCGACAATGCAGCCTGCGACCCCAAAGATTCCGCGCCATTTTTCCATATAAATCATATAAAGACAAAATGGCATGCCCAGTTATCTTTATCAGATTCCCATCAAAACAGGGCAGGAATCGTGAGGTTTCCGTTTAGGAAAGATTGCCGTCTGGATTCAACTTATTAAGGAACTGTTACTAGCGCCCTTCAGTGCCCCGCCAGATGAAATCCTTCACGCGGTGAAAATCCTCGATACTGGTGACCTTGAAATTGAACTGGTCCCCCTCAACCGTTTTCACCTTGAAGCCAGCCGCTTCCACCACCGAGGCGTCATCGGTCATTTTGGAGGCCTTGGAGCCGAGCTTTTTAAATGCTTTTTGGAGGATGGACAGCTTGAAACCCTGGGGGGTCTGGACCGCCCGGATGTGGGATCGGTTAAGTGTGCGGACGACTTCTTCCCCGGAGACGATCTTGAGGGTATCTTTGACCGGAATCACGGGAATAGCGGCTCCGGACCGGAGGGCGCTTTTCAAGACCCGCTTGATCACTTCGGGAGAGATAAGCGGCCTCGCCGCGTCATGCACCAGGACGCATTTGACTCCGGCTGGTATGACCGAAAGGCCCTCCAGTACGGAGTCTTCGCGTTCCACCCCGCCTTTGGTCACGATTCCCGATAAATGGTATCTGTAAATAGCCTGGAGAGCCCTTTCAATATAATTCACGCGCGTGGCGATGATCACATAGGCCAATCCCGGAACTTTGCTGAAGGATTCCAGGCAAAGGTCCAAAAGGGTTCTTTTATGGTCCGCATAAAGGAAAGGCTTGGGAACAGTCCCCTTTAACCTCTTGGACTGGCCCGCCGCCACGATAATGACGGCCCAGGGTATGGTTTTCTTTGATTTTTTCGATTTCATGGGGGCCAGTCTAACAAAATGGACCGGATGTTTCCAGGCGAGCGGGGTTTAAGCCCTTTTCAACCTTGTTTGAACATTCAAACTGGTTAATTCCCGAAGAGCGTCCTTGGCAATCCACCGGGCGGACTTGGAATTCATTCTCTCGATGAATTTGGCTTCCCGGATCGCGGCGCGGTTCAAGCGGAGGTTTCTCTTCCCGATCTGCCTCAGTGCCCAGTTGACGGCTTTTCTCACGAAGTTTCTTCCGTCCGCCGCTTCCCTTCGAATGGCGGGAAAAAATCCCAAAAACAGCTCGTCCGGGGCTTTTTTGTCATGCACCGCCAGTCCGGCCATCAAAACAAATCCCGCCCGTTTCTCGAATTCCCGCTTTCTCCTGCTCCACTCGGATATTTTGCCGAGGGCCCATTTGGTCCGATCGAACAAATGTCCGCAGCAGCAATCACAAATATCCCAGGAATCGAAATCCTTGACCCATCTTTCCATTTGGGCAAGGGTGACTTCTTCCGGGATGTCGATCAGGGCCGCCAAGACCCTGGCTTCGTGAATTTCAGACTTCCAAAGCTCCAGGGCCAATAGGTGGTTCTTGCCGATTTCCTTTGCCATTTTGTCCAATTTGGGTTTCGAGATCCCCAGAATGTTCTTTCCGCGGATTCCAAACCTGGCCATGCCGTCGATATTCCGGCGGTTCCGTAGAAGCCGCATCTTGCGAATAATCTTTTTAAAATCCGTCACTTCGGATTCCCCCTCAAACGCGAAATAATCCACCCTGAAGGCTTGGTTCAAAAGCCCAGGCGGATAGCCGGCAAATGGCGAAAATATTTGGACCACCTGAAAGCCAACCAGCCCGCCGCCAGCAATATCATGACGGTCGCGGCGCTCAAGAGGACTCTATTCAAGACTTCCGTAGCATCCCCGCCCGTTAGGAAAAAGAAAATCGGATGACGGGCAGGGGACCATAAATTATCGCCCGCTTCCCATTTCCAGCTTAAATAGACGCCCATAAAATGGATCAGTATTGAAATAGACGCCGCCAAGCACCAGCAAAATCCCCATTTCCGCCGGTTTAGGATAAAGACCACCGGCACGCATGCGAAAACAAGGACGGGATCAAGGTCCGCCAGCAATCGGGGCCCGAAACAGGTTCCACCCCCATACGAATGCCATTTTGCGGTGATTAAGATAAGCGCCAGGGTTGAAAACGAAAGAAGGCGTAAAAGTTCCTGGTTTTTTTCCCTCCATGCGGTGAAAAACCCATAGAAGCTGAAAAACATAAAGGGGCTATAGGTAAAAAGACCCCGGCTGGGGCTAAAAAGGATTCCAAACAAACCTTCCCTAATCGGGGTGGAAAAATCCGATTCCTCCATCCGGTATCCTGTTGACCAGGGAACGCCGGTATGGGCAATGTTGTCGAGGGCAAGCGCCAGGAAAGGCAGGGTTAGTCCTGATAGAAACCAAATAAATTTCTGGCGGTGCCGAAAAGCCATGAATAACAGGACGCCGATAGGGAAAACCACGTTTGTATATCGGCACCAGGAAGCCATGGCAAAGGCAAAACCACTTAAAGCAATTGAAACTCCACTGTGTTGGGTGTCCTTGGGGTCCTTCCTTTTTTTCTGTAAATCTTTGATCAATAGCCAGAGCCCTAGGCATAAGAACAATTGGGCGGGTCCATGCTGCCATATGGCCTGGCTGGACACACTGAAAGCCGACGTGCCCAGGGCGTAGGCCGCCGTCAAAAAAACGGCTTCCTTCCTGGAAAGAAAAAAAAGGAGCGCTTTCATGAGGAAAAGGGCCGACAAGGCCACCATGAAGGATGCCCCTATTTTCTGGCTTTGGTGGAGGAATAAATCCGAGGGATTCACCCGCGCCAGGCCCGGCAGTAAGTCGAATGGCACTAGGCAAAGTCCCGGCGCGCTGGAATACTTGGATAACACATGGCCGTGATATCGGTAAACCTCGCTGACATCGCCTTCCAGGGAACCGGTGAAATATTCATCCAGGTATAAGTGTCCATGCTCCAATAGCGCGAATGGCTGGAGGCTGGCGGCTACCACATCGCCAGTGCCCCTCCAACGGAAATTACCTAAATAAATGACCCAAAGAATCATCAGGATCCTGGCTTCCGAGTCGAGCCAACGGGGTTTTTCCCCGCTTAAACGGCGCCGGACCCAATGGATCAACAGGGTCGTAAGTAGGATGAAAAAAAGTGAAGTGCAGGGAAACAGGGACTTGATGTGAGTGCCAGGGAGGGTATATCCGCCCGTGAGCATAAGGGCGAAAAAATCAAGGAACGATAATAACCGCAATAGCCGAAGTAAATTTAGTGCTTTTTTCAAATCTCTGTCTCCGATAATGTCAACTCGGGATTGGATCACGCGTCCATGTCCTGCCGATATCCGTCATTTCCCCTTGGAATTCCAAGGCCCCCTACGATGTCTTTCTCCTCATTAAAACAGTCCACCCATCCCCCTCAAAGACTTTCAAATAACCTTTTTCCAGTTTTTGCCCGATGTTTTTTTCAATCGGCTCAAAACCCTCCAGGGGCCAGGAAGGCAGGGCCTTGCATGCCACGAAATAATCGCAGTCCATTCCCAGGGTATTTACGTCAATCATGTAGATGTTCGGCCTGTGTGAAAGGTGGGGGACGATGGTGTCCTGGGCCAAGACCAATGCGTTTGGCGGGATCATGGACAATATTTGGTGTCCGGTTTTTATCACCGGTGTTTGCCTGTAGCATTTGACTCGAAACAAGTCCCTCAAGGGAAAGATGAATATGGTCGGTAAATTCAGGGACAAAACCACCCAAGAAACCGTTAAAACAACCTTCCTGTATGAAGGTCTCTCCCGGTATTTCTTGGCCAGACGGTAGAGCCCGTCCACCCCGCCCATCATTAAAATAGGGGCGATGGTCGCGGAATAATGGTAGCCCATGGACCAAAGATGCTCGGAATTGGACAGCATCCTCTCGGCGAAAATCGGGAGCGCCAAGATCAACAATGGCGACATGAAGATCATGAATAGGCAGGCCGCGAAAGACCAGAGCATGGTCAAAAACTTTTCCGAGTTGGAAACCCATACCTGGAAAACAAGAAAGGGATGGTGGACTATCGTCCCCAAGGCCTCCCAGGGTGTTTTCCCGAAATCGGTGTAAATCCAATGGGTGTAACCCCGCGGTTGAGCGAGGGATGGGATTAAATATGAAATTTCAAAAAAGAAAGCGGCCAGCCCAATTCCCGCGCAAGATATTCCCTTTTTCCACTGGCGCGAAATCATGAGAGTGACGCCGAAAGCCGCGACCAAAAGGCCCATGTCCTCCTTTACCGTCAGAAGTAGGGCCAGGCATATAAAAACCTTCCGCCATTCCCGTTCATCCATATATTCAATGGCAAAGGCGATGAGGGGAACAGCCAGGAGGACATCGTGGAAATCATAACCCAAGGCGTTTTGTATGCCCCAAAACACCGCGTAAGCCACCGACCAGAGGTAGGCTGGGGACCGGCCCAGCCTTCTTTGGGTGAAAAGGAAAACGGCGATGACGCTCAAAGCCACCGCGATGGATTGGGCGAAAAACAACAGTTCCGGGGCGGGAAAAATCCAATAGAACGGCGCCAGAAGCGCGAGGATAGGGTTGAAATGGTCTCCCAGCGCGTTGGAGAAACCCATCAGGGTGCTGGCAGGAACCTTTAACTTGCTGTACTCCCAAATGACCTGGTCATGGATTCCAAGATCCCAACCGCCCGTGGCAAAACGCCAGTGCCGGAGGCAGGATAAAAAGGCGTAAACCAAAGCCGCAAGGATAGAGAGTAAAAAGAGGGGCTTTTCACTACGAAGGGTCGAAAGAATACCGCTCTTTCCCTCTCCCAAGGAACTGGTACCCATCTCCATCAATTCATCCTTTAATTTTCATAAATTCGCCGACTGATAAGCGGCAGTTATTTTACTATAACCATTTTCACAATGATTCACTAACAGGATCGGGAATGAAATAAGGTTTCCCTGGGAAGTGCCGTGGTTTTTGGTTCCGATTCGGTTTCAGCGGGTGACGAGAATACCGATGGCTTCGGTGAGGGTCTTGACCCCCAGTATTTCCAGGGAGGTCTTGGGCAGGAGGGAAACGGCCTTGAGGTTTCCATGGGGCACGATGGCCTGCTCAAATCCCAAACGGGCGGCCTCAGCCAGACGGGGGCCGATCTGCGAGACGGCCCTCACCTCGCCCGACAGGCCTAACTCCCCCAAAACGATGACCTTCGGGTCCACCGCCACCTCCCGGAAGGAGGAGGCCACCGTCACAGCCACGCTCAAGTCAATGGAGGGTTCCGCGACCTTGATTCCCCCCGCGATGTTCAGGAAAACATCCTGCGTGGACAGGGCCATGCCGACCCTCTTCTCCAGGATGGCGAGGATCAGGGCCAGGCGGTTGGGATCGATTCCCGAGCAGCGCCTCTGGGGCATTCCGAAGTTCGTGGGGCTTACGAGCGCCTGGACCTCCAATAGGAGGGGCCTGCTTCCCTCCAGGCTGGCCGTGATGACCGACCCGGAGTTGTGCGCGTAATGGTCGTCCAAAAAGGCCTTGGAGGCGTCCGCCACTTCCCGGAGGCCGTCTTCCCTCATCTCGAAAATTCCGATTTCCTGGGTGCTCCCGAAGCGGTTCTTGACCGCCCTCAAAAGGCGGTATTGGCGCTGCAAGTCTCCCTCGAAGTAAAGGACCGCGTCCACCATGTGTTCCAGGGTCATGGGCCCGGCGATGCTTCCTTCCTTGGTCACATGGCCGATGAGGAACAGGGGAAGCTTTTCCCGCTTGGCCAGGTAGGTCAACCGCGCCGCCGATTCCCGGACCTGCGTCACGCTTCCCGGGGCGGAGGCGATATCCGCCAGGAAAAGCGTCTGGATGGAATCCACCACTGTGAGGACCGGCTTGGTCTTCTCGATCAGATCGAGAATGGCCGAGACGTCCGTTTCGGGAAAGATATAAAGATTATTGGTGCGGATGCCCAGGCGCTCGGCCCTCAACTTGATCTGCTGGGCCGATTCCTCCCCTGTCACATAAAGGCACTTGCCCTGGCCTTCCTTTTGAAGTTTGGACAGCTTGTCGGCCACTTGCAAAAGCAGGGTGGATTTCCCGATGCCGGGGTCCCCCCCGATCATGACGGTCTCCCCCGGCACGATTCCGCCCCCCAGGACCCGGTCAAACTCATTCATGTTGGTCTTGAGGCGGTATTCCTCGTCCACCTCGATTTCATCCAGGGCCACGGGTGCGGTTGTCTCGGAGGGTTTGGAGAGGCTTCTTCCCCTTTCCTCGGATTTGCCCTTTTCAGCCTTTTCCTCTACGAAACTGTTCCACTCGCCGCAGGTGTTGCACTTTCCCTGCCACCTAATGCTTTTAGTTCCGCAATTTTGGCAGGTGTACTGGGTTTTAATCTTGGCCATGTCGCTTCCTTTAGGGAGAATAAATGGAATTATACACTTGTATACTACCGAGTGCAATAAAAAAGGCCCCGCAGGGGCCTTTCCAGGGAACGGGTTTTAAAGCTGGTTACTTCCCCGCGTCCCTCGATTGCATGATCTGCTGGAGCATGGAGCCCATGTCGGTCAAATCCATCTTGTGGTAATCGGCCGGGACCTCGAACAAGTCCGGTGCCAGGGCCTTGGCGGTTAATTTCACCGCTTCCAGGGAGCTCACGGTTTTTCCCGATTCGTCCAGGCGCAGGACTTTCAGGGGAAAGAGGCCCTTCTGCTTGAGGGCACTGACCCAGGCGCTGCGGTTCCCGCCCACCTTACCCACTTCCAAAAAATTCCCCATGCCCGGCACAGCCCATATATGGACCTGGTTTTTTCCATCCTGATATAACCATTCCTCGGTCTTCTGCCCCAGGAGCAAATCGGTCTTGCCGGTCTTGGAAAAATTCCCCGCCGGGTTTTTAGCGTCGCTGTCCTCGATGGACAGGGTCAAGAAGGATTTCTTGGCGGGGAAAAGCAGGAAAAGCTGGCTGGTGGCGATATCTGAAATGGCCGAGGTCTCACTCCCCCCCGCGTCGGTGTTAACCCGGATATGGGAGCCCTTCATGAAATATTGGATATTCCCCGTCACCTTCTCCGCCGTGAGTTTGTAATCCACCTCCCCCTCGAAAGAACCAGCCGCGATCAGGCGGAGAGGGAATAAACTTAAGACATAAAGAAGTGAAAATAAACCAATCTTCTTTTTCATTATTTCCCTTTTCCCTTATCGCCGGCTTCAGGAGTCTTGGCCATCATCCCGCCTTTTTCCATCGGGCATTCCATGGCTCCCGGCCCTCCCATCATGTGGCCGTGGTCCATATCGCGGCAGTCCTTCATCCAACAGCAATTGGAGGAACTGGAACAGCACATCATGCGGGAACCGGCCAGGCAAAGGGGCCCGCAGAGTGAAACGATGAGAATGATCCACCCGACGACCTTCCCCAGCTTTTTATTGAAGCCCGTTTCCTTTTCGGCAACTGTCAAAACCCAGTATCCGATCGCCAAGCCGATCAAGTAAGCCACGATCCTGTGAGTCATCATTTCAAGCCTCCTGTATGAGATTGAATAAATGTGGGTTATATCTTATACGCGAGTGATTTGGAAAAACTAGATTCTTTTAGGGGAGTCCAGGCCCTCAACCGTTGGGAAATGGGGGTTTCCCTATTTTTTCCAGAGCAGGCGCCAAGGATGGGCCTTTAATTCTTCCACCAGGCTCTTGATGTCATCGGCGGTTTTCTGGTCCTGGAGCAGGACCCCCAGGGTCCCCTTGCCGTCCTGCAGGTTCTTGGCCATTTGGTTCATGATTTTCAAGGTGGATTCCAGGTTCTTCACAGCCTCGTTCACGTCCTTCTTGTCCAGGGAGGCGGTCAGGGAATCCAGGCTTTTGGCGATGTTTTGGAAGCTGTCCACGATTTTCCCGCTTTTCCCGCTGGATTTGGAAAGGTCATCCAAAATTCTCTCGACCTTTTCCCTGCTGGAGACCACCAGGGCCAAAAGGCTGTCGGTGGTCTTGTTCATGTTCTCGAGGGAATGGAGGAAGTTTTCCTTGGACTTTGGATCGGCTAGCATTTTCTCGAAGGTCTCCAGGACGTCCCCCAGCTCGCTGAAGGTAAGGTCCAGGTTGTTGGCGTCCACCCCGTCAAGGGTATCCCCGTTATTAACTTCCTCGCCTGTACCAAGATCCGCCCCGATTTGGACGTAGCGGGAGCCCAGGAGACCCGCGCTGTAGATGCAAACCTTGGAATCCTTGCGGAGCCGCAATTTTTTCTCCGTGATCAGGAGGTCCACCACGGCCTTGTTGTCCTCGAAGCGGATGTCCTCCACAGCCCCAACCTTGATTCCCCCCGCGTATTCCACGGGAGCGTTGGATTTCAGGTCGCCCAGGAAATTGAACCTCACGTGAATAACGCGCCCCTCCGAGGCAAAGTGATAATTGTTCACGAAGAGGATGGCCACCATCAGGATGATCCCAGCGGCCACCACCATCAAGCCCACCTTGAACTCTTGGGACATCAGGGAGGATTCGGAATTGTTCATTTAAAAGCTTCCCCTTTTAAATAACATATTGTGTTTACCGTATCGGCATGGGCCCCTCGATACTGCCCGTCACGAACTGCCGGATGAAGGGGTCTCGGCTGTCCCGAATCTCATCCGGAGTACCGATGCCGATGATTTTGGCATCATATATCATCGCGATACGGTTGGCCACCTTGTAGGCGCTTTGCATGTCATGGGTCACCACCACCGACGTCACCCCCAGTTTTTCCTGCATTTGGAGGATCAGGTCGTTGATGGCCTCGGAAGTCACGGGGTCCAGCCCCGATGTGGGCTCGTCGTAAAGGATGATCTCGGGGTCCACCGCGATGGCCCTGGCCAGGCCGACCCTTTTCCTCATGCCCCCGGAAAGCTGGGCCGGCTTCAAGCCCATCAAGTCGTCCTTCAATCCCACGAGCTCCATCTTGGCTTTGGCGGCTTCCTCGGCCTTGGGGACAGGCATCCTGAAGTCGCGCAAAAGCCTGAAGGCGATGTTCTCGAAGACCGTGAGGGAATCGAACAAGGCCGCGTATTGGAAAACCACGCCCATCTTCTTCCTTAATTCGTTGAGTTCCCTTTCGCCCATTAGCTCGATTTCCTGCCCCTCCACCCAGACCTGTCCCGAGTCCGGCGAAAGGAGGCCCGCGATCATCCTGAGGATGGTGCTTTTACCCACGCCGGAGCGTCCGATGATGACGAGTGTCTCCCCTCGGTTCACCTCCAGGTCGAAATCCCGCAGGACCTCGAAAGCGCCGAAGCTTTTGTTGACCTTCTTGAGCTGGATGATGGGTTCTTTTGTGTTCATTTTTTAACCTATAGGTTCAAGGCTGTCAAAATCGCGGTCAGGAAATAATCAGAGACCAGGATGGACATGAAGGAATAAACCACCGCGTTCGTGGTGGAGCGCCCCACTCCCTCGGCCCCATTCGTGGTGGAAAAACCCTGCCGGCAGGAGACGACGGCGATAATGCTTCCG
This sequence comes from candidate division FCPU426 bacterium, assembly GCA_963796105.1. Classification (GTDB taxonomy): domain Bacteria; phylum Oederibacteriota; class Muellerivitia; order Muellerivitales; family Muellerivitaceae; genus CAWCKJ01. Next base: position 219,735 of record CAWCKJ010000012.1, read on the forward strand.
AAGATGAGGGCTTTGATGAGCCCCCCCACGATATCCCCCGTCTCCATGGCGGACCTAGTGGAATCCATGTAAACCGTCGAGGGGGTGAATTTCAGGGAACAGACGAAAAGGCCCCCCAGCCAGCCCGTCAAGTCAGCGAAAAGGGTCAGGAGGGGCATCATGAAGGTGAAGGCCAGGAACCTGGGCACCGCCAGGTACTTGATGGGGTTGGCCGCCAGGGTATGGAGGGCGTCGATCTGCTCCGTGACCTGCATGGTCCCGATCTCCGCCGCGACCGCCGAGCCCATGCGCCCCGAAAGGACCAGGGCCGTCAGGACCGGGCCCAGCTCGCGCACGAGGGAAAGGGATACCACTGAGCCCAGGAACTGGGAAATGCCCTTCATTTTGATCTCAAGGGTGTAGCCCGACTGGAGGGCCACCACCATTCCCGTGAAAAAGGCGGTGGTGATAGCCACTGGAATAGATTCCACTCCGATTCGGACCATCTGCTGGAGCACCAGCCTGAAATCGTAGGGCTTGCGGAACATCCAGGCGTTGATCCGGATGGTAAGGAAGATCAGTTCACCCATTTCCCGGATGAAATAAACGGCGTAACCCCCGATTTTCCGGATGAGCAGTTTCAGGTCCATCTTTTTCCTTAAATTTAACTTTTATGGTGTCATCGCGAGGAGCAGCCCAAATCGGGGCGATTCGCGACGTGGCGAACCCAGTTCGCCTTTCGATTGAAGTGTCTTATGGTGATTATTTAAACTGGGTTTGCTTCGTCATAAACGCCCGCCTAATCGGCGTGCATTTCTCGCGATGACAACCAAACAAAGTATTAGCTTAAAAAATTTATATTTTCAAAATCGAGAAAGAACACTATTTTTACTTCGTGTAGATACGGGGAACCCGCTGACCCACCGCGCAAAGGAGCTCGTAGGAAATGGTGCCGGCGAGGGAGGCCTGCTCCTCCACGGGAATGACTGTCTTCCCGTCCCTTCCGAAAAAGGTCGCGGTGTCCCCGACTTTCACGCCTGGTACTTTCGATACATCCACCATGGTCATATCCATGCAAATCGTCCCGATTTGGGGGACCCTGCGTCCCCTCAAGAGAAAATGTGTCCTGTTTGAGAGGACCCGGTGCACCCCGTCCGCGTAGCCGATCCCCAGGGTGGCCACCTTGACGCGCTTCTTGGCGGTGTAGGTGCGGCCGTAGCTGACAGACTCCCCCTTTTCCATGTCGTAAATATGGATCACCCGGGTTTTCACCTGCATGACGGGCGTCAATTCCACACGGCTCTTGAACTTGGGGTTAGGGTAGATCCCGTAAAGGGCGATTCCCGGCCTTGCCCAGGTCCCGGCTGATTGGGGGAAATAAGTGATGAGCGAGGCGCTGTTGGCCAGGTGGGTGGCCGGCGAGAAATCCAATTTTTGCCTCAATCCCCCCAGGGCCTGGTTGAAAAGGGTGATCTGGCGCCAGGCGAACTTCGGGTCCGTCCAATCGGCGGTGGCCAGGTGCGTGTAAACCGCCTCGACCGCCAGTCCCGGGACTTTCCGGATGGCTTGGATTTCCGCAAGCACCCTGTTGATCCGAAGGCCTACCCGTCCCATCCCGCTGTCAATCTTGACATGGACCGGCACGGTACCGGCTTTCATTTTCCTAGCGACCCGCGACAAATTCCTGGCGCCCTCAAGGGAGCTGACCTGGGGTGTCAAGGCGTTCTCAATCAAAAGGGGTAATTCAGCTGGGAGAGTGGGGGTCAAAACCAGGATGGGGCACTTGATGCCGGCTTGGCGTAATTGGGCCCCTTCCTGGACCGTGGCGACCGCGAGGCGTTTGGCTCCCGCCGCCAATAGGGCCTTGGAGACTGGGACCGCGCCGTGGCCGTAGGCGTTTGCCTTCACCACCGGCAGGATATGGGATCCCTTGGCCAAATTTTGAAGGGCTTTGAAATTCCTCTTCAAGGCCCCGAGCGAGATTTCCGCCCAGCTGGAGGTGGTGGGTTGTGTTGGTAAATGTTTCATTCGGTTTTCCAAATAAACTTTTCTCATTTTGAGCATTAGTTTTCCAAAAATGATTATCCACAAATTCGGGGTGATATTCCAAGTCAAACCTGTCCAAAATAGACTTTAGCCACGGATGTGCCAATTTTCCTAAATACTTATTGAGAGATTGGTACGATACCGACCTCTTTTGAAGGTCGGCATGCATGGTATTCATGGGATACAACAAGACTAGATCGTGACAAAGGCTTTGCCTTTGCGCCCATTGGGCGTTATGGCCCTGCCTGCTGAGCGTGGAAAAATTAATTTTTCCATCGGCCCTCGGCTGAGCCATACAACACGATCTGAAAATATTGACCCTTTATTATTTTTTTTAGTAGCAGGGTCTCCGAGCCCTTGTGGTGAATCGGTTTATCCCCTGCATCCCCTGCATCCCAGCTAAAAAACTGATTTATTTATCTTTGTTCCTTGGTTTATGTTTATTTTTGACGGCAATGATTCCAAGTATAAGTTATCTCTCGGAAACCCTCGAGGCCGACTCGAAGGTGGTGTACTCGCGCCTGAATACCACGGGGATGTTATCGGTGGGGCCGTTACGTTGTTTGGCCAGGACGAATTCATAGGAGAATTTCGGCTGGTCATCGCCCTGCTGGCCCGACCCTTCCTTATGGATGAACAAGACCACGTCCGCGTCCTGCTCGATGGCGCCCGATTCCCGCAGGTCCGAGAGGACCGGCCTTTTTTCTTCCTGTCCCTTTTGGGGGCGGGAAAGCTGGGAAAGAACCACGACCGGGATGTCCAGGTCCTTGGCTAGGGCCTTCAACTGTCGGGACATATAGGCGATTTCCTGCTCGCGGTTGTCGGTTCGGATGCCCGCCTGGATGAGTTGGAGGTAGTCCACGAAAAGGATGCCGATACCCTCCTCGCGCTTGAGCCGCCGGGCCTTGGCTTTCAGGTCCAGCACCGACATGGAGGAGGTGTCGTCGATGAACAGCTTGGCCTCGTAGAATTTTCCGGTGACATCCACCAGCCGTCCCCTCTCGTGGTCGGTCAGGTAGCCCGACCGCGCCTTTTTCAGGTCGATATGGGCCACTGAGCAAAGCAGGCGCAGGGCCAGCTGCTTGGCCGTCATTTCTATGGAGAAGAACCCTACGGGGATTTTCTTGTTGAGCTGGTTGGAGCCCATGCAGATATGCTGGGCCATGTTCAGGGCCAGGCTGGTTTTCCCGATGGAAGGCCTTGCCCCGATGACGATCAGTTCCGCCGGCTGTAAGCCGGCGGTCAGTTCGTCCAGGTCCAAAAAGCCCGTGGGGACCCCCGTGATATGCATCTTCTGGTCGGAGAGGTTGTTGACATACTCGAAGCTGTTGCCGATCAAGTCCCGGATGCTGGCGAAATCCTTGGTCTCGCGGAGCTCAGTGGCCTCGAAAATCCTGTGCTCGGCGTTGTCCAAGAGCTCCTTGACCGGCAGGGAGTCCTCATAGGCGTCGGCTACCACCTGGGTGGCGGCCGTGATGAGCCTGCGGCTGGCAGATTTCTCCTTGACGATTTGGGCGTAGTACTCGGCGTTGGCGGCGGTGGGCACCCGGTCCAGGAGCGCGGTGATGGCCATCATGCCTCCCACATTCTCGAATTCCCCCATGCGCTTCAACTCGTTGGTCAGGGTGATGACGTCCACCGGCTCCTTGCGGTCATCCAAGGACACGATGGCCTGGTAAAGTTTTCGGTGGGCCTCCCGGTAAAAGTCCTCTTCCTTGCAGATGGGAATGATGGTTCGGATGGCTTCCTGGGACAACAGCATGGCCCCGATCACCGACTGCTCGGCCTCCAGGTCCTGGGGCGGGACGCGGAACTCCTGGCTGGGGCGCAGGGGGGAGAGGTTGCTGCTTTTGCGGTAGACTTCCATGGCGACTCCGAAATTAGTTTTTCACCGCGAAGAAGGGTAGAGGGGCGAAGAGTGTTTGGCGGCGCACAAGAAACAAAACGGGTGTCATTTTAATCTGCTTCAAGAAAAAAAGTTGAAAATAATTTTTACTTATCCACATGTGGATAAAGTTATTCAGAACTCCACTTTTAGATTTCTCGCTTTCAACTTTTTCCGTCGCGAAAAAATTTATTTGAAATCATTTTTGCCTGGCCTAATTAACGGACACTATCAATGGTCTGTTTTCTTTTATAAATCCGATCCAAAGTAACTTCTCACCGTATAGGGTGGCATACGATAGAAAACGCCTTCATAATCAATAGGTTTCCCAACAGAAGTGGTTTGGCAAGGAACATCTTTCAGGGAATAAGATCTGATTTCCAAGGAGTCCATGTTTCCCAAGCGGGCAATAACTTCATCAATATGTTGTTGTTCTCTGTCGGTCAAATTGGTTCGATCTAATTCTTTTAACACCAAGTATTTGATTTGGGTTCGCCCCAGATAATTGTTGATAACTTTTTTAGCCTTCCCTTTTTCTTCCATTTTCTTTGCGATTTTGGCGAACTCTATAGGCTTGGGACCATTGATATCTTTAATGTAAGTCGAACCGGTCAACTGTTCTTCGAATATTTCGTAATAATCAAAATCGATGAAATAAAGTAATTTATAAAGAATAGTTTCATCCACATTCGATCGAAAGCCGATTTTCCCAAGGACATAGAGAAGAACTTGCCTTAATTTCTCCTCGTTCATTTTCGGAACATTGATCCGCATTTCTGGTAACAGATTCATTTTAATTTCCTCGCGCACACCCAAAAAGACGTCAGGGATGGCCCTGAACAGCTATCTCAATTCCTTAAAAAACCCCATAAATGAGTATACAGCCGTATACGTTTTTTTCAAGGGGCTTAAAATCAATTCCGGGGCACAATCCCACAATAGGGGTGGATAAAAGCGTTTATATTCTTTTTGGATTTTGCTCTTTTTACCAAACGCGTAAACCATACTCTTTATGATTTACCTTTCAATTTTCCGGACGTTCCCAAGGAACCGGAAGACGGGAAAAATCCCTGTCAAAGGAGACGACAGCCTCCAGCTTCTTTTCTTGGGCCAGGGCGGCCTGGTAGGCATCGATGAAATCGACTTCGTGGTATGAGTACCAGGCCAAGGCCGACAGGAGCCTTTCCCGGTTCTCGAATTCCAAGCGATGGTCTTCCAAAGCGGCCCGCAGAAGATGCGTGACGGCCTCGGGAATTATCCCCTTCCCTTCCATGACCCAAACCAATTCCGCCACAGTCAAATCGGAGATGAGAAGTTTTTGCTTTTCGTGAAACGCCCGCTGGATGAACTTGTTAGCGGCGCGGGATTGTTCCTCGTCGTCACCCAAGAGCCAGCGCAAAATCACATTCGTGTCGAGTAAGCGCAAGGGCGTTACTTTTCACCGTGTCGGTGGGCTTTATAGCGGTCGACAACGTATTTCTTGGCCGTTTCCCGCATCTCAACAGCGCTCATCGGTTTTTGCCCCTTGAAGTAGGGTTTTAAGACTCCTTTGAGGCTGAGGAAATCACCCCGCACCGGAAGCAATATGGCCCGGTCACCGTCCGCCACGAAAGAAACCCGATCCCCCGCCTTGAGGCCCAGGGCCTTCCGGATGTCCATCGGAATCGTTACCTGGCCTTTGGAAGTAATGCTGGTCCCAAGCATGATGTATTACCTTTCTCATTAATATATTACATTTACACATATAATAATACACGTTCAATAATCTAGCAAGGTGCTGAAAAAGTCCCCAAAACGGACTTTTTCAGCTGACGACATTTGCGGAAACCCCACGATTCCTGCGGAATCTTTGGGGTCGCAGGCTGCTTTGTGGGCCTATTTTTACTTTTTCAGCAACCTGCTAGTTTCAAATGATTTACCAAGGTGGTTTACCGGCTTCCAAGGCTCCGGGCTTGCCCGGGGGCCTAGCCGTGTACTTGGGAGGTGAAATGCCCCGCCCAAGTGGCGACCCGAAGCCCTGCCCTACGCTGCCCCGATTCACTATAAATCTTTTAATGAAGTCGGCGCTATACCGAACTCTTTGAATGCTTTATTAAAGTTCGGCATGCGGTGTGGAGGGCCGTCCCTTGACGATAATAAACGATGGTTCTACAGGTCTTCTTTTTCCAGCGGCTCATCCAGGGTGTCGATCACTTCCTCCCGGATCTCCAGGTCGAACCACTTATCGAACATCTTCGCGGTCCGGTTTTGGGGCCAAAGGTTTTCGTCAAGAGACCAACCTTGAAGCATCTCCTCGAATATCTCCAGCTTCTTCTCGTCATCGATAAAATCCAATAAATCATCCACATCATCAAACTCAGGGACTAAATACACCGGGCCGTCATTCTTGAAGGAACTAGCGGTATAAAGCGGCTCGTTCGGCGCCCGATCCGGCAATTGGTTGGCCCAATCCGCGAAAGGCTGTTTAATCCTTACGATAATCGCGCTTCGATTGACGAACATTTGAACCTCCAAGATTATTAACCCTTAATCCTCAACCCCTCAATAAGCTTAGGTTTTGGATTGAAAGTGAAGTTATTTTTTCCAATTCAGGATTTACCGCCCTGAAAAGACGGAATGATAGAAATAATCCAAATCATCGTGGTAACCATAACCAATGTCCTTTGAGGAATCGACGATTTTGTTTAACCGTTCCCGGTACCGGGCCTCCATATCGGCCCCGCCCGCCTTGACCCATTGGACGACCTTTTCAAACATTCTCACCATCGAATCGTAGAAAGACTCCCCAAAATCCCCATACTCGGCAGTCAGGAAGGTTCCCCTCTCTACAAAAAATATCATCAGTTCCAATTCGCCATCCTTGTTGCCGCTCGCCTTCTTGTAATCGGATATGGCCTTTTTTGCCCTTGAGATGCTGAGGGGTTTTTCACTACTCATATCATCGTGGAGGGCGTCCAAAATGATTGCCTTGAAGGGCTTCAGCGGATCGGCGCTCAGGGACAACCGGGTTTCGATGAATTCCCGGTTTCGGCTGTCCATGCCGTAAAGGTCCAAGATCAACCCTGATAACCCTCTTTTGCCTAGCTTATCCAACGCCGCCGACAAAACCTTTGATGGCGTCTTAGTCGTATCCGAAATGGTTTTTCTCGGCATAACACCCGCCTATCTTAACAAGGGATATTAACGGACCCATTCGGCGCCCGGTCCGGCAATTGATTGGCACAAACCGCGAAAGGCTGTTTGGCCCTCACGATCACCGCGCTTTGGTTGACGAACACGGGAATCCCCTAATATGCGAATACGCAAACCATTAATTTTTCCCCAACAAATCCATTATTCCGTGTAGGTGGGTGGAAACCGCGTTGGCGGACTTGCTGATCCTCGCCGTCCTCGACACAAGGACATGGTAATCACAATGGATGTGCCCGGCCGCTTTCATCAGCCGGTCCATATCCGCCGTTCCCGGGGAAGTGGTTAGTTTTATTTCCACCGCCCAGCGTTTACCCGATAGCTCCAGCACCAAATCCACCTCATGGCCGTCGCTGGTACGGAAATAGGAGGCCGCGAATTTTTTCCCCTCAGCGCTTAGGAAATCCAAAATTTGTCCAATGACAAACCCCTCCCAGCTGGCGCCCACCCACGGTTTTGCCAGCAACTCATCGAACGTGGAGACTCCCAATAAGGAATGAAGCAGGCCCGAATCCCTCCAATAAACCTTAGGGCTCTTAACGAGGCGTTTGCGTAAATTTCCGTGATAAGGCGGTAACCGCCGGGCCAGGAACGCCCCTTCCAGGAAATCCAGATACCCATTGACCGTGTGGTAGCTTAAGCCCAGGCTGCGGCCGACCTCGGAAGCGTTCCAGGCGGCCCCATGGGAAGCCGCGATCATTTTCAGGAAGCGCAATGTTTCCTGGGGTTTCGCGGCGAGTCCCCATTGGGGCAAGTCCCGTTGGGCCAGGAGTTCCAAATAATGGGTTTGCCATTCCGGGAAGCGGTCCCGGCGAAGGATCCCGCCATCAGGGAACCCCCCCATAAGCCAAAGGGAATCCACGCCGGCAACGGGCCTTTCAACCGCTACAAAAGGCGTCAGTTCGCAAACCGCCAGGCGCCCGGCCAACGACTCGGAAACATGGCGGATTAAGGAAGGAGAAACGGAGCCCAACAAAAGAAAACGGCCGTTCTTTTTACGATTCATGTCGATGGCGTTGCGGAGGCGCGGAAAGACCCCGGGATCGGCCTGGGCTTCGTCCAATACAACGAGGGATTTGGCGGAAACCATGCCGTCCCACTCCAGGTCAAGCCTTAACCGGTCGGCCTCCTGCTCCAGGTCGTAGTAAACACGGCCCAGGGTCCGGGCCAATGTGGTCTTCCCTACCTGGCGGGGCCCCACGAGGGCGGCGGCGGGAAATTGGCGAAGAAGTGTTCGAAGCCGGGGGATCACCCATCGTTTGATCATTCTTGCATTATAGAATTTTACTTCTAATTTGCAAGATGAGTGATCATATCCCCGCGCGGTAGGAAGGACCAACCCCTCGGAATCATCATCGGTATCATACCGGCCCGTCACTCTTGAAGGGACTTGCTGTATAAAGCGGCTCGTTCGGCGCCCGATCCGGCAATTGGTTGGCCCAATCCGCGAAAGGCTGTTTAATTCTTACGATTATTGCGCTTCGATTGACGAAAATTGACTCGTCCTTTTATGGTGAAATAACCTTGTCTTCTAAACCAACCTCTTTCGCGATTTCCAACATTTTCACATCGCTTGTAATAACACATGAATCATCGGCAAGAAATATCATTAAACTTATGTCCCCGAAATCATTAAATTCGGTTTGGTGTTGTATTCCGTACGCACAATAGCCAGCATTGAATAGCAGGAAATCCGATAGGTGTTTTTGGGCCTTAGCCCATTCTTCATCCCTAATTTCAGCAGGCGCCATAATGCCAGACATTTCATATGCATGCGACCTTGTATTTTTTAATACATTCGTTATAACTTCATTACTAAGTAAACTTCTCATATAGGCGGCTTTTTTATCTTTTATCGGTGAATCTTTAGGAATTTGATATTTAATCTGGTCGAATTTCTTCTTCCAATCTGAAATCCCCTTACCCACTTCTTCCTTAAATCCCAAATAAGAAATATCCCTAAGTGGTTTTTTAGCTTCAATTTCTTCTTTTACATCCTCATATTTTTTCGCACTAATAAACTGATTTAGAGTTATTCGCGCGACCTTTGCTTCACCTACGTCTTCGAGCAAACCCCAGCTTGCGAAAAGACGATTACCAGGACGTTCGATCATTCCAGTTGTGATTTTTGTCCAACTGGCCACAAGTTGTTGAAATTTAAAGTTTCCAAGATTAGCTTTTGAAATAATTTCTAAAACATTGATACTGCATAGTCGGATTGAACTGCAATATTTTCGAAGTTGATTTTCTTTTACCTTTTTATGAGCTAAATCCACATAGACGTTCGTGTCCAAATAGCCCTTTGAAAACATGTTGATCCTTTTATACCCGCAAAAGGGATTCGGTGAGTTTTTCAAGATGGGACGATTTGGCGGTGAGCTTTTTTTCGAGTTCATCGCACAGGGCCATGAGTTGATCGACTTTTTCAACAATAGCGTTTTGCTCAGCGTTTGATGGTAACGGAATATCAAACGACCGTATTTTTCCCAAATTAAAGTTCCCGGCAGAAGTGCCATCACCAGAAACATTTCCTTTGGAATATGCCACACCATAAGGCGAGTTGAAAACAATCGCTAAATATCTTGCGTTTATGTGTTTTTTAAACACTTTAACCAGACACAGACTTACATAAAAAGCAAATTCAATATCCCATGCTTCTGTATTAAGTGACCCTTGAAATAAAGGAATACATAGGTATACTGTCCGCTACGGGAGGTGGTACATGAGCTACCAGCGGATGAAAAGCATTAAAATTCTGAGGAAAATCCACACGGAAGAAGAAGCCCGCCAATGGGTGTGGAGATGCCGTTTCGGCGGGAAAGACTTTGTTTGTCCCCAATGTGAGGGCGAAAGCTTCTGGCAACACCAGGCCAAGCCTGAAGTGAGGGAATGTGACTATTGCCGGAAACGTCTTCGGCTTCGCGCCGGGACGATTTTTGAAAGCTCCAAGCTGCCTCTTTTAACCTGGGTCAGGGCCATCAGTTTGATGATGCAGGGCAAACGGGGTATTTCGGCCCTGGAACTGAAGCGGCATTTAAATCTTTCGGATCATTCGGCATGGCTTCTATTGCATAAGATCCGGGAAGGTCTTAGGCAAAAGGACGAAAGCTATACTCTAAAGGGCGTCATTGAGTTGGATGGGGCGGTTTTTGGGAAAAAGGCCAAGGAAAACCAAGTGGAAGTCTTGGTGGCGGTGGAAAGCAAGGAATGGGTGGATGAGAATGGTTGCAAGAAGGAAAAAGCGGGTTTTGCCAAGGTGAAGGTAGCTATGGAAACCAAGTGGGAGAGCCAGGAATTCGTGAATCAGACTATGGAAAAAGGCTCTTTCCTCAACACAGATGCTTCGCCAGCCTTGCGTGAACTCAAAGGAGTGGAGGCAGACTACCGGGTGATGGCCAATGACCCGAAAGAGTTGGAAAGTTGGTTGCCCTGGGTACACCGGTTCATTTCCAACGCCAAGGCCTGGATCATTGGAACTCATCATGGCGTTGATGCTAAGTATTTAGGCCGGTATCTAAGTGAATATGCCTATCGGTTCAACCGTCGTCATGATCCCGATTCCTTATTTCACCGTGCTTTGACCGCATGTGCCTTAGCAAAACCCATTACAGCACGGTCACTTTGTGCATAAGCATACAATATCCTGATCAATAACAGCCGCTTCCCCAATACCAGCACCAACCCGAGCGACAAGCAAATCACCTTTTTCTGGTATTCGATTTTTCCTAATTGTTTCAAAATCCGTTTTCGAAACAAACCGATGGTTGTCCGGAATAAATCTAAAAGGCTTAACATTCTGAGCTGAGAGAAATATTTCTCCATTTTCAACATATGTTGGTGTTTGATGTGTTCCATCCGTAATTTGTTTACAAAGATCAATAAGGTTACACAACACCCAATCGCTTGGCACAGCTATCCTTGAAGAATATGTTGATTCCTGAAGGTTCTCGTTTTTCACCTTTCCATCCAATGCTTTTTTTGCTTTTTCTAATTTTATTTTTTCTAATATTTTCCACGGGTGGTTTTCACCGCTTATTAAACTTTTATTTTCTTTTCTCCATAAAGCTGTAAGTGTTCCTTGAATAGCTAATTGCCAAACAGATCGACGAAGATTTTGGAGGTTATCGAGATCGTCATAAAGAAGATCGAAATTATCAATAATTCGCTGCCAATGATTTTCGAATTCATCGGGAGAGGCGGCGGAAAGCAGGGCGTTTAAGGCCGCGTCGTTCAATTGTCGGCGGGTGTGGGTTTGTTTTTCTTGCTTGGCTTCCAGCTCATCGCACAGGGCCATGAGTTGATCGACTTTGGCGACGATGCGTTTTTGTTCTTCTCTCGGCGGCAACGGAATAGGCGTAAATGAAAAATAGTCATTTGGAACCCTTTTCTGACCGGCCGAACCCGTCATTTTAGGGATTCCAATGTTGATGAAATTTGCTGACTTTAAAAACAACAAAACATATTCCGGTACAACCGTATTTGGAATGGCCCTAAAAACATGTAGTTCGGTTGTTCCCGCCCCGAATCCATTTTTAAGATTTTTAAGAACCACCGATTTTCTATTTTGAAAACAAGGTGTTATTTTAGCCATCACGACATCGTTTGAAGCTATATGTGTAAAACCACCCTTAACATCATTCCATTTCCCAACTTCGAAGCTCGCTTCCCCGCTAAAACCTTCAGGAATTAATTTCATCGGTATAAAAGAAACTTCCAAGCTGTCTCCCAATGAGTTTCTTGGATTTACCAAACCCAATTCGTCCAAACAAGTAAGGACCCATCCTTTCGGCAATGTTTCCCCTTGGGCAACTACAACCGGTTCATTTTTAGATTTCTTTAGTTTTCCATGTTTTATTAGTTTTTCTTTTTCCGATTTTATTTTCGATAACAAAATTTCAGCTGATTCTTCACCTGGAACTTGTTCAACAAGATTTCCTTCTATAGCTAATTGAAAAATATACGCTCGCAAACTTTCAATCCCATTGGATGCTTCCGAAACTAAATCGATGTTTTCCAAGAAAACTTCTGGTTTCACTTCTTTCCGCCCAGCGAATCCATCAATTCCTTCTTCAACTTTTCCCGAATCTCAGTCGTTTCCTTTTCGATCTTCTGATACTCCGCCAGAAGTTCCTCAGGGTCGCGGTGCTTTGCGGCTTCCACGTTCGGGTTCTTGATATCCAGGTTGTAATTGCTTTCCTTGATCGCCTTGATGTCCACCTTCCAGGCGAACTCGCTTTCCTTGCGCTTGTTCCACCATTTGATTTCCGGCGCGAATTCCTCGAAAGAGATGGGCCGGCCCTTGTTATAGGAAACCGCCCCTTCCGGGTAAGGGTGCTCGTAATACCAGGTGGACTTAGTTGGCACGCCTTTGGTGAAGAACAAAAGGTTGGTGTTAATGCTGGTATAGGGATTAAAAACCCCCTTGGGCAAGCGCACGATGGTGTGAAGGTTGCATTCGGTGAGGAACATTTCCTTAATGCGGGTTTTCACACCCTCGCCGAAAAGGGTGCCATCCGGCAGGACGATGGCCCCCCGGCCCCCGTTCTTGAGCAGGGTCACGATGAGCACCAGGAAAAGGTCCGCAGTTTCCTTGGTACGGTAGGTGCCCGGAAAGTTCAGTTCCACACCATCCTCTTCCATGCCCCCAAAGGGCGGATTGGTGACGATAACGTCCACCCTATCGGCGGGGCCGTAATTCACTAAGGGCCTTGCCAAGGTGTTATCCCGCTTGATATTGGAAGGCACCTCGATACCGTGGAGGAGCATGTTGGTGACACAAAGAAGATGGGGCATCTGTTTCTTCTCGACCCCGTTGACCGATTCCTGAAGCTTCCTCTCGTTCCTGACGTTCTTCACGTACTTGGACCTGACGTGCTCGATGGTATTGGCCAGGAACCCGCCGGTGCCGCAGGCCGGGTCCAGGACCTTCTCGCCCAATTGGGGGTCCACCCGATCCACCATGAAGCGGGTGACGGCCCGGGGGGTGTAGTATTCCCCGGCGTTCCCCGCGCTTTGGAGATCCTTGAGGATCTGCTCGTATATATCCCCGAATAGGTGACGGTCCTCGGTGGAATTAAAATCGATCTCGTTGATCTTGTTGACCACCTGGCGCAGGAGGGTGCCGTTCTTCATATAGTTGTAGGAATCCTCGAACACCGTCCGCACCACCTGGCCCCGGGGGTTGCTGGGGCCGGCCTGGATGGCCTTGAGCGCCCGGAAGAGGTCGTTATTGATGAAGTCCAGCAATTCCTCGCCCGTGATACCCTCGGGGTTGGCCGCCCATTCCCTCCACCTGAACCGCTTGGGGATGGGGGACCTGAACCCGTCCTGGGTGGCCTCCAGTTCCTTTTCCTGGTCGTCGAAGATCTTCAAGAACAGCATCCACCCCAGTTGGCTGAGGCGCTGGGCGTCCCCATCCACCCCGGCGTCCTTGCGCATGATGTCCTGGATGGCTTTGATGGCGGTCGTGACGGTCATTCAAACAGCTCCTTGCGCTAAAATTGCACTTCGTTATGCTTCCCTGGTTCGAGAGCCTCACCATAGGCTACTCAGGGCCGGCCAACGGAAAGCCCGCACCGGATGGTGGAAACCTCGACCTCGGACGACGGAAAACCGACCACGTATGGCGGGAAACCCGTCAACGTACGGCGGAAAACCGACCACGTACGGCGGGAACCCCGTCCACGTATGGCGGAAAACCGACCACGTACGGCGGAAAACCCGGCCATGTATGGCGGAAAACCGACCACGTACGGCGGGAACCCCGTCCACGTATGGCGGAAAACCGACCCCGGATGGCGGAAATCTCGACCCCGGACGACGGAAAACTAGCTTCCGACCCTTTCGCCTACCGGCATGACCGGCACTCACTACCGGCATGGGCCTCCCACCTACCGGCATGAGAGGAAGTCCCTACCGGCATGATTGACCACTCCTACCGGCATGGGGCTTCCGCCTACCGGCATGACGGACAGTCCCTACCGGCATGGGGCTTCCGCCTACCGGCATGACCGGCGATCCCTACCGGCATAGGCCTTCCACCTACCGGCATGACGGACAGTCCCTACCGGCATGGGCCTTCCGCCTACCGGCATGACAGGCAGTCCCTACCGGCATCTGCGGGCAGGACTACCGGCCTATGTCCCTAGGCGACGGCTCTATGTCCCTAGTAAAACCGCCCCATGTCCCAGGTTCCCGGGTTCTCGGGTTCCCTACCAAGACTTTATCCCCAGCAAAACCACCCATAAACTGGGGTTGCTTCACATCAAAAATTCGATGTTCGCAATGACGACAATACAAGAATACGGCTTCCTACAACAGCAGCGGAACCTATCGGCACCGTTCCAATTAATGGTTAGGCCGCCCCGTAAAGGTACTGCTCCATCTCCTTGATGGCGGCTAGGTACTTCTCCTTGCCCCCAAATTTACCCAATATTTCCAAGGGGGTCCCGAAATCAACCAAGGGTTTGACCCTCAAGACATTCAGATTCTCGATGTTTTCCAGCCCCTCGTCCGCGTATTTATCCAACAAGGCGTCCAGGACGGCCCGGACCTCCGCCCCATACTTGGCGAAGTAGTCCCTTTTCCTCACGTTCTCCGCCCTCTCCTTGCGGGTCAAGGGAGGCCGGTCAAAAGCCACGTGGCAGATGAGGTCGAAGGGGTCGAACCCCTTCCCCACTTCCTCTTCCAGGGCCTCCAATAACAGCCCCCGGCTCCGTAGTTCCTCCAGGATGGCCTGCTTGCGGTCCACCCCCCGCCAGGCCTGGAGGAAGTTATCCAAGGAAGCATATTCGCCCAGGACGGACCGCCTGGTGTAATCCTTCAGGCTCTCGGTGATGAGTTTCCCGCCCTTGTCGTAATACTGGACCCTTTCGGCCACCACGCTGACTTCAACGTCGTTCACCACGTATTTGATCCTCTTTTCCCTTTTGCCGTCGAAGCCCTCGGGATAAGTGTCGTCGCCCTTTTCCTGGGCGCCGCCGGGAACCGTGTCATCCGGCGGGACCGGGGACTCACCAGCCCCAGGCTCGTAAATGACCACAGGCTCGCCGTCGAAATCAGGGTCGGCGAATCGGTCCGTGGCCTTCTTGAAATCCATGATGGTGAAAAAAAGCTTGTCGTAGTCCTCCCGGATGCGGGAGCCCCGGCCGATGATCTGCTTGAACTTCACCATGGACTGGATGGTCTTGTCCAGGACGATCAGCTTGCAGGTTTGGGCATCCACGCCGGTCGTGAGGAGTTCCGAGGTGGTCACGACCACCGGGTAGCGGCTTTCGGGGTTGATGAAGTTGTCCAGCTCATCCTTGCCTTCCGGGTTGTCCCCCGTGACCCTCATGATGTATTTGCGGTTTTCCCCCGCCAGGTCGGCGTTCCCGTTCACCAGGGCCTGGCGCATGCGCTCGGCATGGTCGATATCCTCGCAAAAGACGATGGTCTTGTCGAACCGGTTCGTCTCCTTGAGGAATTGGGTTATTTTTTTCGCCACCAGCTCGTCCCGCTTCTCGAAAACGATGGTGCGGTTCATGTCCTTCTGGTTGTAAATCCTGTCCTCGATGAGGTTCCCATGTTTGTCCACTTTGCCCTTCTCAGGCCTGTATCCGCTGACGTCCTTATCGATGTCGATGCGCACCACCTTGTAGGGCGCCAAATAGCCGTCCTCGATCCCCTGTTTGAGGGAATAGGTGAAAACCGGCTCCCCGAAATAAGTGATGTTGGAGACATCCTTGGTTTCCTTGGGGGTGGCTGTCATGCCGATCTGGGTAGCGGTATGGAAGTACTCCAGGATTTCCCGCCATTGGGCGTCTTCCGCCGCGCTTCCCCTGTGGCACTCATCCACCACCACTAGGTCAAAGAAATCCCGGCTGAATTGCTTGTAGATGTCCTTATCTTCCTCGTTGCCCGACACCGCCTGGTAAAGGGAAAGGTAGATTTCATAGGCCTTGTCCACTTTCCGGTTCGTGATCTTGGTCATGGCGGAGGCGAAAGGCTTGAAGTCGTTGGTCTTGGTCTGGTCCACCAGGATGTTGCGGTCCGCCAGGAAGAGGATTCGTTTTTTCATGCCGGCTTTCCAAAGCCGCCAAATGACCTGGAAAGCCGTGTAGGTCTTGCCGGTGCCGGTGGCCATGACGAGCAAGATCCGGTTTTGGCCCTTGGCGATGGCCTCCAGGGTGCGGTTGATGGCGGTGAGCTGGTAATAGCGGGGTTCCTTCCCGCCGGGGTCCAGGTAATAGTCCTGGGAAACTACCTTTTCCTGTTTGTCCGAAAGGCCCCGCGCCTTGCAGTAGCGTTTCCATAGGACCGGGGGAGCGGGAAAAGAATCCAAGGCCGTTACTTCCTCGACCCTGCCTCCGGTAGCCTTGTTGTCGTGGATCAGGAAACCGTCCCCGTTGGAGCTGATGGCGAAAGGCACATCCAGCATCTCAGCGTAACTGAGGGCCTGCTGCATGCCGTCGCCGAGCTGGTGATTGTTATCCTTGGCTTCGACTACCGCGATGGGAAGGTTGGGTTTGTAATAAAGGACGTAATCGGCCCGCTTGTTTTTCTCGCGTGTCGCGGAGCGGCCCCGGACGAGGACACGGCCCTTGGTGATGTTCACTTCCTCGCGGATTTGCGTTTCAATGTCCCATCCGGCTTTGGACAAGGCGGGGGTGATGAACTTGGTGCATATATCGCGTTCGCTCAGGGATTTCTTATCCATAAAGATATTCTTTACCCTCTTGAGCCATAAATTTACGCCAAAACAATCCCGGGTATTTTACGCACTTTTGGGCATCCATCGGTAAAAACCGGCTTTTAATTCTTTAGCAGGCTGCTTTATTTTAGTTTTTCGGAGGTTTCAACTTGTTTAACTTCGATAAAACCGGAAAATAATAGAGCCCCACGGGCGAAGCCCGTGGCATCAGTATTGACCCACCTTCGCTATCCCACTACGCCCTAAGGGCTTCGTGAGACAGGCAGCTTCGGTGGGTATCCGCCCATGTGCCTCGGCGACAATCCGCCGTAGCCTATTCCATTCACACACGGGCATAGCCCGTGGTACCCTGGCGAAGGCGGATAGTCATTCCGGCTCATCCCCGGGAAGCGTTGATCCCGAAAGGCGGACATGGACACCACACTCGTATTCAATAATTGGCTTCGAGGCGTCAAGGACAAGAAAAATAACGAAATCGCGAAGGTCCTGGACGTCGAATACGCGCATCTCACGCTTGAGACGGGCGACCTCTATGTCACCGCCGACGGCCTTCCCCTTCTCCGTCTGTTGGACCCCTCCAATTACTGGCTGGACAAGGATTGGTTTGAGGGCCATTCCACTCGCTTAACCGGCACCAGTTCCATCTACAAGATCAAGACCAAGGAGTCCGGGGGAAAATCCCGGGACATCGTGATGAAATGGAACCGCATGGGGCAGGACATCCCCGGCGCGGAGGAACTCGATATCCTGGAGGGCGCGGAGTTCAATAGCCCCTTCGAGGAGTTCTCGCTTCTCATGGAGCTGAGGCGCAAATTGTACGGTTCCGGACGGCGCGTCGTGGTCCAGAAGCCCCTGGCCATCTTCGTGGCCTCCGGGTCCGTCGACCTGTGGCAAAGCGGGCGCAAGGAATACAAGATGCAGTCCAAGCTGCGCTCCCACAGCGAGGTGGCCCTCGACATGCACCGGCTTTACGCGGTGGTGTACGAATGGATCAAGGGCATCGACGCGCACCAGGCCTTCTCGGCCGGCATCATCAGCCGTGAGAACATGAAGGGCCTGGCCCTGGACGCCCAGCAGGTGATGGCGAACGCCGGCTTCAAGGTCCGGGACAATAAGCCGGACCACGTCATCGTCCGTCCGAAGAAGGACCACAGCCTTTCGCACAACCGGCGGGGAGAAACCGTCTACGCCCTTTTGGATTTCGAGCTGTTGGAACGCACCCTCAGCCGCGAGGAGCAGGTCCGCAGGGAGAAACGGCAGGAATACCTTAAACGCCAGCGCGACCGCTTCAACGCGCCCGCGTTGGAGGGTCCCTACCCCCACCTGCATCCGGTGAACCACCTGGGCGTCGACTATATCTATGGCCGCGTGGAAAGCGTGAAGGGGCGGCTCTGGGTGGTGGGCAAGGACCCGGTCCTTTACGACTATTTCCTGCCGGAGCGCTGGCGGCACTTCCCCAAGACCAGGATTTCCGTCTACGGCGAAATGTACCACACCATCACCAAGGACGGCATCCACCTGGTGCTCCAGGCCTCCCGGGTGGGGCACCAGCCGGACATGGACCCGTTCCGGGAGGACGAGCAGAAGATCCTGGCCCACGGGTACAACAGCCCCTTCGAGGTGGTTTCCCTGGCCGTGGAACTGGCCCAGCGCGGCGTGGCCTGCATCTACCCCCGGGCCATATACATGTCCGAGACCGAGGCCGTCATCTCAAGCGCCGTGTTCGACGGGTCGCGCTACCGCACGCACGAGGGCATCACCACGCCGGACGGCGAGCCCGTCCTCAAGCCCAACCATGACTACATCGTCATCTGGGGTTATTGGAACGGGCCCGACGAGAAGCTGGCGGACAGGGACGGGGACTATTACGAGGGCATCCACGCCTTGCGGGCGTACAAGGAGAACCTCATTGACAAGGATCTTTATTTCACGCTCCTGCGCAGGGCCAAGGAGAAGCTGGCCGCCGTGGGGGTGGAGGACCTGAACCTGAGGGGGAACCATGTCATGGTCTCGAAGGACAGCCGGGGCCGCCTGGTCCTGGACGACCAGGGTTTCCCCGAACTCCGGTTGAGCAGCTTCGATTTCCTGAAGAGGAAGGCGTAGGAAGACGGCCGGTTCCTCCATTCCCTCGGGGTGTTCCTGCCTTTGGGGCCCCGGAAACGACTTTTTTCAAGTTGTTAATCCTATTTTCCGTTGTTACACTCCACAACCAACCCAGAGGCTCTCCAGCCTCTAAGCGCGGAGGAGAACGATGACGAACAACCAGAAATTGCTGGCGTGGGTGGAGGAAGTCAAGGCCCTGTGCAAACCCGACCGCGTGGAGTGGGCGAATGGATCCCGCGAGGAGTACGACCGCCTGATGAGGGATATGGTGGCCTCCGGCACAGCCACCCCCTTGAGCCCCCGAAAGCGCCCCAACAGCTTCCTGTTCCGGTCCGACCCCTCCGACGTAGCCCGCGTTGAGAGCCGCACCTACATCGCCTCCGTCCGGCAGGAGGACGCCGGGCCCACCAACAACTGGGTCGACCCCGTCGAGCTCAAGAAGACCATGCGGCCCCTCTACGAAGGCTGCATGAGGGGCCGGACCATGTATGTCATACCCTTCTCCATGGGTCCCATCGGTTCCCCGATCGCCAAAATCGGGGTGGAGATCACCGACTCGCCTTACGTTGTGGTGAACATGCGCGTCATGACGCGCGTGGGCGACAAGGTATTGGAAGTGCTGGGCGAAGACGGAGAGTTCGTCCCGTGCCTTCATTCCATCGGGTACCCCCTGTCCCCCGGGCAAGAGGACAAGACATGGCCTTGCGCGCCCCTGGAGCAGAAATACATCGCGCATTTCCCCGAGGAGAACCTCATCTGGTCCTACGGTTCCGGATACGGCGGCAACGCCCTCCTGGGCAAGAAATGCCTGGCCCTGCGCATCGCGTCGGTCCTGGCCCGGCGGGAGGGATGGCTGGCAGAGCACATGCTCATCCTTCGCCTGACCAACCCGCAAGGGAGGCGTTTCCATATCGCCGCGGCTTTCCCCTCCGCCTGCGGAAAGACCAACCTGGCCATGCTGGTCCCCACCATCCCCGGGTGGAAATGCGAGTGCGTCGGCGACGACATCGCGTGGATGAAGATCGGCTCCGACGGAAAACTGCGCGCCATCAATCCCGAGGCCGGCTTCTTCGGCGTGGCGCCCGGCACCTCGATGAGATCAAATTCCATGGCCATGCGCACCGTGGAGAAAAACACCATCTTCACCAACTGCGCCCTGACCGACGACGGGGACATCTGGTGGGAGGGCCTGGACGTGCCCTGCGAGCACGCCATCGACTGGAAGGGCCGGGAATGGACGCCTGCCTCCCCGGAAACGGCCGCCCACGCCAACGCCCGCTTCACCACGCCGGCCGCGCAATGCCCTGTCATCTGCCCCGATTGGGAGGACCCGGCGGGCGTCCCCATCGACATCTTCATCTTCGGCGGCCGCCGCTCGACCACGGTTCCCCTCGTGCACCAGGCGTTCGATTTCGAGCACGGCGTGTACTTGGGCGCGACCGCGGCGTCCGAGACCACCGCGGCGGCCCTGGATGTGGGGCAGAAACTGCGCCGGGACCCCTTCGCCATGACGCCTTTCATCGGATACCACGCGGGCGACTACATCCAGCATTGGTTCAACATGGGGGAGCGCCTGGGGGACAAGGCCCCTGCCGTCTTCTACGTGAACTGGTTCCGGAAGAACCGGGAAGGCCGGTGGCTGTGGCCCGGTTACGGCGAGAACAGCCGCGTTTTGAAATGGATGTGCGAGCGCGTGGAGGGAAAGATCGGCGCGGTGAAGACACCCATCGGTTATATGCCCCAGGAAGGCGACCTGGACCTGAAGGGCCTCAACATCACCCGGGGCGATTACGAGGAGCTGATGCACGTGAGCGGCGAAGCAATCCAAGCGGACCTGAAGGACGCGGAGTCGTACTTTTCCCAGTTCAAGGACCGTATGCCCGAGAAATTGAAGCAACAGTTGTCGGCGGCCAGGAAGCGGATGGAATAAGGGTTATTTCGTCCCCGCGTAGTCCGGGACTTTTACACCTCTAACTTAACCAGGGCTCTTTGCGGTTAAATACCGCGGGGAGTCCTTTTTTTGTCGATATTGGCAATTCTTAAACAAAGGGGTCAGTGGTCTTGCCGGTGAGTGGTTCGGTAAACCCACCATGCGCCCAAAATAATTCATTTTGGCCCATCAAGAAGACATGACTAAAACTTGGCACTTTGCGGATTTTCTAATGCATTTGTGATGCGGCCACGCATGGCGGCCGCACGAATAAGCCGTCAGACCCCTATAGGCGTATCGGCTTGGGATTGGGCCGCGGGAGTCTTCAGGATCAGGTCCAATATCCATATGAACGACTGGATATCGATATTGTCCTTGGGGTTCCAATCCGCCAATTTCTCCTTGCAGTCCCTGGCCATGGCCAGTAGGGCCTCATAGGTGGCCCAATTGGGGATAACCTCGTATTTCAATTCGTACCCGAACATTTCCGCGAATTTCCTGGTGACGAGGGGTTTCAGGAAAAAATGCCTCGAAGGCTGGGCAAAGTAGGGCAACAGGGTCGCGTTGGTCCATTTGGCGAATCCCGCGACCGTCATGACTTTGACCGCCTCAAAATAAGGGACCATGGTTTCGGCCCTCACTTCCGGGTCCTCCAGGAGATTGGTCAGGAGCGTGAAATATTGGAGGGTGAGTTCCGGGGCCTTCAAGACTTCCTTGAAGCAAAGAATCTCCTGGTGGAACGCGAGGTCTTGTTCGTCGAGTATTTTCCCTGTTTTCTCGGCCAAGCCGGCCGCATCCTTGTTTTCCAACATTTGGCGCAACTGGCCGTTTCCGAAGAGTTCCTGGTACAAGTTGGTGGTTTGAAGCTTATAAAATCTCTCCCCTTTTTTCAGGTCGCCGATATATTGGGGATCATCGAATTTTCCAGGGTATTTCGTGAGAAACAGTTCCTTCGCCTGCTCAAAGCTGACGGCGGGTACCAACCGCTCCCTGGTCTTTTTCGCCCTGGGCTTGGCGCCTACCTTCATCCTGTCCAGAACAATATCCGATTGGTTCTCGGCGAGAACCAGCAGGTTCTCACCGGCGGAGTATTTGAGAAGGTCCAATCCCGGCTTGTTCTTGAACCGGATGTAAACATATTTCCCATCCACTTTCATGATCTTGCCCGGTCCCCACTCGGGTTTCAGGGAAAGATTGACCAATTTGCCCTCATCCGCCTTGACGATGACCATATTTACCTCGATTAGTTCATTTATTAATTATTGACCAATTTTATAGCGCAAAAAAGTGGGTTTGGCCATGACCCCCAGCATACAAAATAAGGGCCTTAATAAATGAAAAATGGATAATGATAAATTAACGGGATTTACACTGCCCGGGAATCAAGCTGGAATTTTAAACCAAACGCAAAAATCGGTCGGGTTTACTGCTTCATCACTTCCACGGGAAGCGAAGCCGTGACCTCGTGGTGCAGTTTGATGGTCACGTTGTGGTGGCCGACGAGGCGGATGTGGTCGTCCATGACCACCTGCTTCTTCTCGATCTCGATCCCCTTTTCCTTCAGGGCCTCGACGATCTCGGCTGAGGTGATGGACCCAAAAAGCCTTCCCTCATCCCCGGCCTTGTGCCGAAGGGTGATGGTGTAGCCCTTGATTTTGTCCGCCAAGACCTGTGCCGTTTCCTTTTCCTTGGCTTTGCGGCGTTCCTGGGCCTTTTTCTCTTCCTCGATTTGCTTCATGGCCCCGCCTGAGGCCTCGACCGCCAAGCCGTTGGGGATTAGATAGTTCCGGGCGTAACCTTCCTTCGCCTCGATGATTTCGCCTTTTTTCCCGATTTTCGGCACATCCTTGATCAATAGTAATTTCATGAGGGCTGCTCCAGGGGGGGAGTTTTTATCTTCCTGAAATCGAACCAGACATCCAGGACTCCAAGGCAACAAACGGTGATCGACAGGAAATAAATGACGATGACATAGGAAACCCACCTCAGCATCCGGGGCAGTTTCCATTTGTGGAAAAAGAACGCTACGATGCTGAAACCGAAGAAGCAGTAAAAACCGCCGAAAAACACCAGGAGATTGTCCCCCAGGATGTCCAGGGGGCCGTCCAACGGCGCGAACAGCTTGATGAGGCACCCCAGGATGAAACCGAAAACCAGGGGTTCCGGCACGATCCACTCCCGGAACGCCATGGGAAAGGCGACCCGGCTGGTGACCTTCTGGAGGAACGCGGAAGTGACGTAATAGGAAAAGAAGCCGATCAACAGGCAGGAGATTCCCAGGTGGGCGGGAAAAGACCATGCGAAATACCGGTTAAAATAGGGCTGCCATTGTTTCAAGTTCTCATCCGTAAAACCGGAGCTATGGAATAAGGGGACTAAATCCGTATTCCAATAGTCATCCATGGATTTCAGGAGAAGGGCCCAAACCGAGTCAACATGACTGATTTTCGCGAGGAAAAAAAGAAAGGCCGTAACCAACAACAGGCAGGCGAAGGTCCCGAACACAACCACCATAAAAGGTTTGAGTTTCCGGAGCAAAGCCCAGGCTGAAGCTAGGCAAGCCACCCCAAGGAGAAAGGTGAAGGAAACCAGTTTCAGCAAAAAGCCGATAAGAATGTCCATCGAAAAACCTTATATTTTCAGGGGTTGGAAAACGGGAGAAGGGCGATATTACGGGCGCGTTTGATGGCTTTCGTCAGCTCCCGCTGGTGGCTGGCGCAGGTCCCGGTCATGCGGCTGGGAACAATTTTTCCCCTCTCGCTTACGAAACTGCGCAGACGGTTCACGTCTTTGTAATCAATCGCGACGATCTTTTCCATGCAAAACCTGCAGGATTTGCGCCGCGGCCTGCGGAAACGGGCATTGAATGGGGCGCCGGGTCCGCCGCGCCCCTCTGAACGGGGTGATTT
This sequence comes from candidate division FCPU426 bacterium, assembly GCA_963796105.1. GTDB lineage: Bacteria > Oederibacteriota > Muellerivitia > Muellerivitales > Muellerivitaceae > CAWCKJ01. The sequence goes on from CAWCKJ010000012.1 coordinate 243,467, forward strand.
TGAGTCTTTCTTTTCTCTGGTTTCCATTTTTAACTCCTTGGTATTAGCATTTTAATTTTGTTTTCGTTAATGCTGTTTTTTAAAAGGGGATGTCTTCCTCACTGCCGGCCGAAGCCGGGGCCTGTGGCGTTCCCTCTTCCTCTCCTGGCTCGTGGGCGCCTTCACCTGAAGCCTTTCCTCTGTTCAAGAATTGGACTCTTTCCGCCACGACTTCCAGGATGCTCCGTTTTTGCTTGTCCTCGGTCTCCCAGGAGCGGCTTTGGAGGCGGCCCTCCACGAAAATCGGGTCCCCTTTTTTCTTGTATTCCCCGATGGCTTCTGCTTGTTTTCCCCACACTACTACCCTGACAAAGCAAACGTCCTCTTTTTTCTCCCCGGACTGCTGCTGGTAGGTCCGGTTGATGGCAAGACTAAAATTCGCCACAGGCGACCCCCCGGCGGTGAAGCGCAATTCCGGGTCTTTCGTCAGGTTCCCCATCAGCATAACTTTATTTAAGTTTGGCATAGGACCTTTCCTTTATTTAGGCTGGTTCAACCGGTGGAGCGGCTGGGGCAGTAGGGACAGCAGGGGTTTCAGGCGCTGGTTTAGGCGCCTGCGGGGCCGAGGTTGTGCGGAGCCCGGTAGTTGGCCTGTGGCCGTGGGAAGGACCCTCGGTCGTGGAGGTCTTGATCCTCGGCGGCTTCACTTTGGCTTTCAGGTGGCTGATATCGTCCAGGACGATCATGTACTTGATGACTTTTTCCAATAGGCGGAAGTTACGCCCCAGCTCCGCGACGGCATCCGGGGGCAGGGTGACATGGTAAAACACGAAATGGCCGTCCCGGTGTCTTTTCACCGAATAGGCCAAGCGCCTTTTTCCCCAATCGTCCTTTTTCAAAATGGAACCTTTTGAATCCGCAATGACTTTTTCCACTTTGGATGAGACAACTTCCATTTCCTCAGTAGTGGAACCGGGATCCAAAATATAGATGACATCATATTTATTCATGAACAGCCTCCCTATGGATTCTCCATATAAATGGAGATAGCCCAGTCCTTAAAAGCGACTATTCAGACCGGGCAGGGCTTCGTAAGAAACCAAGCGGGCTTCCTCAAAGCAGGGGTGGAGTATATTCCCGGATACCTTGGACTTGCAAGGCGAAAAAACCCTCAATTACGCTGGAATTCTTCCCATCGGAAGCCTTTCAGGCGAAGTCAGGCGTACCAACCCACGCGACAGTTTAAGGGGAGGGTGTACACGGGAAGGAGGAATTTGGACTCACTACCCTCGCTCCAGCCTCAAGGTCTCCGGAACTGAGTCGGCCACCTCGGTTGGCCCCCAAAATTGGATGGGGCCGGGGCTTTGGAAATCATCCTCCAGGGCCCATTTTTTGCGCAAAGCCGCGAAAGTCCTGAATGGCTTTCCTTTCAGCTCCGTCAGCGCCTTTTGAATGACCGGCTTTTCTTTGCCGTGGCGGCGCTCCAGGTTCATCATCATGGTCAAGGGCACTCCCCCGGCTTTCCACTGGACGGCCGGCTTCAACAGGTCCTGGACGCTGGACAGGTAGCCGGTCAATCCCGCGGCCGTCAGGTAGGCGGCCGTGAACCCCAGGGAGTAGCAATAGTCGGCGTCGAAATTGGATGGCGCCGCGCAACGGCCTTCGTAACCGAAGAAATGGCCCAAGCCGGAAAACTTGCCGTTGAACTTCCCTTCCCGCTTCCAATGCCTTAGCTTTATTTCCACTGTTTCAATCAGGAGCTTCTCGGTTTCGATCTTCGACACCTGCACGTTTCCATGCGGGTCCCGGTCGGCTAGGAGCTGGGCCTGGATCGAGTGCGGCAAGGAATGAAAAGCTTTTTTCGAATCTTCGCCCAGGCGTTCCTTCACAAAGACAATCTTGGCTTCCGGGGTATCCAGTTTCTCGAACTCCGCGTTCTCAGCCAAAAAATCATTCAATTCCCCAATGAGCTTCTTCATCTCGGGGATGAATTCCAACAGGCCCTCGGGAACGATGGCGACGCCGTAATTCTTTTTCTTTTCAGCGCGGTCCGCCACGACCTTGGCGATCTGCTCGGTAATCTGGTCTAAGGTAAACTGGTTGGCTTCCACTTCCTCCGAGACCAAGCAAATATTGGGATGGACCTTCAACGCCACTTCCAACGCGATGTGGCTGGCGGAACGACCCATGACCTTGATGAAATGCCAGTATTTTTTCGCCGACAGGCAGTCCCGGCCGACATTTCCCGCGAGCTCGGCGTAAACTTTCGTGGCTGTGTCGAAACCAAAGCTGACCTCGATTTGCTGGTTCTTCAGGTCCCCGTCGATGGTCTTGGGACAGCCGATGACACGAAGGGGGATTTGGTGGGCCTTGAAATACTCGGACAATATGGCCGCGTTCGTGTTTGAATCGTCCCCCCCCACCACCACGAGCGCGGAGATACCCTCCTTCGTCAAATTCTGGCGCACGGCCTCAAATTGCTCATGAGTCTCCAGCTTGGTGCGGCCTGAACCAATGATATCGAACCCGCCTGTGTTGCGGTAATCCGCAAGCAATTTTTCCGTGATCTCGATTCTTTTATTCTCGACCAGGCCGGAAGGACCGCCCAGGAAACCGTAAAGCGTGTTTTTAGGGTTCAGCTTTTTGAGCCCGTCGAAAAGGCCTGCCACCACGTTATGCCCTCCGGGAGCTTGGCCCCCGGAAAGAACCAGGGCCGCCTTCAGGGGCTTGTTTAGGGAAGCCGGTGCCTTTCCCGCGATAAAGGACACCTCGGACTGGCCATAGGTGTTGGGAAAAAGTTTTTGGATAGGGGCGCGCGCGCTTTCGGAACGCGTCGTCCGGCCGGTTTTAATTCCGACTTTCAAGGGGTTGCCGCTGAAAACCTTGGGCAGCTTGGGCTTATAACTCGCGCGGCCGGCTTGCAAGGGAGATACATTCGATTTCATGAGGCCCTCCGGAAATAGGTTTCAAAAGTGGGTGTCATTATAAACTTCTTTCAGGGACTGCTTTTGGATAATTTCTTCAAAAAAACGGCAAGACAAAAATCAAGAACACCTAAATTTATAAACCCGGGGAAAATTTTCAGTTATTGGAAAATTACGCAGGTTTGAAACCAAGGAATTCGGAAGTGCCCCAGCTGGAAAACTCTCAATTCACTTTCGCGGGTAGCACCTCATAAATGCTAACTGTATTCCATTCCTCCAGCAAACGAAGCCCCGTTATATTGCCGGGAAAATGAAATTGGGCGAGTTGCAGCTCAGGATCCCGATCCGGCTGCTGGTCCACCAAGAAATAGGCTTTATGGGCCAGGATATAACGGATTCCAAAATCCTGGAGCAATCGCACAGTCAATGGCGAGGTGAAATCACGCATATTTCGCCGCAAGCGGGATTCTACGCTTTGGGGGTTCTTGTAAGGAAAGTCCAGATTAAACAAGCGCTTTCCATGGTATGTCTGCCACAGAAGGTAAAACGGCTCAAATTCATACTTTTGCGTGCTGATGGGATATTCAGCGATAATAAAATGACCCGGTTGATTTTTCAGCCATTCATATTCGGGGGGTATTTTACTAACGTCATAAATTCTGCTTGAGGTAGGACAATAAAGCTCAAATCCCGCAGCCGCAAACAAGACCGCGAGTAAAGCACATCGTTTCCAAAGGCTCGCGGGTGAAATGTAGGAACAGGTCAAAGCCGCCAACAAGCAAAAACACAAGGATACCAACAAACCAAAACGGGCGTAAAAACGAAAAACGGGAAACAGGCAATAAAGGAGAAGATTCGGCCATGGTAGTATTATTTTTCCGAATATGGGGTTCAGACACATAAGTCCCGCGCCGACTCCCATCCAAATAACAGAAAACCAAATCTTTCTATCAGTTATTCCGCGGTCTTTCCAAATGATCCAAATGGCCGCTAGAGCCATCAACCACGCAACATAACCCGGATTGACGATATCGTCGATATACCAAGTATAGGGTTTTAAATGCCCCATCCATTCATGGACCCAGGCGCCCCACAAGGGATGGTAATAGGTCGGAATGAAAAAATGAATCCAACTATCGGTTCCAAGGTTGAAATCTATCAACTTGGGCACTCTCGTAAAATGATCCACAAGGGTCATTCTGTCGCGAAAAACCCACTGATCCCAAAGGGCTGGAATAATCGCGATGACATGAAGGAAGATGAACAGCCAAAATGAAGCGGTGGTTGTTTTAAAGCCCCTTTTAAAATAATAATCCCGAACCCAAAATAAGGTGAGAACGGCTGAACCAAGCCCCGCCATGAAACCAATCACGAAACTGAAGTTGAAAAGGATAAAAAATGCTGCTCCAGCCCATAAGGCCGTGAACCTGCCTGGTTTTTTGTAATATCGGTATAAAGCCAACCCATAAAGGGGAACCCACTGGATGGCAGCCATTTCGATATAGGCCCCGGCTTTTGAAAAATGCCAGGGACTGAACATGTAAAGAAACCCGCCCAAGAGGCTTCCCCCTACCGACCCGGTCATTTCATACGCCAAAAGATAAAAGAACCACCCACTCAAGGGGAAGGTATAGGCAATCATCCAATTGGAGGATGTGATGGGGCTGAGGTTTTTCGCCAAAAAGCCACCCATGCAGTCAAAAAACCTTTGCGGGGGAAACTGGGTGTCCCATCCCCATGGCGCGTTCAACTGGTCCCAATGGCGGTTCAGGAAAAGCCAGTCATGATTTTGAAAAAGGCACCAAAAGCGGTGCAAGCTGAACTCAATGTCCGAATCGAGGCCGTAAATCCGGAAGGGACCGAGAAAAAACAAGGGATAGGTGTATAGGATAGAAACCAGAAGATAAAAAAGCGGAACGGCTATTTTGACGCGCGCGGAACGGCCATCAAGATTCATGAAAAAATTTCCTGCCTGATTTTTAAACGGTTCCGGTAAGGCGCGGATAAAGGGAACATGATCCCGCCGACCTATTAATTTATTTGATAATCCGGAAAGGGTAAACCACCCGCCAAACCAGCCTCATTATGCCATCCCTTCTTTCTTTGTTTAAACAATAAACCAAAACCATTTCTTCCCCTGGCCGCGGTGCGTTTCAAAAACGATCCGGCAAGGATATCCCCAGCCCCAAGTTAAGCTTGCTAATTCAATGTTTATTTTGTAATAGTAAAGGCTCGCTTTCGGCCCCGAAAGGGAGCGGGACTGGAAATATAAAAAGAGAGAAGGATGGGAAAATGAACATATCTGATATCGAGAAACATTTAGGAAAAGACGCCAAGGATCTCCTGGGCTACCAATGCAAGGGGATCTCCAAAAACGATCTTCATATCCCCAGTGGCGATTGGGTGGACCGCATTTTCGCGCAGTCGGACCGCAACAACCGCGTTCTTTCCAGCCTGCAGTGGCTTTACTCCAACGGGCGCTTGTCCGGAACCGGTTATGTCTCCATTCTGCCGGTGGACCAGGGAATAGAACACTCAGCCGGGGCCTCCTTCGCCAAAAACCCAGTTTATTTCGATCCTGAGAATATCATCAAGCTCGCGATTGAGGGCGGATGCAACGCGGTGGCTTCCACCCTGGGCGTCATGGGCATCGTGTCCCGCAAATTGGCGCATAAGATTCCCTTCATTGTCAAGCTCAACCACAACGAGCTCCTGACCTATCCGAACAAAGCCTCGGAGTTTTACTTCGCCTCCGTCAAGCAGGCTTACGACATGGGCGCGGCCGGAATCGGGGCCACGATCTATTTCGGAAGCGACGACGCCCAGAAGGAAATCGAGGAGACTTCCAAGGCGTTCCAACAGGCCCATGAGCTGGGGTTGTTCACTGTTCTCTGGTGCTACCTGCGTAATAAGGCCTTCAAGACCAAGGAAAAGGATTATCACGTCTCGGCGGACTTGTCCGGGCAGGCCAATCACCTGGGCTGCACCATCGAGGCCGATATCATTAAGCAAAAGCTCCCTGAAAACAACGGGGGCTTCGTGTTCTTGAACCAGGAATCCAACTACGGCAAGTTTGACAAGCGCATGTATGACACACTTTGCCCCGACCACCCCATCGAATGGACCCGCTGGCAGGCGGCCAACTGCTACATGGGCCGGGCGGGGTTGATCAATTCCGGCGGCGCTTCTGGCGAGAACGACTTTGGGGAGGCTGTCAGGACGGCTGTCATCAACAAGCGCGCTGGCGGTATGGGACTCATTTCCGGACGCAAGGCGTTCCAAAGGCCGATGGCCGAGGGCGCGAAGCTCCTGCAGACCATCCAGGACGTTTACCTCTGCAAGGAAGTGACAGTCGCTTGAAGGAAGGTTGAACCAAAGCCCCTGGTTTCTAGGAAGCCAGGGGCTTTTTTTATGTCATGATATGTTTTTCAATAGTGAGGATTAGGAGGGGACCCAATGGTTGAAATCACGGTGGTGATAGGCCATCGGGGAGGCGGTCAGATACTTGGCGTCTTTACCGACAAAAGAAAAATCAAGGCTTTGCGGGAAATCACCAAGCGATTTCAGGAAGAGGGATACGTGAGTTTCGAGAAGCTGAAGTTGAACGAATTTCAGTTCAAACGGTTCGGCCTTTATTTTAAATGAAGGCGGTCATTCTTCAAAACGATACCTCTCGGCCGGTTCCGCCCAAATTTCATGGACCCGAATCTTTCCCTAGTTCTTTTACATGCATTGAACGGTGAAAAAACAAAACCCCTTAATTCCTATGGAATAAAGAGGTTTAAGCCTTCAAACGAAGGTTATTTCAATGGACGACTAAAATTTTCCCTATTTTACGGACGGTACCGTTGGCGCCCTGCGCCTCCAGCACATAGAGATACAACCCGCTGGCCACACCCTGGCCCCCCTGGTTCTTCACATCCCATGCCATTTTGTTGGCTCCCTCGCTCCCCTGCGCCCCCTTCTCGTAAACCAATTCACCTGTCATCGTGTAGATCCTCAAGGTCACCCTCGCCGCCTGGCTGAGCGTGTATTGGATAGCTACCGCCTCCCCGCCTCTGGAAATATTCGGCCCAGCCACCACATTCTTCATCACCGCCCCTGACACCCCCGTCGGTGTCGGCCCATTCATCACCACTCCACTCACACTCAACGACGCCCCTGTCCCCGCCGCGCATTGGAACGCCAACAACCTGTTTTCATTCTGGTCCGTCACATACAATACCCCTCCCACCGCCTGGATCCCGAATGGATTGATAAAACTATTCGCCTTCACTACTGTCGACGATGAATAACTCGTCATATTCGGCTGTCCCAATACCACCGCCGCCGGCGGATTCGCCGTGCCGGTCGGGATCTGGTTGTAAACCAATACCCGCTCGCTTCCCGTATCCGCGATATACATCTGGCAATTCACCGCGCATACTCCCATCGGACCGTTCAACTGCGTCGCCGAACACCCATTCGCGTTCGTCGTGAAGCTTTTTTGTCCCACTACCGCGTCCGCCGCCGGGTTGTTCCCGCTTATACTGTCTATCCCGCTTCCCCCATTATTGTAAATCAACACCCGGTGGTTTCCCGTATCCGCCACATATAGGTTCCCGCTGTCCACCCACAATCCCTTCGGCCCCGACAATTCTTGCGACGTTACCCCGCTCATTCCGCTGTTAGCCTTGTAACTCGTGAATGTCCCTTGCCCTATCACTTCATCCGCGCTCGCTCCATTCACCGTCGGCAGTGTGTTGTACACCAGTATCCGGTTGTTATCCAAGTCATCTATAAACAGCCTTGTCCCGTCATAAAATACCCCTGTCGGCGCGTATAACGTATTCGCCCCGGGCGTCAGCGTCACCCCTTGGTTCGGCTTGTTGCTCACCATGTCCGCCTGCCCGATCACCACGTCCGCTGACCCGTTCGTCGCCCCTAAAGTACTTATATTGTTGTAGATCAATACACGGTTGTTCCCTTGGTCCGCCACTATCACTCTTGTCCCATCAGTCCATATCCCCATCGGTGTATTCAATGTGTTCGAATTTGCCGCCGTTCCCTGGTTCGCCACACTTCCCGTAAATGCCGACTGGCCGATCACCTGCACCGCGCTGGGTTGTATGGCGTTGGGCACAGGACTATATACCAGGATCCGGTGACTCCCCGTATCCGCCACTACCATCACGTTCCCAGCCTGGAACACTCCCTCCGGCGAGTGCAATGAGCTCGCGCTTATCGTTGTCGCGCTGCTTTGCGTCAATGACGCCTGACCTACCGCCCAGCTGGCCGACTGGTCCGTTGAAACACTGCATCCCCCGCACCCAGGCAGCGGCGTTGCCGTCGGTACTGGCGTCACTGTCGCTGTCGGACTAGAAGTCGGCGTCCAGGTACAGGTGTTTGTCGCCGTGGGCAGCGGCGTCTTCGTTGAAGTCGGTGTATAGCTATCCGTCGGCGTATTCGTTGATGTCCTCGTCATGGTCCAAGTCGGGCTGTTCGTCGCGCTCGGTGTGTTGCTCGGCGTATAGGTGTTCGTCTGAGTCCTTGTATTTGTCGGTGTATATGTGTCCGTCGGCGTCCACGTATTCGTCTGTGTCTTCGTGTTTGTCGGCGTCCATGTGTCTGTGGGTGTTGGGCTCATCGTCCCCGTCTTCGTCGCTGTCGGCGTGTTTGTGGAAGTGTACGTATTTGTCTGCGTCTGGGTGTTCGTCGCCGTTCTAGTCGAGGTCGGGCTGAATGTCGCCGTCTGTGTGTAAGTATCTGTCCACGTGAAAGTCGGCGTCGGCGTATTCGTGTCCGGCGGCGTATTCGTCGCAGTCGGCGTGTTCGTCTGCGTCTTGGTATTCGTCGCCGTATAGGTATTTGTCGGCGTATAAGTATTGGTTGCCGTGCGCGTGGACGTCGGCGTATAGCTTTGCGTCGCCGTATAAGTGTCCGTCCATGTAAATGTCTCAGTCGGCGTATTCGTGGATGTCCAGGTGTTCGTCTGCGTATAAGTGTTCGTCACGGTCGCCGTGGGGCTGTTCGTCCTCGTATTCGTCGCCGTATAGGTGTTTGTCAGCGTATAGGTATTCGTGACTGTCGGGCTGTTCGTGAAAGTGCTCGTCGGCGGCTGTGTCCCCGTGGGCGTCAAGGTCACCGTCGGCGTCCAGGTCCTTGTGTTCGTCACCGTCGGGCTCGGCGTCGGTGTGGACGTATTCGTCCAGGTGTTCGTCGCCGTATAGGTGTTCGTTACAGTGGGCGTAGGTGTGGGTGTCCTCGTATTCGTCGCCGTATAAGTATTCGTCCAGGTGTTCGTGGGAGTGGGCGTGTTGCTGGGTGTCGGGCTATTCGTCGGTGTATGCGTGTTCGTCGCCGTATTCGTCGGCGTATTTGTTTTGGTGTTCGTCGGGGTGTTCGTATAAGTCGGCGTCGCCGACTGTGTTCCCGTGGATGTGTTTGTTGGCGTGAAAGTTGCCGTATAGGTGTTCGTTACAGTGTTGGTCGGGGTGTTCGTCCGCGTGTTTGTCGCCGTATAGGTGTTCGTCACCGTGTTGGTTGGCGTGGAAGTCCTCGTATTCGTCGCCGTATAGGTGTTCGTCCAGGTGTTCGTCGCGGTGGGCGTGTACGTATTCGTGGATGTCGACGTCGCTGTATAAGTGTTCGTCGGGGTAGGAGTCGGCGTATTTGTCCTCGTACTCGTTGCCGTATAGGTGTTCGTCCAAGTGTTCGTCGGAGTAGGCGTGTACGTATTCGTGGGTGTCGACGTCGCTGTATAAGTGTTCGTCGGGGTAGGAGTCGGCGTATTTGTCCTCGTATTCGTCGCCGAATAGGTGTTCGTCGGCGTATTCGTGGCAGTGGGCGTGTTCGTCCGGGTTGGCGTATTGGTCGGCGTATAGCTGATCGTCGGGGTATTCGTCGGCGATTGCGTCCCAGTATAGGTGTTCGTCGCTGTGTATGTCGTCGTATAGGTTTTCGTTACGGTGGGCGTAGGCGTGTTCGTCCTCGTGGGTGTGGGTGTCGGAGTGTTTGTAGGCGTTGGCGTTGGAGTGGGGCTGTATGTGGAAGTCCATGTGTTTGTCGCAGTCGGCGTCGGGGTGTTGGTCCTCGTGGGTGTGGGTGTTGGAGTGTTAGTCGAAGTGGGAGTAGGAGTATTGGTCCTTGTAGGTGTCGGCGTCGGAGTGTTGGTGGGTGTTGGGGTTGGGGTGGGGCTGTATGTGGAAGTCCATGTGTTTGTCGCAGTCGGCGTCGGGGTATTCGTGTGCGTGGGAGTTGACGTCGAGGTGTTGGTTGGGGTGGGGGTTGGCGTCGGCGTGTATGTATTTGTCGGAGTATTAGTGTTGGTGCGAGTTGGCGACGACGTTGGGGTGGGCGTAGCGGTATATGTGTTCGTGGCTGTATTCGTCGCAGTGGGTGTTGGCGTGTTGGTACGCGTAGGTGAAGGTGTCGGCGTGTTCGTGGGTGTTGGTGTTGGGGTGGGCGTATAAGTATTCGTCGGAGTATTAGTATTGGTGTGGGTAGGCGACGGTGTCGGCGTATTCGTTAGGGTATTCGTTCTCGTTGGGGTCGGAGACGGTGTCGAAGTGTTGGTATTCGTGGGTGTCGGCGTATTGGTCCGAGTTGGTGTCGGTGTCGGGGTGTTGGTCGCGGTGGGGGTGGGTGTAGGAGTATAGGTGTTTGTGGGTGTTGGCGTATTGGTACGTGTGGGTGACGGAGTCGGGGTGTTTGTGGGTGTGGGTGTCGGCGTATTGGTCCTTGTGGGTGTCGGCGTCGGTGTATTCGTCGCGGTGGGGGTTGGCGTGGGTGTATTCGTGTTCGTCGGGGTATTGGTGCGGGTGGGTGTCGGGGTGGAAGTGTAAGTATTTGTCAGAGTAGGCGTGTTTGTTCTCGTCGGCGTGGCCGTAGGCGAATAGGTGTTCGTCAAAGTGGGGGTGGGGGTAGGTGAGTTTGTGGGGGTGCTGGTTAAGGTGTTCGTCCGGGTCATTGTTGGTGACAAAGTAAATGTGTTGGTCGGAATGACGGTTCCCGAGCAAGTAATATTAACCACGGAACTTGCTGTAACAGGGGAGTCGACGGATGTCGCGGCGGACGCGGTATTAGTGACAGCCTGGCAGGTAGAACCAGCGGTGACCCAAAATTTCAGGGTGACGGATTGACCGGCGGAAACATCGGGGATGGTCCAAGTGACTTTACCGCCGCTGTAGGTTCCTGTTACCGCCGTATCGGCGGTATTTCCACCCCAAGTAACATCACTTGGCAAGTTATCAATGACAGTCACGCCAGGGAAATCCCGGCCTGCCACAGGCCCATTCCCGTAAATTCGACGCCATACTGAACCATCCCATTCCTCAACCAGCACTTGGGTGTAGGGGGTCGTGGACGTTTGGGTACCATAGGGGTCGTATTGGCTCACAGGGACACTGGTGCCGTCGCCGGCGGTCCAATCCGGGGAAACCGGAAGAGGGTAGGCCTGCCCTCCGAAGGTAGTGGGCGCATAACCCCCTCCCATCCATGACCAAGCTTTAACGGCAATTGGGCCTCCGGCCCACATGGTGGCTGGCCTCATATTGTCCACATTATTTCCGGGCCAGATATCGAAATTGAGTAACGGAACATTGGAATCCAGATCCCCATATTGATTATTGGCAACATCGTTTCCGCTGTATCGTTGTGTGTACCAGAGATTCGGAATTCCAGCCGTGTTTCCATAAAAGGTCGGGAAGTGGGGGTTTGAGATGGTGGTATCAAACCAACGGAAAACATACCTTTGGTTCCAGGCCCCGTAGGTGGGATCGGTTCCGGCCACAACCGGCAGCTCTGTCAAAGAGTCCGGAATCCCAATGGTGTTGAAAATGGGGGGAACGGAGAAATCCGTCACGGTTCGTCCGGTATTCGATCCATAAGTGTTGCTGTTATGGTTGGCCATAATGACGTTGGTTTGCTGGGTGATGGGAAGACCCGTGCCGCCATAAGGCGTTCCATAGGTTGGATCGTAGAAGAAGAAGGACCAGCGGTAATTGGCGGGATTGATCAGGGGTTCATAGGCCTCAGACCTCAACTGGGAGTAGAACCCCAGGTAACCATAGGACTCCGTCACAGCCCCGAAACCCGGATATACCTTGGGGCGGCCCCCGTTCAACCAGTAATTGGCGCCTGACAAGCTGGTCACAATGACGGAATAGGTAATTGTTCCTCCTGTAGCGACGCTCGTCGGGTTGGCCGATTTGGCGATTGTCAGACCCCGTGAAACGATATCCACGCAGTTGCGTTTAAATATCATGGAGATCTCATTGGGATAAGAGTTACTGGTCCAATGAAGCGTGCTCCCCACATAGATCTGAGCCGTATTGCAAATCCTCTCGTTTTTTGCCGCGGGATTCACCTGAACCAGCATGGTCACGGCTCCCATAGTGGATGTTTTGTTAGTCCCGCCCCCGGCGGTGTTCTGCAGGCCCGGAACCGTTCCAATGTTCCATTTCACCGTTCCGCTGGAACCCACCGCGGGAGCGCTGGCAGCCGAAGGGCTCGAGGAAACGTAAAAAAGGTCGGTGGGCAAAGCGTCCGATATGGTCACCGCGCTCGCGCTGGCCGCGCCGTAATTTCGGTAGGAAAGCGTGTAGGTGAGGGTATCCCCTGCGTAAGCGAAGGTTTTATTGACGGACTTATAAACCTTCATATTTGGCTGGGCAGCCATGTTGCAGGGATTATTAAAGTTTCCTGACAGGGTGAGGAGTCCAAGCCACCGGTAAAACGCGTGAAAATATTTGGGTTGGCCGTAGGTTCCATCTGCGGCGGGTGTTTCATTGTCCCAATTCAGGTAGTTGTCGCGCCATAAATCCTTCATCAACTCCACTTGGGTTCCAGCCTTGCCGATAAGAGTGTCCAGGTTATCGGCGGCGCAGGAAGCCATTGCGGCCGGTCCCAGAATAGCGGGAATATGCCAGGAACTATTATTGGCGTTGGCCCATATTCCGTTGTTATTTTCTCCCTCGGCGTCCATTTCCCCGACGCCCCAATATAAAAGCCCATAATTATCGTTATAGGCGGCGTTGCCGATCGCGACCCCGTTCCAAGCGACCTGTGAATACTTGGACAAAAACACCTGCTCCATATTGGTGGCGGGTGGAGTATTCAGGACCACGTGATTGACAGGATCCCAGGAGTTGGGAGGCAACCCATTCCATAGGTAATCCAGGGAATTTCTGAACGGCATCCGGATACCCTCTGCGGAAGGTCCCCAACTGGTGCCGTAAAAAGTCACGTTTCCAGCCGCGTCCACATCGAACCCATCCGGCCCGACAGGATAGGGCGTGACCTGGGTATTTAATTTGGAAACGATATACTCGCTGGAGACTGCCGCCCTCAGAAACTGGCTCCCCACCTGAGTGTTTCCCTGGGCCTCCATGATGGATGAAAAACACCGGTAATAACTCGGCGCCAAGTAATCCGTGGCGCAGTTTCCCTGGAAAGTCCCAAAACCGCCTGGACTGCAAGAACCAAAATATGGGGGATAAGGGGTCACACCCGCCTGGTCCCAGGTCGTACTGTCCCGGGCCGTATTCCCACCCTTCACATATCCATCAAACCCGACCTCAGCCGAGTCATAATCCTTACCGCTAGGATCGCCAGTGTCCTGCCTCCAGGCCGTCATTGCCGTGGCATAATTGATGAATTCCTGTTGATAGCTGATATTGGCGCCGGCCGCGGTTTGATACCCGGAGTTGGCCCCCCATTGCTTCCAAGCAATCAAGAGAGCCATACATATATCCTCATCACCATCCGTCGCCCCTCCCTGGCCCGCCGTGGAATGGTTCCAAGCCACTAACCCCGGCATCTGACAACTTGCCGTACCCCAACCTGTCAATTGGAGGGTTCCTGGATTTACTTCGTAGCTGATGGCCCGCACGATCCGACTATGGATGTGTATCCACAAACCATCGAAGGTATCTTTGTCGGCCATCAGAGCGGCCATGAGTAGGGCGTAACCGTCGCCTTCCGAACAACCAGGATAGGTATCCGACCCACAACCCGTTGTCGTGAAGGCCAACCGCGGAATAGTGCTGCCCGATGGCATCCATAGACCAGTCAATTTCTGGAGCCGATGCATTCCCTCGATATAGGCCTGCGTCACCGCAGCTTCCATCTCGGCATGAGGTACACCATCTGGATTGGTGGTCGCTAAGGATTTCCCATATTGGTATTCCAGGAACTGTGGAAAAGGCCAGTTAGGCGATTGCGGCATCACTGTCCCATTATTGATGTTGGCTCCAGTGACTGGAAAAGTAGCCCAACAAACGTTTTGAGCCGCAAGCCCAAAAAGAAATGAAAATAGGATTAATTTATAATTTTTGAAAAGCTTCACTTTTTCCTCAATTGTCTAAACCAAATTCTCTTCCCATTCGGCTTATGGATCCCAATTCAGCGCCGAATGGAAAGATCTTTTTCCTTGTTCGACTTTAAATCCATCTCAGTAATTCTGGACTTAAAGTAATTGCTCCCCTTCAAGGGACAGGAGTTGTGAAATATGAGTTTAAAACGTTCTCAACCGTGATTTTCCTGCTAATTAAAAGGGATGTAAAGAACTGTTCAAATGAATATTAAGTGAGTTTTATCGAGAAAATAAGCCGATTTTCACTAAATTTGTTCTTATAAAAAATTTTTTCGCGAATTATTAATCACTTCTTTGAATTTTCATCATGAAAGCCCTTTTTCCGTAACCGGTTTCATTCCATTTAGGCGGTGAATACACTTCAATATGATAAAAAGTTTTATTTTTGTTTAGAAATAACTAGGGATCCCTTATACGGGTGAATTTCTAATAATTTTAAATGTATCCCACAATGAGTAATAAAAATCTCAAACAAAAAGTTAACATCAGTTTCGAAATCACTAAAAAATAATCCGTTTTTAACATCTCGATATTAAGCCCACTGCAAAACACCTACCCCACAAGAAAATCTTTTCGTAATTTGGATTTTTAACCGGGAGATTGAAATAAATGAATGTCTTGGGATCCATCTGTCCAGAATGGCTCAAATTAAATTCCAATTCCCAGAAAAAGAAAAATGCCTTAAGCAGCTATTACTCAGCGGCTTAAGGCATTATTTTATTTGTTGCGGGAATCGGGGTTCTGGTTCCCCAAGTCATTGATGGGGGGCAAATCCAAATCCTTGGGAGGTTTCAAGTCAGAATCCTGAAGGGGGGGCAGCGCCAAATTCGAGTCCGCAGGTGGCGGTGCAGTCGTTGTATTCCCATTGGATGGAGCCGGAGAAGCAGAACCAATTCCAGTAGCGGTCGCGGGAAGATTCGGGCTCAAATCCATGGGCGGCGCCTGCATTCCGTCAATGCTTCCATTCACTCCCTGCAAGGCATTGAGGGCCTTTTGCTGGTCGGCAGTAGGCTGTGTGTTGGTGGTTGAGGCCGCAGGCACAGTGCTTGCGTTAGGAGCCGGAGCATTTACATTCGCCGCTGGAGCGGGAGAGACGTTGACTGGCGCGGTTGTATTAGGCGGCGGAGCGTTAGTAGCGGCTACAGGCGGAGCTTCCAAGCCCGGAAGAGCGTCAAGGCCAGGGGGCGCTTCCAGAGGCGGTGGTGCCGAAACATTTGGAGACGCCGCTGGTGGTGCGGGTGCATTCACATTCGCCGCGGGAGCGGGTGGGGCAACTGCCGACGCTGGAGCAGCGGGCGAAGGCGCGCTAACCCCAGCTGGTGGAGCTTCCAAACCAGGGGGAGCCTCTAGTCCCGGAGGCGCTTCCAAAGGAGGTGGCGCCGAAACATTTTCCGGTGATACCGGAGGTACGGGCACATTTACATTCGTCGCGGGAGCTGGAGAGGCAACAGCCGGTGCCGGAGCAGCGGGAGGAGACGCACTAACAGCGGCTGGCGGAGCTTCCAAACCCGGGGGAGCCTCTAGTCCCGGAGGCGCTTCCAAAGGAGGTGGCGCCGAAACATTTTCCGGTGATGTCGGAGGTGCAGGTGCATTCACATTCGCCGCTGGAGCGGGTAAGGCAACTGCCGGTGCCGGAGCGGCTGGAGGAGGCGCGCTAACAGCAGCGGGCGGAGCTTCCAAACCCGGGGGAGCCTCTAGTCCCGGAGGCGCCTCTAAACTGGGTGGTGCGGTTGTTTCAGCGCCTGGCAAAGACGGCAAAGCCTCTGACGCCACTGGAACCGATGGCGCCGCGGAAGGCGAGGGAAGAGCCGGAAGATTCGAGCCAGCCTCAGCTGGTGGAGCCTCTAGAGCCGGGGGAGCTTCAAGACCCGGTGGAGGCGGAAGGGTTTCACTTCCAGGAACTGGAGGCGCATTTGCGGCAGCGGGAGGAGCTTCAAGACCCGGAGGAGCCTCCAAGCCCGGGGGAACGGAGAGGGTGCCTTCAGCCGGAAGCGGAGGGACCGCCGCGTTCACGGTGGCTGGAGAAGAAGCCGCGGGTGCTGGCTGGGGAACATTTGGCGCGGAAACTTCAGGAACGCCGAGAGCTGGTGCCGGCAATTCAGGAACCGCTGGAACTTGTGGATTTGCGGCCACTGGAACCTCAGCCGCTGGTGGTTGTGTAGCGGCCACGGGGGCGGTTGTTTCCGGCTGGGCAACTGGAGCGTTAGCTGTTCCGGCAAAATTTTGCTCTGGCGGCAATGCCAAAGGCTTCAACTGGTGGGGCGCGGGAAGCAAAGGCTTAACCACCACCTCGCCCGAAACGGCTAAGGGAGCAGCCGCGACAGATGCCGCTTCGGGAGCTGGTGCAGAAACTAAAGGGGCCGTAGCCACGGTTGGAGGAACTTCAGCCTGAGGAGCGGGAGCTGATGTGGCGGCAGAAGGGGCCGGAGGCGGAGCTGGCGCGGCGGCCTCAGCCGGCAAAGGCGGTACCCCGGGAGCCTCAGGAGCGACAGCGCTGGGTGCCGGAGGTGCGGCTGGAGCCGGCAAGGCTGGTGGCGGCGCTGGTGCGGCGGCTTCCGACGGCAAAGGCGGCACTCCGGGAGCTTCAGGAGCGACAACACTAGTTGCCGGAGGAACAGCTGGAGCCGACAAAGCTGGCGGAGGCGCGGAAGAGGCAGCTTGACCAGGCAACGGAGGTACGCCGGGAACTTCTGGAGCCGCAGCGATCGCCGGAGGCCCTTTTGGCGGGACGGTTTTGGCTTGGGCCGTTTCGGCTTCCTTCTTGCTCTTTAATGCTTCCAAGCCCTCTTTCTCCCTTAATTTTTTCAGGGCGATCTTCTGATCTTTCTCTTCTTTATTTTCTTTTGCGATTTGAGACTTGGACATTGCGATGGTTATCTCGGGAATTTGGTTCCTGACGTACAACCTTTGGATTTCCTTGAGGGTTTTCATAGGGCTGACATCAACTAAACCCTGGATCTTGGTTTTTACGACAGCCAGGTCGTTGGAACCCCAGTAATTTCCGGGCAACTTGAAGGAAGGTGTGTTGTTGATCACTTCCACTTGGTTGTCCCGGACGATGTTGTTGACGAATTTGAAATCCGAGAAACCCTTCAAGTAAACCCCATAGGTATTTTGGGTGATGGTGTTGAATGAAACTATGGCTTTGACCTTACCTTCGGAAATCAATCCCGCCGCATTCCCGTAAAACTTGTTATTTTTTAAATGCGCTTCTGTGCCGCCTTGGAGGTAAACACCGCTCCCTCTAGTGACTTCCGACCATTCCATTTTGATTTTTGCGTCATTTGCCAAAAAGACTCCGCTGACAATCTTGGCGTCGATAAGATTTGCTTCCCCGCCATTTACGAATAATTTGCTCTGGAGGCCGCCTTCCTCCATGTGAAACACCGCGGGGTTCGCCTCGGATCCTTCAACATTTAATATTCCATCCACTTCCAATTCGGCAGTTCCCTGAAATACTACTTTGACTCCCTTGCCGATATGAAGAGTCACACCCTTTGGAACGACTACTTTTCCTGAAATTTGATAAGGATTGCCGTTGGCTTCCCACTGGGTGTCAGAAAGTAGGGTTGGTGGAACCGCCGTATCGGCATTGACTGGGAGGAATAAAAAAGAAAATAACAGAAAAAGCGGGAAAACTTGGCTGATAGATCGCTTCATAAAGTTTCTTAACCCCGAATGTTTTAGGATAAGCCCACCCCACGTCTCAAACGGCTGAAAAACGCATGTACTATAACATATTAAATGCTGTTCCTTAAATCACAAACCATCTAAGAAATAAGGAAATTCCTGCGCTGTAAAACCGTTGGCAGGGCCTTTCCCGCCAACGGTTTTAGCCTATGGAGATACCTTGAATCAAAAATATTCCTTCTCTCTCGGAACCCTATTAAACATAAAACTACACGCCCAAGAAGAGCTTAAAACTCAATATTTAGGCCTATGAAGGCTCAATACGCAATAAAACCCTCAAGGCGCCATTTCCATTTCAAACGTCGAGAAATATCGCTTACTCGACTATTTTGAGGAATATTCCTTCGCTCCCTTTTTCGAAAACTTGAGTGCGGCCTGCGCCGCGGCCAAGCGTGCGATGGGAACCCGATACGGCGAGCAGGAAACATAATTCAAACCCGCCAGATGACAGAATTCCACTGAATTGGGATCGCCGCCATGTTCCCCGCAGATGCCCACTTTGAGTTTAGGCCGAACTGAACGGCCTTTTTCCACGGCCATCTTCACTAGCTGCCCCACCCCTCCGCGATCAAGAACCTGAAAGGGATCTTTCTCGCAAACACCATGGTCAATGTAATACCGGATAATCTTCGCGGTATCATCCCTCGAAAAGCCGAAGGTGGTTTGGGTCAAATCGTTGGTTCCGAAACTGAAAAATTCGGCTTCCGTGGCGATCTGATCGGCCGTGACAGCCGCTCGAGGTAGCTCAATCATGGTTCCGATCATGTACTCTAACTTGATTCCATATTTTTTTATGGTCTCATCCGCTTTTTTAATCACGATGGCTTTTTGATTATTGAGTTCAGCCACGTCCCCCACCAGGGGAATCATGATTTCCGGAACGATCTTTTTGCCTTTCTTCACCAGTTCGCAAGCTGCAGCAATAACCGCTTCGGTCTGCATTTCGGTGATTTCAGGGTAGGTAATACCCAATCGGCATCCGCGATGGCCGAGCATGGGATTAAACTCGTGAAGTTCCTCGACTCTCTGCAAAAGCTTCTTGGCCTTGTCTAGGTCCGAACCCTTTCCGCTCACCAGTTCCAAAGCTTTCTTAATCACCTCATTTGTGGTAGTGCTCTTCCCGGTGGCTTCCATCTTGGCAACCTCCACCATGAGCTCCTCCCGCTTGGGAAGAAACTCATGAAGGGGTGGATCCAGAAAACGGACTGTGACTGGATCGCCCTCCATCGCCTCGAAAAGCCCGAGGAAATCCGACTTCTGCATGGGCAACAAAGCCTCCAAGGCCTTGCGGCGGGAGGACTCATCCGTGGCCAATATCATCGCCTGCATATGTGGCAATCGGTCCTCGTCAAAAAACATGTGTTCGGTCCGGCATAAACCTATTCCTTGAGCCCCGAAGGATCGAGCGACTTTCGCGTCCCGGGGAATATCGGCGTTGGCTCGAACCTTAAGAGTGCGAATGGCATCCGCCCAACCCATAAGCGTTGCAAAATCGCCCGAGAGCTCGGCGTCCTGGGTGGGAACCTTTCCACGGATAACCTCTCCCGTTGAACCGTTGAGAGATATCCAATCTCCCTCCTTGATTGTGGTTCCATTAACCGTGAAAAGATTGTTATGTTCATCCACTCGGATGGCTTCGCATCCGGCAACGCAGGTTTTTCCCATACCGCGAGCGACAACCGCAGCATGGCTGGTCATGCCCCCCCGGCCTGTCAGAATACCCTCCGAAGCGTCCATTCCATGGATGTCATCAGGAGAAGTTTCCAAACGAACGAGGATCACTTTTTTTCCAGCTATTTTCCATTCCACCGCGGTTTCAGCCGTGAATACCGCTTGCCCCGAGGCGGCGCCTGGGGAAGCTGGAAGGCCCTTTGTGATGACCTCTTTTTTTGCTTTAACGTCAAAAACCGGATGCAAAAGCTGGTCCAATTGGATGGGTTCCACTCTCAATAGCGCGTCCTCTTTGGTGATGAGTTTCTCGTCCACCATGTCCACCGCGATCTTCACGGCGGCTGCAGCCGTCCGCTTGCCGGTGCGAGTCTGGAGCATGAACAACTTCCCCTTCTCAATGGTAAACTCGAAATCCTGGACGTCACGGTAGTGTTTTTCCAGTTTCTTGGTGGTTTCATAGAGCTGTTGGAATACTTTGGGCATATCCTTTTCCAAATGAGCGATGGGCAGGGGCGTTCGTACGCCCGCTACCACGTCCTCTCCCTGTGCGTTCAAAAGATATTCGCCATAGAATTTTTTCTCTCCAGTGGCCGGATTCCTCGTGAATCCGACGCCCGTTCCGGAATCCTCACCCATGTTGCCGAACACCATGGATTGGACATTCACTGCGGTTCCGATGTTATGGGGTATATCATTCTGCTTGCGGTAATAGATGGCTCGATCGTTCATCCAGGAACGGAATACGGCGTCCCGGGCGCCGCGGAGCTGGGCCATGACGTCCTGAGGAAATTCACTTCCGGTCTTTTCCTTGATCAGTTTCTTGAATTTCGACACCAAATCCCGCAGATCGGCCGCGGAAAGCTCGGTATCCAGTTTGACCCCTTTCTCTTCCTTCATTTTGTCTATGGCGCGCTCAAACACTTCCTTGCCCATTTCCATTACCACGTTTCCATACATCTGTACGAATCGCCGGTAGCTGTCATAGGCGAAACGCTCGTTGTTGGTGGAAGCGATTAATCCCTTCACGGTCTCGTCATTAAGGCCAAGGTTCAAAATAGTATCCATCATGCCGGGCATGGAGAACTTGGCTCCCGAACGGACTGAAACCAAAAGGGGATTATTACGGTCCCCGAATTTCTTACCAAGCGTCTTTTCCAACCTGCCCAAATGATCCTGCATTTCCTTATCGATGGAAGCAGGAACTTTTTTGCCATTCTCGTAGTAAATCCGGCAAGTTTCCGTGCAAATAGTGAAACCCGGAGGAACGGGAACGCCGGCGTTGGTCATTTCGGCGAGCCCCGCGCCCTTCCCTCCCAATACATCCTTCATGGTACCCTGACCTTCGGCTTTTCCGCTTCCGAAGAAATAGACGAATTTTTTTGTTTTCAATCCGGATTTGGATGACGGTTTTTTCGCGGCTTTCGGCATTTGAATCCTCCCTGGCATACTAAATAAAATTTACCGGCATAACAAAAAACTACTGGCTCGCTTAACTAATGGAACAAAATTTGAAAGGCTTTAAAAATGGCCCTCATTGTAGCAGACGGTTTTTCGTTTTCAATGACGGCCGTCTATCGGGTTTCATATGGGATTCGAAACAATAAACTTCTTGCCATTTTCGCTAAAACCGATTGTTTTAATTCAAGGAGAAGCGACAGGTGATTCGGAGGCGTATACCAATTTCCGGAAATCGCAGAGTATGGCAAAAAGATCCGCGGCTTTTCGCAGGAGAGCCAGCCGATTACCCCGGACTTTCTTGTTTTTATCCATGACCAAAACCTTCTCGAAAAAAGCGTGAATGGAGGGCACTAGCAGGCTCAAATGGTTGACCATATCCCCGTAATAATCAGAGTTTTGGGTGTCGGTCTCTTGTATCATTTTTTGGGCGAATAGAATCTTATCCAAAAGCTCCCTCTCCTCGGGCAACTTCAAGAGGGTTTTCTGGACCTTATCAGAAATCTTTTTTTCAGGCAGGATTCGAAGAACCCTTCCCGCAGCAGTAACAAGCTCCTGAAAATCCGGTTGGGCCTTTTTCCTCTGGAGAAATTCAGCCTTGATCACCATATCGTTCAGGGAAGGGGCCTTGGTGGCCAAACAAGCGTTGACGACATCATAGGAAACGCCTTTCGTTTCCAAAACCGTATGAAGCCTTCCTAAAAGGAAGTCCACGATTTCCCCAGCCAATCCTGGTTTGGTTTTACCCACGTACTGTTTCAGTGAGACCGATACCAATTCTTCCAGGGTGAAGGGATAGTGATTTTCCAGCGCAATATGGATGATGCCTAATGCCAGTCTCCGCAGGGCGAAGGGATCCTGGGAACCTGTGGGTATGAGTCCAGCCTTGAAACATCCCACGATGGTGTCAATTTTGTCAGCAATAGAAAGGAGGGTGGAGTCTCGCCCGATGGGAAGTTGATCCCCCGCAAACCTGGGATAATAGTGGTACTGGATTGCCGCGCCGACATCTTCCATGCCCTGCTTGGCCGCGTAAATTCCCCCCATATAACCCTGAAGACTGTTGAATTCCTTTTCCCGGATAATATTAGTGGCCAGGTCGGCTTTACATAAGAGGGCTGCTTTCGCCAGGGTTGGCAAAACCGTCTTTGAAATCCCGCAGAGTTCCACCATCCTCGCCATCAACTTGGAAATCCGATGGGCCTTTTCATCCATCGATCCCATGCCTTCCAGCCAAGTAATGCCGGTGAGTTTTTTGGCCCATTCCTCCAAGGGTACCTTGAGATCCTCTGAAACGAAGAATTTTGCGTCCTCAAGCCGGGCCTTCAGCACACCCTCGTTGGCTTGGATCACGACCTTTTTATCCTTGGGAGATCCGTTGATGACTCCAATGAAAAGGGGAAGAAGACCTCCCTGTTTATCCCTCACCGAAAAGTATTTTTGATGTTCCCGCATGGCGGTCACAATGACTGCGTCGGGCAATTCTAAATATTTTGAATCGAAGGAGCCTAAAATCACATCTGGCGATTCCACCAAATTGTTCACATCATCCAATAAATCAGGGTCGCCTTGGATCACAGCGTCCTTTTCCACCGCCGCTTGCTGAACCTTGTTCCAGATTACCTGTTTTCTCTCGTCAGGATCCGCGATCACCCCGGCCTGCCGCAGAACTTCCAAATAATCTCCCGCCTCCACAACGTCTAAAGGTCCCTGCTTTCGGGCCCTCAGGCCATAAGTTTCCCGGCTGCTGTACAATCCGGCTATCTCAAATGGCACAACCGTCCTGGAAAAAACAGAGCATATCCAACGGATGGGCCTCGCGAATTGAAAATCACCGTTTCCCCAACGCTGAACCTTTGGAAACCGGATTTTTTTGATCACTTCGGGAAAAACAGTGGCGAGAATTTCCGATGTCAGTCTTCCCCCTTCTTTTTTAACCGCCACAACCACTTCCCCCTTAGGGGTCATTTTCCTCTTTAGGGAGGCCATGGAAACGCCTTTAGCTTTGGCGAAACCTTCGCCAGCCCTAGTGGGAAGGCCGTGTTCATCGAAGGCCATGGATACTGGAGGCCCTGTCACCTCCACGACGCTGTCTTCCTGCATTTCATCCAAACCTTTGAAAAACAGGGAGAGACGCCTCGGAGTGTAATAAGTATAAAGATGCTTATAAGAGATACGGTGCTCCTGCAGTGAAGCTCTCGCGGCGGCAGCCATCTGTTCGATAGCCGGGCGAATATACGAAGAAGGAATCTCTTCGCATCCAATTTCAAGAACCGCATCTTTTAAAATCATAAATTTCTCAAATCCCCCGAAAATAGAATTTCCAAACCTGGTTCAACGCAAAACCCAAATCAAACTTTCTTCAAAAGCGGATAACCAAGCCCTTCCCTTTTTTTCACGTATGCGGTGGCCACGGCCTTGGCCATTCCCCGTACCCGCGTGATAAAATGGGTCCTCTCAGCCACGGATATCGCTCCCCTGGCGTCCAAGAGATTAAAGGTGTGGGAAGCCTTGATAACATAATCATAGGCTGGTTCCACCAGATCCAATTCCAGAAGCCGCTTTACCTCCCCCTCAAAATCGTTGAAGTGTCTTAAAAGCATCTTGATGTTGGCGTGCTCGAAGTTGAAGGCTGAAAAAGCTTTTTCGCTCGGATGAAAAATGTCTCGGTAAGTGAGTCCCTTTCCACCGTAATTCAGGTCCCAAACACTATCGACCCCCTGGATGACTGTGGCTATTCTCTCCAACCCGAAGGTGATTTCCCCGGGAACTGGCCTCAGCTCCAGTCCGCCGGTGGTTTGAAAAAAGGTAAACTGGGTAATCTCAATTCCGTCCATCCAAACCTGCCATCCCAAGCCTGAAGCCCCCAATGTCGGGGATTCCCAGTCGTCCTCGACGAAGCGGATGTCGTGCTCATCCTGTCGAATACCGATTTCTTCCAGGCTTGCCAAATAAAGTTCCACCATGTTATCGGGTGATGGTTTCAAAATGACTTGATACTGGTAATAGTGCTGCATGCGGTTGGGGTTCTCCCCGTAACGGCCGTCTTTAGGTCTGCGGCAGGGATCCACATAGGCCACTTGGTAGGGTTCGGGGCCCAAGACCCGGAAAAAAGTGGCGGGATTAAAAGTTCCCGCGCCTTTTTCCAAATCGTAAGGCTGTTGAATAATGCAACCTTGCTTACTCCAATAGTGGTCGAGGATTAGGATGAGTTCTTGAAAGGATGGGGCCATGTTTTTATCCATAAAAATATTTATTAAAGGAAAATAAGGGAATTCGACGGGCTTCGCAAGCTAAAACCGTTGTTATATCCAAAATCTTGTATTGCAGTTAAAAAAAAGCCTTCTGCAACCTGATTTGTTGCAGAAGGCTTTTCGAACTACAACAAAATCATCAGATTTTGTGGACGTTTTCAGCCTTTAAACCCTTTTGGCCCTGGGTGACTTCAAATTCCACCCGGTCTCCTTCGTTCAAAGTTTTGAATCCGTCGCCTTGAATCGACGAGTAATGGACAAATACATCCTCGCCGCCATCCTGGGAGATAAAACCAAATCCTTTTTCATTCTTAAACCACTTTACAGTGCCTTGAGCCATTCCACTAACCTCTGCATATAAATTTTATATCCTTCCTGGGGCATAAACCCTCAAGAAGGCCATCATCTTACAAAAAAGCTTATATTTTGAAAACTTTTTTCGAGGAAAAATCACTGAAATATTTCTCTTTCGAATTTTCTGCCGTTTTTCCCATATAATTCTGCGCAATTGCATATTTTTTAAGGAGGGAGCGGAAAAGCCGTTAGGCAAGTTCTAAATGGACCCATTCTGACTTATGGTGTTCTCATAAAAAACCGTCACAAATGCATTAAAAACATTCCCACACATTTTTTGTGAATTTTTAAATTTCGGAGGAAGGAAATATCAATTAATCGGATCAAATGGGTTGGAAAAATTTTCTTTTATCGAACAATGTCTATAAAAAAAACTACCCGATTTTAGCGCAAGGTCAGCGCTAAGAAACCGAATTCCAATAGTAGGAGACCCACAACTAAAATAGATCCCAGGATAAACCATCCCCATCCATCAGTAGCCGGTTCTGCTAAAAGTGGTTTTTGGGTTGGCCAAACCCGAACATTGTCGCCCTTGGATGGCTGGTACTGATCCGGCCAAACTGGATAAAGGCAGAAAATTTTATCGGTCTTCTGTCCATCCATATCAACTGATATCTCAAAAAATCCCCCCAACCGACAACCGGTCCTGATTTTTCCTAAGCGGTCGACTGACGACAGAATTTTGGCGTCTTTTCCACCCTGGGTCGCAGCAAGAGAAGAGACTGAATAAGATAAAAAAAGAAGAGCAACCAAAAAGAAAACAATGGCCAGGAAAGTACCGAAAATTTTTAAAAGCAAAAACCGCGCGGTATTTTTCCATTCAGATGAATCCATGGGCGTTCCTCAAATCATAGAAATAAGATGCTTTTTCTAAACTATTGTATCGATAATCAGCTGGATATCTAGGCCTTTCAACGCTGTCCCGATCGGGAATCATGCGGGTTTTTTAAATCTTATCAATAAAATTTAGAAATTTAGTCTTCGTTGATCTGTTGTATGACGGCATTCCATTTTGAGAATCATCTAAGAGGGATTCAGCCGAATAAAGCCAGCTCAGGAAATATTATCACATCATTCCCAGCTGCAACCTGGCCGCGTCTGACATGAGAGCCTGATTCCAAGGCGGGTCAAAGGTAACTTCCACATTAGCTTCCTTCACCCCGGGAATTCGGCCGAGCTTCTGCTCGATTTCGGCCTTCAAGACCGTGGACATTCCACAGCCTGGGGCGGTGAGGGTCATAAGCACCTCAACTTTTTTCCCTCCCTGGGGGTGCGGTTTGATCTGGCTACCGTATATCAACCCCAATTCAACGATATTGACGGGTATTTCGGGGTCATAGCAAGTCTTAAGCTGATCCCAAACATCGTTCTCCACATCCTTATCCTCGCGGGACTTTTCATCGCCATACTCGATCTTGAAAACTTTTGCTTCCGCCGGCACTTCCTTGCCAAGGGCATCCGCGTCTCTCCCGTCGATTCGAACCAATTGACCGTTGTCCCTTTGGAGGGTAAAACTGCCCCCAAGGGTTTGAGTGATGTAAACTTTTTCATCCTTGAAAACAATCGTCTCAGTCCCGTAGGGAATGGTAATGGCCTTGCATTCCCGCTGAAGAGTGATTAATTCGTAGCTCATTCACCGCTCCCCGTTCCATCGTCCGTTGAAACCATTTTACCCGGTTCATGCAGGGCCGCTTCGAGCGTGTGCCAGGCCAAGCTGGCGCATTTCACCCTAGCCGGATAATCCCGGACACCCGCGAAAACTTTTAGTTTTCCAAGCGCTTCCGGAGCTGGCTCGTCATTTTTCCCCATCACCATATCGTGAAATTGGTTAAACATTATGTCCGCAATCCCAATTTTCTTCCCTTTCAACGCAACGGTCATCATGGACGCCGAAGCTTTGGATATGGCGCAACCCGATCCTTTGAATTTGATTTCCCGAATGACCCCTTCGGAATCCACTTGAAGGTTCAAGGAAATCCGGTCGCCGCAGAGCGGATTGAATCCGTCCGCATGATGACTCGCGCTCTCTAATTCCCCAAAGTTATGGGGATGTTTTTGATGGTCAAGAATGACCTCTTGGTATAAATCCCTCAAGTCGGACATCAGGCAAAAACCTCCAATACTTTCATGAGCGCCGCCGCAAGGACATCAAGATCCTCCCGGGTATTGTAAAGGGCCAAAGAAGCACGAGCGGTGGCGGATATTCCGTAGCGGTCCATGACCGGTTGCGCGCAATGATGACCTGCCCTGATGGCAACTCCTTCCCGATCCAGGATAGTGCCGATATCGTGAGGGTGTATATCTCCCAGAGTGAATGACAGAACTCCCGCTTTATGGGAAGCCGTTCCCACTAATTTAACTTCCTTGTTTGTCATAAGTATTTTTGTCCCATATAACAAAAGATCGTTTTCGTGGTCGGCAATCGCCACTAATCCAATGGAATTAACAAAATCCAGCGCTGCTCCCAATCCGATGACACCCGCGATATGGGGTGTTCCCGCCTCAAACCTGTGGGGTGGTTTTTTAAAAAGAGTCTTTTCAAAAGTCACCGAGGAGATCATGTCCCCGCCTCCCTGCCAGGGAGGCATCGAATCCAGGAGATTATCCTTGCCGTAAAGAACTCCTATCCCCGTGGGCCCAAAAATCTTATGCCCTGAGAAGGCGTAAAAATCGCAATCCAGGGCCTGAACATCCACTTCCATGTGCGAAACAGCCTGGGCCCCATCCAGGAGAACCTTGATTCCACTCGCGTGGGCGACTTTGATGATTTCCACCGCCGGGTTCAAGGTCCCAAGAGCGTTTGAGACCTGGGTGAATGCCAGCAATTTGGTCTTGGGGGTCATGAGTTTGTAAAGATCCTCCAATACCAGCTCACCTGCTTCGTTGATCGGTGCCACTTTCAACACAGCGCCCTTTTCCTCGCAAAGCATCTGCCATGGCACGATGTTGGAATGGTGTTCCATGGTGGTGATGAGGATTTCATCCCCGGCCCGGACGAACTTCCTTCCCCAGCTTTGAGCTACCAGATTGATGGACTCGGTGGTTCCCCGGGTAAAGATGATTTCTTTTGAATCCGAAGCGTTCAGGAATTTTTGAACCTTGACTCGGGATGCCTCGTAAGCCTGGGTGGCTTTCTCGCTTAAAAGATGCACCCCCCGGTGGATATTGGCGTTTTCCTCCCGGTAATATCGGTCTAGGGCTTCGATCACCTGTCGGGGTTTCTGGGTGGTGGCGGCATTGTCCAGGTAAACCAAGGGCTTCCCATGAACCTTATGGGAAAGGATGGGAAACTGGGACCTTACCGATAAGACATCCAAAGGCTTCGCATTTGTAATAGTCTCGGAGTTCACGTGGGTTTGTGTTTTCATTACTCCCCCCCACCCATCCAACGTCGAACCATGTCCGTTAATGGTTTTTTGAGATACTCGTTTTCGATCCTTTCCACCATCTCGCCGGCGAATGAGTAAACCAGGGTCCTTTTCGCCTCTTCCCTGCCGATGCCCCTGGATTGGAAATAGAAAAGGGCCTCCTCGTCCATCTGGCCGGTGGCGGAGCCGTGGGAACATTTCACATCATCGGCGTAAATCTGGAGTTGGGGCTTTGAATAAACCTTGGTTTCTTTGGAAAGTTGCAGATTTTTATTGGACTGGCGGGCGTCGGTCTTTTGGGCGTTTTCCCGAACCAAAATGCTGCCGTCAAATATGGCGGTTGATTTCCCATCCAGGACTCCCTTAAAGGTCTCCTGGCTGGAGCAGAAAGGCGACAGGTGATCGATAAAGATCCGGGTATCCATGTGTTGATTGCCTTTGGTCAAATAAAGACCTTCCAGAAGGCACTCGGCGTTTTTTTCTGTCAAGACTGTTTCCACCTCGTGACGGGCCAGGCTTCCGCCGAAAGAATAGGTTCTCGTGGACAGCCGGCTCCCCTGGGCTTGTTTAACCGCGAGGGTTGAAAAGTGGAAAGCTTTTTCACTTTCCTGTTGAATCTTGGTGTGCGTCAGTGAGGACCCCCTGGACAATACCGCTTCCGTCACGGCTCCCACGAAATAGGGGCTGTCCCCCTCACTCAGGTAATGTTCAATCACGGTTGCCGAACTATCCTGGCCCAGCAGGAAAAGATTCCGGACATGGGTCTGGCACTGGGGGGTGCCTTTGGTCGTGAGATAAACGATATGGATAGGCTTATTCAGAACCTGCCCCTCGGGAACGCTTAAATAAAGACCATCTGTGAAATAGGCCGTATTTAAAGCGGTAAAACTCTTATTCTCATAGTTCAAAACCTGGCCAAAATTACATCGAATCGATTCTTCATCCGCTTCCAAAATAGTTTTTAATTGAATGCCTTTGGATAAAGGTCCGACTTTCGATAGTTTCCATACAAGGAAACCGTTCACAAAAACAACGATGTCCGCATTTCCAGTTTCAAACGAGAGGGTTTTTAGAAGGTCATTTACGCTAGTTGCAGGTGCTTCCGCATGGCCCCAGATAAAATAATGTTTATATAGCACGTCCAAGGAAGTGTATTTCCAATTTTCGGACTTCCTGTCTGGAAAACCCATCTTAAAAAAATGTGACCAAGCTTTATCCCGAGTCTCTTTTAACCACGAAGCCCTACCGAATGGCACTGCTTTCTCAAATGGAAAGGGGGCTGAGATTTTTTCATCCATCCTGTTGGTTTCCATCAAACTTCCGCTTCTTTCTTTTGCCCGTTCGTGAGCCAGCCATAACCCTTCTCTTCCA
The DNA here is from genome assembly GCA_963796105.1 of candidate division FCPU426 bacterium. Taxonomy (GTDB): domain Bacteria; phylum Oederibacteriota; class Muellerivitia; order Muellerivitales; family Muellerivitaceae; genus CAWCKJ01. The sequence continues at coordinate 272,886 of CAWCKJ010000012.1, forward strand.
ATTCCAGGGCCAGTTCCTTGCCGCCCGACTTCACAATACGTCCTTGCGCCAAGACGTGGACTTTATCCGGTACGATGTATTCCAGCAGGCGTTGGTAATGGGTGACCAAAAGGACGGCCCTCTCCGGATTCCGCAGGGCGTTGACCCCGTCCGCCACCACTTTCAAGGCGTCTATATCGAGGCCCGAGTCCGTCTCGTCCAGGACCGCCAGCTTGGGTTCCAGGACAGCCATCTGGAGCACCTCGTTCTTCTTCTTTTCACCCCCGGAAAAGCCTTCGTTCACCGAGCGTTGAAGCATGGTTTCATCCATCCGGAGGGGTTTCAATTTGGCCTTGACCAGATCCAGGAAATCCATGGCGTCCAATTCCTCTTCCCCCCGCGACTTTCTAATCGCGTTTAGGGCCGCTTTCAGGAAATAAGTATTGTTGACTCCCGGGATTTCAACCGGATATTGGAAAGCCAGGAACACCCCCTGCCTCGCGCGATCCTCCGGGGACAAAGCTAGTAGATCTTTCCCCTCGAAACGCACTTCGCCGTCTGTCACTTCATATCCATCCCTTCCTGCGAGGATGTGGGCCAGGGTGCTTTTCCCCGAGCCGTTGGGACCCATGATGGCGTGCACTTCGCCCTTCCCAACGTTCAGGTTGATCCCCTTGAGAATTTCTTTTCCATCGACTTTGACTTTCAGGTTCTTGATCTCCAGCATCTCTCCTCCAGAATTCCTTGGGATTGATTATTTCCACGTCAACCGACGCTTCCTTCCAAACTGACGCTCAACAATTTCTGGGCTTCCACCGCGAATTCCATGGGAAGCTTCCGGAAAACATCCTTGCAAAACCCATTGACGATAAGATTAATCGCGTCCTCGCTGGAAAGGCCTCTTTGGCGGCAGTAAAAAACCTGGTCCTCACTGATTTTTGAGGTGGAGGCCTCATGCCCCACCTTGGAGCTGTTGTTTTTTACCTCAATGTAAGGCACCGTATGGGCCGAACATCTGTCCCCCATCAGAAGCGAGTCACACTGGGTATAATTCCCGGCGTTTTCAGCGCCCGGCTGGATTCGAACCAAACCCCGGTAGGTGTTTTGCCCCCGGCCCGCTGAAATCCCCTTGGAAACGATGGTGCTTTTTGTGTTTTTACCAATGTGGATCATTTTGGTTCCAGTATCCGCCTGCTGGCGGTTGTTCACCACCGCCACAGAATAGAATTCCCCCGTGGAATTGTCGCCCTGCAGGATACAACTGGGATATTTCCAGGTAATGGCAGATCCGGTCTCCACCTGGGTCCATGATATCTTGGAGGAATTTCCCCGGCAGGCTCCGCGCTTGGTCACGAAATTGTAAACCCCGCCCTTACCCTCTTTGTCCCCCGGATACCAGTTTTGAACGGTGGAATACTTGATCTCGGCGTTGCCCAGGGCCACCAATTCGACGACCGCCGCGTGCAGCTGGTTTTCATCTCTCATAGGCGCGGTGCATCCCTCCAGGTAGCTCACGTAAGAGCCCTCATCGGCGATCAAGAGGGTTCTCTCGAATTGCCCCGTCTTGGCCGCGTTTATCCTAAAATAGGTGGAGAGCTCCATCGGGCACCGCACACCCTTTGGCACGTAACAGAACGAACCGTCGGTGAAAACGGCGCTATTCAAGGCCGCGAAGAAATTATCATTGTAAGGGACCACCGACCCCAGGTATTTTTCGATGAGCTCTGGATGTTCCTGCACCGCCTCGGAAAAAGAGGAGAAAAAGATTCCTAATTCCCCCAGCTTTTTCTTAAAAGTTGTCCCGACAGAGACGCTGTCCAGAACCGCGTCCACGGCGACTCCCGCGAGAATTTCCCTTTCCTGGAGCGGTACTCCCAGTTTCTCAAAGGTCTTCAGGATCTCGGGGTCCACCTCCGCCAGACTCTTGGGACCGTTATTCTTGGGCGCTGAATAATAAATAATGGATTGATAGTCGATGGGAGGATATTGGACATAGGCCCAAACAGGTTCCGTCATGCGTTTCCAAAAGCGGAAGGATTTCAGCCGCCATTCCAGGAGAAACTTTGGCTCTTTTTTCTTTTGGGAGATAAACCTGATGATATCCTCGTTGAGTCCTGGCGGGGCGGAATCCGCCTCAATATCCGTTACAAATCCGTATTTGTATTCCTCAGTGGTGATTTTTTCGACAGGTTGTTCCTGGGCTTGAGGTTTCATCTCGGCATCCCTTTTCCGATGATGGTTTCCGGGACTCCTGGTTTTCCTGTTCCCTGCGTCGAACGCTGGGATCTTGGGGAAACAGAGGAATCTTTGAGCCACTTCTCCATTTCCGGCTCGCTGGATACCAAATCCGAAAGTTTGCACTTGCGAAGATATGAGGAAAGAGTCAGGTCTAAACCCATCCAAAGGGAACGGATTGCGCAATCCATCGTGTGGATGCAGGATAGATGTTCTTTGTTGGGAGTCTCGCACACCTCTTCCTGTTTGAAAAACTTGCCGCCCAACGCCTCTAAAACTTCGTGAATATTGATTTCATTAGCCGGCCTTGCTAGCTGGTAACCCCCGCTCTGGCCGCGGATGCTCTGGACAAGTTCTCTTCTTCGAAGAATGCTCATAATCTTTGCCACGTAAGCGGAAGTGAGCCCTTCCAGACGGGAAAGCTCCAGAATGGTTGTCATGCCTTGAGGCCCTTTCTTGGCCATTTGAAGCATGCACCGTAAACCATATTCTTCAGTCGAGGACATCCGCATGAGAAACCTGCCCAATTGAATAATTGTGTGAAAATAGCTGACTTCATTAGAATTTCGGGAATCTTTACTAAAAAGTCAAGTATAGGCTCAACGAATGGAAAATCAAGCCAATTGGATTAGTGAATTACTTGATTAAATGAAGCAAAAGCCCGATTTGGTGCAAGATAGGGGAAGTATTAAGGACCACTAAATCCCAAAGGAATTTCAATAAAAATTTGGTTTGGGTCCAATTGGATGCGGCTGCCGCAAGGACAACGGCACCCAAAATCGCAAGGATCCCTTTAGAACTACCTTCGGAATACATTCACCGGCTCCTGGAAAAGTCATATTTTTGCTTCAATTGCCACACGATGGTATCCACATCCTGCGAAATTTCCACAACAATTGCGTCTGTTGGCTCTTCCAATTCCTCAAACTGGCTTTCTAACAATTCCGGGTTGAAATAATGCCCTTTTCGGTTCTTGAGGCGTTCACAGATAAGGGTGAAAGTGCCCTTTAAAAACACGAAATGGATTTTCCCGTTCCTGGATAATCGCGTCCGGTACTTTTTTCGCAAAGCGGAGCAAGCCAGGACAAGGTTTTTTCCATCAGCTTCCCAATCCCGGATCAAGTCGGATAGAACCTTAAGCCAGGGCTTACGATCGATGTCGGTTAAGGCTTGGCCTCGTTTCATTTTTTCCCTGTTTGCCACTGTGTGAAAATCATCCGCGTCAAAAAAGGGGCAGGAAAGAATCCGGGCAAGCTCTTTTCCCACTGTTGTCTTACCGCATCCAGCGACTCCCATCAAAAGAATCACCATATCGGCTCCTCATGCCCCGATCATCTTCAGAAAAAACTCGACGGTCATCAATTTTTTACCCACTGTATATTCCAAATATTCTAAAAGGCTCAAGAGCATACTCCGAAAGTTGGCGGACGCACTATGGATGACATGAGCCCGTTCCAGGGGAAGGCTTCGAAGGCGCTTCAGAATTTCCAATTCCCTTGGGCCGACCCGCAAGGGCCCTGGCCCGGAGGGGCAGCAATTTCCGCAAAGAGCTCCACCCCTGTGTGAAATCAAAAATGTGTTTTTTTTCAAAAGAGATTCCCCGCATTCAGCGCAGCGGTCCAGCTCCAGGGGAAATCCCGACAATTCGATAAATTGAAGACAAAATGCCGTGAGGATTTGCTCACTCGATCCTGGATATTTCCGGAAGGCGGTCAAGGTCTCCTTCAAAAGTTTATACAACTCTCTGTTTGGTTCCTGATCCGGGAGCGCTTGAATCAGGATGTCAGCCAATACCTGGAGCAGGGCGAGCGTCGCTAGTCCCGTTTTCAATTCATGGTGGTCATCCAAAACTTTGGCCTGGGAAATCACGAACAAATCCCCGCCCTGACGGCGAATCAAAATAAAATTGGCTTCGGTAAAAGGCTCCAAAGCCGCGGCCAGACGACTGCGGGGTTTACGGGCCCCCTTGGCGAAAGCCCGGATTTTACCGGCCTGGAGGGAATAGATCTGGACGATTTTGTCCGACTCGGAATGGGGAAAAGCGCTCAAAACCAACCCGCGCACCGGAAGGAAGGCCAAGTTTTAACTTTCCCCTTCATGAGCGAACTCGATGGAAAGCGCCGGGAAATAAACCCACACCATTGTGGCCATCGTAAGATTGATCAAAAGTTCCAACAAGAGGAATAAAAATCCGATAAAGGGGGTATGCCGCAGCAAGTTAAAGACCGTTTGGTAAGCGATGGAGAAGATCAGATAAGCCAATAAAATCAAAAGGATACTCCAAACCACTCGCCCATAGTGCTCCAGGCATTTATGAATGCTTGATTTAAGGCCCCTGAAAACCCCGCCATCTTTTACGAGATAAGCAGCGGACATTAAAAAATAAACATGGAAACCCAAGGCCATGAAAACTCCTGCCGCGAGGAAAGGCAATATCAACAAAAACCCCATAACCACAAGGCCGATCCCCTTGAGGAAAACCCCGATCACTACGGTGATTAGGATTAAGATAGCCCCGAAAATCAAGCCGCTGAAAATAAACAAGAACCCCAGGCCAAGCATGGATGGAAAGAAGAACAATCCTCCCTTTAGGAAATTCACCAGGGAAAATGTCGAACCCTTTTGCCTGTATTCCTCGATTTGCTTGAAAAGGGCCCCAGTAAAGAAGACCTCAAACAAAAACCACCAAACGAGATAAATCAATAAAAGCACCAGGGCGGTCCAGATAAAATCCGGCTTCTGGAGAAATGGACGAAAATCGAAATTCTTGAAGACTTGCTGGTAATCATCCGGATCCGTGTCCTTAAAAAAGTTGAATAACTGTCCCAATAAGGGTCCAAGGGCGAGGGCCAGGCAAAAAATCATGGACATAAAATTCAGGACGATAAAAACGAACCGGACCAGAAACAACGGCCAAAGCGCGATGCCAGTCTTCCAGCCCCTTCCATAAACTTCTGAAATCGGGGGGAGGAATAATTCGTCTTTCATAGAAGCCTTTTTTTAGCGGTAATTGTTGAATTGAAGAGGAATCTTGATGTCTTGGGCGGCCTTGAGCAATTGAATGGCGTTCTGCAGGTCGTCCTTGGCTTTGCTGGAAACCCGCACTTTCTCCTCGGTGATTTGAACCTGCACCTTGAGCTTCGAATCCTTGATCAGCCTGACGATTTCCTTGCAGGTTTCCATGGGGATTCCGCTGACGATCTTGACCTTCTGGTTGACGGTACCGCTGAAAGCCGATTCCATTTTTTGGAAATCCAGCGCCCTGGGCGAAATATTCCTTTTAACGAATTTCCCCTTCAGCACATCCACGACGGCTTTGAGCCGGGATTCATCGTCGGAAACGATCTCCAATTCCTTGACGGTCTTGTTCAAGGTGATCTTGCTGATGCTTCCCTTGAAATCATACCTCTGAGAAATCTCCTTCATCGACTGGTTGACCGCGTTGTCAACTTCCTGGAGATCCACTTCGGAAACAACATCGAAGGAAAAAGTATCGGCCATTGAAAACCTCGATCTCCCTTGTAACAAATTCCCCGCGTTGTTGGCCCTCTTTTAGGGATATATTGGGGGGCTCACAAGGGCTTTTAAAATTACAACTTCAAAATAATTAACTATTATTATCAGGTCCCGCTTCCATCAGCCTCGGTCCCTGAAACTCCTTGGGAACTGGGCGGCAGTGTAAGCTCAAGAACTTGTCCCGTCGCTCCTAGGACGCCAAGTGGTTTTCCATTGAACTGGACATCCACTCCCCCAGCGTTGCCTAGTTTCAAGGTAAAGCTTTTCAAGGCCTTGTAGGTCTTGATCTCACCGGGGGCTAATTCAACGTCAGAACCCGCCTGGTTCCCGTCCATCTTGACGCGGAACCAGCATTTCTCAAGGCCCTTCAGCACCAAGTGCTGGTACTTATCCTCCACTTGTCCCGCGGCATAGGGGTCTTGGTAAACAATCCCCCCCTTCGCCTCTTTCGAGTGCATTTTCGAGAGGAAGTCATTTCCATATTTCCAGCCCAGAAAACCCAGGAGCAGGACGATCAGGATCAAGCCAACCCGGTTAATCCAGGGGGTCCAATCGGACTTACGCAGGGCGCTCAACCTTTGCCGGACAATCGCCGGCTGCCTGGGCATGGTGCTCTCAGTTCGCTCCTCCTCCACGAACTCCAGGTTTAATTCACTGGAATGGTCTGAAAGCCGGTAAACGGGCTGGCGATGAAGGGTGGACTTCCACCCGAAAGCCTTTTCCAGCTCCACTTCCGCGTTCATGGGCTGGATCCTCATTTCCTCTGGGGTGAATTCAGCGTTAAACCGCCTGGTTAAATGCATCGGATCCAGGCCCACGATCTTGGCATAGGCGCGGATGAAACCCTTCGCGTAAACCTGGGATGGAAAAACCTCAAAACGGTCCTCCTCGATGGACTCCAGGTATTTGACGGGAATCCTGGTTTTTTGGGATATTTCCTCCAGGGAAATTTTTTTCGAGATTCTGGCTTCCTTCAAATCCGTGCCGAGGCTCATTAGAATATCTCTCCTTCCACCACCTGCGTCCCCGCCGGCGGCTCAAATTGGAATAATTGGTCCGAAAGTCCTTTGTTGAATTGGAAGTTATTGAAACGCGCCTTGGTCTCCATGGAGGGATTGACCATCTCCATCTGGCTGGGCCACCAGTCCTTTTTTCGGATATAAACTTTCATGCTGTCGAAACCCGCGTCCGTGGAAAGGGGGTGGAATAAAAGCCCCACCTCGTTCCCATCGTTCTTGAAAATGGTGACCCGGCTGATATCGATGTACTTTTTTAACTCTTTTCCGACACCCAGGTAAACGGGGGCAGAATGCCCTTTTTTCTTCTGGCGCTGTTCATAAACCATCTTCTGGTCGGGCTGGTACATTTGGAGAAGATCCCCTTGGGCGTACAGGAACTGCTCAGTGGGCTTGGTATAGTGGACGAAAATCTTATCGGGCGTCTTGATCTTGATCGCCCCCTTGGAGGATTGTTTCTGGTTGGAAAGGGAGTCCTTCATTTCCATGCTCAAGTCCATCTGCACATCCTTGACGGAAGTCTGGGCCTCCTCGACTTTCTTGGAAACTTCCTCTACCGTCAGTTCTTTCTTTGCCGCAGCGTCCGCCCAAAGCCTCGCGCCGGGAAATAGGGTTGAACAGGCTGTCAAACCCAGGATGAGGAACAGGCATTTCAAGGATAATGAAACCTGAAAATATTTTTCAATCCAACTTATCATCCAGAGTCTCCTCCGCGAACTCACCATCCGAATCGCTGGCACCGGGGGCGAGAATCTTTCTGGGTTTATTTCCGTCGGCTGGCCCCACCAAGCCCCGGACCTCCATGTCATCCAAAAGCCGCGCCGCGCGGCTATAGCCTACCTTGAGACGCCGCTGTAGCAGCGAGGTGGATGCCTGTTTTGCCTTGATGACTATTTCCAAGGCCTCGTCGAACAGCTCATCATCGCTTTCCTCGGTGACCACGTCCCCCCTGGACTTGGAGGCCTCTAAGTCGGCCAAATAAACGGGCCCTCCCTGGGATTTCCAGTAGTCCGTCAGGCGCTCGATTTCCTCCAACGTAACATAGGCCCCTTGAAGCCGCAAGGGCTTGGGGGACCCCGAAGCCAAATACAGCATATCGCCCCTGCCTAAAAGAGCCTCGGCGCCGTTCATATCCAATATCGTACGTGAATCAACTTTGGAAAAGACTTGGAACGCGATTCGCGTCGGAAAATTCGCCTTGATGATGCCGGTAATGACCTCAACGGAGGGCCTTTGGGTGGCCAAGACCAAATGGATCCCCACCGCCCGCGCCATTTGGGCCAGCCTCGTGATGGAATCCTCCACCTGATCCTTGGCGGCCATGATGAGGTCAGCCAGCTCATCCACCAAAACGACGATGTAATACATGGGATAAGCGTCAGTCTCCCCTGACTCCCTCTTCACCAATATTTTCGCGTTAAAGGTGTCAATATCCCTGGCCCCCAGGTGAGCCAGGATCTGGTAGCGCGTCTCCATCTCCTGGACCAGCCACTTCAGGGCCGAGTTGGCCTGTTTGGAATCGTTCACAACCGGGAGGGCCAAGTGGGGCAGATCCTTGTAGATAGCCATTTCCACTCTCTTGGGATCGACCATCACCAGCCTTAATTCCTCGGGAGTGTACCTGAAAAGAAGGCTGGCGATGATGGTGTTCACGCAAACGCTTTTTCCGGATCCGGTGGAACCGGCGATCAGGACATGGGGCATCTCTTTGATGGAGGCGTTGCAGGAGGCCCCGGCGATATCCTTGCCTAGGGCGACCAGCAGTTTCTTGGAGGAAGCCGCGAACTCCTCCTGCGCGATGAGTTCCTTCAAGGTGACGATGCGTCCCTTGCTGTTGGGAACCTCCACGCCGACCGCCGCCTTTCCAGGGATGGGAGCCACGATACGCAAGTGGCCGCATTGAAGGGCTAGGGCCAGGTCATCAGCCAGGGAAGAGATACTGGTGATCTTGACTCCCGCCGCCGGCTGGACCTCGTACTGTGTGACCGTAGGTCCCGGATTCACGCCCACCACCTTGGCTTCCACCCCGAAATTTTTGAGGGTCTCCACGATGGTATGGCTGACCGCCTCGAAATCGTCCACGACCCGTTCCTTGGTCTCTTCGGCGGTTTTTAGGATGTGGACTTCCGGAAGTTTCCATTGGCGGATGACCCGAACCGGCTTGGAGGGCTCCGGCTCTTGGTCACTCGAATCATCTTCCTCATCCGCCATTTCAATGCTGGCCGCTTCCATTTTTTGCCGGAGCGTCATGGGATCCTGGCTCTTAGCTTCGGCCATGGCGGCTGACACCAAATCCTCTTCGTCTCCAGTTGTTACAACTGGTTCAGTCGCTGTTTCGGCCTCCCCGGTGAAAAGAGACCGACCTTTGGGTTCCGGGATAGATTTGACAACTGTTGATGTCTTTGCGTTTTTAGTTAATGAAGGAACAACAACGGCCTTCGGAGGTTGTGGCGCGATCCCCTTTCCAGGCTTTTCCTGGGTTAGTGTTCCCCCCTCCAATTTTCGATGGGCTTCCTCGGCTACTTTTCTTGACTCCCGATGGGATTTCCATTCCGCCAAAGATTCCCGAAGTCTTTCTTGCAAGAGTGTCAGGGTTTTGAACCCATTTTCGCTTAAAAAGGAGAAACCTCTTCCGAATCCATCTAACACACCCCTGGCGACATTGATCAGGTGGCCTTCCTTCTCAAGAAACCACGCGGAAAGCACCAACACCAGGAAACAAACAATAAAGGTCCCAAACCTGGTTAAGGCCGCTTCCATCCAATCCCCGGTCAAAGCCCCCAATTTCCCGCCCCATTCCATGCCCTCCCTCATCTGGGAAGATGAAAACATCTGGACATTGGGAAATAGGTCGTGCAAAGCGGTGCAAATGGAAAGAAGTCCTAGAACCAAACCGAGGATTTTCAACCCCGGTTTTTTAAGAGGATTGTCTTGAAAGCGGGAATAGGCGAAGAGAAAAAGCGCCGCTGGAAAAACCCAGGCGCAAAGACCGAAGCTCAGATAGAGGAAATAAGAGGTGTAAGCCCCGGCATTGCCCAGAAGATTGGGTTTTACACCGGTCGGGACCAAGGCTAAGGCGATTAAAAGCCCAAAACTTCCCGAAAGAAAAACCACCAGGAAATGGTGACGGCTATCTTTGGCCATCAAATCCTCGAAATGGGGCTGGAAAGCCCCGGGATAAAGTTTTTAATGGAGTAGGCGGGAAATAATTCATTCTGGAGGCTAAGTATAGCCGATTGACGGGAAAAATAAAAAATAAATGTCCTTCCGCTGGTACACCTGCTCCAGCCCCTTCCCGGTTGAATCAGAAGGAGAAAGCAAGGAATGAATTTTCATGATTAAATGCCGCTTCCCTCTGGAAACGATTTCACCCCCTGAAAGTTCTCACCCTCTAATTCAGGTGTAAGTCAATTGGGCTTGCGGTTAAAATAAAATTCGCTCCGAATCCCTCTCCAAGGCGGACTCGTGTTTCTTCAGATCGCAATGAACGTCATCCTTCCCATATTCCTCGTGATGGGACTGGGCTATCTTCTCTCGAAATCCTTCACCTTGGACCTGGGAACCCTTTCCAAGCTGAACTTCTATGTGTTCATTCCCGTCTTCATGTTCTACAGCCTGCTGGTCTTTAAGCCGGGCGGCCGGGAAATGGCCATGACGATCCTGTTTAATTTTCTCCTGGCGGCGCTGGCTTTCCTGGTCATGGCGGGCCTTACCCGCATCCTGGGATTCGAGCCCAAAATGGCGGCTTCCTCCATCCTGGCCGTCATGGTCTTCAACTCGGCGAACTACGGCATTCCGGTGGTTCAACTGGCGTTCCAAGGGGAAGGAGTGGCCATCCAGGTCATCACCATCACCGCCATGAACATTCTCACCTATACCTTCGGCGTCCTGATCGCCGGCGGTTGGGGCCAATGGCGCAAGGGCTTGCGCACCATCCTCACTCTTCCCGTCCTCTACGCTCTCGTAGCGGCGCTGGTTTTGAGGGCTTTGGATCTACGGTTGCCCGATCCTGTGATGTCTTCCCTCAAATGGACTTCCGAGGGGATGCTTTCCATCGCCTTGATCACCCTGGGGGCCCAATTGGGACGGGAAGGAATATCCTTGCGGCATCCCAGGGAATTATGGGTCACGATAGCTTCCCGTCTGATTTTGGGCCCGTTTTTGGCGCTTCTCCTGCTTCACCTGCTGGGAATCCAGGGCCTTTTGGCCAAGGTTCTTTTCGTTTCAAGCGCCTTCCCCACCGCTGTCATCACCGTCATGTTCGGCATCGAGTATGATAAGGAGCCTGTTTTCGCCGCGGACGTTGCGTTCATGACAACCCTTCTTTCGGCGGTCACGGTAACAGCCGCCATCAGTCTTTCTTCGGTCTTGTTTTAAAGTAAAGGAATTCGGATGAGGCAACAGGCCAAAAAGATTCGAAAAACACGAAAGTCCTCCACGCAGGAGAAGGATTTATGGAAAAACCCATCCTATAAAAACATGCTGAATCCCTATGAGAGCAAGTATCCGCAGCAAAAGAAAAAAAGCAGATAGCCGGTCTTCCGGCAAAACCCCGCTATTGAGGTGTTTTATGCTCTATCCGCAATCCAACCGCTACCGGCAAGTCAAGGACATTTCCGGTTTCTGGGATTTCAAGCTGGACCCTTCGGATCATGGAATTAAAAATGGATGGACGAAGGGTTTTACGGGAGGAAGATGGATCGGAGTGCCGGCCAGTTGGAACGATCAATTCGAGGATACAAGGGACTACCTTGGGACGGCCTGGTATCAAACCCGTTTTGACCGCCCACACGGCTCGGAAAATCAAAGGGTTTTCTTGAGGTTCAATTCCATCAACTACCTGGCGGAGGTTTGGCTGAATGGAAGAAAGCTGGGTTCCCATGAGGGCGGGCATCTTCCATTTACCTTTGAGATAACCCGAGAATTGAAAACCGAAAAAAACCTATTGGTCATCCGGGTGGACGGAGAGTTAGCACCGGACCGGGTCCCTCCCGGAAATGTTCCCTTCGACCCCAAGGACTCCTTCGGCAACGCGTTCAATCCTCCTGCCTCTTTCGACTTCTTTCCCTACTGCGGTATTCAAAGATCCGTGCTTTTATACACTACCCCGGAAAAATTCATAAATGACCTGACCATTACAACCGAAATCTCAGGATCGACTGGGCACGTGAATATCCAATTAGACGCCGAGTCACAAGCACCCATGAAAACCAAGGTCACCTTGGAAGGATTCGGACAGGAAATTTCCTCCGAAGGACCGATGGTGAAGGGCGCCTCCCAAATCCGAATAACCGTACCCAAGGCCAAGTTTTGGTCCCCAGCCGAGCCTCACCTTTACAATTTGAAGGTGGAACTGTTAGCAGGAAATAACGAGGTGGACGGCTATTTCCTTCCGGTTGGAATCAGGACTATCCATGTCAAAAATGGAATACTTTTATTGAATGGCAAAACTATTTTCTTGAAGGGCTTCGGCCGGCATGAGGATTTTCCGGTAGTGGGACGATATGTTCCCCGGGCGGTCATCGTGAAGGATTTCGATATGATGCGCTGGACCGGCGCTAATTCCTTCCGCACAACCCATTATCCCTATGATGAGTCCAACCTCAGCCTGGCGGACAAGCTGGGCTTTCTGGTCATCGACGAAACGCCCGCTGTCGGCCTCTTCTTCAATCCCAAGGGCCTTAAAAAACGCCTGAGCCTTTGCCGCCAGTACACCCGGGAATTGATCGATCGGGATAAAAACCATCCGAGCGTCATTCTTTGGAGCCTGGCCAACGAACCCCATTCCAAAAAACCGGCGGCTTTGGGCTTTTTCAAAAGCCTGGCCTCCCTGGCCCGCGAATTGGATCCTTCCCGCCCCTTGACCTTGGCAAGTTACCTCGGCCAGGAAGAGAAAGCCTTCCAGTTCTTGGACGTGGTCTGCGTGAACCGTTATTACGGCTGGTACACCGAACCGGGGGATTTGGAAAAAGGCTGCCGGCGCCTCTCAAAAGACCTGGACGATATTTACAAGCGGTTCAAGAAGCCTGTCCTCATGACGGAGTTCGGGGCTGATGCCCTGCCGGGCCATCACGCGGAACCTCCCGAGATGTTCTCGGAGGAATACCAAGCCGAAATGATTCACCGCTATTTAAAGGTTTTAAACAGTAAGCCTTATGTAACAGGGGCTCATGTCTGGAACCTTTGCGATTTTAAGACCGCCCAGGGAACCCACCGGCCAGGCGCGACTAATTGGAAAGGCGTCTTTACCCGCGACCGAAAGCCAAAAATGGCGGCCCATCTGTTGAGAAAACTCTGGTCAAAATAATAAACAAGCAATCTCTGAAAAAATCGGTTCTCGTCACCTTCTTCAGAAAAACATTTTTGAGAACCCCGCATTTTATTGTGGAAATCTGAGAGGTCGGTACCTAGGTGGGCCGCTTATAAATAGTTTTACAGAGGTTTCGGGTTTTTAGAAAAATTTCCTTAGACGGGTTTGCGATGTTGGTCAACCCAATAACCCCAAGCCACCAGCAACCATTGGGCCATTCCGATCCAAGGAATGACCGCTAGATTGGCAGGCGGGTGGGATAAAATACTGCCCAAATACATAATCACGAGGAAGGCCACCATGGCCCAAAGGCCCGCGTTTCCGACCTTGTCCAGGGCCTTGGTTGAAAGAAGATAAATTTCCAAGCCTACAATGAGCAGGGATATTTCAAGCGCGATGGCCCAAAATGGATAATTCCAAAGCTCCCATCCCCACCGGGGCCCGCCTTGAAGGAACACCGGCAAATCCTGCTTATGCACAAAAAGATCCAAGACCCAGTGGCTAACTACCAACCCCGCTAATATCCAGGAAAGTTTCGAGTTGTTTCGGAGGGCCAGGTAAAGCAGGCCCCAGCCCGCGGCCCATACCAAGGCCATCAACAAGCTGTGGCTCAGGGGATAATCATAAAATTCAAAGGGTGACAACTTGGTGTAGTTGGGGGTAATCCGGAAATGCTCGAGATCCAGCAAGAGGTAAAAAGGGAAAAGAAGGTCCAGCCAAACGGCCGCAGCGAATAAGGTCCCCAAGGATGTTTTGGGGGCGATTTTTTTGGCCGCAAACCCGACGGCATAATGGCCTATGAACATGTCAAACCTCCTGAAGATGATCCTATGAAAACTTGAAGATTGCCGGTTCACTTCCGGCGTTTCACAACACTATAAACGGGCCCCGGCGTTACGAAAAGCCAAAAAACACCGCCTAGCCCCAAGCGTTCGTCCCCAAGAAGCTACCTCCGCGTCAGAGAAACGATCAAAGCCGCCAATCCCACCACTAGCGCCCCCGCTGGAAGCCACTTGGAACTCAAGGCTTGGTCCAAGGGGCTGGCTCCCTGGTTTGAGTTGGCTGATTCCATCTTGGAGAATCTCCTGTTTCAAAACACTCACATCCTAAACGTTATCCCTGAGGTCCTTATGAAGGATGCTTAAATCCTGCTCCAATTCCGTGTCCGTGATGTTTTTCTTCTCGGCTTTTTGGGCCACCTCATCCAAGCGGTCCTCGGTTTTCTTTAGGTTTTCCTGGACCTCGTCGATGAGTTTCTTGACCAGTTTCAATTCCTCCTGGTTGTCCGCGTTGGTTCCTTTGATTTCATCCTGGCTTTTCCGGATGTCGTCCTGGTTTTTTTGGACAAGGTCGTATTTCTTGTCAATGTCAGCCTGGTAATCATCGGTTTTTTTCTCCAGGTCCTTGATGGTTTTTTTCATCCCATTGAACTCTTCCAGACTAGGCGCGGGAATGGGAGTGGCTGTCGCGGTGGGTTTCGGCGCTGGGGTCTTTGTTGGTTCCGCGGGGGCGGTGGAGGGTTTCGCCTCTTCGCCGGCCGAGAGGGCCGCGATCATTTTTTTAACCCGGTTTTCGAACTTCCAGGATGAGATTTTCCTGGCGCGGATGTCTTCGGTCTTTTCCTTGATCAGCTTCAGGATCACATCCAGGTCGCTCGTTTGATATTGGGTGTTCCCCGGCTTGAGGCTTTTCAAGTCCAATTGGGATAAGGTCGCGTCGATGGCAACCAACGCGTCGGTGATGTCATCTTCCGCGAGGCTCTTGGCGGATAGGTAGAAATCCTTTTTATCGCCCAAATACCCGGCCTGGGCTAGTTGTTTTACCTCCTGGATTTCCTCGTCAGAGGCCGAATCTGAATCATCTTGGGCCAGGGCCAATTGGATCATTCGGGGGGTGAAAACCAGTAGGAGGACGAGTAAATAGGAAACGGTTCTTTTAAGGATAAATTTCAAGAAAGATCCTTTCGAACATAATTTCACATGTTATCCGGTGACTTTGGGTTTACCAGTCTGACCGGAAACCTCGGGGTTTTCATCAGATCTTGGGGCGATATGTTTTTCATAAAGATAATCTAAGTAGGACACTAATAAAAACCCCCCACCCAGGATCAGGAAAATGAATTCCATCACACCTTGGGTCACGTCGTCCCAAATCGCCCCGCAGGTAAAGTAACTAATGACCGCAAGAACCACCAAGAAACCGAAAAACAGGAGATTCGCGCGGAAATAAACCTGGAACGGTGTTAAGTTTTTTTCGGCCATCTTAGGCCCTTGGTTTTTTTTCACCGGTTCTTGCATCTCTACCTCTCTCGTTTCACATATCAATTCAAATTGTCATTGCGAGGAATGCCCCGTGAATAGCGGGGTGTTTATGACGAAGCAACCCCAGTTATAAATAATTTCTTATAAAACCACTTTATCCGCAAATAATGGATTAAAGCAATAACTTCAAAATTTAGCCCTGGATCCCTGCTTAATAGCCTTCGTGCCCTTCTTGCAAAGGGGGCAATCCTTTTCTTCCCAACTCTCCACAACCATGGCCACGAGCGATTTAAGGGGAACGTCAAAAGTGTTTTTTCCACCGCTTCGATCAATGAGACTGCCGACTCCTACTACATCCGCGCCCAGGGATCGGACGACTTGGATGGATTCCTTGACGGATTTCCCAGTAGTGATGACATCCTCCACGGCGAAGATCTTCTCGTCTTTTTCAATGGTAAATCCCCTGCGCAGTTCCATAGCGTCGGTTTCCTTGTTTCTTTCGGTGAAGATGGCCCTCACTTTCAAAGCCCTGGCCAGTTCCTGGCCCACCACCACCCCCCCGAGCGCCGGGGAAACTACCGCCTTGGGCCCCAATGGTTTGATCATTTCCGCCAATGCCCCGCATAGTTTTTCCGCGTACCAGGGGTACTGGAGAACCAGGGCGCATTGAAGATACTGGTCGCTATGCCTGCCTGAGGACAATTGAAAATGGCCTTTCAGGAGGGCTCCTGAAGCTTCAAAGATTTCCATCACTTCGGTTTTATCCATTTAAAAACCTTTCTTCTTTGGGATAAGGAAACATAGAGATGAAGAGAAATCAATCAATTCTAAACTTTGGCAAATTTGCGGGTCAAACTATGTCTCCCCCTCTGAAAGAGGGGGAATAAGGGGAAGTTAGTCTTTTCTTGCCTCTTTGCCAAAGGCGAATACCCCCTATCCCCCTTTTTCAAAGGGGGGAATTGGTGTTTACGATGCGTCCTTCAAGATTTTCCAAAGTCAATTCAATTGACAATCATTTTAACCGAGTTTAAGCGGTTAAAAAAACTTCTTCATTTCCTCGACCAGCTTTTTCGCCTGTTCTCGCGCGGCGTCGGCGAAGTTGTTCTCAGCGGAAGCATAAAGGATTTGGCGGGAAACATTCACCAAAACACCGTAACCATCGGTGGTTTTACCCTCTTTCAATACTTCCTGGAGGTCTCCGCCCTGGGTGCCAACTCCAGGCACCAGGAATACCGTATCTGGCGCCAACTTGCGTAGATCCTTTAGATATTGGGCCTTGGTAGCGCCGACCACCAGCCCAACCTGCCCCTTCTTGCCCTGACCCCATTGGATCGCTGTCTTCGCCACACGCTCATAAAGC
The DNA here is from genome assembly GCA_963796105.1 of candidate division FCPU426 bacterium. Lineage (GTDB taxonomy): Bacteria > Oederibacteriota > Muellerivitia > Muellerivitales > Muellerivitaceae > CAWCKJ01. The sequence continues at coordinate 289,563 of CAWCKJ010000012.1, forward strand.
TTTTCCCCGCCCTCTAATACTTGCAACTGGAAATCTGCGGCCGAGGGATTGGAAGTCAGGCAAAGCACGAATGAACAGGTTCCAGGATAATCCAGGAAGGGATCAATGGAGTCTTTACCCATATAGGGAGAAAGAGTCACGGCATCGGACTTCAGGAGGCCATAAAAGGCCTTAGCGTATGCCGAGGAGGTATTGCCGATATCCCCTCTTTTGGCGTCAGCGATGAAAAGAGTGTCATAGGGAATGGATTGGCGGAGCAATTCCAAGATTTCGAAACCCTTCGGACCGAGGGACTCGAAGAATGCCATATTAGGTTTATAAGCCACAGCTAAATCTCGTGTGGCTTCCACTATCAAACGGCAAAAAGTGAGGATACCCTCAGTATCCCGGGAAATATTATTCGGCATCTTGGCCAGGTCCACATCCAGTCCCACACAAAGACAGCCGTGGGTACGGACAATGGCGGATTTCAATCTTTCTGAGAAAGAATTCATTCGGTCTCCAGGAACCTATAGGAACTTAGAATTCAAGAAGCTGAAACATTGTAGCGAATATCCAGAATGACCGTCACAGATATTTAATCTAAGCGACCAATATTCACTCAGAAAATATCAGTGGTTGTCTTTTGGCCAACTCTTTATCTCCAGCTTTACATGGGCGAGGCCAGCTTCCCTCATGCCAATGGCCCGGCCAGCGGTTCTGGAGAGATCAATAATCCGTCCCGCGGCGTAAGGGCCTCGGTCATTGATCCGCACTTCAGTGGTCATTCCATTTTCCAGGTTGGTGACCTTCACGACCGTACCCAAGGGCAGGGTCTTGTGGGCCGCCGTATAGCCGTACATGTCGTACATCTCCCCGCTGGCTGTTAAATGACCGTTAAAATCCTCCCCATACCAGGAGGCCATGCCATCCATTTCCTTCTTCCATGCATCGCTCCCGGTGCTAGGGCCTGATTCCACGCTAGAACCCTCATTCGGTCTGATTTGTTGGCGCAATGGCACACAACCGGTAAATAGTAATACCACCGGGAAAAATAAGCTTAGGGTGATAAAAACTTTTCTAATCCACACGAAGGGCTCCAATGAGTTCCTGGATGTCCTTTACGCCATTTTCAATCATGTAATTTTTGATGCCGTCCACCACGTTGAGCGCCGCGTCGGGTTTGAGGTAGTTGGCCGTTCCCACGGCGACCGCGGTAGCCCCCGCCAAAAGATATTCCACCGCGTCCTCACCAGTCACAATGCCGCCCATTCCCACGATGGGAACCTTCACCACTTGTCGAATTTGGTAAACCACCCGAAGACCTATGGGCTTGACCGCTGGGCCAGAAAGCCCCCCTGTCACGGTTTTCAAGATGGGTTTCCTGGTCTTGGCGTCAATAGCCATGCCCACCACAGTATTGATGGCGGATAACGCGTCCGTTCCCGCGTCCACACAGGCTTTCGCGATTTCTTGAACGCTGGTCACATTGGGGGATAGTTTGGTGATAAGGATGTGCGTGGTGGCCTTTCTCACCGCCGAGACCACCCTGGCAGCCGCCTCGGGTTTCGACCCAAACTCGATCCCTCCCTCTTTGACATTGGGGCAGGAAATATTGATTTCCAAGGCGCCGATTCCCGGTTGGCCCTCAAGCTTTTTGGCCAATTCGGCGTACTCATCCACGGTGCGGCCGTTGATGTTCACCACCACCGGCACTCCCGCCTTCCTCAGGAAGGGCATTTTCTCGGATAAAAACTTTTCCACTCCGACGTTTTGCAAACCAATGGCGTTTAACATACCTGAGGGAGTTTCCGCCATGCGAACCGTGGGGTTTCCTTCCCTAGGTTCCAGGGTGGTTCCCTTCACGGTCACTGCCCCAAGCCGGTTCAGGGGATAGAATTTGGAGATTTCCTCCCCATAGCCAAAGCAGCCGGAGGCCACCATGACTGGATTGGCCATTCTTAATTTTCCGATGGTCACGGCCATTTTAGGCTGACCTGGTTTTGATTTAGGTTTAATGTTCTTCACCGAATTCTCATTTCACTATATCCCAATCGATTTTGGAGGCCTCAAAGACCGGTCCCTCGTTGCAGGTACGGATCATGCGGGACGGTCCCGAATCCTGTTTCACGGGGCAAACACAGGTCAAACAAATTCCCAAGCCGCAGCCCATATGCTCTTCCCAGGATAAATAGGCAGGTATCTTGTAATGGGCGGAAATCTTGGCCAAGGCCTTGAACATGGGCCTGGGACCGCAGGAATGAATCACCGAACCGGGCCGAATTTTCTCTGCCCGCAAAAAATTCTCCAGGAGCTGGGGGGCGAACCCCTTCATCCCCTTGGAGCCGTCATCAGTTGCCAAATGTATGGGAACCTTGAGCTTTTGGAAAACCTCCAGATCCACCAGATCCTCGGCGGTCCTGGCCCCCAGGAAAACAACCTGGGGAATTTTATTCTTTTTCAAATATTCCGATAGGAACACGAGGGGCGCGATGCCGATACCACCCCCAACCAGGAGGGCGGGATGACGCTTGTCCAAATTCGGGAAAGGCCGGCCAAGGGGCCCCAGGACCCCGATCATGCTTCCAGGCTTCAGGCCCGCCATGAGCTTGGTTCCCTTCCTGATCACGGCGTAAAGGATTTCCACTCGAGGCCTGCCCTTGGGGCCTGGCAGAAGCCGCGCGATGGAAAAAGGGCGCCGAAGGAGGGGGTCAAAACCTTCCGAAAGCCGAAGGCTGACGAATTGTCCCGGCAAGGCTTTGAAAAGGGTTCCATTGTCCTGGAATACCAGGCGGTGGTAATTCCCAACTGGGTGGTTTTCCAATACCGGGGTCCGGTAATCTTGGGGGCCCTGCCTTTGGGGACTCATTTCCACTTCCCCTTCATCTCCTGCCAAGAGGGCAGAAGAAGGTCCTTTTCGGACAATCGGGGATTTTTGACTGGCCATTCGATCGCCAGATCCAGATCATTCCACTTCACACCCGCCTGATCATCGGGAACATAAATATCCGAGCATTTATAGTGGACTACAGCCGTTTCCGATAAAACGCAAAAGCCGTGTAAAAAACCAGCGGGAATAAAAAGCTGGCGGAGATTTTCACCCGTCAAGGTGGTCCCATACCATTTCCCAAATGTGGTTGAACCAGGTCTCGCGTCAACCGCCACGTCGAATATTTCACCCGTTACTGCCCTGACCAGCTTGGCCTGGGACCGCCTTAACTGGGCATGCAAGCCACGTAAAACGCCCTTTGTGGAATAGGACTGGTTATCCTGTACAAAGCCGCAAGTCACCCCAACCGCCTTGTAGGTATCCTGGTGGTAGGTCTCAGCCAAATAACCCCGGTCATCCCGGAAGGCCTTGGGCTCGAGGACCAGAACCCCTTCCAGGGGGGTCTTTTCAACCTTCAGGTTCATTCGTCCTTCTCCAACATGGATTTCAAGTATTGGCCGTAAGCGCTTTTGCCCAAAGCGGCCGCCTGTTTCTTCAAATCCTCCACTCCGATGAAGCCCAATCGGAAAGCCACTTCCTCGGGACAGCAAACCATCAAGCCCTGCCGTTCCTCGAGGGCCTGGATGAACATACTGGCCTGGAGCATGGCGTCGGGAGTTCCCGTGTCCAGCCAAGCCACTCCCCGTCCCAGCTTCTCTACCCGCAGGTCCCCGGTTTTTAAATAATCTTTGTTCAAGTCGGTGATTTCCAATTCCCCGCGGGCGGATGGCTTGAGCCGTCCCGCCCGGTCCGCCGCGGACCCGTCGTAAAGGTAAAGTCCCGTCACGGCCCAGGAAGAAGGGGGCGAGGCTGGTTTTTCCAGGATGTCATGAATCTTGCCGTTGGCGTCGAACTCCAAGACGCCGTAACGCTGGGGGTCCTTCACCTGATAGGCGAAAACCGTAGCGCCCTTTTGTCCTTTTTTAGCCGCTCCCTGCAAAACCTCGGGCAAGCCGTGGCCATAAAAAACGTTGTCCCCCAAGGCCAATGCGCAGGAATCCCCTGCCAGGAAATCTTTCCCAATTAATAGGGCCTGTGAAATTCCCTTGGGTTGGGCCTGAACCGCCCAGGTGAACCGGATTCCCAGCCAGGACCCGTCACCCAAAAGGCGCTGGAAGCCCGTTTGATCCTCGGGCGTGGTAATGATCATGATTTCCTTCACCCCGGTCCAGAGAAGCGTGGTCAGCGGGTAATAGACCATAGGTTTGTCATAAAGGGGCAAAAGCTGTTTGGAAACCCCCTTGGTGACTGGATGAAGGCGTGTTCCCGCCCCGCCGGCTAGCAGAATCCCTTTCATGGCTTTCCTCCGTTTGGGGGTGGCGTCAGGCCTAAACGTTCCCGGTTGTAATTGTTTTTCTGGACCGCCTCGCACCAATCCAGGTGGTCCAAATACCATTTCACCGTCTCCCGGATGCCCTGTTCCAGGGTCCGGCGGGGTTTCCAACCCAGTTCCCTTTCGGCAAGCGAGGGATCGATGGCGTAGCGGCGGTCGTGGCCAGGCCGGTCCTTCACGAAGCGGATCAAGTCCTGGTAGCTCTTCTTGCCTTTCTCGATGAGGAAATTGTTGGTTTTAGCCGGCTTGATTTCCTCCAAAACCCCCAAAACGGTTCCAAGCAATTCTAGGTTGGCGCGTTCCGACCTGGCTCCGAACAAATAATGCGCTCCCAACCTTCCCTTTAAGAGGGCGGCCATGACCCCTTCGGCGTGGTCTTCCACATGGATCCAATCCCTGACCTGCATTCCATCCCCATAAACAGGAAGGTCCTTCCCTTCCAGGGCGTTTAGGATCATGAGGGGAATCAATTTTTCGGGGAACTGATAAGGCCCATAATTGTTGGAGCAGTTGGTCACGACCACCGGGAACCCGTAGGTTTCATGGTAAGCCCGGGCCAAGTGATCCGCCGCGGCCTTGCTGGCGGAATAGGGTGAATTGGGCGCGTAGGGACTGTTCTCGGTAAAGACCCCCGTCTTGCCCAAGGCCCCGAAAACCTCGTCGGTGGAGATTAGGACGAACTTGAATCCGGCGGGCAGTCCCTTTGTCCTTTTGCAGGCTTCCAGAAGCTCGAAGGTCCCCATGACGTTGGTGGTGAGGAACCTGGAGGGATCGTCGATGGAACGGTCCACGTGGGTCTCCGCGGCGAAATGGACGACCGCGGCGGGTTTATGGGTTTCCACCAACTCCCTTACCAATTTCCTATCGGCGATATCACCCTTGATAAAGGTAAAACCCGGCTTATCGCGCACATCGTCCAAAGTGCTTTCGTTGCTGGCGTAAGTCAGCAGGTCCAGGACCACCGCCTCATGCCCGGCGGCCAATGTTTTCCGGACGAAACAGGACCCGATGAACCCCGCCCCGCCCGTGATGATAATTTTCATGTTTTTCCCCGTTGTTTATTTGCCGGATAGTTTAACAGCAAAAAATTTGTTTATCATTTTTAATAGTTCATGCAACTCCTTTCCAAAATAGACTTTAGCCACAGATGCAGGGGATACATGGGATTTAAAAAAACATAAATTTAAAGCCATTTTTTCTTTGTTCTATCCGTGTGCATCCCCTGAATCCGTGCCGATCAACCATAAAAATATATTGAGTTCGGTACAGTACCAGCCTCCTTCCACTATTTTAAGTAAGGCTGGCACGTGGCAAAGGACTTGGTTTTGTTTAAGGCCTTTTCGATTTAAAAATATCTGGTTTTATTTATCGTCGTTAAATGAATTTTGTTTAATTTGGACGGCTATGAGTTTGGGACGAAAAACCAGGAATAAGGACGGACGTGTCAGGCGTTTTTGAAGTAATTTTCCTCGGCCAAATAACGCTTCAGGGCTTCCCGCCAGGGGACCAGTGGTTTACGGGAAACAGAACGGGCTTTGGATAAATCAAACCTGGAATTTCCAGGCCTCTTGGCCGGGCGTGAAAATCGGTCGGAAGTAACAGGAAGGACTTGGCAGTTCTTTAAACCCATTTCATCCCGAATCGCGAGAGTCAAGCCGTGCCAAGAGACATAACCCTCGTTGGCGTAATGGTAAAAACCGGCAGGCGGTTTGGTTTCGGCGATATCCAACATGAATTGGGCCAAATCCTCGGTGTAAGTAGGCCCCCCAACTTGGTCATCCACCACCTCCACCCTTTCTTTTTGCGACATCAGGCCCGCCATGGTCTTCACGAAATTCTTGCCGTTGGGCCCGTAAAGCCAGCTCGTTCGTATGATCCAACCGAGCGTCCCAGCTTCCTGGAACCTCCATTCGCCCTCCCATTTGGTCCGCCCGTACCCATTCAAGGGTTTGGGGGTGTCTGTTTCTTTCCAGGGCTCTGTTCCCTTGCCGTCGAAAACATAGTCGGTGGAAATATGGATCATCCAGCGGTTTAATTCCTTGGATAACTTGGCCATATCCCCTACGGCTGGGCCGTTGATACGGAAGGCCGTGGGATATTGAAGCGGGTCCTCGCATGCGTCCACATTGGTGAATGCGGAACAGTTAATTGTCCCCTCGAAAATTTCCGACTTATATAAAGCCTCCAAAGCCTTGGGATCCATCAAATCGAGTTGGTCCAGGGTGGGAGCGATCAATTCGTGTCCGGCCTTGCGGAATACTTCTTTCACCTTCGCCGCCAGCATTCCCGATTCTCCGATTAAAGCGATCTTCATTAATGCTCCTATTCTTTCCTGAAAATCCCGCCCTTATTTTTCCGAGTCACTTCCCAGAATCCCCTCGGCGAAAGAATAACGGTTTTCTTGAACTTCTTCAAAACCAATAAATCCTCGTCACCTGTAACGATAAAGTCCGCCTGGCAAGTCAAAGCCAGGCCAAGGATGGGAAGGTCTTTCGAGTCGCGGCAAGTATTCGGGGGAACAACCTGAGGGATTCCGAGAGTACTATTGGATTTTATGTATTCCAGGTTTTGCTCAGCTGACTCTTTTGACATCTTTACTTTTTTGAAAAACCCGGCATGGATTTCAGCCAACAGGTGTTCGCTCATGAAAACATCATGGTTTTCGATGCAAAGTTCATAAAGATCGTTGCAAATTCCATGGGTCGCGAAAGCCGCGATGAGGACATTTGCGTCTAAAATAATTCTCACTTCAAGGCCTTGAACACATCCTCATCGGTATAAAGGCCTTGGGCCTCGGCATAGGGGATCGTCTTATCCCGTAATTCCCGGAAACGGCGGATAGCCACATACCGGCGGAGGGATTCCCGCACCACGTCGCTGACAGAAACATGCTCATACTCGATAAGTTTTTGTAGTTCTGAGCCCAATTCTTTGGGTATGCGGATTGTGATGGTTTGTTTCATGTCGGGCTCCTTTGTAATACAACGTATTACAAATACCATCCCTTGTCAACCACAGCGCCCGCGGCGCAGAGCAATAGAACAATAGAAAACAGAAAGTGGATTTAAAGATACTGCGGTCAATTGTTCAATTGCTCAATTTTCAAGGAATTGCGGGTTTATCTACCTTCGCTTTCTCACTACGCCCTATGGGTTTCTTCCTTTGCTAAAGCTACGGAAGACCGGTCTGAGACAGGCAGCTTCGGCAGACAAGTCGTGCAGCTTTCTATCGGGAAGCTAGGAGGAATATCGGAAAAACGAGGCCCGGCGAAAAACCGGGCCGAGGCGGAAACTTTTAACGGGCAAAGGCTAAAGCGCTTTGTCCCTTCTTATCCTTTTTCATCTTCTCGATGGAAAGATCATATCCGGCGTAGTTGATTATTTTTAAAATGGTCCTGAAGTCGGGAGTAACTTTTCCCAAAAGGGACTTATAAAGAGCCTGGCGGTTTAGTCCTGTCCCCCGCGCAAGCTTACCTACCCCCCCCAGGGCCGTTACCAGGTCATGGAGGTTATCCATTAAAACAGGCAAATCCTTTTCAGTGATAAGGCCTTTGAGATATTCCGCCCGAAAAACTTCATCCCTTTTAAGTTCCTTGACAGTCCACCCGTGCAGATCAAACGGCACAGCCGGTGAAATCGGTTTATTTTTTTTCATATCCCCCCCCTACCTCTTTCTCTTCTTGTAATCCACCCAATAACTTCTCGCAAGGTTGATATCCCGTTGTTGGCGGTGTTTCTCTCCTCCGCAAAGCAAAATCACCAATACCGGGCCGTCCTGGCCAAAATAAACACGGTAACCCGGCCCTACATCAACAACAAAACCCCAAACCCCTCCGCCTACATCATCACAATGTCCAAGACTTCCCCGGCTGACCCTGTCCAACCGATCCCGGATAGCCTTTTTAGCCTTTCCATCCCTTAACCCCACAAGCCAAATGGTAAAGGGCTTCATTCCCTCCGAGGTTTGGTACTCCAAAAGAGTCCGCAGCCTTGCTTCCATTGGTAGATTGTCGCCCAAAAACGACATAGATTCAAGTCTCATTATGGCATCTGCTTACCGCCCCTTTTCCATGCCAAAAGTACCTCGACTTATGCCAACAAAGATTCCGGTCTATGCCAGCAGGTAATCCGACTCTGCCAGCAGGAGTGCCAGCGCCTGCCAGCAGTACCCCGACTCATGCCCACAGGGCTTCCGGGCCATGCCTACAGGGACCTCTGCCCCTGCCCATGCCTACATGGCCACCGGATGGCGGAAACCACGTCACGGGATGGCGGAAAACCGACCCCAGATGGTGGAAATCTCGTCATCGGATGGCGGAAAGCCCTGTTCCCGGCTTAAATCCAGCTGTTCCCAGGTTATCCCGGCCTGTTCTCGGCTTAAGTCCTGTTGTTCCCGGGTTATCTCGGACTGTTCCCGGCTTAAGTCCAGCTGTTCCCGGGTTATCCCGGCCTGTTCCCGGCTTAAGTCCAGTTGTTCCCAGCTTATCTCGGCCTGTTCCCGGCTTAAGACCAACTGTTCCCGGCTTAAGTCCAACTGTTCCCGGGTTATCCCAGTTCCCGGCTTAAATCCAGCTGTTCCCAGGTTATCTCGGCCTTTTCCCGGCTTAAGTCCAAGAATTCTCTGGTTCCAGGCCAGTACCAGCGGTTCCAGACCGGTTCCGGGCCGGTTCCAGAGTTTCAGGGTTTCAGGGCAGCATGCGGTGAGCGACCAACAGGAGTCGAATCCGTTCCCGAGTTCCAGTGGTTCCAAGCCTGCCTCCCGAAGCTTAATGCATAGGGAGGGCTAGTTCCCGAGCTTGTCGAGGGGTTCCCGGCCCTTCGGCAAGCTCAGGGCGGGATATCCCAAGCGAGGGATCGGGGAGCTTATGGCTGAATCCGGGCTTGGAAAAGGCGTTTGATTTCATACCGCTCAGAAAGCGGCTTCGCGCTTGAAAAAACTTGGTTCTTGCTGGATAGCTGGCCTAGGGGCCGGTAAGGATTAACTGAGCGCCAGGCAGTTGGGAAATAGCCTACCGAAAAGCCCGGAACTGGTGGGTCATGCGGCTCACTATTGGGAAGCTTTCAGAAATATCGAAAAAGCGGTACAAGGAGGCGGAACGCCCAAAAAGAGTAGACAAGCAAGCAACTTGCTATTTACGAGACGCTAGAAAAATTCTTTTTTGAAAAAGAAACATTGATACGTAAATTGAAGGCGGAAAGAATCTTTGCCAAGCTATCCCAGCGGGGATTTCCCTTTTTGGAGATAATTTTATATATTGCCGGACGCGTAAGATGTGTTTCCTTCGCAAGCCAAGCAACTCCCCCCATAGCCTCGGCGCAATCTTCCAGGACGGATAAAAGGATTTTGGGGTCCCCGTCTTCAAGTGCGGCGTTGATATATCCGATCCGATGTTCCGGGTTTTTTAATCTTTCAATTAAATCATCATGGTAACTTACTGACCTATTTCCCATTTTTACACCCCCCCAATTAACCTTTGTCTTTCGCCTTATCATTTTTCTTAAAATCTTCCCAAAAAGCGATGGCCTGCTGAATGTCCTTATTTTGCCTTTTCTTGTTCCCGCCAACCAAAAGCAAAACCACTTTTTGGCTATCGGTCAACCCGTAATAAATCCGAGTCCCCGGTCCATCGTCAAAAATCAAAGCCCAAACCCCACCCCCCTCGGAATGGTGGTCGCCAAAAAGACCCTTCTCGACCCTGTTCAAACGAACATTGACAAGAGATTGAACATTTATCGATTGTTCGTCCAGCCAAAGCCTATAAGGCTTCTTCCCTTCCACGTTCTGGTAAATCTCGATTGTTCGTGGTATAGCCTCCATGCTTACCCTTCATAGAAACTATAGTTTACACATCTTGAAATGTCAACTATAGTTTCACGGTTCTCGGGGTTCTGGGCTAGTTCCCGAGTTCTGGGGTTCCCGGCCCTTCGGCAGGCTCAGGGCGGGATATCCCAAGCGAGGGATCGGGGAACTTATGGCCGAATCCGGGCTGGGAAAGAGCGTTCGATTTCATGCCTTTCAGTAAGCAGCTTCGCGCTTGGAAAAACTTGGTTCTTGCTGAATGGCTGGCCTAGGGGCTGGTAAGGGCCAACTGGGCACCAGGCAGTTAGGAAATAGCCTCCCGAAAAGCCCGGAACTGTTGGATCGCGCGGCTCACTATTAGGAAGCTTTCAGAAATATCGAAAAAGCGGTACAAGGAGGTGGAATGCCCAAAAAGAGGAGACAAGTAGAACGTCAGGCCATTTACGAGACGCAAGAATAAAACAAGCTGATCAACATTGTGAAGGGTGGAAAAGCTTGTCACGCTTATCAGAAATTCGAGGATGTCCCTAGTGGCCTTTTGGCGGAATACCTGAAAATTGATTTGAAGGAATAAACTTCGGATTAGCGGTTGAACTGGATGATTGGCATATATATATCCCGTATCCCTCTCTTTTCCCCTGTGAAAAATTTCGGAGGAAACGAAAATCCTTTGGAGCGTCCTGTATTGGGTAGGTGGTAATAATAAGGACATCCCCTTTTTCGCGACCCAGCCGATGGACAATTTCACCCCATTGAGAGCCGCTTAAAGGCATATCCACAAATCGGTCGCGAACGTAGAAAAAACTGGATCGATCATTCGCCGCCTCAATAATCGGACGGTCTAAATAAGCACTGATGGTTGTCATGAAGGGTGCAATGGAACCAACAATTGGCAAATCCTGTAAATTGTTTTCTTTTATATAAATGGCCACTTCTCTTCCAGTTGAAAAGGGCATTCTTAATTCCCCTAAGTTGAAGTCCACGCTTCCAGCTAGTGATACTAAGAGCGTAAAAATCATAAATGGCTTCCAAAGAAATTGCCCGGTGTTACGCAGAAATCGGGGTAATTTTAATTCCTTGATGTAACCGAACCCATCTGCTTGGGCTATCCATTGGGAGCAAAGGAATAAAACGAGAATAAAGCCGGACCATCTTGGGCTCATTCCAATAAAATATCCATTTATCCAAACAAAAGACCAAATTCCAAGAAAACCAACTGAAAGCAATACCAATGACAGGTGGTTTCGTACGGCACAAAGAAAGGCCCCTAGCACAAGAAATACTGCGGGCAAAGTCATGGAAGCACTTGGTTGCTGACCGATATTAGACCAAGGGCGTAAAGGGAAGAAGGCCTGCAATACTCCCTGTGATTCGATAGAAAATCTTTTTAAATCAAGTGAAAAATTAATAAGAGAATACGGACTGTCCGCAGGCGGCTTTATTTCCACTACTGCCAAAATAATCCCGAGTATCACTAAAACAATTGCGAATCCTAAGGAAGTGGAAATGTGGGGCACAGAAGAGACCTTTTTTATCCTGCGCATAAATTCATCAAATAACCATAAAAAAGAGAAAGATATAGCAAAGATTGTTCCGAAAACATCAACCTGGGTCAAAACAAACAACAGGATAGCCATGAGAAGTACTCTGCGTTTAGGGGAACAAAAAGCCGCAGTAAAAGCAAAAGCTAAGGCAACAACTAAGGAATATCCCCGGCTGATGATGGCGTACTCACAAAATGGGTAATATCCAGCCGCAAATAATATTTTTATCCAGCGTGAAAAAGGCGCATATCTAAAAACCACCCAAACAGAGAAAGTGGCAATAAGGATATGGAACAACTGCATGATGACAGGGTTATTCCAAATAATTGAGAGGAACCAAATACAAAGAAACCAGAGGCAAGGATGACCTTCATAACGAATGTTATGGAACAATTGGAAAAGGGATAAACTTTTGTGGGCAATCACCCAGACTTGGAGTTCATCCCCCCACATGGAGTGATTTAAAATTCGGATTAAACCTATAAGGAAAAACGCGCTTAATAATATCCAAAGGTTTTTCCGGCTGAATTGATATTCGGAATTCTCAGACAAAGGTACCTGACCTATCTATTCCACATAAAAGGGTTTTCTAAATCGTTGATTAGTCTACTTAGTTCAATATCACTTCTCCATTCGTAATATTTAACGTCTGTTATAATCCACCTCATGTTAACTCAATCTTCCCTACAACCCAGGACTCTTTCGGCTTCAATTCGATCTTTTTTTATCAATCCTTGGTCCTGGGCACTAATTTCTTGTTTTCTTCTCCTGGTCCTATTAAGCGCACATATCATTCAAGACTTGGATTTAGGTTTTCACCTTAGGAGTGGCCAGTGGATTCTGCAAAATCACAGTTTTCCCGCCAAGGATACCTTCACCTACACAGTTCCCAATCACGATTATGTTGATGGCCATTGGTTTTACCAAGTCGTTCTTTACCTGCTCTTTATTACCGGCAGCTATTCTCTACTTACATTATTTAATATTGTTTTAATAATCGCGGTATTTTCATTTCTATGGGCACGTCTTCGTTTAACCGCTGCACCAACATGGATAACCACACTATTGTTTGCATGGGCTATATGGGAATGTGAAATTCGTTTCCAGGTCCGGCCCGAAATCATTAGTTGGTTGCTTATGAGTATTATGCTTTGGGCATTGGAACAAAGAACGGCCCGAAAAAGGGATTTCCTTTTTCTTCTTCCAATCCTCCAGGTTGTTTGGGTCAATATGGAAGGTTTATTTATCTTGGGCTGGGGATTGATGATTGTTTATTTGGTTTCCGGTATTTTCCATCAACACCGTGCAGATTCAAAGTTGGCGCGGTTTTCGGGCCTGGCAATGGTTTTATGCTTGTTAAACCCTTATTTTTTCAGGGGGATATTATTTCCATTCCAACTTTGGCAAACACTTCACACGGAACTTTTCCACAAAAATATCAACGAATTTATGTCCCCTTGGGCCCATTACGATATTTCCATTATGCCGGTTGCCCAGTTATGGGGTTATAAACTATTCAGTTTCCTTTTATTGTTTTTGATCTTGTTCACCTGGAAGAAACGGAAAATAAACGAGTTTTTCCTGATCGCCATTTTCTTTTATTTATCCGCAAACGCCGTACGGAACATTTCGCTTTTCATCCTCATTTGCCTGCCCATTATGGCCGCTTGTTTGAAGGACCTGGAATGGGCATGGTTACGCAAAATAACGGAAGGGTTTCTATCACGGTCATGGGTTGCGTTGATCCTTATAACCCTACTTTTGGGTCTGGGTTTGCGGGTCATCACAAACGCCCATTATGTGGACGACCGCCGAACCGAACGGTTCGGCCTCGGGGCGAATGGTGAAAGCCAACCCGTTCGGGCCACGGATTTCCTTATTCAAAACCATTTAGATGGAAGGATATTGAATTCTTTAAATCCGGGAGGCTGGTTAGACTGGAAAGGTCCTCAAAAGGTATTTATCGATGGCCGTCTGGAGGTAATGGGCGAGAAACTATTCGCAGAATACATTTCAACCCAACACACAGGAAAAATAATATCCTTGGCAGACCAAATTTCCGCACAAATTCTATTTTTCAATCCAGCTATGTCCACGAGTTGGGTCGCTGATCTCCAAAATAACAGTGATTGGCGACCGGTTTACTTGGATGAGAATACCGTAATTTATCTGAAGAAAGGTTATGCGCCTCAAGTGCCGGCCCTTGACGATTCCAGAATCATGGCTGAATACAATATCCAGGTTCAGGTCCTGGAAAGGGCAACTGAATTCATCAAACTTCCCGAACCCACTATATGGAATTTTTTATTGCAGGGTTTTTACGTCCGGGCGAATTATCCAATCGGGATTTCAAATATGGGGACTTTTTTTTTATTGGAAAACCATCCTCAAACTGCCGAGGCATTTTTCTTGGAAGCATTAAATCTATCAGGCGGAAAATATTTCGACCTTTACTACAAACTCGGCGTCTTTTATTACTTAGCTAAACGGTACGACGAAGCCAAACTATGCTTGGAACGTGTCTTGAAAAACGATCCGAGCAATCCTTCGGCTCACTACATTTTAGAAAACCTTCCACCCAGGCAGAAGATGTAGGATGTCACAATAATCTTTCCGTATTATTTGTGAAGCAGCGATGGTAATTCCACATCACTAGTCGGGGAAAAAATCTGGCGAGAGGAGTTAAGCAACTTAATTGCTTAACTTTTTCCTTAAAACCTCGTTCACCATCTTGGGGTTAGCCTTGCCTTGGGTGGCCTGCATGACTTTCCCCACCAGGAACCCGATGACCCCTTGCTTCCCGCCTTTGTAGTCGGCGACCACGTTGGGATTCTCGGCGAGAACCTTGTCCACAGCCCGCTCGATGGCCTTGGGATCAGAAACCTGGGCCATGCCTCGGGATTTCACCACCTCGTTGGGCGAGGTCCCGTTGTTGAAAAGTTCCAGGAACACTTCCTTGGCCTGCTTGCTGTTAATGGCTCCCGCCTCAACCAGTTCCACCAATTCGCAAAGCTTCTTCTGGTCGAACTTCAGGTCCTTGAGTTCCTTCTCTTGTTCCTTCATTTGGGCGGCCATGTCCCCCATGATCCAGTTGGACAATCCCTTGGGACTCTTGGTCATCTTGGCCCCGGCCTCAAACCAGTCAGCCAATTCCTTTTCCCCGGTTAAAACCCCCGCGTCATAGTCAGGCAGGCCGTATTGGGAGACAAACCTGGCCCTTTTGGCTGTTGGCAGTTCGGGGAGTTGCTCTTTGATCTTTCGAACATAATCATCTGATAAAACGATGGGCACCTGGTCTGGTTCTGGGAAATACCGGTAATCATGCGCCTCTTCCTTGGAACGCATGGGTTTTGTCCGGTTCTCCGTCACGTCCCAAAGGCGGGATTCCTGCACGACTCTTTCCCCTTTTTCCAAAAGGGCGATCTGGCGCTTGATTTCGTAATCAATGGCCTGCTTGGCGAACTTGAAGCTATTCATGTTCTTGATCTCGGCCTTGGTGCCGAATTCCTTGGAGCCTTTCGGCATCACTGAGACGTTGGCGTCGCAGCGAAGGGAACCCTCCTCCATGTTGCAGTCGGAAACCTCGATATAAAGAAGGATATTCTTGAGAGCCGTCAGGTAAGCATGGGCCTCCTCGGCGCTTCTGAGATCCGGTTCGGAAACGATTTCCACCAAGGGAATACCGCCTCGGTTGTAATCAGCTAAAGAATAATCCGAGGAATCCAACCGCCCGGCTTTGCCGCCCGCGTGAATCAACTTGCCGGCGTCCTCTTCCATATGGGCCCTAGTGATCCCTATCCTTTTCACGCCTTCCTTGGTAGTTATCTCGAGCGAGCCGCCGATATTGAGGGGTTTGTCGTATTGTGAAATCTGGTAGGCTTTGGGCAGGTCGGGATAATAGTAGTTTTTGCGGTCCATCTTGGCGAACTTCGAAATCGTGCAGTTTAGGGCCTGGCCGATCTTGACCGCGAACTCCACGGCTTTCTCATTCATCACAGGCAAGGTCCCAGGCAAGCCCAGGCAAACTGGGCAAACCTGCGTATTGGCCTCGTTGCCAAAGGTCGTGGCGCAACCGCAAAATAACTTTGTGGCGGTCTTTAGTTCGACGTGGACCTCAAGACCTATTACCGGCTCGTACTCCATAACCTCTCCTAAAATTCAGTCGAGAATTCTCAATTTTAAATTCTTAATTTTGAATTTAGGAAAATTTCAATCCTTACTCCGGATTGAAATTAACATCAATTTAAAATTCAAAACTCAAAATTTATAATTCGTCATCCTTCCTTCAAGGAAGGATGACGCAAGTGCCATTCCGTTGCCTGCTCGTAAGCGTAAGCGGTCCTAAACAACGTTCCCTCGTCAAAAGGTTTTCCGATCAACTGCAATCCGATAGGAAGATCACTCTTGGAAAACCCGCAGGGAATGGATAAGCCCGGCAGGCCTGTGATGTTGATGGAAACCGTGAAAACGTCCTCCAGGTACATGGTCAGAGGGTTGTCGGTTTTTTCCCCGAAACGAAACGCGGGGTTCGGGGCGGTTGGGGTGGCAATGACATCCACCTTCTCGAAAACCCTGTCGTAATCCTGCTTGATCAACCGCCGGACCTTGAGGGCCTTCAGGTAATAGGCGTCGTAATAGCCCGAGGAAAGGGCGTAGGTTCCCAGCATGATGCGGCGTTTGACCTCGGGCCCGAATCCGGCCGCCCTGGTCTTGGAATACATATCCACAATATTCTCGCCCGGTACCCGCAGGCCGTACCGGACGCCGTCGTAGCGGGCCAGGTTGGAGGACGCCTCGGAGGGCGCCAGAATGTAGTAAACAGCCAAGCCATAGGGCGCTGTAGGCAAGGAGACTTCCACGATCTGGGCTCCCTGCTTTTCAAGTTCCCCGATAGCCTTCCGAACAGCTTCGGCCACTTCCGGGTTCAAACCCTCGGAGGAAAAGAATTCCTTCGGCACCCCGATCTTCATGCCCTTGACGGGCTTTTTGGCTTCCGAAACATAGTCTGGAACCGGCACATTCGCCGAGGTGGAATCCTTGGGATCATGGCCCGCGATGGCGCCCAACATCAAGGCGCAATCCTCCACGTCCTTGCCGAAGGGGCCGACCTGGTCGAGGGAAGAAGCGAAAGCGATCAAACCGTATCGGGAAACCCGTCCATAGGTGGGTTTGAGGCCCACAATGCCGCATAGGGAGGCAGGTTGGCGAATGGAACCGCCAGTATCCGATCCCAGCGACGCGAAGGCCTGGTCAGCGGAGACACAAGCGGCGGACCCGCCGGAGGATCCCCCTGGGACGCAGTTCAAATTCCAGGGATTCTTTGTTTTTTTGAAATAAGAGGACTCGGTGGAAGAACCCATGGCAAATTCATCCATGTTGGTCTTTCCTACCGATACAGACCCCGCGGAGTAAAGCTTCTCGACCACCGTAGCGTTATAAGGGGGGACAAAGTTCTCAAGCATTTTGGAGGCGCAGGTCGTTCGAGTGCCCTTGGTGCAAAGCAGGTCCTTGATAGCGATAGGAACGCCCGTCAGGGGGGTCAGGTCCCGGCCCGAAGCTAAGCGTTTATCCGCTTCACCGGCCTGCTTCATAGCCTCATCCCGGGTTATGGTAATAAAGGCTTGAACCTTGGGCTCCACCTTTTCCAGGTGGTCCATGACGGTCTTGGTCAACTCGACCGAGGATATCTTCTTGGCCCTCAGGTCCGCCGAGATTTCATGAAGTGTTTTTTGGTACAGTTCCATTTTTTCCTCAAACAACCCTTTACATTATTTTCGGTACTTTAAAATGCCCGGCTTGAATTTCCGGGCCATTGGACAACACCTCCGCTTGGGTCAAAGAGGGCTTTACTTCGTCAGGCCGGAACACGTTTTTCAAATCCAGCACATGGGCCATGGGCTCCACGTTTGTGGTGTCGAGCTGGTTGAGCTGTTCTATGTAATTGAGGATATTCCCGAGCTGCTGGGTGTACTTGGCGGTTTCCGCCTCGGTCACTTCCAGGCGGGACAATTTCGCCACGTATTGGACGTCTTTTTCGGATAAGGCCACTTGTTTCTCCTTTTCTTGAAAGGACGCTTATCTTCCCAAAAAGTGAAAAAATTTTCCAGCAAAGAGTGCCATGCCTATGTACAAAGCATCTGCGGTCTATTGATTTTTTTAACCTTCCCCCTCTGAAAGAGGGGGATAGAGGGGAAGTTAGCCTCTGGGTGTTACACAACAAAAGCTAATACCCCCTACCCCCCTTTTTCAAAGGGACTTATTTACTTCACTCCCGAAAGGCCGATATGCCCGCAAATAAACAAAAAACGCCTGAAAAAAAGAAGGCAAAAGAAGGAAAAGGGAGTTAACTATATAAGCCCCTTTTCAAAGGGGGGATAACTTTGTAAACATCGAATCAGATAAGCACTTGCCGAACCTGAGTAAATCGCAGGTGCTTAGTACATAGGCATAAAGAGTGCTAATAAAATCCAGGGATTTCGGAAATTTGGAAGCTTTAAGGGACTACACCAGACCATAGATGGCGAGTTTTATCCTTTATTCGATTTTTTCCAGGTTCGCCAATTTGGCCAACAGCAATTTTTTACCGTGGTTGGGGAAAGACACTGTCACCTTCAGATTCTCACCCGATCCGGACAGGGAAATCACCATTCCCCTGCCGAATTTCTTGTGCTTGACCGTATCCCCCAAAGCGAAAGGGGATACCGGAGGCTCGTCGTCCCATTCGGGGTCCCTCAACTCGTCGAATTCCTTCTTGGTATTGGCCACCTCGTATAATCCGCCTTGGGTGGCCACGATATGGGCCGCCTTGCCGGTAACCCGGATCATGTCCTTAGGGATCTCGGATAAGAACCGCGAGGGCGACCGCCACTGGGCGGTCCCATAGACGTATCGGCAGGCGGCCCCGGTCAGGTAAAGGATATCCATGGCGCGGGTCATGCCCACGTAGCAAAGACGCCTCTCCTCCTGGACTTCGTTGTCCTCCTCCATGGAATTGTTATGGGGGAATAAGCCCTCCTCCATGCCAGTGATGAAGACAATGGGAAATTCCAGCCCCTTGGCGTTGTGCATGGTCATGAGGGTCACGCAATTGGTCTTGTCCTCCAGCTTGTCCACGTCGGCGACCAGGGAAACCTGGTCCAGGTATCCCACCAGGGTAGGCGCCTCCGCGGACTTCTCATAATCCACTACCGAGTTCACCAATTCCTTGAGGTTCTCGGCTCGCATTTTGGATTCCAGGGTGTCATCCGCCGCCAGGTCCGTCAGGTACCCGGAGCGCTCTAGGACCATCTTCACGAATTCCGAGGGCTTGACCAGGTCCCGTTCCGCGATCAAGGCGTCCATCATCGCCACAAAGTTGCCCAGCGCCTGGGTAGCTTTCTTTGGGAATTCGCCGTTCGCGGCGGCCTGCCTG
Organism: candidate division FCPU426 bacterium; assembly: GCA_963796105.1. Taxonomy (GTDB): domain Bacteria; phylum Oederibacteriota; class Muellerivitia; order Muellerivitales; family Muellerivitaceae; genus CAWCKJ01. The sequence continues at coordinate 308,618 of CAWCKJ010000012.1, forward strand.
GCCGCCTCCAACAAGGTGATGTCCTGCCTCTTGGCGTTCTCTTCCAGTTTATTCACGGTCCCGCCGCCAATTCCCCGGATGGGAACGTTGATCATCCGCCTCAAGGAAACCGAGTCCTGGGGATTCACCAAGACATGCAGGTAGGCCAGCATGTCCTTGATTTCCTTGCGGTCATAGAACTTGAGGCCCCCCACAATGATGTAGGGAATATTGTGCCTCCGGCAGGCGTCCTCCAAAACCCGGGATTGGGCGTTGGTGCGGTATAACAGGGCCACATGCCGGAATTTTCTGCCGGGCTGGCCTAGGCGCTCATAGAGGGTCTTGACCACGAACTCGGCCTCATCCTTGTCATCCTCGGCCTGGTAATAAATGGGCAGTTCCCCCAGTTCCCGGAGGGAGAAAAGCTCCTTTTCCTTGCGCTGCGAGTTGTTGCGGATCACCGCCTGGGCCGCCTGGATAATGGACTTGGTGGAACGGTAGTTCTGCTGGAGCTTGAAGACCCTGGCCCCCGGGAAATCATGCTCGAATTTGAGGATGTTGCGGATATCCGCCCCCCTCCAGCCGTAGATGGACTGGTCCGGGTCCCCCACCACGCAGAGGTTGTTCAGGGGATGGGCTATCATGGAAATCAGCTGGTATTGGGCGGTATTGATGTCCTGGTACTCGTCCACCAGGACATACTCGAACCTTTTGCGGTATCCCTCCAAAATTTCCGGGTATTTCTGGAGGAGTAGCACCGCGTTGAAAAGAAGATCGTCAAAATCCATGGCGTTGTTTTCCTTGAGCTTCTCCTGGTACCGGGGATAAATCATGGATACCCGCTCCATGAAAACACCCGCCGCCATTTCCTCGTACTCTTTCGGGTTTTTCAGCTCGTTCTTGGCTGCGCTTAGGAAAGAATGCACGGCATAGGGATGGACTTGTTTCTCATCCCATTTCAGGTCCCAAAGGCATTCCTTGATGAGCGCCTTTTGATCCGAGTCGTCATAGATGGTGAACCCTGGCTTATAGCCCAGCTTATCCGCGTGAAGTTTAAGGATTTGAAGGCAAAGGCGGTGGAATGTGCCGATGAAAAGCTCCCAGGTCTTTTGATTCCCCGCCATATTGGCCACGCGGTTCTTCATTTCCTGGGCGGCTTTATTGGTAAAGGTGACCGCGAGGATCCGGAAAGGCGAAACCTTCAAATCCTCGATTAATCGGATGATGCGATAAGTGATAACGCGGGTTTTTCCAGAGCCTGCTCCCGCCAGGATCAGGGCGGGGCCGGCGTTATGGAGGACCGCTTCCCGCTGTTCATCGTTTAATTCGTTGTAAGCCCTTTTCAAACTTTACCCTTTTTCCGCCATTTTTTTACGTAAGGACACACCTGTCCAAAATAGACTTTAGCCACAGATGCATGGGATACATGGGATTTAAAAAACATAAGTTTAAAGCCTTTTTTCTATATTCTATCCAAGTGCATCCCCTGAATCCGTGGCAAAGGGCTTGGTTTTGCTTAACGCCTTTTAGAATTTAAAATATCTGATTTTATTTATCTTTGTTCCTTGGTTTGTGTTTAATTTGGACGGCAATGACGTAAAGAATGAAAACTAAAGGAGCAAAGGTACCACAATTCATACTATGGAAAATATATTAGTGATGCCCTCATGTCTGAATTTTTCAAAATTTCCCTTTTGAAAAGGATGAGATAATACACCCCCTTCAATCCTAAAAGCCAATCCGCCGGTAAAAACAATCAGTTCGAATTATCCATAGAAATAAAAAAATCCCACGGATGATGGCGCCGTGAGATTTAGATTTCAAGACTAAGCCAGCCGGGATGACTACTCTTTCATGTTTTTTGAGACAAGACCCCGAATGGCATTCCGGACTTCTTCATCCAATAAGAGGAACTGGAGTCCGCAAAGGCCTTGGGCCTTCCAGATCAGCTTTCCATATAGATCCAGGCTCTTATCCTTAAAATCGATTTTTAACTTCAGGATGGAAGGAGGATTGTGGTTATCGCTTAATTCAAGACGGATCCCCCCCTCGCTGATATTCAGGGATTGGACCGTATGGGGCAAATCGTTCACTTCAAAGACATTCCCGGATTTGGACTCCAATACATCGTGGACAGTGATTTTCTCGTGAAACTTCACTCGGGTGTGTTTGCGCCGCTCGGATTTATCGGGGTTTAGGTTAACCAAGACAATTCCTTTTGGATGTACTTGGTTAAACGGTAAAACAAAGGGGAAGATACTGTCAAGTAAAACCTAAAACGTTTTAAAAAAATCAAAATATTCAATTAATTTGACGAGCCGTTTATCTAAAAGGAATCGCTGATTATTTTTTATAAATTTCAAGGTATGCCGACTGGGGAACCCAGGATAAAACCAGATTCTGTCCTTTCCAATGATAAGGAACCTTTATTTTTAAGGGCCTGCCGTCAATATCCAGAGCTCTTACCTTCAGCCTGGCATCACTTTTGAACCGGTACAAGACAAACTTTGCATTGAGGGGTTCCATCAATACCGGCTCATGGCCCAGGTTCAGAACCTTGGTCTTGGCTTTGTTGTAAACCATTCCGGTGTTTTCCACACGGGTCATCCCCGATAAAAGGATGTGGTCAGACAATGATATCCCCTTGGACGTTAAGGAAATCATGGCAATGGAGGCGTAGGCATTGGGAGTTTCCAAGGCCCAATAGGCATTGTTGAACTTGCGGTGACCCAGAAACCCGGCCAAGGCCTGAAACCGGGGGGACTCCACCTTCACGACACCCACATTCCCCTTCCAGGTGATCTGGCCCGTATCCGATACGAAGGTTTTCAATTGCGGTTGAATCTTGGCTTTCAAGCCTCCAACCGCGTCGGTAGTAAATGTTGGATTTCCATTATTCATTCCGGATTTGTGGGCCAATGCTTTTAACGCCGAGGATAAATCCATCATGGGCGTGGATTTGGCCTCGGCCAGAACGTTAACTTTGCCTTCTTTCAAATCGCCCCGCAAAAAAGCCAAGGAAGCCAAAGGCCATTGGGTCCAAAGCTGGAGTTTGTTTAATAGATCAAAATCCGCGGTCATTATCCCTGAGTCTAAACCTGAGATTTCGCCCTCAGCGCCCGCAGCCCAACCCTGGAAAACTGAAAATGCCGAATGGATGATCGGCAAGCCGGATAGGTATTCATTCGGCCAGGACGCGTTTATAATCGCGCCAAAAGGTTTTCCCAATTGGTTTTGCAGGACCATTCCGAGGATGGGGTTTGTTTCGGGTTGGGTCACCATGGGAGTATCATCCATCCGAATCACGGTCCCGCCTGAGGAGTAAACAGGCTCACTTTTAACATTCCCCAGAACCAACAATTCCTCCGGAACAATGGCCGCATCGGTAATGGAATTTACAGGGGCGAGAGTAGGCTCAGCCCCTGCCAGGGATACCCGTTTTAAAGTGAGGTATATCCCTTTTGATTTAAATAGGCCCAACAATAAACTCAACGCCTTGTTATCTTCCTGACTGGGCGCTTTTGGCCAATCCAAGACGGCCCAATTACAGCCGGCTGAGGCCAGCCGGAGAACCAATCCGGAAAGCTGGGTTTCAGTCAGGGAAGGCCAGGAAGACGCCAATTCCACGCCCCAAAACCTGGCGGGTGTGCCGTCTTCGAAAACCAATTCCCCGCCCTTTGATTGAACAGCCCCATGCTTGCCAGCCGGGGCGTCCAGAAGAAAACTCATATCTATCGCGGATCCCGCCAGGGGTTCAGAAGCCTGTCCTATCGTGATCCAGCCGGTGGTATCGGTCTGGATTGTTTTTTCGGGTTTGGGGGAATCAGGGGACACGGCGGTTTCCGAGTCGGCGGCGGTGATTGCCAGCAAAATAGGCACCGGCATCCTGGAGCGGGATTTAAACAGGATGGATTGGATGGCTACATCCGGCCTTGGGTTCACCCAGGGAAAAAGTCCCACCCCCATCTCAGCGTTTTTGTATTTATGCCACCAGGCCAGGTCATTTTTCGGGGTGTCGTCGGCGCCCCAAAAGTTGGTCAATTCCATGCCCACCTTCATGGGGACCGTGACGGAGAGCCCGTCCTGGTATAGGACATCGTACTCTGCCACCACGATGTCGGAAGCGGTCCCGCCCCAACGGCAGGTTTGGAGGAAAAACAGCTCCTTGACCTTGAGATCACCCGCCGGCAGGAGGACTCCTTCCGGAAAGGCCGGCTTGTTCCTGCCCTTGAGAACCACGAATGAGCGTCCGTTGTTCTTGGAAGGGTCTAAGATCTCAAATGGAATGCCCCTGAGGGTTTGGGAACCAACCGGCAGGTCCTTCAAGGCGTTCTTTTCGGCTGTGGTTTGAACCCCTGGGACGGCCTCATCGAAAGACTCGTCGGGTCCCATGTTGGCGGCCTTGGACAAGTCTAAGAAACGAAACCCGGCCTGCAGGGGGCCAGCGGACGCCCAGGCCCAGAACAATGCCGTCAAAATCTTGAACAAAAGCTTTCGGGACATGATCTCAGGGATGCTTTTTCGAGCGGTAGTAATCGGCGACAATCTTCACAGCTTCTTCCGGCTTGTCGGCCAAATGGAAAATATCCAGGTCCTCCGGGTTGACGTATCGATTCTCCTTGAGAACGACATCCTTGATCCATTGGATGGCTCCGCCCCAGAATTCCCGGCCCATCAGGATGATGGGGAAAGGGTCGATCTTATGGGTCTGCACCAGCGTCAAGGTCTCGAATAGCTCGTCCATGGTCCCAAACCCGCCTGGAAGGACCACCACCGCCGAGGTATAGCGCAGGAACATGACTTTGCGGATGAAGAAATAATGGAAGTTGATGGGCAGGTTGACGTAGGGGTTTGATTTCTGCTCGAACGGCAGTTCGATGTTGCATCCCACTGATTTCCCCCCCGCTTCCAGAGCGCCACGGTTCGCCGCCTCCATGATACCCGGCCCCCCGCCCGTGATGACGGTGTAGCCTTTTTTGGAAAGCCTCCTGGAAATTTCCCGGGCCAGCTCGTATTCCCTGGACCCCACCTGGGTCCTGGCGGAGCCGAATACCGTGATGGCGGGCCTGACTCCCCTCAAATTCTCGAAGCCCTCGAAAAACTCCGCCATGATCCGGAACATGCGCCAAGCGTCCTGTTCCTTGAACTCATTGGCGATGTTGGGATTCATCCCGGCGGGATAGACGCCTGGGATTTTCTTGTGGTTTTTTTTCGCGGTCTTCTTCGGCATGGATTCTCCTCTCTATTTCGTCTATCGAATCACGGCTTCCGGTTTATCCAAGCTGGCGTCCCGGATTCTTCCGGCATGGTCCGTGATCATTTCAGGCAGATCACTGATGTTGAAATAGCGCGCTTCGCTGGTCTCATCGCTGGCGGTGAGATTCCCTCCCGTGGCCCGGCAAAGGAAAGATACCCTAACCGTGTGCCACTCGGGCCCCTGCCGGATATGGAGAGAGTTCCCGGGATCGGAGTAAACCCCTACAAGCCTCACCACTTCCGCCTCCAAACCCGTCTCTTCCCGCAGTTCCCTTAAACAAGCCTCCGAGAGGGTTTCCCCGAGTTCCACATGCCCCCCTGGGATGCACCAGAGGCCATTATCCGTTCTTTTGGCTAAAAGCACCTCGTTTTTTCCCTTGAGCACAATGGCATTAACGGCGAGCTTGGGGGAAGTGAGGGGTTTATGGGGCATCCATGACTCCGAATCCTCCTGGATCAACCGCCTTTATTTAAAAGCGGGCCGATTGATCCGAAAAAGGCGCGAACGACTGCATTGTCCTGAAACAAAAAATCCCGCGCCCATAAGGACGCGGGATGGAGAATCAATTGAGTTCGTTCCCGGTGAATATTAACGTTTCGAGAACTGGAACCGTTTGCGTGCTTTTTTCCGTCCGTACTTCTTGCGTTCCACCATGCGCGGGTCGCGCGTCATGAAGCCTGCCACCTTCAGGGAATGCCTCATCTCGGGGTCTATTTTCACCAGCGCCCTCGCGATGCTGTGCCTGAGGGCCTCCGCCTGCCCGTTGACGCCGCCGCCATGGACATTGGCGGTGATATCGTACTTGTTCACGGCTGAGACAACCTCCAGCGGGGACTTGGCTATCGAAATCTTCATCTCGGGAAAAAATTTCTCAATCGGCTTTCCATTGACCTCAAACTGGCCTTTACCCGGCCGTAAAATCACCCGGGACACGGATGTTTTCCGACGGCCCGTGGCCATGAACTGCTCTTTCGATGCGGTCATTATTCCCCTCCCCTTTTGGCGTTATAAACCAGTTCCAGGGGTTGGGGGCGCTGGGCTCCATGGTTATGGGTTTCCCCCCTGTAGATATTCACCCGGCTGAACATCTTTTCCCCTTGGGATGTTTTCGGAAGCATTCCGCGGATGGCATACTCCAATATCCGCTCCGGCTTCTTGTAGCGGAGGACCTTGTATTCTTCCGTGGAAAGTCCGCCCGGCCTCCCGGAAGTGCGGTGATGGGCCTTGGTCGCCCACTTGTTGCCGGTCAACACGATCTTCTCGGCGTTGATGATGACCACATGATCGCCGTTTTCCACGTGGGGCGTGAAGGTGGGCTTGTGCTTTCCCCTCAAGATGGCGGCAACCTGGGAAGTCAAACGGCCCAGGACTTGGTCCTTGGCGTCCACCAGCCACCACTTGCGTTGTATGTCTTTTGTCGTCGGCAAATAAGTCTTTTGCATGAAAATAACCGGATCCTTTTTTAGAGCCCCATTCAAAATAGAGGCTTTTCTCAACAAGGTGTTGAATTATAAGGTTTTTCAAAGAGGTGTCAAGAACTCTAAACCCCATAAAAAACCGGAACATGCGCGCGGGCAAAGGGTTTTAGGCCATCCTGAGTTTTAAGTTCCCGTTCACCATCGCGAAAGAGACAGTCCCCTTGTAACCGATCACATGATCCAGGATGCCAGAATCCCCTTTTCCCCTGCCAGGGGAGGGAATACCAATCAGATCCGCCAGGAACCCTGGCCTGATTTGGCCCAATTGGAAGCCCTTACCGATGGCTCGAGCGGCATTCACAGTCACCATGGACAGGATTTCCTGGGGGGAAACATCCGGGTGCTCTTCCCGGAACAATCTCATCTCCCTGAATAGGGAAAGGGATTGGTTGCTGGCCAAGCTGTCGGTTCCCAGGCACAGGGGTATTCGGTGCTTCCTCATTTGCTTAAATCGGAAAGGAGGATGCTTGAAGAATCGGTGGCTTCCGGGGCAATGAACTACCGCCACACGGTTTTTGGACAAGAGCCTCAAATCTTTGCTGTCCACTATGTTCAAATGCACCGCCAAATTCAGTTTAGGGAGCCATCCCAAACCATTGACATATTGAACCGGTGTGGTTTGGATAGGAATCGGCCATTGCGGGTTCAAGAGCCGGACCCTCTCCGCGATGGGTCCTTTCCCATTCTTAAAGTAAGCCGCCTCTTCCCTGCTTTCGGATAAATGAAGGCTGGTTGGTATGTTCCCCTTTAGATTCAAATAATCCCCGGCCAATTTGAAAAGTTCCTTGGAAACAGTGAAGGGGGTATGGGGACTTAAACCCCATTGAACGATTTCACCGGCATGATGCGTTCGGTCGAAATCGCGAAGTCTCTCCAGTAATTGTTTCCAGTATTTCAAGGGGTTGGACAAATCCAAGTCCAGCATTTCAATAAAAACAACCGAGCGGAGCCCCGATTCCCTTAACCGGCCTAGACTTTGCCCTCTGGTGGATATGTCGCAGAGGGTCGTGGTGCCGTAGGCTATGCTTTCCCGTATTCCCTTATCCACCCCCTTTCGGTAATCCAGGGGGGGCGTTTGTTTGGCTATGGCTCCCATTCTTTTGAGCCAATCCCGGAATCTTCCCCGATAAGGAACCTTTCCCTTGAAAAGGGTGTAATCCAAGTGGCAATGCGCGTTGATCAATCCCGGTAAAAGAATCGTGTTCCCCAAGTCGAGGAGCCGAACCGCGGGGTGCGAGAACAGGTTCCGGCGCTGGCCTACCTGAAGAATTCGATTGCCTTGAATCATCACGAAACCGTTCTCAATGGGCTGGGGACGGTCCTGGGTGACGATATATTTGGCGAAGAGCATCAAACGTTGATTCATGGCTCTAGATTAACAGGACCCTCCTTAATACAGAAGAGAGGCTTATCACGCCTTGAGCCAGGTTTCCCCAGATAAAACAACCCTGGCAGGTTTGCGAGCTTCCCCATCAAGTTTGGCCCCAAAGATAGCGCCGAATAAAGTACAATTCCGGCCATGCTTGATAACACGTTTTCACGGAACCTTTTCCACCTGACCAGCGTCCTGACGGCTTGGTTTCCCCGGGCCGGGGCCTGGCTATTGGACCTCGCTTTCATTCCCCTCATTGGCAATCGACCCTTAGCCCGGTTCATCTTTAACCGGAACCTCCGGATCGCCAAAAGCGTCAAGGAATACAAAAAAATCCTGGTCGTATCGGACATTCATATCGGGGACGCCATCCTGGCGTCGGGAAGCGTATCGGCGTTCCGGAACTTCTTCCCCAACGCCCAGATCGACTATGTGGTCAAGAAATCCGTGGCTTGTTTTTTCGAGGGTCATCCCGAGATCACGAAACTCTACCCCATCTTCACCGGCGGGCAATACCCCAACGAAAGCGACCTGGAATCAGTCCGGAAACTCACCTTGGAAAACCACTACGATCTCTGCATGAATTGCTGTCCTTTCCTTGGGGACCAGCATATTTTTCCCAAAGGCCAAAAGGTGATGAATATGATGACCGCGGCCCCTGAAATTCTTTGGAACCTGCGGGCCAAGACGGGAACCTGTCATTTCATGTATCAGTCTTACGGCCTCCCCTACAAGATTCTCTCGAAAATCACGGACGCTAACAATCCTGGAACTTATAAGGGCGGGACCATCGTTCTCTCGAAACGGGCCACAGAGGAAGCTAAATCATTCTTAGAAAATAGTAAAATTCCACACGGCATTCCAGTCTTCTTCCTCAACCCCGACGCGGCCTCGCCCTATAACCGGGTTCCTTTCGAGAACCAATTGGAGCTTTTAAAAGGATTATTGAAGTTGAAAGGGCACGTGATACTCGGGTCCGGGTTCACCGCGAAAGGGATTGAAAAACAACTGTTGGAAAAACTGGGGAATGTTGAAAAAAACGGGATTACGATAGTTCCAAACACTATGTCGCTGGATGGCTACGCAGCCTTGATTGACTCCACTGATTATTTCATCTCGGCCGACACAGGGCCGCTTCATATCGCGGCGGCCAGGAAATTACCCGCCCCTGGAAATACCCCCTTCAGGAACAGGACTTTCGTGATCGCGATTTTCGGCGCCACCAACGCCCGCATGTCGGGGTACGACTCCACCGACCCCCTATTCCCAGCCGCCAACCAGGACGCGCCCTCGAGAACCTATGTCTCCGAAAGTCCATGCCGAAACATCACTTGCATGAACAAAATGGCTAAAACCTGCGAAAAAGTCAGGTGCTTTGAGTTTCTGGATACCGGAAAAATATTCTCGGACATCCAGTCTCACTTGGGTCAAATGTCCTAAACTCAGCCGGATTTCCCCATGTTTGTTGTAAGGGGAAACCCCCATCTCAGGGGAAAGGTAATGAATGGCGCGACTCCAAATAATGGGTGATAAGCCAGGCAGCGGATGTGTGATTATCTCGAAATGCCATCGCTTTCTTGAGGGCCATTCCCGCTTTTTCAAAATCACCCAATTCGAGATAAACCACTCCCAGACGGTTGTAAAGGTGCGCTTCCGGCACACCCAGTTTTAAGGCCTTTTGCAGGGGTTCCACCATTTCCCCGCACCTCCGGTTCATAAAAGCGATGTGGGCCTTCTTTTCCCAAAAACAGGATTCTAGGAATGGATCACCTTTAAATTGCGGATAAAGCCGATCCAAGCGCTCAGAAAGTATACCAGCTTTATTGGGCAGTAAATTTTCAAACACATCACCGGCAAAAACATGCATGGACTTTTCAGCCTTCACCCACCGCTTAAGAAGGGGTAGTCGATTGGCCGTCACAGGAATGATTCCGGCCATTAATCCCCCATCTTCCCGGAAAACATCCGAAGCCAGCCAATTCCATTGAGCCGCCGGAAAAAGACGGGACAAATAATCTTTATAGTGAACATTGCAAAGAATTCCCGCCCAAGGCACCCGGGGCACTGGTGCCTTTGGATTCTCCAAAGCGTTGAACTCCCAGGAGGCTATGGATAAGGTCTGGTCGTGGATATCATCCACTAGATCCGCCAGGATAAGCCCGGGACCCCATTGGCTTTGGGCATGGTCGAATATTTGAAAAGCCCTTTGCCTTTCCAAGGACTTGCAGTTAAACCAAGGGTCGTGGGCGGGAATCCACCATTGATGATAGACTCCGAATAGATGGTAGGCGTCGAGACTAACGGAAAGACTCATCATCGCGAGCGCTAAGGCGCCGAAACGAATTTTTCTCAACGCCGCATGGATGAAAAGCAGTCTTGCCCCAATAACGGCCAGAACCAAAAAAAACGGAATTAACTGTACCATTCTCATATATTCTTCCCCCCGGCTCAAGCCTTGGGGCAGCCATAACACCAAGCCGATGAAAGGCAGGATCTTTAACCAACCATGGAATCTTAAACGCCAAAGATCAAGCAGCCCTAGGAAAATGAGGGCGCCCAAAACCGGGTTGAAAAAGCCGCCCCAGAAAGGCTTATAGGCAAAGCCGGCGGATGGAGCGGGGCCCCAAAAAAAGGCAGAAAGAATTGAAAGCTGGGCTTTGAAATAGTTGTTATCTGGCAAACTGTGAAAAATGGATAACCCGACCAGATAAGTCTTATCCGCACACCGTATGAAATTCCAGGCCAGCGGGGCCAATACCAACCCCGCCGCCAATGTAAAAACGATCAGGGGTTTGACGCTTTTTGGTTTATTTCGCAGCAAGTCCCAGACCAAGGCAAGGAAAACGATAATGGCTACCACGGGCCAATTGAAATAAATGTAAAATCCGCTGCCGACAACCAAGCCCAAACAAGCAGCGATTAAAACGAGGAATTTTTCTGCCGATTTTTCGAGAAAATACGCAAGCAAAGTAAAGACAAGTCCCATCCAAAAAAGCAAAAGAGTTCCGGGGGTGACGAATCGTCCGCAATAAATTGGCCAATAACCGAGCCCCATAACAGCCAGGAAAATAATACTGAAGGATTCGCTGAAAAATATTCGGACGGCCCAAAAGAAAAAAATCAATGCGGCAAGCGAAAAAATCGCCGTGAACAGCCAGAACGTCTTAAGAGAAACGCCGAAAGCCGTGAAAAAAGATCCCAGCCCACAGATTAAAAGGGGAGGATAGCCATTGAAAAAATAAAGCCACCTTGGAGGCTCCCCTTCCATCAGGCGCAAAGCCTCATAACCGAACATTCCCTCATCCGTGATAGGCCACACCGATAGAGCCTTTAATTCCCAAAAACGCAGGAACACAGCAGGTACCAAGAGTAGCATTCCCCATTTCAACCAGCGGGAGGGTAAGAATTCATCCCGAAACGGGAGGAGATCGCTTTTATCCGCCATTTGGATAGTATGCGAACCAGGTTGAATGTGTGGTTCCTTAGGTAAAACGGAGCGTTGGCTCAAGGAATCCCAACAAGTTATGAGAAATGGGATCAATATACCCAGGACACCAATCCAGATCTTTTGGGAAAATGGCAGCGAGAAGTAAGAAAGGAGAGCATTGGAAAAACAGAATGATCCGAATAAAACCCACGGATGAAAGGAGATTTGACTCTTGGATGCAAGAAAGGCAAGCCCTGGACTTTTCTTATTCATCCCATTCATGTGGTGAATTCTACCACAATGAGTGTTTATACCTATTCGTAATAATTAGGGATAAAACAGCCATGAAGCCTACGACCCAGCCCATTCCGATCATCTCGTTACGTATTTTTCCATCTTCGCGAACTTGTCAAAGGGCTTCCGGTCCGTGGAAATCCTGCCCCTTGTCCTTAAAACTTTTAGCTCCTCGTTGGTAGGCTGCACAAGAAACTGCGAGGGCGTGAAATAATCGAAGGTGATCCCCTGCTTTTTCAACTTTCGAACGTTGGATTCCATGATTTTCAAGGAGGCCGGTTTCATGGAGCCGATGCGGTAGGTCCAGCCCATTCCAAAGCATGGCATATCGACCCTGGCCGTCAGGATATTAGGGAAAACTAAATGGAAGGTCTTATAGATCGTGGCGAAGGACTCAGGGAAAAGATAGTAATTGTCCGTGTGGATGCCGATAAGCCCGTTGGGTTTTAATCTCTTTTTACAAAGCCTGTAGAACTCCTGTGTGTAAAGTTTCTTGGAAGGGCCGTGGGGCTCGGTCAGGTCGATGATCAAGACATCAAAAGCCTCGGTGTCGATTTTCATCCGCTCCCTGGCGTCCTCATAGACAATTTCCACCCGGGGATCCTTGAGGCATTTCCTGATTTCAGGGTAGTTTTTTCGGCTGAAATCCACCACTCCCTTGTCTATTTCCACCATCAAGATCCGCTTCAGGCTTTTAAATTTGACGGCTTCCTCGATAGCGAAACAATCCCCTCCTCCGATGATACAAATGCTCTTGGGGTTCGAGTGGGCCAACAGGGGCGCCGAAACTAAATATTGGTGGTAGCGGTTCTCATCCCCCTGGCTGATCTGGATTTTCCCATCCAGGAAAAGAAGGGTCCCGTAAGTTTGGTTCTTGAAAATTTCCACGGATTGGAACGGAGTCTTGCCCCGGAACAAGGACTTTCCCTTGTAAACATGGCCAAAGGTATTGGTGGTCCATTCGGTTTTAATTGACATCCATTTCTCCTTGAAAAATGCCTGATAACAATTAATTTTTCCCCGCGCTTCTCTTGCCATATTCGGCTGTAATGGTGGAATGCATCCCGCCTCTGGTATTGAACTCCCCCGTGACCCTGCACCACTTGGGTTTGGACGCGGCGACAAAATCCTTTAGCATGCGGTTCACGGCGTTCTCGTAGAAAATGCCGACATTGCGGAAGGCCAGGACGTATCCTTTGAGTGATTTCAACTCCAAGACTTCTTTGACCGGCTCATATTCCAATACGATGGTCCCGAAGTCGGGAAGCCCGGTTTTGGGACAGACCGCGGTATATTCAGGAATCTCAATCCGAATGGTGTAGCCCTTGAACTGGTTGGGAAAGGTCTCGATGGAAGGCAATTTCGCCGTCAAACCGGCCTTGGCGTGCCGCTCGTTATATTGATTCATAAACACCTCTATGATTAAAACACCCGGAAAGATTTTATGGCTTACAAAGAAAAACGTTAATTGACCAGATTATATAAGGTGTCCCTTTGATGAGGCTCAAATCCCATCTCCTGGATCAGCCTCCTCATTTCCGGCAATTCCATCGTATATCTAGTCCCGGTGGAGGATACGACATTTTCCTCAAGCATAATGCTCCCCAGGTCGTTGGCGCCGTATTTTAACCCCAATTGCCCGATTTTTTTACCCGGGGTCAGCCAGGAGGCCTGCACGTTGGGCAGGCAATGGTTCAGGATAATACGTGACAAGGCCAGGGTTTTAAGATATTCCATACCGCTCGCGCTTTTCAGGCCCAGGCTCTCGTTGCCGGGCTGGTACAACCAGGGGATAAAACCCAGGAATCCGCCGGTCTCTTCCTGAAGTTCTCTGACCCGGAAAACATGCTCGATTCGGTCTTCCGCCGTTTCCACGTGCCCGAACATCATGGTGGCGGTGGACCTCATTCCGATGGAATGCAAATCGCGCATGACACCCAGCCACTCCTCGGTGGAGGCCTTCAAGGGGGCGATTTCCTTCCTGACCCGGTCCACCAGAATCTCGGCACCGCCCCCCGGCATGGAATCCATTCCTGCCTTCCTGAATTCCAGGAGGATTTCCTTAACCGGCATTCCAAAGAGCCCTGAGAAATGGACTAATTCAGGAGGCGAAAAAGCGTGCATGGTGATATCAGGGTGGGCTTTTTTCACCTTGGAGAGCATGTCCAGGTACCAATCCAGTTTCAGGTCCGGGTTGTGCCCTCCCTGTAAAAGAATCTGGGTGGCGCCCAAGGCCTTGGCCTCCGTTACCTTGTGAATGATTTGCTCCGCCTGGTTGACGTACCCTTCCTTCTCGTCACCCGACTCCCGGTAAAAAGCGCAAAATTTGCAGTAGGTCACACAAACGTTGGTGTAATTGATGTTCCGGTCGATCAGATAGGTCGCGATCTTGTCGCCCTTGGACCTGGTTTTCAGGACATCCGCGATGGCGCCTAATTCGTTCAATTCCGAACCCTGGTAAAGCTCCAACGCTTCCCGACGGTTGACGATGTGTCCGTCCAATACTTTTTCCTGCAGGGTTTCCATGGTTGTTGATGGCATAGGTCTTCTTTTCCCCGTTGTTAAAGAATCAGTTTTTCTTCTTTTAATAGGCGTTGAAATTCCAACTGGCCCTTCACTTCCTCGGGGCCGTAATTGTATCGGACGATTTTTTCCAGGTACTCCTTGGCCATGGACCGATGGAAAGTCCAAAGACCCTTGTATTGATTGACGATTTCCTCGCAATGCTTGATGCCCTCGTTCTTGGCGGTCAGGAGGTCGGACTCGATCTCACGGGCGATGGGAACAGAGCGGGCCATCCAAACCGCGTGGATGAAGGGCTTTTGGGTTCTCAAATACCATTCCTCGCCCAAGTCGGTCACGGTCATTCCGGTCGGGGCCGACAAAAGCGCCATGTCCCCGAACTGGAGCACCGCCTCCCAAGGCTTGGTCTGGCTGGAATGGAATGTCTCGGCCTTGATCGCCACCACTTCCAAGTCCTTCACCCCGAACCATTTTTTCAGGATCAAGCGCGCCATCAAGACCGAGGTTTGGGAACGGTCATCCACGTAAAGGCACTGGACAGCCTGGAGAGGCCTGTGGGAAAGAATCCTGATGCTTTTGATGGCCCCGTTACTGCCGATGGCGGCTATTGGAACTATATGGAGGGCCGGATTGAGGAAATAGGCCGCGATGGGGGCGATGGCAACGTCCACCCTTCCCTCCGAGAGCAGTTTTCCCATCTGATTCGGGGAGGATTGGACCAGCTTGTGATGCCCTCCCAAACCCCAAATCAAGGGCTGGATGTTCAGGAAGCCAAAAACCCCGATCCTCATGGGCTTGGCGGTGAAAACCAAGGGCAAGCTGGGAATTGGCGGTGTAACGGTAGCGGGAGCCGGCGCTGGTTTTGGGGCGGCATCCGCCGCCGTTGCCGTAGGCGCCGGTTGAACCGTCGTGGCTACTTGCGGCGCGCTGATAGGTTCCGCCTGTTTATCAGTTGATCCTATTGAAGTAGATTGTGTCTCGCTCATTTATTCCTCGTTTTCAGATGAATCAATTTTAGAGAAACTAATAAAAACCTCTTTTCACCACAGGGACCCAGAGACCCAGCAAAGATAATCTATTAAAAATTCTTTCGTTTCGGCTGTGTCTTTGAGTCTCTGTGCCGATCTTCATTAAAAAATATATGGAGATCGGTACTATACCAGCTCCATTAAATGTTTTAATGAAAGCTGGCATGTGGTGAAATCATGAATTTTGTTAGACCTCTTAAACCCCCACAGGGGTTTTTCCCTGCGGAACACGGATTTCTCGGTACAGGGTGTCCCTTTCCACCGGAATACGTCCCGCCTCTCGGATCAACTTCTGAAGGTCCAGCACGGTCATGGCCTGGGGCGTGTCGCTTCCTGCCATGCGGTAGATATTTTCCTCGATGACCGTCCCGTCGATGTCGTCCACCCCGAAGGAAAGGGAAAGCTGGGCCAGCTTCGCGCCCAGTGTCACCCAATAGGCCTTGATATGGTCGAAATTATCCAAATAGGCCCTCGCCACCGCGAGGGTTTTCAGGTCCTCGACTCCAGAGGGCCTGGCGAACTGGTCCATGGCCGTATGGTCGGGATGGAAAGCCAGGGGGATGAAGGTTTGGAACCCGCCCGTCTCATCCTGCAATTCTCGAAGCCTCCTCATGTGGTCCACCCGGTGCTCGTGCCTCTCGATATGGCCGTAAAGCATGGTGGCGTTCGTCCTTAAACCCAGGCCGTGGGCGGCCCGGTGGACCTCCATCCATTGGTCGGCGTCGGCTTTGCCGGGACAGATTTGCTCCCGGATCTCGGGATGAAAAATTTCCGCCCCGCCTCCCGGCATGGAATCCAGCCCCGCCTCTATTAACCGGGATAGGATTTCACGAACGGGTAAATTGAACTTGTCGGAGAAATAATGGATTTCCACTGCCGTGAAGCATTTCAAGTGGACCGTCGGGACTGTTTTTTTCAACAGCCGAAGCATGGTCTCGTACCATTCCAGGTCGTACTTGGGATGAAGCCCCCCCACGATATGAAGTTCGGTGATGCGCTCTTTTTCGAACGCTTCCAGCGCTTTCTGGGCCATCTGCTGGTGGGTGAAGCTGAACTCGCCCTCTTCCCCCTCGAACCGGGAAAAGGCGCAGAACTTGCAGGAGGTTTCGCAGACGTTTGTATAGTCAATATGCCTGTTGATGTTGTAATAGGTCCGGTTGCCGTTCTTTCTTTCGCGGACCAGGTTTGCGAGTTCCCCCAGGATATAGAGGTCCTGGGTTTCGAAAAGGCGAAGGGCGTCCACTTCCTTAAGGCGGACTCCCGCCTCCACTTTCTCGAACAGGTCCTTGATGGGTGAAACGGATAGTCGGCTTTTCAAAACCAAAGGGCTGCTCCCACAATCAGGAAGTATAGGATTGAAATCCAACCATTTAGTTTCATCATGGCAGGTGAAAGATAAAAGACGGTTTCTCCCCTATTGGTCTCAAGACGATAAGAAAGGCGGTGCTGAAAGTAAAGGATGGCCCCGATGAGGGCTATCCCCAGGTAATAAATCAGATGAAAGCCCGCCTGGGCCCCGAAACCGGCCAAAAATCCTAACATAAGGGTATGGAAGAATCGAGAGGCCTTTAGGCTGTTGGCCAGGCCCCAGCGGGTAATCCAGGAATGAAGCCCCTGGGCCCGGTCGAAAGCCTCGTCCTGGGTGGAGTAAAGGATGTCGAACCCCGCCAGGAAACAAATCACCGCCGCTAATAGCCAGAGGGGGGCCACTTCAAACTTCCCCGTCGCCGCGATCCAGGCCCCGACCGGAGCCACCCCCAGGGCCAGGCCCAAAAACAGGTGGGAGGTCCAGGTAAAGCGCTTGGTGTGGGTATAGAAAAAGAGGATAACCAGGACTACAGGAGAAAGTTTGAACGCCAGGGGATTCAAGGGGATGCAGGAGAGCACGAAACCGAAACTCGTGACCCAAACCAGGATCTTGACTTGCCAGGGCTTGATGCGCCCCGCGGGGATATCCCGGTCTTTGGTTCGGGGATTCTTGGCGTCGATATTGGCGTCCATCAAGCGGTTGTATGCCATGGCCGTCGTGCGGGCCAGGACCATGCAAACAATCACCCAGAGAAGAACGTGCAAGGAGGGCTTCCCATGAGTCGCGGTCAAGAGGCTCGCAAGGGCGAAAGGCAGGGCGAATACCGAGTGGGGCAGGACGACCAAGTTGCTGATGGTCCTCAAACCCCTGAAAATTTTTAAATCGCTAAAATTCAGAAAGAGCCCTCCTCCAGGTTGTAACCATACCACACTTCGAATTTGGTAATCCCGAATGGGTCCTGCATGATCCTCATGGGAGCTGAATTCATGAATGCTGGGGCCTTGGTTATATCGGACGCCTCGTGGACCACGATGGCCGTGTCCGGCTTGCCTAATCCCCTATGGATGCTGTAGTTTCCAGCTTTGTATTGTCTCTCACCATGGTAATGCTCCCCGGGATTCTCGTTCTTTCCGCCGTGATGGGTATCGTGTTCTGAATCGAATTGAGCTTTCCAATAGTCATAAGAGCGCAATGTATTACGCGCGATCACGATGCCCGCTGGTTTTTGGGGCAATGGTGAATAGGTCCGAGGGTTAATATCCACGCCGCTCCAAACCATGGAATCCTTCACCCCGGCTTTTTTCATGGAAGCCTTATAAGTCGCGGATTTAATGAAATGAATGCCGTTATTCAAGTTGGCGCATTTCAAAGTCAGGATCAGGTAACGCGGGTTTTTCAAGTCCCGGTGCAGGCTATAATCCGAAAAACCATTCGCTTTGAAATCCCCAAACAGTTTTTGGAATTCCACCTTGAAGACCTTGGTATCACCCGCATTCTGGCGGATGAATAGGTTTCCAGGGAAATCCGATGAGGGGGCGGGAGAATCCGTGGCCCAAGAAAACGGCACGGCTGAAAATATTGTTAGAACCATCAATCCTATGCAATGTTTTAAAGTGGCCAATTTATTATCGGGCATATAAACCTTTCACCAAATTGATTAATGAGAAATCGTTTTGTCGATAACCTGGATAAGCGGGTGAGAATCCCCCAAGGCGGCCTTGAGGGTCGCAACCGCCTCCTGGCGGTGGGTCTGGGCCTGTTGGCTGTTTCCCATTAACTGATCATCCAGGGCAATTCTCGCCTCGCAAAGGGCTGTACGGGGATGGTTTGGTCCAAAGACATCCTTTTCCACATCGAGAGCCTTGGTATCCAAATCCAGGGCTTCGGCATAGCCTTCTACTCCCCTGTAGGCCGCCGCGGTCTTTTCCATCAGGCTTAGGGCCGGATAGCCTTTGTTACCCAGTATTATTTTTTGGTAAATTTTCAAGGCTTGTTCATAAAGCGACTTTGATTTGTCCCCCATTTTCCGTTGGGTATAAAAATCCCCCAAAGCCCTCAAGGCGTCGGCGGTTTGCGCCCCAAAACCCGTGTAATTGTTCTTTTCGATTTCCAATATCTTCTCAAGATCTTTTTGCGCGTCATCCCATTTTTCCAGCCGGATTAATAGTTCCGCCCTGGTCTGAAGCGGATTAATCTGGGATAGGCTGTTATTTACCCTGCTATTTCCCAACAGACTGACGGCTTGAGAAAGACTTTTTTGGGACTCTTCGGTTTTTCCCAATTCCATTTCCAAAAGCCCCAACCGGCTTAACAGGATACCTTCACCCGTAAAACCCTTTGTCCCCCTCTGGATGGCAGCAGCCCTTTTTTCCAAATAATAGGCGTCCTCATAGCGGCCCAAATCCTGGTAAAGATCCACAAGCTTTTCCAGTGTGTCGGCTAGTTTGGGATCACCTGGCTCTAAAACCTGCTCCTGCAGGGCTAGGCCCCATTTCAGGTTTTTTTCCGCCTCGGAATATTGGCCAAGATTGCGCCTCATTTCGGCCAAATCGCCAAGAATGGACGCCAAAAAGGGGTGGTTTGGACCATAGAACCCCAGCGCTACCTGGTAAGCGATTTTCTCGCTTTCCAGGGCCGCTTTGAATTGGCCTTGGTTGTAATGTTCCAAAGCCTGTTTCCGGGAGGATTTGAAAGTTTCATCTTGGTTAATACTGGACAAAGCGAAAAGAACAGCCGGGGCCAAAAACAAAAAGAAAATTAACCCAGTCCATTGTTGAAAGAGTCGCTTCATGGATTCAAGTTCCTGGGCAAGGGTGAAAGCGCTGGAATAGGCGGTAACCCCACTTTCTCCCCTTCGGGACAGGGCGGGCCTAATAATATTAAATTGGCATCAGCCTCAAAATTATCAAGAAAAGTCGACCCGCCATCAAAAGAGTAAGCGGCACGCGAAAGATGCGCTCCCCCGTCAAAGGAAAGCTCAGAAGCGTCCGAGAGGTTACCGGTATTTTGGACCCCTGAAAGGACATAACAATCCGAACAATCCGACATACTGGAACCGTACTTACCCGAATCCGCTTGAAAGGCGATATAAGTACACTGGGGCTGGAAACCTTGGGTTTTATTAGGAGTATCAAACCCTACCGTCACCCACGAATATTCAGTCCCCACTTGGTCCGGTTCCAGAGCCTTTCCCGAAAAGGCAAATTTCGTCTCATGCTTCATATAATCATTGGTATAGACGCGATAGTTAAGCGGGGCCGTCGGATTCCCCACTTTTTTTATCCGAATGGTGAAGCCGTTCGCCAAAATACCGCAATGCGGATGGAGGGCTTCCCCTTGCAATAGGTATCCCTTTTCATCCCCCGGCGTCCCATTACCGTGGATCGGCATATCCAGAGGGGAGTCATAGGGATCGCCCTGATGGATCTGTCCACCGCCATGCAGAACGTAAAGGGGCTGGCGTTTTAATTTTTTCCAAACATCCTTCTCACAGGAAAATACTTCCAATTTGGAATCATTTGTTTCGTCCAAAGGGTTGATGTAATTGGGTTTGTCCGTAAAAGCGAAGGAAGCCTTGTTTTGGGGCCCGATCACTCCCACCTTATGGATACCCCCTCGATTAGTGTCCCATTCCAAAACCAAGTGATAGACCTTTCCAGCGGTTAAAGAAACATTCGGCATCGGTATGGTGGCCCAATTGTCGGCTTTAGGAATAATGGAAGCCTGCCCTAAAATTTCCGGTGAGGGCATACCATTTACGTCTTCCCGGACGCTGATTAAATAACCAGGTGGATTTAAGGCCTTCAGGCAGTAAACCGAAGCCGCTACTAGGCTCATGTCTTGTTGGCAGGTAAAACGGAAGGATAACTTTTTATCGGATGTGTCTATTGTGAAAGCCGAACGGCTGTTCACGATGAAATGGCATCCGAAATCGGCCCGGACTGGAGAGGCGAAAGCCCAAAGAAATACGAGGAAAGCATAAGATATTTTAATGATTTTCATCGGATTATCTTAAAGGAAAGGACCAGTCACGCCAATAACATTTCAACAATATACTCATGGCATCGGGATCAAGTCTTCGTTTTACATTCTGAAATCCTCTTCCTAAACCCCTCATCCCCATCCATCCTATTGCGAATCACCGCCATCCGGTTTCCAACCGCCGAATACCTCACCCCCAACCTTTCCCCAATCTCTTTTAACCCCAGTCCCGCTTCTCGCCTCAACAGCCATACCGCCGCATCCCTGGCTTCGTTCGGCCTTCGCGTCACCCTCAACATTTCAGCCGTCTTCACTTTGTATTTCCTTGCGATTCTCTCAATCACCTCTTCGGCTGTCCTTCGGTCCAATCGCTTATGGGCCATGGGTATCTCCAAGTCATCTTTTCGCCTCAACAATCCTTTTAATTGTTTCTTTAGGCCCTCCCCGCCATAATAAATCCCGGATAAATCTTCCCATGGCGTCTTTTTCGCCTTCATCCCATCTTGTACAAATTGACGGTATTTTTTTTGGGCTTTTGATCGGCTATTTCCAAATTGTCCCAATATCCAATCAGTTGTCAGCCAGGGCTCTTTCTTATCCCTTCCAGCCGTCGCATGGTAACTGCTCCATTTCCATTCCTTTGGATGTTTCGCCATTTTGGCCCTGACAGGGTTTAAGACCACATACCGGCAAAGCTCCAATAAATGCGATCCTTTCTCGACCAGAATCGCCTTATACCGCCCTTGAAACAAATGTCCTACCCGGCGGTTGCCCCGGTTATGTTTTTGGGTATAAACACCGTTCAAATGCCTCATGGCTTTGGAAAGATTGGCTTCCGGGGTTTCAATTAAAAGATGGTAATGGTTATCCATCAACACCCAAGCATGGCAAACCACGTTATAGTCTTCTATCGTCTGGGCAAGCACCCTTAAAAACAGCTCACGATCCTGATCCGATCGGACGATATTCTTCCTCTCGTTCCCTCGGGAGGTCACGTGGTACACAGCCCCTATAAAATGAACCCTTAACGCTCTGGCCATTCATGAAATATACAATATCCAGAGTGTAAAGTGAAGACGCGACCCCTTTTTTTCATTTTTCCACCAGGTAATCCAGGAGTTTCGTGTAGGTCTCCCGGGTGATGGGCTGGTACCAGTTCGAGGGCTCGATGGCGTGGATCATCAGCACGGTCCAGGCCCCGGAGGAAAGGTCCTGGTCCACCCAATTCTTGTAGGTTTCGTACGCGAAGGCGGTCATGGTGGCTTGGCTGGGCAGGTTGAACCAATCCGGTTCCATGTCCGGCGTGAGGTATGCGTTGCCGCCCCCGCCCCTGGCCGCGAAATTCTCCGCCTCGACCCATTTCCTCAGGCCCGGCGAAATCTCCACGTAGGGATAGGCCAAAGTCAGCACTGGCACGGCACATAAGCGCTGGAGTTTATCCTTGGCCTCCACCACCTCGTTTTTCTCATCGTCGGGCTTCAGCTCGTTCACGTGGCTGTGGGTCATGGTGTGGTTGCCGATTTCCTGGTCGAAGATGGCGGCTTTTTTCCAATCGTCGGGCCGGTCCAGCTTGCCCGCGATCAGGTAAAAGGTACCCCTTAGTTTCCTTTTGGCCATCTCCGGGATTGCCACGTCCAAGTGACAGGGGTCGCCGTCGTCATAGGTCAGGGATAGGGCGGCTTTGTAGCCGTTCCAGGGGAGGACCTCAAAGGGGACATCCTTAGCGCTTAAAACCAATGGATAAAGAAGGGCTGTTATGAAAAGACAGGTTGAGGCCAAAATGAGTGTAAACCGCATCTAACCCTCCCAAATTGAGCTTTTGAATAAAAGCCATCTTGCCCCGCCACGGGGCAAAATGCCACCGTGAAATCTAGCGGAAAAGTCGGCTTCGGTCGGTGGAAAACTGGTTCTGTTCCCAGCTTAAGTCCAGCAGTTCCCGTGGTTATCTCAGCCTGTTCCCGGCTTAAGTCCTGCTGTTCCCGGGTTATCTCGGCTTGTTCCCGGCTTAAGTCCTGCTGTTCCCAGGTTATCTCGGCTTGCCCTGGGGCATTGAGGATCCTTTTGTAATTGGTTTTTAATAACCTCTACCTGACCCAACCATTCCAAAACTTCAGATAATCCTTGAGTGTCATTGGCCACGAGCTTTAACCCCCTGTCTGGCCACCGACTTTGACCCCACCTCTGGCCGGTTACTTTGACTCTGGAACCACGAGAACCACGAGAACCCGGGAATCCTGGAACTCCTGGAACCGGCCTGGAACCACGACACCCGGGAAACCTGGAACTCTGGAACTCCTGGAACTGGCCTGGAACCACGACACCCGGGAAACCTGGAACTCTGGAACTCCTGGAACCGGCCTGGAACCATGACACCCGGGAAACCTGGAACTCTGGAACTCCTGGAACCGGCCTGGAACCACGACACCCGGGAATCCTGGAACTCTGGAACTCCTGGAACCGGCCTGGAACCACGACACCCGGGAAACCTGGAACTCTGGAACTCCTGGAACCGGCCTGGAACCGTAGAAAACAGGGGATATTGGCTGACTCAAGAACAAATGAAGGGGTTTTATATGGCTCAAGGATTATCTGAAGTTTTGGAATGGTTGGGTCAGGTAGAGGTTATTAAAAACCAATTACAAAAGGATCCTCAATGCCCCAGGGCAAGCCTGATGCAAACCCTCAATGTTAAAAAAGGCCGTTTAAGTTATCTTTATAAGATAAACGCTTGTTTCGACCAACAGGCCTTAAATCGGGTCCGCCAAGCGGCCCAATCCACCCCTCCCGCCTTCGTCCCTTTCGGAAACGCCCGGGCCTTGGCCGACTTAGGCGACAAGATCCCCAACCCTTATGAACCGGTCCGTGAGGCGTTGGAAGTTGTTATTTCAAATCAAATCACCCTCCCGCAAATTGAAGCCCTGGTGGCTTGGATGGCCGGTGGTAAACCAGCCAAGGATTTTGACCTCTCTAAAGCCAAAACGATTTCGACTCCCGTTGGTCGCTCACCGCTGGCGGATTCAGCGGATTCAACAACCCAACCTCAAGAAAAACATAGGGGTCAGGCCACACGCTCCGCAGCGTGTGGCAGTGATCATTCATCACTTTATTAGCTTTTGTGCAAACTTTTCGTCTTCCGCCAACCTTTTTTTGATCTTCATCAATCGGTTTCCCACCGCGCTTTCCCCCACCCCCATCTTCATTCCTATCGCCTTGGAACTCATTCCTAATTTTCTCTTTAATAAATATATCGCCATATCCCGGGCTTCCGACTCCCTTTTGCCTGCCCTCAATATTTCCTCCGCTTTTTCACCATACATTCTTCCTACTTTCTCCAGCACTTCTTTCGGATCTTGCTTTACCACGTGTTTCTGGTATTTCGGTACATCCAAATGTTTGTGACGTTGCCCTACTTCGTGAACCTTGTCCAAAAACTCCTTACCACCCAGGTATATACGCGAATACAAATCATCCCAAGGCTTTTCTTTCTTCCCCATCCCCTCTTCCACAAAAGTCCTGTATGATTTTTGCGCCTTTTTTCTTTCCTTTCCAAACTGCCCTAATAACCAGTCCACTTCCAGCCATTTTTCCGCCCTATCAAATCCCGCTGTCGCCCGATAACTACTCCACTTCCAGTCTTTGGGGTGTTTTACCATCCGGGCCCTTACCGGATTCAATACCACATACCGGCTTAATTCCTTTAAATAACTGTCCTTCTCCACAATAATGGCCTTATACCGCCCCTGGAACAAATGTCCGTTCCGATAATGCTTTTTATTGAATTTTTGTGTGTATTGGGCGTTTAAATGTTTCATGGCTGTTGATAAATTCGCGCTTGGGGTTTCCAGCATCAAATGGCAATGATTATCCATCAATACCCAAGCGTGACATAACACACCATTCTCTTCAACCATTTCCCCCAATAACCGAATAAACATCCAGCGGTCGGCGTCATTCATAACAATCTTTCGCCGTTCATTACCGCGCGAGGTTACATGGTAAACCGCCCCTTCATAATGGATCCGTTTAGGCCTTGGCATTAGGGCATTGTAAACAACTCACACCATTTGTAAAGTGATGAATGATGGCCTGACCCCTTTGTTTTCATCCAATTGCTTTACCATTTCGGGGTGATCCAGGGAAAGATCAAGGATTATCCCGGAGCGGAAAAAACCCTGGCTGAATGCGTAAAGACCGGACAAAAGATTTTTGACATGCAAAATCCGTTTGTCTCGAAATGCTTGGCGACCCTTGCCAAAGCCAACCAGGCCAACGGCCATCTCGACCAAGTAGAATCCAGCCTGAAACAATCCCTGGAACTGCGCAAGAGGTATTACACGGTGAACAGCGAACAAGCGGCGGATGCCATGGAAGCCATGGCCGATTTTTACCTTTCCCAGGGTCATAAAGAAAAAGCCCAGTCTTTGTATGACCAGGCCCTCAAGGTTTACAAGCAGTTCATCGGGACGGATTACTCTTATCCCTCATTGCCTTTGCTTCAAAAGATGGCCAATGCATATCAGGCCGCAGCTGATCAAGCCACAGCTTTGAAAATGCGGAAAAAGATATTGAAAGCCCTAACGGATTTTCTCGGCCCAGACCACCCCCGGACCGTCCGATTTAGGACAATGTATAATTTCTGAGGTATTCAAACTGGAAGGTAAATCTTTTATCTGCGTTTCTCGTGGACAATCAAATCCCCTAACGAGGTCAGACCCGACTCTTTTATTCAGTTTCGCACTTCCTTTTCAATCGTTCCCTTACCATGACAAGTTGGGCAAACTTTTTTGCCATTACAGACCGGGCATACGGCTTTACCCGTTCCATTGCAAACAGGGCAAATACCCACGTCCGTCCAATGGCCGTTGATAAGTTGAATGACGTGGCCCACATGGCCCTGGTTGTAGGCCGACCATCCGCCATTGGAATAATCAAACTTGTGCCAGAGATCCGTATCGGGATGATCCTTTACGTACATATGAACCCATTCCCCCCGGGTTAATTGAAGGCAATCGGGATTCGGGCATGGAATGGTACCGTGGATGCAACCCGGCGCGCCGCAGGAAGCCTTCCCAGTACCATCACAATCCGGGCATTTAACAGTCACATATTCCTTGTGAAATACCTCATAACCAAAATATCCAATGATCCCTAACATAAGGGTTAACATAAGAAAAAAAGTGCTTTTTTTCATAAAATCTCCAAACAAACCAGTGAAAGTTCTGCGCCAAACACGTCTGCTGTTAAAAAGTTTGCACTGTTCTTGTTGAAGGTCTCGGTGGAATCCATAGTAAAAAAATAATATCCCTTTTCCTTTAAAATTTTCCGTTCAAAAACTAACTTCGACCTCATTATGCCCTTATGCTGGCCTTGTTTCTATCACGTTTATAAGGAGCTGTCCATGACCCGTCGGAAATTTGTCACCGAATTGAAACGTATATTCCAGGATTCCCAGGAAGCTGTCATTCAGTACCTCATCCAGGAAATCAAGTTTCTCTCTGCACATCTGACCCATCGTCCAAAACCCACCGAAGGCGAAAAAGCCGCTTTAGCCCGCGCCGCCAAGGCCCTAGACCCGGCTTACCTCGAAAAGGCCTTCAACCTATTCACCCCAGCCACTCTTTACCGCTGGTATCGGGAATTGGTGCGGGAAAAATGGGATTATTCCAAGTTACGCAAATACCCCGGACGGCCAAAGATCAATAGAGAGCTTGAGGATTTGATCGTCAAACTCGCCCTGGAAAACCCCAACGACGGCTACGAAACCCTCGTCGGCAGGCTGAAAATTCTTGGTTTTGATTCCAATACCGAAACCATCCAAAACGTCCTCAAACGAAACGGAATTCCTCCTTCTCCAGAACGCAAGGTAGGCCTAACCTGGAAGGAGTTCCTGGAAATCCATTGGGATAACCTAGCCGCCACCGACTTCTTTACCTGGGAAGTCCTGACGCCATTTGGATTGGTTACCTATTATGTCCTTTTCTTCATCCGTCTCAAAACCCGAGAAGTCCATTTTGCGGGGGTCACTACAAATCCGGACGAAAACTGGATGCGCCAAATCGCTAGAAATTTCACCGACCCTGAAACAGGTTATTTGAAAGAAAAAAACATCCTGCTTCATGACCGGGACAGCAAATACACCTCCCATTTCGCCCGTATCTTGAACGAATCAGACGTTCAAACGATAAAGTTGGCATCCCAAAGCCCTAACATGAATGCCTATGCCGAAAGATTTGTCGGGTCGGTGAAGGAACAATGTTTATCAAGGCTTATCATCATTAGTGAAAAACAACTTCGGAAGGTTTTAAAAGAATACCTGGCGTTTTATCACCATGAACGTGGCCATCAGGGAATCGGCAATGTCATTCCTTTTCCAAGACCACAAGATAATGTTGGAAGCCGAGAAGGAAAAATCGTGAGAAAATCGCGTTTAGGAAGTCTTTTAAACTACTACCTACACAAACAAAACTCTGAAACCATAAGCATAAACACCGCGAAAACAGTTGCGTGAATATTTTTATAGAACGGGGTCAGAGCTAAAATAAAAAGAGTCGCAAAGAAAAAAACCGTTTCATTCACTGTTATTTCGGGGGATAGAAACATGTTAAATAATTAAAAATTAAAAACCAAATTAAGAACGGTATTCCAAAAAGAAGAGATAAATGAAAAATCAACTTTTTAAAGGTTAATGAAAGTGTTTTTCCAATTTTAAAAAAGAAAATGATGAATCCAAAAGCCATCAAAAGTGGTATAAAAAAATGTAAAAATGGGATCAATTTTCTGTGCCAAGTTCCAAAAAACCAAATAACATTCACTAAATAAAATAAAATCAACAACAATAATAATATTTCAACTTTCTTCGAACGCAGTTTTTCCTCTGAACCATTTGAAAATTTAACAGCTATCTTCACCGCAATTGTTGTCCAAAATAGCAAGGGTAATAAATAACCAACCCCTAACCACAAAGCCGCAAGAATATTTGTTCGGTAAATTGGATATCCAAAAATCTGGCCTAACAAAAAACATTCAAGAATAATTAAGCAAAATAAAAAAAAGACCATCCAAATTCCAATTTTTTTAAAATTAATCATTTTTTTCGCCCCTAGTTATATTCATCACCTTTCCAATCATAGGCAAGGTAGATTGTTGTAATAATTATACCCATTCGATATATCTGATGCTGCCCTCTGACTATTTCCGAGATCGGTTGTGGGCTCTCCCGGTCTGAGTGGGTTTCCTAGGGGCCTAAGTAAAGCAGCTAAGTCTTGAGCAAACCACTCTGGATAACCGGCCGCCGCCATATAGATTCCGAAATTTACATTTCCCAAATCATGAAGTTGCACTTTTTGATAGAAATGTGGATCGTTAGGATCATATTGATTTGATTGAGGCAACACATGAGTACCCCAATCATATGGTCCCCCGCCGTGTAATAAGCCGTAGAAAAAATCATGTGCTGGAGCAAAAGGGTCTAATGGGTTAAAACCTCCCCCACTTGAGACGCTTCCTGGAAGATCGACTGGGAAATTAGGAATTGGAGGCCAACTAGGATTTCCCGTGTTGGGCATATTGCCCCCGCCACCGCCTCCACATAAACCTAAATAATCAGTCCATCGAAGAGGATTGTTATCAACCATCGAATATAAGTTAAGCCCTGCCCTTTCACGCAATGGATCTCTGTTCAGCCAACGGCCTTTTTCTGCGTCATAAGCCCTAAATAAGGTCAACTCCAAATTAGCTGCTCTCTCCATGAAAAAACCGGTGTAGCCAAAGTCAGCGTCCATATCCCCACTGAGCTTGGTTTGTCGACCATAGAGATCATAATCGTATTTTGCATGGACAACCCCGTTTGAATCCGTCATTTCCCTCACACTGCCCAAGTGGTCGAGGGTATAAAAATAATTAATAGTCCCGATCCGTTCTCCTTGGGCAAAAAACTGTTTCGTAACCGTGCTTCCTGTGCCGTCCCTTTCCTGGCACAATTCACCCCCGACCCACACAAAAG
>CAWCKJ010000013.1:0-91881 GCA_963796105.1 candidate division FCPU426 bacterium
CAACCCCCAAAAGGGGTCCCCCTCAACATTCTCATCAGGCAATAATTTCTTAAAACGCTCTACTAAATCCTTTAATACGCGTTTCTTGTCCTTTTCTTCAATCAACATGGCTCCAAGTATCCGACGGGTCTAATTTAGATCCGGCTTTTTCACGGCTGCTAACGGTTTTATGCCCGTTGCCGCCATAAACAGGGTCATACGGCAAAAGATCATGGATTGAACAGTCGAAAATTTTCGCGAGCCTGTACAAATACAAAATCTTGATTTGAATCGCTTTCGTTTTATGTTCCCATCGCCGGACTTCCCGGTCGCACGCATCCACTTTCTCGGCAAGATACTCTTGGCCGAAACCTTTTTCGGCCCTTTTAATGGCGATGATATGTTGGATTTCCATTAGGAACGATATTTCGGAAGGGTCTGAATAAGGCATTTGGAAATGGTAGTTCAAAACTAAAAGTGACAACAGGACATCAAAGTCCGGTGGACTTTGATGTCCTGGTCAACGTTTTTATAAATAGTTAAAAATCTCATCCTTGACACAAAGGCAAAAGCAATTTGGTTAAAGGATGTTTATCTGTGGCGTTTATGGAGGGTTTTATGGAAAAAAAATCCGTTATCATTTTGAGAATATTGTTGGTCGCGTTTTCTGCTGTTGTTTGTTCAACGGGTTGTAAAAACAACGGTCCCTCCACACCTTACGATATTGCTTTTACTCCAACTCCCGTCCGCATTTATGGTGCTGTAAACGTCTTTGTTGAGGATAAGGGGATCGCCGTACCTAACCTGATGGTTAAGGCTATACCGCCTTCCGGGGTAACGGTCTTCAGTCAATCGACCACGGCCAGTGGGATAGCCATATTCAACCCGCCATACCTGGAAGTGGGCAATTGGACTTTTGTGGTCCCGGCTCAAACACCCTTCCCCTTCGCACCGAGCACGATCACCATGCCGGTATCAGTCGTCAATGAAACGGCCAACTTCAATTCGGCGGGGGCAACGCTTTATTTGACCCCGACCGTCCCGGAATCCTTCACTTCCACGAACCCTGGTGCGCCTTATACCTTCAACCTGATTTATAGCCAGCCAGGAAACCTTTTCATACCCGCCAAAATTGCTTTTTCACCATTTCCAAACAATTGGAGCGGTGCTTTTGGCCCGGCAACAATTGGTTTCGGGAATGCCGACACCGGCACGGTCACGGTCATAGCCAATAATTGCGTTGACCAGCAACCCAGTTTCGCCGTTACAGCCCTCGATTTTGAGCCCACGCCTTACCCCAGGGCTTTCAGCGCCCCGCAAACAATCGTTAAAAATTTCAGCTCAAACGCGAAAGTAACCGTGACTAACACCCTCTTGGGAATCGGGACTTGCGGGAGCAATTATGCTTTTGAGTGGAGTGGGGAGCTTTATATCAGCGCCACGGATGCCTGCTCATCCTTCCAGGTTTGGTTTACGAGCGGAAATTGCTGTCTTACCAACGTTTCCATGGCCGGGCAGTCGGTTGCCACCCAAGATTGCGGCGGTCCGAAATTCATCCTTGGACCCGGCAATTACGGGTTCACCATGAACACCACCCAATATTCACCGACTTTATATGTTTCCTTCGAAGGGCAATCGGGTTCAGTCGCCGTCCCCGTCAGCGGCGGGAACGCTACGGCTTTTAATTATTCCTATTGAAAGGATAGACCCATGAAAAAATATCTGTTTCTTGCGCTGGTTAGTTTGTTGGCAGGTTGTGACAAAGGGCCTTCCGGGCCGACAGGCCCCCAAGGAGCCACAGGACCAGGGTCCACGGCCTACACGGTTGAGTTTGAGAACGGGGTTTACCCGGACGCGGGGTACGCCGGTTGCGACTCTCATTGGATTGACGGAAACAACCCAAATAGCGCACCCGCGACGGGGGAAATCCAAGTCGGGTACGGGAACGGAACTTTCCAACCCTCGCTTGGACTTATCCGTTTTGACCTTTCCTATGGCTTGCCGGTGAACGCCAACATCATGGCGGCAAGCCTTCAATTGACGACCGAAACGTCAACGATCTTATCCGGGGTTAGCGATGTTTTTGGTGTCCACCAAGTTATCCCACCCCCTGCCGGACAAATCACCTGGAACGACTCAAGCACCTGGAACGTAGTGGTTTCTCCCTACGGCTGGGACGGAGGTACCAGCTCCCCTATCACGGTCGGGACGGATTACGCGAGCACCCCTATGGACGCGGTGACGGTAACCCCTGCCCAAGTAAATTCAAACCAAGTCCTTTTAGCATGGAACATCACGCCTACATTGGCCCAGGTTTGGGCGAATAAGAGCAACAACAACTATGGAATTTTAATTTCGCCTGAACCCGAAACCACCGGAACGCTATCAGGATTTATCACCTTTTGGGACAACACCGGAAATAGCCAGCAGAAGCCGAGGTTGCTGGTCACCTACACCATTCCATAAGGGAGATAAAGGCATGCCCCGATTATCCGTTTTTAAAAGCTTAAAGGTAATCGGGACTATGCCGACCTCCTTTAAGAATATATTTGGAGGTCGGTATGAAAACTGAAGCGTTGGTTTTAGTGGTTTTGATATTCGCTTTTTCTGGTAGCGCGTTCGCCAAGAAAGCACCGACCGAAACTCCCACCCCAAACCCGAGTTCTACGCCCACTCCGGCACCCAAGCCGGTTTGGGTGCCGCCCTCCACATGTGGACAACGACTCCAAGGCCCTTAACGCGACCGTCGCGGCCCATTACTCAAGTGATGCTACGGGGACTTCGGGATATTCCTTATTTGACCTGTCCGCCGTCCGGAAGCTCGACGAGAACGACGTTTCGGCCCTTGGGACGGTCCGTTTCATGAAGGATTTTTCAAGCTCGGATGACGTCGGGGAAATCCAACTCAGGGAAGCGAATTTCTCCCTCTCGGAACCGTGGATAGAGGTAAGGGTTGGCCGGATGGATTTGTCCGACATCGCCAGTACGACCCATTTTTTCGGCAGGTATCCCCTGATGGGTTTACGGCGGCTGGATGGGATCAAAGTTTATATCCCATTCAAGTTTTTCTTTGGGGTGGAGGATTACAAGAGCGTTTCCAGCCCGCCGACTTCGTTGAGTTTCTTCTATTTTCCTACGCTTCTTTCGGCCCAGGACGCCGTCCTGGACGGTTCCCAAGGGTATTTTATGGGGCAGGCCCGAATGAAGCTCAATTTTGGGGATCTCCGGACGGTCCTACTTTTCAATTTGGGGGGCAGCGCGTCGGATGATTTCCAGTATTCCTCGGTAAGCGGTAACCCGGCCT
The DNA here is from genome assembly GCA_963796105.1 of candidate division FCPU426 bacterium. Taxonomy (GTDB): domain Bacteria; phylum Oederibacteriota; class Muellerivitia; order Muellerivitales; family Muellerivitaceae; genus CAWCKJ01. The sequence goes on from CAWCKJ010000013.1 coordinate 3,284, forward strand.
ATTCCATTTGCGGGGAAGCCAATTTCTCAAGGGATTACACCCTTTACTTCGAGTACGGCGTTCAGGATTCCGCGCATTCCGGCGACACGAACGCCTTCACCTTTGGGGCAAGGGCCGAGCACCTATTCACGTTTGATTTCCTGTCCCTGGACCGGATCATCCTGGAAATGCAAGTTCCGATTGCCAGCAATCCCAATAATCCCTTTACGGGTGGGAATGGAATTAACCCGCCGACCGGAGGGTTGCCCCAGAACGCTTTGTACGGGAAGGCCCGGATTCGAATCCGCTCCATTTTCATCGACTTCAACATCACCGATTCCGTGGGTGATTTCACCTTCGCGCGGTTGAACCAAAACAACATCAATACGCCGTTACCCATGCCGGTTGGGTGGCGGGAACGAGACGGACGGGCTTGAAATCCCGCTCCTCTCGCCCGGTTACAACACCTACGTCTTTAGCGTGGATGCGGGGGTCCAGTTTTGAGGAAATTGATTCCCTTGTTCTTTTTAATCTTTTCTTCCGCATTTGCGGAGGAGAACCCTTTTGTGTCAATCCGGGAAAGGGACCAATGGGCCATTGAACAGGTCATGGAACATAAGGCTCCGGGCGACTATTGGGCAGGAAACCCAAGTGGGGGAATTTCCAGCACCCACCGGGGGAAAAAGGCCGAACCGGTGACGCCCCCCACCGCGACCCCTTTCCAGACCCAAACCTACAATTTCCAAACCGAAACCGACGAAGCCAAGGTCAGCGCCTTGGTTACTAATTTAGGCCCCAATTTCATAATCGATATTTCATGCGACCAGACCATCCAGGGCTGGCTTTTGAAAAGGCAATCCGGAGGGGAAGTTTTCCTGAAAGGGGGAGCGCCAATGGACAACCCCTACAAGTGCCGGATCAGGGTGGACCGGCCCTATATCAAGGATTTTGGTTTGACGGTCTATGTCACCCAAGACAGCGATCCCGCATTCGTGCAGCTTTATTAATTAAAGGTGAGTTATGGAAAGCCAAAAACTAAAAACGGAAAGCTTGAAAATTTTCCATCCTTCCTTCTTCCAATACCTTTCCATTTTCATCGTTCCCTTGGCCTTGTTTCTCCTGGTTCCCCAGGGGGTCAAAGTTGCCTATGTCTTTCCGGCATTCTGGATTCTGGAAATATTCCTGCTTCTTTGCCTTTGGATTTTCCTAGCGACCACGAAATACATCATTCGACCGGATTGGATCGAAATTAGGACCGGAATCCTGGTCAAGCGCTCCACGGCCATTCCTTTCGACAAGATCATCGATATCACCTGCAAACAAAACCTCGTCCAAAAGCTTTTCAACATCGGGGACCTCTTTATTGAAATCCCAGGTGTAGATCCTTTTGGAATCGTCCTAAGCGGGCGTCGAAAGGCACCAGGAGGTGGCGGAATTGTTATTCGCCAGGAAGGGAAAGGGAACGGAATGTCCCGATATTCAATGAAAAGAATGAATGAGGAAATCGGGACAATACCAACAACCTTGTCCATTTTATGGAAGGTTGGCATGAATCGAATTTTTATAATCTTCCTCATTTTGTTTGTTGCCCACCCACCTGTGATTGCCTCCAACGATCCTGATGACCTCAAAACAGAGGAGGCACTGAAGGCAAATGTGGTTGATTTTAGGGATTGGCTGATGAAACAACTTTCCCAATTCCCAAAGGTTGAGGTGGCCCGTTCGTCCTTGGTTTCCAGGAATTACGCTTATAGTCCCCGGAAAAAACAATGCTTTACCGCCAGCCAATACAACCAAGCTTCGAAATCGGATTGGGTCAAATCCCAGGTTATGCAGGGCCTTTCCACCTTGAGCCAACAGCTTGCCAATACGGCTGGGACGGCTTTTGCGCCCCAAAGCGCGTCCCAGCTCCAACAATATTCAACCCAATTGCAGCAAAGTAACGATCCCCAGTTCCAACAGGTCGGGGCCCTTTACAGCCAGGAAGCCCAGGCCTTGCAAGCGGGCAACGTCCAAGGGGCCGACCAAGCGGCCAACCAGGTCGCCGCCGTTCCACAGCCTTACATCGCGCCCGGATATCAGCCCACCCAAAGCGAAAGCTCATTGGCGCAATCCTTCAACCAAATCGTCGGGACGGTCATTGCCAGCTTGAGCGGAATACTGGGGACCATGGCCGTGGCCCAGATATTACAAGCCCTTGGGATACCGAATTTAAGCTCGCTTTTGGGAGGCTCGGGACAAGGAATTGGGTCATCAGCAGGGGCCGGACAAATCACCGGACCTGCCCTTAACAAATTCGGGAACCAATACGAACCAAGCTGGGGGAAGCGTTGGCCTACAGCAATTGGGAGCTGTCACCGTAAAGTCACTTCAAAACCAGGGTTCCGCTAACGCGGGTGGGGCACCGCCAGCCCAATAACTTTAAGGAGTTCAAAATGGGAAAAAGAAAATGGTTTGTTTGGATTAAGACGGTCGGGATCACGGCTTGGCTTTTCATTTGCGCGGGTGAGGCAAGTCCCCAAGCCTTGACCAGTATGCCGGAATTATCGCCGGTCAAGACGATCATACTTTTTTTATTGGACGCTTACGGTCTTTGGAAGATTTTGCAGTGCGTCAAGAACGTCCTGGACCACCTAGCCGAATCCAGCAAGGGGGATATGACCGCCAAGGATAGGGTTTGGGGAAGCGTCCTTGCCATCGTGGGAATCCTCATGGCGGGAGTTGTTTTGAATGTCGTCATCCTCAAGGCCGGTGAATTCGGAGCAAGGCCAGTCAGTTCCGTCTTGTCAGGAAATTGAATGGTTAAGTGGTTTCCACCTCTTATCTTAATTTTCCTATTGGGAGCCACAAAGACTTATGCCCTATCGGTTTTGTCCACAGATAGTGGACCAACGTCCCAGACAATCGAGGAAGGGGTCTCGGCTGGGATCTTTGATTCCATGGCGAAACACGCGGGGGATTGGGTCGCCCAAGGGATGGATAAGATTGGGAATTGGGCCTTGCAGACTTTATTCGGGATTTACGACAAATATATCGGCACCTTCCTTATATACATTCCGAATTTGGCCTCACCCAATACCTACACGGCCCTTTCAAGCAATGCGGGGGCAAACGCCGTCCAGGTGGTATTGAATCTCCTGAAGATTACCAGTGGGACGGGGCTTTTCATCCTCATCGTGGGGTTCGTGATCGACACGGGGCAGAGGTCGTCCGGCCTTTGGAACAGGTTTGTGGAACCGAACATCGTGATCGGATTCGTGGGGGCGTTTCTATGCCTTTTCGGCTGGCCGACCATTCTTTCCTACATGACGACCGGCATGACGGCCATGGGTTACTACATCTACAACCAGAACACATTGAGGACATCGGGGGTTTTGCAGGGGTTCCAGAATATCGACCTGAACTCGGGCGGTGGGACCAACGCCTTCCAGTTGTCGCAATATGACTTCCGGGGAAATTTCATCACGGTCCAGGGGATCACCTTTAATTTTATTTATCTGGTTGCCTTAGGGTTGGTGGTGATCGGCTTTTACAACTGCTATTCGGCGGTTTCGGCGGGGGAGTCCGAAAAAGGGAACCATCGGTTTTTCCAGGCCATGGCCGGGATCATTCTTATCCTTGGAATGCCCACCCTTGTCCACGTTCTCATTTCAAAGGGCGCAGATACCATCGGAAGCCAGCCGGTTATCCCTAGCCAGACCCAAAGCAACTTTTCGCTCCAAGGGTTAATCCAGGATAACGGGATTCAATTCCCCCAGCAATCGGGACAGGCTTCTCCCAATATTGGGTCAGCAAGTAATACGGCGGCATCTCCACCGACAAGCCGGTTGGCCCAATTCTCGGCGGGACTTTTGAAATGTGGGGTCGCCATCTGGGGGCTCATCGTCTGTTTCTCGGTCATTTTCGCGAAGTTCTTCCAGGTGTTGAACCTGTGGGTGTTGTTCATCCTTGGCCCCATCTTCATCGGCTGTTTGGGGCACCCTTCGACGGCTCCCATCTTTTGGGGAGCGGCCCGTTACTTCGTGAAGCTTCTTCTCTATTCGGTGATTTGGGCCATCACCTTGGTCGGACTTTACCTGATCCCAAACATCAATTGGGGGGTGGAAACCATCGGGGTCAACAGCCTTCTGACGGCGGTGGCGGTTCTTGCCGGCCTTCAACTGATCGCCAACGCCCATGAATTCGCGTCCCTTTTCACTGCCTTCAAGGGAGGGAATTTGAGCGGGGAGGGCTACAAACAGTTCACCCGTGACACCAAGGGGGTTGCCGTAGGGGCAAATCAGGCAAGGCTTGGGACTTTTGGGGCAATGAAAAAGATGACAGGAGAAACCAGCCAAGCCATGGCTACCGCCTCTGGGGCGGCCATTGGTTCCATGATTCCTGGAGTTGGGACAGCCAGTGGTGCCTTGGCCGCGCAAAGGACCATGAAGGGTTTGAACGTCATGGCGAAATTGGGTGGGATCGGCGGCAGACCCAAGCCGGAAGGCCAGGACAACCCGGTTTCAAATTTCCTCAAGAAGTTTTCAGGAGACTCCATCGCGGGAAGCCTGAAAAGGGATTCCCAAAACGAAGGGAGCCTATCCACTAATGAGAGGGAAAAACGCAAGCTCGTTTCCGATTACGCAAAGAAGCTCCAACAAGGGAAAGACTATAAAAAGCCGGGACAGGGTCAACAGGAAAAGGGGACGGCTTAAATGGCGATACCCCTTGAGAAGGAATCCAAAATGTGGGGCCTCTTTTATTCATCCGATTTCACCAAGCTGATGTTCGTTTTCATCGGGGACGCCTTGGCTTTCGTCGGCTTTATGGTCTTCTGGGGCCTGGAAGGGTCCCTTGTAATCTTTTTCGGAATCCTCACCCTCGCCACCCTTTATTTCGTCATGAGGAGTTTTTGGCCTGAAAAGCACCTGGAAAACATCATCCGGTACAACAACGAACCGAAGAACTACTTCCCCGGAGGGGAACCAAGTGAGTTGGAAACATGAAAAGATTTTTCACTTCCAAGCCTAAGAACAACCCTGTCGCCGGGTTATTAAGGATTCGGTCGGTCGGGCCGGGTTACCTCGTCTTGAGGAACCCGGAACAATACGCCTGCCTTTTCAAATTAGCCGGAGGGTTGGACCCCTGGATGGAAGACCCCGAAGTTTTAGCGGAAAAGGTAAGAAGGTTGGATTCGGTTTTGGCGGACTTGAGGAGCGGGGAGGAAGTCCAATTCTTGACTAAGAGGGTATTGGCCGACGTTGAAGACGTTATCCGACGTTTTCAAGAAAGGATTCATGAGAATGCACCGGAGGTTTTCAGGAACCAATACCCCGAGTTTCTAAGGAACTGGCTCAGGCGGTTTTATTCCGATGAAAAGATTTGTCATTACCGCTCTTATGTCCTTTTTACCGTTCCCCCGCCACAGGGTTCAAAAAAACAAAAGGAAGCGAACACTACACCCATTGAGGAAGTCCTTCGGCGCGGTAAATCCTGGGTTTCGCAACTCAATATCGTGGGTTTGGAGCCCCAGGAGGCCACCGAAGAGGAAATTATCACCCTCTTATATGAGGAGTTATCACTGGAAAGATTCCGTGGGAATCCTGACAGGCTTCTTAAAGGCTCGGGTTATTCAGGGGGGGAATACGGGATTCAAACCTTAAGGGAAATGCTTTCTCCCATCCCCTGGGATTTTAGTGACCCGAAAGTTTTCAAAGTGGGTGAAAACTTTGGAAAAACCCTCTATGTGACGGAATTTCCTTCCTTCCATGAGCAGAACTTGTTTTTCCAAGAACTTTACGAACGCACCGACGATTTCAAGGTTTCCTTCTTTATCAAAGGGGTGGATTTGTTTCACGCCCAATCCATCGTGGAAAAACAGATCCAAAGCGACCAGGGAGCCTTGTGGAAACGAAAGAATGTGATGAACTTCGAGGCCCAAGCGGCGTTGGATTACCGCCAAAGCGTACTTTCACTCGTATCGGAAAGGAAAACATCACTTGCCAAGTTTTCCCTCTACATCACTTTGTTTTCCAAAAGCCAAAAGGAACTTTCTTCAAGCTATGAGAGCCTTTCCCGGATGTTCAAGAACGTCCATCCCCTTTCGGGATACGCGGAGCAAAAAAGGCTTTTCCTCTCGACGATCCCCCAGGCCACCGACTTGGCGGGCCATGACCATCTACAGGCAACGGCGGTCATGGCTAACGCGATTCCTTGTTTATACGAGCCCCTGGCCGATACCGATGGGGTGCCAATAGGGAAAACCCTTTCGGGGGAAATGGTTCATCTAAACCTTTGGGGAAGGGAAACGGAAAACTGGAACGTGCTTGTCGTGGGGTCATCAGGCACGGGCAAGTCCTTCAGCATTAACCAGCTTCTCATCAAGAATCTTCCCATGAACCCTTACATCATGATTATCGACAAATCCCAATCGTATAAGACCCTTTGCCGCTTGGCGGGAGGCAGGTATCTCAACTACGACCTGGACAGCAAACACCACCTGAATATTTTCGATTATCCACTGGATGAGATAAAGGAGAAGGAAGGGGAGATCGACCCGGAGCATATTTCCAGCATCATCATGTATTTGGGGGTGGTGCTCGCAAACATCAAGGAAAACCGTATCGAGGAAACGGAGGAATTGGACAAGGCACTGATTCAGGAGGCCGTCAAGCAGACCTACCTGAACACCCTCACTGAGAACCGGGTGCCTCTTTTAACCGACCTCAAGGAAACACTCCTGAAGAAGGCGGAGGACAAGAAAGTTCCCGCCGAGTTCCAATATCTCTGCCGCAAGCAAGCCGAGGTCTTGAAACTCTTCACTGGAAAGGGGATGTACGCCAACCTGACGGACAGGGAATCCACCATCAAAGCGGACAATTCTTTCATCGTATTCGATACGTCAGGTATCAGTGACAACGACAAGAAGGCCGTGGGTTTGGCCGTATTCGTCATTTCCAATTACTGCCTTCAAAAGGCAAAACAGAACAAGGAATTGAACCGGCTCTCCCAACTCGCCATGGACGAGTGCTGGTATTTGGCCCAATACCCGGCTGGTTTAGCTTTCCTTCTTCGAATCGCCAAGACCGCAAGGCATTTGAGGCTTCAACCTATTTTCGCCACCCAGGAAATTGGGGAGTTTTTCGGGGTGAAGGGTGTTGAGGCCATCCTGAAGAACACATCAACCAAAATCCTCCTGAAGCTGGTAGGGGACGACATCGAGCACGCCAAGGGCCTGCTCCAATTGAATCCGACCCAAGTGGAAAAGGTCATGAATCTCCATTTGGTAAAAGGAGTCTATTCCCAAGCCCTCATCCACCAGACCCTCCGGCAGGGAATCGTGAATATCTACCCCGACGAATTGGCCTACCACATCGCCACCACTTACGGGCCTGAAGCGGCAATCCGTGACCTCTATCTGGAAACTTACGCGCCGGATGAGGACCCGGTAGCGACTTTGGGAGCCATCGCCAAGTGGATAGAGGACAAGGAAAACAAAACGGTTTTAAAACCCACCCAAAAGGATAAAACCGGCCAGCCGAGTTCGAAAAAACCGGACGAGGTATTAATGAAATGACTGAACCGAAAAAGGAGGATGAGCATTCCATTCTTGACCTCATTGAGCAGGAACCCAAGAAAAAGGGATACACCTGGAAAATCATCATTGGACTCATTGTGGCCGTGGTTGGTTTGGGGTCCACCCTCTTTTGGGGAAAAACCGCCCAAGTTGTTGATTCAAAGAAGGATGTTTCTGTGGAAAGTTCCCAAACGGTGGGGAAAGACCCCCAATACGGGGACGTAACCGACTTCGCGGAGAAGTTCAGCATCATGGCTTTCAACATCAGTTATACGGACATCAACCATCAGGTGGACAAGGTGGCGGGTCTTATGAGTGACAACATGATGTCCTATTACCAGGAGGCTTTTTTGGACCCCAAGTGGGTCGCCTTTCTATCGGATAACAAAGCTTATGTCTCCTACCAGCAGATCGACCGGTCGAGTGTGGAGAACACGGACGGGACCCATTACTGGGTGAAGGTTATCGGGAAGAACCTTTACAACTCGGATGCCAGGGGCCAAGGGTCACAGATTGAGTTGCCTTTCCATTTAGTCGTAGTGGTCAAGAAGGACAACGGAAAACTTATTGTGACGGATTTCCAGAGGTTTTAGCCATGGAAGAGAATGTACTTCAAATCAACCCGGAATTAGCCAGGCGGTGCCTTCAATCCGCCCATTTGTGCATGGAAACAAACCGGTTCAAGGAAGCCTTGAAGCTTTTTGACGAGATTATCGGAAAACACCAGCCTCAGAACGTGGAAGCTCACCTGGAATCCGCGAAGATATACGCCATATACAAACAGCCCAATTCCATCCTCAAAGTGATTAACCGGCTTCATAATTTTTCCCCGAAGACTCCGGAAAGCCTCGTTCTTCTTGCCCGCGCCCAACTTCAGATGAGCCTCTATTCCGATTGTCGGGAAAGTCTAAGGGAGATTTTTACCATACAGAGGGATTTTCCTGAGGCAGTGGCTTTGGAGGGGGAATTGTGCATTAGGACGGCGAAATATGAAAGCGCCGTCGAGAAGTTTGAGTCCTTAAGCCTCCGGTATCCCAAGAATTACAACTATTTGACTTTCCTGGCCGTTTCCCATTTTGCCAGCGGTAAATTCCACCGGACCATCACCCTTTGTACCACCCTCATGCAAGCAGGGGTTTCAGACCCCAAAATCACCCGGCTTTATGAAATGGCGAAAACAAAAAGACGGCACGAGGCCTTGGGAAAACTGAAGAAAGTAAAACCACTCAAATGGCTGTTTGCCCAACTCTTCGATCCATTCCTGGAAAAGGAAATGAGGGCCGAATCGGAAAGCCAGACCACCCAGGAGGATCTTGTTCAGGAAACCTTGGTGGACCACAGGACCGGTCTTTTGAACGATAGGGCGGCGATGCTGCAAATCCCAGCCCTTGCCGCCAGGAGAAAGAACCACTTTTACGTTGCCATGGCTGATATCGACTTTTTCAAATCCTTTAACGACGTCCATTACAACCACCAGGTCGGAAATTCGGTCTTGAAAGCCTTGGCAAAGGCGGGACAACAAATCTTCACCAAAAACAAAATTTGGCGTTACGGCGGTGAGGAAATCGTCTGGGTTCTGGACGGGTCAGAAGCCGAAGTCGTCGAAAAAGCCGAACAGTTCAGGAAGCAATGCGAGGAAAAAGTCGTGGGGGAAGCGAATGAGATCAACCAAAAGGAGGACATCCGGCACTTTACGGACGGATTGGACCACAAGAAGGACGACCCGTTCCTTATCCATTACCCGGTGACGATCAGCCAGGCCGTTGTGGAATGGGGGGAAGACGGGACAAATCTGGAAGGAATCCTAACGGCGGCGGATCACGGCCTTTACGCGGCTAAGGAAGGCGGAAGGAACACGGTTGTTTTCCGGGGAACCCCCAGGTGCGTCGGGCTCAAGCCGGTCAAGTACACCCCCGAGATGCTTGGAATCCTTCACAAGTTTAGCGTCAAGAAAGGGTCCTCAAACTGGTGGGCCTATTTGGAGACTGTCGATGAGAAGGCGAAAAACGATGCTTTGGAATATGCCAGGAACACACTGGCCGACATGGAGGTGCTAAAGAAAATATAGTTTCGCATTGGTTATTAATTTCAAAAGGAGAAAGAACATGGGTTTAAAAGTCAGGATTACCAGGATGTTTCCCTATGACGGGGAACACACGAAGGCTTTTGTAGGAGCCAAAGTCCAGATATCCGGTCGTGTTTTTGGTTACAACGAATTGACGCTCGTTAAAAAGAAAGAAGGGAATGGTTTGTTCCTAGGTCTTCCTTCTAGGCCTGGAAGGCAGGAGGGGGAGTATCACGATATTTGTTACATGGACCCGAACACGCGAAAAGACATTGAGAAAGTCGCAATCGCCGAGTACGAGAAGAAAATCAAGGAAAGCGCACAGGTGCCCATAGAGGATAACCAGGGAATGAGGGAAGAACGGAGAAAAGTGAAAAGGTGAGGGGCGGATTAAAAATCAACGGAGGCACAAATGGCTTTAAAGATCAAAGTGACGAGGATGTACCCCTATGAAGGGGAGAACACCCAGGCGTTTTTCGACGTTAAGGTCGCAATATCGAGTTACGAGTTCTTTTTCAATGACCTGACTTTGGTGAAGAAGAAGGATGGCGATGGGTTATTTGTGGGTTTCCCATCCAGGCCGGGCAAAAAGGATGGGGAGTATTTCCACTTCTGCAACGCCAACAAGAAAGCCAAGGAAGAGATCGAAAAGGCGGCGGTCGTGGAATTTAAAAAGAAATCCAAGGCCAAGGAAATCGCCCCAGCCGGGGAATAATCGGGAGTTAAGGAAATGGCCGAAGACAGGCGAAGAAGCGACAGGCGGAATAAGAATCAGGATTATCTCTTGACGGACGGCAAGGTCGCGGAATTGGCAGGAGTGTCAATCCACACGGTCAAATATTGGCGGATGATGGGGACCTTGCCGTTTGTAAAGTTAGGCCGTCATCCGAGGGTGTGGTTTTCGGTCTTTCAGAAGGCCTTTCACAAACCCGACGCTAACGGCCCTTGGGAGTTGGTGGATAAATCTGGTAAAATACCTCCTGCACGGGACATTAGGAGGAAGCAATGAGTAAACCTAATGTTCACGGATTACCCCAACATCTTCGAAGAGATAATTGGGGATATTTCCTGGATTACTTCATCCAGGAAGGAGGGATAAGGAAGCGAAATAGGGTAAGGCTGGGAGAAATACCCTTGGAAAAGGCCAAGAAGATTTTGGCCCAACACATGCAGGCCATCGTTGAACATAAATTTTTGGATGTTGATAAGCCAAAGATTACTTTTAACGAGGCTGCTGAAGGGTTCCTTGCTTACTCAAGGTCGAGGAAGAAAACTTTCAGGAGGGATGGCGAGATGATAGCCACTCTTGGAAAATTTTTCGATAACCGGCCATTGGAAAGCCTGACGTTGGACCTGATCGAGGAATACGTCACGTTCAGGAGAAAACAAAGGCCAACCCTAATGGGCTCAAGCCTAAACCGTGAGATCGCTAGTTTGAAGGCGATTATCAATCGAGCGATAAGAAACGGCCAGCTTGAGAAAAACCCGATTTCGTTCTTTAAGTTTTTTAAGGAAACGCCGCGAAATAGGACGCTGACCCCTGACGAGTACAAGCGTTTACTGGAAAATTGCTCGGGACGTACAAGGATTTTCGTGCAATTAGCCTATGTGACCGCCATGCGTAAGGGGGAAATCATGGGGCTTCGTTGGGATCAGGTGGACTTTCCGCACAAAGTAATTGTCCTGGAAGCGTCTGATACCAAGACCTTGGAGAAAAGGGAAGTGCCTCTGGACGAAGAGTTGGCGGAAATGCTTCGGCAGATTCCTTTAACCCTGGGGTGCCCATACGTGTTTACCTTCAAGGGTAAACGCATCTTGGACATAAAGACGAACTTCAACTCGGCGTGTAGGCGGGCTGGGATCAAGGGGTTTCATTTCCATGATCTCAGGCATTGCGCCGTCACGAACATGAGGAAGGCCGGGGTTCCAGACAACGTGATCATGAGCATCAGCGGCCATAAGACGACCTCTATGTTCAGGCGTTATGATGCGGTGGATAGGTTTGATCGTCATAAGGCTTTGGAACAGTTAAGGCTGAATGACAAGTCGTTAAAGTTGAATGACAACCATATGACAAGTGTGAGCCAATAGCTTCTTCGGAAGTTTTGGCACCCTGCGGAAGTTGTTGGTAGTAAATGGTTTTGGAGACACTGACAGCGCATTTTATTTTTTGAGATGGCTGTTCGTAAACAGCAGGTCGCCGGTCCGATCCCGGTCCCCAGCTCCATATTTAATCGTTTAAATTTTCAGTAAAATTGACGTATATCAACTATTTGGGAATCGCAGCTGAGTGAAACTTGAGAAATTTGATATTTTTGTTATTAAAGTTAGGTTTTACGTTAATTCATTGTATTCAGGAGTTTATTTCTATTTTAAGCGGTTCCTTTTATAAATGCTTTCTTGTTGTGAATTGGCACGTTTACAAAACCATGTATTGGCGATACTATTACGAAAACGATATCAATCAACACATCAAAAGCATTTTAAATTTTTGAAGAAATTTGAAAGCGATTCAAACCCAATGATAATTAAAAAATTAACGGTTGTATCTTTACTTTTATTATGCGGTTTGTTAACCCGACCAGTTTTTTCACAAGCTATAAATTCTGGAAGTCCTACCTGTTCCTTCCCGCACAATGTTCAATACGCAAACGGAATGCGTATTTCTGAGTATACCTATGCCCAACAAAATGCCGCTGTGTCAGCCATGTATAACACATGGTATGCGAATTTCGTCACAAGCAACAACGCCGGCACTGGGGGGCTGAGAGTCCAAAGATTGGAAAATTCAAACGACACGGTTTCCGAAGGTATCGGTTATGGCATGGTAATCGCGGTCATGATGGCGGACCAAACCCTGTTCAACGGTTTATATACCTATGCTAACGCAAACAAGGATGGAAATGGTTTAATGCAATGGACTTGCCCGGGAGGAACTGGATGCACGGGTAATAACGCGACTGACGCGGATGAGGACATCGCCATGGCACTCTTAATGGGCGGCGTCCAGTGGAATAACACTACTTACACCAATGCGGGTGTTACTTGGGTAAAGAATATCTACGCTCATGACATTGTGAGTAGTGTCGTTACGGGGGGTGATAGTAATACTGGTGTTGTTTATCCCGACTATTGCATGCCCGCCTGGTATAGGTGTTTTGCGACCGTGGATACCACGGATACCACCGGGTGGAATAATGTTACGACGTGGGTTTACAATACTTTATTTCCTGATTTGCATTCCCAATGGGGTTACGGTTTTATTCCGAACGAAGTTAATAATGATGGCACTTTTCATAGCGCCCTTTCTGTCGGCGGAGAGACTGCGACTAATCATGGATACGATGCTTCCCGTATGGGTTATCGCATCGGTGTCGATGCGTTATGGAATGGGACAAATGCTCCGGTTACAAATTTCGCTAATGCTATTCAGGCTGGCGTCACAGGTACGACCTACGGCAGTTTCGCAAATTATGTACAGGAATATTGGAATGCGGGTAGCGGGGCTCCGTGCACTCAAAATGGTCCGGGAACAAGTTCTCCTTGCTCTTCGCTTCAAATGGGTCCGGTGGTTGTGGCTTGCATGTCGTTGCCCAATAACGCCACGAACCAGTCTTTCTTGAACGCGGCTTACACTGAATTTATCTCGCGCGTTAACAGTGGTACCTGTCCCGGGCCGGCTTGCGGTTGTCCTAATAATCAAAAAACTTATTTCCTGGATTGCTTGTCGATGATGTCAATATTGGTTGCCACTGGCAACTATCCAAATATTAAATGCGGAACTAACGCCTGTGTTATGGGAACACCGGTTCCTACGCCAACCCCCGTTCCTTGTTTCATGCTCGATGATTTAGAGGATGATAACCTTCTAAATAATACGAATGGAACGTGGTTTTGCATCGCTTACGCCAGCGTAAATAGCACGCCGGTCGCTACGCCTGTTGGTATCGCCACTTCTACTGGAAGTGTCTCCATTTTGAGTTCGGGTGGGGCCAACAGCACCAATTGGTCTGCACAAGTTTCCGGGTACTTCCAACTAAACGGTGGCACCACGACGGTCGGCGCTCCTTGGAATGCGGCTGAAACTGTTTATTCCGGTTTTGGAATCGGGACTTCTATCAGCTCTGGTTATCAAAATTGGTCCGCGCCAACATCCCTCGTCAGTATTTCTTTCTACGTAAAGTCCTCAGCTCCCACTACCCTTCGCATGAATTGTTATTATCCTCCAATCGATCCTTCAACCGGTGGTAATGCGAACCAGTTTGGTTATACATTTCCTGTTGCCACGGCTAATACTTGGACTCTTGAGACTATTCCTTATGCGCAAATTACCGCTCAATCTTGGGGTGAACCGTTGGGAAAAGGACCAGTAACCTATACTGAGGCTCAAGCTTTGAGCCAAATTACTAATCTCAATTGGCAAACTGCTGGAACTCCTCAAACATTTAATTTCTGGATTGATCAGGTTTGTCTTGCGTTTGATACAACGAGTGGTGGTGTCACTATACCTCCGACTGCTACCCCGATTTCAAGCGGTTTCACTTCTACATTTACCCCAACAAATACGTTAACCAGGACAAACACAGCGACAAGCACTCTGACACCCACCCAGACTCAGACGGCAACACCGACTCGGAGCAACACGTCGACGAACACAATGACGATGACATCGACGCCTACCCAGACGGCAACCCCTACCAGAAGCAATACGCCTACTAACACTTCTACTGCCACGAATACCCTGACTCCGACGCAGACCCCGACTAGGACGAATACACCCACGAATACTCAGACGAATACGTCCACGAGCACCGCGACTCCCACACCGACTTTGACTCAGACCAGGACAAATACGGCAACAAATACTCAGACCAATACAGCCACGAATACGGTGACATCCACTCCGACCCCGACTAGGACAAACACGCCGACCAATACGATTACGGCTACCTCCACTAGTACTCAGACGAATACAGCCACGAATACGGCGACATCTACGGCTACCCCGACCAGGACGAATACTGCAACCAATACACCCACAGCAACCTCAACGAATACCCCAACAAATACGGCGACATCCACGGCTACCCTAACCAGAACTAATACGTCGACCAATACAGTTACAGCTACCTCCACCAGTACACAGACGAATACAGCCACGAATACGATGACCTCCACCGCCACTCCGACCAGGACGAATACGGCAACCAGTACCGCTACTAATACTTTGACTAGTACGGCCACGAATACGGTGACCTCCACCGCCACCCCGACCAGGACGAATACGGCAACCAATACAGCCACGGCTACCTCAACGAATACCTCTACCAATACAGCGACATCAACCCCAACAAGGACGAATACACCGACCAGCACGGCAACTCCGACAGTGACTCCAACTGCGACCAATACCAGCACTGGAACCACGCCGCCAACGAACACACCGACGATTACGCCGACACGTACATCAACGCCGACAGCGACGAATACGGCGACTTCGACCGCGACTCCGACAAGCACGTCAACCAGTACGCCTACAGCGACGCCGACTCGCACGTCGACACCTACATCTACGAATACCTCGACGAACACGCCTACAGCGACGCCGACGAGTACCTTGACCAGCACAAGGACAAATACGCCCACTAGCACATCCACGCCGACAGTGACTCCAACTGCGACCAATACCAGTACTGGAACCACGTCGCCGACGAACACTCCGACGATTACACCGACGCGTACATCGACGCCAACTGTGACGAATACGTCGACCTCGACCTCGACCCCGACGAGTACGTCAACCAGCACGCCTACGGCGACGCCGACTCGTACGTCGACACCTACATCCACGAATACCTCGACCAATACAGTCACCAATACGGCGACACCCACATCAACGCTAACAAGGACAAATACGCCCACTAGCACGTCCACACCGACAGTGACTCCGACCGCGACCAATACCAGTACTGGAACCACGTCGCCGACGAACACTCCGACGATTACACCGACGCGTACATCGACGCCGACAGCGACGAATACAGCGACCTCGACCGCGACCCCGACGAGTACGTCAACCAGCACGCCTACGGCGACGCCGACTCGTACGTCGACACCTACATCCACGAATACCTCGACCAATACAGTCACCAATACGGCGACACCCACATCAACGCTAACAAGGACAAATACGCCCACTAGCACGTCCACACCGACAGTGACTCCGACCGCGACCAATACCAGTACTGGAACCACGTCGCCGACGAACACTCCGACGATTACACCGACGCGTACATCGACGCCGACAGCGACGAATACAGCGACTTCGACCGCGACCCCGACGAGTACGCCAACCAGCACGCCTACGGCGACGCCGACTCGTACGTCGACACCTACATCCTCGAACACGCCGACGAATACGTCCACCAACACACCGACGAGTACAGCTACATCCACGTTGACGAGCACCTTGACCAGCACAAGGACAAATACGCCCACTAACACGGCAACTCCGACGGTGACTCTAACCGCGACCAATACCAGCACGGGAACTCAGTCACCCACGAATTCACCGACGATCACGTCCACGGTCACAAATACGCCGACGCATACATCAACACCAACGGCGACTAATACGCCGACCCCGACGAGTACGTCCACTAGCACGCCCACGGCGACGCCGACACGCACGTCGACTTCAACCTCCACGAATACCTTGACGAACACGCCTACAGCGACGCCGACGGTTACCAATACTTTGACACATACTTCGACGCCTACGCCGACACCAACGGCTACAAACACGTCCACTAATACGCCTACAGCGACGGCGACGCATACGCCAACTTCTACGTACACGTCAACGAATACCTCCACGAATACACCGACGGCAACAAACACCAATACCCCGACGGTGACGCCGACTGCGACTAATACCAGTACGGGGACTCAGTCGCCCACGAGCACACCGACAATAACATCCACAGTTACCAACACGCCGACTCGAACATCAACACCAACATCTACCAGCACGCCGACTCCAACCCCGACAGCAACTGCGACCAATACTTTGACTAGCACGAGAACGAATACGGCTACAAATACACCCACTAACACGTCAACAAATACTCCTACACCGACGAGCACGTTAACCAACACGAGGACGAGTACGCCGACCAACACGTCCACGAATACTCCTACGCCGACGGATACGTTAACCAACACGAGGACGAATACACCTACTAACACGCAGACTCCGACGGTAACACCGACTGCGACTAATACTAGTACGGGGACTCAGTCGCCGACAAACACGCCGACGATAACACCTACTGTCACGAATACACTGACGCATACTTCGACACCAACGTCTACGGCAACCCCGACGGCGACGAGTACGTTTACAAATACTTTGACGCCGACAGCGACATCGACATTCACAAATACTCTGACGAACACACTGACACCTACACCTACGGCTACAGCGACGTCTACTCCGACGAATACATTCACTGCGACCCCGACATTTACGTTTACGCCGACATCCACAAGAACGGGCACGCCCACAAACACATCTACAAATACGTTTACATGGACAAATACTCCGACCAACACGCCTACAGTTACGCTAACTCCGACGCCGACGGTGGTGACTTTACAAGTTGCGCAGGGGTCACCAGCGCCTCCTAATACGAATCAAATACCAGGGGCATCCGGGGTAACTGTGCAACAGGCTCAAGTGACAAACCCGAGCAACAATCCTGCGACTATTACCACTCTCGTTTTGACAGATACAAGCACAGGGAATCCTTCAAGCGACATTACATTAGTGACGGTGTATGAGAATGGAACAGCTGTTGGTACTGGGACGTTCAGTGGGACAACATCTACGGTCACTTTGACCAATCCTGTTGTGGTGAATGGCGGCGGAACGGTTACATTCGAGGAAACAGTGACGATTTCAACCACGGCGTCCGGAACGGATCAATTTAGCTTAACGGGATTGACGGGAACAATTAACGGCCAGCCGACGACTTCGCAGGGTTTACCGGTTCAAGGGGCTCAGGTCACGGTTTTGGCGCCAACTGCAACTGCGGTGGTGTCAAATACGGCGGTAGTTGTGGCTCCGAATCCAGCGGATGGGACACAACCAGTGAGCGTGATTGTACCGATGACAATGTCAGCTTCGGATGTTAAGGTTCAAGTGTTTACTACAGCCTTCAGGAAAGTTCAGGAGAAAACCTATCCATCGCTTCCAGCGGATCGAAAAGTTGAGGTTAGGTTGGTGGACGATTGGAATAAGCCTCTTGCTAGCGGTATATACTATGTGGTGATACACACTTCCAAAGGTCGTTCTGTTGGTAAATTACTACTCTTGAGATAGAAAACCTCCGTTTCCTTCCGAAAATAAAATAAATTTATAATATTATTTTCATTTTCTTGAATATATTTATTCAGAAAAATTCTAGTACCGCTTTGAATTCAAAATACTTAGTTTTGGTATTAAAACTCGATAAAATAATCAAATGGAAATAACCGCCTTTCTGAATAATGAAAAACCCGTTCTAATCTCAATAAACAAGACATTTCACGCTTTAGCAATTGTTTTTTTTATAAACGCTATTTTGTGTGTAGGAAAGCTCGTAACGGGTTTTGTCGTGAACTCATTTGCGATGGTTGCAGACGGGTTCCATTCACTTTTTGACGTTGCGGCAAATGTAGTGTGTCTACTAAGCCTTATAATTGCGTCGAAACCACCTGATGCCGATCATCCCTGTGGCCACCGAAAATTCGAGGTTCTTGCGGCTTTAGGTATAGCGGTCATTATGGGCGTGACTTGCTTGGAAATTCTGGAAAGTGCGTTTCATAAGTTACAACATGTAGTCATAACACCATCGCCAAATGCATCTTCATATTTCGTGATGATATTTACTATGACTGCCAATTCCTGGTGCGCATGGTATGAAGGAAAGAAAGCGAAAGTTTACCAGAGTTCAATATTGGAAGCGGATAGTTCTCTCACTTTCAGCGATATTCTTTTATCGGCTTCTGTTATGGTTTCCTTAATATGTGCCCATTTTGGGTTTGGTTGGGTTAACCTTTTAGCTTCAGGTTTTGTAGCTTTGGTGGTTGGATGGGCAGCTTGGAAAATTGTCGAAAAAGCAGTTTGGGTACTTTCGGATCGAGCTATTTTAGACCCCGGCATAGTGGCGAGTATGGTGAGATCTATTACTGGAATTATCTCGTGTAATAAAATTAGGAGTCGTGGGATGCAGGGTAATATATTTATTGACTTGCATGTTCAAGTATCGCCGAAATTAACAACATTGAAATCTCATGCATTGACCCATCAAGGTATGACCACCGTAAAAGATGCCATAGATGGGGTAAAGGAAGTTTATGTACATACAAGAGCCTGTCAAGACTGGGAAAAACATCCATTAAAAGGCAAAATTACGTGGAAATCTTATCAGTTGATTAAAAAGCATTAAAAGAGTGATCGATCAGGATAACGAAAATAAAATTGTGTGTGGACATAAAAACATCATTTAGGAAATATTAAATTAATTGAAGGACAATATGCTGCTAAACAATAAAATATTACCTTCTTTTAACATTTTCCTCTTCGTAATCTTCATTCTTCTAGTAGGACTAAATGCTCTTTTGTCTTATTCCCATTTAACGTGGTCTATAAAATTCGTAGTCGGGATATTAGGTTTTGGAACCATGGGTTGGATTTATATTAAAAATAGGCTCCTCTTTTCAAGCGCTGGAAACCCCCTTTACACCAAAGAAATATTTGTTCCAAAAAAATGGTTGATAATTTTAGTTCTTTTTTTAGCCTTGGTGGCTCGCCTTTATAAATTAATCACTTATTTGTCATTTCCTATTCCGGATGAGGTTATCAACGCCTATAACGCAATACATATGAAAGACCAATGGAGTTGGAATTATTTTTATTTCACGACCCAAATGCCCCCTTTTTACATCTGGCTGTTGGCGTTGGTATTCAAGATTGGAGGGGTCAATAACCTAAGTCTTTGGCTGACGCCGGCTCTTTTATCATTTCTTAGTGCAATTTTCTATTATCAGGCTTTCCGTGAGATTTTCTCATGGTCGCTATCTATTATTTGTCTTCTGCTTTTAGCTATTGGTTTTTGGCCTGTTTTTCTTGGGCGTTTTTCTCATAATTCCGTACTCATGATTTTTTTTGAAGCAATTGTCTTATGGTTTTTAGCAAAGTTTTACAAGGCGGACTCAACCCGAGAACGCACTGGTTTTGCCATTGCCCTCGGAATTTGTTTAGGCCTAGGTTTTTATACTTACTTTGGTTGGCCATTTGTCGCGCTTTGGGTCTTTCTGGCGGTATGTATTATCTCCGCCCGTTTCGGAAAACAGGGAAAGGTTCTTTTAGCACTGGTTATGACCTTCACCGTACTCTCAGCCATTCCGTTGATAATTTCCGCCTTGAAGGAAGGATTCGGATCCTATCTTCAAAACCTTTTCATTATTAGCCCTAATTCTTTAAAAATCTTTCAGTGGGATTTTCAAGGAAGTTTTATTTACATTATTAGCTTTCTATGGACAGGATACACGGGTTATTTCACATATAACCCCCAGTGGGGTGGCCTCCTGAACCCGGTTTTTGGTAGTTTTTTTATTATGGGCATGATTGAGTTGTTCCGACATTGGAAATATCCTTTAGCAAAGTGGATGTTGGTTGGTTTCATTGTTTTATTAGCCCCCTGTTTTCTCGCTCACAACTCTAACTGGTTTCACGTGGCTTCCTTAATGCCTCTCTTTATTGTCGTCACGGCATGGGGATTCAGCGCTTTTTGGTTTGTGTTTCCTAGGGGAACAGCAAAAATTTTCATTGCCATGATTCTGCTCTTATTTTCTATTTTTCTGGATTGGATCAATTTGGAAAAAACTATGAGCATCGCTGATAGAGATAATTCCGCTTTGAACCCCACTGTGTGGACTTGCAATAATCTAGCGAAATTCGCTCAAAAAAATGGTCCCGGTCGGGTTTACTCCGACTTCTGTCTTGATTTCACCACACCGCATACGACCCTTATTCCAAATACTTCTGGCCAGTTTACGCCTCTTTTCACTAGCCACTGGCTACCTTGCTATTTATCTTTAGGTACCTATTCCATCAATACCTTAATAAATCCTTCATTTCGACAAAACCAGGCAACATGGGCTGTCCTTACAACGGACGAATGGGCCCAGTCATTATTATCCAAATGGTTTTCTGGAGCCTACTTTTTCTCCAACCTGAACCATCAAGTACACGATCGTTCTGATAATAGCCTCGTGGCAGTCCTCCCACTAACGTCTGAAAATAGGTTGATTTTGGACGACTGGAGAGAAGCAGATCGAATTTTGCGCGAATCGGATTACAAACAGTTCAACCACCCTTTTCAGCAGCCCTACGATAGCATCATTCTTTTTCTCAAGGGTCATGAATCCATTTTTCGGGGAAATTCCTTTTTGCGGTTCTGTTATTGGGGAAAACTTGGTTATCTTTACTATATGAATCAACAATTTGATCTAGCTCTTTCAGCCTATCAAAAAGCCCTTCAAAACGGGGCTAATGGTTTTTTGTATTTCGAGCTTGCTAATATTTATGAAATAAAAAATCTCTATTCTGATGAAAAGGATGCATTGCTTCAAGCGGCGAAGTGGGACTCATTTTACCAGCCTCGATCGGAGGATTTAAAAAGGTTAGATGCATTAATAGTCCAAACCCATACCAGATAATATGTATGGGCCAGCAACCTACGTAGTAGCTTTGATCAATAGCAGCTGATCAAAATAACGCGGGTTGCTCCTAGTGAGGAGCCTATCCGCATATGGAGGGCTGACCCATGGGAAATAATAGCACGGTGGTAGGGCTGGATGTTCATAAGGAAACGATCACGATTGCAGTATTAAGGCCTGATAAGGATCGTCCTGATCCCTCAGTCACGGTTGAAAACCAGCCATCAATCATTGAAAAGAAAGTACGGGAACTTAGTCGCCGCCATGCCTCATTGGAATTTGTTTATGAGGCCGGACCCGGCGGATTTGCTTTATATAGGCAACTCACCCAATTGGGGCACCCTTGCGCTGTGATCGCGCCATCATGGACGCCGATGAAACCTGGGGACCGAGTCAAGACGGATCGGAAGGATGCGGAAAAGCTGTCTTGGTATTGGCGCATGAGGGATTTGAAAGAAGTTCGGATACCTACACCGGAAGAAGAATCCGTGCGGGATTTGCTGCGTGTTCGGGAAGATGTTCTCGCGAACCAATTGAGAGCCCGTCATCGGTTATTGAAATTCCTGCTTAGGCAAGGCCGGATTTACCGTGATGGTAAGCACTGGACCCAAGCCCATCGGAAATGGCTGGGACAGCAGAAATTCGAACTGGAATATCTCACGAAAACCTATGAAGCGAATTATCGTAGTTTGAGTGAAACTGACGTACACCTTGATGATTTGGATAAAGAAGTAGAGTTCCTGGCGCAAAATGAGAAATACAGAACAGCCGTCGGTTATTTGAAATGCTTAAAGGGTGTCAACACACTCACGGCAATGACCTTGTTGGCGGAAAGTGGTGATTTCAGACGATTCAAAAATGCGCGCAGTTATATGCGATACACAGGGATGGTCAGTTGGGAAGACAGCACTGGAACCCATGTTTACAGGGGAGGGATTGTCAAATCCGGAAACGCCCATTTGAGGCGGGTGTTGGTACAAGGGGCGTGGACCTATCGAGTACGAAGCCTTGGGAGTTCAACTTTGGCTAAACGCAGGAAGGGATTTCCCCCGGAAGTTATACATCTGGCTAGAAAAGCAGACGAACGGTTGCATTTGAAGTTTCAGCGGATGGTAAGTCGGAACAAACGTTCTCAGGTGGCGGTAGTGGCCATCGCGAGAGAATTGGCTGGTTTTATCTGGGCGATTGGGCAAATGATCCCAATCAATTAATGATGGATCTATGAGAAGAAAAAGAAGGCGGAGTTTTGATTCCAGGAGCTTAGCGCGGTACGGAGAATCCTCAACAATACTTTGTGCAATGAGGCTTAATATCATTATGCACGTACCCAGATTGAGGCAGCTCCCGACGACAGGTCATCATGCGTCCCTGCCAATGTTGGCAATACGCGAATATCAGTTTGATCAACCGTCGGAAATGGCTACGCTCTTGGAATCAGGGCTCTGTCGTGCTGGTCCGTGAAAAGACCAACACCCTAGAATCTGAAGGTTGACTGGCCCATACATATCAGTATTAGCCATAATTAAATTTTTACATGGATTGATGGCAGATTGGTAGGTTCTGATTAATTCGTATTTCTCCAGTCTTAATTGAAGAATCATATAGATATAAATGTGATGTAGGGTGCCTGGTTTAGAGACACTTTTATAATAGCGAATATATCTAGTGGATGATAAAGCTGAATAATCCATAATTGATAAACGTCAGATCATCGATGACTTAAAGATACGTCACATCATCGATAACTCCCCAGGAGGGCTCTTAGCCCTCCTGGGACAACCTCTTTCTACCGCAGTTTGTAATCGTACTCCTCCGCCTTCAAGCCATCATGGAACAGTTCTAGTTTCTGCCTTCGAACATCTACTGTCCCCACTACATACTCATGGGTTAGACTTTTAGGCACTTCGAACATCTCTCCGAACATGTTCAACCGGTGGTTGCTCCGTATCAGCCGAACCAAGTGGTATTTCCCACTCGTCGGTTTGGACAACGGATGTTGGGGTGGTTGGGTTTCGTAAGGAAATCTCGGCTTCTCCCCCAATCCTTCCAGGGCCTGTAAAGGCGTCCTGCCCTTGAGCTTGCTGTAGCGGTACCGGCTGTTGTGTTTGTTCTCGAACCCGAGAGATTTCGTCCACAGAGCCTTTCCCGGTCTCAGGTTCACTTTCCCCAGGAATTTTTGTTCGTAGTGGTCGTTGAACTTTTCCGCCACTCCGTTGCGCCAGGGCTCTGCCGGTGGAATGAACCACAATTCAATGCCCTGATGCAGGCAAAGCCGGATTAAAGGCCCCATTCCCCTCGGATACTTCGGACTTCCATAAAACTCCTCGGCGTTATCCACCTGGAGGTTCTGGGGGATTCCCAAACGCCTCCAAATGGCCCAGAATGCGTTAAAAACGCTCTGCCCATCCCTTCCCAACGACGGTTGGATTCCACAACGTCCCGTGGCCAGGTCCACTGCGTTCAAACTGTAAAACCGAGGTCCTCCCAAAAGGTAATTCGGTCCCACCCAGTCCGCTTGCTGCAGCTCATTCACAGCATGTCCTGAAAGCTTTGGATAGGGCGTTCCTTTGGCAAAATACCGCCCCGTCCTTCGATGGGTCAGTTGATTGCGCCTCAGGATTCGGTCCACAGTACTGGGCGATGGAAGCGATTGAATCCCCAGGTCCGCCAACTCACCCAGTATGGCTTGCGTTCCGCAAAACACCCCCTGGTTGTAGAGTTGGAGACGAACCATCTGAACGGCCTTTTCAATTTCCTCCTTCGTGCGATCCGGATAGCGTTGCCGGGCTCTCGATCCCTCGACGTACCAAGCCTTTTTTTTTGGTCTTATAACGCTTCAGCCATTTGTAGAGCCAAAATTTGGAATGCCCCAAGGCTCTACAGATGGCGGTGGGACTTTCACCCTTTTGGTACTTTTCCACAGCTAAAATGCGTTCTTTTTGCGCTTCCTCCTTCATGAATACCTCCCTTTCAAGAGATGTTCATGAGTATAATTTTTACTCCTTCTAAAGAGGCAGTCATCAATGATGTGACGTTTTTAACGGTTAGCGATGATCTGACGTTTATCACATAATCACTTATGTTTATGACTCAACAAAGTCGAGTATTAAAAATACGCAGAAAATCCACTGAAATAAATGAAGAAAATAAATAAATTGGGCAATTATTTTTCTCCTTAAAAACGTTATGCATTATGATTTGCCCATCAAGTCTTGAAAGATTACTTGTTTTTTATAGTATGAGTGAAATGAATAGTATAAATGGGAACATTATGAACAATTAACGGGTATTTTTTACATAAGAAGAAAGCATTTAAAGCCTGGTAGAGTTTAGACGTGTTTACTATTAATTTTGATGGGCTCTGGTTTTTAGGGCCTACTGCGGCCCGAAGCCCCGGGCTAAATTCCGGGGAGACGCTTCACTTAGGTAAAATTTTGTTCATTGAAAACTTGTAGATATGTCTAAAAAAGGTGGTTTATGATCGAACACTTGGATGACTCAAAATACGCAAAGGGAACAGGCTTATTTTCAATTTATAACCGCGTCGAATTTCCTTCAGATGTTAAAAAACGCAGCTTGGCCCTATTGGAGTTCGGGACCGAGACTCTTTTAGAAAACGATTTTATCATATTAGATTTTGTTCCTTTTCCAGGTTTAGGAAACATGGGGCAGAGTGAAATTTTGAAATATTCGTGGATACTATCTGAATCCCACAGGGTTTTAATTTATGACCCCGTGAAGAAGAGATTGATTGATGAACTTTATACTTGTAGTCCTGAGAAGGATGGAAATTTGATGATGCAAAAAACTATGAAACTTATTGGAAAACCAGTAAAGAGCATCCATTTAAATGAAATTGTAAGCAAAGAATTGGCATTACAAGAGGAACCTGAAAAGTTGTTTCACTCCGTGGGAGCTGCGTCTAGTCGCCTGCGCTTGGCTCCGGATTCTAATTATTGTGTCTCATCGGTATTTTTTGATATTCCGGAGGGAAAATTAGATGAGGATCGTTTAGAAGTTATGCTGACTCAGGCGCTTAATAAAGACGACCAAAAACCAGTTATTGAATCAACTTGCCGTTATGATCCTCAAGGTTATACTTATATACACCAATCACCGAAACATTTCGCTGGACTTCATAGTTATCCTGGAACCTTGAAATCAGCTCATTTGAGTCTTATAGGTACAGGAAACGCGATTGTTTCTGTGTTGGAAGATGTTGAGGATGTGGTTTATAAGAGAAAAAAAACAGAGCCTACTATCAGTGTGAAAATTGTTGCAGAGGGTTTTTAATTATTGTTCAAATTATCACGGTGGATGAGTTGCTACATCCTATTTTTAATAATTCACCTAAAGACTCGACATTTTTTCCTTAAAATTCGTAAACACATCATTGGCTGGTAATTGTTTTTAAATGAACTAAAAGAATATTTAAGAATTAGCATTAATAAAAACTCCTAGTTAAGAAAAACCGTTTGAGGTCTTGATCAAGATTCCGAAGACAATCCACCCTAACAAACACTTGGAAATTACATGTAATTTTAAAGTTCGGAAGATTTGTTGCGTAATATTTTCATCCTGTGAAAAATACATAAAAAATTTACTTTAGAATAATCCTTCTTCAAAAAAAGGTTATACTCGTGTAAGCTGTAAAGTGTAATTTAAATGTGTTTGCAAGGGAAACTCATGGGTTTTTTAAATATTATTTCGAACGCATTTAACCGCATTTCGAAACAACATGCCGACTCATCTGATTGCCGTCAATTTAGAAAAGCAATCAAAAACAACTCAGATGATCACATATTGCGAACGCGTTTTGCAAAACATTGTTTACAATATTGTTTTGCGAAAAAGGAATTGGTTAAGGAACTTTGCTCGGAAGCCATTGAACAGTTTGAAACGATCACCCGAACAGATGTGTTTGATCCGGAATTTTTTTATTTGATGGGAAGGTTTTACCAGAATATAGACGAACGAAAAGCGCAATCTGCCTATCTGGAAGGGATTAAGCGTTTCAATCAATACATTGAAAAAAATCCAGGTCTGCGGAATCAATTTATGGAGATCACTCTTGCGACGGCTTTAAATCTTCTCACTTTAAAATCTAATCCGATTGACCCAGAATTGGAGAAATTTTTTAAATTAGTCCGGAAATCATATCCTCTTCACATTAAGCGGGTAGAACTTGAAAAAGAAATAGAAAATCGGGAGTCTGATCCGGGACGTGTTCAACAATTAAAAGAAGAACTAAAACGATTAAAAGCCACTCAAGACGAAAAAATGATAAATGCCAAAGAGAAGCCTTTACAAACGATCGATTAAATTTAGAAATGAGATGGAAAATATTATTGCCATTCTGTTACAAAATCGTGGAATCAAGACCTGTAAACAATTTTATCGATAAACCTAAAAAGTAGAATTGGGACATAAAACGCCAAAGTTATAGTATTATTTTGTTATAGATGATCAACATTTTGATTTTCAAAATGATTTTAATCTTAAAGCTCTAAGAAATTATGAGGTAATTTGGATGTTCACAAAAAATCTTAAACAGCTCGACTTACCATATGTGCCTTCCAATAAGGACTTTGAGAAGTTAAGTCATTGGAGTGGAGTTATTTGTTTTTTAATATTCCTATTTTCATCTGCATGGTTGCCTCAAAATCTGATGGCTCAACCCCCTCAACTTACCGTCAGCGGAGTTTCAATCGTAAATGGCACTTGCCAGGCTGTCCTTAAAGGAGTGAATGTTAATAGCTTGGAGTTTAGCATGGGTGAAGGTCTCCCTAGCGGTGTTGGGGGACCCATCACAGCCTCGGTGGCCTATGCAATTACAGCCTGGAATTGTAACGTTGTTCGGATTCCCCTCAACCAGGACTATTGGTATTATTATCCTTGGAGTTATAGAAACACTGTGAATGATATTGTGGGTGTCTGTAGTTCTTACAATGCTTACTGCATTTTGGACCTCCATTGGTCTGGAAACGGGGTGTTGGGTTCTGCCACAACACAGCGGTCCATGCCAGATAATTATGCGGTTACCTTTTGGAATAGTGTAGCTTCTGATCCGAGATTCAAGAACAATCCTACTGTAATTTTCGACCTTTTCAACGAACCGCAATATATATCTGCGTCAACATGGCAAAATGGTGGCACTTCTTCAGAGGGATTTGCTTGCCCAGGAATGAACACACTTATTTCCACGATCAGAAATGCTGGCGCAACAAAAAACCTTATTTTGGCGGAAGGTGTTACCTACGGTTATAGCCTTCTACCGTTGCTTGCAAGCAATAAATTAACTGATGCCAACAATAATCTTGCGTACTCCGCCCACATTTATAATAACGACGCAGGCAATAATACAGCTAACTTTGATACTAATGTGACAACTCCGGCTAAAACTGCGGGTGTACCTGTTTTCATTGGGGAGTTCGGGGCAACTTCAGGTGACGGGGCTGGCTATATTACGACTGTTACTAATTGGATGAACACCAATAATTTTGGAGGATGCGCTTGGACTTTTAACGCGGATTCGGGTGACAATTACGAATTGATTTCAGGCTGGGCAGCGAACCCCACCGCGACCGCATATGATGGAGTGCCCGTTACAACATGGCTTGGAAACGCCGCATGGACTTGCATTTCAGCTAAACCTTCCAACCCAATTACCAATACTCCGACCCCGGTTCCAACCGCGGCCTCATGTTTCTTGGTGGACGACTTGGAAGATGGAAATCTTATTAACAACACTAACGGAATGTGGTTTACGTATCATTGGTCAACAGTTAACGCTACCCAAGTCAACACCCCTGGCCCTATGGCAAGCGATTGGTGCGCATCCTCCCAAACACCTTCCTGCGCAACTATTCTCGATAATACGACTGCCGGTAGCGGTACTTATTCAGCTCATGTCAGTGGTTTTTACGTCATCGACGGAGGCACTACGAATGTCGGTGCGCCATTTAATGCCTCAGAAACAGTTTATGCCGGGTTTGGCCTTGCGACTGACTTGGCCCCTGGATATACAAACTTAAGTTGGGTTACCCAAGTATCCTTTTATGTTAGGTCAACTATTGCTCCTGTTACCATTCGAATGAATTTTAACAATCCTTCGCTTGCTGCCGCTCCTTATTTATATATGGGTGGAACTTCGCAAGCTCAAACGGTTGGTGGAGGCGGCAACGACAACCAGTTCGGTTTTATGGTTACGATTGGAACTGCAAGTACCTGGCAGAAAATTGTCGTTCCTATTTCTGCGGCTGAATGTGGTGAGTGGGGATCAATATTACCTGTTATAGGTGGTGTCACTTATACGGCTGCTATGGCTTTAACCCAGGTTAATTCTCTTCGCTGGGAAACACAAAACGGTCCTGAAACATTTGGCTTTTGGATTGATGACGTATGCCTTTCTGGAACAAATCCACCGGCTACAGCTACGCCTAAAGCTGTTTCCACTTCAACATTTACCCCAACAAATACGTTAACCCGGACAAATACAGCTACAAATACACAGACACCGACTCAAACCCCAACCCGGACAAACACAGCGACAAGCACTCTGACACCCACCCAGACTCAAACGGCAACACCGACCCGGAGCAACACGCCGACGAACACAATGACGATGACATCGACGCCTACCCAGACGGCAACCCCTACCAGAAGCAATACGCCTACTAACACTTCTACTGCCACGAATACCCTGACTCCGACGCAGACCCCGACTAGGACGAATACACCCACGAATACTCAGACGAATACGTCCACGAGCACCGCGACTCCCACACCGACTTTGACTCAGACCAGGACAAATACGGCAACAAATACTCAGACCAATACAGCCACGAATACGGTGACATCCACTCCGACCCCGACTAGGACAAACACGCCGACCAATACGATTACGGCTACCTCCACTAGTACTCAGACGAATACAGCCACGAATACGGCGACATCTACGGCTACCCCGACCAGGACGAATACTGCAACCAATACACCCACAGCAACCTCAACGAATACCCCAACAAATACGGCGACATCCACGGCTACCCTAACCAGAACTAATACGTCGACCAATACAGTTACAGCTACCTCCACCAGTACACAGACGAATACAGCCACGAATACGATGACCTCCACCGCCACTCCGACCAGGACGAATACGGCAACCAGTACCGCTACTAATACTTTGACTAGTACGGCCACGAATACGGTGACCTCCACCGCCACCCCGACCAGGACGAATACGGCAACCAATACAGCCACGGCTACCTCAACGAATACCTCTACCAATACAGCGACATCAACCCCAACAAGGACGAATACACCGACCAGCACGGCAACTCCGACAGTGACTCCAACTGCGACCAATACCAGCACTGGAACCACGCCGCCAACGAACACACCGACGATTACGCCGACACGTACATCAACGCCGACAGCGACGAATACGGCGACTTCGACCGCGACTCCGACAAGCACGTCAACCAGTACGCCTACAGCGACGCCGACGAGTACCTTGACCAGCACAAGGACAAATACGCCCACTAGCACATCCACGCCGACAGTGACTCCAACTGCGACCAATACCAGTACTGGAACCACGTCGCCGACGAACACTCCGACGATTACACCGACGCGTACATCGACGCCAACTGTGACGAATACGTCGACCTCGACCTCGACCCCGACGAGTACGTCAACCAGCACGCCTACGGCGACGCCGACTCGTACGTCGACACCTACATCCACGAATACCTCGACCAATACAGTCACCAATACGGCGACACCCACATCAACGCTAACAAGGACAAATACGCCCACTAGCACGTCCACACCGACAGTGACTCCGACCGCGACCAATACCAGTACTGGAACCACGTCGCCGACGAACACTCCGACGATTACACCGACGCGTACATCGACGCCGACAGCGACGAATACAGCGACCTCGACCGCGACCCCGACGAGTACGTCAACCAGCACGCCTACGGCGACGCCGACTCGTACGTCGACACCTACATCCACGAATACCTCGACCAATACAGTCACCAATACGGCGACACCCACATCAACGCTAACAAGGACAAATACGCCCACTAGCACGTCCACACCGACAGTGACTCCGACCGCGACCAATACCAGTACTGGAACCACGTCGCCGACGAACACTCCGACGATTACACCGACGCGTACATCGACGCCGACAGCGACGAATACAGCGACTTCGACCGCGACCCCGACGAGTACGCCAACCAGCACGCCTACGGCGACGCCGACTCGTACGTCGACACCTACATCCTCGAACACGCCGACGAATACGTCCACCAACACACCGACGAGTACAGCTACATCCACGTTGACGAGCACCTTGACCAGCACAAGGACAAATACGCCCACTAACACGGCAACTCCGACGGTGACTCTAACCGCGACCAATACCAGCACGGGAACTCAGTCACCCACGAATTCACCGACGATCACGTCCACGGTCACAAATACGCCGACGCATACATCAACACCAACGGCGACTAATACGCCGACCCCGACGAGTACGTCCACTAGCACGCCCACGGCGACGCCGACACGCACGTCGACTTCAACCTCCACGAATACCTTGACGAACACGCCTACAGCGACGCCGACGGTTACCAATACTTTGACACATACTTCGACGCCTACGCCGACACCAACGGCTACAAACACGTCCACTAATACGCCTACAGCGACGGCGACGCATACGCCAACTTCTACGTACACGTCAACGAATACCTCCACGAATACACCGACGGCAACAAACACCAATACCCCGACGGTGACGCCGACTGCGACTAATACCAGTACGGGGACTCAGTCGCCCACGAGCACACCGACAATAACATCCACAGTTACCAACACGCCGACTCGAACATCAACACCAACATCTACCAGCACGCCGACTCCAACCCCGACAGCAACTGCGACCAATACTTTGACTAGCACGAGAACGAATACGGCTACAAATACACCCACTAACACGTCAACAAATACTCCTACACCGACGAGCACGTTAACCAACACGAGGACGAGTACGCCGACCAACACGTCCACGAATACTCCTACGCCGACGGATACGTTAACCAACACGAGGACGAATACACCTACTAACACGCAGACTCCGACGGTAACACCGACTGCGACTAATACTAGTACGGGGACTCAGTCGCCGACAAACACGCCGACGATAACACCTACTGTCACGAATACACTGACGCATACTTCGACACCAACGTCTACGGCAACCCCGACGGCGACGAGTACGTTTACAAATACTTTGACGCCGACAGCGACATCGACATTCACAAATACTCTGACGAACACACTGACACCTACACCTACGGCTACAGCGACGTCTACTCCGACGAATACATTCACTGCGACCCCGACATTTACGTTTACGCCGACATCCACAAGAACGGGCACGCCCACAAACACATCTACAAATACGTTTACATGGACAAATACTCCGACCAACACGCCTACAGTTACGCTAACTCCGACGCCGACGGTGGTGACTTTACAAGTTGCGCAGGGGTCACCAGCGCCTCCTAATACGAATCAAATACCAGGGGCATCCGGGGTAACTGTGCAACAGGCTCAAGTGACAAACCCGAGCAACAATCCTGCGACTATTACCACTCTCGTTTTGACAGATACAAGCACAGGGAATCCTTCAAGCGACATTACATTAGTGACGGTGTATGAGAATGGAACAGCTGTTGGTACTGGGACGTTCAGTGGGACAACATCTACGGTCACTTTGACCAATCCTGTTGTGGTGAATGGCGGCGGAACGGTTACATTCGAGGAAACAGTGACGATTTCAACCACGGCGTCCGGAACGGATCAATTTAGCTTAACGGGATTGACGGGAACAATTAACGGCCAGCCGACGACTTCGCAGGGTTTACCGGTTCAAGGGGCTCAGGTCACGGTTTTGGCGCCAACTGCAACTGCGGTGGTGTCAAATACGGCGGTAGTTGTGGCTCCGAATCCAGCGGATGGGACACAACCAGTGAGCGTGATTGTACCGATGACAATGTCAGCTTCGGATGTTAAGGTTCAAGTGTTCACTACAGCCTTCAGGAAAGTTCAGGAGAAAACCTATCCATCGCTTCCAGCGGATCGAAAAGTTGAGGTTAGGTTGGTGGACGATTGGAACAAGCCTCTTGCTAGCGGTATATACTATGTGGTGATACACACTTCCAAGGGTCGTTCTGTTGGTAAATTACTACTCTTGAGATAAACTTAATAAGATTCTTTTCTCCCTTAGTGAATTTCTCTTAATTTCTAAAAGAAAATCCTAAAAGAACTATGTATTATTTGACAAATTGTTTTCATTAGGAAGGTTTTAAAATTTTTTATATAAAACCAATTTAATTTGGTATTTTACAGCCTATTTTCTTGACAAAGCTAGTTATGATTTTTAGAATCCTCATTCCTTTTCTTTAGGTAACATTGCAATTTGGAAATGTCATTAAACTGGAGTGTGGAATAATTTTTCCTTATTTGGAGGTATTGTGTCAGTCAAAATACGTTTAAAACGAATGGGCAGCAACAAGAAGCCATATTTCCGACTCATTGTAGTGGACAGCCGGTTTCCCGGAAAAGGACGTCGAGTTCAGGATCTTGGGACCTATAATCCCCGCTCGGACGATAACAGCGTGTTAAACTTAAATAAAGAAGCCATCTTGGAATGGCTTAAAAATGGAGCTATTCCTTCCGAGACTGTTCTGGGAATTCTCAAAAAGGCTGGAGTGAAAATCTAATTTTAAATTAGATAATTTATTCTTTTAATTGAAAAATCAATTTTAAAAATTAAAGTGATAAAACCCATTAAAAGAAGGTTTGCATGAAAGAGTTAATTGAATTTGTCGCAAAGTCATTGGTGGATAAACCGGAAAGTGTCGCCATTCTTCAAAGAATGGAGGGCAATTTAACGGTGATGGAGCTTCGTGTTTCTAAAGATGACTATGGAAAGGTGATTGGAAAACAAGGGAGAACCATTAAAGCTCTTCGAACTCTCGTTTCCGCCTCTTGCGCAAAACACGGCTTAAAATATTCGTTAGAAGTCGTTGAATAATTCTACCAATGCAATTCCGAGCGACCACCCCGAGGAATTCATCGTTCTTGGAACCATAGTTCGCCCGCACGGCTTAAAAGGGGAACTGAAAGTATCTCTTGCGTGTTCAGGAATAAACCGTTTACTGGAATGTAATTCCCTTCGATTGACGAAAAACGGAAAAGAATTAAAAAGGGTTTCTTTAATTAGAGCTTTTTTGCGTCCGGATGGAGATGCTGTGATTCGTTTAAAGGAAATAACCGGAGTAGATGAAGCCGAGCAATTACGAGGTTGTTGTTTATCCGTTCTTCTAAAGGATAGAGCTGAAGCTCCTGAAGGGCATTTTTTTATTGATGATTTATACGGGATGAAGGCTATAACATCAACGGGTATGGATCTTGGCATAGTTGCTGAAGTCTTGGATGGGAAAGCCAATGCTATTTGTATAGTTCGCCGGGGAAGTACTGAAAGATTAATCCCCTTTGTTAAGTCAACCATTAGAAAGGTGGATTTGAAAACTAAAACGATAATCGTGGATCTGCCGGAAGAGATTGATGCGGAAACTGAATATTGACATACTGACTTTATTTCCGGGGTATTTCCGAGGTCCTTTTACTGAAAGCATAGTTAAAAGAGCGCTTGAAAAGAAAATTCTTGATGTCCGTGTCCATGACATCCGGGATTACACTAACGATAAACGCCGAACAGCTGATGATATTCCTTATGGCGGCGGAGCGGGAATGGTGATGAAACCCGAACCTCTTTTGAAAGCGATTCGGATACTAAAAAAAAGGAAAAAAGGAGTAAAAGTTTTCTTAATGTCACCCCAAGGAAAGGTTTTTAATCACGCTTTGGCCATGAGCCTTTCTCGCGAGAAAAACCTTCTTTTTATTTGCGGCCATTATGAGGGAATAGATGAAAGGGCGATGAGATATATTGATGGGGAGATCAGTTTGGGAGATTTTGTTTTAACCGGGGGTGAACCTGCTGCTGCAGCAATGGTCGATTGTTTAATTAGGTTCCAACCAGGGGCTGTCGGTGACCGAAGATCGGTTGAAAAAGACAGTTTTTTTGATGGATTATTAGATTATCCACATTATACTCGTCCCCGCGTTTTTCAAGGGATGGAAGTGCCGGATATGCTTCTTTCGGGCAATCATGCGCTCATCAATAGTTGGAGAAAAAAAGAGTCAATCCGAAATACTTGGATTAAAAGGCCGGATCTTTTAGACCGGGTTAAATTGCTTGATGAAGAGAGAAAGTTGTTAATAGAGGTTCAATCGGAAGGGAAGACTCAAAAAAAAATACCGGAAGCTGATGAACGCATGAAAAGTGCAGGAGGAAGGAAAAAATGAATTCAATTATTCAAAAATTCGAGAATACCCAAATTATTAGGAAATCAATCCCTTTTAAAGTTGGAGATAACGTAAAAGTTTCCCTGAGAATTAAAGAAGGTGAGAAGGAAAGAATACAGATCTACGAAGGCATTGTGATCGCAATCCAGGGTTCTGGAAGTAAAATGCGTTTCACCGTACGCAAATTGTCATATGGCGTGGGTGTTGAAAAAACATTTTTCTACCAATCGCCCATGATAAAAGATGTGAAATTAACTCGATCCGGAAAGGTAAGAAGGGCCAAGCTCTTTTTCCTTCGTAAAAAAACAAGCAAGAAGGACTCTCGCATTCAAGAAAGTAAAAAAACGCTGAAAATCCCCGGGGAAGAGACGCCAGCTGAGGTGTCCGCTGCCCCGGAAGAAAAGCTTCCGGCTCCGGATGTTGAAAGCCAAAAGAATGATCCGGAAATTAGGAAAAAAGATGAATCGAAGGAACAAACTGAAAAGAAATAATATTTTCTTCACCTGTTTATCCCTTAACCTAGAACCGCCGCATCTAATTGCGGCGGTTTTTTTGTTGATCGCCCCTCTATTGCATGAGTCTCCAATCGAGGGTAGGATACAACCATGGAAAAAATAGTTTTGGTTTTATTGATATTAAGCTTCCCAATGGTGTTTCAAACGGGATGCACTGGCAGCGGGGCTGTCACTCCGCTTTCTCCTTCACGCGCCTCAACACCCGAAGCCTCCAGTTCCTCAGAATCAGATGTCATTTATTGGTCCAACTTTCCAGTAACTTTTGGAATAACAGATCCTCTGAATGACGTTTGTCTCACGGCTAAAAAATCCGGGTGGGCCTGCGGGAACAATGGACTTCTCCTGAAATACGATGGCGAGACTTGGGCCAAAGTGGACACCGGATACGCTAAAAACGAAAATCTAATGGCTTTGGCGTTCGCCACTGAAACTGAGGGATGGGCTGTCGGCACTCATGGGACGATCCTTTACTATAATAACGGGTCTTGGAGCCAGCAGGATTCTCAAAGCGAGGAAAGTCTTTACGATGTGGCCGTGACAAAGTCCAGGACCGTTTGGGTTGCGGGTGCCAACGGGACCTTGCTGCGATATAACGGTATTTCTTGGGGAAAGAATGCAGTGACACTAACAGGTGGCGTGACAGTAAAGGATGATATCTATGGTTTAGGCTTGACGGACCAGAACAACGGCTGGGCGGTTGGAAATAGGGGACTGATCATCCACTATGACGGACAGAATTGGGTTCCCTATACAGGAGCCCCCCCTTCCACTGAGCGATTGAATTCAGTCTCAGCTATCAGCGACGTCCAAGCGTGGATTGTCGGAGCATTCGGAACTATCCTCCAGTTTAACGGGACCTCTTGGAACAAGATGGGAAGCGCCTTTTCTGGTTTTGATCTTTACCGTGTCTTCATGCTTGATGACAGCAATGGTTGGGCTGTGGGCCAGGATGGAACCCTTATTTATTACGATGGGACGCGGTGGATATCCCATGTTAAACCCGAGGGAAAACCCGCGCTGAACGGAATTACTTTTTATAAAAATAATTTGGGTTTTATAGTAGGCCAAAACGGAACTATCTTGAAATTTTCACCCAACGGGGAACCCGCTAAATACTCCTTCCTTTTTAAGGGTGAAGCAAAAAAACCAAGTAAAACAAAAGCCTATTGGACCATCATCTACTCCTTCATGAATCAGAGTCCCAAAACCTCACCGCCTGTCACCTTCGAAGTCTCCCTCCCCAGGGGTTTTGAACCATATGTTTCCAAGGAGACTCCCACACCGGTCGCCTCTCCGCCGGCTTGGCTCACCGAGGCCACCGCCACCCCGACTCGAGCGACATCCACCCCAACACCTACGGTTTCAGTTGCTTCGACTCCTGGTTCTCCTACGCCTGTCCCGCCTCCTCCGGACAAAGTGGCTTCGACGGTGACTGGCACTTGGACGATCAAAGACAATGTCCTGGATTGGGAGATCGGTACCATCCTCACTTCTGAGCTGAAAACACTCACGGTACCCCTGCAGCTGAAAAAAGGAGAAAAAAAGGAATATCCTGTGGTGCTCAGGGCGGTCTTGAAAACCAACAATGATAAGGTTATTGCAGAGGCCGTTCCGGTGACCATGATGACAGAACCCCCCGGCGAACCAGAGAAACTTCCCGTGAAAATGGAGCCATCTTCCGGTACAACCCCAACCGTTTCCAACCCTCCTCCGAGTGTATCGATAACCCCGGTTCAAACCCCGAATGTCACTTCGACCCCCTCTCCGGGAACTTGAGGCGAGGGCCCTTCAAGAGGGTTCCTCAAAAAAAACTCTTGAATTCCTATTGGGATCACTCAGAGGAGATACAAGACCGGGCATTCTCCAATTAATATCCAAATACGAAAAAATCGTCCAAAGGGATTCTCGTGAAAAAAAACGATTGGATTCTTTGTGGATTTATGAAAAAAACGCCGTATCCGCTGGCCATGGACGAATTGCGGGTCTGGATGAGGCGGGCCGCGGCCCATTGGCGGGTCCGGTTGTAGCGGCGGCGGTCATTCTTCCTGCGGATTGTTTTCTTCCAGGGCTGAATGATTCTAAAAAAATCAGCGCTTCCATGCGCGAAAAGCTATACGCCCGGATTAAAGAAATTTCGATCGAGGTCGGAGTCGGCCAAGCGACTGTTGGTGAAATCGATCAATTAAATATTTATCAGGCGGCGAGACTCGCCATGGAACGGGCCGTAGAGGGATTGATAATTACCCCAGATTATCTCTTGACCGACGCTATGCCTTTGCCCAAATTCGGAAATATCGCGCAAAAACCTATTATTCATGGTGACGCGAAATCCGCCAGCATCGCGGCGGCGTCTATTATTGCCAAGGTCACGAGGGACCGTTTGATGGGAGAAATTCATAAAAAATTCCCGCATTATGGTTTTTCCAATCACAAGGGTTACGGTACGAAGGAGCATCTGCGCGCACTGAAGACGCATGGTTTTTGTCCCGAACATCGATTGACCTTCGGGCCTGTTTCGGAACTCGTGGCCCAAAATGCCTCGGGCGGTCCTTTCGGCTATTGGAAGAATAAATTGAATCAAACAAATAACCTGGACGAACTCAAACAAACCGGAGGTCAAATCAAGCGCTTGGCTCTCTCTCGTATTTCCAAGGGCGAATTGGAGGAATTACGGGAGATGTACCGGGTGAAAAGAGAAAAATGGAAAAGCGAAAAAGTTTAAGCACCCATCAAAAAGGGAAAAGCGCCGAGGAATGGGCGGCTATTTTCCTGCGATTAAAGGGGTACAGGGTCCTACAGAATAATTTCCGGGTTCCCCAGGGTGAGATTGACCTGGTGGCCCAAAAAGGGAACAACCTCATTTTCGTTGAGGTCAAAAGCCGAAGAAGCGGAAAACAGGGTTCGGGACTTGAGGCAGTATCCCCTTTGAAGGTGAAGCGTTTATCGGCAGCTGCGGCGGCATATCTGGCCACACACTCTTGTGATGGGTTTTCCTGCCGATTCGACGTGATTACTTTGGGGCCGGACAAGAACTGGTTCAAATTCCCGAAAATTGCCCATTTGCAGAATGCTTTCCCCGCGGTTGGCAATTTTAATGTTTAGTGACATATACGGGATCAAATCACTGAACGGCACTGTTTCATGATGTCTCCCGACTATCCTTTTCGATTGATCCTATTTTTTTGTTATGCTGTTGTAAAATCTATAAAAACCATCGAAAGCTTTACTCCTAATATTTTTTTATATCGAGGCTGTTCGTGAAAATCAATTTCAATAAAATCCGAAGTAAAACCGAAGCGCTCTTTCGTAAAATCGGGGCAATGGCCGAAAAAAGGGGTGAGTTCGCATATGCGGTCGGTGGCTTTGTCCGGGATTTATTCCTTGGTAAACCTGTCATGGACATCGACATTGTGGTAGAGGGGGACGGCGTTACCTTTGCCGAGGAGCTGGCGCGTCGGACGGGATCCGGTGTGGAGGCTTTTACCCGGTTTGGCACTTCCATTGTGGTTATTCCGGGCTTCGGCAAGGTGGATGTGGCCACCGCGCGA
Source organism: candidate division FCPU426 bacterium (assembly GCA_963796105.1). Classification (GTDB taxonomy): domain Bacteria; phylum Oederibacteriota; class Muellerivitia; order Muellerivitales; family Muellerivitaceae; genus CAWCKJ01. Next base: position 42,167 of record CAWCKJ010000013.1, read on the forward strand.
ACGGAAAGTTACGAGAAACCGGGGGCTCTGCCCGCTGTCAAATGGGGTGGCATCTTCCAAGATCTCTACCGCAGGGATTTCACCATTAACGCCATGGCGCTTAGCTTGATGCCTGGTTATTTTTTAAGGCTTATCGATCCCTTCGGGGGAATGAAAGATCTCAAGAATGGAAGAGTCAGGGCCCTGCATGGTAAGAGTTTCCAGGACGATCCAACCCGAATCTTCAGGGCGGTGCGTTTTGAGCAACGATTTGGAAAGCAAATTGAGAAAAAAACGAAGGAATGGCTCATTGCGGCGGTTAAAGGAAATTTTATTAAAAAAGTATCAGGCGAGCGGCTTCGTAACGAATTAAGACTCATTTTCCTGGAGCCCAAGCCTGAAAAAGCGGTCCGAAGACTGGATGAACTAGGAGTATTGCCCCATGTCCATCAGGCATTGGGTGTTTCTGAACGGGGTCAAAAAGCCCTTCCGCATTTGGCGGAGGCCCTCGATTTTTTCAAGAAAAGCGGAATGCCCATCGACCATGAGAACATGGTCTGGTTCCAGGCCCTTTTGAGGACCCAGAGGGAGAAACAAGCCCTTTCACTCTCGAGGCGTCTCGCCCTCTCCCGCATCGAGCATAAGATTGTAATGCAATCCGTCAGGGCTCAACCAGACTATCTTATAAAACTGGATGTGAAAGCCATTGCCGTCAGCCAAATGTATAAGCTGCTTTGCCCCTTGAGGCCTGAAGTCCAATGTTTCCTGCTGGCCGCGGCCTCGATGAGGCTCCGCAATAAACTCCGGGCCTATTTCCGAAAAATTCGGCATTCATTACCTTGGGTCAGGGGCAGGGATTTGCAAGAACTTGGAATTACTCCCGGGTTCCGCTATTCCTATATCCTGCTGGAGTCCTTGAACAAACAATTGGATGGGAAATTCAAGAATCGGTCACAAACCATTCAATGGGTGAAATCAACATTTGTTGGCTGAGTTGTTGAACGGGGTTTTGGATTGGGTTAAAGTTATTGTCTTGTTGAGGAATCATGTAATCAAAAGGTTATCTCGCTTAAACACTTTGAGGCCAAAGTATGGATGAAACTAAAATTCTCCACATCGTTCTGGATTTCGGCATTTTACTTTTTTCTTTGTGCTTGCATGAGTTTGGGCACGCCTTAATGGCCAACAGGCTGGGAGACCCCACTCCCCGCATGCTGGGCCGGCTTACCTTGGACCCCCGGGCCCATATGGACCCTTTTGGCACGGTTTTGTTTCCACTTCTCGGCCTCACTTTCCCCAATCTGTTGATTTTCGGCTGGGCTAAACCCGTGCCGATTACGCCGGAAAATTTCCGAAATCCCCGGAAGGACGGAGCCCTCGTGGCCTTCGCGGGGCCCTTGGCCAATATGATTCTATTTCTTTTTTCCTTATTGGGCTTATTTCTCATGGACCGCTTGGGTTTGGAGGGAGGAAATGAATCGGCAAGGTACGTGTTGACTGGATTTCTTAAAAATTTTTTTTGGATTAACTTTGCCCTCGCTGTTTTCAATCTGATCCCGATTTTTCCGCTGGATGGTTCTTGGATCGTCAAAGCCATTCTTCCCAACCGTTGGGCTTACGCCTATTCTCGGGTGGACCGCTATGGTGCGGCAATCCTATTTGCCGGTTTTTTTCTGGGCTGGATTAACTGGCTATTTGCCCCCTTGGTGGGTGGTTTATATTTAATATTGGACTTCGCTGGTTTGGGCCATCTGGCCGGTTTAATTAGTTAATCATAAAGTGATTTGAAAAGTCGAATATCCATTTAAAGGTGGTTTGATTGAAATCGATCACGCCGGTTCGATATCTTTCGGGCGTCCAACCCAGCGGCAGGCTCCACTTAGGCAATTATTTCGGCGCCACCCGCAACCATATCCAGCTTCAAAACCAGGGAGAATGCCTTTATTTCATCGCCAATTACCATTCCTTGACCACGATCAAGGACCCCGCGCTGCTGAAAAAATACACATTCATGGTGGCCGCGGATTACTTGGCCCTAGGCTTGGATCCCCAAAAAGCCTTGCTTTTCCGTCAAAGCGACGTTCCGGAGGTCGCCGAATTGGCTTGGATTCTGAGTACCGTGACGGGGATGGGACTTTTGGAGAGGGCCCACGCTTACAAGGACAAGCTGGCCAAGGGGTTCGCCCCCAGCGTTGGTTTATTCTTTTATCCCGTGCTGATGGCGGCTGATATCCTCATTTACCAAAGCGACAAGGTGCCCGTGGGCCAAGACCAAATCCAACATATTGAAATGACCAGGGACATGGCTGGCTATTTCAACCATACCTTCCAAAAGGACGTCTTTAAAATACCAGAGGGAATTTTGGGCGAGGCTCCCAAGGTTGTCGGCCTGACGGGCGGCAAAATGAGCAAAAGCGATGAGGCCAGCATGATCCCCATCTTTGGGGACGCCGCCGAGATCAAGAAAAAGGTCATGGGAATCGTCACCGACTCCAAAGGCGTGGAGGAACCGAAGGATCCGGATCAGAACGTGATATATCTCCTATACAAACTGATGGCCACTCCCGGGGAATGCTCTGATATGGAGAAAGGCTTCCGGGAGGGGGGAATGGGCTACGGCGAGGCCAAGAAAAGGCTCGCGGCGAAACTCGAGGAGACGTTTGGCGGGGAGGTCCGGGAACGAAGATGGATATTGGACCGGGAGCCCGAACGAGTAGAGGAGGCGCTCATGGATGGGGCCTTGCGCGCCAGGAGGATGGCTTCCGCCACGCTGGAACAAGTTTATGAAGCCGTCGGCATCCCCTCCTCCCGGGTTAAAAAGGAAATAATGAATATTAGGTAATCATCGGAAAACGGTTTAAGATTGTGGTAAGCGGAAGAGAAAGTATTTTTTTATTTTCAATCGAGGCGGGAATGAGCGAAAACGAGGAAAACATCGGAGAGGGAGAAAGCCCCGTCTCAATCGAAGTCTCCCCCAGCATCACATCAGTGACAATCAAGGAAATACTCCATCCGGAGGATCAAAGGGCGACCTACCAGATCACCCTTCCCCATTTCGACGGGCCCATGGATCTTCTCCTTCATCTGATCAAGGAGCACGAACTCGATATTTACGACATTCCCATCTCCAGGATCACGCGCGAGTACCTGGCTTACCTGGAATTAATGCGGGCCCTTAACCTGGAGATGGCAGGCGATTTCCTGGTCATGGCCTCCACCCTCATGCACATCAAGAGCCGTATGCTTCTGCCGGTGGATCCCTCGCCAGACCAGCCCGAGGAGGACCCCCGGCTGGATCTGATGCGCCGCCTGATCGAGTACAAGAAATTCAAGGACGCCGCAGGACAGTTATCAAGCCTGGAAAAGGACCGATTCCACCTGTTGCCCCGCACGGTGCCTTCGGATTTCAAGGAGGTGGGGGAGGAGGAGCATCTTCAAGAAGTCAGCCTCTTCGGTCTTTTATCGGCCTTCAAGGACGTCCTCATCCATTCCCAGGAGGATGTCTCGGCGGAAATCACCCGGCCTGAAATCACCGTGAGCCAAAAGATCAACGATTTAATGGATCTGCTGCAGGCGAACCCCCACATGATTTTCCGGCCATTCCTGGAGGCCTGCAGGACGAAAATCGAGAAAATAACCTCTCTTCTGGCCTTGCTGGAGTTGATTCGCCTTAAGCTGGTCAAGGCGGTGCAACATAAGGTTTTCGGGGAAATAGAAATTATTTTGCTTCAGCAACAAATCCCCGAAAATCCGGAAACCTCCTAAGAAAGGAATGGGACCGCGGAACGGCTAAAGCCGGGCATTGTTTCCGGTGCTTTCGGTATTTAATGGATTGCTTGAATTTATCCCAAAGATTGCCGTCCAGGCATTTGATCAAGGTGAAAAATTCAATTTATCTTTCGCTCTTTGGGGCTCTGTGGTAAAAAGAATGACTTTTACAGGAGAATGGGTTTAATGGAATTTGAAAAACTTAAAAAAGTCCTCGAGAGTCTTCTCTTTGTCAGTGAGATCCCCCTATCCGTGAAAAAGGTCTCTTCCTTTTTAAAAGAATCCTCGGAGCCCGAGATTCTGGAGGCCTTCAAGGGCCTTCAAGCGGAAATCAACGGACTGGACCGAAGCTTCCAGCTTATTGAGATCGCGGAAGGGTACCAATTTGTGACCCGGTCCCAATACCACCCATTCGCGAAGGAATTGTACAAAGTCATTTCCAAGACCCGCCTTTCCAAGGCCGCCTTGGAAGCGTTAGCCATCATCGCTTACAAACAACCAGTGACTCGGGCCGAGGTGGAAGCCATCCGGGGGGTGGAGGTCAGCAACCTCATCCAATCCCTTTTGGAAAAAAGAATGATCCGAATCCTGGGACGTTCCGAGACCCCGGGACGTCCCCTTCTTTACGGGACTACCCATGAGTTTCTGGTCCATTTCGGCTTAAAGGGATCTGATGGATTTGCCGAAAATCTCGGAAATCCAGGAACTGGCCGGGGACCGGCCTTCCCCCGAATTTCTCAAGGAAATGGAAGGGGAGCTGCGCAGGAGGGAAACCAAACTGGGTCTGCCGCATGCATTGGAAGCGGAGGCCGCCGCCGGTGAGGCGCAAGGCGAAAGCTCTGTGGGGCCGGGTCAACCTAATAAATCGGGCGCGGACCAGGACACTTCACAGGAAAATCCAGCGGAAAATGAATTAGCGGGCGAATAATCCTCTTTTTCCCCTATCAACAGCGCTGAATCACCCAAATAAATTATAAACTGGCATTCAATAAGCTTTCCGGAATCCGCTTTGTTTGACAGGCCACATCCGCTTGTTTATAGTAAACCCACTTCCATTTATGACTGAGGGCTGCCATCTTGAGCACGAGTGTTCCAACCCCATTGGGGCCCCTTAAAACCAAATCCGGCGCCAAACACCATTTATTTTCCCTTAGAATCAAGTTTATCCTGGTATTGACCTTCCTGATTTGCGGGGTCATGGGAATGGTGACTTGGTTGATCCTGGACCAGATGCGCGAAACCTTGATCCGCCAGGTCATTGAGCGGGGCGAATCCGAAGCCAGGAGCCTGGCCCTGAACAGCGTGGATCCCATGATCAAACTGTTGTCACCCACCGCAGGGCAGCCCGGCGCGGGGGGAGAGGACAGCACCTTGGTCCTTCTGCAATTGACCCATGACGCCATGAAATTGGAATCGAACACTTCCGTGCGGAACATACCGACGGGTTTAAGCCCCTTCCAGGAAAAACTCCTTCTTTACACGAACAAGGCGGATGAATGGGTCCGCCAATTTCTGTGGCCCGATGAGTCCGAGGTGAAGAAGGGCGACATGGAGTACATCAAAATTCTGGACAAGGAAGGAAGAATCGTGGCGGATAACGACATCCAGAACGTCATGGAGCATGTCGCCTACCAATTGCCCGCCGGAACCCAGCCCTTGGGGGAAGAAACGATCCTGACTCAAGCCTTCCGGCAGGGGCCGAGGACCTATTACGATATCGCGGCGCCGATCAGCAGCATGCTCGAGGGAAAATCTTTCAAGATCGGCGAAGTGCATTTAGGCATGAATCAAAACACCATCATCCGCGTAGTCCGGTATGTGGGAGTGGCGATCACCCTGATCACAGTGGGATTCCTACTGTTGGGGGTCCTGGGGATGACCGTTTTCGTCACCATCCTCGTCAAACCCATCCGCTTGCTGGTGAAGGGCGTCTCCGCCATCGCGGGGGGGAATTTTGACCAGAAAATAAACATCCGGCGCTCAGACGAACTGGGGGACCTCACCGAGGCCTTCAATGACATGGCTAAATCCCTCATGGAGAAGGAAGTGATCAAGGGCGCCTTCTCGAAATATGTCGCCAAAAGCGTGGTTGACCGTATCCTCCAGCAGAAAGACGGTTTGAAACTGGGGGGGAGAAAAAAATAGTGACCATCTTCTTTTCCGACATCCGGGGGTTCACGCCCATGTCGGAATCCCTGGGCCCGGAAGAAGTCGTTCATATCCTGAACGAGTATTTCAGCGCGATGGCCTCCATAATCTTCAAGTACGAGGGAACCCTCGATAAATTCATGGGAGACGCCATCATGGCCATTTACGGCGCCCCCATCGACATGCCGGACCACGCCGAGCGGGCGGTTTTCACCGCGGTTGAAATGAACGAGAAGATGAAGGAACTCCAGGCCAAGTGGAAAAGGGAGGGCAAGAAGGATGTCAATATCGGAATCGGGATCAACACGGGGGAAGTCATCATGGGGAACATCGGTTCCAACGAACGGATGGAATATACGGCTATCGGGGATAATGTCAACTTGACCCAGCGCCTGGAGTCTGTCGCGGAAAAAGGCCAAATCCTCATCTCCGCGACGACCTATGAAAGGGTGAAGGACAAGATTAACGCCACGATGCTGGACCCGATTAAGGTCAAGGGAAAAACCGAGAAGGTTCTCGCGTACAGCGTTCTCGGCATGAAAAGCTGATCCGGGGAAACCTTAGACTTCCCTCCTGTTTTCATCCCAAAGGCGTTAGAATATGCGCTGAGAAACAGGCTGGAATAATTTTTAGGACAAATCATCTCTCGATTGAGGAAGGTCAATGGCTGACGATAAATCAATGCTGGTCAAGATGGCGTTCCTTTATGTCCAAAGCGGGGAATGGTACAGGGCGATTGAGGAGTATAAAAAACTCCTCGCGATCGATCCGGAGGACGCGCATATCTACAACATGATAGGGGACGCCTACGCCAAGAAAGAGGACCACGCCGACGCTTTCCAGGCCTATCTGAAGTCCAAGGAGATCTACGAGCGCCAGGGGATGTTCAACAAGATTCCCACCATCGAGAAGAAAATCGGCCGGTTGTCCCCGGACAGGATGGACATAAAATTAAGGAATCTTTTCAACTCCTTCACCAAGACCCAGGCGGCCGATGGTTTGTTCGCCGAGGGAAAGTTCGAGGAGGCGGTGACATACTACCGTCAATTGATCGCGGCTGAGCCCATTAATTTTTCCTATCGGGAGAAACTGGCGAACCTTTTCCTGGAGAACGCGCAGGTGTCGGAAGCCGCCGGGCAGCTGAAAGCCATTGCCGATATCCATCTTTCGGAGGGAAGGCTGCAACTGGCCCGGGAATACGCCAATCGAGTCTCCCTCATGGACCCGGAGGGCATGGACACCCTGCGTCTTCATGCCACCTTGGCTGAAAAAATGGGGGAAACGGAGAATCTTCCGAAATATCAAGGCCAATTGGCCCAGTCGGCCTACGACGCGGGCCAATACGAGGAGGCGCTCCAGGCGGTTCAAGCGGCCCTCCAAGCCGGTCGGGCGGACCTGAAACCCCTCTATGTCAAAATACTCCTGGCCCTGAAGCGGCACAAGGACGCCAAGGCGGTTCTGGATGAGCTTTTGGCGCTTCAACCCCAGGATGAGGCCCTGCTGGAGCAGTTATATAACCTATCGGAAGACATCAAAGACTGGACGGCGGCCAGCGGTTATTTGGGCACTTTACTGGCCTTGAAGCCCTCCGACAACAAGCTGATTTCCCGGCAGGCTAAAATTCTCCTCCAGTTGGGAAAACGCGCTGAGGGGTTCCAAATCTACATGAGCCTTTGCAACTCAGCTGTTTCGGAAAATAAAACAGATTTGGCCTTGTCCTGCCTGGATTCCATCCTGGGCCCGGAACCCGAGAATATTGACGCCCTCAAGAAGAAGGGGGAAATATACCTAAAATTGGGCAGAAAACAGGACTTGATCGAAACCTATAAGAAATTGCAAACAGTCTTTACCCAGAAAAAAATGCCGGAGGAAGCCAAGAAAATCGCCCTGATATTAAGTAAGCTTGCCGGGCTTAAATAGCATATAAATACGATGACACCTATTAATTCATCCCCCGATTTCCCATTTCACCCCGGAAAACAGGCCTGGCCATGACCGAAGAAATGATCAAGCAACTGAAAAATTCGGATGTGGAGTGCCTCAGGTGCGGGGCCCGCAACATTCCCGAAAACCGCATTTGTGGCGCCTGCGGGGCCAGCCTGCCCCTGGTTTACGACCAAGATGGTAATGTTTTCAACTGGCGGGGCGATCCGAGGCTGGAGAATCTTCTTCATCATGGGGCGAGTCGGCGCATATTGACCCCAAGAACGGCCGGGTGGCTCCTCAGGCTGCTGGTGATATTATCCGCCCTTTTTACGGCTTTCCTGATTCTTCATCATTAATGCCTGTTATATTTTCATTCAAGGTGGTCCCGCTTTTTTCGTTCCCGAGTTTTTTCATTGACCGGATGAAGCCCGGTTGAAACGGATGGCTTTACGGATTTATCCTTGATTTTATCCAAATTGAGAATGGATCATGTTTTGAGAGAACGGTCATTTTCCCCGCGAATATAAATAAAACTGAAAAAGGCGCTCATGAAGACCCAGAATCCCCAAATAGCCGGGAAAAAAGTTTATTTAGAGACTTTCGGCTGCCAATCCAACGTCCTGGAATCGGATCATTTGGTGGAGATCCTCAGGAGCGGAAATTTCGCAATGACACCCGCCGAGGATGAGGCGGACATTATCCTTTTCAATACCTGTTCCATCCGTAGCCACGCGGAACACAAGATTTTTTCCAGGCTTGGCGAGCTGGGGGAATGGAAAAAGGGGAAAAAAGGCAGGGTCATCGGGGTCCTGGGCTGCATGGCCACGGGCCTCAAGGAAAAACTCTTCAAGAAAGCGCCCCTCCTGGACCTGGTCCTGGGGGCGGACCAATATCCCCAGGCCTCCGAGGCCATTGACCGGGCCTCCCGGGGGGAGGGCCCCCTGCTCATGGCGGATTTCGATCCCCTTTATTTCCCCAGGAACAACCCGGAAAGAAGGGCGCTGCCCCATAAAGCCTTCCTGGAAATCATGAAGGGCTGCGATAAATTCTGCACTTTCTGCGTCGTGCCTTTCACACGGGGCAGGGAGGTTTCCAGGCCCCCGGCCGAGATCCTCGGGGAGGCCGTGGATTTGGCCTCCTCCGGCGTCAAGGAAATCATGCTTTTGGGCCAAAACGTCAATTCCTACGGATTGGGCCTTAAATCCCAGGCTGGACCCCAATCCTTCCCCAGGCTGCTGAGGGAAGTCGGCGCCATCGCGGGACTGCAAAGGGTGCGCTTCATGACATCCCACCCCTTGGATTTATCGGATGAATTGGTGGAGGCCATGGCCTCCACGCCCTCCATTTGCGAGATGATCCACCTTCCAGTCCAATGCGGGTCCGACGCCGTCTTGAAGCGCATGAACCGAAAATACAGCGTGGCGCATTATTTGGAACGGATCCAAAAGCTGAGATCGGCCATTCCGGGGCTGGCGGTCACGACTGATTTGATCGTCGGCTTTCCCGGCGAGACGGAGGAGGATTTCAATGGCACCCTCCGGATGCTGGAGGAGGTCCGTTTCGACCTCGTTTACAGCTTCAAGTATTCCCCGAGGCCAGGGACCCCGGCCCAGCGCATGTTGAACCAGGTGGATGAGGCGCAAAAGGACGATAGGCTGGCCCGGCTGAACGACTTGGCCTGGAGGCACGCGGCCCAAAGCTGTGACACGAGGATTGGGAAAGTGGAGGAGGTCATGGTGGAGGGCCCGGCGGACAAGACTCCCGGCGCCTATTACGGCAAGACGAGGCAGAACCGGACGGTGGTCTTTCCCGGCCAAGGCTTCCAGCCGGGGGATTTGGTTCAAGTGCGCGTGGAAAGCCACAAAGTGGCTAATTTATACGGTATAGTCGTTGGGGGTATTGCTGTTCCGGAGCGTACCAGGGCATAAGCCCCGGGAGTCATTTGGCATGGGCGTCGTCCTGGTTCCATGTTACGATTATTTCCATTTCATCCCTTGGAGGAAAAATGAGAAGGTTCGCGTTATTCGTTTTTTTGGCAACAGCCGGATGCTTATTCACCCGTCCGATTTACATTCAGGCCGACGACCTTGAAGGCGTGACCCAAGCCGGCGCCGAAAACGGGCAGTCCCTTTTTGACCAGGCCCAAAAATGCTTCAACGAGAAAAAATTCAAGAAAGCAAAGGATTTGCTGAACCAGGTGGTCTCGAAACATCCCCTGGAAAAATTCATCCCCCAGGCTCGCCTCCTTTTAGCGCGGCTTCAGGAGGATTTCACTGTATCCACCACCGAGTTCAAGTCCCTGGCGGCGGAATATTCCAACCTCCCCCAGGGAGAGGAAGCCCAAAAGGACCTGGGAGTACGCTATTACCTGGCGGACCGGTATGAGGAGGCGGCGGAAAGTTACAAGGAATTCCTCCAGGATCATCCGAAAAGCGCGGACCTGGCTGAAGTGCGGTATTGGTACGGTTCCTCATTGCTGGCCCTGGACCAAAACAAGGAATCCGTGGAGCAATTCAAAAAAGTCATCCACGACGCTCCGGACAGCGCTTGGACCCCCAAGGCCACCTTGGGCCTGGGCAACGCCTATTTCAAGATGAGGAAATACCAGGACGCAGAGAAACAGTACCTTCGGATCCTCGACCAATACCAGCTTTATGACGAGCTCAACCTGGTCTACCTGAAGCTGGGCGAGACTTACGAGGCTGAGCACCGCTGGAAAGAGGCCCAAGCGGCTTTTAAAAGCCTGATGGACCGTTATCCGAAAGCCTTCGAGGTGGCGGAAGCCCGGGACCAAATGCGGAATTTGGAGAACGAGCACCCGGAACTTTCGAGATTCCCGGACTCCCAGGCTCCCGCGGCTTCTGGCTCTGGAAATCCCGCGAATCCGTCACCGAATGGGAATTTGACCCCCTTGCCCTCGGGATCGCCCTCCACCCAGGCCCCGGAAGCCGGGACTGAAAACCCGCCCGCCCAATACAGTCCCAAGCCCTACCACGTCCAGGTGGGCGTTTACTCTAAAAAATTCAACGTCGAGAAGGCCCGGAAGGCCCTCCGCAAAGCCGGGTTCAACGCCTATCTGATAACCGTCAAGCAGGAGGACGTGCCCTATACCATTTATAAGGTGCGCGTAGGAAGCTTCAGCGACAAAGCCTCGGCGGAAAAAACCGCGAGAGCCGTCTCGAAAAAAATTAGGGAAAAGGCCATTGTCGTCGAGGACTGAAACATCCGCTGGAATCGGGAACCCGGAGGCTGTCTTGGGGATGGATTCGTTGAAAAAGGGAAGTTTTATGAAAAGGCTTGAGCATGGATGACCTGACACCCATGATGAAGCAGTACCTGGAGATGAAGAGGATCCATAAAGAGGAAATCCTTTTCTTCCGCCTGGGGGACTTTTACGAGATGTTCTTCGAGGACGCCCGCACCGCGGCCCGCGTTCTCCACCTGACCCTGACTTCCCGGGAGGGGGGCAAGGGCCAGAGGATCCCCATGGCGGGCATTCCATACCACGCCGCGGAAAACTACCTCGCCCGCCTGGTAAAACAGGGCTTTTCCATCGCCATTTGCGAGCAAACCGAGGATCCAGCCCTCGCCAAGGGCCTCGTCAAACGGGAAATCTCCCGCGTGATCACTCCTGGAACGGTCCTCTCAGCGGCCATGCTGGATGAGAAATCGAACAACTACCTGGTCGGGCTCGCCTTTTCCCCCCAAGGACTGGGATTGGCGGCCGTGGACGTGACCACGGGGGAGTTCAAGTCCTGCGAGATCCAGGGGCCTGAAAAGTTCTCCATCATGGCCAATGAATTGGCCAAGTTCAACCCCGCCGAGATTTTGTCCACCCAGACCCAGCCGGACGCCCCGGAATGGAGCCTGCTCCTCAAATCCGCCAACGGGGCCAAGCATTCCCGCCTGGAGGATTGGAAATTCTCGATTGAGGAAGCCCGCGGGGCCCTGCAGGAGCATTTCCAAGTCAAAACCCTGGACGGGTTCGGGCTTTCCGGGCAGGACCAGGCCGTGAGGGCCGCCGGCGCCGTCCTCCAATACCTGAGGGACACCACCCACAGCGTCCTATCCCATATCTCCAGCCTTTCCTCTTTCCAGGTTGGGGAGGGAATGCTCCTGGACGCCACCACCCAGCGCAACCTGGAGCTGGTCCGGAACATGAACGACGGGGGCAGGGAGGGAACCCTGCTGTCGGTGGTGGATGAAACAACCACCTCCATGGGCGGCCGGCTGCTTCGTCAATGGCTCATCACTCCCCTGACCTCGGTCGCGAAGATCAGGAGCCGGCAGGACTCGGTGGAGGAATTCCTCGCCCGAAGGGAGGAAAAGGACCGCTTGAGGGAACTGCTCCGGGAGATCTCGGACCTGGAAAGGCTCGCGGGGCGAATCGGATGCGGGACGGCCAACGCCCGGGACATGGCGGCCTTAAGGACGACCCTGGCTCTCCTGCCGAAGCTTCACCAGATTCTTTCCACATTCAAGGCCCAGTGGGTGAAGGACCGCGTGGATTCCTGGGACAACTTGAAGGACGTTCATCTCCTGCTGGAGCAATCCATTTCGGAGGAGCCTCCCCTGGCCCTCAAGGAAGGGGGGCTGATCAAGGCGGGATACAACACGGGATTGGACGAGCTGAAAAAAGGGTCCCAGGAGGGGAAAAGCTGGATCGCCCGCCTGGAGGAAAAAGAAAAGTCCCGGACGGGAATCGGGTCCCTCAAGGTGCGCTACACGTCCGTCTTCGGCTACTACATCGAGGTTTCCAAGGCCAACTTGGACAAGGTCCCGGCGGACTACCACCGGAAACAAACCCTCGTGAACGCAGAAAGGTTCATCACGCCGGAATTGAAGGAGATGGAGGGAAAGGTCCTGGGGGCGCAGGAAAAAGCCGACCGGCTGGAGTACGAGATTTTCGAGGGCATCCGGGTCCAGGTGTCCAAGGACCTTTCCCGGCTCCAAAAGGCGGGGCGCACCATCGCGGAATTGGACGTCTTCTCCTCCATGGCCCAAGTGGCCGACCGGGGCCGCCATGTCAGGCCCCTGATCCTGGAGGACTCCCAGGAGTTGAGCATCACGGACGGCCGCCATCCGGTCCTGGAACGCATCCTCAACTCGGACCAGTTCGTCCCCAACGACACCCGCCTGGGGGTCGAGGGCGTCGAGATTATGGTCCTGACCGGCCCCAATATGGCCGGTAAAAGCACCTATATCAGGCAGGTGGCGCTATTGTCGCTCCTGGCCCAAACCGGCTTCTTCGTCCCGGCCAAGGAAATGCGCCTGGGGATCGTGGACCGGATTTTCTCTCGGGTGGGGGCTTCCGACGCCCTGACCCAGGGGCAGAGCACCTTCATGGTGGAAATGGTCGAAACCGCCAACATCCTGAACCACGCCACGGCCCGGAGCCTTTTGATCCTGGACGAGGTGGGCCGGGGAACCTCCACTTACGACGGGGTTTCCATCGCCTGGGCTGTCGTTGAGCACTTGGCCCAGCGGCTGAGGGCCAGGACCCTGTTCGCGACCCATTACCATGAGCTCACGAGGCTGTCCGCCGTCTTCCCGAACGTGAGGAACTTCAATATCGCCGTCCGGGAATGGAACGAGCAGATACTCTTCCTCCGGAAAATCGTGGAGGGGAGCACGGACAAGAGCTATGGGATCCAGGTCGCGCGCTTGGCCGGCGTCCCGCGGGTGGTGGTGGAAAGGGCCAAGAAAATCCTGGCTTCCCTGGAAACGGGAAGCGGGCTTCCGGTGTCGAAAGACCAGACCATCGAGAAGATCCCGGTGATCGCGCCGGAGCCCCTTTCCCAGCTCTCCTTTTTCGGAAAAGGGGGGAGCCATCCGGTCCTGGAGGAGTTGAAGGGACTGGACTTGAATGACCTGACACCCCTCCAAGCCCTCAATCTCCTGGGCGAGTGGAAGAAAAAAATCGGAGACTGAGTTCCCGCCACTCGGAAGTATCAGGCTTATCCGCCTTGGGATTCCGAGGAGTTTGTTTCCTCTGTGTTCCATCCTTCGATGGGGGTCTTTCAGGAACCGATTTTCACCAATATTCAACACTTCCGGCCGGCCCGAAACCCCGTTTTCCCCAAGGGGGTGGGGCATTTTCCCCCGTGAATCAAGGGGTTGATAAGGGTATTGTCAACCCCCCGAGGGCGGCCTTTTTGTCCATACCCATCCCATCCCAGGGATGTTAAAATCACCAATTCAAGGTGACCATTGGCTAAATACGAAAAAACCGATCGAAAGACCTTTCCCTACGACCTGCCGGTCGAATTTGCCGCCCATGAGGGCGGCCTGTTCGAGGCTTGGTGCCCCCTCCTGCCGGGGTGCAAGGCCCAGGGGCAAAGCCCCAAAGATGCCCTGGACCACCTGAAAAACGCGGTGGACCTGTTCCTCGCCCAAACGGCGCCGGCCCATTTTCAAACCATCGAGCATTTCAGCGACATTTCCATCTTCTATGACATGTGCGAATTCAAGGGCCACCTGTATATCGCGTCCGGGCGGGACAGCGTCTTGAGGTCCGCCGCCGCCGTATCGGGAACCTTCGAGGCTTTCCGGGTCACCAAGAGCAACACGAAATTTTTCACCCCCACCCCGAACCACCCGGAAGGCGCGGGGGATTACACGACGCAAATTTACTGCCTCTGTTCCTTCGCCCCTCCAGGAAGGGAAAATGCCCTTTTCGCCGGGACCAATTTGAACGGGTCGGTGTATTTTTCCGGCGACGGCAAGGAGTGGCAGGAGGCTTTCGCCACCGGCGAGGACCGCCTGCACTGCCTCCACGCCTTCCAGGACCGCCTTTACGCGGGCACGAGCTCCAACGGCAAGATTTTCGCCTATGACGGGGTGCAGTGGAACCTGGTGGGGAACCTGGGGGAGGCGGCCATCACCTGCTTTGGGGAGTACGAGGGGCGCCTTTACGCGGGCACTTATCCCAACGGCTGCGTTTATTCCACCCCGGACGGCTTGAATTGGTCGGAAGCGGCCAGGACCGGCCAAAGCTTCGTCCAGTGTTTCAAGGAATTCAACGGCGTCTTCTACACGGGAACTTCCAGCGCCCAGGGGATCAGGATATACAAGACCCTCAGCGGCTTGGATTGGGAAAAGGTTTATGAATCCGGGAGGGAGCTCAACGTTTATAGCATGGAAGAGTATGAGGGCGCCCTTTACGCCGGCACGGGAAACTCCGGGAGGATCCTGAAGACCGTTGACGGCCAGGAATGGACGACCGCTTACGCCGGGGAGGAGGAGGGGGTCCGCGCCCTCCTGCGCTACCAGGACCATTTTTTCGGGTGCACCGAGAACAAGGGAGTGATCCTTCGCTCGGCTTTCTCCAAGGAGCACATCCCGGTCCTCCAGCAGGTTGAGACCAAAAAAGTGACTTCCTCCAGCGCCATGGTGACCTGGACCACGGACCTTCCCGCCACCTCCGAACTGCATTACGGGATGAAGGACGGGAGCGCGGGAATGAACCTGGCGGTCTCGGACCCGGCCCCCTCCTACCAGCACTCCCTTTACTTGACGGGATTGAGGGCCGGGGAGGAATACGAGTTCAAGGCCGCGAGTTGTTACCAGGGATCCACGCCGGCCGTATCGGAAACCGTCGTTTTCAAGACCTATCCCGTGGCCCCCCCTGATGTTTATTCCCCGACCCATCCCCATCCGGGCGAGTGGGCCAACGGGAAGAAAATCGAGGTCATCCTTTACTCCCCGGTCCCGCAGGCCGGGTTTTATTACCAGCTGAACGACTCGGCTGATTTTGTCCCGGGCCCAGGCAAGGGCGACTATACGGAGGAAAGGCGTCTGATCCTCCCCCTCGCCGCCGAGGGAACCTGCTATTTCCACGTCGTGGGAGTGGATCCCGCCGGGAATATCGGGACCCATCCCAACCATTTCGCCATCGGGATCGACACGGAGGTGTTGCCTCCCCGGAAACTGGCCAGCCCCACCCATCCCGACCCCGACAAGTGGGAATCCAACGCCTCGCCCTTGGTGGCCTGGGAGGCCCCTCCGGATCTCTCCGGTGTGAAGGGCTTTTACGTGAAGGCGGACCATGAGCCCTTCAGCGTGCCCGCACCGGGGGAATGCCTGTTTACCTCCGAGAACCGCGCCACTTTAGGCCCCCTGGAAGACGGCCTCTGGTATGTGCATGTGGCGACCCAGGACCAGGCTGGAAACATCGGGCAGACCGCGGCCCACCTGCCGGTTCGCGTCGATACGCAATCCCCGGTCCCGGTGCCGTCCTCCTCGACCCACTCCCAGCCGGACCATTGGTATTCCAATAACAGGGCCGAGATGGCCCTGACCACCCCTCCCGATTTGTCCGGATTGGCCGGGTACTTTTACGCCGTGGACCAGGAGCCGGAGACCCTGCCGGAAGCCTCCTCGGCCAAATGGATGGAGGGGGATAAAATAATTCTTCCCCCGCTCGCCGACGGGATTTGGTACTTTCACGCCCGCGCCCAGGACAGGGCCGGTAATTTATCGGCCAAGGCGGGCCATCATAAGTTCTGCCTGGACACGCACGCGGATCCCCCTCCGAGGATCACCTCCACCACCCACCCGGAGGCGAACCGCTGGTACCCCAGCAGGGGGGTGGAAGTCCAATGGGAGGATCCCATCGACCATTCCGGGGTGGCGGGCTTCTATTACCACATCGACCGGGACCCGGACACGGTCCCCAGCGAAAAAACCTCCCTCTTCACGGTTCTGCGCAGTTTGTTTTTCGAGGTAGCCGACGATGGAATATGGTACTTCCACCTGGCCACCAAGGATAAAGCCGGGAATTTGAGCCGACAGGCGGCCCATATCACCCTTTTGGTGGACACCGCCGCCGGGAAACCTGTTTTGTACTCCCCGACCCATCCCGACCAGAACCGCTGGTATCCCGAGGCCCTCGCGATGTTCCGGACCGCGCCTCCGGAGGATCTCTCGGGCATCAAAGGCTTCTATTATCAATTGGGTCCCACGGCCACCCTGCCAGACCCAAAAAACTCGCTGTTTACCCAGAAAAACGAGTTCACGGTCCAGATCCCGGGTGATGGAATCCACTGGCTGTCGGTGGTTTGCCTGGATAAGGCCGGAAACGCCGGGCGGGAGCCGGCGGTTTATTCCTTGCGGCTGGACACTTCCGTCCCCGCGCCCGAGATCGCCTCCTCCAGCCACCCCCAGGCCGACAAGTGGTATTCCAACAGAAAGGTGGACCTGGAATGGAGAACCGCCCCGGATCTCTCCGGGGTCGAGGGCTGCTATTACTGCGTGGACCGGGATACAGAGACCCTTCCGGAAGCCTCCAGCGCCAAATGGACGGCGGGAAACCGCATCACTATTTCAGAGCCGGAGGACGGGGTGTGGTACTTCCACCTTCGCTCCAAGGACATGGCCGGAAACCTGTCCGAAAAGGCGGGGCATTTCAAGTTCCGAGTGGATACCCACGCTGGCGCTCCCATGAACGTCACCTCCCCCTCCCACGGGGAAATCGGGAGGTGGTACAACAACCGGAAGGTGGAGATAAGTTGGGAAGCCCCGCCGGATTCCTCCGGAATCGGGGGTTTTTATTACCAATTCAGCAGGGAACCGGAGACTGTCCCCAACGACAAGAACGCCTCCTTTACCGACCAGAATTCCGCCGTTTTCGAGGCGCCGGAGGACGGCCGCTGGTTTTTTCACGCCGCCACGCGCGATAACGCGGGCAACTTGAGCCGCGATGCGGCCCATTTCTCCTTCCTCATCGACACCCTTGTCGGGAAACCGCGCCTCACCTCCCAGACCCATCCCTCCCAGGAAACCTGGTATTCCCGGACCCACGCGGTTATCCAGGCTGATCCGCCAGAGGACCTCTCGGGCATCAAGGGCTATTATTACGTCCTCAGCGAGATCGCGGTCCTGCCGGATCCCAAGACCGCCTCCTTCACCGGGAAGAATGAGATGGTTTTGGATATCCCCCATGACGGCATCCATTGGCTGTCGGTGGTCTGCCAGGACCAGGCCGGCAACGTGGGGGACAAGGCCGAGACCTACCAGATCCGCCTCGATACGGCCATTGCGCCCCCGGAACTTTCCTCCCTGACGCATCCCTCCCAGGACCAATGGTACGGCTCGGGCAGGCTGGAGATGGAATGGAAGGACCCGAGGGATCTTTCGGGAATCGAGGGGCATTACACTGCCTTTAACCGCCGGGAAAACTGGCCGGTACTGCTGGGGGAAATGGATTTTACCACGGGCAGGAGCGCCGAGATCCTCCTGGAAGAGGAGGGTGTCTGGTACTTCCACGCCTGCGCCAAGGACAAGGCCGGCAATATCAGCCAGTGCTCCACCTTCAAGATCCAGCTGGACTTAAGGGCGGCCCCGCCGTTCATCGAGAGCCCCACGCATCCCCGCGGAAAATGGAGGAACTCCTCCAAGCCCCTTTTCACCTGGGAAACCCCTGTGGAACTATCGGGGGTGGAGGGCTATTACACGGCCATCGACCAGAAGGCCGATACGGTTCCGGACGCCGATCACGGCGAGTGGACCCAGATGAACTCCTGGGAAGGCCCTCAATTGGAGGACGGTCACTGGTATTTCCATGTGGTCACGAAGGACAAATCCGGGAACCTTAGCAAGGAAGCGGCGCACTATCCCCTCCTGGTGGACACGAGGGTGGGCCAGCCGGTTTTATCCTCACTGACCCATCCCAACCAGGACCAATGGTACAACCGAAAGCAGGCTGTCATTCAATTCGCCCCGCCGGAGGATCCATCGGGGATCAAGGGCTATTACTATTGCCTTGGCGAGTCCATGCGGCTGCCGGAACCCAACTCGTCCACTTTCACTGAGGGCAATGAGATCAGTTTGGAAATACCCCGCGACGGGCTCCATGTGCTGTCGGTGGTCTGCCTGGACGGGGCCGGGAACACCGGCAAGGAGCCGGCGCAATACCAAATCAGGCTGGATACCTCGGCGGAGCCGCCGGAAATATCCTCCCCCAGCCACCCGAACCAGGACCAATGGTATGGAACCTCCAACGTCCAGCTGGAAATGAGGGATTCCCCGGACCTGTCGGGCATCGAGGGATATTATTACGCGCTCAACCGGGAGGAAAACTGGAATTCCAATTTTTCGGTGATGGATTACACCCTGGAGCGGAAACTGCTCTTGACCGTCCAGGAGGACGGGGTCTGGTACGTTCATCTATGCTCCAAGGACCACGCTGGCAACGTGGGCCCTTGCGGCCGTTTCAAGATCCAGGTGGATTTCAAGGCCCTCCCGCCGGTCGTCCAAAGCCCGACCCATCCGGTGGGCCAATGGAAGAAGGAAACCAAACCCAGGTTCGCCTGGGAGGCTCCCCAGGACGTGGCGGGGGTGGAAGGCTACTTTGTTTCCATGGACCAGGTTCCCGATAAGGTCCCGGGTCCGGACCATGGGGAATGGGTCACGCTGAATTCCTGGGAAAGCCCCGCCTTGGCGGACGGCCGGTGGTATTTCCACGTCGTCACCAAGGACCGTGTGGGAAACTTGAGCCGGGAAGCCGCCCATTATCCCGTTCTCATCGATACGGCCCCCCCGAAATCCATTCTCAAGCCCCTTCCCGTTTTTTTAAGCAGGACCCAGATCCATTTGGAATGGGACGCCGAGGATACCGCCGGGGTTAAATCCTTCGACCTCCAGGTCAAGGTGGGCCAAGAGGGGGATTGGGCCGACTGGCTTCTCCAGGTCACGGAAAAATCCGCCGCCTTCGCCGGGAAGGACGGGGAGAAATACGCGTTTCGCTGCAGGGCCGTGGATGAGGCAGGCAACCAGGAGTTATATCCGGACGGCGAAATGGCCTTCACGACCTTGGATCTCACGCCCCCGCCGCCGGTCCAGGAATTGACCGCGGCCCCAAGGCCGGGAGGGGCGATCGGGCTGAAGTGGAACCAGGTGGAGGATAAGACCTCGGGAACGGACTACTATCGCGTGTACCGCTGGATGGAAGGCGGGGCCCGCCAGAAGATCTCAATCGACGGCGAGATCCGGGAAGGGGAATACCTGGACCAGGATCCCTCCCTGGCGGAAAAGACCGTTTATTACTATTGCGTTCAGGCCGTGGACAAGTTGGGCAACGAGCAAAAGGAAGGCAATAAGATCGCCGCCAGCCTGTCGGACCACGGGGTTGGAATCCCCAAAATCTCAAGCGAGACCCACGCGCGGGGGGATTGGAGCAGCCAGACCACCGCCCAACTTCGCTGGGAAGCCCCGGGGGACCTCACGGGAATCGCGGGTTATTATTTCACCGTGAACCAGGAACCCGAGAAGACGGTCGTTCCCGAAGGAACGGTCGTTCCTGAGGGGGCCATGTTCCTGACGGAAAACCAGGTGGAACTGAAAAACCTGGCCAACGGCACCTGCTATTTCCATTTGGCGGCGAAGGACAACGCGGGGAATATCGGCGGAACCGCGCATTTCAGGCTGAGGATCGACTCGACCAAGCCCACGGCCCCGGTGATCACTTCCTCCACCCATCCTGATCCCTACCGCTGGTACTCGACCGGAAAAATCCACGTCCAGTTCTCTTCCACCTGCGAGTTTTCAGAGGTGGAATCCTATTACTACGATTTCAGCCGGAAGCCGGACGGGCTTCCCGTGATCCAGGCTTCCCAAATGGCCTCGGGACATGAGATGGACCTGTCCGCCCCCGAGGCGGGGGTTTGGTGGCTGACGGTGGTGGCGAAAAACCAGGCCGGAACCCTTTCAGAACCCTCCAGAATGAGGGTCCAGGTCTCCGGAAGCGAGATGCCCCCTCCCTTGATCGCGTCTTCCACCCATCCCGAGGAGGACGAGCCGGCGGACAATTTCGATCCGGTCTTCACCTGGGAGGACCGCCATGACGGGAATTTCAACCCGGCTGGGTATTACTACAAATTAAGCCGGGAAGAGGCAGATAAACTTACTTCAGACGACCCCTACACCCCGGAAAAAGGCGTCCAACTCAAGAACGTGGCGGAAGGCGTTTGGTATTTCCACCTGGCGGCGGTAGGCGGGAACGGGGAGCCGGGGCTTCTTTCCTCAACCCGGAGAATCGTGGTCCGGCGGTTGGGCCAGGTCCAGGGAACCTTCCTGGGCAAGGACGCGACGGCGCCGGTCGTGGGGGCCAAGGTGGAACTGCTGAAGGGGGACCAGGTCGAGGCTGAAACCCTCACGGATTCCAAGGGCCGCTTTTTCTTCCCGCCCCTCGTGGAAGGCCGTTACGAGCTCAGGCTCCATAGCGAACAATTTCCTCCCTTGAAACTGAAGGACCTTTCGATCACCGCTGACACTCATTCCCCGGACACGGTCTTCACTGAGGACCTGGGCCTTTACCCCAATCCCGGCCAGCCGGGACCCATCCGGTTCTATTATTTCCTCAAGGAGGACTGCAACGTGTCCTTTGAGGTTTTCGATTCCACCGGGACCCTCGTGGACAAGATGGCGGATAAAAAGGAAGGGGGAAGCTACGCCGTGACCATCTGGGACGCCGCGGGAAAACCCGACGGCGAGTATCTTTTCAAGCTCACCGCCAAGAACCTCACCAAGAACGCCATGTCGCGGTTCGCCGTGAAGAAATTCCGCATTCAGAAATTAACCCGGGAGTTGTCCCCCCAGCCCGTTTCATGAGCACCGGCCTTGCCAAGTGTTCCTTGAAAGTATAGAAAAACAGCCCGCCCCGAGCCAATCTTAAGGATAAGTTGAAGGGCAAGCCCTGAGCGAATCCTAGGGATGAGTCGAAGGGTTGACTAATACTAATTACGCCGTTAACATACGGTCCTGTTTCGCTTCCCTTGGGGGCCCCTGAAGCAGAGTTGCCTACGGCAACACGCTACAGGGCGCGTGACAAAGCGAGTTTTTCCTTCCGCTTTTTCCTTTTCCTGCGAGGGGTTGTAGCTCAGCTTGGTTAGAGCGCCTGCCTGTCACGCAGGAGGTCGCGGGTTCGAGCCCCGTCAACCCCGCCATATTTTTCAACGATTTTACGACTTCACTTCCTGCCCGGACTCGCTCCGTGTCATATCCGTGTCAAACTTCAAACTGCCTCTCAACCTGTTTCAGCGCGTTCACCCGGTCTTGCCGATCTATCCGGTTATACCGTTTGAACATCGCGTAGGTCTTATGGCCTGATATGGACATGATGACCGAATCGTTCACCCCCGCCTTTCTTAGGTTCGTCACCGCGCAATGCCTGAGATCATGGAACCTGAAATTCTTGATCCCCGCCGTGCGGACGGCCTTCAAAAAGGCGGTCTTGATGTCGAGGATAGCGCTTTCCCTTATGGGTGAAGACATAAGGGCTCCCAAGGGTCTTGGGAGTCCGTTTCAAGAGGCCAATCAAGCGCCTCCGTCAAAGGAACTTCCCGTTTCTCCTGGGTCTTGGTGTCCGCGGCTTCCAGGGTGACGACCTTGTTTTGGAAGTCCACCTGTTCCCACCGCAAGCCCAAAATCTCCCCCTTCCTCATGCCCGTCCAATAAGCCAACTGGACAATGGCACTCAGCCGGGGCGCACAACGCGTCAAGAGCGCCTCGTATTCCTCAAGCGTCAAGGTGCGGTCACGGGATTCCTCCCGGAAGGCCCTTACCCTCTGGATCGGGTTTTTCTCCAACAAACCGTTGAAGACCGCCCGATTCACGATGGACTTGAGAACGCCAAGGTCCCGGTTGATGGTGCTGTTAGCCAGCGCCTTCCCGTTACGGCTTTTATCCGGTGCTTGGTTTCCCGCCTTCTTCCGATGGGTTAAAAAGCCTTCAACGATGTCCGGCGTTAGACTCTTCAAAGGCCTGTTACCGAAATAAGCCTTGAGCCTATCCACCATCTGGATATCGTTCTCGTGGCTTTTCCTTCTTGCTTCGGAATAGCCCAGGAACGAATCCGCCGCCTCGTTGAAAGTTACCTCCGGTTTTTCCACGGCCAAGAACTTTCCCGCCACAATTTCTTGCATGTGTTGGGCCAGTATCTTCTTGGCTTGGACCGCCGGTATTTCCCCCAATCGGACCCGCTTGCGCTTTTTTAATCCTCCTTCCTCGATGAAATAATCCAGGAAATACCCTTTTTCGTCCTTGCGGAGAAATTGGGGCAATCCATGAACATTAGGTCTACTCATGCGTCCCTCCTAATGTCCCCAGCACTTGGCATTTTATCAGCAGAGCCCGCCAAATATGGAAGGGGTTTTTTAAAAACTTGAAGGAACACCGAATACCAAACCCTGGGATATTTGCCGACCTTCACGAAGGGGAGAATCCCGGTTTGCCTCCAATAGCGGACGGTATTCTCCGAGACAGAGGCCTTTTCGGCGATGTCCTTGTCCGACATTAAATGGTTCCGCCGTTCTTCTGTTCTTCTGCGATCTGTCATGGTTTACCTCCGTTTTTAAGGGTTAAAAAATAACAGGCCCCAAAGGGGCAACCTTCGGGGAAAGGTGTGGAAAACCCCGCATCCAAAACCTGTTTCATTACCAACAGGTTTTTCGGGGGGTTTTCCACGGTGTTTGTGTTGCTGTTGCTTTTGACTTTGCCTTTCGCTTTATTCTGTATTCTTTATCTGTTGATTCTTATCTTGATCCTTCACGCCCGCGCTTTTAGGGGTGAGTCTGTCTAAGAGGCCAGACCCCACTATCGAATTCCAGCACTCATGTAATGATGCTGGGAGAGTGGGGTCTGGCGTCGCAAGACAGGCGAACCCCTGCACTTTGCGGGCGTTTCCGTGGATTTTCGCTTTAAGCTGTTTTAAGCTCCGGTTAAAGTTCATGGGTTCCTCCTTCCGGCTTCTCTTCGCCTTTCGGAGTGGCTTTTAGGATGGGGTCTTTCACGAAGGGAAGGTATTCGCCTTCCAGGTTGACCCAAGGAACCCGGATAAAGGGCAGGGTGGCTGCCTTCCCGAAAAAGGAAAAGCCCCAAAGGTCTTTCTGCCGGGGATCGCCCTTGAGGTGGGCCGCCAAACCCTCCAAGAGCCTTACGGCGTGTTCCTTGTCCCGGCTGACCACCAGCCGCAAGGCCTGGGGGAAGTCCCGGTTCAGGTTCAAGACCATGGCCCCCATCTGTTCCCGGTTGTAGGGGCTGTGCTCGTATTCCAGGACGAAGACGTAGGGTTTGCCTTCCAGGGTGGCTTTGAAGTAGCCGTCCGGGGTGCGGCGGTTAAGCCTTTGAAGCTTGGTGCCGGCCAGCTCCCACCCCCGACCTTCCTCCAAGGCTTTCTTCCAGGACATCCTCAAGCCGCAACGCATCTCGTAGTCGGAAAGCCAGGTCATCCCCTCCAAGGCTGGGTCCGCCTCGAAATGGATTCGCATTTCGAGCAAGCGGCGGTCATGCTCCCGCTCGAAGGTGTTGATGCGGGGGGAGCGGACTTCCGTTGAAATGAGTATCCGTGCCAAGCCGGATAGCTGGCGCAAGGAAGGCCGGGACAGGTAGTAATAGGTATCCTCGTTGGGGAGATTTTGGGTCTTGAGGAGTAAACCCCGCGATACCAAGTCCCTCAAGTGAACACAGGCCGTAACGTAGGATTGGGCCGGGTGGAACTTCTTGTGGAAAAGCTTGGTGGTGATGAACTTGTTGGAGTGAATATAGGCTAAAACCGTCACGTCAACCGGGTCTATTTCCAGGGGTTGTTGGGTAAGGGTTTTGGAGTTCTCAAGCATTGTCATCCTCCCCCATACGGTTTCCAGCTTTCACCGGTTCATTGGTTTCTTTCGGGCAATTAACCAAGGAGCTTTCGTTCTCCCTTTCCCGGTATGTTTTTGGGGCTATCACACTTTCAGGGTTAAAGCCCTCCGGGGCGGTAGTAGCCATTTTCAAATCACTCTGAAAGACATATACCCCGCCTTCCGCCACTACTTTGACAATGGCTTGGCCGGTTTTGAGTTCCTTGATCCGGTTGGGGTGGAACCGGAACTTTTCGGTTATTGGAACGCTGTACCCGGCCACCGTATGGTCCGCCTTGTAGGAAGTCACTCGGGCATCCTGGTCAAGTTCGGTTCCGAATTGTCGCGCGAAGGATTCCGCTGTGTCCGGGTCGTTTACTCTGAGAATGATCTTGTTGCTGGCGGTGTTCATCACCTGTTCCTGGAACTCAGGGGAGACGCCTTTCAAGTCTCCCAAGGACTGATGAGCCAAGAAAAGGTTCACCTGGGCTTCCCGGCACTTATTGATGAAATCAATAAACCGGGGATAGGCCAAGTTGTAGAACTCGTCCAGGAAAACCCGGAAGGGTTTCTCCGGCGGCTCCATATACCTGTCGGCCAACTGCTCGGACAAGTCCATCATGGCGAGGATGGACAAGGCCTTTGCGTCCTCCGGGTAACGTGCAAAGTTTGGGGAGAATAGAAAGATTTCGCCCTTCGTCACGATATCCGCCATGCGGATATCTGGGTTCTTGACGTTCAAGAGGTAAGACCATTGGCTGTTACAGAACCGTTGGAGCTTGTTGACCAACCCGGTCAATTCCATCCTGCGGTCCTTTGGGGACTTGCTAAGCCATTGTTCCCGGAAATACCAAGCGTAGGAAGTTTGGGGGTGTCTGTTGCAGTAGGAACCGATGATCTTGAAGGTGTCGGCTTCCTGGGTGGCAAATAGCAAGTCTTGGAAGGTTATGGTGTCCATCTCTTCTTTTAAGAGGCCAATGAGGTTGTGAAGGAAGGCGTCGGCCAGTTCGACGTAATAGGTTTCGGTGTTCTTGGCGTTGGAGTAGAGGGCGGTGAATACCCGGTTGGCGATGGCGTCCGCGTTTCTCCCATAAAGAGGGTTGTAGGAATGGGAGTGTCGGGTGTCGGCCAAGGTGAAGTGATATAGAACGCGGTCACACTGATTGACGTAAAAGGCAACATCACGAAGCATGTTGCCTTTTACGTCGCTGATAAAACACCCCAACCCCTGCCGGATGGTCTGTTCGATGAAAGGCTTGATGACGAAATGGGTCTTGCCGGTGCCGGTTCCTCCGACTATCTGGACATTTTCATGGAGGGAAGACGTTGGGAAACCAAACCCCTTTTTGGGGGCGATTAACAAGGGGTATTTGCCGTAATCAACGCGTCTTTTCTTGATGGGCTTCCAGTGAAGGCCATACATAGCTCCGGTGGTCAATAACCCCGCCAAGACGATGTAAAGCTTGCTGTAATAAGTGGTAATGGGGTCGAGAAGGGAAACCGCCAATGTGAGAGAAACGATTAATTTGGTGGGAAGAAAAATGTCCTCGTCGTCTCGGACAAGGAAAACAATTCCGTAGGGAAAGGCAAAGAGTAAAATCCAAAAACCTATGATGTGGTGATTGTAAAAATCCGCGTCCGGGAAGGTGCCGTCCAGGTTCATAAAGTTCATTAAGCCGAAAAAAGGATAAAGAAGATTGACGCCGGTGAAGATAAAGGGAGCACAACAGGGAACCAAGATAATCTGGTTGATGGTAACTGCTGAGTCTTTTGTCATCCTTACCTGGCTTCCTGGTGAAGCCCCGCCAATTATTTCATGGGGGGCGTCCTCCAATTGGTTTCGCGGCGCTTCTCGGACCAATAGTGATCGATGGCCCTTCGAATCATCTCCGTCCTGGTAAGCCCGGTCTCCCTCTGGCGTCTTTCCAGGAGTTCAACTTCCTGGGGAGATATCCGAAGGATGATCCGCAACCCGCCTAGACTTTTGCGTCCACGTTTTTTATTCATGGGCATACTTATATTCCTCCTTGCGAAAATGGTCAAACAAAAAACAATGTACATTGTACATCAGTTATTCAGGCCGGGAGTTTAAAACATCTGAATTCTTTTTATTTTCCAATGGTGGGATTTTCTTCAAAAGCTTAAAACGTACATCAGAATAAAAAATAATTTTCGGCCCTGCTTAACCGCATGAAAATTTTTGATTGTTTGAGGGAACTGGCAGAAATCTTAATGGGTTGGATTTGACTCAGAAGGTCCAGGCTGATCTTTGGCCCGCTCCGCTTTCTCCCGTAAACGACGGAGAGTTGCTTGTACAATCACGCTCAGTACTGCTTCCCTCTTTATTGCGGCCAACTCTTTTGAAACAGGTGTGTATATAACTTTGACGTTATAGTGCTTTTTAGGTTGTGCCATAAGGCCTCCTGTATTGATTTAGCCAGTAAATACAGCTTTATTAACTGGCCGAAAAGCTACAACCGAAACGTTGCGTTTTTAAGTTTAATATTTACCATTCGAAATATGATTGTTACAATATGTTTGTACTTATTAATAAATACAAACTAATTGTAACTTTGGGCAAAACATGAAAACGACCCCTGAAAAACCTATTCCTAAAATACTTCTCCAAAACGGTGTTCTGCGTTCGAGTGATGCAATTCTGCACGGTATCAGCCGCATGAGGCTGAAAAGGCTGGTTGATAAGGGCCAGCTAATTCGTGAAGCTTGGGGAGTTTATCGGATACCTGATAGTCCTATTTCGGAACAGGACGGCCTAGTCCAAGCCTGTTCCCGTGTGCCTGGCGGGGTACTTTGCCTCCTAACCGCCCTTCAGTTCCACCGCATGACGACACAATTCCCCCATGAGGTTTGGATGGCGATTGATGTTTGGGCTAGGAAGCCCCACATTGAGCACCCACCCGTTCGCTTTGTGCGTTTTTCCGGAAAGGCCCGGACGGTAGGGGTGGAAGAACATAAAACCAAGGGAGGTCCTATCCGGGTTTATAGCCCCGCTAAGACCGTCATTGATTGTTTTAAATACCGTAATAAACTTGGCCTAGACGTAGCTCTTGAAGCCCTGAAAGCCTATCGGACGGAAAAGAAGGGAACTATGGACGATCTTTGGAAGTATTCTCGTGTCTGCCGTGTGTCCAATGTTATTCGACCTTATCTAGAGGCACTTGCATGACCAAGCCAAAGATTAAAAATATTCCTGTATCCGTTCATCGTCGCTTGCTGAATATCGCTAAAGCCCGTGGTGAAGATTTCCAATACGTTCTTACCCGGTATGCTTTGGAAAGATTCTTGTATCGGCTGGGGATTTCTACTCATCGGAAACGGTTCGTCCTGAAAGGGGCGATGTTGTTCCAAATATGGTCGCCGGATATCCATCGTATGACCCGTGACTTGGATCTGCTGGATTCCAATAACCATGAGGCCGCAAAAGTGATCCAAGCTATCCACGAAGTTCTAGGAGCCAAAGTCCCTGATGATGGATTGGTTTTTGAAAGTAAATCAATTCGTTGGGCGCCTATTCGGGAAGGACAGGCTTATCACGGAGTACGCCTTCATATCATGTCCAAGTTAGGAAATGCCCGCATCCCCTTACAAGTTGACGTTGGTTTTGGGGACTTAGTGATTCCTAAACCTGTTCGGACAAAGTATCCCGTCTTGCTAGAGTTCCCGTCGCCCAATGTTCTTGCTTATGCCAAGGAATTAGTGGTGGCCGAAAAACTCCACGCGATGGTTGTTCACGGAATGGACAATAGCCGTATGAAAGACTATTACGACATTTGGTTTCTTTCTAAACACTTCGATTTTTCAAACATCAGGCTTTCAAAAGCTATCCAAGCTACGTTTAAACGCCGCAAAACGGCGCTTCCTTCCGGGTGGCCGGTTGGCTTAACCGAAGAGTTCTTCACGGATTCAAGGGTGATAATCCAATGGAACGCCTTTTGGAAAAAGGCCGCTTTGCCTGGAAAAGTTATACCCTTGAAAAGACTGGGGAAGGAAATGAAGATTTTTTTAAAGCCCTTTTTACAAATGGAATAAAAGAGAATAGATTTTGTAGAGATTCAAAATTTTTAAAAGTTTCGTGAACACCAACGAGAGGTTATTGAGTAATAGAACAACCAGAGATCGTGGGTTATTGAACAGGAATGGAGCAACAAATGAAAAAAATCGCATTGATTATTATTGCAAATTTTCTATTTATGAATGGTTTTACAAACCTCGGCAATGCCGAAGATTTGGAAAAATCAATGAATGAAAAAGCGGCACGGGAGCTTTATTACAATCAGCAAAAACATTCAAATCCGCAGATAATTGATATGGATTGCGAAATAAATGATACGGAAATAAAACCATCTTTTGATGGTGCCGTTGGGGTGGGTGGGCACGTAAATTTTGAATTGGGAACAAAAGTCAAATCCACAAAAATTAGTTGGAATCTAAAAGACGATGAGTTCTTAACAAGCCAAAAATTAACAATTATTGACGATAAATCAAAAAGCAGAAAGGTTATAAAACTGGACCTTGCTGTCAGGGAATATACGGACAAACAATCGTATACGGGTTCAATGAGGAATGGTTTTATCACCGGAAGGCATTATGAGCTTGAGGTTGAAGACGAAAAATGGATTTGGGCGGGCGGGGACAGGGCTACCGTTGATATTCAATTTGGATTGATGACTTATTACGGCTGTTCTTCAAAACTAACGCTCAATGATTCAGATATCAATGATTTCTCGATTCAGTTAGGTATAGGGCCGTATAGTGAGAAGAACGAATTTTTAGACATAACGGCAGAAAACCAATATTTCTTCGTCATCTACCCCAAAAAGGACGTGACCGCCAACCTTAGTTTTAAATATTTTGAAGGAGCTTCGACCTATGTTGACGCTTCAAGTGGTTTGACGGTACACAGAACAGGCACCTCATTCAATTGGCCCGTTTTCACAAAGTGGATTCTTGTTAAAAAGAAGCATAAAAATTCCTCTGGGTTTATAAGCGATTACAATATTTATAGAACTAAAGAACCTTTAAACGGTACCTACTGCTTTACTCGAAATTGAACATGGTGAACACTGCTTTCTTTTCCGATTTCAGCAAATCGAGAGGGCATTAAAGTGGGCTCAAAATATTTTTTTGGGAATTATCCGCTTAACTCCCCTAAGGCTAGTAGTGCCTTATTCAATGCAGGTTGGATGCCCTAGGAACAGCCCCTATAATAAGCTCAATCTTAGGACTATTTGTGGGAAGTGGTTAAGATGGAAATATTTCTTACGGTTGGAATTGGGGTTTTCATGCTTGCGGTTTTGGGGGCTTTTGTGACCCTTTATCCTTGCATAGAGGCTTTTAAATGGGGAATCGTTTTTGTTGGCACTTTAGGATTT
Source organism: candidate division FCPU426 bacterium (assembly GCA_963796105.1). Taxonomy (GTDB): domain Bacteria; phylum Oederibacteriota; class Muellerivitia; order Muellerivitales; family Muellerivitaceae; genus CAWCKJ01. The sequence goes on from CAWCKJ010000013.1 coordinate 71,997, forward strand.
TTGATTTGTTTAGTGTTGGCAATTAGGGCTTTGATTAATAATTTCAGTCTTTATGTTTTTAGACACGTTGTTGAAAAGAAAATAAAGCAAGGATGGGAATTGTATAACACTGAATTAGAGAGTACTTGGGGTTCATCTGCTTGTAATTCATTTGGTCAATATGATGTTTCAAAAGGTAGTTTTCCGCGCCGTTTTGCATGGTGGAGATTTTGGGTTGATAGAGTTATTTTCGAAGGTTTTTTTCCCGAAAGAAAAAATTATCCATTTCCGAAAGGTCAGTTGCCGAAATTAAAAGAATCTAATGAGGAGGGCGATTTTAGGAACTTTTTAAAAGATGATATCGCATTACTTATAAAATTAAGAAAAGAAACGCAAAGAGAGGAAATAAACCCAAAACTTAAATTCTCCGCCTTGATGGAAATGTTACGGAAAGGAGAATGGAGTTATGAAAAAAGTAAAGAGAACTATGAAATCGTAGAACAAAAAATCGATTAAGGGCCGAATGTACGACACCCAAAGGCATCACAAGCCATTACTGCTTAAAGACAGGTAAAAAATGATTATTAAAAATTTATTCGTTTTGGTAGTTTGTTCATTCTTTTTAAGTGGCTGTGCGACTATTTTCAATGGTTTTGATAGGACAGACACACCTTCAGAAAAAAAATTAGTCGATGCAAAAGAAACGGTTCAAAACTCGTCTAATGAAATTGGCTTTAACTACCAGTTCATTCGGAAAAACAGTACTCCGTTTTTGCAAGTTGATGTCCAGCGATACACGAGCCAACAAGTTAATGTTCGCAACACCTATGAATCCGATGTTAAAACTAAAAGTGAATTAAACGGTCATGGCCATTTTTTACGTTCATGGGACGCAGGTTGGTTTGGGGCTGGTGTATTTTGCGCTACAACACCTCTTTGGGGAGCATATGACCCGACTACTGGATCAGGTGTTAAGCCACAGGATGCCCAAAACGCTCAATATGTCGGTTTTGGTTTGATGGCTATCAGTGGAGTTAGTTTTTTGATTGATACTTTAAGCCAAGGTACTAGTTCTCATGTTCAAACAGACGTTGAAAACAAAACGGTTTATAAAAAATTTAACGAAGTGCCTTGTTCGGGTTGTTTGGTTACGCTGGATTTAGGTGATAATGGAAAAACGGATTTTAAAACTGGTAATGACGGAACGATAAATATAGACCTGAACAAATTAAGTGCATTAGAGGGGCGTTGGGCGGAGGTTCCGTGGGGAAAACTCAGTGCGAATGATGGCCAGAGTAATGCTGTGACAAACATAGTAATTGATCCTACATGGGCCGACGAACACGAAAAATTGTTGGTCAAAAATCATCTGGCCACTGTTGCAGAGCTTATCAAGACGAAAAAATACAGAGAGGCTTTTGAAAAATTATCTGCTTGGAAAAGTCGTGTTGATGAAGATAATTGGAATTTTTACATAGCGAAACTAAAAGGTCCGTTGGATTTGAATGTTGATGATAGTGAGTATAGTCCGCCCGTCAAAAAAAGTGGTGGCACGACCCAAGAGTACGATGAACAGTATCGCTTTTACACGTTGGGGCAACGCGGGACTGCAGAAGATGGCAATGTTGTTATTGGCAATATTAAAATTGTTCAAAGGGTTAACTCATCTTGTTTTTTAATCAGCTATGAACCACAAGAGGGATACATTGATTTTTATTATTTGACTCATGCTAGTAAAATGAATGTCGTTGATGACCAACGGGTTTTAATTCGAGCTCAAGTTGATGGCACAAAAACTTACACAACAACCCTGGGTGTTGAAAAAACTGTCGTGGCGCTGAGATTATTGAAGTGCACTATTGATGGTACGACAGGGATAAAAGGGGATTGAAGCCTCAAGGGTTGCGGTGGATAATTCACTCCCATTCGATTGCAAAATGATTAGTTTCACTTTGTCATCAACTTACAAGTTATCGATAAATCTGTCCAAGTCGGGAACCCATCGTGGTCACCTAAAATGATGCTTAACTTTTGCCACTTGTGCATGAGTGAGTTTGATACGGATATGACAGGGCCTTCTGCTAGTTAAGCAAGAGGGTAGGAAAACGACTTAAAATTTGACCTCCTCCCATGAAAGCAGGAGGCTTGACGGGTTTCGGCCATTTTTTTGGTGTCATATACGTGTCAAACTCGACCATCAAAATCGGGTTTTGACCGTCGTCAAGTGTCCTTGACCGTCGCCAACAAAAAAGGCCTCCGCTTGCTTGGGTTGTAAAACCCTTACAGGCAAAGGCCTTTGAAAATGTGCTGGGGACTAGTTTATTTTTTAAAACATCCTGGCTGGGTCGGCAAAGGCTTCCGAGTTCCTGTCACGCAGGAGGTCGCGGGTTCGAGCCCCGTCAACCCCGCCATTTTAAAAAATCAATGTCACAGGCCAATTTCAAAAGCCTTTGTTTGCAACGACTTTAGCGAGTCTAGCGGACAAAGGCTTTTTTTGTATCCATGGACAACCATGGTCATCCTTGGCAATCCAGGGCTAAACATGACTGAATAAGACACGAATAAGACTCCTGGTTTTTCTTAACCTTTGGTCTTTTATGAACTTGCCAACATCGGGCGACAGGCATAAAAGTAAAAGTGTTCGAGTGTTTCAAATACAACACAAGAAAAACCTGCCATGAATTTTGGAAACTTTTTTAAAGCGATTGAGAAGCACACTCCCCCGGTCTTAGGCGGATTTGGGGTCTATTCGGGCCTTAAATTCACCCTAGAGGTTCTAGGGGATCATTTCCCCATCCGTCACCCCCTTTGACACGGTTTCAGCCCTTTCCGTTGGTTTTCTCTACCTGTTTGAGAAGCATGTCCGAATGAACCACGTATTAGCCTTAGCCCCTGCCGTTATAGCCCTAGCCTTTTGCCATGATTTTTTCGGGGTGTTCCTGGGAACCGAGGGGTTCACGGGGGATGTGGTCATGGGGCTTTCCATCCTGATCGGTTTTTGCATTTATTTCATTCACTTCTTTATGAGGCATATCCCGGAACATCCGGGCGAGTCGCCCCGTCATGAAGGCGGAAAATTCTCTTTATACCTAGATGCGGAAAACAAGTTTTTCATTCCTGCTGAACTGCTCAAATACCACACGGAAGTCATCGGATCTTCCGGCATGGGGAAAACAAACATTTTCAACCACATGATTGAGCAGGGGATCAGGAACGGTTTGGGGATGTTCGTGTTTGACGCCAAATCCAACTACAACAAACACATTCCCTATTACGCCCAGAAATACGGACGACTCCATGACCTCAAGTATTTTGATTTGGCAGATGTGAAAAGAAGCCAGACTTACAACCCGGACTTTAAGGACAAACCGGACGAGGTCTTCAATGGCCTCATGAAGTCGATCTTTTACGGCCCTGTGACCCAGGAATATTACCGGGACCAAGCTAGCGACGTTTTGAGCAACCTTACCAACCTTCTTTTCTTGGAGTTCAAGCACGTCACCAGGATGGATTACCAGAACCTTATCTCAAACGAGATTAGGTCGTTCGATTCGATCAAAGTCTTGGCTCGGAAACACGAGGACACCGTCTCGGGGAAATACTTCCTGGAGAAGTGGGTCAATATGTCGGAGAAGGACAGGGAACTTAATCTTTCAGGGTTAACCAGCAAATTGGCCCGTTTCACCACCCGCGAATGGTCACCCCTTATTAATACCCTAAACCCTGATATCAAGATGAGGGATGTGGTTGAGAAGCAACAGATATTCCTTTTCGGAACCTCTTCCCTGGTAAACCAGGAGGACTCCAAACCGGTCATTATTTCGGCCCTAACTGACTTGGCGGGGGTTATAGGGCGGAGGCTTATTGAGAAGCCGGAAAGGCCCTTTTTCGTCTTTTTGGACGAGTTCTATACCGCCGCTTATCCGGGTCTTAACGACCTTATTTCTCTGGGACGCGAAGCCAATGTTTGCTTCTTTCTAGCCCACCACAGCTTGGGCCAGTTGGGGGCGGTCAGCCAAGAGTTTAAGGACGACATTCTCACCAACACCAACCACAAAATCGTGATGAACATCACGGAGAAAGACACGGTGGACTTCTTTGCTTCGATATTCGGAACAAAGGTCACCAAGAAAGACGTTTATTCCTATGACACCCGTGCTTCCCAGCCTAGGGGAAGGACTGAGAAACAAGACGAGGAGTTCATCATCCATCCCAATTACTTGAGGGGAATGAAACGCGGGGAAGCTGTATGCAGGATCGTATATGTCGGGGGACCGAAGGTTTTCAAGATGAAGCTAAAGGAAGTTAAACCGCCGCCTAGGGAATTCGATTATGTGGGGTGTGTCCCAATACGAAACAACCATTTGAAGCAAAACGAGTTCAACAAGATTGAAGTGCTTAAGATTATTTCTGCCTCGAAACCAACCGCACCACCAAAACCCGTAAAGGCTGAAACTAAGAAACCGGAAACATCAAATAAACCTGTGAAGGTAGAACCTCCGAAACCAGAAACACCAACCAAGGAAGTGAAAGCTCCGAACGCATTACATAAACCCGATTTTGGTAAAACCAGTTGATGGGAGGAAAGCCGAGAGACCTACTCCCCATGACCGTAGTTGAAGAGGAACGATTGGTTTGGATTCACTCAAACAAGTTTATTGTCCCGGAATTGTTTAATAAAAAGTTTATTCCTTCCCAATCCTACCGCCATGCCTGTCGCGTATTGAACGAATACGCCACCCCGGAAGTTGGGTTCCTTCATGTGCAACAAGATAATATTTTTCAAAGGGCGAATTATTTCTTAACCGCACACGCCATCCGAACCTTGGATGCGACAAGCAAGATTTTAGTCAGAAGCACAAAGTATCCCGTCAAAATTAACTCGAAAGAAAAGGATCATGACCTTTTAGTGCAGACTTTGCGAATTTCTTTCGAGGCTAATGAAGACCTGAAAAATGTATTTTGGGTTTCTGATTTTGAATTGCGTTCGGGAATTAGTCCGTCCGTAAAGGCCGAATTCCTTGAGGGCAAACTGAATAAAGGAAAGTGGCGTTCTATTGGTTTTAACCCCAACCCCAAAGGAAGAAGAACCCCGGATGGTTACTTTGAAGCAGACCTGGATGGGGAAAGGATGGCCTTCACTCTTGAATATGAACACCAGCCTTATGGGGATAAGAAAATCAGCGATATGGTCGATAACTTGAAAGACGGTTATCCCCACGCTTTCAAGCTTGTGGTTTCGTCAGGATATAAGTACGCCTTGCGAATGATCCGGGCGCTCAAATTGAAGGTTAAGGCCGGGGACCAAGAAAAGTGGTTTGTGACGGATTTAGAAAAGGCAACTAACCAATCGTTCAAGGGGATTTGGCACCAGCTCGATAAACCCCTGGATTAGGGGTAATGAGTTGTATTGACGATACATAATATATTATGTATCATTTTAGGGAGGGTAAATGCAAATTCAAATTCAACCGGATTTCGACCGTTTCTTAATGGCGGTTTTAACGGGGGAAGAGTTCGAGATTTATTCGGTTCAGCGGGACGAATTGTTGAACGACCCTCCGTCCCAAGGCGAACATGAAATGGTTATTGAAACGGAAAAGAGGTTTCTTAGATATGCAGTTTATGTTTCCCATGTGTTAGAGGTGATCTTTTTCTTGGCAGGTCATATCGAGCGAAAAGGAGAACCGAGGGAAAAGGATGTTAAAGCTCAAAAACACCATATCTGGAAGATAAAGGAGATGGAGGCTTATTATGCGGACGATTCAAAAGACTAAAAAGGTATCCCAAGGTAAGAAGGCGGCATTAGATAAATTTTTGAAAGAGAATTACTTGCCCGGTAATGGGTCTGAATACCTTACTCGGCTTCAAAAAAGCAGACCTGATTTATACGAGCGACTTAAAAATCCTTCGATTTCTGCTAGGCTGGCCGTAAAACTTGGCATGCTTCGCACTCGAAAAGGGTGGACTCAAAAACAAGCTGCTGCACGGGCTGAAATTGGAATGGCAACATACCAAAATTTGGAAGAAGCTAAACCGACCGCCAATCCAACACTCAAAGTTTTGGAAAGTTTAGCAGGTGCTTATGAAGTTAAGTTTGAAGAGCTATTTTCCCCAGTGGATCTTCTTTTAAGGCATGCCTCAAAATTGGGATAAAACCCCATTGAATGATTTAATAGAAAACGGTAAGAACCACTTTTTTAATTCAAACATTTATTTCGTTTGATTTTGCCAATTGCGATACAAAAACTTATGCAAAAAATGTAATAGGCTTTAGAATCGAAAAACAAAATTAATGAATTCATCTCGCTTTTAACGAGGACAGTTATGGCGGAATCAAAAAAACTCAATTTTCCAAGAATTAAAAAGGTCAAGTTAAGGCGGTTCTCACTATTTGATCAGTCGGATAAAATTGATGAAACTCTTATAGATGGTGTTTCTTGTATCGTTGGAGCAAATGGGCTTGGAAAATCAACTTTTCTTACTACGATAAATTTTGCTCTTACTGGCATAGTCCCGGAACCAAACAAACCTTTTAAATCAATTGATGAATTTTACCGGCATCGCTTAAATTTTTGTGAAGAGTATTTTGAGGGAAGAATCGAAGAACGTGACCGAGATGAGGCGGAAATTGAGTTAGAGTTTACTCTTGGCGGATCTGTTTTTCGAATAATACGGGGACTGTTTGAACCGGACACATTACGTGAATTCGAAATTAATAAGGGTGGTTCAAACAAGAAATATGAACAAGATAAATTTAATGGCGATCAAATTCAGGAAGCTTTTAAAGAGGAAATTGTTAAAGGGATAGGCATCAAATCATTTGAACAATTTGTATTTCTACAACATTACATATTCACATTTGATGAAAGCCGGCAACTGGTTTTTTGGGATACCGAGGTCTTACAACAATGCCTTTATTTGGTATTTGGATTTGATTTTGAAACAGCAAATAAAGCAGACCTATTAAATCGAGAAATTCAAAAACAGGATTCCCTTGTTAGAAATACGAACTACCAAGCTAGTGAGTTAAAAAAAACGATAGAAGAATTGAAGGATTCTGTTGAAGAGGCGAGCGACAATTCCAAAACAGAAGAGTTATTAAAAGAAAATGAAGAAATTGAAAACCTTATTGACGAACAGGAAAAAAGGGTTGAAAAGCTTCAAACGAAAATGGATGACGCCACTCTTTTGTTTTCGGAAATGAATTCGAAACATTCAGTTCTTAGGAATGAATACAACATTGAATTTGATCAACAATTAAAAACACACTCGCCATTATGTAAACGCCGTTCCAAAAGTGTGACGGTCTAGAGGGCAAAAAAGGCGGTCGAAAAGTGTGACGCTCCCCGATTTTCCGGGATGATGTGGTTCCAGAAAATGGAACTACAGAAACCGGAAGGAAAAGGAGTGTACAAAGACATGGACAAATGGACGAAAATCCGCAAGAAAATCCTGGTGGAGGGCGTTCCCAAGCGCCAGGTGATGGCAGAAGAAGGCATTCACTGGGAAACCCTCAAGAAAATACTCGCCAATAGTGAGCCTCCAGGTTACCAAATGAGTCAAGAGAGGCCCCAACCGAAGGTAGGGCCTTTCCTGGGTCGGATCAAGCAAATCCTGGAGGACGACAAGCACGTCCACAAAAAACAGCGCCACAGCGCTAAGCGCATTTTTGAACGCCTGAAAGCCGAAGATGGATACACCGGCTGTTATACCCAGGTAAAAAGAGCGGTCCGGGGGATTAAAAAGAGAAATAGCGAGGTGTTCGTACCTTTGATCCACCGACCCGGCGAGGCGCAGGTGGATTTTGGGCACGCCTTGGTGAAGCTCAACGGTGTGTTGGTCAAACGTCCGTTTTTTGTAATGGCCTTGCCCTATTCGGATGCCTTTTTCGTACAGATGTTTGAGCGAGAGAGTACGGAGTTTGTGTGGGAAGGCCACATCCGGGCTTTTGAATACTTTGGTGGAGTGCCCTGGCGGATCAGTTACGACAACGCCAAAACCCTCGTGACGAAAATTATCGGGGTGCATAAACGGGTGTTGGCACGGAGTTTTCAGCAGTTGGAAAGCCACTATCTCTTTGATCACCACTTTTGCACGATACGCCGTGGAAATGAAAAAGGTGTCGTGGAAGGCGGGGTGAAATATGTCCGGCTAAATTTCATGGTGCCAGTGCCGCAAGTGGGAACCCTAGAAGAACTAAACGAACAATTGAAAGTGAAATGCCGCGAGGATCTCGAACGAAAATTGCGCGGCAAGTTCCTCCCCAAAAAACAGCTTCTTGACGAGGATAAGGCCAAATTCCGGCCTTTGCCGGCCACATCTTTTGACGCCTGTCTGAAGCAGTCCACAACGGCAACGTCCTCGTCCCTGGTGCGTTTCGACACCAACGACTATTCTGTGCCTTCGGAGTGGGCACACCATCCTGTAGTGGTGAAGGGATACATCGACCGGGTGGATGTTTTCTACAGGGACAAACGTATTGCGAAGCATGATCGCCTTTGGTGCAAGGAAGGCATATCCTTCAATCCAGTGCATTATTTGGCGATCTTGGAGGGAAAACCGGGAGCATTTGATCATGCCAGACCCCTGGAAGACTGGAATCTTCCGGAAAGTTTCACCCTTCTGCACCGCCGTATGAAATCCAAGGAAAAGCTCCACGGCGAGGGAACACGGGAATTCATCAAGACGATGAGGCTTTTGGAAAAACATTCCATGGGCAGGCTCCACCGGGCAGTGAAGAAGGCCGTGGGGATGGAGATCTATACCCGAGACGCTGTCGCTCAACTTCTCTACTCCAGGGAAGATTTCAGGCTAACCACCTTCAGCCTTGCCGGTCGTGAGCACTTGCGTCATGTTCAGGTGGCCCGGACGGATCTTTCGGCCTACCGCGAACTGATGCCCGCGGGAGGTGAAGCATGAGCGAATCAAAAAAGACCCTCTTACTGGAACATCATCTCAAAAAACTCAAACTGCCCACGATGCAGCGCGAGTACGACAAGATGGCCCAGCTCTGCCGCACTGAGCGCAGCGACTATCCCCAGTACCTTCTCAAGCTGGCCGAGTTAGAGCTTCTGGATCGGGAGCGCCGGGCCAAGGAGAGGCGCATCCGGGATGCCGGTTTTCCCGTGCTCAAGACTTTGGACACATTTGATTTCAAGGCCCAGCCCTCGATCAACCAGGAATTAATCCGGGAACTCATGCGGGGCGAGTACATGGACAAAAAAGAAAACATCCTGCTGATCGGCAACTCCGGAACGGGTAAAACCCATCTGGCCTCGGCCCTAGCCTTCCAGGCCTGTTGCCAGGGCCGAGCGGTAAAGTTCTTCTCCGTCACCGGCCTAGTGACGGAGCTTCTGGAGCGCCGGGAGGAGAAACAATTGGCCAAGTTCCACCGTCAGCTAGCCAGGCTCCATCTGATCGTCCTGGATGAACTGGGTTACGTGCCTTTCACCAAGGCGGGGGCCGAGTTGCTCTTCGAGGTTGTCAGCAAGGCCTACGAGCGGACCAGCCTGCTGGTAACGACCAACCTGCCCTTCGAAAACTGGGTGGAAATCATGGGTTCTGAGAGGATGACGGGGGCTCTTATTGACCGTTTGACCCATCGGGTGCATATTCTGGAGGCCAACGGCCAAAGTTATAGATTAACAGAATCGAAAAAACGGCTAAGGCACAAAGACAAGAAGGAAGGGTAAAGACTAAAGACAAACCAACGACCATGAACCGTAAGGCTCGTGGAAGGCGGGGGGTGTCACACTTTTGGACCGCCCACCGTCACACTTTTCAACCGGCGGGGACAAAACAGCTTCTTGACGAGGATAAGGCCAAATTCCGGCCTTTGCCGGCCACATCTTTTGACGCCTGTCTGAAGCAGTCCACAACGGCAACGTCCTCGTCCCTGGTGCGTTTCGACACCAACGACTATTCTGTGCCTTCGGAGTGGGCACACCATCCTGTAGTGGTGAAGGGATACATCGACCGGGTGGATGTTTTCTACAGGGACAAACGTATTGCGAAGCATGATCGCCTTTGGTGCAAGGAAGGCATATCCTTCAATCCAGTGCATTATTTGGCGATCTTGGAGGGAAAACCGGGAGCATTTGATCATGCCAGACCCCTGGAAGACTGGAATCTTCCGGAAAGTTTCACCCTTCTGCACCGCCGTATGAAATCCAAGGAAAAGCTCCACGGCGAGGGAACACGGGAATTCATCAAGACGATGAGGCTTTTGGAAAAACATTCCATGGGCAGGCTCCACCGGGCAGTGAAGAAGGCCGTGGGGATGGAGATCTATACCCGAGACGCTGTCGCTCAACTTCTCTACTCCAGGGAAGATTTCAGGCTAACCACCTTCAGCCTTGCCGGTCGTGAGCACTTGCGTCATGTTCAGGTGGCCCGGACGGATCTTTCGGCCTACCGCGAACTGATGCCCGCGGGAGGTGAAGCATGAGCGAATCAAAAAAGACCCTCTTACTGGAACATCATCTCAAAAAACTCAAACTGCCCACGATGCAGCGCGAGTACGACAAGATGGCCCAGCTCTGCCGCACTGAGCGCAGCGACTATCCCCAGTACCTTCTCAAGCTGGCCGAGTTAGAGCTTCTGGATCGGGAGCGCCGGGCCAAGGAGAGGCGCATCCGGGATGCCGGTTTTCCCGTGCTCAAGACTTTGGACACATTTGATTTCAAGGCCCAGCCCTCGATCAACCAGGAATTAATCCGGGAACTCATGCGGGGCGAGTACATGGACAAAAAAGAAAACATCCTGCTGATCGGCAACTCCGGAACGGGTAAAACCCATCTGGCCTCGGCCCTAGCCTTCCAGGCCTGTTGCCAGGGCCGAGCGGTAAAGTTCTTCTCCGTCACCGGCCTAGTGACGGAGCTTCTGGAGCGCCGGGAGGAGAAACAATTGGCCAAGTTCCACCGTCAGCTAGCCAGGCTCCATCTGATCGTCCTGGATGAACTGGGTTACGTGCCTTTCACCAAGGCGGGGGCCGAGTTGCTCTTCGAGGTTGTCAGCAAGGCCTACGAGCGGACCAGCCTGCTGGTAACGACCAACCTGCCCTTCGAAAACTGGGTGGAAATCATGGGTTCTGAGAGGATGACGGGGGCTCTTATTGACCGTTTGACCCATCGGGTGCATATTCTGGAGGCCAACGGCCAAAGTTATAGATTAACAGAATCGAAAAAACGGCTAAGGCACAAAGACAAGAAGGAAGGGTAAAGACTAAAGACAAACCAACGACCATGAACCGTAAGGCTCGTGGAAGGCGGGGGGTGTCACACTTTTGGACCGCCCACCGTCACACTTTTCAACCGGCGGGGACACCACTGAGAATGCCGTTCAGACGCAGATTTGGACAGCATTGATTGCCATGCTACTGTTGAAGTTCCTTCAATTGAAGAGCCGGATCGCCTGGAGTTTATCCCACTTGGCTGCCATGCTACGGATGAACCTGTTGACCTATCGTGATTTGTGTGCCTGGTTGGATGCACCGTTCCTAGTGGCGAGACTGGAACCTTTGGAAAAGCAGATGGAATTAATACATTCTTAATTTGGACAGCATCAGGACGAAAGAGGGGGGGCTTATCCCAGAAAATTCACGAGCCTGTCCTAAATCGCTTGTTTTCCTGGGAGGTTCAAAGACAAATAGGTTTATCTAGGACAGCAGTGATTTTATTAATGAAAATCGGCTTATTTTCGCGATTAAACCAGCTTAATAATTATTTGGACAATTCTTTACATCTCAGTCATTTAGCAGGAAAATCACATTTGAAAACGGTTTAATTAGAGCTTTTAAATAGCTGCCCTTGAAGGGGAGCCATTACATAGGGAAAAGCTTAAGTCGCGAATGACTTAAAACCATTTTAGTTAGGCAGCTTTTCCACAAATATATTTGGTGAAAAAATGTCTTTTGCCTCAAAAAAACATTTAAAACCCTATCTTCTCGCGGGAACGCTTTTCTCAGTATTTTTCCTCAGAAATACCTCGGTTGTTCTTGCCCAAGCCTATGGCACGATGTATGGAACCATCGCCAACATCAACAGCGGCAATCCCAACCATCCCTTTGGCCAGTACCTCAATCCCCCCTGTGGAATTAAATCCAGCCCCCCAGGAGTCACGGACTCCGATATGACAGTCATGTGGAAACAATATTACCAGCTATATGTTAATTCCATAGTCGAGTACACAGGGGAGACCGTCAGCGGAATTCCCTTGATCGCCAATTTCGCGCTTAACAACGGCGGGAACAATCATCATGCCTTATCCGAAAGCATGGGGTACTCATTACTCATCGCGGCTAATTTCGCGGACAAGCCGCTCTTCGACGGCCTTTATATGTTTGTCAAAACCCACATGCTCAAGGTAAACAACCAATGCGATAATTTGGTGGATTACATGGCTAATTGGGAAATCAGCATGACTGCCCCATTCGGGGTCAATGGCTGCGACACGGCCATGGATGGCGACGAGGATATCGCAATGGGGCTTCTTACCGCCAGCAAGCAATGGGCGTCCACGGGGACCATTAATTACGCGGCTGAGGCCCAGACCATGATCGGAAGCATGCTGGATTCTTCCCCCAACCCCAATACGAGTCCTGTATCACCCTGGTACCATGATGTGGATCTTTGGTATTACCCCACCAGCGGGGATACCTTTGCCATCAGTGGCGTTGCCGGTGGCATTTACGCGGACTATATGTCACCGGGTTATTACCGCTGTTGGGGAAATACCTACAGTGGAGTGACTTATTCCGGCCGAGGGGTTCCGGGTTCGGCTTGGGTGACGGTGGCCAATAACACGGTCAATGCCATTAACACCGCCGACGCGGCTGTAGGGAACCACGGAATTAATGCCGACAATATGACCTATACGGGCGAGTCCGCCACAACCGCTCCTACCGGTTTTGCTTATGGCGGCACCACCGCCAGCGCGGAAGGAATGAGGGGCCCTTACCGTTACGTGATGGATGTGGTTTACAACTGCAATACCGGTCTTCAAGCCTTTATTCAACACACGAATACTTCCCTTAAAACGGGGGGGCCGGCTTCCAACGCGAACGGGGGAAAAGCCCCTTGGAATGTCCCTGAGCAATGGAGCACCAATGGAACCTGGGCCGCGGGCCTGCCGGGCCAATGGGCCATGGGGACAGAGGCCGCCGTGGCTACCGGTTCAGGTGACCAGACCTGGGCGAATGAGACATACCGGCTTGCTTCCACATATCAATTGGTCGGCCAGTGGGCGGGAGGAACTGATTATGCCCCTACTTCCCTTATCTATTACAACAACGACTTAGATATTCTTGGTTTGCTCATCAATACGGGAAATTTCGCATGGCCTTGTAACACGACCGAGTGGGGCACACCGAACCTGAAGATTTCCGAGGATGTAAGCAAGACCGTCGGTTGCCCCGGCGATACTTTAACCTACACTTTGGTTTATAAGAACGTTGGGGCCGCTACTGCCACAGGAGTGACGATCCGGGATACCATTCCTACCAACGCCACCTATGTTTCCTCAAATCCGTCAGCGACAAATAGCGGCGGGATTTTGACTTGGAGCGCGACAAATGTGGCCCCCAATACCCCAGCTACCATAAGCCTAGTCATGCAAATCGCCTCTAGCGCTACCTCGGGCCAGACGGTCATCAATACCGCTGACGCTATCCCAAACGCGGGCCACGGCGGTACCACGAGCCCTTACTTTGACGTGGCCAGCCCCCGTTACCGGATGAATTGGGTGGATGTGGTGGATTGCGCCTTGTCCACGACTAAATCCGCCAACAAGACCATGGTCAACCCGGGGGACACTGTCACTTTCACGCTTACATATAAAAACGGCTCACATGAGCGATTGGGACGCGCCCGACCCGAGGTTTTCGTCCAATTCACGAACCAAGGGGGGCCCACTACGCCTACTTCCGCGTCCAGCTTTGAAACAGGGTTCCGTTTCTACAATGAGTCCATGGAGGACATTTACCTGGGGAATTACCGGGTGGACTACTTCCTTTACGACATCAGCGCCGGGGTGAACATGTGCGGAAGCACGGGCAACAATTACCTGGCCCAGGTAACCTACGATACTTCCGGCGGAGGCGTTACGGTCCAGGATCTTCCTATGGTGACTGGCGGGAGTGGAAGTGTCAGCTGGAACCAGAAATTGGTCATGCAGTGGAACGGCGGGGTCACCATCCCCAACATGCCTTCCAGCCTTTTGATGGACCGCTACCTTATCCAGCAGTGGAACGGGGACGGGGGCCAGGTGCAGACTTATATCAATTGGTCGCGCCAGTCGGGAAACATGAACGTGGCGGATGATTACAGCTATATCAGCGAAGCCGCAACGGTCCATATTAAAACCAACACGACCGACCCGGCGGGATACGCCGACCCCAACAACGGCTCTGGAACGGCGGCGGTCACAAACATGTTGGTGGAAGAATGGGATGGCTCCACTTGGCGCTCCGTGGCTGGTAACGCCCCTTATTACGGCCGGGATGTCCTCAACGCGGTCCTCGCCGATAACCTGAACTCCAACTTCACTTTCTGCGGCTTCATCAATCCCCCTTGTGACGCTGTAACGGGGGTCAACGGCAACGCCATCTCCTGGGTCTGGCCGCGCCTGATGGCAACGGAATCGGGGACTGTGACCTATTGCGCCATCGTCAAGAGCAGCGCGGCGGCCTGCCAGACTATCACCAACCTCGCTACCTTAAGCGACCCGCTCGGCGTTGAAAAAACCGCGACGTCCAATACCGTGTCCATTACGGTTGCCTGTACCCCGATACCCACACCCACTCCAACCCCGGCTGAAATCACCAAATCCGCCAACCCTACCACGGTCAGTCCCGGGGGTAACGTGACTTATACCCTCATTTACACCAACAAGAATTCGGGAGCGGCTACCGAGACCTTCCCCGGCACCACATTAAGCGGGTGGACCACCGTCGCTGGCACTCTCCCCGTTACCGATTGGGTTCCCGGCAATGGAAACGGCTCGGTCACCATGAATACTTGGGGTACCTCCGGTATCGTCAAAAGCGGTTTTTACGGCACGAACGGAACATTTAGTTTCACTCTCTATGAGCCTTCCTCCCAGCCAGCGGGAGCCATTTTGCGCCAGTCTGGAAACAGTTTTTATTACGTTTACATCAATGGAAACACTTATCCCAATGCGGCGACAGTTGACCTGCTTTATACCACCAATGCCGGGTCTTCCTTCACCACCCTGGGGACCGGTTCCTTTGTCGGCCCGGAAACCGGCGGAACCGGCACGACCGGACCCATCAACGTGATGGTGGTCATGAGCGGAAGTTTAATCAACGTATATGTATCCACCAATGGCGGACCCTTCAATCTGGATTTGAGCGTTACCGATACTTCCCTCGCCGGGCCTGGTAATTTCGGCCTTTATGCCCAGGCGAGCGGGGTGATTTTCAGCAATGTATCGCTACTAGCCGATTACGCCGGCAATGCGACGATTTACGACACGATCCCGGCCAACATGACTTATGTCAGCGGCGGCACTGACACTGGCGGTGTTGTCAGCTTCAACGTGGGCAACGTCGCCCCCGGCGCCAGTGTGACGGAAACTTTCATTGCTCAAGTCAGCGGCAGTGCGACGTCAGGGACAGTGATCCCAAATATCGGAACCATGTCGGCGGGGGACCGCTCGCCAGAGAGTTCCCTTACGGCCAATGTGACTGTCAGCGGAGCTCCGGTCGCCACAGCCACACCAACCCGGACATTCACGCTTACCCCGACGGTTTCCTTGACTTTTACCCCCACCCCCACTTTGACGAACACCTATACGCCTACGGCCACGCCCACAAGGACCAATACGCCGACACCCACACCCACAAACACCCCGACTCCGTCACCCACCCGCACCAATACCCCGACGAACACGAATACACCCACGCCAACTCCCACCGCGACGAATACTCCGACGCCGACACCCACAAGGACCAATACGCCGACACCCACACCCACAAACACCCCAACTCCTTCACCCACCCGCACCAATACCCCGACGAACACGAGTACCCCCACGCCAACCCCCACCGCGACGAATACTTCGACGCCGACACCCACAAGGACCAATACTCCTACCCCCACGAACACAAACACCCCGACGCCGACCCCCACGCGCACCAATACGCCCACCCCAACAAATACGAATACGCCCACGCCAAGTCCCACCGCGACGAACACACCGACACCGTCGCCTACTCATACAAATACCCCCACCGCGACCAACACATATACGCCCACTCCAACCCCCACCCCGACGAGTACTCCGACACCTTCACCTACGCGTACCAATACGCCAACCCCCACCCCGACGAATACCGCTACTAACACGTTTACACCGACACCCACCCGGACTAATACCCCAACGCCGACGAACACGAATACCCCCACGCCAACTTTTACGGCCACGAATACATATACCCCCACGAATACCCCGACGCCGACACCTACAAGGACCAATACTCCTACCCCCACTCCGACTAACACGCCGACACCCACACCCACTAGGACCAACACCCCGACGCCGACTGCGACAAACACATGGACTTCCACCTACACCCCCACTCCAACGCCAACGCCTACAAACACTCCGACACCCACACCCACGAGGACTTCCACGCCTACGCCCACCGTAACGAAAACCTACACGACGACGTACACAGCGACGAACACCTATACTGGGACGCAATCGCCGACGAATACCCCGACGATCAGCTATACGCCGACCAATACGCCAACCCGGACGAACACGCCTACTCCGACGAACACCTGGACGAATACCTATACGGCGACGAATACGAGGACACCGACACCCACAGCTACGGCTACCAATACAGCGACCAATAGTCCGACGCCCACATTCAGTAACACGCCTACTCCGACGAACACCTGGACGAATACCTATACGGCGACAAACACACGGACGAATACGCCTACGCCCACTGTAACGAATACCTATACGGCAACTTTCACGCCAACAAACACATCCACGGGAACACAGTCGGCGACGCCGACTTATACGAACACCCCGACGAACACCAAAACAAACACGCCGACGAATACAGCGACGAATACGAGGACACCGACACCCACAGCTACGGCTACCAATACAGCGACCAATAGTCCGACGCCTACATTCAGCAACACCCCCACCGCGACGAACACCTGGACGAATACCTATACGGCGACGAATACGAGGACTTCCACGCCAACCAACACGGTGACGAACACCTATACGGCAACTTTCACGCCAACAAACACATCTACGGGAACACAGTCGGCGACGCCGACTTATACGAACACCCCGACGAACACCAAAACAAACACGCCGACGAACACGGCGACGAACACGCATACACCGACGAATAGCCCGACACCCAGCAACACGCCCACTCCCACGAACACCTGGACGAATACTTATACGGCGACGAATACGAGGACACCCACACCTACGCCCACTGTAACGAACACCTATACGGCGACGAACACCTGGACGAATACGCCCACGCCGACGCCGAGCCCGACGGTGACGAACACAAGGACCTGGACGCCGACGGTGACTTTGACGCCCACGGGGACACAGCCGCCGACGAGCACTTTCACGAACAGCCCGACAGTCACGAATACCTATACGCCGACAAACACCTATACGGCGACGAATACGAGGACGAACAGCCCCACGGCGACCGTGACGAACACTTATACGCAGACGAACACCTGGACATCCACGAATACGCCGACTGAGACATTTACATGGACGGACACTTATACGGCGACGCAAAGCTATACGCCGACGTCCACGCGCACGGCAACCAATACTTATACGCCGACAAATACCTATACGGCGACGAATACCAAGACGCAGACGAACACGCCGACTGCGACGAATACGCCGCCGGACACGAATACGCCGACGCCTACTTTCACTTGGACAGATACTTATACACAGACGGCGACATTCAGCCCGACCTCGACGAGAACGGCGACGAATACCTATACGGCGACGAACACCCAGACGCAGACAAATACGTACACTTCCACAAACACGCCGACAGCGACGAAGACGGGGACGATGAGCCCAACACCCACAGACACATGGACGCCGACAAACACGAAGACACAGACGAATACGTGGACGCCGACGAACACATATACCCCGACGAATACAAGGACTCAGACGAACACCTATACGCCGAGCAACACACCGAGCGCGACGAACAGCCCGACTTGGACCATGACGAGGACGTCAACGCCTACGCCGACGAACAGCTATACACCGACTTCAACGAAGACGCCGCTGCCCACGGCGACAAACACCTGTACCTGGACGCCGACTTCTAGTCCGACAGCGACAGTGACGCCAGTACCGACGGCAACGCCGCTGCCTGGGTGCGGGGGATGCAGTGTTTCAACGGACCAGTCGGCCAGCTGGGCGGTAGGTCAGGCGTCATTGACGCAAAGCAGCGCGACAACGATAAGCGCGAGCTCATTGCACTCGCCGGAGGGAGTGTTCCAGGCTGGGAACGTGATGGTAGTGGCGGATACGGGGAGTCACCGGATCCTGGTATATAGTCCTGTGCCCAACGCCATACAACCCAGCGCGGTGCAGGTGATCGGCCAGTCGGCATTTACGGGAAGTGTGGCGAACCAGGGAACGGCGGCAAATTCGAACACATTGAATACACCGATGGGGATATGGACTGATGGGACAAGAGTGATAGTGGCGGACCAAGGGAACAACCGTGTATTGATCTACAACAATATAAGTACTTTAGGGGCGACGAACGGGTCAGCGGACGTGGTGATCGGGCAGGCGGACATGGTGAGCAACAAGCCGAACCAAGGGGTGACGCTGACGCCCGGGGCGAATACGTTATACGCGCCGACAGGGGTATTTTATGACGGGACAAGGCTGTTTATAGATGACTTGGATAACAACCGGATACTGGTGTACAACACACTGCCGACGGTGAATGGAGCGAGCGCGGATGAAGTGATAGGGCAAGGGACATTCACGAGTTACAAGGCTAACAGCGGAATGAGCGGGGTAACGTCGCAAGAATTGTCGGGGCCGAAGGGATTGTGGGTGGACAGCGGGAACCTATATGTGGCGGATACGGGAAACCACCGGGTGTTGATTTACAATAATGGGGGAAGCGGGATAGACAGTATAAGCGGGAACAACCCGGCGGCGGACGCGGTAGTGGGACAAAAAAGCTTCACGACGAACGCGAATGGGTGTTCGGCGACGCAGTTGAACGGTCCGATGGGAGTATGCGCGGTGAATTGCCAGATGTATATCGCGGATACGGGAAGCGAGCGGGTATTGGTTTACAACCAGATCCCGACCGGCACGGCGAATCCGCCGGCGGCGGTGGTATTGGGACAGCCGAATATGACGAGTTATTCATCGTCGACAGTAGTGAAGGCGAATAGTTTTATCAATCCATTCGGGATCCAGGCGGTGGGAGGGGTATTGTATGTGACGGACCAGAATGAAAACAGGTTGTTGGCGTTCCAATGCGCGGCGGGGACAGGGGCGTCGTTGAGTGTGAGTGGAGTGGTGATGAATGGGCCGACACCGACGGGGGTGTCAGGGGCGGTGATGAAGAATGTGGTGGCTGGGCCGAATATTTCCCGAGGCGGGGAGGCGGTAGCTATCCAATACACGCTCAGCCAGGCGGCGAGGGTGACCTTGAGGATCTACACGATGACGGGGGAACTGGTTTACGAGAAGGGGGCGCAGGGGAGCGAGGGAGCCAACAAAATGGCATGGGATGTGAAGAACCAGGGGGGCCAGGGGGTGGCCAGCGGGCTGTATGTCTATGTGCTGGAGGCGCAGGGCGCCAACGGTACCGTCCGTAAAATAG
>CAWCKJ010000014.1:0-103368 GCA_963796105.1 candidate division FCPU426 bacterium
CCTTACCTTTTGCGGGAGGCAAATAATGGCGTCTAGTGATCCAGCTTCGGAATTAACCCGGCGATTATCAGCGATACTCGAAGATTGCAAACGAATCAAAAAACCTTTGGAAAGCTATCTGAAGGATACGGATAAACGTCCTGATATTCATTTTGAAATGCTCCGCATTTTGAGCAATGCCCTTGCCGCCTATGAGCTTATTGTTCCCGCAAAAGAAGCCGGGGAATTCCACGGTATTCCCCATGAATCAATGCAAGAGAATGAAAAGTTCACCATCCGTCATACCGAACGTCCTGAGGATTGGGATTTCCGGCCCTGGCTTTCAGAAAAGCTTAACCGGATTCAGGAAGCCGCCAAAAGCATGGTGAAGTACTGGGTTATGGACCCGGGAACCATCAAACTTTCCGGAGATTCCCCGGTCTCACCGAAGGAATGGGTCCGGGATGGAGCGCTTTTTGGTTTTAGGGAAGTGGAGCTATTGGCACTCAAGGTATTCCAAGAAGTGTGCATGGATACGGTAGAAATCAAACCATCGGCCACGGAAGAAGGATAAAAACGGGTACCGGCTGGTTTGACGGCGGAAGAAATAAATGAGAACCGAATATTTAATCCGTGGAAACCGGATTTCCCCCCCTCCCATACCCATTACTTCCTCCGGGAACCCAAAAGATGGCTCCTTGATAGATGTCAGAAAAGGACATATAATTCTGACATAAGGAGTTATTTCCCATGAGCCCCCTCATTGAATCCATTCTTAGCTCGTCCAAGGCAAAGCCGGAGGGAAGCGTATTGTCCCCCAAGGAGTTTTTGGGAAAAAACACCCGCGCCGCCGTGGATCAGGCTTTTACCCGCCTGACGAAAGCCGGGAAATTGATCCGGGTTGAGAGAGGCGCATATGTGGCCCCCGTGGTAGGTCGTTTTGGCAGCCGCCCCCCCTCGCCGGAAGCCGTCATCCAGTCCATCGCGGTCAAAAAAGGGGAGGAAGTGTCCCCGAATGGCGCGGTCGCGGCCAACGCACTTGGCCTGACCACCCAGGTTCCCGTCGAGGAAGTGTTCTTCACATCCGGCAGGAACCGCACCATGAAACTCGGGAAACGAACCATTCGTTTCAGGCACGCGCCCCGGTGGCAGTTGTCCCTGGGCAACCGGCCTGCCGGAATGGCCGTCCGGGCCTTGGCCTGGATTGGACAGGCGCATGGGCAGGAGGCCCTTGTCAAAATCCGGCAAAAAATCTCAAAGGAAGAGTGGAAAGTGATGGTCGCTTCGAGGGCCTCATTCCCGGAATGGATCGCCCGATTGCTGGGCGAAGCCGGCCAACTTGGCTGAGTCCTACTTTTCCCTTTCAAGGTCGGATCGCAAGGAAGCCCTGCAAGCCGCCTCGGCAAGGATAGGAAGCCCGGCCTACCTGCTGGAAAAGGACGTTTGGGTTGTCTGGACCCTATCGGCGCTTTTCCAATCCGCAATCGCCCCGGCACTTACTTTCAAGGGCGGAACGTCGCTTTCCAAAGCCTATAACGCCATCAACCGGTTCTCAGAGGATATCGACCTGACCTGCGACATCCGCGAATTCATTCCTGAAATTAAGGCCGGTGAAAACGGTATTCCCGCCACCGCCAGCAAGGCGAAAAAATGGTCCGACATAATCAGGAAAAGCCTACCGGGTTGGATTACCGGGAAAGTCAGGCCGATCCTTTCGGAAGCCCTCAAACAAAACAAGCTGGATGCCAGGCTCGCTACCAGTGGGAAGGAAGGGGAAAAACTCCTGATCTATTACCCGCCCTTAACCGAAAGCTCCGATTATGTTAGCCCCTCGGTACAACTTGAGTTTGGCGCGCGGTCAACCGGTGAGCCGAATGAAAAGAAACTCATCACTTGTGATATGGCAGCCAAGATGCCGGAATTGGTATTTCCCGAAGCTTCACCCAATGTCATGCGCATTGAAAGAACCTTTTGGGAGAAAGCCACTGCGGTTCATGTCTATTGCCGCCAAAAGGAAGCTCCCAGCGTGCGATTTTCTCGCCATTGGTACGACCTGGTTGAAATATCACAAACGGTTTATTTCGCGGACGCCCTGGGGGACAGGGACTTGGCCCTGAGCGTTGCCCGTCACAAGGGAATGTTTTTCAAGGAAAAGGATTCAAAAGGGAAACCCATCAGTTACCTTGATGCCATAAAGGGGAAGATCCAATTGGTTCCCGAGGGCAAGGCTTACAGTGATTTAGAAGCGGATTATGGAAAAATGACGGAAGCGGGTTTGATCCAAAGCCCGCCAAGTTTTGGGAAGATCATGGCAGGTTGTGAGAAAATTCAAATTGAGATTAACGGAAAAAATAGTTAGCCCGGTCCGTGGGCTTCAACCTCCCCTTTTATGAGTGGATCATTCATTCTTCAAAAGCCGGAGGATTTTCTTCCGTCCACACCATTCTGGAGAAGGGGTAAAATCCGTAAAAATTAATCCCGGAATAAACAAAATGAACCAATCCAATTCCTTCCTTTATTTCGCGTATGGCTCAAATATGAATTCGGAAGACCTGGGAAAATGGTGTGTTGAAAACCATTCCAAAATCAGCCTCAACAACCCTAAAGTTGCCATCTTGAAAGATTTTCAATTGGCGTTTACTCACAAATCAAACCGCCGCAACGGAGGGGTCGCCGATATTGTGAGAAGAATAAATGAGACGGTCTGGGGAGTTTTATTTGAAACGGACAAAAGGTCTTTAGACCGGCTTTTCCCCGGTAAGCGTCCGGTTGCGCCATGTAGATAAACGCCGGTCCAAAAGTGTGACGCCTTTGGCAGTCCCGAACCGCCACAGATTTATTTAAAGCCGATTTTCAGTTTCTTCTTGCGTTGCCCAAATAAAAAAAGCCCGAGCCGAAAGGCCCGGGCTTTTTCAATGCGTGACGGCTTAATAGATGTTGGTGTCGTCAAAAGACGCGCTATCGGTCGTCGCGGAGGTGCCGGAGGACGCGCTGCCGAGTAAGGTATAGGGATCACCCGTTTGGGGGCTACTGCTCCCCGTTCCAGCCGCGTCATAGAAGATCAGCAGGTCCGCCGTCTGGGTATTGCAAACACTGTGGGTTGCATCCGGCGACAAAATGTCGAAGGTGTTGCCGTTATGATTGAGATGAGTGTCATTGTTCCAAGTGGCGCCCGACTTGATAGCCGAAATACCTGTGCCCGCCGGGAACTGCAGGATATAGATCTGGTGGCACTGATCCACCGTTCCCATACTTCCCGAGTAGTTGACGGCCCCCGAGAAGGCGCTGATCTGGTTGGAGTTCCCAAAAGAGAAGTTCAATCCAACGACGGAACCGGAAGAGGGTTCTTGAGTGGAGTTGGCGACATTACAGGTGGACGTCCCATAGAGGGCGGCATAGACCCCGGCCGGAGGCGGCCAACTATAAGTACTGGAATTACCATAGTAGGCCACCAGGGTATAGGTCGTGCTCGATGCCAATCCGACGATCGTATAGGGCCCCCCGCTGGTGGTGACTTGGGCATGTAACGCGCTGTCCCCGGCATTCTGAACGAAAGCGTTGATGAAGATCGGATGGCTGCTGCTCACCGAACCGGTCCCGGTCCAGCTGGCCGTGCCCGCAAAGGAGATCCCGTTCGTTCCCGGGGTCGGAGTGTTTGTATTGGTAGCGCAAACGGTATTGGTCGAGGTGAAGGTATTGGTCACCAGAGGCGTATTCGTAGGCGTATTCGTGATCGTCGGCGAAAGAGTGTTGGTGGGGGTGTTGGTGATGGTCGCGGTCATCGTGATGGTGGGAGTGTTGCTGGGGGTCCAGGTATCGGTGGGCGACGTCGTGAAGGTCGGCGTATTGGTGTTCGTCGGCGTGTTGGTGATGGTCGGCGAGAAGGTGAGGGTTTTCGTGTTGGTGACAGTCGGCGTGTTGGTATACCGGCTTATGAGTTGACCAACAACCACGCCAACCTTCGAAGGATGAAACAGCGTTTGGAAACTATCGGCAGGGACCAGGCGAAGGAATCCACCGAGCTTGAGGGGTCCAACGCCCGTTTCGAGGATTGCCCGGAAGAAAACCGGGTCCGGCTGTTTTTCCCTGGGAAACCGGCTGAGGATGTGAGGACGCTTTTAAAGTCCAGGGGTTTCCGGTGGACGCCCACCATTGGGGCATGGCAGGCTTACCGTAACCCTTGGGCCATTGAGACGGCTAAAAAGATTGCGGGGATTGTCAAGGAAGTTAAACCGGTTGAAGGTGTTTCGCGGAATGAGGCGCAGGAATTGCCGGGAGAGTCTAACTAGGCGTACCGATAGTTACCGGCTGATTTAAGACCCCAGCAATGGCTGGGGGCTAGCTGTGTACTTGGCCGAGGAATCCCGGCCAAGTGGCGACCCGAAGGGTCGTCCTTGATGGGTGGTTTTTGGGCGGGTAAATAGGGTTATTTATTGATACCTATTATAATAGGTATATAATAAAAGCATGAAAAAACACAAATCTACCCTTAAGGCAGGTAAAAAGATTGGCGGTATTACGCGAACCCAGGAAGGGGAACCGGTTAATTATTTAACGCCGGATAATTGGTTCGAATGGGTTAAAAATAACAAACCGTCTGTTTTTGAAAAGCTTTCAAAACATACGCCCCAGGCCGAACTTGGGAAATTACTTTGGGGATGGAGGCTTACGGCAGGAAGGACGCAAAAGGACCAGGCGAAGAGGTCCGGGTGCAGCATGGCCACCTACCAGAAGTTGGAGGAAGTAAGCACCAATTCAAACCCTAATTATTTGACCCTGTATAAAATCGCCAGGTCTTACGGGGTTTCTTTTAAGGAGTTTTGGGATGGACCGGGTCATAAAAATTATTCAACGTAATTTTCTGATAGGACTGTGATATGTGGGGCGAGGTAGATTGCGAAAGTTGCGGGGGGACCGGGGACGAACCGGGACCGCCTGGGTATTGGATGGCCGGTTCCTCTATGGAACCGGCACAATCAAGGCTCGGTCCTCAGTACCAAACCCAATTATCAGAGGGTTTGGCGCACTCAAACCTTGTGCCTCAACTTGATGTTTCGGCACAGAGGCTTGAGTCTTCGGCCCAGATGGCCGGTTCTTCTACTGAACCGGCATTATCAAGTCACGAGCCTCGACTTGAGGTCTCGGCTCAGATGGACGGCGAATATTATTCCAGCAGGTTCCCTTGCGGGGATTGCAACGGGAGCGGTAAACAGGCGGTTTGGTATGATTCATGCCGCAATTGCGGAGGGCGGGGGACGGTCGAGGGCGGCGTTAAGTGCGCCAGGTGCAACGGCCTTGGTTTCCATGAGCCGGAACCCTCGTCAAAATTGAGTAGATGGGAGGAGGTAACGGAGTTTTGACGAGACATCATCTATACCGCCTATTTATTTTTTATTTCAATGAATGCGGCATAATCCCGGTTTCATTTGCCCTATAGGAGCAAAGGGGGACAAAAATTAGCAGGTGGGAGGAAGTTGATGATTTTTAGGAGGTAGTTATGGAAGAAGATACAAGACCGATAATCTCGGATGAAAACGAGGAAAGGGGAGAAAACATAAATACTGGTACTATTTCGGATAATCCTATTACTGCTCACGGAAGATTTTTTCTTAATCATTTTTTACACGTATTTTTTATGGGCCTTTATTTTATCTACAAGTTTGGTTTGCTTTATCTAATTTTGGTCGCTTGGTATAAACTTATTTTTAAATACAGTTTTTTTTCAACTCTTTACCTGTTGGCGGCTCACCCGACGTATAAGTTTTCTATGGTTCCCCATGCTTTGTGGGGTTGGCTGGTGGTTGCCGCGTTTGCATGGGCCGCTTTTTATATTGAGATTCAAAGGGTTAAAGATTAATTACATGACCGGGGGGTGGACAATATGGACGATCCGAAGAAAGGGGCACTGAAGGACTTAGGCCAGCGTATAAATAAACTCTTGCCGGATGAAAAATTTATAGGCCAGCCCTTTTGGGCCTTAATGGAAACGAAAAACGGGAACATCACGGGGTCATATTTTGTCAATCCGGGCAAAAAGGGGGAAAAGAGCCTCCCGCTTTTTCTCTCAAAGTACCACGCTGAATTTTACTTATCCAACCAAGATTCCAGTCTAAAGGGTAATTATGTCGTCCGGGGTTTGTCCCAGGAACAGCTTAGATTTCTTTCCTCTATCGCCGAAGAAGATAAGATTATTTTCATGATGTTTTGTTTCCATAACAAAGGGACCGAATGGGTTATTCGCACGATGGACGGGAAAGCGCTTAAAGCCGAATTCTTTTTTGAATAAAAAACAATATCTGGCATGAGGCGCGAATGGATGGTTTAGAACCGGGGGACAAAGGCAGAAGTCTATTAATCGCAATTTGGCTCGCCAACTTTTTGACTTCCGCACTATGCTTCGTCAGCGTGTGGGCTGACGGCATGTAAAACACTTCAGCTTCACTTTTTTAGGGAGCTATTTTGGAACATCTGGAGCCTGGCGACCAAGTGAAACATGTCATTTCCGGCGAAGAAGGCGTGTTTAAAAAATTCTTGCCCTGGACCGTTGGACATAGTCGCGGTATTGGCGTTTTGGTGGACGTTTCTGGACAAGAAAAATTTTGGCTTTTAGAAGAAACGGCCTTTTTTGAGCGACCGGTCCCCAAAACACCCCCCGGATCGGTCAGCAGTTAAGAGATAATTAATCGGTTGGACCAACCACCCTTGGATACTTCAAAAGGATTTGATGCAAACATGAAATAACTATAGAGTGTTCATCAGTTTGAGGAGAAATGATGCAAAATATTTTTAATGTCTATTGTGATGAAAGTTGCCACTTGGAAAAAGACCACCAACCCGTAATGCTACAGGGCGCTCTTTGGTGTTCTATGGATGACGCCCAACGACTTTCCATAAATATTAGACAAATTAAGAACACCCATAAAGCCGATGGGGAGTTGAAGTGGATTAAAGTTTCGCGGTCGCGGTTGGATTTTTATTTGGAACTTGTTGATTTCTTTTTTAAATCCACGGCAATTCACTTCAGGGCATTGGTTGTGCTTGAGAAGGAAAAACTTAACCATGCCCGGTTTAATCTTGGATCACACGATGATTTTTATTACAAAATGTATTTTTCGCTGCTTAGCAAAATCTTAAGCCCGGATAAACGATACAACATATATTTGGACATTAAGGATACCAGGAGCCGGGTAAAGGTTAAGAAGTTACGTGAAGTTTTATGTAACAACGTTTACGACTTTACGAGCCAGATGATTAAGCACATTCAAAACATCCATTCGCATGAATCGGACTTAATGCAGATGTGCGATTTTCTATTGGGCGCGGTCTCGTATAGACATAGAGGGCTGGTTTCTAATCCTGCCAAAAAACAGGTTGTGGAAGATATCGAAAAAAGGTTGGGCCGAAGTTTACTGGAATCCACTCCACTTGGTGAGGAAAAATTTAATCTTTTTTTATTCACGCCACAAGAGGGTTGAATTGGTGAATTTTCCAACATGGCTACCCTCGATGGCAAGTGTAAGTCCCTGGAAAGAAGATACTTTTGATGTTTTGTACCGGATATTCGTGCGAGACTTTGTTAATTCCAAACCTAAGTATCAAGGATTTGATGTTTGGTGTTTTCCAGAGGTAGAAGATGGCAAAATTAAAGTTTTTTGGCACTTAACAAGCCGTGAAGATAAAGAATCCCATGAACGAATGCCGGATTTGAGACGTGCAGAAAGGTTACCTTGGGCTCGACCAGTAATAGAGCATCCGCTGGATCCTGAAGTGTTGGCATGGGATTACGAAGAAGGGAACAAAGATATACATTCTTATGTATGGCTTAAGGACCATGACTACGTTGTTATCATGAAAAAGTACAGGGATGGAAGGCGGAGAATAATAACCGCTCACTGGATCGAATACGATCATAAGAGGAAAGATTTATTACGGAAATATAACCAAAAAACTGCTTAAAATAAAAAAGGCCGACGCAGAGCGACGACCCAACTCCTTCTGCCATGGGCAGATGAGATATATAAATTATACGGATGTATT
The DNA here is from genome assembly GCA_963796105.1 of candidate division FCPU426 bacterium. GTDB lineage: Bacteria > Oederibacteriota > Muellerivitia > Muellerivitales > Muellerivitaceae > CAWCKJ01. The sequence goes on from CAWCKJ010000014.1 coordinate 8,017, forward strand.
CTTATTTGTCAAGGGACGACCCTACGGGTCGCCACTCGTGTTATCTACGGCCCTCTTCCATAGGAAGATGGGTGGCCGGGCATGATCCCAGGCCAAGTACTCGGCTTGTCCCCGGCTAAAGCCGGGGACTGAAACCGGTTGGTCAATGCAACCGGAAGAATTTAAACCCTCTAATTTGACAGGCCACCACGTGGACCAGTTCGTAGGCGTTTCCTGAACGTCCTGGGCCCGTTTCGGGCCGGGCGATCCGGACGGGTCCTCAACGAAACTTTAACTTTATGGATTACTCCTATGGCTATCAAAAGGCCGGCTACCAGCCGGCAACCCTTTTTAAAGACCCCGACAAGAATCTTTTTTAGTAAAAACGCTCCGTCCTGAAGATTATTTGGATAATGATTAACCCAATTGCGCTATGAAATCTGATGTGGGCGAGTTGCAGGAAATATGTTCAGTGCGCGAAACTATTCGGCGATCAAACTTTTGGTCGTTGCTCTTATGCTTCAGCGATAAAACGGTCAAGTACCTGCTTGTTCTTTTCGGAAAGCCGCCCGTTGCGAGACTTTATTTCTATAGTAATGTGACCCGTCTTATCAGCCAGGAGGTGTCTCATCTTTTTGAACATGCCACCGGTGGCGATCTTGTATGTAGTGAAAAGTCCTACTCGGAGGTATTTGATCTCCGGCAAGGCGTGAACATAATCGACCCATGCCTTGTCAGGATGTTGATTGAAAAAGTTTAGCCCGTTGGTCTCGCAACCTAAGAGCAAGTAATGGCAATCATTCCATGTCTGCGGGACGCCCTCAGCGATGGACATGACGCGCGATTCTATACCGTGGATTTCCATATAGGCCCCGATCTCTTTGGCGAATTGTTGGGTAACATCCGTCCCGCCCTGGTAAAGAACCACTGTTCTCACGAAGAAACTCCTTGAGAATGCGGCCTCTTTTTACCAGACAACCGCAATGGATTTGAACTGCCCATATTATAGGGTGGTGTACATGGGAGGGATACCTTATAAACCCCTTAGTAACATTTCTTAAAAGCTTTTAAGGAAATGGTTTAAAATTTGTCTCTCACCAAACTGCGAAAGATGTAAAATAGGGATGTAGATAGGTATCTTTTCAAAGCTCACTTCTTCCGTGAGTGCCCTCACGAAACCCCTAAATTGATTCGCTCTTAACTACTTTTCCGCCTTGTTTGCTAACCATCACTCATAATTTCACTGTGAGGAGGCACTCATGGAAATTACCGAGAAGATGAAAATCACCAACCGTTTGGGCCTTCATCTGAGAGCGGCCGCGGAATTCGTGAAAACCGCTTCCAAATTCAAGTGTTTGATACTCGTAAAAAACCATCACCGGACAGCGGACGGCAAAAGCCTGATTAACCTGATGACTTTGGCTTCACCTTTCGGTTCGGAACTCACGTTGATGTTCAGTGGCGTGGATGCATGGGACGCCAGGACCGCCATTTATGACTTGCTCTTAAGTAAATTCGGGGAAAAGGATTAAATTTCACCTCTTATACTGTTGAGATGGATATAAAACCAAAAACATTGTTCAGCCCGTTCCTTTCTAAGAAAGGACGGTGATCTTTTTAAAGGAGATGCTGTCATGGTAAAAGAAGGAAAAAAGTCTCAGCAAAAACCATCTCTCGAAACGGTCCAGGAAGAAATCCGAAATATTGCCGGGGAAATCTTTAAAAAGAGATCCGCATTCAACCAGCCCGGAGACGCACTATCAGACTGGCTGCAGGCCGAAAAAGAAATAAAGAAAAAATACGGACTTTAAGTATTGGCTTTCAGTTCCTGAATCAATACCCAGGAATAATGCTTTAAGGAGTCCTCATCACTGAAACCGTTTACAAATTTTAAAAACAGTTGGATTGTTCCCTAAGTTTTAAAGCTTTAACGAGAAAACACAACATCACCTCTCCGTTCTTTATTCACCCTTCCACCAAGATTGAAAAACAATTAAAAATCCATTGATCGTTTCATCGGAATCCGCCCAATAAATGACTTAAATCATAAAAGAAATAGGACCCGGAAGGTTAAATGTTTTACTATATCGTCTAAAAGATGGTGGCAAAGCTTTGGTTAATTGTAATCCCATCAATGTTTCAAACATGGTCGTTTAAATGCCGAAAGGGAAATTAAAACTTAGCAAGGAAAAGCGGCTTCTTCCAAGATTCGCTTTGGAAATCCCAGTCAAGTTTCGCGTGATGAACGAGCAAAAAGTAATCGAAAGTTTTTCGGAACGGCAAGAAAAAGAGAAAAGCGGAAAAACAAAAGATGTGAGCCTGGGCGGCTTATATCTCGTGACAGACCATGAGATGAAAAAAGGCAACATCATTCAACTCGATTTGATGATCCCATGCCGCATGGGAACTCTGAAAACTTTCGCGAATGTGGCTTGGAACAACGAGTTGGGCGCAGGTTTGAAGTTATTGGCAATGCCGCATGATGAAAAAGAGTGCCTGAAGTGTTACATGGATAAACACTTTTCCAATAAGGTGATGTACCCATACAGTTGTCCGCTAACGCATAAAATTTTAACCTGAAGGCTCATATGCCGGAAGCTTTCCTACTAAAAGAAAAACGGGTCCATCCAAGAATCTCCCTCAAAATCCCGCTTATCTACAGGGTGGTCGATGACCAGGAAGGAATTGATAGTCTTCAAAACCGGAAGAAGAAGGAAAAACTCCATCAAACGTTGGATATAAGCCTTGGAGGAATGTTCATATTGGCGGGCCAGGCGCTCAAGGACGGGAATATATTGAGCCTAGAAATCTTGATCCCCGGATCGTCGAAAAAATTAAATGCAACTGCTGAGGTGGTATGGACAAACGAAATGGGCGGCGGTATCAGGTTTCTGACTATTGGCGAGGAAGACATGAAATCTTTTAAATCTTTCCTTTCCAAGGCCTCTTCCAGCAGGTAACCCTAAAACAATGACGCTTCGGAGGGAGATATGCCAGAAGCCTATACATCGATTGAGAGACGGGGAAATCCCCGCGTTTCCATTAAGGTGCCCGTCAAGTACCGGTGGATTATAGGCGGGGAAAATATCAAGAATGTTGAGGAGTGGCGGGCAACAGAACAAAACGCTTACACCTTGGATATGAGTTTGGGGGGAATGTTTATTGCCGTAGAACAGCCTTTAAAGGTTGGAAATATCTTCAAATTTGATATTTTTCTGCTTGATATGAAAGATGTCGTGGCTTTATACGGCGAAGTGGTGCGTGTCGACAATAAGGGCGCTGGTCTTCAATTTCTCATGATGAGTAATGACTCTAGGGAAGCTTTACAGATCTTTTTGCTTAAAGCCGCCGCCAGTTAATTTTTAAAAGAACATAAAAGGAATAAAATTATGAAAAAATCAGATCATCAAATCATCCTTAAATTCGGCGAAAACGTCCGCAATATCCGCAAAAAGCACGGTTGGTCCCAGGAAAAGTTGGGCAACCAGTCAGGTTTGGCGGCCAACTTTATTGGTTTTGTCGAAAGAGGTGAAAGAAGTATCACTCTTAAAAATGTTGTTAAAATCCACAAGGCTTTGGCCTGCGCTATCAACAAACTCTTTGAGGGAATTTAAAGAAAGTATTTTCACGATGGACTTCTCTATTTCCATTAGAAATCGCCCGAATAAACTTGATAAGAATTGTTATTGAATAAATCCTCATCAAACGGCGTCAAAACCTATTTGCGTTGATCCACTTCTGGATTTCATCTTCGACAGAAAAGGTTTGGAAAGGATCCTTGACGAAGTTCTCGTCCAATAAATAAGCATTGGTCTCAAGCGGGATGCTCTCGTATTTACCCATTTTCAACAACCCTCGGACGTATTTATTGGCGAACTGCTTATAACCCAGCTTTTGGTACTGAACCACATGGACCAGTTCGTGAAAAACAATCCTGGACTCAAATTCTCCAAAATATACGACGACATCCAGGAAAGTGATAGCCCTCAAGTTGGCAATCGAAAATTCCACGCCTTTCCGGTTCAATTCCTCCAGGAAAGCCGGACTTTCCAACGGCCCGTCCTTTTTTTGAAAAAACAAGGTGTGTTTCAGGATAAAGTCGTTGAAATAGGGACGGAAAGGTTTCAGTTGATCGGGTGGTAAAGGAACCCCGTAAGGAGCGTAGGCCTCCTTTTGGGACTTGATGAAGTCGGCTGTCAGGCCTGCGTAACGGATGATTTCATGCTCGGAAAAACTGCTTGTGAACATCATTGGAACTCCAATTATTTAAACAACAAATCTTAACGGCATTTTGACATGAATTTCATACGGGAAAAGATCTCCACACAATACCGGACATTTCATGCCCTTTTGATTTTCGCTGAAAAAGAAAAGGGCCGTGATAATCTCACGGCCCTTGATTACGGTTTGGTATTTTCTGATTAAGCCGCGAACCGCAGGATTTCCACCTCTGCGCCCTTTTTCACGGCTTCTTCAGCCAGGGCCATTACTCGGCGGGTGATTTTCTCGGAAAAGTAATCTTCCCCGCAGTTATTACAGATTTCAGCGGGAACTTCCTTGATAATGACTGTGGTTTTACCACGTTGCAAGGTGGTTGTTGCCTTGCCGGAATGAGTTTCACCGTGTTTGCAAATAGCGCATTTCATAATCTTCTCCTTTTGAAAAGAGAACTTGGCGGCATTCCATAGAACGTGAGCCTATTATAGCGCGGGATAAAAGTAAAGGCACAAGAGCAGCAAAAGGCAAGGTATCTAAGGCTACATTCCACTAAACCTATATAGACGTCTCGTTTTTTGAGGGACAGGAAAAATAAATCCTTAAGTTCCGTGTTTTTTCCGCCTCGGGCGGCCGGGTCTTGGCCTTGGGGTTTTGATACAATAAAGGCAGGTAGACAAAGGGGAAGAGGTGATCCGATGAAGACATTTACAGCCTATGTGGAATTTGACGAGGAAACCAAGCAGTACATGGGAGTGGTACCGGGTATAGCCGGCGCCCACAGCCAGGGAAAAACCCTGGACGAACTGCAGAAGAACATGCGGGAAGTCTTGGAATTGTGCCTGGAAGAGAACAAGGGAGCTTACTCCGATATGCCGCACTTCGTTGAATTACAGCAGATTGAGGTTGGTGTTTGAGCAAACTGCCCATCGTTCCTTTCCGCATTCTCAAAATCCATACCCGTCAAATAGCCTTTATTTCACCCTTTTTTGTCGTTTCCGAAGATTCACGGGTGGATATAATCGGTCTATGAAACCTATTTCATTTGACAGCCACACGCGCTCAAGGATGGCTTTGCGGGGGGCCAGTGAAGAAGAAGCAGTGACGGCTATACGGGAGGCTAAATGGGAAGGAGCCAAGAAAAACCGGCTTCAATGCAGGAAAAGCTTCCCCTATAGGAAACAGTGGAACGGAAAGACGTATAATACAAAACAGGTAAAGGTCATTTTCGAGGAACTGGAAAACGAGATTATTGTGGACACTGTTTACGTTTTTTACTTTTGAGGGGGGCAGAGATGAAAGTCACATACAACAAACAAACGGACGTGCTGTACATCGGCTTCCAGGATACGACCGTCACCACCAAGGAATTGGAGGACGGACTGGCCGTGGATTACGCCCAGGATGGAACTGTGGCCGGGATTGAATTACTGGACGCCCAAGACCATATCGGGCATTTGGACGAGGTGTTGAAGAAGGTAGTGTTGGAACAAGTCACGGTAGCGATGGCGTAAAAACTCAAAGCTAAAGACATGGTGGTTAAGGCTATGCCACCCCATCCCCCACCTTGGTTACCCCCTTTGGAATCCCCTCTCCGAGTTTTTCCACCCCGGCCGGCCGCGGGTCTTTCCGTCCTTGCTAAAACCTGTTTTCATTGAGGTAACGGCGAACTTCTTGGAGGATGTTAGGCCCAGTCACGTGGGAAAAATCCCGGTCATAAAGATAGTCAATGAGGTTGGATGGGATTCCGCCGAAAGCAAAAGCCGAGATAATGACGTTGGCATCCAGGCAGACAATGGGAAGGTCTTTATTCGGCAAAAGGGCCGCCGAAGTCTTTCGGGGTCAACTTCTTTCTTTTAACGTATTTCTGGGTTTTTACGGCTAATTCGTGGAATTCCTTTTTAGCCTGGTAGCGATTGAAGGTTTCCAGGAGAAGCTCACTGACAGAACGATGCTCTTTTTTTGCCATAGCCTTAATTTCCTCGCCAGCAACCGATGGAAGCGAGAAGGTTATGGCTTTTGGTAGTTTCACAAGTGTCTTCATGTAAACCCCTTCCAAAAAATTCTTGTAAATATCTTATAAAGCTGGGAAGAAAGATACAAGGAGAAGGATCAAATAGCATCACCAATGAATCAAAAGGCCGGCCACCAGCCGGCAACCCTTTTAAAAATTCCGAATAAACTCTTCTGCAGGATACCTCTGCCCATGGCCCTTCTTTTCTTCTAAAGACCTTGGATCAAATCCTCCAACCGGCAACCAAGGGCATCGGCTATTTTCTTACCCGTCCGCAACGTAACGCTTTTTTTGCCACGTTCCAAAAGACCAATATAGGTTTGAGTCAGCCCGGCCAATTCCCCGAGTACCTTTTGCGTGAGTTTCTTGGTTAACCGTCTTTTTTTTAAGTTGTGGCCAAATATGGCATAAGTGGTGTCTTTCACATTGACAAGATTAATTCCAAGGTGTAGTTATCGTAGTAACTATAGTTACTATTCTAAATTAGCGGTTTTATTGGTGAATTAGTGTTCCAACCGCCTTTTGGGTGCATTCTATGGATCGCCTATTCGAGATAGGGTCTATCGTGGACGATTGTCTGACAACAGATACACTTGCGGGGGAGGATTAAACCGCCTTTAACAGACGGGGAAGTGCTTTTTGTTTGCCGCCGGATCGAGATTTTTCTAATAGCCCGTGGCTTTTCGGTAAATATGACCCTTTAATCCTTTAATTCCTGCCGTACCTTAACTTCGTTTAAAAAATCCTTAGTAATTCACACGATAATTGTTCAAAACCATAATTTGAAATTTCGCCTTATTGTCTGAACGCTAAATGCTTAACGAGCAATGATCAATTTCCCTGTCTTCTTTTCTGTCCCGCCATGGTTACACATTCTCAGGTTCAGGTGCACCAACCTGGAACACGGGTAATGACACAACGATTATTAATGCTAATTTTTAGGGGGTTAAAATGAAGTTTTTAAACTTCTCAATCATTTTTTGCTTGTTTTTGATCGGGTGCGATGGAAAACAGGGTTCACCCGGCCCCCAGGGACCGCAAGGAAACCCTGGCCCTACAAGCTTTGAAATAACATTCCAAGACGGGATTTTCCCCACCTCTACTTATGGCGGAACAACCAATACCTGGGTTGATGCCGCTAATCCCACGATAACACACTCAGGCGCGACCTCTTTGAGAGTGGCTATGGGGCCTAATCCAGCAAACTCAGTCTCATCTACTTACGGCCGGGCCTTAATTAAATTCAATATTTCTACAATGCCCCAAAACGCAACTGTTTTAAAAGCCGCCTTGTTTCTTACAACCCAAACAACAACAAGTATTTCAAGTGGTGTCACTTATTTAATCGGTGTGAATGACATGGATGTGCCTTTAATGATTTCCGGTGGATGTACTTGGAACCTTGGGGCGAATTGGAATTTTTATAACGGATCTGGCTCATGGAGTACTTGCAATTTTGGAGGTGTGGGTTTTGTTAGAGGTTATCACTTTGTCTCAACCCCAATGGACTCTGTTACCTTCACCACTTCAGCTAGCGGTCAGACAAAAGTTTACGCGTGGAACCTTACCCCCTCGGTTGTCCAAGCCTGGATCACCGGAGTTAATGACGGGATTGTAATCACCAGCAACAGCGACGCAGGAGAACCAACCGGAAACATTGATTTTTATCCTAACACTGATGCAACAGCCTCATATCACCCTCAATTGGTTGTCTCTTATTCAATCCCATAAAGGAGTATATTTTGAAAAGGAATATATTTTTTTCAGTCATATTGGGTATTTTTATAATTTTCCCAGGTTTTGTTTTATCCCAACAAACGCCAACTGTTAATCCGGCCCCACAAACAACAACGACGCCTAAAAAGAAGACCAAAAAGAATTTAAAAGTAAAACCTACCGTCTCTCCCACGCCGACAGCCACCCCCCGGCCGAGATGGGTCCCTCCGCCGCCGATAGGGGACGATGATCGATTCTTGAAATATCAATTATTTTCCGCTTACCAAAACGACTTGAACGGCTCGTCTTTGGATACTTACGCGGACATCATTTTCCGCAGGAGGCTGGACCAGTACGACACCAGCGCAGAAGGGGATATCAGGGTGGGAAAAAGCTTTTCCAATTCCGACACGGCCCAAACTTTGGAAATTATGACCGGGAAAATATCCTATTCCCCGCCCTTTCTCACCTTTACGGTGGGACGACTGAACATGGGTGAATCCCTTAGCCCGATGCAGTTTTTCGGGAATTACTCCACTATGGGTATCACCAGGGCGGATGGCATTGAAGTAACCCTTCCTATTTCAGTCAGTTTGGGCGTCCAGGATTTAGAGAAGATCGAATCCACTTCCACGGCCTTGAGCTTTTACTACTTTCCCAGTCTTTTATCGGCCCAATATGTCAATTACGACACTTCCCAATCTTTCCTATTGGGCCAGTTGAGGATCGCGGCCTCTATCTTCAATATGCCTTTCGTCTTCCGTTTCAACGGGGCAGGGACCTCCACCAATTACTTTAACTACTCCTCTTTAAGCGGAAATATGGCCTATGACGGGGCGGTTGAGTGTACTTTCGCCCCTGATTTCAACCTTTACGGCGAATTCGGCGACCAAAATTCCAACCTATTCTCCGAAACTGACGTTGTCGCTATCGGCTTAAAGGCCCGGAAGATATACACCTTTGGCGCAATTTCCATCGACCAGGCCGCCATCGAAATGCAGTTACCCTTGAATAATTCCGAAAAAAACATCTTCGTCGGTGGCAACCAGTTCTCCCCAAGTTTGGCGACTACTCCCCAGGAATCCTTTTTTGGCCATGTGAAAGCCCGGATTTCAGCCGTTAATATCCTCTTTTCCATCACCAACACCCCCGGCGATTTCACTTTCGCGCGGGTGCTGTCCAACAATTCCGCCTTCCCGCTTTCCAATCCCATAGGATTGGCCAACCAGGTTCCCATCCTTGAGCTCCCGTTGGTTTCCAAGGGTTATGACAATTGGGCCTACAGCCTGGCCTGCGAGGTCGAGTTTTGAGATATGCGCCTTTTATTTTATTTTTTGCTGTTTCCACCACCGCCGCCTCAACGGACTTTCCGTCCTTTTTCCAATTCCACGCGGACATGTTCAATGAGGTTTCACGGCGTTACAACGACCGGGAGGATTACAAAATCAAACCCTTGCCCGGGCAGAGCATAGCCCGGAGGGCTTCTAACAGGCAAAAGGGGGTCGGCAAAACCGGATCGGACGCATCCAGCGTCCCCCCGCCCGTGACCCAGGTTTTCAAATCTAAATCCGCCTGGTCGGAAATGACCGCAACCATGACCAACTACCACACCCACTTTATCTTAAAGGTCGTATCCACGGCGGCCGCCGAGAAATGGATCCTTGAGAAGGACGACGCGGACAAAACGGTGATCGCCCAGGGCGGATTAAACGACCAGAACAGCTTCGTCGTGGACCAGCCTAGTGAATTCACGCCGGGAATGAATCTACGAATCATGGTGATCGTGGACGGGGAGCAGTACCCCTCGATCCTGCCCTTGAAATAGGAGACTCTTAATGAAATTCAAAACCTTTATCGCTTTGGCAATTTTTCTTTCGCCCCTTTCCGCCATCTCCGGGCCGTGCGCGGACGAGTTTTCTTCATTCAGCAAGTACCTACAGGATAAATTCGCTCAATTCAAGGCGGACCCGCAATTGGGTTATGTCCGTTACGGCTCACCCGCCATTGCGGCCAGGTATGCCGGCAGGTCATCCAGGATGAATTACAACTTGAACCAGTTTCCGGAAGGGGATTCCCGCAACTACGTCAAAGGCCAGATCATCCAGCAAATGGGGACTTTGGCCCAAGCCTTGGCGCAAACAGCCGGAACGGCCTTGGCGTTCGACAACGCGAACCAATTGCGGCAGCAAGCCACCCAGCTTAACGCCTCAGGCGATCCCCAACTTCAACAAATAGGCTCGGAAATGAACCAGGAAGCCACGGCTGTCGAGCAAGGGGACAGGGACCAGGCCGGGCAAATCGCAAACCAAATTTCCTCAACGCCTATGCCTTATGTTTCGCCGAGTTACACGCCGGGCCAGCAGGAATCCGTTTTTGCCCAAGCTTTAAATACCGCTGTTTCGGGCATGGCCGTAGCGGCATTGGGAGCTTTGTCCAATGTCGCGGCCGCGAAGTTGCTTACTTCTTTAGGGCTTGGAAGTTTGGGTATGGGTGGTGTTTTAAGCACCGGGGCGATGGGCTTGGCCAACGGACAATCGGGCGGGTCGGTGGCCAACAACACGGGGGCCGCGGCCGCGTATAACGCGTCCGGCCAGGCCACTAATTACACAAATACGAAAATAAACACATTGACCGCACCTTCCGGCCAACCGGCAGGGAATAGCGGTTCATTGCCGAGCGCAGGTCAATAAAATAGCAGGCTGCAAAAAAATATAAATAGGCACACATACCACTTTTCTTAATTTCATGAATCATTTGGAAAGTGGCATAGCACCGATTTCATCATGATTTTGAAAATATGAGAATCGGCGCAAAGCAGCCTTCGACCCCAAAGATTCCGCAGGAATCGTGGGGATACCGCAAATGTCGTCAGGTGAAAAAGTCCGACTTAGGGACTTTTTCAGCAAGTTATTAGAAAGGATCAAGGATGAAACGGAACATTTTGATCGGTGGTTTCTTTGCTTCATTTTTACTCGGGACGGTTTCCCAATCCTGGGCGCTTGGAGTCCCGGGATTTCCGGCCTTAAACACCGCTTTTGGCATGTTGTCCGCGTTTTTTGTCGGAATTGTGGAAGCTTATTTGGTTATCCAACTCATTTTCCACATGGCTAAGATTCATAGCGGCCAGCCGGGCGAAAAAGAAAAGGTCATTTGGCTTATTTTTGCCATTTTCGCGGTCCCGTTCGTGCCTTCACTCGGGCAATACCTTTACGGCCTGTTTTTTTCGTCGGGAGCCACCCCTGCCACCAACGTTTGGAACGGCCAATAACTCATGAAGCGGTTAAAGGGCTTTTTCTTATTCATTGCCGTTTTTCTGCTTGCCCGGTCCCAGGCGAGGGCCGGGCTCTTGGGTGACGATCCTAGTGCCGTCACCACCGGCTTGTGGAATTTCGTAACAACACACGCATGGCATTTAATCTGTTCTTTTTTCAGGTGGGGAGCGGATTTTTTCGTCCAAGCCCTTTTTAAGGTCTACGGCTGGCTTGGCACGAGGCTTTTATACATCCCCGACTTTGCCGATCCCCAAACCTATTCAGGAGCACCCGGGGCCTCCTCCATGGTTTTTAACGTCATGCACATCATGGAGTGGATAGGTTTTATCCTTTTAGCGGTCATGTTCATGTTTTACATGGGCCGCCTTGCCTTGGGGCTTACGGGCCAGTCTTTTACCGTTTTGACTTTGGCCAGGCTTATCGGCCCTGTCCTTTTATTGTTCTCTTGGCCGACTATCGTTTCCGAATCAGCCAAGATTTCCACGAACCTAGCTTTCTACCTTTACCACCAGAACCTTTTCAACACCCAGAACGTCCTGGACGGCCTCAACAACCTGGACGCCACCCAGCCACTTGGGGGCGGATCGGTCGGCCAGGCCCATAAGGCGTCGCTGATTTACGAAGTGAACCTTTTGAAATATTTCGCCTATTCAATTGCGACTTTTTTGGGTGTCGTGGGGTTGATCTACGGGTGGTCGAGGATAAAAGAGGGTAAAAACGGCGGCTTTGGAATTTTGGCCACCGCCATGGCTTGCTTGATGATGATTTTTTTCACCCCTAACCTCATCTCCTATTTCTCCAACACCGCCCAGCTTCAAAACTTGGGGACCGGCCAAAACTCAGATGTCATACCGGGCGGGACGGGTTCCAGCCAGAATTTCCCCACGGCTAATTTTGTCCCCAACCAGGGAAATTTTGTTTTACCGGGGGAACAGACTCCCTCCCAACTGGCAATCGCCGTCCCTAATACCGGCAGCAATCCTCAACCCGGCCCGACTTCCACATCCCAATACGATCCCCAGGACACATTCCAAAACATCATTAGCTCGGTGGTTAAGTGTTGCGTCGCTTTATGGGGCATCTTTATTTGTATCGGGGTTTTGGTCGCGAAAGGTTATCAAGTCTTTTCTGTTTTCATCCTTTTTCTCTTGGGTTTCCCCCTGATCGGCCTTTTAGGCCACCCCTCGACGGAGAACATCACCCTGGGCGGCCTGAAACTTTTCCTGAAGTTGCATCTTTACGGCCCCATTTGGGGCCTGGCTTTGCTGGCCATGAATTGCGTTATTTTCGCGCGGTGGGGGACGGAGGGTGGAGCCGGTACCGGATCTATCATGACGGCCTTCCTGATCCTGGCCGGGCTTTCCATCATCCAAAACACCCAGGATTTCGCGGGTATTTTCTCGAGTTTTAATTGGGGATCAGGCGGGAGCGCCCACGGCTTTATGAGGGACGCCATGGCGGGGGTGAGGACCGGAGCGGGTATGGCAGCCGTTTCGTCGGGAATTATCACCCAAAAAGGAGCCGGTTTCGCGGGAGGCGCAATGGTCGGAGCGGCCGCGGGTGTTGTCGGTTTAGCGGGTGGACCCGGTGCCGTAATGGCTTTGGCAAAGGCCGGTTATTCCTTTGGTTCCAAGGCGGGGGAGCATTCCACGAAATCCATCAACGCCGTTTCAAATAATTTAGCCGGGCGGCACAGGCAAGGTTTGGGCCCCTACATCCAAAACGTCTTTCCAAGCGGGGAAGGTTCAAAAGGCAAAAGTGGTTATTCCCCGAGCAAAGCCTTTGCCGCCGTCCGGTCGGCGAATTCATCCTATAAAGGTTCCAAGAGCCCCTACGACATCAAGGGAAGCAATGTAAAAGGAGGCGGCAGTGGGACGACCGCTTGACGAACCATCCAAAGTCCTTGGTTTTATTCCTTTCAGCGACGCCATTTTCCTGGCGGCTTTTCTTTTCCTGGACGGCCTTTTTTTCATTGCCACAAGCAAAAAAATGCCCTTCCTGCCTTCCATCGGTTTAACGGTCCTAATTTTTTTGTCGGCTTTAATCGCCGTGTTCCTGAAGAATATTTTCCCGAAGGGCTTTTTCAGGGGAATGCTTCGTTTTTACACCACCCCCCGCCTGAAGATACCAGGCCGGGAAAAGGCGGAGTTCTAATATGGCCACCCAAACTATCGGCGTACCAGCCGAAAGCCTTAACCTTGCCCGGGTGGGCGAGGGTTATATCGAGCTCCGGAACCGCAGGTTTGCCGCCGTTTACCAGGTCACGGGCGGGGTAAACCCCCAGACGGAGGACCAGAACTCGGTTTTGGCCAAGATTTCAGCCTTTGAGAACGCCATCCGGCAACTCAGGCCAAATGAGGAAATCCAAATCATTTTGCGCCGTGTCCCGGCGGACGATATGGTCCTGATAGACAATTTCAAATCCACCTGCCGTCCGGAGGCGGCGGAAGGCTTTCAAAATAACTTTGTCCAATACTACGAGGGTTTTATCTCTGATTTCGTCAAGAACAGGCGTCTTTGCGACTACGAGGTTTTTCTCTTATTCAGCATCGATTTCAACCTAAAGCCCCTTACGGAATCAGCCGTAAATTTATTTTCAAGGTTCTTGGGTGGTAATAATTCCAAGCCGGATTCAACGGACGAACTTGTCAAACAATTGGAGGAAGTAAGTAGAAGGGCCAAGGCCTGGGTCAACGTCCTGGGCGTCTCAGGCGTGACCGCCCGGGAACTCAAAGAAGAGGAAATTTACCGGTTTCTATATTCGGAAATTAACCTTTTGAACTTTAAGGGAGACACGTCCGGATTCAAGAACGCCGCGCCGGTGGCGGGCGGGCCCGGAAGCATGGAAACGCTCAGGGAAGCCCTTTGCGTACAGCCGATACTTTCAACGCCTTCATCGTTGAAAATCGGGGAACGCCTAGTCCGGACCATGACGATCACCAATTTTCCCAACGTTCAAAACCTTACCCATTTCCTCTCTCAATTCCTTCAACAAAACGAGGATTTCAAGGTTACGGTATTTATCCGTGGCCTGGACCAGGAACTGGGGAAGTCGATCATCAGGGGCCAAATGCGCATCGACCAGGCCACCAGCGACGAGGGCAGCACCCCCAACTATGAGGCACACGCCAATATGGGGAATAGAAGCACGGTTTTGGCCGCCATCGCCCAAAGGGAAACGGGCTTGGCCCGGATTTCGATGTTCATCTCCGTTTACGGGGATAACGAGAAGGATTTAAAGAACAATTACGAGAATTTCTACTCCCGGTTTGAGGGGATCCACCGTTACGACGGTTATTACCAGCAGGAGGATCTTTTCTTTTCCTCCCTCCCCTTGTGTTCCAACATTACCAGGGACCGGGTCGAGCGCCTGCAGACGACCGTGGATATCGCCAATTGCTGGCCGTTTTTCATTGATAGCCTTACTTTCGACAAGGGCGTCCTGGTGGGCCATACGGCGGGGAACCAGCCCCTCATGCTAAATCCCTGGTCGAGTGTGGTTGAGAATTACAACATCGGCATTTTCGGCTCACCCGGAAGCGGGAAAAGTTTCGGCACCCAGCTCATCCTCACCCGGCTCATGCCGCGCGCTCCGGAAGTAATGGTGATCGACCGGTCCGGCTGTTATAAGACGCTTTGCGATGTTGCCGGCGGGGAATACATCTACTTCGACCTGAAATGCGACAAGCACATTAACGCCTTCGACTGCCCCGAGGAAAGCTACGTCAAAAGAGGTGTCGTCTCGGAGGACCAGGAGGAAACGGTCCTGGGTTACCTCACGACCCTTTTGACCGAAACGGGGGAGAAGGCCTTAAAGAACGCTGAGACGGCCGTTCTCCTGGAAGCCATCAAAAAGACCTACAAGACCAAATACGACGAAACGAAAGGTAAAGAAGGCGGGCCGCATTTCCCCCTGCTAAGGGATTTCCGTAAAGTCATATCGGAAATGTCAAAGGATAAGAACCGTTCAGAATCGGCGCGTGAATTATCGTCCGCTTTCGCGGACATCCTTTCGCAGTTCGTCGAGGACGGCACCTACGCCAACATCACTGACCGGGAAACAAACATCGACCGCAACAGCAAGTTCATCGTTTTCGACACTTCCCTTGGAGCCAAGCGCGAGAAGATCAAGGCTTTGGTTACCTACATCACCTCCACCTATTGTTTCGCCCGGGCCAGGCTTTGCCAAAAGGAAGGTAAATTCCCCATCATCGTCATAGACGAGTTTTGGGATCTGCTTTCCTTCCCGGCCGGGCAGGATTTCGCGGACATTCTTTCAAGGACTTCCCGCCATTTGTCCCTTTGCACCATCTACGCCACCCAAAAAATAGCCGATTGCATGGCCACCGAGAAGGCTAAAACGGCCCTCGACAACGCCGCCACGAAGATTTTCATGAAGCTAGGGGACGCCGACCGGGCCTTATGCGTGAAAGCCTTCGAATTGGGGGACAAAGAAGCCGCGATTATCTCGGATCTCTTCATGCTCAAGGGCGTCCACAGCAAGTGTTTCATCAAGAGCACCGCCCGGCAGGGTTTGGCCTTCATCTGCCCGGATCCCGTCTCCTATTGGATCTCCACATCCCACCCCCTGGACAAGCCCAGGCGGGAAAAATACATGAACCATTTCAACCCCGACAGCAACGTCGAGGGGACTTGGAGGGCCATCTACCATCTGGTGGAGGACGAATTCTTGAACCGCGATCCTGAATTTTTAAGGAGCAGACCATGAAACTTGGAAGAGTCGAAAAGAACGAGTCATCCGGGATAAATAAATACCTGATCGGCGGTGTGGCCCTGGTGATCCTTGTGGGGTTTGCTTTGTTTTCGCATCGAGGCGCTTTGAAACTGAGTTTTCCCGATTTCTCCTCCTCTAGTTCGTCGGGGGCGATCCCGGCCGACCAGGTCCACGAATACCAGGAATTCGCCCAAAAAGTCGCCATT
The DNA here is from genome assembly GCA_963796105.1 of candidate division FCPU426 bacterium. Taxonomy (GTDB): domain Bacteria; phylum Oederibacteriota; class Muellerivitia; order Muellerivitales; family Muellerivitaceae; genus CAWCKJ01. The sequence goes on from CAWCKJ010000014.1 coordinate 24,154, forward strand.
TCCATCTGCAACATCGGTTTTCACAACGTCCAGACCTACTTGGCGGATAACAGCAAGTATTTCGCCCAGGACGTCTTATACGACTTCCAAAACAACTTTTTCACGATGGACTTGCAGCGCCAAATCACGGACCAGAAGCTTTATTGCACGGCTCAGAACATAGTCGCCGCCCAATGCAAGGTCCACGATAACCAGGTTGCATCCTGGCTTACCGGCGATATGGAATACACCTCACAGTTGAACAACTCTTCCATTCACATCCCTTTTTCTTTCAGGCTTATCGTCCAAAAATTCACGGAAGGTTTTAAGATCGTGGGGTTTTACATGGCCACGGACCAAAAATGAATAATGACCAGGTTCACGAGATAAACCCCGAGCGGGCGCGTAATTGCCTTGTCCAGGCCAACTTCCTGAAGGAGGAAGGGAAGCTTAACGAGGCTTTGGAGCTTTGCGACCAGGTCATCAACAAATTCGAGCCCACCAACATCAAAGCTTACCTATTGGCGGCCGGGATATTCTCGGATAACGGGGCTCCGGAAAAAGCCTTGGAGGTCGCCAAAGCCTTCAAGATTCCCGTCAAGGCCAAGCTCAATGAATACACCCAGGAGGAAATCAAGCTTTCAATGTTCCTGGCAACCGCTCATTTCCAGTTGAAGCAATTCCCGGATTGCATCCAGACGATAAAAAGAATCCTCGAAATGGACCACGGCTACCTGGACGCGGTGGAGCTTGAGGCCGACATTAAATTGGAAAAGGGGCAGTTTGCCGAGGCCATAAAAGCATACAGAAGCTTGTTGAACCGTGGCCACAACACGAACAACATGTATTTTTCCCTGGGGGCGGCCTATTTGAAAATGTCCGAATACCCCCAGGCTTACTATTACTTGAACCTTCTGAAGAAGGCCGGGCTGTCCGACCCGGCTTTGGAGAGACTGTTCAAGAAGGCCCGGAACCATGTCACCGAAATAGTCATCCGCACCGATAAAAGCATGAATTTTTTCGAGAAGTTCCTGCTCAGGATCATCCCTTTTTGGGCCGTGGACCGCATCAACACCTACGTTAATACCGTCATTTCAGAGCAAAAAACGGCGGAAGCCTTATACACGGACCCCATGACGGGCCTTTACTCAAAAACCGCCGTTGACGTTTACTTGCCCAATTTCCACGCCAAAACGGTATCACCGAAATTATTTTTCATTTGCCGCCTGGACATAGACTTTTTCAAGAGCATTAACGACTGCTTGGGCCACGAAATAGGCGACAGGGTCATCGTGGCTTTCGGGAAAATGCTGAAGGAGCATTTCCCCAACAGGGCTTTCCGCGTGGGCGGGGACGAGTTCCTATGGGCCTTCGAGGGGACCGAAGCCGAGGCCTTGGAAAAAGGGAAGCGTTTCAGGGAAGCGGTTGAAAAGAATATCCGTACTGTTTTGAACCAGGAATTGGCCGCATCGCCCATCCGGGACGCCATCTCGACCGAGCCTATTTTCATACAGTGGAATATAACCTGCTCCCAGGGAATCGCCGAATGGTCGGCATCCAAGACCTACCTCGACGCCGAAAGGGAAGCGGATACCAACCAGTACCAGTCCAAGCTTCCGACGGTCGGCAAAAACGCCGTTTTTTATAAGATGAAATTGGTGGATAAGGGCGAAAGGCCCGTCGGTTATACCGTCACGCTTCTTAACCATCTAACCACCGCGTCAAAGGCCAAAAATTACAAGACATGGTGGGAATTGAAGAATTCGTTGCCGGTAGCGGAGATTAATTCAATCCTTGAAACAGCGACGAAGAAAGCGGACGCGGATAAGCAGAAGGAATTAACCGCTATTAAATAGAGGCCGCTGAAAAACTAAAAACAGAGCTACCAAGCGGCCTCTGACCCCTAAGATTCCGCAAGAATCGTGGGGTTACCACAAATGTCGGTAGCTGAAAAAGTCTGAATTAGAAACTTTTTCAGCAAGCTCTTAAAAATTATGGGAGGTATTTCATGCCTATTAAGATTCAACGGTTAAAGATTTTGAACCAGAAGAACAAGAAGGCGGAATTCACGGTCGTTTTTTCTGAGGGGAAAAAAGAGGCCACTTTAATAAAGTTGGTGGCCGTCTCGGGATCCAAAGGGATATTTGTCAAGCCCTACGGTAAAAGCATTAAAACCGACCAAGTTAAGGACGGGAAGCCTGTTTGGAAGGAGATACCCTACTATTACTTTAACAAACCCTTGAAAGACGAAATCGAGAAGCTGGTTATCCCTGAAATCGCCAAGGTGGATAAATGAAACTACCTAAAAACTATCGTCCCTCAAACGGGTGGTTTGAGGATTTTTTGAAAAATAACCCGGTTGGTAAGTTTCTTTATTTTGTACTTAATTTTTTGAGTGCCGCAATCCACCCTTGGTTGTCTTTCAGGAGCATCTCCATCGGTTTAGTCTTAGGGTATTTTTGCGGGGCTATTATGGTTATGGTTGGCAATAAACCTGCCCATTATTTTAATGATGGCTTCCTTTGGAATTTGCCTTTTATGCTGGGTTTTATTTCCGTCGTTCTTGTTTTGGGAAGCCTTAAAACTCTTTCTTTTTACAAGGACAACCCGCTTGTATCCAAAAATTGGAAACAACAAATTATCTTTGGTTGTTTGTTGATGGTTATTTCCTTTGGCTTGCGTTTTTACCTTACTGGATTCCGTCAGGATATAAACAAAAATTGCATGGAAGTTAAAAATTCGTTCATCCCTGAAAAATAGGGCCTATCCGGAAGGGGATCCTCGACGTGGCCCAGGGCGGCCGCCAGGCGGTCCACCGCCCGGTCTGCAGGGCCTTATTCCTCGAACGTGCAGGCATGGCCGCCAGCCGGTGAAAAGGAGCTTTTTATGGACATTTCTGAAATTTCAATTGAAGAAAAAGAACAACAGCTTCTTCAATCCCATCATAATGAACCGAAGAACCTTTTCTTTATTAACGAATTGATTTATTTCTATTCACTCACCAAACCAGACAAAATAAAAGTCGATAATTATGAGAAATTGTTCAGGGCGGTTATGAATGACTCGGAGAAAATAAATCATGGAAGAAACGACGGAAATTAAGTCAAAAATAAAGAACATTATTGCGGGAATGTTCGACCTTCAGCCGAAGGATATTCAGGATACAAAACCTTTTCCGGATATGGCTAAGTACGATTCCATGCGGGCGCTTGAGTTTTTGGCAAAGTTAGAGACTGAATTCAATATCGTAATTGACCCAGACCAGCTTTTTAATATGACATCCGTAGAGAAGGCTACCGAGGTCGTAGAAAAACTCATCCAAACAAAATGATATTCTTAACATTATTAAGGTAAGAACTTGCGTATCGACACCTTCCCTAGTTCCCTGGCGTCCAAACTTGAAGGAGTTATCTTATGGAATTCTATATTTCTCTATCACAAATCAACCGTGATCTTCAGCACATGAAACAGGGTTTAGAGAAGTTGGCTTCTAATGCCTTTCGGACCAGCCCTCGGAGCGGTCAGGTCAACCAAGAGGTTCTGGATCAGTGCGCCCAAAAAACTCGAGAAATCGAGAAATTTTTATCGAATAAGGCGAAATACAGCCGTAATTTCTTGAAACGGGCCTCACTCCCCTTCCAGGTTTTAGAGCTTTCCCACCGCCGAATGGTCCTTCTGACCGGAGCTGTGGATATGAGTGGAAGCGTGAATGCCACGGGGGTCGTCCGGCCCCTGTTGGCCCTGGCCCGGCGACACTTCCGCATTCTATGGGAAGAGTTGTCCTCAAGGTCGGCCGCGCCCCTCATCCTGGAATTGCCCTTTTGGCCTGGCGCGGAGGACTTGAGCCTTCCCATGTTGCTACGCCGTGAGGAAGCCTGCCGCCTGGAAACTATTACCCTCATTGACCGGGCGGTGGCGAGTTTCAGCCAGGACCGGGCCCTCATCGGCAAGCTCCTCCTGGTCCGCAAGGACCTAGTCGACTCCCGGGGCATCCTTAAGCCCATGGCCACGGAGATGAAAATTATAAATTCAAGGCTCGAAATCCTAACCCCCGGCAAGGCCGGGAACTAAACAGATATAACTCGGGTCAAAACAGAGATAACCCCGCCGTTGGCCTTTCTTTTAACCTCGTGGCCGTGGCCACAAGGGTGACCAGCTTGTAGGAGCTTCTTGGACGCGCAAAACGGGCCGGGGAGATCCGGGCATGTATCCTCGACGTGGCCCAGGGCGGTCGCCAGGCGGTCCAACGTCCTTATTATGTAGCCTCTTCATTGACCCTTTAATTAAGTAATCCTTGGGGGTGGTTGAAGATGAAAGGAAGCGGTATAATTAAAAGATAAATATTCCGACAGAAGTTGCCGATGAAACGATACGTCTTTTCATTATTTCTGGTTTTGTTGGTTACGAGCTTGGCCTGTGAGAGAACTGTTCCCCTCAGTCCCTCTACGGCACCTACTCCCACATCAACGATTGCCCCTAATGCGGGTCCCGTTACAGATCTAACAGCCGTACCGTCAATTCCCATCACGATGAGTCCGGTTCCACCTGTGGCCGCCACCCCTACAATCACCCCGACTGGGATTACAGTTCCACCCCCAACTTTCGTCGCGACGATTCCAATTACGGTCATAACAGCTGTGCCGTCGATACCCATCACGATGAGCCCCGTTCCACCCGTAATAGCCACCCCTACGATCACCCCGACTGGGATTACCGTTCCTCCCCCGACTATCGTAGCGACGATTCCAATTACGGTCGTGACAGCCGTACCGTCAATTCCCATTACGATGAGTCCGGTTCCACCCGTGGCCGCCACCCCTACAATTACGCCGACTTGGATTAACGTTCCTCCCACTACATTTGTACCAACGATTCCCGTCACGGTTATAACTATCGTTCCGACAATTCCTGTGACGATTCTGCCCGACACGCCGACTATCACACCCACGCCACTCCCTGGCTGCGGTGTTTCGCCTGTTTCCATATCATTGGGAAATTATGGTTTGACCGATGCCGGGGTTAACGTTATTCACAACATGACGGAATGGGACAACTTCATCAACAACACTTCTGGTTCGATGATATATGTAACTCCTACGGCCACCCCGGCCACGCCCCCGGTGGATTTCAGCACCCAAATGCTGGTGATCGCGGCTGTGACACAGCCATGCAACAACACGATCTTGACCATCAACTACGTTTGTGAGAATCCTAACTTGGTGACGATTGGCGTAACTTCTTCGACCTGTAATTCCTGCGCCGAATGCGCCTTGGCACCGATGGATTCGGTGGTCACTTCCGCAGTAGCGGCCCCCCTCTCCAACCAACCGGTGTCGGTTGTATATACCTATACAACCTATTAAAGCCGTTTAAAGCTCTGCCCTCTTAATGCCTCTGGAGTCTATCCATAAGGTAAGGGCTTCTATAGACCCTCCAACAACCCTTTAATAAAATATCCAACCAGGCAAAATTCTTTTTTTAGGCTTGGTCAAAATCCATTTATCAAATGGCCTTTGGCCCATTTGATTTCGACACTTAGCTTCGTCCACTTGAGTGAGGACGGCTACGAGGGCCGATGGCATGGAGTATTATTAATATGTTTAAGTGGATTTCTTTTAACGCCAGATTAGTTTATTTACACGTTATTTTTTTGTGGGTATTAATTGAAATTTTTATTTTGGCAAGTGTCGTCAAACCTTTTAAGGAAGTTTATGAAGGTTTTGGAAATGGCAAAGGGTTTTCTCCAAACCTCAAGTTTTTGTTTTTCGTAAATGAGAACTTGCAATGGTTGAATCACCTCTGGGCTTTAATTGCAATTCCACCGATTTTATACGCTATTTCGGTTTATTTGTACAAAAGAGGTTGGGTGAATAAGTGGACAGAGGTAATAATTATTATGATTTTAGGGTTTACCTTGGGGTTCATATTTGTAACACTTTTTACACCACAAATTGGCCTTTCCAGTGTGCCCAATAAATAAAAGAGTACCAATGTCAGAGATACCTGTACCTTACAATTCGGGTAAGAAAAAGACATCCGACTTACGTCAACAGCTTCTGGCTGTTGACACAGCCCAGCTAGTTTCTCGGCTTGTGACCTCGAAACGGGACGCAGGTTTTTCATCCAGGGATTAAAATAATGTCTGAAATATCCGCTCCGGAGCGGATCGCCCATTTCTTGAATGGCTACCTTGGTAATGATCTTCTTGACGCCATTGTTATTCCAATAAACCTCGCTAAAAATTACAAGGAAATGACCACCGAGGAACAGGATGAGCTATTCGAATTCGTATTTCATGATATTTTTAAAGAGTCGGCAATGTACATTGCCGATGAAATGAAAAGGGAACTTAGAGTCGTGGAACTAAACCTAATAAAGCGCCGTGTAATGGATTTTCTTAAACAATCGGGAATGAAGTACAAAAAATGAAAACTAAATATATTTACTACACGCCTAAATTTACTCCAACAGATCCACAGATCCTTAAAACCGCAAATTCTAAATGCAACCACATACTGGGCCTAAAAGTATTGGGCTCCCTTTGGAAAAGAGGCTTATTTCCCAGTGACTTGGAGAACCATTTTTTGATGACTTGGCTGGCCTACGAAAACGGAAATGCCAGCAGGCTTTCTAAAACCCTCGGATTACACAGGAACACGCTCATTTTTCAATTCAGGGAGAAGGCGAATAGTCCTTCAACTATTAAGCTAAGAAAGCTCTGGTTCAAGATTTGTTCGTTGAGTGGTAAAAAATCTTTTTCACAAAAAGTCTTTGAATTTTACTTCCGCGCCTTCACCAAACCTCCACTAAAGAAATTTGAAAACGAAGGATTAGTAAATCTTTGGCTGATGGGTTTTCCTCGAAAAGTTGTGCGTCTTCATTTCATCTTGTGGCTTTTTAAGCGGGGGCGGAGCTTAAAAGAAGTAAGCCGTATACTAAGGCTGAATCCACGCTCTATTCACAGATTTCGGTTGCAAGCAACGCAACCAGGTTCACCCGTCGCAAAATGGTTGAAACCTTTGAAGCCCACAAAGAAGGATTGGTATCCGTTGGGCTTCGGGGGAAGAAGAAAAGGCAAGTAAATGAAAATCATGTTCTTGGACGAATCGGGTGACCATAATCTTTCAGTGATTGATCCCCAATATCCGTTGTTCGTCCTGGGCGGTATCATCACCGACCAGGAATACGCCGAGGGGGAGATGACGGAAAAGTTGAATCGGTTCAAAAGGGATATTTTTGGAATGGAAGACATCATTCTTCACACCGCCGATATTACCCGGAACCGGAACGGTTTTGAGGGGATTAAAGATGTCGATTTTCGAACTCGGTTTTACCGGGAATTGGAAAAGTTGTTGGGGGAGTTAAATTTCAAGGTCGTTGCCTGCGCCGTTCGGAAAGATGAGCTTTTGACACGTTACGGTGTCGCGGCGCTGGACCCGTACATGATGAGCCTGGATATCTTGGTGGAAAGGTTTTGCTTTGAGATCGGTGATCAAAGCGACGGTGGAATAGTGGTGGCCGAAAAAAGGGGGCCGACTTTGGACCACGAATTGGATTTGGCTTGGCTCAATTTGAAAATCAAGGGAACAACTTTCCTGAAAGCAAAAACCATAGAGAATCGGATTATTAGCATCCTTAGTCGGCACAAAAACGAGAATATCTCAGGTCTGCAAATCGCAGACCAGGTTGTTTCCCCTGTGGGTAGGTTTATATTAGGAAAGAGGAGTATTTATCCGAGTTTCGAGGTTATTGAACGGAAATTTCGGCGGAGCGCTGAGGGAACTTATGATGGTGTCGGACTTGTGGTTTTGCCAAAAAAATAGGCCAGGACCCGCTACGCAGTTCCCAGCCATGAATTAATATTAGCTTGTATCAGCGGTGATATCAAGTGTTGAAAATCAGATGTATTGTTTCCGGGAAAGGACGTATTCCAACTCTTGGAGGAGATAAGGGGAATAAAGGAGCCTGAAACGGTTTTGGGTGAATTGTCGGAGGATTTCGGAGGAAACCCGGCCGCCCAGGGCCATGCTGACGAAGACATTGGTATCAATGATGACGCTTGGAGTGGAACTCTTCACGGGATTCCTCGATCATCTGTTGGATGTGCTTGGGGGACCAGCCCTTGCGTTTGACCATGGCCCGGAGTTCCCGAACCGTTTCGAGGAAACGCTCCGTCACAACCTCCTGGGCCAAACGCCATTTTTCCTTCGACTCCAGCTGGCGGAAGGCGGATTCGACTTGTTTTTTGTCGAGTTGAACCGCGACTTTGGACATGGAAAATTTCCTTACAAGATTACTATAGCACACCGGGGGACGATTAAAAACCTCGGTGGCTGTGGGTTTCAGGACGGTCTCCCGTTACGAAGCCCATTCGATGCGCTTTGGTTTACTCAGGGCTTCGGTTACCGGGTCTCTCCGTCTTGGCCCCACAATGATTAGGGGCTGTAATTCCAAGCACTTGTCGCCCCAGTTGAATAAGCATAAAATGCTTATAGTTGTCGAGGAGACGGCCAGGGGTCATTGAAATGAAAACAGCTATAAAAATTGATAAAGGAAAAATCGCTGAAATCTGCCGAAGACACCATATTCAAAAACTCTCCCTTTTTGGATCGATTTTACGCGATGATTTTGGCCCTGACAGCGACGTGGACGTCCTGGTGCAGTATCAGCCTGGCAAAGTCGTTGGTTTTGAGGTTTTTGACATCGAAAAAGAATTATCCGGTGTGTTTGGCCATGAGGTGGATTTGATTACGGAGAAATACCTCAACCAGCGCCTTCGTGACCGCGTGCTCAATTCGGCGGAAGTCCAATATGCAGAGGGATGACCGGGTTTATATCGGTCACATGCTCGATACGGCCAAAAAGGCCGTCCTGAAAATCCAAGGCCGGAAACAAACTGAATGCGAATTGGACGAGGATTTTTGCATTGTCCTGGCCTATCACGTTCAAACTTTCGGTGAAGCCGCCCGCCATGTCAGCACCGCCTATCAAACCGCCCATCCTGATATTCCTTGGGAAAAGATAATTGGAACGCGCCATAAGATTGTTCACGATTATTTGAGTGTGGATTATGGGGTCGTTTTGGGCGTCGTCTTCCGTGAATTCCCCCCACTCATTCCAATCTTGGAAAAATATTTGTCCGAATAATTCTATTTTTAGGGATAAGAGGTAAGGCATGGGTACCAAGGCGGCCAGGAACGCGGGCATCAGCAATTTTGTGAGGATTATCCTACAAAGGGAAGGCATCATTCTCTTTGAAAAGTGGTTTGACCACTTGCAAAAGCTGACCCCTGACCGGAGGATTTCGGATTTTGATGTCCGGGATAAAGTGCTCGAAGAAATTCTATCTATTGTGACCAAGGGAAATCACATCATTTTGGATAAGAAAGACAAAATCTTCATCGAGGAGCTTCTAAACCGATTCTTAATGGGTTGCCACCTATTGCTGCCGAATAAAGCCCAGGAAAAGTTTGAAAATGACCAACTTGAGAACAATAAATGAGCAGAAGTCCCAATAATATAAATCCGGCAGAGCCGGTTAAATTGACTTCCGCACCACACAACGCCCACATTGGAACCTTTTTATATTGGCTCCAACACACTCAAAGCTTGGGTTTCGGCTTGAGACCTCAACCCAGAGGCTTGTGGGCGGGCGGTGTAGAAATTTATTCTACACAATGACCCTTCTTTATATGTAGCCCCCCCAATCCCCATTTAATAAAATAACTAGCAAGATGTGCCACTCAATGTCCTTCCCTATGGGCCCTAAAAAAAATGATGTTGTGCGGATTGCCACCTTCATGAACGACTTTTTAAACGTTGAAATGATCGAGACGATCCCTTACCCCAATAACATCCGGGGACAATATGACGACCTCGACGATGAAGAAAAAAACCAATGGCTCGAATACACCTTCGACGTCGTTTTCCTTAACGCACACCGGAAGGCCACGGGACTTTTAGGAAGGGTATTAAGTTTCGTCGAATCGAACCTCATCAAGCGTCGAATTATCAATTTTTTTAAGCAATCGGGAATTGGCACAACAAGGGATGATATTTGATGCCTAAAAGACAAAAATCGACGCGAAGAAATCTTCCAAGTGATCCGAAGATTCTAAAAACCGCCAATTCTAGTAGTAACCATGTTTTGGGTCTAAAGGCCTTAGCTTCTCTTTGGAAACGTGGGTTTTCCCCTAAGGACTTAGAAAATCATTTTTTGATGACTTGGTTGGCCTACGAAAACGGGAATGTCAGCAGGCTTTCAAAAACCCTCGGCCTACACAGAAACACACTTGTTTTGAATTTCAGGGATAAGGCAAAGAGTCCGTCAACTATTAAGCTAAGAAACCTTTGGTTAAAAATCTTATTTTCTAGTGGGAAAAAATCTTTTTCACACAAAGTCTTTGAATTTTACTTCCGCGCCTTCACCAAACCTCCACTAAAGAAATTTAAAAACGAAGGATTAGTAAATCTTTGGCTGATGGGTTTTCCTCGAAAAGTTGTGCGTCTTCATTTCATTTTGTGGCTTTTTAGGCGGGGTCGGCGCTTAAGAGAAGTAAGCCGTATACTAAGGCTGAATCCACGCTCTATTCACAGATTTCGGTTGCAAGCAACGCAACCAGGTTCACCTGTCGCAAAATGGTTGGGACCTCTGAAACCCACGCATAAGGATTGGTACCCAAAGAGACTTCATAGGGAAAGAAAAGGGAAAAGGAAACCGTAAAAATGGGTACCAAGGCGGCCAGGAACGCGGGCATCAGCAATTTTGTGAGGATTATCCTACAAAGGGAAGGCATCATTCTCTTCGAAAAGTGGTTTGACCACTTGCAAAAGCTGACCCCTAACCGGAGGATTTCGGATTTTGACGTAAGGGATAAAGTGCTTGAGGAAATCCTATCTATTGTGACCCAGGGGAATCACATCATTTTGGACAGGAAGGACAAAATCTTCATCGAGGAGCTTCTAAACCGATTCTTAATGGGATGCCACCTACTTCTGCCGAATAAAGCCCAGGAAAAAGCTGAAAATGACCAACTTGATAGCCAGAAATAAAACCACTTTCACCACAGGTTCCTACGGAACCACGGAGGGCACGGAGTTACACAGAGTAAAGAAGGAGAGAGAACTACCCCCTTAACCAGCTCGTCTTTTGTCAGCTTTTTCGCCACGGATGCATGGGATACATGGGATAACTAATCATCGTGGACAGCCCGATGGGCCAATGCTAACGCTTCCAGTCCGGTTTCCCGGTCCGGAGAAATCAAGCTCTCTCCGGTTCCTGGGTCCCTCCGTCCTGGCCCCACGATGAGTAAAGTTGGATATAATCTATAAAGAAATGTAACGAAGATTTTGATGAAAAAATAAAATCTCTTTATTTGAAGGAGTGACTATGGATGCTATAGGGGGTTTATTTGGGATAGTAGTTTTTCTTGCAGTATTAATTGTAATTTTCTTGATTTGCCGGAGCATAATGCTTTGGTACTGGAAATTGGACAAAATCGAAGAGCATTTAGCGGCGATTCGATCCTCTTTAGAGAAAAAATAACCGCCTATTTTAAATTACTAACAGGTTTTATGGGAAGGGAACTAAGACTCGTGGAACTAAACCTGTTTAAACGCCGTGTATTGGATTTTCTTACACAGGTGGGAATGAGTTACAAAAAATGAAAATAAATTTCACGCTACGGCCCTTCCTTAAGGCGATCTCCACCCCCGCCGCTATACTTCTATCCCTCATATTTGTGTTTAAACGGTGGAATTTCTTATGGGTTTAATAGAAACCTGGAAGAAATATAGACCTAAGCGTCCACCCTATTTCCTAGATGGGGATAATTTACCTAACGAACTTATCTGCAAAGATGGTTGGGAAAAACAAATAAATAATCAAGAATTTTTGGACCCAACAATTAAAGGCAAGTTCCAACTCGGCTATCTACCCGCACCTTTTGCTGGAAATCTTAAAAAGGCTTCAATATTTATCCTTTCATTAAATCCAGGTTTTGGCTCATCTGACTCCTACGCTGAGTATCATAATCGTGATTTCAAAAATGCACTTCTAGCGTGCCTCCATCAAACCAATAAAGCTTATTTTTTCCCTTTGGACCCTAAATTCTCATGGACGGGATCTTTTGATTATTGGCATAGGAGGTTTAAACAACTTATAAAGGCAATACAGAATCAAAAAGAATTTAAACTCAAATCTTATAAAAGTGCTCGTGAGTTCCTGGCTAAAAAATTAGCCACTATTGAGTTGGTCCCTTACCACAGCACTAATTTCCAAGTTTCTACCGATTTTATTGATAATTTGAGATCTGCTGAATTAGTAAAGAAATTCGTCGGGGGAATATTACTCAAAAAAGCCAAAAAAAAGAAAGTTTTGATAATTGTTACAAGGCATGTGAAAGATTGGGGTCTTAAGAGTATTCAAGGCAAAATAATTAATTACAATAAAGGAGAATCAAGGGGTGCATATTTTAACCACAAAAGAAGGCAGGCTATCCTTAAATTCCTTATTAAACATCATGGAAAAAAATAAAATCTTATTCCTTCCAATTCTGGCTTTTTTTAGTCTTCACCCCTTACCAGCCTCCGCCTGGGGGGCTGTTGGCCACGAAGTCGTCGCCTATATCTTCGCCGGTTCTCGTTTGGAACCGGCACGGCCAAACCGAGGGGCTCAAATGGTGGTTTCGCCCCAGGCCGCACGACAACCTCACGCTGGCCGCCCATGAAAATAATTAAAACAAATTGGGTTCCGATCCTTTTCTTTTTGCTTCCCGTTAATGCTTTTTCTTGGGGTTCTATTGGACATGAGACTATTGCTTATATAGCTTCTGATAATCTCACCCCGGCCGCCAATAAAAGGATTGCGGCCATACTGGACCAGGGGGCCGATTCTTCTATGGAATCGACACAGGCAAACCCAGCATCTCGGCTTGAGGCCTCGCTGCAGCCGGACGCCCTGGCCAGCATTTCAAATTGGGCGGACCAGGTTAGGCAGTTTGGGCGCCCGGAAACCGCCCCTTGGCATTTCATCGACCTTCCCATCCGGAAGGACATATCGGTCAAGGACGAGCAGGACTATTGCCCGGGTAATAATTGCGTGGTCAACGAGCTCCAAATCAACCAGGGGATCCTCGGGGATGAATCCCAACCAAAATCGAAGCGTTTAGAGGCCCTTAAATTCGTCGTCCATTTCATGGGCGACCTACACCAACCCCTTCATTGCGCCGACGACGGCGACCGCGGGGGAAACGATAAGGAGGTCAGGTTCAAGGCTCCTGGCCACCGTGGCCACGGGGCCAAGATCAAGCTTCACGCCCTTTGGGACCACCTTATTGAGCTCAAAACGGAGGAAGACCCCCGGGAACTGGCCACCACCCTTGAAAAGGCGATCCCAAAGGACCAGGCGGCCGCCTGGACCAAGGGGGATGAGAAGGATTGGGCATTTGAGAGCTACCAAATAGCCAAAAACACAATTTACACCGGGCTTAACTCGGGACCCCAGGACTACACCGACAACCCCCTTCCGGATGATTACTTTGATAAAATGCGCCCAATCGTTGACCAACAGCTTGAGAAAGCGGGTATCCGGTTGGCATTTGTTTTGAATGAGATTTTTAAGTGATCGTAAAGCAGATCCTGAGATTTGTGGATTTTATAATTTTTATTGAGGTGATTTGTGTCTAAAAAATTAGTTTCATCACATTTATCTTATTCGACCAAAGCCTCAATTCTTATGGGTATGAATGAGAAAACTTTCCGGGATGAAGTTCTTTTACCATTATTTCAAAATATGAAATATGAAACAAAACTAACCCACGGTCCAAATGAAGAAGGAAAAGATTTCCTTTTGGCAAAAATAGATGACTTTGGGGAAACAAAATATATTTGTGTCGTTGTAAAAGCAGGTGATATTAATAACATCCAAATAAGTAAAGAAAAAAACACTCTTTGGGAGGTTCAAAGACAGGTTGAACAATGTTGGACGATACCCCTTGATAAATATGGTGCTGACGGGAAGTTACCATCGAAGGTCATTGTTGCCCTCTCGGGTCGACTATCTGATAAAGCAGAATTTGAAATAAATAAAAAAATAACAAATTACAATAAGTCCAACCTTACATTCCTTCCTCAAGAAAAATTAATTCCGTTAAGTAGATACCCACGGGCAAGCCCGTGGTCCTAAAATCAAAATTCAAGCAAAGTTCGCTTGCCGTGCCTTTGGCACGGTTGCCTTTCACCCACGGGCAAGCCCGTGGAACTCAAACCTGGCTTTAGAAGAGTTTTATCCTACTGTTTTTATTTATTCCTTGCCTTCGCTTGCACAACACTTAATAACCCTCCTTGACTATATAAAAAAGCGTATGAGTTTTGATGAAAATACAAACGCATTGCTCGATCAATTAACGATTCCTTGTTATAAAAGAATATTAGATAAAAAGAATTACCTTGTTTCAATTGAGGAATGTTTACCAATTGAAATAATTCGTAGTGGCGAAGTTGCTTGGTTGCAAGGGGGCACAGGGTCAGGTAAGACATTTATGGTATATCAACTAATTGAAATAGCTTTAAATAATTTAAAAGAAAACAAAGAATCGAAACTGATAATTCCTATTTATTTAAGAGCACAAGATATAAAAAATATATCAAGAGCGGATAACCTGGATAATGTAATTTTTGAGGTTTTAAAAAAATATTCTGAGTTTTGTACGTTGCAAGATGTAAAAAATTGGATTAAAAATTCTAAGTTTGTAATTGTAATTGACGAACTAGAAAAAAATAAAAACATTGATTCTATTAATTTGTTATACGAAAAGTTAATAAAAAATAACCCAAATGGTTCGCTTGTTTTACTTTCCAGAATTATGGAAGAGTTAAGCTGTCCTTTTTCATTTGTGCCAACTGTTTGGTATTTAAAGTTTGTTAATATTGCGAAATCGGTTACGGCGGTTCAAAATCTTATTTCGAAAAATGAACGAGCTACAAGTCGTTTTAAAGAATTGGTTCAAAACGGAATTATGGAAAGAATACCAAGGACACCTTTGGCATTAAAGGTTCTAAGCCATGTTTTTGGTGCCGATTTAAAAAGTACTCCTAATAATGGTTTTGAGTTTTTTGATATGTTTTTCGAAATAGTATTGGGCAGATGGGAACCGAATAGAAACACAGAAAATTTATTTGATTATGCCCAAGTCCGAACCTTTTTCGAACGATCAGCTTTCTTAATGATACAGAAGGGCGTTACAAACATAAAAGCGCGAGAATTAGAATTTATTGCAAAAGAAATATTGGACGGCATTGGTGAAAGGAAAATAACTCCTAAGGATTTTATTGTTACGGTTGCCACATCTGGGGATATTGGTTTTATTGAAGGGGATCAGTTTGAATTTAGTAGTAGAACCTTTCTTGAATTTTTGGCCGGTTGTGAATTAAAAAACCAGAATTGGGAAAAAGATTTTATCCTTGAGTATTTAACAGACCCAGATTGGGAAGATGCAATAATTTTTGGTGCTGGTGGAAAAAGACGTGATGATTCTGACCTTCCCCCAATATTTGATCCAAATTTAAGTTAGTTGAGGCCCAACTTTTCCTTCCTTGCTTCCATCGGAGTCTTTCCGTCTAGACTGCTGTGCGGCCTTTCCCAGTTATATACCTGTCTCCACCAATCTACGACCACCTGCGCCTCCGCTTTCGACAGAAAAATCTCCTGGTTTAAGCACTCATCCCTTAACTTGCCGTTGAAACTTTCAATGAATCCGTTCTGCCAAGGACTGCCTGGCTCGATATATAACACCTGTACTCCTTTTTCTACAAGCCAGTTCCTCAATTCGTTTGCGATGAACTCTGGTCCATTGTCCATTCGCATGAACTTCGGCGCCCCGTATTCCACCATCAGCTCGTCCAATGTTTCTAGCACGTCCCGGCTTCCCATCCGCTTCTCCGCCCGGATCTCCAGGCACTCCCGGCATCCCTCGTCCAACACCGTCAGAAACTTGATCTTCCCCCCAAACCACGTTAAGTCATGCACGAAATCCATAGTCCACACCTCATTGGAACCCAATGCCGGGTGGGGTCTTCTCCATTCCGCAGGAACCCGCTTTTTCCTAGGCCGCCTTCGTGGTAATTGAAGCCCTTGCGCGTTATACAACCTTTCTACCCGTTTATGGTTCACCTCGAATCCTTGTCTCTCCAACATCCAGACCATTCGTGGACTTCCAAACCGTCTGTGTCTTTCGGCCAGCTTGGCCATTTCCTCCCGGATTACCTGGTTCAAAGGGTCTTCCGGTCGCGCCACATATCGAAAGCTGGACCGGCTTACCCCAAGCACTTGGCAAGCCCGTCTTTCAGGAATCTCCTTGGCTTTAAGGGCCTCCACCATCCCTTTTTGTTCCTCGGTCAATATCCCTTTTTTTTAATGTGTTCCTGAAGCACCTGGATGGCCAGGGCTTGATCACCGGCCAATTGCTTTAGTTTCCGGTTCTCTTCTTCGAGTTGTTTGATTCGATGGACCTCGGAAACGCCAAGGCTTCCGTACATACGTTTCCAACGGTAGTAAGTTTGCTCTGCAATACCGTGTTTTCGGAGAACTTCCTCAACGGCGGGAGCTTTCTCCGCCTCGCGGAGAATAGCCACTATCTGCTCGGATAAAAACCGTTTCTTTGCCAATTTTCCCTCCCGATCTGAATTCCAAAACTAACATATTTTTGGTTCAGTTTTCGGGGGAAAGGTCAGGCGCACCCGTACACCTGATGAAGGAACTCATCGAGAAGAACGGCGTTTACGTCCTCTCGTCTAACTACACCCTTTACGGCGACATGGCCGCCCGGGTCCAGGAGGTACTACGCCAATTCACCCCTGAAATGGAGATTTACTCCATCGACGAGTGTTTTTTAAACCTTACTGCCAATCAAACAAACGAACTAACGGACAATGGCCGTGAAATCAAGGAAACGGTCGAGCGTTGGACGGGTATCCCCGTCACCGTGGGGATTGCCCCGACGAAATCACTGGCCAAGATTGCCAACAAGATCGCCAAAAAGTCCCCCAAGGCCGCGGGGGTCCTTAACCTGGTCAACAGCCCCTACGTGGACCAGGCCTTGGCCAGGGTGGACGTGGGCGACGTTTGGGGCGTAGGCGAGGCTTACGAAAAGCTCCTCAAAGAAAGTGGGATACAGTCGGCCCTCGACCTGAAACACGCTCCGGAACATTGGGTCCGGACGCACATGACGGTCGTTGGCCACCGGATCGTGAGGGAATTGAACGGGGAACCTTGTATTCCCCTAGAGCTTATTCCACCCCCTAAGAAGATGATCGGAACTTCCAAGGGTTTTGGGATCCTCATCGAGGATCTCCAAAGCCTACAGGAAGCCGTGGCCACCTATACGGCCCGGGCGGCCGAGAAGGCCCGCGCCCAGGGCCAGGCCGTGAAATCCCTTACCGTTTGGGTGGCCACCAACCCTTTTAACCACGACCCCCAATATTCAAACGCCGTGTCGGTTGAGCTTCCCGTGGCCACGGACCACACCCCCACCCTGACCAGACTTGCCGGCAGGGCGGTCGAGAAACTTTACCGGAAAGGCTACCGTTACAAGCGGGTCGGTGTTTTGTTCCCTAAGCTGGTCCCGGTGGACCAGGTACAGCAGAACCTCTTTTGGAGCGAACCTTTGGCAGCTCAGAAAGCCCTTATGCGGGTCGTGGACCAGGTCAACGGCGATATGGGAGCCGGAACCCTCCGCCTTGCGGCCGAGGGCATCGGCCAGCGTTGGCAAACCAGATTTGAGCGAAAATCACCGTGTTATACTACGCGCTGGTCTGATATGCCCGTTGCGCGGGCGGTTTGATAATTGCAAAAGGATTAGTGAATGTCCAAAAAATACTTCGAAATACAAAAACAGGCTGATAAATTCTGTTTATTTGTGGGTATTACCCCCGATAAAGTTGATCGGGCTAAATCGTTAATGGTGGAATTCTTTTACGAGGAAGGCACCTGCAACACCCATAAAAAGACACCCGAACTCATTCGCGTTGAGTACGAACCATTACAGAAAGACACAATAAAGTTGAGGTATGTTTGCTGTTGCGAGGAATACAAAACCAAATTGCAACATTTGGTTTATCCTTTTCTTAAGAAAGACCCCGAACTTTCAAATTCTTTACACACTTAATCATTATTTTTTGAGGTTTTAATGCCTGATTTTAAACCCGGCGATCCAGTACGCCACATCATTTCCCTAGATTCTTTACCAGGGTTTCCTTAAATAACCGTTTAAGGCCTTGAATCAAGTCCTCCAACCGGAAAGTCGGGCAGGAAATGAGTTTTACTTGGTATAAGGTCTATTTCATCAGTCTTGTGAAAATAATTTATTTAAACTTGTATTTAATCATTATTTGATGTTAAAAGAGTCAAACCTTCCAGTTCTTACCTGGGGGCTATCATCGAAGGAGTCATGTCATGCCCTATGTCATTACAGAGAAGTGTCTAGGTGAGGTTTACGCGCAATGCGTGGATGTTTGTCCGGTGAACTGCATTCATCCCGGCCAGTACAAGGGGCAGCCGTTCATGGTTATCGACCCGGAGGAATGCACCGAGTGCACCAGCTGCTACTCCGCTTGCCCAATTGGCGCTATCGTGGAAAGCGTGGATGCGGACCCGGAATACGGTAAGATCAATGCGGAACTAGCTCCCGCCTTCAAGAAAAACCCACCGGTTCAGGCACGTCCGGCGAATGACCCACCTAAACGGCCTGAAAACAAAATAGTCAATTAAGGTTCAATGGCCGAGCCAAAGAAAAAAGCCAAAATCATCTTTTCCAAGACGGGGCAATCCTGCGAAGTTGACTTCGACGACACCCTAGTGGACGCCACCTTCCGTTATGAACTGCCCATCCGGTTTAAGTGCGAAAGGGCGGTCTGTACTACCTGCCTGACCGAAGTGTCGGAAGGGATGGAAAACCTGTCCGAACCCAATGAGAGGGAAAAACATACCTTGGCTTCCATCAAAGCCAAACCTTCTTGGCGGCTGGCCTGCCAAGTTTCCGTTATGGGTGACGTGAAGCTGGATTACATCCCCATTAACGACCCACGCCGCCATCCAGGGGCCCCATGACCACCTCGAAGAAGTTCGTTCCTAAGATCAAAATCTTAACTATTTATCAATATGATGCCGCAAGCGAAGCTACCGAATTGATGTGGCGTTGCGGCAAATGCGGCGAACTGATCCACCGCAAGGAAGGCCTGCCCCAAAAGTGCCCTTCATGTGGGGCGCCCCAAGGCGAATTCTCCCTGGTTGAAGAGGACTGAAAAACAAATTCAGTCTCTGAGGCTTACTAATTCACTAACTGAAATAAAAGCGCTTTTTCCCAAAGCTTTTTCAAGGCCATATTTTTCGTTTACCTAATATAATTACCCATAGTATTCCAAATCGATCACTGAGAACGATTCCAAGGATTTTTCTAGCATGGAAAATCTTCAAGAAAAACGTCGTCACCAACGCTTTGTGTTCCAAAAACCGGTTCAAATTAACCCCGTCCTTTCTTCCAAATCAGGCTATATCTACGAAGTCCAAGACCTGATCATTCCGTCCATCAGTCATAACATCAGCGAAGGTGGCTTGAAGCTGGAAACTCCAAAACGTTTGGATGCCGACGCCATCCTTAAACTGGGATTCGAGTTGGAAAAAGGTGGTAACGTCGAAGTTTACGCGAAAATTATTTGGGTTCAAAAAAACCATTGCGGGGTGCAATTTTTGGCGCCTATTACGTTGATTCAAAAGGTTGTCCGTAACTTCTCACGTAAAACCTAAGGACCATGAAAATAGCCGTATAACCAAAACCTTGACGAAACGTCGTTTTGGATTTAAGGAGGAAACTTGTTAACGTTTGAACGCATGTCCAAAAACGATATAAAAACCCCCGTGGATTGGTCGTCATGGAACGAAAGGATAATCGCGAGTTTATTGCGGTCTTGGCAAGCTGATAAACAAATTCACACTGTTTATGTTATCGAAAATGAACGAATGATACTTGTTTTGCAAACATTTTGGATGGGATACCAGTGTTCAGAAAAAGAGTGGAAGGATTTCGTTACAAACTTCGGGCCCTTTACTGCGCGTCCGCAAGTCCCCCTATCTTAAACTCCTTTAAAGAAAGCGGAAATTGGAGTATTCAACGTTTTTGAAAGTTTGCAAAGGGTGGCAAATGAGGGTGCCTTGCGGCCTTGTTCAAGGCTGCTGATCATTATCGCGGACAATTCAGTTTTTTCGGCCAATTGCTCCTGGGAAAGCTTTCGGCTTTCGCGGACTTGTTTCAGGTTGGCCCCGAATTTCTTGAGAAGATAGTCTGGATTCACCTAGACAAAATAATTCAGTTCCTTTAGGATGACATCATACCATAAGTATTAGTTATATAATGGTGAATGAATGCACCCAAATAAAGGAATTCTCCACATCTATTTATCCTCACCCAAACGGGAAGGGGCCTATATCGTAGGGGACGAGGAAGGGCTTTTTGACCTTTGGCTTGCGATTGGGGAAACCATCATATCCGGCAAAGGGCAGGGAAGCGCCGACGTCCAGACCGGCCAGGGCGCACAGTACCCCATCCACATCCTAATGGTTGACCGGGAATCCCATTTCCTCAAGGAATTCATCCCCGTTCATTAAATCTCATAATTTTCCGACAAATATGCGATTCGATTAATCGCTTAACACTAATTCATACGACCAATAAAGAACTATTTTTTAAAAGCGGTATGCTTTTATTAGGATCTTTTCGCATGGTGGTGCGCCATGGAACGTAAAGAACTGAGAAAATGCTATATCCTTCAAAAAGACGTCTACCTGATCCATGAAATTAATATGGACTTGCGTGATAACCTGATAATTAAAAGCAGGGGAGCCAGAAGATGCAGCGAAGCTTTTAGTTGCGACAAACAAAAAATGAAATGCAAGTGGGTCTCAATGGAATATAACTTTGACGGTATGAACCCTAAAAACTTACCTCCTGCAGAAGAAAACCCTCTCAATAATTAATCCTCGCTCAAGCATTTCCTCTATTGTCGTCAGTATCCACCGGGAATATTTTAGAAGCGTGCTGTAGTAACACCATATCCAGGTCGATCACTTTATCGGCGAAACGGATCAATTCCCGGGGTTGAACATCAGGGAATAGGGCTATTTCAACATGCTTTCCGGTTTGTTTAACCAATTCCATTACAGGGGAATAGTCGTCATCCTCGGTCACAAGGATGGCGGTGTCATATAAATTACGTGCCGCGTAAAAAACCATTTCGGAGGACAGCAAGACTTCTACACCCTTTTCATGGTAACTACTTTTATCGTGGTTATGCACCATTCGACCCAAACGAACTTCTAGAAAAGGGGTCCGGTCGAGGGAATCCAGGAACGGGAGCTGGGCTTTGGCCTTATCAGGGAAGTTTTTCTGGTCGTAGGCCACGTTATAGTAATAAGCCCGCTGTAATTTCCGTTCCGGCCCGACCAGGGCGGAACTCAGTTGGTAGTAATCAACCCTTGTCGCAAGGTTGTTTCGCTTTAACCCAAAATAGAAATTATTCCCGTCGATAAACACGCAAACGCGTTCCATTTATATTTATTTCCTTCCTTCATATTGAAAGTGGTTAATTATAAAAAAATAAAGTCTATTTACAATGTATTAGACGTTGGGTAATGCCCCAAAAAGGTCGTGTCTACAACCTACGCATGGATATAATTGCCTAGTTTTATCCTCATCTTTTCCGCGAGGTTTTAATGCCAGTCTTTAAGCCAGGAGATCAAGTAACCCACACCATTACTCAGGAAGAGGGAGTAGTAAAAAGTTTGCACATATTCCGAATTGGAACCAACACCGGAGAGAGCCTTTTGGTGAAGGTGGGGAAGTTAGATAAAGTCTGGCTTTCCGAAGAAACAACCATTTTGGATCACTCGAATAGGCATTAGTCCTATATTGGGGGCTGTCATGGCCAGCCTTTTGACTAACGCACCATGTTTCGCCCACATTGGAGCCTTTTATAATGGCTCCAACACACTCAAGGCTTGCGCCTCAACTTGAGGTTTCGGCACAGAGGCTTGTGGGCGGGCGGCATGGTAAATCATCCACGTAAGGGGGTTTCTTTTGGGTGATCGGGAGAGCTTTGGATATCCCGATACCCTCTTAAAAATAACTTATGCCCGAAAAAATCGAAATTAACGATTGGGTCCAACACCAACGATTTAAGCTTATCGGCCAGGTAAGAAAGATCGTGCGCTCGGAAGAGGACAACAAAACCATCCTGAAAGTCTGGACCAGCGACCAGCTCCCCCTCCAAACCTGGGAAGAAGAGAACGTGACCTTTATGAAGAAAGGCAACGGTAGGGAATAAAGACAAAGTCTGGCTTTCCGACGAAACAGCCAATTTGGATCATTCAAATAGGCGTTAGTTCTATTCCTGTACAGAAGCTTGAGGTCTCGACTCAGGGGTTAAGGATTGATATAATTTTTAGAAGCTGGTAGTCAGCTTGTAATCTGGAACCTAAAGAGGCGCTAATGTTAGTGGAATATATCCAAGCCGCGCTTGAACGCGCACATTATGAGAAGATCAAGGACAAAGAACCCTTTTATGCTGAGATTCCGGCCCTTAAGGGAGTTTGGGCTACAGGTAAATCCCTTGAAGAATGTCGGCGTAATTTAACCGAAACGATCGAGGGATGGATAATCGTCCGCCTCCGTAAAGGCCTCGCAATTCCAAAGATCAAGGGCCTAACAATCAAGTCCGCTTCCCGCATTCCCATTCATGCCTAGACTCAAGCCGGTTTCTTGGCGCGAGTTGATCCAGAAACTAAAAATTCTCGGTTTTGAGGGCCCCTATCAGGGCGGCAAACACCCCTATTTGGTGCGCGGGAACATGGTTCTAACCATTCCAAACATTCATCGTGGGGAAGTTTCTGTGGACCTTTTGTTGCGTCTTCTTCGGCAAGGCGGAATATCCCGGCAGGAATGGCTGGATTCCGAGTAAACCTGACCATAATGGGTTTTTAGATATAGCCAACCAACAAGAGTTCTCCTAATTTTTCCTTTTTGGAGTCTTTTTTTGCACTCCACAAACATCAAACCCATTTACTCTCCAGAAAAGCACCAGGCTGGTCTAAAGACCCTTGAGGCTCTCTGGGCCCGGGGGATCACCCCCGCTCAGGCCAAAATCCATTGGTTTTTCACTTGGTACACACTCCAAAACTGCAACCTAATAAATGCTGCACATATCCTCAATATTCAACATAACACTTTGTTCTCCTATTACGACAGATCACTGGAATTAACTGCGCTTCTTCCTTTGCGTCGTCGCTGGCGTAATATCTTAAAGGTTAATTCCAATGAAACTTTTGAAAACCAGTTCCATCGGTTTTGGAAAAATATACGTTTTAAATTCGACCATAGATACCCACGGGCAAGCCCGTGGTACTAAAATCAAAATTCAAGCTCCGCTTGACCTGAATCCTGGCGCTGCTGCCATTTCACATAGCGGATGATTTTTGCCTCGTCGATTCCCACCGTAGAGACAAAATAACCAGGTGACCAAACCAAATTTTCTTTCCAGTACACCTTCCCTATCCACGAAAACTTTTCCCTCAGATAGCCTGAGCTTTGACTTTTCAACCGGCTTACCACCGCACTCACGGCGTATTTCGGGGGAATAATCATTACCGTATGTATGTGATCCGGTCGGATATTCTGTTCTATCACCTCGCATCCAGGCATCTCCGTCAATATCTTCGGGAAAACTTTCCTCAAGTATCCGGCCACGCCAGGATTCAGGATGCTCCGGCGATACTTCGGTATCCACACAATGTGGTATTCCGTTCGGTATGCACTGTGTCCTGACAGGCGGGTTTTCATCCCCTTATTGTATCGCCTTCGCAGCCTTCACCCACGGGCAAGCCCGTGGAACTCAAAATCGGCTATTAGCGCTATTGATAACGCCGCTCTAATCGGCCTTTGGCGAACCGGATTTCCGGCCAGGATGCTTCCACCTTGTTTTGTCCTTTGGGCTTTACGGAACGGTAAATCCCGTGATTACATCCTTAATAAATTTGAAATTACCCATAGGAACACCATCTATTATCACTTTTGGAATTGGCGTCTTAAAAAGTCCAAAACCTATTATTGGTTGAGTCCAATGAACCCCACTAGGAAAGATTGGGGCCTAAAAGGGAAGAAAGGCCGTAAACCCAATGTTAAAATCGCTTAAGACCCTTTTTAAAATAATCTGGTTATGGATTTTTGACATGAAACGAATGTGGAAGGTGGGGTATGAGTGTTGTTACGGCCTTAAATGATGCGAAAGAGGTTTTCGCGGAATTTTTTACCGATATAAATAATATCGACTTAAAGAAAATCGCAAAAGCCTGGGGAGTTAAGATTTACTTTGAGTTTTTAGACGGGGATGTCGCAGGAATTTTATTCGTTTCTAATTTAAAAACGATGATTATGGTCAATGCCAGTGATCTAAAAGTAAGGCAAACATTCACCATCGCCCACGAGCTGGGTCATTACCATCTTCACAAACCATCCGGTGTCCATGTTGACACGGGTTTCGTCATGTCCAGGAATACCAAATCCAGGTTGGGTGAGGATATTCAAGAAATCGAGGCGACTCAATTTGCGGCTGAGTTATTAATGCCGGAAGAATTATTGAAAAAGGATGTAAAGGAATTTACAAATGCGTTAAATGATAACGATATTGATAAACTTGCTAAAAGATACTCGGTCAGTGAGCAAGCTATGACCCATCGTTTGATTTCATTAAAGATGGTTTAATTAATTGCTTAAGACCCGGGTTTTTTCCGCATTTCCTAATTGGGAAGAATAGAGCGGAGTAGCGCGTTTATTTGATTTTAACACCCAGCCAATACCTGACTTGTAGTAAAGCCAAAGCCAATGACGAATGAGCGATTCTGTACGGCCAAGCCGCTTTCCAACCCTTTTGGCTTTCATTCCTTTCGCAAGCCAGGCAAGCGCCTGTAGCTTTTCCCTGACCCACAATCTTTCCTCTTTTTGCAAATAGGATTTAATCTCCTGCAGGTCCATATTTCGTTTTATTTTGGTATAAACGTAATTTTTATTATTTGAGGAGTTTGAGTAAGGAAGGTCATTGGTAAATTTTATTTTTAGGAGTCTTATCATCTGGTATAAGGTGTGATCCAAGGATATTGTGATTTCCAAAAACGAACGAACATCCTGGATTTGCCCTCTTTCATATCTTTTCCATTCGTCAAGAGTGCAGCCAAATTGGTTAGCGGCCTGATTTTGGGTTATGTTTTTTCCCAGTCGAAGATCCCGGATTAATTCCCCTATTTTTTGTTCAAAATCCTCCTGTGTAGCCGCCAACCTGATCCTATAAAACTTCTTCGATACTAATTTTTCCGCTTTCTTGGTTTTGTATATAGTTGGCATGGGCGTTTTCTCAATTCCGGTTCAGGTAGACCATGAGCACCGCCAGGCGGTCCACCTCTCAATCTCTATAACCTTTTAAATCCCCTCGAAGAGTTTGTTGATAGGGCAGCCTAAACCCCGTTGGATCTTTACAATATTTTTTAGTGTTATGCCTCTCTTGCCTAGTTCCACAAAAGCAATGAAGATTGACGACAAACCTGACTGGGAGCCTAACTTTTTCAGTGACCAACCGCGCTTTTTGCGAATTTTGCGGACGTTCTCCCCGAATTTGAGGATCATTCGAATGTCATTTTTATCCTTAAGCATGTTTACCCCCTTAAAGAATGCCCACCCCCGGGGTCACGGCCAGGGATACCCCCTGCCCAAGGCTACCCGATCCACCCGGAGCACCTCCCCGGGGCTTTGGCTTGGCCGTCGAGGCCAGGCAGATCCAGGCCGGGATACTCAATGTTTACTTCCATAGACAAATCCATGTTTTCGCACATGGATAATACCACATATTGACATAGTGTTTATTTTGTGGATAATTATGTGGGTAATTCCATGTCTTATTTCGTGGAATTATAATGCGTTTCAGAGGGGCAAAAATGGGCGAAATTACTTTTAAAGGCCGTAAAGTTGCGAAGACTGGACCTACGACCTATGTTAGCTTCCCCGAACAAGCCCTTCAAGCTTTAGGTTGGAAAGCCGGTGAAAGAGTTGACCTTATTATTCGAAATGGCGAGGCCGTTATCAGGCCACAAGAGCGCCAGGAGGAATTAAAACTTTTAACACTGAGTAAAAAACAAAAAGCCCGGAAGCGTTAACTCCCGGGCTTTTTTCGTTTCTTCCGGCCGAACCTGAAAATTTCTCTTGGCGGAGGACTTCAGATTTGGCTTTAGTTGCTGACGCTACAGGTGCGCCTTGCGGGCCCTTTTGCGTCTGGACACTCACTTGGGGCCTTTCCTTGGCGGGGCCGGTCCCTACGGTGAAGCCATTGAGGATATTTTAGTCCCTGGCTTCCGGGTGTCAATACCCTTTTTACGCCAGGAGCTTAATGCAGGACAAAGAGCAGCCAATACGCATACTTACCCAGTTAAAGCCTAACTATGCTGGGATACCACACCTTATTTTCGACCTCTACGGGCCTGGCATGGGCAAGGCCGGTTGGGGTTATGCCCTTCTTATCCGTTTTATAAATTGGTCCACTTCTGAAACAAAAACGAGCCTCCGGGTATTAGCCGAAACGGGCGGGGTCGATCCCGAAACTATACAAAGATGGGCTATACACCTTGAAAATCTTGGCCTTATTAAAATCACCCCAGGGGACAACACCAGGCCAACCGCCTATATGATTTTACTTCCCCCACTTCCGGCACCGGACCACATCGTTCAGAAATTCTTTCCCAAGAACTGGACTATACCAGAGAGAGCCAAAGAGCCCCTCGAATTACTCTTATTTAACTTGAATTTTGGAGGCATACCACAAGAGAAGGGGGGTAAGACTAAGGGTGTAGGCACTATGCCTACACAATCAAGGAGTTCTCAACTACCATCAAATGGTGTCGGCACTATGCCTACACATGGGTTGGAAGAGGTGTCGGCATCGGGCCCCCCTGGTGGTGGCACCATGCCTACAGGGCGTCCGGATGATGCCCACACGGTGTCGGCACCAGGCCTACAATACGATAAAGATAAAATAAAGACTAAACTAACTAACCCCGTTTACGAATCTTTTTTGAATATTAGTTTAGACAAACTTAAAAACAAAGCCCCTGAGATATCCCTTAACGACCTCGAGGACTGCTTTTACAAGTGCCTGAATTTAATGAACGACGACGTAGAAGCGGCAAAGGAATATTTCGAGGAAAAGGTCCGGGTTGTCTTAGAGCATAAGAACACGGACGACGTTAAGGGTTTATTATGGGTTGCGATTGAAAAGGATTGGAAACCTAAAATATCAACTAAAGCAAAAATGGAAGCTGAAATACGAAGAAGGGAACAAGAGGAAAAAGATCGAATCGAAACAGACGAACTTTTGAGGAAATCGAACCTAAAAGCTGGAATCGAGGAAATTTTAGCGACATTCAATTTCGCCACCGATCACTTGAAGAAAAAAGGGATTGATCCCATCGAGCATATTAAGAAAACGTACAAGGGAAACCCGAATTTAGACGAAGTTTTAAACAAACTTAAAGGGAAGGGGTGAGGGTATGGCGAGGAAGATCGCGGTATATAACAAAAAGGGGGGCGTGGGGAAAACAACCATTTCCGTTAATTTGGCCGCGACTATCGCGGCTAAAAAAGATCCAGCCGGCAACCCCCTATACCGCGTTTTATACATTGACGCCGATCAACAACAAAACGCTTCTGATTTGTTGGGCGTCGGAAGCGATTTTCGCGATGAAGCCGATAAAGACAAACATTTAGGAACTGTACTCAAAGGCGGCAGTATCCAGGACGCCGTCATAACTTATAAAATGCGGAAATACCTTCCCATCAACGCCAAAGGCGATGATATTTTTTACACGGACCAATGGGCCGGTTATGAAGACGACGGAAAAGAGAAAATAAACAGGAAAAAGTTTCGTTACGTTGAAATACCTAATTTTCAAATAATCCCGGCTTATTCCAGCATTGAAACTGATTTGCCGCCCACTGGGGGGGATTACACGAAGTTAGTCCAGGCTATAGCGCGGGAAGGCTTTCAGGACCTCGTCAAGGGCGATTTGATGGACGAGGATATTTTCAGGACGAGCCTTCACCCTAATTTGTTGCATGAGAAAATCTTGGAGGTGGAGGATTTATACGACTACATTATCTTTGATTGTCCCCCTTCCTGGGACCGCCTATCCAAAATGTCGGTCATTGCCTCCGAACAACTCATCATTCCCCTTAAACCCGGCGAGTTCGAGAGGCTTGGGGTCATCCGGGTCATGGACCAGTTATCGGCCTTGAAAGCGACCTACGGCCGATGCCCGGACCTGATTTTCGCCGTAATGAACATGATGCGGGGGAACGTAAAAAAACACGAGGCTTACCATTTGAAAAACTTCAAGGAACTGAAAAGCCTCGTGGCCAGGGTGGCCGTTCCCCTGACGGAGGAAGTCATTAACTCGCAAATCGAGCAGGTTCCTTTCGCTTTTTGGCCGGAAAAATATCCTGTCATGGCCAAGGAAGTTTTTGAGGTTCTTTTCAAGGAAGTGGAAGGGCGTTTCAAGGCACTTACAAAACAAAAGGAGACCGTCAATGGTTAAAGTTAAATCCCTTAACGATGTTTCGTCGGAAAAGCTTAACGGTATTTTTGGCGGCGGCGACGGAGCTCCCACGGAAGTAAAAGAGATTAACACCCCCGAGGAGCTCAAGATCAATTTCCGCAAGGATGTTATTTATTCGATACCCGCGGAGTGGTTCGACATCGAGGATAAAACTTTCTCGACCAGGTCCAAGAAGATCCAGGAACATATCGACTCCATGAAGGAAAGCATAAAGAGCCAGGGGCAGCAGGAGCCGGTCAAGGCCCGCTTAAAAGACGGGAATAAACTCCAAATCGTTATGGGGTGGACCAGGGTTTTTGCCTGCCTCGAATTAGGCTTCAAGGTCCAGACTATGGTTACCGACGCGGACGAAAGGACCTGCAAAGTTTGGGCCTTGATCGAAAATATCCAACGGAACGAATTGGAGGGATATGACAAAGCCAGGAAAGTTAAGGAGCTATTGGATGATAATTTCACGGTGGAGGAAGTTTCCCAATTTATCGGTGTTTCCTCCAAAAGTTATGTTTACACCCTGAATCGGATCTTTAATTATCCCGTTATCCTTAACGCCCTCAAGGATTCGGTCATCAATGAAACTGCGGCCAGGGTTTTATCCACTACGGTTTCTTCCAAAAACATTCCGGAGGATTTGCAAAAGAAAGCCATTGAATACTTATCGGCCGAAAAATTAAAAATCGCGGATTTGGAATATTTTTTGGATAGGGGCGGGGAATTACCGGGAGTTTCTGCGGCGTCACCGGAGAATCCGGATCTGAAAACGCCTTCTAAGGGAAAGAAAAAGGGGTCGAGCGACGATTCGGGAATTAAATCCTATTTCAAGAAATTCAACGACGGAAAAATTTCTTTTTCCGCGCGGGCCGTCCCGGGGAAATCCGATATTAAGGAACTTAAGAAGATTCGAACCGAAGCGTTAAAATTTGTCGAAAGCCTTGAGAAAATTATTTCCAAAAACGGAAGTAAGTAATGCTGTCTGAAGTCTATTCGATCCTTATTTGGGTCCTTGGCGGTTATTCAGCGATTATTTATGTATTGGAAGCTCTTGGGGTTTACTCCCAGGGCTTGGGTTTTTTGGATCCCATAACCACTTTTTTGGCTTTATACGCTTCTTTCCGGCTTGGGAAAAATAAAAACCTATCCCCCCTTCAAAAATCGGCGGCAGTATGCCCGGCGGTACTTTTTTTAAGGCACGCTTTTTCCGTCCTTCCGGAAAATCCTTTCACGGCCATTATCTCGATAATCGCTTTGGTCGTTACCGCCCTAGCCCTATATATGCTCTTGGGAAAAGTTCCGGCTAAAAAGAACGAGCCCAAGGCGTTTCCCGATGAATTGGGACTCTATCCCATTTGCTTAAGCGAGGAAGGGAACCACTGGATTACGACGAAGCAGGTGGTCGAGCACGTCCAGGTGATCGGGAAGTCCGGGAGCGGCAAATCCGTCTCGTATTTCCACAACGCCAAGTACCAGGCCATTAAACAGGGCAAAGGATGCTTTTCTTTCGACGCCAAGAGCGAGGAACTGCCGATGATGGCGTACTACGCCCAGGAAGCCGGGAGAATATCTGACTTCATCCCTTTTGATTTGCGTTACCCCGATAGGAGCCCGAAAATCAACCCGTTGGCCTGGTTCAAGGACAACGGCGAGGGGCAGATGGTCCCGGACGTGGACCTGGTGACCAACATCGCCAGGCAGTCCGTTTATTTCATGAACAAGACCAAGGACGATTTTTTCGAGAACTCGGGGAAGGAATTCATAAAAAACCTCACCGGGTTGTTCCTGCGCGAATTCCCGGTGATCACTTATTTCGACTACTATCAAGTCGTAGCAAACGAAATCGAGTCCTTCGAGTCCGTCAGGGCCTTATGCGATAAATACCCCGAAACCTTGGAGGCGCAATATTTCAAACAGCATTGGTCCGCCATGTCGGCCCAGGAACGCCGGTACGTCCTTTCCGGGCTTTTAAACCTGCTCTCGTCGTTCGTGACGGGGGCGTGGGCTCCGTTATTGAATTCCAAGACCCCCAACTACCTGATTTCGGAAATAGTCCAAACGAACAAGATTTTCCACTTTGGCGCGGCCGCGCTTTTGTTCCCCGTCGATTACCGGAAAATAAGTTGCGCGTTCTTAATCGGGTTGATGGGCGAGGCCGGGCGGCGGTCGGAAAAACCGCAAAGGATTCCTTTCGATTTTTTCCTGGACGAATTTTCGTCGATTGCCTATCCGGGCTTCGAGGATATCGTCGAGAAGGTGAGAAGCACGGATATCGGGGTCCATTTGGGGCACCAAAGCCTGGGGGATCTCCTGAGGGCGGGAGGCCCCGCCTTCCAGGAAGCCATCCTTGACAACACCACGACCAAGATCTTTTTCAGGATCATGTCCGACGAAACGGCCGACCGTTGCGCGAAAATCGTGGGGACTCAAACAGCCGAAGCTTACCGGGTGCGATCCGTCAGGACCAACGCGGGTATCTTGGGGGGCGAGCAAGAAGCGGGAGCGACGATAAAGGAGAGGGACAAAGAATTCATAATGCCCCCGGATGAATTCAAGAACCTGAAAAAAGGAGAAGCCATTTGCCTTCTGACTTACAAGAAGGGGATTGCGCGGTTCAAGCTTCAATTCGACATGGCCCCGGCCGTGCCGGCTACTTTTGATTTCATGGACGTAGTGGGGCTCAAGAATTACAACAAGGATCAACCCGAAAAAAGTTTGCCCTATAAAAGACCGGTTAAAATTCCTAAAATCGAGATATCGGAGCAGGGAAAACCAGCTTTCCAGAAGGATCCTGTTTTCCAAAACATGGAGAAGTTGAAGAAGGAAATTAAAAACCAACGCAAGCCGAAACCATTGGAAAAAGAACCGTAAGAAAAGAATGAAAAATCTTAGGCCGTCCGATTTGGAAAAACTCGTATTTATTCACAGCAACAGGAACATTACGCCCCTTCTTTTCCACCAAAAATACTTCAAAAACAAGTCAATGAGGATGGCGCAAAAACAGCTTAAATTTTACGCTGAAAAGGGTTATTTAAAACCTTTCCAAACCAGTAAATTTTTCAAAATGATTTACGTGCTTACGGATTCGGCCATCAAGGAACTCACGGAAAGTTACTTGCTATTGGCCAAGAACTTGCGCCCCGCCAAGATAAGCCTTAGAACCCAACAACACCACGAAAGGGTCACGGAATTAAGGATTTCCTTTGAGTCCAACCCTGATTTTGATGACGTTTTTTTTGTGACGGATTTTGAGTTTATGCAGGGCATCAACCGGGAGACTAAATGGAATTACTACAGGGATTCCGGAGTTGAAAAGCGAAAGGAATTCTTGAAAGAATGGAAACCCAACCCGAAGGATCAAAAACTAAGATACCCTGACGGATATTTCGATGCGGTGGTCAAAGGTGAATCAAAACCTTTCGTACTTGAATACGAACACTTCCCTTATTCAAGGGATAGGATTTTTTCGGTGGTGGACCACATTGAAAGGGAATACCCGGATGCCACGAAAGTACTGGTATGCAGGGATCAAAAAAGGATTGAACTGCTCGAAATGGGAATCGTTGGAGCGATAACAAGTACAAAAAGAAAATTCGCTTTCAATACGCCCTGGCTAATAAGCTATTTTGAAAAGGCGATTTCCGAACCTTTTTTTACGGCTTTTAGGCCGATAAAAACGGATAAATTAACCAATGATTTGTCAAATAAGTTATAAAAGTGCTCTAAGAGCAATTCTAAACGGTTCGTACCGTGCGAACTCTTTTGTATCAAAAAAACTATATAAAATCATGCTAAACATGATGTTTCACGCGCCCGACCCCACTCACTCTGCATCACTTTGTTCTGCAATTCGACTGAGTGGGGTCGGGCGTGTGAAACGTTTAGCATGATTTTATGATTTTTTGATGAAAGTATTATTAGTATGAAAGAAATAAAGATACCCTTCCGTAGGTTTCCCATATTTGGGAAACCTTGCCCCTATTATCCCCACGGGGATTCCAAAGGGGGCTTCGCCCCTTTGGAGATTCCCCTAGAAGATCATTTCACTCATGAGCGGTGAAATGGGGCCTGGCTTGGCCAGGCCTTGAAGGTAGATTCCCGTACCGGGAATCCTCATTGAAGGAGGATTTAAACGATGTGGCATAAAATTTTGTGTTGTGACGAAAGAGGCTTTTATCACTATTTTTTAAAAGACGCTGAAAGGAGCCTTTGCAAAAGGTTCAAATTGGAAGAAGTTGAGGGCAAAGGCTTGGAATCGGATGCGGTAATTAAACCGTCGAAGTGCGATGAGTGCGTAGTAAAACTACCTATGATTCTGAATGAAGTAACCTTGGTTCCAAGCGTGGAGACGTAAAGAAAAATCTTTTCATACGAGGAAGAAACGAATGAAGAAGATTTTTCAAAAGAATTCCCCGCGAATAAATTTCCTATAATAACGGTTATACCAAATTTCTTGACAACAATACTGACAAAATGACCTAGAAGGTGTGGCTAAGATGGAAAAATTAAAACTTCTCTACACCGAGGAACGGCTGATTCAAGGCAACAACTACCGAATGGAGATCCTTCAGATTTTCGCGGGTTTAGTCCGGGGGACCAAAAGGTGCAAGGTTTACGAGTTGGTCAGGGGCGCTTGGATTCTCCGGGATGAGTTCCAGGCGGAAGATTCCGGTGGCGAAGGCCTTACGGCCAAGACGTTCGAAGAAATTGCCGAGGGGTCGTGGGCCCTCTTTAAGGTGAAGTAAAGGTGTTTTAGAATTCCATGAAAACGGCAAGGTCATCAAAAGAGGCGTTAAGGATTTTTTTGGTGGTCGTTGAAAACAAATAACGCTTCCCTGGATTTCATATAAACGTTGTTATATGAAATTCTTGACAAAATAGAAGTTGTTAAGAACTATATGCAAATGCTCTTAGAGCACTTTTCAAAAAACAACTTCTTACCTTAGTTTTCTCCGGAAAATTTTGGAATTTCATTCCATTTTCCGTTTTCTGGGTCGATTTTTTACTTAGAGGCCTATTTCTCTGTGGATTTTTTCTTTCCTTTACAAGTTTACATGGCTTCAATTTATTGGTTAAAAAGGAATACAGAAGTATTCCTTCCATTCTTGGCGGACCGTTCTATTTGATTGATTTTTAAGGTTCACTTTTCGGAGGTTACTATGTCGAAGGTTAAGAAGGGTGATGTGGTTTTTAATATTAACACAGGACGTTACGGTATTTTTCAGTCATTAGGCGTCGCAAAAACAATTACTAATGTTCCCTATGATGTTTGCCTAGTTAAGGTTAAAGATTCAAATATGAAGCGCGATGAGGTTTGGAAAATATCCGATACTTGCTTTGAGCAAGCACCGCGTTTTAAAGTCTAGCAGTGGGGGAAACGGGGCAGGGCGGGGAAAGGAACTTCACCCCTTCCCTGCCCCGAGCCGGTTCTTTCTGGAACCGGCACAGCCTATACTTGTGTCTCAACTTGAGGTTTCGCCACAGGCGGGCCTTCCCCCTGGGTCGAGCTTCCCTTTCCAAAAACCGGAAAGGGTGATCTCTCCCACACCCCTTTCCATTGCGCCGGTTCTTAATGGAACCGGCACAACCAAGACTCGCATTTCGGCTTGTACCAACTTGCATTGAGTTGGCATTATCAATCGTCGCCCCTCACCTGGTGGGTGAGGGCGGATAATAAGCCTCAAGGCAGGTGGGCTTTCGCCCTTTCAATTCCCCGCCCTCCCACTTGGCCGGCCCAAAGGGCCTCTATCCTTATTGGTTCTTGGTTATTCCCTTTCATGTTGAAGCAGTTCCCTTTCGGCTCGGTTGGAGAGCCTCTTCCAAGCGGCGGTTCCACCCCCATTCGGGTCCCGGCGTTGCCCGAATGGGATAGCCCCCCGCCGATTGGACTCCCCTCTCAACCGGAAGCCGTAAGGGTGTGGCGGTTCCTCAAAACCCCTATCCCTCGACCGGATACTGTCCGTCGCAAGACAAAATCGCGCCGTACAGAATCCGTTCTCGGGAAAAAGCTTTTCAGCTTCCGGTTTCACCGGTCGGGTTTTTCGGGTGTTGCACTTCCCCACCCTCTTAACAAAAGATACTTGAAGAAAACCTCCCCTGGGGCGACGTCACCAACTCTTATAGAGTTGGCATTATCAATCGTCGTCCCTCTTTACCGAATCTTTGTATTAATGATTCGGCACAACCAAGTCTCGTGTTTCGACTTGAAGTCTCAACACAGGGGTTGTGGGCGAGGACGGATAAACATCGCGGGAACGGTCAGCGCCTTTCCTCTCCCCCTGGCCGGGCCTCCTCCGTCGTCTATCCGGCCAACACAGATGGGGTCGAGGAATCCCGTTTGCTTAAAACCAAACGCCGCACAACCCCAGGCCTCGGTTTTCCATAGCCAACACCTCTTTGTGCTCCGTTTGCGCCCCAAGGATTTTGTGAGGGGGCGCACCCGGAGGGTGCTCTCTCCTTTAAACTAATAGCCGGGGTGAACTGATGCGAATCGTCGATGTGTTTTGGACCCAAGTCATCAACTACTTGGTTATCATTTGTGAATGCGGTAACCGGTTCAACCATCGAAGCGACCGTTGGAAAGTTACTTGTACTAAATGCGGCAAGGTGGGGAATTTGGGGATCATAAGGAATGTTTATTTAAAAGAGCATAAGGGTTAGTGCCGCTCTCATTAATGAGAACCGCTAAATGGCAAAAATGGAAATATCATTGACAATGTTTCCAATAAGTATTACTTTATAAATAAGTTATACTTTAATTAATAGTTTTACTTTTTGGGGGGTTTTATGCAGATTACACACGTTTCAGAAAAAGGGCAGGTGGTCATCCCGGTCGAATTCAGGGATAAATACGGAATCAAAAAGGGAACATCCGTCAAATTTTTTGAGAGAGACGGGGAAATCCGCTTGGTTCCCATGACCAAGGATTTGATTAGGAAAAACTGCGGGATACTCGGGACAAAGGGAAAACTCTTGAAGCTTTTGGCGGAGGATAAGAAAGCCGAGCGTGAGTTTTGAAACATTACGTTCTGGATGCCCATTCGCTCATTGCCTACCTGGAAGGTGAAGAAGGCAAGGAAACCGTAATTTCCATTTTAGATGAAGTCGCGGACGGACAGGCCGAGGCTTTTCTTTGTGTCGTGAATTGGGGGGAAGTTTGGTACACGGCTTTCCGGGAGGGTGGGGAAGAAAGGGCATTTTTGTATCAAAACACGCTTTCGGAATTGGATATCCAGGTTATGGACGTGGATAGGGAATTGACCCTTATTGCGGCGAGATTCAAAGGATCTCATAAGATGTCATACGCCGACGCTTACGCCGCCGCCACGGCGAAACTTAAAAACGCCCACCTAGTGTAGTGCGTCCTAAATAACTTTACTTAACAAGAGATCTTGCCTATCATATTTGTAAATGAGGCACGCAGAAGCCATCGCTTTGTCACCGGAGGAACGCTCCACGTTGGATACATGGGCCACGGGGAGAAAACTTCCCTTCCGGCTAGTCCAACGGGCCCGGATTATTCAAATGGCGGCCAATGGAGTTTTTAGCCAGGAAATCGCCCGAAAATTGAAAATTTCCCGTCCCACTGTTCAACTGTGGAGGCAGAGGTTTCTGGCCCTACGATTGCCCGGATTGGAGAAGGACGCTCCTCGTCCTGGCCGTATCCCCCGCATTCTTCAGAAACAAATCTCCGCAGTTATTGAAGCTACCCTTCACACAACCCCTGCCAACGCCACCCACTGGAGCACGCGCAGCATGGCCAAAGCAAAGGGTCTCAGCGAAGCCACAATCCGAAGAATCTGGAAGCGGCACAACCTAAAACCACACTTAATCGAAACCTTCAAGCTCAGCAAAGACAAGCGGTTCTTAGAAAAGTTCCACGATGTGGTGGGGCTTTATTTGAATCCACCCGACAAGGCGTTAGTTCTATGTGTGGACGAAAAGAGCCAGATTCAGGCTTTGGATCGCACTCAACCTATGCTGCCATTGCGTCCGGGCATTCCAGCCCGTCAAACCCACGACTACAAACGCAACGGGACAACAACTCTGTTTGCCGCTTTAAGTATGTTGGATGGCAAAGTCATCGGAGATTGTATGCCTCGGCACCGGCATCAGGAATTCATCCGTTTTTTGCAAATCATTGACGTCAAGACACCTTCTGACTTGGCTTTGCATCTGATCGTGGACAACTACGGGACTCACAAACATCCCAGGGTCCAATCTTGGCTAAAACGCCACCCGCGATTCTGCCTTCACTTCATTCCTACTTCCTCGTCCTGGCTCAACATGGTGGAGCGTTGGTTCCGCGAAATCACGGACAAACGGATTCGCCGTGGTTCCTTCAATAGCGTGCCGGATTTGATAGAGGCTATCAGGCAGTTCATTGAAGCCAATAACCAAAAACCGCACGTTTTTATGTGGACGGCTTCGGCAGAAAAAATCTTGGCCAAAATTACCAAATGTAAAGAAGCGTTAGACGCACTACACTAGTAACAGGGGACAAGGAATTCAAATCGGTCGATAAAGAAATCAAGGTAAAATGGATTAGATAGTTTTTTTCGATGCGGTGGAGCCATCAGCCCTTGGGGCAGGAAGCCCTTCTACGTTTCTTGGTTCTCCTTAAATTGATAAAGACCCTTTTTTTCTTGGCAATGTGAAGTATATTTCATATAATGAGTCATGAAGGGATTTGAATGAAAATACAGTTGATGCCATTTTTCCAGGACTTCCGGGATTCCATCATGGAGAGCAAAGAACTTGATATTTTTAGGCTTCAGGTTTTAAGCCTTGCGCACGCGAAAGACCGGACACGGCTTTTCGAAAAAGTCATTAAGGGACAGAAAAGGGTTTTGGTCGTGAATTACTATTTTTCTTTCAAATTGGACGCACTTTTTGTTTTGACCGCCCACATCACCAGGGCGGGGGAACCCCGTGTAAAGGAAAAAGAGGCGCTTCAAAAATATCTCAATGAAATCAAAGCTTTGGAGGGGGAATAAATGAAAACACAACTGAAAAAATTTGTTTTGCCGGGTGTTTCGCTGGAAGAAGATATTAAGCGGATTAAGAAAAAAAGGCCTGACCTTTACGCTTCCATGAAAAATCCAGGTCCCAGGATTTCCCTTGCTTGGAATGTAATCACCTTGCGGAATAAAAAGCAATTTACCCAGGTTGAGTTGGCGGAAAAGGCGGGGGTTACCAGCAGGACCATCATCAGTATTGAGGATGAGAACGGAACCTATAACCCCACCCTGGACGTGATCGACGGGATCGCCAAGGCCTTTGGCGTGACTGCTTCCGACCTGATAAGGCCCGTTGACTTAACCGTGAACTTTTAGAGAATTAATTAAATTCCTAGAAGGGATAAAAACGTAAAAAAAGATAAAATCAAGGTTGGAAAGTCAGATTTAACTGTAGGTGAGATTGTTGACCGGATAGAGGCCGCTGAAAAGTCCGCAGTTCCAGCATTGTTAGCGCGTGAGATTGACGAAAGGGCCGATGCGGTTATGGAAGGAAAGGTTAAGGGGATACCCTGGACCGGAAAAAACTCAAAGAAGTAATTATGAAGAAAAAACCTAAAGAGAAATTTGTGCCCCATTTTTTAACTGCAACAGAATCTTTGGAACGTATTAAAAAGAACCGGCCTGACCTTTACGCTTCCTTAAAACATCCAAGTCCTCGTGTTTCACTTGCCTGGAATGTAACCACCTTGCGGAATAAAAAACAATTTTCGCAGGTTGAATTAGCCGAATTGGCGGGTGTTTCCAGGGGGACAATCATAAGCATAGAGAATAATAATTATAACCCCACCTTGGACGTGATCGACGGAGTCGCCAAGGCCTTTGGGGTGACGGCTTCCGACCTGATAAGGCCCGTTGACTTAACTGTGAACTATTAAGATGGAAAAATTAAAACTTTACTTAGACACAACCGTTTGGAATTTCGCTTTTGTGGATGATTCGCCGGAGCATCGGAAAGAAACTTTAGAATTTTTCCAAAAAGCCCGCTTGGGTTTATTCGAGTTGTTCTACTCGGATGCTGTTGAACGGGAAGTTATCGCGGCTCCCCCGCCAAGGCGTCGGCAAGTAGAAAATTTGTTGGAGGAATTCACACCTAGAAGGCTCGCGTTTCGCGCTGAAATCGATGAATTGGCGAATGAATATTTGCGCCAGGCGGTTTTACCGAAAAAAAGCGGCTTTGACGCTTTACATGTTGCTTATGCCACGGTTTATGAAATGGATGCCCTTGTAAGTTGGAATTTCAGGCATTTGGCTAACGTGAGTCGTCGAAACCGGGTTATGGCTTTGAATATTAAAAGGGGATATACTTTTCCTGTCCAGTTGGTAACGCCGTTGGAGGTTTTGGGCGATGAAAAAGATTAAATATAAAGAACCGAAAAGCCTGTTGGAAATTAGGGCGATAAAACGCAAACTCTTCAGGGAAATTGACAGGCTTGGGATAGCGGAATTTCACAAGCGGTCTGAAATTCTTGGAAAAGACTTGCGGGAACGTATTGAAAAAGCCCGGCAGGAGAAATTGGTCGGGAAAAGATAAGCGACTACGCCCATAACGGGCGAGAAATAATAGGCATAAAAAAGCCCGACTCCTTCCGGAACCGGGCTTTTATTATTTTTCTACTTTCTTATTGAATTAGGCTTCCATTCCTTCCTTGGCCACGTTTTCGCGGTAGTGGGGGATGTCGGCCTGGACGCCGCCGAACTCACCACCGGTTTGACCACTGTGGGCGCCGCAGCTGCAATTGGACTCTCAACCTTCCCAGCCACCGTCTTGCGATACTCCACCAGCGCTTGGCTGGTAATCAAATCCCTTAAAGCCTTGTTCAAGTAATAGAAGGGAACAAACCCGACTTCCTTGAACTTCCGTGACGGCAGATCCACGAAAGTCCCCTTGGAACCCTCGACGATCCTCATTCCCGGAAGGATCACCTCACACCCGGGCTCGAAACCCACCTTAACGGAGAACGTCCCGGCCTGGTGTCCTTTCTTCAGGATATTCAACTTCACGACTTCGATTTTTGGATTCATTCGAATCCTCCTCATTTTTATTTTGTGGGTTGCGCGCCTTTTTACCGCGCCCCCCGCACAAACCGTGGGGGGGCGCGAGTAAAAAGGTAAATGCCTTTTGCGGAAGGGAAGTAGCTTCAGCGGATTCCCTGGAGCGATTGTTGATGAGTTAAAGATTTGCTTTAAGCGACGAAGCGCGAAAGCGAAGCGACAGCGTTCGAGGCCTGGTACCCCTACCGTGGTATTCGCGGTGGAGGGTAGGGGCGTGAGACCCAAGGCTGGTCGCTGAATCTGTTTGGATTCAGTGTCCCAGTCATCGCTTTCGAAGTGAGTTTATTTAGTTAACTAAAGAAGGTAGGTGGGCAACCTCCCTTCTGTCCTTAGAAACCCGTTTTAAAAGCTTTAAAACTCATCCAAAGAACGGAAATACAAGAAATAAAAGTGAGAAAAGAGGGAATAAACAGTACTTAACCGTCACTATATGGATGAGATGTATAAAGCCATACCGGGAGGCTGTTTATGAGGTATTTAAATCCATTTTTAGTTTGTTTGGCCCTCACTGTATTGGGATTTTATGGATGTGAGAGAAAAATTAATTCCGCACAGCCTCTTGCGCCAGCCATTGCTGCAACATCCACATATACCGCTACAATGACATTAACACAGACGATGACCACTACTCCCACTAACACGGCAACAGTGACCCCAAGTACAACTCCAAGTGGCTTGGATGTTACATCTTCCCCCACAAGTATCGCTGCGGGAACCTACTCTTATTCTTATATCCACATAGCTGCGGGAGGAACCCTAGCAGTGGAAGGAGGGGTAACCTTCAATGTTTCCAATTATTTCGCCATGGACAGCGGAAGTACTTTAGTAGGTTTTAACACTAACGGAACAACGGGAACACCGGCTAATTTAACCAGCAGCGCAGGGGCTGGACACGGTGGAACAGGAGGGCAGGATGGTCTTGGAAACGCTGGAGGCGCGGCTTATGACAATCCAATGGTCCCGTCCTACGGAGGAAGTCCGGGTGGGAATGGAACTTGCCCGATAGGAGGGCGGCCAGGAGGTGGGATGATTTTAATACAAGCGCCGAATGGATCGGCAACCTTTAACGGTTTGGTGAGTGCGATTGGGTTGGATAGTATTAATTGTTCGGGAGGATTACCGGGGTCGGGATCAGGCGGGTCTATTTATATTATGGCCAATGACATTGAAGGAAGTGGATTTTTACAGGCCAACGGAGGATCAGGTATCGCGGATACCAGCACTAGGGCCGACAACTCGGGTGGTGGTGGTGGCGGAATTATTATTCTTTCATCCCATTCGGTTAACAATTTCAGCGGAACCAATTCAGTACAAGGTGGAACAGCAATTTCTCCTGCACAGCCGGGCCAACCTGGAAGTTTCAACCAGACGACATATTGATCCCGGCTTCATATTATGCCGGAATGAACGAAGATGCGCCGGAATAGGGGTATTCCGGGGGGGTTGGCTTGTAAAAGACCTGTTCTTACCCCATAAAGATTTTTTATTTAATCAGTGAAACCATGGAATAAAACCTCCACCTTCGACGCTATACTATTGAAGGTAATAAAAAGGCGTCAAAGCGGATGAATATGAAAAAGTGCCTATTTCTGTTTTTGGGATTAAGTATTCTTACGATGGCTTGTACCCACAATTTTATGGCCAGTGGACCCGCGGCGGTTCCACCCTCCTCCAGCCCCACCAACACGCCCAGTCCAACCCCGAGTTTAAGCAATACCCCTGTACCCATAAATACTTCCACCAACACTCCAACTATCACACCGACGATCACCTCCACTCCTACCAACACCCTTACCATTACATATACGCCTACGATTACTCTAACGGGGACTTCGACCTATACCCCGACGATCACCGTCACGGTTAATCCCACAGTTGCTTGTTCTTTACCAGTGAATATTCCGGACCCCAACCTTTTGTCGGCAGTCCAAACCGTATTGATTAACAACGGAATCATTGCAAGCACCTCAGACATCATTACCCAATGTGACATGGCCACCATTACCGATTTGTATTTTAATTCCGACGGCGTCACCAACCTGGAAGGGTTGGAATATTGTTCCGCAGTGACGAACTTGAGCCTCAACGGCAACCATATCACCGATCTCACTCCCATCGCTGGCCTCACGGGGTTGCAGTACTTAAGCCTCAACAACAACCAAATCACCGATCTTGCTCCCTTATCCAACCTTACAAATTTGTTGGAATTGGACCTATCTTCTAATCAGATCAGCGACATCTCGGCACTGTCTGGACTGACGCAATTGGGATACCTGAACCTTGCCGATAACCAGGTCAGCGACATTTCAATCCTGTCCAATTTGACGCAAATTTATTACTTGGTTCTCGAGAACAACCAAATCACCACCATAACTGTCCTGTCTGGACTGACGCATTTGGGATATCTATACCTTTCATACAACCAGATCAGCGACCTCACACCCCTTTCTGGGTTGATGCACCTGGAAGATTTGTTCTTGAACAATAACCAAATTGTGGATTTACAGCCCCTGGTGAACAATTCTGGGCTTGGAAACAACGCAACCATTGTTTCTGTACTAACCGGCAACCCACTTACGAGCCCGAACGTGCTGACCGAGGAAGCGGAACTCAGGGCTGCGGGATGCAACCTGGAATAATTAACGAAATGATTCAAATTTTGAATGTGGAAGGCAATCCAAATCAAATCTGTGGAGTTAAAACATGAAAAAGATCATTTTAGCAGCGGTCATTCTATTCACGGCGGCGGCAGGGACGGCATCCTGGGCGCAAGCCACCCAGAGCAAAGAAAAACCCCAGTGGGTCTTGGACCATGAAAAGGACCATGCCATGGGTCGCCATACTAAAAAGGCCAAACCCGTCCGCAAGATCAGTGGAACAGCGAAGAGGGGAGCGAAGCAGGTTTCGCCCTTGGTGTTGCCTAAGAATAAATAACCGATTCCAAATGTAAATTGTAATCGGCGTAGAAAAAAGCCCCACGGTTTATAAACCAGTGGGGCTTTTTCTTTTTTCATAGTGCTTTTTGTCTCGACCCAGACGTGAACGTTTTGAAAAAGGCTCGCCGGCCTTTAGCCATGTAACCTTCCCTATAGCCAGGCCTCGTTAATATTTTTAAAAAGGGAGAGATAACCCTGTCCCTCAACACACCCATAGCCCGGGCGGAGATCCCCCGGAGCCCCCCAGGGGAAGGGAAGTAACCCTTCCCCGTTGTCAAACAGCCTCAATGCTGTTTGCCCAACCAAACCGCCGTCACCGCCTTGTGGGTAGTGACGAGGTGCCCATCCCTAGCCCGGTGGTAGATCCCCCCGGAACCCCCACGACGAACGACAACGTTGAAGTAAACCGATCCGGGGGCGGCGTCACCAACTCTTATTGAGTTGGCATTATCCACCGTCGTCCCTCGCCTTGTGGGCGAGGACGGATAAACGCCGTTGGGACCGGTCATCGCCTTTCCGGCAAGCCAGGCCGGGCCTCGTTCCTCGTCTTATCCGGCCTAAAACATGGCCTGCCGGAATCCCAAT
Source organism: candidate division FCPU426 bacterium (assembly GCA_963796105.1). GTDB lineage: Bacteria > Oederibacteriota > Muellerivitia > Muellerivitales > Muellerivitaceae > CAWCKJ01. Next base: position 67,413 of record CAWCKJ010000014.1, read on the forward strand.
AATGCTTAAACCAACGACGCACTTCCTCCCGGACTCGATTTCCCATAGCCAACACCTCTTTGTGCTCCGTTTGCGCCCCCAAGGATTTTGTGAGGGGGCGCACCCGGAGGGTGCTCTCTCCTCAAATAAATCAAGGAGAAACAAAGATGGATGAAAAAGAGGAAGTCAAGGATTCAGGAATACCGGAAGAAGAATTGGACCGGGCTATCGAAATGCTTTTTATCGAAGGCCGGGAGCTTTAAGGAGCAGGGCGCATGAATACCACGACAGCTTTCAAGTTAGTCAGCTTTCCCATCATGGGGAATTTTGAAATTCACGTTGGCAAGAATCTACAAGGTTACTTTTACGAGATTCAGGACCTTGACCACCTTCAAACAGTGGACGTGAAGGACAACCTAACCGAAAGCCTTTTATTCGAGTCCGTGGCGTGCGCCCTTTCCCCTTCTTCCAAACCCGAATTTTTAACCCTCATTCATTCACTTTGAAAGGAGAAGTCATGTTTAAAGAATTGCTTTTGAAAGGGACAGGCTGGGCCAGGGGAAGAAATGGTTATTTCATTCCCCGGAAGGTGGATTGCTTCAAGGACATTGAAGGGAATCTTAACCTTTCGGTTTCTTCGAGCCGAGCCGGGAAAACCGACCCGATCAGCCTAAAGATATCCAGGGCGGAGGCCTTGGAATTGGCCGAAAACATCCTTTCGGTTTTGAAACCGAAGGCGGAAACCAAGTTGGTTGTCGTCATTGAGGGGGGAAACGTCCAGGAAATCATGGCAAACCGCCCAGGGGTCAAGATTTGCAAAGTCGATTATGACTGTGAGGGGGCCGACCGGGCCGAGGTTAAAAGGGTTCTCCAATTTGGGAACAACAACAAAAAGACTTATGAACTGGCTTACGTCCGCCATTGGGGAGAAGCATCACCAGAACCAAGAGAAATTAAGCGTTTCTTTCGCAACGCCATGCAGTGAGGCGGGAAATGAAAACATTTGAGTTTTACTTTTACCGGCCCGCGACAACGGATGAAAAACGGGTGAATAATTTCGGCCCGATTTTGGAAATGGCCAGGATTGAAGGCAACACGAAGTCGTCGGCTGTCAAGTCGGCAAAACTTCACGCTCGAAGTAACGGATGGAGATTTTTAGAGGATTTCACGAGGGAGGTTTTACCATGAAATATTCCGCAATTCCTTCTCCACAATTTAGCGCGATTGTTTCTTATGCTTGCCGGGCGGTCGCTTTTTGGGAGAATTACCAGCCTGAAATCCTTTCTCAAACCGTCTACCAAAAAGAAATGACCCGGTATTTTCAAAATTTAATGAAAAAACTCAATGACATTGAGGAAGTGAAAACAATTGAATAGTAGGATTTTAGAAAGGAGGAAGTATGGATTCGAAAATCCCGGAATTGAATTACAAGGCTTTGTCGGAATTGGCCGGAAAGGATATAACCGAATGGGCCAGCCGGTCGGGCCGGACCATGAAATTTAAGGCCAATGGTTACATGGACTTGCACCTGGAATGCCTTTCCAAGAATCACATTTCCTTAACCCATTATTATGAACTGAACGGGGATTTAGTCCCCGATCCGGATATGGAAATCCATCTATACCCCGAAAATAAAACGGCCCTTGCAATTCATTTCCAAAATTCATTGGGGTATTGGGAGGTATACCCAGACGGGAAGGAGGACCCCCGCCAATTCAGGAGCCAAAACGAATTTTTAGCGGACTGGCTTGCAAACATTAAAAAACAGACTTTTACTTTGGCCGAGGAACAATCTGCCGAATAGGCGGCTTGTTAATTTCCGGGCATAAGCACCGGGGGCCGGTTCTATTATGGAACCGGCACACCCAAACCTCGCGTCTCGACTTGTGGTCTCAACGCAGGAAGGCGTTTCCCCCGGACCCCCTTTGTCCGTTTTGTCACCCCCTACACCGAAAGGATGGAAACCTCGCCGTCCGCAACATCGGCGGCCATGTAGCTTTCCCATTATCAGTTCTCTTTTTTTGAAGTGCGAAAAAAGGAGTGAGGTATAGCTTCATACATAAGAAACAGATTTAACCTGGTGTGGACATTGATTGATTTCAACAGTGATATGGGCTATTTCCTCATGTTGTTGAAGTATTTCTTTAACAGATTGGGGCGTCATTTTAACGTCGTCGGTAACCAAACTTATAGCGCAGGAATAATTTTCTTTTCCAACGCGCCAAACATGGAGGTCAGAAATCCGGGTGGATTCCGACCATTGGGGATGTTTTTCGATGGTATCCCTGATTTCAATCACGACGGGGCTGTCCATTTCGCGGTCCAACAAAACTTGGCTGGTTTCCTTGATTAACCCCCATGCCCAAAGAGCCACCACTGTCGCGCCAACAATTCCCATGACGGGATCCAGCCAAACCCAACCCAAAAACATGCCACCGGATAAAGCCAGCACGGCAAGCATGGAAGTCCCTGCATCCACCATAACGTGAACGTAGGCGGATTTGAGGTTTAAATCATGGTGGTGATGATCGTGTCCTTCCGTATGGTGGTGGCCGTCATGATGAGCTTTTCCCAAAATGAGGGCGCATATGATATTGACGAAGAGACCCACTACCGCTACGGGAATGGCCTCCGCAAAACGGATAGGGCGTGGTGTATGAAGGTTTTCGAGGGAACTCAGAACCATATAGGCCGCGATGACCATTAGCAAAACAGCGCTGGTAAACCCGCCTAATACCTCGATCTTCCACGTGCCAAATGCATATCTCCCATCATTCGCGTGCCTACGGGCGACTACGTAAGCAAGTGCGCTCAGGCCGATGGCAATCGTGTGTGAACTCATGTGCCAGCCGTCAGCGAACAATGCCATGGAATTAAACCACCAACCAGCCCATATCTCGATGATCATCATAATTGCTGTAATGGATGCAACCACGCGGGTGCTCCGCTCGGCGTGCTTGTTTTCATTATTGAACACGTGGGTATGCAACCAACTACTAAGGTCTTGTGTGTGCATTTTATTTACCTTGATTCGGCGTTAAATAATTTAAGCATGAAGATTTCCAGGAATCCAGATTCGGATGAAAATAAACTAGTCAGAATCCTTCAAAAAATTTAACAATCATAACCAACGCAATCGTGTAACCTTCCCATTGCCCGGGTGGCGATCCCCCCAGCCCCCCCAGGGGAAGGGAACAGCCCCTTCCCCGTTGTCAAACAGCCTCAATGCTGTTTGCCCAACCAAAGCTTGGTCATCGCTTTGTGAGCGATTGACCAGGTGCCCATCCCTAGCCCGGTGGTAGATCCCCCCGGATCCCCCGCGGCGCGCCGGTTCTTATATGGAACCGGCACACCCAAACCACGCATCTCGGCTTGAGGCCTCGACGCAGAGAGAAAGACAACGTGGAAGAAAACCGATCCGGGGGCGGCGTCACCAACTCTTATTGAGTTGGCATTGTCAACCTTCACCCCTCGCCTTGTGGGCGAGGGTGGATAAACGCCGTTGGGGTCGGTCGGCGCCTAAAAGCCAAAACGGCCGGGCTTCGTTCCTCGCTGATCCGGCCTCACGGATGTTTTGTCTTTTCCCCCAATAATGCTTAAACCAACGACGCACTTCCCCCCCGGACTCGATTTTCCATAGCCAACACCTCTTTGTGCTCCGTTTGCGCCCCCAAGAATTTTGTGAGGGGGCGCACCCGGAGGGTGCTCTCTCCTCAAATAAAGAAAAGGAGTAGAAAAAATGAGTACTAAAGAAAGGCTTTCAAATCTGATCGAGGAAGTTACCGACAAAATCATTAAGGACATGGAAACCGGGGTCATGCCCTGGGAAAAACCTTGGTTCTTTATTCCATCGGTCAATGGTTCATCCAAACACGTTTACCAGGGAATGAACCTTTTACTTTTGGGCTATGAGCGCCAGGTTAAAGGCTATTCATCCCCAATATGGATGACTTTTTTACAATGCAAGAACCTCGGGGGCCGTGTGAAAAAAGGCCAGGAGGGGACCGAGATTATTTATTTTGAAATTAAAACGAAGGTTTCCGACGAGAAGGAAACGGACGGGAAAAACAAAAAGGAGACTTTTCCTTTTGTGCGCCTTCACTACGTTTTCAACCTGGACCAGTTGGAAGGCCTGGACCACCTCAAGGAGAAAATTACCCCCAACCGGGTCGCCAACAACCAGGAAGCCGACCGGATTATTAAGGAATCGGGGGCCAATATCGTTTATGACCAGTTAAGGGACAAGGCCTTTTACACGGTGGCCACCGATACCATCACCCTACCCTTCAAGGAATCCTTTAAGACGACCGAAGGATTTTATGAGGTTTTTTTTCACGAGCTATGCCATTGGGTAGGCGGACCCAAGAGGCTTAACCGGAATCTTCAAAGCAAATTTGGTTCCGATCCCTACGCCGCCGAGGAACTTGTGGCGGAATTCGGAGCCGCCGTCCTTTGCGCCCACGTGGGCATCCCCTACCATACCAACCACGCCGCTTATGTCGCTTCCTGGATTAAGGGATTAAAGGATGAACCAAAAGCCCTTATGACCGCAGTTACCCAGGCCCAAAAAGCCGTGGATTTTCTCTTGAAGCCGGTTTCAGAGGAAAAAGAAAAGGAGGTAGCTTAGTGGAATTTTTAACGAAGGAAAGGCTTGAAAATGAGTAATATAATTATTACACTTGGTTTAGGCATGGAAAACCACCCTTTTGAAGTGAAATTTTTAGAAGTCGATGGGAAAGAACTTTACAAAGAGTGGCACCGTCGTTTGAAGGATAATACCGCCAAGGAACGCATTCAGACGGCGGTTGACAGGATGGTGGACGGGAATTTTGGCGATCACCACGACTTGCCAAATACTGGGGGCCTTTGGGAATTAAGGATTCATTACGGAAAAGGGTATCGGGTTTATTATGGTTTCCATAAGGGAGCCATTATCGTAGTGGTTTGCGGGGGCGAAAAAGACAACCAGGACAGCAACATAAGGAAAGCTACTAAACTTTGGACGGCTTTCAAAAGGAGTTTAAAATGAAATTCAGATTAGTTGACCACAAAGAATATTTATTCGAAGAATTGAAAAAACCAGCAAGGCGGATTGGATACATCAACGCCGCTTGGGAAACTGGGGACTTTAAATACTTTTTAAGAGCCCTAAAGAACGTGGCCGACGCCCTGGGGGGGATGAAAAAACTTTCCCAAGAAACACAGTTGGCCAGGGAAGCCCTCTATACCACGCTTTCCGAAAAAGGAAACCCGACCCTTTCCAGTCTTGAAAAGATTCTTCATGCCTTTGGAGTGCGGATTGTTTTCGCGAAGGAACTTGCCCAAAGTAAAAAGAGCGCCTAAAACACATCTCATCCCTAGAGTAAAGCTTCCCGGCCATAGGCCGGGAGGCTTTTTGTTTTTAAGTGCAAGAATCACGTTGGCATGACATAGGCCCCTTACCTCGGCCTGGCCACCCTCACGGGATTGAAGAAGTTTCGCCGTCCGCAAAACAGCGTCCGTGTAATCTTCCCTATGGCCAGGCCTCGTTAATATTTTTAAAAAGGGAGCGATAACCCTCTCCCTTAAATCCTCTCGTAGCCCGGGTGGCGATCCCCCGGAGCCCCCCAGGGGAAGGGAACAGACCCTTCCCCATTGTCAAACAGCCTCAATGCTGTTTGCCCAACCAAACCGCCGTCACCGCCTTGTGTGCGATGACGAGGTGCCCATCCCTAGCCCGGTGGTAGATCCCCCCGGAACCCCCACGTCGAAAGACAACCTGGAAGAAAATCAATCCGGGGGCGGCTTCGCCGTTGGGGTCGGTCGGCGCCTAAAAGCCAAAACGGCCGGGCTTCGTTCCTCGCTGATCCGGCCTCACGGATGTTTTGTCTTTTCCCCCAATAATGCTTAAACCAACGACGCACTTCCCCCCGGACTCGGTTTTCCATAACCAACACCTCTTTGTGCTCCGTCTGCGCCCCCAAGGATTTTGTGAGGGGGCGCACCCGGAGGGTGCTCTCTCCTCAAATAAATCAAAGGGAGTAGGTCACATGAAGAAAAGGGCAAAGCAGTTAGAAATGAATCTGGAAACGATGTTCCAAATCCCGCCGACGGTTCCGCCGATTTCATGGGCGGATTATGCCGACTTCCGGATTATGCCGACCTCTCTGTTAAAAGTAGCTATTGAGGCGGCGGACGTTGCAAGAAGGTCGGCATAATCAGAGCGCTTCCAGAAAGGTCAGAAGAGCATCAACTGGCTGATAGCGCCCAGGTGTCATGTGAGCTTGATCGGTTTTGGCGAGGGCTTTTTCTTTGAGAGCGAGGTCGGCGTGCAGGTATATCTGTGTGGTCTCGATCTGCTCATGACCAAGCCACAACGCAATGACAGCCGTATCGACACCGGCTTTCAACAATCGCATTGCCACGCTGTGTCGAAGGACATGCATGGTCACATTCTTCAAGCCGAGTGATGGGCAGGCCTTCAAAGCGATTTCCATGTACTTGGCAAGTCGATGTTCAAGAGCGTCTCGGCTGAGTGCCTTGCCGGTACAAGTTGGAAAGAGTGTATCTGTAGGTGGCCCGGTATGTTCCGCAAGCCACGCGCGAAGAATCCTCACCATGTCGGAGGTTAGCGGAGTGATACGCTCTTTGCGACCTTTTCCCAAACAACTGACATGTGCTCCGGTGCCAAGATGGATATCGACGCGTCGCAAACTTATCAATTCTGATACCCTCAGTCCTGTCTGAACTGCGAGTCCAAACAAGGCGTAATCACGCCGACCAGTCCATGTGGATCGATGAGGGGCTGCCAGCAATGCCTCAATCTCCGGTTCGTTGAGAAACGCAACCAAATTTCTCTCATAGCGTTTCGATGGGATTGCAAGCACACGCTCGATCAAGGCCGCGTGTTCCGGATGACGAAGAGCGGTGTACCGAAAAAAACTATGGATTGCGGCAAGTCGGGCATTGCGGGTACGCACGTTGTTTCCGCGTTCTTCCTCAAGTTGGTTCAGGAATGCGCCAATCAGGGGAGCATCGAGGACTTCAATATCCAACTTGGAAGGCTGACAACCTTGCTGCTTGGAGGCAAAAGCCAACAGCAATCGCAAAGTGTCCCGATAGGCAGCAATGGTGTGGGGACTTGCCTGCCGTTGAGTCATAAGGCGGTCAGTGAAAAACGCCTGCAAAGACGTAGCGAGTGCGCTCACAATGCACCTCCAAGGTGGCGTTCAAGGCGATTGCCCGCGAGTTTCATTAATTCAGGAGCCGCCGAAAGATACCAATAGGTGTTTTTAGGGTCCACGTGTCCCAGATAGGTCGATAGCAACGGGAGTTTTGTACCTGGGTCCTCTTCGCTACGGTAACTTTCAAGAAGAGTGTTTACGGCAAAGCTATGGCGAAAGTCGTGGATTCTCGGACGGCAGGAAGCAGATCGGGGCTTGAGCCCGGCTTTACGTCTCAACTTTCGGAAAGTTTCTTGGACGCTGGAAGGCGATAACCTTTTTCCGACAGAAGAAATAAGAAGCGCCGATGTATTTGCCACCAAACGTGGCTGATCGCGTTTGCTTAAATAATCGCGCAGAGCCCTTGCCGTACTCGAATGTAACGGTAAAATACGCGACTTTCCAAATTTGCCCTCTCTGACAGTGAGGAGTTTATGATTAGAATCAAAATCCTCTCGATCAAGATGGATGGCTTCACTGATCCGCATTCCAGTCACTGTCAAAAGCCCGATCAACGTTTGAAAAGTTGCGGCAAGGTGTGGAAATTTCAATGTTTTCGCTGCCGAGATCAATGCCAGTACTTCTTCTTTTGAATATAGGTAGGGTGTAGCTCGACAGCGTTTCCAAGGCAAAAGATCCGAAGGGGGTATTTCTGTTTTGGGATCAATGGACTTGAGATAGATAGCAAAACCGCGAACGATGGTGAGTCGGTTAGACAGCCAACTCCGATGAGTGGTTCCAGGCAACTGAGCCCAGGCCAAAGCCGATTGGGTGCTCAAATGCTTTTCGCCAAGCCCCTCAAGATAAGTGAGAAATTGATGGAGAAGCTTGCCATCTCCCTCGAGCTTATAGCCGAGCTTTCGCCGTACAGCCAAATAATCGCTAAGAACTTGATGTAGGAAACTCATGCGACACCTCCTACCCAGGCAGGAGCAATGGTTCGCAAAGCTTTTAGGTCCACCTTGGCGTAGATTGCCGTTGTAAGAATGCGACTATGCCGTAGAACCTGACCGACTTCCGGCAAAGATGCTCCGGCACGTAACATTTGTGTGGCTAGGGTATGGCGTAACCGATGGGCGCCAACTCGTCCGAGACCTGCCCTTTGGGCGGCAGAAATCACAACTTTTCTCACGCCATCGCTTCTAAGAGCGCCATGTGGAGCTATCACACGCAGAAAGATTTGTCGGCTTTCAGTTCCAACTGGACGACCTCGATGTAGATAGACCGCTAACGCCTCACCGACATCTTGGGGCAATGGTAATCGATCTAAACGGTTTGACTTACCATTCAAAATGATTTCACCCGACCTCCAATCAATGTCGTCTAGTTTCAAGGCGGCAATTTCACCCGCGCGCAACCCAAGCCTGGCCAGCAATTTCATGATGGCGAAGTCACGGCATCCGGTTCGTGTGCGACGGTCACAGGCGGCCAACATTTTATTGACCTGCTTAGGTTCCATGTATTTTGGAATACCGACCAGTTGCCTCATGCATATGGATGGTACTGCTAAGGCCAATTGTTGTTTGATCGCACCATTAACAAAGAGGAACCTAAGAAACGACCGTAATGCCGTTACAGCTTTTTTAGTACTTCTTTTGGTCTGACGTTTACAAAGTGTTACCACGAAGGTGGTGACATCGTGAGCATTCAGATTGGAAAGTTCTAAATCATGGCCATTGGAAGAAATTCGGGTATTCAGAAATGTTCGAACTTCGTGTATGTATCGGCAGGTATTTTTATGCACCAATCCTCGTTCGATTTCGAGATAGTGCCGGAATCGATCCAAAAGAAGTTCCATTGGTTCATGGGATTGAGTCGGAATCTCACCTGGAATGATTTTCAAGTTGCGTAGATGGTTGAGGAAAGGTTTTAGGGCTTGAACAGACAGAAGTTCTGAATAACCCAGAGAACGACGCACTTTCAAAAATTGTACTATTTTTTCCAAACAAAGGTCGCCTACATCCAATCCTTCTTCCATCAGCCAACGACTTAGATGGGCCACTAAATGTATTTGATGTAGCGCAGATCCCTTGGTATAGCCTTGACGCAAAAGCTCCCTTGTAAAGTCACTCGCCAATGGCTTCAAAGGCCCGGAAACACTAGCTCTAAATAGTTGATTCATAATCGTCTCCTCTTTTTAGTGTGATAAAAAGAGGAGTTTACATCGCCCAAAAGACTCACATTATTATGCCGACCTTCTTGCAACGTCCGCCGCCTCAATAGCCACTTTTAACAGAGAGGTCGGCATAATCCGGAAGTCGGCATAATCCGCCTTATGCCGATGTCGGCATAAGGCTGAGGCAAGGGCGGATTATAAAAGGGGTCCGGTTGTCGCAGGCCCGGAAGACGCCATTGGATATTTCAAGAAATACATCGGAGGCATGGATAAAGAAGCTTTCTTGACCATGTACCTCGACCACAGAAACCACGTCCTTGAATGCGAAGCCCAGGGCGGAACGGTGGACCATACGGCTTGCTATCCCCGCGAAATCCTGAAAAAAGCTTTGATGCTTAACGCCACTGGCTTGATTTTGGCCCATAACCATCCAGCCGGAAGCCTCGAACCGTCCGAAGGGGACCAGCAATTGACCCGCCAGGTTTCAACCGCCGCCCGTGCGCTTGGTTTGACCGTGCACGATCACGTAATCGTAACCCACGAAGGCCATTTTTCTTTCCGCCAAACCGGCCTTTTGGCTTAAGGGGGAAATCATGAACCCGGAAATTAAAAAAGTTGAAATCCACCTTCCCTTTTCTCCCTGGAAATGTAACCACGGATGGGACGAGGAAAAAGAAGCGAAGCCTTGCCCCGCTTGTAATGGGTTTTGTATGTCATGCGGGGAAAAAATATTTCCGCTCGACCCGGAAACGGGCTTTTGCTTGATCTGTGAGGATGTTTTTGAAGCCGATTACCAATTTTACAAAGAAACCAACGAACCCCATGAATTTATGGGCCAATTGGATTTTATCCATCAGGAAAGTTAATTAAACGCCCGTAAGGGCAAAAAAAAAGGAGGCTTTATGAAAGTTGTATTGTTGGGACCGGAGAAGGAAACCGAGAAGGAGTTTAAAGGATTTGCCCTTGAAGCTTATGAGGTATACGACGTTTTGGCGTACCTCTTAAAGAAGCACGGCCTTGGGGAGGTAGCGGGAGCATTAACAAACTATCTAACCGACCAGGCCGAAACGGTTTTCACGAAACTGGATTTTGACGCAGGGGGGGAAATGCTTGTCGGGTTATCCGCCGCGCGGGCTTTAGACGTATGCGCCGCCGCCGCAGAATCCCTTTCTAACTTTGCGGAAAAATACAAAATTTAATGGGGCCGGTTCCCTTATGGAACCGGCATATCCACCCGTTGGGCTTTCAGCCCAAGGGCGATAAAGACCAACGAATCGTGCGTCGCGGCTTGTGGCCTCGACGCAGGGGGGTAAGAAATGAAAATACCGAAAATTGTTATCCACCTTGAAGGTGGACTGGTTCAAAACGTGGTTTCTGATTTCGGGGGGGTTGATTTCAAGGTTATTGACCACGACATCGAGGGAAGCACGGAAGGGGAAACCCAAGTAATCGACGGCCAGGAAGTCTTAATAACCCAATACGACGAGGCCGAGAAAAACGCCCTGCACATCCGGGAGGTTTTTGACGCCAAAAGTAATTTTTTAAAGGAGAGAACGGCATGTTAACCAGTGGAGGACATATGAAAAGATTCACTTACAAGGCCATCACTTTATTGACCGGTAAATCGAAATTTCATCGGATGAACTGTTACTCCGAGGAAGAATTTCTTGAGGAACTGGCTAAGTGGAACCGCAATAATAAAACCTTTCAATTTTTACCCTTAATTCTTAAAGGCAAAGGGGTGTGAAATGAAAATGAATTGCTGGATTTGCGGGGAAGAGCTTGAAGTCCCGGAAGATCGGTTGAGGGAATTTAAAGTTGAAAATCCTAATGAGGAACCCTTGGCCGCTTGCGGGAAAATTTCCTGCTCCCCTTACTTTCAGGCTGTTATGGGCAACTATTTGAAAGCAGTAAAAGCATTTTCAGATTCACCTTAAAAGAAACCTGGTCATGTGACGCAGGGAGGGGAGGACCCCTGCCCTGCACCCACCCTGGCCCGGGCGGCTGGTTCCTTTATTGAACCAGCACACCCAAGTCATGCGTTTCGACTTGTGGTCTCGACGCAGGAAGGCGATCCCCCGGACCCCCCAGGGGCATGGCCGATTCCCTTATTGAATCGGCACACCCTAACCGTGCGTCTCGGCTTGTACCAGCTTTAAATGAGTTGGCATTATCGACCGTCGCCCCTCACCTGGTGGGTGAGGGCGGATAATAGGCCTCAACGCAGGGGGAACGCCCACCCCATTTCCTTCAAAATGAGGTAAAATCGGGTAAATTTATGGAAAAAGTTTTGTCTACTACGGGGACCCGCATTGGACGGGAGATTTAAACTCGTCTTTTCAGCTTTTTAGGATCTTGTTTTAGGTGGAATACTGCCAGGATTTGAATGTTGGAAGCTCCGTGAACGTAAAAGACGCCATAAGGAAACCTTGGCACAAGGGCCTGTCTTGCGGACTTCCGGTAAATGGGGAATGCATCAGGGAATTGGCCGATTCTGTCGATGGTGGATTCAAAGGCCGTTGCGAATTGGTCACCTAGATTTGGAGACTTTTCTCGGTACCAGCCGATGGCTTTTTCGAGTTCTTAAACGGCATCCGGAAGGAACCGGAGGGTGGGGCTCAATGGCTAGGGCGTAGCTTGGATTTGACCTCTTCCCAAGGAATACCGGCCCCGGGATTGTTTTGATGGAACTCCAGCCGCCGATCTAGTTCGGTTTCTTGCTCTGGTGATAAGCGAATTTCATTGGGATGGAGCGCAATATCGTTCCAAAGTTCTTCCACCAGTTGAAGCTTTTCGGGGGTGCTGAGTTGGAGGATTTCCTTGGGGATCATTCTGGCTCCTGAGGTATTCTTTCCTTGAATCATAGACCTGGAAAAAGGTTTGGTCAAGATTCGGGGTTGGGAGAAGGATGAACAGGGGAAAAGAAGCCCAGATGCTAGGGTATGATCTGGTTTCGCGGAAAAAAGTTGGTGAGATTCTGAGTTTGAAGAAATGATGGACTCGAATAGGACATTTTCGGAAAATCGGCTTTCAATTTGGGGGTTCAGTTGAATAAACTTATAGAAATAGCCGTCTGGTTGAATTATTCGAAAATCAGTGTTTCGTAAAATTTTTGAGCTCCTGCCAAATTAGCAGGAGGTCGAAGAGCTTGGAGATGGCCTGAAATAAGGACGATTATTGAGCGTGCTCCTGTCACGCAGGAGGTCGCGGGTTCGAGCCCCGTCAACCCCGCCATTTTAATAATCGAATGTCACAGGCCATTTTAAAAGCCTTTGTTTGCAACGACTTTAACGAGTCTCGCAGACAAGGGCTTTTTTCGTATCCATGGACAACCCGAGTCAACCATGGCTATCCATGGCAAAACAGGAGTGAATAAGACACGAATAAGACTCCTAATGGGACTTAGGTTTTTGGAAATTGTGGCTTTATTAAATGGTTTTTCGCTTTTGGAGGATAAAAATGGACCTCTAAAAACGAGATATTCAACTTTAGAAAGAACCATATTATTTTTAGATTGTGAACTATTCCGGTTTAAATTTCTTCTTTGAAACTCTTTTTAAAGCCATAAAAAAGCATACACCCCCCCCGTCCTAGCAAGATTTGGTGTTTATTCAGGCCGTAAATTCATTTTTAAGACCCAAGGGGGCACCCAATAGCATTAATATTGGACCAAGTTAAATGGCGTTATAAGGGAGTAAGGTGATGAAAGGCATAAGAGACCATAAATCCGCAATAATTGAACTATTAAAGAAAAATAGGCATTTTCGAAAAGCCTACTTGCAAGCAGCATTTAATGAAGATGAAACAGCAGTGGTTCTTTCGATGCTTCGAGACTTAATGGAAGCAACTAAGTAAAGCTTAATGAATTTGGTTTTCCTATGACCCTTGTTGGACAATCAAAAACAATCTTTTTCGAATCGGGCATAACTCGGAAATCCGTTACGCTTCGGTCGATATGTAACAGTACTCTAAATGATTTTCTTCAACAGTCTCCGATTAACATTTTGATTAGGGTATGGATTGTGCGGTGGTTTGCAACTGCTGGTTGATCTGGGAAGATTGGTCAGCGGTCAACTCGTGGGTGGCACTACCCTTGAAATCGGTCGCAACCTGTTTGCGAATATCCGATAGTTTTTGACGCAAGGCTTTGGCCTGGTCAACAGTCAGTTTCCCATTCTTTTGGTCGATCATGATCTTCTGCCATTGTTGCTTCATCTCAATATTAACTTGGTGCAGGAGGGGATGGGGCGTCAGGGATTTTCCCCCAGGGTTGGCGACCGGGGTGGGCTGGGTGGTGGCACACAGAGAAGCGGCATAAGAAATTAAAAGAACCGAAATGGCGCTAATGATTAAGCGATTCATATTGATATTCCTCCAAAAATGGTTTTTAAACCCACTGAAACAACTATGGCTTACCACTCCATTAGACGCTCCACAAGAAGAAAGAGTTGACCGTTAATAAATACGAGAAAGATAATTAAGTGAAATTGAAGATTATAAGGGTTTCGGATGCGTCAATCTTTGTGCAAAAAATGTTGTGTAATTTTTGTAACGGTTGACTGAACCATGATATAGGTCATAGGGGGTGTTTGGGTTGAAAGGGGTATTGTGTGCCAGTATTTATGCGCAATTGGCTCCTCGAAACGGGAGCTTATCCATTCCAAACCCAAAACACTTCAACACTGACCAGTTTATTTATCGAGGGGGTTTGATGAACTTAGTTAACTTTCCGGAATGTAAACACTTAAATAAAATCATTTTTATTTCGACAATTTATTTTTCTATTTTTGGGATTCCATCAAGTCGACTTTTTGCCCAAGCGTCATTACCCGAACAAAATAAATATGTCCTGAAATCCTACATGGTGATTCCGTGGGGGGATGGTAAAGGACAGTTGCCCTTGAAACCGTATCAATTTAATGATTGGCAACCAGATCGAGTCCCGGAAGATGAAATAGTTATTAGCGAAAAGGAACATGTTGGACCTCATTTTTTTAAGGTTGATGAAAGTGGGGATGTTTTTGTTTTTGATTATGATGGCAAAAAAACGGTAACAAAAAAATTTAATCCCCAAGGTAATGAAACCGCAAGCATAAATATTTCACCCGACGAATTCTCAATTCAAACAGATAAGATTGTAATTACGAGCGGCAATAAAATTATTTTCTTAAATCGGGAGGATTTATCAAAGATCAAAGAAATTGATATACCGGAAGAAAAATACTCGCTCCAACACACGCTTACATTATTTTTAAATGGCGCACTCTATAAACCATTCGAAAAAGATCAGTTCAAATTATTTGTTTTTGATGAAAATGCCCGCGATCAAAACCCCAATGATGAGAAGAATTCTTATTATATTAAAAATGGATTATTAATGTCTGGTGGCTCAGAAGTAATGAATTTAGTGAAAAAATTTAATGAATGGACAACCGAAAAAATATTTAATTATCAATTCATTATTAAGGATAAGTTTGGGGATTTTTATCTCACAGACGTAGAAACCCATGATGAAAATATCGATTATCGGCATAGCGACATTATTGAAAGAACATTATTTAAATTTGATCCAACCGGCAAGCTTTTGTACCAACTGAAATCCCATCGAGAACAATTTTTTTCTTATGGTCCCATTTCAGAACATCAACTTTTTGTCGATCGGAATGGAAACATTTATTCAGCATGGGGAGATGAAAACGGGTTTCATATTGAGGAGTATCGGTATTTAAATGAAAAAGAAAAGCAATAAAACTTTAGCATTGATTTTTCTGTCCTTGTGTAATGCCATTTGTTGTTCTCAAGTCTTTTCACAGACATCGACACCAACTTTTACTCCCGCGCCAACGGTTGTTGATGTTGTGTAAGCGTCCTGTCAGGCCATATGTTTAGTGAGGGGCAAGCATGGTAGGCGTTTTTTCGGTGGAATCTGGTCGGGCAGTCTGGAAGACCGGCGTTTCCGGAACGGGGCCGAGGACGTAGGTGGCGGGCAACAGTTCTCGGATACGGCTCATGGGGTGGGTTTTCACCCGGCTGATAATGTCGCGAAGATAAAAGTAAGGATCAATTTTGTGGCGCTTGCAGGAAGCCACCAGGCTGTAGAGGATGGCCGCCCACCCGCCGCCCGCAACGCTCCCCGCGAACAGCCAGTTCTTGCGGCCCACCGCCACACACCGAAGTGCCCTCTCCGCCGCGTTGTTGTCGATGTTCAAATCGCCGTCTTCTACATACCGGTTCAAGGCGTCCCATTGGTTAAACACATAAGTCAAGGCCTCACCGAAGGGGCTCTTGGGTAAGGTCACGAGCGCCTGGGTGTCCAACCACTCTTTGAAGGCCTCCAAGATCGGTTTGGATTTCTCGGCCCTCAAGGCCTGCCACCCGGCGGTATCCAGCGTCTTTTCGTCCGCCTCCCACTCCACCTCGTAGAGTTTTCGAATGAAAGCCATGGCCATCTTGGAGCGGCTCTTGTCCGACACCTTGGCTTCGTTGAATTTCCTTCGGGCGTGCGCCCAACAAGCCACTTCCACCGCCTTTTCGGGCTTGAACATGCAGTCATACCCCGTGTAGGCATCCGCCTGGAGATACCCCTTCCAATCGCCCAGGAAAGCCTTCGGGTGCTCCGCCCGCCTATTTTCCGTGAACTCATAGACAATGTTCGCGTGGGTCTCGTCGCCCACGTAGGTCCACAGGCGGCCTGTCTTCGCCTTACTATGTTTATCTTCCTCTTCGTCCCTTTGCCCCACCGATCCCGGGGGCTCTGAGGCTCCCGGCGGGGCGCCGTCGTCCAGGTATGGCACCGGCGTATCGTCCGTGTGGATCACCTTGGATTCCAGCACGTCCTGTTTCATGGCCTCGTACAAGGGTTCCAACAATCCCGCCACTGCTCCCACCCAGCCACACAAGGTGGAACGGCTTATTTCCAGGCCCCCTCTTTCAAATATTTCCGCTTGGCGGTAAAGCGGCAGGTGATCTGCGTATTTCGCCGTTACCACCTGGGCCAGCAACCCAGGACCCGCGATGCAACGCTCGATGGGCCTCACCGGCGCCTCACTGGTCACCGGGGCATTCTTACAGCAGGAACAGGCCCATTTTTCCAGGACATCCTGGCGGATATAGGTGACCGCCGGGATGTGTTCCAGGGTGTTTCGCACGTCCTCGCCCATCTTCGTCAGGGGTTTTTGGCATTCCAGGCAGGTCTTCTTGTCCTCGCTCAGGGGGTGTTCCACCCGCAAGATGGGCAGGTTCTCGGGCGGCTTGTTTCGCCCATGGCCCTTCTTCCTCGTGTAGGTCAGCGTTTCGGTTTCTTCTTGGGGCTTTTGGGCTGCGGTCATCTGCCCCAACCGTTCTTCGATCTCTTTGAGAAAAATCGACAGTTGGGCATCGTTGAATTGTTCGGACTTGCGACCGTACCGACTTTTTGCGGCCAAGTAGAGTTGGTGCCGCAGGCGTTCAATGGTTTCACCCTGATCCTTCAAGGTTTCGAAAAGACTTAGGACGAGGGATTTTAGGGAAGCGGAATCATCAGGAAGGGTTTTTAAATCGGGAAGAGTAAGAGGAGAGGTTGGCATCGCTCTTTGAGACGCACCAACCTCTCCCGAAGTTTCAAACAACTTCAAAAATTCTTCATCACGCCATCACCGGTTGGGGTTTGTGCGACAGGCCCAGGCTAAACCGTTTGCGCCTCTGTACTCTCGCCAGGCTGATTCCCTCGATGAGCATCGAAAGCTCCGCCGGGCTCATCTCCACGCACGTTCCTTCACCTTGGCGCATCTCGAAGGTCCCGGCTTCCAGGCGCTTGTACCACAGGCACAACCCATCCCCGCCCCAGTACAACACCTTCAGCCGGTCCCCCCGCCGGTTGCGGAACACGAACAGGTGCCCACTCAAAGGGTCTTGCCTCATCACCTCACCGGCCAGGGCCGACAGGCCGTCAAACCCCTTGCGCATGTCCGCCGCTCTCGTACACACAAATACTCGGATGCCCGCCGAGAGGGTCAGCACGCCTTTTCCTCCAGGGCTCGGACCAATTCAGCCAACGCCGGGGCGGGCATTTCCCGGTACAGCCTCAAAACCCGGCCGTTCAAAAGGGTCAATTCCACAACCGGATGGGTTTCGCCACCCGCAGTCACTACTGAAACGGGCAGGAAGGCCTGGCGACCCCGAACCACAGGGCTCTGGGGACCGGCCAACCGTCTTTTCCAGGCGTAAAAGCTTGGCGGGCTGATCCGACTTTTACGGCAATAGGCCGATCCGCTCAGGCCACTACGCTTCCAGGCCCGCAAAACCTCCTCCCACCGCTTTTTATTCCGGAATTTGCTCTGCTTCGCCATGGTTTTCCTCCCTAGACAAGATTGGTCTCCATGGTGGTTTCTACGGGAGGGTGGCAGGATTGGCTAGATGGTGCAACAAGACGCTTACCCTTCAACGCAGGATGAACAATTTTCCCCTGTTCCAGGTTAAGCGCATGTTGCAAAACCGGGTCGGCTTCCAAAGCCTTCGGATAGCCCTTATTGGCGATCTTCAAGACATAGGGCAGGGTCGAGTTGGTGAGAGCGTAGGTAGATGTCATGCCCACGGCGCCAGGGATATTGGTTACGCAATAATGAACTACCCCGTGCTTCTTATAAACCGGAGCGCTGTGGGTAGTGGGGTGGGATGTTTCCACGCATCCGCCTTGGTCGATGGCCACATCCACAATGACCGAACCAGGTTTCATGGCTTTCACCATGGCTTCGGTGACCAGCCGGGGGGCCTTGGCACCTTCCACATATACCGCCCCGATCAACAGGTCCGCATCCGCCACTTCTTCCCTTATGACCCTCCGGTTGGAAACCAGGGTGATCACGTTTTTAGGGAGTATTTCTTCCAAATGCCGTAAACGGCTGGGGTTGATATCCAGCACCGAAACCCGGGCGCCGATACCCGCCGCCACCTTGGCCGCGTTGGTGCCCACTGCCCCGCCCCCTAAAACCACCACCTTGGCGGGCTGAACCCCGGCCACCCCGCCTAAAAGGATGCCCTTACCGCCCATGGACCTTTCCAGGTATTTGGCTCCTTCTTGGATGGCCATCTTGCCCGCCACTTCGCTCATGGGGGTTAGGAGGGGGTGTTCCCCATCGGGCAAGCAGAGGGTTTCATAGGCCAGGGCGATAATGCCCGATTTGATCAGGGCGTGGGTGAGAGCCGGTGCGGCAGCCAGGTGGAAATAGCAGAAAACCAACTGCCCTTTGCGGAGGTATCGGATTTCGGAGGGCTGGGGTTCCTTAACCTTTAGGATCATCTGGGCCTGGCGGAAAAGGCTGGCCCTTTGGGGAACGATTTGGGCACCCGAATCCCGAAATTCCTTGTCCGAAATGCCGCTTCCGGCCCCGGCGCCCTTTTCGATGAGGACCTTGTGCCCGGCCAAGGTTAGTTCCTCCACCCCGGCGGGGACGACCCCTACCCGAAACTCGTTGTCTTTGATTTCCTTCGGAACCCCGATGATCATTAACGGCCCCCTACCGGCTCATGTTTGGCTATTTGATTGTAATCTTTATTCGCGACTCTGCGAAATATAGCCTGATGGACCCTCCCCCAAAACGGTAAATTTGAGAGACACCTAAACAATCGGTACAAATCGATTTATACCGGTATTTATCCGGTATTTTCATGGTATTAGCCCGGTATGAATGGCGGTATTTACGGTATAAGCCCGGTATTTGCTAGGTATTAATGGTGGTATGAATGGTATTAGCAGCGGTACAAATGGTATTTGTCCGGTATGAACCCGGTATAAATGCGGTATGAGTCGGTATTAGTGGTTGTATAAACGGTATTAGCCCCGGTATGAACGGTATGAGCTCGGTATTAATGGCGGTACAAATGGTATTAGCGACGGTATAAATGGTATTTGTACGGTATGAATGGTTGTACGGACCAGTTGATTCGGTACACGGGATGTATACGGCCAGTTTGGCCCTGTATACACCCTCGGATTAGCTTCTGTGGTGGCGCCCACCGTGTTTACCGCCAGGTGTCGGGCTGGGGCTAGGCTTGGCAACCGGCTGGGTAACCACTTCCTCGGTGCCGGTTTTCATCAAATCATCTCCCATAAACCCATTAGCATCGCAAACGTGATAGTGCCCATCTTCTAAATAGACTTGGACCGTCGGGGTCTTACCTGAACCCTGCCACCACCAATAACCCCGGTTGAAATAAAGCCACCGCTCGGCAGTGGGGTCATGCCACCAAAAACGACCCTCCCGCCAGAGCACCCAATGAAAGGTGTCACCCATGCGCCAGCCATACCAATTCCGGTCCCCATCACGGTAATGGCAGTAGTTCCACGCATTGTAGGGATGCCAATAATACTTTCCCGAATGGCTGTCTTTCTGATCGATCTTGGGAACTTGCTGAACGGCGGCGGGTTCGCCCAGATTGCGCATAGACGGGCCAAGGGGCGCTGACTCTTCGTCATTGACCAGCTTCAGGGAGGTGCCATCGTTGTATTTCTTGGGGGGCTTGGGCAACCGAAAATGCGTGTTATCAGCAATCTTGTCTTGAGTCGATAGAACCAGGGGTTTGGGTAACGATGGCGTAGCTTCCACCCCAGGTAGTTGGTCGGAAGCGAAAACAATAGTTCCTATTCCCAAAAACAACATCCCCATCAATATTCGCCACACGTACATATTTTGCCTTTATTCGGATTGTCATCTAGACGTCCTGCAACAAGGAAAGGGTTGGGCCAAAGGGCCAAAACAAGACCCGTAAAAGGAGTATGGCACGTCTAAACACCCATGAATACACCATCATCCCAAGCAACCACAGTTCAACCAATAAACCCGAAAATCGCGCCTTCCCCGAGTCGGGGGGAATGGGTGGCGTTTACCATCATCCTGCTGTTGGGCGCGGCCCTGCGCCTCTGGGATCTGGATAAGAACGGAACGGGCAACCCCTATTACGCCTCGGCCGTTCGAAGCATGCTGATGAACTGGCACAATTTCTTTTTTGTGTCCTTCGATCCCGTAGGATTCGTGACGGTGGACAAGCCCCCGGTGTCGCTGTGGATTCAAACCGCCTTCGCCAAACTTTTCGGCTACCGGGGTTTTACCCTGATCTTTCCCCAGGTGCTGGAAGGCTTGGGCACCCTCTCCGTGGTTTATTACCTGGTTCGCAAGCGCTTCGGCGCGTTCGCCGCCTTGTTCGCGGGTCTGGTCATCGCCCTTTCCCCGGTCAGCGTGGCGGTGGACCGCTACAACAATACGGACGAGTGCCTGGTATTCGTTATGGTGCTCGCGGCCTGGGCCTTGATTCGGGCGGCTGAAACCGGAAGCCGAAAGTTTCTCTACCTAGCCCTGATATTGGTCGGGATCGGATTCAACACCAAGATGATGGCGGCCTTCGTGGCTCTTCCTGTTTTCTATCTGGTTTACCTGATTGGTTCCCCCATCACTTGGCTCCGGAAAATCTGGGTCCTCGTAACCGGAACTCTGATATTGCTGGTCGTGGCCTTGTCCTGGCCATTGGCAGTGGATTTGACACCTCCCGAACAACGCCCCTTCGTGGGAAGCACACAAGATAATTCCATGATTAGCCTGTCCCTGGGATGGAACGGATTTCAAAGACTGCTCACCCGTGGACGGCGCGGTTCCCCCCCCAATGGCCGGGGAGGCAATTTCCCGGCGGCTGGCGCCGCGACCAACACCCCGCCCAACGCACCCGCCTCGGTGGGCGACACGAACCATTCGGAAGCCGCAGCCGCGTCCCAGGCCCAGGCACGCCGCCGAAACGGCGGACCCATGAACAACGGAACCCCGGGTCCCCTTCGTTTGGCGGATCGGAACATGGCAGGCCAGGTGGGTTGGTTTTTTCCCCTGGTCCTGCTGGGTTTCTGGTCGGCGGCCCGCCGAATCCGTTTGACCTTTCCCCTGGCCCCAAGCCACCAGTCCCTCTTTTTTTGGTTGGGATGGATCTTCATCTACGGGGCAGTTTTCAGTTTCATGAAGGGGGCCATGCATCCCTATTACCTTGTCCTCATGGTTCCCGCCATCGCCGCCCTGGCGGGGATCGGCGTTCAATCGCTTTGGAACGACTACCGGGAAGGCCGAATCATCCTTCCGCTCCTGACCCTAGCTCTCACAGCTGGGTGGCAGGCCTTTATCGTGACCCAGTACCCCGATTGGAAACATCAGCTTTTGCCCATCCTGATGAGCGGGTTACTTTTATCCCTGGCCAGTCTTTTGTTGATTTCCCGTCTGGCCTCTCAAAAGCCCGCCTGGCTCCGATGGGCTCCCTCAGCCTTTGGCCTGGGGCTCTCGGCCCTTTTCTTCTGCCCCACCTTTTGGGCACTGACCCCGGTCTTGGGTTCGGGCCAATCGGTGCAAGCCGGTCCTGAGTTACTGGACCCTCGCAGCAGGGGCGGATTGTTTCCAGGGTTCGGCGTGAACTTAAACAATGCCAAGCTGGTCGATTACCTGAAAGCCCACCAGCAGGGCGAATCCTATCTTTTGGTCGCGCAAAACAGTCAGGTCGTTGCTCCAATCATCATTGAGACCGGCGAGCCGGTGGTGGCCATCGGGGGGTTCATGGGCGGGGATCCCATTTTGACCGCCAACCAATTCGCCCAGAAGGTTCAAGACGGCCAATTCCGCTACATGCTTTTAAACGCCCCGCCTACGAACCAGAACGGCAGGGGCCCAGGAGGAAACCCCGGAGGATGGGGTGGACCGGGAAACATGGGAAGGATGGGCGGGGCCCAGGCCGAGATCGCCAAGTGGGTGCGGGAGCATGGAGAACTCGTGGATGCCGCCCTTTGGAAACCAGCTCTTCCACCGGTAATTCCCGTCGTTCAATCCCCCGCCCCCGGAGGGTTCGGCGGGCGTAGGGGAGGCATTGCCAACCTGCAACTGTATGATTTGCGTCCGGGCAAAGAGGAAAATAAAGGTTCAAAGGGTTAAGTTAATCCAGTGAGTTCCAACAATCTTTTACCCCAAACAACTTTGGTATTGGATGTCGGGGAAAACCTGGATTTCCTGCTCGCCAAACTGAATCAAGTTAATTTGGGAAATAAGCCTTCCTTCGGGCAAATACTGTTGGCTTCTCCCCCTGGACAAAAAACAAAGATTTTTGCCAAACTCCCGGAAAGCTTTAAACACCTCGAAATAGTGGAAATTCAATCGCTTCGGCTAGACCTCTTCCCTTTCCTCCATAAACCCTATCTGGCCTATTTGCCATCCGACGCCCCCTATTCACCGCCTCAAATTGATTTTGGCGCGGACCTGGAGAAGCATCCTCTTTTTATCCAACCTTGGGTTCCTTTTTTAAAAACCTCGGATTCGGAGTGGGCACGCGGGGTTTACCTGTCATTGGGTTGGATTTCCACACCCAAGCTTTTGCAGAAAATGGACTTAATAAACGGGTTCTCTCTTCGCGACCTGGAAAGATCCATCCGAAACGCCCACACGGAAATTCCCTACTTTTCCGCCTCGGCTAGCGAATCCCTCAACGGAAAACCACCCGTTCCGCAGGGCCAGCCAACACTCACAAAAGCATCCAGGGTCTTAGCCCTCGTGCCCCACTTCAATTGCGAGGAGTGGCTGGAACAATGTTTGTATTCTCTCGTCCATCAAACCCGCCTACCCGAAAACATCGTCGTTATGGACGATTGTTCAACGCATTCACCGCTAGAAATCGTAAAAAAATTTCCCTCTGTGGCTCTGTTTCGTTCACCTGAAAATGTGGGCCCCTATCGACTTTTACAATCCATGATTGATCAAACCCAATTCGACGGTTATATGTTTCAAGACTCGGACGATTGGTCGAGCCTCGATCGATTAGAATTATTGCTCCGGGAAGCGGAAACCGGATGCGCCGACTGGGTGGGTTCGCAAGAGATCGTCTATTTCTCGGATGCCATTCACACCCTTCGATATCCCCTGATTCTAAAGGATTCCCCCGAATCGCTCATGCGCTATCCGTTTTGTTACTCGAGCAGTCTCATTTCAAGGTCGTTTTTCAAACTTTTGGGTGGTTTCGCTTCGGGCCTGCGTTTCAGCGGGGACTTTGAATTTTTTTCCCGGGCAATATTCGCGGGAAAAGTGATCAATCTCGACCGTTATTGCTATCACCGGAGAGTCCGGAAAGACTCACTCATTACATCCGAAGAAACAGGGCTCGCAAGCCTTTCACGCAAGGAAGTCGATTCTCAAATCGAGGTAAAAAAAGCGGCCAATCACGTCCTTAGGTCAAAAGGTTTTGCCCCCCTGCTGGAACCGATCAAGACAGCCCCGCCCATTCGCTTTCAGCATTTGACCGGGCCCCAATTGATCTAGTCTTCCAGCCTCATTAAAAACATGTTCGCTTGAAGCACCTATTCTTTTTATCTGGCATGCCGGTTTCGAAATCCGTCCATGAACTCCAAAAGTTGGTTTACGTCTTCCTCCGTTACCGAGTTATAGAGGGATGCCCTTAACCCGCCCAGGGATCGATGCCCTTCCAGACCATAAAAACCGGCTCGGGAAGCTTCTTCCAGGAACGTCTTATCCATCTCGGGACTCGGCAGGCGAAAAACCACATTCATCTTCGACCGGTCTTTCTTTGCGCCATGGACACGGAAGAAATCGGGATGCCGGTCAAGAAGATCATAGAGAGACTGGGCTTTTTTCTCGTTCAAAGCCGCCATTTTCTCCAAACCCCCGATACGGTCTTTTAACCAGCGGGCAACCAGCAGGGTGACATAAATCGCGAAAACAGGCGGGGTGTTGTAAATGGACCCCATTTTCACATGGTTGCGGTAATCGAGCATGCTGGGCAAGGAATCCGGGGAACCCTTTAAGAGGTCCTCGTGGAGGATCACTAGTGTCATCCCCGCGGGCCCCAGGTTTTTTTGGGCATGGGCGTAAACGAGGCTGAAGTCGCGAATTTCGAAGGGATAACTTAAAAAGTCGGAGGACATGTCGCAAACGCGCGGAACGCTCTTGGCCCCGGGCAAATAGTGAAACTGCAGGCCTTCAACCGTTTCATTGGAAACGTAGTGGAAATAAGCGGCCTGGGGGTCGTAGGCAAGCTCTTTTTCTTCCGGCAGGCGGGTATAACCGCTTCCCTCGCCGTCAAAGATCACCCGTACCGGGCCCTCCAGGCGCGCATCGGGGATGGACTTGGCGCTCCAGTAACCCGTCTTCAGGTACTCGGCGGTCTTTCCTTTTCCCCGCAGAAGCAGCATGGGGATCATGGAAAACTGGAGGGTGCTTCCCCCTTGGAGCTGAAGCACCTGGTAGTCGGGAGGAATATTGAGGAGGGACCGGAAGACCGCTTCCGATTCATTGAGAATGGCCTTGAAATAGTCCGAACGGTGGCTGATACCCAGGATGGACTGGCTGGTTCCAGGGGCCTGAAGGATAGCCTCGCTGGCTTGTTCCAGCACCGCCCGGGGAAGCGCGCCGGGGCCGCCCGAAAAATTGAGACTTGTGTGACTGGCCATCATGGCACCCCTATCTTTTTTTTCTTGGAAGCCTCCAGGACATCTTCCAGCAGTTTGCGACTAAACCGGCCGTCACGAAATGGAAAAAGAGTGGCATTGGGGGTGAAGGTGAACTCGCTGAAATAGACCCCGTCGGGCAAATCGTACAGATCCACCCGAACGAAATCGAAGGGGCCGGAAAGTTCGGAAGCTATTTGGAGCATCTCCCCCCAATGGGCGGGTTTTTCGGGCAAAGGATCGGGCAAGGGGAACTGGTTCGGGATCGGGATGTGACGGTGGTCCGGCACGTTGAAGAGGGCCTGGCGGTGGTCGGCGAAGCGCCCCTCGTCGTACTGGCAAAAAAGTACCTTTCCTCGGGATGAATAGAAACGGAAATCGGGCGGGGGGTGGTACCACAGGCCGTCTTTTCCGGAAGGGATGGGGGAAGGCAGGCACTCTTCCACCAGGATCTTGGGACGCAAACCCCGATACTGTCCCTCGTATTCGTTCCGGAAGTAATCGCGACGGGCGAAGCGGAACATTTCGAGTGTCGGTTGAACGACGACTTGGACGTTCGCCCCGCCCAGGAAAATCACTCCTCCCGAGGTATGGGTCGGCTTGGCCACCGCGTTTTTCCCGACGAAAGGATAGATGAACTTTCCCACCTGCTCCAGGGGGGTGTCAGGATAGAGGGTCAGCACCGAGAGGGTGCGGGCGATTTGAATCCTCGGAGAGAGGGAAACCGCAATGAGCTTGGCGCTTTCTTTGTCGACGCAAGTCTTTTCAAATGGGGTCCAAGGGCCGGTCATACGTTGGAAGATATAATCTTCGAAGGTGGCCTGGGCCGAGAAGGGGTCGATCGGCAGTCTTTGGTGCTTTCGTTTGAAATTCGAGCGGGCCAAGAGGCGAGTGGCTCCCGGGTCACCCCGAAGGGCAAAAAACAACAAAACCCGCTGGACCCATCGTTTCAAATTGAAAATCCGTTCATCTGGATATGGAGATTTTTTTATTACCTTCCACAGGATTAGACGCACGACTTAGAAAAGGGTGCCACCCTGACGGTTTATTCCACGATCTCGAATTTTCCAATAACCTGTTCTTCAGTCAGCGCGTCATAGTGCCACCATTCGTGGCGCAACTGGCGAAAACCCGCGCCCACCATGGCGCTTCTTAAGATCATCCGATGGTCGATTTGGATCTGAGTCAACTTCCCTTCTTTTAAAAGCCGGCTTTCCAGTTGAGGTTCGGAAAGAGGAGTGAAACCGTCAAAAGGAGCGCCCATGTCGACTAATTTTCCCTGGGGGTCCAGAAGCCCGATATCCAGGGCGAAACCATAGTTATGCATGGAACCCTTGTCCGGATCGGCGACATATTTTTGATGGGACGTTCCCTTGACCACGGCCCACAGTTTTCGTTGGACCGAACGGGGCCGTAGCGCGTCAAACACGATGAACTTGTAGCCCGGGTTGTTTTTACGGAGAGTCTCAATGGCCTTACGCAACTTTTCGGCCGTAATTTTATGAATGTAGCATTTGTTGTACGGTCCATAGAGGTTCTTGCGGGTGAAATTGTCGGTGGTTCCATACTTAAGATTCACGGTCACGCCTTGCCAATGGGTGATCTCGACGAAATTCGGGCTGGCGGCCAGGTTTTTCATGGAATCCTCGATGGAGTGGGTTTGGGATAGGGCCGATAGCGGGAGCAGAAAAAAGCCGAACAGCAGGAAAAGGCCCAGGGAACGTTTCTTCAAGGGATCACGTCCCGGGACCTGGCATTTCAAGACTTCTTCTTGGGCATCTCATCTTCTTTGCCTTTTTCCGGTGTCGTATAGAGGCCGTTTTCGTATTTGAGGATCGTCGTGTTCTTGGGAACGTTGTGGTATTCGAGGTTGATGTCCTCATCCGTGAGCGTCACCTCGTAATAATAGTCCAGCTTCTTGTTGAACCCCAAAATCAGCTTGCGAATAAAGGTGAAGTCCTCCTTCACCGCGTCCGCGTCCTCCAAGCTCCCGATCAAGGTAACATCCAGCGTTTCCTCGTCCGGGTTATAAATGATGGTAACCCGAATCGGCTCGATTTTTGAATTAGGATATTTTGTCTGGGGCTTCAACAGCATGGCCTGGGTGGTCGCCGTCACCATGGTCTGGAGATAACCGGCCACCCCGACGGATACCCCCACGCCAACCTTTACTTACACCCCGACGCAGATACCCCTGCCCACCTTGAGCGTGGTGTCCGTTCCGACGATGACTTGCCCGCTTGCCGCCTCCTGGAGTGTCTCGAACCCCGCCGGTATAGCCTTGGACCCGATGGGTAAGGTTTATTTCGCCGATTACGACGACAGCTTGGTGGGCTACCTGGGGTCCAATGGAACTCCCATGACCTGGGGCGGGTTAGGCAGTGGAATCGGTCAACTGGATAACCCCTGGGGTGTGGCGGTGGGAAGTGATGGGCTGGTCTATGTGACCGACAGCGGCAATAACCGGGTAGAAGTGTTCGATGGCCAGGGCAACTATGTCCGCCAGTGGGGAAGCCAGGGCGGCGGGGCCGGGCAGTTTGAGATTCCGGCTGGGATCGCGGTCAATAGCCAGGCCAACCAGGTCTATGTTTCCAGTTCCTACGATGACCGGATCGAAATTTTCGATACTCAGGGTAATTACCAGGGACAGTGGGGTTCCACGGGTACCGGAGGCGGTCTTTTCAACAACCCTTGGGGCGTGTCCTTGGACGCTAGTGGCCAGGTTTTCGTGGCGGATTACGGGAATAACCTCGTCCAGGTCTTCAACGGCCAGGGCGGGTTTGTCAAACAATGGGGCACCGAATCCTGCTTGTCGGGCGCGGAATTTATCGCCGTGGACAGCGCCAATAACGTGGAATACGTTTCCGACGCGCTGGGGGAAGTGGGGGCTTTTGACGCCAATGGATACCCGCTCGGGGTTTTCCCGGGCCCCGGCGGCGGGTTTGACGATACGGAAGGGGTAGCCATTGGTTCGGGGAGCCTGTACGTAGCGGATTATGGAAACGGAAAAATCGATAAATTCAGCCTTTGCGGCTTCGCGCCAACCCCCACCCCCACCTTGAGCCCCACGATAACCTCCACCCCCACTCCCACCTCAACGCCCGAAATACTAAATTGCTCCCAATTGAACGCGTGGCCCGTGAATGACCCGTCGGGCATTGCCGTGAGTTCCAACGGTAATGTTTACGTGGGGGACCTCATGGCCGGCCAGGTGGAGGTTTACGGTCCCGGGGGCGGTCCGGTGACGCAGTTCGGCGCGGGGCAATTTCCCTATAACAATATCTTTGGGGTCGCCCTGGACGCCAGGGGCTATGCCTATGCCACGGATTCACCCGGCAGCACGGTGAATGTTTTCGATAATAACTACAATCCCGTCACCCAATGGTCTACCTCGGCCAACATGTGGTCGGCGGCGGGGTTGGCGGTCAATAGCGCCTTGGGCCTGGTTTATGTAGCCGACGACTCCAGCCAAAGCATCGAGGTGTTCACCACGAACGGGGTTCCGGTGACCCAGTGGGGAAATGGCCTCTTGAACACGCCCTGGGGAGTCGCCGTCGACGGTTCCGGCAACGTTTATGTGGCCGACTATGCCACCTATTTGGTCGATGTTTTCACCGCGCAGGGGAGCCCGGTGACCCAGTGGGACGTCACCCAGGGAACCCCCCTGCTTTCCGCGGATTTCATATCGGTTGATAACAACGGAATCGTTTATGTGGCGGACTATTTTGGGACCGTGGGCCAGTTCACGGCCTCCGGGACCCTCCTGGGTTTCACCCAAACCCAAAACCAAACCCAGGGGTATGTTTGGGTGGAAGGCATCGGGGCCGGAAACGGAGCCTGGTATTTGGCTAACGAGGCCCAATATTCAGTGGAAAAGTTCGCCGACTGTTCCGGCGCGGTTCCCATCCCCACGCCGGCATTAACCCCAGCGTCAACGCCCACGGCGACCTGTACCCCGTCGGATACACCTGCATTTACCGGGACCGATACGCCATCTTTCACACCAACCGCGACATCAACCGGTACGATGACCGCCACGCCTTCCGACACGGCCACTTCAACCGCGACTGAAACACCAACCCAGACTTTCACGGTCTCCTCTACGGATACATCGACTGCTACCGCTTCCTATACACCGACGGCTACACCCACTGACTCTAATACAGAGACGCCAACGACAACCCCCACCTTTACCCCGTCTTTTACGGCCACTCCAACCCCAACCAACACATCTACGGCAACCCCGACAACGACGGCTTCTTCAACCACGACCGACACCCCGACCGCCACGGCTTCCGAAACAAAAACCTTCACTGCGACCTTCACAATGACGGAAACGCCGACCTTTACCGAAACTCAGACGCCTACCGCGACCGCTACTGATTCATCCACTTCAACTGCAACGCCCACAGCAACCAGCACTCCCACTCCTACGTCTACCGAAACAACCACTTTCACGCCATCGGCTACATCCACTTCAACGCCAACTTCGACGGAAACCGACACACCAACGGCAACGTCGACCTATACGGCTACATCAACTTGTACTTCCACCTTAACCGCTACCCCAACTTCTTCGCCGACGGCCACAGAAACCCAAACATATTCGAATACGCCCACGGAAACGGCTTCTTTTACCCAAACGGCAACACCCACAGAGACGCCAACCTTTACTCAGACCCCGACCTCCACGCAGACCCAAACTCCCACCTTTACTCAGACCAAGACACCCACATTTACCCAAACTCAGACGCCCACGTTTACTCAGACCCTAACCCCGGCATTCACCCAAACTCAAACGCCCACTTTCACACAGACTCAGACACCTACTTTCACTCCAACGATGACTCCAACCTTCACACAGACCCAAACACCGACTTACACATCCACCACTTCGCCTACGTTTACTCAAACACAAACACCCACTTTTACATCTACCCCAACCCTTACATTCACCAAAACAAACACGCCCACACTCACCACGACCTATACACCCACTTCCACACCCACGCAGACTTCGACTGCGACTAGGTCTGCAACCACCACGGTTACATTTACGAGCACGCCCACCAGAACACCCACCGCCACCCTGACCTTTACGTCCACCAACACCCCGACAAAAACCATGACCTCCGGGTTCTCCCCAACCTCGACCAAGTCGCCCACTAAGACGCCCACTGTGACCCCAACCTCGACCCCGACGAAAACACCCACCAATACCATGACGTTCACCAAAACCATTACTGCGACCTGGACCAACACTTGGACGATCACCCCAAGCCCCACGACCACAACGCAATGCGGTGTCAACACGGCGGCCCTGGCCTTGCTTGAGGAATACACCAGTTCCTGTACGTCCAATTCGGTCTACCATCTTTTTGCAATTGTTAATAACGGGGCGGCGGTGACCTTGTCGGACATCACCATCAAGTTCTGGCCTTACGATACTTCGGGGGTAAGCCTGGTGGGCTCGATCACAACCGGCGGGTGCGTCTGGAACCCCACCTGTTCTCACAGCGTGACGGGTGTATCCCTATCAGCCCTTAACTTTTCCCCGGCCTGCGGACTCACCACCACACAGATGGCCAATTGGGAAATGACCGTCGCAACTACGGATAATACGGTTTTAAGCGGGGGAACGAGTTGGGTGAATTTGCAAACCTTGGTCAACCGGGCCGATTCCCAGCCCTTTGTCCCGGGAACGAGCCATTGGTATAGCCCCTGCGTGAACTCCTCGGTTTATACCACGAATTCACATTTCGCCATTTATCTTAAAGGGAACTTAGTTGCCTACGCGGGAGGAGTACCGCCTTCTTGCAGGCCCGTGGCTACCTGCACACCCAGTGGCAAAGCTATCTTGGGCTCCAACCGGGAGACGCCCACACCCACTCTCAGTGCGACTTTAACCCCAGTGCCCACGGTCATTCCCGACCTGGTTCAATCCGTCGTGGCCGCGCCGAATATTTCGAGAGATGGAGAACCCATCAAGCTGCTGGTCAATTTGAGCAAACCGGCCCACATCATCTTGTACCTCTATACCTTGGCAGGAGAAAAGGCTTACGACATGGATGCACAAGGGACGGCAGGGTTGAACACACTCGTTTGGAATTTGCAGAACAATGCCAACCAGGCGGTGGCCAGCGGGTTCTATATCTATATGGTGACCCTAGATGATGGGGAACGGATTATTCGCCAAACCGGAAAAGTCGTCGTAATTCATTGAGTCTCTAGAGATTTCCTCTCGAACCCTTCGGCTCAGAAGGCCCGTAACACTTTGGACGAAGCGTAACGGTTCATGATGTCCAGAAATAGGTATTTTCGGACATTTGTGTTTTAATTTTCCCCGGCATTAAAATTCCTTTTTGTTAAAAAATCGTCAAATTTTTATGTTTTGAATTTTTTCTTGATAGAAAAGTTGAGTAAAACCCGAGATTGAAAATCCGATAGACTCGAATAAGACATTTTTAAGAAAAACAGTTTCTCATTGATCGCCAAATCATATAAAACTATAAAAGACGAAGGAATGTGGTAATTATTGAAAATGCAATGTTTCATATTTTTTTTGAGCGCCTGCTGAAAGGCAGGAGGTCGGAGGGCTTGGGATGGGCCTGAAATAAAGACGAAAACGAGTACGTCCCTGTCACGCAGGAGGTCGCGGGTTCGAGCCCCGTCAACCCCGCCATATTTTCAATCGATCTACGACTGTAAGCTTTTGCTTACGGGCTTTTTATTTTCGGGTGACGACCAAGCCTCCCGGTGTCATATCCGTGTCAAACTGCCTCTCAACCTGTTTCAGCGCGTTCACCCGATCTTGCCGGTCTATCCGGTTATACCGTTTGAACATCGCGTAGGTCTTATGGCCTGAAATGGACATGATGACCGAATCATTCACCCCCGCCTTCCGTAGGTTCGTCACCGCGCAATGCCGGAGATCGTGGAACCGGAAGTTCTTGATCCCCGCCGCGCGGACGGCCTTGAGAAAAGCAGTTTTGATGTCGAGGATGCGCTTGCCCCTCTCGGTGAAAACATAAGGGCATCCCAAGGTTTTCGGTATCCGTTTCAGGAAACCTAAAAGCGCTTCCGTCAAAGGAACCTCCCGTTTCTCCTGGGTCTTGGTGTCCGCGGCTTCCAGGGTGATGACCTTGTTTTGAAAGTCCACCTGTTCCCACCGCAAACCCAAAATCTCCCCCTTCCTCATGCCCGTCCAATAAGCCAACTGGACGATGGCACTCAGGCGCGGGGAGCAATAACCCAAAAGGGCTTGGTATTCCTCGTTCGTCAAGGTGCGGTCGCGGGATTCTTCCTTGAAGGCCCGCACCCGCTGAATCGGGTTTTTCTCCAACAAGCCGTTGAAGACCGCCCGGTTCACGATGCTCTTGAGAACGCCGATGTCGCGGTTAAGCGTGCTATTGGACAGGGGCATCCCCGTCCTATGCTCGCCGGGGGCCTGGTTGCCCACCTTCCGCCGATGGGTTAAAAACCCCTCGACGATGTCCGGCGTCAAGCTTCTCAAGGGCTTGTTGCCAAAATAGTCCTTGAGCCTCTTAACCATTTGGATGTCGTTCTCATGGCTTTTCCTTCTTGCTTCGGAATAGGCCAGGAACGAATCCGCCGCCTCGGAAAAGGTGACCTCCGGTTTTTCGGGAGCCAGGAACTTTCCCGACACAACTTCCTGCATGTGTTGGGCCAGCACCTTCTTGGCTTGGGCCACGGGTATTTGGCCCAGTCGCACCCTCTTGCGCTTCCTCGATTCCTCCCTCTTCAACAAAGTAATCCAGGAAATACCCCTTTTCGTCCTTGCGGAGAAATTGGGGCAATCCATGAACATTAGGTCTACTCATGTGTCCCTCCTAATGTCCCCAGCACTTGGCATTTTATCAGCAGAGTCCGCCCAAGATGGAAGGGGTTTTTTAAATACTTGAAGAAACACCGAATGCCAAACCCTCGGATACTTACCAACCTTCACAAAGGGAAGGGCGCCGGTCTGCCGCCAATAACGGACGGTATTGGGGGAAACACCGGCTTTTTCGGCAATGTCTTTGTCCGACATCAAAAAATTCCGCCTTTCAATAATTTTTCCTACGCTCTACCATGGCCTACCTCCCGTTATTTTTTTAAAAACCCCGAGGGGTTCTTTAGTGGGTCGAAAATCGGGTTGTGAAGCGTTCAAGGTTTGGGGGATTCTCCGGGTTGATTGACTTGGAATTTGATTTTCGATTGTCGAAGTGGAAACAAATGCGAGGGCCGAAATCTTCGGGGCAGTAATCGCCCTTTAAATGCAAAATCTGAAATCTAAAAAGTTCGTTCATCCGTCACCGCCGCATTTTGTGATATTCATTTTGACTATCTATGAGGCCTAAACGTTTCATCGAGACGAAATAATTTTTTATGAAATGTCACCGACCGTCACTTACTGCCGCTAACTGCCACTAGTGATCGGTAATGATCTTTTGTGAGCATTCTCCGTAACCATCGTTAACCATGGATGACCATGGATTGACGCAATAGATTTTTATGACACTCAAATATTTTTGGGAGCTAAAGGAGAAATGAATCGTCCAAAAGGCATGAAGGCAATCTCCCTGCAAGGAGGCATCCATGAGCCAATACCTGGAAATCAACGATACCGAAGCCCAGCACCTTGCCTGGATTCACTCCAACAAGTTCACCATCCCGGAGCTTTTCCAAAAGAAGTTTTATCCCCAAGGCACCTACCGAAACACCTGTTACGTCCTCAGCAAGTACGTCAAAAAAGGTTTCCTGCTTTTTGAAAAGGAAAATATATTCGCGCATAACTTCTACTTCCTGACCCTGCCGGCCATCCGAACCCTGGACGAGACGGGGCGGATGATCGTCATGGGCCGAAAGCACACCATCCGAATCAACCCCTACGAACGACAGCATGACCTCATGGTTCAGGAGCTAAGAATCACCTTGGAGGCCACCCCCACCCTGGAAGACATCTTTTGGGTGAGCGACTTCGAAATGCGGGCTGGTATCACCCCGCGAACCAAGGCCGAATTCCTCAATGGGGAGCTGGAAAGCAACTGGCGGGTTAGGGCCTATGAAAGGGCTAAGTCCTTGGTCCGAAGGACGCCGGACGGATACTTTGAGGCCGACTTCCAGGGGGATAGAAGGGCCTTTGTCCTGGAATTCGAGCGGACGGCCTATAACTGGAACATGGTCAAGCGGATGGTCTATAACCTGGACGACGCCTTTCCCCATGCCCACCGGCTTGTCGTCTCGGAAACCGTGCCCCATGCCCGGCGGATGATCCGAAACCTTCAAGCCTGGGTTCAGGGAGAAGAGACCGGTCTTGGTGGTTCGTGAGCGACTTTCAGAGAGTTGACGACCCACCCATTCGAAAAATGCTGGTTCCAGATCGACCATCCACTTGCCGGAATAACACCCTTCGACCGTGGAAATAATGTCCTACGGTCTTTCATTCGGACGGAACTCCAAATTTTAATCTTTCGGCTTTTTTAGGAGTGTTTTCCCAAGCTCCGATGGCGAGCCCCCCTATCTCTGCATCAAGTACGGATGCGAGAAACGATAGGGGGGCTCGCCCTCTCCGCATGGGAAAACCAAAAGGCATAATTTTTAAAAACAAGGATGAGGCAGATTCATATTCAAGTCAGTTTCAAGGATAAGACAAGGCAAACCGGAGCAGTAGTCAGAGGTGGTAGGGATGGGATTGTAGTGGTGGTGTAGGTAAGCGTGGTAGGTGGGTAGACGAAAGACAGGCAATGAAAGGGTAGGCAAGAGTGGTTAGGTTGTTGCTGGGTTAAACATAGGGTTAATCCTTCTTGGTAGCGTGGTTTTGGGATTTAAGGGGTTGTAAATACCGGGAACGACAAATTATGGTTCTGTAGGTTATAATGGTTTATCAATAAGGCAGTTTGACTAGGCTTAAGGAAAAGACATGGGCATCCAGGAAATTCTTCAAAATCAACGGACTCGAATCCTCGAAATCGCGCATAAGCACGGCGTTGAAAACATCAGTGTTTTTGGATCGGTCGCCCGTGGAGAAGCCCAGGAAAACAGTGACGTGGATTTCCTGATAACAGCCGGTTCCAAGGTTAGTCCTTGGTTCCCGGGCGGCCTTGTGGCCGATCTGGAGGAACTCTTAGGCCGAAGAGTAGATGTAGTTGAGCCCAAGGCCCTTCGCCCTGAAATCCGACAAAACGTGCTTCATGAGGCCCGCCCGCTTTGAAAGATGAGAGCGCGTATTTACGCCACATTTTAGAATGCTCGAAAGCCATTCAGGGTTATGTGGCGGAAGGTCGCGAGGCTTTTAACCAAGACCGCCGTACCCAAAAGGCCGTCTTGCGGGAACTCCAAGAACTTTCCGAATCCCTTCAACACATTTCCCAAGAAACCAAAGAAAAACACCCTGAAATTCCGTGGCGAGATATTTCGGCATTCCGAAATGTTTTGGTGCATGACTATCTCGGCATCAACTTAGACCGTATTTGGGAAATCATTCATGAGGATTTACCCCCACTTTTGGAAAAAATAAAATTTTTACTGGAATCGTAAAAGTAATGAAAAAAATCGTATTGATGATTATTGCAAATTTTCTATTTATGAATGGTTTTACGGCCCCCATCCATGCCCAAGATTTGGAAAAATCAATGGATGAAAAAGCGGCACGGGAGATCTATTACAAGCAACATTCAAGCCCGGAGATAGTTGATATGGATTGCGAGATAAATGGCACGGAAGTAAAACCTTCATTTGACGGCGCTATTGGTGTTGGTGGGCAGGTGAAATTTGAATTGGGAACAAAAGTTAAAGACACAAAAATCAGTTGGACGCTTGAGAATGATGAGTACTTAACAGGCCAGGAATTAACGATTGTTGACGATAAGGCAAATACTAGAAAGACAATAAAATTGGGGCCTACAGTCAGGGAATACATAGACAAACAACCGTATACGGGTTCAATGAGGAAGAATGGTTTTATCACCGGAAGGCATTACGAGATTGAAGTTAAAGACGAAAAATGGGGGATACAGTCAGGTCAAAGCAGGGCCACTGTTGATATTCAATTTGGATTGATGACTTATTACGGATGCTCTTCAAAACTAACTCTCAAAGATTCAGATATCAATGATTTATCGACTCAGTAAGGTATAGGGCCGTATAGCGAGAAGAACCAATTTTTAGACATTAATGCAACAAACCAATATTTTTATATTATCTATC
>CAWCKJ010000015.1:0-67023 GCA_963796105.1 candidate division FCPU426 bacterium
CAACCTTCCTCAAGCTTCTTGATGAACAGGTCGATCTCCTCGTCCGACACCTTCCAGACCTGGGGCCTCTGCCCTCGGGCTGGCTCCCTTCCGGTTTCCTTTCCTGCTTCGTCTCCTGTTCCATGTCCCATCACCCCCTTTATTTTTTTCGGCTTTTTTCGCCTTCAAAAAACCGCCTTCCCCCTCCCCCCTCAAAATCCGAGGGGGGAGGGGAAGGCAAAGCGGGAGTTTTGGGAGTTCGTGCGTGGGAAACGAACTGAAAGTAACGGGAGGGAAAAAAAAGAAGGCCACCCTTTACTTTTGTGACAGCCGCGCATTCCGGCTGGCGCAAAAGTTGCCTTGCAAGGGTGGCCGTGTTATGTGCAGTAGCGAGTTATGTGGAGTTGAATCTGAATCAGTCTTTGTTTTGGTTAAATATCTAGCGGATCGCCCTTTTTCACTTCACATAATTCGAGTTGGTAGACTGCCCTTCCTCTCGGAATTCAGAGAGGAGAAAAGGAGCAGTACCATGCTTGAAACCTATTTCATGGATGAAAAGAAAATAGCTAGTTATCAACGCGGGCCCTTGGGACCCTATTTCGACGGATTGGCGGGTTACCTTGCGGAAAAGGGGTACAAGAAAAGATCAGTCTGGAGGGTGTTGCAACGCTGCCGTCATTTCAGCGCCTTTCTCGGGAATCGAGAGATTTTCACTTTTGAATCCATCAACCGTTCTTTGGTGGAACGATTTTTGTCCATTTATATCCCCGGTTTAAAAGGCTCCGGCCATTACAAACGCAGAGCCGAAATAGACACCAAGTGTGATTTGAACCATCTGTTCGCTCACCTCGCCGAAACCGGCGTACTTAACCCGAAAGTCCAAAACAGGTTGTCGCTTGGTATAGCTGGCTAATGGATTCTTATTCGAAACATTTGCGAGAAGAACGTCAGATCACTAGAAGTTGGTTTCGTACCATTGAAAAATCTTGTTCTTTTCCTTGAGAGCTTGGGTGATCGGGTCGGGCCGCAAGCTATAATGTCCTTGCGGGCCGAGGATGTTGAGGAATACATCAAGAAACATCTAGAGGGCAGGCGACATAACTTAAGATTGATTGCCAGTGCCTTGCGTGGTTTTTTGAGGTTTTGTTTCCGAGAAGGACATACAGATGTGGATTTGTCAGGTGTGTTTCCTTCCATTCCCGCATACCGTTTATCCAGTTTGCCCAGAGGGATGAGCGATCCCACCCTCAAGAGAATTCTTCGTTCAGTTTCCCGAGAAACTCCAAGAGGCTCAAGAGATTACGCCATATTGCTAGTCATGATGGCTTACGGCATTCGGGGGACACAGACTGCCGGGTTGTTGTTAGAGGACATTCAGTGGGCTCAATCCACTATCAAAATACGCGCCACGAAAGGTGGCAAGGAGGTGATGCTTCCGCTTTTGGAGCCGGTCGGTGAAGCGATCCTGGGTTATTTGCGCCATCGACCGAAAAGCCAACTCCGGGAAGACTTTCTTCGGAATATCGCTCCCTTTAGATCCTCGGCGGCCTAGCCATCAGCGAAATAGTTCAAAAATACATGGTCAAGGCCAAGGTCAAAATGCCTTGGAGTGGGTCAAAAACTCTCCGCCATTCCTGGGCCATCCGGGCGTTGGCCCATGACAATTCTATAAAAGCTATCGCGGATATTCTGGGCCACCGATACCTGGATACCACCTATATCTATGCCAAAACCGATCTCAAAACACTTCGACAGGTCGCTATGCCCTGGGTGGAGGTGGCTTTATGACTATCTATCCTTTTCAAAGCCCGTTGGCCCCAAGAATGCAAGCCTTCATGGAAATGCGCCGTGCCCTGGGACGAAAGGCGGTAGCCGATCGGAAAATCCTTCGATACATCGATCGATTTCTAATAGGTGTGCTTCAACCGGGAGAACCCATTACCCGAGAGATTTTCCATCAATGGCTAAATAGCATCGAATCATTGAGCCCGGCAACCCGAATCACCCGAGTCGGTATCTTCAGGCAGTTCTGTCGTTATTTGAGTTATTTTGACCGACGAACGCATTTGATCCCTTACGGCTTTCTGCCCAGAGAATCCGCCCAATTCCTTATATCTATACGGATCAACAAATTCGAGCGGCAATGGCCGCCGCCCGGCGAATCGAACCCAAGGGTTCTTTGCGTCCAATCGTGATCTCAACTTTGATCGGATTACTTTACAGTACCGGTCTACGGGTCAGCGAGGCGTTGAAATTGACCTTGGGAGACATCGATCTCAAGCGGCGTTTCCTTTTGATCCGCCGTACTAAGTTCAAGAAGTCGCGCTGTGTCCCTATATCCATTTCCACGGCCAAATTCCTGCGATACTTTCTTGAACAACGCCAACACAGTGGATTTCCAACCGATAAAGCCGCATGGGTTTTCATCAATTCCCACAAGAGCGCACACGAGGGTCCATATGGTTACTACGGTTTTTATCGGCCATTCCGAAAGATCATTCAAAAACAAAAGATTCGGGAATTGAACAAAAAACAAGGACCGAGAATTCACGATTTGCGACACAGCTTCGCAGTTCACCGATTGGAAAAATGGTATAGGGAGGGAGCTGTTCTTTCGTCAAAATTGCCGTTGCTGTCAACCTACTTGGGTCATTCCAGTCCCGTGGACACGGAGGTTTATTTACAGGCCACACCCCAGCTTTTGGCAGAAGCAAACCGGAGATTCCACAACCACTGTTCCTTCCCTAATTCGGGACAAAGGTTGAAAGGAGGTCTCCATGTCTAATAGCGTGGCTTTACCCGTGCGAAACTTCTTTGAACATTATCTCACCGCAGAAAAGGGATTGAGTTCCCACACAATCCTCGCTTATCGCGACACTTTGAAACTGCTTTTAAGGTTTGCGGCCGATCATCATCGAAAGTCCTGTGTTGAGCTAACGGTGGAGGATATTTCTGCCGACACCGTCCGTCAATTCTTGGTTCATCTCGAAAAAACAAGACACAATGGAGTTCGAACCCGTAACGCTAGGCTGGCGGCAATCCATGCTTTTTTTCGTTACTTGGCTTATTGGGAACCTCGGTGTCTTGCTTCTTCCCAAGAGGTGTTGGGGATTCCTTTCAAACGACACGCTCGTCCAGTGATGGGGTATTTGAACCGGGAAGAGGTAGCTCATCTATTCAATCACATTGACACGGGGACCTCCCAAGGCAAACGTGACGAGGCTATTCTGCGTTTGATTTACAACACGGGCGCACGGGCCCAGGAATTGGTCGGTTTGGATGTAAACCACGTGCGATTTAGTCGTCCTTACCTCGTTCGCATTCTTGGTAAAGGTCGAAAGGAAAGGACTTGTCCGCTTTGGCCTGAAACCGTGAATTGGGTCAAAAAATATCTCGAAGAGCGGCGGTTACGCATTTACGACGCTGTCCCTCTCTTTGTGAACGCCAAGGGACAAAGGCTTTCCCGTTTCGGCTTACGGTATCTCATTGCCCGGAGGATTGCCGTTGCCGCCAAGTCCGCGCCTAGTCTTCTTACCCGGAAGATCGGGCCGCACACCTTCCGGCACACAACTGCGATGCACTTGCTCCAATCCGGCGTTGATCTCAACATGATTCGATCCTGGCTGGGGCATTCGTCAATCGAAACAACCCATGGTTACGTTGAACTTGACCTGGAAATGAAGCGCAAGACACTCCAATCCTGCGAGAACCTTCTTCCGAAAACGGGAAAGAACAGTCCTTCATGGCAACGTGACCAAGGCATCCTCGACTGGTTAGCGCACCTCTAATTATGTGAAGTGCGGGAAAGCCCCAAGTCAGGGTTTTCCCGCATTTTTACCGTCCCAATTCAATCAACTCCACATAACTCGCTACTGCACATAACACGGCTTATGTGAAGCTCAACATAAGCCGTGTGTAAAGGAAGACCGTCATTGGGCCTCGGGACGAAATCCCGAAACTATCCATCGCCCAATCACCTAGAGCGTCGAACGTCTATGTCTGCTTTTGGGGTTTACTGCTGAACTTCAGGAAGGAATGACCACCAAGATCCACCAGGAGGGAACAACCACTTCGCCACCCACAACCACCGAATCAAATAACGGTTCTTTTGGGAATCCCCGATACCCGAAGTGCCGGGAGCCTTCGGGTTTTTCGAAGGCGGGGACGAAGTCCTTTCAAAAATGGGAAACCGAGGGGGTATCACTTTTCTTACCCCGAAATTTTCCATTTTTGAAACGGCCCTGAGGACTCGAACCTCCCATCCATTTATCGGCGGCGTGCCAGGGCGGCATTTTTAGTTCGCCCAGGCGTGCCGCCGCCTTTGTGGGAGGGCCAATCCGAAAGCCCCCTCCCCGGCATGTAGCCTCCAAAATTCCATTCCCCGAAGGGCTCCAATACTTTGGCTGGATAGCATGACGGGGAGGGGGCTTTTGGCTTGGTGGGGTCCCCAAAGGAAAATGGATGGGAAATGACAGCTATCACTCCAATCACCCAGCACCGGTTTTAAGGGGGCTTCCAAATGGGGGGACCTTCCCCCGTTTGGTCAGGGGTCCGGGGGCGCGGAAGCCCCCGGGGAAAGGGGTGCGGCCAAGATCATCCCACGCTTTTTGTGGGATAGCTTGGCCCAGGGGGAAGGCCCACGCTCCAAGGCGCTTTTCCTTGGAGCGTTCCCCCTCTAAAACACTCTTTTACCCTTCTTCCACCAAGACGTAAGGAGCCGATGACCGAGGTCTTTCTGGCATCCCCTTTGGGAAGAAGAGTGGTTTTAGTTTCCGTTCGACGACTGACGGCGGGTACCGATAGGTTCTCCTTTTCACCGGTGCCGGAATATGCTTCATGGCCTTAACGATACGCACAAAGCGCAAACTCAGGTGGATGTTAGGTTGAGGCTTATATTGGTTGATCCTCTGATCCTTCCCATCCGTCGAAACCAGCCGCTCCATCCGCCATTGGTCGTTCTTCATTCCCCGCCAATGACCTGGCAACTTTAAGTATTCCCCTTGATCGATTTTGCCGTAGAGATTGGTATCCGCCGTAAGGAGCTGTAGCCCGTTAATGGACCGAACATCTACCGGACTCTTCACCACGACGGCCTCCGAACCCTGGCGCCCGACGTTGTAGATCGACTTATCGTAGAAAAAGATCGTGAACCGGGGGGATATGGGCAGGAATATCTCGATCCCCGCGCAGGCCAGGGCCGTTGAACCATCCTTAGGGTCTCCCATGCACCATTGGTTCACCACCGCCACAGGCGAATCACTCGTAATGAACTCAACGCCGCTCTCGTTCACCAGCAATTTCATGGAAAGGTCCATCAACGCCGGGGCCAGCGGCAAGTTCGCTTCGATGTTGAAGAGCATGGAATTGACCCAATTAATTTTTAGGTTATTTGGGTCTAAATCCGGGGGAGGCGGGTTGCCTCTGACCTCGAACTCCAAGGACTTCTGCATAGACTCTTCCACCTCCCTGCCAGCGGCAGGTGTGCGCGTCTTTTGTAGGAGCACGAACACCATCAACTTATGGTGTTCCTTGGACAATTGCCGGGGCAGGACGCCCGTCCGAATGATTTGCTCGATCACCTTGGCGGACTCATGCTCGATTTTGCTTATGTTTTGCTCGGTCCGAATGTCGCGGGTATAGAGGTAATCCCCCTGGCATTGACCGGAAACGGGGGCCGTGGGGATATGCTTCATTTGGGGAATATTGAATGCCGAAATCGAGTTACCAACCCCAAAATTTCGGAGATAAAACTGAGGTACGAAATGATGTCTTTTGTTTTGCGCCATTGAACACCTGCAACTTCGCTATCACTGTTCCTTCAAAAATTCCCTGAGGTTCCCATTATACTTGTGTCCCTTGACCTTCCCCGAAACGATGGCGTCCGCCCTCTTGTCGATTTCCTTCGCCAGTTCCGGGCTGGGCTTTAAAAACTTGATGCCCTTGTACTTGTCCAAAACTTCCATAACCTCCCAAATCAGGGCTTCCGCCTTTGCCCCCTTGGGATCATTAGCTTCCCGGCTGATCTTCTCTCGGACAGCCTCATCAATGAACCGGTTGACCTTGGGGTAGTGGAGCTTTCGAATGATCTCGGTCAGTTTCTCCGGCAAGATGGTCGGCCTGTAGGTAATCGTGTCTTTCATGGTCCCCTCCTGTGGTACATAGTGTACCACTAAAACCTAAGCCTTTAAACGTGGAAAGAAAAATGGGTAATCACCAGCTTGTTTTCCCGGAAATAAGCCTTCCCCGCCAGCCTGATCTGCTGGTCCACATCGGTTGTAAACCTCACCGGCCCTTTGTCCCCGTATAGCCGGAGCCACCTGACCCTGGGGTAGTTTTGGAGGTCATCCAGCATCCTCTCCAGTTCCCCGGCAAGCTCCCCGTGCTTGTCCACGAAATACCCCATCCGCTTTTTGGGCTCCTTGTCGATGATGATCTCCCACATGCTCCATCCCCCTCAAGTTTCTTACCCACTCCACCCCGCCGACATCCCCCACCCACTACTTCACCAGCTACGGTTTACCTAGTCCCCCCTCCCCCTTCTTCAATCACAGGACTTTCCAGCACCACCATAATCCCCCGCACCACTTCAATCCCGTCCTCCCACCTCTGTTCTCACTGTTTGTCTTTGTCTTTTACTCTTATCCTTCATCCTTCCAATCCTCGAAAATTCGACTTTAATCTTTTTACTGGTACCCCATGCGTAGAGGGCGACCCCCCCTATCGTTTCTAGCATCATCACTTGATGCGTAGATAGGGGGGGTCGCCATCGGAGCATGGGAAAACCCCCGTCAAATAACATCAAAGTCGAATTTTCCATTTCATCGCCGATGAAGGCCCTCCCCCCCGCCCTGAGCCTCCCCATCCCCTCCCGGTTCACTCAGCGGGTGGTCCAGTTGGTACCAGATTTCTTTGAACGGCAGGGTCGTGGCCTTCTCAAAGTCGCTGACAAACCACTTCTCCTGTTCGTTTTTCTTGATCTTG
The DNA here is from genome assembly GCA_963796105.1 of candidate division FCPU426 bacterium. Classification (GTDB taxonomy): domain Bacteria; phylum Oederibacteriota; class Muellerivitia; order Muellerivitales; family Muellerivitaceae; genus CAWCKJ01. The sequence continues at coordinate 6,961 of CAWCKJ010000015.1, forward strand.
ATTTGGAGCGCCCGGATCATCCTTATGGCGTTCTTCTCGATGGCCGAAACCACCATCTTGGTGGCCTCCGGGAAGGAATAGTTCAGGTAGCTCACCATGTCCTGGATCTTCCCGTCCGACCGGGGCTTGTTCTCGAACTCGAAGGCGAAGGCCATCCGCTGGCCGTCCACGTCCGCCTCGAAATACCCGTCCGGGGTCCTGCGGCTCTTGTTGCGGCCATCCGACCAGCTCGACCGCCACCGCCCCTTGTCCAGTTCCCCCGCCTGGAACCGCGCCTTGACCGCGGGCGTGATGCCGGAACGCATCTCGAAGTCACTCACCCAAAAGACGCCCCCCAGGTCGGGTTTGGCCTCGAAAGCAATCCTGACCTCCTGGACTTTCATGTCGTGCTCCCTTTCATATGGGTTGATCTTGATGGGGTATTTGGTGCTCCTGACAAGTAGCCGGTCCATGGCGTCCAGGGTTCGGATAGCCCCCGCCGTCAGGTAGTAATAGGTATTGGAGGTCTGGGTGGGCTTCTCCGAGTGGAGAAACCCCTTTTCGGGCCGGGCATACTTGTTGAGCAGGTAACAAGTGTTCCGATAGGTCATTTGGGGGAAGAACTTCTTTCGGAATAGCTCCGGGATGGTGAACTTGTTGGAATGAATCCAGACCAACTGGGCGACTTCAACTTCCGTCATTTCGAGGTAATCCTTCACGCCGGGGTCCCCTCCGTTCCCTTTTTATCAGCCGCTCCCCCTTCCGCTGCCGGACCGGCCACGGGTCCGCCCGGTTCTTTCGCCACCGGCCCCTTGGCCTGGAAATGGTCCCGGTGCCCCGAAAAGGAACTCTTGGCCCCCGCCGTTGGCACCGGCGTCTCCACCTTCGGACTGGGTTTGGGGGAGGGCTTTGGCTTGCTCTCCTTCACGGCGTTGACGATGACGACCTTGTTGTACTCAATCGGCTTCAAATGGTTGTCCCGGATCGGGACGCATCCCACGTAATCAAAACTACTGGGCGGAGGTTTGACTTCCTTGAGCCTCATCTTGAACACTTTGGGGCCTGAAACGTACACGATCCGGCATACCGCTTCCCCCCGCCTCATCCCCCTCAAGAAGTTCGGATGGATGATGAATTCCTCGTCCTGCTTCTCGGTTCGTCCCCTTGGCTGGGATGCCCGCGTGTCGTAGGAATAAACGTCCTTCTTGGTGACCTTGGTGCCGAATATCGAGGCGAAAAAATCCACCGTATCCTTCTCGGTGATATTCATTACGATCTTGTGGTTCGTATTGGTCAGGATATCGTCCTTGAATTCCTGACTGACCGCCCCCAACTGGCCCAAGCTGTGGTGGGCCAGGAAGAAGCAAACGTTCGCTTCCCGGCCAAGGGATATGAGGTCGTTCAAACCCGGATAGGCGGCGGTGTAGAACTCGTCGAGAAAGACGAAAAAGGGCTTCTTGGGCTTCTCAATAAGCCTGTGACCGATGACCCCCGCCAAGTCAACGAGGGCTGAAATAATGACCGGCTTGGAGTCCTCCTGGTTCACCAGGGACGAAGTTCCAAACAGGAAGATTTGCCCCTTATCCACCACGTCCTTCATCTTGATGTCGGGATTCAGGGTGTTGATGAGGGGTGACCATTCCCGGTTGGTGAACCTGGATAATTTGCTGGTGAGCCCCGAAAGGTTAAGCTCCCGGTCCTTCTCGGACATCTCAACCCACTTTTCCAGGAAGTACCTTCCCGAAACCGTGTCCGCGTGCTTATTTGCTAAATACTCGATGGTCTTGAAGGACCGGATCTCGTTGGAAATGAGGTTTTGATAATCCATCCGGGTGACGTGCTTGAACTCCTTGAAAAGAAGGTTGGTCAGGTTGCTCAAGACGTCGGCGGCCTGGTCCCGATAATATTCCTGGCTAACAGGCCCATAAAAGATGGATTTCATCAGGCCGTTGAATACCTCGTCCGGCTTCTCCTTGTAGTCCGGGTTGTAGGTCTGGCTCCGCTTCACGTCCGCCAAGTCGAAATACTTGAGTTCGTGAATCCTGCCGTATTTCTCGGCGTAATAGGGTATGTGCTTGTTGTAGTTGGACTTGGCGTCGAAAACGAACATTCCGATGCCGTTCTTGATCCCTTGTTCGATCATGTGGTTGAAGATGTTGGTCTTCCCCATCCCTGACGACCCGATGACTTCCGTGTGGTACTTGAGCAGTTCGTCGGGGATGAAATACTTGTTCTCAACGTCCAGGTATAGGGAATACTTCCCCCCTTCATGTATCGGGGACTCCCCTTGGTGTTCCAGCGTATTCCTCATCAGGAAGTGAATCATGTAGATGCAAAAACCTATGATGATGGAGAGGCCCGTGACCACATCCCCGGTAAACCCCTCGCTTCCGAGGAACACACCGAAGAAGTCATGGCAGAAGGAAAGGGCGATAACGGCGGGAGCGAAGGCCAAGAGGTGGTTCATTGGCACGTGCTTTTCAAACAGGTAGAGGAACCCGACTGAAAGGACTGCAATTGTGTCAAAGGGGGTAAGGGAAACTTGGATCACCCCGGTCACTTCCAGGATGAATTTAAGGCCCGAATAGATCCCAAAACCGGCAAGGACAGGCGGGGTATGCTTTTCTATGGCTTTGAAAATATTACTAAACTTCATGGGGTCGATCCAAGAGCGATTATTTTTAATCACCCGTAGGTTTAAATCGGACACCAATATTTTTCAACGAAATACAGAATAGTGGAGCAAAATATTTCACTTGTCATAACGATGTCATTCGTAATTCACACTCATTGAAAATATTCTGGGCTTTATCGTTCAGAAAGCAACGCCGCTGTCTTTTACACAACTGCTCGCCTTGGAGGAATCACCACTTCAGCAAATATTTTTATCATTCAGAAATTTTTATAGCGGCTTTGGAACCCATCAAAACGCGAAGGATTTGTTTACATATTTTGTGCCGAAAAAGTGACAACTAATGAACTTAAAGCGTCCGAGCGACAGCCACGACCTAAGAAGACGTTCCCCACAAACCGGTTTCCCAAGCTTCAACGCTTGTAATTGTATTCATATCCATCAGCACAGTTCGATAGTCAGCGGAATTGGTGACTCCCCTTTTACTGGCATAACTTGAAAGAGAATGTCTCTTTATCGAATTCCAAATCTCCTCTATGGCACTAATTACTTCAGCCAGTTGAGGCAACGGTCTGAAAGAGGAACTTGCAGTGATGCAATAGGCCTGTGAATCTTTTACAGAAAATGTTTGCGAGGAACATGAAAAACCCATTTTAATTAGGAAGTCCTTTAATAGGTATTCAGGGTATGGGACGGAGTATTTCTCGGCGTGTAGAAGTGGATGTATCTCCGCCATAATCATTATTCCATCATTAGCAAGGCACCCCTTCACGTTGACAAGCAATTCTGCAAACTCGTGTGGGTTAATCTCATGGACAACATTCGCAACTATCACTACATCACACGAATTTCTTTGAACATTTTCCAATTTTTCAAGGACAACACATTCAAAGGGGCATCCAGATATTATTTGCCGAAGTTTAGTTCTGTATTCGTCGAACGGTTCCCAACAATACCAGCTTATCTTTTTTTGGGTCGTAATCTTGTTGCTTTTCGAAAACTCTTTTACGACGCGCCCCAATCCGGACCCAAAATCAAGAATGGTTATTTCTTTCTTACGCGTAATACTTTCTATTGATGAAATAATCCGAGACGTCTGCCTATCAGGAAGCGTTTTGTTTTTAGCTTCAATAACATCCTGGAAAAACATCTCGATTATTTCTCGGTAAAGAGCAAAATCCGCTTCATGCTCGATCTGTGTAGCTTGTTTTAATAATTGTCTGTCTTGAACTGTGAATAACTTGTAGGTCGCGGTCAACTTGTCAAAATCATTGGATAAGGTAGTGATTCTTCGCTTTGGGGCGGCCTGCTGTTGCACTTTTATATATTTTTCATCAATAACACGCGGAACATTATTTCCTGTAATAGTTTCAATATAAAACGCTTGATCGACATATTCGCTGAATATGATGTGAGGGTGGTGAGTAGCAACGAACGTCTGGGGAACGCTGCTTTTAATCAGATCAAGGATTTCGCTCATATAAATTGGGTGAAGATGATTTTCCAGTTCATCGACCAACAGAACATCGGGTTTCCAATATTTTAGGCAAAGCAAAAAATAGAGAACTGCTTTCTGTCCATCGCTCCATTCAAAAAACGGCACCACCAATCCGGTTGGGTTCGCAAGGACTAGCTCGATATGTGCTTTTGCTTTTCTATAGAGAAGTTTTGCTTTCAAATATTTTTCTAACAAGGCGACAACTTCGTGGTTGGAATCACACTCTTTTACAATAAATTCGTCTTCTGTAATCTGATCTAATAAAGCCAAGAGATCATCCCGGGGAATATCCTTGGCACTACCAAAAGGCTTTCTATTCAACACTTCGGAGAAAAACTGAAGAGAAAAGTTCCGAAAATCCGAGGGTTTATTTGGGTCAATATTTTTATACTTACCCGAAATCACACCCATACCTTCTTTGCTATTCCAATAAGGTCCCGGAAGATAATAGCGAACGTTTTTAATGTCATTGTTTAAGACTATTTCAAAGCCCTGATAATTTTTAGATGCCTGATTGTTTCCAAGGAGAGCTGCTATCGCTTCTAGAAAGTACGATTTTCCGGAGTTATTGGGGCCGCAAAATACATTTATGGCTCCCAATACGGATGATGGCACGGCTGGATAAAGCAATCTATCAGATGGTTCCTTTAACCCTGGAATTCTTATCTTGATTATGTGTGCCATATTATTCATAAATCATTTAAGAACCTCTTTCTATTTTTTCTGAGGACGCCTGTAAGTAAGAATTTCTAAATCATCAAAGATTTTGAACCAAGGAACGTCTTTATAATTGACGTGTTTTACAATCATTGTGCCGTCCCCACGAAGTCTAACGTCCATCGCTCCTTGCGGAAGTTCATGGGAAGGCACATATATTTGAAAAACGTATCCCCCTCCCATAAATACGACAACACCAAAATCAACCCAATTTTGCAAAACAGGCATCCTAACTCCTGCTTGAAAATAATTTTTCACAAGTTTAGAAATCGCAATAGGAAACGTGTTGTCTTCAATAATTTGTTCGGACTCGTATATTCGCCTAATTTCAGCAAGATATTCCCCGACAAGGCACTGGTCCTCGTCACCCAATGATCCATAGCACTGTCGCATCAAAACGCCAAAAATGAACTTCTGTAATTCCCGGAAACTTATTTCCGACCATCTTTCGACTATTTCGCCTTCTAATATTTCAGGCGTCAAATTTTCCTTAACCAACGACTTCTTCTGAGGGGAGGATAGGTTATTATCCGTTAGAAGGTTACTCGCGGTGGTATCGTCTTTTCCGAACATTTCTTCGCAGGTTTGGCAGAGAAATGTCCGCCAGATGCCATCTTGAACCGGAACCATTATTCTGGTTCTAGGGTCAGGCCGAAAAGCCCTCCCTTTCTCGTCATCAAAAATGCCGTCATACATCCACTTAGGGACTATATGGCTCTGTTTTATGAGTTGAGAAACTTCTCGTAAACAAAATTTGCAGGTTGGCATACGTCAAGATTACATTACAGGTTCAACTTCGTCAAAGAGGTTCATCCAAGAAGGTTTGGGAAAAACAGGAAGGTCAGTTATTTTATTCTTCAGGAACCAAGCCTACTTTCCTTTCAAAAAAACAACGGCAAAACCAACACCGACAATTGCCGCCAGAAGAATGAAAGCAATCGTTAGTTTCTTTAGCCATGAAACCACATCTTTTCTTTTTCCCTTCTCCGTGTTTATGGCGTTTTTGTTTTCAACGGAAATTTCATTGAGCTTTTCCAGTCCCACGCCGTGGGATTTCAATAACTCCTTTTGGCCTTCTGCTGCTTGACTCTGTTTTTCCACTTCGCCAGCAAGATTCTCCATACCTTTATTAAAATTTAGGTTTAATTCTTCAAGCCGCGCAGAATATTTTTCCTCTATTTCACGTAACTTCTCCGCCTTATCCAGTAAGTCACGAATAGCCTTTTCCTGGTCTTCTGTTAATTTGTTGAGTTTCAGGATGGTTTCTTGTTGTTGAATTGACTTCTTGGTTAGTTCTTTTAATTCAGCGTGTTGTTTTTGCAATTCTCGGTTCTGGGCAAGTATTTCCTCGCCTTGACGCATCAACTCTTGTTGTTGTTTATTCAATTCCTTGGCAAGGAATAGATTAAGAGTCATCAAAGCCATTTGAAACTTCGCCAATTCCCCTTGCACCCTGATTGCCTCAGCCAATGTCTTAGTGGTCTTTCCCGTGACCCCATAAAAGAATTTAATTAAAAAACCTGCATTCGATATTTCTGCCACGTTTTTTCCAACAGCGTCAATATCCGCAAAAGCCTCCTTCACCTTTTGCAAAATATGTTCAATATTTAGATCCGCCATCATCTTCGCAGGAATGTCAATCCGGCTCAATTGTTGAAGACTTAATTGGGTTTCCGTTTTATCGGTCGTCATTCCAAGCTCATCCTTCGGTTAATTTCGCTAAAAAGAGATTGTCGCTTTGTCACCTCTTCAATAACATCTTTATTTTCATCAACGATTGCATGCTGTTCATCAATCATGTTTGCCGTTTCTACAGCCATTTCTCTATGGTCGACTTTAATTGCTACTCGCTTTTGAATGATTTGCCGGTAACCTTCGAACACCTCAACATAATTCGCAGAACTTTCAAACATCATTTTGAGGCACTCTTTATTTGCCTCATAGTGCTTATCTATTTCGCGCAACAAGGTGATGGCAGTGGAATTTTCAACAGAATCAACACCACGGGCAATTACATGTGACGCAATCATTGCGCCGATGATGCCCCCAATAATGGGTATAGGTATGATTGTCTGGCCTAAAACTTTTCCTGCAAGTGTTGATGAAGTCTTGAGACCCGCCTTGAAAATATGTTCAGTGGCTTCTTCACCGGTACATTGTTTGTTGGCACAGAGTAAGAATTTTTTAGCTGCTTCAACCGCTGTTATCGCAATACCCGAATAGATAGAGGGATGGCAACCTTCTAATGGCCCTTCCAACCAACCAGACTTATTCGCCAAAGACAAGGTTCCGGCCAATGCAGACTTCACAAACGTATCAAAAGATGTAGGTATTCCCTTTTCCGCGCTCCACTTTTTCAATTCTTTAAAATACTCTTCACCACCAAAACCTGGTTCTTTAAGTAGCCGATCTAGACTCCCGATGACAACCGGAGCGGCAAGTATTGAAGCATTTACCAATGCGGCAGTTCCAGCCGCTTTACCAATCTCCACTAAGCAATGGTCTTCTGTTACTGAATCTTCATATTGCAAATCCTTTATACGACCATTCTTTGCATCTAAAGCCCATTTATTTGCTTCGTCTTTCTCCAAAGGTTTTGATTCCGCACCTTCTGGTGAAACAATGCGGTCTGTGAGGTGATTCAGTGTTTCCCTATACCGCTCTGCCAACGCCGGGTTAGTAGCGGACACTTGATTTGCCCGTTGTTCCGCAATAATTTTCGCTTCATCAATTTGGTCAGCAGGGACAAGGCGTTCCATGTCTTTGTACTTAGGTAAACCTGTTGAATCGCCGTGTTCGGCCTTGGATTGTTGATATAAACTTGCTTTAGCATCACGATAGAATTTGAGGCTAAACTTCCTTCCCCATGAAGTGTCAATATCAGGTGACGCATTTGCAGTACTGTCTACCCGCACAGCACTTTCAGCAGTTTGATTAATGGCGGCATCAACATTAAATGTTGCTGTTTGATGGGCTTCGGCATAAAAACCACCCAGGGCTGCGATACCTAAATTTCCGTATTTATCTGCCACATCTTTGATGATGAGGTTGTTTTCTGTAAGAACTCCCTGGATAACCTCTACCCAATTAGAAGTCTCGTGTGCGCTTTCATCTGTGAAATAGTGCGAAAAGAAATGCAAAGGGTCTTTGTTTTTTGAATCGTCCTGGGGCATCAAATATTTCCTTTCAATTATTTAAACTTACGTTCTGCCTGTACCCCGAAGTCACATTTTCTACAAAGAACCCTCGTGTTTTTCAATGTGTAACCTTTCATAGCCTCAAACCGGTCAAGGACCACATCCCGTTTTGGTAATGATTTATGGCAAATGGCGCACTTGTTGTTCTGTTCAGCCCGTTTCATGGCTTTGATGCGTCTGCGGTGCATTGGTGTTCCGCGTTCATCATAACTAAGACTTTTTACGAGTTTTCGGCGCAATGCCCATAACAACTTAGCGTTACCCAGACTTGATTTTTGCAACCGTAAGGTCACAGTTTTATACAGCGGCAGAAACAAATTATTAATTTCGTTCTTGGTCAGTTGGCGATTCTTCATACTATTACGACTCCTAGTTATTTACCTAAGTTCGAATTTCCTTATTATGTTTGTGGTCGCTCGGTGGGGGGCTACCAAGATATAAAATGGCAAAATAGTGTTGGCGCAATCAAACTTAAAGATGGGCACTTTGCTCTTATCCAATGATGTTTCGAGTAGTGTTTTCCATCTTTGAGTTTTCTCGGGCGGTTTTGCATCATTAGTGCCGCTTTCAGACCTCCACAAAAACATATCAGGTACTTCCCTTGGTATAAATTCCAAAAGATAAACATGGCTTACTTGGCGCCAACGTTGTTCAAGCAACATTCGTCCACTACGCCTCGCGATAATCTCAATGATCGTCTTCAATATGTATGAGCCCGGACTTTTCGGTTCTACTTCCCGTTCTTCTTCAGGCCGAATCATCCCATAGTTTTTACGGATTACCTCCTCAGCACTAACATAGGGTGAGGGAAACCAGAGATTTTCATTTTCGGAAATGCTCGACAAAACGGCAAATATATCCATCCACATACCACCAGCTTTTTCAGTTTTACCAGAGGTTTCAAGGAAACGAATAATCCAATAGAAATACGGAAATGCGCTTTCGCCCCACAACCACAAGGTTTGAAGATTTCGAAATATATATTCGAAAGTTTTTTCGCGGGTGATGTCCTTCATGCCGTGTTCGTGCAAATACTCGTGATAAGCACAAATCACGCCAAGAACAATGGTCGCACGGGCACGATATATCAACGCTCCATCCCCAAACATATTTTCGACAACGAAAGCCTGATTAATAGGTCTCGCAAACATCTCTTCTTCTAGTTGTTGTATTTCATTCACCGCTTCATCCAAAAGCATCTCTCCAATACTTTCCATTAATTCTTTATCCATGCCTTTTTGAGTAGCAAAACGGCAGATATAGCCAAGCAGTGAAATCCACGCCTCGAAGATAGCTAAATGGTTCTTTTTTTCTTGGTAATTTTTCAGAGAATAGGCCGTCATAATTACAGCACTGGTTACTGCGTGTTTTGCTTCAGTCCCATGCTTCGCGGTTTCAAGCAGACAAGAACCTAAAATAAATTCCTGGAATAATTTTTTATCAAAGAAGTCTTGCCCAGTTGCTAAATAGAAACTCAAAAACTTACTCACATCTATGGGCTGTGTTGGAATGAAATCACCTTGCCCCTTTAAAAAGCGACCAATCAGTTCATCAACCTCAACTGTTTCTATTTTTGCAACCTGTCGGTTCTTTGCTATATTGTCTTGATTAATCTGGACGATTTGCTGACGTACTAAATCACCGATTCGGCCATTTGTAACAAGTACCGCTCTAAATGGTGTCCCGGCTGGTATAGACGAATGTACGGGCGAAAGCTCGGAAAGTTCTCGAATTTCTCCAACAATATTTTTCCATTCAGATAAATTCACATTTCCTGTTTTGAGTTGGAAAGCCCAAACAACACCTGAAGAATCAATCGAAATAATGTCTTTACCCTGTTCTAACTGGGTGTGTTTCGATACATATTTAATCGTGTGTCCCTCGGCGATTAGTACCTGAACAAACGGCAGTTGATATCGCCGTTCATTGGTATTAATCAACCAATTTTCTATCGCCTTCTGAAGCATCCCACTCCTCTTTCTTTTTCTTCATAATTTCGTCATAACGAGCCCTTAATTTAGGATCATTTTCTAACTGCTCATTGGTTTTTTTTACATATTCCTCCTCGACACCTACCACAGTTTGCTGATGCGGAGTTCCATCATCATTAAAGCTAATTGATTTTTTTTCTAACGCCGCAAGATAAAGTTCTGCCGAAAAGGGTTTTCCGTCTGTGTTTACTGTATTACCTACCCGTTCTACTCCCTCGCTTATGTGCTTAAACATATCTTGAATCATCTGTCGTTTCATATCTTCAGCCATAGCAAGACCATGTTTCACAAAAGCATTTGGCCCCTGAGCAATAATTTCTTCTGGTAAAATTTCCATCGGGCTTTCCAAATCAGTGTAAGACGACTCGGATTCGTATCCATCTTCGCTTTTATTACTCGTGCGGTCTCCTTCGTAATGCTTAATGCGACCAACCATCTGTAAAAGCTGATCTTGTTCGCTCGCCTTCTGAAAAAACGCTTGAAGATACTTCTGAATTTCTTGTTTCAACTTTTGGAAATCAGGCAGCACTTTTATGCCCTCCCGTCTCTAAAAAATATTCTTGTTCTATTAAGAAGATTTCTCAGCCCACTTCTTCCGAGAAAAAATAACTCGCTGAACGCTTAAAGTAATTTTCAAAAACAAATTTAAGATTCGGAACTTCTTCGAAGTTCCTCTTCATTTCAAAACGCTTTATAATAAAATTCCTAAATGAATCAGGAATTCCATACACTTTATCAGCCAGTACCGAATCTATTCCGCTAGCCTTTAAATATTGCTGAAAACAGTCGTGAAAGTTACGTTGGGCCTTAGGAAGATTAAGGAATATCTCAAAATGTTCTAGCCCAAGAATGTGCCAGTTCCAATTACCAGCCTCATATTTTTCCTGAAACCATTTCCACACGGTCGAACCAACTTTATTTTCCACAGCGAAAATGAGCTTTTTACGCATTGCTAAAATAGTAAATATCGCCGGATCAATCGGTGTTACGCCTACAAGACAACATTTCTTAGCTGATAGGACACGCTCACTTATCGCCTTATAATCGCCCCGAAGATTCTTTTGTTTTACAGCATTGTTCAATTCATAAAGGTAAATGATGCTCTTATATATAAATTCGCAATATTTTCCTAATTCCACTTCAAGTGTATCTTTCGACGTACCGTAAAATACCGTTTCCAATAAATCCTTTGTCTTAACTTGAAAAAGCAAAACCACATCATCATTCCCATCCTTCTCGAATACTATGTGGTCGGAACTTTTTTTATTACTTTTTTTAATATATTCATATTCCACATGATGCCCATTTAATGGGTCCCAATAAGAACAAAGCTCGTCAAAGAAACGTTCCAAACGTTTCCCGACAAATTGACTGAATTTGGAGGATTTCTCTCCTTCGACTTTACGTGCAAAATCAAATGCTTTCTGTAAAAATTTATGAGTCATTTGGATCTTTAAAAAGGGATGCCCCGATATTAAATATCGACTATCGGCAATTTTCATTAAGGGTTTACGAGCAAATAACGCTTCGGCTATTCTTTGGCCCGAATACAACTGAGTAAATTTGAGATCAGGTAACCCCAAATCCTCATCAATTTCAAAACTTAAATCATCAACAACGACACCATAATCCTTTGAAACTTTCTCTTTATTCTTAACCTCATTCAAATAGATTTCCATGTTAAGCATGACATCATTGTTTTTCGACACGGCCGCAAATGACCATAAACTAAACAGAATCAAAAAATATTCTTCGGCAGATATCCCTACTCTAATATTGAATAAATCATTTATCCTTTTTGGTTCTGGAGGCAAGCCGTTAAAACCATCAAGACCGGCTAAGATAAGGGCATTGGTTATTTGTAGTTTTGTGTCCCTGTAAACTGACCCGCAACAAAGGGGATATTGGAATTTTTTTATTGAAGGTAGTTGTATATCCTACAGTTTGGCTTTATATCAAAAATGATTGATTCAACCCAGGCAATGGCCTTTTTATAGTCTTCGAGTATTTGTTCAACAGGTTTTTCTACAGAGTTCATTTTTTCTCCACATGAATATTTTTTTAATATTTTTAGTGTGAGGGGTATACTGCTGTATACCTTCTTATACTTCCAAGTCACAAATAAGGTCAAGAAGTAAAAAAGTAAGCCATTCTTGTTTCTATTAGACCGTGATAAATACCGCCGATTTAAGGGAAAGGCTACTTTTATGATAAAAATAAAAAAAGGTTTTTTTACAGAAGCGACGACTGTGCCGTTTTTAAAACGATTAGTTATTAAATTCAAAAAATCAGGACTTATAAAAGACGAAGATTTTGGGCCAAATGGTTCGGAAAAGTTTGAGCAGATTTCAACTGCTTACTCATCTGAACTTGCAAAAAAAATTTACAGTAACTCAAAACTAAATTTCGAAAATCATTCTCAAGAGATTAAAGATAAAAGAAAATTTTTCGAGGAGAGCATACAAAATATTTGGGGAGAACCTCTTATGCTTTTAGATATTTTTCTATTTTCCTTAGTAGAAATTATTGAAATTTTTAACCTTGACCATAAAGAAAAAGCAAAGGATCAAAAAGATCATAAATTCGAGGCCCTCATAAGAATAAACTACAAGGCCTGTAGAACAGGTTACGAAATTTTAGCTCTTCTCGAAAAGGGATTTGCGGATGGTGCTTTAGCCATGTGGCGAACTCTAAACGAGTTAGAGGTAACAGCTTTATTTATTCAGAATAATGACGATGTTTTAGCAGAAAAATACTTGGCACACGAAACTATCGAATCGTATCAAGCAATGGTAATTTATCAAAATTCTTTTCTGGTCAAAAAAGATAAGCCTTTTACAAACGAACAAATGAATGCGGCCGAAAATAAATACAACGAACTTATTAATAAGTATGGAAAAGACTATAAAGAGAACTATGGATGGGCATCGAATATCATTCAGGGTAATTCACGGCCTAATTTCACCCACATTGAAGAATTCGTAAATCTTAAACATGGTCGCCCGCATGTCAAAATGGCGAACCATTTGGTTCATGCAACCGCTAAAGGTCTCTTCTTTACGTTAGGTGTACCTGATTCAAAAACAATGTTACTTTCGGGTCCAAGTCAAATTGGATTAACTAAACCAGGTTGTGACACAGCTATATCATTAATGAGAACCTGCCTTGCACTATTATTTTCTAAACCAAAACGTCAAAACTTGGTTGTTATCCAAACAATGCAAATATTTGCGGATGAAATCGGGAAAGCTTTTAATAAAGTAGAAAAAGATAATTGAGCTTTTTAATAACTTCATGGGATCTTTCTTAAATTCCCTTTCTTGAGGATCGCCTAGTGTATCTTCGTTCATTAAAAAGTACCCTGTTTTTAAGTGCGTTTTTGAACCCGGTTGATCAAACTTAAAATCCTTGTTCCTTTAAATATGCCTTTAACCGCGCGGAGATCAACTCGATTTCAGTTGGGGAAAGATAACGACCTTCTCGTTGCGAGATCTCAAGCGTGACTTTCCCAAAAAGCTCTTGGTAAAGAAATTGAAACCGCTCAATGGTATCTTCTTTATCGTCTAGATCGTCTATTCTTTTGGGCAATGTGATTGCAGTGATTAAACTTGGCTTGAAAACATCCGACAGAATGGCTGTGATCTGACCCAGGTCTGTTTTAACCATTGGATTATCAGGTCCTTCTAGTTTCAGGGCATCACTTATGGCTTGATTGTTTATGAACGGACTGAGGTTAAGCATTTTCAAATAGATTTGAGCGAATTCAATCCGGATTTTTTCACGCTTTTCTGGATCGCAGACCTCATTGAACGGCAGGAATATATCCGTCAGATAACCGAAGTTTCCGCTCTTTTCCCAGAGAACTACGATTTTCTTCACAATCTCCAAATATTTTTCAGGATCTGTTTTGGCCAATTTACGAAATATTTCTACATTGAACCTGAAATGAATTTGATTTGAAGGATTGGCGTCTTTGAATTTACTGAATAAGATGTCGAAGGATTTATTGTATAAATGAAATCCGAGTTCCTCGTCTATCTTGTAGACCTCTTCAAGAAGAGGATTCAGCCTCGGAAATAGCTCTTGCTCATACTCACAATCAAAAAGCATCACGATGTAAGGGCAAAGTGTGGTGAATTCCCCAGGTTTGTTCCTCAATGTTCTCCAAAAGGACTGGGCCAAGGCGGGTCTGAACATGGTGCTTCTGGAATCTTTATTGGTGATCAAACCCCTTAATTTATGGATAAATTCGGATGGATCGAACGTATATCCTAGTTCTTTAAAGTGTTGGTGCCGATAAAGAGCATAGTAAACATACAGGTCGGTGGACTCGGTGGTTGAGCTTAAAGTTTCTAATACCTCCAAAGCTTCTGCCTCAGTTACATCGAGATAGCTTTCAAAAATATCCGTCAACCTTCTAACAAGCGCAAAGCAGGAAGGATACTTTTTAACAAGGTCCAAAAGATAAAAAACAATCTCGTGGAATTTTTGGTATTCCTCGACCCGCGGATATTTTCCAAAACCTTTCAGCCAGGCTCGTTTGTTTGAAATGTCCTGCAAAGCGTAACCACAATGGGTCTTAACATAAAAGCTCTTGTGCTTAACGATTTCTCCGATATACGTCAGTGCAGTGCCAATTAATTCCTGTTTCCACGCCAGTTCCTTGACGAGCCAAACCACTTGACCGACCACAGAGGTGATGGCGTCCTGGGTTCCGCCTTGTAGTATTTCCTGCTCGTAATCCCGCTCTCCGGCCACGGGAATGATCGATGGATGACTATCGTCTTTGAATTTCTCAATGAGCCAGATGACCTTGTCATAATCGCCTTTTTCCGCCAATGGCTTCCCGAGTTGCACCATCTGTTGGCGGGCGAATCTGTCACCAAACAACTCGTCCGGCCGTTTTACTTTCAAAGCGTATTGCAGGCATTGGAAAAGCTGCGGTTGATAGGTCCATCTCTTGTCATTTAGGTGATAAATCCAATTTTCAAAGAGGCGGAAGTGTTTTTTATCATCCGCCAAAACTCCCTGTAACATATTTTCAAAAAAGGATTTCTCGTAAACCAATTCATACGTCGCTGTCTTTTCACTGTGTTCAAACCATATTTCATGAATGTTCTTTAACTGAACCAGATCCTCGATCCCTAACGACAAGCCGCCATAGATATGCCCCAAATAATTAGCATGCACGTATCTATTGGCCAACAAAACTATCCCTTTTTTTCCTTTGTGGGCCGCTTCTTGAAGCTGTTTGTCAGCAACGATTAAATTGTCTTTGATGTTTTCATAAATAGTCTGCTCGGGACTGATCATTCCCCCGTCGTGGGTAGAGAATCCGACATAGCTGTCTTTTTCCCCAACTTTTGAGATTTTAATTCTCACGTTGTTTTTTAGAACCACTTCCTTTAGGTCATTCAAGACTGCTTGAAGAATCTTGTTGCTCGCTTCCTTCAAGTTCTTTTCATCATGTGGGTATTTGAATCGAGATGGTGCTTCCAGGAGATAGACACCAGCAACATTTTTATGCAACGGATCAAGGTCCATATACTTCTTGAAATTGGAGATTATTCTCCAGAACAGGACAGAGCGCTCGATGTCCGCTCGATCACGCAATTCCTTTACTTCCAGGTAAGCATTGAGTTTTGGCAGGTGATAATCAGGGGAATTTGATTTGCTGTTAGATTTCAACCGGATTAACCGAACATTTTTGACTTTGTTTACACGACCATAGAAATCGACAAATTTTCTAGCCGGTTTGTACTCTTTTTCTTTTTTCTTTTTCGGAATAACTTTGCTGGTCATTTACAAACCTCGCAGCGAACCTAATGCTGAGCTTAAACTAGAATATCAACCTTTAACCAACTATCGCCACCGGCAACATCTTCCATGCCGTCCAGAGACTAAAAAACCCCGTTTAAATGCAAAACAAGCCCTTTGGATTAGGTGTTCATAACAATAGACACCCAAACAAGCCAGGATAGGTGGAGTTGCCTCTCAAATTTCTTAGAGGACGTTCTTTAAGCGATTATTTGATTTTTATCACTCGTTGTTTTAGATCGGCCTCCATTTAAAGAAAATATGGACCATCTAGCAGGTTATTCCACCGTTGCTCGGGGCTAGCAATGACAACGCTTGTCATTGACTGAAGACCGTTCCTTGATTTTTCAGTCCAACTCCGACCAGCGGTGTCCAATACCTTCGCTCAAAAATTCCTTCTGCCATCGGGAATGACAAGCAGTTGTTGTTAACACAGTTGCTCGACTTGGAGAAATCCCTCTTCAGAAAATGTTATTACTGCTTATGGAGAATTTTTCTATGGATTTCCACAAACAAGTTGTGGAGAAAACATATTGGCCGACCAGTGGTTTGAAAGAATAAAAAGTTAAAAATTCTTTCTTCCAATTTTTCATCAAATGATAACTTACTTTCATTTCCCTTTTGATGTTAAGCGCATTTAAAACACGATAGAAATAAGAGGCAAACCTCCGTCAATTCAACCGTGGCGCCCATACCATCACCTGTCAAGCCGCCTATCCGGGCCTTGGAAAATCGGCTTATCCCAACGGATACGCCTATGGCTACCAGGAAAGCCCATAAGGCGCCGAGTTTTAAAAGTAACCCACAGATGAAAATCGATAGAAAAGTCGAAAACAAAAACCATTTCACGGGTAACCCCACGATTTGGGAACCCAATCCTTTATCTCCCGAAGGAGCTTTGGATATTAAGCAGGAAAGACCTATGGCCCATCGCGCAACCACCGGAATGGCAATCAGCCATTGGGACGCCTCACCCTTGGCCAAGTCATGGCTCAACAATACATATTTGGAAACCAAGAGAAGAACAATACCCGTCAACCCATAAACACCCACCGCCGAATCCTTCATGATCCGGCGGCGTTCCTTGGGTGTTCGTCCCCCGAAAAAACCGTCCAGGCAGTCGGCCAAGCCGTCCAAGTGAAAAGCCGCCGTGAAGAGAACCCAAACCAAGAGCAACAACAGCGCCCCGAGATCAGGCGCCATCGGGATCAGCCCAACCAAGGCCAACAAACCTCCCAGAACCAGGCCCACCAGGGGATAAAAAACCACGGAATGTTTGAGTTCATCCAACGAACCTTTTCCGGGATCTATCGGAATGGATGAGAGGGTTGAAAAGGCGAATAAAACAGGTTTGAAAAGACGGCTTTTCACGAAACGCATATCCCCCTTAAACTTTGGAAGAAATTCCGGATTTTCTTCCCGTTTTGTTCTTCCCGATCTTTTCGGGCACACTCGCGCTCTCAAAGGTCGCCATTTCGGCATGGGCGCAAAGGGCCGACTCCAGGATATTCAGGGCCAAAGCACCACCCGTACCTTCGCCTAAGCGCATTTTTAAATTCAAAAGAGGCTCTTCATTCAACATTTCAAAGAATTTGGAATGTCCCGGTTCCTCAGAACGATGGGAGAAAAAACAATAATCCTTCACCCTGGGATTCAACCGGTAGGCCACCAGGAAAGCCGCCGAAGTTATGAACCCATCCACAACAACGGGAATATGGTTTTTAGCGCAACCCAGGACGACGCCGGTCAAGGCCGCGATTTCAAAGCCACCCAACCGTTGCAAGGCTTCCAGGGGATTACGGGTGTGGGCTTTGTGGAGATTGAGGCCTTCCTGGATGGCACGACATTTGTTCAGCCATTGGGTGCGATCAATGCCCGTCCCGAAACCGGTCACATCCTCCACCGCGCAGGGCAACAAGTCGGCCATGAGCGCGGCCGCGGAAGTGGTATTGCCGATCCCCATTTCACCCAGAACCACCCATTTCACCTTGTCTTTCAAAGCCTGTTCGGCCAGCTTTAATCCCAAGTCCAAGGCTTTTTTACATTCGGAGGGGGTCATGGCGGATTCGATCTTGAAGTTTTTTGTGCCCTTGGCGATCTTGGCGGAAACCAGCTTTTTGGACTTGGGCAGGTCCGCCGCCACCCCCACATCCACCACCTGCACCTCGGCCCCGGCCACCTTGGCCAAAGCGTTGATGGCCGCCCCGCCCTTCAGGAAATTCAGGACCATCATGGGGGTCACGGCTGATGGAAAGGCCGACACGCCTTCGGCGGTTACGCCGTGGTCTCCCGCGCAAAGAATCACTCGTTTTTTCCCCCGCGAAGGGATTTCCTCACCCGTAATTCCGGCCACCTTAATGGCTATTTCCTCCAAACGGCCCAGGCTACCCGCAGGCTTGGTAAGCTTCGCCTGACGCTCCAGGGCTTTCTTGATGGCTTTTTCATCCCGCGCCGGAATGGCAAATTTAATTTTCAAGGTATTCATGATTCGTCCTTTGCTTATTTTATTTTTCGGGGAATTCCGGCAGTCATGAGCACAACCTGATCCGCAACGCCCGAAAGCAACATGTTGAGTTGGCCCTGAAGGTCACGAAAATCACGACCCAAGGGGTTGTCCGGGACAATACCCTCCCCGACTTCATTCGAGACAAACCGGATGTTTCCTTTCGCCCCGGTCAAGGAGCCAAGAAACCTTTCAAATTCCTTCTCGACTTCTCCAAAAGACAACGTTTTTCCTCCAATACCGCATAACAAGTTCGAAATCCAAAGCGTCGTGCAATCAACAATAACCAATCCATTTTCATGAACCGCATTTTTCCGCAGGATATCCGTTAGGTAATAGGGTTCCTCGACAGTATTCCATTCCCGACCGCGCTCGGCTTTATGTATATCAATCCGGCGCTTCATCTCATCATCGCCCGCAGAGGCCGTCGCCAGGAATATCTTCGGGTTCAAACCATCCTCATTTCCCTGATGAAGGGCAAACCTGGATTTCCCTGATCTCGCGCCTCCCAGGATGAGCTGAACCTTCAATATTTCCAAAGCTGAACCCTCCTCGTCTAGGATGACATCATTTCGAATGATGTGACGGTGTCCTTGTCCCAATGGTCCCAAAGGTAGTCTTCTTGGCGTTCGTCCGCGATCAAGCGCAACGCATAGCGCACCTGTTCCTCATACAACTCGCAGAAGGCGCCGGGTTGTTGCATACCGCCACGCATTTCATGTGCCTCCGCAGGACAGGGTGACCCGCAGAAGTGCCGCACCGCGCACCGCTTGCAAGGGTCAATATCCTCTACCTTTCGCCCGGTGACCTGGTTAAAGGGCTTGCTAACCAGCGCCTTTTCAATCTTGTCCCGGAAGAGGTTGCCTCCCTTGAATGACTCCAGGCCGATAAACTCACTGCAAGGGAACAAATCACCACTGGCCGAAACCGCGAAAAAACAGCGTCCGCCCCCACACGGGGAAATGTCGCACATCAATCGGCGCGCTTGCGGGGCCAAAATTCCGATGAGGATGTTGGCGAAGTTGGCCACGACCAGTTTCCGTCCGGTTTGCCGATACAGTTGTTGGGTACGATCCAATGCGGCTAAATAATACCTGCTCATTTCATAGTCGAGGGGTTTGATTTTCCGCGCCCCTTCCCTTGTGCAACGAACCGGATTGAGCATGCAAGTCGGCACCCCCAGTCCGTGGAAGAAATCCACGGTTTGGATCAAGTGGCGCATGTTTTCCTGGGTGACCGTGCAAATGACGCTGAAATTCGGGTATCCCCTCAGCTTCTCCACCACACTAACCACTTTCTTGTACACGCTTCCGCCCGCCCATGTCTTGCGCGTCCGGGTCGCCACCGTTTCCGCTCCAGCATCCAGCGAAAGGCCGATCGCCACGCGGCGTGATTTCAGGAATTCAATGCCGGCGTCATCCAGTAACGTTCCATTGGTTTGCACCCCGAAATTGAAATAACCTCCAAATTTTTCTATTCCGGCAAACACGGCGTCCTTGTTTAAAAGGGGTTCGGAACCGTGAAAAACAACCTGCGGCTTGAGTCCGCGTGGGACCGTTCGCCGAAAATACTTCTGTAGAATCGCCAACGCTTCCACCAGTTTTTCCTTCGTCATGTGCACCCCTTGGGCGCGCATGGTTTCAGGTATGTAGCAATAGGGACAGTTCAGGTTACAGCGCTCGGTGGGATTGAAATAAACCGCCGATGGCTTTAGTCCGAATCGCAAATATTCCATCTCTTTTGCGAAGGTGCCTGCCTTTTCATGGTATTTCCGCAATAAAGTGCCAGTGGTCAAAACGTCCCCCAAGCGGTCTTTGCGCACCAACGACCAAAAGGCGGTGTCGGGATCAACCAGCCCGACATAATCGCGATGTTGGATGTCAACGGGTTGAAGTGTGCGGCCATTACCGGTGTTGAAATGTTTGCCCCGTAAGGCGGCGATTACAGTTGTTTTCATTTACCTGAACCCCATGATACGGCTTTATTACCCCACGACCTGGCAGACCGCCCCGCGACTCGTGTATCGGGACGGTCTTCCACGCCAATGCCCTACTTGTTCTTCGATTCCATCATGACGTAATGCGAAAGCCCCGTGCCTTTTGCTTTGCAGGTTTTCCGCAGGGCAATCACGGACTTCTTCGCCTTTTTCAGCTTCAGCGTCGTTTTCTTCACCCAAATCACCTCCTGTTTTTTCCATAGCTTTAACTTCTTTCCCCATCAAAGGCCCCATCAAGATCCGGGGACTGGGATTGTTGTTGGGTGGGCACTTACCGGTTTCCCTTGAGGCCTACCCACCTTGCAATAACGCCAGGTCACGCAGTCACCGTCCTCTAAAAGATAACGGCAAGCTGAAACCTGCCCTTTTTTCCCGTTGATTTCATAGAGCCACCAGATTCCCTTTTCGGCATCGCATTTCACCCCATCGATGGATTCCACGTCCTTGGGATTGCAGCAGACGAAACCTTGTGTCACGCCCACCGCCCTCTTCGTGGCGTCCACCACCGTGCTTCCCGGCTTGAGGAGAATTGATTTTTTAACAAGCTGCTTTTCTTGGGTTCCATAATCTATTTCTACCCACACATGGATGGAGGCCGCCGTGGTCCCGGTCGCGAGGAGAGGCACGACCGGGGCCAGGAGCCAAACGAGTAGTAAGAGGCTTCTTCCTGTGATCAAAGAGAAATCTTGGTTCCAAGGTAAGCCGAAACTCCCGGTGTACCGTAGCCGTAGATTTGCTCATAAATCTCGTTGAAAAGGTTGTCCACCCGACCAAAGAACTTGATGTTGGAATTAACCTCATAGGAGGCCGTGACGTTCACCACGGTATAAGAAGGCATTGTGACCGGGGTGCTCGTTAAGTTCACAAAAGCTTCATCAGGCCGGTCCCCCACATAAAGCACGTTGAAGCCGAGATGGACGCCTCTCCATTGGTAGGAAGCGCTGAAATCGGCTTGGTTCTGTGGTCGCCGTAAGAGCTGTAGACCGGTTAGCCCATCGTTCACCCAGTTCGGATCAAAAGCCCAGGTATAGCTATAGTCAGCCTTTAGTTCCAAATTCAAAATGGGTTTGGCAGAAACGAAGGTTTCCCACCCTTCGGTTTGGGCCGTGCCAACATTGAAATACTGGCCAAAGGGAGGCGTGGCCGTGTCCTCAAAATCAATCAAGTTCGTGAAATTATTGTGAAAATAAGTCGCCCCGGCCTTGATGGTGTTTTTCAAGAAGGGCTGCTCGAACCCTACGTCCCACCCCTCGCTCGTCTCGGCCTGTAGACCGGCATCTCCATAGGGGGAATAAAGCTGATAAATCGAAGGGGCGGTGAAACCCGTTCCATACGTGGCTTTCAACTTCGTCTCTAACTCGGGAATAAAGTAAGCGACCGCCCCCCGGTAGGTGAATTGGGTGCCAAAAGAACTCACGGCATCCAATCGCCCCCCTAATGTTGCGAAAAGCCGGTCCAACAGGGCCGTTTGGCTTTCCACAAAGTAACTTCCGGTCGTGGTGGTCTGATTAAAATAAGTTTCAGATGGCCCAAAGCCATAATCCGTCAAGTCATCCACCCGGCCCCATTCTTCCTGTTCTTGGATTCCAGCCACTAAGGTTTCACCTTTCCAAAGGTTGAGATTGTTTTGCCAGTTGATTTGGGCCGCTTGGCCCTCATAAGCCCCGCGTTCGAAGTGGGAGTTTGGATAAGAAGCGGAATCGTCGATATCGGGATAAGGAGTAAAATCATCGGTGTATAGTTGTAAATCATCGGTGTAGGAAATTCCCAAGACCTGTTCCCAATCGCCATCCAAAAGTTTCCATTTCGACTGGCTTCCCACGACCCACTGCCGTTCATTCAGGAAATAATTGGGATCGTCCCCACCGGCCCCGGCTTGGGCCGCTAGGTTTGTACGGGACTGGATATAACGCGCATAAACGCTGTTGTCTTCATCGGAAGATGGAAGAAATCCTACCCGCAAGGATGCGGTGGTGTTTCCATCCACGTTATTGACGGTGTTGCCAAAGGATTGGTCCGCCGAGGGAAAACCATCCGTATCAAAACGGGAAGCGGACAAGGAGTAATTAACGTTTTTATCTCCGGCTGAAGCCGTAGCCACCTCGCGAAAAGTGTCATAAGCTCCGCCTTCCAACAGGACAGAACCCTTGGGAGTCCCATCCCCTTGCTGGGTGATAATATTCACGACGCCTGCCGTAGCGTTAGTGCCGTAAATGGTGCTTAAAGGTCCCCGAACCACTTCAATTTGGCTGACATCATCCAGGAACAACTGATCAAAATTGCTGAATCCACGGTCAGTCGCAATCGGATTGTTCAAAGGAATACCGTCGATCAGAACCAGCGTATGGCTTGAGTCCGCTCCTCGGATAAAGAGTGAGGAGCTTTCGCCGGGCGCACCATTTTGAAGCAAGGTCAAACCAGGAACACCCTGGAGCGCGTCCAGGGCCGTATCGGCTTGTTTTTCCTCGATATCTTTGGCCGTGATGACACTCATTGAATTCGCCACCTGGCTCAGGGGCGTATCCAAACGGTTGGCGGTCACCACGACTTCAGGCAATGCCACAGGGACCTGAGCCGTAATGGTATTAGGATTGGATTCCACCGTTAAAGTGTTACCGGAAGGCTCTGAAACGGGTTGGTCCGCCAAAAGGAATGAAGGGGAAACGACAGAAGTAAAAAAAGCTGAAGCCAAAAGAAAAACACGGCAATAACACAAAAACTTTGACATGCCCTACCCCCGAGGCCGAAGGCTTTAGGGGATATGGCAGGGAGGAAAACCCGAAAAAAGGCTTAACTCGCCGCTCCTTATTCCCGAAGAAGCATTCGAAGATTTCTCAAGGCCGGTCTCCTGGCTCGGGGCATCCGACTCCTTGGGCCTTCCCGTTTTTTCAAACAGTGACACAAGGACAAACTTCGCCCCTCACAGTGGCGGGTCCGCGCCGGATTCACACCGGCTTCCCGAACACCTTGAGTTATGGGGTAATTGATACTCTGCCCCCCAGTGCTTGTCAACGGAAAACTAATTCTTCCTATCGACTCCATCGAAAATTTCTGAAAGGTACTCAGCGAGGCCCACCATGGTGGGGCCGGGAATCAAATATTCGTCCTCCTTCAAGAAATAGAGGCGGTTATTCTTTACCGCGCTTAAAGAAGGGAGCATCGCCCAGGCTCTTTGGGCTTCCTCGATAGTGTCTTTCGTGGCTTCATCGCTGGGAATGGCATCAATGATGACTTCAGGATTCTTCTTGATGAGATTTTCCTTGGAAGCAAGTGGAAAAGGAATGTCAGTACCAGCCATAACGTTATTCCCACCCACCCATTTCAATATTTCACCGACAAAGCAATTGGTTCCGGCGGTATAAATCTGCTGGAGGGATCCCACCCCGTGCCCCACCACAAACAGTATGGAAACCGCCCTTCGGGTCTTGGCCTTTTCACGGATGTCTTCCAAACGCTTTACCAGTTTGGCTTTTGCCCGGCCCGCCTGCATCTTGCATCCCAGTTTTTCCCCAAGTAAATCATAGGTTTCCAGCACTTCTTCTATCCTGTCGTTACTATGGACGAGAATAGGTATATGGAGGCTTTTAAGGGTTTCAGCGGTACTTTCGCTTGCAGGCAAAAGCAAAACCAAGTCCGGTGACAATGCAACGATCTTCTCGATATCTGGATTCAAAAAACCGCCTACAACCTCCTTCTTTTGCGCCTCCTGGGGGAACTTGCAAAATTTCGTTACCCCGATCAATCGGTCCTGGACGCCGATATCGTAGAGAATCTCGGTGTAATGCGGCGAAAGTGAAATAATGCGCTGGGGAAAAACCGGAGTATCCCCCGCCCACAACCGGTCACCCGGCGAGAAGATTACCAACCCCAATAAGAACAGGTAATCCTTTAGGGCTCTTTTCATTTTCCAACCTCGCTTTGACCCATGACTTTTAAAACCGCCTTTCCCACCAACTCGCCCAACACCGTGTGCTTGCCCGCATAGACCCTCATCTCTTTTCCGGAAGGACAAGCCACGGTGACACAGTCGGTGCCGGTTCCGGTCGCGGGAGTACCGGTCACCCGGCTTTTGACCTTTAATCCAAGCACCGCCAAGGTCCTGGCTTCCACGGCTATTTGAAGAACCTCAAAAAGCGTCGGCAGGGCCAGGGGTTTTGATATCCAAATCAACAAATTTATCGTTCCCACCTTCCTGGAGTCATGAGAAGTTCTTTCTCCCACCCTCACCGCGTTGGAAAAACCGGCAGTCCCCACAGCAAAGACTTCCCAACTTTTTCGGGACAAAACCGCTTTCTTGAATTTTCGGATGTCCCCACTCGTCATCTGCCCCACCACGCCTCCGGAAAAGCCCAGGTGTTTCCCGACTCGTTTTAAAGTCCTCGCCGGATGTTCAATATCACAACGGAGCTTTCGGGATTCTTTGACTTGGTGATTGATCCAATGCCGCATCAGGGTCACCCCGCCTCCGAGAGGCGCCCAACCCACAGCCCGGCAAATTCCGGGAAAAGTAACTGTCAAGGCTTCGGCGTAAAGTGAAATTCGGGGCAGGGCTTTTTTCAAGAAGACAACCTCCATGCGGTTAGGATTAATCCCAACATCACCACTAACGCTCCCATCCATAGCAATCGAATTGCCTTTGAGATGTCCCCAGCCCCGCAAATCTTTCCCGAGGGATTCAAAAATGCGCTCCGGTAAACTTTACCCCCGTAAAAGTTCGTTCCCCCCAGCCGCACCCCGAGCGCACCAGCGAAGGCGGCCTCCCCATGCGCAGCGTTGGGGCTCGAATGTTTTAACCGGTCGCGGAAAAAACATTGAAAAAGGCCCCGCGCTGAAAGGTCTGAAAGAAGGGCCGCCGGGAAGAGAACCAGGATGCTTAAGCGGGCGGGGATAAAATTCATGGCGTCATCCAATCTCGCCGCCGCCCAACCAAACTGCCGGTAAGGCGGGTCCGGGTGACCGATCATGGAATCACCCGTGCTCACCGCCTTGAAAAAAAAGGCTCCCGGCGCGCCAAAAAGGAACCCCCAAAAAACCGGCGAAAGGAACCCGTCAACGAAACTTTCACCCACGGTTTCCACCGCCCCCCTGGAAACTTCCGACGGGGATAATTTCTTTGTATCTCTTCCCACCACACGGGACAAAATCCGTCTGGCAAACAGTAAGCGCTTTTCTTCCAAAGCCTGGTTTATAGGCCGGACCGCATCCGATAAGCCACGCACGGATAGGCAAAAATAGAGGAGAAGGCCCTCCAACGCCAAATACGCAACAGGATTTTCCACCCAATGAAGGACTAAAAAGGGGATGACTGACGAAGCAATGGCAAGTAACAAAACCGTCAAGACACCCTGAAATCTTGTCAAACGCCCCTTCTGGAGGAAGAACAATTCCAGCCGGTGATAACCAATTCCCATGAATCGAACTGGATGGGGCCAGGTTTCTGGATCACCCAACAATGCATCCAAAACAATTGCCCCAATCAAGGCCCAAACGTGCTCCCTCATGGCCCATCCCTTTGTTGAAGTGCCGCCAAGAGACGGTCATTATCAGGTGGAGTTCTTAAGCCAATCCTGAAAAAACGGCTTCCAAGGCCCTCGTGACTTTCCAGTGTGCGAATGAGCATCCTGTTTTCTTCCAAGAGACTTTTTTGCAGGGTGCGTGAATCAAATCCGGGAGTAGTGCCTTTGACCGTAAAGGCCGTGATAGAAGAAGGAAACACCTTGTAGTTCCTCAGTTTGGAAAGCTTTCGGCAAACCCGATTCTTCTCCACCAAATTTCTTCCCGAAACCTCAGAAAGCCATTTGTCCTGACTCAAAAGATAGGCACCGGCTTCAAGGGCCAACGCGGATGGGCTCCAAGGAATTTGGAGTTTTCGGAAATGACCGGAAAACTTGGCCGGGACGACCATGTATCCCAACCTTAAACCCGGAACCGCATACGTTTTGGAAAAGGATCTCAAGATCGCCAAGTTGGTCAATAAAGGGAAATGGATAAAACTATCACCTGGATTTTCCGAAATTTCCAGGCAGGTTTCATCCACCACGAAAAATGTTTCCGGATGATTTTCCATCGCCTGTAAAAGATCGCGTAAAGGCCAGTTCTGCCCAATTGGATTATTGGGTCTGGCCAAAATGATCCAATCAGGTTTTGCTCCCAACATTTTCTCCCACTCATAACGGGGAAATTCAAAGTTCTCGGCTTCCAATGCCGTAACATATCGAGGCACTGCGTCCACCATGCGCAGGGCGGGTTCATAATCCCCGTAAGTGGGCCCTAGTATCACCGGACGCCTTGGTCTCTTTACCAACGGCAGAAAGCGAATGAATTCGGTAGTGCCTGCTCCGATTAAAACTTGATCGGGTTCAATTTTTAGTTTATCAGCGATTTTTTTCCGCAAGGTCTCTCCTGAAGAGGGATGACGAAAAGCGGAAACAATTTTCGATTTTAAATAGTCCTCTAAACCAGGCGGAGGTTCTGGCGAGATCGAAAGGTTGGAGAAATCGATAATTTCTTCTGGCTTACAACCGGCGGATTTCGATGCTTTTTCCAGGTCGCCCCCGTGTTCAAAAACAAGGAACTTCCCCGGCTTCACGACGCGCCTTTATCGATAATCTGGTTAAGGACTTCCAGATTCATATGCTCTTTTATCATGACGCTTAACCGTTCATATTCTATTTCTTTGGAGAAAATACTTAATTTCAATTTCACTCCCTTACGGCGGGCCAATTCACTCAATAGACCCGACCTCAAATGCTCATTCTCAAACAGCCCGTGCAGGAGGGTTCCCATGGTGGCCCCAACAACGGTTCCCTCGGCTTCCTCAACCGTCTTCCCATTGCGGGATGTGACTTTAAAAAGAGACAGTGAACTTCCGGTGTTTTTGACAAGTCCCATGTGGATTTCATAGACCTTAATCTTCCCTACCCCGGAACCCCAAAAACCATTTCCTATCCCCAAAGCCTCAACTTGAGCCGTCACCTTCTCCTTTTCAAAACGGGTTATAACAGGTAAATAACCTAGGCCCTTGACGGAAACCTGTTGTGATTCCACCTGGTGCGGGTCTTCGATGATTTCACCCAGCATTTGGTAACCTCCGCAGACACCCAGGATGGGATGGCCTTCCGTCGCCCTTACCTTGAGCGACGATTCAAAACCCGATTCCTTCAGCCAGCGCAAATCGGCCACGGTGGTCTTGGTGCCCGGAAGGATGACCAGGTCGGCCCCTTTCACCTCAACGGGCCGGGAGACATAACGCACTCGGACGCCTTCGGATTTTTCCAGGGGCAGGAAATCATCGAAGTTGGAAAGATGGGGAAATCGCAGGATGGCGATATCCAACAAATCCTTTCCGTTAGTGGTCTGGGAATCCTCCAATGCCACCGAATCCTCCCCGGCCAGTCCCAGGTTCGACAAAAAAGGGAGAACCCCCAGGACCGGAAGGCCTGTTTTTTGTTCCAGGAAAGAAAGGCCGGGTTTGAGGATGTCCAGGTTGCCCCGGAACTTGTTAATGACAAGCCCCTTCACCCTGGCCCGGTCAGAAGGAGAAAGCAGTTCCAACGTTCCCAGGAGGGAGGCGAAAACCCCGCCCCGGTCAATGTCCCCCACCAGCAGCACTGGAGCCTTCGCGAGCCTCGCAGGGAACATATTGGCAAGGTCCCTCTCTTGGAGATTCACTTCTGCTGGGCTTCCCGCGCCTTCCAGGATGACCAACCCGTACTCCCCCATCAGTCGCTTAAGGGAAGCCTCAATGACCGGCCTAAGTTTTTGGGAGTAACCGTAAAATTCCTCTCCTGTCATGGAAGCCACCGCCCGGCCCTCCACCACCACCTGCACGCGGTGGTCCGATTCGCATTTGAGGAGCACGGGATTCATGTCCACCCGTGGATCAATACCACAAGCCTGGGCCTGCTCCGCCTGGGCCCGGCCGATCTCCAGCCCCTCGGGGGTCACAAAGGAATTCAGGGCCATGTTTTGTGATTTGAAAGGTGCCACTTGGACGCCCATTTGGTGGAAGTAGCGGCAGAGGGCCGTAACCAAAAGGCTTTTCCCCACATTGGAGGCAGTGCCTTGCACCATCAGGGAACGGGCAGTCATCAGAAATCCACACCCGGCTTGGCGGGCATGCCCAGGTCAAATGGATGTTTCACTTTTTTCATTTCCGTCACTAGGTCCGCCATCCCAACCAGTTCCTTCGGCGCGTTTCTCCCAGTCAGGACCACTGTCAAATTCGAGGGGCGGTTCTTTAAGGCTTGGACCACATCGGCTAATTCGATGAACTGGAAATTGATGGCGTATGTAATCTCATCCAACGTAAGAAGAAAATATTCACCCGAAGCCATAAAACCCTTGGCCTTTTCCCAAGCGGCTTGGGCGGCGGCCTTATCCACATTTAAGTCGGTGCTTTCCCAAGTGAACCCCTCGCCCATGGTTGAAAAGTTTAATTGTGGGAGCGTGGCGGCGAACTTGCTGTCTCCGGTTTTCCATTTTCCCTTGATGAATTGGATGACAGCCACTTTCAAATTCCAACCCAAGGCCCGGTACACCATACCGAGGGCGGCGCTGGTTTTACCCTTCCCTTCACCTGTATAAATGATGAGAAGGCCCTTTTCCTTGATCTCCCGTGGCGTCATGGAAGATTCGGTCATAAAGGCTCCCTGGGCGAAAGACGACCCCACTGGTCATAGAACACCAGTTCTGATTTGGGAACTTCGGGGTTCCATCCCGCGGTCTTCAATTCGGGCTCACCAGCGAACTTATCGGTATAACCCATACAAAGATAGGCCACCGGCACGATCCCTTCGGGCAGGTTCAGGATGGGCGGCAATTCCTCGGGCTTCAAGATGCTCACCCAGCCCACTCCAATCCCCTCGCACCGGGCCGCAAGCCATAGGTTTTGCACCGCGCAAACGGTGCTGTAGAGATCCATCTCTGGTTGGGTCGTGCGGCCCAAACCAACGGAGCCGAACCGGTTGCGGTCGCAGGTAACGCAAATATTCAAAGCGCACTCCAGAATCCCTTCCAGTTTGAGGGAAGCGTATTTTTCCCCCTTTTCTCCCGCGAAAAGAGCCTTGGCTTCTTCATTGGCCCTGAGGAAGGATTGATGGACCCTTTGGCGAACAGCCTCGTCCTGAATGATAAGAAAGTTCCAAGGTTGCATATAACCCACTGAGGGAGCCTGCATAGCGGCTTCAAGAATCCGGTTTAAAACAATTGGGGAAATGGGATCTATTTTAAAGCGTCGGACATCCCTTCGTTCTTTGATGACACGGTAAATTGCATCTTTCTCTGTCTGATTGAACTCAATATTTCCGTTCATTGAATAGCAGACCAATACTTTTGTTCCTTTAGACTGTGAGCATGCGGATCGTTCAACGCCAAGAATGTCTGCGGAGAACTATTTAATTCGAGAAAGGAAAGAGATTCGACCGGGCTTTCGGATTTTAAGATGGAAGGTAGGACGGCGATAAACAAGGTTGTCCGCTGAGTAAAAACGCGAAAGGACATTAGGCCCACTCCCCGAGGCCGAAGGCTTACCGAAAGGAAGGCAGGGAGGAAAACCCCGAAAAAGGCTTAGCTCTCCGCTTCTTACACCCGAAGAAGCCGTCGAAAATTCATCTCAAGGCCGGTTTCCTGACTTGAGGCATTTCACCCTTCCGGCCTTCCCATCCTTATCGGACAGTGGCAAGAAAGAAAACTTCGCCTCTTACAGTGGCGGGTCCGTGCCGGATTCTAACCGGCTTCCCGAACACCCTGAGTTGTGAACTTGTAAATACTCCTTCATAAGTGCATTGTCAAGGTTAATCACTTTCACAAAGACCAACCGCCGAGATGAAATCCTCGGATTGCGGTTTAAAATAACAGCAAGTCTAAGGAAAGGAAATCTCACCCCACTTTTTACAGATAAGCGATTCCCCCGCTCTTTCCGCGAGAACATAAGAGGCTTTTTCAATTCCATAACTCTCGGCAAATAAACTGTCTACATTCCTTAGAATCATGGGAAGAACCGCACAAAACAACCCGCTATGCCCGATCAGCAGAATTTCCTCTTCTGGAACCACCTCTGCTAACAAAGCTCTCAAGTATGGCAAAAAACGCCGTTCAATGTCCTTACGGCTTTCTCCACCCTCAATCCGACTGTCAAATTTCCCAGCCAACCAATCTTTTCGTAGTTGCCAATAACGCTCCCAGGCTTCTTGATCACTGCGGCCTTCAAACGTACCCATATCGATTTCACGAAGCGCCTCAGATATACCAACCGGGGCCTTCAAAACTTGTCCCAATATTTCAGACGATTCTTTCGCCCGCAAAAGCGGACTAGTGAGGATGCGAGTGACTCGAACCGAAGCGAGTTTGGACGCCAAAGCATTCACTTGTCCCCTTCCCATTTCCGTGAGCCCATGCTTGGTTCCACGGCTGGAAAACTCGCGAAGGATGTTGGCCTCGCTTTCACCATGTCTTGTGAAATAAATTCTCACGCAGGTTCCGTTTTCATCTTTAAATGATTTAACTTTGAATAGGAAGGTAATTAAGCTTCGCGCTAGAACCCTTTAAGACCTTGCCTTTGAGATCAGGCGAGGTCGAAGCGGTCCAGGTTCATCACCTTGTCCCAGGCCGCCACGAAATCATGGACGAACGTCTCCGCCGAGTCGCTACTTGCATAGACCTCGCAGAGAGCCCGGAGTTGGGCGTTCGAACCGAAGACGAGATCCACGACGGTTCCCGTCCATTTCAACTCGCCCGTCGCCCGGTCGCGCCCCTCCAACACACCTTCCGACTCGGCGGACTTCTGCCACTTCGTGTTCATGTCGAGGAGGTTCACGAAGAAATCATTGGTCAATATTCCAGGCCGTTTAGTGAAAACACCATTTTTTGACTGCCCAAAATTCGCATTCATAGCGCGCAGGCCCCCAACCAGAACCGTCATCTCGGGGGCGGTCAGCGTTAGTAGGTTCGCCCGGTCCACCAGTAGTTCGGCGGCAGCTTTTTCGTGCCCCTTGCGCAGATAATTGCGGAATCCGTCCGCTATAGGCTCCAGTACGGCGAATGAATTTACGTCGGTCTGCTCCTGCGTCGCGTCCATGCGCCCAGGCGTAAATGGTACATTCACCTTGTGGCCCGCTTTCTTTGCGGCTTCTTCGACAGCCGCACAGCCGCCCAAAACGATCAGGTCAGCAAGCGAGACCTTTTTCTTGCCGGACTGATGGCCGTTAAAATCCTTCTGGATTGTCTCCAGCTTCTGAAGAACTTTGGTCAATTCGGCAGGTTGGTTGACTTCCCAATTCTTTAGCGGCTCAAGACGGATTCTCGCCCCGTTCGCCCCGCCACGTTTGTCGGTGCCCCGGAAAGTTGCCGCCGAGGCCCAAGCCGTGGTGACCAGTTGGGAGATGGAAAGACCGGTAGAGAGGATCTTAGCCTTCAGGGACTCGATCTCCTTTTCCCCGATCAATTGATGATCGACCACGGGGATTGGGTCTTGCCACAAAAGCGGCTCCTTAGGAACAAGTGACCCCAAATACCGTGAAACAGGCCCCATGTCTCGGTGGGTCAGTTTGAACCATGCCTTGGCGAAAGCCTCGTTGAACTCCTGCGGATGTTCGAGAAAGCGCTTGGAAATCTTCGCGTAACTCGGGTCCATTTTTAGGGAGAGGTCCGTAGTAAACATCATGGGGGCGTGTTTCTTAGAAGGATCATGAGCATCCGGCACGGTGCCCTTCGCGGAGGGGTCCTTGGGGGTCCACTGTTGGGCACCCGCTGGGCTCTTTGTGAGTTCCCAATCGTATTTGAACAGGTTCTCCAGGTAGTTATTGCTCCACATTACCGGGGTGGTGGTCCAGGCACCTTCCAACCCGCTGGAGATCGTATCAGCGCCCTTGCCGCTGCCAAATGTGTTTTTCCATCCCAAGCCTTGCTCTTCGATATCGGCTGCCTCAGGCTCAGGACCCACGTACTTACTCGGGTCGGCCGCGCCATGGGCTTTACCCAAGGTGTGACCTCCAGCGATGAGGGCAACCGTCTCCTCATCATTCATCGCCATGCGGGCGAAGGTTTCCCGAATATCCTTGGCCGCCGCAATGGGGTCCGGCTTTCCAGTGGGGCCTTCGGGATTCACGTAGATGAGCCCCATCTGGACCGCGCCGAGTGGGTTCTCAAGCTGACGGTCGCCGGTGTAGCGTTCATCCGCCAGCCACTTTCCTTCCGGTCCCCAGTAAATGTCCTCTTCCGGCTCCCAGATATCCTCGCGCCCGCCGCCGAAGCCAAAGGTCTTCAACCCCATCGACTCCAACGCGACGGTACCAGCAAGAATCATTAGGTCAGCCCAGGAGATTTTACGCCCGTACTTCTGCTTAATCGGCCAGATCAAGCGCCGCGCCTTATCAAGACTGACGTTGTCCGGCCAACTATTGAGGGGCGCGAACCGTTGGGCTCCGTGGCCTGCGCCGCCCCGTCCATCGGAGACACGGTAGGTGCCCGCGCTGTGCCAAGCCATACGGATGAAAAAGGGTCCATAGTGGCCGTAGTCGGCGGGCCACCAGTCCTGCGAAGTTGTCATCAAGGCATTGAGGTCCTTGATCACGGCCTTTAGGTCAAGGCTCTTGAATTCCTTAGCGTAATCAAATGAGTCGTCCATGGGATTGGACAAGGGGGAATGTTGGTGCAGGATCTTCAGGTTGAGTTGATTGGGCCACCAATCCGCGTTGCTATGGGCTCCCGAAACCGTATGTTTCATACCGCCGTGCGGGATCGGGCATTGCGATTCGTTTGTCATACTTCCTCCTCGATATTCTGCGATTCACCCATCAAGGAAGAAGTATATGCCCGGAAAAAAACAGAACACCAATCAAAATCATTTAGACAATAACAACAATAACCTTTTATATAACGTATCACTGGATATCATTCGGGTTAATTTTTACTTTCTTAAAAGATTCGATAAGAAAAAGTTCTTACTAAAAACGAACCGAGTTCAGGCCTTCAATCTTGCAATGAGTCTGCCCCAACGCCATTATTTGCTTCCTCGCTGGACCATCAAATCGAGGTCTTCCCGGAGACTTTGAAGGTCTTCCTCGTGCTCAACCTCTTGCTCCAGAATCGTCAGAGCCATGTTGTAGGTCACCATATCCTTGTCCTTGGTGGCGTCCATGAGGCCTTTATATACACTGATGGCACATTGCTCGCCTTCAATGTTCTGGTCGAGTAAGACCGCTACGTAAGGGTCCTCGGGCGCGTCATACTTGCAAGGGCTCAACTCCATCCAACCCTTGGGCGATAGGACGGGCGTACCGCCCAGTTGAATGATTCTTCCCGCAACGAGTACTGCGTGACCAAGTTCCTCCGTGGCGTGCAGGTTCAATTCCGCCGCGACGGCATCCTTCATTGGCCCCTTGATGACTTTCGCGCCGATCCAATATTGGTAATAAGCCAACCACTCGCTGGCGTAGGCCTGGTTGAGAAGCTTGAGGATATGTTCCACTTCAATCCCAACGATTTCACGACCCCTTGTTCCCATAAAATGAATTCTCCTTTTGATTAACCAACGACAACCGGAAAGCCGATCTTCACGAAACCGCCATTATCAATTAACCGAGGATGAAGTCTATGAGCCGGATCATCACGGGATTTTGAACATTTCAGGAAAAGGTCTAAGGTCGCATTAACAGAGTTTAAATGAGAGAATTCACCTTGATACAAAAATGCATTTTCTGTTCAAAGTTCCAAATGGGTCCGAAAGCCCCAAACAACCACCGGACCCCGATCCTGGTTGTAACCTGGATCCACGATATATTGAAAATCAGGTGATAGACCAACCTCCTTGATAGGGTGGAAGTTATAAAAGGCTTCCACAATCATCTCGGGTGCATAGTTCAATTGCCCATCCCCGATGTTGAAGTCAAGACCGCCCGCCGCCAAGTAAGCTTGGTGACTCGCAGAAAGCCCGCTGATCGCCCCGCCCAAGCCAAATTGGTCGTCCGACCTCCCCCACCTGTTTCCCGAAAGAAGAAAACCCACTTGGGCCGTTTGGTCAATGGCAGTGAATGACCAAGTCTCTGTGGCACCGTCATTCCAGCCCAACCGGGCAAACAGCCCCAAATCCACTGCCATCTCCTGCTCGAAATCCAATCCAAATCCCCATTTGACTCGGTAAGCGGCGGTATCGTCGATCACCGGCAGATTCCCCGTCCCCGCCGCTAAAGCTACTGCTTCTGTGTAATCGCCCATGTGGGCATTATTCATAAATGCGTCCAGACGAACTTTGCCGGGATGGGTTCCAATGCTAAAGCGGTACTCGAACTCCGCCGTATCTCCGTGAGCTTGGGAGAAGTCCATGTCCATCTCTTCCCCATTCTCCACCTGGGTTTCCATGACGCTGGACAACCTCAAGGCCCAATACTTTTGGTTGTATTCCAATATCACACCCCACGTATAGCCCGGCGTGTCCGCCGGATAATCCCAGGCCCCGTTGGCCCACATGGCCCAATTGGTGAATTGGCAGCGGGGATCAGCGCTATAAGTGTTCTGATCGAAAAAATCCGTCATGCTGAACTTCCCCGCGACAAGAGTTATGCGAGAAACATCAATCCTTTCCGCCAATTGGTTCTGGTCATCCTTGATCTCCTCCTGTTCGCCTCCTAAGCCGAATACCTGCCTAAAGTAGAGGCGGTTCATGATGGTCTTCAGGCTTGTGCTGGATACTCGGTAGATTTCCCCGTTGGGAAACCCCGCGATTCCCGTAACATTGCTGAAGCCAGCGCCCGCAGAACTTTCCAGGTTCAAGTAAAGAGCGCCGTCCCGCCACAAGCGCCCCCCCAGGAAGAGGGTTGCGGTTGTGGATGAGTCCAATTCATCACCGTCAATTAGACTTCCATAACCTGGATTACCCGGATAAAGGGCCCGGAAGGTGCCGTGGTACATTGGAAACTCCGTGGCTTGGAAGTGATAAGTCCACGAAGCCGGGACGAACCCGGAATCACTTGATCCTTCCGGTTCCCCGAAAACGGGATGCACCGCGACCAGATAACAAACGAGTAAAAGGTTTGATATTTTCATGATTCCTCAACTCCGATTTTTCTCCCCTTCGGTGACAATTCCCCTGAAAATAAAAAAGCCAGAGAGGGGTTTTTCCCCTTCCTGGCTGGCGGATAATCGGCTGGCTGGAAGTTTTACTTGGTTAAAATCAACTTGTCGTTTTTAGTGATATGAAGCCGGTATTCCTCTTTTCCATGGGTGATGACGACCTCTTTTGACCCTTTAAAAAGATTCTCGCTACCTACCCTCAAGGGTGGTTCTTTTGTAATACGGTTGTTTACCACCCCAATTTCCGTTTTCATACTCCCTCCTTCATCCCCCATTGGGTGAAATACCGGCGTTCGTTTTTCCTAAACAGGTTTCAACAATTCAGCTCGCTCAACTATCGGATTACCTTTTCCAAAAAAGGCAACATAGTAATGACACCCGTTACAAAAATTAAAATGATGGTGATCCAATAGATGTATTTATTGATTCCTTTCAAGATAAAGTCGCCCATTAATTTTTTGTTGGAAGCAATCATTCCCAAAATGATCGCGGGCGCGATCAGCACGACAATCTGCAAAACCATCAAGTCAAGGGCAAGTTTGATGAGGTTGTAGGAAAAGAGCGGGATGATCACGGCAGGAAGCGATTCAACCAGATAAACCTTGAACCAGTGCTTCCGGCCCCAACCCATGGCCTCTGTTACCCCCCAGCAACTCCCCAGGGAAATAACGATTAGGGCGATAAAGGACGCCGTAACGAGGCCGGTTCCAAACACGTAAGGGGCAAAATGCCCGGCCACCGAGGAGAGGCTTTGGGAGAGCCCTTTTGGAGACGTAAAATCCAAAACGGCGGCATCGATTCCGATCGCGGATACGGCTATGGCAACCATGATCAATTCAGAAAAAAGGGCACCCACCATGGTTTCAAATCGTATGGCCCAAAGACTGCTTTTGCCCGTGCCCTTTTCCGCCGTCGCGGACACTTGGTAAAAGAGCATAAAAGGCATGATCACGGCCCCGATATTGGCGGCCAGCATGAAAATAAAATCGGAGGACGTGGAGAAATAAAACGGAGTAAGCACAACGTTCCCGTTCCGGGCCGTCATAAAGGCTGCCACGATCCATACCACGGTAAAAATGACGGAGATGACAAGCAACGGCTTCTCCGCTTCCACATACTTCCTCTTATAAACCACGATCACGTGGGCCAGGAAGGCGATGGGGATTGAAACCCAGGGAGATACACCCATCATCTCAAAGCCAACCGCGATGCCGGTATACTCAACGACATAACTGATGATATCTACCAGAGCCATCGGTACGGCGCAAAACACCGCGACACGACGGCTGTAATTCTCCCGGATCAGTTCCCCGAGCCCTTTGCCCGAGACGGCCCCCACGCGACCCGCCACTTCCTGGATCACGTACAGAGGGAGAGTCAAAACCATAATGAACCAGACGAGTTTGGTGCCGTATTGTGCCCCGCTTTCGGCGGCGGTTATGGCGCTGGCCGCATCTACATCCGCAATCATGACAAGCCAAGCCGGGCCCCACGTCTTTGCGATACGGCCCAATTTTTCCTTTAACTCCCTCACCATGACGCGGCCTCGTTTCCACAAATAATTCGTCCACCAACTCAACCCCGCAAGTCTAATGATAACCATTCTCAACTATAAGACGTATGACTTACGTCACACTCCTTCGAAGAGACCACCAGCTTCGTTCAAATAATTCTTGTCCGATGAACCACCGGACGGTCAGGTCCGGCTTTCATAAAAAAGCCAGAAAAGCATTTCGCTTTTCTGGCCAAACTCTTCGAAACCTGTTCGCTTAAGGTTATTAAAAATCTATTTGGACACCTTAGTGGGAACCTTCCGTCCGATTTCCTGGTCCGCGAAGAAAAGATCCCGCCCGTTGTCGCCGATTCTTGTCAGCATTTCCACCACTCCCGTTAGGAAAGACTCTTCGTTCTGCTGTTCCGCCAGGAAGGGTTGAAGAAAGGTAAAAGTAAAATAATCCTTGTTTTCCATGGCGATTCCGGCCACGTCATTCACAAAACGGGTCATTTCATTCTCGTTTTTGAGGGTTAATTCAAAAACATCCTGGAGGCTCTTAAAATCACCAGGGGGAGCCTGTAC
The DNA here is from genome assembly GCA_963796105.1 of candidate division FCPU426 bacterium. Taxonomy (GTDB): domain Bacteria; phylum Oederibacteriota; class Muellerivitia; order Muellerivitales; family Muellerivitaceae; genus CAWCKJ01. The sequence continues at coordinate 44,437 of CAWCKJ010000015.1, forward strand.
ACCGGGAACGATAGGTTGGACTTTTTTCTCGTTCATATACTGGTGCACCCGCAGCATGTGCCCCCTCTCGTCATCCGATTGGCGATAGAAAAATGAAGCCGACCCATGGAAACCCTGGTTCACGCACCAAGTCGCCATCGCTAAATAATAATGCGAGTTGTACGCTTCTTTCACGATCTGATCGTTCAAGGCCTTTTGCACGCTTTTCTCCACGGGTTTCTCCTTGCTTTTATAGGGCGATGCTCGGGCCGGTGGTCCGGCTTGGGCCCAGGCAAATCTCAGCCTAGCCCAGGTTCATTCCCATTTGATAGCCCTGCGGCGACCTTTCTACTCAAAAAGCTCCTGGCCGATGTATTTCCCCGGCTGAGCCCCCGGCGGGCAGGCGAAGATGCCGCTGCCCACGTGGGTCAAAAACTGGTTCATCATGTCGAAGCGCGACATTTTTTCAAACATCGGGATAAAGGCCTTGCGGGGGTCTTTTTGATAGCACTGGAACAGAAGGCCCGCGTCCATTTCCATGCCCTGCCGCCAGGGCGGCCACCGTTCGGCGGTAAAAACCAGGTTATTGTCATAGGAATAAGCCCGGCGAAGCATCTGAGCACCGTTATTTTCCTCGGGAGCGCCTAGCCTGGCATGGGAGTTTTCGGGGATCACGGGGTTCCCTTCCTTGTCGTTAGCGGCCAAATCCAATTTGTCGTTTTCGTTCTGACCGGTGAGGGGGGCCCCCGAATACTTTTTACGCCCCACAGTTTGTTCTTGGAAAGACTTTTTCATCCGATCCCAATGTTCCAGGGCGATTCGGATTGGCCTTACCACCATATAGGCCCCCCCGCGCATCCATGCAGGCCCCTCTTGACCCACCCAAACGAATTTATCCATGGCTACGGGGTCGTCGGTCTTTGGATTCATGGTGCCATCCTTGAAACCCATCAAATTGCGCGGGGTTTGTCCTTTGGGTGTCTTGGGCACGAAACCGTTTTGTTCCCACCGTAAAGTCGCTACGCCATCCGCCAAGCGAGTTAATTGACGCACTGCGTGCAAAGCTACCTCGGCGTCATCTGAACAGGCTTGAACCGAGAGGTCGCCACCGGTGTGGCTCTCAATTAACTGTTCTCCCGGAAAACGGGGCAGGTCAACGAGAGCGGTAGGGCGATGCCCTGCCAACCCATAGCGGTCCTTCCCGTCCTTGACGAATATTCCCGGCCCGAAACCAAAGGTAATGGTCAGCCGGCCTGGGGAAATATCCAGAACATCGCCCGAATCCCCCGGGACTTGTTGCGGATCGGTCCCCAGGTCCTGACCGGTTTTACCACTGGTCATCCGCTCGGAGGATTTAGTCCAGCTTTTCAATAGGGCAATGAGTTGCTTACGGTCTTTTGCGGTAAGGTCGAACACCGCGAAACAGGTATAGGTTTGCATCGGCGTGAGAATGCCCCCCTGATGGCTGCCATTGAAAGACTCGATCTCGGAGGCTGGAAAATCGTTCGCTTCGGGTACCGCGTCTTGTTCGCTGACAGAAGCCCCGGGGGGCAAATCCTGGTCCGTGACGGCTGTCGCCGGGGAGGCATAGTCGTTGTCCGTTCCCGCACGACAAAACGGTGCCCCCCAAAAAACACTGACAGCAATCAACACAGAAAACGTGATATGGGATTTTTTCATGGGATAGCTTCCATCAGCGTATTGGTATCGTCCTGGACATAGTAGAAACCCGTGCCTTCCGGCGCCATGGCTAGGCCAAAGAGATCTCCGTTACCTGGGGGGGTCTGGGCCTGATCGGGGTCGATCCACTGTGCGTAGATCTGTTGGCCCGTGACCGGGTCCACTTCCACGGCCTTGCCGTCCTTGCCGTTACAAACCAACAAATGGCCCTCGGGGGTCATGACCATCGCGAGAGGCCAGGCCAATTGCCCGTTTTGAGTGACGACTTTTCCTGTACCGGCGCTATCCGCGCGGGTAGCCGGGTCTGAAATAGCAGCGATGAGATTGTCCAAGCCATCGGTCACATAAAGAGTTTTCTGGTCCTGTGAAAGCACCAAGCCCGTGGGGCCAAACAGGAAATTGTTCCGGTCTGCGCGTTGCGAAAAGCCGCTCCCAATAACGGTCTGATCAACCAACACGGGAGGCTTGCCATCTTCGATGGATAACTTGAGCCGCAAAACGGTTGAACTGTGCAAAATAGGCGGATAGCCCGTCTTGGGATCGGTCACATCAGGCCCAGGCACATCAAATCCAGCCATGCTGATGAACAACATCGCGCTGTCGCCGTTATCGATCACCGCCATGTCACCCCAGGGGCCATTGATGGTCTTGTCGGTCCAAACCGAGACCAAGTGGCCTTTTGGATCCAAGACCAAAAGGCAGCCGTCCCCTTTTGTCTTAGTCGTTCCATCCGTGCTAGGCATGCTACCCACGATGACCCAACCGCTCTTGAGCATAGCCATCGCAGTCGTCAAACCCACGCCTACCGGGCTTTGAGGCAGTTTTTGGGGAATCGTCGCGAAGAGGGTCATTTTTTTGGTCGAGGGCCGGTAATCCATCAAGGTCGTGCCGGTGCCTTGAAGATTGGAAATGGCGTTAAAGTTAGAGACGAGAACGTCTCCCTTTTCAATTATTCCCGCCGAGACTGGCGCCACGATGACAGCGTAAGGATTCACATCCCCGTTATCCGGAATGGTGGAACCCAGGGTAATGTGCTTATGAAGGGTTTCTAAGAACCCCTTTCGGCCATTGGCCTGAACGGTCGGTGTGGGCCCGGAGGGCAGGACGGTTGCCGTGGATTGGGAGGCCGCATCCGACCCATAATCCCCCCCGTCACCTGAGCTTCTGGACGCCGACATGGAAGGCGCCGTCACAAGGGCTCCAATCAATAAAAAGAATGTGGTGGTTTGTTTCAGTTTCATTTTTTCTCCTTTTTTATACTTCGGATCACAATTGCAAAATACTGCGAACACCCACAACCAATTCATTGTTGATGAGTTGTCCCGGCGCGTTGGGGTTTTCTATGCCGCCCGCCGGGTTAAAAACGTACTGTAGATCGGGCTGAAGTTGGAACCATGTAAAGACAAAATATTGATAGGTTGCTTCAATAAATGTCTCACCCGAAGGCTGCGGGTTAAAGGTGCCTGGATTAAAAGAACCCGTATCCGACGCCAAACCTGCCAATGCGGGGCTGAGATGGGCATAGCCCATTCCCAGTCCAAAAACATCGTCAGTGCGATAAGTAAATGGGTCTTTGAGTATTAAGCCAAAGTTCGCGCTGAAGTCCACCGAGTTACGGTCCGAGGGAGCCCACATGGCCCGGGCGAATAAACTTAAAGTACGGTTCGGATCTTTTCCACTTCGCCAGATCATTTGATCGCCTACCCCATAGATGGAGTAATCGCCCATATGATTTTGCGGATTGCCGTCGCTATTGGGATCAGCCAAGGACAAACCCTGGTCATCGTAACGCAAGTCCGCGAAATTCTCGGTGTTGTACCAAGCGCCTAACCTGTAGGTGCCCGAGAGGGCGGGAGTAGAGCTGTAAACCATATCGCCAAGGGCTGGAAATGAATATTGCAGTTCGGCTATGGCCAACATCCCGCCATTGAGCGGGAAACTTAACCCGTATTTGTCCTCCTGCTGGGAGTCGCCGCCGGATAAAGGCGACGGACTGCCATTGAACACCCCAGAGAGGATCTTGATCGAATCCGTTGCTTTCCATTGAAGTCGCGCCCCCAAGTCGGATAGTGGATAAGCGGGACCACCACCCGGCAGGTCGGCTGAAGGCAACATGGGCCAGCCGAACATGGTATTGACGAAATAAGTGGCGTTGATGCTGTCCATGAATTCCTGGTCTAGACTTTGTTGGCCTACCTTGAAGTCGAGGCGGCTCACCCCGCTATCGTCATAAAACTTCTGGTCATACCAAATCTCCCAAAAGCGGAAACCGTCTTCCGCCTCAATGCCACTGGCGGTTTGAAGGTTGCTGAGGTTCTGCTGGCTTAAATTCACACCGTGAACATTCAAGCCACTGATGTTCAATAGCCCGCCAGGCAGCCGAAAAGCCCGAGCCGTGTCGAGTTGGAGTACAGCTTGGGTTAACCCGTCATAGGTGCCACCCTGTTGGATTCCTCCTGTCAAATTACCCAGAACCTCGCTGGTTTCTTGAAGACTCAGGGACATACCGTTACTGCTCAACCATTTGCGAAAACCCCAGAGGTCACCGAAAAGATAGCTGCTGCGGCCAATCCCATCCAAGAAACTGAAAAATCCTTCCGAAGGATTTGACAGGCTGGTGTAGTCAACTGGTACTGAAATGGGAGGTGGCGCGGCGAAAGACGTGCCCGATCTGATCCAGAAAAAGAAAGTCAAAAAGATGATGACCACTAATGTTTTAGAAGATCTCTTCGTCATTTCAGGTCTCTTTCAATTCAAGGAAAGAATCGACTTTCGTTGAATGACAAAATCAGATTCACCACATTGCCCATCACAAAAAAGCCACCTATCGGTTTAAATAAAAAAAACCAGGTAATGGCTTTCACCTCCCTGGCTTGCGGTTAAGCTGGCTGGGTTTTTACAAGATGAAGTGGGTTTGTTCGTAACTAAAAGTCCAAACTTGGCTTAACATCGTCTAGTTGAGAATCATTATCAACTAGAGCTTGTTCCTGTCAACTAAATACTTTTCTTATAAACCTTTGTGGAAAACTAAATTAAATCCGTAATTTCAAGGTCGTCCGAAGGGAAAAAGGCTCCACGGGATGGAACATATAGTCATTCACTGGTTCCGATTCCCCCTTTAACTGGGTGGCGTAGTAGTAAGTAATATCATCATCCTGGGCGTTGAAAAGGTTGAAGACGGCGAATTCCAATGAAGCGTCCCCCTGGGTATATTCCGCTGTGGCATTTACGAGTAGTGTTGGTTGGGATTGTTCGCTGCCATCTTCCACTAGATACCGGGGACCAAAGTATCGAACCCGCATTCCCCATTGAAAACCCTTTGGGATACGTACTGATAGCCCTGCACTTATCACATCCCCCACCGCCTCGGGAACATAATTGGCACCTGTTGGATCATCTACGAAATGTGCCTCGCTGGTGGATAGGTCCGCATCCAATGTCACCCAATCTACTGGACGCCAATCGTTCGCCCATTCGATCCCCATTCTTCGGCTGGGACCGGCAGGGTCGGTTGTCCCTGTGTCACCGTCGAACACCAGTTCAGAGTTAAGGTCCAATAGCCAAAAAGAAACGGTGCTTCTTAAATTAGGGATGGATTCGCACCTTATCCCAACTTCTGCACCTCTCGACTGTACCAAGGGCGTGACGGGAGAGACCGGAGTCGTCACAGGGCCGCCATTCATCGTTGTCACGTCCTCCGTTTCCACCGTTCCCCGACCATCATTTGAGTGGAAATCAAAACCACCGCTCAAATAGGCTTCTGTCCCTCCCCATGGTCCGAAAACCAAGTTGGCCTTAGGGGACAAGAGGGAGCCAGTGGTGACGCCCGAGTTTCCAGGGATATTCGCGTTGACGTCCCAGTAGTAAAGGTCGCCTCTTAAACCAATCGTAGTCCGAAACCAGTCGCCCCAATGGGTCGAGTTGGAAACATATAGAGCGCCTTTTGCTTGGGCCACCGAATCATCTGAATCGGTTGAAAAGCGAGTCCGATTTTCTGTGTTGAAAAGCCCGATCTCGTTGATGAGATCATCCCGGATCTGGACTCCCGCAGTCGTGCGGGAATCGGCTCCCAAAAGGGTATGGACCCAGCTTTGGGTTGCCTGTCCGCCCAGAATGGAACGGTCATCCAATTGTTCGAACTGGTCCCCCTGGACCGGGTTGTTCATATAGAAGGTGAAGTCGCTGAAAAGATCGAAGTAAGACCGCACGTAATAGGCCTGCACGGTGACCGGGAACGAAGAGTCTCCTCCCCGCCATTCGACAGCAAGGCTCCATCGGTATTCTTTCCCCCCATCGCTTGGATTGAGACTTCCAAAACGATCGATGATACCTTCGTCAACGGCCCTTTCCGGGATCTGGTTGGTCCCATTCCAATCCCCTTCATATCCTGTTCCCGTTATGTCCCATCCCTGGGCTTCTGTCCCCGTGCTGTAGCGCATGAATGCGTTATATTTTTTGTAGTTCTCCGGCACGTCCCAAGGGCCGTCCGTATGCTCTGTTTCCATGGCGTAGGTGAGACTGTCCGAACCCAATTTTAAAAAATCGGCTGCTATTGCCCGCTGATAGCCGAAATCTCCCAGGGTCACATCGGCGATTGCGTAGGGAAGGTTCCTAAAAGTCCGTATCTGGGCCGCTCCCGACGAGGAAAAATCCCCTTCCTCGGCGTAATAAGGCCCCTTTTTATATTCAACGCTGTCTATCAGTTCGGGCATCAGGAAATTTAGATCCATGTAACCTTGGCCGTGGGCCTGGGTGGGCAAGTTCATGGGCACCCCGTCCACGAAGGTCGAAAAGTCTGTCCCGTGGTCCAGGTTGAAGCCCCGCAGGAAATACTGATTGGCTTTCCCATCGCCCGAGTGCTGGGTCACGATCAGGCCGGGTACATTTTCCATGACTTCACCGGGACGAAGAAGAGGCCGAAGTCCTAGGTCCTCCTGGTCCACATAACCTTCGCTGGCCGTGTCAGCGGTTCCCACCAGATTTTCGGATCGGCCAATGACAATTACCTCCGGCAATTGAATAATGGATTTGTCTGTCGCTGGAGTTGTTTTCAACGGGCTTGGGGTACTCATTGGCGTAGGTGTAAACGAGGAAACATTTTCCATCGTCTGCGCCTGTATTTGCGTATATAAAGCAAGTACAAGAAGCAAAACCATTCTTTTCACAAATGCAATAAGTCGTCCAATTCTTCGAAAAACCATTAGTGACCCCATGTTGTAATACTAATATTTTATTCGTAATACTTCTAAAACAAAAAAAATTACAACTTCTGTCCCGTCGAACTTATGGAAAGAGCCGCGTGAAGAACACCTTTCTCTTGGCGCATGTGGTTAAACAGGTGCCGAATATCGACCGCTTTTCCTTTTGTCATTATCATCTCGGCGCAGATTCGCTCGTCTAAATGAACATGAGTACAGGCTAATACCTTGGCCGCGTGGTGGTGCTGAACTTCAATAAGTTTCTCGCTTAATCGCCGCTTATGGTGATCGTACAGGAGGGAGATAGTACCGAGTGCTTCACCGTCTGTTTCCCATTCATCCGCCACCAATTTCCCCCGTACCAAATCGCGAATGAACTCGGAACGGTTTTCATATTGGCTTTCCTTAATCATCTTTTCGAGTTTATCTGCTAGTGGTTTCTCGATGGAAAAACTAAAACGGCTAAGTTGGGGCATGGGGAACAACCTCCGAACGGGTCGAGTTTATTCAGCGAAAATATTGAGCCTTATGAGAATAATCATACGATTTATTTATTTTTCATACCGGTAATCGGTTATCACAATTACCCGCGCTTCCTCTTCGGTTAGAAACCCCTCAACAATCATTAATATCTCCTCAAAAATCCCCATTTAAATGCAAACCAGCCCCTCTAATAATCGTTCGCCCCAAAAGCAACAAAGACTCGTTTAATAAAAAGAAGCTCGATGAATGACAAGCGGTTGTCGTTTATACCGCTACTCAAATTCCACCGAGCAGCTGTATTTCACTTGTCATAAGGTTGTCATTCAAAGCCATTTTCAGCACTTTTTTACATCCCAAAACCATCCCTGACCATCCAAACAAAAAAAGCCTCCGCCCGAAAAAATTTTCGGACGGAGGCTTCTGAAATCCGCACGGGACAATGTTTTTAGCGACTTTACAACCAAAAACAACGACCCTGCAAAAAGTAAAAAATGGAGCTGGGGACCGGGATCGGACCGGCGACCTGCTGTTTACGAAACAGCTGCTCTACCAGCTGAGCTACCCCAGCTTCTGTCCAAAACTTGTTTGTCTGTAACGTAAACAAACGACGCAACTTAACTCACCGCCGACGCTAAAACGGTCCGTGTCATATCCGTGTCATACTCCCTTAAACGATCCAATGCACGTTGACGGTCCGTTCGATCAACTGCGTCGTAGCGCCTGAACATCGAGGTCGTCTTGTGACCGCTGATGCTCATGATGACATTATCAGGAACCCCGGCCTTTCGCATGTTCGTGATGGCGCAATGCCTGAGATCATGAAAATGACAATCCTTGATCCCAGCCCGCCTGCACGCACTATTAAACCCGGTCTTAATGTCCCAGATGTGTTCGCCCTTAAAGTTGAACACGTATGGACTTCCAAGAGTTTTGGGAACCTGTCGAAGCATCGATAATAACACTTCGTCCAACGGCACTTCCCTTTTCTCCTGGGTCTTGGTATCGGCGGCCTCCAGAACTATCACCCGATTTTGGAAGTCAACCTGATCCCAACGAAGCCCTATAATCTCCCCTCGCCTCATTGCCGTCACATATGCCAACCGCACGATAGGCTTAAGGTGCGTTGAGCATTGCTCCAGCAAGCGCTTGTACTCATCCGGCGTTAGCGTCCTATTACGGGGTGTCTCCTTAAAAAATTTCACCCCCGCAATCGGATTTTTCTCAAGCTGTCCGTTTCTAATCGCGCGGTTAATAATCGCCTTCAAGCACGCGATCTCCCGGTTCAAACTTGAGCCTTTCAAGGTCTGACGCTGTTTCTTCCTGAGCGAAACATATGCTTCGACCAGATCCAGCGACAGGCTTTCCAGAGGTTGGTTTTTGAAGAACTCCCCAAGGGTGGCAACTATCAGCTTGTCACACCTGAAGCTCTTCTTCCTGGCCTCCGAAAAAGCGAGAAACCCTTGGGCCGCTTCGTTGAAAGTTATTTTCGGCTTTTCAGGAGCTAAAAATTTCTCTTCAACGATGGACTCCATGTGGTGGGCCAAAACCCGTCTTGCCTGCGCTACCGGAATATGGCCTAACCGCACCCGCTTACGCTTTCTGATTCCCCCTTCCTGCACAAAATAATCTATGAAAAGCCCCCGTTCATCCTTTCTCAGATGATCCGGGAGCCCATTGGCGTTAGGTTTACCCATGCTGCCCTCCTAACGTCCTCAGCGGGAAATATATTAACGGATTGTTCCCTTTTTCCAAAGACTCAATTTGAGTTGGCTTTTGAAAAATTCTTTGGAATTCCGAAAGCCAAACCCTTGTGTGCTTCCCTACCTTGACATATGGCAAAGTCCCCATATGTCTCCAATAACGAACGGTACTGGCCGGTACCCCGGCCAACTTAGCCACCTCGCCGTCCGTCATTAGAACATCCTGCTGCTTAGCCCTGCGGTCAAACTGCCTGCGTTCGCCCATGGCTTACCTCCTTTTGCAAAATCTGATACTCTTCCGGGCAATGCCTCAATACGTCCTCGTAGACGGCTATTTCCGCCTCCAGGCATTGGCCGGTATCAAAAATATCGCTCCTGCTGTAATCCAAGTTTTTGAGCCTATCGGTTAAAAGCCCGATCCTATTCCTGAGGTAAGTCGTAAACTCCCCTGCCTGTTCAGGGTCCATAATCGTGTCCCCCGCCAAGAGGAGGGCAATCCGGGGCAATCTCGCACCTGTAGTTTTGAGGATTTTGTATTCGGGGGAGAATCTGTCCAGGTGATGGGTGTCCCGGTAAGCGTTGAAAAACTCGACCAATTCCTTTGGCTGAAACGTGGTCTTGTCCCGTAAAAAATCATCAATGGCGTATTCAATATCCTCAAACAATGCCAAGCCGCCGGGGGTCCTCGAAGCCTGGAATCCTTCTATATAGAGAACCCCGTCGTTATTAGCCTGTTCCCTTAATCCGTAAAAACACTTCCATATGGCGTTCTTTAACTCCTTCAATCGGCCTTCCGGCCAAACCATCTGGACGGTTAGATCGGCGAGGAAACCCTCAATCAGCTCAACCGCATACTCCTCAGATTTGACTTCCTCCCGGTAATGAAGCCCGTTTGATGAATAGGTCGAATCGGTGTCTTTTAGTCCTTTTTGAACTTCCCCTACCCAAGGCTTGAGCCAAGCCGTGGCGTCTCCAAAGGTTGGTCTAACGGCTTCCTTAACTTCCATGGTGGACCCTCTTATATGAGGTTGAAAAAACAATTGACCCCAAAGGGGTCAACCCTTCGGGGAAAGGTGTGGAAAACCCCGCAAGTCTCTTCAGGGACTCCAAGGGGGGTTTTCCACGGTGTTGGTTTTGACTTTGCTTTTGACTTTCGCCTTTCGTCTTTTCTTCTACTTCTTCATACTTCACGCCCACGCCCACGATTATTCGGCTGTCTGAGAGGCCAGCCCCCACTCCCGATTTCCTGCTATCTGAACTTGATACAGGGGGAGTGGGGGCTGGCGTCGGAGGACAGTCGAATTGTCTAAAATCGTGGGCGTTTCCCGTCTTTTTACCCTGACTCTGTTTCAGCCTCTGTTCCACGTTTTTCAGGTCTGGGTTCATGCCGTTTCCCTCGCCTTCTCATCCGCTGGAAGTGTCTTCAGGATGGGGTCCTTCACGAATGGCAGGTAGCCTCCGCTAAGCTTTGCCCAAGGTATGCGTTGGAATGGCAACTGGGACGCCTTCTCAAAATAGGAAAAGCCCCAGAGTTCCATCTCCCGGGGATCATTCTTTAGGAAGGTTCCCAAACCCTCCATCATTCGGACGGCATGGGCCTTATCCCGGCTGACTACCAGCCGCAAAGCCCTTGGAAAATCCCTGGTCAGGTTGAGTAGCATGCCGGTCATCTTTTCACGGTTATAGGATGAGTGTTCGTACTCCAGGACAAAGCCATAGGTCTGGTCCTCCAGGGTGCCTACAAAGTACCCATCCGGGGTCCGTTGGTGGACCCGATGGAGCTTAGCCCCTGCCAGGTCCCAACCCCGACCCTCTACCAAGGCCCTTTTCCAGTCCATCCGTAAACCGCAACGCATCTCGTAGTCCGAAATCCAGGTCAGGTTCTTAAGGCCCCCCTTTGCTTCAATCTGGATACGAATGGAAATGACCCGTTTGTCATGTTCCCTTTCAAAAGGGTTGATATGGGGGGACCGGATTTCCGGTGAGGTCAGGATACGGGCCAGATCCGACAGGTGCCTGATAGCCGGACGGGTTAGGCAATAAAAGGTGTCCTCGTTTGGGAGGTGCCTGGTTTTGAGGAGCATCCCCTTGTCCGCCAAGTTGTTCAAATGGACACAGGCCGTCCAATAGGCATGGTGAGGGTGGAATTTCCGGTGGTAAAGGCGGGTGGTAATGAACTTGTTGGAATGGATATAAGCCAGGGTATCCACCTCCACCGGCTTTAGCTCCAAACCGGACCCACTAGGGATCGGAGAGAGGTGGCTATTAGAGGGCATTTTGGTACTCCAAGGGGGTCTCACCCTTCTTCACACCCTTTTGGGGGCCACTACCCACTTCCTGAATCAATTCCGGCAAGGAACTCTCATTTACCTGTTTCCTGGGGTTAAAGTGTTGAAGGTTTTCGCGGGGGTTAAAATCCTGGGGCGCTTTAGTGGCCATGCGTAATGGAGTCTCAAAGATGTGGACTCCCCCATCCCCGACGATCTTGATAATGGCATGGCCCACTTTGAGTTCCTTTATTAGGTTGGGATGGAAGCGGAACTTCTCCACCTGGGGCTTGGAATAACCAGCCATCTGGCCGTTTGACGCGAAACTTTCCACCTTATAGTTAAGGTCCAGCTCGGTGCCAAATTGCCGGGCAAAGTGTTCCGCCGTATCCGGGTCATTTACCCTCAAAATGATCTTGTTGCTGGCGGTGTTCATGACCTGTTCAAAAAACTCCATGGATACCCCTTTCAAGTCCCCATTAGACTGGTGGGCCATGATGATGTTCATCCTGGCTTCCCGGCATTTGTTGATGAAGTCAATGAAGCGGGGATAAGCCAGGTTGTAGAACTCGTCCAGGAAGATCCGGAAAGGTTTCACGGTATTCGTCCTGTACCTTGCGGCGAGCTGCTCTGACAATGCCATCATGGCGAGGATGGAAATGGCCTTGGCATCCTCGGGGTATCGGGCTGAATCGGGGGAGAACAATAAGATTTCCCCGTAGGAAACAACCTTTTCCATTTGGATATCCGGTTCACGGACATTCAATAAAAAAGCCCACTCACTGTTGCAAAATCTCTGGAGCTTATTGACCAAGCCCGAAAGCTCCATCCGGCGTTCTTTTGAGGACTTACTTAGCCATTGATCCGTGAAGTATTTGGCATAGGGGGTATAGGAGTATTTCGCGCAAAACCAGTTGATGGTTTTGAAGGTGTCGGCTTCCTGGGTCGCCAAAAGCAGGTCCTGGAAAGTCAGGGTTTTGATTTCCATCTTCAAAAGGCCTATGAGGTTCCTCAAGAAGGCTTCGGCCAATAACCGGTAATAAGGCTCGCTATTGTTAGTGTCGTAATAAAGGGCCGCAAAAACCCGGTTGGAAATGGCGCTTGGATCATCCCCATAAAGGGGGTTAAAAGTATGGGACATCGTCGGGTCTGCTAGGTCGAAATGGAAATATCTGCGGCGGGCTACATCGGCGTAAAAAGCCACGTCCTTATCCATATTGCCCTTCACATCGAGAATGAAAGAGCCCAAACCCTGATTGATGGTTTGCTCAATGAATGGCTTGATGACGTAATGGGTCTTGCCGGTGCCAGTCCCTCCTACGATCTGGAGATTCTCATGGAGGGAAGAGGTCGGGAACCCGTAGCGGCCCTTAGGATCAACTGATAAGGGGTAGTCCCCGAAATCCACTTTTTTCTTCTCGCTTGCCTTCCAGTAGAGACCGTACATGGCCCCACCCGCCCATAAGATGACCAAGAAGAAATAAGCCCAATCGTAAACATCTGTAATTGGGTTTAAGAGTGCCATTGCCGCTGAAACACAAACCGCAAGTTTTGTAGGTAAGTAAATGTCCTTATTTTCCCGATTGAAAAAAAGAACGGCGTATGGAATGAGGAAGAGCCAAATCCAAATCCCCAGATAGTGCTGGTTCTCAAAATCCATATGGATCGAGCGGTTGTTAAAGACATCCACATAATTAAGAAAGGGATGAAGTAAATTGAGGAGAAATAAAATGAGGGGGGGAGAAACCACCGCAAGGATGATTTGATTCTGACTGTCTTTTGATTCGTTCGACATACCGCACCTGGCTTTCTGGAAACCGTCTCCAAACTACAAGCCTGGCGGTTTCCCGCCTGGTTATTGCCTGGGCGGTTCCCTTTTTTGATCTAATTTTCTTCTTTTACCCGGAGGATAAAAATAAGCAGCAAGAGCGTACCTTAATAGGTCAGCCCTCTTAATCTTCTCATTCTTTAGTTTTTCTACTTTCGTCCTTTCGTTAATAGTCGCCAACAAATCTTGGGTAACGTGGAGCATGAGTCTTACTCCGCCTTCCCCTTCAAGTATTGGTCGCCCTCTACCCTGTTTCTTTTTCATTGACATATCTATATTCCTCCTTTGAAAAAAGGTCAAAATTAATCAGCAGAATAAAGTGTGCTGTTTATTCTAAAGGATATTATTTAGATTTTGGGGATTTATAGGATTTTAAAGGCGAGTTTTATTAAAAGGCATACTTTAAAAAATATTTATTTTTAAAAATTTAAAATGTGACTTTTTTTACATTTTTTTAATTTTTACGGGGAATTAGAGAAACGGAGAAAATCAAACCTAAGATGAAAGATATACTGGTTTTAATTGGCTAACAATTGGTCCAAATCGAATGCGAACATTTTCCCAATTTCCGACTCCCTGATCAGTAGGGATATGTTTCTCTACTGCTTCTTTTGGGGCCTCAAATAAAACAGGGCCTTTGGGTTCATTTAAACACCAAAGATGGAAAATATACGCATTTGGATTATTTTCTGCAGTGTTCCATTCATTTCTACTGATAACAAATGTTGCTTGTTTAATGGGGTTTTCAGAGGCTTTAACCTCTATTAATAAATTTTGTTGATCAATTTTTGAAATCTTGGAAAGAACGTCAAAACCCGAGTGGTTGGATTCTATACATTGCCAAATTGGTTCTAGACCAGTTCTTAGTTTTTCATACTTTAAACTTAACCGCTCTCCCTTTCGTCCAGTTTGCAAATTCTCAAATTGCTTTTTGGATCGTACCGTAGCAGCTAATGAATCCCACCAATTAATAGTCGTATCATCTAAGTTTTCAAATAGTTCTGCTTCATTAAAGCATTGTTGAATTTCCGGAGAAAATCCTTTACTAGCTTCAAAACGCCCTTTTATTAAAAGATGTGCCCAAGTTGGTTGTAATTCCCAAATTAAATGCTTCAACTGAATACGAAGTGATTCTATTGGAGTAGGACTATTTAAAACTTCCAATCCATCTTTTGTAATTTCCGCGCGGCCATCTGGCGAAAATATTATCCATTTACCATTTTGAGCTAGCTTTAATACTTCATCTGCGGAAGCAACTTGAAAAGTAGAAAAAATTGTTCCGAAATTTTTTGAGACTCCACTATTGGCCTTTATTAACTTAAGTAATTCTTGGGATGAATATAAAAGGCCAACCGAAAAGTTCATGCGGTTTCACCTTTTAAATGCTTTAAGAAATCTTGGACGTCTTCGGAATTTATTCCATCTTCATCTAAATCCTCATTAACAGGTTCAACCTCTAAAGAAGGGTCGCTTAAAACTTTTGCCATAACGGCGATCTTTTTTAGTAGACGATGGTTTACAGAATCATCAATGCTATCTGGACATTGAACGATTTCTATTTTCGTCAATTGGTCAGGTTTTAGTCCGATTCGATGTATTCGATCTTCTGATTGAAGGTATTGAGCTGCGTTATAATTTCTATCAAGATATATGGCATGATGACAAACCGTGTGTAGGCTTATTCCTTCTGCACAAGCCGCCGGATTTGCCACCAACACAAAAGCATTTGGATCATCGTGGAATCTTTTTATTTTCGCTTCGCGCGTATCTTCTTCTTCATCACTACCAGCTTCCACCTTTCCATGAATGTAATCGGCCCCTAAATCCGAAAGTCGTCTTGAAATCAATTCGACGTTTTCAACGAAAGAAGACCAAATTACGACTTTCTTTCCTTCTTTGGCTAATTGTCGGGCTCTATTACAAACAAACTGAATTTTAGGGCTATCTCCTTCGTCCAATACCTCTTTTAATAATTCTATTTCTGATAAATCCGATTTTGCTAGCAAGGAAGGATTTGAAACTAACTGAAGTACTTTTAAAACACTTCGGCCAACATAACGAAGCCCAATTCTACCTAATGTTGATAATGATTTTTCTAATTGACGAGCTTCTTCATACCTTAATAACTGATAAAATTTCCTCTGATTCGGATTCATTTCAATTTCAATAATTTTTCTTTGAATAGGGGGGAGGTTTAATTGATTCTTGGTTGTACGAACGTAAATAGGTTTAATCAGTTCCGTAACGTTATTCTCATCCACAGAAATTTCAGGATAAAGAAAACTAAATTGAGGGATCAAATCAGAAACCAAATTTGGAAGAGGTGTCCCAGACAGAATCATTTTAGAAACTGGAATATGTGACAAACTTAAGACCGAAGACCCTATCTCCCCTTCGTAGCCTCTTTTGATTCGATGACTTTCATCAAGAATCATAATTGTTGGGAAAACACTCATAAAACTAGCAATTTCATTTCTAATATTTATCAATTGATGATAGGTAACCAGCATACACTTCGGTTTTGTTTCTAAAACACCTCGTATGTTTTCCGCGCCACCACGCAAGCGGACCATTTTTAAATCGGATCCAGGTGCGCATAAAGTTATTTGCTCTTCCCAAGCCGCAAAGGCGTTTTTGGGCGCGATAACCAATAAACGGGTATCTTTTGTTTTTTTTAGGAAAAAAAATGCTAAAGCCTCGGTGGTTTTCCCGGATCCAGGAACTGAGAAGTCAGCACTTGAGGTTAAACCTAAAAGTTTAGAAATATTTCGCTTTTGTTCTGGAGTTAATATTCTTGAAAAACCGACTTCAGTTAATTTTCGCTCTATAGCTTCATCTTTAAAAATAATTCCCTTAGAGGAAGATTCGTAAGTTTTTTCATTTTCTAAAGCTTTTTTTAAAAGGTCAGTTACTTTAGTTTGGAGATTTAAACTCAGGTTATGTTTATCAACTAAATATTTAAAAGCTTTACGGCAGGACAAAAAAACCCACCAAGGAACGGTAAAAACAACAGGAGAGACATTTACTAATTCCCCCGTTCTCTCTTCAAAAGCTCGGCGGATTTCTAACCATGCAGTTGTCGGTGAATTTGTAGAAATTTCGGTGGCTTGCTGGTCAGCAAGATATTTAACGGATATCACACTCATTTTTTAGCTAGCCACTCTTTAAGCTTCTTGATGGAGTGTTCGATTGAACCCAACTGTTCATTAACTCCAGCTTTTGTTGCCCCAGGTCCAATTCCAAGTACCGCTTCCGATAATCTAGTGCTAGCTTCCGTTGCTAATTTTAAAACATAATTAGCATTTTGTTTTTCTCGCTCTATTGCTCTTTCACCTTCAATTACATCCCGGACGACATCTGATATTTTTTTGTAATTGGCCTGATCGTTTACAACTTTAGCAATTTCCAACAAGTCACTTTTTTCGCTTGAGCCTAAAATATCAGTTTGTTTAATGCCTTGTTCGCTAACTTGAGAAGAATAAACTTCCGTTTGTAATTTATTGATTACCTTCGGCAAGTATTGTTGGACTTGTGGTATTGCCTCATAAAGCCTTCGGCCTTGATCACTAGAGTCGTCCAATAAACAGTAACAAACCTTTTCGAAAATATCTCTCTCCACTTCATCCCTAAAGGTTTTTCTACCAGCTAATAATTTTTTAAATGCGAATTCGGCTTTTTCAACTGAATGATATTGATGGGCTTTATTCCTATTGCTTAAATAAACATCAGCCAGTTCAAGCAAATTGATTGCTTGCTGGATATCTTGTTTTTTCGTGTCATATAAACGGGCTAAATCTTCATCCGAATACATTTCTCTCTTTTTTCTTAACATGCAAGCCCAAGTTATCCAGGTGTAATCGGCTTTTATATCTTCGCGGATTTGCTCGTAAGCTTCTAATTCATCTATATCTTTTTCGGTACATGCCGGTAAAAAAACAACCTTTATATTTTCAAATCTAGAATATTTTTTCGGATCCTTTTCATGTAATATGCGCATCGCGCACAACCTTCTGTTTCCATTAACAACAAAACCTAAATCGGTTAATACGAGGGGTAATTCCAATTCATTTTTTTTAAAGTAATCCAACAACCCTTTTTCAGAGACCATCTTAGTCAAAAGCTCATTTTGAATTTTTTGCGCCTGATCGAACTCAAGATCCTTTCTAAAGAAGTCGGCTTGAAGTTCCGGGTGGCTAGCCAAGTATTCTTCTTGAGCAGCTTGTGTGCGCCCGTTTGCCAAACGGTATTTAGGCATTTCCAAAGGAACATTGAATACATTGATTTGCTTTAATGAGCCTTGAAAACGAATAGGATATTGACCTTCAATACTTTGACCTTTTAATAATTTTTTAATTAAATCCATTCTTTTGGGTAAAGGCCATCCATAACTCATTTTGTCTTATCCTCCTTAACCCCAATTACCACCATTGGAATTGAAATTATTTCTTTAAAGATTCCTATTTCGTCAACGAATCTCGAAAAATTCGCTACATTACTTCCCATTTTTTGGGCTGTTAATTTCGTTGGGATTATATAGATCGCCCCAATCGCCTTTCCTTTTGTAAATAGCAATTGAAGTTTTAATAAGTCGGCATAGAAACGACTCATATTTCCCGTTTGCATACATAAAGCCACACCCTTATTCATTGAAGTGATTGATATATTTGATTCTTGATTTATTTTCGTTTTGTTAGACCATCCATTTGTATGAAGTTTTTCATTAACAATTTTTCTCAAACGAGTGGCGCATTTTTCAGAAAAAGTAAATTTAATTTCTTTTAGTACGTTATCCACGCTTGAGACAATATCTTTGGGCAATACTTCAATACCTTTGGAATGAGAGTGAATATTAGTTTCCATAAAATTCCAGTTGTTATTTATTTAGTAGAAAAGTTGAATAACGATGGGACCTTTGAAAGATTAGATAGCGTGTGGTCATAAAGCGGTTTGTCATGAGGACGGTATTTGGCTTTACCATTTAAAGCCTTATTCATTCTTCTGACCCCGATTTTTGAATATTGACCGACCAATTCACACCCCCAAAATTTACGTTTGTGAATTACAGAAGCGACTCCCGCAGATGACACTCCTGCAAACGGATCAAAAACGAGATCATCTTTTTCTGTTGTAGCCAAGATTAACCGTTCGATTAAGCCTACTGGAAATTGACAAGGATGTATTGTTTTTTCTACGTGGTTACTTTTTACATTTGGAATTTCCCAAACATCTTCAGGATTTTTCCCCAATGGATTACCGGAGTATTGACCCGCTTTGGGGCCTTTGAAATGTTTTTTTCCAGGATACTTTGAGGGAACTCGAACCGAATCGAGATTAAATTTATATTCATCCGTTTTTGTGTACCACATAACAACTTCATATCTTCCGCTGAACCTTTTTTTGCAATGCAAACCGTGGCCAAATTTCCAAACAATTCTATTTCTTAATTGCATTTTAAGATTCTTAAAAATTGGAGCTAATTCAATATCTAACGGTTGGATAATTCCATTCTCGATATAATTTCCAACTTGCCAGCACAAGCTACCGCTATCTTTTAAGCGCGGATAAATTTTCTTAATGATCCGTTCTTGCCAATTTAAATAGATATCTAACGTTTTCTTTTTTTCATAATCTTTTCCAATGTTATAGGGTGGCGAGGTAACAACAAGATCGAAAAGGGGTTTTAGAGGAAGGTTATCGAGAAAACTTTCAGAATCACCATTCCAAACGAAGTAATCAGAAAGCGTATTTGGTAAAGGAAACTTAGAAGAAAATTGAACTTGTTTCAATTGAATGAGGACCCCTTTCGAAAGTATACACTAGTATACTTTCCGCCCAACTATATATCATCTGGTGATTCTAGTTTATACCTGAATTTTGCGCCTAATAAAAAAACCATCTAGGAAACCATTATAGGATAAGGGTTGCGAAGCCAACTCATC
This sequence comes from candidate division FCPU426 bacterium, assembly GCA_963796105.1. Lineage (GTDB taxonomy): Bacteria > Oederibacteriota > Muellerivitia > Muellerivitales > Muellerivitaceae > CAWCKJ01. The sequence goes on from CAWCKJ010000015.1 coordinate 63,511, forward strand.
CTAAAAGAGGGTCCCCCAGATGGTGAAACGTCAAGATACGCCTCAGAAATCAAACCCGCAAGTCCAGAAAAAAGCCAATCGAAACGGGAGAATCGCGCCCAAGATTACGGCCAATACTCCCGTAGGTATTTGCGAAGACCGCCTAACAGCTTTTGGCGGATTGTTGGCATTGGCGAAGATGTTCGACCTTCTTGATTTTGAGCGGGAATTCAAAAAACACTATGCCGCACCTAAACGCCTTCCGAATTTGGGCCACTACCGGATGGTAAGCGGCATCCTAATGCTTCTTTTCATCGGGTTCCAAAGACTTGGCCATTTTGCCTACCTGCGGGGTGAGGTCATGCTGTGCGGTTTACTGCGGGTTCCCTTGTTGCCGGTAGTGACAACTTTTTGGAGATACCTGAGGTCGCTGGGGATCGGGCAGTCGGCATCGTTGCTGAATCTGAGTGGGGCGTTACGGGCCAAGGTTTGGGGACAGGTGAAATATGCCCCCAAGAAGGTGGAGATCAACATCGATACCACCACCGCAACGGTCTACGGAAATATCGAGGGAAGCCGAAAAGGATACAACCCCAAGCACCGGGGCAAGAAGGGACTGAGGCCCATTCTGTGTTTTCTCCAGGAAACCCGGGAATATTTGTGCGGAACCCAAAGACGCGGAACCACCCTTAGTTCTGAGGAAGTGGCCCGCCAAATTAGACAATTCCGGCGACTCTTGCCGTCCTGTGTCCGGACGATTCTGGTGCGCGGTGACGGTGAAATGATCGGCTGGGAAAGCGTGAAAGCCTGTGAAAAAGAAGGGTTTTCTTTCATCTTCGGGAACAAGCTGCGTATTTCGGTGAAAGCGGCCACTCGTTTCGGAATGAATCCGGCCACTTGTTTCGGTTGAAAGCAGCCAGCTGGCATAGCCAGCCGGAGCGAAGCGACGAGGGTTATCCTTTTGATTCTTTTAGGGATGATAACCTGATTTATCCCTTTTGAAAAGTTTTGTCCGATTCCTCCTTACCGAAATATGGCCTAACCCCTGATCGTTCAAAAGAGGGGCCTTCACGCGCAGAAAAACTTTCCCCATTCCATTAATTTTCACTTTTTCCCAGCCCGGCGGGTTTTCCGCATCGATTCCCCCTTCATGATGATCCTGTGGGCGTTGTGCACCAAACGGTCCAGGATGGCGTCGGAAAGTGTTGGGTTTCCCAAAGCGTCATGCCATTTCTCCACCGGAATTTGGGCGGCCACCAGGGTGGACTTGCGGTCGTAGCGATCTTCCAGAATCTCAAATAAAGCCCGCCGTTGTTCATCCACCAATGGCATGGAAGCCCAATCGTCCAAGATCAAAAGATCGAACTTGGCCAGGTAGGAAAGAAGTTTTAAATACTTTCCGTCCACCCGGGAGACAGCCAATTCCTCAAAGAGCCGGGGGAACCTCAAATAAAGAACCCGATGGCCTTCCCGGCAAGCCTTTTGGCCAAAGGCACAAGCCAGATAACTCTTGCCCGCCCCTGTGGGCCCCACAATCAGACAGTTATCGTGGTCTGAAATCCATCTGCACGAAGCCAGGGACATCACTTGGCCTTTATCCAGCCCTCGGGGTTGCTTGAAGTCCAAGTCCTCCACACAGGCGTTCAAGCGTAGCTTGGCCGTGCGGAGGCGGCTTTTGAGCTTTTTGTTCTCTCGTGTCGTCATCTCCCGGTCCACCAAAAGCCCGAGCCTTTCTTCGAAACTCAAGGATTTGCAGTTCTTGTTTTCTATCTGCTCCTTGAAAGCCGTAAGCATTCCTTCCAGGCGTAAGTCGGACAGCTTTTCCAGCATCGGTTGAGCCAACATGTTTTCTCCTTCAGTTTTGAGTTTGGTAATATTCCGCGCCTCTCACAAACTCATGGGTGAGGGCGGGTAATACCGGCTGTTCGGACTCAAGGGGTTTTTGATCCAGTCCCAACTTGAGGATGGACTCGATGTTGTGATAACGGGGAGAAGGGATATTCGAGGCCCTGCGGCAAGCCGCCTCCAAGCGGTCCTTGCCGTATTTTTTGCCCAACCTCATAATTCCAAGACAAGATCTGTAACCCTGCTGAGGGTGGAGGTGAGAAGCCAATATCTTCTCCACCACGGCCCTGGTGGCTTCGCCGGACTCACCCGCCCATTGAATTAATCTCACCGGTGTCCATTCGGCATACTGGCGGTGGCCTTGAGGCATATGCTCCAAAACCGTTGTGTGTCGGTGCTCAACGAAAGATCGTGCGTGGCTGGACACTCTTTTGCCTTGGTGGAAAATTTCCACCACACTGGCGGTAAGCCGGACATCCAGTTGTTGGCGAATCAGTTGGTAGGGCACGCTGTAGTAGTGCTTTTGGACTTCAACGTGGTAGTCAATGTTCACCCTTACCTTTTTCCATTCGGCGAATTCGTAGGGTTGTTCAGGCAAGGGCTTCAAAAGGGGTTTTTCCAGGGTTTCAAAGAGGGTTTGCCGGTTGGAAGAAAGCTTTTGGAAAGGCCGTAGGTTGTAGGCTTGAAGGAGTTCCCAAATGGCTTCATTGAGTTCTTGAAGGGAGAAGAAGGTACGGTTGCGCAAAGGAGCCAGGATGCGGCGCTCTACTCCTTGAACTCCCACCTCCACTTTTGCCTTGTCCCGGGGTTTAACTGGACGGGCCGGGAGAATGGCGATGCCGTAATGTTCGGCCATTTCCTGGTAGGTGCGGTTGAGGAAAGGTTCATACCGATGGGCGGTGGTAACTCCCGACTTCAGGTTGTCGGGAATCAGCAGTTCTGTCAGGCCACCGATGAATTCGAACGTCCTTACGTGTGAGGCGATCCAGTTGGGCAATTCCTGGGTCCAAGTGGCTTCCACATAGGTATAGTTGCTCGCCCCTAGCACGGCCACGAAGATCTGGGCTTCTCTCACTTCGCCGGTTTGGCGATCCACTACACCCATTGTCATTCCAGCGTAGTCCACGAACAGCTTTTCGCCGGCCTTGTGGGTCTGCCTCATCACCGGCTCCAAGGTCTTCGCCCATCGGTTGTAATGCTCACAGAATTGGGTGTACTGGTAGCCTTGAGGATTAGCCTGCTGGTATTCCTCCCACAAAAGCTGGAGGGTAACAGCTTTTCTTTTGAGTTCCTGGTGGAGATGTTGAAAGTCCGGAAGAGGCCTGGAAACACCTTTTTCGAATTTCAGAGGGCCAGTGGGAAAAAGGAGTTTCTCTAACTGCTCATCGTTCAATTCTGTTGGTAGGGGCCAAGTGAGTTGGGCTTGAGCCGCCCTTTTGAGATATTCCTGGATGGTAGACCGGCCAACTCCGATGGCTTGGGCCGTCTGCCGTTCACTGAGGTTTTTCTCGAATCTCAACCGCAATACTTCACGAATTTGGCGCATGGGCGTCCTTCCTCTTGGCATGGTGCCTCCCGTTGATAGTGTCCAACGGGGAGTTACCGTACCACTTTGGTAAGGATTCCCTACGTCACTTGGGCCTAAAAGCTCCTCAAAAAACTACCCGGCAAAGGTGGCCGGATTGGTCC
>CAWCKJ010000016.1:0-70634 GCA_963796105.1 candidate division FCPU426 bacterium
TTTAATGCCGCGTCCCGGATTATGCCGCGCGGCTCCGGGATTCCCGTTGAATCGACCCCCAAAGCCACGCGGCCATTCGGCATAAAACTCGGGAACTGACCGATGCTTGAAGTAGAGACAAGGCCATCAAGTGTGGACAGGATTCTGGCAAGACCGTGTTATTTTTGCTCCTTCGCAGGAAATTCCATCGGAAGGAGCAGTGAAATGAAAACACTAAAGGCGGACAAAAGACAGTCTGAAAGCGGGAGGTTGAGAGAGCCCCTTGGCGATTATCTGGATCAGTTTCGAAACCATTTGGAGCGTCAACATTACTGTCGAGTGAGAATCAACGACTATATCCGCTACATCTCGGCTCTCGGCCAACTCATGAGAGAGTCCGGCGTCAGCATAAAAGACCTTGATGAGAATCAGGCAATAGACCTTTTCAAAAGGGCGAATCAACCGCCCTACTGGAAAAAAATCGGGCTGTCCAGCCCGGCGGTTCGTCGAATTTTTGAGGGAATTAGGGGTGACGAAGAAGGCCGCGCCCGCTGTGTCTGGTGACACTTTCCAATTACGCCTCAGGCAGGATTACGAAAAGCATCTTCGCCTTCAACGGGGTGTCGGCGAGAAAACCATCTATGATCGCTGGCGTTTCGCCGCCCGCTTCCTGGCGTTCCGCTTCCCTAACGGGAAAGTCGATCTTTCCCGGATTTCAGCCATCGACATTGCAAGCTTCCTGCAACACTTGGCCGCACGCGGAAAGCCGTTTCTCGATACGACCCCACCCGCGCACCTAAAGAACTTTTTCCTATTCCTCTTCGAAAGTGGGAGGACAGCCAACAATCTTGCTCCAAGTGTCCCCAAAATGGCTCATCGGCGCGGGGCGAAGCTCCCTCGGTATATCACGCCTGAACAGGTGGAAATCTTGATTGCCGCTGTTCGAGAGGATACGCCAATCGGGCGGCGAAATTACGCCATAGTGCTTCTTCTGGCACGGTTGGGACTACGGCCAGCGGAAGTAGTTGCGATTCAAATCGATGATATCAATTGGCGTGATGGCGAGATTCTCATCCGGGGTAAGGGACAAAGGCATGATGGCATGCCCCTCCCGCAGGATGTTGGAAAGGCCCTGGTCGATTATATCCATCGAGACCGAGTGACGGCATCGCGGGCACTATTTGTCACTACGATGGCACCACATAACCCGTTCAGCAATGGATGCATACTCAACAAAATATTGAAGGATGCCTTCGCCAAGTCCGGTCTAAAGCTACCAATTCCATATGTGGGAGCCCACGTTCTAAGACATAGCCTGGCAACGAGCCTGGTACGGCGAGGAACGTCGCTTGCCGAAGTAGGCGACGTGCTTCGCCACCGATCTCTTGAATCAACAGTAATCTACGCCAAACTCGACATTGAAGGTTTGCGCTCGGTCGCCCAACCCTGGCCGGTTGAGGGAGGCGCAAAATGAACCAACTATCTAAAGAACTTGATCGTTATCTGGCGATCCGTCGTAGTCTTGGCTTCGACCTCAGTACGACGGCCACGATATTGCAAAGATTTATCGATTTTGCCGAACAGCAAGGCGCTGAACATATTTCCACCGATCTGTTCCTGCGATGGAAAGAATCCTTTGGCCATGCCAAACAACACACATGGGCCGGCTACCTAGAGATGGTTCGGATTTTTGCGCAATGGCTCCACGGCCTCAATCCGGTGAACGAGGTGCCGCCGAAAGGGCTTATTCCATGTAGGTATCGCCGTTCACAGCCCCACATCTACAGTGACGAAGAAATCAGGAAAATCATTGAAACTGCGGCTGGACTTCCATCGTGGAGTGGTGCGCGTGCGTTGACCCAATCAACCCTATTCGGCTTGCTCGTGGTTACAGGCCTCAGGATCAACGAGGCATTGGCGCTAGACAATGGTGACGTTGATTTGGATCAGGGAGTACTGACCATCCGGCGGGGCAAATGTGGAAAGGCACGCCTAGTGCCGATTACGGAAAGCGTCGTCAGCCGCCTAAAATCCTATATCGGTGAACGTGACCGGCTTCTTGGTTTTGCCCCGAAACCCTTCTTCGTCAAGGAAGGAGGGACCCGCCTCAACGGGGGTCGAGCACGCTACGATTTCTCGACTGTCTGTCAGCGCATCGGCTTGCGTCCCGTGCTTAAACCTCGGTATGGGAGGCATGGGCGGGGGCCCCGAATTCATGATCTTCGCCACACCTTCGCCGTTCGCACACTCATCGGCTGGTATCGAACGGGGAAAAACCCCTCCCGAGAAATGCACAAACTGACAACTTATCTCGGCCATTGGAATCCGGAACATACCTACTGGTATATCGAGTCGGTTCCCGAACTGCTTGAACTCGCCTCCCGGCGGGTGACCGGCGCTTCAGCCGGGGAGGTGCAATGATGAACCCATCTACCTTCCCGGAACTTCTTCAGCATTTTTTCACCGACCGTCTACGCAACCAGATGGAGGCGAGCCCGAATACGATTGCCGGATATCGCGATACCTTTCGCTTGCTCCTTCGTTTCGCTGGTGAGAAGCGCGGAAAGGGCCCGACGAAACTCCGGATTGAAGACCTGGATGCCGAACTAGTGGGTAATTTCCTACTCCATGTCGAAACGGCGCGGAGGAATACCGCACGCAGCAGAAACACCCGCCTGGCCGCCATCCGCTCTTTTTTCCGCTACGTGGCAATGAGCGAGCCCGCTTATATGCTCCATTGCCAAAGAATCCTGGCCATGCCGAGCAAACGCTACATCCGTCGAACCGTTAATTTTCTGGATCAGTTAGAAATTGAAGCGCTACTCAAAGCGCCCGATCGGTCAACCTGGGTTGGTCGTCGTGACCATTTGATTCTACTCATGGCGGTGCAAACCGGGTTGCGTTCCTCAGAATTGGTCAACTTGAGGCATCGGGATGTCGTGCTCGGAGTGGGTGCCCATATCAGGTGTGAGGGAAAGGGGCGCAAGCAGCGATGCACGCCACTCCGGCAAGAAACCGCCAAGTTGATTGAGCTATGGCTGAAGGAACATCAAGGCGCTGAAACTAATCCACTCTTTCCGACAATCCGGGGAGACAGGATGAGCCGCGATGCGTTTGAGCGTATCGTCCGCAAGAACACTCTATCGGCGTCATCATCCTGCGGTTCACTTGTTGGAAAGCGCGTCAGCCCGCATGTCCTCAGGCACAGTACGGCAATGGAACTGCTGCAAAATGGGGTTGATCAATCGGTGATCGCGCTCTGGCTCGGGCATGAATCCGTCGAAACCACGCAGGTCTACCTGCATGCGGATCTTCGGATTAAAGAAAAAGTCCTGTTGAGCATGGCAGCAACCACGAGTAAGCCGGGACGTTATCGCCCCAACGACAAGTTGCTCGCCTTCCTTGAGGCGCTCTGATTATGCCGAATGGCCGCGTGGCTTTGGGGGTCGATTCAACGGAAATCCCGGAGCCGCGCGGCATAATCCGGGACGCGGCATTAAGCTCGACGATGTTGATTCCCCTATAGGGCTTCTTGGTGCAGGCGTTCACGGGCAGGGGGAGCCCTTGTCCCTGCTTCCAGGGCTTCTCCCAGGGCGCGACGCCCTTCTCCAAGTCCGCCAAAATCCGGCTGGTGATTTCCTCCGCGGTGTTCCTATTCATTGGTTCGCCTCCTTATGCGATGGATTGAACAAGTTGCTGGAACTGCGAAAGCTCCAAGGGGTCCAGGGCGCATCCCATGGCTTTTAAAAACTCCTCTTCCGAAAGGCCGCTTTTCACGTCCACCACGAAGAAGGTTTCTAGGTCCTGGATTTCATAAAAGAACCCGTCCGAGTCCCTCCCGAAGTGGATTTCGTACCGGTCCAGGAACCTGTACTTCCCGACCTCAAAAGATGGATGCGCCATGTCTTCCCCCTCCTCAAAAAGTCCAACCTTCCTCAAGCTTCTTGATGAATAGGTCGATCTCCTCGTCCGACACCTTCCAGACCTGGGGCTCTTGTCCTTCGGGCTGGCTCCCTTCCGGTTTCCTTTCCTGCTTCGTCTCCTGTTCCATGTCCCATCACCCCCTTTTTTTCTTCGGCCTTTTTCGCCTTCAAAAAACCGCCTTCCACCTCCCCCCTCAAAATTCGAGGGGGGAGGGGAAGGCAAAGCGGGAGTTTTGGGAGTTCGTGCGTGGGAGAAAACTGAAAGTAACCGGAGGGGATAAAAAGGAAGGCCACCCTTTACTTTTGTGACAGCCGCGCATTCCGGCTGGCGCAAAAGTTGCCGTGCAAGGGTGGCCGTGTTATGTGCAGTAGCGAGTTATGTGGAGTTGATGGAGCCGGGACGTTGGAAAATCAGGAAAACTTGCCCTGAAGTCCTTCCCGCACTTCACATAATTCGGGTTGGTAGACTGCCCTTACTCCTTGGAATTCGAGGAGGAGAAAGGGAGCACTACCATGCTTGAAACTTATTTCATGAAGGAAAATATAAGAGCTGGCTATCGTCGCGGTCCTTTGGGACCTTACTTCGACGGGTTCGCCGGTTATTTCGAGAAAAGGGGACACGAGAGAGGAACAGCCCAGGACATGTTGAGGGTCTGTCGCCGCTTCAACACTTTTCTGATGGAGAAAGGTTTTTCCAATATTGGTTCCGTCAAGAGGTCATGGATAGAACCGTTCCTGGCCAACCACATCCCCAGGTTAAATGGGTCTGCGTATTACAGGCGCACAACCGAAATAGCCATCAAGTGCGCTTTGAACCATCTTTTTACTCATCTTGTTGAAACCGGGGTGCTTCAAGCCGAAAAAGCCGAGCCGGTTATCGCCCGGTATAGCTGGTTGCTGGAGCCTTATTTGAAGCACTTGGAGGAAGAACGCCAGGTCACCAAAAGCCGGTTTGGTACCGTTCGAAAAAGTCTGGTTCTTTTCCTCGAAGGTTTGGGAGATAAGGCCGGGCCTCAAGCCATCAGGGCCCTTGGGGCTGAGGATGTTGAGGAATACATCAAGAAACACCTAGGAGACAGTCGATTTAACTTAAGGCAGCTTGCCGGCGCCTTGCGTGGTTTTTTGAAGTTTTGTTCACGGGAAGGACATACGGATGTGGACTTATCCGGCGTGATCCCGCCCATCCCCGCATACCGGTTGTCCAGTTTACCCAAAGGAATGAGCGACCAAGCCCTCAAGCGAATACTCCGTTCTATTCCCCGGGAGGCTCCAAAAGGCTCGCGGGACTATGCCCTATTGCTTGTCATGATGGCCTACGGCATTCGCGGAAAACAAACGGCTGGATTGCTGTTAGAGGACATCCAATGGGATCGCTCTACTATCAAAGTACGAGCCACGAAAGGCGGCAAAGAAGTAATCCTTCCGCTTTTGGAAGCTGTTGGCGAAGCGATCTTGAATTATTTGCGCCACCGTCCCAAGAGCCAATTTCGTGAAGTTTTTCTTTGGAACACAGCACCGTTCAGGCCTCTCAGCGGCCTGGCCGTCAGTAGCATCACACAAAAATACATGGTCAAGGCCAAGGTCAAAATGCCCAGGAGCGGGTCGAAAACTTTCCGCCATTCCTGGGCCATCCGGGCGCTAGCCCACGGCAACTCAATAAAAGCTATCGCGGATGTCCTGGGCCACCGGTACCTGGATACCACCTACATCTATGCTAAAACCGACCTCAAAACACTTCGACAGGTGGCTATGCCCTGGGTGGAGGTGGTTCTATGACCACCTATCCTTTTCAAAGTTCCGTGGCCTCCAAAATGCGGACCTTCATGGAAATGCGCCGTGCGTTGGGGCGAAAGGCAGTGGCGGACCGGAAAATACTTCGCTACATCGACCGTTTTCTAACAAGCGCACTCCAGCCGGGTGGGCCTATCACCCAAGAGATTTTCCAACAATGGTTAAGAAGCATCGAACGGTTGAGCGTGGGAACCCGGATCAATCGAGTCAGTATCTTCAGGCAGTTCTGCCGTTATTTGCGGCAGTTTGACCGACGAACGTATTTGATCCCTGAAGGCGTCCTGCCCAAGAGAATCCGCCCAGGGCCTTTTATCTACACGGATCAACAAATACGGGAAGTGATGGCCGCCGCACGGCGAATCGGGCCAAAAGGTTCCTTCCAACCAATCGTGATTTCAACCTTGATCGGTTTGCTTTACAGCACCGGCCTGCGGGTCAGTGAGGCATTGAAATTGACCTTGGGGGATGTCGACCTGAAGTACAACTTCCTTTTGATCCGCCAGACCAAATTCAAGAAATCCCGTTGCGTTCCCATATCCTTTTCCACAACCAAGGCCTTGCGGCACTTCCTTGAACAGCGCCAACAACGGGGATTTTCAACGGACAAAGCCGCATGGCTTTTTATCAATTCCCACAAAAACGCTCACAAGGGACCGTTTGGTTATTACGGCATTTACCGACCTTTCCGAATGATCGTCCGGGATCAAAGGATTCAAAAATTGAACGGAAATCGGGAGCCGAGAATTCACGACTTGCGGCACAGCTTTGCGGTCCATCGGTTGGAAAAATGGTACAGGGAGGGGGCGGCCATTTCGGCCAAGTTGCCCCTCTTGTCAACTTACCTGGGCCATTCAAGTCCCGTTGACACGGAGGTTTATTTACAGGCCACGCCGCAACTTTTGGAGGAAGCCAACCAACGATTCCACAACCATTGTGCCTTTCTTGATTCTGAGCAAAGGCCGAAAGGAGACATCAATGTCCAATAACTTCGCTTTCCAAGTACGAAACTTCTTTGAGCACTATTTGACGGTCGAAAAGGGATTGAGTCCCAACACGATACTGGCTTACCGGGACACCTTGAAATTGTTTCTAAGGTTTGCGGCTGACCATCAGCGAAAATCGTGCGTGGATCTGACAGTGGAGGATCTTTCCGCCGAGACCATCCGCCTGTTCTTGGCTCACCTTGAAAAAGAACGGTCGAACGGGATTAGAACCCGCAACGCCAGACTGGCCGCCATCCATTCCTTTTTCCGCTACTTGGCCTATCGGGAACCCAGGTTTCTCGCTCTTTCCCAGGAGGTGTTGGGAATTCCATTCAAACGACACGCCCGTCCGGTGATGGGGTATTTGAACAAGGGAGAAGTAGCCCATCTGTTCAATCACATTGGCAGTGTGGCTTCCCAAGGTAAACGCGACGAAGCCCTCCTGCGATTGATTTACAACACAGGCGCACGGGCCCAAGAGCTGGTGAGTTTGGACGTAAACCATGTCCGGTTCAGCCGCCCTTACCTGGTCCATATTCTTGGAAAAGGTCGGAAGGAGAGAATTTGCCCGCTTTGGCCCGAAACCGTAAATGCGATCAGGAAGTATATCGAAGAGCGGCGATTACGGGTGTCCGACTCCACCCCTCTCTTTGTCAACGCCAAGGGGCAAAGGCTTTCCCGTTTCGGATTACGGTATCTCATTACCCGATGGATTGCCGTTGCCGCCAAGTCATCGCCCACCCTACTTGGCCGGAAGATTGGGCCTCATACTTTCCGGCATACAACAGCCATGCATTTGCTGCAATCCGGGGTTGATCTCAACATGATTCGATCCTGGCTGGGGCATTCGTCCATTGAAACGACTCACGGCTACGTTGAACTCGACCTGGAAATGAAGCAAAAGACGCTTCAATCTTGCGAAAAACTTCTTCCCAAGACGGGAAAAAACGGTCCTTCATGGCGACGTGACCCCAGCATCCTGGATTGGCTGGCACGCCTCTAGTTATGTGAAGTGCGGGAAGGACTTCAGGGCAAGTTTTCCTGATTTTCCAACGTCCCGGCTCCATCAACTCCACATAACTCGCTACTGCACATAACACGGCTTATGTTGAGCTTCACATAAGCCGTGTGTAAAGGAAGAGCGTCATTGGGCCTCGGGACGAACTCCCGAAACTTTCCATCGTTCAATGACCTCAAGTAACGGACTTCAATGTCTGCTTTTGGTGTGCTTCAAGAACCGCCAAGGAAGGAACGACCACTGAGATTCACTAGGAAGGTTTAAAGGGAATCCCCTCTACCCGAAGGCACTTTCCCCACCGGCAAACCGAGGCGGTTTTGTTATGTCACGCCGAAATTTGCCGGTGGGGAAAGGGCATACTGAGGGACTCAAACCTCCCGTCCATTTATCCCATTCCTCCATAAAAATTTAATTGGAAGAATGGGATGATCCCGCTTTCCATTAAAAGTTTTTAAAGAAATGCGGGATATCGGCGACCTGCCGGGGCCGCATTTGGCGGTGGCCCGGGCGGGGAGCCGCCTTTGGGGAGTGCCAATCCAAAATCCCCTCCCCGGATTGTGGCCTCCAAAAACCTTACCCCGTAGGGCTGAAATACTTTGGACAGGCCAGCAAGACGGGGAGGGGACTTTTGGCTTGGTGGGGTCCCCAAAGGAAAATGGATGGGAAGTGACGCCTCAAACTCCCGGCTCTTCAAGGAAGGTTTTGGAGGTTCAAGGGGGGCTTTTCCCCCTTGTAGGGGTCCGGGGACAACATCCCCGGGGAAAGGGGTGTGGGAGAGATCGGGCCGCGCCTTCACCTTGGCGTCGTCCACCAGACGACGCCAGAGCCTTGGTTGTGCCAATCGCATCAGGCGATTGGCAGCGGCCCAGCTCGACCCAGGGGGAAGGCCAACGGTCCAAGGCGCTTTTCCTTGGAGCGTTCCCCCCTTAAATAAGATTCTAAATCCAGGGTGATGTCTTCCAGGCCATCTTTATCCGCTATCTTTCCGCTGATCCACCCTTTTCAATGCACCTTTTCCCCTCACCCGCTCCTAATTGAATTTATTTTCCATAATTGTGATGTTATAGTTCAAACCGTTCCAGCGGCTTTACTGTTGCCGTTACCCAAATAAAACCGCCTTTGCTTAAGGAAGATTTAATGGCCCCCAAAAAAACCAAACCTAAGTCAATCTACCAACTCAAGGTCACCCTGAATGACGTCAACCCGCCCATTTGGCGGCGTCTCCTCGTTTCCCCTTCCACCACTCTTTTTGACCTCCACGATATCCTCCAACTTTCCATGGGCTGGCTGGACTGCCATCTCCACCAGTTCACCAAAGGCGGGACCCGCTACCAACCACCCGACCCGAAAGAGGATAAATACGAGGACGTGGAAAACCCCTCCATTGATTCACGGAAGGTTCCCCTTTCCGAGGTCCTTTCCAAGCCCGGCGACCAAATGGAGTACCTTTATGACTTCGGCGACGCCTGGGAGCACGAAATCATCCTGGAGGAAATACTTCCCCCCAAAACCGGGCAACAATCCCCCTTTTGCGTGGATGGCGCCCGCGCCTGCCCGCCCGAGGACTGCGGTTCAACCCCCGGCTACGAGGAACTGGTGGAAGCCATGCGTAACCCGAACCACCCGGAACGGGAGAGGTTCCTGGAATGGCTGGGGGAGCCCTACGACCCGGAAAAGTTCGATCCAAAACAGGTCAATAAGGATTTGGAAGACCCTGAGGAGGCCTGGGACAGGATAGTCGAAAGGTACTCCTAACGAGAGATGATGCCCTCCCACCCGGGGCTTAAACCCGGGTTCCAAAGACTTCCAGGGTTTGTTTTGCCTTTGGTCCCCCTAGCCCGGAATCACTCAAAATCCCTGCCGTTTCTCCTGGGTCTTTACCAGTACAATCCAAACCTCAAACTACGTCTCCTGCTCCGGTCTGCTTTACCTGCTACCCCTTCGCATACCCCACAACTTCCATACCGTCCTACCACTCCGGTCTTCTGTGTTTGCTTTTGTCTTTCTTCTTGTCTTACTCAATTCTTCTTCGCATCAAGTGTCTCGATATTTGACTATAAGGTTTTTCTACGCGTAGAGGGCGAACCCCCCTATCGTTTCTACCATCATCACTTGATGCGTAGATAGGGGGGTTCGCCATCGGAGCGTGGAAAAACCCGCCTTAAATAATCCTCAAACCCACTTTTTGCTTTCAAATGGTTTGAAAGCCTTTCAACCCCGACAAAGGCCTCCGCCAACCTCCCAAACCTCCCCCTCCCAGCCGGTCTTTTCCCGGTTTAGGGCACCCTGGCGATGGGCAGGTCACTGAGCCGGGTCGTATAGTGCGGCGACTGCTTCTCGAATTTCGTCAGCCACCTCTGGTTGATCCCCACCGAGGTCCTCCTGGCCCTGTTAGCCTCCAAGCGTCAATCCAATAAGGCCCGAACCCAATAACCCCTCGGGCCGTCCTCAAAAAGCTCGATTTTAAAGCCGGCTTTTTGAAGCTTTATTTCCAAATCCTCGCGCATGGGCAAATGGTGATGGGCCACAACTTCTGAAAGTTGGCCGTGAAATTGATTGAGTTCTTCGCGGCTTTGGGTGTGGGCGATCCAAAACTCGCCTTCCGGCTTTAACACCCTCCAGAATTCCTTGAGCGTTTTTTGGATATCTGAAAAATGCGGAAATGCGTTGAAACAAATCACCTTGTCAAAGAAACCATCTGTATGGGGCAGGGAGGATGCCTTCCCGACTGTAAACGAAACCTGGGAAGGAAGATTCCGCCCCTTGGCTACTTTTATCATTTCTGCTGAAAGGTCTACACCCCAAATCTCCCCTCCGGGAAGCACAAATTGAACCAATCTTTCGGTCAATCTCCCCGATCCGCATCCCGGCTCCAAAATTCTTTCACCTGGCTTCAGGTTCCAAAGTTTTATCAGCGGTTCCAACTTTACTTCCTCTTCCGGGGAAAAAGAGACCATCGCTCCATGAGAAACCGCCTGATCGAAAAAGGTCCCTAAAATTTCGTCTTGTTTATCCATTCCATCCCGCTTTCATCCCTGTGTTTTCGGTTGCTTTGTAAATCCCAAAACGATTCCCAATAAAACACTGGAAACAAGGCCGATGCATGCCCCTACCGGCAAATCCAAGATATAAGCAACGCCGAATCCCAAAAGGGCGCTCCCCGCCCCGAAAAAAGCGCTCAACCCCAGGGTCGCCCTAAAGCTTCCGCATATCCTCGCGGCGGCCACGGGAGGGTTAAAGAGAAGGCTGTAGAGAAGCAATCCCCCTACGGTTTCCAAATTGACGGCCACCGTTCCCGAGGCGAAACACAAAAACACGGTCAAGAGAATCCCTTCTGGGATCACCACGGCGGCCAGTTGCCGGTCAAACAAGAGAAGTTTAAGCTCCTTCTCGAACAAGAAGTAAAAGACCAGGAAAAATAACATGAGGACGCCCATCAGGATGGTCTGGCCCCAACTCACGAAAAGCAGGCTTCCCCACAAGAGGCTCAGTTGCGCTGTTTTTGGCCCCTTGAAAAAAGCCATCCCCAGGAAAACCAATGCCATGGAAAGGGTAAAGAGCGCGCCGATGGCGGCGTTTCCTTCGATCCGCCTTTTATTCATCATCCAGCCCAACAGGCTGGCTCCAATCAAAGCACCCAGGAAACCCGAAATCTCATGCGGCCAACCTAATAAGTCCCCAAACACCGCACCAGCCAGTGCCGCATGGGAGGCGAACACCGCTAGGAACGGCATCCGCAATCCCAAAAGGAAAGCGCCGACCAACCCGCAAAGCGCGCCCCCCAAAACTGCGGCGGCCATGACCTGTCCGAAGGATTGGAAGAAGTTCATTTAAGGCCCCCCGGACCCAAGGCATATGCCCCATAACGCCCCCTGGTCTTTTCCACTTTCATCGGGCAACCGTAAAGCGCCTTTAGCCGGTTGGATTGAAAGGCCCGCGATGGACTGCCCGTAAAGATCGGCTTCCCGTCTTTTAACAACATGACATGATTACACTCGGCGGGCAGATGATGGATCTCGTGTGTGACCATGACCACGGCGGGTTTTGTCCGGAGATAGAGGCCCGAAATAAGATGAATGAGTTTTTCCTGCCAGGGAAGGTCCAGTCCGGCGGCAGGTTCGTCCAGAAGGAACAAATCGGCTTCCTGCGCGACAAGCCGGGCAATCTGGACTTGGCGGCGTTCCCCACCCGAGAGTTCCCGGTATAGGCGTTTCCTGAAACCCGTCAAACCCGTCAACCGGAGCGCTTTTTCGACGGCCTGACGGTCATGCCCGGTCCACGGTTTCCCCAGTTTTAGGCTTCCAATCCTCCCAAAAAAAACAACGTCCTCCACGGTAAAGGGAAGGTCGGGACGAAAATCCTGGTGTTGGAAAATAATCCCGATAGTGGGCTTGATGACATGGATGCAGGTTCCGCTGCCGGGTTTTCGCAGGCCCGCCAACACGTGCAGAAGGGTGCTTTTGCCCGCGCCATTCGGGCCGACCACCCCCCAAAATTCCCCGGGATGGATATGCAGGTTGATCGGGCCTAATTGCCGGCCTTCGGTGAATGGAACCACCAAATTTCTTAATTCCGCTATCGGGGAGGACAAGCCATTTCCAATTTCTGAATGTTATTTTCGATCAGTTCATCATAGGTTTTTCCATAACCATCGGCACCGGGAAAATTCGAAAAGATAACGGCGGGGACTCCCATCTTATCCGCCAGTGACTTTGCGGCCTGATCACCCTCTTGTAAATTTCCAATAACTAACCTTGCCTTTAACCTCAGAAGTTTTCGGTACTCTTGCGGTGTAACATCCTCCGGCCTTGCCACTGTTCCCACCACCTTGAGTCCCAGGTATTCGCAGAAATCCTCCTGCATCTTCGAGGCCACAACCGGGATTCCTTTCATTCGGCCAACTCTTTTGAGGATGGTTTGATGCAGTTTCCAAAGCCGGTCCTGGGAGCGGACCGCGCTTCCCATCCATTTTTCTTTATTAGCGGGGTAAACTTCCGAGGCCAGCGCGGCTGTTTCTTTTACTAAAGCCGCGAACTTGCCGGGGATCAAGTAACTTTCAGGGGACTTCGCGATAGAAATCCTGATTTTACCTTTTGAAAGACTGCTTAACCTCCCGTCTAAAAAATCCTGGTAGTCGTGGCGGATGAAAAGCCCTATTCCCTTCAGGCGGTCCAAATCCCTGGCCCGTATATCGAAATAACCCGGGCAGGAACCGGCTGGAATCAGGGTAATAGTCTCAACCTCACCGTTGATCGGAACCCATTCTTTAATAGCCGACTCCAACATGGTCGTAGAGACGCCAATTCGCGCAGGGACCGGCGGAGTGCCGTTGGAAAAGCAAGGCGGGCAGTTAAACATGGACACTAAACAAAACAACCAAAAGTAAAATTTCCTCAAAAACATGGTCGTCTTCTTTTAGGGTTTCCCCAAGAATAAAAGAGAAGGATGTCCCTGAAACATCCTTCTCCTGGGTTAAAAGACCCTGTCGATTTTAGTAATTCTTTTCTTAAAACTTACTCTCTAATCCCGCCATCCAAGCATCCTTCGCCATCGGATACCCTGGACGGAATTCGTAATCCTCAGCACCGATATTTTCGCAAGCTATGAATAGTTCAGTGTTGTTTTTCGGGTTCTTGGGGTTGATGGAATAAGACAACTTCCCGTTCAAGACAACGAACCCATTGACCCAGGCATCCGGCCCAGGGTAACGGAGATTGATGGTATTCTGCTGGCTGGCGTATTGAATGTCCAAATTCAAGCGGAAAACATCCGCGATTTCCGCGTTCATCCCACCTTGAAAAGTCCATTGGGGGGCGTTCGGTACGTCGGACGGGGTGGAATCCAGGTAAGTCCCGCCCGCGAACCACTGCGGGAGATTCTTTGGCGTCCATTGGGCATCCAACTCGATTCCTTGGGTTTGGTAACTGCCTACATTCGCGAAGTTAAAGTCATAGTCGGCGGGGTCCGTCCAGAGGGCGTTAGTTACGTTGTCCCTGAAGACCGCCAGGTTGGTGGAAAACTCGTGGGTGAACTTGCGGTTCCAACCTACTTCCAGGTGGTCGTCGATCTCGGGCTGCAAGTTTTGCCATTGCCCTGGCTGGTTGATCGCAACGTAAACACCGGGATAATTGAAACCGTGGGCGTAGCCGAAATAAAAGCTATCGGCGGAATCATCCAGTTTTAACCCGGCTTGGGGTCCAGCAATGGAGCCCAAATACCGGTTAATATTGTAACGAACACCGGCAGACGGTATGAGCGTTACCCCGCCACCCATTACGATGGACTGACTCAGCATTACGTAAGGCGCGTAATTGGCGAATTGGGGCGGATTGGAGGAGTCATCGTTTGCCTGCGCCGGAACGGGATATATGTCCTGGGTATGACCGCCGTAAAAATCATTGTCAAACCCCAACACAATTTCGCCTCCATCGGCGGCCCATTTTTCCTTGAGGTGATAACCGAAATTACTGCTCCACGCATAGCTGTTATAGGGCGACAGGTTCCAAGAATCCCATTCGTACCAGTTGATGTTGGTCGTATTCCAGTAACCTTTGACTGAACCGCTCCAAGCGCCATCCTGGTGGGAAAGGTCGAAGATCGCCATGGTGGAGTCAAACATGAAATTTTGTGTGATAGGTAAAGGCGTCGCGCCCACTTCCCCCGGATCATCGGTCGAGGAATTGTTGTATGCCACGTAACCAGTAGCTGTAACACCGGAACCCAAATTGAAGCCCAAATGGGCCGAGCCTTCGTAAACTTCACCATTGGAATTTGGCCTGATACCGTCGCTAATCCAATGACCGCCCGTTAAATAGTAATCGGCGTCGCCGATTTTGCCGCCGGTTTCGACCGTCTGAGTATAGGTTTGGTTGGCTCCGGCCTCGGCTTGAACCTGGGTCTCAAACCCAGGTTGTCCCATGGTCTTGGGAATCATGTTGACTGCCCCAAAACCCATATTTCCAATCAGCACGGGTTGGGCGCTCTTATAGACATCGATCACGCTGGCATTATTAATGGACAATTGGTCCATCAAGGGGTGTGTCCAAACCCCCGCGAATAAGGGAATGCCATCCACCATCGTGGTGATTTCGGCACCGGGACGGCCAGATCCCTGACCCCGGAGGTAAATCGCCCCGCCGTCACCCCCGCCATAATTCCCCATTTCATTGTATTGGGAAATGATGACGCCGGGGACCGTCCGTAGGGCAGTTGGAAGGTCTTGCGCGTTTAGGTCGTCTATCTGCCCGGATGAAACTGTATCCATTTCATCACCGTAGCGGGACGTATTGATGCTTGCTAAGGGCGCGGTGACAACAACCTCCGGCAGGGTAAAAATGGAAGCAGACGAGTTATCGGCTTGAGATACAGGTTTTGTTAATTCCTGATTGTTCTCCGTCGGAGTCGCGGTCGCAACAGTCTTATCATCCGCCTTTACAGTTGTCCCGTAAGATATATACCCCGCAAAAAGAACGATAGCTGCCATCCTTCCGTAACGCAATCCCATCCCGAGACTCCTTTGTGTTTAAGAAATAACTAACTTGCGGCCATAACTTTGCGAATCTCCTAGCAGTAATACCTTTATTATTATCGTAATACTTTCGGACTAAAAAAATTTACAGCTTTTGGCCCGTTGAACTGAGTGAAATGGCCGCGTGCAGGACGCCCTTCTCCTGGCGCATGTGGTCAAATAGGTGACGGATATCGACCGCTTTCCCCTTGACCATGATCATCTCCGCGCAAATTCGCTCATCCAGGTGCACGTGGGTTGCGGCCAGAACCTTGGCTGCGTGATGGTGCTGAACCGCGATCAGTTTCTCACTCAAGAGCCGCTTGTGATGGTCATACAAAAGCGAGATCGTCCCCAGAGCTTCGCCGTCCGTTTCCCATTCCCCGGCCACCAATTTTCCTCGAACCAAGTCCCGGATGAACTCAGAACGATTCGCGTAATGGCTTTCCTGAATCATCCGTTCGAGCTTGTCCGCCAAAGATTTCTCGATGGAAAAACTGAACCGGTGAAGTTGGGTCATGCCGAATCAACCTCCTGTGGGGCAAAGTGTATTCAATAAAGAACTCGAACCACTATGACGATAATCATACGAATTTTGTAAATTTCATACTGGATTGTCAACGGTCAAGACTTTCCAGTTGGCCATTCCCCTGTTTAGGGCACCCTGGCGATGGGCAGGTCCCTGATCCGGGTCGTGTAGTGGGGCGACTGCTTCTCGAACCTCGTCAGCCACCTTTGGTTGATCCCCACCGAGGCCATCCTGACCGTTCCCGCCCCCTTGACCTCGTTCAACTGGTCGATGGTCCTCATCAAAACCGGCCTCCGGATGTCCTCCGGGCGGATGAACAAGTGCCCCTGGACGGCGTCCTCCGGTTCCAGCTTGTCGGCGTTCAGGCCAATCCTCTTGTACCGGTATCCCCTCCGGTACAGGCTTTCCACCACCGCCACCACGTACTGGATCAGGGTGGAGGTGTCGTTGGTGGCCACCGGGAAAACCACCGTCCGGGCGTCCCCGTATTGTGGGTCATGCCCAAAAGGGTTGGTATTGATCCAGACGGTCAGTTCCTTCACGCATTGTTTCTCCTGCCGGAGCTTCAAGGCCTCCTCCGAGGCCCTGGCCGCCGCGGCCTCCTTCAGTTCCTCCAAGGACTCGATCAGGACGCCGAAACCCTGGGCCGTTCCCACCATCTTCTTGGCCGGGGGCACCAGCTCCAAAGCTAGGCAGGACACCCCCTTCAACTCCGATTGAATCCTGGCCCCCACGACGGTCATCCTTGCCCTCACCCAATGCTCCGGGGCGTTCCTGAATTCCAAGGCGTTGTTGATCCCGTTCTCCTTGAGCATCCTTTCGTAAGCCGGCCCGACATACCAGAGATCCCCCACGTCGGTTTGGGCAAGGGCCTTTTCCAGGTAGGGGGACTTAAAAAGGTTCAAGACCCCCCTGGCCTTGGTCGACTTCTTGGCGATCTTGTTGGCGACTTTTGCCACCACCTTGGTTCCGGCGATGCCCACCGACACGGGTATTTCGGTGCACCTTTCCACCATCTCCTTGATCCGCCTTCCGTACCCCTCCAATTCCTCATGGGGGATGCCGGACAGTTCCAGGAAGGCCTCGTCGATGGAGTATTTCTCAAGCCTGGGAGTGAATAGGGAAAGCACCTCCCTCACCCGGTCGCACATGTCGAAGTAAAGGGGATAATTGGAGGACATGACAATGAGGTTGTGTTCCTTAACCCAGTCCCGCCTCATGAACACGGCATCGCCCATTTCAATGCCCAAGGCCTTTGCCTCGTTCGACCGGGCGATCACCAGGCCGTCGTTGTTCGAGAGAACCACGACCGGGCGGTTGTAGAGCCGGGGATTAAAGGCACGCTCACAAGAGACGTAGAAGTTATTGCAGTCCACCAAGGCGACGACGTACTCCACTGGAACCTCTCAAGGGATGGATGGTATAGGTGATGACACCGAGCATTTTGATCCCCTCCTCGGGGTCGATGGGGATGGGCTTGAACTCCGGGTTTTCGGGAAGCAGCAGGACTTTCTTGTTTTCGATACTGAGCCTCTTGACGATGGGCTCCCCGTTGAGGGCGGCGATGACGATATCGTTTGGGGCCGGGAGCAGGGACTTATCCACCAGCAAAAAATCCCCCGAATGGATGCCAGCTCCGATCATGGAATCCCCTGAGGCGATCCAGAGGTATGAGGCGTAGGGGTGGTCCACCAGGTCGGTTAGTTGAATCCGTCTCTCCCGGTAGGACTCCGGTGGGCCTGGTGCCCCACATGGTACCGGGGGCAAGACCAGGGTCAAAAAGACGTTTTGAAACTCCTCGATGGAACCGAGATAATGGGCGCGCATGGCTTAAAAACCCTCCCCTAAAGCAACTGGAATACAGGTGTATACTTATGTATACCGCGGGTTTCGGAATGGGGTCAAGGGATAATGATTCTGGTGAAAAGTAATAAAAGGGCTTTTGGGGTTAAATATGCCTAATGATAAAAACGACATCCGGATGATCCTGAAATTCGGGGGTAACGTCCGGAGGTTGCGTATCCAAAGAGGATGGTCCCAAATAAAATTTGCCGAGCTAACAGGGTTGAATGTCACCTTCATCAGGTTCGTGGAATACGGGCATAGAGGAACATCACTTAAAAATATCGTCAGGATCCAAAAGGCTTTGGGATGTGATGTAAAAGACCTTTTTGAGGAACCTATATCTTTCAAATTAAAAAAGATAACTACTGATAAACCTAATACCCTAAATGACCGTCAGATTATTCTTAAATTTGGGTCGAATGTACGGAAGTTACGCTTACAACACGGCTGGTCACAGGTAATGTTAGGGAAAAAAGCAGGGATGATGGGTAATTCCATCGGGTTCGTGGAATGCGGTTATAGAAATATTTGGTTAAAGAATATCCTCAAAATTCAAAAAGGTTTAGGTTGCGGTATCAAAATACTCTTCGAGGGGATTTAAAATAATTTCCGTTGAACAGCTTTTAAGGAAGATGGGACAACTCAATTTTATTATTTCCACAATCAGAAATTAACGCGGGCATTTTTAAATGGTTTCTAAAAGAGCCGGCTACATACATATTTCCCGATTGATCGGCTGCATTCCCTAGTGGCCGCTTGGCGGAAGACCAGAAAATTGATTTGTAGGAATAAACTTCGCATTAGCGGTTGAGCTGGATGATTG
The DNA here is from genome assembly GCA_963796105.1 of candidate division FCPU426 bacterium. Classification (GTDB taxonomy): domain Bacteria; phylum Oederibacteriota; class Muellerivitia; order Muellerivitales; family Muellerivitaceae; genus CAWCKJ01. The sequence continues at coordinate 18,399 of CAWCKJ010000016.1, forward strand.
GCATATATATATCCCGTATCCCTCTCTTTTCCCCTGTGAAAAATTTCGAAGGAAACGAAAATCCCTTGGAGCGTCCTGTATAGGGTAGGTGGTAATAATAAGGACATCCCCTTTTTCGCGACCCAACCGATGGACAACTTCACCCCATTGAGAGCCGCTTAAAGGCATATCCACAAATCGGTCGCGGACGTAGAAATAACTTGATCGCCCATTTGCCGCCTCAATAATGGGTCGGTCTAAATAAGCACTGATGGTTGTCATGAATGGTGCTATGGAACCAACAATTGGCAAATCCTGGAAATTATTTTCCTTTATATAATTGGCCACTTCTCTTCCGGTCGAAAAGGGCATCGATAATTCCCCTATGTTGAAGTCCACGCTTCCAGCAAGTGATACTAAGAGCGTAAAAATCATAAACGGTTTCCAAAGAATTTGCCCAGTGTTATGCAGAGTTTGGGGCAATACTATTTCATTGATGTATCCGAAACCATCTGCTTGGGCTACCCATTGGGAACAAAGAAATATGACGAGAATAAAGCCGGACCATCTTGGACTCATACCAATAAAATATCCATCTTTCAAATTGACCCAATATCGATAATAGATGGATTTAAAACGGGCTTTTAGAAGGTTGTTGATTGGTCTCCCTAGTTCAATATCTCTTCTCCATTTGAAATATGGAACGTTTGTTATAATCCACCTCATGTCAACTCAATCTTCCCTACAAACCCGTCCTCTTTCGGCCTCAATCCGATCTTTTTTTATCAATCCTTGGTCCTGGGCACTTATTTCTTGTTTCCTCCTACTGGTCCTATTAAGCGCACATACCATTCAAGACTTGGATTTAGGTTTTCACCTTAGGAGTGGCCAGTGGATACTTCAAAATCATAGTTTCCCCGCAAAGGATACCTTCACCTACACAGTTCCCGATCACGATTATGTTGATGGCCATTGGCTTTATCAAGTCGTTCTTTACTTGCTCTTTATTTCCGGCAGCTATTCTCTACTTACATTATTTAATGTTGTTTTAATAATCGCGGTCTTTTCATTTCTATGGGCACGTCTTCGATTAACCGGGACGCCTACATGGATATCCACACTATTGTTTGCATGGGCTATATGGGAATGTGAAATTCGTTTTCAGGTTCGGCCTGAAATCGTTAGTTGGTTGCTTATGAGTGTTATGCTTTTGGCATTGGAGCAAAGAACGGCCCGGAAAAGGGATTTTCTTTACCTTCTTCCAATCCTCCAGGTTGTTTGGGCCAACATGGAAGGTTTATTTATCCTGGGTTGGGGATTGATGATTGTTTATTTGGTTTCTGGTATCTTCCATCAACGCCGGGCAGATTCGAAGTTGGGGCGGTTTTCGGGCCTAGCTATGGTTTTATGCCTGTTAAACCCATATTTTTTCCGGGGGATATTATTCCCGTTCCAACTTTGGCAGACACTTCACACTAAACTTTTCCATTCAAATATAAATGAATTCATGTCCCCTTGGGTCCAATACGACATTCCCATTATGCCGTTTGCCCAGTTATGGGGTTATAAACTATTCAGTTTCCTTTTATTGTTTTTGATCTTGATCACCTGGAAGAAACGGAAAATACACGAGTTTTTCCTAGTCGCTATTTTCTTTTATTTATCGGCGAATGCCGTTCGAAACATTCCGCTTTTCATTCTCATTTGCCTGCCCATAACGGCCGCTTGTTTAAAGGACCTGGAATGGGCATGGTTACGCAAAATAACAGAAGTGATTCTATCCCGATCATGGGTTGCGTTGATCCTAATAACCCTACTTTCGGGTCTAGGTTTGCGGGTCATCACAAACGCCTATTATGTGGACGACCGCCGGACCGAACGGTTCGGCCTGGGAGTGAACGATGAAAGTCAACCCGTTCGAGCCACTGATTTCCTTATTCAAAACCATTTAGATGGAAGGATATTAAATGCTTTGAATCCGGGAGGCTGGTTGGACTGGAAAGGTCCTCAAAAGGTATTTATCGATGGCCGTCTTGAGGTAATGGGCGAGAACCTATTCGCGGAATACATTTCTACCCAGTACACAGGAAAAATAACATCCTTGGCGGACCAAAATTCCGCAAATATTTTATTTTTCAATCCAGCTATGTCCACGAGTTGGGTCTCTGATCTCCAAAATAACAATGATTGGCGACCGGTTTACTTGGATGAGAATACCGTAATTTATTTGAAGAAAGGTTACGCGCCTCAAGTGCCAGCCCTTGACGATTCCAGAATTATGGCCGAATACAATATCCAGAATCAGGTCCTGGAAAGGGCAACTGAATTCATCAAACTTCCCGAACCCACTATATGGGATTTTTTATTGAAGGGTTTTTACACGCGGGCGAATTATCCCATCGGGATTTCAAATATGGGGACTTTTTTTTTATTGGAAAACCATCCTCAAACTGCCGAGGCATTTTTCTTGGAAGCATTAAATCTATCAGGCGGGAAATATTTCGACCTTTACTACAAACTCGGCGTCTTTTATTACTTAGCTAAACGGTACGACGAAGCCAGACTATGCTTGGAACGTGTCTTGAAAAACGATCCGAGCAATCCTTCGGCTCAAAACATTTTAGAAAGCCTTCCACACGGTGGTAAATGAAATTTTACCGAGCATTCACCAAAGCTTGATTCTTTTTCCGCAATATGCGGACGATCTTCCAAACACTTCCAAATTCAGGATTCCCTTTTTCAGACAAGACTTTATAAAGACTTTGCCTAGCCAAGCCTGTTTCTTTTGCAAGTTTTGTGAACCCCCTAGTCGCATCTACGATGTCGCGAAGCATAGAAAGAACAACCGCAGGTTCATCCTCGTTAAGGGCTTCATTTAGGTAAGCTTTTCGAAAGTTCTCATTGGTTTTTAAATGTTCAATGATCGCTGATTTATGGTCTCTAATGCCTTTCATCACTTTACTCCTTTATTTCTACTTTTAAATTCGTTCCAATATTCCTTGGCTTTTTTAACATCTTGGTCCTGGGTTTTCTTTTCCCCGCCGGAAAGCAAAAGCATCATGGTTCTACCAATCCTACGGACATATATGCGAAAACCTTGGCCTACATGAATTCTGAGTTCAAGGATACCGTCCTGAACGTCGTCATAATCCCCAAGCAAGCCATTTTCTAACCGCCTAACCCTATTTTCTAAAGCGGTTGCAGACCTTAGGTCTTTTTTAATTAACTCCGAATACCATTCCTGGTAAGGGCATCGTCCATCCGGCGTTTCATAATCCTTTAATTCAAAAGGTGTTGTTTCCAATTACCTCTCCTTTTAATTGTCGCCTATGGTTGACACTATTTCAAGGGCCGTTTTTCGATATTTCGACTATTCCGCTAATGATTTATTCAATTGGTGCCAGCATTTTTTAAACGGTTTGGTGGTTACCCTCTCAAAATCGGAAACGAACCACTGTTGCTGTTCATCGGGTTTAATTCTAGTTTGAAGGGAACGGATCATCCGGACAGCATTTCCGGGTGTTGCGGAAACGATTAGTTTGAGGGCGCGAGGAAAGCCGTTTTTTAAATTATCGATCATCCTTTGAAGAATTGTTTCATTGTAATGATGGTTCTCAAGCTCAAGTGTGAAAGAGATTCTTCGGCCTTCCATGTCTGCCTCAAAATATCCATCCGGTGTTCTTCTTCCTTTTGGATTCGGATTGGCCCCATTAGAGCGCCATCTTTCCTTATTCAACTTCCCTTCCAGGTATTCCGCCTTAATTGAAGGTGTAATTCCTGACCGCATCTCAAAATCTGAAACCCAAAAAATATCCCCAAGTTCATCCAAAGATTCGAATGTTATTCGGATTGTCTGAACCATTAGGTCGTGCTCTTTCTCATGAGTGTTGATCTTGATTGGATACTTGTTGGATCGAACTAAAATTTTGTTATTTTCATCCAACGTTCTCAAGGCCCCCGCAGTTAAGAAGAAAAGGTTACTGTTTCCTACTGGTGTCTTAAAAACGTGTAAAAGGTCTCTTTCCAAGCTGGTGTATTTTTTTAGAATTTTGTAGGCGTTCCTGGAACTCTGATTAGGAAGGAACTTCAGATGAAACAATTCTGGAGTTGTAAATTTATTGGAATGAATCCATGCCAGATGTTCAATTTCAATTCCAGTCATTTCTTTCAGGCCCCTCAATGAACTTCTCCTTTCCCTAGTTTTTTAGAATAAACCTCCCCCTTGGATAATAATTCCGCGTCAGTTTTAGGTTCTTCTTTTTGGATTTCTTTGGGCGGTTTTTTTGCTTCAACATTTTTAGGGGTCGTTTTCGAGGGTGTCTCGACTTTTGGTAAATCGATTTTGTTGTATTGATTTGATTTTTTGTGGTTATCCCTTATAGGAACACAGCCCACATAATCAAATTCTCGGGGTGGAGGTTTGACTTCCTTAAGCTTCATCTTGAAAACTTTCGGCCCTGAGACATAGACGATTCTGCATACTGCTTCCCCACGTTTCATTCCCCTTAAATAATTGGGATGGATGATGAATTCCTCATCCGGTTTCACGGTCTTCCCCCTGGGTTGGGGTACTCGGGTGTCATAGGATAAAACGTCCTTCATGGTGACTTTGGTTCCGAATATGGCGGCAAAAAAATCCACTGTGTCTTTTTCGGTGATGTTCATCACGATCTTGTGATTAGTGTTGGTAAGGATATCGTCCTTGAATTCCTGGCTGACTGCCCCCAGTTGGCCCAGACTGTGATGGGCCAGGAAGAAGCAAACATTGGCTTCCCGACCAAGGGAAATAAGGTCGTTTAGGCCGGGATATGCAGCGGTATAGAACTCGTCCAAAAACACGAAAAAGGGTCTTTCCGGCTTCTCAATTAACCGCCTCCCTATTACCCCCGCCAGGTCTATTAGGGCCGAAATAATGACCGGTTTAGAGTCTTCCTGGTTCACCAGGGAAGAGGTCCCAAATAGGAATATCTGTTGTTTCTCAACCACGTCCTTCATCTTGATATCTGGGTTCAGGGTATTGATAAGAGGTGACCATTCCCTATTTGTGAACCGGGCAAGTTTGCTAGTCAGGCCCGAAAGGTTCAATTCCCGGTCCTTCTCCGACATATTGACCCACTTCTCCAAAAAGTATTTTCCCGAGACGGTGTCCTCATGTTTCTTAGCCAATACTTTGATTGTGTCAAAAGACCTGATCTCGTTGGATATCAGGTTCTGGTAATCCATCCGGGTAACGTGCTTGAATTCCATAAAAAGAAGATTCGTTAAGTTGCTCAAAACGTCGCTGGCTTGGTCCCGGTAATATTCCTGGGTTACAGGACCATAAAAGATCGACTTCATCAGACCGTTAAAGACCTCATCTGGTTTGTCTTTGAAGTCTGGGTTGTAGGTCTGGCTACGTTTTATGTCAGCTAAGTCGAAATACTTTAAATCGTGGAGACGTCCATATTTCTGGGCGTAATAGGGGATGTGCTTGTTGTAGTTGGATTTGGCGTCGAAAACAAACATACCCAAGCCGTTCCTGATCCCCTGCTCGATCATGTGGTTGAAGATGTTGGTTTTGCCCATTCCGGAAGATCCAATAACCTCCGTGTGGTACTTGAGAAGTTCGGCGGGGATGAAAAACTTGTTTTCTTCGTCCAGGTAAAGCGAAAATTTCCCTCCTTCATGGGTTGGCGACACACCCTGGTGTTCCGTTGTATGCCGCATGTAAAAATGGATGAAATAAATGCAAAAACCGATCAGGATGGAAAGGCCCATTACCACGTCCCCCGTGAACCCCTCGTTTCCCAGGAAAACCCCGAAAAAGTCATGGCAAAAAGCCAGGGCTATAACGGCGGGGGCAAAAGCCAAGAGGTGGTCAATACGGACATGCTTCTCAAACATGAAGAGGAAACCAACGGAAAGGGCCGAAAGGGTGTCAAAGGGGGTTACCGATGGAGAGATGACGCCAAGAACTTCCAGAGTGAATTTAACGCCAGAATAGACGGCAAATCCGACCAGTACAGTAGGGGTGTGTTTCTCGACGGATTTGAAAAAGGACATGATGCGGTAATTCTAGGATGGAATTTTCGAATGAACAATTAAAGCGAAAGAAAATAAATATATTTTTCGAAAGAGTATTGTGCCAAATCTGTGCCAGTGAAATTTCTTTTTTTAAAACCGTTACAGGGAAACGTATACAGGTTAGCGCACAACCTTCCTTAGGTTGCACACCAAAGAATTAAAGTTACCACGATTTTTTTCTGAACCCTCAAATTCATGCATTTTTAACACTTATCTATCAACGTCACCAAATTCATTCCACAATTTAAAATCAACATCACGCCAAGGGTAGGTTAAGTTAAGATGTTGCGCCTTATCAACAATAATGTTCCTCGCCCAAGTAAATGATTGACCAACTGCTTTTATTAAAGTAAGAGGATCCTTTTTTAAATCGTAATAAAAAACTTTACGAAAATTTTTATTTTCCATAAGTGGGTCGACCATCCACGATGAGTTGGAATTTTTATTTCTTAATACAGCAATAGGAAAAGGAAGCGAGCCAAGCACACCTAGTTCTAGTAGTTGACCACCCGGTTTCGAATCTTCAATTATCGTAAATGAACTCTTCATTCTCCTGTGGCACAAGTGTGAACATCGAAATCATATGCAACCTTAATACGGTTACACTCAATTATAAAAAATTCTAGATTTGTTATGATTCGTTGCAACCTAGAAGGGTTGCACTCCAAGAAAAAGTGGCACAGTAAAATTTTGAGTTTTTGGTTTGTGAAATAATGATTTTACGCAACCTATAAAGGGTTGCATTCGAAAAAACAGTGGCACAGATTTGGCACAGAAAGTTTGTCACACCCTGTCATTTTACGGCACTTTCTGGCATTTTTTCTTTGCGATGAATTGTCGGGGAAGCGGGACAAAAATTGATTTTTTATTTTATTTCCCAACAATTTTTAACGGGAAACCAAATTCGGGCTTAACCTTGGCAAGGTTGCACTCTACCGCTGAGTTATTCCCGCAAATCAAGCTTTTCTGCACTTTTCCCTGGCTCAAAAGGCTTGTGGCAAAGCCGTGGCAAAGTTTTTTCGGCCCCGTAGGACTGCTCGACCATCTCAACCGCGTCCACCAGGTCATTCTCCACAAAGTTCACGTAATAGTCCGTGGACGTTCTGCTTCGATGACCCGCGAAATTCCCGAGCAGCCTATCCCCCACCCTCTGCAAGGCCATTCTCGTCAAACAGAGGTGGCGAAGATCGTAAAAACGAAGCCCCTTTGACTTCAAGTCCGGTATTATCTTGGAGGCCAGGTCGATAGTTCTACCAAATAATCGCCTCATGTTGCAAGTTTTTAAGTTCTTTCCTGCAACAGAAAACAAGAAGTCTTCCGGCTTCTTATTTTGGATATTCCTCCAAACAATCTCCTCGGCCATTTTCAAGACGGGGATGGTCCTTCCTTCCCCCGTTTTTCCAGGCTTTATGAAGACAAAGTTCCTGTGTCCTACGACCCGGCGTTCCCTATCCCTAATATCCTTTCTCGAAAGGTCGCTAATTTGAATATCGAGCGCCTCCTGGACCCTGGTCCCCTGGTATAAGCGGAACAGGAAAACGTCCCGGAACAACGCGACCGGTATCCTGTCGGGATGATACGCAAACCGCTCTTGCTGTTCTTCCAACTGGTCCATCGCGTTCAGCATGGCGGAAATTTCATCATCCGTCACCGTGACGATCTGTCGCCTGGGGGGCGTCGGGAAAAAGTTCGGATCAATATCAAGGATTTCAAGGATCGGATTATTCTTGGCAATGGCCTTCTTTTTTGCCCAACGGAATATCCTGTCCAAGTGACCCTTGTATTCCAGAAGGTTCCAAGCGTTGGCGCAACGCTCGCGGCCCCTTCCATCCATTTCCAACTTTCTCCGTGAGTTGAACCACTCCGAAACCGTCTTTACCGTCATCTGGCGGATTTCATAAATCCCGAACTCCGCCCGCAAAAAATCGAGCTTTTGCTTGATGTTCCTCGGAAAAGAGATTTTTTCCCGGATCTTCAACACCGGATCATCCAGGTACTTGTCTACGACCTCCGAAAACTTCATATTTCCAACCGGTACTTTAGTTGGGTCAACCCCATCGTTTAAGCGGGTCTGCAATTCGGCCCTGGCCCGCTCAATAACGGCCGCTTTCTTCGCGGCTAAATCGGGGTATTCGCTGACAGGGAATCGCGTTGTTTTAAAACGCACCTTCCCTTCCTGGCTCAACCAATAAAAATACCAGTAGGGGCGCAAATTCTTGTCGCGCCCGACTCTCTGCTTAAGCTGGACGTTGATTGGCATTTCTGCCTCCCTCCGCCCCAGCTTCCTGATGCTTCGATGATAACAAATCACGTAACTTTTTTTGAACCCGATTTAACTTCCGGCATCTGATTGATGACTACCTTAAGGGACGTCATGCTAATCCTCGAATTTCTTCCAAAAACATACCTCGCCTTCAGTTTGCCCATTTTTACCCATCGAATAATCGTTCTTATGGAAACGTGCGCGTAATCGGCAGCCTCCCGATAAGTGACCATTTTTTCCATTGCTAAGCGACGCCGCTCCGCTTTCCTGCGTTGTTCCTTTCTTCGATTATCCATGCCCACTCCCAAAGGCGAGGTTTCCTAAAAAGCCTTTATCTTCAACCCTTCTCAGCAGCCGGTTCTTTTTCCTTGGCCTTTTTCTTATATTCGTCCACCGCAGCCTTCTCTATTTCCGCCTTCGCCTTTTTGTTGGCGTTGCAAAAGTGAAAATACTCCCCATCCTTTTTGCCTGGGCGGGATGGGAAACCCACGAACAACCCATCCCCATCCTTCTTCTTCACCAATGTCAGGTCGTTGAAATAGAACTCATAACTGGCGATGGCAACCTTCACGTCGAAAAACGCCTGCGTGTTCTCCCCTTCGTAGGGGTACATCCTCGTAACCTTGACCTTTAAAGCCATTTGCTTCCTCCTTTGATTTTTATTCTGCCCGTCACCTTTTCACTTTTCTCCTTTCCTCTCTCGGTCCTTGGTTATCCTCTATAGGCACCTGTGCGCTTTCCTTGATTTTCTTCTCGTACTCGGCGATTGCGACTTTCTCAATGTCTTTCCGGGTATTTGCGTCCATGTAGCAAATATCGTGGTACTCTCCCTCCTGCCTTCCAGGCCTAGAAGGAAGGCCCAAGAAAAAACCATCCCCGTCTTTCTTCTTCACAAGCGTTAATTCGTTGTAACCAAAGACACGACCAGATATTTGGACCTTTGCTCCGACAAAAGCCTTCGTGTGTTCCCCGTCATAGGGAAACATCCTGGTAATCCTGATTTTCAGACCCATGTTTCTTCTCCTTATGAATTTAATGACCAATACGAAATTATTTTTTCGTTATCACCTCCTTGTCAGCCAGGGTGTTCCTTGCGAATTCCAATGCCTCGTTTTTCCCCTTTTCGTTGGTCTTCTCCAAATAGACCCACCAATTGGCGGAACCTTTCTTGGTGGAATACTCGTGGAGGATTTCGAGAAGTTCTGGGGTGTATTTGACGGGTTTTGGCCCGGCGCTTTTGGGAGTTCCCCGAAAGACCACCGTGTTCCGTCCTGAATCTTTGGCGGTGTATAGACCGTGGTCCGCCGCCGTAATAATTCCTTCCAGGTTGGTGCCGTCTTCCCCCCATTCAACGAGGGCTTGGGATATGGTCACCGGGTAGTGGATAAGAAACAGATCGTCCTTCTTGTGGTCAAACCCATCCGTAAAGTGGCGGATGTCCTCTTTCTGGATGATTTCATTCGTCTCAGTCACCACCTTCTCTTCACAGTGTTTCCTGAATTGCTCCGCTTTTTCCATCGCCTCTTCTTCGGTCCCGTCCAGCACCCAAACAAGCTCTTCGCCTCCATACCTCCAAATCCTGTTTTTGGTGAAGATTTGCTGGCCCGCCTTGGCCAAGGCTTTCAATACGGCGTTTCCAACCTGGTGGTTGTAGTGGACGTCGTTAAAGGATTTGAAAAAGTCGATATCTGCCATGGCGAGAAAAAATTGGTTTTTTCTACGGGCGGCTAGGGCTGGTATTTGCTGTACCGCCGCCCGGTCGTTCAAAAGGCCGGTTCGATGGTCTACCAAGGTTTCTTGGACCAAATCCTCCTGGGTGGTCTGGGTTTCCGATTCGGCACGCATCTCCTTTTCCAGGAAAGGGTCGAAGATTTGTGCGAAAAGCCATTTGAGGGGTTTGACTTTCTTCAGCTTTCCCAAGGCCTCATGCCGTCTTTTCTTTTTAGCCATTTCATATAGGCGGGTAATTTTGGAATCAGTAACACCTGCCTGCATGAGGGTCGTGCATAGGGTGATGGTGCGGTGGAATTGTCCGCAGGCGTAATGAGAAACTGCCAAAAGCGTCAAGTAGTTGTAGTTCTTGGGATACCTGAGGCTTAAGGTCTCGAACTTCTCGACTGCTGTTTCGTATTTTCCGGTGCGGATGCACAATTCCGCCTCCAACGCCACGGCTTCGGGGAAATCCCTCTTCATGGCGAAAATCTCCCCTAAACTTTCCCGGCAATCGGAATTGAGTCCCATTTGGTATTGGGCTCGGGCAAGCAATACGAGGCTTTCAGGTGTCTTTGGGGAGAAGTTGTGGAGCCTGTTAATCACCTTGAGGATGGAATGAGGTTGTTTGTACCTGGCGTAAATTTTGGCCGCTTCCAGGTGGGCTTCCACGTTCTGGGGCTGGTGATTGGAGATGACCTCATCAAAAAGCTTCAAGGCTTCCTTGAACCGGTTCGTCTCCATGCACAAATGGGCGGATTGAAGACACCGCCTGGCCAACTCCGGGTTTATCTGCAATACGTTTTCTTCCATATGGCTAAAACCTCTGGAAATCTGTCACGATCAGCTTCCCGTTCTCCTTCTTCACCACCACCACAAGGTGGAAGGGCAACTCGATCTGGGACCCCGGCCCCCTGGCGTCGGAGTTGTAAAGATTCTTGCCGATGACCTTCACCCAGTAATGGGTTCCGTCCGTGTTTTCCACGCTCGACCGGTCAATCTGCTGATAGGAAACGTAAGCCTTGGTGTCCGTAAGGAAGGCGACCCATTTAGGGTCGAGGAAGGCCTCCTGGTAATAGGACATCATGTTGTCGCTCATGAGGTTCGCCACCTTGTCCACTTGGCGGTTGATATCGGTGTAACTGATGTTGAAAGCCATGATGGAAAACTTCTCAGCAAAGTCTGTTATCTCCCTGGTTTGGGGGTCCTTATCCCCCACTTGCACGCTACCCCCGGAAACCTCTTTCTTGGAATCAGCAACATGAGCCCCTCTTCCCCAAAAGAGGGTGGAACCAAAACCGACCAGGGCAATAACGATTCCAAAGATGATTTTCCCGGCATACCCTTTTTTCTCAGGTTCCTTATCGAGAAGATCAAGAATGTCATGTCCGTCTTCCTTTTTCGGTTCGGTCATTTCATGGCAACCTCATTTGGCTTATTTACGACCGCCTGACCGTCTTTTTCCTTTGGAGCGGGTTTCAAAACTGTCTTGGTTTCCTTGTCCTCAATCCACTTGGCGATGGCTCCTAATGTCGAAACCGGGTCTTCGTCCGGGGCGTAAGTTTCAAGATATTGGTCGCGGATGGCGGCTTCGGGGCCATAGGTAGTTGCGATGTGGTAGGCCAGTTCGTCGGGATAGATGTTCACGATTCCCTGACGGAGGGTCTGGTGGATCAGAGCTTGGGAATAGACCCCCTTCACCAAATGCAGGTTCATGACCTTTTCCACCTGGTTCGGGTTTAGTTGTAAGAGGCCTTTGGCGTGGTCGATGTCATCCCCGACCAGTTTTAAAAGGATTTTGGTGGAGGTGTTCTTGAGGATGGCTTCCACACCCTTCACCCCGAAAAACTCCCCGATTTCCTGGGTTGCGAAAATCGGCTGGAGCCTCAAATGCCGGGCAGTCTTGGCGATACGGAGTAAAAAAGCTAATCCAGCAGGGTATTGGGCCAGATACCAGCACTCGTCCATGGCAAGTTGGGATAACCGGTTTAGTTCCTTGTTCTTTTTTGCTTTCGATAGGCAGTAATTTGAAATAACGAATACTGCCAAACCCACGGCCTTCTTGTCGTTGTCGCTGATGCCCGACGTATCGAAGACAATGAAGGAATTGTCCGCTTTCACGGTTGATTCACGATCCGTCAGGTTGGCATACATTCCCTTGCCCGTGAAAAGCTTCAAGACCTCGGCTTGCTTGCGGCAAATGTATTGGAATTCGGCTGGAACTTTCTTGTCATCTGCGGTTTTTAAAAGGGTATCTTTCAAGTCCGTTAATAGGGGCACCCGCCCTTCGCTTATAGTGTTCCGGTAGGTTTGTTTGACTGCCTCCTGGAGCAGGGCCTTGTCCAATTCCTCCGATTCCTCGATTCGGTTTTCCTTGATATTGGCCAGCACCACCCCCAGGTACATGATGATGCTTGAAATATGTTCTGGGTCGATCTCAGCGTCCTTTTCCTTTATCTCATCCAAGGGATAATCAAAGATGTTTAGGTGGTGTTTGCTGTCCAGGTCGTAATTAAGGTATCTGCCTCCCGCCAAGCGGCATAGGGTCTTATACGATTGAGATTTGTCGATGATCATGATGTAGGGGTTCATGGGAAGGTTCCTAATCAGGAGCTGGTTGATGCTGAAAGATTTCCCTGTGCCGGATGAGCCCACCACAAGAACGTTCCAGTTCTCCGTTTCCCTGCCCCAAAGGTTCAAATGAACCATTTCACCCGAAAGGGTTTTCCCCAATGGAACTCCGTCGGTATCTGCCAGGGGCTCGAACAGGCACGGAACGGCGTTTGCCATGACTGCTGTGGCCTGTAAGTGTTCATGGCCTGCCAAATCGGTTGCCTGGGGTAGGGTGGAGAGGAAAAGTCGTTTCTGCTCCGCGTAGCCTGAAAGGGGATGGACGTTCTTGAACATCCGGGAAAGGCTTTCATAACTTGAGGAAAGTTCCTTTTGGCTTTTGGAAAACAAGGTGATGTAGAGGGAGAATTTGGCGAGTGATGTTTTCCTTTCGGAAACGAGTGAAAGGACGCTTTGGCGGTAATCCAGCGCCGCCTGGGCCTCGAAGTTCATGACGTTCTGGCGTTTCCACAAGGCCCCCTGGTCGCTTTGGATTTGTTTTTCCACGATGGATTGGGCGCGAAACAAGTCCACCCCTTTGATATAGAAAGAAACCTTGAAATCGTCGGTACGCTCGTAAAGTTCCTGGAAAAATAGATTCTGTTCGTTGAAAGAAGGAAATTCCGTCACATATAGGGTTTTTCCAAAGGTTTCCCCCACTTTGAAATACTTGGGGTCACTGAAATCCCAAGGGGTAGTGGAAAGCATTTCACGCAGGGTTTGAATTCCGTATTCACCCCCCGAATAACCTGATGTTTTCTTGAACCTGTCGGGATTTCCCTGGAATCTTTCGAGGGATAACTCCTCATATAAGAGGGTGAAGATTTCCTCCTCAGTGGCCTCCTGGGGCTCAAGTCCTACGATATTTAGCTGCGAAACCCAGGATTTCCCCCGCCTGAGAACCTCCTCAATCGGGGAAACCTTCGTTTCCTTCTTCTTGCTAGAAACTGTTGGTGTAGAAACCGTAAAAAGGACGTAAGACCTGAAATGGCAAATCCTTTCATCCGCATAGAACCGCCTGAGCCAATTACCCAGGAATTCCGGGTACTGGTTCCTGAAAATTTCTGGTGCGTTCTCATGGATTCTTTCGTTATAACGACCAATAACATCCTCGACATCGGCCAAAACCCTTTTTGTCAGGAATTGGACTTCCTCCCCGCTCCTCAAATCAGCCAGTACCGAGTCCAGTTTCCTGACCTTTTCCCCCAACACTTCGGGGTCTTCCATCCATGGGTTCAACCCGCCAGCTAGTTTGAACAGGCAGGCATATTGCTCCGGGTTCCTCAAGACGAGGTATCCCGGCCCCACAGACCTGATTCTCAACAACCCCGCCACTGGGTTGTTCTTGGCCCTGGATTTGAATAATCCGCTCATATTTCCAACTCGCTGGGTTCCCGGCCCGGAAAAAAACTCTTGGGTTCCCTGTTGTACCTAATGATGTTTTCCAGGTGCCTTTCAGGCCAAAAACTCTTCATCACGAAATAAAGGGTGGCGAGGATCAGGATTCCGAAAAAAATGACAAGGGACCCTTCCAGACCCCAGAAGATCATGAAACCCACGAAGGCAATGGCATCCCCGATGAAAACAAACATCAATTTGTGGAAGTCCGAGGAATAAAAAAGCCCCCACATTTTGGATTCCTTCTCAAGGGGTATTGCCATTTAAACGGTCCTTTTCCCCTGGGGTCCCTGCCCCGGCCTTTTATAGTTCTTCCCTTGTTGAAGCTTTTTGGCGTAATCGCCGACAAGTTTTCTTTTCTCGTTTTCATTGGTCGAGAATGACCCACTACCCTGGGCATCCCTCTTGAGGCTTCCCGCGATGACGTTCCCTGAGAATTTCTTGAGAAAACCGGAAACCGGGTTGTCCGGATCTTCCCTTTTGGGCTTGCCGCCTAGCCCTCCCAATTTCGCGATGGTGTTCAACCCCTGCATGGACTTTTGCCCGGCCAATGCTCCCCCAGCGGTCCCAATTCCAGGAATAATGGAGCCCACAGCCGCGCCTGTTGCGGCTGCCATGGCCTGGCTGGTTTCCCCCGTCATCGTCTTCATGGCCCCAAATGTCCCAAGCCTTGCCTTATTAGCCCCTAAAACAGCCCCTTTGGTGTCACGGGCGAATTCATTGATTCCTTCCCCTTTCAAATTCCCTCCCTTGAAGGATGTGAAAAGTGCGGCAAATTCCTGGGCGTTGGAGATCAATTGAAGACCGGCCAGTACCGCCACAGCCGTCAAAAGGCTGTTAACCCCGATTGTTTCCACCCCCCAATTGATGTTTGGGATCAGGTAAAGACCGACCAAGGTGATGGCCCAGATGACCGAATAAAGAAGGAGTTTTACGAAGTACTTGGTCGCCGCACCAAAGATGGGAGCAGTCGCGGGGTGCCCTAGACAGCCTATAAAGATGGGGCCAAGGATGAACAAGACCCACAAGTTCAATACCTGAAAGAACTTTGCGAAAATGACCGCGAAACAAGTAATGAGCCCCCAAATGGCGACTCCGCACTTGAGCAACCCGGCTGAAAACTCGGCCAACCTGCTCGTTGGCGCTGCCGCAGTCGTGTTTCCCGCTGTCCCGATATTGGTTGAAGCCTGACCCGATTGCTGGGGATATTGGGTCCCGTTATCCTGGACTAATCCCTGGAGTGAAAAGATGCCAGGTGTTTGATTACTGATGGTGTCGGCACCCTTTGAGATCAGCACATGGACAAGGGTGGGCATTCCAAGGATAAGGATGATCCCGCCCATGGCCTGGAAAAACCTGGAATTCCCTTTTTGGGAGTCACCAGCCGAAATCGCCGAATAGCAGTTGTAAAAACCAATGACTACCAGTCCCAAGGCAACCAGGTAAATCAGGTTCCAAATGACTCCCTGGACAGTGATGAAATTTCCCCGGAAGTCGTATTGGGACAATTGGAAGGTGTTGGCCCCCCCATCCGCATTCAAGTCGATATTCTGGAAACCCTCCAAAACCCCTGAAGTTCTCAGGGTGTTCTGGTTGTAGATGTAGTAACCCATGGCCGTCACGCCAGTCGTTAAATAAGAAAAAATCGTCGGCCAGGCGAAAAGACATAGGAAAGCCGCCACGAATCCAATGACAAGACTTGGGTCAACAAACCTATTCCAAAGACCGGATGACCTTTGCCCCGTGTCGATCACAAACCCCACAATGAGGATAAAAAGGCCCGTTCCACTACTGATCTTCAGGAGATTCAAGACCACCTGGACAGCGTTGGCCCCCATGTTATTGGTCAACGCATTATAGGTATTGGGCGAGGCTAAATTCGGGATATAGATGAGGAAGGTGCCGATATATTTGTCGTAAATCTTGAAGAGGGTTTGTAAGGCCCAATCCCCGATCTTATCCATCCCCTGGGCGACCCAATCCCCTGCGTGTTTGGCCATGGCGTCAAAAATCCCACCCGACACCCCCTGCTCGATAGTCTGTGAGGATGGGCCGCTATCGGTTGATAAGAGCGATACGGCATTAGCCCTTGGGGCTCCCAAAAGGCATATAAAGATGAGGGGTAGGAGCCGCTTGACCATTCAACTCCCCGACAGGACGGAACTGACGGGTTTCGCCCCGAATTCGCCCGCTTTGAGGATGACAACGTTCAAAACAACTCCCGCCATGAGGATTCCCACGATGGCAAGAACACTTCCCCAAACCCGGTCCTTAGCTGTCGTGTCCCCCTTGCTGGATTCGGCCAGATGGTCCAGGACGTTCTTGACGCACATCAAAATCTTCCAAAGGCCATAGGCGTCCAGGAGAAACAGGATGATCATCTTGAGGGGGGACAATTCCGGCATACTCGCCAATGCCTGGGAACGAACGTTATCCGCGCACATGAAAACTAAAGCCGTAATCCAGACCGTCTTTATCCAAACCAACTTGCTTCTTATCCTCATGTTCTACTCCTTCAATTTATTGGGCTGACGGTGCCCCGCCAGCGTTAGCCGACCCCTGGGATTGCAGTTGCTTGACGTTGACGCCCCCCAATTGTTGGAGGGCGACGCTTCCCCCGGTTTGATTCGTGTTGGTTCCTGCTGTATTTAGGGCTGTTCCAGAACTCTGTCCCGACCCAAGGGATGTCCCCAATTGCTGTCCCGTCCCCAAGAGGGAACTTAAATTCGGTATCCCAAGGGCCTGCAAAAGCTGGGAAACAACCAAGGTTCCTAGGATTCCACCCAAGCTGGCTATGACCGTCCCTACAACCTGGTTGAAGACCTGCGCCAATTGGCTTTCACTTTGGGTGGGCTGGTATCCGGGTGCGACATATGGTTGGGGCAGGGCCGCGACCTGGTTGGCCGCTTGGTCGGCCCCTTGGATATTCCCCGACTGCAAGGCTTGGGCTTCCTGGCTGTAAAGATTTCCCGCCTGTTGGAACTGGGGGTCATCGCTTTGCTGCAACTGGACAGCGTATTGCTGGAGTTGGCTGGCGCTTTGGGGTGCGAAAGCCGTCCCGGCGGTATTGGCGAGTTGCTGGCTCAAGATGGAAAGTCCCTGCATGACCTGGCACTTCACCCAACTGGAATGACTCGCCTGGTTGTACTGGTTGGCCGTAAAAACGTGTGGTTTCCGTGGGGCGACGGCATAACTCCTCACAACCGCCTTTGCTGGATCGGCCTTGGGAAACTGGGAAAGCTGTTTCATGAGCCAGTCCCTAAAATCCACCACGTTCGCCTTCAAGGCCTCCTCTATTTTGGGATCATCTGGAACGGGACTGGCGAAAACCGGCAGGTGGGCCAGGGACAAAATAAGCAAAGAAAAGAAAATCCCTTTCATATCTCACCCTTTTTCTTGAGGGTGAAAAACAGTTCCGCTAGTTCCTCATGTCTTTCAACACCTGATAAGGCGACTCCAAACGGTTCCACACCGGGTATTTCAATGAAAAGGTCACCGATATTGAAAAGCTTTTGGAAAAGATTTTGTTTGCAAGTGATGTTGATGATCTTGTCGTAAGGAATGGATCTGGAACGTCTCGCCAGGATTCCGGTGCGGATTTCAAACCAATCCGGTTTTATGATGAACTTGGTAGTAGATAGGAATAACCAAACGCAAAGGAATAGGAAAACTTCAAGAATCCAGAATCCCCTGAGGACATAGACAAGCCTCACTCCCTGGGGGACCAAAAGAAACAAGGCCAAGGGGACGATGAAAACGGAAAGGTATTGGAAAAAAGATGGATGCAGTACCCTGAAATTTTCCGAAATGTTCTGATCCAAAGTTCACCTTTGATTAATAGAGCTGAACGAATGCCGGGTCGCTGTCCTGGGTGACATAAACGGTTAGTCCGAAATCCTTGATATAAGGCCGGTCCACCCTGATCCGGCACTTATAGGGGTTGTCCGTTGGCGTCCCCCCTTTCAGGAAAACTTCCCTGGTGGATTGGCGCTTCAAAAGCCATCCCTGGATGGTTTGGTCGCTGGAAATATCGATGATGAAATTGGGGCCGAAATTGGTAACCAAAGCGTTGACTTTGGCCACATCAGTTTCGGTTTGAAAGTTGTAGGTTTGAGTCTGGAAAGAGATTGCGGTTGGAAGTGCCTTCGGCACGGCCCTCTTTGCCCGGTGTGCGCCTGGAGTTTCCCCGCTTGAATTCCCAGCCCATGAATCATCCGGGGCCTTATGCTCCATGACCTGCTCAATGGCCCATTGGTCCCTTTCACGAACAGCCATAAAGGGATTCTCATCCGCAAAGGCTGGCGTAATGACTAAAAATATAAAAGGTACGAAGTACCTCAAAACTGGACCCCTGTATCAATGCTGAAGGCGTAAGTGTTGTAACCGGGCGAAAGGAGAGGGATTTCAAGCCCGTTTGTCTCGTTCCCGCCCCCAACCGGCATGGGCAACGGCGTATTAATGTTTGTGGGATTCAACCGGGCGAAGGTGAAATCGCCAAGGGAATCGGTGACGTTGAAATCGATGAAAATAGAACGGATTCTTATCCGCGCCTGTCCGTACAAGGCCCTCTGGGGAAGTTGTGCGGACGGCGGGTCGATTCCGTTCCCTCCGGTGAAGGGATTATCGGGATTGTTGGCAATTGGGATTTGGGCCTCCAGGATGATCCGGTCCAGGGACAGGAAGTGCCAGGTGAAAATGTGCTCCCCCCTGGCCCCGAAGGCGAAAGCGTTCGTGTCGCCTGAGTGGGCCGAGTCCTGCACCCCGTACTCGAAGTAAAGGGTGTAGTCCCTGGCGAAATTAGCCTCCCCGCAAATGGAATAAGCCGGGTTCCCGCTCATGGAGGAATACTGGAAATCATCCGCCGCGCTGGCCCCCAGGTTGAAAAGAAGAACCGTCCTCAGATCACCGAAATTGAGTTTCATCCTAAGCTGGCCCATGAAATACCCCTGGGAGCCGTCAATAACGGCGTCCTGGGCTGAAAGAAGGGTTGGAAAATAGAAAAAGCTCAAAGAAGTCGGCGGGCTGGAAACGCTCTTGTAATCCTCCACCCCGAAAAAGAACTTGAAGGGGATATAAAGCTTGATCCCGTCCAGCCGTCTCAAGCCCATTAAGGGGTAACGCCCGAAAAAATGCGTGGTGCTGACAATATCCGACAAATCCATCCGCCCAATCCGCGCCTCCATCCAAGGTTCAGAAAGAGAGAAGTTCGCCTCCCTTAACTGAAGGCCTACCCCGTCGTCGGATGAGGAAAAGGATTTGGTGACCCTGACGGTTCCCTGCGCCGAAACGTCGTTCTCGTCAAGTTTTCGGACAGCGGAAAGGTCGAGCAAGGAAAACCCAAGGTTCCCTGACGCGTCACTGCCGTAATGGGCCGCAACATTCGCGTTGAGGGCCTTGGATTCGTTGTCCACGTAAGGCGGCGGAACCCAGTTTGGCTTGGGTGTCGCAGTGGGACTAGGTGTGGGGGTTGGTGTTTTCTTCCCCTTGGGTTTTGCATATACGGAAGTAACGTTTAACAGAGCCAGCAGGCAGAAAATGCAAAATATACTTTTCATCACTTTCATATAACCCCCTCATGGAATGGTATAGGTAACCAACATCTTCGGTTTTTGCTGGCTGTTCCCCGTGTTGTCCCAAAACGATATGGAGCCAGAAAGCGACCCGCTTGTTTCCGGCTCTGGCGAGATTAAAACCCCGTAATTGTTGTTGGCCTTGTTCACCCAAACCTGGGCAAGGGATGGCGTGATGTTCCAGGCAAGAAGGACTTGGGTCGTGTTCACTTGCGTAGCGGTAACAGTCACCGCGTCCATATAAGCCAGGTTGTAATCCACGCCTGCAGTAATGGGTGAACTAGCTCCCCCATCCCATCCATATGGGGTTACAAGAACGTTCCAGGTGCTTGAGTCGTTCCAAGGCACCTGGCCTGCTGGGGGTGGTATGACCTGGTGGATGCCGAAAACGTAAGTGCCTGTGGAAAGGTTCGTGGTGGTTTCCGTGGCCAACTGGAGGCTCGCGGCGGTGATGGTGGCGTTTGAGGGAATGCCATAGGACAGGTCGAACCTCAACAAACCCAATGCCACGTTCGAGGTGGTTGATCCAGTGGCCACCAAGATTTCACCTGTACCAGGGGCGATATTGGGAAAGCTTCCATCGATCCAATGGGTGTCCGACCCGCCATATCCCGAATCGGGATAAATCCCATTCTCGAATACTGTTGAATAAGTCGGGATGGTCGGTCCGGCTGGGCCTTGGGACCCGGTTGGGCCGGAAGGCCCTTTTTCACAACCGGCTAATAAAAAAGCAATGGCTAGAATCGAAATGGTTTTCATATGGTTCCCTTTCAATAGGAGTCGGTAAAGACGGTGGTGGTTGATCCGTTGATGGGAACCGCGACATAACCCGTTTTTCCCAGGTAGGAGTAGTACAAGTCCGGGGAATATTGGGTGGTATTGATGGTGAACCCGTAATTGCCCGGTCCTAGGGTAAATTTCGGTCCCCCGCAATCCTCGGTATTCACCGACTGTCCGTTCATGGAGACGTTGGTATTGCAGCAATTGCCGCTGGTGAACCAAACGGTGACCGGCGTGCAGGAATTCGTGGCGGTGATTTTCAAGCCCCCGTCGAATTGAAAGGCGTTATTGCTCCCGCAAGTACCGATTCCTATGAGGTTATTGGTAACGGTCACAGTGACTGAGGAAGTGAATCCCTTGGTGATGGTCTGGGGCGAACTGTAAGCCCTGGGATAAGGAGTTGGTTCCAGGTCGAGGGCTGTCACCGAAAAACTGGGTGGCAGGTCCACGCAATTAAGCCCCGTAACAGTGATGGAGGCCGTATCGGCGCTTCCATATCCAATCGTCGTTGGTCCGTAAGTTCCGCTCCAATTATTCGGGAATGCAGTGAAAGCGATCTTCCCGGGAATGAATAAGTTTCCGGGTTGGCTATAAACAAGGCTGTAGGTGAATGGATTTCCAGGATTCGTGGAAGTGAAAGATTCCGGCACAGTCGGGGTCAAATAAATCGTCGCCCCCGCAGAATTGAAGTTGGCGGTCTGATTTGAAACGGAGACAGGCATGGTGATGGTACTGGGGGCGAATGGAAAAGGCGTTTGGGCCGGGACCACGAAAGTCCAATTCCCTATATCCAACCATGTCGGGTTGAAGGTGGCGATCCCGCTGGCAGTGGTCGCTTGGCTATAGACCGTCACCCCAGAAGGCGGTATCGCCTCAACCATCACATTGGGAACCCCAATCCCCTTATCCTCCACGAATGCGCTAACAGATCCATGGATTCGATCAGGGGTAGGAGTAAAACCAATATCGTAAGGAACAGAGGGACCGCGATTGGATTGGCAGCCTATAAACCAGGTTCCAAGAATCCCTGTCAAAAAAAGACTCGTAACAATAAGCCGGGTTTTATTCATATTTCACCCTCCCTATGAGCCGACGGGCCCTCATTGTTTAACCGAATTGCTTTTGCCCATGTGCCGAGGATGAGATTTTTAAATATTTATGAAGCGTTGACCAGGACTTCAAAGTCCGCCGGACATTGATGTCCTGTTGTCACTTTTCGTTTTGAACTACCATTTCCAAATGCCTTATTCAGACCCTTCCGAAATATCGTTCCTAATGGAAATCCAACAAATCATCGCCAATAAAAGGGCCGAAAAAGGTTTCGGCCAGGAGTATCTTGCCGAGAAAGTGGATGCGTGCGACCGGGAAGTCCGCCGCTGGGAACATAAAACGGAAGCGATTCAAATCAATATTTTGTATTTGTACAGGCTCGCGAAAATTTTCGGCTGTTCAATCCATGATCTTTTGCCGTATGACCCTGTTTATGGCGGCAACGGGAATAAAGCAGTTAGCAGCCGTGAAAAATCCGGAAATTAATAAGACCCGCTGGACATTTGGAGAAGTCATGATTGCGGAGAGGAACAAGAACCACGTCTCAAGGGTTTCGGTTGAACGCATAATAATTGACTAATTTCACGATTTGGAGGCTTTCAAAGTCCCCCGGATGTTCCCCGAAAGATATGGCTTTAGAGCGTAATGGGTAGGCTTTTTTTGCATGTCAATCTGACGGCTTAATGTCCAATCGAACGCAACGCGTTTGTATCAACTCGATGAATTGGTCTTGCATCGCGGCCGGCAAAAAACTCAGGCGCACCATCTCACACATAGGACGGATCTTGCCGCCAAAACGGCGAAAGGTGTTTTCGATGGCACGTTGTGTGATTTTCAACCTGAGCCCAAGATTCACGAATTCCTCCCGCCGAAGGTTGTTCTTTTTTCCGTTGATGGGGAGGGCGGATTCCTCTTTGTCATCCCGGATCAACAGCTTGGTTGAAAGCAAATCATAGGCGGGCGCCAGGTGGATAGTCCCGTCCTCCTCGGTGATGAGGGAGAAATTCTTCAAATGCATATCGGCATTGCCGGTGATATAGGAATGCAGGGCAATATCCAAAAATCTGCCGGCATCAAGTATTGGGTTGGTTGACCACTTCAAAATGACATCCCCGGCTTTTTCCATCGAACCGCGGTACTTGTCTTCCGTCATCCTCCCGGACAATTGGCAGAAGTCCTCCATGGCGAGTTTTTTGGCGTGGACGCGGTCAAACCGGCGCGCAATAAAGGCCATTTCACCGGATTTCAGCCGTATCAGTCCATGTTCCGCCGTGGGAATGCCGCAAATACCGGCCAGGCGCATCGTGAGGTCTTCGACCTCCGGCATAAAGGGATAATCCGGCGTTGGCGGTTTGAGGATGTATCCCCCCCAAAGCCCGACGATGGTGAGTCGCGCGGACGCTTTCCTACCGCGTGACGGCCGCTCAAAATCCAGGGATATTTTCCGTTGAATTCCGGTGACCGCCAACCGGCTTTGAATCACCTTTCCCGCGAGGGCTTCCATCTCCGCGAGGCCATGGTCAAGCACAGGCGCCGTGGTTTTCCCGAAAAGTTTGCGGCAACACCCAGCGTGGTATGGAGCGCCGGCATCGGCGGTATTCCCATAACAAATAAGGCATTTGCCCGTTTTACCTGCCGTTGTGGCCACGCGCCGCCCCTTTTTCCCGGGATGTATCCACGACGGAAACGGCGCCGATGCAATCCTCGCACGTGTTGAGCAAGAGTCCCATTCGATCGCGGGGATCCATTTTCCAGGTTTTTACGGCAACATCCAAAAGCCATCCTTCGGGAATAAGACCGTCAAAAAAAGGGAAAAGGATATTGGATGTGTAAGGTTCCGCCCTGAGCGGAAGGGTCAGGCTGACTGGAACCGGGTTGGGCCCGGACAGATAGGCTGTGTCATAGGAAAAACAGTAGCCCTCCCCGCTTTCCTCGATCAATCCGGCATACTTGTCATGGATATAAACTTGGCCGCGCCTAAATGAATCCATTGGCTTGGGCAACGGACCCGTTTGGGTATCCTCAAGGCTCATGGCGGTCCCTTTCCATGGGCACCGGCCCCAGCGTTTGCCCGAAAAGATTTAGGACCTGGTTGACCTTGTCTGTCCTTAGGTTCTTCTTGCCCTGTTCCAATTCACGTAGAAAACGCAAACCAACGCCGGCGCGCTCAGCGAGCTCAGGCTGGGTCAATTTCATGCGTTTCCTATTTTTGATAACGAACTCAGACAGTGTTTTTTCCATGTGCCAATTATATACCCGATAGGGTATAAATATATTAATTACTTTGTTTTTATACCCTTTCGGGTATTATTTTATATTATTTACTTAAATTATACCCCTTAGGGTACATATTTTTAAATTATCACTTCAGCCCATAAACTGGTTGGAAGAACTCAATTCATAATTCATCAGCCAGAATTCAAGATTCGGGCGTAACCGCGCCCGTTGAACCTACCTGAATTCATAATTCCTAATTCGGGCCCTTCCGGGCCCGTTAGTTTGTTCCCCGAAAGATTTTTATGATGAACCAAAATCTTTAAAAATAATTCTGGGTCGTCCTAGGGCAAAAATGGTTTGAATCTTTTAAAGGAACCTGGAATTTTGAAAAAATGTTCGAGGACGTACTGGCAGAAAATGAAATCTTAATTGATATTGGTTTATTTGGAAAAGGTAAAATACTGACCAGGTGAAACGAACCACCATTTTGAATTTCTCAGGAGAGTTTGTTGATAGATCACCCCAAAACCTGGTGGATCTTGACAATATTAAGCGTAATGTTTCTCTCATCACGTTCTGCGAAACCGCAATTGATGTTTTGGCTTCAATTCTACCAGCGCTCCTCCCGTAAAAGCTGCGAAATGGCCGCTTCCCTCTTTTGGCGTCTTAGGTACAGATTTTGTAATTAATCCCCACATACGCGGGGAACGCATTTGGTCGCCGAACTCGGTGAAGACCGGCTCTGGTTCATCCCCGCGCAGGCGGGGAACACTTTTTTTTCGGGGCAACCCTGGCCGAACCACTCGGATCATCCCCGCATATGCGGGGAACTCCCAACAAACAAATGGCCCCCAACTAAATGTTTCGGTTCATCCCCGCGTACGCGGGGAACGCTTTACGCTTAGGAATCGTCCGAAGCGCCAAAACGGTTCATCCCCGCGTACGCGGGGAACGCAACTACTTTGAAAAGTTTACTTATGACACAAACGGTTCATCCCCGCGTACGCGGGGAACGCCCTAAAGCATTCTGTACGGCCACCATGAAAACCGGTTCATCCCCGCGTACGCGGGGAACGCTACGTTTTCGTAGACTTCTACGTTTTCGTAGACGGTTCATCCCCGCGTACGCGGGGAACGCATCAGCCATGGATCATATTAAGGAACAACTCTCGGTTCATCCCCGCGTACGCGGGGAACGCTTTGAAAGTCGGAGGAAAATAATGCATTTACTCGGTTCATCCCCGCGTACGCGGGGAACGCGGCGCAGGAAACGTCGCAGTCCAGGCCAAAAGCGGTTCATCCCCGCGTACGCGGGGAACGCGCTGGGGGACTGATGAAATACGCTTTAGTGGCCGGTTCATCCCCGCGTACGCGGGGAACGCTTCAACCCGAATGACATCCTTGCTAGACTCGTCGGTTCATCCCCGCGTACGCGGGGAACGCGCCTTAGGATGATCCGTCAGGTATCGCGCCGCCGGTTCATCCCCGCGTACGCGGGGAACGCATGTCTGCTGCTCCTGCTGCTATTCCTGCTATCGGTTCATCCCCGCGTACGCGGGGAACGCAGTCGGCCAGGGACCCTGCTAACCACCCTGTACGGTTCATCCCCGCGTACGCGGGGAACGCGTGATCCTGACCGGGATCCTGGCGGTCCTGGGCGGTTCATCCCCGCGTACGCGGGGAACGCATGGCGACGGGGCTGGGTGTAGTGGCCTTCAACGGTTCATCCCCGCGTACGCGGGGAACGCCAAGTAATCCTCTTCGGAGAGTCTCCCGAAGGCGGTTCATCCCCGCGTACGCGGGGAACGCAAACCCCCTCGTGTCTATCTGGTCCGTGATATCGGTTCATCCCCGCGTACGCGGGGAACGCTTGACATTTGTTCCTCCTGAAATTGTGGGGGGCGGTTCATCCCCGCGTACGCGGGGAACGCTGGTTTATATGTGAGTGTTATATAGCAATTTTCGGTTCATCCCCGCGTACGCGGGGAACGCTTGTTCGCCTTCTAGAATTGGCATACAGTCAGCGGTTCATCCCCGCGTACGCGGGGAACGCAAAATATTCCTCTTCGGAGAGTCTCCCGAAGGCGGTTCATCCCCGCGTACGCGGGGAACGCCAATTTTTAAAGCCTCTGCGGGTCTTTTTTCACGGTTCATCCCCGCGTACGCGGGGAACGCGGTATTAGAAAAACAACAAGATCTTAAAATACCGGTTCATCCCCGCGTACGCGGGGAACGCTCTAAAGCATTTGGATAGTTCGGAATCGGTATTCGGTTCATCCCCGCGTACGCGGGGAACGCGATTTCACGCCTTCGCCAAAAGTGATCTTGGCCGGTTCATCCCCGCGTACGCGGGGAACGCATTCCCGGGTCAATTAGTTTCATTTTTTCCTTCGGTTCATCCCCGCGTACGCGGGGAACGCGCCTCGGTAATGTCAAAGGGGATGCCCCTGGCCGGTTCATCCCCGCGTACGCGGGGAACGCGGTGGCACTCGTGCCAAAATTGCGCCAGGGTTCGGTTCATCCCCGCGTACGCGGGGAACGCCCATTTTTCCCCACTTCCATCAAGATATCCAACGGTTCATCCCCGCGTACGCGGGGAACGCAGGGTCCCAAGGCAAAACGTCATTGGTCAAACCGGTTCATCCCCGCGTACGCGGGGAACGCCCTAGCATCTAGGGTCATAAAATCCCGTTCGGCGGTTCATCCCCGCGTACGCGGGGAACGCTTGATTATCTAATAAATCGCTCTGAGAATTCGCGGTTCATCCCCGCGTACGCGGGGAACGCTTCTTACGCAACAGCAACCGGACAAGGGTTGGCGGTTCATCCCCGCGTACGCGGGGAACGCTTAGGGCCTATTTGCCGTTTTTCCGCGTTAATCGGTTCATCCCCGCGTACGCGGGGAACGCTTTCAAGCAGGGAAAGGCCAAGCGGGTTGTTTCGGTTCATCCCCGCGTACGCGGGGAACGCTAAAAATGTTCAACGTAAGGGCAAAAATTTTTCGGTTCATCCCCGCGTACGCGGGGAACGCCGTACAGGGAAGGGCTATGCCGACGGCGCCGACGGTTCATCCCCGCGTACGCGGGGAACGCTTGAGTTGCGACGCAAGATCGGGCCAGACAACCGGTTCATCCCCGCGTACGCGGGGAACGCTGGTTCCCCCACGTTCATCACGCTCAAGCAGTCGGTTCATCCCCGCGTACGCGGGGAACGCGGTAGTAGACCCAATTAACGAATGGTCACTAGCGGTTCATCCCCGCGTACGCGGGGAACGCTTCGAACCTGTTTGCCCCAGGTTGGAAGCGTTCGGTTCATCCCCGCGTACGCGGGGAACGCCGCTGATCCAAACCTTTTAGATACCCCTGCCCCGGTTCATCCCCGCGTACGCGGGGAACGCCTCGGCCTTCCGGGCCACGGTGATTTTCTTCACGGTTCATCCCCGCGTACGCGGGGAACGCTTCCCATGCCCATCCAAAAGAGGACGCCCGTTCGGTTCATCCCCGCGTACGCGGGGAACGCTTCAGGATTTCAAGGCAAGTAGGGCATTGAATCGGTTCATCCCCGCGTACGCGGGGAACGCCTTATTGTTTTTGTCGGCGTGGCCGTCTACAACGGTTCATCCCCGCGTACGCGGGGAACGCCAGGGCTTGCAATCTAGCGTGGGGAACCCGATCGGTTCATCCCCGCGTACGCGGGGAACGCATTACTGCTGGGGGAAACGGGTGGCGGGAAATCGGTTCATCCCCGCGTACGCGGGGAACGCATCATTGTCCCCCTATCAAAGCGAATACCGCGCGGTTCATCCCCGCGTACGCGGGGAACGCAGTTGCTTTACTTCAGTCTGGTACACGAACACCGGTTCATCCCCGCGTACGCGGGGAACGCTTTTATAAGGTTTTTTGGGCTTCTTAAGTTTTCGGTTCATCCCCGCGTACGCGGGGAACGCTCCTTGGATTTTGGAACACCACGAACCCTGAACGGTTCATCCCCGCGTACGCGGGGAACGCAAACCCCGGGCTCATGCCGAGATCTATAACGACGGTTCATCCCCGCGTACGCGGGGAACGCTGACGGGGAGATCGTGGAATGAACAATATGCCCGGTTCATCCCCGCGTACGCGGGGAACGCGGCCGGTAACCCGACTCAAAGACCGCTGGATTCGGTTCATCCCCGCGTACGCGGGGAACGCACTTATAAAAGGCCCTTTAAAGCGTCATTTTTCCGACAAATGGCTCCGTAGCTTAAAAAAACACCCAAGCATTAATCACTTCCCTCTTCCTTCATTTCTTTTTCCTCCGGCTCAAACGATACAAGTTTCACCCCATCCATTTCCCTCGGCACCCGTCGGTTCTTTCCGAACGTGCAAAAGTCAAAACCCGACTCCGTGGGGGCCGACCATACCATCACAGCGTTCCCTTCCTCCAGGCCCGCCGTCACCTGCTCCCACAGCATATCCCTGACTTTCACCGAATAATCACCGATGTAAACACCCGCCCTCACCTCCAGGAGCCATATAGCCAAACGGCCCCTCAGGCGAGGCGGCGCGTTTTCAAGTACGATGGCCAGCATTGCCCAACCCCGGTGTATTTGGAATTGCTATAGGAACCGCTTCCTCATGCGCTTTGGGTATCTCCATACCCCCAGCCGACAGTATTTCCTCAATCAATGGGATCATTTTTTCCAATAATTTTGTGTTCCGGAAAACATCCCGGCATCCGATCCGCACCTTTTGCTCGGGGTTGACGGGTTTTTGGCTTGCTACCTGGAAAGCCACCGGCACCACCGTATCGAACTTGACCACATCCGCCATGTCGTAAACAAAGGAAAGGGGCTTTCCCGTATGGATAAACCCGATTGCAGGGGCGTAGCCCGCCGCCAAAATAGCGGCCTCGGTGATGCCATAAAGGCTGGCCGTGGCAGCCGAAAGACAGCGGTTAGGAATATCCCCGCTTCCCCATTCGTTGTAATCATAATTTCGGTGCTTCCACTCGACCTTGTATTTCCGGGCTAGAAGTTGGTACATCTTTTTCACCCGCTCCCCCTCAATACCCCTCAATTGCTCCACGCTCCGCTTGGCGGGCGGTTCTTCCTGGAAACGGATGGCGTACATTTTCCTCACCACTTTCAAACGGGCGTCGTCATCCAATGCCAGCTTGGCCTGGTATAAAAGACGGTCCGCCCTAGCCCCGCCAGGCTGGCCCGAGGCGTAAAGCCTCACACCGGCTTCACCGGTCCAAACAAGCAGGCAACCAACCCTTGCAGCCAATGTCACCGCCGCGTGGGAAACCCGGGTTCCTGGTTCCAGCATCAGGCACGCCACCCCGCCCACGGGGATATGGGTACGGACACCGTTCTTGTCCACTACCACAAAGGCCCCATCCAGAACGTCCAAATTCCCCTTTTCGACGAAAAGAACGGACAACCGTTCCTTCATCATGAGGGGTTTGAGTTTCGGAAGTTCGTTCATTACCTTTAAATCTTCCGCACTAGCATCAGCCCGCATCCAAACCCCTTCGCCGGGCCGATACCGTTAAAAAGAGCCTCTTTGAACTTACCGGGATCTTCCACCGTCAAAATACCCTGAAAATCCAGGGTGCTAAACCTTATAGGTTTACCACCCCGTTTTGATAACCAATGTTGCCGGTAGCCATCAACGCGAATTTCCCCTTTTGCAATGGCAAAACCATTTTTCGGAGCCCTTGCGGAAAGCCATTTCCATCCTTCCTCGGCCATCAGTTCGGGCGTTGGTTGCCATTGATTCTTGAGAATGCCGCCATTTTTCAAGCGGGTCTTGGCTTCCATAACCACATCGTGCCGCACCCCTCTTTTACCCTTCTCACTCGGAGCCTTGGAACGTACGGGGTTCACCCGCAGGGAAAAAGCTAGTCGCTGACCGGCATGGATTTGGGGACTATATTCCTTGGACTGATAAGTCCAAAGGTCACTGCCCACATCGGCGAGGGGCTTACAGGAGGACAAGATATAAAAGCATGGCCATTTCCCGGCTTCCCGCCGAAACAGGAAAGCACGTTCGTCCTTCCCGTCTTCCTTTGTTTTAGCGTTTTTCTCCACACCGGGAAAGAACTTCCATAGGATTTGGTGTTCCCGGTATTCATTGCCACCCAATAAACCGGCCAAACGATTCGGGTCCACATCCCGCCTCAATGCCACCTTGGAAAAATACATGGGGCCTCCCTAATCTAGCATCGCGTGATTTTCATGCCGCGTGTCGAATTGCCAACGAACCCGGGAAATTATAATATCCCTGGCTGTGAACTCATGCTGGGGTTCCAGGCCGGAATTACCTTCCTTGTCCCAATAAAGGGCCTTTCGGCCCGGCCCGACCAAATCACCAACCCATTCTTTCGAGGCGAATGAAGCCTTCTCCAAAGCTTGGCGAATAGTCACCGCCTGTATGACCTGAGCTTGTACCGGCAGGGCCAAGGGGCATGACTTCCGGCCCAAGTAAGGGACAAAGCAAGGCTCTGCAAAGGCTTGGGCCAATCGCGCGGGGGAATAAGGCGCACCGGACTTGGCCCAAAGAACCACGGTGGACACGGAATCGGTACGGTAATCCCGGCTGGAAAGAATTGTTCCAAGTTCCTCTGCTTCCAATTCATCCTTGCGGGTATGCATCCCCCTTTTTTTGGTTTCGTTGGAGGGCGGCACTTGGATGGTATGGTAGTCGGTCAAATGCTCTCCCAGCTCATCCACCCGGACGGCAAAACCGTAACCTCCCGCAAGCTTCCGTTGCTCTTCTTCCTCCTCTCGCTTGATACCCAAGGAAGCCGCCACCAAGCCTAGAATGGCGGATTTGGAAGGCCGGATAACGCCGGGCCGCACATCACCCACGGCGATGTCGCCCCAAGCCGCCATGGGGCCGTAAAGTTGGAAAACCAGGTAGTCGATCATGGCTTCCTCAACAGTCGGCCACAAAATCCAGCAGTTCCTTCAGCGAGCCTTTGACATGCAGGTAATCCATCTCACAGCTCTTTTCCGCAATAGGCCCGTACACCTGATCCATCTTATCTCTGGTTTCCTTGAGCTTTTGGATGGCTTCTTCAGGGTAATCCGTCCCGGACACCGCCTTCAGAAACGCCGCTGAGAGTGACCGTGGCTGGTGTTTTCCCTTCTCGGCCAAAATGTAAATGGCATAAGCCCTAGACGCAAAACTGTTCTGCTTGCCCGTGGGAGCTACTTTAGCTGCCGCTTCTGTCAGGGCCTTGAGCGTCTTTCTCGCCAACACCTTATCCCCTCTCAAGTTCCCGACCAACAGATCGCAATCCACGCACACATAAAGGTAGAACAACCCGGCGGCGAAAGCCGTCTCTCCAATATGGGCTGATCTCGAATCCACTTCACTTTTATTCAAATCATCTACCGCCGTAAAATAATCGTCTTCAACAGCAACCTTGTGGACAGTAATAGCGTGAGCGACCTGAACAGCGGCCTCAATGTTGGATTTGGTGGAGTTGGCCAACATACGCCCAAACATGGCCACATCTATGGTTCCCAAACCATTGCTGGGCAAGCCTTGATAATCTTCATCTTTCAAACCCTTTTCCGAGAGAATCTTTTTGATTAACCCATCCATCTTCTCAATTTCTTCCCTTGAGTAAAAAACAAGTTGTTCGCACTTAAGAGTTTCCTTATCAATGTTCGATTTCTTTTCTTTTTTCTTAGCATCTTTCGGTTCATCATCTTCTTCGTCATCTTCCGAATTGGGTTTTCCCCTTTTATCCACGAAACGCGAGGCGATTTCCCAAGCCCAATGTTTTGCATCTTTATCCGGAAAACTCGTTTTTCCAACCTCAACTTCAACATCATCTTTATCCAACAAATCCAAAAGCGAAACACCGGATAACAACGCTAAACGTATTTTCCTTCCCATATCTTTTGTTCGTTTTCCATTTAAAGTAGCTTCAAAAAAATCAGATGTTCTCCATGCCCGCTTGAGGCTTTGCGAGGAAACGCGGAGCCTTAGGGCACCGCCCATCATGGCGGTTTTTGGTCGGCCCAAATCGTCCCGATTCAAATTAGCGGGGGGATAACTGGTCAGCAGATGCAATTGAAGAAAATTTCCCATGGCGTACTCCTTTTTTTGATTCGTTATGATTTAGCAGCTTTCTCAGGAAGCATCGAATAATATTCCAAAGCCCATCTTTTTCGCTTATCGTTGTTCTTTTCATTCCATCGATAAATGGAATCAGCCAAATCCAAAAGATTTAAACTGTTACCCAACAACGGCAAAACTCGGATTAATATTGGAAACAATTCTTCCGGTTTATCGGTTTCCAATATCCTCCTGAATCGCAACTCGTTAACGAGCGGCTTTTTGCCCTTCAATTCCCCCATTTGTTGCGCCACAAGCCGGGGGGCGTCAGGTTTTTTAACACGAGCCGCTAAGCCTACTACCAAAGCCAATTTTTCATCGCTAGTTTTGGCATAACCGGATGAAAGAAGCCGAAAACGAAGGCGATGGTAAGCCGGATTAAACATCACCTCCACAGGTTTAGCGGTCCGCCTCAAATCCGCCCTATCACCCCTGTGTACATCCAGTTCTTTCCACCAATCCAACAACAATTCGCCCGCTTTCTCACCCATCTTGAATTTGGGCCACTCACCATTTTCAGCCATATTCCCTCCTAATTCTTTACGTTTTGACTTTTTCATCAATCGACAATTCCAATATCCGACGAATATTCTTTCCGTTCATTCCCCAACGCAATTGCTTCCAAGCCCTGGCCACTCGGCCCGGTTCCACAGATTCAAAAACTCCATTTTGTGAAACCTCATCAAAAATTTCTTCAGCGGTTTTTGCCAGCAATACCCGCCATGATTCTCTCAATGACGTTGAATCATCTTTGGTTTTTAAAATTTCCCTCAGGCGATCCAAATGCGTATAAAAAGCACCTTCCGTTCTTTCCCATAGACGATCCACCACATAAGATAAATCCCCTCGGACTTCCGTTTCTTTCCTGAACAGCGCGAAGCGAATAGATTTTTTTAATTGGCCGCCCAACTCTTTTGTCGCCAAAACAAGTGTAGCTGAATAATACTCAAACTTCGTTTTAATGGTTTCGCTTACAACCATCACCGGCATCAAACTTTCGCGCCAAGCTTTTATTTTTGCTTGCTTTACATCGTATCCAAAAACCCAAAGTCTAAAATCATTGGCGCTTTCCCCCATAAATCTTTCCACAACACGCGCCGGTTGAAAAACAGCTCTATTATCTTTGCTGGCCTGAACTATTCCGAGCCAATGTTGGTACCCAATCCTCTCATGGAGATGAAAAGAATATGGTGTTGGATCATCCGCTTTACATTGATAAGGAGTAAGTGGATGTGCCCATGCTCCCTTGTAATTGCAGCCTTTTATTTCTCGGTAAAAGGAATTGCAAAACAATTGCTCTTCTTTGCCACATATGTCGCAAGCTTTATGGCCGCCATTATCAAATAACAGTTTAAACCGATTTGGTGTAGCCCAATATTGTTGATCTGGATGAATATCCTCTGGAGAAGTGATTTCACCTTTTTCACTAGTTCGAGTTGCCGCCATCCAAGGAAAGCGATCATTTAATTTTGATTTTCTTTTATTTCCGCCTTTTGAAAGAAACTCATTTTCATCTAGGACATTTTGCCAAATGGTTCTCCAAAGATTAGAACCAAAAATTATTGAAACAAGCGGCCCACCACCTCGCAAACCAGTTCTAAATTTCCCCGATGCAGATACTCCCGTTGTCTGGTATGTCAACAATGCCATGGCAGCACATTTCCAACAAAGTTGATTACCGGCGTTGTTCTTATGAACAAAAAGATCAATATTGAGTTTTTCAGTATTTTCCACTGGATTTCCAAGTAGGAGAAAGCGAAGAGGTATAGGCTTTAATTCATTTGTTTTTAATGTGAGATCCTGCATAAACCTCGGGCCATCCCCGTCTAAATTGAAGACTTCAACAAGCGGCTTAAACGCTTGTTTTAGTTCCTCCGGATTAGGCGGATTTATCAACCACTTCCGCCATACCCCAGCGTTCTTCGGAGGACAAGCCGTTTGTAAAAGACCGATTAGGAATTGGATCAGCGCACCATTGAAGTCGGGACGAGGCGCGGCCAATTCAACATATTCCTCGCCATTTCTATCTGTCACCTGCCAGGGCGCGATGCACACAATCTCGCCGTTCTTTCGCCTTACAGGTATCCAGACATCGTGGATCAAGTTCATTCGTCGTCACCTCTCAATATGCGAAATCCAAACTCGGCGTCATATTCAACCTCTACAACATTACCATCTTTACCGAGGGCTTTTCCCATCCAACGACCATCCTTCTCACGCATGGGTATTACAACGCAATACCGTCCCTCATCCAGCATTTTTTTGCGCAACTCATCGGTTATGGCCTTATACTCCGGCGCTTCCTCCGCCACCAAAGCCAAACGGATTGATAGCTGGGAATTTTCCCAAACGATCCCTTCCCCTTCCCACCAAGGCCCCCATACGTTGTCCTTTTGGCGGGCTAAGCGAACCATTATAGTGGGTTGCCCCAGGCGGGTGGGTGCGTTCATATCGTCCCATTTGGTATCTGTATTTAAATATCCCAGTTCCAGATTGAGTGCGTTGAATGTCGCCACGGAACTATCAGCTTTATCTTTCCCTTCCGCGCCCAATTCGACATCCTTCAAAGTTTCCGGTAGTTTCTCCAAGAAATCTTCCCCATAAACGGTTTCCATCATGTCGCGGGAATCACCAGGCACCGAAAAACCACCCTTTCTCTGGAGCCATCGCGCCGCCAGCCAAAGCTGGCCGTGGTGGGGATATACCCAAGCCGCCTTGGGAAACAGATCTTGATACCATTTTTTCCCGGTGTTTTCCGTTGCTTCCGGCATCAAGATTCCAAGCACCACATCACCCCTTTGGTCCAGCCCTTGGATAGGATTACCTTTTGCATCCCTCGAATGACGCATCAGGCGGCCCGCTCTTTGAAGAATTAAATCTATTGGCGCCAAGTCCGTCACCATATAGTCGAAATCCAGGTCGAGCGACTGCTCCACGACCTGAGTGGCGATGACAAGCTTTCCCGCCCTCTGGTCCAATTTGCTTCCCTTTCCGAAGTCTGCCTGAATGGAAGCCCCTTTTTCCAGGCGGTCACCCATGGCAAATCTAGCGTGAAATAATCGAACCTTATCCTTGCCAAAACGTTTGACGGCTTCCTCGTATGCCTCCATAGTATCGGCTACTGTGTTCCTGACCCAGCAGGCGCAACGACCCTTTTCCAAAACCGCGCTAATCGCTTTCCAGACATCCGGTTCGTCCAGCAGAAATTCCACCTGGACACGACGGGCCAACCGCGAGTTCGCCTTAAATGGTTTTTCGAGAAGGGTTTCATGCGAGAAATGGGTGAGTAACGGATAAACGGATTTTTGCGGCGAAAGTGTGGCCCAACCGGCCCCTTCCGCGAAGGCTTCCAGCAATTTCGCCCGCATCCCCATCGGCAGGGTGGCCGACAAAAGAATGGCCGACCCTCCCCAGGCCGCGTGAAATTTCAAAAGCCTGCAAAGCAGCCGGAGGACATAGGCGTCACAGGCATGGACTTCGTCTACCAGCAGAATCTTCCGACTCAAACCCAACAGGCGCAGGGATTGGTGTTTCACAGGGAGAACAGAAAGAAGGGCCTGGTCGATCGTGCCCACACCCACATCGGCCAATAGGGCTTTCTTGCGGCTGTCCGAAAGCCATTGGGAACAGGCCTGCGAGGCGCTTGGGTTGTCCTCGCCACGGTAACCACCATCGGGCTTGTTCTTTTCCTCCAACCCCAGTTTCTTCATGCGGGACATGGAATGGGCTAGGACCAGCGATGGGGTGGACTCTGCACTGAACAGGTGGCGGTAAACCTTCTGGACGCGTTCATGCATGGCATTAGCGGTCGCCATGGTGGGAAGAGCCAGGAAAAGGCCGTTCCCAAGCCCCCGTTTCATCATCCGTTGAGTCAAGACGATAGCCGCCTCAGTTTTTCCTCCGCCTGTCACCTCCTCCACGATAAAAAGCTGAGGGCCTTCGGGTATTTCAATTTTTTCAGCCAATGTTTGAAGGGATGTCGGCGTTTCGAGATTGAACAGTTTTTTCAGTCCCTGAACGGGCGCTACATCAACACCGCTCAATCCGCTTTCTTGGACAGCCTTCAGGGCCTGGGGCAATGCCCTCTTTTTCCAATATTCCCCCAAAGCAATTTCAGTTTCCTCGCAATAGGGGAACCAATTGCGGTTGGACCCCAGCCAATCCGCCGCCACCGCCAGCCCCGCCACAAGCCAGGAAGCCTTGGGAAATGCCTCATAGTAATCAATCACGTCTTCATCCGATTGGAATGGTATTCCTTTTGGCAAAAACAGCGGAACCAATACTTCCAGGAAACCATAAATATCTTTCTCAACTATTTCCGGAAATTGCTCATCCAAAAGCGGCCCATAAAGGTTTTGTGTTTTTGGGGGACGACCATGATGCCCAGTAACAGCCGCAAGCCACGGCTCCAAGTGATCGCGAAAGGTATCAGTATCCCAGCCACCGTATTGAAACTTATCAACAAGCCATCCAGGAAGTTTGGTTTTGCAAAAAGCGAAGCCCAGAACATCATGCCGTTCTGTGTTGGCCGAGCGCGTCTTGCGTTGTTGAAGTTTCTCGAAAAGTTCCGGGATTTTGTTTTGAAAACCATCAGAAAACTTACCCAGGTCGTGGATCGCCAGAATGAAAGTCAACCATTTGAGTAAAGGGATTTCAGACATACCGGAAACTTTTGATATGTTCGACAGCCAACCGGAATGGGTCCGTAATAACACCTGGCCACAGGCGGCTACATCCAGGGAATGAAAAGCAAGGGGATGATAGGTACAAGATTCGGGATTCGTGTAATCCGATTTTCCCCAATAAGAATAAAATCCCATATAAACCACCATCTGTAGAAGATGATTTACCATACTCCTACAGAAGCGGCTATGAAAGTCTTTTTCGAGGATAATAAATCTCACTCGTTTTTATTGAAATAAAGAAAGATTGCGAGGTCATTAAAACCATATAAGAAGCATTAAAATATATATTTCGTTTCGTTTAAACTCTCCCTGGGAAGGGCTTCCTCCAAAAAATCTTTCGTAATAAAAACCATTTAGTGTTCAGTCCTAAGTCGAATTCAGACAATTCCCTCGATACAATGAATTACGCTCTCATTAGCAAATGCTCAATTATATGGTTTTTCGACTTTTCCCTTTTATAATTAATCCCCATTTTAAAACAAATCAGGAATGGAAAAAGGCATTCATGGAACGAGTCTGCGTATTTATCGACGGGAATAATTTCTATTTCGGTCTCAAGAGGAATAACCTTGCGACAAGGGTTGATTACTACCAACTCAGTTCCGCCCTGGCCGGGTCTGAACGGGAATTAGTGCGCTCTTTTTACTATAACGTCGCCTATGACCAGAAAAACTTCCCCGAAAAGGCTAAAACCCAGCAACCGTTCCTGGATTCCCTCGACCGTACCCCTTATCTGGAGCTTCGCTTGGGCCGTATGGTGCTCAACCACGTTAATAACAGTTACCATGAAAAGGGCGTAGAGGTCTTGCTTTCCTCCGAATTGGTCTTTTACGCGGCGCGAAACCTTTATGACACCGCGATTCTCGTCACCGAGGACGATGACTATTCCCCCGTCTTGGAGTTGGTCAAGCAAACCGGCAAGCACGTGGAAATAGCCTTGTTTCCCGACATTCATCCAAAGGAATTGATTCGTTTCGCGGATAACAGGATCGACCTGGATATGGTGTTGAAAAAGCACGAATCCAAAATCTTTCCGGTGGATACGACCGACAATCGGGGAAATGCTTGATCGGGATTAATTGTTAAGGGGATTTTCGTCCGCAGGCGGCAGGTTTTTGGGGTTCATTCCATCAAAGTTATATTCCATCGAAACCCACTTGCATTTATTTTTAAGTTTATCACAATTAAAAGCTTCGCTGCATCTCCTGTCCCCCCTGCCCTTGATAATCAGGTTGTCCCTTAAATCCATGGTAATCTCATGGATCAAGTAGACATCTTTGTCGAGGATAAAACACCGTTTTGATTCCCTTTGTTCCATATCTCCCCACCAAATAGGACATATAGTAAGGATATCGCTGTATAAGGATTTTTGCTTCGATCCGGAATAATTTAGCGGAAACCGATTTAAAAAACGTAAAGTTGTCGAGTTCGTTGAATAGAGGATTTCGGAATAAGAACTACGGCAAGGAAGGTTGGAAGGGCTTTCAGGTTATTCGGTTTATGATTTTGTAAGTTCGGCGTCTTTCTTTAGAAACGGGTAAACCAAACCCTGTAATTTGGTTTTATATTCTTCACAACAGCAAAGGTACCTTAAATTGATGGTGTCTTTTTCCAAAGGTTCATATTCCACCCGGATGAGTTCAGGCGTCTTTTTATGGGTGTTACAGGTCCCCTCTTCATAAAAGAATTCAACCATTAACGATTTAGCCCGGTCCACTTTATCGGGTTTGACACCCACGAATAAGCAGAATTTATCCGCCTCTTTTTGCAGTGAATAATATTTTTTGGTCATTGAATCATCCTTTAACTGCGGCCGGCCCTGATTTTAGTACCACCGGCAATCACGCACAATGGAAGAAAGCCTCCGGGTTCGGGGAGTTTGATCAATCAATCGTTCACGGGGTGGGGTGGAAGCGCCCGAAGGGGAAAGCTTCTAACTATTTCCACTGTTTATTCGAACCTCTATTTTCCCGCAATCCGTCATGATTTTTTCGAAGCTTGGCGGGCTTTGGATCAACCCTGCTTCCGTCATCTTTCCATAATCCAAGGCCAAATCCTGGTATGCCTTTCCCTGGGGGACCAGTTGAATGTCGCCCTTGACGGCATTGAGGTAACAGATGGGCTTCCCTTTGGAGTCTTTTTCCCTGAAAAACATTTCCTTGTGCCGGGCCACTTCCAGGGCCAGGTCCTTGTCCCCAACGGTATCCTGGAAATAAAACGTTTGCGATATTTCAACCAAGTCGTACCAATGGCGGGAAAACCGCACGCTCGGGGCTCCTGCTTGGCGGCAATAGACATGGACCGCCGTGGCTTTTTCCCAAAAGGTCCTTCTAATACTCATGACATTTGGGGAGGCCTCGGGAAAGGCCAATTCCGGCATTTTGGCCGCCATATCACAGGTGATGAGTTTCTTTTCATGCGGCTCGCCGGTTGAGCGCGCGCCGAACTCCAGTTGCACCATGTGGCTGACATAACCGGAGCCTTCTGTTAACGGGGGGTAATTGACCAGGAGTTTTTCCCTGTCGGTTCCTGTGTTCTTTAACTCCGCGCCCAACTTGCCTTGCCGGAGGGCATCCAAAAGGATCGGCCTGACTTTCCCCGTGATCCAACCCGGCAGGCTTTTCCTGATTATATCGGACCATTTTTTCGCCTTGCTGGGGGTGGCGGGAATGCCGCTTTCCCCGCCCTTGATTTCCGGGATGAATTCTCGGATGTCGCAGGTTAGGTCGATATCCTCGGAGAACCGGTTGAGGACGTTGTAGGCCTTGGAAAGAGACGTTCCTCCCTTGAAAGTGAGGGCCGGAGCAATCGCAGATTGGAACAGTGTCGACAGGGTCCAGACAACCCAAACGTCCTTTTCCAACAGGTAGGCCGGTCGGCCGGTCCTGGCCGAAGCGGCCTTCAGGGCTTCCTTCCGGTCCGCCCTTGATAGGGAAAAATAGGACTCAGCCAAGGTGGCCGGCCTCCCCCAGCAATCTGGCGATCCACTCCGGGAATGAAGCCCTCGAAGCGACCATCAACTCCCATTCCACCTTGGGAAGTTTCAACCGGATCTTGGACAGGGCCTCCGGCCCATGCGCCTCCCCGATCCAGGCCAGGGCGCGGATGGCCATACCGGCCGGACGGTTGCCCAAGGACAACTGCCACCTCGGGGCGTGCTTGAACCGAATCGTGCGATTCCCAAGTTTCAGGGTACGGTTCCTCCCGGAGGTGATAAACACTTCCTGGACGGGAACCTGGGTGGAGAGGCCGAGGGCGTTGGCAGCGACTGCCCCGTTGGGGGATACTTCCTCGCCCTTCTTGAGGGCGATGGACTTGATGACGGCCTCCGGGGAGGGAGGCCGGCTGCCAAAACGGCCTTTGACCGGCGCAACGTAAGCGCCCCGCTCAACCCGGATCAGTTTCCCGGCTTTCGTGAGGCGGGTAAAAGCCTGGTCCACGGCGGCGCGGGTGTTTTTTCCCAAAAACTCCTTGGGGGACAATACGCTTCCCTCCGGCATTGCCTTGGATGAGCTAAGTATGGATTCAATGAGGGGGCTCATGGGTAATAACTCCTTTTGTCAGAATTATATGTCTTTTTCTGACACCTATCAAGGAGTCATCTTTTTGGTTCCAGGGGGATGTCATTGGCATTGGAGAGCTGGAAATCCGGTTTCCACGAAATAAACATCCGGTTCTCATTTGTCTCTTCCATCGTCAAACCAGCCGGTTCTCTTTTTTATCCTTCTTCCGTGACCGATGGTTTGATTTCAACCGTATCCATGCACACTTCCTGGAACACCTTGAGTGCCAAAATCTCCACTTCCCTAAAACCAAAAAGCGCTCCATCCCGGACCCACTCCTTCGGTGAGACCGGGGAATCTTCGGAAAGTTTGATGGTTCCCGGGTCCATGATCCAGTACTTCACCATGCTTTTGGCGGCTTCCTGTATTCGGTTAAGTTTTTCTGAAAGCCAGGGCCGGAAATCCCAATCCTCAGGGCGTTCGGTATGACGAATGGTGAACTTTTTATTCTCTTTCATTGATTCATGGGGAATACCGTGGAATTCTCCGGCTTCTTTTACGGGAACAATAAGCTCATAGGCGGCAAGGGCGTTGCTCAAAATGCGGAGTATTTCAAAATGAATATCAGGACGATCATCCGAATCCTTTAGATAGCTTTCCAAAGATTTTTTGATTCGTTTGCAATCTTCGAGTATCGCTGATAATCGCCGGGTTAATTCGGTGGCTCGATCACTGCCCGCCATTATTTGCCTCCCGCAAAAAGAAAGAATAAGAGAATAATAATTATAGTTCAAACCCGCTGGCATTTTATGTTTAACATGGTTCCAAGCGATAACCGATGATAAATTCCAGGGTCCAATTTTTCTCGAACAAATATTGGCCGCTTTCCAAATTTTTCCCGGTACTTGCCAATCCTGGACCTCTTTTGACTGTTCGTCATCCTGCATTTTCCCCGGAATTCAATGAATGATTCACCCTGCCCGAAAGGGACTTTAGCTGATATAAGCCTTCCGGCTTCAGAGGAACGACTGATTGATTTTCAACAAAATGGAATTGAAGCCCTCGGAGCAAACAACTCAAACGATAAGCCAAGCTACTGACTACAAAGAACCCCACCTTTTTTCCATCGAACCCGCGCCACCACCGGGGTCACGAAGGCAACACCGGCCCGGTGGCGGTTGGTTCCCCCGTTTCCCCTCATCGAACCTGGGCCTTTGAGTCCGCGAAAATCTCCGCTTCCTCCGGTGTCATCCCGGCTTCCAGGGCCTTCTGGATAACGGCCTGTCGGCGGGCCTCCTTCTTGGGTAAAGAGCCGCTAAAAGTTAAGGCGCTTTTGTTCTTGAAATAAACCTTGGTGACAATCCGCTGTTGGTATCCACGAACAAAAACCAATTCATAAAGAACCTTTTTGATCCCTGGAATTTCGATGTTTAACTCCATGGCTAATCTCCTTTCCGGATTTCATCCCCTTGATCCGGATCGCAATCCGGGCAAATCTTCCCCAAGTCCTGAACCCGGACGTACATCCGTGTCCCACAAACCCGGCAAAAGGAGTACATGTAATAGGGCGTCTCAAACCCCATTTTCTCCGGCCTTTCGCCCTGCTTGATTCCCTGGTTCATGCGGTCCCTCTTCCTGATCCCTCTGGTTTGGTTTTCCATGGCTTCCCCCTCCCGGTCCGTTAAGGACTATCCGAATATTCCTTTACGACTCTCAGGTAATTGCCCATCACGGCCTGGAAGCAAGGGGAGCAGGAAATTTTCCCGCAAG
This sequence comes from candidate division FCPU426 bacterium, assembly GCA_963796105.1. Classification (GTDB taxonomy): domain Bacteria; phylum Oederibacteriota; class Muellerivitia; order Muellerivitales; family Muellerivitaceae; genus CAWCKJ01. The sequence goes on from CAWCKJ010000016.1 coordinate 60,110, forward strand.
CGGCCAAGGGTTCTTCCCCTGGATTCTCCTTTTTGAATTCCCGAATTTTCTCTTCGGGAACCTCCAATTCCGTCCCCGCAAACCCAACAATTCATTTTCATTTCAAAATCTCCTTTCAAAGTAAGTCCCGCATGGCGGAAGGAAAAATGACCTTCGTGGGCCACAATCAAATGATCTTGGACGGTAAACCCCAAGGATCGGGCGGCGGTCATGATCTGCCGGGTCAGGGCCCGGTCCCCCTCGGAGGGTTCCAGGCTCCCGCCCGGGTGGTTGTGGACCAGGATCAAGCCGCTGGCCGTTCCAAGCTCGAAAGCTTTCTTGAAAATCTCCCTGGGGTAGACAGCGGTATGGTCCACAGTTCCTTCCTGCATCAAAACACAGTCGAGAACGTGGTTGCGGTGGTCCAGGTACATGCAAAGGAAAGCCTCGTTGGATTTCCCCCCGATGAACCGCTTGAAATACTCCACCGCTTTATCCGGGCTCTCCACCACCGGCCCCCGCTTGTAAGTTTCACGCGCCTCCGACCACGAGGTGGGCGGAACGGTCGGCGCGGGGAAAGCATCCAGGTTGAATCTCATGACAAGTTGTCTTTTCATGGCGGCCCCCTTTCAGGCTACCGACTTGTCGGGCGTAGCCTCGACCAAGCCGGATTCAACGAATTCAGTTTTCAAGATGAAGTCCATCGCGGCCTGGGCCTTGGCGGCGGCTGTGAAGATGGCCCGCTTGTGGTCCTTCAAAACCTGAATCCAGTCCCCGATATAGTTGGAATGCCGGGTGGCGTAGGGGATTCCCACGGAGGCGCAAAGGAAGGCGGCTCCCATTTCGGCCACCAGTTCCTCGAAGGCGTAGGCCTGGTCCCCGTAGCGCTTCCCGAATTCCCGGTTGAGGCGGTGGCTCGCGCCGGTCCAATGGCAAACCTCGTGGTAAGCGACGCCAAAAAAAGCGTCGCGGCTCTCGAAGCTCTCTTTCAAGGGAAGGGTGATGAAGTCCGTCTTGCGGTCATAAAAGGCCTGGTCAACGGGTGCGAGAATTATTTCCGCTCCCGAATCCGTCAAAATTCCTTCGGCCTCCTCCAGGGTCTGGAAGGGCTCGACGGTTTCCGCCTTCGGTTTCAGGTGGTCCAATCCCTCCACTTGGTCCAGGTTGAAAACCGTATAGGTCCGGAGAACCCAAAAGGATTGTTCCTCAAGCAATGACCTCATCCTCCAGGTTGAGGCTCTTGGTCTTGGAAAGCTTCTTGTAGAAAACCACGTCGGTCCCCTTCTCGCCCTTCCTGACGTTCCCTTCAAGGCCTTGGCCTGGTTGAAGGTGATCCAGGCCGGGGATGAAAACCCCTTTTCTATTTGTTGGTGCCACAAACAAAATGTGTTTATACCCCTGTACCGCTTCTGGGTGCTGGCGTTCACCGGCAGGGGTAAGCCCTTCCCCTGTTTCCAGGGCTTCTCCCAGGGTGTGACGCCCTTTTCCAGGTCTTCCAAAATCCGGTTTGTGATTTCCTCGGCGATATTCCTCTTCATGGTTTTGCCTCCTTAGTTTTTAGGTGAGTGAATGAATTAGTTTTTGAAACTCCAAAAGCTGGAAAGGGTCCAGGGCGCATCCAATCGCCCCTAAAAATTCGGCCTCGGTCAAGCCGTCCTTCACGTCCACCATGGAAAGGGTTTCCAGGTCCTCGATCTCGTAGAAAAAGAACCCCTCGGAATCCTTCCCAAAGTGGATTTCGTACCTCCCCAAGGCCTTGAACTTCATGACTTCAAAAGCTGGATGCGCCATAACCCCTCCTTAAAACCCCCAACCTTCCTCAAGCTTCCGGATAACCCGGTCGATCTCCTCATCCGGCACGGGCCACCTTTGGGCCTCCGGCTCCTCGGCCTGGCTCCCCTCCGGTTTCCTCTCCTGCTTCGTGTCCTGTTCCATTTCCATCACTCCCTTTCTTTTCTTTGTTTTTTTTGATGGCTATTCGCCTTTCAAAAAACCGCCTTCCACCTCCCCCCCTCAAAAACAGAGGGGGGAGGGGAAGGCCAAAGCGGGAGTTTTGGGAGTTCGTGCGGGAAAGCGTCCTGAAACTGAGGGAGGGAAAAACAAAGCAAGGCCACCCTTTACTTTTGTGACAGCCGCGCCTTTCGGCTGGCGCAAAAGTTGCCGTGCAAGGGGGGCCGTGTGCAAAGGAATACCGTCATTGGGCCTCGGGACGAACTCCCGAAACTATCCATCGCCCAATCACCTGGACTAATGGACCCTCTATGTCTGCTTTATGGGTTTGACTGCTGAACTTCAGGAAGGAACGAACCACTAAGATCCACCAGGAGAGTGAAAACCGCCTCACCATCCAAAACCACCGTTTCCGGGCAAGGTTCTTTTGGGAATCCCCGCTACCCGAAGCGCCGGTGCCCCGCCAGGGGCACAGCCGAAGGCTTTTCAAAAATGGGAAACCGAGTGGGTATCACTTTTGTTACCCCGAAATTTCCCATTTTTGAAACGGCCCTGAGGACTCAAAGGCCCCTTCCATTTATCGGCGGCGTGCCAGGATGGCATTTTTCGTTCATCCAGGCGTGCCGCCGCCGCTGGGGAAGGGCCAATCGGAAAACCGAAATGAAGCCTTTCACCTTCCCCGGAGTGCTTAATTAAAAAGGCGTAATGAGGTTTTCCGCTTGGCGGGGTCCCCTGCGGGAAATGAAAGGGAGTTCACAGCTACCACCCCGCTCACCCACCACCGGTTTTAAGGGGGGATCCAAACGGGGGCTTTCCCCCGTTTGGTCAGGGGCTTGGGGGCGGAAGCCCCCGGGGAAAGGGGTGCGGCCAGGATTCCCGCGCCTTTTGCGGGAAGCTTGGCCCAGGGGGAAGGCCCATGAAAAAGGGTGCCGTTCCCCTTTTTCGTTCCCCCCTTAAATAGCCTAAAGCTTTCTCATTAGGGATATTTACCGTATCTATTTAATCCTCTAAACCATGGATATCCAATAATGAGGTATAAAAACAACCTTCTATCGTGTATTCAACCCTGCCTCCTGGGGGGTTCCCAGGAGGCAGGGTTGTCTTTGGAATTGTCATAGGATTCTTTTTGACTTTTACCTGCTCTAGTTCCGGCTCCTAATTCCCCTGCCAATACCCTCCAACCCACCAATGCCGTTACCCCCACTGACCTCCACCTAACACTTTCTCATTACCATCCACCCTGCCGTTACCACCCCTGTCACTCACCTACCACTTCTTCCATCTGCTACGGTCTTTTTTACCTGCACCACCTTTGGCTCCTACTATCACTTCCCTCACGTCCTCCCACTTCTGTTTCTTATTCATTGTCTTTCTTTTAATTATCTCTTTATCTACTCATCAAGTTAAGTTTCTATGATTTATAAAGATTTTCTCATGCGGAGAGGGCGAACCCCCCTATCGTTTCTAGCATCATCACTTGATGCGTAGATAGGGGGGTTCGCCATCGCAGCATGAGAAAATCCGCCTTAAACAATCCTCAAACCCACTTTTTGAGTTCAAATGAATTGAACTGCTTTTAAGAAGGCCAAACACCCCCCAACCCCCATCCCCAAGGCAAGGTTTTCCGTTGGTCACTCCCCTTATGAATCGGGCCGGTCCATTCCTAAGCCTCATTCAGTCCCAATTCTTCAATGTTTAAGCCTATTCCCCCGGCCCTTTACCCATTTCCTAAAAGACCACCTGTCACGCTCACTTCATCGCCGATCAGACCCTAAATATCGGCGATGACCCCCGGAAAAACCCCCATCATTACGCTGCGAAATTTTTTAAAACCCGCCTGAAATAATCCCCAAACGCGCTTTTTGAGTTCAAATGGATTGAACTCATTTTGGAAGGACAAATGACCACAATCCCTAACTTCAAAGCCAGGTATTTCCCCTGGTCAAGGCACCCTGGCAATGGGCAGGTCCCGAAGCCTGGTCGTGTAGTGCGGCGACTGCTTCTCGAACCTCGTCATCCACCTTTGGTTGATCCCCACCGAGGCCATCCTGACCGTCCCCGCCCCCTTGACCTCGTTCAATTGGTCGATGGTCCTCATCAAGACGGGCCTCCTGATGTCCTCCTGGCGGATGAACAAATGCCCCTGGACGGCGTCTTCCGGTTCCAGCTTGTCGGCGTTCAGGCCTATACCTCCAATTGAATAACTTCTCCACCTGGGTGGACAATTTTCACCATCAGCACGCTAAATCCGTCGCATTGCGGACGAGTTATAACTCTCTAGAATCACCAGATCTAATTCCCACTTAATTTTTTCGCTTCCTCCCCAGCAGCTTCGAGCGAATCATACCCTCCGCTAATTTGCTCGCCATCCCTGAAAATGTAAAATCCCGGATTTGACCAATCACTACTTTCAGGTTTAATTACCTCGCACTTCGCGTATTTTCCATAAAAAGTTGCCATAACTTTACGCCCTGACATTGGTTAAACTCCTTTCAAGGCTATTAGAAATTGGATCTTTTACAGGTATTTCCATGCCATTAATTGTAAAATTATTCTTTAAATTGGAGTCATTCAAACCTAAAAAACTAAATCTCCTCTTACCATGAGTAATGATCTAAATCAGAAGGTATAAATGTCCTCATTCCACCGTTTTTTCCATGACAAACCGTTTCTGACCTCCTTCATTATTACTTTTGCACTCGTATCCGCATCCTTGGTTTTGTTCAGACCGTATTTTTATAACATCGACGATTCTTTAATCCTTCTCCTTCTCAAGGGTATAGGCATAGCTTCGACGCCCAGCGAAATGGTCCAACACGAAAATGTCCTTCTTTGCCGAATCCTGGCGCACCTTTATAAAATATTCCCCCATTACCAGTGGTACAGCGGGTTACAAGTCCTAACCCTGTTCCTTTCTTTTTGGGCCATCCTGGCATCTTTATTACTGGGGACCCATAGATTGTTTAAAACCGTTCTTTTCGTTTTATCATCGCTCGCGATGATTTTCTTTTTTTTCTCATCGCTTCAATGGACTCAAACAGCATCCTTGGCGGCGATAAGCGCTTTTTTCCTACTAACCAGTCTTTGGAGTGGGGAAAACTCAAGGCACCGATATAAAATTTTCACTTTGGCGTTTGTTTTGATTCTTTTTTCAATCATGCTTCGGTTTGCATCCTTTTCACTTATTCTCCTGACATCCATTCCCTCCGTTATTTATCTGACATGGAAAAAAGAAGTGACACCGATTCGTATGTCTATTATTCGTTATTTGGCATGCATGGCCGCAATAGTATTAGCGGCCATTTCTTATCACCATTACGTTTACCAAAGCGACTCCGCGTGGGCAGATTACCTCCAGTTTGAAGGCCCCCGGACTCAATTAAGTGATTTCCAAGATCCAGCTTATAACGAGACAACCAAACCCTTTTTCGACTCTATCGGTTGGATCAAAAATGATCTATACATGTTTCAATGTTGTATTTATATGGATAAGGATATTTATACCTACGATAAATTAAAAAAAATCGCGGATTACTTTCCGAGAATTGCTTTTAATAAACATAAAGACACTTCTCCTTTGGCTGTTTTCTCCAATAAATCAGTGCAAACAGCCGTAGTTTTTTTCCTAGCGTTTCTTGTGTATCTTCCCAAGAGGTTACGACGTTTAGCCCTGATAAATTCTGTATGGGTTTTCTTTATTCTTCTATTTTTGATGTTTTACTTGAAAATACCCGAGCGCGTATGCCTTCCTCCAATATTGTTCATAATGTATATGAACCTTTTCGGAGCTCAACCCCTGGCGCAGGAAGCACTTACCGGACGGACCCCGGTCTTTTTAGGTTCCAAGAAGAAGTTATCCCTCATTATCTTATCGTTCTTGTTTTCTTTTCTACTTATCCTGAGTATATATTCCAACAATCTGCAGAAAATCCAGGAAACCGGAATATTAAATGAATCATTGAACGGTTTTCATCCTCAGGAAAACCAATTATATGTGAATTTGCTTTCGTCATTTCCCTTTGAATTGATACCGGCATTTGACGATTTTGAGGTATTACGAAATATCAATTTTATACAATTGTCATGGGATCAACGTTCTCCAACCACAGAAGCAATGCTCGAAAAATTTAAAATCCATGATTTGTTGAAGGATATGGTAGACAATCCAAATTACTATTTAATTGTTTACTCAGAAACAAGATCACCGACAATCCCCAACTTTTTATCAACATTGCAAACTTACATGAATGAAAGATATGGAATTGATATGTATTTGGAACAATCCTTCAAATGTCCGGTTTTTTGGTTGATTCGTTTTCATTCTGGTAAAATCACGACGAATCCAAAATTAGCGAATGGGCGGGCCCAGGTTCAAGTAATTAAACACCGGTGAAATAGGAAATTTGTAGTACGTCGATGAATAAACTGGCAGGTGATAACTGTCCGGCTTCTCAAAAAAATTAAAGATTATAAGATTTTCAGCATAAGAGAACTCTTAGCGGGTGACTAAAATTTTACCTTTGAACCAATCACGATTCTTACCATCCTCAACTTGCAGGGCATAGATATACAATCCACTTGCTACAGCCTGCTGAGAATGGTTTCCCAAACTCCAAACCAAATCGTTTGAACCACTATTCCCCACAATAGAATGCTGATAAATCAATTCTCCAGTCAAATTATAAATGGATAAATGAACTGAAGCGGAATGTACAAGGTTTAATCGCAAATGAACCGGTTCTCCATTTCGGGAGATGTTAGGCGCTGCAACAACTGACAAACTCCCCACGGTCGGAGTGGATGTAACTGTCGGAGTTTGAGTGGGTGTGAAAGCGCGAATTTCTTTTGAAGATTTTGATACTAAAGATATCGGACCAGATGTCCCGCACGGAACAAACTTATATACTTGACTATAATTTTCTATCACAAAGAATTCCATGACCGGGTCGACAGCGATCCCCCACATGGAATTTCCATTTGGAGTAATTTGACATAAAAAATTTCCATTCGCGTCAAACTCTTGAATCTGGCCATTGCCGGTAACATAAACATTACCTGATATATCAGTAGCTACCCGAGTCAGACCTCCACTGCCACCCCATGAAATAAACGCGGAACCGGACACGTCCAGTTGCCTGTCAAACCTGTGAATGAGATTTTGAGAATAATCTGTCACATAAACGTAATTGGAATCAACCGCTACCCCTTCCGGATGAACAAAAAGGCCTGTTGTAGTAACCGAGGATGCAGTAGCTTCCCATCCACCAATAGAGGTAAATGCCTGGATCCTTCCTGAACCATTGCCCATATCAACCGCATATACGGTATTTCCTGTTGGATCAACAGCCACATCGTAGATATATTCAAATTGGCCGTTCCCTGTGCCCATTCCCCCCCACTGGGTAGAAAACGCGTAGCCCCCCGCACCGTTAGAAGTAAATTTCTGAATTAAGTTATTCCCTTGATCCGCAACATATACATTTCCAGAGGAATCAGCCGCAACCCCGTAGGGTCCACTGAACGAACCACTCCCACTACCCGGATTTCCGAAATAGGTGACATAACCACCGTTCGTGTCGAAAACTTCTATCCGATTATTACTTTTATCGCCGACAAATACAGTACCTGCCGCACCCCCGCTTCCGGTAGCTATACCCCACGCGGAATTAAATTGGCCATTTCCAGATCCCGCAGAACCAAATGACACAGAAAACTGACCGCAACACACAGTTGGCGTTGTGGTTGGAGTATTGGTTAATGTCGGTGTGTTTGTGGGTGTATTAATTGCGCATGGAATATATTTAAAAACCTTATCTTGAGCACCGCCATCAGCATAAATAATAAAAAAATCTAAGGAGGGATCGACTGCAATTCCAAAAAGTGAGTCTCCTGTAAAAGTAGACGCAGCATCACTAACCTGACATAAATAATTTCCATTTGCATCGAATACTTGAATACGAGTATTACCACTATCGGAAACATACACATTACCCGAACTGTCAGTCGCTAAGCGGTGAGGAGAACCAAATTTGCCATTTCCAGAACCTCCTCCGCCCCAAGATATAAAAGCGGAACCGGAAACATCTAGGTGATAGTCAAACCTCTTGATGAGGTTATGCCCTTCATCAGCTACATAAACATAATTAGGCCCCACAGCTACACCCATAGGATTACTAAATAACCCAGAAGTTAAAGAATTGTTTGCGGTAGCCTCAAACCCTCCGATAGAAGAAAAGGCTTGTATTCTTCCTCCGTTATCACCCATATCTACCGCATAGACAGTATTTCCTGTCGGATCAACCGCAACATCATAAATTCCAGCAAATTGACCATTCCCATTTCCGCCGCCACCCCATTGGGAAGTAAACCCATAATTACCAGCTCCGTTATAAGTGAACTTCTGAATCAAGTTGTTACCTTGATCCGCGACGTAAACATTTCCAGAAGAATCAGCAGCAACCCCATAGGGGCCGCTGAAAGACCCACTTCCACTGCCCGGATTACCAAAATAAGTGATGGGAATGCCATTTGTGTTAAATACATCAATCCGATTATTTGCTTGGTCCGCAACGAAAACAGTTCCCGCTGCACTCCCACTTCCAGTTGCTATACCCCACGCGCCACTAAACTGACCCAATCCGGAACCTGAAGATCCAAAATCTAACGAATATAGATCGCAGCACATGGGCGTAGGTGTCGATGTAATTGTAGAAGTTTGTGTAGCAGAAATAGTGATTGTAGGTGTCGGCGTTACACTCGCTGTAATTGTTGGTGTTCTAGTATTAGTCACTGTAGGTGTCCGAGTCGGTGTATTGGTCGGCGTTATAGTAGGCAAGATTGTCGGTGTGCGGGTTGGAGTCACTGTTGGTGTCCTGGTGGAGGTGTTGGATGGTGTATGAGTAGGTAGAATTGTTGGAGTTCGTGTAGGAGTAATGGTTGGTGTTCTGGTTGGGGTATTAGAAGGCGTTGCAGTTGGCAAGACAGTATTCGTGCGAGTGTAAGTTTGTGTGGGAGTCCTGGTCCTAGTAACAGTCGGCGTCGCTGTAGGAAGTATTGTCCCCGTTCGCGTGAAAGTCACAGTGGGCGTGCGAGTGCTAGTATTAGTAGGTGTAAACGTGGGCATAACTGTCGGTGTGCGCGTGGGTGTAACAGTAGGTGTCCTCGTATGTGTATTAGTCGGCGTAACAGTAGGCATGATTGTTGGTGTTCGAGTCTTAGTAGCTGTGGGTGTGCGCGTGGGCGTCCGGGTCGACGTTCCGGTATTAGTGCTTGTTGGAGTCTTAGTTGGTGTATTAGTAATAGTCGGCGTATTAGTAGAGGTGGGGGTGTAGGTGGGTGTGTAGGTTGGTGTATTTGTAGGGGTTGGGGTTGGTGTAAATGTTGGGGTATTTGTTGGTGTTAATGTGGGAGTGTAAGAAGGGGTATTAGTGGGTGTGGGCGTTGGGGTATTAGTGGATGTATAAGTCGGGGTATTTGTTGAAGTCGATGTAAATGTGTAAGTTGGAGTATTTGTTGGTGTAGCTGTTGGAGTATTCGTAGGGGTAAAAGTGAAAGTGGGTGTAGGTGTATTCGTAGGTGTAGGCGTTGGTGTGGGTGTATTGGTTGGGGTATTGGTTGGAGTAGGTGTAGGCGTAATTGTTGGAGTGTTTGTAGGAGTTAAAGTAGGGGTGTTCGTCGGGGTATTGGTTGGTGTGGGTGTAAGAGTAATTGTTGGAGTCCAAGTTGATGTTGGAGTTGCGGTTTTTGTCGGTGTGTTGGTAGGTGCCGGATAGCAGGCACAAAAACTGTAATCTATTGCGATATTTCCCCCATAAACATCCTGATCAACGAATGTGATGGTGTTGGGTCCAGATTGAAATTGATTATTAAAGGTGCTGTTTGAACCTGACAAAGAAGTAAAGTAAGGAAAACAAAAAGGTAAAGGAGCGTGTGCAGGAGGTGGAGTGAAGCCACCGCAACTTACCACTGGAACACCATTCACAAGAACCGTTACGGCATCATCGGATTTTGTATGTAATGAAAAAGTCGCTTGGGCAAGTTCATCAGAAGTTAGATTTAAAGTCCGTGTAAATATAATTTGGTCCGTTCCTTTCGAATTAGGAGGCGCAACTTGAGCAGCAGCGGTGTCTGAAATCCATACGGAGCCCGGCCAACCCGCTCCCCATCCTGAGTAAGGATTCGTAACAACTACACCAATCTTTCCAACGTCCTGAGGATTCCCTATGTCGGTGGTGATTAAATCTCCTCCGTCACCACTGTTAAGGCAGACGCAAATAGTTGCTGGGGTGACTTGAGAAAGACATTGTTGTGGAAATAAAAAAAGAAAAAAAGAAATGGTAGTAAAAAACACAAAGATATAGGTGAAGGAAATTCGAATTGTTTGCAAAAACGATTTCAGCATAAACGAGTCCTCCTACCAATAAAAACCAATGAAACAGGAAAATAAATTATTGAATGATCCTTATGATGTAATTACCACTATCCGCAACGTACACATTTCCGGAAGCGTCAACCGAGATTCCGTTCGGAGAAAAGAATGACGCCGCGGATCCAGTTCCATCTGCTGAACCTATAGATCCGGACCCCGCCAGGGTTG